>CAWJPM010000001.1:0-69826 GCA_963844755.1 Pirellulales bacterium
CGGTTGAGCACGTACAATACCTCGCCTGTATTGGCCAGGGAAAGCACCAAGGCGTGATAACCCCACTGGCCCTTGTGGTTGATGTCCATGCCCTGTTTGCACTCGCCCGTGGTTTCGACCATCGTGCCGTCGCCCTCGATCACGGCTTCCTCGAAGAACTCCGCGGGTTGCTGACGCCAGACCTTCAGACGCGTGGCGTTGAATGTCTCCTGCAAGGTAGAGATGTCGCCGGCCCCGAAACGGCGGCAGAAGTCGCCTGCCGTCGTCGGGTCGGGCACGCGCCGCGCCCCGAGGGCGTCGAGGTAGGCCTCGTCCTTGCGGAGAATCTCCAAGTGCTCCAGGCACGTTCCGCCCGCCAGCAGGTTATAGGCAATGTTCAGCACGTGGTCCGACTCGTGGTACGGCAGATGGATCTTGAACAACGAGAGGTTGCGGTCGATCGCCTCATCGAGTTGGAGTTTGCGCGTCAGCAGATGCAAGGCGCCGATGCCCCCGGCGGCAGTTGCCCGAGTACGATCGGCAATCTCGTAGTGGATGTTGGCGGCGGTCATCATCGGCCGCTCGCAACCCCGGTTGTCGTTCTTGTCCAGCCGCCGCGCGATCCGCCGCTTGCGTCGAGCGATCTGATGTCGTATCTTGGTATTCACTCGAAAACCTCCATGGTTCGGGTCAAGGGATGTTGTTGTTAACCCTTGATACGCCCGAAAATGCTGAAGGTTTTCGAGTTTTTTCACGCGCTAACCGTCAAACGCCTAATGGAGTTCGCTTGGCTTGGGACTAGGGGATATGTGAAATAGATGGTATATTGTAAAATGCAGATGGTAATAATCTTAAAATTTAAGCGATTTTATACATATTTCATTCCTTCCCTCCGACTTCTGACCTCCGACCCCTAATGAGCAACGATCTTTTTGAAAGCAGCGATACCCTCCGTCATGCCCGGCCCCTAAAGTATGCCGAGCATGTGACATTCGACAAGCCGTTGGAACTGGAACTTGGCGGGCATTTGCCACAAGTCACCGTGGCCTACGAGACCTACGGCCGGCTGAACGCCAGGGGCGACAACGCGGTGCTGATTTGCCACGCCCTTTCCGGCGATTCGCACGTCGCCCGGCACGACGACGCCGACGATCCCGGCTGGTGGGACATTGTGGTCGGGCCGGGCAAGTCCATCGACACCGACCGCTACTTCGTCGTCTGCCCGAATATTTTGGGCGGCTGCCGCGGCACCACCGGTCCGAACAGCGTCAATCCTGAAACCGGCCGGCCCTACGGCGCCGACTTCCCCGTGATAACCGTGGCCGACATCGTCGATGCCCAGCGCCTCTTGATCGATCACTTGGGCATCGCCCGGCTTCGCGGAGTCGTGGGCGCGTCCTTGGGCGGAAATATGGTGTTGAATTGGGCCACGCGCTACGGCAATCGGCTGGCCGGGGCAATCGCCGTTGGCACGTCGGCGCGACTGACCAGCCAGGCCATGGCCTTCGACATCGTCGGGCGCAACGCCATCATCCGCGATCCCGCCTATCACAACGGGCAATACTACGACCAAGGGCACGGCCCGGTGGTGGGTTTGGCCATCGCGCGTATGCTGGGACACATTACCTATCTCTCCCTGGAGGCGATGACGCAAAAATTCGACGCCCTCAGGCTCGTTCCACGAGAGATCCAAACCCAATTCGAAACCAAATTCTCCGTGGGCTCCTACTTGGCGTATCAAGGCGACCGCTTTGGCGAACGCTTTGACGCCAACAGTTATATCACCTTGACAACTGCCATCGACCTCTTCGATCTGGGCGAGACGAGAGAGAAGTTGATCAAAGTCTTTCGCCCGTCAACGTGCCGTTGGTTGATGATGAGTTTTACCAGCGATTGGCTCTTTCCACCGTTTCAAACCCAGCAGATGGTCGACGCCTTGATCGCCGACGACAAACCGATCAGTTATTGCAACGTGCGCACCGACTGCGGCCACGATGCTTTTTTGTTGCCCAACGAGTTGAAAACGTACGGCGAATTGATGGCCGCTTTTTTGGCCAACTTGGGCCCGCCGGATGCGGAGAACGGCGATATTGCATTGCCGTCGGTTGAAGGCGATTCGCGGACCCACGGCCCCAGAAGCATCTTCCACCATCACCGCCTGGATTACAACACGATTTTGGAATTGATTCCGCCGGGCTCCAGCGTGCTCGACCTGGGTTGCGGCACGGGCGGATTGCTGGCCCGACTCCGCGAACGCGGCCCCTGCCGCGTAATGGGCATCGAACTCGACGAACAAGCCATCCTGGCCTGCGTCCGCCGCGGACTGAACGTCGTCCAGGCCGATCTGAACCAGGGACTGCCGGCCTTCGCCGACGGCCATTTCGATTTCGTCGTACTTTCGCAAACCCTGCAAACCGTGATGGACGCCCCCCGCGTCCTGGCCGACATGCTTCGCGTCGGACGCCGAAGCATCGTCAGTTTCCCCAACATCGCTTACAAAAGCCACCGCCGCCAACTCAGCGATGAAGGCCGCACCCCGCACGGCCACGCCCTGCAAAACTTCCACTGGTACGATACGCCCAACGTCCGTTTTCTATCCATCGCCGATTTCGAAGACTTTTGCCGCGAACACCGCTTTAACATTCTCCAACAAATCGCCCTGGACACCGAGGCCGACGCTCAAGTCCAAGACAACCCCAACCTCAACGCCGATCTGGCCATCGTCGTGCTGGGCAGGTGATTGCATGTCCAAGGATATTACCAACCTCCTGAACGAGTGGATGTACGAGCCGGACGAGGTGATGGTCCGCATCGTGCACGGCGAGGACGGGCGGAGCAAGATCCAGTTGCGCGTGGACCTGGGGCTGCTGCAAATGGAGATGGACGGCCGGCCCGACGGCGTCCGGCCCGAGGGATGCGAGTCCTGGCTGGAATATTACGAACGTATGCAGCGCACCCACGACGAAGCCAATCCCGACGGTCCGGCCATGGAGTTAAAGCCCGAGGACTGCGCCCGGCTGTGGCGCGAAAGCGTTCAATACTATCATCGCTACTTGAGTTTTTGGCATTTGGATTTGTTTGAACTTTGCGCCCGCGACACCCAGCGCAATCTCCGCCTGTTTGCCTTTATCCGCTCACATGCCGGCGACGACCGGCTGAAATTGCAGTTCGACCAGTGGCGTCCGTACGTGCAGATGATGCACACCCGGGCAGTGGCCACGCCGCTTTTGGCCCAAAAGGCCTTTGCCGAGGGGCTGCGGGTCATCGAGGCGGGCATCGAAGCCATCCGCGAATTCCTCGACGAGTACAACCAAAGCCACCGCGCCGAAGAATGCGTCGAACTCGTAAGTTTGGAACACTGGCGCGACGAGATTCTCAGCCGGGAGGAGCAGGCGGCCGAGGCCCGCCCTAAAAGCAAAATTAGCTTGTTGCGGCGCAAACTCGAAGAAGCAGTCGCCGCAGAACAGTTCGAGGAGGCCGCCCGGCTTCGCGACGAAATCCGCCGGATTGGCAAACATTCGGAAACCGCGGAAAGTGATGAGTCGTGAAAATTATCCGCAACTTGGACGATTTTTCCCCTGATCTGCGCGGCGGCGCCGTGGCGATAGGCAATTTCGACGGCGTGCACCGCGGTCATGCGCGGTTGGTGAAAAGCTTGCACAAACTGGCCGACGAAATAGGCGGCCCGGCCGTCGTGTTTACCTTCGACCCGCATCCCGCCTGGATTCTCCGCCCCGATGCCGCCCCGCAGCCGCTCATCTGGAACGAGCGCAAGGCCGAAATTCTCGCCGAACTCGGGGCCGACGCGGTAGTAATTTATCCCGCCGATCGCGCCTTTCTCGAACTCGATCCGCGGCAGTTTTTCCAACGCATAGTTGTAGACAAGCTTGCCGCCAAGGGAATGGTCGAGGGACCGAATTTCTTCTTCGGCCGAAATCGCGCCGGAACCTTGGAGGTCCTCGGAAGTTTCTGCGCCGAGTCGGGTGTCCGCCTCGTGGTGGCCGAATCCGTCGAAGTGGACGCCCAGATCGTATCCAGTTCGAAAATTCGGGCACTAATCATCCAGGGGCGGATGGCCCAAGCCCGGCAAATGCTCGGCCGCCCTTATCGCATCCGCGGCCTTGTCGTTCGCGGGGCGGGCAGGGGAGTAAAACTGGGTTTCCCCACCGCCAACATAACAGAAATCGAAACTCTGCTTCCGCCCGATGGAATTTATGCCGGCCGGGCATGGGTCGACCAATCGGCCTACGCGGCCGCCATCAGCCTGGGCTCCAATCCCACTTTTAATGAAATCGCCCTGAAAGTCGAGGTTTTTTTGCTCGATTTCCAAGGCGATTTATACGACCGCACGCTCCAGATTGACTTTTTCGCCCGTTTAAGGGAAACTACACGATTCAATTCCATCCAGGCTTTGACCGACCAAATGGCCATAGACGTCGCCGCCGTCCGGGCAATCGCATCGGAAACAGAAAACTTACAACTGAAAACTGAAAACTGAAAACCTTGTACCGAAATCATGCCCGATTGGTCTAAATTCGTCGATATCGTTCGCCGTCATCAGCGATTTGCACTTACCACGCACATTCGCCCCGACGGCGACGCCTTGGGATGCGAGACGGCAATGGCCGAGGTATTGGAAAGTCTGGGCAAGGACGTGCTCGTGTGCAACGTCTATTCCATCCCGCCCGATCTGCAATTCATCGACAGTAAAAAAAGATTCAAAAAACTCGGCGCAGACCTTGCACCGATCAGCTTGCCGACCGGGAGGTATTGATGATTCTCGATACCTCGGCATGGGCCCAACTAGGTTCGATGGCCGACGTGGTCCGCTCGACCAAGGCCCTCAAGGTAGTGGTAGATCATCATGTCAGCCAAGACGATTTGGGGGCGGAAGTATTCAAGGACGTTGACGCCGAGGCCACCGGCCGGCTGGTGATCGATGCCATGGATCAATTAAAAGTTCCCCTTACGCCCGATATCGCCCGGGCGGCATTCGTGGCCATTGCCACCGATACGGGCTGGTTTCGCTTTTCCTCGACCACGGCCGGGACGTTCGCTTTAATCGCCCGGCTGGTGCAAGCCGGCGCCAATCCCGACGAAATCTACAAAAATCTTTACGAAAACGACTCCTTGGCCCGCTTGCGCCTGGTAGGCCGAACTTTAAGCCGCGCAAACTGAACTCGACGGCCGGCTGATTCACACCTACATCGCCAATGAAGATTTTCACGCGACCGGGGCCTTGCCCTCCGACAGCGAAGATATCATCAACCTCACGCTGTCGGTGGGCAGCACTCAAGCGGCTGTGATCTTTGTCGAACAACCCAAGGGCGGATTCAAGGTCAGCCTGCGCAGCCGCTGCCAACTCGATTGCGCCGCATTGGCCGAAAAATTCAGCGGCGGCGGACACAAAAAAGCCGCCGGGCTATCCATCGGCGGCCCCCTGCAATCGGCGCAAACAAAAGTCCTCGACGCCGTCCGCGCGGCCATGAATATGCCGTAATTCAATGAATGGTCGCTTTAAAACTGTTGACTTCGATTGTCCACGCGCCTATAGTTCCTAATAATCTATGCTTCCCGCCCTACAAACTTCCGGCAATCTCGCTATAAAATACCCTCGCTTACCCCTTTAACCTTTTTAATAGGAGAGACGTTATGGTTCGTTCAATGCGTTTAGCTTCGATCGCTCTTGTAATGTTGGGAATGTTAGCCTTATGCACCGCGGCATTGGCTCAACCGGGTCCCGGCATGGGCATGTTCGGCAGCCAAGCAATGGCATCCTTATCCGCGCAGTATGGCCGGCTGTTGATGATACCCTCCGTGCAAAAAGAACTGGAACTCGTGGATGATCAAAAAGCTAAGATCACTGAGGCGAATGAAAACATGCGCCAATCTATGCAGGAAGCGTTTTCAGGCATGCAGCCGCCCTCTCCGGATATGACTCCCGAAGAGCAACAGAAATTTAGGGAAGAAATGCAAAAAAAGATGCAGCCAATTCAAGAGAAGTATCAGAAAGCCGTGGAAAGCATTCTTCTTCCCAATCAAGCCAAAAGGCTGAAAGAAATCGCTCTGCAAGTTGCGGGCACTTCGGCCCTTAGCGATAAGCAAGTCCAGGAGGACCTGAAACTGTCGTCCGACCAGGTGGAAAAGATCAAGACAATCAATGAGGATATGGGCAAGAAGATTCAGGCCATGTTAGCCGAGGCTAACGGTGATTTTCAGTCTCTCCGCCCAAAAATGCAGGAGCTTCGCCAAGACGTCGAAAAACAACTCACAGGCGTTCTCACCGATGCTCAAAAGGCTTCGCTGGAAAAAATGAAGGGCGAAAAGCTGGATATCCCCGCCGATGAACTTAGAGGCCGTGGCGGTTTCCGCGGCGGCATGGGCGGACCAGGCAGAGGCAACTGATCCGGTGGATATTCCATTGCTCTAACAAAATGAACAAAACCATCTTTATGTGTGCCACTACTTACTATATATTTTATGTACCGCTGCTTGCTTGCAAGCAGTGCTGCCTAAAATTCCGAAAAAAACACTGCTTACAAACAAGCAAGTAGTGGCACACGCCATTTTGTTAGATTTGTTGGCATAATAATGAGCGGCAACTCCTCTAATTCGTACAATATACAACAGCGTCGGGGATTTTTGGCTAAAATCACAGCCTTAATCGCCGGATCCGTGGCATTAATCACGCCTGCGGCCGTGGGGATCGTCGCGTTTTTAAATCCCCTCAGGCAAAAAATTTGCGCCAGCCAATTCATTCGAGTGACAAGCCTCGACGCCCTGCCCGATGACGGCTCGCCGCAAAAATTCCCCGTTATCGCCGATCGCACCGACGCCTGGAACTTCTTTCCCAACGTACCGGTAGGCGCGGTCTATCTCCGCCGCACGGGCAAAGACCAGGTCGAAGCCCTGCAAGTGGTCTGTCCCCATGCCGGCTGCTCGATTATGCTCGAAAAGAAGGCGCCGGGAACCATTGTTAAGGGCGAGAAAAAGGTTCCTGACACCTTTTTTTCTGCCCCTGCCACGCCGCAAGCTTCGATCTTGCCGGCAAACGCCTGGATGACGCCTCGCCCAGCCCGCGCGATATGGATTCGCTGCAAACCGAAATCCGCAATAACGAAGTTTGGGTGAAATTTCAAAATTATAGAACCGGCACAGCGAATAAAATGGTTAGTGGCTAGCCTAATTTATTCAACACGGAGACACGGAGAACACAGAGAGATAAAATTTTTATTTAGCGGAATACGTAAAAAATGACACCATAACAATTTCCATTTTCATCGCGAAAGCATGAAATTACGAAAATACAAAATATGAACAATATCTATTTATTTCGTGTTTTCGTTCTTTCGAATTTTCGTGTTAAAAAAATTTCCTTACTCCGAGTCCTCCGTGACTCCGTGGTGATTAATTGAATATGAAAAACATCCTTAACTGGCTTAACGATCGAACCGGTTTGAGCGATGGCCTGCGATATCTGGCCGATGCGCCTTTGGCCGGCGGCGCTTGCTGGTGTCGAACAGTGCCGGCCGCAATCTTATTTGCGTTTTGCATCCAGGCCATAACCGGCTTTTTTCTCTGGATATATTACAGCCCCGGCACGCAGAACGCCTGGGAAAGCGTGTACTATCTGCAATACGAAGTCGCCGGCGGATGGCTGCTTCGGGCGATTCACCATTACGCGGGTCAAACGCTGCTGGCGCTGGCGGGATTGTATTTGCTTCAGTCGATCATCCGCGGTTGGTATCGCCCGCCCCGTGAAGCCGTTTATTGGACGGCCCTGTTGATGGGCCTGTTCGCTCTGGCCCTGCTTTTAACTGGCGATCTGCTGGCCTGGAACCAAAACAGTTACGCCGCCACACAGGTGCGGACCAGGTTCCTCCTGCTTTTGCCGGGCGTGGGCGAATCGCTCTACAAAATCGCCGTCGGCGGCCCCGAGTTCGGACAACTCACCCTTACCCGATTCCTGGCCCTGCACATTGCAGTGTTTGCCGGCGGATTTTTCCTCCTCCTGCTTCTGAATCGGATTTGTACCCGGCGGGCAAACGCCGCTGCCCTTGTTGGGGCAACCCCAGTTGGGGCGACAGTTGAACTGTCGCCCCAACAATCGGCTGCACCAAAAATATCCGAGCCTTACTGGCCCGGCCAGGCTTGGCGCAACGCCATTGCGGGCCTATTGGTGCTGGCCGCGGTTTTGATTTTATCCTTGCAACACGGCATATCTGGCGATCGTGCGGGCGTGGCCATCGGCTCGCCGGCCGACCTCGATCCGGCCAATTATTACGCCGCCGCCCGGCCCGAATGGGCCTTCCGCGGCCTGTACGAATTCTCCCAGCTTTTCCCAGGCGAAAAGGCAATCGTGCCAATATTCATAGTGCCCGGCCTTATACTGGTTTTCTTTCTGCTAGTGCCCTTTATCGGGCGGATAAGAATCGGGCATTATTTCAACGTCGCCGTGACCCTGGTTTTACTCTCCGGCCTGGTCTTTCTTTCCTATCGCTCGTTTGCCAAGGACGCCGCCGATCTCCACCAACAAAATGCCCTCGCCCAGCAGCGGTGGCAGGCCGATCGAACTATTCAGCTTGTCCGGGCAAAGGGCATTCCCGCCACCGGGGCTTTGACCCTCTTACGCAACGACGATCTGACACAGGCGCGCAACATCTTTAAACAACAATGTGCTGTTTGCCACAATGCCCTGGATCGAAACGGATTGGGAATTAGAGCGATGGAACCTTCCGCTCCGAACTTGCACGGTTTTGCATCAAGAGATTGGATCGCCGGATTGCTCGATCCCAAAACAATCGTTAGTTCAGATTATTACGGCGACACCAAACTCCGAAAAGGCGCCATGCCTAATTTCGTCAAGGAAAACCTCGGCTCGTTGGACGAAGAGGAAAAGAAAAATCTCCAAAAAGTGATCATCGCCTTATCGGCCGAGGCCCAATTGCCCTCGCAGCGCGAGATCGATGCCCAAGACGCCGAACTCATTAAAGAAGGCCGCAAATTGCTGGTCGATGATTTCGGCTGCACCGACTGCCACAAGTTCCACGACAAAGGCAAACTGGGCGACGCGCCCGAGTTGACAGGATATGGTTCCGCCCAATGGACCGCCGCCATGATCGGCGATCCCAAATCAAAACGCTTCTTTGGCAAGAAGAACGATCGCATGCTCTCTTATGCCGAAACCAACGACCCTGCAAAAAATATCCTTCCCGAGCAGTTCATCCGTTTTCTCAGCGATTGGATTCGCGGCCAGCCGTTCGAACCGGATGCCAAAAAGCAGACACAGTAAATTAATCAACACGGAGGCACGGAGGACACGGAGGAAAGAAACAACTTTTTTAATCACGAAAGATCGAAAGATCGAAAGCACGAAACATTAACAAAAAATTTATTCGTGCTTTCGATCTTTCGACTTTTCGTGATGAAAATGGAGAGAGTTTTTAGAATGACAAGAAATAAATGTCGCATGAAAAGTTTAGCCCGGGAGCTTGCTCCCGGAGTTGTTTCATGTTCCACATGACATTTATTACATGAGATTAAATAGCCGTTCTATATTTCAGGTTTCATTCCGTCATTTTTTTGTTACTCAGTGTTCTCCGTGCCTCCGTGGTAATTGCCAGTTTTCCAAAACGCCTCATCTTACCCATATTTCTGCCAAGCCCTTCTGTTGGGCGGTAAATCTTACGAAATCGCTACAGTTTACCAAGTTTCTGGTCGATTTTATCAACACCATGTGGTGCCAACAGTGTCAACAAGATGTCCCTGCTATTGCAAGTTCGGGCGAAAGGAAGTTTTGCTGTCCGCGGTGTGGCGAGGCTGTAGGTGGCCAATGCCCATAGATACGGACGTGAAAACATCCTCGTCCGCTTCGCCGCCGGCGTCCACTATGCGCCGAGGAAATACCGTCTTACGACAATTGGGAATTCGACGACCAGTTATGGCACATCGCCCAGGCATTGCAGGTTGACGCAACCCCCGGCCATCGCCGGGAAAAGGGCGACGTGCGTGAAACGACCCGGCACGATCGAGCCCATGATTTCCTCAATCCGCGTCACGCGCCGCCAATGCCGGTTTCACATCAGCGGAAATCTAACATTCATAGCGGCAGCATTGCCGGTTCCTTGCTCGCACTGCTGATCTGGGCGGCATTATCGCTGGGCACTGCGGCATTGGTTTGCGGCGGGATGTTGTTGGGATGGTCGCTTTGGACCGGACGCGGCGAGTTGTGGAAAATCGGCTTGCCTATCGCCACCGGCGGCCAGATCTCCCTGTTGATCGGCCTGGTGCTTCAGATCGACCGCATCTGGCACGACAACCATCGGACCGTCGCCAAGCTCGACGAGGTCGACGAAGAACTCCACGATCTAAAAACAACCGCCAACCTTTTAGGCACTATCCACGGCCCATCGTCCACGCAATTCTATCCTCATCTGGCCTCTGATACGAATCCCCATGTTCAATTGAGCGATTTGAAAGCCCGATTGGATTTGCTGGCGATGAAGATCGAAGATCGCGAATAACTGTCAATCGCTGATCAACGCCCCTTAACGCCCCGCCCTGCCCGCGGTCCGTTGCATTGATTCCCGGAGTTATAAATCGGCGGCTGATAAAACCCGAATGGATAAGAAAATATCGAATATCCATACGGATACGCCGGAGCAGATTGCCAATAGGGCGCATACCCCGGGTAGTAAGGCAAATACGCGTCCGGATTCCGGTACGCCCCGCCGAGTTGCGGCATGAAGCCTTGGGTGTACGATCTGATGTCGCTGGGTTTTACAGGCTCATCCGCCTTTAGAATTCCAAACACTCCATGCAATAAAATCGCCAGCGATGCGACAACAATGAACCGTTTCATGGCGCTTCTCCCGATATAAAGCCCCACCTGCCCGCCTATTATTAGTATTTGCAGCCCGCGCACGGAAATCAAGCGAAAACATTGCGTTTTTGACGCGGTGCGTAGAGACGGTAATTTCACGACCCGAATGTAAAATAGCTTGAAATATGCTTTTAAGATAGCATTTCAGATTTTAGCGATATTGATATTTTAACAATATGTATTCAGATAATTTCGATTTGCCTTCTCCGGCAAATATCAGAAAAATCTCTAAAATTTAAGGTTGCTAGACAGTTAATTTTGACCTTATCATCATCCAGTATGAGTCTGATCAAACAATCTATCATACTTAATGGTCGGTTTCTATTGAGAGAAGATGAAAAAGCGAGTTCTATAGCTTTATCACGATAAGGAGTATCGTCCAAGTAGTTCAGGTTGGGGCGTTTAAGATATTCTTCAAATCGCTGTAACGCGAATTTGTTGCGCACCATTTTTGTTCGTAACGTCTCATATAAAGTTGGCCAAGGCAAAATAACTTGGAATAATTCTAAAAGTTCAGCTTTTTCCTTGAGCTGATTTTGATGTTGATCTCGAGGATCGAACATCGCATACCAAATACCTGTGTCTACTAACGCAGTTTGCATGGCTTAACTTTCATCCGACTCGATTTCCCCGACACTACCTGAGGAGCCAGACCAAGGAGGTGATTTGCGGCCGCCAAGTATAAACCGGCCCTTTATTTTCCCATTTTCATCATCATGCCAAATTACATAAATGCGCGTCTTTCTTGTTATTTCAATTGCTTTACGAATGTCTCGAGTAAACGATGAAATAAAATCATCATCGGACTCGTATTTCAAATATGCAAGGCTGTCTCCACACTCTTCGGCGCCATGTTCATCAAGCCAAGTGTAGATACCTTCATAATCACCTCGTACTCCCAGGTCAAAAGAGACCCATATCGCTTTTTTCATGATTCATTCCCCTTATGTGATATTTTTAACTCCTGATAAGTATTTCAAGTTAGTGGTTAGATCTATATTCTATATAATCATATTATCCAAACAGAACTACGAATGCAGCCGCCCCAGGATTTCGCCCGGGCAATCTTCTTTTTTCACGCGCCATTGTTTTAGCGTGTCGCGGTCGCGGATGGTCACAGTGCCGTCGGTAAGTGTTTGCCCGTCGACAGTAATGCAGAACGGCGTGCCGATTTCATCCTGCCGGCGGTAGCGGCGTCCCACGGCCCCTTTCTCGTCGTAAAACACGTTCATGTGCGGCTTGATCGCCGAGTAGATTTCCTTGGCGATCTCGGGCATTCCATCCTTTTTGACCAGCGGAAAAACGGCCGCCTTGACCGGGGCCAGGCGTGGATGGAACTTCAAAAACACCCGTTTCGTGGCCACGCCTTTTTCGTCCGGGGCTTCGTCCTCATTGTATGCCTCACACAGGAAGGCCAGGGTCGCCCGATCGGCGCCGGCCGATGGCTCGATCACGTGTGGGATGAATCGTTCCCGGGTCTGATCGTCGAAATAGGTCAGGTCTTTGCCGCTTCCCCGATATTTCGGCTTGCCTTCGGCGTCGAGTTCCACCACCAGCGAGTCGCCCGATCGCACAAGCTTGCCTTCCATGTGGCTGCGCAGGTCGAAATCGCCGCGATGGGCCACGCCTTCGAGTTCGCCGAATTCACCTGGAGCCAGAAAAGGAAAACCATACTCGATGTCGGCCGTGCCGCAGGAATAATGGCTAAGCTCCTCCTTTTCATGATCCCGCAAACGCAGCCGGTCGCCGGCCAGCCCCAACTCCAGATACCAGCGGTAGCGCCTGTCGCGCCAGTATTTGTACCACTGAGGCGAGGTCGAAGGATGGCAGAAAAACTCTATCTCCATCTGCTCGAATTCGCGGGAACGGAAGGTGAAATTCCGCGGCGTGATCTCGTTACGGAAACTCTTGCCCACCTGGGCGATGCCAAAGGGTATTTTCACCCGCGTGCTGTCCAGGACGTTCTTGAAGTTGACGAAAATTCCCTGCGCGGTCTCGGGCGCAGGAAAGTTTTGCTGCTTTCATCGCTCATGGCGCCCGTATGCGTCTCAAACATTAAATTGAATTCGCGCGGCTCGGTAAGCGTCCCCAGTTGCGCGGCGTCGGGCGCCAACACCTTGCTGAAATCAACCGGTTTTATAGAAGATAATGGATATACTTTATCGTCGGCATCGCCGAAAATGGCGTATTGGATTTTTTCCTTGCGATGCTTATCGAAGAACTTGCGCCTTTTTTTCAATATCCAGTATGGCGTGCTGGTCTTGTAATTCTGTAGTTACAAAAATGAATCCCAGATCGTCATAAGGAACCATTTCCCCGGTCTTCGGGTCTTTGACCCGCATCATCACGCGCCGGCCAAAAATTTGGTCATAACGGTAACGCTTATTCGATTCGCGGCAATCGACCATGTAGTCGTGGAACAAGTCGTAGTGGCCCGAACATTTCCAGACCTGCGGATGCATGATGATCGTGCAATCCAGCCCGGTCATTTCGTATGCCGACGGGGCGCCGGCCGGGGCATCCAGTTCGTTATGCCCGGTGACCATGTCCCGCCACCATGCTTCGCGGATGTTCCGCTTCAGTTCCACGCCCAGGGGCCCATAATCCCAAAAGCCGTTTAAGCCGCCGTATATTTCGCTGGATTGAAACAGAAATCCTCGGCGTTTGCACAGTGCTACCAGTTGTTCCATTTCCATGGTCGTCTAGTGAATAGTGGTTAGTGGTTGGTGGTTTTTAGTTTTATTTTTTGGTGGCATGCCCACGCTTGCGTGGGTATGCCAGAGTATTATCTCATTACCGTCATGTCCACGACAAGCGTGGGCATGGCACCCTGGCGTTATTTCTCAACTCTACTTCACAACTTCTATGCGGGATGTTTCCGGATCGAATCGCGGTACAACTGCAAAGCGGTCGATCCGGGCGGCGGCCAGTATATCGCGGTCCATGCCCAGTGACACCAGGTTTTTCCCGCCAAGACTATGACGCAATATTTTTGCCAAGGGTTCAGGTCCGGGCGGTTCGGTCATCGGCGTCTGGATAAGCTCTAAAGTATGCCGCCATAAGTCGCATGCGGCAATGGCTTCGTCGTTAAGTTTATATTGCCCACCCCCCTGGCGTTGGAGTTTTTCGACCAACATGCCTGCCAACATGATGTCTTCGTCGGTCGGTTGTCCGTCGGTACCTGCACAAAGCAGATGCACATCTTCCTGCCCTTTTAGATGTTGCACGACTGCCGTTGCATCGACAAAAGCCCCGATCACGATTTGCTTTGCCCTTTTGGCGTGCAACAGGGCCCGGGTTCCGTTTGTGGTTGTGAAAACCACCGTCTTTCCACGCACCCGCTGGGGCGTATATTCATCGGGCGAATTACCCAGATCGAATCCTTCAATAGGCACTCCGCCTCGTTCGCCGCCGAGGATTTTTTCATTCGGCGAAAACCCAGCGGCAATCCGCCGGGCTTCCTCAATTTCCTGGCAAGGAATGACTGCTTTCGCCCCCGCCTGTAGCGCGTAAATAATAGTCGTCGACGCCCGCAGCACGTCAATCACAACCACCCTCCCGCCGGCAAGCGCATCGGGATCGGCGAATTTAGGCAAAGCGTAAACATTAAGATGTGGAGGCATAATAAATCCAGTTTAAAATGAATTGTATACTCCACTCGCTTTTATGTAGTATCCGTGCTAAAATAACATTATGGAACCGATTCACGAAAAAAGCCATATCGAATGCACTCCCGGCATTTGCGGAGGCAAGCCGCGGATTGCGGGACACCGTATCCGCGTCCAGGACATCTACGTCTGCCATGAACTAAAAGGCCTTTCGCCCGATGAGATTCTCCAAACCTATCCCACAATCACATTGGCCGACGTCCATGCCGCAATGACCTATTATTGGGATCACCGGGAAGAAATCGATCGGCAAATGAAAGAGGATGAGGAGTTCGTCGTATCGCTCCGCGCAAGTCTGGACCGGGACTTATCGAACAATTCCAGGGCAAGGATACTCCAAACAGTGCTTCGCTTTCATCTGGATGAAAACGTTGATCAAGCCCTTGCCCAAGCTTTGAGCCGTAGAGGTCTCGACGTTACGTATCCTGCATTGATAGGATTATCCGGGGCTTCTGATGAACAACAGATTGCATTTGCTCTCCGTGAGCGTCGCGTGATTGTCACTCATGACGCTGATTTCTTGCGATTGGCCTCTAAAGGCATGTCCCATTCCGGTTTAGCTTTTTGCCATTTCGGCGCCCGAACCGTGGGCGAAATGTTAAGGGGCCTTTTGCTGCTCTCAGAATTTTATGAATCAGAGGCAATGTTAAGTCGTGTCGAATTTCTCTAAGATGTCCGGGATTGTTTTACCCCTTCTACCTCGTCCATAACCCCTGCTTATTCATCCGCATAAACCCGCGTGCTTTCTTCCTTCGTCACCGGAGTTTGCATTTCATCGGTGACTAATTGGAAGCGAGTCCTCAGATCGCCGGGACGGATGCCCTTGGCCTTTATGCGATAATTGGCGTCGGCCTTGGGTGCTAGCCGGGCCAGGCCCTCGAACACAATGCGGCCGGGCTCGATAGCGTGGCGCGTGGGACCTTCGGCGGCCATGGCCTGCATTTCGGACGGCAAAAGTACGGTCAATCGCACGTTGCTGGCGGCCTTTGATCCCTGATTTACCACGCGGACTTCATAAACCGTCTCACCGCCGACTTCGATCGGGCCGGTCACGTCCACCGGCTGGAACACGATCGATGCGATGCCCTCGACCAGCACCGGCTGTTCCTTTTCCACTGCCAGGCCTTTTGCGGCCGTGCCGCGAAGTTTGATGCTTTGCTGGCCCGACTCGACCGGCATGGTGACCAGTTCCACCGCCCCGGTTTCGTTGCTGGGCAGCTCTTGCAGCCGCCAATGCACGGCACGGTTGGCATCGTCGTAATGACCCGAGTTGTTGGCGCTGACGAATTTCAACCCTGGCGGAAGATAGGCCACCAACTCCACCTGTTGGGCGGCGGCCGTGCCCGGATTCGAAAGCGATACCTGGTAAATCGCCTCTCGCTCCAGATATCGGCGCTTGGGGCCTTCCATGGCAATGTCTAATTTTGGGGCAACCACTTGAATATCGAGGCGTTCTTGGGCTTGCAGGTTGCCGTCGGCATGGGCCGTTAGTATGTTTGATGCTTGGCCGGGCGATACGGCGGCCATGGCCAGATCGAGTTTCTTGCTCTCGCCCGGACGCAAATCGCCCACCTCGTACTCTAATTCCGCACCGGCCGGATGTTGCAGCCCGGCTGGCAGATGCTCTTCCAACACCACGCCTGTGGCCACGCCCGTACCCGGATTCGAGACCACGATCGACATCACCACCTGTTCGCCGATGAGTACTTTTTCAGCAGCCGACATTTCCAGGGCCAGTTTCGGCCTGGTCGAAATTGTTCGGGCCGATGCGTCCGCGCCGAAGTGGACCGTTGCCACGCTGCCGATCTCGCCCTCGGCCGTGGGCATGAGTTCCATTTCCACCGACGATTCTTCGCCCGGGCGCAGCGTGCCTATGGTCCAGACGATTTCGCCTCGCGGGCCCTGCGACGCTCGAGGGGTTGTGCCCAGCAATTTCGTTCCCCTGGGCGTTTGGTCGCGAATTTCCACCTGCCCGGCTGGAATCGAGCCCGTGTTGCGAACCGCGATCTTGAATACGGCCGGTTTGCCCACTTGAATTTCGTTTGGTGCGAATTTTTGGATGGTTATTTGCGGAGTTTGCGCCCCTTCGAGCTGTTTTGAGCCGGGCTGGCCGGTTCCTTCACTGTTCGCGAAGCCCTCGGCCGCCGAATTTCCCGCGTTTCCGCCGAAATTCCGATCACGTCCTTTTTCGCCGGTTTGCGATAGGGCCCTGGGCGTTGACGACGGATCGGCCTTAAACGGACCGGGTTCCAGGCCGTTGGATGTCAAGGTCGCCGTGCCTGTAGGCCGGTTGCCATAGCGTTCGGCCGTTTTTCCCATCGCTGACTGGCGATCGGGCTGATTCCCAGCTTCGTTATAACGATCTCCGCTGCGGCTATCGGCAAGCGAGCGATCTGCCGCGCCGCCTCTGGCAGGATATTTCTCGACCATCGGTGGGTAGGATGGGCTTTGCTTTGACTGCAAATAACCGGTGTTGTTTTCCGCATCGCCGCGGTTGGAACTCGGTCTTGCCCCCGATCGACTATTCAGATTCGGTCCCCCGAGTTGCGGATATTGCGATTGGTCGGCACCATCACCCGCAAGCGGGTACCCGGTCGGCGGAGAATCGAGCGCTGCGGCGTCCGGGATACCATTATTAGGAATCGCTTGCCCAGCGGCTTGCTTGACAGTCGATCCGCCCTTATGCGATGTCAGACCAAAGGGATCGGCTGCGGGACGAGCCCCTGATTCGGTGGCAGGGGCATCGGCCGCGACTCTTTTTATCCGGGAATCGACAACGGGAGTTCTATCGAACGAATTATCCAAGACCGGTCCGGCCCGGAGCGTGTTGTCTCGTAAAGGATTAACCGTGTAATTTGGCGATGTGTTTTGTGCGCCAGGACCGCGAAGCGGAGATGCATCCTCGACAGAGCTATCGTCCGAAGAATATCTGTCACCGGCGCCTCGCTCGGCATAGGCATAAGCGATTAGCCCCAAGACAACAAACGTTACCAACACGCCAATACGCAAGAAAAGACGTTTCATGGGATGTCCCCAGGAAAAGGATGAGATTTTGGGAAATTTGATTATCTGGGAAGTTTAGGTAAGCTGCTCCCGTAATAAAATTAGAATCGCCCTATTTCCAGACAATTGGCCCGGTAGGTACCAAAAATAGCCTTATGAGGGAAGGGCAATATTTTAAAATAGACGGGGGGTGTCTTGCATAAATAATCGACCTGGGTGCCAGGGCCACGCTTGTGTGACCAGGTTTGCCGGTATTTCTCATATTCACACAAGCCTGAGCATGGCGCCAAACGTTTTTTCAACAAGCTGTGCGGGTGCCGGGGATTGGAAAATACACTTGATCTGGTAAATATGGTTATTATCAATCCCCATGGAGATCTTTAATGGATGATAAACTAGCCGTGGTCTTGGCTGCCGGCAAAGGCACTCGCATGAAAACCGATTTGCCCAAGGTCCTGGTGCCCGTTTGCGGCCGGCCCATGATCGAATATGTGCTTGATGCTTTGACGGCAGGCGGCATCGAGCGAATTATTGCCGTGGTTGGATATCGGGCCGATTTGGTCCGCTCAGCCCTGGACGGCCGTAAAAACCTGACTTTCGCCCTCCAAGCCCAACAGTTGGGCACCGGACATGCCGTAATGGTCTGCCGGGAGATGCTGGCCGAACATCATGGGCCGGTCTTGATCGTTGCCGGCGACGCCCCCTTGATGCAGGCCGACTCAATAGCGGCACTTATGGCCGAATTCCAGCGCAAGCCCGCCGCGTGCGTTATCGGCACCGCTTTGGCCGAGAATCCGGAGGGTTTGGGAAGAATCGTCCGCGACAAGGAGGGAAATTTCCTGGGCATTGTCGAGCACCGCGACGCCACCGAATCCCAGCGACAAATCAAAGAAGTGAGCATGAGTTATTATGTGTTCGATTGTCAAATCATGCTTGATGCCTTAGACTACATCCGTCCGGATAACGATCAGGGCGAGTATTACATCACCGATCTGCCCCGCGTATTGCTTTCCCGCAGCCTTGAGGTTCGGGCGGTGCCCGTCCTTAAGCCTTGCGAAGTCCTGGCCATCAATAGCATGGAAGAACTCGCGGTGGTAGAAGCGGAATTGTTAAAAGCGATGAAGCACGAAGGCAAAAAATAGCAATCATTCGTTAGTTTTAGAGTGGGCAGTTCACTGCCCACCGATAACCATAAACTGTGAACTGAAAACCGATAACCGATAACTCTAAAATGAACTCCATGAAACTTTTCACCGGGCGGGCCCATCCGGCTTTGGCCAAAAAAATCTGCGAATACTTGGGATTGCCCTTGGGCCGGGCGATCATGGGCGATTTCCCCGACGGCGAAATCTCCTGCAAAATCGACGAAGACGTCCGCGGCCGAGACGTCTACATCATCCAACCCACATGCCCCCCGGTCAACGACAATCTCATGGAACTGTTGATTATGATCGACAGTTTCAGGCGGGCAAGCGCCGAGCGGATTACCGCCGTGATTCCCTATTACGGCTACGCCCGGCAAGACCGCAAGGACGAGGGCCGCGTGCCCATCACCGCCAAACTCGTGGCTAATATGATCACCCGCGCGGCGCAGGTCGCGTTGTGGCCATGGATCTGCACACTGCCCAAATCCAAGGTTTCTTCGATATACCCATGGACCACCTCTTTGGCGACCCGGTAATCGACGATTACATCAAGACCATGGGACTGGACGACGATTTCGTGGTCGTCAGTCCGGACGAGGGCAGCATCAAACGGGCGCTGGTGCACATCGCCCGGATCGGCGGGCACCTGGCGATTATCGACAAGCGCCGCAGCAGCGCGGAAAAAACCAAGCAAGCCCATGTAATCGGCGGAAATATTGAGGGCAAAGTAGTCTGGATCTTCGACGACATGATCAGCACGGCCGGATCGATTTGCGGGGCCGCTGAAATGATGAAAGCTGGCGGCGCCAGGCAAATTTATCTGGCTGCAACCCACGGCGTGCTCTGCGATTCGGCAGTGGAAAGGATCCAAAAAGCACCGGTCGACCGGCTCATTATCACCGACACCATCCCCCTGCCGCCGGAACGACAAATCCCTAAAATTACAGTACTCTCCGTAGCCCCCCTGCTGGGTGAAGCGATCAAACGCATTCACCGCAACGAATCGGTAAGCCACTTATTTGTGTAATAAAAATGTCCCCTCTCCCGCCGGGAGAGGGCTAGGGTGAGGGCGGTTGGCCAAAATATCTTGCCTTACTTATGTACTTCCTCCTTAACCCTCACCCCCGGCCCCTCTCCCAAAGGGCGAGGGGAGTTCTAAATAATAAATGCCAAAAAATTCTTGCCCCGGCATTGCAATTCTTTGCTTTTCGGCCAAAATAGTAGGTTTGCTATCTTTTAGACGTAAAGAAAGACCATTTTGTTGAAGGTTACGTTGGGGCGGCAGTTGAACTGCCGCCCCAACATGAAAAATACGTGAGGAATGCCCATGGCAGAACAAATGCTCGTAGAACTCCGCGATCAGCGGGGAAAGCTCAATAACCGTCGACTGCGCCGCAGCGGAAAAATACCCGCCGTGCTATACGGGCACGGTAAGGAGAACGTTAGCTTGGGCGTTTCCGCCGAGGCCCTAAGCGTGGCATTGCGGCACGGCAGCCGACTGGTAGACCTGACCGGGGCGGTCAGCGAGTCGGCCTTTATCCGCGACATGCAATGGGATACCTGGGGTACGCACGTTCTACACGTCGATTTTACCCGCATCTCGGCCGACGAAGTGGTCGAAGTCGCCTTGGTCATCGAACTCCGCGGCGAGGCCCCGGGCGTTCGCGAAGGCGGCGTCGTGGATCAGCTTATCCACGACGTGGAAATCTCCTGCCCGGCCGGATCGATTCCCGAAAAATTGCAGGTGAACATCAATCACCTGAAACTCGAAGACAAGATCACTTTGGCTCAACTGCAAATACCCCAGGGCGCCAAACTATTGGTCGAGGACATGGAGGCCATCATCGTGCAATGCATCGTGCCGCAGGAACTGCCCGAAGAAGGGGCGGCCGAGGCCCTGCCCGGCGAACCCGAAGTAATCGGCGCCAAGAAGGAAGAAGAAGGAGAGGAGAAGGAAGAAAAGTAATTGCAATTTGCGTATGCACATAAAGCCGCGACCGGTGGTCGCGATAAAGATATAAACCGCAATCGGTGGTCGCGATTTGATACAAATGAAACTTGTGGTTGGGCTGGGCAATCCGGGTCGGAAGTACCAGGGCACTCGGCACAACATCGGCTACGCGATATTGGCCGAGTTGGCCCGAAATTCCGCGCATACTCGCCCAAGCACAAATTTCACGGCGAGGTGATGGAAGCCGAAATCGGCGGACAAAAAGCCTTGCTCCTTAGCCCGCTGACCTACATGAACATCAGCGGACTGAGCGTGTCCGAGGCCAAGACGTTTTACAAAATACCGGATGAGGAATTATTGGTGTTGTGCGACGATCTGAATTTGCCCCTGGGCAAATTGCGGATTCGCACTCAAGGATCGTCGGGCGGCCAAAAAGGGCTGGACGATATCATACGCCGCTTGGGAAGCGATAACTTCCCCAGACTGCGCGTTGGCATCGGCTCGCCCCCGGATGGCTGCGATTGGGCCGATTTCGTGCTCAGCAAATTTTTCGCCGAGGAAATACCGCAAATTGAACATGCCGTCCGCCGGGCCGTCGAGGCCGTAACCGTCTGGGCCCGCGATGGCATCGAAACTTGCATGAACCAGTATAATAAAGATTAAAATATAAACCATAAAGCCGCTACGGGCACCATGCGAAGCATGGTCGGTCGCGCAAACAAATAACCATAATTTCCAAGAGGAGCGACGCTTTGGCTCAAAACGTATATGAAGGCCTGTTTATTTTCGACCCGAACCGCTACGGGCACGATCCCGACGGCGTGTCGGGCCAAATTCCCGCCCTGATCAAAAAACTCGGCGGCGAAATTCTCGTCTCCCGCCTGTGGGAGGAACGCCGCCTGGCGTATGCCATCAATGGACAACGCAAAGGCACCTATTGGCTCATCTATTTCCGGCTCGATACAAACCTATTGACCGAAGTAAAGAAGCAATGCCAGATCAACGATAACCTGCTGCGGGTATTGTTTCTGAAAGTCGAGCCCCGCATCGTGGACGCCCTGGTCGAGCACGCCCGATCGGCCCCGGTGCCGGCAGTGACCGATGAGGCCCCCCCTGAAAAACCAAAGGTCGTCCCCGCCGTGGAACTCGACCCCGATGAATTAGCGGTCACCATTGATGCGGTTGAAGAGGAATAACGGGTATAAAACAGGAGCAATTAATCATGGCCAGTTTTAATCGTGTAATCCTCATCGGCAATCTGACCCGCGATCCGGAAATTCGCTACCTGCAAAGCGGTTCCGCGGTGGCCGACGTCGGACTGGCCGTCAACGACAAAAGAAAAAACGCCAACGGCGAATGGATCGAGGAAGTCACCTTCGTCGATGTCGTGCTTTGGGGTCGCACCGCCGAAGTGGCCGGAGAATATCTTAGCAAGGGTTCCCCGGTGTTCATCGAAGGGCGATTAAAACTCGATCGTTGGGAAGGCAAAGACGGTCAAAAACAATCAAAGATGCGCGTAGTTTGCGAGCGCATGCAAATGATCGGGGCCAAGGGCGAGGGCCGCGGCCCGGCGTCCCCGGCCGGCAAGCCCGCCGCAAGGCAAGATTCGGAATACTCCCAGCCCGCACCGCCCGAAGATTACGGCGCCCCGGTCCCCGATTCCCCCGGCGGAGAAGATATCCCCTTTTAAATTTATTGAATGTTACATATCCCACGTTTAGCCCCGGGGGCACCATGCAAAGCATGGTCACTCCGGGCGGTTTTCCCATAAATACAAAGTAAAATCCCATGGTAAGTACACAAACATCTTCAAAAAATACAATCCGCCACCCGGGCAAGCGGCTGCCCAAGGGGCCCCATGGCGGTATCGAATTGCTGTTGATTCAGCCCGTGGAACACCTGGGCAAGCAGGGCGACGTGGTCGAAGTCCGCCGCGGGTTCGCCGTGAACTATCTTATCCCCCAAGGCCTGGCAACTGTTGCCACCGACCACCACAAGCGAATGGTCGAAAAACACCGGGCACAACTCGAAGCCATCGAAAAGGCCCGCATGGCCGGTCTCATGGGCCTGGCCGCCGATCTGGCCAAGCAAAGCATCACTATCGAGGCCAACGCCAACGACGAGGGCCACCTTTACGGCTCGGTCAACGCTGTGGACGTTTCCAACGCCCTGAAACGCACCGGCTTCCATATCGCCACCGACCAGGTCCGCCTGGAAGGCCCGCTAAAAGAGTTGGGCCTCTACACCATCAAAATCCACCTCGGCTCCAGCGTCGACGCCGAAGTGAAAATCTGGGTCGTCCCGTCCGTGACCGCCGATGAAGAAAACCCGGCGAATTAATCTCAGTCCCCTCTCCCGCTGGGAGAGGGTTAGGGTGAGGGCAAGTTTCAATAACGCATCATCTCCAAGCCCAGGGGTTTCAACTCCTGGGCTTTTTTTGCATGTCGATATTTATTTGAAGTGGGTAAACAACGGATTTTGGGTAATCTCGCCTTTTTGCAATAATTTTAGTAATGCAAGTTGGCCCATCCACCACGCCCCAAGCACCTAATCGGCTGGTTGCTAATTCCGCGGGGAAGTTCTATGATGCTTTATTCTTAATTTTACTCCGTGTCCTCCGCATCTCCGTGGCGATATTTACGGTTTCCCATGTCCACTTCCGCACGCACTGACGCCCCACACTCCGTCGGCCGCTTGACATCCGAGATTCTCGACCGTCTACCGCCGCAAAATCTGGACGCCGAAAAGGCGGTCATCGGCAGCCTGCTTCTGGATAGCAATATGTGCGACGAGATCGCACTTATCCTGCATGCCGAGGATTTTTACGCCGACGCCAACCAGAAACTCTATCGCCACCTTTTGGCCATGCACGGCACAGGCAAGCGGATCGACGCTATGCTCCTGGTCGAGCAGCTCAAGCAGGCGGGCGATTTCGAGGCCGTGGGCGGGGCGGCATACCTGGCCGAGGTGGCCCAATCCGTGCCCTACGCCGCCAACGCCGTTTACTACGCCCAGATCGTCCGCGAGAAAGCCACCCTCCGCGACCTGATCCACGCCGGCACCGAAATCCTCCGCGACGCTTACGACACAACGGTCGAGCCGGGTGAAATCGTCAGCCAGGCGGAGCAAAAAATATTCGCCGTCCACGATCAGCGATCCACCGATCAGGTTACGAACATCCAGGACCTGCTGGTCGAGGCCTTCGACCGCATCGACGCCCGGCTCCAGCACGGCGAAGGCGTGGGCGTGCCCACCGGGTTCCACGACCTGGACAATCTGACCGGCGGCCTGCACGATTCTGAGTTAGTCATCCTGGCCGCCAGGCCCAGCATGGGCAAAACGGCCTTGGCCACGAACATCGCCGAAAACGTGACCATCGCCGGCAACGTGGCCACGCTGTTCGTGAGTCTGGAAATGGCCCGGCTCGAACTGGCCCAGCGCATGCTCTGCTCGCAGGGCCACATCGACGCCAACAAATTCCGCAGCGGGTTCCTTTCCGGCGACGATCGGCGCAAACTGGTCGAGGCCTCGGCCAAGCTGGGCAAGGCCCCGCTGTTCGTCGACGACACGCCCAGCCGCACGATAACCGAAATCGCCGCCTGCGCACGACGCATGAAGCGCAAGCACAATCTGGGCCTGCTGGTGATCGATTACCTGCAGCTCATCCAGCCCGACGACCCCCGCGATCCCCGCCAGGAACAAGTGGCCAAAATGGCCCGGCGCTTGAAAATCCTCTCCCGCGAACTGAAAATTCCCATCCTCTGCCTGGCCCAGTTGAATCGGCAGGCTGAACCCGGCAAAGAAGGGCACAAGCCTCGGCTGAGCCACCTCCGCGAGTCAGGCGCCATCGAACAAGACGCCGACGTGGTGATGTTCATCCACCGCGAGGAATACTATCAAGACCGCGAAGAAGCCCAGCAGGCCGGATCCGCCGGCATGGCCGAACTGATGGTGGCCAAGCAGCGCAACGGCCAAAGCGGCGTCAGCGTCAAACTTGCCTGGTTCTCCAAACACACCCGCTTCGAAAACCTCGCCCAAAAACCCTACGAAGAATTCAGCGAATACGCCTCGGAAGAGTTTTAAAGTCGGTAGTAGTTGGTAGGTAGTAGGTAGAAAAGGAGTTGCCGGGTGCCATGCCCACGCTTGCGTGGGCATGAGGGTGCAGGTTAGCAGTTGTATCTGCCGATCAACTTGAGTTAAGTATCTTTTTTTATTCTTCCCGGTAGGTGCAACGCATATCTCAGCGGCCGATCGCCCGAGGCATCGCAGGCCCCAGGCCGATTGAATTCGGTCCTCGCATGCCTATATCCTAGAACACCCACCACATGGTAAAATATATTCGTAAATATACTGAAAATTTTCGGATCATGGATACGCGAGGAGCAAATGCGAAGATTTCAAATTCCGGTCGTCACGCTTTTATGTTTTGCAACTTTGATTAGCGCCGGATCAACCCGGGCGGCTTCGGACGACCCCGCGCCTATCGACCGGCATGCGCTGGTCAGCCGGCACGACGTGGTGGTGCATGAGATCGATCCAACCGGTGCGCTGGCCGTGGGCAACGGCGAATTTGCCTTCAACTGCGATGTCACCGGGTTACAGAGTTTTCCGGAATACTACCAGAAGACGATGCCCGTCGGCATCCTGAGCACGTGGGGCTGGCACAGCTTTCCCAATCCCAACGGATACACGCTGGACAACTTCAAGATGAAGGTGATCAAAAAATATGATCGCGAGTTTGTCTACCCCAGTTCCGGCACGAAAGGTCCGTCTCCGCACGCCGCTTATCTGCGTGGAAACCCGCATCGCTTCGGTCTAGGCCGCATCGGACTTGAGATGCTCAAAGCCGACGGTTCGAAGGTATCGATCACGGATCTGAAGAATATCGAGCAGAAACTAGATCTGTGGGGCGGCATCTTGACCAGTTCTTTTCAGGTCGATGATGTACCGGTGCGCGTCGAGACCGCCGTTCACCCCGAGCGGGATGAAGTGGGGATCGCGGTCGAATCACCGCTTATAGCCTCGGGCAGGCTCAAAATTCGTTTGGCGTTTCCTTATGCGTCGGCCTTTTTCGGGCCGGATTATCAGGATTGGACCCATCCTGACTCCCATCAGACCGTGATGACTCCCCGCGGAGCCGACGGCGCGGATTTCGCCAGGACACTGGATAGCACGCAATATCATGTCCGGGCAAAGTGGTCGTCGGGAGCCACGCTGGCCGAGGCGGAAAAGCATGCATATATATTGAGCGGCGGAGGTGATCGGATCGAGTTGACCGCATGGTTTGCGCCGTCGCCGATCGAGCCGGATGCCGATAGCACGGCCGCGCTTATCGCCGCTTCGCGCGATCACTGGCAAAAATACTGGATGAGCGGGGGCGCGATCGACTTGTCAGGCAACGACGATCCTCGCGCTGCCGAACTGGAGCGGCGAATCGTGCTCTCCGAGTATGTTATGGCCGTGCATGACGCCAGTTCGCTTCCGCCCCAGGAGACGGGATTAGCCGTGAATTCCTGGTACGGCAAATTTCACATGGAGATGTACTGGTGGCATGCGGCCCATTGGGCCCTGTGGGGCAGGCCTGAGATCCTGGAAAAAAGCCTAAGCCGCTTGACGCAACTCATGCCGCCCGGCCAGGCAATGGCCAAACGCGAAGGGTGCAAAGGCGTGAAATGGTCGAAAATGACCGACCCAAGCGGGAACGAAAGCCCTTCTGGCGTCGGGCCGGTGCTCGTGTGGCAGCAGCCGCATCCGATCTATCTGGCCGAATTGGTGTGGCGTGCGCACAAGTCGGATGCCCAGCGACGCGCCACCCTGGAGCGTTACAAGGATATTGTCTTTGAGACGGCCGATTACATGGCCACTTTTGTCGATTATGACCCGCAGCGCAAGCAATATGTGCTTGGACCCGCAGTCGCTTCGGCCGATGAAAGACACACCGACTATGTACACAACCTCAATCCGACGATGGAACTGGGCTATTGGAAGTGGGCCCTGCAAACGGCCCAGCAGTGGCGGGTTCGCCTGGGCATGCCCCGCGATGCGCAATGGGATAAAGTGATCGATAATCTTGCGCCGCTGACCATGCGCGATGGTGTTTACCCGGCGCTCGAGCTTCCGGAGGAGAGCAGGGCGTCGAACATGGCGACCTTTTTGTTTGGGATTTTGCCCGGCAAGGACATCGACAAGGAAGCAATGCGCAATACGCTCCACGCGGTGGCGCGAAACGCTAGGACTCAGTCAAGCATCACCTGGGGCACCGCCATGCTTGCCATGTGTGCGGCCCGTCTGAATGAGCCCGATCGCGCGGTACAAATGTTGGCTGCGCCTTCTGAGCAGAATCCGTTCCGGCCATCGGGGTACACGGTCCGCCGCCCCGATCAGACGCCCATGTATATGCCGGCCAACGGCGGGTGGCTGTCGGCCGTGGCCATGATGGCGGCAGGTTGGGATGGGAACACGGCCCATGCGCCGGATTTCCAAAGGATTGGAAAGTCCGCTACGAAGGCTTGCAGCCGATGCCTTGATAAAAAAGAGGGCAGGACTAGGATTGTGATGTGCAAGGAGAAGACATTCCTATGTTTATCAATATGTTTCGCTCACGACCAAAAGGCTCGGTCCCAAATTCGAATGCTTATGATTTGTTGGCCGAAGCCGTGAAGCATCTTCAATGGGATGACGACGATATATCCGCTAATCTGCTTTATCCCTCATTCACCGCTCGCGACAGCCGAGAAATTGTCAGCGAAGAAGATGCGCGTTGCATGGACATTATAATTTCAAAGAATCGCAAAGTTCTCGAGTTGATCGAACAGAGCATTTCAAAGGCGGTATGCGTAGTGCCACTGACGATAGGAAGAGATCAAAGCGATCCGGGCGTCAAGGAAAAGCAAAATGTCATTGCCCATATTACCAGGCTATATCAGCTTTATTATATTCAAACCAGGTCTTTTATATACAAGCGCCGTTGGAAGGATGCGCTGAATGCCATTTGCCGCCTTTTCCAGTTTGGCGATATGCTGGGCGGTGCGTGGCAGGACTTCCTTGTTGAAACGGACGGTGAGTTTGCGAAAAGGGCCGCGTTTTCGGCAATGGTGGAGATGGCGCTACAACGTGATGTCGACCATAATGTCCTTCGAGAATTGCTTGGTTTTGTGGAAAACCGAACTCCTTTCGCCAAAATATTCTTGGATTGTCGTTGGGAATCGTTTTGGCATACCGTCTTGTCGTTTTTGGATCACATGGATGAACAGAGCGATGCGTGGACGGTGGTTAATTCAGTTCTACATGATGATGCGATTCGAGAAACGCTTAGCGTTCTGAAGTTCTGTCACTTCGACTTTGATAAAATTATCGAAAATCTTCCGGAATATACTCCGCAACCTCAACCAAAGTATCCCGCTAAAACATGGGAGGATGAAGAGGATTTGAAAAATGATTGGCCATCGACTTCCGCACATTGGATCTCGGACCGATGCCGGGTTTCGTTCGATAAAAACGAAACAATAAGTTTATTGGAGCAGGGCTTCTCGACAATCTTGGAGGAGTCGGCAAAGGAGCCTTATGAGTTTCGACAATACCTGGATTTAATAGATAGTCGCAGTCCTTCGACATATCATCTCACAGCGATTCTTCGCGCAGCAGAGTCAGAGTCGATCTATGAAATCGAACAATTGATTGCCGACATTGGAGATGATGAAGAAACTGTGCCGCATGGCCAATTATCGCTAAATGTGATAGGTAAGGCGATTGCCTCAGATGTAATTTTCGCCTTACTCTCGGATTTATCATCCTACGCCTGGCCCATTTGGCAAACGTCTTTACGAATACGCGAATTTTCCCGGACAGTAGCGGCAATTGCAGAGTATGTCCATTGCTTTGGCACATTTCCACCCGACTTGGATACTGTGGTCGCTCGCGGGTATTTGAAATCCTTGCCGCGCGATCCTTATTCGGGCAACGCTTTGTGTTATGAGCCGTCCCTTAGGAAAATATATGTGGATGGGAGCAATAGTGAGATTGGGCGTTTTTGTCTATCCGACGACAAAGAAAATCCTGATTACGCTTGGTATATAAATATGATGTAAACTTGCCCGGCGATTTTAACTGCGCATATTTTTGGCAAAATAAATTTATATTAATTTGGTCTCGTTGCTCAGTTCGGGTTCATCACGCTTACGCCCATCAGGCCTATTACAACCTCTTGCGATAAGGTCTCCAACGTCACCTTTTCGAGTTCCGCGCCCGGGCGCAATTTCCATCCATACACCATCGCCCGGCAGTTCTCGCCGAGTTGCACTTGTTTCGGCGGCTCTTTCGGCAAGGCAAAACCGTCGCGCTTGTAGTCGTAGTCGCATTCTTTCTAATTTGCACAACGACCAGAAGTTCAACGGGGGCACAAGTTCGAGTTTTTCTTCCCGGCCATCGGCGTACTTAAACCGCAGAACCGCATTGGCGATCCGGCCCTGCATGGGATTGGTCGATCCGCAGACCAGCAACCACACGGCATCGCCCTTGGCGCCGACGGGTACTGATACCGACCGCGGCCAGTTGTCCCACTGCGAGGTAAAGGCGATATTGCGGTCCTTGCCCGGCCATGCGAACGGCACGCCCTGCGGCGTCACTACGCGGCCCGCGTCGTCTAGCATTTTCGGTACGCCGCTTAAGTCGATCGACGGCGGCCGATTGTTGGGATTCAGGCTCATTTGCCAGGTGGAGTAGCCGTCTGTCGCCAGGCGCAGCGAACAAGTCAGGGGGCGCGGCGACAGGTATTTCTGCTTGAATATCCCGCATATATCGCCATTGAACTGCCCGGCGACGTCCAGGCAGTTCCATCGAGCATCCTTAGGAGCTTCTTGCATCAGCTTGGCAGCCTTGGCCGCATCCGCTTCCGGGTCGGTCAGTTTTATCTTTAACAGTCGCCATTGGGGTGTCTGGCCGACCTTGGTCGTGGCCAGCACTAAACGCTCGCCCGGGTTGTGCGTCAACTCGCCCACGATGGCCCCGTCTTTGACGGCCGCACCGGCCAGCACGCCCTGGGGATCGTGAAACTCGGCGATTTCCGCGTCCTTTGCCCGCAACGACACCCGCTGGCCCGCATTCCCTGCAACCAGTTCGGCCGCGAACTGCGGCAACGGCTGTTCGAAGGCGACTTCAATCGCCGCGGACTTGCAGGATTCGACGTCGAGGCCGATCGTGCCGCAGCCAAAGCCCGGTTGCAGGTCCCACTTAGCCGCTTGGCCGTTTACGGTGACATCTGTGATTTTCCCCGCCCTCAGCGGCAATTTCACATCCAGCGCGGCGGATTTGGCCAGTTCGATCTCGTATCGAACCACGCCCGGCCGGCTCGTAAACTTTATCGACATGTCTGGCGTCTTGATCGCGGCATGATCCCAATCGCTGGGGAACTGCGGCGCGATGGTTACAACCCCATGTGGATAATTCGGTTTGTAGCCAAACAGGCCTTCCACTACCGTGCGGGCGAACATGCTTGCGCAATCGTTGAAATCGGTGCCTCCGGCCGTGTGCCCAAGGTCGCCCGGCACAGGGCCGAAAAACATCAAATGTGGAAAAGTCCCGCGGAACACCTTCCAGCCGTCATCGGCCAGGCCGGTCTGAAAATAGGCAAGAGCCAATTGATAGTCGTCGCCGGGCCACATCTCACGCAGCGACCAGATGCTCGGTACCCAATTAGACGGCCAGACCCGTTGGCCGCCGTAGGGCATTTTCTCGCGTTCAAGTCCCCACTCGGTATAGAAGAGCGATTGTGCTGCCTGCTCGGAGCTCAATAGCCCGGCGTCGATCGGACAGAAAATACTGTAAAGCCAGCAGTCTTCATGCAGCCGCTTCAGACCGATTTGCTCGACATACGCGCCGGGGTGGCCGCTGGTGGCCGACCACATTTTTTCCGCGAAACCGCGGCGGATTTTTTCCAAGCTCGCCTCGTGACGCTTCACGCCTGCCTCATCGCCCGCGCGCTGGGCCAATTCCAACGCGGCCTTGTGCCCGGTGTATGCGTAGGCGGTTTCTTCCGACGTACCCCCGCCGTTGTACCACTGGTCATCTGTCGGCCAGGTGTTGGCATAGCTCTCGTATACTCCGTCGTCGTCCGGATCAAAGCAATCGTGAATATATTCCAGGTGCAATTCCAGCGCCGGCCGGAGCAGCTTCTCCAATTCAGCGTCGCCCGTCCATCGCCAGGAGTGAATGAGCTGATCGAAGAAAAGCTCTGCATATCGTAGTGCCAGCCGTGATAAGCGTCAACGCGGCCTTTGCCGAACAGGCGCGAGTCGAGTGATTGGCAACTCAGGCCGTACTTCGGGTCCGGCACGGGCAGCGTCTTGTCCGATTCTGTAATTTGCTTGGCAAGGCAATATCGCGCCTCGGTTTTGACTCGGTCGTGCCAGCCGTAAGCCGTGCCGCCATAAATCGAACGCCAGCCTAAGAGCGGCACGCCCCAGCGCATGCCGCTGTGCGTGTACATGCCGCGGCGGAATACGCCGTCGGTCACTGCACTGGACGCCCCCACGGCCGCGTTCAGCCATGGATCGGGCGTGTCCACGGTCACTCGCTTGCCGATGTTTTCCGCCCGTGCCATGCCCGCGGCAAATGCCTTGTCCGGATCCGCAACAGCCGACGTGTCGCCCAGTTTATCGCCTTCAAAAGACTGTGCCGCCCAATATACTTCGCGGCAGTCGTCCAACGCGATAATGCCGCAGACAAGCGGCAATTCCTTAGCCGAACTCGCCGCCAGGGCTATCGGATCTGACCATGCCCCGGCATCGGCAACCGTCATTTTATCGGTATTACTGCACGATCCTACGGCAACGCCCGTTCGTTTACTGCCTTTCGGCGAAAAAATTGTAAATTGCTTGCCGTCCAGAGACACGTTATCGCCGCGGCAGTTTTCGGCCGAAAAGCCCAGAGCCATTTTCTTTTCGTGCCCGCCCGTGGTAACGTCCCAATAATAGAGCATATTCTCCCTCGGCTGCATTGCCCCGCCGCAGGCCCAGATCAGCTTATCGCCCTTCCGCGCCCATCAATGCGTGCCCGGCACACTATGCCCGCGCCATCGGCGGGCGGCGCTGCTTCGAGCGTAATGCTGGTCCCTTCAAATGCGGCGTCCTTGAGGATCCATTCCATGCGGCCCGGGCGGTATTTTGAAGTGATGTCCGAAAAGTCGTGCAGCCACTTCGCCTTGTCGCCGCGCTCCAGCGCGATCATGAAAGTACCGTTGTTTATCGAACCGATGCCAAATCGCAACATCGGCCTGTCGCCGGCCACGACAACGGCCGGAATCTGGTTGCAGTAAAGCGGCCGATTGTTGAACCGCTCGCCATTGTGGCGCACGAAAGCGTCTCCCTCGACCGTATAAATCGGCTGCCGCAACGTATCCAGGTCCACCCGCCCGGTAGTGCTCGCTTGGACAACCGCCGCGCAACATAAAATAACAAGTGGCAGAATCGGCTTGATTAATTGTTGGATGTTTACTCGGTTCATGGCTTGTCTCTCATTTATTGTGGTCTGACGTACTAATATCCGGCTACCTACATTATCATACAAATTCGTTCTTGCCACCAGGGGGGGATTATTAAAACGGGACATCACTGATATTTTGCAGACCTGGGGAGAATGCTAGCACGCCATTCGGCATTCAATCTGGCCGTAACTGGCTCAATTATGTATACTGCGTTCGCCTTGCCTTTCCAAATTCTCCGAATTGAGGATGCCTTCGTGGGCCTATAGGAACTCTCGCCCATATTCATCGAAAAGGAGGCTTTGCCATGCATTCCGAACAAACAGCCAAATCTGCAAATGCCGTCGCCTTCATGATCGGCGTTGCCTTATGTACATGGATTCTCTGCGATTCCGCCGCGCTAGGCCAGTTCATGGGCGGAGGAATGGGTGGAGGAATGGGTGGCGGCATGGGCGGTGGCAGGGGCGGCGGGGGCGGACGCCACGGTTCCGGCGGCAAGGATAATCAGTCCAAGCCCGCAAGTTCCGATACCAAAGTCGATCCACCGTCGCCGCGCATCTCTCTCACTCCTCACGGCGGCCAATATATTACTACCGACTCGAATTATTACGAGGTTGTCTACATGCCGCTACAGACGCGCATTTATCTTTATGACAAAACTCTAAAACCCCTCACTGCCCGAGACGTCCACGTTCAGATGTCGCCGCAACCGTCCGGCGAAAGCGCCGCCCGCGGAATTCCCTTTCAATATGTCGCCTTGCCTCCGGGAACAGCCGATCAGGACTATGTCGCGGCAAACTTCGATCTCAATCAATTGCCTGAAGAGGAAACGCTTATCACCTTCGTATTTTCCGGCCTTCACGACCGCGCCCATCCCACCGCTTCGTTCACGCCTGTCTTTACCCGCGCCAATATACGCCCTTACATTGTTCAGGTGTCGGCGACGGAGTCAGATCGCGACGGCATCGTCAGACAGCGAATTTGCCCCGTGTCCGGAGATGTACTCGGCAGCAGGGGACCAGTGGTTAAGTTGCTCATCGGCGAGTATCCTTTATATCTGTGTTGCAAGGACTGTATCGCAGCGGTAAAGCAAACCCCGGATAAATACCTGCACTATTGACTCCTACATTGCAAATGAACCGTTCCACGGCCAAACGACCAGCAAACTCGGCTGGAACAGCCGTGTTTGCGGCTGATTAATGATCATTGGCTACATCGGAATCAATAATATGTTAGACCGATTTTTTCGCCTTACGGAAAATAGAACCACGGTTCGCACCGAATTGCTCGCCGGGACGACGACCTTTCTGACCATGGCCTATATCATTGTTGTGCAGCCCGCGGTGCTTTCGGGTGGGATGTTCAACTCCAAAACCGGCATGGATTTCGGTTCCATCACTACCGCCACGTGCCTGTCGGCCGCATTGGCCACGATCATCATGGGCCTTTACGCCCGGTATCCGATCGCCCAAGCCCCAGGCATGGGCGAAAACTTTTTTTTCGTTTTCAGCCTTTTGCCCGCCGCCGCGGTGATGATCGACGCCCAAGTCAAGGCCGGAACGATCCAACTCAATTCAACCACCCCCTGGCAAATCGGCCTGGGCGTAATCTTCTATTCCGGCGTGTTGTTTTTGCTGCTTTTCATGCTTGGCGTGCGGGAAAAACTCATGGAGGCCATCAGCCCCAGCATGCGCAACGGCATCGCCGTGGGCATTGGCCTGTTTATCGCCTTTATCGGCCTGCAATTCACGCACCTCGTAATTCCCGACCCGGGCACCTGCGTGAAAATGAACGTGCAGTTTTCCTCGCCCGACATCATTGTCTTTTTCTTCGGACTGATCGTAACGGCCTTTTTGCATGCCCGGCGCGTGCGCGGATCGATCCTTTTGGGCATTATCGCCGGCGGATTGTTGGCCGTGGCCTTGCGGCTTGGTTTGCCGTATTTGGGCGATGGCGTTATGAATTACAAACCTGTCGCCGAATCGATGTTGATCAAACAGTTCGCCTTGCCAGCAATACAAAATGTTCCAGACCTTGCGAATCTTGTTTCCGCCCCGCCGAGCATAGCACCCACGTTTTTTAAAATGGATCTTATCGGCGCGGCTTCATTACCCATGCTGCCGTTCATTCTTGTATTTTTGTTCATGGTCCTGTTCGACACCCTGGGAACCCTCATTGGCGTGGCCGAGCAGGCCGGGTTCATCAAGGATAACCGATTGCCCCGGGCGAACCGGGCGCTGATCTCCGACGCCCTAGGCACCGTAACCGGCGCGGCCTTGGGCACCAGCACCGTTACCAGTTTCATCGAAAGCGCATCCGGGGTAGAGCAGGGGGGCCGCACCGGCTTGACCGCTCTTACCGTCGCGGCATTGTTCCTTCTGGCACTTTTCTTCAGCCCCATAATCGCCATTATCGGCAGCTATCCGCCCATCACCGCCCCGGCCCTGGTTGTGGTCGGAGCAATGATGATGGCCAACATCACCAAGGTGGAATGGGGAAATTACGCCGAAAGCATCCCCTCCTTCCTGATCATCATCGGCATCCCCATGACCTTCTCCATCGCCGACGGTCTGGCCCTGGGCTGCATCGCCTACCCCATCGTTAAACTATTGGCCGGCCAGGGCCGCGACGTAAAATGGCTCATGTACATAATGGCCGTTGTGCTCATCGCATACTTCATACTGGTGGTGAAATAGTCCGTGTTGATAAACTGGACAAATCTGCCATAATATTCCACATGTCAGAAACCAATCAGCATCCCACGGCGGTTTTAATTACCGGCGCATCGACCGGTATAGGTCAGGCCTGTGCCTTGGAACTCGATCGGCGAAAATTCCAGGTCTTTGCCGGAGTTCGCAATGAAGCGGCGGCCGATCACCTGCGAAAAAATGCCTCCCCGCTGCTCACGCCGATAATGATCGACATTACCGACGCTGCTTCGATCAGCGCAGCCGCCGTAAAAATCAAAGAACAAATTGGGAACTACGGATTGGCCGGATTGGTAAACAACGCCGGCATTGGCGTCTCGGGCCCCTTGGAACTCATTCCCATCGAGGAAATCCGTCGCCAATTCGAAGTCAATGTCATCGGACATGTCGCGGTAACCCAGGCCGTTTTGCCCTTGTTGCGAATTGCCAAGGGAAGGATTGTTAACATAGGTTCCACAAACGGTGCATTGGCCCCACCATATTTAGGACCGTATGCGGCCTCGAAATTCGCCTTGGAAGCCATCACCGATGCCCTGCGCATTGAATTGCGCACCTGGGGCATAAGGGTCTCCATCGTCGAGCCCGGGCCGATTGCCACCCCGATTTGGGAAAAATCCTTTACCGCTGCCGACCGGCTTGCCAACACTATTCCCAGCCAGGCCATGTCGCTTTATGAGCCCGATTTAACGATACTGCGGAAAAATATTGCTAAAATCGCAAACCAAGCCGAACCGGTCGATGTCGTTGTCCGGGCGGTCGTCCATGCCTTGACCGCGCCCAATCCCAAAACGCGTTATTTCCTGAAATATGGAAATCGCTTCCTTTTCCGCGGTTTTAAGGTCGTCCCCGACGTAATTCGCGATTGGATTATCCGCCGCGTTATGCATCTGCCATAAAGACACATTGCTTAAAGTCTTTGTATAGAATTTCTCTTGTTCCCACGTTCCCGCGTGCGAATCTTTTGTTCCCACACTCCCGCATGGGAACGAGTAAAGAACCCCATACCCCGCCAATGTGCTTGTCAAAACCCGCATAAATAAGCACTTATTTGTCAAATATCCCCTAAACGGATAAAACCATTTAATCCTGCCAAACTCCGCGATTGTAGATTTTAACGTAATCCTTAATCCTTCCATAAGCTGCGTCGAATTAGTAAAATGTAGGATTCGACTATATTGTCTATAGCTTCATAGTATCATTTCCTACAGGGTAACAAACAGGGTAACAAACAAGGACCAGACCGTGAGTATCCGCAACTTAGATAAGATTTTTGATCCGCATCGTGTGGCTGTTATCGGCGCCAGCGACACTCCGACTAGCGTCGGCTATACCGTATTGCGCAATTTGGTTGGCTCAGGCTTTCGAGGTGTTGTTTATCCGGTGAATCCCAAGCGGGAATCGGTTCAAGGCATACAGGCCTACAAAGACATCCCCAGTTTGCCGCATGCCCCCGATTTGGCCGTGATTTGCACGCCCGCACCCACCGTGCCCGCCATTGTCCGTCAATGCGGCGAGGCCGGAACCCACGGCCTGGTGATCATCTCCGCCGGATTTCGGGAGATTGGAACCGAAGGCAAAAAGCTCGAGGACCTTGTGCTCCGCGAGCAGAATAAGTTCGACGGCATGCGGATTCTAGGCCCGAATTGCCTGGGCATCATCGTACCCGGCATAAATTTCAATGCCAGCTTTGCCACCGCTTCCCCGGCCAAAGGACATATCGGCTTTATTTCACAATCCGGAGCCCTTTGCACCTCGGTTTTGGATTGGGCTCTGGACGAGGGCATCGGCTTCTCGTATTTCGTCTCGGTCGGCAACATGCTCGACGTCAGCATGGGCGACTTGATCGACTATTTCGGCTCGGCCACCGAAACCCGCTCCATCATCCTTTACATCGAATCCATCAGCGAATCGCGGGAATTCATGTCGGCGGCCCGGGCCTTTGCCCGCACCAAGCCCATCGTGGCTTACAAGGCCGGGCGATATGCCGAATCGGCCCAGGCCGCCGCCTCCCATACCGGAGCGATGGCCGGCGTCGATGATGTATATGAAGCCGCTTTCCAGCGGGCCGGAATCGAACGTATCTTCCAAATCGAAGACATGTTCGACTGCGCCGAACTTCTTGCCCGCCAGCAGCAGCCCAAGGGCGACCGCCTGGCGATTATCACTAACGCCGGCGGTCCAGGCGTGATGACTACCGACAAACTAATCGAGCATGAAGGCAAGTTGGCGACGATTTCCCAAGAAACAATCGAAACTCTAAACGATCTGCTGCCCATTTGCTGGTCGCATGGCAATCCCATCGACGTGTTAGGCGATGCCCCGCCCGATCGTTTCGCCAAGGCCGTGGAAGTAGTGCTCAAAGACAAGAACGTCAACGCGGTGTTGGTGATTCTCACGCCGCAGGCCATGACCGATCCTACTGCCACGGCCGAAGCAGTCGCCAAGGCAGCCGCACACGCGCACAAGCCCATCCTGGCGTCTTGGATGGGGGGCCGCGTGGTCGCCGAAGGCACGCAAAAACTCAACGCGGCAGGAATTCCCACATACGGCACGCCCGAAAAGGCCGTCCGCGCGTTCATGCACCTCGTGTCTTATGCCCGGAATCTGCTGATCCTCCACGAAACGCCCCGCGACATGCCGCTGGAGTTCACTCTTGATCGCAAACGGTTGCGAGGCGTTTTCGACACGATCCTCACCGAAGGAGGCGAAATCCTTTCAGAGAACGTGTCGAAGGCATTTCTGGAAGCCTACGAAATCCCCGTCACCAAGCCCCAGGCCGCCCGCACCGCCGACGAGGCCGTGGAAGTCGCCCATCGCATCGGCTACCCCGTGGTTTTAAAGATTCTTTCCCCGCAGATCACTCACAAGACCGACATCGGCGGCGTGGTGTTGAATCTGGGCAACGACATTCAGGTTCGCGATGCATTCATCAAGATCACCGGTCGGGCCAAGGCCAAACGCCCCGAAGCCGAAATCATCGGCGTCACCGTGCAAAAAATGATCACCTACCCCAACAGCTTCGAGCTGATCATGGGCACCAAAAAGGACCCCATTTTCGGCGCGGTGATCATGGTCGGCATGGGCGGAATTGCCGCCGAGGTCTTCCGCGACAGGGCCCTGGGTCTGCCGCCTCTAAACGAAGCCCTGGCCCGCCGCATGCTCGAATCCCTCAAATCTTGGCCCCTCTTGCAAGGCTACCGCGGCAAGCCGGGCGCAAACATCGACCGCCTCATCGAAATCATCATGCGCTTCTCCTATCTGGTGGCCGATTATCCGGAAATCAAGGAACTCGACATCAACCCCTTGCTGGTCACGCCCGAGGACGTGATCGCACTAGACGCCCGCGTGGTCATCGACCGCGACCTCGTGATCCACGCCGTCCGGCCTTATGCCCACCTTGCCATTCGGCCTTATCCGGAAGAGTTCGTCACCGAACGTAAGATGAAAGACGATACCCCGGTAATCCTCCGCCCCATCAAGCCCGAAGACGAGCCCATGTGGCACGAACTGCTGGGAAGTTGCTCCACCCAATCCTTGTGGTTCCGCTTCAGCTACCTGTTCAAGCAAACCACCCACGAAATGGCCACGCGATATTGCTTCATCGATTACGACCGCGAACTGGGCATTGTGGCCGAGGTCGAGGAAGAAGGCCAGCGAAAGCTCATCGGCATCGGACGGCTGGTCGCCGACATGAATCACGAAACGGCCGAATACGCCGTAATCGTCATCGACCGCTGGCACGGGCACGGCCTGGGTGGATTACTGACCGACTACTGCTGCGAAGTGGCCAAGAAATGGGGCGTAAAACGCGTCGTCGCCGAAACCTCCAAAGACAACACCCGCATGATCGCCACCTTCCGCAACCGCGGCTTCGAGATCAACGACAAGCAGAAGAAGACGTGGTCCTGGTCAGCAAAACCGTCGTCTAAGACGAAGGGCTCTAACAAAACTCCCCTCGCCCTTTGGGAGAGGGGTCGGGGGTGAGGGCTTTGATGTATTTAATAAGAGGTTTTGTTAGAGCCCTTAATAATGTAGCAAGCTCACTCCGTGTGCCGTATTCTCTAGCAGATCGCGCAACCTTGTAGGGTGTGTGAAACACACCGTTGCTATCGGCAAAACAAGCAAGGTGCGTTTCACGCACCCTACCGGGCGTTTATCGCTTTACCAATTCCCAATTTTCGACAAGAACCTCGCCGCCGGGCGTCAAGCTGCGCAGTTTGTCCGCAATGACAACCTTTTCTGAAACCGTGGCCGTTGCCAGCTTTCGGGCGAAAATGCCAAGCTTCTTCTTTCGATGCCGCCGCCGCCGCAATTCTCTTTTACGTTCGCTGCAAGACACTTTTTTTACTCCTCGGTTGGGGTCATTTAGCCCCCGGTGAATACATCAGGGGGGTTTGGTTGCGGCTTTATGCCGTGTTAGGGGAGGAATATCTCTTTATAGCAGCGCCGCCTTACGAGGTCAACCAGGCAATTTCAGCCCCAATTACTTGTGCCATCTGCTCGTAGCCGTTCGCCGGCCGCATTGCTTACATTAACGTTGATCAGCCGGCCGATCATGTCCGCTTGGCCGGGAAGCTCCACCGTTACATAACGGTCCGCAGTTCCTTGAAGCATACCATGCGATTCCGGCGACATCCCCTCCACCAGCACTTGCAGACGCTTGCCCCGGAGTTTTTCCAGATATCGATCCGCCAAATGGCTTCCCAATTTGGCCAATTCGGCCGCCCAGCGCTGGTGTATCCGTTGCGGCACCCGATTGGGCATCCTCGCGGCCTCGGTCCCTTGCCGCGGACTGAAGCGAAATACGTGAATCTTGGAAAATCCCGCTTCCTCCACCGCCCGGCAAGTCGCGGCAAAATCTTCCTCCCGCTCACCCGGGAAACCCACGATCACATCAGTCGTCAAGGCCGGTTCGATCCAGCCTGCACCGGATTTCCCCGCACTTATCGATAAACCGCCGCACCGGCCAACGACGCCGCATCCGCTTCAAAATCACATCCGAACCGCTTTGCATGGGAATGTGCAAATGCGGGCAAATCCGCTGCGGATGCTCGGCCATGAGATCGAGCAGTTCCGACGTAACCTCGGCCGCTTCGATGCTCGATAGCCGCACGCGAAATTCGCCGTCCAAGGCTGCAATTTGGCGGATTAAATCGGCCAACGCATTTTCCGAGACATGTTCCTCAAGTCCCCTCTCCCTTTGGGAGAGGGTTAGGGTGAGGGCAGTTTCACTAGATTTGTCGCGTTCCTTTTCATTATTGGAATGGACCGTCGCACTGCCCTCACGCCCTGCCCCTCTCCCAAAGGGAGAGGGGAGAAATTCATCCATGCCATAATGTCCTAAATGAATGCCCGTCAGCACGATCTCGGCAAACCCGGCCCTGGTTAAGCGGCGGATTTCATCCAGCACCTCGTCAGCCGGCCGGCTGGCAAGCACCGGACGGACCAGCGGAATGATGCAATAACTGCATCCTTCCCGGCATCCGTCCTGAATCTTCACCCAAGCCCGATGCCGCCCTTCAAATCCGGATATCCCGCTGGGAACGTCCTCCAATCCCCGGCGTGCAAGCAAATCGGGCAGTTCCCGCTTATCCCGGATCACTTCGCCGACGCCGGGCAGCGACGCCGCCTCCTCCGGTACACGCGCGGCATAGCAACCCATCACGATAATCTCGGCCCGGGGATTTTTCTTCGCCAACCGGCGGATGATTTTCCGGCTCTTGGCCTCGCTCTCGGCCGTTACCGTGCAGGAATTGACCAAAATCAAATCGGCCGTCTCGCCATTTACGGCCTCGCGATACCCCAGCCGCAAAAACCCCTCCCGCGCATATTGCGTCTCATACTGATTCACTTTGCAGCCGAGCGTGACGGTTTTCAGAATGGGCACAATAAAAAAACCTGATGCCGAAGTACAGTTAAAATATCAGATTGTGTAAGCATCTATGATCGTTCAATTTGCAATACAAGACGGCATTATTCCCCCGGCACTGGCTCTATCGTGGCCTTCATCGAGCCTTTGCAGGCGGAAATATAGGCGTCTTTGCCATAGGCGTGGATTTGATCCCGCTTCAGTTCGGCGTGTTCTTTGGTGGTAGTAAGCACGATGACCCGGCCCCGCGTATCGACCTCCTTGGCCATCAAAAAACCCTTTTCCATGGTGTATCCGAACAATTCCATGAGCATGGCAATCACATAATCGTAGGTATGGTCGTCGTCGTTCCAAAGGATCACGTTGTAGCGCGGTTGCCGCTTGGGCTCGGCCGCATCGCGCTGGTGTTTCTTTTGGACCGTTTCTTCCAGCGGCTCGGCTGTTGCGGCATGCATATTCAGGCATGTCCATCTCCCGCTTCCAGCGTTTGAATTTCAAATAATGGATGTTGCATCGAAAGTTTAGCCCGGGAGCTTACTCCCGGAATTCTTCCATTTTTCATGAGATATTATTTAGCGGAGGATCAATAAAATTATGCCAAAACCCCCAATAGTCGCATCACAGGCGCACTATTATACTGTGGGATTACAATTTTATACAATTTCCTCCCCGCAATCAGGTATTAACATGACCGCAATAGACCAATATCTGGAAGAAAACGCACTGGATTTTGAAGACGAGCTTTGCCAGTTCCTTCGCATTCCCAGCGTAAGTGCCGACCCGAAATGCAAGGCCGACGTGATTCAAGCCGCCAAATGGATCGCCGAACAGCTTGAAAGGCTGAATTTTGCCTCGGAAGTCATCCCCACCGACGGCCATCCCCTGGTTTTTGCCCAATCGCCCGTAATTCCCGGTGCGACTACGGTGCTGGTTTATGGACACTATGACGTGCAGCCCGTCGATCCCTTGGACAAGTGGATTACCCCCCCATTCGAGCCAACGCGGCGTAACGGCAACCTATTCGCCCGTGGCGCAACCGACGATAAAGGCCAGATTTTAACCCACGTCAAAGGCGCCGAAGCCTGGGTCAAAACGGTCGGCAAGTTGCCCATAAACCTGAAATTTCTCGTCGAAGGCGAAGAAGAAGTGGGCAGCCACGCCCTAGGAAAATTCCTGGAAAAACATTCCGACCGCCTGGCATGCGATTGTGCGGTCATTAGCGACGGAAATCAATTCGCCCCAGGCGTTCCCGCCATTTGCTATGGATTACGCGGCATAATGTGTTATGAACTGCGCCTGACCGGTCCGAATCACGACCTGCATTCCGGATCGTTCGGCGGCGCGGTAACCAACCCGGCCAATGCCTTGACGCAAATTTTAGCCGGGTTGATCGACAACCAGGGCAGGGTTCAGATCCCCGGCTTTTACGACGACGTTGTGCCGCTTACCGATCGGGAGCGAAAAGAGTTCGCCGCCCTGCCCTTTGACGAGCCCGGTTTCTTCCGGCAAATCGGCGTTGATGCGGCCGTGGGCGAACAGGGCTACACGTCCTTGGAGCGCCGCTGGGCCCGGCCCACCTTCGATATCTGCGGCATCTTCGGCGGATATCAGGGCGAAGGCGCAAAAACCGTCCTGCCCTCCACTTCCGGCGCTAAAATCAGTTTCCGCCTCGTACCCAATCAGAATCCGGAAAAAATCACTGCCGGCCTGAATCAAAAACTGAACCAGTTATGCCCGCCTGGCATCCGATTCGAACTGATCGACTCGCACGGTAGTTCAGCAGTGATGGTTCCCTTGGACAGCCCTTATATCGAAGCCGCCGCCTGCGCGATTGAGCATGCCTTCGGCCGCCGCCCGGTATTTACCCGCGAAGGAGGCTCCATACCCATAGTGGCCGATTTCAGCAGTAAACTCAAGGCCGAAACGCTATTGCTCGGTTGGGGCCAAGACGACGATAATGCCCATAGCCCCAACGAAAAATTCGCCCTGGCCGATTTCCATCGCGGCATAAAAGCCAGCGCGATACTGTGGGAGGAACTGAGTAAGATTAAAAAAGGATGAAGTAGGCAGCCGGCAGGTTAACTTTGAGGGCTGGGCAATTTATTGCCCAGTTTTGTGAATAATAATCGATGAGATATGAATGGTGTATGAAACCGCTTGCGGTTTCGCACTGTAAATCGTAAAACTGTAAACTTAAAAACTGTAAACTTCCCATGCTCGACCGTAAATTCATTCTCGAAAACGCCGAACTGGTCAAACAAAACTGCGTCAACCGCGGTGTTAAGGTCGATGTCGATCGCTTCGTCGCCCTCGAAGAAAAAAGAAAACAATTGCAGGCCGAAGTCGAGGACCTCAACCGCCAGGCGAATCAGGTTTCAAAATCCATCGGCCAGGCCAAAGACACGGCCCAGCGCGAAGCACGCAAGGAAGAAGGCCGCCAATTGCGGGAAAAAAACCAGGCCGTTCAAGCCGAAATTGACGCCATAGCGGTCGAACTCGATAAAATCCACCGCTCGATCCCCAATCTATCCCATCCCCAAGCGCCCTTCGGCGTGGACGACAAATCCAATCTGGAACTATTCCGCGGCAAAACCCCGCTGCCGAAATTCGACTTTAAACCGCTGGATCACGTGGAACTGGCCGAAAAACTCGACCTGGTCGATTTCGAGAGCGCCGCCAACGTAGCCGGCCACGGATTTTATTTCCTCAAAAACGAGGCCGTGCTCCTGGAACTGGCGTTGCAGCAATACGCCGTCAACGTGCTCATGCGCGAAGGATTCACGCCGGTCGCCACACCCGATCTGGCCCACAACAGCGTCTTGGAAGGCATCGGTTTTATCCCCCGCGGACCGGAAACGCAAATCTATAGCATCGAAAACTCCGATCTGAGCCTCGTGGCCACGGCCGAAATCACCCTGGGCGGAATGCTGGCCGGCCGGATCATCGAGGCCGAAAACTTGCCTCTGAAATTCTGTGGCATCAGCCACTGTTTCCGCACCGAGGCCGGCGCGCACGGCCGGGCCACGCGCGGCCTGTATCGCGTCCACCAATTCACCAAGATCGAGATGTTCGCCTTCACCCTGCCCGAGAAAAGCGAAGAAATGCTCGATCATCTCCGCGACATGGAATGCAAACTTTTCGACGGACTGGGCGTGCCCTATCGCGTGGTCGACACGGCCACCGGCGACCTGGGCGGACCGGCATATCGCAAATTCGACCTCGAAGCCTGGATGCCCGGCCGCGGCGAATTCGGCGAAGTCACCAGCACCAGCAACTGCACCGATTACCAGGCCCGGCGACTGAATATCCGCTATAAATCCAAAGACCAAAAAGGCACCCGCTTCCTCCACACCCTAAACGGCACCGCCATCGCCGTCAGCCGCGCAATCATCGCCATCCTGGAAAACTACCAGCAACCCGACGGCTCAATCGTCATCCCCGAAGTCCTGCGGCCGTTCGTCGGTAAAGACCGCATTGCGGCCAGATAATGAATACACGTTTGGCTTTTGTACCGAAGGGATGTTTTTAAAATCACGGTGTATTATATCTTCGCCAATACCTCTCCCGCGATCTTGCATAACTTGGCTGCTTCGTCCGCCGAAGGCGCTTCGGCCACTGCTCGGACTATCGGCTCGGTGTTGCTCCCGCGCACCAAAAGCCAGCGGCCGGGCCAATCCAGGCGCAGGCCGTCCAGGCGGTCGGATTTTGCGTCGGAAAAATGCTTTTCCAGGGCGTCCAAAGCGGCCGGAATCTTTTCCGGCGCCAGGGCGATCTTGGTCTTTACGATTTCATAACGCGGCAGTTCGCCGGCCAATTGACTGATCTTAATTTCCCGCTCGGCCATGGCGTCCAAGTATCAAAGCCATGCCCACGAAACTGTCGCGGACCAATACTACTCGCGGATCGATTGGCCCGCCGTTGCCTTCGCCGCCGAAAATCGCCTCGTGGGCGATCATGGCATCGACCACATTCGCCTCGCCCACCGCCGATCGATAAAACGGCACGCCGTATTTTTCCGCCAGATCCTGCGACATCCGGCTGCTCGAACAATTCGTCACGATCGGCCCCTTCCGATGCCGCAGAATATGATCGGCGCAAAGGGCGATTGTGTATTCCTCGCCGATGTATCGACCGCTTTCGTCGATAACAGCCAGCCGATCGGCATCCGGGTCCTGGCAAAAGCCAATATCCGCCCCGGCCTCGGGCACGGCCTTTAACACGCCGGCAAGGTTTTCCGCTATCGGCTCGGGCGTGTGCGCAAATTCGCCGCTGGGTTCTTCTCCTAGTATCGTCGCATCACAGCCAAGTTCGTCCAGCAATCGCCGCCCCAAAATTCCGCCCAGCCCCATGATTGGAATCCAAAACCACTCGGAAACGCCGCCGCCTGATCCGCTGGGGATCGACAATTTCCAAAACCGCCGATAAATGTTCGCCGATTGCATCTTCGCAAGATGAACCTATGCCCGACTTTTCCTGTTCGAACCCGGCCGGGCTTGGCCGCTCGATATCGCTCCAGAACTTGTTTTCCCAATCCGGACGGGATAACGCGTCCCTTGGCCGAAAACAGTTTCAGCCCGTTGTACGGCGACGGATTATGACTGGCCGTTATTTGGATGCCCCCGACCGCCCGGCAAGTCATAACTTGCACTCCCACGGTCGGCGTTGCCATGATGCCGCCGTCGATGGTGTTGCGTCCCACGGCCTGCAATCCCGCCTGAATGGCCTGCGACAGCATTTCTCCCGACGGCCGGCTGTCGCGTCCGATAAAAATATCGCCCGGCGGCGCGATAGCGGCAAAAGCCGTGGCATAACGGACGGCCACCTCCGCGGTAAGAGTCTCGCCCACGATTCCCCGCAATCCCGAAACACTTATAATCGGTTCCGCCACGAATTTGTCTCCTTTATGATTTTATTTATTGCACCAATAGTCAAAATTGTTTTTATGAATAGAATATACATGATTATCTCATAGATTCGGTTGTTTTTGTAGGGTGCGTGAAACGCACCATAGAAAACGGTGCGTTTCACGCACCCTACGGAAAAATTATGAAAGACCCGGCAAAAACAGATAAATTCCCGGACGGCACGCTGCCCGCCGGGCTCTCGCCGCTGCTTACCCAGGACGACGATCCCCGCGAAACGGCCGAATGGCTCGATGCCTTGGACTACGTCATTTCCACGGCCGGACCCCAACGCGCCGCTTATCTTCTCACCCGCTTGAAGCATCATGGCTTTTCGCGGAACGTGCGTTTCGCGAGCGTCTCCACCACTCCTTATATAAACACCATTCCCCTCGAAGATCAGCCCGAATATCCCGGCGACCGCGAAATCGAACGCCGCATAAAAAGCATCATCCGCTGGAACGCCATGGCCATGGTGGTCCGGGCGAACAAGCAAAGTCACGGCATCGGCGGGCACATCTCCACCTACGCCTCGTCGGCCACTTTGTACGAAGTGGCATTCAACCACTTTATCCGCGGCAAGGAAGGCCCGCTCCCGCCCGATCAGGTTTATCTCCAGGGGCACGCCTCGCCGGGAGTTTACGCCCGGGCGTATTTGCTGGGCCGGCTCAGCGAAGATCAACTCAAAAATTTCCGCCGCGAATTGCAGCCCACCCCGGGCCTGTCTTCATATCCGCATCCCTGGCTCATGCCCGATTTCTGGGAATTTCCCACCGTCTCGATGGGCTTGGCGCCGATCATGGCCATCTACCAGGCCCGGTTTAACCATTATCTTGTGGATCGCGGCATAAAACCCGACGCCGAGGCCTCCCGCGTTTGGGCCTTTTTGGGCGACGGCGAGTGCGACGAACCCGAATCACTCGGTGCAATCACCCTGGCCGCGCGCGAACAACTCGATAACCTGATCTTCGTCGTCAACTGCAATCTCCAACGCCTCGACGGCCCGGTCCGCGGCAACGGAAAAATCATCCAGGAGTTGGAAGGCGCATTTCGCGGCGCAGGCTGGAACGTGATCAAAGTCATCTGGGGCTCCGCTTGGGATCCGCTCCTGGCCAAAGATAAAGACGGACTCCTGGTCCGCCGCATGGGCGAAGTCGTCGATGGCCAATTTCAAAAATATACCGTCAGTTCCGGGGCTTACATTCGCGAGCATTTTTTCGGCGTCGATCCCCGCCTCAAAGAATTGGTCGCCGACTTAAGCGACGAGGAAATACTGAAACTCAACCGCGGCGGGCACGATCCGGCCAAAGTCTACGCCGCCTACAAAGCGGCCGTCGAACATCGCGGCTCGCCCACCGTCATCCTGGCGCATACCATCAAAGGCTATGGATTAGGCGAGGCCGGCGAGGGCCGCAACGTCACGCATTCGCAAAAAAAACTCAACGAAGCGGAACTGGTCGAATTCCGCCGCCGTTTCGACATTCCCATATCTGACGAGACCGCCGCCCACGCCGAATTTTACAAACCGCCCGATGACAGCCCGGAAATGCAGTATCTCCGCGAACATCGCAAGGCCCTGGCCGGTTTCGTGCCCCGGCGGCGTTCGCCCACCATTAAACTCAAGCCGCCCAAATGGGAAGATTTCGCCGAATATTTCGCCGGCAGCGAAGGACGCGAGGTCTCCAGCACCATGGCCTTCGTCCGCCTGCTGACGCACCTCTTGCGCGACAAAAACATCGGCCGTTACATCGTGCCCATCGTGCCCGACGAGGCCCGCACCTTCGGCATGGAATCGCTCTTCCGCCAGTTCGGCATCTATTCGCACGTGGGCCAGCTTTACGAGCCCGTCGATTCCGATACCATCCTCTATTACCGCGAGGCAAAAAACGGCCAGATCCTCGAGGAAGGCATCACCGAGGCCGGCTCCATGTCCTCGTTCATCGCCGCCGCCAGCTCGCATTCCAGCCACGGCATCAGCATGATCCCCTTTTTCATCTATTACTCCATGTACGGTTTCCAGCGGATCGGCGACCTGATTTGGGCCGCCGGCGACATGCGCTGCCGCGGTTTCGTCCTGGGCGGAACTGCCGGCCGCACCACCCTGGCCGGCGAAGGCCTCCAACATCAAGACGGCAACAGTCACCTCTATGCACTGGCCTACCCCAACCTCCGCGCCTACGATCCCTGCTATGCCTACGAAATGGCGGTGATCGTTCTCGACGGCCTGAGCCGCATGTATTACGAAGAGCAGGATGTTTTCTATTACATCACGCTGATGAACGAAAACTACGCCATGCCCATCCTGCCCATGGGCTCGACCGAGGGAATCTGCCGCGGAATTTATAAACTCTCCCACGCGCGATCTCGGGCCGAATAAACCCAAAGTCCGCCTCTTCGGCAGCGGCGCTATTCTGCGCGAATCGCTACGGGCCCAGGAACTGCTCGAAAAACACTTCGACGTCTCCAGCACGGTCTATAGCGTAACCAGTTATAAAGCCCTGTACATGGACGGCCGGGACGCCGATCATCACAATCGCCTGCATCCCAATGAAACTCCCCGCAAACCCTATGTTGCCGAGGTCCTCCAAGCCGATTCCGGCCCGATCGTGGCCGCATCCGATTATGTAAGCGCGGTGCCGCTGAGCATTTCCTCCTGGGTCGGTCCCGATTACGCCGTGCTGGGCGCCGACGGTTTCGGGCGGAGCGAAGCCCGCCGGGAACTCCGCCGCTTTTTCGAGGTCGACGCCGAAAACATCGCCCTGACGGCCCTATATCAATTATCCAATAAAAAACAATATCCCCGCGATAAACTCGCCGCCGCAATTAAAACTTTAGATATCGATCCCAATAAACCAAATCCCATGTTTGCCTGATTGTTCTATTGCAAATTGTCAATTGCAAAATGCAAATTGAACAACCATAACACTAGATCAATTTGTTACTGGCAATTCCAATTTCTTGCCTTTTATAAATAACTGACAACTGAAAACTGATAACTGAAAACTTTCTAACCATGAACATCGACTTCAAACTTCCCGAACTCGGCGAAAACGTGGAAAGCGGCGACATCGTTAACATTCTGGTCCGCGAAGGCGACGTGATCGCCGCCAACGACGGCGTTTTGGAAATGGAGACCGACAAGGCCGTCGTCGAAATTCCCTGCCCTTACGGCGGCAAAGTAGCCAAAATTCACGTGAAAAAAGGACAAACGGTCAAGGTCGGCCAAACGCTGCTGACCATTCAGTCCGAGGCCGAAACGCCTGCCGCCTCCCCGCCGCCAAAACCCGCACAGCCTGCTGTTGCCCCACAGAAAACCGCCAAGCCGCTGCCCGAAGCCACAACCGGTGCAAGCAAATTCAGCGATGCTCCGACATCTAGCGTTGGTGCGGCAGTTGTACTGCCGCACCCGGATAAAAGCAGTGGTGGTGCAACTGCCGCCGAAGAAATAATTCCCGCCGGCCCGGCAGCCCGCCGCATTGCCCGCGAGTTCGGCCTCGATATTCGCCAGGTCACCGGCAGCGGCAAGCGCGGCCGAATCACGCCCGAAGACGTCAAGACCGCCGCAGCCGCGCAAGCCCAGCCGGCTTTTGCTCCGTCAGGACAGCAGCGCGTTATCCCGCCCGGCGAGCCGGGCACCGACGTCTGGGGCCAAATCCGCCGCGAAAAAATGCCCAAAATCCGCCGCACCATCGCCGCCCAGACGGCAAAATCCGCCTCGATCATCCCGCACGTCACCAATTTCGACGACGCCGACATAACCGACCTCGAGCATCTGCGAAAAAACATCCCCCAAGGTTACATCGGCGCGGGCGTAAAACTCACCGTCATGCCCTTCGTCCTCAAGGCGGTCGCCATGGCCTTGCAGCAACACCCCACGTTAAACGCCAGCATCGACGACGAAAAGGAAGAGGTGATTTACAAGGAATATATCAATATCGGCATAGCCGTCGATACGCCCCGCGGCCTGGTCGTGCCCGCATTGCGCAAGATCGACCGCCTCGGCATCCCCCAGATCGCCCAGCAGCTAAACACCCTGGCCCAAAAGGCCCGGTCCGTGGCGTTTTCGGTCGACGACCTCCGCGGCGGCACTTTTACGGTCAGCAACATGGGCGCGATCGGCGGCACGTACAGCACGCCCATCATCAATCATCCCGAAGTGGCCGTTTTGCTTCTAGGCCGCTCCCGCTGGCTGCCCGTGGTCCGCGACGAAAAAATCGAACCCCGCCTGATGCTCCCCCTAAGCCTATCCTTCGACCACCGCCTGGTAGACGGCGCCGCCGCCTCCCGCTTCCTCAACGACGTGATCGACCTCCTGCAAAATCCTGGCAAACTCCTGCTGACATCATAAAACATTTGGATAATCATGGCACTTTGACATCAAAATCAGGCAAACACGAAAGATCGAAAGGACGAAAAAACGAAAAAGAACTATTAATATCATTCCTAAAAAGTTATATCTTTATGTGCTCTTTCGATTTTTCGCACTTTCGATATTTCGAGTTGAAAAATTATCCTTTTAAAAATTGATCCCAATTTTGATATTAAAGTCACAATATTTCTTTTTATTTTATGAACTAGGCAAACAGGAAAGTAAAATGAAATCAAATTTGCCGGCTTATCCTCCGGCCGATGAAAATGGCAATCGGCCCGCACTGAATTACGCTCGCGTCTCAATTGCGCGGGACATTATAAAAGAGCGGCATGCATTGGGTTTGACCCAGGAACAATTAGCCAAGCTTGCCGGACTTCGGCAGGAAACTCTTAGCAGACTGGAATCAGGCAAGCACTCCCCGACAGTTCGTACCGTCGAAAAAATTGACCGAGCCTTAAAACGGCACGCGAAATCAAAACGCAAACACCCGAAAAAAGGCAGATAAATCACTGCCGTCCGCCTGTGGATAGTTGATGTACTGAAAGCACTCGACTATACTATTGGGTGGTGGCGTAATGTTTTAATCTTTTCGGAACCTCGTAATTGGATCGCACAACCATGGCGCAACAATGGTTCTATAAAAAAATGGAGCGGCAATTCGGTACGATTTCGTCTTATCTGGGTCGGATATTGCTGGCCTGCATCATTGCCCTTGCAACCCAATTATTGCCCATCAGACAAGCATTATGTGCCGAAGAGCCGACGGCCAACAATAGCCCCTCCGCTTCAAATGTATCCGCCGATCTTGAGAAGAAAATCTATCAGTCGGTCAAGGACTTAGACTATTCGGACCAGGTGGCGTCGGATTTCGTCAAGATGGTCCACCCCTGGAAATGCGATCTCTTGTATCAAAAACTCTCTCAGGCCACACAAGACGTAAATCAAAAAAAGATTTCCCCGAACCAATATGCCCAAGTGGAAGAAGAGGTAGTAAACCGCCTCGCACAAACGGTAAAAAAAGAAATTACTAGATGATAATAATTTTAAATGCTTTGATCTGGCTCTTGTCGTTAAAGAAAAGAAAGCAACGTGCCTTGGTTATTCTCAATTGTTATATATATTGGGCAATTCCATGGGATTGACAATACAGGTCATTGATGTTGTGGAACATTCTAAAGGGCAAACGCCTGCGAGATTGAATCATGTTGCCTGTGCAGTCGGCCTGCATAATGGCAAGGCAATGCAGGTAGAAACATTAAGAGATTGTGTTAGCAAAACATTTTTATTCACGGAAGAGTACAGCAAGATAGGTAATTACTGGGGACTTAAAGATAAGAATAATCGTCTGGATATCCATCCAAAAATTCAACTACTGAATAGAAATGAGCTTGTCGCTATTATTTACTATAACTGTGGAAATGCCTATAAAGATTCAGGCAAATTAGACAAAGCGATTTCAGACTACAATAAGGCCATCGATCTCAACCCAAAATTAGACAAGGCATACTGTAATCGAGGAATTGCCTATCAAGGTTCTGGCAAATTAGACAAAGCGATTTCGGACTATAGCAAGGCCATCGAGATCAACCCAAAATTAGATAATGCGTATAATAACCGAGGAAATATATATGACATATCCGGCCATCAAAAAGAAGCCATATTTGACTACACCAAAGCCATCGAATTCAACCCAAAATTTGCCGATGCATACTATAACCGAGGAACCACCTATGTCAAATCAGACAAATTAACCGAAGCGATTTCTGACTTCAACAAGGCTATCGAACTCAACCCAAAATTGGCCGCGGCTTATACTATTCGAGGGTCTGCCTATGGCAAATCAGGCAAATTAACCGAAGCGATTTCTGACTTCAACAAGGCTATCGAACTCAACCCGAAAGATGCCACTGCTCATTTGGGCCGAGGATTTGCTTACGTCACATCAGGAAAAAAGGAAGACGCTAAAAAGGATCTGCGGAAGGCCATACAATTGAATCCCGGGCTAAAAGAAACAGTCAAAAAAATGGCCAGTGAATATAAGTTGGACCTATAAAGCGTCAGTAGATCTGGCACACCGTGCCTGACAATTATCCCAGCGATGGGATGACAGCTTATCTATTCATCAATATTGTCATGCACGGAGTGCATGGACTGCTCGGCTATCGTGGTCGCAAAAAGTGAACTTGACAAATGTCATAAACATGTCATAATTATGTCATGGCCAGAGTGACCTTTAAATTGGAAGCCGCGGAACAATATGCCCGATTGCCTGCGCGGATCAAGTCTCGCGTTGTTACTATTATCGAACGTCTGGAACATTGGCCGAACACAAGCGGAGCAAAGCCGCTGCGGGGAAATCTCGCGGGCCGTTATAGAATTCGTACGGGAGATTATCGACTGCAATTTTACGTTAAAGGTGCGGAAGTAATTATTGAGCGGGTGGGACACCGCGATGGTTTTTATGAGGAGTAAATGAACATGATCGGTTTACAACATATCGAAGTGGAAGGCAAGCGGTTTGTCTTATTGCCCGAAATCGAATACGACCGCTTATGTCGCGAGGCGGGCGAGGCATTAACAGTGGGCAATGAGGAACTGCCGCCACTGCCCAAGCCGGATAAGAACGGCCGCATTCCGGCCTTGGAGTACGCTCGAATTTCTCTGGCCCGGGATTTGATCCGAGAGCGAAAATCCGTCGGGCTTAGTCAACAGAAATTGGCCGAATTGGCGGGCATTCGCCAAGAAACCCTCTCGCGAATCGAAACAGGCAAGCACACGGCCACTCCAAAAACCGTGGATAAAATCATGCGCGTCATCGAAGCCCGGAAAAAACGGAAAAGTAGATAGGAGTAAGTCAACCATGGTCGCGCGCTGCCATTGGCCACAATTAACCGTGACTACTCAAAGCGGTTTTACAAATAGTATAAATCTCGCGATCCCCGCCAAAAGGGTGGTGCCTGCGGTTGACAATCGCAATAAAAGCATGTAGATTTGAATAATTGCGAGTTTTAGATAAGAATCCAATAAACTCACCTGCCGGAACATGTTTACCCTGGTCGCAAATCCGATATTTGGCAAAATACTCGCTTTTGTTGGCGTAGTAGTAGTCATTATTATTGGATAACGTGGCCAAAGGGCTTTCCGGCATACGACCGATTAACCAAGCCCTGAGGCCAAAAACGGCCTTGGGGTTTTTTTATTTAAGGGTTCAGGGTTCAGTGGTCAGGGTTCAGGATTTGATGGAAACGTTTTAAAGTTGGGGCGGCAGTTAAACTGCCGCCCCAACAGTGAGTTAAATTTTTCGCTCAAGTTCTGAACCCTGAACCCTGACCTCTGCCCACTGAGGTAATCCAATGCCACGCATCGAAATTTACGACACCACGCTCCGCGACGGGGCCCAGGCCGAAGGCATCAGTTTCTCGCTCTTGGACAAGCTGGAACTGACCAAGCGCCTGGACGACCTGGGCTTCGATTTCATCGAGGGCGGCTACCCGGCCTCGAACGAAAAAGACGCCCAATATTTCCAGCGTGTCGGCGAATTGGGCTTGAAGCATCTGAAGGTCTGCGCGTTCGGCATGACGCGGCGCAAAGATATCAACGTCGAGGCCGATCCCGGCATCCGCGCATTGCTCGACTCGCAGGCCCCCGTTATAACCTTGGTGGGCAAATCATCGGCCTTCCATGCCACCGAGGTCATCCGGGCCACGCTGGACGAGAACCTCCGCATGATCGCCGACAGCGTCGCCTATCTGAAAGCCGCCGGCCGCCATGTGATTTTCGACGCCGAACATTTTTTCGATGGCTACAAGGCCGATCCAGAATATACGCTTAAAACCATCCAAACCGCCGCGCAGGCCGGCGCAGGCCTGATCGTGCTTTGCGACACCAACGGCGGCACTATGCCCGAGGAAATCGCCGAAATCACCCGCTCCGCTGTCGCCGCCTTGTCCGTGCCGGTAGGCATTCATACCCACAACGACTGCGATCTGGCCGTGGCCAACACCCTGGCCGCCGTCGATGCCGGCGCCGTGCACGTTCATGGAACCGTCAATGGCTTCGGCGAACGCTGCGGCAATGCCGACCTGATCTCCGTGATCGCCAACCTGGCAGTCAAGAAAAAAGATTATGAAGTGCTCAAACCCGGCGGCATCGGGCATCTCACCGAACTGTCGCGCTTCATGTACGAAATGCTCAACATGAACTTCCGCGCCAATCAGCCGTTTGTGGGCAAGAGCGCATTTACCCACAAGGGCGGAATGCACGTCAGCGGCATCGCCCGAAATACGGCCAGTTACGAGCACCTCGATCCGGAACTGGTGGGCAACGAACGGCGGATTCTGGTAAGCGAACTGTCCGGCCGATCGAACATCGAAGCCCTCACCGGCCGGCACAATATCCCCTCCGATCCCAAACTCATGGAGCAAATCCTGGCCAAGGTGGTTTCCATGGAAAACGCCGGCTACCAGTTCGAGGCCGCCGACGCCTCGTTCGACCTGCTCGTGCGCAAGTGCACGGGCACGTTCCGGCCGCATTTCGAGCGGATAAGCTATCACGTAAACGTGGAGAATGAGTACGACGGCCAGATTCGCACCGAGGCCACCGTGAAAATCCGCATCGGCGAGGTTGTCCGGCACGAGGTGGCCGAAGGCGACGGCCCGGTAAATGCCCTGGACGCCGCCATGCGAAAGGCCCTTAACGGCAGTTTCCCCAACCTGGCCAAATTGCACCTAGTCGATTATAAAGTCCGGGTAATAAACTCCGATGCCGCCACCGCCGCCGGAGTCCGCGTTATCATCGAAAGCCAGGACGAAAACGACGTCTGGGGCACCGTCGGCGTAAGCGAAAATATCATCGAAGCAAGCTGGATCGCACTGGTCGACAGCTTCGAGTACAAATTGTGCAAAGACGAGGAAAAAGAAGACGAAAGCCGACAGTTGGGATTTTAAATGAAACCGCTTGCGGTTCCGCCTAGCAAAGAACCATCGAGAACAATATCTGTCCTATTGGTCCCATTAGTCTCATAAGTCCTATTTACCCAATTTATAATCCAAGAACTGATTACTGTTAACTGACAACTGATAACATGAACACCACGCTAAACCGACCTCCCCAAGCAATACGATCATGCCGCCGCCCAAAAGCAATGGTACCTTTTTTGGGAGGAAAAGGGCTATTTTCACAGCGAGCCTAATCCGGAAAAAAAGCCGTACTGCATCGTCATTCCCCCGCCAAACGTCACCGGCGCCTTGCACCTGGGCCATGCCCTGAACAACACCCTGCAAGACATCCTCATCCGCCAAAAACGTATGCAAGGTTTTGAAACCCTATGGATGCCCGGCACCGATCACGCCGGCATCGCCACCCAAGCCGTGGTCGAACGCCGTCTGCTTGCAGAGGAAAAACTTTCGCGCCATGAACTGGGCCGTGAAGGCCTGGTCAGTCGCATCTGGCAGTGGAAAAACGACTATGAATCGCGGATCATCGGCCAACTAAAACAGATGGGCTGTTCCTGCGATTGGCAGCGAACGCGATTTACACTGGATGAAGTTTGCGCCCGGGCCGTGCGTGAAACGTTCTTCCGGCTGTTCAAGGACGGCAAAATCTATCGCGGCAAGCGCCTGGTCAATTGGGACACGTTCCTGCAAACGGCCGTCAGCGACGACGAAGTCTTCCACGAAACCGTCGATGGCCATTTCTGGTACATCAATTACCCGATAATTGATCCAAAACCGGGCGAACCCAAGCACATCACCGTGGCCACAACCCGCCCCGAGACCATGCTCGGCGATACGGCCGTGGCAGTGCATCCCCATCCGGCCGAAGCCCTTAAAGCGGCCGAGGCCGAATTAAAAGAACGCCTGGCGGCAGCCCCGTCAAAAGATAAGCCGGCAATCCAGGAACAATTGGACGAAGTCCAGCGCCGCCGCCGTGAAATGTTGCCGTATCTGGAAAAGCTTCGCGACATGGCCCTCGACGGACGAAAGGTAGAGCTACCGCTTTTGAAAAAGCCGATTCCGCTAATTGCCGACGTGTGGGCAAAGCCCGAATTGGGCACCGGCTGCGTGAAAATCACACCCGCGCACGATCCGAACGACTACGACGTGGGCTGCGGCAACAATTTGTCGATGCCGAATATCCTGAATCCTGACGGCACATTAAGCGCAGAGGCCGGGCCGTATCAAGGCCAGACCGTGATGCAAGCCCGCGATAACGTGGTCGCCGACCTGGAAAAACTCGGCCTCATGGAAAAGATCGAGGATCGGCAGATAGAAATTGCCCACAGCGACCGCTCGAAAACTCCCATTGAGCCTTATTTGACCGACCAGTGGTTTGTCAAAATGGACGAGTTGGCCCAATCGGCCATGGACGCCGTAACCGACGGCCGAGTGAAAATCATTCCCGACCGCTACGCCAAAGGCTATCTCGACTGGCTCGGCGAAAAACGCGACTGGCCCATCGGCCGCCAACTCTGGTGGGGACATCAAATTCCAGTGTGGAAGGTCGGATTTCTTAAAAACAGTGATATTGATGAATCTGGAATGCGTGCAAGCACTGAGGCAAGTCGAAAAGTGTTTTTGAGGCGTTTGACAATTTCTGTAGTGCTTTTGGCATAAAAGATGAGGTAGCGATCATACCAACCGAATATTCTAATGTTACGTATTACATCTGTGCACGTACCGAAAAGGCTGTCTAAAGAAATTGATCAATTCTATAAACGTCATCATATGGCAAGATCCTTGGGGCCAAATGAGAAAGACCTTTATGTGCCCTATCTCACTTCGGGAAGTCGGGAAGATATCGTTGATAAATATCTATGGAGCAATATATCCGTAATGAGCGATCAGGAATCGGATGTTCTCGACACCTGGTTCAGTTCCGCCCTTTGGCCGCACTCGACTTTAGGCTGGCCCGAGAAAACGCCGGAGTTGGAATATTATTATCCTACCAGCGTGCTCATAACGAATCGCGACATTATTACGCTCTGGGTCGCCCGCATGGTATTGACCGGGCTGCAAAACGTGGGCAAAGTCCCGTTCCACGAAGTCTTCATCCATCCGAAAATCCTCGACGGTTACGGCGAAGGGATGTCGAAGTCGAAGGGCAACGGCGTTGATCCGATCGACGTGATGGATAAATTCGGGGCCGACGCCCTGCGTTTCGGCCTGGCCTACCTGACGACCGAGACGCAAGACATTCGCCTGCCCGTCGAGTTCGAGTGCCCAAGTTGCGGCAAGATGATCGAGCAAACCCGGGAAAACCGCGTTTTGCCGCGGATCAAATGCGGGCACTGCGGCAAGCCTTTTTCCACGCAATGGGCCGAAAAACCCGAAGACAAGGCCCTGCCGCGCGGCGCGGTCGTCAACGACCGTTTCGAAGTTGGCCCGCAACTTCTGCAACAAACTATGGAACGCCTCGCGATTCACCTTGATGAATCTGGAAGGCTACACGCCGGGCATTGTGCAAGATGAAGAACTGCGCCTGGAAGATAAATGGATCCTTAGCCGCCTGGCCACCGTGACCAAGCAAGTCACCGACGCCTTGGCCGAGTATCACTACGCCGACGCCGCCCGGGCCCTATACGATTTCGCCTGGGACGAATTTTGCAGTTTCTACCTGGAGATGGTCAAAGGCCGGCTGCAAGATGAGGCACAACGAGCCGCGGCCCAGCGGGTGCTTGCCCATACGCTCGATACGCTGCTCAGGCTGCTGCATCCGATGATCCCGTTTCTGACCGAGGACGTTTGGCAGCGACTGGCCCAAGTTGCGCCGCAGCGCGGGATTGATAAAATCCAACCGGCGGCCGAAAGCATCATGATCGCCCCCTGGCCCCAGTTCGACGCAAAGCGTCAAAACGCCGAAATCGAGGCCCAATTCGCCCAATTCCAACAAGTATTGCGTGCGATTCGCGACATCCGCATGCGTCAGAACGTGCCGCCGAAAACACAGGCTAGAATTTTCCGTTAAATGCGATGAGGCCACCGCCAAAATTACTACAGCCGATGGAGCCCTATTTCGCATCAATGGCCGCGGCAACGGCTACGGATTGGGGGCCGAATGTCACTTCACCCGCCTTAAGTGCAAATGTAACCGTATCAGGTATGGAAGTCTTTGTCGATCTGGCCGAGTTGATCGATGTCGAGGCTGAAATTGTGCGTAAGAAGCAGGAATTGGAAAAACTCGCCGGCTTTATCGCGGCTAAAGAAAAGAAACTCGAAAATAAAAACTTTATCGATCGCGCCCCGCCCGAAGTTGTGCAAAAAGAACGCGATAGCCTGAACGATCTGCAGTCCCAGCACACGGCGGCAATGAAGGTTCTGGAAGATCTATCGAAGGCTAAATAATTTTCCACTATCCCTCACCCTAGCCCTCTCCCAAAGGGAGAGGGGACTTTTTTTATGAAGACCAACGCCACGCGGATTTTGGATAAGCTGGGGATCGCCTATGAGACGTGTTCCTATCCGGTCGATCCCGACGATCTTGGCGCGGAAAAGGTCGCCCAGGGCGTTGGGCTTCCCATTGAACGGGTGTTTAAAACCCTGGTGGCAAGGGGCGATAAGCATGGAATATTATTGGCCGTAGTGCCCGGCGACGTGGAAGTGGATCTAAAATCGCTCGCCCGCCTGTCGGATAACAAGCGCGTGGATATGGTGCATCTCAAGCGAGGTGCAGCCCTTGACCGGTTACATTCGCGGCGGAGTTACCGCCCTGGCCTGCAAAAAAGATTATCCGGTGTATGCGGATATAAGCATGGAACAGTTCGACAGCGATTGCCGTGTCGGCGGGCATGCGCGGATTGCAAATAATCCTCGCGCCGAAGGATTATATTCAAGCAGTGAAAGGCGACCGTCGGTCAAATTTCACGCGCCCTCACCCTAACCCTCTCCCAAAGGGAGAGGGGACTATTTAGAAATAAATGACGATGAATGATGAAACCGAACGCCGGGTGTTGGCCGAGGGCAAATACGTGCGCCTTGTCGCCCGGGGACGCTGGGAATGGGTCGAACGCACGAACACTTCCATGGCGGTGGTAATTGCGGCCCTCACCGCCGATGGTCAGTTGGTGCTGATCGAGGAATATCGCCGCCCCTTGGACGCCCGCGTGGTGGAATTGCCCGCCGGCCTGGTGGGCGACGAGCCGGGCACGGGCGAAGAAGATTTGATCGAAGCCGCCAAGCGCGAACTCCTGGAAGAAGCCGGCTGTGTTTCCCAGCGCTGGAAACATCTTATCGAAGGCCCCAGCTCGCCCGGCCTGACCAACGAACGCTATACCATGTATCTTGCCCTGGATGCAAAGAAGTCAAGCCCCGGCGGCGGCGACGAGTCCGAAGACATCCACGTCCGCCTGGTTCCCTTGGATCAAGTCGAAACATGGCTCCAAGAACGGCTCAAGCAAGGTTTGCTCGTCGATCCCAAGGTTTATACGGCCTTGTATTTCGCCGCAAAGGCATTCTGAACGAAGCGAAAATACTGTTGTTCAATTTGCAATTCGAAATTTGCAATTGCCAATTTGCAATATAAAGAACTGAAAAAACAACTTCGCCGCGTGCCGCTTATGTTTGGAATCGCTCTTCAGCCCGATCCCAATCGACCACGTGCCACCAGGCGTCGACGGCCTCTGCGCGCCGGTTCTGGTGTTTAAGATAATAAGCATGTTCCCAGACGTCGAAGGCCAAAATCGGGATGCGGCCGAACATCCAGGGGTTATCGTTGCCGGGCGTGGTCTCGATGAGCAATTTTCCCGCCCCGTCGCGGCTCAGCCAAACCCAGCCGGAGCCGAAAACCTCCAGCACCGCTTGGGCAAACTGCCGCCGAAATTGTTCGATGCCGCCGAACGTGGCGTCGATGGCCGCGCCCAACGCGCCCCGGGGATCCCCGCCTTCGTTCGGACCAATGCCCGTGAAAAACCATGTATGGCAGGCGTCGCCGCCGGCATTGTTGCGCACCGCGGTGCGAATTTCTTCGGGTATCTTGTCCAGCGATCGGATCAGTTCCAATACGCCTAAGCGTTGAAGCGCCGGATAATTCGCTAAAGCGGCATTGAGCTTATCGACGTACGATTTATGATGCTTGCCGTGATGGATCTCCATCGTCCGCGCGTCGATATATGGCTCCAGAACATTATACGAATACGGCAACCGGATCAGACTGAACATAGTCTTAACTTATCATCGAAAAAAAACATAGTAAGTCAAATCAATGATGAAAAGCCGACTTTTCAGCACCTACGCACCTAACCACATCTAACTGCATGAATTGTTCATAACAACTGTTTTACGACAATGAATTGTATGATTTATTTTCGATCCACTGCAAACCCTGCGTATTAAGAGAGCAACCCCCCCAGCTTTAATGGCCTGCCATGGAATCGCACCTTATCAATATTCGCATATCGAATTTATCTTCATCAAGGTTTAAAAAATACCCGGCGGCTCCTTTTCATTGCAGAAGCTGTGATTTTTTAAACCATACTCACTGTGGCTAAATTAATTTTAACTGGAAAAGGAATTTCCCCCTTGATGATGAACCCTCTTTTCACCATTGGATGGATTGTTTAAAATCTGACCTGTGGTTTATTGAGTTTTTCGACCTTTGCATGGCAAATGAACCGCTGTCGTCCAACGGACGGCCGAAAAATGGGGTAAAAAGATTTATTTGCCGGCTCATTATCCAAGCAAACATCAATAGATTGTCCATTTGCGTCCTAGATTGCCAATGAACCTTTCCACAGTCCATAAACCCAGCAAACTCGGCTGGAACAGCCGTGTTTGCGGCTGAATAAGGATGATTGGCCACATCGAAATTATCAACTCCTGGGAAAATGCCATGGAGCGGACACTTGTACTGCTTAAACCGGATTGCGTCCAGCGGCGGCTGATCGGGCGCACCATCGCCCGGTTTGAAGAAAAAGGCCTGAACCTGGTGGCCATGAAACTAATGCGGGTTACCCAGGAATTGGCCCGCCGCCACTATGCCGAACACGTAAAAAAGAATTGGTATCCGCAACTCGAGGCCTTTATCACCGCCTCGCCGCTGGTGGCCATGATCCTCGAGGGCCCGGAGGCCGTCCGCGTGGTCCGCGAAATGGTCGGTCCCACCAACGGGCTTAAGGCCGCGCCCGGCACCATCCGCGGCGACTTCGGCACCAGCCAGCAAATGAATCTGGTCCACGCCTCCGACGGACCGGAAGCCGCCTGCCGCGAAATGGACGTCTTTTTCACCCCCGCCGAAATCCTGCGCCTACGACCCAACCATCCGCCCCTGGCTCCGCTCGGCCGATGAAATTTAGTTGAATGAGTAGCACCGGTCCTTGAACCGTTTGCACATTATGGGTAGCACCGGTTCTTGAACCGGTGCGTCTTGCCGCAAGAGGTACAGGCTAGGTGCGGCTTGCGGCAAGAGGGTACTGGCTAGCCGCCGGTTCTTGAACCGCAGGCACAAACCGGGTAGCACCGGTTCTTGAACCGGTGGGACGAAGTCCCAAGAGGTTTTGGCAAGATTTCGAAATTCCCTCTCGACCTCTTGCGGCGGAACCGCCCCACCCACTTAAAGACATCTTGCGGCCGAGCCGCCCATGTTCAAACCTGGGCTACCCACTACCCGCTTATTTTACCTTTTCGATAAAGGGGTATTTCTGTTCGGGTTCCGTGGCGATCTCGATTTTTATATCGCTGGTGGAACTCGGAATATCGATTTCCAGGCCGGAAGTGTTTACATCCAAGTATTTTTTGGGAGCATACCATTTTACCGTATTCGAGCTGACATCTTCTTTGCTTATCACTGCGACTCTATGTTTGCCGGGCATTATGCCATCATTCGTGGAAAATGTGCTTATTGTAAATTTGCCTCCCGGGCCCAATGTTGCATAAGATGAACGTTGTCCTGGAGATTCAATAAACAGGGTACCTATTTCTAAAGGTTTGCCATCGATAAACACATGGCCCGATGCCGAAACGCGTTTTGGCAAATCATCGCCGCAGCCGCTTATCGAGAGAATGGAGAATGCCAACAGCACTGCCCAAAAAAGACTGAAACGGCATAAGCATTTCATATTTAAAACCTATCAAAATATTGTAAACTACAAATATAATTCAAATACAATATCTGTGGGTCCAATCCCGCCTTTACCCAAGCCCTCTCCCGAATGGAGAGGGGAATAAGATATTAATATTCTCCGGAAATGACTTCTTTATATGCCCGAGTGGAAAGTGCTTGATATAAAATAGGATCGATTGAATCAATGATAAATGTGACGTGCCCATCGCCAAAAACGAAACTGGCGCCGCCCTTGTGATAGCTCCCAAAAGAACCGGTATAGATCGGATGCGGTAGCAAAGAAGAATTTGAATCTGTCCAAGAATAACTCACCTGTCCCGGGATTGAATTTATTGGATTAGCGGTAGTTCGCATGGTTGCATATCGCATTCCAGCCGACCATTTAATCAGGCCGTCTTTTCCCTCGCCAACGAAAAAGGTATGGGCAACTCCGTCGACAATGTCCTTTCGTAAATACTGCCTTTTATAAATGAATGGCCCGTTGTTATCAATTTTAACTTCTGGATTATTCGAAGTATAATTTTTATCCGGCCCCATGGATCCTAAAACCACGGCATAACTTCCGGTTGCGCCCGTTCCCTGACAATCATGTATTGAGCCATTTAAATCGCCATCCAATATTGTCAACTGAGGTCCTGGATCTGAAGGACAAACAAACTCGGCCGGGCGCTGTAACACTGCTGTGCCGTTTTGACTAGTTGGATCTACAGCAGTGGCAGTAAGCCAAAGGTTAGGCAAATCGAAACTATCATATAAAGTCTTCAGTTCCATAAAAGGCAGGATCATTACAAAAGTGCTATACCCTAAACGTTGTTCCGGCGGATCGTCAGCGCAAGTAACACAATTGTTTACAACATAGTTAGGCATCGAGTCACCAAGCGAGGCAGGTCGACTTGCGGCAGGATACCTATTAGCGCTTACATTCTTAATCCCATCACATCCTTTACGCCCCGCGGGGAATTTTTTATTTGCGCTTTCAAATCCCTCTATGCCCAGGCCTATTTGTTTTAAGTTATTCACGCATTGCGAGCGCCGGCCCGCCTCTCGAGCCTGTTGTATGGCCGGCATCAATAATGCAATCAATATGCCGATGATCGCGATCACCACCAACAATTCGACCAGCGTGAACGCCGATCTGAGGACCATGCGTTTGCTCGTCTTAGTCGTATTCCAGCCAGCCATCGCTGCTCCTCCAATTAAAAAACCAACTCAATATATATATCTCTAAAAGTATTTAGGGACTCTAACAAAATCTCCCCTCGCCCTTTGGGAGAGGGGCCGGGGGTGAGGGCTTTGGTGTATTTATAGAAGGTTATGTTAGAGTTCCTTAGGACATTCGATACACGGGCAAAATGTTCTTGCAAACATTCAGCGTTCATAAAAAAAGTCGAAAAAAGATATGGGTAAAATCGACTTTTTAATGCTCAAAATAGACTTTCTATCCCGATTCCTTTACCCCCCCATTTTAAAGATATTGAAAAATTATGTCAATATTGCGTGGGTAATTCTGAATTTACGATCTTATCGGCCCTTATAAGGACATCAAGAAAAACCGCCCCGGAATACTCCATTGCCACCCCCCACGATAAGCATCTTTCTCCTGGCTGCCCGCCTTTCGCCGGCCGGAATCACCCAAAGGTCTTCATGGCCCTTTTCAAAGGACTGTATGGATTTTTGTGTCGGGCTGAAGTGGCACGGCCATCTTGGCCGTGTTTCTTCACGGACTGGAAGTCCGTGTCACCGCTTGACACAAAATTTCTAATGGCCCTTTTTCAAATCCATTCCCCGCATGCTATTGCCCAATACCAAACGGAATGGGTGTAAAGCCAAAAGGAATGAACGCCAGCGTCAGCCAGCCCAGCACAATCCTGGGCCAGCCCAGCGGCTCCTCGTCGTCGGCCGTGGGTGGATGCGACGGGCCCATCATGATCAATAGGAAGATCATCAGTATCCACATCCAGAGTTGAAAAAACACAACCGCCCCGGCTGCCAGGGCCAAAAGAATTCGGGCAACCACATTGGCCTTTTTGCCAAGCAGGGCATAAAGCACGTGCCCGCCGTCGAGTTGGCCGATGGGTATCAAATTCAAACTGGTAATCAGAAGTCCGACCCAGCCCGCAAAAGCAAACGGATGCAAAAGTAAATCATATCCGTGAGGAATTTGTATTCCCATCAAGTAAATCAAAATCTTGAACAACAAAGGGTCGCCCAGTTCTCCTTTTCCATGGATCGGCACTGACCAATGTAATCCCAACACGCAAAAAATAACCGTGGGTATTAACCCGGCAAGCGGGCCGGTGATGCCGATATCGTATAACGCCCGACGATGGCCCATCCTGGCTTCCATGGCGATGACCGCGCCCATGGTTCCAATGGGCGACGCAGGCATGGGAATAAAATAAGGAAACGAGGCGTAAACGCCGTTTCGCCAGGCCTGTATAAAATGGCCCATCTCGTGGCAAACCAAAATCGTCATTAATGGAACGGCATATTCCAGTCCAAGAAGGAACCTGTGCGTCCAGCTTGAATGCAAATCCGATTCACTCATGCCGGCCATCAAGGTGCTTAGACAGGTGGCGACAAACAGCAAAAGCGGCAGTCCTGCCCGGCGCTTGCGAACCACTCGCTGGGGCGGCGGTTCCTGGAATTGCCATCCCGCCGCGGGCACGATCTCCACCAGTTCCGCCGGAAAGACCTTCGGCTCGCTTTCCTGATTCTCGTTCATATCGCCTTCGCGGTTTTTACTCATTTATATGCTCTTGTTAATCTTGCATCATGTAATCGATCTTTGGTATTCTATCGTACAACCCAGGGCGAGCAAGGTCCGCGATTCGCACGCTTGTCTCGGTATAATGCCGGGATAGGGCAAGGGGAGGGCATCCTTGCCCTGTGAACACAATTTTCGCGGTGCATTTTGTTTTGCCTGTTTAAGATTCGTAGGGTGCATGAAATGCACCAGGAACTATTGCGGGCGGTGCGTTTCACGCACCCTACTACATTGCCGGTAAAAGGATGGGAGAATGGGCGTTTTCTTTCAAGCCGTTATAAAAATATATCGCAAACTTTACGAAGCCTATGCCAATTGGTGCAAGGACGATGCGGCCGGGTTGGCCGCGGCGACCTCTTATTACATGGCCTTGTCTTTCTTCCCTCTTCTGCTCTTGATCCTCTCGCTCATGGGATTCCTGTTGCGGTTCTCCGGTTGGGGCATCAACGCCCAACAACAATTATTGACCCTCTTAAACGATAACGTCGCGCCTTCACTGTCTGCCCAGGTCGAAGTCGCCCTCTCCTCGGTGAAGACAAACGCCGCACTGAGCGGCCCCGTCGGCCTGATAACCCTGCTCTTGGCAGCCATGGCCGTCTTCGCCCAGTTCGAAAAAGCCTTTGATCGCATTTGGAATATCCCCGCTCGGAAATACACGGGAATTCTCTCCGCCATCGGCCACATACTTTTCCAACGCCTTCGCGCCTTTCTCCTGTTAATGGGAGTGTGGACCCTGGTGATCGCGGCCTTCCTATTTAACATGGCGCTGGCAACCATGCACACCTTCGCTTCCACTCACCTGATCCAATCCGATACACTCTGGTATCGGTTGACCGCCGTGATCGCAGTGCTGACCGATTGGCTGCTGTTCACCATATTGTATAAAATTCTGCCCAAAGTGCCCGTCCAGTGGAAGGCGGCCGCCGGCGGAGGGTTGCTGGCCGCGATCATTTGGGAGGCGGGCCGAAGAATCCTGGCCGCCTTGGTCATCGGAACGCACTATGGCGTATACGGGGTCGTGGGGGCCTTTATTGCCATCATGCTTTGGGTTTATTACGCGGCCGCAACCGTTTTTTTCGGCGCCGAATTAGTTCAGGCAATCGGCAAAAAAAAACCTGCGGATTAGAGGCCCCGTGCGGAAATTATATTATTCTACGATCTTCTAACAAAATAACGTGTGCCATTGCTTGCTTGAACGCGTGCCATTGCTTGCAAGCAATGATACGCATATTGACCTATAAGTTCATTTCGTTAGAAGCTTTACGAAGATTCATTGATGTATCGCATTGCTTTTTGGGTCTTAATGCGCTTCCAACCGATGTTTAAACAATAGTAGACGCCGGTCAGGCAGACCGCAATCAGAGCGGCTCCTTTAAGAAAGTTCAAACCCTTATGCCGCCGGTCGGCTACTATTTGTTCCCAAGTCCGGTTCGCATGCGACTCGGGCTGAGAAGCCTCTTGCGGAGTCAGCACGGCCAGAACGGCGTCGGTGGGAATGTCTTGCGAGTTGGCCTCGGATAAATATTCCCGATCCATCGCCGCAAAACCAATGGCCGCCGACAACACAATCGCGGCACTAATTGAGCCAAGTGGGAGCGGCCGGCAACGACCGTCGGTCGAATCGAGTTGGCTCCGATATATTCCCAAACCCGTCCAAACTCCCAGCGCGCACAATGCCAGAACCGCCTGGCTTAGGTACCCGGCGGATGCGAGAAATTCAGCCACCCGGTTCCCGGTCAACGGCGCCATAAGCGTGTTAGGCGTGGCCATAACTATGGCCGGTACGGCTAGCCATAGCGACACGGCCGCGGCCCGCAATCCAATTCGCTTTTGCCCGGTGTGACTTCCCGACAACTGCCACATGGCCAGCCCGGACATCAGGCCGCCGGGAATTCCCAACGCCAAAGGGCAAGTCGTCGCCAGTCCTTCCCATCCTTGCAATGCGCCTGCTAGGATTAGAACTATTAGCGGCGGATAAATCCACAATCCCGGCAACAATCGGCCGGCGATTCGAACCTGTCGCCGTCCGAATTCCAAAAGCGCAAACAGCGCAGGCGCCATGATCGCCGCTCGGATCACTTTAATCGCGAAAGGCCCGGCCGGTTCCACCGACCACGGCGTAAGACATTCTGCCAGGCCATATCCCAGTCCAAACCAAATTAAAAATGACCATGGGGCCGACTGATCCGGGTGTAAACGGAGTTTCCCCGTCTGCCTTGCCAACATAAACAGTGGCAGTGTGAACAGTAATACGCGGTAATCGAATAAAACGGCGGGAAAGTTATCCACGGTCGTTGGGCCCAGGTGTGGGGAATTCAAAACCACCATGGATTTTACCCGGCGGTTTTATGGCGTGCCTACCAAATGTAGCTTGCCGGCGAGACCCGATTAGCAATATTTACGCGCCCCTGCCGCCCCTAAGATGCTTATTAAACGCACAATCCGCACGCACGTGTCTTTCGTCAGATTTATTTATTGCGCCGGGAGATCTCTGCATGCTATATATCTTAAGAGATTGGCGGGGAGGATTTGATGAATCTGGGGCATTACACGTTTGTCGGCACTGAGACCTTAAGATGCTCGTTATTGCTGGATTCATCGTGGTTCTAGGCGCGGTGCTGGGTGGCTTTGCCATGGCCGGGGGTCAAATCCTCTCGCTCATCCACCCCTCCGAGTTTCTTACCATCGGCGGCGCCGCCCTGGCGCTCTTATTGTAATGTCGCCCAAAAAGGTCCTCGTCGATCTGATTCGCGGAGTCCTGCAATGCGTGAAAGGAACCCCGTACAACAAAGGCTCATACGAAGATCTGTTCAAAATGCTGTATAGTCTGTTTCGCACTGCCCGCCGCGACGGACTCATGGCCCTGGAATCGCATATACTCGATCCGCATAAAAGCTCCATCTTCGGCAAATATCCGAAACTTGTGAATAATCATCATGCCATGACTTTTCTCACCGGGGCTCTGACGCCCCTTGTGGATGGAACCGTAAAGCCGGAAAAACTGCCCACCCTCTTGGAAGAGGACTTAAAGATTATTGAAGAAGAGCATCATGCACCCATGGGCGTGTTAAGTAAAACGGCCGATGCACTGCCCGGGTTTGGCATCGTGGCGGCGGTGCTGGGGATCGTTATCACCATGAGTTCCATCAACGGACCAGTCGATGAGATCGGCGAAAAAGTAGGCGCCGCCCTGGTGGGTACTTTCCTGGGAATCCTGTTGTCCTACGGATTCTTCGCCCCCATGGCCGTGCGCATGGAGTTCCTGAGCGCGGCCGAAATCGGCTTTCTGCGAATCATCGCCACCGCCATTCCGGGATTTGTGGGCGATCTGTCGCCCAAGGTCGTGCTCGAACAGGCCCGCCGAGGCGTCGTTACCGAGTTCCGGCCCAGCCGCGAGGAAATGGACAACTGGCTCAGAGAAGTCGAATCATCCGGACCATAAACCAACACCAAGGATAATATCTCATGGCGGGCCATGGCGGCGGAGCTTGGAAAGTGGCATACGCGGACTTCGTCACCGCCATGATGGCTTTTTTTATGGTTATGTGGATTACCGCCCAAAACAACGCCGTAAAACAGGCCATCGCACAATATTTTCAAGATCCGGGCAGCAACTCTAAAAAATCTTCGGGCGGACCGCCGATGTTGCCCTCGACCAAACCCGGTCAAATGCCCGGCCCTTCGATTGTCCCAGGCACCAAACCCGGCAATGCCCTCGGAGTTGAGCGACTCCGAAAAGATCAGGATTTAAAACTGGGCACCGGCGAGAAGAAACCCTCCATGTTCGTCCTTCACGACGGCAACCGCCGCTGCATGGGCACCATGATCCTCTTTGCCGAGGATTCGGCCGAATTGGACGATACGGCAAAACAACGGTTGATGCTGGTAGTTACCGAACTTCGCGGCAAATCCCAAAAAATAGAGATCCGCGGCCATGCCACCAGAACTTCCCAATCAGAAAAACAACCCGAAAATGACCCTTGGCAAGTATCCTACTACCGTTGCCAGGCGGTAATGAAATTCCTGGTTCAGCACGGGATCGATGCCGAGCGATTACGCCTCAGCCAGGGAGGTCCCTATGAGCCCTACTCGCTCGACTCTAATCCCTCCCTCAACTCGCACAACTCCCGCGTGGAAATCTATATATTGGACGAATACGCCGAGAATTTCATGGGCTCGCCCGAAGAACGCGCCAGCCGATTCGTCACTCCTTAAACAACGATACGCGGCAATCTCTCTATTTTGTCCAATCGTTCTTTTTTTCTCGATTGCACTGAGGTGGTTGCCAAACGCCGGGTGGTCTGATAAACTAGCGCCGATTCTGAAAAAGGCGTCCCTAGCACGTTCCCTTTCCCCACCAAAAAGCGAGCCGGTCATGTCCGACATCTTCATTACCCAAAACTTTTTATTGCAAAACGCCCAGGCAATCGAGCTGTATCATCGTTTTGCCGAAAAAATGCCGATTATCGACTATCATTGCCACCTCCCGCCCCGGGAAATCGCCGAAAACCGCAGTTTCGACAACCTCTCCCAAATCTGGCTGGCCGGCGATCACTACAAATGGCGAGCCATGCGAACCGCCGGCGTACCCGAACGCTTCATCACCGGCGACGCTACGGATTGGGAAAAATTCCAAAAATGGGCCGAAACCGTGCCCCAAACCCTGCGCAATCCCCTCTTTCATTGGACCCATCTGGAACTGAAACGCCCCTTCGGCATTAGCGACCGGCTTTTAAATCCTAAAACGGCCGAAAGCATTTGGAACGAGTGCAACGCCAAGTTGGCCCGACCCGAATTCTCCTGCCGCGGCATCATGCGTCAGATGAACGTCGTGGTGTCCTGCACTACCGACGATCCCGCCGACAACCTGGAATATCACGCCGCCATCGCCGCCGACGCCTCGTTTCCCGTCAAAGTTTTGCCCGCCTGGCGCCCGATAAAGCCATGGCCGTGGAAAATCCCGCGGCCTTTAACTCCTGGGTGGAACGTTTGGCCGCGGCAAGCGGTATGGAAATAAATGACGATTTCAAACGATTTATGGATACCTTGCG
>CAWJPM010000002.1:0-129478 GCA_963844755.1 Pirellulales bacterium
AGAAGCTTGAAGCTGGAGTCCGGATGCTCCGGTCCGCCGCGGCCTTGCCACAAAAGAAGGGAAAACGAACCATGCAACACCCACAACCCGACCAATCACGACTGCCCTGTGGCGGCCCCGCTCGCGCTGTGCTCCCACTCGTCCAACAAATCAGCCTCCAAAACGCCAACGGCCTTCGCTTGTTTTGGGACTAGGGCGAGTTAACGGCAGCAAACAAACCCCCGGTGTATTCACCGGGGGCTAAATAAATAGTGAATAAAACATTGTATTTGCGTCTGTAAAAAGCTACTTCTGCGATGCTTTCAGGGCTTGATCTAAATCGGCCTTGATATCCTCGATGTCTTCCAGGCCGACGCTGACGCGGACGTAATCGTCGGTTATGCCGGCGGCCTTGAGTTCACTCGGGGATTGCTGGCTGTGGGTGGTGCTGGCCGGATGGATGACCAGGGTTTTGGCGTCGCCTATATTGGCCAGATGCGAGGCGAGCTTTACCGACTCGATGAACTTTCTTGCCGCCGCGTGGCCGCCTTTTACGCCGAATCCTAAAATCGCGCCGCAACCGTTGGGCAGGTATTTTTTTGCCATATTATAATTCGGATGCGATGGTAAGCCGGGATAGTTCACCCAAGTAACCAGGGGATGCGATTCCAGGAATCGGGCGACGGCCAGGGCGTTTTCACAATGCCGCGGCATGCGCAAATGGAGCGTTTCCAAACCTTGCAGGAATAAAAATGCGTTAAACGGGCTGAGAACTCCGCCCACGTCGCGGAGCCAATGCGTGCGGCAGGTGATAATGTAGCACAATTGGCCCACCGCTTGATGGAAAATCGTGCCGTGATAGGACGGATCGGGCTGGGTGAATTGGGGCCATTTCTCCGGTTCTTGGGTCCAGTCGAACCGACCGGAGTCGATAATCGCCCCGCCGATGCTTGTGCCGTGTCCGCCGATAAACTTGGTCAGGCTGTATACGGCGATGTCGATGCCGTAATCGAAGGGCTTGAACAAAATCGGCGTGAGAACCGTGTTGTCGCACACCACAGGCAGGCCGTGGTCGTGGGCCGCGTTGGCAATGGCCTGATAGTCGAGCACGTCGTTTTTCGGGTTGGCCAGCGCTTCGATGTACACCACGCGGGTGTTGGGCCGGACGGCAGCGGCGATTTCTTTGGGTTTAGTCGCATCGACGAAAGTTACATTGATGCCCAATCGCTTGAAGGTTTGGCCCAAAAGTGTAATTGTGCCGCCATAAAGTGCGGCCGCGGAAACGATGTGCCCGCCGGCATGGACCAGATTCCACAGGGCCACGGAAATGGCGTGCTGCCCGCTGGAAAGGGCCAAGGCCCCGATGCCGCCTTCCATGGCAGCCAGGCGTTGTTCCAAGACGTCGGTCGTAGGATTCATCAACCGGGTATAGATCCACCCCATTTCCTTCAGTGCGAACAAGTTGGCGGCATGTTCGGTGCTTTTGAACACGTAACTAGTGGTCTGGTGGATGGGCATGGCCCGGGAGCCCGTGGTAGGGTCGGGCTGTTGACCGGCATGCAAGGCCTTTGTGCCCAAACCCAGCAATTGCATTTCTACAGGATCCATATCGATCTCCTTGAATTTTGCCCATTAACGCGGCAAGTGTTTTTTTATCGTGTAAAAACGATCTTAATGAACATGCCTGGCATGTAAAGGCGGGGACTTATAAGCAAGTGAGTTGATAATAATGGTAATGTTTTTGATATTATCTCGATTTGGGAAGCGAAATCAATACTGGGGACCAGCTTTTTTATAGAATTATAGTCATTGCTAAGGATTCTGAAAAATTATTGTCGCAAAAGCCTTTTGCCCAGGCTCTGTCTTTTAGAGTCCGCAAGAACACATTTTGAGAATGGTTCATGCCGTTCAACGGAAGAACTAGTGAAAGCAGCCCAAGCCGGCGAGACCGCCGCGTTTGCGGAACTGGTGCGCCGCTACGAGCGGGCAGCGATCGTCACGGCATACTCGGTGCTGGGCGACTTTCACTGGGCCCAGGACGCGGCCCAAGAGGCGTTTGTCATCGCCTACCAAAAACTCGGCGGGCTTCGCGATGCTGCTTCATTCGGTCCCTGGCTGTTAAAGATTGCCCGGCGTCGGACTGTGCGGCTTAAACGCGGACGAAAAACCGAATCGGTGGGGATGGATTGCATTGAATCAACGGTTGCGCAATCCGGCGACTGGATGCAGCCTTACCGGGAAGTCATGCGGCAGATTGCCCGGCTGCCTGATCACGAACGGATTGTTATGGTTATGCGGTGGACGGTCTTAGCATAAAAGAAATCGCCGAATTAACCGGCCGGCCAGTGGGAACGATCACAAAGCAGATTTCGCGTGCGATCGAGCGGTTGCGAAATTGGTTAGTCGAGGTGCGATCATGAAATCCAAAGAAGAAATTGAAAAACTTTTGGAAGATTTTGGCAAAGCGTGGCCGGAGCATGGTTCGATTGTCGAATGCGTTATGCGAACTATCGAATCCACGCCGGTCTGTCTAAAGTCGTCCAAGCGAATGAGAATCATGATGAAATCCGTAATCGCCGTTGCCGCTTCCGCGGCGGTTTTCGCGGCAATTTGGTGGGGCGTTATCGACAATCAAAAATCGCTTTATGCCCAAGTGATGGAGGCAATAAAAAAGGCGAGGACACTGCATCTTACATCGTATTGGCAGACCAAGTCGGGCGAGGAAATACAAAAGGTTGGAGAAGACTGGTTAGAACGCGGCGTGGGATCCCGCGCGGAAAGCGTCAGGGAACGGAGGGTCGATGTGGGAAACAACAAAGGCGAATGGACCTTTTCGAAGGACCTTAATGCTGCGTATCGTTACAAAAGCCATGGCGAACACACAACTAACGGTCGGGTTTTTCAATATATGGATGAGATAGCCCAAAGATTGCAGGACGAATACGAGCGCTTTCCGACCGCCGATAAAGTAATCGATGGCATGCCGTGCAAAGCCTACAGGATGAACAAATATGATCATTATGGCGAAAAACTTAAAGCCGAATTTACAAGCGGCAAAACGCAATGGCTGAAGTATATCGATCAGCAATCACGGCTCGTTTGCTCTGAGAATCAAATAAAAGAAAATGACCAGTGGAAAACAAGGGGTTTTGAAAGTGTTACTTACGACGAGCCCTTAGACCAAGCGCTTTTTCAACCCAATTTCGGCAAGGATGTCAAGATTATCGATACCGACCAGAACTTCGATGAATTTGTCGATCTGAAAAAGGCGATCTACACCGATCAGCGCGAGGGATTGATCTTCGCCGTACATCGCATCGAGCGTTTAGAAAACGGCGGCTTGATGTATGTGTCCTCGGTACGCGGGACCGAGGAGACACTTAAAAAATATCCGGTGCCGATTCACAAAGGTTCGGACGCTTGGAAAACCCTTGGTCCGGCAGTCGAAGACTCCTCGCATAACGAGGCGGATGGTTTGCATAAGAAATTGGCTGGTGTTAATTATCAAGGGATAGATATCGGCTGGTGGGCACTTATTCCACGAAACGCCGAGCCGGGCTCGATCGAGGCAGCGCCCGACACGATCAATTTGCACGTTAGCGTAAAGCCCAGTGGAGAATTCCGCAAATCGCTCAGCGAAAGAGAAATAGACTCGCTCGAAACCGGTTGGAACGTCGTCGTTGCTTCCCCACAGCCGGGCGCTGTGTCCACGGTCGAAGACATCGCCAAAAGCACTTATGCCGATATAAAGACATTAATCGGAATCAGTCAGAGATATCTGTTATTTCTTGATAAAGACCATAGGGAAAAGAAGACTTATCCCAGGGTCATTTCTTCCGCCGAATACGCGGAAAAAATTGCCGAGGATATAGCGTGGGAGTACAAACACGCCGCAAATTCTCAAACCGACGGGCAACCCGAGACAAAAAAATAGCGGAATAAAACTATATTCACGAGCGTCCGCGTTGACGTGCCGCTGGCGCCTGACCGCGCCAATAAATCCTCGATTTCCAAACGGGAATATTCTATTTAGGATTGGTTCCTGTTTTTTTGGGACTTACCACCGTCAATTGATTGACTATGCGAGAGCGGTATTTATCTTGGACTTCGCGGAGATGCTCATAGTATGCATGAATATCGTGTCCATATTTCTCGCTTAACTGGGAGCGGCGTTTCCGGACCTCTTCCACTATCAAGCTGTCGGCTCTCATAAATCTTCCTCCCACGGATATATTTGATGTGGCGTTATCAGTCGCGGCGCGCTTAAACCTATGCGTTCGTTTATTTCTTCAAGCCGTCTTGTCTTATTAACGTTTGCGAGATGCCTGCAATTCAAAGTCAACAGGTAATCCATGCGATAACAGGAAGCTATTGCCACATGTAAAGCGTCAGCCACGGGATCGCGAGGCATCAACCCGCGCGAACGATAAATATCGGCCACGTCCAGTATCTCTTGAGTAATGTCTAAAATAGACAAATCTGCAACCAATGCCAAACATTCATCTCGGGTTGGATACACATCCGCAGATAGTTCGTCCAATACCACGGCTGAAATGAAACATTCATAAGTCTCTCGCTCCTGATCCCACCACTCGCGAGTCCTGGTAATTTCGCCGGAAAACTCTGGACGTATATCACAATAATAAGACGGGATAGTCGTCTCAATATAAACAAGGGGCTTCATATTTTAATTATAGTTTCTATAAGTTACCACGACAAGCGTTATCCTACCAATCACTATTCATTTATGTGCAGCACTTTTGCCGGGGGGAAGCCGTTGAAGTAGGTCGAGGAGGCGTGGCTGTAGGCGCCGATGTTTTCACTGTAGACCAGGTCGCCCAGTTTCAGGTCGGGCAGTTCTTCGGCCAGGGATATGGTGTCCAACGCGTCGCAGGTCGGGCCGAAAACGGCGGAGATTTGCGTCGATCCGTTTTTGAAGGCCTTGATGCCGTATTGGCAATGGTCGAATATGACGCCGGAAAAAGTGTGGTATACGCCGTCGTCGATATAGTAGCAGCGCTTGCCGTCGCGCTCGGCCTTGCCGATAACTTTTGCCACTAAAGTGGCGGCGGTGGCCACGAGGAACCGGCCGGGCTCGGCCAGGATTTCGATATTCTTCGGGAACAGGCGCTCGAGTTCGGAATTGATGCGTTTGGCCAGTTTCCGAAATGGCTCGACTCCGCTGTTATACCGGGCGGGAAATCCGCCGCCGATATCCAGCAGTTTCAGATTGTAGCCGCGCTCACGGGCTTCTTCAAAAATTCCCGCCGACAGATTCAGGGCCTGCACGTAGTTTTCGAAGTTGGTGGTTTGGCTGCCGACGTGGAAACTGAGCCCTTCGACGATCAATCCGGCACGATGGGCGGCCTCGATGAGTTCGACGGCCTCGCCCGATGCGGCCCCGAACTTCGAGCTTAGTTCGACCATGGCCCCCGTGTTGGGTACGCGGATCCGCAGGGCCAGCCCGGCATGCGGGGCGTACTTGCGGATTTTTTCAATCTCCTCGAAATTGTCGTAGGTCACCAGCGGCTTGTATAGATCGAGTTCGGTGAGGGTTTCGTTGGCCTTGATCGGATTGGCATAGATTATCTTGTCCCAGATGAAATTCTGCCTCTGGCGGGCGGGCAGGTCTTTGATGTTCTCATAAACGATTTGGAATTCGGGCATGGAGGCCACGTCGAAACTGGCACCGGCCTGGAAAAACGTCCGTACTATGGCCGGGTCGGGATTGGCCTTTACGGCATAATAGGCCTGCACGCGAGGCAAATGCCGCTTGAACTCGGCGTAGTTTTTCCTAAGCGCGGCGTGATCGACCACGAACAGTGGAGTGCCGTGCTCTTTGACAAGTTTTTTTAGCGTGTTTTTGGTGACCATCGTAGTAGTTATAGGTTAGCAGTTTTCAGTTTCAAGTCAACGATGGGTCATCGTTTAGTGGGTAGCCCAGGTTCTCGAACCTGGGCAGCTTTACCGTAAGAGGCTGAAAGGGAAATGCAAAACAGTGTCAAAACCTCTTGGGACTTCGTCCCACCGGTTCAAGAACCGGTGTTACCCGTTGGGCAGTTTATTGCCCAATGATAACCATAAACAGTAAACTGTATACGGTAAACTTTGGTTTAATCGTTCTCGTCAACCAGGAAATTTTTGAACTGCCAAGGGTCGTTCCAATCGAGATCGGGTTGGTTGAAGCCTTCGAAGGCGTTGGCATAGTATTTTAGCGGCGTCCAATCCGATGGGATAGAGAGCGATTGGCCCAGGTAGGAATTGGCGATATCGAGCACGAAATCGTGGGGCAGATCATCGGGCACGCACACGCCGCGGCGGGGATTTTGCATCATCCACATGGCGGCCGCAACCGCCGAGATGGCCACCTGCATGGTAGTGGCGTTTTGGTGCGGAAGGAGGCGCCGCGACTCTTCGATGCTCAGTATGCTGCCCGTCCACCAGGAATTGTAGGCATGGCCCATCAGCAATGCGCCCAGAATGTCTTCACCTTGGGTTATTTCGTCGGTCATGATCCGCAGATTCGGCTGCAACTGGTAGCCGTATCCACGGAGCTCGTTGAGGGATGCGATGGCGCAGTCGCTAGGGCAGTAAGCGTAATGGACCGTGGGCCGGTAGACGGGCCGGCCGTCCTGCCAAACCGTGAGCTTGTCGGAAATGGTAAATGCTTCGCCGTGACGGACGACCATGCCCAGGATGCGATAATTGGGGACCCAGGATTGGACCCAGGTGTTCATGCCCATCCGGGCCAGGCAGATTTGATTGCGGGGTCCATCGGCGTGTTCGTAGGCCAACTTTGGGAGTTGTTTTTCGTGGGTGCCCCAGCCCATTTCGGCGGTGGTGGTTCCTTCCTCGCGGAAACCTTCGATGCTCCAGGTATTGACGAATTCGTCAACCTGCTTGGGACGGTCGGTGATTTGCGTATCGCGCTCGGAGCAATGGATCACTTTGACGCCCAGTTTCATTGCCAGGCGGTTGAAAGCGCGGTCGGCGATAAGCTGGCGGATTTCCTCGGCCTCTTGGCCGGCGACTTTTTTGTCATCCAGCAGGCGGCGGCCGATGTCTAAAAGCCCTTGCTTGGTCCAATGGGAGATCAGGCCCGGGTTGGCGCCGTGTTCGAGCACGGCGGTGGGGCCGGGTTCGGACCATGCGGAGGTCATGCGGTGCACGTTCATGTGCCGCCAATATAGCGTGCGCGTGGTGGGATGTTTGTTATCGCCGCCGTCGTACGGGTCCCAAACCTCGACTGAGGTGTTCACGTATAAAATTCCGCGGTCGTGGCAGAATTGGAGGATTTCCAAACAGTCGATGTTCCAGGCCAGGTCGATCACGAGATCGCCGGCCGAGACGTGTTTTTCCAATTCCGCCGCGAGATTGTCCGGCGTGATCCGATGTCGGACCCAATGCACGCCCTGGGAGGTCCAGGGTTTTAAGATTTTGGCGCGGTCCTCGAAATCCATCACCGTAATTTTATCCGGCCGTGTGCGGACGTGCTTGAAAAAGATGGGCAACGCACACTGCGCCACAGCGCCGTAGCCCAAAAATAAAACGCGTTTTGGAAAATCTAACATGTGTTTAGGTTTGGATTGGTAAATTCAACACGGAGGCACGAAGAGCACGGAGAAAAGTTTTGAATATGAACGTTAAATAATTAGGGGATTTTGAAATTACTATTTAGCATCCGGTGAATACATGGGTAGTAAATGTAAATTCTGACACGGCCCCCAGTGTATTCACCAGGGGCTAAATAAGAACATTTTAATCTCCGTGTGCTCCGTGACTCCATCTATCTTGATTGTCAGATTTAGTCGTTTACGTAAGTTTCCAGGAAGCGGGCGAGGCGGTGGAAATCGGAATTGGGTTCGATGTAACGGACCACTGTGACCAGCGTGGCGGGGTCGATCAACTGGGTGAAGGGGACGTAGTTGAGTTCCAACTGGCCGGAGACGGAAACCATCACGCCGTCGAGTCGTTTTTCCACCAGGGCCCGATAGGCCCCCACGCCAAGTTGGCTTCCCAGCATGACGTCGAATGCCTGTGGCCTTGCGCAGCGGATTTCGTAGCCCAGTTGCAAACCGGTGATTTTTCGTTTTTTTCCGGTTTGCTTGGTATATTCCTTGGCCACCAGATCGGAGAACAGGCGGCTGAGGTTCAGCTTGGCGATGGCGATGTGTCCGTGTTCGTCGCGGGGCACGCCTTCGATGTGTTTGTGCGGCAGATACTCGGCCAGGCCTTCGGCCACGACAATCACGCCGAATTCCTTGCCTTCGGCCTCTTCGCGTGCGCGCATGGTGGCCACAATGCGGTTGACCACTTCGCCCAGGTCCATCACGCGGCGGAGGGTGGTTTTGCCGGTTTTCGGATCGGTCATTTCCTCGCTCATTTCATACTTGCCTGTGATGTCCTCGACGCTGACTACAAGGCTGGCTTCGCCGGCGATGGCTGCGCCGTAGGCCAGCCAACCCGCGCTGCGGCCCATGGTCTCGGCGACGAAATACGCGCGGCTGGCCTCGGCATCGGCCAGGAGATTGCGGATTTCCTCGGCCAAGACATCGACGGCCGTAAAGTATCCGAAGGTGAAATCGATGCCCGAGTAATCGTTGTCGATGGTTTTGGGCAGGTGAACCACGGGAATCCGCTTGCTGCCCGGCGGCAACTGTTCCTGGAAGAGCTTGAACTTGTTGGCGGTCTTCAAGGTATCGTCGCCGCCGATGGAAATCAAAGCATCCACGCCGATCGAGAGGAGTGCGTCGTAAACCGTCCTGAGCTGTTTGTTGCGTTTGGGGTCTTTCAGATGCGACGGTTCGGAAACATCCTTGCCCGGATTGGCCCGGGACGTGCCGATCAAAATGCCCTGGCTGTTTCGGGTGCGTTTCAAAATGCCTTGATCGATGTGCATGTAGTCGCGGTTTTCGACCAGGGGGCGATCCGAAGCATATTCAAGGAGGTGCGAATAACCGTGAAGAATGCCGATGACATCAATGTTGTTGCGGAGGAAGGAGACGGCCGCGGTGGAGATTACGGCGTTGGCTGCCGGCGCAGGTCCGCCGGCGAACAAAATTGCTACACGGTGAATGTTCGACGGCATCAGCGGCGGTCTGGATAAGGTGGTGCTCATGGATAGTGGTTTGTGGCTAGTGGCTGATGGTTAGTGGTTAGTATGCTACGAAAAAAACCGTAATCGCCTTTGCGAAACCGCAAGCGATTTCATATAAGTGTTCGGTTATCAGTTTCAAGTTTATCAGTTTTAAGTTGTCAGTATTAAGTATTTATAATTCATCATTTCACATTCATTATTCCTTACGTCGGCCAGGTGCGTTCTATATAAGTGGTATCGACTTGGGCATTGACGAATGCCGAAGAATCAAGGGCTTTCAGGTGCAAGGGGACCGTGGTTTTGATGCCTTCGATGCGCAATTCCCTGAGTGCCCGCTTCATGCATTCGATGGCTTCCAGGCGGGTTGGTTGGTGGACGATCAGTTTTCCGATCAAGGAATCGTAATAAGGCGACACTTCATAGCCGTGATGGGCGTGGGAGTCGAAGCGCACGCCGAAACCGCCGGGCGTAAGCCAGCGGGTGATCGTGCCCGGATTGGGGCGGAAATTCTTGTCCGGATCTTCGGCGTTGATGCGGCACTCGATGGCCGCCCCGCGCTGCTGGATCTGTTCCTGTTTATAAGACAAGGGTTCGCCGGAGGCCACCAAGATCTGGGCCTTGATCAGGTCGATGCCCGTGACCATTTCGGTTACGGGATGTTCGACCTGGATGCGGGCGTTGGTCTCGATAAAGTAGAAATTACCCGTTCGATCGACGATGAACTCCACTGTGCCGGCATTGGTGTAATTGGCGGCCTTGATGAGGCGGACCGCCGCCTGGCACATGGCCGAGCGGGTCTCCTGGGGAAGCGAAGGAGCGGGACTTTCCTCGATTAGTTTCTGATGCCGCCGCTGCATGGTGCAGTCGCGTTCCCAAAGGTGGACCACGTTGCCGTGCCTGTCGGCCAGGACCTGAACTTCCACGTGGCGGGGATGTTCGATGTATTTTTCCAAATAGATTTCGGCGTTGCCGAATGCGGCTTGGGCCTCTGCCTGGGCCTGCTGCAAAGCGGCTCGCAAGGCCAGATCGTTCACGGCCACGCGCAGCCCGCGCCCGCCGCCGCCGGCCGAGGCCTTGATAAACACGGGAAATCCCAATTGATGCGCCAGCGATATGGCTTGGGCCTCGTTTTCCACTAGCCCGTCGCTGCCGGGCACGGTGGGCACGCCGATTTCCTTGGCCAACTTGCGGGCGGCATTCTTATCGCCCACCAAGGCCATGGCCTCGTGCGAGGGGCCGATGAATTCGATGTCGCAACTGCGGCAGACGTCGGCGAAATGGGCGTTCTCGGCCAGAAAACCATAGCCCGGGTGGATAGCCTGCACGTTGCCGATCTCGGCGGCGGAGATCACGCGGTCGATCTTCAAGTAGCTGTCCGTAGCCTTGGGCGGACCCACGCAATAGGCCTCGTCGGCCAATTCCAAATAGGCCGCGCCGCGATCGGCTTCACTAAATATCGCCACGGTTTCGACGCCCAACTCGCGGCAGGCGCGAATAATCCGCAGGGCGATTTCGCCCCGATTGGCGATTAAAATTCGTTTGAACATCTTAAAGTTTACAGTTCACGGTTTAGAGTTTTCAGTTTCACCGGGTATCCCAAGTTCATGATCCTGGGCGGCTATGCCGCAAGAGGAGTTCATGCAACATTGCAAAACCTCTTGCGACTTCGCCGCACCGGTTCAAGAACCGGTGCTACCCCGTTTTCTATTCCCTTGTATCGACTTTGAACAAAGGCTGGCCATATTCCACCGATTCGCCGTTTTGCACGAGCACGGTGAGGATTTTGCCCGATACTTCGGCCGGAATCTGATTGAAGACTTTCATGGCCTCGACGATGCAAACAGTGGTTTCCGGCCCCACGTGATCGCCCACCTTGACGTAGGCCGGCGAATCGGGATCGGGCGCGGCGTAAAAAGTTCCGACCATGGGGCTTTTGATAATCGCCAAATGGTTGTCCGAAGCCGATTCGGGCAAAGATTCCGCGGCGGGGCGTGAAGTGCCGGCGGACGGAGGTGGAAACGCCTCGGAGCGGATCCCCGGCCCCGGCAAAATCGCGCCCGGCCCGGCAGCCGTGCCTGCGCGGCGAAGTTGAATGCGGACTTCGCCCTGTTGAATATCGATCTCAGTAAGATCGTGTTCTTTCATCAGTTCCACCAGGCGGCGGATTTTGCGAACGTCGAAAATGTCTTGGGAAGACGCAGGAGTGGCCACGGCCGTCTCTCCGGTTTTTATCTAAGGGTTAAATAACTATTTCATCCAATTGTTTTGGCACATGAGTAAGGACTTCATGACCGTTGCGGGTGACCAAAATGTCGTCTTCGATTCGTATGCCGCCCCAGCCGGGGATATAAATGCCCGGCTCGACGGTCATAATCATGCCGGGCTTCAACACTGACTGATTTTTCATGGCGAACCTGGGCGATTCGTGGATCAACAATCCCATGCTGTGCCCCAGTCCATGACCGAAGCGGCGGCCGTAACCGGCTTTGGCAATAACGCGGCGGGCGACGGCATCGATGTCCTGGCACACCGCGCCTGGACGGATGGCATCGATGGCTTTGGTCTGGGCCTCCAACACAATTTCATATATTGCCGCGAATTTGGGAGATATTTTGCCCGTTACCAACGTTCGCGTCAAGTCGCTGCGATAAAGGCCTTCGCTGGCCCCCCAATCGATCAAGATGAAGTCGCTTTCCTCGACTCGATTGTTGCCGGGCACTGCATGGCACAATGCAGCCCGGGGACCGACCGCTACGATCGACGGAAACCCGGCGCATTTGGCCCCGAACAAACGATATTGATATTCCAAATCGGCGGCAATTTGCTTTTCACTCATTTCCGGGCGGAGCGAGGCCCGGATTACGCCAAATGCCTTTTCGGCCTGCAATATGGAAAGGCGGGTCAAAGCGATTTCGTCTTTATCCTTGATCTGCCGCAACTTTTCCACCAATCCAGAGGTGGGCACAATCGCCATGTGCGGCAGTTTGTCGGAAAGTTTGTCTTCCAGGCCGACGGTCATGGAATCGGCCTCGATGCCCAACCGGCTGATGTTCGCCGCTTGCAGAACCCGCACCGTGGCCTGCAAAATGCTGACCGAGGGCTTACGGATGAAAAGATCGACGCCCGGCGCTTCCTCACCCAATTGGATGGTATAGCGGGGGTCGCTAATAATCGTATCCCCGTCGTCACGGACCAATAAAAAACTGTCGTCGCCCGTAAAGCCGGTCAGGTAGGTAACGTTGGTAAAATCGGTGACCAGCAGTGCGTCAACGCCTAATTTGCGCAACGCCTTGCGAACTTTGTCGCGCCGAGTTTCATGGTCCATTGCCGGTTCCTTTTAGCCAAGCGGCTATAAAAGAATGTATTGGAACAAACAAGGGGCCGAATGACAAGAGTCCGCAGGTGAATAAAGAGGTTATTGGGCGATAAACAGCGAATTGTTAATTATTAGGGGGTGGTCAGTTTACTGACCACTTATATCGGGCAATGGGTAGTGGCAAAATTGACACCTCCCCTAGCGTGGGATAGGATAGATAGGTCTAATGCTGGATACCAATTCAATTGGAATGCTAAAATTGATTATATAAAATCGGTTTTATATGATATTGCCAGTTAACGCGACAATTTCGTCTGAGAAGTTGATCCAATACCTTCTGGCCCCGAGAAAACGTAATGATAAATCCAAATATCTGGCAGAGGCTGGATATCATATCGAAAATTGGCGCGTGTTGGAAAATGATTTGAGAAGGCAAATTTTGTCACTTGAAGCCGTACTTTCTGAACGCTCACAATATGGCCAGATATATGAAATTAGTGGCCGATTGACAGGACAAACTGGTAAAAACTTTGGATGTGAATACGGTTTGGATGATTGAAAACGCATCTGGAGTTACAAAATTCATCACCTTATATCCCAATAAAGGAAAGGAAAGATGAAATACAAGCTGTATGAGGAAGTAATATTGTTGGAAGATGTAATCCAGAAAGGATTACGGAAAGGTGATGTAGCAACCATCGTAGAACATCATCCCGTACCAGATGGTGAGGATGGCTATTCGTTGGAAGTATTCAATGTACTTGGTAACACTATCGCCGTCATAACCTTGCCTGAGTCGGCTATTGCTCCTTTGAAGGAAAATGAGGTTTTTAGCGTCCGGGCCGCTGGCAGTGTAAGGTTTGGTCGTTAGTACGATTTCTCTAAAACCGATGAATCAACACGATCTTTCTAAACTCGCCAAACTGTTACTGGCTGGTGAACTATCCCTGGAGCAGTTCCTGCATCAGGCGGTTGGGATTGCGTCGCTGGGCGAGGCCCAAGTCGATCTTGACCGCACGCGGCGTTGCGGGTTTCCCGAGGTGGTGTTCGCCGAGGGAAAGACAACAGCGGCGATGGAGAAGATTTTTCAATCGCTTTTGGATCACGGGGCAGACGTGCTGGCCACGCGGATGACGGCGGAGCAGGCCGTGGAACTGCGGGAAAAATTCCCCAGCGCCCGTTACAATTCCATCGGGCGGACGTTCCGCATACCCGGAGCACAAAGCGAAGGCGTTTCAGAAACTGAAAATGCAGGCCGGGTGACGATTGTGACCGCCGGGACCAGCGATCTGCCGGTGGCCGAGGAAGCCCGGGAAACGGCCCTTTGGACCGGAGCTTCGGTGCGATTGATATCGGACGTTGGCGTGGCCGGGCCGCATCGTTTGACCGCCAACCTGACGGAATTGCAGGACGTCCACGCCGTGGTAGTGGTGGCCGGCATGGAAGGCGCTGCCCAGCGTGGTGGGTGGTTATGTGGCATGTCCGGTGATCGCCGTGCCCACCAGTGTTGGCTATGGGGCAAGTTTCGGCGGGATCGCGGCCTTGTTGGCCATGCTCAACAGTTGCGCGGCAAACGTGACCGTGGTAAACATCGACGCCGGATTCAAAGCCGGATACGTCGCCGGCCTGATCGCCAAAAACTCCGCCAAATCTTGCCAATCAAGCGAATAATACGGATTCGACATCCGCCGGTTTCGGGCTTTGGCTCGATGCCCGCGCGATGCAGGCGACATAAACGAATGTTTAATCAGCCATACAAATATCGATCGTTGCAATTTTATTTCCGAATTCTCAACCCAGACATCTGAACCCATCCTCTCCTCTCATGTCCGGCGTGATGCTCCAAGTTTACGATCGTTTATTAAAGGCCTTTGGTCCGCAGCACTGGTGGCCGGGCGATTCCGGCTTTGAGATGATCGTAGGCGCGATGCTGACGCAAAATACCAATTGGAAAAACGTGGAAAAAGCCATCCGCAACCTCCGCCAGGCCGATCTCATGGAGCCTCACGCCCTTTATAACGTACCGGTCGAGGAACTTGAAGAGCTCCTGCGTCCGGCGGGCTATTTTCGCGTCAAGGCCCGGCGCCTGCGAAGCCTGCTGGAGTTTATCATCAATCGCTACGACGGCTCGATCGAGGCCATGTTCCAAACCGATTTGCATACCCTGCGCGAGGAGCTTTTGGCCGTAAACGGCATCGGGCCGGAAACGGCCGATTCGATTTTGCTCTACGCCGGCGGGTATGCCCGTCTTCGTGGTCGACGCCTATACACATCGCATTTTCGCCCGCCACGGCTGGATCGGTTTTGACGCCGATTACCATCAAATTCAGGATTATATCCAGTCCTCGTCTGCCCGAGGATGCGCGGCTGTATAATGAATATCATGCCTTGCTGGTGTATGTCGGCAAGCATTTTTGTAGTAAATCAAATCCAAAATGCAATGAATGTCCGCTTAGGGAGATGCTACCCGAGGGCGGTCCATTGGAACCGGAATTTTGATCAATCGAAGTTTACAATGTCCGGTAATACCATGTTCCCAAGTTTGCCGTGGGCAATGTCGAGCAGACATTAATATCAGAGCTATGGCACACGCAATGCGTGATTTCCATGACGACCAGTCATTAACTAGACTTACTGTAAACTGTAAACTGATTACTCGAAAACTGAGCCATGTCCTTGTTCGAAGAAAGCGAAGCGGCCAATCGGCGCGAAGCGCAACCGCTGGCCGCGCGAATGCGCCCGGCCACGCTCGACGAGTTCGTCGGCCAGCGCCACTTTCTCGGCGAGGGAAAACTACTCCGCCGCTTGCTGGCGGCCGATCGCCTGGGATCGGTGATTTTTTACGGTCCGCCGGGCACGGGAAAGACCACGCTCGCCCGGCTATTGGCCGGCGAAAGCCGCAGCCACTTCCAGCAGATATCTGCGGTCACCTCGGGCGTAAAAGAGCTGCGCGAAATCCTTGCGGCCGCCTACGACCGGCTGTCGGCCGAGGGAAAGCGCACGCTGCTGTTCGTCGATGAAATCCACCGCTTCAACAAGGCCCAGCAAGACGTGCTCCTGCCCGACGTGGAAGAAGGCACTGTAATCCTGGTGGGGGCAACCACCGAAAATCCCTTTTTCACGGTAAACAGTCCGCTGGTAAGCCGCAGCCGGATCTTTCAGTTCCAGCCGCTTTCCAACGACGACATCAAAACTCTCCTGCTGCGGGCAGTGGCCGACCCACAGCGCGGGCTGGGAAAATATCAAATCCACATGCACGACGACGCCCTGGAATTCCTGGCCGAAGTTAGCGACGGCGACGCACGCCGCGCACTCTCGGCCCTGGAAGTGGGCGTGCTTTCCGCCGGCACGGGACCGATCGAATTCACCCGCCAACTGGCCGAGGAATCGGTGCAGCGCAAGGCCGTGCAATACGACCGCGACGGCGACGCGCATTACGACGCCATCAGCGCGCTTATAAAAAGCATCCGCGGCAGCGATCCGGACGCGGCCTTGTATTGGCTGGCCCGCATGCTCGAAGGCGGCGAAGACGTCCGTTTTCTCGCCCGGCGATTGGTTATTCTGGCCAGCGAAGACGTGGGCAACGCCGATCCGGCCGGTCTGCCCCTGGCCGTAGCGGCGGCCCATGCCTGCGAGTTGGTCGGCCTGCCCGAGTGCCAATTGAATCTGGCCCAGGCCGTAACATATCTGGCCTGTGCGCCGAAGTCGAACGCGGCAACAGTCGGCATCGGCGAAGCCCGCTCCGACGTCCGCGAAGGCCGCCTGCTGCCCGTGCCGGTGCATCTCCGCGATTCGCACTACGGCGGGGCAAAACGCCTGGGCCACGGCCAGGATTACCAATACGCCCACGATTCGCCCGAGGCAGTCGCCGCACAGGATTATCTGGGCGTGGATCGGGAATATTATCGCCCCACCGACCGCGGTTTCGAGCAAGAGCTTGGCCAAACGCCTGGAAAAAATCCGCGCCAAACTGCGGGAAGGGAAGAAAAAGAAGGATGAGGGATGAACGATGAGATAAAGGGCTGGGCAATTTATTGCCCAGTTATGAGAGATGAAGGATGAAACCGCTTGCGGTTTCGCGAAGCAATGTCATTTGGCTCTGTAGGTGTAGCAATTGTGCAAAATTAGCGGTCGCCCAAGCGGTTAATTGTTCGGTCAAGCGATGCTAGCAATGCTACCATCGCATAGGCTGATATTTGTTCAATTTGCAATTTGCAATTTGCAATTATCAATTTGCAATCTTTAGTCCCTATTATTTCGGCATAGCATTAATTGGCTGGATTTCGTATGATCCGCCCGCTTTTCTCGATATCTATCAAAAAAAGTTCGTCAAGGAGGACGAACATGAACTCAATGAAGACCCTGGTGGTCATGGGCCTGCTGGCGGCGGCAGGGTATTATACGTATATGTACATGGGCCAAAAACCGGAGTCGACTCCGGCCGATGCACAGGCATTTCCAAATCCGCCCACGGTGCAGATACCCGGCCTGAATTCGCCCTCGCCGCAATTGGCGGGCACAACATCGAGCGGACCGTCAAGCGCTCCCGCGACATTGCTTAGCGCCGGCAGTCCGCCGCCGTTTTCCGCGAATTCATCTCCGTTTCTCAGCCCTAGCGGATCGACAACCGGCAGTCCACCCGCCGGTAATTCACCCACGGCGGGCGGCGGCGTCACACTGCTAAATCCTCCCGGCCAGACCAATATACCGAACGCCTCGCCAGGCAGTTCTCCGGCCGGTTCCGCGCCGGGTCTTTTAAGCAGCGCTACGGCCGGTCAAACGCCGGTGACGACTGTTTATCCTCCGTCTAATGCCGCGCCTTCTTCTTCGCCTGCCGCGACTTCAGCGGACGGCATGTTCCAGAGCAAGTTCGCCGAATTCATGCAGGCGGTGCAAAAGAAATTGGACGAAGGCCGCCTGGCCGAGGCCCAACTGGCGTTAAGTTCCTTGTACGACAATCCCGATCTGCCCCAGGCCCAAGCCCGGCAAGTGACTGAACTGCTCGACCAATTGGCAGGCACGGTGATCTACTCGCGTCAACATCTTTTAGAGCAGCCGTACCTTGTCCGGCCGGGCGACACGCTGGAGCAGGTCGCCGACAGGTATAATGTGCCGCCCGTACTGCTGGCCCGCATCAACGGCATCCGCGAAGGGCTGACCGTTGGAACCCGGCCAGGAGTTGAAGGTCGTGCGCGGGCCGTTCAATGCCGTGGTCCACCTGGACAAGCACGAACTGACGCTCATGGTCGAAGGCCGCTATGCCGGACGATTTCCCATCGGCGTGGGCTGCGACCAGCCGAAACTGGAAGGCACGTATATTGTCCGCGAGAAAAACGCCAATCCCCAGTATCGCGGCCCGGACGGCATTACCGTCCCCGGCGGCGATCCGCGCAATCCGCTGGGTAAATTCTGGATCGGACTTAGCAACAACATCGGGCTGCACGGCACCGTGGACCCGCAAAACATCGGCCGCGACGACAACCGCGGCACCATCTGCCTGGGCGACCGCGACATCGACGATCTTTACGGCATCCTATCCGTCGGTTCCCGCGTGGTGATACAGCGATAAAAAGCAAATATCAATGGTTCTTTGAAAACCATGCCATTGCGATTTCTTTTTAAAGATACTGGATTTTCAATCCATCTGACGATATAAAAAGATACACAATACCATAAACATCTTTTTAGTGGGGTTTGGCTCTCACCTGCAGCGGGGTATGTTTTTATTAAATCAATGACTAAAAATGGACTTTTTGTACAAGTTTTGCGTAAGGTGGATTAAACTTAATTAGTGTAGACATTAATTAAAGGGTGATTGGAATCAGTGGCATTTAAGTTTAAAAAAGCCAGTTGCGTGGTTGTGGGTTCTTTTAATATTTATATTATCCACCCAAAGTGGCTGGTTAAACATAAAATCATAGAAAATGAAGTCGAGGTTGCTATTCAATTCAATCTCGAACAGGCTGGATTTTCGTACCATATTCCAAAACATAAAGTGACTTGGAATGTTGCACCCGATAAAATTGTTGTTGAGTCTGAAGATCCAGATGTTGATTGTGGTGACTTCCTTTCCAAAGTTCTCGAAAAACTTCCTGAGACGCCTCTATTTGCCATAGGAAACAATGTTATATATGAGGCTGAGAAAGACGAGTTATCCTTATTGGCTCAACCTATTCGTGATTTTATAAATACTGTTGGTCCGATAGGATCAGAAACTTTGGTACAACAATCGTTCCATGTTACGTTGGAAAGGGAAAAATATAAGATAACAAATATTCAGCTTTCAATCAAAAATGATAAGTTTGTTTTGATGTGCAACGTCCATACGGAGTTACGAGACCGGTCAGATGCCTGGGAGGCGGCCGTTCTTGCCACTAAGCAATTAATCGAAGATAGAAATTCAGTAAAACCGTTAGTTCACCATTATTTTGGGATGACGATCGAACATGGCACCTACAACGCTTGATATTGACGAATTAGAAACAAGTTATTCTGGAACTGAATTTTCTTATTCGGCGCCTGGATACTATACACCCGTATTCGAAGATCGTTTGAATACTGATCTGGATAGAGTATCTTGTTTGCCGGAAAACTGGGACCATGAAGGAGCAAAACCGATCGCCCCGGAGATTATTGATGCAGCTAGGGTGCTTATAAGCCAATTATCCAATTATGTCTCAGCGATTCCGTCGGTGGTTCCTTCATCTGCAGGAAATTTACAGTTCGAGTGGAGTAACGGCCTCCGTTCGCTAGAGCTAGAGATTGAGACCCCTTCAAGAATTCACTACTTAAAATGGGATCCAGAAGAAGGTATTGAAGAAGAAGATGTTTTTGATATTAACCACATTGCTCGAGCACTTTATCTAATCCGGTGGTTCACTAGGGGCTAGACGAATGTCTGATGTCAATTCGCGCGGCCCACGAGTTGCACCACATGAAGAACTATATCGTACCATTCACGTCTCTGATTGGTGGGATCTGAGCACCAACCCGCCGCGTGTCAGATCATCTGCTTTCAATTTTTCTAGGCCCTTTTCTGTGCATATTGCTTCTATAATTGGTTTAGATAGTGTTATTCGACACATGATTGAGATTCTCAATAGCCCGCAAGGCGGCATCGTTTCTTTTCAATGCGGTGAGGCAAGATCTCTTGGATTTGATGCCTGTAGAGAACCAGATCCAAACTATCCTGACAATATTGCCCATTCTAACGTCTACTATGATGGATCGAACAGTAGTCGGAAGCGTGCTGCTAGAAGACTTGCTGAACAGTGCAAGATCATGCATAAACCTAAGTTTCAGAATTAACAACGGTTGTTTAGACTTGGCATTACATCTTGGCGGGAGGCCTGACATGCGAGGTATTGGGCTGAAAGAATAAGTAAAAGTATTTTTCTTAAAACGGCTCGCCGATGGTGCGCAGGTAATTCGCCAGCCGGTCTTGCAGATCGATCAGGTTTTGCCATTGCCGGGCGTCGAGCGATACGCGATCGGATTTGTCTTTTGCCTGAACCGACTCCAACAACCCGCGAATGCGCATGTGAATGTATTGCAGCACCTCGGCCAGTTGCGCGACCTGGCCCGGACTGAGCGAGGCGGGCAGTTCGGGCGGCATAAGCGTGTGCAGCAGAACGAGGGCTTCGGGATCGTCGCCCAGGTTCAATTCATAGTCCAGGGAATATGAGCTGGCTTCGTCTTCCAGATCTTCGGTGGGCATGGTTACGCCTTGGGCGATATCGGCGCCGCGCAAGGACGCCAGGCGCCGGGCGATTTCCTCGCGCGAGCCGTACACCAGCACGCTCCGGCCCACGGAAATAATGTCGCCGGGCCGCAGGATCCAGAGCTTGCACGCTTTCGCCGTTGACCTTTGTGCCGTTGGTGCTTTCCAGGTCGGCCAGTACGATTTTGTTCTGGTCTTCCTGGATTTTCAGATGATAGCGGCTCACGCGCTCGTCGTTCAGTTGGATGGCATTGCCTTCTTCCCTGCCGATGGTCAGCGGCATAGGCACGTCGGCGAACTCATGTCCCCGATCGGCCCCGTCGATTACGCGAAATGTAATTAGTGTCATGGAATCTCGCCCGAGAACGCATGCCTTTCAAATATGGAATTATATCATTGTACCATCGAATTTCGATTTGATTAGGCCGGCTGTAAACGATTCAAAATGCCAAAAGCACCCTACCATAAGTAGGGAATGGCACGGACTTAATCGAGGATGACGAGGGCCTAATGACGAATGTGGAAGGATTGCCTGCAAAAGGCATAGTTCGGCCTATACTTTTGTAGCATGATTTCTACAGAACCATCGCAGGTTGCGTTGCAGCCCGTGCCGCGGAAGAAATACCTCCCCGCACTCCTGGCGATCTGCCTGGGGACGGCATTTACACTGGCGGCCTTTTTTTTGAGCCGCTACTGGGAACTCCGCGAAATCAAGGAGGAATTCATCCTCGCCGCCGCGGACCGGTGCACGGCCGTGCGCCAGGTATTCGAGACCAGGCTGACCATGCTGGAGTTGATTCGCCCCGTCCTTGCCCGGGCGATTTCGGCCGATCTTAACCGGAACGGCCAATTCCGCAACGATAGGACGGCGCCGATGGATCAGCGCGAGTACCACGAACTCCTCCTACCTTTCTTTTCCCACGCCGAAGGCATTCGGGACGTGGAATGGGTTCCACGTGTTCCAGACGCCGACCGTGCCGCCTACGAATCCGCCATCCGGCGCGGGGGAATCGAAGGTTTCCAAATCACCCAACAAGATAAGCAGGGGCGGTTCGTGCCCGCCTTGCAACGCGGCGAGTACTTTCCTATCGTATTCGTCGAGCCGAACGCCTGCCGCGCAGTTGTTACCGGGTGGGACGTCGCCTCTGAACCCACGCGATTCACCGCGTTGAGTTTGGCCCGAGACAGCGGCCAAACAGTTGCAAGCGGGCGCATAACTTTTGTAGAGGACTCGACCAAATACGGCTTCTTCGTCGCCTTGCCGGTCTATCGCGCCGACGTTCCGGCCGATACTGTTGAAGAACGCCGTAACAATATCCTCGGTTTTGTGTTGGGGGTATTCAGGCCCGGCAACCTGCTCGAATGGGCGCTCAAGCAACTCCAACCGCAGGGCATCGATGTATGCCTGCGCGATGACATGACGCCCGACGGCGAGAATATCGCTTTTTTCCATGCCTCGCGCACCCGGGAGCACCAAGAAGAATCCGAGGATCGCGGCGTTTTCCGTGAATCGAAGGGCTGGGAGTATGAAACTGATTTAAACGTGGCAGGATATAAATGGTCGATCGTGTGCGCCCCAACGCCCGGCTTCGTTGCCTCGCGGAAAACCTGCTGGCCCTGGGGAGTTTTGGCCGGGGGACTGATATTCACCGGGATGTTGGCCGCCTATCTACGGGTCAACAGCGATCGCACCGCAAGTATTCAATGCCTGGCCGAAACGCGGGCCCGGCAAATCGAGGAACACCAGGCGCTTATCGCCGCCAAGCGAGAGTACACCGAGCGCCTTGAAGAAAGGGTTCGCGAGCAGACCGTGGTCATCCGCCGCGCCCAGGAGGAGACCATCCACCGCCTGATTTCGGCTTCACTTTGGCGCGACGAGGAGACCGGCATGCACATACGCAGGACCGGCCTGTTCAGCGAGGCGCTTGCCAAGGGGGCCGGTTGGTCCGTGGCCGATGTCGATCGCATCCGCATGGCCGCGCCCATGCACGACGTGGGCAAAATCGGCATTCCCGACGCCGTGCTGCGCAAACCCGGCAAACTGACCGCCGAAGAATTCGAGGTCATGAAATCGCACACCGTCATCGGGGCCAAGATGCTCGACGGTTCCGACGAACCCTTGTTCCTTATGGCCAAGGAAATCGCCCTTAATCATCACGAACGATGGGATGGAAAAGGGTATCCCAATGGTCTGGCCGGCGATGCCATCCCCGAGTGCGCACGCATTCTGGCCATAGTCGACGTTTATGACGCTATCACACACGACCGCGTGTATCGCCCTGCCCTGCCCGATGACGAAGTGTTGAATATTATGCAACAAGGCGCGGGCACGGATTTCGACCCATTCTTCCTGACTCTGTTTCTGTCAATCCTCGAAGAAATCGACCGCATCGCCCGAGAACACCAGGATGAACCCGGCAAGGAGTCTTACATCGGGCAGCCGTTACTTATTTCGAATTTATCCCAAAACGAACTGCGTCATTCTGAACATATCAAAGAATTCACCTTGCCTTACGCAGATCCTTCGTTGCACTCAGGATGACGGCAAGGTTTTTGGGATGATCTATTACTTATTTCCCGGCCCATACTTCCGCCAGGGAAATCAGCCACTCGACCGATTCGAGCATATCGTCCAGGCAGGCCCATTCCAGGGGTGAATGCGGATTGTATCCACCGCAGGACAGGTTCGGGGTGGGCAGGCCCAGCTCGGTTAGTCGCGAGCCGTCGGTGCCGCCGCGGACTATGGTTCGCTTGGGCGCACGGCCCAATCTTTTTAACGCCTCCTCGGCATAAGCCACCGCGCGGGGTTCCCGAACCAGCCCTTCGGCCATGTTGCGATACTGCCGCTGGATGGCGATCTCGATTTTGGCGCCGGGAAATTCACGCATTGCATCTCCGGCCGTCCGCTCTAATAACTCGGCCTGGGCGGACAGTGATGCGACATCGAAATCGCGGAGCAGAATCTTCAGGCGGACTTCGGCCACACCGCCGCCAATATCGTAAGGATGTAAAAACCCCTGCCGGCCGTCGGTGACTTCGGGAGCCAATCGATCGCGCGGCAATCGGGCGATAAATGCAGCAGCGGCCCGCACCGCGTTAGTCATCCGGCCCTTGGCAATCGAGGGATGAATGTTCACGCCGTGAATTGTCACTACGGCCAAATCGGCGGAAAAAGTCTCCACGTCGATCTCGCCGGCGGCATGGCCGTCGAGCGTGTAACAAACCGTCGCGCCGATCTCGGCCAGATCGAGCTTGTCCACGCCCCGGCCGATTTCTTCGTCGCAGGTAAAGCAAATCCGAATCGGCCCGTGGCGAATTTCTGCATGCTCGCAGAGCCACTCTACCGTTTCCATGATTATGGCCACGCCCGCCTTGTCGTCGGCGCCTAAAAGCGTTGTGCCGTCGGAGGTGATTATCGTCCGCCCGCGCAAGGCCGGCAATTCCGGATTGTCGATCACGCGGATCACCTTGCTCTTATCGCCCGGCAGCACTAGATCGCCCCCAGAATAATTTTCGATCACCTGCGGGCGAATATTTTTGCCCGACGTTTCGGGCGATGTATCCAAATGAGAGCAAAAGGCGATTACAGGTCGAATGGCATCCACAGTTGATGGCACCGTGGCCATAACGATGCCGTACCCGTCTTGCCGGGCATCAGATAGCCCCACGGCCTGCAGTTCGGCCAAAAGCAGCCGGCCTAATTCCAACTGGCCGGGCGAACTTGGGTATGCCTCGGCGTCGGCCTGGGACGTGGTTTCGATCCGCACATAACGTAAAAAACGCTCTAAAAGTCGCTGCCGATTCATGTTTGGCTGCTCCGGGAAAAAAACCGGGAATTATTTATGTACCCTATCTTCCCTAAAAAGTGTCTGTTTTGGTAGGCTATTAAAAAGAATGTTTAATTTTTCTCGTTCCCACGGTCCTCCGTGGGAACGCGACCGCACGCGAGGTCGCCGCCAAAACGTAATAACCGGGTAAACGGGTTCCCACGCGGAGCGTGGGAACCAGGATGAAACCGCTTGCGGTTTCGCGTTGTCCCTAGTCCCTAGCCGCTATCCCCCTACCATGATCGCCATTGTTGACTACGGAATGGGCAATCTTCGCAGCGTGCAAAAGGGCTTCGAGAAGGTCGGGCACCAGGCGATTGTGACCAGCGAACCGGCCGAAGTGGCCGCCGCTGATAAAATTGTCCTGCCCGGCGTGGGGGCCTTTGAAGACGCCATAAAAGAACTCCGCCGCAAAAACCTGGTCGATCCTGTGCTTTCGGCCATCCACGGCGGCAAGCCGTTCCTGGGAATCTGCCTGGGATTGCAATTATTATTCGAAACCAGCTACGAAAACGGCGAACACCAGGGTTTTGGGGTCTTTCCGGGCGAGGTGGTCCGCTTTCAGCTTCCCAAGGGATATTCTATACCTCACATGGGCTGGAACCAGTTGATCATCCGCAATCGCCCGCCGATCTTGGAAGGAATTGCCGAGGGAACGCATTTCTATTTTGTGCATTCTTACTATGTTGTGCCGCAAGACACGAACATCGTTGCCGCCGACACCGATTACGGCGGTCCGTTCTGCTCGATGGTATGGCATAAAAACGTGTTTGCCACCCAATTCCACCCGGAAAAAAGCCAATCGGCCGGCCTGCGGATTCTCAAGAATTTCGCGGAATTATAAATTTAGCGACTAATCTAATATTGAATCGTAAATTCCAGATACTTTATGATTCCGCGGAAGGATCTAGTTGAGATATAGATATATCTAGAGCTTTCGATATTTTCTCCAAGGTAGAAAAAGAAGGGCTATGTTGTCCATTTTCAAGACGACTAATGTGGGATTGTGGTAGTCCAGCTTTTTCAGAAAGTTCTATTTGAGTTAAACCGGCAGACTCGCGAGCTTGCTTAATACGGCCGCCAACATAATCAATCCATTTTTGCAATCCATGGCCGGTTTCAGCATTTAAATCCAACGACTTAATATTAACCGGGGCCTGTTCTAATATTTCGCGCATTGCGGCTGCAGCACTTTCTTCCTCTTCTTTGGTGCTTGCTGCAAACAAGGCCTTGCTCAATTCGAATAAGTCGTTTTTATCCACTTTTGGTAATGCGCGTATTCGTTCCATTAAAACCGCAATGGCCATCGTCAATGCGGCTTCTTGGACATCTACGGTATTATGGGCTATTTGATCAAGCATATTATTAAATCTTATGATTAAATTACGAGTTAAGTGTAAATTCTCCCGACTTGTATTTCCGCCATCGCCTCTGAATCCTGATTTTATCTCCTATGGGTGTCTTTCCTTCACTTTCCTTTTTTATGCACCCGAGAACAACCAGATTCTTTTTACTATGTTCAAGCCCAAAATAAACGCGGACATTTATCTTTCCCAGTATTCCGCCTTTGTCTCTCAATTCTAAAAAGTCATCTATTTGTCTTACGTCAACCGCACAACTATGGCTCGGATCATTTTCTTGAGCTAGTTCCTTGAACTGCATCGCAAGATGTTGGTACTGATCTTCATTTAGAAATGACATTGCCTCGCGAAACGCCAAATCAAAAATCAATACATTCCAAACATAGCCAGGAGATGGACCATCACCACGTAAAATGCCTGTTTTTATTGGCTTCTTTTCCACAATTAAATCTCCATAATTCCATTACATGATTGAAATACTTGGGCTCCATGACTAGCTCCTGTGCGGCGAGGTTACGGATAATCTGGTGGTTTCACCTCTATATATAATATACAACGACAATCGGATTATACAAGGCCAAAATTGCATAATTATCAATGAATATACAAAGACCAATCTCCAATCTGTAATCCATACCCCTAGTTGGCCCGCTTGTGGATCGTGAATTTCTGTGTCATATTGCGTGTTTTGTTATTGTTGACGTCAACCAAATGGAGCCGAAAACGCGTGGAAATCTGGCCGGCAATCGATATCCGTGGAGGTAAATGCGTACGCCTCCAACAGGGGGATTATAAGCGCGAGACCGTGTTTGGTTCCGATCCGGTCGCGATGGCCCGGCATTGGGTCGATTTAGGGGCCCGATGCCTGCACCTGGTCGATTTGGACGGCGCGCGCGAGGGCCGGCCGGTTAATATTGCCAGTGTCGAGGCGATTGTGAAGGATTCGGGCGTGCCCTGCGAACTGGGCGGCGGCATTCGCAGCGATTATGGCATCCAGGAATTGCTCAAGATCGGAGTCGCGCAGGTTATCATCGGCACGTTGGCGATAAAGGAGCCGGATTGGTTCAAGCGGATGTGCCGGAAATTTCCCAACCGCTTGGTCTTAGGCATCGACGCCCGCGATGGTTTTGTCGCCGCCGAGGGCTGGCGGAAGACCAGCGACGTAAAGGCCATCGACCTTGCCCGGCAATTTGCCGGCGAGCCGATTGCGGCCGTGATATACACCGACATCGCCACCGACGGGATGTTGACCGGCCCGAACTTGGCCGCGATGACCGAAATGCAAGCCGCCGTGGATTTGCCGGTGATTGCCTCGGGCGGCGTGACCACGAAAGAAGACGTGGCCCGATTGGCCGCCGCGGGCATGGCCGGGTGCATAATCGGCCTGGCGTTATACGAGGGAACTTTGACGCTGCCGGAGGCGCTTGAGGCCGCGGGTGCAAAAACATAAATCACGGTAATGTGTGCCACGGCTTACTTGTAAGCCGTGCCGGACGATCGCACTGCTTGCAAGCAAGCATTGGCACACTTGCGGGAACAAAAACATAATGCTGATTGCAAATTCACTCAAGCCTACGGGTTCAGCCCGTGGGCTTAGCGATGTTATTTGAGATTCAATAAACAATTCGGTTGCATTGTTTACACGAGTATTAAATAGAGGACATCTTTCATGGCTAATTACAAAGTCGAGGATATTCGCAACATAGTATTTTGCGGGCACGGCTCGTCGGGCAAGACCACGCTGGTCGACCGCCTGCTCACGGCCACGGGAATGGTCAACCGCCTAGTCAGCGTGGACGACGGCAGCAGCGTCTGCGATTTCGACGAAGAGGAAAAACATCATAAATACACCATCGAAGCCAGCGTAGTGCATTTCGAACACGCCGGCAGGCGATTCAACGTCATCGATACGCCCGGATATCCCGACTTCATCGGCCAGACCATCGGCGCGATGCGCGGCGTAGATACCGCGGCGATAGTCATCAACGCCCAAGCGGGCATAGAAGTAAATACCCGCCGCGTGTTCAACGAGGCAAAAAAGGCCGGACTGGGGCGGATGATAGTGATCAACAGGATGGACTCGGACAATATCAATTTTTCCGAACTGCTGGGAAGCATTCAAGAGCTGTTTGGCAAGGCCTGTCAGTTGTTCAACGTGCCGTTGGGGCAAGGGCACGAATTCCGCGGCGTGGCCGGCACACTAAAACCGCCTGCCGACACCACAGGCGCGCTTATCGATCCCAGCGAACTCGGCGAATCGCTTTTGGAATCGATCATCGAAGTGGATGAGGCCGCGACCGAGCGATATTTCGAAGGCACGCCGCCCACCGAGGAAGAACTTGCCCGGCTGATACCCAAAGCGGTGGCCGAAGGGCGCTGATTCCGGTAATATGCGTGTCGGCCAAGTCGGGTGCCGGTTTCCCGGAGTTGCTCGACGCCTTGGCCATTTGCGCATTGCCGCCCACCCTGGTTAAACGAGCAGCGACAAACGCCGCGGGCGAAGCCGTGGAAATCAAGTCCGATCCGGCCGGCCCGCTGGTGGCCCAGGTCTTCAAAACCCGCATCGATCCTTTTGTGCAAAAGTTGAATTTCATCCGCGTATACTCGGGTACGCTGAAGAAAGATTCCACCGTTCCGGTGGTGGGCGCCCGCAAGGGCGTGAAAATCGCCGCGCTCATGGAAATGCAGGCCGAGGAAACCAATCCCGTCGACGACGCCGGCGCGGGCGCGATCGTGGCCGTGGCCAAAGTCGAGGAATTGCACACCGGCAGTTGCCTGGGCGAACTTGAAATTGCCGCCGATTCCCTTTCCCATGCCCATGGTCGGCCTGGCCGTCAGCCCCAAGAGCCGAGGCGACGAAAGCAAGCTCTCCGGCGCGCTGCAAAAAATCTGCGAGGAAGATTCCACTTTCCGCCGCGACCTGGATGCACAGACCAAGGAGATGGTCGTCACGGGCATGAGCGAACTGCACCTGCAAATTCTCCGCGAACGCCTGAAACGCCGCGATAAAGTGGAAATCGAAACCCGCGAACCCAAAATTCCCTATCGCGAGACGATCCAGGCCAATGCCGAAGGCATGTACCGGCATAAAAAGCAGACCGGTGGGCGGGGCCAGTTCGGCGAAGTGCACATCCGCATGTACCCATTCCCCAAGGACGCCACGGTCGAAGAATTCGCCGTCAAGGATCGTTTCCCTTCGCTCAAGCAAACACACTACGACGAGGTGAACCACTTCCTGTGGGTCGATTCGGTCGTAGGCGGCACAATTCCCGGCAATTTTATGCCCGCCATCGAGAAAGGCTTCAAGGAACGAATCGAACGCGGCGTGATCGCCGGATACAAAGTGCAAAATGTATGCGTGGAAGTGCATTTCGGCAAGCATCATCCGGTCGACAGTTCCGAGCAGGCCTTCAAGACGGCCGCGTCGATGGCCTTCCGCAACGTTTTCCAACTGGCCAAGCCGGCGCTCTTGGAGCCCATCGTCCACATCGAAGTGACCGTGCCCACGGCCAACGTGGGCGATATCAACAGCGACATGTCTGGCCGGCGCGGCGCGTGATCTCGATGGACTCCGCGGGCGGCGATCTGCAAACCATCATCGCCGAAGTCCCACTGGCCGAAGTGACCACCTACGCCCGCAGCCTGTCGAGCATCACCGGCGGACGCGGCAGCTACACCATCGAACTGAGCCATTACGACATCGTGCCCGGCAATGTCATGCAAGAGATCGTCGCCAAAACGAAAGTCAAGGAAGAGGAAGAAGAATAAGGATGAGGGATGGGCAAAATCGCTTGCGGTTTCGCCGTCATAAAGCCACGACCGGCAGTTGCAGTCGATGTCGCCTTCGCATTTTACATCAAACGATTGCTTGTCATCGGTCACTTTTTTGATATAATCCTAATTGAGGATGATATCCAAAGGGAGACGGGCGTAGTATGTTAAATTCTGTGGAAGGAATATGTCGAAACGGCAAGATTGAGTTGCTCGAACCCGTGCCGGAGGGTGCGTCAGGCCGGGTAATTGTGACGTTCGTATCCGCGCCCGGCACAATAGTTGATCTCGCCGCGCGTGGCATGGACCAAGAGCAGGCCGCCGATTTGCGCAGGCGGTTGGCTACCTTTGCCGAGGATTGGCAACGCCCGGAAATGGATGCCTACGATGCCCTATAGTCGAGGCGATGTCGTCTTGCTTCTCTTTCCGGACTCCAATCTGGTCACTGCTAAACGGCGTCCCGCGCTCGTGGTGCAGGCTGACCGACTGAACACAGGCCTTGCCCAAACAATTGTGGCCATGATTACCAGCAATCTTGCCAGGGCAGGACATCCTAGCAGGGTATCTGTGCAGCGATCCTCCGCTGAAGGAAACCGAATGGGCTTGCTTTCGGATTCTCTTGTCATGACCGACAATCTTGCAACAGTTCTCGATTCTGAAATTGATCGAACCATTGGCCACTGCGATGACATGCGGGCAATTGACGCCGCACTGCGGCATACTTTGGAATTGGACAAAGTTTAAAAACGATCTTTCAGTGAGAAATCGTCCTAATCCATGTTTCACCCATTGATACACACTTTTTTTAGAGAACGTCATGTCTTCATCCGATCCATCGCAACCCCCAATCCCGGGCCAGCAAGAACTCAAGGCGGCACTCAAGGCCTTTAAGAAGCGATTGAAGTTGAACCAACTCGACGACCAGTCGCGGATCGGCGTGGGCCCGATGAGCTCCGGCCGGCAGTCGGGAATCGTGGCCATTACCCCGCCCGACCAGTATCCGCAAGCAGTCTGGGACGAACTCGCCCGGCAGGGCAAAATCAAGCGCGTAGGCAGCGGAATGTACGAACTGGGGAAACCGTGAAAGTTAGAGATATTCTCCGTTTGTTGAAGGAAGATGGTTGGGTGCACGTGCGCACCACCGGCAGTCATCATCATTTTCGGCATCCCACGAAGCCGGGAACTGTAACCGTGCCTGGCAATCCAAATCAAGACTTGCATCCAAAAACTTTGGGGAGTATCATTAAACAGAGTGGATTAAACAAGGGGAAAGAGAGATGAAATATACAGTCATTATCGAACCGGGCCCGAACAACTATTCCGCTTATGTTCCCGATTTGCCCGGTTGTGTAAGCACCGGCGAGACCTATGACGAGGTCGTGCAGAACATTCGCGAGGCTATTGAAGGCCATTTGCATGTAATGCGCGAATACGGCGATCCGATCCCGGAACCGATCAGCCAGGCCGCTAGTGTCGAAGTTGCGGTCTGAATTTTTTTGATTTTCGTTTTATTTTTATCCCAAGGCGATTTATTCTATGGCGGATTGCTCGCCCTAAAGCATTCTTTTGCCTTATCATGAACGGCGTCAACCGTATTTAAATCATCCGACTTAATCGATATTTCTATTTCACTTGGACTCAATGAAATGTTGCACACGAAAGTGTCGTCGCTTTCTCTTTTCCAGTGAGTGTGTATCCCGATAGACCTGGCATGGGGATATTGCTCAAGAACGCGCAAGAATTCGGAAATATTTTCCGCATGCAGACTACGAGACTCATTTAATCTAAGATCGTAACTGATTTTATCGCAGCATTCTAAATCTTCCTCGTATCCGCATTCAATGAAATAATCTTGCAATTGAATAAAAGATTGGAGGACGTCCAGATCGCTTGGATAGGCCGAATATTTCCGCTCGTCTCGCATTAATATTTTCCTTTTCTGAATAATTCCACTATTTCGCATCTTGAAAGGCATTTCATCGCTGGATGCAAAATTAATGTAGCGGATTTCAAGTATCTAGGCAAGTCGGAATATACTTTTCTTATGCCCAGGGCGAGATTATTGCTTTGCCGATCATCATGGTTTTCTAATAATCCAACACGCCTTGTGTACTGACTCGAATCAAGGCTAATTTAAATGGATGGTCAAAGAATTAGATGGTCTGCCTCAACTGTGCGTATTGTTTCAATAACTTTATTTTTTATAGACTGATATTGCTTAATTATTTCTTGTCTAATATATCCGATAAAGATTTCAGCTAAAAGAAGTTTAGGAACTATGGAATAAGAATAAACTCTGCTAGTCTTCCAACCATTAGCTGTATATCATTCCTTCTAAAAATACCGCTAAGGGGAATGGTTGGTTTTCCTTGAGAATCATACCACATGAGCCAAAATAACTCAGTATCATCATTTTGTTTATCTATAACATACTCAAGCCATAGTGAATGGCTCTGGCTGTCGATGAGAGATTGATTAAAAACACTTCCCCGTTTCATATGTTGTGTATTGCTTGGATTTCCTCTTGTAATATCTGTTTTATATAATATATTCTCGCATGTGTAAGGCATTCGGTTTCCAGACGCATCAATGATTCTATGATCACTTGACATAATATTCCTCCAAAAGATTTAGTTTTATTATCACATTATTGTAGAAATTTAAATTATAAATATCATTCTGATACAACTGATTTCCTGTTTTGGCTTGTGATTCTACATGTGTTATGAATATAGGTTTCTTTGCCATTTTCAATTCCGTTCAATTGGTACTGGATTATCCTGTTTTATTTCTTTCTCAATGTGATTTGATTTTTCATTCAATACGATTACACAATCATCGAGAAAGATAGTATCCCTTGATATCCCTTTATAAATACCTTGAATAGATACCCTGGTTTGGTCTTCAACATTAATCGCTTTTAACTTCGGGCTTTCCTCTTCTCTTATGGTACATTTTATCCAATGTTTTCCGCCATACCTTTCATCTATTAATAAATAAATTTTACCAAATGTACTTCTATCTATTTCAACAACAGGCGAATTATCAATTATTATCGTTTTGCCATTATATTTTTCTTCGGCGGCCAATTTATTCACGGAAAATTCCCTCGCAAATTCCATGCCATATATTCTATAGTCTGCCTGAGTATTTGTTTTTGAATAAATTTTATTTACATCATTATATTGCTGCCTATAAGGTAATGAATATAATATCCCATAAATAATAATCGCAAGTAATCCTAAAATTAAAAATACTTTCGTCTTCTTTCGGTTTTTTGGAATACTTATTGATATATTATTATTCTTTTGAATTTTATCTAATTCATTTTCTTTCTTCTTTATTGTAGACAACAATAATTCTAAAGCCTTATACTTTTCAGCGATATCCGGAATTTCTGATCTTAGAGAAGTCGTTATTTTGCCTATTTCTATGAGTATTTCACGATGCCTATTATTAAGATTAATTATTTCTTGTTTTAAGGATTTTATCGCCGATGCACTCCCTTTTGTTTGCGAAAGTGATTGCATAATATTATTTTTATCAGAAATGCTATTTTTAATTTGTGAAAGTTCATTAATCTCTGTATCAAGATTTATTGTGCTCGGATGATGTGTGATAGATTGGTTGCCGATATTTATATATTGATCATTAACTGCTGATTTTAGATTATGGATATCATATTTGAGTTTAAAAACCTGTGCGAAATTTAACGTTATCCAAAGCACGTTTAAAGAATCTTGTAAAGGTTGATCCCTTATTTGGAGGAGAAATATTCGTATAACTTCCAACCGAGTTGGGCACTTGATGACTTGGCTGCATATTTTCTGCTTGTTTATTTTCGAAATCCGGAGGATTTATTACGAAAACAAATTGACAAGATGAATTCTTACACCGCACCGATTTGCCAATGGCCATTTTGGCAATATTGTAATGTGTTTTACATTTTGGGCATTTGATTTCCATGTGCGGCCCCCGAAAAAAAATATATAGGAGCGAGTATCCTCAATGATATGAAGATATGGTTAACGAATGTATATTTACAATTTAGCAAATCATAAACCGACATACAAGTAGTCAAGCCTGGTCACTTGCTTTAAAATACCAGAGTGAGCGAATTAATAAGCAGTTTTCCTACAAAAGCAAAACATCCGTCCTACTCTTTCTATTTCATCGTTTCTTCCCGCTCTATTGCCTGCACCAGAGGAAAATCAACGTCGAATTGCAGCACTTTTTGCGTCTTGTATAGGGGCAATTCCCGCAACGCAGGTTCGATCTTCGACTGGTCGCCCACAATGGGAGTGGATTGATCCGCTTGAAAGACGAGATCCACAAGCGTACATTAGCGATCCCAAAAACTTGCATTTCCCTTCTTATGGAAAACATCAACCCCGCCGCCGGATTACCAGCGATAATTCATTCGCTTGGAATTCTTCAATCCGCCCCATGTTAGGGGCCGATAAACGTATTAAGCAGCTTGATTTAATGGATTTACGGGCATATTATAAAGTGTCCATGACAAGCTTGCGGAGTTCTATGATGCACTTGGCCGCCATATATTGCTTAACCCGCCGTTGCGCGTGTCGCTGTCCGGCCTAAGACCGGACAGCCCCTCTCTTTCTTGCCTAGTGCCGCTTTGCGTTTATCATTCATTTGTTCTTGCTTTCTTGTTTGGCAACACAAGCCGGTATGAGTTTTATATACGGACAATGCGTTCCCATGCCGGAGCGCGGGAATGAGAAAATAAACAAACAACATACTACATACTATTTACGACCTTCAAAGCCATGGCCACCGACGTTCGCTTAAAAGAAAACCTGCCCCTGTTGACCGAACGGATAGTCGACACCTATGCCGAGGTGAACAGCATTCAGCACCTGGGTCACTGCCCGTTGCCCAATTACGATACAGTCATCGCCGCGACCGAGGATTTGAAAGAGATTTTATATCCCGGGTACCGGCGCCGCGACGGCCTGCATCTGGGCAACGTGACGTATCACGTGGGCGAATTGATCGACCGCATGCACGACACGCTCACGCAGCAGATCGCCCGGGCGATAAGGCACGAATCGGCAAAAAACCCGCAGTGTGATCCGCATTCGAGCCAGGATCTGGAGGCCTTGGGCCAGACCAAGGCCGTGGCTTTTTTGGAGCAATTACCCGATGTGCGCAAGATCCTGGCCATGGACGTCGAGGCCGCTTACGCCGGCGATCCGGCCTGCAAATCGCTGGACGAGGTAATCTTCTGCTATCCCGGCTTGGAGGCCATCACCGTTTATCGCTTGGCCCATCTCCTGCACGAGCTAAAAGTGCCGCTGATCCCGCGGATGATGACCGAATGGGCCCACAGTAAAACCGGCATCGACATCCATCCCGGCGCGAATATCGGCCGATATTTTTTCATCGACCACGGCACGGGCGTGGTGGTGGGCGAGACAACCGACATCGGCCAATGGGTGAAACTCTATCAAGGCGTCACCCTGGGCGCGTTGAGTTTCGCCACCGACGCCGAGGGAAACCTGGTCCGGGGCACGAAACGCCATCCTACGATTGAAGACCGCGTTGTAGTCTACGCCAACGCCACGATCCTCGGCGGCAAAACGGTCGTAGGCCACCATTCGGTTATCGGATCGAGCGTGTGGCTGACCGCCTCGGTGCCGCCGCATACTACGGTGATTATGGAAAGCCCCAAACTCCGCATGCACGGCGAACAGTTCGATCAGGCCGATTGGGTGATATGAAGGATGAGGCATAATTTGGTCAGTGGACAGTGAACAAAAAGGGCTGGGCAATTTATTGCCCAGTTTAGCAGAATGAAGGATACAAGATAATTCTTCGTTAATCATTCCCATTTCGTTCCAGAAATTTTTCCACCCGGGTGCCGTTTTTATCGATAGTCACTTCGACTGCTCCGGTTAGAAAAGTGTGGATTGTTTGTCCGCCCACGGCCTGGTAAGTGGCGTCGATTTCCGGTAGGCTCCAGCGGCCGTCTCCGCTTAACACGACCCAAGCCGGCCGGGTCCAGGCGGCCAGGCCGGGCGAGTTGCTCTGCCGGCTGCCGTGGTGCGGGGCCAAAAGCACGTCGCAGTGCACCGGTTGTTCGGCCAAAAGTCTATCCAGTCCGGGCGATTCCAGGTCGCCGGGCAAAATAATCCGGTGGCCGCAGTATTCCACCATCAGCACAATGCTGTTGGCGTTAAAATGGCAAAATCCACTTTCCATAAGTCCTTATCTTATCACCTTTTGTGTAAATCGTCCTGATACTCATTTTACCTATATTCACGCAAATTGTATCAGGAAATTGTATCAGCAATCTTCCACTTTTCATTGTGCCGATCTATAATGCGGGGAAGTCCAATTTCAACCCAACAAGCAAAGGGGAAACAATGGCACGCAAACGCATTTTAACTCGGATGGCAACCAAGCGGGGATTACCCGCTCGTTGGCGTAAGAACTATAAGGGTGAGCGGTATTATTTTCGGGGCGAATATGAAACGGCGGAAGCCGAGTGGATCACAAAGAAATATGAAATAGATAATCTACCAATACGCCCGCCAAGAAACATATTAGAATTACGCAAGCAATACCCTAACGCAAGTGAGGAAGAGTTTCAACAAATTAAAATCCAAGAAAGGGAAATCTATAAATTATGGGTATTAGAACAAAGAAAAATATACGCATTACGGGAGATAGAACAAGAGGAAGAGAATAGAATACTTGCTGATTACAGACAAGCAAAGAGTGAAGGGAAAACAATAAGCCAACAGATTGACAGATTTTTATTACAGAAACAAACCAAAGTTCAAGCCAATGGAATGAAGCCCTTTTCGTGTGCGAACATTGGAGTAAGGTTAAAACACTTCGCCGAGTTTATGGGCGGGGACAATAATATAAACACAATAACGGAAGTTAGGTTAGTTGATTTTCAAGCCCACCTAATCCAACAGGCAAACGATGATAAATTGGCGTGGGCGTATGCCAAGTGTATTATGAAAGACGCTATTCAGTTTGTAAAAAATTGTTGGGCATTACGACAATTAAAAGAATGTCCCCGCAACCTTGACCAATTATCAATCCCCGCCCCCAACAAGGAAATTAAACTATTCACGAAAGCGGAGTATCTACACTTGATTGACAATGCCCCTAACAGAATGAAATTATACTTACTGCTGATGTTAAACATCGGGGCGACACAAAAGGACATAAGCGACTTAAAACAGAGTGAAGTAGATTGGAATGAAGGACGGATTACAAGACGGCGGAGCAAGTCGCAATCGGCGGGGAAGGATACGCCCGTAGTATCATATAAACTTTGGAAAAACACTTTTGACCTACTTAAAAAACTCCGTAGCAAAGACAAGACGTTAGTTTTACTCAACAACAACGGCACGCCCCTACGGAGCGAAAAATTAGTAGATGGAAAGTTAAAGTTTAGCGACAACATTAAAAATGACTACTACCGATTGTGTAAATCGTTGGGCATACCCGAAAAGCCAATGAAACGAATTAGGAAAACAGGGGCATCAAAAATCGGCGAAAAGTATCCCGACTTTGTCCAATACTACTTGGCACATTCACCCAGAACCATAGCCCAAAAATCCTATCATAAATTGACCCCCGCCCAATTTGATAAAGCGGTTACGTGGTTAGGACGCCAATTCTTTGACAAGCCCTAATGCGATTAAAACGGCATTAGGCGATTAAAGGGGGCAAGGAAGCCCCGCAAGATCGCCTATAAGGCGATTTCCGGCGTGCCGGAATTGCCTCTAATTGCCTTCTATCGGCATCTCCCCCGTCTTTAAGCAATTCCAAGCAATTCTCCCCGCCCCTTCCTGCCCCAAAATATATTTTTTTCTTTGGGCAATTTTTTTTGTGGGAACACACTATATAAGAGAAAGGAGGAAACATTATGACCTATAACACAAGACAAGCAAGCGACATTTTAGGAGTGAATTATCATTGCCTTTACCATTACATTCGTATGCGGAAGATCAACCTAAAATTATTCGGGAAAAGTCCAGTTTGGACTTCAAAGGATATAGAGAAAATGAGACAACACCTTGCCGAGTTAAAACAAAAGCGGGGGAAAATATGAAGATGCCTTTTGGTAAGCATATAGGAAAAGAACTAACCGAACTGCCAAGAGCATACCTTGTATGGCTTACACGCAACGTGAAACTATTTGGCGAATTACAAGAGGAAGTGGAAGCAATTCTAAACGGGGAAAATGAGCCGAAAGAAACTTATGAGGAAATACTTGAAAAATTAAACTTTAATTGGGAGGCATAACAAAGAGGCGGGGCAATTACCCCGCCAGTTTGTAATGATTTAGATATATGTTATATAGTAATTCAACACTTGAAACGGCGGAAAAATACTATCGGAACGGATTGAATATAATGCCGATCCGATGCGATGGTAGTAAAGAGCCGAGAGGATTGTGGAAACAATACCAAACGGAAAAATACCCTTGGCATATTCTCCGCAAGTGGATCGGCGGTAATGGGCATGGCATCGGGATTATTTGCGGGCAGATTTCCGGCGGGCTGGAAGTTTTGGATTTTGATGATCCACTCGTTTTTCCTCTTTGGGCATCAAAGAGTGATCCTTGTTTGTTAAAGAAACTCGTTATAGTGGAAACGCCGAGCCGTGGAAGGCATCTTTATTACAGGTGTTCCGAAATAGAGGGCAATCAACAATTAGCTCTGACCGAGAATGAAGCCATAAGAATTGAGACAAGGGGCATCGGCGGTTATGTGGTGGGCGTGGGAAGTCCCCTCACTATTCACCCCTCTGGGCGTCCATATAGTTTAATACAAGGGTCTCTACTGGCAATCCCGACTATTACCCCAAACGAAAGAGCGGGGCTATTGAGTGAAGCAAGGGCGTTTAATGAATACAAAGCCGGCGGGAATGCGGTTAAAGGGGCATCAAAGCCCCTTAAAGGCAATGTAAAGCGCGTAAAAATTGCCTTAAAGCCCATTCAGACAACGGCTGACGCCGTTGGGCATAGGACAAGGATTGGGGACTTATTCAATCAATCGGCAACATGGGAAAGCATTATAGAGCCGTTGGGCTGGACTATTGCGGGAACAAGCAGGGGCATTGTTTATTGGCGAAAGCCCAATTCATTCAAGCGGGGGCATCATGCTACAACGGGGTGTGGATCGGGCGACTACTTCCGATGTTTTTCCACTAATTGTAGCCCGATTAAAACTGACAAGGCATACGACAAGTTTGGACTTTATACCTTGCTCTATCACTCGGGTGATTTTCATAAGGCAGTAAAGAGTTTAACAATGAAAGGAGTGCAATGAATGATTTAGATAAAAAGGTGAAGACATTAGCCGATCTTCTACCAACGTTTAGCAACAATTTAATGACAGGCAATCCGCCTAAACGATTTAACATCGGGGAAGATTTTAAGCAAGTTTGTATAGCACCCAAACAAGTGCTATTGATTGGATCACCGCCGAGCAAAGGAAAGACCTCTTTGGTAATGGGCTGGACTTTTGATGCTCTTTACAATGATCCCGACTTGCGGGCGTGCGTCTTAAATGTGGAAATGACCCCCGATGATTTACTTTGCCGAGAGGTGGCGAGACAAAGCGGGGTAGGACTGACTGACATTCAATCCAGATTATTCCGCAACGTGAAGGATTATCGGGAAAGTGTAGGCAAAGCGATTGAAACAATCGGCACAATTAAAGACCGAGTTGCCTTTGTTGATTTCCCCTTTTCTTTGGAACACTTGGCAAAGGTGGTTATGGGGCATGAGAGCGACCTGATAATTTTAGATTACATACAGAGAATAACGCCAAACAACAAACCGCCAAAGGATCAACGGCAACAAAACAGCGATTGTATGAACTTGATTAGGAAAATTGCCCAATGTGGTAAGGCGATTATAGTTGTTTCGGCGTGTAGTAGAGACAAGGGAAGCAACGGAAAAGCATATAGCAATTTGACTCTTGGCAGTTTTCGGGAAAGCGGAGAATTGGAATATGGGGCGGATAATTGCTACATCTTACACTTGGACGATGGCAACGGCAAACTACAACACGTTAAAGCAAGACATTCTCGGCAAGAGGATATTTACTTGCGTTTCGACGGCGATTGCCAAAGGTGGAGCAAGGCGGAACGGGTGGAGGTGGAAGTTGGATAGATTACCTCCCAAAAAACCGAGTTTAAGCACGCCTAAAAAACCCGAAAAAACTCCCAAGAAACACAAGGGGCGATTTAACACAATCAATAACTTTGTAGATTTTGTTATGCGGGATTTAACACGGGTGGAAATTGCCGTTTATCTTTGCCTATGGCGTTGTGAAAAGGACGGCAAAGTCCAATTATCGCAGACACGAATTGCCGAGTTAGTTGGATGTTCGATTGATTGTGTGCGAACAACTATAAAGAAGTTAAAAAAACGGGGACTAATCATACAAGGCAGTATGGGAAATAACCTAACGCACGAAGCATCTTCCTATAAGTTGGTGAATTGACCCTCCCCTTGCCCACAAGGGGACGCTCCCCTTAAAACACCCCAATATCTCCCCTTGCCAGCAAGGGGCTATTCATAAAAACATAAAGGCAATGGGACTAACGCCCCCTTGCCTGGACACAATTAGGCAACGACGGAAGCCGTCGTTGGGCAGGGGACAGCAAGGGCAGGCATAATCCCGCCCGCCTCATACATAAGATTATGGACAATTACAACGAAACAAAAAAACAATTGGACTTCCTCAAAAAACAACTTGCGGAATTGGAAGCAAAACTTGAAGTAATCCCGCATCCTAACAAACGAGTAAAATCGTCCGCTCATCGTCGCCGATTTACTTCCGTAGTCGGTAAGACGGAGGAAGAACGGGGAGAAATTGAGATTGCCTTTAAGAGCGTAAGGGAGAAGCCACCTCGACGATTGACACCATAGCCCTAACCCTTGCTGTCCCCTGCCCCTTGCCGTTGTCATGCGGAGCGGAGCGGAGCAAGACAACTTGGCAAGGACTTCTCTTCCTTCCACCTACACTTGATATAGCAAGTGATAGAGATAGTGATATTGATTAAAACGTTTAATACCATATGAACTGGTCTGGGCGGCATCCCGTCGGCACGGGTGCCAAAAAAACAGGGCGTATCATAGGCAAGAACCGAGGGTAAGGCATTGCCAAGCCCAACACGTTAAAAAAACACGCCCCCATAGGCAAGCGGGATTACCATAGGCAAGCCCGATAAAATCAAAGATTATACGGAGTTGAGAGGGAAGCCCCCTTTGGCAATCGTCCTGAAAAATGATGCCCTGCCCCCGTCCCCTATTGCGGAACTTCACCCATTCAAGCCCGTAGGACATTGCGACCTACCAAACTTCCCTTTTGTATCAGTTATTGTATCAGCACCCCTGCCCGTATCAACCCCCAAAAAGCCCACAAAAGCCCCTAAAACCCGTGTATAAAAGGGGTTATAGCAGGCACCGGAACGGGTGGAAAGAGGCATAGTTTAACGCTGTTGGCATTGTCGTTGCCCGGGATGCCGCTTTGCGGAGGATGCAGCACTTCCAAGCGGCAATCCGCGCCGCCTTCGAGCCGGTCGCCCGCGCGAATTTCACGGACCGGCACATGGGCGGCAGCGAACGACGATTTTAATTCCTTCAAGGACGGCGACTGTTTTTCGAACATCACCGGCGAAACGCACAATGCTCCAATCGAGCATTTTTCCAGGACCTCGGGCAAGGCGTTGTAATGGTCGATGTCCGGATGCGAGATTACAACGGCATCGATGCGGGTGATGCCCCGCGACCAGAGGAATCCGGTGATAATCCTGGCCGCCCGCGCGGCGCGCCAAACTGGCCGGCGTCGTAAAGCAGCGTTTGGCCCGATGGCAATTCCAAAACCGCGGCCGAACCATGCCCTACTGAAAGGAACGTGCAGCGCAAGCGATTGGAATCGTGCGGAATGTATGAGAAGGTCAAACCCAGGGCGGTCCAAAAGGCCAAAATCGCAAAACACCAGCGCGGCCTTGGGCGAATCCTGGGAAAAATGGCCAACACGGCCAGTCCGCCGTAAAAGCCCGCAAGCCACCAATTGCCCGGCCCCGAAACCCAAAAGTGACTGCCCGGCACGGCCGAGGCAAGATTAATTGCTTTTTCAAATAGCCATAGGTTTAAGTTGCAGCAATAGGCCGCCACGCCGGCCAGAGGCGGCACAATCGCCGCGATGAACAAAAAGACGAAGCCGCTGAGCAATCCCAGTGTCATCGGCACCCAGAGCAAGATGTTCGTCACTAAGGCGATCGGCGAGAAGATATGAAAACGGGCCGCAACCAGCGGTTGGGTCAACATCCAAATAGCACAGCCGCTGATCGCCAAATAGATGAGGTTCTCGCGCAAGGGCCAGAGAAGTTGCGAAACCGGATCCAAGTGCTGGACTGCCATTTTCTGCAGCAGCTTTTCCTGCTTATTTATTGTCGTCCAACGCGGCCAGACCCAAATCAATACTGCAACACAAAGGAACGAAAGCTGAGCACCGACGTTGAACAGATCGGATGGATTGATGGCCAACACCACCAATGCCGCGGCTGCCAATGAATTGAAGCCCAAGGCCGGGCGTCGAAGACACATCGACAAGCAGGTCACCAGCACCAAGATTGTCGCCCGGACTACCGGCGGGTGAACGTTGACCATCAAGGCGTAGAGGCTGGTAATCAAGGCGACAAGTATCAAACCCCAGACGCGCAGGATCGGCGCCTTGAGCATGATCCACAGCAATGCCCCGGCCAATATGCCCACATGCAGGCCGGAGATGGCCAAGACATGGACCGTCCCGGTGGCCATAAAGGCTTCGTTCCGCTGGGAATCGATTTGTTCGCGCTCGCCCAGAAAAACGGCCGAGGCGAGTTCGGCCTGGCGGGGATCGAGATGCTGTTGGAAAAGCCCGGCGGCGCCTTGCGCACGCCTTCCAGCCAACGCGATAGATTCCAACGGCTGCCGGACTGAACGATCGAGATACATTCGGTCTGCGATAGGATTTGGGACCTGATCCTGTGGGAGCGGAGAAAAGCGGCGCGGTCGATCTCGCCCGGGTTGTGGGCCGGCGAAGGAGCGGATAATTCGCCGAAAATGCGGATTCGATCGCCCGGCTCGATGGCGGGCATGTCGCCTTGGACAAATAGTATCGCGGGGCCGGATACCGGCTTCCACTTGTCGGAGTGGCGGATTGCCGCGGCGGAAATCTCCAACCGGTAGATCGGATCGGAGCGCAGCGATTGCATAAGATCGTGCTCTGGCGGAGGCAACTGCCGGGCGCGGTCAAGGCGATTGCTTCCAGTGCGACGGGCTGTTTTTTTGCCGCGGTGTAATTGCCCAAATCGTTTTCATCGAACAGATTCCATTTGCAATGATGCCACGCGCCCGCCGCCGACAGGATAGCCATAAAGATCAAACCGGCTGCCGCCCGACGATACTTCCGCCTTGCCAGGAGATGCCAAATGCCCAGCGCGGCCAAAGCAGCCGTAAACCATGTCAAGAAACTTAGAGGCCGATAGCTATCGGCCGCGATTCCCGCGCAGGCCGCCACTAGCACGATCAACAAGGGCTGGTAGCGAGGAATATACGTACAATCCAGGGCGGTGTCGGCATTAACATCGGCGGAAGATGACATAGTAACGATTGTCGTCGGCCAGATCGGTTCCGGCAAGTATCCTGCCATGCGGTATGACGTTGACGAAGGCGGCTTTTTTTCATACAATCCCACCAAGACGCAGTAAGAAGGTCAGAAAAAAAGCGGAAAAAACGAGTCGGAAATATTCTAATCGGCTATAAATAGTTCCAACTTTTTTCGACTATAATCATAAAAAATATGGACAACACATCGGTTTCACACTCTAAAATCAGCCTCCTCCAGGATGACACGCGCTGGATTCGCCTGGCGATTGCTCTGTGGATTGCCATGGCCGCGGCGGTGTGCGTTAAATCTGTTGTGCAGAAGGGCGAACATTCAGTCTATAAAGTGTTTGCCTGGGGGCCGCGTCATTGGTGGGCCGACCAGCCGTTGCACGCCAGATATCCCGAAACGGCCGATATCTATCGTTATGTCGCCCACTTATGCCGTGGTGTTCACGCCGTTTTCGCTGCTGCCCGATTGGCTGGGCGCGGGCCTGTGGGGCGTTTTGAACGTTGCCGTGACGCTTTACGCCCTGCGCCTTATGTGCGCGAAATCCTGCCGGGCGCATGGCCGCCGCGCCGCGAAGCATGGTTTCTGGGGCTGACGGCGCTGGGGTCGATGTCGGGCATCTGGTCCGGGCAGATCAATTCGCTCTTGCTGGCGATTGTGATCTTCGCCGCAGTGGCCATTAAATACAATCGCTGGTGGACCGCTTCTTTTCTCTTGACCTTGCCCGTGTTCGTCAAAATTTGGCCGATAGCAGTGGTGCTTTTGCTGATGGCCTGCTGGCCGCGGCAACTTTCCTGGCGTTTTATCATTTTCGCCGTCGCGCTGGCGCTGCTGCCGTTTTTGACCCGGCCCTTTAACGTGGTCGTAGGGCAATATCAAGAATGGTATGTCAGCCTGATCGATCAGAACCAAGGCCGCTGGCCCGGTTTTCGCGACGCTTGGACGATCTGGGAAAATCTCTGGCCGCCCGTTTCGCAACTCGGATACAAAGTCCTGCAACTGGCATCGGCCGCTGGCGTGCTCCTGTGGTGCCTTTACCAATGCCGGCGGATCGCTTCGACGGGCCAGTTATTGATGGCCATCATCTCGATCTGGGTTTCATGGCAGTTGATATTCGGTCCCGGTTCCGAGCAGTTGACCTACGGCATCATCGCCCCGTCGGCCGCTTGGGCGGTGCTTGTAAGCATCGAGGAACAAAGGCATCGCCTCTGGACCATTTTAACTTGGCTCATTCTTGTTCTATGTTCCTGCGGCGAGATCGAAACGCCGCTGATCAAACACCTGCATCCCGCCTTTGCCATGCTCCTGCCGCTGAGTGTGGCCTCGTTTGTCGCGTGGCTGGTTTGGCACGAAAGCAGATGGGGATATCCGGAAATTAAGAACCTATCACAAAAGCCATCCTGAGCGGAGCGAAGGATCTTTCTGGATTTGATATTTTGTTGGCATTTCCCATTTTTCTCCACCCGGATTCTTCACTTCGCTCAGAATGATGCATCTGTTTTTGGATAGGCTCTAAGAATAATGAACAGGCATATTCAGTCCCCGGTGAATACACCGGGGGCTGCTTTGTGTAACAAAGAAAAAATTCCAATCTCCGAGGACTTTTTTTAAAATGGTTGCGCCTTGCCCATAGCCACGCTCTGGATTGCCTTATCAAAGGCGGGTTTTAAGGCTTCCCATTCCGATTCCGGGCACTCGCATACCACGCGGATTCGATTATTGGGACTCAGGGCCGTTACGCGGTAACCGCGGATCGTGCCGCCGAAAGTTTTCGTGCCGGAAAATTCCGATTTCCGCGCATCCGGAAAGCCGGTTTTCACGGGCGCCGGCTCCTGCTCGGTAACGCCTTCCTCTTCTTCAAAACCCGGCTTTTCCTGGGCATGAACCGATGCCACCGGGCTGCGGTCTTCCTGGTCGGTTTGGATTCCCAGGTGAAGGATTTTCGATTTGGCGATGTCGCCCATGAGCGAACCGGCCATATTCGCGTCAACCGAGATGACCGCCCCGCCGGATGTGAACTTGGCCCAGGCATAGCCGGACTTGTCGCCGCCGTCGGTTTCCCAGCCGGCCGGATATTGGATCTGGAACGACCCGTCCTTGGAATTGTAAGTGTCATACGAAGTTGGCACGACGGCCTTGCCTGCGCAACCGGCGCTGGCCAGCGCCGTACCGATCGCCGCGGCCATGGTCCACATTTTTACTCTATGCGGACGGCCAAGTATTACTCCCCTCTCCGGGCACCGACCGAAGGTTGGTCGCGGGAGAGGGGCCGGGGGTGAGGGCCGGCCGTGGAGAAAAATTATTCTTCGACATCCACTATCCATCTTCATCGTCATTTCCTTCATCCAAAAGTTTCGCAGTTGCCGCCGAAATGCACCCGGCCAATCTGCCGATCAACCGGGCGTAGATCAGGATGATCGTCGCCAGGAGCGGCCCGGCGTACAAAGGCGCCAGCCACGGCCCCTGCCCGGCGAGTTGGGTTTTTACAAGCCAGGCCCAGACCGCGAGCATGGGCATGGTCTCCAAGTAGAAAAGTCCCCAGGCCCAACCTACAAGGAATATACTTTGCAGCGTTTTTCCGATTGCCAGAGGCGCCCAGGCCCCGTCGGCCGCCAATGCGCCCAAAAGCACCAGCGGAAAAACCGCCAGAGTGCCCACGACCATCGGCAGCCATGATTCGGTGGAGCAAACCAACTCGAGCGCGTATCCGACAATGCCAGCCTGGGCTAAAAGTGCGGTTAGATGGAGGAAGCTCCAGATCCATTCTTTCCATTCGACGCCGGAGGAGACTTCGAAGGAATCCCAACCGGTCGCCGTCCCTTCGATAATGCTGAAACAGCAGGACGCGGCATACCCGAAGGTGAGAATCCCAGCGGATAATACGGGAAGTCCCAAATAATACACGCTATCGACACCCAAAACGTCCCCGTATTCCAGCCAGAACATAAACAGCCAGCCGAAGACCATCAGCCCGGCCGAAATGAACATCCACGAGCCGAGCGTGCTTAGGTAAAAAGGGAAGACAAATATGCCGGAGAGCATGGGCCAACGAGGCGGCGGCGGCAACTCTTCGGCCGCGCTGACGCGCTTCTGCTCGGTCGCCTGCATGTGTTTTTGCACGAAGGCCGGTACCACGGGGGGCGCGGTCGGCTGGCCGGCGATCTGGAATTCCGCGTCCTCGAGCAAGGGATTGGTCCGGTCTTTCGGTTTTTCCGGCGGAATGCTCATGACAAATTCTATGGAGCGGCAGCGGGAAAAGAAATATATTGACTAAGATACAGGGAATATTCTGGTTTGCAACCCCTCAAAATGCTCCTAGACAATCGTATAAAACGTGTATAATATCGGCAACATCGAAAATAGCCGGAAGGGGATAATCCTATATGCCAATTTCATGGAACGAAATCCGCCAAAACGCCATTAGTTTCTCGCGAGAATGGGCCGGGGCCAAAAGCGAGAGTGCCGAAAAACAGACCTTTTGGAATGACTTTTTCGAGGTATTTGGCATTCGCCGCCGCACGGTGGCTGCGTTCGAGGAACCGGTAAAGAAAATATCAGGCGATTATGGCTATATTGACCTTTTTTGGCGCGGAATGTTGCTTGTCGAACATAAAAGCTTTGGCAAAGACTTGGGCAAAGCCGAATCCCAAGCATTTCAATACATTCGAGACTTGTTGCGGGAAGGCCGAGAAGCGGACATCCCGCGATATGTCATCGTTTCGGACTTTGCCCGATTCGCGCTTCACGATTTAGAGCCTGAAGAACAAAAGAAACTCCCTCTATTCGATCAATATCGCGTCGAAAGCATCGAATTCCCCTTGGATGAACTGCACAAGAATATCCATCAGTTCGCCTTTATCGCGGGCTACCAGCAGCATAAATTTGAGGATCAGGATCCGATCAACATTCAAGCCGTCGGTTACATGGATGCCCTGCACGACGCCTTGGAAGATGGCGGCTACAGCGGCCACGAACTCGAACGTTTTTTAGTGCGCATTCTCTTTTGCCTTTTTGCCGAAGATACTGGGATTTTCGAGCGCGATGCATTTAGACTCTATCTCAAGGATCGAACCAAGCCGGATGGAAGCGATCTGGGACCGCAATTGTCGCATTTGTTCGCGGTGCTTAACACTCCGCCGGAGAAAAGGCAGAAGAATCTCGATGAAACGCTGGCCGCCTTTCCTTATGTGAACGGTGAACTTTTTTCTGAGCATTTGGGATTCGCCGACTTCAACCGTAATATGTATATTGCCTTGGAGCAATGCACTCTTTTCGACTGGTCGAGCATCTCGCCCGCCATTTTTGGTTCTCTTTTTCAAGGGATTATGGAGCCGCGCGAGCGGCGGCAGATAGGCGGGCATTATACCAGTGAGCGCGATATCATGAAAGTCGTTCGCTCGTTGTTTCTCGATGATCTGCGTGCGGAATTCGAGAAGATCAAGACCAACAAGAATCAACTCAAACAGTTTCACCAAAAATTGGCCAAATTGCGATTCTTCGACCCAGCCTGCGGTTGCGGAAATTTCCTAGTTATCGCCTATCGCGAACTTCGTTTTCTGGAAATCGATGTTCTAACGGCATTGCATGGTATCCAGCAACAGCGTTTGGAAATCCAGCACTTGTCACTGGTCGATGTGGACGCCTTCTATGGTATTGAGATAAGTGAGTGGCCGGCGCGGATAGCGGAAGTGGCGATGTGGCTGATGGATCACCAGATGAATATCAAGTTATCCGAAACATTCGGTCTATACTTTGTGCGATTGCCTCTGAAAAAGTCGCCCACGATTGAAATCGGCAATGCACTGCGCCTCGACTGGCAAAGTATCATCCCTCCCGCACATTGCAATTATATCCTTGGTAATCCGCCGTTTGTGGGCGGGAAATTTCAAACAAAAGAACAGAGGTCCGATATGGACCTTGTGGCGGGTAAGGTAAAAAATAGCGGTCTGTTGGATTACGTGACCGGGTGGTATTTCAAAGCCGCTGAATATATTCAAGGAACAAAGATTATTGTCGGTTTCGTCTCAACCAATTCAATTACGCAAGGCGAGCAAGTCGGCGTGTTATGGAATATGCTTTTCGAGCGTTATGGCGTCAAAATCCATTTCGGACATCGAACGTTCGCTTGGGAAAGCGAAGCCAAAGGCAAAGCCCACGTGCATGTGGTTATTGTTGGATTTGCGGCTTTCAATGCGAACAACAAACGCATATATGAATACCATGAAGGAAAACCATCCGTATCAAAAGCAAATAATATCAGCCCATATCTTTTGGAAGGCCCAGATTTGGCGATAGTCAACCGGCAAAAACCGATTTCTGACGTGCCGGAGATTCGGTTTGGAAATCAACCAATAGATGGTGGATATTTCATAATGGATAATGAAGAAAAAGAAATACTTATTTCAAAAGAGCCAAAAGCAAAAAAATTCATTCGTTCATTTCTTGGTTCTCAAGAATTTATTAATGGTGAAAAACGTTGGTGTTTGTGGCTTAATAATATTCATCCCGACGAAATACGTTCCATGCCTGAAGTTATGCAACGAGTCAAGTCTATTCGGGACTTTCGTTTATCAAGTAAGCGAGAAGCTACGCGTGAACTAGCAAAAACTCCAACTGAATTTGCCTTTGTTAGCCATCCTAAAAAAAATTATCTCTTAATTCCATCCGTCTCATCAGAACGACGACATTATATCCCAATGGCTTTTATGCCTGTGAGCGTTGTTGCTAGCAATCTGTGTCTTATTGTAAAAAATGCAAAGCATTTTCATTTTGGTATATTAACTTCGGCAATGCACATGGCTTGGGTACGGCAAGTATGTGGCAGATTAAAATCAGATTATCGCTACTCAAACAAACTAGTTTACAACAATTACCCCTGGCCGGAGTCGCCGACGGAGAAACAAAAAGAGGCGGTCGAGAAGGCGGCGCAAATCGTTCTGGATGTTCGGGAGGAGTATTTGAAAACCGGTTCCACATTGGCCGATCTTTACGATCCGTTGTCCATGCCAGCAAAACTGGTAAAGGCCCACGACGCATTGGATCGGGCGGTGGATCGCTGCTATCGCAGCCAGCCCTTCACAAGCGAGCGGCAGCGGGTGGAGTTTCTTTTTGCGCTTTATGAAAAACTCACTACCCCGCTTATCGCAGCAATCAGGAAAAAGAAGCGATAGCGTCTGCTCTGCTCTCCTACACTCTGAAGACCGTAAACTGTTAACAGTAAAAGGTTTTCAGCTTTTTTTAAAAAAATTCCCTAGAAATTGTGCCAGCCGATCTGATACAATCCGCCTGCTTTCATTGTGCGCAACTCCCAATCGGCTTAAATTTATGCCCGGAAATGATAAAACTTGCACGGTAGAAACGTGGAAAAAACGCGATTTGGTGACCAAAATATCAACATCAAATTCTTTGTACCCTTCGTGTCCTTCGTGGAAAAAAATGAATGCCTGAATACCAAAACGTGGAAAAAACGCGATTTGTTCCCCAACTAATTTTGGAGGAACATGATACTTAATTCGATATTAAACATGAGGTTACGGTACACGGCGTGTGCCTGCTACATTAAACACGCTACATTAAACTTTCCAAATTAAACATTGGGTTCGATTACCTTCCCCACCGCTTCGGCCACGCGGCGGCAGAGTTCCATCAGGGCCTCGAATTCCTGGAAATTGAGCGATTGGTAGCCGTCGCTTAAGGCGGATTCGGGATCGGGATGGACTTCGATTATCAGTCCGTCGGCCCCGGCGGCGATTGCGGCGGCGGCCATGGCGGGGACCAAGGCCGAGTGGCCCGTGCCGTGACTGGGATCGACCACCACGGGCAGGTGCGTGCGATCGTGCAGATAGGGCACGGACGAAAGCGCGAGCGTGTACCGGGTGTGGGTCTCGAAGGTGCGGATGCCCCGCTCGCAGAGCATAACGTTGGGGTTGCCGGCGTTGAGGATGTATTCGGCGGCCAGGAGCAGTTCGTCCATGGTGGCGGCGGGGCCGCGTTTTAAGAGCACCGGCTTGCCTTCGTATCCGGCCGCTTCCAGGAGGCGGTAGTTCTGCATGTTCCGGGCGCCGATCTGGAGCACGTCGGCATAGCTGGCCACCAGTTCCACGTCTTGTTCGGACATGACTTCGGTCACTACGGCCAGGCCGGTTTCGTCGCGGGCGGCGGCGAGGATTTTTAAGCCTTCTTCTTTCAGTCCCTGGAAGCTGTAGGGGCTGGATCGGGGTTTGAAAGCCCCGCCGCGCAAGGCCGTGGCACCTGCTGCCTTAACCGCCCGGGCTGTGGCGATGGTCTGCTCCTCGGATTCGACCGAGCATGGTCCGGCGATCATGCCCAGGTGGCAGTTGCCCACGATCAGGCTGCCCGCCCGGACCACGGTGGGCTCGGGCTTGACCTCGCGGGAGGCGACTTTGTACGGGGCAAGGATGGGCACGACCTCGGCCACGCCGGGCCCGCTTTCCAGGGAAGTGCGGAACTCGTCGCGTTTTTCGCCGACTGCCGCGATTACCGTGCGTTCGGTGCCAAAGATCGGATGGGCCTTAAGGCCTAATTTTTCGACTTGTTGGATCATGTGCTCGATTTGCTCCTTTGTCGCGCCTTTTTTCATGACGACGATCATTTTGATTTACTCCGGTTAACAGTTTTGGGTTTTCAGTTATAAGTTTTCAGTTGTAAATAATAAGGTTGCCTCATTCCCACGCCGGAGCGTGGGAATGAGAAATTTGCAATTAAAAATTCAATAAAAAAACCCCGGGGCCTGGGAAGGTCTCGGGGTTTTGGTCTTTTGAGGGTTGTGTTTACGAACTACAAACCGCCTCCGACCCCGCTACCTTCGCGGGTAAAATAAAAGTACCAATAATAGGCGGTTATGGAACGTATTCATGATTATTTATTATCGAACCATTTTGGTTCAGATCACCAACTTATTTTGATTATGACGCGGTAACCAGAAAAAATCAAGGGGGGATTGGTTATTTAATTTTGCCCTCTTTGGTGGGGGAAGTGCATGCGAAATGGCTGTTGGACAGCATGCAATTGTCAGAGCGTCACTTATTATTTTCCACGAGTTTACCTAAATAATCCTGGACAGCGGCCTGAACCGGCGGCGATTGCAGGACGATCAACGCGGCGGAGGGCTGATCGAAATAGATTGCCGCAAATGATCCTGCATTATTCCACGCGGCGGGGGAAACCGCGGCTTTGATCTGCTCGATAAGCTGCGGTCCGCTCTGGTCTTTGCCCAATATTTTACCGACCGGGTAGAACTCCAATTCCAGATGGGCGGCCAGCGCCGATTGGGTCGTCACCTGGAGCGTATGGGAGTTGATGGGTCGATAACCTAATTTTAACGGTGCGAGCAGATCGTTTAGGGCGGCGGTCAAGGGCTGATTCTCGACAGTGAAGGAGATTTCCGACTTATCCGAGAGTCCGGCCGCGCCCAGGGACTGGCGATCGATCAGGATATCGATTTCGGCCTGCTGGCCCAGATAGGCCAGAATGTCCACTAATTTTGCGGGTTCGTGGAAATTGGCCGTTACCTGGCGATTCAGCGCGGAAGCAGCCTGCTGGAGGCGAGTGGTCAGATCGAAACGTTTCGGATCGCGGTTGCTCTTCAGCGGCCGGCCCCGGCCGTTGCGGAGCTTTTCGCAGAAGACCAGGATTTGATCGTGCACCGCGGCGGTTTGCGAGACGATGAGCGCGGTTTTTTCGGTTTCGATAGTTCCCTCGCCACCGGCCGACTGCCAGGATTCGGGGAGAGATCAGTTTTTGCACCAGGGCGGCCAACTGGTCGGCTGCCGATTTATCGTTGTTCGTAAGATCGGAAACGGTGTAGCGGATGCGGCGGAGTTTTTCGCGCTGCTCGGCCGGGTCGGTCACTAACACCTGGCCGTTTTCGGCCGTGAAGGCCATTCCCTGCTTGGCGACAATTTCCTGAAGGACTTCTTCCATCGTGGCGCCCGACATGCGGATAGTGATCGGCTCGCGGAGCGAGACTTGCAGCCGGGCCACGGCCTCCGGATCGATCGTTATCGGTAGTCCGCTTAAGGCCGCCAGCAAACCAATCGCCCGGGCAAATGGCATGTCGCGCAGTTCGATGGCGGGGATGACTTCGCCCAGGCGGGATTGCACGTCAATGGTTTCCGGGGCAACCAGCTTGACTAGCCTGGTGGCTTTTGGATCCGGTGGAGTGGGCTCTTTGATTTGTTTGTTTTGCGCGGATTCCGCTTCGTTGGGATGATTTTTCTCATCGGCCGTGGGCGTGGGCTGGGGCGTATCGGCCTCGGATGTCTTGGTTATGGCTGTCTTGGTGTCGGCCGTGTCAGCCTGGGTAGTTTTTTGATCCGGCTCCTTGTGCTCAGGCGTCTTGGTTGCCGAAGTATCCGGACCGGGAGTGGATTTTGTTTCGGCGGAATTTTCCGCGGCGGGGTTTGCTTCCGGTTTGTCACTGGAATTTGATGTGCCGGCTGCCGTTTCATTTTTATCGATCGCGGCGGACTGTTCCGCGGCCTGTGGATGATTATCATTCTGGTCGGAGCCGGCAGTTGCATCGGCTGGTGCGGCATTGGACTGTTGCAGCGGCCGGCTTGGGAGATTTATCCGATCCCGCGCCGGAAAAAAACGTTAGCCATGCGACTATGCCGATTGCGGCCGCGGCAATTGGGGCGGCAATTATTAAATGCCATGAATGCCACAGGAAGTTTTCCGGCTGCTTGGAAACGGTCATAACAGCATCGCAATGGACTGCGGATAAGGCCTCGCCGCTTTCGGGCGCAGAAACAGGCGGATTGGCCGCCGTCCGCTCGATGGGAGCGATTGCGGTGTTCCTTCAGGCAAAGGTTGGGCCGCTGGCGTTTCCGGCGGCTTAGGGGGCTGCCAGCCCTCGGGCGGCATTACCGGCACCATGCACCCGCATTTCGGACATTCCAAAATGGCGCCGACCGCTTCCGCACTGCGTACGGCCAGCCGCACATGGCAAGTCGTGCAGGTGATGGTAAATAATGCCTGTCGCAATGTCCCGTCCAAGATTGGTTAAATACCCAGCCACAGATGGGTATTGTCAAAATCAATCCCCAAATTCCGCCTACAGGTCATTGTACGATACGGCAGGTAAAAAGTCAGGCGATTTGCCGCCGGATTTGTGTTTTTCCGGGTGTGTTTTCAAATCCCCGCCCTTTCAAATTCACCCATATTAAGGCAAAACTGAATAAAGGGGACCTATAATTTTCTATATTCAAAAGAGGGGTCTGTTTGAGGATTTCCGCTCGTCCCCGGAACTTACTGGCAAATCATGATCCGTCGATTGATAGATTTGAAAGCTCTCTTTATTGCCGGATTGCGGACAATAACATTATTGTTTTTGCTGCCGGCAGTTGTCGGGCCGAATGCGGGACTGGCGGCCGATGATCGGCAAGAGACGGTCAGGCTGGTTTTTGCCGGCGACGTTATGCTCGACGGCGGACCCGGCCATGCCATTGTCCACGGCACGGATCCCTTTGCGGAATTCGCCTCGATTTTTCAGAAGGCGGACATTGCCGTCTGCAACCTGGAATGCGCGGTCGTCGAGGGAGGAGAGCAAGTTCTCAAGCCTTATACGTTCCGCGGACCGCCGGGCAGCATTCCGCTTTTGAAAAAATACTTTTCGGCGATAAACCTGGCGAATAATCATTCCTGCGACTTTGGGAAAGCGGCTTTTCTCGAGCAATTGGCCTTGCTGAAAAAAGCGGAACTTCCATACTTTGGCGGCGGACGCAATTCCCAGGAGGCTTACCAGCCCTTGATCCTCAATCGCAACGGTTTGCGGATCGCTTTGATGGGATTCAACCGGTTTCCGCCCAAATCTTTCGCGGCCGGCCAAGAAGAGCCGGGAATGGCTTGGCTGGACGAGCCTGACGTTGTAAAGGCCATTAAATCGGCCCGCGAAGAACATCATGCCGACATTGTGATACCATATCTGCATTGGGGAAAAGAAGACACTCCGAGACCCGACGACCGAGCAAAAAGAATTGGCACAGCGACTTATCGACGCGGGCGCCAATGCGATAATCGGGGCCCATCCGCATGTCATCCAAACAGTCGACATTTATAAGGGCTGTCCGATCGTCTACAGTTTGGGCAACATGGTCTTCGACTACTATCCAGTCGATCCGGAGGTGTGGACGGGCTGGATCGTGGAGCTAACTTTTACCAAGCCTTCGGATGACAAGCCATTGGAAGTCGGCATGGAAACCTACGTTTTGCAGATCGACAAAGCCGGCATTCCGCATCTTATGCCTGCGCCCGAGGAAAAGCCGGCTGCGGGAAAATAAAACAATAATTCATTAGCCCGCTTGCCTGGCGCCTTCAATCAGCAGCCGTTCAATCTCTCGCCAGCATTTGTCAAAAGAATCTGAGTTTTTTCGAGCAAGTTCCATATCAAAAAGTTCCGTAAATACGGCTTGGTCAAGAACAGGAGAATATGCTCGGGAACCGATCATGTATTTTGTTAGTTGGCCTTTTGCATTACGAATAATTTCAGCGTTATTAATAGGTGGAAGATTATCTCCAAGACCGCGGCGTCCCTGTAAAGACGGAAGAGAAGATAAGAACCACGATTCAAACTCTCGATTTGCCAACACAACACCTAATGGAATATCAGTTCTTATTTCTTTGGCACGAGTAAGAAGAACCGGGCCAAATTTACAAGGCAGATCATCATCGGCATCAAGCAAAATAAAAAGAACGCGTGGCGGCCTTGATTTACTAACCGCCAATTCCACGGCTCGTTCTAACCCTCGCTCTTTTATTACTTTGTTTCTGGGCGCTCGGATTGGAGGCAGGATATTCAATATGAGGTCAGGTTTCACATATTTGTGAATACGGCGCAACAATACGGGCAATGCCGCGACTTCACCCTCACCTTCGACTATACTACAAACATTGAGAATCATGGCTCAAAACTAGGAAATTGGGATTGTTGTCGTGTATTATTTGGATTGGATATTTTTGGTTTTAATTGATTTAACTTTAACAATTCTCCGGCAGTGTATAATCGTTTCTTCATTACAGAGACACTTGCATCGTCAGCGGGGCCAATAGTTGTTTCGCCCTCTTGAGCATCCACAATTAATAATGCTTCAGGATTTAGTTCTTGGGTATCTAGTAATTCAGGGCTATGGCTTGTCGCTAAAACTTGTGTAAAATGCGATGCTTCATGTAACGCTCCCATAAGGGCTTCAGTCGCTCCAGGATGAAGGGTTGATTCTGGCTCTTCAATTCCCACCAAAGGAATTGGTGAGCCTTTAGGACGATCATAACACTGAAACAATGAGACAAGCACTCCTAAAGCTCGTAAAGTTCCATCCGACATATTTTGAGCAAAAAAACTCCAAGGGTTAGCATCTCCAGCAACAATCTGCTTGAATTCCAAGGTTTCTTTTGGCCCTAAAGTTTTTTTATCGACACTTTTAACACCTGATACAATACTACCTAAATATTCTTCTATTCTATCCTTGACTTGTTCATTATTTCGTTCAATCCATGCAAGAACGCTGGTTAAATTACGACCATCACGTAGTAACAAATTACCCGCATCGGGTTCCTGTAAATCACGTAGCCTATCAGGATTGATACTATAGAAACCCATTCCTGAAAGGGAATCGTATATAGGACGAAATTCTGGGAAAGCAGAGGCAATATTCAGATAAAGCCGGTCTGTTGGAACGGGAGGCATTGGATGGAAACTCGCATCTTTCACAATACCATCCTGTACTTCATAATACACCGGTTTATTGCCGTTTATGATGCGACATCGTTCTTCTTGAATTTCAAAACGTCCTTCCAATTGAGCTCCAACACGGAATTGATAATAGGCTTCATTCCCTTCCGGAAGGGTCAATTCTAATTGTATTGTAAAATGAGTTGGATGTCCTCTAGAGCGGCGACGAACTTCTTTAATGCCACCGCGTTCACGGAGGGCTTGATCCATCGTACTTCGTAGAGAATCTGCCACAAAACGCAAAGCATCTAAGAAATTACTCTTTCCCGAGCCATTGGGACCTACTAAGAGCATTAAAGATCCTAACTTTACATCACAAGCCTGGATGCTTTTATAATTCTTTAATATAACTTGCCGCAAAAAAGGAGCTTTAATTTCACTCATGAACAGTTACTCCAGGGATATTTCCTTTTTATTCTATAAAACAAAGATATCAGGAAGAGATATATCTGGACATAGGCAATCAAGCTGCCCCCCCTAAAATGTGGTCATTTTCAGTATTAAATTTCATCTCAGATCTTCCCCTTACGGAGGAAACTGAACAAAATAAGGGATTCAAATGTCTAGCCTTAGAATATATTATGCACAACAAAGATACAACAATACCATGCCACGTACGCCCCTGAAAATTCGCCGAATCGATAGTCGCCGGGACGATATCCGCGCGGAGATGGCGCGGTTGCGGGAAAAACTCAGTCCCCGGGGCGATGTGGTCAGCCAGTCGGGCAGGCAGCGGACGATGGAGGTGTTTGGCGAGCCGCTTTCGCCCGGGCAAGTCGTGGATCGCATCTGCCGCGAAGTGGCCGAAAAGGGGCTGGCCGCCGTGCTGGATTACACGGCCCGGATCGACAAGGCCCAACTTACGCCCCAGACGGTGCGAGTGCCCCAGGCCGAACTCCAACGGGCGCATGCCCAGGCCGATGCGGAATTTTTGCAGGCGGTGCGTAGAGTGCGGGAAAACATCCGCGTTTTTCAAGAGGCCATTTTACACAAGGACGTGCGCGTGGAGCGTCCGGGCGGGTATCTTGTGCAAAGATATCAGCCGTTGGATCGGGTGGGGATTTGCGTGCCCGGCGGTGCGGCTGCGTATCCGTCCAGCGTGCTGATGTGTGCGGTGCCGGCCCAGGTTGCGGGCGTAAAACAGTTGGCCGTTGTGGCCCCGCCCACCAAGTTCGGCTCGTACAATGCCGACATGCTTGCCACATGTCACGAATTGGGCATCAGCGAGGTTTACCGGCTTGGCGGGGCGCAGGCCGTGGCGGCGTTGGCCTACGGAGTGGAGGGCATTCCCCGGGTGGATAAAATCGTCGGTCCCGGCAATCTGTTCGTGGCCTTGGCGAAAAAATACGTTTACGGCGAGGTGGACATCGACTCCATCGCCGGGCCCAGCGAAGTGGTGGTGATAGTGGACGATTCCACGCGGCCGGAATATACGGCCTTTGACCTGATCGCCCAGGCCGAGCACGCACCCGGGGCTAGCGTGCTTATAGGTTGGGACGCCAAGGTTCTGGACGCGGCCGTGGCTGCGCTGGAAAAGCAACTATCCGAGGTCGAGCGGGGCGAACTGGCCCGGCAAAGCCTGGAGGAGTATGGCGCGGTGATTTTAGCCCGCGACGCCGACGAGGCCTGTGCATTGACGGATGAAATCGCTCCGGAGCATCTGCACATTGCCACGGCCGACGCCGAGCGATTGGCCGAAAAAATCCGCCACGCCGGAGCGATATTTTTGGGCAATTACACCCCGGTGGCCTTGGGCGATTACGCGGCCGGCCCGTCGCACGTGCTGCCCACCAGCGGCACGGCCCGATTCGCCAGCGGGCTGTCGGCCAACGATTTCCTGCGCTCCAACAGCATCATCCACTTCACCCGCGAAGGCATGATGAACCTGGCCCCGGACGTGCAAATTATAGCGACAAAAGAAGGATTAACGGGACACAGGGCAAGCGTGGAGATAAGGATGAAGGACGAAGGATGAGAATACTGGAGTGCTTCATGTAAATATGTTATTTGGTATAATAATGTTTAAATGAAAGTCCGAGATGTCTTAAAAAGGTTGCACGATGAAGGATGGTTGCTGATTCGGCAACGCGGCAGCCATAGGCAATTTATTCATCATCAGATGCCGGGAAAACGTGTCACCGTGGCGGGAGATCCTTCATTGGATTTGCCAAAGGGAACTTTAAACAGTATTTTCAAACAAGCAGGTTGGAAGTGAAATGCGATATGCAATAGTCATTGAAAAAAGTGAAACAGGGTACGGAGCCTATGTGCCTGATCTTCCCGGCTGTGTTGCGGTGGGAGAAACCTTGGAAGAGACCGAGCGATTAATTCGTGAAGCCGTCGAGTTCCATTTAGAAGGTATGCGCGATGACGGCATATCGCCGCCCGAACCGACGTCGTTAGCTGAATACGTGGAAGTGTGATCCACTTCTTATATAACATACCTCGTACAAGAGACTTTTTTTGTCACGAATCACTGCCTATTGCCATGTCCTTTTTTCGTCCCGAGATTGAAGCGATGGCCGGTTACGTGCCGGGCGAACAGCCGCAGGACGGCGCGTATTATAAAGCTCAACACCAATGAGAATCCGTATCCGCCGTCGCCTGCCGTGGCCGCGGCGATTCAAGAGACCGTCGGCCGGCTGAAAAAATATCCCGATCCCATGGCCGGGACGTTTCGCCGCCGGGCGGGCGAAGTGCTGGGCGTCGATCCGCGGTTGGATCCTTTGCGGCAACGGCAGCGACGACATTTTGACCATCATCACTCGCACTCTGGTCGGGCAGGGAGCAGTTGCTCCGCCTGCCTTATCCCAGTTATATACTTTACAAAACCTTGGCCGAACTTCAGGGCGCTCGGTACGAAGAAATTCATTTCCAGGCCGATTGGTCGCTGCCCGAGCGGTTTGCTTCGCCGGAGGGTAATCCGCGATTGGTTTTTCTGGCCAATCCGAACAGTCCCTCGGGCACGATGGTTGCGCCGGAGCGGGTTTTGGAAATCGGCCGGAGTCTGCCTTGTCCGCTTTTTGTCGACGAGGCTTATGTCGATTTCGCCGAAACCAATTGTCTCGATCTTGTGGCGAAGTGCGAGAAGATCATGGTTTCGCGTTCGCTGAGCAAGTCGTACTCTTTGGCGGGATTGCGGTTCGGATATCTGGTTGCCCAGCCGCATTTGATCGAGCAATTCATCAAGCTGAAGGATTCGTACAACTGCGACGCGCTGTCGATTGCCGCAGCCACGGCCGCCATCGGCGATGGAGCATGGCTGGCCGAGAATCGCTCTAAGATCATCGCCACTCGGAACCGGCTTTTGAGGGAAATGCGGGCATTAGGGTTTATAACGGTCGATTCGCAGGCAAATTTCACCTGGAATACCCTGCCCGGCCGTTCAGTCCGGTCCTTTTACGAGGAACTCAAACGCCGCGGCATCCTGGTCCGATACATGGATTATCCGGGCTGGGGCGACGGTTTGCGCATAAGCGTCGGCACCGAAGGCGAAATCGACGCCCTCCTGGACCAACTGAAAACCATGGTGTAATGCATTTTCTTCCCCTTCAGTGTTTCCGAGGCTGTGTGCCACTGCTTCGTTAGAAGCAGTGCCATGATGACCTTGGAAAAGGCACTTCTTGCAAGCAAGCAGTGGCACCCAAAGTTCCCAGGCAGAGCCTGGGAACAAGGATAATTATCAAATATGTCACGCAGCGCCAGCATTCATCGTAAAACGGTGGAAACCGATATCGAACTGGAATTGAATTTAGACGGCGGCGGTACGGCCGAGGTCGCCACGGGTGTGGGATTTTTCGACCACATGCTGACGCTCTTGGGCAAACATTCCGCCATGGACTTAAGCATCAAAGCCCGGGGCGATCTTCAAGTCGATCAACACCACACAGTAGAGGACGTGGGAATATGTCTGGGCCAGGCGGTCAAGGAAGCCTTGGGCGACAAGGCGGGCATACGCCGCTTCGGGCATTTTACCCTGCCCATGGAAGAAACCCTGGTCACCAGCGCGGTGGACCTGAGCGGCCGGTCGTTTTTGGTGTTTAAGGCCGAATTTCCCGCGCACAGGATCGGCGAGTTCGAGAGCGAACTGGTGGGCGAATTCTGGCAGGCATTCGCCGCCAACGCCATGTGCAACTTGCACATCGTAGTCCATCACGGGCGCAACAGCCACCACATCGCCGAAGCCATTTTCAAAGCCACCGCCCGGGCCCTGCGCAACGCGGTGGAACTCGATCCCCGGGTGCGAGGCATTCCCAGCACAAAAGGGACATTGTAATAATGAGGGATAGTCGAAAAAGAATGGTGGGCAGTGGGCGGTAGACAGTGGGCAGTGAAAAACCGCCAGTGGTTTCTATAATCATGCTGCCCGGCGTCGGGATTGGGCGGACTGGCCATAGATAGAGATGATTTCTTCGCAATTGCGTTTTTGGGTGTGCTGCACGGCCAGATTCCGGGCGGCGGCGCCCATCTTTTGCGCAAGGAGGCGTCCAACAAGGATTCCATCTGAGCGGCCAGGCACTTGGCGTCGGCCGAATCGTCCAACAAGCAGTCCTTCGACGCCGTTGGTCAATAGTTCCGCGGCCCCGTTTTCCCGGCTTACCAGCAAAGGCAGCCCGCTGGCGGCGGCTTCCAGAAGGACCAGGCTGCAACTGTCGTAGAAGCTTGGATGCACGAGCATATCGGCCGCGGCGTAATATGGGACCGTATCGGGTTGCGGGCCGACGAAGGTCACCGGCAGGCGGCGGGCTTTAGCCCATAGCCGCCAGGAGCGAAACCACTTGCCGCCCACGACCACCGCGTGCAAAGGCAGGCGTTTGGGGGCCAGAATTTCCAGGGCCCGAAGCAAAGTCGGCACGCCCTTGAGTTGAAAATTATGGGCCACGGCAAGCGCCAGCACGGTGTGGTCGTCGATGCCCAGGGATTGCCGCATCGACAGGCGGAATTCGGCACGGCGCGGAGGCGAAAACCGCTCCACATCCACGCCGTTATAAACCACGCGGATACGGCTGGACGGCACGTGATGAAACTGCTGGAATTCGTCGGCCACCTTTTGGGAAAGGGCCAATAAGATTTGATTTTCGGCGGCCGCCTGCCGGCGGGCCAGCATACTAAGCTGCCGATAACGGGGCAGCCAGGGATCGACCTGCCGTTTGATAGGCCGGATCCAAGGCGGCACTAAAAGCAACTTCTGGCGGGTGATGGCGGTCCAGCACCCGCCGTGCGGTTGAAATACGTCGCAGTACCAGCCCAGGCCCATGTCGTGAATCAAATCCAGGTTTAGAGTGCGTAGTTTGGCTTCCGCCGCATTGGCCAGGCCCAAGGGCGTGCGAATCCGCTGAAGACGATGAATCACCACGGGCAGCTTGGCCGTTTCGGCGGGGATATCGCGGGCGACTATGTGCACCTCGTAGCCCCGTTCCAAAAGATTTACGGCGTGCTGATATGTCCAGGCTTCGGCGCCGCCCCGGCGAGGATCGAGCGATTTTGTCACCAATCCGATTCTCACTAAAAAAAACTCCTATTTAATTATCGTTTCCCAATCGCCGTTCCATGCGGCGTTGTTTGAGCAACACGGCGCGGATAAGGCGTTTGTCGGCGGGCCGAAGTTTTGCCACGCCCAGATACTCCCGGATAAAGGCCATTTTGTGCGTGCTTTTAATGCAACAACTCGGGGCCGACCAGGCCAATTGAGCCAGATCCTTGACGATCCAGCGGCGGCGAAACCAGCGTCGGCGCTGTACGCGCTGCAAGTCGATCAGGCGGATCTCCCGCCGCGCGGGCGGCACGTCCTTGACAAAGAAATGGCAGCAGTACAAGTCGCGATGATTGTAACCCGCCGCGTGCAATCGCCGCGCGATACGGGCGATATCGCTGATGAGCTGCTTGAGATCGTGATCGCGCTCGGTGCGGCGCCCAGCGGCGATAAAACGAATCGCCGCCGCAAGTAATGGTGCAATTCCGCGTAATTTTCCAGTTCTTCGCTGATAACGAACGATTCTTGCAGCCCGTCCGATCGCAGCCGTTCGCCGTAGGCAATAAGCCTCATCACCGCGATGCCCTGGGCCGACAGCGCGGCGACATTTCTGGCCTCGATTCGGGCCGGGGTCGGGGCAGGCCGAATGCCCAACAGGGCCCTTAACTTGCTGACCCAGGACCGCACGTGATGTTTTTTCAAATACAAGCCTTGTGATTTATTGTCCGGAGAGCGGACGCGCAGGTGCCAAACCTCCCGATCTTCGAGGATCTTCTCGCAGCGGGCGTCGGTCCTGGCCATTATCTGCTCAAAGCCGGTCAAGCCGGCCCGGCCCAGCGGCGCGCTAAAACGGCGGTCGAACCATACACGGCCGTTGTCGGCCGGCTCGAATCCCAGTTCGGCCGGATCGGTTGATGTCGGTATCTCTTTGACTTTGAATCATGGGCAAAATATTACAATTTTACATGGAGCTTATGGTTCCCTGCCCCGAATTTAATATGTTCATATTGCCGGCAAGCGTTGGGAAATGCGGCGCAGTGGGATCCGCGGGAAATCCCGAATCCTTGGAACTTGAAACGAAATGCGGCTCCGGGATCGACGAGCAGCTATCCAGCATCCTGGTCACCGCGGCAAACACCATATCCACGGTCAGTTCGCGCATGCAGCGATGGTGTCCCAGCGGGCAGGCCCGCTTTCGACAGGCGATGCAATCCAGGTCGAGCGCCAGGTTGATCGCCCGCTGCGTGGGATTTTCGCTCCACACGGGCGGAGTCGGCCCGTACAGCGTAATCACCGGTTTTCCCAGGGCGGCGGCGACGTGCCGCGGACCGCTGTCTGTGGAGACCATCAGGCGTCCGCGCCGGATGCAGGCCTTTGCCGTGCCCAGATCCAGGGGCTGATCGGCCATGGAAAATACCCGGGGATTATCGGCGTGTTTCACGATGTCCATTGCCACGCCTCGCTCGTTGGGACCGCACATGACCAGGACGTCGTGATCGCATTGTTTTGTCATGCGGCGGGCCAGACGGCCGAAATATTCCGCCGGCCAGACCCTTGCCCCGCCGTACGCGCTGCCGGAATTAAGCAAAATCAGCCGGCCGTCCCGGCGCAGGCCAAGGCGTTTGAACACGGCGTCGGCCGACTCTTCTTCAGCTCGCGGTAACGGCCAGTTCCAGCCGGGCCGATTCGTAGCCGCAACCCAGGGCGTCGGCGATTGTCAAATAAGTTTCGACCACCGGTTCCGGCACGATTCGGCCGCTTACCCGGCGGGGATAGAGTTTATGTGTCAGCAAAGGACCGCGCCCGTATCGCACATATCCGATCCGCTGCTTCGCCCCGGCCCACCACGCCATCAACGCAGGGCGGAGCGAATTGGTCAGCAGTATCGCCAGATCGAACCGTTCTCGGCGCATACGGTTTGCCACGGCCCAGGCGCGCTGGGAGCGATCCGCGGCCCGGGGGTGGAAAAACCATTGTTCGTCGAGCCAGTCCGTGCCCGAGAGCACGCCGGCCAAATACGGGCGGAGGATGCCCACCAATCGGGCATCATTGCCGAACTTCCGCCGCACGGCCCGCAGCACGGGCGTGGCCATCACAAAATCGCCCAGCCAGTTAGGTAGAAAAATAGCGATTTTCATATTGATGCCATAAAGCCGCGACCGTCGGTCGCGCTTTGATTACAACGAAAGTTGCACGAGGGAATAAATGATTCGACTACGCCGACCAGTTTATTTATCACGCGGAAGGATACCGGCAAGGCCAGATTTCAGCCAAGAGCAATTCGTGCTAGCAATGCCAGCAGGCGGGATTCCAGGGCTTCCTGGCCGGCGATAAAGTCAATCTCCACCCGAATCGCCCAAAGCGGCAGGCCTCCGAGCCGATCCAGGCCGATTTTGACCAGGTCTTTGTGCGTGCAAAGCACCGCCTCGGCCCCCAGACCGTCGGCCCAGGCGGCCAAAACTTCAATATCGGCCCGGGAGTAACAGTGATGGTCGGGAAACTCGCGGAAGCCGGCCAAAGCGTATCCGCACGACTGAATTGTGTGCCGGAATCCGGCCGGGTTGCCCAGTCCGCAAAACGCCGCCACCGAATGGCCTTTTAACGAATCCAACGGGGCCTGCTGCGTGCCACTGGCTTTGCCAGTGCCGCGTGTGCCACTGACTTCGCCAGTGCCACCGGCCGAAATCAATTCCATCGCGGCATGCCGGACCTCGGCCCAGACAGACTGCGGGGCTAGACTTTGAACGCGGCGCTGTATAGCCTCGCGCTGTGACTGATCGATGGCGTCGGCGCGGGAGAGGATCACCACGTTGGCCCTGCGCAGCCCGGCCATGAGCTCGCGCAATGTGCCGCGGGGAAAGACATGCTCGAAGCCGAACGGCTCCAGGGCGTCCAACAACACTATATCAAGATCCCGGGCCAGCCGGCGATGCTGGAATCCGTCATCCAGCACGATCAACTGCGTTTCCAATTCCTCGACGGCGATTTTAGCTGCTGCAACGCGATCAGGGTTTTGCAAATGCGGCACGTCCGGCAGTTTTTGCTCCAGTTCCCGTGCCTCGTCGTTCCGCCCGCCTTCCTCGGCCCGGTACCCGCGGCTGATAATCGCCACGCGCACTTGATGATTGCGAAACCATCGGGCGATCCACTGGACCAACGGCGTTTTGCCCGTCCCGCCCAGGGTGATGTTGCCCACGCTTACCACGGGCACGCCCGCGCGATGGATGGCCGCTTGGCCCCGATCATATCGCCGATTGCGCCAAGTCATTGCCAGCGCATAAGGCACTTCAGCCAGTCGCAGCCAGCCGCGCAACAGCGCCGCCCCCGGCCCGCGCCTTTTGCCGCTGACCAAATTTCGCCAGAATAAAGTGGAAGCGGCTCTTTTTTTCATATTATTAAATCAAACGTTCAAATCCCGCTTGTTCAAAATGATGGTCGGTGGCGGCGGATTCACGTAGGTTTCGTTGTTGCATGATCAAAAAGGAAATGCAATCGGTCAGTGACCAATCTTTATCCGGACGTTTGGCATAAAAATTCAGGGCTTCCTCATGCAGATTATTCGAAAGAGGTACAATTGTCACTCGCGGATCTTTGCGCAGGTCCTCATAAAGAGATAAAAACAGAGAACGATTTGAGGCTTGGCAGAGGAAGTTTGCTAATTCGGCTATTATCCAAGCGGAAGTAAGAAAATCGCCTTTGTAATCGGTCACAAATTTCTGGGCTTTTTGATGATGCTCATCCCGGGAATTGAGCAAGGCGATATAAAACGATGTATCCGCGAAAACGGTTTTCATCGTTTAGGCGTCCCATAAAGATAGTGGTCGTGATTACTTGCGGCGTCCTCGGGCAAACCTACGGCTTTTCCCGCGTATTTTAATAATGTTTCCGACGGAGTAGGGATTTGTTCTTCATTTATGGGCGTTTTTGAAGCTTTTTCGGGGACTTCAATACACACTTCCAGCCCATCCGGCAGTACGACCGGTTTATCGAAAACAACCACGCCATTCTTTATGTGTCCGCTATATACCATGGAAAAATACTTTCTAATGTATTTTATCCGCTAGTTCCATAACCCCTTTAGTATATTTTGATGTTCAAGTTGCGTCAATTTCTATTTTCGGCGTCTTGCGTGTCCAGTGGAGATTAAAGGTGGCATAAAAAGAGGGCATAAATGTGGACAGTTTATCTTTTCTCGCAATAAATGATGAAGTTCTTACCCTTCCCTATACTTTTGTTTCCAGGGCCGATTTTGTCAGTTCCTTAACATTTTCGATTTCTACCGGGCGCTCGAAGCCGACGACCATTACATCGACCGTGCCCAGGCCGAGGACGTAGCGGATCGAGGCTTCGCGTTTTTCTGGATCGTAGCGCCAGCGGCCTTCGCCTATGATTTTCATGCCGATTACGCCTTTGCCGGCGTCGTGGATCTTTTTCAGCACTGGCTCGACAGTATCCGGCGGGCCGTCCATACTCGCGCCCTCGGGATTGATCCGCGCGTGAACCACGTCCACCCAAGGCTCCTTGGCCGCCGCCTCCAGGGCGGCAATCGAATGGCAACTGACGCCGTGGCGCGGATCAGCCCCTTTTCGCGCAGCCCTTCCAACAGGTCCATCTGCTTTCGCATTTGTTGGGGCCAGTCGGCGCGGGTCATGCAATGGAGCTGCACCAGGTCGAGATAATCAGTTCCGTATTCCTTGAGGAAGCGCTTTACGGCCACGTCGGCGTCATCGAGTTCTTTGTCAGGCAGACCGAAAGGCATGAGCCAGACCTTCGATATCAACGTATAGCTGTCGCGAGGCTTGTCTTTTAGCACCCGGCCCACGATGGCGTGCGAACCGTAAGTATCGGCCATGTCGAAATAGCGGATTCCCTCGTCGTAGGCCTTGGCAATGACCTGTTCGAATTTATCGACGCCGATTCTGATTTGTTGCGAAGTTCGCCCTCCAGCATGAACTCCGGTGCCCATGCCGATCCGCGAGACCTTGAGCCGCTTGCCCAAGGCGACCGAGGCCGTGGGATCGAGCGGACGCCGTGGCCGGCTGGGCAAGCAAAGGCCCCCGTGTAACTAACAATCCCGCCGTGCCCAAGGCCGCCGTTCCCAGAAATCGACGCCGATGGATTTTCATGGTGATTCTCCTGTGGATGAAAGTAGCCAAAGAGAAAAAAGCTGTATCCGCTATTTTCTCCTTAATAGTAAGTATTTTCGGCCATCCCGGCAACCACCCGAGAGCCGGGATAACGACGCGAAATCGGCCCGATTATCTCGGGTTGTCCGATTGCCAGCAATTGCGGATAATTAAGCTAGATTTTAGAGTGCGGCCGGGGGACCGATAAATCCGGGCCATAATAATGTAGGGTGCGTGAAACGCACCGCATTCTGCAATGGATGGTGCGTTTCACGCACCCTACAGAAAATCATTATCACTGACCAATAAACCCTGATCACTTAGTTTTAAATATGACCATCCACATACTGCATAGACTGTTTTTGTGTTTATCGGCGGCATTACTCTTCGTGTTTTCCACTGCGGCATTGTCCGCCGACGAGGCCGAAGACGCATACCAGCGCGGTTTGACCGCCCTGGGGCAAGGCGAATTCGATCAGGCAGCCGCCGCCTTTAGCGAAGCGGTTAAACTGAAGCCAGACGAAGCCAAATTTCACGGCATGCGGGCGACTGCATGGCTGCGAAAGGGCGATTACCGACAGGGCCTGCCCGATATGAAAGAGGCCATCCGGCTCAATCCCAGCGACTTGGGCGAGAAATATCAACCGACATCGAACAAGGAACTATCGGCCGAGGCCCTTGCACACGGGCGGAAACAAGTGGAAAAGATGCTCAAAGACCGTCCGGCCATGGCCCAGTACGGCGAAGAAATCGAGTTTTTGCGTTCCTGGGCGGCGCGGAAATTCGCCGGCGAAGACATGGGATCGCTTATCGACTGGGATTCGACCCCTCCGCTGCATTCCGATGCGGAGCATATCGCCCCGGAGGAGCAAGATGCACGGTGCGATACTTATCGAGCCGGAATACACCGACGGGCCGAAGCAGGGCCAGGGGCGATCGTTCGAGGAACTCTGGGCCGGGGCGGTGTTCGAACTGCACAATATCAATAACGCCAAGGAGTTCGTCCGCCTGCGCAAGGAGGCCGAGGAGGGCAGGATTTCGAAGGAGGATTATGTAGCGGGCATAGTGAAGTACGAGATGCTGGCCGCGCAGCAAGACCCGGGCGTATTACGTTCAGGTGTTTTTACCCTTTGCGGAAAAGAAAAAGCTGCCCACCGAACCCGGTTTGTGGTTTACCCTGTGGTGGGTCCGGCCCGACGAGGCACTGATGCAATTCACCGACAAAACGGCTTATCCCTGGCGGCCCTACGCCCGCGATCACGACTGGGCCACGGTGGAAGGCTACTGGCGGCGGCAGCAGTACGAGAAGGCGATTGAACTTCTAAATCAGATGTGCGCGGAATCGGAAGGCATGCCGGACCACGCCGAGGTGCACCTTTGGCTGGGCCGCTGCCGGAAACAACTCGGCCAGTATCCCGAGGCTGTGAAAGAGTTGACCTCCTCGATCCATCTCGATCCCACCGACCCGGTGGCCTTTCGCAACCGTGCCGAAGCCTATCGGCTCATGAACCAGAATGAACGGGTCGAACTGGATCTAAAACGGGCCGAAGAACTGGAAAAGAAGGATGACGGCAAAGGGGCGAAGGCGGAAAAGAAGCCATAAGAATACCTGTATTGACGTGATCTACAGGCCTTTTCTCTAGAGTCCCGCCTGTCAGGCAGCTCGTCAAAAATCTCCTCATTTTTTTCATGAATGGGTGCTTGCAAACTTGGCCGGGGTAGTGCAAAATCTATGGAAATGTGTAAAAATCTTGTTCCGGATGCGGTTTTCTTTACAGCCCAAGGAATATCTCAAAATCACCTGTCTAATATAAAAAGTGAGGCATTATGTCAGAATCTAGCAAAAACATCGAACAGGCCTTTAATTTAGCACGGCAGCAGTATGCCGACTGGGGCGTGGACGTGGATCGGGCTATGCAGCGTTTGTCGGGTATCGCCGTTTCGTTGCACTGCTGGCAAGGCGACGACGTGGGCGGATTCGAGAACGCGGGCGAGGAACTGGGCGGCGGACTGGCCGTTACCGGCAATTATCCAGGCAAGGCCCGCACGGCCAACGAGTTGCGGGCCGACTTGGACATGGCCCTGTCGATGCTTCCCGGCACCCACCGCCTGAACCTCCACGCCTGCTACGCCGAGACCGGGGGCAAGCGCGTGGACCGCAACGAAATGCAGCCCGAACATTTTCGTAAGTGGATCGAATGGGCCAAAGCAAAGCGGATGGGCATGGATTTCAATCCCACTTTTTTCTCACATCCCAAGGCATCCGAGGGATTCACGCTCGCCCATCCTGACGCGGGCATACGGCGGTTTTGGGTCGAGCACGGCATTGCCTGCCGGAAGATCGGTGCGGCAATCGGCAAGGAATTGAAATCGCCCTGCGTTACCAACGTTTGGGTTCCCGACGGATTGAAAGACACGCCCGTGGACCGCAAGGGCCCGCGGATGCGCCTGGCCGAATCGCTGGACGCGGTTTTCGCCGAAACCGATCGATCCGAAGTTCAATCTGGACTCCGTCGAAAGCAAGCTGTTCGGCATCGGATCGGAGAGCTACGTGGTGGGCTCGCACGAGTTTTACCTGGGCTACGCGGTCCGCAACCGCAAATTGCTGTGCCTGGACGCCGGGCATTTCCATCCCACCGAAGTAATCTCCGATAAACTGTCGTCGGTTTTCGCCTGGCTGGACGAGGTTCTGCTGCACGTCAGCCGCGGCATTCGCTGGGACAGCGACCACGTGGTAACGCTGACCGACGAGCTTATGGCCATTGCCCAGGAGTTGGTCCGCGGCGATTTTCTCAATCGGGTGCACATCGGGCTGGATTATTTCGACGCCAGCATCAACCGCGTGGCGGCCTGGGTCATCGGCGCGCGATCGATGCTCAAGGCCCTGTTGGCGGCCCTGTTGGAGCCGATCGATACGCTGAGGAAGGTGGAAAACGCGGGCGATTTCACCTCCCGGCTGGCGCTGCTGGAAGAACAAAAAATGCTGCCCTTGGGCATTGTTTGGGATTATTATTGCCAGAAGTCGAACGTCCCGCCCGCACGCGCCTGGCTGGACGAAGTGAAAAAGTACGAAAAGGACGTGTTGGCGAAACGTTAATTAAGTTTTTGTATCGTGGCGAAACGTTAATCAAGTTTTTGTATCGTGTGGATCCAACGTCCCCTCTCCCTTTGGGAGAGGGTTAGGGTGAGGGCGACTGGCCGAAAAGCGACTTTCCTTAACCGCATGTCACCTCGATACCCTCACCCCCGGGTACCCTCTGGGTGCCTCTCCCAAAGGGAGAGGGAGAAATTTGTAAACTTCAATCACAATCTAATAAGGGAGGGAGCCGTTATGCCATTGTTTGCTCAAACCGCGGACATTGTTGCTAATCCTGCGTTGGGAATAATGATTTTCACTTTAGGCGGATTGGCCGGGGCGATCTTTTACCTGCCGTTTAAAAAAGTCAAGAACTGGGCCTGGGAAAGCTACTGGATGATTTATGCCTTGGTGGGCCTGGTCATCGTGCCCTGGGTGCTGGCCTTTTCAACGTCGCCGAACGTGATTTCCGTGCTTAAGGCTGCGCCTATCCAACAATTAGGTTATTGCTTTATATGCGGAGCGATGTGGGGCATTGGCGGGCTGACCTGGGGACTGATGATCCGCTATCTCGGCGTGGGCCTGGGTTTGGCCATCGGCTGCGGGCTGTGTTCTGCCGCCGGCACGATCATTCCCCCCATCCTCAGAGAAACTTTTCCCAGCCTGTTTATAGTAAAAGGCACCCTTTTCACTGAATTGCTGCAAACACCGGCAGGAATTGTTTCGCTGGGCGGAGTGCTGGTTTCGCTTATCGGCATAGTGTTGGTGGGCGGAGCAGGCATGAGCAAGGAGAACGAACTGGCTGAAGAACAAAAAAAAGCCGCCGTGGCCGAATTCAATTTCAATAAAGGGATTGCTGGTGGCGATATTCTCCGGGTTGATGAGCGCAGCCATGAGTTTGGGACTGCAAGGCGGGCCGGACATCGAAAAAATCGCCCTTACCACCGCGCCGGTAACCAGCTAATACATGGAAAGGCATGCCGGTGCTGGCGGTAGTGCTGTTGGGCGGATTTGTCGTCAATTCGCTGTGGTGCCTGTTTCTGAACTTGAAGAACAAGACCATCGGCGATTATGCGAAATCTTCCACGCCTATTATTCCCAACCTGTTTTTCGCCGCCCTGGCTGGGGCCATCTGGTGCTCGCAGTTTATATGCTTCAAGACCGGAGAGCCGGCCATGGGCGGAATTTCTTATATCGGCTGGGCGGTGCTGATGGCCAGCTCGATACTGTTCAGTTCGCTTCTGGGCATATTCTTGGGCGAATGGAAAAACACCAGTAGCAGGACAAAAACTCTGCTGGCATTGGGATTGGCGTTTTTGGTGCTGTCTTCCGTGGTCTCAGGATATAGCGGCTACCTTCAGAAGTAAAAATTGGCCCATAATAACGTAATAACGGTGTCAGGAACCGTTTTTATATTGTTTTGTCTCTCGTTCATAATCTTCGGGCAGGTCCATGTCGTCGATGACGTTGGGGGCGGGAAATTCTACCTCGCAAACGTCTTCGGGATGGGCGTGGAGCAGGCCGCGCAGGCCGACGTCGTCGTAGTGGTTTAGAATCTCGTCGCGGTAGCGCATGGCGAACAAGAGCGGGTGGCCGCGTTTTCCTTTATGGATTGGGGCTGCGATTCCGCGGCCGGAGGTTTTGTAGGCTTGCACAAGCGCGGCAATCACCTCGGCCGTGACGCCCGGTTGATCGCCTAACACCACCAGCACGGCGTCACAATCCTCGGGCATGGCGCGCAGCCCGCAGCGGACCGAACTGAGCATCTCGGCTTCAGGGTCGGGATTAGTCACGAACTCGACTCGCCGGCCGGCAAGGGCTTCGGCAATGCGGGCGCCGTCCGGGCCGACGATCACAAAGACCCGATCGACCGGGCCGCGAAGCACCTCATCGACGATCCGCGCAATCACCGGCCGACCGCCCAAGTGGCAGCAGGAGTTTTTGCGCACCCATGCGACGCGATCGGCCGGCGGCAAGAACCATGGCAGCAGATCATCATGGCGGCTCTCCAATCGCTCCGACCATGCCATGCATGGTGCCCGGTTGCGGCTAAAATTTCATTTAGTTGGGATTTTGCGCGGCGCCTTTGCGGCGGACGGCGATCAGTTGGGCGGCGATGCTGGCGGCGATTTCGGGCACGGTCACCGATCCGATATCCAGGCCGATGGGGGCGTAAACGCGGTCGAACTCGGCCGGCGTTGCCCTGCCCGTATAGACAAACTCCTTGCGCATCATTTCCACTTTGCGGCGGCTGCCGATCATGCCGATGTAGGCCGCCGGCTTCTTGAGGCAGGCGGCCAGGGCCTCGGCGTCGTGCTGGTGGCCGCGGGTGACGATGACGATGTAGGTATCGTCGCCGATCGTCAGGCGGCCGATTTCCTCATCGATCGGACCGCAGCGCGTAGTCGCTCCTTCGGGAAACAAACCAGCAGCCGTGAATTCCATGCGGTCGTCGATGACCAGGATATCGAAACCCACCAGATCGGCTTGCAGTGCCAAGGCCTGGCCCACGTGGCCGCCGCCGGCGATCACCAAGAGCGGATTGGGAACGAGCGGCTCGACCAGGACTTCGAGGCGTTGCCCTTGCTGGTGGCAGATGCGATTAACGAAAAGGCGATGTTTCCCCGACTGTGCCAGAACCGAGCGAAGGGCATCGGCGTTGGGAAAGGCGAAATCAGCGGGGATTTCCGTTTCCGCGAAAAAAAGAGACGTCTCGATATCCGGCCAGGGCGTTTTCGACTTCCGGATCTTTTTCACCTCGGACCATGGTCAGCAGCACGCCTCGCTGCCGGCGTTGACGGGCCGTTGCCGCGGCCGCATAGGCTGCACGGTGCCGGGCGGCGGCCGGATCGATGAGCACGCGCATCATGCCGCCGCAAATCGGATCGCTGCCTTCGACGGCGTTGCCTTCCAGGTTGAAATCGAACACCAAAGGCCGTCCGATTTTGATGGCCTCGACTGCGAGTTGCTGGGCCCGGGCTTCGACCGCACCGCCGCCGATGGTGCCCAGGATCGCCCCGCCGGAGCCGATAATGGCTTTTGCGCCCGCCTTGCATGGCGTGGAGCCTGCGGCCTTCAAAACCGTGGCCACGGCGAAATCGGCGGTCCTTGATCGCAGCGGTCGGCAATGGCTTGATGGATGTCTCTGGGCGGTCGGCTCATGTTTTTTAAGTTTGCGTTGCCGTGGGCAGGCGGATGGGCATTCGGCGGATGCGCATGCCTGTGGCGTGAAATACTCCGTTGGCAATGGCCGGGGCGATGGCGATGATGGGCGTTTCGCCTGCCCCGGCGCTGGGCAGGTCGGGGCGGTTCGAGTCAGGTGGAAGTCGATTTCGGGCACGTCGCTGAAACGAGGTACGAGGTAATGTTTGAAATTGGCATTTGTTATCGCCCCGTTTTCAAAGCGCATTTCCTCGCGCAAGGCCGGGCCCTATTCCCATAATGATGCAGCCTTGCACCTGGGACGTGAGGTTGGCGGGATTCAGGATCGCGCCGCATTCGAAGGCCTGGCACACGCGCCGTACCGAGATGCTGTTGTTTGCCGGATCTACGGCGATTTCCGCGCAGGCCGCCACGACGGAGTTTTTTTCGGTTCCGCAGGCCAGACCATAGCCGACGCCGGGCTGCTTCTGCTTCACCTTCTCGCGCCAGTTGAACTGCTTGGCGGCCTCTTCGAGCACCGCGCGGAGCCTGGGATTTTCCAGGTGCGCGAGCCGGAAGTCCAGCGGATCCATTCCGGCTGCGGCGGCCAGTTCGTCCATGAAACTCTCCCTGGCGAAGTTGTTGGCCGTGGCTGCCAGCGCCCGGTATGAAGCTTTGTCGCAGGGGCGAATCGGATTGCACCGTACCGGCAATCGGCCTTGCCGACTCGGTAAGGCGTATTGATCCCCGCGCCGCCGGAATTGATGTTGATGAAATGCCACGAGGTGAGCGTGCCCTTGGCGTCCAAAGAGGCTTCGATGTCGATGACCGCCGGCCGGACGGAAATAGGCCCAGGTGAATTCTTCTTCGCGGGTCCACTTTAGCGACACGGGTTTGCCGGCCGCCCGGGCCAGGCCGCGGCCTCCACGGCGGCCTCGCCCGTGTGTTTTCCGCCGAAACCGCCGCCATAATCGGGCACGATCACCCGCACGCCGTCTTCGGGCACGTGAAATGCGCGGACCAGTTCACCCCGGCAACTGAACGGATTTGACGTCCCGGTCCAGACCGTCAACTTGTCGCCGTTCCACTCGGCCACGGCTGCCCGGGTTTCCATGGGCGTGTGCTGGACGTAAGAGACATCATAAGTCTGCTTGAGAGTTTTGCCGGCATTGGCCAGTTCCTCGGCATAAGGATTTTTCGGCGCCTCGCCCCGCACGTGCTTGCGCAGGTAGTCGAATATCTCCTGGCTTGAGGGTTGTTGGGCGGCAAGTTCCCATTTGGCCGTGGGTGCGATGGCTTCCAAGGCCTTGCGGGCCTGATGGGTAGTAGGCGCGGCCACGCCCACGAATTGGCCGTCTTCGACCGCCACGACGTCTTTCATGGCTTTGGCCGGGTTCGAGGTCGATGGACACGAGTTTCGCGCCGTAAGACGGCGGGCGCAGGACTTTGCCGTGATACATGCCGGGCAGGGTGACGTCGGAAGGATACTTGTGCGCACCGGTTACAATGTCGCGGGCATTCGGACGCGGGACCGATACGCCCATGACTTTCCATTCCTTGACGGGCGTCAGCGTAATATCGGCGGGCGGGGCCTGCCCAAAGGCCTTTGTAAGATCGTCGCTTCCGGCCAGATCGCCGTAGGTCAGCGTGCGCCCTGAGGCGGCGTCGGTGATCTTGCCGTCGCGGACTTCCAGGGTGGAGGCGTCCACGCCCCATCGCTCGGCGGCGATTTGAACCAGTGCCTGCCGAGCCGCGGCCGCGCCCTGGCGCACGGACGGCACGGTCCGCGGCGTAGTTCCGCTGCCCGCGGTGATGCCGTCGTCGGGCGTGAGGCTAGTGTCGGCGGTCGTCAAATCCACCTGGGAAACAGGCACGCGCAATTCCTCGGCGGCGGCCTGGGTCAGTTCGGTGCGAGCGCCCTGGCCTTCTTCCACTTTGCCGGTCAAGACGGTGATTTTGCCGTCCTTGGCGATGTGGATTCGTGGCGGAGACGATTAACGGGGCGACCGCCGCCCGGCCCGCCCCTGCGCTGCCCAAGGCCGTGCCCGCGCTGACGGTGATGAGCAAGCCCGCCCCAAGCACCTGCACGAAACCGCGGCGGGTGATGCCGAAGTCGTAAGGGACGCGTTCGACGGGTTCCTGATATTCGGTTTGCGGGAATTCGTTGGATTCGTTCGGATTCGTTGTATTCATTTGATTTTTGGATTGTGCTCATGGCAATTGCCTCCCGGCGTTGGCCGCCCGTTTGATGGCTTTTTCGATTTTGGGATAGCCGTTGCAGCGGCAGAGATGTTTTTCCATGCCGGAGCGGATTTCGGCGTCGGTGGGATTGGGCGTTTCTTTGAGCAAGGCCGCGGCGGCCATGATCATGCCCGGCGTGCAATATCCGCATTGCAGTGCGCCCTCGGCGAGAAAGGCCTCTTGCACGGGGTGCAGCTTGTCGCCGGCGGCCAGGCCCTCGATAGTTTGGATAGTTTGCCCTTCCGCATCGGACACCGGCGTGATGCAGGAGAAAGCGGTTTTGCCGCCGAGAATCACGGTGCATGCGCCGCATTGGCCTTCGCCGCAGCCGAGTTTGGGACCGGTCAGTTGCAGGTCCTCGCGCAGGACTTCGAGCAAAGGCCGGTCAGGATCGGTGGTCACCGATTGTCTTCTGGCCGTTCACGGTGAAAGTAAAAGTCTTGTCCATGAGAGATTCTCCCATTAACGATTTCTTAGGAACAAAATGGGGACAGGCGCCCAGGCTTAGTAATCAGTTCATCTCATTTAAAGGAAATGCCGTGAGCTGGTCTCCATATTGTTGCATTATTGCGTCCAACATTGCAAATGAACCATTCCACGGCCAAAACGACTAGCAAACTCGGCTGGGACAGCCGTGTTTGCGGCTGCATGAGGATCTTTGGCTACATCGGAATCAATAGTACCGTTTGTCGCCACTTACCCAACATTGTACCCAATGCGAAAGCCGGAAGAAACCCTCGTGGCACGGTCTCGAGATGATTGCGGGGATCCTGGTTGCGCACTTGTCGGGCGACATTTGGTCGGCTTCTGCTTGCGGCTAGGGAAACTCAGGTAAAATGATGGCGAGTCCGTTCAAGATCAATCGGTTTCCTGGGCATGTGATGCACGCAACTGGCCCAAGGACCTGGATTTTGGCGTGCCTTCGCAACCGGCAATAAGCCGCCGATCACAATCGTCGGGGTTTTAAGAACACGTTTGTCGAGTTTATCGCGAAGGTGTCCGTGCTGGCCTTGCGTTGCGGGGCGGCCGCCGCACTAGGGGCGGCCGGTTATTGGATCGCCCGCGGATCGTGGATTGCCGCCTTGGTCCTGTCCTGGTTGGGACTGCTGGCTGCGGATGCCTGCTCGTCCCGTGCATCGCCTGGGCCTTTCGCAAGTTCGACGTAGCCACCGACACGCCCGCCTGAGCCGTGCAGCAATTACGGAGTCAGTGCCCGCCAGGCGTTGCGTACGGGTTCGCCCCGGACATAGACCTTCGGCGTCCCGTATACACTTGCCCCAACTCTGCTATAGGGCGCCACAACAGCTCCGGCAACTGGCGCGTAGGTAACATAGGGCGTATAGTACGCGGTTGTCGGCGTGTAATAGGAAGTGTAGACGCTGGGGGCGTAATACGCGGTCGTCGGCGCGTAATAGCTGGTGTAGGTTTCTGGGGCGTAATACGCAGTTGTCGGCGCGTAATAAGACGTGTAGGTCTCGGCGCATAGTACGTAGTCGTCGGAACGTAGCTGGCCGTGTAACTTGGTGCAACGGTTGCCGCACCGCACCCGCACTGCGCAAACACGACCGAAGCACTCAGACTAAACGCCAAAAACGTCACAATGGCAATTGACCGTGTACACATGGTTATTCCCTTTCGTTTCAATTGTGTTGCCACAAATTCCGGAATCGCACTGACCTCGGCTAAGTGGTAATGGTTTGATTCCGGGGTCCAAATATTTCTAAAGTTATTATATTCAGACTGGAAGCAAAAAACCAGAATGTGACGCAATTTAGCGTTAAAATCGGGTAAATACGAATAATTAGAAGGGCAAATGCGGAAAAACGGCCCCGATCGGCTGCTGTTCCAAAACAATTTGCGATGCGGGAGTCTCGCCTGGATCGAGCAACCGGGAGGGTTGCAAAAAACTCCAATTATAATGTGGGCGTATGGCGGCGGATGGTTAATATGTTATTCGATTCACCCAGCCGTTTCTTGGTATGCGTGCGATTTACTCTAGTAAGCCACTTTTCGACCAATAGTGAAAACAGACTGTTTTCTCGTTGCGATAGCGCTGTTTTATCACCAATACCACACCCGGATTATATTACACAGAAAAAGCCTTGCGTAACTCATTGTTACACAAGGCTTTACAAGTGCCCCCTGTAGGACTTGAACCTACAACCCTCTGATTAAGAGTCAGATGCTCTAACCAATTGAGCTAAGGAGGCCAATCTGGAAATTTCTTTGAAACCAAGAAATTTTACGAATATCGACGAAATGTGCAAGTAGGTTGTGGTAATTAGTTTACAGTTCACGGTTTACCGTTTACTGTTTTCAGCCTTTCTTTATTCCACATTCCCCTATTGCCTGTCCGCAGTCCCCTCGCCCCTATAGCCCTACAATACTGTAGCCGCAATCAACGTGGATGGTTTCGCCCGTCACTCCGGACGATTGATCGCCTAGCAGATACAGGGCGGCGGCGCCGAGTTCTTTGGGTTCTACATTGCGGGCCAACGGGGATTTTTGGGCGGCGTGCTCGCGCAACTGGTCGAAGCCCGCTATGCCGGCCGCGCTTAGCGTGCGCATCGGTCCGGCGCTCATGCAATTGACGCGGATATTTTCCCGGCCCAGATCCCAGGCCAGGTAGCGTACGCTGTGTTCCAACGCGGCCTTGCACACGCCCATCACGTTGTAGCCGGGCACGACTTTTTCGCCGCCGTAATAACTGATCGTAATAATCGCGCCGCCGTCGCTCATCAGCGCGGCCGCTGCCCGGCTGACGGCCACGAAACTATATACGCTGATCTCCATGGCCAGGCGCCATCCTTCGCGGCTCATCTCCACGTAAGGATTGCGAAGTTCGTGCGGCGGGGCAAAGGCGATGGAATGCACCAGAAAATGTATCTTGCCGTAGGTTTCCTTGACCGTTTGAAACAGGCGCGCGATGTCTTCGTCTTTTTGCACGTCGCAGGGCAGGATGATTTTGGGATGGTGCGGTTCCAACAATTGTTTGACGCGTCGTTCACCCGACGGGCTCGGCCAGTGCGAATATGCCAACTCCGCCCCCTCGGCAAACAGCGCCTGGCTTATGGCCCAGGCGATGCTGTGGTCGTTTGCCACGCCCATTATCACGCCGATTTTTCCGTCAAACATACCCATAGGTGAGAGATCTCGGATCCCAACTCTCCTAGCGGTTAGTAGGACGACTTTGAAAGTCGTCCTACGCAAATTACTTTTTCTTGTGCCGATACGACAAATTATATGTTGCGAGTCAATCACTCGCCGGGATCGGACCGGCCAACAGGGCATATTCGTCCAATGGGGTCATGTCGCCGGACAGGATCTGTTCGCAATTCATGCTCAGTATGGGCAGTTCGCGCTGAAGGAAACGCCGGGCGACCCTTTTTTTCCGCTCGTTTGCCGCGCCCTGGCCTAAAAGCAGGTGGCCGGCCACAATCACAATGGCCGAATCGACCAGGCGTCGCCCGGAAAGGTCGAGATACGCCGTGCCGCGGGTTTTGACGAACTGCATGACTTCCAAAAGGCGACTTTTGGCTTCCACGAGCTTTCCTTTGAGTTCCATAAGCAGCGGGTCGGCGTATTGCGCCGCCTCCTGCGATTCGACCCAGGCTTCGAGCGCTCCGGACGATACGCCCCGCACCGCCGCCACGACTTGCAATTGGCTGGTGCCCTCGTAGATGGTGGTGATTCGCGCGTCGCGCAGATATCGTTCGGTGGCATAGTCTTTTATATAGCCCGAGCCGCCCAGCACCTGGATGGCGTCGTTGGCGACTTTAATGCACATCTCCGAGCAATAGTATTTGCTCATCGGTGTTAACATGCCGTTAAGCCTCTTAAACGATCGGGAGAGTAGTTTGCGGCGTTTTTCCTCGTCTTTATCCGCGCATAAGCCGGTTTCCAGCCGGCGGATGTTGTTGTTTTCCTGATCGCAGATCCGCGAAGTTTCGTACGTCAACGCCCGGGCCGCCTCGATGGAGATCTTCATGCCGGTGACCAATTCGGCCACGGCTGGCAGTCGCTCGATCGGTCCGCCGAACTGTTTGCGAGTGTGGGCGTAAGTCCGCGCCAGCCGATATGCCGCCTCGGCCACGCCCAGCGACTGGGCCGCTATGCCGACCCGGGCGCCGTTCATCAAGGCAATCACGTAAGTGATCAAACCCCGTTGGCGTTCGCCGACTAAAAGCGCCGGGCTGTTGTCGAAAACCAATTCGCAGGTGGGCGACCCGTGGATGCCGATCTTGCTCTCCAAGTGGCGAACCTTTATTTTTTCCGACCGCTCGGCGTAAAACAGGCTCAGGCCGCGACCGTCGGAAATTTCCGGTTCGCTGCGGGCCAGGACCAGCAGGATTTCGCCGCAGCCGTTGGTGATGAATCGCTTAACGCCGTCCAGAAACCAGTTGCCTTGCTCGTCTTGATACGCCCGCAATCGCACGGCCTGGAGATCGCTGCCCGCATCAGGCTCGGTTAGGGCCATGGCCCCGGTCACTTCGCCCCGGCAGAATCGGGGCAGCGACATGTCCTTGATCCGGTCATCGGCAAAGGCGTAGATCGTTTCGGCGATGCCCTGCAGTCCGAAAAGGTTCATCAGCGAGGCGTCGGCCCGGCTGATGATCTCGACAGCCATGGTGTAGATCAGGTTTGGACAGTTTATTCCGCCGTACTTGCGCGGCAGGGTGAAACCCATCACGTCGGCCTGTACAAGTCGCTTGAGATTCTGCTGAACCAGCGGATGCAGCGTGACCGTGCCGTCCTCGTTGAGCGTGTTGCCTTCGTGGTCAACCTGCTCGGCATTGGGCGCGATCATGTTGCCGGCCACGTCGCCGACGATTTCTAGAACGCGGCGATAGTTGTCCACGGCGTCGGCCTCGTCCGCGGGCGCGTAATCGGCGTCGCCGTTGTCCACGCGCGCGAAATTGTCTTCCTGGATCCGGGCCAACTCGGCCAGATCGATGTGATTGAACAGGAATTGAATGTCTTCGTTATCGAGAAAGAAATTCGCCACAATCACACCTTTTCCTTTATCGCTCTAATCATCATTGGAATCACTTGCTTGAAATCGCCGACGATGCCGTAATGGGCCACGGAAAAAATCGGCGCCTGTGGGTCCTTGTTTATGGCCACGATCTTGGCCGCTTCTTCCATCCCGGCCCGATGCTGTATCGCGCCGCTGATGCCCACGGCGATGTATAGGGCCGGGCGCACGGTGGTTCCGGTCTGACCGATCTGGTGTTCCTTGCCTATGTACCCGCCGTCCACGGCCGCGCGGCTTGCGCCTACCGCCCCGGCGATTGCCCCGGCCAGATCGTGAATCAGTTTGAAATTATCCCGGCTGCCGACGCCGCCACCACCGGCCACGATTACCCGGGCGCCCTTGAGGTTGACTTTGCGCGGTTCAAGGTGCCGTTTGATCAGTTTAAGGGCCAACTCGCCGTCGTCGAATTCAACCTTTTCTTCGATGACGCGGCCATGGCGCGAGGGATCGGGCGGTTTCATGGCCATCACGCCTTCGCGGACCGTGGCCATTTGCGGCCATTGGTCGAAGTTTACGATCGTGGCGATGATATTTCCGCCAAAGGCCGGGCGGATTTGCAGGAGCAGATTCTTGTGCTCCTCCTTGGTCTTCGGGTCCGCAACGTCGCTGATTTCCAGATCGGTGCAATCGGCTGTCATGCCCGCCCGAAGCGCTGATGCCACGCGCGGCGCAAGGTCGCGGCCCAACGGCGTTGCCCCGTAGATCACGATTTGCGGGCGGCGCCGCTGTATCAGCGTCGATACTACCCGGGCGTAAGGCGACGTCTGATAGTGCGATAGCCGCGGATCGTCAACCGTGTAAACCGTATCGGCTCCGTGGGCGATCAGGTTCGCGGCCAGACGGCCAACGCCCGCGCCTGGCAACACGGCCCCGGTTTTTACGCCCAGCCGATCGGCTAGTTCACGGGCCTTGCCGCAGAGTTCCAATACGACTTCGCTCAGCGTGCCGTCTTCCTGCTCGGCAAATATCCAAACTTCGCCTTGACGATTAGGTTCCATGTTCGTAATCAGTTATCTGTTATCAGTTTTCAGTTTAGCCCCGATCTATCGGCTGCGTGTGTTTTGTTTAGCCGCGACCCGCAGGGGAGCGGGTTTTCATCCTTTTGCCTACGGTCTATAGCCTACGGCCTCCAGCCTTATCCCAATGTTCGATCCACTACCAACTCGTGAATTAACTGCCGGACGCCGGTTTCGGTGGGCGGAATCTCCGTGTAGCCCTCTTTCTTCAATACTATCGCTTGAATGCGATGCACCTTGGTGGGCGAGCCCGACATGCCGCAGCGTGCAAGATCGGCGTGGATGTCGTCGAGGTTCCATTGCTCGATCAACAGGCCGAGTTGCTTGAGTGCCTCTGCTCGGCGATGGGCCTCGGCTTGGATTTGATCATCAGCCGTCTCGGGCATGTTTGCTTTTACCTCATTGACCAGTTCCGCAATCACCCGGGCCTTCTTCAAGTGCATTGCCCGCTTGGCCGACGGAGGGCGGGGCTGATTGGCCGTTCCCAGCACAGTGACCAGCACGGGCAATTTCGCCTCGACGATTTCCCATCCGTGGCCGATGTTCCGGCGGATGCGAACCACGTTGTCGTTCAAGTAGATTAATTGTTCCAGATACGTGATTTGCGGAATGCCGAGTTTTTCGGCGCATTGTGGGCCGACCTGGGCGGTGTCGCCGTCGATGGCCTGACGGCCGCAGAAGACGAAATCGAACCTGCCGACTGTACGCACGGCCTGGCTGAGGATGTAGCTTGTGGCCAGTGTATCGCTGGCTGCCGCGCGGCGGTCGGTAATCAGTATCGCCCGATCCGCTCCGCGAAACAGGCAATCCCTAAGCACGTCGGCCGCCTTGGGCGGACCCATGCTGATGACCGTGACCGTGCCGCCGTGGCGGTCCTTTATTTCCAGGGCCGTTTCCAGGGCGTAAAGGTCTTCGGGATTAAAAATCGTGGGCAAGGCGGCCCGATTGACAGTACCATCCTCTTTCATGGCCTCGGCCGTGACATTGGCCGTATCAGGCACCTGTTTTACGCAAACGACACTATCGTAGGGCACAATTTTACGCTCCGCGAAATACCATTTCTGGGGCTCTGGTTAGGGCGACAGTTGAACTGCCGGCCCAACTAGTTTAAAAGTCCGAAGATTATCAGGCTTAGACGGTTACGTCAATCCCCGGAGTTGTGACACAGACATCTCGCCTGCGCCACAAAAACCCGATATTTTGTTGTATAAATGATTACACAATGGTATACTACTTGATTCTTATGATATCATTATGAATAAAAAAGGTCGCATTTTATGCCAGAAACAATAGATCAAGACAAACAGCGTGTCATTTTTGACAGCATTCGAACTCAGCCCCACCTTTGGCAGGTAGTGGCCGAACTCCTCTGGAAAGCCGCCCATGCCAATGATGCGACCATTTTTTTGAACCACATTCTTCCGACAATATTTGCCCAGGCGGGGGGCGATTACGCCGTTGTCGCCGCGCCAATCGCCGGACGCTGGACAGTCATCGGAGAGGCCGGAACCGGGCGCTCGCTGCCATTGGAACTTTTGGCCGAAGCGCTCGATCGTCAAGCGGCCCAAAGCGCGAGCCAATGGGGCGTCGTTCCATTATACAGTTCTGTTGGGGCAAATGCTGGGGCAGCAGTTAAACTGCTACCCCAACACAATAGCCAACATAATAGCGCCGTTAATTCATCGGCCGACGTTTTGGCCGTGCATTGCCGCAGCGCCGCCGAATCAGGCAAAGTTTTGGCGGTGTTGCAAAACCTCGCTCCCGTCCTGGCCGATGCACTGGCCTCGGTTCGCTTCGGGCAGCTAAACATTAAGCGGCTCCGGCGCATGGAGGCTATTCTGGAAATCGCCGGCCAATGGAATAAAACCCACGAGGTCGAGCCGCTGCTGGTCCACATGGCCGAGGCCGCCACGCGATTGTTGGCCGCCGATCGGGCAAGCATATTTCTTTGGGATCGGGCGAACCATACGCTTGTGGGCCGACCTGCCCTGGGTATTCCGGGCGGCGAATTGCGCATCCCCGACGATCGCGGCGTAGTGGGACAGGTGATTCAATCGGGTGAACCACGGCGCGTTGACGTGGCCATCGAACCGCAGGCCATCGACCGCCGGGTCGACACCCAGTTGCATTACCAAACGCGGACCCTTTTATGTGTGCCGCTGCGAGGCCGGGAGGGCGAGTTATTCGGGGCCTTCGAACTGATCAACAAACTCTCCGGCAGTTTTATAATTGAAGACGAAGAAGCCCTGGTCGAACTGGCCGCGCATGCCGCCGTGGCTTTGGAAAACGCCCAGGACCGGCAGATACTGCTTTCGGCCAACCGTCAAATTGCCGAACAGGCCGCGGAACGCGTGCGTTTGATCGGCGAAAGTCCGGCCATCGACGCCCTCCGCTCGATCATCCGCCGTGTGGCCGACACCGATTTGGCCGTGCTGATCTTGGGCGAAAATGGCACGGGCAAGGAGGTTGTGGCCCAATCGATCCATTATCTAAGTCATCGCCGCGACCAGCCGTTTATTCCCGTTAATTGCGCGGCTATTCCCGAGACCTTGGCCGAAAGCGAACTGTTCGGCCATGAAAAAGGGGCCTTTACCGACGCCCGCGAAGCCCGGGCAGGCAAATTCGAACTCGCCGCCGGAGGGACGTTGTTCCTCGACGAAATCGGCGATTTGAGTTTGGCCTGCCAGGCGAAATTGCTCCGCGTGCTGGAAGAAAAAGTTCTGCTTCGCGTGGGCGGTTCCACGCCCATTCACACCGAAGTCCGAGTGCTGGCCGCCACGAATCAAAATCTGGCCGAAATGGTGCGGACGAAAAAGTTTCGAGAGGATCTGTATTTTCGCCTTAACGTGGTCACGCTAGAACTGCCTCCGTTGCATGCCAGGGGCGACGACGTGTTGCTCATGGCCGAACATTTTTTGACCGACTTCTGCCAGCGGGCGCGGCGGAAAGTGCCCCGGCTCACGGCCGCCGCGCCAAACGGTTGCTCGAGCATCCTTGGCCGGGCAACGTCCGCGAATTGCGAAATCTGATGGAGCGCCTGGCATACCTTTCCGTGGCCGACAGCATCGAGGCCGAGGACCTGGCATTTATCCTTTCGCCGCGCGGCCAGGTCCCAGTGGCGCCCGATTATAATCTGCCCCTGGCCCAGGCCACCAACCAATTCCAGATTGAATATATCCGCCGCCTGATCGAACAAAGCCGTGGCAACGTCAGCCAGGCCGCCACCAGGCTGGGAGTGCATCGTTCGAATCTTTATCGCAAGATGCGGCAACTGGGCATGGAAGTCAGCGATTAGCACTTTGCCATTAATAAATCTGGGAAAATCTTAGTAGGGTGGGTGCTTGCACCCACGCGGTCGCTTTCAACGAACTAGAGCGTGCGTGCAAGCACGCGCCCTACCGCTTTACATCGGAAGGTCGGTTTTTTTAGATTTGTTACATATTAGGAGTAAATACACACTCACACCGACCCTCTCCCGGCGGGAGAGGGGGAGGACTGTAAAACCTTTACCGGTGGTAGAGCAAAGGACTGTAAAAAACCTCTCCCGGCGGTATCAAAAATTCTATCGGTAGCATAAACAAAACAAGATGGATCGTTTCGCAGGTAGCCACGACCTCTAACGGGGGACTATAATTGCGAAGAAGCATTCAGACCATAACGATACTCCTACATCGGCCATGCACCAGTCTCCGCTAGTCAAAGATCTCCGTGTTCAGCTCGGCGACGAGAATGTGATCTTTGCTCCGTCGGAACTGGCGGTCTACGATTGCGATGCCTTCACGCTCAATCGCAATTCGCCCGAGGCGGTCGTATTTCCCCAATCGACCGGGCAGGTCGCAGCCGTGGTAAAAATCTGCAATCATCACGGCATAGCGATCGTGCCGCGCGGGGCGGGTACCGGCCTGGCAGGCGGATGCTTGCCAGACGAACACAGTGTTGTGCTCATGCTCACGCGAATGAATCGCGTGCTGGATGTGAATCTCCGCGATCGCTGGGCAGTGGTCGAGGCGGGCGTTTACAATTCGCAACTTACAAAAGCACTGGCCGGCACAGGTTACTGCTTTGCGGCCGAACCGTCCACGCAAGGCTCCAGTTCCATCGGCGGAAACGTGGCCACAAACTCCAGCGGCGCCGGTGCGCTTAAATGCGGCAAGGCCGTCAATCACGTGCTCGGGTTGGAAGCCGTTTTGGGCGACGGATTCGATCTTCGAGCTCGGCCCCGTCGCCGATCCGGCAAGCCTCGATCTTTTGGGCCTGGTCGTGGGAAGCGAAGGCACGCTGGCCATCGTCACCAAGGTTTGGCTGCGACTGACTCCCATTCCGCCGAGTTATCGCACGATGTGGGCGATATTCAGCTCCGTCGAAGACGCCGCCAACTCCGTCACGCAAATCCTCAATGCGGGCTTGCTGCCCCCGACAATCGACCTTATGGATCAAGGAATATTAATTGCCGTGAATGGTTCATTTGATTTCGATATCCCTTCCGATGCCGGGGCCATGCTGCTGGTCGAACTCGACGGTCCGGAGGTGGATCTCGATCGTCAACAAGAACAAATTGTATCGCTGTTAAAGAAAAACAATGCAAAAGACACGCGGCAAGCGTCGTCGGCCGAGGATCGCGAAATGTTTTGGAAATGCCGCAAATCGGCCATTCCCTCCGCCGGCCGGATGAGCCCTGCTTATATAATTGAAGACTGCATAGTGCCGCGGACCCGGTTGCCGCAAATGCTGCAAAAGATCGCCGAAATCGGTCAAAAAAATCAAGTGCGGATAATGACCGTTGCCCATGCCGGCGACGGCAACATGCACCCGATCATCTTGTACGACGAGCGCGACCAGGCAAGCGTTGCTCGGGCATTGACCGCAAGTAATGAAATATTCGAACAGTGCATCGCTTTGGGCGGCAGCGTGACCGGCGAGCACGGCATCGGCGCCAGGAAAGTCGATTTCATGCCGCGGCAATTCCAATCTCCCGATTTGGAAGCACTTCAGCGCATACGATATTCATTTGATCCTTACGGCCTGCTGAATCCGGGCAAACTACTACCGGCACAAGTGCCGGGGCTAAACGGTCTTTAATGTCAACACAAAATCTCCTACCCCTGACCAAAACTATCGCACCGGCCGATCAGGCCGAAGTGGCCGTGGCGGTCCGCGCGGCATACGGGGAGAAGACGGCCGTGTATCCAATCGGCGGCGCCGCCGGACTGGATTACGGCGTGCCGCCGACCGAGCCGGGAGTGGGATTGTCATTGGAAAAACTCAACCGGCTTGTCGATTATCAGCCCGACGACTTGACGATCACCGTTGAAGCCGGAATGACCATGGCCGAACTTTCCAAAATTCTTATTAAGCGACGTCAGCGCCTGCCCATCAATGTTGCCCTGCCCGATCGAACTACCGTCGGCGGCGTGGCAGCCGTAAATGCGTCCGGCCCGCGGCAATTTGCTTGCGGCACTTTGCGCGATTATATGCTGGGATTTTCCGCCGTGGACGGTCAAGGAACGATCTTTTCCGGCGGCGGCCGGGTGCTGAAAAACGCCGCGGGCTACAACTTGGGCCGGTTGATGGTCGGTTCGTTGGGCACGCTGGGCATAATCACGCAGTTGACGCTTATGGTCCGCCCCTTGCCGGAGACGTCGGCCTTGGCGGCCTGCGACACGCCGGATCTGGAAACGGCCGATAAATTGATTGCCGACCTGATGCAATCGCCAATCCGGCCGGCGGCGGTGGAACTGGCGCTGGGACCAGGGCGGCAAGACAATCCAGTGCTTGTACCCATGCCGAAAGACGCGGCGGCCAGGCTGATTGTCGGTTTTGAAGGCCCAGCCGTTGAAGTGCAATGGATGCTCGACACTCTACGCGACATGTGGCAGGCATCAGGCATTGCCTCGCCTATGACCGTGACCAATTCCTGGGCCGAGTCGCTTTGGGACTGGCTGGCTGATTTTTCCGCTCAGGTGCAAATTGCCGTCCGCCCCAGCACCCTGACTAAAATGATCGGCGCAATCGTTTCGTTCGATCCGGATTGCACCATCCAGGCCCATGCCGGCAACGGCATTGTTCGCGCTAAGTTTTCGGATTCAAAAGTTAGCAGCCCTCACCCTAACCCTCTCCCAAAGGTAGAGGGGACTGATGGAATAGGTCCTCACCCCAACCCTCTCCGGGCACCGTCCGAAGGTTGGTCGGGAGAGGGAACTGATGATGCGGAAACGCAGACTCCTTTTACATCTTTGCTCCGCCGCAAGTTGCGTCCTTTGGTTGAAGACGCCGGCGGCAAATTGACCGTGTTGAAGAATCCCCATGGCAACGGCTTGACTCGCCGCGACGTTTGGGGACCCAAAGGCGACGCCTTCGCCGTGATGCAATCGCTTAAAGATCGTTTCGATCCTGCCGGCATATTGAATCCCGGCCGCTTTATCTTCGACAAATGAACGAAAACTCCCTCGACAACTCGAACCGCTCTGAAAACGGCTGGCCGGTTTTCGTCCAAGCCGGCGACTTGCAGACCGGTGTAAATGAATCTATTGCCGCGGGCATCAATTACGAGTTGTTCCGCCGCTGCACGCATTGCGGGCTGTGTACATCGAGTTGCCCGACGTTCGTCGAGTTGGGCGATGAAAACGACGGCCCGCGCGGGCGGATTCAGATCATGCGCATGGCGGCCGACGGGCGGTGCGAATTGACCCGCGCATGCGCCGACACTTGGACCTCTGCCTCGATTGCCGGGGCTGCGAAACGGTTTGTCCGTCGGGAGTCGAGTACGGCCGTATAATCGAGCCTTTGCGCGTGGCGATTAATCAGGCTGAAACCAAAATCGAAGACCGCTACGACTGGTTCCGCGAAATCGTGCTCTTCCGCCTGATTCCTTATGCCGACCGGATACGGCGAGTGCTCGTGCCGATCCGATTTCTCCAGCACGCGGGCGTTTTCGATTTGGCCAAACGCATGGGACTGCTCCGCATCATACCCGGCCGATTGGGACGCATGGTCTCGCTTGTGCCGCCGCCGGTCAGGCAGGGGCCGAAGTTGCCCAAATTCCTCCCGGCCATTGGGCGGAAACGAGCCCGGGTGGCGTTTTTCACGGGCTGCGTCGCCGACGCCTTGTTCCGGCAGGTGCATTGGGCCACGCTGAGGGTCTTGCAGCACAACGGCTGCGATATCTTCGTCCCGCCCGAGCAAGGCTGCTGCGGGGCGATCCATTTTCACTCCGGCGACGGTCGCGGGGCCCGGCAACTGGCCGACGCCAATCTCGTGGCCTTCGAACTGGACCGCTACGACGCGATTATAGTCAATCACGCCGGTTGCGGGTCGATGCTAAAACAATACGGGCAGCATTGGAAGGACGGTTTGCAGCCGCATCGCCAGCGGTTCGCCGCCAAGGTGAAAGACGTGCACGAATTCCTGGACGGCTTGGGCCTTGTGCCGCCCTCCGGCCGCATCCCGGCAACGGCCACATATCACGACGCCTGCCATCTTGCCCACGCCCAGGGCATCACAGCCGCGCCGCGGCGGATTTTGGCGAAAATTCCCGGCCTTAAGTTAATAGAACTCCCCGAGTCGGACATCTGTTGCGGCTCGGCCGGCGCGTATAACATCGAGCACCCCGACATGTCCGACCGCCTCGCCCGCCGCAAACTTGAAAACATCATCGCCACCGGCGCTTCGATCATCCTTGCCGCCAACTCCGGCTGCCTCATGCAAATCCAGCGCGAGTTGGCCGGCAATCATCGCCCCCTAAAAGTCCTTCACACCATGGAACTCCTAGACCTAAGCTATCGCGGCGAGCAACCGTAGATTTTTTTATAAAAACCGCTCACGGTTTAATGATCCGAATCACATCTTACCCAACTTCGTACCCTGTACTCCGTACTCTCGTTTTTAGTGCACCGGGTGCCACTGCTGGCTTGCCCAGCAGTGCATTTCTGTCGATTGTACACCGTATATTATCCGTTGCCAACTTTTCTCTGCAATTTGCAATCTACATTTTGTCCTTATCTCTCATCCTTCATCCCTAATTCTACATTCTTCATTCTGCATTCTTCATTCAATCCCGGCTGTCCAATTCTTGCCCTGGAAATCCGGCCCGCGATCTGCTAAGTTCTTAGTGACAATATTTTTGATGTCCAACCTTCGTATCCTTCGTGTTCTTCGTGGAAAATAAGAAACTGAAAAAGACAGGGTAAATGAATCCCCAAACGTGGAAAAATCGCAATTTAGTGCCCAAAAAAATATGAGTATCCCCACAGGCAGAAACGTGGAAAAAACGCGATTTGATCCCCAACTCCTGAATTCGCCATCACGCGCGTTCGGAAAAGGTCTCTATCTCCAGTCGGGCCAACTGCTCGATCAATTCGCACGGGGGTTTTTGGGCGGCACATGGAATTCCGAAGGAATTCCATCAAAAATAATTCTAGCAGCCCGTTGAAAAAGGGCCGCGAATGCGATTAGTTCTTTTTTCAAGCGGCGGTTGCATAGGCGTATAAATCCATGGTTGGCGACATCGACACACGGCACAAACGACCGAAACTAAAGCTAACGTTAAGTCGGGCAAGACAAACAAAAGAAACAAGGCTGCCTTCGGCCTGCAAGCCTTTTGGCGTCCCGATGGCGAACACCTTGCGCATGATAAGGCCCAGGTTGCGGGCCACCGCGGCAATCAAGTAACGCTTTTGAACCTTCTCGATCCCGCAAAGCCAACTCCGCCGCGCACCGCCCGTGTCGCACACATGGGCGAAGCTGCGCTCCACCCGTTCGCTGCGCAGGCGCTGCAGACGTTTGCTTTTTCGGCGCCGCATGCGGCGTCGATTGTTTAAAACTGCCCGGCGCTTCTCCTCCGGCACGTCCCGCCAGTTTCGCTTTCCTTTCCCCTTCGGCTCCGGGATGTAAGTGCGAATATTAAGCGAGTCGGCCAGTTCCAAGGTGTCGGTGGCGTGATAGCCCTTGTCGGCGGCCGTCTCTTCAATCTCCACGTCGATGCCCGCTTCGGAGAGATTTACCTGAGCTTCCATCACGCTGTCAACCAGCGTGTCTTTGTCGCTCACGTCGGCATGATACACTGGAGCAGCCAACACCACTTCCGATTTCAGATCGATCACGTGCTCGGCCTTGTAGGCCAGATGCGTGCACCCGTCCTTCATCTTGGCGATGCGACTGTCATGGTCGGTCGGCGACATCCACTCTTCATTCGACACCCGCTTGTCCTTGCGCCGCCGGTCGAAGCGGCGCAACTCCTCATCCGTAGGGTTTTCCGCACCTTCCTGTTCTTGCAGCAAACGCCGCAGATAGTCGTTCCAATCCTCGCCCGTGTCGCGACGCACGATCGACTTCATGGCCACGTTGGCCTCCAGCGTGGCGGAATCCACGGCCACGGTCTTGCCCTTTAGCAGCCCCTTTTCCGCAGTCAATTTCAGGACCAACTGAAATACAGCCGTGTGGACCTCAAGCGGCAGACGGTCGCGGACCCGCGTCAGACTGGAATGGTCGGGCGCGTCTCCGGTCGGCGGGACGCCAAGGAACTCCCGCAGCGAAAGGCTGTCGCCGCAACGCCAAGCAATCCCTCGTTGCGAGCCGATGCCCTCGAAGTAACCGACCAGAAGCATCCGGAAATAAACGCCCGGCGGAATGCCCGGACGGCCGATGTGTTCGTCGTAATAGGGCCGGCAGATGTCCTCCACCGTCCGGTCGAACTCGGCTTCGGCCAGCAACTGATTGAGTTTACGATAAAATACATGCCCTTGGGACTTGGGCAAGCTGGTGGTCGCCACCCACATCTCCTGCTGTTCGTCCTTACGCTTTCCCAATGCCATCGCTCTTGCCTCCTGCATTGCATGATGGCCATAATATATTCTTGCGACAAAACTTTTTCAAGCCTCGTTAAATGACTTTTTCAACGGGCTGCTAGCCCCAAAACAAGCGAAGGCCGTTGGCGTTTTGGAGGCTGATTTGTTGGACGAGTGGGAGCACAGCGCGAGCGGGGCCGCCACAGGGCAGTCGTGATTGGTCGGGTTGTGGGTGTTGCATGGTTCGTTTTCCCTTCTTTTGTGGCAAGGCCGCGGCGGACCGGAGCATCCGGACTCCAGCTTCAAGCTTCTCGTCTCAGCATCGCAGCGGCTTGCGAAGCTGGTCGAGCAAGCGAAAGAACACGTGCTGCCATGGGTTCCATGCCAACAGACGATAGAGAATCTTCCGCCCGCCACGGACGATCTGCGCCGGCACGTTGACCAACGCCCGTCGAAACGTGGCAAAGTCCATCCGCAGCAGTTTGCGTTTTTCCTCCCCGTGCTTTTCGCTCCAACGGCCCTCGTCGGGCAAGAGCAACGCGGCCCAGGCCTTCAGGCTCCACGCCAGGGAGGCCATGACCATGTATGCCCAGTTGCTCACCAGGTTGTCCACGGGGGCCGACAGCGACCGCACGCCGCTTTTGAGCTGTTGGAGAATGTTTTCCTGATTGCAGCGCTGGTTGGCCCCGAACACTACTTCTTCCGTGGGCGTTCCCCAGGCATTGGTGATATAGAAGAAGCACCGCGAATCGTCGAACAGCTTTTTCTGGCCTTGGTACACTTCCAGGTCTTTCCACACCGCGATCACCCGATAGCTCCTGCGGCACTTCGCGGGGCGATAGATGAACTCGGCGACGTGCTCCTTCGCCAAACGGACGTCCTCGAACCCGCGTTGTTCGACAATCTGCTGCTTGACCTTCTCCGCACGCCGCCGCACGCTGCGCACCTTGCGCTTTGGACGGCGACGCAACTCTTTCCAGGCATTTTGCCGCAGATTCTCGGCGATTTCGTACAAGGCCTGCGTGGCGTCGATGCCGAAGATGAACCGCACGCCGTCCTGATCCCAGCGATCGAGATGCTCCGTCTGCGAGAAGTCGGTGTCGCCACGCAAGAGGATCCGCCGAAAGCCCGCCTGACGACAGAGGGCCACCGCGCGGTCGAAATAGCCCGCGGCGTGTTCGTGGCTGGGCCGGTTGCCCGGGCGGTTGAGCACGTACAATACCTCGCCTGTATTGGCCAGGGAAAGCACCAAGGCGTGATAACCCCACTGGCCCTTGTGGTTGATGTCCATGCCCTGTTTGCACTCGCCCGTGGTTTCGACCATCGTGCCGTCGCCCTCGATCACGGCTTCCTCGAAGAACTCCGCGGGTTGCTGACGCCAGACCTTCAGACGCGTGGCGTTGAATGTCTCCTGCAAGGTAGAGATGTCGCCGGCCCCGAAACGGCGGCAGAAGTCGCCTGCCGTCGTCGGGTCGGGCACGCGCCGCGCCCCGAGGGCGTCGAGGTAGGCCTCGTCCTTGCGGAGAATCTCCAAGTGCTCCAGGCACGTTCCGCCCGCCAGCAGGTTATAGGCAATGTTCAGCACGTGGTCCGACTCGTGGTACGGCAGATGGATCTTGAACAACGAGAGGTTGCGGTCGATCGCCTCATCGAGTTGGAGTTTGCGCGTCAGCAGATGCAAGGCGCCGATGCCCCCGGCGGCAGTTGCCCGAGTACGATCGGCAATCTCGTAGTGGATGTTGGCGGCGGTCATCATCGGCCGCTCGCAACCCCGGTTGTCGTTCTTGTCCAGCCGCCGCGCGATCCGCCGCTTGCGTCGAGCGATCTGATGTCGTATCTTGGTATTCACTCGAAAACCTCCATGGTTCGGGTCAAGGGATGTTGTTGTTAACCCTTGATACGCCCGAAAATGCTGAAGGTTTTCGAGTTTTTTCACGCGCTAACCGTCAAACGCCTAATGGAGTTCGCTTGGCTTGGGGCTAGCCCCTTTTTCACTTTCTTGCAGTTCTCGTCTGCGGCGAGCGTGTTTCGGATACCAACTAGTGAAGACTGCCGCTGCAATGAGCAGCGTGTATGAAAGCAGTTCGTAACCCAATTCAGATAGGACAAGATGCTCCATCTTTCCCCAGGCCAAGACGGCATTGACGGTGAACACAAGGCCCCAGACCGAGGTTATGATGACATTGGTTCTGATGAACAGCGGGCTATTCCAAAGCGACGGATCGACGTGCTCTCGGGCGTAATCCAGGGTGAACGGTCTCTTGATGGCGACAGTCAGCCAAGTGGAGGCCGCCAGTATCCCGTTGGCCAATATGCCCATGTGTCGGGCGGTCCACATATCGTTTAGCACGGCCACGGCCAAGGTCGCGTAGATGAAAAAGAGCAGGCTCGCCCAGAGAATGACGCCTCGATGCAATCGGGCGACACCCATGACCACGCTCAAGACCAGCGCAACGACCAGCCCGAGCTTGAGGTTAAACAGGCTGCCGCGGGCAATGATCAAAAATGAAAGCCAGGGAGCAAACGCCAGAAGCAGTTTAAGAAGCGACATATTTGTTCCGTTTCCTCGAGTTGCGCGTTGACCGAACGTGTGGAGATTCTAACAAAGCATAGCATACGGAAGGCCCTGCCTGTAGGGACTATCCCGATTTTCGCAGGCGCCATTCCGGAAGCATGCTCGACGAAGATGGGGCTGTCGCCATCAAGCTACGCGCGCTCGGAAAAGGTCTCGATCTCCAGCCGGGCCATGATCTCGATCAATTCACGCGGGTTTTGCGGGCGGCGAAGCGGATCTTTGGAAAGCATTTGGTGGATCAGGCGGGCCACGCCGGCCGGCAGGTGCGGGGCTATACGGCGGAGTTCGGGCGGGAGCGATTGCTTGTGCTGCGAGGCCAGTTCGGCCAGATCGTGGCCTGCGAACGGCAAACGCCCGGCGAGGATGCGATATAGGACCGCGCCCAGGCTGTAGATATCACTGCGAATGTCAGCCCTGATGGCGGAGGTTAGAAATTCCGGGGCGATGTAATAGAACGTGCCCAGCACGCAGCGGTCCACGGCCGACCCGGTTTCATCCGTGCGCCGGGCAAATCCAAGGTCCAAGAGCGTGGCATGGCCCCCGGGCGAGAGCATGATGTTGCTGGGTTTCACGTCGCCGTGCATCCAGCCTGCCCGGTGCAGGGCCTCGAGGGCCTCGGCCGTTTGCCGGGCGATCCATAAAACCTGCGGCAGGTCGAAGCGCTGACCGGCGGCCAGCCGCTGTTCCAATGTGGCGCCTTCGAGCCAGGGCATTACCACGAACCGCGGCGATTGTTGCACGCTTGCATACAGGATGGGGATCAAATGCGGATGCGACACGCTTTGGCCAACCAGTGCCTCGCGCTTAAGCAAGCGGACTGCCTGGGGGTCGTTTTGCCAATCCGGCAAGAGCATTTTTAGCGCGTATAACGCGGGTTGATTGGTCGGAGAACCGGCCGGCCGAGCGCGGAAGATTTGGGCCAGGCCTCCTTCGGCCGCAAAGTTTACCAATTCCCACTGCTTTACCCGACAGGGAAATTTTGACGTTTCCAGAACGGGGATTGAAAGCGCAGCAAGCGGCGGCGATTGCAGGGTCTGAGTCATTTAAAAACACACGAAAAGAGTCTTTTTTCGAAGGGTCTAACAATAGCATCGGTTATTCGGGCGATGGCGGCGTATTGGGATCGTTTCCTTCCGTTTTGTTTGCCCCTTTTACTCATTTTTCAATCGTTTTACACTTTTCGTGGCAAACTTTTAGTGTTAAATAGGATATTCCATGGGACAAGAGTCAATCTTTTTGCATCTCATTCATGCGAATAAACAATGCTTCGGACAACATAGGACAGGCATATCACCGCTTCGGCGGACCAATCAAATAACACGATTTACTCCGTGCCGCCTATTGCCGCGTAATAAATCGGCCGGTTTAATTCGGGAAGATCCCGATATAGCAGGAGGTTGCTCGGTAGTATTGCTGATCCTGGTCGCCGTGGCGGTGTTGATATTGCTGAAGTACGCTGTCGCGGGTTAGGATTTTCCACGTCTTTATGATCCTATGTATTTCGCATACACGGTGCGGGCGGCGGCGACGTCGTCGGTGCCGGAGATGATCGCGCGGCCGTCCGCGAAGACCGTGATTTCATAGGCTGGGACTTGAAGGCGGAGCAGGTATTGGTTCAGCGTGACAGAACCTGCGCCGGCAAGGCGCCGGGCCAGATCGGGCAGTGGAATGCTTGTTCCCGGATGCGTTAGTTGCACGGCGTTGCGCCCGCAAAGCACGGCGGTGCGGCTGCCTTGGCGACCGGCCAGCCAGGTAAACTCTCCGCGCTTGCACGCGGCACAATCGGACTGGTCGCGCAAGTGGCTTACATCGACCTGCTTGATGCGATTTTGCCAAAGATCGACTATCGTTAATTGCCTGGATATGGCCTGGTGGTTGCCGCTGAGAATTTTTATCGCCTCGACGGCCTCGATCGAGGCGATTAGGCCCACGATCGGACCCAAGATGCCTGCCGTGTCGCAGGTAGGAGTGCTGCCGGGCTGAGGGCAGGTTTCCATCAGGCAGCCAAGGCATGGGGTCTCGCCGGGGATGATCGTCATGGTTTGCCCTTCCGCGCCCAGGCAACCGCCGTAGATCCAAGGCAGGCGGAGCTTAACCGCCGCGTCATTTAGCAGGAATCGCGTCTCGAAATTGTCGGTCCCGTCGAGAATCACATCCACGCTGTCGCAAAATCGCTCGATATTTGCGTGATTCACGTCAGCCACGACCGGCTCGATTTCGACCGATGAATTAATGCGGCGAAGTTTTTCGGCGGCTGCCACGGCCTTGGGCGTTCCGGCGGCGGCGTCGGCCTCGTCAAAAAGCGTCTGCCGGGCGAGATTGCTCAGTTCCACAAAATCGCGATCTACAATCCGCACCTTGCCCACGCCGGCGCGAACCAGCGTATTGGCAATAGCGCTGCCCAGCGCCCCGCACCCGCAGATCAGCGCCCGGGCCGAAGCCAATCGTCGCTGCCCTTCTTCGCCTAGCGGCGGAAAACGCATTTGCCGGATATAACGTGACATGAATTATTGTTTATTTATTGTGCTAATGCAACATATATAGTATAAAACAAGCTGAATAAGACGTCGATGCACTCCGACCAGTTTCTCCTATTATTATTGGAATTTCATAAGGAGTCTGAAATGCTAGATTCTATTGCATTTCGTGTGTTGCAAAGGCTCTTGCGGCAGATATCTTGGGCAATTGTGTTATTAAACGTCGGCAATTATCTTTTGGCCGAAGACGCCTTGCCAAAAGGCTCGCTTATCGGGCGAATTGTCGATCCGGAGGGCAAACCTGTGGCCGGGGCAAAGATCCATGTGAATACTTGGGGAGACAAGGCTGAAGTGTTGTTGGCCGAGGCGGTTTCCGATTCGGAGGGCCGTTTTCGGCTCGGCCCGATGAAACCGATCTATCGCCACAAGTTTCCGATACTGATAGATGCCGAAGGGTTTGCACAACAATATATTCAGCCTGGGTCATTTTCAATATATCCGGGAATTGATTTTGATTTTGGCGACATACGGGTTGATCGCGGTCGGATTTTCAGCGGTCAAGTGCTGAGCGACGACGGCAAAGGGCTGCCAGAGGCCGATGTGAACTGTAAACCATATATTCATAGCCTTGGACGTACCGTTTTTTCAATTGATATTAATGAACATTTGAAATTGGACAGTGAAGGACGATTCAGAACACCGCCTATGCCCGTTGGAGAGTTAGCTATCCATGCTATTGCCCCGGGTTTTGAAATGGGAGAGTTAAAGAAACTCCATCGAATTCAACCCGGAGGCAGCGAGACATTGGAGCCAATCCGATTGGAAAAGGAAGTGCCGATACAAGGCATAGTAAGGGATGAAAAAGGCAAGCCCATCGAAGGCGTGTTGTTTCGCAGTATTCCCACTTGGCAGACAAAGTCCGATTCTCAAGGGCATTTTACGGTACATGGATATGGGGCAAAATCTAATTTTCCATTCGGAATGCGCAAGGATGGCTACGTAAATGCAGCTTGGATAGTGGAACTCCGTGACGACGGCATTTATTTGGCTGAAAACAATGGTGAGGATAATCTAAAATTTCACGGTCCATCGAAAGAAATAGAAGTCGTCATGCAGCATGTAGCATGGATCGAGGGAATTGCCGTGGACGCTGATTCCGGCGAACCGGTGACACTCAACAGAATTGTCTGTTGTTCTTTTGAACGCAAAGACAATGGAGAAGTGGTTCTTTCCGGATGCAGACTGCCTAAATTTGAGCAACCTGAGCCTGGCAAATTTAGACTTCAATACATGGATCCAGATGAATATCACCTTGCGCTTTCCGCCGATGGTTATTTCGATGCCGAGGCATTTACCCCTAAGGTGACGGAACTTAAAAACATCAGCGGGATCGAGGTGAAAATGAAGAAAAAGGTCGAAGGCGCGAAGCCGACGCTTGCTCAACAGCGGATATCCGGCACAATTACACGCGATGGCCGGCCAGTTATAGCGGGCTGGGTTGCTTTGTGGCTGATAAGATGCAAAGACACCGCGTTCAACGGCAACGTATTGCGCGGCCGGACGGTCATTGGCGACAGATTTTTCATTAGAAGCACATATATTCGTGACGGGAAATACTCCCTGGAAGTGCCCTACCAAAATGACGAATGGTTCGTGGTCGTGGAAGAGCCCGACGGTGAGATTACGCAAATTGGTCCGGTGAAAATTGGATTGGACGAAAAGAAAACGCTCGATATCGCATGTCCGGCAGGTGGGAGCGTCAGTGGCCGGGTCACAAACGTTCCTCTCGGCTGGGAAGAACAGTGGCATTCAACAAGACTGCGATTCGCAAAGACGTTCGCGTCGGCCGCGACGGGAAGTTCCGCATCACGCAACTGCCGCCTGGCCAGTTCGGCCTGAAAGTTGGGCATGATGCATATCACGATTCCGAGATCTATTGGGGTATGGATGAAAAAGAATCAGAGGAGGCGTATAAAAGACAGATCGATCCCATGAAGCGGGCGACTGTCGTCAACATTGAATCCGACCGGGAAATCGAGGGCGTTGAGCTGGAACTGCCGAAGGAATAATTCCACTCCGGCTTATTAAAAGTTAATGAGCTCTAACAAAATCTTGTATCCATTTGAAAATACCCTCACCCATAGCCCCTCTCCCAAAGGGAGAGGGGAGGTTTTGTTAGAGCCCCTAAATTGATTCCTCTCGTTTTTCCGTCAGCAATACATCGGCCAGGTATCGGCCGGTTATCGAATTCCGGCAGTTGGCGACCATCTCGGGGGTGCCTTTTATGACGACCTGGCCGCCCTCGTCGGCGGCACCCGGGCCGAGATCGACGATGTAATCGGCGGCTTTCATCATTTGCAGGTTGTGTTCGACCACGATCAGCGAATGGCCCACGGCCAAGAGGGCGTCGAAGCAGTCGAGGAGTTGCACGATGTCGTAAAAGTGCAGGCCGGTGGTGGGCTCGTCGAGTATGAACAGGCAGTGGCCGCGTTTTGCGCTGCTCATGTATGCGGCTAGTTTCAGGCGCTGGGCCTCACCGCCGGAAAGTGTGTTGGCCGGCTGGCCGAGTTGCACGTAGTCCAGACCCACGTCGATCAAGCGTTTCAGCCGGGCCTGGACCTTGGTCTGACCGCGGAAGAAGGTGAAAGCCTCGCGCACGGTCATCTGCAGCACGTCGGCGATATTGCGGCCGCGATAGGTGACGTCCAGGATTTCGTCGCGATAGCGGGTGCCGTTGCACTGTGCGCAGCGCATGTACACGTCGGCTAAAAATTGCATGTCGATCTGGATGTAGCCGTCGCCCTGGCAGGCTGTGCAACGGCCGCCGTCGACGTTGAAGCTGAAATGCCCGGCGTTGTAACCGCGGGTGCGGGCCTCGACAGTGTCGGCAAACACGTTGCGAATTTCGTCGAAGACTTTCAGATACGTCACCGGATTGGAGCGCGGCGAGCGCCCGATGGGGCTCTGATCGACCATGATCACGTCGTCGATTTGGCCGTCGCCGAAAATGTCGTCGTGCGGATAGGGTTTTAGGGCGTCTTTTCGCAGGCGTCGGCAGAGCGCCGGGTACAGGGTGTCCTCGACCAGCGTACTCTTGCCCGATCCGCTCACGCCGGTGACCAGGCACAACATGCCCAGGGGAAATTCGACGCTTACGCCTTTGAGGTTGTTTCCCCGCGCGCCTGCCAGTCGGATCCAGCCGTGGTTTGGCGGCCGGCGGCGCGGGTTTGCGCCGCTCCGCGCCGGCCGGCCAGATAGTCGCCGGTCAGGCTGTCTAATGATTTTTCCATCTCCTCGGGGGTTCCTTGAAACACGATGCGACCGCCGCGTTCGCCCGCCCCGGGACCGATTTCCACGATCTGATCGGCCGCGCGGATCATCAATTCCTCGTGCTCGACCACAACCACGGTGTTGCCGCGGTCGCGGAGTTGCTTGATGGCGGTGATGAGTTGATTGATGTCGCGGGGATGCAGGCCGATGGACGGCTCGTCGAGCACGTAGAGCATGTTTACCAGGCTGGAACCCAGGGAGGCGGTCAGTGCCACGCGCCGGGCTTCGCCGCCGCTTAAAGTTCGCAGGGGCCGATCCAAGGTCAGATAACCAAGCCCCACTTCTTCGAGATATCCCAGCCGGGCTTGGACCTGTTCGAGCATCATGCGGCCTACCTGTTGTTCCCAGGCCGGCAACTGTAAATCGCGGAAAAAGGCGGCCGCATCGCGAACTTTCAATGCGCAGATTTCGCCCAGGTTTTTGCCGCCCACGCGCACGGCCAGGGCTTCGGGCCGAAGACGCGCGCCCATGCAACTCGGGCAAGTGCGAGCGCTCCGCCAACGGCTTAGGAATACGCGGATGTGCATCTTGTACTTGCGCCGTTCCAGCCAGGCAAAGAATCCTTCCAGGCCGCCGAATTTTCGATCCGGAATGCCGCGTGTAATCAATGATAAATGCTGTGAGTTGAGTTCCTTAAAGGGCACTTCGGTGGGAATATCGTAATCCGGGGCCAGGGCCAGCAGTTCCTGCAACTCGTGCTCGTAAGCGGGCGTGCTCCAGGGGGCAATCGCCCCTTCGGCCAGCGATTTGTTGGGATCGGGCACGATCAGGTCCATGTCGATGCCGATCACGTTGCCGAAACCTTCGCACTTCGGGCATGCACCCAAGGGGCTGTTGAAACTAAACAACCGCGGTTCGGGTGGAGGATATTCGATGCCGCAATCCTCACAGGCCAACTGCGTGCTAAATCCCATCCGCCGCCATGGATGACCGTCGATCAACGCTACGTGGTGTGGAGAGGGTTCAGGGTTCGGGGTCCGGGGTTCAGAATCCTCGACAAATGCGTAACATCGCCCGCGGCCCTTGGTGAATGCGGTTTCCAGCGAGTCGCGCAATCGGTTGTCGCTCGCCCCACCGGAGGTCAGCCGATCGACCACAACATAGATCCCATTCGGAGTGGATGGTGGACAGTGGACAGTGGACAGAGATAGACTGGCTTCGTCCAGATTTACCAGGTGTTCGCCGGCAACCACGCGAATAAATCCTTCTTCGCGCAGTGCGGCGGCTAAGGCATCGCATTGATCGGCAGCGGGCGGATCGATTCGGAAGGCGATCATGTATTTTGTGCCCGGCGGCAAGGCGGACATGACTTCGGCGGTGCTTTGTGGAGTGTCGCATAGTACCTCCTGGCCGCATTTGAGGCAAAATACATGACCGATCTTGGCAAACAACAGGCGCAGATAGTCGCCCGTCTCGGTGGCCGTGCCTACTGTGGAGCGGCTGGAGCGGCCGGCGTTTTTGCTGGTAACGGCGATGGCCGGGGGGATGCCGTCGATGCGTTCGGCCTCGGGCTTTTCCAACCGCTGGAGGAATTGCCGCGTATAGGCCGAAAAACTCTCGATGTATCGGCGCTGGCCTTCGGCATACAAGGTATCAAGCGCTAGGCTGCTCTTGCCGCTGCCGCTTAAACCGCAAAACACGATCAACCGCCGATGGGGAAGATCCAAATTGATCGATTTGAGGTTGTGAACCGCAACACCACGCAGAGAAATCTTACCGACAGCATTCATAGTTTTGCCTAGCAAAGTATGTCGATAATAAGACATATTATAATAATACTAACTTCCAGACCCTTTGTCTATGTAGCCATATCGAGCGGCAAAATGATCTTTTTTTAATACAATGGGCTGTAGAATTAAGGTTGTAGATAGTGGTTAGTGGCGAGTGCGGAATACCGAATCCAGGACCTTGAATCCGTCTAATAGTTTTCCGCCTGCATTAGCCGCCCGCCTATTCGGGCCCCCTGAATCGGCCCCTTGATCCCTATTAATCATCTCTTGACAAGATTTTTAACATTGTTATAGATGAGTTGTATTCGTGACGGTTTACCGCCGCGGATAACGGCCTCGAGGTCAACGATAGTGAGGCTTCCTTGGCGGAAGCCGCAACGGTGCTGGGAGTCGTTGCCTCGGGGTTTTTTTTTGCGCCGGGCTTGATCCGGTGTCATTTAGGGTATAATGGGTAATATTAAAAAGATTGGAAATTAGGCAAAAGATGTTGGGTGAAGGATGAGGGATGATGGATGAGGGGTGAACATAATACCATAAACTGTGAACTGAAAACTGAATACTGTAAACTGACAAATGTAAACTGACTTGGTTGGGGTGACAGTCCAACTGTCGCTTTAACTAACAAACGTAATCCGAGGTCTCTTATGAAAGTTACGCACTACGAACAAATCGAGGCCATGCCGGTCAATACGGAAGGGGCCGTGAATTGTAAAATGCGCTGCCTGATCGGCCCGGACCAGGCGTGCGCCGAGTTTTTCCATGCGACAATTCGAAATAGGTGCAGGCGGGCATACACCAAAGCACGCCCACGGCCATGAACATGAAATATTCGTGCTGGAAGGAACTGGCGTTGTGTTGGAGGGCGATAAAGAACATCCGCTCCGCCCGGGCGTCACCGTGTTTATTCCGCCTAGCCAAGTCCACCAGTTTCGCAACACGGGTACCGGTCCCTTGAAATTCCTGTGCCTGATCCCCCATCCCATGCGCGGCATGTCCGGCCCGTGCGTCGCGGCCTGCGGCTGCGATGGGTGAGTTTTTAAGTTTACAGTTCACAGTTTGCAGTTTACAGTTTTTTCAAATAAGCGCGAACTGTAAACTGTTTACTGAAAACTAATTGGGAGCTCTCATCATGCCCGCCGATCCTTCCGCCGAAATTGCTCGGCTTCGCGAGGAAATCGCTCACCACGACCGCAAATACTATGTGGAAGCGGCCCCGGAAATCACCGATCACCAGTACGATCGCTTAATGGAGCGGTTGAAAAAACTGGAAGCCGAGCACACGGATCTGATCACGCCAGACAGCCCAACGCAGCGCGTGGGCGAACGGCCCGTCGAGGGACTTGTACAGGTCGAACATCGCGTGCCCATGCTCTCCATCGAAAATACCTACAGCATCGAGGAATTGAAAAAATATGGCGAGCGCGTGGCCAAACTTCTGCCGGGCGAAAAAATCGAGTGGGTCGTGGAACTCAAAATCGACGGCGTGGCCATCGCGCTAATCTATGAAAACGGACTGCTGACTCGCGGCATTACCCGGGGCAACGGGCGGGTGGGCGACGACATCACCCACAATGTCCGCACGGTCAAGGGCATACCGCTCCGCTTGTCCGGTAGGAAAGTGCCGCCGGTGCTCGAAGTTCGCGGCGAAATCTACATGACCAACTCCGACCTTGTCATTCTGAACGAGGCCCAGCAGGCCAAGGGCGAGCCGCTGTTTGCCAACACCCGCAATGTCACCGCCGGCAGCGTGCGATTGCTCGATCCGCGGATTTGCGCCGGCGCCGGCTGCGGTTTTTCGCCCACAGTGTCGGTCTGACTGAAGGTCTCAAGGCCCGAACGCATACGGAGTTCCTCGAAGAGCTGCGCGGTTATGGAATTCCGCCCACGCCGGAGGTGCAATGCTTTTCCTCGTTCGCGGCGGCAGTGGATCATTGCGAGGAACTTATCGAACGCCTGCACGAGTTGGATTTCGAGATCGACGGACTGGTTTTAAAGGTCAACAGTTTCGACCAGCGCGAGCGCCTGGCGCAACTTCGGAAATGCCCGCGCTGGGTGATCGCCTATAAATTTGAGAAGTACGAAGCCACCACGCGCCTTAACGATATTCGCGTACAAGTGGGCAAGACGGGCACGATCACGCCCGTGGCCGACCTGGAGCCGGTAGAACTGGCCGGCACCACGGTGAGCCACGCCAGCCTGCACAATGCCGACGAGATCGAACGCAAGGAAGTGCGCGTGGGCGACGTGGTAGTGGTCGAAAAGGCGGGCAAAATCATCCCCCACATCGTTCGCGTGGAAAAACACCTGCGCAAGGGCTCTCTGCGCAAATTCGTTTTTCCCGCCGCCTGCCCCGAGTGCGATACGAAACTGGTAAAAGACGAAGGCGGAGTTTATATTCGCTGCCCGAATCCGCTTTGCCCGGCCCAGGTAAAAGAACGCATCCGCTACTTTGCCGGGCGCAATGCCATGGACATCGAAGGCCTGGGCGATAAGCTGGTCGATCAACTGGTAAGCGATGGCTTGGTGAAAAACTGCGGCGATCTGTACCGACTGGAAGAAAAACAAGACAAACTATTGAATCTCGAGCGGATGGGGCGGAAATCGCTCGATAATCTGCTCGACGGCATCGAAGCCAGCAAGAAACGCGGCCTGGCCCGCTTGTTAAACGCACTGTCCATCCGCCACGTAGGCGCCCGGGTGGCCTCGGTCCTGGCCGAACACTTCGGCACCATGGACGCCCTGCTGGCGGCCAAGGAAGAAGAACTAAGCGAAGTAAACGAGATCGGCCCGATCATCGCCGCCAGCATCTTTTCATTTCTGCACAGCAAATTCGGCAAAGAAACCATCGCCGATCTGGAATCGCTGGGCGTAAACACAAAATCCACCGCCCCGGCCAGCGGCCAGCACCGGGCACTTGAAGGCAAAACCCTGGTAGTAACCGGCACCCTGCAGAAATACACCCGCGACGAGATCGAAGAATTAATCACCCAGAACGGCGGCCACGCCGCATCCAGCGTATCGAAAAAAACCGATTATGTGGTGGCGGGCGAAAACGCGGGGAGTAAATTGGATAAAGCGAAACAGTTGGGAGTCAGAGTTATTGGCGAAGAAGAGTTCAACACATTATTACAGTGATGAATTCAAAATGCATTTTTTGGGGTCAGAATCGCGATTTTTCCACGTTTTAGGAACACTAATTACCACTAATCTCCGCTAATAAAGGCGAGTTATTAAATTTCGTGGTTGCTGTTGTTGCTAGTCATTTTGCGATTTCGCAGAGGACTTTTTGGGCATCAAATTGCGATTTTTCCACGTTTAGGGAAGGCTTCGCCCCTTTGATTTTCACTAATCGGATTTCCAAAGAACACAAATGGCACGGAGCGATGAGCGTAGCAGATTAGAAAGTGGATTTCAAGGTGGAAAATTGGCCACCTGGGGAGGAGTGCAGAATGAGGGATTGGGGATTGGGGATGCAGGATGAAAGATGAGGGGGGAATTGATGGATAGGAGATATAGGAAAGGCGTGTATGTGTTGGGATGAGAGGCGGCAAGCGGTTGAAGAGACTTTTTTATTGGATGAATAATTATCAGCAACCTCTTGCGGCAAAGCCGCGACGGTTCAAGAACCGGTGGTACCCGCTGCTAGCAATACTCTGCTTTCGTTCGTGATAGTATTCAGTGATGTATTTTGTCTTTCAGGGATCACAAATTCACACCGTTCTTCGCAAAGTGGTCCATGAGTGAATACACATATTTGCAATAACCCGGAAAATTCACAAGACTTGGTCGAATCAGATCTAGCGTAACTTCGCCACCTGTCGGGTGCCCCGCTTCGTTCCGTATTTGTCGTATCAGATCAAAGGTTCCATGAAATTGCTGCTCCAAAGGAGCACGTAGCGTATCTGGTATAGTACAGGCTGCGCTATCTAAATACTTGCGAAACGCCTTGTATTTTTTTGCGATAATCCAATCTTTTGTGTCCTTTTCAAATTTGGTTTTCTTGGCGGAATCGATGATTGCTTGCCCAAATCTGTCGATCAAGAGAAGCAATGCTTGTTCAGATGCACATCCTATGGTCACTGCCGAAGCAAGAAGGCAGTTCATCTTAAGACATTTTATACACTCTTCAACATACCGGATGATGGTTTCATTGATGTTAGCAATTTCCGATTTCAGGCGTCGCAAATATCCATCCGGGTCATATGGGGAATATTCAGATATCTGAAGAAATTGCCGACCATAATCTGTTAATATGAAAAAAGGCCACTTCATCGTATTTGATATGTCATGTACATTCGCTGTGCCAGGAATGATGATTCGTTCAAAATATAGTTCGTGCAATATTTGGAATCCAATTATCTGTAGCCGAGATTTGTCCGGCTCTGGAATATTCGGGAGTTCAAGGAAGCGATGTATCTCTGTAATTTGAAATTCATTATGTCTATTTCGGCTTGCTTCTTGTCGAAGCCAGCTTAAAATATCACGCTTGAATTTGTCATATATCTCTTTTGTATTGATCTGAGAACTACTCATAATATGATCCTTACAGGCGGCATGTAGTAGATTTTTTAAGGATTCGGGATGGTATACTCGCGAGAAAAGCGTATTGGGCCAACATCACCAATATAGCGGCGTGTACGGCCGTTGCCAATACTACGCATTCCGACTTGACATTTCGGGATTATTTACTATAAAATTGATATATGGACACAACTATTCATATCGACGACCAACTGTTTATCCGCGTGCAGCAGGTGGCGCAAGCGACCGGGCAAACGGTGGACGCGGTCATATCGAACGCACTAGCGGAAACTCTGGAATCGCCACAAAAGCCTGCCTCCGGCGAAAAATTCTGCTTTACAAGGGACAAGGGAAAGGGAGTCATGCCCGGCGTAGATATCAACAATAGCGCCGAATTGTTGGACATCATGGAAGAGGGGCAGGATGTATCTCATCGACATTAATGTCCTTGTATATGCCTTCCGTATGGAGATGCCCGATAGTGATAGGTATGCCAGGTGGCTGCACAACTTGCTCGTATCCGGCGAGCGATATGGAATGGCCGATCTGGTGCTCAGCGGCTTTTTGCGCATCATCACAAATCCTAAGATATTCAATCCGCCGACAAGTCTCGCTTCTGCGTTGAAATTCGTTGAAGAAATAACCTATAATCCGAATTGCGTGCGGATTTCTCCCGGCGAAAAACACTGGAACATATTCTTGAACTTATGCAAAGCTGTAAATGCCCGGGGTAATCTCATTCCCGACGCTTATCTGGCTGCGCTAGCTATCGAATCGGGCTGTGAATGGGTTACTAACGATAGCAGCTTCGCCCGATTCCCAGGGCTTAAGTGGCGGCATCCTTTAGATTGAAACTAACCGATTCCGGCGGTCCTTAGTTCGACCATTTTCACGGAAATACATGGGGCCGCCCTCTATTTTGCCCTCATTTTTACTAACCTTGAAAAAATATTGAAAAAGTATTATAAATGCGGCTGCTCGATGCCTTATACGCTGGAACAAACAAAGGCTTAAAAAATGTGGTCGCGAAAAAGACTTGACATCGGCTGGCCCGATCTGCTGTTTGGGATTTCTCGGGTTTGCTTCCCGCTGAAGCAGGCAGGGATCGATCAGTTCGCACAAGGAATCTTTTCCAATCCCGAGCATATTTTGGCGTGCTTGTCCGTTCGCAGCGGATTCGATCTTTTGCTGGGCACATTGGGGCTGCCTAAAGGAAGCGAGGTACTCGTCTCGGCGATTACCATTCCCGATATGATCCGCATTATCGAGCATCACGGACTTGTACCGGTTCCGGTCGATCTTGATCCGCAACAAGTAGCGCCAAGCATGGAGAATTGGCGGCGAGCCGTGACGCCGGCCACCCGGGCCATACTCGTGGCGCACCTGTTCGGAGGCCGAATCGCCTTGGAGCCGATCCTGGAACTGGCCGGTCAGAAAAAACTTCTGGTTTTTGAAGACTGCGCCCAGGCGTTCGCAGGCCCCGGATACCAGGGCCACACGGAAGCAGACGCGAGCATGTTCAGTTTCGGCACTATCAAGAGCAGCACAGCCCTGGGAGGGGCCTTGCTGAGGATTCGCGATCCGGAATTGCTTGCCCGCATGCGGGCTGCCCAGGCCGGTTATGCAAAACAAAACCGCTGGCGTTACGGCAAACGATTGGTGAAGTATGGGATATTGAAAACCCTTTCCAGCCGGCCGATCAGCGCTTTTTTCGTGCGGATGTGCATGAGCATGGATTTAGATTATGACCGCTGGGTAAACCGCACTGCCCGCGGCTTTCCGGGCGAGGGCTTTTTCGAGCAAATCCGGCAACAACCCTGCACGCCGCTCTTGGCGGTGCTGAAACGCCGCTTAAAAAGATTCAATTCCCGGCGATTGGAACGGCATGTGAAAAAGGGGGAAGACCTGGCAGAACTCCTGGGGGAAAACGTGTTCTGCCCGGGCGCGGCGAACCGGCCGCATACTTATTGGGTTTTTCCGGTTCTGGTAAATGAACCGGGAGGGCTGATCGAGCATCTGGCGCGAGCCGGGTTCGATGCCACGCAGGGTCAAAGCCTGTGCGTTGTTCCGCCACCCGGCGATCGGCCCGACCAGAAAGCGCGGACGGCCGAGGAAATACTGGCGAAGATCGTGTTTTTGCCGTTTTATCCGGAGTTGCCTCCCCCCGAGGCGACACGGATGGCCGAGGAAGTGCTAAAAGTCGCCGGGCGCAAGTGGGCGAGTTAAAAAACTTTCGCCGAACTTAAAGCTGTTCATTTTTTCTCCGCTACGCCCAGTTCTTTGAGTTTTTTGGCCACGTCGTCGGCATGGGTTTTCGTGTTCACGTCCTTGTCGATGTAGAGGATTTTTCCGTCCGGCCCGATGTAGAATGTCCAGCGGCTGGCGAATTTTTGCACCGCGCCGGTCACGCCGTACGCCCGGGCGACTTTGCCGTCCGCGTCGCTGAGAATGGGATAATCGGCACCGACCGACTCGGCGAATTTTTTGTTCTTATCTGGCGGATCGACGCTGGCGGTGAAATAGGCCACGTCGAACTTGCGCAGGCCGGGACCCCCGGCGGCAAAAGCCTTGCACTCGTTTGTGCAGCCGGGCGTAAAGGCCTTTGGAAACCAGGCCAGAACAACCGCCTGCTTGCCGCGAAAATCGGCCAGGTTGTAGGTCTTGCCGTCGGAGCCGGGCAGTTTGAAATCGGGGGCCGCGTCGCCGGCCTTCAAATCGGCCGCCTGCAACTGGCTTAGAAGCGACATCATCGCCACTGGAACAATCATCACGCCTAAAAATGCAATCGCGTGCATCGCCGAACTCCTTTTTTTTATAATGCAAGAATATTAGAGACCTGATATTAAGTCTCATCAGTAACCATCTGCATTAACTATAGTGAGAAGATATCGGGAACGGCCCAAGGCGTTTGATATCTAGCTTTTACGGCTCTTGGACACCTTGCTTTTTAAACCATAAGAAACAGAGTGGGCAGCCCAGGTTCTCGAACCTGGGCGGCATTGCCGTCAGAGGCGGAAGCGTAATTAGCAAACATTACAGAAACACCTCTTGGGACTTTGTCCCACCGGTTCAAGAACCGGTGCTACTCGCTATATTTATTCGATTGACAATACGCCCGTGCCGCTGATCCTGTCGGTCTTCAAGTCCATTAGCGACGGTTGGCGTCGGCCAAAGGATAAACGCAAGTGTGGGGACGGATGGGGATGGCTGCGGCTTCGGCCAGGAGTTCGCGGCCGTCGGCGCGGGTATTGCAGGTGACAGAGTGGATGTCGCGCTCGAAAAACACATACCGCTGGTAATCCAAGGCGGGAATGGGCGTCATGTAGATGCCGGCCAAAGACAGCGTGCCGCCTTTTTGCAGCGATTCCAAGGCGGGCGGGACCAAATCGCCGGACGGAGCGAAGATGATGGCGCTATCGACCTTGACCGGCATTTGCCGGGCGTCTCCGCCCACCCAGGCGGCGCCCATCTGCCTGGCCAACTGCCGATGTTTTTCGCCGCGCGTGACCACATATACCATGCAACCGTTATGCTTGGCAATCTGCATTACCACGTGAGCCGATGAGCCGAACCCATAGATGCCCAACTTGCCGCCGGGCGGCAATTGACAGCGTTTAAGCGATCGGTATCCGATAATGCCGGCGCACAAAAGCGGGGCGGCTTCGACGTCGGAAAAGCCGGGCGGTATTCCGTAGCAATAGGCCTCGGGCGTAAGGGCGTACTGGGCATAACCGCCGTCGGCATGATAGCCTGTGAAGCGGGCCGACTCGCAGAGGTTTTCCTTGCCGGCCTTGCAGAACTCGCACGTTCCGCAGGTATGCCGCAGCCAAGCCACACCCACGCGATGCCCGGCCTTGAACTTGGCGCATCCCGGCCCGAGTTTTTCCACCGTTCCCACGATCTGGTGCCCGGGGATAATGGGCATTTTTTGCCGGGGCAGGTCGCCTTCGATGACGTGCAGGTCGGTGCGGCAAATGGCGCAGCAGCGGACCTTGATCCGCATCTCGCCCTGTTTTGGCTCGGGAATGGGCAGATCGACCAATTTCAGCGGCGAATTATCAATCGGAGCGATTTGCTCCAAAAGCATGGCTTTCATGAAAAATACTCCTCGGTGGAACAAATAAAGATATCACCTCGGATTGTATTCCACTGGCAAAAACGGATAGTAGAATTTATAATGGATATGAGAGAATAAAACAATGCAATTTTTCGGGGGATTACCCCATGAATCAAGAACGGATTTTTGAGTGCTTTAATAGGCATGGGGTGAATTACTTGCTTATCGGCGGTATGAACATGCTGCTGAGGCACGGCGGAAATCTGACTAGTGATGTCGATTTGTGGATTGAAGATACCGATGATAATCGGCTGCGTTGTCATCAGGCCTTGGTTGAATTAGATGCATCCTGGGGCAAGAGTGATGCCGACTGGGGACCGGTGGCCCAAAAAAATACCGCTTGGCTTAAACAGCAAGGTGTTGTTTGCGTACTCAGCCCAGCGGGTGCGATAGACATTTTTCGTTATATCGAAGGGTTGTCATCGTGGTCCGAGTGCAGTCGTCGAGCCGTTGAAGCAAAAACCTCCAAGGGGGTTGTGTGTTTGGCCTTATCTGATGAAGACATGCTAAAATGCCAAACCGCCTTGCCGGTGCAGGAACAAAAACAAGATCGCATCCGCCGTTTAAAGCAAATTCTACAACTACCATGACCCACGAAGAATTCTCGAAATTATTGCACAGCGAGGAGGAAAAGCGGAATCGCATGTGGGATCCCGTGGAACGTTGGCAAATGATCCAAGAGATGATCGAATGGGCCGACGCGCAAAAATCAGTGCCGCGAAATTCAAAAGAAGGATGCCTGGCGGCACAGCGGAAGTGGTTGGAAAAGATGAAATAACTACCGCTACAGATAATTCCTGAATAGTTAAATGGAATATAAAAAGCCCCCCGTGTATTCACGGGGGGCTAAATAATTTATGGAAGCATTGCGACCGGCGACATTAGGTTGGCGCCGGCGGCGTTTTTTGGGTTAGATTGGTTTGCCGGTGTAGGAAACCAGCGTTTTCATGTAGTTTCCGCGGGCGAAGGCTTCGGGGTCGGGGCAGTTTTCCTGGCTCACGCTGCCTTTGAGCTGCTCGACCGATTCGTATTCCTTTTCTTCCATCCATCTAGTCAGTCCGCGGATGATCTCTTCGACCTGTTTAAAACCTTTGTGGTAGATTGCCGAGGCGATCATGCCTACGTCGGCACCGGCCAAAAGGGCCTTGATTAGGGCGTCGGCGTCGTGGATGCCGCTGGTTACGGCCAGTGAGGCGTTTATGCGCCCGTGCAATATGGCCACCCAACGCAGGGGCGCGAGCAGTTCGTAAGGATCGCTGAGGATCAGCGTGGGATTGGTTTCAAGGGTATCAAGATTGATGTCCGGCTGGAGGAAGCGGTTGAAAAGCACCAGCCCGTCCGCACCGGCTTCGGCCAAGCGTTTGGCCATGTTGGCCATTGCGCTGAAGTACGGCCCGACCTTCACGGCCAGGGGAATCGATACCGACTGCTTAACGGCCGCGACCAATTCGAGATAGCGGGATTCGACTTCCCTGCCAGTCATATCCGCATCAGTGGCGATGTAGTAGACGTTCAGTTCCAGGGCGTCGGCCCCGGCGTCTTGCATCATTTTGGCGTAGCGAACCCAGCCGCCACGGCTTGTGCCGTTAAGGCTGGCGATGACCGGCATTTTCACCGCCTTTTTTGCCTGTTCGATGGTCTCCAGATATTCCTCCGGGCCGGTGTTGTAATTCTGCATTTCGGGGAAATAAGTCAAGGCTTCGGCGAAACTTTCCGTGCCGAACTCATGGGCTTTGGTCATTTCCACTTCGTCGTGTTCAATCTGCTCTTCGAACAACGAGGGCAAGACCGCCGCGGCCGCGCCGGCCGCTTCCAGCCGTTTGAGCCACTCGATCTTGCCGGTCAACGGGCAAGCCGCGATGACCAAGGGGTTTTTCAGGTTCAAACCGAGATATTTTGTGGATAAATCAATGGTCATGCTTCCACCTCCTTGGAATCTTTGGCTTTATTTGCTCCGTTGCCGCCGGAAGCCGCTTCAGCGGCGGCATCCACCGCGGCAGCGCGGCTCACGCCGGCCAGTTGTTCGTAGAAATGATACCGCTTGTAGATGTCCTGCTGGCCCAGATCAAGAAGCCGGACCGATTCGTCGGGCTTCGAGCGGGCGAGCATGGCGAAGCGGGCCTCTTTCATGGCGAATTCCTTGAAAGCACCGACCGGCTTCTTGCTCGCCAATTGGAAGGGCTGGGCCTCGTTGCGCAGGATCGAAACTGTAAAGCGGCCAGTAACCGCAGGCCACGGCGTCCTTTTGTATGCTCATGCCGGCGGACATGTCGATGCCCCAGCCGATGCAATGCGAAAAGGCGATCAAAAGCGAAGTCCCCCGGTACGACTCGGCCGCGCGGATCGTCCTGAGCGCGTGCATGGGGTTGGCGCCCATGGAGATCGAGCCCACGAACACGTTGCCGTAGGACATGGCGATCATGCCGAGGTCTTTTTTTCCGCCTTGTTTTCCGCCGGCGGCGAACTTGGCAACAGCTCCGCGGAAAGTCGATTTCGACGCCTGCCCGCCGGTGTTCGAGTAGACTTCGGTGTCCAGGACGAGGATGTTCAGGTCGCGGCTGGAGGCGAAAACGTGGTCCAAGCCGCCAAAGCCGATGTCGTAGGCCCAGCCGTCGCCGCCGAAACTCCAGATGCTCTTGCGGATCAGATAGTCGGACGAGGCGAGCAGGTTCTTGGCGTCCGCCGAATTTATTCCGGCCAGGCGCTTGTTCAAATCCGCCACAAGCGATCGCTGCCGGGCGATTTCTTCTTCGGTTTCCTGCTTGTTGTTGATAAGCGCGGCCAACAGTTCATCGCCTAATTGCCCGCTGAGCCGCTTGAGCAGATCGACGGCGTATTTAATTTGCTGATCGACGCCCAATCGGATGCCGAAACCGAACTCGGCGCAATCTTCGAACAGCGAGTTCGACCAGGACGGGCCGCGCCCGTCGCGATTTACGCAATACGGCGTGCAAGGCAGGTTGCCGCCGTAAATCGACGAGCAGCCCGTGGCGTTGGCTATCAACATGCGGTCGCCGAAAAACTGCGTGAGGAGTTTGACGTACGGTGTTTCGCCGCAGCCCGCGCAGGCCCCGGAAAACTCGAACAGCGGCCGGAGCAACTGCGAACCCTTGATCGTATCGGCCTTGACCTGTGTGCGATCGACGTCGGGAATGGTGAGGAAAAAGTCCCAGTTCGGCCGTTCGCGATCGAGGTTTGGGGTCTTGGCCTCCATGTCGATGGCCTTGTGCTTGACCTTTTCCTTATCCTTGGCCGGGCATACATCGACGCACAGCCCGCAACCGGTGCAATCGTCCGGGGCCACCTGGACGGTGAACTTCCAGCCGGGATATTCCTTGCCTTTGTAATCGGTGGACTTGAATCCGGCCGGGGCATTGGTCAAAAGCGCCGGATCGAAAACCTTTGTGCGGATCGTGGCGTGCGGGCAGCCCAACGAGCACAGGCCGCACTGGGTGCAAATCTTCGGGTCCCAGATGGGAATGTCCTGGGCGATGCTCCGCTTTTCGTATTGCGTGGTGGCGGTGGGGAACGTGCCGTCGTTGGGAAGCGCGCTGACGGGCAGGTCGTCGCCCCGATTGGCAATCATCATGCCCAAGACGTTTTTGACAAACTCGGGGGCACTGTCGGGCACCGGCGGCACCATGTGCAGGTTCGATGTGACCTGGCTGGGATATTTTACCTCGTAGAGCGAACTCAAAGCGCCGTCTACCGCCGCGTAGTTTTGCTCGACGATCTTACCGCCGCCCTTCTTGCCGTAAGTCTTCTTAATGGCGTCCTTGATCTGGGTAATGGCTTCGTCCGAGGGAATCACGTTGCCCAGCTTGAAAAAGCATGTCTGCATGATGGTGTTGATGCGCACGCCCATCTGCGCGTCCCGGGCCACGCTGAAGGCGTTGACCACATAGAATTTCATCTTCTTGTCGATGATCTGTTTTTGCACCTCGGCGGGCAGATGATTCCACACTTCGTCCGGGCCGTAAGGGCTGTTCAGCAGGAAAGTGGCGCCCGGATCGGCCATGGAAAGCACGTCGATGCGTTCGAGGAAGTGGAACTGATGGCAGGCCACAAAGTTCGCCCGGTGCACCAGGTAAGAACCCTTGATCGGGCGCGGACTGAAACGCACGTGCGAGGTGGTTACCGAGCCGGCTTTACGCGAGTCGTAAACAAAATAGCCTTGTGCGTGTAAGGGGGTGTTTTCGCCCACGATCTTCACCGAGTTGCGGTTGGCGCTCACGGTGCCGTCGCTGCCCAGGCCGAAGAACACCGCGCGAGTAATGTCGTCGGTCTCGGTCGAGAAGCGAGGATCGTAATCCAGGCTCAGGTGTGTGACATCGTCGTTTATGCCCGTGGTAAAGTGGTTCTTGGACTTTGGTTTTTTGAGTTCGTTGAACACGCCAGCGGCCATTGCCGGGGTGAATTCCTTCGAGGACAGGCCGTAGCGCCCGCCGATAACCAGCGGCATCGATCCGTTGCCGACGTGGGCCGGCCAGCACTCGGCCAGCGAGGTGATCACGTCCTGATACAGCGGTTCGCCGGCAGCGCCGGGTTCCTTGGTGCGATCCAAAACGGCGATCTTTTTGGTCGTTTTGGGCAAACAGGCTACAAATGCGGCGGAATCCCAGGGGCGGAACAGGCGTACCTTAAGCACGCCCACCTTTTCGCCCTGCGAAACCAGTTTTTCGACCGTCTCTTCAACCACGCCGATTCCGGAGCCCATGACCACGATTACCCGCTCGGCATCGGCCGCGCCGGTGTAATCGAAGAGATGATATTGCCGGCCGACGAGCTTGGCGAACTTGTCCATGTGTTTTTGCACTATGCCGGCGGCAGCGTTGTAAAACGGATTGCAGGTTTCGCGGGCCTGGAAAAAGACGTCGGGATTTTGTGCCGTGCCGCGGAGCTTGGGCCGCTCGGGCGAAAGTGCCCGGTTGCGATGCGCGGCGATCAGATCCATGTCGATCATCGCCTTGACGTCGTCTTCTGTAAGCTGCTCGATCTTGTTGACTTCGTGGGATATGCGGAACCCGTCGTAGAAATGGATGAAAGGCACGCGGGCTTCGAGCGTTGCGCCGTGGGCGATGAGGGCCATGTCCTGTGCCTCTTGCACCGAAGCCGAGGAAAGCATTCCCCAGCCGGTCGTGCGGCAGGCCATCACGTCGCCATGGTCGCCGAAAATCGAAAGCGCGTGGGTGGCCACAGTCCGGGCGGTGACATGAAAGACAGTGGGCGTTAATTCGCCGGCGATCTTGAACATGTTGGGAATCATCAACAACAGGCCCTGCGATGCGGTGAAAGTCGTTGTTAGCGCCCCGGCCTGTAGCGCGCCGTGAACGGCCCCGGCCGCCCCGGCCTCGCTTTGCATTTCGACCACGTCGGGCACGGTGCCGAAGATGTTTTTGCGACCGGCCGCAGCCCAGGTGTCGGGCATCTCGCCCAGATTGGATGAAGGGGTGATCGGATATATGGCCATCACCTCGTTGCACAGGTGGGCAATATTGGCCGTCGCTTCATTGCCATCGACGGTCACGAAGCGTCGTTTATCCACGAGAAGTCTCCTCAATTTAAAGTTTTAAGTTGTAAGTTTTAAGTTATTAGTTTTAACAAGCTAGGATATCAGAAATTCAATATCACTTACATGTTTAGCCCGGGCACTTGTGCCCAGTGGGGCGGATAAAACACGGCAGGCAGCGAATCTGATTACCATGATCCGCGATGGGTAGAATCTAGTAGGATACTGCTTTGGCGGGCGTCCCGCAAGAACCGCCTACTGGGGGAGGGGCGAAGGGCTATTTAATGTGGTCAGAAATCGCAAAGCCGCAGCTTGATCGGCAATCCGGCCCACGGCAGCGAACAAATGTACGAAATGTCTTGATACTTCCACCCGTTCTTTCCGCCGTGGAAATTTTAATCGTCGGGCATGGGTTCCGGGCCGGGTTCTTCGCGCGGCTGTTCGGGTTTCTCCCATTTCAATCCGGCCGAGGTTTTAAGCGATTCCAACCATGTATTTTGGTCCTTTTGCACATTGCTTGCTGCCACGATCGCGTACTTGCTAAAATCCTCGGCCAGGAAGATTTGCCACAGGACGTCTTGGGGTGGGCTGTATTTTCTGAGTTGAACGACGTAGACCACTGTCTGGGGCAAATTCATTGCAACACCGGTCTGGTTTATCTCCAAATTGAATACGGTGTGCATGAAATCCTGGCCAACCATAGGCACGCCTTCCACTTCGCTCAGCCGGGGGGCGCGGGCGACGATCCCCGCGGCACGCTGCCTTCGGTGAGCATGCTAAACGGAGGTGGAGTGATGATTCGGTCCTGGGGAAGATCGGGAAACGCGCCCTTAAGCGTAGCGCCTGTTTTGGCGGCCTCTTCGGCCATCGATTCGGCATGTTTGCGGGCCAAGTCTCTGGCCTGTTTTAACTTCCAGGCGTGAAGCACCTCTTGGCGCACGTTTTTGTCGTCCCAGGAAGGCGCCGATTCCGCCGTATCGTCGCTTTTCCAGAATAGATAGTAGTTGCCTTCGATGTCCTGGGCGATTTCGGGTTTGTAGGCGGTCAGCGATGGTTTGAAGGCCGCGATTGTAAAGGGAGAGATCCCTTCCATCGCAACCGAGGAGCCGATGTCGAATTTTTTCACTTCCGCATTTGAAATTAAACCGGTCCGGCCGGCGGTCAAGCCGGATTGTTTCGCCAAGGCCTCGAAGTCCAGACTGGGCGGAGCCGGGGCATTAATTTGGTGCATCTTATCGGCCTGGTATTTGCGCCATTTTTTGCCGTTTTCATCCATCTTCTGTTGAAGTTGTAAAAAAATCTTTTGAATTTTTTCCCTGGCCACCTGGGCGCGTACTTTTTCTTTCACCTTTTCGGACAAGGGGAGGGTGCCCTTCTCGGCCGTTTCCCCCCTGAATCGGCTAATTTGCAACCGGCCTTCGGCCTTTGAACCTTCGGCGGCGGGCTTTTCCACTTTGGCCCCTTCGGCGGCGGGTTTTTCGGCCTGCTCCGTTATTGCGGTCAGACTAAATGGCGTGCGGTCCAGTGCCGACGATTTTTGGGTGTTTCCCTTCTTAGTATCTTCCTTTTTAGTCTCTTCCCTGGGGGATTTTTGCTGTTCAGCGGTAGGTTGATCGGCGGGCTTTTGCTTTTCGGCCGGCTGTTCTTTAGGCTGTTGGGCCGGTTTCTCGCCGGCCGGGGTTGCTTCCTTCTTTTCTTGTTCCGAGGTATTTTCTTTATCCTGCTCGCCTTTTTTCTCCGGCGCTGCGGACTTGGACTCTTCCTTTTCCAACTGAAACTGATCGAAATAGGCCCGATTATTTTCATAAGCGACTTGAAATTCTTCGTCCGTGATCGTGGCGGGATCGGAGAATTTGGCAAACTCGGCCTTGAAGTATTGCACGTCGATCTTGTGGGGTAAGCGGAAACCGGGCTCCGGCGAAGAGGGATTAGGCAGTTTGTCCTTGTATTTCTCGAACAAGGCTTTCGATTCATCTTCGCTGGGGTCTTTGACTTGGTCGAGAAATTGTTCTTCCTCCACTGGAATCAATTCCACGGAGGCCTGCTTGCGGAGCTGGCAGAAGTATTCCCAACGCTCGGCCGGCGTGATTCCTTCCAAACTAAACTTGAATAACTGAGTAATCTCCACCGCCCGCAACTCATCGCGGACAATATCGAAAAATTGACGATCGTTGAGCCCCTGTTGCCTGATAATCGTGGAAATATCGTTCGCCGCAAGCTTGCCGGCCGTAATAAGCTGGAGAAAACTGTTGATGGTTTGATCGCTGATGACCATGCCGATCTCTTCGGCCCGCTTCGACTTGAGCCAGTTGTTCACCAGATCTTCGTCGCTTACAGCGCCGAAATTCCTTTCAACCAACTTAAGGCTTGTCTCCTGATTTATCCCCAATACCTGGGTGTATATTTTAGAGATGATTTGTAAAAAAAGGCGGTGATCCTGCCGCATGTAGGCAAGATCGCGCTGGGTCAATTTTCCGTATTTGCTGGTCCGGACCACCACGGGATTTTGTGTTTGCCGCGTGCCCAAAAGGTCGCTAATAGTTCCTAAAAAAACGAACGAAAACATTGCCAAAATGGTCAATCCAGCAAGCATTAGCTTTTGGTGCTTGCGAAAGACCTTAAACGGGCTTGCCATGGAGGTTTATCCTTCCAAAGTGGGGGTTTTTATCGGTCATTTAGGCTTGACAAGTCTACTGCTGCGAATGTATTGGTGACGCTTGCATCAGTATGGACGTAATCAGGCAATTTTATTAGGCTTTGGCATAAATGCAATGCCAGTCCAAGTTAGGGGGATTGGAATTCATTATATCACATAAATAATTTACTCGTTCCCACGCTCCGGTGTGGGAACGCACCTGAAGGACGTTTCGCATATGTAGGTATAAACTGAGAATCAACTACCATATCTACCGTTGTTGCATAGAGGAAGCAGATTCCCAGGCCAGAGCCTGGGAACCAGGAAACTCTGATTAATCTATTCATTTCCCCAAAAACACCTAAGAAATAAATAACATGGCCAAGAAACAAAAAACCGCCGATCTCAACCCGCTGGTTATCGTGGAATCGCCGGCCAAGGCCAGGACCATTAGCAAGTTTCTTGGCCCGAAATATACTATCGAGGCCAGTATCGGCCACATTCGCGACCTGCCCGAAGGCGCGAAAGAGATCCCCGAGGAATACAAAGGCGAGGACTGGGCTTATCTGGGCGTGAACGTGAAAAAAGATTTCGAGCCGGTTTACATCATCCCCCAAAGTAAGACCAAGCAGGTCCGCAAGCTCAAGTCGCTTTTGAAAACGGCCGGTGAACTGTATCTGGCAACCGACGAAGATCGCGAAGGCGAGGCCATCTCTTGGCATCTGTGCGAGGTTTTGCAGCCGAAAGTGCCGGTCCACCGCCTCGTGTTTCACGAAATCACCAAAGAGGCGATTGTCGAATCGTTGGATCATCCGCGGGATATCGACGAGAACCTGGTCCGTGCCCAGGAGACGCGGCGGATTATCGACCGGCTGTACGGCTACGACGTTTCGCCGCTATTGTGGCGTAAGATTCGACCCCGGCTATCGGCTGGCCGGGTGCAGAGCGTGGCCGTGCGCCTGATTGTCGAGCGCGAGCGGCAGCGCATGGCCTTCAAGGCCGCCACATATTGGGATCTGCTGGGTATATTCGCCAAAACCAGCGGCGAGAGTTTTCAAGCCGAATTGATCTCGGCCGACGGGCGGAAAATACCCGAAAGCCGCGATTTCGATCCCGCCACCGGCTTGTTGAAAGACTCGACTTTGCTCCTGCTCGACCAGCAAGCGGCCGAAGAATTGCTCGAGCGGCTCCGCGGCGGCGAGGGCCGGATAACCAACCTGGAAAGCAAGCCCTATACTACCCGCCCTTATCCGCCCTTTACCACCAGCACGTTGCAGCAGGAGGCCAACCGCAAATACGGCTTTACCGCCCGGCACACCATGCAAATTGCCCAAAGCCTGTACGAGACCGGGCATATTACCTATATGCGAACCGACTCCACCAGTCTGGCGGCCGTGGCCGTCCAGACAGCCCGGTCGCTGGTGGCCTCACAGTACGGCAACGAATATCTGCCCGCGCAGCCGCGAATTTATCAAACCAAGGTGAAAAACGCCCAGGAAGCACACGAAGCCATTCGCCCGGCCGGCCATGACTTTGATTTTCCTGAATCGTTGCGCAACAAGCTCAGCCCCGATCAATTCAAACTCTACGACCTGATTTGGAAGCGGACCGTTGCCAGCCAAATGACCGACGCCCGGGGCTTCCGCACAACGATCACGGTGGAAATCGACAAGGCCGTGTTCCAGGCCGGCGGCAAGACCATCGAATTTCCCGGCTATTTGCGGGCATACGTCGAAGGGTCCGACGATCCGGAATCAGACATCTCCGACCGCGACGTGGTGCTGCCGCAGGTCGCCGTGGGCGAAACCCTCCGCTGCGACGACCTGGAGCTGAAAAGTCACACTACCCAAGCGCCAAACCGTTACAGCGAAGCCACGCTCACCCGAGCGCTCGAGGAAATGGGCATCGGCCGGCCCAGCACTTACGCCTCGATCATCGACACCATCCTCGCCCGCGACTACGTGTTTAAGCTTAAGCGCGGCAACATGCTGGTCCCAACTTGGACGGCCTTTGCCGTTTCGCACTTGCTCGAGGCCCACTTGCCCGACCTGGTCGATTACAAGTTCACGGCCGAGATGGAGGACGAACTCGACGCCATTAGCCGCGGCGAGTTGAACCATCTCGATTATCTGAAGCGGTTTTACCTGGGCAACGCCCATCCGGGCCTCAAACAGCAATTGAGCAACAAGGTAACCGAAATAGACGCCCGCGACGTGTGCCGGATATTCATCGGACAGGGCGAAGGTCAAGATGGAAAGGCGGAAGAGATTTACGTCCGCGTGGGTCGTTACGGGCCGTTCCTCGAACAAGGCGAGCGCCGGGCCAGCCTGCCGGAAAAACTACCGCCCGATGAATTGACCATCGAATCCGCCCTGGCCATGCTCGACAAATCGGCCCAGGCCGAAGAGCCGCTGGGCTTATGCCCCGATACGCACAAGCCCGTGTTCGTTAAAGTCGGCCGGTTCGGCCCTTACGTGCAGCGGGGTACGGCCGAGGATGACGATAAGCCGCAAAACGCCTCGCTCCTCAAAAACATGAAGCCCGAGGATGTGGACTTGGCAATGGCCTTAAAATTGTTGACTTTGCCGCGGATACTGGGCAACCATCCCGATAGCGGCATGCCCGTGGAAGCCCACAACGGCCGCTACGGCCCGTATGTCAAATGCGGCGATGAAACCCGCTCGCTGGGCGACGATCTTTCCCCGCTCGATGTCACTCTGGAGCAGGCCCTGGCCCTTCTGGCTCAGCCAAAAGTACGCCGCGGCACAACCAAGGGAAGCAAAGAGCCCATCAAAGTCTTCGACCCCTCGCCTGTAACCAATCAGCCGGTCCGGGTATTGGTGGGCCGGTACGGTCCTTATGTGACCGACGGAGTGACCAACGCCTCGCTGCCCAAGGACGCCCCGCCTGAGGAAATCACCTTCGAGTACGCCCTGAACCTGCTGGCGGCCCGAGTCGAAGCCGGCCCCGGCAAACGCAGTTTCCGCCGCCGATCCCCGGCCAAAGCCTCCGGCAAAACCGGCGGCAAAGCCGCAGCCAAGTCATCGAAAAAACCAGCCGGCAAGAAAAAGTAAGTGGCCCTGTCGTGGCAACTGATACAATAATGGCAGGACGGCAATGGAATTAGTATAATAGTAACAATGGTCAATGATATTGATTTCGGATAGCATAAAAATATCACTGTTTGTTTTTCCCCGAAAAAAATGGAGACCGCGATGAGCATCGATCCAACTTTTTTCGACAAAGTGCGAATGCTTCCAGCGGAAAAGCAACAAGAGGTCGTGGACTTTGTGGAGTTTCTCCATGAGAAAAGCATACCGGAGGTGCGCAAACCGAAATTAAAAGGGTTATGCGCCGATATGGGACTGCGGATTAGCGAAGAAGAAATCGCCGAGGCGCGGCATGAAATGTGGGGCCGGTTTCCTCGGGAGAATCCGCGATGACGTGCATAGTTGCCGATACACATACTCTGGTATGGTAATTGCCGCTACTGCCGTTCGACTTCACGCAATGCTTGTTACCCGTGACGCGCGAATCCAGGCGGCAGGGATCAAAACCGTTTGGTAATCCGAACGTCTGAGGGTTCGATACAAATTCCATTGAGTGGTTCACCACCCCCGCCGATCCATCTCCTCTCGCAGTTTATCCTGTTGTTGTGGCGTGAGCACGGCAAACTGTTTCTCGCAGAATTCTTGATGTATATGATGGATTGGATCCTGCCTTGATCGAGAAATGAAAATGAGGTTGAGGGCCGTCTTTTGCTGTGCGCTTAGGGTAATATCCTCTTGGACACTCTCATTCATTAATCTGAAGACAGCCCAGTCATTAAACATGTTGTCTTTTAGTTTTGCCAACTGTTCCGGCGTAATCAGGGCTTCGATTTGTCGGCGCACCTGTTTTTGCATCCGCAGCGATTCATCCCGCAATTCTTGCTGTTTCTTATTTTGTTCTTCTGGCGAGAGTTTTTGCATTTCCTGACACAATTTCTGTATGGCATTATCATATTTGCCGGCGATCTCCTTTAATTGCTTTTCCTGATCTGCGCTTAAACCTAGACTTTTGCGGGCGGCGTGCGAGCCCAATTTATCAAAAACAGGTACAGAATAGTAATCATCCTCCACGGACCATAGTGCTTGATTGGTAGGACTGCCGACTGCCAAGGTTAGGAGGCCGGTAGTCGATGTTGAGGTAGACGATTCATCCGCTGCACTTATCTTTGTCCCCGACTCGAGGTTTTCGCGATATCGCCGTTCGAATTCGGCCCTAAGTTTTTCCAATTGTTTTTCGTTCAACGATGCCAAGCTCCGGCCTGTCCATTTTCGGTAATCCTCTTCGGTCCGCAGGATAAATTCCGAATTTAATTGCCACAACTTCTCCTTTTGCTCGGGGGTAATGCCAACTAACTTGAAAACCTGGGGATCCTGGAGCAGGTTGACAGTCATCAAAGGTAAGATGATCTTCTTGTAGGCATTGATCTGCTGCGGTGTAAGCACTTCCTCCATTTGCTTGCGACATTTACTTGCCAGTTGGACCAACTTTTTATTTATTTCCTTTTCACCGTTAAGATTATTACGTTCGGACACATAAGTGTGCGAAATTTCACGCAATTTGTTTTCTTGCTCGGAAGTTATGTCCAATTGTTTTCGATATTCCGGAGCCCCGATGTTCCAATAAGCCGGCAGGTTGATGAAATCGGCTGGCGCGGCAAGAGTCCCGGGAACCGCAGCGCCGCCGCCCGAGGCTTGTTCCTTGGCCGGCGCATCGGCGGAAAAACTCCCGACAGTCAACATTCCCACGCCGCTTTTGGTCGGCGATTGCTTTTCATTCAATGATTTCGCGGCGTCGGCGGGCGCGGCAGAGCCCGAGACAGCCAGACTTCCAACGCCATTCTTAGTCATAGGCTTTGATTCAGCGGCATCTGAAGAATCATCACTGGGATCCAACGACTCGAATAGATTTTGTTGCTGCTCGGGACTGAGGAGCTTTATTATAATTTTTCCCATGTCGATGTACTTTTGCCGCACTATCATGTCATTTTCCTCATAAAGCCGGCGCATTTTTTCTATTTGCTCCTGGGTGGCGTTTATACGGTCGAAAATATCACGAATCTCTTTTCCGAAATCGCCGCTGCCAATCTGCCAAGAACTAATTAAATTGCGAAGGAACGCTTGCTTTAAATAGATTTTCTTAAACGTCATAAACTGCTGTGGCGTGAGCAACGCCTCGATGCGCTGGCTGTCCATTTTCTGCATTTCTTTGGTTTTTTGCATGATATCGGCATAGTTTGCGGCTTCTTCTTTTAGTTGCTGTTTTGTTAAAGCAATTTGATTCGACGGATGAAGAATCTTTGCCAGTTCCATCCCTTGTGCTTGCGATTTCGCGACGACATCTTGCAGCTTTGTTAGTTGTTCGGCGCTAAGGATGAGTTTATTTCGGGCAACGGCATCTTGCAGTATCTCCAGATCCATGCCCGGATAGCCCGTAGGGCCGGCGGAGAGAAGACCGTCGATAACCGCCTCCGATTCGCCTGCCAATCGCTCCATTTTGTTCCACTGCTCGGGAGTAATCACCACCAGCGCCTTTTCGCCATTTTCCTTCAACGACTCCTCGAGTGTTTTATCCATGAGCTTTTCATATTTCGCTTTGAGCTGTTTGGACAACTCGTTTTTTTGCTCCGCGGTTAGGCCGATCTTTTCGCCAAACCGCTTGTCCGTCAGCAACGGGCCGGCGAATATTCCCAGGGCCTCGCTTTTCAACTCCATCAACTGGTCGGGCGTAAGCAGTGCTTCGATCTGTTTGCGAACGCTTTTCTCTTCTTCCGCCATATTCTTCTTATATTCGCGCCGCCTTGTTAGCTGATCTTCCGGGGAGAGATTTTCCGCATCTTTCCGCATTTCTGCGATGGCTGCTTGCTGCTGTTTTCTATATTTGCCGGAGATATCCCGCAACTTGTTCTCTTGGTCGCCGCTTAACTTGAGTACCTTGCGGGTGTCTTCGCGCGATAGATAGAAGTACATGCCCGGGAAATACATGTTATCCTTATTATTTATGGTGACAGTCGTAAAGACCATGGAAGTCTGTTGATTTGCCTCGGCCTGCGCACTGGCGGGCGATTTATCATCCGCCGGCTTGGCAGGCGCAGATCCTTCGAGTCGAGGTCAAATATAATGTCTCTGTCGGCTCCTTCGGGCGGCTTGACGGCGGTCCCCTGAGCATTCCCGACGTTCATCACCGCTCTGCTTGTGCTTTGCGATTGTTTTTCATCCATTGGTTTCGCGGCGTCGGCGGGCAGTAGGGCGGCGCCGGAATCGGCGAGATGATCCAATTCGTCCAAGAGATATTCTTGTTGCAGCGGGCTAAGGATCTTCATCGCCTCTGCGCCCATTTCACGATCAAACTTCCGCATCGATCGCTCATTTTCATCAGTTAATCGGCGCAATTCAGCTTTCTGTTCCTCGCTGGCGCCAATCCTATCGAGAATTCCAGGCTGTTTATTGCCACCAAGGCCATTTTGAAGAATTGGAAGACTTTGAATAAAATTATGCCTAAGTGCAATTTTCTTGAGTTCCGCAAACTGCCGCGGCGTGAGCACTTCCTCGATTTGCTTGATCTCACGAGCATTCATATCTTGCAATTTATTCCCTGATTCAGCCTGTTTCGCCGCTTGCTCTTTTGCCGGATGATTTTTGTCCATGTTATCGGCCTGCTTCCATAGCTCCAGCTCTTGCGATTTGGCCTGCTCGAATAGTGACTCCAGCTTCGTTTGCTGTTCGGCATTTAAAGCAAGTTCCTTTTGGACATCCGGATCATATACTATAGTCAATTCCGATCCCGGAATTGCGTTTGTCGGCATAAAAACAAGCCCTTTATTATCTGCCCCGGATTTGTTTGTGCTTTGTTCGAGCCGCTCCCATTGTTGAGGTGTAATAACGGCCAGCATCTTTTGCTCGTTTTGTTTTCGCATTTTATCAAACTTCTTGAAATTCTTCTGTACCTCACCCTCATCTAATTGAGTCAACTGTTTTAATTGCTCTTCACTAATGCCTGCTTTTTTAGATAAGTTATGGTCAAATATCAGCCGGCCGAACAGTTCGCCTATGGCTGTGCATTTTAGTGCGGCTAATTGCTCGGCGGTAAGGAGTTCGTTTATTTGGTTGCGGACATGCTTTATATCTTCTTTATATTTTAAATCCCACTTACGTTGTTTTTTCAATCTTTCTTCAGGCGTGAGATTTTCAAATTCTTTTTGAGTATTGCCTTGCATTATTCTCAGTTGCTTTTCATAGTTGTCGCAGATATCCTGCAATATCTTTTCCTGCTCGCCGGATATCTTTAATTCCTTGCGAGTAGTTTCGCGTTGTAAATCGTTGTAACTAGAGACTGGAATTACTAAAAAGTCGGCTGGAAGCGATTTCGCTTTCGAATCATTGTTATCGGGCGATATTAATTTATCAGCCGGCTTTTTTTCCTGGGCGGCCGCCGGGGTAAAAAACACGGTCGGCAATAAGCATGCAAGTATTCCCGCCGCCGCAAGCAGCGATAGATTGCGCCGCGAGAGCACTGGACTTGTTTTGCTGGCCGGCACGAGCATCTTCAGCCTTCTTTTCCAAAACGCGCTAAGCTGCGGATTCCCGCCGATATCGATCAACGTGGCCCAGGGACCGTATTTGTTTGCCATGGCTATTTCCCTTTGTGTTTACAGTTTACAGTTCACAGTACGAAGTACAAAAAAAATGATCGGTCATACATCATCGCGAAACCGCAAGCGGATTCTTTCGCCGTTCATCCTTCATCCTTCATCCTTTTTCTCTCCGCCCGTCAGGCCGGCGGCAATGGCCGCGGCTTGCACGGATGCCGGTTGGGATGCGTGACTGACGACCTGGACCAGCGTCCGGGCGTAGTCGGCCGGCGGATGACCGCTGCGGGCCATTGCCAACTGGTCGCAGGCCAACTCACGCTCCAGCCGGAGTTGATAGCCTGCCCAATATACCAGCGGATTGAAAAAATAAACGATTCGCGCAATCTCCACGGGCCATCCCCAAAACAGATCATGCCGCTTTATATGCCCTAATTCGTGTAAGATAACCTGCCTGCGTTCGGCCTGATCGAGCGAGGCCATCAACCGGCCGGGCAGCACGAGGCGCGGACGCCGCAGTCCGCAAACAAACAGCGGGCAGTCGCCGGCGATACACACGGCCGAAGGCACGCGGCGAAGTCCGATCTGCCCGGCCAACGCGGCAATCATCTCTGTAAGATCCGCACTGGCGGGCACTCCCTGTTTGAGCAATTTCGCCAGGCGCAAGCGTTGCCATAACAACCGGACAACCTGCCAGAGTACGATTGCAAACCAGACGATTAAAAGCCATGTTCGCCATGTAATCGCCGTAAAGATTTTCCAACGCGACTCGGTATGCGATACGGTCTGTGTGCCTCCGCCGTCAGTCAAGGGCACGGGATTTATAATCTTCAACCGATCGAAGCCCTGGCTTTGATCCAACGGCGCTTTATACTCGGCCGATTGGTCGAACGGCTTGCTCTGGGGCCAGGAAATAATCGGAATGGCCAGCGTCCAAAAGGGCATCAGTAGAAGCTTGATGGCCACGATCTGCCATAGCCAATAACGGACCGTCGGCGAGGATCGCCTTAAACACCAGGCGATCAAAGCCGCGAGCACCACGAGCAACGCGGACTGCCAAAGCACGGCCCCCATGATGCCCAGCCAGCCTTGGGCCCAGCCATTTATAGTCAAGATAATATTCAACATGGCGTCGCCTTTTATTGCAAATTGAAAATTGCACATTTCAAAATGCAAATTGAACTACCATTAACAATTGCACAATACTTTATTTCACTCCCATTATTTTGCCACCTGTTATTTTTCCGATGGCTGTGCGATTTTTTGGGCGATCGCACGCAGGGCTTTGAGATCTTTCTCCGAAAGCTTGGCGGAATCGGCAAGATACGCGACCAGCGGTCCGGGCGATCCGCCCAACATTCCCTCGACGAACTTGTTGATCAAGGCCGGTACCACGCGCCGCTCGTCTATTGCCGCGCGGAAGCGGATTGGAGGCTCGCCCGGCACCCGGGCCAAAAGTCCCTTGGCCTCCAAACGTTGCAGGGTCTTAAGCACCGTGGTCCGAGCCACCGAACGCTCTTGTTTTACCAGGTCGCTGATCTGCCGCTCGGAACACGGTTGGTGTTGCCAGACAAGGCGCAGGACTTGGATTTCGAACTCGCCTAACGAGGCTATTGGTTTGGCCATAGTGATTCTCCATATCTTACGGCATGTGTCGTACAACGGCTATTTTACGACCGCTGCCGTAAGATGTCAAGTGGAATCGCCAAAAATTTTGAAATATTTTTCTGGGTAGCACCGATTCTTGAATCGGTGGGGCGCAGCCCCTGGAGGGCATGATGAAAAATCCTCGTTCCGTAAACCTCTTGCGGCAAGGCCGCACAGGTTCAAAACCTGTGCTACCCGGCTTTGCTCCGGCCGCTTGTCGCCGATGGACGTACCAAAAAACGACCATAAATAGCACCATAGCCAGGCCCAAGACGCTGGGCCACAGCCAGCACCACCAGGCCAGGCCGGCGGCGATGCCGACGGCGTATGGCCGGCCTTTGAGAATGGCTGCCCACGTGCCCCGGCGCAAACCCAGGATGAACAAACCGACAACACCCGCCAGGCAAAGAGATGCGGTGATACGCCCGGCCGGCCCGATATGTTCGACGGGCTTTAACTCAACTGTGATCGATGTTGCCGGCGCTTCGACGGCGTAATGGGCGATGTTCTCCGATTCGCCGAGCCGCTGCCGCCGGTAATCGGCCGCCTCATTGGTTGCGTGCGATTCGGCCTTCACTTGCGTCCATACTTTGGCCAGACCGAACCGCTTGGCAAACTCGGCCTGGTCCTGATCGATGGTTTCTATATCTTTTTTAAATTTCCGCACTGATTCCGAATCGGGCATCGATGCCAGTTGCGCTGCAATGCCGATATGGCGGAGTACAAGTATCGTGATCTGGCCTGATACCAATGCAGAGTTTCTTCCGCATCGTCCGACAGCAACAGGTTCTCGGCCGATGCGATAGTCTCGGCCACATTACGGATACGAATCCACTGCTGGCTATCTAGCGATACAGCATTTCTGTCTTTCCCGGACTGAATAATTAGAGGCGGCGGGATGGAAACCGTCCATAAAGTCCGATCTGCCGGTAGAACGCCCAGCGATGGGGCGGTTAAATTGCGGGGACCGTACCCAAGCGGATCGGCCAGCACACCCTGAAACACCACCTCGATGCGTTGCGGCAAGCGCTCGGACGCCAAGGGCAATTTCCACTTGCCCGGACCATTGGGAATTGTCGCCGCCGGCTGCCCGTCTATGGATGCATGGACCAATTCGTATCCTTCGGGTAGATTAAACGGGCAGAAGGTTTGTCCGCCGGGTTCCAGGTCGAAGACGGCCGTGCCGTGACAGGCGCCATCGGCCTGCCAAGCCAGTTGGACGTCGGCCAGGCGCACCTTGGCCGAGCCAGGCGCTGTAGCCTGCGCGTGAAGCACCGCTATAGGCGCTTCACCGATAATTTCATAGGCGAAATTGTCTTTCTCGTCCGTCGGAGCGGCAAGCGAGGCGGGCAATTCGGCCGGGCGCAAACTGCGCGTTTCCCAATCCGCCGGCAGATCTTTAAATTGCCGCGGCAGAACAAGCCAGCGCGAATATTTTTCCGTTTTTTGCAAGCGAATATCGGGCGCGGCGGGCGATTGGCCGGGCTCGATTTCCAATGCGCCGCCAATGCTGAAACGATATTCGCCCCGCACCGCGGAATTGGGCTGTACAATCAATTGCCTGATTTCGCCGGGAATTTCCACGATTTTTACCGTAGCCGGCGGATCGCTCGCGTACGGTTCTTTCCAGGATTTGGGGGCCTCGATCCAAAACTGATCGGCCAGCCCATTGCTCACATCAAGCAGAAAATCGGCATGGGCCATCCATTTCTGTCCGTCGAAATACACGCCTGTAACCTGCGTTGCATTGATGCTGGGCCGGTTGGCAGTTATACGCACCTCGCCTTGAACAGAGTTCTCACCTTCCAGGCGGAAAGTTTTCACCAATCGGCCCTTTTCAGAAATGCCCTCACCCTGTCCCTCTCCCAAAGGGAGAGGGGACTTAACATTCTCACCTTGACCATCTCTTAAGGGAAAAGGAGACTTAACATTCTCACCATAGCCCTCTCCCAAAGAGCTAGGGGAGCTAGTTTCTTCCGGCAAGATCAGTTCGAGATTGATTTCTGGGCGGCGGAACACCTCGACCGTGGTCGATTCCACGCGGCAGTGCCCCAGAGGGGATATTCGGTAATGCCGTTTTTTCGCCGTTTTCCAAGGGAATAATGGCCATGAAGTGAAATCTGTTGCTTGCCTTCGGTCGGGACCTGTCAGGAAAATGGTGATTGTGCCGCCAGGGTCTTGTGACCATCGTGCCGCCTGTTCGGCGTCTTCCTTGGCACCGAGGCTTTTAGAATTTTACATCGTGGGCCGGGGCGGACAACTGGTATTGGAAGACGTATCCCGTGGCCACGGTCAATTGGGCCTCGAAATAGAGCATCGACCTTGTTTTGATCGAAGCTCAGGGCCAGGGTCTGCTCAGCAGTTGTTTCCGGTTTGCGCGGCCGGGTCGAGATGCTCCAATCGGCCTTATCGCTTTCCAACCGGTATGCCAGTAGCGGTGGAGATTTGGCAAAATCCCATTTTTTCAGAAATTCCTCGGATGTCGCGGCTTCCAAGTTGGGCGAGTCTTGGGATTCATATTCCAATATGGGATCGACCGACACGGCCAGCCAGCGTTTGATCTTTTCCACATTGAGCGGCTCGATTTGCGGCAGGCGGAATTTACCCACGCCCGAGGCCCCGGTCAATAAGAACGAAAGATCGACCGCGGTCACTGCGTTCAGCGGCCGGTTCCATTGCAAAGTGATAACCTGCTGTTTGGCGCCGTCGGAGCGAATCCGCACGGCGGGCGGATCCTTGCCCTCGAAAGGCAAGAGGTGTAATCGCGGATCGGCCGCAAATTGGAGGCGGCGGACTTGATTTTCGGGAAGGTGAAAATTATATCGGGCATCGACCACGACCGAGCCGGGGTACACCTTCAGCCAGGTGAGTTGATCTGCTTCGATGCCGGTCTCCGCATCTTTTGTCGGCGATTCCGGCCAATGCACCGCC
>CAWJPM010000003.1:0-91160 GCA_963844755.1 Pirellulales bacterium
TGGACACCACAATTTTCGTGAAAAACGGCCCGTGCACGGCGGGCCTGGGATTGGGTGGAGAAGGATATGCGTCCTTTTCCATCGCCGGCCCGACGGGCGAAGGCATCACCACGCCGCTTACGTTCACCCGCGAACGCCGCTGCGCAATGATCGACGATTTGAGAATTTTGGGGAAATAACGACATGTATCTCGGCCGAGTGATGGGCAATGCGACTGCGACGGTGAAGCATCCTTCGATGGAAGGAACGAAGCTGCTGCTAGTCATGGCGTTGCAGGCCGATGGGCATACGATCGAAAGCGATCCGATATTGGTGGTCAACAAACTGGGCGCGGGACGGGGCGAAATGGTGATGATTACCAGCGACGGCATTGGCGCCCGGGAAATGCTGGGCAATAACAAATCGCCCGTTCGCTGGACAGTGCTGGGGATTCCCGACCGATGACGCAAATTCCCTTGGATATCGAGCGTGTTGTGCGCGAAGTGCTCGCGGAGTTAAAGTGTGCGCCCGCGACTGCGACACAGGAACCGACGGCGGCCGTTCAAACCTCGAAGCCGGGCAACGGCGAACTTGAGCTGTCAACGCGCTTGGTGACAATGGAGGAAATCGACGACCGCCTGGGCGGAATTCACCGGGTGGTGGTTGCTCCGCAGGCGGTGGTTACTCCGGCGGTGCGCGACGCATTGCGGCAACGAAACATCGCGCTCAGCCGCGCTTTGCCGGCAAAAAATCCTTCTGCCGCGCCGCTGCGATTGGTGATAGTCGCCGCCCGAACCAAATTCGATCCAAAAATTCTAGCCAATTCAATGCAAAGCGAGGGCATTGAGGTCAAATGCCAGACAACCGATTGCTTATTGGCCGGGACAGATCAATTGGCGGGCGAACTGGCCAAGGGCGACGCCTTGGGCTTGCTGTTGACGCCGCACACTGCCGCCGCGCTATGCTTGGCCAACCGGCTTGCGGGAGTGCGAGCCGTGTTGGGATGTAACGCCAATAATGTGGAAGCCGATTTACGCGCGGTCGGAGCGAACCTGCTGGTCGCCGATCCGCAAAGCGTAAGTTTGTTCAAATTAGCTAGGATGGCCGGAGATTATTACCGCGGCGGAATCCGTCCCTGCCCGGAGGTTTTTAGGAAACGATTATTGTAGGGTGCGTGCAATGCACCAGTTTATATGTAAAGCCGCGACCATTGGTCGCGCTTACTAACGCGACCGACGGTCGCGGCTTTATGAAGAGGAAATAATGCGAATTGCGGATGTAATAGGCACGATTACGCTTAATCGCCAGCACCCGAGCCTGGCCGGCAAGCAGTTCAAATTGGCGACGCCTTTGAGTTGGGACAATCTGGCCGGGCGTTTCGAGGAGCGGTTGGACGACATCGTGGTGTTGGATGAATTGGGCGCCGGCGTGGGCAGCCGCATCGGCGTGAGCGAAGGCCGCGAGGCGGCCGTGCCGTTTCATCCCACTATTATTCCGCTGGATGCATACAACGCGGCCATACTTGACACATTGGATTACGAATTGCCTGAATAAGTTTTAAGTTATAAGTTTTAGGTTTTAAGTTGTATTCGATGAAAACTGAATACTTACGACTTAAAACTTAAAACTACACTTGAGGAAACCATGTTAAACCTGCAAAAAATCAAATTAGAAATCTGCGACATCGGCGACCGGCTCTATAAAAAGGGTTTTGCGGCCGCCAACGACGGCAACATTTCATATCGGGTTGCCGAAAATCAAGTTCTCTGCACGCCCACGTTGATCTGCAAGGGCTATATGAAGCCCGACGATCTGTGCATCGTGGACATGGAAGGCAAGCAGATATCGGGCAAGCGGAAGCGAACCAGCGAAGTCATGCTGCACCTGGCGATCATGAAGGAACGCCCGGAGATAAAGTCGGTCGTGCATTGTCATCCGCCGCATGCCACGGCCTTTGGCATCGCCCGCGAGCCGGTGCCGCAATGCGTTTTGCCGGAGGTGGAAATCTTCCTCGGCGACGTGCCTATAACCAAGTACGAAATTCCAGGCGGCAAGGAATTCGCCAACACGATTCTGCCGTTCGTGCACAAAACGAACGTCATAATTCTGGCCAATCACGGCACGGTAAGTTTCGGCGAGACCGTGGAAAAGGCCTTTTGGTGGACGGAAATTCTCGACGCCTACTGCCGCATGCTCATGCTCGCCCGGGGCTTGGGCAACATCAATTACTTCACCGAGCCAGAGGCCAAGGCGCTTTTGGACTTGAAAAGCAAGTGGGGCTTTACCGATCCGCGCATCAGACATGAAAAACTGTGACATCTGCGCCAACGACGTGTTTCGCGAGAGTTGGAAAGACACGGGCGTGGCGCCGAAATGCTTCCTGCCGCCCGCCTCAGATGGAAATAAAGCATCATCGGGGGAACGCGCCGCCGGTTCTTCAACATCTCCGGCAGCCGCGGCAACCGCCACTGCCGACCAAGATGCACTTATTCAGGCCATTACCGACAAGGTGATGACGATGATAAGTAAACGTTAAATTTCTTCACTAAGTGGGATTTGTTTTTTCAGCCATTAGTGATATAATTAATGTGTTATGACCGCTACAGTCGAGAAAATTGCCGACCAAATCCGATCCCTGCCCAAAGCAGAACTCGATGAGTTTCTGGTTTGGTTGGCTGAATATGAACTCCAGCAATCTGACCAGTGGGACAAGGAAATGGAGCAAGACTGTCTTCCCGGCGGCCGCTTGCAGGATATAATCGACCGGGCACGCAAGGACATTTCCTCCGGCAGGACAAAACCGCTTGATGAAGTCCTCGACAACTTCTGAATTCTGGAAATCCTATGCCTGTTTGCCGCCGGAAGTAAAGCAGAGGGCTAGGAAAGTCTATCATTTGTGGAAGAAGAATCAAAGGCACCCGTCACTTTGTTTTAAGAAGGTCGGTCAAGCGTGGTCTTTGAGGATAGATTCGGGATTTAGGGCTATGGCCCTTCTGGAAGGCGACACGTTCTTTTGGTTCTGGATCGGCAAACATGACGAGTATGAAAAGCTCATCGTAAAGAAATAAGAACAAGGGAAAAAGAATATTCATGAAAATCAGCATTATTGGCGGCGGCGGATTGGTCGGGTCTTGCGCGGCGTTTGCCTTGCAAACGGGCAAGCTGGTGCGGGAAATCGCCTTGTTGGACGTAAATGCCGAGATGGCCGAGGGACAGGCGCTCGATCTGATGCACGGCGCGTCGGTCACGGCCGACCAGGTAATTCACGCCGGCGGTTACGAACAGGTCGCAGACAGCGATTTGATTTGCATCACGGCCGGGTTGAGGCGCAAGCCCGACGAGAGCCGGTTGGATTTGATCAACCGCAACGTGGCGTTGTTCAACGGCATTCTCGAAGACATTCAAAAAGCGGGCCTGCGCAAGGACGCCCTGATCCTTGTAGTATCTAATCCGGTCGATATTCTCACGTTTGCGGCGGCCAAGCGCCTGGGATTGCCGCCCGGTCAGGTGATCGGCTTGGGCACGCTTTTAGATACGATCCGGCTGCGGAGCCTGATTGCCGAGAAACTATCGGCCCCCGCCACGCAGGTGTCGGCCTTGATCCTGGGCGAGCACGGCGACAGCATGGTGCCAATCTGGTCCGGGGCGACGGTGGCCGGACTGCCCTTGGAAAAACACCCGGCTTGGAACCTGCAAATAGAAGGCGAGATCTTCACTCGAACCAAGACATCGGGGGCCGAGGCGATCAAGAAAAAAGGCGGCGCCGGTTTTGCCGTGGGCTTGGCGATTGCCGAGGTGGTTCACTCGATCGTACTGGATCGCCGGCGGATATTGCCCGTCTCCAGCATGCAAAACGGCTGCTACGGTTTGCGCGACGTGTCGATCTCCGTGCCGACCATTGTCGGCCGGGGCGGCATCCTGGGGACATTCGAAATCGAACTTTGGCCCAAGGAACTGCAAGGATTGCAAACGAGCGCCAATGTCTTGCGGCAAACGCTGCAAAGCGTGAAATTCTAGATTTTTCGCGATTATGCGTCCAGCGTATATCCGGGGCGGTAGTTGGGCTTGATGAGCGGTTCCAGACCTTCGATGTTGGTGCATTTGAGGTTTTTGGCGTCCCACTCGATTTTTTCGCCGTGGCCTTTGTCCGCAACCCACACGGCCAGGTCGCCCAAGAGCACGGTTTCGGTCAACGGGCCGGAATAGTCGGGAAAATTCGACTTGGCCGGCTCGCCGCCCTTGATGGCGCGGATCCATTCTTCGTAGTGGCCGGGCGATTGAATGAATTGCACTTGCGGAAGCGGCTTGTTGCCCGAGAGTTTTATCAATTTTTCCGCGTAATCGCCGGGAATATATAGAGTGTCCTTTTCGCCAATGATTACGCATCCGCTTTCGAGTAAATTTTTATCTTTTTCGATCTCCTTTTTGTAAAGGTCGTACGTCGGACCGATGACGTGTTCATCGGGCAGATTGCCGCCGTCATACCAAAATAGTTTTACGGCCGGGCGTTTGCCGGCGGCGGCAAACTCATAAACGATTTTAGACGACGCCGGGAAACTGTCTTTGTTATGGCCCGATGTTTCGGCTTGAACGGATATGGGGTCGCGAAGGTCATAGGCCCAGTACGGCATGTTCACGGTATGGCAGGCCATGTCGCCCAGCGCACCGGTGCCAAAATCCCACCAACCGCGCCAATTGAAGGGGTGATAGCCTTCGGCATAGGGGCGCATGGGAGCCGGTCCGATCCACAGATCCCAATTCAACGTCTTGGGACAAGCCGCGGGCTCGGGCCTTACCCCTCCTTGCGGCCAATTGAGGGCGATTCGTCCACACGTGGATTTCCTTGGCGCGCCCAGCGTACCGGCCTGGATAACGGCGACCGTTTTCCGCATCGATGGATCGGCCGTACCCTGATTGCCCATCTGCGTGGCGACTTTCATCTCCCGGGCCACCCGGGCCATCAGCCGGGCTTCATTCAGGCTGCGGGTCAGCGGTTTCTGGCAATAGCAATGCTTGCCCATGCGCATGGCCTTCAATGCGACAACGGCGTGGATATGATCGGGGGTGCCGACCGTAACCGCGTCGATGCTTTTATCCATCTCATCGAGCAGCTTGCGGAAATCGGTATACTTCTTGGCCTTGGGATATTTCCACCAGTTTCCGACTTTGTTAAGCCGGACTTCGTCCACGTCGCAAATGGCGACGATGTCTCCAAGTTTACTTAAACTATCCGTATCTCTGCTGCCTTGAGTGCCCAGCCCGATGCCGGCTATGGCGACGCGCTCGTTGGGCGATTTGCTCTCCTCCGCCCCGCTACGCGAGGTGATCCAAAAGCCGATGCCGGTTAAAGCCGTGGTTTGCAAAAATTGGCGGCGATTCGATCGCTTTGACATGGCCTTAGACTCCCGTGGGGCAAGGACACTCAGGTGGGAAATGCTCGGTAGGCGCTAGTTCACTCTATGCACGTCAGATTATACTGTTAGACTTTAAACGGCAAGATGGAAAACACATATTAGTCACATTTTGTCGGGTGTTTTTAGAATAGGCAACATTCGTCGGCGTATTATCACCACTAACATTGAGGGAGGATTGCCTTCCGCTTCTTTCTTCGATACGCTGTTATGCATCGACGCCATTATGACATTGCGACATTCATAATAAGGAGCGGTTCAGTGTGCCGTCGTTTGTTAGCGATGCTTGCATTTACTGCGATTTGTCTGGCGGGACGGATCGTTGCCCAGTGCGCTGCCCCGGCCGAACAATCCGGCAAGGCGGACGAATCTCAGCAAAATACCGGGCATATATCGCCAGCAACCAATGCCAAGACCGATAACGATGCCCAGGCGACGGTGGTCAAACGCGTCCGGGAGTTGCACGGCACTCTTGAATACGATGCGAAAGGAAAACCGATCGGCATCGATCTTTTGGATCGCCAGGCGAGCGATGAGGACGTAAAAATATTCACGCTGCTGCCGGGAATTCAAAAAATATCCTTGTGGGGCGCCAAAATCACCGACGAGGGCGCAGCCCAGCTTGCGGCCTTTGCGGAACTCGATCAATTGGTGCTGGAAAATACCGCGATCACCGACAAAGGGCTTAAGGTATTGGGAAAACTGCACAAGCTGAAGTTGCTCAATCTACGCCGCACGTCGCGAATGACCGACGCCGGCCTGGCAGTGGTCAAGGACTTGCCGCGGTTGCAGTATCTTTCCTTGTTGTATAACGACATCGGCGACGCGGCGATGGCCGAACTAAAAGGCATGAATCAACTCAGGTTGTTGGACCTCCGCGGCTGCGCAAGGATCGGCGACGCCGGTTTGGAGCATCTCAAGGGCCTTGTCAACCTGAAAAGTTTGAAACTTCAAAACCCGGCGGTTACGGATGCGGGTCTGGCCCATCTTTTCGGCATGAGCAAACTGACCTCGCTGTCGATCGAAGAATGCAATTGCAGCGATAAGGGATTGAAGGTTCTGGAAAACATGCCCGACCTGGAAGACCTGGCAGTTTTCCGCTGCTTTGGTGTGACCGACGAGGGACTGAATAGTTTGAAAGGCCTCAAAAAACTCAAACAGCTTTCCATGCGCGAAACGCCCATCGATGGGTCCGGACTGTCGAACCTGGCCGGGGCCGCTAACCTGAAAAAGCTCGATCTCAATGGGACCGGAGTCGATGACAGGACATCGGCGCTTGTATCGAATCTTATCGATCTCCAATGGCTGAACCTTATGCATACCAAGATTTCCAATGCCGGTTTGGAACCACTGGCCAGGCTTGCGAATTTGAAATATCTGAATCTTGCCGATACCGAAACCAGCGATGCGGGCTTGATCAATCTCGGTAAAATGGCCGGCCTGGAAACCCTGGACCTAACCTCCACGAAAATTTCCGACTCCGGATTGGCCCATCTTTACGGCCTGAAAAATCTCAAGACGCTTACCCTCCGGCAAACGGAAGTCACCGCCGTGGGCGCTGCAAAATTAGAGAAGGCGCTGCCGCGATGCAATGTAGAGTTGGAATAGTTATTTTTCGGCATTTCCACCAGCACTGCTTGCAAGCAGGGCACCGACCGAAGGTGGTCGTGGCACACGTAATTTTGTTAGACGCTGTTAGGTACTCTAACAAACCCCGACGAGCCTGTTCCAGCAGGCATCCAATGGTTAGGAATGCGCCAGCCGTATGCCTATTGTCCAAAGCGCCTAATTTGGCGTCGGCACAGTCGTAAAAACCCTCAAGTTCCCCCCATTTTGAGACCGACGTTATATTAATGAGGGCAGGGCTGTACCGGTATAGATCATTTTGTCTAATTATTAAGGCTCTTCGTCTTCAGGATTTTATGCCAACGAAGCCTGAAATTGCCCTGATTGTCTCGACTTATCAGAGGCCGTTGTATCTAAAACGGGCCCTGTTGTCGATTGCCATGCAACAGGACGTCCAAGGCAAGATGGAAGTTATAGTGACGGACGACGGTTCGGAGGACGAGACTCAGGATGTTATTGAGGCATATGCCCAAGAAGTCGATTTTCCCGTACGCATGACTACACACCGGCATGACGGTTTTCGTCTGGCCCGGTGCCGGAACGAGGGTGTGGCCGCGAGCACGGCGCCATACTTGTTGTTTACCGACGCGGATTGCCTGCTGCCTCCGCATCACGTCAAGCTTCACTTGCAGCACCAGCGACGCGGCTTTGTGATTGGAGGGGAGTGTTACCGGCTCGATCAGGAAGTCTCGCAACGGATTGACGAGCCGGAGATCATCAGCGGCCGGTTTGTGCAATGGGTTTCACGGGAAGAGAAGGCGCGGATCCAGGGTAAGGCTTACCGCGCCAATATCTACTCGTTTTTCAGATGCCGCATGCTCCCGCGTTTGACGGGCTGCAACATCGCGGCCTGGCGCAGAGATATCGAAAGAGTTAATGGTTTTGACGAGAACTTCATAGGCTGGGGTTGGGAAGACCGGGACCTGCAACTCCGACTCGGCCGCCTGGGATTGCGAGTCAAGTCGATCCTTAGCCATACCGCCGTATATCATCTATGGCATCCGCCGCACTCGACGTTTGCCCGCAACGGAGAGGGCACCGCCAACCTGCGCTACTACCAACGCAAGTTTGTGCCTACTTATTGCGAAAACGGTCTGGACCAGGATCGCCCGCAGACCCTGACAATCCGGTTTTCCAACGACACGATTCTTTTTCCGCAGCACGACGGTCTACGCAGGGCAGCCTGAAGCGATTGCCATCGCTAAAGAAATTGCCGCTGGGTGGCACCGATTCTTGAATCGGTGGGACGCAGTCCCGAGAGGGCATCACGAAAAATCAACAACGATCTTTATTTACCTCTCGCGGTCAAGCCGCCCAGGTTCAAGAACCTGGGCTACCCAACTCTCCAGCGCCGCAGGTTGTGATGAATTGGAATCACCCTTCCTCTAATATTGAATCGTTGCGAAGGAGATTGTAGACATGCCGGGCGATCATTAATTCTTCATCGGTTTTCATCACGCGGACCGTAACCGCAGCGCCGTCGCGGCTGATTACCGCGTCGTTGGCTTCATTTAGCTTGGAATCGACCAGTATGCCCAGAAATTCCATCCCCTGGCAAATCCGTTGGCGGATGGCGGGCGATTTTGCCCCGATTCCGGCCGTAAAGACCAGCGTGTCGAGGCCGCCTAGAACGGCCGCCATCGCTGCAAGATGTTTTTTCGCCTGATAACAATACATATCTATGGCCTGCGCGGCATTAGGCTCGTCGGACTCTCGCTCAAGCAGGTCGCGCATGTCGGAACTGATCCCGGACACGCCGATCAGCCCGGATCGCTGATTTACCAAATAGTCCACGGTCGCCGGACTGCGATCCTTTTCTAGGAGCAGGAACAAGAGCACCCCGGGATCGAGGTCGCCCGAGCGCTTACCCATCATTAAACCGCCCGCCGGAGTAAGTCCCATTGTCGTGTCCAGGCACTTTCCGGATTTTATTGCCGCCATGCTGGCCCCGTTGCCAAGATGCGCAACGATCACTCGACCGTGGGCGGCTTCCCGGCCCGCCGTCTCTTTCAGTTTTTCCAGGATGTATTCGTAAGACAGGCCGTGGAAACCGTAACGCAGCACTCCTTCATGCCAAAGACTCCTGGGCATAGGCAATCGCTGGGCCACCTCGGGCATTTGACGATGAAAAGCCGTGTCGAAGCAGGCGACTTGCTTCATGCCAGGATAATATCGATGCACGGCTCGAATGGCTTTCAGTTCGTGCGGCAGATGGTCGGGCGCCAAGCGAATGATCTGTTCGAGCGCAATTAAAACGTCGGCGGTAATCAAGCAAGGATGACTGTATTTTGTGCCGCCATGCACCACCCGATGGCCCACGGCGTCCAGGACATGATCGGGAAATCGGCTTTGCAGCCAATCCAATAGAGTTTTCAAGGCCTCGTCGTGGTCCGCCATATCGCGGAATTCTTCAACCAACGTCTCTCCACCGGCATCCCGAATGCAAAATCGCCCACCGTGCAGGCCGATTCTTTCTATGTCGCCCAGAAGCACCCGAGTTTCGATTTGCCCCATGTGGTACAAGGAGCACTTAATGCTGGAAGAGCCGCTGTTAATGGTCAAAATGTGACTGACGCCTACGACATCCATGGTTTTCATACAGAGAAGTTTAGACGTTTAGAGCCGATCCGAAAAGTCCCCACTCCATCTGGGAAAGGGCCGGTTTTTATTGAAGTTCCAAAATAATTTTACAGATATTCGCTGAAAAGTTCTTTGCCGGGTCTGGGGATGACGATTTCGGAGACCAACAGGCCGCGGCGGCGGGCTTCGTCGGCTGCGGCTTGGACGCCGGCGCGGACGTCGGCCACGGCGCCGGTCATCAGGCACAATCCCTTTCCGCCCAAGGCCATTGCTATGTGAATGCGGAAGAGCGTGATCCGCGCGGCTTTGGCGGCGGCGTCGGCGGCGGCCAAAATGCTCGTGCCGCTGAAGGTCTCGATTACGCCCAACGCGCCCATCTGTTTCGGGTCGAGCACAACCGATTGGCCCAGCGCCGGAAACACCGACTCGTGAACGTTGGGCAGAATCAAGTGATCGATGACCGCCTCGCCGGAAATTTTGATGCCCGCCTGGATCGCCGCTTCCACGTCGCTGACCGATCCGCCCAGTACAATTATATATTTACCCGAGCAGATCGTCCGGGCGATGAGCAGATTGACCGAGGCGGCCTTTAGCATCTCGTCCTCGACCAGGTAACCAATGCCGATGCTGGATAATTCGATAACGCCGACAGATGTGGGTGTGGCCATGATTTTATTATTCTCCTATCAGAGCCGGGCCGTGTCGGCCCGGAATTACCGGGGCGACACGCCCCGGCTCTGACTTTTCAAACGACATCTTTTTTCTGAGACCTAAATATGTTTATTTTTCGATCCACACAACACCGTCGGCGATGGCCGTCACCACGCCGTCGATCGAGGCGTGAACCGGCGCACCGAGCGCGGGTTTGCCGTTGACCACGGGCGGCCGGCCAACCATCTGTCCTTTTTTCACCCGGTCGCCGACGGAAATCACGCTTTCGCAGGCTGCGCCGATGTGTTGCTTCAATTTTATCCCGACTTTGTCAACTGCCGGAAAACCATCCACCAGCGGCCCCACGTTGCGGAACTCTCTTAGGCCGAGCTTGTTCATCAGCCGGACCATGGGCGCCTTGCGATTGGCCATGTGTAGTTCAGGCCGCTTGGGATTGAAGGGCGGATTTTCCCAACGCTTCTTATCCGCCGCCAGACGCCGCTTGTTTTGCGTGCATACGTTTTTCGGGTCCAAATCCTCGGGGCAGGAATACAGGCTGCACAAATTGCACTCGCAGCAAAACTGCGTGCCCACGACGTTGGCTTCGCCCACCAGGTTGAAGCCCAGGCTGCGCATGGCGGCGTGGGGTTCGATGGGGTGGCCTAATAGCCAACGCGGGCAAAGTTCCGTGCAGAAACTGCACTGATCGCAGGCGCTCCGCCCGATGCGGGTGATTTGAGGCCAGTCTTGCCTCCGGCGGCGAACCACCACGTGATCGCCGGGCAGGACTATCACTCCGCCGGTGGTCTTATCGACCAGGGCCTGGTGATTCTCTTCCAGGTAGCCCATCATCACTCCGCCGACCATGTAATTCGGATCGGGGATGGTCGGTCCGCCGGCGGCCGCAACGCACTGGGCCAGGGTCACGCCCACGGGCACGCGAAGCGTAACCGGCTCGGCCACAGCCCCGGCTATGGAAAGAAATTTTTCGGTCACCGGCGTTTCGGCCGCATGGGCGACGTTAAGCGCGGTTTCCACGTTCATCACCACTGCGCCGACGTGGAGGGGAATTCCGCCCGGCGGAATCACCCGGCCAAGCACGTCGAAAACCAGGATGAATTCATCGCCCGCCGGATAAGTATCGCGAAGCGGCGCCACGTCCATGTTTGCCGGCAGCTTGGCCCGCATCAGATCGATGACGTCGCGGTACTTTTCCTTGATGCCGACCGTGCCGCGCTCGCGCCGACGAGTTTCATGCCTGCGTCCATGCCTTCGATCACCGCATCGGCAAACTCCCGCAGGACTTCTTTATCTTTATGCAGCAGCGGTTCGCACTCGGCCGCATTCAGCAGCAGCGAATCGGCTTTTCCGCTAAGTTTCACGTGCGTGGGAAAACCCGCGCCTCCGGCGCCGACGACTCCAGCCACGGCGATATCTTCAATAGTAATATTGGCCATCTTAAATCGATTGCTTTACAACGGTAGTTAGGCTGTATTCCTTATTCCTTAAACTTTCAATTATAGCTTGAAGTTAAGAATGCCGCCCCCCGCCGGAAGAGGGTTAGGGTATGAAAATACTTTCATAAATGCAGGGTTTTTCCCTTTTCTACAGCGGGGTGTCTTTTTTAATCCTAGCCGGGAGCGGCGGAAACTACTCGCGGCACAAGCGTCGCGGCTAAACATCAATCCCGTATTACCCATCCAATATTCTACCTAGCCGACTAACTATTGAACTGGCAATGTTTTGCGTTAATTCTGCACGGATATCGAACCCATGCCGAGGCCCTTGCGTAGTAGTTAAATCGTGCCTGTTTTTTCCTTCGGAACAATTATCGCCGACGCGGGCGAATCAAATCGGCACGTTACGCGAAGGGCTAGCCGAACTTAATTCGGCGGCCCTGTGTCCTAATTGCGGAAGAAAGGAGCCTTCGATGTCTCGACATGCTGATTTTTTGCAGGAATGCCCCGTATGCGGCCGACCGCTGGAAATCCGCAGGGAATATCAGGGTAAAAAGGTCGCCTGCCCTCACTGCGGCGGTTGGTTCACGGCCATCGACGCCTTGCGCAATCCCCTGGATCTCTGGAACCAAAACAACGGCTTGCTCCACAGGGCCGATCAGTTGCTGGATCAATGCATGGCCGGCAGTTCCGCAATGAATTAGCAGGTTGGGCGGAAAATATCGACGGGAGCCGACATTGTGACCGTACTTCTGGCCTGTTTCGCGCTGGTATGAAAACCGTAGCGGCCTAATTCCACAAGACAGCAAAGAATCGCGATCAGCAGTGCGGCCACCGCTATAGCTAACATTACGTTAAACGGATCGGCGACCTTCAATTTGTCAACCAGAGCTTTAAACTTAGACGGCGCCGGAACCGCCGGACTTTCTGTGCCAACCAAATCTTCTTGCTCGGCTATTTCCTCTTCCGCAGCGGGAACTGTCTCTTCTTTTTCCTCAAGCTCGAGTTTTTGCTCGGGCAATGGTTGTTCATCTGCTCCGTTGGTAATCGGTTCCAATGAACCGGATAAATCCTCGGATAGAGTCATTTTTTCAAAATCAATTTTTTTGTTATCAGGTGATGACACAATCGCCTCCCGGATCTCGGCTGATAAGTCCTTAATTCAAGGCCGCTTTCTTGGACAGACAACCTCGTTAGTCTGCAAATTATTCCATTGATAATTCAATTATAATTGCATAATAGCCCGACTGCGAGCAAATCAATGGGAATTACATCTCAAATTGAGCCCCCCATAATTACTAGGAGTGCAACAAAATAATCCCCGGCGGCCTGGTGGCACTGACAAAAAGGCTGAGATTGCGTGCCACTGGCTTTGCCAGTGCTTAATCGAGATCTATGCTAAGATGGCTCCTTGGAGAAATATCAGAATTCCACGATATAGTCGAGCCACGATGGAATAGTAACATCCCACTCCACTGGCAAAGCCAGTGGCACGCGCGTGGTCGGCCTTGAAAGACGGCCGCGACTTACACACAATGGGAACATAAATCCAACGAAATTTTTTCAAGAGAAATGCAACCGCCATATGTCTCGACCTGACGACTGGCATTCATTGTATCCGTTCGAATCGCACGAGATCCGTCTTAATGGCTTGCGATATCATTATCTGGACGAAGGCGCCGGGCCGGCGCTGCTTATGGTCCACGGCAATCCCACCTGGTCGTTTATGTGGCGGGATATCATTTTGGCGCTTAGAAAAAAGTTCCGGCTGATTGTGCCAGATCACATCGGCTGCGGTTTATCGGACAAACCCGATCCGGCAGTATATTCATACCGGTTGGCCCAGCGCGTGGCCGACCTGGGACGGTTGATCGAGCATTTAGATTTGCAGCACATTAACCTTGTGGCTCACGATTGGGGCGGGGCGATAGGCATGGGTGCGGCCGTGGCTGCGCCGGGGCGGTTCGAGCGGTTCGTGCTGATGAATACGGCCGCGTTTCTCGCCCCGAGTTGCCCATTTCGCATCCGGCTTTGCCATCTGCCCGTTATAGGTCCAATCGGCGTGCAAGGTTTGAATCTATTCGCCAAGGCGGCCTTGGATCAGGCCGTGGCAAAACACGAGCGCATGACGCCCGCGGTCCGCGCCGGGATGATTGCCCCTTACGACTCCTGGGCAAATCGGACCGCCGTTTACCGTTTTGTGTGCGATATACCTTTGCGGCCCAGCCATCCCACATATCAAACGCTGCTGGATATCGAAAAGGGCCTGGCCCAATTCAGCGGGCATCCGGTTTGCTTGATCTGGGGCATGAAAGACTGGTGTTTTACGCCCGCGTTTTTAGAGCGTTTTTTGGAAATCTTTCCCCGTGCCGAGGTCCATCGCCTCCCCGACGCGGCCCATTACGTGGTTGAAGACGCGCATGAGCAAATCGTCCCGATTTTGGAAAAGTTCGTGCCGCGTTAGTATAATTGGATTGATGCATGATACTGAATCAAGTGGGCAATGAATTGCCCACTCCTAAATCATATCTTTGAACAATGATCTTAGCCCCTAATCCATAGCTCCTATCTATGTCCAACTTTATCATCCGCATTGCCGGCGACGATTTGCTTTTTAGCTCTTCGCATTTCATTACTTTCGAAGGCGGCGGGTGCGAAGCCCTTCACGGCCACGATTTTCACGTGGCGGCCAAGGCGCACGGACCGCTGAATCCCAGTCAATATGTCGCCGATTTCACCGTTCTGCGCGATATTATTAAAGGCATCCTCAAGGAGCTGGACCATCGCGTGTTGGTGCCGAAAAATCATCCGCGGATACATCTGAAAACTATCGGCAACGAGTTGGAAGTGGCATTTGGCAGCCGCCGCTGGGTGCTGCCCAACGACGACTGCCTGTTGCTGCCCGTGGCCAATACGACCGACGAAATGCTTGCCCAATACCTTGCCGGGCGGATATCCGAAGCTTTATCGGCCCGGAATATCTCTCTGCCCAAGGCGATTAAGGTGGAAGTCCGGGAAAGCGGCGGATTTGCGGCCTTATACAAGCTCGGCGGCGATGAATAATTTCTCTTGCTCGCCGGAGGTTACCGGTCTAAACTAATTATATGTCTGAAGAAAAAATACGCCGCAAGGTTGCATTCGAGGCCGCTCGGTTGATATACACCCAGGAGGAGACGGGCTATTATCAGGCCAAGCAAAAGGCCGCCCGGCGCTTCCGCGGGGCGGGGATCAATGCGGGCAAATTGCCCGGCGACAGGGAAATACGCAATCAAATTCCCGCCGTGGTCGAGGCCGTCGAAGCCCTCAAACAAGTCAGCGCCGGCATAAGAAAAAAACCTCGAAAAAGAAAAAACCGGAATGCGCGCCGCCTTCGGCCGGGCCGGCCGATCGGTTCCGTGTGTACGAAATGTTGCTTTTGCCTTTGGAAAACATCAAGGAAGACCCAAAAACGCATCCCGAAGGCGACGTGCTGTATCACAGTTTGCAGGTCTTCGAGTTGGCCCGCGAGGCCTTGCCCTACGACGAGGAGTTGCTGCTGGCGGCATTGCTGCACGACGTGGGCAAGGCCGTCAACAGCCGCAATCACGTTGCGGCCGGCCTGGAGGCATTGGACGGCCATATCACGTCACGGACCGCCTGGCTGATCGAACATCATACCGAGGCCCTGTCGCTGCTGGGTGGCACGCTGGGCGCACGTTCGCGAAGACGATTGGAAGCCGGGGAAAGTTTCGAGGAACTTATGCTCCTGGCCAAATGCGACCGTCAAGGCCGCGCGGTCGGAGCCGCCGCGGCCGACGTGCCCGAGGCCCTGGCCTACATCCGCGACATGGTGGAAACTTGCGGCGAATGACGCACATAGTGCTTGTTTATCCCGACTCGGCATAAAGCCGCAACCAAACCCCCCGGTGTATTCACCGGGGCTAAATATAGCCCTTTCATGAGCAAGCGCGAAAAATCTTCCGATAAACACGCTCGCCGGACCCGGCCGGGAATCTCCGTCATATCGGCGCCGACTGCCGGCTTGTGGGCGGGAGCGGCGCTGATCGCGATTGCGGCTTTTATCGCTTACCTGCCCTCTATCAACGGCGGGTTCGTCTGGGACGACGACCTGCTGCTGACGAACAACTACCTTGTCAAGGCCGCGGACGGCCTGCAACGGTTCTGGTGCACCACGGAAGCGAAAGACTACTGGCCGGCAACCAATACCTCCTTCTGGCTCGAGTGGCGGCTGTGGGGTATGAATTCGACCGGCTACCACGTAAGCAACCTGATCTTGCATATCGTCGAGGCGTTGCTGATTTGGATCATTTTGCGAAAATTATCCATTCCCGGGGCGTTCTTGGCAGCCATGATCTTCGCCGTACATCCAGTGAATGTGGAGTCGGTGGCCTGGATCGCCCAGCGAAAAAACACGATGGCGATGTTGTTCTTCCTGCTGTCGATTCTATGGTATCTGAATTACCTCGAAAACGCTCGCCTTCGGCTCGCGGCTAAACAATCCACTGCCCACTGCCCACCGTCCACTGCCCACCGTTTTTCCTGGTATTGGCTGAGCCTGGCGGCGTTCTCGTTGGCAATGCTCGGCAAGGGATCGGTGGCAGTCCTGCCTGTTTTGCTGCTGGGCATAGTGTGGTGGCTGCGCCCTTTAACGCGGAGGGACCTGTTGCGGACCGCGCCGTTTTTCCTGGTTGCCGCGGTTCTCTCGGGCGTGAATATGTGGTTCCAAACTCATGGGACTGGCGAAGTAATCCGGATTGCGAGTTTCGCTGAACGCCTGCTGGGGGCGGGCAGTGCGGTGTGGTTCTACCTTTATAAGGCGATTTTGCCCATCGGCCTGGCCACCATCTACCGGCAATGGCATATCGAGGCCGGCAATCTCCTGTGGTGGCTGCCGCTTGCGGCTGCACTGGCCGTTACGCTAGTGCTATGGATGTATAGAAAAAGCTGGGCTCGGTCGTTGCTGTTCGCCTGGGGATTTTTCTGCGTGGCGCTAGTGCCGGTAATGGGTTTTACGGATGTTCTGTTCATGCGCTACTCGCTGGTGGCCGACCGCTATCAGCACATTGCCATTATCGCCGTGGTTGCCCTGGCAGCCGCGGGCTTTAGCACGTTCCATCTGCGGGCGCGAGACATGACGCGCAGGGCGTCAACGGTTTTAATCATCGCCGCCGTGGGAGCCCTCACAATTCTGGCCTGGCGGCAAAACGGGAACTATCGCGACGAAATCGCCTTGTACAATGCCACGCTGGATAAAAATCCCGATAGTTGGATCGCTCATTACACCCTGGGCTTCGCGCTGGTGGAAAAAGGACAAGGCGAGGAGGGAATCGCAGAATTCAAAAAGGCCCTGGATTTGCATCACGATATTCCTGAAGCCCACAACAACCTGGGGGCGGTATTGACCTGGCTCGGCCGGCTTGACGAGGCTATAGATCATCTCCGGCAAGCCATACAACTTAGGCCCGGTTATATCGAAGCCCACAGCAGACTGGGCACGGCCCTGGTGCAGGCGGGTCGGTTTCAGGAGGCCATTGCGGAGTACGAGCAACTCTTGCGCCTTGCGCCGATGACGTCATGGTCTACTACAACTTGGCAAATGCGTTGGCTCAAGCCAATCGGCTTCCGGAGGCCGTCGATTATTACAAGCAAACGCTGCTGCTTCAACCCGATTATCCCCAGGCCAATAACAACCTGGGCATCGCTCTGGTCAGATTGGGCCGGCAAATGGAGGCCGCCGAATGTTTTCAACGTGCCTTGACATTGAATCCGAAAAATCCCGAGGCCCATTACAACCTGGCAAATATATTGTTCACTTCGGACAGGCTGCCGGAGGCGATCGAACATTACAAACTGGCGTTAAAAATTGATCCCCAATATCCGGACGTGCTCAGGAATTTGGGCAGCGCGATGGTCAAAATCGGCCGGCCCGCGGAGGCAATCGATTATTACCGGCAATCTTTGCAACTCGAACCCGACGTCGTCTCGGTCTATTACAATATGGCCGTGGCCTATGTCCAGATTCGCCGGTCCTCCGAGGCCATAGCCGCGGCCCAAAAAGCCATAGAACTTGCCCGAACACAGGGTCAATCGGCACAGGCCAAGAAGATCGAGGATTGGTTGAATTCCTACCGCGCCGAACTTTCCATACACCCAAGCACGTCGCCCGCGCCCTAGGAATCCCGGCAAAACCTAACGGTTCATCTCCTGGCCATATCCGAATCCATAGAAGCCGGATCGTTACTCGGCCGGTTTCAACGAGAACGGTTTTCCGTTCACCACGACGTTTTTTGCCGTGAAGTTGCTCACCTTGCCGACTTTTAAATTCTCGTTTTTAAGCGTCACGTCGATGTCCTCCATCGCGATGTCGCTGATCGTGGTCTCCGGTTTCCCCACGATCTCGCCGAAGGAGCCGAATGAGCCTTTGACGCCGGAAAGCGTCACATTTCGTATGATCGACTTCGGCGGCGGTTGACCCTGCAAATCGAAATACTGCATCCAGGGCCTGATTTCGAAGATCGCCCCGTCGCCCGCAAGTGAGATGTAGCGGTAATGGATGTCTTCGTAGTCTTGCGGCGTGTCGGGCCGGATCTTCAGCCGGACAAGCGGGATTTTGCCTGTTACCCGGCAGTTCTCCACCACCACGTCGCGGACAACGGTCGCCTCGCTCCCCAGCGTGACCATGCCGTGGCCCGCCTCGAACGTGCAGTCGGTCACCCGGATGTGCTCGGTCGGCGGGCTGTCCTTGTCGTCCAAGGCGAACGGCCCCTTCGAGCCCTTCAGACACACGCAATCGTCGCCCACGGCAAATGAGCAGCCGCGCACGGTCACGCGCTGGCAACTGTCAATGTCCAAGCCGTCCGAACTTGCTGCGCGTTTGGGCGGCTCGCCGTTGGGCGCTTCGAAACGCGTGTTTTCCACAACTACGTCGCTGCAGCGGTAAAGGTGCAGGTTCCAAAAACCGGAATCTTTAAGCTTGATCCCGCTTAAGTGCACGTCGCTGGAGTTCTGGATGAAAACCAGTCGCGGGCGCTCTACGTCGAGATTGGTCAACTTGGGGTTCTGCTTGCGCGCGTCCCAGAACGCCTTCCAAAAGACCTCTCCGTTTCCATCGAGCGTCCCCGAGCCGCTGATGCGCAAATGATCCGCCTTGTCCGCGTTAATGAGTGCCGGCAGCCACTGCTGGAAATGCCCCTCGATGCGCGTCATCGTCTTTGGGTAATCTTTTCGGTCGGTTGAGCCCTTCAGTACCGCGCCCTCCTTAAGGTGTAGATTAACGCCGGGTTTCAAAAAAATCGCGCCGCTCAGGTAGACGCCTTTAGGTATGACCAGCGTGCCGCCGCCATTTGCTGCAAGCTGATCGATCGCCGCCTGGATAAGCCCGGTGTTCAGCGTCGCGCCGTCGCCGATCGCACCTGATTGAGTTGCATCAATCACTGTATCGGATGCTTCCATTACCGGCAGTGCTGCGAAAAGAAGACTAGTCGCGGCGAGCAATTTGAAGATCGTTGGTTTGGAATGAGGCATACTGGAATCTCGAATGGTTCGTGTGGCATAGGGTTGTCTAACAGGTATTAGACTGCAAAAATGCGGTCGAGGATTTCAGCATTTTGGCGGTCGAGTATGAATACGTCAAGCCACGTGCTGCACTATACACATGGATTTTCAAACTAAAAGAATCAGGGATTGTCACGCAAAAACCCTCGCAGCCGCACGAGGCGACCCGGGTGTTAGCGTCTCTCCTGCACCTTTTTGGTCACATAATAATTTCTATCTCCTGGAGACCTATGTTGTGCGATTCAACAGGTGCGGTTTGCGTGCCGTTATGGAAAAAGATGCGGTTTGGACCTGCTTGTTTCACTTGCTTGATTATATTTTCAAGACGCTCCAAGACCATGAGATAAGTGTCGTTTAAAGTGACTATGGTTATGGCCGCGCTGACAGTTATGCGTATAGGCTTGTTTTCGTACAGAAAAATGATCTTTTCTATCGATTGCCGCCACAATTCGGCATTTTGCAAGGCCGTGCTGGAGGTTACATCGAGCAGCATCGACAGAAATTGCTGTCCGGAGTATCGTCCCAGCAAGTCCGCCTTTCCGATCGAGGATTGTAAAAATTGGGCCAGATGATAGAGAATCCGATCACCTGCCATTGGGCCGAATTTGTGGTTGACCGCGTCAAACCCGTCGATGTCGAACAGCACTGCAATCATTTGCCGGGTTTGGTGTCTTCCTTGCCGCCACCAGTTGAAGAGCGTGGTTTCCAACCCGATGCGGTTATAAAACCCGGTGAGGGCATCTAGAAATAATTGTTTTTCGATTATGCTTAAGCGATTTTCTTGTCGGGCGACGGCCAAAAATGCCGCATCCTGATTATCGCGGAGTTTATGTCTAGCCATGTAAAGATTCTTGATTTCCTCAAGCAAACGCAAATTGGCAGCCTTCAGATCGGTGTGAAAATCCATGTACTCCAGATTCTTAAGCGTGGTTTCGACTTGCGCCACCTGTTCGAGATTGGTCATTTCGATTTCTTCGCACATAGCGCTTAGGTTGCCGAATTCGCTGATCCGGTCGTGAAATTTATCGGCTGCCTCTTTCTGTTCCGCCAAAAAAGAAAGACAATCATCGTGAAGCAAGCGCAGGCAATCCTCGATCACCTTGGGGTCGGAATGGCCTTGGCATGCCCTCAATCGGTTGTCGATCTGAATTGCTCTTTTGTCGCTTTTCATCATGGCAACGTTGAGACGAAGGATCGACGTTTCGACGTATTTTTCGTTAAGATTCCAATTCTCCGGCGAGATAGGTTTAAGCAATTCGGCAGCCTGGTCTGTATGATGTTCGCTGGTCGCAGGGCCTGCTATATTGTCTTCTTTGCCGATAGCTTCCGTCTCTTGCCCGAGGACTGGTGACGGCTCATGAATAGCCTTATCAGGTAAACTCGGAGATGCAGGCGAGGGTGTAGTGGAGGGTTCCGGCATCACTTGCACGCGGCTTCCGTCCTTTACGTCCCTAATTTTGTGAACTCCGGCCGAACCATAGCCTAAGTATGTTGCCAGGGCGAAGCCCAAACATACATTCAGCACTGCAAATATAGTCGTTAGAACCAACACGACCTGACCTTATTGATATCTTTACTCGACTAGACCTACTTCCACGGCTACGGGCCCCCATTTACAGTCAAAAGGGATGCATATTGGCATTGTGTTCTTGGGGAAGTCGATACAATGGGCCTTGCCTGTAATGACAGTTGGCAGGCTCACGCTCATTTCCAAGTGCTCAAGTTGGGCTTTGGCGGCGCCGGCGATCATGTTTGTCAGCTCGCCTACGGCATCGGCAACGTCGGCGTTGATCTCCTTGAGCCGCATTCCGAGCATTGTGCCGGCAGTGCCCAAGGCAGCCTCCCGGCTCATGCTGAGCACAACCATACCCTTGGCCTTGCCGGAAAGTCCGATTATGCCGCTGACCTCGTGGTTAGGTTGAGTGCCGTTTTTCAAAAATGGTTCACCTCGAGTAAGCGGCGTCTTCAACATGGTGTTGAAGACTGAGATTGCCGCGGCAAGGAACGGATTTATATACTCAACCTTCATAACGAACCTCAAGGTTTGTTAATGGTTTGCGTTAATAATCGTCATTTTTTGCTATAGTTCATTAGAAGCAGTAATTTTGAACTACTTATTTTGCAGTTTGGATAATTTTTTTAGATGCTCTACGTCATTTAAAATCTTTATTATTTGAGGACAAATATATTAAGGTGTAAATGACTTAAAAATTTTATATCTACTGAATGTTATTGAAGTTTAACATTTTTAAAACTACATTCTTCAGCGTTTAACCGCTTGTGGTTCCGGCAACTGCCCTCGAAGCTTCAGTACATACCAGATCAGGTCGCGGCGGCTGATGATTCCCACGACTCGATCTCCGTCCATAACCAGAAGACGCCGGATGGAGAGCGTGCGGAACAGATCCGCTACATCGGTCAGTTCTGTCTTCCTCGTCCACAGTACGAACGTCCCGGGTCATGTAATGATAGACTTTGTTCTTGCTGGTATTCGGATTCCAAACCAGTTCCAGTAAATCGAACTCCGTAATGATCCCCAGCAGTTGACCGGCCATATCGACCACCGGCAGACCGCTGATTCCGAGTCTGATCATCGTGGACATAACTTCCTCAATCGTGTCGTCCGGATCGACGGGCACGACGTTGGTATTCATGACATCTTTAGCTTTAATCATGTCATGTTCCTTTCGAAAATTAGTTACTTAGGCCATAGCCATTATTGTTTTCTTATTCGGTTGGTAGAAGATGGCCCGGCAATGGTATTGGGGTACGAATTGGGAGCCAAGATCCGCGAGAGATTCAGAGGAACCAACGAACAAATATCCGTCGGAAGTCATTTGGCGCGTTAGGCGGTGAAACAGGTTCCGCTTTGTCGCAGCGTCGAAGTAGATTGCAACGTTGCGGCAAAAAACGATGTCGAACGGTCCCAAATCGGTGAAAGGTTCGAGCAGATTTCGCCGCTGGAAGGCAGCTGAGGGAGCGGAGTTCGTCCTTTACTCGCCAGCCGTCTTTCCCTTCGACGAAGTACTTTTGAAGGAATGCCGGGTTCATGCCGCGTTGGATTTCATGTTTGGCATATCGTCCGAGACTGGCCTGTTTGACGGCCGAGTCGGAGATATCCGTGCCCAGTATTTTAATATCCCATTTGAGAATGTCGGGAATTAATTCACAAAGCGTCATGGCAATGCTGTACACTTCCTGGCCCGTGCTGCAGGCGGCGGACCAAATCCGGATGCGTTTGGAAAACATCGTGCCGGATTTTGGCGTCGATCAGTTCGGGTATCGACTTTATGCTGCAAAGCCTCGAAGGGAGAACTATCGCGGAAGAACAGCGTTTCCTGCGTGGTGATTGCATCGATAATGCGGCTTCGAAGCATGGGATCGCCGTTGCGGGCTTTACGGCAGAATTCGGCAAAATTATTGCAGCCGTGGGCTTCAGCCAGGCTGCCCAGTCTGCTTTCGATCAGGTAACCTTTGCTGTCGTCGAGAACAATGCCGCAAAGTTCCCCGACAAGATCGGCGACCATGGCGATTTCCTTATCGATCACTTGCATGCATACGCTCCTTTTCCGACCAGCCGAAGAATTTCCAGGGCAATGTCGTCAAGCGGCGCGACTACGTCGGCGATTCCTTCCTCGATGGGTCCCTTGGGCATGCCAAAGATCACGCATGTCGCCTCATCTTGAGCAATGATCGCGGCGCCTTGGCGTTTCATTTCCTGGCAACCTCGCGCGCCGTCATTTCCCATTCCGGTCATAATCACGCCGACGGCATTTTTTCCCGTAGATTTCGCTCACGGACCGAAATAGGTAGTCCACGGATGGTTTGCAGCTATTTTCCGGAGGATCGTCGGTAATATGGACGGCGATATGTCCGTCTACTCTTTCAACTTTCATCTGTTTTCCGCCGGGTGCGATAAGCACATTACCTGGAATAACCGGTTGACCATCACATGCCTCGCAAACCCTTAATGCGCAGCGACGGTTGAGATCGTCCGCCAGAGACTTGGTGAACATGGGCGGCATGTGCTGCACGATCAGTATGGGCACACCCAAATTTGCCGGCAACTGAGGCAGCATGCGGGTCAAGGAGGCGGGACCGCCCGTAGAAATGCCCAGTGCCACCACTTCCGGCTTGCACGCGTTGATTTCAAAGGGGAGTTGAGTGTGTGGTACATGGCCAATCTCTTTATGTGGATGCGGCGGCGTCAGGGTGTGGGGTGGAGCCGGAGCAGGGCCGTGTAATATCGTATGAATGCGCTGGGAACGGGCGAAGGCTTGGATTTTCAAGCCAAGTTCATGGCGGATGAATTCCACATTCTTCTCCACTTTGTCGTTTGTGGGTTTCAATACAAAGTCAAAGGCTCCCAGTTTCAAGGCGGTCATGGTCAGGTTTGCTCCATTAGTATTGGCCCCGCTAAGCATTATCGCCTGTACGTTACTGCCTGATTGATTCAGGCGCCGAAGCACATCCAACCCATCCATTTCGGGCATCTCCAGATCGAGCGTCAAGAGATCCGGCCGGAGTTGTTCTATCTTTTGCAGTGCGATCTTGCCGTTGGCAGCGGTACCCACGACTTCCACTCCGGGCAGATTGGCCAGCACGTCGCTGACGATCTTCCGATAAGTGATCGTATCATCCACTATCAGAACGCGAATAGGATCTTCTGCTTTCATATGAAGTCGCTGTTGCTCATCCCTGTTGCAAAGTGCATGCTCCTTGGCCGGGTTGCCTTTGGCCGGCCAAGGAGCTATTGGCTTTTAATAATAAAATACATTCCTGCATCTCGTTGGGGCGGCAGTTAAACTGCCGCCCCAACATGAATGTTCACAAAATTAAACCTGGAACTGCCCGACTAGCGTCTGGAGTTCCTCGGCCAGCTTGGACAATTCCACGCCGGCGGTCTGGGTTTGGGCTGCTCCCTGGGCGGTTTGCTTGGCTGCCTGGTCCACTCCGGCGATGTTCTGCGTGATCTCCTTGCTGGCCATGGCCGACTGGGTCACGCCCACCGACACCGTCTCGGCCGCGCTGCGAGGTCTGCGCCACGTTCTGGGCGATCTCCTTGGTCGTCACGCTCTGTTCCTCGACCGCCGAGGCAATGGTCCGCGAAATCTCGTTGACCTGCTGGATCACCTCGCTGATCGAGCCGATGGACTTTACCGCCAGACCCGTCGAAGACTGAATGCCCTCGATCTTGCCGCGGATGTCTTCCGTGGCTTCGGCCGTTTGCTTGGCAAGTTCCTTTACTTCGGTGGCCACCACGGCGAATCCCTTGCCGGCGTCTCCGGCCCGGGCGGCTTCAATCGTGGCGTTTAGCGCCAGGAGGTTGGTCTGCTCGGCGATATCTTGGATGACCTGGATTACCTTGCCGATCTCATCGGCGGCGTTGCCGAGCTGTCCGATGGTCTCGTTGCTCGACTGGGCCATGGTGGCGGCGTTGCCGGCCACTGTGGAGGCCTGTTCGGCATTCTTGGCGATTTCGGAAATACTGGCGGTCATTTCCTCGGTTGCCGCGGCGACCGTTTTGACATTTGTCGTCATTTGTTCGGTGGCGGCGGCCATGTTATTCATATTGGCGGCCATCTGTTCGGCGGCCGAGGCCACGGTGCCCGATTGGTTGGTGGTTTCTTCGGCCCCGCTGGCCAATTGCGTGGCAGTGGCCGAGAGTTCGGTGGATGATCCGGCCAGTGTTTTTGCGTTGCCGGCGATCTGCTTGATAATGCCCTGCAATTTTTCCACGAAAGTGTTGAACCAAAGGGCCAGTTCGCCGACTTCGTCCTTGGCGGAGGTGTCAAGGCGTTTGGTGAGATCGCCTTCGCCTTGGGCTATGTCCTTAATCATATTCACGGTCCGATTAATGGGTTTAACTATCATGCGGGTAATGACGATAGATAGCACGACGCCGAGTAATATGCCAATAACGGCGAAACAAATTACAAGTGTATTTGCCATGTTAGAGGCGTTTGTCATTTTATTTCGCTGGATTTCCTGAAGACTTTTCACCTGTTTCACAAACTCGGCGCCCGCGGGTGTCATTTTACTCTTTAAAATTCCCTGTTTATCCGAACAGGCGACGTAATTCGCGAAAGCGTCCTGATATGTCTTGATGATTGCAATTAACTTGTCCGCCATCTCGATATTATGTTGATCCTTGAAACGAGTCTTGAGGTCCTTTGACAGTGTTATCATGTCTTCCAAGATTTTTTTGTGTTGGGTAACGTTCTCCTCTCCGCCGGAGATTTGATATTCATTTGCATTGCCTTGGGCTTCTTTTAACATGTAAACCAGGTGGGAAGCGTCATCATATTTGGCAATGCGTTGGGCTAGTTCCTTGGCCTGATCGGAGTTAGTTGATTTATCGGCTGCATGTTTATTTTCATCATCCAATAAATTTTGCATTTTTGTTCTCTGATCCTGCATCAGGCCGGCGCAAGCGGCAAAGGCTTCCTGCCCTTTGGTCGCCATATTATTATTAAGGGAATTTTTTTCGTCTTGCAGCAAGTCATAATCTTTTACATATTTTGCATATAATTTATGTTGTTCTTCGGCGCCGGCGAGCAATTCACAATCATGCGCATCATTCAAAGATTCTTTCAGAACTGCGATAGTGTCATCGATTTGTTTCAGAGATGCCTCAGCGGCGGCTACACGCTTTTTATCCTTGTCGATGAAAAAATAAATCACTTGCACTCGAGCGGCGTAAACGTTCTCCAGCATGTCGCGGGTGTGCATAACGTTTTGCGTTTTGTCGCGGACGGTTCCAAGCCCCCACCATGTTACAATGGCCGTTATACCGAGAATGAGCATAAGGCAGGCAAAACTAGCCCATAGTTTCCGAGAAATTTTCCAGTTCTTGAACATGTCATCAATCTCCAATTAAAGAAATAACGATTTAGGGGCTCTAATAAAAACCTCCCCTCTCCCTTTGGGAGAGGGGCTAGGGGTGAGGGTATTTTCAAATGGATACAAGGTTTTGTTAGAGCTCCTTAAACTATAGTATTGCTATAAAGTTACACTGTTATTACCGTCTTCAATATCATGATTCTCTACGGGGATTTTCCATAGCCTCATATCTAATTCCCAAAAATACCGGCATTATTTTAGTGGCCTCATGCGTGATGGCACTTAAACTTTAAACTGCCCGACTAGCGTTTGTAGTTCCTCGGCCAGCTTGGACAATTCCACTCCGGCGGTCTGAGTTTGTGCCGCTCCTTGGGCCGTTTGCTTGGCGGCCTGATCCACGCCTGCGATATTCTGGGTTATATCCTTGCTTGCGGATGCCGATTGCACCACGCTTACCGAAACGGTTTCGGCGGCGAGAGATGTTTGAGTGATATTCTGTGATATTTCTTTTGTTGTGACGCTTTGCTCTTCAACAGCCGAAGCAATGGTCCTGGATATTTCATTTACCTGTTGGATAATGTCGCTAATCTGGCTAATTGACTTAACAGCCTGCCCCGTTGAAGTCTGGATGCCTTCGATGCGTCCGCGGATGTCTTCCGTGGCCTCGGCGGTTTGTTTGGCGAGCTCCTTGACTTCTGTGGCCACGACGGCGAATCCTTTGCCGGCGTCGCCAGCCCGGGCGGCTTCTATCGTGGCGTTTAACGCCAGCAGATTAGTCTGCTCGGCGATATCCTGGATCACCTGGATCACCTTGCCGATTTCATCGGCGGCGCTGCCGAATTCGCCGATAACTTGGTTGCTGGATTGGGCCATGGTAGCGGCGTTACCGGCGACAGTTGACGCCTGCTCCGCGTTCTTTGCAATTTCGGAGATACTGGCCGTCATTTGCTCGGCTGCCATCGCAACCGTTTTAACGTTTGCCGACATTTGTTCGGTGGTGGACGCCATGTTCCGCATGTTAGCCGAAAGTTGTTCCGCGGCAGTGGCAACAACTGATGACTGGTCGGTGGTTTCCTTCGCTCCTATTGTCATCTGGTTGGATGTAGTTTTAAGTTGCGTGGAGGAACCGGCCAGTGCGGCGGCGGAATTGCGGATTTCTCCGAACATCTTCCGCAGACTCTCCGCCATGTGATTTAGGGCTTTGGCCAATTGGCCGACTTCATCTTTGCTTTGGATGTCGAGTGATTGCGTGAGATCGCCGTTAGCCAAGTTTTGAGCAAAGGCGAGGCCCTTTAAAATGGGGTTTGTGATTTTTTTCCGAAATGAACCAGGCTACCGCGATAACTATCAAGCAGGCGATTAACGTGGAGGCCGCCAAAAATAACAAGGCTCGCCGTGATTGAGTCTGGCGGTCGCCTTCGGCCTTAGTCAACATTTTATTGATCTTCTCTTTGGAAAATTTAAGATGCAATGCGCCAAATATCTCACCTACTTTTCGGTTCGGATCCAAACGGCGCATATCGGCGTCTACCCGCAGCGGATAGTAAAATAATAATGTATCTTGGTTCTCAATAGTGATCAGTTCCTTGCTGTCTCGGATGGTTTTCCAAATCTCGGAATCGAGCGTCGTTCCGACTTTTTGGGAGTCCGAGGACTGCTCTACCTTTGCGTCTTTGCTGATAAATGAGAATTCTTGAATCTCTTTCAAGTTCGATTGTTGTTTGGCAAAATTCATGAATGATTCGAATTCGCCGCGCTGGAGCGAGCTTTCCGTGGCAAATTTAATCTCTTGGAGAATATCCAAAGCATCGTCGATTTTCATTTTCGAGATTGATTGATGAAGACCGTCGAGCACCGTTTGAAAGTTGTTCGAATATAAATGCTGTTGGAGCACGGTTAGCGTGAGCGTTGCCAATAGGAATACTCCCAAAATAGCTCCACCAATCCGCATTGAAATGCTATTTATGTTAATCTTCATGATAGATTGCCGCTCCTTTCGGCTTCGGAATACTTAGCTGGCTGGTAAGCTTCACCCTTACGATAAAAGGGGAAATCACGGTGTTTTGCGAAGTGTTCGCTGGTGCATGCCGTGCAGGGGGCGCCTGCGCGAATACACCAATTTACTCCACCGTTCCACTGCGAGCGCGGACAATGGGTATGACTCAACGGGCCTAAACAGCCCAGTTTAAAGAGGCAACCTTCTTCACCAAAATTGCTTGCGAATATGTTTTTTTCCCAATAGTGAAAACGCGGACATTCGTCGTGCACGGAATGTTTGTAGAACATATCCGGGGTCAGCAATTTGGGATTGACCTTTGGATACCCCCTGGAGATGACATATGCCAATGTGCCCAAAATAGACTGCGGATGAGTGGGGCAACCTGGACAATTTATCAACCGCCCTTCGGTCGGGATACTGTTATGCTGCATGAATGTGAAAACGCTGTCGGCCGTCGAGGTGCTGCCTTCCGCCGACGGAATGCCTCCAAATGCCGCGCAGGTGCCGACGGCTAAAATTGCCTTGGCGTTTTTTAAAATCGGCGGCAGCAAATTCATGATCGATTTTCCGAACATGGTACACGCCTCCGGCATATTTAAAGGCACGGCTCCCTCGACGATAACGTAGTAATCTCCCTGTGCTGTCAGTTGATTTATTACTTTTTCCACATCTTCGCCTTGCGCCGCCGAAATGTTCGGATGGTAGACTAGCGAGATCACTTCGGTGAGAATTTCCACGGGACCGGGCATGTCGTTATTCAAAAAGGAAACTGAACATCCGGTGCAGCTCATCGCTTGCAGCCAGAGCACTTTAGCCCTGCCTGTTACAATTTTTTCCAATCCCTCGGCAAGCGCGATTCCCTGCAGGCCGCCCAGTCCTAATCCGGCCGCCAAGGAAGCTCCTAAGCGAAGAATATCTCTACGGGAATATTTTTCCATGGAATTTGGCTCCTGGATAAAATGATTGGTGATGAAAGTATCTTTCTCCATTAATGCACGGCACAAGCTATGCAAGGATCGAAGGATCGCACGATCCGGCCGATCTCGATAGGCTCGGTTGCTTTTTCAATAACCGTTCCCTGGATTGCCTGCTCAACGGCGCCGGGCCGTTTTTCGTCGTCTCTGGGCGAACAGTTCCAGGTGGTGGGCACCACGCATTGATAATGCTTGATGCGGTAATTTTCAATCGTCAACCAATGGCCCAGCGCCCCTCTAGGCGCTTCGGTCAATCCGTACCCCGAACCGTCGCGGGGAATTTCAAAATCTTTTGTCGATATTCCATCGACCGATATTTCTTCGATCCATTTCGAGGCTTGTTTGGCCAGCCAAAACGACTCCAAGCCGCGGGAAACGTGACGACCGAGCACGGATACCATTTTTTCCGGCTGAATTTTCAGGAGGTTCAGCACGGTTTCTATTTCCTTTTTATAATCGGATCCGTTTGGGTCTGAATAGTTGACCATTACGCGCGCCAGGGGGCCGACTTCCATTACATTGCCGCGATAGCGAGGGGCCTTGATCCAACTATATGCCCCGTTTTTATCGGCGCAGGCCACGGTGTCGCCTTTGGAAGGATGTACGGCCGGATTAGAGGCGTACCGCGAATAGGTCACATGTTCCTGAATAGCCTGTTCATCCAGCGGCTCCCAGCGCCCGTTTATCAGAGTGCCCGGCCTGATGTATTTCTCGCCTGAGTCGTTCTTTAGAAAAACGCCATAGCAGAGGAAGTTCCCGCATCCGCGGCCGATCTCGAAATACTGAGGAAATTCCTTGGCCACCTGCAAAATATCGGGTATATATACGTCGCGAATAAACGCCAATACTTGTTTCAGCCGGGAGGAGTAGGAGGCAATCCGCTCCAACGTAGGCGTTTGAGTGCATCCGCCGGGAATCAAAGCAGTGGAATGCGGCAGCCTGGCGCCGAAGATCGCTCCCATTTCGTCGCATTTTTTTCTAATTTCAAGGGCTTCGATATAATGCGCCAGAAGCGCGATGTTAGTGTCAAAGTCTTTAACATAATCGACTTCATAACGCGGTAAAAACGGGGCCGCCGGAAAGACGTCCTTCGAGGCTATTGCCCCCATCACCCAATCTTTTAACCCCGATAATACGCGGTCCCTGCCGGAATATTTTAATATGGCTTTTACGTCCACAAAATCTAAACCGGCCAATTGGTAAAAATGCAAAACATGCGAGTGCAAATAATTTGCCGCGAAAATCAGGTTTTGCAAAATGCGTCCATTGTAATTGGGAGTAATTCCATAGGCCATTTCTTGGGCGCGGATGGAAGCGATGCCGTGGGAAACCGGACATACGCCGCAGATTCGTTGGGTAATTTGCTGGGCATCGAGCGGATCGCGGCCTTCAAGGATTTTTTCCAGTCCGCGGAACATCTCGCCCTCACACCAGGCTTCTTTGACCCGGATCTTATCGCCGGTATCGCCGGATGCCAATGCTTCCGTCTCGGTATGAACCGAGAGGTGCCCCTCGATTCTTGACACAGGACTAAGAGTAACATGATTACTCATTTTGGAACTCCACTTCCATAATTGTCATATTGATGTGTGTGTTGATTTACAATTTGGACAAAGTGAGTGCATCCAATGCAATCGCGGCATTTATATCAAGGATTATGAGCAGCGTTTTCTCGAGTTTGTATACTCCCTTGAAGAATCGCCCGTCAACGCCGCTGATATTAGCCGGGGGCTGATCGATCTGGTCGGCCCGCGCCAGCACAACGTCGGCCACGCGGTCAACCAGCATGCCGATTTCCTCGTTGCCGGAATTGACAACTACCGTCCGGGTGTTGTGGTTGATTTCGGTGCGGCCCATTTCCAGGACCTTCCTGAGGTCGATCACGGTAACCACCTCGCCCCGCAGGTTAATTACTCCGCGAACGTGCTGCGGGGCCTGAGGGACGGGAGTCACGTCGACCTGCCGGTTGATCTCCTCGACACTATGAATATCGATTCCAATCAGCAGATCGCCGACATAGAAAGTAACGAATTCCACCTCTCCGGCGGATCTAACGGATCGCGTTGTGCTTATAGTAGACATGATTATCTCCCCATGCCCGCTTCTGCATACTGCGCATGCATACCTGCGGTTGGTTTGTTTGTTTGCAGATAGTTGGCTACCGAAGCCAGCAGCCGTTCGCGGTCGAGCTTGATTTGATAGTCGTCGATGCCCGATTCCATTCCTCGTTGCATGTCCTCCTCGCCGGCCAGGGAGGTTAGTGCAATGATCGGCAGGTAATTGAACCTGGGATCGTCTTTGATTTTGCGAGACAACTCGAATCCATTCATATTCGGCATTTCAAGATCGGTGACGACCAGATCGAATTTTTTGTCCGAGCTTTCCAGCATATTCCAGGCGGCCAATCCGTCCTCGCATTCGACCACATTGTATCCGTCGTCTTTCAGGAAACCGGATACTTGCTTGAGGAAGAAGTTGGAATCCTCGGCCAAGAGGATCGTCGGCGCATCTCCCACGCCTTGAGCGGTTGCATGTATCAGCATTGGTCTTGCGGTCGGCGAACCAGGCGGGATGGGCCAGCCTGGTCAATTCGAACAAGTCCAGCAGGCGGGTCGTTTTTCCGTCCACCACCAGCGAGCCTATCACACCCGGTTCGCGGAGCGTTATCGTATCAACCGAGGTCGGCAGTTCGCGGATGTCGATCAGTTTCGGGAACTATCAGGCCGACTTCCCGGCCCAAAGCGTTAAACACAACCACATAGACTTTGTCGGTATCCGGGCGGGGCGCCGCCTTTATGTGTTTTTCGAGGGTCAAAAGCGGGAGCGAACCGCCCCGATACTGGAGAACCTCCTGGCCGCCCACGCTGTCGATCTGATCACGGCAGATCCGTTCCAGCCGGGTGATTGTTCCCATGGGTATGCCGAATTGCTCGTCGCGGATTATTAGTGAATAGGAGGAGGAGTTGGGTTCTCGTTGGCGGCAACTACCGCCGCGTCGGATTCGCCGCGCACATCGTCTTCGTCGGGCAGGACAAGCTGCGTGTGAGAGGCAATGCCCACCACGTCCAGAATCAAAGCCACCCGACCATCGCCCAGGATAGTTGCGCCGGCCAGGCAGCGGCAGTCCTGCATGTGCCTTCCCAGAGGTTTAACCACGATTTCCTCGGAGTCGTGCAAACCGTCAACGACAACTCCGTACTGCAAATGTCCTGCCTCGACCACGATAATGTGCACTGCGTCGTCCTGCAGGTTCGTCTTCGTGCTTGATGCCCAGGGCCGCGTCGAGACGCACCAAAGGCAGCAGGTTTCCACGCAGGCGGAAGACCTCGGCCTGCTTGACGCGCTCGATTTTGGCGGCCGCCTCGTGACCCTTGATGCGAACCAACTCGTTAATGCTTGCCTGCGGTATGGCAAAACAGTTGCCGCCGCAGCGGACGATCAAGGAAGGAATAATGGCCAGTGTAAGCGGCAGACGGACGTTGATGGTCGTGCCGCGCCCAACTTCAGTGTCTATTCCGACCGCGCCGCCCAATTTCTCGATGTTAGTCTTGACCACGTCCATTCCCACGCCTCGCCCGCTCACCTCAGTGACCTTTTCCGCCAGGGAAAAGCCGGGATGGAATATCAGTCGCAATGCCTCGCGGTCGCTCATGTTGGGGGCTTGCTCGGGCCGGATTAAACCCAGGCGTGATCGCCTTTTCCTTGAGTTTAGCGATGTTGATGCCCGCACCGTCGTCAGTGATGGTGATATTCACCTTGCCCGCCTGATGGAATGCCCGTAAAACAATCGTGCCCGCCGCCGGTTTGCCGGCCTTGGTCCGCGTTTCCGGAGATTCGATCCCATGATCAACCGCGTTGCGGATCAGGTGAGTCAAGGGATCGCCAATGGCCTCGATGACCGATTTGTCCAACTCCACGTCCTCGCCTTCGAGAAGGAGTTGGCATTGTTTGCCGAGTTGGTTGCTCAGATCGCGGACGACTCGCGGGAAACGGCTGAAGACCGTGCCCACCGCCTGCATCCGCGTCTGCATTATGGCTTCCTGCAATTCGCTTGTGACTTGGTCGAGCCTGGCAGCCACGGAGTTCAATCCGCTGTCGCTGGAACCCACCGTTTGGAGCAATTGGTTCCGGGCAAGAACCAGTTCACCCGCCAGGTTCATCAGGCTGTCCAGCACGCTCACCGATACGCGGATATTGGCGTCGCCAGCGGCGCCTGCGCCGGGCGCTTTGTCTGTGGACCGCCGCCCGCCGCTGTCCGCCGAACGGCGATCCTGCATCTCCGGCGTCCGTTGGTCAGATTGGGATAAATCGTCTTATATCTGGCGATTGCTGGCGATATAGTCGTTGCAAGCAGTTTCGAGTCGGCTACGGTATGGCATTGTGATTCTTTATCCGCCGCCTGCAAAGAAGAGGTTGAAGAGGGAGAAATGGGTTTCTCCGCAGCGGTTTCTTGGTCGCAGTGCTGTTCAGGCTTGGTCGTTCCATTGCCGGCTTCGGCCATTGGCGCATTTGACGGTTTCCTGCGGGCTGTCGCTGCCGATCATTTGACGCAGAGCAGTCAGGTGTTCTAAAATGTCAACCTCATTGGAGTGCTCGATGTCATCGAGCATATTCCGCAGCGCGTCGGCTGCCTGCAACATTACGCTGGTAGCAGGTGCGTCGGGGACAAACTGCCGATTGCGGATCAGGTTAAACACGTTTTCCAACTCGTGGGAGAGCTGGCCCAGAGCGGTGAAACCGAAAAATCCCGCCGCTCCCTTGACCGAGTGCACTGCCCGAAAAACTTTGTTGACTAACTCCACGTCGATATTCGCCCCGGCCGCCTCGATGGCCAGGAGTTGGTTTTCGATATCGGCAAGGTGTTCTCGCGACTCGACTACAAATTCTGCGATAATACTGTCATTTTCTGTTGTCATTTGCTCACCTTATCGCATCTGCATAATTATCACGTATTACACACTTATAAATTTTTTCAGCTTCTCGCGAAGTTTTTCGGCATCGAAGGGTTTAATGATGTAGTCGGAAACCCCGACTTGGATCGCCTCCAATACTCGCCGCTTCTCCGCCTCGGTGGTTATCATTATGATGGGAACATTTGCATCCTGGGCGCGGATTTCCCTGATGACGTCCAGGCCTGTTTTTCCCGGCATGTTCCAGTCCGTCAGAACCATATCGATTCCTCCTTGTTTGAACATAGAAATGGCTTCTTCGCCGTCTTTTGCTTCGGTGGCATTGGGAACGCCGATGGACTGAAGAGAGCGGATAATGATTTTCCGCATCGTGCTGGAGTCGTCCGCTACGAGCACGGTTAGACTCATAAATTTCCCCTTCGCACCTGGGCAGGTTATGGGCTATGAACACACGTTTATAGCTTGATCACTCAACTCAAGAAAGAAGTTTAATCGTTTGCTTCTTTCCCGCCCGCCAGATGACTTAAGAGGAATTTACGATTCCCTGCTAAAATCAAATGTCAGACAAATATAGATTAAGGTTTGCGAGGAATTAGTATTATTTACATGTTATTTATATGGTTATTAGGCAGGGAATAATCCATCCATAACAGAGTGGTATGATATATAGAGTAAACACTGGCAGAATAGCAGTTAAATTCGTTTTAATACGTACAAATATCATCACATTATGCTGCAATTAATATATATACAGGCGAGCTTGTATAGAAATTGTCTGCAACCCTTTGTGCAACCTCATTTGTTGGTCATCTAAATCACAAACCGTCGAATCTTTTTTAGGGACTCTAACAAAACCTCCCCTCGCCCTTTGGGAGAGGGGCCGGGGGTGAGGGCTTTGGTGTATTTATAGAAGGTTTTGTTAGAACTCCTTAGTTTTTAGGGCTGATTTTTTTGCGGTCTACAACATGTAAATATTTGCCATCACTATGCAACCAACAGGCAGGAGTCGAGTGATGAAATACCATTGAAAACCGTAGCGCAAGTAAATCGAAAAGTGTCGGCATCGGAATGAATAATGATTTTGTTATACTCCAGTGTTTAGAGCAAGAACGTTACTTCTCCTCCCTACAGAAATGGCGGTCACATTTTGTGAGTGGCCTTCCGTCCCGAACACCTGCAGTTGAAGGTCAGGTATCCCGTGAAGTGCAAAGGTCTGGAATGAGCGTGGAGGGGTGACCGTTTCCCTGAGTGGGACGTCTTGGGAATGCGGGGAGTGCTCTACAAGCGGATGGAGTGTGTCACATCGAACGAAGTGTACGCATTCAAACGGTTCATCCAGTATACGAAAAACCGCGAAAAAATAACCCCCGCAGCCGCGCAAGGCGACCCGGGGGTTATGTGTAAGTGGCGGGGACAGGATTTGAACCTGCGACCTCGAGGTTATGAGCCAGTTCAATAAGACTGCCGAAAAACCTGTTTTCTCCGAGGAATATCAAAATTTTACCCCTGAAAACTACTATTGCAAGGGCTCTCAAACGATTGCATTATCTCTCGGGAAAATGCGGTATTTTCAAAATTATGGATCGCACAAAACGGTATATACCGTTTTGGCTTTTTCGATGGTTTCGCTATATAAACAGAGATTTCTACATCCCAATCATTGCCTTTTTAACGGAGGCGCACAATGGACAACCCTTGGTAAAACATCGGTCGGCCGGGACGTGCCTGGTTATATAATCGGGAAAGCCTCAAAACTTACCGTCCCGGTCGCCTCTTTGGCCTTCTTCCTGCCAGCGACACGGTGAATCCCGTATAAGGCCCCTGGAACGTTTTCTGCGCCTTTCCTTGGCAGGCCAATAAAATTTACTCATCTAACTCTGCAACGAGCGCCAGGGCATCGCAAGAAGTTTAGAGGGGCTCGTTGGGGAGCCGCTTTGAAATCCGCTTCTTCGTTACTGCTTATTGAATGTCTTCATGTTAATTTGGGCAATATTGCATATTTACAAAAGCGCTTATGTAATTATAAACATAACTTATCCGGTCTGTGACTGATCCTGGGGCAAAGAGACGTTGCGACTAAGACGTCATATCGATCGCTGTCCAGCGGCAATACGTCACCTGGGTATAAATACCCGATCGGGCAACAGAAATGCAGGCTCTATCACCCCTCGGTCCCCCGGTTCAAGGACTTGTGCTGCCCGCTTTGTTTAGGCAATGGGCGACAGAAAAAAGTGGAACAGTTGGCAGGTAAGGCTTCCCCCCGTTGCCAATATCTTTGCGGCCCCTTCTATCAGCAGGCTGCTAGGGTTAAATAAAAAACCTTGACTCCATCAGAATAACCCTGCAAAAGCGCGTCCGACGCGTCCGAAATTGTGCAAATAGCCGCTCCCAAAGCCAGAAACCACTTTTAGGCTGGTATCTGGTCTGTCAACCGTCCGGCCAGTGGCAAAATAGCCGGCCATGAACTACTATAGAGAGGGTATGAAAGTCCCCTGATTACCGGCTAATAAGCATGCATATACCAGCGCTATGGCAAAGAAGAAGACTGCGACTACTGAGTACAAGACGATTAAGGACTGGTTGGAGCGGCATCCCAAAAAGGTAAAGATGCAGCAGGCCTTTGATGCGCTGTATCGCCTCTTCCAGCATGAGGATAAGCAGAATCTGGATTGGTGGCACGCAGTAGGGCGTCAAGCTCTTATCTTGTATCCTATCGATGGCCGGCGCTTCGGGCAGAATTTCATTCAGAAGCTGGCCAAGGGCCTGCCTAGCCCCAACAACCGCCCCAAATCTGAACTGCCCACTAGCTACGAGCAGGACAAAGAGAATACTCTTTTGCGTGCACGTAAGTTGGCCAACAGATTCTCATGGGAGAAACTGCAGAATTTCGGCCGAACCCTGACCGTTCACCACATAATGGGCCTTTTGACCGTTGATGAGGAGAAAAACCACAAGAGCTGGGAAAAGTTCGCTGTGGAATGTATCGCCAAAGGCTGGAGTGGCGCGCGAACTGCGGCGGGAGATCCAGAACGACAGAGGCGTTAAGAGCAGTGCCGGTGGACGGCGTCCAAAACCGAAGACAACGGTGACTGCGGCAATTGCAGTGCGAGATTTCACTTTAATAGCAAGGCGCTGGCTGGCTTGCTACGAACAATGTTTGGAAGGACACGAACCGCCACTGAAAAACGTGCCGAAAGCCGAGTTCAACAAGGTCCTTCTCAAAGAGGTGACGGAGGCGGCTGAATTGTTAAAGGATGTCGGGACATCCGTAGAGAAGGCATGTCATACGCTTCAGTCACTCGCGGAGAAAATCCAAAACGCCCTGGACAAAGACACCGACAAACGGGCCCGCGGCAAGACGTCCAGGTCGGCCAAGGCTTGAATTGCTCCGACATCGGTGACTTGGCAGAAGCAATAGACTTTGGCCGGACTGACCGATTCCCGGCGGACTACTGGCATTAAGCGATAACCTCAAACCCGTGCCCGAGCCACACACACTTTTCTTGCGTGGTATGGGCGCTTTTAGCCTTCTCGACTTCGCTTGGCGACACTGCTCACCAGCTGCCACCCGAGAACTTTGCTTAAGCTAGTGCCATTCGTCGATGTTACCGACGTGCGCAACAAGCCGGGTGTGATGATTCGGGGACGCCCCCGCCCTACCCTTGGTTTAGCGACCAGATGAAGGTCAACCTAACGAAACCATAAATTCGCTCGACCAGCATACCCAACAGCCGCCTGCCCCAGTAGGCCGAGACGGGGAGATCACTCGACATCGCCCCAGTCGGCAGCTTCTTTGCTGGGCGGCTGGTAGCGGAACACGCTGTAGAGTACGGGGGTGAGGTACTGGTTCAGCAGCAGCGCCATCATCATGCCGCCGATGACCACGATCGCTAGCGGACGCTGGCTCTGTGCGCCGATCTGCGTTGAAATCGCGGCTGGCACGAGACCGAACATAGCCGTCAGCGTGGTCATCATCATCGGCCGCAGCCGCTGCGCCGCGCCGTGCAGGACGGCCTCATCCATCGGCAGGCCGGCGAACCGTAGGCGGTGGAAAGCGGCCACCAATAATAGGCCATTCATCACCGCCACGCCAAAGATGGAGATGAACCCAACCGCGGCGGAGATGCTGAAATTGGTCTGCGTCAACAGCAGCGCCCACACGCCGCCGCAAGCCAGGGCCGCGACATTGGAGAGCACGATCAGCACATCGACCAGAGAGCCGAACGCCATGTACAGCAATACGGCCACTAGTGCCATGGCCAGGGGGATGACGATACGCATTCGCGATTCAGCCTGCTCCATCTCTTGGAATTCGCCGCCCCAGGCGAGCCGGCAGGGTGCGTGCACAAGATCCTTGGTGGCATCCTTGGCCTCGGCCACGGTGCCGGCCAGGTCGCGGTTGTGGATGTCGAACTTGACGACGATGAGCCGTTCGCCCTGCTCGCGGTAGATGTCCGAGGCCCCGCGTTGGAGGAACGACCCGTGCTCATCGAGCCGGCCGTCCGGGCCAAGTGGCGTGACTAGGTCGCGCAGCCGGCGGCGCGGAGTGCGGCTGAGGTCGTTCATGGGGGCGTTGGAACTCGAACCGGTCAGCGGCGGCAGCGCGACGCTGGAGCCGGTCGGCGAAGGACCGCTCGTGGGACCGCTGACGGGCGTATCCCCCTGTCCGTTCGACTGGCTATTGACCACCGTGTTCTTGTTCACCTCCACCGGGATGTCGAGGATTGCGTCCAGGTTCGATCGCAGCGCGCGGGGGTAGCGCAATGTAATATCGAAGCTCCGTTCGCCCTCGATCATCTGGCTGAAGGCCTTGCCGCCGACGGCCGTATCGATCACCGCCTGCACATCGCTGACGTTGAGGTTCCACCGCGCGCACTTGTCGCGGTCAACGGGTAGGTTCAGGTTCGACTGGCCCAGGATGTGGAACACGCCGACGTTCTCCAGGCCACGGATATTCTGCAGGGCGCGGACCACTTGGTCGGCGGTGCGCTCCAGGTCCAACAGGTCGGGCCCAATGACCTTCACGGCGTTGTCGCCGCGGACACCGGAGAGCGTTTCGTTGACATTGTTGCGGATGTTCTGTGAGAAGTTCCAGTCCACGGCCACCAACGATTCGGAAATCTCGCGATTGAGGGCGTCAACCAACTCATCCTTGGTGCGGGGGCGAGTCTGACCGGGAGGAATGGGCCACTGGTCATGCGGTTTCAGGGGCACGTAGCTTTCCGTACCGTAGAAGCCCGCCGGATCGGTGCCGTCGTCGGGACGGCCGACCTCGCTGATGATTTGTTCACATTCCGGATAGCGTTTGACGATGCCGCGCATGATTTTCACCCCTTGGCACACTTCCTCCAGCGATGATTTCAGCGGGAAGGTGCCCGCGATCCAGATATTGCCCTCCTCAAGTTCGGGCAGGAACTCGCGGCCCAGCATCGGGACTGCCGCGGCGGTTGCCGCCACAAGCAGGGCGAACACCCCCAACGTCAGTACGCGATGCTGCAGGCAGCGGTGCAACTGCCGTAGGTAAGCAGCTTGCAGCGTGCGTACCAGCCAATTGTCGGGCCGGGGCTTGAGCTTTGACAGGAATAGTTCGCAGAGCACCGGCGAAAGGACCAGCGCCAAGAGTAAGGCCCCGGCCAGGGCGAAGGCATACGTATCGGCCATGGGACCGAAGATCTGTCCTTCCGGGCCTGCCATGGTGAACAGCGGCAGGAATGCGCACACCATGATGGCCGTGGAAAACGCCAGGCTCCGCTGTACTTCGCCCGATGCCCGGAGAATCCGCTGATCGATGGGCAGATCGGCATGCGCGCCAGTGCTCAGGTGACGGTAGATGTTCTCCACCATGATTACCGAGGCGTCAACGATGATGCCGAAATCGACCGCCCCGATGGACAGCAAATTGGCGGATTTGCCGCGCAGGAAGAGTATGGCCACGGCGAATAGCAGCGACAGTGGCACGTTGATGGCCACGATCAGCGCGGTGCGGACGTTGCTGAGGAACAGCAGCAGCACCACCGAGACCAGACCCATCCCGGCAAGCAGGTTTTCCCGAACTGTGCCGGTGGTAACATGGATCAAGTCGGTGCGGTCGTAATAGGGCTCGATCTTCACGCCCGGCAGCAGGCGACCAGGGGATTCGTTGAGTTGTTTGACCAGGGCATGGATGTCGTCCAGGGCGGGCAGCGATTGGTTGCCTTTGCGCAGCAGGACAATGCCCTCGACGACTTCATCCTCGTCGCGCCAGACGCGCTGGCCTTGGGCGTCGAGCACTTCGCGGCCTTGGGCATCGCGCACCGGCAGGCTCCGCATCACGCGTCCGAGGCGCGTCTGGTAGCCCATCACCACACCCTGCCTATCCAGCGGCGTATCGGCTTGCAGCGGTCCACCTTCGACCACGTCGTTGACGCGCACCGGGACGTTGTTCGTGGCGGTGAGCACGATCTGGCGGATCTCGCGAATGCGGCGTTCTTCCTCGGCCCGGAGATAGTTGCTCGCGGCGATGGGGTCTTTCATGCCCATCGCGGTTTCCATGGGGTCTTGACCCATGCCCAAAAGCCCCAGGGAGCGGACCACATGGGCAGCGCCGCCCTGAATGATGTAGTCGCCTCCGACGTTGGAATTGTTCGAGGCGATAGCGTCTTTGAGTTGCTGCAAGGTGATGCCGTAGCGCTGCATCCGCGCGGGTCGGGATGGATCTCGTAGCGTTTCACGGTCCCCCCGTAGCTGGTCACATCAGCCACGCGCGGCAGTCGGCGGAACAGCCGCTCCAGCGTGTTATCCTGCAACGACTTGATATCGTTGGGATCGTAGATGTCGCGTCCCGCGGAGTCCTTGGGGCCAATCAGCACGTAGCGGTAGATCTCGCCGGTGGGCGACCGTGGCGAAATATCCGGAGTTACTCCCGCCGGAAGGTCGGCCAATCTCAAACGGTTGAGCACCTCCTGCCGGGCCTGGGCCGGATCGAGGCTGTATTCGAACTGGCAGCTGATGTGGCATAACTCGAACAGCGACTGCGTGCGGGTGACGGTCAGCCCGGGCATACCTGCCAGGGCCACCTCCAGCGGGATCGTCACCTGCCGCTCGACCTCTTCGGCCGACGCGCCGGGATAGCGGGCCACCACTTCGACAATGGCCGGAGCCGGATCGGGATAGGCCTCGACGTTCACCTCGCGGAAGGCGTAGATTCCGTAGCCCAACAGCATCGCGGCCAGTAGGATCACCACCAGCCGGCTATGCACGGCCCAACGAACCAGACGATTGATCATCAGTTACCTCGGATCTACTCAGGGTGTGCCGGCGTTCTGTTGTAGACTGTCGAGGCAGGCGGCCAACTGGACGACCCGCGACACGACCACCTGCTCGCCCGGCGCCAGCGGCTCCAACCCCCGACGCTTCTCCTCGAGCGTGGGCTGGCTGCGGATGTACACCTTGTCGCCGCGGCGGCGGGTGACGGCGACGCTGCGGCGGACGTACGTCGATTTGCCATCCGACTGCACGAAGACGCAATTGCGGTCGCTCTCTTCGCACAAGGCCGACGCGGGAACCACGACTTCGCCGGGCGGCGGCGGAATCTCCAACCGCGTGTTGACGAATTGCCCCACGCGAAGTTTGCCGTCGGGGTTGTCAACCCAGCCCATCACCAAGGCCGTGTGCTGGTTGGGATCGATGATGCAGCCCACCTGGTCGAAACGGCCGATCCGCGTGACCGCGTCGCTGCCGGAGCCGACGGTCACCGACCACGCCCGCTGGCTAGCGGGCAGGGAATCCAACGTGGGCAGGTCTTCCTCGTAGGCGTGGGCCAGCACTCCCATCCGCGAAAGGTCGGCGACCTTGAACAGGTCGCGCGTGGTGTCGACCAACTCGCCAAGGGCCACGTTGCGCTCGATGATCACGCCATCCAGCGGCGCGACCACGTCGAGGCGGGCCCACTCGCTGGACGAGTTCCTGGCGGTCGGGCATTTTTTCGCGGATCAACCGGGTGGCCTCGGCCCGCACTTCGTCGATTTCCTCCTTGGAAAGTCGCCAGCTTTGCAGGGTCCGCAAGGCCTTGGAGACCGCGATCCGATCGGCTTCGACCTTTCGCTGGGCCTCGCGGAGGGTGCGGTCGGAAACAGCCCCTTCGGCTGAGGCGTCGCTGAGCCGCTGCAGGCTCTCCTCATCGAGGTGCAATTGCGACAGGCCGTCGACCAACTCGCTTTTCTTCTCGCCCAGGTCTTGGCTCCAGATCACCGCCAAGACCTGTCCCTTGCGGACATGCTGCCCGAAGGCGACCGGCCGCGACCCGTTGCCCGCGTTGCCCAACTCGACGACCTCGCCGGGGAACCGGGCGTGGACATGCGCCAGCCGATCGGAATCCAGAATCAGCGAGCCCGAAAGCTCCAGCGTGCTGGGCACGGTCGATGGCCGGGCCGGCTCGGTCTGCACTTCCAGCCGCTTGGCGACGTCCGCAGGCAAGGCCAACGCGTCCTTCTTCCCGGCTAACTCGGGCGCGGTGGCCGGCGATGCGTTGGCCGCGACCGGCGTCGTGATGCCGGCCCACCAGGACACTAGGTTCGCGCGATACGCGATCCCCGCGCCAACCGCCGCCACCAGCACCACAACCGGCACGGTGGCCTTCAATCCGCGATAGACGGATGTCATCGACACTCTCCTTCGTTTTCTGGATGATGTAGCTCGAATCCGGCCAAGGCGGAACGAGGATCAAGGCTCTGCGATAGAATCGATCACGTAGGCCAGCCGCTTCAGGCCATCGCGACAGCCGAGAAATACCGACCGGCATGAAAACCTGGCTCGGGTACTTGTCTACGCGACGTACCGTAAGTGCCTCATCAACACGGAACGAGCTTCCGGTGCGGCAGCGAGCCAGTCCAGCGCTACATGGTCTGCGAGCGGGATACGCGCCGCGCATTCATGCAGCACATGTTGTCGCCTCGTCCCAGCCTGCGCAAGCTCCTTCGGCGAATACCCCGAGGCAACTCAGACCGTGGGCGGGGCGCGGCTCAGGAAAGACGAGCCGACGCTGTGAGAGACTTTCGGTTCCGATAACCAAATCGCATTGCAGAGAATCAACTCGGTGGAAACGGGGGCGGCAGTTGAACCGCCATACACCGGCAGTGAGCCGAGCGTGCAGATCGGGCAACCGTCGGCATCATGGGCCGAATGCGATGGGCCCATCGCATGGCCGAGTACGTCGTCGTGCAAGCATTTGGACGCATGGTGGTCGCTCACCGATGCGTCCCAAGACAGCCACCCGCCGGGCAATTGCACCGCGTGGCCACACCCGGGTAGCAGATGCAAGCCCTCGCCGGCGCAGACGGTCGTCGCATAAAGCACAATGACGAGCCAGGCCGTCTTTCGCTTCCCGCGTGTCATCGCGATGGACAGATCAACTACCGTGGAAACCCAGATCGGGGAGATCGTAACGAGCCAATATACCTATCATTCCAGGATACCTCTGCCAACAATTCATGTCAATTCCCGAAACCCAACAGGGGATCATCGCCAAACCAGCGAGCAGGTGTGATCCGCGAACGGATGATGGGTGTCGAGGGCCCGCAGCATGAGGGGGAGGCCGACTTCCTGCCGGCGTGCAGTGAGTCATTGCCACTCTCCTGGTGGGCACCGAAGGCTGGAAAAGCAGCGTCAACCAACGGTTTAGACGATATTGCTGCCGCGGCATACTCTGACTTGACACTGTGGGGCAACTAGAGAGACTTTGCGGGCAGTCCGTCGGCTCGGCTCAAATGTCATGGTCCGGCAATATGCGATGCGCCAGCATATTGGAGAATCCACGTCGAATTCTGCGGCCAGCCAAGCATCACAAGAGCGGCACAATCGGCGTCTCCGATACAAGAGTAAGGATTACCCCAGACATTACTAACCAGAATCCCAATCGCGTGCCGCAGACTTGCCCAGTCATCGGCCTTACCTGCCGGCCGAACGATCGACTCTTATGTGCGTCACAGGACTACATAGCGGAAACTGTTGGAAGAGTGCTCGCCGTATCGTCAACAGACGATGGTGCGCCAGCGCTGGGATATTGCTTGGCTTGTTGTCGGGAAGCCTGATCGTCGGTTGCGCGACGACGAAACCGCAAGTTGACCCCTGTCCAACAACAAAGCGTCGATTACCAGTCAGGCCGTGAGCACCATCGGCAACGAGCTGACGGCTGCCCCTACTGACACTGGCGTTCACACGGCGGCATTCACTCAGTCTGTTCCGTCCACCTCAGCGTTGGAAGCCGTTCCCCAACCGTCTGCTGAGCCAACAACCGGCTCGCATCAACCATTGCAGATTCCCAGCGACCTGCCTGGCAGCGAGGCTCCACCAATTCGCCTGCCGCCCGTTCGATCCTCGACAGCCGCAGCCGGAGCGGCTTGCTGAGATCGAGCGACTCTTTCGGGCATTGCCAGAATTGCCTGCGGCGATGCAACCTGCCGAAGGCGCTGGGCGGTTGTCGTTGGCCGAGTTGCAGGACATGGCACTGCGGCAGAACCCGTGGTTCGTCAGGCGATGGCCGACGTGCAAGCGGCCCGAGGAGCCGCGATCCAAGCCGGCGCTTATCCCAATCCAACCGTCGCCTTTCAGGAAGATAATGTCAATACGGGCGACACCGCCGGCTTTCAGGGCGTCGGCATCTCGCAAACCATTCCCACCGGCGGCAAGTTGGCGCTGGCGCGGAAGGCAGCGAACGTCGATGTGCAGAACGCCGAACTGACCTTGCACCGCACTCGCAACGAGTTGATTACTCAAGTCCGCTCCAACTACTACGCCGTGCTTGTGGCCAGGGAGCGAATCAAAGTCAATCGTGCGTTGTCGGAATTCGCCGAGAAAGTGTATCGAGCACAGATCGGACGCACGAAGACCGGCCAGGCAGCCCCCTACGAACCTTTGCAGTTGCGGGTTTTGGTGCTTCAGGCGCGAGCCCAACTGATCCAGTCCCAGAACGAGTACGGTGCCGCCTGGCGTCGGCTGGCCGCCACTCTCAGCGCGCCCGAGATGGCCCCGGTGGAATTGGTCGGCGACGTGAATATCTCCGTGCCAGAGTCTCGACCAGCAGGCCGCTTGGCAGTGGATTTTGGACCACCACACCAACCTAATCATTGCGCAGAATGGCGTCGTCAAGTCGCAACGTCTCCTGCAATTGGCTAAGATGACGCCGTGGGTTCCCGACATCAACGTGGATGCGTCCATCCAGCACGACAACACTGTAGCGCCATTCGGCACGGCCTACAACTTGCACGCCGGCATTCCAATCCCGTTGTTCGACCGCAATCGTGGCAACATCATGTCGGCCGACGCGGCTTTGATGCGTGCTTCTCAAGAGTACAACCGAACCCGCAATGAGCTTGCGACCTCGTTGGCCGATGCCTTTGCCCGCTACCAATCCCAACGTGTCCTTCTCGACTATTACCGCACGCAAATTCTTCAGGATCAAGTGCAAAGTTATCGTGCCATCTACCAGCGATACCAGCAGGATGCGGACAGCGTAGATTTCAACGATGTCGTCACATCTCAGCAGACATTGGCCTCGGCAGTCTCAACGTACATTCAAGCCCTGGGCGATCAGTGGCAATCGGTGGTTGACATGGCCGGTCTGCTGCAACTGGACGATCTTTCGCAACTCGATCAATTTGCCGTCGTCAAGGAAGCCGGCGTGTCGGTGTCACCAGCACAGCTATTGTTGGAGGGCCAACCTTAAAGCCTCTGCGCATTGCCGTCTCTCAATCAAAGTCCCGAAAACTCATGAAAATGCAGCGCGAATAAAACACGCTCGGAGACAAACTGAACCCCTTGACAGGAGGGCAGCGCGTCTTCGCTGCACGCGTAGGTAGCGACACCCCTCCGCAGGTTACGCATAGTCCTGTAATTCCTTCCTTTGATCGAACCGTGTCGGAAACATGACGGTTGTTGGGAATTGAGCCTTGACTGAAGTCTCCGCCGATGTTCGGTTTTGGATCAAGGCGTACGTTTGTGAACGCGCGTGAGAAGTCTGGCCTCGCCGGAAAACGTGTGCCATTAACCGGCTTGCTTGTCGGGTCCCGCGTCATCGACAGACCTCATTGCCACATAGCGGTAGAGGGTGGATTTCGACATCTTCAACGTGGCACAAATGTCATCCAGGCAGATGGATTTGTCCTGATAGAGCTTCTTGGCAAGGACAACCTTCGGCTCAGTCGCCTTCATCGGCGGACGCCCGCCTTTTCGGCCCCGAGCCCTTGCGGCTGCAATGCCGGCTTTAGTTCGCTCCTGAATGAGTTGCCGCTCGAATTGGGCGAGCGCGGAGAAGATGTGGAAAATAAGTTCGCCCGACGGCGTTGTGGTATCGATGGCACCGTCGCAGACCGATCGGAAACCGACGCCCAACTCTTTGAGCTGATCGATCAACGTGACTAAATGCCGTACAGACCGTCCGAGACGGTCAAGCCGCCAAACCATAAGAACATCACCACGACGAAGCACCTTGAAACATGCATCAAGCCCCATGCGGTCACGTGATGCACCAGAGGCTTTGTCTGTAAAGATAAGTTCCTTCGCAACGCCGCATTTCGCCAACGCGTCGAGTTGAAGATCGAGGTCTTGGCCACCCGTACTGACACGGGCATACCCGACCAGACGAGAACCGTCGGGTGCAGTAAACATCGAAATACCCATCCGTTGTTGATCACGGTTGTTTCTCTGATTTTTAGATGCCTCGAATCTACGGAAAGTTCCCATCCTTCCCAAACAATCACGGCAGGTAACGTTGTAATATTGTGGTTTTTCAGGAGAACCGAGGAAACGGTTAACATCAAATGTGTGGCCTTGACGCTAGTACGAATGGGCGTAATAATCCCGTCGCCGTTTCCTGGCGTTCGTGCGATCAATCAAGGAAGATTGGAGCGAATCATGAAGATCGAACAAGGAGGTTGCCGGCGGACTCCGTGGTGGTGCTGGGCCGTAGCGCTGTTGGCGGCGGTTGCCGTGTTTCCTGGCGCGGCCAAGGTCATCTCGGCTGACGAAGGTCCCACGGTTCCATATCAAGCAATTTCGCAGGGGTTGGTCGCATATCCACTCGATGCCAATGCCGCACCTGCCAATTCCGGCCGCGGCGCCGGTGATTCGGCTCTCTGCAATAAGACGCCGCCGGATACGGTTTACTATGCCAAGACCTATTCTGTGAAAGACGTGCTTTCCAAAATTCGAGAGGCGGATGGCTTGAGCGAGCCGGCCGCCAAGGAGAGCTTGGCACAACTCGTAAGACTCTTCATGGCCAGCGTGGCAGGCGATCAGTACAAACCCCCGCAGCCCGAACAGGTGCTGTGGCTTAAGGACGGCGACGAATTAGTGATTGGAGCCGCCAATGCCGGACACAAGCGGGCTGCCGACGCACTGGATGCCCTTCGCAAGTTTGGCACTTCCAACCAGATTGCCATTGAGACCCGGTTTTTGACGATTGGTGACAAGGTGTTCCAAGAGGTGTTGCCGGAGTCGACGATGTCGCCTCTGAATGTGGATCAGGCCGGCCTGGCCAACTCCGACGCCGTTCAGCCCGCCTCGTTCGATCGCCCTTTGGGTAGCCACGAAGGCACGCATGTGACTCGGGCGCAATTGTTGATCGAGAAAGACTCACCCATGCGCTTTCGAATCGTGGACAAAGAACAGGGCGAGAAATTGATCGACTGCTGTCGGGCAGACAAACGCTCGAACATGATTCAGGCCCCCAAGGTCACGCTTTTCAGCGGGCAAACGGCTCTCGTTTCGGATACTTCCCAGAGCCCCTTTGTCGTCGGAGTCGTGCCGGTGGTTGGCCCTTTCGCCACCGCATACAAGCCGCAAATCCGTGTTGTTTCCGAAGGGACGGTACTTCGGCTGCGGCCCGTTGCGGATCGGTCGGGGGCAGTACACTTGGATTTCGCCGCCTCGTTCTCGAAGATTCAAGAGGTGGGAACCGCGACTTTCAACCGCACTCCCACCGACGGAACGACCGTCCAGATACCCAAGGTGGCGACTATCCGCCTGGAAGGCGGCGCCGAGCTGAAGCCCGGGCAATGGCTGCTGCTGAGCGGAGCGGACATCACGGATCAGATGACAGCGACCCAGGTTAAGGCAGACTGGCCCGTCTCGTGGATCGATGGGCTCGCGAGTGGACGGAAGCTTCAGGAACCGCACGAGACGCAATCATTGATCATGATGTTGCGGGCCGAGAAGGTTGCCATCGCCCCGCAACTCACCGACAACAATGCGGAATACGGCCACCCATGATGACTTGGCACCCAATGCAGATTGACAACCTGTTGCCTCTTGTGACAGGGCAGAGTGGTGTCTCAGTAGCCAGCGATTGTGCTGGTCCATAGCGTTCTGGTTCCTTCGGGTTCACCTTAACCCGTGAAACTGTGGCGGTTTGTCGCATCTGTTCGTCACACGAATGAGGTGTGATCTGAAGCGTAAGGTTCCCGAGCGTTCCGAAATAGGTTCCTTTAATCGGCCTGTGCCGGAAACATTACGGTTCTTGACACAGGAGCCGCTGGTTGACGTTCTCGTTGTGTTCGGGGTCAGGCCAAGGCGTCCAACTGCGGACGCTTTCTACAAATCTGGCCTCTAGCCGACGGCGCTACGCGATTTTACATGGAATTACCGCATCTTCATCATTAGAGTAGACTGCGCATAATCGATGATATCCGTCCGCAATGATCACTGTTCCATTGATTGAATCTCTTATCAGTAGTAGAGGCGATAACGCGCACCCCGACTGTATTTTCTGTTGATCCTTTTCGACATGCGCATTGCTGACCCCGAGCAATGATAAACCGGACGCCCTGAAAATATCCTTTGCTTTGAACTCGGATATTAATGCGAGTTTCAATTTATTCACATAGGTGATGGCTGTCTGTTCGTCGTAGAGCAGGCATAAGTACGATAGAGCTGCCGGATAGTCATGTTCTTCTGGTTCGTTCAACCACTTTATTTCGATCTTCTTCGACATTGTTTCGCTCCGTAAACGGATAGGCACCTCGCCGCATTCCCCTCAATCTAGTGATTGGTCTCGGAACGTCAAGATACCTTAAGTTTTCGAAACAGCAGCTTTACCTGCATGCTCTGAATTTGGTCCATACCCCGTAATCGGCCCGAACACTTACTTAGGCATGATCACTAACAATGGCACGGTCCGCATCTTGGCCGGAGCGAATGCGAATCCCTTGGCAGGCCCTTATTCGCCTATCTCCGCCGCTTGGAGCGGCAGTGGCATTTGCCAGCCCATCGGCGGCACGTGGAACGCGACTGATCACACATTTACAGCCTCTGCGGCGCAACTGGGCTCTACCGGCACAGAAACAACCATCAATCTGAAAAGTACCCAGCGATTACTGATAGATGGGCTGCTCGGAGCAAGTTTTACCCCAACAACTACAGACACATTGATCAATTTTACCGCCTCGGCCATCAGCGGCCAGCCCTTGTTAGACTTGCAATCAATTCTTGATTCCAATTACCAAACTCTCTTGAGCGACTGGCAGATTACGTCCAACTATGATATTACGGCTAGCAATCCGGCCTATCTTTCCTTCGACGTCGGCCCGGACATTTCCAGGAACGACATCAACGTCTGGCATTATGATAGCGGTGCATGGAGACCGTTCGACGCCACCGACTTGACCTGCAACGGCGGCTATGCGAGTTTCACCGTGACCGATTTCAGCGATTATGCCCTGGCTGTGCCCGAGCCGGGCACGTTAATGCTGCTGGCCTCTGGACTCATAAGCGCATTCGTCTATTTTCGACGACGCCTTAATAATCGATGCATCGCTAATATCGATTAATAGCAACCGGTCCCTACTCGATTGCCCGACCGCTAGCACTGCGCCTTTTTATTCCGCCATCCCTCATTTTTTTTGATCTATATTTGATATAGCCGTCTACGCCTTCTACATCGGAAAGGTCGGGTTGCGATGGTATTAACGCTTGTATTTGCGATATTGAATATCTGCCTGGGCTTCGCCCTGGCGATGTACTATATGTCGCTCGTCAAGCGATCATAGAAGTCGGTATAGTTATCTCTCCGTTCGCCGTCGCCGCGGGCGGCAATTGCGGTGCGTGGATGCTCGTTGAGCTGGCCGGTGATGTTGTATTGCACAAAGGGCCCCCATTCCACGTTGCGGCTCAAGGGCAGCAGTTGCTCTTGAATCACCTGGTAGACGGGCCGGATTTTAAACTTGGGATTGCGCAGGAAACCTATTAGAAGTTCCATGGGGCAATTGCCCGCCCCGCGTCCCAGTCCGGCCATCGAGGCGTCGATGCGGTTCGCCCCGTGGATGATGGCCTCGATGCTGTTGGCAAACGCCAACTGCTGGTTGTTATGTGCGTGGATGCCCACCTGCTTGCCCGATGGCTTGCCGTAATCCAGGTACTTTTTAACCATCAACTCCACCTGCTCGGCGTACATCGCCCCGTAGCTGTCCACGACCACGATTACGTCGGCCGGCGATGTGACCAGCACTTCCAGGACCTGGTCGATTTCCTGTTCCTTCACGGTAGTCACGGCCATCATGTTCGCCGAGACTTCATAGCCTTTGTCCTTGGCGTCCTTGATCATGTCCATGGCTTCGGAGACCTGGTTGGCGTAGAACGCCACGCGGATCATGCTTAGCACGCTGTCTTTTTTGTGCAGCACGTCGTTGCGCCAGTCGCACTTGCCGGCGTCGATCATCGTAGTGAGTTTCAGCGGCGTGGGATTATCGCCCACCACCCGGCGGATGTCGTCCTCTTTGCAAAATTTCCAGGCGCCGAACTTGTCGCGGCCGATGATCTTGCCGTCGGCCTTGTAACCGATTTCCATGTAGTCGATGCCCGACTCGACGCAGGCGTTGTATATGGCCCGCACAAATCCGTCCTCGAACATGTGATCGTTCACCAGCCCGCCGTCGCGCACTGTGCAATCCAATACCTTCAGTTCCGGCCGATAAGTAATCCACGGGGCAGTCACAGGAGTCTCCTTGAAAGGTTTTTCGTTTTAACTTCGTTGCTTGATATTTGATTGAGATCTTATCCCAAAATATTTAGTCATTCTGAGCATAGCGAAGAATCTGTCATTTTCTATTGAGATCCTTCGCTGCATCAGGATGACGCAGGACCGGTTATATCATACTTTCTATCCAAACATTCAATTCTGGTTGCGCAATATGAAACTGTCAACCTAATGCCATCCCTTCTTGTGCGGGGTGAGCAGGAAACATTGCAATAATCCGATTATATGGATATTGTGGTTAGAAATGGTTTGAAAATATCGTTGAGGCGACAATTGATTTCCCGCCCCATCAACCGAGGTGCACATATGTCCGAATTTCGCATAGAACACGATTCCATGGGCGAGGTCCGCTTGCCGGCCAACGCCTATTACGGCGCCCATACCCAACGGGCGGTCGATAATTTCCCCATTTCCGGCCGAACCCTGCCCAAGGAACTGATCCACGCCCTGGGACTGGTAAAATTCGCCGCGGCTATTATCAATCGCGATTTGGGCAAACTGGGACAGTCCGGATTCTCGCCCGGCGAAAATGGGACTGTCCCCTATCGCTTGAATGAAAAACAGATCGAGGCCCTGCTGGCCGCATGCCGCGAATTGGCCGACGGGCGCTTCGACGACCAGTTTCCCATCGACGTTTATCAGACCGGCTCCGGCACGTCGAGCAACATGAACGCCAACGAGGTGATCGCCAATCGGGCAACCGAACTTGCCGGCGGCGACCGCATCGAGCCGCGTAAAGCCGATCCATCCCAACGACCACGTCAACATGGGCCAAAGCACAAACGATATTTTTCCCACCGCCATTCACGTGGCCCTGGCCTTGGCGATTCACGAGGATTTGGTGCCCGCTCTGAACGGCTGCGCCTCGGTATTGGCCGAAAAATCGCGGCAATGGCAGGAGATCCTCAAAATCGGCCGCACGCACCTGGCCGACGCCACGCCCTTGAGCCTGGGTCAGGAAATCGGCGGATTGGCCCGGCAGTTGGAGCGATCGGTTACCCGGGCGGCCACGGCCATCGAAGCCCTTTTGGAACTGCCCGTCGGCGGCACGGCGGTGGGCACGGGCATGAACACCCATCCCGAATTCGGCAACCGCGTGAGCGAAGTCCTGGCCGCGCAGGACCGGCATCCCCTTTATCGAGGCGGTCAATCACTTCGAGGCCAACGCCCAGCGCGACGCCCTGGTCGAATGTCACGCCCAACTGAAAACCATCGCCGTCACGCTGTTTAACGTGGCCAACAATATCCGCCTCCTGTCGTCCGGGCCGCGCTGCGGATTCTACGAAATCAAGCTGCCCGATCTGCAACCCGGCAGCTCGATCATGCCCGGCAAGGTCAATCCGGTGCTGTGCGAAAGCCTGATGCAGGTGGCCGCCCGAGTGATGGGCAACGATCAAACCATATCGCTTTGCGGCTCGTCCGGCGGGCAGTTCCAGCTAAACGTGATGATGCCCATCATGGCCGACGTGGCCCTGGAAAGCGTCCGCCTGATGTCCAGCGCCCTGCGGGCGTTCACCACGCTGTGTCTGGCCGGCATGGAGGCCAATGCCGAAGTCTGCCAGGCGGCCGTGGAAAACAGCCTATCGCTGGTAACCGCATTGACGCCCTACATCGGCTACGAACAGGCCGCCGCCTTGGCCAAAGAGGCCTTCAAAACGGGCAAAACCATCCGCCAACTCTGTATTGAAAAGCAAATTCTGCCCGAAGCCCAACTCAACGAAGCCCTAGACCCCTGGCGCATGACCCGGCCGGAATAGGTGTAAAGCCGCGACGGGCACCGACCGAAGGTTGGTCGGTCGCGGCTTTTGGTGGATTTTTAGGGGTGGGCAGTTTACTGCCCACTTTGGAACTTGATAAATGGTTATACTTTCCCACCTATCAGCCTCCCGTCTTCAGCCTCCAGCCTCTAACCAAATTATTTTAGAGGCTCTAACAAAACCTCCCCTCTCCCTTTGGGAGAGGGGCTAGGGGTGAGGGCATTTTTAGATGGATATAAGGTTTTGTTAGAGCTCCTTAGACAAATTCGCCCGCAAATCCGCTCTTCTATAATAGCGGAGCACTGAATGACCAATGCCGGAAATGACCCGCTGCTTCGAGGCCTGGCCGCCGGAGATGAGCGGGCATTTGCCGCATTGTATGACCAATATGGTGCGCGACTGTACCGAACGGCCTTTGGTATATTGGTCCGCCGCGAAGATGCCGAGGATGCCGTGCAAGAGGTTTTTACGGCCTTGGTCCGTTCACGCAAAACGCTGACTGGCGTCAACGATTTAACGGCGTATTTGTTTTCGGCCTTGCGCCGCGCGGCGGCACGCTGTGCCGAGCGTCGAAACCGCGAACCGGCGTCGTCGCCTGCCGTGGAAGATATCGAAGCCAAAACAGACCCAAATGAAACCAATCACCCTTTCGCCGATCGTTTGGAGCAAGCCTTGCAGGAACTGCCCGAGGAGCAACGCGAAGTGATTTCACTGAAAATCGACGGCCAGTTGACCTTTACTCAAATCGCCGAGGTGCTGGGAATCAGCATCAACACGGCCGCCAGCCGATATCGTTATGCCTTGGAAAAATTGCGGAAAATATTATTGTAGGGTGCGTGCAACGCACCATGGAAAAGCTGGGTGCCATGTCCACGATTGCGTGGACATGCTGTGGTTTTTTCGCACGTCCGACATGCCCACGATAAGCGTGGGCATGGCACCCTACTACGGGCATTAATGGAAAAGTAAGATGAACGATTGGCAACTTCCGCCGGAACTTGAAAGCCTGGAGCGCGAGTTGGCCGCTCGATCGGCTCCACAGCCCACGGCCGAACTCCGGCAGAAAATAACCTCCGGCGTACACAATCGCTTGCGCCGCGAGAGCCGGCTCGATTTTTGGCGTTTCGCGGCCGCCGCGGCGATTGTCGCCGCGGTATGGATCAATCTTTCGATCAGTGCCGCTTCGGAGACCGATTTGAATTTCCGACTTGCCGACATTCGCCCTTCAGTCGAGCAAACCACCCGGCAAATCCGAAACATTTTGCCGGAGATGTCCGAAGCAGACGCGCGCCGCGAAGCATTGCTGTTGATGTGCGGGCGCCAACATAGTTATGAATCCCAGAATTTCAGTTTCACCTGCCCCAACAAATCAAATCATTAATCCCAATAATTTATTGCCGTGAAGCTTGTTGGAACGGCAGTTCAACCGTCGCCCCAACTTTCACAGGGAGAACCATCATGGGTTGCGTTTTATTATGGATCGAAAATTTGGCCGTGTCGTTACTATTCATAACAACAGTTATTGCATGCGCAGCACGACGACGACGCCGCTGGCTGCGTTTAGCAGTTTGGGTGCCTTTTGGTTTTATTGTTTTTTTGGCATACTTTGTTTTGACTATCAAGTTGGGAATATTCAAATTCTCTTATATGCCCGATTTTGTGTGGTTCTATCCGGTTCTGGCGCTAATGCTTTCGTATGTGGTTGGTGTGATATGGATACGCATAGTCGGACTGAGACAAAAAACCGACGAGACGGCAATAGTTCCCGCTGCTACCTGGCCCAGAGGTAAATTAATGCTTGCCTTGGGAATAGCCGTAGCTTTGCACCTTATGACGATTTGGAACCTCGATCTGGCGGCCAGGCAGCAATTGGCCTCGCTGCGGATCGAAGCGGGAGCCATAGCCTTGACTGCCATGCCGCCGCGCGTACCCGATAACGATAACGCCGCATTGTTCTACGAGCAGGCTTACGTCTCCTTATCGACCGCAATACGAAATAGGATAACGGAACAACATGAAAAAGGGCTGAATGATATCGACGTAACGCCCTGGGTAAAATGGCTTGATTCAGGAGACTCAGGGGACAAGCTGGATTTCGATCTCAATGACCCCGACTTAGCGCTTTTTTTACAGAAACAATCCGGCACGATTTCATTGATATTTAAAGCTACGCGAAAACCTGGGTGCTATTTCGAGCATGATTATAATAGCCCAAGTTATTCTATAATATTGCCGGAATCGAATACCGCGCATGGCGTCGCAAGATTATTAGCACTCCACGCCCGATGGAAAACAGCTACGGGGGATTTTCAAACGGCCATGAAAGATGTCAATGCCATGTTTGTACTTGCTGCACACACCGCTGAGGAGCCGTTTATGGTCATGGCCTTGGTAGGATGCAGTCTCGACAAAATGGCAATTGAAACGTTACAGTCTATATTAGATTCACGTCAACTTCACTCCGAAGATTTAGATATTGTGAAAATCAATACTATTATTTCCTATCAAAAGCTGATGCAGCGTGCATTTCGTTTCGAAGAAGCTTTAAGGCTGAATGCCTTTTGTGAAATAGAAAATATATATAGCATTCTAAAGTTGCCAGACAATAATTTTTCCGGAAAAGATATAATAGGAAATTCCTTTATTTATCGCATCTTCTTTATGGACAAAGATATCAAGGCAAATCGTTGGTATACAGAAGAAGTTAATAAACTTGCGGACAGACCTTATTATCAAACCAAAGATGAGTGGCCAAAATTATTTACTAATAGTAAAGATAAAAAGCAATCTTTGCTACTTCCATTAATTTTGCCATGGTTCGAGAGGCAAGCTGAAACTATGGCCCGCGGCGACGCGCAGCGCCGGATTGTCGAACTTGCCTTGGCCATGTGCCGCTATCACGCTAAGAACGGAAAGTATCCGGAAAAAATTGACGAACTGGTGCCCGATTTCATCGCCTTTGTGCCGCTCGATCCGTTCGATGGCAAGCCGATCCGCTTAAAACAGGCTGACGGCAAGCTTGTTATTTATAGCATTGGTCCCGACGGAATCGACGATGGCGGCGCGCCTTATGACCAGCATACCCAGAAAGGCGACATCACCTTCGAGTTGCCGAACAAATAAGAATCGAGAATTTGTAGGACGACTTTTAAAGTCGTCTTACTGGGAATTGGGGATTGTAGACTGTGGACAATGAGAAACCGCAAGCGGTTGCCGGCTCGCTCGCCAACCAACCTTCGGTCGGTGCCCGCTCGCGGCTATTGGGTCTTAGATTGTCAAAGTCACATTGAGTTGGGGCGACAGTTGTACTGTCGCCCCTATTTCCTCTCGGGACGGGAGTACAACTCCCGTCCCAACGTAACATAATCAATCTGAGACTCAATAAACTTTCTAATCCCCAATTCCCCAATTCCCAATCCCTCTCTTACAATTTCTCCGTCAACTTGTCGAATTTTTCGACCGGCACGGCGGGCGAGGTGTTAAAGGCTATGCCCGTCATCTTGGTCAAGGCGATGGATGCCTTCATCGCTTCTTCCACGCCGGGAAATTCGAGAATCAGCACTAAATCGTTATCGCCCAGGGCGGCGTACATCGATACCAACTCCCCTTTGTGCTTTTTGATAAGCGCCACGGCCTTATCGGTTCGCCGCGGACTCAGATCGGCCAAGGCCTGGGGGGTGTACTTGCCCAACATCACGAACGTGGCCATGATTTACCCTCCTCGCAGAAAAGATGAAAGGAATTTTTTCTACCTTCTTTTATGACCGGCAAACCGTGCTTTGTCAATAGTCCCCGCAGTAAAAAAAGATCAGCCATTGGTGTGTTTTTAGACGTTTGCGCACATTTTGCGGGACGTTTCTATCATGGATTTCCCCTTTTCCCCCTTTCCCTTTTTTCCTTTTTACACCTAAGATTTACAGCAAATGAATGATGCCCAGATACGAATACCGCCGGCCTGTTGTCATTTACTCGACGAAGTGCCGCTGATGTTGCCGTTTTGGCGATATTACGAACTCTATCGCCATGCGGCTTATTCATTTTTGCTGGATAGTGCAAAACAATCCGGCCGGCTTGGGCGTTATTCTTTTATCGGCGGCGATCCCACGATGGTTTATCGCGTAAAAAGGGTTCAGGGTTCAGGGTTCAGGGTTCAGAAATCTGCTTCTACCACAAACCTCCGGCCTCCGGCCTCTAGCCTCCAGCTTTCTGAAAAGGCGAATATCGAAGTTATCGAACTGGCCGATTCCCACGGTCGGCAGTTGGAAAAGCCAATAACGACGCATCGAATCGCCTCGCCCTTTGAGGATTTGCGCCAACTGCTTGCCGCCCATCGCGTCGATTACCGCCAGTATGCCGATCATCCGGTTCCGTTTCTCTCCGGCGCGGTTGGATATTTTGGATACGAGGCCGGCTACTTTATCGAAGAATTGCCCGATGCCGGCGCGGACGACCTTGCCTTGCCCGATATCTACCTCATGTTTTGCTCCACCGTTCTGGGCCATTGTCATTCCAGCGGCCGGACTTATTTGTCGATCCTCGGCCGGGGCGAAGATGAAAAGGCGGCGCGCAGGACACGCCGAAATCATCGCGAAAAGATGCTTAACTCGGCTTGCCGATTTTCAATCCATTGCCGACATCCCGTAGGACGGATTTCACTAATCCGTCCATGACGAATTACAAATTCGTCCTACGCATACGCTTGACATCCACGGCCAGTGCGACCAGGCCGATTACTGCCGCAAGATTGAAACGATAAAGGAGCATATTTCCGCGGGCGACGTGTACCAGGTTTGCCTGACCCGGCGCATGGACGCTCCGCTTATCGGCGGGGCGGCCTGGGATTTGTATGAGGAGTTGCGGCAGGTCAATCCAGCCCCTTTCGCCGCGTTTTTGAATTTTCCCGAGGTGCAGGTCGTGTCTTCGTCGCCTGAGAGGTTTCTTTCGCTGGGGGCCGACGGTATTGCCGAAAGCCGGCCGATCAAAGGCACACGGCCCCGCGGCGCAAGTCCTGAAGAAGACCGGCGGCTCCGGCGGGAATTGGCCGATTCGCCCAAGGATCGGGCCGAAAACCTGATGATCGTCGATCTGGTCCGCAACGATTTCGGCCGCGTATGCGAGTTTCGCAGCGTCGAGGTGCCCGAGTTCATGCTGATCGAGGACTATGCCACCGTGTTTCAGATGGTCTCGACGATCCGCGGCAGGCTTGCCCGAGGACGCGACGCACTGGACCTGATCCGGGCGTGTTTTCCCGGCGGCTCGATGACCGGCGCGCCAAAGATCGAAGCCATGAAAATCATCGACCGGCTGGAGCCCGTCAAACGCGGCATCTATTCCGGGGCCATCGGCTATCTCGATTTCGCCGGGCCGATGGATCTAAGCATCGTCATTCGCACGATTGTGATCAAGGACGGCCGATGCTACTTCCACGCGGGCGGCGGCATTGTCGCCGATTCCGACCCGCATGGCTGAATTCCAGGAAACCCAAGACAAAGCCCGGGCACTTATCGAGGCCCTGAAAATCCTGAAAGCACGTTGCGAACCATAATCTTTTAAGGCTTTGTCGCCGGAGGAATCGGCTGAACATTGCGGAAGGATATGACTCCAACCGGACGCACACGTCTTGGGTTGGCGTGCGGGTGTTCCAGCGGGCTCGATCCCAGTATGCATAGCCCTGTCTTCCTATGGTCTCGCCGCAAACAAATCGCCCGTAAGACAATCGAGAAAATACACCGCTTCCACGTCGGTATCGAGCAGACCGGTGGCGATGATGTAGGTTTCGCCGCGATCGGTGGCCACGGCGTGCAAGGGTATGTGCGGAAGAAAGCCGCCCAGAACAATTCCGATCAACAAAGTCATCAATGGCAAAAAACCGCGGTACTGAGAAAACAGGCATTTCATAATCGTATCTCCCTCAGCATAATTATAGATTATAAAGTCAATATTTGCGGTAAATTTATGAATTACTTTGCCCACGCCCTGCCGCTGTTGGACCGGCCGTATTTCGCGGCCGGCGCCGGCGTGCCCGATTGGCTGGCGGTCGCCGATCGCCGGGTGCGATTGCGGATCAAGCACGTCGAGCCGTTTCTGGCCGATGCCGATCCGGTGGCGGCGGCAGTGGCCGGCGGAGTGCGGCGGCACCTGGATGAAGACGCCCGATTTCACAATACCCGGGCTTTTGCCGAACTTTCCTGGCAACTGACCGTAATGGTCCGCGACGCCTTGCGCGATCAGGACGGGTTGCGGCCCAGTTTCCTGGGTCACCTTTTGGTCGAGATCCTGCTCGACGCGGCATTGGCCCTGGAAAATCCGCATCTTTTAGAGCGATATTATCGAGCTCTTGGAGGAGATCGAGCCCGCGCTGGTCCAGGCCGCCGTCAACCGCATGGCCCCGCATCCCACCGAGCGATTGTCGATCATGATCGCCGAATTCCGCCGGCAACGGGTCTTGTGGGATTATCTCCAAGACGACAAACTATTAATGCGATTGAACCAGATCATGCGGCGTGTGAAACTGCCGCCCTTTGCCCGATGAATTCGCCGATATTTTTCCAACCGTGCGGCGGATGGTCGGCAAACGAAAAGATGAATTGTTGGCATGTATCCGATAATAAATTATGTCCCAAACTCCCGAACCACCTACCGAACCGCGCAAGCAGGAAGGCATTTCGCTGGACGAATTGGCCCAGGCCTTTGCACAGGTCATGGGCGCTGCGCCGCGGCCGCAGGCGGATGCGGAACAAGCGGAGCAGTCGCCCGCCGTCTCCGATCAACCGCGGGAGTTGATCAAGAGGCGATCGAAGCCGAGCCCGGCCCGGCCGAACAACCGTCAATCCCCCCTGCACCGGAAGACGCCTGTCCCGTCAGCCCGCTGAGCATTTTGGAGGCCATGTTTTTCGTGGGCAATCGCGATAACCAGCCGCTTTCGGCCGGTAAAGCGGCCGAGTTGATGCGCGACGTCGCCGCTGAAGAAATTCCCCTCTTGGTCGAAGAACTCAACCGGCGTTATGCCGCCGATAACTGCCCATACCACATCGTCGGCGAGGGCGATGGTTATCGTCTTACGCTGAAAAAAACACATTCCGCTTTGCGAAATAAATTTTACGGCCGCATTCACGAGGCGCGTTTGTCTCAAGCCGCCATCGACATCTTGGCCATCGTGGCCTACCAACAACCGCTCACCGGCGAGCGCGTCAGCCGTTTGCGCGGCAAGCCCAGCAGTCATATTTTGACCCAATTGGTGCGCCGCGGTCTGCTGAGAATAGAGCGCCCCGAGGGTAAACGCCGCACGCCTCATTATTACACCACCGAGCGGTTCCTGCGGCTTTTCAATCTTCAATCGCTGGATGATCTGCCCCGAAGCGAAGATACGCCAACCTAGTCTTAACTCCTTATTTAGAAAGGAGATGCGTTTTCCCCCAAAAGGAGCGCAGACGGCTATTGCTTCGCTTGCTAAAATAGACTCATATAATAATCAATGTCGAGGGACGGGCCTCGATGCCGGTGCCGGCCGGAATGCCGGTTTCTCACTCAGGCGGTAGGTTGTGATCGCGCATTGTTGATCGAACAACTCTTAGAGCGGCCGGGAAAAAGGCCCGACCGGACAGTTATCGTTGAATTTCTGTCGTGACCGCCATTGCCTGTTCCCATTTATCAGTCGTTTGCATTATGTTTTATTCACGGATGCTCACTGATCTGCACAACGCTGCGCCGCTGGTGGTTCCGTCGTTGTTGTCGTGCGATTTTGCCCATCTTGAAGAAGAAATCCGCCGACTGGAACGCGCGGGAGCGAAGATCCTGCACCTGGACATAATGGACGGCCATTTTGTGCCCAACTTGAGCATCGGGATCCCGGTGGTCGAGGCCATCCGCCGTTCGACCGATCTGCCCCTGGACGTGCACCTGATGCTATCCGAGCCGGCTCGGTACATTCATGCATTCCGCCATGCGGGCGCCGACCTGTTGACGATCCACATCGAGGCCGTGCCCAATCCCCGCCCCCTGTTGGACGAAATCCACCAAATCGGCGCGGCGGCCGGAATTTCCCTAAATCCCATCACTCCGGTTTCCGCGCTGGAAGGTTGCCTCGATCTTTGCGACCTGGTGTTGGTAATGAGCGTAACACCGGGTTTTGGCGGCCAGGAATTCAATCCGGTTACATTGGAAAAATTGCGTCAACTGCGGGAAATGGCCGATCCAAACGTGCTGCTTTCGGTCGATGGCGGCATTCAACATGATACAATCAGCGCATTGTGCCCGGGCAGGAGCCGATTTATTCGTCATCGGCTCGGCGTTGTTTTCCCACCACGATTACGGGAGGTTTATTGAAGAAATGACAGCCATGGCAATATCCGCAAAAAATATCCGCGTTTAATTGAGGGGTTCCTGAAATACCATGTCGTGACACCTGATGTGACACCTTGTTGGGGCGACAGTTGTACTGTCGCCCCGCATGAATCGAGCATTGCTGCGGCGTACAACTGCCGCACCAACAGATAATCGATTACAGGACGCCTTGTATAATTTTAGAGAGAGGAAATCTTAGCCAGAAATGTTAAAAATAGCGCTTATCCGCCCCGGAACCACCGACTATGACGTGCAAGAGCGGATTCAAGGTACCTTAGACATCCCATTAAACGAGCAAGGTCTGGCCGAAGCGGCGCAGGCGGCCGAGGATTTGCGCGACAAGGGTTTGGAAGTAATCTATGCGCCGCCCAGCGAGCCGGCCTTTCGCACCGCGCAAACCATTTCCGAAACCCTGGACATAAAAATGCGAAAACTCGTTCGCATGCAAAACTTAAACCAGGGACTATGGCAGGGGATGCTGGTCAAGGACGTGCGTCGAAAACACCCCAAGGTTTATCGCCAATGGCAGGAGCAGCCCGAAAACGTCTGCCCGCCCGAGGGTGAAATGCTCGGCGCGGCCGAGCAGCGGGTGCGTTCGGCCATGATGAAATTGCTCAAACGCCACAAAGAAGGTATGATTGGCATTTGCGTGCCCGAGCCCCTGTTGAGCCTGGTTCGCCGCTTTATCGTGCATGGCGAATTGGGCGATTTGTGGAAGCCCACCAACGGCCACGGCCGCGTGGAAATCCTCCAAGTCGAGCCGGAAGAAGTTCTCGTTAAATGAATGTCAAAGGCCGTAGACTGGAGGCCGGAGAATTGAAACTGAAAACTGATTACTGATAACTGACAACCATCTATCATTCCCTGACCACTGACCACTGACCTCTATCGCATGCCATCTAACGCACCGGATCCCAGCAGTTGGCGGAATTTGATGAAGCGTCCCAAGCGCGGCGTGCCCGAAGGACTGTGGAAACGCTGTCCCGGTTGCCAGCAAACCATCTTCCGCAAAGAAGCGGAAAAACGCCTGGGCGTCTGCCCCGAGTGCGATTACCACTGGTACGTGTCCGCCCAGGAACGCATCAAACAAGTCCTCGACGAAGGCACGTTCGAGGAATGGGACGCCGACCTGCAATCGACCGATCCGCTGGGCTTCGTCGATAAAATACCATATCCGCAGCGGCTCGAAGAGGAACAACAGCGGACCGGGCTTAAGGAAGCGGCCGTGGTGGGCACGGGCATGATCCGCGCCCGACGCGTGGCCTTCGGCGTAACCGATTCCTCGTTCATCATGGGCAGCATGGGCTCGGTGGTGGGCGAAAAACTCACCCGCACCATCGAACGGGCAACCCAGCAACAACTGCCGCTGATTATCATCTCCGGCTCCGGCGGCGGGGCACGCATGCACGAAGGCATCCTCTCGCTGATGCAAATGGCCAAGGTTTCGGCGGCCTTGGCCCGCTTCGACCGGTCGGGCGGGCTGTTTATCTCCGTCTTGACCAATCCCACCATGGGCGGCGTGGCCGCCAGCTTCGCCTCGCTGGGCGACGTGATCTTCGCCGAGCCCAAGGCACTGATCGGTTTCGCCGGCCCGCGGACCATCAAGGCCACCATCCGCATCGAACTGCCCAAGGGTTTTCAAACCAGCGAATTTCTCCTCGAACACGGCTTCATCGACCGCATCGTCCGGCGCAAGGATCTTAAAAGCGAAATGGCGCGGACCATCGACTATTGCGGCAAATAGCGGGCAGGGTTCAGGCAGTAGGGTGCGTGAAACGCACCGATAAAGGGCAGTAGAGTGCGTGATACGCACCGATGAAAGATGTGGCGGTGCGTTTCACGCACCCTACAAAATCAGGGTTCATGATTGCGGACATTCTCGTCCGACTTTGTACCCGTACTTTCATTCCTTTTTCCCACTTCTCACTTTCTAACTGGGGCTTGCAGCGAATCGTCGTTCGGATAGAACACCGAAAAATCGGTCAATTCCACCGCCACGCCTTGCGTTTTCTCCCCTCTCCCTCTGGGAGATGGGCCGGGGGTGAGGGAGCCTTTGGGAGAGGGGCTGGGGGTGAGGGGGGAAAAGTGTACTTTCACTTCGATGGCCGCCACGTCGTGAAAAACCACCTGGTTCTTCTCCACCGCCCTCTTATCGAACACCTCGGCCGGTATATACTTCGGCGCAATGTCGATCCCCTTGGCCCGGGCCTCAAGGCGTGGGTAGTGGACAATGTATCCGTTGGGGCGGCAGTTAAACTGCCGCCCCAACATCCTTGTGGGCAGCGGGCAGTTGAAAACAGGCGCTTTGCGGGCTTTTTCCGGCAAATATGTGGAATTCGGGTTGCTTTGGATGGTATATTAAATATAAGCGCGGCGCATGTAAAATATATACATATTTCATCGCCCTTTGGTCCACCATAAACCGGGCAATGAATTGCCCGGCCCTCACTGTCCACTGCCCACTTTCCCTTTCGTATGCCTTTTCTGGATCACTTTAAACAACTGTTTACCGGCAAGAGGTTGAACGTATCCGCGCGTTTTGCCCTGCTGCAAAAAGCGATTCAGGGGACGATGTCGAGTTTTTACATGGCCCGGGATCTGAGGACCAACGCCATTGTGGGGCTGAAGATTCTCAATCCCAAGAAAACGGCCGAATTCAACGCCCGATTCCGGGGCCTGCGCAAACCCAGCGAAGGCGAAATTTCATTGCAGCTAAAGCACCCGAACATCGTGGAGACCTTCGAATACGGGCTGACGACCGAGGACGAACTCTACCTGGTGATGGAGTTTCTGGACGGGGCCACGCTTTTTTCGGCATTGGTCGGCCGGGATCCGCTTTTGGAAGGGCGGCGGGTAAAATTCATCCGCGAGGCGGCCGAGGCCGTGGCGGCGGTGCATGCGGCCGGATTCATCCACCGCGACATCTGCCCGAGGAACTTCATGCTCGCAAACGGCGGCGAAGACATCAAACTCATCGACTTTGGGCTGACCGTGCCTGCCACCAAGGTATTCAAGCAGCCGGGCAATCGGACGGGCACGCCCAACTACATGGCCCCGGAATTGGTCCACCGCCGTGCGACCGATGAGCGCCTGGACGTGTTTGCCTTTGGCGTGACGGCCTACGAAATCTGCACATTCGAGCTGCCTTGGATGCGGGGCACCACCGGGCATGGCCGCCATGACCCACGACCGCCCGCCGACCGAGATCAGCCATTACCGCCCGCAAATCAATCCAGTTTTGGCCAAGGCCATTCACTCCTGCATCGAGCCTTCGCTAAGCCAGCGCTGCCCCTCGATGGAGAAATTTCTACAGATGATCCGCGATGTCAGACATGAAGATTTGTGAGAGTTAAGGGATTGGGGATTGGGGGCTAGGAGATAGGGTTTAGTATTGACGAAACCGCTTGGGGTTTCGCACTGAGAGCGTCAAATGAAAAGCTGTTAGTAATAGTGGGTCAGTAAACTGACCACCCCTTTTTCTCGCGAATCCTGAACTCTGAACCCTTAATCCCGAACCCCAAGCCCTCGGGGCCGATACGGCCCGGCTCTGAGAGGCAGAAATGGCCCGGCTCTTAGAGATAGAAACGGTGCGGTTCTGAGGATCGGCGAACCCTGAATCCAAAGGGGGACGACTTTCAAAGTCGTCCTACAATACACGAATCCTGAACCCTGAATCCGAACCCTGGCCCCTGCTAGTGCCTCTTGTTCGATGGTCTTTTGGGCATTAAGATAGTTGTTTTATTATTTTAAGGATAATTTATGCGGCACGTTTTATCGGCTTTGGTGCAGAACGTACCGGGTGTGTTGTCGCACATTTCGGGGATGCTGGCCTCGCGGGGATACAACATCGACAGCCTTGCAGTGGGGGAGACGGAAGACCCCCATTTGTCGCGGATGACATTTGTCGTCGTCGGCGACGACAGCGTGCTGGAGCAGGTCCGCAAACAATTGGAAAAAATCGTCACCGTGGTGCGAGTGGACGACATCAGTTCGCAGGACTTCGTGGAACGCGACTTGATGCTGATCAAAGTCAGCGCCCCGCCCGACAAACGCGGCGAGATCAGCGAACTGACGAATATTTTCAACGGCCGGATCGTAAACGTGTCGCTCGATGCCGTGGTGGTGGAAATTTCCGGCCAGGAACGAAAAGTCGAGGCTTTTATCGAATTGATGCGCCCCTTCGGCATCCTCGAAGTCGTGCGCACGGGTCGAATCGCGATGGTCCGGGGAAGCAATGTAGTTAAGGATGAAGGATGAGAGAAACGGGGTAACACCGGTTCTTAAACCGGTGGGACGAAGTCCCAAGAGGTTTTGGAAAGGTATTGTCTTTATTGGAAAACCTCTTGCGGAAGAGCCGCACAGGTTCGAGAACCTGGGCTACCCACTGAGAGTTTTTAAAACTGAAAACTGATTACTGAAAACTGATTACTGATAACTTAGAGGATAACCATGCCCGCCAAAATCTTATTACGACAAAGACGCCGACATTTCGCTGTTGAACAACAAGACGCTGGCCATTTTGGGCTACGGATCGCAAGGTCACGCCCATGCACAAAACCTACGCGACAGCGGGTGCAACGTAATCGTGGCCGAATTGCCGGGCACGGACAATTACGAGCAGGCCGTAAAAGACGGATTCAAGCCCGTCTCGGCCGCCGAGGCCGCGAAAAAGGCCGACATCATCACCATCCTCCTGCCCGACGAGCTTCAGGCCGACGTATTCCGCACGCAAATTCGCGATAATCTTTCGCCGGGCAACATCGTTGTTTGTTCGCACGGATTCAACGTGCATTTCGGCCAGTTCGACCTGCCCAAGGGCGTTGCGGTCATACTTGTGGCGCCCAAAGGCCCCGGGCACCTGGTCCGTTCGGAATTCGTTCGCGGGGCGGGCGTGCCGTGCTTGATCGGCCTGGGCGAAGGCGCGGGACCGGATGCCTTGAAAATCGGCCTGGCCTATGCCAAGGGCATCGGCGGGACCAGGGCGGGCGTTATCGAAACCAGCTTTGCCGAAGAAACCGAGACCGACCTGTTCGGCGAGCAAGTCGTGCTTTGCGGCGGACTGTCGGCGCTGATCAAGGCCGGATTCGAGACACTGGTCGAGGCCGGGTATCAGCCCGAGATGGCCTATTTCGAGTGCGTCCACGAGGTGAAACTGATCGTGGACCTGATTTATCAGGGCGGGCTGAACTACATGCGCTACAGCATCTCGAACACGGCCGAATACGGCGACTACACCCGCGGCCCGCGGATCATCACTCCGGAAACCAAGGCCGAGATGAAGCGGATCCTGGCCGAAATCCAGGACGGCCGATTCGCCCGCGAGTGGATCCTGGAAAACAAGGCCAACGCCCCATCGTTCAAGGCCCATGCGGCGAAAAGAACGCGCCCATCCGGTGGAAATAATCGGCCGGCAATTGCGGAAGTTGATGTCCTGGATCAATGCCAAGGAAGTTTAAAAAGAGATTTGAGATTAGTGACTGTGAAGCCGCGGCCATTGGCCGCGCTGGTGATTGGAGAATTAGGCTGATTCATTCTACCCACTCTCGGTATGTACCACCTGAGATGGGCATGCAGGATTTTGGCTTACTATCCGCCCAAATCCCTATTGCTAAAATCCACAATATCGACAAAATAGCGTTAATCGTGTTATTTCTGCCTGCAAATCAAGCACTCTTTTCGGCATTCAAGGCAGAACGCGAACAAAAAAAGCTTAAACTCCGTAATGATTTAATGCGGATAATAATGATTCTGTAATAAATTTTTGCCGCGACCCGTTGCTGGACACGCAGACCGGGTTGGGTTGAGTATTAGGGAGCGGAAAAGGATTTTTTTACGCATACGACAAATTTATCTACCGGTTCAACTTTTTTTACATTACCTCTTATCATGTCAACAACCGTCAGTCGCGCACACACGCTTTTCGACGAACTCATGCCCGGCGATCGGATCGAGGTCGAGCACACCGTTACCGTGGGCCGCAGAGCTGGCCCGCCAAAACCTATGGAACCGTGCTGCGCATCGAGCGGCGGCGTCACGGGTTGCACCATCGCCGGAATTTCGACGACAAAGTTTTTTCCGACACCATCCTTTTGGAACTCCCCGATGGCGAATTGACCGCCATCGCCGTCGACGAATACACCACGCTGCGCCGCGCATAAATAGTTGACAAGTCTTTCACTTGTGTTCTACATGCTTTCTTGCAAGCAGATGTTCTGTGATGCCACGCACCGACCTTCGAGTTGGCTGCCATGCTTGCAAGCAGCCTGCGATTATGCCTACTTGCAAGCAGTGCACTTCGTATCCCGCTCATTATTGAATCGACAAGCATGACCGCCTCCAACGATCCGCTTTTTGCCGCGCATCCCCGCGATTACAAAAGCAATCTATACGTCTATCCCGTGTTGAGCCGCCGGGCAGGCGGGATTTCCATCGGCGTGAATCTCAATCGCAACAAGTTTTGCAACTTCCACTGCATTTACTGCCAGGTCGATCTGAGCGAGCCGGGCGAAGACGATCTTGTCGATCTCGAGCGCTTGGAGCAGGAACTCGATCGGACCGTCGAGCTTGTGACTTCCGGGCGGATCTTTGAAGATAAGCAATTCGGCGGCACGCCGGCGCCGCTGCGGCGGCTTAACGATATCGCCTTTTCCGGCGACGGCGAACCGACCGCCTTTCGCAATTTTGCCCAGGCCGTGGAAGTGTGCGCAGGATGTCCGCCGCCGTCACCAGTCTGGATGACGTAAAGCTGGTGCTGATAACCAACGCCAGCCTGCTGCACCGCTGGAACGTGCTGCCCGGGCTGGAGATCCTGGACCAGAACAACGGCGAAATCTGGGCCAAACTCGACGCCGGCAGCGAGGCCTATTACCGCCAGGTCGCCCGCTCGGCCGTGCCGTTTAAGCAAATTCTGGAAAACCTCCGCGACGACGGCCCGGGCAAGGCCCATCGTGATCCAGACGCTTTTCATGCGGATCAACGGCATAGCCGCCGTCGTTGATCGAAATAGAGGCCTACTGCGGCCGGTTGCAAGAGATCGTCGCGGCCGGGGGAAAGATAAAGCTGGTGCAAATCCACACCATCGCCCGCCGCCCCGCCGAATCCTGGGTCACGCCGCTGGCAAACGCCGAAGTCGATTCCATAGCCGAAACCGTCCGCCGCCAAACCGGCTTGCCCGTGGCCGCGTTTTATGGGTAGATGGTAATCTATCCTAAAACTACTGCCCCTCTTTTTTCGTCCCGGCACTGCTAGATATGTCAGTAGTGGCACCCGCGCGGTCGTACGCCTGTTGCACCTCTCGCCGCCAAGCAGTCGTCCAGTTCGCTCTCGGTTCCTCAAGAAATCGAATCACTTCGTCCACAAAATCCGGGTGCGACTTCTGGTATGTTTCAAGAAAAGCGTAAAGCGACGATTCATCACCAAATGACCCAAATGGCAAATACAGGCCAGGTGACGCAGGCGTAATGGCGATTCCAAGCCCCCATAAGCTGCCGCGAGATACGTTATCCAGGTTCCAGTGCCCAGATGGCACAGCAGCGCGATGCGCGTGCTTTAGCAAGAACTGCTCCAGTGCAGAAGGAAGATTTTCTTCATGCCGCCAAATAACAATCGCATTATTTGGGTGAGCCCAGAGGGGTAGGTATACTTGATGCACCCTCTTTTGCCGCTGCCGAAGAACTATTCGTGTAGACCGACGTATCGACGCCCACGAAAACGAGCGCCAGACAAACGACTGACGTGATAATGATAGCCGCGGCGATCAACTGGTGCATTTATTCTTCCTCATTGCAAGCAATACCCTATAAGGCATTTGTAAGCATCGGGCGTCTAAACAGCTACACTGAATGGAACTGTGACACCTTGTTTATCATTACCATTTGGATCCATTCATACACCATACCCATGTAGAGAGTAATTCCGGTAATTCCGGCGGCAGTATACTTGTAATTCCGTAATTCCGGCGTAATTCCGGGGACAGCATACTCAATTATAAATTAATCGCTTCTTGGCAAATTGCTTAATAACAGGTAATAAGTCTATCAGATTGTATTGAACATTCATATATCATTTGCCCCCGGAGTTTTCCGGCCGGCCGGCATCGAGCAGGGCTTTTTTTAGCGGCTCGATCCATTGGTTTTTTTGCGGGTCGAATACGCCGAAGCTGGAGCAGAACTCCCAGTAGGCGAAGCCCATTTTGCGTTTTCAAGCTTCGTCGGCCACGAAGGCGGTCCAGCGGGCGCGGGAATCCATGTCGGCCTTGTTGTATGCGCCGAACTCGCCCAGCCACATCGGCCGGCGATGCTCGACCGCCCAGGTAATGGCCTTGTCCAGATCGAGCATGACGGCCTGCCGCTCTTTTTTCGTGCCGGTCCATTTATTGCCCAGCCAACTGCTGGACTCGGGTCCGACCCATTTCGCACCTTGATGCGTGAACTGGAACGGGCTGTAGTAGTGGACCGTGGCGACCAGGCGACGGTCGTCCTCGGGCAACTCGAGGGTCGGCAGGTCGCCGATGCCGTTCCAGCCCACCGGGCCGACCACGATCTGGCGCGTGGGATTGCTGGGCCGGATTATGCGGATGGCCTCGCTTAGAATCGCGGTTCCACTTCTCCGCCGTGAGGTTTTTATTCGGTTCGTTGAGGAGTTCGAAGGCCAGTTCGGGCGGATAGTCCTTATAATGCTCGGCAATCTGCCGCCACATGGCAATAAATCGCTCGGCGTGCTTGTCGGGCTCGTTAAAGATTTCGTCGTAGTGGTGCATGTTGACCACGGGAATAAGATGTCGTTTAAGGGCCTGATCGACGGCCCAATCCACGCGGTCGAAAAACTTAGAGTCGATGCGGTATGGGGGCGACTCGTCGGCATGGGCCGACCAGCGGACCGGGATGCGGACCGTGTCGAATCCGGCCTCCGCGATTTTTTCAAAATATAATTCCTTGAGCACCACGCCCCACTCGCCTTCCTTGGGCGCTTCGAGGGCATTGCCCAGATTCACGCCTCGGCCGAAAACGGGTTTTAATTGTTTGAAGAACGGATCGGCGAAGATTTTTTGCATTTCGCTGCGGTCGAAGCACACGGCCCGGATGTTGTCGACCAGAAAACGATGCGATTGGCCCGGCTTATCGAGCAATACTTTGACCGAGACGATGTTTTTGAGGTCTAACGGTATGGCCGGAAGTGCCGTGCCACATGCCGAAGGGGACGGTCAAGACGGCCTTGCTTTGGGGCGGGACGGTGACGGATTCGGTGTTGTTGTTTTTCTGGCCATCCACGCCGGGATTGTTGACGCTTAAAAGCACTCGGACGGCCGCGTCCTGCGGATTGGTGACGTCCATTTCCACGGCGTCGAAGGGGCTTAAGTCCCATTTTCCCTGGCTGGGCTCGATGAGCACCCCGGGCCATGACGCCGCGGCCTGGGTAACGATCTCCAGGGCATGCCCGCCGCCGAAAGGCACGCGTGTTGCCTCGCACTCGTCGGCACGGATTTTGACGGCCTGCTGGTCCTCGAAATCGGCAAGCACTTGCGGCCGGACAATTTTAGACTCTTTATCCTCCGCGGCTGCCGCCAATATATTTATCGCCAATAGCAGGCCGACTCCGGCCCAAAGAACCGGCAGCAATCGCCAACCTGAAAACATCGATATTCTTCGCCGATTCATGTGCATAAAAGCCTCCATAACGAAAATGGAATTCTGCATTGTTGTATCAAAATGGCCTGACTAATTTTAACAGGAGGGCAAACATTATTCAAACAAGAGGCCGGCGGGTAGTCCAGGATCTCGAAACCTGGGTGGCTTTGCCGCAAGAGGGCAGAACGGAAACACACAGCTTTGACAAAACCTCTTGCGACCTTGTCGCACCGGTTCAGAACCGGTGCTACCCCTCTACCCGCTCTTGGGACTTCGTCGCACTTGCCCACTTTGTTACAAGAGGTAGAATCGGAAACGTCAAATCTTGTCAAAACCTCTTGCGACCTTGTCGCACCGGTTCAAGAACCGGTGCCACTCGTTGAACGCCTAATCCTTACCGAGCGGTGAACGTTGGGGGCTGAACATCGAGGACCTGGACGTAGACGTCGTCGATCCAAGCTTCGCCCAGGCCGGTGAGCGCGAAGGTTACGTTCAAAGCGGCCGACTGCGGGGCGATGCGGTACAAGGCGAATTCTTTCCAACCGGTGGTGTGGCCGACGCGATCGGCCAGGGCCTCGCCGCCCAGGGAGTCGAAAATCATCAGCCCGTCAACGCTGCCGGTGATGGGGCTGGGCACATTCACCCAGCCGTGTATGCACACGATTTGCCCGGCCTCGACCATTATCGAGGGGCTCGTGAACCTGATGGGCGGAGATTCCAGCATGGCCGGCGGATTTTTGAGATCGTCGGCCGTTACCGACAATCTCAGTCCGAACGCGCCGCTATGGGCCGAGCCTGCCAGGAGATCGGCGGCGGTCTGCACGCCGGGGGCGGGACTCTTGAGATATCGCCAGCCGGTCTGAAACATCATGTTGAGGTTTTCGAAATCGCCGCCGGGAAGCAGGTTCGGGCCGAATCGGGCGGCGTGGATGCGGTCGATCAAGCGCCAGTGAGAGGGCAGAGTCTGGAAACTCAAGGCCGCCGGGCTGGTGGCTGGAGAGGCCAGTTTTTTGTCGTCTACCGCATCGTCCCAGTAAAATCGCTCGATCGCCCGCAAGGAACTCATGGCCCGATCGGCGCCGAGTTTCGCGGCGGCGAACTGCCGGGCGTCCGTTTGCGAGTCGCACGATTGCAGGCTTTTTCGCGCGGCATCGAGCAAGTGCCGGCGGCGGGGTCTTTGCTCCCGGCCGCTGATCCAATTCCCCTCCGATCTTTTGCACCGTATAAAATTCATGCACGGCCAGATCGCGCTCCAATTGGGCGGCCTGTTGTCCGATAACGGCCCAGCGCCGCGTTATGTTGTTGACTATAAGCGGATCCTGAGCCAAGAGCGATTGGGCCGTCAGATCGAATTCCCCCACAGTCACACGCATCCCTCCGTCGACGCGCTTGTGTGGTAAGGGTTTGATGCCGCTGGGATTCATTTCAAAGGCCCCGGCCGATTCGGGCACACCCGGCGCCACGAGCGTAAGGTTTTTTACCGCCGATTGCGCAGGCACGCATTGCGCCCCGGGCGAATACCAAATGGGCAGCAACAATCGGGCCCGCTCGGCTTGCAACATCACGGTGACAACTTCATTTTCGCTGCTTTTGCAGGTGATCACGGAATCGCCCGCGGCCGCCCAAGGCTCGATCAGTTCCAGTTCCAAATTCAACAGTTGCAGAGCAATGGCGCGGTGGCGGGTCTCAGTGTCGTTTGCATCCAAGGGCGAGGAAGAGAGAAACAGCAGTCCGCGACTCTTCGAGGTTATTGCCGTAAGGGCCATAAGCTGCATCTGCTCGAAAGAAATTTCCAGCGGCGTTGCATTGCCAGGCTCGAGCGCGGCGATCTGCTGGCGCAGAGTTTCGTTGACCTGGGTCTGGACGGTGGTCCAGATGCACGTTCCGGGCCGGGCGAGAAGCGGCTGCCGGCCGACCCACGTGCCGTAGTCGGCCAGTTCCATGCTGGTACCCAACGGGCGGCGGTCGATAAGCAAAATCATGGCGCTATCCAGCCGGCTATACCCGCGCAGATCGGCGCTTGGACGGCAGATCAGGGGCGCTCGCCGCGATGGTCGGCGTTGCGGATTTGTTCGGCCCAGCGGCGGGTGGATTCCAGTCGCTGAGGCACTGGCAGGATGCCAGTGGCACCCGGCGGCACTGGCAAATAGCCAGTGGCACCCGGCAAGGAGCCAGTGGCACCCGATGGCAGATCGCCGCCTAAGTCCCACATCAACACGGGATCGAAGGCGGGGCCGACATCGCTAAGCATGGCCGCCGGGTCGCTTGAGCCGTCGGACCTTGGCGGGCGGGGCGGCGGACAGATGACCCAAAGGCCGAGCCTGTCGGCCTCTTCCAGAATTTCCTGGGCGGGCAGCCTTTTCAGCCAGACAGTATTAAAACCCAATTGCTTTAAGAAGCCCAGCGGTTCGCCCTGGTGTTCGATTGTCCGGGGGAAAAAAGGCCGACCATCGAGCGTAAGCACCGAACCCGATAGTTTTACTTCATGCCGCTTGGGTTGGATGGGAACAAACGACCCTGTGCGAGAAGTATCGTTGCCTGCAAGACCGCGCGTGGCACGGGCATCTTGCCCGTGATTATCCGAGTCTGCACCGGCGGCGGCCAGGGCAGCGTCGCTTGCGGGATTTCCAGCGAAGGGGCCGGCGGCCGGAGCCGGGGTTCCGCTTCCTTTGGGCATCCAGGCGGTGTTGCCCGAAGCCGCATTATTGCCTACCGGGGGCAAAGGAGTTACCGTCTGCGCTTGTGTCGGGGCCGACGTGCTGACGTACCCGGCAACGTCCAAATCGTCGATCCACACGTTTGTTACGCCCGGTCCGCCGTAGACGTTCAACAACAGGGCGTCGATATAGGCTTCGCGTCCATCCACGTTTGGGCCGAACTGGTTGTGCAAAAAGCGGATTTGACGGGCCAGGAGCCGGGGTATGTCGGTAATCCGCAATTCCTGCCAGCGCCCGGTGTCGGTGTAGCTTGTTCCGGCAACCAACGTGGAAGCCGGCCGGCCGGTTTTGGAATCGATCGTACGCGGCAGCACAATTCGGGCGAGCAATTGCAGGCCGGATCGATCGGACTTGATCCACAGGCTGGGCATCAGTTCGTCTATGACTATCGGCCGGCCGACGTCGTGGGCAATGTGGACATAGGAACCGCCGTTGCCTGATAGCCTCAGCCACTCGCATCCTTTTCCTGTGTGTGCACCGTCCTGGACCCGACGGTGGTCGAGTATGCGATATTGGGCGTCGCCGCCGGCATCGCGCCAGGAAATTTCCGCTCCTTCGAATCCCTCATACCATGCAGTTTGACCATAAAGTGTCCCTGCGGCCGTGAGTACGGACAATATAAGAACCACGAATATCGGCCGAGGTGAAAACATGAATAAGAAATTTGGGATTAAAAACCTAGTTCCCAGGCTGCGGCGCGGGAACTGCATGAACGCATTTTTATTGCAAATTGATAACTGCAAATTTTAAATTGCAAATTGAACAAGACTAAAGTCCAACCTTGATCCCAAGATTCGGCATGGGAACGAGATTTAGGATTAGTCCTGCAAAGTATGGTGGACTCAATTTTTTTCGATGTAAATCTGCTGTTTCCCGGGCTGCGGGAACTATTCTCACTGCAATTTGCTTATTACCATGAATTAACATGGCAAAAACGAATGTGCCCAATCCGCCACGCATGGGCCGGGTTGCGCACCTCGACGTAACTGGTGCTTGTATCAGGAGTTGCGAATAATATCCAGATCAAACGTTGTATTTTTTAAGCATGCTTTGCATGCAAAGCAAAGGAGTGTTTTGTTGTAAGTTGTTATTTAAAAAGAAGTTAAGGATTATTTTTTTCACTTGGCATGTCTCGGCACATCGCGTGCTTTATATGAAAAACAACCAACCATGAAGGAGACACCAATGAACGAACCCGCACCCGTTACGAAGCCGAGCACCGACGAAATTCCACGAGAAATTCTGGATCTGGCCGAGGCAATACATCTCCTGCCTGACGATTGCCGGCTAAAAGTCGATCCCTTTCTGACCCGAGTGATCGACAGCACCCGCCGACGCCGAAGAATTCTTTCCCTTGTCCAGGACGCACTGAGCCAACTTCGTTTGGATATGAAATATCTGGCTTTTGACCTGGAAGCCACGCGCCGCGAACGAGATGATTACCGCCGGAAAATTGAAGAAACTTAAAGGGATATTATGGCGGATAACCCATAAGCTGGGTTGCAACGGTTGTAGAGCGATCCTAGCATAAAATACAGCCTGCTAATTGCAGGTTTATTTTAGGCTTCATATTTAATCATCAGTAATTTAATTAAGTTAATTGGAAAGAGTCGGCATGGCCCATATAAATGCCGAACAACTCGGCCAGCATGCCGTTGATATCGGCCTGCTTACCCAACAGCAGTTGCTCGAGGTACAGGCTTCATTTGGGGGCGGCAACGTTGGCGTGCAAGATTTCATGCAAACTCTTGTGCGCCGCGAAATTCTGACCAACTACCAGGTCGAACGCTTGCTGAAGGGTGATAAATCGGGTTATTTCTTCGACCGATACAAGGTTTTGTACCTGGTTGGCACGGGCACATTCTCCCGCGTGTATCGGGCGGTGCATTGCGATACGGGCGAGGTACGGGCATTGAAGGTGTTGCGCAGCCGCTTTAGCGAACGTCCGGATCAATACCAACAATTTGTCCGCGAAGGCAAGTTCGGATGCACCTTGCGTCATGCCAACATTGTCCGCATCGACGAGGTCGTATCGCACGGCCGCATGCATTTTTTCGTGATGGAGTTTATCGAGGGCCGAAACCTGCGGGATTTTGTTAAAATACGGAAGAAACTCCATCCGCTCGAAGCCACCCGGCTGATGCTGGACATTGCCGAAGGCCTGCGTTACGCCTTTGACCACGGTTTGACGCATCGCGATCTGAAAATGAGCAACGTACTGGTTTCCAGCCGCGGACAAGCCAAATTGGTCGATTTTGGCCTGGCGTCGATAGATGAAACCCTCAGCGATGACGAGTTGGACCGTTTGCCCAACCCCCGCACGATTGATTACGCGGCCTTGGAGCGGGCAACGGGGGTACGCAAGGACGACACCCGCAGCGACATCTATTTCCTTGGCTGCATCTATTACAACATGCTGACCGGCACGCCTCCGCTGCCGGAAACCCGCGACCGTATTCAACGCCTGAGCAAACAGCGTTTTTTAGACGTTGTTCCTATCCGGAAAGCAGATTCCACTATACCTCATTACGTGTCGATGGCGGTCGGCAAGGCCATGCACTTGGATCCCGCTCGCCGGTATCAGAATCCGTCGGTCATGCTAAATGACCTGGAAATCGCGTATCGGCGTCTGACCGAGATGTCGCAAGCCACCAGCGAAGGAGCATCGCCCGACGACACGCAAGTGGAAGGCGGGGATTCGGGGGTTTCGCTACTTAATTCCCCCCTAATGGGAAGAACCGTATTGGTTGTAGAGTCCGACGGGCAAAGGCAGGACAACTTCCGCAAGAGTTTCAAAAAGGCCGGCGCGGGTGCTTCTGATCAGCGATCCAAGCCGGGCATTAGCGCGGCTGCATCAAGACGCGAAAATCGCCGAGTGTTTGATCATAGACGCGGAATTTATCGGACGGCCCGCTTTGGAATTGTTCAACGAATTGACCGACAATAACGACACCGCCGCGATTCCCACCGTATTACTGGTCGATGAAACTCAGAAGAAACTGGCCGCACATGCCAAGACTTCCGATCATCGCCGGGTTGTATTTATGCCCATCACTACTAAACAATTCCGTGATTTGCTCGTTGAATTAATCGGCGCCAGGGCTGAAAAAGAGGGTTAAAGGCGAATATTAGCCCGAAGTGCAAGCTAGCAGCCCGTTGAAAAAGGGCCGCGAATGCGATTAGTTCTTTTTTCAAGCGGCGGTTGCATAGGCGTATAAATCCATGGTTGGCGACATCGACACACGGCACAAACGACCGAAACTAAAGCTAACGTTAAGTCGGGCAAGACAAACAAAAGAAACAAGGCTGCCTTCGGCCTGCAAGCCTTTTGGCGTCCCGATGGCGAACACCTTGCGCATGATAAGGCCCAGGTTGCGGGCCACCGCGGCAATCAAGTAACGCTTTTGAACCTTCTCGATCCCGCAAAGCCAACTCCGCCGCGCCCGCCCGTGTCGCACACATGGGCGAAGCTGCGCTCCACCCGTTCGCTGCGCAGGCGCTGCAGACGTTTGCTTTTTCGGCGCCGCATGCGGCGTCGATTGTTTAAAACTGCCCGGCGCTTCTCCTCCGGCACGTCCCGCCAGTTTCGCTTTCCTTTCCCCTTCGGCTCCGGGATGTAAGTGCGAATATTAAGCGAGTCGGCCAGTTCCAAGGTGTCGGTGGCGTGATAGCCCTTGTCGGCGGCCGTCTCTTCAATCTCCACGTCGATGCCCGCTTCGGAGAGATTTACCTGAGCTTCCATCACGCTGTTGACCAGCGTGTCTTTGTCGCTCACGTCGGCATGATACACTGGAGCAGCCAACACCACTTCCGATTTCAGATCGATCACGTGCTCGGCCTTGTAGGCCAGATGCGTGCGCCCGTCCTTCATCTTGGCGATGCGACTGTCATGGTCGGTCGGCGACATCCACTCTTCATTCGACACCCGCTTGTCCTTGCGCCGCCGGTCGAAGCGGCGCAACTCCTCATCCGTAGGGTTTTCCGCACCTTCCTGTTCTTGCAGCAAACGCCGCAGATAGTCGTTCCAATCCTCGCCCGTGTCGCGACGCACGATCGACTTCATGGCCACGTTGGCCTCCAGCGTGGCGGAATCCACGGCCACGGTCTTGCCCTTTAGCAGCCCCTTTTCCGCAGTCAATTTCAGGACCAACTGAAATACAGCCGTGTGGACCTCAAGCGGCAGACGGTCGCGGACCCGCGTCAGACTGGAATGGTCGGGCGCGTCTCCGGTCGGCGGGACGCCAAGGAACTCCCGCAGCGAAAGGCTGTCGCCGCAACGCCAAGCAATCCCTCGTTGCGAGCCGATGCCCTCGAAGTAACCGACCAGAAGCATCCGGAAATAAACGCCCGGCGGAATGCCCGGACGGCCGATGTGTTCGTCGTAATAGGGCCGGCAGATGTCCTCCACCGTCCGGTCGAACTCGGCTTCGGCCAGCAACTGATTGAGTTTACGATAAAATACATGCCCTTGGGACTTGGGCAAGCTGGTGGTCGCCACCCACATCTCCTGCTGTTCGTCCTTACGCTTTCCCAATGCCATCGCTCTTGCCTCCTGCATTGCATGATGGCCATAATATATTCTTGCGACAAAACTTTTTCAAGCCTCGTTAAATGACTTTTTCAACGGGCTGCTAGGGAAAAAGGTACGGCGGGGGATAAGGGGATTGGACTCTTTTCCCCGGCGATTGCCTGGGCTAAGGCGGCCTGGAACTGCGGCTCGGCCAAACAAGATTCGCTTCCGGGCGGGGTTCGCAAACGGCCGATCAGCGTATCCTCGGCGTCCTCCAGTGTCGTGATCGTGGCCTGACAATCGGGACAAGATTCCAGGTGACCGGCCAGATCGTCGGATTGTTGGTTGGAAAGCATGCCGATTGAATACTGGAGAAGCGTTTCCCGGCTCGGGCAGCTTGATGCGGGCATGTTGAAAATCTCCTCTTCGAGGGCATTCGTATAGAGATTAAGAGTATTTCTATAAGTAATAACGCGGGAGCCTTACAGCATTTTAACGGAGGTGACAAAACCTATTGATGGGCAATGAGTTATGAAGGAAGTGGAAAATGTGTTGTCGGCGGCAGATTCTTCGCGAAACCGCAAGTGGTCTGGGAAGATTTTTGGACTATTGCGGCAACTCGCTCATGACTTGGCGCAACCGGCGCAGTACGCGCGATTTGGCCGTATATACGGCGGGGATGCTCATCTGCAAATCTTCGGCGACCTGCGAGGACGGCTGACCCTGGATCGTAACCCGCCAGAATGCATCCCAAGTGCGGTTTTCGAATTCCGCCCGGATCAGATCGAGCGCCCGGCGCGATAGCCACGCGGCCGATTCTGCGTCCGGCCGGATGAACTCTTCGGATGGCTCGGCCGGTTGAGGTATCTCGGCCATCTGGCGCTGGGCGGTGCTGCCACCCCGGGCCTCGGCCCTGCCCTGACGGCGACGGTACAGGTCGCGAACCTTGTTTCGCGTGATTGCGGCAAGCCATCCGCCGAAACTGTCTTTGGGCTTGTCCCGATGAAAGTCGGTCAAATGAAGCATGACCGCCGAGAGCACTTCCTGAAACACGTCGGCGGCGTCTTCGGCAGTTAAACCCGAGCGTCGACACCATCGATAGATCACCGGACTGTAAAGCCGTACGAATCGCTCCCATGCCTCAGGCCGGCCGGCGCGAAGCTGATCCAGGAGCGTCGAAGAGACCGAATTTGAATCAAAGGAAATAGCCATGTCGTTACCTTTTCCCCATCATACCATGACTTGCCAGCGGTGAATATATCTGTCATTATGGAGTGTTAACAAAGGGGTGGAAAAACGGATCGGAGAACATTCTTTTTGCACAATAGAGGCCCTGTATGAGCGACGTACCGACAACGGCAAAGAAGATCATCGGCAACGTGGAGAAAGTCATCGTCGGCAAACGGCGGCAGATCGTTTTATCTTTGGTATCGTGGTTTTGCGGCGGGCACGTGCTGTTGGAAGACGTACCCGGCGTGGCCAAGACCATGCTTGCCCGGGCGATGGCCCAGAGCGTGGGCTGCTCGTTCAAACGAATCCAGTGCACGCCGGACCTGCTGCCTACCGACGTGACCGGAGTTTCGGTCTTTAACCAGAAGACAACGGAGTTCGAGTTCCGACCGGGCCCTATCTTCGCGCAGGTCGTGCTGGCCGACGAGATCAACCGGGCCACGCCGCGAACCCAGTCCGCATTGCTCGAGGCCATGGCCGAGGGCCGCGTTACAGTAGACGGCGTGACCCACGATCTCAAGCCGCCGTTTTGGGTCATCGCCACGCAAAATCCAATAGACCATGAGGGCACATTCCCCCTGCCCGAGGCCCAGTTGGACCGCTTTCTGGTACGGTTCAGCCTGGGATATCCGAGCATGGAAGAGGAACTGAAGATGCTCGAAATTTTGGAGCATGGCAATCCGCTGGATCGATTGGAGCAGGTCGTTAGCGCAGAGGAATTGCTGGCCGCCCAGCAAACGGTGCGCAATATACACGTAGATATTAAAGTCCGCCGCTACATAACCGAGATCGTCCATAAAACGCGAAACTGCGACGATATCAGTTTGGGCGGCAGTCCGCGGGCGTCGCTGGCATTGTTCCGCACCGCCCAGGCATTGGCCGCCGTTTCGGGGCGAAATTACGTGCGGCCCGACGACGTGAAACAAATGACCGGACCCGTGCTGACCCATCGCCTGATCCTGCGCCCCGAGAGCCGGCTGAGGAAACTTACGGCCGCGGCAGTGGCGGCCGAGGTAGTAGAGCAAGTCCCGGTACCGCTGCTGACTAAAGAAACAAGGGAGCCCGAAAACCTGTGAAGTAATATTCCATGAAATGGTTCGCCGGGGTTGTTCTGATATTGATCCTAGCGCTGGCCTTCGGGCTGGGACTGATGGCGTATGCGATGTATGCCCTGCTGGGGATCATGCTGGTGAGCCGCTGGCTGGCGCGATATTGGATCGGGAACCTTACGGCTGTAAGAGAGTGCAACCGCTACTCGGTCAATGTGGGCGACACAGTGGCGGTGGTGATTACTGTAAATAACTCCGGCTGGTTGCCCGTGGTATGGGTGCTGCTTGAGGACTTGTTGCCGCGCCGGGCGTTTATTTATCAGCCGCCCAGTCTGCAAGTCCAGGGGAGTCGTATTCAGTTGGCCATGCTCGGCGGCCGCGGCCGGCGCACGATGTTTTATCAGTTGAAGTGCAATCGCCGCGGATATCACCAGATTGGCCCGTTGGTGGTCGAGACGGGCGACTTGTTCGGATTGCACCGGCGTTACCGCGTGCTCACCGCGCCGCACTTTTTACTGGTGTATCCGGAGGTTGTGCCGCTTCAGGGTTTTGAATTGGCTTCGCGCCGGCCCATCGGCGAGGTCCGCATCACACACCGCCTTTACGAAGACCCCACGCGAATCGCCGGTGTGCGCAGATACGAGGCCGGCGATCCGCTTAATCGCGTGCACTGGCGTGCAACTGCCCGAACCGGCCAATTGCATTGTAAACTCTATGAGCCGTCCTGCATCGTAGGGGCGACCATTGTGCTGGATTTGCACCAGACGGCGTACGAGCCGCATCACGAGCCTTACCGCTCCGAGTTGGGAGTTAGTGCCGCGGCATCGCTGGCAAACGCGGTGTACGAAATGGATCAGCAGATCGGCTTGGTGACAAACGGGCGCGACGCGGCCAACCGCATCCGTCAGGAAGGCTGGGATTACGACATCCGCTCGCGTAAGGCCGCCCGGCTAGCTGCAAGTATGATGGACAAGAGCGACCGGCTCCAGCCGGTGGTAGTCGAGACCCGGCGCGGATCGGAGCAACTGATGCGAATCCTGGAAACGCTCGCCCGGGTGGAAATAACCGACGGATTGAGCTTCGCCCAACTGCTTATCGAGACGGCTTGGCGCATTCCACGCGATGCCACGGTGGTGGCGCTTTTGGCCTCGTTAAGCGTCGATACGGCCGTGGCCCTGGGCGAACTACGGCGCAAAGGGCTGGCCGTAACCGCGATCTTGAACTTGTACGACGACGTGGAGTTCCTCAATGCATCGGCCCAACTGGCCGCCGAAGGAATCGAGGCCCGGCACTTGAAAAGTGTTGAGATGCTGCCCGACTTGTGCCGGCAGCAGGTGTTGCGATGATATAATGACAGTGAGAGGATTTCAACTCCCATGGCCCGCCGGTTCAAAAAGACACTTTTCGACTATCTTGTCATCGCCATCAGTCCGGCGTTGATCACGATGATGGTCGGCAGTCTCGTGTTATTCTTGATACAAGTCTTCTACCAAGGCAATTTCCAGGGGCGGTTGCAATACATATTCGCCTTGTTCGTCATGGCCGCGGTGTTGATCGCCCGGATCTCGATTGAATCGGGCAGGGAACGGGCCGTATTGTTCGCTATTCCCTTGGGCATTGTCACACTGCTGGCCATCAACAAGTTTGTGCAATTTCAAGGGGGTATGTTGCAGTCGCTGACCTTTTTCATCAATTTAGGACTGATCGCTATAGTTTGGTGGTCGTCCGACAAGCTCACTTGGGACTGTACGCTGATCGACGAAGACCAGGAAGATTCCGGCGAAGGCCTGTTGGAAGCTGTCGGGCTGGACCAATCCGGCAAGGCCGCGCTCGAACAGGAGATAGCACCGTTGCCAGAAGAACCGGAGGCGACCACGTCGCGGGACGAGCCGGGCTGGTGGCAGCGGTTCATCGACCGCCGCCGCCGGCCGCACGCACCCGGCATTTGGGTGATTTACTTTTCGCTGGCCGCTTTGCCGCTGTTTGGGATCGGTCAGCTTTTCATCCCGGCCGGCGAGCTATCGGCACGGCAGAATGCATTCAATCTGCTCTGCATCTATACAGCCAGCGGATTAGGGCTTCTGCTGGCGACAAGTTTTTTAAGCCTGCGCCGCTACCTCAGGCAACGGCGGCAGGAAATGCCGCTTTCGATAGTCAATCTATGGCTGATCATCGGTGGGGTGATGATTGCGGGCGTGATAATCGCGGCAATGCTCTTGCCGCGGCCGAACGCCGAATACGCCATATCGGAGCCGCTTTTCCGCATCGGCTCGCCTGATCAGCAATCCTCTCAAAACGGCGCGGGCAACGATGGGGTCGAGGAAAACCAGACTTCGGCCCAAGGCGAAGAGCGTGAAGATCAGCAGTCGGGATCCACTTCGACAGATCGGCCCGGAAAGACGCCGTCGGACAAGGCGGATAAGGAAGATAGGGCAGACAAATCACAGTCGGACAAGACGGACAAGCCATCGTCGGATAAGGCGCAATCGGAAAAACCCAAAAAAAAGCCGCCAAAGGCAACGGGCAACTCCGCCGCTGGGAATCAGTCGCCCGATAATGCCCGGGGGCAGAGCCAAAAGAATAGTCAAAGCCCGGACAAAGTCCCACATACTCCGACCCTTCCGCGGATCGCGTTCTCGCCCGCGGATTCCTTGATGGCCTTGTTCAAATGGATATTTTACGGCGTTTTGTTTCTCCTGGTGATATTCGCCGTGTGGCGAAATCGTTATGAGCTGCTATCGGCGATCAGCAACTTCGGGCAGTGGCTAATGGACTTCTGGCACAATCTATTTGGCGGTAAGGTCAGCGAAGATGATGAGGCCGACGAAGAGACAAGCTCAAAAAAACCAACACGGCGGCCGTTCGCTGATTTTATTGATCCTTTCGCCTCGGGCATGGCCGATCGGTATTCGCAGGCGGAGTTGGTCCGCTACACGTTCGAGGCCGTGGAGGCCTGGGCCCGGGAACACGGCCAACCGCGTGAAGCAGATCAAACCCCCCACGAGTTTGCCCGACGCCTGGCATTGAGCTTCTCCTCGTTGGGCGAAGACGCACGGCAACTTGCCGACTTGTACGCTCAGGCCGCCTACTCCCCGGTCACGTTGCCGGCTGCTAGCGTAGCGCGATTGTCGCACTTGTGGCAAAACTTACGCACACAAGGGACTCAATCGTCAACAGTGGACAATGGGGTCCGCTTTATGTTATGATGCTAGTCACGCTGGAGCAGGCGAACTTGCATCGTATTATTACTTTACCTTTACTGCTTCCAAAATAACCGGAGGATAATTATGCGCTGGTTGACATCGCTGCTGTTGATTGTGACATGGGTTGGATCGCAAGCACTGGGGGCCAATACTCCGCCTAAGGAATGGATTGACACCGACACGGGGCATCGTATCGTTCGTCTTTCGGACGAGCCGGGCAGCGAGAGTTTTTATTTCAACATCAACCCATACACGCCCGACGGCAAAAAAATGGTCTTTACCTCGCCCACCGGGATTTACACGATTGACCTGGCAACGCGCAACATTGAAAAGGTCGTGGAAGGCAAGCGCCTGCGGGTAATCATGGTCGGCCGTAAAACCGGACAGATTTATTACAACCAGCGGACAAATGTTTTCGCGGCCGATCTGGATACAAAGGAGACGCGGAAAATCGCCGAGCTGCCCTTCGGTTCTCGGGTCAGTGCGGTAAACTCCGATGAAACGTTGCTTGCCGGAACTACAACAATCATGAATGAAGACCAGACCAAGGAAGCACGGGCGCGGGAAGAAGAGCTCGCAGCCAATACCGACTCCGCGCGTAAAAACAAGAGCCGGAATATCGAGGAACGGTACAGTAAACGCTTCCCGATGGAACTGTTTTTCTACAATCTTAAGACCGGCGAAAAGAAAAGTTTCGACCGCTGCAACGACTGGCTCAATCATCTGCTGTTTTCACCCACCGATCCGAACCTGTTGATGTTCTGCCACGAAGGCCCGTGGCACAAAGTGGATCGAATCTGGCTAATTCACTCGGACGGCTCCGGGATGGTGAACATCCACAAGCGCACCATGAACATGGAAATCGCCGGGCACGAATTCTGGGGCGCCGACGGGCAGACCGCATGGTACGACCTGCAAACGCCGCGCGGCGAGGATTTCTGGGTTGCCGGGTACAACGTCGGCTCGGGCGACAGGACCTGGTATCATCTGCTGCGCGACCAGTGGTCGGTGCATTTCAACGTGTCGCCCGACGGAAAACTTTTCTGCGGCGACGGCGGCGATGATGCCATGGTGGCCCACGCCGAAAATGGCAAGTGGATCTACTTGTTTCACCCCGAACTCGTGCGCGACGAAGCCGGACCCGACTTCAACCGAAAAGGCCTCATCACGCCCGGCGTATTCCGCTGGGAACGGCTGGTAAACATGTCCAAGCACGACTATAAACTGGAACCCAACGCCATTTTCACGCCCGACATGAAATGGATCGTATTCCGCTCGAACATGTTCGGGCCGTCCTATGTTTTCGCGGTAGAAGTGGCCAAGGCGAGAAATAAGCGGCGCCTTGCCGAAACCACGTCGCCGAGGTTGTTACCCCCGAAAAAGCGGCCAATCCGCTTTTTTGTCGCCGGTGGGTCTATCGATTTCTTCCCATTGTGAGTCCCTTATTCTTGGGTATAATTGCTATGCCAAGTAGATAGTCAACAATCATGACTCCTTGCGAGATAAGTGCCCATAGCATCCTGCCCCGGTAGCTCAGGGGATAGAGCACTGGTTTCCTAAACCAGTGGTCACAGGTTCGAATCCTGTCCGGGGTATATTTTAAGTGTTCAGGGTTCAGGGTTCAGAATTCAGGTGAAAGAGTTAATACTGAACCCTGAATACCAAATCCTCAATGGAGGGTGGAAACTTGAATAACGATCCGATTGTTTTCATTGTTGACGAGGATCCCGGCATTCGCCAATCGCTGACTTCACTGATGCGATCGATGGACTTGGAATCGGCGGCCTTTCATTCGGCCGTGGAGTTTTTAGATGTCTTTAATCCCATACAACCGGGATGCCTGCTGTTGGACGTGAGCCTGCCCGGCGCGAACGGCTTGGAATTGCTGGAACACATCAATAGTCAGGTGATCTGCATTCCTGCAGTAGTGATTTCCGCGGAGGGCAACGTTCCCACTGTTGTCCGTGCCATGCGTGCGGGGGCGTTTAATTTTCTGGAAAAGCCCTGCCGCAATCATGTGCTCTTGGAATCCATTCAAGAATGTTTCAAATGGGTCGCGGCCAACCGGCGCCGATTGGTGCAATCGGCGAAAGTGCGCCGCCGATTGGAACGTCTTACCCAGGGCGAATACGACGTTCTTGGCCAAATCATGTCGGGCAAATCGAATAAAGCAATCGCCGCGGGTTTATGCGTCAGCATCCGCGCGGTGGAAGTCCGCCGCTCCAAACTCATGAAAAAGATGAAGGCCGACTCCTTGGCCGATTTGATACGGATGACTATGTTGATTCCTTTTCCAAAGGACGAAGGATTTATAAAGCCGGCAGCGGATAGAATAACAAAATATCGAAGCCTGGCATCGGAAAACCGACCGCTGGTACCCGGAAAGCCGGCCTCTGGAGAAAAATCATGAAAATCTACACTCGCCGCGGCGACACGGGCGAAACGGGCTTGCTTGGCGGCGCTCGGGTATGGAAAAATTCGCCTCGCTTGGACGTTATCGGCACGCTGGACGAACTCAATGCCGAACTCGGGCTATTGCGGACCGAGCGTTTGCCGGAGGAGGTTGACCGGCTCTTGGAACGGCTGCAGAATGAATTGTTCAGTGCCGGAACCGAAATAGCCTCGTCCTCTCCGGCCGAATCCCCCTGCCCCAGGATCGCAAAAGAGCATATTCAGACCTTGGAAGCAACTATCGATCAGTATGAGGCCAGATTGCTGCCCCTTAAGGGGTTTATTCTGCCGGGTGGAGTCAGGTCCGCGGCCATGTTCCACGTTGCCAGGACGATATGCCGCAGGGCGGAGCGACATCTGGCGGCCCTTGTCCAAGCCGATAAAAAAGCCGTTTCCATGGATATGTTGGCATACATAAATCGGTTAAGCGATTTATTTTTCGTTCTCGTGCGCTTATCCAATGCCCAAGCCGGTGTTGCTGATGTGCCATGGAAAAAATCTTAATCGCTCGGCAATTTCTCGCCTATAATGCTAATTATTTAACCATTAAATGCCTATTATATAGGCAATACTCGGTTAATAATCAGTTTTTTTCTGGTAGTTAAAATCCCGCAGTATATCTGTTTGTAACATTTTATGACCTTTTGGGCTATTACTAGCCGCCGAATTTGGCATGAAGATTGCTCAGCACATTTCCATTCGCGTGCCAGGAAATCTTTTTCGCTGATGAGGTATTAGCATGAAACTGTCTATTAACGTTTTGCCATTTCTATTTGTCATCATTTTATCAAGCCTTTTTTGGTTAAATGATATTTCGCCGGCATCTGCCGCCGACGAAGCATCCACTCCTCAGGCCCAGGCTACTTCGCCCCCTGAAACCAAGGCGCCCACGCTGGACCGCGGCGATAATGCCTGGATGCTCACCAGTTCGGCGCTGGTACTAATGATGACCGGCCCGGGCTTGGCGCTTTTTTATTGCGGGCTTGTGCGAAAAAAGAATGTCCTAAGCGTCATGATGCAATGCGTGTTCTTGATGTGCCTGATGACGGTGATTTGGGGCCTTTATGGATACACCTTGGGCTTTGGCGGCGATACTGCCACACCGCCTCCTAAATGGATCGGCAATTCAGATCACTTATTCATGCACGGTGTTCAAGCCGAATGGACAGACGGCAAATCAGTGACGCCGTTGCATCCCCAGCTTTCCATCCCTCGATTGACGCACATGCTGTTTCAGGGGATGTTTTTCATCATTACCCCGGCCTTGATTTGCGGGGCCTTTGCCGAGCGCATGAAATTCAGCACGATGGTCGTGTTTATGATCCTTTGGGGAACCATTGTTTACTGCCCCTTGTGCCATTGGGTATGGGGCGGCGGAATTCTGATGTATGGAAGCCCCAATGCCGGCATATCGGCGGGCGGAGCCTTGGATTTCGCTGGTGGAACCGTAGTACATATAAGTTCCGGAGTATCGGCGTTGATCTGTGCCCTGCTATTGGGAAAACGTTTGGGCTACGGCAGTGAGCCCATGCCACCGCATAACCTGACATATACCGCGATCGGCGCCACGATGTTGTGGGTCGGTTGGTTCGGTTTCAATGCCGGCAGTGCATTGGCCGCCAATGAACTGGCCGCCAGTGCGTTTTGTGCCACGCATTTCGCCGCCGCGGCGGCCGGTTTGACCTGGGCCGGCATGGAATGGATCTTCCGCGGCAAACCAACGATCCTGGGTACATGCTCAGGCGTTGTGGCCGGACTGGTTTGCATAACGCCCGCTTCCGGCTTTGTCACCCCCATGTCGGCATTGATAATGGGCGTGGCCGTTGGAGTCGTATGTTTTCTGGCATGTACCAAGATAAAGTCTATATTTGGTTATGACGATTCGCTCGATGTCTTTGGCGTGCATGGAGTCGGCGGCACTCTGGGCGCCCTGCTTACCGGTATTTTTGCCACCAGGGCCACCGGCGCATTTACCGATGGCAAAGCTTTAGGATTGCTGGAAGGCGGGCCGGTCTTGATCCCCCAGATTATCGCCGTGGCGGTGACTTGGGCGCTGGCCGTTGTAGCCACGTTTGTGATCCTCAAGGTGCTCGACGTTACCATGGGATTACGTGTATCCAGGGCCGATGAAATCGAGGGCCTGGACACCAGTCAACATGGCGAAGAAGGGTATATATTTATATAAGTGATTAGAGACTAGGGATTAGTGATAGAGTTCGGAGATTGGGAATTTTTATCCTATAATATATAGGCGGGGGGAAACAGTCCCTATATTGTGATGATACGAATGTTGTAAAATAAGATAGTCTATAACCCGCCGATACTGACGGCACGAGTTAAGGAGTTGTCCGATGAAAAAGGTGGAAGCGATCATACGGCATTTCAAGCTTGAGGACGTGAAAAATGCCCTAAGCGAACAAGGGATTGCCGGCATGACGATTACCGAAGTTCGCGGTTTCGGCCGCCAAAAAGGGCACACCGAAATGTACCGCGGCACCGAGTATCAAGTGGATTTCGTCCCCAAAATCAAGATCGAGGTGGCCGTGCCCGACTCGAAACTGCAACTCGTGCTGGATACGCTCATGCGTTCCGCGCAGACCGGACAAGTCGGCGACGGCAAGATGTTCGTGACCGACCTTTCCGAGGTGGTCCGCATCCGCACCGGCGAAACCGGCGAAAGCGGCAATTTAAGGTCGCCCCTAACTCATGCCCTCCATCCGCGCCAACGTTGTCGCAGCCAAGGCACGGTTGGCTCAGGGCTACGAAGAGTTCAAACGCTTGCATCAGGAGGGCTCCGCCGGCGTGGAGTTGTGCGCCAAGTTCGCCGGATTGCGCGATGCCGTGTTGCTCGACCTGATCCGGGATGCCTTGATCGATTTAAACGAGTCGGGCGCCAAAGGATTGCTCTCGCAGATTGCCCTGGTGGCCAACGGCGGTTATGGCCGGCGCGAGGTGGCGCCCTTCAGCGACGTAGACCTGCAAATATTTTACCCCTTGGGTCTTGGCACGCGCGTGGCCCCCTTTGCGGAGCGGTTGTTGCGCGACGTATTCGACGCCGGATTGATCCTTGGACACGGCGTCCGCACTCCGGAACAAACCTGCCGCCAGGCCATAACCGATCCGGATACTTGCACTTCGCTGGTTCAAACACAGTTGTTGGCCGGCAACAAGCATATGTATCAGCGTTTCCGGCGGTTGTTCCGCAGGCAGGTAAACCGCCGCACCAGGCTATTGGTCGCGCAGATTGAGCGATCCAGGCAGGTGGAGCGGCTCCGCTTCGGCGACACCGTGTTCCTGCTGGAGCCGGACGTAAAGCGTTCCGGCGGGACTTTGCGCGACATCCAATTTATTCGCTGGATTGGTTTTATACGCTATGGGGCGGCCGAATTCGACGAATTGGCGGAGAAGGGAATTTTGATTGAAGAAGACCTAGCGCGCTGAACGGCCGCGCACGAATTCCTCCTGCGCCTGCGCAACGAATTGCATTTTCACGCCGGGCAGGCCGCCGAGGTGCTCAACCGGGGCGAACAGCTACGCATAGCCGAGGCGTATGGGTATAGGCAGTCAGGCGGTTTGCTCCCGGTCGAACAATTCATGCGCGATTATTTTCGCCATACCACGGCGGTCAGCCACATAGCCGCGCGTCTGACCGCGCGGGCCAAGACCCGCCAGTGGCTGGGCCGGCTGGTCACCGTGCTGTTCGGACATCACGTCGAGGAGGGCATCCACGTTGGTCCGGCGGGCTTGATGGCCGGCCGACGCCGGGCGGAGGCCATTGGGCAGGATCTGACGACCGTCATCCGCCTGGTCGATTTGGCCAACCTTTACAACAAGCCCATCACCCCGGAAACCTGGGAAATCATCCGCCGCGAGAGCGTTCGCCTGCCGGAGTCGATGCCCCCGCCCGAGGCCTGCCGGCATTTCCTTTCCTTGTTGAATCATCCGGCCCGGCTGGCCCCTTTGCTTCACGATTTGCACGATGCGGGGTTGTTGGAGCGATTCATACCCGACTTCGCCCGCGCCCGGGGGCTTTTGCAGTTCAATCTGTATCATAAATATACGGTGGACGAGCACTGCCTGCGGGCGGTCGAATTCGCCACCGATCTGTGGTCCGATCCCGGCCCCTTGGGCGCGTGTACCGGCCAATGCGGCAGAAATATGTGCTGCACCTGGCGATTTTACTGCACGACCTGGGCAAAGGACATTTAGAGGATCATCTGGAGATCGGCGTGCGGATCGCCGTTTCCATCGCGCAACGTCTGGGTCTTAACGCCCACGACACAGAGGCCCTGCGATTCCTGGTCCACAAGCACGAGTTGATGAACCACCTGGCATTCCATCGCGATACGGCCGACGAGCAGCTTGCGGTCGATCTGGCGGTGCAGGTCGGCTCGCCCGATTTGCTGCAAATGCTTTACGTCATGACCGCATGCGACCTGGGCGCGGTCGGGCCCGACGTCTGGGACGGCTGGAAAGCGGAAATCATCACCGATCTGTATCACCGCACCATGCAGAATCTGGCCGGTGACAGCCCGGCCACGGTGTTCGACGAACTGAGGCGAACGCGTCGCGAGGCGGTTCGGGCCTGTCTGGGCCCGGATAAAGACAATCCCTGGTACAACATCCATATCGAAGCCCTTACGCCCGAATATCTCAACGCCGCATCGCCGCAGCAGGCCGCCGCCGACCTCCAACTGCTTCGGCAACTGAAAAAAGGCGACGTTATCGCCGTGGGACAATACTTACCCGATACCAACGTCTGCCAATACACCATCGCCACCTCCGAACAAATCACGCCCGGCATTTTCCATAAGCTGACCGGGGCCCTGTCGAGCCGCGGGCTGGAAATTCGCTCGCGCAAATTCACACCCTGGTCGATGGATTGGTGCTTGACCGCTTCTGGGTCCACGATCCGGATTTCGCCGGCCAGCCGCACCCCGACCGCATCGAACAGATACAACAGGCACTGGTCCAATCGCTGAAATCGCCCGGGGTCAATCCGCCCACCTTCCGCCGCACCTGGACCAGCGGCGGACGGCGTCCGATAAAAGTCCCCGGCGTGCAAACCCGCGTGAACGCCGACAACAGCACTTCCGACGCCTACACCATTCTCGACATCTTCGCCCACGACCGCACCGGACTTTTGTACGCCATAACGCGCAAGCTTTTCAATTGGGCCTGTCCGTGGCCCGGGCGAAAATCGGCACCTACTTGGACCAGGTGGTTAACGTGTTCTACGTGACCGATCAAAACGGCCGCAAGATCGAAGACACCGATCGCCTGGA
>CAWJPM010000004.1:0-149070 GCA_963844755.1 Pirellulales bacterium
AATCCGCAAGGCGATGTGATCCGCACCCTTTCACAATACGTGTAGAACATGCTCTAATAGTCCCCTCTCCCGCTGGGAGAGGGTTAGGGTGAGGGCAGTTTGGTGATCATTTAATCTTTGGGATGGAATAGGCCTCGTCAGAGAAATACATTCTAAGGGTATTTGACTTTCATATTATATTCCTCTTGAAGTTCCCTGGAAAGGCCCTCAAGATCTGGAAAAAGCGTCGTTTCTGTGATGCCTAATATACGCAAATCCTTAATGAGTTTTTTTATTTTCTTCTTGTCTTCGGTTATCAATATTTTGGCAATTTGTGCATCATGTTTTTCATGCATTAGTGCTTCAAATCCATTTCTCAATTCACCGTGTATAGTAAATACACTTTTTTGAGCTACAATCCGAACATCTATATATGGAGGAAATATGGCAATGGGATATTTTGCTAGCTTGTGTTCGGTATCCAGATAATGTTTACGAATTATTTGATCCTGATCATATTTTTCCATTGCCCAATGGTCGGTATACAAAACGAGCGACTTATTTTCATTCGTCTCACCATGCTCAATGGTAACATCATTCACGTAATTTAACCACGATGGATTTAACATCCAAATACATGGGCATTCAACACGATCTTTGGTGTCAATAGTTCGAATTGCAAAATAGAGGGCTATTAGTGCCCCTTCCGTCCAATCTAGTAGACGGGTTGGATATTTATAGTGTTGCATAAGGTGTAGATATTCGCCTTCCCGGAAATGCTGATGGCCTTTAAGGAATGGCCCAGCCCTTCTAGCAAATTCTGCTTTCATGTCCTCAGCTTCGGTTGCATAATAATCCCAACCGATAATTTTTTTGCCACGATAAATGCCTGGGATTAATTCATAACTATCTTTTTCACAGCCTCTAAACCAAGGTAACCTTTCTTGAGGCTTCCACATTTTGTTTGAGTTGTCGCGCCATTTCTTCCAGTTTTCCTTTACACAATTCAAAAATACCGCAATCGATTCAATTCTTTTTCCTGTAGTAATCTCATAACCATCTTTGTGTCTCTTGAATTTCCAGGACATATAACCCTCCAAATAACGCAGACAGACAGAATCAATCGACCATAAATATTTTATATGTACATACGTCGATGTGCAATGGGGGCTATTTCCTTCTTGGGATACTCGGCCGGCCCTCACCCTAACCCTCTCCCAAAGGGAGAGGGGACTTTTGGGATAGGCTCTTAATATACGGGCATCATGCGGCCTGTTTCGGTGCGGCCAGCAGGCAGTGGACCAGGGGCAGTCGAGCCACCCAACCGAGCAGATAGAAAAGCAGCGCCCAGCCCGGAAAGGCGATGGTCGCCAATCGGGAATATGCAAGCGCCAGATTGCCTGGCAAGGGCCAAACATATCCGATGCCCCCGCGCGTCTCGCCAATTTTTTCCACGATGCCGCTGAAAATCTGCGCCGAAAGCCACATGCCATACAACTCGACGTATGCGGCGAGCGCAAGCGCGGCCAGAATTAAAAACCTTCCGCGGCGCGAGGCGACGTCGTCAAAGGCGCAGCCAAGAAACACGGCCAACGGCGTCCACGCGGCGAAAAGGTAATATCCGCCCTCGCCCGATTGAAAACCGGAAAAACGGCCGCGTTGGAGCGTGAAATATGCTATGATGAGCACCAAGGGAACTATCAGAGCGGCCGCGACTAAAGCAATCTGGCGCGAATCGGCGTCGGCGTTTTTCCATAGGCGGCTCCGCATGTTGACGGCCGCCAGAAGGATCAGGCCCAGACCCAGTGCGTAATGCCACCAGGGCTGCATCACCAGACTCCACGTGCCCGCCCAGATAAAAGACTTGCCGAATGTGCCGGCCATTTTGGCCGTTCCCAATAGAATTTGAGTGGTGGTCATCGTATCGCCCAGCATTCGTGCGCCGGGCCGCGTCCAGGCGTACGATTCGCTAGTGACCAACGGTGAGCCGTATCGCTGCCAACAAAACCAATACCAAGGCGACGCTATCAGCAAAGGAATGACGACCACCACCGCGACGCGGAGAATCGCCATCGACCACGGCATAAGCGGGGGTGAAAAGGAATCGCTGCCACCGGGGCGAATCCCGGTCTCGCTTGATGTTTCGCCGCCGGCGACCGGTCGGGAAGCGATTTTCGACCCGCCTTCCAGGCTTTTAACAATCGGCCGGGATTAATGGGCGTCGGCAGCGTCAACAAAAGCCAGGCGACCATGCCGAGGTAAAACGGAATGAAAAACGCCTTGGTCAACAAACCCAGTCCTAAAACGATCGCGATAGCCAGATGGTCGCGCAAACGCCGGTGATGATTTTTATAAGCGCAGAGAGCGAAATAAAAAAGCGATGAACTCAACAACGCCACCAGCGAATCGTTGCCCAGACGCCCAAGATCGAACCAGCAAGACGGAAAAAAGAGTACAGCGATTCCGCCCAGCAAAATCATCCGCCGCGCAACTGGCGACTCGAACAGGCGCAGCGATAAAAACCAAAACACAAAGCTTCCGCAGGCCAGCGCCACGGAACACAGGCGCAACAGCAGCAACCGCCCGCCCGGACTGAGCCAACGCGTAGCACGGTAGGGCAGGGTCATCAGGGCGTAATACAGAGGCGGATGCTGTCCGATCCAATTGGTCGTACCTTCTTGCGGAGCGTATTCAGCCAGCTGCCGCGGCGGATGCCAAAACCAGACGGCAATTTCCGCTCGTTCCGAATCCGGCATGCGATTGAAAAAGTCCGCATAGGTCTTTCCGCCGTTTTTTTCAAACGGCGGAGTCGCACTGTAGCGACGCGGCATGTGATCGGCGTTTTCGCTCGAGGCAAAATCGAATTCTGTCGAGCGGAAGTCGGGAATTCCGTGCCGATCGGCTAAAAAAGAAATATACGAATAATGCCCGTTTTCATCGAATCCTTCGTACGGCGGCAGCATCAACGTATTGGCCAACATCAACGATAAAAAAGCGACCGCCATCCCTGCCGCCATCGAAAACTCGCGGCAATTTTTCATGGGCATCCTTTCAAATACGGTGTCAGTCCGCGGCTGGAGATCAGTAATTTACGATATCGCATAAAGAATTGCAATCTGAGTTCGCCGATCGCTAAACGCTGCCCGACCATGAACCGCCGATGCTCGCCTTCACGCTAATCCTCTTCCAAATGGAGAGAAGGCGATTATTTTTAAAGCTTCTAACAAAATGAAGTTAAATGTCAACATAGGTGCCACTGCTTGCTTGCAAGCAGTGTATTCTGGCAGTTCAATCAGCACTGCTTGCAAGCAAGCAGTGGCACACGTCATTTTGTTAGAAGCTCTTAATCAAAGGCATGTTCCCAGCCTTGGGGAACCAGCGGGCGACGCGGACTTTCTGCATCGCGCTGCCACAGGCCGGATTCGTGGGTGAACTGGCCGATGTTGGTAATCTGAACATCGAGCGGCTGGTCGGAAAGGATTGTTTTTGCTTCTTCGGACGGAACGGCCAGGAGCAGTTCGAAATCTTCGCCGTCGCCCAGGGCGTGATCGAGCGGGGAAAGGCCGTCGGCGCGATCTTTGGACAATCGCCGGGCGTCGTCGGAGATGGGGATAGAGTCGGTTTGCAGGATGGCTCCGCAACCACTTTCTTTGGCCATGCGGGCAAGATCGATCGACAGGCCGTCGCTGACGTCGATGCCGGCATGGAGTTGATATCGCTCGTTTAACAGCAAGGCTTCATCAACGCGAGGCTGGAAATCAAAATGACGGCCCAAAATGCTGCCGCCGAAAGATCCGGTGGCGAGGATTCGATCGCCCGGCTTTGCTCCGCCGCGGCGCAGGGGGCCATGTTGGGTGACCTTGCCTAGAAGCGTGATGCTAATCACCAGTGGCCCGTCCCAACTGTTGGTGTCGCCGCCGGCAAGGGCGAGATTGAACTTTTCGGCCAAGGGCAGCATGCCTTCAAACAAAGCTTTGGCCAACTCCATGCCGTTTTGTTTGGGCAGGACCATGGCGATTACGCCCGCCAGGGGTTGGGCGGCCATGGCGGCCAGATCGCTGAGATTAACGGCCAGGGCCTTGCGCCCAACGCGCTTAGGATCGTCGCCGCGCAATAGCTCGAAATCAACGCCATCGGTCAAGGCATCGACGGTAATCGCGCACAGCTCCACGCCGGCCATATTCAAAACGGCGGCGTCATCGCCAATCCCCAACCGCAAAAGCGGGTGCGGCGGCAATCGTTCGCGAAGCCAGGCGATAAGGGCGGATTCCATAAGTTTAGTTCACAGTCTACGGTTCACAGTTTATTGTTCACAGCACACGGTTTACAATTTTAAAAACTGTAAACTGATAACTGTAAACTCACCCCCCGTACAATTCCGGAAACACTTCCTCGGGCAAACCTTGTTTGCGGATGGCATTGCGTATTTTGGCCACGGATTCGGATTTGAAAAAGAGCTGCGTCCCCTTTTCCATCTCATACGGAATTTGTCACTTACCATCTGTGTTGGGCACATACTTCTCTGTGAGTACTTTTTCTAAAATGGCCTCATCGGGCTTGTAACCCACATTAAATAAGCCCGCTACGCAGCCTTTCCGATCAATAATTACGCCGGTCGGTACACTATCAATCCCATATTCTGCCGCCAAGCGGCACCCCGCCTTTTGCTCAACATCAGGTCGAAATGCTACTCGCTTTTCAAGAACCAATCCAACCGGAAACGGAATGTCTCGATCGTTCCAATGATATTTCTTGATTTCAGCCAGCTTTTCATCAAGCTTCGCTACGGAGTCGATATCCTGAGCAACATCGACGTGAATGCTGATGATGGCCAATCCCTGCTCACGATATTTGTCATATAGCGAGAAAAGCTCTGGCATTCTTTCCATGCATGGTCCGCACCAGTATCCCCAAAATTCCAAAATAACTACTTTACCTTGAAAGTTTGAGAGTTTGATGGGCCCGCTGTTCTTCCAGGCCACAATATCTTGAAGTGCGGGTGCAGGTTGACCTTCAAGCAATACCCATTGTTTTGGAGGCATATTAATTGGTTCAATCTTTAATTCCTGCTGACCTGGTTGCACGGTAACAGTCTTATTCACATCGTATGTTTCGACACTATAGGCATCGAGCTTGTAGGTGCCGGGAGCTACGTAAAAATGGAATTCGCCCTGTTCCGAGGAACAAATCAAAGGGCGATTCTTGCTGTCCGAGTAAAGATCGACGTTGCTCCTACTGAGCTTGCGGTTGTGGCTGTCCAATTCCTTTGAGACTAACCGGCCGAAGATGCGACACTGCGGCTGCATCGTGATGGTAACGGTTTCTTTGAATTGTTCCGGGCTTACGTTTTGAATAGCGACGAGTTTCCTAGAGACATGCCGCGCAAAAAGACAACTCGGCAATTTACGATCATCGGTGATGCGAGCCAAGCCGTTGCTATCTGAAACGGTATGTTGCTGATAGTGCCACCCAGACTCATCTTTGGGTTCTGTGGATTCGTAGCCGAAAAAAGCGAAAACGCCCACATGCGCACCTTCAACTGACTGGCCATCCACGTCTACCAGCCGAACAACCAAAGTTTGGACTGAAGAGGTAGTCGGTGAAGTCTGTTCAGCGGTGCATACTCTGCTGCGCGTAGCTACACACAACAACATTACAGCACAAAGTAATAATAGTCTGGAATATAAATGGGACATTCTAAATTATAAGTTTAAATTACTGTAAACGTAAGGTGTAAACTGTATGTCTATTCATAAAGTTCCGGAAACACTTCCTCGGGCAAACCTTGTTTGCGGATGGCGTTGCGGATTTTGGCCACGGATTCGAACTTGTAATTGGCCACGGTCTGCTCAGAAATTCCCAGCCGGTCGGCGACTTGTTTATTGGACCAGCCGCGGACAAAAAGCAACTCGGCGCATTTGAGCCTGTCCCATTGCTCCTGGCGGCGCCAGTGGTCGATCTGATCGCCCAGTGCGGCGACCAGGGCGTCTTCTTCCAGGTGGCGGCGTTCGCGGCTGCGGGCGATGCTGCTTGCCGGGCGTCCGGGGCCTTGCGGCTCCCAATCGCTGCTATTGGAGGCGTCGGGAACCAGCGGCAGGGCAGGGCGGCGGCCCTCGCGCCGCAGATAATCGGTCAATTTGTGGGCGGCGATGGAAAAAAGATATCCTTCCAGCGAGCGGCGCTGATCGTAATTCGGCAGGCTGGTCAGGAATCCGATAAATGTCTCCTGCACCAGGTCTTCGGCCACGCCGCGGTGCTTGGTGCGGCTTTCCACAAAAGCCAAGAGCCGGCCTTCATACCTGGCGATCAACTCGTTCCAGGCGTCGGGCTCGCCCGAGCGGATTCGGTCGATCAACAAATTATCGGTTTGGCTGGAACCAGGCACGGCTGTTCTATATAGTTTACAGTTTACGGTTTACAGTTTTCAGCTTACGGTAATATGTTATAAACTCAAAACTGTAAACTGTAAACCGTTAACCGGGAAACCATCAGGCTAATGATCTCAACACCGCCACTATTACCCACGCTATCGTCAACGTTGCTAGCGTGGCGGTTACCCGCAGGCGCGTGCGATGGGCCCCTTTTGTGGCCAGGTCCAATTTCAGATAGCCCCAGACAACGGCCAAGAGAAGCCACAGGCCGATAAATCCCGTTCCCGCAACTGATGCGCGATTGGCAAACAATTGAGAAACTATGGCATCGTCGATGAGTTCTTTCGCCTTTTGGTCGAAGCTTAAGAGCAGGTGGATTTGCGTCATCATGCCCACCGAGTATTGCCGGGTTTCTTCCCATTGATCCGCTATGAGTTGGCGGAGTTTTTCGGGCGGCAGGCGCAGCAAACCCACCCACTGGCGTCCCGATGCTTCCAAGTATTGATCAACTGCGGATTTCAGAAGGTCAGGGATTTTTCTTTCGCATTCCATCAGGGTGGAATAGGGGCCTGTGGTTACGCTCATCTGATAAGAATTGCCCACTCGGCGCGGAGGTTTTTCGACCCAGTCCGGCTTCTGGTCGGACGATGTTTCTTTTGCAATTTTCACGGGCGAGTCCTGATCGGATTCCGTGCTATTTGCATTTTCCGGTTCGGCGATGACGCCGGCATTGGCCAGGGCGATTTCCAGGCTCTTTCGGGCCTCGGTATAATCGGGTTTCAATCGCAGGGCTTTCTTAAAATGTTCTATCGCCTCATTGGCGCGGTTTCTTTGCATTAATAGTTTTCCCAAACCATTATGGGCTTCAGGGTAGTTGGGCATCAAATTCAAGGCTTGAATGTAATCTCCTTCTGCCTCGGGCAGCCGCCCGGCTTTGGTCAATGCGTTGCCTAAGTGGTAGTGGGCAACAGCGTCATTGGGATTTTTCGACAAGGCCCGTATACAGCGTTCGATCTCCTTCTGCAAAGATGCCGAGTCGGTCGGCGATGCTTTATCGGCGGGCGATTGATTTGAAGGTTGTTTATTCTCCGACCCTGCCTGGGTCCGCGGCAATTTATTTTGGGAGACTTGCGCGGCTGTGGAATTGTAAATTGGGGTTGTCGATGGATTGATGTCGGCCTGTGTATCTTTTTCCTTCATGCTGTCTGTCATTGCCTTTGCCAATGCCTGGCCGATGGAGTTTATCAAAAACGACGAACCGGATATCGTAACTTGTCCGAGATCCTGGACATTGATCTTCAAAGTGCTGACTTTTTCTTTAAGGTCGTCTTTAATATCCTCGCTTAACGGCAATGAAATCGCTTTTGTATAGTATTGGATCGCCGATTCGTAAGCGTTTATCAGTTGCTTGGAATTAGGCGTGGGCGTTTGCTGCTGGGATTTTGAATGCTTGGCCGTGGGCGCCTGCGCGGTGTAACCTGGTGGGAGAGGTATGTCAGATCCCGGCGGCCGGATAGGTGTGGACCAAGCAGATTGGTTTCCGGGAATCTGAATCGCGGTTGGGGTACTATATGATCCAACCAAGAAATACCCGGCGATCATAGGGAGTATTATGATCGAACCGACCACCAGTAAGACGATGCCGAGGGTGCGGGTTTTAGGAATCGATAGCATGGCAACGGTAAATGCCAATCCCCCCAGCAACAACAACCCGAATACGGCCCGAATGCCAAATGCAAACCAGGTTGGACGTGTGGAAGTTGCCGCCGCGAGGGACGGTGTTTGTGACTCAATCGGCCACTGATTAAATGATGCTGACTGGCCGACAATTTGATTTTCCTTTGCAACATTGGGAACAGAGACGCTGATCGTACTGTTTCCATCGTTGGTAGGTGATATTTGTACGGCAGGTTGGAGAAAATCGAATTGCTCCATCGGAACGGCATGAGAGAATTCAGATACTTCGGAAACGCGCCATGCAAAGATGCCGATGATCAACAAAACAAAGATCGTGCTTAATAGTATGGCTGCGACCTTGCGTGTCTTGGGAAATGATAACAAGAGCACGAACGTTATTATCAACATTATTAACCAAGCAGCAGGTATTAAATGTGATTGTCCCATATTATGACTCCGTTTTTCGGAGGCCGTTATTTAGTCAACCATGAATACATGGAGGGTTTTAGGGGTAATTTTATCTCCGTTCCCATGCAGGAGCGTGTGAACAAGTTGCAAGTTGACCAACCCCAGGTGTATTTATCTGGGGCTAAATAGTTAAAGTTATGTTTTCCGCCTTTGCTTACCAGGATAGGCCCAGGGGTTGGAAAGTTGCACGGTTACCGAAATCGCCCCGGCGACCATGGGTAGCCAGGGTTGGGGGAAATCCAATATCGAGGCGATGATCCCGGCCATTACCACGGTAACCAAGAGCGGCCAAATCCTGAGCCGCTTTGAACGCAGCGGATCGGCCTGTGTCCACCAGCGGATGATGAAGAACAACGCGCCGAATACGGCCAAATAAGCCATCAGCATGGGCCGGCCGTCGCTATAAAAATTTTGCGGTAGATTATATTTGGGAGAGTGAAAATGCGGCGACGGGGGCAAAGCCACCATGAACAACATGGCTATGAGCCAGGCCAACTCGCCCAGGCCCAATCCCAGCACCATCATTACAAACCGCCTCAGCATCCCATCGCCGTGGGTTCCTTCCCAAAGCTTCGACGGAATCAACACCGTCCATGCACCTGCAATGGTTGTCAAAAACAGCCAGGCACATTGCTCGGGCTGGGGGACTTTGTTGTAAAAATAATTGCACAAAAGCGACATGACCACTGTCATGGCCAAGGCCACTAAGGAGCTTAAAAGCAACGAGCCCAGGAGTTCGGCGATTCGTTCCCGGGGCGTGCCCAGAACCAGTGCGGGTATCGCTTTTTCGAAACGTTTTCTGGCAATCCTTAATTCCTGTTTTCGTTGTTCCCGGATATTGGCCGGAGATGGTTCCGGCGATTCTCCCGGAACAGGCGACACTTGTGATGAGTCTGGCGAAACCGGGTATCGAACCGTGGCTGGCCGTGGCCCTTGCAATGCCAAGACGATCATGCGGACCAAGCGATAAACTCCATAAGTTATGAACAAACTGATTGCAACGGGTACTATCCAGCTGAAGCTCGAAATAAACACTAATACGCCCGCGATAAAAATCATGATCTTCGCTCCGGGGGGAAGATTTGCTTCATCCCAGGTTTTGCGTATTTGTGCCCAGTTTTGCTTGATGGCGCGAAGTACTGGTTCGTCATCGGCGGTTTGCGCCAAGACGAGGGTTTCGGCCAGATGCTTTTTGGACCCTTTTTCTGGGGAAATATCGCCCGCGTAAGGCCGGCCCGATGGCAACCGGCCGTCGCCTGGAAATGTTTGCTTGGGCTGCGGCAAGGCGGCCAGCATTTCGGCCGCCGACCGATAGCGGCGATCAGGGTCTTTTTCCAATGCCTTGGCGACCACGTCGCGGTAAGGGTCGGCGAGCATGGACACGTCGGGTTTGGCTGTAAGGTGTTTCATCAGCACCTCGCCCACGCTCTCGCCTTCAAATGGCACCCGACCGGTGAGCATTTCGTACAGGATTATTCCCAGGGCGTAAACGTCGATTTCCTTGCCGTAGCGGCCGTTGGCCACTTCGGGCGCCATGTAGTGGACCGTGCCGATGCTTTCGGTGTGTCCGGAGCGGCGCGAGCAGGAGATGAATTTCGACAGGCCGTAATCGCCCACCTTTACCACGCCTTCGTTGGAAAAGACGTTGCCGGGCTTGAGATCGCGATGCACGATGCCGTGATCGTGCAGGTAGGCCACGGCCGCCCCGATGCCGTGGATCCAGGCCAGGACCTCATCTATCGGCATGCCTTGGGGATTATTATCCACGGCGTCTTGCAGACACAGGCCGCTGACATATTCCATGATTACCCAGGTGTCGCCCTGTGCGTCCTGGCGGATGTCGTAAAGGTCGATGAGGTTGGGATGTTTTATGTTAAGGCATTGGCGGATGCCGCGGAGCTCAACGTCCAGGTTTCGGCGGATGAGTTTCAGCGCAGACTTCCTTGCCGGCGTCGCTTAGGGCGTAATAGATTTCGCCGAATCCGCCCTGGCCGACCCCGCGTTTGATGGTGTAGCCTTCGAGGGGTCGCGAGCCGCCGGGATAAATGAATTTGGCCGCCTGATATGATGGCGAGCCGGACATTTCGCCGGGGGGCGGAACTACGGCGGATTTCGGCGTTTTTTGTCCGTTCGGTTCCAAGGCAGTAACCATATCTTTCATGGCCGTCTCGCTCCCGGGCCGCTGCGAAGCAGACTTTGGCCCGAACCATTATTGTAACATCCCGGTTCACAATCCTAAACCATTTAACCGGAGAGTCGTTCCAACTTCAGCGAAAACCCCTCTCCGGTAATATGGGAATCGCGTGTAATTCGCCCTTTATCTTTGCATAACTGGCCGTCGATTCTGAAATTGCCGGAGGTGCGGCAGAATAATTCCTCATCGTGGCGGTATAAAATTACCTCCCTGGGCCAATTACGGCAAAGTACGTGGCTGTTCCGTTTCGGCCCGAGTATGCAGGAATCGGCCATCAGCAGCACGGCGTCGGCCGAGGGTTGGGTGCGGTGTCGGCTGTCAAAATCAAGGCGGGCCGTTCCGCTTAAGGCGTGGGAGCGGCGAAATATCAAGCGCACGCTTCTCGCCCAACTCGATGCGGCAGCCGTCGCTTAGAGATGCGACCGGACGCACAGGCCGACCGTCGAGTCGAACCTCGCGGATCGCTTCGATCAGGTATCCCTCGCCGTCGCGGTGGATACGTGCGTGACGGGGTGATATGTCGCCGAGGATGGGCACGTCAACATTTCCCGCCGCCGGCTGTCCAATGGTGATCTCATCATTCATGCAAACCCAATAGCCTCCCACGGCGTCGATCCACATCATGAACTTGTCGGATTGCAGTGTGCCGCCGAATTCCATGGTTAGCAATCCTCGAAATCTGTCTGCCAAATTAAACATTTTAATAGGAGCCAGGGGCTAGTAGCTAGAGGCTAGGGGTTAATGGAAGTGGGCAGTAGACAGCGGACGGTGATCAGGGTTGGGGATAGGGGACAAAGGGTGTGTCCTTTGTGGACAGTATGCTGTCCACCTCCTCACCGCCCACTATCCACCGCCCACTTCATACTTATTTCACGCTCGACGCGACCTTTATGGGCGTTGCAGGAGGGGCAAAGTATTCGGTCACCTGGTCAACGATGTCCTCGGAATTGGGCTTATCCAGGGGAATTTCATCGTGGAAATTGACCTCGGCGTTGACCAGCTTTTCGGCCACTTCCATGCGGGTTTTCAGATTGGCGATCAATTCCTTGACGTGGCCCAGCCGGCTGTCGTCGAACTGGTAATCGCTGGTGGTCTGGGCGGCGGCGATCATTTGCGAGCGGGCTTCCAGGTTCTCGATCTCCACCTGGAGTTGGCGTTTTGCCGCCAACATGCCTTCCAGCTTCTGCCGGGCTGCCTGCAAACTCTTTTCCCGAGCGGCGTGAATTTCCTTTAAACTGCCCAGCGTGGCATCGGCCGTTTTGAATCGCTCGAAGCGATTGGCCAGGTCGGTTTTGACCTCGGCGGGCGTGTAAGTCCGGCTGGCATAGTGATATTGCTCCTTGGCCTCGGCCAGATCCGATTTCAGCTTGAGAATCTGCTCCTTTTCCTTGGTCAAGCGAGCCTCGGTATCGGCGATTTGCTCCTCGAGCCGCTGCACTTCAACTTCTTCCTTGGCAATGACGTGCATGTTCTTGCGGACCTCGGGAACAAGGTCCTTGATCAGCCCACGGGCACGTTCGATTTGGAACTCGATGGGCACGGCCTCTTGTGCCGACTGCTTTAAGTACCCAAACGAAGTTCGAACATAACTGATCGCGTCCCGACCTACAAACAATCCCAATAAAAGCGCTCCCCCCAGGCCGACAAAGATTACCTTCTTAATCATGATTCTGACCTCCTTATAATAGGACCCTACTAGTTTTATGGCTGTTGCTTTGGCCGGCGACCTGTTCACCGGCCTCGGTATAAAGGTAATTCGTTGGAAAAGGAAAAATATTGAGATGTTTTTATTCCCCCACGCAGCGGGATAAAATTAAAGGATGAAGGATGAAGGAGATAAAACAAGGGCCGGGCAATTTATTGCCCCGGTTGATAAGAGATAAGAGATGAGAGATAAGGGATAAGGGATGATTAAAATAAAACCGCTTTCGGTTCCGCACAGGCCCAATAACCCCTGGCCTACTGAACTGTAATCTGTAAACTGTTAACTGAGAACCGATATCATGACCATCCCAGTCGATCAACTTGTCCAGCAGATTCACGATTCGCAAACGCGGATCGTGCTTGCGGCCACCGGCGGAGGGAGCCGGGCCATTGCCGATTTGCTCGAAGTGCCCGGGGCGTCGCGGACTTTGCTGGCAGCCTTCGTGCCTTATTCGGACCAAGCCATGATCGACTACCTGGGCAGCCGGCCGGATGAATTCTGCTCGAATCGAACCGCCCGGGCCATGGCCATGGCGGCTTTTCTTCATGCCCGCAAGTTGGCGCAATCCGATGCCGCGTTCGCCGGCCTTGTCGGCGATCTGGCAGGCGTGGCTTGCACGGCCGGATTGGTCACCGATCGGCCCAGGCACGGATCGCACCGAATCCACGTGGCCCTGCAAACCATCGCACTAACCGCAACCTGGTCCTTGGAATTGCTCAAGGGCCGGCGCAGCCGGCCGGAAGAAGAACACGTGGCCGGCCGGATGCTGCTTAATGCCGTGGCTGAAAGTTGCGGCGTCGAGGCTCGGTTGACTTTGGACTTGCTCGAAGGCGAAAAGGTCGAGGAACTACGGACCGTGGCCCACCAACCGTGGCAGGATTTGTTGTTGGGCAAAGTGGAAATCCTTTCCCAGGGAAAAACAATTCCAGCCAATCCGGCCATTCTGTCCGGGGCGTTTAATCCTCTGCACGTCGGACATCGCCGCATTGCCGAATTAGCCGCCGATTTGCTGAAAAAACCGGTGATCATGGAGATTACCATTCTTAATCCGGACAAGCCGCCGCTGGACTATTACGAGATCGACCGGCGAACGGCGCAGTTTGCCCCGGATCAGCCTTTGTATTTAACGCGGGCGGCGACGTTCGATGAAAAGGCCCGCCTCTTTCCGGCGCGACATTCCTGGTGGGCGCGGATACGCTGCGGCGCATCGCCTTGGACCGATATTATCACAACAATCCCGCCGCCTGCCGCACTTGCCTGGAATATATCGCCCAGCGCGGCTGCCATTTTCTGGTCTTCGGCCGCGACATGGGCACGGGCTTCATGCAATTGGCCGATCTCGACCTGCCTGAAGTCTTACGCTCAATCTGCCGCGATGTGCCCCCGGAAATTTTCCGCGAGGATGTCACTTCGACCGGCATTCGCAAATCCGGCGCGTGGTGAATGCCGCAGATTCTAGAGCAACTCACCAGTACAAGTGCCGATCCTAAACTTCCGCCTTACGCCGTCCGGATTCATCCTTTTTCACAAGCCTATCGGGCAGGAATTGGTGTCGTGAATTAAACAGGCGGAAATAGGCTAAAAGCACCACGCTTACGGTGCCGATTGCCGTGCTGGCGGCAAGCAGGAACATGATTACAATTTGGTACCGCACGGCCTGGTTGGGCGGCATGCCGGCGATTATTTGGCCGGTCATCATCCCCGGCAGGCTGACTATGCCCACGACCATCATGGTGTTGATCGTGGGAATCATTCCGGTGCGGACCGCGGTTTGAATTGAACTTCGGGCGGCCTCCCAGCGGGTTGCGCCCAGGGCCAGCAGGGTTTCGACCTGGTCGCGATTGCCGGCCAGTTCGTCGCCAAAACGGTCCAGGCCCAGCGAAATGCCGTTGAGCGTGTTGCCCAGGATCATGCCCAAAAGCGGAATGGAATATTGGGGATCATACCAGGGATATCCGCGCTGCTGGATTTGGATCACACCCATCAGCGCCACAACTCCGACTAACCAGGAACTTGCCCACATGGAAACGATGCTGTCGGACCACACGCCTTTATAGCGGCGTTCGGTGCGACGCACAGCGGACGTTCCCGCCACTAGTGTCATAACGGCGATGATAGATATGATCATGTACCACGGCTGTCCTGGGGCAAAAACCCACTGCAGTATCAGTCCGACCAACAAAAGTTGCACTACTGTGCGGATAGAGGCCATGAGCAGGCGGCGTTCCAATCCCAATTGCAGGGCCAGCGAAATCACGCAGCTAATCAGGATCAACGACGTGGCGATGGCGACTTGCCAAAAACTGAGGTTAAAATATTCGGGAGTCATAGTTGTCCGTTTTCCATGTGCAGCATGCGATTGGCCACGTGATTGGCTTGATTTACGTCGTGGGTGACCCAGATCATGGCCCGGGCGTCGGGCGACTGGCCGATCCAGGCGGTCAGCCACTGTTCCACTGCGGCGGCCGTTTTGGGATCCATGGCGGAGGTGGGTTCGTCCAGCAGGAGCACGTTCGGCTCAAGTTGCAAGGCGCGGAGCAGGGCCGTGATTTGCATTTCTCCACCGGATAGATTGGCCACCTTTTGTTCCAGGAATTTTTCATCCCGATCCAAAGAAGCCAGTCGCTGGACGATCCATGACCTATCGAATTTTCGCCCCTGGTGGATGGCCAAGGCAAAAGGTTGCCGCAACGCGGCTTCCACGGTGTCGGCCAGGATCGAGGGGCGCTGGTGAAAATAAATCGCACGGCGGCGGAATCCGGGAACGTCCTGATTGCGGATCGGCCGGCCGTGCCATAATATCTGGCCGCCGTCAACCGCATCTAACAGAGCCAGTGCCCTTAAAAGAAGGGTCTTGCCCGAACCCGTGGGACCCGCCACTGCCGCACGATCGCCCCCTTGGAGCGTCAGTGATATGTTTTTCAGCAACCGGCGTTGACCCAACGGGTGCAGACGAACCAGGTTGCGGGCTTCGAGGAGTGCGAGCATGGGGGGAGCGGATAGGGTATAGGTGATAGGGAATAGTAGAAAAACTACCCAATTGCGGGATCATCCGCAACCGCAGGAGATGTTATAAGCAATAAAAGATTACACACTAGTGGTTATTTGAATACCCATCTACATAGTTAATTGCTATTATCTTAACACTTGTGAGTTTATGGGAATATGCGAAAATAATAGTTTGTTCCTGAAGGCAGTAGGCCAATCAATAGCGTTGTTGGAGTTTTACGGAGAAGAAACATGAAACTGGTGCCAGTGGGCGAGAAAATCGTTGTAAAACGGCTGGATGCCGAAGAAAAAACTTCCGGGGGCATAGTCTTGCCCGACATGGCCCAAAAACGGCCCAGGCAAGGTCGGGTGTTATCGGTTGGCGACGGTCATCTGTTGCCGGACGGCACGCGGGCCCCGCATCAAGTCGGCGAAGGCGATCGCATTCTGTTCGGCGACTACGCAGGTTCTGAAGTGAAAGTAAACGGCGAGGAATTGCTGATTATGAGTGAAAGCGATATCTTGGCCGTGGTTCTGTAACTGTTTAACTCCCAAGTGTATTCGCCAACCCCGGATCAAAATCCCGGTTTTGTTCACCAACCCCGGGTGTATTCACCTGGGGCTAAATATCAAGGACATTTACCATGAAATTGCATAATTGCTATGTTGTATGTGTTGCAGGTTTTGTTCTGTTTGCGATGCTGGATCGGGCTGTTTTGGCGGCGGAAGACAATTCAATTGACGCCAAGGCTTACGGGCAGGCCGTGGATCGGGCAATTCAATATCTATTGAGCAAGGGGCAAGCGCCCGATGGAGCGTTTTCGGCCCAGGCCGGGCCGGGGGTTACAGCCGTGGTAACCGCCGGCATTTTGCGGCATGGCCGCAGCGCGGACGATCCGGCCGTGGCCAAGAGCCTGAAATATCTGGAAGGATTTGTCCAGACCGACGGCGGCATTTATGCCAAGGACACGTTTTACAAGAACTACGAGACCAGCCTGGCCTTGATGTGTTTTGCCGAGGCCAATCGTGAAGGGCGTTACACTAAACTCATTAAGAATGCCGAAAAGTTCCTCAAAACAGAACAATGGGACGATAGGCTAGGGCAGGACAAATCGAGTCCATCATACGGCGGGGCGGGCTATGGCAGGAACAAACGGCCCGACCTGTCGAACACCAGTTTCTTTTTGGACGCCCTGAAGGCCGCCGGCGACGGGCCGGACGACGAGGCCGTGAAAAAGGCCCTGATTTTCGTGTCCCGCTGCCAGAACCTGGAATCGGAGCACAATACCTTGCCGTTTGCCACCAAAAATCCCGACGGCGGTTTCTACTACACCGCGGCCGGTGGCGGAGTAAGCCAGGCCGGCAACCTGCCAGACGGCGGACTTCGCAGCTATGGCTCGATGACTTACGCCGGGCTGAAGAGCATGATCTACGCCGGCGTGGGACCGGACGATCCCAGGATTAAAGCCGCCGTCAAATGGCTGCAATCGCATTACGATGTGACATCGAATCCGGGCATGGGCAGTTCCGGACTGTACTACTATTATCACACTTTTGCCAAGGCCCTGGATGCGCTGGGCAAGCCTGAATTCCTCGACGAAAAAGGCGTTAAACACGATTGGCGCCGAGATTTGCTTGGCGAACTTATCCGCCGCCAACGGCCCGATGGTTCGTGGGTCAACGATGATAACCGCTGGATGGAAAGCGATCCGAATCTGGTCACCGGATACGCACTGCTGACGCTTGCATATTGCAAGCCGGCGGGAAAAAAATAATTGAGTGTATCATGCAATCTACACGCCATCTGCATTTAGAGATTTTCCTAAAACCTCCACCGTCATCCTGAGCGGAGCGAAGGGTCTCTGCGCGAGACGCATTTTTTCGGCATTTTACCCACCAATCTTCCCAGATTCATCGCTTTCAGAATGACATGACTGTTTCGGGACAGGCTCATAATTGCCATTCCGAGGGGTTGGTGGATATTAGCATGATTCTTGAGATAAGATTCAAAATGCGCAAAATCGAGTCGCTGGTTGACATTCACGTAGATTGTCAAATAAAATGAGGACTTCGCTGCTTGGAACTTATCCAGTCAGATACCAAATGATTAATTTCGATGTAGCTCGACTTATACGTCTTAGAGGGTAAACGATGAGCAAAATTAATAGTACAACGCGACGGGAGTTTTTGAAACGTACGAGTCTGGCAGTCGCGGCGCCATACATAATCAGTGCAAGCGCGCTGGGCCTGGACGGGCGGCCGCCGGCAAGCGAGCGGATCGTCATGGCCGGCATCGGCGTGGGCAGCCAGGGAGGCAACGACATGGGCGCTTTCCTGAAGTTCCCCGAAGTTCAGTATGTGGCCTTCTGCGACGTGAAGCAATCGATGCGCGACCGCGGCAAGAAGCGTGTGAACAAGCAATACGACAACGAGGACTGCGCGGTGTACAATGACTTTCGCGAGTTGCTCGCCCGTAAGGACATCGATGCCGTGCATATCGCCACTCCGGACCACTGGCACGCCATCATCACCATCGCGGCCTGCCGCCAAGGCAAAGACGTGTACTGCCAGAAACCCGAGTCGCTGACTATCAAGGAAGGGCGCGCCATGGTCCAGGCCGCCCGCCGCTATGGATGCGTTGCATCGGGCGGCAGCCAGCGGGTACTGGACGATCACGGCGAGTTGGCCGAAAGTTGCTGGAATGGAGAAAAGGGCGCGATAAAGGAGATATATGTCAAATGTGGTCCCCCTTCTACGCCTTGCTATCTATCAGGCAAGGCGGTCGATAGCGACGTTGATTGGGACATGTGGCTGGGACCCGCGCCATGGGCGCCGTACAATCCATACCGCATCGGCAGCAGTTATAGCATCAACGGAAAAAGCTGGCGGTCGTGGTCCGATTACTCGGGCGGAGGGATGACCGATTGGGGCGCTCACCGCTTCGGGGGCGCGATGTTTGCCGCGGGCGTTGCCGACCAGGGACCGGTGGAAATCATTCCGCCTGACGGCAAAGACGTCAAGTATTTGACCTACCGGTTCGCAAACGGGCTGCTGATGTGCCGCAATCCGGACCAAAAAGAGGGGATAACCGTCGTGGGCACGCCGGGAGAGAAACTGCCTGCCAAGACCATGCCTAGATACAAGGGCACTGGCGGCATTTACGGCGATTTCCTGTATTGCGTGCGTTCCCGCGAAAAGCCCTTCCGCGACATCGAGTTGGCCCATCGGACCGCCACGGTTTGCCACCTGGGCATCATCGCCTACAACCTGAATCGTCCCTTGAAATGGGACCCGGACAAAGAGGAATTCCCCGACGACGAAGAGGCCAATCGCTTCCTCGATCTAGCCAAACGCGAACCCTGGCAAATATAATGGAAGGATGAGGGATGAGCCCTCACCCCCTGCCCCTCTCCCAAAGGGAGAGGGGAGAGATTTATTAACGCTAGTTAAAAACTGATTACTGATAACCGATAACTGAAAACTCACTGATAACTGAAATCTTAGGACTTTATTATGGCTACACAACAAAATGCAACCGGCGTTGCCGCCGCTAATGTTGGTGCGGAAGGGGATTCAGCCGATTACAAATATGAACCCGATCCCAGACCGGATCGAGTATACGATAAGTCCGCGGTGGACAAATCGTTCGAGGCCTTAAAGACCTTCGACTGGGGCACGAATTATGACGAGATCCTGGCGATTGACGATGCGGTGATAGCCACTCACGGCAACGCGGCGGACCGCAAGGACCTGGAAACCCGGTTGACCGCGGTGCTTTTGACCGATGCTCCTCGCCCGGCAAAGGATTTTACCTGCCGCATGCTAAGCGAGATTGGATCGGCGGACAGCGTGCCGGCCCTGGCCGAATTGTTGACCGATAAGGATCTTTCGCACATGGCCCGCTATGCCTTGGAGCGGATCGGCGGTTTCGAATCGGTCAAGGCCATGCGGGATGCATTACCCAAGGTGAGCGGTGCTTTGAAGGCGGGAATGATCGAATCCTTGGGCGCACGACGCGACGGGGCAAGCGTGGACAGTTTGACGGTTCTGGCCGCCGAGCCGGATAAAATGCTGGCCTTTGCGGCGATCAACGCACTGGGCAAGATCGGCACTCCGGAAGCAGCCAAGTCGTTGAGCGACATGGTTAAAAAAAAACCGGATGAGCTAAAGCCAATTGCCGTCGACGCTTGTTTGGCCTGTGCCGAACGGCTTTTGGCCGATGGCAAAAAGGCCCAGGCAATTCTTCTGTACAAAAGTCTCAGCGGCGAAGATCATCCCAAATTCGTTCGGCTGGCGGCCACTCGCGGCCTGTTGGCTGCAGCAAAAAAATAAATAGAGGCGATATCCATGAAAAAGTCACTTATATTTTTTCCCGTGATAATGTTCCTGGTTGTTGCCTCCCGGACAATCTGGGCGGCGCCGGTCCCCGGTGACACAGGCGATCAGTTGATCGATACCGTCGCCAACCTGGTATGCGATAAAGACAAGGACTTTCGGGCCATTGGTTTCGAGCAGGTCCGCGAGGAGGTCAAAGGAACGGCGGCCACGAAGCGATTTGTGGAGTTGCTGCCGAAGCTTGCGCCCGACGTCCAGGCAGGATTGATCGACGCTCTGGGCGCCCGGGGCGACAAGACGGCCCGAGGCGCGGTTGTGGCGATGTTAAAGTCGCCAGAGGAACAAGTCCGCGCGGCGGCATTGAGGGCTTTGGGTCTTCTGGGCGAAGCGGACGACATTCCGCTTATGGCGCAAGCACTTACATCGGGCAGGGAGGCCGAGACATCGGACGCCAGGAGCAGCCTGGAGCAACTCCGCGCCGCAGGGATTGACGAAAAAATCGCGGGAGAATTGAAGGCCGCCAAGAACCCCGAACTGCAAACAGCGCTGATAGAGATCGTCGAACGCCGCAAAGCGACGGCTGCCATGCCAGTTCTGTTGGAACTTGCTGTTTCCGACAAGGCGGACGTCCGCACCGCGGCCATACAGGCACTGGGACAACTGGCGGGGGCCGAAGACATTCCTAAGTTGGTCGATGCACTGCTTGCCACGGAGAGCGGCCCGCAGCGCGAAGCGATGGAAAAGGCGATCATGTCGGTGTGTGTGCGAATCAAAGAAGCCAACGGACAATCCGATCCGCTGCTGGCGGTTTGGGAGCGGCTTGGCGATGAGCAGAAGATGATCGCGCTTCCCACTTTGGGTAGAGTCGGCGGCCCAAAGGCGCTCCGGATCGTGGAAGAGGCCATCGCCGGCGACAATGAACAGCGCCGCGATGCGGGCGTCCGAGCCTTGTGCAACTGGCCCGACGCCTCGGTGGCAGGCAGACTTTTAGAAATGGCGCAAACTTCAAATAGCCCTAACTACCGCTCCTGGACATTGAGGGCATTGACCCGCGTGGCCGTGTTGCACGACAGCCGTTCGGACGCGGAAAGACTCGAACTGTTGAAAAAGGCCATGAATCTGGCCGCTACCAACGAAGAACGTAATTATGTCATTGAACGGGCTAAAGCGATTCGTACGATGGATTCCCTGCGTTTTGTCCTGTCGTATATGGACAAACCAGAATTGTCTCAGCGTGCCTGCGCCGCCGTAGTCGAATTGGCACATTACCGCGAACTCCGCGATCCGAACAAAGCCGAATTCGACAAGGCTCTCGACAATGTGATCGGCATTTGCAAGGACCCTACCCTGGTCGATTATGCCAAGCGCTATCAGAGAGGAGAGACTGTAGATTTGCGAACAAAGACATCCCCGTGAGTTTACGGTTTACAGATAACAGTAGTCAGTGGGCAGTAAACTGCCCACCCCTTACAAATTCCTATGGACGTATTCGATGCCATCGCAAACCGCTACAGTTATCGCGGCGAGTTTACCGTAACGCCCGTACCCCGAAGCGATTTGGAAAAGATCGTGCAGGCGGGCATACAGGCGCCGTCAGGCTGTAACGAACAAGTAGTCTCGTTCGTGATTATCGACGATCCGCAACTTCTTGAGCAAATTGCCCGGATTATCGTAAAACCTGTCTGCGCCACCGCCAGGGCAATGATTGCATGCGTGATCGATCCGCGGCCCGTATATCACGGCCTGTCGTTTGCGGTGGAAGATTGCGCCGCGGCCGTGGAGAACATGCTTCTGGCCATAACCGCTTTAGGATATGCCAGCGTATGGCTGGACGGCGCCTTGCGTCTGGAAAATCGGGCTTTTCGAGTAGGTGAACTAATCGGCGTTCCTCCGGACAAGGTCGTACAAATAATCTTGCCAATTGGGGTAGCCTCAACGCCGGGTATGCAGCGTGAAAAGCTGCCCTTTAAACACCGGGCATGGTTCAGCCGGTGGGGAGAAATTAGGGGCGATGATTGAGGGGGGAGAGATCAGTGGCAAGGGCGAAACAGGGCCATAAGTAGTCGCAACATCTTATCTTAAAATGAGTTAAGAAATAGTTCCCTGTTTCTTCTAAACAGAATGACATGGGTGTAATGTCCAAGCGATTTGGCCATTGATCTGTCAATTTTAAGGATAAAAAACTTTCTCTAATCGCCTTGGATTTAAATTATTTTAAGATAATTTGGGGAAAATGCTTGTAATTATCGGGAATTTGAGTAAGATGAAGGCTAGGTAATTTCTATCAATTATAACCCCATACATGGAGGCAGCGCTCGTGAACTCGGTAATCTATAGACCCGCGCCCGCATGCGCACGTCATGCGCGGAAGAAGTTCTATGTTTGTCTCATCTTGTGGGTCATAGGGTTGGTTGTAGCATTCTCGCTGACCTTCTCTGAACAGGCCATAGGAGCCGGCACTTTTACTCCCATCGGCGATAATCCCACAATCCCGGCATCGTTATCCGGCGTAGTGTTCTATGATGCCAACCAGGACGGAAAACTCGATAATAACGAATACGCAATCAGCGGCGGCGAAATCGATTTGTACAGCGGCAGTAATCTGGTTGCCACTACAACAGTGAACAGTATCGGTCAATACTCTTTTCCCGATTTAACTCCCGGCACCTATTCTATTTATAATAAAACTAATGGAAATTGGTTGCCGGCCCCAGGCGTTATCAACGCTTTGAATCAAACCACGACTCCAAGCTCGGCCATCGACGACGGCATGTCAATAGATGATGTCGTATTGAATGCGGGAGATCAGGGCGTCCTGTTCAATTTTGGCGCCCAATATTATCCGCTTCAATTGCTCTCGAAACGAATGTTGCTGGCTTCGGCCAATCCTGGGCAGGGTGGGAGCCCGTTTATTACAGCAGTTCCCGAACCCGGAACGGCGGTTGTACTAAGTTTTGCCGCAATTGCCTTTATCATCATGGCCGCAAGGCGACGTTGCTGCAAGGAATAATTGGAATTGGGAACATAATTATAAAATTTCAAATCTATTTCAGAGTGTTGTAAAATTTCCGTGACATGTTGTAAAACAATCAAGCCCGAAGGGCGGCGGCATTGCAGTCCTTCGGGCTTATTGTTTTCCCGCATAGCGACGTACGGACTTGATCAATCAAATTTGGCGGCGGCTGAAAAAGATTAGTGTTCGACAAAACACCCTGGCAAAGTATTTGACGTATTCTCGCTTAAGTGCGTAATATTTGCCTGATTAGCGGATTGTTTATTGTCTATGATGTTTTTTTCCGGATTTATCAGAAAAACCGGTACTGGCGAAAAGCCGATGCCGCAAAACGTTAAAAAATAGTCTTTATATACTACTAGATAGGTATTGTTGGGCGGATTAAAGTAAGAAGTAATGGAGGGCAATTTTTTGCCGGGTCAACATGCGTCTTACTTCAATCCCCCAAATCTACCGCCATCTGAACCGCTGGTATGAAATTCTGGCGGTGCTGAGCAAATATGAACTGGCCTCATGGATCAATCGGCTGGGGCCGGAGTTTACCAAGGATTTGCTCAAGGCGCCGGGCGGGACCTCGATAGCACGGCATAGTTGGGAAATCCGGCTGCGATTGGCCCTCTCGGAACTAGGTCCGACGTTTATCAAGCTGGGCCAGCTTCTCAGCACCCGGCCCGACCTGGCGGGTGTCGCGCTAAGCGAGGAGTTGCAGCAACTCCAAGCCAACGCCCCGGCCGATCCGCCGGATGCGGTCCGCAAGATGATCGAAGGGGAAATGAAACGGCCCCTGGGAGAACTTTTTGCCGAGTTCGAGCCCGCCGCCATGGCCTCGGCATCGATCGGGCAGGTGCACCGGGCCCGGCTCCATTCGGGCGAGAAGGTGGTGGTCAAAGTTCTGCATACCGACATCGAAAAAAAGGTGGCCGTGGACATGGAGATCCTTGCCGGGCTGGCCCAACTGGCCGAGAGGGTCCCCGAGTACCAGAATTACCGGCCCCGGGCGGTGGTGGCGGAATTTCAGCGGGCAATGCACCGGGAATTGGATTTCGGCCGCGAGCTAAGGAATTTGCAGCAGTTCGCCCGCGATTTTTGCGACAATCCCACGGTCCACATTCCCCGCCCCCATGAAGAATTGTCGACAAAACGCGTGCTTACCATGGAAATGGTGGAAGGCGTGAAGATGTCGGAAATCATTCAATCGCCTCCGCCCGGGACCAACCTGACCGAGATCGCCCAGCGCGGGGCGGCCATCTGCCTGGAAATGATCTTCGACAACGGTTTTTATCATGCCGATCCCCACCCCGGCAACATCCTGGTGATGGAGAACGACGTCATCGGGCTGTTGGATTTCGGCATGGTGGGGCGGATCGACGAGCGGTTGCTCGACGATCTTGGAGAAATGCTGTTGGCCCTCGGCGATCAGGACGCGGAACATCTTACCTCGCTTATAATCCGCGTGGGAAAGGCCCCGGCCAATTTGGATCGTTCCTCACTTGCCCTTGATATCACCGACTTTTTGGCCCATTATAGCAGCCAACCCCTGGATCAATTCGATCTCAGCGGTGCGCTAAGAGAGATTACGGAACTGATACGGCGTTACAATATCATGCTCCCCGCGCGGATCGCCATGCTTATCAAGGCGCTGATAACCTTGGAAGGCACGTCTCAACTAGTCAGCCCGAAATTCAGCCTGGTGGAAATGATGCGTCCCTACCGCAGGAAAATCCTGTGGCGGCGGATGTCGCCCCTGCGCAGGATGCGTAAATTGCGGCGATTCTTGGCCGAAATCGAACACGTTATCGAACTTCTGCCTCGCGGGATAAGCGAAATTTTCGAGCAAGTTCAATCCGGCAAATTCGACGTCCACCTCGATCACCGCGGCCTGGAACCCTCGGTCAACCGCCTGGTGCTGGGCATGTTGGCCAGTGCCCTGTTCCTGGGATCTTCATTGCTTTTAAGCCGCGACGTGCCCCCGGTTATCAATCTGTGGTTCATGCCCAAACTCTCAGCCCTGGGCCTGGCCGGCTGCGTGATGAGCCTTTTCCTGGGCTGGCGTTTGTTGCGGGCGATCAATAAGACGGGCCACCTGGATCGGCCGAAAAAAGATTAAAGCAAACCACTTGCGGTTTCGCCTGATGAATTGCTCATTGTCCACTGCTTGCAGCGCACTTCTCTGGGACAACCGTCGCCTGGCGTGTGGCCGTATACTCGGCCAGCGTTTTTGCTACTCGTTTGTCTAATTCTTCCAGGCGCGATAACAATTCGTCATGCCTGGTTTCCAGGTCTAAGAGCAATTCGAATTGGGCGTTGCGGTCGAACATCATTGGTTATTGGTTATCAGTTGAAGAGGATCTTTGTGGCACTGGCCGGCTATCCCCCTATAAGTGGCTGGCTTATGGATCAGCAGGTTTTGAACCTTAGCAGTAGATATCGACATCGGCCTAAATCCATGTCTGGCTGTAGCATTCAGTATAAACCACATGGATTAAGTTCAAGCCAGGAAAAGAGTTCCGATTATAGCGCCTGTCTGGTTTAAGTTGAAATTATTGCCATGATATACTGGGCAATTCGGGTAGTTGGGCACAAGGAATGCCCCAAAATCAGACTTAGTTGAAAAAAAGTGCAACTTTAGTCGATAAGGGTGGACATAATACAAAAAATTAGTATAAAATATAAGGCTCTGAGCATTCTATATGCTTTTAAGATAGTGAACATTTAGCTGACAGTGGTTTTTAAATAATTAGGAGGACTGAGTGGTAAAGTTGACATTGCGGGAACGGGAGTCTATTCAGGAAGCGGTTCGTCGCTTCCGCAAATTGGTAGAGCGAAGCGGGATCAAAAAAGAAATGCGCCGCCGCGAGTATTACGAAAAGCCCAGCGAAATCAGACGGCGTGCACGCCTGCGTGCCGAACGCCGGTCACGGCGCGGTGTAATAACCCCGGGCCTTTAATCTGCCCGGAGTTTTCTCTCTTGGAAAATTTAAAAGCACTCTTTATCTGCGCCTATATAAAATAATTATCGCGAAACCGTATGTGGTTTTGTGGCGCATTCATCCCTCATCCTTCATCCTTTTTCACAGTCCCAGCAGATCGTTCATGCCGTAGAGACCGGCGGATTTGCCGACGAGGAATTTCGCGGCGGCCAACGCGCCTAAGGCGTAGCAATCGCGATTGGTTGCGCGGACGGTCAATTCGAGGGTTTCGCCCGGTATGGCGAAGATGACGGTGTGCTCGCCCGGGTTGTCGCCCACGCGGATGGCATGATAACCGATTTCGTTGTGTGGGCGTTTTCCGGGTCGGCCTTGTCGGCCGTGAGTATGGATGGTCTGGCCCATTATGCCGGCGATGATCTGGCCGAATTTGAGTGCCGTACCGCTGGGCGAGTCTTCTTTAAAGCGATGATGCCGTTCGAGAATTTCCACGTCGGCGTCCTTATCCTTCAGAGCCGCAGCGGTGATTTCGGCCAATTTCATGGCCAGATTGACTGCCAGGCTCATGTTCGGAGCCCAAAGCAGGGGGATTTCGCGTGCCGCGGCGTCGAGTTTTTCGGTCTGCGTCGGACTTAATCCGGTCATGGCGACTACGAGGGGGATTTTCTTTTGCCGGCAGGTTTCAATCATGCTTTCCGCGGCGGCCGGCACGGAAAAATCGATGACCACGTTGACCGGCACGTTTAGAGTCGCCGTGAGAGGGATACCCAGGTTGCCCGATCCGGAAATAGCGCCGGCTTCTTCGCCAAATCGCGGATGTTGTGGCGATTCAAGAGCGGCGACCAGCATTAGATCCTTATCCATCGCCGCTAAGGCGATCAACCTCTGACCCATGCGCCCCGCAGCGCCGTTGATGGCAATACGTATCATTTTTAGAGTTTTCGGTTATCGGTTATCAGTTGACAGTTTACAGCGGATAGCGGACCTTGCGAAACTGCAAGCGGTTTTTAGTAGGGTGCGCGCTCGCACGCACGCCTACTGGTTTCACATACAATAATTCCGTGCATGCAAGCACGCACACTACTCATGTTGTTTAATGATCTTGATGATTTCGTTGAGGTCATTTGGAACAGCAATCGCGCGGTTGGCGTATTCTGCGCGGCGCACGCCACGGCTGCCCAACACCTTGTCGAATTGCTCTGGGTCGGCGGCGTGATAGGCCACGGTGGCGGTCGGATCCTTGAGTTGATGACCGGTGAGGATGCACACAACACGCTGGTCCGGGGTTATTACACCTTCGTCGACGAGCAGTTTCACGCCGGCCACGCTGGCGGCGCTGGCCGGTTCGCAGCCCAATCCGCCCGCGCCCACCTGGGCTTTGGCGTCGAGGATTTGTTGATCGGTGACCTCGCGAACCAGGCCGTTGCACCACTCCAGGGCGCGGATGCACTTGTACAAGTTGACCGGCCGGTTGATCTCGATAGCGCTGGCGATGGTCGATGCGCGGCGTTTTTCCGCGTCCATTTCGGCGTAGTAACGGTTGACTATATCGGTATCCGGTTTGCCGCCGTTCCAGCGCAGTCCGCGGTGCTCGTAAAGTTCATAAAGCGTATTGGCCCCGGCGGCGTTGATCACGGCCAACCTGGGAATACGGTCGATAAGTCCTAATTGATGCAGTTCGTGGAATGCCTTGCCAAATGCTGAGGAATTGCCCAGGTTGCCGCCCGGGACAACGATCCAGTCGGGCGCTTTCCATTGCATGGCTTCCAGCACGCGAAACATGATTGTTTTTTGCCCTTCCAGGCGGAAGGGATTGACGCTGTTGACCAGGTAGATGCCCAACTGTTTGCTGGCTTCCTGCACCCGGGCCATGGCGTCGTCGAAATCGCCGTTGATCTGCAAGGTCAGGGCACCATAATCAAGGGCTTGTGAAAGTTTGCCGTAAGAGATCTTTCCGGAGCCGATGAAAATCACCGCCCGCATCAGGTGCGTCGCCGAGCAGTACAAGGCCAGCGATGCGCTGGTATTGCCGGTCGATGCGCATGCGGCCCGGGTAGCGCCGACGAATCGGGCGTGGCTGAAGGCCGCCGACATGCCGTTGTCTTTGAAACTGCCCGAGGGGTTCATGCCCTCGTATTGTAGGAACAATCGGCCGGGCGTGACGCCGACGTACCGGGCCACGCCTTCGGACGAATGCAGCAGAGTCTGGCCCTCGCCCACGGTGACGCATTGTTTAAGCGGAACAAAAGGCAACAATTCGTGGAACCGCCACACGCCGCTGAAACAATGCGGGTCGGCGCGACGGGCCCATTTTTCCTCGAAGCGGCTCAACGATTTTGGCACGGGCAGATGATCCCAATCATAGACCACGTCGACCAGATTGCCGCATTTGCCGCAGTCAACCCGAATTTCATCGATCGAGTACGTTGCACCGCAGGAGGGCACAATACATTGTTGATAGGCGGAGGCGGATTTTGAAATGGTTTTACCTTTTTAACGGTTTAAATAATGTTGCGCGATGGTCAATTAGATTCACATTTAGATTCACATTAAACAAATTTAGGATAACAAGGGTCAATCATCAAGCCATAAAGCTATTGTTACCCCACGTCGAGAGGGGGGAATGCTAGCAGAAATCGTCTGGAAATCGACATAAAAGACCAATTTCGATTGTGTCGATTTATCCATCAATTAGTGGTAGATTATACCACCCGGATCTGGTATTTGACATCTTTTTGTTCTATGTCTAGAATAATTATTCTATGAAGTTGCGAAACCTAGCTAGCCTACATATCACTACTCGGAGATAACGCTATGAATAAGGCTGAATTGGTTGAATACAAAGAGTTACTTCTAGGTTTGCGGGCACGGCTTCGCGGCGATGTCAGCCAGATGGCCGATGCGGCCTTAAAAAAGAGCCGATCGGAGGCCAATGGCGATCTTTCGACTATGCCCATCCACATGGCCGACATAGGCAGCGACAACTTTGAACAGGAGTTTACGCTCAGCCTTATGGAAAACGAGGGCGTAACCCTGGAGCAGATAGAATCCTCGCTGGAGCGGATCGAAGAAGGCATTTATGGGCAATGCGAGGAATGTGGCGTAAAGATACCCAAAGCCCGGCTCAACGCCATCCCCTACGCTACCCTCTGTGTCCGATGTGCGGAACAGCAGGAAACCGGTTTTTGATGTAAACCGGCCGAAAAAGGATCGCGGTACAATTAAGGGATGGCCATGAAGGCGATCTCCGCCAATCGTTGTCTCGTATTTCTGCTTATTTCCGTTTCTGGTTGCGCACTTGATTTGGCGATAAAAGCCTGGATATTCAATAGGCTGGGAATGCCCGGTCCTGCCAGCCGCACTTGGTGGATTTGGGATGGTTTTTTTGGCTTTCAAACCAGCTTGAATGAAGGTGCATTGTTTGGATTTGGGCAGGGACTAGTCAGAATTTTCGCCGGATTGTCGATCGCGGCCGCCACAGGAATATTCTTCTGGGTTTTCCTTGCCGGCGGCTCTCGCGATTGGTTGCTGACCATCGCTTTAGGCTTCATTGTGGCGGGGATATTCGGTAATCTATATGATCGCCTGGGATTATGGAACGATCTGAAAGTGTACGCAGTCCGCGACTTTATTTTGATAAGGATTGGGCATTGGAATTGGCCGAATTTCAATCTTGCCGACAGCTTTTTGAACTGCGGAGCCGTGCTTCTTATTTGGCATGCCTTGCGTATTAAGCCGGCGACAACTCTGGAAGGCTCCTCGTAGGCGGTCCGCAACATCTCTTCACCGTTTTTTTGGCTATATCTCCGATAGATTATTGAGGTCTGCTGAATCTTGCGGTCGCAAATTAAAGAATCTCACGCCCCGGATATTGATTCCTCACTCACTCACGCATAACTCTTTTAGCGTAATATTAAATACGATTATGTAGTGTATTTACACTATAAAATGACGTGGAAAGTATTCTCTAAATCCTTTATCCAGAAACAATATAAGTGACTTCTGGACATCTTCTGAATTACTCCGAACGTTCTCTTGACATACTAGCTAATTAAACGTAAGCTTTCCCCAATAACGAGGTATCACTATTGAGGTATCCATTCATGAAGCTTTCCCGTACTGTAGCCTACGCCCTTCAAGCTACTTTACAATTAGCCCAGTCCGGCAGTCAAAATCCGGTGCCTTGCAGCCGTCTTGCCGCTGATGGCAAGATGCCGGAGCGATTTCTATTGCAGATCCTGCGAAACTTGGTGGCGCATGGGATCCTGAGTTCAACTCGGGGGGTGGATGGCGGGTATACACTCGATCGCGAGCCCGAGGAAATCTCTCTATTGGAGATTATCGAGGCCATCGACGGCCCAATTACTCCCATGATTCCCGTAGCCCAAGGCCTTTTAGCGGGTTCCAAGGCAAAACTTGAAGGGGCATTGGCCACAATAACTGAAGCGGCTCGCAAGGACCTGCAGGCCATTAAACTCGCCCATTTGTTGCCTTCCCCGCGGCGAAAATAATTTTCTTTCAAAACGCCCTCACCCTGCCCTCTCCCAGAGGGAGAGGGGATTTTTGGCTCTTATAGACAAACCTATCGGGCATCTAGTAAGCTTTGTGCATGCAAACAGATGCTCAGGATATTGCCCGGCGATTGGATTTGGCCGTAAAGGCCGCTCGGCAGGCCGGCAATATCACCCTGGAATACTTCCGCACCGACGATCTGGTTGTCAATCTGAAGCATGACAATACGCCGGTGACCATCGCCGATCATAAGGTGGAGGAATATTTGCGCGATACGATCGCCTCGGCCTTTCCGGACGACGGAATTTTGGGCGAGGAATTTGCCGAACAAAAAGGCGGCAGCGGGTATCGCTGGATTATAGACCCCATTGACGGGACAAAATCTTTTATCCACGGAGTGCCCCTGTATGGCACGCTTTTAGGCGTGGAATACGGCGGCCAGTGCGTGCTGGGTGTGATCCGCATCCCGGCTTTGGATGAATGTCTATATGCGGCCAAGGGGCAAGGGGCCTGGTATTTCGTAGGCCACAATAAGCCCCAGCCCGCCCGGGTTTCGCAGCGAAAGCCGCTTGCCAAGGCCCTATTTGTCACCAGCGAGGTAATTACTTTCGACCAGACCGGCCGGCGTGCGGCCTACGATCGGCTTCAGGCCGCCACGCGCCTGACGCGGACATGGGGCGATTGCTACGGATATCTAATGGTGGCCACAGGCCGCGCCGACCTGATGGTCGATCCGGTAATGGCCGTTTGGGACGCTGCGGCCTTGCTGCCCATTCTCGAAGAAGCGGGCGGAACCTTCACCGATTGGCAAGGGCGAAACACCATCTACACCGGCGAAGGCATCGCCACCAACGGTTTGATCCTCCCCGAAGTTCTTGAGATTGTTAACAAGAGTGGAGAATAATGGGGTAAAAAGTGGGCGGTCGGCAGTGGAGAGTTTAGAGAGGATAGTGTTAAGTTGTTAATAAAGGGTGGGCAGTTTACTGCCCACTTTTTTTATAATCATCGCGAAACCACAGGCGGTTTTATTTCTTCTTCTCTAATCCTTCCCCATACGACCTTCAGTTTGCACCTTTCTGCTTTTTTCTCACTTTTTAAGTGTCTTATTTTGAATAAAAAAACCTTCTGCGATATTTTCTAATTCGCCTTGTTTTGCCGGCTATCGCATCTTGCCGATTTACCGCCAAAAAATAAAAAAAATCTTTTTTTCATGCATTTCGAAATCTCCGCCGGTTTTCCTCCAGTCCTGATTCCCCAACATCCTGGAAATCAGAGACTTAGGGCAACTATCCTCATGGGCATTACTAGCACTGCTAGTTGGGGTATTTCGTCGCAAGCCTGGGTATAGCAGGGAGTTAGAAAACTCTTCCAGGCTCTCATTGACCGCCGTTAGGAAATCGTTAAACTGGTCGCTTCGGCCCGTATATTGTGGTTTGTTTGAAATGGGATACAATATGTAGAGGAAGCCCGTGTTTAGGGCCACTTTTAAAGCCGTCCTGATATATCAATCATGTTGGATAGGAAACGGCGTAGGAATATGTATGAGTAAGGGCCAATTCCCACTATTAAACAGGTTTGAATGTTTTAAAAAGTATAGTGCCGGGCCATATCAAACTGGACCGATGTACAGTATATTTGGCAGGATGTCCAAAAACTTTAACGTGGAAGGATCTTAGTCATGAATAAACCGGAAAATGAAACCTTGGCCGCCTCGGCCACGTTGACCGATCATCCCGTGCAAAAACCCGCTCGGGCTATTCCGTCCGGGCTTGCGATTACGTCGATTTTTTGTCCAGAGGACATTGCCGATCCGTTTTCCACCGTCGAGTGGGAGAATCGATCTGCCCAGATCAAAGGCGAAGGCGGCGAGATCTTCTTTGAACAGCACGATTGCGAAATTCCGACCTCCTGGAGCCAACTGGCCACCAACGTAGTGGTCAGCAAGTATTTATACGGCGAAGTCGGCACGCCCGAGCGTGAAACGGGCGTTCGGCAGTTGGTTCATCGCGTCTGCCGCACGATCAGCGATTGGGGCATCGGCGACGGATATTTCGCCACCAAGGCCGACGGCGAGCGATTCTACCGCGACTTGGCCTATCTCTGCCTGCACCAATACGCCTCGTTCAATTCGCCCGTGTGGTTCAACGTGGGGTTGTATCACCAGTACGGCATCAAAGGGGCCATGTGCAGTTGGTGCTGGGACGCCGAAAGGCAGGAAATCCGTCAGCCCGATAATCCTTACGAATATCCGCAGGGGTCGGCTTGCTTTATCCAAAGCGTGCGAGACGACATGGAAGACATAATGGAGCTCGCCCGCAGCGAGGCCATGCTTTTCAAGTTCGGCTCGGGTACGGGAACCGATATATCCACGTTGCGATCGCATCAGGGAAAGGCTTTCCGGCGGCGGGCGGCCGTCGGGGCCGCTGTCGTTCATGCGGGTCTACGATCAGATCGCCGCGGTGGTCAAAAGCGGCGGCAAAACGCGGCGGGCGGCCAAGATGCAGTCGATCAAGGATTGGCATCCGGACGTGATGGAATTCATCGAGTGCAAGTGCCGCGAGGAGAAAAAGGTCCGCCTGCTGATCGAGGAAGGCTACGATCCGCAAGAGGCCTACAATTCGGTACTCTTTCAAAACGCAAACCTGTCGCTGCGCGTGAGCGACGAATTCATGCGGGCGGTTGAGGAGGACAAGACCTGGACAACGCACTGGGTAACCGATCCCAGTAAAGCGGGACCCGAGTATCGGGCCCGGGAAATGTTCCAAACACTGGCCCAATCGGCCTGGAGTTGCGGCGATCCGGGCGTGCAGTACGACAGCACGATCAATCATTGGCACACCTGCCCTAACTCCGGGCGGATCAATGCCTCGAATCCCTGCTCGGAGTACATGTTCGTGGACGATTCGGCCTGCAACCTGGCCAGCATAAACCTCATGAAATTCCGGCGCGGAGACGGGGCTTACGACGTGGAGCGATTCAAGGCGGCATGCCGCATCGTGTTTATCGCCCAGGAAATCCTGGTCGATCACGCCAGTTATCCCACGAAGCGGATCGCGATGAACAGCCATCGTTTCCGGCCGATCGGGCTGGGCTACTCGAACTTGGGCAGCCTGCTGATGTCCTGGGGCATGCCGTACGAATCGGAGGAAGCCCGGGGTATTTGCGGGGCGCTGACGTCCATCCTGCACGGCACGGCCTGCCTGACCAGCACGGAATTGGCCGCGGCGGTCGGGCCCTTCGACGAGTTCGAAAAAAATCGCGAACCCATGCTGCACGTCATGGAAATGCACTGGGAAAAGGTCGAGGAAATCAAGTCCTGCCCGAAGTATCTGTTCGATGCGGCCCAGTCGATTTGGGACGCGGTTCTAACGCACGGCAAGCGGCAGGGTTTCCGCAACGCCCAGGCCACGGTCCTTGCCCCAACTGGCACGATCAGCTTTATGATGGATTGCGACACCACGGGCATCGAGCCGGACATCGCGCTTGTGAAGTACAAGCAATTGGCCGGTGGCGGAATGTTGAAGATCGTCAACCAAACCGTGCCTTTAGCCCTTAAAACACTGGGCTACGACGATGCTCAAATCGCAGCCATCGTGGCGTATATCGACAAGAACGACACGATCGAGGGGGCCGTGGAATTGAAGCCCGAGCATCTGCCGGTTTTCGATTGCGCATTCCCGCCGCACAACGGCAAGCGGTCGATTCCCTGGCGGGCGCACATTCAGATGATGGCCGCCGCGCAGCCCTTTATTTCGGGGGCGATTTCCAAAACCGTGAATATGCCCAAGGACAGCACGCCGGAAGACATAGCCAACGCTTATACCGAGGGCTGGCGATTGGGGCTGAAGGCCTTGGCGATTTACCGCGACGGATCAAAGGAAGTGCAGCCGCTGATGACCAAGTCGAAGTCGGACAAGGGGCTGGAAAAGCCGCTTTTAGGCGCACCGCGCCGCGAACGACTGCCCGATACGCGGCAGTCGATCACGCATAAATTCAGCGTTTCTGGTCACGAGGGCTACATCACCGTGGGCTTGTATCCCGACGGCCGGCCGGGCGAATTGTTCATCACCATGGCCAAAGAAGGCAGCACCGTGGGCGGACTTGATGGACTGCTTTGGCACGGCGGTTTCGATGAGTTTGCAGTACGGCGTGCCGCTTGAGGTGTACGTGAACAAGTTTTCGCACACCCGGTTCGAGCCCATGGGCTTTACGAAAAATCCCGATATCCGCATCGCCAAGAGCATTGTGGATTACATCTTCCGCTGGCTGGGCATCCAGTTTATGCCCGGGTATAGAGAAGCGAACAAGGGCCTGCCGCCGGGTCCGGACGAGGCGCCGCACTTGGAACCCGGCGAGACGGAAACAAATCAAGGGCCCGCCGCCACGACGGCCGGCGGGCCAAATGCCGGGCAAGGATCGGCCAAGAATCAAGGTCACGCATCATCGAACGGGTCTTCGGGCGGTATGCACGGCAAATCGAACGGGCAAAACTCGGCGGGCGGCAATGGCAACGGCAACGGTTCCGGGCATCGCGTGGGCGATGTTCTAACTAAAAAACCGCCTGCACAGCGCAGCCCGCTGATAATCGTGACGCAACCCGCCGCCAGCCCGTCGTCCCGCAACGAGCAATTCGCCTCCTTCCAAACCGATGCCCCCACTTGCGACAACTGCGGGGCGATTACCGTGCGCAACGGCAATTGCTACCTCTGCCACAACTGCGGCAACAGCATGGGCTGCTCGTAATAGGGGATCGAGTTTATTGAGTCTTAAAGTAGTGAATGTCGTTAAGCCCACGGGTTGCAACCCGTGGGCTTGGCTTGATTGACCATGCTACACAACGACAATATTTTCCAGATTCTCAATAAGCAAAATCTAAACAAAATTGCTTTCAAACGCTATTAACCGCTTCTTCCACGGCCTGGTCGATTTCTTTGGGATCTACGGGTTTGTCGCCGCCAAGGGTTTTTAGGAGTTTTCCCTGCCGGTCATAGATGTGGAGAAAGGGGATGCCGCTGCCGGTGATGTCGAAGGCCTCGGCCGACTGGCTGCTTGGGCCGAAACGGCTGATGAAGTTGGGAAAATCGGCCCCTTTTTTGGTAAGAAAGCGACGCACGACGGACTCGTCGGACGGATCGTCGAGGCTGACGGCGGCGACCGTCAATCCGCGATCGGCCCAGCGCTTGTGGAGTTCCACCGTGTGGGGAAACATTTGCACGCAGGGCGGACACCAGGTGGCCCAAAAATCGATCAGCACTACCTTGCCGGGGTGCTGATCGACGAATTGGGCCAGACCGGCCGCATCGATCGAGTTGCAGTTTTTCCCCTGAAGATTCCAAATTGCCGTATGGCCGTTGCAGCCGAGCAGGCTAACGCCAAAAAGCAGAGAATAATGTCGAATGGTAATATGTTGTGATTTTGAAATTATTGATTGCTCCATCCGGCGTTCCCACGCGGAGCCTGGGAACGAGTCTATAACCTATTACCTCTGACCTATCATCTATTATGACATATCATTTGGCATCTTCATACTTGATGGTGCAGCCCAGATGTTTGGTGACGGTCTCGGGCGGGTTTTTTCCGGCCAAAAGGGCGTCGATTGCATCGCGAAGATAATGTTTTTTGACCTGCGTCGGCCTTCATGTTGTCGTCGACCCCGCCCATGTAAGCCAGTTTGCGGTTTTTATCAAGGACAAATACGTGCGGCGTTGTAGTGGCGCCGTAATCGTGCCCGATTTTTTGCGTGGAATCGTAAAGGTAAGGAAAATTAAATCCCTTCGACTTGGCGCGTTCCTTCATTTTATCGAGTTGATCTTCGGGAATGTTGTTCACGTTCACGGCGATTAGCCGGACGCCTTTGCCTTCGTAATCCTTTTGCAAGGCGATCAGGCGATCCTGGTAGGCCTGGGCCACCGGGCAGTGGTTGCAGGTGAAAACCACGACCGCCAGCTTGGCGTCTTTGTAGTCGGACAGGCTGTGCCGGCTGTCGTCCACTCCGACGATGCCGGTCCAATCGGGCGCGGCGTCGCCGATCTTCAGTTCAGCGGCCTGGCACGTCGCGCTTAGAAAAAATACCGGTCCTATTACGAGCAACAGTAGATCGACGGGACGAAACATTGGACGCTCCTTGATGGCGTGAAACAGGGGAAATGCGCCGGCTTATCCGACGCATAGTTTTTGGGTAGGTTGTTACAAACTCCAACTTGTCTCGCCGGCATCAATAATTTAGGGAAGGAATGAACCGCATTACCGCTGCCGCGGGATGTTATTTTAATAAATCATTAGCAGATGATGCTAATAAGACAAGGGGCTATCGGGTGGTTGTTTACCAGCCGCCACGCATTAACCGGGGTAAACGTTGTAAATAGGCAACAAGGATTCCAGAGCGGTTGCCATAATGCGAATAATCAGCCGGGATGCTCAATAGCGGAAGTAAAAGATTTGCCAGAGAATGGTTATTAAACTAGATTTATGATAGCGATCCGGTTCTAAAACAGTGCAACGAGCTATTCAGCTCGAGTCATATCATTCTTATCTCTATGACGAATAAATATCTGTGGTTGCCGAGCTGGTTGAAAACATTAGCGGCTGGGATCGTGTCACTAGCGCGCTGGACGAAATCCGCGTTTGCCATGAAGAAAGTCAGGCTTTCTTCGGCGGCGTATTCGACCAGTTGGACTCCTTGTGCGGGTCGCTATTGTCGCGCCAGCAGCACATCGAAAAGCAGGCCGCCCAGCGGCAGGATAATGTTCCGGCAACCGATGCGGCCGAAAATCAACGCTGGGATTCGCTGCTGAAGGAATTTGAGGAAGGCCGGGCGGAAATTCGCGGCGCGCAGCAAACCGTGCAAGAGCAAATCGTACGGCTGGCGGCCGCCGCGGAGGATTTGGCCGCCGCGCGAAGCGAATTTCAGACCGTTCGCGGCGAACTTGCCCGGCATGGCGAGGAACTGACGGCGATCCGCTCCCAGACGCTGGCGGCCTCGCAAGAAGTCGAGTCAAGCATTAAAAACAAAATCCGCGAGATGGATGAACAACGGTCGTTATTGGAAAAAGAGCGCGAGGCGATGGAAAAGGCCGTTGAGTCAAACATTAAGAACAAAATATCACGACATGGAGCAACAACAGTCGTTATTGGAAAAAGAGCGCGCGGCGATGGAAAAAGAACTGGCATCGGTCGGCAATCAAAGCGGCGGAAATAGCGGACTTGCTGGCCGAGCAGAAACGCATGTCTGCCCCGCAACAAGGCCAATGGGCGGAGGAAATGAAGCAAATGCGGGCGTTGTTGGAAAACCTGACCGCGGCAAATCGCCCAGAGCAAGCGGCAAGTCGAGTCTTCGCCCGCCGTCAAACCCCTTTCAGGAGTCGCGGCCGTGGCAATCGAGCGATCCGGTGCTGGAATCGGTCTTGGCCCAATTTGAAGTATTGCAGCAAGACCGCGTCTTTCGCCGTTCGGAGAGCGGGGGATGAAAATAAAAACAATTAATAGGCGGGATGACACCATGAGATCCATTCTACCCAAAATTATGGTTTATGTTTTGATCCTGGGCGTCACAAGCGCGGCGTTACTGGCCGGCGCGGCAATAATTCTCCCCGGGTCGTGGCCGGACAAACCGATATTTATCGGGGCCGCGGCGGTTGGAATGGTCTATGTTTTGACGCAAGGAATATCGGACCGCAGGCGGTTGAAATGGGGGATTTTCGCTCGGGGACAAAATAATTCGCCGGAAAATGCGGCGATGCAAGGCCGCAAGGCCGCTCCGCCCGCCGCTGCGGCGGCAAGAAAACCGGTCGATCCCAACGATATCGATTCCTTGGTTGAGCAGATGCTGGCACAAGACCGGTATGCCTTGTTGCTGCGCCCGCAAATTGCCGGAAATCTTGGCGAAGCGCTATTCGGCCTGGCATTGAAGGTCTTGGGAGAGCGAATGGCCTTGGTTCCCGACGGCGACGTGGAACTGGAGGAAGGCGATTCGTCGCGGGTTATTACCGTCCAGCGATTTTTCCTGGACCGTTATCCGGTGACGAATCGGCAATATTATGAATTTCTGTGCCGCGGGCGGTTATCAGCAGGCGGCCTTGTGGGATGAGGCGGTCTTGCCGGGAGTGCTGGAGTTTGTCGACCGCGATGGCAATCCAGGACCAAAATACTGGCAAAACGGTTGCTACCCGGAGGGCGAGGAAAAGCATCCGGTTGTAGGCGTTAGCTGGTACGAAGCCGCCGCATATGCCCGCTGGGCCGGCAAACGATTGCCCAGCGACGCGGAATGGGTAAAGGCCGCCAGTTGGCCCGTGCGCATTTCTTCCACGTCGCAGGTGCAGCGGAGATATCCATGGGGCGACGCGATGGACCGCACTTGCGCCAATCTCTGGGGATCGGGGCCCGGAGGCACGGTGCCGGTCGATCAATATCCCAGCGGAGTAAGCGCGGGCGGCGTGTATCAATTGATAGGCAACGTTTGGCAGTGGACGGCCAGTAATTACGGAGGCGCTTCTTTACCGGCGGATCAATTGCCGGTGTCCGGATTGAGGGCTCCCGTGTCGCTAAGGAGCATCCGGGGCGGGGCCTTCGATACGTATTTCGACAAGCAAGCCTCCTGCCAGTTCCAGAGCGGCGAGAATCCGTTGAATCGCCGCAACAACATCGGTTTTCGATGTGCCATAGGCGTATGCGATCTGACGCTGGTTCAACCGAGGATGGAAGCTGTGGGAGCAACAATGGAAGATCAGGGATGAGCGATGAATAATTGGAGGTGATCGATGACCAAGGCCGCTATTCAACCGCTGGAATCGTATCGACTGGTTCAATATGTCGTGCCGATTCCATGTTACATTTGCGGGGCCGATAACACTTACGACTCCGAGTATTGCCACCTCTGCCTGGCGCCGATGGCGCTGGCGCATCAAGCTAATTCACAAAACGTGCAGCCTAAGATGGTTGGGGTGATTGGCGCCAGCGGGGTGGGCAAAACGGTATACCTGGGCATGCTTATGGACATGCTTTCGCAGCCGGCGATGAACATACAGGCCCTTGCCCGGGGCGCATTTTCAATAACCATGCAACAAAACACGATTTCGGCGTTGGCCCGCTGCGCGTTTCCCCGCAAAACACCCAACGAGCCGGACCGCTGGAACTGGGTGCATTGCCAGGTCCGCCGGCCGCAGCAACGGCAGGATATGGAAGTGCTGATGCCGGACATGGCTGGCGAGGCCATACTGGAAGAAGTCGACCACCCGCACAGCTTTCGCATTATCAGCCAATTCCTCGGCAAATCGATGGGAGCGATGGTGCTCATCGACGCTTCCCAACTGAAGGAAGGCGGCCGGGATCAGGACTTTTTCAGCATGAAACTGCTGAGCTACCTGAGCGAACTCGATTCCGACCGCCGGCATGGATGGCGGCAACGGCCCGTGGCCTTGATCCTTACCAAAGCCGATTGCTGCGAAGAGTGCCGCGAAGATCCGGCGAGTTTTGCCCGGAATCACGCCGCGGGATTATGGCAGTTGTGCCAAGAACGGTTTGGCTGCCATCGCTTTTTCGCCGCCAGCGTATCGGGCAGTTGCCTTAGTTGCGACACGCTTACCGAAGGCCGGCTGCATTTCCCCCTGCGCATCGAACCGCACGGCATCGTGGAACCGTTCGAATGGCTGGTGGAACAATTGGAAAAGAAATAAAGGGTGAGGATGAGGGATGAAGGAAACCGCTTGCGGTTTCGCGATTATGAACTGAAAACTGACAACTGAAAACCGAAAACTAATAACTCATGAACGTCGAACAAGCTATTTTCACATCCGCGAAGACAGACCGCTCGGTCGGGTATCAGGTGATCGGGCACAGTCCCGGGGTTCATCAGATCGATGTCCGGGAGTTGTCCGTTTGGTGCCCTTCGCACGACTCGCTTTTGGAACAAGGCCCTGAAGCGGTGAGTTTCAATTTTCATCCCTTGCCCAGCGGGGCTTATTGCGTATCGCGAACCGTGCCCGCCGGTTGGGAATACAGCGGCCGCGGTGGGATGCGAGTGTATACGCATTGCCTGATTATATCGCCGGAAGTGTTGGCCCATTTTGCCAATAATCCGTTTGCGGTTATTGCAAGCGGCCTTGTCGGCCGGGGCCATGGAAATCCGCGATCCCATCCCCATGCGACTTGGAGCCTTTGTTCTTGTCCGGCGGGGCGACGCCGGTGGATCAATCGCTGTTGGTTTGCCTGAGCGCAAAAGCCGGGCCCCTCGGCCATGGCCGTTTTTATTCAGGCGGCTCTGGATGCGGTATGTCTGGCGGTGGCCGGCGAGCCTTCGCCCGGCGAATTGTTTGCCGGACTTTTCAGTTGTCTTCCGCCGGCATGCCGATTGGAATTTTCGTTTTCCACGGGTTTGAAATACTCCGGACGCCGGCCGTTTCGCTTGATTGCCCTCCGGGCGATCCCAGCGAGCGACGTTGGATCGCACATCAGAATAACGTGACGGTGCTGGATTTGACGGGAAGCAAACCCTTGCCTTCGATTCCCATCGACGGCTGGGCCCGATTCATCCAACAGGTGTTGGCCTCGGACCAGACCTCGTTTTTGGCGGCCCAAATATCCAAGCGGCGATTTGATCTTAGGCCCGAGGATCTGCCCGCCTTTGGCCTGCAATTGCTCGAAGACTTGGATACCGCGACATTTTCAGATTCGGGCGAGGCGGGCGCCAAGACAAAAAACAAGGACGATAATCCGGACTTCTACACGTCGGGGTGGCGCGACAACCTATCTACCGATGATTTCAGCGGATCTAAAGATTCGGCCGGCAAAGAAAAGCAAATTCAACAAGCGCATGCCGCCCATCGGCAATTTCAAAAAACCCGGATTCAGTCTCAGAATCAGGCCGCCCATCTTGCCGTCGATGCGCCTTCGGCCCTGTCTCAAGCCCGAATCGCCGGAAACCCTGGAAAAACTCGAACTGCTGGACGACCTTGTCTACGATGCCATCAGCGGACGGTCCGGGGCGCTGGAACAATTGCAGACCGTGTGGCCGACGCTAAAATCGGAACTGGACTACCAGATGTTGGCCGAATCGCGGGAACAGTATCTGCGGTTCGCCTTGACGATCTGGGAAAGTTGCGTGGATGACAACAATATCCGCAACCCCGCCAAAGCGGTTCAGGCCTTGGACGTGCTCTGCCTGCTGTTCGAGGAATAGGATGCAGATGGGCAGGGTTCGGGGTTCAGGGTTTGAGATATCACTTCTTTCAGAGCCGGGCCGTGTCGGCCCGGTTGCATTATGAATCTACCGAATCTTGAATCTACCGGACCGACACGGTCCGGCTCTGCTTTGGTGGCAGCTCGTGCAAGAACCACCTGCCTGGCGGAAACGTATGGTAAGAATGGTGCCTCGTTTCCAAGATGAGTCAGGAATAGAGGATTGATGGTTTTTCCGGCGGATTCATGCCTTGCCAATACCCATATTGGTGGGGTTGGGGATTTTTTGGGAAATATGTTATACTAGGCCCCTTTAATCATGCCCTGGCCGGTTTCTATCCGGTTTGATTTGCCTACGTATGAATATGTAGGGTGCGTGAAACGCACCTGTTAAACGTTAATGACAAACTATGGTGCGTTGCACGCACCCTACTAAATTCTGGAGTAATTTGTGATGACCCACGAGCAAGGTCCGGCCATGATCGAAGCCGAGGGGCTTTCCAAGTTTTTTGGCGATTTTGCCGCAATCAGAGACGTAACTTTCAAAATTCATAAAGGCGAAGTGGTGGCCTTTCTCGGTCCCAACGGGGCCGGTAAAAGCACGACCATGAAATTGTTGACCGGGTATTTGGCCCCGTCGGCCGGGGTGGCGCGGATTGCCGGGCACGATATGGGACAAGACCGGCTGGCCGGATCGGCGCGCCTGGGATATCTGCCCGAAAACGGGCCGCTTTATGCCGGACATGTCGCCGCGGAGCCTGTTGAGCTTCTTCGCCGACGCCCGGGGACTGTCCCGGACGCGAAAACAGGAGCGGATCGATGCCGTAATCGAACTCTGCGATTTAGGCAGCGTCATCGGCAAGCCTATCGGCAAGCTTTCGCGGGGGTATCGGCAGCGGGTGGGCATGGCCCAGGTCCTGCTCCACGAGCCCGACGTGCTGATCCTGGACGAGCCCACGGCCGGGCTGGACCCGAACCAAATCCACGAGGTCCGCGAAACCATCCGCAAGCTGGGCCAAAGCAAGACGATCTTGCTTTCCACCCACATATTGCAGGAGGTCGCGGCCATGGCCGGCCGGGTGTTGTTCATCGACGAGGGGCGATTGGTCTTCGACGGATCGATCAAGGAATTGACCCGGGACGGCAAACCCCTCGATGAGCATTTCCGCCGCTTAAGCAGTCAACTCGCGGCAGTGTGACAGTGTAAGGTGCGTGAAACGCACCAAACCAATATGTAAAGGTCATTTTTATACAGGTGCGTTTGACGCACCCTACAAACACTTTTTATAAAACCATGAATATCAGCGTTCCATTCGCCGTTTTTAAACGGAACTTCGTCAGTTATTTCGCCAATCCGACGGGTTACCTGTTTATCTGCGTTTTCGTACTTATGTGCGCGGCGTCGGCCTTTTGGCCGCCCGACTTTTTCAACAATAACCTGGCGAATTTGGACCAGCTTAGTTGGGGAATCCAAATTTTGGGTTTCCGCTTCGGGTTTGCGATCATCATGCTGGTCTTTATCCCTTCGATTACGATGAGCATCTGGGCCGAAGAGCGGCGCCAGGGCACCGACGAGCTGCTGCTTACAATTCCGGCCGGCGATTTCCAGATCGTGCTGGGCAAATATCTCGCGGCGGTGGCCATTTTCAGCGTCGCGCTCGTGTTTTCGCTTATCTGCAACTTCACCGTATTGAAGTGGCTGGGCGATCCGGACGTGGGCTTGTTCCTGGGCACGTACTTCGGTTATTGGCTTATCGGGCTGGCGATGCTGGCCATCGGCATGACGGCCTCGTTTCTGACCAGCAATTTGACCGTGAGTTATATTTTGGGCGTCTTGTTTAACGTACCGCTGGTATTTGCCTCGGCGGCCGAGGTGCTTTTCGGTCCGAAGTCGGCTGCCCCGCTAAAGAGTTTCTCCATCGGCGAACAATTCGCCGATTTCGGCCACGGACTGATTTCGCTCTCCGGCATAATCTATTTTCTGGCGATCGTGGCGGTGATGCTGTACTTGAGCATGGTGCTGATCAAGCGCCGGCATTGGGTCACCGGCCGGCGGGGCGGCGGCATGGGCGTCCATTATTCGTTGCGATTCATGTCTTTGGCGGTGATTGCCGTGGGCGTCACGGTCATGTTCGGGCGGCATGACGCTCGCTGGGATGTCACCGCCGAACAACTCAGTTCGCTGGCCCCGCAGACCGTGAAAATGCTGGCTGACATGAAACTCCAGCATCCGGTGCAGATCGACGCCTTCATCAGCCCGGACGTGCCCGAGGCTTACGTGCAAACGCGTTTGAACCTGCTTACGATTCTGCGGGAATTCCAGGCCATGGGCAAAGGCATGATCCGGGTGACCGTGCATAACGCCGAACCTTTAAGCGACGAGGCCGGTCTGGCGGAAAAACGATTCGGCATCGAACCCAAGCGGGTGCCCACCAGGCAGCACGGCGTGATGTCGTTCGACAATATCTTCATGTCCGTGGCTGTGACCTGCGGGCTGGAGAAAGTGATCCTCCCCTTCATCGACCGGGGCACGGCCGTGGAATACGAGCTTATCCGCTCGCTGGGCACCGTGACCCAGGAGAAGCGGAAGCGGGTGGGAGTTTTGGCGACCGACGCCCAGGTTTTCGGACGCATGAATCCGATGAATCCCGGCTCGGGCGGCAACTGGACGATCATCGACGAATTGGAAAAACAATACGACGTGGTGCAGGTCAATCCGGCGCAACCGATAACCGAGAAATACGACGTGCTTTTGGCAGTTCAGCCGTCGACGCTTGGGCCGGAGGAGATGAATAATTTCGTGACTGCCGTGGAAAACGGCCAGCCCACGGCGATTTTCGAGGATCCCCTGCCGTACTTCAGCAACGTGCCGGGCACGATCATGCCCAAGCGCCCGCCCGGCGGCATGGAGGCCATGTTCATGGGCAGCCGGCCTCAGCCCAAGGGCGACATCCGCATGTTATGGAACCTGCTGGGCGTTGACTTCATGGCCAACGACGTGGTGTGGCAGAATTACAATCCATATAAGAAGGCCGGTTTCTTCCCCAAGGAGTTCGTTTTCGTGGACAAGGACGAAGACAAGGGCAATACCCAGCCGTTTGGAACTGAGGACAATATCAGTTTGGGCCTGCAACAGGTGCTTTTCCCCTTCCCCGGCGCGGTAGCCAAACTGAACGCCTCGCCGATGAAATTTATTCCCCTGGCCAACACGGGCAAAAAGACGGGCACCGTGCGGGTGGCGGAAGTGATGCAAATGACTCCCTTCGGCGGCCGCGGCGAGTTGAACGAGGATCGCCGCCAGATGCCGACATTCGGCGAGTATACGCTGGCCGCGGAAATCGAAGGCAAAATCAAGCCCGTGCCACTGGCTAAGCCAGTGCCACCCGCCGATGACCGATGAGAAAGGATGCGGCCGGGGAGAAAAAGCCTGCCGAGCCCAAGGAAATCGACCTGCACGTGGTGCTGGTGGCCGACATAGACATGCTTTCCGACGCCTTTTTCCAGTTGCGCGAAATGGGCGAGTCGCAGGAAAACGAAATCAATTTCCAATTCGACAACGTTGCCTTCATACTGAACGTGTTGGACAAGCTGGCCGGCGACGAGCGCTTCATCGAAATCCGCAAGCGCCGCCCGCTGCACCACACGCTGACGCGCATCGAAAAAGAAACTCAAGCCGCCCAGGATGAAGTGGCCAAGGCGCATGAAGAATATTTAAACGGCGTCCAAAAAGCCGAAGATGATGCAGAGAAAGGAAATGGAAGAGAAAGTTAAAAGATTTGCAAAATCAAAAAGGCGCGGACCCGATGCAACAATGCTAATAAAATTGCAAATGAAGCAGACAGGAACTTAACCGCAAGATGGAAGTGACGCTGGAACAGACAAAAGAGGGATAAGAAAACAAGAGTATGATAAAATCGAAACCGATCTGAATCTAAGAGAAACAGCAATTTCAAAAGCAGTATAAGATATGGCGATGCTTATACCGCCGATTCCGCCTTTGTTGGTGGCCATCGTGGTATTTACGCTGCGCCGAAAACGAGAACGCGAGGGCGTGGCTAAGTCGCGATTACGGTAATCGAGTCTTTTATATCTCAACACGGAGACACGGAGATCACGGAGGAAGATACATAAGTTTATTGAGAATCAGAAAACTAATGTCTCGCAGAATAGCCGGCGGCTAACAGCCGCCGGTGGAAATGTGCTTGTATGCCGGCGGTTGTTGATCACCGGCTAGTAATATTGTTAATCTGAGACTCAATAGCCCCAGAGCTTACTTCGGTATTATTTTCTGGTATTCCAGTACATGACACGGCTATTTCTGCAAATGTTAAATACCTTAAAATTACTTCTCCGTGTTCTCCGTGTCTCCGTGTTGAATTATTTTGTGATATTATGAGGTTACAAATGAACGAGAATGCGAAAACAATCTCCTTAATAACAATAGCCGCGGCCTTGGCGCTGATTGTGTGGATCAGCCGGCCGGGCGACTGGAGCGGCAGCCCGAATAAATCCGTGGGCGAAAAACTCACCGCCGATTTCGATCCCTTGGCGGCCGTCAGCCTGGATATCACCGAGTACGACGAATCCACGGCTACGGTTCATCCGTTTCAGGTGGCCATGGTGGATGTCAAGGGCAAGACGCGCTGGTCTATCCCGTCGCACAGCGATTATCCGGCCGATGCCGAAAAACAAGTCGCCAATGCGGCCACGGCGCTGATGGGACTTAAAATCCTCAGCGTGGAAGGCGACACGCAGGCCGACCACGAAAAATTCGGCGTGATCGATCCGGATCTAAAGACCCTCAAGGCAGGCGCAAAAGGGGTGGGCATGCGAGTTACGATCCGCGATAAAAGCGGTAAGGATTTGTTATCGCTTATCATCGGCAAGGAAGTCCCCGGCCGCCCGGGTCTGCGGTACGTCCGCCGCGCGGGCCAGGATCCTATATATACCGCGGCCGTCAGCACGGCGAATCTGTCCACGAATTTCGACCGGTGGATCGAAAAAAACATCCTGAAAATGAACGCCTGGGACCTCGACCGGCTATGGGTCCGCGATTATTCCACGGCTCTTGGAATGGATGAGCGGGGCCAGGTCGGTTTGGAAAGAGAAAACCGCGGTGAAATAGTCCTGCAGTACAACGAACAAGGCGACCCGCACTGGAAACTGATCGAAGACCGCCGGGTAAACAAAGATGGCACGCTTACTCCGGTCAAGATGGCAGATGACGAGGAACTGAACGTCGCCAAGATAGATGAATTGAAAAACGCCCTGGACGATTTGAAAATAGTCGACGTGGCGCGTAAGCCCGAGGGAATCAGCGCCGACCTGAAGGCTTCGGCCGACTTCATGAAGAAAAAAGAGGCGATTTTGACCCTGGCCTCGCGGGGATTCATCGTGGCCATGACCAAAGAAGGCGGCGATGTTGAAATCTGTTCCAAGGAAGGCGAAGTCCGCTCGCTGATGAAAGACGGCGTGGAATATGTCCTGCGCTTCGGCGAGATAGCCGAGGGCAGCGATGCTGGATCGGCAGAGCAAGACGAAAAAGACAAGGATCAAAAGGAAGGTCAGGAGAAGGAAGTGAAAAAGCCCGCCGCGGGGCAGAATCGCTATTTGTTCGTGATGGCCGAGTTCAATCCGGAGGCGATTCCCAAGCCTAAAATGGACCGCTGCCGAGGCTAAGCCGGAGGCGGAAAACAAACCTGCCGCCGAATCAAAAGAAGTGACTAAGCCCGAAGAAAAAGGCTCCGAGGCCAAGGGCGCCGTCAAGACGGAGGAAAAAGGCGCCGCGGCCAAAACAACCTGCCAAGTCGGATGAGAAAGCAACCGAGTCCAAGGAAAATCCGGCCGACGAAAAGGCTGAGACGGCCGAGAAGGGCGAAAAGCCTGCCGAAAAAGATGCGGAAAAGCCCTCCATCGAGACCCAGCGTCAGCAGGTCGAGAAGGAAAACAAGCGGAAGCAGGAGGAGTACGAGGGTAAACTCGCCGCCGGCAAAAAACACGCCGAGGAACTCAACGCCCGATTCGCCGATTGGTATTACATCATTTCCGACAATGTATATCGTAAAATCCGCCTGGGGCACGACGACATCATCAAGAAAAAAGACAAGAAAGACGCAAAGACCGGTAATGCCGACACCGACGCCTTATCTCCCGCCAATCCGGCGATAGATCTTAATAATCTAATGAAGCAAGGCCCTGGGGGAAAGTAAAACTATAAAGTTTTTATGCATTTAACGCATGTCCACGTCAAGCGTGGGCATGAGACCCAACTCAGCTAGCAATAAATAATGGCAGGCCCCTGATTCCTAGAGTCGGATTGTCTGTTCATGTCCAATTGTAAGAGATCTTCAGATAAGCATGCATCCCGGGTCCGGTCGGAAACTTCTGTCTCATCGGTGCTATACCTTCGCATAATGGCGGGAATAGCGATAATCGTCCTGGTCGCCTTCCTTGCTTATCTGCCTTCCATAAACGGTGGATTCGTCATGGACGACGATTTGTTTTTGACCGAAAACAATCTCATCCAAACTCCCGACAGCCTGCATAAATTATGGTGCTCTACTGAATACGATGAATACTATCCGGTGTCTTATAGTACCATCTGGATCGAACGGCGGTTGTGGGAAATGACCCCGACCGGGTACCACGTCATCAACCTGATATTGCACATACTTGAAGCTTTGCTGATTTGGAGTATTTTGCGAAATCTGTCGATACCGGGGGCGTTCTTGGCGGCCCTGATCTTCGCCGTCCATCCTGTGAATGTGGAATCAGTGGCCTGGATCGCGCAACGGAGAAACATGGCGGCTATGTTGTTCTTCCTGTTGTCGATTCTGTGGTATTTGAAGGCCGACATGCACACGGCTGTCGTGGGCATTGCCACCGCACGTTCCCACGGAGGACCGTGGGTACCAGAAACTATATCATCCTTCATCCTTCATCCTTCATCCTTTCATTTCTGGTACTGGCTGAGCCTGGCGGCATTCATATTGGCTATGCTCAGCAAGGGGTCGGCGGCCATTTTGCCGGTGCTGCTGTTGGGAATCCTTTGGTGGCTGCGATCCCTGACAAAGCGGGATCTGTTGCGGATCGCGCCGTTCTTCCTGCTGGCCGTGGTGCTGACTGGAGTAAACATTTGGTTCCAAACGCATGGAACGGATATAAAGATCCGATATGCCGGTTTTATAGAACGTCTGTTGGGTGCGGGCGGCGTGCTGTGGTTTTATCTTTTTAAAGATCTATTGCCGTTCGACTTGGCGTTTATCTATCCGCAATGGCACATTGAAGCAGGTAATCCATTGTGGTGGCTGCCGCTATTGGCGGCTTTGGCCGTCACAGCGGTGCTGTGGTGGTATAGAAGAGGCTGGAGTCGGCCGTTGTTGTTCGCCTGGGGTTTTTTCTGCGTCTCGCTCCTACCGGTGATGGGTTTTGCCGACGTGGGCTTCATGAAATATTCGCTGGTGGCCGACCATTATCAGCACATTGCCATCATCGGGGTGATTGCACTGGCAGCGGCCGGCTGGAGTATTTGGCATCAGAGGGTGCGAAACACAACGCTCTGGACGCCGACTGCCGTCGCAGTCGCGGCCATGGCTGCTCTCACGTTTCTGACTTGGCGGCAAAGCCAGATATACAATAACGCCATCAGTCTGTACCAGGCAACGCTGCAAAAAAATCCGGAATGTTGGGCTGCCTACTATAACCTGGGTAATGAATTGGGGCAAACAGGCCAATTGCATGACGCAATCGAACATTACCAACATGCACTACGGCTGAAGCCCGACTATGCCGAAGCTCACAACAACCTGGGTAATGCATTTGTCCAAACAGGCAGATTACAAGAGGCGATCGAACAATACCAGCAGGCCCTGCTCCTGGAGCCCGACTATGCCGATGCCCACCTCGACCTGGGAGTCGCCCTAACCAATGCAGGCCGACTGCAAGAGGCGATCGAACATTACCGGAAAGCCTTGCGATTGAGTCCTGATTCCATTGCGGCTCACTATAACATGGGCGCCACGCTGGCGCAAACAGGTCGGCATGAGGAGGCAATCGAACATTTCAAGCAAGCCCTGCAATTGAATCCTGTTAACGCTGAGGTCCACAATAGCCTGGGCCGTGCCCTGGCCAATGCAGGCTGGCTGCGAGAGGCGATCGAACATTTCGAGCAGGCCTTGCGGCTTCAGCCCGACTTCACCAATGTCTATTACAATTTGGCTTTGGTCTATGCCAGGATGCAGCAGTCCTCCGAGGCCATTGGCGCGGCCCAAAAGGGCTTGGATCTTGCCCGCTCCCAGGGGCAAATGGTACAGGCCAAACAGATTGAAGATTGGTTGAACGCCTACCGCGCCGGTCTATCAGACCACCCGAATCCACGGCCACCTTCCAAATCCACTTCCCCGCCATGATCGGCCTAGGTTATCAATGGCGATTTTTCACAATTGAATTACTTAAGAAAGATACGTGGGCTTTGTTACCCGCGTGTCGGGCGGGATTTTTTGGGCCAGTTCATCGGCATCCAGGGCCAGTAGCGGGCAAATTTCCACGGGCACGCCTGTCGGACACTTCGGCCCCGGCTTGTTTCAGCCACCGTGCGTGCTGGGCGATCATCATGCTTTCGACCATCTCCGGCGTATCGGATGCCGGCCCCGGGAGCGTTTTTCAGCGGGGCAAAACCCTCTTGGGGATCTATTTCCACGACAATGGCGTTGGCCGAAAAAGGCATCAAATCGAAAATAAACCGCTCGAATTTGATGGCGTTGGGTGCCTTGGGCTCGACCGGTTGTCCTCCGGCGTCGATATAGGCCACTTTTTTATGGGCGTAATGGAACGGTAGTCCGTCGGCCGATTCGGCCATTCGCGCCAGCATGGCCGTGTCTAAAACGTGGACCGCGATGCTGCCGGCCCAGATGGACAGCGAGCCGTCCGTGTTGCGGCGCCGGGCTACGTCGTCGGGCAGGTCGCTGTATTCGATCACGTGCGACCGGCCGTCCACCTGTACCACGTTGCCCACCTTGTCCATCGGATCGCGCTTGGCGATTACCTGGGAGGTAAGTTCCGAATTTGCCAGAATGTGATAGCCGATCATCTCCGGCCCGCAGATGTCGACCAACGGATTGTCGACCTGGAAGTAGAACAATTGGCCGATTCCGCGGCGCCGGGCGTCGTCGAGCCCGCCGCTTGCGGCCAGGGCGGCCAACATGCCGCCGTGTCCGTCCGGGCTCAGTGCAATCCGGGATGGAGATTCCAAAAGCACTTTGCCCGTTGCGGCATCGACCGCTGGCATGGTGCCTTGGCAAAAGATAAACAGGTCGTCCTCGGGCAAACCGAACCGGTTATGCTCTTTGAAGAAGGCCGCGGTTTCGTCGTGAGTTTTGGGGCTGGTCATCAGGTAGAGTGGGATTTTTACCCCATAGCGGCGCGAGGCGGCGAGGATTTTTTCCACGTGAATCGCAAACAGCGTGCGGCGCGACACGGGTCCGATGGCGTACATCCCCTTGGGATGATCGAAACCCAGCCTTGTCCCTTGCCCTCCGGCTACGAGGATCGCTCCCACATGACCGGCGGCCAATGCCTCGCGTCCCCGGCGGCGGGCTTGCTGGGGTGTAAAGGGATTTTGCGAACTGTTCAGACGAATCGCCGGCGGCGGTCCGGCACGATTGGCCAACTCGCGGACGTCGGTTTGATCGTTCCGCCGGCAATAAAGCCTATCGAGCAAGGCAAAGTCGATGCGGCGGATCTGCTCGGCCAGATCCTGGCGCCGGCCGTCGTTTAGCCGATCCCAAAAGGCCAATAAATGTTCTTGCCCATGCGGGGCCAAAATGGATAAAAGGGCGTCTTTCACGTAATTGATTATCTTTCCGTAAATAAAAAACCGAATGCCGACCTAACCCCGGGTGTATTCACCCGGGGCTAAATATCAGCAATGACATGTTAAATATATACCAGCCCGGTGGGGAACCGTCAAGAAAGCAACAAACCGCAAAACTTTTTCTCGTGCTGCATGGGCACAGGGAGGCGTCTTGCGGTTTGTTGCTATTATAAACTTCTATTAAAACGTTACCACCAGGTCGGTGGCAAAGGTAAACTGGCTGGTGCGAGCGAAGTCGCCGTAGGGATATTGGCCGGAAGGATTCCTCGGTCCGTCGTACGCGTCCCAGCGGACACAAGGACGGAAGTTGAAATTCGGATTCAGTCGGTAGTTCAGGCCGAGGGTTACATCGTGGAAACTGCCCGCGAAACCGGGCTTGCCGTCCCATCCTTTATCGGTCAACAACACGTTGCCGATGCCTGCAACCCGCGAGCCTTCCTCGTCGCGAACCCATTCGTAGCGCACGCCCGCCGACCATTTCTGGTTGAGCTTATAGATGAGCACTTCTTCCAAGCCATACCAGTTGGCGTTTTGTCCGGGCGTAACGACGGAGCCGTTTTTCTCTTGGCCTACGTCAATTTGCGTAGGCATAAAGTAATTTCTCGGTGAGTTGATTCGTATAAACGATATAGACGCTGTCGCGCTCGTGCAATCCCGTGAAACCGATTTGGGGTCCGTCGTCGGTCATAATGGAAAGTGTCTGCTTCTTGTCGTCGCTGGTCCATTTGCCGCCGCCGAGGAAATTCCAGGTATTGGTGGGATCCTCGAACATCATCCAGCCGCGATTGATCCCGCCGATCAACGTCCAGTTATCATTGAGTTTATAATCGCACTGCAAGCCGGTGACCAGCAAGGGATCGAAATATCCACCCATCATGTAACTATCCGAGTAAAAGAAATTCATGGGTGCGGGTATTACTTCGTAACTGGTAAATGTGGCGAAATGCCCCATTTTGATCTTTAAGTCATTGATGGCCACTTCCGCATAAAACTGGGGGAGGATCAGGCCGTAGAAACTGTTCGGGTCGTCGAAGCGGTTTTCCAAGCCGAAACATTGTCCGAACCGCCAATCAGTGCCTTCGACCACGTCGATCCGGCCGCCCAAGATCAAAACCGCAGCCGTCGGTGTTTGTCGGGCGATTAAAGTACAACCACGCCTGATTCAATTGGTACTGACGATCGAGGTCGTTCGTGTAATTGGGGCCGTTGAATCCGTCGGCGGGCCTGAGGTTGTTGAATGTGATGCCCTGTTGGATCCAGCCGCCCATGTCGATATTGTGGCACTGAAAGAAACAAGGTTGTGGTATATGCCAAGGTTTGGGCGGGTCGGGCAGGCGCCGGGCAACAGATTTGAGTGCTTGCCGCAGTTTCTTGAGCCGGATTTGGACACGGCTGTTCAGCGGCGGGCGTTTCCTGCGATTTCTTCGTGTCGGCCCACTCGATGGCGTCAAGCCGCGCCTGAGAAGAATCCGTGTTCGTATAACTGTCATATTCGTATGCCGTCTGCACGGCCGAGGCCGGCTGGCGGATCGAGTCTGCTGCCCACGTCGGATTTTCCATTGCGATAAACATTATCGCCAAGTTCATGGCAATCAATGCCACCCAATTTAGCAGTTTCATCTTTATACTCCTTAAAAGTGAAGTCTGAGTTACTATCGGAATAGAACTAAGCCGCCAATAGCGCAAGAACCGTGGTAAATACCCTGTTAGATCGGATTGCATGGGCGGACTAAAGGAATATGTCGCTTGGGGAAAATATACGATGCCGGCCGTGAATCAAATCGCCGGATGATTTCAATCCGGCGCCATAACAACCAAAACGCATGCGCAAACTCTTTGTGAAATTGCGAAAGAAACATTTATCGCAAGAAGAACGATTGTGCCGGTTGTAACGATCCAAAATGCCTTTATCCGCCGGTGAATTCATCGCGTAAGAATTGTGCGGCGGCGTCCCACTTCTCCGCGGCGGCAGAGAAATCGACTTGCATCGGTTTCACGGTTTTAGGCGTTTCCAGGCGGGTTTTTACGTTCACCTGCGGATTCAGCGGGATTTGAGCGCTTTCGCCTTTGGCAAGTTTTGCCTCGACTGCGGGCGAAAGCAGATAATCCACCAATCGCCGGGCATTTTGCATATTCGGACACCCCCGCATAATCGCCAATGTATTGGGAATAAACAGCGTGCCCAGGCCGTCCGGGCCTTGATCGGGGTATATGATCGCAACCGGCAGGCCCTTTTCCAACTCGATTACGGCGTCGTCGGTATCGGTTATTCCGAAGGCCAATTGTCCCCCGCCCACGGCAAGGGCTACTTGCTTGTTGCCGGAAACGATTCGCACGTCGTTTGCTTTTAATTGTTTGAAAAACGTTTTTGCTTTTTCGTCGCCCCAGGCGGCGAACAGGCAGGCCGCATGCGTGGCCGTGGTGCCAAAAAGCGGCTTGGCCATGGCCGCAGCGGCCTTTCCAGCGCGGATCGGCAAGATCGTTGATCGACTTGGGTCTTTCGGATTCGGGAATTAACTTGGTGTTGACGATAAGCACGCGGGCCCGGGCCGCGAAACCGTACCAAAGTCCTTCCGGCGAACGGAACTCGGCCGGATAATATTGGCCGATGGGCGAATCGTAGGCTTCCAACAGCCCTTGACGCTCGAGGCGCAAGGTGTTGAGGATCTCATTGTTCCAAAAAACGTCGCAGCGCGGCCGGTTGCGTTCGGCCAGAATAGCCTCGGCCAGGCCCACGGTTTTGGTCGACTCGGTGTCGAATTTCGCCCGTACGGCGATGCCGGTGGCGGCCGTGAAGTCGTCGAAAATCGGCTGGGAGAATTCGGAGTCCAAGGCCGTGTAGACCACCACTTCCCGGCCGGATGAAGACCAGCAGCCGGCTAAAGCCAGAAGTAAGATTGCAAATTGCAAATTGCAAATTGCAAATTGCAAATTGAACTTTGTAAAGCCGCGACCATTGGTCGCGCAATGATCGTTGATTGGGTTTTTTTGAGTATTCGTTTTTCCCATGCATAAATCTCCTTTCAGATTTCATGCAAGATAGCGTATAATATTAAAAGGCGTTTTGCAATCCACTAGCCATAATTCACACAAATAAACCCGCTTAACGAGCGGATTCAGCCATGAGCCGCCTAATCAGCATTTATTGCATTGTTTTTCTCTATGCTGGTGGGTTGTATTCTTTATTGCGGCCGATCTGACATCGCCAAAGCGGCCCCGCCGGACAAAATCGTTGCCCCGCAACGGCGAGCCATCGATGAAGCAAAGGCGTCGTCTTACGGCATACGCAAGCTCTCGGGCAAACGGCTTACGCTCTATACCGACGTAAGCGGCGAGGAAATCGACCGCCTGCCCGAGCTTTTCGACCAGGCCTTTTTGCAGTATTGCGAATATTTTCACGTTCCGCCTGACGAATTGGCCGACTGGAGCATGACGGGTTTTTTGATGAAGGACAAATCCCGATTCGTCGCAAACCGGCCTGTTGCCCGGCGGTTTGCCCGATTTTCCCCACGGGTTTTCGCGGAATTATGAACTCTGGATTTACGATCAGCCCAGCGATTACTACCGCCGCCACTTGCTGTTGCACGAAGGCGTGCACGGTTTTATGAACACCGTGCTGGGCGGTTGCGGTCCGACGTGGTACATGGAGGGCATGGCCGAAATGCTCGCCACGCACGAGTTGAAAGACGGCCGGCTAAAGCTCAATTACTTTCCGAAAAACCGCGAGGAAGTGCCGGAGTGGGGACGCATAAAACTTATTAAAGACGCCTTTGCCGACAATCGGGCGCAATCGCTGCGCACGGTCATCGAGGGCCCGCGTAATCTGCAAAAAGAAACCGAGCTGTATGCCTGGTCCTGGGCCGCCGCCGCTTTCCTGGATCGGCATCCCCGCTATCGCGATCGGTTCCGGGAGCTTTACAAGCACGTGCGCCAGGGGGATTTCAACCAATATGTGTTCGAGGTTTTCAAAAACGACTGGCAGGAGTTAAGCGAAGAGTGGCAGGTGTTTATCGCCGGACTGGAATATGGTTATGATGTTCCACGCACGGCAATCGATTTTACCCCGGGCAAACCGCTGCCGGAAAAAGGGGCCGTTGTCGCCATAGCGGCCGATCGCGGCTGGCAAAACAGCGGCATTCTCTTGCAGGCGGGCGTAAAGTATCAATTGAAGGCCTCGGGCCGATATCAAGTGGCAAATCAGCCGAAAATCTGGTGGTGCGAACCGGGCGGAGTCTCGATCCGCTATTATCAAGGCCGGCCGCTGGGCATTCTGCTGGCCGCCGTACGGCCGGACAATCCCGATGAAAAAAGCCCGTCTGTTTTTCTCAAGCCCATAACCGTCGGCCTGGGTACGACCATCACGCCCGAGCAATCCGGCACTCTGTTCCTGAAAATCAACGATTCGGCGGCCGAATTGGACGATAACGCGGGTGAATTGCACGTGCAAATAACAACGGTGAAATGACAAAGATAAAAATGCTAATGGCAAAATCACCGCTTGCGGTTTCGCGATTATTCAGAAGGGCAAATCCCGCTCGTCGCTGCGGCGGATGCGGTCGAGGCGGTCGAGGAGTTGGCGTTTGCGCTGGCTCTCGGGAAGTTTGGCAATTTCGCGCTCGATCGTGGCCTGGCCAAGTGCCCGGGTTTCGGGCGTGGCGTAGTCGATCAGATATTCCAAGCAGCGTGGTCAGGGCGTTGGGCGTGCATAGATTTTGAATAAAGCCCGGGATGGAAAATTCCATGAACTGTTCGCCGGTCCGGCCCAGCCGGTAGCAGGCGGTGCAAAAACTGGGAATGTAGCCGTCGATCAGGAGTTCCCGGAGGACCACGTCCAGCGGCCGGATGTCGCCCAGTTCGAATTGTTCGCGCTCGATGACCTGCGTATCGCCCAGTTCGGTATATCCGCCCAGTTCGACGCGCGATCCGGCGTCGATTTGCGAAACGCCCAAGGCCATGACTTCGCGGCGGACCTCGGGCGGCTCGCGGGCCGTCAGCACCATGCCCGTATAGGGCACGGATAGCCGCAGGATAGCCACCAGGCGTTTGAAATTTTCGTCGGAAACGAGATATTTATCGCCGAGTTTCACGCCGCTGGCGGGCCGCAGCCGGGGAAAACTAATGGTATGCGGGCCGACATTGTAATGTTTTTGCAAATACAGGGCGTGAGAGACAAGCCCCAGCACTTCGAATCGCCAGTCGTACAGCCCGAACAGGGCCCCGATGCCCACGTCGTCGCATTCCGCTTCTATCGCCCGGGCCACGCCGTCCAGTCGCCAGAGATAATCGGCCTTGCGGGTATTGGGCGGATGCACGCGGCGGTAGGTTTCGTGATGATACGTCTCTTGGAAGATCTGATAGGTCGCGATCTTGGCGGCATTGATGATTGCGTACCCCTGGTGATCCAAGGGCGCGGCATTGATGCTGACCCGGCGGATTTCGCCGTGGCGCGATGCCGTGCCGTAAACGTGCTGCACGCATTCGGCCATGAATTCGGCGTCATACTGCGGATGATCGCCGAAGACCAGGATCAGGCGCTTGTGCCCCTTGTTTTCCAGGGCCAATACTTGCGTGCGGATTTCATCTTCGTCGAGCGTGCGGCGAACCACTTCACTGGTTCGAGCGGCGGAAAGCGCAGTATTGGCAATCGTTGTTGCACTCGTTGCCGATGTAAAGCGGGGCGAAAATTACGATGCGGTTGCCGTACACGTCGCGTTTGAGTTGACGGGCGGCGTCGAAGATCTCATCGAGCAATTCCGGCTGATCGGCGGCCAGCAGTACGGCCGTTTCCTCGACCGCCAGCGGCTGCTTGGCCATGCTCTTGGCGATTATGTCGCGAACCTCGGCCGCGTCCGCATGCCGGTTCAACAGGCCGTGCAGGCGCTCGTCATCGATAAAGTCGCAACCGCTTTGACTGAGTTTCGTTCGATCAATGACAGACGACATAGCTAGCAGACTTTATAGAATGGTATCCCAGGTGAATATTGAAATAGCAAGTCCAATCCTCGAAAAGATGGTCATAAGTCCAGATTGTACTCATAAGTATTATATACGGGACTAGGTGCCAAATCCGCCGGGGCGGCCGTAAAGTTTTTCCCGCGTCGCCCACAAGACCCGCCGACGGAGTGGGTATGAAATACACCCGTTCGCCGTTGGGCAGGTCGTTGAATCCCTCTTTCAGTTGATCGGGAGGGTACTTTTTCAGCGTTTCGCCCAGATCGGCATAGCTGAAATTGACGCTTTCGATCTCCTCCTTCGACATGTGGCCCGGTGCGTATGTGATTTTGAACCGGCCTTCCGACGATCCGTGGATCAAATGCGCGGTGGCATGGGCGAAATCCTGCAATACCGGGTCGCGGCGATAATTTTCCATCACCTTCGGCGTGCCGCAGTAGCCGTACTTGCGAATGATGGCATCGACCTCGGGCTGCTCGCCGAAACGTTTCAGGCCCGGGGCCATGATGATCAACTCCCCGCCGTCGGCCAAAGCCATGCGCGTGCGGTAGATGGCTTTATTGGCGACCCAGGTGCTATAGAATTCGTCGCCCTGCATGACACAGACCACTTTTTCCAGGGGCTTATCCAGGGCGTTGATATTTTGCTGGCGCGATTGCATCGCTGCGTGCAGATATGTTTCCAAATCGTCGCCCACGTAAAGACCCGTGTGGACCAATTCGCCTTGCTCGTTTCGGGCCATCACGATTTGCACGTAAACGTCGGGAAGGCGGCCGAGGATAATCGTTTTCGGCCTTGTTGAAACACTCCCGCACCGGCGTGACCAGCGTGCCCAGGTTGTTCTCGATTCCGCAGCAGGCCGCGGCCATGTGCGCAGCGCAGATCAATTCCTTGCCCGCCAGGCCGATGAAATAATTTTTATTGTGATTGGCGAATCCCAGCACCTCGTGCGGCACGACGTGGCCGACGTGGACGATCAAATCCCAAGACTCCTCCATCAACATTCGATTCAGCACAATCGGCATCGGCCAGTCGGCAGCGCCCTTGGTGGCTTCTTTGACGAAATCGGCCGGAATCGTGCCCACCTTCACGCAGCCTCCGCGCCAATCGTGGGCGTGGATTCGCTCCTCGGGTATCGAGCCGAACATCCGCCGGTTTTCATCGGGCGTGTGCGGCACGTGCTGGCCGAGCGTGGGGATCACGTGCACTTCGGCCTGCTTGGCGAAGATGATTGTACAAAATCTCCGTCATCTGCCCGGCCTTGGAATGGGCCCGGGTGATGTCGGGCGGCAAAAGCAATACCCGGCGGGGCTGTTTGCACAACCGGCTTTTGGCCTCGTCGGCCGTGCGCTGCATCAACTCTTGCACGCGTTTCGGACTGATTCGATCGGATTTTTCGCTGAACCAGGGCATGATAACCTCGTTTTTACACGTTCCCGGGGCATGTTAACATCGACAAATGCTATAAAATATCATTTTATGCCCCAAATGAATAGTACATCCCCTAGCAGCCCGTTGAAAAAGTCATTTAACGAGGCTTGAAAAAGTTTTGTCGCAAGAATATATTATGGCCATCATGCAATGCAGGAGGCAAGAGCGATGGCATTGGGAAAGCGTAAGGACGAACAGCAGGAGATGTGGGTGGCGACCACCAGCTTGCCCAAGTCCCAAGGGCATGTATTTTATCGTAAACTCAATCAGTTGCTGGCCGAAGCCGAGTTCGACCGGACGGTGGAGGACATCTGCCGGCCCTATTACGACGAACACATCGGCCGTCCGGGCATTCCGCCGGGCGTTTATTTCCGGATGCTTCTGGTCGGTTACTTCGAGGGCATCGGCTCGCAACGAGGGATTGCTTGGCGTTGCGGCGACAGCCTTTCGCTGCGGGAGTTCCTTGGCGTCCCGCCGACCGGAGACGCGCCCGACCATTCCAGTCTGACGCGGGTCCGCGACCGTCTGCCGCTTGAGGTCCACACGGCTGTATTTCAGTTGGTCCTGAAATTGACTGCGGAAAAGGGGCTGCTAAAGGGCAAGACCGTGGCCGTGGATTCCGCCACGCTGGAGGCCAACGTGGCCATGAAGTCGATCGTGCGTCGCGACACGGGCGAGGATTGGAACGACTATCTGCGGCGTTTGCTGCAAGAACAGGAAGGTGCGGAAAACCCTACGGATGAGGAGTTGCGCCGCTTCGACCGGCGGCGCAAGGACAAGCGGGTGTCGAATGAAGAGTGGATGTCGCCGACCGACCATGACAGTCGCATCGCCAAGATGAAGGACGGGCGCACGCATCTGGCCTACAAGGCCGAGCACGTGATCGATCTGAAATCGGAAGTGGTGTTGGCTGCTCCAGTGTATCATGCCGACGTGAGCGACAAAGACACGCTGGTCAACAGCGTGATGGAAGCTCAGGTAAATCTCTCCGAAGCGGGCATCGACGTGGAGATTGAAGAGACGGCCGCCGACAAGGGCTATCACGCCACCGACACCTTGGAACTGGCCGACTCGCTTAATATTCGCACTTACATCCCGGAGCCGAAGGGGAAAGGAAAGCGAAACTGGCGGGACGTGCCGGAGGAGAAGCGCCGGGCAGTTTTAAACAATCGACGCCGCATGCGGCGCCGAAAAAGCAAACGTCTGCAGCGCCTGCGCAGCGAACGGGTGGAGCGCAGCTTCGCCCATGTGTGCGACACGGGCGGTGCGCGGCGGAGTTGGCTTTGCGGGATCGAGAAGGTTCAAAAGCGTTACTTGATTGCCGCGGTGGCCCGCAACCTGGGCCTTATCATGCGCAAGGTGTTCGCCATCGGGACGCCAAAAGGCTTGCAGGCCGAAGGCAGCCTTGTTTCTTTTGTTTGTCTTGCCCGACTTAACGTTAGCTTTAGTTTCGGTCGTTTGTGCCGTGTGTCGATGTCGCCAACCATGGATTTATACGCCTATGCAACCGCCGCTTGAAAAAAGAACTAATCGCATTCGCGGCCCTTTTTCAACGGGCTGCTAGGACAATTACTTACTTATGCCGCGGGATTGAAAGCGGCAACCATTGTTTGGATTGCCGAACGGTTTACAGATGAACACCGTGCCGCATTGGATTGGCTCAATCAGATTGCCGGTGACACCATTAATTTTTTTGGTGTCGAAATTCAATTGTGGCAAATTGCGGATTCTCCAATTGCACCTAAATTTAATGTTGTTTGCAGACCTAATGTCGCATCCGAAGCTGTTGGCAGGGCAACAAAGGGTATCGCGTCGGAAACACAATCATTCCAACAAGAGTATTGGGCGGGGCTTAGAGAACTATTATTGAAAAATAAAAGTATTGTGAAACCTAGAAAACCACAACCAGGGAAGTGGACTACCTTCAGTATCGGACGAACTGGTTTTTGGTTATATGCCGGTGTTGATCGAAAAGCAGAAATTATATGTGCCGGTCTATCGTCTAATTATAACTTGAAAGCACTTAAGCAGGAAAAAGACACTATTGAGCGGGAAATCGGTTTTCCATTAGACTGGGGAGATGAAGATGAAGAAGATGATTTTCGATGGATTGGAGTAGGAAAAAGCGATATTGATCTAGCTAATAATGATGATTGGCCAAATCAGCATTTATGGTTGGCTGAGAAAATTGAATCGCTTTACAAGGTTTTTGCTCCTCGTATAAAGGAACTTAATGTGGAGGAGCAACAAGAAGTCCCTGATGAGGAGTGAAAGACAATCACAAAAAAACCCTCACCCTAACCCTCTCCCAAAGGGAGAGGGGACCTGCAAAAACACCCGAATGACGAAAAAACAATCGTCAAAGCACATGATTGACCGTGCGCGGCAATTGCGCAAAGACAGCACTCCGCCAGAGCAATTATTATGGCTGGCATTGCGTAATGGGCAAATTGCCGGGCTTGAAATTCCGCCGTCAACATCCAATTGGACCATACGTGGTAGATTTTTATTGCCATAGTGCAGGCCTTGTAGTAGAAATCGATGGAATGAGTCATATCGACCGGTTGGAACAAGATAAACAGCGAATTGATTATTTGGGACAACAAGGTATAAAAATCTTGCGAGTTACCAATCAGGATGTGATGGACGATCTTGATGCCGTGGCAAGGGGAATTGCTCAAAGCGGCGGGAGTGGAATGGGAATGAATATTAAGTCACCTCTCACCCCTGACTCCCTCACCCCCGGCCCCTCTCCCAAAGGGAGAGGGGAGAAAGATTTCGCGAGAGATTGGTAATAGTATCCGGCCCGTCGGGGGTGGGCAAAACAACGGTAATGCAGGAGGTATTCCGGCGGGCGCCGGTGCCGCTGGCGGCCAGTGTTTCGGCAACCACCCGGCCGCCCAGACCCGGCGAAATCGATGGGAAAGATTATCATTTCCTTACAAATGACGATTTTCAACTACGCCGCCAGAGGGGTGATTTTCTCGAATGTTGCCAGGTTTTTGGCAAAGAACACTGGTATGGAACCCTTTCGAGCGAGGTTGCCGCTGGCTTTAAAGCCGGAAAATGGGTAGTCTTAGAGATTGACGTGCAAGGCGCTTTGACGGTAATCGATCGCTTTGCCGACGCAATTTCGATTTTCATTCAGCCCGGCCCGCCTGAGGAACTTGAGCGGCGGCTCCGCGGGCGGGGAACCGAAAGCGAAGACTCCATAAAACGGCGGTTGGCCAGGGCCCGGGAGGAATTGGCCTTTGCCCCGCGATATCGATATAACGTCGTGAACGACCGGATCGAAAATGCCGTGCAAGAAATCTGTAACATACTGACCCAAGAATGGAAGAAGGTCCAAGATGATTGACGAACTGCGAGAAGAGGAAATTGTGCATAAAGTGGGCGGGCGTTTTAAACTCTCGACCCTCATCCAAAAACGCCTGGTAGCCCTGAATTCCGGCGCCCGGCCCTTGGTCGAAGATAAAAACCGACAACAAAATACAAGTCGTGATCCAGGAAATCTTGCAGGACAAGATTTATCTGGATACCGAACTGAACGTGCAAATCGCGGCCGACCAGCAAGCCGCCGCGGCCGACGAACTGGATTTCCGCAATCTATGATATTGTCCCGTCCGCTGGTCAACCTTCAATGATCCAGCAGAGGGCCAATACTTTTGTCCCACTCTGACCGCTCCGGGCAGAGGGCTAGGGTGAGGGCTGAGTGTTATGAAAGGCCGCGAACTACTTATCGGTGTAAGCGGCGGAATCGCCGCCTTCAAAACGGCCGCCTTGGTCAGCCGACTGGTCCAGGCCGGGGCCGGCGTGACCGTTGTCATGACCCGCTCGGCCACGAAATTGGTGGGGCCAAAAACCTTCGAGGCCCTCACCGGCCGAGACGTGCTTACCCGGGTCTTCGGATCCGGGCGCACATCCGCACATCGAATTGGCCGAAAAAGCCGAACTGCTTTGCATCGCACCCGCCACGGCCAACATCATTGCCAAGGCGGCCTTGGGGCTGGCCGACGATTTGCTGAGCACCGTGCTTTTGGCGTTCGACGGCCCGGTGCTCATGGCCCCGGCCATGAATACGCTTATGTGGCAAAAACCCGCCGTCCAACGGAATGTCGCCCAATTACGGGCCGACGGCGTGACCCTGATAGATCCGGAATCGGGCTACCTCAGTTGCGGCACTATCGGCGCCGGACGCATGGCCGAACCGGAACGTATCTTCCAAATTATCCGTGACAAACTGGAAGATCGGGATTAGCAGGGGTGGGCAATTCATTAAATGCCCACTTCTACAAATATTTATCGCGAAACCACAAGCGGTTTCAATGGTTTATTCAACATTCATCATTCCGCATTCATCCTTCCGAAATGTCCCGCATCCTTATCACTTCCGGTCCGACGCGGCAATATCTTGATCCGGTGCGATATTTGACCAACGCATCCAGCGGGCGAATGGGTGCGGCCCTGGCGGCGGCAGTTATCGAAGCGAGGACACGAGGCCGTGGTCGTCAGCGGCCCTGTCGATATAGCCTACCCGCAACAGGCCGAGATCGTTTCAGTCCAATCGACCGAAGATATGCTCGAGGCCTGCTTGAAAATCTTTCCCGACTGCGACGGCTTGATTGCCGCCGCGGCCCCTTGCGATTATCGGCCCGTGACCGTGGCCAGGCACAAAATTCGCAAAACGGGCGATCCGTTAAAGCTGCAACTAGTGGAAACTCCCGACGTCGTCGCTACTTTAGGGGCCGCCAAAAATGCGCAATGGATGGTCGCTTTCGCCCTGGAAACCGAGGATCCGCGCATGAGGGCCATGCAAAAACTCGAACGAAAAAACTGCGATCTGATAGTGGTTAATGGTCTCCGGGCGGTTCACGCCCTGGACACTCAAGTCGAAATCCTCGACGCCTCAGGTCGCGTTGCGGCGACTTTTGCCGGCAGCAAACCGCAAGTCGCCAGGCAAATTTTTCGCCTGATCGAGGAACGATTGATACATTGCCGAGGTTGATACTTTTTCAAGAAGGCGGCAGTTTCAATAATAAAAACATGCTACTTTATGGGGGATGGCTATATAAATAATCCTGATTTATATCGCCTTTTTTCAGAAATCAGCATCTATGGGATATTAATGTGAAATCAATGTCAAATCTAAGTTTTTTTAAGTGCCGCTAAGATTCGGCAGCCATACATATAAAAAAATATTGGTTTTTTTTAAGGAAAATGATTGACAAACGTTCGTAAAATTGATAATCTGTACTTTAGTCTTAATCAGGAGAGCTGTCCGATAACGCCACGGCGGCTCGTATATGTTTTAAATTTGGCGTGTCTAGGTTTACTTGAGGTAGCGTTTCTCTCGCTTTAGCAAACGTCGCACGTACAGGCGTAAGTTTCGGCTATAGAGAGATACTGCAAACCTCAAGGCTCTGCCGCATCTCTCCTTTTGCCGAAAAATTTCTGTTTCGTGCAAAAGTATTTCTAACCAGGCTGTATACCCGGATACACATCCCAAGAGCTTGGCCGGATTAGCGATACGTATTATACATTTTAACAACTGATTTTTTTGGACAACCCAATTACACACAGGGGAACAACCATGAGTAAATTTGCGAAAAAGATGAATTGGCTTGCCGCGTTGAGTATGGCGGGATTAATGATCTGCGCGATGATCGCCACACCTGCCGTGGCTACATCTTACACCTGGGTCGGCAACACCGGTACTATACCCTCTACAACTATTTTCTGGTCGGATAACAACAACTGGGCTCCAAACTTCGTGCCCACACGTCCGCCGATGACATTATTTTCAACAACACGGCCGCAAGCAACACGGCGCACCTCACCAACGAAGTGACCCAGTCTATCACGGTCAACAGCCTGTGGTATACCCAAACGGACACGGCCTATATTCACACCACCCTGATCGACGCCGGCCAAGTCCTCAAAGTTCAGGGCTTCAACGCCACGGTTCCCGTCGGGTTATCTCGACAAATTTTCGCTCAATGCAGGCAATGTATCGGCCGCTGGCCCCAGCGTTGAAAAGACCGTGATCACGGGTGCTACCGCCTCGGGCGGCTCCGCTCCTGGCACTATTACCCCTGGCGTAGGTGGATTGGATGTATCGGCCGCCAGCGGCGGAAACACCACCGGCGATATAATCGTGGCCCTGGGCAATGGCTCTGCCGGCACCACCTACCCCGACCACACCGCGATACTCGATCTATCTGGCCTGGCTACGTTTAATGCCAACGTTGACCAGTTGCTGGTAGGCGTCGAAGCTGCTTCGGTACGGCTTTGGACAGACCGAACGGCATAATGTACTTGGCCCAAGAACAACACGATTGTATTGAATAATGCTAACTCGTATGTAAACTCAGTGAGTCCGGCGGCACTACCTCGACCCCGCTTCCCGGCGGAGCTTTGGTAGTCGGCTACACGTCAAACAGGTCGGCTGGAGATGGATACATTGCCGCCCTTTACCTCGGTCACACCAATACAATAAACGCAGACTAACGTTTTGATCGGCGGCAGGTTACGATCCGGCCGTCATGGGTTTCGAATCCAAGACCAACGGTTCGAGCATGACTTTGCGAGGCACGAGCCAAGCCCGCGTGAAAAGCATTAGCATCGGCGATAATACAAACAACTCGACAGGCGGCAACCAATACCGTCGGGACGGTTGATCTAACAGGCGGCACCGTGGACATCATGGCAGACATCGATCGTCTTAGGCCAGACGACAACAAATTTGTCGGCATCAATACTAGGAATGGATATGGCGGCACAGGGACTTTATCCTTTGACACCGGCACCATCGATACAACCAGCATGATCATTGCCAACCAGGCCACCAACTTGAATTCCAAACCCACGGGCACTGTTAACGTGTCGGGCACGGCAACTCTGACAATCGGCGCCAACGGTCTAACAATGGCAAATTATAATGGCGGCTATGCAGCTAATTATTACGGAGCGATACAACCTGCAACTGCACACTGAACGTCAGCGGCAGCGCGACGGTCACAGTTGCCGGAAATATCAACACGGATATCTTCAATCTTAATACTGGAGAACGCGCTGGTCCCAATACCGGCGTAACCGTTGCCAGCAACATCAACATTACCGGTGGTTCGTTATCCGTCAACGGCGACATCACAATGGGCGTCGCTACTACCAATCTCACCGGCACCAGCAACTTCCACGGTCAAGCTCAACGGCGGCATCCTCGACATGCGGAGTCACAACATCGGCCCTAGCTCCGCCACTACCGCGCTCACACTCTGAATTTCCAGAGCGGCACTCTTAAGAACGTTGGCGGCATCAACAGCGTTGCACGACGCGTTGGTTAACAATTGGGATAGGACTACTGCCGGGACCCTTATCCTTGACGGCAACAATACCTACACCGGCAACACCAAGGTAACCGGCGGCACGCTCCAATTCACCGCCGGCGTTGCGATTGCCAGCAGTACGATCGACGTCTACGGCGGCACTTTAGATGTTACCGCCTTCGTGGTCCCGGCTATACGGTTGGCGGCGGAAAAACCATCAAGGGCAATGGCACGGTTAATGGAGCCTTAATGTCCTGGGCACGTTATCAGCGGGCGAAAGCCCCGGCCAATTGACCGTCAATGGGAACACCACTCTTTCCGGTAACGACCTGGTCGAGATTGCCGGTGGTGCTCCCGGTACAGGCTACGATCAACTTGAAGTCAACACGGCATTTCAAGCCCCGGCACCGTCACACTCGGCGGCACCCTGACAGTGTCCCACACCTATGCACCCCCTGCACCCGGCCCATTATGGATCGTGCTCAACAATACCAGCAACCCCCTGAGCGGCACGTTTAGCACTGTTACCGGATTGCCGGCTGGATGGGATGTGGTCTACAACGTCGATTATGCCACAAGCAATCTCACCCCGGGATCCGGCAACGACGTGGCGATCACTACAGTGCCTGAACCGGCTACTTTGGCAATGTTGATTATTGCCGCCGGTCTGTGCCTGATGTTTAAACGTTCGCAGCAAATAATTTCTCCCGTGGTTAAGAAATAAACCCGGGTGAAACAAGCAGAACAAATCGCAGGGCCCGTCGGGACTATATTTCAGTCTCGACGGGCCCTTTTCTTTTTCCAGTGAATAATATCCTTTTACTCATCTTTTCGGCGATTGATTTTTTCTGTCCGGGGGGCTGGAAAAAACTCCGCCCCGTTGCTATGAATTAATGCCGGTAGCACGCATACCCTGATTTCCGCATCGGTCCATTATCTCCAAGCGCCACCGCCTGATTTACTTCTTTCAGCGATAACACTAACCGCTACTCGGGTTAACGGAGTTCCCCGTGCATTTATTCGAACTGCTCGTCATCCTGCTGATGATCGGCTTTAACAGCCTGTTCGCGGCTTACGAAATCGCCTTGGCTTCGATCACTATCGCCCGCTTGCAAGTGCTGGCAAGGGAAAATCATCGCGGGGCCAAGGCCGCCTTATACATGAAGGAAAATTTCGAGGCCAGCCTGGCGACCGTCCAACTCGGCATCACGGTTTTAGGAGCGATTGCCGCGGCCACCGGCGGAGCGGGCGCCGAAGAAAAGCTCACCCCCCTGTTCCACCAGTGGCTGGGGGTCTCGCAAGGCTTTTCGGAATTCCTGGCCATCGCTGTGATCGTGGTCCCTTTGACTTTAATCACCCTCTTTTTCGGCGAACTGGTCCCCAAGGTCTTTGCCATCCGCAACAAGGAATTGGTCTGCCTGCGGCTGTCGCGGGGCATGAAATGGTTTACCTTCAGCGTTTGGCCCGCCGTGTGGATGCTCGAGGCCGCCGTGATGGCCATCATGAACTGGAACGAACGCCGGCGAAAAAGCGGCAGCCTGGACCTGCACAGGTCCGAGTCCGCCGAATTTCAAAGTCTTCGCGCCAGCGCGGCCTTGGCCAGGGCCTCGCGCCTGATCGGCGAACGCCAGGAAAAAATCATCCTCCACACCGCGCATCTGTCCGGCCGCCCGGTCCGCGAAATAATGCTGCCCGCCGAGTTTATCAGCATGCTCGACGTAAATGCCACCATGGATGAATCGCTGATCACGGCCCACCTCGACATGCACACCCGATTTCCCGTGGCCCAGCGTCCGGGCGATCCGCAATCGATCATCGGCTATATCAATCTCAAGGACCTGCTGGCCCTGATGCGGCTCACGCGGGGCGAAGAACCCACGCTGCGCTCCATTCTGCGGCCCTTTCCCCGCCTCCCCGATTCCACGCCCATTACGGCGTCTCTGGAACGGATGATCCGCGAGCATACGCACATTGCCCTGGTCGTGGATGCACGTGATAAAGTCGTGGGCATGATCACTTTGGAAGATATTTTGGAGGAATTCATCGGTGAAATCGAAGACGAATACGACCGCCTGCCGGCCCACGTTACTCCCATCTGGCCGGGCATGGGTGGTCGGCGGCGGCATTAGTCTTCAACGTTTAAGAGACGTAGACCGGAATAGATCTGGCCGGCGATCCGCCCCCCAACGGCGCAGCCACGTTGTCGAATTGGGTTTCCGGCCACCTCGGCCGCCCGATCCGCGGCGGCGACGAACTCACACGTGGCGGGGTGCGCGTGGTCGTCCGCAAAATCCGCCGCCAAAAAGTCCTCGAAGCCCAAGTGGGAAAACTGGAAACCTCGTCATAGGTCTTGAGGTGGGTAATCCCATGGCCTTGGACCAAATTGACCTGTTGTCCGTCGTGGAGGCGGACTGCTACGCAGCGCGTTTGGGCGAACTGGCCACACACGGTAATGAAGACGCTCGGCCCTGCGTGATCTCGATAAACCGCTCCAATTGTTCGGCGTACTCTTGTTTTACTTGCTCATAACGCCGGCGCAATCCCGCGACGTCAACTTTTACCCGGTCCAGTTCTTCCAGACCCCAAGCTATTCCATCCATGCCCAGTTCAAGGCTTTCGTAATTCTCTCTCGTTTGCGTGCCGTCGGGAATGACTACAACCGGACAACCGCAAAGTATGGCTTCGTAGGCCAGGATCGTGCTGTTATCGAAGCAATACAAAACCCGCGAAGCCCGAAAAAGTTTACCCAGCTCTTTCTTGGGCGGCGTCTCCCGCGTGATTTCGAAGGCTCTGCTTCGGTCGATGACCCCCTCTTTCCACTGCGACTTACCCACGTAAAAACATTCCAGACTTCTTTTCGAAAGGTCCCAATCATCGCAATAAAAAAGCTTCTCGTCGATTGTCGGCATGTAAAACTTGCCGGCAATGCGGTTGCGAACATATGGCGCGTAACGCGTCCGAATAGCAAAATACCTGTTCCGATTGGTCGAACACCTCATCGCCGCCGAGCCAGCCGGGTCGATTCAACACCCATCGGGCGACGGAACCGGTGGCAAGGGGTTTCCTCTCACGTTTTCGTGATATATCGCCGTGTATCCCTTGGCACATAATTGTCTGGCTTTGCTCCAACATATTAATGGCGCCATAAGATCCCTGGTCGTCAGATTGGATCCCGCAATAAAAGAAGGAAAGCCCCGCCGATTCAATTCATCGCACAAACGATAAAGGCACATGACGCCCGCGGAATTGGGCATAAAGTTCGGTGCGACGATGATGTAACCCCGCTTGCCAGGATCGTTCTTAACAAAGGAGCTGCGCACCCTTCGTCTGCTGTGCTTCTATGGTCCGGCAGAACGACTTCAGGCCCGTAAAACCATGAAAGAAAAAAATCCGGCACAATTCTCGGATTTCGAAAAATATCCCCGCTGGAGAATCGAACAGATTTGGCAAGAGCGACAAAAATCGCCCGCATCGCCTGCACTGCCGTAAAATCCACTGCCCTTTGCTCGATTTCATGGTTACATTCCGGCCCGGCCTGATCGGTGGTTCAGGGACGTCTTGAGAATGAAAATCAATAGCAAATGTCGCGCCGCAAGTAAAGGTCGGTATCTGTCCTGGTTTTCCATGCCGAGGATTAAAAACCACCCATCTTGGGCCACATGTTACCCCAGCCGACAACAACTACTTGATGTACGCAGTTAATCAATTGCCATTTGCCATTCTTTCAGGCCCTCCATAACACATAAATTGCGAAAACAAAAAGTATCGCTCATAAACGGCGTTGACTTGGCAATTTACAGAACGGGGGGTGTGGCCCTCAAATTCGGCATAATCGGTAAAGTTTCACCATCTTTCCAGCCGAATAAATGACCCGAGAATAGCGTTCTAGCCGACTCGACTTATTCAATTGGTTTGGGGCAACCATGCATCCTTAAATTATATCGAGGCAATAAAGTTACAGTCTCATGAAAGCATTTATTCTTTGCGGTGGCCAGGGAACCCGCTTGCGAGAACATACCGAGGTGCAGCCGAAGCCGATGGTGGAGATCGGCGGCCGGCCGATTCTCTGGCACATCATGAAACTCTACGCCTTTCATGGCATTACCGACTTTGTCCTCTGCCTGGGTTATAAGGCGAAAGTGATAAAAGAGTACTTTCTGAACTATGAGGCCATGAACAGCGATTTCGCAATAATGTTGGGAGAGCGAAACGGCCTTCGCCTATATGGAGGAAGCCTGACCGAAGACCGTTGGCGCGTTACCGTGGCCGACACGGGTGAGAACACTATGACCGGCGCGCGTATTTTCCGCGCGGCAAAATATCTTCAGCCTGAAGACGAAACCTTCATGGTCACATACGGCGACGGCCTGTCCAATGTAAACCTGCGGGCGGAACTCGATTTCCACTTGGAGCATGGCCGCTTGGCAACCATCACCGGGGTTCGGCCGCCAAGCCGTTTCGGCGAAATGCAGTGTGACGGCAATAAAGTTGTAGCTTTCAGCGAGAAGCCACAGATTGGTCAGGGGCTGATCAACGGCGGGTTCTTCTGCTTCCGAACGGGAATTCCTGAAGTACCTGAGCGATTCCCCGGATTGCATTCTGGAGCGCGGCCCCTTGGAGTCATGCGCGGCCGACGGCCAGTTGTGCGTGTTCGAGCACCTGGGCTACTGGCAGTGCATGGACACGTATCGTGATTGGATGAGCCTGGAAAACCAGTGGCAAAACGGCAACGCGCCGTGGAAAGTATGGGAATGGGGCATGGTGAAAGCCGACGCTTCGCGCCAGGACATTTCGCAAGACGCAAACCTCGCGTCGCCAATTGTAAAATGCCGAATCAGCGCTTGAACCGGGCTCTAACTTTTTGCCCATTAGATGGAACATCCACGCATTTAATTCCGGCAATTCGGGAACTTGGTTTGAATACGGTTCAATACATTATGACCACATCGCTGATCAATGAATTCGCGGGACGTTCGGTGCTCTTAACGGGGCATACCGGGTTCAAAGGCTCCTGGCTGGCAATCTGGTTGCACCATCTTGGTGCAAAGGTATCGGGTTATTCGCTGCCTCCGCCCACAAAACCGAGCAACTTCAAGGCTTCTCGCGTCCGCCGTTTGTTGACAAACCACTATGAAGCCGACATCCGAAACTTAAAAACCTTGACTGAAGCCGTCGAGCAGGTCAATCCCGACGTCATTTTCCATCTGGCCGCCCAACCTCTTGTTCGCGAAAGTTATATCTCGCCGCGCGAGACGTTTGAAACGAATTTCATGGGCACGTGCAACTTGCTGGAGTGCATACGGCAGCGTGCCAAACCATGTGTGGCTGTGGTGATTACCAGCGACAAGTGCTACGAAAACAGGGAACAGCTATGGGGGTACCGCGAAATCGATCCCATGGGAGGCCATGATCCCTATAGCGCCAGCAAGGGAACGGCCGAGTTGCTGGTTGCCTCCTACAGGCATTCGTTCTTTCCACCGGACAATTGTACGCGCCACGGCGTCAAATTGGCGACGGTCCGAACCGGAAATGTGATAGGCGGAGGGGATTGGGCGCGAGACAGAATTATTCCCGACATCGTCCGCAGTCTTGTCAACGATCGGCCCATCCCGGTTCGTAATCCCAACGCGGTGCGTCCCTGGCAACACGTTATCGAACCGCTTTTAGGTTACATTATGCTGGCGGCCAGAATGATGGTTTCCGATGATCCTTGGCTTTGCAGCAGTTGGAATTTCGGTCCGCGCATCGATGGCGACGGCGCATGTGTCAGCGATTTGATCGAAGCTTTTTGCACGGCCTGGGGACATGGAAGTTGGGAAGACAAAAGTGATCCCGGCCAGTTTTATGAATCCAACATCTTGCGGTTGTCGATCGAAAAAGCGGTTACGCTCTTGAATTGGCGGCCCGTCTGGTCTTTCCGGGAAACAATCGACCGCACCGTCCAGTGGTACGGCAATTATTACAACGGCCATAAAAACAACATGCTTGACGCATGCCTGCACGACATAAATTTGCACCAAGAACTATTGCAAGGTGCAAGTCGAATCGAACCGCGGCAATCCCACAAACGCGTTAGGCGTGCGGCTTGAAAAAGTATTGGGATATCCACTGAAAAATTGGACCGGATTAATATAATGGGGGATTTCACTAAGATGACAACTTCCGCTGATGAGCTTCGAAGACAGATTCTCGAACTTACTCGCGCCTACCACGCGGCAAGATGGCTCCAGGAAGATTTTCAGCCCGGGCAGTCCGCAGTGCCGGTCAGCGGCCGCGTGTTCGATGCCGATGAATTGGAAACGCTGGTGGACTCCGGTCTTGACTTCTGGCTGACCACCGGCCGGTTTGCAAAGACCTTCGAGAGTGAATTCGCCCGGTGGATGGGCGTTCAATATGCGATTCTCGTCAATTCGGGTTCCAGCGCGAATTTGTTGGCAATAACGGCGTTGACCGATGATCTCTTGGGCCGGCGCCGACTCCAAGCGGGCGACGAAATAATCACCGTGGCCGCCGGTTTTCCCACCACGGTAAATCCGATCATTCAGAACGGATGCCTTCCAGTCTTCGTGGATGTCGAGTTGGGAACCTACAACGTCGACGTCAACGCCTTGGAGGACGCCTTAAGCGACCGAACCAAGGCCGTCATTCTAGCTCATACGCTGGGAAATCCCTTTGACGTGGACCGGGTGCTCTCGTTCGCCCAAAAACACGGGCTATGGCTGATCGAGGATTGCTGCGATGCCGTCGGCGCCACCTACCGCGGCAGGAACATCGGCACATTCGGCGACCTGGCGACCGTGAGTTTCTATCCGGCCCATCACATTACAATGGGTGAAGGCGGCGCAATATTGGCCGATAACCCGGTATTGAAAAAAATCGTGGAGTCCTTCCGCGACTGGGGACGCGATTGTTGGTGCGATCCGGGCAAGGATGATACCTGTAAAAATCGATTCAAATGGCAACTGGGAAAATTGCCTTTAGGATACGATCATAAATACACCTATTCCAGAATCGGCTACAACCTCAAGTTGACCGATATGCAGGCTGCCGTAGGCGTTGCCCAATTGAAGAAATTACCGAGCTTCATCGACGCCCGGCGACGACATTTTCTGCTCCTGAGCGAAGGTTTAGCAGACCTGGAGGAATTTTTCATCCTGCCCGAGGCCACACCGAACTCGGAACCGAGTTGGTTTGGATTTCCCATGGCGGTCCGCCCCGACGCTCCCTTCACGCGCGAATCGCTCATCGAATATCTCAATAAACACAAGATCGGCACCCGCTTGCTGTTCGGAGGAAACTTGACGTGCCAGCCGGCCTATCGAAACACCCCATTCCGCATCGTTGGCGACTTAAAAAATACCGATTTCGTAATGAATCATGTGTTTTGGCTTGGCGTTTATCCCGGGCTGAGCAAACCAATGATCGATTACGTCCTTGAGACCATCCATGCATTTGTAAACAACGCCGCTACTCGTCATGTCGCACTATAGCCTGTTTACCGAAGACCTCGAACACGTTCTGGATCATACCCGAGACGCCTGGGAAGATCTGCGCGGCGAACGTATTTTCATCACCGGCGGCACAGGCTTTTTTGGCATGTGGCTGATCGAGAGCTTCCTTTGGGCCAACCAGCGGCTGGATCTGGGCACCCGGGCGGTGGTCCTTTCCCGCGATCCGCGTGCGTTCCGTCAAAAGCGGCCCCACTTGGCCGATGTTGCGGCGCTTTCCTTTCACCAAGGCGACGTGCGTAATTTCGCATTTCCACCAGGAACATTCTCTCACGTTATTCACGCCGCCACACAGTCCAGCGAAAGGCTAAACGAACTGTCGCCCGCAATTATGCTCGATACAATTGTCACTGGAACCGAACGAACGCTCGATTTTGCGGTCGCCTGTGGAGCAAAGAAATTTCTGTTGACCAGTTCCGGGGCCGTTTACGGCCGGCAGCCGCCGGATATAACCCATGTCTGCGAGGATTACCCTGGTTCGCCCGATCCCACGGCGCCGTCATCGGCCTATGGCGAGGGCAAACGCATGGCCGAATTGCTCTCGGCCATCTATCATCGGCAACACGGCCTTGATGCTCGCATTGCCCGATGTTTTGCCTTTGTGGGACCATATCTTCCGCTGGACGCCCACTTCGCCGTCGGGAATTTCATTCGCGACGCGCTTAGCGGCGGTCCCATCCGTGTAAACGGCGACGGCACTCCGTACCGCTCTTATCTTTACACCGCCGATTTGGCCGTATGGCTGTGGACAATCCTGCTTCGTGGCCGGTCATGCCGTCCGTATAACGTGGGAAACGATCAGGCGATTTCCATTATGGACGTTGCGCGAGCGGCGGCACAATTGTCGACGAACTTATCCGAGGTGCGGGCGGCGAAGCTGCCCGATATCAACGTTCCGGCGGAGCGCTACGTGCCTTGCATCGAGCGCGCCAAACAGGAACTTGGCCTGAATGTGACTATTCCATTCCCTGCTGCACTGCGGCGCACATTCTCCTGGTATCAACTTATGGGAAGCAGTTCTGTTTACTCTGGAAAAATGGGAAATTGAAATGTTGCGAGTTGCTGATTACATCGCTGAAAAAGCTGCACAACTGGGGATCCGCGACGTATTTCTTGTCACCGGCGGCGGAGCCATGCATCTGAACGACGCCTTTGGGCACTGCCCGGGATTGCATTATATCTGCTGCCACCATGAACAGGCATGCGCGATGGCGGCCGAATCCTACGCCAGGCTCAGCGGACGGCCGGCACTGGTCAATGTTACGACCGGACCGGGCGGCATCAACGCCATTAACGGCGTTTTCGGCGCATGGACCGACTCGATCCCGATGTTGGTCGTCTCCGGCCAGGTCCGGCGCGATACGGCCCTTTATCATACCGGCCTGATCGGCAAACTGCGCCAGCTCGGCGACCAGGAGGCCGACATCCTGGGAATGATCCGGGGCATCACAAAATACTCGGCGACCATCGATGATCCCCGATCCATACGCTACCATCTGGAGCGGGCAATGCATCTTGCCGTTTCCGGCCGTCCCGGCCCATGCTGGATCGACGTGCCCGTGGACGTACAGGGTGCAATGATCGATCCCGACGCGCTCTCCAGCTATGACCCGGCCGAAGATGACACTTTTCAACCTAAGGATCTTTTGGCTCGCCAATGCAGGGAGATCGTTACCCGCCTGCAACAAGCAAAACGTCCAGTCATTCTGGTAGGCTCCGGGATCCGCCTGGCCGGCGCAGTGGAAGAATTCGAGCATGTTATCCGCAAGCTTGGGATTCCGGTTGCCACTGCCTGGACGGCGGTGGATCTCATGCCCAACGATGATCCATTATACTGTGGCCGGCCGGGCACCATCGGAGATCGCGGCGGGAATTTTGCCGTTCAGAACGCCGATTTTCTGCTTATAATCGGCTCGCGACTGAACATCCGCCAGGTGAGCTACAACTGGCCAAGTTTTGCCCGGCATGCATTCAAGGTCCAGGTCGACGTTGACGTGGAGGAATTGCGAAAACCGACCGTGAAACCGGACATGCCGGTGCACAGCGACGCGAAATTGTTCTTGAATGAATTAAGTTGCGCATTGGATGAGTGCGCTTATGATGCCGAACTCCACCGGGAATGGGTCTCATGGTGCCGGGATCGTGTCTTGCGCTACCCCAATGTATTGCCGCGCCACCGTTCGGCCGATGGGCCGCTTAATCCTTATTATTTCGTCGATCAAGTATGCCGTCGTTTGGCCCCGGATGACGTGGTGGTTTGCGCCAATGGAGCAGCATGCGTGGTTTGCTGCCAGGTAATGCAAATCCGGAAAGGGCAAAGGCTTATATATAATTCCGGGTGCGCTTCAATGGGCTACGATCTGCCGGCGGCAATCGGGGCGGCTGTGGCCGGCGGCGGGCGCCGGGTAATCTGTTTCGCCGGAGACGGAAGCCTGCAAATGAACATCCAGGAACTGCAGACCCTCGCCCTGCACCGTTGGCCCATAAAAATTATCGTGCTCAATAACGGCGGCTATGTTTCCATGCGGCAGACGCAGAAGAGCTTTTTCGGACGCTTTATCGGCGAAAGTGCCGAGTCGGGCGTCTCGTTTCCAGACTTTGTTCGAGTCGCTCAGGCCTATGGCATACCGGCGCAGCGGATCGAATCGCACGATTCTCTGGATGAAGTCGATCAGGCCCTAAACTCGCCGGGGCCGGCTCTTTGCGAAGTGGTCCTGGACCCCGAACAGGCGTTTGAACCAAAAACCAGTTCCAAGAGACTGCCCGACGGCCGCATTGTTTCCGCACCCTTGGAGGACATGTGGCCGTTCCTGGAACGAGAGGAACTATTGAACAATCTTTTCATACCGGCCGTGGAATATTGAATCATGAATCCGATTCGCAATATGATCTTCGACTTGGACGGCACGCTAATCGATTCCCGTTTGGGAATAGAGCACTCGATCCGAGCCGCGCTTTGTGTGGTCTTCCCGGGCCAATCGTACCCGGGTCCGCGCCTTCACATCGGAAGTCCGATCCGGCGGATTTTCTCCGAGATTCTCGACGATCCGACCTCGCTTCTGCTCGATCAGCTCGTGCGGCAATTTCGCACAAGTTACGATTCGATCGGATGGAAACAATCGCGGGCATACCCCCGGGCCGCGACTGTGCTGTCTTGTCTGACCCAAAACGGGATCGGTTGTTTTGTGGCCACCAACAAACCGCGGCAGGCCACTCTATGCATCCTCGATCATTTGAACCTGCATGAATTTTTTCGTGAAGTAGTCTCTCCCGACTCGCGGAATCCTCCTTTCTCATCAAAGGGGGACGTGGTTGCACACATCATGTGCAAGTATCGCCTGAACGCGGATGAAACGATGTATGTGGGCGATTCGCAGGAGGACCGATCCGCGGCCGACGCGAATGGCCTCCCATTTTGCGCCGTAACTTACGGGTACGGCGACCCTCTTTCGGAACCGGATGGGAGGGGCTGTTACGCGATAGTCTCGCAATTAACTGATGTAGTGGATGTGCTTGGTGTCTCCGCCGAAACTAATCGAAAAATATTGGAAGTTCAGTAACTCATGTTTGAATTGGATCACAGGAGGATTTTATGATCGAAAGTGAAGTGTTCGATGAACTGTTCGTCTTGGAAATGGCGAACAACCATTGGGGCAAGCTGGATCGCGGGTTGAAAATCGTCAGGGATTTCAGCAGGATCGTACGCTTCAACAATGTGAAGGCCGCCATTAAAATTCAACTCCGGGACGTGGATACCTTTATCCACAAGGACTTTCGCGACCGGCGCGATATTCGATATATCGCCAAAACGATTGACACGCAGATGTCCCGCGACGATTTTGGCACGCTCGTTCAGGCGATCCGGCAGGCCGGATGCTTGACATCTGCGACCCCCTTCGACGAGGCTTCCGTCGACTTTTGCGTCGAACTGGGAATTCAAGTGCTAAAAATCGCCAGCTCGGACATCAACGATTGGTGCCTGATCGAGGAGATCGCCAAAACCAAGAAGCCCGTGATTGTTTCCACGGGAGGATCGTCGCTAAAGGACGCGGACGACTTGGTGAGTTTTTTCGACAACCGGCACATCCCCTTGGCCATAAACCATTGCGTCTCCCTTTACCCGGCCGAGGACGGCGAATTGGAACTGAACCAAATTGATTTTCTCCGCCACCGCTATCCCAATCACGTGATCGGCATTTCCACGCACGAGTACCGCGATTGGTCCTCCTCGATGTTGATAGCTTACGCCAAGGGCGCCCGATGCTTTGAACGCCACATCGACGTTGATATGGACAATGTGCCGGTTTCGCCTTACTGCTCCCAGCCGCACCAGATCAACGCCTGGTTTGCAACGTACAAGTTGGCGCAGAATATGTGTGGAATGCCGTCAACCCAGAAGCGCACCCCCCGCGAACGTGAAATCCACTATCTGGACGCGCTGGTCCGCGGAGTTTACGCGAAAAAAGATCTTCCCCAAGGACACATCCTTACCGACGACGACGTTTATCTCGCAATCCCCCTGCAAAAAGGGCAGATCTCTTGCCGCGAACTGATGCGCGGCGAGGTGATGCTGGAAAAATGCAATAAGGATGCGCCGATAATGATTGATATGATCGACAGTCCTTATGCCTACAATGAGGATCTCAAGGAACTTATTAATAACCGGGGTATCACCGCGAGTCCGGAGGCCGCCGAACCTCAGGAAACCATCCGCATCTACAGGGCCGCGTGAACGGAGTCCGGCCGCAGTCGGCGCCGAAACCGGCAGCGCGCGAAGCGAGATGATCCTATGTACGAAGCTCCCGACATGGATGGTCAATACCGCGGAGAAGGGTAACTCGCCCAACCAAGCCGGTCAAGCCCCGGAAGGATCATAGTCAATTTAAAATGATTGCTCTGCTAGTTTCTTGAGACCTGTGAGTGTTTCGTCTGCGTCACCTGTCAGAGTTACTGGAATACCGAGCTGCTTCTCGAAAACCCGTCCAAGAACAGGAATCTTTCGAGGAACTCCTCCACTTAGAATAATTTCAGTCACATTTTCTTGATTGGGTACAACAAGACGAGAAGCCTGAACATACTGCACGGCAAAGCAACGCAACAATGAAGCCAGATAGGAACGATAGTTCCATGAGTGTTCTGTGATATTTCCAATGCTTCCTCCAGTCTCGTTGTAACGCCATGAGCCAGGGAAAAACGAAAGATTCATAGTCAATTTGGAATTGAGAACTTCGTCCAATGACATTTTTCCAAGAAGCTTCCAGATTTCATCGGGCATTTCGTGATGTGGGTTTTGGAGAAGGCTTGCGAAAAGAGCCAAAACACGTCCCCCGGGAATATGTGTGATTGTGCGCGAAAAACTCCTTGCCGAAAAAGGGCCGATTCTCGACTTCGGAATCCTCATTGTCATCGAGCGTTTGGATAATACGAGAAACCTGACTGCCTGTTCCGATGTTGAAAGAAAGAGAATTCTTTTGATTGTCTGCCCCTAAAAGCGCGCATTGATGATCGCCAACACCAACGTAAATGGGAATAGATTGCTCTCCGGCGACCCAGAAACCAGCAACATCGTTTGTTTGTGCCGCTTTGTTGAGGAGAGGGACAACGCCGAAAGTCTCTTTGAAGAGCGAGATGAGTTGGATGTCGCATTCTTGTGTTCTAATGTTCCAGAAGCCCAAACCTGCAAGCATCGAAGTGTGGGCAATTCCTGTCGCACGGTTCGAGCAGCATGCCAACCAATCGGGAATCGTGAGAAGGCGAAGAGGTCCATTGGGACGGTTTTCGCGAACCCAATCGAAAAAATTGGCGATGGGAAGACTTGGGCGCAGGCGCATGCCCGTAATTGCACGAAATGTTTGTCGCGGCAGGTGTTTTGCTAACGCGTGTTGCAGGAGTTCAAAACTCGTTTGCCCGTAAGCATCTGGTACTTGAGAACGATGATCGCGCCAACTGATGTAGTTCGTTTGAGGGACGTTCTTGTCGTCAGCTACTATGAATCCGTGCATTTGACTACACAAAAACACTGACTGAAACCGCGTGTGAGCGTTGTTGTAATAGTGATTGCATACATCACAAAAAATACAAGTGAGCCACTCTGTTGGGATTTCATAGCGTTCAGGCGAGTTGGGAGCGACATTGAACATCTCCCAGTCGCGAAGCGAGACAATCGCCCCGTTTTCTAAGTCAAGAATGGCAGATTTGATGCGCGTGGCGCCAAAATCAATGAGCAAAGCTTTTAGCTTCATTTTAGCAGAACGTCCTCTTGACGATGCTCGTGACCATGTTTTCTAGGTTCGAGTCGATCTCCGTCGGTCGGAAAGCGGTTTCTCCTGGCTTTGTCATGAGCACGAGTGTGACTTTGGTGCTCTCCGTTTTCTTGTCTTTGCGGAGCAGATTAAGAAGTTTGGATGAATTGAACTCCCGCATGATTTCAACGGCGCTTGCATCCAAGAGATCAAGGGCGAGACGATTGAGATACGTGCAATGCTCTTGCGACATTAAACCATATTCGCGCCCCAGTTCGTTTGCGATAATAATGCCGATAGATACGGCTTGTCCATGCGCGATTCTATAATCGGAAATAGCTTCAATAGCATGTCCAAAAGTATGTCCATAATTCATGGCTCGTCGGATATTGCGATCGAACTCGTCGAATTCGACAACTGCCTTTTTTACGGATAGAGCGCATCCGATTAGTTTCTTGTAATCATCGAATTGCCTTGGGAGTCCGTGCTCAACGATGTTCGAATAACAGTCGACGAAATAATCGCCGCCGGTAATGCAAAGTTTGAGGATTTCACCCATTCCCGATTTTAGATCGCTTTTCTTCAGAGTCTTCAGGAAATTGATGTTCAGAACAACCTCGCGTGGAGCGCTGAACAGCGCCAACTGATTCTTCGCATTCAGGTGATTGATGCCTGTTTTTGCGCCAATGCAGCTATCAGCAATGGAAAGGAGGGTTGTTGGAACGAGTTGCCACGGCAATCCTCTTCGGAAACATGCGGCAGCAAAGGCTCCCACATCCTGCATGATGCCTCCACCTGCAACGACGAGGAATTCCGCTTTTGTGATTCCAGAATGTTGCAAAAAAGCTACGAGGTCAACAACTCCTTTAAGGCTTTTGAAGTCCTCAAGGGCTTTTCCTTTCATTGTCCGTTTGTCGTCAGTTTGTGAAAAACCAGGATAGATTTCGGTGAGGTGTTCATCTATAAAGAGAACATTTCCAGGCTTTTTGCGAAAAAGCCTTAGAACCGATTCTTCAGGGGAACAGTTTTCCCAGCGAACTTGGTAATCGCCGAGGGCTGAATGAATCAGAGTGGACTCATGGCAATCAACAAGTGTGCTAACAAGGATATCTGTATCTTGAATTCTAAATGAGAAAGAAGTTCGCGCGTTCATTTCTGAAACCTCCCTGATGAGAATCCGCCATCCACAACAAGGTTGTGCCCGGTGATATAGGTGTTTTCTTCGGAACAAAGAAATAGCGATGCGCGGGCAATATCGGCGGGCTTCCCCAGTTTGCCTAATGGGATAGCCTCTTCAAATCGAGCAATCGACAGGGCATCGTTGTTGCGACGGGTCATTTGAGTGTCTACAAATCCAGGAGAGACCGCATTTACCAAGATGCAATGGGGACCGAGTTCCATCGCTAACGTCCCAACCAGTCCCAGAAGCGCGTGCTTGGACATTACATATGGCAAGCGCCCCGCTGCGCAAAAACACCGTAAAGGGAGCCTACGACAAGAATGTGTCCTCTTCGGCGGGCTTTCATCGGAATCGAAAGCTTCTTCAGAATGGAAATTAAACCTTCAACGTGGATCCGAAAGCTCCTCTCCAAATCGGACTCCGAGACAGCTTCAAAGGGATTCGGTTGATTCCAGCCCGCGCAATGCACGATGACGTCCGGCTCCTCCGAAAAAGAGTCCAGATATTTCTTGCAGGAATCCGACGAACTCAAATCGAGTTCGGAGCTTGATGGTGCAATGACTCGATGATGATGGTTTTGGAAAGCGTCCGCGATCGCTTTTCCAATATCGCCTCTTCCACCAGTAATGAAAACGGTTCTCATACGGCCATCTCAACTGATGCGATCAATGCTGTTTCCAAGTGGTATTTCGGTAGCCGCGCTCAAAGAAGCCCTATTTTCAAGCGGCTTTACATCGTGAACGGTTACTATAAATTTCTCTATACACGTCACGGATATCTTTTGAGTATTTTATGAATTTTTGATCACTTGGGGCATGATCAGACAGAATATGAATAGGACCCGTTCTAATATTATTTAACTCAAAGAATAGTTTTGCGCCAAACTGTACCATTTCATCGGGGATTTGTCTATCTCCATAAGGGAAATCGGGCATAAGACCTACATCTCCCGGGTTAATCTCTTCTATTAATTTCACAAACCCATAAAGGTCATCATCATTCATATTATGTTCACAGATTACATATTTTATAAATAACATCTTTGTACCGCTGCTTTGATACTTTCTAAGATTACTTACGACTTTATCATAAACATCTGCGCCTTTGATTCTCTTGAAGGTAGCGGCTGTTCCTGAATCAAGCGATGTAATTAATTTTATTTGATTTTTCTTTAAGGCGTTATAAATAACTTCACTATATTTTACACCATTCGTATACAATCCTATAATTCCTATATTATTGTCTATGAGATAATTCAATATTTCTTCGTAATTAGAGAGTAGTGTAGGCTCTCCCCCATTATAATCGATCCATGCTCCCGGAATAATATTACCCTTTTTTCGGAACTCCTCTATATATTCTATAATATTATTATATTGAGGCGGCACAAATAAGTGTCTCTTATTATAATCACAATATGTACATCTCAAATTACAGGTTGAGTAATGTGCGATATTAAACCCCGAACACATACCACCTCCACCCAAATACTCAAACGAAACATCTTTGAGGGGTTTTTTAATTAACAAAGAACATTTTAAACAATCCCCAGCTTCTTCCTTCTTTGCATTGATGGCATTAAATAATTCTGTTTTTCTTTTAACAATAAGCTCATGAGTGATATTTCCTTGCTTCATTTCTTCCGCTGTTATAAATACCGGGGACTGAAAGGTGCTTGCGCTGCAACAACGAACGCCCTCAAGAGAAAATCTAACGCCACGTTCAAGATTATTGCAGGTATATACGAAGTCATCAGTATTTTTCACAGATAAGAATGTTAATCCTCGCTCGCGTAGTTTACGCTCCAAGTATCGATAAACCGGCACGGAGAAGGGGATTGCCTTGATCACCCGCTTTGCATCGCCCTTAAAGCTTCTTTGATCCAAATTCATCGCGCGGGCTTGATAGCAGCCGCAATCTCTGGTTGTTTGGCCTTGCCCGCGTAGTTTACGCTTCAAGTACCGATAAACCGGCACGGAGAAGGGGATTGCCTTGATCGCCCGCTTCGCCTTGCCCTTGAAGCTACTTTGCTGCAAATTCATCGCGCGGGCTTGATAGCAGCCGCAATCTCCGGTTGTTTGGCCTTGCCCGCGTAGTTTACGCTTCAAGTACCGATAAACCGGCACGGAGAAGGGGATTGCCTTGATCGTCCGCTTTGCCATGCCCTTGAAGCTCCTTCGCTCCAAATTCGGCACATGGATTTGACCGATATCCGAAGACAAAATGCCGACGGCGTCGGATCCCAGCGCTGCCAAGTGCTGCGGCACAGTCTGGCCGGTAAACATCGCCACGTTTTGGTAAAACACCGCGTCGGCGATCTCCGCCGCTTTATAGAGGCACCTGAACGAAAACAGCCTGGCGTCGAAGGAGTTGTTAAAGCTGAGGATTTTATGCCCGATATACCAGAGCCGTTCTGCTTGGCTCTTCAAGACGATGCCCTTTTTGTTCTTCCCTTCAAAAATGTCGGTATACTGCTCCATCATGGCCGGCGACACAAACTCCTCAAAAAACATTACTCGTTCGTAGGCGAGTGAATTAGGCGGGTTTTTCACGATTTTGGCCGACTCGTTGCGCCCATTCAACCAGACTGTGATTTGTTGCAGTTTGTCTTTGAGAAATTTGACCTTTCCATGAGCCAGGAGACGGGTGAAGAAAATCATGTCGCCAATGTGATGGAAATACGGCTTGAATCCGCCCTGTTCGATGTATGTTTTTGTTTTGACCAACATTGCACAGGGGTGAAGGCAGTTGCCGCGAAACAAAAAATGCCTGAGATGATCGTGACGACTCATCAATGAGATGTCACCATCGAAAACGGCCCAGGGTTTTCCATGAATGGATTTGCCGTGTTCATCGATGCCGTTCACGTTTGAAAAGACGGCATCCAAGTCCGGTTGGTCGCGAAACGCCTTCAATCCAATTTCAATCCGCTCGGGCTTATAGACATCGTCGGCAAAAAGAAACGACAGATATTCGGTGTCCGTTTTCAACGCCTCGTACGCGGCGAACTCCGATCTCTGATTATAAACGTTTTGGATCAGCGTGACGCGGGGATCGCTTGCGTATTTCTGAATCTCGCTCCACGTATTATCCGTCGATCCATTATCCATGATCTTTATCTTCAAGTCCTTGAAGGACTGATGCAGCACGCTTTGGATCGCCCGATGCGCGTGCGGCAGATCGTTGTAAAGAAGAACAATTACCGTAACCAATGGATCAGACATTTGCTTTCCTCCTGCGATTTGATCGCTCTTTGCCTATAGACTGCCGCCCGCCGAATGGGAATGCATTATTCCGGAATATTCCAGATTATTCCGGCGACACGGTACTCATTTTGGAAGTTCTTGTCAATCAGTACTTCCAAGTTCGGCTTTTTCCAATGAAAAACAACCATAACAATGCATTCAATGATTGCAATGCTTTCATGTTGGATCACATGTTTTTTCCGGAATTTTTAACATTTCATCGTTGATTTATTGCGCAATCAAAAAAACAATGATTTTTTTCGGGAAATACACAATGCTAAACTTGGAAGTATTGTCAATAGTATAGTGCTTCACAAATAGTGGACGGATAGGGGTTTGAAACTGGGACGCAGATGTTTTTTTGTTGAATGTTTGCTCGCAATCGCCTTAAACCGTTCGTTATTATGACGCCGCGCCCATGGACCACACCTGATGACGCTGATTCGGAAATGCGGCTTGAAACTTGAGCCCCTTTTGCCCATCTGGTATTGCTCGTCCAGATCGATCAAGAGTATGATGAAATCCGTATGCCCGCCGATACTGTGGAAAGCGGCCAAGTGGGGCCGGAGAAAGGTGTTTACGGCGATAGGCTGGTGGGGCGGCAGATAGCCTTGAATGGGAACGTTTCCGAGCACCTGGTGCGGTCGAAATTTATAATTATGGGTCAGCCAATATTTTAAAGATATGTTGTTGCCAGCCGTAAAAAGAAGGCTCTTAACATTCCCCAAGATAAAAACTATGCGGTTGCTTCACGGTTGGTTGATGCTTTAGCGATTTGCACCCGTCTTTACATTATTATTTTCTTCAGCGGAGGATAATGATCTCAAGTAAGATGCAAGGCGGATGATTTGCAGTTACCCAACGGCTATGTGCGTCCTTATGCCGTTAATGCGCTGGGCGGATGGATTCACTGGACGGAGTTGCATTCGGAAGTTTCGACAATTTGACGCGGTAGGCGTTCAGCCAATCTTCAATCTGCTTGGCCGTCTCCGTTTGCCCTTGAGATCTGGCAAGTTCCAAGGCCTTCTGGGCTGCGGCAATGGCCTCGGAAGATTGCCGCATGCCGGCATAGGCCAATGCCAAATTGTTCCAGATCGTAGTGCTGTCGGGTTTCAAATGCAGGGCTTGCCTGTATTGTTCGATCCCCTCTCGAAACCGACCGGTTTTGACCAGTGCGAGACCCAGATTGTTGTGGGCCTCAATGCAATCGGGTATAAGCCGCAGTGCTATCTCGTAGTGTTCCATCGCCTCTTGATACCGGCCCGTCGATTCTAGGGCATTGCCCAGGTTGTTGTGGGCCTTGCCGAAGCCGGGCTTCAGCCGCAGGGCCGCCTGGAAATGTTCGATCGCCTCCTGGAGCCGGCCTGTTTGAACCAGTGCGTTGCCCAAGTCGTAGTGGGCCTCAGGATAATCGGGTTTCAGCCGCAATGCCCACTCGCATTGTTCAATTGCCTCCTCAGGCCGACCTATTTCGGCCAGTGCGACGCCCATGTTATTGTGGGCCTCGGCGTAATCGGGTTTCAGCCGCATGGCCTGCTCGTAATGTTTGATCGCCTCTTGCAGTCGGCCTGCAGTGGCCAGGGCATTGCCCAAGTTGTTGTGCGCCTCAATGTAATCAGGATCCGATCGTACGGCTTGCCGAAATTGTTCGATTGCCTCTTGCAATCGGCCTGTTTGCTCCAATTCATTACCCAGGTTATAGTAGGCAACCCAACAATCTGGATTTTTTTGCAGGGTTGCCTGGTACAATCCGACGGCGTCATGGTATATCTGGCTTTGCCGCCAAGTCAGAAACGTGAGTGCAGCCATGGCCGCGATTGCGACGGCGGTCGGCGCCCAGAGCGTTGTGTTTCGCGCCCGCTCGTACCATGAGCTCCAGTTCGCCGCCACCAGTGCAATTAGCCCGATGATGGCAATGTGCTGATAATGGTCGGCCACCAGCGAATATTTCATGAAGCCCACGTCGGCAAAACCCAGCACCGGAAGCAGCGACACGCAGAAAAACCCCCAGGCAAACAAGAGCGGCCGACTCCAGCCGTTTCTATATCGCCACAGCACGGCTGTAACGATAAGCGCCGCCAACAGCGGCAGCCACCACAAGAGATCGCCGACCTTGATGTGCCACTGCGGATAGATAAACGCCAGGTCGAACGGCAACAGAGCCTTGTAAAGGTAGAACCACGTCACGCCGCCGGCCCCGAGCAGACGTTCAGCAAAACCGGCATTTCGGATCTCTATATGCTCTCCATGCGTTTGGAACCAAATGTTTACTCCAGTCAGCACCACAGCCAGCAGGAAGAACGGCGCGATCCTCAAAAGATCCTTCCTTGTCAAAGATCGCAGCCACCAAAGGATCCCCAGCAGCAATACGGGCAAAACCACCGCCGATGCCTTGCTGAGCATCGCCAGCATGAATGCCGCCAGGCTCAGCCAATACCAAGGTGGAGAGGGGAGAGGGGAGAGGGGAGAGGGGATTTTATCTAGGTCCCACGGTTCTCCGTGAAAAGGTGCGGGAGCCAGGCGCACGATTGCCGTGGAAATTTCGGCCTTCAGATACCAGAGAATCGACAACAGGAGAAACAACATGGCCGTTATGTTCTTGCGCGACGCAATCCAGGCGACAGTCTCGACATTCACCGGATGCACGGCGAAGAGCAAAGCGGTCAAGAAAGCTCCCGGGATGGACATCTTCCGTAAGATCACCCAAATCAGCAGCGTCTCGACAATATGCAAAATCAAGTTGGTAACGTGGTAGCCGGTCGAGTTCATCCCCCACAGCCGCCACTCGATCCAAAACGAGGTATTAGTTGCCGGCCAATAGTCAACCGATTCGGTGGTGCGCCATAATTTATGCAGGCCGTTGGGATTCAGTATGAGATCGTTTTTTGTTAGAAGCAAATCGTCGTCCATGACGAATCCGCCGTTTATGGAAGGCAGATAAGCAAGGAAGGCGACCAGGACGATTATCGCTATTCCTGCCAGCACACGGAGTCGGAGCAAAAATGGGACAGACGCACCCGATCGGACCTGGCGAGGCCGTTTATTATCATCAAAAGATTTTTTTCGTTTGGACATGTGCTGGCAAAGCTAAAAAGCTGATGATCACCGGCCAATGCCAGTTCAGGTGAAACCGGCAACCCTGCAGCTATTGCCCCGTCATGCCGGCATTGGCGCCACGATGAAATACTACCTTGCCCAAAACGCGGCCGACGTGGCCGATGAACTATGGGCGGGATTCGCCCCCAAGGCCGACAACATAGGGCCGATTTACAACTCTTATTATAATATTCAGCAAAAAACGGCGGAAAATAAAACCGCCTCAATCGACGTAACCTCTTGCGATTCTTGAAGTACCGGAGATCGGACTTGAACCGATACCCTATTGCTAGGACTGGATTTTGAGTCCAGCGCGTCTGCCATTCCGCCACTCCGGCTAATGCGGCAGCCTGTTTTTTTCAACACAAAGACACCGAAGACATGGTGAATTATCCATCCTCGCCTTCTTCGCGTTCTTCGTAGTCTTCGTGGAAAATAATTCAGACTAAAGGCTGATTTTATTCTTTGCCGCCAAACATGACAAGTTACAATCCGCACGTTTTACCCCGTCCGTGGGGACATTCGTCATTATTAACCCGTCTGTCATGGATGGCAGCCGCTTTTAATGGAGGTTAAACTGGTTATTTTAGGCCCCCACGGCCGACCGCGACCTTTTCATGGTACATAGTTTAATATGCACGTTATTCTGTTTGAAGATGAACTTGTTGACCAGCTCTATCCGGCGACATTGGGTCGGCCGGCGTTTGGGGTCAGTTGCGGAAGTTATCGGCTGATCGATCTGGCAAGCCGCCTGGGCGATGGACCAAGGGCGATTGTTAGGCCGCATTTGCGCAGGCCTTTTGGTCGCCGATTGTCCGTATTTATTCGCGCCGCTTGAACCGCAGCCGCAAACGACGTTGTTCCTTAACGCCCGGCTGGTCCCGGCGGTGAGCCTAATCGAGCTTTTAAAAACCCTAATCTCATCAGGCCGGCAGGGTTTAGTACGCTCAGGCAATAGTGTGGCCGCCGCGCAAATCGGACCAGAACTTGCCCTGCCGCAAAGCGACGCCACGCCCGATAAACTCTCCGCCTGGTTCGAAGGGCTGCGTCTTGCCCCAATCGAAATGGAATTGCCGTTGCTGGAATATCCGCACGAACTGATCCGCTGGAACATACAGATTTTGGAGGAAAATCTCGCCGATCGGATTTCGCACGGCGATTATCGCGAGATAGCCGACGGCGTTTTCGCCGCACCCGGGGCCGGACTGGGACAATACTGCGTCACCGATGCCGCCAACGGGCCGGTTGTATTGGAACAAGACGCCCTCGTCGGGCCTTTCTGCTATCTCGGCGGGCCGGTCCACATCGGCGCACATTGCCGGCTGATCGAACACGCAGCCATCAAGGATTTCGTCACTCTGGGCCACACCTGCAAAATCGGCGGCGAAGTCGAGGCCTCGATCGTCGAACCGCTGACCAATAAACAACACCACGGCTTTATTGGCCACAGTTACCTGGGCAGTTGGATCAATTTGGGCGCCGGCACCTCGAACAGCGACCTGAAAAACACCTACGGTGCCGTGAGCATGGAATACAACGGCCGCAAGGTTGATACCGGCATGCAACTCTTGGGCTGCGTGATGGGCGATTACGCCAAAACCGCCATCAACACCTCTATTTTCACGGGCAAAACCATCGGCGCCTGCTCGATGGTATACGGGTTTGTCACCACCAACGTGCCCAGTTTTGCGAACTACGCCCGATCGTTTGGCCAGGTGACCGAAGCACCGCCGGAAGTGATGATTACCGCCCAAGCCCGCATGTTCGCCCGGCGAAACATCAAGCAGCGCCCCTGCGACGTCCAACTAATCCACGACATGTACGCACTCACCCGCCAAGAAGGCCAACTCCCCAACAAGCCGCCGGTGCTGTAACCGTTGAAATGAGCAACACCGCGGCGGTTTCGATGCGGAGGATGCGGGGGCCCAGGTCTACGATGTGCCAGTCGGCCTTCGCGGCCAAACCCACTTCTTCGTTCGTAAATCCGCCTTCGGGACCGACGGCCAAAAAAATCTCCGACGGCGGTTCAGTCTCATCCGTAAGGTGCATGAAATGCACCATTTCTTCGGTGTGTTTCACACACCCTACGTCACCGCCATGCGGCAAGTTCTTTTTTGCGTGGTGTGTGTGCGGATGAGCAAGCAGGCGGCAAGGCTGATGTTGGGTGGCGTCAACGTAGTCCGAGAATTCCAGCGGCTCGGCGATTTCCATCAGCCGGTTGCGCCCGCATTGTTTCGAGGCTTCGACAACCGCCCGCCGCAGACGATCCAAGGCTTGCTGGACGGGCTGGGCCACCGCCCGCTGGGTTTTTAGCGGGATCACTCGGCCGACGCCCAATTCGGCAGCCTTTTCCACGAGCCATTTTTGCCGGTCGCCCTTGGGCAACGCCACGCCAAGGGTTAAGACAAAAGGCAATTCCCGATCGACTTCCTCGCGGCCAAGCACGGTTAGTGCAACGTCGTTGCGCCCGATTTGTTCCACCCGTGCCAAGAACTCCAGACCGCTGCCGTCGAACAGAATCACCTTGGCGCCTTGCCGGGCACGCATCACATTAATAAGATGATGGGCCTCGGCGCCGGTCAATGAAACTTGCTCGCCGGTAATCGGGGTTTGGACGAAATAGCGATCGGCCATTTTAGTGGACAGTAAACAGTGGTCAGTCAACAGTTGTTAGTTTAGCCGCAACCCAAAGGGGAGCGATTATCTTGGAAAGAGATGCATGTTACGCATCAAGTTCAATATCCGATTGTACCGAATACAGAAATGATACGGGAAGAACCAGACTGATGTAATATTTTAATCTCTATTTATTTTACCCAAGCTTCCCTGATTATCCAGAATATAGAGAAACCGGATGGAAGGAGGCCGAAAACCGATGTACCAATCACATTGGGGTTTGCGAGAATCACCGTTTCAGAGTGATTCGGCCATGCAGTTTTTGCATCAGAGTCCAACCCATGAGGAGGCCCTGGCCCGTTTGCAGTTTCTCGTGGAGAACCATCGCCGTTTGGGTTTGTTGTTGGGGGCCTCGGGCAGTGGCAAGTCGTTGGTATTGGAGGCTTTTGCCGAGCAACTCCGCCGCCGCGGCCTGCCTGTCGTAAACATTAATCTTTTAGGCCTCGAACCGGCGGAAATGCTTTTGCTGTTGGCGGTGGGCTTGAAATTAAATCCCGAACCTTCCACATCGCCGGTCGCCCTGTGGCGAGCGATTTCCGACAGGCTCACGGAATTTTATTATCAGAAATCGCAGACCGTCGTTCTTCTGGACGATGCCAACTGTGCCGATGCCCGGGTACTTGCACAAGTAGCCCGGCTCGCGCGGCACGGACCATCGAACGAGTCGCGCCTGACAATGATTCTTGCCGGGCGGCCGGAAAAAATAGGACGCTTGGGCGACCAGTTGCTCGAGTTGGCCGAATTGCGAATCGACTTGGAGCCTTGGAACCAGGCGGATACGGCGAATTTTCTAAATACGTCGCTCACCCACGCCGGGAGTAAGTCGTCGGTCTTCTCCGAGTCGGCCATTGATCAATTGCACGACCTTACACACGGCATCCCGCGCCGCACCGCGCAACTGGCCGATCTATCGCTCTTGGCCGGGGCCGGAGCGAATCTGCCTCAAATCGACGCCGCTGTAGTGGAATCGGTGTATCACGAGTTGGGAACTGCGGAAGTCTGAAAGCCGACGGTAACAGTGGGCGACAAAAGAAAGAATCAGAACTGTAAACTGATTACCGTAAACTGAAAACTTTTATCACGGCAATTGAAACAGCGACTGGCTTTTTACAATGGCGTAATCGTCGGGGAAAGTGTGAAAGGCCTGGACTAGCATGTGCCGGGCGCGGGTTTCGATGTTGATATAGCTCACCGCGCCAAGGGCCATTCGGCCGCTGGAATCGAAACGGTGCAACATGCCTTGGCGCAGTCCGTCTCGAACCAGCTCTTGTTGGAAATTCCAAAAAACTTCGGGTTCGGCGGGCTCCAATTGAAAACTCACCTGGTAACACGCGCCGCCCGGACATTTCACGCGCTCGGTCCTCTGCCCGCGCAGGCCGTAAGACATCAGTCGCCGAGCCTTGGGTAGGGGATGCCGGGCCGAGGCCGCCACTTCGGTCAGCGTGAATCGCCCATAACGCCACGTAACCACATGGCCCGCGCTGGTGATTTCGATCTTGGCTTGATAATCTCCGCGCTCCACGGTGCGGGAACAATATGTCTGGAAAAGTTCCGGATGAAGCGGCCGACCGTAGAGTTGAAATACCAACTCGGCGATTTTTGGTCGTACGGTAAGCACTGCAATATCTCCTTTTTCATTTGTCGAGCAATTGAACATGCCCGCGGCAAGTACGGGCATGGAATATAATCTTCTGTCACTGAAGCCCATTATAATTTAAAAATCTTCCTCGAAGAAAGGCCGCTTTGCAAAAAATATTATTCCGCTAAAGATCGACTTGACAAAAACTCCAAGACTTGATCCGCGCGACCGATCTCAGCACTTCAAGACGACAAGGACATGAAAAACCAGCAAATAACATGCCCAAGAAAAAAATGAAAAAACATAAATGGCGAAGCGTGAATCACAAATATCCAGGCACAACTGACAAAAAACGCAACGCTCTTGTAATGGATGCAATTAGTAATGTTTCGTCAGTCGCAATTCGCCACTTTTTTGGGCGTTGATCGCCTGCGAAGACGACTAATAGCTCTTCAAAAACAATATCGCCAGAATATCGTAAGCGGCATGCGAGCCGGCGGCGATTCCGAAGCCTCGATATATAAACAAGATAGAGAAGAAAACGCCGGCCAGGAAACGAAACAAAAAGCTGAACCACTGAAAAGCGTCGCCCGCGTGGCCCACATAATGTGCGCCCGCGAAAATCAGACTGCTTACCAGCACCGCTAGCACCATGCTCAGGTTTTGCGCGGTCCACCATCGCCGGATGAGCCAAACGGTCGCCGAAAGCAATATCAACCGAAACAGAAGCTCCTCATAGATTCCAGCGCCTAAATATGCCACCATTTTAGCTACAATGCCCGGTTCTGTAGCACCGTCTATCGCCAACAATAATGTTCCCTGAAAAATCAGCACCACTTGAAGACATATAGCCAACAAGAGGCATTCGACGACCATGGGCGATAGCACACCCGGGGAAAATCGCCACGGTTCGTGGGTCAAGTAATGCCAACACAGTAAAACGCAGACCGTCAGCAAGGGCAGGAGCAGGTGCTGGCTGAAGCCCATAAGATCCAGGAATTGCCGCATCCAAGCGTCGGCCCCGTTTTGGACCCCCCACAGCAATACCCCCCCCTCATAAATCACCAACAACGGAGCAATAAAAACCAGACTGACCACCGGACGCCGCGACTGGATCCAATAATTTTCGGCCCGGTAATAAAATCAATTATGTGCAGTCTGATCAGGCATGCTTTAAGTTCTGGTGTATATTCCGAAATCTCAGGAACTAAAATAACTGCAAATTTTTTAACATTTTAACCATTTGCAGTATTAATGACACTAGCCCGAAGCGCGAGCGAGGGAGCTAATGCTAATAAACCAAATTACCCTCGTTTGCGCTTCAGGCTAGTGAAGGCTAAATTTTAGAAATTTACTTCAAACGGCAAAAATATTACCAAATTTTTGATTCTGGTACATCCCCATTTAATCTTCATATCCTTCATTGCACGTTCATTTCTCTTGACACCGGCGCGTTAGTACATAAAGCCGAATTGCAAACGCCGGCCGGAGTAATAAAAGTCATATGGGGGATAGTTGCCGTATCCATAAATGGATCATGTTTTTATTGTTCTAATCGCAATGTATGCAATGAATAATTGCAACCCTGTGCGAAAAAATCAGTCTTTTTGCCCATGTTTATATTGTTTGAGGCTAATCAATCGGCAATTTCATCTTGGGTAATCTGCAATTATTGATACAATCTGGGAAGTTTCAGGGGAATTGCTTTTACCAAAACTATAACCGCCTATTTTATCGCGAGTTACGTCTGATAACAAAGAAGCAAGTTCTCGTCAGGTCAAGTCAAACGAACCGATTTGTCGATCTATAACGGTTAGAAAAAATAGAAAAGGGCCGCTCGATCTTAAGCAAGGAAGCAGGAGAATCGGTCATGAACATGAAAATGGCATTTATCTGTATTGCCGTAGTGGCGATTTTGGCCTTGGGAGCACCTATTGCTGAGGCGGGCGGCGGCGGGGTGCGAGTGGGCATCGGGATCGGCATTCCCTTGGGAGGGCCCGTGTATCATCCCTACCCCTACTATTATCCGCGTCCGTATCCTTATCCGTATCCATATCCGTATTACTATTCCCCATATCCGTATGCTTATTATCCGGCTCCAGCCCCCGTATATGCGCCGCCTCCAACATACGTGCAGCCGGCCCCCGTATATGCCCAACCCGCTCCGGCCCCGCAACAATACTACTATCCGAATCCTTCGGCCTCAGCGAATCCACAGCCGTCGCCCATGTATCAATCCGGGCCGCAAACCGACGCATCTGTACCCGGCAATCCAGCGGCGCAGCCCGGATATACGCCCCCCTCGCCGCAACCAAATTACTACAATCAGGAGGTCATGCCCACTCCTTCCGCTCAGCCGGTAGGTTCGGGCACATAGCGGGGCTATAAGAAATTTTGTGTCAAGCGGTGGCACGGACTTCCAGTCCGTGAAGAAACACGGCCAAGATGGGCGTGCCACTTCACCCCGACACAATAATCCGCGCAGTCTCACATAGCCTGCATTTTATTATGACTTTTGTTTAGCGATTGATTCCAGGGCTTTGGCGGCTGCCTCGCGCACGGCTTTGCTGTCGTCTTTGGCGGCTTTTTGCAGGGCTGGAATCGCATCGCGGGCCAAGGGCCCCAAATCACCCAAAGCCTCCGCGGCCGCTTTGCGGGTCTCCGGCAAAACATCGGACAGCCCGGCTACCAACACGGGAACCGCTTTGGCGGCGGTCTTTGCCGAGCGGGGTTGAATCTGCGTGAAACTCCAAGCGCTGATTACGGCCAGTGGACTGTCCTTGCTGCTCATCTCTTTCAACAACACAGGCTCGGCCGCGACCGCTTTGGGGCCGATTTTTCCCAAGGCATAAATAATCGCGTGGGCATTGGGGCAGTTTTCCTTTTGCAATGCCGCCATTAGAGCCGGCACGGCGCTTGCGGCGGCAGGGCCGATCTTGCCCAAGGCAATCACTGCTTCGGTGGAAACGTTGAAATCTTCATCGGCAACCAGCCCGGCTAATGCCTCCGTGGCGGCAGCCGCCCCCGGGCCAATCTGGCCCAAAGTATAAGCCACCTGGACGCGGAGTTCTTTGTGTTGCTTCAATATATCAACCAACCTCGGCACCGCCTGCGGCCCGAGCGAGGCCAAGGCGTCTAAAGCATATTGAATAGTTGTCGCATCCGCGTCTTTTAATGCTTTTTCCCAGATGGGAATGGTAATCTCGGGGGCGGGAGGCAGGGCGGCCAACGCCCGGGCGGCAGCTACGCGGACAAAGGGATCTTGCTCCTTCAATCGGTCGACAAGCTGCTCCGTAGCCTGGCGGCGGAGTTCCTTGTCTTCGGGATGAACGCGGGCCAGGGCCCAAAGGCTGACGGTGCTGAGAAATTTATCGTCGCTTGCGGCATTCGCGCGGATTTTCGCCTCGGCGTTTGCCGGGATCTTTCCGATCTGGCCCATGACAAAAGTCGCGGCCGTGCGGGCGTCTTCGTCGTCCAAGGCTGCGGCGATCTGGGGCAGGACTGGAATCGCGGCCTCGTTCAAGGCGCCCAGAGTGAGAACGGCCTCCCGCCGGATCTCGGGGCGGGGATCTTTGAGCTTTTCGGCCAATGCCGGGGCAGCGTCTTTCGCCTCCGGTCCTATCTCGCGGAGCACAATTAATGCCCAGTAGGTGGTCTTGTCGTTCTTCAGCGCTTCTATCAAACCCGGCACCGCGGCTTCGCCGGCCTCGGCAACGGCATTCAAAACTCGCATCTGCACTCCCGGGTCGGAGTCTTCCATGAGCTTGATGAACAGCGGGAGCATGACTTTCGGGCCGGGCCGAATGGCGCCAATCGCCTGGACCGCCTGCCTTCGCACCGTATCGTCGGCGTCTGCTAACAGGGAGGCCAATTCCGGAGCGGCGGATTTCGCCGGGGCGCCGATTTTACCCAGCGCTTGGGCGGCATGCGCCCGCACCACGGCCGATTTGTCCTTGAGCAACTCCGTCAGAGCCCCGACGGCTTCGGCCGCCTTCACGCCCTGCAATCCCAATTCATTGATTGCCTTGAGCCGGGCAGTCTCGTCGGAGGACTTCAACTGGCCGGTCAATTCCTTGACCGAAGAATCCGCAGCCAAAGCGATTGGGCCGGTCATGATCAACCAGGCGCCCAGGCCGAAAAACAAGGCGTTTTTTCGTAAGTATGAGATCATTTTTGTGCTCCGGTTTTTTAATTATTCTATTGAAGTGATATAGTTTGAATTTAAGGGAAAAAGGGAGATATGCGGAATGTGGAAAACTTCCACACGATGCGGGGGTTTCCCATGAATCGTTAACTCAGGTCAGTCTTGGTCATGGCATAGATCAAACTTTTCAGAAATGTCTGCGATGTGGCCCAGTCTTGCGGCGGGACATCCCTGATTTGCGCCTTCAAGCCCGTAAACATGGTTTCGATGGTTTGGCGGGCTTTCATCTGATCGGTATAGTCGAGTCTGCCGTAAGTGGCTTGCTTGGCTAATAGCTGCTCCAAATCCGTGCGCTGCGGGGCGAATTGGTCCTGCTGCAGCAAGACTGGCCAGTTGACTGTCCCGGTCATGGGATTCAACTGATTGGCACCCAGCGGCTTTGGCGCTCCGTCGTGGGCTATTCGCGCGAGTTGCTCCATGGTGGGCTGGGGGCCTTCCTCGGCCTTGCGCCGCTTTATTAGTTGCCCGCATCTGGAAGTAAGTATTGGTATATTGTTGATGGTTCTGGATTTCTTGTTTCTGGGCTTGGGTCATATTAACGGCGGCCGCGGAGGTGGAAAGATTGTAATTCCCCTTCGCGCTGATCACGCTGGCCATGCCGTTCATGGCCGATCCGGCGGCCGTGCTTGCCCCTGTCCCACCATAACCGGCCCATCCGCCGTTTCCGTTGATAATGGAAGGGGGCGGCACGGCGGGTTGATACGGCTGAGATGTGCCGCTCGATCCGGAGTATTGGGGAGCGGGCTGTGCCAATATCAAGGCTGGAAAGGCCACGAGAACCAATAAACACCATAAGCGATTCATAAACTCATCTCCTGGATTTAAGCCAAGCTTCAAATTTTAAAGAAATGTAACAAGATAAAGTATAGCATAAAATGACCTGTCCTCAACAGTCCAGCGGCGCTAATCTTGAGGTTATTTTGCTACAGTAAAGCCGCCTGGCAGGGCTCCCGGCATTCCGTTAATATGTCTACTCGCTCGCCTTGTTGTTCCGCTGGCCTTGTTCGCGGAGAAGTTTTTCATCCGCGGGAGTCAACTGCGGCCGTTCAATCTCAATGCTTAGCTTATTCAACTTGCCGGTAAAGGGGAACGGCACCTGGTAATCCTTGTCGTCCACAGGAGTGCCGGTGTCGGAACCGATGTCGAACGTCTCGTCCCATTGCAGAATAAGCGGCAATGTGTGTTCCATCTTCTGGGTGGCCACGGCCTTGCCGTCCACTTTGAGCACGCCCGTGCCGCTGCGGCCGATGCCGCTCATGTTGTTAAACGCAAGCGTGCCCATGCCCATGCCGTCGTATTTGAAGTCGAACTCCAGCGTATGCTTGCCGGGGGCGAGCGATTCGGGACCTTCCCAGCGAACCCGTTTGAGGTCAACCAGGTTCCAGAGGAACACGGGTTTGCCTTTGAGCACATAGAACCCGTAGCCGCCGAATCGTCCGCCGGAAGTCAACAGCACGCCTTCGGCGCCGCCCTGCGGCACTACGATGTCGGCCGTAATCGTGTAGGAACAATTCAGCAGCAGTGGGGAGTCGCCCTGCGGGATGCCGGTCAAAGGCTTTGTGTAGGTGAATTCGCTGCGGCCCGCGGTGATATTGGGGCGTGGCACTACCAGGCGCGTGGCCACAGAGGCGTCCAGCGGCAGGACCTGATACTTGCGGGCTTCAGTTGCGAACAATTCCTCCATTTCCTTCACTTTCTCAGGATACTTGGCCGCCACATCTTCATTTTGCGTCCAGTCCTTTGTCAGGTCGTATAGCTCCCAGGTGCAGTTGTTGAAAGGATCCTGGTTGACCGGGCCTGCAACGATCCAAGGCGGGCGGATGACCTTCGTGCTGGCGATCCAACCCTCGTGATATATGGCATGGTCGCCCATCATCTCGAAATATTGCGTTTTGTGGGTGGACGGCTTGTTGGCATTGGCCTTGTCGAACGTGTAGGCAAAACTCACGCCTTCGATAGGAGCCTGTTTGATGCCGTCCACTTCTTCAGGCGCGGGGATGCCGGAGACTTCGAGTATTGTCGGCATGACATCAATCATGTGATGGAATTGGTTGCGGATGCCGCCGGCGTCCTTGATATGTCCGGGCCAGGAGATACACATTCCTTGCCGGGTGCCGCCAAAATGCGAGGCGATCTGCTTGGTCCAACTAAAGGGCGTGTCGAACGCCCACGTCCACGGCACGGCCATGTGGCAGTATGTCCGGTCAGAGCCCCAGACATCATAGAAATACTTCAACTGGTCTTCGACCGGCACATCGACGCCATTAAACATAGCCACTTCGTTCGGCGTGCCGATCAACGTGCCTTCGGCGCTGCCTCCGTTGTCGCCGCTGATGTAGATGATCAACGTGTTGTCGAGCTTGCCCATGTCTTCGACCGCCTGAATCACCCGGCCGATCTCGTGGTCGGTGTAGGCCAGGTAGGCGGCATAGACCTCGACTTGCCGGATGAACAGCTTCTTCTCATCGGCACCAAGCGCGTCCCATTGTTTCAACAGATTGTCCGGCCAGGGAGTCATTTTCGCGTTTTGCGGGATGACGCCTAGCCGCTTTTGGTTGGCAAAGATGGTGTTGCGCAGTTCGTTCCAGCCCTTGTCGAACAGATGCATGTTGTGGATCTTCTCGATCCATTCCGGCGTGGGATGGTGCGGGGCGTGCGTGCCGCCTGGGACGTAGTAACAGAAAAATGGCTTACTCGGATCGATCTGGTTGAGTTGGTTCATCCAGTCGATGGCATCGTCAGCCATGGCGGTAGTCAGGTTCCATTTCGGATTGCCCACATAGGGATAAATTGCCGTGGTCTGGCGGAACAGGTTCGGCTCCCACTGGCTGGTGTCGCCGCCGACGAACCCGAAGAAATACTCGAAGCCCATGCCGATGGGCCATTGGTCGAACGGCCCGACCTGGCTGGCGGTGAATGTCGGTGTGTTGTGGTCCTTGCCGAACCAGGACGTGGAGTACCCGTTGTCTTTTAGAATCCGGCCGATGGTTGCCTTGTCCTTGGGGATGATGCTGTCATAGCCCGGGAAACCCGAGGATTGTTCAGAGACCACGCCGAAGCCCGCCGAGTGATGGTTGCGCCCGGTGATCAGCGCCGCGCGCGTGGGCGAACAGAGCGCGGTGGAATGGAACTGGGTATATCGCAGCCCAGATTTGGCGATTCGATCCAACGCCGGCGTCGGGATGACTCCGCCAAACGTGCTCGGTGCGCCGAAACCAACGTCGTCGGTCATAATCAGAAGAATGTTGGGCGCACCCTTGGGCGGAACCACCCGCGGCGGCCACCAGGGCGTTGATTGCGCTGCGTTCTCCTTGATCACACCGCCGAATTTCGGATCAGGCGGTGGCAATTGCTTTCCGTCAATGGTCGTTGTAGCACTGGGCGAGCCCGGCACGCCGGTTGTCTGCTGGGCCGTGCATGGCAGCGCAGCCAAAATAAAGATAGATAGGATTATTGCTACGGGCAGAATGTCGCGCGCATTTAGGCCCCATTCGCTATGAATTTTCATACCGTGCTCCCATCGATCGAAGTTGTGATTAGATAGACAGGAAATCGAGTTGAAAACACCTCGATGACTTGTTCAAGAAACACAATCCAAAAATTATAGGAGTGCGACTGAATTAGTAAACTATATCAATTAAACCGACTCGCCTCATGATTCTTCAAAGTGCGCAAGTATTTTATTGGCAAGATGTTAGCCAACGCATTTGATGGCAATTTGTCGAACTAAAATGCCTGGAGGACACTTATTGGTTTTTCACCATTTAATGGGGCCGATAGGCCGCCTTTCATCATGCCATGATAGTCCTAACACGGCTTAAGGTTTTTGGATTGTACTTTTTGGGAATAATGGATTTAAGATCTTGTCCTGGCTCACTTTGCCTCCAATAATTCTTCACCGACTCTGTATAGCATCTTGGTTTGTTAATCATTTCCTTCCGCTTATTGATGCCGCGGAAAATCGGCGTCTTATACCCGGAGTCTATCATCGCACAGATATGTGCGATTATGTCTTTCCTATCACTGTTTTGATAATACAAAGGAGGTGCGAACATGAAGTACAAGAAGTTAGTGCCTTTTGTGATCGGGCTATTTGTTCTGGCGCTGGTGTTTGGGTTGGGCGACGATGCCTTTGCGCAGGCCGCCAAGAAGCCGAACATACTGTTCATCATGGGCGACGACGTCGGTTGGTTTAACGTCGGCGCCTACCACCAGGGCATCATGTCCGGCAAAACGCCGAACCTCGACCGCCTCGCATCGCAGGGAATGCGGTTCACCGACTACTATGCCGAGGCAAGCTGCACGGCCGGCCGGGCGAATTTCATCACCGGCGAAATCCCCCTGCGTACCGGACTAACCACAGTAGGCCAGGCCGGCGCCGATGTGGGCCTCCCGGCACAGGCCTGCACTATCGCCACCGCACTAAAATCGTTGGGCTACGCCACCGGCCAGTTCGGCAAGAATCACTTGGGCGATCTGAACAAATACCTGCCGACAGTTCACGGATTTGACGAGTTCTTCGGCTACCTGTACCACCTCGACGCAATGTCGGACCCGTATTGGTTCGATTATCCCCAGGACTGGATCGATAAAACCGGCCCGCGCGATCTTGTGCATTGCTATGCAACGGACACTGATGATCCCACCGAGCAACCGCGTTGGGGCAAGATCGGCAAGCAGAAGATCATAGATGAAGGCCCGCTGGCGCCGTTCCCGGAAATGAAGGACATGCAGAACTGGCAGGAAGGTCGAAAGGCTAAGTACGATATGGAGACCTTCGACGAGGTGCTGGTCAAGAGTTCCTGCGACTTCATGGACAAGGCCAAAAAGGACGGCAAGCCGTTCTTCATCTGGCACAACACTACGCGGATGCACGTCTTTACTTATCTCCCGCCAAAGTATCAGGCGCTGATGAATTACAAGAGCAATTACGGCCTGGAAGAGGCCGGCATGGCTCAAATGGACGACAGCATCGGCGCATTGCTCAAACACCTTGACGACATCGGCGAGGCCGACAACACAATCGTGGTCTTTACAACCGACAATGGGGCCGAAGTGTTCACCTGGCCTGACGGCGGTATGACGCCCTTTAAAGCTACCAAAGGCACCGTGTTCGAGGGCGGCTTCCGCGTGCCCTGCATCGCCCGCTGGCCGGGCAAAATCAAGCCGGGCACTGTCGAGAACGGCATCTTTTCCGGGCTCGATTGGTTCCCCACGCTACTGGCCGCCGCAGGTAATCCGAATATCACCGATCAGTTGCTGAAGGGAGTGAAACTGGGCGACCGGACCTACAAGAACCATCTTGACGGCTACAACCAGATGGACCTGCTCACCGGCAAGGGGCCGTCCAATCGCCACGAGGTTTGGTACTTCGGCGGGCCCAAGCTTGGCGCAATTCGCCTGGATGACTTCAAATACCAGTTCTTCCAGCAGCCGCAAGGCTGGCCCGGTCCAAAAGTCGTGACCGACATGCCCACGATTGTGAACATCCGGCAGGATCCGTTCGAGCGCACTCCGTCAACAGGCGGCCAAAGCCTGAATGATCTCGGCGGGGGCTACATGAACGATTTCTATGCCCGGGAGTTCTGGCGATTCGTCACTGTCCAGAGCAGAGTGGCGGAACTTGCCAAGACGGCCATCGACTTCCCGCCAATGCAGGATCCGGCATCCTTCAACTTGGATGCGGTGAAAAAGCAGATCGAGGAGATGATGAAAGCGCATGAAGGCCAGTAATTCGTTGATTCGGCGCGAGCGCCCGCTCGGGCGCTCTGCTCCGACTCGGCGAAGAAAAGCTAATTCCCGAAAAAAAGCGGGAGCTCGACAAAGCCCATGTCCAGGGTGTCATGGCGGAGCATCTGACAGACAATGAAAAAGCTGCTCATCGTAACGGCAGTAATTGAGGCGGGTGCCGGCGTGGCCCTGATATGTTGCCCGTCGGCGACAGTGGCGCTGCTGCTGGGTTCACCGCTCGATACGCCCGCCGCTCTGGCCCTGGGGCGCGTGGCTGGGGCGGCACTTTTCGCGCTTGGCGTTGCCTGCTGGCTCGCGCAGCACGACGCGTCAAGCTCCGCCGTACGAGGGTTAATCAGTGCTATGGTGCTATATAACCTTGGCGCGGTTATAATACTCGGTATGGCCGGTATTCGATCCCAGCCAGTCGGTATCGCCTTGTGGCCGGCTGTTGCACTGCATGCAGTGATGACCGTCTGGTGCATCGCGTGTCTTCTGAAAAAGCCGATCCAGATAGGCGAAAAGGCCAAATGAATCTTGAATAAACCGGACTAGAAATTGGGCCAGGCACTATGTTAGAATCGATCTTGCGGTGATACTGTCAACATAGTTGCATAAAATGAAATAAATGATACTCGCCTAGGTCCGATCGTGGAAAAAACGAAGTTTGATGCCCAACTATTAAGGTTGAAAAAACGAATTTTAGTGACCAAAAAGTGGCTCTTATTGGGAATTATCGTCATATCGACCCTGGGTCTCGGCTGTAAGAAAGAGCCGGAATCACAATCCAAATCCTCCACTTATGTTGCGCCCGTACCGGAAGCTAAATCAGAGCCCGTATCCCAGGTTAAAAACGAGCAGCAAGTTAAACAGCAGAAAGCGCTTGCCGGATCGAAGACATGCCGCGATTGCCACGAAGAATTCTACAAACTCTGGTCCACATCGTGGCACGGCCTGGCAATGCAGCCTTATACGGCCGAGTTTGCCCGGGCGAATCTGACACCGCAGGAAGACGAGGTGGCGATCGGCAAATGCAAGTATCGGGCGGAAATCGGCGACGGCGAAGGCTGGGTCAAAGAAACCGGCCCCAGTAGCGATCACAATTATCCCATCGCGCACGTTATGGGCGGGAAGAACGTCTATTATTTTCTCACGCCCATGGATCGCGGCCGGTTACAGGTGCTGCCAGTCGCTTACGACGTGCACAAAAAAGCCTGGTACGACATGGCGGCTAGTGGTGTGCGGCATTTTCCCGACCGACGCGACGAGGCCCTCGATTGGACCGACCGCATGTTTTCCTTCAATACCACCTGTTTCAATTGCCATGTGAGCGAACTATCGACCAACTACGATCTCGCGACCGATACGTATCACACCATTTGGGCCGAGTCTGGAATCAGTTGCGAATCGTGTCACGGACCGGGCGCCGAACACGCCCGTGCGATGGAGGCCGGCGTGGAAATATCACTCCCCTCTCCCGTCTCGGGAGAGGGGCCAGGGGTGAGGGGCCATACTTCGAAAGACATCAAAATCATTCGCACGAAAGAATTCTCCGCCGAACAGATCAACGACATGTGCGCGACCTGCCATGCCAAGCTGGTGCCTTTGTCAACAAGTTTCCTGCCGGGCGAGAATTTTTTCGACCACTACGACCTCGTCACCCTCGAACACCAGGATTATTATCCAGACGGCCGCGATCTGGGCGAAAACTACACTTATACTTCCTGGTTGATGAGCCCGTGCGTCAAGTCGGGTAAGCTGGACTGCAACCACTGCCACACGCCCAGCGGAAGGATGCGATACGAAGGTGAAAACTCCAACCAGTCGTGCATGCCTTGCCACGAGAATTATGTGAAAAACCCTGCGGACCATGGCAAGCACCAACCCGGTAGTAAGGGGAACGATTGCATCGCCTGTCACATGCCCATGACGCGGTTTGCCGCCATGGGCCGGACCGATCACTCGATGCAGCCGCCTGCACCCGCCGCGAGCATGGCTTTCAAATCGCCCAACGCCTGCAATTTGTGCCATACGGACAAGGATGCGGCCTGGTCGGACCAATGGGTCCGCAAGTGGTATCCTCGCGATTACCAGGCCGAGGTGCTTCGCCGTGCGGGATTAATCGACCAGGCCCGCAAGCGCGATTGGAAGCGGCTGTCGGAAATGCTGGCCGAATTGAAGAAAGACAACGATCCGGTATACAAGAATTCCATGGTCCGCTTACTGCGTTTCTGCGGCGACGAAAGCAAATGGCCAGTTGTTTTGGAAATGTTGCGAGACGCATCGCCGCTGGTCCGCTCGAGCGCGGCCTCGGCCCTGGGCGATCTTATTACTACGCCGGAGTCGCTCAAGGCGTTGCTTGCGGCAACAGCCGACGAGTCGCGATTGGTTCGGATCCGCAGCGCCATATCCTTGGCGGCCTTGCAGCCCAAGGATGTGCAAAACGATCGCGACCGCCGGAATTTAAACCGGGCGGTCGATGATTTCATGACGGCCATGACTGCCCGGGGCGACGACTGGGCATCGTATGCCAATGTGGGCAATTTTTACATGGACAGGGGCGATTACGCCGCGGCTATCGGCTACTTTGAGACCGCGGCCAGGCTGGAACCGCGGCAGATCGGACCCACAGTGAATGCTGCCATCGCATATAGCAATCTGGGCCGAATCGGCCAGGCCGAACAGTGCCTAATGCAGGCGTTGAAGTACGAACCTGATAATGCGGCGGCGAATTTCAATCTTGGGCTGCTCCGAGGCGAACAAAAACGTTTGCCTGAAGCGGAAGCAGCCCTGCGAAAGGCGCGTAAAGGCCGATCCGCAAATGCACCAGGCGGCATATAACCTGGCCGTGCTCCTGGGCGTTGAAAATCCTGATCAGGCCATCGAGTGGTGCGAAAAAGCGCACCAGCTTCGCCCGAACGAACCAAAGTACGCTCACACCTTGGCATTCTTTGAGCGACGGAAGGGAAACATGGATAGCGCCATCGAACTGCTGCGGCAAGTTATCCAGCGCAATCCGCACTATTGGGACTCTTATTTACTGCTGGGACAGATTTACGAAGACCGCCGCGAATTTCAAAATGCCGCGGCCGTATATCGCCAAGCGTTGAAAATGGAGCAGTTGCCCGCTGCGCTGCGCCGGCAGTTGGATGCGAGGGCAAGTGCAATCGAGTCCCAGATCCCCGCCAAATAATGCCTCGGGCTTCATGCCGCCTCCAGGTTGTGGTGCGTTTCACGCACCCTACAAAAATTCACAACTTTGCCGCGTGCAGGATTGGCGATCCAGCCGGAAGAGTTTCCCTAGTCGTTACAACCGTACGTTACAAGCTATATTGCGTTGATTGAGTTTATCGCCTTTTCCACGCGTAACGGCTCTGCATACGTCATATCCATAACCGGCATAATTAATTGATTATTACCGATATTGGTTAATCCCGATTAAATCGTTAGATCCGTACTATTAAAAGGGCACCTGCCTTTTTCATTTCTTGTGTTTCGCGCCGGTTATAAAAAAACACATGTCGCCATGCCGTTATCGACTAATATGTTGAGACGACCAAAAAAATAGTTGTCTCCATCCTAAAATAATCCAATCGCCGTAATCAATCGCCGTACTGGAACGTGCCATGAAAAACAACAGTTTTCTAATTGTCGTTACATTATTATTGGCTCTACTCTTGAATTTTCATTCGGCCATGGGCCAGGGCTACGGAACCGATACGCAAAACGTTCTGACACCCGCGGCCGGCGGCATGGCTGGGGTGAGTCTTGCCCTGCCGCAGGACGTTCCGGCGGCCGTATTTGGAAATCCAGCCACGCTCGCGCAGTTTCAAGGAACTCAATTCACCATCGGCGGTGGCTGGGCCGAAGGTTACCCGACTATCGCCAACAATGGCGCGCTTAATGAGCTCAATCCGGGCCGACCCTTTAGTGTAACTTCGCGGACACAGGGTTTTGCCGTCCCCGCGATCGCCGCCACCCAGGACCTCCGATCCTTGAACATACCCGGAACTCTCGGGCTGGGTCTTGCCGGCCTCAGCGGTCTGGGGGCCGAGTACCGCGGCAGAGTGCCCGAAAACATCGGTGTAGATGACGTTAGCATTGGTCTGAATAATGCCAGTAGTGAATTCATGGTGCTGGGCGTGAATATGGGAGCGGGGATCGATCTGACTGATCGGCTCTCGGCGGGCGCCACGCTCACGCTGGGCTCGGGCTTCGAACAGCTCGGCTTCGTCGGGCCTCTTTTCAGTTCCGCGATGGTTAACGCCTACGCCCTGCGCGGGACGTTCGGACTGGACTATGACGTGAACGATTCCAGCACGATTGGCGCATTCTATCAGACAAGAATGGACTTCGATTTTCCGGATGCGGTTCGCTTCAATAATGTTTACCACAACCTTCTCGTATCGCAACCGGAAACGGTGGGAATAGGACTGGCCAATCACAGCCTCATGGACGGAGACTTGTTGATTGCCGCCGACATATACTACAAGGTTTGGGACAACGCGCCTTTGTACAAGGACATATTCGTAAACCAGTGGGCATTCGCGGTCGGCTCGCAACTAACTCGGGGGCAAACAAAGTATCGCCTCGGCTATTCGTATGACACAAATCCCTTGAACCATAATGTGGGAAACAGCCTGGATGGATTTCCCGTTCTAAAGGATGAGATCCAATTGTTCCAGGCTGCAAGCATGGCCACCATCAGCCAGCACCGGATCACCGCGGGCGTCGGGCGGCAAGGTTTCATTGTGCCAAGCCTTGACCTGGACGTGTTTGCCGGCGGTCTTCTGCCTGCCGCCGATCAATTCGGCAGCACAAGGGCAAGGGTGACAGTGTATTACGCCGGACTTGGTTTTACGTGGCGCTACGGGTGCTGCAATTGCCAGTAAAAGACGGATTGGCATTTTGTTCAATAGGATAAAAAAACAATGCACAACAATAACGGAAATATTTCACGGCAAGATCCCCATGTCGGCCATTTAATCTCAAATGCATGGAAAATATGCATTTTGTTTGGAATAATGGTTGTTAATGTTCTAGCGGCGGATGCCGGAGAAAACTACCAACAATGCAACTGCATGCAGGGATGCTTTGGCAGCTCGGCGATTTTATGCTGCGACTGCTACTGCCGCAAACCGCTGCCTTGCGTATGCGATTGCAACTGCTTTTGCCCGGACACTTACTGCTGCAAGCCCTTGCCGTGCGTACCGTGTCCGCAGGCCTGCTGTTGCCCGGACGACTACTGCCGCAAGCCGCTGCCGTGCGTGCCGTATCCGGCGATACTGTGCAAGCCCTGTTGCGCCGGATGCGGTTGCGGAAAATAACAATCTATCGGTGCGCTGATCCAGCTTTGTTCTGATTTACTAACTAGTGGATAACGAACGAGTATAGTTCCTTCCTTGTCAATTCGCAGCACTTCGGTTTGGGTTCCAATCCAGATTTGGCCGCTTTCGGGACCGATGGAAATCGACAACGCGGGAATGTCAAATCGCGGAAGCGGCTCTCCTTTAACCGGTACCCGCAAGATTGCATTTCGAAAAACCACGACCCATGCCATGCCCGTTTCCGGGTCGCAGGCAACACCAAATGGGTCGTCGCGCTGCATTTCGATTTTCCTCAATTCGTGGCCTTTATTATCGAACAGGAGCAACCGATTGGCGCTGCCTTTGACATCCGGATGGTCTCGCTCCGCAACCCAAGCGTTGCCATCGCGGGTATTGATCGCCACGGAAACATAGCTCCAACCGGCCTTTGCGGTTCGGAAAAGGATCTCGCCTTTCCGGTTAACCTTTGTGACATATTCGCCCACCGTCCAGAACGCATCGTCATGCGGGTCGTAGGCGATGTCAAAGCCGTCTATTGTATAAGTCTGAATCACGCCGCCGTCGCTATTGAGCACGACCGTCTTATCACCGCGAATTAACCCGTTGCTAGTCAGGCACCACAGGTTTCCCGTTTGCGGATCAACGGCCAGTGAGTTGGCTTTGACATCGGCCTGGAATACAGTCTTGCCGGCGAAATCCATGCCCGTAACGCGATTGGCAACCAACTCGCGAAAATAAACGCGCCCTCGTTTAAAGTCGATTGCAACTCCGTGATTAGCGCCTACGGTTCGGCAGTTATTGAGGCCCTTCTGCATATAGACTTCCTGACCGTCGGCGGTAAGCAAGCGAATGCCATCCCCGTGCGGGTCGGGGCCACTATAGTCGGGATCGCAATCATCGAGAAAGGCCACCTCGACTTTGGAGGCCGATTCAGGTTCAACGGTTTGCTGCTTTCCCCTAAATATTTTAGTTTCGAAGGGATTGACGACTGCTCCGCTGTCAGCGTCCGTCTTTTGCGCATGGCCGATAACTACTTCCATTCCTTCTTTCACGTCCGGGCCGCTGATTTCAGTGATCGAGCCATCGGTCAGGCCGGTTTGAACCTCAATGGGCCGCACGTGCTTGTCGTCCTGCGATTTCACCCAAATTATCCCACGTTTTTGGTTAGCAAGCGCAGTACTCAGGTTGCTTAGCGCGATGATTGTAGTTTGGACCGCATCTTTATCGCCACGGACAATCGTCACATCCAAGCCTTCCAATTTTTCTACTTGAACCGGACCGCCTTTGGCCATCATTTCCGCGCTGGGTTTCCAGCGCAGGGTAGCGTTGGGCACAAGGAGTACATCTTTGCGGGCGTCGATCTCGAACTTTAGGTTCGCCGTCATATAGGGCATTAGTTTTAGGTCGGAGTTGTCAAAGGCCACAATCACCGCGTAATGATGGACCCTGCTCGCATCGAGGTGAATCTGCGTCACCTTTCCGGCAAACGTCTCTTTTGGAAACGCGTCCACGCTATAAGTTGCAAGCGTTCCCTCATGGATTCGGCCGATGTCGGCCTCGTTGACCGAGGCCCAGACCTGCATATTTTTCAGGTCCTTGGCGATCAGGAACAGGCTGGGGGCATTGGGATCGGGCCCTGTGTTTTGGCCCACGTTCAGCCGGCGAGCGATAATCACGCCGTTGACCGGCGATTTGATGACCGTGTGATCGAGGTTGATTTCGGCTTGTTCCAGCGCAGCCTGGCTTTGTGCCAAGGAGGCGATGGCCGCGTCAACGGCAGCGGTGGATGCCTCATCTGATTTAGATTTAGCCTTTGCCACCGCAACTTCGGCTTGAGCGCGGTGTACTGCGGCCTTTTCCTGATCGACTTTCAACTTGTAAATTGTGTCGTCGATGCGGGCCAAGACCGTGCCCGCCTCGACCGGCGAATTGTAATCGATCGCCTTGTCCTTGAACTGCGGATCGGTCGCCCCGCGGATCGTCGCCGAAACTCACGATCCGCCCGCTAACCTGGGCCGAAACATCCACAACTTCCGCCGGTTCGATGGTTCCGTTAGCGCTGGCCGTCGCCGTAATATCGCCGCGAGTTATTTTCGCGGTCTTGAAATGGAATTCGAAGGACGGTTCAATCGTAGGGATCCCGCCGATTGGACTATTTGGAGCCTGAACCGGCTTTGCAATATCAACCACCATCAACAATTGCTCGTGGCGCACTAGTTTATATCCTTTAGCCATAAGCACCCAGTTCAACAGATCAATGGCCTCGTCGGCAGTGTATTCCTTTTCGTTGGAATAGTTGAAAGTGCCCGGCGGCGGGGCATCCATCATCAACGACAGGCCTGCCTGGTCCGCAAACCAAGGCAGCACGACTTTCCAAGGCTGGTAACTGATTTTGAAACGAATCTTGCGGGACGTTTCATTTGCTTCCCTTCCCTTGGCCGATTCCTGCACGCCGGTGCGTTTGGTTGAAATGTTTTTTTCAGGCGCTTTACTCACACGTTTGAGGACAACAAACATTGAATCAGAATCGGGAGCAAGTTTGGATGGTACGGATTCTTCTTTGTAACTTCCTGGATCAGGGCTGGAACCCCAATTTATTTTCAATTGCTCGCCCGTCAGTTCATAGATGCCATGAACAGGATCTATCGTCGGACATGAAAAAGTGGCAATATCGATTCGCTTCGGTTTTGCTGTTGGATCGAGCGCGTAGCCAATACTAATTTCGTCCATGCCAGGGCCATTTTCCGGCTTTACTAGATAAGTGAGACCACAACGAGAAATATCTACTTGCTGATTCTCAGCAAAACCAAATAATCTATTTTCGGTCGCACTTTCGACTCGCCACGTTCCCTGGATTTGTTCTTCGTCCTCTGTGATTGTAGGATCACCTACCCGGCGCAACACCAGCAACTCTTTGTCGGAGCCTAACTCAGCCCAAAATTCCGTAGGTCTTAATACCGCAGCATCCGGTTGCTTGTCCTCATTCCCAAGAGTATGAAGTCCAGAAGCACAAATAGTCAACTTGTTTCCTTCACATTGATAAATACCAAATGACACTATACCCCATTGTGTTCCGTAGGTTTTAAGATCAATAATTGGAGTTTTTACTTTCGGATTTAACCGATATTCCAAAGCTAGATCGGTAACGTGTTCTCCTACGATCTTCAGTATGTTATCTGTAATTACAACACGAGTCGTCTTTTTTACCTGATCGGATGTAATATCTTTTTCATAAGGCAATTTTTTGATCATGCTAAAAGTAGTATCTACAATCTCCCATGTGCCTTGTATGTTTTTTTCATCTGGGGTAACTACTCCACCGGTGGATTTTGACTGGCTGGACAAAGAAACTTCAATCTGGCCATTGTCCCCATTGGGCACTTTAATTGTGGCTTCCTGTCCGTTGTTATTGATGCGGATTATGATCCCCAAGGCGAAACCGGCGCCCATGAAAGCTACGGCAACAGCAATGAGAATGGGGATCGAGCGGCGGCGGGTCGGAGCGGGAAGGGGAATGGGATTGGTTTCGGTTTGAATTGTGGCGATGGGTTGATTGGCAGCAACAGAACCGCGACCAACGGTCGCGGCTTTATGATTTTCGGACAACGCCCGGGTGATTACGTCGATCAGGTTTGCGTCGGTGCAAAATGGTTCGATGGTTTTAGCGACTTCGGCGGGCGTGGGGAAACGATCGGCGGGGTTTTTGGCCAGAAGGCGGTCGAGGATCGCGGAAAGATCTTCCGGCACGTCGGCAATGAATTGATTTATGGGCGGCGGCGGCTGGTGCACGTGGGCGTTGAGCTTATCGAGCGTGCCGCGATACTCCGGGCCGCCGAATGGGGCCCGGCCGCTAAGGAGTTTGTAGAGCGTGCAGCCCAGGCTGTAGATGTCGGCGCGGATGTCCACGGTGCGGCTGTCCGATGCCTGTTCCGGGGCCATGTAGTCGGCCGTGCCCATCGCCTGGCCGGTGCCGGTCATCTCCTCGCCGGAGGACGCCTCGGCATAGAATCGGGCCAGGCCAAGGTCCAAAAGCTTGACTTCGCCCGACCGGGTAAGCATGATGTTCGAGGGTTTTATATCTCGATGGACAAGTCCGTGCTCGTGCGCGCACTTGAGGGCCAAGGCCGTGCGGCGGACCAGTTCGCAGGCCTCGGCAACCCTCAGCGGCCCGATGCGGTGCACGATTTCGGCCAAGTCTAGCCCATCGACGAATTCCATGATGAGAACCGGCGTGCCGTCGATCTCCCGGGCGTCGTGGGCCTGGACGATGTTGGGGTGTGCAAGCCGGCCGACGGCCTTCATTTCGCGTTCAAAGCGGGTGATTGCCTGGCGGTCTTCCAGGCGGCTGCGAGACAGGATCTTTACGGCAACCACTCGATCGAGTTTTGTGTGCAAAGCCTTGTAGACCCGACCCATGCCGCCGCGGCCCAACTCTTCCAGGACCTGGTATTCTCCTAGCAGCCCGTTGAAAAAGGGCCGCGAATGCGATTAGTTCTTTTTTCAAGCGGCGGTTGCATAGGCGTATAAATCCATGGTTGGCGACATCGACACACGGCACAAACGACCGAAACTAAAGCTAACGTTAAGTCGGGCAAGACAAACAAAAGAAACAAGGCTGCCTTCGGCCTGCAAGCCTTTTGGCGTCCCGATGGCGAACACCTTGCGCATGATAAGGCCCAGGTTGCGGGCCACCGCGGCAATCAAGTAACGCTTTTGAACCTTCTCGATCCCGCAAAGCCAACTCCGCCGCGCGCCGCCCGTGTCGCACACATGGGCGAAGCTGCGCTCCACCCGTTCGCTGCGCAGGCGCTGCAGACGTTTGCTTTTTCGGCGCCGCATGCGGCGTCGATTGTTTAAAACTGCCCGGCGCTTCTCCTCCGGCACGTCCCGCCAGTTTCGCTTTCCTTTCCCCTTCGGCTCCGGGATGTAAGTGCGAATATTAAGCGAGTCGGCCAGTTCCAAGGTGTCGGTGGCGTGATAGCCCTTGTCGGCGGCCGTCTCTTCAATCTCCACGTCGATGCCCGCTTCGGAGAGATTTACCTGAGCTTCCATCACGCTGTCGACCAGCGTGTCTTTGTCGCTCACGTCGGCATGATACACTGGAGCAGCCAACACCACTTCCGATTTCAGATCGATCACGTGCTCGGCCTTGTAGGCCAGATGCGTGCGCCCGTCCTTCATCTTGGCGATGCGACTGTCATGGTCGGTCGGCGACATCCACTCTTCATTCGACACCCGCTTGTCCTTGCGCCGCCGGTCGAAGCGGCGCAACTCCTCATCCGTAGGGTTTTCCGCACCTTCCTGTTCTTGCAGCAAACGCCGCAGATAGTCGTTCCAATCCTCGCCCGTGTCGCGACGCACGATCGACTTCATGGCCACGTTGGCCTCCAGCGTGGCGGAATCCACGGCCACGGTCTTGCCCTTTAGCAGCCCCTTTTCCGCAGTCAATTTCAGGACCAACTGAAATACAGCCGTGTGGACCTCAAGCGGCAGACGGTCGCGGACCCGCGTCAGACTGGAATGGTCGGGCGCGTCTCCGGTCGGCGGGACGCCAAGGAACTCCCGCAGCGAAAGGCTGTCGCCGCAACGCCAAGCAATCCCTCGTTGCGAGCCGATGCCCTCGAAGTAACCGACCAGAAGCATCCGGAAATAAACGCCCGGCGGAATGCCCGGACGGCCGATGTGTTCGTCGTAATAGGGCCGGCAGATGTCCTCCACCGTCCGGTCGAACTCGGCTTCGGCCAGCAACTGATTGAGTTTACGATAAAATACATGCCCTTGGGACTTAGGCAAGCTGGTGGTCGCCACCCACATCTCCTGCTGTTCGTCCTTACGCTTTCCCAATGCCATCGCTCTTGCCTCCTGCATTGCATGATGGCCATAATATATTCTTGCGACAAAACTTTTTCAAGCCTCGTTAAATGACTTTTTCAACGGGCTGCTAGGAGAACCTATTTGCTGTCCCTCGCTTGGCTTCGGGCTTGTATCATCTACTGGCTAACCTTGACTATTTTATGCCCTCTATTGGCAGAAAATGCAATCTTCCCGGTCGATTGACGGTCTATGCGGCGACTCTATAATAGTTTGGTAATTGAAAGTTGTCCTAGGATGCAGATTAAATCCGCCGTGAATACACGGCGTGTCATTAGTGGAAATGTTGAACGCAACAACCCAGGGTGTATTCACCCGGGGCTAAATAAAAGTGAGTAATAACATGCACAATGCTGTTGAGATTCAAGATCAAAATTTCGAGACCGAAGTTCTAAAATCCCCCCTGCCCGTCTTGGTCGATTTTTGGGCGACGTGGTGCGGTCCCTGCCGTATGATTGCCCCGGTAGTCGAGGAATTGGCGGCCGAAAACGCCGACACCGTCAAAGTATGCAAGCTTAACATCGACGATAGTCCGAACATTGCGGCCGGTTATGGCGTCAGCAGCATTCCCACCTTAATGATCTTTAAAAGCGGGCAGGTCGTAGAGCGTTTCGTGGGTGTCCAGCCGAAAAAACGCCTGCAAGAGGCGCTCGATCAGGCGAAATCCTGAGACTATTTGTCCTCTAAAGCCGTGATCATTGGTCGCGCTTGTTAGAAAACAAATGGCATTGCGAATCTTTTTATCTCGGCAAACTAACCTTCGGTTTGCGGGTGGGCGGCCGGAAAAATCTTGCCTCGTTTGTGTGCTTTCTCCATGTCCTCACCCCTGCCCCTCTCCCAGAGGTAGAGGGGAGGAATTTGTAGAACTTCAGACCTTAATTAAGGTTAATTTGGACATGTCGCGTGCCGATTAAGGAGTTTGGGAAAACTTTGCCGATTGCGCGGAGTTTGTCGTGCTACCGTGCCCAAATCCTTTGTTATGGCGACAATGTCCAGTACTCGAACCGAAACGGCGCTGCCTCAAAGTCCTGATAAGGGCGTACAAGTCCTTCTCCAGGATTCCCGCATCGACGCCGCCCATTCTCTTAACGGGCCAGATTCGGATCTTGTGCCGGCGGCCGTATCAGATTCAGCAATTGATTCGAATATTGATGCACATATCGCGGATTCGGCTGAAAAAGTGCCCGTCCAAGCGGCCGATGAGTTTCCAAAAGATGATATAACCAGCGAACAGCTACAACGACAGGCCGAGCAACTGGCCCATTTTTTACGCGACCGGCAAGGAGAGCTTGATCATCGCGAGGCGCAATTGAATGCGGAAATCGCCCAATTGGAAACCGATCTGCGAAGAGAGCGGCTGTATTTTTCCGAACGGGAAGCGGAACAGGAACTGCGCCGTCAAGAGTTGGACAAACGGGAAAAGGAAATCTTGGAGCGATTGGAGCGATTGGCCGCGGCCGACGCTGTGTTGAAACGCAAAACCGGGGCCGAAGCTGAACTTGCCGCCCGTTCGGCCGGTCATACCCTGGAAAACGCGCAACCTGCCCGGCAATTGTCGAATCTGAACGACCAACGGCAACGCCATCTGGAAGAGGCCGAAAATCGCCTTGCCCAGGCCCAGGCCGAAACCCAAAAATTTCAGGAACAATTAACGGCCCAGCGGCGGGAACTGCGCGAAGAAATACATCGAGAACGTCAACGCCTGATTCGAGAGCAACGTCAGGCCCAGGCTGAACTTAAAAAGAAACAACAGGTTTTGGAACGACGCGCCAAGCAAGCAGATCAATGCCGCGCCGGGCTGCTTAAGCTTCGGGCGGAATTGCAGCAGATGCACCGGGAGACGCTGGAAATCCGGCTGGCCACCGAGGAACTGTGGATAAAACTTTCCGGCGCGGCCCCGCCCGACGCATTGACCCATCCCATGGGCCAGATCCGCACCCGCCTGGCCGAACAGAATCGGCTAGCCAACGACGAAATATTCAAGCAGAAAGAAGAAATCGAAAGCATCCGGGATCAATTAGTCGAACAATACCGCAATCTCGTCGAGCAGAAGCAACAATTCGAGCGCCGGATGGACGCCGAACGGGGCGATTCGCAACAGCAAGCCACGATGCTAATCGCCCGGGAACAGGCGCTTTTGCAACAACAAATGCGATTCGAAGAAGAATCCCAACAGTGGCACGTTGCGCGGATGCAATACGAGCAGGAAATCCGCCTCTTGCGCCTGGAACTCGCCCGGCAAAACGAGGAAACCGCGAACGCATAATTCTGGGTCTTGGGGGTGGTTGTTTTTTCGGCGGTCTTGGGCCACAATAGCGGCGATGCGATGGGATAAATTGCGTCTTGCCATGTGAGGTTCCAGCCTTGATTACTTCTTCGGTGCCCTCGATTCTCGCCTTGTTGGCCCAGCCCGTGAGCGGGAATCCCACGCAGTATTTGATCGAAAAGGCCTTTGCCCATCACGATCTCGATTGGCGATATCTTACCTTTGAAGTCGGCCGGGAAGATCTGGCCGATGCAATCCGGGGATTAAAGGCACTGGGCTTTTACGGCGGACATTTCGGCGATCCGCATAAGCAAACTGTTATCCCGCTTTTGGATGGCACGACCGAGACTGCGACCGCCGTCGGAGCGGTCAATATTTTCACCAGCCAGGGCGGCGCCCTGGTGGGCGACAATCTAGAAGGCAAAGCCGTATTGCAGGCGATCAAGCGAATCGTCGATCCGGCCGGCAAGCGATTCGTGTTATTAGGGGCCGGCAGGCTCGCCCGGGCGACTGCCTTGGAATTGGGCGCTTCGGGCGTGGCTGCGATTACTATCGTAAATCGCAGCGAATCGCGGGCAAACGAGTTGCTCGGCCTTATGGACGCCAAGTGCCAGGTTCCGGTCTCGGCCGTGCCGTGGCAAGGCGATTATGCCGTGCCTGCGGAGGCGGACGTGCTCGTTCATGCCACATCGATCGGGCATCAAGATGAAGATGCCCTGGTTCCGCTGCTCTATGACAGTTTGCGGCCGGAATTACTCGTGGCCGATGTATGCACCGATCCGCCGCAAACGCGGCTTTTGCAGGAAGCCGCCACACGGGGCTGCAAAACCGTGGACGGTTTGAGCATATTCATCGAGCAGCTCGCCTTGGCCGTAAAGCTATGGACCGGCGTGGATCCCGACCGCGAAGTGCTCCGCGACGCGGTGGAAGAGTATCTAGAAGTCTAATGACCTTGTGCATCGTGAAACCGCAAGCGGTTTATCCATCCCTCATCCTTATTCCTCCGCCATTGCCAATCGCTCGGCGATGGGCGGGTGGCTGTGAAATAGAAAGACTTCCAGGGGATGCGGACTGGGATCGTCTTTGTTGAGTTTGGCCAGCTTGCGAAATGCCGAAATATATGCCTCTTTATTGCCGGTCCGCTGGATGGCATAGCGATCGGATTGCCGTTCGTAATGCCGGCTGATGACGTTTTGCAACGGTTCCATAAGCATGGCAAAAAGGGTGAGGACAAACATAATCAGCGGCAGGGTATACACGGGCAGTTGTGAGTAATTCAGAGGAGCATGGTCCCCGGCGGCCCAGGCGGCCAAAATCCGGTCGCATAAGAAAAATCCGGCCGAGCTGTAAAAAATGCCGGCGGCGATCATCTTGCGGATATGATGAAAAACCTGGTGCCCGATTTCGTGGGCGAAGATTACTTCAATCTCTTCGGGCGAAAAGCCCTTTAAAAGCGTATCACCTAAGAGCACGCGGCGGGTGCGGCCCAGGCCGGCGAGCATGGCGTTGGCCTTGACGGTTTCCTGGCTGAGATCCAGGCGGTAGACTCCTTCGATCGATAGGCCCGTGCCCGCGGCCAAAGACGAGATTCGATTGGTCAATTCCGGGACGTCGAGTTTTTCGATCTTGTAAAACAAGGGCAGGATCAATACCGGGGCTAATTGTCCCAATAAAACGCTGACCAGGAAAAAGGCACCCGCCGCCACGAGCCACCAAATCGGGCCGGTGGTCCATATCAGCCAGAATAGTCCGAGAATAAGGACCGCGCCCAATGCCAAACCCAGCAGATTTCGTTTGGCATATCGCCACAGCCAGCCGGCAAAAGTCTGCGTGCTCAGGCTGAATCGATGTTCCAAAACATGCCCGGAGTAAAACGACAAGGGAAATGAAACCGCGATATGCCCTGCCGTAAGCAGAAGAAACAGCAGCAGCAAACGAAGCGAGTCATTGCGATGCGGCAGCGAAAAACCGTTCAGCCACCTGTCCACGGGCTGCGCAAGCACAAACGCGGCCACGGCCAGGTAGGCGACATCAATGGCTTTATCCGCTAGCGAGCAAATCAACTCCAGCCGACCGTAGCGTTTTGCCTCGGCCAACTCATCTGGAGTCATTCCTGCTGAATCGGGTTGTTCTTCCACAAGCGGCGAGGGCGATTGGTCGGGCAAAGCTTTTGCTCCTTATGCGAAATCTCCCCTCTCCTTTTGGGAGAGGGGCCGGGGGTGAGGGTACGGGGAGGCTGATAAATATAATAGACCTCTCTCTGCAACAAGCCCTCACCCTAACCCTCTCCCAAAGGGAGAGGGGACGATCGATTTATTTTATTGTGCCTTTCCGTGCGGTCCAGGTCCAGTGGCGGTCGCTGGTGGCGCGGACCGTTTCGGGCGGCGCCCCAAGCGGGATAATCAACCGGCGAACCTCTTCCAACGTCAGTGCCGCGCGGAACGAATCGGCCAGCATTTGCTGCTGGCGCTGGTTCGCGCCGGCGGCGTAGATCTCGACCAGGCGGCGAATCTGGGATTCATCATCGGGCCGAAACAAATCGCGGATAAAGACAAGTCCGCCTGAAGCGGTCACGCGCCATGCCTCGTTTATTGCAATGCCGGGATCGGATAGGTGATGAATTATACTGTTGGAAATTACCGTGGCAAATTGCCCGTCGCGATATGGCAGGCGTTTGGCGTCGACGCGTTCCAGGCGGACGCGGCCGGCCAGGCCCGCCTTTTCCACATTTTGCCGGCCGAGTGCAAGCATGTGTTCCGCCACGTCGACGGCCAGCACCCGGGCGTTGGGGACCCGGCGGCAGAGTTCGATGGGTATCAAGGCCGTGCCCGTGCCCAAATCGAGGATTTGGCCTTGTTCCACATCCAGGCCGGCGGCGAGCAAATCGGCCACAAAGAGCCGATTCACCTCGCCATGGTCCATGGAATTATAGTCCAGGGCCTGTTCAAGGTTGTCCATGGCTTCGGTTTCAAGCACGCGCTGGAGCATAATAGAGATTAGTGATTAGGGATTGGGTATTAGGTGTGGGCAGTTTACTGTCCACTTATACCAGCCTCGCGAAACCGCACGGGTGCCATGGCCACGCTTGTCGTGGCCATGCCGCGGTTTTTCCGCATTTCCAGCATGCCCACGACAAGCGTGGGCATGGCACCCAAATAAAACTTTGTCATATTATGAAAGCATTTCCCTGCGGACTATTTCCAGATCGACTCCGAGAATTTGCTTGGCCGATTGGGCCAGGATTTCCATGTCTGCTTGGATATGAACGGTAACGTTTTTATGCGAGATGGATTCGCCCGTTTTGAGTTCCTTGGCGGGCGAGAGCGATTCGAGTTCGTAAAACGCCCCCATCCCCTTTTTCCCGGGCTCGGGCGGGCCGTCGTTGTAACTGTTCATCACGTCGCCGACGTACGGCTGGGCAAGAGGACCGCCCCAGAGATTGTTCATATAAAGGTTGTCCGCCGGATTGCGAGGCATGCTGAATTTCACCAGCGTGAAAACATCGGCCAGATAATCGATCGATCCGACCATGTCCCTGGCACGGCGCTGCGAGGTTCCGATCTTGGAACGGAACTGGCCGTCTGCGCGGAACAGGACCGCCTCCAGGAGGATTTTCAGGCGCTCTTGCGGGATTTTGCCGAAGTAATCGCTCTGTACCGCCGGGCCGAGCTGCGACGGATCGCCGGATTTGTAAGGCACCAGGACCACTGTTTCCGGACCCGCATTGAGCATGCCCAGCATCCAGATCGAGATCAGCCCCTTTTCCTTGCTGATGGCCGGACCGAGGTTGGTTATTTGATTCATGGTTTCATAGGCCACCATTTTGACGCCGCGCTGCGATAATGTTTTTATCGCCGCATGGCTGAAGATTTCCCCGCAATCGGCGGGGGAAAGCAGGCGCACGCCGCGGGCGACTTCCACGTCGAACCGCGTGCCCGAGGTGTTTTGCAGTTTCATTTTCGCGGCCATCTGCACCGACGTATTTCCTTCTTGGGCAACCACGGGCCAAGGCCCGTCGTTGAGCTCCGGCGGGGTGAACCAGTCGGCAAGGGTCTGCTGCTTGACGCCGGGCTTGAACCAGAGGCTGAACTGCCCGCCCTCGGGCGAGATCCACATTCGTTCTTCGCCGCCGTAGTTGTTGAAATGCTGGTTGGGAATCCCGGCGGAGATGAAATCGCGGTTGATAAACCCGAAACTCATGCCGTCCGGGCCGTTGCAGCTCGACGTCATCACCCGGCCTTGATACATGGGCGCTATGGCCACCCGAGCGCCGCCGGAATCGGCCAACTCGATCAATTGGGTATGTTCTGATAAAAAATCTCGCACTTCGCCGTAAGACATATGATTTTCCTGAGCTAAAACGGGGCGTTTAATTAAACTTGATTTACGGTGTGTTTTGGGAACGAGTTTGTAAACTTTTAAAACAACATTTCAATATTTTGAAAACCGCTTGCCACGCGAATAATTTCCACGCCATTTTGCAGCGGTCGATAAAAAATTACATAGTTTCTAAAACTGAAGCAGCGGAGGTTTTCCGCGAGATCAGATCGAAGTTCACCGAGTTCGGGATTGGCGGCTAACAGAAAACACTTCTCGCGCAGTTTTTCCACAAACGAGACTGCCGCGATCGGCTTATCCTTTGCGATGTATTCCAGAATCTCATCTAAATCCGCCTCGGCATGGGGGGAAAAGATCAGTTGATTCTTCATTTATTTCCGCCCGATGTGCCGGATAATTTTTGGGCTTTTTCCATCAATCGTGCAAAAACATCGTCGGCATCGCGGCCTTGGCCTTGATCGAGAGCGTCGATTCCCGCTTGAATTTCACGGCGTAGTTTTTCTTTATGTTGCAACATTTTCAGGGCCGTGCACACAATTTCGTCGGGATTGCGATAATCGCCCGATACGATAAGGCTTTGTACAAAACCTTCTAACTCAGCGGGTATTGATATGTTCATGGTAGGTGTCTCCTGGCTGAATGCCGGATTCATTTTAGCAGCAATCAAATTGAGTGACAAGTCGGCTGTCATTACCCGATTGCGTTAGCCCCGGCGGATGCGACGGCATGGTCGTTTTCCACGGTGCTGCCGGAAACGCCGACTGCGCCGACGATTTCGCCCTGTTTGTTTTTCAGCGGCACTCCGCCGGGAAACGTAATCAGGCCGCCGTTGGAATGTTCGATGTTATAAAGCGAACCGCCCGGCTGCGACAGTTTTCCGATTTCGCCGGTGGGCATATCGAAAAAGCGCGCGGTTTTCGCCTTTTTTATGGCGATGTCAATGCTCCCCAGCCAGGCCTCGTCCATGCGGATGAAGGCCTTGAGATTCGCTCCCGCGTCGACCACGGCGATGTTCATTTTGGCGCCGATTTCTTCGGCCTTTTTAAGCGCGGCCGCCACGACCGCTTGGGCCTGTTTCATTGTGATATCGGCCATTTTAAATTCTCCTTAAAACTATGTTACATGATTTTCCACGCGAGGTATTGTACGTGGCCGATACACGGTTGGACAAGATAAGGGATTGGGGATTAGAAGGTACAAAAATGCCCGCGCGACGGATCGCAGGTTTAAAAAGTATGATGGTATACCTTGAGGCGCGACCGCCGGTCGCGGCTTTATAGAGGAAAAGCACCGGGCATAAGTGTCCGGGCTAAACTTTTGCCATGTGTCATCACGCCTCATCCCTCACCCCAGGCCCCTCTCCCGACCAACCTTCGGTCGGTGCCCGGCGAGGGGAGGAATATTTATCTCCGCGGTTTGAGGACCACGGTGGATAGGGGCGGATAGGTGATGTGGATGGAATATGGGCGGCCGTGGCTTTGGTAGTTTTCGGCCCTTGCGCCGGGGCGTTGCCCATGTTGCTGCCGGCATAGTAGGACGAATCGCTGTTGAAAATTTCCTCGTACCAGCAACATTCGGGCACGCCCAGCCGGTAGCCCACGCGGGGCACGGGAGTGAAATTGCATAGCGACGATCACGAAATCCTTGGGGTCTTTTGCCCGGCGGATGTAGCACAGCGTGCTGTCGTCGTGGTTGTGGCAGTCGATCCATTCGAAGCCGTGGTAGTCGAAATCGACTTCGTGCAGGGCTTTTTCCCGGCGATACAGGTGGTTCAGGTCGGTAACGCATTTGAGCAAGCCCTGGTGCGATTGCCACTGCATCAGGTGCCATTGCAGGCTGGTGTCGTAGTTCCACTCGTTCCACTGGCCGAAATCGCAGCCCATGAACAGCAGTTTTTTGCCGGGATGCGTCCACATGTAACTGTACAGCAGGCGGAGGTTGGCGAATTTTTGCCACAGGTCGCCGGGCATCTGGTCGAGCAAGGAGCCTTTGCCGTGCACCACTTCGTCGTGCGACATGGGCAGCACGAAATTTTCGTGGAAGGCGTAAATCAGGCTGAAGGTCAGTTCGTCGTGATGGTACTTGCGGTGGACCGGCTCGTGCCGCATGTAACCGCGTGTGTCGTTCATCCAGCCCATGTTCCATTTCAGGCTGAAGCCCAATCCGCCCATGTAGGTCGGGCGCGAGACGGCCGGCCAGGCGGTCGATTCCTCGGCGATGGTAAGCACGCCCGGGTGCTGGATGTGGGATTGTTCGTTGAATTCCTTGAGGAGCGCGATTGCCGGTAGGTTTTCGCGCCCGCCGAATTCGTTGGGGAGCCAATCGCCTTCTTCGCGGCTGTAGTCGAGATAGAGCATCGAGGCCACGGCGTCCACGCGCAGGCCGTCGATGTGATACTTATCCATCCAGAAAAGGGCGTTGGAGACCAGGAAATTGCGGACTTCGTTCCTGCCGTAATTGAAGATGTGGGTACCCCAATCGCGGTGATCGCCTTGGCGGGGATCGGCGTGTTCGTAAAGCGCGGTGCCGTCGAAGCGGCGCAGCCCGTGCCCGTCGCGGGGAAAATGGGCGGGCACCCAGTCAAGGATCATTCCAATCCCGTTTTGATGCAGGACGTCGACAAAATACATGAAATCCTGGGGCGAGCCGTAACGGCTGGTAACGGCGTAGTAGCCCACGATCTGGTATCCCCAACTGGCTGTAAAGGGGTGCTCGGCCACGGGCATCAGTTCGATGTGCGTGTAGCCTACCTCTTTGCAATAATCGGCCAGTTGATGGGCCAACTCGCGATAACTCAGCCAGCGGTTGGGATCGTCGCCGGGCCGTTTCCAACTGCCAAGGTGCACCTCGTAAAACGAAAGCGGCTTTTCCAGCCAGTTGGTTTCGCGGCGGCGGGTCATCCACTCCGGATCGTGCCAGGTGTAGCGACTCAAGTCGGAAACTTTCGACGCCGTTCTAGGCGGAACCTCGGCGGCGAATCCGTATGGATCAGACTTTTCGAATACCCAATCGTGATGGCGGATCTGGTATTTATACAATGTGCCTTCGCCTAAGCCGGGCACGAACAACTCCCAAAATCCGCTGGGGATGTGTTTGCGCATGGGATGGCGCCGGCCGTCCCACGAGTTGAAATCGCCGACCACGCTGACGCTCGTGGCATTGGGCGCCCAAACGGCGAAGTTCACGCCGTCCACGCCGTCAACGGTCCGCAACTGGGCCCCGAGCTTGTTGTACGACTGCCAATGCCGGCCTTCGTTTAGGAGGTGCAAATCGTAATCGGTCAATAAATGCGGAAAGGAATAGGGATCGTACATCATAGTGGGTTTCTTTCCTCCCTCATCGGCCACGCGGATCATGTACCGAGGGGAGCCGTCGCCGTTGGACATCGGGCAAATGGCCTCGAACAGGCCGGCCGGATGGATCCGCCGCATGGGCAGGGGCGACTGCGCATGCTTGGGATCGACAACCCAGGCCTGCATCGAATTGGGCAAATAGGCCCGCACTGCCAAGGCGCGGCGTCCGGCATCGTTTACCTCGTGAGGTCCAAGCAATTCAAATGGATTTTCGTGTCTTCCTTCTATCAATCGGCCGATGTTTTCCAAACAAAGGTTGGTACGCACTCAAACCTCCTTGCGATAGGCTATAGGCCAAAGGCTCCAAAATTTTCGTTGTATTTAATATGTTGTATTTAATATGAGGAAGCAGGCATCTCAATGACTAAGTAGGCCTTAGGCGATATAAACGGTGCCCAAGATTTTTCATAGTTAGGTTCAGTCGATGCCGTAACGAATCAGGTATTATATGCCCCATACATTTTAACCAAATATCGGCGGCAACGCGAAGCCCCCAATTTACCGGTTGCGGTTGGTGTTTTGTTGTTGGTCTGGCTAATGTGCGATGGGGGTCGTCAATTCGCAGTCGGCGGCATTCAACCGAATGAACTTGCAGCAAATGGTCCATGCGCTGCCATAAATCCGCGTGTTTTATGGGGACCATATAGCCAAAAAACTCCCATTGCCATTTGTTTTCCCGCCACTCGGGTATGCCATACTGCATCCCCTGCCGGATGTATGGGGTGCAGGAAGTCAGGGTCACCCGAGACGGCTGATCTAACGATTCTAACGCCCGAATTATAGTCAGCAGATCAAGCCGTTCCCCTGATACGTCGGGTTCGACATCGACAGCCTGGAATTGGGCCGCCCCATTGGCTTCTTTGAGCTTAAAATGCCACTTTCCTGGATTATTATCCCTTGCCGTCTCGACAAACAGCAAATAATGGGGTTTATCCGGTTTTAGCTCTTTTACCTGCGTGACCATATACTGGTTCCTGCAAAATATCTGGCAAAAGGCCGATATTCACCGCTCATTGTCAAAATAGACAATGTCTGAATATGGCCATTCAGCTTATGTAGGTATAATCGACCACTAGGCTTGCCGGCTTTTGCTCATCGTCAATAATGACCTATACTAATCATTTTATCTATTTTAACGGGTCGATTCTCAGTGTAAACGCCTGCCTGATGTCGCCTTCGGAGAGTAAAGGCAGTAAATGCCCTATGCGAACTACAAATTCGGGCTTGTAAGAAATTTTGTGTTAGTAGGTGGCACGGGCTTCCAGCCCGTGAAAAACACGGCCAAGATGGCCGTGCCACTTGGGCACTGACACAAAAATCCATACAGTCCCCAAATTCCTCCCCCGGCTCATCCTGGATTGAGGACACTCAATATGAGCAGTACAATTAATGCGAAGTCTAGGAGTAGTAAATAATGAAAACTTACACGGTTTCGCAAGCCCGCGAGAAACTATCGGATATTCTCGAGAAATCTAAAAGCCAAGAGGTCGTCATTCGTCGCCGCAAAGGCGATATGTTTTCCATAGCTCCGAAAGTACCTTCCCGCCGTTCACCTTTTGATGTACCCGGCTTGAGCAAAAAAGTCACTCGCGAGGAAATATTAGAGGCGATCCGTGACTCGAGAGAACAGGCATAAAGGCGTGTTATTTCAAAACGGATAACTTTTTCGGTTGGATTGGCAGTGGATGCACTTGTAACCGGCGCCGGGGGTTTTCTCGGCCGATATATCGTCGAACGGCTCCTTTCCCGGGGCGATCGCGTCAGGGCGCTTGGCCGGAAGCCATACCCAGAATTGCAGGCCCGCGGCGTGGAGTTTGTGCGTGCTGATTTGTGCGATCGCGATTCGGTCGTGGATGCCTGCCGGGCGGTGGACGTGGTATATCATGTGGCGGGCATTGCCGGCCTGGGCGGGCGATGGCAGGATTTTTATCGAATCAACACGCTTGGCACGCGCTGGGTTATCGAAGGCTGCCGCCGGCACGGGGTGGGCCGATTAGTCTACACCAGCAGCCCCAGCGTAATTTTCGATGGAAACGATCAATGCGACGTGGACGAATCGGCGCCATATCCGCGTCGCTGGCTATGTTGCTATGCCCGCTCAAAGGCCCTGGCCGAGCAGGAAGTGTTGGCGGCCAACGGCGGCAACGGGTTGTTGACATGCGTGCTTCGGCCGCATTTGATTTGGGGGCCCCGCGACCGGTCGCTTGTTCCGCGAATGTTGGCTCTGGCCAGACGCGGCCGGCTTGTGCAAGTGGGCGACGGCACGAACCGGATCGACACTACTTATGTGGAAAACGCGGCCGATGCACATATTCAGGCTTCCGATGCCCTTAAGCCCGGATCGGTTGCGGCCGGGAAAGCGTATTTTATCAGCCAGGGCGAGCCGGTTAATTGTTGGGATTGGATTAATAAGCACCTGGCGTTGGCTGGAATGTCGCCGGTGCGAAAAAGCATTTCTTTTACGGTTGCTTGGCATATAGGGGCCTGTTTGGAGGCGGTTTATCGGGTGCTGGGAATACGGGACGATCCGCCCATGACCCGATTTCTTGCCGCCCAGATGGCCCGATCGCATTATTTCAATATCACCCGGGCAAAGGCCGATTTCGGCTATTCGCCGGCCGTTTCCACCGCCGAAGGCATGCTCCGAATGAGCGATTGGGCCGATAAGGAGGCTTTAAGCCGGAAAGTGGAGAAGTTATGCTGAAGCATAACCTACGTGACTGATTACCAAACTGTAAATACTTCCATGGTTCGGCAAGAACACATAGTCCGGCCCTCTGATCCGGGCGATTTTGCGGCCACGCGTTGGACTCTGGTGTTGTCGGCGGCCGGGGGGAGTCAAACTCCGCGGGCTGAAGCAGCCATGGCCGAGCTTTGCCGCATTTATTGGTATCCGCTGTATGCCTTTATTCGACGAGAGGGCTATGAAGCCCACACGGCGGAGGATTTGACGCAGGAATTTTTTGCCGGATTGTTGGCCAAGCAGTTCCTCGCCAATGTGGATCAAGGGAAGGGAAAGTTCCGCTCGTTTCTGCTGGCATCGCTGAAGCATTTTTTGGCCAACCAGTACGATCGGTCCCAGGCTTGGAAGCGCGGCGGGGGCCAAACGGTCGTTCCACTGGATGCCCTGGATGCCGAAACTCGTTACTGCTTGGAACCGTCGCACGATCTTACGCCCGAAAAACTCTTCGAGCGGCAATGGGCCCTGGCCGTCTTGAAACGAGTATTGCTCCTGTTGCAAACCGAATTCACCTCCGGCGGCAAGAAGGCACTGTTCGAAGCCCTGAAGGGTTTTCTGACGGGCGGCCAAAGTGAAACTTACGCCACGGTCGGCGCAGGATTGGGCATGAGCGAGAGCGCCGTCAAAACGGCTGTCCATCGCATGCGCCGCCGCTACCGCGAGATAATGCGCGAAGAAATCGCCCATACCGTAACCAGCCCGGAGGAAATCGAGGACGAAATCCGCTATCTCCTACAGTGCCTTTGAAACGGTTTGGGGTTTCGCAAAAAACTCCCAACCCAAGTGCCGGGCTTAAATATTGTGGGATTTTCCTTGTAACCTTTGCCGGGATTTGCTTTTGTAATATATATAGAGGCAATTATTCCGGGGAAAAAATGACATGAACGAGCAAAACCGCTGCATACAATGCAGGTCTGAACTGGCCGCCGACGCCCCGCAAGGACTATGTCCGGCCTGTTTGCTGAAAAAGGCATTGGAAACGCAGTCCCAGGCGTCCGGGGACTCGGGCCAATCAGAACATGCCGAGTTTGTGTCGCCCACGCCCGCCGAATTGGCCGCTCATTTCCCGGAATTGGAGATTTTGGAATTCATCGGCCGGGGGGGCATGGGCATGGTTTATAAAGCCCGGCAAAAACACCTGGATCGGTTGGTGGCCTTAAAAATTCTTTTGCCCCGTATCGGCGGCGACCCGGCATTTGCCGAGCGTTTCGCCCGCGAGGCCCGGGCAATGGCCATGCTCGCACATGCAAATATCGTGACGGTTTACGATTTCGGCCGGACACACAAGTCCCCTCTCCCGACCAACCTTCGGTCGGTGCCCGGAGAGGGTCAGGGTGAGGGCGAGTTGTACTATTTCCTCATGGAATTTGTCGATGGCGTAACACTCCGCAAACTGCTCGATGCGGGCAAACTCGATCCCAAAGAGGCGTTGGCCATAGTGCCGCAAATATGCGACGCATTGCAATACGCCCATGACAACGGCGTGGTGCACCGCGACATCAAGCCGGAGAATATCTTGCTGGACAAGCGCGGCCGGGTAAAGATCGCCGATTTCGGCCTGGCAAAACTCTGGGCGCACGGCCGCAAGACGTAAATCTTACCGGTGTCGGCCAAGTAATGGGCACGCCGCATTACATGGCCCCCGAGCAAATGGAACATCCGCAGGAAGTGGACCACCGGGCCGACATCTACTCGCTGGGCGTTGTCTTCTACCAGATGCTGACCGGCGAGTTGCCGCTGGGTCGGTTCGCCCCGCCCTCGAAAAAAGTGCAAATCGACGTGCGCCTCGACGAGGTCGTGCTCCGGGCGTTGGAAAAGGAGCCCGAACAACGCTATCAACAGGCAAGCGAAATCAAGACTCGCGTCGAGACGATTGCTACGACGCCGTTAATGGCCCCCAAAGGGCTGCCCGCTACGAGCCAGCGCGGCGACTGGCGATCATGGGTAATGGGAGTTGGCGTTCGCAGTGGAAGAAAGGTCATCAATTGGCCAGTCCTAATCATGCAATGGCCTTTGGTGTTCGCCATCTTTTGCTCAATTTGGGTGTTCAACCAAGCGAGCGGTCTCGATACCGGGATTGTTTTGATGTTTGCCGTGATGTCGGCGTTTCTTGTGGCTTTCCTCGCCTGGGTGCAATCCTCGCGGTCCATCGAGCAATTACCAACCTTGGATTCGCCTCGATCACAGCAACCACAACCCGTCACCGACGATGCCGCCATCGAACAGGCACAACGCCAAGTCAAAGGCCCGGCGATCGGTTTGTTAGTTATGGGAATGATTAATTGCATTTTTATTCCTCTAGCTATCCTTGTTCTTACGGGGAGGATCGAATTAAACCCTCCCCCTCCTCCACCATTAATACAGACACTTGCGGTCCTTGCCGTTTTTATACTCATTGTCCTCGCTCCCGGCATTTTCACAATTTTTGCCGCATTGAAGATGAAACGTTTAGAAGCCTATAGGCTTGCCGTCGCTGCCAGTTTTCTAACTATCATCGCCTCGCCGGCTTTTTTCTTAATCGGCCTGCCGATTGGTATTTGGGTGTTGGTCATTTTGAGTCAGAAGGATGTGAGGACAGCGTTTAAGCGCAAGCGTGCCGCTGGCTCTGCCGGTGTTTTGTCGCCAGACGATGCAAAAAAACGCCCAGACACGCCGCTTCCAAGCACTGGCGGAGCCAGTGGCACACAGGCGGACAAACCGACTTGGCAACCCCCAAATTCGGGCTGGGGCTGGCTGATCGGCAAGATATTCGGCATCACGTTCACATCTCGGCTGGCTTACCGCTGTGCAAATCTCTCCGCACTGGGCTTTCTAGGTTTTCTTGCCTGCCTGGGTTACATGCCTCTTCCCGGAATGCGTGTATGCTTCGGCTTCTCTGGTCTATTCGGATTCTTTGGTTTGATTGGCGTCGCAAACATGATCGAAGTCTTTGCTCGGCCAAGCTTGACGGCGGGCAAGATGATCGCTACGGTCACGGTCCTTGCGATGTCCATCGGGGTGTTTGTCTGCTTCTTGCTCATCTGCTTGAATGCGACACTGTCGCGGCAGGCAGCTACCCCTATTGCAAATGCCTTGGAGGAATACCGCCAGACGCTCGTTGGGTATGATCTGGGCTTTGATTCGGTTTTTCCGCAGCAGAAATGGACGCATTACGACGCCGCCCGGCTGGAGATGTACCCGACCAAAGACGCTTGGCCTAATGTTCTCGGTCACGTGGATACGAATCCAAGCGCGTTCAAGGTCGTTGGGGACGAATCGAAATACGAAAATAATCCGGTCGCCGGTCCAATTGCTTTCATGGTCCCGTTGGACAGAGGCCTGGTGGCGGATACCAACTACGTGACGCTGCTGTTTCTCAAGGGTATATCACAAAATGGTACGGTGGTGGCCAAGACCTACGCCTCGCTTGTTTGCCTTGGACCGATGGACGGGCGGCTGAACTTCGGTTCTTATGCCACGGCGCTGCTGAAAGGCGATGTCTCGGGAAAAATCACCAGCCAGTCGTATTTCAACCTCGTAGTGACTGGCAAGTTCTCCGGTCGTATCTTCGCCGATTCATACGCCATGATATATCTGATGGGCGGATGCGACGGCGGCTTGGAATTGAAGAAGGGAGCCAAAGTCTACATTGCTCGGCGGACGGTCAAAGCCGATTTGAGCCGGATCCAAGGGAAAGGCAATATCTACTTGGAAGACTCGGACCTTGCACCTGGAAAGCACAAAATCGGGGATCTGAATGTAACCGTGGCCAAGAAGGACGGATCGGCCGATAGCGATGGCGATCAGGCCGCCGGCGGAGATGATGCCTCGCAGCTTTCACAACAAGGATGGCATCTTTTTTTCCAAGAAAAAAAGTATGATGAAGCCGCCGCAAAGTTCAACCAGGTCGTGAAACTCGATCCTGATGACGCAAACGCTTGGAACGGATTGGGCTGGGCAAGCTTCAATTCGGGCAAGTTACAGGAAGCCGAAAAAGCCCTGCAACAAGCTATCGCATTGAATCCGGAACATTGGGGAGCACTGAATGGATTAGGACAACTCTATTTGTCGCAAAAGAAATATGACTTGGCTGAGACGTTTCTGTTGAAGGCTTCTAAGCAGGGGCCGGATGCCTGGTACGGATTGGCACGGCTCTATTTGCTCCAGGGAAAGTTCGAAGAGGCCGAAAAATGGGCCCAAAAGAGTATTGATGACGGGACAATGGATGATACGTCTCGTAATTCTGCGAGCCGTATGCTCCAGGCAGCAAAAGAAAAGCATCTTAGCCAAGACCTTCGGATGGTCATCGAACCACAACCGGCAAAATCTGAGCCGACAACTCCAGCGGATACTCCAAAATCTCCGCCGGCAACGCAGGTAACGCCTATTGAGCACCAGGAAAATTAATCCGGGATGATCATTACATTCTTTATATCAATCTGATTTTAGTAGCCGGGCACTCCGTATTTATCCTGCCGGAAAACACGCTCGATTTTGCGATATAAACGCGCTATTGCAAGCTACAAACCCTATTCCCTGTTTTACTTGTTATTTTTCTTCCCGGATTTTGGTTAGGGCAAATAAAAGTGTATTTTCTCGATTCTTTATTATCGCACCACCCATTGGCTTGGTTTTACTCTATTCAGTAATCACATCTTGCTTTAAAATAGCCATTCCTACCAAAAATAGGCGGCTTGCCTGAACTATTAAGTCACGTACACGAGAATGCTTTGTCATGCCGCTTGCCAGAAGACAGGCAACGATGTAACCTCTTTAGTTTGGACTAGCGGCAAGGTTTAAGATCATGATAGCACAATGGCCACAGCACGAGCGGATAGTGATTACAGGCGTTGGACTTACCGCGCCTAACGGGAATTCGCTCAAAGAATTTCGCGAAAGCTTGCTTTCCGGACGCAGCGGGGTAGTGTCGTACGAAACTCGCTATTTTGGACCGACCGTGGCTGGGATCTGCAATTTCGACGAACTCCGCTATCAAAAGCGCAAAGAAGTCCGCCGCGGCACTCGGGCCGGTGGCATCGGAATATATTGCGCCCACGAGGCGGTTGCCGACGCGGGCTTGGATTGGCCGAATGTGGACAAATCGGCCGTGGGCATTTACGTGGGAGTGACCGAACACGGCAACGTCGAGACCGAAAACGAACTGTACCTGCTTAAAGGCTACGATTACGACACGCAATACTGGTCGCACCACCACAATCCTCGCACGGTGGCCAACAATCCGGCCGGCGAAATTTCGGTGAATCTAGGCATCACAGGTCCGCACTACACTTTGGGCGCGGCATGTGCGGCGGGCAATGCGGGAGTGATTCAAGGCGTGCAGATGTTGCGCCTGGGCGAGTGCGATATGGCGATTTGCGGCGGCGTATCCGAGAGCATTCATACCTTTGGGATTTTTGCCAGTTTCCACAGCCAGGGCGCATTGGCCAAAAATGAATATCCGGCCAAGGCCTCCAGGCCCTTCGATCTGGATCGCAACGGCATAGTGGTGGCCGAAGGCGGTTGCATGTTCGTGATCGAGCGATTAACAGAAGCCAAAGCCCGGGCGCGAAGATTTACGGCGAGGTAGCCGGTTATGCAATGAACAGCGACGCCACCGATTTTGTCCTGCCCGATCCCGTGCGCCAGTCCGAGTGTATTGGCCTGGCACTTAAACGCGCCCAGTTGAATGCGGAGGACATGGATATAGTCAGCACGCACGCCACGGGGACCGCCTCGGGTGACATTCAAGAATGTTTGGCCTTAAGGCGAGTTTGGCGCGACAATGGCCGCACGGCCTTCAACAACACCAAGAGTTTTATCGGTCACGCCATGGGCGCGGCCGGGGCCCTGGAATTGGCCGGCAATCTGCCCTCGTTCAGCGACGGCGTTTGCCATGCCACGATTAACCTCGACCGGCCGGACCCCGAATGCACGCTGCCAAACCTGGTCGCCCGTGAGCCGCGCGAATTGGGCGAAGTGAAAACAATTTTGAACAATTCATTTGGAATGTTGGGAATCAATTCAGTGGTGATTGTGAAAAAAGTTTAAATTACGGGATAATTCAACCTTGATTTAGAGAGTGTATGAAAGCATGACTGCGGCCGAGATCAATAAAGCGGTGCTGGAAATTCTAGCCGATATCGCTCCTGACGAAGATTTGAGCAACCTTAAAGAGGACGTCCCGTTCCGCGAGCAGTTGGAAATGGACAGCATGGATTTTCTGGACATCGTAATGGAGCTGCGAAAGCGATATCGCATTCAGATTCCCGAGGAAGATTACGGCCAGTTGGCCAGCATGGCCAGCACGGTGAAGTATCTCGAGCCGCGGATGAAAGACGTGGTGAAGAAAGGATGAGGGATGAAGGATGAATAAGGAATGTCGAATGTCAAAGTACGAATGACGAAAGAATGACTAAATTCAAATGACGAGTGACGAATTATAATTTTCATCATTAGACATTCGTGCTTTGTCATTTCCCCAATTCCCTATCCCCTATACTCTATTCCCTACCCATGTACGATACGATTATCATTGGCGCAGGCATGTCGGGTTTGGCGGCGGGAATACGCCTGGCCCATTTCGATCAGCGGGTGTGCATTCTTGAACGGCACACGGCAATCGGCGGGCTGAACTCGTTCTATCGGCACAGCGGGCGGGATTTGGACGTGGGACTGCATGCGGTGACAAATTATGCGCCTAAGGGATCGCGGAGCGGTCCGCTGGTCCGCTTGCTCAGGCAGCTTCGCCTGGCCTGGGAAGAATTGGCCCTTGCCCCGCAGATGGGCTCGACGATCGAGTTTCCGGGCCTGAGCATGCAATTCAACAACGATTTCGAATTGTTCGAGTCGGAGGTATACCGGCATTTTCCCCAGGAAAAAGACAATTTCCACCGCTTGATGGCCCAGTTGTGCGACTACGATCAGTTGGGACAACCGCAAACCGGCCGCTCGGCCCGGGCGGTGGTGAGCGAAATTATTCACGATCCGCTCTTGGTGGAAATGCTCTTTTGCCCGGTGTTGTACTACGGCGGCGCAAAAGAGCACGACATGGATTTCGGCCAGTTCAGCATCCTGTTCCGGTCGATTTTTTTCGAGGGTTTGCGCGGCCCCTGGCCGGCATCCGCTTGATCCTGAAAAAACTGGTGCAAAAGTTCAAAACCCTGGGCGGCGAATTGCGCCTGCGTGCGGGCGTGAGCCGGATCAGCGTCAAGGACGACTGCGTGGCCAAAGTCGTGCTCGAAGACGGCGCCGAACTGGAAGGGAAAAAGATCCTCTCGTCGGCCGGCTGGCTGGAAACCATGCGACTCTGCGACGCAGCCGCGGCCGAGCCGGGCGATCGGAACCGGTTGTCGCTGGTCGAGTCGATTTCGATCCTCGATGCCCCGCCGCGCGATTTGGGTTACGACAAAACAATCGTATTTTTCAACGATTCCGAAAAAATCCACTACGAAAGGCCGCGTGATCTGGCCGACGTGCGTTCCGGGGTCGTGTGCTCGCCCAACAACTTCGATTACCCGGAGCCCATGCGGGAAAACGTGGTGCGCATCACTTCGTTGGCCAACTACCAGCGCTGGGCCGAACTAGACGAAGAGGAATATCAACTGGCAAAGCTCCGCTGGTACGACCGGCTGACGGCGTCGGCGGTCCGCTTTGTGCCCGATTTTCGCGGCGCGGTGATCGATACCGACATGTTCACGCCCATTACAATCCAGCGCTTCACCGGCCATGAAGGCGGCGCCATGTACGGCTCGGCCCGAAAATGCTACGACGGCGTCACGCACCTGAAAAATCTTTATATCTGCGGCAACGACCAGGGCATGGTCGGCATCGTGGGCACGATCTTAAGCGGCATAAGCATCGCAAATCGGTATCTGTTGAAAGGATGAAGGATGAATAAACCATGATACCTCTTGCGGATTCGCGAATATGTTCAAGTGGGCAGTGAACTGCCCACCCCTCACCACCTACTGCCCGCCTAACAATGAATGAAGCAATCCGCGATTTTTACGACGTTATCGTTATCGGGGCCGGATTGGCGGGCATGACGGCCGCAAATACGCTTGCCCGCTCGGGTCATTCGGTGCTCTTGTTGGAGCAGCACTCGAAGCTGGGCGGGTTGGCGACCTGGTTTCGCCGGCCGGGCGGACAGATATTCGACGTTTCGCTGCACGGCTTTCCTGTGGGCATGATCAAAAGCTGCCGACGCTATTGGAACGCGGAAATCGCCGATTCCATCGTGCAACTCAAGCGAATCCGTTTCGACAACCCCATGTTCTCGCTGGTTACCACGTTCGACCGCGCGGATTTCACTCGGGTCCTGACCGACCGGTTTCAAGTCCCCATGGAGTCGGTTAATAGTTTCTTCGACGCCGCGAGGAACATGAATTTCTTCGACGACCAAACGACCACCACCGGTCAGTTTTTGGAGAAATATTTCCCCGGCCGAGCGGATGTGGTACGCCTGTTGATGGAGCCAATCACCTATGCCAACGGTTCCACGCTGGAAGATCCGGCCCTGACGTATGGCATTGTTTTTTCAAATTTCATGTCCAAGGGGGTTTATACTTTCCAAGGCGGCACCGACCGGTTGATCGGCCTGATGCGCGACGACCTGCTCAAACAGGGCGTCGATATTTGCACCTCTTGCAAGGCAGAAAATATTCATGCCTCCGGGCGAAAAGTACAAGCCGTATCGGCCGGCGGACGGATGATCAAGTGTCGTTCGGTTGTTTCCAACGCCAATTTGACGGGCACGATTTTCAATCTCCTGGGCCAGGATAATTTCGACGCCGATTTTATAGAACAGGCCCGGGCCGTTAGGCTTAACAATTCCAGCACGCAAGTCTACATCGCTTTGCAGCCGGGCGAGATGATCGATGAGGAGGCTTGTGGAGATCTCTTGTTTTCGTCCACGGCGGCGGAATTTCGCACCGATTTGCTCCTTAGCCGTAATATTACAAGCCGGACGTATTCGTTTTATTATCCCAAGACCCGGCCGTGCACCGACCGCTGCTACGTAGTGGCCAGCACCAACGCGAATTACCGCGATTGGGCCGACCTGAGTCCGGAAGACTACCAGGCCGGTAAACACGAGCTGATCGATAGCACGCTCGACGCCCTGGGCCGATTTGTGCCCGATTTACGGTCCAAGGTCGAACATGCCGAGGCCGCCACGCCGCTAACCTTCGAGCGTTACACTTTGCACCTTGCGGGGGCCAGTTTTGGCACGAAATTTGAAGGCCTGGCCGTGAGCCGGGCATTGCCAGAACATATCGCCGGATTGTATCATGCCGGGAGCGTGGGGATTATAATGTCCGGTTGGCTGGGAGCCGTGAATTACGGCGTGATCGTGGCCAACGACGTGGACGCGTTTTTGATGAAAAAGTAGGGTGCGTGCTCGCACGCACGCAATACATTAAAAAAATAGTTTTTTTGTAGGGTGCATGAAATGCACCAGGACCTGTAAAGGGCGGTGCGTTTCACGCACCCTACAAAGTGATGAAACAATGAGCCGAGAACAAATTCTTGCCGCCATCCCGCACCGGCCGCCGTTTTTACTGGTGGACGAGATCGTCGAGTGGACCGACTCGCGGATCGTATGCACCAAGACATTTACCGGCAAGGAGGATTTTTTCGCCGGGCATTATCCGGGTTATCCGCTTGTGCCCGGGGTCCTGCTGTGCGAGGCGGCCATGCAGACTGGGGCGATTTTGCTTTCAAAACATTTTACTGGCTTGGAAAATAAAGTGCCCGTGGCCGCCAAGATGAAAGACGTCCGTTTTAAACGCATTGTCCGGCCCGGCGAGGTGATTCGTATGGAGGTCGAATTGGTCGAGCGGATGATCGATATATTCTTCCTCAAGGCGAAGGTAACCGTGGAAGATCAAATCGCCGTGCGATTTGAATTCGCCTGCACCGCAACCGATAAAATGTAAAAAAGAATGAGGGATGAATAACCTTTTCTCTCCAGTAATCTGCCCGGTTAAGGCAAGGCAATAAAATCGTTATTTGCAAGCAAACCTCCAAAACTCATTAACCTCTAGCAAGATGGATTAATGGCATTTTGTATCATGAGATGGCAAAACGGAATCTATCCATTAAGGTTGTGAAAAGATTTGCGGCTGTAGTTGAAAATTTTGGCAAACCAACGAATTTCGGAACCATTCGGTTGCAAGTCCACCCCACGTCGGGCTAGACACAGGTTGGTCCCGGGGATTCAAAGTTCTGTCATTCCCTATCAGTCGCTCATGTCATATACTAGAATTGTAATCATGGCCCCAGGTAGACACGGCATCCTGCCGCGATATTAGGGGGTGGCAGTAATCTCGCTCACCCGCAGGAAGCAGCAGCAAGCGGCAAGATGCTGCTTCTACGACCCCCGACCTGTGAATGGTTGCCTGGAATATTAGCCGTGAGTAATGCAACAAGACATTATTTACAAGAACCAAAAGTATGAAACATATTCGGAACTTTTGCATTATCGCCCATATTGATCATGGTAAGTCGACTCTGGCCGATCGACTGATCCAGGCCTGCGGCGGCGTTACGCAACGCGAGTTTCGCGATCAACTGCTCGATTCGATGGATATCGAGCGCGAGCGGGGCATTACGATCAAGAGCAATTCGATCACGCTCTCCTACCATGCCTCCGACGGTCAAGACTATCTGCTGAATCTCATCGACACCCCGGGCCATGTCGATTTTTCCCACGAAGTGCGGCGTTCCCTCATGGCGTGCGAAGGGCGCTGATCGTTATCGATGCTTCTCAGGGAGTTGAGGCGCAGACGGTCGCCAACCTATATCTGGCCCTGGATAATAATCTGGTGCTGCTGCCGGTGATCAATAAAATCAATATGCCGGCCGCGGACGTCGAGCGCATGCGCGAGGAGATCGATGCGGATTTGGGGCTCGACCCGTTCGAGGCGATACCCGTTTCCGCAAAGACCGGCCAAGGCGTTGAAGACGTGCTCGAAGGAATCATCCGGAAATTGCCTTGTCCCAAGGGCGATCCGGATGCGCCGCTGAAGGTGTTGGTCTTCGACGCCCATTTCGACCGGTATCGAGGCGTAATTCTCCAGTGCCGCGTCATGGAAGGCACGCTAAAACCGCGCGACACAATCCATTTCATGCACATGGGTTGCGATTATACCGTGGAGGAGTTGGGCTACAATCAGTTGAAGCTCAATCCAAAAGAACAACTCAGCGCAGGGGAGGTGGGTTATATCGTCGCCGGAATAAAGAGCGTGCGAGAGATCGAGATCGGCGATACAATCACTCACCTTGAGCGTCAAGCTACAGAACCGGTTCCGGGCTATAAAAAAGCGAAACAGGTCGTCTTTTCCTCGATCTATCCGATGGACGCCGATGAGTACAAGGATCTTAGCACGGCCATGGACAAGCTGGCCATCAACGATGCGGCGCTCACCTATGAAAAAGACAGTTCGGCGGCCCTAGGTTTCGGATTTCGTTGTGGATTTCTCGGCCTTCTTCACCTGGACGTGATTCAGGAGCGTTTGCAGCGAGAATTCGACATCGGACTGGTCATCTCAGCTCCCTCGGTAAAGTACAAGCTGATTTTGAAGGATGGCAAGTCAATCGATGTAGATAATCCCAGCTACTGGCCCGATCCCATGAAGATCGATTCGGTTACCGAACCCTACATTAAGGCTTCGATTCTTACGCCCGAAGAGTACGTTGGTCCTGTCATGGAGCTATGCCGTGAACATCGCTCGGAGAGCCAGTCGATGAATTATCTCTCCGTGGGCCGGGTCGAAGTGATTAGCGAGATGCCGCTGGGCGAGGTGCTCTTCGATTTCTACGGCAAGCTAAAGACCATCACGCGGGGCTACGGATCGTTCGACTACGTCCCAATCGAATATCGAGCGACCGACGTTGTGAAGGTCGATATTCTAGTCAACAGCGAGCCGGTCGACACGCTTTCTTATCTGGTCCATCGCGACAAGGCGCGAGCCCGCGCGCTGCACTACTGCGAGCAGCTTGCCGAAGCCATTCCCCGTCACCAGTTCAAGATCCCGATCCAGGGCGTCATCGGCGGCAAGATCATCGCGCGCTCGACCATCCCGCCTTACCGCAAGGATGTGACCGCCAAGTGTTACGGCGGCGACGTGACGCGCAAGAAAAAGCTCCTCGAAAAGCAGAAGAAAGGCAAAGCGAAAATGAAGCAGATCGGCCAGGTCCAGATACCGCAAAAAGCCTTCATTTCGGTCCTTGCAGCGGATAGGAAGTAGCAAGCGAATGTGGCGCCAAAATCGCGCCCATCGGGCGGTTGTGATGCCGCTACGCGGCATTGACCCCCCCGTGTGCCACGTAGTGGCACGACAAACCCTGGTTCGTCCAACAAAGGGACCCAAGCTATGAGCCTTGAATTTCGGCGGGACCGGGATTGCGGTCCTTGCGGCGGGAGCCGGCGTACATCTCGTACTTCAACAGCCGGCAATCGATATCGGCGTTGAAGAAGGGGAATTTCCGGCTGGGTGTCAGGTGGACCTTCTTTGCCAGGTCGAGGTTGCCCGTGAAGACGTATCCGGTCAAGCCCTGGCACTTTTGCTTGAAAAAGTCGCCAATCCGCTCATAGACCTTCTCGAGCTGTGATATGTCTCCCATCCGCTTGCCGTATTCCGGGTTCATCACAACAATGAATGGCACCGGCGGCAGGGGCGTCTCGGCAAAGTCGCAGACCCCGAACTCGATGAGGTGCTCTACTCCGGCGGTGGCTGCGTTCTTCCTTGCAGCCTCGACGGCAACCGGGTCGATGTCAGTGGCGATGATACGAGGATTCCGCTTCTTTTCCCCGGCGTTGATCGTCTCACGGCGGATTGCTTTCCACGCCTCGTCGTTGAAGCCCTGCAGGTGCATGAAGCCATAGTTGGCCCGCAACAGGCCGGGCGCGGTTCTGGGCTATGCAGCGCCCCCTCGATGGCGAGCGTGCCGCTGCCGCACATCGGCGTTACAAGGGACGCCTCGCCGGTGTAGCCCGTTGCCATGATCACTGCCGCAGCCAGCGTCTCCTGCATCGGCGCCTTGTGCGGGATTTTGCGATATCCGCGGTCGGCAAGCTTGTTGCCCGATGTGTTCAGGTACAGCCACGCCCGGTCGCCTTTCCAGTAGAGGTTGATGACGATGTTCGTCCGATTCGGCCCGGAGTCGGGCCGCCGATGCGCCTTCTTCATGATGCGGTCGACTATGGCATCTTTGAGCTTGAGGTTTGGGAACATCGAGTTATTGATGGTAGGGTTGTCAACATACGAGACGATGGAAAAGTACTCATTGACCGGGATGATGTCCTCCCACGGCAGCTTCGCGGTCGCCCGGTAGAGGGTCTGGGGATCCCGGCACTCAAACTCATCGAGCATGTACAGCACGGCGAATGCCGTATGCAGCCAGAGGTTCAGTCGCATCGAATCGGCAAGCGTGCCTTCTATCTCGATGCCCGTCTTGCGCACCAGCAGTACATTGTGCCCGAGAGCCTCAATCTCCTTCTGCAGCCACTGCGACAGGCTTGGCGCACAGGTAATGAGCAAACGGCTTTTCTTCTGGAAATCCATTGTGGTATGATATCGGCAATGGGGCCAAAAGTCAAAGCTCCTTTGCCCACGGCGGACATATACTCCACCCCGGCTTGGATTCATGTGCCTTGCGCGTACCAGATCGGAAGTGAGCGAATGCGACCGCGTAGCGGTCACCCTCGAATAGCCGCGGGTGGAGCGCAGCGCAACCCACGGACTCGGATGCACGTACGTCCCCTGTGCCACGTAGTGGCACGACAGGGTTCACGCCAGGTATCGTTCGTCGTACGGAACGCCGTTTTCGCGGAGCAATCGCCGATATTCATCCAACAGCGATTCCGTGCGGTGATGTTCGGCCTGACCTTTGATATATTCGATGAGCGCGTCCTTTCCGGAGAACGTTACCGTGAATGCACCGTATCCATCCTGCCAGCCCTCAAACCGGGGGAATTCGGCCTGCTCCTTGAGCCAGCGACTGCTGCCGGTTTTCACCTCCTTCACATAATCGGCCAACGACACGGTTGTCGGAGTCGCGGTCAAGATATGAACGTGATCGTCGATACCTCCGATGCGATACAGGTGGCAATTCATATTCTTGTGTATTCCCCAGATATAGCGATAAAGAAAGTCCCGATGGTCGTCGGGCAACGTGCGCTGGCGATTCTTTGTGGAGAAAACGATGTGAAACAACAATTGGGTATAGGTATTCGGCATGGCAAACCTCGAGACAATGTGTCGCCGCTAACGCGGCTTAGATCGCATCTGCATATCATAACCGGGGGTTGCGCTCTGCTCCACCCCTGGCTATTCACATTTTGCCACTAACGTGGCAACCGCGTAGCGGATACCCTTGAATAGCCGTGGGCGAAGCGCAGCGCAACCCACGGACTATTGGTCGCAGAGAGAAGAAGAAGGCGAATTGAGCGTTGATTGGTCAGAGGCCCATGAGCGTTGTTGGCGATGCGGATGCAAAGCCAAATTGACTCAATGCCACATCATTCCTGATTCATGCGGAGGCACGGTCGAGCCATCGAATCTTGTGCTGCTATGCCATCTATGCCATCGAGAGGCACCCAACTTAGCTGACCCACGATTTATGTGGATCTGGCTTCATGCATACAAAGCAGGTTGTTACGGTGACTTCCGGATTGAGCGAGCAAAGGAAGAGTTCGAAAGAATGTTCAAGCGAAAACCGTTCAGCGAAGTGGATGAAGCTAGCATTGCAGAAAATGACTTTAAGAATGCGGTCGAAAAATATTTAAGCAAGGCAATAGTCCATTTCGGCGAATCAAGGCTAAATCATTCCACGCTAGCATGTATCTTTTATCTCGTTGAGGAACAACTTCTTGAAGATAAAACGTTTAACTTTCGCGTCATCCAAAAAAAACTGCCGTTCATGATCGTCACAGACTCCACATCTTGATAATTGTTCTATGCCCACAATGCGGGTGGCAACGGTTCTTGAACCGGTGGGCCAGAGGCCAAAGAGGAACTGAGAAAACTTGGAATTCTTTTTGTTATTTACATGAATTTAAGAAACATTCAAAACCTCTTGCGGCAATGCCGCACCGGTTCAAGAACTGGTGCTACCCGCTTAGGAATGAAACCGATGGTGACAAAGATCATTCTTGCTGGGCGGACTGATGTCGATAGTTATTTCACACTTAGTGGAGTGTTTGAGGCCGAGCGTCTAAATCACACGCCACTGCTTGTGTTCTCTACGGAAGAGGACTCTGTTCGAGTAACTATTGTCGATGACTCTCGGGAATTACTGTCGATGGATGACTCCACGCAGGTAATGGGACAATGGCGAGGAGAGTGGCGGAGCGATTTCTTTCAGTTCACAGTTGGACAATATCGACAGTATGTAAACAAGAAAGACGACCTGCTTAAAGGAGCGCGGAACGTCGTGAAAACAATCGGACCACAAGGGGGATTCCGAGCATTGCAGTACGAGATCGTTAATGGATATGGCACAGTTGTCCACCATAACATAAGCGGCCGTCCAAAAATTACTTCGTGATTTAGGGAGCACGAGGGCGAATGGTGTAATTCCAGGATGGACAAATGGCATGGTAATGGATATTGAGTTGGGAAAAGTCGTAGTTGCTGACTTTGACTTTCAGAGGGTAGTGTTTATCGGTGCAAGAGGCTGTGACCTTCAATCCGGTTTCGGTGCGGGTGCCACGAATCAGCCCCAACATCTTGTCCAGACTATCCAACGGTTCTCCCGCCCAGTTGATACTGATCGGCCCGAACAAACGGTGTTCCACGGGATTCCATTTCGATGCACCCGTGGGGTAGTGGGCCACCGTGATCGCCAAACCGTCCTCATCGGCCCAGCGTTGCAGGGCATATTTCCACAGACGGGGACGGCAGCCGTTGCTGCCCCCGGCGTCGGCCTCGATCAGTAGGCGTCGGGCGTGAGGATACCACCAGCGTCCCCGCTGACGCCACCAGCGACGAATGGCGTCTACGGCAAATTGTGGCGTATCGCCATCCATTCCCACATGCACATGCCCACAGTTGTACTTCGGATCGTAGATCCCGTAGGGTGCGGCACGAAATAGGGCGTCTTGCTGGAAATCGTGGGCGTTCACCTCCCGGGGCGTTCTTCGCCAAGTGCGACCGGCGTTCTTGAACTCGCCGATCAGTTCCTTTTTTCTTGGTATCCACGCTGAGAACAGGATCACCGCTACGCTGAAAGGCTTCTAGCTCACGCCGCAGATAGCGGAACTGCTTGTCCCGGTCCGGGTGAGGAGGCCCCGTAAACCGCTTCACGTTCACCCGCTGCGAAAAGCCGGACTTGCCCAACAAACGTTGCACAGTGCCTGGAGCCAAGTGCAATCGGCGTCCCAACTCCCGCAAGCCCAGCCGCACGAAACGGCGTCCTGTGGCCGGATCGCCTCCCGTTTCGGGCTCCACGATCTGTTTCAGGCGTCGCTCGATTTCGGGCGTTTTTTTTCCACCGTGGGCCGACCTGCCCCCGGCAGCCGGGCTTGGCCGGTAGGACGCCCCGCCAGCCCCGAAGACAACTCATCTTGGCCACGGCGGATGGTATCCGGATGTAGGCCCGTGACCAGGCTCAGCAACGCCACGCCGCCATGTCCCAAGCGGTTGGCCTCCCAGGCTGCGATCCAACGCCGCTGCTGCTCGTCGCATCGACTAAGCAAGAGATTCAATTGGGCATGCTGTCCCCGGTCGGGGTGACCGTCGCCTTGTGTACAGTGAGAACACTGACATCGATATATTACCGCATCCTGCATAGTTCGCTCTCCCATCCGTGGAACGGAAAGCTACTTATACAGTATTTAGCCGAAAAGTGGAAGTTGTTTTTGGACGGCCACTAAGCATCAAGTCAGAGGCTGAACGACTTGAGATGCGATTTCACGCATACGGGATTCCCGTCGCAGTGGAAACGCTGCCTAGCAGGGGACGATAACAACACGCCTGGCTGCCACTCCTGGCTTGTCCACCAGTGACTCTCCTACCGATAGCTGACCGCTGAAAAAAACTCTGGCTCAAAAACTCCTCTTGAAATCCATCGCGCCAACATTCAGAATACGCTAGGCGTATTACTACCCTGACCCTTGCGGTTCCCGCACTGACCCCTGAATTCCCCACTTTCGACCGTAAAGTGCGGAACGCCCCTCTGCCGAGCGATGCGACTTTACGTTTCCCCTGTTTTTCATAACCGACTGATAGGAAAAATACTTACGCAACGCAACAACGACCTAATTTTGCAACAAATCGAAGAGGCGTCCCATTCCTCGCAAGGAAAACAGATTTTTTCGATGCAAAAGCACTGAACTAAAGAAATAACATGCAAAATTCTTTGCCACAGCCGATCGGGCTTTACGTGCACGTGCCATTTTGCGTAAGCAAGTGCGCGTATTGCGATTTTGCATCGTACGCCGTGCGCGAGGCGGATATCCCGCGCTATGTGGATGCCGTTGTCCGTGAGATAATCCGTCGCGGCGCTGAAACGGGGCATCGGAAAGCGGATACGATCTTTCTGGGCGGGGGCACGCCCTCGCTTCTCAGCGAGTCACAGGTAACACAAATCCTGGAAACTCTTTTTGAAACATTTTCAATTGAAAATGACGCCGAGATCACCTGCGAATGCAACCCGGGGACACTAGGGATTCCTAACAGAACCTCCAATGGCCCTCACCCCCTGCCCCTCTCCCAAAGGGAGAGGGGAGTTGTGATAGGAAATCCATCCCAAAGGGAGAGGGGAGTTATGACAGAAACACTCACGACGCCCTTTGCTGAGGCGCTCAAGAAAGCGGGTGTTAACCGGCTGTCCATGGGCGCGCAAGCCACGCAGGAGCGTCTTTTGCACCTCCTCGGCAGGATCCATAATTGGGAGCAAGTTATCGATTCCATGGAAATTGCGCGTAAAGCGGGATCCGAGAATATCAACCTGGACCTGATGTTCGGCCTGCCTTCGCAAACCGTCGCGGATCTGCGGGAAACGCTGGAGGCCGCGCTCGCGCTTCGCCCCACGCATATCTCATGTTACGGTTTGATCGTTGAGGAAGGAACGCCCATCTGCCGCGATATCGCTGAGGGAAAGCTGGCTCTTCCGGATGAGGAAATTGATCGCGATATGTACGAGCTTGCGCGGCAGACGCTCGCGGAGCACGGCTTTCATCAATATGAAATCAGCAACTTTGCACGCGAAGGGTACGAATGCCGGCATAACATCGGCTGCTGGACGCGCGTGCCGTACCTTGGCTTCGGCTCGGCGGCGCACAGCTTTTTTGGCGAGTGCCGTATTATGAACCCGTCAAATCTTGATGCGTACCTGTCGGGCGAACAGCCGAAGACCGAGCAAATTTCAAAAGAAGAAGCCCGGTTCGAGAGCATGATGCTGGGCCTGCGCATGACGCGCGGCGTAAACGATGAGGATTTTACGCGCATGCACGGCATAAGTATCCGCGAGGCGTTCGGTGACAAACTAGACAAACCGATCAATGCCGGTCTGCTTGAGTGGCACGAAGACGCTTTTTCTAGTCCTGGTCCGACAACGAACCTTTCCGCGGCCAAAAAGCGTCCGAATCATGGCTCATTGGCTGCATCGGAATCAATAAGGCTTACTCGCCTGGGTATGGATTTGCAAAACAGCGTGCTTGTCGATCTCATGTGACACGAAAGGAAACCCAATGCGAAATGCTGAAAGCCTTAGAAAGAGTATAACATGAAAGAATCTACAATCGCCCTTCCGGTGCAATCATCCGGTAGCCCCAAACGCGGGCAGATCGGCCTGCTGGCTGCCATGGCGATCGGCATAGGTGGAATGGTCGGCGCCGGCATATTTTCCATCCTGGGCGTCGCAGCCCAGTCGTCAGGGACGGCCTTGTGGTTTTCATTTGTGATCGGTGGCGTGGTTGCCCTGCTGTCCACGTATTCTTACGCGAAGCTGGGCGCACGTTACCCTTCTGCCGGCGGTCCCGTGGAATTTCTCGTGTAAGGTTTCGGGGATGGTGTTCTGAGCGGGGGGATCAACATTTACATGTGGATTGGATACATCATCGCCCTGGCGCTCTATGCGCACGGATCCTCTTCATCGGACGCGCACGCTGACATAGCGGATTTTGTAGGGACCGCTCCATAAATTCCGGGATCGGTTTTTGGGGATTGCCGATCCTTGACCTGGAAATCCTCATCCCAATATGCTACGCTTATTCTCAGTGCTGATATAATAATATTATTCTCAAAAACATACTTCCTAGCCTATGTCATTTCTCCAACTCGAAAACAAATCGATCCTCATTTTTGGCGCGGCCAATCGCAAGAGCGTGGCCTGGCACATAAGCCGCGTGCTGGCCGAGGCCGGGGCGCGGTGCGTTTACGTCGTGCAAAACCAGGAATTGAAGGCCGGCGTGGCGAAACTCCTCGACGGCGGCGAGATTTACATCTGCGACGTGGAACACGAGGAGCAAATCGCCCGGCTAACGGAAGAATTGGCCATGCGCGGGGAGAAATTCTCTGGGCTGGTGCACTCGATCGCATTCGCCGATTATGCCGAAGGCCCAAAACCCTTCCACGAAACTCCGAAAAAGGCCTTTTTGCAGGCCGTCGATATTTCCTGCTATTCGCTCATCGCCCTATCGAACGCCTTGAAGGACCTGCTCGATGCCGACGCCTCGGTGGTGACGATTTCGATTTCGACTACACAAATGGCCAGCGAAAACTACGGATACATGGCCCCGATCAAGGCGGCCTTGGATTCGTCGCTGGCTTTTCTGGCAAAATCATTTAGTAAGTTTTCAAACATTCGCTTTAACGCCGTGGCCCCGGGACTCTTGAAGACCTCCGCCTCGGCCGGCATTCCCGGCTACGTGGACGCCTATCTTTACGCCGAACAGGTCATCCCCCGCAAAAAGGCCATCGCGACCGAAGAGGTTGCCAACTTGGCGGCTTTTCTCCTCAGTCCCCGATCCAGCGGCATCAACGCCCAACATATAGTGGTCAACGCCGGCATGGCGATAAATTACTTTGATAGGGAGATAATTAAACGAGAATTGCGTCCTTAAAGCATATCGTTATAATAGATTATCTAATATAATATATTAGGTGATCTATTATTTAATTGTACTTTTCCATAGTTAGAGATTATAATCATAATATGGGATGGCAAATTATCGAAGGCCGCCTCATTGCAAAGCAGCTCGAAAAGGCGCCTAAGAGCATTCGTGTAAAATATTCCTTTTGGCGAGGCAATGTCGAGGAAATGGGACCTAATTTACAGGGCGGTTATCGAACACATGCCCTGAAAGGCAACAGAATAGGTCAAAAATCTACCAGATTGGATAAAAGATGGCGCGTCATTTTTCGAAATATTTGAGCATGATTTGATTGTGGAGGCTCTCGAAATTACGCCCCATAATTATTAGGAGGATAGCATATGTCTCAGGTACTCTCGGCAAAATCACTTAAAGAAATCGAGCGTGGCGTAGGAGCCGGAAAGTGTTTGACACTCATTCCCAGAAAGAATGGGTCTGTACATGTGGTAGACAATACTCAATTTCTCACCCCCGAAGAAACAGAAGCATTTTTAAAAACTCTACCACAACCGACTCCTGGCGATGTTCTTGAACGTTTCATCTGGGAATTCGCCGACGGCAGCGTGAAGGCGTTCGCCGCCAAAGTCGGTTATCATCCAAACCGAATTTCCGCTTTGAAATCTACGACCAAGGGGATTTCCACACGCTTGGTCCGGCGGATCATTAAAGTCTACAAACTATCCGAAAAAGAGCGGGCTTTTTGGGCGAAACGATGGCTTAACGTTTAAAAACCGTGCCGTATTCCCGTCTCTGATGATTTTCAGTGGTTGCTTCAATTCCTACCCCAGTTCTTCGTTTGCTTCCGATGCCAGCCCCCCCACGATAGTATGGTTTTCCCTAGAAAATGTGCTGAAACTATTGACAACTGTGGTGGGTGGTATACATTGGACTACTCTGATATATTTTGCCTTTGAACTAATACTGAGGCAGCGATTGCGGCCCTGATATTTTGCAGACTTTTTGCAAATTCTTTGCAGGGCCATTCTGGCAAATTCCTAGTTCGTAAAGAATCATCGGCTATTTCCGGGCGATTATGCGCAAACACGATACAGCAATTAACGATTCGCAGACTAACATTATTTGAAAAAGGATATGATGCAATGTCGTTAAAATTGAAAAGATCGTTTGTTTTATTGAAAAGATTGTTTTTTATTTGTATAGTTAGCATGGTGAGTTCAGCAAGAGTTTCTGCCGATTTCATATCCTATACATTAAGTTTTAATTCTCCGGCTCATGCAGTCGTTCCTAGATTCGATCCTACATTAGGAACTCTTCAATCAATTCAATTACAAGCAAATATAAATTTTTGTCCATGGATAATAGCAGTGGAAAATTTGAATCCGAATCAAGGAGGAAATGTATGTTTTTGGATAACAGGATCTTGTTGGTTAGGTTCTGTTTATGGAAATGGCATTGGTAATCGTGAATATGGGTTTGTTGGTCCATTTGATGGAATCCAAGATGGTATGGGGTCTGATAGTATTGATATTGTCGATGAAGGTTATCCCAATATTGGTGATGGTTTCAGCATTTCAGGTTCTGATACGATCTATTCTGGATTTGAAGATTTTATAGGTACGGGTTTTATGTGGCTAGGATATGGAGCTGATTACAATATTAATTTCACCTGTGATGAAAATCTTTCTATAATGCCCTATTATGCAGCCAAAGAAATATGGGGAGATGGTATTTTGACATATACATATAATCCAGCCCCGGAAACTACCCCTCTTTTACTCTTATGCATGGCATTATTGGGATTTGGTGGGAAATTGTTTTTTAAAAGAAGGATCTAATCTATATATAATTGCTGCTATTGCGAAATTGAGTTCAAAACTCAACATAAAGATTCTATTGTTGCCATTCCAGCGCAAGAATTATCACGTTAATTCCCGAGCCGATGCCCATCATTGCCACTTTGTCGCCTTTTTGCAGGCGGCCGTTTTCTATGCCGATGGCGGCGGTCATGGGGGCAGCGACCGAGCCGGTATTGCCCAGGTATTCCAGCGTGGTGTAGTCGATTTTCGGATCGAGCCCCAATGTTTCGAACATCAGTTTTTGATGTGCCTTGCCGACCTGGTGGCAGAAGGTTTTGGTGATGTCGCCGCGTTGCCAGCCCAACTCGGACAGAAAATCGTCGAAGGCCAGTTTCCCAACCGCGATTCCCTCGCGCATGAGCGTTTCGGAATCGGTTTGCATGAGGGGCTGCATCCCCGCGTCGGCCGATTCGTCGCGCCCACTTTGGCAAAGGGCGCATTGATCGGTGTTTGCCCGCACCACTCCGCCCAGCAAGCGGTTGCCGGTCCGACTCAGTTCGCGATGGCAAAGCACTATGGCCGCACTGCCGGCGCCTATCGTTAGCGATGCGACGGACAGTTTGATATCGTTGCGCGAAAGCGAGGTGTTGGAATTTAGTTCGCGGATGGTGTTTTCGACCAGTGCCCGGCCGCTTTCGGTGCCGACGACCACGGCCGCGCGAATCTGCCCGAGTTCGATCATGTTGGCCGCTTGGGCCATACCGTTGAGCAAACCGAGGCAGGCATTGGAAACATCGTAGACCATGCACTGCTGGGGCAGGCCCAGGCGATGATGCACACCGCAGGCGGTGGCGGGCTCGAGAAAATCGCGGCACACCGAGCCGTGGATCAGTGCGCCGATGTGTTGCCGATCGATACCGGCCGCATTAAGAGCTTTTTCGGCCGATTCGACGCTTTTTTCGCTGGGCAGCATGCCCGGCGGCCAAAATCGCCGCTCATGGATGCCGGTCATCAGTTCCAAGCGGCCCTGGGGCAGTTTTAAGCGTGAATAGAGAGGTTGTAATCGGGCCTCGATATCGTCGGAGGTCACGATTTCATCGGGCAGAGTGTATGAAATGGCTTCCAGGCAGACGTTTTGATATAACATTGGAATCTTATGGCCCAGTTTAAATTCAAGTATGCAAACAAACTGCTGATTGCGTAACATTTTAGTCATTTACAGTATTGAAAACACTAGCCCGAAGCGCAAGCGAGAGATCGAATGTTTTTTAAAACCAAATTGACCTCGCTTGCGCTTCGGGCTAGTGTAGCCGATTGTGGAATACCACAATGCAAGCAGTGCTGTCAATACAACCCCTGGTAGGGAAAGTGGTAAAGCACCACAAAATAGCCGGGGTGGTTGAGAAGATTTTAACGATTACATAAACTCTGCCGTGACTTGGACTTCAATCGACGGTGACATGTCGAAGCTATGAGGAGTACGAGGCCATTTGATAAGGAAATCGCCCCGGTAAACGTGCCCAGGGCCGGGCACTACGGACCGGTGGGTAAGGTCGGCGGACCGGACGCCATGGAATGGCGTTTCGGCCCAGCTTCCTAAGCATTAAGCTTAGTTTTCCCGGCGTTTGACGGAACGCCCAGAAAACTCTTCCCACTTCTGTATACGCGGCCAAGCCGAATTGCCACGATTCTTTTTCAGCCTTTTTTCTCCGGCTTCCGCACTATTTGGGCACAGGAAGTGTCCAGGAAGGAGTGTGCAATGGCTGCTAAACCGTTGATTATTCTGAACGGCGACTATCGTTCCTCGCGGAAAGACGCTCCTGCTTTTTCTTATCTTGCCGCCGGCTATTACAACTGCCTGATTAAGGCCGGGGCCATACCTGTAATCATTCCACCCTTGACCGATGAAGACGACATAAACCGAATATTGGAACATGCAGACGGAGTGGTGCTATGCGGCG
>CAWJPM010000005.1:0-402501 GCA_963844755.1 Pirellulales bacterium
ACCTTTAAGTCGCGGTATAGTGTGGATCGGGATGTTATAATAATGGTTCGGGTCGAACCGGTTGCCGGAACTGCCCGGGAGCGATGCCGCCATGAAAGATATGGTTACTGCCTTGGAACCGAACGGACAAAAAACGCCGAAATCCGCCGTAGTCCCGCCCCCGGGTGCAATGTCCGGCTCGCCTCATATCAGGCAGCCAAATTCATTTATCCCGGCGGATCGCGCCCCTTGGACGGCTACACCATCAAACGCGGAGTTGGCCAGGGCGGATTCGGCGAAATCTATTACGCCCTGAGCGACGCCGGCAAGGAAGTCGCCCTGAAACTCATCCGCCGAAATCTGGACGTCGAACTCCGCGGCATCCGCCAGTGCCTTAATATAAAACATCCCAACCTCATCGACCTTTACGACATCCGCCAGGACGCCCAGGGCGACACCTGGGTTATAATGGAATACGTCAGCGGCCTGTGCCTGCAAGACGCCGTGGACAATAATCCCCACGGCATGCCGGTCGATGAAGTGCTGGCCTGGATCCACGGCATCGGGGCGGCTGTGGCCTATCTGCACGACCACGGCATAGTGCATCGCGATTTAAAGCCCGGCAACGTCTTTTCCAACGAAGGCGTGGTAAAGGTGGGCGATTACGGCCTCTCGAAATTCATCTCCTGCTCCCGCCGCTCCGGACACACCGAAAGCATAGGCACCGTCCACTACATGGCCCCCGAAGTGGCCAACGGCCGCTACGGCAAGGAAATCGACGTTTACGCCCTGGGAATCATTCTATACGAGATGCTCACCGGGCGGGTGCCCTTTGAAGGCGAGAGCGTGGGCGAGGTGCTGATGAAACACCTTACCGCCAAGCCCGATGTTTCCATGCTCGCCGATCCCTACCGCGACGTGGTGGCCAAGGCATTGGAAAAAGACCCTGATCGCCGCTATCGCTCCGCGGCCGAAATGCTCGCCGCCCTGCCGCAACCCAAGCAAACGTTTCCGGGCGACGGCCGATTGCCGTCGGGCCGGCCTTACGCGGCCGACGTTCCCCCGGAAAAAGACGCCAAAAAACATCTGGCCGAAACCATAGTCCTGGCGCAAACCGCCGACGACGAACCGGTCCTCCGCGCCATCAAGCAAAACTGGGCAAAAATCCGCAAAACCTGGGATGAAGCGAATCTTCCCCCCATAGCCAAGATAGCGATTTATATCGCGGGCGTATTAGTGTTTATTTCGAGCTTCGGCGCGATATTGCCCGTCGCCGTCAGTTTGCTCATAACCTATGGCATATATCGCGTGGTTCGAGCGATCGTGCTGGCATTGCAAGGGCCGCGACCGGCGACCGTGCGACACCCGGTTTCGCCGCCCTCGCCTCAATCGCCGCTTGGAGGTTCGCCCGGCGCATCTCCGTCCAACATCCAGGAACAACGAAAACAGGAATTAAGGGACGCCAGAAAACGTTTTGAAAAAGCCATACCGGCCTTGGTGCTGGGCACGCCCCGGGAACGAGTCGCCGAACTGCTCGGCTCCTTACTATTAAGCTCCTTGGTGGCCGGGGCCATGACCGTGGTCATGACGCTTGTGTGCAATTATTTCTTCAACAAAGCCCCCAAGCCCGAGCAATGTGCCTGGCTGCTGTTGACAACTATAGCGGGCGCATGGACGGTGTTGATTCCGTCTAAGCTTTGGGAAGGTTCTTACGGCGATGCGGCGCTGAGGCGGTTTGTAATGATGGTGCTGGGATTGGGCCTTGGCGAACTGGCCTACTACACTGCCATGTTGTTTATGGTCTCTTTGCCTCCGTCGCCGTATCTTTGACCGCACTCCCAACTACAATCTGCCACAGAATTTTTACAGCGACGGCCGGCCCATGTTGATGGCTTATCTGGCCGTCTTCGGCGCATTGTTCTTCATCCTCCGTTGGTGGCGACAGGCCGACCCGCTTCGCACAAAGCGCCTCAGGATTTGGACGCTCTTGGTTACCGTGCTGATGGCCATGATCATCGCCGCGATATTGGATTTCCCCCAACCCTGGCTGCCCATGGCCGCCGGCGCAATTTCTGTAACCGTGCAACTATCCAGCCCCTGGGCCCATCCCCGGAAACTAAAGCGGAAAACATAACAATAAGTATATTTATCTCAGGGTGAATATACCCGCGGTTGCTCAAAAAATATACGTTCCCGCGTTGTGCTGGAACGAAAACAATTACCCCAAAACCCGCCTTTATTCATCGGGCTAAACAACGGCCTCCGAAAAACGGAGTCATGATATGGCTATGGTAATATTCACCATTTTGGACATCCAAGTACCTTGTTAATGCTTTTGCTAACTGCCTTTGTACTATTGTTATTATTTCGCAAGACGCGCACTGTCGCCGTTATACTTTTATGTTCAGTTTTAGCATTGGCGTTCTTTGGCATTTTTGGATATCACATTTCTTCGGTATCGCCTCAAGAACCAATCGGACGGTCCATTTCGATTTGCCCCAACCTGCCGTACAAATTTCACAAACCAGCGATGAAAACAGCACGATCAGCGTCTCTGCTCCCAACGTTCAAATTGAAGACCAAATTGCCGGCCAGCCTGCAAGTGAATGGGCAAAAGACTCGCAAGTATCGCCCACATATCCCCTCGCAACACATTCCTCTCTGCAGCCAACCTGGTTTGCATTTGGCTTGCTGGCCGTACTCGGATTGTTGTTTCTGGCAGGATTGGCATTTACCGTTGCCATGCTATCGATTCCCAAAACCCGCACCCTCGGCATCGTCTTGCTGGTGGTCGGATCGATCTTGATTCTCCCTATCGTCGCCGGGCTTTTCTGGTTTGAATCATATAGTCCCGTACCCACGGTTCCGTATCCCGGAACCCAACCCGCCTGGCCACACATCTAACCAGCCGCCGGGCTCTGCGATACCTCTCCCGCCGGGTTACGGCCCGCAGGGCCCCATGCTCCAGCCCTCGCAATCCCAGCCGGACAACACGCCCGCACCTAATTCCAAGCAAATCGTCCAAGCATACGAATCGGCGATCCAATATTATTGCAAGGCCATTGCACAGCCTTTGAAACTGGAAAAACCGGAATAACTTTCCGAGAAAGTCAGCACTTTGCACATCAATTTTCAGGATCTCGGACACGTTACTATCTCCGGATCGTCGTTTATAATAAATTCCATCGGGCAAACATTGGCAAAGGCAATGACCGAAAGAATGAAGGAAGGGAATCCCCAGATAGGCATCACCCCGGAGGATTCCACAAAAGTCGCATCTGACGCGTCTTTCCAGGCCAATACGGCCCCGGAACAGCCGGCGCCGGCAAAGGACTCCTTGAAAAATGGCGCCTCGCCTAAAGAATCTCCGGCTAAGAACGGTTCTGTCGAAACGGCAAAAGCTCCGATAGCCGCCACAGTAGAGTCTACAGCCTCGAATATATCCGATTCCGCCGAAACCGCGAAAACTCCTTCTGCGCCGAAACAGCCCGACTGGGTCGGCAAACCCCCATTTTTATGGCTGGCCGGCAAGGGAACGGCATTTCCCGCATATTATCAAATTGTGATAAAGCCCACAAGGCGATGCCTATAATGAACGTATCCACCGATCCCTATAGCACTCTGCTGGAATGTGAGGCCAAAATCCCCGAAGTTCTACAGTCCGCCGTGAACCATTTCGTGGAAAGATACCCGCAGGACGCCAGTCGGCGGGCTACGTGCAACTATCGCCCGAACAATTGAGCCAATTGGTTGTGGCCGAATATCCAGAAACCAAGGATTTTTCATTTGGCAAGATGACCCAAATACACTTGCTTTTGAATTTCGACCAGAAGGCGAAAACACTAATCAACGATGCAATAAATGTTCGGTTGTTAAACAATCGCGCTGCCATCGTGGGCACGGGATTTATCAGCCTCTGGCTACTCTTGGCCGTATTTTGGGGCTATCTGAAATTGGACCTGTCCACCAAAGGCGCCTATCGCAAACGCTTGCGGGCAGCCGCCGGATTCGCCATACTAATAATAGTAACCATGGGATTTCTGGTTTTGAGATCTTTGGCCTGATGGGTTTACAGTTGTCAGTTCACAGTTTTCAGTTTAAATATACACTACTGTGAACGGAAAACTGTGAACTGATTACTGTAAACCGAGAACTTCCATCGTGCCCGCTTCCAGCCAGTCCGATAATCTATTGATCGATCGCATCCGCGCGGGCGAGCCCGACGCCTGGAATGAACTTATCGCTCGATATGAAGGCCGGCTCTTGGCCTTTGTCGAAAGCCGCACCAAACATCGCGGCGTGGCCGAAGACCTGGTGCAGGAAACATTTATCGGATTTCTGACCAGCCTGCCGAATTACGACCAGCGCCGCTCGCTGGAAGGATATCTTTTTTCCATCGCCGCCCACAAGTTGACCGATTATTTGCGCCGCGAAGGCCGCCGCCCTGCCCTGCCCCTGGTTCCCGACTCCTCCAATAGCAGCGATTGGGAACCGCAAGGCCCCGGACGCCCGGCCAGCAGCATCGCCCGCAGCCGCGAACGCCGCCACCTGGAAGAAGACGCCCTGGTTGCCGCACTCGGCGATCAGATCGACCACTGGCGCCGCCAGGGGCAATGGGACAGACTCAAATGCGCCGAGTTGCTGTTCGTCCGCGGCTGGTCCAATAAACAAGTCGCCGATCAGTTGGGTATATCCGAGCAGACCGTGGCCAATTACAAGTTCGAATCCGTCGCCAAAATCCGCAATGCCATCCGCAAGCAGGGCCTGCCCGAGGAAGTGTTTCCGGAATTGTACGGGGAGTAAGTTTACAGTATTATGTTTACAGTTCACAGTTTCCGGTTGTCAGTTTAGCCGCGACCCGTAAGGGGAGCGCGGGCCTCCACTTATGGAATCCGCCCTTATCGCCTGGCTCCGCGAACGATTGCCGCCGCATCCGCTTCTTAAACTGGGGATCGGCGACGATGCGGCCGTCTTGAGCATGGCCGGCGTGGACCAGTGCGCGATTACCGTCGACGCCTTGACCGATGGCGTCGATTTCGTACTTTCCCGCGGCGACGATCCCAAGCGCGTGGGACGCAAGGCCCTGGCCGTTAATCTCAGCGATCTGGCCGCCATGGCCGCCCAACCCCTGGCAGGCGTTGTGGCCCTGGTCTTACCCAAGCAAAACGGCATGGAATTGGCCAAATCTCTGTTCGAAGGCATGCTGCCCTTGGCCGAAAAATACAATCTGGCCCTTGCCGGCGGCGATACCAACAGTTGGGACGGACCCCTGGTCATTAGCATCACGCTTTTAGGCAAAGTCACCCAGCGCGGTCCGCTCCGCCGCGGCGGGGCCAAGCCGGGCGATAGAATCCTCGCCACCGGGACTTTCGGCGGCAGCATTCTAGGCAAGCATTTCGATTTCCAACCCCGCGTGGAAGAAGCCTTACTGTTAAATGAGCGATATCGGTTACACGCCGGCATCGACGTGAGCGACGGCCTGTCGATCGATCTTGCCCGCATGGCCAAAGAAAGCGGTTGCGGGGCGGTCCTGCAAACCGACTCTATTCCCCTCTCCGACGACGCCCGTCGTTTGTCCAAAGATCGTACCGACGGCATTTCCCCGCTCGATCACGCACTAGGCGACGGCGAAGATTTCGAACTCCTCCTGGCCGTTCCGCAGGACGAAGCTAAAAAAATATTGTCCGACCAGCCGCTTGATGTTCAGATCACAGACCTCGGTGAATTCACCGCCGAATCCGGCCTATGGCGACGTGAAAAGCAAGAATCTCCCCGCCCGCTAGCTCCCCAAGGCTGGGAACATAATTTCGATTGAAACTAGTCCCCTCTCCCTTTGGGAGAGGGTTAGGGTGAGGGCCGGGCGAGAATCGAATAAGAAAACAAGCCCCTTCTTGTAAGTTTACATATGTTCATATAAAATGAGTGGAATTGAATAACCGTGGCAGACAGCATAATTTGGAGGGCAATTTTATGTCTTGGAAATTTGAAAGAGAAAATAAAGACGAAGTTAGTTACTATATTTCAGAAAAAATTCACTCTATTGCGGATTATTTGGCTTGTATTAATGAAAATTGGGATGAATGGAAATCAAGAATTAAATTGGACCCGCAAGAATTGCCTTGGTTCAGAGGTTGTGAAAAAGCAAAATACGATCTGATTCCAGGCATCTATCGGGGTAATGAAGTTCTAGGCTGGGATTATAATGAAGAAACTGTTGGGGATGCAGAAGACATGAGGGCTGAATTTGCCCGTAGAGCATGCCCATTTCTCAAAAACAGTCAACCTTTTCATAAGGGCGAATATCTACACTTGATGCAGCATTACAGATATCCAACACGTCTTCTAGATTGGACTGAAGGCGCTTTAATAGCCCTTTATTTTGCTATTAGAGCCATTGATATCCCTTGCCGTGTTGATTGTCCATGTGTTTGGATGCTGAATCCGTCATGGTTAAATCATGTAAATGAGACTATAAATGAAGCTGCATTGAAAGATCCGGAGACATTCAAATATAAATCACTTATACTTTATACTGATTATTGGGCAAGAAAGCATTATAAAGAAGATAAGATTATTAATGAGTATTTACGCCGCGAGGATAAGCTATCAGCTAAATATCCTGTAGCCGTATTTCCTCCGCATATTGATGTTCGGATCATTGCCCAAAGAAGCGTGTTCACAATTCATGGCAAAGAAAAAAATGGTTTTTGGAATTTAATGGAAAAATTCCCGGATGATGCACAGTTTGCCAAAATATTAATGACCGGAGATAAGGATAAAATAAAAGAAATCAGACATGATTTAAAAATATCTGGTATAACAGAAACAACACTTTTCCCAGATTTAGAAGGTCTTTCGCGGGAAATACAAGAGGAATATGAAATGAAAGTAAAATATCCTTAGAATCTGCATCAATGCCAAAATTGATTACAAATCAAGAATTAAATCGTCTTGAATCGCCCTCACCCTAGACCCCTCTTGGCGGGAGAGGGGACCAATATCTTCCTCCATAAAGCGTTTCTTTTATGATGCGGTAGAGGCGAAAGGCGATTGCTCCACTCGAACGACATGCAGCAACGAGACCAAGTCGCATTCTCTGGCAACTCCGCTTCCAGGAGCAGTTTCTCCACACCCAATATAAACCTCCCGGGAAGTAACCATTGCCATTTCCGGGTGGCGAATATCGTAGGTTTTACCGTCGGTTAAATGAATGCGCAATGGCACGAACGGCTGGCGGCGAAGCTCATCTCGAAGTTTTTCCGGACGCAACATTTTTATCCCTCCTTTTATATCAATCCTATCGCCTGATTGGAGGATTGTCAACAACTCAGGATAATATGTTACACGTATTGCGATAGCGTATCTATCACGTTGCCTTCCGGTCCGCGGATCGTCACTTCCAGCGGCATCTGCCCGGGCAGGCTGTGCGTGGCGCAGCCGAAGCACGGATCGTAGGCGCGGAAGGCCATTTCGACCATGTTCAACAAGCCTTCGCGGACCTGGCCTTTTTTGATCAGTCCCTGCGCCGCCTTTTTGACCGACATACAGATGGGCGCGTTGTTGTTGGTCGTGCCGACAATGAGATTTACTTTCGTCAGAATTCCGCGCTCGTTGGTGGCGTAATGATGCGTTAGCGTGCCGCGCGGGGCCTCGACGCAGCCTACCCCTTCGGTCGGCGTTTCCGTGGGCAGCACGCGATATTCCTTGCTGGTTATCTGCGGATCGACGGCCAATTCCACCCAGCGCTCAGCCGCATAGAGCAGTTCGACCAGCCGTGCCCAAAGGCTGTGCGTGGCGCAGCCGAAGCAGGGATCGTAGGCGCGGAAGGCCATCTCGACCATGTTCAGCAGTCCTTCGCGGACTACGCCCTTTTTAATAAGTCCTTGGGCGGCTTTTTTGACCGACATGCAGATGGGCGCGTTGTTGTTGGTCGTGCCGACAATGAGATTGACTTTTGTTAGAATTCCGCGCTCGTCGGTGGTGTAATGATGCGTGAGCGTGCCGCGCGGGGCCTCGACGCAGCCCACGCCTTCGGTCGGCGTTTGCGTGGGCAACACGCGATATTCCTTGCTGGTTATCTGCGGATCGACGGCCAACTCCACCCAGCGCTCGGCGGCATATAGCAACTCGACCAGCCGGGCCCAGTGCGTGGCCAGCGTGTGATTGATCGGCTTGCCGCCCAGTGTTTCGTACATCCGCTTGTACTCGGCGTTGGCCAATGGCGTGGCCATGCCGTCGGCCGCGTTGCAGCGCGAAAGCGGAGTGGCCTTGTACACGCCCGAGTCCTCGCCGTCGACAAATCCTTTCCAGCCGATCTTCTTCAGATATGGGAATTTCAGGTACGACCACGGCTCCACTCGCTCGGCCACGTACTCGCGATATTGCGAGCAATCGTATTTGGCGTGTTCCTTGCCGGCGGGACTGGTCACGCGGATCTTGCCGTCGTAAAAGTTCGTGCGGTTTTGGGCATCGACCATGCCCATGTTGTAGGTTTTGTGGACGTAGATGTCGCCGGTGATGAGTTTCACGTACTCGCTGTTTGCCAGCACCACGTCGTCGAAAATTTTCAGCGAGAACTTGGCGAAATCGACGGCCTCGCGGCCCCGGGCTTCGATTTCCTTGCGTTTTTCCTCATTCAGCCCGCAACTCACGCCGCCGGGCAGGCCCCAGTTGGGATGCACGCGCCGGCCGCCCATCATTTTGATGAGTTCATGCCCGTCGTGCCGCATTTTCAAGCACTTGCTTGGCCACGTCCATGCCCACCTTGGCCACCACGCCCAGGATGTTGCGCTCGAGCAGGCGGGGCATCGGGCCCTACGACAAAATCCGGCCCGCCCAAGGCGTAAAAGTGCGTTGTGTGGTCGGTGGCGTAAAAGATGCTGTAAAAAAGCTCGCGGAGCTTTTTGGCCGTCGGCGGCGGATCGACGTGGAACAGGGCATCCAGCGCCTTTGTGGCCGCCATGTGATGGGCCTCGGGACACACGCCGCAAATCCGCGCGGTCAGGTTCGGCATGTCCTCGGCCGGCCGGCCCAGGCAGAATTTTTCAAATCCCCGAAGCTCGGGAATCTGCAAATAAGCGTTGGCCACGTCGCCTTCGTCGTTAAGGAAGATGTCGATCTTGCCGTGACCTTCCAGCCGGGTGATGGGATCAATCGAAATACGCTTCATCGGTAAACGCTCCTACGCGGCGAACTTGTACGCCAGCTAAACGATTATTGTTATTATCTCTTTTTACGCGACCGACGGTCGCGGCTTTATGTCAGCAAATTGAAATTTGCATTTTGCAATTTTCAATTTGCAATATTTATTTCACGGCGACTCCGTTGCCGCCGGCCAATGCCTTCTTGCTCTTCCTCCGTAATTGGCTCTTCGCCAAATTGAAGCGATAAAACGTTCCCACCGGGTCTGGAATGCCGTCCTTGATTATTCGGTCGATCTCATCCGGATCGTTGGAGTCGATCACCGAGGCAAACGCGCTTAACAAGCCGGGCGCCATAGTCTTCCACGCCGGTGTTCGGGCCGTGGCAGCCGATGCAGGGCGAGTTGACCTGCGGGCAAAGCGCGGTGCAGCCCGCCCGAGTCGCCACCCCGCAGCACAACAGGCCCTGTTCCAACAGGCATGTCGTATCGTCGGGAATAATTTCCCAGGTGCGGTGGAATTTTTTGATCTTCTTTTCGTTCCGAGTGCGCGGGCATTCGTCGCAAACCGTGGTGTTTACCCCGATGACGGAACCCTTCGGCGGCAGCTTGCCCTCCAGGATCGCCACGATCGCCTTCCAGATGTTCTCCGCCTCGGGCGGGCAGCCGGGCAGATAATAATCCACCTCGACCGTCTGATCCAGCGTCTTCAGCGTGTCGTAGAACATGGGCAGATGCAGCGTGCCTTCGGCCGTCTTCGTTTCGGTTTGCGGACGTATGTCCTGGGGATTGACCGGCCCGGTCATCGAGCCTTCCTTATAAACCGCGTCGAAAATCTCTTGGCGATTGCTCATATTACCAAGGCCCGGAATGCAGCCTTCGCTTGCGCAAGAGCCGAAAGCCACCAGGACCTTCGATTTCCGCCGCATGAGTTGGGCCATGTATTCCTGCTCGCTGGTGCGGATGCCGCCGTTGAAAAGGCAGACGTCGATTTCCTTGTCGGCCATTTTTTCTATATCGCGGACTTTGCCGTCGGCTACGCATGGACACATTACGATATCGAACGCCGCGGCCACGTCGAGGATTTTCTCGTCGATGGCTAGAATCGAGATTTCGCATCCGCCGCAGGAAGCGGCCCAGTATATCGCCAGCTTGCCCTTGGTTTTGGCGGTGTTTGCACTCATGATTTCACCTCCATCGCCTCTTCGTGTTCGTGGGCAATTGCCTTTAGGGCTTCCAGGCGCTGGCCGTTTTCCGCCCAGTTGGCCGGCCAGTTCAAGGGGCCCAGTTTGCGGATGTCCTCGACCAGCTTGTCGATTTGCTCGGCCAGCAATTGGCCCTCGGCCGCCGAGGCCCAGACCAGGCGCACCCGATCCGGCTCCACGCCCAGCGCATCCAGCGTGTGCTTGAGCATGTGGTAGCGCCGCATGGCTTTATAATTCTGTTCGATGTAATGGCACTCGCCCGGATGGCACCCGGCGATCATCACGCCGTCCGCGCCCAGGGCCAGGGCCTTTAGCACAAACGTGGGATCGACCCGCCCGGAGCACATCACGCGGATGATGCGGACGTTGGTGTCGTACTTGATTCGCGCCGTGCCGGCCAGGTCGGCCGCCCGATACGAACACCAGTTGCATAAAAATCCCACGATTTTGGGTTCAAATTGTGTGTCGGACATTTTAGGGTTCAGGGTTCAGTGGTCAGGGTTCAGGGTTCAGATTACAGCCCCGAAGGGGCGGAGATTCTCCTAGCCCAGGGCAACGCCCTGGGGACCGGTTTGGATTCAATAAATTTTTTTCGGCCCAACGGGCCAATTTTTCTGATTAATTGTTTCACGGATTTCCTATTCTCTCCCATGCATTCTTGAATTCTTTGACTTCGTAAGATTTTGGTTGAAGCCAAAAAGAAACTATGTCGCCTTTTACTCCACGATGCGCCATCTTCTTTACTTCATTGGGTGTCATTACATAGATAGTTGGTTCGGTGACAATATTGTTTACTATAATCCAAAAATCGCCCATAAGTCTTTCGATAGATTTTCCAAGCGGCACAGGTGATCGTTTACTTAATGTTTTGACTTGAAAAGTAATCATCTTCTTACAATCTGAATCATATGCAACAACATCAATACCTTTGGCATTCCGAGATGTGGGCATTGCATTCCAGCCAAGGCGAGACAGATGATAACAAACATAATATAAACCAACATTACCAATAACTTGTGTGTTTTTCTGCATGTTTTATCTTACCTCCCTTGATGAGGTGATAATTGCAATTTTCAATTTGCAATCGCCGCTTCTTTTTCCGCCGGTTTGGCGTCCCAGAGGATGCCGTCGATCTCGGCGAAGATTTGTTGATTATTAAAGTGCGCCCCGGTGATCACTCCGGCCGGGCAGGCGGCCACGCAGGTGCCGCAGCCCTTGCACAAGGCGGTGATCACGCGGCTGACTTTTTTCTCTTCGTCGAATTCGATGGCGTTGTACGGGCACATGGTGTTGCATATGCGGCAGCCCGAGCAATCGTCTTCGTTGATCGAGGCCACGATGGGCTCGATCATCACGGTGCCCTTGGTAATCATGCCCGAGATCCGCGCGGCCGCTGCCGCGCCTTGGGCCACCGAGGCCGGAATGTCCTTGGGGCCTTGGCACGCGCCGGCCACGAATATGCCGTCGGTCATGGTGGCCACCGGATCGAGTTTCGGATGCCGTTCGGTGAACCAGCCCTTGCATGTTGCAGGAAATGCCGCACTTCAGGCCCAGTTCCTTGGCGTCGGCCTGCGGTTCCAAGGCGCCCATGAGGATCACCATGTCGAAGGGCAATCGCCGCTGCTTGCCCATCAGCGTATCTTCGAACTGCACGATCAGTTTGCCCGCCTCGGACGGATTCCGAGCGGCGTCGGTCACTTCGGCCACCTTGCCGCGGACAAAGTGCATGCCTTCGGTCAAGAGGCGTTGATAAAATTCCTCGTAATCCTTCTGGTTCGTCCGCATGTCGATGTAGAACGAATACACCTGGGCATTGGTCTTTTCCAAAACCAGGTGGCCGAACTTCAGCGCGGCCATGCAACAGACCGACGAGCAATGCTCGTTGAAATTCACGTCCCGGCTGCCCACGCAGTGGATGATGGCCACCGATTGCGGCTCGGTCTTGCCGTCGCGGAGCACGATTTTGCCGTTGGTCGGGCCGGCGGCATTGCAGAGCCGCTCGAATTCCATGTTCGAATATACATTGGCCAGGCGGCCGAAGCCATATTGCGGAATCCGCTTGCAGTCGAACAATTTCCAGCCGGTGGCCAGAACGATGTTGCCCACGTCAAGCTCGACGATCTCGTCTTTCTGATCGTAATCGATCGCGGCGGTCGGGCAGACCTTCGAGCACACCTGGCACTTGCCCCGAGTAAACCAGGTGCAGTTTTCAGTGTCGATGACCGGGATCCGCGGCACGGCCTGGGGGAACGGCGTGTAAATCGCCTTGCGATAGCCCATGCCGGCCTCGAAAACGTTGTCGATGATCTTTCGCGGGCATTTTTCCACACAGATGCCGCAGCCCGTGCATTTTACCGGGTCAACATGGCGGGCCTTCTTGCGAATCTTGACTTTGAAATTGCCCACCGATCCGCTTACCTCTTCCAACTCGGAATAAGAATACATGGTCACGTTCTCGTGCTGCCCGACTTCCGACATCTTCGGCGTGAGGATGCAGGCCGAGCAATCCAGGGTGGGGAATGTTTTGTCGAACTGGGCCATGTGCCCGCCGATCGACGGCTCGCGCTCGACCAGGTACACCGGATAGCCCGCGTCGGCCAATTCCAGCGTGGCCTGCAACCCGGCGATGCCCCCGCCGACGACCAGCGTGGCCTTGTTAACCTTGACGGCATGGGTTCCAGCGGCTGCTGATACTTTACCCGTTCGGCCGCGGCCGACACCAGGGCCTTGACCTTTTCCGTGCCCGCCTCCTTGCTCTTGGTGACCCAGGAGACGTGCTCGCGGATGTTGGCCATCTCGAATAAATAAGGATTCAGACCCGCGTTCTGGCAGGCGCGGCGGAAGGTTTTTTCGTGCAAATGCGGCGAACAGGCCGCCACCACCACGCGCGTAAGTCCCTCTTTCTTGATGTCGTCCTCGATCATCTGCTGACCCAGCGACGAACACATGAACTTGTAATCGCGCGATACGGCGACGTCCTTGATGTTCTTTCCGGCCCAGCGGGCGACCTCTTCCACGTCGACCATGCCGGCAATGTTGCTTCCGCAATGACAAACGTAAACGCCGATCTTCTCGGCCATGGCAATTTCTCCGTGACAATTGATTATTTAGCCCCGGGTGAATACAACCGGGGAAATATTCGTTTAAATTCAAGTTCATCGAGTTTCACAGTGGTCACAGTTATTTTTATGTTGCAACGGCGGCTTTCCCGTTCATCTTTGCCTTAAGCACCGGCAAGGCGGCGACGATCTCCTTGCCGAAACCCAGCGTCTTCGGGTCGATGCCGAAGGCCACGCCCAACAATTGCGTGAAAAATATAATCGGCATCTTGAAATTCAGTCCGAAAAAGCCGTTTACCCGGCTCTGGTAGGCGTCCATGTTCAACTGGCACATCGGGCACATGCACAGGATCATGTCGGCCTGGTAATCCACCGCGCTTTGCAGCAACCGGCGGATAAGCTCGAAGGCCTGGGGCTCGCTGATCTGCGTCATGTGTCCGCCGCAGCAATGGGCCTTTACCGGATAGTCGACCACCTCGGCCCCCAGCCACTTGAACAATTCGTCCATTTTCATGGGATATTCGGTGCTGTCGACGCCCTTGATCGGCCGGACCACCTGGCAACCGTAATAGGGCGCAATCCGCAGCCCGGTAAGCGGTTTTACGACCTTGTCGCGGATGGCCGTCTCGCCGATGTCGGTGTGTATCACGTCCAGGATGTGCCGCACCCGCACCCGGCCGGGCTTGTACTTCAACCCGCCGGCGGCCAGGGCCTGGTTGATCTTCTCGTTCATGTCCGCGTGTTCGCTCATCAGATTATCGACCTTGGCAAGGTTCAGATAACAAGCGGCACAGGGCGCCACAAGCTGATCGAACTGCGAATCGACCAGCGCTAAATTCCTGGCGATTACCGAACAGGCGGTCAACTCGTCCTGGGTGAAATACTCGGTTGCCCCGCAACAGTTCCAATCGTCGAGTTCCACCAGTTTGATGCCCAACAAATCGGCAACCGCGCGGACCGACACGTCATAGGCCGCACTGCTGCACTCCAGCGAACAACCGGGAAAATAAGCGTATTTCATGATAGTAATCAGTTTACGGTTTACAGTTTACAGTTTATTGTACGCGACTTTCGTCCTTCGGATTTTGTTATTCTTTCGTCATTTGTGCTTCGACATTCGTAATTTTCATTCTCATCCTTCATCCTTCGCTCTTCGCCCCTATCTCCCTGGCCTTTTTGATGATGGCCTGTAGTTGTTCGAGTTTTTTGATTTTCGTGGGCGTCAGGGCCATTCGTCCGCGGGTAAACATCGACAAACCCATCGGCCCCATCTTGAGCATGGCCAAAGGCTTGTTGAACAGATAAAATCGGCTCGCCAGCCCGAATTCAAAACTCCGCCCGTATTTGTCCAATAAATCGGTGAATGTCTTGGCCAGTGCCGGGGCATCGGTGTCTTTGGCCATCCCCTCGGCAATGGAAATCCGCTTCAGGCTGTAAATAATATCCGTTATGGGGATATTTTGCGGGCAGCGGGTAGTGCAAAAATAGCACGATACGCAGGCCCACATCGTATTGGCCGCAAGCACGGCTTCGCGCTGATCGGCGTTGATAAGCGCAAACAGCGTCCGGGGCGTATACTGCATATCGGCGCCGCTCGGGCACGACCCTCCGCAACTGCCGCATTGCAGGCAGTGCAATAATCGCTCTCCGCCAGGCGTGGCCTCGATAACCTGTGCCAGAAATGAACCTTCTTTGACCGCCGTTGCGTGTGCCATTAAAGTCCTCCACCGCATGAATAGTGCATCATATAATATACTGAGAGATAAATGCCCTGCAAAAACCCTTGCGTATATTACGCATATTACCAAATCAATCCATCCCAACTAGGAACATATTGAATCGGACCTTCTATAGCAAGATTTATGCCGACCAAGCCATATCATCAAGGAAAAGAAATGAAATGTCTATGGCGTGCAAGAATAAAGGTTAATAATGGAATGAATTATTATATATGGATATTCGAAAATCCCACGGAAATCCGCCACTGCTCGCGGAAATCCGTAAATAATCATCTGCAAGGACCACAAACCTTGATATTCAGTGTTGGAGTTGTGAAAATTGGGCACTCTAACCCGGATTATTCATAGCCTGGGATTTTTAAAGCAGAGAGTGAAATACCAGCCCGAAGCGCAAGCGATGGCAAACTTTTTGCCATCCCCCGCTTGCGCTTCGGGCTAGTGTAAATCCATGAACAATCCGGGCCAACATTAACTATTTAGCAAGCATGAATACGCAGCGGGCAGTTGATAAAACAGCAAACTTTCGACTTAATCGACGCTAGAGAAATTCATCCCTATTATTTTGCCCGGCTTGTATGGAAAGACTCCCGTATCGGATGCCGCAAATCTAAAAATCTCATCTGTACATTCAAATTGAACATGTCACTTGGCATTGTCAGTAATCATCAACAAAGGCACATTTTTCCCGAGAAAAAGGGCATTTCAAGAAAATAGAAACGCCCGGTCAGCCGTGCCGGGCGTTCCTTTCTCGTCGTAGCTGCTTCGGTGTGCCGAAGAGGTTGTTTGCGCGGTTAATTAACCGCTGGTCGGCTACTTTTTCTTCTTCTTGGCTACCTTTTTCTTGGTCGCCTTCTTGGCTACCTTTTTCGCCGGTTTCTTCGCAACCTTCTTCTTCGCAACCTTTTTCTTGGCCACCACACGTCCTCCTAATTCGGACCGGGCGATTGCCTTGTCGCCCCCAGGCTGGGGCCGAAGTACGACCGGCTCATCGCCACAGAAACAAGACAACGAACTTCATCGACATCCTGTCCGCGATGCTCCGAGCATCGTAACAAGCCGTCGTTCGTTTCTTACATCGATTTGAAATCCTTTTCCATTTGAGAAATTTCAAATTCCATCAGGTCGATCAACAACCTGACTCTACATGATGTTATCTATTTCCAAAATTATTTCAAGTACAATTTTTGCAATAGTGCAAAAATTTTTCTCGTTTTTATCGCCGAGTCACCGCGCCGATACTCGTGCAAGGGTCGAACAACGCACCTCTTGCAACAACTTTTTCATCATTGCCTGCGATTACGCTGCTCGGTTTGTCCCGCCTCGCACGGCGATCGCAGTCGTGCGCATTCCGCAAGACATTTTCAAGCAGCATAATCATAGTCCGAACATATTTTCGGCTAGTATTTTCATCGACCGATGATGCCCAACTGACAAAAAACAACTGTGTAAAACCGGCATGTATTTCTTACTCGAATCAGCACGGCCTGGAAACATCGGAGGCAAGTTTTGCGCATATTCGTAACATCAAGCATAATAACAACTTACGATATCTGATCTCAATTCTTTTTCCCGCCTTAAATCGCCCCCCTGATCGGTAAAATTATTTGCCGTCTTACAGTCCTCGATCACGCACAACCGCACGCTTTCAGCATACTAAAATTATTTGGAAAGAAATTTTTCGGTCTCACCGTCAATGAGCGTAGTTTAATACCTATCCCAACTGCTATCCAGACGCTGATTCGTCCATCAAATGCGCCGCCAAACGAAAAAAATCTGATGCATAAGAGGTACTCAAACTTTAAAAAAGTTGATCTTGTCTGTCACCCCAAATCAATCAGCCGGGACATTAAAATAATTTTGAAAATATTTTTAAAAAATGGAAAAATATTTCCCAAAATTGATCCAAAAGGACATTTTAGAGGTGCAACCTGTTGCCAGAACACATCCGCAACCGAGTATTTCCACCACATCAATAAGTTCAGTCTCACGAACATCGTCATCTCGCAGTCCTTTGAAATTGCAATTTGACTATTTCATGAAGACTCAAGAGGCGATGTTGCTTGGTCTTTTATGGTTAGCGTTAAAATCACTCGGTAAATACACGCTAACGATCAATTACACAGTAATTTTGCCCTATTCAGCAGGAAATCCATCCTAAAAAAGCCTATGTACGGCATTTTTTTTCTGATCGGCATAACTTTTCTTTTCAACAGTCCGCCAACCACATGTGGAAGATACAGTCTCCTATTTATTCAAATGCGACGCCCAGTGGATGTTCTTTTTAGTCGATTACCAACTGCTCAACAGCAACAACTTCTCAAGCCGGCTCGCCAGGGAAAACAAAATATCGCTTGTCATCCAAAAATCTTTCATCATTTTCGTTCCAAGATGTTTGGTTTGAGTTCATAAATGCAAAATGAAAAAGCAAAATCCTTTGCCCTGTTTAACAAAACTCACTAAATTATCACGAACTGCCTTTTAAAAGCGTGCCGATCTATTGATTTTGAAGAATTAAGTTCAATTGACATTCCTGTTTTTCTGCTTATTGCAATTAAAAAAATTATTTCAAGGTGTTCTGAAATTGCACAACTCAAAAAATTAGCCCTGGATGATCACTTCCGGAGCTATTGAGTCTAAAAAAAGAAGGTCGCATGAAAAGTCAGATCCGGGGCGTGTCGCCCCGGTAATTCTGAACCGACTCACCCCGGCTTTGATGGTAAAGCACGGGGCAAAAGAGTGGATTTAAAACCAGGGTAAATGCCGCATCGTTTCGGCAACACATCAATTCCGCCCCGCCTTGTAAATCAGGAGAAGTTGCGTTACCTTGGGCTGAGTGCTTTTCGGAAAAATCCGGAGAAAACCGCCATGAACACGTCATCAGAACCCTTGCCGCCCCAAGCGGTTCTGAAGCCGTCGTTAACCGTTGTCCGGCAGTCCGGCCCAGCGGCAAAATTACTGGTCGGCTTGGCGGCTTTCGCCTTGGTGGCGGTTTCAATTTCCGGATATTTCTACCATCGATTCCAGATGGCCGCGATTGCCGCCGAGCATCTGCGGCTGATGGTGACAGGTCCCTCGACTTTGCAGGCCGGAGCGGCTGCCCAGTTCGATATCCGCACTACCGAGGTCACCGCAACGGCCGTATCCGTCCCTGTTGAAGTCGATCTCTTATCCCCCGATGGAAAAATTCTATTTGGACGCAAGGAGTCTACCGATCAGCAAGGGCGCTTGCAGGTTTCTATTCCGGCCGACATGTCCCTGCCGGCCGATGTCAGCCTTAAAGGTCATGGCTCAGCATCGCGGCAGCCCCGAGCAGATGTCCGCTCCCTTGGCGGTCTATCCCGCCCGGCTGGCCACTCAATTATCGCTCGATAAACCCTTGTATCAGCCGGGCGAAACCATTTTTTATCGCTCGCTGAGCCTGTCGCGCTTCGGCCTGGCCGTCGATCGGGAAATTCCCATCCATTATGAAATTCTCGACCCCGCCGGCGCCAGTATTGCCTAATTCCCGGACCGACGGCACGACCGACCACGGCGTAGGCAACGGCACATATAACATCCCGGATGACCTGCCCGGCGGCCAATACACGTATCCTGGTCCGCAGTTTGGACGAATCTTTCCCCGAGGAAAAACGAAAATTTCTCATCCGCCGTTACCGGCCCCCGCGATTGAAAAAAGAATTGGTATTCCTCAGCGACAGTTACGCTCCCGGCGATACGGTGGCGGCCGATTTTTCCGTTAAGCGTCCGGAAGGCGGGCCCGCGCTCGCCGCGAAACTGCATGTTTCGGCCACTGTCGACGGCCAAACAGTGCTGGAAAAGGACGTCCAGCCCGACAAGGCCGGTACGTTCCGCATCGAACTGAAATTGCCCGAGAAAATCGCCCGCGGCGACGGTCAATTGGCCGTAACCGTTAGCGACGGCGGCGCCCGCGAGACCATTGCCAAGGCCATTCCCATCAATCTGGGAAAGGTTGACGTGCATTTCTACCCCGAGGGCGGCGATCTGGCGGCCGGTTTGGAAAATCGCGTTTATTTTGTGTGCCAAGATCCCCTGGGCAAGCCTTTACACATCTCGGGCGTGGTCGTAAACGAAAACGGCCGGACAATGGCCGCCGTCGAGACCATCCGCGAAGGAATGGGCCAATTCAGCTTCACCCCCCAGCCCGGCGAATCCTACAGGCTGAAAATCATCGCACCGGCAGGCATAAAAGATGAACCAAAGCTGCCCGCCGCAGCGGCCGATTGTCCGATTGTGCTGACTACCGGCACGGGCGTGTTCGGCCCGTCGGAAATGCTGGAGTTCAATATCCGATCATCCAAGGCCGGACTTCCGCTGGTTGTCGGGGCCTGGTGCCGGGGTGTTATGGTGGGCCAAGTCGCTCTGGTTACTAAAAAAAACGAAAACGGCATAAATCCGGTAGCCCTCCCCCTGCCCGACGAAGTGGGCGGAGTCATCCGCCTCACGGCGTTCGACTACTCCATTAACTCCGCTCAATCCGACCGGCAATTTCCCAAACCCCTGGCCGAACGGCTTGTCTACCGCCGTTCATGAATCGCCGATTGAACGTCCGCGCCATCGACTGCCGCGAACATTACGCCCCGGGCGAAAAGGTGAATATGTCGCTGGCGGTGACTAACGAAAAGAACGAGCCTGTTGCCGCCGTCCTGGGCGTATCGGTGGTCGACCAGGCCTTGTTCGCCCTGGCCGGCGACCATACACCCACCATGACAACGCAGTTTTTGCTCACCTCCGAAATCGAAAATCCCGAGGACCTGGAAAACGCCGATTTCTATCTTTCCGAAGACAAATCATCCTCCGTGCCGGCGGCCGTGGCGTTGGATCTGCTGTTGGGCACGCAAGGCTGGCGGCGGTTTTCCGACAAAACCCGGCGTACAATCCGCCGAACAGGCTCCCGAAACCAACCGCTCCGCCCGCCTGGCGGCCTTAAGCGGCCAATTCGGCCCTCCCATAATGTACGATAACCTCAGCCGCATCCGGGACGACTATCAAAAAAGACTCGCCACATATTATGCCGATCGCAGCCAGGCCCTTTACACAATTGTAACGATCTGTTTTCTCGGCGCTTGGGGATTGTTGCTTTTGGTATTTATGCTCGGGCTGCTAAGAATTGTCCGCGGCGCGGCGTTTTGGCTGCCGGTTTTGGGGATGATTGTCTGTTGTTCGTTCATCGGGGCATTATTAATGAATCCCCTGCGATCTGCCGGCGAGAACGATCAAGCTGTACCTTTCTTGTCGTATCAAGCACCTACGGCGAAACCTGCCGCTAAAAATGATCTCAAGACCGGAAAAAAACCGAGCGAGGAAAAAACCGCCGCGCAATCAGTGCCACTGGCTCAGCCAGTGCCACCACCCCGCCGCTTGGAAACCGCCGCCTTATCCAGCCCGTCGCCCCAACTCGAACAAGTGATCCCCCGGAGCAACTCCGCCCGCGGTGAAAAGACCGTCTCAGGCCCAACCGAACCGGCGAAAACAGAACATTTTATCGTTCGCCAATACGCCCACCAGCACGTCGCCGGTCAAACTGGCGCAAGAGAGGACTATGCCGAATCGCTGTTTTGGAATCCGCTTTTGATTGCCGGTGCGGACGGCAAAGTGCCCGTGAGTTTCGATCTGCCCGATTCGATCGCCGTTTTCCGCCTGCAAGCCGACGCCAATGGCGCCGCCCGTATCGGCTCCCTGCGCATGGAAATTTCCACGGAAAACCCCACGGAAAACGATGCAAAATAAATCTTTGTTCAATTTGCAATAAAAACAGGCGGCAAATGTACCGAATGCGGGTGCCATGTCCACGCTTGCGTGGACATGCTGCAGTATTATCGCACTACCGACATGCCCACGACAAGCGTGGGCATGGTACCCTAGTTTCCGCAACAAAAACGTTTAGCTTCCCGTTAACCTACGCACAGACCCTGGTGCGACCGGCCGGCGGCTTTCCGCGCTTGCCACGGCGGCAAAGCAGAGTTCCAAACTGCGGAGATTATCCCTGGCGCTGTTCGTAGGCTCCCGATCCTCCTCGATTGCGCGAAGCAACTCGCCCATGGCCCCGTGAAAACCGTCGGGAAACCAGCAGCCTTCCAAACTAGGCTCAACGCGTCCGGCGGCGGTGTGCAAGGTAATCTTCTGATGCCGCGAGTCGGGCCCAATGCTCAGAATCGACCCCGCAGTGCCGGCGACAAACGTCCGATCCTCCTTGCCGAAGCGGGTGTCGCCATCGAAAACCAGCGACGCCTGGCCCTCATCGTACTCGATCATAACCTGCGCCAAAAGCGGCGGCCGGACTTCCTGCGCCGGGCTGCGCAGCCGTGGCATACACTTGCTTCGCCTCGCGCCGTCCCATGAAACATGTGACTATGTCGAACCAGTGGATGGCATAATCATATAGTATCAGGTGTTTGACATTATCGAACGGCGTGCCTTTGACCCAGCCGTGGTCCCAATGCACCGAAAGATGCGCGGCCGTGACCTGCCCCAATAATCCGGCTTGGATTGCCTGCCCGATATAACTAAAATGCGGCGCCCATCGCCCATTCTGATTGACCGCCAGGCGGAGCTTCCGCCGATCGGCCAAATCGGCCAGGCGCTGGCCCACGTCCAGATCCAGGACAAACGGTTTTTGGCTGAGCACGTGCTTGCCGGCGGTCAAGGCGTCTTCAATGATCGCCGCCCGTTGGGGCGGATGCGTGGCAATATCGACTACTTCGATATCGCCGCGCTTGAGCATTTCGCGATAATCGCCATAAACCTCGGCTTCAGGATAGAATTCGGCCTTCCGGCCGGCCGCTCGGCTTAATACCACGTCGCACAGCGCAGCCACGCGATAACCAGCGGCACGGTATGCCGTAAGATGCTCCTTGGTGATCCCCCCGCAACCGATCAGCCCGATTGCGGGCCGATATTTTTCCGGATCCCGCGGCTTGTAAGGCAAATTCGGCGCTGCAATGTTTCCAGCACTGGGAGTTTCGGCAAAGATCTCAATTTCCTTTTTTTTCGCCATGCTCTTATAAAAATTAAATGTGTATTGAATGTCAGGTAATGAATGTCAGTTAAGCCCACGGCTTGCAACCCGTGGGCTTGGTTTGATTTACCCTCCGCTGTTGATATTTCTTCTTAGAGCTTCTAACAAAATGACCTTTAATTTCATTTTGTTAGAAGCTCTTATGCTTATATTGTATCCAATATCGCCAACCGCAGCATATTCAGGGCATGTTTGGCAATATAGATTCTTAACCAGGCCGGATGGCCCGCATATGCCACAGGCTTTACTTTTACGCCCTTGGCATCGGCCAATGCCAGATGAACCGGCTTGGGTTCCTGCGGATCGAAGGCGGGAAAACAGCCCACCGCCAGCCCATAATCGGCCCCAAACCGTTGGCGGCAGGCGGCGGCCATGTGCTCCGATACTTGTTCGCCCAATGCCGGCAGGTTTGCCAATAGATTCTGATCCAATCCCAACAACCGGCCCATACTTTCACGATTCCGTACCACCAGGCCTCCTAAAAAACATTCGCTGCTATCGGGAAGGGCACCATGCGAAGCATGGTCGCCCAGCCAATCGGCGACCAGTCCGGCGGTGCCCCATTCCACGGTGGCTAGCGTCTTGTTTCCTTCCCGCAATAACCGCATAACGGCATGCTGTAGTTCTTCGTCGCCTTCGCCAAAGACCAGCTTGCCCAGGCATTTTCGGATGGTCGCGGCCGTAGGCTCGATAAGCGCGTTGCACTCTTCTTCGCGTGGGCGCTTCGGCGGTGATGCGCAGGCTGATCGTGGTCTTGCTGGCAGTGATCCCGACCGTGGGCGTGCGCCCGCGCCGGATCAGATCGGGCAGCATGGCTTCGATCTGGCTTTCGCCCGCCCCGAAGCAGTTGATCTTCCGGCGGCGAATCACTTTTTGGCCGGCCGCCAACAAGCCTATCTCAGAGGCCAGCGTGGCGTTCCACATTTCGATCATTTCGGCGGGCACGCCGGGCAAAGCGAAAAACCGGCAGGCGTTTTTGCCCGGCCTTGGCACATCCAAATCGATTCCCGGGGCCGTGCCGTGCGGATTGGCGATCATCCGGCTGCCGGCGGGAAACATGGCCTGGATCTCGTTTTGCGGGGGCATTTCCCGCTTTCGCCGGGCAAATAACGAGCGGATATGTTCCAGGGCCTGGGGAAAAAGCACCAACTCCCGGCCGGCGGCCCGGGCCAAGGCGTCGCGCGTAAGATCGTCGGCCGTGGGGCCCAGCCCGCCGGTCGATATTACAATATCGGCCCGCCCCATCGCATTGCGAAAAACCTCTCCGCAAGCCTCCAACTCATCGCCCACTGTGGAATGATACAACACCCGAACGCCCAACTCCTCCAACCTCCGGCTGAGCCAGGGGGAATTGGTATCGAGGTGCTCTCCGCTTACAATTTCATCGCCGATGGCGATAATTTCCGCGTGCATAAGAATCCCAAAACCCCCCTCTCCCTTTGGGAGAGGGGCAGGGGGTGAGGGCAGGGCGGATGTAAATGTATAATATTGAGGAAAGCCGTTTCTTCAATCTAATTCGCAAAACCGCAAGCGATTTCCCTCATCCCTCATCCTTCATCCTTGTTTCCCTCACTCTCCGCTATTATCATTCCCCTTGCGCCGCAAAGTGAAGCTCATAAAGTGCAGCCCGCTCGCATCGTCCACCGCCATCGAGCCGCCGGGCGCAAGGTAACGCTGGATCACCTCGAACGGCGGCAGCGGACTCTTTTGCAAGGTCGAATCCAGCGACTTGAAAAACGGATTACTTCTCCGCCTGCTTTTTCAACGAATCCCGGGTGCTGTCGGCGGTGATCAAATCGTACCAGTACCTCAAACCCTCCTCGGGCCGGCTGAAACCGAGCATCACCGGCTTGGCCCCGCCGCTTTGCCGCTGGATTTTGTTGGCAATCAGTTTGAACTCCAGTTCCTCGCCCAAGGATTTCGTGCCCTCGGCCAGCGTGCTCAGCACTTTTTCATACAGGCTGGGCCGGTTTGTAAACACGAAATAGTCGTCCACAATGCCGAAGCAAGGAATCGGCATCGGGGGCGGCTCGGCCCCGGGCGGCATTTGCGGGGCCGGAATGTTCACGCGATAATAATCCTTGCCCGAAGAATTCTGCTTCGAAATCCGCTCGCCGAACCGCTTGGCCAGCCCGTCCATGGCCTTGCCCACCGCCTCGGTATCTTTAAGCTTAACCGCCACCAGCGTCACCCCGCTCACCATGCGAGGCCGGCTTTTCAAACCAGGTGATATACGTCACCCGCCCTTCCAGTGCCGGCAAAATTTGCTTTTCGAAATCTACGCCCAGGGGCGTGGAAAATCGCTGCTTTACAAACGAGGAAAATGCGCCGGTTCCGGACAGGCTGTCCCACATCGGAGTCAGGGTCTTTACCGCCGTATCGAAATTCACGTGCACTGTCATGTACGAGGCCACGTCGGTGGGGACCCAGCGTTCGGGCTTGGACACGCCCGATTCCAAGGCGATCATCTTTATGATGCCCGACCGCGGATTTTCCAAAAGCACGTGAATATGATTCACCGAATCGTATTGGCCCGCGTCGTATAAAATGCTTCCGCCGATGGCCGAAAGCCCGTCCAACCCCAAGACCGGCAACATGGCCACCGCCACGCGCAAGCCCACGTTTTGCTCGGCAATGCTTCGCATGATGTTGATCGGATCGACAAACCAGACAACTTGCGGCGGCTCGTCCTTCGAGCCCCGGCAACGATTCATGATCGTGCCGTAATTCTGGTTATCCGAAAGGACCCTGCCCTTTTCACCGTTCCAAATCCCCAGGATTCTTTTTACGGCCTCTAGATTAGTGCCTCCCACAATCGTGCCGTCCTTGTCGAAAAAGGCAATGATTTCTACCATCCCTGGACTCGTTAAAAGAGTGATTTTCGTATCGTTAACAGTAAATTCCTGCTTTGAACCGCCATTGTTTACGGTCTCTTCTTCAGCTCGCTTGAGCAGTACACGGGCATTGGCAATCTGATCGCCCGCGTCAAATAAAAATACAAATGCCGGCTCGGCGTCTTTTACGGCCACATACGCAACCGTCACTTCCCCGTGCGGAAGATTCACTATCTCCGGCAACGATAATCCAATGTTATCTTTTAACGAGGCCACCAACTCGGACATCGACCCGTATAACTCATCGACCACCGGTTTCATTTGCGGATCCTGGCTCATCTGCCCCAGACTGGTGTTCATAAACCGCTGGGCCAATTCCTGCGTGTCCGCGATGGAAACCAGGCCCAGCGTATCCTCGGGCAGCAATTCCACCGACTTTGGCCGCGCGGCATACGCCGAAGCCGCCAGGACCCCCGCCAAAATCGCCGACACCAGCAAAACCTCGCCACAATCCAACCATCGCCATGCGAACAGTAATCATGAGAATTTCCCCATTAAAAAAATTAGTTCCCTCTCCCTCTGGGAAAGTGTGTAAATATGTGAAAGTGTATAAATGCGTCCCCTTTCCCTCCGGGAGAAAGATTAAAAAGTGTCCCCTCTCCCTCTGGGAGAGGGCTAGGGTGAGGTCAAAAACGCCCGGTTTCTTATCCAATCTATATTCGTAATCAGACGGAATATATTGGGATATTCAAATAATAATGATCGCCAATCCCAAAAAATATTATACCCCGAGCATTATTTGCATACCATTGGGAGAAAAAATGCCTTGACCACATATTTTGGATAAATAACAAAGTGGATTTCGATCGTAAACCGCGACCACCGGCCGCGGATTTACAGTATAAATTTGCTCAAATCCTCATCCTCGGCCAAATCGGCCAGGCGCTCGCGCACGTAGGCGGCGTTGATTTCTATGCGGCCCTGCTTCATGTCCGGGGCCTCGAAGCTAATGTCTTCCAGCAGCCGCTCCATGATGGTGTACAAACGCCGGGCCCCAATGTTCTGCATGCTCTGATTCACCTGAAAGGCGAACGCGGCCAAGGCGTCCACCGCGTCGTCGAGAAAAACAATCTCCACGTTTTCCGTCTTCAAAAGCGCTACGTATTGCTTGGTCAACGCCCCCTTGGGCTCGCAAAGGATCCGCACGAAATCATCCTTGGTCAGGTCCTTCAGTTCCACGCGGATGGGAAACCGCCCTTGCAGTTCGGGCATCAAGTCGCTGGGCTTGGCGCGGTGAAACGCGCCGGCCGCGATGAACAAAATATGATCCGTGCGTACGAATCCATACCGCGTTTGCACGGTCGTGCCCTCGACTATGGGCAGCAAATCACGCTGCACCCCCTGGCGCGAGACGTCCGCCCCGTGCGTCTGCTCGCTGGCCACGATCTTGTCCAACTCGTCGATAAAGATAATGCCCAGGTTCTCGGCCAGTTCCACCGCCTTGGCGTTGACCTTTTCCGTGTTGATCAAGGCGTCGCACTCTTGCTCGAACAGCACGTTGCGGGCCTCGGCCACGGTCATTTCCTTGCGCGAACTGCTGCGGGGCAGAATTTTCTCGAACATCCCCTGCAAATCAAAATCCATCTGCTCCATGCCGATGCCGGTGAACATCATGGGCACGGCCTTGTGCTCCAGGGCCAGTTCCACACGCCGCTGCTCCAATTCTCCGGTGGCTAGCATGGCCCGCATCTTTTCCCGCGTTCGTTCGTACCGCTCGGGCGAATCCGGGCTGCCGGGCGTGGAATCGAAGGCCGGCGGCTGAGGGGCCAGCAAATCCAGCAAGCGCTGCTCGACGCGCTTTCGGGCTTCGGCCTCTATTCCATGCCGCTCTTGCTCGCGGACTAGCCCGATGGCGTTTTCCACCAACTCGCGGACCATGCTCTCCACGTCGCGGCCGTAGTAGCCCACCTCGGTGTATTTCGTGGCCTCGACCTTGATAAACGGCGCACCGGTGAGCTTTGCCAGACGCCGGGCGATCTCGGTTTTGCCCACGCCGGTGGGCCCGATCATCATGATGTTCTTCGGCGCCACCTCCTGCCGCATGTCGTCGACAAGCTGTTGACGGCGCCAGCGATTCCTGATGGCCATGGCCACCGCCCGCTTGGCCTCGTCCTGGCCCACGATGTGCCGTTCCAATTCCGCAACAATTTGCCGAGGCGTCAAATCTCGCACGATTATATCTCCATATTCGGTTTACAGTTCACAGTTTTCAGTTTAGCGTTCTTGATAATCATCGCGAAACCGCAAGCGGTTTCATCCTTCATCTGCTCGTTCAATTCTTCCACCATGATATTGGTATTAGTATACACATCGATTCCCGCGGCGATTTCCAGCGAAGTGCGCACAATCTCGGCCGCACTAAGGTTGCTATGTGCGAGCAATGCCCTGGCCGCCGCCATGGCGAAATTTCCGCCCGAGCCGATGCCGATCACGCCGTCGGCCGGCTGAAGCACGTCGCCGTTGCCTGTAACTAACAGCGTATTCTTGGCATCGACCACGACCATCATCGCCTCCAGGCGTCGCAACACCCGATCGGTCCGCCATTCCTTGGCCAACTCGGTGGCCGCCCGCGGCACGTTCGATGGATAATCCTTCAGCTTGGCCTCGAAGCGTTCCAGCAAGGCAAAAGCGTCGGCCGTGGCCCCGGCAAAACCGGTCATCACCTTGTCGTCCATCAGCCGGCGGATTTTCACCGCGTCGGCCTTCATGATCGAATTGCCAACGGTCACCTGCCCGTCCCCGCCCATGGCCACAATGCCTTTGTGGCGGACAGTTAATATAGTAGTCGAATGTGATTTCATATTTTAATCTCCCGCAAAAAATTTCCATTATCTACCGCAGAAACGTCCCCTCTCCCGCCGGGAGAGGGTTAGGGTGAGGGCGAAGTATACTTTTACATCCCACCAATATGGCGGAAAAATTGATCTGATGCCAGGGAGGGCCATCAACACTGTTATTGAATAAAGTCATATCCTGCCAAGTACAACAATCAACCCATGGCGTTTTGGGCCACGGTTAAGTTTTCAGCCTGTCTTGCTTTAAGACTGATCAAAAAGGAGAAAGAGTTTACTGCCCGATAATCTCTCTGGTCTGTCAATCTCGGCAGCCATAACTCTATTGAGGTAAATTTTTAGCACTTTTATACCTCTATTGAGTTGTTTTATTCAATCCTGGCATGCACATCATCCCAGCATATTGACATCCCTTATATTATTGGTAAACTATCTACCAAATAAAATACTACACGTTGAAAAGTAATAACAATAAGAAGTCACTGAAAATCCGGTTATTTTGTTTTACCGTACTTTCGAGTATTCATGCGTATATCTAGGTTCTTCTCAGTAATCATCAGCACCCTAGAATAGAGGCAGCGCCCACATCCAAACGAAAACGTTCCGATCCTGAGGACCGTTCTTCATTTTGGATGCATTCTAGCGGCTAGCACGATTAGCGCCAGCTCCCACGCGAATTGACAGACGGGAATCCCTTGCCGCTCTTACAGTTTAAGGAGATTTTCGCTCATTTGTAACATATTTAAAACTCTGCCAAGAATAATCACAACAGTTCCAAGGTATAAAAACAATGTCGATGTCAAGATTTTTGCTTTGTCGAGCACCAGGTTCCACGATGTTCCGTGTGGCGTGCTATGTAGGAATTATTCTAGCCTGTTGCATCCTGGTAACGCCAATCTTCGCGGACGAACTTATTGCCAACGGTGGATTCGAAACCGGAAATTTAACCGGTTGGACTACACTTCCCGCTTCCAGTGGCTCCGACTTTGGCGTCAATAGTTCTTATCCCTACTCTGGCACGAAAGACGCTTTTTTTGGTGCGACGGGACAGTACGACGACAGCATTATGCAAACACTGCCAACCGTAGAGGGCCAATCATACAAAATTGATTTCTATTTGGCGCACGCCAATTATGATGCTCACGCCGACTTAACGGCGAGTTGGGATGGCAACACAATTTTGTCACTTGTTAACTCCAATTTCTTTTATTACACCAAGTATTCATTCACCGAGGTAGCCACCAGCGCATCCACAACCCTCCAGTTCTCGGGGCGTGAATCTGTCAGTTTTATCTTCCTGGATGACGTAAGCGTACAGCCCGTCCCCGAACCCTCCACCCTCGTCCTATTAAGTGCGGGCGTTTTCGGCTTTCTCGCTTATGTTTTCCGCAAGCAGAAATAGGCGGGGTGAGGATTTCCAGACACCTTGTGAACGACAACCAGGGCCATCCGCAGGGGTGGCCCTTTGTTATTGGGCGGGGGCGTCTGCTCGCTTGCCTAACGCCCTAGGTATATTATCAGGGGATGGGCCGGTTGGATTTTTTCCCAACCCACGGCTCTCCCCCTCCGCTTTTTCGCCGCATTTTGGTAGCATGGTCGCATGGAAGTTACCCCCATGATGCGACAGTACCAGGAAGCCAAACGGGCCTGCCCCGATGCGCTCTTGTTGTTTCGCATGGGCGATTTTTACGAAATGTTCTTCGACGACGCCAAAACGGCCGCCCGGGTGCTCAATCTGGCGCTGACAAGCCGCGAAAAAGGCGAAAACGCCATCCCCATGGCCGGGTTTCCCCATCACCAGTTGGAAAGCTATCTAGGAAAGTTAATTTCCGCCGGGTTTCGCGCGGCCGTGTGCGAGCAGGTCGAAGATCCCAAGAAGGCCAAGGGGCTGGTCAAGCGAGAACTGATCCGCATCGTTACCCCCGGCACCGTGACCGACGACGCCTTGCTGGACCCGCGGGAGAGTAATTTTCTGGCGGCCGTGGCGCCCGGCGATCCGGCCGGACTGGCCTGGGTGGAACTTTCCACCGGCCGCTTCTGGGCCGCCGGTTTTCCCCAACGCCAATTGGCCGACCAGATCGCCCGCATCGCGCCTGCCGAGTGCCTGCTGGCCGAAGACGCCCCAACAACTCTCCCCTCTCCTTTTGGGAGAGGCACCCAGAGGGTACCCGGGGGTGAGGGCTTAAACGAACGGATGATGCTCTCCCGTCGCCCTGCCTGGGCATTCTCGCATCAAACGGCCCGCGAAACACTGGCAAAACACTTCGGCACGGCCACGCTGGAAGGTTTTGGATTTACCGACAGCCCAGCCGACGTTCAAGCCATTCGAGCCGCCGGAGCGATTCTGGATTATCTCATCGAAACTCAAAAAACCTCGCTCGAACACATCGACCGGCTGACGCCTTATCGCACCTCGGGCACGCTGGAGATCGACGAGGCCAGTCGCCGCAGCCTGGAAATCACCCGCACCTTGCGCGAAGGCCGGCGCGAAGGCTCGCTTCTAGCCATACTCGACCGAACCGTAACGGCCATGGGCTCGCGGCTTTTGGCCCAGTGGCTGGCCAATCCGCTGACCGACGCCGCCTTGCTCTGCGCCCGACACGAGGCCGTGGACGAACTGGTCTCCGACGCCTCGCTTTGTGCAGATCTTGTCGAAACCTTGCGCCGCGTGTACGACGTCGAACGGCTCCTGGCCCGCGTGACAACCGGCCGGGCAAGTCCGCGCGATCTGGGTTTCCTGGGACGCACACTCCGTTGGTTGCCCGGGCTGAAGGCCAAACTTACTGCCCGAAAAAGCCCGCTTGTCAACGAACTGGAGGCTGGCATCGACCTGTGTGTCGAGTTGCGCGGTAAACTGGACGCTGGACTGATCGACGATTGTCCGCTTTCGAGCCGGGACGGCGGTTTCATACGCGAAGGATTCAATCCCGAACTCGACGGACTCCGCGAATTGGCCCACGGCGGCAAACAGTGGATCGCCCAATATCAGGCGCAAGAGACCCAGCGGACCGGCATTGCGAACCTCAAGGTCGGTTTCAACAAGGTCTTCGGCTATTACATCGAGATTACAAACGCACATCGCGACAAGATACCAGCCGAATACATCCGCAAGCAGACCATCAAAAACTCCGAGCGTTACATCACGCCGGAATTGAAGGAATACGAGGAAAAGGTGCTCACGGCCGACGAAAAGGCCAAGGAACTGGAGTACGAATTATTTCTCCAACTTCGCGAGGCCGTGTCAACCGAGCGACGGCGGATACAATCCACCGCCGCCGTGCTGGCACAACTAGACGTGCTGGTGGCACTGGCCGAATTGGCCCGGCAGCGAAACTACTGCCGGCCGGAAATCGCCGAAGAGCCGGTGCTAAATATCATCGACGGCCGCCATCCCGTGCTTGATATCGTCGAACCCGAAGGCACGTTTGTCCCCAACGACACAATCGTAGGGTGCGTGAAACGCACCGAAAATAATGATTCATCACAGGTGCGTTCCACGCACCCTACGGACTCGCCCGTTACTTCAATCCTTCTTATCACCGGCCCCAATATGGCCGGCAAAAGCACATATATCCGCCAGGTGGCCTTGATCACGCTCATGGCCCAGATCGGCAGTTTCGTGCCCGCCCGATCAGCCACAATTGGAATTGCCGACCGGATTTTCGCCCGGGTAGGGGCCAGCGACGAACTATCGCGCGGGCAAAGCACGTTCATGGTCGAAATGACCGAAACGGCACGCATTCTCAATACGGCCACACCTCGAAGCCTGGTGATCCTCGACGAGATCGGACGCGGCACAAGCACGTACGACGGCATATCGCTGGCCTGGGCGGTGGTAGAATATCTGCACGAATACATCGGCTGCCGCACGCTATTCGCCACGCATTATCACGAGCTTACAGACCTGGAAAAATCCTTCTCCGGCATGAAAAACCTGAACGTGGCGGTGCGCGAGTGGCAGGACGAGGTAGTGTTTTTGCACAAGATCGTGGAAGGCGCCGCCGACAAGAGCTATGGCATCCACGTCGCCCGCTTGGCCGGCGTTCCGCGCGAAGTGATCGAGCGGAGCAAGGAAATCCTGGCCCAACTCGAGGAAGAGCATCTTGACGCCGAAGGCCGTGCCAAAATCGCCCGCCACCCCAAGATCCCCGAACGGCAAGCACACTTCCAACTAACACTTTTCGGCGGCGATCATCCGATAATAGATGAACTTCGCGGTGTTGAATTGAACAACATCACGCCGCTAGCCGCCCTGCAACTGCTGCAACAATGGCAGGAAAAATTGACCAAAGAAATAAAAAATTGAATGAAAATTGCCGTATATTTTCGACCGCGGCGGGAGATTTGTCTTCAACACCGTGCACAATGTCCAATCCGGCACACCCGTCGAAAACCTCCTGGCCCTGTACGATGCCTTCTGTGAAGATCGCTGGAAAATAGGGCATAAGCTTGCAAATCGGTTTATCCAATGGAGGGGACGGGGGCATATCTTGGGCTAGCTTGCCGTTTTTATGGATAAATGCTATGATAAGCTTGAGAGAGATTATATATTTAAACCTAAGGGCTGGGCATTTAAGCCCGTTAATAGCGGCGGGTATATGACGATCTTCCAGGGGAGTAAATCGTGACTAATAAATGGTTGACAACCTGTTTTTTTTCGCCTGTGCTTGTTTTCGGTATTCTTCTTGTCTTATCGGAAAGTTCTCAGGCTTACCAGATTCAGCATAGCCCCGCAACCTCCCCTGCCGAGCGAACGCCCGCACATGCTAAAACAGCCAATGAAACTTATTGCGTAATCCAGATTGGCGAAGATATCAAAGTCGTTACAAGCTCCGAAAAAACCATCCTCACAAAACAAGCCGACGAAGACTTAAAAAAAGCTTTGAAAAATTATCAGGATGCGAAAAAAGACAAAAACAATCATGACGCCAATACATTGAAGAAACCGGATAAGAAAGATTATACCGTCAAGCTCCTGAAGGCGAATTTCAAGACTCAAGATGAGGCCCAAAAATTCGCCGACGATAAAATCAAAGAGCGCGATAAGGGCAACGCTAAAAAAACAACGACTGGCAATACTTGGTAATCGAGAGTTCATCCGTGGAGATTCCTCCACGGTTTTTTATTTATGCCGCACGAAGGGCATATGCCGTTCGTTCGGGCAGTTTGCGTTTACGAGGAGTGGTTGCGATGTCGCAAGGTACAATTAAGAAAATCGTCACCGATCGCGGCTTTGGGTTCATATCGGGAGCCGAAGGCGACGTGTTCTTTCATCATTCATCGGTTGTCGATCAAAAATTCGATGAATTGAAAGAAGGGCAAGCAGTTTCGTACGAGTAAATCAGCGGTCCGGATGCGCGCGGTCGCGACAAAGGACCCCGCGCCGAGTCTGTAAAACCCGTCTAATACGCGTTCTCATTTAATTCAGCGCGTATATTATTCTGTAACCTAGCGTGTTTTCGCGTAGCGTAAACACGCGGCGAGGCGCTGTTTTAAGTTAAAATTGGTATAAGAACGTTTAAAATGATCCGCCTGGAAAAGGCCGGGAAGAATTGCCGGCATCCATGACTTGGACGTCGGCATGATCACATTCATCTTTCTCGCGGCTCCATGAGTTTGCGCACATCTCAATCGGCGGCGCCGATCATCCCCGCCTGCCCGAGTACCGCCACGCCAGCACTTTCTCAGCCAGCCGGGCGGCCGCCGGATCGCAGCCGGGCGGATGCGGCGATGGCACGAATTCCACCACGTCGGCCCCAATCCAGCGAATCCCCCGCGAAGTGGCAATCGCCCGGATCACCTCCATTGTTTGACGCCAGCTCAGACCGCCGGGCTGAGGCGTGCCCGTGCTGGGTATGATCGACGGATCAAGACCGTCCACGTCGATCGTCAAATAGACTGCACCCTCGAGATCGTGCAACGTCCGCAGCACCTCGGACCATTGTTCTTCCAATCGATGGGCAAAGTATGTCGTGATCCGCTCGCCCGAATCCGCCAATTCGTACTCCGAACTGCTCAGACTGCGAATGCCGATCTGCACCAATCGGCAACCCTCTTCCCAAAGTCGCCGCATAACCGTGCCGTGCGACCATTTCAGGCCGTTAAGCTCGTCGATCAAATCGGCATGGGCGTCGATTTGAACTATTGTGACCTCGGCCGGATCGACTGCCAGACCTTTTACCAGGCCATAGGTCACCGTGTGCTCGCCTCCCAGGCCGAGAATAAACCTATCGCGCAGCGGAGCAACGTATGTCTCAATCGCCTTCAAATAATCCTGAACCGTATCAACCCCGTAATCCAACAAGGCGGGCAAAGTATGAAGTTTAGGCGCTTTTTTAAAATCTACTAGAGTTTCCTCGTCAAATAATTCCAACTGTAAACTGGCATCCAAAATCGCCCGCGGACCGTTGCTAGTGCCGCTGCCGTATGATACCGTTTTTTCATAAGGCAACGGCAGAATCAGCGCATCGGCGCCGGCTTTGTCAACCGGAGCAACGCCCAAAAATTGTCCGGAAACTATGGGGGACATTCGATTTTGAAACTCCTTGTGGAATATAGATTATACAAGCAACAATTTAATAATTGAAGCCGGTATCCTATTATCCGCAAGGAAGCGGGGATCACCTGGAGCGTTTGAGATAAAATGGGGCGATGCCGTACAAATCCACGTCAACAATGCCTTGGATTAAACAAGAAAAGCCAGCAGGCTCACCTCGGAACGAGTTTTCACTCAATTTCGCGCGATGAGCCTGGCTGGTGAGGTATTCAAGGCAGAGATTATTCCGCCATAGCGACTTTCTTATCCAGTAAAATGGACCGTCCTTTGCAGTGACTGGAATACATGAAATATCCCGCTCCGTAGATCCCCCATACGCCGGCAACACCCAGTGCAATGAATGGCTCCAACTTGCTCATGCCCGTGATCACAAATGGTCCTACCAGATAGAAGAGCATGCAAATCAGGTTAGCCGCCACGCCGAACACCGGAATCAACACGTGTTTGAAACCATTAAAAGAGCGATGTTCGCGGAAGGCCACGATGGCCACAACGCAAGTGAGCATGTAAAGCAGGAATGTGCCGAAGTTGCTGGCCAGCGTCACGATCAGCAGGCTGTTAGGCAAGTTTTTGGCGGTTTCGGCGGAAAAAAGCAAGAAGGAAGGATACCAGATGCTGCTCTTTTGGGCGTCGGTCAAGGCCGTATTTATAGCGTCAGTGGCGGCGGGACCGCACAGGTACATAAATACCGCGAAAATACCGGTCACGGCCGAGACAGCGGCCAACGTCCATATCGCCCGGTGCGGCGTCAGATTTTTGCCGTGCAACATGCCGAAGTGCGAAGATACCTCTTCGTCGCGGCCCATGGCGTAAGTCACTCTAGCGCCCGTGCATATGCAGGAAAGCGTGGTGCCGATCAAGGCCAAAAACACCGTAATGGCTTGAATGAACATGAACCACCAACCGGCTGCCGGGCTGCCGAACAACCACGCGCCTACAATCAACATTTGGTCTCCCAGCGGGCTGCCGGATGCGGCAGCATTGGTTACCTTATAACCCGGGTTAAAGAAGTATCCCGCGGCAAAGTATTCGATCAAGTAGCAAACAACTCCTTGAATGAACAACGACAACAACACGGCGCGGGGTATATCTCGTTTCGCGTTTTTCGCCTCTTCGCCCATCGATGTGACTGACTCGAATCCCACCAGGATCAATATGGCGATGCATGCTTGAATAATCACATAACTCATTGCATGGGGCGCCACAACCGAAGCGGCCGACTCATGAAATTGGAAAGTGGCTTGTTTTTCGCCGTCGGGTTTGGCCGCGTCAACGGGTTCTTGGGTAATTCCATTGCCCTTATAGTTTAGAATGAACGGTTTGTCGGCTCCGTTTTCTTGCTCAACTTTATATTCTCCCGTTTTTGCATCTTTAATAGGCGCTCCGTCAGGACCGGTGGCCAAGACGACTTGTATCGGCGTGCCGTCCGGATTCAGCGTATAACCCACCGAACCTTCACCATGGTTTAAACGATAACCCAAGGCAATAACCGAGAAGATCAACAGAGCGCTAATTTGGATAATATTAATAGCCACGTTGACGCCCGTGGTGCCTGTTACGCCTCGGTATGCGATATACGCCACGCCAAAGGCGAAAACAACGCAAAATCCGATCATCAAAGTCGGGCTGAAGATGCTGCCGTTGAACGTGTCGGGAAAGAGTTGGCCCGCCAAATAGCCGACTAAAATCGCCGTTACGCCGACCATTACGCCCGGGTAAAGCCAATAGTATAAGTGGCTTGCCCAGCCGATAACAAACTTCGACAAGCGGGCGAATTTATAAGCGTTGGTCTTGGATAAAAACGCTTGCTCGGCAAAAAAATAAGATGAACCGGCACCGGGATACAATTTTGAAAGCTCGGCGTAGGAGATAGCCGTGGCAAAGCACAGCAATAAGGCCAGCAAAATGCCAAACCAAACCGCCGAGCCCGCCATCGGGGCGCCATACATTGATTGTTGCGCAAGCGTAAGCCACAAAAATGCTCCGGGGGCTATCAGGGCCATGGCGTTCATGGTTAGGCCGGTAATGCCTAACGTTTTTTTCATTTTGGGTTGTTCTGGAGCGGAAGCCATTAGAGTACCTCACCGTTAAAAAGGCTGGAGGAAATAATCATTCTCATCGCCAGTTGGAAAAGTCTTTTTGGTGATATCAAGCATTAGGAGCGGGTAAATGCAGGTACCTACGCATTTGCCTCGCATCTTGGTTGTTCCAAAAGGGTATCCCAAGGCGGAATAACAATGAAAAAGTTCAAGGCAAATGCTATGCCAAGCTTTTTCCAATTAGATTGAAAGGATTAGTTCAGGCACTTAATACACTATATTAATATTAAAAAAGAAGAAATGTAATAATTTAGATAAGCTTATAAAGGTATTATGCCTATTATATGAGCATCAGATGATTATTATATAAGCATATTAGATGTATTATCGTGACGATATTGTAACATTTATGAGTTGAGCCTATAATTACATAAATGCGTGTACTAGGGTTCGATTAATGCCTATCATTCGATAAACATTCCTCTATACCCGCATCAAGCGGTATTATTAAAAAAGACTATGGCACCAAAAATGTATATATAAATTGCCACCCATGCCCCCCGAAGAGATAAACGACTGTTTGAAAACTCGGAGCTTGTTATGGAGTTATCATACGCAAATCTCTCATCCACGGGACCTGTGCGACCAAAGAATGAAGACTATCTAGGTTTTTTCCAACCATCCGATCTTGAGGAAAAACGCACCCGGGGAACAATCGCTTTAATTGCCGACGGCGTGGGGGGGCAAGGGCATGGAGATGTAGCTAGCCGACTGGCCGTCGAGACGGCCTTGAAAGGCTTCCAGGACGGCAAGGGAGATTTGCCTCCTAAACAAGCGCTTTGGAAAATCTTCACGGCCGCAAATTTAGCTGTTTACGATCAGAGTATGGCCGATCGCGACAAAGGACGCATGGCTACTACTTTGACCGTTTCGATATTACGCAATAACGAAGTAACCGTCGGCCACGTCGGCGATTGCCGCGTTTACTTGATCCAAGGGGGGGGAACCAAGCAAGTCACCACCGACCATTCCTATGCCGCCATGCAACTACGGTTAGGATTAATTTCTCAGCAGGAAGCCACCGCCAGCGACATGCGTTGCATACTGACTCGCTGTTTGGGCAAGGAGCCGACTGTCAAAGTCGATTACCATACGATCCAAGTGAATCGCGGCGATTATCTTGTGCAGTGCACCGATGGCATGCATAATTGTATAACTCTTGAGGAATTGAGCAAAATCGTCATCCATAATTCGCCCGATGACGCGTGTCAGGAACTGGTCGCATTAGCGGAGAAACGGGGCACCGATGATAATCTCTCGGTGCAAATTATTCGCATCGATCGCGTTGAAGAGGTGGTGCTCTATCGCGGATTGCCCATATATCGCGAGCCGGAAAATTATATGAGCAATGAAATCGAAGTCGGCAAAATTCTAGACAATCGTTTTCGCATTACCGACCTGGTCAGCCGCAGCGGCATGGCATCGATCTTCAAAGCGCAGGATCAGCAAACCGGCGAGACCGTGGCCGTAAAAATTCCTTTTATGCAATTCGAGAGCGATCCGGCCTTCTACACCCGTTTTCAGCGCGAAGAATCCATAGGCAAGACGCTAAGACACCCCTATATACTGCGAATTTTGCCGGTCGAGGAAAAAAGCCGCCCTTATATAGTAATGGAATTCTTGCAGGGGCAGACATTGCGAGAAGTGCTTCGCAGCGTGGAACGCATGCCTGTAAAGGACGCCTTAGCCATCACCTCCCGGATTTGCGAGGCCCTGGAGTATTTACACAGTCAAAACGTCATCCATCGCGATCTGAAGCCGGAAAACATCATGCTCTGCGACGATGGAAGCATTCGGCTTATGGATTTCGGCATAGCCAAGGCTGCCGGTTTGAGACGCTTGACCTTTTCGGGCTTCTCTTCGTCGATGGGAACGCCGGATTACATGGCGCCGGAGCAAGTAAAGGGCAAACGCGGCGACGCCCGCACCGATATCTATAGCCTGGGCGTGATGCTCTATGAAATGGTAACCGGCGCACTCCCGTTTGAAGGAACCAATCCATACGCCATCATGCACGCCCGCCTGGCCGGCGATCCGATCGCTCCGCGGAAATGGAATCCGGATCTTTCGCCCCAGTTGGAAGAGATTATTCTGCACGCCTTGGAACGGCAGCCTTACGATCGTTATCCGTCCGCCGCCGCGTTGAAGATTGAACTAGACAATCCCGACGCCGTACAGGTCACCGGCCGCGCAGAACGACTTCGTCCGCCGGCAGCCTGGAATCGCGGTTGGCGTTCGGTCCGATGGATAATATTGGCGGTATTGACGCCGATCGTGATTTTCGGCCTGATGTATTTATTTACCCACAATCCCTGGAAGGGTCATTAGATGACCTGTTTCTCGAAGTCATGGCCAAGTCTTACTTGCATTTCCAACGACCAACAATCCCATACATTCACAATAGGTGGGCATAATGAATGATGGTAGTTGATTGAGTTCGTAATCAAATTGCAAACTTTCGCCAACACAAATGTCTTTAAATGCACATATTGTACGCATTAAATGCATTATCAACGTGCATTTGACCAAAGATTTATATTTAATAAATAACAATACTACTCATAAATTTTCCCCCCCTGGATTTGAAATAATCTACTTAACTCCTTTATCACATTAAACTTGGAGCAAGTAGTTTTGACTCAGTGGTGATTTTTGCAAAAAATCAAATAGCACTGAGGTTGGAAAAAATGGCACGTCCTTTGCTTTTTACTATTAATTCATCTTACGCTATATCAAAAGAGATCGTGATGATTATGTGGCCAAAAATGTGTTTCAGATCTTCAATACTGATTGTTGCTCTGATTGACTTATTCGCGGTAAATACAACAACCTGGGCGGCGAATCCAGAACACGTTTCGACGCTTGGCATATCCACTGCCCAAGCATCTTCGCCAACTACGTCGTCTTATTCCGGGATAAATACGGTCCCGTCAAAACCCACTTGGCCTGATCCAACGGGCCAATCCGCCGGAGTCCTGGCTAATCCCTCTGGGCGAGACAATGGAGATATGCCCGGCACATTAAGTATCAGTGACCTGTACGATCGCATTGCCCATAATTTGTTCTCAATCAATATCATTTGGGTATTAATCGCCGGCTTTTTTGTGATGTTTATGCATACCGGTTTTACATTGATGGAAACCGGCTTGTGCCGGTCGAAAAACGCCGCTCATACCATCAGCATGAATCTAATGATTTATGCCTTGGGTTGCCTGGGATTTTGGGCATACGGTTTCGCCATAGGTTGGGGAAACTGGTTCAACGGACCGGTTGCACCGGGTTGGTATTCGACTCTTGGACCGGGAACCTCCGTGCTCAACTCCGGCATCGGGATAGGACACGCCGTCGATGCATCCGGCGCCGCTACCGGCGCATATACTTACGGCCTTTTGGGCGGAAAAGGCTTTTTTCTGTCCGGCGTGGACGACGTAAGCGTCTTGGCCTTGTTCTTTTTCATGATGGTATTGATGGACACTGCCGCCACAATCCCCACTGGCGCAATGGCCGAACGCTGGAGTTGGAAAAACTTTTGCGTCTACGGTCTCTGGGTTGCTCTGCCGTATTGCATCTATGCCAATTGGGTTTGGGGCGGCGGTTGGCTGGCGCAAGGCGGCGTTAATTGGAAATTAGGGCACGGCGCGGTCGATTTCGCCGGTTCGGGCGTTGTTCACGCCATGGGAGGAATCATTGCGCTCGCCGGAGCCATGGTTCTAGGTCCGCGCATCGGAAAATACCGCGACGGAAAGCCGCAGCCCATTCCCGGACATCACATATCCATGGTGGCCGTCGGCACATTCATTCTCGCCTTCGGATGGTTCGGATTTAATGCCGGCGCAACCCTTGCCGTCGCCGATCTGCGCATCAGCGCCATTGTGGTAAACACCGTATTGGCAAGTATTGCCGGCGCTCTGGCCGCAATGATGACTTTACAGCTCAAGGGTATGAAACCCGATCCTTCGATAATGTGCAACGGCCTATTGGCCGGCCTGGTGGCGATAACGGCCTCTTGTGCGTTCGTCGATTCCTGGGCGGCGTTCCTGATAGGTGCCATTGCCGGCGTAATCGTGGTTTTCAGCGTGTTTCTATGGGAACGCTTAAAAATCGACGATCCCGTCGGCGCGATTTCAGTCCACGGCGTTAACGGCCTCTGGGGCCTTATCTCGCTGGGCCTGTTCGCCAACGGTAAATACGGAGCGGGCTGGAACGGGGTGGTCCGCAACGATTTTGTGCAAAAATACGGTTCCGACGGTGTGCGAGGACTGTTCTTCGGCGATCCGTCGCAATTAGGCATGCAAATAATCGACGCCGCCGTGGTGCTAATCTTCGGCTTTGCCATGGCTTACGCATGGTTCAAGCTGAGCAACCTTATTACGCCCATCCGCGTCAGCGCCGAAACAGAAATGCAAGGCCTTGACGGCCCGGAGATGGGCGCCATGGGCTATCCCGATTTCACCGTCGCCCGCAATGGTCCTTGAAACTATCCCACTATCAAATCTCCGTCCAAGGAAAACAATAAACTATTCCGAAAGTTTTTTACATGAAAAAAATCGAAGCTTTTGTCCGGCACTATAAACTGGACGATATAAAAACCGCATTAGACGAAAAAGGAATTCAAGGCATGACCGTTTCCGAGGTCCGAGGCTTCGGCCGGCAACGCGGCCATACAGAAATGTTCCGCGGCACCGAATATACGGTCGACTTCGTGCCCAAAATCAAGATTGAGATCGTGGTCTCTGACAACGACGCTGCTGAGGTCACAAACACTATCTCCCGGACGGCCCGAACCGGGCAGGTCGGCGACGGCAAAATCTTTGTCACCGATCTGAACGAAGCAATACGCATCCGCACCGGCGAAACCGGTGAACATGCACTCTAATCCCCTATGTCACTCTGATCCCGCATGTTGTGCTACATTGCCGATTTCACAATAAATCATCATTATTGCCGGTTAAATCCCGACCACAGAAATGTAAAGCGACATCGACCAGGCAAGAGAGCGAAAATATCCGGCTCAAATCTGGCATATGCGAGCCTTTTTTTATTCCTTTTAATATGGTCTTTCTCCATGCCGGCGGTTGACAAAGTCCCCTAACCCCCGACAATTAGGTTAGACAAGACACTAGAAAGTAATTGTTCGAAGAAGCCCGACGTCCGCCTTCCTGCCTTGGAATTCCATTGTCCCGCATTCTCGCATGGCCGTGGAGTATAATCGGAGATAATCCCCCTTTCGGCCGATGGGCCTAATTTGCTTTTTTCAAACTGCCGCTAACCTGCCATGCGTTTTTCCACATTCGTTGTAAAAAACATCGTCCGCCGCCGCGTGCGATCCAGCTTGACCATAATCGGCGTGGCCGTAGCCGTGGGGGCGGTGGTGGCGCTGGTCGGCATTGCATTCGGTTTCGAACAATCCTTCCTGAAAATTTACGAAAAGAAAAATGTCGACTTGATCGTGCAGAAGGCGGGCGAGAAACAGAAACTCCTCAGTGCATTGCCCGAATCCCTGGGCGACCGAATCGCCGCCCTGCCTGGGTTAAAACCAGGAGAAAAAGCGGTAAAAACCGTATATGCCGGCCTGCTTGATCATATCCAAATGGACGAACTCGAACCCGTCGGCTTGCTTATTCAGGGTGTGCCGCCTAATTCTCCGCTTTTTAACAATTGGAAAGTCATCGCAGGCCGCAAATTGCAACCCGGCGATACCAACCAGGTCATTCTTGGCAAAAGCCTGGCCGCCACATTGAATAAAAAACCCGGCGATAAGCTGATCCTGCTCGACGACCAGGAATTTCAAGTCGTGGGTGTTTTAGAAGCCGGCACCACTTACGAAGACGGCATGATGATTATGGCTCTCGCAGGCCTGCAAAAATTTATGGGCCGCAAAGGACTTGTTACAGGATTCTCGATCGCTTTGGAAGACCGCTCGCCGGAAGCCATCGAGCGGGTAGCCAAAAGCATCGCCGGACTGGCAAAAAATCTAGATGTCAAAACTACCCAGCAGCTCGTCGATTCCACCAACGAAATCCGTTTCATCCATGCCATGGCTTGGGTCACGTCCACCGTGGCCCTGTTTATCGGCGCTATCGGCATGCTCAACACCATGATCATGTCGGTATTCGAGCGGACCAAGGAAATCGGCGTACTCCGGGCCATCGGCTGGGGACGCTGGCGAGTCGTCAAGATGATCCTAATGGAGTCCATACTCCTCAGTCTGCTCGGCGGCGCAGTGGGCACCCTCGCGGCCATGCTTCTGACCAATGTGCTCAGCCGCTTTCCCGTCGCCGCGGGCTTTATCGAAGGTAGTTTAGCCCCCAGCGTTATTCTCGAAGGATTTTTGATCGCCCTGGGCGTCGGGCTCCTGGGCGCCGCCTACCCGGCATACCGGGGCGCACAACTCCTGCCCACGGAGGCACTGAGACATGAGTAGTTTCTTTATCCGCGAACCTCCGCTGTTGCGCACCGATCACGTCGCCAAACTCTACCCCGACGGCGAGGTGCATGCCGTTGAAGATGTCAGCATCAGCATACGCAAGGGCGAATACGTGGCCATTATGGGACCTAGCGGCAGCGGCAAATCCACATTGCTCAACCTGCTGGGCGCATTGGACGTGCCCACTTCCGGCGAAATCTTCTTCGAGGAGCAACCGCTCTCGGCCCTGACCAATCTGAACAAGTTCCGCTCGCAAAAACTGGGCTTCGTCTTCCAATCATTTTACCTCTTGCCCATCCTTACGGCCTTGGAAAACGTGCAAGTGCCCATGTTCGAAGGCCCGCTTTCCGTTTCCCAGCGGATAAATAAGGCCCGCGAATTACTGGAACTGGTGGGCATGAGCCACCGCGAGGACCATTTGCCCGTGAAACTCTCCGTCGGCGAGCGCCAGCGCGTGGCCATCGCCCGGGCATTGGCCAACGATCCCATATTATTGCTGGCCGACGAGCCCACGGGCAATCTCGACTCAGTATCGGCTGACGGCATTTTCAATCTCTTCGCCCAGTTGCACAAACAGCGCGGCGTGACGATTGTGCTTATCACCCACGATCCCGACCTGGCCGCCCGCGCCCAGCGCATAGTGCGCATGCAAGACGGCCGCATCAAATCCGACGGCTTGGCCGAGCGCAAAAAAATCCGCACGCCCCTGCCGCCCTTCGCCGTGTAAAAAACTCCCCTCGCCCTTTGGGAGAGAGGCCGGGGGTGAGGGCGGCTAATCGTATATCACGCCAGACGCTCATGATTTTTAAAGGGGATAAATTAACCCATCGCGATCGACTAGAGCACTTCTCAGATAAGTGTAGCGTGTTGGGTGCCATGCCCACGCTCGTCGTGGGCATGTTTACCCGCGAAAACTGAAGCATGGCCACGTAAGCGTGGCCATGGCACCCGCTACACTTATGGTTGATGCGCCTCTAATCTTCGATTGGTGCCCTTCGCAGAGTTACAAATGGAGAAAACATTATTGCTGTTTCGCGCTGGCGATTCCCAATTTGCTGCGGAATATTTTGGCCCTTTGCTGGATCATGCTTGGGGCTTTGGAGCGCAGTTCGTTGCCGCCCTCGAACCAGCCGTAGGGCTCCTCGAACACAATATGCCCTTCCACGAAAATCGCGTCGGCCGGCTCGGCAAGCCGGATGATTTTCACATACGCCCCGGCCCCGGAATAAAGCTGCCTCGGGCCCAGGCTGATGTTCGCGGCCGCGTCGCGCAGGATTGGCCGCCACTGGTTGGGATAATCAACATCTTTATCAAACCGCCCGTCGATCCGCGCGGCCGCCAATAGATCATTATTGTCCCGGGTAACCACTACATAACGGGTCGCACTTACTTCCACCTGATCGAACAGCGAGAACGTGGTGTACACGAATTTTGCTTCCTGTTCCTCGGGCGTTTCCAGTTTGAGTTTCCGTTTTTGCATCTCCTCGTCGGTCATTATGCCCGACTTGGAAACCATCCGGTTTTCACCCTCGGTGTCTTTGCCCTTGGCCAGGCTGTCCTGAAAATCCTTCGAGTTCAAGGTATCCCATTTGCCGTATGCCACGAACCAAACGTCGATGGCCCGAATCGTCGTTGACTCGCCTTCAGCCGCCTTGAGTGTGCGAAACCTGATCATCACCGGCGCTGACGTTGATTTTTGCACCAGGTCTTCAAACGTATAGCGCCCGCTCGAGATTTTTTCCATAGCTGCCTTTTGACTCGCCGCGTCCAAGACATCTGTCATGGCCGGCGGGGGCAATTTATAGGCCTTGCCGTCGGACATGACAATCCCTTGTCCCAATAGTTTTTCCAAAACCGGGTTTTCAACAGCAGGCACATCCGCACACACTGCAAGCAGACAAAGTTTAAGTAAAAAGGTGGGCATGCTTAGATTATCTCTTTAAAATCCCACAATGTAAAGCCATTATGGCCAGTCTGAGCGGGCCATGAATTGCCCACCCCTTTCCGTCCGCTGTCCGGCGGCCACTGCTCGGTTTCATCCTTCGCCTCTCATCACTCGTCCAAGATTCTTTTACAGCGTCTTGTGGAATCGCTTCGCCGCCAGAGTCAGCATGAACACGCCCATTAAGCCCAATGCGAGCATCTGCGGCCAAAGGATTTCCAAGCCCACGCCTTTTAAAAATATGGCCCGCACGATCACCAGAAAATATCGCAACGGATCGAACAGGGTCAGCCATTGCACCGGCTGCGGCATGTTGGCGATGGGAAAAGCGAAGCCTGATAGCAACATGGCCGGAAAGAAAAAGAAGAACGTGCTGATCATCGCCTGCTGCTGCGTCTGGCTGACTGTGGAGACAAACAGCCCTATGCCCAACATGGTCATTAAATACAATCCGGTCGCGAAAAACAGCAAGACAAGACTGCCTTGGATGGGCACCTCAAACCAAAACCTGCCGATTAAAGTCACCAACCCCACGTCGATGAACCCGATCACCGCGAATGGAATCGTCTTGCCGAGGATGAATTCCATGGGCGTGATGGGCGTGACCATGATCTGTTCCATGGTTCCGATCTCTCTTTCCCGCACCACCGCCATGCTCGTTAAAAGCATCGTTACCACCGACACCACCACCACCAGCACGCCGGGCACGAAGAAATTACGGCTTTCCAGATTCTCGTTGAACCAGGCCCGGGTTTCAAGATCGGGCCGGCCAGGTAAATTTATCGCCCCTACAAGCCGCTCGTATCGCTGGACTAAAATATTTTGCGAATAAGCCGTGGCAATTTTCACCGCGTAGCTTTGCACGATGTTTGCCGTGTTCGAGTCCGTGCCATCCACTAGCACCTGCAACTCGGCCGTTCGCCCGGAGCGCAGGTCGTCGGCGAATCCGTGCATAATATGCAGTATTGCGCTCACCTTGCCCCGATCTAGCAATGACGTGGCCTCTTTGTCCGAGCCTATCCGCTCGACCACGTCGAAATAGCCCGATCGCACGAAACTCGCCACGACGTCCCGGCTCGATTGGCTGTTATCCAGGTCGTAAACCGCCGTTCGCACGTGTTTCACGTCCATCGAAATGGCATAACTGATCACGAACACTTGTATGCAGGGAATCACAAAAATCACCATCCGCATCCGCGGGTCGCGAAAGACCTGGATGAACTCCTTGATCAACATGTGTTTTATGCGCTCGTACATGATTTAGCTCGTCCCCTCTCCCTTTGGGAGAGGGTTAGGGTGAGGGCGGAATTGCCGATTATCAACCTCTACACTATTCATACACAACTCCTGTCTCAATATTGCTCACTGCTGCGTTTCACGCACCCTACGTCAATTTCTTTTTGAACCGCACTAATGCCACCGTGAACATCACAGCGCCATATATCGTCAGCAATATCGCCTCGCCCCACATCACCTCAAAACCTACTCCCTTCAAATAAATCCCTTTGAGCAAATAAACGAAATACCTGGCCGGCACGGCGTAAGTGACTATCTGAATCGGTTCGGGCATGTTCGCAATCGAAAACATGAATCCCGACAGTAAAAACGAAGGTAAATAAGTGGCCACCATCGCGAACTGGCTGGCAAGCAACTGGTTTTTCGTGCTGATGCTGATAACCATGCCCATCGACATCGCGCCGACCAGAAAAATGACCGTCATGCCGAACAAAAACAGCACACTGCCGCGCAAGGGAACGTGAAATAGGAATTGCGACATGAGCACCGCCAGCAAGACGTCGAAAAATGCGATGCTGAAATACGGAATCAGCTTGCCAATGATCAATTCCGGGCCTTTTACCGGCGTGGAAATTAGCTGCTCCATCGTTCCCCGCTCCCACTCCCGGGCAACAGTCAACGAAGTCAGCAACGCCGCAATGACCATCATCAACACGCCGATCAGGCCGGGGATAATGAAATTCCGCGATTCCAGGTCCTCGTTGAACCATACCCGCGGGCGCACTTCCAGCGGCTGCTGCAAAGCCGGCCCGCCGTTGCGTTGAACTGCCTTTATCACCAGGTTCTGCGAAAAGGTTTGCGTCACAGCCTCGGCATAGCCCAGGGCAATGGTCGCCGTGTTCGAATCGCTGCCGTTAACGATAAATTGCACCTCCGCGTCGCGGCCCGCCGAAATCCGCTGGGCGTAATCCCGCGGAATCACCATTGCCGCCAAGGCACGCCCCGAATCGATCGCCAGCACGATATCCGCGTAATCGTTAAAATGCTCGCGCAAGGAAAAATATCGGGAACCCGCGAATTGGGCAATCAACTCGCGGCTCTGTTGGGAGCCGCTTTGATCCCAAACCACCAGCGGAACCTTGTCTACGTCCAGCGTCAACGCGTACCCGAAAAGCATGAGCATCATCATCGGTATCGCAATCGCCATGCCCAAACTGCGGGCATCGCGCAAAACATGCAAAAATTCCTTGCGCGTAACTGCCCAAATGCGTATCAGTCTCATCTTCGCACCTCCTCCTGAGGCTGCTCTGCGCGGTCCCGGGCCTCGATTAGAGATACAAATACGTCTTCCAGCGAAGGCGTGATCTTTTCCACCCGCTCGATTCGATAACCTCTTTGCTCGAGCAATTGGCGAATCGACTGCCCGGCCGCTGCCGCGTCGTGTGCCACCACGTGCAGCCCGCAACCGAATAGAGCAACTTCTTTCACCGCGGGCAACTGCTCGATCTCGCCCATTGCCGTCTCCGCACGATCGCAAAACACCTCCAACACGTCTTCCGTCATGTATTCGTGTTTAAGCTGCTCGGGCGTTCCCAGCGCAACCAACTCTCCCCGATAAATGAGCCCCAACCGGTCGCAATACTCGGCCTCGTCCATGTAGTGCGTAGTTACAAAAACAGTGACGCCTTTGCCCGACATCTCATAAATCAGATCCCAAAACGCCCGGCGGCTGATGGGATCAACGCCCGATGTGGGCTCGTCGAGAAACACGATTGGCGGCTGGTGCAAAATCGCGCAACCCAGGGCAAGCCGCTGCTTCCATCCGCCGGACAATAGCGCGGTCGGCCGCCGGCGATGCTCTTTGAGTCCCGCCATCTCGATGACCCACGCTTTGCGCTCTTCCTTCAACCGGGGTGGAATGTTATATATGCCGCTGTAAAAATCGATGTTCTCCTCCACGGTCAGATCCTGGTACAGCGAGAATTTTTGGCTCATATAGCCGATGTTGGCCTTGATCTTTTCCGGCTGCGTGCGAATGTCATAACCGGCCACTATGCCCGTGCCCCCGCTAGGCGCCAGAATGCCACACAGCATGCGGATAGTAGTCGATTTGCCCGCCCCGTTGGGCCCCAAAAAGCCGAATATCTCACCCTTACTAACCTGGAAACTGATGCGATCGACCGCCACAAACCCGCCGAACCGCTTTTCCAGGTTCTCAACCACCACAGCCTTGTCGTTGGTTTCGGCGTTCATATTCATACTCCTCCCCTCTCCCTTTGGGAGAGGGTTAGGGTGAGGGGATTGCATAATTTTTTGTTATCATGCTCCTGACAAGAGACGAGCGCTAATTCTTTTCCGCCAGCACCGAAACAAACACATCCTCCAGCGTGGGCTCAATCTGCCTGATTCCCGCCGCCGCCAATCCGGCATCGGCAAGCAAACCCTTGGCCGCCGATGCAATCCGCTCCTCCGCTTCATGTCCGACGACGTGCACCCTGTCGCCGAACAATCCCACTGTTACGCCGGCCATTTTTTCCTTAAGCAGTGCGCTTGCACGACGCGGCTGGTCGCAGCGGATCTCCAGAATCGTGCCGCGCATCAGTTTTTTGACTTCATCCGGTGTGCCGCAGGCCAGCATCTTGCCGCGATCAATCAGTGCCACGCGATTGCAGCGTTCGGCCTCGTCAAGGTAAGCCGTCGATACGAAAATGGTCACCTTTTCCCGCAGCAAGCGGTATAAAATCCGCCAGAAATCGCGGCGCGACACGGGATCTACGCCGTTAGTCGGCTCGTCAAGGAAAAGCACCTTGGGCGTATGGATCAACGCGCATGCCAGCCCGAGTTTCTGCTTCATGCCGCCGGAAAGATTTCCCGCCAGCCGTTTTTTAAAAGGCGTCAGATTGCTGAATGCCAGCAAGCGGTCGATTTTCTCATGCCGGCCCTTGCGCGGCTCGCAGTAAATATCGGAATAAAAATCGATGTTCTCCATCACGGTCAGGTCCGGATACAGCCCAAACCGTTGGCTCATGTAACCGATGTTCTCCTTGATCTCCTCGGCCTGTTTTACAATATGATAGCCGGCAACCCATGCCTCGCCCGAGCTGGGCATCATTATCGAGGTTAACAGCCTCATGGTAGTCGTTTTGCCCGCCCCGTCCGGCCCCACAAGTCCGAATATCTCCCCCTCGGCCACCTCCAAAGTCAGCGAATCGACCGCCGTCAGATCGCCAAATTGCTTCGTCAATTTCTCGGCTCGAATCGCCTCCATCATTCTCCCCTCTCATCCCTTAAAACCGGGCAATAAATTGCCCGGCCCTCACTGCCCACCGACCACTGCCCTCTGCCCACTATTCGCTTCATTTCCCCGTTTCAATCACCGCATCAGCCGGCATCCCAGGCTTTAGTTCCATTTCAGGATTTGTGATGTCGATCTTGATCCGATACACCAGTTTGACGCGTTCTTTTTCCGTCTGCACATTCTTGGGCGTGAACTCGGCCTCCTGTGCGATAAACGACACCCGCCCTTCATACGCCTTGCCCGGATACGTGTCGGTGGTTACTTTCGCCTTTTGACCCACCTTTACCCGCCCCAGTTCGGTTTCCGGTATATACGCCCTCAGCCAGACATTTACTAAATCGCCCACCGTCACAACCGGTGTGCCTGGCGCGACATATTCGCCCGGCTCGATGTTTTTCGACATTACCACGCCCGACATCGGAGAGGCCAGCGTGGCATAACTCAACCGCGTCTTGGCCAATTGCAAGGCGGCTTCGGCCTGTTTGACCCTGGCCCGGGCTTGATCGATGGTTTCCTTCCTCGGTCCGGCTATGACCAGGTCGTACTGGGCCTTTGCCTGATTGTAGGCCGCTCCGGCTTCGTCGATCTGCTGTTTGCGCGATCCTTCTTTGACCAAGGCAAGATGTTCCATTGCTTCGCGATCGCGCTGCACAGCCACGTCGTAAAGGGCCTTTGCCGAGTCGTATTGCTCGTTGGAAATCATCTTCTGCTTAATGAGTTGTTTTGCCCGGATGTAATCCGCTTGAGTCTGCACCTTCTGGGCATCGGCCGCGCTTAACGACGCCTCGGCGAATTTTATTTCCTGCGGGCGCGATCCGGCCTCCATATCGGCCAGTGCAAATTCCGCCTTGTGCATGTTAGCCTCGGCCGCGGCTATGTCCTCCTTGCGGCTTCCGGCCTCCAGTTCGGCCAGTGCGGCCTGGGCCGTCTGAAGTTCGGCCGCGCGCATCGCTACGTCGCATTTCAGATCGGAATCGTCCAGCAAGGCCACCAGGTCGCCTTTTTTGACCATGTATCCTTCATCAACGGGCCGTTGCTCGACTCGGCCGCCTATTTTGAAACTCACATCGGCGATAGTGGCCTCTATATTGCCCGATACGCTAATCCCCGACAACGTATCCGCCTTGTGATTGTTGTTAAACCAATACACACTGCCGCCTGCCGTTGCCAATAACAAAACCAGTATTAAAAGTTTCAGTTTCATGTTCATTGATGCTTTACTTAGTGAATATGAATTCACATCATGTCGATAATTACTACTTTCCATTCGCAGGAACGATTGCGCTGCGAAGCATCTCCCAGGCCCGCGCGGCATGGCGCGTCACGTCAAATCCGCCCTCGGTCAGGTGCCAGAGGATCCCCGCCGGCAAGACAATGCCAAAGACCATCATGGCTACCGTGGCCGGATCAAGATCTCCTCGTATCGTGCCTTGTTCTTGTCCGCGGCGGACGATATCGGCCAATTGGCCTGAGTATTGGCCAAAAATGCCGAGCACTTTTTCTTTCAGTTCGGGATGCCCGCCGTGAAAATCGTCGGAAAAGATAATTCGCGGAATCGCCCGGCCTTCCCGAATGAAGCGGATATGCCGCATCATTACGTCGCGCAGGCACTCCAGCGGATCGGAATGCTCCTGGCATGCGGCTTGGACGTTATCCAGTCAATCGCTGTCTGATCCGGTCCAGTACGGCATGCAGGATTTCGGTCTTGCTATGAAAATGCCGATAAATGCCCGACGGCACCAGTCCAACCCGCCGGGCCACCGCCGCCATGCTCAGCCGTTTCAAGCCCTGGCTGGCCACCAATTCCAATGCCGCCTGGGCAATCTGTTCCCGGCGAATCTGCGTATCCAGTTTCTCTTCGCTCATAATCCACCTCTATTGTGATTATACGTTCACAATGGCCGGCTGTCAATTGAATTCAAGTCCCCTCCCCATCTGGGAGAGGGTTAGGGTGAGGGCGGGTTAGGGTGAGGGCGGGTTAGGGTGAGGGAAGATTGGTTAATAATGGGTGCCATGCCCACGTTAGTCGTGGGCATGTTGGCGTTTAGCCGCGAGTCATCGGCGAGCGAGTATTTTAGAGCATGGTTGGCGAGCGAGTGCTTTAAAATACCAGCCGAAGTTTTTTCAATCGCTCTTCCGTCTCCGCCATCAAGGCGTCTTCGCCCGCTTCGTCCTCGGCTTCGTAGGTCGCCGATAGCCGTAAAAACGCCCCGGCATCGTCCCACGGCACTGTGCAAATCGAATGTTCCGTAATCAAGTACTGACTGCACTCTTCGGCCGTGGCGAATGCCGGTCCGCCCGATACGCCCTTGGGACAGGGCACATACAGAAAATACGTTCCCCCGGGCATTTGGCACTTGAAACCGCAATGCCGCAGGGTATCGACCAGTTTCTTCAGCCGCCGTTGATATTTTTCCCGGGTGCGGCGGGGGATCTCCGCATCATCAAGTGCCGCGATGGCGGCCTTCTGAATGGCGATAAACTGGCCCGAGTCGCAGTTGTCCTTCACATCGGCAAATGCCCGCACCAGCCGCTCGTGCCCGCACACCCAGCCCAAGCGCCAGCCGATCATGTTCCAGCCCTTCGACAGCGAATGCACTTCCACGCCCACGTCTCGGGCCCCGGGCACTTCCAAAAAGCTCAGCGGCCGGGCTTCGTAACTCAGCATCAAATGGGCCGCATCCTGGACGACCACGATCTGGTTGGCCAAGGCGAAATCCACCACTTTCGCGTAAAATTCCCGCGTCGCCACCTTGCCCGTCGGGCTGTTGGGATAATTCAGCACCAGCAGTTTCGCCTTGGCGCGAATATCTGCGGGAATCGAATCCAAGTCGGGCAGAAAATAATTTTCCGCCCGAAGCGGCAGCCGATAAACCTCGCCCCCGTAATACTTCGTGTGCGTGCCCGCCACCGGATAACCGGGCACGGTCATCAGCGTCACGTCGCCCGGATTTATAAACGCCGCCGGCAGCATGGCCAACGCCGTTTTCGTGCCTATGCAATGGTTGATTTCCGTGACCGGATCGAGTTTGACCTTGAACTCCCGGGCCATCATCCGCGCAACCGCCTCTTTGAACTCGGCAATGCCGTTGTCGGCATATCCGCGATTTTGCGGTTGGTTGATCTCATTGGCCATCACGCGGCGGACCGATTCGGCGGCCATTTCGTCGTTTTCGCCGATGCCGAAATCAATCAGTTTCCGCTCAGGATGATCGGCCCGGGCCTTGCGCTTGGCCCGCTTGATCTTCTCGAACTTGTAAATATCGCCGCCTTTGCCGTACCGGCTGCCGCCGATGCGCTCCGCAAAAAGCCCTTGAAAATAAGGATCGCTCATGGAGGTGACAGGTAATGGGTGATAGGTAATGGATTCATAGGTTAAAAAGAAAGTTTATCTCAAAGCATGGTTTTCGGCAAGACAACGGCAATTCATGCATCAAATCTTCCAAGCCCACGGGTTGCAACCCGTGGGCTTAAATTTAATATAATAAATGCAATATCTATCACTCTTCCCCCGCAATTTCGACTTGCCTTGCGGTCATAACTTCCATAGACTGTTCAGAGTGAACGTTTATGCCAAATCAATATTGTATAGGGAATCTACCCATGAAATCTCGATCTGTCTTTGTACTTTCTCTTGTTATCCTGCCATACCTGATCGGCGCCGCGCTGTCGGCCGAGGACAAGACCAACGGCGTCGCCCAGATTGATGCCGCTGAGCCCCTCCGCGTGTATGCACCTCTTATTAACGATACGGCCGAAGGCTTTGTCTCGTTGTTCGACGGCAAAACGCTCAACGGTTGGAAACAGCGCGGCGGCGAGGCCAAGTACGCGGTCGAAGACGGCATGATCGTCGGCGCCTCCGTTCCCAATTCGCCAAGCAGTTTTCTCTGCACCGAAAAGAACTATGGCGATTTCATCCTCGAAGTCGATTATAAAACCGATCCGGCCTTGAACGCCGGCATTCAGTTCCGCAGCGAGTGTTTCGACGAACCGATAACGGTCAAATCGGGCGACAAGGAGATCAAAATCCCCGCCGGGCGCGTGCACGGGTATCAATGCAAAATCGACATGGACAATAAAAAAGCCCGCTGGTGGACCGCCGGAATCGTCGACGAAGCCCGGCGCTTATGGCTTTATCCCGGCCTGTTGGGCGGCGACAATAAAAAATTCACCGAGCAAGGCGCGAAGATCTGCAAACCGAACGATTGGAACCATCTACGCATCGAGGCCGTCGGCGATTCAATCAAGACCTACCTCAACGGCGTGCCCGCCGCGGAGATAAAAGACTCCATGACCCCCAAGGGTTTCATCGCCCTGCAAGTCCATACCGTGGGCAACAAAAAAGACCCCATGCACGTCTACTTTAAAAATATCCGCATAAAAGAGCTGTATCCAAAAGAAATAACTACGGAAAAATAACGAAGGAGTCATGCGTGGATAATCCAAAAATGCAACCGGCGAGTGCCACTGGCTCTGCCAGTGCGAGTGCCACTGGCTTAGCCAGTGCCACCCATACCACTGACTTAGCAAGTCCTAGTGCCACTGGCTCTGCCAGTGCGGGTGCCACTGACTTAGCCGGTGCCACCCCAAGGCGGAAAAACGGCATTTGGCTGCCCATTATTTTGTTCATTGCAACTTGCCTCTCGACCTTCTGGGCCGCCGGGTCTAATTGGTGGCCTTACGCTCACCTGGACAACCTCGACCGGGCGTTTTGGGCCTTTTGGCAAAACGCACCACAAGGCTCCTGGGGCGGGGCACTCCGCGAATCGCTCGGCATGTTGGAACTGAATTGGACCCAGGGCCTGACCTACATGCTGGCCGTAATGTCGATATTGTTGATCCACGAGATGGGCCATTTTTTCATGGCCCTGCGCTACGGCATCCCGGCCAGCTTGCCCATGTTCATTCCCGTGCCCATTCTTCCCTTCGGCACCATGGGCGCGGTGATCAGCATGGAAGGCTCGCACGCCAATCGGCGGCAGATGTTCGACCTGGGCATAACCGGCCCGCTCTCCGGCCTGGCCCTGGCGTTGCCCATCACGTTGATAGGCATTTGGCTACTGCCCGCCGCCCCGCCCATAGGCTCGGGCTTCCGTTTCCACAACCCCTTGATCTTCCAACTCCTGATAGCCCACCTCCGGCCCGAATATCCTACGCCGATGTACCTCGATCTGAACCAATTCAATCCGTATCTCATGGCCGGCTGGGTGGGGATGTTCGTTACCGGATTGAACATGCTGCCCATCAGCCAACTCGACGGCGGACACGTGGCCTACGCCCTGCTGGACCGCGGCGCACATACCCTCGCCCGCGGCCTGCTCATCTTGGCGATGCTCTTCGTGCTCTACACCGAACAATACGGCTGGGTAGTGATGCTGGTGGTTATCATCCTTTTAGGCATCGATCACCCGCCCATGGCCGACGACGACGCCGAGCCGCTAAACCCCCTCCGCCGCGCAATCGGCTGGCTCGCACTATTAGTCCCCATCCTATGTCTATCGCCCATCGGCATCACGCCCGCGCCGCACTAAGGGTTCAGTGGTCAGGGTTCAGGAATCCATCATAAAGCCGCGACCGTTGGTCGCGCATTACCTTGTTCCCACGCTCCGGCGTGGGAACACGATTTACCCATTACTCCATGTCTCTGTAAAACCGTGGCCATTGGCCTCTGCTATATGGACATAATCTGATAAATCAATTACAATAAAGCACAGGATAAGTTAAACTCTATGGGAGATAAAATATATGCACAACGAATTTACCGCCGTTATCGAGCGTGATGAGGATTGGTACATCGCATATTGTCCGGAAATTCCCGGCGCTAATGGGCAAGGCAAGACCAAAGAAGAATGTCTTCAGAATCTGGCAGACGCTATTTCCTTGATCTTGGAAGAACGCCGTAATGAAGGCCTTCGCGGTATTCCGGTCGATGCCATCACACAACCTATAAATATTACCGTTTCGTGAAACGTAATGCACTCCTGAAACATCTGCGGCGGTATGGGTGCTGTCTCAAACGCGAGGGCAGATCACATTCATTGTGGACCAATCCCGCAACGGGACATCTCGAAGCAATCCCCCGACACGTTGAAATCAGCAACAAACTGTCGCAAAAAATCTGCCGCAATTTATCGGTGCCTGATATGCTTTAAAAGATTTTATCTTGTTCCCATGCTCCCGCGCGGGAACACACTTTCCCAATCTATTCTATATTATAATCTTATCCTTCTCGCAGTTTCTCCTCTGCTTCTTTGACGAAACGCTCAAGTTGCCCGTCAGGTCTTCCAGCATCTTCCCAAAGCACTTGGCCAAGCTTTGTTGCTTGATTGTGAATAGCTTGTTCTCGGACTTGCTCCGCGGTCAGTTGTTCACCTCGTCCCATTTGGTTGAGAAAAGGTGAAAAATCGAACGTAGGAGACTTGCCGGTCGCCTTTAGGTACCAATTGAGTTCATTGGAAATGAATCCATGTGCATTTACATAGTACAAGGACGCTTCACGCACAGCATGATAGAACACCCATTCGAGGTGAGTCTGATCTCCCAATTCCTGAATAAAGAGTTCATATTTATCCTTATGGTCATCTTTTGGCTGATGGGCAAATCTAATAGTTAACATACTTTGAATAAGTGTCTTGTTAGTGAAAGACAACTCTTTTCCTAAGAACCCCATAGATTTTACTTTGGTTTTTAGGAACTTATTATCGTACAACCTTCTCTCAGCAGTAATCCAATTGGTAAGGCGTTTATTTAGGAAATGCCGGGCATAGATAGAGCAAGCGTTATTGTAATTGCCTGCCTCACCCTCCATAAAAATCCGTCGAAAAATTGTTAAGAATGCAATAATGTGCTCAACAGGGACAGTCTTGATTGAAAAAGTATTACCGCAAGATGTGAATGTGGGTGACGTACGATAAAAAACATTTTCCTTTAACTCATAAACGTCTTTCACAAAATAGGCAAGTTATACTGGACCCCAAAAACTGGACCACGAAAATTGATAGAATAGATGTACTCATGGTCCAATTGGAGGGAGTCCGAGATGGGAGCGAAACGACGGAGGATCGAGTCCTCGCTAAAGGCGAAGGCGGCCTTGGCGGCGGTGCGGGGAGACCGCACTACGGGCGAACTGGCGTCGCAATTCGGCGTTCATCCGACGCAGATCGGCTACTGGAAGAAGCGGTTGTTGGAGGGAGCGGGCGAACTGTTCTCTGATGATCGTCGGCGTGAAAGCCAGGAGCAGGATGCATTGATTGCCGACCTATACGAGCAGATCGGCGCTTGCAGATGGAGTTGGCGTGGTTGAAAAAAAAACTTGCCCGACTCGATTGAGTTCAAACGAAAGTGCATCGAGCCCCGCTGCCCTGGCGTGAGCATCCGCCGGCAGTGCGAGATTTTAGGTTTGAACCGATCTAGTTGGTATTACCAGTCGGCGGGCGAGTCGGCGGAGAATGTGCAATGGATGCGTCGGATCGACGAACAATACCTGAAGACGCCGTGCTACGGCAGCCGGAAGATGGCCGAGATTTTGGGCATCGACCGCAAACGGGCCAGACGCCTGATGCGTTTGATGGGTTTGGAGGCGATTTATCCCAAGCCCAGATTGTCGCGACATGATCCGGAACACAAGATATACCCGTATTTACTGCGAAATATAGCGATTGTGCGGCCCGACCAGGTATGGTCCAGCGACATCACCTACGTGCCGATGACGAAGGGCTGGATGTATCTGACGGTGGTCATGGATTGGTACAGCCGCTACGTGTTATCGTGGCGATTGTCGAACACATTGGATGGGACGTTTTGCCTGGAGGCGTTGGAAGAAGCCTTGACGCAAGGCACTCCGGAGATATTCAACACCGACCAGGGCGTGCAATACACGGCCGTGGCGTTTACGGGCCGCTTGGAAGCGGCGGGCGTAGCCATCAGCATGGACGGTCGCGGCCGCTGGATGGATAACGTGTTTGTGGAACGTTTGTGGCGGACGGTGAAGTATGAAGACCTTTACTTGCACGATTACGCGACTGTGCGGACGCTGGAAAGAGGATTGGCGTTGTTTTTTCAGTTCTACAACGAGGAGCGGATCCACAGCGCCTTGGATTATCTCACGCCGCTGGCCGTGTATCGGGCGGCATGAAAGAGAAACTTACATGCGTGGTCCAAATCGTTTTGAAATCGCACAAAACGGGGATAGCTTATTGGCAATTCCCCCCTTATAGTGAACTCAGCAGCCGCGCGAGACCTTTGGTATAGGTCTCGCGGGCTGCTAACCTTTGATCGTAAACAGTGGTCTAGACAATTGGGTCCACCTCAAGTGCATCAATGTCACCTTGAGTTAATTTAATGTGTTCTTGTGGATTTTCTGGAATTGGAGAGTTGTCAGACATGCTTAGAGCTATGTCATGGGAGCGATAATGGCTCGGAAAAACCACGATGTTGTTGTTGCTTTCTCTAATTCTTATTGCCTCTGTCAGGGATATTTCTTTCCCATCCTCGTCCTCGAAGTAGTCTTCAAGGGTGAAAATATGGAACGAGTCATCAGAGAAACCATTTCGGGGAGAAAGTGGCTCCTTCTCCCTGAAAAGTTTCCGATATTTTAGGATTTCTCTGTCCGGAGAGTGTCTCTGTGCTATGCAGAGTTCAATACGACTTTGGGTAACGGGGTCAAGTGCGTCGGTATCCAGTTCCAGATTCCTATCGAAGAAAACCTTCTTCGTTCGGTTAAAACAGCGGATAGCCCAGTTAAGTATCATCTTTTATCTCCGCATCAAGCTGCCCAGTCTATAATATGAATGGATACCGCTTTCACAATCGCCGGGTGTCACCATTGGCTTGCCCAACAGTTCATAATCGTTCATTTTATCGTACCCATGGATCACCGCCCATTGTCAACCGATAATATTTCTATTATTTGTCTATTCCATTCTTCCTTTTCCTGGGTGGCCAATTTCTCCTCTGGAAATCGCTTCTCATTTCTGCTACGTTGATCTCGAAAAATATTTTGGCAAAAACCATGACTTGGAGGATACACGATGTCTACCTCTGCGCAAACAACGTAGCGGGCCTGAAACGCCCCGTAGGGTGCATGAAATGCACCAGTTTAATAAAACTCACCAATCAAATAGCAAATCTCTTCCGGTCAAACGCAAAAAACAAAATCGCGATTCACCCCAACCTTATCTTCAAAGCGTCCCAATCTGGGCCCCCGATGGCGTAGATCTCGAAGTCGTCCCGCCCGAAGTCCGCCAGGCCATTGCCCAACTCATCCAGCCCATATACGAGCAATTCGTCCTCAACGCCTCCGACGGCCTGGAAAAATCCCTCGGCATCACAATTACCCATCTCCTCTGGCTCGAAATCCTCGAACAGCTCGATATCAAACGCGAATACGTCGAAGTCGAGGCTGTCCTCCATATCACCCACAACCGCCCCGAAATGATCGACCGCCATCTCCGGCTCTTGGATTCAAAGCTCCGTTTCGGCTATTTCCTCGTCCGCATCAAAGAACTCCAACAACGCCTTGCCGCCCGTAAATCCCAACTCCCCTTGTCCCCCACCATCAATAATCCCATCGTTATCCCCACCAACCCGGCCTCCATTCATGCACCGGCTCCCGAAATCTCATCCCCTCAACCCTAATTTCTTTGTGATCTTTGCGTTCTCTGTGGCAAAAGAAATGACCTACCCACCCCTGACCGTGGAAAAATCGCGATTCTGACCCCAAAAAAAACCTTCCATGTTTGAAAAAACAATGTCGCAAATCCTTGCCAAATCAACACTAATTGCCAGCCAAGGCTCGATAATCGCCTCCTGGCGAAAACACGGCAATATGCGCCTCGGACCGTATTTCACGCTCCGCTATTTTGAAAATGACATCCGCCGTTCCATCTACCTGGGCCGATCCCCGGAACTCGTCCAACAAGTCCGCCGCTTACTTTTCGATCTCCAATTCAAGCGTATCTCTCGCCGCCTGAAATCTACAATCCGTAAATCCTTACGCCTCCAAAAAGCCAACCTCCAATACCACCTCCAGGCTCACGGATATCATTTAAAAGGAAATGAAATCCATAAACTCACAAAAAAACCGAATCCTGGCCGATGAAATGCGACCCCGCATTCTGAACCCTGAACCCTGAACCCTGAACCCTGAACCCTGAACCCTGAACCCCGAACCCTGAACCCTTCATCCCACCCCCTGGTCATTGACTATGTTTTTGATATCCTGTCGGATTCGGTATAGAAAACAATGCGCTTAACGCACGCCCTCACCCTAACCCTCTCCCAGAGGGAGAGGGGACATTTAACATTAAAATAATGAGAAAAAAGGAGAAATCCCATGTCAGTTACTGCTAATGCGATGGTTTCCTGGTGCCGTAAACTTTTGGGGGCCGATCCGGGCTGCCCTAAGTTGAGTTTGGAACAGTATATGAAGGGCATTCCACGGATGGAATGTTTGGGCAAGCTGCCCAGCGGAACGGCCGTTTTGATCCGCGGCGACGTGGACGCAAAGCCGGGGGCTAAGGTGGGCGAGGGCGATATCCGGCTGCGGTCGATGCAGCAGACGCTGCAATTCTGCCGCGATAAAGGTTGGAAGACCGTGATCTTCGGGCATATCGGGCGGGAACCGGAAAAATCGCTCAGTAAAGTGGCCGCCCGAATCGGCGAAATCATGGGCTGCAAAGTCGCGTTTATCGAAGATTGGCTCGACCCGGCCACGACGACCATCAAGGACGATGCGGCGAAGACAATCGCACAAAGCCAGCCCGGCGACATCATTGTCTTGCAAAACACGCGTAAGTACGACGTGGAGCGGGTGCTGTGGAAGGCCAAGGCGGACGACCTGCCCAAGCTGGCCGACAACTTGGCAAAACTGGCCAACGAATTCGCCGCCAAGGTATCGAAAATTTACATACACGAGGCATTTTCGGCAGGCAGTTTAGATGCATCGAGCGTGGTCGTTCCGGCGGCGATGGAAAAGGTCGCCCTGGGCAAGTACGAGGCCGAGCAGTTCGCCGGGCCGTTGAGCGATTGCCTGGCCGCGCAGATGGTCATTTTCAGCGGACTTAAGATCGACAAGCTGGACGACTTGGAGGCCATGATCGCGCGGGGCAAGATCCGCACGGTAATCACGGCCGGATCGCTGGCCATGGCCCTGAAAAAGGCGGCCGCGGAACTCGACGGCAAGGAGTTCAACCTGGGATTGTCCGAAGACCCGGCCCACAAGGACAAACCTTATTTCATCCCCCGCGAGCGGATCGAGCAGGCGAAAAAGATGGTTTCCGACGGCAGGAAAAAGGGGATGGAATTCGTCATGCCCGTGGATTTCGTGCTGCAAGACGGGCGGGTGTCGGAGACTGTTGGGCCGGGCAATCAGCAGTTCGACGTGGGGCCCGCCTCGAGCGCGGCTTATGAAAAGAAGGTGGGCGAGTTTATCGCGGCGCACAAAAACGACAAGCCGCCGGCCGTGGTCTTCCATAACGGCGTGTTCGGGATGTTCGAGGATCCGCGATTCGAGGAAGGCACGAAAAAATTCGTGGCCCAACTGAAGCGGATGAAAGACGCGGGAATCAAGGTCTACGTGGGCGGCGGTGAGGGCGGCACGGCCTTGGAAAAATACGGCAAGGAAGACTGGATCACCTATTGCTTTACGGCCGGCGGAACAGTGCTAAACGCCCTGGGCAGCGAACCGGTGCCATATTTGGTGGCGTTAAAAATCGCGGCCGAATCGTTGGGCCCGGCTCCTCACGCAATTTAGAGTCTTTGTTTGAGGTTTGAACGCGTTTTGCGCCATGTTTTATATTGCAAATTGAGCAATTGCAAATTTCAAATTGCAAATTTAACAAAGGCCGCGCTTGGGTATATGAGAATTTAGCCCCCCAATGTAGAGAGCGGGGGTTTGGGTTGTAGTGAGTGCGGGATGCTTGATTACGCCTATGGCGGAGTGCCTGCGCAGGCGCGATTGCACATGGATGTCAGGTCATCGACGGCCTGGCGGATGTTTTCTTCGGGCTCCTGATCGCGGATGGCGAATTCGAGTTTTCCGGCGCAAGGCGAAATGGCCCCAAATCCATAACTGCCGGCCGCTCCCTTTATCTGATGCGCCGCGCGTCGCAATTCTTCCCATTCGCCGCGGTCGAGCAAGTCGAGGATGTTTGCCACTCGATCAGGCATCTCTTCGACAAACAAAGTGACCAGGTCGCTGAGGTCAGGATCACCGCCCAAGGTTGAATACATAGGTTCCATGGCCCATTCCCTTTGTGTCTTCATGTAATCTGCCCCCCTGCCAGGCTTTTTTTGAGACAATAGGCATTATTCAGCAGTTGCCTACAAAACAATAGGTTATGGGGGCGAGACAATCCAACACGGGGGAATGAATTGTTCATTAAAGCTTATATGTGATCCTGGATTTCGCTTACAAGAGGCCAAAGGAGAGGCCGATTTTCGTTAAAACGATTTTTTTCACATTATTCAAAAAAGTACTGACAAAAATCCCGTATCTCCTAGGCGTTAAGGCCGTTTCCTTCGGCTTAGATGTTACATCTGTGAGATATGTTTCGGACGGAATAGCGGAAGAAGAAGTTTTCGCGGAAATGGGTTGTCTGGTTAAGGAATGAGACCTCCGTGGGACGATAGCAGAACCTAGATTGGACCTAAACCCCCTAACTACGCTATTTTGCGTTAGTATCCCACAAGGTTTTTCCTAACAAGGAGTACCTCCCATGTACCGTCGTATTTTGTTGCCGGCGCTGGTAATGGCAGCCATCGTAGTTGTCATCAGCGCCTCCAGCTCCAAGGCCGCTCTGCTTGGCGATTGTTGCGAAGCAGCCAAGGCCTGTTGTGCACCGGCCGCTTGTGCCCCGGCTTGCTGCGAAAAGGCTTGCTGCGGCAATTCCTGCTGCTGCCGTGAGCGTTGCTGCAGAGTCCGTTGCTGCCGTTCATGCCGTCCAGTAAGCTGCTGCCCGGCACCGGCCTGCTGCGAAAAGGCTTGCTGCGCCCCCGCTTGCGGTGGATGCTGCGAGAATGCTTGCTGCTGCAAAGAGCGTTGCTGCCGTGAGCGCTGCTGCCGAGTTCGCAGTTGCCGTCCGCGGTCTTGCTGCCCGGCGCCCTGCTGCGCCGCCCCGGCTTGCTGCGAAAAGGCATGTGCCGCCCCGGCTTGCTGCGCCGCGCCGCTTGCTGCGCCGCCCCGGCTTGCTGCGAAAATTCCTGCTGCCATAAATGCTGCTGCCGTGAGCGCTGCTGCCGAGTTCGCAGTTGCCGTCCGCGGTCTTGCTGCCCGGCGCCCTGCTGCGCCGCCCCGGCTTGCTGCGAAAAGGCCTGCGCCGCCCCCGCTTGCTGCACTGCCGCCTGCGGTGGATGCTGCGAAAATTCCTGCTGCTGCAAAGTCCGTTGCTGCAAAGAGCGCTGCTGCCGTAGCTGCCGTCCGCGGTCTTGCTGCCCGGCGTCCTGCTGTGCACCAGCTTGCTGCGAAAAGGCATGCGCCGCCCCGGCTTGCTGCACCCCGGCTTGCTGCAAATAACTATGGATGTATAAGCGAGTGGCTCGGACTAATATCCCGATCCGAGTCTGAGCAAACTCCTTTATCATAAAACAAGCGGCCCGTCTCAAAGGAGATGGGCCGCTTGATCTTTTTTATAGGCTGTAGGCCGGAGGCCGGAGTTTCTAGGATGTAGAATGTAGGATGGAAATCGTTAACTTAAAACTGATAACTGTAAACTCTATGTCTCATTCCGGAAACAATTTAGTCGATAGATATCGTTCGCCCAGATCGGGGAGGATAGCTACAATCAATTTTCCTCGATTTTCCTGGCGCCGCCCCAACTCGAGTGCTGCCCAGGCCGCCGCCCCGCAACTGATGCCGCACATCAAACCTTCCAGCTTGGCCAAGTGCCGGCTGGTCTCAAAGGCATCCTCATCGAGGACTTGAACCACGTCGTCAATGATATCCAAATTAAGCACGTCGGGAATAAAGCCCGCTCCGATGCCTTGGATTGTATGTTTGCCGGGCTTAATCTCCTCGCCCGCAAGCCGTTGTGTAATAACCGGACTGGCGACCGGCTCGACTGCAACCATTTTTACCGATGGTTTCTTAGCTTTCAGGGCCTCGCCCACTCCGGTAATGGTGCCTCCCGTGCCCACGCCAACGACTACAATGTCCACGGCCCCTTTCGTATCGCGCCAGATTTCCTCGGCCGTTGTTTTGCGGTGGATTTCCGGATTCGCCGGGTTTTTGAACTGCTGGGGCATGTAATAATTGGAGTTTTTAGCCACTAATTCTTCGGCCCTGGCGACCGCGCCGGGCATTCCTTCGGCGGCAGGCGTGAGCAATAATTCCGCTCCCAACGCTTTCAGCATCCGGCGGCGCTCGATGCTCATGCTTTCCGGCATCGTAACCACGAGCTTGTACCCCCTGGAGGCGCAAACATATGCCAAACCAATTCCCGTGTTTCCGCTTGTCGGCTCAATGATCACCGTGTTTTTGTTTATCAGTCCATCCCGTTCGGCGGCGTCGATCATCGCACGGGCAATGCGATCTTTGACGCTCCAAAGCGGATTGAGGTTTTCCAATTTTCCCACAACTGTGGCAACACATCCTTCGGCGATCCGGTTAAACTTAACCAAAGGCGTATTGCCAATGCACTCAGTGATATTGTTGAAAACTCCGCCTGATTCTGTTTTAGTCATGTATTGGGTCTCCGAATTATCGCCATATAAACGCAGGAATTGTACTAATCTTTGCAAAGATAGTCAACTCTATATTCGGCCTGACACATAAACCTGTTAAATAATGGCAAAAAACTTTATTAAGTGAACCACCAAAAAGGGTTGTCATTCGCATTTAAAATGCAATTGCATGGTATTCTTACTAAGCAAATAATGTTTTGTGGCCTCTATCCTATACCCTTACCCCTGCATCTCAAATCCATCCGATGTTCCATTTAATAACCCCACACCTTCGCGTGGAAAGCATTTTGGAACTGACAGTGGATCGGTTTCGGGAGTTGGGAATTGATGGAGTATTACTCGATCTCGATTGCACTTTGAAGCGATATCGAGAGACCGAGGTCCGGCCGGAGACGGCCCAATGGTTGGCCGCCTTAAAGGCAGGCGGAATTGGCTGTTGCATTGTTTCCAACGGCCGGAATCATCGCATTAAGCAATACGCCGATAAATTGGGCCTGCCTTTTGAGGCCAATGCCTTAAAACCGTTCCCTTTCGGAGTGTACCGGGCCATGGCCAAGATGGGGTTTCAGCCCGCGCATACTGCCATGATTGGCGATCAGGTCTTTGCCGACGTGCTGGCCGGTCGCTGGGCAGGTGTAAAGTGCATCCTTGTCCGCCCCATGCATCCCGAAGAAGAACCCTGGTTTACCCGCCTCAAACGCACCCCCGAACGCCTTTGGCTTGAATGGCTAGGGGCAAGAGACAAGCGGCGAAACGAGAGAACCCGGAAAATGGAAAAATAACGGCTGAATTTGAACGTTTGCGTGGCGCTTGGCGTTTTGCCAGTGCTAGGAAAGGCACGGGCAAGATGCCAGTGCCACCCAATTTTATACACTACATTTAAGGTGGGATGCACTCTAAAGCATTGACTTTTCCCGCGTTTCAAGGTCGAATAGATAATATAGGTGAACGGGCCGGCCTGTCGAAAGGGCAAGGGACGAGAAGAGTATTATTGCCATGACCAGATCGTTAATCTACCGGCCTGTGCCATCTAAAGAAAAAGTGGGCAGGGTTCAGGGTTCAGGGCGAGTAATTGCAAATTGCAAATTGCAAATTGCAAATTACAAATTGTCGTCAACAGTGGGTGGTGGGCAGTGGGCGGTGGGCAGTGAGCAACGCGAAACCGCAAGCGATTTTATTCATCCTTCATCCTTCCGCCTTCATCCTTCCGGTTATACGCTGGTCGAGATCCTTGTGGCCACGGCCATAACGTTGTTATTGATGGGGGCCGTGGTTCAGATGTTCGGCGCGTTGGGGCAAAGCATTACCGATTCCCGCTCGTTTTTAGAAGCCTCGGAAAAATTGAATTCGGCCGCCGCCCGGCTGCAAATGGATCTTAAAGGCGTTACGGTAAAAATGCTCCCGCCGCGCAATCCGGATGACGGCGAAGGGTATTTCGAATACATCGAAGGGCCGGTGATGGAAACCGCCGCCGGGCCGGTCGGTAGTCCACAGCCGGTGAACAGCGACCTTGCCAGTTTACCCACTGACACCACCGTGGGCGATTTCGACGACATCCTTATGTTTACCACCCGATCCACGGGCAGGCCGTTTGTAGGGTTATATTATAATGGCACGACCGTTCAATCCGTCCAATCCGACGTAGCCGAGGTGGCCTGGTTCATCCGCGGGCGGACACTCCATCGCCGTCAGTTGTTGGTATCTCCGTCATTGACGCTCGCCGCAGCAGCAGGATTTTACCCAATAACGACATTTCCGTACGCATGGAAAACGGTCTTTTTTTAGCGAATACGTTGAGCGATCTAACGCGGCGAGAATGTCGCTTTGCCCATCCAAACACGCTGTTTCCCTTTGACGCCCGTTATTGGGGTCAATTAGGCCTGCCAACTTTACGGGAATGTTCTGATTCCACCTGGATAGCGGGCAATTTGAACGGCACACTACCGACGCCAAATACAATCATCGATTTTTGGTCCAACATTACGAGTCCAACAGTCGCCGATAATGCTCTAAATCACACTGGTAATGTCAGCCGGATTGCCGACGACGTGATTCTCACAAATGTCATCGGTTTCGACGTAAAAGCCTGGGATCCAGGGGCTAATGGCGGGGCGGGCGCATATGAAGACCTGGGCTATAATCCAGCGCAGCCCCTGGCGCATCCACATATTTCAGTGGCAATGGCGATCCGCGATCAATGCTTAACGCAACAGTTGCAAATCCTGCCCGGGTTTACGACACCTGGTCAACACATTATGAAAACGTGGGCTTACTAGGATTATCCACGGTAACGTATCCACCCGGGCGCAGCACCAACGGATTTGACGATGACGGCGATGGCATTGTCGACGGCGATAACGAAAAAATCACCTCCCCGCCCTACCCGTATCCGCTTCGGGGCATACAGGTTAAAATCCGCGTATTCGAGCCGGACAGCCGGCAGATTCGCGAATTGACCATTGTCCAAGATTTCCTGCCAAAATAATAGTAAATTTCCTTTATAAAGCCCCGACCGCCGGTCTCACCCAATAATCTCCTCAAAGAACAAGACTTCTCGCTTCCCCTCTGTAGAATTTCGAACCTATGTCTGATAGAATAGATTATCTTCATATTGAGGCGGCAATAGCACTGTCGCCCTTATTCGGTTAATAAAGGGAACACAGTTTTGACACCGACCGATCCGAACGAAGAAGTCCAATCGACTGAAAATGCAACTGGACAATCCTTGCCCGAAAAGGCTGCGGAAAACCAGCCCGAGCATGAAGGCGGGGAAACCGATAACCGGGAAAAACTGTCCAGGCGGCGGATTTTGATCGGTTCCGAGCGCGATCCGGCGGCCTATCGGGCCCGGCGACGGCGCGACTGGGAGCCGGTGGTCGAAACCGACGCCGATAAAAAAACATCTGAAACTCCTGACACAGATGTACCACAAGAGCGAACATTAAAAGATAGAACAAGCCCTCACCCTAGCCCTCTCCCGGAGGGAGAGGGGACTTCAGAGACGGAAACTAAAGAAGAACGCCGGGCATGGGTTCCCCAATCGGTTCTAAGCGAAATGTTGGACGAGCCCGCCCCGCTTCCCACGCTCCCTACCGACACCATGCCCGCCTCACCCGGCAGTTTCCCTCCGCTGAACATCCACCAGCGCCTTGCCCCAGACCAGGAAGCCGAATTCGAGACAGCCATGGGCGGGGCATCGCTCGACCAATTGATGGCGGCCGGCGATTCAGCGATGATCGAGGAGCAATTGGAAGTAGACTCGAAACATTCCGCCCGCATCGTCGTGGTGCGCAAAGACGACGTGTTCGTGGAACTCGGCAGCCGCGAGCAAGGCGTGATCTCTTTGCAACAATTCATCGACCCGCCGGTCATCGGCGGAATGATCGATGTAATCGTGCAGCGGTTTAATTCCGAGGACGGCCTTTATGAATTGGCTTTGCCTGGTGCGGCTGTCCACGTCGAAGACTGGTCGGACTTGAGGGAAGGCGCCACGGTCGATGTCCAGGTAACCGGACACAATAGCGGCGGGCTGGAATGCGAAGTGAACCACATCCGCGGCTTTATTCCCATCAGCCAGGTCACCATGTATCGGGTCGAGGATTTGTCGGAATTCGTGGGCCAGCATTTTCTCTGCCTGGTGACTGAGGCCAATCCCGATCGCCGCAACCTGGTTTTAAGCCGCCGTGCGATATTGGAGCGCGAAAAGGCCGAGGCCAAGCAAAAACTGCTCGAAACGCTCAAGCCCGGCCAGATTCACGACGGCGTAGTGCGCAAGTTGATGGCCTTCGGGGCGTTTGTCGACATCGGCGGAGTGGACGGCCTGCTGCACGTCAGCCAATTGGCCTGGGGCCGGGTAAATCACCCCAGCGAGGTCGTCGCCGAGGGCCAGAAAATCCGCGTCCGCATCGAAAAAATTAATTCGGAAACCGGCAAAATCAGCTTCGCCTATCGCGACCTGCTGGAAAACCCCTGGACCCAGGCAGCTCAGAAATTTCCGCCTAACACCATACTTCAAGGCAAAGTCACCAAAATAATGGACTTCGGCGCTTTCGTCGAATTGGAGCCGGGCATCGAGGGGCTGATCCACATATCGGAACTCTCGCATAAACGAGTGTTCCGCTGCACTGATGTGGTCAAGGAAGGCCAGCAGGTCGAAGTGATGGTGCTTTCGGTCGATCAAAACGCCCAGCGGATAAGCCTTTCGATAAAGGCCCTATCCCAGCCCGAGCCGACTAAAAAAGAAAAGGAAAAAGCCGAGCAAGAGGCAGCCGAGACGGCGGCTGGGTCGTCAAAACCCAAAAAGCCGGAAAAAGAACTGCCGCTTACCGGCGGCTTGGGAAAATCAACCGGCGCAAAATTCGGGCTGAAGTGGTGAAAATTCAGAAAAAGATCGCCAATTTGTTTTAATGTAACAATTTGCGGCTGGTAAGAGAATTTTCCATGCGGATGCTTTTTGGCTGGTTTTTTTTGCTTTTGGGAATTTATATCGGCCTATTTAATTTTCACTTGTCATTCACCAGGCCCTTGTACTATCGTTGGCGTGGTCGCCCTTGCAAATTTATTTCTGGAGTGCCCTTAATCGGTTCGGTTTCTTTCATCCTGGCAATTCTTTTATATAAATTTGATCCGCTGATTTGGATAACTGCATTAATTGTAGCGATGGCCGACACTTCAGGCATCCATTTTTGTATTTTGTTATTGATCGGTGAATTCTTATTTCATCCACGCAATATCAGATCAAGTTCAGTTCGAAAATGCCCAATTTGTGGACGTATCAATGGAATTTCTTGTCGAATCTGTCCCCACTGTGAAACACATTTAAAAGCAGGAACGCTGTCTCGCTCCCACATTACTGCCGAGAACGAAAATGCCCAAGATATATAACTATATTGGTTTTCGATATATTTGCCTGCGATGTCCAATGCAGTGAATTACTATTAAATTCTCTTTGTGAATAATTTCATAAATGACTCGATAATCTCCTTCCCGGAGCTTGTACAAACCACGAAGTTCGCCGGTAAGTTGTTGAGGACGAATTTTATCAAGGTTTTCTGCCAGCCAGTTCATTTTCTCAACAATGCGTTTTGCAACAACCTTGTCAAGTTGTTCTAGATCCTTAACCGCGGGTTTGATAAGACGTATATCGTACATTTTTAATCAATGTATTTTCATTCGTTTGGCAACCGCTTCCAACTTTTCACCGCGTTGACCGAGGGCAATTCTCTTTTTTTGCCGCAATAATCTGTTTCTAAGAGACTTTCTTAATTCCAAACCTTGATCCGGATCGCCGAATAGTTCGAGTAATTTCTCCTCGACTGTGGCGTCTATAATTTTTTGCAGTTCCTTCGTGGTCATTTTAGCTACTGTAGCAGCCATCGGAAGTTCCTCTTCAATGTTTATAAACGGTAAAGTTTTTGGGCATTTGAATTATATAGTTTAATATATGCCAACCTGAACAAAGCGGCTAGTTGACCTGTCCTTAACTTGCATGACTTAATACCGTAATAAGCCATTAAAACAAGTCCACAAAGCCTGCACCCCACTCTGCCGGTGGGTTTGTTGAAAGGCTACGGTTGACGAATCGCTTTTTTCAACCCACAATGGATCGTTTTACTACCCATTAACATAATTTTTTCCAATCAAACACAAATTTTTGACCATGAACTATCTCGAACGCCAAGACCCCGATCTTTGGGCCGCCATCGCCGGCGAAATGGATCGCCAGCGAAACGGCCTGGAAATGATTGCCAGCGAAAACTACACCTCGCCCGCCGTTATGGAGGCCGTAGGCAGTGTGCTTACAAATAAATATGCCGAAGGTTATCCGGGCAAGCGATATTACGGCGGCTGCCAGTTCGTCGATATCGCCGAAGACCTGGCCCGAAACCGGGCAAAACAACTCTTCGGCGCCGAGCACGTCAATGTGCAGCCGCATTCCGGGGCACAGGCCAACACGGCGGTTTATTTCGCCATTTTGGAACCGGGCGATACCGTGCTGGGGCTCGATCTGGCCCATGGCGGGCATCTTACGCACGGCATGAAACTGAACATATCGGGGAAATACTATCACTTCCGCAGCTACGGCGTGAAACCCGATACACACCGCATCGACTTTGACCAACTCGCCTCCCTTGCCCACGAACTCAAACCAAAGCTTATCGTGGCCGGGGCAAGCGCTTATCCGCGGGAAATGGAGCACGACAAGTTCGCCGATATCGCCGGATCCTGCGGGGCGAAACTGATGGTCGACATGGCCCATTACGCCGGACTGGTGGCAGCCGGCCTGCACCACGATCCCATGCCGGTGTCCGATTTCGTCACCACAACCACGCACAAGACGCTGCGCGGCCCGCGCGGCGGCATGATCATGTGCAAGGAAATCTATGCCAAGGACATCGACCGTTCGGTATTTCCCGGCACCCAAGGCGGCCCGCTGATGCACGTCATCGCCGGCAAGGCCGTCTGTTTTGGCGAAGCCCTTACACCGGCCTTCAAACAATACGCCCGGCAGATAGTGGACAACGCCAAAACTCTGGCCGATACGCTCACGGCCGGGGGTCTGCGACTGGTAAGCGGCGGCACCGACAACCACCTCATGCTCGTTGACGTCACCGTGGCGGGCCTGGGCGGAAAAAAAGCCGAAGCCGCACTGGACCGATGCGGCATCACCATCAACAAAAACATGATCCCCTTCGATCAGCGCAAGCCCATGGATCCCTCGGGCATCCGCATCGGCACGCCGGCCTTGACTACTCGCGGCATGGGCGTGGCCGAAATGCAGGCCATCGGCGGATGGATTTTACAAGTCCTCAAGGCTCCGGACGACGAAGCCTTACAAAACCGCATCCACGGCGAAGTTAAAAACCTGTGTAAACAATTCCCCGTGCCGGGGGAACGACAGTGCGATAAATAGGATACAATATGCCCAAAAGCAAAATTCTCATCGCCGACGACAACCAGACCAACGTCGAACTGTTGGAGGCCTATCTGGCCGATATGGACTGTGAAATCGCCATGGCAGTCGACGGCCGCGACACGTTGGACAAGGTTGCCCAATTCCAGCCCGATCTCATACTGCTGGACATCATGATGCCCAAACTGAGCGGTTTCGAGGTTTGCAAAACCCTCAAAAAAGACCCAGCCACCAGGCACATCATGATACTGATGGTCACTGCGCTTAACGAACTGGGCGACATCGAGCGGGCCGTGGCCGCGGGCTGCGACGACTTCTTGAGCAAACCGGTAAACAAGCTGGAGTTGCTCAAGCGGGTGGAAATAATGCTCAAGCTCCACCACGTGACCGACGAACTCGAACGGCTGCGCCGCTACATCGACGGCATGGAAGACTCGCAAGGGCCGAAAAGGAACAACTAAAAAGCCCCCCCCAACAAAACAAGCAGGGATAATATCCCACCTGCTACCCCCCGTTCGGCTCCTCCCCCTGCTTTCTTCTTGCCCGATTTTGTTACAATGGGCCACTTGGTGTTTAATTATTGACTATCTGAAGTTGGCTATCTTTGACCTATAAAAGATGCCCTCACCCTAACCCTCTCCCAGATGGAGAGGGGACGGATTATATGAAACCGCTTTCCACCGTGGCAATCGTGGGTGTCGGCCTGATCGGAGGCTCGATTGGCTTGGCCCTGCGCCAGCGGAAATTGGCCGAGCGCGTCGTCGGCATTGGGCGGCGCCAGGAAAGCCTGCGGGCGGCGCGCAGGGTTGGCGCGGTGGATCACACCACGGTCGATATCGAAAAAGGTGTTGTCGAGGCCGAACTAGTCATCGTTTGCACGCCCGTGGGGCGAATCGTTGAAGACGTGAGCAAGGCGGCCATGCACTGCCCCGAAGGCACGCTGTTGACCGACGCCGGCAGCACCAAGCAGACGATCGTGGCCGACTTGGACCAGGGTCTGCCACGCGCATGCCGCTTTTTGGGCAGCCATCCCCTGGCGGGCAGCGAAAAAACCGGGGCTACCTTTGCTCGTGCCGATCTGTTCGAGGGCCGCATTGCCATCCTGACTCCCACGAAAAACACCAGGGCCGAAGATTTTGATTTTTTGGAGAATTTTTGGCAGGCTCTGGGTGCGGTCGTCGTGCGGCTTTCGCCCGATGAACACGATCGAGCATTGGCCCTTACCAGCCATCTGCCGCATATCGTCTCCTCGGCGCTGGTCTCGGCTGTTCCGGAAAAATATTTCCGCCTGGCCGGACCCGGTCTGCACGACACTACGCGCATCGCCTCGGGCGACGCCGAATTGTGGTCGCAGATATTCGCGCTGAATCGCGACAACGTGCTTAGTTCGCTGGATCAGTTTTCCGCCATCTTGTCCGCCCTGCAATCGGCAGTGCGCGACGGCAACCACGACGAAATTATCCGATTACTCACTCTAGCCAAGAAAAACCGCGATGCTTTGGGAAGTTGACATCCATCCGTCCGAAGGGCAGCCCGACTTAACCGCTCATCAAATAGCCACTGCGGCGGCGGAATTGGGCATCGCCCAAGATCTGGCCGTAACATCGGCCCGGGGGTTTTTGATCCAGGGCGATTTGAACCAGGACCAAATCGCCCGCCTGGCCGACCAGTTGTTAGCCGACCGCGTGGTCGAGCGCCCAATCGTAACAGCGGGGGGTAAGAGTGCCACTGGCTTAGCCAGTGCCACCCAGATAGAAAAAGCATCATGTGCCACTGGCTTAGCCAGTGCCACCCACACATCCCCCACCGCTTCTTTTGTCATCCACGTCATGCCCAAGCCGGGCGTTATGGATCCGGTGGCCATGAGCACGCAGGCGGCAATCGCCGATTTCGGCATGAAGGCGGAGGCCGTGCGGACGCTGAAAAAATACTGGATCGCGAACCTGCCCGAGGAGAAGCTACCGCTTTTATGCACGAAAGTGCTGGCCAACGACGCCGTCGAGCAAGTGATAATCGGTCCATTGACATTCGATCGTTTGGAAGTCGGCTCGCCCTACGCATTCAGCCTGATGACCGTGCCCATCCGCTCCATGGACGACGGCTCCTTGGAGAGATTGAGCAAGGAAGGGCAATTGTTCCTATCGCTTGCCGAAATGCAAACCATCCGCTATTATTTTAACACGCTGGGGCGCGATCCGACCGACGTGGAACTGGAAACCATCGCCCAAACCTGGAGCGAACATTGCAGCCACAAAACGCTGGCCGGAAAAATTCATTATCGCGATGACCAGGTTGAGCGTCATTTCCAAAACATGCTCAAGGAAACCATCTTCGCCGCCACCCAAAAAATCCGCAAAAACCTGGGCCGGGACGACTGGTGCGTGAGCGTGTTTTCGGACAACGCCGGAGTGATCCGCTTCGACGAACAATACAACGTGGTTTTCAAGGTCGAAACCCATAACCATCCGTCGGCATTGGAACCTTACGGCGGGGCGAATACGGGCATCGGAGGGGTAATCCGCGATCCGATGGGCACGGGCATGGGCGCAAAGCCCGTTTGCAACACCGACGTCTTCTGTTTCGCACCGCCCGACACGCCCGTGGAAGATCTTCCGCCTGGCGTATTGCATCCCCGCCGGGTCATCAAAGGCGTGGTGGCCGGCGTGCGCGACTATGGCAACCGCATGGGTATTCCCACCGTCAACGGCGCAATCTATTTCGATCCGCGATATCTGGGCAATCCGCTGGTCTATTGCGGCAACATCGGCATCATCCCCCGCGATAAATCCTTCAAACAGCCGAAGCCGGGCGATTACATCGTGGCCATGGGCGGGCGGACAGGCCGGGACGGCATACACGGGGCAACGTTCAGTTCCGCCGAATTGACCAGCCATAGCGAAACCCTTTCCGGCGGAGCGGTGCAGATTGGCAACGCCATCACCGAAAAAATGGTGCTCGACGTCCTGCTGGTCGCCCGCGATCGGGGACTGTATAACGCCGTGACCGATTGCGGGGCGGGCGGATTTTCCAGTGCGGTGGGCGAAATGGGAAAGGATATCGGCGCCGAAGTCCAACTCGAGCACATCCCGCTGAAATATGAAGGTCTTTCCTACACCGAAATCTGGATCTCCGAGGCCCAGGAACGCATGACTCTTTCCGTGCCGCCGGAAAAATGGGAAGAACTTTCCGCCCTTTGCGCATCGGAAGGCGTTGAGGCGACGATCATCGGCCAATTTGTGCCCACGGGCCGATTGGTGCTGAAATACGGCGATCATCAAGTGGCCGACTTGCCCATGGATTTTCTCCACGACGGCCAGCCCCCGGTGGTCCGCGACGCGGTTTATACGCCGCCGCCATCAAGTCCCCTCTCCCTCCGGGAGAGGGCTAGGGTGAGGGCAGGCACAGAATCGAGTGCCACTGGCTCTGCCAGTGCTGAGTGTGCCACTGGCATAGCCAGTGCCACCCATGACTTCACAAATACCTTGCACAAAATCCTCGGCTCATTAAACGTGTGCAGTAAGCAATGGGTAATCCGGCAGTACGATCACGAGGTGCAGGGCGGAAGCGTTATAAAGCCGCTTGTCGGCGTGGCAAACGACGGTCCCAGCGACGCGGCCGTCGTCAGGCCTGTGCTTACCAGCCGGCGCGGGATAGTTATCGCCTGCGGCATGAATCCGTTATATGGCGAATTCGACACCTACTGGATGGCCGCCAGCGCAATCGACGAGGCACTGCGCAATTGCGTGGCCGTGGGCGCAAATCCCAACCGCATTGCGATCCTCGACAATTTTTGCTGGGGAACCACCGATCGGCCGGAAACCCTGGGCTCACTGGTCCGGGCAGCTTTGGCCTGCCACGACCTGGCCGTCGAGTTGGGCACGCCCTTTATCAGCGGCAAAGACAGCCTGAACAATGAATTCCGGCCTTTGGGTGCAAAGGAACCGATTTCCATTCCGCCCTCGCTTCTAATCAGCGCACTGGGCCAGATCGACGACGTGCGGCACTGCGTAACCATGGACCTGAAACGCCCGGGCAACTTTTTATATCAAGTCGGATTGACAAAGAACGAAATGGGCGGTTCGCATTTCGCCATGGTGGAGGGATTAACTGACGGCGATGCGCCGAAAGTGGATGCCGCAATGGCCAAAAAAACCTTCGCCGCCCTGCACCGCGCGATTTACAACGGTCTGGTCCGTTCCTGCCACGACCTGAGCGAAGGCGGCTTAGCCGTAGCCGTTGCCGAAATGGCCTTCGCCGGCGGATTCGGGGCGAAAATCGACCTTAAAAGCCTCCCCTCGCCCATTGGGAGAGGGGCCGGGGGTGAGGGCGTTTCCGGCTGGGAGAGTGATCCAGCGGTTCTACTTTTCAGCGAATCGAACACCCGATTCATCTGCGAAATAACACCCGAAAACTCCGCCGCATTTGAAAAAGCCATGTCCGGTATCGCCTATGCCAAAATCGGCGAGGTAGTTGACGGCACTATCCTTGAAATCACCCTCGACCAGCCTATCCTAAAAGCCGACATCGCCGCCCTAAAAGAATCTTGGCAAAAACCGCTACAGTGGTAATGAAAGCGAATATCTAATGGATAATTGCGAATTGGAACACGTTTAACGAATCAGTGAAACAGTATAATCCAAAGTTTGATGGATTGTGGAGGCTCTCTTAACAATGGATACAAATCATACATCTGATCAACATAATAGCAAGGATTCAAGAGTTATTGTTGACAGCTACCTGAACTGTATTAACTTAGAGATCACTAACCTTGAAATTTATCACCATCACAAAGAGCGAATGGCTTGGTCTGCAACGGGTGCCTATATGGGGCTTATTGTTTTAGCCTACTGGGCGGCGCAACATTTGCATTGCTTCCTAATGCAATTGGGATTCACTCTTGTCATCTTCCTTGCTGCATATGCGACATGGCTTTTCATACATATGCAATTTGAAATGAGATGGGAGACCGCTGACAGACTCCGAGCATTCAAAAGAATACAAATGACGTTATGCACTATGAATGACATTGAATTTCTTTCTCGCTGGAGTGTCGCAATTCCACCCATCCCATCCAATCCGTACGAAGCGAGAATAAACTTGCCGAAATTTATACAAAGCGAGATTGAGAACTGTGAGACGAAACGAAAACCCTTATATGATGATATAAAATATCTTTTGCAAAATAGCAAGACTAATGTAAATGCTAGGAGGCGTTCCGAACTAGCCAGCTATATTATTCTAATTCTGATAACTATTATTGCACTCGCGGCAACATGGTGTGTTAGATATGAAACTTCTAATAACGGTATAGAGATCAAATGGCACACAACCAAATATTAGTATATTGGGTGCAGAATGAGCTGTGATTTTCCGTAGGCAAAACATGGAAATGAAAAGGATGAAATTGGAACGTATTACTATTGATCCTAATATTTGCACTGGCAAACCATGCATTCGCGGGCTTCGATTTCCTGTTTCACGCTTGCTGGGGCTCCTGGCCTCCGGCGAGACCAAGGAAACGATTATTAAGGCGTATCCTTATTTAGAAGCCGATGACGTTGATGAAACTCTGCGGTATGCCGCGTTCCTTGCCGAAGATGAAACTGTGGAATTTGCCAAGTGAAACAAGAAAACCGAGACCATCGGTCGCGACTTTATGGCTTGAATTCAGAGTATTCCGTAATATTGATGAAAGCAGTTTTTCTCAATATAATATATTTCTGATTTATCAATCATTTTTGGAGATTGCGATATGAAAGGCGTGCAATTTGTTGTTGACGAACACGGCACAAAAACGGCCGTGGTGATCAACTTGAAGCAGTATTCCGAGCTTTGGGAGGATTTTTACGATCGCGCCCTAACCCAATCTCGGAAAAATGAACCGCGAGAGTCTCTTGCATCGGTCAAGAAACGCTTAAAGATTCGTGGAAAGACCCGATCGCATGGATAAATATGCCGTTGTTTTTGCCAGGTCCGCGCAAAGAGCTGGAATCGCTTCCAGATCAAGTCATCAATAGAGTATTACCACGAATTGAAGACCTTATCGACTCACCCAGGCCGGTCGGCTGTCGAAAACTAGCCGGCGAACAGAATCTGTGGAGAATACGAATTGGCAACTATCGTGTGATTTATTCCGTTAACGATCAAGAGCGACTTATTGATATTATAGCCGTCCGACATCGAAAAGATGCCTATCGTTAAATAATAGCGCGGCTTACTGTCGCAACCGAATCGCGACCACTGGTCGCGGCTTTACAAATTCCAAATCATCCAATTATTCAATCCTTGAATCCTCCGATGCCCACGCCCAACGTTATCATCCTCCGTGCACCAGGCACAAATTGCGACATGGAAACAGCTTTTGCCTTCGAGCAGGCCGGGGCGAAGAGCGAAACCTTGCATATCAATCGGCTGCTGGAGAAGCCGGATATATTCGAGCGGTTTCAAATTCTTTGCATTCCCGGCGGATTCAGTTTTGGCGACGACATCGCTGCGGGGCGGATTTTCGGCAACTTGATGCAACATCATCTGGCCGAGCAGTTGGAAAAATTCAAGGCCGAGGGAAAATTGATACTGGGAATATGCAACGGATTCCAGGTTTTGATGAAATCGCCTGTCCTGCTGGAATCGGGCAGCGAAAAGGGCCCGGCCGCAACTTTGACGCTTAACGACTCGGGCAGATACAAGGACCGCTGGGTACGGCTGGAAACGAAAAATGAGAAATGCGTGTTTCTCAAAGGCATCGAGCGGATGTATTTGCCGGTTGCGCACGCCGAGGGCAAGTTCGTCACCCGGGACGAGGAAACGCTCGGGCAGTTGGACAGGGCAGGGCAGTTGGCGCTTAAGTATGTATCGCAGCAGGCAAGCGGCGGCAGCCCGGTGGAATTTCCCGATAATCCCAACGGTTCCCAGGCCGATGTAGCCGGCGTTTGCGACTCGACAGGCCGGGTTTTGGGGCTCATGCCTCATCCGGAGCGGCACATCGATCCCACGCAACACCCCCGCTGGACCCGAGGCGAGGCAAAATCCGCAGGCGACGGCTTGCAAGTTTTTATAAATGCGGTGCGATATTTTTCTTGACAAAAATAGATGCACACAGTTGCGACGCTCGTGTTGCTGAAGACGATACCCATCGGGGGCGAAGGGCGCAAGGATTATATTTGCGTCGATCCGGCGGCTCAGCGACTTTTTGGCTTACCCACCGTTTCGGAGGGTGGTTTGCGGTGAACATGAGCGACTATAATTTCTTGTGAAGTTAAGGAGAGATGTCATGTTCACTACCTACAACTTATCCGAGTCCGAAAGGGCGTTGTTGTTGGAATTGCTCGAGAACGAGCACAGCGAATTGCCGGTTGAGATCCGGCACACGCGGAATTCGGTTATGCGCGAGGAACTGCACGATCGGGCGAAATTGGTGCAGGATCTGATCGACCGCATGCGAACGCCGGCCGAGGTGTGAGAATATCGCCCGGATTGACAGTTATAGGCTAAGTAATCCGTATAATCCGGTGATTGTTCCGCACCGCGTAGTGGGCGGCTATAGCGTGCAAAACAACATGTACGACCGCTCAATCGAAAATGCCCGCGCCGAAATCGCCGTTGATATGCCCCTTGGCGTGGGTTTCGTGCGAGGGCACTTTATGCGGGCCATGTGGTTTTTCGGCCCCCTGGACTTGAGCCTGCGAAACCTGGGCCGTGCGATGCGGGTATTTCCACGTCTCCGCCGTCCAGGTCGCTGTAAGTGGGGACGTAGCCGGGCATGGATGCGCGGGCCCTTTCCTCTTTGAATGCCGCGATGACTCGTTCCTGGATCATCTCCCTGCACTGCGAATTTATCGGATGGGCGATGTCGGCGTACAATTTTGCGCGGCCTTCTTCATCTTTGATGGCCGGCTGTTCTTTCAACCGCGAGCCGCATTGGTTGCAATAAGCCGCGCGGATGTGGTTTTTACAACCGCATTGATAGCAATGAGCGGTTAATTTGCGGCTGGGCATGGCCACAAATGGACCGGTGGTGCCTTCGATGATTTTCAAGTCCCGGACTACGAAAGAATCGTCGAAGGTAATTGAACAAAATGCCTGGAGCCGTTCTCCGGGCTCATCCATAAGCTTTACACGAACCTCGGTGATTTCCACGGCCGTTCTCCTTACGATATGTGTGCGAATCAACGGCAACTATGTACTGCAAATACGCCACCAACATTTATCGCTTGCAAACGTCGCGCAATGCGCATTGCATGGCGAGCGTGACGGCAAAGCCCAAAATACGACGAACCGCTTCCGCTTAATCCATGGCCCAGGCAATCCAGGCGCTGGAACTCCCGTTGTAAACGGTCGATCCAAGGCGTCATCATCGAGGCAGACGGAAGCAATCTGTTGAAAAGCATTCGGCCTGCTTCGTTTTTATCACCTTGCTTAAGGGCATGGATAAGCGGCATAACCGACAACGGGTTTTCAGCCGGTCGGCAAACCTTATAAACTGCCTCCGTTCCTAATCCTGTCGGCGGCCGAACAATTACGAAATTGAGCATACCCAGGGCGTCAACCGGCTCGACTTGTTCGCCCCGGCCTCGGCAGATCGCCGGACCGGAAGCGAGAAAAAACGGGACGTCGCTACCCAATTTTGCGCCTAAACTTGCCAGTTTATTTTGTGGCCAATTAAGCTCCCAGGCGAGGTTAGCCGCTGATAACGCCGCAGCCGCGTCGCTTGAGCCCCCGCCCAATCCCGCCGCAGTTGGAATACGCTTTATCAGGCCCAACTTCGCTCCGGCACGGATTCCGGCATGCTCCCTTAATAATTCAACCGCCCGCACCGCCAAATTATTGTTATCTATTGGAATCTCCCCGGCTTCAGTTCCATTAATGGAACTGAATCCGAGGGACATTTCGCATTGGAATTCTATATTTCCGCTTGATTTTGGAGAAAACCATAACGTATCAAACAACGTAACAGGATACATGAGCGTTTCTATCTCATGATATCCGTCGCTACGTTTTGCAATTACCTCGAAAAATAAGTTTAATTTAGCAGGCGCCTGGACAACCACCTCCACCGGGTTATGGTGGATCCGCATCGCCTGATTTCCTCGATAATTCTGACGCCACTTTATTTTTCACTAAAAACACACCTTAGTACAGGGGATTCTACCACCCCAAGACCGTCCGGTCAATCCGGGTAGAATCAACTTTCATTTAAAATTAGAAATATTTTATATTTTTTGTATTCAAAGTTTGATGTTCTTAGTAAAAATATTTTACTCATATTAACATTTATGTAGAATTAATAACCTATATGGCGGGGAAATTGGGGGGGTTTACCCCTGTTCAATTAGATACCTTTGGCCGCAGGCTCTTGCATTCCATCTTCGTGTCCATTAGGTATAAGATATTCATGCCAATATAAACCAACAAGGTAATCTCATTATGGTCGACGAAAAGGCCGAAACCGAAAACCCTCAGAACCCGAAAAAACGCGTCCTCCTGGTGGACGATGACCGCGAGATCGTGGAATCCATGCGCATTGCTTTGGAGGCCAGCGGATATGACATTCTCGTCGCCCGAGACGGCAACCAGGGACTTGTCATGGTCGAGCGAGACGATCCCGACCTGGTCATTCTCGACATGATGATGCCCAAGCGGAGCGGATTTCTGGTATTGGAAAAAGTTCGGCGAACAAGACCTGTTCCCTTGCGGGTAATCATGATTACCGCCAATGAAGGCAGCCGGCATAAAGCCTATGCCGAAATGCTGGGGGTGGACGACTACATCCGGAAACCGTTTGCCATGGACCGCCTGCTGGAAAGCGTGAATCGCCTGCTGGCCTAACCAGGAGGACAGGCATTCTTGCCTGTCTTTTTCTGGTCGGACAAGGATGTCCGGCCTCCTATTTTGGCTGCTTTATTCTGTTACGACCCATTAAGGCATATTATCTGTTTTTGATATTATCCAGTTTCGGTTTCAATATCAGCGTGACCGGCGTGCCAGGAGCAGGCAATCGCTCGGTAAAACCCTCGAACAAACGCGATTCAATGGCCGAGGCGCTCTCAATCGGCACGTCCAAAAGCGCGGTAGGCAGATTCAAGACGCTGATAAAATCGCCGCGATCGGCCAGGTAAGACTTTTCGCCAGTCGATTTATCTTCCCAGAACAGGCTGCCCGCGAAAACCCAATTGACATCGAGCTGTTTTTTGGTTTTGATATCGCGGATCCAATCCTGGGCCCTGGCCTTTTGACGTTTGCCATTCTGATCCAGCCAGGCAACGTCAATCTCCACCTCTGTGCCCGACGGGGGGATATACTTCGGATCGTATTGCACCGGCTTGCCGGGTTTGGCGCCCAAGGCCAACAGGGCGCCATGCACAAGACTGGGCTTGGTGTATATCACCACCACCGACTCGTAGCCTCGATCGGGATAGGTGGCAAAAAATTCCAGCGGATAGTTGGCCCTGCACACGGAACCCACTAAATCACCTCTTTATTTTTCTTGTCGATCCAAATCGGATAAACCGGATGCAGTTTTATGAGGTCCTCGGGTTTGTCGACCAGTGGCGGACCAAGGTCGCGGGGCATTTCCATCGACTCTTCGGCCGCGTTATTCTCGGTCTCGGAGGCAGTGGTAGCGGCCGAGGGCTGTTTCTGGCCCTCTTGTTTTTCTTCCGCATGGTTCATTTCTTTGTCGGTTTGGACTTGATCCCCCTGTTTTTCAAGGCCGTTTGCAGCGGAGCCGGCCGACTCTGAAGGCCCTGCTTTTGCATCGGTTTGCGCGGAGCGCTGGGTTTTGGACATCCGCACAGTAGTAAAGAAGCAAAAATCACCGCGATAAATCGAGATATATACAATAGACCCGGGGATGGCTTCACGATTGAACTCCTTATGGCAAAAAGACAAAATAGGGCGCCAGCAAAAAACACGGGAATGCCATCCCACGGATGGCATCTTAGCTTTGCTATAAGGATACCCCTAATTACCGAAAAGATGCAAGTAGGATAATCTTGCCGTAAATTACAGCGACATTGCCGCTTCCAACAGGTCGGGCTGATTTTGGGTTATCTTACGGATATCGTCGCGAATCCTAAAGAAGGCGTCAATGATTTGCGGATCCCACTGCTTTCCCGCCCCGTTGCGGAGAATCTGGTCGATTTTTTCTTCCGACATGCCTTCGCGGTAGGGACGGTCGCTGCTCATGGCGTCGTAAGCGTCGGCCACCGCGACAATGCGGGCGGCAAGAGGTATCTGTTCCGCTTCCAGGTTATCAGGATATCCGCCCCCATCCCACGATTCGTGATGATGCAGTATGACCGGTATCACATCTTTCAGATTGTTCATATCTCGAAGGATGCGGGAACCGATATCCACGTGAGTTTTGATGTGCTCGAATTCCTCCACGCTGAGTTTGCCCGGCTTATGAAGCACGTCGTCATTAATGCCGATCTTGCCTATGTCGTGCAACATTCCGGAAAGGTACAGCGTATTGAGCATGGGTTCGTCGCAGCCTAGTTCCTTGGCCAGGCAGACGGCGATGCGGGCCACCCGATCGCTGTGACCGCAGGTGTAAGGGTCTTTGGCGTCGATGGCCGATGTGAAGGCGCGGACGAACCCTGCCAGCAATTCCGACTGCTGGCGGTATAACTCGACGTTGCCGCTATGGATGCCCAGTATGGCGGCAACCGTATTCATCAAATTCGCTTCCACAGTGCCGAATTCGGCGTCGGTCAGGTGATTAAACACCGCCATCCAGCCGAAGAGGTTCGCGCCCTCGGCCATGGGAACCACAACCGCTTGCCGAACCGATGGATACGGCCAATCTTCCTGGCTCGTAATCTGCCGGTTGACCACAACCGGGCGGTAATTATTTTCCAAGTCCAAATATCGTATCAGTGCCGAGAATTCTTCATTATCCACGGGGCAGTCGCCGTGGGTGATTGTGATCGTGGAATTTCGGGCCGTCTGAGTCACCGATTTATCGGCGCCCGATATCGGAATAAGCTGCAACGCAAAACCTTTCGCCGGCAGCACTTCTTCCAGCCATTTGAGCGTTATCCGCCCCAATTCCTCGTCGCTTTTCGAAATTTTCAGGTTATGGGTAAGGCGATATAGCAGACTGATTTCTTCGAAGCTGCCCGCAAGATGGACGGATAAGCTGCTGGTTTCCTCCTGCAATTCCTTGATGCATTGTCGCGATTCAATATAGTCGAGTATCAATTCGCAAGTGTGTTGCAAAATCTCGGGCACCCAAGGAATTTGTCTCATCGCCCATTGCGCCGCTTCCTCCGGTTTTAAACCAAGCAGCACGGCCTGCCGCTCCAACAATTCGCCCGGCTCGATGCGTCGGGTCACAAACAAGCTTACGGCAACCAGGCAATTTCCCTTGCCGTCGGGAATCGGCAGGGCCAGCATGATGAAGGGGTCTTCTTCATCGAGAAATTCAGGTTTGCCGTGGAGGGCTACGATGCGGCATACTTCGCCGCGCAAAGACCAATCGCAGGCGGGCAACCCGGGCGATTCCTCCAAGACTTCGCCCGTGACACCGTCGAAAATCGTAAATTGCGCGCGAAAGCTCCGTCTAAGCAACTTTTTAATATCGCTGTTTAAGGCGATATAATTGCCTTTAGCGACCGTGCCATTATCGGCGGGTGCAAGTGCGTCGGAAGTCGGCATGACTAATCATCAATATCCGATGTTTCGCGGTACGCAAACTTAAAACGCAACCTTAATCTGGTTATCTAGATAAATTTATGTCACATTACATCAAGGGGCAAAACACTTTGCGTCTCCTATGCTTCTGAGGTGGATAGTCATGTCGTGGGGAATTAAGATGCTTATAATGATAATGCTGAAAATGACTGCCTTTTTCCCTTAAGAGAAACTACCCCTTAAGAATGGTTCGTAAGAGTTTTCCTTAACCAAGATGTGTTATTGCAGCCAAGTATTGATCTCGCCTGTTATGATTCCGGAGCCCTTTGTTAATGATTAAGCCAGAGGTTATTTTTCAAGCCCAACGTTTTAGCGTCGAGCGCGTGCTCCAAGTCGCTGCGGACGGCTCCAAATACGTTCGGGAAATCGTCCGTCATCCCGGCGCGGTGGTGATCCTGCCGCTGCTGGACGACGGCCGGGTGGTCTTCATACGCAATTATCGAGCGGCAGTAAACGAAACCCTTATCGAATTGCCGGCAGGCACACTCGATCGTTCCGAGGATCCGCTATCTACCGCTAAACGCGAACTTGCCGAAGAGACCGGATACAGAGCCGGAAACATGGAACTTTTACTCACGTTTTGCATGTCTCCGGGCATTCTGGACGAAAAAATGCACTTGTTTCTGGCAACCGCCTTAACGGCCGGCGCAATGGCCCTGGAGCAGGGCGAAGATATCCAACCGTTTTCCTGCACTTGGGATGAATCGCTTGCCATGGTCCGCCGCGGCGAAATCCGCGACGCCAAAACCCTGGTGGGATTGCTTTACTACGAACGGTTCATGCGATGAGATGCCCGGCAATAGTCGGATTAGAAATCTACGGCATGAAGCCGGCCTGCAGTGTATTCACTATTTAAAGCCGCGACAGGTACCAACAGGCGTCATGCACGGCATGGTCAGTTGGTCTGTCGCGTATTGGCAGCGATCGCCAGCCAATCTAGGCTAACGCGAATCCTAATAGCCGGTTATCTCGAAACAAAGATTCAGCCGTTTCGAGTCTTGCCCTTTTTAGGATGGGCTTCCAGCGAACTGCATCGTTTGCAGCGGAATTGCTGCGAACTGAGTTTCCCCCCGCATTTGCTGCAGCGGCGTTCTTTTAATTTCCTGGCAAACTTTGTACGCGGTCGAAGTCCCATAATTATCATTCCTCTAAATCAATTTTTTTAATTTGCCTTCAAGTAAAACATATTTTTATAATATATTTAGAACCACTGAATTAGAGCGGATTATCGCCGGGTGGTCAAGACTGTCGGCAGCGGCTTTATCCGAGCTTATTTCGCTCTCGAGTTTTATTAACAGCACAAAGGTTCCGGCCAAGCAGCACAATCAGCCCCCACTTGTGGCGACGCATACCCCCGGCTATGCTGACAGAAGTGGAAATCACATCACAGGGCATGTTAGCTTGCAATAAAATTGCCATGGTTGAGCAGTTCATTAGCGAGGCGATTCAGCCGGTCGCCGAAACGATTGACACAACCCGGATGGGCAGCGGCGAGCCAGGGCTTCCCATGCAGTTCCGTTGGAGATCGGAAATCGTACGCATTACACAAGTGCTCGGCACGTGGCGGGAGACCGGCCCTTGCCATCATGGCAGCGGCGAGCAATATGTGCGCAAACACTGGTTCGAAGTGCTAACTGATTCCGGCATGAAGATGAAGATCTATTTTGAACGCCAATCCCGATCGGCAAACAATAAGAAACGGTGGTGGTTGTTTAGCACCGAAAGATCGTAAAAGTTGAAATGGTGACGGCTTGGCGGCACCGATGAAAAGGGGCTGAGGTTGTGTGCCACTCTGTGGTGCCGCGTCCATCGAATCGTATATCCGACACCTCATTGTTGTCTTCGTTCGACATTCATAGACTGGGTAAAACGCGCTGAATTTGCCGGCAGTATATTGTGTCTGGAAAAATCGACCTTAAAGTTAATCAGCATTACCCATTCTGTTTCTCTCCGAAGCGGATTGTATGAATGCCGATGTGAATATTTCTCGAAGAATCCGGTTTTCCCTATTTTATGAATTTTGAGGATTGTAAGGTCGATGCAATTTTGAAAGGGGCATTCCAAGGAGATGTGCCTTATCGTGCAAAGAGGGAAATAGATGAATTCTCGCAATTCGTTTGGAACTATTATTTGTGCGTTTTTAGTATTGGCGGCAAGTTCCGCCGCTGCTCTGGGCCAGAACGACCCGGCGGCCTACCGCTTGATTACAGGCGATGGAGAAGATTCATCCCGTCGATTTCCGAGGCGATGGCTGACCAGTCGCAGTGTGCCGGCTCTTATGATGTGGGTTGCTGTCAGTCGTATTGTTGTCCGCGATGGACTGCCTCGGCCGATTTCATCATCCTGGACCGGATCGGCGGCACAAGTCAAACGCTCGTTTCAAGAGTGCCGGGCTACGTGAAGTTTGAGGATCTGCGAAAATACACTGGCGTCGAGGCCCTCAATGGCAACGATTTCCAACAAGGCTTCTATTCTGGACCGAGGGTAAGCTTGATTCACCACGGCGATTGCGGCTACGACTGGGAATTATCGTATTTTCAGATCGACGGTTGGAACTGCAACAGAAGCATTGGGCCCGACGATCCAATAGACTGGCTGATAATGAGGGCTCCTGGCGGCTTCCTCCAAACAAATCAACCGCCTTTGCTTGCAATCCAAGCAATGGACTGGGACTATGCCACGAAGCTTTATAACGCAGAGTTTAACGTGCGATGGAATTCTTCTAGCCAATTAACCATGCTGGCTGGATTCCGTTGGTTAAACCTGCAGGAAAAACTTGTGGGTGCATTGGAGCCGCCCACCGTCAGCACGGAACCGCCTTTCTGGAATGGTACAACGTCAAACAATCTCTTTGGTTTCCAGATCGGCGCGGATGGGAAAATATTGGAGCGTGGTCGCTTTTCGATCGACGGGTTGTTAAAGGCCGGGATTTTCGACAACGACGCGCAACAGGCAACCGCGGTCAGCGTTATCGCTAAGCAACTGAGATACGGATCATCTTCGACCAACCACGCGGCCTTCGTCGGCGAAACCGGCTTGCAGTGCAAGTATCAAGTTACCGAGCGTCTTTTGCTACGGGCCGGTTACGAAGCCATCTGGCTCGAAGGCGTTGCTTTGGCGCCCGGACAGGTTCAGGAAACGTATGTCACTTTATTCCCAATGAACGTGCAAGCGCTTGGCGTCAATTGCAACTCCGGCGTGTTCTATCACGGCGCCACCGCCGGCTTGGAATATTCGTTTTAGAAACTGGGACATACGCGCCGGATTTTTCATGTTGCGTGGAATTCCACTTGTGCCTGCGCGGGCGCCACTGACTTTGCCAGTGCTTCGGATAGGTTGAAGTTCCATTGTGTTATGGGTATGACTGGGAAATGGCACACCGGAAGCTGATATAGCATTTTCACTAGGACGACAGCAGCACAACTGCAAATGAATTATGATTTTAAAGAAGGGGCCTTCTCCTGAGAAGTTCCAGAAAAGGCACTGGCAGAGCCAGTGGCACACCTAAACAGTGCCACCCTGCCGGCCCCGGCCATGGTTGTCTGGGTTCCCTGAAAGGTGTAAGCTCATCATCGTACATGAGTCGGGTGTCATGTAGTTGGCAATGGAGCTAGTCAACAGTAATAGCAGCCGGAAGGATTGGTTTAAATGTGACACCTAGTTTTTTAGTCCTTGGAGGTTTTCAGTATGCAATCGTATCGCTCTGGTTTTATTTTCGCTGTACTCGCACTGGGCATATGCGGCCAAGAGCCTGCTCATTCCGCCGAACAAGCGGAACAAGCAGGCATCGGCGTTGCCTTGAAAATCAAAGATGGTAAAGTGTTTGTTGGTGCCGTTCTGCCCAATACCTCCGCCGCTGAAAGCAATGCGATCAAGCCGAACGACCAGATTCTTGCAATTGCTGAGGGCAACAATGAGCCAGTCGAGGTTGCGGGAATGAACATGGACAAGGTCGTTGGTCTTTTGCGCGGCCCGAAGGGGACGGTGGTTCGCCTTACCATAGTCCCAGTAGGAAAGGGAGAAATGGACGCGCACGTCGTCAGTATGAATCGCGGCGATGTCAAACTGTTAAATATCTTCGGTGACGGCAAGTTCCTTCCACCAGGTGCGAAAGCCCCCAACATTAAGTTTACTCGGATGTCGGACGGGAAAAAAGGGGAACTGTCGCAGTATCAGAACAGGGTTGTAGTTTTGGACGTGTGGGCCTCTTGGTGCAAGCCTTGCGTGCATATCACTGAACATCTTGAAACCCTTCAAGCAGAACATCCAGAATGGAACGGACGGGTAGAATTCCTCGCAGTCAGTGCCGATGACGATAGTGAAGATGCCGCCAAGTTGTGGAAGGCACACCAATGGACCAAGATCACATGCGCGTGGACTGGCCCATCCATACTAAAGGCATGTCATTTAAGTGGGTTGCCAGGGGCGTTAATCATCGACGAAAAAGGAGTGGTTGTGAGTAACGACCTATCGGACATTAATGGGGTATTGAATCGCCTGCTGTCGGGCGATAGTAAGTGAGAAGACATGTGCGTACGAAAAAAGGGGATTAATCCAATTTCTGGATCTATCTCCCTTTAAACTAGTCGGGGCGAGAGGATTTGAACCTCCGACTTTCTGGTCCCAAACCAGACGCGCTAGCCAGGCTGCGCCACGCCCCGCAAACAGCTTATTTTAGCATGATTTTCACCGGCCGCAAGCGGCCGGGCTAAACAGATGGAGAGTTAATCTTCAGGAAAAGACAATCAAAGGGCGTTCCCACGCAGGAGCGTGGGAACGAGTTTTTCAAAAAATTTATCCCACTTGACTGCGGGCATCCGCATCGTTATTCCCGCAAATATGCTCGCGCACCCGGTCGAACTCTTCGTGATCGCGGAAATGGATAACCAGTTTGCCGCGGCCCCGGGCGTTGGAGGTGATTTGCACTTTTTTCAGGCCCAGTGCTGCGCGAAATTGCTGTTCCAAGGCCGCTAATTGTTCGTTTTTTCCCCGGGATATTTTCGATGAGCGGCCTTCGCGATCGACCACGGCCAAGGGTTCCTGATCCACGGCGTCGATCATCTGCTGCACCAGTGTTTCGGTCTGGCGCACGTTAAGCCCCTCGCGTTTGATACGCGCGGCGAATTCGATCTGTTCACGTTCGTCGCCCAAAGGCAAAAGCGCCCGGGCATGTCCTGGAGTAAGATCGCCGCGTCGCAGGGCGTCTTGAACGGCGGCGGGCAGTTCGAGGAGGCGGATCAGGTTCGCTATAGTCGAGCGATCCAGATTCAATCGCGACGCCAGTTCTTCCTGCGTTGAACCGTACTGCTCCAGATATCGCTGAAAACAAGCCGCCTTTTCCAGGGCGTTGAGATCTTTGCGCTGTAGATTTTCGATGATGGCCAATTCGGCCGTTTGCCGGTCGTCGGCCTCGATAATGTTGACCGGAACCTCGCTCCACCCGGCTTGTACGGCCGCCCGCATACGCCGCTCGCCGGCGATTATTTGGTAACGGTCATTTACGCGGCGGACCACAACCGGCTGCAATAGGCCGTGTGCCGAAATGCTTTCGGAAAGCTTTTGTATTTCGTCCTTGTCGAAATCCTGGCGCGGTTGGTCCGGATTGCTGTCGATCAGGTCGATACGTACACGTGGAGGCTCCGTCTGCGGCGGCGTTTGAATTGGTTTCCCAAAGGCCTGACCGGTCAGCTGCTCAATGGGAGTATTTATCGCAGGCAATGAGTTTCCACCGGGGTATTCAAAGAAATCGGGCGGCGGCCCTGGACGAGGATGCGGGGCAACGCCGATGGGTTCTTCTTTCGCCTGCCCTACTGTTGCGTCAACCTCGCCCGGCGTGCGGTTATGTTGTGTCGACATGACGGATTCGTTTCGCACGGATATCTGACCCAAAAGGGCTTCCAATCCCCGGCCTAGTCGTTTTTCCTTACTCACGTTCAAGCACCTCCATGCAAAGTTCTATATAAGCTCGACTGCCCCTGGATCGGGGCGCGTAATCGATCACCGGTTTTCCGTGGCTGGGCGCTTCGGAGACCGCCACGTCACGGGGCACGACCGTGCGAAACACGATCTCCCCGAAAAAATCCCGCACTTCTTCGTCAACTTCATGCGTAAGTTCCAGGGTGTGGTCGTACATCGTCAGCACAATGCCGCCGAACTGTAGTTTATTCGGTTCGTTCTGCATCACGTCCTGGATGACCTCGATCATCTGCGCCAGCCCTTCCATGGCGAAATATTCGCACTGGATGGGCATGAATACTTCCGTCGAACTGGCCAGGGCCGTGCGCGTCAGCGGCCCAAGCGACGGCGGACAATCGATCAATACAAAATCGTATGCGTTAAAACCCCCGGATAACTGCTCGCGCAACCGCGCGGTTTGACGGCGGTCGTCGCGGGTCAGTGCCTCCACGTCGCGAAAACTGCGGCTGCCGGGCAGGAGGTCCAGTCCCGGCACGTCGCTCTGACATATTCCCTGGCGCAACGGGGCACAGGCAACGAGCGGGTGATCGTTGGTCGGTTGCCGGCCCAAACCTGATGTGGCGTTGCACTGCGGATCGAGGTTGACCAGCAAGGTCCGCGACCCGGCCTTGGCCAGGCCCGCCGCCAGATTAACGGCAGTCGTGGTCTTGCCCACCCCGCCTTTCTGATTGGCCACGGAAAATATCCGAACCACACGTAAGCCTCCTTGCCTGTGCGCAAATCCCCTCTCCCGCCCAACCTTCGTCGGTGCCCGGAGAGGGTGAGGGTGAGGGCGTACGAAATCGCGGCGGATTGTAACCATCTCCGCCAATCCAAGGAAATGCCAATTTAGCACCGAGATTAACAGATTTCAGAGCCGAATCATGTCGGCATTCAGAGCCGGGCCGTGTCGGCCCGGATGAATCGAGAATCCACCGGATCGACACGATCCGGCTCTGTTTTTGTCGAAATCCGGCACTTATTTTCAAATAATCCCCATGACTAAACCGATCAAAGTGGTATATTGATCTATACCAGTAGATCAGTGGACCAAATCAATGCGTATCGACCCCGCCAGTCAGGTGCCTGTTTTCAAGCAGATTGCCGATTATCTGCGGAGTTGCATTGCCGCCGGAATCTATCGCACGGACGAGGCCTTGCCCTCCAAGCGCGTCCTGGGCATGAAATTGGGCGTTAATCCGCATACCGTCCAACACGCTTACGAGGACCTGCAAAAAGAGGGGCTTGTCCAGGCCCGAAAAGGCTCGGGCATGTACGTGGCCGAATTGGGCATTGGCCGTGCCCAAACCAACAGCGAGCAGACTTGCTTCTTGCTTCTGGATCGGGCCTTCCGCATCGCACGAGAGGCCGGCCTTTCGGAAGATCAAATTCGAAATCTCTTGGATAAGGCGTTAAAACATGATTAAGGCCAAAAACCTAACCAAGCACTATCGCCGCTTGGTCGCGGTCGACAACGTCAACTTGGAAATACCCAAGGGTTGCGTGTTCGGGCTGATCGGCCCGAACGGGGCGGGCAAAACAACGCTCATCAAAATGCTGATGGGCCTGACAAAAATGACCGCCGGCTGGGCAAGCGTTTTGGGTTTGGACGCGGCCGCCAAACCGGACCGCATCCATCGCCTGGTGGGCTATGTTCCCGAGACGCCCACGATCTATCGCTGGATGCGGGTAAGCGAAGTCATCAGCTTTTGCCGCACGTTCCGCGACACGTGGAATGATAAATTATGCCAGGAACTGCTGGATGCTTTTGAACTCGATCCGGCCAAGAAAGTAAAGCACCTGTCAAAGGGCATGCTCGCCAAGTTGTCGCTGCTTTTGGCGTTGGCCTACGAGCCGGAGGTGCTGATTCTGGACGAGCCGACCTCGGGCCTGGACGCTGTAATACGCGAGGAGTTCGTCGATTCTTTGCTTCAGACAATATGCCAGCGCGAATGCACGGTGTTATTCTCCAGTCACGCAATCGAGGACGTAGAGCGGATAGCCGACCGCGTGGGGCTGATTTTCAATGGCCAAATGAGTTTTGATAAGCCCGTTAAGGATTTGTTGTCCACGACGCGACGGATTCGGGCGGTTTTAAAGGACGGATTCGCGCCCAAGGACGTTCCGGACGGCACAATTTGGCAGCAGGTGGACGGGCGCGAATGGCTTTTGACGGTCACCAATTTCGCCGCCGACACGATTTCGAGTTTGCAAGCCGCAAACAGCATAGAAAACGTTCAAACTGAAGAAATCGGCCTCACACAGTTCTTCAAAGACTACGTCAAGGGAAGGAAGGTGAAGAAATGATCAAAGAAATGAAAATGCTGTTGTGGAAGGATTTTCGGCTAAACATTTACTTCTTTATTGCCGGTGTCGTTTTTATAGTAATGCCTTACCTGTTGTTGTTCTTTCATGACATCCAATTTACAGCGATGTGGATGTTTAGTACATGTCTTTCACAAATTACTATGGCAATCTTAGGTGGAAGTATTATTGCTAGCGAACGTGAAGATCGGTCTGCCATATTTTTGAGTTATCAAGGCGAATTCGCGGAAAATGGTTGTAGGTAGCAAATTGATTTGTTGTTTTTCTGCGTTCATTTTGATCAATACTATTGCCCTTAGTGGCCGTCCAAAAACAACTTCCACTTTTCGGCTAAATACTGTATAAGTAGCTTTCCGTTCCACGGATGGGAGAGCGAACTATGCAGGATGCGGTAATATATCAATGTCAGTGTTCTCACTGTACACAAGGCGACGGTCACCCCGACCGGGGACAGCATGCCCAATTGAATCTCTTGCTTAGTCGATGCGACGAGCAGCAGCGGCGTTGGATCGCAGCCTGGGAGGCCAACCGCTTGGGACATGGCGGCGTGGCGTTGCTGAGCCTGGTCACGGGCCTACATCCGGATACCATCCGCCGTGGCCAAGATGAGTTGTCTTCGGGGCTGGCGGGGCGTCCTACCGGCCAAGCCCGGCTGCCGGGGGCAGGTCGGCCCACGGTGGAAAAAAAACGCCCGAAATCGAGCGACGCCTGAAACAGATCGTGGAGCCCGAAACGGGAGGCGATCCGGCCACAGGACGCCGTTTCGTGCGGCTGGGCTTGCGGGAGTTGGGACGCCGATTGCACTTGGCTCCAGGCACTGTGCAACGTTTGTTGGGCAAGTCCGGCTTTTCGCAGCGGGTGAACGTGAAGCGGTTTACGGGGCCTCCTCACCCGGACCGGGACAAGCAGTTCCGCTATCTGCGGCGTGAGCTAGAAGCCTTTCAGCGTAGCGGTGATCCTGTTCTCAGCGTGGATACCAAGAAAAAGGAACTGATCGGCGAGTTCAAGAACGCCGGTCGCACTTGGCGAAGAACGCCCCGGGAGGTGAACGCCCACGATTTCCAGCAAGACGCCCTATTTCGTGCCGCACCCTACGGGATCTACGATCCGAAGTACAACTGTGGGCATGTGCATGTGGGAATGGATGGCGATACGCCACAATTTGCCGTAGACGCCATTCGTCGCTGGTGGCGTCAGCGGGGACGCTGGTGGTATCCTCACGCCCGACGCCTACTGATCGAGGCCGACGCCGGGGGCAGCAACGGCTGCCGTCCCCGTCTGTGGAAATATGCCCTGCAACGCTGGGCCGATGAGGACGGTTTGGCGATCACGGTGGCCCACTACCCCACGGGTGCATCGAAATGGAATCCCGTGGAACACCGTTTGTTCGGGCCGATCAGTATCAACTGGGCGGGAGAACCGTTGGATAGTCTGGACAAGATGTTGGGGCTGATTCGTGGCACCCGCACCGAAACCGGATTGAAGGTCACAGCCTCTTGCACCGATAAACACTACCCTCTGAAAGTCAAAGTCAGCAACTACGACTTTTCCCAACTCAATATCCATTACCATGCCATTTGTCCATCCTGGAATTACACCATTCGCCCTCGTGCTCCCTAAATCACGAAGTAATTTTTGGACGGCCGCTTATATTAAGTCTATGGATATCATCGAACAATTTTCATCATCAATTCCATGCTATGCCATGGCAGATTATGGGTGGCGCTGCTGCAGTTGGTCTTTACTTTTTAGGCTCGTCCTGGCTAATAGCATTATTTTCGGGCCCTGGGCTTGCGATTCTAGCAGGAAGTATATCTCCCTATATAATTGCTCCATGCCTTGGTGGAATATGTTATGTTCTAAAAATACAAGTAGATGAAGATATAGGAGCATTAATAGTAATTACAACTCTTCTAGTTTTCGGTTTAATATCGCTTGTCGCGGGAACATGGCACTTTATCACAAGCAAGGAATCGTAGGGCGGAGAATTACAAATAGCCCGACGGGCTTATAGAAGATAGAGCAGGGTTGCCGCGCAGCGGCTGCCCTGTTTAAAAAGGCTGGAAAACAGAGAAAACCCCAAGGGGTTTCGCGGCGGCTATGCAAACCTTTCAGGGTTGATGTGGTAATTCGGTCGCTGTCCCAAGGTAACCGCTGCGCGGCAACCTTGGGCTACCATTTATAATCCCTTCGGGATACACGCCATATATACTTATCGGTCGCGTCGAAGTTAATGCAATGCGTGTTACGAATATCGCACGCGCCAACGACGATTGTCATCGGCCGAACTTCTTTCGCTTTTCGCATCCGCAATACGGCCGCGGGCGAACATCAGGACAACTGCCGCCAGGGCTTCGGCCCTTAGCGTAACGTCGGTCTTTTCGGAATCTGGAAGGATCGGAATCCCGGCCTTCTCGGCTTTGGAATCCACGAGGGAATTTTGGGCCATGTAGGCATCAACGGCATCAAATCGCCGATCGGGCACGGAAATGCCCGCCGCCAGATCGGCCTGGGGAACCGGACTGGCGACTAATCCCAGGAAATTGATCCCCGGCATCGTGCCAACCGACGCCTGACGCCCAGCCGGCGTTTCATTTATAGAGATCCCAGTCGCATCGCTCAAATCGCCGAAAATACCGATGGCATTAAGCCCGTCCGTATCGGCCGACGATTGCAGACGGGAGGCATACGTAACTTCTCCGGTATTTTTCGACCAAAGCAGCATTTCGGCAGACATGTCCGAGCCGGCATTAACGTTAGCATTGGGTAAATAAATCGCTCCGGGCGACAGATCGGCAGGGGCCGCCGATGCCAAATCCAGGGGCGACGGGGAAGGCGCTGAAGTGTTTATCGTAAAAACCACCTCCACGCTTGTATAAGTCCGCCCAGCCAACAAGTCCCTGAGTGATAATACCGACCCGCTGGAAGCGGCGGCCGAATTGACCGCGACCGAAGCGGACGCACCGCCCAAGGCTGCGACGATGTTTTGAACTTGCGGGCTTCCTAAGCCGGTAACCAGGTCATAGCCAGTGCCGGCTCGATTGCGTCCGGCCGTGCCACTGGTGATATCGCGGAAATCGGTGGAATAGGTTTTGTTGTGTATCGAGCGCGTAAAGACTGGACACTGTATTTGTCAATGAAGCCAGACCATTGCCGGCCCTGACCTGGTTGACGATGGCGATAAGTCCGGCCCATTGCGGGCGCCGGCGCTGGTGCCGCCGATTACATACCAGCCGCGATAACCGTAGGTGTCGTAAACAGCGAAACCCGTGTTTGGATTGGCGTCGAAGGACACATCGGGCGTACTCCGCCGCCCGCTCGTTTGCACCGCATACTGCCAGGAAGGTTCTGTTTCATATCTGCTATAACCGCCGCCGCTGCCGCTCCAGCTTGTTTCACTGCCGTAGGAATACACGCCGCTGGCGCTGGATACAATGGTCAAAGACGTTCCGCCAACGCTCAGTACATAAGGCGAAACGGCCGGCCAATTGGTCATGCCGCCCGTGTCGCCGGAGGAAGCGATGAACGTCACGCCGGGGTGAAGTTGCGGGGAGAAGTGGCTGTCGTAAGTCGTTTCGCTGGAAAACTCTCCGGCGCCCCAGCTCATGGAAACGACTTTTGAGACCGAGGAGGCATAGTCAACCGCGGTTAAAAGGCTGTTCAATGAACTCGAACTGGCCTCGACCAGAAGAATCTTTGCCGCAGGCGCCATGGCGTGGGCCCATTCTACGTCCAGGGCGATCTCCATTCCCCAACCGCTGTTTGCAGAGGGCAATTGAGTCTGGCTGCCGTTTTGATTGACTTTTTGAAAGACCGGATCGGGCAGGCCGTATTTCAAGTCAAAAGCTTTCAGATCGCTAAGGATGTTGGGATCGTCGTAGGCGTCGACAATGGCGATGGTTTGGCCCGCGCCGTTTGTGCTTATGTTGCTGAAACCGTATGCCTGGCGGATCTCGGTCGGCGTATATGGGGCCGATACGTTGACTACCGCCTGCGCCAGTGGATTGGCCATGATGTCGGGCAGGCCGCTAGCCGAAAGCAGGCTCCGCAATTCCAGAGGTTCGAAGATGCATTTTCGACGGTTGATTTTCCTCCTTTTCGACAACTTATTCGTAGAACGGCGGTTAAGCAACGAGAACATAAGTTACTCCTCTCTGAACCGAAATTGTTATCAAGTGCCTCTGCAACGCAAAAACATCTTCAGAATTATCTTTTTTTGTTATGTCTAAGGCGCTAACATGAAGATTAAAAAATCTCGCATGACCACATCTATTTTATTCATTAGAACGCTGGAAGATGCTAAAAGGTTCGATTATTTTATTATGTTTTTTTATTGACATGCGGCAATTGTCAATATTCAGCCTCCACTACAGAAATCCGCATCTATGGATAGTTATACGATAAGGCGTAGGAGAATGTCAAAAAAATCTAGAATTGCGGTAATTTAGTAAAAAGCTGAACATTAAATTAGGCGGATTGACCAGAATAGAAGGGCCACTCCAGATTGTTCATAACTACAGTAATGATTTACTGTTAGGGGAACAGGCCTAATTATGCGGCCTCGTTTTTCGCCGCTTTGACATTTGGTATTTGGCCGGGCGGAATCCAAGGCCCCGGGGCCACGCCGGCCGCCGGCGCCAACTGCGTCAAATTCAGATCGACGGTCCGCACGTGGATGTCCTGCTGGGGAAAGGCGATTTCGATGCCATTTTCGCGGAATGCGCGGTCGATGGCCATGTGCAATTCGTGAACCACGCGGGAGCGATTTTCCAGGTTCGGCAAAAAACAACGCAACACAAAATCCAGCGTGCTGTTGCCGAAGGCCTCGAATGTCACCACCGGCGTAGGATCGTCCAGCACCTGTGGATGTTCGCGGGCCGCGCGCATCGAGCAGTTCGGCCGCCTGTTGGGTGTTCGATCCGTATGCAATGCCCACTTTTATTTGCACGCGATTCACCTTATCCGACAGGGTCCAATTCAGCACCCGGCCGGTAATCACGTCTTTGTTGGGAATGATGAGTTCCTTGCGGTCCGGATCGATGATGGTGGTCGCCCGCATGCGGATCCGCGAGACTGTGCCGGTTACGTCGCTGATGGTGATCACGTCGCCCACGCGGATGGGGCGTTCGATGAGGATAATCAAGCCGGAGACGAAATTGGCGAAAATTTCCTGCAAGCCGAAGCCCAATCCTACGCTGATGGCCGCCAGCAGCCATTGGACCTTGGACCAACCCAGGCCCACGGCGTTACAGGTGAATACCGTGCCGAAAATGGTGATTACATACCGCGAGACCGTGGCCACGGCATAGCGCACCCCGGCATCCACAGGGAGGTGCTGCAAAAGGGCCATTTCCAGCAGACCGGGAATGTTCTTGGCGGCGATAATGGTCGTGGCGAAGACCAGGATCGCCAAGCCCAGGTGTGCAAGAGTCACGGACTCGATTTTCACCGCCGTGCGCGTGGTCGTCGAGCCATCGGCGGCGAGCACCGATTCGGTCACGTCCACGGTGGTTCTCCATACTTCCACGCGATTTAAAAAACCCAGGGCGGGCAACACGTCGGCCCAAATAAACCAGATGGCCAGTAAACCCGCCAGAGCCAAGGAGTGTTCCACCAGTCGCCGGGTTTGGATGTTGATGGCGGCCAAATCGTGTTCGCCTGCGGGCGCGGCAGCGGATGCCGGCAAGGCGGCGGCTTCGGCCGACAAACTGTTTTGCATTTGCAAAGCCGCCCGGCGGCGCCGCGCCGTGGCCATGGCCATCTTCCGCCGGTTGACCAGCAACCACCGCAGCAACAACGATCCCAGCAGAATCAAGCCCAAGAAGACATAAAATGAAATTACCATTCGGGCGGCAAGCTGCTGGCTGGTATAGTAGTAGCCCGCCACGGCCAACCCGGCCAAAAACAGCGGTAAAAAGACAACAGCGGGGTACCAGACGTAGCGCAAGCGATCCATCCAACTGCCTGGCCTGGAGGCGAGGTATTCCTGAAACACGCCTTTGCCGGGCCGCAGTATGCGTTGCAAAAATAGAGCGGAAAGCAACATCGTGGCGATAAAACACAGCCGGCCCAGCGAATCGTTCCAACGCTCGTTTTCCTGGGCATGAAGTGTGGCCACGATAAACACCAACGGCAGAACCAGCACGTTGAGCCATTTGAGATGATGACGCAGGACTTGCAGATTATGATCGGGCCAACCCAAATGCGCCTCGCCCAATCCTTTCGGCCGGCACGTGTTTCGCAACAGTTCCAGCACGAAATTCACCAGCGCCGTGCTTGCCAATCCCGCGCCAATGGCCTTGCAGAATTCCGAGGCGTCCAGTGCGGCGGTCATCCGCCAGGATAGATAGGCCACAAGCCCGGGCCATATCGCCGCAATCAGCAAGGTCAAAAACAAGGTTTCAATAGTCGGCGCCATGCGGCAGCAGTTTGCAGCCGCCGCCAAGTCGCCGATTTTCTGGACCTTGTTCCGCATCCGCCCCCGGCAATACAATAAAGGTCCGCAAACGCCGATGGCCAGCAGGTAAACGGCCGGATTTTGCACAGCGTCCATGGCCAATGCGCCGCCGATTTCTTTCCATGCATCCGGCCCGGCTATCTTCCACAAGACATGGCCGGCGTGGGTTACGTCCGCCGCGCTGACGGCCGATGCGCTGGCGATCCACAGCACGCGCTCGTCGACGTACGCGGCAAAGGCCTCGGTCTCTTTTATCAACTGCCCTTCGGCTATGTCCAGGTTCACCAGATTGTTTAAGTATTTGTAACGATCTTTAATCAGGTCGTCCAGATAATTTTTTTCCGTTTGCAGCGAGTCGCGGACCGCGCTTTCCAACTCCCGGGTATCGATCTGCTCTGCGCCGGGATCCAAGCTTTGCAGTGTGGTCCGAACCTGCTGCTCCAAATCGGCCAAGGCCGAGCGGCGGTCCTGCAATTCGAGCGAGGCCAACTGATTTTCGCTGTTCGCCGTCTGCCCCGCGATGATTTCACGGCGAAGAACGCGGACGTTTGGCAATGTCTCGCGCTGCTTGCGCAACAGCAAGCCGACGGCGTTGGTCAAACCCCCGGCTTCGACCTTTTCCCGGGCTTTTTTGAACTGGTCCTTCAGCCCGGTCAATTGCTGATCGGTCGTTTCAAATTGCCGAGTAGTCTCGGCGAGATGTTCCACCAGTTCCTTATGGGTTTCGGCCAAGTCGGCGTTTTCGCGGGCCAGACGCTTGACCGCAGGATGCGCCCGGGCTGCGTCGAGCCGTGCCTGCTGCAACTGTTTTTCCGCCTCTTGTTGGCGCCGCTGATTCGCCGTCTCCTGCAATCCCTTGATTTCCTGCTCGGCCAAGGCCACGCGCCGCGTGGACAAGTCGCGGCGCAAGGGCAATAACTCGCCGGTGGCCTCGTAAGCAGCGATTTCCTTGTCAAACGCCTGTATCTCGCACTCCACCGCTTTTCGCTGCGATAAAAGCAGCGATGCGCCGCGGCCCGGTCAATGCGGCGGCCTCGTCGGCCGGGGCTGGGGCTTGAAGTTGTTCGTCCAACTGGGCAAGCCGATCCTTGGCCGCGCCGGCCAGCTTGGGTATCTCCGCACGGCGACCGGCCCTGCGTTTCGGCTCGGCCTCCAATTCGGCCAATCGCGCACGGGTATTCGTCCAATTCAGTCTGCTTCTTGGAGATCAACTGATCGATTTGCGGCAAGGCGATGTTTTCCGGCGTTTGCGATGAAGGCTTGGCCGGCATCTGGTCGAGTTCCGTTTTTGTGGCGGCCAGATCGGCGGCAGCAGACGTCGCCATCTGTTCAAACCGCGTTGACCCGGCCTGCCAGGTTTGGGCGGAATCCAATTCCCGAATCGCCTGCTGATAGTATTCCCGAATTTTTACCTTGACCGATTCGTCCAGATCGTGAGAATCTTCGACCTGTTTCAAGCGGCCTTGAATAATCTCAGCCGATATACCCTCGGCCGGCAGCTTATCCGGCGGGGTTTGAGCAAAAACCGTTGAACACCAGCAACAACCCGGCAATTGAGAAGAAAAAGAAGCAATTCCGTAAAATATATATCATCGTTATCACATCGCAGAAAAGTGTTTCGATGCCATGCATCGGAGAAGGTGCTGTCACTGACAGCACAAGGCTCCCTAATCGGATTGATTTTTACTGATAAGGGTTTAGTCAGACAAGATCAAACTATGGAGTTTATCTTTTTATAAGAACGGATTATGCATTAGCCCGATGCATAAACGAGTGACTGCAAACGATTTATCCTTGCATGTGCTTCGGGCTGGTGTTCCAAACTTATAGGCTAAAAATCTCCAGCCAAGAATTTTTAGGGGCTATTCCAAAGCGATTTAATGCTAATGGCAAGTATGGAGGAAAACAACAATATAATTATATTCGGCTCGGGAACGAGTGCCACGCGAAAACCACAGTTCGGTTCATTTGTCTCTGACCACCCAACCCTACCACATGAGGGAATAGTAGAGTATTCTGTCATGCCGCGTACAACTCTAGTATAATTAGAACTTCCAAGTGTATCCGTCCACTCGTATACGCTGTCATCCTGATTAAAGGTGCCATAAGCTGAAGGATTAGTGCCATTAAGCGATGTGTCGCTCATTGTTGCATAGGTCCAATATCCGCCAAGGCCCTGACCGTTTTTATTCGGATCGTAATATGCCGCCTTATACCATTCATTTTCGCTAGGGAGGACCCAGGTGGCATTTGGTTTGCGAGTAAGATTTGTCAGGGGAGTTTGGTTGGTTTGAGTTGCTCCATTCAGATAATAAGAGCCATCTTCCGTGGTAGTAGAATCCTCGATCCCAGTATTTGGTTGTCCATTGACGAGCCAGTTGCAGAATCTTGCAGCACCTAACCATCTAAGTCTATCCATCGGCTGATTTGGTGAAGACGCCGTGAAAATGTGAGTGTTGGAATCATAAGTAATTTCAGTTCCCGAATATGAATAACGAAGAGAATAAGGATCTGAATTTCTTGCCACGGCATTAAGGAACGTAGCAAATTGCCCGGTGGTAATTTCATATTTGCCGATTTGAAATGGATAACTGACCGAACCGTATCCGGTGGTATTGTCATTCATGACCGCAGTATCCGGCGGATTATTCGTATTTCCCACGGTGACCATGTCGATAGTAATCGCCTCGGTGGCAATCACAGAATTCAATAATATACAAAATAAACCGAGAAAGAAAAATTTCTTGTTCATTTACAAATCCAGTCAGTAGATCAATGGAAAAAAATAATTGAATATTTCTCGAATATAATTAGACGCGGTCCCTTCCTTTTTAGATTCTGCCGACAAATCAAAAAACCTTGCATTTTTTAATTTGGACAGATTAAATCATATTTTATCAATAACATCCATTGTAATGAAGGGAACATCGTTGTCAATATATATCATAGATACAATACAGATAAATTGAATTTTCCCAATCGAGTTATAAGTATAGGCACTTGATATTTCATTATTTTCCCCTCTATTCACTGCCCTCGCCTCTCGTCACTTTTATTTGATATACTAAATGTCATGAGCATCGATCCCACACAAATTCAGGACAACCAAGAACGCCTTATATCCCGCGAAATCAGCCTGAAACGCGGCCATCCCCCCACACAGGTGCCAGGCTACGAGCTCGAGCGTTTCCTGGCGCAGGGGCTTATGGCGAAGTCTGGGTGGCAATCGAACGCAATACGGGTCGCCGCGTGGCAATTAAGTATTATTCGCATAGGGGGGGGCTGGATTGGTCTCTGCTCAGCCGCGAGGTGGAAAAACTCGCTTTCCTCTTTGCCGATCGATACGTGGTGCAATTGCTGGGCGTGGGCTGGGAAGCCGAACCGCCGTATTACATCATGGAATACCTGGAGCCCGGCTCCCTGGCCGACCGGCTGCAACAAGGCCCAATGCCCGTGGACAAGGCCGTCGAACTGTTCCGCGACATTGCCGTCGGCCTGGTGCATGCGCATGGTAAGGGAGTTCTGCACTGCGATCTAAAACCGGCGAATATCCTACTGGACCAGGACAACAAGCCCAGATTGGCCGATTTTGGGCAATCGCGTCTTTCGCACGAACAAATGCCAGCCCTTGGCACAATGTTTTACATGGCCCCGGAACAGGCCGATTTGGAAGCCATGCCCGACGCACGTTGGGACGTCTATGCCCTGGGCGCGCTTTTATATTGTATGTTGACCGGACATCCGCCGCACCGCAGCGGGCCGACCGTGGATCAGTTCGAACGAACGCCCGATCTAAAACAAAGGCTCTCGAAATATAGGCAAATGATCGAGCAGTCGCTGCCGCCCGCCGAGCACTGCAAAGTGCCGGGAGTAGATGCGCTATTGGCCGAAATTGTCGATCGTTGCCTGGCCGCTGATCCCGATCAGCGTTTTCCCAACGTGCAGTCCGTGCTCGATGCGCTTAACAACCGCGAGGTCCGCCGGGCCCGCCGGCCGATCATGGTCTTGGGCGCCATTGGACCGGCGTTGCTCTTGGCAGTAGTGGCCTGGTTCGCCTGGCAGGGTTTTCAAGCGGCCTTGCGGGAATCAAATACGGCTTTAATAGATCAAGCCTTGAGAAGCTCGCATTTTACCGCCCAATTGGGCGCACAAGCCGCGGGCAATGAATTGGAACGCCGCTACCAGCTTGTGGAACATATAGCCGTTTCCGATCGTTTTCGCGAAGCCCTTAAGGATGCCATGGACAAACCCGATTTTAAAAAGCTTGTCGTTCAATTGAACGATCCTAAGATCTCCGATGAGGAGCGGGAATCGCTTAGCGAAAAATTCCGGGACAATCCGGACCGCAAGGATTTGCAGAGAATTTTCGTGTCCCTGATTCCGCCCATGGACCGGCCCAGGGAAGAGGAGGAAGTGGCGAGTTGGTTTTTCTGCGATGCCCAAGGCCTTTCCATGATCCATGTTCCGCAGAGCCGCACAATCGGCAGGAATTACGCCTGGCGGAGTTTCTTCCACGGCGGGCCTCGCGACATGGACGAGTCCTGGCGCTCGGAACCCGGAAAAAATTTGAAGGCCACGAGCCTGTCGGCCGTCTACCGCTCGCAAGCCACGTCGAAATGGGTTGTGGCCATATCCACTCCGGTATTCGATGAATCGTCCAAGAAAAACTTCCTCGGGGTGGTGGCGATGACCGTTGAGGTTGGCAAACTTGTCGAGTCGCTTCTGCACGGCGGCGAGCGGCAATTCGCCGTGCTGGTCGATTCCCGCGATGGCGACAACCCGGGCGTGATTTTACAACACCCGCTTTTCGATAAATTCCTCGCTAAACAGGGTGAAGTGCCCGATTACTTCCAAAAATACCGAGTTACCACAGATGAACTCCCCGATGTCCCCAAACGGCAAAATAACTATCACGATCCACTCGGCGACGATCCGGATGGCGGGGCATATAAATGCAAATGGCTCGCCCAAATGGAACCCGTTAAGGTCCGCAACGAGGATACCGGCTGGCTGGTAATCGTCCAGACCGCCTATGAGGAGGCAATCGGTTCCACCATCGAAAATCTTACCACCGGTTTGATCCGTTACGGCCTGAGCGCCTTGTTCATGACCGCATTGGTAATGATCGCTCTTTGGGCCTGGGCCAGCAGTATGAATAGAAAAACCGGATAGAGGACAGTGGAGAGCGAAGGGCATGTGTTTTTATTGCAAATTGTCAATTGCAAATTTAAATTGCAAATTGAACGACCACAATGTCTTGCGCAATTTGTCATTTTAATCCGCACCTTTTACGGTCAACTGTAAACTGAAAACTGTGAACCCACTTCATGCCCGATCTCATTGCCCAAGGAACCGAACCTCAACAGCGCTGGCGCCGGGGACTGCCGGATGCTCAGGAAGTGACTATAGGCCGGCTGGGCGGAACTTGGGCCGTGCCTTGGGATCCCCACGTCTCACACCGTCACGCCCAACTTTTTTGGAACGGCACTCGCCTGGAGGTCACGCGCCTGCCGAATTCCCGAAATCCCATATTTTTGCTGGGCAAGGAGAGCGATCGGTTCAGCATCCAGCCCGGCGATCATTTTGTCATCGGCCAGACCTCGTTCACCCTGGCCGATCAGCGGGTAAATATCACCGCCGACGCCCCGCAGCCCGTGCAGCAGCAATCCTTTAGCGCTCAATATCTGCGCCAGGTCCAATTCCGCAATCCCGACTACCGCATCGAGGTCCTCAGCCGGCTGCCGGATGTGATCTCGGGCGCGGCAGGCGACGCGGAACTTGTGGTCCGGCTGGTGAGCATGCTCCTGGCCGGCGTTCCCCGCGCCGACGCTGCGGCCGTGGTTACGGTGGACAGGGGGCAGTGGGCAGTGGACAGTGGAGAAACGCTTAGCCCCGGCGATTTTGCCGGGAGTCATCAAGGGGAAAATGACCAAGTAAATTTGAGGAATGACGAAGATATCCAGAAGAAGCGGGCAATAAATTGCCCGCCACTGGTCATCTGCCGGCTAGTGCGGGCGATGAATTGTCCGCCCCTGCCCAACGTCCGCCGGTGCGAATCTTGCACTGGGATCAACGCCTGGTGATAGGCAGCGATTTTCAGCCCAGCCAGGGTTTGATCCTGGAATCGCTCCGCCAGCGTCAAAGCGTGTTGCACGTATGGCGCGGGGCGGAAACCAGCAGCCCTGACTCCTTTACAGAAAGCGAAAACTACGACTGGGCATTTTGCACGCCGGTTGTGGGCAAGGCTAGTTCCGGCTGGGCGCTTTACATGGCCGGCCGGTTCAACGTCGAGCATATTGGACTGGCCCGTTCGTCCGATCCCACCGATCTGCGCGAAGACGTGAAATTCACCGAGTTGGTGGCCGCCATGCTTAGTTCATTGCGACAGATGCGGTTGTTGGAACACCGCCACGCCACGCTGAGCCAGTTTTTTTCGCCCGTTGTGCTGGAAACGCTGGCCGTTGAAGATCCCGAGGTGGTGCTTGCGCCCAGGGAAACCGAGGTCTCCGTGCTGTTTTGCGACTTGCGTGGTTTTTCGCGCGAGTCGGAACGCCACGCCGATCATCTGTTGGGCCTGTTGCAGCGTGTGAGCAAGGCCCTGGGCGTGATGACCCGCTATATCCGCGAACAAGGCGGAGTAGTGGGCGATTTCCAGGGCGACGCCGCCATGGGCTTCTGGGGTTGGCCATTGCAGCAAAAAGACGCCGTCTTGCGGACCTGCCGCGCGGCCTTGGCCATCCGCGCCGAGTTTGAGGCCACGGCCGGTTTCCATGCCGGCATCGGCGTGGCCACGGGCAGGGCCGTGGCCGGAAAAATCGGCACCACCGACCAGGTGAAAGTCACCGTTTTCGGACCGGTCGTGAACCTGGCCTCGCGCCTGGAAAGCATGACCAAAATACTCCGCGCCCCCATCCTTCTGGACGAAGCCACAGCCAGAGCCGTGCGCAGGCCAGGTTCCCCGCGACATCGCCCGGGTAAGACGCCTGGCCGTCGTAAAACCCTACGGGATGGATTCGTCCTTGGAAGTCAGCGAGTTGCTGCCGCCGATGGCGCAGTATCCGGTTTTAACTGACGAGCACCTGGCCTTCTACGAAATGGCCCTGGATAAATTCCTCTCGCGTAATTGGGCGGCCGCGTTCGAACTGCTGCATCGAATTCCCGCCGAGGACGAAGTGAAGGATTTTCTCACCGTATACATAGCCGAGCATAACCGACGCGTGCCGCTTAACTGGGACGGCGTTATTCCACTGGAAAGCAAGTGAGGGCGCTTCGACCCAAAATATCGAAAAATAAATACAATAATAACCAAGATAAAACGTTTTTGCTCTATTAACTCGGCCCGCGGATGACAAAACGCAAGAAATCTTCCAATAAACGCGTTCCCCCGGCCCGGTCGGGAACCTCTGTGCCATCTGTGGTGCATCTCCGCTTGCTGGCAGGAGCGGTGTTAATCGTCGTTGCTGTTTTCAGCTCTTATCTCCAGTCCATAAGCGGCAGATTCATCATGGACGACGATAAGCTTATGACAGAAAACGGACTCATCAAAGCCTCTGACGGCCTGTGGCGGCTCTGGTGCACCACGAAATCGGCGGACTACTGGCCGGTAACCAATACCACGTTCTGGATCGAGTGGCGGCTGTGGGGGATGAACCCGACCGGCTACCACGTCAGCAACCTGATCTTGCACATCGTCGAGGCGCTGCTGATTTGGATTATTTTGCGGAAGTTATCCATCCCCGGGGCGTTTTTAGCGGCCATAATCTTCGCCGTGCATCCGGTGAACGTGGAGTCGGTGGCCTGGATCGCGCAGCGGAAGAACATGATGGCGATGTTGTTCTTCCTGTTGTCAATTTTATGGTATCTAAAGGCCGTCATGCCCACGACAAGCGTAGGCATGGCACCCGCTCATTCCCTCGGAGGACCGTGGGAACAAGAAACAAATCACTCTCTACTCGGCGCCCATCACTCCCCACTCTCCACTCTCAACTCTCCACTATGGTATTGGCTGAGCCTCGTAGCGTTCGTGTTGGCAATGCTTAGCAAGGGATCAGTTGTGGTCTTGCCGGTGCTGTTGTTGGGGATCGTTTGGTGGCTACGGGGATTGACGCGGTGGGACTTGGCGCGGACCGCGCCGTTTTTCGCGGTTGCCGCGGCGCTGGCGGGAGTGAACGTGTGGTTCCAAACGCACGGTACGGAAGTAGTAATCCGGGCCGCCGGTTTTACAGAGCGTCATGCTTGGGGCGGGCGGCGTGGTGTGGTTTTACCTTTACAAGGGTCTATTGCCGGTCGATCTCGCTTTCATCTATCCGCAGTGGCACATTCAGGTCAGCAATCCGCTGTGGTGGCTTCCACTGCCGGCGGCATTGGCCGTAACGGCGGCGCTGTGGCGGTATAGAGAAAGCCGGTGTCGGCCGTTGGCGTTTGCCTGGGGGTTTTTCTGCGTGGCGCTTTTGCCGGTGATGGGTTTTGTGGACGTGGGATTCATGGTACATTCGCTGGTGGCCGACCATTATCAGCACATCTCACTGATCGCGGTGATTGCACTGGCGTCGGTACTCTGGAGTGCATGGCATCAGGGTGTGCGAGGCGGAGCGCAAAAGGCGGCAATGGTCGTCGCCGTCGTAGCGGTGGGAGCACTCATGTTTTTGACTTGGCGGCAAAGCGGGCTCTATCGCTACCCCATGACGTTGTATCAAGCGGCACTGGAAAAAAATCCGGACTGTTGGATTGCACACAACAATCTCGGATACGTAATGTCCGATCCAAACCGACTGCCGGAGGAAATTGAACATTATAGGAAAGCACTGCGGCTGAAACCCGATTACGCTGATGCACACAACAATCTGGGCTTTGCATTGGCCCAAACAGGTCGGCCCAAAGAGGCGATTGAAGAATTCCGGCTGGCCCTGCGGTTCAATCCCGATTTTCCCGAGGCTCACAACAACCTGGGCAATTTATTATCCAGAACGGGCCGGCTGAAAGAGGCGGATGAACATTTACGGGAGGCCCTGCGGCTGAAACCAGATTACCCCGAGGCATACTACAACCTTGGCGGCGTAATGATCGAAACAGGCCGGCTACAAGAGGCAGCGGAATTTTACCGGCAGGCCCTGCGGCTGAAACCGGATTATTTCGTAGCCCACAACGACCTGGGCGTCCTCCTTATGCAAACAGGTAAGGTTCAGGAGGCCATCGAACAGTATAAGCAGGTCCTGGGTCTGAAACCTGATTTTGTTGAAGCTTATATGAATTTGGCTTCGGCTTATGCCAGTCTGCACCAAACTAACGAGGCCATAACAGCGGCCCAAAAGGCCTTGGAACTTGCCCGTTCCCAGGGGGAAATGCGGCTGGCCAAAAAAACAGAAGAATGGCTGAATTCCTACCGCGCCGCCCTGCCAGGTCAATCCGGCACAACTCCGCCTTAAAAAAAATTTTGACAGCGTGGAATTTCGTTTCTAGGTTTGGGTGTAAAGCCGCGACCGTTAGTCAGATTTGCTCGCTGAGAAATTTTCCTACTCGTCGTCTTCGACCTTGGATATCGCGGCAACTAAAAGCACCACCGCCAGTGCGCTTACCGCCAATATGGCCATTACAATCAGGCTCGTGGTCGCCGAGCACTTGCATCCATCTGAGCGTGCCGAAGATCAGCCCTACGGCCACCATAAGCCACAACAGCGTACTCAAGCCAAATTGCAGCGGCGGCGGGCAATGACGTGTTTCATCGCTGGCCGACTGATTGTGGTTCGCCGATTGATCGTTTGTTGCACCGGTATCTTGCATACTCATGGCGTTTTGCCCGATTATCCAGCGGCGATTCCGGCATATTTCATCGCTCCCACTCCTTGAATCGTTCCACGGCCGCCAGCAGGTCATGTCTGCGTTTTTCAAAAATCGCAAACACGGCGATTATCGCCGCCCCCAGCACGATGCCGCTGGCATACCAGATCCAAGTCTGTTCCAAATCCTCGGCGGCGTACCAGATCATGGTAACGATGTCGAGTACGAGGAACGTAATGCCCAAGTATGAGGAACGAGCGAATCCGCAGCATCACGCCGGCCATCGCGCCGGCAGTGGCAAGAAGCATCAGCACCACCGGCAGGCGCCAATCTATCGATACCCCGTGCATGAACATGTCGATAAACATGTCGGCCGTGGAAGATACATAAATTACGCTCAGCGATAGATAACGCAAAACGGCGCTTTGAGCTGCGCTTAATCGCTCGTGATGCAAAAATTCCGCCGCCAACGCGGCCATGGCAATGGGAATCAGCCATAATTGCGGATGGTGCAGGAAACCTATGTCAAAGTGATGAAGGGCTACCCAAAGTCCCATGTTCGCCGCCAGCACCGACAGTAATCCGCATGCGGCCGAGCGGCGCATATATGCCAAAAGCCCGTAAAATGCCCCCATCAGAAACCACACGTCCGGCGTGCGCCCGACGAGCGCCAAAGGCGTCTGGGGATCTTTCAAAAACCAAAAACCGATCGCCGGCAAAAGCGGCAACAGCAGTGCCGTGCGCTCCAGCGGCAAACTTAGCACGGGCAGTTTTCGGCGATGAAACCATTCGCTTAAACCGGCCCCCGCAAAGGCCGCGCCTATTATCAGGAACATCCAGTAATTTTGTAATCAATCCAAAATTGAACAGTTCGGGTTTCGTCAACCGCAAATGCACTCCGATCAACACGGCAAGCGCTTCGGCAATGTACACGTACGCCTGCCGGCCGCTGGGGCTTAGGCGCAGCGGATCCCAATCCGCCCGCACCGCAAAAGCCAGGCAGGTGGCCAGCATGGCCGCCACAATCACCGCCACGGCAACGATTTCCGCGCCAGCCAGGGGCGCGCCGATTTTGTCCTGGCACCAGATCCATTCTTGAGCCAGCACCAGGCCCAGCGTCAAAATAGTCACGCCGCCAAACAAAGGCGTCATCCGCCGCCCGGTTCCGATCCAATCGCTTTTGCTCGATATGACTTTTTTCAGCCCGAAGCTGCATATCATCGTCATCATCGCCGCGGAAACCAGAAAAACAACGCCGCGGTGCAGCCACGGGCCGGCTTGTGCAGGATCGATGCCCGCCCAGCGCAGACTGCTTAAGAAAAACAAACCCGCGATGAATGAAGCATATTGCCACTGGACTGCGCCACGCCGATTTGGCTTGCCAGGCCATGACGATCGACCCGCCCAAGACCATGAGCATGGTCGTTATTCCGACTAAACGGCCGCTCAGACCAAAAAGCGCGACGCCTTTTGCCACTCCGTCAAAGCCAAAATCCAAGGCAACCCAGACGCCCAGCGCCCCGGCAACGCAAGCAACCAGCGCCTGAAGTTGCATGAACCACTCACCGGGCCAGCGCTCCGCCTCGTCCGGAATCCGCAGCCATCGGCACATCCAACGCCCCTTGGGCAACAGCCAACCGGCAAGTGCCGTGACAATGGCGAAGGCGGCCAGATCGGCTCCCGCCCGCAAACAAAGCATCCGCGGCGGTTCTTGCCAATAATCCCATTGCATCGCGATTGCGATCAGGCCCGAAACGTACAATCCCAGAAGCGGCAGCCTCGCGGTGCGATCCCAAACGAGCAACATTATTGCCGCCGCAATAGCCGCCACTGCATACCAACCCAATGGATCAATCGCTTCGTGTTCGAGTTTCATTAAATCCAAGGTTACATTAACCGCGGCCAACGCGCCCAAGGCGGCCAAGCCCGCTGCGGCGGCCAAATGGGCAAACGGCAGCGGCTTATCGTTCCAACGCGGATGCGTGATACCCTGTGGGTAAATGATTTGAATCAATGTCCAAATGATCGATCCGGCGGCCAGCGCGAGCACGTTCATATCGACCAGCACGGGAATTCCTCCCGGACGCCAGGCGATCCAGGCCACGGTACGCCGCCGCATTTAGCAGCAATCCGGAGACGAAAACGTGGCCTGCCGATTGCATCCACAAGGCGATGATGCCCGCCGCCAGGCTCAAACCCATTAAAGTGCCCAATCGCCACCATGCGCCGGCAATATCTTCATGGCAATAAAGCACCGCCCCGAGCATGGCAAGAAATCCCAGGACCGTCACCCATATTTCCACAAGATGTTTGGGAAAAACCGGCTCCTGAGCCGCGATCGGTAAAACGCGTCTGGGATCGACCTTGGCCGGCAGATGCACGCTTTTTACACGCGAATGCAGCGCCCAAGATCAAAAACACCGCGCCGGCCCAGGCGGTAAACAGTAGATGATATTCCTGCCACTGGCCATTTCCGCCGATATCTCGCGCCGGATGCCGTGCAGGCGATCAATACCCCGGCCCCCAATGTCACTCCGCCCAGAACGTGCAACAGGCTTCCGGCGCGGGTTTGATACAAATACCACGCCGCCGCCGCTGCGCAAAGCAGCAGGGCCAGCCAGCCCGGCGGGTCGGAAAAATCGTGCATCCACTGCGGCAATCCTTGGGGATGAACGAGCAAAGCAGTGCACTGGCAGGACAAGGATCGCCGCATTGCCCAGCACCGGCAAAACCGTTTGCACCGCCAGCAGGGGGCTGTCGGCAAGGTTCCATTCTTTTAAGGCATAAAGCCGCTTGTGGGCAGCCAGCCAGAACAGGGCCGCCAGCGAAGAAGCGATGACATTCGCCTGCACCAGGCGGACCCACCACTGGTCGAAGGATAGATGCAAGGCCTCCTCGAAATGCCACACGGCAAGCGAGGCGGCCAAATTAACGCCCAGCGCGGCGGTAAACGCCCAGCCTTCCCGGCGACGCCATACGGCCATGGTCGCCCCGGCCGTGGAGGCAATCGCGATGGCGGCGGCCGCCCAAAGACGTTCGTAATCCGTGTCGGCATGAATAAAAGCGGCCTTTATTCCCAAGACCACCGCGGCAATGCCCGCCACTCGCACCCAAACCGCGGCCAGGCGCAGGAGGGCCTGCGGCGGCCCATGGGCGTCGGGCTGCGTCCTGAGTGCGGCAACCCACCACGCCGCCAACGCCACCAATAAGGCATAGATCGCCCAGCCCAGCATCAATACTCGATAGGCCCAAACGCCGCTCAAATTTATTGCCGCCAGGCAGAACTATATTGGGCACGGTGCAAGCCAATAGGGCCAATACGCCCATGCCCGTCAGTCCTACAAAGTGCGGATCCCAATGCCGCCGGATTTGCAGGCGGCGATATGCACCGGCCCCGGCCGTCAACAGCAAAGCGCACCAGCCAAGCGGCAGACCGGCATGCATGGCCCACTCTGGTTGCAGCGGACGAGCCATAAAGATTTCCAGGACTGCAATTCCCACCAATAGTGCATTTCCCAGAATTGCCATTCCCATTTGCACGTTCATCAGCGGTGTTTCAATTTTTCCTTCCCGCCATACATTGACCCAGCGCCGTGCGATCAACCAAACAATCGCCCAAACCGCCGCCGTGATAACGGCCAGTTGAACGGTGATGATGAATTCCGGCATTTGGAACCGCTGAGGCGGCGAAGCCAAGGTAACATGCAAGGCGTAGCCCAGAATCACGGCCATTTCGGCAACCAATCCGGCCCCAAAGGCATATCCGGCCGACGATTCGCGCAAGGCATGGCCGATCAATCCAATCATGACCAGCGCCAGCGGCACAAGGTAAGAAAGATTCGGTCCGATCTTATCGAAAAACGTGCCGGCCAAGGGTCCGTAGAGTGTATGACCGCCAAGTTGAAGGATGGCCGCTTGAAACGTAAGCAACAACACGGGCAATGCCGACAGCACTACCAGCATTGCACGGGCAGTAGTGGGACCTTGTTGGGGTATTTCCACTTGGGCATGGATCATATCGCCAAAATGTTTCAACCACTTTCGACTCCAAACGGCCGATGAACATACCAAAAAACAAACGGCCAATGCCCAGCGTGCGGCCGAAGCCACGGCAAGATCATTTACAAACCGATCGGCGATCAACACCGGCACGCTTACGGCCAAAAGCAGGCTCATTTGCAGTTCCAGCATATCCCCAGCGTTCCCACAAGGCGGCGACGACCAGAAGCGTCAAAACACCCAGCAACGTCCAAGCACAGCCGCCGCAGGCCGAAATTTGCACAGGATTTATTCTCCCGGCTGATGTAATTAATTCTTGTCCGCATCCGTGCACGAGCATCCCAGCCGATCAAAATCAACTGTGCCGCGACAACAACATAAGTTGTGATCTTGTCGATTTCCGGCCGGGTTTCGCAGTCAATTCAGCCCAGTTGCCGCTTGGGGCCAGAAAATGCGTGCCATTTTCGAACAGCGCCATTTTCCACTTTTTGATTTTCTTCGCCGCCTATTGCAAGACGCGATACGATTCGCACCGCCATCCATGCCAGCGATAGCAATCCCAGTCCGATGCCAAATACCTGGAGATTCGTCCGGTTTGAACAAATCGTCCGGGAAAACTGCGATCCATTGTTGCCATTCGAGCCAGGACAGGGTTGCCAAAACACTGGCCGCGGTCAGCACTAGCTGTCCGGCGGTAAAAATCGCCGATTTTTGATGTATCCAGGCCAGCAGTACCCAAATTGCCCCCAGCCAAAACAAACAGCCGGCCATGGCCGCCGTGCTTTGCCAAACGTCAAATGCGGGCGAGCGGATCAGCCACATCGGTGCAAAGGCCAGCAAATTCCAGCCTAAATAGCTAAGATGCAGCATCTGCCGCCAACGCATGGAAAGGAAGACGCAGACCATGCCGTAAACGGCGTACAAAATCGTAGCGCGAACGGCATCGGCATGGCTGCCGATAAATCCGTGCGCAGTGACGAGCATCAAGCCGACCACAGCCGCCATCCCGGCCCCGCCCACGTACATCTTTCCGTGCGTCTTTTTACCGCGGAGCAGAAACCATTCGGAAATCGCCGCGAAAACAAGGAACAATCCGGCCAAGGCAGTGCCGCTGCGGGCGCTGGTGGTAAGGCTTAATAAATCTTTACTCAAAGTGCTCGACTGAATAATCAAGGCCTGGCTTTGCAGGCTTCGCAGACCCGGGTCGAAAACTACATGGAATCCGGCTAAATACGCTAATGCCAATAAGGCCATGGCCCCGGCATGGGCGGCGGGAAAATCGTATCGCAAGGCAAGATACGCCAGACCGGCCGCGCCGATTACGCCCACGGCCACAATCAAAAGCGGTTGCGGCCAAGACAATATGATAGATGCCAATTGCCAGCACAACGCCTACCAAGGCCACCATAGTGCCGGCGGTGCGATAACCTTCCATCGCAGGATCGTCGGCCATGCCGCGGCCGGCCTGCAATCCGGCGGCCAGCACGCTTAGCGCCGCCATGCACAACGGTATTGCCAGGCAGTAGAGTGCGATCGGAAGCCCGCAGGATTTCACTCCTTGAGCAGTCAAAAGTCCCAAGGCCACTGCCGTGCAAAATACGGCGATTCCCAATAGCGTAAACAGCGCGTTGGCGGCGGCTGCTCGTATTTTCCCATCTCCTTTGGGAGAGGCACCCAGATGGTACCCGAGGGTGAGGATGAGGTTTGATAAATAAATAACTCCCTACGGCTGCCATCAATAAAATCGGCGGCAGGCAACCCGCGCCAATCAACCATTCGGGCGAAGAATGCTGGAAAAACGGACGCGCCGCCAACAGCACCACAACGGAGTTGCCGATCACGGCCAGGACCGTGCTCCAGCGGCCTTCGGCCGTCAACACCCGGGCGGACAGCGCCGTCAATAATGTGAAAATGCCCAGCGCAATAAGCTCCATGGCTCCGGTCAGCAGGCCCCACGACTCTTTGTAAAAACTTGCCATGGCCAGGAAATTCAGCGGCACCAGCAACGTGGCTATGACCATCAATCCCCGGCCGGTCGATTCCAGTTTCCAGCGGTGATAAACAAATAATCCGGCGGCGAATACGGCCGAGATAAAACCGACAAAAATCAGGAACTGCAAGGCGGGAATGCTTTCCAACTGGTTCCAGAAAGCGATCACCAGCGCGATTGAAGAACCGACCATCAGCAGCCCGCCCAATAAAACCCCGATCAATTCCGTCCAGCGGATGTTGCGTTCGGCCAAAAATCCGCCCAGGATTTCGGCCCAGGATTTTCGCGGCATCGGCGGCGGCAATGAAGGCCGCGGCGGTAGAGGCGTCTGAGCCGGCTTGGCGGTAATCTCCGTTGGCGGAACAATAGCCGCCGCTTGCGGCTTGGCCGAATCGATTGCCGCTTGTACGATCGGCAGGGCAACCTTGGCATGCGGCTTTTCAATGGCAGCCGCTGCCTGCAGGCGTCGGGGGAATCTCCGCTGCAACGGGTTTTGCTGCAACAGGCTCCGGTACAACGATCGCTGCAACCGCGGATTGCGGATGTAGCAATTGTTCCCGATAACTATTGACTCGCTCGGTCAAATTCGCGACCATTTCACTCTGTAAAGTGCCTTGCCGCTCAAAGCGCTTTAACTGCCGCAGCACGGCATCGATGTCGGCCATTTCGGCGGCCAGGGGAGTGGTCAGGTCCCTCATGCACCATTGGCAGAAGTCATCATTGACTGAAATGGTTCTTCCGCAGAACACGCAAGTACGACGTTTGTGTTTTTTTTGACCGCCGCCGAAATATAAAGGCCAGAAACACCCAAATGCCGTGCCCCACGAGTGTGATAATCAACAAAGCAATGCCCAGGAAAAACAGAATTTCTAAGACAGGGGGCATATCCGCAACTCCCGCCAAAAGGGATGGCCGCCGATTATCTATGTTTTTTGTTAAACGGACTATAAACAGCCTTACACAAGCATAGGGCTTGTTTCCCGGCGATATATAACGGAAATACGTATAAAGGAGCCTTTTTTCCCTGGCCAAGCGGCTGTCGAAGAATAAGTTGTGGTGTGGGCGTCTCGTCTGCCGTGGCAACCGACCACCGCTTCGCGGCGGTGCCCGCGATAGCACCACAAAACACCAGAGTAATGCTTCGGCAGCCGCTAGGGTGCCATTATTCGGTTAGAAATGCAATACCCGAATAAAAGAGATAATTCCTGCAATTCAACCCGGTTTTATGGATCCTACCGCGTGCCCGGCGGCAACGGGGCGGTAATGTTCGGACCACACGTGTTCGGAATTCCCTGGTATGTTTCCATCGAACCGGCCGGCTGGCGCAAAGAAACCGGCGGAAGCCGTTGCGGCGAGCTGATTGCAGGCGGCAGCGGCGGCGCATCCGATTGAGCCGGTGCCCTGGCTGCATCTTCCGTCCTGCCCGCTCCCGCGTAACCCGCCGCGGATGGCGGCATGCGGGCCGAAGTAATCGGTCCTGGCGAGGACGTTGGATTTTGCGGCGGATATGACATGGCGCCAGGCGCGCTCGGTGTCGCCGGTGAAATCACTTTCGCCGGAAAACGCGGCGAATTGGTCGTGCTGCCAATGCGAATCGCCCCGTCGCTCGGATTGTCCGCCCATGGCTGTTTCCCGCGATTTGTCTTGCAGATAATTCAACCATTTCTGCGCCGGGGCCATCTTCGGATCGATCCTCAGTGCTTGGGCGAAATTGTGTTCGGCGGCCTCTGTTTGTCCCTTCTTGTTCAGCAGATAGCCCATGTTGTAATAGGCCGCGGCTTCGCCATGCACTTCGCGAAGATTGGCGAATGCCTCGGGCAAGCGGTTTTGGTCGACAAGCACGGTTGCCAGATTATTGCGATAAAGCGGATTCCGCGGATCCAATTGCACGGCTTGCCCCAGTGCCGAAGCAGCCTCGTTCAGCTTGCCGCGGCGGGCGAAACACAAGCCCAAATTGTTGTAAGCCGCCGCTTCCTTGGGATGAGTTTGCACGGCCTTCTGATACAATGCCACGGCTTCATTGATCCGGCCCTGATTTTCCTGAAACCGTGCATATCCCAGCATGGCGTTAAGATCGTCGGCCTTTTCATTCAAAGCCATTTGATAGTATTTTTCGGCTTCGGCATTTTTACCCGACTCTTCGTAAAGCCTGGCAATGGCCGTATACAGTTCCGGGCCGGGCTTGCCTTGGGTTTTCAACGAGATTGCGTCGTCGGTGGGCGGCGACTTGTGGCTCGGCTTAGGTGTAAAGAACTCGCCGACTTTGTTGAATCCCTGCTTGATGGAACCGGTTACAGAGGACTGTTGGGCCGGGTTTTGTCCGTAAGCCTCTTGGCCATGACACTGCGCCGCCATAAGCCAGCCAAGCCCTACCCAGGCCGCTAACCCAATAATCAAAGTCCGGCGTTTAAGCAAGACCTTGTCCACCAGGAACCTCCATGATCCATTTCTCTTGATACGCCTTTAGGTCGGGTTGACTAAGCCCGGCTAATTTGCATGCAAAGTACAACCTAAAGACGCTTTACCATCAGGCGACCTCGTATAACTGATCGACCTGGACCCCTCTTAGCCTAAAACTGAATTGATTAATTGCAAAAGATTTGAGGGTTTTACTGCTTATGACTCACAAAAAGGGCAATATGGATTATATGGATAATTGTGGGCAGACGCGGTAGATTGCTGTCTCGGATTATTCAAAGCCGGGGATTTTTGTCACGAGTAAAATATGCCAGCCCGAAGTGCAAGCGATGGGTAAACTGTTTGCCATCCTTACGCTTGCATACTCAGGCTATTGTAATTCATGAAATATCCGGGTGATTACTACGGCCCAGAACTGCCGCTCGCCACCGCTGACGCCGCCGCTTTGACTGGTTGGAGCAGGCAGGCGTGGGGGGGGCATCGAAGATTGGTATTTTCGCTCGATCAAATCCACCCTATCGGCTGGAGTAGCCCCCATCAGAGATCGACGTTTGCATTATAGGAGGCACTTGACCCTGTGGAGCAAGCGAACCGGCTTCGGCAGTAACTATACGCCAGCCGAGCCTGGGTTTCTTCGCTTGTTTGGCCAATATGCACATAAATTTCGCGATGTTGTTCCGGCGCCTCAAAAACAATCCAGCGTATTTTCAGCTTGCCCGCCTCTGTCAATTGACCTGTTGTGGGCTCGAAATAGAAATCGCCCAGCATATTTTGCCTGCGCCATCCATTGTTGACCATGATGGCAAAGGGCTCTCGAACGGTTTGACGGTCGGGGCAGATGAACGGGGCCGGCCAGCAATTACGCCGTTTGGTATCCCTGGCAACGCTATTGAAAAAATCACACAGCCAATCGGCCGACAAAGGAAGTGTGGTTAATGTAACAACGGCAAAAATAATAAACCGGGTGAAATAGGCCAACATCTCCGGCACCTCCTTGTTGGAGATCTCCCTTTGTGAGTATGCGCGACTTGGGAGGTTTTTGCGGGGCATGACCCCCGCATTTGCCGCCCATCCTTTGTCCCTTAACGCGCATGGTAATCCATTACTAGGATTCCATAAAACCTTATCGGCATTCCCTAAGAAAGGGTTCAGGCTTCAATGTTCCGGGTTCGGAATTCAGGATTTTAGTCTAAAGATGTTGTGGAAAGCGTATTTCAAATGCTTTGCGAAATTATAAGCGGTTTCTTGTTTAAAACGCATTGAGCAGCGTTCTGAACCCTGATCACTGAACCCTATGATCCGCCCGTCATCATTGGGAACATCTCCCGAACCATGGTGATCGCCGCCGGACCAACCAGCACCACGAAAATGCCCGGAAATATGAAGATTACCAGGGGAAAGATCAGTTTCACCGCCGTTTTAGCGGCTTTTTCTTCGGCCAATTGACGCCGCCGGGTCCGCATCGAATCGCTCTGCACCCGCAGGGCTTGGGCCACGCTGCTGCCAAACTTCTCGGCTTGGATAAGAACCCCGGCCAATGCGCGTAAATCCTGCACGCCGGTCCTGGCGCCCAGTTCGTGGAGCACCTCGGAACGCGGGCGGCCCATTTGGAGTTGAAAATTGCACAAAGCGAATTCTTCGGCCAACACGCGATATGCTTTTTTCAATTCTTCGGCCACCTTGCGCATCGCCTGGTCAAGTCCCAGTCCGGCCTCGACGCATACGACCATCAAGTCCAGTGCGTCGGGCAGGGCATGAAATACGGCCTGCTTGCGTCTCTTGCCCAAAAAACCGACTATCAAATCGGGAAGGTAGAAAAGCAACCCGGCCAATCCCATGGAAAATACCAGCGAACTCTGGTTTACGCCTTTCAGCGAAAGCAGCGTGCCCCCGCCGAGAAACAAGCCGGCCATCAATCCGGCGAACTTCAGACCCAAAAAAATACTCCCCGCCGATTCACCCCGAAATCCGGCATACGACAATTTGGCCTTGAGCTTGCCGAGTTCCATTTCGGTTTTCGGTTGCAGGGGTTTGGCAAAAGCCGGAGTGGCCATCTCCAGCATCTTCGTCACCGGGTCGGATTTTTTCATGGCGCTCTCGGCCTGGGCATTACGGCGGGAGTGCGGGGATTTCAATTCCTCCAGCCGTTCGACCGCCCGGGGATTTCCGGCGGCCATGCGCTCCAGGATCCACCATGCCAGGGCGGCAAACGCTCCGAAAACCGCCAGCGGAACCATCGTTTCAAAATTGAATAAGTTTATCGCGAATATCACAATACACCTACAAGGGTTCAGGATTCGTGGTTCAGGGTTCAGTATTCACGGTTCGGGGTTTATGATTTGATTTTAAAAAATGAGTTCTGAACCCTGCCCCCCTGAACCCTTTATTTTTGTCGTCAAGCCATGCGATGTAAAAGGCATTCTCCGTTATTAGACCTGAATGTTGACAATTTTTCGTATCACTAAAGCTCCGATGATCTGCATGACAACGGCAACGGTCAGCATTTTTGTGCCCATCGGATCGGTAAACAGGACCGCGATATAAGTCGGGTTAAGTTGATACACGGCGATAAACAGCACCAAAGGCAAAATCAACAACACCACGCCGGATAAGCGCCCTTCGCCGGTCAGGGCTTGGACCTGCCCCCAAATGCGGAAACGATCGCGGATTAATTCGCCGATTTTATCCAAGATTTCGGCCAGATCGCCGCCCGTTTGCCGCTGCAGGACAACGGCCGTAACGAAGAATTTCAGGTCCAAATTAGGTATCCGTTCAGCTAATTCCTTTAGGCTTTGTTCCATGGGAAGGCCCAGATTTTGTTCCTCGAAAACGCGATTGAATTCGCCCGAAATGGGTTGGGGCATCTCGCTAGCCACCTGGCTGATCCCGAATCCCAGACTTTGCCCGGACCGCAGCGTTCGTGAAATCATTTCCATGGCCTCGGGCAGTTGGGCCGCGAAATGCTTCAGTCGTTTTTTTCGCCGCAAAAGCACCCATGCCAGCGGTAAGATGCCCATTATCGCGGCCACCAGCGGCACTAATAATGGAACAATGCGAATGGCAAGCGCCAATACCCCGCCGAACATGGCCATGCCTATGGAAATCAGCAACAACTTCAATGCCGTCAGCGATGTGTCGGCTTGCTCGAAGATCTTGTTTAGGTCCCCGAATTGTTGGATAAAACGCTCGAATAAGCCGGGCGAATCGTCCAGCGGATGGGCCAAAACGCTCTCCTTCGACAAGATCTCCCTGGCCGCGGGATTGATCTTCCCGGTCAACATACCCAGCCGGTCTTCGATGCGGTTTAGGGGCTTGCTGCGCATCAACATGGACAGGCCCAGCACGATCAATGTCACGCCTGTAAACGTAATCAAGGCAATAATTATGATATTAGTCAAGCTTTAGTCCTCCATCATCACGCGTTGGCGGAATGCGCTTGCGGGCAGGCGCACCCCGGCTGCTTCCAATCGCGACATGAACGTCGGGCGCACACCAGTGGCTATGAACTTCCCATAAGCCCGGCTGTGCTCGTCAACGCCTTCCTTGTCGTAGCGGTATATGTCTTGCATTACTATGGTATCCTGTTCCATGCCCACTACCTCGGAGATGCAAGTGATTTTTCGCGGTCCGCCCTGCAAACGGCTGGATTGCACTATCAGGTCTATGGCGCTGGCCACTTGAGATCGCATGGCCTTCAAGGGCAGTTCGAAGCCGGCCATCATGATCATGGTTTCCAATCGCGCAAGAGCGTCGCGCGGGGTATTGGCGTGCAACGTGGTCATCGAACCTTCATGGCCGGTATTCATGGCCTGGAGCATGTCCAACGCTTCGGCGCCGCGGCACTCGCCGATGATGATTCGTTCGGGCCGCATACGCAGGGCGTTTCGCACCAGGTCGGTGGTGCAGATGGCGCCCTTGCCTTCGATGTTCGCGGGGCGGGTCTCCAATCGCACCACGTGGTCCTGCTGCAACTGCAATTCGGCGGCGTCTTCGATGGTCACGATGCGGTCGGTGTTGGGAATAAAGCTGGAAAGAGTGTTCAACAGGGTCGTTTTGCCCGAGCCGGTGCCCCCGGAAATAAGGATGTTTAACCGCGCCTTGATCGCCCCTTCCAGGAGCATGACCATCTCGGGTGTGAAACTTTTATAGTTCAACAATTCCTCGAGTTTAAGTGGATTCGTGCCGAAACGCCGGATGGAAACGCAGGCCCCGTCCAAAGCCAAGGGTGGAATGATAGCGTTGAAACGGGAACCGTCGAGCATACGCGAATCGACCATAGGACATGTTTCGTCCACTCGCCGGCCCACTTTGGATATTATCCGGTCGATTATTTGCATTAGATGCGCGTTGTCGCGGAAGCAGACGGTGGTTTTTTCCATTTTTCCGCGGCGTTCGATATACACGTTCTTTGGGCCGTTGATGAGAATATCGCTGATCGTGGGATCTTTCAACAGCATTTCCAGCGGCCCCAGGCCGAAGGTCTCGTCCAGCACCTCGTTTACCAGCCGCTCGCGCTCGTTTCGATTCAGGAGCGTATCTTCGGTGTCGCAAAGATGTTCGACGACCAGGCGAATCTCACGGCGCAGCGTTTCGCCTTCCATCTCGCCCACCCGGGACAAATCCAGCTTGTCCACGAGTTTGTTGTGGATGCTTTGCTTAAGAGCCTCATAATTGTCTTCTTTCGAGTCCGTCGTGCGCAAGGGCGCTGCTGTCTTTGCCATGGCAGTAAATCGCTTTATATTGCGGGAACAATTTCACCTATTTACGGTAAACAATGCAAACGCGGTGCAAAAATATTTATAACCGGAAACGCCGGCCGCCCTTCGCGGCGGCGCCGCTTATTAGCGGTCCGGCTTGAATAAATATCCAAGAAAAGATAGCTTATCGGCAAGGCGTGATTGAAATGGCGGCCGCATTTATCGCCCGGTCACGCCATAGCGATTGTAGCGGATATTTCGGTTCTGTTGCGGAATGTGCTATTTGCGGCAGGGTGCGTGTTTGCACGCACGGGATTTTGCCGAAAAACAACGCATGTGCGTTCAAGCACGCACTCTTCCAGATGTTTTCGCAACAGAAATTATCTGCCGTTTTTGACCGGCCAAAATTTTAGCAGGCCGCCTAGGCCGAATTTTTTGCCCGGGCTTTCGATCGCCTCGATCTTGCCGTCGTTTGTTAAAGTCTTGGAGAGTTGGACAATCGACTGTGTAATGGCGGTCTTGGGGGCTTGCTCGATCAGGGGCACGCCGTTGTTGCGGGCCTCGATCATGGTGCGATAATCGTTGGGCAATTGCCAGAATATTTCCTTGCCGATGGTTTCTTCCGCTTTTTTCAAGGTGATGTGCCCGGTATCGAGTCCCACCCGATTGATGATGATCTTCACCTTGTCAGCAATGCCTTCCATTTCATTGAACGACATCATCAGGCGGACCACGTTTCGCAGGCAGGGCAAATCGAGTTGCGCCACCAACAGAATATGATTGGCCATTTCCAGGGCGATCATGTCGATGGCGGTGTAGCCTTTCGACAGATCCAGCACCAGGTGCGTAAAGGTGGCCTTCATCAGGCCGATTACCCGCTGCAAATCAACCGAAGTGATCAACCGGACGTCTTCAAGCTGGACCGGCCGCGGCAGCAGGTACAGCCCCGAGGAATGCTTTGTCAGCGATCGTTTTAAAAGCGTGAAATCAAGCCGAGTCACGTTTTGCGATACATCAACCAGGGTATAATCCGGGATGGTGTCTAAAAACACGTCCGCGTCGCCCAGACACAAGTCCAGATCAATCAAGGCCACCGAGTTTTTTTCCTCCGCAGCCAATGCGCAGCCCAGGTTCACTGCCAGACTGGTGGTGCCTACTCCTCCGATTGCCCCGGCCACGGCTATAACCTGGCAGCCGCGGGGTTTGTTCTCGCCATGTCCAAATCGCCGTTCGCTGATCCGGCCCAATGCGCCCAGCAGGTCCTCGATCCGCACCGGTTGAGTGAGGAATTCCTTGGCGCCTGCCCGCAGTGCCTGAAGGATGAGGCTGCCGTCGTTCGACGAACTGACGACCAGCACAGCGCAATCGGGCGAGAGGGCCGTCAACTTGCGCACTAAATCCAGCCCCTTCTGCGGATCGGAATCGATGGCCACCAGCCCGATGTCCGGCTTGGTCTGAGACACAACGTCGCCGAAAAACTCGTACCTGGAACATTCGGCTTCCAGCCAGATCATGTCCATGCCCAACAACAGGCCCTTTAAAGCCTCGCGTTGAGTATCGTTGGGATCAACAATTGCCAAGCGGAGAACGTTGCTCATGGGGAGTCGAATTTTCTTTGTGTAATGCTTTGTTTCGTGTTTTCCGATGTGTGGCAGGGGCATCTTGCCCGCGGCAACAAGCAGCACTGGCAAAATGCCGGCGCCACTTTACCCGCCAGGTGCCATACCAAAGTCAGTTGTCTTCAAGCAGCAGCTTGAAAACTCGACAAGCTCCGGCTGACGTAGAACCGGCAATACCGGGCCGCATCATACGCGCAAGCTTATCTACTTTACTTTACCACATCATAACCAACCGGGCCGATGAATCCGGGAGGGCCGTTCGACGTTCCGGATGAGGAATTTCCCGATGGATTGTTCGGTTTAGATGAAGTGTAACGGCTATTATGTGTAGATGATCCGCCCTCGCGCCGAGCCACATTGGCGGGACCGGCCATCGTGGGAGAATTTTGCCCGCCCGAACGGGATGTGCCATTGCCCGCGCCGGAGGAGGGAGGCGTACTGATTTGTTCCGGCCCGATCAAGCCGTCGTCCGGCATCGGGGTGGGCGAACCGTTGCATGGCATGCATCCTTCGCCGCCGGCCGGACAGCAATTTGGCACTTCCAGATGACCTTTCATGAACAATTCCCAATCGGTGGGACTGGTGGTCGCCATGCCCGGCCCGCAGGGCGGAACCTCGCAGGCATCCATGCCGTCAACAAGCTCGGGAGTGACCATGATCAGCAAATCAATCTCATTGACATTTTCATGCACAGTCCGGAACGCCGCTCCCAAATAGGGCACTTCGCTGATCCAAGGCAATCCGTGATTTACCGATTCCAAGCGGGATTCCACCAATCCGGCTATGGCCAGCGTCTCGCCCGCTTGCATCTCCACGGCCGTGTCGGCTTTACGTTCCAAAAAGCCTGGCACCGTTGTCCCAGAAATCGTGGTGCCGTTTGCAGGATCAGGTGCGCTTATTACGGGCCTGACTTCCAGACGGATTTTTCCATTGCCCAAAACTATGGGAATAAAATCGACACTCGTGCCATACTCTATAAATTCAATGCCAACGGTACCAAGTCCTTGTGGACTCGGATAGGCTACTTTTCCACCCACGTTAAATGACGCTGCCCGGCCGCTTTCAGTCACCAGCGTCGGTTCAGCCGTTACTTTTAACAGGTCGTCCTCGCGCAAAGCATCCAGAACACCGAAAAATGCACTTCTGCCGCTGGCAATGTTAAAGGCAAATGTTCCAGGAATTGGATTATTGGTAATCGCGCTGGATGGTGGATTATTGCCTACCACTCCTGCGGGAAGCAAGGGTGAAAAGGGAGCTGTAATTAATCCGCTTCCGCCCGAAAAAATCATGTTTGCGGCATTGATATTCGCCCAATCGAAACCCAGGCGGCGGAGTTTGGTCCTCGATACTTCCATGACTTTTACGTGCAAGAGCACCGTTTGCACCCCGCCCACCGTCATGTTGTTGATTACCTTGGGATAATACTCCTCCGCAATGCGGATGATACGGTCGATGTGTTCCGGTTTGTCAACGAAGCCTGAAATCAACACCGAACTGGCCACCGGGATGACCGTCAAGGCGGAATTGGGAAACTGCGAACGCAACAACATTTTTAATTCCTGGGCGTCGCCATACACAATTACGTCGATGGTGAACAACTTCTGATCTTCGCCCCAGAGGTTGATCTGGGTCACTCCAGCCGTCTTGGCCGAGACCTGCACCTGGGTTGGCGATAGCGGCGTGAGGTCGAGTATCTCCGGATTGTTGACTTGGGCTTGCGGAATTTTCTGCCCAATTGTGATTATCCGGCTGGAATGAACATTCATTTCCATTCGCTCGTTGGACGACTTCACCGCGAAGTTTATCGCGCCGGGCGCGGGCGCCATGCTTGGAGCTGGTTCAGGCGGCGGCGGAGTTTGCGCCATCGAATACAGGGCAACGCTTAAGATTATGGCCGGCGGCGCAAACATGCGCCAAAGATTGAGCTTAAACATCCTTGTTTCCTCGCGTTTTAATTCCGGGCTTCATGCACTCGGAATGGTTCATCCATGAATTATGCAGGCTTCTTGTTCCCAGGCTCCACATGGGAACGAAATTAAGTTATTATTCCGTCGTGGAACCCGGAGGATTAGTTAGGAGTTGATCCAACGGGTTCGCCGCATCAGGTTCAGGCGTAGGAGGGCCCGGGGGCGTAGTTTGCGGCGTTTCCGCAGGGGTAGCCGCCGAAGGCGGTGCGATTTTATCGCTCTTTTTCCCCCGGCCCGTTCGGTCCGAACCCGCATTAGTACCGCCGAAACTTGTTAAGTCGCTGCTGCTGACTCGCCAGTGCACCAAACCCGCATTTCCCGCCGCCGGGTTAAGGTTATCGGATTCCAAAACCACGTCGTTAATTCCGTTAGGTTGCAAAATGCGCATCGTCCAAGAAATCGTGGAGGGCGATTCCGGCGCTTGTTTGACGACTGCTTTAGCCTTCATTTTATTCAATAAATCAAGAAAACCCGACTTATTATCAGTATTTTTTTGATCGGCCACTTCTTTATTCCGGTCGGAATAAGCTGAATGGCCCAACAACTCCTCAGGCTTTGCCGAGGCGTCTTCGGCATGGGCGTTATCTTCGGGTCCACGCATCACCAGCCGGATTTTGCCCATTTCACAGGCCAAGGTCACCTTGGCGGCTTGGGCCGGAGTGACCAGCAACGATATAGTCTTTGCCGTGATGGATTTATCCTTGCCGTCTTTGTCCATATCCACCACATCGTTTACGGCAAAGACCTTGACATCTTGCAACACGGTCCTGGTCGAGGTTTCCGCAATCGCGTGTTGTGAATTGCTGACCAAATAAACCAGCACATCCACCCGATCTCCGGGCAGGATCAAGCCCGAACCACTGACCGAGTCGACCAGCACCGAGACTACGCGATAGCCTAGGGGAATGACCGAGCTAGCTCCTTGCGCGGAGGCCCCTTTACTGAGTAATTTGTTTTCCAGAATGGGTTCGCCTTCAAATAGTCTCTGCCGGATCCGCCGCCCTTCCACGTCTTCGATGTTCGATAAGGCACCCGGTGGGACCCTGCTCTTGGGCCAAGGCTCCTGCTTCACCACCGCAGCCGATAAAGGCTCTCCCAAAGATATATCCTTGGCGGCGACAAAAATTGGCACGGTATCGGCGGCCGGCCCGGATGGCTCGTTATTCCGCTTCGCCATTACCTGTGTAATGCCGATCGAGGCAACCAGGCCGCAGCCTAGGGCCAACATCAGCAAAGCCATGGACTTGGGTCGCATGAAAACCCCCAACCGCCCAATGCAGGGCTTAAAACGTAAATGCCGTAATAATCGTTATAGACTCCAAACTCACCCTTCCACGGGTGGGTGACTTTAACGCCTACTGTACTGTTTCTCGGCGCATAACCGAGGATGCGCTTAATGTTTTGCTTCCGAGCCAAATTGGCGTGGGAAGCCAACTGACATTGTTAAAAAGCACCGAAACTTTAACCGTTACCGATTGACCATAAGTGGCCGTACTAGGTTCCGTTGGAGTTGTAACTATCGTCGCACCGGTAATACCCGCCGAGGTAAGGTAGTTGTTAACCGTGCTGGTCACAAGCGGTAAGCTTGTTTGTCCAGTGGGCGGATCCAATACTCCGATTCTGGCTCCTTCTCTTGAGGCATTTGTTAAGACCTGTTGGACCATCACCATGCGTCCATACTCGATTATTCCAAAAACAAACAGGAAAAAAACAGGAGCCACTATGGCAAACTCGACGGCTGCGGCACCTCGTCGTTGTCTTCGACATATCTGACAAACTTTCTCTAGCTTAACCTCCCCGTTTCCCAGATTTCCGGAAACCATTGGGCCTTTGGTCCAGTCCATTTGTCCTGGTTTTCCATTATCCTCTGGTTCCCACGGTCCTCCGTGGGAATCCAATTTTGATAATGTGGGTAAATTCATGGCAGCATTCCAGAACAGATAAAATAGGTAATCGTCCCAATGGCAATAGGGATTCCATAAGGCAACAGCAACATCGTACTTTTTCGCTCGGCTGCGATGGTGGAAAGCTGGTTAGGTTCGCGGATAATCCAGATTTCGAAAAAGATGGCCCATAATTGGTGCCAATGATGACGCCAATTCCGTTTCCAAAAGACCATCGCCACGGCAATCACGCCGCCGATCACTGCCGATAGGCAAAAAGCATAGAAAGTGTTTGTACCCCAGATCCAAGCCCCTACGCCAGCCAGAAGTTTTACGTCTCCGGCGCCCATGCCGCCGATAGCGTAAGCGGGCAACAGTAGAGCCAAACCCACGCAGGTCCCCAATATACTCCAGACCAAGCCTTCCCAGCCGAAATAAGCGGTGCTGTAAATCCAGCCGCTCAGGATAAATGGAAAAGTGATCCAATTGGGGACTTTTAATTTCCACCCGTCGATAATCGCCGCTACGATAAGAACTGTGCTGACCAGCCATATAGGCCAGTTTTCCGCAATAAAATGGGATAGATCATTCCACAGATGCATTAGTTGCCTCGCAGTAAAAAGGTTCAGTGTTGGGATTGCAAATTGAGAATTGCAAATTTCAAATTGCAAAATGAACAAAGACTAGGATTAAAACCTGACGTGAACCAACTGTTTAATCCTTGTTCAATTTAAAAATTTGCAATTTGCAATTTACAATTTGCAATAAGTTTAATTGCGGCCAAAGACAGCATGAGGGGCCTAATTAAAGAATATGTCAAAAAAAGGCCCCTCGGCATTATATTTTCAACGCCGAGGGGATTCTTCCGGTTATCGCGGTTGTGACAGTCCGGCCCAGGCAACAGGGCCGATTATCAGCATTCACCCAGGTTAAGACGGCAACGTGGTTACGACCTTGTTGAATGCCGAATTGGCTTTCGTGCCGATCGATTGAATGGCAGTCAAGCACACAATAACGATCAAGGCCAGCATCACCGCATATTCAACAGCGGTAGGGCCATCTTCGCAAACGAGAAAACGACGCAACTTCAAGGCTAGCGACTTCATGGATATCCTCCATTCCAGTATTAGTTCCCATACGGAAACTACCGGATAGTAAGAAAAGTATTGGGTTCCTTTGGGTAGTTACGCCGTCTTGATTCATACGGCGCCGGCCTGCTTTGGTTTACCCTTAGGAGCCCGGCTTTAGTAAAAAAACCTCTTCCTCGTCAATAGCCGTTTTTGGTTTTTTACACCCTTTCGGCAGCCAGGCTTCCGGCGGTTTCCCGCCGGCCCTTGGCTTTGCGTAGCCGGCCTTGCGACCGGTTTGCCTTTGTCGAGGATGAAGAGGCTGCAGGCCTGATTCGCACAACGTCCCGCCTCTTGGAAAAGTACGTGAATACGCTTTCCGGCTGATAAGACGCTGCACTGAGTCGGCCTTTCGGCCTTCTCTACTCTCAGGCTGACGCTCTCGCGTCTTGCCTCTACATTGAAACCTATGTCGGATTCCGAGAATGTCAAATCCGGAAGTTTAATTAATCTCTAACGGCTGGAACGATTTACATCATCCTCGCGCCGGATATGACGCTTATCGCGATTGCAAGGAACGTAGCGGGTAGCCCGGGTTCTCGAACCCGGGCGGCTTGGCCGCAAGAGGATAGTATCGGTAACAATAAACCTTGCCAAAACCTCTTGGGACCTTGTCCCACCGGTTCAAGAACCGGTGCTACCCGCCGCAAGAGGATAGTACCGGTAACAATAAACCTTGCCAAAACCTCTTGGGACCTTGTCCCACCGGTTCAAGAACCGGTGCTACCCGCTTTTTCCGACCCTTTGTCCCCGATCCCTATTCTACACTTGAATACCTCTTAAGGATTTGAATTAAGTTCATGGCCTTTCAAATTAAAAAACCTTCGATTCCGGCATACCACTGCGAACGAAACCTGTTCGCCTGGTCGCTTTTGGCTGGATTGATCCTTTTTGCCGCATTGGCCGGGCCATTCTTTGCAGGAAGAATTTACTGCCGAGACGATCTCGGCGCCTTCCACTTACCAATCCGCGCCTTCTACGCCCGGCAGATTGCCCAAGGCGAGGCCTTCGATTGGATGCCGCAGCTTTTTTCCGGTTTTTATCTTACCGGCGAAGGTCAGGCCGGCATGTACCATCCCCTTCACCAGATGCTTTATCGTTTGCTTCCCCTGCAAAGGGCCATCGATTGCGAATACCTGCTGACTTATCCATTCATGCTTGCCGGAACATGGCTTCTTTTTCGACGGCGAATACCCAGCCGGAGCGCCGCCATGCTCGGCAGCCGTTATTTTCACCTTCTCCGGTTATAACCTCTTGCATTTTATTCATCCCAATGCCGTGGCGATCGTCGCCCACATCCCTTGGCTTTTATGGACCATCGACATAGTGCTTACCGATTCCCGGCGCTTAAAGGTGTATTCCGCCATGGCTGCGATGGCCCTTCTAACCGGCTCGCAATTCTTGTTGGGCTACCCGCAGTTCGTATGGTTCTCGGTGCTGACCGAATTCGCATATACCGTTTATGTATTAATCGACCGGCGTAATGTTCCTCGCGGGCTTTGCCGACCTGGCCCGATTTGCCGCGGGTGCGTCGGTTGTTACGCTTCTACCTGGCCCGATTTGGTGTTGGCTAAATTCATTGGTCTGTTTCTAGGCGGAGTGCAATTGGTGCCTACCATCGACGCCTTGATCCACAGTTCGCGCCAAGCCGCCGATGCCGCTTTTACCACCACCGGTTCGCTTCACCCCTTGAATCTTTTGCAGTTGGCGGCCCCCTATCTGTTTGTCAATCGCGTGGCTGGAGGGAATACGCACGAATTGGGGCTCTACCTGGGCGCCGTGCCCTTGATGCTCATAGTCTGGTTGATTATTCGCGGGCGCGACCTGGGTTTTTTGCGATCCTTGGCAACGGCGGCCGGCCTGTTCGGTGCAATGGCTTTGCTGCTGGCTTTCGGAGAATACGGGCGAATTTATCAATTGCTGGCATACCTACCGCCGTTGCATTATTTCCGGTTCCCTGCCCGTTATTCAGTCATTTTTCAATTGGCCGCCGCCGTGTTGGCGGCATTGGGGTTCCTTCTACTCGTGCGCATCAACCGCGAAGAGCGCCGCCGGAAACATGCAGCTCGAGCCTTCCTCGACGTCGAATATGCGCCGCTTTTATCGTGGCATGATTTTCTGCCAATCTGGATACTGGCGGCAATCAGTGCCGCGGCCGCTGTGTTGGGCGTTATATTTCGCGACCAGCCCTATATCGCTCCCATTCCCTTTGTGGTCGCCGGACCCGCACTTTTCATTTCCGCCGCTTTGCTGATTTATTGGGCGGCTCGCGGCAGTTATGCGGCCTTGGTCGGCCTGATACTCCTGGCTGCCATTGATTTGGGCGCCTACGGACTGAGTTATTCGGTTTATCCCTACTGCCCTAAGCTGGACGATTACATCGCAAAGGTCCCCACGCCGCCTCAACCGGGCAACGGCCGCATTCTGACCTCGTTGTACGCTTATGACGAACCGGGGCTGCGCACGGGCGATCAAATCGTGCTGTGTGGATGGAGCCGGGCAGACGGCTATGCCGGCCTGGAACCCCGACGTTTACTGGACTACAAATTACTCCCCGCCTTGCGCGTCGCCGGGGTTCGCTGGGTCTGTCGCGGACCAACAACCAACGATATCCAAGGGTTTATTCCCCGCGATGACAATTGGTCCGAAGTGCCTGATCCGCTTGCCCGAGTGCGCCTGGTTGACCGAGTAATCACTAGCAACGATCCAGCCGCGGATATCGCCCAGATTGACGTCGATTCCGAGGCGCTATGCGATGTCTCGCTGGCGTTGCCCCCGCCGGCAGAGCTTGGCAGCGCCTCGCTTATCGAAGACCTTCCCGGCCGTCTGAGCATTCGCACAAGCGCCCCGGCCCCGCAATTGCTGGTGGTTGCCGAAAGTTATCATCCCGGATGGAAAGCGACTGTAAACGGCTCGCCGGCCCAGATTTTCCGTATCAATGGCGACTTCATGGGCTGCCTTGTCGGACCGGGAACCCAATTGGTAATGCTTCAGTTCCAGCCGGCCAGTTTGCGGACCGGCCGGTTGATTTCCTATTTAGGGCTCGGCTTTTTGCCTTTTTGTTTTCTGGGCATTTGGCTGAAACCGCCTGTTTCCAAACTTGAGGAGCCGCGTAAATGAACGACGGAAAAACTTTCTGCCGCCCCTGTCCAGCCGAATCGCTGATAAGCGTGGTGTTGCCGGTGTATAACGAAGAGCGGATCCTGCCGCTCTTGGCCGCGCAACTTACGCGACTCATGCAACTCAGGGAATATGAGTACGAAATCATCTTTGTAAACGACGGTTCGCAAGACCAAAGCGGTCCGGTCCTCGATCAATTGGCCGAAAGCAGCCGGCACATCCGGGTAGTGCATTTTTCGCGGAATTTCGGGCACCAGGCGGCCCTTCACGCCGGTTTGGCCCACGCCCGGGGCGATGCCGTCGTGATCATGGATTCCGACCTGCAGGACGATCCCGAGGCAATCGCACAAATGATCGATCGATGGCAGGAAGGTTATGACGTGGTCTACGCCCTGCGCCGCAATCGAAAGGAAGGCAAAATCAAGAAGTTGCTATTTGCCTCGTTTCATCGCATGCTTTCGCGCGTGGCGTCTATCTCCATTCCGGCCGATGCGGGCAATTTCGGCCTTATCGATCGGCGCGTGGCACGCTTGATTCTCGAACTCGGCGAGCGCGACCGCTACTTTCCCGGGCTGCGGTCTTGGGTCGGACTGAAACAGATCGGCATCGAAGTCGAACGCAACGCCCGCTACGACCGGCAGCCGCGGGTATCGCTGCGGGGTTTGTTCAACCTGGCCAAGACGGCGATTTTTTCATTTTCGGCCATGCCGCTTATGCTGTTTCATTTCATCGGTTTGGCCGCCGCCGCGGTCTTCCTGGGACTGGGCGTCTTCTCTTTATACTGTAAACTTTTCACCGACCTTGCCATTCCAGGTTGGACGTCCTATATCCTCGCCGCCAGCTTTTTCGGGGCTATAAACGCCATGGGAATCGCTATCCTGGGCGAATACGTAATCCGCATTTACGACCAGGTCCGCGCCAGACCCTTGTACCTGGTCGATCGCATGGTCAACATGCAGGCGAAAACCGCGGACGAAACGACAAAGGGTGATAAGCCATATCTAGATTTGCTCTTGGAAGCCATGAATCTGCTCGATGCCACCAAGATTCCCCAACCTCAACCGGAAAATGAAACCGCGGATTTGCCCGAAATAGAACAACAAATCGCGAACGTTTAGAGCCCATCTCAATTGAGTGTAGCGGGTGCCATGGCCACGCTTGCGTGGCCATGCGGCGTAATTCTCGGAAAACATGCCCACGACGAGCGTGGGCATGGCACCCAATCCGCTATACTTTTCTTAGATGCGATCTAGTCCCGGCACTCGGATCGGGCATAAAATTTCCGCCGCTTGCCCACGAAAATCCCCGCCGCTTGGCAAAGATCGCGCATCGAGGCCGGCAATCGGACGATTCCAAAGCACAACAGCGGGGCGATGATCAAGCCCCAATACTGGTTGAAATCTTGACCCACCACCGCAAAGACCATCATGTATAAGCAGGTAGTCAGACCGATGCGCATGCCCAGCGCGGTGTGCCAGCCGGCCAGTCCGAACATGGCCGCCGCAAAATACAGAGCCGTTACCCAGGACGGCAATAATAACAAATACACATTCATCTGAGCCGTGGCCAGCACAAACCCCGCCCCGCCGAATCGGATCCATCCATGTTTATGCGCAATGGCATCGGGGGTAATCAGACCCGATACATTCCACCAATGCCATGCAAAAAAAATAAGCCATGCCAATAGTCCCAATCCCCAATAGGCGAGTTCTATATTATTTAGCCCGCGGTGAATATTTAGCCCCCGGTGAATATACCGGGTGTTTTCCTTGGCCTCGCGTTCACCCGCGGTAAAACATTTTAACGATGCCATACCCGCGCAAAGCAAGCAATACGGCAAGGCCAGTTCGCTCATGAATAATGCGCTCAATCCCAATCCGAGCCCGAGTCCGGGCCTGTCCGTTCCATAGGCGCACAACGAAAATACGATCAATACTCCCGCCCAGAGGATCGACATCACAAACAGATCGTCAAACACGGTGAACAATAGACGGACCGCTTAGCAAAACCACGCAACACAGCGCGGCTGCAAAGGAATTGCCTTTTTCCCGGGCCAATGCCTGAAAGGCAAAAACAATTAGCCCCAGCGACAAAGCGCAAAGAAAATATTTCGCCCATTCCACATTGGGCAACCGGCCTATAAGCCACAATGGCAAGGGCGTCCGCCAGTTAAATACGCTCCGCGTGGGATAACCTTGGGCAGTCTGTTCGGCAAGGACGGCCTGATAATACCCTTCGCCGTTTTGCATTCGATCCAATTGCGCCCGATATAAAGCCGCGTCGCCCGCCCCGCGCCTTGACCGCTCGACGTTGCCTTGCCACAGCGGCGATAGGGCTACCTCAACGCAAAACACGGTCCCCAACGCCAAAATCGCCAAAACGGCTCGCGCTTGCCGCGCCGACAGTCGAGAATAGCCCGTAACCATGGGTCTTATAACCTGAAGAAAGATATCACCCCGTAATTTAGCCGTTTTGTAAGTGTAGCTTATGGGATGTATTCACTATGCCCAAAAAAATCCGCAAATTGAAAATCGCGGGATTAACTATTGTGACCATGGTGATCGACTTTTCAACTCAACCAAATAAATAACCCCCATGTCCAGATTAGTGGGCATGGGGGCTGTATTTGACAGGCGTGGCCGGATGGGGCAGCAATCCGACCGTAGAATGCCCATCGAGTTTTATCTTAACCTTATCCGTTTGCGTTGCAAGTACCTCTGGATAAAAAAATTTAATCACCCAGGAAATATATAGAAAATCGCCTTTTCCGGGTCAGGCGCAAAATAAAGCCTTATGTAACTCATTGTCACATAAGGCTTTACTTAGTGGAGGATAAGGGACTCGAACCCTCGACCTTCTGAATGCCATTCAGACGCTCTCCCAACTGAGCTAATCCCCCATAACCCTTCCCGGACGCTTATCATGCCGGAATTTAAAAAATGGATTCGGTATAACCATACTATTCCCTGATTCGGATCAGGAATTATATACCATAACAAAAACCAGGTTGCTCTACCAGGAGTCTATAGAGAGTTCTACATAAATTTCGTTTACTGAGATGGAACTATCGGATATGCCCCAAGATGTTGTAAAATAAGAAGATAATAAAACACGTCGGGGCTTTTAACTCGGCTCGATAATGTCCATGAGCAATGAAGTCTCCAACTACCGCATTGCACCGGCGCGTCTGGAAGGCTTTTCGGCTCAATCTGCGCCGCCCTTCAGCCTGCTGGCGGGAATGGCGATTATCGTAATCGCCGCCTTCCTGGCTTACTTCCCCTCTTTAAGCGGTGGATTCATCTGGGACGACAAGACTCTATATCTGACGGAAAATCCAATTATCAAGGCCCCGGACGGCCTGTTCAGGTTTTGGTGCACCACCGAACCTTGGGATTATTACCCGATAAGCAATACAACTCTCTGGATCGAGTGGCGGCTGTGGGAAATGAACTCGACCGGCTATCATCTCACAAATTTGATATTGCACATCGCCGGGGCCCTCCTGATCTGGATCATCCTGCGGAAGTTATCCATTCCCGGGGGCTTTTTGGCGGCCATGATCTTCGCCCTGCATCCGGTGAACGTGGAATCGGTGGCCTGGATCTCGCAGAGAAAAGACATATTGGCGGTGCTGTTCTTTCTGCTGTCGATCCTATGGTATCTGAAGGCCGGCATGCCCGGGGCAAGCGTGGGCATGGCACCCGCACTTTCCCGCAGAGGAGCGTGTGAATCCCACCCTCCACCCTCATCTCTCCACTCTCCACTTTGGCATTGGCTGAGTTTTTTGGCCTTTGTTTTGGCCATGTTCAGCAAGGGGTCGGTTGCGATTCTGCCGGTGTTGCTGCTGGGAATCGTCTTATGGCAGCGCCCTCTGACAAGGTGGGATCTGCTGCGAATTTTGCCCTTTTTCGCCGTTGCCGTGGCATTGACCATAGTAAATGTCTGGTTCCAAAGGCACGGTTCAGAAATAATAATCCGCAGCCGGTTTTACAGAACGTCTGCTGGGAGCCGGCGGTGTGGTGTGGTTCTATCTTTACAAGGCGCTATTGCCCATCGATCTGGCCTTTGTCTACACGCCGTGGAAGATCGAGGCCGGCAATCCGCTGTGGTGGCTGCCGCTCTTGGCGGCGCTTATCGTTACAGCGGTGCTTTGGAGGTATAGAGAAGGCTGGAGCCGGCCGTTGGTGTTTGCCTGGGGGTTTTTCTGCGTAGCGATCGCGCCGGTGATGGGCATTACCGACGTGTATTTCATGAAATTTTCGTTGGTGGCCGATCATTATCAGCACATTGCAATAATCGGGGTGATTGCGTTGGCGGCGGCGGGCTGGAGCATTTGGCTTAAGCGGATGCGGGGAGCATCATACTGGTCGGCAAGGCCATACCTGTTGTGGCGGCGGGTACTCTCGCATTTCTGACTTGGCAACAAAGCGGACTTTATCGTGACGAGATTACCTTGTACGTGGACACGCTGCAAAAAAGTCCGGACTGCTGGTTGGCACACAACAACCTGGGTTACATACTATCCATAACAGGTCGGCCGCAGGAGGCAATCGAACATTACAAGCAAGCCCTGCGGCTGAAACCTGATTATCCCGATGCCCACAACAACATGGGTGTCGTTTTGCTTGAATCTGGCCGGCCGCTGGAGGCGATCGAATATCTCCAACAGGCATTGAGGCTGAAACCCGACTATACCGAAGCTCACAGCAACCTGGGTAACGCATTTGTCCAAACAGGCCGATTACAAGAGGCAATCGAACATTACCTACAGGCCCTGATGTTGAAGCCCGACTATGCCAATGCTCACAACAACCTGGGTAACGCATTCGTCCAAACAGGCCAATTGCAAGAGGCAATCGAACATTATCAACAGGCCCTAAGGCTGAAGCCCGACTATGCCGATGCCCACAACAACTTGGGAATTGCCCTGGACGATGCAGGCCGACTGCAAGAGGCGATCAAACATTTCGAGGAGGCATTACGGCTGAAGCCTGACCATTCCGATGCCCACTTCAACCTGGGCACCGCACTGGCCAAGTCAGGTCGGCTTCCAGAGGCGATCGAACATTACGAAGAGGCCCTGCGGCTGAAGCCTGACTATGCCAATGCCCACAACAACCTGGGCGCCGCACTGGCCAAGTCAGGCCGACTTCCAGAGGCGATCGAACATTACGAAGAGGCCCTGCGGCTGAAGCCTGACCATGTCAATGCCCACAACAACCTGGGCGCCGCACTGGCTAAGGCAGGCCGGCTTCCAGAGGCCATCGAACATTACGAGGCAGCATTACGCATTAATCCCGATTCCTTTGAAACCCATAATAACCTGGCTAATGCTTTTTGTTCGATTGGTCATTACCAACAGGCAATTGAACATTACCGGACGGCATTGCAACTTAATCCAAGTTTTCCCCAAATCCACGTCAACCTGGGTAACACCCTGCTCAAAACAGGCCGGTTTTCGGAGGCTATCGATCTCTACCATCAGGCCCTGCAACTTGATCCTGACGCGGCTAACGTGTATTTGTATTTGGCATCGACCTATGCCAAGAATCAGCAATCATCAGAGGCCCTCGATATTGCGCAAAAGGGCTTGGATCTTGCCCGATCCAGGGGCCAGGCCGCCCTGGCCGGGCAGATTGAAGATTGGTTGAATTCATATCGCGCCGGCCAATCCGACACTCCCACGGAACCGCTCGATTCCAAATCGGTCCCCCCAACTCCATAAATTCCTTGTTTGAGATCTAAATCCCCGCCATGGGTGTTATCCACATGGCTAATATGCTCTTTTATTTAAAAAGTAAAAAAGTGGATATAACTTGAAATTTGATATATCTTCATGAACTTTCGGCTTTACCTATTCCCCGGACTAGGGTATCTTTGCGGCATGCATCCACGGTTTTTCCGAATATGTTTTTTCCTTTTTATCGCGACGGTCATTTGCGCCGTCACGTCCGCCGCGGATTTCCGTGTGGATAATCGCGTTTATTCGGGCGATAAAAAAGAGCCCGACAGTCAAAGCACCACGATATTTCATAATGCATTCGTCTACGATTTTCTGCAAAATCCCGCCGAAACCACCGTCTTCGACAAAACAGCCGGACGATTCGCGATCCTCGATGACGTGCGGCGGATCCGCACCGAGCTGGGCACAAAAGAATTGGAAAACTTCACGCAGAAGTTGAAAGATCGGGCCGTCAAAGGGCAAGATCCGCTCATGCAATTCCTTGCCGAGCCGAGTTTTGAAGAACGGTACGACCCGTCCCGCCGTGAATTGATACTGTTTAGCGATTTGGTCAATTACAAGGCGATTGTCACATCGGCCGACAACTCCGTCGTCTCGCAATACCGCGAATTTTCCGATTGGTATGCACGGCTTAATGCCATTCTGATTTCCGGATCCCGCCCCCCATTTGCCCGGCTCAAGCTAAACGAAGCCCTGGCCCGGCGCGAGGCCGTCGCCCGAGAGGTCGCATTGACTATAACCGTAGTGAAGGACGGAAAATCTCAGCCTGCAACAGTGCGAAGCGAACATGTTCTCAGCCTCACACTGGCCCCCGCCGACATGGAGCGCATTGATCGTGCCCGGAAGGCAATGACTGCCTACAAACCGGTTTCTTTCGAGCAGTATCGACAGGCCAAATAACGGCAGCTTTTGAGCCCCTGTCTTTCTGGTATAATGACATCTGAGCGCTAATGTCAATCAACACAGGAGGATAGGTTTATGCCGCGCCTTGCAAATCAGTTCGTAATATTACGCCAGATATCATTCAAATTAATAACTCTTTCGATTATTTTCTTTACACTTGCCAACCAATCCATCGGCCAGGTGACCGTCGAAAAAACGCCCAACGGCGCGGTGGTGAAGATCGACGGCCAACTATTCACCGAATACCTGATCAATTCTGGAGGCAAGCCAATCTTGTGGCCCATCATCGGTCCTACAGGCAAACCCATGACCCGGGCCTATCCCATGTCAAAAGACGACCCGAAGGAGAAGACCGACCACCCACACCATCGCTCGCTGTGGTTTACGCATGGCAGTGTAAACGGAGTTGATTTCTGGACCGAAAAAAAGGGTAATGGCACTACAAAACACCGCGAATTCGCCAAACTGGACGGTGGAAAGACCGGCCTGATCGTTACCACGAACGACTGGCTTTTGCCCGATGGAACTCGCCTCTGTCAGGATCAGCGCACCCTGCGTTTCGGCGCTGACACCGACAGCCGCTGGATCGACTTCGACATAACCATCCAAGCCCTCGACAAGCCTGTAACCTTCGGCGATACAAAAGAAGGCACATTCGGGCTGCGTCTGGCTCAATCCCTTAGCATGGACGCCAAACAAGGCGGGCAAATCGTCAATAGCAACGGGCTACTGAATAATGACACTTGGGGGAAGGCTGCCGATTGGGTCGATTGTCACGGTCCTCTGGACGGCCAAACGGTAGGGATCGCCATCCTCAATCACCCCGGTAGTTTCGGCTTTCCCACATATTGGCATGTCCGCGGCTATGGGCTGTTCGCCGCAAATCCTTTCGGCCTCAGAGACTTCAGCGGCGAAAAGAAAAAAAACGGCTCTTATACGATCCAACCTGGAGAACAAATTACATTGCGTTATCGAGTGCTGTTTCACCGCGGTGATGAAAAGGTCGGCAAAGTGGCCGAGGCATTTTTGAACTATGCCAAACAGGAAGATTAGGAAAATTGCTTTATATATAAATCGCGATTTTATAGGCAATCCGAGGACTTTAATAAAAAGTTCTTTTTAGGCCGCACCACTGCTGATATTGGAAACGTATCCGATTGGCATCTTGCAACTTAGCAATACAAACTAAGTAGTTTCCTCAATTTTCAGGTTGAAAAGCTTTTAATCCAAAAGCGAATTTATCGCTCTAAATTGCCGATAGCTTCCAGTATCGGTATTCAACCTATTTTATCTCACCTGTTTGGAGGCCAACATCTTTTTTAGTCTCCATGTATATCCAGGAGTATATAACCAGATATGTTTACTCGATTTTACCAAATTGACAACGTGAACGATCTTCGGGAATACATCAATATCACCCTATGTGAGTATTATGAACTTCAAAACGGGGCCTTCCAAATGACAGAACAGGTATTAGTTCGGGCAGGTAAACCATGCGGGATGTACTTTTGTCTGAACGGTCCCCGCGCGGTTCGGTTTTCCGCCATCTGGGAAACCGACCGTAACCAAATCCTGTTTTACGGTCCTCAAGGCGAACGTTTCCTGAAGACCCAATTGCTAGAAGCCCCCCCATTAGAGACCGCTGCCGCATAACCGGCAGATATTGAAATCACGCCGCAACGACAACAGAGAAAAAAACCATGAGATACAAAAACGACCCAGATCAGACATCCCTGCCTTAAATCTGTGTACAGCCGGCGACTAAAAAAAACGTCGGCTTGACATGCAAAAGATAATAATATACATTTATACAGTATCATACCGACACGGAGGTCAATATGCTTGTCCTAACCCGACGAGAAAGCGAGCGGATAAAGCTCGGTAAATCCATAGTTTTGACGGTAATTCGCGTATCTGGAGATCGCGTAAGGTTGGGCATCGAGGCCCCGCCGGACGTGTTGGTATTGCGCGAGGAACTGCAAACGCAGCAGCCTGCCACAGCCTTACCCGTGCCTTCCACGATTTGACCCGGTTAAAGATAGGCTCTGGGAGTTTCTATCAAAACCGATGCTGCATTATCCCGGCCTGAGATTTGACTGCCGGAAAAGGCGTCGTTTTTGGAAAATCAATGGTTTTGCTAGAGTCCTTTAAAAGGGCCCGCTGTTCACGCTTGCGATTTAAAGCTTATTGCGCGGACGAACTGCACCGGTCAGGCCGCTGTAATCCGACCTGTCTTCCGGATGCCATAATGGCTCGCCCCGCAAAACTCGTTGCGCCAACACGTCTAACTTTGCCCTCGAGCCGGCAGGCGCATCAGTGGCATTGAAGCCACCATTCACCACCGGCGCAAAGTCCTCATCGTGACCGCACTCCAAAATCGCTTCAAACACATTACGCATGGAAATTCTACTCCATCGAAAAACCGAACTTTGTAAATATCCAGCCCGCCTTAATTCATCACCGCGACAAGGTCGCTTGTGAAGGCTGGACTCGTCCCCGAGGCGCCATAGTTGTCGGATCTTGGTGGGTATGGGGACCATCCGATTTGGCAGGATGGCGCACATCATTTAAAACATTTAATTATTCACGTTATGGATGCAAAGTCAAGGAAATTTTTTTAAAAATCCATTTCAAAGTTATGTTTTTTTAAAATCCCTTTTGAATCACCCCTTTATATATAAATATGGCTAATCTGCATTGACTTTGCGGACAATTAAATCCAGATATTCATAACTTTATTTTCGTACGTAAACAGCCATTCTTGTGTTCGCTATGTTTGGAATTTTTTGGACTATGTTTAACCCCCCCTATAATATGCCTATAAACCACCGTCATAGATAAACAACAGATCTGTACAGTATTATGCTCAATACTCAATTGTTTTAGGTTCAATCAGAACCTTAAGCATAGACGGGAATAACCATCCGACTCTCGGCCAAGCAAAGATAGGCAGCGAAAAGTTTTTTCCCTGCCGAAAAAAGAAAGAATCCGCTAAAACTACCCCCCGATCCAGCGGATCGAGGGATCTTATTTCAAAAGACTTCCACTTAGTGGATATTCTCGTGCCGCCCAAATACCATCCGGCCGGCGCTTGTCTGAAGCACGCTGGTAACCGCGACGTTGATATTTTCGTTGATAAACTCTCGGCCGCCTTCAATCACCACCATGGTTCCGTCTTCCAGATAGCCCACGCCTTGCCCGGGTTCTTCGCCGGCCTTTATGATGCGAACCAGGATATGCTCGCCTGGTAAGAACACCGGTTTCAGGGCGTTGGCCAGGTCGTTGAAATTGATAACCGGCACGCCCTGCAATTTGGCGATTTTATTGAGGTTGTAATCGTTGGTGATTAGTTTTCCCCCCAAATGCTTGGCCAGGGCAATCAATTTCAGGTCCACGGTCTGATCTGCGAACTCGGGCAATTCCCGGTCATAAATTTCCATGTCTATGTTTGTATTGGCCCGCATGCGGTTGAGGATATCTAGTCCGCGCCGGCCCCGCCCGCGGCGGAGCCGATCGGAACTGTCGGCTATGGCCTGCAATTCGCCGATAACGAACTTGGGCATGATCAGTTTGCCGTCGATGACGTCGGTTTCCACCACGTCCGCGATCCGCCCGTCGATGATCACGCTGGTGTCCATAATGCAGGGTTTAAGCCCCTTGACCTCTTTGGCAAACTCCACATAAGGTATGATAAACCGGAAATCATTCCTGGTTTGCATCAACAAGCTGATGCATAGATAGCACACCACGAGCCCCAGCAGCAATTGTAAGGGATCGCGGAGTTTATTCATCAGGTCGTATTGCCAGACAGGGACCAATGCCAGGTTTAACACATAGGTCATAAACAAACCCACTATCAATCCAAAGTATACGGCCGTGATCGTATCCAGCTTTTTTTTCCGGTTGAATATATCCAATCCGATCACAACCATCGCGAATACCATCATCCCTCCGAATGCTACCCATCCCATTGATACCGAATCGGCGGGAAAAATATGTTTTTGGATCCCGGTTTGAATAAACACCGCACTAAGTCCGGCAGCCATCAGCACGAAAATACAACGTAGAATAAATAGACCCATATAAGACCTTAAATCAAATAAAAAGTATGTATAATATTGCCCTCCAAGATTTATACCATTTTAAACATACAGTCCCAATAGTGGAAGAGGCATCCCCCCTTTTCTTACAACCACTTCCTGGAAACAATAATTTCTATGAATCACCCAAACGCTGATACGGCAGATGCACTCGAACAATTGAAAACCGCCGGCCGGGAGGAAAAACTCTCGCCCGCAGCAGTCAAAAATATCCGTAAATGGCTTACCGAGCCGTACTTGGCCGAATACGCGCAACAGGTCGCCCAACACATTTCGGACGGCCGCTGGAAAGAACTCGACGATGCCTTTTGGACCGTAATCCCCTTCGGCACCGGAGGGCGCCGCGGCCGGATGTATCCTATCGGTTGTAACGCTATTAACGATCGTACCATCGGCGAAAGTGCCCAGGGGCTAGCCGACTATGTCCAACAGCAGGTAAAAAAACGCCCCCTTTCCTGCGCCATCGCCTACGACACCCGCCATCAATCCAGGCATTTTGCCGAACTCTGCGCCGAGATCATGGCCGCCGCCGGCTTCACGGTTTATTTCCTTGACGGATACCGCAGCACGCCCGAGCTGTCCTTTGCCGTGCGATATAAAAAGTGCGATTGCGGCATCATAATCACCGCCAGTCACAATCCGCCCTCCGATAATGCTGTAAAGGTCTATTGGTCCACCGGAGGGCAGCTTTTACACCCACACGATACGGCCTCCATCCGCTGTATGCAAAAGGTAACCGGCATCCAGCGCATCCCCTTCGCCGAAGGTCTTTCGTCAGGCAAGATCGTTTATTGCCAAGAAGAAGTCGAACCCGGCCTATATTTCGGCCGTGTTAAACCAGAGCATTGCCGGCCCCAGGGAACTGAAGATCATCTATTCGCCCTTGCATGGCGTGGGGGCCTCGGCTGTGTGCCCGGTCTTGGAACAGGCCGGATTCACGGACGTCGAGGTCTTTGCCCCGCAAGCCGCGCCCGACGGCGATTTCCCTAATGTCCCCAAGCATATTGCCAATCCCGAAAATGCCGCTGTTTTCGACGCCATGATCGATCGAGCCAAACAGATCGGCGCCGATCTGATCCTGGCCACCGATCCCGATTGCGACCGGCTGGGTTGTGCCGTCCCCAAATCGCAGGCCCCCAATGCCCCCTGGGTAACGCTAACCGGCAACCAGATCGGCTCGCTTTTGGCCGAGTTCTTACTCCTTTTTATGAAAGTTGCCGGTCATCTTACCTCCGGCCATTACATAGTAAAAACCCTGGTCACAACCGAGCTTATGCGCCGCATTGCCGATTTCTACGGCGTGCACACATACGGCAATCTCCTGGTGGGATTCAAATACATCGGCGGCGAAATGGACTACCGCGGTCCGGAACGCTTCGTCCTGGGGGCCGAGGAATCGTACGGCTTCCTCATCGGCGACCACGCCCGCGATAAAGATGCCGCCGTGGCTTCGCTGCTTTTGGCCGAATTGTCCGCCCGAGCAAAGGCCGAAGGCGAAACCCTTTACGAAAAGCTCGACGACCTGTTCCGCCAACACGGCTGCCACAGCGAAAGCCAACTAAACGTGCAAATGCCCGGCGAAAAGGGCATGGAAGACATGGCCGCCTTGATGGCCAAATTCCACAATACCCCCCCAAAGAGTATCGCCGGTTTGAACCTTGTCCAAAGCCGCGATTATCTCACCCGCAAGATTATCGCCCCCGATGTCACATCCAAACGACTCGACGGCCCCAAGGGCGACCTGGTGATCCTCGATCTGGAAGGCGGCAACTACGTGGCAGTCCGTCCCTCGGGCACCGAACCCAAGGTGAAATTCTACATGTACGCCTTCGACCCGCCCGAGGCCTCTGCCGACCTCGACGCCGTCAAATCCACACAGGCCAAACGTCTGAAGGCTATGGAAGCAGATCTAAAAGCCTTTTCTGGCGTGTAAATTTTGCCGTAACACTTGAAATCTTATATACTTACTATGTTGGGGAGCAATCAATAGTGCCTGAAATTAGTAGATTTTATGGGATTATCATTCGGATGTATGCTGAATTTGGTGAACCGCATCATTTGCCCCACTTTCATGCGTATTATCAGGATGAGGTAGCTATATTCCGGCTATCACCGGTTGAATTGCTATCTGGTGGATTGCCAAAACGGCAACGGCGTTTAGTTGAAGCCTGGGCTGAACTGCACGAAAACGAATTGATTAATGATTGGGAACGATTACATTCCGGCGAAAGACCACTTCCTATTGAGCCTTTGATTTGAGGATATAGCAATGGACCACAGCATACATAAAGTGATTGCTTTTCAGATCATTGGACCTTATTCGTTGGTGGTACGATTCGAAGACAACACCGAACAGACCATCAATTTCTCCTCAGTTTTATTCGGTAACTTATATGGGCCATTGCGCGACATTTCCTTGTTTAACCAAGTACGGATCGATCCGGAGGTGAAAACTCTGGTTTGGCCAAATGGCGCCGACTTCGATCCGGCAACACTCCACGATTGGCCCCGTTATGCGGAAGAATTTGCCATGCGAATGAAGCAATGTCAAACCGCTTCTATCTGACATTTGCCTTAAGTAGGCATCATCTCGACAAGATATAGGCATCTCTACGTTTCACGTGACACATTCAATGCAAATTGCCCGTTCCACGTGAAACGGCTAATTTGTTATTCTAGCACAAGTAATATGATTGGCATCCAAGTGGTGTCAAAGACAAAAATACATACTCCTAACCAGTGCAGCCAATCGCGTCGGCAACCTCGGATGATATCTATCAACAGCACTATGAATAAAATTATAAGCGGCATAATTAGAATGATAAAAAAAGCTGCAATACGAGGAAATCGGGAAAATGGCGATAGACCGGTAATCATTTGGTGGCATAGGAATTCAATAAAGACCAAGACCGCAGGTAAAGAAACCGCAACTGCCCATAATCTAAAAAACAATTTCCAGCGACCTCTCTCAGGAATTCTCAAAGCGCACCAGAAATATGCGGCCGATTCGCAAATAGTAATAACAACGGCCAATACAAGCGGACCAAAAGAGGTCTGTAGGGAATTATAAACAATCCAGTTAATAATTGTTCCTAGAGTTTCTACAAATCCAAATAAGAGCATACAATGACCCGGCTGGAGACAACCCGGTGTATGGCGGATTATCGCCCGTAATAAGACGTATGCACCGATAAAACCTGCCGCTTTTACGATGATATTGAAAGAAAAAATACAAAGCGACACTACTGGTAAGGGTCGTTGCAGCGTTATGGGTGTGAAGGCTGTCAGAAACACCGCCGTCACGGTCATCAAGGCGAGTAGATGAATTATGCCCAGCCGCGGCGGTTGCAGATATTCCGATGTTGACCGGCGGGGGTCGTCGGAGCCTTCATAAGCCCAGGGAATTGGCAGGGAAGCTTCGGGCGATTCGCCTGGAATGGGATTGCCGGAGGGTTGAAAATCGGCATCGGGCATGGAGTGGATTATCGCCCAATCCGTTTGACGGGACAAGTAGCGATCCCAGCAACACCACAGGAATGTCAGAGTCGGAAGAAAAGTCAGAGCCGGGGCGTGTCGCCCCGGTTTTTCCGGGCCGACACGGCCCGGCTCTGATAAGTGATTTATTGGCGGTTCCACGTGAAACCGTTATGTCCTGCCGGCTATTCCAGCGGATTCATGACTAGTCCGCTCAGCAACTTGGGATAGAAATATGTGCTCTTGGCTGGCATGCGTTCGCCGCGGAGACTTACCTGCCGAACGTGATCGACCGTGGCCGGCATGACCAGGGCGGCCAGGGGATATTCACTGGTTTTCAGCTCGGACACGACTTCCTCGACCAGGTGCACGTAAGTCGGTTTGGGCAGATCGGTACAGCCCAGCCTGTCGGCCACGATCAGCCGATGCAGCACGGCCACGCCCAATTGCCGCCATTCCTCGTTATGGTCTTCGGCCACCTCGGCCATGCGGGCCTGGCCTGCGGGGGTGAGCGTGGCGATGGTCCAGCGGTTGTCCTTGCGCGTGAAAAGCCCTACGGCCCCCTGATTGCCGCCGGTTTCAATATCATCCCAAACTTGCGGGGCAAAATCCGGGCCTTCGCCCACCACGCGGCAGGTGAAACAATCGCCCAGTTTCGCCGCCAATTCGCCAGCGGTCATTTCCGGCACGCCGCGGAACAGGCGGTGCGTGGGCAGGACTATCAAGCCCGGGTCTTCCATAGCCACGAACATCATCATCGTGTAATTGGCCAGATGCGTGGCCGAAAGATGCCCGCTATCGTACACTTGATCGCGATATTTACAGGAAGTTTCGTAGCGGTGATGGCCGTCGGCTATAAATACCGGCTTTGGCCCCATCAGGGACGATAGGGCCGAAATCACCGAAACATCGGTCACGGGCCAGAGCCGATGCACCACGCCCTGTTTATCCACGGCCTTAAGTGGCGTCTTTCCCGCCACGGCTTGATCGAGCAGTTTTACGGCTTCTTTGTCGGAATCCGGATACAGCCCGAATATGGGACTGAGGTTCATCTTGGTAACGGCCATCAGCATCAGGCGGTCGAGTTTTGGGCCGGGCATGGTTTCTTCGTGGGGAAACACCTGCCCTTCGCCGAAGGGCGAAACCCGCTGCCGCGCCAAAAATCCCCGCCGGGTGTAGGTCGTGCCGGCATAGTTGAAATCCTGGTAATACACGTACACGGCCGGATCGCCCTCGGTGAACAGCACCCCTTCACCCAGCCATTTTTTCAAAAAACGCCCTGCCCGGGTATAACGGTTGTTCCGCTCGTCGTCGTCGCCCGGCTCGATGCGGTTCAGATCGACCTTCACAAAGTTGCACGGATGCTTTTTATATAGTTCATCCTGATATTCCGGACCGATGACGTCGTAGGGCGGCGAGACCACGTCGCTTAACGAGCCCACTTGACCAAGGTTGTAACGAACTCCGCGGAATGCTTGAATTTCTGGCATGGTAGCAATGATAGCAAATAAGGTTAAAGAAAATGTTTATTAACAGTCATGTAAAAATGTTGTGTTGTCCCTATCAGAACCGGGCCGTGTCGGCCCGGAATTACCGGGGCGACACGCCCCGGCTCTGACTTTCTTTTCTTAGACACAATAGCCGCGGCACTTGTGCCGCACAAGATTTCTCCAAATCACTGGATATCAAAACACAGTAAATGGTTCATGTTTAATTTGATCTATTATCACGCCGGTCGATCAACTCCCCCAGTACCCGGGGTGAAATTTCGGCCAAAGACTCGACAACCAAGTCGGCCGCGGCCAGTTCTTTCCGGGTTCGTCCCGTGCTGACCAGACCCACGGCTGCCATTCCGGCAGCTTGGGCCGCCGCTACACCCGGTTGGGCGTCTTCGATTACAACGCATCGCGACGGCGGCACGCCCAACCGCTTGGCGGCAAGCAGAAAAACCTGCGGATCGGGCTTGCCCCGGGTAACATCCATTCCGGTCACCACTGCGCTGAACAAGTCGCCCTTGCCAAGCCGATCAAGGATCAACTCCACGTTTTCCGGCGGGCCGGACGAGCCCAGGGCCAACCTCCAATCGGAGATATATAGATCGGTGAGCAGTTCATTGACGCCCGGCATGGCGGGAAAATCATTGCCGATAATTTCCCTGAAGGCCGCCTCTTTTTCGGCGTCCAGGGCGGCAATTTGAGCGTCGTCGTACCGGCCCTGACCCCAAAAATGCGCGATGATCTCCCGGCTCGTGCGTCCAAAGGTCGGGGCGAATTCCGCTTCGGTAAAGCTCAGCCCGGCTCGCTTGGCCATCAAAAGCCAACTCTGAAAATGCGCATGATACGTGTTGACCAACACGCCGTCCATGTCGAAGATCGCCGCATAGATGTGAGTCATGAGCATTGTCGATATTCAAGGCCGGTATTCTTAGGATTGCTTGTTTCCATCGCGGAAAGTCGCCATTAGCTGGCGGCCGTATGCTTCCGCGCACGCAACAGCAAGGAATATCAGTAAAACCGGATCGAATGTCAAGCACCGCCTAAAAGTTGTAAAAATACACCAGTCGCTGCATTATGCCTTTTTTCCCAGGCATTTGCATAAACTCGGCTCGATGCCGGTCTTTCGTATTCAACCTCTTGGCTGACCTATTGAGCGGATTCTGCCGATTGTATCAGGAATAAAGTTTTACCCGCCCCCGTCGGATTGTCCAATCAATTGCTATTTATGCCCTTGGACATAAGCTTGTATATAGGACCAACTAGGTAAAAAAGACAGCGCCATGAAATCGTTGGTTAAGAAAATAATAAGATGCTTGACATGCGCGGACGGTCCCACGGCCGTGGAATACGCCGTGATTTTAGCCCTAATTTTCCTGGTTTGTATTGCCGCCATTGAGATGGTCGGCAAGACGACAAATTCCAGCTTTCAACACTCCAGCGATCACATCAACTCTTCCTTCGGTCCGGGCAATTAGCGGGCAAACTTCTTGGCATTCTCCCCCTTTCTTTTCCTAGTTTACCGCGATATCCTGGGGGTGTTGCGTTAACTTTTATGCACCAAAAAATCATGCCCGATCTTATTCGCCAGGAAATCGCCGCCACCTCGACAACGATAGTGGTCAAAGTTGGCACCCGAGTATTGACCCGGGCCGATGGTCAACTCGATCAACAACGAATCGACAACCTGGCCGAACAGATTCACCAGGTCATGGATACGGGGCGCAAAGTAGTGTTGGTAAGCTCCGGGGCCGTTGGGGCAGGCATGGGCCGGCTGGGTCTGAAAACCCGCCCCGCCGATCTGGCCCGCCTACAGGCCGTGGCAGCCGTGGGTCAAAGCGTGCTGATCGAATCCTATGAACGGGCCCTTCTAAAGCACGGCCGGCATGCCGCCCAAATACTCCTTACCGCCGAAGACATGGAGCATCGCATTCGCTACCTCAACGCCCGCAACACCTTGGTCTCGCTCCTGGAACTCGGGGCTGTCCCCATTATTAACGAAAACGATACCGTGGCCGTCGAGGAGTTGCAAACTACCTTTGGCGATAACGATCGACTGGCGGCGATGATCACCAACCTGATCCTTGCCCCGCTATTAGTCTTGCTCTCGGACGTTGAAGGACTTTATGACGGCGATCCCAAGTCGCCCGGCAGCAAGGTAATTACTACGGTTGATTGCCTGGATGATTCGATTTTCGGGTTGGTACGCGATAAGTTGGGCGGAGTAAGCAAAGGAGGCATGACAAGCAAATTGGAATCCGCTCGATTGGCCACCACCGGCGGCGAAAATGTAATTATTGCCCATGGTCGCTCCCCTGACGTCCTTTCCCGCATCTTGGCCGGTGAAAGCGTAGGCACTTTGTTCCTGGCCCAAGGCCAGACCGTGGCTGCCCGAAAACGCTGGATCGGGCTGACGGTCAAGCCCCGCGGCCGGCTAATGCTCGATGCGGGCGCCTGCGATGCCATAGAAAAACGAGGTAAAAGCCTATTGGCAATCGGCGTAGTGAACGTGTCAGGCGATTTCATCAAGGGAGACGTCGTGGCCCTTAAAGACCCGGATGACCGGGAATTCGCCCGCGGACTGACCAATTACTCCGCCGAAGATATCCTCCGCATCAAGGGCCTAAAAACCGATCAGATTGCCCAAGTTCTCGGCCATCGCCCCTACGATGAGATCATCCATCGAGATAACATGGTGGTAACAAGCGGAAGGCAGAAGGGCAAAGGTTGAAGGATGAAGGATGAATATAACAAGACGTGATAAAATCGCAATCCATTAAACTGCTTATGGTTACGGAGTCATAACACGCCTTTACCTTCAATCTAACAACATTACCATCTTGCCTTCATCCCTCATCCTTCCCTTGACTCTATACGCCTGTATATTGTACAATTATCCAGAGGCTACCACTAATCCTTTTTTTAAACCTTGAAATATTGGGGAAAATATGGATGTATTTGATAACTTAACCGAACGTCAGCAGGCCGTATACGAATTCATTCGCGATAAAATCCGTAACCGGGGATACGGTCCCACCGTCCGGGAAATTGGCACGGAGTTCGACATCAATTCCCCCAATGGCGTGGTATGCCACCTCAAGGCGTTGGAGAAAAAAGGGGCCATCAAACGCGAGCAAAATCTTTCTCGTGCGATCGAACTGACGGCCGAACCCATCGAAGAGCGCGGCCTGCCCTTAGCCGGACAAATTGCCGCCGGCGTGCTGCACGAAGCCGTCGAACAATCGGAACGAGTTGATTTCGACGAGATGTTCGATCCCAAAAACAAAAATCTATTTGTGCTCCAGGTCCGCGGCGACTCGATGATCGAGGACCAAATCTCCGACGGTGACTACGTAGTGATCCAGAAGCAGCGCACGGCCCGCAAAGGCCAGATCGTGGTCGCCATGACCGACGAAGGCGAAGCCACGCTGAAACGCTGGTTTCCCGAAAAAAACCGCATCCGCCTGGAACCCGCCAACTCCACGATGAAGCCCATCTACGTCAAAAACGCCAAAGTGCTCGGCGCAGTAGTGGGCGTGGTGCGCAAAGTGAAATAATTTTAATTAATACCTATAATATTCCGGCTTAAACGGCCCGCTTGCGGATATGCCCAAATACTCGGCCTGCTGGGGCGTTAGTTTGCTAAGCTTCACGCCAAGCTGTTCCAAATGCAGCCGGGCGACTTCTTCATCCAGCTTCTTTGGCAGCACGTGCACGCCCAGGGGATATTTTTCCGGCTCGGTCCACAAGGCGATTTGGGCCAAAACCTGGTTCGTAAACGAATTGGACATCACAAACGAGGGATGGCCCGTGGCGCAGCCCAAATTCACCAGCCGGCCCTCGGCTAAAAGAATGATCGAATGCCCGTCCGGGAAGGTGTACCGATCGACCAGGGGTTTTATATTGGTTTTTTTGATATCTTTGCGATTGTTCAACCAGGCCACGTCGATTTCCAGGTCGAAATGCCCGATGTTGCAGACAATGGCATCGTTGGGCATGCGTTCCATGTGTTTACCCAGGATCACGTCGCGGCACCCGGTGGCGGTGACGAAAATGTTGCCCCTCGAAGCGGCGTCTTCCATGGTCGTGACTTCATAACCTTCCATGGCCGCCTGTAATGCGAGATCGGATCGATCTCGGTCACAAGCACCCGTGCACCATAGGAGCGCATCGAATGCACGCAGCCCTTGCCCACGTCGCCGTAACCGCAGATCACCACTACCTTTCCGGCCACCATTATGTCCGTGGCCCGCTTGATCCCGTCGGCCAGCGACTCGCGGCAGCCGTAAAGATTGTCGAATTTGCTCTTGGTCACTGAATCGTTGACATTTATGGCCGGAATGGCCAAATCCCCGCGCTCGTGCATCTGATACAGACGATGCACGCCGGTGGTGGTCTCTTCCGATAGCCCTCGAATGCCAGGCAGCAGATGCCGATACTTTTCGCCGTGGACCATTGCCGTCAGGTCTCCACCATCATCGATGATCAAATTCAACTGGTTCCCGTCGGGAAAATACAGCGTTTGCTCGACACACCAGTCGTATTCCTTGTCGGTTTCGCCCTTCCAGGCGTAGACGGGAAGGCCCGTCTTGGCGATGGCCGCCGCGGCATGATCCTGCGTGGAAAACTTGTTGCAACTGCTCCAAGTGACTTCCGCGCCGAGTTTTGTAAGGGTCTCGATCAGCACGGCCGTTTGGATGGTCATGTGCAGACACCCGGCGATCCGCGCCCCGGTAAGCGGCTTGCTGGCCCCGTATTTTTTCCTAAGAGCCATGAGGCCGGGCATCTCGTTTTCGGCCAGCATGATTTCCTTGCGTCCCCATTCGGCAAGTGAAATATCGGCTACTTTGTAAGGCATTTTCGTGGCTACTTGTGTCATGGCTATTCCTCGCGTATTGCGGATTTGAAACAACAATATGCTAATGATAAACGCTAACTCATTTGTTGACAAGAGGATGTGTCGATTTATCGATTGGCTGGCTGAGCGGAACCTTCCTCGTAAAGCCGCGACCATTGATCGCGCTTATAAGTTATTGTTCTCAAAGGCCCTACGCGCTGCTTGCACAAAAGACATTACTGCCGCCGGATTTTTTCGGCCCGGGCTGGATTCCACCCCGCTGGCCGTATCAACTGCCGCGGGCCGGACCTTGTCAATGGCCTGGGCCACATTCGACTGTGTAAGTCCGCCGGCCAATACCAGCGGCGGAACATCTTCATTGCGCGGATATTGCGCACAGGCAGACCAGTTGGGGGTTTCGCCGCTTCCACCATATACGCCCTTGGAAAAAGCATCCATCATAACTAGTTTTGGCACGCATCCGAGTTGCTTACAGGCTTCCAAATAAGTGTAGATGGGCTTCAAGCCTTTCGGCCCCAAGCGGAACGCCCGCATTACAGGCCTGATGCCCAATTGGACGATAAATTCCGGCGTCTCATCTCCGTGAAGTTGGATTAAATCGAGCTCAAGTTCATCAAAGGTCTGACAAACTTCTATCGCTTCCGCATTAACAAAAACCCCTACTTTTACGATTTCCGCCGGTAAAACGCCGCAAATTTGCCGGGCCGTGGACCGGGTGATGAAACGCGGACTGGCCGGGTAAAAATTCAATCCCACCGCATCCGCTCCGGCTTGGACCGCGCTTTGTGCGTCGCTAACATTCGTAATGCCGCAAATTTTTATTCGGAACATGAAAACTACAATCCGGTTTGCCTTCTTTAATCACTCAGAAAAATATAAAACAGGCGCCACTGATAGAATATGCTAATCTTAGCGATTTTGCCAGAGAGATTCACTGTATTGAAGCTACATAATATAGACTGACGATGTCGATTATAAGATATATTATGCGTACGCTAATTGATTGCTTGAAGGGCAAACCAACTATCTTCTTTTCGAGAGAGAGTCCATGAGGGCATTTAATAATTCGACCGCTCTTGTAGTCCGGCCGCGATCAGTCTGGCGCCGACATCTGATGCTTTCCATGATTGCCTTTGGATTGACCGTGGCGGTTGTCTTTTTTATATCACAAAATGCCTGGAAAAAATCCAACACAGTAAAAGGTTCCAAGGCCATTGCCATTATGCAGTACAAGCCGGCCGATGATCGGGCCAATTTGTCGAATAGCCCTATTTTCAGCTCAACTTTAAATCTTAATAATATCAAAACCCGCATTTTGTCGCCATCGTTTATACGGCAGGCTTTATGCGATAGCGGGCTCGACGCCTCGCCGCCCGGAAAAGACAACGCCCCAACGGCATCGTTCATCTACGGGGAACAATTGCTCCAAGGATTGAGCATTCGCGCCAAGCCGGGGACCGTTTCAGGCGATAATCAAATAATCCTGGAATTAACTCTTACCCAGTCTCCAAACGCGGCTAAAATCGCCCGGGCGTTGGCCGATCGGTTTGTTAGCGAATACCGAACATTTTGGGCAACCGAGGCCCAAAAGGCCCGTATTGCCGCTTCATCTGAGGCCGAACAGGCCGAGCAAGCCAATTACGAAGCCGCGGAAAAACTCCAGGCGTTTGAAGACAATGTCTTAAAACAAGAAAAAGCATCACCCCAACAGACTTCAATTACTTCAACCGATCAACAAACCGAGCCCAAAATTCCCGATAACCCGGCTTGGATCGAACTCGACCGCAAACTCGCGTCCCTGCGGCAACGGGAAACGGCAATTCTCGTAAATAAAACGCCCCTGCATCCGGATGTCCAAAATATTCAAGCCCGAATCGCCGATTTTCAGCAGCAATTAGACTCCATACCACGCTTTGCCGCCGAAACTTCGGCAAATCATCCCACGCAAAATATCAATTCCCCCGTTTCGGTTAAAGCACCGCCTTTAAAAAATAAAAACGAAATTCAGCAAAGCAATACCCCTGAAAACTTAGCACAGGGCGTAAATCAAAATGAAACGGCTGAAACTCTGAAACAATTGCAGTTGGCGGCGGAACGTACCGAGCAAGAATATCTCGATAAACTACGCATTAAACAATCGCTATTTGATTCCAGCCGGAAAGAGCCGACCTTTTTAGTCCGCGTAAATCGCGTCCCCGTTACAATTAAACAGCCCAGATACAATCAAGGATTCATTGGGCTAATGCTATGTTCCGGGTTTGCAATGGCCCTGGGAATAGGCGTTTGTTCCTCGGGCGTGTCAACCCAGCCCGTGCTGGCCTCCATCGCCGACTTAGAACCCCTTTTACCGGTCCCCATCATCGGCGTAGTGCCCGCCAAAGACCAATCGTCCGATCCTTTTGCCCGCCGCCGGCACAAAGCAATTCTTCGCTGGACATTGATCCTCTTGGGCGGCCTCTTGGTTCTGGGATGTATCGGAATCGTGTATTGGTTCTTTATCTATTTGGGATAATTAACCAATCAAGTACTGCTCCCCGACCGACATCTCAGTCGGTAATTGCCCATTTACCACGACCGATCTTTTGCTGATTGCCGGTGTTTCAACTATGTCTAATACGCATTCTAATTTAAATCAGCGCGTTTGAGGTAGGGGACAGCACAGACAGACTTCATGATTTCTGGATCGAGGACCGCGGTATGCCAGGCGGTGATAGCGGCATCTTCCAAAGCGTCATAGTCAGCATATGCCCGGTTCGACCAATAGTGGCTTTTAAGATAGTGCCAGAGGTTTTCAATCGGATTAAGCTCCGGGCTATAAGGCGGTAATTGCACCAGGCTGATGTTTTCAGGTACTCGGAGTTGTTTACTCCGGTGAAAACCGGCACCATCCCAGATCATCACGGCATGTTCATTGCTGGCAAGTCTTTGCGAAAACTCATGTAGAAACACATTGACCACAGCGGTGTTCAGGCGAGGGCTTAACAGTCCTTCGGCTTTCCCTGTATCGGGACACACGGTCCCTAAAACCCACAAGTACTCGTATTGTGTCTGACGCACTGCTACGGGTCGCGATCCCTTCGATGCCCAGACGTTGGTCATGGTTCCCTGCTGCCCGAATCGCGCCTCATCTTGGAAAAAGACATGCACCTGTTTTCCCGGATGTTCTGCGGCAATCGTCATAATCTGCTCTGGCAGCCGACGCTGAAAATCCGCCTGTACTTCCGCATCGAATTTGCGATGACGCGGCCGGGGCCGCAGATATGAATAGCCCAATTGATGCAGTAAGTAATACACGGCAGGCAGCGAGCGGAGAACGCCAAACTCCTGAGCCAGAATACGTTGCACATCAACGCCTCGAAGCGAACAAACATCATCCTCAGGCGTCGGCCCACCGTCCAGCCGCTGCCTCATTTGCTGTTCTTCCTCCGGTGTTAGTGGACCCTGACGATGTCCGCCCCATTGATCTTCGAGCCCTTGTAATCCCTGCTCATTGAACCTATAGACCCAGTCCTGGCACACGCGACGCGACAAACCAAGTGACATTGCAATCGCCGGGGCGGTATATCCTTTAATTGCTAAAATGATAATCCGCAAACGTTTGGATCGCCGAGCATCACGTTCCTCCCGCTCCAGACGCTCTAACTCTGCCAAAGGTAAATGATCTCTCACTTCCATAGCGACCTCCTTGTTCGGGTGTCGCTATACTATAATGGGCAATCTGGGAGGCGCAATAGAATGCGCTGTTTTAAATTAGACCCAAAACAAGCGAAGGCCGTTGGCGTTTTGGAGGCTGATTTGTTGGACGAGTGGGAGCACAGCGCGAGCGGGGCCGCCACAGGGCAGTCGTGATTGGTCGGGTTGTGGGTGTTGCATGGTTCGTTTTCCCTTCTTTTGTGGCAAGGCCGCGGCGGACCGGAGCATCCGGACTCCAGCTTCAAGCTTCTCGTCTCAGCATCGCAGCGGCTTGCGAAGCTGGTCGAGCAAGCGAAAGAACACGTGCTGCCATGGGTTCCATGCCAACAGACGATAGAGAATCTTCCGCCCGCCACGGACGATCTGCGCCGGCACGTTGACCAACGCCCGTCGAAACGTGGCAAAGTCCATCCGCAGCAGTTTGCGTTTTTCCTCCCCGTGCTTTTCGCTCCAACGGCCCTCGTCGGGCAAGAGCAACGCGGCCCAGGCCTTCAGGCTCCACGCCAGGGAGGCCATGACCATGTATGCCCAGTTGCTCACCAGGTTGTCCACGGGGGCCGACAGCGACCGCACGCCGCTTTTGAGCTGTTGGAGAATGTTTTCCTGATTGCAGCGCTGGTTGGCCCCGAACACTACTTCTTCCGTGGGCGTTCCCCAGGCATTGGTGATATAGAAGAAGCACCGCGAATCGTCGAACAGCTTTTTCTGGCCTTGGTACACTTCCAGGTCTTTCCACACCGCGATCACCCGATAGCTCCTGCGGCACTTCGCGGGGCGATAGATGAACTCGGCGACGTGCTCCTTCGCCAAACGGACGTCCTCGAACCCGCGTTGTTCGACAATCTGCTGCTTGACCTTCTCCGCACGCCGCCGCACGCTGCGCACCTTGCGCTTTGGACGGCGACGCAACTCTTTCCAGGCATTTTGCCGCAGATTCTCGGCGATTTCGTACAAGGCCTGCGTGGCGTCGATGCCGAAGATGAACCGCACGCCGTCCTGATCCCAGCGATCGAGATGCTCCGTCTGCGAGAAGTCGGTGTCGCCACGCAAGAGGATCCGCCGAAAGCCCGCCTGACGACAGAGGGCCACCGCGCGGTCGAAATAGCCCGCGGCGTGTTCGTGGCTGGGCCGGTTGCCCGGGCGGTTGAGCACGTACAATACCTCGCCTGTATTGGCCAGGGAAAGCACCAAGGCGTGATAACCCCACTGGCCCTTGTGGTTGATGTCCATGCCCTGTTTGCACTCGCCCGTGGTTTCGACCATCGTGCCGTCGCCCTCGATCACGGCTTCCTCGAAGAACTCCGCGGGTTGCTGACGCCAGACCTTCAGACGCGTGGCGTTGAATGTCTCCTGCAAGGTAGAGATGTCGCCGGCCCCGAAACGGCGGCAGAAGTCGCCTGCCGTCGTCGGGTCGGGCACGCGCCGCGCCCCGAGGGCGTCGAGGTAGGCCTCGTCCTTGCGGAGAATCTCCAAGTGCTCCAGGCACGTTCCGCCCGCCAGCAGGTTATAGGCAATGTTCAGCACGTGGTCCGACTCGTGGTACGGCAGATGGATCTTGAACAACGAGAGGTTGCGGTCGATCGCCTCATCGAGTTGGAGTTTGCGCGTCAGCAGATGCAAGGCGCCGATGCCCCCGGCGGCAGTTGCCCGAGTACGATCGGCAATCTCGTAGTGGATGTTGGCGGCGGTCATCATCGGCCGCTCGCAACCCCGGTTGTCGTTCTTGTCCAGCCGCCGCGCGATCCGCCGCTTGCGTCGAGCGATCTGATGTCGTATCTTGGTATTCACTCGAAAACCTCCATGGTTCGGGTCAAGGGATGTTGTTGTTAACCCTTGATACGCCCGAAAATGCTGAAGGTTTTCGAGTTTTTTCACGCGCTAACCGTCAAACGCCTAATGGAGTTCGCTTGGCTTGGGATTAGAATTCGTATAAGTTCAAGCCATAGCAACGGTTATTCGCCCTCGCTGCCCACGAAATCGCGGCGGACGAACTTCTTGTGGTGGGGGGGTGGCAAATACGCCGAGCTATTTCCAAAATATACTTGAAATGTTCGTGAGACATGGTAAATTAGGGGTATTATCGGAGAGAGGGTGCTAGTGGCCTGACCACACTTTGTGGGAAAGACTGGCTCTCCTTTAACCTGCACCACATTGAGGCAGCGTTCGCATACGCAGCTATATCGCTCGTCGCGTCAGCCATCGGCTTCGCGGTGGGCCACTCTTTGGCTGGATGTTTTTCCCTTGGTTTGTAGCCCGCCGCGTGCTGTGCGCAGGCTATGCGTTACTTGACAATGACGATTTTCTGAAATAACACGCTTTTACGTACCGGAGAAGACAAATGTTTTTCAAAGCACTGATGAGGGATTTCTTGGTGGTAGCCGTGTTGGCCTCCGCCGTGGTTACCCGCGCCGACGTGTTCAACATGGGCGATCAGACCAGTCTGCAATTCGTCACCGTGGGCGATCCGGGCAACACGGCGGACCCAGCCACCGGCAATCTCTACGGCTCGGTGGGCTACACTTACCAGATGGGCAAGTACGATGTGACGACGGCCCAGTACACGGCGTTTCTTAACGCGGTGGCAACGACAGACACGTATGGACTGTACGTCTCAGCCATGGCAGATGTCGGTTACTACCATGATGGCTGTGGGATCATCCAGAGCGGGGGCTCGGGCAGTTACACCTACGCGGTCGCCACGGCTTATCAGAACTTTCCGGTGAACTTTGTCTCGTGGGGCGATGCGGCACGATTCTGCAATTGGCTGCAAAACGGCCAGCCCACCGGCTCGCAATGCCTTACGACCACAGAGGATGGTTCGTATTACCTCAACGGTGCCACGAGCGATACAGATCTCATGGCAGTAACGCGAAAGGCGAACGCCACCTACGTCATTCCCTCGGAAAACGAGTGGTACAAGGCGGCATATTACGACCCGAACAAGCCGGGCGGTGCCGGTTACTGGACCTACCCGACGAAGAGCAACACGGCACCGATCAACATCCTATCTTCGACGGGCACGAACAACGCCAACTTTTTCGACGATTTAGGCACAGGCAACGGCGGCTGGACCGATCCTACAAACTATTTGACCCCGGTGGGCGCGTTCTCGAACTCTCCTGGCGCATACGGCACGTATGATATGGGCGGCGATGTTTATCAATGGAACGAAACAGCGACTACCAGTTCGACGCGTGGTGTGCTTGGCGGCTATTTTGACGAAGGCCCCGAAGAGTTGGCCGCGTCCGCCGTGGGCGAAGGCGAAGACCTCCGCCCGTCGGTCGAGTTCGTCTCCTTCGGGTTCCGCGTGGCAAGTGTTCCTGAGCCCGGTAGTATCACCTTGCTTATATGCGGTGCGATTGCCGGTTTGATATGGTGGTGGCGCCGCAAGTAGAACCCTTTAACCTTTATCCCTTTTACCTTTTATCATTTCGGCTGCAACGAATAGCGCAGTCGAAAGGCGGCGGGTGGCAATGACGCAAGTGTCTGGGATTGTGTACCACTTCTTTGGAGATCACACTCCCATCTTTCCCGCTTATCCCCGATTTCCAATCAAAAATCCCCTCTCATAATTCACTTCCTGACAGCCGAATTGATGCTATGGGGGATTGCGCCCGCGATATGTGAATATATTTCAAGTCTGCGCGACTTGAACGAATACATAATCTGATAAACCTAGAGAACATGTGCCATGTATGGTGCCTTTTTTGGTTTGAAAAAACAGCCGTTCGCATCCGTGCCTCAAACGGACCAGTATTTTCCCGCCGCGACCGTCGAGTCCGCCCGGATTGCCCTTACCCGCTGCATCGAGCGCGGCGAAGGGGTGGGCATGGTCACCGGTCCCACCGGAACGGGCAAGTCCCTGCTCTGCCGCTTGTTGGCCGAGCAGTTTAAAGCGACTTTCCCAGTTGTCGAGCTCTCCTGCGGACGATTGAGCACGCGGCGATCTTTGTTTCAGGCCATTCTCTACAAATTAGGTCAGCCGTATCGCGGCATGGACGAGGGCGAACTTCGCATCGCGCTGGTGGATTATTTAACTCTGGGAAAAGCCCCTTATCGGGGATTGGTGTTGATTGTCGACGAAGCCCACACTCTGCCGCTACGCCTGTTGGACGAAATCAGGATGCTGACCAACGTAGCCGGGCAGGGGCGACCCATAGTGAGCCTGGTATTGGCCGGAAACGGCTCACTGGAAGAGCGCTTCGCCGGCCCAAAAATGGAGTCCTTCAATCAGCGCATTTCCACGCGTTGTTATTTGGAGTCGCTGGGGCGAAGCGAGACCCAGGACTATATCCACGCCCAAATCGACCTTGCGGGCGGGTGCGGCATCGACTTATTTTCCGAAGACGCTTGCCAGAGCGTATTCAAAGCCACTGACGGCGTGCCGCGATTGATAAACCAGCTTTGCGATCATGCCCTGCTGGTGGCTTACGCAGCCGGCTGCCGGTCGATCGACCCGGCGCAAATTGAAGCGGCCTGGGCCGACCTTCAACAATTGCCCACCCCTTGGAACGGCGATGGCCCACGCGAACAGTGCGGCGTGATTGAATTTGGCCGCATCGACGACTCGGCCGATGAAACTTCGCCGCAAACCGCCGGCGAAAGCACCGAATTCCCAGCGCTAAGGGTAGCGAACGACTTTGACGAAGTCGAAGCTGAACTGTCCGAGGTCTGCCAGCAGATCGAACACATCGAAGAGGCACCGGCCGGGAGCGAAGCTGATTTTCAGCCCTTGGGAACCAACCAGCCTGAAATTGAACTGGTTTTCACCGACGCCGAACATCCCTTCAAGGAAGAATTCGAGCACGAAGAGGTCATTACCGACCGTTATGCCGCCTCAACGCCCGCGCCAAGCCCGCTTTTGCAGCCGACAACCTCGGTTTCGCCCGTCGATGGGGCCGAAATGACTGCAATCAACACCGCAGTGGATCAGAGTCAGGTAGAAGGAACCACTTTGCTGCAAGGCGCCAGCGCGGCGCAGGCGGCGGAATCCGCGGAATCGACCGCAGAAACCGAAGTAAATGATACCCAGACCCCGCGGAACAAACCCCGACCGATCGGCGCCACGCGCCGGCATGAGTACAGCCGCCTGTTTGCCAAACTCCTCCAAGGGACTTCTCCATGAGCCAGATGCTCGATGCGCTGAAGCAAATCGAGGCCAAGCGGCCACGCCCGCAACCGTATGCAAATAATCCGCCGGCGGATGATCGCCCAGAGGCGTGTGTATCCGTTCAGGAATTGCCAAAAGCCAAACCAGATACGGCAATTACTGCCGAGGATCCATGCGATACCGACTTGACCGGATTGCATCCGATCATCCAGGAAGAGCTAAACAGGCTGCATCCGTCTGGGCTGTTGGTTCAAGAACCGGTTTCCAGCCCGCTCACGGTGCAATACGCCATATCCGATTCTTTGACGATCGACGAAACCCTGGCCCGGGCCGAATCGGCCGTGGCCTCGGTTCTACAGCCCGAGGAGCCGGATATTTACGAAGATATGGCCCAATATATACTCACTCAACCGATGCCGGGACAGCGAGCCGCCTTGCTGTTTACCAGTCCTTGCGACGACACGGGGCAAACGGAAATGCTGTATTCTCTCTCGAAAATGCTGGAAAATCATCACCAAGGGCAGGTATACGTACTCGATGCCTTGCCGCATGAAAGTAGGCTGCAAAACGAGAAAACACCTGATATCGCCGACCGCCGGGACCATGTGCTCGAAAAATTGAAAAAGCGATATCAATTGGTGCTCATCGACGCGCCTTCTCTGGCCGACGTCCATACGGCCGCCATGATTCCTCACTGCGACGGCGTGTACCTGGTGATCCGGCTGGGCTACACAACACCTTACGACGTGCGCGAGGCCCTGCGAGTGATCCGGCAATCCGGCGGCCGACTGCTGGGTTCTATTGCCTTCGGCTAAAGCGATTTTCAAATAATTGAAACGATTGTGTGGCACTGGCATCTTGCCAGTGCTGGGAATAAACACGGGCAAGATGCCCGTGCCACCCGATTTTACCCGCTGCATTCGAGTGAGATGTGGTCTGTTTATTGCACCAGGCGAATCCTCGGGCTGGTGATGATTTTGCGGAAAATATCAGTCAACCTTTGTTCATACTGGGCCGGATTGCCGCTGCCGCGAGGGCTATGGCCGTTGCCGTCCGCCGTCCCTCCCATCCGAGCCATCCGATCCATGAAGTTGTAGTCCGTCCCCAAACCGACGCCCACGGGGTAAAAATCCCAACGGTCGGCCTTCATCATGGCGACTTGCATTAAAGGAGCGTCGCACCAGTAAGCCCCGTTGTTGTAGAAATCGTGCAGGTCGGAGTGGCTGCTGATAAATGAATTAATTGTTGCCACACTGCTGGAATACAGATTCGGCACACCGTCAGTCAGCAGGACAACGACCTTGTTTGTGGCAAGCCTGCCGCTGCCGCCGGTTTTTTTCGGTTGCAGGAGCTTTCTGGCGGTGATCAGTCCGGTTTCGGTCGCTGTGGTTGCGCCCACGTCGCTGCAGGCCTGAAGCGTGGTGCAAGCCAGCATTGCCTGATCGTAATCGCCGGTCAACGGTTGTATCACCACCGGCCCGCCCCCGGTGAGCTTGTCGTAAGTGATGATCGAAACCCAATCCCGCTGATCCAAGTTTCCGATGCTGGAATTACGATCTTTAACCACCTGCATGGCGGCAATTAGGGCACGGCGCGCGGCGTGCGTAGGCTGCTCGCGAGGCGGAAAGCTATAGGCCCCGCCCGCCGTATCTTCCATGTGCCAGGGACATAAAGCGCTTAACCACGAAAGCGGAACATTAGTGCCGTTGACGGGCTGGCCGTCCCGGCCGTGATCCATCATGAATTGTACATACGTGCGATAACCGATGTAGTTGCGATAACCCCGCGGTATGCTGATGGTGGCGGTGGGAAAGGTGTCGGTATTGGGATTATTGTAGGCATCGATACGCCCGCTGTAACGGTTGGGCGGAATGGTGCCGCGATTGGCCGGCGGTGTGCCGTAAGATGTGGCCGACAACATTTCACTCAGCAATACGGCGTCCCAACCGCCCGGCGTCATCGCCAGTTGAAGTTGCACGCAGCGCGCGGCCCCTCGTGATGGACCCGTATACGTCGGATTGGCCATCCAAGCAGCAATCAAGGGGCCTTTTAAAGCGGGATCCTGCCAACCAAGGGGCGGCCTTGGGGGCGGCGGAGTTGGTGTCGGTGTTGGAGTTGGGGTAGGAGTCGGGGTCGGAGTCGGTGTTGGTGTCGGCGATGGAGTTGGTTTTGGCGCCGGAGGCGATGGCGGCGGCGGTGGTGTGATAGAAACCGCCAAGCTAATGTAATCCAGATACTTTTCCCAATATGCGTAATTCTGGCTGCTGTTGGGTATTGGCTTGGCGCTGGGCATTACCCGGGCAATTTGGTAATCAATTATCCATGAATAGCCTTTTTGCTTGCGAATCACTTCGGAATCCGTGGGCACGATTCGATATTGCGCCGGAATGCTATTTGTTGTCAAATAGCCTCCGTCCTTGGTCAATTCCGCGTAAGCATATTGGTTTTTTGGAACACCCGCAGGCGCGCCAAGATATTCCAACGTGCCCGGATAAGTCCCGAAACCGAAGTCGCTATAAACCTGCTGCATCAGATCGCTTCCCACCGTCGGATAGCCCGCCGCGGCAAATGTGCTGTTCTCCACGTCGGTTGCCCAGCACGGTTCAGTGTCGTCGTTCATCGATCCGGATAAATCGACGACAAAGGCGATATCGCGGGGATTGGCCATGGCCACGGCCACGGCCTGCCGCGTGAAGGAAAATGAATTCAAAATGCCCGCAAAGAAAAATCCCACCTCCCCGGTTGTGGTTTTGTCACACTTTGCCGAGACTCGGACCGCATTTCCCGGCGTGGGCGACGGTGCAAACGACCGTGTGCCGGCGTCCCAGGCGCCGTATTCGATGTCCTTGTCGAGAAGTTGTACATTTTTCCCTGCTGCCAAATGGTAACCGGCAAATTGTTTGGCCGTATCGGTCATCTCCCCTCGCGGCAAGGTCATGACGGCGGTGGCGGCCATGGCCGAGGAATCGGCCGCCGCCTGTAATTGCGTGCGTACAAGCACGACATAGCCCACGTCAATTGCAAAAGCGACCATGCCTAGCAAGACAACCATTAAAAAAGCAGCGAAAATCAGCGTGACGGCACGCCGGTCTCGGCCGCCCCGCCGATTATTGCTTTTTGTCATAATGAGACCTGCGTCTGGAAAGATATTTCTGCCGGCCCTCGATAATCTCGGTCTGAATACGGTCTGTGTCAAATTGAGAACGTCACGCAACTCCATCAGACTCTCATAAAGGAACACAATTTCTACAGGGCATAGACAATCCTAAAAGCCCATGCGACCGGCAAATTCGGCATGCCGGCCATATCCGCCGTCGATAAACAATCACCTTCGCGCAAATCGTTCGGCCTGTCCCACGATATCCAACCCCGCCGTTTTGCCCCAGGCAGTAAGCAGTTTGTGCCATATTTCCCCGGGCTTGCCGCCGCTGATCGGGCGGCCATTGAACCGCGTCACGGGCAACATACACATGGGCGTGCTGGTTAAGATGATCTCATCCGCCGAGGCCAAATCCTCCACGGCAAGATCGCGCTTTTGGCATGGAATGCCCAAGGAACCGGCAATTTCAGTTGTCACGGCCAGGCTGATGCCGTGCAGAATCTTCTCCAAAGGCGGCGAAATCAATCCATCACCCTTCCGATAAATCAATACGTTGGCCGTCGATGTCTCCGAAACATAACCCTCCTGATCAAGCAATACGGCCCGGGCCCCGGGATCTTTCTCAGTAGCCAGTCTATCAGCTAAATAATAGTGCATCCGGCTGCGGCATTTCACGTCCGGCGGCCAGCAATCGCCCGCAACTTGCCGTATCGGAGTAGTAACCAGGGATTGCCCGCTGCGATATTTATCGGCCCAAAGGTGAAATGGCAGCGGATACGTGTGCATACCGACCGTCGGCCGGCTGTGCTGGGCCGGGCCGTATATATGATAAATCCCCGGAGTAACGAAAATCGACAATCCCCAATCGTCGCCCGGCGTTAGAAACTTGCTGTTCCTTTCCACCAATTCACAAGCGATGGCGATCCATTGCCGCCGATTCAAGCCCGGATCGACGCCGATTACCTGCAAGGAGTGCTCAAGCCGATCGAGATGATCCTCAAGCCGGAAAATCCTGCCGGAAAACGTCCGCAGTTGCTCGGCAACGGTAACGCCCAACACGAAACCGGCGTCGGTAACCGAGACTGCCGCCGAACTGTCTGGTATCCAATCGCCGTTTAAATAAGCCTGCGGTTCAAGCATCTAAATAAATCTAATCTGGAGTTTTGCAAATAGGTCCCCTCTCCCTTTGGGAGAGGGGCAGGGGTGAGGGCTGCGGTTTCGCTCTGCCACCGCCGTCCACCGCCCCGTCATCGCCGATTTCCCCTTGCCGATTCCCAATTTCCTAATCCTCGCTCACTTCCCCTTCAATTCCTTTCTCTTTTACGTTATCAGCGGGAAAAACGTACCTATCGATCGATTCCAACAGGCTCTGGGATGTCACATAATATTTCCACTCATGTCTCTTTCCCACTTCGCAGGAGACGTCCAAGAGTTCGATTTTGTCATATTCTCCGCAACCCGCCGGACCGACAAAGCCCAGTGCCTGCGGACCGTGCCGCCCATATAGCCTGGGATAAAATCTTAAAACATTATCGCAGCCGTTGCGCTCCACCAGCATCTTTTCAACCTGGGAAAGCGCCAAGTTGTATACGCCGTTGCTGGCCAGGCAGTCGGCGTCCATCGCCGCACCGACCAACACTGCACGGATAGGCGTGGTGTGTTTTGAAAATTGCTCGGACGAACTGCGGCCCGGTAACGTCCGGCAGTCCATCTCGCCGCCGGCCAATAAGTGCAAACCTCCGGCTGCGATTGGCGCACCCAGGCTGAATCCGATCAGACAAACCGGCACGTCCTGGCGCATGTTCTCCATGCAAACGGCCAGGTAATAAGCCTGGGCGCCGCAAAAGCTGATTTTCAATTGCACGTCGGCCCGAGTTCGCCGGCACATCTTATCGCTGGGCCACGACCAAATGACCAGGCGGAACGGCCTGTCACAGGCGATCCGCGACATGCGGCAATAAATGGGCCAGGCAAATTCAATCGCGTCGTCGGCATTGTTCTGGTTGCCGTGGATGACGATCGTCGTGGGCACGGCCGGATCGTCGCTTTTGCGGAACGATTCTTCATCGCTCGCCTGCCATTGGCAATCGGCCGAATACAGCCAATAACTGATCGCCTTTTGCCCGCACTGCAAATCGCCGCAAAGAGGCGCCGTGCGCGTGCTGAGCAACCACAGTTGCCGCCGGTTTTCCTCGCCCAGCGCCGTCACGCTCCATAAGATGAAAAACACCGCCAAGGCGATCAGCACAGCCCTCCTGCCTGGCATTATTACGTTGAGGCGACAGTTAAACTGTCGCCCCATCCATACGATCCTCCTGCTAGGGATTTTTACCTTTCCGCCGGTGAAGCTGTCGTTTGATAAGAAATTATTCATGATCGATGAGATCCGTATCAATGAATATGTAAATTTGAAAAAAGGCGGGCTGAAAAATATTGCCCCATCCGCACTCCTTACCTAATTGTAGCATATAAACAACGCGTTAGGTTGCAAAAAGTCAACAGTTGTTTTTATTAAATACAGCCCTGTTGCGTTTGCACATCATTAAGCGTGGTGTAGAGTTTCTTGGCGATATCTTCGCCGGTAACGATACCGTTTCGATGGGAGAATCGAATAATGAAGAAGCTACTGATCTTGATGAGCATGGCGGTTCTGCTGAGCGGCGTGGCTGGATGCCGGATCTGCGACTGGTTTCGTCGCCCGGCCGCCCAAGCCCAATGCCCGCAGGCCGTGATGTATTCCAGCCCCTGCCAGACAGTCGGCGCCTGCGATCCTTGCGGCTGTTCCTCTGCCCCGGCAATGACAACCGTGCCACAGTGACCCGCGCCTGCCACCCTGACGCCGGCAAATGGCAATGCATGATTAATCCAGCTTTGCTGGCAACGAAAACGTCTCAATGGGAGAATCGAAAATGAAGAAGCTACTAATCTTAATGATTATGGCGATGCTGCTGGCCAGTGCCGTGGGGTGCGGCAGCTGCGACTGGTGGCGTCGCGGACCGGCTTACCAACAATGCCAGCCGGCGGTAATGTACTCCAACCCTTGCCCAACTGTCAGCACCTGCGATCCCTGCGCCGGTGCGCCGGTGGTAACGCCCGGACCGGAGACTTATAGACCCGCCACGCCATAAACGTGGAGAGCAAAAAGAACGAAGAACACAAGACGATGAAGCAGAAGATGATTTAATCTGTTCCGTATTCATCGCGGTGGGGGTTCTTCACTGCGGGATTAATTTTCCGGTCAGGTATGGATGGTGTAACGCGAATCCCTTTGCACCTCCCGGCTTAGGATGTTCATCGCGCGCCGGTCGCCCTCCCCTGGATGCGGCCGGCCGCGATGAACTCGGATTATTCATGAAACGCCACAAAGCCGGCGGCCTTCCAGCCAACGGCCGAAACGCAAAAACTGAGTCCGCAAAGAGGAGCACGGAAAATGACTTAAACGATATATCGGCATCAAGCGATTTTGAAAATGCCGCTTGCTTTCCAGCGAGCCAATGCCCATGTCGTAAACCAAATCGCCGCGCATTGCACTGTCTTTTAGCGTGTTCCAAAGCAGGACCGTGCCAAGACCAGTGCGCGAAAGCTGGGCGTCGAAACCGCGGCGCAGACCGTATGCGCAGCCGCGATAATGATAGCCGTAGATAAATGCGGCCGGGCGGCCGTCAAACATCAGCAGGCTCATGTCCGCCGCACCACACTCCGCGGCCAGGGCGTGAATTTCCCGCAAAAAAGCCCGCACCGCCTCGTGCGACAACGTTGTCCCGTCGGTGGCCCCGGCCTGCCAACTGCTCCGGGCGATGGCTTCGCAAGCGTCATATATGTCCCAGTGCGGATCGCCGTCGCCTTGTTCCTTGCTTGCCGTCCGGCAGCGAACATATTCCACCTTGCCCTGCCGAAAAAGTTTCTCTTCGCTCTGCCGCATACGCCTGAGCCAAATGCCTTTTCGCCCGGCCGCATAATCCTCCCAGCCGGCGGAAAAATCGGCAACCACGGTTCGATTCCAAATCGTGGAATAAGCCTGATAACCGGCCGATCGCATGGCGTTTTGCGATTGCCGCCAATCGGTCCCCGGCCCGCCGATCCAGCGCAGCTCGATCATGTCCCAATCCCGCGGCGTGCGCCGAATATGTTCCATCGCCGCTTTTAGCGCCGCGCCGGATCAGCCCCGATGGGACCGTAAAACGAGCCCCAATTATCCAGCGGGTAGGTCAGCACCCGCAATCGTCCCACCCTGGTTTCTTCCATTCGCACTATCAATGGCACGATTCCCACTGTTCTATCATCCTCTAGAACGATTACAGTCCGCAATGTCTTCTCCGCGCCAAAATGCCGCCAATACGCCTCCAGCCACTGGAACGATTGGAAAAACGTTGCGCCCGGCGTATCGGAAAGTAGTTTGCCCCAGTCCGTTCTAAACGCTGTAAGCTGATCGAGCGTATTGATTTCAAGGATTGAATGCATGTTCAAAAGCGGACCCATTTAGCCCCTGGTGAACGCACCGGCGGTTTGAATTGCGGCTTATTGCCGCGTTAGACAATGGAAATGGTTTGTTTATTACAAACCTAGCTTACAAAGCATAACAGGCCGAAGCCCCACGATTAGTGGGTAGATAATTTTTCACCTTCATGATAGTTTAATAGTAGCTGTCTCCTCCCCCCCGAGGACAATCACCAATTCCATTCAAACTCGGGGCGAGACATGTAGGCCGTGCTCGCCGGTCCTCGGACTTCGAGCGCGGCCTTTTTCAAGGATTTCAGCAGAGCCGGGCCGTGTCGGCCCGGTTTCTCTGCGAATTACCTGAACCCTGACTTCCGAACCCTGCCCTGGCCACTGTGATCTATCTTCTTACCGAAGGCAACTGGGTCATCTCCACCGCGTACTCCTTCGGGCCCACTCCTACTCCGACCCAGCCGTCGTCGATTACAAACTGTGTAATGGCAAGATCCTGCAATTTGGGATCCGTGAGAAAACGTTCGGGCGTGAGTTTGATGGTGTCGTTTTGAGGAAAGGCCTTGGAAAACATGCCCCTCAGAGCGATCTGAGAGCTGTTGCTCATTCGCTGGCAAGCCAATTGTATTACCCCGTCGCGGATTAATTCCGCCGATCGGCCGTGGACCTGCGGCCGGTAAAACACGCGCACTTGAAAATTATTCCACTGCCGCGGTTCTTTGCTTACCTTCGTGATGTTAAGCGTCAGCATTACCCGTCCCTCCTGGCAGCGCACCGCTACAGCGTCTTTTTTCGCGAAGGTGATCGTCAAGTCCTCGTTCTCGGGAGCGATTTGCCAGGAGGTGGGACGCTGAAAACGCTCCGAGATCCTCTCAGCCAGTTGCGGCAGGGTAAAAGTCCGGCCATCCATTTGCAGCCGCTGGAGCGCATTGTTCAGCATCGATTCGTTGATTTGAAAACTCGCCAGGTTGTTTTTCTGCGCCTGGGGACGAGGCGTGAAACTGCCCAATTGATCCTCCCCGGCCACCCGCAATCGCATGGTCATCCGCTGCTCGGTAGTCTGCGCGTCGATCACCGTCGGTTCCAGCGACAGGTTCACCAGCGGCCCGAATACCTTGCGATTCAAACTGTTGACCAATTCCTGCAACCGATCCTGGGCTTCGCTGTCGATCCGCTGCCGGGCCTTATTTGCCACTTTGCTTCTCGCCTCCTGGTTGGCTTGCGACTGGGCCATCTCGTGCTGCTGCCGCGCAATGCTCCGCGCCACCAGCCCGAGAAGCGGTATGCCGTCATAATCGGTAGTCACGTCGCGCAATCGCGTTTGATGGCGGACGTCAACCTCGGCCGGCGAGGTCTTGATCCCTTTCTGGTCGATTTCAAACGGCTTGCGCGCGGAGTAAAGCGAATCACTGTCGTTGAAAAACGTCGCCGGACCGCTTGTAGACGAGGTCATTGCCGCCACCTCGCCCGTCACCTCAAATGCCATCCGCACCCGATTCGGATCCGGGATCAGCCGCAAGGCCACGTCGGTCGAAGTCCTGCTTTGCCCCCGCACCGCCAATCCCATTACCGTGTCATTGACGGGCGCAATTTCCATTTTTTGTGCGGGAACCAGGCGATTCAACAAATCTTCGGTAAGCGACGCCCGTATATTCGCGTTGCGATAGTGCGTTTCCACGCTCCGGGCAAGTTCGCTGCGTTTTGGATCGGACGATTCAGACAGGCTCCGCAGATCCTCGCCCAATCGCTGCGCGTCGCTGGGCAGCCGGCTTTGCTCATAACGCTCTATGTCGCGCAACACGTCGGCCGAGGTGAGCGGATCGGCGGCCCAATGCCGTAATTCCGCGCAAAACGCCGCCATCGGCTCGCTGGCGATAAATTGCCGTTGCTTGGCCGACATGGGCGTTTGCGTCAATCGCGCTAACACCTGTTGGGTGACCTTCCGTTGTTGCTCGGCCTCGCTCTCGGTCGCCGATCGTTGCGATGACAATTCTTTCAAGGCGTCAACCAGCAGATATTTCCGCCACTGCCGTCCTTCGGCAGACGTCTTCATAAGATTGTCGATTTCAGCCAGGCACATCGACATTTTTCGGGAATCGACCTTGGGCTTGTCCGCTTTCACAAGCGCCGATGCGCCCAATCGCTCGACTTCGCGCCAAACCTCGAGCCTTCGTTCGATGGCGTATGAGGCCTGTCGCAATTTTCGCGCCATCGGCAAGTCCGTAATCGAATCGGCTAAACGCAGTGCTTCCAACCGCGAATCGGCCAGGCGGTCCAGGATGGTCCCGGCTTCGTCCGAATCGCCTGCAATTGCCGGCCCTAATTCATGCACTAGGCGACCGGTTTCGGCCGCCCATTCGGACGATCCTTTCGCTTTGCCAAGTTCTTCCAACAATGTTATAAGCGCCGTCGGCTCAGTCCAGGCCGTTGATTCTTTCCCTACGGAATTAGATTGTTCCAGATCGTCCGGACCATGCAGATTAAGCGGCTTGAAACCCGTGTTGGGATAATTCGTGTCGAGCGAACCCGGCTTTATAGTTTCCACGGGCATGTTCGTTGGCTTTGGCAAATGAGCAACCAAAGTCTTCGATTCTTTTCTGTCCGATTCCTTTACTAATACGGATGGCGCTTGTTTGGCATTTGCCGGAGATTGTTCGGCCTTGGACTGGGGCAATGATTTTGGCTCCGATGCCGCCGGAGACGTTTCAACGATTTCTTCCCCCGATCCTTTCTCTTTTTCCGCTACCGATGTCTCTGAGGCGGACGTGGTGGAGGACGTGGAAGGCTCGGTTGATGAGACAGGCGAGGTGTAAGACGTGGGAGGCTCGGATGAAATTGAATCGATTCCTTCCTCGTCGGCAACCTCAAAATCCGGAACCTCACTCAGTATCGCCGCACAAGGCGTCACTGTGACGGCCTCAGGAAGCGTTCCTAATTCCAAGGGAGGCGGAGCGATTTCATCGACCGGGGGAAGAACATCAACAGTATAACTTGTAGTGTCTATATTCCGGACTATATCAATCGCCTGTTGCGAAGCATCTGCCTGTTGATGTGCATTTGGCTCCCGAAAAAGGGGCAAAATGGCATATGCCGTAAGCAAACCAACTAAAATGGCCAGATAAGGCCAACGTGAAACGCGTCGTTGCTGATCCATCGCTCCTCCCGATCTTGTATGACCCCGAATTTCATAAAATCCGGTATCATTTAAGATCGGATAGATACAAGGAGTGAATCCATCTCTAAAACAGAACTAGTTAAACCAGTTGAGGTTAGGTTGATTGGCAAATTGCGGTAATATGCGCTGTTGCATTACTCGATAGAGGCATATTTCACTGATCTACTTATATTGTGATATTGGGAAATATGCACAAAATATTCATGCGGTCAATATCGTGTCATCGTGCTCATAACCCGGCGCACAGCAGCATAGGAATTTTAATAAGACAGTATCCGCATTGGTTATCTGATGTATGGAACCGGGGGGGATGGCAATGGCATCGCCGGGACCAACTAATTGACTTTCCTTATCCACTTGCATGCATCCGCTGCCTTCCAGGATGTAATATATTTCCTCGGTTTTCAGATGTCGGTGCGGCGTTGTGGACCCGCCCGGCGGAAGTCGGGCCTCGGCCAATGTCTGATTGCGGATCACGGAGTTGCGATGTGCTAAAAGCTCGCGGATTTCAGACCCGTCCTTAGTGATAAAGGCCGGCACACTCTCGATGTTCTTCAAGTCCATTACCTATCTCCTATCACCTATTTTCTGTACACCCCAATTACCGCGGGCGGATAACTTCGCACGTCCCAGGCCTGCGGATCCCGCAGCATGGCATAGTCGAAACGCTCGTCGGCCTCGACCACAAAAATACTTTTTGCCGGCGCCGCCTGAATCAGTTCCCCCAGCAATTCCAGCATTTCACCCAAGCGGGAGACGTAAAAATCGTACGGCGGCGAACAAAAAACAAGCCAACTTGCCTTTCCCAAATCGGGATGTCGTTTGATCCAAATAAAAACATTGCCCGGCACGATCTCCGTCTGCGACTGAACGCCCAAGGCCAAAACATTTTGCCGGATGATGTCGGCCGTGGGATAGTGTTGTTCAATCAGGGTCGCCCTGGCTGCCCCTCGGCTAAGCGATTCCAGGCCCAGCGCCCCAGTGCCGGCAAATAGGTCGATTGCATGAGCCCCTTCGATTTCATCGCCTATGAGATTGAACACCGCTTCGCGGAGCCGGTCTTTCATGGGCCGGGTTCGGAGTTCTCCGCTATATAGCAGTTTGCGCCCCCGGAACCGGCCGCCGATGATTCGCAAACCAACCGTCTCGGCCGGCGATTTGCCGGTTTGATTTCTTTTTTGACCGCTGTTTTTGCGAGCCGATTTGCGGTTTTGTTTAGCCATTTATCTTATCTCGTATTTGTTCCACATTATTAGCCCCCGCATTATTTATCCCCCGTGATTACACGGGGGGTTAGCCTCAAAATACCAATTCGCTTTCAACTGCAAACCCGCCGCCCTATTCACCATTGTCCGCCCTTTCTCCAAGGCACTGGATATGGTACTCTACATTTTAGACAACTAAAAGGTTCTATTTTCAAGGATATGGCAATGCACAAGATCCACATCATACTGTATGCATTTATCTGTTTATCGATGATAAATATCCATGTGACCGCAAAAGCCGCTCCGGCCGCACCTAAACCCGGTCCCGCCAACGCCGAATTTCAAAAGATTTTTGAGGAGTGGAAAACGCTTGTCGGCGAACTGGGCGCATTGCGGGCGAAAAATCGCACGGCTAAAAATGAAGAACGCCCCGAGATCGAAAAACAATGGAATGAACTCCTTGAAAAAGGCAAAATACTGAAACCCAAATTTTTCCAGGCCGCCGAAAAAGCCTTTGCCGAGGCCCCCAACGCGGATAAAGACGTTACCGATGTGTTGCTGGGCATTTTCTATGACGAGGCAGGGCAAGATGACTTCGAAAATGCCATCCGAATCGGCAAACTGCTCATCGATAATCATTGCGGCAACGCACAAATCGAAAATGCTGCCGGCGTCGCGGCCGTTTGCGTGGACGATTTCGATGCGGCGGATAAGTTCCTCGCCATGGCTAAAAAAGACGGCTACTACGGTGCAAAACAAACAAATGACCCCCTGGCCGATCTGGGAAATCATTATCTGACGAATCTCGATACATTAAAAAAGTCCTGGGACAAAGAGCAGGCGATCCGCCAGGCCGAAAGCAAGGCCGACGATCTGCCACGCGTGCTGATCAAAACCAACAAGGGCGATATCGAAGTCGAACTTTTCGAAAACGAAGCCCCAAATACAGTGGCTAATTTCATCACGCTCGTGGAAAAGGGGTTTTACAACGGGCTCACATTCCATCGCGTGCTTCCCGCATTTATGGCTCAAGGAGGGGATCCCAAGGGCGACGGAACGGGCGGACCGGGATATAGCATTCCCGATGAATGCACTCGGCCCGATCATCGCTTGCATTTTCGCGGCAGCTTGAGCATGGCCAAGGAAGCCCGGCCTGATACCGGCGGATCGCAGTTTTTCCTCACCTTTGTTCCCACCGATTTCCTTAACGGCAAACACACCGTTTTCGGCCGGGTGATAAAAGGCTTCGAGGTCCTGGCAAAAATCCAACGCCGCAATCCCGAAGACAAGGACGAAATTCCCGATCCGGATAAAATCATCGAGGCCAAAGTTCTCAGAAAACGCCCCCACGAATACACGGTGAAAAAGGCAGGGCAGTGATTTTATTCGCTTCACCTCTCGCCCTTAGCCCGGTTTGGCGGCCTCTAAAAATACGTGCCGGAAGGGGTACTCCATAATCAGCGAAAAAACGGCGAATTCCCTTGTATTTTGGCATGGACACCAAATCTGAACTTGTACTAGAATAATCCCCGCTTTGGCGTTGTGTCAATCCGTTTGTTTAGTCATGTCCGTCTTAAAACCTTTCCTCTCATGTCTCGAACATGACGGCAGGCTCTCAGCAGGAATAAATCGAACGTGCCCGAATTGAACTTCTTGTACCGGCAGTTGGTATTAAAGACCTTGCGGGTCTTGTATGAGGTTTATGCCAAACTCAAAGGCCGTCGATTCCACTGTAAAACGCTTGCGGGGGAAGCCCTTTTTGGATGCTACGTGAACTCGGACATGACCGTCAGTTGCAACTGCCAGGATTTCGATGGCGCCGGCCAGTTGGGCAGTCTGCGAAATACAACGTTTGAACAACTGTTTGCCGGAAATACGGCCATGCGTTTGCGGCGCGATCTGGCCCGGGGAAGGCTCCCGCTGGCTCGTTGTGCGGCTTGCTTCTCCATGGAAATTGTCCGCCCGGAAATCGCGGAAAACGACCTTGCCAATTTCAGTTTGCCCAAGGGAATATGCGTCGAAAACACAATTTTGTGCAACCTTCGCTGCCGGAGTTGCTGCCGTCTGAAGGTCATGCAAACTCGCGGCCAAAGACACTCTATGTCATTGGACGATGTGGATGCGATCGGACGCACGCTGCAACGCTTGAAGGCTACATTCTGCGGTTACTACAATCTTGGAGAGCCCTTTTTCTCTCCCAGAATCCGCCGCGAATTGGAAATCTTGCGGAAGTATAATCCCGAGATGGAGATCTTTATTTCCACCAACGGCGTCCTCATCGACGATCCCGATAAAATGGCGGCCGCACTTATTGCCAACAGCATAGTTTTTTCTATCGACGGCATCTCGACTAGTATGGTCCGGCGCTATCAGCGCGGCGGAAATTTCGAGAAAGCCTATAAAAACATGAAAGACCTGGTTGCCCTGCGCGATTCGATGAACCGAAAACAACCCTTTATCGGCTGGAAATATATCGTTTTCCGCTGGAACGACAAACCCGCTTATATCCGCTCATTGTTGCAACTGGCCCGGGATGCGGGCGTTCGACTACGTCCAACTCGTCTTTGCGCGAACTCCCTGGTACGGCATGTCCTGGCGATTCTTTTCGCCGTTCTATAATACCCTGGCCAAAAGGGAAGGGCGGTTCCGCAACGTCTGGTTCCGCAAGCCGGCCCAAAATCTCCAGGAAATCCCCTCGAACATTGATGAAAACCTCGCCGATCCCCAACAGAATGAAAGTCAATCGGCCAAGACGATTGATGAAAAACATGCCGCAGCGTAGAGCTACGATTAAAATAAGATTCTTTGATTACCGCTAATCTAAAAAGCCGAATTATGACAGGCCTTTAATCAAAGGATCGCGGTTTAATCTTCCATAACTTCCTTTTCCCGGGCCTTGGCCAGATCGGCGGCCTGCGATTCGTACTGCTTGGTAAGATCTTGAATTTCCTCTTTGGCCTGGTCCCGGTCGTCCTCGGAGAATTCCTTGTCTTTCTCGGCCTGGTCGGCCGATTTGTTGCCGTCGCGGCGGATGTTGCGCACGGCCACTTTGGCCTCTTCGGCAAGTTCCCGCACGCGAGATACCATCTTCCGCCTGACTTCGGTCAACAACTGCGGCACGTTCAGCCTTATAACGCGCCCGTCGTTTTGCGGCGTAAAACCCAAGTCGGTGGCCTGAATCGCCTTTTCGATGTCCTTCAGCGTGCCCGGGTCGTATGGGCGGATGACGATTTGATTCGGCTCCGGCAGCGCCCACCGAGGCCACTTGCTTGATCGGCACCGGCGAGCCGTAGACCTCGACCCGGAGCGAATCGACCAGGCCCGGATTGGCCCGGCCCGTGCGTATTCCCGCAAGGTCGTTTTTCAGCTTGCGGATGGCCTTTTCCATGCGCTCTTCTACGTCCAGCAGGATTTCCTCGGTGATCATTGCCTTGCTCCTTTCCGGCCTTAGAAAAAAGCTTCATACCTGTTCGGCGCCATGGCGCGGGTGCCATGGCCACGCTTGCGTGGCCATGCAATGTCTTACTGTCGTTCACACATGCCCACGGCAAGCGTGGGCATGCCACCTTTCTAATCCTTAATCCCCAACCCCTAATGAATCAACGTGCCAATCCTTCCGCCCAGGACGGTGTTTTCAATATTACCTTCCTTGCGAAAATTAAAAACGATGATCGGCATATTATATTCCATGCACTTGGTAACCGCTTCATGATCCATGACCCGCAGATTTTGCCGCCGCACTTCGTCGTAGCTCAATTCGCCGTATAGAACCGCATGCGGATTTTTTTCGGGATCGTCGCTGAACACGCCGTCCACGCGGGTGGCTTTTAGGAGAATATCCGCGTCCAGTTCCAATGCCCGCTGAGCGGCGGCCGTATCGGTGGTAACAAACGGGCTGCCCGTGCCGCCCGCCAAAATCACGATGCGGCCTTTTTCCAAGTGCCGCCGCGCCCGGCGGCGGATATACGGCTCGGCAACGCCGTCCATGCGGATGGCGGTCATCAAGCGGGTGTCGCTGCCTAAAGATTCCAGGGCGTCTTGCAATGCCAGGCCGTTCATTACGGTGGCGATCATCCCCATGTAATGGGCCGTGGCTTCGTGGATGCAGGAATTGCCCGAGGTAAATTGGGCCCCGCGAAGGATATTTCCGCCGCCCATGACGATGGCGATCTGCACGCCGTGTTTGGCCGCCTGGAAAGTCTGCTTTGCGATGTGCACAACCGCGTCCATGGCAATGCCGCGCTCGCCCGGATGCGTAAATCCTTCTCCGGATATCTTCAGCACCACGCGTTTGTACTTGGGGCTATCGGCCGGCAAATTGTTCGTCATCTGGCCTACTCCTTGGGCAATTCCCAATGTACGAAGCGGATAATCTTCATGCCGGCTTCTTTGGCGATCTGGGCCACCGTTTTTTTGCCGTATTTCATTTCATTCGCAATGGGCTGATCCACAAGGCAGCGCTGGGCATAAAAATCCCGCAGCCGGCCTTCCACCATCTTCTCGATAATTTTCTCCGGCTTGCCCTCTTTCCGCGCCTGCTCGGTGAGAATTTCGCGTTCTTTTGCCACTTCCGCCGCGTCCAACTCTTCCCGATTCGTTACCTTGGGTCGAAAGGCCGCCGCGTGCATGCAAATATCCCGGGCAATTTCTTCATTCCCCCCTTCGATCTCCAGTAAAACGCCGGCCGCCGCGTTGTGATGGACGTAACCACCGCATACCCCGTCGATGCGGATTATGCGATCCAGCTTGAAATTCTCGCGGATGCGGTTGTGCAAGTCCTCAAACTGCTGTTTAAGCGTGTGGCCGGGCTGGCTCGGCGAAGGCTGGGCAAGCAGCGCTTCCGGCGTGGCCGCCCCGGGACCCAAGGCCAATTGCTTGGCAATGTCGTCTGCAAGCTGCACGAATTGCTCGTTTGCCGCCACAGGCGCGCTTTCGCACCGTAGCTCGATCATCGCCACTACTTTACGATTCGCATCGGTAAACAGGCTAATTCGGCCCGAAGTCGTGGCCCGCCCGGCTTGTTTCTCCGCTACCTTGGCGCCGGCCTTGCGCAATAACTCTATCGCTTTCTGGACATCGCCATTGGACTCGCCCAAGGCGCGTTTACAGTCCATCATCGGCAAGCCGGTCTTTTCTCGAAGGGCCTTCACCGAGGCCGCGGTAATCTCTGCCATAAATATTTCTCCATCGATTAACGGTAAATGGTGTGATGTCTCCAATTTCTTATTTAGCCCACGGCGAACACACCGGGGGGGTTTGAATGAAGCTGACTCGGGCATTTTCAATCGGACCTAATGGACTTGCTATTGATCGCTTATCCTCCGGCCGAAACAGCTCCCTCGGTTTGTTCTTGCCTGAGCTCACCGCTGGCCGCCTTGCCCGCCAATACGGCGTCGGCTAAAAGTTGCACGATCAGTTCAATCGAGCGAATGCTGTCGTCGTTGCCCGGAATCGGCAAATCCACTTCGTCCGGATCGCAATCCGTGTCGATCAAGGCCACGGTCGTTATGCCCAGCTTTTTGGCTTCACATACAGCATTTTTTTCCTTGCGCGGGTCGATGATCACCAGGCACTCGGGCAAACGGTTCATCGTGCGAATGCCGTTGAGGTTGCGATACATTTTGCGGTATTCGCGGTTCAGCGATGATTGCATTTTCTTGGAGTATGTGGCAAGTTGGTCGCCGGAACGAATCGCCTCCAACTCCTCTAAACGGCTCAAGCGGCCGCGAATTGTGCGGAAGTTGGTCAGCGTGCCGCCCAACCAGCGATCGCTCACGAACGGCATGCCGCTGCGCAAGGATTGTTGTTCGATGGTGTCCGAAGCCTGTCGCTTTGTGCCCACGAACAACACCAGGCTGCCCCCGGATGCGATGCGCTGCAAGTACTTCCTCGCCCGCAATAAACCGCGTATCGTCTCGCGGACGTCGATAATGTGGATCAGATTGCGGCGGGCGTAAATATACGGCCGCATCTTCGGATTCCAGCGGCTGGCACGATGCCCAAAATGTACCCCCGCCTCGATTAAGTCTTTTACCAGAACAGTAGCCAATTCAATTCCTCCTAAGGCACACCGGCTAAGTCCCTTGCCAAGATCTTATTCCTTAAGTCCCCTGTCTTAAAGTCCCCTCTCCCGACCAACCTTCGGTCGGTGCCCGGAGAGGGCTAGGGTGAGGGCAAATCATACTTCGGAATGAAATCTTTTCTGGGCGTCCGGCGTTAAATTTGTGTATTCGGTCTGTTTTCTTGGAAAAAACTTTTTACCGCCTTGGACCGTTCAAAGTGGTAAACTTATCAATTTACCGTATATGGGTTATTAGGTCAAGCCGCACACCATTGCCTCTATGGACTAATTATAGATATCAACGGGCAATAAATTAAAAAAGCCGGCATGTTGCCGGCTAACCAGTAAAGAATTTCTCTCATCAACAGGGGGGGCAAAACTACCCGGCAAGGATTCGAACCTTGAATGAGGGAACCAAAATCCCTAGTGTTACCATTACACCACCGGGTATTGAGGCCCAATCTTACACTAATGAGGTTAGCTCCTGCAAGCCCGCAGATCGTTTAGAAGATTGATCCCAAGTCTGGCAGGACGGCCGGGACAATGCTTAGCATGACGTTTTTTACTCTATCCAGCATGCATGGAAAAGTAGAAACCTGAACTGGCTGAGGCACGCGAGCATCATCCCCCTCAAAAAGTACATCACGTACAAAAAATGAGAAAAAATAAATATTATTTATATTGACTTTAATTATATTTAGTATAAATTCCAAGAATATATGACGTAATTTAAATATTAGGTCAATTTGCCAGAAGACCATGACCACCACGAACCTGACTCAAAAAACCTGGCTCGACTACCTCAGCGACGAGGACTTGGCGTTCGCCAAACGATTCATTCTTAATTCCGGTTCGCTCAAGGACTTGGCCGGGGCGTATGGGATCAGTTATCCCACGATCCGGCTGCGATTGGATCGGCTGATCGCCAAGATACAAGTCGTGGACGAACAGCAGGACGTTTCGCCCTTTGAAAAACTATTGCGCGCACAATATGCCGAAGGAAGCATCAATCATAATACATTTCAGCGACTGCTGGCCGCACACCGCGAAGAACTGGAGAAAAGCCATGAACCGTAGCATCTTCATCGTTCTCATAGGCAGTCTCATTCTCTGGAGCATTGTCTCACTTGGCATCATAGCCGTCGTTTGGGCCAGAGTTTCGGGCGTCTTGCCTCATGGACAAGGTGGTTGGTGGACCGATCAGGACGCCGGCTGGATTGGTGGCATTGGTGGGACTATCTTTGGCGCACTGGGAGGGCTCATTGGAACCCTGGGTGGCTGTGGTTTAGCCAGGCGGTTCGTCCTGACACTCACGGCAATCCTAGCTGGACTAGGAGTGGTAAGCATCGTAACCGGTGTGATTGCTCTAGCGCTCGGTCAACCCTACGGGGTGTATTACCCGCTCTTACTATGTGGAATCCTTGCACCGTTAATCATGGGTCCCATGTTTTTCCTTCTACGATGGGCATATCAACAGCGTGAACTACATAAAATGATGGCGATGGATACTGGTCTCATAAACTAACGGCCCAGTGAAAGTGGGTGACACAAAGGATGCAGATAAGAAGATTTTCCCAACAAAAAAACCCACGAGCAACAACCCGTGGGCTTATGTGTTTGTTTGATATTATTCTTATACTATTTGAACATGCCCGTGGCAAGCGTGGACATGACAACCAGGTTATGATTCTTTAAGGCTGGACTTGATTGGTATAGTCGTATCCGGTGTGATCTGGATAAAAACTGCCGTCATTTTCATCGTATTGCCAACCGGATGCACCACTATCCCCGGAGCCTGAGGGCGGCGTTCCCGTCGGGCTGGCGGTATATTTGTATATTTGCGTTGTTGTTGTTGTAGGGATTCATGGGAACCAGCCCTTGGAAATAAGGGCCGTATAAACCTGAAGCAGCGTTGACTGTGCCGTCAATATTAGTCTTCTTGGTCATTTGATCGGAAAACGTGGACTGCTTGGGCGCCGTCCCGTTGTGATGAACCTTGTACATCTCAATCTGCGAGCGCATGGTATGCAAATTGAAATTCAACGCGCTCTTTTTCGCGTCCGTGGTGGACGACGAAAACTGAGGGATGATCGTGGCGGCAAGCAACGCCATGATAATCACGACAATCAACACTTCGATCAATGTGAAAGCACTTCGGTGAACCTTCGCGTTCATAAACACTTCTCCCTTTCTTATCTTATAGAGGTTAGTTTTATCCACGGGCCGTTTGGCCGCGGCCATCTGAAATAAACCGGATTCAATCTCTTGGCCTGTCCCGAATAGTTCGTGCCGTGTTGAGCAATACTTCTTTATTCCCTGGATTTCCACACAACATCGGGGCGAACTTTTCCCGTGGAACTTACCTAACTGCAAGGGCTGATTAGCAAGTCCCGATAGAAATTCGTAGGTCAGAAGTTATTGAGTGTCAAGGAAAATCGAATCGGCAGGTGTCTTTTTTGACGCAAAAGACAGAGATCATGCCGCTGTTGAATAATAAGCTGTAAAAGCAGAATTTCCGGTTATTTTACGTAATACATGAAAACTGGCTAAAACAGGAATAAACATAATAACTCTTGTATTCACAAGCATTTGCGTAATTATGACAAGCCTAATTGATTACTTTTTTCTGCTCAAATTCGCGTAATTGTGCATACATCCTGTATCAAGCAAATAACCCATGTTGACGATAGTTACAGTAGTTCGGTGCTTCCATTGACTATTTACACAATATGTGTAAGTAACGCTGCAGTATCATGCATGCGTATTTTAGGCAATGTAGCTAATGCACGAGTTGTGCATAATCCGAATAAATTAAAGGCGAGTTCGCCTTTTAGACCAGGCCCTATCGATTTTTGTGGAGTTTGAAGGAGGCATGCAATGAAAAGGATTGTTGCTATACCGCTGATTGCGTCGGCATTGCTGGTTATCGCGGCTAGCATGGCCCAGGCCTGCTACTGCGGAGCGGCACGGTTGGGTTGCTGCGAGCGAGAAAATTGCTGCACAACCGATTATGCCTGTTGCAAACAGCAGTGCTACACGGTCATGAAGACCTGCAAAGAAGTCGTTTACGAACAACGACAATACACCTGCTACAAGACTTGCTATCAGCGAGTCTGCGAGCAAAAAACGGTCAACTGCGTGAAGTATGTTCCCGAAACCTGCTATCGGGAATGCACTTACACAGTGTGCAAGCCGGTTTGGGAAACCTGCGTAAAGACTTGCACCTATCAGGTATGCAAGCCCGTCTGGGAAACCTGCACCAAGAATATTTGCTACACCGTGTGCAAGCCCGTCTGGGAAACCCGGACCAGGGAAATCTGCTACACCGTGTGCAAGCCCGTCTGGGAAACCAAGAGCAAGGAAATCTGCTACACCGTGTGCAAGCCGGTTTGGGAAACCCGAACCAAGGAAATTTGCTACACAGTGTGCAAGCCCGTCTGGGAAACCAAGAGCAAGGAAATCTGCTACACCGTGTGCAAACCGGTCTGGGAAACCTGCACCAAGGAAATTCTGCTACACCGTGTGCAAGCCCGTCTGGGAAACCAAGAGCAAGGAAATCTGCTACACCGTGTGCAAACCGGTGTGGGAAACCTGCACCAAGGAATATCTGCTACACCGTGTGCAAACCAGTGTACGAGACTTGCACCAAGGATATTTGCTACACCGTGTGCAAGCCCGTTTGGGAAACCAAGAGCAAGGAAATCTGCTACACCGTGTGCAAACCGGTGTACGAAACTTGCTCCAAGGACATCTGCTACACCGTGTGCAAGCCCGTGTATGAGCAATGCGAAAAGGTCTGCCAATATACGGTCTGCAAGCCCGTGTATGAGACTTGCACCAAGAATATCTGCTACACGGTGTGCAAACCGGTGTACGAAACTTGCCAGCGCGAGGTGTGCTACACCGTGTGCAAGCCCGTTTGCTGCACCAAGACGGTGCAAGTGCTGCTCCGGCCACTGGGAAACCCGCGTGCCCGACTTGCGGACCGGCGGCCTGCGAACCGGCATGCTGCGGACCGACCTGCTGCACCCCGACTTGCCGCGTATGGGTGCCCGAAATCGTGGAAAAGCAGATCGAGTGCGTCAAATACGTGCGAGAGAACTGCGTAAAGCAGGTTCCTTACACGGTTTGCCGGATGGTGCCCGAGCAATGCGTCAAGACCTGCACCTACCAGGTATGCCACATGACCCAGGAAGTCTGCGAAAAGCGGATTCCTTATACCGTGTGCCGGATGGTGCCCGAGCAACGCGTCAAGACCTGCACCTACCAGGTATGCAAGATGGTGCCCGAGCAACGCGTCAAGACCGTGTGCTGGAATGAATGCCACATGGTCCGGGAAAACTGCGTCAAGCAGTGCTCATACCAGGTATGCCGCATGGTGCCCGAGCAACGCGTCAAGACCTGCACCTACCAGGTTTGCAAGATGGTGCCCGAGCAATGCGTCAAGACCGTGTGCTGGAAAGAATGCCACATGGTCCAGGAAAACTGCGTCAAGCAGTGCTCATACCAGGTTTGCAAGATGGTGCCCGAGCAACGCGTCAAGACCGTGTGCTGGAACGAATGCCACATGGTCCGGGAAAACTGCGTCAAGCAGTGCTCGTACCAGGTCTGCACGATGGTGCCCGAGCAACGCGTCAAGACCGTGTGCTGGAACGAATGCCACATGGTCCGGGAAAACTGCGTCAAGCAGTGCAACTATCAGGTTTGCACGATGGTGCCCGAGCAACGCGTCAAGACCTGCACCTACCAGGTATGCCATATGGAAAGGGAGTGCTGCACCAAGGAGATCCCGTATAAGGTTTGCCACATGGTTGCCGAGCAATGCGTCAAGCAAGTTCCTTACACGGTATGCAAGCCGGTGTGCTGCACGCAAACGATTAACTGTGTAAAGTGCGTGCCCGTGCAGGTGCCGTACACGGTTACCCGTTGCGTTCCGGTGGTGGTGTGCAAGCAAGTGCCGGTAACGGTATGCTGCCCGATGCCGACTTGCTGCGAAGCCCCCAAGTGCTGCGCTCCGGCCTGCTGCAACTGAAATAAGGGCCCAAACGCCCTCAACATAAAATCGGCGGCCGGCAAAAGGCCTGGTCTAGCCAAAAACGGCGGCCCAACCTCGGATGGTTGGGCCGTCGTATTTTCTTGCAGGAAAATGAACGAACATCCTAATTAATCATAATTGGTATGTGTCCCCGATTTGGATTTGTACCCCTACCGGCCCCTACCGCTTCTCCCTCCATATTCCTTAATCAGTTCCGCGGCAGCCTTGTTATTGCTCTGATAGGCAATATCTAGCGGGGTATCGTCCCTGTCCAGCCAGTTATCTGGAATAGTTTGCCCTGCGAACCCGACGGGGCCGGTGGAATACACGCTATTGATACGCTTGATGACAGCAGGCAACGTAAGAAACATTTTAAGTATCCGAATATCGCCCCACCTTGCAGCTTCATGCAGAATCGTCCATCCGTTGGATGTGTATTCGCCAGAAGCACCCCGCCTTATTAGCAACTCAACTGTGTTTGCGTCACGACACTCAACTGCTTCTTTAAGTGCCCAGTTGAGGTCCACGGGGGCGATGGCAGTTCCGGCGTCTGGTTCCACCTGATCCAGGATATATTCGACAATTCGAGAAGATCCCGTCATTGCTGCATGCCCTACGCACGCCCCTCTTTCTTCTCTCCGTTTTGGGCCGAGTGTGGCGCTGTTTTCGATCAACCGTTCCATCGTCTCTCTTGCACGTCTGCGGCGTTCCTCTATTACGATTGAGGAACGATAATAGATATTTGTCCAGAGCGCTTCGTCAAGTGGTGTGTGGCCGTCGTGGTTCACGGCATTTGCATTTACTCCCTGGGCAAGCAGCAGGCTCACAACCTGCGGATGCACTTCACTGGCTGCCACGTGCAAGGCTGTATCTCCCGTAAGAGGTGACGACTCTGACGGGCTTGCACCATAAGCAATCAAGAGTTCTAGGCACTCGGTGCTGCCGCTGTACGCTGCCAGCATGAGTGCCGTATATTGGGACTTATCCCAGCGCTCAACTAACGGCGTCATGGCCTTGACATCGGCCCCGTAACGCAAAAGGAGTTCAACTTCCTTGGCGCAGCTCTGCAGCGCCGAATCCAAAAGCTTTTCAAACCGACGGGAATAGGTAATCCTGGAAATCTTGTCCGTATTTGGATCGGCGCCCCACTTCAAGAAAACCTCTGCCAACGCATAATCTTTTTTGTTGAAGGCAATAATGTATTGGCGGCCGATGAAAAACTTGGCGATGCGCCACAGGCATTTCTTCCAGGCAGGTACACGCTCCAACTGTGCGACTGCCTTCAATGCGACACAACCCGGTGGCAATTGGGCTGCTTCGCAATTGGCAACTCCAATGCGTTGCATGACTCCCATACCATCGTTTGTTGCGCACAATTCCGGGACAATTCCGGGGACACCATACTTGGCAGATTCCGGGTCAGATTCCGGGGATTCCTGGGACATAATACTTAATTCCCGCTTATTCTTGTTCGCGGCTTGCGTAGTTTGCGGCCAATCCGAGGACGCAAACCGATTATTGATGTTTGAGTAATTTGGTTGGGCGGCTTCCTGAAGCCAACCGATTCAGCGCATGATACATCAACCCACCTGTCGATACTAGTTGCACCCCCGTGTTGTCGAAAATTCCTTAACCCATCCGCCGGGTGGTAAGCCGCATAAAAATCGTACTTATCGTGCTTTATTTAGCGGTGATTATGGGGTGGCGGAAAAACTAGGCTTCTTATGCTTCTATAAGCCGATGCAATCTTGTGAATTGACCCTGTTGTAGTCGACAGCTACATTACAATATGGCATTTTATGTGTAGCGATATGCCCGGGAGTTACTTAGGAGCTCTCATAAAACCTCAATGCCCTCACCCCTAACCCCTCTCCCAAAGGGAGAGGGGAGGTTTTTGTTAGAGTTACTTGAATTAACGCTTTCGCCCCTGCCGCGACCGAGTCCATGGACCAAAATTTTTACAAGCGCTACCGGATGGAAATCGAGCTGTTCGGCCGCGATTTAAGCCTCCGTCCCATTCCCCAGGAGTATCAGATATTGCCCTGGGACGAATCGCTTTTGGAAGCCTTTGCCCTGGCAAAATACAATAGTTTTCGCGGCGAAATCGACTCCAATGTCTTTCCCTGCCTGGGCGAGCTGAACGGCTGCCGGCGATTGATGTCCGATATCGTTCGCAAGCCCGGTTTTTTGGCCCAGTCCGCCTGGCTGGCGGTCTATTCGCCCAACGGTTCCGAAGCAGCCCGAATATTGCGGCACTATTCAAGGCATTCGCGATAAAACGGGCCTGGGCGCCATCCAAAACCTGGGCGTTACGCCCGATCATCGCGATCAGGGCCTGGGCACTTGCCTGCTGTTTCAACAGCCTGGAAGGATTTCGATGCTGCCGGAATTCGCCGGGTTTTCCTGGAGGTGACCGCCCAAAACACCGGCGCCATCCGCCTGTACCACCGCTTGGGCTTTGTTACAATCAAAACCGTTTACAAAGCCGCCGAACAGGCCTTCTCGATGTAGGCTTTAGGTTAGAGTCGTTATGTGATGTCGAGTTTTGATGCATCAATCGCATAGTTTTCATACCACTCTGTCAATTTGCTCGCTATGCATTAATGCCGAATGTACAACTCGGACAAATACTCCCACTGTAATAACTGATCCACTGTAAAACCGAATACTGATTACAAAGTGACCGCACCCATACATTCTCATATTTTTCCCAACGGCCTGGTACTGGTTGCCGAACCAAGACCCTCGCTCAAGTCGGCGGCCTTTACCTTTCTGGCCCCCGCCGGCTGCGTGCACGACCCGGCCGATCGCTCCGGACTGAGCGGATTCACCTGTGAAATGACCCTGCGCGGGGCCGGTACGCGCGACAGCCGGCAGTTCATCCTCGACCTGGACAACCTGGGCGTGGAACGCAGCGAGTCGGTCTCCAACGCCCATACCAGTTACAGCGGCGCCACCCTGGCCGAAAACCTGCCCGCCGCTTTGTCGATATACGCCGACGTTCTGCTTGCACGCCCATCTGCCCGACGATCAACTCGAGGCCGGGCGCTTGGGCATGTTGCAAGAGTTGCACGCCGTCGAGGACGAGCCGGCCCAAAAGGTCATGCTCGAATTACGCCGCCGCCATTATCCCATGCCTTGGGGCAGGCCCCCGCAAGGCGAAGAAAAAGCCCTGCAAGACGCCAACCTCGCCGATATCCGCGAATATTACCGCCGCCACTTCAAGCCCAAGGGAACTATCCTTGGCGTGTCCGGGCGGATGGATTGGGAAAGCCTAAAGGATCTTGTCGGCCGTTTGCTCGGCGATTGGAAGCCCGGTGCGACGGAGTCCATCGAAGAGCAGCCCGCCGTGGGCCATTACAAACATTTTCCTTACGAGTCGAACCAAACCCAAATCGGCATCGCCTATTCCAGCATACCCTATCGGCATCCCGACTATTTTCAAGCCTGGGGAGCGGTCGGCGTTTTAAGCGGCGGCATGAGCGCACGCTTGTTTACCGAAGTCCGCGAGCGCCGCGGATTGTGCTACAGCGTTTACGCCATGTACCATACCCTGCGACATATCGGCGGCGTTTTTTGCTATGCCGGAACCTCCGCCGACCGGGCCCAAGAGACCCTGAACGTCACCCTGGGCGAACTCGTGCGCCTGGCCGAAGGCATCGAAGACCACGAACTCGACCGCCTCAAGGCCCGCATCAAAAGCTCGCTGGTCATGCAGCAGGAATCGTCCTCGGCCCGGAGTTCGTCGGTGGCCTTCGATTGGTATCATCTCGGCCGCGCCCGCACGCTGGACGAAGTGGAACAATTGATCGACGCCTTGTCCGCAGCCGCGGCATCAACGCCTATTTGAAGGAACATCCGCCTGCAAGATTTCACCGTGGTCACGCTCGGACCCAGCCAACTGGAGATGCCCGATGGAGTTCTGTAAACACACGCTCCCCAACGGCCTGGAAATAGTGGCCGAGTGCGACGGCGAGGCCCATTCGTCGGCCTTCGGCTTCTTCGTCAAAACCGGCGCACGCGACGAAACCGACGCCATCTCAGGCGTGAGCCATTTCCTCGAACACATGATGTTCAAAGGCACGCCCACCCGCTCGGCCGACGACGTGAATCGCCAGTTCGACGAAATGGGCGCGCACTACAACGCCTTCACCAACGAGGAAAACACCGTCTTTTACGCGGCCGTCCTGCCCGAGTATCAGCACAAATCCGTCGAACTTTTGGCCGACATCCTTCGCCCCTCGCTCCGCGAAGAAGATTTCGACACTGAAAAACAGGTGATCCTCGAAGAGATCAAGATGTACGAGGACCAGCCGCCCTTTGGGGCCGACGAAAAATGCCGCGCCGCCTTTTTCGGCGCCCATCCCCTGGGTCGAAGCGTGCTGGGAACGGCCAAAAGCATCACCGATCTCTCCGTCTCCGCCATGCGCGGGTATTTCGATACCCGATACAGCCCCGGCAATATCGTGCTGGCCTGCGCCGGACGCATCGATTTCCCCGCGCTCGTCGATACGGCCTCGAAATGTTGCGGCCATTGGCAGCCGGTCCCAGCCCAGCGCGATCTGTCCGCCGCCACGCCGCACTTAAGTTTCCAGGTTTTGAACAAGGAAATCGCCACGCAGCAGTATGTGATCGAACTCACCCCAGGCCCCTCGGCCGAAGACGACGACCGCTACGCCGCCAAACTGCTGGCCACAATCATCGGCGACGACACGGGCAGCCGGTTATATTGGGAATTGGTCGATCCGGGCCTGGCCGAGCAAGTCACATTAAGCCATTGCGAATATCTGGGCGCCGGCTTGATGATCACCTACATGAGTTGCGAGCCGCATTGCGCCGCCGATAATCTGCAAAGCATTTTGAAGGTCTACCGGCTTGCCGAAACAAAGGGGCTCACCGAAGCCGAACTATCCCAAGCCAAAAGCAAAATCCGCTCCCGCATCGTCCTCTCCTCCGAGCGCCCCGCGGCCGCTTGTTTGCCGTAGGCAGCGAATGGGTCTACCGCCGCGAATACAAAACCGTCGGCGATGAATTAGACGCCATCGCCGCCGTAACCCTGGACGAAGTCCACGCCGTCCTGAAAAAATATCCCCTTTCCCGCTGCGCCACCTTCGACCATCGGCCCGCTGGATAAACTCCCGCCGCCGGTTTGAATAAGTGGAAATGCGTCCGACAAGTCCCCTCTCCGGGCACCGACCAAAGGTTGGTCGGGAGAGGGATAAGGTGAGGGAAATGCATCCGACAAGTCCCCTCTCCCTTTGGGAGAGGGATAGGGTGAGGGCGGCTGTTCTATTTGCCGCTTTTTCTCTTGCCGACAACGTTTTTCAGCGCCCGATCTATCTTTTCAATCGTCGGAACCGATGGAATGTGTCGGCCGGTTTCGATTCGGCACAGGGTTTCCACGCGAATGCCGGCAAGCTTGGCCAGTTGCTTTTGGTTCAACCCGGCTTTCACCCGGTCCCGAATGATTCCCCGGGCAATTGTTGCACAGCCGAACTCGATGGCCGGATAGTTGCCCTTGCGATCCGGCTTGGGTAGCGCGGGCAAGTCGGCCGCCTTGGCAAGCGTGGTTAGACGTTCATATTCCGCCCTTTCCAAAACAACGTAAGATTTTCCCTCAAAATTTAATGTTTGTGTCGCCATGGATTAATCCTCATAAAACCGATCTCTATGCCCAATTTTCTCTATGCGCACTTCTTCACCATCGACGCGGAATTGCAAGCGGTAGTCGCCTGTGCGGAGCCGATATCTACCCGCCAAAGACCCGCGCAGGGGCTTGGTTCCGCTCACATCCGGCCATTGCCGTAAACGGACAAACATGCTAACGACTCGAGCCTGGATCGGCCGCGGCAAAGCTGCAAATTCCGCGGCTGCTGCGGGCGTCACTATAACTTTTGCCATTATTATATTCTAACCCATATTGATAACATAGTCAATTATAGAAGTTTGAATTGATGTGTGATTCCGAGCACAGGATCGCTGGTATAACAGCCTATCGCTTAATTTCTATGCTGTTTATCGAACATGCTTGCAGGCCGCTTGGTCCCCATGTATATATTAAATGGATTTGGTATAATCTTCGTATCCAATTATTTGCTATTTACCCGTGAGCAAGTTCAGGGACAACTGTCATGGACGTCATTCAATGCATCGTCATGCTCCTGGTCGGCGTCGGCCTGGGAGCGGTTACAGCTTGGCTGATCCTCCGCGCCAGATCGCCGTTTTAAAAGCTAAAAGTGACCAAAACCCAGGAAAAAGCTGGCCTTTCTAGAAAACGCCAAGGAAGATCTTTCCAAAACCTTTAAGTCCTTGGCTTCGGACATATTGAATGACAGCAATGCTTTGTATCTCCAACAAGCCGAGGAAAAACTGAGTAAATTTCAAGAGACGGCGAAGGGCGATCTCGAAAAGCGACAAACGGCCATCAATGAATTGGTCAATCCCTTGAAAGAATCGCTGGGCAAAGTCGATACGAAGTTGCAGGATATCGAAAAAGCCCGCCTCGAAGCCTATAGTGGGCTGACCGTGCAGGTCAAAGCGATGCGGGAGACGCAAGATCTGCTCCGCGGCGAAACATCAAACCTCGTGCAGGCGCTAAGGCGTCCGGAGGTGCGCGGCCGGTGGGGCGAGATACAGTTGCAGCGCGTTTTAGAGATGGCCGGTATGGTCGAAAGATTTGGATTATGACGAGCAAAAAAGTGTTGACACTGAAGAAGGCCGCCTTCGTCCTGACATAATCATCCATTTACCGGGCAATAGGACCATAGTAGTTGACGCTAAAACCCCACTAGATGCATATTTATCTGCCATCGAAGCCCCGGACGAGGAAACGCGAAACAGCAAACTCAAGGAGCACGCCCGGCAAATTCGCAATCACGTACAAATGCTGGGGAAGAAAAAATATTTCGAACAATTCGATCATTCACCCGATTTCGTCGTGCTTTTCATTCCGGGTGAGGTCTTTTACACGGCGGCTTTGCAGCAAGATCCGGAACTCATCGAGGCCGGCGTCAGTCAAAATGTATTAATTGCCAGTCCCACATCTCTTATTGCCATGTTACGTGCCGTGAAATATGGATGGAGTCAAGAGAAATTGGCCGAAAACGCCCGGCACATCAGCGAGATAGGCCGCGAACTTTACGATTGATTGTCAAAATTGGCCGAACATTTCGGCCGCGTGGGCAAGGAATTGGAACAGGTGATTAAAGCCTATAATCAAGCGGTGGCTTCGTTGGAAATAAAAGTTCTGCCTGGAGCAAGAAAGTTCAAGGAGCTAGGCGCCGCAAGCACAGCCGGCGACATCGATCGGCTTGAGCCAGTCGATAACGCCGTTCGCCAAATTCAAGCCCCCGAATTGCTTTTGCCCAACGACCGGGGCGATGAATCGGCCCTTTAAAATAATGAATCGGCCCCGTAAGATCTCGCCTACCAATCGAATTCCAGCCCGATGTGCGGGCCGTGATACACGGCCCGGCCGATAGTGTCGATTTGCGGCGGTCCATTGTTCAAAAGTATCTCCGCCGACGGGTTGAAATTGCGGGTTGCCAATGCCAGGTTGTTTACCCAGATGGCCTGGTAACCCATCCTGAGCATAGTGTGGCGATTCCACTTCCATACAAATTCAACGTCCAAGTCGCCCACAAAAGCGGTGGCGTCGCGCGGGCGGTATTGATCCACATTAACGCCCGGGTCCGTTATAACTCCGGTCGTATGCTGCTCTGCGCGATTGTCGCAAAGGGCCCCCTTTATTCCCACGTCGATCCAGCAGCACGGATAGGCGAAAAAGTAAAACTCCCCTCCGATCTGCGGCCCGAACAGATCGTTTCTCGTCAGCGTGTTAAGATACACGGACGATCCCGTGGGGGCTAAAACCGGCACGTTCGAATGCGTAAAGTAATCGAATTGTTCGTTCACGCTTATATACCGAAAACCAAGGATGAGTTTTCCCGTCAGGCATTCATGCGGCATGGGAACCGTATACCGAAAATTCAATTCGGCGCTTTGAAATTCTGAAAATTCTCGAATACTCACAAAATCATTATAATCAAGACCGACAATTGGCAGGTGCCCGAAGTTCGTAAACGGTGAAAACATATCTCCCGTCCCGCCGATATTTCGGGGATTGAGTGTGTAACTGCGGACCGCGGCCGAGTCGTCCCAAGTGTCGATATAGAAATAGGTGGCGTCGACTTGCCAGCAAGAATCGCCACAGCTATGCCCCACCGTGGCCCGTGTTCCGACGCGGAATGGTTCGGTTAAGGCATCCGTGGAAAGTATCACGTCTCCCTGGTTTCCAAGCGTTTGTAAAGATATCGGATCGATGCGGTCGCGTCTCAACCATATCGCATCCACCTCGCCATAGAACGGAGTTCGAGGCGGTTGCATTCCCTCCAAATTGCCCAGGCAGGGAATGAATGGCGACATATCCGACAAATCATCCGGCAATCCCGACGGCAAACCTGACGGCGGTATATTTTGGGCCAAAAGCAGTCCACCCAAACAGGTCCAGATAAGGATCGACAAGCCCACGGCCCATGGGACGAGTATTTGCTTAAATATGCTGCGCCGCATAAATCCCCTCTAAGCTAAAGTGGTCATTTATCTCGTTTGCCCTTCAAAGGAAGGGCTGGAGTGATGTTTTTCCATAAAAAAATATGGATTTCTCCCACTCCAAAATGTCCTTATCGCTTTTCGGCTCGTTAGTTTCCTCATAAATAATATATTCAGAATGATTGTAAATGCCTTCGCAGTTTGCCTAGATTAACGCTAACTAACCAGTGGTATCAAAATCGCAGCATAGAATCTGCCAGAAAGACACAAACCGGGTTACATGTCCACGCTTGCGTGGAATCTTCCAGAATGGGTGCCATAGTGGACATGCTGCGGGGTTATTGCACTGCCTACATGCCCACGACCAGCGTGGGCATGCCACCCTAACTCTGTCCACTAATCACTATCCACTAACCACTTCTATTTAATATCAATCCTAAAAGGCATCCACAGCAGGGCCGGCTCGCCAAAGAATTGGCGGATGGTTTTCACTTGCAACAATAGGTCGATTGCCTTGGGCAAAAAGATTTTGGCATCGGCTTCGGCTTCAGAGTCGGTATCGCCGAATATCTGCTCGAAGATCGTCTTCGGCTCGGGCAGGATGAGCAGTTCCACGTCGGCGTCGGGTTTCAAGCCCGCGGCCGTTTTTGCCGCGATAATGGCGTCGTTTAAAGTGCCTAACTCATCGATCAGCCCGATCTTCTTCGCCATTTGACCACTGTATACGCGCCCTTGCGCGAGTTCTTCCAGTTTCTCATAAGACATTTTCCGTCCCTTGGCGGCCTTGTCCACAAATTGGTGATACACGTCCTGGAGCAGGTCGATCATAACTCGCCGCTCCTCCGGCGTAAACGATTTCGTCGAAGAGAGCGTACCGCTGTTTGCGCCCCGGCTTATGACTTCGGTGTCAAGGCCCAGTTTATCGAACAAGCCCGCAAGCACTACCTTGCCGCCCAACACGCCGATGGAACCCGTCAAAGTGCCCGGCTCGGCATAGATTTTATTTGCCCCCATGGCTATGTAATAACCGCCGCTGCCGGCCACGTCGCCCATGCTGGCGATAAGCGGTTTTTGCATGCGGACCGTTTCCCGCCAAATCAGGTCGCTGGCCGTGGCCGATCCGCCCGGGCTGTCGATCCGCAGCACGACCGCCGCGACCTTGGGATTCTCGGCCGCTTTGCGCAATGCGGCGACAAGAGTTTTCGATCCCAATACCGACTCGCCCATCATGCTCGACGAGCTCTTGCCCTCCATGATCGTGCCCACGGCGTATACCACGGCGATCTTTACTTTCTTGTCCGCGGTTTCCGAGGGCTTTCCGCCCGTCAATAGTTCCATGAATTTCATCAGTCCGCCGATGCCGGAAAAATCGGTCTCGATGGTTTTCGCCTTATAATTGGTGATGATATCCAAGGACTCGGCCCCTAGTTTTTTTTGCAGCCGCTTCTCGAATTGATCGTCGTACAGGACTTGATCGATCAGTCCCGCCTTTTTCGCGCCCTCGGCCGTGAAAAATCCGTGATCCATCAGCGACTTCACCACCAAATCGCTCGTGTGCCGATCGGCGGCGATGGCCGCGGTCATTTCGTTGTAAAAGTCGTCGACCAGCGATTCCAGGCTTTCCCGCAGCGGCTGGCTCATGTCGCGGCGCGTGAACGGTTCGAACGCCCCTTTGTACTTGCCCATTTTCAAGGCGTCGAATTCCACCCCGATCTTGTCCAATAATCCCTTGTAGAACATCATCTCCGCCCGCACGCCCGGAATGATCAGCGTGCCCGACTCGGGCATGAAAATTTCATCGCATGCCGAGGCCACCAGGTACTCGCCCGCTTCGGCGGTCACCAATTCGCCGTACACCGGTTTGTTCGCTTTGCGCAGCCGGGCGATGGCCCCGCGCAGCTCGTTTATCTTTCCCCGCCCTGCCGATAAGCCTTCCAATTTGATCCACACGGCCGCCACGTCTTTGTCTTTGCCCGCGGCGTCGATCCGCCCAATTATATCGGACAATGAAGGCCGCACCTCGCTGAACAGGTCCGCGCTCGCCGGACCCTCGGGATATTCGCCGTGCAAGGTGAAACAAACCACCTTGGGTTTTTTTGCGGCCGCTTTCTTGGCAGCGGTTTCCTGCTCCGCCTTTTCCACTTCCTTTTCCAAAGCCTTTTCTCTTTCTTTGTCGGCCGACTTTTGAGCTTCGCCCTCCGGACCGGCTTTTTTCTCCTCTGGTTTCGCCGCCTCTTTCTCGCCCTTGACTCCTAACGCGGCCTTGAGTTTGGCCAGGTTTTCTTCAACCGCTTCCATGGCCTTGGCCTCGACAGATTCCAATTCCGACTGCGATTTGTCCGCTTCCTTTTCCTTTTTGTCCTTGGCCTTGTCCTTCTCCGCTTGTTCGGACTTTGCCTGGGGCGTTTCGGCCTTGGATTTATCAGCCTCGGTCTGCGCCACGCGAAACCGATACGCTCAAAACCAAGATCAACCAGCCCGGCAGCAGTATGCGTCGCATCGTATGGATCCTTTCAGATGTTCGTGACAATCGGCAAAACTTCTGGAGTTCATCTATTTTACCATGATTTTAAAAAATGTCTGCCTAAGTGGTCCCTGCATGCTTCGTTTCGTTGACATTTACTCGATTACTGATATATTTACTCCTTATGGGGGTTATGTTATATCATGTATTCAGACCAAATTTGAGGGAATTGCCATGTTTACGAATTGTCTAAATCTGACAAGAAGGCTTGCGGGTATTTTGATCTTGCTGTTGGTTTGCGTGCAAGGGTGTAGCTCAAAAGCAGAAGAGCCAAATGTCGAGGCGGTACAGGAACCAAAAAAAATGGTCACGCTGGATCTCGGAAACGGCGTGACGATGGAATTGATGCTTATTCGGCCCGGCTCGTTCATGATGGGAGACAACAATGGCTTCAGTGATGAGAAACCGCCACACAAGGTGACAATCACCAAGCCATTCTACATCGGCAAGTATGAGGTTACCCAGAAACAATGGGAGGCGGTGATGGGCAACAACCCGAGCAACTCTACGGGCCCGCAAAATCCTGTGGAAAATGTGAGCTGGGAGGACTGCCAGGCATTTTTGAAAAAGATCGAGGAAAAATTCTCCAGTACCGGGGCGAACTTTAGCCTGCCATCCGAGGCCCAGTGGGAATACGCTTGCCGGGCCGGTAGCACAACAATGTATAGCTTTGGCGGTGTCGATAAACAATATGTTCTGAGAGACTATGCATGGCTCAGTGGAAACTCGCAAGAACATACGCATCCAGTGGGCGAAAAGAAACCGAATGCCTGGGGATTGTATGACATGTATGGAAATGTAGAGGAATGGTGCACTGATTGGTACGATGCGGGATATTACAAGCAATCCCCCCCGGAGGATCCAAAAGGCCCATCTGCCGGCGCGGACCGCGTGTTGCGGGGCGGCAATTATTTTTCTGGCATCTCAATGACCTCTCGCTCGTCAAACCGCAACCACAGGTCGCCATCGGAGCGTTTACCATTCTTCGGATTTCGCGTGGTTTACGTGCATTAGGTCTTGCTTACGATTGTAACCCGAACACTCCGTGTGCGAAAGTGTTGGCTGTACGGCAAAAAGCATAGACAGCACACTCTGTGTGTTATGGATATGGCACACGGAATGTGCCTACTAATACTATGGGTGTAATCGTCGTCACCCTGACCTTCTCCTGGCGGAACGGTGTTTTTGGATAATTTTTCATTGTTTTGCAACCGATCTTGAAATATACAGATGTACATGTATACTAATGTATATGACAAGACGCATTGCACATCTCGACGCCGATTGCTTCTACGTGTCCTGCGAACGAGTCCGCCACCGCTGCCTCCGCGGCCGGGCCGTGGGCGTATTGAGCAACCAGGGCGCATGCGTGATCGCAAAAAGCTACGAACTCAAGGCTCGCGGCGTGACCACCGGCATGCCCATCTGGGACGCCCTGCCCCTTTGCCCGGAGGCGATCTTCGTCAAACGCGATTTCGAGTGGTACGAAGTCCTCTCGCGCCGCATACTCGATGTCACACGCAGCTTCAGCCCAGCCGTGGAATACTACTCCATCGACGAAATGTTTTTCGACGCCGAGCGGATCGATTTCCGCGAAGCCAAGACCCTGCAACAGGCCATCCTCGAGCGGACCGGCGTGCCTGTGAGCGTGGGCGTGTCGCTCTCGAAGACCCTGGCCAAATTGGCGTCCAGTTCCGGAAAACCCTTCGGCTGCGTCGCGGCCGTGGAGCAAGCCGACGTCGATCGCCTGCTTTGCGGCCGCCCAGTGGAAAAAATCACCGGCATCGCCCGGCGCAGCGCCCGCCGCCTGGAACCCTACGGCATCCGCACGTGCGAGGATTTCGCCCGCGCCGATCGCCGCCTAATCCGCCGCCTGCTGACCAAACGCGGCGAGGATTTGTGGTGGGAACTGAACGGCGCCCCTGCCCTGCCCCTTAACACCATGCGCCCGGCCCACAAAAATCTCAGCCGCGGCGGAAGCCTGGGCATTGCCACCGCCGATCACGGACCGGCTCACCGGCTGGGCCGCCCGAAACGCCGAACGGCTGGTCGAGGCCCTCGATCATCACCAGGTGTATTGCGACCAGTTGGCCATGCACCTGGAATTCAAAGACGGCGGCGGGGCCGCCTGTCGGGTAAGCCTTTCCGCCGCCACCGCCGATTTCCACATCCTGCATCCCGCCGCACTGCAGTTGCTGAAAATCTGCTGGCCGGCCGGGCGAGTGGTCTCCTACATGCACCTGATCGCCGAAAACCTCTCCGCCCGGCAATTCGCACAGCGGAGTTTATTCGAACAGTCCACGCCAAAGCAAAAAGCCATTGCCGAGGTGAAGCGCTCGATCAACCGCCGCGTGGGCCGATTCGCCCTGCGCAGCGGCGCTACCCTGCCCCTGGACGACATATACAGCGACGAAACCAGCTCCTACGACATTTGCGACATCTACGGAAAAACCTGCTTTTAGGAGAATGATTGCAAATTGCAGACCTTAATATCTCACCACGGAGACACCGAGAACACGGAGAAATAATAATCAAACGAACTTATGCATATCGTATGAAAACATGTATAGAACTAATCGCAATGGCGAATTTCGATTGCTGTTTTAGTTGTTTATTCTCCGTGGCCTCCGTGACTCCGTGTTGTTTTTTATGCGAAATAATTGCGGCGATGTGTACCGGAATTGCCTTGCCGATTGATGAATTGCCCGAAACGCTGCTTCGCACACAGCGCCGGCGTTTGATCCTGCGCGAGCCGGGCGATTCGCACGAGTTGCGCTTTCTTTATCGCGATCCGCGGGCCGAACTGCCCGCCTGGTACGGCGACCGGTTGGGCATTTATCCCTGGGGAAACCGCGACTGCCAGCAATCCGCCCTGCCCCGCACCGGCTGGTGCCGCCGGGAAACTCTGGAAGAAGGCCTGTGGCGGCACTTGAATCCCGAGCCGGTCGATATCCCCGCCGCCCTGGGCTTCGAGCGCGGCGTCTGGTTTTTGATTCCCGAGGGCATGATCCGCGGCGTTTTGATTCGCGACGAGCGCGCCCGCGCGCACGTCTATATGCTCACCCAGCCCGCCTCCCACTACTATCAAATCATGACCCGCAACCCCCGCATGCCCGTACTCCTGGGCGAGCAAATTTAAGGGTTCAGAGGTCAGGGTTCGGGGTTCTACCAGTTCAATTCCGTCGCCTCGTTCCAGTGCTCGTAGAGCGTTTTTAATTCCTCTTGCTCCTCGGCTATCTTGGCTGTTATCGAGCGCACGCGGTCACCGTTGCGCAGTGTATCGGGCTGGGCGAGTTCTTGTTGATACTTTTGCACCAAGGTTTCGCGAATGAAGATTTCGTCTTCCAGGTCCGATACTTTGCGGAAGGGAAAGCGGCGTTTTTTGCTCGGCTTTTTAGACGATTTTTTACTGGGTTTGCCGGATATTTTTGGAGATTTTCTCGACTTTTGCCCGCCTTTGCCCGATCTGGGCCGCTCCTTGTTTTTCGGTTTATCTTGCGTCTCCTCCACTTTACTCCTTAGTTGCAATTGATACTCGTCGTAATTGCCTTCGATAATCCGCACCCCGTCCGGCTCGAAGACCAGAAGATGATCGGCCACCCGGTTGAGAAAATACCGATCGTGGCTCACCAGCAGCACTGTGCCGTCGAAGTTTTTGATCGCCCTTTCCAGGGCATCGCGGGCCCAGATGTCCAGATGGTTCGTCGGCTCGTCGAGCACCAGAAAATTTGCCTCGTCCGCGGACAGGCGAGCCAATGCCGCCCGGCATCGTTCGCCTCCGCTCAGGCTGGAAACTTTTTGCAAAGCCGTGTCGCCGGTAATGCCGAACCGGGCCAACAGGTCGCGCCGCTGTTGCATGACGAGTTGTTTTCGCTCCGGGCGGATGGCATCGACAACCGCGGCGTCGTCGTCCAGAGCGGCCAGTTGCTGGTCGAAGTAGCCTGCCGCCAGACCCTGCCCCAAAACAATGCTGCCTTTGTCCGGCTGTTCCAATCCCAGTAAGCAGCGCAATAGCGTGGTTTTCCCGCATCCGTTGGGTCCCAAAAGCGCCCAGCGCTGCGAGCGGATAATGTCGATCGATAGATCGTCGAACAGCGGGCTGTTGAAACTTTTTGCCACGTGCTCGGCCCGTACCACGATGTCGCCACTACGTGCGGCCGGTGGAAAAGTCATCGACGGGGCGGCGATTTCCCGGGGCGAAGCCACTAGATCGGCCTCCAAACGCTCCAGTTTTTTCCGCCGGTCTTCGGCCTGGGCGTGTTTCATCCCGTATGCGTTGCGGCGGATAAAATCCTTGGTCTTTTCGATTTCCTCTTTCTGCTTTTCGAATGTCCGCCGTTGAACCAGCATGCGTTCGGCCTTTTGCAGCCAATAGGCCGAGAAATTGCCCGTGTACGACTCGATCGTGCCGTGAAAAAGTTCCAGCGTGCGGTTGGTCACTTTATCCAGAAAATACCGGTCGTGGCTGACGACGATCAAGGCCGCCGAAGCCTCGAGCAAAAAATCCTCGATCCACTGCGTGGCCGCTAGATCGAGGTGGTTCGAAGGCTCGTCCAGGATCATCAAGTTCGGTTCGGCCAGCAGCAGTTTGGCCAGCATCAGCCGGTTTTGCTCGCCGCCGCTAAGCGACGCGATCGGCTGGTCGAAGCAATTGCGTGCGAATCCCAACCCATCCAGCACCCGCTGGATTTTGTGGTCCAGATTGTAGGCGTCGTTGCTCCGCAGTTCGTGTTGCAGGTGATCGTACCTGGCGGCAAGCCGTTTGTGCTCCACTGGATCGGGACTCTGGCCGATTTCCTCGGCTACCGCCATCGCCTCTTCCTGCAAGGCGATCATCGCGGCCAGGGCCGTTTTGGCCTCATCGTACACCGTTTGGCCGGGCTCGAATTTCGCTTGTTGCTCTAAAAAGCCCAAGTGGACCGTTGAATGAACGCGGCAGGCGCCGCCGTCGGGTTCGATGTGCCCGGCCAAAATCCGCAGCAAAGTCGTTTTCCCGCACCCGTTGGGGCCCACCAACCCGATCCGCTCGCCCGGCCGGACGTCGAAACTCACCCCGTCCAGGACCGGCTCCGGGCCAAAATGTTTCCGTACGGCTTCAACTTCGAGCAAAATCATTAAGGTTTATTATCAACACGGAGACACGGAGGGCACAAGATGCTTGAATTGCACTGTGCAAAAAAACCGCTAGTGGTTTCGCGGTGCACAACTAAAATGCCAATCAGCAGAATATCAGCAAATAAATCAGCGGTCAATACAACGAACAAAGCTTTGGAAAGATGCTTAGATTAACATCTTCGCACATGCGACCGTCCCGCCGACCACAAAAAAAATCGCCTTCTCCGTGTGCTCCGTGTCTGGCCGTGTTGGAAAATGCGGACTATTGCCCGCGCGTGGGACCGCCTTCCAGCAGTTTGCCGTCAGCCCGGTTGCCCAGTTGTTCCAGCAATTTCAGATCGATATCTTTGCTGGTGAAGTGGACGGCGCCGTCGCCGAAAAGGAAATTGACTCCGTAGGGGTGGTAAGATCCGAATCCTCCCACGTATAGATCGGAATAGGTTTTTGCCGCGGCCGGTTTTTCTTTTTCTTCGGCGGGTTTCTCCTCCGCCGCAGTCGCGGCCGGTTTCTCCGGCTCGGCGGTTTTTCCGTCGCCTCGGCAGCCTCAGCCGCGGCCGGCTTTTCCGCATCAGCGGTTTTCTCCGCTGCGGCGGGCTTTACCGCGGGCTCTTGACCGGGTTCTGGTGCATAGTAGTGCGGGCCGTCGTCAAGCATTGTCTCGTCCAGCGGGGTGCCGCAATTGCGCAGGGTCGCGCGGGTCCCCGACATCCATCCCAGGTCCCATTGGCTGCCGCTCTTCTCGCCCGCGAAAATCGTATTGGCCGCCCCGTCGGTTATGTCTTTGTCCCTGATGTGGCTGTTCAGAAACAGCACGCCGTTGTTGTTTTCATCGATCGGGGCCTCAACGCCGTTGTGGCACCCGGCATAGTTGCTTAGCGGCGTTTCGTGATTTTCCAGGCCCGCGTAACTGGGACATTTGAACATGGCGATCGAAAGCCTGCGCGCGTCGGCGTTTTGCGGAGCATACGCGCCCGCCGATAAATCGATATTTTTATAAGTCGTGCGCTCCTGGATGTACGGCAATATCTGCACCAGCCAGCTTATATGGTTGCCTTTGGCGATGTTTTGAATCGGTCCCTTATCGTCGATCGTTCCGGGCGGCAAGGATCTGGTGCGCCGATTGGTAGTCCGACAGGGCCATGCCCAACTGCATCATGTTGTTCGTGCATTCTGCCCGCCGCGCCGTTTCCCGGGCGGCTTGAATCGCCGGCATCAGCATGGATATCAAAATTCCAATGATCGCGATAACCACCAGCAATTCCACCAGTGTAAATGCGAAATGTTTTTTGCGTTTCATGGGATATCTCCTGTTATTTTCTGTTCTCTAATTGGGTGCCACTGCTGGCTTGCCAGCAGTGCTCAGTTGGTCAAGCCACTCGTGGCATCCGTCACATTCTATGGCAATTCCAAGGTTAATTCTTTGCTATATCGCACGCGATCCAGCGGATCGTCGGGAAAGTCGGCTTCAACTTTGACCAGGCGGCGGTTGTCATGTTCGGGAACCGGTTTGACTTCGATTTTTACCGTCCCCGCATCATCGCCGCCCAGATCTTTGGCGGAAATATTCCATGTTTCGCCGGAATAATCGGCGTCGGCGGCCAGTTGCGCGGCCGCCCGCTCCAAGCCCGATTCGGCTAACCATTGCGCCTGTACGCTCCAACCGAAGGTCCGCGAAACATGGTGCGACGACAGGGCCAATTTTATTCCGGTAATCAACAGCACGCTCGCAATGGCCAGGCAGGCCAGAACCAGGATCAATATCACTCCCCGCCTTTTTTCCCTTAATAGGTTCATGGCTCGTCCTCCGTCACGGACGGGGGACTGTCCCGATTTTCGGGTTGCGAAATTGGGATTGTCCCCTTGGCCGGCTTGGTTAGCCGCCGGTCGAGGTCCAGCAGGGCTTCAATTCGCATCGGAAATGCATGATAAACTTTTTCCGTTTGCTGCTTTGGCGATATTGCAATACCGATAATGGTTGCGTCGCCCTGTGCCTCTGTCTTGATCGACGCCTCCATGTCAGGCCCCAGCATGTACGATTCCTGCCGCACCGTCTTTTCGCCCTGCAGTTCGCAGCGATCGACTCGGCCGTCCAAGCACTGATATCGCACTTTAGCATCATTGGCCGCCTCGGGCAGAAGTTCGATTTCCGTTTCTTTGCCGTCCGCCGATGTTTTTTGCATCGAATGCACGTCGCCGCGGAACTGTTCCGCCAGGCGGCTTATGGTTCGGCAGTTTTCCAAGTGTTCCCGGCCGGTGTCGTGGCTTATCATCAGCGCATACAGCATGAATACGGCAATGCCCGCCAGCGCGGCGCCAACGGTTATGACAACCAGCATCTCGATCAAAAAAATTCCGCGCCGCCGCTTCATCGTCGATACCTCCAAGCCACAAGCCGCACCGGTTGGGTCCACTGGCCTTCATCATCCTGCCAGCGGATCGTCACGGTAATGCGTTTGGCCTCCGGTTTCGCATCTTCATCGGCAAGTTCGATTTTGAGTTCTCCATCGGGCAAAGCCAGTTTGGTTTCCGGCGAAAGCGATATTTTCGCCAGTCCTTCGGCCGTCAAATCGCTCCACGGCCGGGCGGTTACCCGTTCCATTACGTTGGCGGCCTCGCCCAGCGCCGCTTGCCGATGGTCCAACGCCCGGCGCTGCGTCGCCGTGACCGCGAAATATCGCACGCACAGCGTCATTAATGCCAGAACAGCACGCCGGCCACGGCCATTTCCAGCAAATATATCCCGCCGCTTCATCGTCACACCACCATTGTAAATGCAAGCAGCATCTGCATGTGGTGCATTATCCCCTACAAAACACTCCGTGTGCCGTTTCATCGTCCCCGCCAACCTCATAATCAAAGTAATAAGCGGATAAAACAATGCCACCACAATGAACATTACCATCAAGCCGATGCATATTATGACCGGCGGATACGCCACTTGCACCAAGGCGCTGAGCCGGTAGGCCAGGCGGCGTCGATTGCTGTCGGCCATCTCGCGCATGGCCCAAGGCAAATTACCCACCCGCTGGGCCGCTTTGAGGACCGCCTGATCGGCCGGCTTGATCAATCCATGACTGCACAGGCTTTCGCTCCAATCCCTGCCCATGTGAATTTCCACGCCCACGTAGCTCAGTTTTCGGCGAATGCTCGATTGAGGATACGTCCCGGCCAAGGTCAACACGCTATTGCCCAGCGGCTGATTGCTTTCGGCCGCCAGGGCCAGACTGTCCAGAATTATCGCCGCGTGCCTGCGCCGCATAATCCATGCAAATCCTGGCAGTCTAAAATCGATCCAGCCTATGTAATAAGCCATCAAATAAATAATCAGCCCAATAAACAACAGGAATAACAGCATGAATATAAATCCAAATTGACATGACAAAATTCGACGCTCCTATTAAAGCTGTTGTTATTCCCGGTAATTCGGTCCTAAAATCACGAAATATTTTTTCATAGTTGGGGACAATCTTTATTAACATGAAAGTAAGGACGCCCGTGCCGTAAATTATCACCATGCCAATATAAACCAACCTGGCGAACAAGGAATTTCCAATGACGGTGAATAAGTCTCGCGACGATACGGCCTGCCGCAACGATTTAGCCAAGGCGCCGGACTCATATCCCACGCGGATCATGCGGCAACACCTTTTGAGGCAAAATGCCCGGAACTTGATCGATGGCGTCGGGCAAGCGAAACGCCCGAGTTAAGCAATTGAGCCAATCTACGGGTTTTTTCGGCCATCCGTCCGCCGCTTCCCCGGGCAAAGGCCTCGAGGGTCGGAACCAGAGGAATCCCCTTTTCGGCGGAAATTGCCAGCGACCAGAGCAGCGTATTCTGTTTAGATTTATAATATCGCCGCTGAATTTCTATTACTACGAAAAGTGTCGCTATTAATACAATCCAAGATGTTAACAAAACCAGCGAAAATGAAAGGCCAATTAGCCCGAGAACAATAAATATCCAACAAATTACAGTTGTGATGGATTCAAAATTCTCGCCGATTAGTTTTCTCGGTCTTGCTAACACGCGAACAATCACTAAAAATGCGATTCCTGCTACTATCAGCCCAATGGAGATTACAACCGACTGAGTTGCCGTCGTCGTATGACTCTGCTGTTGTGAATATTGATGTGGCGTTCCGCCTGTCAGTCTTGTAATTAGTGCAATCAAAGGCATAAACAGTCCCACCACAATTACACCGCAGAAACAGATGATCAAAAGGAAAGTGGCGGGCAATAAAAATACTTCCAGGTTTCGGCCCTGCGTGTTTGCCCGGCCCTCGAACATCTCGGCGGCCGATTGAAATGCGCTGCCAAGCGTCGAAGCCTTCTCGCCTACTTCGATCAAGGGCAATAAGTCGCAGGAAAATTGCCATCTTGCCCCGATACTCTCGCCTAGCGGCCGGCCCTGCTCGATTTCCGCCGCTACCCCGCGGCACGCCCGGGCCAGATATGCGTCCTGCACGCCATTTGCTGTCAAACGCAAGGATTCCGGAAGCGGGATTTGTTGCCCCAGCAGCATCGCCATCAACCTCGAAAATCGGGCCATCTGACTCCATCTCAACAGCGGACCGATGAATGGCAGTATGTAAAACGCCGGCGATATCCAGGAATTTATTATCCGTATGCTTAGAATCAGAGGGAAAGCCAAAAATATCACTGTTATTGTTATTAGTCCGTATGCAAAAGGCCTGGCCCCCTCGAGTACCAATTTTGTTATTGGTGGAAGATCTGTTTTGAACTCTCGCAATGTATGTCCAAACTGAGGTACGATGAACAAACATAGTAATATCGCCAAAAAACTCATCACAACCATCAAGAAAGTCGGATAAGCCAGGTTTAACCATACCAGCCTGCGCAGTTCGTGTTGCGTCCGCTCCAGGTCAACGAATTGTTCCAGCGCCTCGGCCAGATGGCCGCTGCGGATGCCCGCGGTAATAAGCCCCCGCAGATGAACCGGCAATCGCCCGCCGATGGCCCCCAGCGCGTCTTCCAACGACACGCCTTGCTCAATCTTGTCGGCCAGATCGAGCAACACCCAGCGCAGCCGGCGCGTGGGCCATTCCTCTGCCAAGGCCCGCAGGCCCGCCGGCAGCGGCAAACCAGCCTTGGCCAACTCGGCCACGCCGGCCGCCAACTCGGCGGCCTCGGCTGCCGAAAGTCTCATGGACGAAGCAATGTTTGGTGAATCGGCCGAACTCATAATTATTTCTTTTAGGGACAACTAGGGTGCCATGCCCACGTTTATCGTGGGCATGTTGGCAGTGCGATAATACGGCAGCATGTCCACGCAAGCGTGGACATGCCACCCAATTTTCCAATTTTGATTCATGCGTGTGCCAATGCGCGGAGCATCGTGGTATAGGGTATAAATAATGTCAAAGCGTATAAACAAGTAATCACGCCGGAAATGCACACCGTCAGAACCACCGGAGTAAACACCCGAAGCAGGTCGGCTTGATGTTCCGCCCGGCGGTTATACATTTCGGCGGCGTGTTTTAAGGCCGGCACAAGGATATTTTGTTGTGATGCCGCGGGCAATAGCCAGCGCAACAGCGGGGGAAACGCCGTTAATTCCCCGTCTTGCCCAACAAGGCTTTGTCCGCCTTTGATCATGTCCGACGCATGCCGGGCGGCTTCGATCAGTCGCATATCGCCGGAGGCCTCGGCCGCCAGCATCAAGGGCCTCGGGCATGGGCACCGAGTTTTCCACCAAGAGCGCCAGTATGTCGGCAAAAGCGGAATTCCGCGACCAGGTTAACATCGACCCGAACCAAGGCATTTTTGCCGCCAGCCGGCCCAGGCCCGTTGCCCCGATCCACGTGGCCCGGCGCGATCCCTGCCACACCAGATAAGCCAGCAGCACCAGCAAAATCGGCACGCCCAGTCCCCAGTAGATCGCCCCGCGTCCGACCCAGGCCAAGACTACAAAAACTCCACGGCCGGGAACTTGCAAGGCCGTGAAATCTTTGGCCAGGCCCGGGGCAAGTATGCCGGAAAAAAATGCAAAACTCAGCCAGCCCAGAATCACCACGATAAAAGGATACAAGGCGGCTGAAATCATGCTCCGCCGGGTTTCGGCCAGGCGGCGAATGCTGCCGGATAGAGATTCCAACGCCGCCGACAAACGCCCGGCTCGCAAACCGGCTTCGATCACCGCGCGATAAACCGGCGGAAATTGGGCCGAACACTTGGAAATCAATTCCGGAAGCGACTCGCCTTGGCCGGCGCGCTGGGCCAATAAAGTGGTGATATTGCCAAGAGATCCCGGCAAATCTTCGCCAATTGCGGCCAGGTTTGTCTCCAGAGGCACGCCTGATCGGACTAATGCGGCAATCTCATCGTTCAGCGCGGTGAGTTGATCGAGCGTGATCGGGGGTGGATTGGGCAGGGTCGTTCGTGGGCATGGAACATTCACTCAAATATAAAATATTAGAGGATGTCGCACTATTTAGCCCCCGGTGAATACACCGGGGGGCATTGGATTCTCATGCCCGAGAACTATATATTTATATCAATGTTAATTGCCAAAGTAAAGTAGTAATTTTTTAAAAATTACGAAAATGCCCTGGTTGGGGCAATGGATGATCGGATACACCCGGTAAAGCTATTGATAGGCAAAACTAACGTCGCATAAGATAGCCGGCGGCTAACAACAGCCGGTACGAATTCCCCCGCCAGCCATCTATTTATCGCCGAATCCTAAAACCCGGCGGACTTCGGCCGGCGATGTCTGCCCGGCGTCGACCGCCTGGCACGCCCTGGTCCACCGGCTCACCATCCCGGCTTGCAAGGCAGATTTTTCCAATTCCGCCGTATCCGCCCGGGAAAGGACCGCCCGGCCCAGGTCGGTGCGGATCAAAACCACCAATTCCACAATCAAAAACCGCCCCTTATATCCGGTCCCCCGGCATGCCTCGCAACCTACGGGCAGGCGCACTCGTTGCACATTTAGACCCAATCGGTCCTCCAGATCGCTGGATTCCCGGGCGCAATCGCACAATTGGCGCAGCAATCGCTGATTGAGCACCGCCAGCAAACCGCTCCGCAGAATATAGGGTTCTATGCCCATGTCCAACAGCCGGCTCACGGTTTCGGCCGCGCTGCCGGCATGAAACGTCGTCAACAGCAAGTGGCCGGTCAACGAGGCCTGCATGGCCGCATCGGCCGTGGCCCGGTCGCGGATTTCACCCACTAATATCACCTCCGGATCCTGCCGCATTAGAAATCGCAATCCCGAGGACAAATCAAGTCCTGCCTGCGGATTGACCTGCGACTGCGCCACGCCGTCTACCGCCACTTCGATCGGATCCTCGATGGAAACCATGCTCCTTGCCGCGGAGGTCTGTTGGCCGATCTCGCGCAAACAAGCATAAGCAGTAGTGGTTTTCCCGCTGCCTGCCGGCCCGGATATTATGATAGCCCCCGATGTCTCCGCCAGCAAATTTCGCAATGCCGATAGCACGTCGGCCGGAAGGCCAAGATCGTCCAATCGCTGATACAAACCCGATCCGCCAAAGAACCGCACCACCGCCCGTTCGCCGTGCAAGGTTGGAAAAGTGCTTACCCGCATTTCCACGTCGCTATCCGGCGTGCGGATGCGGCCTTCCTGGGGGCGGTCGGTATGATATGTCAAAAGTTCGGCTTTTACCTTCAGCCTGGCGATGATGTTCGGTCCCAATTTGGCCGAAAACACCGCCGCCGCCGCCAGCACTCCATTAAGCCGGTATTTCAGTTCCAATCCATCCCCGCCCGGCTGCAAATGCAGATCGCTGGCCCCGCTTGCCCGCCCCTCGGCAAGAATGGCATCGACTACCAGCGTGGCATATTGCGGATCGGCCGGATCAAATTTTTCTAAACCGAACATAATCACTCCCATCATGTTTATGTTACGGAAAAATCAAGTAGGGTGCGTGCTTGCAAGCACGTACGGTGTTTTCCCGCATAATCACGTGCGTGCAAGCACGCACCCTACGGTTCAAGACCGCATGTAATCATTATAACTCTTGAAAATCCGATTTGCGACCAAAAAGCAGCCACAGGAAAAACGGCCCGCCCAGCAATGCCGTGATCACGCCCACCGGCAGTTCGGTTGGTGCCATGATCGTCCGCCCGACCGTATCGCACACCACCAGAAACGCCCCGCCCAACAGCCAAGTGGCCGGAAAAAGCCGGCGATGGTCCGCTCCCACCAGCATGCGGCAAATATGCGGAACCATCAGCCCCACGAATCCGATCGGCCCGCAAAACGCCACCACCGCGCCCACCATCAGCGATACCGCGAAAAACAGCAACATCTTGGTGAAATTTATTGCCACCCCGCGGCTGACGGCGAAATCCTCGCCCATCAACATCAGGTTCAACTCGTGCGTCAAAAAGGCGATTATCAGGCATCCCGCGACCACAAACGGCAGCACCGTCAGCACCTCGCCGAAATCGACCACGTTTTCCATGCCGCCCATCACCCAGCGGATCATGCGGAACGTCCGCGATAAATCGCTCATATATTGTAAAAAAAGAATCAAGCTGGAAAAAAAGAAACTTATCGCCACGCCCGCCAGCAACATCGTGGCCGTACTCGAACCCTGAGGCGCACGCGTCGTCAAGGTGTAAACCAGAACAATGGTCGTCACCGCCCCGCAAAAAGCCGACAACGCAACGCCGGGAATCCCCAGCAGCGAAAAACTCCAGCCCAGTTGAATGCACAAGGCCGCACCCAGTGACGCCCCGCTCGATATGCCCAGCGTAAACGGCGTGGCCAGCGGATTGCGAAACATGGCCTGAAAACTCATGCCGCTTGAAGCCAATGCCGTGCCCGCCAAAAATGCCATCGCCACCCGTGGAATTCGCAGTTTCCAAAGGATGTCGATCTTCACCGCATCGTCGGCCGAGCCCCAAAGTGCCCCGATGGGAATCGATTCCATGCCCCAAAACGGCGCCGCCGCCACTACCAACACGGCCAGTGCGAACAATCCGGCAAGTATCAAGGACCGATTCATGCTCATCGTATCTTGAATGTCATATGAATAATATCGTATTCATCGTTTAGCCCCGGAGCTTGCTCCGGGTGGAACAATCATGGAAATTTTTTCCAACGGATGATCGACCAGCAAAAGCGGCGTATCATAAATCCGCTCCAGTACATCCGCTTTCATGATCTCAGCCGGAGGGCCGTTAAAGACCACTCTGCCTTCCTTCAGCGCCACCACCCGATCCGTTTCCAACACCGCGTGATTCAGGTCGTGCGTGACGGCCAGAATCGTGACTCCGATGTCCTTGTTGACCGACGCCATCAAGGCCAGAATTTCGTTTTGCCTGTTATAATCCAAAAACGTCGTCGGCTCGTCCAGCAGCCAGATATGCGCCCTTGGGCCAGCGCGGCGGCAATGTATACTTTTTGCCGTTCCCCGCCGCTGAGCGTCGATATCCGCCGCCCGGCAAACTCGGCCGTATTCGTCCTCGACATGGCCTCGCTTACCGCCAGCCGATCTTTTTTGCCCGCCGGCGAAAACGGACTTAGATGCGGATACCGGCACATCAGCAGGAATTGTTCCACGCTAAAGGGAATCATCCGGCTGTCGGCCTGGGGTACGTAAGCCACCAGCCGGGCCAGGTCTTTCTGGCGAAACCGATTGTGCTCCATGCCCTCGATTTCCAATTCCCCAGTTCCGCCCGTCAGCAACCGATCGAAACACTTAAGCAACGTTGTCTTGCCCGCCCCGTTAGGACCCACTATCGCCACATATTCCCCGCGGCAAACCGAAAACGATACCTCGCGTAAAATCTCTTTTCCTCCCAGTGAAATGGAGAAATTTTTCGCCTCCAACACCACATTATTTAGCCCCCGGTGAACACACCGGGGGTTTTTGTCGCTAATCCCCTCTCCCTTTGGGAGAGGGTTAGGGTGAGGACTTTCACTTATCCCCTCTCCCTTTGGGAGAGGGTTAGGGTAAGGGATGTTGTTCATGAATCGTTCCAGTCCAACTCCGGGTGCAGCAACCTGGCCAAATCCTCCACAAACCGAATAAAACGCGGGCCGGGCACGGTCGAGTAGTCCCGATTAAACATATAAACCCGATGCCGCTTTACAGCCTCCACGCCGGCCAATCCCTGCCAATCGGCCAGTGTATTCTCCGATTGAAAATGCTCCGTATCCACACCCGATACCAAGTCCACAATCACGTCGGGATTAATCCGCATAATGCCTTCGGTCGAGACCACTGGAAACCGGGCCAATGATCGGTGATAGGCATTTTCACCGCCGGCCATTTGGATCATGTCGTCGAAATACCCGTCATCGCCCGCGATATATACATCCACCAGTCCCCCACTGCCCTGTATGCGGTCGATGGAAATCATTACGCGAGGCCGTTTGGAATGTGCCATTTTTTCGCGAATCCGATCCAGCCGCGATTGTATGTCATCGGCAACCCGCCGCCCCCGATCCTCCACGCCGCATACACTCGCAACAGTCCGCAGCGATTCGATAATTCCGTTAATGTACTTGTGGCAAACAACCGTTGTCCGCAAACCCAATTTCTGAAATCCCGGCAACGATTGCTCGTGTTCTTCAAGCAGGATCACCAAATCGGGCTTAAGGGCGACTATGGCCTCGAAATTCGGATCCAAAAAACCGCCCACACGCGGAAGCCTTTGCACTTCCGGAGGATATGTGCAATATCGGGTAACTCCTACCAGCCGATCGCTCAATCCCAAGGCATAAAGCGTTTCGGTTATGCTCGGCGCCATGGAAACAATACGCTGATAATTCCCCGGTCCAGCGGCGGCAATCTTTTCAGATGAAAAATACCGTTCACGGATCGAAAAACACGCCGCAAACACCAACAAGCTCGTTGCAACTATAAAGATCTTACTTGCCATGTTATCTAATGTTCTCGCTGTCATCATAAGGATAAATAGCGCCGTCATTATGACTTCACACAAGACCCAATCCATTTTGAGCCGATTTACACAACTCCTTATTAATCATAGTGTTACATCCTATCGACTAATTATTGGCATGGCGAATGCACCTATCATTATAACGTGTATGAACCATTTATCCGAAAGGAGCTTGCCATGAAACACATTACCCTCGGCATTGCAGTTCTCGGCATGTTAAGCATTTTGTCCGTTCCGCTAATGGCCTACGACGGAGTGCATTCTAACATAGTCCACGTCAATCAATATTACCACGGCGGCTACCACGGCAATTATCACCCCGTTAACCACGGGGCATATTACGGCGGAGGTGTTGTATACGACGCCTTTCCTCCACTATGGAATTATCGCGTTCATTCAACCCTGTTTCCGCCTCAACCCGTATTCATCCCGCAACCGGTTTATCAACCATATTACGGCTATTATCCCAGCGCCAGTTTTTATTACTCCAGCCCGCAACTTTCCATTGGAGTCGGATACTAAGCGTATAAAAACCGAGGGCCCGCCGCGGGGTGTGGTCCTTCAACGAGCCAGGGTGTCATCCCCGCACTGGCTCTTTGAACGAAACCTCCCGGCCCCTCGGTTTATTTATAAAGCCGCGACCGTTGGTCGCGTGAGTTTAAATAAATCACAAAAATTCCCGGAAAATCCTTCCTAGAACGGCCTTAAGCCGTAACCAACATTAAGGTTCAGGGTTCAATATACATCGTTTTATAGTGCGGAATCACGGTGAAACGATGGAATATTATCAAGAACCCTGAACCCGAGTTGGTTCTAAAATCGGCACTCTAACGCCCCGGGTAGAAAATTACTTCCTTACTACCATCTGGTCTGTAAGGCCTTTATAATGCTGTCTTCTGTCTCTAATACAAGGAGCCCGAACATGGTGCGAATCATTTGCATCACATCGTCAATTTTGACATGCGGCATATTTTCGGCTTCGGCGCAGAACCGATGCACCTGAAAAGCAAGCCGCCCCCATTCAACGCGAAACGGGAACCGAGCCTCCAGCCGGCGAATCGACGCGCCCAAGCAACCCGCTCGCCTCGCCCGCTAAACCATCCGAACCCTCACCGACTAGTCCGGCCGCAAAAACCGCTCCGCCCGCCGTACCCGATCCGGTCCCGGTCATCCCCGCCAAGGAAGGCGAAAATGGGCATACCCGGGCAGTTTGCCGATTGGGATGTCTTACAGCCAAGGATGCCGCGGACACCCTGAAAAACTTGATGAAATTAGAGGCAAAATCAACCGCCGAACCTACTAAAGACACGGTAGTGATTTTACCCGACAGTGCAAGCAATTGCTTGCTTATAAGCGGCCCGCCCGCCGCGGTCGAGGAAGTCTACCGCCTGGCAAGCGAAATGGACCGGCACACGGCAACCGTGCGCCTGGAAGTGCGACTTTCCGATGTTCCTGAAGATAAGCCCAAAAAAACCCCTGACGCCGATGTTGCCAAGGACAATACCGCTGATAATGAATCCTCGAAAAAAATCCCCGAAAAAACAGAAAAAGGGTCTCTTTTAACTCGTGCCGAGTTGACCACACTGGACGGCCAAGAAGCGACCATCCATGTTAATCGTATGGAACCACATGTTACTGGCGTCATGATGAACAACGTGGGTAGCACAAATTCTGTAACTATGATGAACGTGGGAACTATACTGAAATTGAAGACGAGAGTAATGCCCGAGGGAATAGTGGTTTTGGAACTTAATATTCAAGATGCCCGATCCGGTCCGACAGATGAAGGCGCGGTCATTGCCACGCTCAAAGATGGCAAATCCATTCGATCCCCAAGCACCGACCTACTTTCATATCAGTCCACGCTCCGGCTCCAAGACGGCCAGCCGCAAACCATCAGCGCCATCACTCGCAACGGGAAAACCTGCCAAATCGCCGTCACTGCACACATCATTCACCCTTAAGGAAATCTCCCGACAACCTCGGTTTATTTATCATAAAGCCGCGCGATCGGCGATCGTGATTTGCGTGCTGTTGCAAGACCGCGATAAAGCAAGTAAATATAACTCGAGAAATTTCTTAAAAAAAACCTTTTACAACGGCCTTCGCCCGTAACTAACAATAAAGTTCGGGGTTCAATAAATATTGTTTTATAGTGCAGAATCATAATTAGTCTATGCCATTTTTTTTACGAACCCTGAACCCGAGTTGGTTTTTAAAAACCGGCATTCTAACTCCAAGCGATTTTTTTCCGCCTTTTACACAAGGAGCACGGCCATGCTGCGCACAATTAGCGTTGTGTTCGTATTTTCGATTTACGGCATATTACCGGCCTTGGCGCAAACCGATACGCCGGAAGGACAACCCGCCCCCGTTCAACGCGGAATGGAAAGAATGCCCCCGATTGTGGATCAAACGCGCCGAAACGAAACACTCCCCTCGATCCCTAAACCTTCCGAATCCTCACCTATTCGTCCGGCCGCTCAAACCGCTCCTCCTGTTGTCTCCGGGCCGGTTTCGGTAATCCCCACCAAGGAAGGCGAAAACGGGTATGCCAGGACGGTTTGCCGGTTGGCGAATATTCCCGTCAATAGCGCCGCTACAACTCTGACAAAACTGTTCAAAACCGAAGGCGAAGGGGTAACCGAGAATGTCAAAGACAAAGTGGTTATCGTGCCCGAACCCATAGGTAATTGCCTGATTATTAGCGGTCCGCCCCCCGCCGTCGAAGAAGTCCGCCGCCTGCTAAACCAGATCGATCGGCCCCCTGCAATGGTGCGACTAGAAGTTCAATTAACTGAAGCACTATCGGATTTTGAGAAAAAAATCTCCGAAAAAACTGCTGAAGGAAAAACTTTAATGCATGCCGAATTGTCCACAATGGATAATCAAACGGCAAAAATCAAATTTGGACGCCAGGAATCTCATATTACGAGCGTTTCAACGAGTACTGTAGGCACTACCAACAGTTACACTCCTACGAATGTGGGAACGGTAATCCAGTTTACGCCTCGCGTTTCCGCACAAGGAATTGTGGCTTTACAAATAAGTATTAATGACAGCCGCTCCAGTCCGGTGGAAGAAGGAATCCCCATTTTCACACCCAAAGACGGCCAGCCCATTCGAACCCCAAATACCGATACCCTTTCAAATCAGACCACCTTACAGCTCCAAGACGGCCAGACCCAAACCATCAGCGTCATGACTAGCAACGGAAAATCCCGGCAAATCGCCGTCACGGCACACATCATTCAACCCGGCACAAAACATCGCCGAACAAAATTCATTTAATAAAATGTGTCATCGTTTGGCTTGCTATGTTGGGGCAGTACTTAAACTGCTGCTCCAACATAGTCAACGTTTAGCCCGGCGCTTGCGCCGGTGTTTTTCCCGCGATTCTAATCAACTTCATCATAAAATCCCGGGCCAATTGCGAAATGCCCGGGCTTTGACTTTCTCGCGGACCGGCCACGTTCAGCACTTCCACGCCATGTTCCTCGAGCCATTTGCGAATTTCGCCCGGCGGAATGGGTGAATCCAGATCGACCGCCAGGCATGGCCGCCCATGTTCTTCGGCCAGGCGGAGCGTCAATAAAGTGCCCCCGCTTAGCTGCCCGCGATAGAATATCAGCGTGGCGTCGCTTCCAAAACGTTGCGCTCGGTCCGCACCGGGTAATCGGGCGAATCGGTTTCTTCCAACCGGTAGCAATCCGGAATCCGCCCGTCCTCGGCCTGCCTGCCCTGCGGACACCATCCGCCATGCTCCATGCCCAGCGCAATGGCGGCATCCAAAGCTCCCCGATCCACGCCCGTCTGCCCGCCCGATATGATCTTCTTCAATGTCATCTCTACTTCCGGTATTCCATCGATGGATATCGCGACAGCGGATCGGCCTTTTGCGCATTGTCGTCCGGCAGAACGATTCGAGTGCCGGGCGTCAAAGATATCAATGTCCTTCCCTAACACGTCCGCGTTCAGATCATATATTTCCACCCATCGCGATGCCTTGCCCAGTTCGCTTCTGGCGATATCGAACAGCGAATCGCCCTCGGCCACGATGTATGTCCGGCCGCCCGAGGCCGCTGGAGCGCTTGCACGCTGGCGCCGCGAATCATTGCGATAATCCGCCGCAGCCGCTACGCCGGAATTCCCCAATGCGCCTCTTGTTCCCGCGGTTGCATCGATGCCCTCCTGTCCGCATTATTATAGCGATTATACCGATCTTCGGCATCGCCCTTGGGCGGCTCGGGCATGTACGAGGGCCCCCGTTTCAACTCCGATCCGCTGCCGGCCGAAATCTTCTTTCTGCCCAAATCGGATGTCGTGTTCCACAGGTCCTCATCGCTTGCCGCGCTTTCAGGCGGTTTGCCGGACATGGTTGTAGCGGCAATTACCCTGGGTTGGCCGGCCGACTGTTTCACGCTTTTCTCTTTGTCCGCCATGCCCGATGTTTCATTTCCCGCCTTGTCCGGCGCGGCCGACCTTTCCGCGTCCTTGTCTTCCGCCGCCGAAACCTGCTCGGCCGCGCGGTAACGATACACTCTCCAAGCCACCACGGATACGAATGTAACCATCAACACCAGAATTATACTCAGCCCTATTTTTGCCTCTTTGTTCATATTCAACCTCCTTGCTGAAATTGACGATAATCAATTCCCTTCAGCATTTTTCATATTTCTAACAATATGTCGTGTGCCACTGCTTGCTTGCAAGCAGTGCTGTTTGAAATGCTGGCAACTAACACCGCACATTAGCAGGGATCCTGATTTATATGCAACTATTATTGAATTTCCACACGTTCGGCCACACGCAGTTTCGCGCTTCGGCTCCGTGGATTCCGTTGGATTTCCTCCTCCTCCGGCCGAATCGGTTTTGATGTCAAATTCTTCAGCCTCTGATCGTCGCGAAAGGCCTCCTTCACCCGCCGATCTTCCAGCGAGTGAAAACTGATCACCGCCATCCTGGCCCCGGCCGCAAACAACCCGGTATCCGCCGCAAGCCGATCTCCAGCGATTTCAACTCGTCATTCACCGCGATTCGCAAGGCCTGGAACGTCCGCGTGGCCGGATCGATCCGCTCCTCGCGCGCCCTGGGCACGGTTCGCCTTATCAACTCCGCCAACTCCAGCGACGTCTCGATCGGTTTGTTTCGCCGCTGCTCGACGACCGCCCGGGCGATCATCCGGCTGTATCGCTCTTCGCCGTAATGAAAAATCAAATCCGCCAAATGCTCGGCGCTAAGCCGGTTAATCAGTCGCCGGGCAGGCTCGCCCGACATCGGATCGAACCGCAAGTCCAGCGGACCCGTAAGCGAAAAACTGAATCCCCGCTGGGCGTCCGCCAATTGATCGCTGGAAACTCCTAAATCCAATATCACTCCGTCCACCGTCTTGATGTCCAAGCTCTCCAATACCTCCGGCAAGTCGCAAAAGTTGGCCTGCGCCAGCCGCACCGGCATCCCTGCAAATTTTTGTTGACCCTTATCGATCGCCTCCGGATCCCGGTCAATCGCGATGACCAATCCATTCGCCCCCACCCGCTCCAGCAACGCCCGAGTATGGCCGCCGCCTCCCAACGTGCCGTCCACCATCACCATCCCCGGACGCGGATCGAGCCATCGCACGACGGCATCCAAAAATACGGGCACGTGGACTGATGATGATTGGGCATCTGACATCTGAATGTAGCAGGCACACTCCGAGGCTTTGATTTTTGTAGGGTGCGTGTAACGGCACCACTGAATATAGCAGGCACACTCCGTGTGCCTTGATTTAGCAGGCCGCGTGAAACGCACCGCAATCAAAAAGTGGTCGGTGCGTTTCACGCACCCTACTGCCAAAACACCACTCAACCTCAGGCACGTCCTTGCACCCGAGCGAGGTTGAGTGCTTGCGCCCCGTTGTTCGGCAAAGGCCGCGAAATTGGGCGCAAATTACTTCGGGAGGCTTCCTTCACTTCCCGCCCGCGAAATCCTTCCTTTTCTCGCACCGATGGAGCCAAATGCCGATAGGTGGCCATCGATCGGCATTTCCACTCTCAATCTAAGCGAAAAAAGGACGGATAACGCGAATAATGTAATGTATCATCGTTCAATTTGCAATTTGCAATTTGCAATTTGCAATAAAAAATACTCGTTTTCTCGTTCCCACGCTCCGCGTGTGCCACTGCTTGCTTGCAAGCAGTGCTGTTTTCTCATCCCCCTGCCCTGTCCCGGGAACGAACAGAATACACTCTTCACCGCCAACAGACAAGTTTGCTTTTTTACCCCTCCAACCCCCCCGCCGTGGGGTATGACCCCTATGGCTTCCGCCCCGGGAAAAATGCCTTATACTCATGTCTTTCCCAAACATGAACTCGTCTAAACTCCGGCCGGCAAACCGAAAACTATGAGCGAACTGGACCAATACGACTACGAACTTCCACGGCAGTTAATTGCCCAGGAACCGGCAATTTCACGCATCGACGCCCGCTTGCTCATAGTCGATCGCAAACACAACTCCCTGGACCACAGGTACATACGCGATCTGCCCGAGATCCTCCGCGCCGGCGATTGCCTGGTACTGAACGACACCCGGGTCATCCCCGCCCGACTGCTGGGTTATCGTGCCGATACGGGGGGGAAATGGGAAGGCCTTTTCCTCGAAGCCGCCCCGGATAAAGCCTGGAGGGTTTTGAGTCACACTAGGGGTAAACTCACCCCAGGCGAGCCCATTACTCTCCTCAAAGTTGACGGAAAAGAAGATATCCGCCTGATTCTCACCGTCAAAGAACCCGACGGAACCTGGATCGTCCGCCCCCAGTCCGACGAAGATCACTTCGCCATTCTGGATCGAGTCGGCCGCGTCCCCCTGCCGCCCTACATCCGCAACGGCCAGATGCTCGACTCCGACCGCGAAAACTATCAAACCGTCTACGCCCGAGTGCCCGGGGCCGTGGCCGCTCCCACCGCCGGCTTGCACTTTACCGAATCGCTGCTGCGCCGCCTGAAAGAAATCGGAGTCATCATCGCCCGATTGACACTGCACGTCGGACTTGGCACCTTTCGCCCAATCACGGCCGACAAACTCTCGGAGCACCAAATGCACTCCGAATGGGGCCTAATCGAGCCCGACGCCGTTGACATCATCCAAACCTGCCGGCAAAGGGGTGGAAGAATAATTGCCGTGGGCACTACTTCCCTCCGCCTCCTGGAAACCGCCGCCGCCGAAGGCCAATTAAAACCCTTTCGCGGACTGACCGATTTATTTATCCGCCCGCCGTACCAGTTCCGCGCCGTCGATGCCCTATTGACGAATTTTCATCTCCCCCGCACGACCCTGCTGATTTTGGTCCGCACCTTCGGCGGCGACGCACTCATGAAGCACGCCTACGAGGCCGCCATCCGCGAACAGTACCGCTTTTACAGCTACGGCGACGCCATGCTGATTTTGTGATAATTTTTTATCCCGTTTAGCCGCGACCCGAAGGGGAGCGGGTGTTTATTGAGTTTAGCCCGGGCACTTGTGCCCGGAGAATTTTTAAAAGGAAACCCCCGTGTCCGAAGTCCACACCGAGCGCGTACTGGTCGTCCCCGCCGAACTGTTCCATCGCCTGGGTTATTTCCAGGGGTTCAACTCTCAGGTCGATCGTTATCTGTTCGACCTGTTCAGCCCGCAGCATGCCAGCTACCGTCCCCGCCGCGAAGTCGAGCAGGACCCCGGCTTCAAACAATTGATCCCCTACGTGATCTTTTCTTATACCGACCCTGAAAAAAACCTGAACGTCTTCCAATACACCCGCGGCTCTGGTATGGGCGAAGGCCGATTGCACAGCAAGCGGAGCGTGGGCATCGGCGGGCACATCTCCGCCATCGACGCCGAGGCGAACCTTAACTCCTCGCCTTACGAAGAAGGCATGCGCCGCGAACTGGCCGAAGAAGTCGAAATTCTCACGCCCTACACGGCCAAATGCGTCGGCCTGATAAACGACGACCAAACCGAAGTCGGCCGCGTCCACCTGGGCGTCGTCCATCTATTTAAAGTTGAAAATCCCGCCGTCCGCCCCCGCGAAACCGACATCCTCCAAAGCGGCTTCCAGCCCTTAGCCCAAATCCTCCCCGACCTGCCCGCCTTCGAAACCTGGTCCCAAATCTGCATCCGCGCCTTGTTCGGCGATGCGCAAACAAAAGAAAAATAATCCGCTTGCGGTTTCGCATGAGTATTTGAGATAAAAAAGATATTTATGATGTCTACGCCTCTCCAAAACTCATCTCGCCTTGCGCCCAAAAAGGCAAACTTCGATAGTGTGGACAGGGCGATCTTCTGGATAATGGCGATCGCAACGGCGTCTATGTTGATAATGTTTTTGTATCCGCTTTTCAGCGGAAAGATTTATACCCTTGATGACTTACAACATTTTCATTTGCCCAACCGTTGGTTCTACGCCAACGCCTTATCTGAAGGATCGGATTTTACATGGTGTCCCGATTTGTTTTGTGGATTCGATATGCATGCCGAAGGTCAGATGGGTATGTACCATCCGTTGCATCTGCTGCTTTATCGTTTCCTGCCTCTGGGCTTGGCGTTCAATCTTGAATTGTTCCTCCCTTATCCGCTCATGTTTCTAGGCATGTACTTCTTCCTCCGGCGTTGGAATATTTCTCGCGGAGCCTGCATGTTCGGGGCATACACTTTTACTTTCAATAGCTTCATGTTTTTGCGATTGCAGCATATGCACCAGATCGCTACGATTGCCCACCTCCCCTGGACTATGCTGTGTTGCGATATAATCTTTCGCGATTGCAGCCGCGTAAAAGTCCAATTGTCGTGCATCATGTTGGCCGTTTTGACTGCTTCACAAATGCTGCTTGGATTTCCCCAGAGCTATTGGATTACCTCCTTGATCGAAGCTGCTTATGTCCTTTTTCTCGCGATAAGCCAAAGGGTTTATTTCCCTTTATTGAAAGTATTCGCATTCAAATTGCTCGGCGTGCTGATGGCAAGCGTTCAACTGATTCCAACAATTATGGCCATCCCTTCAACTAATCGCCCAATACATGACCTGGCATATCAAGGCGAATATTCTTTCCATCCGATTAATTTCCTGCAATCTGTCTCGCCTTATTATTTTAATGAGCCGATTGTGCCTTATCATTGTATATGGGAAGGCACCATGTATACCGGAAATATCGCCTTAGTTCTATGTATTTGGCTGCTGACCCGAAAAGAGGACTGGCTTAAGCATCGAGCAATCGTAACCATTGCGCTGCTGCTGACGGTCCTGGGGCTGCTCTTGGCAATAGGTCGATTTCTGCCTATCTTTCCTCTGCTAATGAGTGTACCGCCGTTTGGTTTGTTCCGGTGTCCGGACAGGTACAATTTATTAGCCCATTTCGGCCTGTCCATATTAGCGGCGTGCGCATTGGCATGTTTGCTTCAGCCTAAGCGCCAATTGGAACCATTATCAAAATCCGTCCGCATTTTTATATTGATCGTATTCAGCATGGCCGTATTGCCGCTTTTATATAATATATGGGTGTCCAGAAACCCACAACACTGGCTCTCGTCCAACGTCAATTCCCCGTACATGGCGGCCATAGGTTCGGCGCTTCTTGCGGCCGGCGCCTTATTGGTGATCTGGGCCTTTAAGGGTTTCCGCTGGGCCGTGCTGGCCATTGTTTTATTACAAGTCGCGGATCTGGGAATATACTGCGAAACTTACGTCCTCCAACGAGGTCAAATAGAATCACTTACCGATTTGATAGCCGGGATCAAAATACCCCAGCAGGCGAGCCGGGGAGATCGCGTCCTAACCGACAGTCGCAGTTTATTAAATGATAATTTGTTGCTCCTAAAAGGGCTAAAATTGTCGCAAGGAATTACCGGAATTACACCGCATAAAAAACTAACCCCCAACAATCTTACATCCCAACGCATCGCTGGAGCAAAATGGGCCATGTTATACGTGAGTCCAAATAATCAGCCGCAATGGTTCAGCCTGGACCAACCTCTGCCGCGGGTTAAATTATACCTACAGGCAACGGTGTACGACGACCTGAACTCCATGATCGACCAGATCGACAGTAATACCGTAGCTTTGGTGTCCAAAGATATTTCCATTTCGGGGTATAGTGCCGGAACGGCCGACATAGTGAAAGATAAGCCGGGAGATATCGAAATCGCCGCCGATGTAAATTCAAGGCAACTGCTTTTTTTATCGGAAAGTTTTAATCCCGGATGGCGCGTGATAGTCGATGGAAAAACTCAAGAGGTGATCCGAGTTTTTGGCGATTTTATGGGATGTGTCCTCGAGTCCGGAGCCCATAACGTGCAATTCCAGTGGCGTCCTATCGGACTAATAATAGGAAAATCTATATCGCTTGTCTTAAGTGCGGCAATGCTGATCTGGCTGCTCATTCTCGGCGTCGTGAACCTGATCCGGTGGAAAAATAAACCGCCTGCAAATGCAAATTGACACAATTCGTACTCCGTACTACGTACTTCATACTAGTTTCACTAGTTCCCACTGATTGGTTTCACACGGAACTGCTTGCGTTTCGCATGAATATCGTAGATAAAAGCAATAATTATGTCTGATGTCCCCGGAACCAGCCGGAACCCCAGCGACGCACGCCCGCGAACGTGCCGCCGGCATCTGGCGTCCGGTTGAAACGATGGTTCGGCCTTTCGGTATCTGGAACGCTACCAACCTCCAGTAGACGCCTTAGCAAGTCGTGAATCACTGCCCAAAGCTGCGAGAAACGCCGCGAGCCCTTTTTGCGCTCCACCGCCTGTAAAGAGACCTTCTTTGCGTTGCGTTTGAATATGAAGTTCGGTACCTTCCGCATGACGGGATATTCGAAGATTGACGAAGACAGGATTTGCTAGAATGTTTACTGAGATCTTACCGGCAATCGTTCCTGTCTCCTTCGAAAATTGGGTCACCTTGCCTAGCTTCATAATCGCTGCTTGGCATGCCGCAGCAACTATGGCTGGTTCTTTTTTGTAAATGACTTTTTCGTCCGCTCGCGATTCAGTTAGCATCATAATCTCCTTTTTTTAATCTTGTGAGGGTTTATCGGTCTAACTGCCACCTTCTCCAGCGCAGGCACCGCATAGGGGCCATGCCGTTTCTCGGCGCTCAGTCGTTAATCCAAATCAGCCTGTAACCGGCGTCGCCAGCCACCACCTTTATGATGATAACAATTCCGCTTCTCAATCTGGGTAATGCCGGGGATATCATACACAACTTTCAATAATTATGTTTTGTGTACCTAGAATTACAAGGCTAGGTCAATTGAATGCGCAAGAGTCGCCCTGAGTTTATGGAATAGTATAAGATCCATTCAGTCTTTATCGGTACCCGCAGTGTTCAAGTAGCAGTGGGAAGGGATCAATCCCCACTTCGATCACTTGATGCCTACGGATTCCATGCACCACATATCTGCGCCGGGAATTTCTTCGGCGCGGAGTTCGGGGATTCCTGCGGCCAGCCGGAAGGGATCAATTCTTCATTGTGGAATCGGATCGGCGATTACTTGATCTCAAATGACCTCCAATGCTTCCTGTTCTTCTAATTCTTCCTCACCGGAAGGTTCCCCCGCTGCTTGATGATTGGAAAGAATTGATGTAACATCGCTCCAATCTTCCATGCGAAAGACGTGAACACGTTGAACATACTTACCAAAATTTGGAGCGTGGTTCTGCAAGGTTGTTTGCAGTTTCAAAATGCAAGTAATTGGATTCTGCTCATCTTTAGTGAGATAAAGCGACCCTTGTGGGTGTTCCGAGAATCCCGCCCTTTCGAGAGCATTTTTTATTTCCGTCTGATAAATCGCTGTGCGTTGTGATTTTGTAAGTCCGTCATTCGTCATTGTCTTCGTGTCCATATCAAAGGCAAATGCGTATCGTGCCATTGCAGACCTCTCTTTCATCTCCCCTGTGAACAAAAACCCGTAAAGGCGGGGCAGGAACCTTGACAGGCGTAGATTGGTGGGCAGAATTGGGCAAAACTTCGATTGCCCACAGCCTTTGATCTTCCGCCCGATTTACCCCGCTGTCAAGCCCCACCGCTTGACTTTTCCAAAGTTACGCAAAGTTCCGGGAACACCATATAAAACTATGTATATAAAAGCAATAATTTTACGCTCCCCAATCACTCGAATTCAAATTCCGGCAAAATCCGGCATTCCGTGGACACAATACCAATATTGATAAATTGGGAGAGATTCATGGCGATTCTGATTCTATGATAGAGTCTGACGATCAACGGCCGGGGCTTGTCGATTGACTCCCTTCGTTCAATAACCACTGCGCCAAGGATTCAAATCGAATCGTGCCATCCGACTGCTTTCGGGCAAAGAATACCTCCACCAACAGATTGGGGGTAAACGAGTGTATTCGCCCGGCAGCGGCCTGAAGGTCTTCTCGCTGCCGTGTTTCCAACTGCACTGCTGATACTCGCATCTGCTCGGCATAAAACGCACAGTCTTGATGAGCGATCAATACAAGCCGCTCAAGCGCATGTGCCCTGATCAGGAAATGCACTTGCTCGACAAGGGCCCATTCTTCGCGGTAAGCAAAGAGGTGACCGGCAAGGCAGGCGGCGCCGCCCGGCACTGCCAGACGGTCATATCGCGGAAGTTTCAGGGCGTTGTTCAGAAAATCGTCAACCTGTTCTCCAAACCGCCCGTCGCTGCAATAAACAGCGGCTGCGCGAATGCGGTCCTCATCGAATCGCACCCGACTTTCGTAAACGTTGAGTTCTTCTCGGGTATTCATGTTGCCATTGAATCCCTGCTATCACTTCAACTGCACGTCCCAGACCTTTGAACGCCTTGACTTGCCCTCCGGCCCTTCCACGTCGAGCACCACGACGATATTTCCGTTTCCGTTTTGTTTATACTGATGGATCGGGTTCTGTTCGGTGGAGGATTCGCCGTCGCCAAAATCCCATTTCCAGGACGTGATCTTCCCGTAGGACAAATCCTTGAAGGCGACCAGGCGGCGGTCCATGTCTACGACTTTGAACGACCATTGGGCCTCGATCGGCTTGCGGAACCGAGGCTCCAGCGGCATGAGCCGAAATGCGCACAGCTCCGAGGCATTCCCATACATCGTATGCTTGCGCGAAAGATTCCAAAACCCGTTATTCTTCTTATTGTTCACGTCGTCGTAATCGATCACCGCCCAGGACATGCCGATAATTTTGTTTTCAAATAGCACCGATTCCACTGCTCGCTGCGGCCCTTCCGGCCCGGCGTAGTCGAACGGCGTGATCCAGAATTCCAGCACCAGTTTTCCCGACTCGCCCGGCTTGAAATCGTACGAGCAAGCGGCATTGGCATAAGGCAGTTCCTTGATCCAGGTGGCCGACCCCCAGGCCATGCACCAGTCTTTGTCCTTAGCCGGCGTAAAAATGTGGTAGTTCTGCGCGTGCACTCCGTGGAACGACCAATGTTCTTCGGCCGGGTCCAATCGCTTGTCAAAGGCCGACATTTCCGGCCCCACCGCCTCGGGCGTCCAAACTTTAGGATGCCCGTGATCGATTAAAGGCCCGCCCGAAGCGTCGCCGTCCACCACCACCTCGAACGTGTCGTTGTGCAAGTCGGGCCGGGAAAAATCCCAATAGTCGTCGTAAGCCTCGTACAGAAAATACAGCCGATTCAGGCCCTTCACCCACCCCACGCGCACGCTCACGTCCAGGTTCTTCGGATCCGGCTTGCCGTGTTTGCCCGTGTCGTCATCCACAAGTTGGTCGGACGCCGATCACATACTCCTGCGGCACGATGGCCCAGTCGTCGGCGTTGCCGTCGATCCGCGGGATCTTGTCGGCGGGAAACTGAAAAATCTTAAAAGTAACCTCCGGCCGATCAAGGGCCAGGGCAGGTAAACACGTAAATGCAACAACACCAACAATCAGTGCACGGCAGAGGTTCATGCGTGATTCTCCAATCATAAACTTGAATTTTTACCATTTACTCCCCTCTCCCTTTGGGAGAGGGGCAGGGGGTGAGGGGCAAGACGATTTTCGGCAAACCACCCTCACCCTAACCCTCTCCCAAAGGGAGAGGGGACGAATGTTCATTCAATCATAACGATCATCATCAGTCAATTAAGATCGCCTCATCGCGATCCGTGATGCGCCGCCTCGCCCGTGAACTGGGTAATGCCCAGCTTTGTCACATTCCGGGCTTCCAGTGCATGGGTGAAATAGTCCGGCCGTTTGTTTCCCCAGGCAACGCTGCATTTTTTCAGGACCACATTGTCGGCGTGGCGGATGAAAAAGCCCGGGTTGCCATGGGGCTCGATATCTGGGTAGGCCTTTGTCGGCCGGTTGTCGAACAGTCCGCCCGGGTAAGACGTCCACCGGTCGAGCGTCACGGCCACGTTTTCGAGACTGACATTCTTAATGCGGCTCTCGGTACTGCCGCAGAGCCGCACGCTGTTCTCGGCCCGGCCGCTGACGTTCTGGATTCGCACGTCGTGGATGGCCCCGACTTTTGTTATCCGCGCCGCGTGGGATGGCCGTAAGCGAGATGGCCTCGCCGCGGCCCCACCACGGATCGGAATAATAACGCGAAACGAACGTAATGTCGCGGAAATCGATGTTGTATACGTCGGCTTCATCGCGGAGTTGGATGCAGATGCCCCGGGAACTCGTGCGGATTTGGCATCGCTCGAAAACGACGTCGTGGATGTCACTGGTGGTTTCCGTGCCGATCTTCACTCCGGCGTCCTGGGTCTCGATCACGCAGTCCTTCACTCGGATATTCGCCGACGGCCCGTAGTCCGTAGTCTGCCGCGTCGTCTTCACCACGATCGCATCGTCGCCGCAAACTATATTGCAATTGCGGATTTCGACGTCCCGGCAGTGGTCCGGATCGATTCCGTCGCAGTTCGGCACGTCCAGCAGGTTGCGTATCTTCAGGTTATCGACCAGGACGCGCTCGCATCCGATCATGTGCAGCCCCCACTCGGGCGCATCGCCGAAGGTGATGTCGTGAATTTCAAGATCCTTGCAAGCGGTCAGAACGAACATCTTCGGCCGGAAGTCGGCCGGCAGCCACCACTCGTTTTCTTTGTCATAGCGTTTCATGAACTCCTTGGCCCGGCCGTTGATCTTGCCGGTTCCCGATATTTTCAGGCCCCGGGCATCGCGAGCGGTGATCACTCCGGGACTCTTATAATCGGCCTGATTGGTGCTGACGACCAACTCCGCGTCATCGGCGATGTGGAAATCGATGCCGCCTTTCAGTTCCAGCGTGCCGATAAGGTAGCGCTTACCGCCGCGAATCAACACCTGCGCGCCGCCGCCCGCTGCCGCGGCTTCGTCGATTGCCCGCTGGATGGCGGCCGTATCGAGCGTTTTTCCATCGCCGGCGGCGCCATAGTCGCGAGCGTCGAAGATTCGCAACTTCTGCCCGGTATTCTGGGCCTTTATCGACGAGGGGAACATCGCGGATCCCAGAACCGTCACGGTGGCAAACCCGGCGCCAAGACGCAAAGCATCACGCCGATTGAAAGTCTGTTCGTTCATGCAGGTCCGACTGTCCTTTTTAGAAAACTCGAATTGCAAAGCTGGATGGGCCAATGTGTTATAATATATGCCCCTGGCGGAGATATTGCAACTATAGAGATCGCCCTATCCAGTCGCTGGAGCAGAAACGAAATAGAGAACCCCTATATTTGTCTTGGGCTTCGACAATTTCCTTCACGGCGTCAGCAAATACAAAATCGCACGAGCCTCCGAGCTTGAAAATCACTTCAAGCGACGCTCCTTTGCCTTGACCAGTTCTGCTACTTCAGCCATCCGGCCTTGGGCTTGGGCAAGCAGTTCCTTATCGAGTGCTCTTTTGGCTTCTGCAAGGGCCAGTCTATCAAGCTGACTGGCGACCATAAAATGGTCTTGGCCGATAGCTTGATCCGCCAGCTTCAACGCTTGCTCGGCGATGGACCGATGCTGTGCCGGCTTCTGGGCGGCGGAGGCAAACTTGGCCAGCACCGTCATCTTCATTATGTTGGCATCGACCTGAATTTTTCGGCCAATCTGTCAATCGCCAGAAATGCCGTCTGTCCATCGCCTGCCCGGGTGGCAATGTCCTTGATTGACAGTAGCAATACAAGCTCGCTGGCCGGATTATCTTGCGTCTCGTTGACCCCTCCGATCAGCTTCTTGGCCAGGGCTTGCTGCTCCGATTTCACAGGAAACGCCTGCCCAAGTCCGACGTGATCTCCCGGCGAATCCTTGGCCATTGAAGATTCCGGGCAAAGCACCGGACGCTGACCTTCTTGTCGGCCGGCGTCGATATCCTGGACCGGCAATCTGAACGTCGTATGGCGCTTCTCTTGAGTGTTCAAGTAATGCGTCAGCAACACGGCGAACAAGGGGGCAATCAGCGTCGCCAAGATCGACCATCCATTACCGCTGGAACCCTTTTCGGACCTCGCATCATAATTCGGAGAAAGTTCAATGCCCATGGGCAACCTCCTCGAATCATCGCCCCTAGAATCATTGCCCCCAAGAGATTTCAATTATCACGTCGGCTCGAAAAAGGGCAAATCAACTCTTTAGTGATCAATCTGGCCCGTCCCAATATATGCCGAAAAGTTCATTAGGCATCGCAAATTACCCAATTTGCAGGCAAAATGGCGATGCTAAGTGATCTGAGCCCTACTGGAAAGTCAAAAGTGGCGGCCAACTGCCGCCGACCGATTACAGGACTCCTGGTTACAAGCATTGAAAGCTGTTCAAGCACCACATGGACAGACGATGTTCCTCAGCGATAGCGGTACAGCTTGACGCGCTGGATGACGGGGCCATCGCCGGAAAACCGCAAACCGCTTCCCGACTGGTTTATCGCGGCGGCCGCGCCCAGATCGTATCGCAACAGCACGTCGTCGCCGCTTAGCCGGCGTCCTGCAGTCCAACGCCCGTCCGCGTAGTTGCCGGCCTCCACGGCGGCAAGTCCGGCGATCGGCGGCCCCGGCGTATTCGGGGTGAAAGTAATCTGGATTTCGTTGCCGGCAATAACGTATTCGTCCGGCCCCGTCGATATCATGATGCTATAGCCGAGATCCGCCGTTTCATCGGGCCTGCGCCGGTTGCGTCTCAGGTTGAACATTCAGCTTGTAGTTTCCCAATTCGATAGTCTGCTCGGGCTTATCGCGGTTGAGCGAAACGGCCGCCATCTCGCCTTTGCCCTGGTGTTCCAGAATCAGAGGCGACAATTGCGATAAGATCGCGTACGCTCTGGGCAGCGGCATGTTTTCGATGTTTGCCGGCGGCTGTTGCGTGCCATCAGGCCGCAAAGCAACCAATCGCCCCGAATTATCGATCCCAAACGGCGAGTAACCGATCGCGTCGTGTTGGCCGATGGCATAAAACGCGTTGGCGGCGCCTCCGGCGTCTCCCCTGGACTCGGGCACGAACAGCGGATTCCAACTGCGGTGAAATCTTCCGCACCACTCGGCGAAATTCGGCAGATAGACGTCCGGCGCGAAAATGTCGATGTGTGTTCCGCCGGCCCGCCATACGTCGAGCACCAGCGGCTCCGGTCCCCCGCTCGGATAGTCACCCGGCCCTTTGTCTTCCGGTTGTACGATCCACGTGTTGGTAAACATGGGCAAAGGATATTCGGCTTTGCCCGCTTCCGCTACGCGGTCGATGTATCGGGCATAGTTCCATGCCATGAAGATCTCATCCGTCTCAGGACCCGTACCAAAAACATCCTCCCACGTTCCCGCCGATTTGGAACCGGCAGCCTCCCACACCTTGCGTAATTCCGGCCACAAGTTGTTTTTGTTTTTCTCAAGCTGCTCCATCAACTCCCTCGGCACGGGTTTAAGAAATGCCTCGTTCGCCGCCTTCGAGCGGTCCCGCGAATCCCCAAGTACACCCACCTCGTTTTCCAGTTGGATCATAAGGACCGTTTGTGCTTGCGAGTCCGTTTCGCGAATGTGCCGCATCAGGGCCGCAAAGGCCCGCGCATCGGCGGCGCGGTTCGTTTCGCTGATCGTAGTTAGGACTTCCAGCGATTTTCCTCCCTTGATCTGCACTCGTGGGAACCGTTCTTGGTTCGATTTCACCCAGACCGGTGCAAAGCTGGTAATGCCATTTTTCCAACTGCCGAACCACAAGAAAGCGATGCGGAGATTATTGCGCCGGGCTTCCTGCATCAGCCCGTCCACCAACGTAAAGTCGAATTTGCCCTCCTCCGGCTCTATCCAATCCCAGGCAACGGCCGTTAAGACGGTGTTCAGGTGCATCTTGACGAGTCTGGGCCATACCGGTTTCATGTACTCCAGGCTGGACGATGCCGTGTTGGCCAGCTCGCCCCCGAGGACGAGAAATGGCCTATCATCCACGATCAGTTGCGTCGCAGTGCCTTGTTTTGCAAGGTGCGGGATTTTTGCCGGATCTCCGGCATAGCTCGAATTCGCGGCGATCGCCAACAAGCAGGCGACGGAAAGGCAAAACAGAATATTGCGTTTCATTGGTTTCCTCCTGTATGTATTTAGTGTACTTGTCCCCATTTTGTTCAAGGCTCTAAAAAAACTCGAATTGCAAACCTGGATGGGCCAATAAGTCATAATATATGCCCCCGGCTGTGTTATTGCAACTATCAAGATCGCCCCCTCCAGCCGCTGGAAACCGACGTTTGCAAGTTCGGCCGACGCCATATAAAATCAGGGGCTCTAACTAAACCTCCCCTCTCCCTTTGGGAGAGGGGCTAGGGGTGAGGGCATTTTCAAATGGATACAACGTCTTGTTATAACTCCTAAATAGCCCAAAGGGCATGTAATATGATAGCCCAGGGTTGCCGCTCTTGAGCGGCTACCCTGGGATAACGTGGCCAAAAAATAAACAAGAAACCCCAACGGGGTTTTGGAGCGTGGGACGTGGCAGACGGAAATTGCATCGCAAATACAAAACACCCATGCGGTTTTCAGGCAGGTGACTGCTCTCATACCCTGGGTAGTCGCAAAAGCGACAACCCAGGGCTGTCCTATCATATTGCTTGCGTTTCGCATGAATATAGTAAACAAAAACATAATCATATATGATATTCTCAGAACTCCGGGAAATCGCCCCGACAATAAATCGCCATAAAGCTGAATTATGGATACCGGCAATATCTCAACAACCGACCAACCCGCCAACCAGCAATCTAAACGCCGCTGGTATCAATACAGCCTGCGGACGTTGATGATTGTTGTGACGCTTTTTGCCGTTGCTTGCAGTTGGTTTGCCGTGAAGTTGCAACAGGCGAAAAGGCAGAGGGAAGCGGTGGAGGCGATAAGGAAACATGGCGGTGAAATATTTTATGACAATGATAAGTATGACAATTATGGGAGGTTTTATCCACAAGCGATTTGCCACTCAGGCTTAAACAAAATACTTGGAAATGATTTTTTCGCTAATGTGTATTTAGTTAAAATAAGAGATTATCCCAAAGCTGATTTGAAAAGTATCGCAGAATTCTCACATCTTAAAATGCTATTGATTGAGGGATCTAGAATCAACGATGATGGGTTGAAAGACCTAAGATTTTTCACCCAACTTAAAAGCCTCTGCCTTGCTGATGCTGAAATTTCTAACTCAGGGCTGAAACACTTAAAAGAACTGCCCCAACTCCAAGAACTTTACCTACAAAATAACGCCATCACCGATGATGGCCTGAAATACCTCCAAGATTTGTCCCAGCTTCAATTGTTAAGTCTCGACAAAACGGCAATTACGGATAATGGATTAAAAACTCTAAAGAAGCTATCCCACTTGCAAACATTGTTCCTTAATGGTACTAAAATTACTGATGCCGGGCTAGAGAATCTCAAGGATTTCGGTCAACTTACAACTTTAGGCATTCGTCAAACCATAATTACTTACGCTGCAATCCGAGACCTTCAAAAAGTGTTGCCAAACCTGAAAATCGAACGATGACCACCGATCCTCCCGTCACCTCGAAACCCAAACGCCGCTGGCACCAATACAGCCTGCGGACGCTGCTGATTTTCGTGACTCTCTTTGCCATCGCTTGCAGTTGGTTTGCCGTGAAGATGCAGCAGGCGAGGAAGCAGAGGGAGGCGGTGGAGGCGATTGAAAAGTTGGGTGGATGGGTAATCTATGATAATCAATTTGATGACTCTGATGACATTTGGAAAGACAGGAAACCAGCAGTATCGGCATGGCTGCGAAAAATCCTTGGAGACGATTTTTTCCGCACAGTTGTTAGTGCTGAGCAGATACACGATGCGTCAATGCCAATCTTAAAGGATTTGAACGAAATACGTCAATTGAATCTTGATAGTCGGTAGGTGACCGATGCAGGGCTGGAACACCTTAAAGGTTTGCCCTAACTCCAACGGTTATACCTCAGTGGCCCCAAGGTGTCGGATGCCTGGTTGGAAAAACTCAAAGGATTGACCCAACTACGAGAATTAATTCTATCCAACACTATGGTGACCGACGAAGAAGTGAAAAAGTTGAAGCAGGCATTACCCAACTGCAAGATATATCCAGGATTTTGAAGGCAGGAAATGTGGAGGATAGAAACGGCTCCGCGGCCAGTTTTGCCTGTCCAACTCCAACTTTCCATCATAGCAATTGCACATGCGCCAACGACAATTGCCATCGCGTAAAATCCACTTATATCCACGCCGTTTTCACTGTCCACTGCCCACTATCCACCCTCCACTGCCCTTTTTCCATCCCTTTGCTTTCCCCTAATTTCCGGTTAAAATACTAATATTGACCGTCACAAATCTACTTCCGGAGTTTTTACAATGCCAATCATCCTGACCGAAACCGCGGCTGCCGAAGTCAAACGCTTCATGGAATCGCAAAAACTTGAACCTACGACCATGCTCCGCATGGGCGTTGCCGGCGGCGGGTGCGCAGGCCTTCAATATACACTCGGATTCGAAAGCAATTTCGATCCGGCCATCGACGCCCGATACCAGCAGCACGGCATCAATATAGTCACGAAAAAGAAAATGGCCTTGCACCTCGACGGCGCGACCATCGATTTCATGGACGGCCCCATGGGCCAGGGTTTCGCCATCGAAAATCCCAACGTCCCCCGCACCGGCGGCTGCCCAGGCTGCGGGCATCACTGATAGTGGCTAAGGATTAGGGGCTAGGAACTAGAGTGTGGCACGGGCATCTTGCCCGTGATGGAAAAACACGGGCAAGATGCCCGTGCTACTAAGAATAGCATCCCTCAGCGTTCGCTCACTTTATACAAGTCTATGATTTCGGCCGGGATACGTTTTGGCTTGCCGGTTGCGTAATCGATAAATGCCCAATTGGTTTCGGCCTTTGCCAGAAGTTGCCGGTCGAATTCCCGGATAATTTGATATCGCCTGACGGACGTGACCTTTTTCATGTTTGCAACCCAAGTCCGCACGATCAGTTTATCGCCCGCAAACGCCGGCAGAAGATACTCGATCGTATGCGAACGAGCAACCCAGCCCCCCCCAATTGCTTATACTTCTCAGACGTCCATCCTAAAGCCTTTGTATGAGCGATGGCTGCCGCTTGCATCCATGCCACAAAAACCACGTTGTTGGCATGTCCTTGTTCGTCTATCTCGCCATCGGTTACTGTGTGTTGATACTCAAAACATTCATTCATGGTCTTGTGCATTAGCATATCATCCTAAGCGCGTTGACGTGTGCCACTGCTTAACCTTTTACTTCATCTTGTTAGAATCTCAAAATTATTCTTCCGGAAAAATCATGGCCTCGGCAAATAAATCCTGAAAATCCGGGTCGGTTGAAAGATCGACGTGCTCGGTTCGCCGGGCGATATCTTCGGCCAAATGCCGGGCACGAAGCGAAAGTGCCCCCAGCCGGGCGCCGGCCAGCGATGTGTTGCCGCAGAATCGAATCTTGTGATGTTCGAGTTCACTCGGCAGCAATCCTATCCGTTGTGCATTGCTCCGCCGGATAAAGTTGCCGAAACCCCCGGCAATATACACCGCCTCCAAGTCTTCCGCCTTGAGCCCCGCGCGTTTCAGCAGGATTCCAATGCCCGAGCGAATCGCCCCCGTGGCCAATTGCAGTTCGCGAAAGTCGCGCTGCGTAAGCACCAGCGCCTTGCCCGTAGCCGAATCTTCCCCGGGCGCCAGCATAAACGCCACTTTCCCCTCGTTGAGCACAATGCGCTCCCTAAGATCGGGCAAAACGTCATTCAGGAAGTTGATCCGGAGTATGCAGTTTTCCCTGCGGGCTGAGGACTTTGTGCCGAAGCAGTTCGGCGGCAACGTCGATCAGACCCGATCCGCAAAGCCCGGCCGGCGCCACATTGCCGATTACGTTGATGCGCAGCCGCCCGTCGACGACCACCTTTTCAATGGCGCCGGCGCAGCCTTGCATTCCGCAGGATATGCGGGCTCCTTCGAAGGCCGGCCCGGCGGCCGTTGAAGCGGCAGTCAATTTTCCCTTTGCCCAAAGCACGATTTCCCCATTGGTGCCGATGTCTACGAGCAACGCGGGGCCCGGCTTGTTGGTCAAATCGGTTGCCAAAATGCCCGCAACCGTATCGCCGCCCACAAATCCGCCGATAATCGGAAAAACATAGGCCCGGCCGTCGAGGATGGACGTGCAAGCCCAATTCGCCCGCGCTATAGGATGTTCCGAAATCGCGATGCTGGCATAAATGGCATTGTTCCCAACGAACTGGTATCCACCCGGCAAAGCAGGTGCTGCATGGTGGTATTTCCGGAAAATGTCAGAACGGAAATTTCATCCCGCTCGATTCCCGCTTGCGAACACAACTCGCCGATCATTTCATTTACAGCCTGGGTGATCGTCTCGTGAAGGATTTGCAGACCTTGGGGATTTTCCCGGGCAAAGAAAATGCGCGAGATAACGTCGTCGCCAAAGCGGGTCTGTGGATTTAATCGCGACACAACCGCCCGTTCGTTAGTCATATTCGGATCGAGCAGCATGGCCGCCAGGGTAGTGGTGCCGATGTCAAAAGCCAGCGGCAAATTGCCCGGCCGCGGCTATGTCTTGTTCGGAACCGATGGACCGATCACCCGCCGTCACGGCCGTTTTTTCAATGCGGACGAGTATCTGATGTTTTGCGGCCACAAGCGAGGTTTCGGGCACGAAAACCGTCATCGCCTGGCGAACTTCGGTCTGGCACGCCAGCCGGAATCCCAGGCCGATTTCGACCGGAAGAAAAAATATTTTTTCAACTCTGCCGGGCGGACTAAGGGACAGTTCGCATGCGCGAAATCGGGACTGTCCCAATTCCAGCCGCACCCGGCATTTGCCGCAAATCCCTTCGCCGCCGCAAGGCGAATCGAGGATGATGCCGGCCTCGGCGGCCGCCTCGATAAGCCGAGTTCCCGCCAGCACGTATACCGTTCTGTCGGCGGGCAGGAATGTGACGGGCACTTCGGCCTCGCGCATCATGATTCCTCCACGACGTTTTTCTGCGACTGCTGCAGCAATTCCACGAACTTGCTCACGGTAGGAGTGAAAACCTTGCGCTGGCGGTGGATGATCCCGATGGGACGCCGCAATTCCGGGGCAATCAGGCGAATTGCAACCAGCGAGCCGGCCTTGGTTTCCGCCCGCACCGTCGGTTCCGGCAAAATGCTGATGCCCGCCCCAATTTGCACCGCCTGCTTGATGGTTTCGATATTGTCGAATTCCATGACCACCCGCACGCTTACACCGCGCTGCCGGAATTGGCGTTCGATCTCCTTGCGAATGCTCAAGTCGCGATCGAAGCCTATGAAATCCTCGCCTTGAAGGTGCTCGGCGGTCACGGCTTTATGGCGCGTCAGCGGATGCTGCGGCGGACATACCACGACCATCTTTTCCGATCGCAGAGGGATTACATTCAAATCGGGCGATGCCACGGGATAGGAAACTATGCCCAAGTCGACCTCGGCGTTGAGCACGGCGGAATATACTTTGTTCGGATGCTGATATTCCAGGCGGACCTTGGCCTTGGGATGGCTGCGCATGAATTCCTGCATGCAACGGCTCATGTCGTGCAGGCCCACCGAATAAATCGCCGCCACTCGCACCAGACCCCCGATTTCCATGCGCAGCGAGCGAACCCGGGCTTCGACCGAATCGTATAATTCCAAGACCTCGCGAAATCCCTCGAAACAGGCCTGACCTTCCGGAGTCAGCACGAATGGACGCTTTGAACGGTCGACCAGTTGCACCCCAAAATGGCATTCCAAGCGATGCACCGATTGCGTGGCCGCCGATTGGCTCACTTCGTTGGCCGTTGCGCCGCGTGAAAAGCTCTGGTGCTGAACCACGTCCAAAAAAATGCGGAGCGTTTCGATGTTCATAATGTCATCTTATCATTAGTTTAACTTATGATCAACCATGGCATGATAACTATAATTTGTTAAAGTTGTATTAGAAAACATCTTCAAAAGATTATTACTAGAACAAAGAAGTCTACCTCTTTATAGGGGGGCATAAGTGCATCAGTGAAGATATACTCCGCAGATATAAATTCCTATAAACCGCACTATCTGCAATAGGGGAATGCAATTAAGTCAATAATCCAAGTTCAATCCACTATAAGATTGCCCCGCACGATTGTCGCTTATATAGTTGTGAAGGGACATAAAGAACGCCCTCAAGACGATACAGTTCATAGAGCCGGTCAAAAATGAACATGAAGCTCATGATAGCGTCGGGTGGCACGGCCTTCTTACCCGTGAAAAAACCCGCTTCGGCGATAGGGCAGGGGGGCCCAAATCGCGTCGGCTGGCAGCCATTGCTCGTGGAAAGTCATTTATTTTTATGAGATGCACTCAGGAGGTTTTTTATGGAAGTCGAGATTCGCAGTCAAAATCTCCATCTTGATGAAGAGACTCAGTCACACGTCGAGCGACGAATGAATTTCGCCCTGGAACAGTTCAACTCCTGGATCACTCGCGTCCAGGTGCACTTGGAAGATGTGAACGGACCTCGCCGGGGCATCGACAAACAGTGCCGAATCCTGGTCAATATAAAAGGCGGCAAAACGATCAAGGTCGAAGACATGGACGTGGACATGATCGCCGCGGTGAATCGCGCCGCCGACCGTTTGGGACAAGTCGTCAGCCGCGAAGTCGATCGGCGGCGGGAAAAGAAAGGGTGATGTAATTCCATTTCCAGCGGCATACCCGCCGCATATATCTTGTTTTTTTGCCTGCGGAGGATTATAATCTGGGAAATGGATAACCAAGGAGAATGAACGTGAACGTTTCCATCCCTGACGATATGGAAAGTTTTGTCGAAGAACTTATCCACGCAGGATCTTTTCACGATCCTAATGAAGTGGTTGGCGAAGCCCTGCGCCTTGAAGCGTCAGGAACAACTAAGACACGCCGTTCGAGCAGGCATCGAAGAACTTGATCGCGGCGAATATGTCGAATACGATGACACATCTCTTGCCCAGTTTGTAACGGACATCAAAGCGTTAGAAGAGTCCCGCTATGCCGGCAAGGGCAAGAATTCATGAATTGTTATCGAATTTCCAAGCAAGCCAGATACGACTTAGCCGATATTCGCCATTTCATTGCTCGTGATAAACCTCTAGCAGCCGACAGGCAAATCGCGGCGTTTTTTTGACGATTCCAGATGCTAACGGCTAATCCTGATTTGGGAGAAGTCCGATCAGACTTGGCGGAGAATCTTCGTTCCTTTAGTTTCGGTAATTATGTAATTTTTTATCGTCGCATGGCTGGAGGAATTGAGATAATTCGCGTAGTAAGCGGATATCGTGATCTAGGAACTCTGTTCTAATAGGATGAAAATCCATTAAGCCGTCTTGCTCATTGTGGTGGCCTGGTTGAGTTTATTGTATAGCGTTTTCAGGCTAATCCCCAGTTCTTCGGCAGCTTTGGGTTTGTTGCCGTTGTGCCGGGCCAGGGCTTCGTGGATGGCTTGAATTTCCATCTCCCGGAGATTGCCGCTTTGGCCGCTTGGCGGACGGCTGATCGGCACCGACACGCAAGAGGAGACGAAACGGTGCGGCAGATGCTCCACGTCGATGGGCAAACTTTCGCACAGGATCATGGCGTGTTCGATCACGTTGGCCAGTTCGCGGACATTGCCCGGCCATGAGTGCCGGCATAGGGCTTCGAGCGCCTCGGGCGTGAAAACTTCGTCATTGGCGGCGATCCTTGCGCCAAAACGCGCGGCCAGGTGCCGGGCCAAAAGCGGCACGTCCTCGATATGTTCTCTTAGCGGCGGCAGTTGTATTTCAAAGGTGTTGATGCGATACCAAAGATCTTCGCGAAACTCGCCTGCGGCCACCATTTCATCCAGATGCCTGTTGGTGGCTAAGACAACTCGCACGTCGCAAGTGAACGACTCGTTATCGCCCACGCGGCGGATTTCCCCGCTTTCCAGGAATCGCAACAGTTTGGCCTGCAGCGACTTGGGCAATTCGCCGATCTCGTCCAGAAACATCGTGCCGCCGTCGGCCAACTCGATAAGTCCATTGCGATTCTCATCGGCCCCGGTAAAGGCCCCTTTGCGGTGGCCGAACAGTTCGCTTTCGATTAAATTCTCCGGCAGCGCCCCGCAGTTGACGGGCACAAAGGACATGTCCGCGCGTAGACTCCGGTCGTGCACCGCCCGGGCGACCAGTTCCTTGCCGGTGCCCGTCTCTCCTAGAATCAGCACCGTGGAGTTGGTCGGCGCAACTTTGGCTATCAGCCGGCCGACTTGCTGTATTTTTTCCGAATCGCCGATCAGATCAGACGATCCTTCCAGCCGTTTAAGGCGCTGCTTCGAGCGCCCGGTATTTGTTGGTTAATTCGCGTTTTTCGGCAACGCGCAAAAGCACGGACTCTAGATCGACCAGCCTGCAGGGCTTTGTCAAATAATCGAACACGCTCTGCTTTAGCGCGGCGATGGCGGTTTCCAGCGACGATTTGCCGGTAAGGACGACGGCTTCGGTGTCGGGCGAGAGCTGTTTCGCCCGGGTAATCACGTCCATTCCCTTCAGGCCCGGCATATCCAGGTCAACCAGGATGCAATCGTATGTATTGCGCTCCAGAGCGGCGGCAGCCGTCATGCCGTCAGGGCATACCGTTACTTCGTGTCCCATCCTTGGCAGTTCCAAACGCATCACTTCCTGAAGTGATTTTTCGTCGTCGGCAAACAACAATTTCAATTTTTTAGGCGGCTTGGCGGCGATGGTCAGTCTCCTTATGTGATTCTTGTTGTGCTTGATGTATCGGCAATCGCACGCGGAATGTGGCGCCTCGGCCCGCGCCGCGCTTGTGCCCTCGATACTTCCGCCGTGGTCGGAAACAATGCGGTAACTGATCGACAAGCCCAAGCCGGTCCCTTGTCCGCCACGGCGGCGCGTAAAAAACGGCTCGAAAATGTGTCTGAGCACACCGGCCTCCATGCCGCAACCGTTGTCGATCACAGTCATCTCAGCATAATCATCCTTTGCAGTAATTTCGATTCGCACCGTGCCGTCGTCGTCCAGGCTGTCCAGGGCATTGGTCAACAGGTTGAGCACCACTTGCTTGATTTCCTGCGCGCTTATGAACGCCACCACCGTTTCTGGGCGAATCAGTTCAATATGCTTTCGCTGATACTTGCCGATGTGGCCGACCATATCGATCACGCCTTGGATCAACTCGCCCAGGTCGGTGTTTTGCCTCTTGACCGGACCGATGCGGGAAAAATCCAGCAGTTTTTCCGTTATTTCCTTGCAGCGGAAGGCCTCGGTCTGGATCATCCGCAAATAATTGGCTACAACGGCCTGCTGTTCGTTGCACGGGTTTATAACGTCGCCGATCCGGCTTTCCAACGATTCGGCGCACAATGCAATGGAAGCTAATGGATTGTTGATTTCGTGAGCCACGCCGGCCGCCAAAAGCCCCACGCTGGCCATCTGCTCCGCGCGGACGACCTGCCTGGTCCGCTCTTGCACCTGGCGATCCAGGTCGTCGCGGATGGCCTGGAAGCGGGCGGTCATGCCGTTCATGGCCTCGGCCAATTCCGACATCTCATCGTTGGTGGCCAGATAAATGCGATAATCGAAATCCCCGCTCGCCACGCGCCGCGATCCGGCCACGAGAATCCGCAGCGGCTGAAAAATCCAACGATAAAACAAACGCATAAATACGGCGAAAAGCAGCAAGGCCATTATTGTCACGGCCCAAGTGCCGTTGATCAACATGCGGTACCGGCCGCGAACCTCGTCGGCAAAACCCTCTAATTTACTGTGCAAATGGCTGGGTAAATCGACGGCAAGATTCTGAAGATTTTCCAACTCAACATCGAGCCAGCCGATCTTGAGCTCATCCAGCATCCAGTCTTCACCGCGGTTGGCTTCGTTCACCCGACTCAAAGCATCTTCGATCTTTCCGGCCGTAACACGCTCTTGATCAATGTCGGCCATGCACGAGTCGGCTTGCGGCTTGTGCTCCAATTGGTCGCGATATCGAGTAAGGGTATCTTTGACGTCGTCTAATTGTTGTCGAAAACGTACTCGAATCCGAACCTGATCGCGATGGATATCTACAAAGGTGTTCGCACGCAGACCGCGGAGTTCGCTGAGTGTGATGCGAAGATCGCCTACTCGCCGACTTAGCTCGGCCGCCACCGGCAATTCGTTCACTCGCCAACTCAGGCTATTCACCAGATTGCGATAGGAATAAATAGCCACCAACCCGCTGCCTGCAAGTGCGACCACCACCAGCACCAGCAGACTCAGGCCCACCAGCAATTTCGCGCGAATCGGCCGCTTTCCAAGCACCGACGAACTCCTTTGTTTATGTGTAAATCCGCGACTATTGACTGCGGGAAAAGATTTGCAGCATAATCGGTTTTATCACACCCAGGTGATTGTTTTTCGATAAGCAGATTAACCGACTTTGGAAAATGCAGAACAAAATCAGCTTTGATAAGTTTTCAAAAGGGCGAGAAGTGTACCATCAAGAGGGCCCTGCCGACAAGATGAACAAACCGGCCAATCTGATAAACTGGGTAACTTTGAGCTAAAAACCCGGACATGCAGTCGCTAGTGTGCCACCGGCTTTGCCAGTGTATGTCTGGCCAGAGGTCCAAATTTGCACTGGCGGAGCCAGTGGCACCCGCGCCGAGCATAGCCTTGTCATCGGTGTCCTGAGATCGGCAGAAAGTGGCTATCTTGCTCTGTTTTGTTGGATGAGAACGACCTATTTTTTAGTAGCTACTTTTATACAAACAGAAAAATAGCCTATCTAAAATAATTCGGCTCGTTGCCCGGCTTCCACTTGATGTTGCAGCCCAAACTGGGTTTCTGTTTGTCCGGCGCCGGTTTATTGGTCAAGACCGCGTCAAGCGCAGCGCGTAGATCATCACCGGTCACTGGAATGCCGTTGCCGGGTCGGCTCGAATCCATTTGGCCACGATAGACCAGCTTGCTCTGCTGGTCGAACACATAGAAGTCCGGTGTGCAGGCAGCCCTATACGCCTTGGCCACGGCCTGGCTTTCATCATAAATATACGGGAAAGGGTAACCGCGGAGTTTGGCTTCCTGGACCATTTTAGCGGGCGAGTCGTCGGGATAAGCCGAAGCGTCGTTCGAGTTTATTCCCACCACTGCTACTCCACGTTGCTGATACTCTTTCGTTAATTTCGCCAAAACGTCGGCCACGTGCTTCACATAAGGACAATGGTTGCACATGAAAATCACCAACAACGCCGGCGCGTCGGCGAAATCGGCAAGCGAGACTTTCTTTCCGTTTGGATCCGGTAGTGAGAAATCCGGCGCTTTGACGCCTAACGAAAGCATCGTACTGGCTGTTTGGACCATGGCACATCTCCTTTTGTTAACATTACAGACAATTATACTGTCCGAGGCAAGAGAAACTTCAGCTTAATAGATTGCATCTATATTGCCCTATACTTACGCAGTTCCTCCAAAACCGACATTATGTCGGCCGGCAAGGGCGCCTCGATTTCCAGCACTATGCCGCTTTCTGGATGAGTGAACTTCAACCGCCGGGCGTGCAAGGCCTGACGATCCAAGAGAATCAGCGTATCGTCCGGATCGCGGCGGATTTCGCCCCGCGTGATTTTCGATCGCCCGCCGTACTGACGATCGCACAGCACAGGACAGCCGATGTGATTTAGATGCACGCGGATTTGGTGTGTCCGCCCTGTCTTGGGCAATAGTTTCATGGCGGCGAAACCCTCGAACCGTTCTAAAACTTCATAAAACGTCTGGGCCGACCGGCTTTGGGCATCGTCGCGGCGAATGGCCATTTTTTCCCGCTGATGCGGATGGAACCCGATCGGACAGTCGATATAATCGCGATCGCGCTCAGGGCAGCCCGATACTAAAGCAAAATATTCCTTCTCGATCGTCCGCTGGTGGAACTGCTTCGAGAGTTTGGCATGTGCGATATCGTTGCGGGCAACCAGAATCACTCCGCTGGTGTCGCGGTCCAGCCGGTGCACGATTCCCGGCGCGACGGCCCGCCTGTTGTGCTCAGCGCCGCGCCGAAACGAAATTGCAGCGCACCGGCCAATGTGCCGGACCAGTGCCCCCGCGCCGGATGCACGACCATGCCCGGCGGCTTGTTTACAACGGCCAAATGCTCGTCTTCATAAAGGATATCCAGCGGAATGTCTTCCGGCGCGGGGCCTGGCGCGGAATTTCCGGTAAAACAATCCGAACTCGTTGCCCGGGTATCAGTCGATACGCCGGCTTGCCTCCCCGCCCGTCGATGCTCACCCCGCCCGCCGTAATCACACGGCGCAGATGAACCCGGCTATAATCGGTAAAATGATGCGCAAGAAAAACATCCAGCCGCCAACCCGCCTGCGTGACATCAACAACAAGTTCGACTGGTTCCTTTGACACGTACATTTAGGAAAATGGCGAATGTATAATTATGAAATCGGCTAAATTAGTTACTCTCTTTTGGGGCCGAAACCGGGGCTATGCGAAACCAGTCTACATCGGCGTGGCCGGCGGATGATTGTCCGGCCGGGGCATCGCAAAACAGGCCCACTTTGGCGCCGATCCATTCGTCGTTAACCGCGGTAAAGGGACGGCCGATGTCGGTGAACTGCCGGTCGTCCGCGCTATAGCTGAAAGTGCACTTGCCGCGAGGCGCCACCGTGAGCCGCAGATAGATAATCGAGCCGGGCACAGTGGCGGTATCTTCTTCGCGGTCGGCCGGGCTGGGAATGGGCATGGCGCCGGATTTTTTCCGCAAGTCGGAGGTGGTTCTGATTATCTTCAGCCCCCCGGATGTTTTTTGAATCTGCAAAGATGCGGTCGCTCGGCCGGGGACGACCAGGCCCGCCCGATCGCCGTCGCCCAGGTCCGTGGCATCAACCCTAGTGGTGACGATGAACTGCTCGGCAGGAAATTTTTGCAGCAACAGGTTTGCATGATCGGCGAGTGGGGCGGGTTTGTCGGCCGTAACCGCAGCCATCCGCAGGAAGCCCGGCCGCCCGGTCAAGGAGATCCAATCGTCCTGATAATTGGCGAACCATTGCCATTGCAGGCCCAATTTTGGGGCATCGAACTCGTCGCTGGTCTGCGGTACGGCAATCGGGCATGTCTGTCCCACGTCAGGCTTGCGATGGACAAGTACGGGTTGGCCCTTTCCGTCGCCCTTTGGGTCTTCGCCCATGACAGGCCAGTCGTCAACCCAACGGACCGGCTGGAGGTGGACGACACGGCCATAGGGCAAATACTCTTGAAAGTGTAGAAACCAGTTCTCGCCGCTTTTTGTTTCGACCCAGCCGCCTTGGTGCGGGCCGTTGATGCTGGTAGAGCCTTGTTCAAGAACAATGCAGGAATCGTAGGGACCGTAGATGTTCTTTGCGCGGAAGACGATCTGATATCCCTTCGAGACGCCGCCGCCGGGCGCCATTATGTAGTAATAATTGTTGCGTTTGTACAGCTTTGGGCCTTCGATCGTGGTATAGGAAGTGCCGTTGCCGTCGAAGACGTGTTTGCCGTCGTCGAGCAGTTTTGTGCCGTCAGGGCTCATGCGGCTTATATGCAAGATGTTGTTTATGCCCGCACGTGATTTGGCAAATGCGTTAACGAGATAAGCCTGGCCGTCGTCGTCCCAGAACGGGCAGGTATCGATCATGCCTTTGGCTTGTTTAACTAGAACCAGCGGATCCCACGGCCCGGTCGGATTTTTCGTCTTGGTCATGAAAATTCCCCGGTCAGGATCGCCGTAGTAAATGTAGAACTCGCCGTCGTGATAACGCAACGCCGGGGCCCATACGCCGCCGCCGTGCACTGGCTCGGAATATCCCTCGATGGGATATTTATCGATCGCATGGCCGACAATGGTCCAATTGACCAGGTCCTTGGAGTGCAGGATCGGTAAACCCGGAAATGAACTAAAGCTCGAGGCGGTCAGGTAGAAGTCGTCGCCGACGCGCACGACGTCCGGATCGGAATAATCGGCGAAGATAATGGGATTTTTGTATGTGCCGTCGCCGTTGTCGGCACACCATGGAGCAGTTGACCGAATATCCTGCGCCCAAGCCGTGCAGGACGCGACCATTAAACTGATGCCGATCAACATTGCCGAGAGGAAACTACACCTGCATTTAAATCGCCGTATGTTCACAATTCGCTCCTTTTCTGAGGGACTACTGTATTAATATACCATTATAAGAAAAATCCTATACTAGTAGCTAGTACCCCTTGTATTGACTAAACCTTTATAACTTAGTTATGATACAAGCATGATAGAGCTAAATATTGCTACCACCGAATTCTTGGACCTATGTCGCCGGAACGATGTAAAAACCATCGGCCTATTTGGATCTGCGGCGCGTGGTGAAGCCACAGAACAGAGTGATGTTGACATGCTGGTTGAGTTTTCAAGGCGCAAAAAGTCTGTTGGATTTAGTTGCCCTGGAACGCAAAATCTCCGAATTATTTGGAAAAAAGGTTGATTTGTTGACCGAAGCCGCGCTGAGCCCTTATCTTCGCGAACGAATCAAAAAGGATTTACAAATATTATATGAAGCATGACGAATCTTTATATCTGCGGCATATTATTGATGCTATAGACCTGATTCATACTTATTTGAAGGGCATCGATGAGTCTGTTTTCATGAAGACCTCGCTGATTCAAGATGGTGTAATCAGGCAAATAGAAATAATCGGAGAAGCCGCCCGGCATTTATCAATAGATTTTCGCCGGCAATTCGCTCATATTCCCTGGGCTGATATAGCGGGAATGCGAGATAAATTGATCCATGATTATTTCGGAGTGGATGTTGAAAAGGTTTGGCTCACGACTATAAAAGATCTGCCGGATCTGAAACGCGAAGTTCAAAATATATTGGACAATCTGTCATGAGAGCAAATAAAGCGTTCGGCTTGTTCAATCAGTAAAGTGGTTGATAGCATCCAAGCCCTGCATATGTGCCAAGCAACAACTCCAGAATAAATAATCCAGCGCGTTGTTTGATTGGCAGAATAAATGGGACATTATGGTTATTTTATGAAAAGTAGAATGTCACCTTTTTTCCAAACATTATATTCTCATTCCTTTGCTCTGCATCTCATTTTAAGCCCAATGATGGACTTTAGTTTAGCCGATCGGCCTGTTTTTTTAAAACCTGCCTAGTTCAAAATAATCGACCGATTTGTAATATTATTAGCTTTTGTAAACTATCTAAATCAGTCCAATGTTTATTAGGCGATTCAATCTATGTGTGTTCTAAGAGTCACAAGTAGTCGGAAAACACTTTCTGATTATTTTTCAAAAGCAAAACTGCCTTATTATGATATTCACGACAAGGGTGATCTCATAAAATATGGCCGGAAAAAGAATGAACCCCATGCTTATTCCGGATTCAAAAGCGATGTGAGCAATAAGGAATGGAATGATCTTCCAGGTCAAATTGCAGACGCTGTTCGCTTTTTAAGACGTCACAAGAAAGATTTGAAAAAGTTGTGCAATGATTTCAAAGTGTGTGATATACGTTTAGATTTCCCTATAGAATTGCGGATTGGGAGAAAGATATTCGGCCAGTTCGATTTTCTTCCACCTAAATTGATCTCTTTAGCTGGAGAATTACAGATAGGAATAGAGATTAGTCTGTATTCAGTATCTAAAAATACGAAGAAAGCAAAAAAGAAAGCCTAACACTGTGGGTGTAGATTGATTCCCCCTCTCATCCCAAATTTCAGGAGAACAAGTTTATCCCTAGCGCACGAGGAAGCCGCCCGACATCCACTTGCTGGACTCCTCGACATAGGCTGCGACCAGCAGCGAAGACGACCGGTTATATCCCGGTTGTAAAAAGTGCGAGATCAGGACTTGCGCAAGAGAGCGAAACGTTGAGACATGCAACCATTGTCTAGACTACGCCTGCGAAAAGCTCCAAAATTCTTTTGCCGCGGAACCGAGTTCCAAAATTAAACTAGAAGTGATAAGAAGCGTGATTTAAGAACGCAGCGGGACAATATCTCAATCCTGCCGACCCTATTTTATCTCGGCCCCGGTCATCTCTGCGACCAATTGAAAGAATCCTTTTTTGCTCTACTGCTTAAGCCCCAATTCACCGGCACGTTTTGAAATCCTTCATCAAAGCCTTCGTCCTTCATGCGATAGTCGAAGTAGCCCCAGGAAGCATATTCTCCAACGGCCGCGGTGAAATTATTCTCGGATTTGTCGAAATCGAAATGGTCGTCCTCGTTAAAAAGGATCGGCTTTGGGAATTTTCCCCCTCTCCCTTTGGGAGAGGGGCAGGGGGTGAGTGCATGTAGACAGGGCGTAAAGAAGGCAAGACATTTTTTTTGTACACAGCCTTCACCCTAACCCTCTCCGGGCGCCGACCGAAGGTTGGTCGGGAGAGGGGGACATTGAATCCGCAATTTGCAGATCCGGTCATGACTGAACTAATCACTTGCCACAGCCTCTATTTAGCCGGCTTATCCGCTCCGGGCGCAGGTAGAGAATCGGCCGGTTTTTCGCCGCCGGTCGATTGCCCTGAATCGACGGGTTTCTCGGCTTTATCTTCCGGCTTTTTTTCCTCCGCCTTATTATCAACTTTTTCAGTCTTCTTTTCCTCTAATCCCCGTTCCTTAACAGCGCCTGACGTGTAAACCGGACCTTCTTCGGGTATTTTTTCAAGACCAGGATTCCCGCCAGGCGGTTGGGGGAACGTCGGCTTGGGATCGAACCGGGCGAATTTGTCGTAGACTTCTTTAGTCGAAACCCGCTTCAAATCGTCCAAACGCCGCGAAGACATCCGGGCATACACCGTGTCCGGCCAATCGGTCGTTACATCCGTATAAAATTTGATCGCCGTATCCAGTTTGCCTAGCGATTCCCACGTCCTGGCAAGCCCAAATGTGGCCTGGGCGAGTAGAGTGGGTGATGAGCTTTGCTCGCTAACTGCTTGATACAGCCTCAGGGCATTGTTCAATTGCTGATTGGCAGCAGCTTTGTTTATAAATAGCATGCTACAACCTTGGGCAAGTTGGATGTCGGCAGCTACAATATCGGCCACCGGCGCGGCGTGAGACTTCCGATTGTCTTCCGCGACTTTTTCCAGGGCCGCCGATGGGTTCGCATCTTCAAGCGCCGTGAATAACTGTGTCCAGGCCCTACTCGCCGAAGAGGCCGATTCGCTTGTCCACCAAGCGAAGAAAAACACCGCCAATATCACCACAATTATCACTGCCAAAACGGCGTTTTGATAGGGTTTGATCGCGGTAAACGTTTCGGAAAGCCATAGGGCCAGGGCATTTTGGTGCAGCTTGTGGCGTTCTTCGCTTTTCATATTGTCTCACCTTGTTCTGATCGAGGTTTATCTTGGTCCGGACGAAAAATATCCAGTTAAACCGGAATTAAGAAGTATAAATCCCTTATCTAAAATTCGCAAGGTCTACAAAACCACGGGGTAAAACCGCAAATATCGCGAAAAAATACGCACGCGCCGGCGACCCGAAACCTGATTAAATACATGCCCTCTATAACCACGATATGCTGCGCCTGGTTGACAATCTCACCATAAATCTCCCATAATCCCTTGGTGCCGTATCAAAATAGCCTGACCAATTTTCAACAGGAGGACAGGCATTCTTGCCTGTCTTTTTTCAGCCGGACAAGAATGTCCGCACCTTCTGACTTGGCTAATAAAGCGACAATCTGCGCAAATTATTGTTTCAATCTCCATGAATCTCAACCCCGCCCAACTCGAGGTCGTACGCACGCTTTCCGGCCCGTTGCTTGTGCTTGCAGGGGCAGGAACCGGGAAAACAAGGGTCGTTACCTATCGCATAGCCGAACTGATTCGCAGCCGGATTCGGCCGGAACGCATATTGGCCGTTACTTTTACCAACAAAGCCGCACACGAAATGCAAGAGCGCTCGGCCGCCCTGCTGGACAAGCGGCTTAAAGAGCACCCGGAAATCTCCACTTTTCATTCGCTTTGCGTCCGCATATTGCGCCGGCAGATTCGGCATCTGGGCTATCCGGCCCAATTCGCCATATACGACCGGGGCGATCAGGAAGGCGTCGCCCGCGGCGTGCTCAGGGAAATCAAGGCAGCCGACGCCCTGTTGCGCCCCGGCGACCTGCTATATTTCCTCAGCCGTTGGAAAAACTCCGGCATCCGTCCCGAGCAAGCCGCCAATCTGGCCCAAACCGACAAGGAACATCTTGCCGCCGCGGCCTATCGCCGCTATCAAAACGCCTTGAAAGCGGCCGGGGCACTGGATTTCGACGACCTCTTGGTTTGCACCGAAGATCTTTTTTTCCAGTTCCCTAAAATCCGCCAGGCCGAGGCCGACCGCTTCGATCATCTCCTGGTCGATGAATATCAAGACACCAACGGCAGTCAATATCGAATCATTAAAGCCCTTACCGAAAAGCATCGAAATATTTGCGTGGTGGGCGATGACGATCAATCGATTTACAGCTGGCGTGGGGCCGAATTGACACACATCCTCCGCTTCAAAAACGATTGGCCCGAGGCCAAGGTCGTGCGATTGGAGCATAATTATCGTTCGACCAAGGAAATTATCGGCTGGGCAAATAGGCTTATTGCCTTCAATAAACTTCGTCACGATAAAGTTTTGCGCCAACCTCAAGCGGCGAGACGCCGCGCATACAGCAACTGCAAGACGAGGCAGAGGAAGCAAAATGGGTGGTGGACGAAATCGCCGGCCGACTCAAAACTCAAAAACGCCGGCCCCGCGATTTCGCCATACTCTGCCGCACGAACGAACAGCCCCGGGCCTTCGAGACCGAGCTTAGACTGGCTAAAATCTCTTATGTTCTCATAGGCGGCATGTCGTTTTACGACCGAAAGGAAGTCCGCGACGTGCTGGCGTACTTGAAATTGCTGGCCAACCCGGCCGACGAAATCTCGCTTTTACGCATCATCAACACGCCCCATCGCGGAATTAGCCAGGCTACGGTTAAACGCCTGTTGGACGAGGCCATTAGTAAAAGTCAGCCCATTTGGAGCATATTGCCGCGCGCGGGTGAACTCGACAATCTCTCTCCGTCCGCAGTCGAGGCCGTGCAAAAATTCCGCAGCCTTATCGAGCGCTATCACAAACAGGCCGACTCTGCCGGTAAAGCCCGCACAGGCGCCCGCCAACCGCTGGTCGATCTTGTAAAAGAACTATTGCAGGAAATCGGTTACAAACGGGAAATAGCCCGGCAATATTCCGACGCCGGCGATCAAGAGTCGCGCTGGGCAAGCGTCGAGGAATTGGTCAATGCCTTGGGCTCGTACTCGCAGCGTTCCAAGTCGGCCACGCTCGTGGGATTTTTACACGAAGTCGCCCTAACCGGCAATGAACAAGATCGCGACAAAGAGTCGCAACTCGATCGCAATGCCGTGGCGCTTATGACCCTACATGCGGCCAAGGGATTGGAGTTCACCGAAGTTTATATGGTCGGCATGGAAGAAGGCCTGCTGCCGCATCATCGCTCGGTTTCCGACGGCGGCTCGGCCCTCGACGAAGAACGCCGCCTGTGTTACGTGGGCGTTACCCGCGCCAAGCGCCGCCTGACGTTGTCCATGGCCTTAACCCGCAACAAATGGGGCAAACCCCGGCCCACCATCCCCAGCCGTTTCCTCTTTGAAATCACAGGACAAGCTGATAATCCAAAATACCTGGCAATAAAGCAAAAAAGACACTCGGCACATTTGGCAACGCCCCCGAATAAAGCCAAAAGAGGTTCAAAAAAATCAGCAACCTCAAAATAACATACCGCAATTTGTCTATTTTGGCTATTTTGCCAATTCCCTGTAAGAGTTAATGTAGCCCTTGATAGCGTATTTCGCTACACTAGCCCACTACAACTGTTCCATTTGCAATTTGACATTTGCATTTTTCAATTTGCAATAGAATCTATCCGCGCACGGAGGCGCTTATGTCGAACTGGCCTTTTCGATTCGTTCATGCCAGCGACTTTCATTTAGAACAGCCGTTGGCCGGCGTGGCTGATGTCTCCGAACATCTCCGCGAACTGTTTCTCGAAGCGCCTTATACGGCCGCCGCACGGGTGTTCGATACGGCTTTGACCGAACAGGCCGCCTTTTTGATCCTTTCGGGCGACATCTTGCATCCACTTTACGCCGGACCGCGCGGGGCGATGTTCCTTTGCGAGCAATTCGCCCGACTGGCCCAGCGCGAGATTGCCGTGTACTGGGCCGGTGGAATGGTCGATCCGCCCGACCAGTGGCAGACGTCCATCACATTGCCTGGCAACGTCCATGTTTTTCCCCGCGGCCGTGTAGACGAATTCGTTCACGAGCACGACGGCACGCCAATTGCCCGGTTGCTTGGAATCAGCGCCGACAAACAACGGCTCATCCGAGCCGGCGATTTTCATCCCGATTCCAGCGGGCTGCCGACCATCGCCATAGCCTACGGCAGTGCAGACCTGGCGACATTGCAATCCCGTGATATTCATTACTGGGCCTTGGGCGGGCGGCACGATCGGGCAACGCCAGCAGGCACGCCCCATGTGATTCACTATTGCGGCAGTCCTCAAGGCCGGCGGCCTGAAGAAAGCGGCGTGCACGGCTGCACCCTGGTGCAGGTCGACGAAAAACAACAATTCCGCACCAGTCTCGTTCCCACCGACGCCGTGCGTTGGCTCGGCGAGCGGATCCTGGTCGACAAAGATACGATCCAAACCGACTTGGAAACGCGTTTTCGAGAACGGATCCACTCGCTATGCGAATCGGTACCGAATTCGCATTTGCTGATAACATGGACGATTGCCGGCGGCGGGCCGCTGGTCAAGCAATTGCAGTGCGGCCATCTGGCCGCCGATCTCATAGATCGGTTGCGGGCAGACTACGGTTTCAGTTCGCCTTCGGCCTGGAGCCTGTCGATCAACATCGAACCGGCCGATCGCTTGCCCGAGGAGTGGTATGAGCAGGAAGCCATTCGCGGCGACTTCCTCCGTGAAATCCGCCGTCTGCAGATGAATTCCGACGAGCCCCTGCAGTTGGAAAGGTACATCTCGGAAGCCCATCAAGCCGGATCACTCGGCGCGATTGCGCAATTGGCCGATACAAACACCCGCGGCCGCGTGTTGACCGAGGCGGCTTCATTGGGCGCACGCCTTGCTCGGAGGCGATGCGGATGAGAACAGCGAGGGCCGATCATGAAAATCAACGCCCTGGAAATCGACGGTTACGGTGTTTGGACCGGGTTGCGGATCGAGCGCATTTCGGATTCTCTGAGCGTGATCTACGGTGCGAACGAGGCGGGAAAAACAACTCTCCTGCAATTCATCCGCTCCATGCTTTACGGATTTTCACCGGCCCGGGACCGATATTTCCCGCCTGTCCACGGCGGCGTCCCGGGGGGAACCATCGACGTCTCCGGCCCGCCCGGCCGATTCGAAATCGCACGTCATCTCCAAGCCGACGGTTCCGGCGAGGAAGTCGTGCTCACCGCCCCCGACGGCACTCGACAAGGCGAACACGTCGTCAAACTGCTGCTCTCGAATATCGACGAGGCGATTTTCAACAATGTTTTCGCCGTGGAACTCCGCGAAATGCAGGAACTTGCCACCCTGGACAATACCCAGTCGGCCGAGTTGCTCTACAATTTAACCGCCGGGCTGGATCGCGTTTCTCTCGTCGAGGTGATGCGGGAATTGGAAGCCTCGCGAAACCGGATCCTCGACGCCGGCGGAAATCCATCGCAAGTCACCCAGCTTTGGTCCCAACGGGAAAAACTTCGTGCGGAAATCGAGGAACTTGGTGGGCTGACTCGCCGTTTCGGCAACCTGATGGCCCAGCGCAGCCAAATCGATGGCGACCTCACACAGCTCGAAGAAGAAAAAAATCAGGCCCAACTGCAACTCCGCACGGCGGAGCTTGCCATCGCACTATGCGATCGCTGGTTGCAGCGCAAGGCTATTCAAGAGCAATTGGCCGCCTTGGGCCCCCTGCCGCCGGTCCCTGATGGTGAAATAGAACGCCTTGATGCCATAAACGCCCGGCTAAAAAAACATCAACACCGCATCGGCCACTTGCAAACGCGGCAGGAACAACTTGCGGCCGAAACCTCGGCCCTGAAAATCAACGAATCGCTGCGCCGCCAATCCGCCCGAATCGAAGCCCTGCTGGAGCAAGAGGCATGGCTCGCTGCGCTACAAACCCGGATCGGCGAAATGGATGCCGAAATAGCCGATTTGCAGAATGCATCAACTACCCAATGGCGGCGTTTTGGTTTGGACGAGAACGCGGCCGAGAAGATCATGCCCATTCTTTCCGGCCGATCTCTTGCCACTTTAAAATCCCCGGCCGGCGCGTTGCGCCGCTGCCGCGCCAAACTCAAGCAGGCAAAACGCGAACAAGACGAGCCTAACAATGCGGCCGAATCGCTTACCCGGCAGATCGAAGCCGCGCTAAAAGCCTGCGGGGAGCAGGATCTCGGCGCGGCAATGGATCATTGCGGAAACCTGGTCGCCCAGTATCGGCGGCGGCTGCAAATCGACGAACGGCTCGATCAATTCGCCCGTCATCAGGCCGATTTGGAGGAACAAATCCCCTGGCTCCTCGAGCATCAGCTCCTGCCCGTCGGCGTTTTGGCCGGCTTGGGCGCGGCATTTATATTGGGAGTGGTGCTGATACTGGCCGGATTGTTCATGCCTGCCTCGATTACCGGCTCGGTAGGTTGGGCCCTGGCCGTTTTGGGTCTGGCCGGCAGCGGGGCGGCCGTATCCGGGAAATACCTTATAGAAAAATCCCGCGCCTCGCGCTTGAAATCCAGCCAAAAACAACTAACCATGCTCCAGGCACAGCAGCAACAGGCGAAAGCAGAGCGGGAGCAGTTGGACGCCCTGCTTCCCCGCGGCGGAGGGCCGATGGTCTGCCGTTTGGAGGCGGCCGAAAAGGATTTGGCCTCGCTCGAGGAACTGGTCCCCCTGGAAACGCGGCGAAACTCCGCCCGGCAACAGGCAATTGCAGCCGCCGCGCGTATCTCAGAGGCAAAACAAGAGTATAAGACAGCCCGGCGATGTTGGCGCGAGGCATTGGCCGCAGCGGGACTGCCGAGCAAACTCTCCGCTCGGCAGGCACGGCAGTTGTCACGGCAATGGCGACAACTGGCCGAATCCGAGCGCCGATTGAGCCAGCGCCGCGAAGAGGTTCAGCATCGGCGGCAGGAATGGGATCTGCTCACGGCGCGCATCGCACAAGTGGCGTCCGACGCCGGAGCGACCCTGGACGGCACGGACGCCATGGAACATCTCAAACAACTCGGCGCAGTCTTGGACCAGCAAAAAGCCGATGTAAACAAACGCGAAAATATTCACCGGCTAATCCGGCGTTTGCGGCTGCGCCGCGCGAAACACGAAGAGGCCGCCGCTCGCTTTAAACACAGACGCCGTGAATTATTCTTCCAGGCCGGCGCTGAAGATGAGACGGAGTTTCGCCGCCGAGCCGAACAACACACCCGCGCCGATGCGCTGCTTAAAGATCGAAACGCTCTTAGCGCAGACATAGCCGCGGCAATCGGCAATCAATGTTCCGAAGAGGCTATTGGCAAGCAACTGGACGAGCAGCCGGCCGGAGGACTCCAATCTCGAAGCATCGTCTTGAAGGAGCGCCTGGCCGCCGTGGAAGATCAAATCCGCCGGCACATGGAAAAACGAGGCGAACTCAGCGCCAATATCCAACACCTGGCATTCGACCGGCAATTGCCCGTCAAACTGCTTGAATTGGCCATGATCGAGAAAAAACTGGAGCAGTCGCTCGAACGCTGGCGGGTGTTGGCGGTTGCGTGCAGGATTTTAGATCATATCCGTTCAACTTACGAGAGCCAGCGCCAGCCTGAAACGCTCTTAGATGCCTCCGGGTACCTAGAGCGCTTGACCCAAGGCCGCTACCAGCGGGTTTGGACGCCGCTGGGAGAAAACACACTCCGCGTGGACGACGCCGAAGGCCGCTCCTTGCCGGTGGAAATCCTTAGCCGCGGCACTCGCGAACAGTTGTTCCTCAGTCTGCGCATGGCCTTGGCCGCCGGTTATGCCAGACGCGGAGCGGCATTGCCGCTGGTCTTGGACGACGTGCTGGTAAACTTCGACGCCGACCGCGCCTCCGCGGCCGCCGCCGTATTGCGCGACTTTGCCGCCGCAGGTCATCAACTTCTGGTTTTTACTTGTCACCAGCATATTTCAAATATATTTGCATCGCTTGGAGTGCCGGTCGGCGCCCTGCCAAATTCCACAGAGATCAGCCACACCTCGATTTCTTTCGAAATTGCCGAGGAAAAATGTGAAAAAGCAGATACGGAAGTCAAACGACCTCGCAACCGCTCCACTAACAGACGGAAAACAGCACCCAAAGTAACATCTACAGAAATAACTGAATTACCCCGCGAACCAGCCGAGCAAAAACCGCCGCTCATGAGACCGGCGACAAAACACAAACCGGCACAGATCGTCGAGCCCAAGGCCAAAACCCATGGCGTGTTCGATGCCGACTTCTTCGATTCGTCGCAAAACTCCGAAAACGAATCACTCGATTTGAATCGCGATCAATCGCCACATGAGGATATTACAGATGAGGATGAGGAATATTACCGGTTCGACGGCAACGGCAGCGCCGAAGCGGCATAAATTCCAATAGCCGGCGGTCAACGACCGCCGGAAAAAACGGAGGGCATAAAGCATTGATCGCTCCAATCATTCACGAGCCCGCAACAAGTAATATAATCGGCCCCACCTCCGCCTTGGAGTCCACAGGCTGCCCATTATGCGGAAGCGATCGGACATCATTGGTCGTAGCCGCGCCGGACAGAGATGCGACACATTCGCAGCCCTGTTTTACCGTAGTCCGTTGTCGCGAGTGCGACCTGTGTTATACCAATCCGCGGCCCGCTTTGGCCGATATCGGGCGGTTTTATTACGATGATTATGCCCCGCATCAGGCCCCTGAAATCCAACCGAAAAACCCAAAGCCTCATGGCATTTGGCGGCGAATGATTGCCGGCAAAAAACAACCAAATTGGGAACGCGGCGAGATCGATCCCGTGGGCCAGTGCCGTTTGCTAGATTTCGGCTGCGGCGCGGGGTTGTTTTTGCAACGCATGCACAATCGCGGTTGGCAGGTGGTGGGCTTGGATCTCTCGGCCAAAGTGGTGCGATATGTGTGTGAAGAATTAAAGCTGCCCGCCTTGGTCGGCACGCTGCCCAGTCCGATCCTGCCGCCGGGCAGTTTCGATCTTGTTACGCTTTGGCACGCCCTGGAACACGTGCATCGGCCCTTGGATGTACTGCGCGAAGTCCACAATTTATTGGCGCCGGGCGGAAAGGTGCTCGTGGCCGTGCCCAACATTGATAGCGCCCATTTCCATTGGTTCGGATCGGCCTGGTTCGGACTCGACCTGCCCAGGCATCTGACGCACTTTACACCGGCGACGCTTAGAAAAATGCTCGATCGAGCGGGATTTCAATTCGAGGCAATGCAAATGGTGCGGCATAGCTATTGGCTTAGGCAATCGGCCCAACTGGCGAGCAGTCGAGGCACGATTTCGCCGCCCTTGTCCTTGTTGAAGTTCCGACTGCCCAGCAGCATCGTATCGAAATGGCATCTATTCACAGGCAAGTCCGACAGTTTTGTCATTATGGCTCGAAAAGCGGCCGCGAAAAAATAGTCTAACATTACTTGGAAAGCGTTGCCCGGTATCGGCGGCGAAGATTGGCGAAAATCCAAGTCAAATAGGCATTGCCGCCTAAAGAGGCGAACAAACCCAGCGACACCAGGACCAAAGGCATCCATGGCTTGGCTGGTTCCTCTTTTTTCCCCTCGGACCGATTTTGTGCAGTTGTCTCGGACTTGGCAGCGCCATCCGCCGGTTCATTAAAGGCGGCGGAACGGGCGGTCAGGGGCTTTACCGCCGGATCAGGTTTAAGAGTGCGAGGAAAGAAATTTGTTTGAGCTGGTGTTGTTGTTTCAGGCAAATTTAAAGCTGGCGTCCTTGAGCCCTCGGCGCTACTTGCCGGCGACTGGATGGATTTTGCAGGCGGACTGATCCGCGGCGGTTTCTCCGCGCCCAAGTAGAATTTGACTGAACGCACGTCGCCAGCGCCGGGTGGAATGTCGCTTTGGATCGGCTCGCCGGCCTTTAAGGTTTCCAGAGATTGAGGATCGAGTTGGATGCTATACTCCGTCCCCCCTCCTGCAAGGGCTGCCAACCGACATCAATTCCAACAACTGCCGCACAAAAACACAGGACATGGGCGAACATCGCAATATCCTCCGGACTTTTTCAATGGGTAAAAAATCTTTTTCCCTAGCGACTGGCCGTGCAATGAAATTGTATAAGGTCTGCGACGAATGACCAATCACTCATATAGCCGACTCCTTTAATGTTAACTTGTCGGATGTGGTTAAGTAAAGATGAATTGATAATCCCAGCAAAGGATGATATGCTGCCGGAAAACACGACAAATATCCTGATATAAACTGCAAAATCCGCGATTATTGACGTTTGTATGGCAAATGAACCGAGGCCGTTCAATGGACGGCCGAAAAATGGGGTAAAAAGGTTTACATCCCGGATCATTATCCAAGCAAAAATCAATAACATCCGCGGATTCATAAAATTAACGGTTTATCGTACTTATGAATAGGGCCTTGTGGCGAAAAGCGTTTTCAGACATGTGGGTGCAGTTGCTCCTAAGCAGTCTGATACTTGCCGGGTTTAGCTGGCTTTTTTTATGGCTTACCAGCATGTTCAAGGCCGATCTGGCCGTCGCAATGCTTAAGGCGATGCCGGGATTTATTCAACGGATGCTGGGCTTGCCGATATCCGAACTGGCCGCGCCAACAGGCTGGATCAGCATTATCTTTGTGCATATAGTGACCCTGCTGGTTTGCGGAGGCTGGGCCGTAGGACGCGGATCAGATCCAATCTGCGGCGAGATCGGCCGCGGCGCCATGGACCTGCTGGGCACGCTGCCGGTATGGAGAACGACTTTAATCGTAATTCCCGCCGTTGCGGCGACTTTGGGGGCGGCCCTGCTGGCGGCTTCCATAATGCTGGGAATTGCCCTGGGACTGAATACCGTGGAGATCCCCAAGGAAGTCTCGCTGGTACAATTTATTCCCGGCGCCGTCAATTTGTTTTTCATGATTTTTTGCCTGACGGGGATAACCGCCTTGCTGTCAACGATCATTCACGATCGCTGGCGGACGATTGCCACGGCGGTGGGGCTTTATCTTTTTTCTTTGATCATAGAGACTATCTGCCGAGTCTGGTCCGCCGGCGCATGGCTCCATTATTGCAATTTTTTATGCACGTTTAAACCTCAAGAATTGATCGTTCTCCGAAATCATTCCCTAGGGACGCAAGTAATTTACAATGCCGTGCTCCTGGGAATAGGCTTGCTTTGTTACGCGGCCGGCGCCGTGATCTTTTCCCGCCGCGATATCCCGGCTGCAAGATGAAGGTTTTCAATCTTTATCTTCCGCTTGAAGCACCACCGGCAGTTCCACGCTGATTGAAGTGCCCGAACCGGGGGCTGATTGAATTTCCGCCCGACCGCCCAGCAAGCGGGCGCGCTCGCGAATGCTCCGCAGGCCGAATCGCGTTTCCTCGACGACGTTCGGGTCGAAACCGACCCCTTGGTCCCGGACCTCAATATGCAACCGGTCGCCGCGCTGGACAAGTTCCACACTGACGCCGGGGCTACGGCTATGACGGCATGCATTTGCGATCGCCTCTTGGACGATGCGAAATGCGGCACTTTCCAGCGGCGGCACCAATCGCTTAAACCGAACGTCGTGATGAAAGTCTATCTGCATCCCGCTGTGCTCCCTATTTTCACAAACCAGGTAATCAATCGCCTCGACTATGCCGTACTCATCAAGGATCAGGGGCCGCAATCCGCTGATCAGCCGCCGCGTTTCATCCACGCTTTGGCTTATTAATTTCAATGCAATCTCCAAGGATTTCTACGCCGCTTTTGCATCCGATTCCCGGAGTCGCCGGAAGGCTTCCAAATGAAATAACGAGGCCGTAACCTGCTGAGCCATGCCGTCGTGGATTTCATAGGCCGTTATCTGCCGGTCGCGCTCGTGAAGATCTATGATCCTTCGCAGCAGTTGCTGTTCCTTTTGGATCGCCTCGGCCGATTGTTTTTGTTCGGTGATATTCTCGACAATGCCGATGCTGTAAAGGGGCACGCCCTCCGCGTCGTATATTAATGAGAGATTGAGCCGGCCCCAGATAATTCCGCCGTTCCTGTGAATGTATCGTTTTTCCACTAAGATTTTGTCATGTCTGCCTGCATACAGTTCCTTTAGAAGCTTTCGCTGCGGACCGACATCATCAGGGTGAGTAAAGTCGACGAAACTTTTACCGATTAATCCCTCCGGCGAATATCCCAGCATTTTTGCAAACGCACCGTTAGCCGCCAATATTATTTCCCCCTGCATATTGCCCAAGACCAAACCTATCGCGGCGCTTTCGAATATCGCCCGAAATCGCGATTCGCTTTCATGAAGTGCCAGTTGTGTGCGCCAGCTTTCAGTCATGTCACGGCCCACGCCGATTACCACATCGGTTCCGGCCCAGGTTCCACGGGCGCCGAAGCCTATCATGGGGATAAGCGTGCCGTCTTTCGCCAAAACGGGAATATCGTTAACGGGATTATTTCCGATTTTAATTTGCATTGCCACTTTACGCATGTCTTCGTAACGTTCGGGCGGATGCAGATCGATAATATTCATCTTTAAAAGTTCTTCATTTGAATATCCCGATCGTTCGCTGAGCGAGCGATTGGCATGCAAGATCCACCCTGTCGTGTCGAAGATGACACACATGTCTTGCAGCGTATCGAACAAGGATTGCAAGTTTTGCCGGCCGATTTGTCTTGCCGATTCGGTCTGCGCCGCGCCACGCTGCCGCCAATTTGCAGGGCTATGGCTTCAATGGCGCGCCGAGCGCTAAGCAAAATAGTTTTGTGTGTGTAGGAACCGAGATTCAACGTCCCTATTATTCGTTCTTGATACGTAATGGGAGCAATCGCTCCTGCTGTTATTCCAGCCCGTTCAAAACCAGACCTGCTCGGATGCCGGATCAGATCGGTGGTTAAATACAAAGGCTTCCCCTGCATCAGGTATTGCATTTGCGGTTCATCCAAAGCATATTGCGAAACGGATTGGATAAACCAATCAGGAAGCCTAATCGAATGCGGCAAGTTCGAATTTCCGCGAAGAATCTTTCAAAAGATAGATTCTGCCGCAATCCACGCCCTCGATTTGCATTGCGGCGTTGAGGACTTCGCTCAACGTTGTTCGAAGATCAAACGTATTTGACAGTTGTAATGCAAGATTGTATTGAATTCTCAGCAGATTAGGGTCTTTTATCGATGCCGTGATGTCTTGAATCGTGCCTTCGAAATAGAGAAAATTGCCGGCATCGTCGAACACCCGCCCAAAATTCATTCGTATGGCTATCGGCCTCCCGTCACGGTGCTTGCAAAAAAATTCGTGGGTCTTATTCTCTGTCGAAAGTTCGGTTAACAATTTGAGCCGTATCAAAGGATCTATGTAAAAATCCCGGGCAATGTCAATCCGCATCAATTCTTCGCGGGATTTATACCCCAGCATTTCCACCAGATACTGATCGGCCTCGATAACCTTCCCCTCCAGGCTGCTGCGGAAAAAACCCTTCGGCGCGTCATTAAAAGATATTTCATTATTGTTTTGCTCAACGCACGGCGGTTGGATTGCGGCCGAATCGGACCGCCTCGAAACGCGAAACTCGGCCAATGCCAGGCGAAGCTCGAGTTCGGCATTGTTATCCGGATCGCTCAGGAAATCGGCGACACCCGCCGAAATGAGAGCCTGTATCTCATCTCGCTTGAGACTGCCCCCGCAGGCCAGAATCTCCAGCGGCTTTGCCCACGAGCAGGCGCGCAGTTGTCTGAAAATTTCAACAGTCTCGTCGTTAGATCCGCCTGTGCCCACAAAAGCCAGTGAATAATTCGTTTGCTCAAAGGCTGGACCGATCTCTCGAGAATCGTTGATGACCGAAAAGGCATGGCCTCGTTGGAGCAGTATTTCGTGCAAGCACTTTTCCCACTGTGCAGTGAGAACTATGAGAAGAGATTTCATGAATAATCCCTGCCCAATATTGGATACCAGCTTTGCTGCCCGATCAAAGCCAAATCAAATCCCCCGCAACGTAATAGGTACTAATATTAACATAATAATAATAAAAAACACTATTTAAAATTAATAAATCCAGGGCATGCCACTCTTGCGAGTGGTCCGTAATGCAATATTCCAATCCTTGACTTCTTATCATGCCGGATAAACAATTTTGCAAACTGCTCCTCCCGGGAGCAAAAATATTCAGTGCGGTCAACCGCTATTCGGCTACCCGATGGCGGCACCACTTTACGCCAATTTCAGATACCACATCCATGGGGTAATCCTTGTTTACAATTTTCAATTTCGAACAGGAGGGCAGGAATTATTGCCTGCCATTTTCGGGTCGAAAAAATTCGGGCCGGACAGGAGTGTCCAGCCTCCTTATTACCGCGGTAATATTAATCTTGGTGTATGTATTGGGGACTATTAATTACATGTACGCCAAAGAACCATCCGCGCCGTTTTTCTCCAAACGCCTGACGGTTCAGCCGTTTCCCAGTTCCGATTCGTGGATCAACACGGCCCGGCCGATTAAACTCGACCAACTCAAGGGCAAGTTCGTGCTCCTGGATTTCTGGACCCTGGGCTGCATAAACTGCATGCATATCATTCCCGAACTTAAAAAAATCGAGGCCGCCTGGCCCAACAACCTGGTCGTTATCGGCGTCCATTCGGCCAAGTTCGCAGAGGAGAAAAGCACCAAAGTCATAACTCAGGCCGTGTTACGCTACGGCGTTGAGCATCCGGTGATCAACGATTCCGACTTTACCGTCTGGAAAAGTTTTAACATCCAGGCCTGGCCCAGCCTGGTGCTTATCGACCCCGAAGGATTCGCCGTGTGGGGCCATAACGGCGAAGTCACTTTCGACCAACTCGACAACCTTCTGAAACCCGCCGTTGCTTATTATCGAAAAATGGGGTTGCTCGAAGAAAAACCGCTGGTTTTCGAGCCTGAGAGCAAGCGAGCCGCTCGCACGCCGCTTAGTTTCCCAGGCAAGGTCTTAGCCGACGAGCCCGGCAACCGCTTGTTCATCGCTGATTCCGGCCATAACCGCATCGTCATCGCCCAGCTAGACGGTACGCTTCTGGATACGATCGGCGACGGCCGCCGCGGACAGACGGACGGCGATTACGCCCAAACCCGCTTCAACTCGCCGCAAGGAATGGCCCTAAGTGGCGACATGCTTTATGTGGCCGATACCGAAAACCACCTGACCCGCAAAATCGATCTTTCAAAGAAACAGGTAACTACCATCGCCGGCACCGGGCATCAAAGCCGCGATGCGCCGCCCTTTGCCGAATCGGTAAAGCCCCGAAAAACGGCGTTAAACAGCCCTTGGGCACTCTGGATCCAAGGAAACTTCCTTTTCATAGCTATGGCCGGATCGCACCAAATATGGGAAATGCCCTTGAACGAAACCGCTATCGAAGTTTATGCCGGCAACGGCCTGGAAGATATTGTCGACGGCCCGCTTGCGCCGCGCAAGCCGTATCAAACCGGCTTTGCCTCGTTTGCACAGCCTAGCGGACTGGCCTCCGATGGTACCTGGCTTTACGTCGCCGACGCCGAGGGCAGTTCCATCCGCGCCGTCCCCTTCGACCACAACAAAAAAGTTCGAACCGTGGTCGGCACGGCCCATCTGCCCGATGCCAGGCTGTTCACATTCGGCGACGTGGACGGCCCTGCATACCAGGTCAAATTGCAGCACCCCCTTGGTATTGTCTATAGCGAAGGCAAACTCTACATTGCCGACACCTATAACAATAAAATCAAGGCAGTCGATCCCATCCACGGCGACACGCAAACACTGGCCGGCAGCGGATCGGCCGATTATTCGGAAAACCCACCCGCCTTCAACAATCCCTCGGGCCTATCCGCAGCCGGCGGCAAACTCTACGTGGCCGACACCAACAACCACGCCATTCGCGTGATCAATATCAACAAGGACAACAAGGTATCGACCTTGGAAATCCCGGGCCTGAAACCGCCCGAACCAATGTAGCAGCCATCTTGCCAGCGCTTAATCAGCGGGTGGCACTGGCATCTTGCCCGTGTTATGTGGCTGTACTGGCGCAACGCCAGTGCCACCCAACCAGGACCATGGTCTACGGCATTAAGAATGATGCGCCAGCTCTTCGCCCACCTTTTCCAGGTCGTTGCGGTAGAATCGAATTGCTTCGGACGGGCTGAGGTTCAGAATCGCCCGGCCTTCGGTCTCCCAATGATCGCGATCGAAACGGAATACGGCCGTGCCTAGTTGCATGTTGCCCACCGCATCGCCGTTGTTGCGGGCGGCCGAATCGGGATCTTCCATGGCAAGCGCTATGGCAACCAGCGCCGATAGTTCGCCGGTCGTGCGATTGCGCACGTAAGAAACATCGTCGGCAAAAGTGCAGTCCGAGCAGCGCGGGCGATTCCGGCTTGGCTCGCTTGGACGCCAGATTAACGAATTTGGCCTCCAGGCGCTCGCGTTGCGTATGAAAAAATTTCCGGGCCTTGGCAAATTGAACTTCCCTGGACATGGCCCGCACCGGCCGCCATAGACAGATCCAGGCGAAAACCAACACGCCAATTCCGGCTAACGACCACCACATGTCTGAACCCCCAGTGTAAAACGCTTATGGAACCATAATCTTTCATTTTACATTTATTTTATTATGTCCGGTGGAAAAATTGCAAGCAAATCCCTGATTCGACTTTTTGAGCAGGTTAACGGCACCCCCCAATTTAACCCTGGGATATCTTAACAATCGGCTCAAATGCAACCTCGCCCTGCATCTCTTGCCAATTCAACTAATTCAGGGTAGACTCAAATACTTGCATGGTTGATTACACACCAGAATCCTTTGCATAGGTACCCCTGAGATATCGAATTAAGCTCATAAGTGCTTTCGCCGGGTTAGCCAAGGCAACCGGCGGGCGCCAGCGGAAAGGCCTTATGCGGCCGATCTTCACCCACCAGGGGGTTCACTTGCCACCTTCGTGATAGCGGTTTACTCGATTGTTTTTGTCGGGTGGCCGCAAAGATTATCAAACTTGCTTTAAAATTTAACGCCCTAAAATATAGTTGTACAAGCCGTTTGGGTTTGCTCCCTCCGGCCAGATTGTCGCGCTAGCGGCCCGCACAGGCCGCCCTAAGTATCAATAGCCATGGACATCGCAAAACTACGCAATATAGGCATTTCGGCCCATATCGACTCCGGCAAGACTACGCTTTCCGAGCGGGTCTTGTTCTACACCGGCCGGATCCACCGCATGCAGGAAGTCCACGGCGACGGCGGCGGGGCAACCATGGACCACATGGAACTGGAAAAGGAACGCGGCATAACCATCACCAGCGCGGCCACGACAGTCCAGTGGGGCGATGCCGTGATCAATTTGATCGATACTCCGGGCCACGTCGATTTCACCGTCGAGGTGGAACGCAGCCTTCGCGTGCTCGACGGGGCAATCCTGGTGCTTTGTGCCGTCGGCGGAGTCCAGGCACAATCGCTCACCATCGACCGGCAGATGCGACGCTATCATGTCCCGCGCCTGGCATTCATCAACAAAATGGACCGCACAGGCGCCGATCCGCACCAGGTAGTCGAACAACTGCGTACAAAACTCGGCTGCGACGCCGTTTTGATGCAATTGCCCATCGGACACGAGAACGAATTTCAGGGCGTTGTCGATCTCGTTACCCGCAAGGCAATTTACTTTGACGGCCCCAACGGCGAAACTGTCCGCGAGGAAGCCATCCCGGCCGAACTTGCCGCCGAAGCCCGGACCGCCCGGCAGCACATGCTCGAAGCCCTCTCGATGTACAGCGACGATCTCATGGAATTGCTCCTGGCCGACAAGCCCGTGCCCGAACAGTTGATTTACGATGTAACCCGCTTGGCAGTTGCGGAATTGGAATTCACGCCCGTATTCCTGGGCTCCGCGTATCGTAACAAAGGCGTGCAGCCGCTGTTGGACGCCGTGGTCCGCCTTTTACCATCGCCTTTGGACGTGGAGATCAAGGCCTTTACGAAAAAAGAACCCATCCGCGAAATCCTTTTGACGCCCGATCCCGATAAGCCCATGGCCGCCATGGCCTTCAAAATGGTCGAGGATCCATACGGCACGCTCACCTTCATGCGGATCTATCAAGGCAGCATTAAAAAGGGCGAAAGCTACTACAATCAGCGCTCTGGCGCAAGGAACGCTTCGGACGCATTGTCCGCATGCACGCCGACGAGCGCAAGGACATCGACGAAGCCGCGCCCGGCGACATCGTGGCCGTGCTGGGCGTCGATTGCGCTTCCGGCGATACTTACGCCTCCGAACCGAACTATTGCCTGTTGCAGGGCATGTTCGTGCCCGAACCCGTCATCCGTATGGCCATCGCGCCCATGGCCCGCGACGGGGCCGACCGCCTGAGCAAGGCCCTGCACCGTTTCCGCCACGAAGATCCCACGCTGCACGTATCGACCGACGAAGAAACCGGCGAAACGATCATCGCCGGCATGGGCGAACTGCATCTGGACATCTACGTCGAACGCATCCGCCGCGAATACAACGTGGCCGTCGAGGTCAGCCCGCCCAGGGTCAACTATCGCGAAGCCCCCACGCAGCCGGCAAAGTTCAATACACGACACAAGAAGCAAACCGGCGGATCGGGCCAATTCGCCCATATCGTCGGCAAGCTCGAGGTCCTGCCCGACGATGCCGAAGAAAATTTTGTTTTTGAAGAAGACGTCACCGGCGGGCGGGTGCCCAAGCAATACATTCCGGCCGTGGAAAAGGGTTTTCGTTCATTGCTCAACAAAGGCCCGATCGCCGGCTATCCGGTCGTCCACCTCTCTGTAACGCTCGAAGACGGCTCATATCACGAAGTCGACAGCTCCGATCTGGCATTCCAAATCTGCGCCCAAACCGCCATGCGCGAGGCCTTTCCCAAAACCAAGCCCGTACTCCTGGAACCGGTGATGAAAATCGAGATCGAATGTCCCTCGCAATTCCAAGGCTCGGTCGTGGGCAATCTGAATTCCCGCCGCGGCCTGATATTGGCCACCGAAGTACACGGCCCGGACGTCCGCATCGAAGGCGAAGTCCCCCTGGCCGAAACCTTCGGCTACTCCACCGATCTGCGTAGCATGACCCAAGGCCAAGGCACTTTCACCATGGAATTCGCCCGCTACAAACGCCTGCCCAAAAACCTCGAAGAAGAAATCATCGCCGAGCGGAAAAAATCCGCCATGGCCGGCGCGGTGTAAAGATTAAGGGCATATTCCAAAAGTCCCCTCTCCCACCGGGAGAGGGTTAGGGTGAGGGCTTATTTCAGAAGTGTCGATAACCTTTCACCCGCCCGTGTTGGGCAAAGTCTCACGTCCGGGCCTCACTTAGCCGTTTCTATGGCTGCCGCACGAACGAAATCCGAAAGTCCGGTGAATCCCTTTCGTTTTGCCGTCGCCTCCAACAGCACTTTTTCTTCCGCAGTCAACCGGACATTCACTTGCGTTGTGCGAGTGCCTTCCCGGGCCGGTGTCGGCGGCCGTTTACCCTCTTCGAGCAAGTAGGCCACCCAACCGGCAAATGCCTCTCGGGCGTTTTTGACGCATTGATCGACAGTTTTGCCGTCGCCGTGAATACCGGGCAACTCCAGCCCCCGGCCGTACCAGTGGCCGTCCTCGAAACTGAGAATTACCTGGTACTGCTCGGCAATCTTTTTAGCCTTGGCCATTATCTTGGCATCAAACGGCCGATCAATCGCCTTGGCAGACTTTTTCGACTTGGCGGACATAGTAGGGCTTGACCTTTCCTTTATGTACTGGAATGGAAAACGGTTGCTCTCCCGGTTTTATGAAGTAATGATGCGATCCGCTAATCCGGACCAACTGGTAACCGGCCTGTTCCAGCATCTTCCTGACCTCGGAAAACCGTTTTTCGCTGGGCATATTACTAGTATATCATAGGCTATACAATAATCAAGACCGCCACAAGCAATTAGACTTATGGCTATAGCATCCCGGCGGGAGTATCCGCGCGAAGTTGCGCGATCATGTCGCGGGCAGCCGATTCCACGGCCTCTTGCCAACGGGATGCGCCGAAGCGTTCGGAGTACGGTTTGATTGCATGGGCGAAGATGATGCCCCGGGAATTGTTGATGATCGCGCCTTTGCCCTGCTCATCGAATGCGCCGGCCGTGTCGGTGGCCGATCCGCCTTGAGCCCCGTAACCGGGCACAAGAAACCAAGTATGTGGCATCGTTGCGCACAGCTCGGCCAACTGCCGCGGATATGTCGCCCCGGCCACCGCTCCGACTATCCCATACCCGCAATCGCCCGCGGTCTCCAAGGCCATGCGTTCCACATATTCGGCCACGTGGGCGAAAACCGGCTGGCCGTTGGCAAGCAAATCCTGTATCATCCGGCCGCCCGGATTCGATGTTTTCACCAAGACAAATACCCCGGCCAACCGCTGCCGGGCAACATCGATAAACGGGCGCAGGCTGTCTTCGCCCAGGTAAGGATTTACGGTCAAGGCGTCCGCGCCCCAAGGGCTTTGCCCGCCAACGCCTAAAAAACCCTGGGCGTATGCCGTGGCCGTCGATCCAATGTCATTGCGCTTGCCGTCCAAAATTACCAGCAAACCCTTTTCCCGGGCGTAAGCCATGATTTCGGCCAAAACCACCATCCCGCTGGGGCCAAGCCGCTCGAAAAAGGCGGCCTGCGGCTTGACTGCCGGGACCAGTGGGGCGACCACGTCGATAACCCCCTTGCAAAACTGCTTATATGCCCGGGCCTGCTCGGTCCAGTTATTCGCTTTTTCAACCGGCAAAAGCCCCTCGGGCAAGGATTCGATCCGCGGATCCAACCCCACCAGCACCGGATTTTTCAAACGTCCCACCGCATCGGCCAGGCGATCGATAAATGAATTCACGATAAATTCCTAAGTTTTCAGTAATCAGTTGTCAGTTACCAGTTTACCGTCTCCAGGCTCCCGCCTCCAGCCTCCGGCCGCCCCCCAAAGGCCTAAAAACCGGCAGTATAAAATGTAAATAAGGGGCGTTGCATTATGGGCCTTGATTTGTCATACTGGTGGTCACAAGATATGGTTTAGTCCATACCCAATTCGGGGCGTGGCGCAGTCTGGCTAGCGCGTCTGAATGGGGTTCAGAAGGTCGCAAGTTCGAATCTTGTCGCCCCGACTTTTTCGAGAAATCAGCCCTTCGGCAAGAACGCCGAAGGGCTTTCTCATTGTGGGGATTAGAATTACGCCATCAAGACCCCAGTTGAAACAGATGATTTCAGAGATTCATCATACGACAGCGTAATCTGCCATAAACTATTGATGACGATTTGTAACTTTGCCGCCAACCCACATATCGCCACAGGTCCGCCGCTGCCGGGGTGACGTTGGGCTAGGAAGCGTCGGTGCAGGTCTGCCCCGCTGCCACGTATTTCCACTGGTCCGTCGCTGCCGGGGTTCCTCGTCTCCATTTCGACGCCCGGGCACTTCACTCGAAATGCACCCAATACTCTCCCGTGTGGCCCTGAGGATCGAGTCGTAGTGAGTCTCCGGCAGAGAGTTCGTCGCTGTTCCAAGAGCCCTCCCCCATCAAGAACATCACCGATTCGTCGTGCTGAGGTGTTACCAGCGACACTTTGCATTGGCCACTGTCCATACGAAGGTATAAATTGACGTTGACCGGCGAGCCGATGCCACGCGGGGCATCAATGGTGATCGGTGCACCTTGAAACCGCGTCATATCCCAGGGCCGCGGACCCCAAATCGGAGACGAGAGCCAAAAGGTGGTGAAGGCAACCGTCGAAGCGACGACTAAGAGCGCAAGCAGCCAACCGATGATCTCCCACCAACCAAGCGCTCGTGAGCGCCCCGACAAACTGCCGCGCACCATTCGAGGCCGAGATCTCGCGGTCGGCCGGATAGCCGAGCGACTCCAGTTGCGACTGCTTGATCTCCTTCAGAACTCGCAGCAGCACGCTCATAATCCGAGAGACGAAAACCGCCGTGATCCCGATCCCGTAGCTCAACAACATCACAACTGCATAGCCAATCATCGTCTTTGTTGTGGAGGCCAGTGTGAACTTAATAAAGGCGAACTCGAATACAGCCATGCAAAGCAACAATCCGATCATTCCTCGCCGTTCTGTCCACCTCAATCGAAGGTTAAACCTTGAGACAGCTTCCGCGGCCAGCCGTCTCGCCTTCTCGGCATCGAAGTTCCCGTTTTCAGCCAATGCCTTTTTCAGTTCGTTTTCGTTTTCACTCATCGTCTTCCTCCAGGTATTTGCGTAGCCGTTGTCTTGCGTTAAAAAGTCGGGACTTGACCGTCCCTTCGGGAATGCCCAGAATGCCGGCAATCTCCGCCGTGTCGAATTGTTCTTCGTACCGCAGCGAAAGGATCGCCCGATCCGGGCCGGATATTTGTTCCAGGGCCTCCTTCAAGGAGTTATGTTGCCGCGGGGCAGCCGCGGCTTTGTGCTCCTCACGTTGCATCTGCTCGGCATACGTCTCCGTGGCCTCGCGCCGCCGTTGTTCGCGGCGGACCGAATCCCGGCACTTGTTCCTGACGATCTGGTATGCCCAGGCTGGAAAGGCGGCCGCATCTTCCAGTCGGTTAATCCCCCGGCTAATGCCGATCCATGCTTCCTGCAGCGCATTCCAGGCGGCGCTGTCATCGCCCGTCAACCGCCAGGCGTGTTGCCATAATCGCCGTTGCCATCGGCCGATCAACGCCTCGAACGCCTCGGCATCGCCCTGTTGACACCGCAACACCAGCAATTCGTCGTTGAGGCGATCATGTTTGTTCATCAGATACGTATAAGTCGTTGCCGCTGAGGAATCGGTTCATACGACGATAAGAAAAACGTCCAAACCCCACGCGATATGGGGCTTGTAAGAATTTTTGTGTCAGTTGGTGGCACGGGCTTCCAGCCCGTGAAGAAACACGGCCAAGATGGCCGTGCCACTTGGATATTGACAAAAAAACCGTACACTCGCCATGGAGAAAGAGTTCAATTGGCATCCAATAACCTCGACGTTCTAAACCCCGACGTAGCAAGAGGTTACTTCGGGGATTTTTTTGCTTCCAAATTAAATCGGCATTGATGCAATCGGCCTTCAACCATCTACCTGTACAAACGTTACATATTGCAATGCTGCCAGATAGTATTAAGCTATAAAGTCGATAGGCATTCTTCGGTCGGATTCCCTGCCACATCCGGCCACGCCTGTCTAATACAGCCCCCATGCCCGGTTAATCCGGGCATGGGGGTTTTTGTTATTTTGTTGGCCGACGACCATGAAGAAAAGATCGTAGCGCCCAGGCACTGCAAGCCATTGTGCAACAATGAGTTACGCAGTACGTACTTTACTAGGGATTAGAGATACGGGACTCAAACCTTTGGCGGCGGGGTAGCGGTTAGAGTGCTGTAGATAATATACCCGACCATAAATATAACCCACGCCGTCCAGCCGATGGCCGACACGTAAACGTACCAATCGCTCGGATAGGCTATGTAAGCCAAAAAAGCCTTTTTTATGGCATCCATATATTCTCCCCTGACTTTTGTTAAATCTTCTTCATTATTTGTTTTACAGAATAAAGGTTAATATATTTTATATTAAAAAAGCCGATTTGCAAAGTCTGTTTAATCACTCTAATTATATTATACAGTCTATTCGATCCTAATAGGTGGGCTAACAAATTACGTTTTCGGCATTCCTTTTTCGACAGTTGATGCCTGGTCGCTCGGCGCGGATGGAGAAGTTGTCTGTTCTGTTAGATATTTCATCAGCGTTGCGCCGACGCCGTCCAGCGTGCCCCCGCCGCCCACGGCCAAAATTTCCGGCATGATTTTTATGCCCCGTTCGGCCAACGCGGTGGCAACGTTGATAACCGCCGTCGGCCCCTGGCCTAACGCGCGGACCTGGGCCTCAAAACTCTTTGCCCGGGCGAGTCCCACGGCCTCGACTTCGGCCCCTTTGGCGCGGCCCGTTTCGGCAATGTAAGTCGCTTCGCCGTCGGCCTGGTTCTTGCGGGCTTGGGCGGTTTGCGAGGCGATTTCCACGCCCACCTGGGCCTGGGCCAACTGGGCCTGCATGTCAGCCGTGCCCTTGGTCTTTTCCATGTCGATCCTGATTTGCTGCGCCTCCTGCTGCATCTGGTACGTTGCCTTCTCCTGGTTGGCGATCTCGCGTTTCGTGAGGACCTGGACCAACGCCTCCGGCAAAACCACGTCCTGGATATATACGCCGCGGGTTTCCACTTCGTATTGACTTAGTTGCATGCGGATGTGCTCTAGCGCGCTTTCCTGCACCTGCTGCCGGGTTTCGATGAACTTGATTGCCGGCATGCTTTGCAGTTTATCGCGGAAATGATTGCCAACGGCCGCTTGCAGCACTTCGTTGACCAGGTTGCCAATCGTGCCCGACCATGCTGATTACGCGCGGGGCCGTGGTATCGGGCACGTGGATCTGCACGACCAGTTCGATCATGAACACGAAGCCTTCCCGGCTCTTTGCCTCGATCTGCGATAGGCGCTCGTCGAGTTTGTGGGCCTCGCTCACCGCCTCCGACCAGTTGAGGCTCAGTATGGCCGTGGGCACTTTCTCGGCCTCGTAGCATCGCGGATTGATGGCGTATTTGCCGGTCCGCAGCGGTTCCTGCCAAATGCCGCGATGGCCGGGCCGAACGATCGAGCCGAACTTGAATGCCGATCCCGAGGTGTCTTGCGTCGGCAGGCCGACGTAGGCCTTGATTACCGCCACCTCGCCTTGTTTGACGACCAACATGGGCACTTCCTCGACCCGCACCAGGAACGGGTTCAAGAGGTACGCCCCGTATAGCAGCGTGTCGTGCTGCAGGCCGATCTTGCCGCCGGCCTTTAAAAAGGCGTCATAATCCTGGTAGTTGTTGTGTTGTACGGATTTCGACCCGATCAAGGCCTCGATTAGCATCTGATCGTTGGAGTTCTCGCTTTCCAGTCGCTTGATGTCGTCGAACTCGCCAATTCGGCCGGCGATGGACCCTGACGGCAATGGCTGGCCTTCCAATGTCGTGACGATGCCGCAGGTATCGATAACGCCCCCGCGGTCGGACGATCGAGGCGTGATCACCGTGACCCTTAGCTGATCCTCTTCCAATCCAAAGGATTGAAACGTGAACTTGCCATAGGATTGCAATCGCCGGAACTCCTGGGCCACGGGCTGTCCGTATACGCGTTCCCGAGTAATCACCAGAAAGCCCACCGGATGCACGGGCATGAGGCTGCCCGGTGGCAAAACCGGACGCTGCACGCCTTTTTGTCCGCCCGCCTTTAGCCATGCCCTAAGGTCGGTGATCAGGTTCAATTCGCTCAGCGACTCGGCCGACTTTGCCCCAACCGGAAGCGGCCGGCCCGCCTGTGCCACGACCACGCCGATCTCTCCGGCGCGGACCTGGACCCAAGGATATTTTTCAACCGCATACATTATCCACAACTTGAAACGCCAACCGGGCATTAACAGATCGGCCTGATAGCCTGCCTCGCCGTGAAAGGCGATGGGATTGTCGTCGGGGAGTTTTTTCCATGAGAACCGCTTCGTGACCAGCCCGACCGACGTCGGTCCGATAATCCTGATTGAAGGCACCACCAGAATCACGATCAGCGCCGCAAGGATCCCTAAAGTCCAATACAAAACCAATAGTGACATGGCAACGACTCCTCGATGGCAAGTGTGAGTGAATCAGGGCATCTAACAAAATGACGTTTGCCACTGCTTGCTTTCAAACAGTGCAAGATATGTCCAAAAACCATAGGGATAACAAACCCCACGCGCTAACGAGACTATTATAATCCCCGGGTGGTGGTCTTACAATTAGCGTATTGCCGGTGTTATATTTTCTATGGTAGACTTGATAATTAGTCCGGGCCGAATAGGCCAGTAGCGTGCAATTGCCTTTTTAGGCCAATTTAACTGGAATATTGCAAAAAGTAAAAAATCAAAGTCCCCTCTCCCACTGGGAGAGGGTTAGGGTGAGGGCTTTTCAGCTCTAACCGGATGGGTGGCCGAGCGGTCTAAGGCGGCAGTCTTGAAAACTGCTGTGGGCGTTAGTCCACCGTGGGTTCGAATCCCTCCCCATCCGCCTGAACAGGTGTACACACCAGTAAGACCCCGTGTTTCTCGGGAAATGCGGGGTTTTTCATTTCTTGACACGAAGTCTTACGAAGCAATCCGGGCACACACTGCGCCGGATTTGCGCCACCTTATCCACTGGCTTTGTGGCGTCTTGGAAATGCTGTTCTGTTGTCTGCAAATAGTGCCGTATGGCAATGGTCGGGGTGTTGCCAAGCCAACCGGAAACAACGTGTAATGGGAATCGTTCGCATAACTCCGTTTCTCGGCTTGACCGCAGGTTATGAAACAATTTCGGCCACTCTTTTAACCCGGCCGCACTGATAATGTCCAGAAACCGCGTCCGTAGATTGATATTACGCCAGCCATGCGGTCCCATTGCTGCTTCGCGGTATTTCTCGGCAACGTATATGGAGCCCTCTGGGGCTGTCTCAGAGGCATCCATGAGAATCGGCAATAGTTCTGGGAAAAGTGGAATAATGCGAAAGTCTTTGCCGGGGTGGTGCGCCGTCTTCGGACTTGTTATGCGAATCTTGCCATTTTCCCAATCTATGTCTTGCCAGCGCAGACTCAGCACTTCGCTAGGACATCGCAGACCACCATATCGAGAAAGAGCGATTATCGCCCGCCATGTCGAATCCGGGCACCTTTCCAACAACTTGCCAGTTTGCTCTTGCGTAATGAATTGCTGCCGCCCTGGAATCATGGTTGCTTGTGTACTGACCGCATCAAACGGATTACTGCTTATAATCCTGTGCTTGACCATTGCACGAAAAATCATCTTGGCAAATTGCAATCGCTTCCGCACCGTCATAGAAGCCAACTTTTGGGCAACTAAGTGCATTTTGTAGTTGTCGGCATCGCCGGCCGTGATTTCTCTGACCGGCTTATTTGCCCCAAAAAACTCAATTAAACCACGCTTGCCTTGACCCCAGATTTCTTTTGTTGCTGGTTTCACGTCCGCCCGTGACGTAACATAGCTTTCGATAAAGTCTTGTAGTTTTGCTTTATGCCTTTTAGGAATAAGCCCAACGGCCGCCAATTTGTCGGCCAAGACGCTTTCCAAGTCTGCCACCCACCGGGCCGTATCGTCATCTACGGGCTGCCGGGCAATCGCCGCCGCGTTTAATTGCTCAACTCGATACCGGATAGATTCGGTCGCTTTTTGGGGCATCTTGCCAAGCCGAATTGCTTTTCGGATGCCGTCGGCACCTGTAAACAAAATCCGCTTTCGACCGCCGGGATCATGGGCTATTGATGCCATGTTATTTGCTCACTTTCTTTTTGTCGGTCACAATTCGCAAATTGAGATATGCGCCGAGATTATCCATAACACTCATGGAAAGACCTCTTTCCCCTCTCATAAACCGCGACATCGCCGTCTTGTCGATGCCGGTGGCTTTGCAGATTGCATATTGGCTTTGTCCGCAGCTTAAAACCGCTTGCCGTAATTGGTCAGTTAAGGGGATGTATTTTTTCTTCATCGGTAATATCCTATCAGTTAGTTGGCAAAATGTCAACTGCCCCATTGTTATTTTCTTCAAGTTCACTTCCCAAGACCATGCCGGGGACTGCCGCAATAATGGCGGCCACCCGTTCGGCTTTTGATAGTCCTATGGTATTGATGTAACCATAACCGCAACCCTTGTTTTTCCCGTAAATTTCAGGGCTTTGGTTTTGGCTGATCTTATCCAGGTGTAAATTATCCACTTAGACCTCATCTTCCGCCGCCGCCTCTATAAGGGAATTATTTACTTCATCTATGCTGATACCAAAACCAGAACTATCATTTTCCTTGGGAATATCGGGGGTTTTGGTTTTGGATTGGGGTTCATCTAACACAAAATAAGACGTTGGGCGACCACCTCGGGGACCGGATGCGGATGTTTCCCAATGTCCTTTACCAAGCCGGACCCATTCTATTAGCTTTTGCTCGGATGCATTGGAATTGCCTTTGAACCGGCCCCGAATGTCGCGGACAGTTACCCGATTGTCTTTTTGTCGGATGAATTGTTCTAATGTCCGGTCAGATGTTGAATCCTCATCGGTATCTACCACCCCATAGATTTTTTCAGCATGGGCGCGGAGATATTTCCCCCATTCGATTGCTTTTTGCAGGGGATTTACCCCAACCGGACCGACTTGTCCGTCGGCAAGGTGGATTAGCAAGGCAAGCGATGGAATGAGACTTCGATATTTGGCAAGGTGGCTTTCCAGGCAGGGTGACAATTCACCTGACCGAACCTCATGCTCCAATTCAGCCCGCCATTCATTAAACCCCTCTTGTGCTTCGGCGGAGAATCGAAGATAGGGAACGCCACCATAATCATCTTCTTGGGCGTCGATCTGCCAAGAGTCGATGTTTGCCAGCTTGGTTATCGTTTCATGGGCTAAATCTCGGGCGGTTCTATTCGGCCGCCGATCTACATTCACCCAATTGCTTTCAACTTCCGGCCATATCATTAACTGGAATCTTTGGATAAGTCCGTCATCGCCGCCGCCTCCTTGTTTTGCTTGAAAGAGGTAACTGCTTAGTGGGCCAGGCTGCGTTGTGGCAAGAATGGAAATGCAACAGGCTGGAATCTCGATAGTTCCACGTCCTATCCGGTCGAAGGTAAACCGCCCGTCGCCGCTCCAGGATTCAATGTAAAATGCCCTATCTGGTTCGTTGCCGGGCTTTTCGAGGTTTTTCAAAAACCCCATCTTTTCATCTCGAAATTGCAGAACCCCATTTGGGCTTCCGGCCAATATCTCGCCCAACTTAGGAACAGTTGCATCATTCGTTATGTACCGCCGCCGTATCGGCATGACGGGTTTTTCAGGTATCTCGACAGTTTGCAATTCGGAACCTTTTTTTGCCGCTCTGTATATCGAATCTTCTGCCGCTTTATTTCTGGCTTTCCATATTGCCTCAATTATTTTGTATTCACTCTCGGCAGATTCATGTTCCTTAGCAGCTTCGATTTCCAATCGTTGTAGAGGTTTCATCACTTCCCGAATCGGCGGAGATTTCATAATTCCGGGCCGACCGATAACCGACCCCCAAAGATTCGGAATGACCGTCCAATCGTCTTTTTGTTTCGGTCTTATTCCAACTTGACGGCCGACAACCGAAGCTAAGACAACCATCGCGCCCACGGCCGGAAAATCCATCGGGCATTGAGTGCGCTCTGCAATGTCCACAACCCACTCTCGAATAAAATCCGGCAACCAATCAGGGTTGAATGGCAAGGGTTTGAGTTCGGTGCTATTCATTCTGCGCACCTCCCACCGCTACTTGGGCGTCGATATAGGCTTGGAGAGATTTGACTGCATAGAGGCATCGCGTACCTATCCGTACTGCCGGGATCGGCCCACGGGGCGCAGTAAATGACCAGAGCGTTTTTTCGCAAATTGATAACATGCGTGCCGCGTCTCGGGCACTCAACAACAATTTTTCTGAGGTACTATTTTGCATCTTGCACCGCCTTCCCTTTGGGCTTGCACACGTCGAGATGATAGCCCAGTCGCTTGAGGTTTTCGCGCGCGGTCTCTATCCGTTCGGCATCATCGGCGCGAACGGCAACGACCATTGCCGCCGCCCAGTAGGCAGCATCATCGTGGCGTGTTAGATCGGGGTCGATCTTTCGTCGGGTCATAAATTGGTCCTCCCGGATTCCCGACGATTTGTCATTTCTCTGTCATTCTGAAATGAAAAAGCCCGGAAAAACCGGGCTTAGGTTACTTTTCAGAATTCTGAATCCAGCGTCATTCTTCCGGCGGCTCAGGGTGTGCCGCTCGGCTTTGCCGGTACCTCTCCTCCTCCTCCTCAAGCCATCGCCGCGCGGTCGATTCACTCACCCCAACCATATTGGCTAACTTGGCCACATCATCCTTCAGGGTCGGATGTTGGCTTAGTGTCGCCAGCATCTCGGCCCGCTTCGCGGCACTTTCCCCCTTTGGCAATCGTCCCCGCCGTTTGGTCGCGTTGGGGTCAAGTGCCGTTTCGCTCGGGGCCGTGTCGCCGCCGCCGGCCGTCTCGCTACTCAATCGCTGGATTTCCTGCCGAACCCACCTGAATAATTCTAACGCTTTGCCCGGCGCTTCCCTTTGACCTGTGTCTGCTAGACGGAGAAGCTCCTTCCAACATATCTCGGCCTCCAATGGAATACCATTGGGATAAAATTCCATAACATGGTGAACGGCACTAGCAAGAGAATCATCTGGATAAATCCTAATCTTCTTAACAACGAGAGATGACGATTCCGATGTGCTGGGGCAACGGCCGTAAAAATCGGGTCGAAGGTAATTATCCAGTTCCTTTTCCAGTTCCGAAAGAGCTTCCAGGTGGTCGCAAGTGGCCATGAGAATCCTACCTTTCTTCAAGGGTCGGACCGGGCAGGTGTTGCCGAAAGGCAGGAAAGCAATCACCTGCCGGGTCCGCTTGGCCGGTAGCTGGCCGGCCGTCCCGAACGTCTCCTATTTTACCTCTTCGCGCCGAGGGATTGCAACCATAGTTTAGCGTTGGTAGACTCAGTAGTGTTCTAAGAGGGTTATTATGGACTCGCCACGTGATCCCCGTGATCGTCTGCCGCAATTTATAGCGCGTCATTGCCCTAATCCCGAGATTGTCAAACGGCAGTCTCGGCTCTTGGCCGTCAAGTTCCTTTCCTTTATAAATCGCTGGATAATGCGATTTAGGAAGGCTTGCGCACGCGGCTGGTCGGCCCTTGATCGGACGGCTCGGGTGTTCCTCGTCTGCGTCGTAGGCATTATTGTGCTCGCTGCCGTGCTGCCCACCATTACCATTTGGGGTTTCATTATTGTAGCCCTGTTGGTGTTTGTGTGGCGTATACGCCGGTGGCGCGATCTTGATCGACGGGGCAAGTTATTCATCGTTGGCGGCAATATCGCGGCGGTCGTCGCTCTGGCGTTCGCCATCAGCGAATTATCCTATAAGCCGGCCAAAGAAACGCGGAACGCGGCGACGTACACCGCCGCAACTAACGGGGTCTCTCCGCCGCCTATCCACCGGCCGCGTCACTACACCGTTACGGAACTCGGCACGCTCGGAGGGGAGTTTACCAATCCTGTGGCAATAAACAACGCCGGACAAGTTGTTGGAGATTCGGAAACAGCCCCCCGCAATGGCAAGAAATTCTGTGAGCACCACGCCTTCCTATGGCAAGCCAACGCCGGGATACGTGATCTTGGCACACTTGGAGGGGAATATAGCCGCGCCAAATGTATCAACAACAAAGGGCAAATTGTGGGATCGGCCGGCATGAGCGTCAATAGACTCGGCCTAGAGACAAGCCATGAATTCATTTGGGATAGTCGTGGTATGCGCGACATAAATAAACTCCTCGACTGTGCCGAAGGCGAGATTGAGGTGGTTGCCATTAACGAAGATGGTGACATTGCTGGGAAAAGGGGCGAATCTAGCGGATTCCTGTTGAGAGCCGATGGCCGAATCGAAGAGTTGCCAAAAATCGAGCCGATTGCGATTAACAATAAGGGAGAACTCGTAGGTGCCGTCGGGTATGTCGCGGGGGATAAAGTCGCTGTCTTGTTACAAGCGGGCGGAGTGCTACGCCAACTCCCAACGCCCGGTGGAGAGTGGCGGGACATATCTGCTGTGCGAATAAATGACAAGGGTCAGGTTATCTGTGTAGCCGATAACGGGCGTGGCGGAGAGCACGTCTTTTTGTGGAAATCTGGTGCTGAATTGAAGGATGTCCAAATGCCAGCGTTGGACACCGGCACAGCCATCGCTGTTCGCAAGTGCGTGCCGCCCGGCGAGCCGGTTTCATCAGCCATCGCCCTTAGCATCAACAACAGGGGGCAGGTCGTCGGATTCTACTTACCGACCGAAGGGCCTGACGCCCCACAGCCAGAAAAGCCTATTGATCCACTTACGTTGTTTCTTGGGGGGCCAGCTAAGCCGTTCAAGGCACCGTGGCTCCCTCTATATTTCAACGCCTTCATCTACGAGGATGGCGTGGCAACTAATCTTAATAAGCTGATCGACCCCGCCTGCGGTTGGCACATTGAGGAAGCCTTGGCGATCAATGACCTTGGCCAGATTGTCGTTAAAGCAGAAAATTTCTGGTTTGACGACAACGGGAATATCGCCGGTCCCGGTGCCGATGGCCACATGCGTTTCGCCGCACTCCTGCTCACTCCGGTTCCTTGAGAGGCTTCCCGGCCCGCAAGCAAGTTGCAACTAATCTAAACCTTCAGCCAAGGGCTTTCCGCGTAAAATCCAGTCCCACGGGACTCCTATCGCGTCCGCGACCCTTTGAATTGTAGAGTAGCGCGGGCTTGTCGCTCGCTCGACTGCCGAGAGCGTCGTTTGGGACATCCCGCATTTCTCGGCAACTTCTTTTTGCGTCAATCCCATTGCAACGCGGGCTTGCCGAATCAGCATTCCGATATGGCGCTGGGGCAAATTGCCTGTGTGTTCCACCAACGTGATGTAATGCCGCAATTTCATTACCGCCGCTGGTTCCAGTTTGGTTTCGCCTTTCTCGGCGGCTGCAATGGTCCCGGGTGGCAAGCCAATGACTTCATCTAAGTCTGGGGCCTGAAAGCGGAGTTGCTTCCGAATATAAGTTATTGTTCTCGGACTCATACAAGCTGAATTGTTTGGCATGGCTTGTTCTTTTCTATAAATCTGTTAATGGCGCAATGATTTTATGTATATACGTTTATAAGAGTCATACCCCTCATTATTGGCGTTTATCGTCAGTTTCCCTGCTCGGGACCATCGCCAAAACTTTACCTTGACGCGAGCGATTTTGCACCAGTCCAAAAACCGGGGTCCCCGTTCCCCACTTTGTGGTGGGGGGCCAACTACACTGGCACGCTTATTGGTCGCCGACCCGGCGGACCATCGCCAGGATGCTTTGCCGAGTCGCTTGGGACAGTCCTGGCCATGCCGCAACCACCGTTGCCAAGTCGGGGTCAATTGGGGCAGAATCGCCGCCGAATGCGCCTGATTTTGCGCCACTTGAAATTTCCGATTGACGTAACTGCTTGTCAGAATTGGGGGTTATGGAATTCGCGTCGAATCCCTCCCCATCCGCTTTTTGTGTGTTAGTTGCCTCGATAAACATCCTTGCGTTACGGTCTACTTGTAGACGCGCCAATGATTCGCCTTTCGTCATTGTATCGTTACGGCTGATTCCGGAGTTTTTTGAGCCTTTCGGCTTCTTCGCGATCCATTTGTGCCTTGTCCGCCTCGCCTATCTTATCGTACGCCACGGCCCGGAGGAGGTATGCCGCCACCATTTTTGGAGATAGCCGGATGGCATCCGTGCAGTCGGCAACGGTCTTGTCCCAATCGCCATTAAGGGCATGCGCCGCGCCCGACTGCTATAGGCCCCGGCCATTTTCGGATCAAGCCGAATGGCTTCTGAGTCGTCAGCGATGGCATTATCCAACTGGCCCTTACGGACGTTTGCTGTGCCCCGGAGGCAATATGCCGAGGCATTGTTCGGATTGAGCTGGATGGCTACCGTGCAGTCTGCGATGGTGCTGTCCCATTGGCCCTTGTTGAGGTGCGCGGTTCCCCGGCTGCTATAGGCCGCTGCATCTTTCGGATCGAGCCGAATGGCCTCCGAACAGTCTTCGATGGCCTTGCCCCATTCGCGATTGTTGAGGTGCGCGGTCCCTCGGGTAAAATATGCCTTGGCGTTGTTCGGATCGAGCCGTATGGCCTCTGTGCAGTCGTCGATGGCCTTGTCCAACTCGCCCATCTTGAGGTACGCGGCCCCTCGGGTAAAATATGCCTTGGCGTTGTTCGGATCGAGCCGTATGGCCTCTGTGCAGTCGTCGATGGCCTTGTCCAACTCGCCTTTCTCGACGTAGGCCGCGCCCCGAAAGCAAAATGCCTTGGCATTGTTCGGATCGACCCGAATGGCCTCCGTGCAGTCTGCTATGGCCTTGTCCAACTCGCCTTTCTCGACGTACGCCGCGCCCCTAAGGCAATATGCCTTGGCATTGTTCGGATCGACCCGGATAGCCTCGTTGCAGTCGTCGATGGCCTTATCGAGGTCGCCCTTGTCCTGGTAGGCAGCCGCGCGGATCATGTATGCCTCAGTCCGTTTCGGGTCGAGCCGGATAACCTCATTCAGGTCGGCAATCACTTTGTCGTTCTCACTCTGTTCCAAGAAGATGGCGCCACGGCGGAAGCGGGCATCAGTAAAGTCTGGTTTGAGTCGGATAGCCTCCGTATAGTCGGCAATCGCTGCGTTTGTGTCGCCCTTCCCGGCGTAGGCCCCACCCCGGCCCCAATACGCCTCAGCCTGCTCCGGTTTGAGCCGGATGGCTTCGTTGCAGTTGACCAGGGCTTTGTCGTACTCACCCTTGGCCGCGTATGCGCCGCCACGGACCCCATACGCAATGGCAAGATTGGGCTCGATCCGAATAGCTTCGTTGCAGTCGGCGATGGCCCTGTCGTAGTCACCTTCACCCACGTAGGCAAATCCACGGACGCCATAGGCAATGGCAAGATTGGGCTCGAGCCGAATCAATTCGTTACATTCGTCTAGGGCGCGAGGAACCTGGCCGGTGTTGACATAGTCCATCAATTTTTCAACACGGGCCTCGGCATCCCTTTCGCTCCTAAACAATCCGATGCCAAAATAACCGCGCACGAGAAGCGTCGCCAACAGTATGATAAAAACCAGGCAACCAATCATACCACCCAAGAGCTTTGCTCGGAGCTTGCCTATCCGCTCGAATTCGTTCATCGTCGTTGCCCTCCACCGTCAAAAGACAAAAACCGCCACAGGCCCCCCATTATACGATTGTTGCTAATCAACTTATCGCAACTACCAAAATAAGTATTGTAACCCCGGAATGTAACTTCCCATACGCTATATAAGCTAAACCGCGGCCGAGCAACCTTCGTTGCGCCCGTCGCGGCTCTACAATATGCGCTCTGAACCTTTGCCACTTAGCTCACATCCCATGCCCATGGCCCCTATTACGACCCCGGTTTTTTGCCAAAGCGATTGACGACGTCTTGAAGAGGGAAGTTTTGGGGGAACGGTTCGTCGAGTTGTTTGAGTATTCGCTCGTATTGCTTGACTAGATCCATCAAGTCGCTGCCCGTGGTGAAGTCTTCATCCAAAAGGGCGGGGAACTTGTCGAGCACTTGCCGCCACAGGGCAAAGCCTTGATCGTAGGCGGTTTTGGCGGCGGTCGGATCGCCGTCGCGGAACGCCTGGTTCCCCTGATAAATGAATTTTCTCGCGTTTAATGCCTCGTCGGTTTGTTCCACCTGGGCGCGGAGCCGCCAATACAGGAAGTTCACCGTTTCCCGGTATCGGCTGATGTATGTGGCCGTTGCCTCGTGCTCTGTCGCTTTTTCGGCAAGCTCTTTGGCTTTGGGGTGATTTGTGCCTTTGATTTGCCGGGCCACGTCTTCATGAGTGACCCGCATCCGCTCTTCGGCCTCGAAATACAGTTGTTGCAGCTCGGCGGTTCGTTTTTCAGGGGGTGTATCGTAAGCGGCCAGTTGCTCATTGGTTAATTGCCGGCGTTTTTTTTCGCGTATTTCGTCGCGCAGTCCGGGTTGTATGGCATCGAGTTCCGCGACCAGCTTTTTCGCTTGCTCGTCTTCTTTTTCTTTTTCGTTGAGAAAGATAGCAACGCCGTAAGTGCTGGGGATGGGATTCGATCCGTAGTTAAACCATTCGTCGGCGGCCGTTTTCCAAGCGCGGCGGGCAACTTCGCCGAATGTGCCTTCAGTTTCGATGGCCTCGGAATAATTCATCTGCGCCATGGCCGGATCGGAAAGGTAAATCAAGGGACTTTTGCCGCCTATGCCCTTGCCGTTGGGGCTATTGGCCAGCTTTATGGCCTCCAGAAACCACTCTTTGCCCACCAGCCAGTTATCGCGCAAAGCTAGCGGCCGGGAGCCGTTGAACTCGTCGTCGGCCTTGAACAGGCGGCGATAATATTTGTGATCGTCGGCGCGGCCGATTTTCTGTGAAATCACCCAACCGGTTTCCCAAAGCAACCTCGACTCGAATTTATTGTATTCGATGCCCTTCTTCAAATAATTGATGCCTTTAATAACCCAGCGATAGCGCTCGCGGTAATCGTCGAATTCGACCGACACGTTATACGACATATTCCAAGCCTGGTGGATCCACACTGAAATGAAGTGCGGCTCGACCTTGATGATTTGATTGAGCGTGGCGGCGAAATTAGCCCAATCCTCCTTCATTTTATAATCGTTGGCCTTTTCCCAGAGCACCAGCGCCGCTACCCGCGCAACCCGAAAGTGGCCAGCTTTATCGTCTCGCTTGTCGGATCGATTTGGCCCAACTGCGTCTGGCTCAGCCCGGAACCCTGGCGGTTGCGGTATTGAGCCAAAATGCCGCCGGGCGAGCCCTTTTCATTGGGCGTATCGGCCGTCGAAGGGTGGCCGAAAAGATATAATAATATCAGCAGCACGCCGATGGCCACCAGGTACATGATTTTCCGGAGAAATATATTACGCGAATTCATTGGGCAACCTCTCGCGATTTCAAGCAAAACAGTCCGGCCACGAACACCGGTAGCACAAAGGCCAGCATGCGGAAGGAAAATTTCAGGATCTGGTCGCCGGGAATATTAAAACCATAGGCTACGTAGTCGGAAAAACTGAAGCGGCTGAAGTCGGGGACCAGCATCACTGCCACCCGCATCAGGGGTTCGGCTAGCCTGTCCAACGTCTGAACCACCATGGTCCGCAAATTGGGTTCTAAATCCATTGTGATGTTGTCTTGGGTAATCATGCGCAGCATCGACTCGAACGGCCCGCCGCCGAAGACTTGCCCGCCGCTGGCGGTTTGCTGGTATGCCACCTCGTAAAGGAACCCGTGAAAGAAGCCGCCCAGCATAGCGCCGGCCGTGGCAAGTATGGCGACCGGGCCGCTTAAAAACGTGCTAAACAATACTCCCATGCCGATAAGCAACGTCATCTGCAGCCAGATGCCGATGTAACCCTTGATGAAATTCAACGTGAAGTAACCGTCTGGAGCGCGCAGATACATGTCGGCCTGGGCAGCGCCGAAGTATTGGGCCGGAGCAATGCTCTGCAACCAAACCTCCACCGAACCGTTGTCCACGAAGTCATCGAACAGATCCAGCTTTTCGCCCTTGGGGCTGATTATCCGGCGGGGAATGAATTGCGAGTCGAGTACATAGTCCTTGGCGGAAAAAATCCTTACTTCAACCTTTTTGCCCGTCTTCGGATTCCGCAGCGAAAGACTGGCGGGAAGCCCTTTTGTAATCTCGCCCGTGTACGTGCGATATACGCTGATATTCAACTCGATGGGCAAACCGTAGGGAAAGGACTCCGGGGTAATGCCTTCAAACGTCCACACCATGGCGGCCAACCCGCCCCCGTCAATGTAACTGCGGTAGGTCCATTCCTTGCCTACGCTAACCCCTTTTTCGGCCGGCTGCCCGGCGCGATCGCGAAAGGTCAATTTGCCGTAAATCGGCTCTCGGGCCATCAACATGCCTTCTTCCGGCCCCACTTTGTACACCGTTTTATCGCCGTCCTTCTCTGCCGTGATGGTATGCGTGTGGCCTTGTTCCGGCTCCACGCGGATTACGCCCGAAGGACTGATCGTGACTACGTGGTTATGACTATGACGATGATCGTAACTGGTCCGGCCGGTAAGCGTAGGCGCTTGGCCGGCGACCGATCCTTCGGCCGGGTGCAGATTGTCGGCGGTCAATTCGTGCGTGTGGGCCAGGCCGCGAACAACGAATACATAGCTGATCAGTCCCATGGCGACCAGGAAAAAAGTCCCTATGGCCGTAAAACCAATAATCCGGCCCAGCACAATTTCGCTCATCCGAACCGGTTTGGTGACGATCGTGTGCAACGTGCGGTTTTTTATGTCCGCCGGCAGGCTCAAGGCGCTAAGAAACAAGGCCATCACCAGCACTAAATAAGTGGTGGCCGTAAGCACGAAACTCAAATACAGAAGCGCCGGATTTGTGCTTTTCGGATCGAGGAACCAGCCCGCGTACAACAAAACCAGGATGAAAATCGCAAACACCACCACCACGCGGCGGCGAATCGACTCCTTCACGGCCAGCCAGCTTAGCGCCATCACCCGGCGCGGAGATATGGAAACCAGATCGCCGATTCCTGCGGACCAAACCTTGCCGGTTACAGCAAAGGCGTGAATCGGCCCGTGCCTGATCGCAGCGATCAGCCAACCGATGACCGTTACCGCCAGCGATATCACGAAAACCGCCAACACCCAATCGGCCAAAGCCCAGGGAAACCATGACAAAAACGGCACTGCGTCGGTTAAATCAACGGGCATCTTCCACTCCTCGCACGCGGCGCCCGGGATGGGCCTCGCTTTCGTCGATGATCTTCAGGAACAGGTCTTCCAAGGTTGTCGTGGGATTGCCGATGGAAAGCACCTTGCCGTTGTGACGTTCGATGACGTTCTTTATCTCAACCTCGGCGGCCGGACTTAGGGTGGTACTGTGAATTTCGGTAACGTCGCGGACTTTCAGCAAAGCATCGACCCGGCCCAACTCCTTTAGCTCGCCCTGGTATAATATGGCGATCCGGTCGCAAACGTCTTGCACGTCGGCCAGCAAGTGGCTGCACATGAGCACTGTTTTGCCCTTCTTCCGCAGATCGACGATCATTTCCTTCATTTCATGGGTGCCGATGGGATCCAAGCCGGTCGTGGGCTCGTCAAGCACGATCAGTTCGGGATCGTTTATAAGAGCCTGGGCCAGCCCGATCCGCCGCGTCATGCCTTTGGAATACTCTTTCAACTGCCGGCGTTTCGCCCATTCCAGCCCGACCATCTCGATCAAGTCGGCCACCCGCTGCCGCCGGACGGCCCGGGGCATGTCGAACAACCGCCCGTAAAAATCCAGCGTCTCCTCGGCATTGAGGAACTTATAAAGATACGATTCCTCGGGCAAATAACCTATGCGCTCGTTTTTCTTTACGTCTGTGGCGTCTTTGCCAAAGACCAATGCCTGACCACTGGTGGGAAACAGCAACCCCAAGATCAATTTGATGGTCGTGGTTTTACCCGATCCGTTTGGACCCAATAGTCCGAAAATCTCCCCTCGCCGAATCTCCAGGTCCAACGCCTTTAAGGCCCTGACTTTCCGACGACCCCAAAAGTCCCGATAATCCTTGGTAAGATTCCGAGTTTCAACTATGACATCTGACTGCATGAAAAAACCTCGATTGGGGCTGGCCGGTCGACCGCTTGCCCGACTGACAAGAAATCCTTAGCTTCAAGGATTACTCGAACATTAATACGCCTTATATAAATAGTTAGTTCATCATTTGACGAACGACAATTAAACACCTCACTATAGGGTAGTTTAAAAGGTATTGCAAGGCACTGGCAAACCCTTCTATCGCAGGGTGTGATAATTAATCCGCAGGGTAGGTTATTGGTTAAAACACCCATCGATCATAAGATGATTATTCGCATCTGATTATGTAATAGCCATTTAGTTTAGCCGCGAGCGGGCACCATGCGAAGCATGGTCAGCAAGCGATATTCATAATAAAAAATGACCCAACCGGAAATTCCTGCCACAACTTTGGCCCAGTACCAATGGGCCCTGCAATTCCTCGAAAAGCGCGTCGATTTTGAACGCTTCCAGACCATGCCCGGCCCGGAACGGGAAATCAAACTCGACCGCATGCTGGCGCTTCTCGACCGGCTGGGCAATCCTCAGGACAAACTGCACCTCATCCACGTGGCCGGAACCAAGGGCAAGGGCTCCACCTCAGCCATGATTGCCTCAGTACTTCCGCCGCCGGATACCGCACCGGGCTTTTTACCTCTCCACACCTGGAAAGAGTCGAAGAGCGCATTGCCATCGATGGCCGACCCTGCACGGCCGATCAGTTCGCCGCATTGGTCTCCGCCGTTCAGCCGGCAGTCGAAGACATGGATCGCGAGGCTGGCGCCGCTGCCCAGGGTGATCACGGCCCCACGTATTTCGAAATCATCACCGCCATGGCCCTTCTGCATTTTGTGCGAAGCGGCGTCCAAGCAGCGGTGCTCGAAGTCGGACTGGGCGGACGTCTGGATTCAACCAATGTCTGCCGCCCGCTGGTTTCCGTCATCACCAGCATCAGTTTCGACCACGTTCAGCAGTTGGGCGACACTTTGCAGTCCATCGCCCGGGAAAAGGCCGGCATCATCAAGCCGGGCGTGCCAGTCATAAGCGGCGTTACGGCCGATGAGCCCCGCTCTACAATTCGCCAAATCGCCAAAGACTGTGGTTGCAGACTTGTAGAATTGAAACAAGATTTTGATTTTGAATATCATCCTCCCCAACATCTGGAAAAGCAACCTGCCTTGGGAAGCATGGATTTTTCGCTCATATCATCCCCTCTCCCTCTGGGAGAGGGTCAGGGTGAGGGCGGAGTTTTTGTGAAACTAGCTACGTCCACATTTTTACTTGCTCTGCTAGGCCGACATCAAGCCGCCAACGCCGCAGTGGCCCTGGCAACGATTCGCGAGCTAAACAATCAAGGATGGAACATCTCCGAACAGTCGATTCGCCGGGGTTTGGCTTCAGTCCAATGGCCTGCACGCATAGAAATCGTCGCCCGGCAGCCCGTGGTGATCTTAGACTCGGCCCACAACTCGGCGTCCATCGCCGCATTGATACAAGTGCTAATAGAAAGTTTTTCCGTCGCACGCCACTTGCTTCTTTTCGCCACAACTCGTGATAAAGATTACCAAGAGATGCTTAAACTCCTATTAGATGGATTCGATGAGATCGTCTTTACCCAATACACCACCAATCCCCGCGCCCTGCCGCCCGCCGAACTGGAAGCCACTGCCTTTAACCTAACCGGCCGCCATTATCCGATATTCCCCACTCCCGCCGAAGCCTGGAACCATCTCCGCCAATCGGCCGCGCCCGAAGATCTTATCTGCATAACCGGCTCCTTCTTCCTCGCCGGCGAGATGCGAAAACTCCTGTAACATCCTGTAAAGCCGCGACCATTGGTCGCGCATGTGGACGCATTATGAAGATTGACGTATGTTACTGGGCCGCCGTGTGATGTTCGGCACGATATTCTTGAATACGGTGCATGGCGGCATCGTCGAATAGCCTTGTCCCACATGATCGACACTTGTAGTGACGAAGCCGCTTGATCGTTAGTCCATCGGCCAATTGATACGTTTCTACGACCGATGTCATTTCAATCTTGCCGCATTCCGGGCAAGGAAAAGGCTCAGATATCGGTGCTTCTTTTGGATGAGATAAGGACATAAAAATATTCGCTCCTTCATCCAGTTAAAAAACGGGGGAATCTTCGAGACTTGATTGAATAACGGGGATATCTATTCCGTAGCGTTTGACAATCGATTTAACAAGATTAGTAAACCAAGGTTGCGAATTTGGGGCAATAAAGATCATTTTTATAAGACAACCAAGATCTACTGGTACCGCAATGCCATTACCAATAATTGTTTTCCAAATGAATGATCCTGGGTTGGATTTCATAAATTCATTTATTTTTTTCGCGGGTATTATAATTGCCCGCAATTCTCGTTCATAATCAAAACTCCTTCTTTTACACAAAAATGGATTTAAAAAATTGCCCTCTGGAATCATATACTGTTTATAGTCTATATATTTTACTTTTCCTATATGCACCTCTTCATCGTAAGAATCAAAGCATTTTACTAAAGATGTATAATCAGATTTTATTGCAATTCCTTCGTTGCTCTTTAAATATAATTTCCACATCGCCGCTGATTCATATTCATTCATGTGCCAGCAATTAATGGTAATTATTTTTCTGATTTCTTTATTGTGCTGTGCAAATGAATCTATAATATTTTGAGGAATATTATATTGGATAAGTGATTGACGATAAATAATGTTATTATTTGTCAATGATCCTTCAAATGGATCATCATATAGATCAGAACGCGTAAAATACAAAGTCCTTGTATCTAGCAAATCAACAAATTTAGTAAAATCCATGTAACGCCATATAACTGGATTATTTTCTGGTACTTCAAATGATGGATGATCATGCCACATGCTTTATTCTTTCGAGAATTGCTCCGAGAGCAAGCTCCCGGGTTAAACATTATTATTCTATTCGTTCGAACGTGAATTCCCCATCCACGCAATCGATTTTCACGCGGCTGCCTTCGGCGAATTCTTTTTTCAGGACTTCCACGGCCAGCGGGTTTTGGATCTTTTGCTGGATCAGGCGTTTTAGCGGTCTTGCGCCGAAGGTCGGGTTGTAGCCTTCTGCGGCAATGGCGTCGATTGCGGCGGTGGTGACTTCCAAATCGATGCCCTTTTCCTGGAGTTGATTTTTCAGCCGCCCGATCTGGATCTCCACAATCTGGCGGATCTGCTCGCGCTTGAGCGGATGGAAGATAAGGATTTCGTCGATGCGGTTTAAAAACTCGGGCAGGAATCGCGTGCCCAGGCTCTGGTTCACGGCCTCGCGCATTTCTTCTTCGCTGCCGCCCTGCTCGGTGATCTCCTGGATCAATTGGCTGCCGATGTTCGAGGTCATCACGATAATCGTGTTCTTGAAATCGACCGTATGCCCTTGATTATCGCTCAATCGTCCGTCGTCAAGCACTTGTAAAAGAATATTGAATACGTCGCGGTGGGCTTTTTCGATTTCGTCCAAAAGGATCACGGCATACGGCCGGCGGCGCACGGCCTCGGTCAGCATTCCGCCTTCCTCGTAGCCCACGTAGCCCGGGGGCGCGCCGATAAGCCGGCTCACGGTGTGCCGCTCCATGAACTCGCTCATATCCAGGCGGATCATGGCGTTTTCGTCGTCGAACATCACCTCGGCCAGGGCCTTGCACAGTTCGGTTTTGCCCACGCCGGTCGGCCCGAGGAAGATGAACGAGCCGATGGGCCGGTTCGGATCCTGCAAGCCGGAGCGATTGCGCCGCACGGCATTCGATACGGCCTCGACCGCCTCGTCCTGGTTGACCATGCGCTGGTGGATGCGCTCTTCGAGCACGAGCAGTTTGACGCGTTCGGTTTCGACCATTCGTGCCACGGGAATGCCGGTCCAGGCGCTGACCACTTCGGCGATTTCTTCTGGCCCAACCTCCTGGCGCAACAGCCGGCGGGAACCAGAACCTTCGGCCGGTTTTTCGTCTTCCTGTTCCTTGCTTTCCAATTGTTTGGAAAGGCGTTTCTGTTCCATGTCCAACTCGTACAGTTTTTGATAATCCTCCTCGCGCACCATAACGCCTGAGGATTGCTTTTCCTTGATCGCCGCGGCCAACTGGTTGTACTGGCGTTCGACTTCCACCAATCGCTTGCGGATTTGCTGCACGTCGCCCATGCCGCTTTTTTCCAGTTCCCATTGTGCCCGCAGATCGGCCAGTTTGCGGCGCAGATCGACCATTTCATCTTGAATTTCCTTGCGGCGCTCGATGGCGTGCTCTTCGGTTTCGTCGGCCAATTGGCGTTCGGCCAATTCGAGCTGCATGAGGCGGCGTTGCACCTGGTCGATCTCGGTGGGCACGCTTTCCAATTCCATGGCCAGGCGGCTGGCGGCCTCGTCCATCAGGTCGATGGCCTTGTCCGGCAGAAAGCGGTCGGTGATGTAGCGGTGCGAAAGATTGGCCGCCTCGACCAGCGCCGAATCCTTGATCTTCACGCCCTTGTGATGCGCCTCGTAACGGGGTTTTAATCCGCGCAGAATGGCAATCGTGTCTTCCACTGTAGGCTCGCCCACGTAGACCGGCTGGAAACGGCGTTCCAAGGCGGCGTCTTTTTCCACGTATTTTCGATACTCGTCGAGCGTGGTGGCCCCGATGCAGCGCAACTCGCCGCGTGCCAAGGCCGGCTTCAAGAGATTGGCCGCGTCGCTGCCTCCTTCGGCCCGACCCGCGCCTACGACTGTGTGCATCTCGTCGATGAACATGACCACGTTGCCGGCGTCGGCCACCTCGCGCAAAACGGCCTTCAGCCGCTCCTCGAACTCGCCGCGAAACTTTGTGCCCGCAATAAGCGCGCCCATGTCAAGCGCGATCACGCGCTTGTTTTTCAGACTTTCGGGCACGTCGGCATCGACGATCCGCAGGGCCAAGCCTTCGACAATGGCCGTTTTGCCCACGCCCGGCTCGCCGATCAGCACCGGATTATTTTTCGTCCGCCGTGAAAGCACTTGGATAACGCGGCGGATTTCCTGGTCGCGGCCTATTACCGGGTCGAGCTTTCCTTGTCGCGCCCGTTCCACAAGATCGATTCCATAACGCTGCAATGCTTGGAACTTATCCTCCGGCGTTTGATCGGTCACCCGGCGCTGCCGCGCACGTCGCGCAGCACTTGCAGCACTTCCTTGTCGGTGACGGCATTTAGCTTCAAGACATTTTTGGCCTTGGAATCGACTTTTGTCAGTGCCAGAAGCAGATGCTCGGTCGAGACGAACTCGTCTTTCATTGCCTCGGCCTCGCGCTGGGCAGCCTCCAAGACCTTGTTTAGTTCCTGGGCAGGCTGCGGCGGGGCTCCGCCCGACATTTTTGGAAAGTGCTCTAATTCCGCCTGGACGATTTTATCCAACTGAGAGCGATTCACGCCGATTTTGTCCAAGATCGGCCCAATGATGCCGCCGTCTTTTTCATTCAACAGCACGGCCAGCAGATGCAGCGGATCGATCTGCGGATTACCATTATCCGCCGCCAGCGATTGCGCCCCGGCCACGGCCTCTTGGGCTTTAAGCGTTAGTTTATCGAATCGGAATGCCATGATAATATCCTCCCATGCCGTGAATTATATAAAACGCGCGGCACAAGTGCCGCGGCTAAACGATGCAGGCAATTATTTGATATAAATACAAAAAAAGGGCCCCGAAGGGCCCTTTATCCCCTTGGTTATTACTTCACCTCGAACTCCGCGTCGATGGCGTCGTCGTCGCCGCCGGAGGCGGACGTACCGGGGCCGGGTTGAGGACCGGGTTGCGGTCCTGCGCCGTTGGTCGCGCCGGGTTGTGGGCCGGCCTTTTCGTAGAGAGTTTTGCTCAGGGCGTGAGATGCTTGCTCGAGTTCGTGCACGGCCGATTTGATGCGTTCCACGTCGTCGCCTTTGGCTGCCTCGCGGGTTTTTTCGATGGCGCGGGTGACGGCGTCCTTGTCGGCCTGGTTCAGCTTGGTTTCGTGTTCCTTGATCAGTTTTTCCAACTGCCAGCACATCGAATCGGCCTGGTTGCGCTGTTCGGCAAGCGCCCGTTTGCGCTTGTCTTCTTCGGCATGGGCTTCGGCGTCCTTGCCCATCCGCTCGATTTCAGTCTCTGACAGGCCGCTAGATTGCTCGATGCGCACGGTTTGCTCCTTGCCCGTGCCGAGATCCTTGGCCGAGACGTTCAGGATTCCGTTGGCGTCGATATCGAATTTTACTTCGATCTGCGGCATGCCGCGGGGAGCGGGCGGTATGCCTTCGAGGTTGAACTGGCCGAGGAGCCGGTTGTCGACCGCCATTTGCCGCTCGCCCTGGTAGACCTTGACCGTGACGGCCATCTGGTTGTCGTCGGCCGTGCTGAAGATCTGTTTGCGTTCGGTGGGAATGGTGGTGTTCCGCTCGACGAGTTTTGTCATGATGCCGCCCAGGGTTTCGATGCCCAGCGACAGGGGAGTAACGTCGAGCAATAGCACGTCTTTCACGTCGCCAGTTAGCACACCGCCTTGGATGGCAGCGCCCACGGCCACGACTTCGTCCGGATTGACGCCCCTATGCGGCTCCTTGGAGAACATCTGGCGGACAAGGTCCTGGACCTTGGGGATGCGCGTCGATCCGCCGACGAGCACGACTTCGTTGATGTCCTTGGGCGAGAGATGAGCGTCCTGCATGGCCTGATTGACTGGCCCCCGGCAGCGCTCGATCAGCGAATCGGCCAGTTTTTCGAATTCCGCCCGGGTAATGGTCATTTGCAGATGTTTGGGGCCGTTGGCGTCGGCCGTGATAAAGGGCAGGTTCAGGTCGGTCGACTGGGCCGAGCTGAGTTCTTTTTTGGCCTTTTCGCAGGCCTCTTGCAGGCGCTGTAGGGCCATAGTGTCTTTCATGAGGTCGATGCCCTGCTGTTTTTTGAATTCCTCGGCCACGTATTTGATTAGCACGTGATCGATGTCGTCGCCGCCCAGGTGGGTGTCGCCGTTGGTGCTGATAACGCGGAACACGCCGTCGGCCACTTCCAGCACGGAAACGTCGAACGTGCCGCCGCCAAGGTCGAAGACCACGATTTTTTCGTTCTTTTTCTTGTCCAAGCCGTAGGCCAGCGAAGCCGCGGTAGGCTCGTTGATGATCCGGGCCACTTCCAACCCGGCGATCTGGCCGGCGTCTTTTGTGGCCTGACGCTGAGAATCGTTGAAGTAGGCCGGTACGGTGATAACGGCCTTGTTCACCTTGTGACCCAAGTAGGCCTCGGCGGCCTCCTTCAATTTGCGCAGAATGAAGGCCGAGATTTCCGGAGGCGTGTAGTCTTTGCTGCCGACCTCGACTTTGACATAATCTTCCGGTCCGCCCACGATTTTATAAGGAATGATTTTTTCCTCGGAGGCCACTTCGTTGTGCCGCCGGCCCATGAAACGCTTGATCGAATATATCGTGCGCATGGGATTGGTAATGGCCTGTCGCCGGGCCGGTTCGCCCACGACGGTCTCGCCCTTATCGGTAAACGCGACCACGCTGGGGGTCAAACGGTTGCCCTCGGCATTGGGGATCACCTTTGCCTCTTTGCCTTCCATTACCGATACGACCGAGTTGGTGGTTCCCAGGTCGATGCCAATGATTTTTTCCGCAACAGCCATTTATGTGCTCCTTTCAGATGTATTCTTATGGGGGTTGGGCAAAATTAAATACAGGTTAAGTCAGTCCAATCCCCAGACAATCGGTTGTATATGAACTGTGCTCCGTAAGAATTGTAGTTTTTTAGAAGCTGGCATATTTCGACCGCTTCTGGCATTCACAATATTATGTGTTTAAGATTGCAAAGAACATGCCGGATGAAAATTACAGAAAAGGCTGTTCGTGTAACGTCTTTATTTGTAATGAGTTGCGCGTATATTATCAAACCAGCCTAAATATAATCCACTTGTTTTCTCTTTTCAGACTGCCATTTTGACACCTTGGCCGGTTGACATACTAAGTTTGGGCGGTTAAAAGGAAAGGTTTCAGATGTTTTACTTTCTCCCACCCTGGGATAATGTCGTGGCCAAATCCAAGCCGAAAAACGAAGCTGAAAATGGCGAAAAGAAAAAAACCGCCCGCCGAGCGGAATCGACTGCCCTGCCAAATGCCGCCGACGTCGCCCGAGTAGACCGGGAATTATTGCAGCTTCTCGAGCGGCGAGCGAGCCTGATATTGGACGCCGCTAAAAGCTCCGATGCGGCAACCAAGCAAATCCTGGCGTCGGCTCTCTCGGGCGAAAAATTAAAGCAACTGGCCGATAATTCGCCCGGACCGCTGCCGCCGCGATGCGTCGAAGCCATCATTCGCGAACTTACAAGCGGGTGCCGGTCGCTGGTCCGGGAGTCGCGGATTGCATTCATGGGCCCGATGTACAGTTATAGTCATCTGGCGGCCATTCATCGCTTCGGCCAAAGCGTTGAATTCGTGCCCGTGGCCACCATCGCGGCCGTTTTCGAGGACGTCCAGCGCGGCCATTCCGATTACGGCCTGGTGCCGGTAGAAAATTCCACCGACGGGCGGATCGCCGACACGCTCGACATGTTCACACGCTTGCCTGTGCGAATCTGCGGGGAAATCGACCTGAAAATCCATCATTTTCTGCTGGGCAGATTTCCTCGCAACGACGTCAAGGAGGTATACAGCAAGCCGCAAGCCATCTCGCAGTGTCGCAATTGGCTGGCCAAACATCTGCCCGCCGCCCGCACGATCGAGGTGACCAGCACTTCCACGGCCGCGCAACTGGCCGCCGAAAAACCCGGCGCCGCGGCCATCGCCAGCATCCAGGCCGGAGTGCACTACGGCCTGGAAATTCTGGCGGAAAACATCGAAGACAACCCGGGAAACATCACCCGTTTCGCCGTTATCGGCGGCGACAGGCCGGAGCGAACGGGCAACGATCGTACGGCCCTGTTGTTCCAGACGGAGCATCGGCCCGGAGCGTTGCACGAGGCGTTGAATATTTTCAAACGTCAAAAACTCAATCTTACCTGGATCGAATCGTTTCCGGTTCCTGGAATGACTCGGGTTTACTTGTTTTTCGTGGAAATGGAAGCCTATGAGACCGACACCCGCTTCCGCCGCGCCATAGCCGCCTTGGAGAAAAAAACATTGCGCCTGGAAATTTTAGGATCGTTTCCCGCGGCTACGGTAGTGGAATGATTAAAAACGCTCAGGGATGAAGGATGAAAGTCCTGTTACTGATAACCGAGAACTGATTACTGAAAACTGAGAACTGAAAACAATAAACAAGGAGCCGCAATGCGTTGACCGTTTATCGCCGGCAATTGGAAGATGACTCAAAATCGGGCCTCGGCCGTGGCCTTGGCCGAGGGTGTGGCCAAGGCTGCCAAGTCCATCGAAGGCGTTGACCTGGCCGTCTGTCCGCCGAGCTGTTATCTGGACGCCGTCGGCCGGGCGATTGCCGGGTCTAAGGTGGCTCTAGGCGCCCAGAACATGTATTACGAAAAAGAAGGGGCTTTTACCGGCGAAATTAGCCCCTCGATGCTTAGCGACCTGGGCTGCAAGTACGTCATCCTCGGCCATAGCGAGCGCCGCCACGTCTTGGGCGAAACCGATGCCGCGATAAATAAAAAGGTCCTTGCCGCGTTGGCCGCCGGGCTGGTGCCGATTGTTTGCGTGGGCGAATTGCTTGCCCAGCGCGAAGCCGGCCGGACTTTGGACGTAATCCGCGGCCAATTCGACGGTTCTTTGGCCGGGCTAAGCCCTGAGCAGATGACTAAGTTGGTAATAGCCTACGAGCCGGTTTGGGCCATCGGCACCGGCAAGGTTGCCACCCCCCAGCAAGCGGAAGAAGTGCATCTCGACCTTCGCAAGATCATGGCCGATCGTTATAATTCATCTGTAGCCGATCAGGTTCGTCTTCAGTACGGCGGCAGCGTGAAGCCAGATAATGCCGCTGATTTACTGGGACAGCCGGACATCGACGGCGCCCTGGTCGGTGGGGCCAGCCTGAAAGTCGATCAATTCCTAGGCATAATTGCCGGGGTAAAAAAAGGTTAGTATTTTCCAGTAATTAGATGTAGGGTGCGTGAAACGCACCACAACCAGTATAAGACGGTGCATTTCATGCACCCTACGAAAATTTATTATTAAGGAATCCATAATGCTGCCAGTAATCCTGATGATCCTCCTGATTTTGACGGGAATTTTTTTAATCGTGTTGATACTTATCCAACGAGGCAAAGGCGGCGGTTTGGCGGGGGCCTTTGGCGGCATGGGCGGCCAAAGCGCATTCGGAACCAAAGCCGGCGACATGTTCACGCGAATTACCATCGGCGCGGCGGCCTTTTGGATCATCCTATGCATTGTTTCCGTACGCCTCATGGGGACATCAAAAGAAGTGCTCAATTTGGGACCAGGCAACCCGCCGGCGCAACAAAGTTCGACTCCCGGCACCCAGGAACAGCAGCCCGCTCCCTTGGAAAACCAACCCGCACAAAGCGGTGAAAAGCCTGCTGGGGAGATCCCTTCAACACCAAGCAAGCCGCAGTAACGTAAAACAACTTATTCCAAGGCTCCTGCCTTGGAACGCGATGTTTGGCATGGCCTTCACCATGCCTTGGGGGTTTTCCAGGCAAGGGCCGGGAACAAGACATTCCATCTAATCCAAACATATCACAGTGACTGCGGAGTAATATTCTCATGCTCTTGAGCATGACCGGTTTTGGCGCATCGCATTGCCAGGAAAACGGTTTGGCCGTCTCGGTCGAGGTGCGCACAATCAACAGCCGCTATTTCAAACTCTCCGTGCGCTCTTCCGAGGGTTACGCCGCTCTGGAACCGCATATCGAAGAAACAGTTCGACGCGCAATTCATCGAGGCACGATTCAAGTCACCCTGCGTGCCGAACGCCTGTGCGCGGCCGAGGATTATCGCCTTAACATCGACGTCCTGGAGCGTTACCGCAACCAACTGGAAGAATTAAAACATCGTTGGGATTTGAATGAGGATATTTCGCTAAAATCACTGTTGCCGCTGGAGGGCGTGGTCTACCAAGAATCAACGATACTGCACGATGTCGAGGCCGACTGGCCGCTGATCGGCCGGACCCTGGAAGACGCCCTGGAACATCTCGGCCGGATGCGGGCCGAAGAGGGCCGCACAATGGCTACCGACCTGGTCGCCAATTGCACTTCCGTGGCGGAATGTTTGCAACAAGTCGAATCCCGCTCCCCGCAGGCGGTCGATGATTATCGCGCCCGGTTGCACGAAAAACTGCAAAAAATCCTGGAAAAACACTCTGTATTGCTCGATCCGTCCGACCTGATCAAGGAGGTCAGTTTTTTTGCCGACCGCACCGATATTTCCGAAGAAATCGTGCGTTTGCGCAGTCACGTCGAGCAGTTCCTCTCTACCATGGAATTGCCTGAAAGCTCCGGGCGCAAGTTGGAATTCCTCACCCAAGAGATGGTTCGCGAAGCCAATACTATCGGCTCGAAGGCCAACGACGTGGAAATCGCCCGGCAGGTGATCGAAATAAAAACGGCCATCGAACGCATCCGCGAAATGATACAAAATATCGAGTAGCCAAGTACCCTCTCCCTCTGGGAGAGGGTTAGGGTGAGGGGGGAAAAGTATTTATGGCAATAACCGAAAAAAATTTGGGCCGTCTTGAACCTGTCGATTTACGTGAAATTTGGGTAAGCGAATCGGGTGATTTCACACCATGGCTAGCGAAAGAAGATAATCTTAAATTACTCGGGGATACAATTGATATTGATTTGGAACTAGAGGCACAAGAAAAAAATGTTGGACCTTTCCGCGCAGATATTCTTTGTAAAGATACCGCCACAAATGATTGGGTAATCATTGAAAATCAACTGGAAGGCACCGATCACACTCATCTAGCAGCCCGTTGAAAAAGTCATTTAACGAGGCTTGAAAAAGTTTTGTCGCAAGAATATATTATGGCCATCATGCAATGCAGGAGGCAAGAGCGATGGCATTGGGAAAGCGTAAGGACGAACAGCAGGAGATGTGGGTGGCGACCACCAGCTTGCCTAAGTCCCAAGGGCATGTATTTTATCGTAAACTCAATCAGTTGCTGGCCGAAGCCGAGTTCGACCGGATGGTGGAGGACATCTGCCGGCCCTATTACGACGAACACATCGGCCGTCCGGGCATTCCGCCGGGCGTTTATTTCCGGATGCTTCTGGTCGGTTACTTCGAGGGCATCGGCTCGCAACGAGGGATTGCTTGGCGTTGCGGCGACAGCCTTTCGCTGCGGGAGTTCCTTGGCGTCCCGCCGACCGGAGACGCGCCCGACCATTCCAGTCTGACGCGGGTCCGCGACCGTCTGCCGCTTGAGGTCCACACGGCTGTATTTCAGTTGGTCCTGAAATTGACTGCGGAAAAGGGGCTGCTAAAGGGCAAGACCGTGGCCGTGGATTCCGCCACGCTGGAGGCCAACGTGGCCATGAAGTCGATCGTGCGTCGCGACACGGGCGAGGATTGGAACGACTATCTGCGGCGTTTGCTGCAAGAACAGGAAGGTGCGGAAAACCCTACGGATGAGGAGTTGCGCCGCTTCGACCGGCGGCGCAAGGACAAGCGGGTGTCGAATGAAGAGTGGATGTCGCCGACCGACCATGACAGTCGCATCGCCAAGATGAAGGACGGGCGCACGCATCTGGCCTACAAGGCCGAGCACGTGATCGATCTGAAATCGGAAGTGGTGTTGGCTGCTCCAGTGTATCATGCCGACGTGAGCGACAAAGACACACTGGTCGACAGCGTGATGGAAGCTCAGGTAAATCTCTCCGAAGCGGGCATCGACGTGGAGATTGAAGAGACGGCCGCCGACAAGGGCTATCACGCCACCGACACCTTGGAACTGGCCGACTCGCTTAATATTCGCACTTACATCCCGGAGCCGAAGGGGAAAGGAAAGCGAAACTGGCGGGACGTGCCGGAGGAGAAGCGCCGGGCAGTTTTAAACAATCGACGCCGCATGCGGCGCCGAAAAAGCAAACGTCTGCAGCGCCTGCGCAGCGAACGGGTGGAGCGCAGCTTCGCCCATGTGTGCGACACGGGCGGCGCCGGCGGAGTTGGCTTTGCGGGATCGAGAAGGTTCAAAAGCGTTACTTGATTGCCGCGGTGGCCCGCAACCTGGGCCTTATCATGCGCAAGGTGTTCGCCATCGGGACGCCAAAAGGCTTGCAGGCCGAAGGCAGCCTTGTTTCTTTTGTTTGTCTTGCCCGACTTAACGTTAGCTTTAGTTTCGGTCGTTTGTGCCGTGTGTCGATGTCGCCAACCATGGATTTATACGCCTATGCAACCGCCGCTTGAAAAAAGAACTAATCGCATTCGCGGCCCTTTTTCAACGGGCTGCTAGTTAATAATCGAAGCCGATAAATAAGCCCCTTGCGGCTTTGCGAGGACCAAACTCCGGCAAAAATTCATCCGGACAACGAACTAGTCATGTGATTTTCCATAATTTTCCCGGGATAAACCCTTTTGGCGGGCGTTTTATTACTGTGGACGGTAAAGATGGCAACTTGACAGGGCCGATAGGGCCTGAATTGCTGGGCCGGCTGCTGGATCGGCACGCCGACCGGCTGGAGCTTTACGCCCGGCAATTGTGCAACTGCCCGGAAGACGCGGTCCAAGAGGCCTTTGTGGAACTTGCCCGGCTGCCGGCCTTGCCGGCGGAACTCGTGCCTTGGCTGTATCGAGTGGTTCGCAATAAGGCGATAAGCGCGTCTCGTGCCGTTCGGCGACAGAAAACGCACGAATCGCAAGCGGCCGGGCATGGCCATGCTTGGTTCGAGTCTTCACAGGGCGATGCAATGGATGCCGCCGCGGCCGTCGTGATTTTAAAAGACCTTCCCCAACTCGAACGCGAAGTTGTGGTCGCCAGAATATGGGGCGGATTGAGCTTTCAGCAAATCGGCGAGTTGATCGGGGCCACCGACAGCACGGCCCATCGCCGTTACGAATCGGCGCTTGACGCCATAAGGCGGAAATTGAGGATATCATGTCAGAAAAAAGATTAAACGAAGAACTGGCTGCCGTCGAAGCCGCCTTGGCCTCGCTAAAGCCGGCGGCCTCGCTCGTGGATCGCGACCGGGTGATGTTCCTGGCAGGCCGTATGTCGGTAGTCAAAAATGCTCCGCTGCACCAGAAACATAAAACTACTTGGCTATGGCCATGCGTTACCGCCGTCTCGCTGCTCTTGGCGATTGCCTCCAGCGGCATGTTGTTCCTGCATGGAACGGCAAGGAGCGGAAAACAAGCGGCCTACTCCAAATCAAATACAATACAAACCGCGGAAAATATTCCGCAGCCTCTTTGGTACGAACGCACGCCGGAAAGAAACATCCGAAATGAAGCGCCATCGTCCGCGTCCATCGTCCGGACGCGATAACATGCCAATGGATTATCTATCGTTAAGCATGCTAATCGCCGAAAAAGGCGTCGATGCTTTGCCCGGCCCGTCGTGGATCCCGATCGGACCGGAAAAACTACCCTCGCCACGATACTGATAATGCAGGACGATTGGAAAATGTTTTAACAATCAAATCAATCAACCCAATGAATCATAGGAGTTTTGATCATGAAACCTGCTCTTAGTCCGCTTTGATCGCAAGGAGTTTTTGATGTTTCCTTGTCTTTTGTTTTATGTGTTTGTAGTTCTTCGATCAACGCGGCGGAAAATCCGGCAGAGAATAAGCCGGAGGAAGGCCCCGAGTTAAAGGTGGTCAATCTTGCCGTTTATCCCGCCCCGATTCCCCGGCCGGCCATGAAATACCGTTTGCTGCCGCGCTTATGCCGATCAAATCCCGGGCAACGCCGCACTTCTATACGATACAATTTTCATGCAAATTGCTTAGGAGAACGGCATAAGGGAAGGCCAGTCGAAAGATTTGAAAGACGAGAAAGAACAGGAAAAGTTCTCTACAAACGCCGACAAACTTTCCTATGTGGCTGGATACGCCGCTAGCCGAAATCCCCAAGGATGATGTCCGCAAAATATTAGACAACGTACAACCATGGTGGATGGAATATGCCGAAATGGCTTCCCGCCGGATGGAATGCGATTGGGACTTGCCGATACGCGAGATGAATAATCCTTATGAGATACTAACCTTTATTACTTGCAGTCTGCCAGAAGTTTGGCAAGAATTCTTGCCATGAAGGCCAGATTGTCGTTGGCCGAAGGAAAACCGGAAGATGCCATAAAAACACTGCAAATGGGATTTGCTCTTTCGCAACAGATTGGAAAAGGGAAAGTGCCATTAGTAAGTTATTTGGCATGGGAGATCCATAGCCAGTATGATGAGAGATCAATTACTTGATCTGACGCAATTAAAAGATGCTCCAAACCTGTATTGGTCGCTTTCCAATTTGCCGCATCCTTTTCTAAATTACCACGATGCGGTTGAATGGGAAGAATTAGCCTGATAGAGCGACTATTTTCCGGAGTTGCAAGAGGCGAGAAAAGGTCAACACTCGCCCGAGCAATGGCAGAAATATATGGGAAGACCATTGTTGAAAGTAATTAACTCGACGGCAATCGCAAATTGCCAATAAAGACCCAAAATGTGAAAAGAGAGAGAAATACGACTGCCAAAAAAAGCTGCTAAGGAGAACTATCCTATAGCTCGGGACTATCTGATAAACCTGGGTTGGCCTGAAAAGGAAATCCAGTCCATGGCGCCTGCCCAAGTAGTGCTTCTATATGGCTCTGAAATATGGAATGAAATGTTCGATGACGACACGAAAGTGGCTGGGCATAAATTATTCGCAATGGCCAAATGAATTTCGCAGTCGACAACATTACAAGAATGACGAGAATTAGCAAAAACATATAAGAAAAAGAAATTTTCCTTTAGCAGAACTCCTCCCGCGCATCGGAGCGGTTGCCGCATCCACAGGCGCGAATCGAGAGGGAATTCGACAGCCTGCGATGCATCGAGGCCATCCGGCTGTATGCCTATTCGCACGACGGCAAACTGCCCGGCAGCTTGGACGATATCAAGGAAGTGCCGATTCCGTCGAATCCCATGACCGGCAAACCATTTTCATATCATTTGGACGGCGATACGGCCGTGCTGCTGGCCGACGGAGATATGCGAATTAAACTATGAGTATCGCATTAAGATAGCGAAATAGTGGATGAAAAAGATCATTTGTAAAGCCGCGACCGGTGGTCGCGGTCAAAGTGTGAAATACCCAACCTTATTGCGCTCGCGTGACAGGTTTTAACTGCTCGTTGCCGCAATGCTTCATAGAAAATTACGGCGGCGGCGGCGGAGACATTCAGGCTGTCGGCCGCGCCGCAGCATGGGCAAGCGGATGGCGGTGATGTCGGCGGCGGTCCAGGCGGATGATAATCCTTCGGCTTCGCTGCCCAGGACAACGGCCGTGGGGCGGCGGTAATCGATTTCGGTATAAGGCACGGAACCATCAACTCGGGCGGCAACAATGGAAATGTTTTTCTCTCTCAGCCAGGCAAGCACTTCATCGCTTGAGGCTTCGCAAACCGGCACGGTAAAGATCGTGCCCAGGCTCGCACGAATGGCGTTGGGATTGTAAAGATCGGTTCGGGCGTCGGCGAGAATCAATGCCGAGACGCCCGCGGCATCGGCGCTGCGCAACACCGCGCCGACATTGCCGGGCTTTTCCACGCCCTCCAGCACCGCAATCAGAAGATATTTCTCGGAGGCTATCCGAATAGTCCCCTCTCCCTTTGGGAGAGGGTTAGGGTGAGGGCGTTTCATGCTAATATCCAAATCCTGCAATGTTTTCTGCGGCATTTCGGCCACGCCCAACACGCCTTCAGCCCGATTGCCGAAAGCCAGTTTTTGAAATACCGCTTCCGAAACTGGCAATATTTCTCCGCCGCATGTTTCCAGTGCATTTCAACAAGGCTATCGTGATTCTTCGCCGACTAACAATGGTTCGCAAATAAAAATCTCGACCATGCGCACGCCGGCCTGTATTGCCCGGGCCAACTCCCGCACGCCGTCGATGATGATTCGCTGTTGCCGTTGCCTGTGCCTGGCGTTGCGCAAGTGAATTGCGTCTTTAACGCGCGGATTTTGAAGACTGGTAATCATGGGCATGGCATTTTCAAACCGGGCACAAGTGCCCGGGCTAAACATTATTATATATCAACGTAGCCTGACGATCATACGATCTACTATCTACTATATACTATACTACTATCAGCTCTCCAGCGGACGACCGATCCCGCAGGGCAATTCCCGGCCGGCGACGGAGCGGAGCGTCAGGGTTTTGGCGGCGATAGCGCCGGTTTGGGTGTCGGGATGGTTTCTCTCAGCATATCAGCAAGTCGGGCGGAATCGTAGCCGGGGGTATGGCAGGTGAGGAGCACGAATCGGCATTGCCCGGCGGTCAATTCGGCGCACATACTCAGCAGTCGCGGCAGATGTTTTGACAGCCGCCAGACTTCGCCCCGCCGTCCGTGGCCGTAACTGGGCGGATCGAGGATCAGGGCGTCGTATTTATTTCCGCGTTTAATTTCCCGCTTGACGAATTTCATTGCATCTTCCGTAATCCAATGAATGGGGGCATCGGCCAGGCCCGATAGTTCCGCATTACGGCGCGCCCAGTCCACGATATTCTTAGCCGCGTCAACGTGCACGACTTCCGCTCCCGCCGCCGCGGCCGCCAAGGTGCTGCCGCCGGTGTAGGCGAAAAGATTGAGGATTTTGAGCTTCCCGCCCTCACCCTGACCCTCACCCTGGCCCTCTCCCAAAGGGAGAGGGGAGTTGTACTATTACCTTCCGTCCCGACATCTGAATCCTGAACCCTGAACCCTGAACCCTGAACCCTAGCGCCGATCCAGTCCCAGTTTTCAGCCTGTTCGGGAAACAGTCCTATATGACCGAAGGGCGTGCGTTTCAATTCAAACCGCAGCGTGCCGTGCGCGATGTTCCAGCGGTCGGGCAATTCGCGGCGGCAGATCCATCGGCCTTCTTGCTCATCGACAGATTCAAATCGGGCGTCGGCCGTTTGCCAAGCCGCGGGATCGGCTTGTGTCATCCGTTCCGCAGCCGGGCAGGGGCGATCGAGAGTTATCTCGCCAAATCGCTCCAAACGCCGGCCGTTGCCGAAATCGATGAGTTGGTATTGATCCAAAGTGAACATGCCGACGAACTTTAATCGCCTATGATTTCATTCAATCCTTCTACAACACGGTTGAGTTCTTCAGGAGAAACTCGTCCAATCTTCTTACCGAGGCGTTCGAGTGCCAGCGTACGGATTTGGCCGATTTTGACCCACGATTGCATGGGAAGTTTTGTGCTTTTAATTTCCATCGTGAGTGGAAATCCTGCTCGGGATTCCTGGCTTGTTATGGCCAAAGCAATGACCGTCCCGGCGCGTTCATTGAACACATCGTGACTGATTACCAGCGCGGGTCTGAGGCCGCTTTGTTCATGGCCCCGCGTCGGATTAAGATCGGCCCAATAAATATCGCCCCTTAATATTCGGGCCATGAAGCAAGTTCTCCGGCCATGCCTTCTTCGGCCATGGCTTTTTCAACGGCCGGATCGAGTTTGGCGCATTCATCGGCCAAACGCCTGCGGCGCATTCGAGACAGTTTTTCCGAAACAGACATTTGGATCGCCTGGCTACGGCTGGAAAACACCTTTTTTTCAACAAATTGATCTAACTCGGCAAGCAAGTTTTTATCAATAGAGATGGCAACTTTGGATGCTGACATGATTATTCTCCAGTATTACTAATAATCATACCGCATAAAAACCATACGGTCAAGTTTATTTATGAAACTGGTTTGTTTCGGTTTTTCGCCGTCTTTCGATAAGGACGATAACCGGCGGAGGTTTTTCGGGGAGTGTGTCTGGGCAATTTATTTCCGGCAATTTCAATCTGTTTCGGAGGCCGGGAAGGGATCAGGCATTCTGGCCCATCGCCGATCAAATCCGTTCGGCCGGCTTCGATCAATGCGGCTTTTACGTCGTCGTAGTTTTCGGGCTTGAAAGAATTGAAACAGTGCCCGCTGCAATCGCCGCTCCCGGGCGCCGCGGGGCACGTAAACCGCCTTGCCGGTCATGGGATCCAATCCCGTGTAATACATGCAAGTGGCGATATCCATCGGGCCGGGAATGAAATCTTGAACCTTGTCGGGCCTTATCCCATGCCGTTTTAAATACAAGGCCAGGCGGATCATGGCCGCCAGATCGCTGCCCGGGTGACCGGCGATAAAATACTGACGTCAGATATTGCTCCTTGCCCGAGGCGGCCGAAGCACGCCGGAAATTCTTCGGCAAAGGCCTCGAACTGCTCGATGGGCGGTTTTCGCATCAATTCCAGGACCTCCGCTTCGCTGTGTTCCGGGGCGACCTTTAATAATCCGCCCGTATGATGTTTGGCGATTTCGTCTATATACTTCGGGCTCACGCAGGGCCAAATCCATGCGGATTCCGGAGGCTATAAAGACCTGTTTTACGCCCTTTTCCTTGCGCGCGGCCCGCATCAGGCGGATGATCGGACCGTGATCGGTGGCCAAAAGCGGGCAAACCACCGGATGCAGGCAGCTTTGACGCCGGCATTTTTCGCGGACTTCCGGCCGAGAGCAATTCATCCGATACATGTTGGCCGTCGGTCCGCCCAGATCGCTGATAATGCCTTTGAAATCGGGATCTTCGGCCATGCGGCGGATTTCGGCCAGGATCGATTTTTCGCCGCGGCTTTGGATGACGCGGCCTTCGTGGGCGGTGATCGAACAAAAAGCGCACCCGCCAAAACAACCGCGCACAATCTGGATGGAATCTTTTACCACGTCGAAAGCCGGAATCCGCCGCTTGCCGTAACTCGGATGCGGCCGGCGGGTGAAAGGCAGATCGTAGATCCGATCCATTTCTTCTTCCGTAAGCGGCCAGGCCGGCGGATTGACCACCACGGCCTCGCGTCCATGAAACTGCACCAAGCGCCGGGCATTGTAGGGATTGGCTTCGTGATAGATGGTCCGCGTCATATCGGCAAAAGCGGCTTTGTCGGCGGAGACTTGTTCGAAACTGGGGAGGACGACGGTATCGAAAGGATGAGGGATGAGGGATGAAGGATGAATAAAACCGATGAGGGATGCACGACTATGCTGAACCCTGCTCCCTGAACCCTGAACCTCTCGGTCGCTACTTGCCCTCACTGTCCACGGCCCTCTGTCCAGCTGGAGACTGCGACGTCCACTTCACTCTGGCTCCCAGCCGATAGGCCACGCCGCGGATATCGCGGAGTTGGTCGATGGTTTGGCCGGCATCGAGGCGTTTGACGATTTCGACTAGCGGACGTTCGCCCATGCCGAAGACCACCAGATCGGCCTTGGCGTCGAAGATGATCGAGCGGCGGACTTTGTCGCTCCAATAGTCGTAATGGGCCAGGCGTCGCAGGCTGGCTTCAACTCCGCCGGCGATGACTGGGCACGCCCTTGTATGCCTCGCGTGCCCGTTGGCAGTAGGCCAGGGTTGCCCGATCCGGCCGCTTATGGATCTGCGCCGTTGGGACTGTAGGCGTCGTCGTTGCGGACCTTGCGATTGGCGGTGTAATGGTTGAGCATCGAGTCCATGTTGCCGGCGCTAATGGCGAAGCACAATCGCGGTCGCCCAAAAATTTTCCAGGCGTCGCAGGAGTGCCAGTCGGGCTGGCTGAGAATGGCCACGCGAAAACCTTCGCTTTCCAACACCCGGCCCAACAGCGCCATGGCAAAGCTGGGATGATCGACGTATGCGTCGCCGGTGACGAAAACCACGTCGACGCAGTCCCAACCGCGGGCCTTGACCTCCTGGGGAGTCATCGGCAGGGGCTGCGTGGTATCGATTAGAATGATTCAGATTTGTGGACATAGCGAATATTCGTCGAAGGCATGATGCTAGCGTCTTTTTGCTACAAGCCCAAGGGATTGCAACCCACGGGCTTAACCCTGTGACAAGGATTAAAACACTTAATTTTACTCGGGATTAAGCAATAGGGTATAGCTTGTGGGCAAAGCTTCCCTATCCCCCCGGCATGCGTATTTCGGGCTTTTTGGATATGGGAATGTCTATTGGGGAATTGATGATCGGCCAATTATAATCCTCAAAGATTGATAAGGAGAATCAGAAAACAATTTCACACATAATAGCCGGCGGCTAACAGCCGCCGGTGGGAATTCGCTTATATTCCGGCGGTCGTTGACCGCCGGCTAGTGACATCAATTAAATTTAAGATTCAATAAATGTGTTTTTTATAAACAATGGAAGCAAAATCGCCGCGAATTCTGATAGTTCGCCTTAGCGCAATCGGCGACGTTATCCACACCATGCCTGTGGCTTGTGCGGTGCGGGAGCATTTTCCCCAGGCGTTTCTGGCTTGGGTTGTGGAAGAGCGGGCGGCCGCGCTGTTGCGGGGGCATGAAGCCATCGACGAAATGATCGCCTTGCCCCGGGGCTGGCTGAAGTCGCCCCGATGCGTGTGGCGGCTCCGCCGGCGCTTGCGCGATTTGCGGTTCGACGCGGCCTTGGAAGCCCAGGGTTTGACCAAGGCGGCGATTGCGGCCTGGCTTTCCGGCGCACCCAGGCGAATCGGATTCGGAAATCCCTGGGGCCGGGAACTGACGCAATGGATGAACAACGAACTTGTCGATACGCCCGGGCTGCACGTGGTCGATCGCAACTTGCAACTTTTGCGTCCGCTGGGCATCCGGTCGCCGAATGTCCGCTTCATGGTGCCCGAACATGCAGCCGACCGCCAGACCGCGGAACAAATCATCGGCCGGCACGGTTTGGAAGGCGGATTTGCAATCATCAATCCCGGAGCAGGCTGGCCGTCGAAACTTTGGCCCGCCGATCGTTTTGCCGCGGTAGCCAGACATCTTGGAGAAAAATGGCGATTGCCCACGCTGGTCGTATGGGCAGGGGAAGAAGAAATGCAAATGAGCCTGCTGATCGGGGCGGGCTCGCAAGGCCATGCCCAAATCGCGCCCTGCACCACGTTGCCGGAGTTGGCGGCCCTTGCCCGGCGGGCGAAGATGTTTATCGGTTCCGACACCGGGCCGTTGCACCTTGCCGCGGCAGTTGATACGCCTTGCGTGGGCCTATACGGACCATGGCCGGCCGATAAGCACGGCCCATACGGTCCGCAACATATCGCCGTGCAAAAGGCCTTTTTCCAGGGTTCTACCCGGCAGCGGCGTCACGCCTCGCCGGAGTTGATGAAGGCCATCACCGTGGAAGACGTGTGCAGCGCGTGCGACAGAATTATGCGATTGGATGAGAATCGAAAAAAACTGAATATTCGGATGTTGGCCATGTATTCAGCTCCGGTGAAGAAATAAGCGGCACGTTCCCACGCCGGAGCGTGGGAACAGAGTGATATAAAACAGAATTTACGCCGCCGGGCGTTTTGCGGCGTTATAAAGATACGGATTCATGGTCGGATCGTTGTACATCTTGAATTGCCGGTAGGTTTTCATGCATTTCCGGCCGGCGAAGATGTCGTCCAGCAGATCCTGGAGCGAGTGGCACAAGTCGCGATGTTGCTCGTAAAGGATTTCCAATCGGGACTTGGCCTTGGCTATGTGCTCCTCCGAGGCGTCCGAGCGGAAGGCCTGTTCTTCCATGTGGTAGATCCGCAGCGACAGAATCGAGAGCCGATCGATTACGCTGCCGGGCGTTTCGGTATTCGGCTTGGCATCCGGCTGGGCTTTTACGCCGAGGAGGTTTAACTGTTGGATAATGGAATCGTCCAATTGCTCGATCAAATCGTTGCGTTGCTGGTTTAGTTTATCGATGCTGCGTTTTACCCGGGCAAGGTCGGCATCGCTCACGTCGGGGCTGCGGGCGATGTCTTCCTGGTGCCAGAGCTTGAAATTTTGTTGATGCTGCCGGCAAACGACTTCCAGAAAACCTTCATATTGATTATCTATCTGATGTTGATGCCATTGCTGGACGGTCGTGGCATGCAACTCGGTTATTGCTTGAAGATCAATCATGGATGAATAATCCTTGTGCGGTTGAGGGACAAAATCTTTCTAAAAAGAACGGCTGCCGAAAAGGCAGCCTGCAAAGCGGCGGAAGAATAGCAAATCTTAAGGTTCAGGACAACATGAAAATTCGTAAGCTTGCGTACATTTGCCTGACTGCGGTCGTGCTTATTGGCGGAGGGATTTGGCACGCTTCGCTGCACCGGCCAACCGGACCTGCCGAGGGGATGGAAATTCAAGGTGCGGAGTTTATTGCCTCTTCATCCCAAGCAAATTCTTGATGAAAACAATTCACAACCCCTTGTCCCCATTGAAGTTAAGAAAAATCAACAATCCTCTCGATTCCGCATAGGGACGTTTAACATCCACAGTTGCAAAGGATTGGATGGCCGGCGTGACGTGGATCGCGTGGCTAAGTGCTTAAAAGGGCTCGATTTTGTGGGTCTGAACGAGGTTCAGGGCTCGAGTTTATTCGAAAAACAGGACCAGGCGGCATTGCTCGGCCAGCGGTTGGGCATGGCATGGCTTTTTGCCCCTGCCGTCCGGCAGTGGTATTGCTTGGAATCCGGCAATGCCCTGCTAACCAGAATGCCGGTAATTGCCTGGCATAGGATTCCCCTTAGTCAGACGGGTGGATTACAGCTATCGCAACGCCGTTCAGGTCGATTTGCGGCAGGAAAGCGACCTCAAAGAGCCGTGTGATCCATGTTTTACTTACCCATGTCAACCGTCGCTATGATAGTGAACGGGAGGCCCAACTCAAGGAAGTAATCTCGATGTTCGTTGGTATGGCAGAGCCGGCCATCCTTTTGGGCGATTTAAACTCAACTGCCCAAGATACTCAAATTCGCCAGCTTATGTCTTCTCCGGGTGTAATCGATGCCGTGGGACAGGTTCTTGGTGCAAAGGATCCCGAGCGAATAGACTGGATTTTTGTGCGTGGTTTACGGTGCCTTGATGCCGGTATTGTGGAGAACGACGCCTCGGACCACCCCCTGATATGGGCGGAGTTGGAGTGATCTTGAGATTGATTTATTTGGGTGTACTGGTAGTTAATAGGCCATTATGAATTCACTTAGTACGATGTTGTCGAAAACTGTGTGCCGGATTGGCGGCGGCGTGTACGATCTTGCCCAGCATGCCTTTCCCGACGTGGTTCGGATCGAAACCACCAACGCCTGCAACGCTTGTTGCACTATCTGCCCGCGGAGGAACATCCGGCGGCGGATTACCCGCATGGACGACGCCCTTTATTTGCGGCTTATTGATGAATGTGCCCGGTTTGGGTGCCGGGAGATCCACCTCCATAATTTCGGCGAGCCGCTTATGGACAAACAACTTGAAGACCGGGTAAGCTATGCAAAGGGGAAAGGAATAAAAAAGGTCAAGATTTTTTCCAACGGCTCGCTGTTGAATTGCGATCGGGCGAAAGGATTGATCGATGCCGGGTTGGATGAGATAAAAATCAGCATCGACGGGTCCTCAAAGGAGGAATTCGAGCGGATTCGCGTGCCCCTGCAATTTGAAACCGTGATGCAAAACATCAAGGATTTGATTGCCATGCGAAATACTTCGCATTCCCCGTTGAAAGTCCACATCACTTGTTGCAGCACGTCCGATAAACAAGAAACCATGCGGCCGCTGAAAAATATCGTCGACGGATTCTCCTTCAGTAAAATTCACAACTGGGGAAACGGCGAGCAAGCACAAAAGCGCAAACCGGCTCCGCAAACCGTGCCAGCGCCTGTGGAGAAACTTGACCGTGCTTGCCGGCGGCGAGGTGTCGCTGTGTTGTTTGGATTACGACGGACAATGTATATTAGGCCGCGTGGATGAAAACACTTCGATTCGCGAGATATGGAACAGTGCGGCTTATCGCCGGGTGCGGCAGTTGCACAAGGAGGGGCGGCAAGGGGAAATTCCACTTTGTGCAAATTGCACGAAATCGTTCATATAAAGCCTTGAAAATCGCACTCATGGGGATCGCACTGGCATGGCATCGGCAGACCGGCAGTTTACCGTCTCGGTCATGGAGGGATCGGTCATGAAGGCACGGCCCGTTTCGCATTCCGAAAAACACCCTTATCAGACGTTGATGCTCTACGCGGCGATTGTCTTGGCTATCGTCGTTCTGGGCGGAATATTGATTTTCGGCAACCACGGATCGGACGATAATGCCGCGCCCGCCGCAGCGCCATTGCGATTGGAGGATATCCCTTTTAACGGCGGCCGGGCGTACGAGTATCTCAAGCAATTGTGCGCCATCGGACCGCGCCCCAGCGGTTCGCCCGGCATGGAAGCGCAGCAAAAACTCCTGGCCGAGCATTTTAAAAAACTGGGCGGCGAAGTCGAGTTTCAACGCTTTCAGACGCCCCATCCCTTGGATAATTCGCCTGTTAACATGGCCAATATCATCGTGCATTGGCATCCGGAAAAAACCGAACGGATCCTGTTGTGCGCCCATTACGATACCTTGCCTTTTCCGTTGATGGATAAAAGCGATCCCCAGGGCGTGTTTCTCGGCGCAAACGACAATGCCGGCGGTGTGGCGCTGTTGATGGAATTGGCCCACGACATTGCCAAGATCGACGGCAAATACGGCATTGATTTCCTATTTCTCGACGGCGAGGAATTCATGTTTGTCCCCAACGGCCGCTTTTTCCTGGGCTCGGAATATTTCGCCCGGAATTATGTCGATAAGCCGCCGAAATATCGCTATCGCTGGGGCGTGCTCTTGGACATGATCAGCGACAAGGATCTGCAAATCTATGAGGAGAGCAACAGTTGGCAGTGGAAAGACACCCGTCCGCTGGTCGATGCCATTTGGGCGACCGCTGCCAGACTGGGCGTTCGCGAATTCATCCCCCGCCCGAAACACGAAGTGGAAGACGACCATTTCATGTTGCACAATATGGGTAAAATTCCTTGCATCGATGTGATCGACTTTGATTATCCTCCCTGGCACACGCGGGCCGATACGCCCGAGAATTGCTCGGCCCTCAGTCTGGCCAAGGTCGGCTGGGTGCTAAGCGAATGGTTGAAAAACGCCAAATAAATGTGTAAAAAGATAAAAAGCCGCTTGCCGTTTTCACACTGATTACTAAAAAAAAGTGGGCAGTAAACTGCCCACCCCTCACTAACCACTGATCACTAACCATTGATCACTAACCACTCTCCACTAACCACATTCCGCCAATCCAATGGATATTTTCTCTACATCACTCATATCGGCATTGCTTTTGGCGGCCGCCTTGGTGTTGATGTATTGGCATGTGCTGAGTTGGCGCAGGGCCCAATTGGCCGATCTGGCCGCCGGTGAACTCGATTTTTATCGCCGCCAATTCCGTCGCCGCATACAAACCAGCGCGATGCTGGGCATCCTGGCGGTGGTAATTTTTGTGGGCGAGTTGCTTACCTGGTGGATAAATTCGCATGTATTTTTCATCATCTATTGGGCGGCGGCGCTGCTGTTGGTCGTTTGGGTGGTATTATTGGCGGGCGCCGACATCTGGGCGACCCAATATCATTTCGGCCAGTTAAGGCAAAAATGCCTCATCGAACAGGCCAAGCTCCACGCCGAAATCCGCCGCGTTCAATCCGCCCGCGGAAATGGCAAACCGCCGGCAAAAAACGAAACCTATGAGTGACAAGCAGGCGGTGGACAGCGGGCGGATGGATAGCGGATATTATATGGTAGACGGCAGCGGCGTAGATGGAGTCTGGTAGGATGTTTGGAGTTCCAATTATGGACCCGTTTCGATTGACCCTGGCCTTTGGGCCGGTGGCCATGTATTTGCTGTTGTTGGGAATGATCAACTTGTCGCGCAGGCCGCTGATGGTCTCCGGGGGCCGGGACGCCGCCGCTTTGGCCTTGGCCGTAACGGGCATGTTGATTGTCGGGCCATTCGACCTGTTTCTGCCTCAGGCATCGCTCATGCACTACGGTCCTTATGCCTGGGTAATGGTGCTGGCGTTTTACGGCCTGTGCGTTGCCATGGGCATCTTGATGTTGCACCCCCGGCTGGTGATTTATAATATCTCCGCCGATAAACTTCGACCGATCCTGGCCGAGGTGGTCGCCGGGCTGGATAGCGATGCGCGTTGGGCTGGCGACTGCCTGGTTTTGCCCAATCTGTCAGTGCAGCTTTCCGTCGATAACTTCCGGATCATGCGAAACGTGTCGCTAAAGTCGGTGGGCGGAAGTCAGGATCTGCATGGGTGGCGCCGCCTGGAACAAGGGCTGGCCGGGGCGCTGAGTCAGGAAACCGTACCGCGTAATCCCCGCGGACTGAGCCTCTTTTTCGCCGGATTGCTCATCCTGGGCGGATTGGCAATGGTCATCTCTCGCAACCCGCAAGCGATAACCCAATCCATCTTCGATCTGACCGAAACAGTGCTAAAGATGCTCAACCTGTGAAGGATAAGGGATGAAACCACTTGCGGTTTCGCGCCGAAAACTTATCACTGAAAACCGATAACTGAAAACTCCAATTCAACCGCTTGCGGTTTGGCGACTATTCCAAAGTGGGCAATAAATTGCCCACCCCTCATTTACTTTTTTTCACCTGTTCTTCCGGCGGCAGTAGGGTAAAAACGATGCGATAGGTCCGATAACCTTCGGCCAACTGCCGGGGGTAGAGGCGGACGATTTCTCCGTGGAGTTCGTCGGCCGTTTCAAAGCCGTCAGGCCGGGCGTCATCGTCGGTAAGGGTCTCGAGTTGCACCTCTTCGACCTTCGTCAGCCTGATATATCCGACCCCGGGGATGTAACTCCGCTGCCCGGATCGCATCTTGCCGGTATTTCCAAAGACGGATGGTCTGGGTCTTTTGACCGGCGCGTATGGCGGGCAGGAATTTTTTCTTGAACAAAAGCATAGCAATAGCCTATCCGCTTTGGAAAGAAGATCAAGCCTTCCGGCCCCATGTTTTAGGCTGGCTTTTCAAGTCAGATCGCCGGACGCCGAGCGTCCGGTTTAAAGGCATATGCCAGTAGTAACGGTTGCCGTGTTCCAATTAGTCCTTCTTTAACGGCTGTTCGGCCCAGACATGATCCGTAGTGCCCCTAAATACGATTTTTCTTCAGCGCAATCGAAATAATCGGCCGATCTGTCAAAATGATAACTGCCCGCATGGATTGTCGGGCAATATGACAATAGATTACCGATTATTCATGGAAGAGCACGAAATAACGATGAATCGCTTTGTGCAGGTTGTGCTGAGCGGATCGAAGACATTGATTATAGGGCTGCTCCTGGTCGCATTGCCTTGGTTGGGATCGATATATTTTTGCCCGCGGACACCGGAAAACGTACCCGCTGCAAATTCCTCGCCGCCAAACTTGCTTCCGGCAGGGTGATTCGGCACGCTGTTTGCTAATTAGCGACACGCAGACTCAACCGATTTTGACCGCCGTGCGTCCTGCCCTGCAAACCGATCCGGACGATTCCTCCGATGGACCGAAATTAACCGGTCCGGCGCAAGTCGAAAAGCCTCAATTGGCGTCTATTTCCCCTTCCTGCATAGTCGCCGAGGAAGATTTCAGCGAATCGTCGGCCGATTCTTCTCCGCCTGTGTGGACGCCCAAGGAAATGCCCGTCGCCGAAAAATCCGCGGAAGCGGCGAATGAAAAAGCGACGTCGTCCGGAGTTGGTTTGGCAGTTGAACTGCCAAACCAACAGATAAGTTCACCTGCCGAAAGCACTATCAACGCGATTTCATCTCCCGCGTCGAAGACGTCCGAGCCTATGGCAAACTCGGTTTCTTCGGCAGAGTCTGCCCCGGCCGCTCAAAGTACGACTGTGGATGATCCGTCCGAAGCTCCATCAACCGATCGGGAACAGGCCTATCCTTCGACAAAACCTTTGTCAACCGAGAAGGAGGCTAAAACAGATTCACCGGTCCGTTCGGAGCAGTTGGAATCCATCGCCCGACAGGCCGACCAGCAAACGCGCCACGGTTTAGAGCTGGCCGGTCGAGGAGCCTATTTTGCGGCTCGGTCGGAATTAATTGCCGCCTTGCGTTTGGTCGCGCAAGGCCTGGATGCCGATGGCTCATACGAAAATCCACGGCAAATCGTTGGCGGCCGGGTTGACGGCATTGAAAGAAGGCGGAAGATTTTCTCGCCGGCGACGCCCGGATGGAAGCCGATCTGGATTTGCCTGTTATCATCGCCGGCCACAGTACCCCGGTCCTCAAAGACGCCGATATGGCCTCGATCACCAGCCTGACGGCCCTGAAAAGCTACTTGACCTTCGCCCAAGAGAAATTCGCCCAAGCGGCGGGAACCGAGGTGGCCGGGTCGATGGCCTTGCGCGGGCTGGGCAAGCTGCATGAGGAATTGGCCAAAGGAAAAAGCCCCGGCACAAAAGCGGCCGGTCCGAAGGCAATTGTGTTTTACCAGGCGGCCCTATTGGTTTGCCCGCAAAACTTCATGGCGGCCAACGATCTGGGCGTGATGTTGGCCCGCAACGGCAACTACGAGGACGCCCGCAAATTGCTGGAATACAGTCTTTCCTTGAACAAGCAATCGACCGTTTGGCATAACCTGGCCGTGGTCTACGAACATTTGGGATCTCGGCGACAAGGCCCGGCAGGCCCAACAGCAGGCTTTTATCGCCATGCAAATGGAACAGGCCCGCCGGCAAAACATGCTCGCTGGCGCCGGCGATAAGGTCAGTTGGGTGGATGAAAACACATTTGCCAAGTCATATCAATCCTTCGAGGAGTCTGCAAAGCGCCGCTCCTGGCCCTGCTGTTGCCGGCAATTCGATGAATCAACAGCCCGATCGCCCGTGCTGCTCCAACGCAGGGAATTCTGCAACCGGCGTCGAACCAGTATAAGCCGACTAACTTTAACGCCGGCGCGGGACAAACTCCTCAGACTGTCAATTAACCCTTTGCCCGCCCTTCAGCCCGCTGCCACCGGCTGGATTCCCAACCAGCCATACGATATTCGGAGATAAACCAAAATATGAAGGATGAAGGATGAGAAATGAGGGATAAATAATAAACCGCTTGCGGTTTCGCGAACACTACAAAATATCATCTATCACTGCCTGACAAATACCATCTGAAAAACTGAAAACTGAGTACTGAAAACTTAAAAACTTATCATTGCCATGCGATATCATACCGAACAATCCGATCTTGCTATTGGCAAAAGTACGGTTCGCAAATCGGGCCCGCGCCGTATCGCTCATCTTGTTCTCGGTGTGCATCGCGGCAGTGCGTTTGGTGTGGGTTGAATTGGGAAGGACGGAGACTGGATGGGGCTCGAGCGGGTGTGGCCACTTCGGCGGGACTTCGCCAAGCCGGCTTAAAGCCGGTGCGCGACGCCTCATTCACCCCGTGCGAGCCCAATTCTATCCGCCTCTGCCAGGCCCTTGGCCCTGCCGCCCCGTGCCATATCTGCGCAGTCGATTGTTCCCAGTGTTGTTCATATCGCCGCTGCGGGGGCTGGGAAATGGCCCGGCTGATCGATTGGCAGGCATATGCCCAGGGCGAATACGTCGGGCATGCCCGGCTTGCCCACGTGCCCGAGTACCGCTTGCGCGTCGACGACCAACTCGACATGACCTACCGCCTTACCCGCGAGGAAACGCCCGATCCCTATAAGCTCAACGTGGGCGATGAAATCCGCGTGGAGTCGTTCACCGATCCGGATCTCAATCGCGATCTGCTCCTCCAGCCCGACGGCACCATAACGCTGCGTTTGCTGGGGCAGGTTCACGCCACCGGGCGGACCGTGACCCAACTTCGCGACGCCTTGGATGAACTCTACAAAAAATATTACAAAGTCCCCTCCATCACCGTCACGCCGCTTAAGGTCAACACCAAACTGGAAGACCTGCGGGCCACGGTCGACCGCCGGGCCGGCATCGGCGGTCAAAGCCAGTTCGTCCGCGTCACGCCCGAGGGCACGGTTTCGCTGCCTGCCATCGGGTCGGTCATGGCCCAAGGTCTGACGCTGACCGAATTCCAGGATGAAGTCAATGAGCGATACCGGCAGGATATCGAAGGGATCCAGATAATTCCCATACTTGCGCAACGGGCCCCGCGATACGTGTACGTGATGGGCGAAGTAAACAACTCCCGGCCGTTTCGAAATGACCGGCCCCACCACCGCCTTGCAGGCCATCAGCCATGGCCGGCAGTTGGAACGTGTGGCGCGAATTTGCGGCAGATAGTGGTTTTCCGCCGCGGCGACGACTGGCGCTTGATGGCCACCATGATCAACCTGGAAGGGGCCCTGTTCGGACGCACGCCCTGCCCCAAGGGCGAAATCTGGATCGACGACTCCGACGTGATCATCGTGCCCAAGGGCCCGATCCTCCAGGCCGACGATTTCATCAACCTGGTTTTCACCCGCGGCATCTACGGCGTGTTTCCGCTTATGTCTAATCTAGACTTTATAAAGGCCAGTACGCTGTAATAAAAAGAGATTAGAGATTAGGGCGCGATAGAGATTTAGCAGAGCTGGACAGTTCGGTGCCAGAGAATTCTCTCATGTTCCACCGGGCCGACACGGCCCGGCTCTGATTTATTTGCCGCGCGGTATCAGTATGCTTGCGATCCAGAGCAAAATTCTTCCCATGCCGTGAAAAGCGACCCAGTATAAAAGCACAAGAATACAGGCCACCGGCATGCCCAGCACGACCTGGATAAACTGCTGCGATTCGGCCAGCAGCATCTTGGCTGTGAATACACCCAGAAAGACGCACAAACCCAAGAGCAGAATCCGCCCGGCGCGCTTTACCGGTTCGAGTTTTTTTCGTTTTTGCCACTTGGTCTTTTCTTGCTCGACCAATTCATCCGCGATGCCGTAGCGAGTCTCGATCCACTTGGCGAGTTTTTCGTCTCCCGGAAACCCGCACTCGCAGTTTTGCACTCCATCTGCGACTTTTTCCCCGCAATTCGCGCACCGCCCGCACTCCGGACACGCCGCAACGTCCATCTCTCTAACCGCATTGCAATCGGGGCAGTGAATGTGGGACATTGGATAAGAGAGAAAAAGGCAATCGAATACACGAATCCACTTTTCAACACGGAGACACGGAGGTCACGGAGATCTGGATTCGGTAAATGTTTTTCGGATTATTTTATTCATCCTTAAACATTAGACCGCGCAAAACCGCAAGCTATATCATTACGATTGATTAATAATTCTCCGTATTCTCCGTGCCTCCGTGTTTAATTATTTGTGAAGAAATGAGGGTTATTCTTCTTCCGTGCGCAGCCGCGCCAGCACGCTGTAATCTTCCAGCGTGGTGGTGTCGCCGACTGTGGTCTTGCCGGCGGCAATGTCGCGTAAAAGCCTGCGCATGATCTTGCCGCTGCGGGTTTTGGGCAATGACGTGGTAAAGCGGATGTCGTCGGGCACGGCCAACGCGCCGATCTCCTTGCGCACGTGCGATTTCAGTTCCTTGCGCAGATCATCGCTGGCTTCGAAGCCGCTAGACAGTGTGACGAACACGGCCACGGCCTCGCCTTTGACGTCGTGCGGACGCCCGACCGCTGCCGCCTCGGCCACGGCCGGATGGCTGACCAATGCGCTTTCGATCTCAATGGTCGAGAGCCGGTGCCCGGATACGTTCAGCACGTCGTCGATCCGGCCCATGATCCAATAATAGCCGTCCTCATCACAACGTGCATTATCTCCGCAAAGATATTTCCCCGGCACGTCGGTCCAGTATTGAACTTTGTATCGCTCATCATCGCCCCAGATGCCCCGCAGCATGGCCGGCCAGGGCTGCGTAATGGTCAGCCATCCGCCCGAGCCTACCGGAACCGGTTTGCGATCCTCGCCCACGATCTCGGGCACGATGCCGGGCAGTGGTTTTGTGCAACTGCCGGGCTTGGTGGGAATTGCGCCGGGCAGCGGAGTCATCATGATCCCGCCGGTCTCGGTCTGCCACCAGGTATCGACGATCGGACATCGCTCGCCGCCGATCTTGCGGTGATACCACATCCAGGCCTCGGGATTGATGCCTTCGCCCACGGTGCCCAGCAGGCGGAGGCTGCTTAAATCGTGCTTGTCGACCCACTCGTCGCCCCACTTGATGAACGTGCGGATGGCCGTCGGCGCGGTATAGAGAATAGTGATTTTATAGCGTTCGATCATTTCCCACCACCGCGATTGATTGGGCCAGTCGGGCGAACCTTCGTACATTACCGTCGTAGCGCCCGGCGGTCAGCGGGCCGTAAACCACGTAGGTGTGGCCGGTGATCCAGCCGATGTCGGCCGTGGACCAGTACACGTCCTCGTCGCGGATGTCGAACACCCATTCCATGGTTTTCTTGGCGTACAGATTGTAACCGGCCGTGGTGTGCTTTATGCCCTTGGGCTTGCCGGTCGAACCGCTGGTGTAAAGGATGAAGAGCAGGTTTTCGCTGTCCACGGGCGTCGCCGGGCAGTCGGCCGAGGCCTCGGCCATCAGCTCGTGCCACCACAGGTCGCGGCCTTCTTTCATTCGAGTTTCGCAGCCAGTGCGTTTTACCACGATGTTATGCTTGACCGTGGGAGACTTATCCAGGGCCGTATCGACGTTGGCTTTCAGGGGGATTTGCTTGCCGCGGCGCCACCCGGCGTCGGCGGTGATTTGCAGTTTGGCCTTGCAGTCGTTGTTCCGGTCGGCGATGGCTTCGGCCGCGAATCCGCCGAAGATGACCGAATGCACGGCCCCGATCCGGGCGCAGGCCAGCATGGCAATGGCCAATTCGGGGATCATGGGCATGTAGATCGACACCACGTCGCCCTGCTTGATGCCCAGTTTTTTCAGCACGTTGGCGAATTTGCATACTTCGCGGTGCAGCATTTGGTAGGTCAGCACGCGGATATCGCCGGGCTCGCCTTCCCAAATCAAGGCCGCCTTGTTTTGCCGAGGGGTGTTTAAATGGGCGTCGAGGCAATTATAGGAAACATTGGTCTGACCGCCGACAAACCATTGGGCAAAGGGCTCGTTCCATTCCAAAACTTTGGTGTAAGGCTTGAACCAATGGATTTCGTTGCCCATCTTGCCCCAAAAAGCCCCGGGATCGTTCGCGGCCTCCTTCCACATCTTTTCGTACTGCTTTATCGAGCCGATGCAAGCCTTTTGGGCAAATTCCTTGGGCGGGGGAAAGAGCCGTTCTTCCTTCATCACGTTTACGATCTGACCGGATTTTGCCTCTGCCATTAGTGACTTCCTCCCACGAAAAAAATTAAGGTTATTGGTGTTTTATACATAGGCGACAGTCGCCGAAGAATATAAACCACCCATTCTAGCTGTAATAATGGCCGTGTCAACGATAAGGACCCTTATTTTTCGGGCAAAACCCTTATCCCAAGACTGTCGGCCCTATAGCGAATATATTATTATGATTATCTACATTTCTCACAAAAATACACGCGATTGCGATGCTATTTACTCTGCACGATATCACTAAGACCTACGGCAAAATCACGGCCCTGCGCGGGCTGTCGGTGGCCGTACCACCCGGCGCCGTAGGCCTTCTCGGCCCGAACGGGGCGGGCAAAACGACCATGATCCGCGCACTCTTGGGCCTGATCACGATCGATTCGGGCTCCGGCGAGGTGCTTGGTCTTAATCTCCACTCCCGGCGGCTCGACATCCGCCAGGCAGTCGGCTTTGTGCCCGAGGACGAGTGTCTTTTTCCAGGTGTTGCCGGGGTCGATTTCGCGGCCTATGCCGGAGAACTCTGCGGGATGTCGCGCACCAGCGCCCTGCAGCGGGCCCATGAGGTGCTCAATCACGTCGAATTGGGCGAGGCCCGCTACCGGCCCGTCGAGTCATACTCGGCCGGCATGAAGCAGCGTTTGAAATTGGCCTCCGCCCTGGTCCACGACCCCCGCCTGCTCATTCTCGACGAACCCACCAACGGCATGGACCCGGCGGGGCGCAAGGAGATGCTCGAGTTGGCCCGCGATTTGGCCCACGGCAAGGAGATGAGCCTGCTCTTCTCCAGCCATCTGCTGCCGGACGTGGAATTCGTCTGCGACCACGTACTTGTGCTGGCCCAGGGCCGGCTGGTGGCGCAGGGGCAGATTCAGGAACTGAAGGACCTGCACGACCAATGCTACGAGGTTCGGGTAAAAACAGACGCGAAGTCATTCGCCCGCCGTCTTGGTGAAACCGGCTGCACCGTGAAGTCCCAGGACCACAGCCTCCTGGTGCGCCTGCCCGCCGGGCAGTCGCAACAAATGCTATGGGAACTAGCCGCCGCCGCGGGCGAGCAGATACGCCACTTGAGGCCGCAGAGAAGCACGCTCGAGGAAGTGTTTTTAAAGGCCATCGAACACGACAATGATTAAGAATCGGTAAACAATAGACTTATTTAGCCACCCGGAATGAATACACCGGGGGCCGAGCGAAGTATTTTCTCGTTGGTGCGGCAGTTGTACTGCCGCACCTAGGTAGTGCTTTTGATAAGCTGGGGGCGACAGTACAACTGTCGCTTCAACATTGATATTGTTATATTTAATTTCAGGACACTCTGTATATATTATGCCCATCTTCGACCAGGGATATCAGCACTGGAAAGGCGCGTTGTCGAGCCACGCGTGGCGCTGGCTGGCCATCACCAGGCAGGGGCTGCGCGTGCAGCTTAGGGGCACGATCTCGATCATCCGCATCCTGTTGCTGCTGGCGTGGATGCCGGCCCTTGTCCTGGTCGTCGTCCTTGCCCTTTGGGGAATGTTCGAGCAGGGAAGCCAGACGGTAATAAGTCTGCTACAGCCGATCCTGCCGCCGGGCATCGCCTCGGACCCGCACGCTTACCGGCACGCGGTATGGACGATCGCGTATTCGACGTTCTTCAAGGTCGAGATTTTCTACATCATGCTGTTAGTTGTAATTTCGGGGCCGAACCTGATCAGCCGCGATCTTCGCTTCAACGCCCTGCCCCTGTATTTTTCCCGCCCCCTGACGCGATGGGATTACTTCCTCGGCAAGCTGGGAGTAATTGCCGCGATAGTGGCCGCCGTGGCGATCGTGCCGGCAGCGGCCGCCTATGTGCTGGGCGTATGTTTCAGCCTCGATTTGAGTGTGATCCGCGACACATGGCGTTTGCTGCCGGGGTGTATTTTGTATGGGCTGGTGATTGTCGTTTCGGCCGGGACCATTATGCTGGCCCTGTCGTCCCTGTCGCGACGGTCGCTCTACGTGGGCATCGCCTGGTTTGGCTTGTGGGTCATAAGCTCGGCGGTAGCGGCGGTGCTTGGGGGCATCCAGCAAAAAACCTTGTACCAGACCATCGGGCGGGAAGAGATGGTCCGGGCTAAAGTCATCTCGCCCGATAGCCAACCGCCTGACCCAAGGTACTTCATTTCCGGTGAATTAGGGCAGCGAGTGCGAGGTCGTGTCGCATTAGCCGAGGCCGCGCCGACCAACTGGCGCCCGCTATTTTCCTATACCGCCAACCTCCAGCGCTTGGGCGAGGCCCTTTTGAACACTGATGCTGCCTGGGTGGAGGTCGGCAGCGCGATCGAAGTGCCCCGGGCCGCGCTGAAGCCGTTATTAGGCAAAGGCGAGCCGGCGGCCGGATCGGCCTCGATCAACAATCGCCGACTCGCCGATCAACTCGTTCCCCAATATCCCTGGATATGGTCGGCCGGCGTACTGGCCGGCCTATTTGGACTTTCGTTATGGACATTGAGCACACGCGTGAAAACGCTGGACCGCTTGCGCTAACGCCTGTCATCGAATTCGACGGCGTATCGAAATGGTACGGCAATGTTATCGGTCTCAATAAACTGACCGTGCGGATCCCGTCCGGCGTCACCGGGCTGTTGGGTCCCAACGGGGCCGGCAAGTCCACCATGCTGCAACTGGCCACCGGCCAACTCCGGCCAAATCAGGGAACTATACGCCTTCTCGGGCACCGGACTTGGAACAATCCGGCCCTCATGCGGCACGTCGGTCTCTGTCCCGAGCAGGACGCCTTTTACGAGTGGATGACCGGCTACGATTTCGTACGCACCTGCGCCAGGCTTACTGGAATGCGCCGATACAAAGCCGCCGAGGCGGCCGAAAAAGCCCTGGCCGTGGTGGGCATGACTGATAACATGCGCCGACCTATCCGCGGATACTCAAAAGGCATGCGCCAGCGGACCAAACTGGCACAGGCCATGGTCCACGAGCCCCGCGTGCTGCTTTTGGACGAGCCCTTTACCGGCACCGATCCGGTTGCACGCCGCGACCTGCTCGACGTGATCCGCGGCCTCGAAGGCACTGGGCGGAGCGTTGTAGTCTCCAGCCACATCCTGCACGAAGTCGAGGTCCTGACTCCGAATATCATCCTCTTGCACAGGGGCCGGCTCGTGGCCGAGGGCCAGGTCCGCGAAATCCGCGACCTGATCGACAGGCATCCGCATCGCATCGTCCTTGCCTGCGACGACTACCGGGCTCTGGCCGCCAAGCTGGTCTGCTGGGATGACGTCGAAAGCGTGACGATTCTTCACCGCGATAAGGCCGTGCTGGTGGAGACGCGGCGTCCCGACGCCTTTTATGCCCGCTTGCCCGCCGTGTCGCTGGAAGACAAAACTGCCCTGCGCGAGGTTTACTCGGAAGACGATAACCTGGAAGCCGTATTCAAATACCTGGTGAGCAAATGAGATAAAAAAGTCCCCTCTCCCTTTGGGAGAGGGTCAGGGTGAGGGCGATATCGCCGATTGCTATTGAGATCAAAGTCCCCTCTCCCTTTGGGAGAGGGTTAGGGTGAGGGCTGAATGGCCAATTGCTATTATATGCCCTAAATATTTACAGGCCTTTAAATGAAATCCACTGACCTTGTTCTTGCCGATACCGCCGTAGTCCTTTCGCGGCGTCCCTATCCGGGCGCCTTGGCCGCTCTCTTCGTATTGACCCTGCGCCAACTCATCCGCGGACGACGGCTGCTGGTCGTCTCGCTTTTGTTTGCACTGCCCAGCGTTTTGGCGGCGGTTGTCAATCTGGCGTTTCGACACACTCCCCCGGTCGAAGGCACACAGTTCGCCCTGATCTTCAACCTCATTCCACATGCCCTGGCCCCTCTGGCGGCGCTTCTATATGCCACGGGCATCATCCAGGATGAAGTCGAGGAGCAGACATTGACATACCTGCTGCTGCGGCCCATGCCGCGGTGGGCGATCTACCTGACCAGGCTCCTGGCCACGATTTTAATGACCTCTGCGCTGACGGCCGTGTTCACCGCGGCCACATTCGCGGTCATTGCCCTGACCGCCCCCGTGCCGGCCACCGCGGGACTGGTCGGGCAAGCCCTGAAAACCGCCGGCCTGCTGGCGCTGGTTCAGGTCGGCTACTGCGGGTTCTTCGGCCTGCTGGGACTGCTCATGCGCCGCTCGCTCCTGGTGGGTGTAGCCTACATCGTCATCTTTGAAGGCATTTTCGCCAGCCTCGACACCGTAGCCCGTCGGCTGACGGTAATGTATTACTTCCGCGTGCTTGTGCTCCGCTGGATGAACCCGGCCAGCGGCAAAGATTGGGCGATCGACCTGGCTACGGCCCCGCAAGCGCAGACGTGCGTGCTGACCCTGCTGTGCGCCGGCCTGGTCCTGGCCGTGGCGGCAGCGATCATCTTTGCCGGTAGAGAATTCCGTATGAAAACCCCCGAAGGCAACTGAGGATGTGTCAAAGATTTACTTCCCTCTCCCAATTCAGTGGGTTGAGGGTGTCTTTCGACTCATTTGCTCTTGCCAACTTCCTCAAAATCACTGATCTCCCCTTTTCGTCCTTTAGTTTGGTAGCTGTTTTTGTCGCGCCTTCTGACGCTGCGTTGGACGAAGTTGATTTGACAAATGCTGGGTGGGCGGCAAAACGTTGCGCGATTGCTAACGCAATGTTCCTTTCTTCTTCATATTTAATGAAGCCCTCAAAGCCTGCCCCAAGATCGGAAGGGAACCTATTCGCGATTTTATATGGGATCAGGAACGCTTGCGAATTTTTGTCGCCGAACCGATATGCGAGGACTGGACATGCACCACGATACACCTCTGCGTTGGCGGGTCTATCTGGCCACGATGGGCATGGCAGCAGGATGACTACCGTGTGAGCGTATTTTGGGTCGTTTGCCAACGCTGCGTTTGGCAAGTAATGTTCAAGAGCACTAACTTGCAATGGCAACGATCCTGTTTCACTGAACTCAAAAATCAGTATGGCAGTCCCCGTAACTAGTTGATCGCTCTTTGCCCACTGGATTTTATCCCAATGCTTGCCAAGCAACTCCATAGCATCCGTGTCGGCCTTTGGTGAACTTTCACGGATCTGCGCTAGGAATTGCTGGCATTTGGAATTGGCGTCCGTGATGGTTGGGGCGAAAACCTCTTTCTGCTCAATATCGCGCATTAGTTTCGCAACGCGCAGTGATCCACTGGCACCTCCGAGCACTTGCGCGAGCAACACGATAGCGAATCCAACCGCGAGGTGATCGTGCAACTGAAAACTTGTGCGTGTCACAAGTATGATTGGCGCAACCAAGAACGCCGGAACAAACGTGCAGAGTGCGTATAGCCCGAAAAGTGGTTCCGGGATAGTGGACCAGCACCCTACGAGAATACCCAAAACCGCTCCGCAGTCAAGGAAAACTTCCCATTCGTTAGCGGGAATCCCCATTATCCGGCGCGGCTCTGAAGCAGCGCGATTGTGACTGCCTGCTTTACTCATACGTTGGCCAAACCACGAAGCACAAAAAATACCTCCCACGATCATGCAAATCCCTAAGAGAGATGTTATCGCAGATGGCGCAACAGCGATAGTGGCCAAGCGGCAACCCTGAAATAAAGCAATACAAATAAGGCCAGGCAAGGCCCCAACAATAAAACTACCAAGGAGGAAAATCAGACATGCGAAGATATACCCCAACCGCAAGCCGAGAGAAATGCGTTGTTTAGACGATTTCGTGCGCTGGTCTGAAGTGTTGAGGGACGAAGCGGAGGAAGGATGGTCTGTTTCTTCGACCGCGTGGGAATTGCTGGTGAGGTCGGAGGCCAGAGGGTGGGCGTTATGCGTCCAGAGGTCGGCCGCAATAGTGCCTTCATGCGTTGGATTGCCGACCACAATTACGGTCGAGCACTTTGGACATTTGACCCGTTTACCCGCAGCTTCATCCTGCGCACCAAACTTCCCTCCGCAGCCTGGACATTTAACCGCGATTGGCATTGCATCATACTCCATGAAAAAAGATCGCTGAACCAACACTGTTCCCGCAACCCCGACCAAGGGGCACTAAAGAACGGCACCAGATACTGCCCCTTGCGGGGCGCGGCTCAAGTGCATACTTCTTTGGTTCAAGAGCCGATAAGTCCAGGTTGGTCGTTCTGTAGAGATCTGTGCTTGACGCTCGCGAGTCGTTCATATTGTCTTCATAGCCGGTATGTGGCCCTGGTCGTTTCTCGTTGGGTATTCCGATTATGCTCAAATTCGGACTGCTTTATCTCCCAGCGTCTTTCCAATTATCCGGTATTATAGTCAAGTGGCGAGAGGGCCACAATCCCCCCCCAACTCACAATTCGCCGCATTGATACCGATCCGCCAAACCACAATGTCGAAACTGAATTGCGTCAACTATATCCTGAGATGCCGATATCGCCTGACGGTCATATCATCTATATCACTGAGCGGAGTTGGGTCTGGTTTTTGCATGGCCAGAAGAAGATAGTCTATGCGGATACGAATAACACCGCGTCCAAGCCTGATGCGAGAATACGGCAGCTTGCCGCTTCTGCAAAGCCGATTATAGCGAAAGGTTACGTGCTAGCGGGCATTTACGTCGGTGGCAGTGCGAAGTATAATGAAATATCGAGGAGGCAAAATCATGGTTTATCGGGGATATGTGGCAAACGGCACGATTCGCTTAGAGGATTCGGTTACTCTACCGGAAGGCGCCGAGGTTCGAGTGGAATTAGCGCCCATCGCCAAAGAAGTCTTCAATCCGAACGCCCCTGCGATAGAAGACCAGTTGCGGGCCATTTGGGCCGATGTTCCCGAGGAGGAATGGAAGCGATTACCGGCCGACCTGACTGATCATCTCGACCATTACCTCTACGGGACGCCCAAATAATGCGCAAAGTGTTCGCGGACACGTTATACTGGATAGCGACTATAAAGCCGAACGATCCCTTCTGGTCGGCGGCAAACGAAGCCCGTGAGGCGATCGGACAATGCCTCATTGTGACTACCGATGAAGTCCTTGCCGAGTTCGTAACCGCATTTTCCAAGGGCGGAAATCAGATGAGATATAGAGCTGTGCAAACGGTCAGACGCGTCCTGGACAATCCCAACGTTAAGGTTGTTTCTCAGTCGCGGGAGTCATTTTTGCGCCTTGGACCGCTTTTCACAACGGCTTGACAAGGAATACAGCCTGACGGATTGTTCTTCGATGAATGTGATGGACGCAGAGGGCATCAAAGACGTGCTGACAAATGACCATCATTTTGCGCAAGAAGGCTACAACGTCTTGATCCGCCGCGCACAGGACAAAACCGCCCAATAACGAAGCCGTTCGCGTCAATGATGGCGGGTTACGCGTAATTAACCCAAATCCAGTAGGCCCGGAGGGATTTGAACCCCCGACCAAGGGATTATGAGTCCGCATATCACATCATTTTCCCCTTGTATTATGGGGTACTTCGGGTAAAATGTACCCTAGAAGGTACATTTTTACCCGAAACACTTCCCGAAAGGGCAAGGAAAAATGGGTCGCAAATTCAGTATGTCGTGGGAAGGCTCGCCAAACTACCGATGGGTCAAGATGTTCCGAGGTCACAGATATCGGGTCTCGTGTGATGACCTAAAATCACCTCGCACCAAGGAGGGTAGTTATCAAGCTGCTAACGACTGGTGGCAGTCCCAATTGGCAAGGCTACGAGTTGAGACAATCGACCCCGAGCGAGCCGAGCAACTGGATGCCCTCGCCCTTAAACTCTCCTACGCCGCTAATCATGCACCGGAATTAGTCCCAGCCCTCGAAGCAACTCAGCAACACATACGGCAAGAGCCACCGGGAGAAATCATCCTGGACGATGACACCACGATCAGGAAAAATCTTGATATGGCTCGCATGATGGGGATCGTTGTTCCGCCGGACCTAGACCCCACCATCCTACAACAACTGTTTGGCGACCGTAGATTATGGACGGAGCGATTAAGCCGGGTCCGCAAGACTGAAAAAGACAAAACCATCAGCTACCAATTGGATAAATTTTTGACGGAACAACGCCAGCAACAAAAACCGGCTACCCATAAAGAATTGGCACTTTACCTGAAACGACTGATGAGCACCGAGATTTGGACAGCGGAAACAAGTGCGGAAACGATTGATGAGCAGACAGTGACACGACATTATACTTGGCTACTGTCCCAGAAATTTAGCTCGGCGAGGCATAACAAAGTTTTAGGATTTTTCCGGCGGTTTGTCGAGTGGCTATGGTCAAATAAAGTGTTGGCTGACATCCCCAGAAATCTCAAGCGGCGAAACCATCGCAAGAAGATTGTACATCAAGAAATCCGCCAATTTCCGAACGTCAAGGAAACGATTGAATCCCTGCCAACACCATATCGGCTTTGGGCATTGCTTGGATTGAATTGTGGTATGACGGCTGCTGATTTAGGTGTGACAATATGGCAGCAAATTGACGAAACGCACTGGACACTGACCCGCAGGCGAGCCAAGACGGGGGAAAATCCTAAAACGCCCACCGTCAAATATAAATTGTGGCCCGAGACAATTGCCGAGTTGAAAAAATTGCCCCGCCGCATGGGACTGCTTTTCCAAACGTCCACCGGGAAATTGATGTATCAAACTTTCTATACGGACACTGGTGGGGTGAAGATTAAGGATTTGCTATCACTTTACTGGAAACGACTCGACCCAAAACCTGATATCCCACTCGGCAAATTTCGATCAATCGGGACAACCGCTCTGAAACGTGATAAGTTGTTTCGCCAATACGAAGATTACTATCTGGCACACGCACCGAGAACAATTGCGGACCAGAACTATGGGGCAGAGGCGGACGAGCCATTTTTTGAGGCACTGGACTTTATCAGGAAAACGGTTTTGAATTAAACTAGGATGTGACGCCTTCTGCATCGGCTCTTCTGAGATTGGCATAGTCTCCCGTTCGGCTCGAAGGTGACTCCTGCGAGCGGGTGGCTTATCGTTCCGTGGGCAGCTTCTCCCGTTCTCTCCCCGTTTGGACTGGACCAGCCCCCCTTCCCTAATGGCCGACTGAGCCACTGGCCACGGCCTCTCGCTTCACTGACGGACCACCCCAGTCTCCCAAAACCCAAACCGGAGATCATCATGATCGATTTTGTTTGTAATGGCTGTCGTTCCCAACTAAATATCGGTGACGAATGGGCCGGGAAGCTCGGTCGTTGTCCGCATTGCGGGGCAAATACTCGGCTGCCTGGATACCCGAGACGCACTTCGAAGCTGCTCATCTTGTTTCGCATTGGTTTCATCCCATTTGCGATAGTGTTTTTTTGGGCCTTGATGTTCTCGATTGTTGATACGGATATATCTTGGCACCTAATTAAGGGTGCTGTAAAAGCGTTTGTTGTCATTATGTTGTTTTTGTGGGGAGGTACAAACCTTCTTACGTTCCTTTCTGGACCGAGGGAATATTGGCTGTGGAAAAAAGGTGGAGGAGACCCATTTTTTGACACGATCGACAGCCCGTTAAACAATGACCCTCCAGAAGTAAGATTTCAGGAACTTTTTCGTGAGAAGGCACGGCTTGAATGGGAAGCGAGTTTTGGGCCACTACCAATGCCTTCTCCTCCCAAAACTACGGATTCGATAAGTAGCTTGGATGATCCAAACATTATTTAGGAGGATTTATGATTAAGTTCAAATGTTCTCGCTGCCATAAACCCTTGTATATTCGTGACGGAATGGTTGGGAATCTAGCCGCTTGCCCGTATTGTGATGCGGAGTCCGTGGTACCGAACACTCAGATGCGTACTTCCAAGTTGACAATTATAGGACGTATGGTAGCTATACCGATGCTATACGTGGGTGCTGTCGGTACTTTGTTAGGGACACCAGTGATTATCGGTGGTGCTATTGGCCTCGCTCTTATGCTTGGATTCTGGTGGGGAGTTACAAACCTCGCCGCATTCTTTATCAGCCCAACGTATTATCGACTTTGGAGAAAAGGTGGGGGAGATCCTTGGTTTGATACTTTGCCAGAACTCCTAAACACAGATCCACCAGAGGTCAGATATCAGGAAATGTTTAGAGAAAAGGCGAGGCTGGAGTGCGAAGAACTGGGTATCCCGATACAACCCCCGCCTCTTCCTCCCGATTCGATGAAATCCCTCGACGACCCGGACATAATTTGAGGTGCCATTATGGGAATAGGGATTTTCGTGTTTATCGTCGCACTCATCGTGTTGGCTTCGTTTCAATATCACGCCGATGTGAATCGTATTCATGATGACTACGAAGATTGGAAGAACAATCGACGATGACAGTCCGCTACGTTTGCGTCCGATGCGAAGGCAAAAAGTGTCCTCGCTGCAATGGCCGAGGTTGGGTCGGCGAGGGCCTCGTGCGGCTTGAACGACATAACATGCTCGTCGAGTTCATCGCCAAGCACCTGGTTCAGCGGAAGATTACCGAAGTGGGGCAGATGGAATGGGCGAAGAAGGCGTTTGAGGAGAACCTTACCGACGCTCAGTTCACTGAGATTGAGATTTGGTCGGCGACCGGACCCATCAAGTATCAGCTAATGTCTTTAACCGATGAGGTGATCGATGCCATTGCAAGCTTGGTCGGAATCGAGATGCCGCCAGTCTTTGTGTCGGACCAGCCCGAGTTGAATGTGTTTGGTTAGGAGAACATCGTGGAAGATCGACACAAAATCAGGGGATGGATTAAACACGCCTGCGACTGCAATAGCGTTCCTGAATTGGCCCAGGTGATTTTGGTCGAGTGGAATGGGCGTTTTACACATCGCCTTGGTGATGCACGTTACTGCCCGACCTCGATGCGTGCTCGGATTCGTTTAAGCGTCCCGCTTTGGCCGAGAATTTCGGAAGAGGAACGCAGAGAAACTGTTGTACACGAAACGTGCCACTGCATTGTAGGTTATAAGTTTGGATTTGTCCCCGCTCACAGTTCGGAGTGGAAACAGGCGATGCAAAACTGCGGTATCGAACCCCGTCGGCTCCACAGCATTGACAGAACAGGTCTGGCTCGACGAAAACGGCGGTTTGTTCTATGTGACTGCCCCAATGAGCAAAAATGTCGAATCCTCGTTAGGCAGTTCAATCTGGTGCGTCGGGGAGAGGAATTCTGGTGCAAGGTCTGCGGTCTCCACCTCCATCGGGAGTCGGCCATCGAAGAAGAACAGGCAGTCTAAAAGTCTAAGGGTTTTCAACCTACGCTCCACAATCCATTGCATTGCAAAAAATGCAATTCTCAGAGCCTTTTCACCCAGCCGTCGTTCCCGTGGCCGGTCAGGTCACGCACCTTGTCGCCATCGACGGATTGGGCGGTACCGAAAAGGACGGCGGTATCGATGCCATGGGTTTCTCCTCGATTTCGGTGAATATAGGCTATATTGAAATCCCCTCTCCAATTAGGTAATATGAGGGGGCCAGTCGCAAGGCTGGAAAACTATTTAAGGAGGACAAAACGTGGCTCACCAGCCACAATGACACAATTCGATTGACGTGCGTGAACGTCAAGTGTTGCTTTCAGGAAAACGACCAACTGAGCCGCAAGGCTCTTGAAGAAGAATGGCAGCTACTTGGCTCCACGCTCCCCGTCTGGGAGCGTTGGGCTGGGTTCTGTTTTCTTCTGCCCCTTGGTCGGGGTTCCTGAAGCAGGCTCGGTTTCAACGCTCCCTTTATTTCTTGGTCCGGCGAGCCATTCAGGTTTTCTCACCCGCTCATACCAGATGGACCAGCAATGGAGGCAGCTTGTCGGCACTCCAATTTTCGGAAAGGAATATAAAATGGCTGAACAATGGTATTACTCGAAAAACAACCAACAGCAAGGGCCGGTTTCTCCCGAACAACTGAAACAGTTGGCTGCCTCGGGGCAGTTGCAGCCAAGTGATCTGGTGTGGAAAGAAGGTATGGGGCAGTGGGTGGAGGCTCGGAAACTGAAAGGGCTGTTTCCAACTGAGACGACCCCGCCGATGCCGCCACCTGTACCTACTGTCGCTAAGTCTGCCTCGCCCCCTATTCCTGTCACCGCTCCCGCCATCCCATCGGCTCCGTCAGTAACAACGCCATCCAACTCTCCCACTTCTGGCGAAGCTCCTGCTTTGTGGAATCCAAAGTGGCTTGGTGCGTGGAGCTTGCTACTGACTTGGGGCTTTGGCTCCATCCTGCTTGCACATAACTGGAGAACGCTCGGCAGTAAGGGCAGAGCACTACGCTGCATGATCTGGTTCTATGCAGTGATACCTTACTTGATCTGGTCTCTCCTGCCATTCATGTCACTCATTTATTTTGGAGTATCGGGTTCGCTGCCCATTATTGTCACTCTCCTCATCGCCTGGGGCTTTGGCTCCATCCTGCTTGCACATAACTGGAAAACGCTCGGCAGTAAGGGCAGAGCACTACGCTGTATGATCTGGTTCTATGCAGTGATACCTTACTTGATCTGGTCTCTCCTACCATTCATGTCACTCATTTACTTTGGAGTACAGGGTTCGCTGCCCATTATTGTCACTATCCTCATCGCCTGGGTGATTCTCGGAGCGTGGGTCTTGATAGAGATGCGGCCCCAGATCGCCTACATACACGACCACCTTGGCAAATCCTATCCACAGAAATCTTGGGGCAGGCCAATTGGAGTGTGGACCGGCTGTGCGGCTGTCTTCTTCATTGCCGGTGTTTGCATCCTCCATCCCTTCTTCAGGGAGTTAGAAGATAACGCTAGGACGAGCCTCGGCTTTGGATACGATAAGAGCTTCACGAAGTTGACATTCAATGGAAGCACTCTGTTCTACAAGCCTCCGGTGACTGAGGTTGAAGCAAACCGGCTGGGGCGATTCCTCGTTGCCGGTCAATGGTTGGGTGAGGGGTATCAAGTTGCGATTGCAAAATCCGGGTCTACCTATGAATACTATTTAAAAATCCAGCCTGGAGCCGAGCACAACCAGAAGTACATTAAGGCATGGGAGGTATTAAGCGATCAACTTTCAGCAAACATTTTTGGCGATGCTCCAGTGGACATCCACCTTTGCAATAACGCCTGTTACACGATCCGAGTCGTGAATCCGCATCGTTAGACGGTTTTCCCCATTAAGATTGTCCGTCAATTGCAAGAAGAACGATACCTTGGTGGTAACTTTCGTGTGTGAACGAGGAATTCTCATGGAATCAAAAAACGCATTACCGCCGCAGTGGTACTATTCAAAGAACAATAAGCAGCAAGGTCCGGTATCTGCGGAACAACTCAAACAGTTGGCTGCCTCTGGGCAGTTGCAGCCTAGCGATCTGGTTTGGAAAGAGGGTATGGGGCAGTGGGTGGAGGCAAGCAGAATCAAGGGCCTCTTTGTCGCACCAGCGGCCCCACCTCTGCCGACCTCCCCACCGCCAGTTGAGAATCCTTCTCCGACCCAAACCGTTACCGGATGGAAACCGCCCTTCAAACTACCTCTGGGCTTTTACTCGTGGCCTGCCGTTGCCGCACTTGTGCTGTTCTGTTTTCCCTTTGGGCTCTATCTTGTGTGGACACACCCAACCTGGACACGCCGTAGCAAGGTTATCTGGTCGGCGGCCTGGCTGCTTCTCATCCTCGTAGTCAATGCATCCCAACATGGTCAGGTTGGAACACACGACACATCACATACGCAAACTCGCCCTTCGTCTACGCAAGTCCAGGTTCAGGCTGAGCAACGGCATGATATAAACCACGCCATTCCTTTCGCTGAGTTCGCTATATGGGGAAAAAACAGTGGAATTCCGCCACAGGCTATTCAGGGGGACGAATTTATTCGAGTCCCGCCAAGTGCCAAGCTGCTTTCGGATGTCGTACTCGACCAGTCGTTCCTCCCGGCAAATCCAATTCCGAAAAAACATGTGGAAAGAAAGGTTGTGCGATTCGGCGATTTTTGGGTGTGGTCTGTGTCAAACGTCGAATTCCCATCACCAGATACGATTACAAACCAGATGACCGTTTTTTGGGCGTATCGGGGTGGGACCGGAAACGAGAAAGAATGTGAAGGGCAGGAGCCTTCCGTTGACCGGAGGCGAGTATCAGACGGATACATTTACATCACCCATACTCTTCCTGGTGGAGAGAATAGCTCCGATGAGTTTTGCTGGATGCCGGTGCTGAAGCTTGGGGCTAAGAAGGGAGATCATTGGGAGTCTCAAGATAAAACAGAAGTAATGCGTTGTACCTACGAAGTGGTTGAAATCTTCGAGATTGAAGGAGAGACTATTGCTCTTGTAAAGACGCAGGGAAGCTCACAATTGGCGAACGGTCTTCTGCATTTCAATACTATGACTTGGTATTGCCGTGGTTTCGGAGTAGCCCGAGAACAGTTGTTTAACGATTTAGGGAATTCAGAGCATTTAGATTTTCGGTACGCCTTCACCCGAGAGCCAAAGCAGAGCCAGTAATCGAGCATTTTCAGTAAAAGGAATCGGTTTTGACCAAGGGAAAGTGTTGGGCAATATTTTGGGTTGGCAAGTAAACAACATCATTTATTGTGGTGAACACGATGGCAAAGCAATGGTACTTTGTGAGAGACGGAAAACCACAGGGGCCGATTTCGGCTCTTGAATTGAAACAAAAGGCCGATTCCGGCGAACTTAGGCCAGAGGACTTGGTTTGCCCCGAGGATCACGAGGATTGGGTAAAGGCAGCAGCAGTTAAAGGGCTTTTTGCCACAAAGGCTGCCACACCACCGCCGCTGCCTCCTTCATCTACAGTACCTCCACCGCTACCCACTTCGTCCTTGCCACCGCCTCTGCCGACTGTCTCGGCAGATTCGCAATCCGATTCCTCAAACACAGGCAATGGCCCTCAACATTCGATCCGTCCTTTTGCCGAGTGGTATCGTACGGGCTGGCTAGGACGGAAGCCCCTTGCTATTCAGGCAATTGTGTGGTTGCTTTACGGGTTCATATGGATCCCATGCTGGTACTTTTGGACGGCGATATTTAGCGTTATCCACCAGAATGCCGCTTCATTCCGTGCGGCGTCCTCATCCGTTCCTCTGACCTCGACCGCTAGTGAACAATACCAGAGTCCCAGAAGGGCAACCAATTTTAAATACCGCATGAGCCGGTATATGGACATTGATACCCATAAATGCAAGTTCTGTGGCGGGCAGTTTATACAGACAAGGGTGCCTAATGGTTGTGCGTCGGTCATTGGATTTATTCTTTCAATCATAGGATTGTTTCTGTGTCTGACTCTGGTCGGAGTGATTATCGGAATCCCATTGGGACTTATCAGTATCGGCCTTTACAGCATTAAGCGAAAGGTATGGAAGTGCAATCAGTGTGAGCGAGAGTTCAACCCTTAGCAGCGAATGGTAGGAGAAAATGCTCATGGTGGTTAGAGTTTTGTTCGCATCATTTGTGGACGTTAGAAATCTATTAACAGGTTGAGCTACTTGCTATGCGGCTCTTGCTTTTTCGGACCAGCTATAAAAGCAGGTTTGGTTCGAGTGGGGGCCAAGAGAAATAAGTATAACGAGGCGATCTCCGTCTGGAGGGAATATTTGATGTCACAGCAATGGTACTTTTCAAAAAATAACCAACAGCAAGGCCCGGTTTCTCCAGAACAACTGAAACAGTTGGCTGCCTCGGGCCAGTTGCAGCCAAGTGATCTGGTGTGGAAAGAAGGGATGGGGCAGTGGACTACGGCAAGTTCCATCAAGGGCCTCTTTGCAGCACCAGCGGCTCCGCCTCGCCCGATCTCCCCGCCTTCCACGCCCACGAAAACGCCAGTCAAAAATACTCTTCCTCAGCCGACCCCAAAACCGCCTTCCGCTGGCTCTAAGTGGGCTTGGCTCACGGACAAGAACCATCCGGTGTCCACGATCATCGGTGGCATTATTTCTGTGCTGGCTGTAGTGGGGTTGTCTGCTCACATGTTGCTTCAATTTACCGGGATGTATCGTGCAAAGTCTGGGTCACAGCAGTCCGTTTTGAAGGGATCTTATGACAACGCAAAAGCCAATGATAACCATTCTAAGAGCACCGAGCGTATAAACGAAGCCATTTCTTCGATATTCTTCGCCGGGACTACACGAGGAGAGAACGCCGGAACTCCACCGCAGGCTATTCAAGGAGACGAATTCATTCAAGTTCCACCAACTGCCAAGCTGCTTTCGGATGCCGTACTCGACGAATCGTATTTTCCGGTAATCCCAAGCAAACAGGTGGAAGAGAAGGTGGTGCGGTTAAATGATACTGGATGGGCCTGGTTCGTGGAACCCATTAAGTTTCCATCACCAGATAGGATTACTAGCGAGTCGGGCATATTTTCGATGTACCAGGATGGTGTAAGGAAGGCGTTTGAAGTATGTAAGGACAAAGAGCCGCAGCTTACCATTAGGCGGAGGCGAGTATCAGACGGGTGTATTCGAATCAGCACCGAAGTAGTTGACGGCCAAACCGAGCTAGTCACTTGGGAACCGTTGCTAAAGCTCGGGGCCAAGAAGGGGGATCGTTGGGAATGGCAAGACGAGGTAAAGCATCTAACCTTCGAAGTAATCGAATTCTTCGACTTTCAAGGGGAGACCGTTGCACTCGTAAAGAAACATGGAAATGTGAAATGGCCGAGCGGCGGACTTCTACATTGTGAAACTATGACCTGGTATTGCCGTGGCTTTGGAGTAGCCCGAGAGCAATCATTCGTAAGCCCTAATGCCGAGAATTCAGGGAATTCGCCCACCAAAAGATTTCAATATGCATTGATCCGAAAACCATTAATGTGGTGAATGCAATGGCAAAGCAATGGTACTTTGTGAAAGATGGAAAACCACAGGGGCCGTTTTCGGCTCTTGAATTGAAACAAAAGGCTGATTCTGGCGAGCTTAGGCCGGATGATCCCATTCGTCCCGAGGATCGCCAGAACTGGGTGAAGGCGGCGGCAGTCAAGGGGCTTTTTGCCGCAAAGACCATCGCACCGCCACCGCCTCCTTCTTCACCTACAGCACCTCCACCGCTACCCGCCTCGTCCCTACCACCGCCTTTGCCGACTGGCTCGGCGGATTCACAATCTGAATCCTTAAACACAGGCAATGGCCCTCAGCATTCGATTCGTCTTTTTGCCGAGTGGTATCGGATGGGCTGGGTGAGCCAGAAGTCAGGACGTGTGCAGTTCATCGTATGGGTAGCGTTTGGATTCGTCTGGATTCCCTACTGGTACTTGTGGACGGCGACCCCACCAGGAAGCCTTCGAGGAAAATGGGCTTCGTTGGGGCGTGGGGGCAAAATAGGTTATGCAGTGCTTACTGGACTCGTATGCTTAGTTGCAGTGCGGATCTTCATAAATCCTCACCATTCATTGGCAGTCAGGTCTGCCACTTCACCGAATCTCCAGGGTAGTGCATCGAATACAGCGGATGCCTTTACCACACAAAAGTCCCCATTTTTCGCACCTAGGCTTTCCTCGACTTCGCTCCAGAGCAACACGGAAGCCAGTTATAAAGTGGCTATGCTTGATACGCCTTGTGCGGAGTTCAAGGCTTCTCTTGGGTTCGATCATTTGTATCTGTCCTCGGATGGTCGGTTTTTGTCCAACGGGAGAGAGCTTTGGCACGTTCCATCTCGTTCAGTCGTGCAACTTGATATTCCCGGTAATGAATGGATACGTGGCAGGTTTTCACCAGATGGGCAACTATTCGCCTGCTTGAGTAAAAACCTGGACATGCTTTACGTTTTCTCACTGAACCAAGATGGCACAGCAACATGTCCGGGTAAGTGGCCTCTCAACAGGGACAAACGGCTTCTTGAGATCGAATGGTCGCATGATGGTGAATCAATAGCTGTAGCTTCTAATCATACCGCTTTTATTCTATTCGATTGGCGTCACAATCGAGATGGCGTCTACGTAAATTACTTTCAGAATGCTAGGGAAACAGAATTCCTTGGTGCAGTATCCGAGGATGCGAAGGTCGTTCTATCGCCAACAGGAAAACTGCTAGCAGTCTGCTCAAAGGAAATTGGCGTACAGGTCTACTCACATCCATTCAACACGGAAGGCCAGAGGCTTTCGTTCCCAGCATGTATTACAAAGTGGGCATTTACGAACGTTCGCTTTTCACCTGACGGGAAGATACTTGCTACAGAACTTGTGCAGGAATCCGGCAGACACAATGGCGTGTTTAACACTTCGAGAAAGTGGACATACTTCTGGAATACGAAAACATGGCAAAGTAAATTGACGCTTTGTCCCAAACCGGACGACGAGCCTAACAACGACTCCTCACCTAAGTTTCTGGGTTTTACGGGGAATGGATCTTCAATCCTCGTTAGTTCGGAAGAGGATTATCAGGTACAGGATGCAGAATCAGGCAAGAGACTCGGCTCGATCAAGCCAGTCGGTGAGGGTTCCGAAGTCCAGCACAATGGCTACGGTGATTGCCTGTGCTTTTCTCAGACCAGTGGCCCAGTGCAAATATGGGACACAGACTCATACTCAATGCGTGGAGCTATTACAAACTCTGCCTACCTGTCCTACACCAGGCACTTAGCGGTGTCTCTAAAAGCTAAATTTGTAGCTCTTGTAGACCGCTCCAATCCGTCTGTGATTCATGTCTGGGACTCCTCGAAGGGATCAGCTACGGATGTCAAAGAGATTGCCTTGCTTTCCAACCGGAACGGAATGAAACTAGCACAAGAAGACAAGAATCTATACCCGGTGACCAGTAGTGGCAGTCAGAACTTCAAGATTATTCACTCTCCCTTTACGTGGGTCTTCATGCCAGACATTCCTACTGACAGACGGCATTACTCTGATCCGCATCTGAAACAAGCCTTACCGGACGACCAAGCTTCCACTGTTCTCGACATTGGAAAAGTAGATTTTGCTAAGGGACCGAACGGCGAGCCGATTGAAGCGAGGGTAAATGATTCGTATATCGCATACTATTTCTACCGGGACGCAAATGGGTGTATGGTTATGCACGGGCCGTGCGTCGGCACGGCTCATGGACATACAACGTGGTGGTATGTGTCCTTATATGTTTACGGTCAGAAGAAAGCTGAAAACGATTTTGCGGTTGAAGATCAAAGGGAATTGAAAAGCGACATCTACCTCGGCGATACGCAACATACAGAGAAAACTCACGATGTATTGGGATAACAATACGACAATCGTCAGGCATTACAAAGTGAAACATATACCCACGCCGCCAAAACCGAAGGATGGAAGCTCTGTGGACCCATTTGAACTAGAACAAGAGCCATTCGATGTTCAGATATCGTTCGACGGGAAAACGGTCGAAGGCCCCCTTCAGTATCGGGAAGGATATGCCCGGGGACTTGACGCCGCTAGCGGAGGTGTCTATTGGTATTTAAGGGAACCTGCTGGGCCTAAGCGGCAGGCAATGTTAAACGAAGTGGTAAAGACCGCAAGAGGGATGACAAGAACGTATGACGAGCAATATCAGAGTGCGGTTCATGCTGCCGGGGAGTCCGATCCCGGCACTTCACTAGTGAAAGGTATTCGTGATGGACTCCGATGTGGCTTCCTTAGATACGGCATACCAGTGGAGTGAGGGTGCATCATAAACGGGAGCATCGTCTATCGAAGAGGATCGAGCAGACCAAAAGTCTAAGGGTTTCTAGCCTGCCCCCGAAGCCATTGCAGATGATAGTCCACCCACGAGAGGCGAGAAGAAAAACGCAATCTTTCCCAAAGGGAGATTCTATCAATGAAAATGCCTTTCCACGGCAGCGATTTTTTTCCGCCGCTATTATTTCGGGCGAGCAATTGGATAAGAGTCTCAGCCTCCCTGGAAATCACCAAAGTTTCTCAATTTCTAAAAATGTAACAAAGCAAATAAAGAAAAAGCAACCACGTTAGTAGCAAGGGGGCCAGGGGGAGGGGACCCATTTCAAAGATTCCCGCTGGAATTATTACATTACTTTATTTGCAACAAAAGCTTGGCTATTTTTTGAGGATGGGTCCGTTGATATATCACCAACGAACCCATCCATTTGTGCTTCGGTCACTCCGGTTGGAAACCGAAGTAAAACCTGGGATTGTGTTGGAACATCAACGATCCTCTCACTCGGTCCGACCGCCGCCGCACGACCACCAGCGGAGCGGCAAAACCTATTGGCTCAAAGATTTTACACATCTGGTCAGTGTCCCAGACTTGCCCATATCTGGCTTCGAGGTCCTCTCGACTGCCTGGCTTGGCGTTGATCTCGCCAACCATCTGACGGCGGATCGTTTCGGTTTCGTCGAACATGATTTTCCTTTCGTTTAGGAGGGTGTGGTTTGTATGTTGTCGGTTGAGGTCCAATCAATATTCTTCCGGCAAGAGAAACGTCGAGCTTTCACGACGGCCATTCTCGCCAACTGCTTCCGTTATCAGCCAAACTTTGGTCCCATCTTTGAAACGGTACGCACTAAGCAGCCGACTCCCATCGATGAGAGCTTGTTCGTTGGCCTGGCGGTCCTCGTCACAAAGTTCGCCATAATCCCCGGCAACGTGTCGCTTCAAGAACTCCAATGGCGTCTGCCCATTCCTCTCGAACGCCTCCAATGCCCCTGGGGTCGAAAGCAGAACACCAGGATTAAACTTTGGTTTGGTTGTGGTTGACATGGTATTTCTCCATTGTGGTTGTGTTGGCTTACGTTGTATTGCGGAGGTCCGCTGCGAGACGGCGACGTGCTTCGTGATGCACAGGACTGACTCGCTTTATCGGTCGCAGGTTGTACCCAATGGTCCTCAACTCGGCGGCAAGATCTGCTGATTCTTCCGAACTGCATGGCTTCGTCTGTTGAACAACGCCGTGGAAGTCGGCACCTCCGTGCTGGCCGACGTGTTCATAGGCATCGCAATATCGGCCATAAATGTCCGCCGGCAACTCCGGGAACAATGCAATAATACTGCCGGTGTCCTTCCACCTGCGGAACACAACAACATCACTCGGCGTCATTTTGTGTCTCCTCGTGTGGTTGGTTGATATCAACATTTGTTGGTCCGCAATCCATAATCGCCATCGGGAGGCGGTGAAACGGTCTTTTTTCGACTTGGTCTGCCGCCCAACATTCGACCGGTGTCCATCGGGCAAGAATGAAATGACTTCCGAACGGATGTACTTCCTTCAATTCAGTGCAAGCTGCCCGTAGCCTAAACCAGGCAATGATATGCCAATCGTAGCCAGAGTCATCGGTCCGATAACACAGCCGCCGCATCTTGTCATGTAACGGCGGCAATTCACCGAGAACATATAGGCGTGTTTCCTCGACACGATCTCGGTCCTCAGTGTATCTGGCAGCGGAATAGGTGCGATGCCCGATCTGAACGAAGACAGGGGTTGCCGCCGTGATATTCTGTTGCCCGAGGAGCCACCTTGCAACTGAGACAGCGATATCCATACTCGTCCTCGGGTATTTGATGTTGTTGCTGAACACCCGAGGACTTTGGTCCACTGACTCAGGCTTCGGCAAGTTCAGCCTCTTCGTCCATTTGGTCCACTTCCATCCAGTTTTCAGCCACCATCACGCAATGGCGATGGGCTTCGTCTTGCGAACAACCTTCAATCAACTCACCACGGAATAACATGTCATTTCCCAAAGCGTAGCCGATTATGAATTTGCCCTTTGGCAATCGGAACAATAATGCAAGACCACCATTCCAATATCGTTCAACAATTTCGCTTCGCCAGGCGAGTATGGTCCCGCTCCAGGTGGTCAACCAATAATGCCCTTTCTTGTACTTGACATAGGCCGTGATTTCCCGACCGCAGAGAGTATAGCCATAAGCAGCGTATTCAAGGCCGCTATGTTCCAGAATGCCGATCTCTATCTGCCCCTGCCGAATTGAACGTGTCGAAGCCATTGTGTTTTCTCCTTTTTCGAGGTGTTGAATTGACCACACCTAGTTAAGGAGGTCCATTCATCAGATCGGAATCACCTCGTACTCAACTGCCTGCCCGTTCTCGATTTCGTCGAGAGCAATCAGTGCCGCTATTTCACGGCTGTGCGTCAGGCGACAAAGGGCAACGAGTTTGCTGACGAAGGCAAGGGAAACGGGATGGTTGTTGAGATTGTCACCACAAACGCCAGCGTCTCGCATTGCAATTAGATGCCGGTGAAAACAGCCGACTATAGCGATTAAGTTGCAGCCATCTTGAACTTCAAGAGCATCGGATGCCGCTTTTCGCTCGGCTTCATTGGAACCGTTGGCAATGGCTGTGGTGGACATAATAGTCCTCCTAAATGAGAGGTGAGTTAGAACAGGAGGATGGCACGGTCCGTCAATATGTCAGCTTGTCGGTAGCCTCGGCCAACTGTCCCTCAGATTTTTTGACATATCTGGCCGTCGTGTTCAGTGACTCATGGCCGAGAATCTGGGCTAATCCGACCAAATCACCGGGATTATCCGCTAAATACTGGTGGCCCATCGTGTGCCTCAGTAAATGCGGGTGCAACTTGAAACCACAAATCGCACTGTACTTGTCGCACAACGCACGAAAACCTCTGTCCGTCAACGGTCCTCTTTCGCCCACAAAAACTTGACTAGATTGAACAGGTGGTCTGGTATCGAGATAAACAGAAAGAGCTTGTCGTGCAGGTAAGCATAGAGGAACAGATCGTTGTTTGTTACCTTTGCCATATCTGAACACAACTGAGCCGCTTCTCTCGCTGATTATCAGATCGTGAAGGTCCAGATCCACAAGATCCCCGACTCGACAGCCGGTATAGAGCATCACAGAAAAGATCGCCGACGCACGGATATCGTTTCGGAGTTCGATTTCACGCAAAAGTTTTCGCACCTGAGTGCGGTCCAAACCCTTCGGAGCCAATGCCGTCCGCTTCAGTTCTTTGACAGGCTTTGCTGGATTGGCAGCGATATGACCTTGCTCGACCAACCACCCGAAGAAACGGCGAATCGTGACCAGGTTGCGGTTGATGGTGGCAACGGCTTGTCCTTCATCCCGTCGTAGATGGTTTCGGAAGTCGGCAATGTCACGGGTGGTGACTCTACCGATGACGAACCGTTCGCCGTTGGCCGTCGTGAACCACTTGGCAAATTTGCGAAGATCGAGAACGTAACCCCGCCGTGATCCAGGTGCGTAATCGTTCGAGTTCAAGTACGCCTCGAACAGGTGATCCTCGGCTTCGCCGACCGGGATGCCCTCGAAATGCTTTACCGCCGAATATTTTACCATTTAACCCTCCGAATCTGACTACAATTTGACGGGGTCCGAGGCTAACTCGGGAGTAATTCAGTATTTACACCAGTCATTTTCACCTTAATGCCGTCGCATCAGGTGGACGAAAACGGTCCGCAGCAGTTCCGCCTCCCCCACGCCAGATGTGCCAGCGGGATACAAATCTTTCAGTGCCGCTTCGATTTGCTGCTCGGTAACGGTCGTCAGTCCCAACCCTCGAAGGCCATCGATCAGCCCGTTGTGTTTTGGCTTTCTTGTGTGCGAGGTGGACCGTTGCGTATTTGCCTTTTTCAATTCGATCCCAGGACGACGGGCGTAAAACAAAACGACCCGACCGTTGATGCCGATGTTCTTCTCCCTCACGGCTAGGCAGACCTTTTGCATTTCCTCTGTGTAATGTGGTCGGCGGGTTGTGATGTCATATATGGGTGGAGGAAACACACCTTGCTTCATCAGTTGGTGAAAACGCTGGCGGCTAAGACCCACCAGTTTTGCGACTTGTGATACAGACATCAATCTGTCGATCATTTGACGATCCTTTGTCATGAATCTGACACTCATTTGACTGGATTGCGACAATGGTCCATTCCTTTCTGTGTCAGTTGCCGCCTCCCTTGGTCATCCTTAACAATGAGACGTGAACGCAGCAAGAAACTTTCAATCACTTCCGATACTGTTTTAGTTGGAAGCCCCAACATTGAGGCCAGTACATTCAGACGACTCGCTCCATTTGACAAGAGGTTAAGGTATTGTTGTTCGGTCGGTCCCAATCCCAAGCTATCAATCTGTTCCAACGAACAAGCTCTATGCAGATGTTGAAGCGTGATTGTGGTTTCGCCTTCTGCTCTTGCACAGCGACGACAACTTTGCAGCAGACGCAACGCTAACCTGGGAGTGCCACGAGACTTCTTGGCTATCTCGGAAAACACGTCGGCGTTTACTGGCCAGCGAAGTCCGACGCTTCGAAGCCGAACGAGTTCGGAAAGTTCCTGCTCTGAATAAAATTGGAACCGAAGCACCAGCCGCATTCGGTCTCGCAATGGTTGCAAGAGGTCCGCCTCGTGAGTTGTTGCCAGCAAGAGGCTGAAATCAGCGAGTGGAATCGTGATCGGTGAGCCCCCCGCTTTTGTGCCGCTCACCACGATCTTCTTCTGGTCCAAGGCCATGTATAAGGCCACCTGAAGCGATGGATCAAGCTCAGCGGCCTCATCAATGAAGATGACAGTCTTGTCCTCCTTTGCCGACAATAGCAGAGCGTTGAGTTCGGCGAGATTCTTGATGCTCTGGCCCAGAACCTCGACAAACGGAGCCGCCATTTCTTCGGCGATGATATGGCTGACAGCGGTTTTTCCACAGCCGGGCGGCCCAACCATCAAGGCGGGATCGAAACGGCGATTGTCTATCTGGGCGGCGTCAAGTTCTGTGGTCACAACATCGACGACCTGTTTCTGTCCGATGATGTGCCGCAGACTCGATGGCTGGACATCGTTAAGTTCAAGGGCTTCTTTCTCTTCCATTTTTTCATTCCTGTCTACAAGTCAGTTGGGTCCACTACTCGACCTGTCGTATGCTCCTGATTGATGGGATGACGTTCTCACCGCTTTTGACTACGCCTAGGTCAAATAATTGACTTGAAAGGTCTGGGTTTTCAGACAGACTCATCCCGTGGTCGTCAGAAATGTTGATGAATTGCAGTGAATCGTCGATAGGGTCCCCTTCACCTTGGAGCAATTTAACGATAGCGTCGGCCTCACTGTTGGCCTCGACCCTATATCGCAGAACGTGAAGTTCGTATTGTTCGATTTCATAGTTTGGCATGGTTCTTCCCTTGTTGGTCCGGTCACTCTTCGACGGTGATATTTCAGTTGTCTTTATAGGTCTCGCCGGTGCATTGGCTACTGCAAGGGTCCATATGGGACCGGTCCTGTTTCAAATTGTCAAGAGCCACTACACCAACATTTCACGACCAACATATTCGCCATACTCGTTGATGCCGAGACACATCAATATATCGCAAGCAAGCCGATTTCCTTCGGCTTGAACGTCAGGATCGCCACCCAAGTCCGACTCGCACAAACGACGGAGTAAGACGGGGAGAGATTCAACGCTGACAATACATTCCAAGGTCCGGCACAAGGTCAACTTCCCGGCTTTCCTTTCGCCGCCTTCGTATCTGTCGCCTCGGTCGGGGCAATTGCAGGCTTCGAGGTGGCTGTCAATTCCTTCGTTGACAGCTTCGATGACGGCACGGATTTCGTCCGAGTCTGTTAGAGACATGGTGAATGGTTCACCATTCATCGCTTTGCGGATCGTTTCGTAATCTACGGTCCCAGAACCGGTGTCGATGCTGCACATGTTTTGGTCCCTTTCATATTTTGGCAGTCCACTGACCACTCACACCGCTGATTTCGCATCGGTCCCAATCCGCCTCTCTTGTCTTCCACGCTTGAGCCGAACATTCGTCGGCATAGTCGGTAAAGGCGTCGTCTTCTGGGGCGTCGGGGTTGTCACAAGTCGCCAGGATTCGAGCTACGGCCAACTTGGTTGCCAATAACGTGGCGTCGGTCGGTGATAGACGGTCTGGCACCATCACGGAGACGGTGCCGGTGAACTGAACGGACACATCAACTTGTGGCATGGCGTTGCTCCTCTTCTTCCACCCCTTGAATCTCGAACCCATCGGCGGCAAGGTCCATCAGTTCTTTGGTTTCCATTTCCTCGACGAGTGATTCTGCTTCGTCCTCGTTCTCGGCCTCAACGGGAACGGAGGCACCAAAGGTGAAGCTGACGTAATACAGTTTCTTCACGATCCGTCCTCCTATTCCACGTTAAAGGCTCGGACTTCTACCAAACCGATGGATACTTTGTCGGCGAGGGCGTGATTGAAACCCTCTTCTTCATGATGATGCACAGCATTTTCCACGGCCTCTGACGCTGCCCTCCGTAGGTCCAGTGTGTTGACCTGGTCTTCCAAATCGCACAGGCCCGCCTGCAATGTTACCGCCACCGTGACCTCAACAGGGTCATTGTCCCTATCCAATTTGCTCGGAGGATGGTTCATATCGTCCAATATCTCGGCAATCTTGTCCAACACCTTAGCCTTGGTGCTGCAAGGAAACTCGTTCCTCAACGCCTTGCGGTTATCCCGAACCAGCCACGGCGTTTCGTTCTCGGGCCGAAAGATTATGCCGATCAAGCCGACCTTGGCGTTTTCGGGTATAGTCATTTTTCTTTCCTCTTGTGGTTTCTCTGATGAACTGAAATGTGGTCCGTCGTCTACAAGTAATGGTTGCAACAAAAGTGTTCCTGCAATCCTTCCAATTGTTCGTCGTAATCGGATTCGTCATAACTGACGTTGGTCCCACCGTAATGATGGACGGTGTATGGCTTGTTGGCCTCGATCATGGCATCAATGGTATGACAGTGGACGTAAATGCCGTCGCCACCACAATACTCATATTCCTGATAGATGGCGTCTATCTGGAACTCGTCCAACGCCTCATCGGCTTCCGGGGTCAGGATCACTTCGTCGTACAGGTGGATCAGCCAATAACTTGGCGTCATCTCACAGCAAAATGTCCGCTCGTTATGATTGAAGAAATAGACCCCTCGAATGTCTTCGATATGGGGACGGTCCTCTTTTTTGATGAAATAGTGATCCATCTCGGAGAATGCAATCACATAGGCGTCGATGGGCAATTTGTTAGGGGTGACAGTTTTCATACCTCGTCCTCCTCGATGTCGTCCCAATCATCGTCGTTGTCGTCGTGATCGTGTTCGTCGTCCCAGTCAGGGATGTCTAGGCACATGGCACTTCTCCTTGATATTGATATTGGTGGTCCGTCTTCCTTCACTTACTTGATGCCGGTTGTCTTTCCTTCATCCACCGAAGCAGTCCGTCTATTTGGTCCTGGCCTTGTGCCTCCAGATGCTCAAAATCGGGGAAGTTCTTGATAGGGGCCACGCCTTTGGCTCCGACAAGCCCATCAAAAGCCCCGACCCCAGCGGCGATGAAGGCATTCCAACTGGCAACCTCATCGACCAGAACAGGAACACTTCGCTTCTCAAAGAAATCCCCTTCATCGGACACCGATTTCAAGATGCCCAATTCCTTTGCGTGATCCAACAACCGACAGACGGAAAGGTGTGCCCGCAGAAAGTTGGGAACCCCGCCACAATCAGGGCGGCTGGCATACTGGGTTTTGCAGAAACCGCCGCCAGACCAGGCAGCAAAGTTGGTGCGAAGCTGCTTTGGTTGTCCGGTCCGTTCATCCTCAACTAAGATTGTCTTGGGATATGTCGCCAAATATACTTCCATTGGCTCGCTGCCAGGGGCGACGATGATTTGGAAACCGATGATTTCTTTAGCAGGACAATTCCAACCTATCCTGCCATCTTTGCTCCAAATCGTTTCCCGAGCTTGTATTTTGAGCCAAGTGTATTTGCCGTTGGGCAGATCGTTGTCGAATTGGGCGTCTTTGCCCTTAAAATGCACGACCTCGCCGACCGACTCAAATGGTAGATCCATTGCCCTCCGTCGCATCTTTTCGATGATGGCCGTGGCGTCGGATTTCTTCAGTGGTCCCTGAAAAGACCAGTGGATTGTAAGACCCATGACTGAACCTCTGTTATGTGGATTGTAGGTCAAACATCAAACCTGTTGGTCCGGTGCGATGGACAATCTGGATTAGAACAGGAAGTTATTTCTTCAAGGTTTGTCCCGTCGCTGTCATCCATTACTGTTTTTATCAGTGCAGAACATTCTGGGCAAAACCTAATTGCAGCAAGTTCTTGAACCTTGGTCCTGATTTGCTGTTCGAGACTGCTGACGAAAGTGGTGATATTGGCATCAAGATCGTCTTTGTGTTCAGTTGTTTCGATGATTTCTTCCGCCAATTCTTCGACTATGTCTTGATACTCAATCATGTGTATTTATCCTTTAGTCGGCTTCAGTGCGTTTTGATTCCAGTGCGTCGTATAGGTCTATAATGTGCGTTGGGTCTTGCACATTGATGTCGCCCCAAACAATCAAACGTAACGTGCCTTCATGCTGTTCCAAAAGAATTGGGGCATACGATCCGTCGTATGTGCCTGTGCCATCAGGGTGAATGACTAAACCGAAGATGTCTTTTTCGATGCCAATACGGACTTTGGTCCCTTTGCCATTCGTTGTGGTGTCTTGTAGGATGGCAGTGCCAATAGTACGTGCATCATTGACGGGTAAAGATGCACGGAGTTCACTGACCTTTTCCATGTGACGGTCGAATTCTTGCCAATTCTGCTTGTGTGCGGCATCGAGTGCTGAATCCGTTACCCATTCGATTTTTCCTGACAGTTCTGCTTTTTGATATGGTGTCATGATTATCCTGCGAGTTGGGCCACCGATACGGTTTTAATCCACTCCTCATCGCCCTCTTCAATGGTCTTTTCGTCGTAAGCAACCTGACCTGATTTGCACAGGGCCTCAGCTTCTTTCCGACTTTTTGCATCGACGTAGTACACGGTCCGAACCACAAACTTTTCTAAGGCTTCAACTCGATATTTGGGCATGATGGTCTCCTTGTCAGACTGTACATCGTCGAGAGAGGCGTTTCTCTGCCTTCGTTGCGTGATACTTATGTACCAATTCCCGCCACTCTGCATGACCGCCGTATTGGTCGATTGGGACTTGTTGCAAATAACCTAATGGACAGGAGTAAAAATACGGGTGCATACATTCGGCCATGTCTTTGTATCCCCAGCCGTATCCTTGTTGATATTTCAACAGGTCACATGTTATCCAACGTTCCGTTGGTCGGACGTTCTGCCCGTCCTTTGCAAAGGTCCGTTCCCAAACCGCCCATAGCACGCCAGAGAAAGAGCCGCCCCTGTAACAATGGGCAAGGCAGACCGTTTTAACCAACATCTCATCAGATGTCCTTTCCCAGTTCTCGGTCCGCTCTTGAATCAAGTCCTTTCGTGAATAACCCTGTTTGAATAGCCAACCCATTTGGAATTCCTTCTGTTAAAGTCGCTTATATCCAATTGCATTGAAAGCACATTGCAGGGCTTCTTCCGATGGGTAGCCGCCCCTATCGTCTGTATTATCAATCTCTTCGTCGTCATGGTCCCAGAGCCAAGAGTAGACTTTACTTTCCCATCCCTCGGGCAGATCATATTCTCGTTTAAGCCGCCACGCTGCATCGGAAATGTTTTCGATAGTTGTGGCGTATTCCCGAGCCGAGTAGTCCTCTTCGTCGAGCAACGGATAGTCGGCCAATCGTGATTGAATCTCATGGTAGGTCCGAAGGGCTTCGGTGATTTGGCCGTCCCTGAATACTCGAATACTGAATCCGTCGATGTGGCCGACAGCCCAATGACGATGGGACTCGAACACCACGTCGGGATCGTCGCCCTCAGAAAAGGGCTGCATCGCTTCTGCGATAACGTCAGAATTACTGAGGTCCAGCAAGTCGCTATCCCTGTTGTGCGTGTATATCAAACCCCAATCTTCTGGTGATTCGAGGTCGTATTTGCGATGCCAAGCGAAGTCAGAAAACCTCAGCCAGTTCCCTGCCACCTCTTCCGCTGCTGACTGGAGGTCCAATTGTCCGAGTGTTGAAATCATGGTCATAATCTCCGTTATTGGTTGTTGGTTACGCCGAGACGAGGTGGTCCAATAAAATCCGCACAGGGCGATGACTTCAAACCACCGCCCTGTGCAACACCACCAACCTTAGAACGGGACTTCAACCAAGTCTGGCGGCTGATACTGAGGAGTAAACGAAAGGATAAAATCTGTCGCTTTCGATGCTGCCGAAGCAGCACGAAAGATAAATCTGCTGTCGTCCCGCAAACTTTTCAGCCAGTTGGCAACATAAGCCGTGCTGTTTGTATCATCGGTCTGGGGGACACCGAGGGCGGCGAGGGTGAAACATGATCCCATTTCTGCGACCAGTTCCTCTTCTGCATAGGACTTGTCGCCGAAGCGAGCGAGCAAGTTCGCTCGGTTCAGGCGGCTTTCATGGCCGGTCCAATGCATCATCTCGTGGAAAATCGTTCGGATAATAGCATTCGTTTTCCTTCTCAAATCTGTGCTTGTGTGGAATCTGGATGTAATCCCCGGCCCGATTGTAGAAAGCTTGGTCCCCACCGAAGCGAATGTCGGCATTTGTCGCCCGAATTGTCTCCTCACACAAGTGATGATCCACGAATTCGGCGTTGAGTATTTTCTCCTTCACCCGCAGATGATCCAAGTGATCGCCTTCAACTTGGTCCACGTTGAACACGGTGTAGCTCTTTAACAAAGGAAATGATTCCTCAGTTTCTTCGCCAGTGATGGGGTCCGTCTCGGTTTTTGTCACCCGAGTGAAAAAGACGATGGACTGCCCCCAGTGTCCAGGCTTTACGTTCTCAGGCCGACGCATGACTCTGCCACCGAGTTCATTGGTCCACTGATTGAAAGTCGCCCAAAATTTGCTGGTAAAGCCGTGTGTCATCGCTGCAATGCGGAGCAAAAGCACGTTCACTCCCGAATACCGCCGCTTTGACACTATATTGATCGGGAAGCCAGAATTAGGGCTGATTCCCCAAGGTCTTTTCCAGATCGGAATAGAACCGCTCTTGAGGGATTCAACAATTTGGTCGGTGATTTTCCGCCGCAATTCTTCTTGTGAAGCCATTGTCAATCTCCAGTTCGTTTGGTTGGTAAGGTCTTTTAAACAACCAACCAAAATGGTCCGAACGAACGGAAAACTTAGCCAATTATGAAACGAAGATGGACCAAGCCGAGAATCAGAAAGAGAAGATTGCAAATTATGCAAACTTTAATCTGAGAGGAGCCAATCGGAACTAGTCAAATTTACCAGTTGGCTTTTAAAGATGGAAAAGGGCCTTCGTCTTCAAGATTCTGGAAATCTGGAAATTGCATCAACCAATTCAGTTGGATAATCTATCCGGCTACTTCCTTTCCAGGATTCCAACACTCCACCCTCTCCGAGTCCCATTTTCCTACTTGGTCCTAATGTCTCTTCTCATCCTACCTCTTTGTCTCGGCTAACCACCATTGGGGCAGTTTTCCGAGGAAATCCTACCCAATAGAGTAGATTTTGTAGATAACCACATATAAACATCTTGCTTTTCTCCATATTCCTATGTATTTTTGAACCATTCCGCCACCCTGAGCAATAGTTGGCAATAGACCTAAATTGAGGTGTTGGGACAGCCTGCTAGCTTGTGCCTGGCGAAGGCGAAAGGCATAGGGTATTCAACCGAACCGCCCCCGAATCAATCGAGCCATCCGTTACCTTTGGCAACATCTCGTAAAGGAGCAACACATGTTCAGGTCTTCGTTTCGTCGTTACACCCTGGCTGTCGCCCTGTTCATGTTTTCGGCAGTCATCCTAGTTATTTTGCCAAACTGCGTGATGGCGGAGACGATTTATGACAACGGCCCCCCAGACACATCTTACGGGCCGGTCGTGTTCAGCTTAACTGGTACCAGTGCTGTTTCTGATTCCTTTACGCTGTCCTCGACGACCACGCTGACTGGCGGACAAATCGCCCTTTGGGTCAACTCCCTTTATTCTCCCGATTCGAGTGTGGATTGGTCTATTGGCGTCTCCCCTCTCTCAAGTTCTAGTTCCGGCACGGCTGTTCTGATTTGCTCGCCTGCCGACGTTACTTTCAATAGTTACACTCTCTACAATGCGTCATTCTCCCTATCCACTCCCTCTCCGCTTGCCCCTGGTGCGTATTGGCTGACTCTAACAAACCATCTGTCGCTCTCTTCTAATACTCCTTCTAGCGACGCATTTTGGGCAGCTTCCGCCGACCCACCCGACGGCAGCGAGGCTGTTACCTCGTGGTATTGGAGCCCTGGAAGTCCACCTCCCGAGTCCTTCCAACTCTTCGGTACGGTTGTGCCCGAACCCGGAACCGTCACGCTGCTGGGATCGGCACTGCTGGGACTTGCGACATTTTATCGGCGGCGTAGGGCGAAGGCTTGACGACCGCTAAATCCAGGTTTCGCTCAGCCCGCTCCACACCTACTGCCACCAGCATCGAACATGCTTGCCCGATGCGGACCGTATCTGCATTTTGGAAAACGGGCCGCTGTATCCTTTCGACGCAACGCTGGACCTTCAACTCTGCCAACGCCTGGTCCACGCATGGCAGTTGGCTCGAAGAAAGGAGATTAGGGCAGAGAATCTTCGGGACCTGGTCTTGATGAGACTGGTTTTAACCTTGAAATTGTCTGGAAGATTAGTCAATTGTCCACGGAGGAGGTCGGACCTGCTGATCTGGCGAGAAAACTGCTGAAATCTGGGTCTCGATGTAGTACAGGGTATTATGTAGGGTGTTGTTCTTATAATAAGTATCACCGAGGAACTCGACCAGGCTTACTGACGGTCTCCGTGGGATTTTATCTTTTAGTTTTCTTTCCTGTTCACCAAGGCTCTTTTCAGGCATGAACTCCCCAACTTTCCATCTCCACGCTTTACCAATATGATGCTTTCGGTCAAAGATGGAAATCACTCCCATCCTATGTAGACGATCCCGGACAACTTGGAAGTATTTTTGATTCCAAGGACTACCATCCTTCACCATACCCCAAATCTTCTTGATCCGATTTGTTGGGACCGCTTTGTTTGATAAAGGATCAGTTTTTACACAAAACTCGGCCACACTTAAAAATGTCTCCACAAACCGGGCTGGAACCGTAACTACGGAAGTCGGTGCCTGCATGGTTTCGGCATCAAATCGGCGAATATCAGATACTTTTCCTGTCATCGTCAAGCCAAAGGTCTGCCGTACCCACCAAGAATATGTTTCTCTGTTCAGCGACACCGGCGTACTATTGCTCTTGGACAACATTTCAGGGTCAAAGTCCGATTCGAGAAAGTCGAGAATCTGCTCGACTCGTTTAGCTCTACGATTTTCTCCGTCTTCCCACTCGCCCGAGTATCGACCATTGACATGAAGCCAATCCAAAGCCTCTTCAGTCTTCGGATAGCGGCGGTGTGCGGAGTAGAAAGCCCGTACAAACGGAGGAAGGTCTTTGAGATTTCTTTCAAAAGCACTCTCCGATTCTTGGGGCGGAAGGTCCGTTTTGATCCGCACCGTACACGGTTTTACCGAGGGCTTGGGTTGGATTATCGCCACCGGCTTGACGAGTATAGGCGAGGGATTGGAAATACGGCTAGACTTTTGGACTTTTTTCATTTCCTCAGCGGCTTTATGTTTTTCATCCAACCGCTGCTTGTGTTCGGCGAATGCGGCAGCCTTTTCTTCGTCAATTTCGATCTGCCCGATAATGCACTCGACACGACGGATGTTTACCGTGGGACACGCTACGAACTTTTCCAATTGTGTATAATTCCAGTGATCCGATTCGTCCCGCTTGTTGCATGGGTAGCGTTGTTGTGTGAATGGCATTTTAGCCAAACTGCCTGACTTATCCTCGGTTGTGATAGTCCCCTTGGTTTCAAAATCGCAGAGAATGCCGAGGCTCAGGAAATATAGTTTCAGCGTCCGTTCTAAGCGGTCCGCCAAGGAGTTGTACTCCTCGGCGGTATCGTACTTAATTTTCAAGAAGCCATTCTGGCCCCTTCGAGACGCCCGGAAATAGCCAAAGGGAAACAACTCTTGGAGAATTGCCTTGGCCTTGTATTCGTCGGTTTGCCACAGCTTGTGGGCGTCTATATCCAAATAGAGCAGGCCCCGGCCATTGCGGCCCGAAGTGTAGTAGGTAATCTCGCCTGCTTCCATGTGCCTCTGGACGTGGCGGGGGCTATAGATGTTGCAAACGACATCACGGCCTGGCTTAAACTCCCGACCATCTGGATAAATCAGCCCTCGTTCCCCGTCTTTGTAGCGGTGAAACAGTCGCCAGTCTTCTTTTGTGATGAGGTGGATTGGGCTGTCCAGCCAACTTAATCCGCAATCAAAGATATTTATAAAGGGCTTGAAAGCCTCGAATGAGGCTTCGGCCAGTTGGGAAACCGGATTTTTCTTCTTTTTCTTTCGTTCATTCTCCATGAATATATGAAAAAAGCCCGCTTTTGTTTCGTCTTGTCACAGTACAAAATACGAGCGGGCTTTAGTTTCTTATATCGTTTGTCGTATTTTGTAATGTGACCCTATTAATATAGTATAGAAGCCGATAATTTTTCAAGAGTATTTTTCAGTTCTAAAGTTATTTTTCAAGCCAATCCAAAACTTATAATAATTGTATTAGAGGCGAAGAAATCTTTAGAACAGAAACATTTTGACAGAATCCTGAAAAGTTCGTAAGATAACTTATGAATTTTATAGTCATTTACTTTGGGGAAAGAAGCCATGGTTCAGAAGAGGTCTGGGAACATCAGCGGGACTAAAGAATGGGCCGACAAGAACTACAACTGCTACAAGGGCTGCGAACATGATTGCCTTTACTGCTACGCCCGTAATTTTGCATTGTGGGGAGGACGGATCAAATCGGCATCAGAATGGGCAAAACCAAAAATCTGCCGAGATAAGGTTGCCCATCGTATGGGGAAGATCGCCGAGCGGGCAGTCATGTTTCCCACGACCCACGACATCACTCCGAAGACGCTCGCCGCTTGCAAGACCGTATTGCAGCATCTCTTGGACGGCGGCAACCGAGTGCTTGTAGTCAGCAAGCCTCACCTCGACTGTATCAAAGCCATTTGCAAAACGTTTGCTGACCACAAAGATAATATCTTGTTCCGCTTCACCATTGGAGCCTACGATGACGCTTTGCTGAAATACTGGGAGCCACATGCCCCTGCATTCAAAGAGCGGTTGACTTCGCTGAAGCACGCATTTAAGAAGGGCTTCGAGACGAGTGTGAGTATTGAGCCAATGCTCGACTCGACAAACGTCGTGAAGTTATTTCACATGCTGGAGCCGTGGGTTACGGATGCCATATGGATAGGAAAAATGCGAAGTATACCCAGCAAAGCCGACAAGCAAATGGCATTAGCAATCCGGGCAGGCCAAACGGACGAGAGGATAACCGAGATATACGCTGCGTTGAAAAAACGCCCGAAGGCCAAGTGGAAAGACTCAGTCAAAAAGGTCGTGGGATTGGAGATGGCACAGAAAGCCGGACTCGATGTTTAGATCCGTCTCCCACTCGGCGAAATGTCCCAAGGGGTTAAATCCTAGGGTATCTCGGCGGAAGCCAACTCAGGGTACAAGAGAAGGTGGGAGCCAATTGAAGACGGTGCTGTGGTCAGGGAATGCCTTTCTGGCTTTGTATTTTTGATTGTAATGTGTTTGGAGAAGGCAGACGGGGTTTGAGACGGTTGAGACCGTCCGATTGATTTAGAAAAGGTTTATTTAATGTCTTGGTCCTCATTCCTCATGTCAGCACATTATTCAGCCGAACCGAAAGATCGTTGATTGCCGTCTCCAAGGTCCAACCATCGAAGTAGTGGTGGTTCCATTTTCCGCTGAAACGATTGCAATCAACCAGTTGCCGGGCGGCATGAGGGTCGTCAAAGCGGGCGAAGACGGTGCCGAGGCCAATAGTGTCGTTACTGTCGGGGTGAAGTGTCAAAGTTCCTGCCTTGGTTTGTAGGGTGAAATCATCACCCTTTTGAGTTGCCCCAAGACTGAGCATTAATTCCTTGGCTTTGGTAAGAAATACTTGGCGTTGTTTCTTGGTCATTGCTCAGTCCTTTCAATCAAACAGAAAATATCTTGGAGTGCGGCTTCTAAATCGGCGTCATATTCGATACTTGACGCCAGAATCCTCCGCTCCTTGGCAATTTCGTGTGCCGTTTGTTTGGCCCAGCGTTTCAACTGCCGCAGATTGACAGCGTGTGGTGAGGAAGGGTCGATGACGGCCTGGGACTCCATTTGATGGTTGCCCGCCGAGTATTCATAAACGACTTCACCGCCGTCGATTACCTGAACACGGTAGCCGTGGCCGGTAGCAGCATAAATGACGTTTCTCATTCGCTTCGTCCCTTTCTGGATTACATAACCGCCACGGCAAAACAGAGGTCCGATAAGAGGAAGGTTTCCGGGAGTTAGCCCTAAACGCCTTTTTGGGCAAGCGGAAACCGAATCCAAGGGTTTCAGCATGGGCAAAGTGGGCATCCTCATCGATGCCTTTTTTGGTATAATACGGTTATTCTAATCTGGGGTGAATTATGGAAACCGATGCCCAACCGGCCAAATCAGAATCCAAACGCCGCTGGCGTCAATATCGCCCGCAGATATTTGTGGTATTGGCGTGCATCATAATATTTACTCTGGTCAACTGGTTGTTCCTGGCCGATTACTTTGTTCATGCCAGCCAAGGAGACTCCTCGTATGTTCCGCAGATTAATCTGCTCTTGATTCTCTTGGTCGAGGCAACGGTTCTAGTATTTATTCTTCGGCTGGTTGCCATGTTGACGGGGAGAGCCACACTTCGGAGAGAACTTCGCTGGTATCAGTTTAGTCTTCGGTCGCTTCTGGTATTTATGTCGCTGTCATGCATTGGCATGAGCTATGTTATGTATTGGCTCAGGGCTGAGGGGATGAAAGATGTGGAACAGTTCTTTAAAAAAGGTCTATCTGATGACAGATTAATAATTGATTCAGTATATAAGCTAAATCCCTATGAAGTGGAATACATTGGGGGATTGACCAATCTCAAAGCTTTATATATCCCAGGCCCAAACATCAATGATGAAACCTTGAAATGCTGCCGTGAACTGATAAACCTCGAATCTCTAGATCTCAGTGGTACGAAGGTAACTGATGCAGGGTTGGCACATTTGGCAAATCTGACAAACCTCCGATCTCTTAGTATCGATTCCACAAAGATCACGGATGCCGGACTGGCACGTCTGGAAGGGTTAAAAAACCTTGAAACTCTTGACCTTTCTTCTACCGAGATCACAGATTTGGGACTGGAGCATCTGAAACATCTACCCAAGCTGTCTGGGTTAGGGGTTTCCAAGACCAAAATTACCGATGTGGGACTGGAGCAGTTAAAATATCTACAAAATCTAAAATCGCTTTGGCTCGGCAGTGATTTGATTACCGATGCCGGGTTGAAACACCTGAGAAAAATGAGCAATCTTCGTGTGTTGGCGATTATCGATACTATGATTACCAATGCCAGCCTTGAAGAATTGAAAGAACTAAAACAGCTTCGAGCCGTGGTTCTGTCAGGCACCAATTTGAACGACGCCGGGCTCAAATACCTGAAGGAGATGCCAGATTTGGAAGGCTTACATCTCAATGATACTCAAATTACTGATACCGGTCTAAAGAATCTGAAAGAGATGAATAGCCTTAAAGTACTCGATATTCGTAATACTCAGGCTACCGATGCGGGATTGGAATATCTAAAAGGGCTGACAAAACTTGAAATGCTCTTCTTGCCTAAACATAAAATCACCGATGCTGGAGTTCAAGACCTTCAAAAAGAATTGCCTCAATTGAAAATAGTACGTTGATTAGGAAGATTCTCTATCCATGACCACCGACCAACCCACTGCCCCGAAACCCAAACGCCGTTGGTATCAATACAGCCTGCGGACGCTGATGGTTGTTGTGACGCTTTTTGCCGTTGCTTGCAGTTGGTTTGCGGTGAAGCTGAAGCAGGCGAGGAGGCAGAGGGAGGCGGTGGAGGAGATTAGGAAAGCGGGAGGATGGCTTGGTTACGATTACGAGATGAGTTCGACAGCCAAGTGGATACAAGGGGCAACAAAACCTGGTCCGGCGTGGTTGAGACAGATGCTTGGGGATGATTTTGTTAGTGCAGTGACTGGTGTCAACCTATCTGGCAAGAATGTATCCAATAGCAATAAAGGACTATTCGAAAAACAGCCTAACTTGGAAGTAACCATTGACGATAAGGGGCAAATCGAAACACATCTTCGCCCATATGACTTTGCCTTGGAATATCTCAAAGGATTGAAGGGACTTCGATATCTCCAACTGTCGGGAACCAAAATTACGGACGATGGGGTGGAAAACCTTCAAGAGTTGAGCAATCTTCAGACTCTTAACCTTTCTGACACGAATGTCACGGATGCTGGTTTAGAATATCTCAGAAATCTGCACCATCTCCGCAGTCTCGAACTTAAGAAGACCCAAATCACGGATGCTGGCCTGGATTACCTCAAAGGATTGCATCAACTTGAAATTCTTGATCTTTCTGAAACACATATCACGGATGCTGGTCTGGAGCACTGCAAAGGAATGACAGAACTCCGAATGCTCCAACTTAGCGGCACTAATATCACTGATACTGGTTTAAAGTATCTTGATGGAGCAAGGCAAATCCAAGTCCTTGATCTTAGCCATACGAAAATCACTGATGCTGGGCTCGTACACATCACAAGGATGACGCACCTCGATTACTTGGATCTCAGTTGCACCAATATTACTGATGCTGGTATTAAGCAACTCTCAGGTTTATACCATCTAAGTTACCTGGATCTTACTAATACACAAATAACCGATGAGGGGCTAAAAGACCTGAAAGGAATGCCAAAACTCGGTATGTTGCTCCTTCATAAAACTAATGTCACAAATGATGGGGTAAAAGACCTCCAGAAAGCAATGCCAGCCCTAATAATTGAAACAAAAGACCCTACCGAGCCATGACCACCGACCAACCCACTGCCCCGAAACCCAAACGCCGTTGGTATCAATACAGCCTGCGGACGCTGATGGTTGTTGTGACGCTTTTTGCCGTTGCTTGCAGTTGGTTTGCGGTGAAGCTGGGGCAAGCGAGAAGGCAGAGGGAGGCAGTCGAAGCTCTGATGCGATTAAAGGCTGCAATGTGCAATGTAGAATATGATTACATACGGGATTCGGCTGGTAATTTAATACCGAATGCACAATCACGTGGTCCAGCCTGGTTGCGAAACTTACTGGGAATCGATTTCTTCTGCAACGTGACCGAGGTCTGGGTAGGGAAAAAAATTACTGATGCCGATCTAGTCCATCTCAAATATTTTCCAAAACTGCGAATATTATTCTTTAACGAGGTGACACCTATTTATAATCCCCAGGTCACAGATGAGGGGCTTAAAATCGTTCAAGGGCTAACTCAACTAGAAGTATTGGGCCTATCCAACACAAATATCACTGATGCCGGGCTGAAGTATGTCAAGAATTTGTCTCGACTGCAAACTCTGAGGCTTGCAAACACTAAAATCACGGACGCCGGACTGGTGAACCTCAAAGAATTGACCGATCTTCAATTTCTCGATCTCGAAAGTACTAGAATCACCGATACTGGATTAGAACAACTCCAGGGATTGTACGCTCTAAAGGAAATACGGCTCTTTAATACCAAAGTTGGCGGTGACGGAGTAAGAAACCTCCAGAAAGCATTGCCAAAATTGAAAATAGAATTAGATCAGGTTATCGAATTGTAACCTGGTAAACTTGTTTGTATTTCCGAAGAGAAAACAATGGCAGTTAGCCTCGTTGTGGCAATCTTATGGACGCTTGGGCGAAAACGAGTAATCCAAGAACAATCCATTGCTTGGGAATGGATCGACGGTTGCCTTACCTGGTGCCAGGAGCCATTGGAGTTGGCATTGTTCGGTGGGAAAAAGCTACGGTAGAAGTGTGGTATAATCTGGTTGTTGTTCTTGGTAGGGTAGTGTTGTCCCAGGAGAAGAATTGTGGCAGTTAAAATCATGTTGCGTGAGCGGGAGTCAATTCAGGAGGCAGTGCGTCGGTTTCGCAAGATTGTGGAGCGTTCGGGGCTGAAGCGTGAGGTACGGAGTCGAGAGTATTACGAGAAGCCTTCGGATGTGAAACGAAAGGCGAAGAATCGTGCCATTCGAAAGGCTCAGTCTCAGTCCACCCCCGTCAAAATCCGTTGAACGTTAGCAATGAGGAGTAGGGGTAGATTCTGTTGAATTCATGTTATTGTTGCCTCTCATGGTCAATGGGTCGTATGGCGGTCAACCGTACCAGAAGCCAATAAATTCCTGCTCCAAGGACAATTCCCAGAATGTTTTCAATAGCGTCCATTACCCGAGCGGTACGGTGAGGAACGAAGAGTTGCAGTGTTTCCGTGGTAATGCCATACACTACGAGAAGAGCAATAAGGGGCCACCAGGGGCGTTTCGGCCAGCGAGTTGCATGAACCAGGATGCTAAGGACGGTGAAGAACATCAGGTGAATTCCAAATTTACCCCAAGGAAAGATTGGAACTTCCCGAAGACCGACCAGTGCGGCGGGGTTGGGAACCAGGAGTAAAATGGTGAGGAAAATCCAATAACAAAGGCAGGCGAGTTGAATGACGATACGCACGATAACCTCTACCGAGGACAAAGCCACCTGTTCTTTAGTTGCTTGGGTTTTGGCACGGGATTTAGGAATGATTCGGCACGTTTGATACAGTCGTCCAACTCTTCGTCGTATTGTTCAGCCACAAAATCCTTCACCAAATCCGACCGCTTACCAATCGGAACATAACCGTAGGTGTCCTTCCAAACGGCATTAAATTCGTTGGCGGTTATTTTCAGTAATACTGTTTCTAATTTGTTCCGCTTGAGCATGGGTCTCTCTCTTTCAGTTAGATTCCAACGCCTCCTGGTCACGATTGACTCAGCAACACGATCTTGCCCAATATTACGCATTCGGAGCGAGGTAGACAAGCAACGAAATCCCAGTTTTTCCATGACCCGCCGACAAATACCGTGTTTTGCCGTATACTTGACACCTGGTATAGAATTGTCCATCCGAAGCAGGGTAACGAAACTCCGAAGCAAATACATAATTTAGAAAGGTTAAATAATGGCGAAAACGGTAAAGAAAGCTGAGAGAACAAAAGAAGATTGGGAAATTCTAAACGATGCCTTGAGCAGCTATCAAAAAAAGCATGGGCTTGAAGAATTGGAAGAACAAATTCAAAGTTATTTGGATACGGCAAAAGCCGAAGATGAAGATGATGATGAAATCGAAGATGAAGATGAAGCCGAAGATGATGCTGAATATGAAGACGAATAAAAACCCGATAGCCACCAGCCAGTAGAATCCACTGGTGATCCCGCTATCTTTGATTGGGCAGAGGGTCGCCCCGTCCCCAATAACACTATCCTGCAAACTGGCGGTTGAATGCCTGATTGAGCGGACTTTCGGTCTACAACCAAACCGGCGGCCTTCTACGCTGCCAATCGATCTCTACCCGCTTTCATGATGGCTTCGATATTAGGCGAGCAAGAGCGACAGCGTGTGACGTGTTCGATGGCATCGTCCAGATCCCAACGTTGCCTCCAGACAAGGTAGGCGATGGCAACACTGGGGGACCGGCCCATGCCAGCGTTGCAGTGGGTGTAAACCGTCTGGCCGTTTTTTAACAATGTATCTAATGCCTGCACGCACTGGGATAGCTTCCTTCGCAAATCTTCGCCGTCGAAATCTCTGATCGGAATCCGCAACACTACGATTCCCAACTCGTTGCAGCGTGACTCAATTCGACCCCAATCCAAATCACAATAGTCGAAGTCGTGGTCGGTCTGCAAGTTCAGGATGGACGTGATGCCGTAGTCCGCTTTCAGGTGGTTGATGTCGTCGGTTTTTGTGGGGCATGAACCGACGAAGAGTTGGGGTAGGACTTGGCTGAGATGCATGACCACTCTCCTTGGGCTGCAAAAGAGGGTGGCAATAGTACATATGGCAACGATTCCCGTCAATGCAGCTTGGTTGAATAACGATTTGTTCATCATCTTGTAGAGTTTTTACCCCTCCATCCCAATTTGGTGCATTTAAGAAGACTCTGCGGGCAGATTCTTGATGGAAAAGCGGTAGAAAAAGGTCGCCAACAATTTTTCTGCCTTATCTCAGGGGGGGGTTGGACAAGGAATGGGAATCGTTGTGTTATATTGATGGGGATACTTGTAAACACCCCCCATAATGGTAAAATAGGGACTTTACTGTGCAGGGTTTTTCTAGTCAGAAGGAACAAGTTAGAGCTATGCCCGAGACTGAAGCCGACACCTGCCGCATCTACGTCTTACCAAAGCTTTATGATGCAGGATGGACGGACGAGCAGATCAACGAACAGCACACGTTCACCGATGGGCGGGTGATTCCAACGGCCAAACGGATACGCCGGGGGCCACAGAAGCGGGCCGACTATCGGCTCCGTTACACCCGTGATTTCCCAATCGCCATCGTGGAAGCGAAAGCCAGCTACAAGACGGCGGGGGAGGGACTACAGCAAGCCAAGGAATATGCCGAAATCTTGGACTTGAAGTTCGCTTACGCCACCAACGGCAAGGAGATCATCGAATTTGACTTTCTGTCTGGCGTCGAACGGATGATCGACACATTCCCTTCGCCTCTCCAACTATGGTCCCGGTTGCGTAAGGGGCATAATCTCAATAACGACAAGGCCGCCGAACAACTCCTTACGCCTTGTTACTATCAGCCCGAGAAGCGTCTACGCTACTATCAGGGAATTGCTGTGAATCGGGTAATGGAGGCGATCCTGACGGGTCAACGGCGGGTATTGGTGACGATGGCAACTGGCACTGGCAAGACCTTGGTTGCTTTCCAAATCTGTTGGAAGCTCTGGAATGCCTATTGGAATAAAACCGGCGAACACCGCCGCCCTAAGATTTTGTATCTTGCCGACCGCAACTTCCTGATCGACGATCCGAAGGACAAAACCTTCACGCCATTTGGTGATGCTCGATGGAAGATCACGAACGGCAAGATCAGCAAGGGGCGGGAGATGTATTTCGCCATTTACCAAGCCATTGCCGAGGATGAACGCCGCCCAGGTCTGTACCGTGAGTATCCGCCCGACTTCTTCGATCTTATCATCGTGGATGAGTGTCATAGAGGCAGTGCGAGGGACGAGAGCAGTTGGCGTGAAATCCTCGAATACTTCGAGCCTGCCTTCCAACTTGGTATGACGGCAACGCCCAAGCGGAAAGACAACGTGGATACATATGCCTATTTCGGCAACCCCATCTACACCTACAGCTTGCGGCAAGGAATCGACGACGGGTTCCTTGCTCCGTACCGTGTCCATCGCATTGTCACCACCTATGATGCGTTGGGATATCGACCGAGCAAAGGGGAATTGGATCGCTACGGACGAGAAATCCCCGATGAAGAATATCAGACCAAAGATTTCGAACGGGCAGTGGCATTGCTCGCCCGCACTAAGGCCATTGCCCGCAGCATCACCGATTTCCTGAAACGGACGAACCGCTTTGGCAAGACCATCGTGTTCTGCGTCGATCAGGAACATGCTGACGAAATGCGGCGGCAGTTGAACAACTTGAACTCCGATCTGGTTCAGGACAATCCCAACTACGTGTGTCGGGTGACGGCAGACGAAGGGGACATTGGGAAGGGCCATTTGAGCAATTTTCAAGACGTGGACAAGAACGTTCCAGTCATTCTCACCACGTCACAATTACTGACTACTGGTGTGGATGCCCCGACTTGCAGGAACATCGTCTTGGCCCGAGTGGTCAATTCCATCATCGAGTTCAAGCAGATTATTGGGCGTGGCACACGGTTGCGGGATGATTACGGCAAATACTTCTTCAACATCCTCGATTTCACACAATCTACCCGCTTGTTTGCTGACCCCGAATTCGATGGTGATCCAGCCATCGTTACCGAAATGCCCGTGGACGACGATGGTGTTCCCACTGGAGAAGAGACAGTAGTTGAAACAGGTGATGAAGACTTTGATGATGACGACGGGATTATTCGTGATCCGCCTCCACCAGACGAGGGAAGGAAGAAATACTACATCGATGGTGGCCAAGTTGAAATTGCCGCCCATATTGTCTACGAACTTGACCACCAGGGCAACCAATTGCGGGTGGTCAAATACACCGACTACACCGCTGACAAAGTGCGTTACTTGTTTCCCAATGCGGCTGAACTGCGTAAGAAGTGGGCCAATGCCGATGGTCGCAGTGAAATTGTTGCGGCCTTGGAGGAGCGGGGCATCGACTTCGATGAACTGGCTGAAGCTGCCAAACAGCCTGATGCCGACCCGTTTGATTTGCTCTGCCACCTTGCCTTCAATGCCCCATTGCGGACACGGCGGGAACGGGCTGAACGACTACGCACCGAACGCAAGGACTTTTTCGACAAGTACAGCCCCGAAGCCAAAGACATTCTCAACGACCTTTTGGAAAAGTACGCCGAACATGGCACTACACAATTCACGTTCCCTGATATTCTGAAAGTGCCTCCCCTTTCCGAACACGGCACAGTGATGGACATCGTGAGCAAGTTTGGCGGGGTTGAACAATTGCGGGAAGCGGTGGCTGAACTACAAACCTTACTCTATGCAGCGGCATAAATCCGAAATCTGGAAAGGAAATCCGAACGACCGATGGCAAAGAAACGAGCAACGAAGACGGAAGCCCCCAGGACTACTGCCCAGCAACTTGGCAGCCTCATCAAGTCCGCACGGGACATCATGCGGAAAGACCGTGGCCTCAATGGCGACCTTGACCGATTGCCGATGCTCACCTGGGTCATGTTCCTGAAGTTCCTTGACGACGTTGAGCAAAACGAAGAGGTCGAATCAAAACTCGCTGGGAAAAAGTATCGACTCGCCATTGAAGCCCCATACCGCTGGCGAGACTGGGCGGCAAGGAAGGAAGGCATCACTGGCGACGAACTAATCAAGTTCATCAACAACGATGAATCCGTTTGTCCCGATGGCAAGAAGGGACTGGGACTATTTGCCTATCTTCGGTCTCTGCAAGGTCGCAACGGCGACGGACGCCGGGATGTGATCGCCAATGTTTTTCTTGGCGTGCTGAACCGCATGATTAGCGGTTATCTGTTGAGGGATGTAATCAATCTTGTCGATAGCATCCACTTCGGTTCTGCCGAGGAAATCCACACCCTCAGCCACCTATACGAATCCATGCTGCGGGAGATGCGGGATTCGGCTGGCGATTCCGGCGAGTTTTACACGCCACGCCCGGTCGTCCGCTTCATGGTTGAAGCAATTGATCCTCAACTGGGCGAAGTTATCCTCGATCCGGCCTGTGGCACGGCTGGGTTCTTGGTCGAATCGTATAGCCATCTGGAAAAGCAGTGTAAAAAGGTTGAGGACTTCAAGCTGTTACAGGAGAAGAGCATCTTCGGTGGCGAGGCAAAGCCGCTGCCTTATATGCTTGCCCAAATGAACCTCCTGTTGCATGGGCTTCGATCACCGAGGGTGGCGTATGGAAACAGTCTTGCCGTCAAGTTGACCGAAATCGGCAACCGAGATCGGGTGGACATTATCTTGACCAATCCGCCCTTTGGCGGTGAAGAAGAGGCTGGAATCCGAGGCAACTTTCCTGCCGACAAACAGACATCGGAAACAGCCCTGTTGTTCCTGCAACTCATCATGCGAAAGCTGAGACGACCGGGAGCAGGATCGGAGAAAGGTGGTAGGGCGGGCGTGGTTGTTCCCAATGGTATGTTGTTTGGCGATGGCGTTTGTGCCAGGATCAAGCATGAACTCTTGACCGAGTTTAATCTGCACACCATCATTCGTCTACCCAATGGCGTATTTGCTCCTTACACCAGTATCCCGACCAATCTGCTTTTCTTCGACGCCTCCGGGCCAACGAAGACCATATGGTGCTACAAGCAACCATTGCCCGAGGGGCGAAAAAACTACTCAAAGACCAAGCCAATTCAATACGAAGAATTTGCCGATTGCCTGAAATGGTGGGGCCAGCGGAAGGAGAACGAGCGGGCATGGAAGGTCAAAGCATCGGATGTCATCAAGAAGGGCGATGACGGCAATGTGGTGTCGGTAAATCTGGACATCAAGAACCCAAATGCGACAGAGGCGTTAGAACATCTGCCCCCAGAACAATTGGTCGAAAGTATTTTGACCAAAGAGAAGCGGATCATTGAGATTATAGGCGACATCAAGAAGGTCTTGGCGGGGGCGAGGAAATGAAACACGGATGGCTAACAGTACCACTTGGACAAGTACTCCAGCAACGCAAAGAATTCGTCACAATCGACGACACACACCAGTACAAAAGGTGTCGGGTTCAGCTTCACGCCAAGGGTATTATTCTTCGTGATGTTGTTGACGGAGTAGAAATCAAGACAAAGGAGCAGCAGATATGCCGTGCCGGAGAATTTCTTGTTGCTGAGATCGACGCCAAGGTTGGTGGATTTGGCGTTATTCCAGCAGACCTTGATGGAGCTATCGTTAGCAACCATTACTTCCTATTTACTATCGACGACAAGCACCTTGAACGGCGATTTTTGGACTACTTCATTAGAACCCCAGCTTTTCGGGAACAGGTGAACGCACAAGGCACAACCAACTACGCTGCAATTCGCCCTGCTCAAGTTCTAAAATATACGATACCTATTCCGTCGCTTCCCGAACAGCGAAGGATTGTAGCGAAGATTGAAGAATTGGCGGTGAAGATTGACGTTGCAAACGAGATGCAGAGGGGCACCGGGTTGGAAGTTGAAGCACTCTGGGATAGGAGCCTTACAACGATCTTTGAAATACTTCTCCAAAACGAACACACTGCAATTTTCGGTGACGTTTGTGAAGTAGTTCGAGGAGGTTCCCCACGGCCCGCAGGGAGCCCCGTCTACTACGATGGCCCTATACCATTCCTAAAAGTTGGAGACATCACAAAGGACTCATCAAAGTATATCTCGACATATACGAGCACGATAAAAGAGGCCGGGCTTTCTCGATCTAGATTGGTCGAACCCGGTACGCTGATGTTGACGAATAGCGGTGCTACTCTTGGAGTTCCTAAAATCTGCACAATTCGCACTTGTTTCAACGACGGTATCCAGGCATTTCTCAATCTGTCCGACGAATTACACAAAGAATACCTCTACTACTTCCTACTGTCGAAAACTGGTTGGTTTCGTGCAGAGGCCGCACGAGGGCAGGGACAACCCAATCTCAATACAGGAATGGTCAAATCTCTTGCTTTTCCGCAACCCTCTTTCGATGAGCAATGCCGCATCATCACCTATCTTGATGATTTGCAGGCGAAGGTGGACTCGCTTAAAGCATTGCAGGCCCAATCCGCCGCCGAACTCGACGCCCTGCTGCCGTCGATTCTGGATAAAGCGTTCAAGGGAGAGTTGTAATGACAAATGAACGTATGCTTGCTGAAATTGACTCCGTGCTAATACACTACAAGCTTTTTTTGCAGACAACTCAGGATTTCCGGCAGTCATCTACGCAGCAGGAAGAGAGAATACTCGCTCTCCTCAATGCAGCCATAGCCCGACTTTCACCTCCGCACTCGCCATATTCAAGCCAAGCCGAAGTGGCTATGCAGCTTAGGTATGCCGATGGTGAAGTTAATACAATCCAAAAACTTGCAGGTATTCTCGAAGCACTCGAATCGGATTATGAACACGACAGAATAAGGCGATTTCAGGAGCTAGTTCATTCTGGTCTATTTAACGACATGCTCGAAGCGGCAGAATACCTACTGGGTGAGAGCTACAAAGACCCGGCTGCTGTCATGGCAGGAGGTGTTCTGGAACAGCATCTTCGGGAACTTTGTCAAAAACATGGCATTGATACGAAAATTACAAGCGGTAAGGGAGGTTCAAAGCCAAAAAAGTTGGATACGATGAACGCAGACTTGGCAAAACAAGCCACATACGGCAAGATCGAGCAAAAGCAGGTGACTTCCTGGGCGGGAGTACGGAACGCAGCGGCTCACGGAGAATACGGCACGTATGATGAACACCAAGTTCAACAAATGATTGCGGGCATCCGGGGATTCATCATTCGTTATCCGGCATAGGTTGGCACGACGGCATAAAATCACGAAGATCTAAGCGGCAATATTAAAAGCACTTATGAAGGAATTGCAATGGACGACTTAACCGGACTCGGAAAAGTTGCCGAGAGCGTGGCGAGAATTGTGGACTCACAATTGGCGAACAAGGTTTATGATGATCTCAGCCGCTGGTTCATTGAGGGAAAGTGGGAAGGCCCTGACAGATCTCGTCAAGGCGTTTCGGTTGTTCCTGGCACCAATCCAGTTGCTCACCGTGGCCCAAGACCGGCTTGCTAACTTCTGTGAGCGGGTACGGGCGAAAGTACCTGAAGAACAGCAGCAGGAAGCATCGCCATCCATTGCTCTCCCCATCCTGATGGACTTACGTTTTATGGAGGACGACAATCCGCTCACTGAACTCTACCTGAACCTCTTGGCCCGTGCAATTGATCGAGAACGATGCGGTGAGGCCCATCCAGCCTTCGTCAAAATTATCGAACAAATGTCCCCGGACGAAGCGGTCGTGATGTCTCATTTCCGTGGCCGAGATCGCTGGCCGATGCCGCCGCCGATGGAACGGGGAGTGTGGCAGGAATGTTTTCCAATCTTGTCACTGGCTCAGCCAGAAAGCTTTTCGTTATATGCTGAGCATCTTGCAGCGTTAAACATCTTGAAGCTGCCAGGGCACAAGTTGGAATTACATAGAGGGCATCAATCTGATCCTGAATCTGACACTGCCGTCATGCCTCGGTTGGTTCAGCGAGATGAACGTGACATTGAAATAACAATGTTTGGGAAGCAGTTTGTTCTGGCCTGTATCCCTTCAGACTTAGATCTCACAAATTATAATGGCGATAAACCACCGCCGATGTTGGTTTAGACTAATTAATTTGATTTAAAATAAAACAGGGTAGTATATCCGTAATCCCAAGAATGTCAAAGAAATATTGAAGCCAATAAAGTACCCACTGTCAAATTGAGTCAATCCGTTTTGAGGGATGTAGTATGCTCTCCATTTCAGCCACATTAGAAGGTAACTGGGACATTGATGGATGCGAAGTCGAGATCGAGTGCCCGCAGTGTCGGTTTGTCAATCCAGTCTGGATCAAACAAATCCGAGTGCGGGATGTGGTCATTTGTCGGGGGTGCAAGTGTAATCTTCGTCTTGAAGACCAGATGAATACGGTTCGCAAGGCAAGAGAGAGCATGAATCGCCAGATGCGAGAGCTACAACGAACTCTTGAACATGCTTTCCGGTAAATATTCATAGGAGGTAGCTATGCAGGACAAGTATATACAGTCGCTCCGCTATAAACTTCAGAAAAGAGTAAGGAGACTGAACTCGGCAGATTCCGACCTCATTCTGTTTAACCTACGTCAGTTTTTCGCATTCTTTGAGTCTTCGCCGATTCTGTGTGGAATAAGGGATGAGTTACTGGCCTCCGTGTCCAGCGAAGTGCTGGATGGGTTGATGACGACGCTGTTCGCAGAGAATGACCAAGTGCCGGTAGGACGGACTGAAGCCGAAGAGGCAGCGTTCGGCTACTGGTTCTTGAAACACTGGGCTGAAAGCACCGAGGAGTTCCGATGGTGGGATGTCGGCTGTCGATACGGGGCCGATGGAAACATGAATGAAATGCTGGACCGGGTAAGAGTGGTCTTCCTTGAGCCATTCTACGAGTACGTTGATGAGCATATTGATAACCAGCAGGCCACCCTGTGTTTCCTGCGAAAATACAAACAGCGTTGCGAGTGGTTTCGGAGGAAGCAACTCTATCAACTCGCAGCAGACGAGACGGGCAAAGCTGAATCTTCTTTGGCCTTCGACCTTTATGAGTATCTGCACGACCAAGGCATTGACTTCTCTATTGAACCGAGGTCGGCATCGGGGCGACCTGACCTGATTACCGAGCAAGTGGGCGATGACAAGGTGGTAGCTGACGCCAAGGTCTTCTGGCCTGAGCGAAGCAAGGGTAAGCCGTACATCATCAGCGGCTTCAATCAGGTTTACACCTACCTTCGTGATTACAACGAGCCATTTGGCTACTTGGTCATCTTTAAGATGTGTGAGGACGACCTCAAGTTTATGGTGCCGTCAACGACGGCGATGTTTCCGTCTTTGTCTCACAATAACAAGACCATTTTCTTCGTCGTCGTTGACATCTGCGAGTATGAGGCCACTGCTAGTAAACGGGGACAATTGAAGGTGCATGAGGTCACTGCGGAGGATCTCATCCATGCAGTTGAGTCGGTTGATAGGCAGCAGAGTACCTCAGCCGAGGCTGGAACTGCCAATATTGCCAAGAACCAGACTACAGCCCATCCCAACCAATAATTGCCGAGGAGGCAACTGCATTTCGTCGTGAGGGAGTCATGAGCAGCAACCAGTCAAGAGCCAGCGAATACTACCAAGAGATCATCACCCATCTCAATCCTGCCTCGTTTCTCCAAGACCTTATCCAGAAGCGTAAGCCTGAAAGCGACTTCCTGGAATTCAAGGGAGCGAGTAAGATTGCAGAACGGCAGGTGAAAGAATATTGGAGTCAAGCCCTTTCTGGATTCGCCAATACAGAAGGTGGTGTCTTGGTATGGGGCATTCGAGCCGCCCGAACTAAGTTACTTGATGATCCTTCAAAGACAGTTGATGTGGCTACTGAAGTCGATTTAGTATCCCATCCCGAGACTTTCATCCAGTTGCTAAAAGATGTTAGGTTGGAAGCGACAGTTGATGCAGTCAAGGACGTTGAATGTCAACATTATGCAGCCGAGGGAAAAGATGGGGCTGGTTTCGTTGTGTGCTTTATACCAGAAGGAGGCCATAAGCCATACCGTGCAGCACTCGCAGCCGACAAGCAGTATTATCAGCGAATTGGCGACAGCTTTGCAATCATTTCACATTCTCTACTTCGCTCTCTGTTTTACCCACAAACTGCACCTGATTTGGTCTTGGAAATCAAAGCAGGCGATAGCACCGAAATTGACTCCGCACCTAGCCCACCTAATCGGAAGTCGAAGTATAGTTTTGAAGTACGAATCAGCAATTTTGGGACTGCAAGCGGTCAGGATGTTTTTATTAGGGCAATAACAAATTACCCAGCAGAATGGGGTGAGCGAGAGTGTTTTCATCCAGCGGGAAAATCGTATGACGGTACATTCTTATCACAGCGGCCTATTCACCCGCAAGAAATAGATTTACCGTGTTTCATCTGTCATGTTACGGCACCAACCATTCTACATTTTCAAGCCAGGAAACCTGGGATTCTGTGCCCAGACCGAATCGTATTTGATATTGCTATATATGCCCATGACACTGCCCCTGTAAAAGCTCGGTTGATATTTCACCCTGATGAAATAATCCAGAAGTATGGAAAAACAACGCAAATGGAAATGAACTTAAATCCTAACGTATAAACTCCATGAAACTCTTCCGCTACTGCCACCCATCCTTAAACACCCTCCTTGGCATCACCAATGTCAAGCAACGGATTACAATGAAACACCTCACAAAACAGGATTCCCCCTTGCCTAAACTTGAACCAGCCGTCGAAGTCCTTGTAGAAGTCGCCATGCCCCAACTCGAAACCAGGGTATCGGAGGAAGCCTGGGAACAAGACATCCTTTCAGCAGTCTCCACCGCTGTCCACGCCGATAAGACCCTCCAAATTCGAGATGTGCGGTTGCAGGATTATAAAGATTGTGAATGGATTTTTGAGGGCGGAATGCCATTACCCAATCATGGCGTGACTATTTTTCAGGATGGGTCGTGGCACACTGGAGTTGAGCCTTATCCAGAGAATCCTGCTGTTAGCGGGCAGGATTTACAATCTTTGTTCAATTATTTGGTTGGGAAGGGAGTGGTGAGGAAGTGAGGAGTAGAAATATATTTTGCTGAGTTCGAGCGGTTTAATGCGGTTGAGGAAAGGTTAAGGGAATGATACGGATGAAAATAAAGCAGAGTGAATGTCGAGAACAAGCGGTTCATAATATCAATGCTATCGAAGCAGTATCTCTAAATCTTCGTTGGTTTAGTGTTGCATTTCTAAATATCTCAAAAGAAGAAATGCCTGTGAGCAGTGGTGTTCTAGTTCATCTCGGAGATCATTTATTTATTGCTACAGCGGCCCATTGCATACCAGATCATCCCGATAAACGGCTGGCCTTTATTTCTACGGAAATTGGACCAATTAAAACTCAAATATTGTCAATTAGACAACACGGAAAAATTGTTTCAAAATGGCCGGATGTAGGATTTTTGGAACTTGACAATACTGACATTTTATCTTTTCTAGGAAAGAAATCCATTGGTTTAGATAGGCTTGGTATTGGTCGTTGTGGTGACCCAAATCGCCTTTGTTATCTTTACGGTTACCCTGCTGCTTTGGTAAAGACCAAACGGGGTCAAACCGCAATCGACTTTGACTTCACACCGATGTGCTACACACATGTTCCGATTCAGCCTGATAAATGGCCGCAATTATCAACGGATGATCCAGAATCATCTAGGATGGTGGACATCTTCTTGCCTTACGACCATGATGAAGAAATGTGGCAATTCAAGAATGATGCAGAAGAGAATAAGCTGGTTGATGCTTTCGGTACTAGTGGAGGTGGGCTTTGGCAAGGAAATTCTAATGGCGATCAGGTTTGGAGTGCAGAGACCATTCAACTAATTGGCATACAAAGTCGTTGGAGTAAGAAAAAGAAATATATACGGGGCTGCCAAATTATCCACTGGTTGAGTCTGATTTACAAGCATTATGATGATCTGCGGCCAATGCTTCTTAGATCATTTCCAGGACTAGAATAAGGCAAAAATTCCATATTGAAATCCATGAAATTCTTCCGCTATCGCCGCCCCTCCGCAAAAACCCTCCTTGGCGTTACCAAAGCCAAGAAACGGGTCAAGAAGGAGATTGGGATCACCGAAGCCATGAAACCGTTCCGGTGGTGGACGAATACGAAACGGCGTTTTAAGCGGAAAGTCAGATATGAATCGGAAGCTGGCAGATTGATTCGCAATGGATTGCGGAGACCAGGAGGGTGTTTGGTGGTGGTATTGATTACAGCAACCCTGACAGCCTTTGGAATTGTTTGGATACTGTAGTATGAAAACACACTCAAAAAGTAATCGTAAAAAAACGAAGCTGTCTAATCCTCCCAAAGATTTGACTGGGAAGCGGTTCGGTAAATGGGTTGTATTAAAATATGCTGAGGAAAAAGTCAATCACAGATTATGGCTTTGTCGTTGCGATTGCGGTGTGCAAAAAAATGTACACGCATCCAACCTCGTCGGGAAGCTCTCTACGCAATGCCGCCAATGCTCCTGGGCAAAACGAAGAAAGGTGCGGACGAAATCATATTTAATATGGCATTGCTTAAAGCGATCCAGATTATTGTCCAAGAAATGGCAAGATTATGAAGCCTTCAGAAAGGATATTGGTGACCCTCCAAGTAATGACGCACGATTGTGGAGATATAACAACAACAAGCCACACGCACCAGGAAATACCTATTGGGCGATTATCAAAAGGTCGCATCTTCGACCGCAAATGAGTGAAGATCTCAAAGAGCAAGCTATTATTGGCAATAAGATATTGAAGAAAATCCGCAATGCTAAAACCAGAGATGAAATGAATCGCTGTATGGTTGCTGCAAGGAAGGCAGGTTACAAATATGAAATGATCGGGATTGCAGCAGGGCTGTCACGCCAGAGAGTACACATAATTGTCACAAAGCATTTGAGGAAATGAAGCAAGTTGGAAAATCGAAGGAGTTTTACTATGAGACTCTCCGAATTTAAAATTAAAGATACCATTCTGCATCCTGACCAGGAAGTGCGGGCAATGGCAGTGCAATATTTTGCCGATTGTTTCAGTCAAGATAAAGCGGTAATGCCGTTGTTCATCCAGTCGGTGGATAAATATGGCTGGCAGAATGCAGTTGCTTGTTTTGCCCTACGAAAAGGGCTAGTTCAAACGGATGATACCTTATTGTGGGTGCTGGGAGAACTTTCCAAGGCAGAAGATATAGACGAGGGTTGGCAGAAATACACTTTGGTACTTCTTGACCTTCTGACTCAAACTGACGCTCATTTGCTTTCAAAACATCATTCTGCCATCCTGAACATTGAAGGATTTGCTCTTAAAGTCCGTGAGTCAGTTTTAGAGCGGATACGGCTACTCAATGCCGATCCAGACGCTTGCTGGGCCGAACTCCAAAACTTCTGCGAACAGAATAAATCCAAACAATATATCAATGAAGTCAACTTGCCCCACGCCAATCGTCTTGTCGAAGCCATTGCTCGCAGTGGAGAAAGGTATACAAAGAAGGTATTGAGCATCCTGACGGAGCAGGTCGAGGATTATACGAACAACCCGATGATGTGGTTGGAATATTTAACCGTGCGGTTGGCTGGGGAAATGCGACTAGAAGCAGCAGTACCAATGATTGTCAAAATATTACATGAGGACGACGACTTGCTGCACGAAGAAGGGGAATGGGCGTTATGGAAAATCGGTACGGATGATGTGGTCGAGGCTGTCTGTGCCGACTATGCCCAGGCCGATTGGAGTTATCGCCTGTTTGCAAATAGCGTATTGGAATGTATTCACTCCGATCTGACCGTAACCAAGTGCCTGGAATTTTTGCCAAAGGAAGAGGACGCCGACCTCAGAGTATGGCTTGGTCAGGCATTGCTACGGCAATTTTCATTCGAGGGCATCGAGCCTCTGCGACAAGTAATCCTAAAAGGACCGCTCGACGATCCCGAAATGCTTGGATTGCGGGAAGATCTTCTCACTTCCTGCAAGTTGATGGAAGTTACTATCCCTGAATTCGATCAATGGACGGAGGAATCCAAGCATGACGAGGAGCAGAGAAAAAACTATTATGCCGAAAAGTTTGGGAAATTAAGTGGTGATCGGGACGAAGACGATTACGAACTGTTTGAAGACGATTATGAAGAACCACCATCATCATCAAAAAAGCAGAAGATCGGCAGAAACGATCCCTGTCCCTGCGGTAGCGGAAAGAAATTCAAAAAGTGCTGCCTAAAAAAGCATGATGATAATGTTTTGGACTATTAGCAAAGCCATCGGTGGAACTTACTTATGTATCCAGAGTTTAAGAAAAATCGGGATGGAATTGAAAGGGCTATTGATTTATATCAACGGAATTTAGATGTCCTAAAAGGCAAAATCACCCCCGAAGACCTTGAAGCATTGAACACTGACCTTGATACTTTGAGGCAAATCCAAATTAAATGGCAAGAACACGAAATACGCTTGGCACTTTGCTCACCTCCGTCTCCAAGATTCCCCCTGCCACTTGACTGGGTAAAGGATAAGCAGGCGTGTTATGATACAAAAATGGACATGGAAAAAATCCTTGACCACTATCCCGATTCAATGTGGAAAAGTTAGTATGATAAGCCTCAATGGAGGTACGGCGGGGCAGAGGCGGGCAATAAAATACCACCGGCGACGGGCCAACGGGAGTGCATGTGAATGAGGGCTGCACGGTCTTCTGGGGCTTGGTGTACATGGACGGCCAGCCACCCAGCAAGAAGGAAGTGGAAGCCGCATTAACGGAAGCGGGATTCGACTTCGGACACAATATTTTGACCCAAACGGCTTATGTCTTGACGGAAATACCGGACAACTGGAAAATATAATTGAAGGGATTAACAATGGATACAGTGGGAATTAACAGTATTTTTTTATGGAAAGCAGCATTAAGTATTCGTAAGGAGGCGATGGAAAAAGCGACACGAGAGTATAATTCCTATGTTGCTGAAATAAGAAAAAAAATAATGAAGGATCTCTTCACAAAGGCATACATTACCTGTGCTTTATGCTCGTCAACTGATGATAACGATGAGCCGTTGGACAAGAACTACGACCAAGATGATATTGCACTTGAAACCTTATTTGAGATGGTTCAGGATTGCTTTAATTTTAGGGTGAACAACGCTGCCGATATGAAGGATTTGGACATTGAACAATGCGGTCATGATTTATGGCTTACACGTCAGCATCATGAGGCTGGTTTTTCGGAGCGTAATTTGGGGAAAGTTGGCGACCGTTTAACGGAAGCCGCTGCAAAGTTTGGTGATGTGCATTTGCATGTAGGGGATGACAGACAGATATGGCAATGATAATATATGACCGACCCCGACTATTGTGAAAAGAAATGCCCAATCTGCACCAGAGCCAGACAGGGTAATCATCTCGCCCGATTCGTTCAGTCCATCGAAATGCTGATGACGTTTGGCGGTTGTCCCCACGGGCGGGCGAGGCAGAGGAAGTACGGTGTCCGGCCTAATGAGCCGATTTCGCCTGGAAAAAGGACTGAAACGTGACCTGGAAAATCAGTGACTAGTTGAGGGGAAAAGGCCGAGTGTCGGCGTACCAGTTCTGATGAGGATGATTTTATGGCAAAGTTGACAAGGCAAATTGAACCCCGAAGTTCTGCCAATCAGCCACCTGGATTTATTATTCCAGAAGCACTTTACACATTGGAAGAGATCAAAGCACGACTTCGTATGAAGCATAGATCGTGGAGACATCTCCGTGATGTAGGAGCTAGGGCAATTAAATTTGGCAGATTCAAGTATATTTTGGGAAGTTCAGTGATTGAGATGATTACTCAATCCCCACAAGAAGACGAGACTGATGACATTCAACCTTCTTCTCCATTGAGATTCAAGGGCGATGATTCCAGGAAGAAAACAATGGTCAAACACATCCAAAACCCAACCGTAATTCAAGCGGCAGGTCAGCCGTCAAAATCCATCGAGGAATTCATTGGTTGGTTGAATTCAGGCACAAAAGAGGTCAGTATTGCCCGTATGAAAAGTCCCACGGGCTGGTCTGAACCTGGACAAACTCCCGAATTTGATGAGTACACCGTTGTCCTACAAGGATGCCTGCACGTCAAAATGAAGGAACAGGAGTTTGATATCAGTGCCAATCAGGCGATAATCATCAAGGCAGGAGAATGGGTCCAATATAGCACCCCATCGCCAGAAGGAGCAGAATATATCGCAGTTTGCATCCCGGCATTTTCACCCGAAAAGGTGCATCGAGCGGAGCGATAGGCCATGACCGACCAGGCTGCCTTTAATGAGGGCTACGATGCCTATTGGGATGGAGTCGATGTCATGAAAAAACAACCAAAATCCAGGAGCAAAAAGCCCTCATTGTCCACTCCTCCCAAAGATTTAACTGGCAGGCGATTCGGAAAATGGGTTGTACAAAAATATGCTGGGGAAAAAAGCCATTCCAGGTTATGGCTTTGCCGTTGCGATTGCGGTGTGCAGAAAAATGTGTACGAATCCAGCCTCATCAGCAAACGTTCCACCCAATGCCTGCGTTGTTCATGGGCAAAACATTCTATGGGTCACACGAAGTTATACTTCGCATGGCAACGCTTGAAGCGATCGGGATCATTGCCCAAGGAATGGCGGGATTTTAAAGCCTTTATAAATGCTGTTGGCGATCCTCCCAGTCACAACAGACAATTGGCGAGACATGATAGCAACAAGCCTCACGCCCCAGGGAATACTTATTGGGCGATTTCAAAATTGCCGCTTCTTTCACCACAAATGCGTAAGAAACGCAAAGGGCAAGCTATTATAGGTAATAAAATGTTGATGAGTATCCGCAAGGCTAAAACTAGAGAAGAAATGATTCAGTGCATGGTTGCGGCGAGGACGGCAGGTCACAAATATGAAATGATCGGACTTGCGGCGGGTCTTTCACGCCAGAGGGTACATCAAATTATCAAAAAGCACTTGGGTAGATGAAGGAAGCTGAAGCTCATTGGGAAGCCAATCCAACAACATAATCGCCAAAAGGTAATGCAAGTCATGCCCCAAACACCCCATTTCCATAAGCATTTCACCGGTACGGCAACAGTCCGTGACATTGTGATCGGCATGTCAGATGGTTTGACAGTTCCCTTCGCCCTTGCGGCTGGGCTTTCGGGGGCTGTGGATGCGATGAGCATCGTGATTACAGCCGGGTTGGCTGAGGTTGCGGCAGGGTCGATTGCGATGGGCCTGGGCGGATACTTGGCGGCGAGGACCGATGCCGAACATTACGCCACGGAGCGGGCAACCGAGGAGCGAGCGACTATCGAGATGCCGGAACGGGAGGCCGAAGAAGTAGCCCAGGTCTTTCGTTCTTACGGTCTGGACGAGGAGACTGTTGGCACGGTGGTCAAGGCGATCCGTAGCAAACGGAAACGATTGGTCGATTTCATGATGAAGTTTGAGTTGGGGCTTGAAAAACCCGACCCAAAACGAGCCAGTCGGAGTGCGTTGACCATCGCAGGTTCGTATATTGCTGGCGGTATGATTCCCCTGGCCCCCTACTTTTTCCTTCGGTCGATCCATTCGGCTCTTATCGTTTCGGTGATCGTCACCTTACTAGCCCTCCTGGTCTTTGGATACATCAAGGGGCGGTTCACCGTGAAAAAACCATTCCGCAGTGCATGGCAGACCGTAGTGGTCGGTGGGCTCGCAGCTACGGCGGCATTTTTGTTGGCGAAGATGATTAACTAATACCACAAGTTCACCCCAACAAACCAGAGCCAGTTATCTATCCCGTCATGCACCTCCGGGATGGTGTAATCTTTGCAACCGCTAAAGGGCAAGCGGAAGAGTTGCGGGAAGTCGTGTTCTCGTGTTCAGCTTTTCCTGGCTGGCACTTTGCCGCCTTTCTTGCGGGCCTTGGAGAGGCCAATAGCGATGGCCTGTTTTGGATTGCGGACCTTCTTCCCCGATTTGCCGCTCTTGAGCTTGCCCTCCTTGAATTCGTGCATCGCCTTTCCCACTTCTTCCTTGGATTTAGTTCCGTACTTTGCCATGGCAGGTTGTCCTCCTGTTTGTCCCTACGCAGAAACGCTATTTCGTCATTGTTTCACGGAAGTCAGGCGACCGGGCGAGGGCGAAAAGAATGACCTCCTCGCCGGTTTTGGTGCAAATATCATGGTGCATGGTCACAACCTCGACGCCGGTGATATTCTCGACCATCGGCTCCATGACTGGACGGGTTGTTTCGATCAGGCGTGACCGCACTTGCTTGAGCAAATCCCGCCCCTTCTCGTGCGATTTAACCAAGTTCTCTTCGGCTGGTACCAAGATGCCTCGAAGACGAATCACTAGCAGGTCGTCGAGCAGGTGGACTTGAACGCACTTGGGGCCTCGGCCCATGTAATCCCGTTCAAAGCGATTGATCTCCTCGATGATTGCAGATTCGATCTCTTTCTTGGTTCTCATGGAAATCCTTCCTCATCAATGCAGTTCGGGTTTATGTGTTCTACGCATCCACAAACGCTACTTCATCTTCGCTTCACGGAAGTCAGGCGACCGGGCGAGGGTGAATATAACAACCTCCTCGCCGGTTATGGTGCTAATGTCATGGTGCATGGTCACGACCTTTACGCCAGTGATATTTTCGACCATCGCCTCCATGACGGGACGGGCAGTTTCAATCAAATGGGTCCGTACCTGCTTCAGCAAGTCCCGCCCCTTTTCGGCGAGAAGCGATTTGATCAATTGCTGCTCGGCAGCGGTCAAAACGCCTTGGAGACGCACGACGATTAAATCCCCGAGTAGGTGGGTGTGGATGTTCGTTGGGCCACGACCCATGTAATCCTGCCCGAAGCGACTAATCCCCTCGCTGATGGAGGCTTCGATCTCTCCAAGTGTTCTCATAGGAATTTCCCGCTGGGTTCTCATTGGAATAAATTATAGCCAATCGGGTGGGGTGACTGTCAAGGGCGGACCCTACGCATCAATTTTCGGACGCAACTACTTAACGCTACGAGAGTTCCGCCGATTTACGCAGTCGGCCTCTCCAAGCAACAGCCCATACTCAACTGGGAATCTGGTGGGTGACAGAGCGAAAGCCCTTGTGGTCAAGGTCTGTTGCATTCCCCATTCCGGGCTGTATATTTAAATATAGAGTAGTCGGACGACTAGATAAAAAACAACCCGGCCCTGCCGGTGGGTTTGTTGTAGAGTAAGCCGACGTGGTCGAATACCTGCTGGTGTTCTGCCACGTCGGCTTTTTTTGTTCTTGGTGACAATAGATATTCGTAACCATTACCCGGTTTCAAACTATCGAAAGGGATTACCAATGGGTCTGCTTTTACTTATTATTCTGATCGTACTGCTCATGGGCGGCTTACCAACTTGGGGCTACAGCCGAAATTGGGGCTACGGTCCCAGCGGACTCTTGAGTCTAGTGCTGGTGGTCGTGCTGGTGCTCTTGCTCATGGGTCGCCTTCCCCTCGGCTTCTGACGTGGTACGACTGTGAAAAGGAGTTTGCGGAAGACCTGTATACGTGGAAGATCATCGAGGCGTGCTGTAACGAAAGACTGCCGAGGCGTGAACTGGGCACTGGCAGCACAGGGACAGAGAGTACTCTGATTTTTTCTTGACGACCCGGTAGGAACGGTTCCTGCTGGTGAAGAGGCGATGCCAACTTTTTTTGAAAGGGTATTGAGATGAAGCGTTTTCTAGCATTTGTTCTGATTGCCGCACTGGGTGTATTCGCTATCGGCTGCGAAACCAAGAAGGGCACGACTGATAACAAGACCGAAACGACGACAACGCAGACTAAGGACGGCAAGACAACGGGCGAGACGACGACCTCGACCGACACGAAGACCACTACTCCAGCCGGTGGCGGCATGACGACCGAAAAGACCACCGAGAAGACCACCGAGACGACCAAGTAGTTGTTGTGTAACCATAACCAATTAGACGATGCCAGTCGGCCTATCGGGAAGACGGAGCTTTCCCCGAGCCTAATTAAGGGAGAAAGCCCCCATGACCGAAGAGAACACTCTCGTTGCCGAACCAACCCAAGTCATTCCCGCCGACAGCAAGTGGGTTGAAGGCATCTCGTTCAACCAATCCGTATGCAAGGCGGCAAGTCGAGTCCTCGACGCCCGCCTCAAGGCTGTTTGCCACGCTCTTCCACTCGCCGCAGAGAAAAATGACGAAGATGTCGAGCATGTCCATCAGCTTCGGATCTCGGTGCGACGGGCCGCTGAAGCGGTGAGGGTCTTCTCTGGGCTGATGGAAGAAGCCGAGGTCAATGCTTTGCGGGATCGGTTGCGGCGAATCCGCCTCGCCGCCGACGAAGCCCGCAATTGGGACGTGATGGCTGAGAGATTCTCGCACGGTGGTGATATTCCGACCAAGTTCCTGGAACGGATCAAAGCCCATCGCAGAGAAGTTCAGGGGCCGATTGTTGCGATCTGCCAGGAAATCACCGCCGACGCCTGCGAGGCGAAGATCGAGAAGCTGGTCCAGGAAGTCGAATCCCACCGCCACGGCGAAGGAAAGCGGCGGTTCGGACGGCAGGCTCCCAAATATCTCGCCTCCGTCGCCAAAAAGTTCTTCAAGGCCGCTGAGTCTGACCTCACCACCGACGAATCGTTGCATGGCCTTCGTATCCGCACGAAGAAGCTGCGGTACACGATGGAGATCGTGGCCGTGGCCTTCGACTCCGCCTTCCGCAAGAAGCTCTATCCCCAGGTTACTCTATTTCAAGACCTGTTGGGAACCGTCAACGACCATGCCACGGCGAAAACGCTGTTTGGGGATTGGTTGTCGAAATCCGAGGATGCGGAGCAGAAGGCTTTTTTGGAGGGACTGCTGCTGGCAGAAGAGCGGGCGACCGAGGATCTGCAAGCGGCATTCATGGCCACATGGACACCGAAGGTCGTGTCCGGCCTGAAACGGCAGTTCCGGGCCTACTGCTAAGCTCAATTACACTTCGAGTGCGAGGAAATGATAAAAAATACCAAGAACACTTTCCCAAACTAGGACGAAGGTGCGGCGGTGCCGAACCACACGGAGCGAATCAGGTCCCAAGTGTTGGCGAAGATCGGCAAGCTACCTCGACTGGACCGCCTGGAGATATCCCGACACCAACATGGAAAGTACCGAGTTTGGCAGCACCCCGAGCCAAATAAGAATATCCCTGTAACGACCAGTCCCCGCATTGGGTTGTCCTATTATCTGACGGTGTCGGACACGGGCGAGATTATCGACAGTAATCCACCGATGCCCCAGTTGGGATCTCCTGCTTGACCACCTACTCCCTCACCAAATAAGTTTCCCCCATCACAAAGGTGGTTAGGGGGTGCCTGTCAAGGGCTGTTGCGTTCCCCATTCCGGGCTGTATAATGGACCAGTCGCCGGATGACTAGATGAAGAGCAACTCGGCTTTGCCGTGGGGCTTGTTGAAGAGTAAGCCGACGTGGTCGAACGCCTTCGGGTGTTCCGCCACGTCGGCTTTTTTTGTTCTTGCAAAGGATGGAAACGTACTGCAAGTGACGGTGTTTTTGGAATCGTTGTCACCTCCGTACAATTTCTTTTGTTCATCGGCAGCTAAATGGCTGCCAGAGGTGCAGACTTATGCCGAATAAGCATACATTGGGCCTGTCCGAACTTCGCTATCGCCGGGTATTTGAGGCTGCTAAGGACGGCATCCTCATACTCAACGCCGACACGGGAGTCGTCGAAGACGCCAACCCTTTCATGACCGAGCTACTTGGTTATACTCACGACCAGTTCTTGGGGAAACGCATTTGGGAAATTGGTCTGTTCAAAGACCTCGAACAAAGCAAGACTGCTTTTTGTGAACTCCAAGAGAAGGGCTACATTCGCTACGAGGACCTGCCACTTCAAGACAAGAAGGGCGTACACCGGCAAGTCGAGTTCGTCAGCAACGTCTACGACGTTGGAGATCAGAAAGCCATCCAGTGCAATATCCGGGATATAACAGAACGCAAGCTGGCCGAACAACAATTGGCACATTTTTCGGCCATCGTGAACGCTTCTCAGGATGCGATTATCGGCAAGAATTTGGAGTTTATCGTTACCTCATGGAATGCGGGTGCGGAGCGTCTTTATGGATACACGGCTGAGGAGGCGATTGGTGAGTCGATTGGGATTCTCCAACCCGGAGATCGGCCCGACGAACTTCCGTCGTTGATGGCGAAGGTCACGCTCGGTGAGTCCACCAATAATCTTCATACGGCTCGCCGTCGCAAAGATGGCACCATGATGGATGTGTCTTTGACACTCTCCCCGATCAAGGATCGTAGCGGGCAGATCATCGGCGTGTCAACCATTGCTCGCAACATCACGGACACTGTAAAGATGGAGCGGCAGTTGCAGGAGCAAGCGAAACAACTTGCCAACGAAGCCCGCCTCAAGGACGAGTTCTTGGCGATGCTCGCCCATGAACTCCGAAACCCGCTGGCACCCATCTGCACTGGGATTGACGTTTTGCGAATCTTGCCGCCGAGCAGGGAAGAGTCCAAGCAGATTCTCGACATGATGGAGGAACAGACCCACAACTTGGTTCGTCTGATTGATGATCTGCTGGACGTATCTCGGATTACCCGAGGCAAGATGGAGTTGAGGCGGCAACGGGTGGCTTTGACGAAGATTATCACAAACGCCATTCAGACCGCCGAGCCACTTATTCAAGCAAAGGGCCATGAACTTACGGTGATGCAGACAAGGGAAAGATTGTACGCCCACGCCGACCCGGCTCGGTTGACGCAAGTTGTCGCCAATTTGCTGAATAATGCGGCCAAGTACACCCCCAAGGGCGGGAAGATTTCGCTGAGTACGGAAAGGATTGGAAACGAAGTTGCGATCCGGGTGAAGGATAATGGCTTGGGAGTCTCCTCCGATATGATGTCCGGTATTTTCGGGATGTTCGTTCAAGCCGACAATTCTCTTTCCCGCTCGCAGGGCGGGCTGGGAATCGGGCTAACCCTCGTGAAGAGTCTTGTGGAATTGCACGGTGGCACAGTCGAAGCAACCAGTGACGGGTTGGGAAAGGGCAGCCAGTTCACCGTTCGCCTTCCGATTCTCCAAGCAAGCGATGTTGTTCCTGAGGAGGCAAATGATTTGCCTCGCAAGACGAGATCGTTTCCATCCCGTCGCATTCTGGTTGTGGATGATTTGTGTCCTGCCGCTAAGATGGTCGCCACAATTCTGCGATCCAAGGGGCAGCAGGTACGCACAGCGGCGAGTGGAGTGGAAGCCCTGGCGATGATCGAAGAAGAACAGCCCGACTTGATTATCTCGGACATTTCCATGCCCGGTATGGACGGCTACAAACTTGCTCATGAGATTAGACGGCGACCCGAGTGGAATGTCATCTGGTTGGTAGCCGTGACTGGCTACGGCCAAGAGAGCGACAAGAAGGCGGCGAAGGAAGCAGGCTTTAACGACCATCTGGTCAAACCAATTAGTACAGGAGACCTCGAATGCCTGTTGACCTCATAGCCGCACCTGAAATAGCTTAGAATAGAGGTAAGACGATGCAACTGCTAGACACTATTGTCAAAGTTCATGGAAATGGTCTGGAAGTCGTTGCCGATTCCTGCACAGAGTACGTTCAAACGGAGCGGATCATCGAGGCTCTTGGTTCGGTGAGTCACATTCCGAAGGTTGGCGAAGAGCCGCTCTCCAGGTACTACAAGTACCTGGCGGAGCATCTCTGTTTCCCGTTCATCGCTTACTACCCAGAGCCAACGTCCTCGCTTGAGGAAGTGCTGCACCGTTGCACCGTGCTGGAATTACTGGACCCCGCCAAGGACATCTTCGACGAGTTTGATGGCATCTTCTGTAAAACCCGCAATGGGAAGTTCGAGGTCAACGTGCCGCTGATCGAGTTGCATTTGCCGCAGGACAATCCCAACTTCCAGATGATCGAAGATTACTGGTACTGGTTCTGGAATTGGCGGTGATACGCTGGCCGCTTGCCAGAACCAACTGGCCAAACTCCTGCATTACCATACTTTATTGAGGCTCTACCAATGACGAAAATAGACTTGATGCTTCAACGGGAAAGACTTCTGGCTTTGCGAGCAAGACTCCAAGGCGACACGACTCAGATGGAAGATGATTCCTTGAAGGACCACAACATGACCACCAACATACCGACCGACATGGAAGAGCTTAGTAGTGACAATGCCGATCAGGAACTCACGCTGAGTTTATTGGGGAGCGAAGAGGACGCCCTCGACCAGATTGAAGCAGCACTCCAACGGATCGACGATGGCAGCTATGGCCAGTGCGAGGAGTGTGGTGAACAAATCCCCAAGTCCCGCCTTGAAGCCATTCCTTATGCGGCACAATGCGTCCGATGTGCCTCGCAACAGGAAGAACATGAATAATAATGAAATGAGGGCAGATTCTCCCAGTAACATGCTGGCAGACGATGTCCGAGTCAATCACCATCTCTTCTCTGCCTTCCTCGGTGTCAATTCCGCCAGCTTCATCTCCTGTAAATCATCATCATCCCGTCATGTTTCTCCTTTGAGGCTCGGACAACAACCGACTGGTACTTGGGATCATTCCCCACTGCATCCAAGAAGTCTCGCATTTCGCTGGCGAACTGAATCACGTTGTCGGCCACGATGATCGCCCTCGCCTTGAGCTTCGGTTCCACCGCCCGAAGGTAGCCGAGATACTCCTCCTTCAATGCGTCAATGAACACGAAATCGAAGGGGCCTACAAGCCTTGGAATCGCCTTTAAGGCCGCACCTTTGACAACAGAAACCGTTTTGTGCAATGCCATCTTCCTGATATTTGCACGGGCAGTTGTAGCCATATCGGCATCAATTTCAATACTTGTCAGGTGGCCTTTGTTTCGCTCAAAACCTAGCCCCATCACAATGGCTCCGTAGCCTGTCGCCACGCCGATCTCCAAGCCGTTCTTCGCCCTTGAACTTTCGATCAAGATTCGGAGAAAGCGAGCATCACCCGGAGTCGTGTTCATGCCGATCCGATGAAAGTTCTTGACAAAATCATTGCGGAACTGCTGAAGGTCATGGGAAATTTGCATATTTGTCCTCCGTTGGTGCATTAGACTGGATCGGCTTTTATGAACACGGCGGCACGGCACCAGCGAAGACGAGGTTGTTCAACCATTCGGAAGCCCACTCCTTCTGCAATGGCTACTTCGTTGGCAAACTTTTTGCCAGAAACATGGATTGGAGGTTCAGCCAGTAGCAGTTCGCCCTACTTGATCGCAAGGGCCATATTGATCTCGCCGATGGCAGCCTTCACGCTGGCGGTGGCCTGGGGGTGCCTGACGTTCAACTGCGTCAATCCACCTTGCAGAAGTTGCTGGGCCTCACGCAATTGAGCATCCGAGGTGGCCTGGGGTTCATGCACTTTTTCGTGACTGGCATGAGCGGCCTTCGGTGGAACGGCTCCGTTGTTGGAAGTCAAACCAGGCTGGGCCTTCTTGTGATGGTGGCCCAGTTCTTCCAAGGTGTTGCGGACTTCTTTGGCAGCCTTGGCCCGATGGCCTTCGTAGTCGTAGTCGGCACTGACCAAGAGCCTGTGGGCCGATTTCAGAGTTTGGATAAGTTCTGCATTGGCCGTTCCTTTCGCCGGGACCGCTTTGGCCAAGGCAGCAGACGCCAACCCAGCGAATAACATCACGAACAACAGACCGATAATGCAACTCAAGTTCCGACGCATGAGATGCCTCCGCTAACTTCTAATCTAAATCCTTGCCCTATGCGTTTATTATACCAAATTGTCGAAATTATGCCAGATTGCCTAACAGGGATTTATTCCCTCGGCGGAAAGTCGGAAAACCCGGAAATGAACGAGTTGAACCTGTCAAATTGACAAGTTGCTCCTTGCCTTTCCGCTGATTTAAGGTAACCTCTAAATGGTGGAAGGACGCTGTTTACCGTTGGAAGCAGTGTTGTAGGAAGTGAAAACGTCTTCCAAATTATGCCCTGCTTGTTCCTCGTGACAGGCAGGGTTTTTCATGCCTCTTCAGGAGGAATCCAAAGTGAATCCGTTAAGAACGGTCCTTAGTATGGCAGTTTTAGTGATGTTTTCCCGCTTGGCCATCGGACAGGAAACCAAGGACACGCTGCCCCTCGTCTCTGAGGGCAAGACGTGGAAACTGGTTTGGCACGATGAATTCGACGGCAATAAGTTAGATAGAACAAAGTGGGGATACCGAGCCGAGGGGAAACGAAGGGACGGCTGGTGGGGTCGAAAAGCCGTGAGTCTCGATGGCAAGGGACATTTGGTCATCAAGACATTTAAGGAAGGCGACAAGGTGATCGACGCCGGTATTAATACACAGGGTAAGTATGAGCATCGATTTGGCTACTATGTCGCCCGGATTTGCCTCCAGGAGCAACCTGGTCACTGGTCGGCGTTTTGGATAACATGCTCTGGTGTGAACAAAGTAGGCGATGAAGGACGGGACGGCACTGAAATCGACATCATGGAAAAACCCTGGTTGGATGAACGGGTGCCGCACACCTTACACTGGGATGGCTACGGCAAAGACCACAAATCCAAGGGATACGTGGCCAAGGTGCCGGGTGTAATGAAAGACTGGCACACGTTTGGTTTGCTTTGGCTGCCCGACCAATATGTGTTCTACATCGATGCTAAGGAAACGTGGCGAACCAATGCGGGCGGCGTGTCGCAGGTGCCCGAGTACATCCTCCTGAGCGACGAGATAGGTAAATGGGGCGGCGACATCCTCAAGGCCAAGTTGCCCGATGCGTTTATGGTCGATTATGTGCGAGTTTATGATCTGGTCCCTTGAAGAGAGGATGGGGCTGATTGGGCGATTGGATTTGATACGCTAACGGATAGATGCCTTCTCATGGCGTTGGATGTTCGGCACAGGCTTGATACCCTCGGCGAAAACCCGGAAAACTCAGAAACGAACGAGTTGAACTTGTCAAATTGACAAGTTTGGACTTGCCAATACCGCCCCTTGGCGGTGAAATATGGGCTTACCCACCACTTTAACCAAAGGAAACGCCAATGAACTCCGCCACATCCAAAAAACCCATGACCAAAACGGAGATGATCGCCGTTTTGGCTGAGTCAACTGGCCTGACCAAGAAGCAGGTTGTCTGCCTGTTCGATGAACTCGCCAAGCTCATAAAAAAGGAACTCGGTGAACAAGGGGCAGGCATCTTCAATATATTTCCAACCTGTTGAAAATCAAAGTCGTCCACAAGCCTGCCACCTCAGAACGCAAGGGCATCAATCCGTTCACAAAAGAGGAAACGGTCTTCAAGGCCAAGCCCGCCAAGAATGTGGTCAAGGTTGTGCCACTAAGGGGATTGAAGGAGTTAGTGTAGATTGCTCAATAATATTATGCAAAATGTAATTGAAGCAGATCTAATTTAACCTTTTTTGATTTGCCGCTTCGCATTAGCCAAGTATTTCTTCTCTCGGTCGAATCCAATTACCTTACGCCCATCCAGGACTTGGCCGTGGTAGCGAACCACGGAATTTGGGAGGCCGTTGGCTTTGATATCGGCTGCCAGGGCCTTCAGTTCGTCCTTCGGGAGCTTCGGAAATAGGAGACAAGCAGGGTGGTAGGTGAGTTTCTTCATGGACTTCCATTTTAACGAAGCATTCGGGTTTGTCTAGTGGAAAAGAGTCAGCTTTGCTGTTGGAGACCTACGGCTATAACTTTCCCATGGTCACCGACCATCCTTGCCATAGGAATCGAAAACCAACCAAAACCGCAACTCATGTCCATCACGGTCATGCCGGGCTTGACATATGGCCCAACAATCTTCTGCGGACCGTGAAGAAAGCGACGTAATGAAGTGTTGATGGTGAACGGAACAGACCACCAGGGGCAGACATGAGCGGCCATACTGCTTTCCTAAGACTGAGGTGACTTAAGGTTCGTTCAGCAGTATTGTACACATTCGTGGAGTTTTGTCAGCAGGGCGATATGCCTCAACAATGACCGAAATCTGCTGCCCCATCAGATCACCCAGCGATCCACCGATATACCACATAGAAAGCGAGCACCGCTCCACAGTAGACCCACCAAGGCTTGCGGGCAGGAACGGTATCCTCTTCCGAGATGTAGTTTTCGCAATAGGGACAGCGGGGCGAATCCTCATGGATTTGGCGTTTGCAATACGGACAAGGGATGGTTGGTTCCTCGTCTCCCGTCTCAGAGTCCTCGCCGTCATCCCACACATCTTCATCCACGATTCATTCCCTTTTCAACGACGATTGTGTTGAGCACCCGACCATCGGCCCAAAGCGATATCATTTACTTGTCAATTCTGTCCAATTATCATTGACGAACTGTGCAAATCGAAGGAGGACTGCTAACGCAGTATATGCCTCATTGTCCTTGATTCCCATTTGTTTCCCATGTGATGCAGAGTCACGCCAATATTTTAATAAGCTCAAGTAGCCACGGAACTCTTCCTGTAGGGGCTGCCGCTGTTGGCTGAGAATGTATTTCTCTGTTCGCCCTCGTCCTCCACTGCTCAAGTACATTTTTCCTACTTTGCTCTCATCTCCATCTTTTGTGGAAGCTACTGAGAGAAGAATGGATTCCGCCGCCGCTCCGCACATTGCACAGCAAGCTAAGTAGGCATTTGCCCCGTAGCATCTAATCGCTTCCTGTGAACGTTCCTGAAATCCTGGGCCATATTTAGGCGTGAAGCTATTGAGAAGTGACGAAAAGCGACCAGGATCTATAGGTACAAAATCATACTGTCCTGCCTCCTGGAGCCATTTGCGACCTGATGGCATGACTGCAAATCCAGCACCCGAACTACCTTCATCAGTAGATTGAGTGCCAAATCTCGTTACTCCAGGTCTGATAATTCCTCTTCTACTCAATTCCCAAGCAGCAGCATAGAAGACAGGTGAAATCTCACGATCTTGTACCATGATGTTTCCGTCTTGGAATCCGCATACCTTGATTAGATATTGGCGTATAACATTCGGGATATACAAGTCATATCCATAATTTGAATACTCAGACTTAGTTCCCTCTCGCAGTAATCGCACGATGAAATGAAACGCATCTTCCTCGCTAACACTGGGAACAGGGAGCGGTTGATTGTTAAACATACTGAACCTTTGATAGATAATTAATAAATAAGAATATTTTAAAGGCAAACCTGCCTTTATCCAGTAACCTTTGGATGCGTAATGAAATTAATGAACTGCTTGCCTATATCCGTTGATCGGCCTGCCAACATTCCACTACCACTCATCATGGCATAGAGTGTCTCCACACCAAGCAGTCCCGTGGAGTACAAATCCTTTACGATCAGGTCGTTAAAATATCGTCTACCATCTAATTCGGGAAAGGCGGCTATCAAGACAACTGACAAACTTCCGCCTGAAAACTGAGGTTGTCGTCCATTCTCTATGAACCAGCGTTTAGGATCGTCGAATAGACGCAGGATACGTAGGTGCCAGACTGTAAAAGTGTCAACATAATTGAGAAATATTTGCTGTATCGACTCCTCGGGAGGGTTGGGCAAAGCAGCATTGAGAACTGCATTTCGTAAAGCATCGATCTTCTCTTGCTGGCTGTTCCTTACGGCTATCTGGGAAGCGTGCATGACCGTATCAATGAACGCATCGTTCGTCTGAAGACCTTCAAGTCGCACACGCCCATCCTGTTCTAAGGCTCGTAGAGCTTCACCAACTGACTCCATCCATCCCCTACGTCGCTTTTCAAGCGGCGGTGTGACCAACACGTTCAGCAATTCTGTGGCAGCAGCCCCAATAAGGGGAATTGACCCGATGCCTGCACGGGCAAGGGCGTTAAGATTGTCTCCAATGCTTGGTTTGGGCGGTTCATATTCGTTTGGTGATGTCATGCGTGTGTCCTTACGCTGCCTCCGCTATGCATCTTCTCATGATAGCCAAAACGGGTTACGCTGTAAATGCTCTCAAAATTGTAACACTGAGCGAGTAATTGACTGGTATTTCATGTCGAAGTATTCAGCAGCAACCGCAGGATACGTTTTCTGAAATGCAGTCACGGCTCGTGTAGCCTTGCCACCGCTTTTCTCGCAAAAATCTCTGAATGATATACATTTCTGAAACTGCGGTTGGTTAATCCAGCGGGCCAGAAGCGTGTAGATGGGACGACACACAGGCGATGCCGAACGGTGGTCTTGGTGCCGCATCAAGTATCCGATGACCTGGGCCTCCCAGAGAATCTGCAACCGTCGAAACACGCTGGCAATGTCCCGCCAAGAATTATCCTCAAAGCCGCATAAAATGTAGCCCTTCGCTCCTTTGCTAGGCAGATACTTCCGCAAGATATCCAGCCCCCGTCGAATCGAGACTGCATCCTTAATGTCATCAAAAGCGAAAATGAGTTCGCCGTGATAGGGAGCAGCCTGGAGCAACTTGGCGATTTTGGGCGTCATCAAACGGATGTCCAAGCCTTGTTTAATCTCGAATGATTTTCCGTCTCGCTCACAGGTATAAATCAGGTCCGACAGTAATGCTTCACTCTCCTTGTAGGCCAAGATGTTGTCGTCGAGCAAACAGATATGTTTCCGGTTCGGGTCGTAAAACTCCTTCATTGGCGATGCTCGCACTGCCTTTCGGGAATTGCGGTTGATACAAAACTGACAGCGGCGGAAGCAACCCCTGGATAAGTATCCGAGGGAGTAGTCGGTATAATATTTGAGGTTCGCCCCAGTCCGACCTTGTAGCCAGCCAGTATAGAGGTCATAGTCAGGTTGACTATGTTCAATTGCTTTCGCCAGCGGCGGGGCTTTATCAAAGAAAAAACCTGTGCCGCCGTATCGCACATTGGGCAACTTCAAAATCTTAGGCGGAATGCCCTTGGCAACCTCGGTAAACACGCAGCAGACGTACACCCGGTCGAAGTCAATAACATACCGATAATCCGGCAGCAAAGAAACCACATCGCTCCGTCCCTTGTGCCATGTCGATATTTTCATGGCAGCCAAATTCGGGAACCGATGCCTTTGACTGGCGAGTAGCTCAGCGTCAATGATGCCGATGCTCTTCATATCGAACGGAGGTGGGCTAGATAACGCTTGGTGTTCTCTGGCTTCGGCTTGTGAACCATTTTTCGCTGTTCATTGATCGTTTGCATCAACTGCTGACAAAATTGGAGAATTTCGTTCACCTCCTCCGAGTAAAGAATCTCTCGCTCCCATTCTAGGGAACTAGCGGTTTCAAGTGCTCCCTTTAACCTTCGGTAAAGAATGTTCACCTGCTGTTCAGTATCTCCCTCCTGCCTTGCTGCGGTGGTCTGTGAATTGGGTTCGTCGTCAACCATGAATTCGGGGTAGATTCCAAACTTGACCTTCGCTTCGGTGATGGTCAACAACGCAACATCTTCTTCCGATGCCGCCTGGAATAATTGGACCGCCTCCCAGGCTGTCATACGTGGAATGTCGTGCTTGGCGAGCCATTTCGTCCACTTACCGAACGGCTTGGTCATCTGCTGGACGATGGAAAGGGCATGGCCGACCCGATGGGTTTCGACCGACGTGCGGCGGCTGAGCCGTTGAATCTTGTCGAGCCCGGTCACCACGTACCGAGTAAGTTGCTTCAGATTCCAGGTTTCGCTGGGGTGAATAGCATTCATGGTATCACCTTAATGGGGAATGGCGTGTACGGTAGCCGTACATTGTACCGCAAAATATATGTTTTGGCGATCCCAAGATTGCAAAATTTGTAACGATGAACCCAGATGTCTGAAACCAGTATTCTCCTTTGGTTTTTGCCTCAGATAATGCACCAAATAGGTTCCTGCAATTTCAGGGCTTTTTCCAAGAATCCGATCAATTCTCGCCTCAGTTTCCGAAAATGGTCGGCGGTCACCTCAGCCGAATCAACTGGCAACTGCTGCTCGGCATTTCTAACCATCCCCAGGAACTTTTTGACGTTTTCAAGTGGCATGTAGCCGGGAGACTGCTGGCCGTTGATGAGTGGGAGGATATCTTCCTGCCACGAAAGCCCAAGGGTCGGTAAGAGGCTGCCGGATTCGGAGAATTTGGCGTTGGCCTCAATTCGGTCTGCTATCTCTTCGATTGTTTTTTCGAGGGCCAGAAGTTCATAAAACTCTCGTTTCGTCATAATCTGCGGATTCGGCAGACCGTCCACCTGGATTCGACCGATAGCAGCATCGACGTGAAGTTGTATTTCGGAGGCCACCTTCTGGTCGAGGCGATGTTTCATTCTGGACTGATAATCATCTCGGTCGGCGACAGCCAAGTTGTACTGGAACCGGAAAACGTTCCAAGCGGCATCGTAGAGTTTCTTGATGCGAAGTTTTACTGTCATACGAGTATGTATCCCGTCACCCACAGTTTCTAACAAAATTATGCCGACTATTTTGGTGAAATCTGTTGTTGCGACACTATTATATGTTGGAGGGCATTTATGAAGAAGAACACAAAAATCGACGCCCGCCATCTAAGACGGTTGGCGGGGCTTTACACTATCAGCGAGGTGGCTACTGAGTTGCAGATGAATATCTGGACAGCCTACAACCAGGTGCGAGAGGGTAGATGGCTACCACCAACAACCACGATCACCGGTGGGGCCAGAAGGTATTACACAAGAGACGAAGTTGAGCGACTAAAACTGCTGCTGACAAATTGAAAAGAATAGCCCGAGGAGGTTGCAGCCAACTCGGGCTTGAAAGGAACAATACCGTTGAATATATCTATATTGTCGAAATCAAACCAGGAAACTAAAGGTGATTGTCTGGATCTTATCCAAGACGCTCCATCCTTTGATGATAGGAGCCTTCTTTGTTGTCCAATTACTTCCCTTGTATCTTGGTCTGTTTTCAATCCAAAACCTTCCTTGGTCCCTATCATCTTAAACTGTTCTTCTCTTTCTTCTCTTTCCCCTCTCTTCTCTCCTTCTCCACTTGACCGGAGGTATAGTTGCGATATAACGCTTAAATGCCTAAAAAACAGTGATTTACAGCCAAATAATTTCCGTGAAAACAATAGCATGACCAACACACAGTTATTAACGGCAAAGAAGGTGGGAAGGCCCAAGAAAAAGGGCCTGGGATGGTGTTATGTACCAGAGAATTTCAGCGATGAAGACAAGCAAAAGCTCGGAAGCCTATTGGAACCTGCCTACTGTGTATTTCAACTGCTCCATTTGTTTAGGGTCACCAAAGGTCAGGCCAGGGATGGTTGGACCGACCTTGCCTACAATTATGCCGACGAACGGATCTACGACTGGCGGAAGACAATTAAGCGACTGTTGGACACCAGTATTCTCGAACGCACCAAGATTGTGACCGATCCATACGGATTTGGGATCGAGGTTCCACGAGGAATGAAAGGGCATCAAGCGTATGGCTACAGGTTTTGGAACAAGGCATATAGAGAGGCAACCTTCCGTAAGGTTCAGATCAGTGATGCCAAGGTCTTGAAGCGTCTGGAAGAGGCCCCGAACATCAAGTACCCGGTGCAACGATGGCTTGTCAGAAATCTGCGAGCAGTGGAGATTGATGGCGTTCCCGATGATGTTTTGCAGAATGCGGCTCGGCGTTCGTTCACCGAGGATGGTCGCCGAGGCACTATCAAAGCCAGGATAGATGCGTATCGTGAACAAATCCGATGGATTCGAGATCGGTCGTGGTTCTTTAAGTGTGATCCCCGTAATCGTCGTTTCTATTCCAACGTATCCAATCTCGTGAGGGAACTGCGTGCTTATCTGCGAGTTGGCGGTAGCCCGTTGATTGAGATTGACATCAAGAATTCACAGCCATTATTCATCGGATTGATTGCAAAGGCGGCGGGGGCCGAATGCGATGATTACCTTCGCCTTTGCGAAACCGACCTCTACCAACTCCTTGCAGACCGAGGAAAGTTTACGAGGCAACAAGTCAAAGTGCAATTGATGAAGACGGCATTGTTCTCTCCGAACTATGCTGCCGCTCAAAAATTACCGGTCAAGAGACTGTTCGATAAACTGTTCCCGAGCATGGCCGAGTTCATCCGAGAGCAGAAAAAAGGGGAGAAAACGACGGATGACAAAAAGCCGCATGGACAATTTGCGATCAAAGCTCAGTATGCAGAGAGCAAGTACGTCATCTACACGGTATGCGAACGAATTCGCCGAGAGAAGCCCGATTGTTGGACCACCACAATCCACGACTCAATCCTCACTCTGCCCGAGAACGTCGATTATGTCCTTTCGGTGATGAAGGATGAGTTCACCAAACTTGGTGTTTCTCCTCGGCTGCAACCTCGCCAGCCCGGAGCATAGACATCGCTTTTAAGGGGGCTAGCGTCAATTCTGATCAGTTTAAATAAACAAGACGATGGTTGGGGGTCGTCTGTCCTTTGCAGTTCATTTAAAAAATCAAAATAAATTGGTGCTAGACCGACTATCGGCCCCGATGCCTACGCTATGCAGACAAAGCCATCTAACTCCTTATATAATAAGGACTTATGGAGAACTTCCGGTCTCGATTGCCCCATCCAGTTGAGAAATCGGAACGACAGTCGTTTTTTTGACATTTTGTCGTTCTGTCGTATTGGCATGAGCGACAAAACGACAGAATGCCAAAACGACATTATTTGGCGGTAAGGATCGCCATTGAGCGGCACCCATCTGGATTCAAGATATCCTATCTTACTGAAACTCGGGCTGGACTGACGGGACGGGTGGGGACAATTGCAAGAAAAGCTGGTAGCAGTTTAGGCAAAGTTCTTTCATCAATTGTTTATGATTTTGCCGTTTTTTTCTCTGTCTCGATGCGAACGAATTAGAACCCCGAAATTTTTTCACCATGATGAATATTTGTAATGCTGTATCGAACGGATTGCCGAACCGATTTACCCGCCCGTTTACCCGAAAATATTTACCCGAAACTTACATTGGCGTAACCTGTTGTAATATAAAGACTTGTAAGTAGGCCCGGAGGGATTTGAACCCCCGACCAAGGGATTATGAGTCCCCTGCTCTAACCACTGAGCTACAGGCCCAAAAATAGGATACCAAAATCATCCCGGCCTAGCCAGAGCCTAATATGCTGGGCTGAATTGTAGGGTGGTTACTTGTAACCACGCTCCGAGGTTGTGAATTTGTGTAGGGTGCATGAAATGCACCACAAAATTTAGGATATGGTGCGTTTCATGCACCCTACAAATCTTTGCCAGTGCAGATCCTGCCAGATATCCAAATATGCACTGGCGGAGCCAGTGGTACCCGATCTTTCACTTTCGGCTTTGCGGCACACTAGGCTGGATGCAGCTTTTCGCGATAGTACAGCCATGGGATGCTGGTGAGATAGTAGATCGCCGTGGCGGGTATGAGATAGCCTTGGAGATCGGCTTTTGTAACGCTTTCTTTGAACGCCGCAATTGCCAGGGCCAGCATGGCCAGCAGGCTTAGCAAAGCGATAATGCCAAAAAGATAGTACGCGATTTTTTGTGTTTTACTCATGCAAAAGGGAGTTGCCGGCGCGGTTGCGGGCGAGATTGCCGGCACATCGGCGGGCAAAGGCGGCAACGTCCGCCGGGCACCGCTTAAGGAAGCAAGAGCGATATAGAATCCCGCCGTCAAAAACCACACGGGTATGGGCAGAAAGAACAGGTGCAGCCAACCCAGCTCCCAAATGCCCAGGGCGATTAGCAACGATCCCCACCATGCGATTAAAGCTGGCATGTTAAAGAGCAATCCCCGGCGGGCGGCCCAAAACCGGTTCCAACCCAGCCAGGGGAAAAGCCAATGCTCGACAAATACGATAGCCCCCACAGGCATGAACAACAGGCCATAAATTCCTACAAAATCGAGCAATTTTGTAAATACAAATGGGAAGCAGGCGATGGTGGTTGTAATCACACCCACGTTAAGGGTCACAAACCACCGCGGCCACCCCGGCGTTACGACCTGCAAGGCCAAGCCGGCCCGATACAGCGTGGGATTTGCCGTGGTCCAGCCGGCGATAACGACCGTCAGCGCCCCCATTGCCCCAGGCAAGTGTAGACGATGTTTCCTGAGTCGAGTTCGATAAGCGGCCGGCGTAAAACCGCGGCGGCCGTGGCGCCCAATATGCCGGCGCAAATCCAAGACAGATAATGGCCCAAATACATGCCAAAGGCCGAGTAAAAACCGTAACTCGAACGCCGCGCGTAACGGAAAATTGCCATGTCGGTCAAACCCAGGTGAGTGGCCTGGTTGCAAATCCAGGCAAACATGGCAACGTGCCAAAAACTCAGCGATGTCGAGCCTGCCGGAGCTTGGCCGGTCCAGATTTTTTCGTTTGCGATCCGCCAGAAATCGGAAAAACTCTCCACCCGGCCCAACAGCGGCAGCATCGACAATCCGCCCACAACGAACATGACCGTCATCCACGGCGAACAGACGGCCGAGAACTGCGAAAGCTTGGCGAACCCTAAAATCGCGATAGTCACAACCACGGCCCCCACGCCCAAGACCAAGAGCACGAAGCGATAGTCGTCGGGATACCATTTCGTCTGTTCTGGAATGCTGAAGATTAGGCGGATCGCCGAGGCGGAAACGGTGATCATGGCCCCACCGAGAATGCAGTGCAATATGGCGTTTGGCATGTTGTATATCGCCATCACGCCCGGCCCAGCGATCTTGCGCAGATACCAATAAAGTGTGAGCCGTGTTTGCACGGCGATGGGTGCGCAAATAAAGGCCCAGGAAAGCACGGCCATCAGATTGCCCAGGATAAGCCCCACTAAAACATCGAATGCCCCGACCCCAAAAGAGACAAAAAGCACGCCAATGACGAATTCCGTGGCGGCAATGTGTTCGCCCGTGAACATGGCCGCGAAATATCGGCCCGGTTTAAGATTATCGGGCGCAATGGGAGCACGCTCGAATTCGTTCAACTGGTCGAGACGTTCGAATATTTTGCCGCCTAGAGTTTGATTGGGCATAATTCGCGGTTCCAATTGTTCGATGACATTATGGAAAAGCTAAGAAACCGCGACTATTATGCCAAGTCTCTAATCATACTGCAACAGGCGGCGTTCGCCTTCGAGGGCCCGCAGGTGCGTCAGATCTTGGGTCACTTCCAGCGTGCCCAGGTATTTTCCATCGGCGTCGCGCACCGCAAAATAACGGATATTTACGAACTTGCCTTGTAAGTTTATCCAGAATTCGGCCACATTGCGCTGGCCGCCGCGGAAATCGTCCAGGATTTTTTGCACCATGTGCACGCTTGCAGGGGGATGGCAATTTTGAACCTTGCGCCCGAGGATAATCTTGGTGCGCTTGAAGATTTGGTCCGGGCTTTCGGAAAAATAACGCACGCGGTCGTCGGCATCGACAAAGGTAAGCTCAAACGGCAACGTGCCCAGCAGGGCCCGCAATTCGTCGGGCTTCAGACTGCCGGAAGATAATGTCAGGGCCTGATCGGCGGCTTGCCCGGCCAATGCGGACGGACCACCCGGAACTGAAGGATTATAACCTTCGCGCGGCTCGACCAGGCACCAGCCGTAACTGGGCGTATCTCGCCAGATTTCGCCCCAATCCTCATCGGTTAGCGCCCGAGCGCCATCGGGATGAGTATGTTTTCTTCCTTGTAGATCATCCCGGCAATCGAATTCAAAGCAGGTTCGGCCGTCGTGGCTATCAGTTCCAGCGCCTCGTCAAACTTAAGCGATTCTTTGGAAAGCACACGATCTACGCGTTTCAGCAACTGCCGCACCTCGTCGTCTTTGGCCCACATCACCTTCGAGGGGCCGGTAATGCCGTGCGCCTCCAGCCGAGAAAACAAGAGATTTTCCTTGCGCTGGTAATGCTTGTCGATGTCCGCAAGTTCGTTAAATCCTTGGCGCAGGCGAATGATCGTTTTTCGCCACTCTTCCGATTCCGGCAGTTGGCGGAGTTGGGCAACGGTCGCTCGTATTTGCTCCACTAAGCGATGAAGGGCCTCGTTTTCGCGGCGGAAGGTGTCGATCGGATGGCCGGGCGGAAAATCGCGGGCCGGCGGCTCTGTTATGATTTCCTTCAGCACCTCGGCGTGCAGATCGCACATCGAGCGGACTTCATCCACCGGCATGCCTCCGGCCATGAGCTGCTGTTCCCTGGCGGCGATCTCGGCCGAGTCGGTTCGGCGCACGATGTCTTTAAGTTGCGCCTTGACCGTTGCCGGCTCCGCACCGCCGTGCAACGACTTGATGATTTCTTCCAGTTTGCGAATTTTTTCAGCACGATCTTCCATCGAATTGCTCATTACAGTTATCTCCCTTTATTTGTTTCAATATTATGACGGGAAGTGGGCCGCGGACAGTAATAAAATGCGGACCCAATAATTGTTTCATTAAAATGATTGTTTATAATAGAATCGCATGCGAATATCTGAATAGGAATAATAGACATTATTTCAAATTACATACTGCTGCCGCTCCTTATGTGGTTACGTCGGCCACAGTGGTCTCGCGGAGGAACCCAAGATAGGCGTCTCGCACCTTTCCCCATCTGTTATGCAACGTACAGGGGCTCTGTGTGGAGCATTCGCCGTGGCCCAATAGGCAATTGGTCCATCGCCCGACGTGCTCGATTGGATCCATGACCTCGTAAAGCGAGATTTGGGAGGCATCGCGGGCTAGTCGAAAACCGCCGCCTTTGCCTTTTTGCGAGACAAGCAATCCCTCGTCCGCCAGGGTTTTTAATAATTTTCCCAGGTAATTCCGCGGAGCGCCGATCTCATCGGCGACGTCGCCCGCCCCGGCATATTCTCCCTCGGGCAGTCTTGACAGTGCCGACAAGGCCCTTAAAGCATGGATGCCGGTTTTGGATATCATGTCATACTCCTCTAATAGCATGTAATTATACTATTATAGATTCGTCTGTCAAGCGATGATTCTTTAATTTACATAACTTCTTTGCTGGACTGGAGTAAGCGAGATGTAGGTTATGCTTTAGCATAACATGTATCGTGGTAGATGTTTCCGTTATGCTAAAGCATAACCTACGTAATTTGCCAATCGAGTCTATTGAGGATTGACGGAGCACTAGTTTGACCTTGGCAAAAAAACGAAATTGAGATATGAGAAGGGCTTTCCGGATAGGCAAGGAAGCCCTAATGTCTCAGCATCTGGACACTTCGCTACAAACTGATCCGACCGATGTTCGGATTTCCCCGCTACGTTCCATAAGGACAGATCCGGCTCATTATCCTCCTGTAGAAAAAAGTTATCTTGTTATCCCCGCCAGGCTCGCCTCCACCCGCTTGCCGCGAAAGTTGTTGCTTCGCGAGACCGGCAAGTCGCTGATCCAACACACGTACGAGGCCGCCCTGCGTGCCCGGCGTCCGTTGGGCGTGTGCGTGGCGACCGATCACGAGGAGATTTTTCGCGAGGTGCAAGCCTTCGGCGGGCAGGCGGTGATGACCAATCCTCAAGCCCCAAGCGGCACCGATCGGGTGGCCGAGGTCGCCCGAGGGCTCACGGACGCGGATATCATTGTTAACGTGCAGGGCGACGAGCCGGAACTGGCCGGCGAGTCGATCGATCTGGTTATCAAACTCCTGGAAGACGATCGCAAGGCAGTGATGGCCACCTTGGCCACGCCGATTCGCAATCGGAAGCAATGGGAAGACCCGGCCTGCGTGAAAGTTGTCTTCGATCATCGAGGGAAAGCACTTTATTTTAGTCGCAGCCCGATTCCTTATCCTCGGGAGCAGGAAAAAGTCCTGTTTAACTCCGATCCGCCCAAATTCTACCAGCACGTAGGACTTTACGCCTATCGCCGCGATTTCTTGCTAAAACTGGCAGCCATGCCCCCTTCGCCGCTGGAAAAATTGGAAAAACTCGAGCAATTGCGGGTTTTAGAGGCGGGTTATTCAATACTGGTCGGCGTTGTTTATGAACCGACTTTTGGCATAGACACCCCAGAAGACTATCGGGCGTTTGTGGAAAAGTGCTCCTCACGCTCCGCGTGAGAAGATCACCTCTTATACCGTGAGCACTTCCACGGACATAGTTTCTTTTACCGGATGGTCGCTGCCGATCAGTTGGTCGATTTTGTCCAGAATCGTGGCATGATAGTATCTTTCGCCGCATTCGGGACAGACCTCCGCCTCGACATTCTCAACTAAGTAGAGTTTGCCTTTTAACCAGTGCTGTTTCCGGACGATTTTTCGGTTCGTGTCTGAATTGCAAAACTCGCATTTCATATTAATTAATCCTTTTCGTATACAGTAATTATAATCAGAGATCCCGTTTCTTTCAAACGGCAAAGCACGTGCATCAACCGGCCGTCATTTGCCGGGCCTTCCACGCGATATCTTGTACCTCTCGGATCGTGCGTCAGCTTCTTCTGCACAAATCCCCTCAAAATGGCATTTTCCACGTCCAGACGTTCGAATGAGTCCTCGGCCATCTCCTCCTCTGCATGGGAAGACAAATAGTAATCTCTGTTTCGGACTTTTTGACGTATTTTGTCGATAATTGACATATCAATTTTCCGGTTTTATTTCCCATACCGGTGAAGATTCATGGATTATTGTTTGGGAACAATTAGTGCTTTTCTCAATCCCATCTGCATCTATTATTCGTGTTTCAAAAATATGTCGTCATCGGAACCATCAATTCCATCTGATCCAAGAGACCATAAATCATAATCTGGATTATGTTTCCCGGGTGAAATGTATTTATAAGGATGCTTCCAAGGATCCAAAGGAACATCATTATCAATATAAGGACCATTCCAATCTTTTGGATTGGGTAAATCGGCTGGTGGATTACGCAGAGCTAATAAACCTTGTTTGGTAGTAGGATAAGAACCAAGATCCATATTATACATAGCCAAAGGTGTTTTGAATAACCCAAGTTGAGCATGTGCAGCCTCTATCCGGGCACGCTTTAATCTTTCATTTTCTTCCTTACGTTCTTTTGATTCACAACCCAGAAACCCGGCCAACAATACCACTATAATTACGGAGCTAACTTTGAACCAAAATGGAAAGACAAATTTAACAGGCATATTTCGTTCGGGTGGGTTAGGAGGTTGGATGGGCATAGATTTGCTCCTTAAAATGGCAACGATTCACTTATTAATTAACGGGATTACCACTAACGTGTTATATAATAAACGTCATAAGCCGTATTATAAAGATTTCCTCACCACTCTGCAATAATATCACTTTCGTTCACTACCATGCCAAAGTCGGGAGTACAATGTAATAACAATAAGGCGTGAAATTGAGAAAGCCATAATATGGGTAATGTCACCAAAACGTGTATAATTCGTATTGGCAAGTCCCAGGTCGTGCAGATTCCTAAAACTTGGATGGAACATCTTAACTGGGGCGAAGAAGTGGAAATGGTAATCCAGGCCGGTCAATTGATCATCCGTTCGGCCCGCCGGCCCCGTCAAGGTTGGGAAGAAAAATTCCGTGTTATGCACAAGCTGGGAAAAGACCAGCATACAGAAGACTCTCCCTCGACCGAATGGGATAAGCGGGAGTGGGAGTGGAAATGAAGCGATTAGGACAAATTGTCCCGCCGTTCAGGGCAAAGCATTAAGCATTTTGGCCGAAAAGTTCACTAAGTTATGCCATTTTGACGGCTACTTCCGTCTTATCCTCTACTATTCTATAATAGTCTTTTTGATAGGAGGAAACTTAGCAAGGATAGGCGCATTATGAGCAAGCACATTTTCGTAACCGGCGGCGTGGTTAGTTCGTTGGGCAAGGGATTGACCAGCGCTTCGATCGGCATGTTGTTGGAGCAGCGGGGCCTGTCGGTACGCATGCAAAAACTCGATCCGTACATCAACGTCGATCCGGGCACCATGAGCCCGTACCAACACGGCGAGGTGTACGTACTGGACGACGGCAGCGAAACCGACCTGGACCTGGGCCACTACGAGCGATTTACCAACAGCCCGTTGAATCGTCACTCGAATTACACGACCGGCCAAATCTACCTGTCGGTGATCAATAAAGAACGCCGCGGGGAATTTTTAGGCCAGACCGTGCAGGTGATCCCGCACATTACCAACGAGATCAAGGCCGCCCTGGCCATGCCGGCGGGCGAAGGCGTGGACGTGGTTATAACCGAGATCGGCGGCACGGTCGGGGACATCGAAAGCCAGCCGTTTTTAGAAGCCATACGACAATTCTCTCTGGATTACGGCAAGGAAAATTGCCTGTATATTCATCTGACCCTGGTGCCGTACTTAAAGGCCGCCGCCGAACTGAAGACCAAGCCCACGCAACAATCGGTGGGTATTCTGAGGCAAATCGGTATCCAGCCCGACGTGCTCATCTGCCGCACCGAGCGATCGCTGAGCCGCGACGATCGGGCGAAAATCGCCCTCTTCTGCAACGTGCCCATCGAGGCCGTGATCGAGGAAAAGGACAAGGATTTCTCGGTGTACGAGGTGCCCATGAGCCTGGTCGATCACGGGCTGGACGAACTGATCGTCCGCAAGCTGAACCTGAAGGCCGGCCCCTTGAATATGCAAGACTGGCGCGATCTCTTGCACCGGCTGCGAAATCCAGAGCACGAAATAACCATCGCCGTGGTGGGCAAATACTCCGAACATCGCGACGCATATAAGTCGATTTACGAAGCCCTGGACCACGCCGGAGTTGCGCATCGCGCGAAGGTGCGAGTCGAGCGCATCCACAGCGAGGTGGTCGAGCGCGAGGGACCCGAAAGCCTGCTTTCCGCAGTGGACGGCATATTGGTGCCCGGCGGGTTCGGTGAGCGCGGCATCGAAGGAAAGATCGACGCCGTGCGTTTCGCACGCGAAAGGGGCATCCCTTATTTCGGCATCTGCCTGGGCATGCAGCCCGCTGTGGCCGAATTCGCCCGTAACGTTCTGGAACTCAAGGGGGCCAACTCCACCGAGTTCGACAAGAACAATCCGCATCCGGTGATTTGCCTGTTGGACGAGCAAAAAACCATTACCGATAAAGGCGGCACCATGCGATTCGGCGCCCAGCCGGCCAAACTCGTCCCCGAAAGCAAGGCGGCCAAGGCTTACGGCGCAAACCAGATTTCCGAGCGGCATCGGCACCGCTATGAATTCAATAACCAATACCGTCAGCAATTTTCCGCCCATGGCATGCAGGTGACCGGCACCAGTCCCGACGGTGCGCTGGTGGAAATCGTGGAAATATTCGACCATCCCTGGTTCGTCGGCGTGCAGTACCATCCCGAGTTCAAATCGCAGCCCACCCGGCGCATCCGCTGTTTGCCGGATTTGTGGCGCGGCCTTAGAGCA
>CAWJPM010000006.1:0-545064 GCA_963844755.1 Pirellulales bacterium
CCAGCGGTCATTCATCTGGCAAGTCGGACGATGCAGACCATACGGCAGAATTTCGCGGCGGCGGTAGGTGTGAACACGCTAGGAATCGTACTGGCCTCAATTGGCGTTCTGCCGGTTTTCTGGGCGCGGTGCTCCACAACAGTTGCACTGTAGCCGTAGTGCTCAACTCGTCACGGCTGTTATTGCATGATGTAGAACGGAGGGCTCGATGATCGCATCCAAGAAGCCGGTCGTGACGGTGGCTCATTCCCTTCCGGGGCGGGTCCGCGCCGACTGTCGGTTGCACCTGGAGACGTGCAGCGGATGCTTGCCGGGGTCCGCGAACATCCTGGGATGGACTCGATTAGTTTTTCTCCCATCACGCGGTCCATCCTGGTCCGTTTCAACCCCCACAAGATCAGCCAGGAGGAAATTGTACTACGCATCGCCTTTCATCTGTCGCTCGATTGCGGCTCCGCGCCGGTTCGGCTCTTGGCTGAACCTGAGCAGCAGCCCGCGCTTGGCGGCAGCGCCACTATTTCTGCCGCTGCGCTGGCTTTGTCGCTCGTGATGCACGGACTGAAGATGGCCAACGGATCGCCGACACGATGGGACTGGCTGGCGGGAGTTGGCACGGCATGGGCGGTGGTAGACCATGCCAGGAAGGAGCTTTGTGAGCGCGGCCGGTTCGATCCAGAAGTGCTCTCGCTGGCTTATCTTGTCACAGCCTTTATTCGCGGCAACTTCCTCACGGCCTCGGTTATCACTTGGCTGGCGTCCTTCGGGCGGCACTTGATCTCGCCTCCTCCAACCGGCGTACAAGTTCGGCCTGTGGAAGTGCGCGGGCGCGGAAACGGCCAGTCCCGCTACGAATTGACGATCGGCCCCGATACTGACGCTCCTGAGCGAGCGCGAATACTTAATGCATTACAGGGACTACTTAAATACGCTATTACTGCTGGCGGAGCGCACCCCTTCCGCACCTTGTTGGAGGAACTTCAGAATGTGTCGAAGGTCCACGGAGAGGTGCTGGAAGGATTCGGGCGGATGCCACAGGGAATCCCCATACGGTTTAACTGAATTCTCACAATAGATTCAAAGGAGAATAACACTTATGACTATCACATCAGATCATGTGACCGGTTTCGTCGTGGGCCTCAGCGTTGCCTCGCTGGGACTTTACATGTACAAGAAAAATGAGCCGCAGATCGACGAATGGTTGCGCGGCCAGTCGATCAACTTTCCCTTTCCAGGGTTCAAGGCTAAAGACCAGTCCGGCATGTCGCTAGAAGAATTGCTGCGCGAGAAGGAGCGACTGGAAGACCTGATCGCCGAACGCGAAATGGCCGAGAAGTCCAAAACGCAAGATGCGCCGGCTCCAGCGTGAGCTTCCTCAGGCTTGACGCTTGATCCAGCATTTTATGACCGGCTGCGCCAATCCCGCACTACAACCGACTACGGATCAGGGGCGCGTCGGTATGTTCGTAGTAAGGAGAAGATAAGTGAGTTGGTTCGACTTTGTGGGACTCTGCCTTGGCTTTGGGATTGCCCTGTTCACGTCAGCATGTACGTTGGGCGCAGGGCTTACTAGGCTATCGCGGTACCGAGTATGCCAACTGTCTTGGAACTTGGCGATCCTGCAATTCGCACTATTGGTTGGTGGCTGGCTTTTAGGCGTCGAGGCGACGCATCGCGTGGGAGTATGGGTGGTCTATGCCGATACGGTCTTAGTGCTCATTCTGGCGTTAAGGATGTTCTCGATGGGTAAACTGAGTCATGTCCCCAGAGAGACATCGGGTGTTGCTCGAACCATGACGCTCTTGGGAATGACATCCAGTGCGAGGGTACTTGTCTTGGCATGGGGTTTCGTCCTCGCGTCCCTGAACATCCACCAGTGCTCGATAGGGCTGATGGCTGGAATGCTCGCGTCTATGCTAACAGGAGTCGGTATCCTGGCCGGCTATCGTTTCGGCGTACAAGTTCCTCGGGGGCCGAAATGGGCCGGTGCGTGTACCCTGCTGTTGATAGCTGCACACATGCAAACCTCACTTCTGCTGTATTCACAGTAGGTTTAGCACCTAGGCGTCGATCTTGGCGGCAAACCGTGTAAACGCTCTAACTTGTCGATGCGTGTCTCTGAAGGCGATGGACTCGGCCAATTGTGGGTTGCTGGTCTACCGGTACGTGGCAATGTGACGATTAACTCTCCTGCCTACACAAAACAGCGATCACCGGTTCTAGTTTTTCCCGATCCGGTAGGTTTTGTGCTGCCTCCCACAAACCCATCCGTTTCTTCAGATCCCCAACAAACGACCATTTCTTCGGAGTTCGGGCTGCGATAGGGGATGGCGATTCTTTGACGTTTACGGCATTGCCACCGATTGATGCATTGTCGCCAAGCGAAGTCGAGAAGGCTAAAAACGCCCATACCACGCAAGAAAAGTGTGTGTGGCTCGGGCACGGGTTTGAGGTTATCGCTTAATGCCAGTAGTCCGCCGGGAATCGGTCAGTCCGGCCAAAGTCCAATGCTTCTGCCAAGGCGCCGATGACGGAGCAATTCAAGCCTTGGCTGACCTGGCCTTCTTGCCGCGGGCCCGTTTGTCGGCGGCTTTTTCCATGGCGTTTTGGATTTTCTCCGCGAGTGACTGAAGCGTATGACATGCCTTCTCCACGGTGCCCCCGACATCCTCTAACAAGTCAGCGGCGTCCGTCACCTCTTTGAGGAGAATCTTGTTGAACTCGGCTTTTGGCACGTTTTTCAGTGGCGGTTCGTGTCCTTCCAAACATTGTTCGTAGCAAGCCAGCCAGCGCCTTGCTGACAGGATGAAATCTCGCACTGCAATTGCCGCAGTCACCGTTGTCTTCGGTTTTGGACGCCGTCCACCGGCACTACTCTTAACGCCTCTGTCGTTCTGGATCTCCCGCCGCAGTTCGCGCGCACTCCAGCCTTTAGCGATACATTCCGCGGCGAACTTTTCCCAGCTCTTTTGGTTTTTCTCCTCATCAACGGTCAAAAGGCCCATTATGTGGTGAACGGTCAGGGTTCGGTCGAGATTCTGCAGTTTCTCTTCCTCTCCTGAGAATATGTTGGCCAATTTACGCGCACGCAAAAGAGTATTCTCTTTGTCCTGCTCGTAGCTGGTGGGCAGTTCAGATTTGGGGCGGTTGTTGGGGCTAGGCAGGCCCTTGGCCAGCTTCTGAATGAAATTCTGCCCGAAGCGCCGGCCATCGATAGGATACAAGATAAGAGCTTGGCGCCCCACAGCGTGCCACCAATCCAGATTCTGCTTATCCTCATGCTGGAAGAGGCGACACAGCGCATCAAAGGCCCTCTGCATCTTTACCTTTTTGGGATGCCGCTCCAGCCAGTCCTCAATCGTCTTGTACTGGGTGGTCGTAGTCTTCTTCGTTACCATAGCGATGGTATATGCATGCTTGTTAGCCGGTAATCAGGGAATCCCGCATCCTTTCTATGGTATTTCATGGTTGGTCATATTGCCACTAGGTCGGACGGTCGAAAGACCAGAGACCAGCCCTGAAATGGTTTCGGGCTTTCCAACAGCATCGGTTCCGGTGTTTGGAGGTGGGCGGGCAAGACAACAATAGGCCCCAGCTCCGGCCTCGATTGCTGATTTGCCAAATGCCACCTGTGCAGCAGAGTCTTACACAGGCCATGCTACCGATGAGCGGGCTTCTGCGAGGCTCCAAAGGGCCACTGTGGCCACGTACAAGGCAATAGAGGCGACACGCCGGTTTTCTCCCTTTTGTCACAAAAAAGGTATCTCCAAAGGTATCTCCAAGGCCAAGAAACGCCGACGGCCGCATCGAGCGGCCGTTTCGTAAGTAGCTTTTAAATAAGGACTTGTATCTAAGTCGGGGCGACTGGATTTGAACCAGCGACCTCTTGGTCCCGAACCAAGCGCTCTAGCCAGGCTGAGCTACGCCCCGCTGGAATTTCTTTATTATGCCTATTTACACAAATATAAATCCGTCTTATCCGAATACTCACTACCACCGGCCAAATATCAAGCAATTCTTATCAGCTTTACAAATGTGATCGGCCAGATTTTTAAAAAACGAAATTCATGCCCAACGAAATCTATTAGGAGCCAAGGGAGTGGTCATTCTAATCATTTCCCATGCCGGGTCAACATCTTCCTAACTAGTTTTAGCCGTATTTCATGCTTTCCACCGAATAATGTTAAATTAAATCTATGTAGTTATATAATACTACATAATAGACGTACCTATTATTTATTATATAGACAAACCCTTGTTTATTACGGCATCCACCAGTTTATTTAAGGCAATTTAGCTCCACGAGTTGTGACACATCCGGTTAGAAAGTCTTATCTATCCAACCAGCCCTGCTCTCCGATTAAGGGCACAAATCGGCAGCCCGTAATATCGGTTGTCTTGGCTGTGCCCGATACTTTTTTTATAGCTTGCAGAACCTGGTGCTCGTAAACGCCGATGGGAATGATAATGAGTCCGTCTTCGCAAAGTTGTTCGAACAAGGCCGGTGGGCATTTGGCCGCCATGGCGGTGACCATGATCCGATCGTAAGGCGCCTGATCCGGCCAGCCGAGTGAACCGTCGCCGACAAATAAACGCACGTTTCGATATCCCAATTCTTGCAGAATTTTAGCCGCTTGCTGGGAGAGCAGGTCATGACGTTCGACACTGACGACCTCCGCGGCCAATTCCGCGAGAATGGCTGTCTGGTAGCCGCTGCCGGTGCCGATTTCCAATACCTTTTCCGTGCCTGAAAGCTCCAGTGCCTCGCTCATCAACGCCACCATATACGGCTGGCTAATGGTTTGACCGCAGTCGATGCCCAGGGCACGATCGGCATAAGCCTCGAAATGCAATGCGGGCGGAAGGAATCGTTCGCGGGGAACTTTGCTCATGGCTGTCAGAACGCGCCGATCCGAAATACCCCGTCCGCTCAATTGCCGGCGAAGCATGTCGATTTTGGCTGTTTGCAGGTCGGCATCAGACATATTCCTACACACCCCGCACATCCTCAATTGCTTAGAACCTATCCCAAAACATAAAATTTCAATCACAACAAGAGATTAGAACTACGAATTCACGGCAATCCAGCCTTCACCCTAGCCCTCTCCCAAAGGGAGAGGGGGCTTTTTTATGATAGGATCTAAATCCTCAATCTTTAATCTCTAATTTAAAACTTCGCATGCCAATCGACCAGGTGCAGTTCCACATTCTGCCGACCGCGAAATGTGTTGATCACCGGGCGAAATGCAATGTCGATCGGACCCTCTAAGACAGCCAATTCGTCGATCCAATCGCCGCCGCCGAAAGCCACCGCCCTAAATGTTACGCCGTATTGCGTGAGTTTTAGCGCCAGATGATGACCGCCGCTGCCGATTGTCCGCGGCGGTTCGGCCAGTGTGACGTCGGTGGTGCACAGAAGCGGCCGGGCGTTCGATTGGCCGAAGGGCGCCAAACGCTCGATTTGCTCGACCGCCTGGAGCGTGAATGCGCTCAGCGGGGCTTCTGCGTCGATAGCCAATTCGCCTTCCCTGGGGGTTGCACCCAATTCGGCGGCCGCCGCTTCGCAAAAAGCCGCGCGAAAGCCGGGCAACTTGCCTTCTTCTATCTTCAATCCGGCCGCCGCCGCATGGCCCCCGTGAGAAATCAGAAATTCATCGCACGCCGCCAAGGCCGCATAAAGGTTGAAACCAGGTACGCTCCGCGCCGAACCGATCCCCGGCTTGATACCCATCTGATCCCAGGCGATCAGCACTACCGGCCGATGAAATTTTTCGGCCAATCGCCCGGCCACGATGCCGATCACCCCGGGATGCCAGCCGCGTTCTGCCAGGACCAGGGCCGGCTCTAATCCAAGTCGAATTGCTCCTTGGCCTGCTTCGTGGCCGCAAGTTGAATGCTCCGCTCCAGCGTTTGCCGGGTGGCATTGAGTTGATCCAGATACTGGGCCAATTCCAGAGCGCGATCGGGCCGGTCGGTTACGAGCAACTCGACGGCCAACTGCGGCTGACCCAATCGCCCTGCCGCATTCAAACGGGGAGCAAGCACGAAGGCCAAATCGTCGCAATCCAACGATTTCTTTTTGTCGATCTCGGCGACTTTCATTAAAGTGCCCATCCCCAAGGTCGGACGCTGCGCAAGAGTGAGCAGTCCATGGCGGACCAATACGCGATTTTCATCTACCAGCGGCACGGCGTCGGCCACAGTGCCAAGGGCGGCCAGACCTACGGCTTGGAGCAAAAAATCCTTCATCGCATCGCCGACCCTCTTGGCCCCGCTCGATTGCTGGCAGATTGCCCAGGCCAATTTGAAAGCCACTCCGGAACCGCTCAGACCCCCAAACGGATATCCACCGGCGGGCAGGCGGGGGTGGACAATGGCTGCGGCTTCGGGCAGTTTCGGGCCCGGCTCGTGATGGTCGGTGATAATCAAATCGATGCCGAGCTGCCTGGCTAGCGCCGCTTCTTCCACGCTGCCTATGCCGCAATCGACGGTCACGATCAGATTGACTTTTTCCGCCGCTTTCGCGCGGATCGTCTCGGCACTCAGCCCATAACCTTCGTCCAGTCGGTGGGGGATATAGTAGCCCACATCGGCACCCAGCAGTTTCAATCCCGTATAGAGCAAGGCAGCGCCGGTCATGCCGTCGACGTCGTAATCGCCGTGAATACAAATCCGCTTTCCCGCGCGCACGGCCTGATGAATCAATGCGGCGGCATCCGTGCAGTTGGGTAGAAGTTGTGGATCCCTAAGATCGGCCAGTTTGGGGTCGAGAAATTCCCGGGCCGCCGAAGGCTCGGTCACCCCGCGGCTGACGAGCAATTGCGCAACCACGGCCGGAATGCCTGCCGTGCGCCCAGGGTTGTGATTCGGTCAGGGTCGTGCGAGTGGATGCGCCATCGCTTGGACATGGCAAGCTCTCAGGCATAAGGCTATCAGCTATCAGCGGTCAGCTATTGTCAGTCGGATTACCGTCTATAGCCTAAGCTCCCTACTTTTTCTTTTCCGCATGATCCGTATGCTTGCGGCACCGCGGGCAGAATTTTTTAATATTCAATTTCTCGCCGCCCGGCTTGCGCCGCAAGGTGTAATTCAAATCGCCGTCCTCTTTACACGCCAGAAACACCACTTCCGCCTTTTTTTTGCCTTTGGCCATAATTCAACTCGCAAATCTCTTTGTTTACTTAGATATTTTCAGTAGGTCCGAATCGAGTATTATACTGTTTTCTCAGCGGTTGGGTAAGGGCCATCTACGGCCCTTTTACATGCCATAACTGTTATTTATCACGAAAACACGAAAGAACGAAAGAGCGAAAAAAAGGTTGATGTTTCGCGTTTTCGTTATTTCGCTCTTTCGTGATGAAAAATGGCTTTTGCTTCGACTTTTCATTGGTTCACTGCAATCCGCTAAACAGTAACAAAATCTATATATTTATGCACCCTTACCCCACCGCAGTATGGATTTTGGCGAATCTCCTTTGGTAAATATTGAAAATTTTAGGCGAAATGGTAAATTGACTTAATCATATTTCTTTAAGGCCCATTATAGAGGCAGTGTTCGTACCTCACATCTTGACGCTCTGAATCGGGTGTCGTGGGGTACATTCTGACACGGCTTGCAGCGAGCCGCCCCGTGAAGCAAACACTGGAGATACACTGGCTTTTGACTTTCGTTTCCACTTATTCCAAAAAACTTCGTTACAGCAATGGCATTTCATCATGAACCGACATATATCTTTTCTTCCCGTGCTCATAATGTGCATCTTAGTTTGTAATGTATCGCAAGCAATCACGTACAATGTCACCGATCTCGGCATAACAACCTACGTTTATGGCATCAATGCCAATGGCCAAATAGTGGGTTCCTCGATCGACCATGCTTGCCTCTATAGTGGCGGATATGTTCAAAATTTGGGTTTTCTATCGGGTGATCAAATGAGTTTAGCCAACGGTATCAACAATAATGGTCAGGTTGTTGGCATGTCTGGTACTTTATACATCGATCATGCCTTTCTCTTTAGCGGCGGATCGATGCAGGATCTTGGCACTCTAGGTGGATACAATAGCAATGCTCTCGCTATTAACGACAGTGAACAAGTCGTGGGTTATTCATATATCAATCCTTATACTTATTACTCCCCTCATGCCTTTCTTTACAACAACGGATCGATGCAGGATCTTGGAACACTTGGTGGAAATTTCAGTGAAGCCACAGGCATAAATGCCAGTGGGCAGATTGTAGGCGACGCTGACACATCATCTGGGAATCATGCCTTTCTTATCACTCCACAAAATGGTAACTGGTACCAAGATAATAATCATGATGGAATCAATGATCTAATGCTAGACTTGGGTGTTCTACCGGGTAGTTTCGCGAGCCTTGCCAAGGGCATTAATACCAGCGGAATAGTTATTGGTGTTTCGAGTCATTTGTTTAACTCATCCGTTCACGGCCGCGCCTTTCTTTATAGCGACGGAGTGATGAAGGACTTGGGTACATTAGGATCGGATGAAAGCGGCGCGCTGGCCATCAACTCGGCCGGACAGGTCGTGGGCTCTTCCTACACCGCATCTGGTGCTGAACATGCCTTTCTATACTCCGATGGGTCAATGAATGATCTTAATAATCTGATTTCCAACGACTCGGGATGGGTACTTATACAGGCCGATGCTATTAACGATTCCGGACAAATTGTGGGTGATGGAACCATTGATGGAAATCATCATGCCTTCCTGCTCACGCCTGTGCCTGAGCCGTCCACGTGCATTCTCCTATGCTCGGCATTGCTGGGACTTGGCTGGGTTCGGTTTGTTCGTCGCTATATGGCGAAAATCTGAGCGTTGCAATTTGTTCAATTTGCAATAAAAAATACATGTGCAACGCACGGGTAGCCTTAACTCAGATATGTTCCTATGGAGGACCGTGGGAACAAATTTAAAAAAACGCGACCGATGGTCGCGGCTTTATGCACGAGCATCTCTCCCCTGATCCCTATGCGCCATTTCCTATCTTCTGAAAAAAGTGCGAGAGCGGGGATTTGAACCCCGACCCCTTTCGGGACTGGATCCTAAGTCCAGCGCGTCTGCCAATTCCGCCACTCTCGCATATTATTGGTAGATTGTAGATGGTAGATCGTAGATGGTAAAGGATGAAGACACATCGGCATTTTTAGGAACTCTAACAAAATCTCCTATTAAACTCATCAAAACCCTCACCCCTAGCCCCTCTCCCGACCAACCTTCGGTCGGTGCCCGGCGAGGAGAGGTTTTGTTAGAGCCCTTTATTCATCCTTCAGCCCTCATCCTTCATCCTTTTTCATAGATGCCCGTTGCGGTGTTCCAGATTGGCGATTTTTTGATTTCTGCGGGCGTGCCGCCCTCCGTCGAAGGGCGTATTGAGCCAAATTTCCACGATCCGGTCGGCCAGCATCTCGCCCATCAGGTCGCCGGATAGGCAGAGCACGTTCAGATCGTTGTGCCGGCGGCTGATTTCCGCGCTTAAGTCGTCGAAGCAGGGCGCTGCCCTCACGCCCGGGATCTTGTTGGCCACAATGCACATGCCCATGCCTGATCCGCAAATCAAAATCCCCCGATCGGCCTCCTGGTTGGCAACCTTGCGGGCAACCGCCTCGGCGACGTCGGGATAATCGTCACCTTCGTGGGCATGAGGGCCTGAATCGACGACCTCCTGCCCAAGTCCTTTAAGGTACTCGATCAGTTTGGCTCGCATTTCAACGCCGCGATGGTCGCTGCCGACCGCTATACGCATGATAAGAACACTCCATTTATGAAGCCTTCATGATTAAAAACCAAGGCCGTCTAATACCCAGGTTGATTTAATCGAGTTGGCGTCTGCAATTCCAAGATCATTGCTTTCGAAGGCGCAAAGACAATGAGCAAACTATTAAATTGTAAAATTCCGGGAATAAATATGCAACTCCCGCCCATAGTTCTTGTATTCTACTACACCATAAGACGTATGTCATGGATGCCACCTTATATTACCATGATTTGGTTTGAAAAACGCAACAATTATTTGATTAATGTTTAATTTTATAAACATATTGATTTTCCGGCATCCCAATGGGATGAGACAACGAAATAATGCAAATGATCATTAAAACAGTTTTTATCCTCATAATTTACGCCGTTTAGCGTCTAATGCTTCGATTATGCAATTACCTAAGGTGCAACTATTGACGCGGATTTGGCTTCCATTTATCGTGAAATATGGGCATTGTTCATACGTTTGTGGGCATTGTTCCCAAGGGGCCGTCAGCCGATAAACGACGCTTGCGTACGCATATAAGATTTTTGTTATTTTAGAGTCTCTAAAAAATGGGGACAGGCACCCTATCGAAGTCCTTATTTCAGCCGTTTTCGTGGAAATGCCGGGAGCCAGTCCCCATTTTGTTGTTATTTTTCGTTAATTTGGGTTGTATCGTCAGATCGGGTTTTTTCCGGCCGATTGATGTTTATTTTGTGCCAATGCAAAAATCCGGTAAAAAAGAGGGTATTCCCATAAAAATTGCGGTGGATCAATAGGACAAAGTGCATGCGTATCACGTGTGTCGTTGGTGCACGCCCGAACTTCATGAAGGTTACGCCCATTTTGGCGTACGCGGCCGGTTTGCCGGATGTCCGCTGCCGCCTGGTACACACGGGCCAGCACTACGACGAGCGGATGTCGGCCCTGTTTTTCACTGAACTGAAGATGCCCAAGCCGGACAGTTACCTGGGCGTCGGTTCCGGCAGCCATGCCGTTCAGACCGCCTCGGTCATGCTCAAGTTTGAGGATGAGATCAGCGCCCATCAAGCCGATTTGGTGCTGGTGGTGGGAGACGTCAATTCGACCCTGGCTTGCGCGCTGGTTGCCGTAAAAAGGCACATCCCCGTGGCCCACGTGGAAGCCGGGTTGCGCAGCCGCGATCGCCGCATGCCCGAGGAAATCAACCGCATTCTCACCGATCAGATATCGGAGTACCTTTTCACCACCGATCGCGACGCCGGGCGCAATCTGCTCTCTGAAGGCATTCCCGCCGAGCGAATTCATTTTGTGGGCAACGTGATGATCGATACCTTGCTTAGGCACCGCAAGCACGCGCGGCGCACCGGCGTGTTGGAACGATTATCGCTGAAGCCTCGAGGATTATGCCGTGTGCACCATACACCGGGCCGATAATGTGGACACCGTCGAGGCCGCCGGGCGCACCTTAAACGCAATAGCCATTCTCACTGACCGCCTGCCGGTTATTTTGCCTTTGCACCCGCGCACGCGCAACCGGTGGTCGTCATTCGGTTTGCTCGACCGGCTTAAGCGCTGCCAAAATCTGACCATTACGGACCCATTGGGTTATTTGGAATTTTTGGCCCTGATGGATAACGCCGCGCTGGTGCTTACCGACTCCGGAGGAATCCAGGAAGAGACGACCATTCTTGGCGTTCCCTGCCTGACTTTCCGGGAGAATACCGAACGGCCCATTACCGTAACCGAAGGCACTAATCAACTGGTCGGACTGGATCTTGTGCGCTTGGCCACGGCAATCGACGAGGTCCTTTCGGGCGAGATCGTCGAAGGCCGCACGCCGGAGTTGTGGGATGGACAGGCCGCGGCGCGGATATTGCACGTGTTGAGCAATCACGGCCCGCGGCAATCCGCTCCGCCGGCAAGTCTCCAAGATGCTTCCCGTGCCGAGGCCGCAATCACGCGGATGAGCGGTCATTTTACCTAATTTCGCGGATCTGGCCGGCCGCATATTGCGAAGACTCGACGAGTTCATGTAATAATAAAAGATTCACATTATATTTTCCACTAAAAGTCAAGTAATCCCCATGAACAATTTTCGGCGGGAACCGGTTCGTCTTGAACAAACTTGGTTTTAAACATCAGGAGCAAGTATATGAGAATACTCGTGACAGGCGGAATGGGCGTGGTCGGTTCGGCCCTGGTCGAGCAATTGCGATCCAAAGGACATCATGTGGTCTATTGCGATTTGTACCACAATCACGACGAGGTCGGCTTCAGCTTGCGCACCGACGTGCCCGACGCCCTTTACGTGCGTTGCGACGTGGGCGAATACCGCCAGTTGCAGCGCTTGTTCGATACGCATGGGGCCTTTCGACTGCGTCTATCATTGCGCCGCTGAATTCGGCCGCTGGAACGGCGAGGATTTTTATGAAAATATGTGGAAATCCAATGCCATCGGCACCAAGCACGTCATTCGGCTGCAAGAGAAGCTCAAATTCCGCCTGATCCATTTCTCCTCCTCCGAAGTTTACGGCGACTGGCCGGACCTGATGATCGAGTCCGTCATGGACGAGCACGAGGTCAAGCAAATGAACGACTATGCGATGTCCAAATGGGTCAACGAAATGCAAGTCCGCAATTCCGCCATCGCCCATCAGACCGAGACCGTCGTAGTGCGCCTGTTCAACACATACGGGCCGGGCGAGTACTACAGCCCGTATCGATCGGTCAATTGCCGCTTTGTTTATTGCGCGCTAAAGGGTTTGCCCTGGATTGTGTTCCGCGGCCACGCCCGCACTTCCACGTACCTTGCCGATACCGTGAACACGCTAAGCCACATCATCGATAATTTCAAGCCGGGCGAAACTTACAATATCGCCGGCAAAACCGAGCACACGATCGAAGAACTTTCCGATACCATTTTGAAAGTCACGGGGGCCGATCCCGGTCTGGTCCAATATCGAGACTCCGAGATCCTCACCACCACCAGGAAAAAGGTTGACGCCAGCAAGGCCGTCCGCGACCTGGGACACAAGGACTCCTGCACTCTGGAAGAAGGGATTCGCCGGACCGTGGCTTGGATGCGGGAAGTATACAAAATTCATTGATATAGCTTTTCTGAAAGTTGCATCACGATGAGCGAAAAACTGTTATTTGCCTGCGAGGCCGGTGATTTATCCGCAGTCAAGGAAATGCTTGACGCGGGCATCGATCCCAGTGCGCCGGGCGAAGACGGCGGCGCGGCGCTCGTGCTCGCGGCTGCGCAAGGCAGCGGCGGCGTGGTTAGGGCCCTGCTCGATGCCGGAGCCGACCCGAATACCGATCAGCGCGGCATTACGGCGTTGATTGCCGCGGCCAGGAACGGGCACTTGGAGGCGGTTCAAGCCCTGCTCGAACACGGCGCCGATCCGAACCTGCAAAACGATCTTTGCGTCACTGCGTTGTCGCAGGCTGTCGCTCGCGGCCACTTCGCCGTGGTTCAGGCCCTGCTCCTTAGCGGCGCCGATCCGAATACCACCGATATCGCCGGTCTATCGACCCTGCACCATGCCGTTGCCGGAGGCAGGCCCGAGATGGTAATTGCCCTGCTCGAGGCCAGCGCCGATCCAAATGTGAAGACTCTTGCTCGGGAAATGCTGCCCGTGCACGGCACCACGGCCCTGATGAAAGCGGCAACCCAAGGCCATACGCATATTGTGCGAACGCTCCTGCAGGCGGGCGCCGATCCGCACGCCCGGGACAGCTTAAAGGCTACGGCACTTGCCTGGGCAGCGGTCTACGGACGGCGCGATTCCGTGTTGGCCTTGCTCGCGGCAGGCGCCGATGCGAACACGGCCACGGTCTTTGGAATAACCGTATTAATGAAGGCGGCCGCCGAAGGCCAGGCATCGGTCGTGGAAGCCTTGTTGGAGGCCGGCGCCGATCCGAAAGCCGTCGACGAAACCGGAGCGACTCCGCTGCTTTACGCGGCGCGTGGCGGCGATTGCGACGTGGTAAAAATCCTTCTGGCCCGAGGCGTCGATATCGACCAGCGAGATAATCGCGGCGCCACGGCGCTGATGAAAGCCGCCGCCAACGGCCATGCCGGCGTGGTCGAAATCCTGCTGCGGGCCGGCGCCGATCCTAACGCGCGGCGCATCAGCGGCGCTGGCGCGATTAAATTCGCGGCCGCCCGCGGCCATCGTGCCGCGGTCGAAAAGCTGCTTTCCGCCGGGGCCGATCCGCATCAAGCCGACAACGAAGGGCACACGGCACTCATGTCGGCCGCCGCATACAACCACGGCGAGATAGCCAAAATCCTTCTCATGCACGGCGCACGCGTAAATGCACAAGACAACCGGGGAAGAACCTCCTTATTCATGGCCACGATTCATGGCCATGCCGAACTGGTGAAAATCCTGCTCGAACACGGCGCCGATCCCAATATCGCCGATCTCGACGACGCCACGGCGCTGATGGAAGCCGCCGCGGACGGCGATGCCCAGCTCGTGGGAATTCTCATCGACGCCGGCGCCGATTACAGCGCGGCGACAAAATCGCGATCTACAATTTCGGTCTACGGAATAACGGCACTGATGAAAGCCGCCGCCGAGGGCCATACCGAGATTATCCAAGCCTTGCTGACTGCCGGGGCGGAACCGGACGCAACCGACAATCTGGGGGCAACGGCCCTGACTCGAGCGGCCATACACGGACAAAACTCCGCGGTTGAAATACTCCTCGAAGCAGGGGCCAAACCCGATCTGGCCGACCAATTCGGTTCTACCGCCTTGATGAAGGCCGCCGGAAATGGCCGCATCGATGCGATCAGCTTGCTCATCGAAGCCGGCGCAAATCTAAACGCAACGAATCGCAGCGGCGAAACGCCTCTGATGTGGACCACGCATCACGGGCATGTCGCTGCCGCAAAACTTCTGCTCGAAGCCGGCGCCGATCCAAACGCGGCGGACCTCAAAGGCGAAACCGCATTGATGCAGGCGGCCTTCGACGGCCACGAAGAACTGGCCGAACTGCTGATCGAAGCCGGCGCCGACCCAAATGCCGCAAATCTGCAACGGCGATACCGCGATGTCCTTGGCCATCAGCATGGGCCACCGCCGCGTTGCCGCCATCCTCTGCGAATTCGACCGCACGGTTTTCAAACCGGATGAAGCGGAATAAACGGCGCTTCTAAGATTCGCACTTTGCCGAAAAAATGAAGGCTACCCGATCATTTTTGCCAGGATAAACGCCGCCGTGGCCGCCAAACTGCCGACTATTACCGTCTGCCATGCGCTGCGGATCGGCCGTTTGACGGTAAACCGCCCTTTGACGTATCCGAATACGAACAAAGCGATCAGCGTCACTATCACCGAAGCCAGCAAGGCGCTATGAATCGAAGATATGAGGAAGTAAGGCGCGAGCGGAATCAATCCGCCCACAATATACGAAACGGCGATGGTCAATGCGCTGCGACTGGCTCGTTTGGGGTCCGGTTCTTCCAGCCCCAACTCGAATTTCATCATGAAATCGACCCACCGCTTCTGATCGCCGCGAATGGCATCCACAACCGGTTTTACTATTTCTTCAGACAGGCCGTAAGAGCGGAATACATCGGCCACTTCCTCGGCTTCTTTCTCGGGTATATCGATGGTCTCCTGCACCTCGGTCGCCCGTTCGGTGGCATAATGCTCGGCGTCGGTCCGAGCGGCAAGATACCCTCCCAAGCCCATGGCAATAGATCCTGCCGCAACCTCGGCCAAACCGGCCGTGATAATGACAGCGGATGAGTCGACGGCCCCTGAAAGTCCGGCGGCAAGGGCGAATGGGACCGTCAATCCGTCCGACATGCCGATAACGATGTCGCGCACGGTTTCGGAGGCCGTGAAATGTTTTTCGACGTGAGTGGTTGCGGGCATGGAAGAACCTCGTCATCTTTTCTTGGGCACTGTAAACACAAACAAGGTCCCCTCCGGTTCTTGGCTGGTGAACTCCACCTTGCCGCCGAGGTATTGCTCGCCTAAAAGTTTTATGCTGTAAGTGCCGATCCCTCTGCCCGCTTCCCCTTTAGTGCTGAAAGATCGTTGAAAAATCTGAAGTTGCACGTCCATGGGCATCACTTCCCGATTATGAACCGTAAATGCCGCCGAATGGCCGCGCTCGGTGCAACTTAGCGTAACGGTTTGCCCGGGGGCCGTAGCTTCCAATCCGTTCTTTAACATGTTGCTCAGCACGCGGCGCAACAACCGCCGATCGGTTTGAATCGTTCCCTCCCAAACGTTGCAAAGCTCGACTTTCCGCCCCTCGGCCTCGGGATTTTTCAGGTATTTTAACCGCAACTCATCGAGAAGCTGATGAACGGCCACGGGCTCGTCCAAGACATTCAGATCGCCCGATTCGGCGGCCAACAAGTCGCGCTGGGCATTGATCTCCTCGATCAACTCGTCGCTTAAATATTTCAGCAGGTTACAGGCGTCCTCAACATTTTTCTGGTCGTTCTTCAACGAATGCGTATAGGCCGATATGCAAAATGCCGTATTCAAAACATCGTGGAAAAACACCCGCTGCAACACGTCCAGCCTTTTCGTTTGGCTGATATCCTCGATGGCCGCCACGACAAACTGCTCGCCTTTCACGGTAATCGGAGTTGCAGTGACCCTTAGATCCAAGGGACTGACGCCCGAAGCGCCTGCCACCAAGATGCGGCATTCGCGCACGATTTGGGCGTTCTGTTCCTGACTCTCCAGGATGGCGTTCACCGCCCCGCAGGTAATGCAGTGTTGACCGGTGCCGCAGCCGTTAGGGGCGTCTTTCGACCGGATGCAACCCAGCGCCTCGCCGGGCCGTCTTTCCAAGACGTCCTCAATGGCACACTTGAGTATTCGCAACACCGCTTGATTTGCGGACACGATCTGCCGGTTGGCGTTTAATACCAGCACCATGCCGGGCATGGCGTTCAGCACCCCGCGCAATAACGGATTTTCCTCAACCACGGCGACTTTTTTACGAAACTCAACCGCAGTATCCCGGCCGGCTGGGGCAAAGTACGTTCTTCCCGGCCAAGAAGGCGGAATTCTATCGTTCATATTGCAACCCTACGCGCATACTGGATTGTATTTGGAACTCCAAGCCACGATAGTTGTTATTATACGCTTTTGTGTGTTTTATTCACAAGTATCTTTTTAAATCTGGTGGGGTACCACTGCTGGCTTGCCCAGCAGTCCCTCCACACTAATTTAGTTTTTTTTAGACAGGAACAGATGGTCCAGATGCGGGAGTGCGGGCCGCTTGGCGATAAGGCTTACATCGATGCCCTGCAAAATACTGGCCGTCTGACCCGCGACGAAGTGATCGACGTCTTAACTATTTCATAGAAGCTTTTGAATTTCAAGCCTGCTTTGAAGAGACAGTCGCGGGCTGGGGATTTAGAGTCGCATCGGGCGGAGGAACCGGCAGTGGGTTCGGAGCCGGAATGTTTTCCAATGGCGGATTCGCCTCGCCTTGTGGCGGCAAGGGGCATGGATCGCAACCCGTGCAACGTATTTGCCAGCCGCCGCCCAAAGCCTTGTAGACTTGGATTAGGCCCGTGGCGATTTCTCCAAGGGCCTGCATGAGCGTATCTTGTTGCTGGACCAAGGTCTGTTCCACCTGTGTTACCCGGGTGAAGTCAACCGTTCCAGCCTTGTATTGAGCCAAAGCGAGTTTGACGGCTTTTTCGGCGTCATCCACGCTGGCGGCCTGCAATTTCGTCCTCTCCTGTGCACGGAGATATGTCACCAGACCATTTTCCACTTCCTGGTCGGCGATGAGGACCGCATTCTGATAAGCTATCGCCAGTTCCTGGAACTTGGCGTCTTGCAGATGAACGTTATTGAGGATCCGTCCGTAATTCAGTAGGTTCCATTGGAATGACGGACCCACGTTTCCATTTAAGGCGTCCGCCAAAAATAAGTCATGGAAATGCTCGGCCGAATACCCGATCGTCCCGTTAATCGAGAAACTAGGATAGAAATCGGCCTCGGCCACGCCGATCAGCGCACACTGGGCGGCCGCCTGGCGCTCCGCGCGGCGGACGTCAGGCCGGCGACGCAACAAGTCGGCCGGGATGCCTACGGCAACTTCCGGCGGCGCGGTGGGTATGGGACCCGGTCCGAGTTTGGCCTGCAATTCTTCCGGAGGTATGCCCAATAAAATGCATATCTGGTTGTTCGCTTGACGCAGTGCGATTTCCAGCTCGGGGATCTCTGCCTCGGTTTGCTCCAATGTGCTGCGGGCCTGATATACGTCCAACTCGCTGGTCGTGCCGGCTCTGAAGCGGGCTTCGGTGATTATCAAAGTCTCACGTTGCAATTCCACATTGGCCTGAGCGCCACTTCGATCCGTTTTCTGCAATGTTCGCAATTGCACATAATTGGTGGCTACGTCGCCCAGCAGGGTGACCAATATGTCATCGTAGTCTTCAACAGAAGCATCGAGCGTGGCAGAGTTTGATTCTATTGCCCGGCGGAACCGGCCCCAGAAATCGAGTTCCCAATTCAGGGTGAATCCATAATCCCACTGGTCAAAGAATGGTTGCGTGATGTTCCTTCCATTGGCTGTTTCTTTGCTGTCTTTAATGCGCGTTGAAATCGCCGGACATGAATTGCGATTGAGGGAATAGGTTGCCCGTGGCAATGCCCAGTTGAGCCCGCGCCTCGAGTACCCGGAATCCCGCCTCGCGCAAAGTCAGGTTTTGCCGATATGCGCAGCATATAAGGGAATCGAGGGCCGGGTCGTTAAACACCGTCCACCAATTGCACAGGTCGTCCGATTCGTTCCGCACGCGTTTATCGCAGGCATCGATCCAATTTGGCGATACGGCCGCCGCGGGCTGGGCATAGTTCGGCCCGACTTTGAATCCGTTATGGACGTAATCTTTTAGAGAGGTGCATCCGCAGCAAAGCACCGCGATAGCCGTCAAGCATGCGAAATGACAATACAATCCCTTCGCCTGGGACTTTGCATAGTGTCCCTTCAAGGCGTCTATTGTTCGAAACTCAGTAATCGTTGCTGTATTAACGGCCACGTCTAAAATTGAGTAGATGGTCTACACATTCCCGTCCTAATCGTAAAAAGCTGCATAACTAGGATTATCGGCATAAACCTTTATTTTGATTTAGTTTATGTAGATTAACATTCTCCAGAATTGGACAAAAGTTGACATAAATAGTTGCATCGCAATGATTAATATATATAAAGTAATATTATGAAAATACCTGCCTTACAAAGGAGTTTTTAGCTATCTGACACACAAATTCTAATATGCCGTCCAGATGCCCCACCATAATTACTGCCACTAATGGTGCATAATCTCAAGGCATTGTAAATCGATCTCCATGCGATTTAATCGCTAGATTAAATGCGCTTCATGATCAAATAAAATTTATAGGTAAGTTCAAGCTATATTTGGATTTAGCGATATGACAAATGCATTTGTTTTCGTTCATGCCCGCCAAGGAGGCGTCCTTATGTATCGCATTTCTATTTTTATATTCTTATTCACCGGCCTTTGTAGTGACGATGTTTGGCGGCTGTAAAAATAGCGCGCCACAGGTCGCCCAGCCTGAGAAGCCGGTAGTGCCCGTCAGCCAGCCGGTCCAGCGAGAGGTGACCGATTACGTGGACTACACCGGTCGAACAGACGCGATTCATTCGGTGAATGTCCAAGCCCGGGTCACCGGTTATTTGGTGCAGATGCCGTTCAAGGAAGGGGCGGAGGTGAAAAAAGACGATCTTCTTTTCGAGATCGATCCGCGGCCCTACCGCGCCCAACTCGATCAAGCCCAGGCCCAGGTCCACCTTTACGAAGCCCAACTAAAGCTGGCGATTGCTAATTATGCCCGCGGAAAAGAGTTAGCAAAGACGCCCGGGGCCATCAGCCAGCAAGACCTCGACGCGTATCAGGCGCAGGAAGAAGAGGCCAATGCCGCATTGAAGGCCGCCAAGTCAAGTCTCGAAGTTTACGATCTCAATCTTGCCTTTACGAAGGTTACCTCGCCTATCGACGGCCAGGTCAGCCGATACTATCTGACTCTCGGCAACCTGGTAAACCAAGATCAGACGTTGTTGACCACTGTCGTGTCGCTGGACCCGATGTACGCCTATTTCGACATGGACGAACCGACCCTGCAGCGGATCAAGCAGCGGATAAATGAGGGAAGTATCCGACGATATCCCCAAGGCGAGATACCTATTTTCATGGGCTTGCAAGGCGAAGACGGCTATCCGCATCAGGGAACTATCAACTTTGTCAATAACCAGTTCAATCCCGCGACAGGCAGCATACTGGTGCGGGGCGTGTTCCCAAATCCAAAATCAGCGGAAGGCATCAGGCTACTCTCGCCGGGAATGTTCGTGCGGATCAGGGTGCCCATCGGCCAAGCCTATCCGGCACTGCTGGTTATCGACCGCGCCGTGGTTTCGGACCAGGGGTTGAAAAATGTCTATGTGATGGATGCCGAGAACAAGGTTCAATATCGGCGTGTGACCGTGGGGATGCTCCAGGACGACGGACTACGGGTCATCTTGGACGGATTGAAACCCGAGGATTGGGTGGTCGTCGGCAGCTTGCAGCAGATCCGCCCGCGGATGGAGATCAAGCCGGAGCAAATCCCCATGCCGTCGCTCGGCCCGGCGGAGAGTTCTACGCCCACAAGTGAAACGGAAAGTTCGCCGAAGCCCCAGCGCGGTGAAAGGCCCGCTAAATGATCTCGTATTTTTTCATCGACCGGCCGATTTTCGCGACGGTGCTGTCGATTGTCATCACGCTGACCGGCGCGATTGCGGTTTTTTATCTGCCGATTGCCCAGTATCCGCAGATCACGCCGCCTGCGGTGACGGTGTCGATCAACTATCCCGGGGCCAGCGCCCAGATTGTGGCCGACACGGTCGCGGCCCCGATCGAGCAGCAAGTCAACGGCGTGGAAGGCATGTTGTACATGTCGTCGCAGATGGGCAACGACGGCTCGTACACGCTGACGGTCACCTTCGACATCGGCGCCGACCTGAACACGGCCCTGGTCATGGTGCAAAACCGCGTGGCCCTGGCCATGCCGCAATTGCCCAATTCGGTGCAAAACCAGGGGATCACCATCAGGAAGCGAACGCCCGACATTCTCTTGATGGCCAACCTCTTTTCGCCGGACCATCGCTACGATGACATCTACCTGAGCAACTTCGCCATGATCTAACCTCAGGGACGAACTGCTGCGTTTAGACGGCGTTTCCGACGTCAACATCTTTGGCGAGCGCGACTACAGCATCCGCATTTGGCTCGATCCGCAGAAAATGGCCGCCTGCAACATGACCGCCAGCGACGTCGCAGTCGCGATCCGCAGCCAAAACAAGGAAGCGGTGGCCGGGCAGATCGGGCAGCCGCCGGTGCCCTGGAGTCAGTCCTTCCAAGTGCCGATCGCTACGCTGGGCAGGCTTGCCGATCCGGAGCAGTTCGGCGATATCATTGTTAAGGTTGGCCCCATAAGCCCCGCCCAACAGTTTCTTGGAACTGCGGGCGCCTTTCAAGGCTCCAGCGTGCCGATCCCCCAAATCGCGAGCCCTATTCAGAGCGGCGGGACAACGGGCGGTGGTTTAACCGGCAGCGGATCGAGCGGGGGCTTGCCAGGCGGTTTGCCAGGCGCTCTGCCCGGCGGCTTGACCGGCGGAGGTCAGGTGGGCGGCGGCTTAATTAGCGGCGGTTCTGCAAACACCGGCATGGCAAGCAGCGGCTTATTAGGCAGCAGCTCATCAGGCGCTGGAACACCCAACAGCGGAACTACCGGCGGCGCGGCAACCGGCGGCGGCGCGACAAGCGGCGGCGGCGGTACGACCGGCGGCGGCGCAACGACCGGCGGCGGTGCAACAAGCGGCGGCAGCGTGCAACGAGCAGCGGAACCCAAGCGGCCCGCACAGGGATGCTTGGCGGTGCAACAGGCGGCATGATGGGCGCACCCATGTCCAGTTCATCGATCAGCAACCCGATGGGCGGCGGTGCGTCCGGCGGCCAGGCCACGGAAATCGTACCCCAACGGCCGTCGGTCGGCATCGTACGCCTGCGCGACGTGGCCCGGGTCGAGATGGGCGCCCAGAATTACAATCAATCTTGCACTTTCGACGGGTATCCGTCCGTGGGATTGGCCATCCGCCAACTTCCCGGAACCAATGCACTTGACGTAGGTGAACGAGTCAGAGCGAAAATGGAGGAGTTGAAAAGCCGCTTCCCGGATGACGTGGACTACATAATCGCCTACGATACCACGCCCTTCATCCGCGAATCGGTCGCGGACGTGGTGAAGACATTGTTCGTGGCGATAATTTTGGTCGGGGTAGTGGTCTTGGCCTTTCTCCAAAACTGGCGCGCGGTGCTGATTCCCATGCTGGCCGTGCCCGTGGCCATTGTGGGCACCTTCGCCGTGATGGCCGCTTTCAAGTTTAGTTTGAACAACATCTCCTTGTTCGGGCTGGTGCTGGCCATCGGCATCGTGGTGGACGACGCCATCGTGGTCGTCGAGAACGTGGAACGCTGGCTCGATCGCGGGCTGCAGCCTCGCGAGGCCACGCGCAAGGCAATGGGCGAAGTAACGGGCCCAATCATCGCCGTGGCCTTGGTGTTGTGCACGGTGTTCGTGCCCTGCGCGTTCATCAGCGGCATTACCGGCCAATTCTTCCGCCAATTCGCATTGACAATCGCCGTCTCCACCGCCTTTTCGGCCCTCAATTCCCTGACGTTTAGTCCGGCCCTGGCCGCGATCCTGCTGCGGCCGCGCGGAGTGCGCCGCGACCCGCTGACCTGGTTGCTGGACATGCTCTTCGGCTGGTTCTTTAAATTGTTCAACTCCGTATTTGGGGCCAGTGTCTCGGGATACGCCTGGGTGGTGGGGCGACTGCTGCGGATAAGCGTGTTGGGCTTAGGCCTTTACGGGATTCTACTCATACTGACAGTCTGGGTATTCAAAATCGCCCCCACGGGCTTTGTTCCGCAGCAGGATCAAGGCCGAGTCATCGTCAGCGCCCAACTGCCCGATTCCGCCTCGCTGCAGCGCACCCAGGAAGCCATGGCGCTGATCGACAAGATCACCCGCGAAACAAAGGGCGTGGCGCACACGACGACCATCTGCGGCATGTCGTTTATACAAGCGGCCAACAGTTCGAATTTCGCCTCGATGTTCGCCGTGCTCGATCCGTTCGAGAAGCGGAGGAGTCCGGAATTGCGCGACATGGCCATCATAGCCAAGCTGCGTTCGCAATGGTCCCGGCAAGTCAAGGACGCGCAGGTTGTCGCGTTCGGGGCTGCGCCCATCGCGGGCCTGAGCGTCGCCGGCGGATTTAAACTCATGATCGAGGACCGCGGCGGACTGGGGCTGCCGGCCTTGCAGGAGCAAACCGACAAACTGATCCAGAAATTGCAAAAAGAACCCGGTCTTACAGGCGTATCCACGCAGTTCCGCTCCAACACCCCGCAGCTTTTCATGGATATCGACCGCACAAAGGTGGAATCGCTGGGCGTCTCGCTGGACGACGTGAATCAGACACTGCAAATGTACTTGGGCTCGTTGTACGTCAATAGCTTCAACGCCTTCGGACGCTACTGGCAAGTCACGATTCAGGCGGAGGGCAAATACCGCGCCCGGGTTCAAAATATCGATTTGCTCCAGGTCCGGAACAATCAAGGACAGATGGTCCCGCTGGGTACCTTGGTCAAGGTGCGCCAAATCGGCGGCCCGGTGTTTGTAACGCGCTATAATCTATATACCGCCGCGGCGATCAATGGGAATATAAAGTCGGGATACAGCACCGGGGAGGCTATTGCGAGCATCGACCGGCTCGCCGACCAGAGCCTGCCGCTTTCCATGAAAACCGAATGGACCGAGTTGATGTTCATGCAGATCCGTGCGGGCAACACGGCGATATACGTGTTCGGGCTGGCGGTGGTGTGCGTATTTCTGGCCCTTGCCGCGTTGTACGAAAGCTGGTCGCTGCCCCTGGCGGTCATTCTGGTCGTGCCGCTGTGCTTGTTATGTTCGATTGCGGGAGTGCTGTATAGCAACAAGGACGTCAACATCTTTGTGCAGATCGGCTTGGTGGTGCTGGTCGGACTGGCATGCAAGAACTCGATTCTGATCGTGGAGTTCGCCAAGCGGTTGCACCAGCAGGGCCGGCCCTGTTTCGAGGCCACTCAGGAGGCGTCCCGCTTGCGGCTGCGGCCGATTCTGATGACCTCTTTCGCATTTATCCTCGGTGTTTTCCCGCTGGTAATCGCCATCGGGGCCGGGGCCGAGATGCGCCGCTCGCTGGGAACCGCGGTTTTCAGCGGCATGATCGGAGTAACGCTGTTCGGCATCTTCCTTACCCCGGTCTTTTTCTACGTTATCCAAAAACTCAGCGAGGCGCGGCTTTTCATGGACGTTGCAGTCCAGTGGGCCGGCTCCTCATTGCTGGGCGCGCTTGTAGGCGCTGCAATGGGCTTTATGCTGGGACGGGTCGGAATAGTTAATATGCATTGGGCAATGGTAGTAGGCGGTTCGCGGGAACCCTTGCCGCGCTAATGGTTATGGGGATTCATCAGCGAATAAATCCTAAGCCGGCCGACGCGGAACAGAACCCGCATTCTCGTCCCGGGGCGGGAACATCAGACGGAGATCAACAAACATGATTTCTCACTTCTTCATCGACCGACCGATTTTCGCCTCCGTCCTGTCGATTGTTTTTATTTTGGCGGGCGGCGTGGCCGTGTTCACCCTGCCGGTGGCGCAGTATCCGGACGTGACTCCTCCCACGGTCATAGTGACCGCCCTTTATCCGGGCGCCAACGCCCAAACCGTCCGCGATACGGTGGCCGCGCCCATCGAAGCCCAGGTAAGCGGCGTGGAAGGCATGATGTACATGTCGTCGCAGTCGACCAACGACGGCGCCTATAACCTGATCGTGACTTTCAAACTGGGCATGGATTCGGACATGGCCCAGGTGCTGGTGCAAAACCGCGTGTCGCTGGCCCTGCCGGTCATCCCGGCCCTGGTCCAAAACGAGGGCATCAACGTCAAGAAGATGTCGCCCAGCACGATGATGATCGTAAACCTGACCTCGCCGGACAACCGATACGACAGCATCTTTCTGAGCAACTATGCGACGATCTATATCAAGGACGAACTGGGGCGGCTCCCGGGCGTGGCGGGCATTACATACCTGGGCCAGCGCGACTACAGCCTGCGGGTCTGGCTCGACCCCGACAAACTCGCCGCGCTCAACATGAGCGCCATCGATGTTATAGCCGCCATCAGCTCGCAGAACGTGCAGGTCGCGGCCGGACAAATCGGCCAGCAGCCCGTGCCCAAGGGACAGCAATTTCAGTTGACCATCAATACCCTGGGCCGGCTCACCGACCCGGAGCAGTTCGCCGACATCATCATCAAGGTCGGGACCGTTGGCACGCAAACTACCCAAACGAGCGATTCCAGCGGCCAGGGCGGCACGGCAACGCAACCGGCCCAGTCCGGCCAGGCCGGCATGAGCAGCCCCACGCCGCAGGCAACCAGCGTGGTCCGCTTGCGCGACGTGGCCCGCGTGGAACTGGGGGCCCAGCAGTACGATCAATCGGCCACCTTGGACGGTCAGCCCACGGTGGCGCTGTCGATTTATCAACTCCCGGGCACGAACGCCCTGCAAACCGCCCAGGGAGTTTACAAAAAAATGAAAGAGTTGAAGGCTCGCTTCCCGGACGGGCTGGATTACGAGATCGTTTACGACACCACGCCCTTCATACGCGAGTCGGTTAACGAGGTCTTCAAGACGCTCCGCGACGCGGTGATCCTGGTCGCCCTGGTGGTTTTGGTGTTCCTGCAAAACTGGCGGGCGGCGATTATCCCCTTGATCGCGGTCCCGGTGGCCATCGTGGGCACATTCGCCGTCATGGCGGCCCTGCAATTCTCGCTGAACAACCTGACGCTGTTCGGGCTGGTGCTGGCCATCGGCATCGTGGTGGACGACGCGATCGTGGTCGTGGAAAACGTCGAACGCCACCTGGAACAAGGCGAGCCGCCCCGCGAGGCCGCCCGAAAGGCCATGGACGAGGTTACCGGGCCGGTCATCGCCATAGCACTTGTGCTGTGCGCCGTGTTCGTTCCGTGCGCGTTTCTGGGCGGCATCAGCGGTCAATTCTTCCGCCAGTTCGCCGTTACCATCGCCATTTCGATGGTCATCTCCGCTTTTAACTCGCTGACCCTCAGCCCGGCCCTGGCGGCAATCCTGCTCCGCCCCCGCGGCGTGCATCGCGACCCTTTGACCTGGGTGCTGGACCTGGTGTTGGGTTGGTTTTTCAAGTTGTTTAACGTGACATTTTCCGCCAGCACTAACCTTTATACGCGATTGGTGGGAAACCTGCTCCGCATCAGTCTTATAACCCTGCTGATTTACGGCGGCCTGCTTGCGCTTACATATTGGCAATTCAGCCGCGCTCCGACGGGCTTTATCCCGCAACAGGACAAAGGCTACGTGCTTCTAAACGTGCAGTTGCCCGATTCCGCCTCGGTCGAACGGACTCAAAAAGTGATGGCCCATATCGAAAAATTGGCCCACGAAATCCCGGGGGTAGCCCACACCGTCGGCATCTCCGGCCAATCGCTGATCTTAAGCGCAAACGCGCCCAACCTGGGTTCGATGTACGTTATGCTCAAGGATTTCCATGATCGGCGCGGTTCCGGCGAGACCGCCGACGCCGTGGCCGCCGCGCTCAGCGAGCGATGCCAAAAGGAAGTCAGCGAGGCGGTCGTTTCCACCTTCGGCGCTCCGCCTGTTGACGGCCTGGGCACCACGGGCGGATTTAAATTCATCGTCGAGGATCGCGGCAATCTGGGCTTGGAAACCCTGCAGCAAGTCAGCGATCGGATCGTGGCCATAGGCAATAAAACGCCCGGGTTGCAAGGCTTGTTCAACAGCTCCCGGGCAAACACGCCCTGGCTGTATCTCGAAATCGACCGCACCAAGTGCATGGCCCTGGGCGTGTTGGTGAACGACGTGTTTAACACGCTGCAGGTTTATCTGGGCTCGTTCTATGTGAACAACTTCAACGAATTCGGCCGGACCTGGCAGGTGAATATCCAGGCCGATCAACGCTTCCGCGACCGGGTCCGCGACATCCGCCAGCTTCAGGTGCGGAATAATCAAGGACAGATGATCCGCCTGGGAACGCTCATGGACGTCCGCGACACCAGCGGCCCGGTCATGGTCATGCGTTACAATATGTACTTTGCCACGGCCATTACCGGCAATACCGCGCCTGGAATCAGTTCCGGCGAAGGGATTGACCTCATGCAAGAGATCGCCGGAAAGGAATTGCCCCGCTCGATGGCCTATGATTGGACCGAGCTGACATATCTGCAACTCCAGGCGGGCAACGTGGCCATCTACGTATTCGCCCTGGCGGTGGTCTTCGTGTTCCTGGTTTTGGCGGCGCAGTACGAGAGCTGGTCCCTGCCGCTGGCCGTCATCCTGGTCGTGCCCATGTGCCTTTTGTGCTCGATCACCGGCGTGGAACTGGGCCGACTGGAAGTGAACATCTTCACCCAGATCGGCTTTGTGGTGCTGGTCGGGCCTGGCCAGCAAAAACGCGATTCTCGTGGTTGAATTCGCCAAGCAACAGCACCTCCAAGGCAAATCCCGCCGCGAAGCAACCCTGATAGCCAGCCAGTTGCGATTGCGCCCGATTCTGATGACCTCGTTCGCCTTCATTTTCGGCGTCATCCCCCTGGTTATTGCCCAGGGCGCCGGCGCCGAAATGCGCCGTGCACTGGGCCTGGCCGTGTTCAGCGGTATGTTCGGCGTAACGCTGTTCGGCATTTTCCTAACGCCAGTGTTTTTCTACGTGATCCAATGGTTTGGCGATAGAAAGAACGGAGATGCCGCATCATCTGACACCCCGGAACATATCTGATCCCGCACTAATCGAAACGCTCCACGATCAGGGCAGGGGTGGGTGACCGTGTCATTCATGGCTATTAACACGACTAGCCCCAAGCCAAGCGAACTCCATTAGGCGTTTGACGGTTAGCGCGTGAAAAAACTCGAAAACCTTCAGCATTTTCGGGCGTATCAAGGGTTAACAACAACATCCCTTGACCCGAACCATGGAGGTTTTCGAGTGAATACCAAGATACGACATCAGATCGCTCGACGCAAGCGGCGGATCGCGCGGCGGCTGGACAAGAACGACAACCGGGGTTGCGAGCGGCCGATGATGACCGCCGCCAACATCCACTACGAGATTGCCGATCGTACTCGGGCAACTGCCGCCGGGGGCATCGGCGCCTTGCATCTGCTGACGCGCAAACTCCAACTCGATGAGGCGATCGACCGCAACCTCTCGTTGTTCAAGATCCATCTGCCGTACCACGAGTCGGACCACGTGCTGAACATTGCCTATAACCTGCTGGCGGGCGGAACGTGCCTGGAGCACTTGGAGATTCTCCGCAAGTGACGAGGCCTACCTCGACGCCCTCGGGCGCGGCGCGTGCCCGACCCGACGACGGCAGGCGACTTCTGCCGCCGTTTCGGGGCCGGCGACATCTCTACCTTGCAGGAGACATTCAACGCCACGCGTCTGAAGGTCTGGCGTCAGCAACCCGCGGAGTTCTTCGAGGAAGCCGTGATCGAGGGCGACGGCACGATGGTCGAAACCACGGGCGAGTGCAAACAGGGCATGGACATCAACCACAAGGGCCAGTGGGGTTATCACGCCTTGGTGCTTTCCCTGGCCAATACAGGCGAGGTATTGTACGTGCTCAACCGCTCGGGCAACCGGCCCAGCCACGAACACGCCGCGGGCTATTTCGACCGCGCGGTGGCCCTCTGTCGTCAGGCGGGCTTTCGGCGGATCCTCTTGCGTGGCGACACCGACTTCTCGCAGACGGAGCATCTCGATCGCTGGGATCAGGACGGCGTGCGGTTCATCTTCGGCATCGACGCCACGCAGGCCTTGTACGAAATCGCCGAGAATCTGCGGCAAAATGCCTGGAAAGAGTTGCGTCGCCGTCCAAAGCGCAAGGTGCGCAGCGTGCCGGCGGCGTGCGGAGAAGGTCAAGCAGCAGATTGTCGAACAACGCGGGTTCGAGGACGTCCGTTTGGCGAAGGAGCACGTCGCCGAGTTCATCTATCGCCCCGCGAAGTGCCGCAGGAGCTATCGGGTGATCGCGGTGTGGAAAGACCTGGAAGTGTACCAAGGCCAGAAAAAGCTCTTCGACGATTCGCGGTGCTTCTTCTATATCACCAATGCCTGGGGAACGCCCACGGAAGAAGTAGTGTTCGGGGCCAACCAGCGGTGCAATCAGGAAAACATTCTCCAACAGCTCAAAAGCGGCGTGCGGTCGCTGTCGGCCCCCGTGGACAACCTGGTGAGCAACTGGGCATACATGGTCATGGCCTCCCTGGCGTGGAGCCTGAAGGCCTGGGCCGCGTTGCTCTTGCCCGACGAGGGCCGTTGGAGCGAAAAGCACGGGGAGGAAAAACGCAAACTGCTGCGGATGGACTTTGCCACGTTTCGACGGGCGTTGGTCAACGTGCCGGCGCAGATCGTCCGTAGCGGGCGGAAGATTCTCTACCGTCTGTTGGCATGGAACCCATGGCAGCACGTGTTCTTTCGCTTGCTCGACCAGCTTCGCAAGCCGCTGCGATGCTGAGACGAGAAGCTTGAAGCCGGAGTCCGGATGCTCCGGTCCGCCGCGGCCTTGCGACAAAAGAAGGGAAAACGAACCATGCAACACCCACAACCCGACCAATCACGACTGCCCTGTGGCGGCCCCGCTCGCACTGTGCTCCCACTCGTCCAACAAATCAGCCTCCAAAACGCCAACGGCCTTCGCTTGTTTTGGGCCTAGCAGCATCTGTAAACGCGAAAAGCGGAAGGGACAAAGAATGAAAGCCATTGCCGTGAATTGTGTTTCGCATTTTCGTTATTTCCGCATTTCGTGGTGACAGAGAATATAAACCTCATTTCTGTCCACATGGACTCAGCTGAACCACCGTCGCTCCGATAAATCGGTCCTTTTCGCGCATCGTCGATTGTTTGATCGGCCGATGCATAACGACCATTGTGCTGCCTCGCGTGTGCGGGGCGGTTGTGTCCCTTTGACATGACCGCCCCACGGGGGCGGTCTCAGCCGGTAAGAGATCGTCCCATGATTGCTTTTCCAAAACCAGTATCTTCTGATATCTCCGACTGGCATGATTGGTTCCTGTCTATGCTGCCCAGGATCGTGCAGCAAGCGAAGATTGCATTCCGCGGACTAGATGCCGCTGCCATGGAAGATGCCATTGCCGAGGTTGTCGTAAACGCCTGTGTAGCATTCGCCAGGTTGGTCGAACTGGGCAAGACCGAGTTTGCCTTCGCCTCGGTCTTAGCGCGGTATGGCGTGGCCCAGTTCCGCGACGGCCGTAGCGTCGGCAACCGGCTCAACATCCACGATGTCCTGAGCAAGTACGCCCAGCAAAAGAAGGGCATCAGAGTCAAAAGACTCGATCACTATAACGAGGAAGAAGGCCAGTGGGTCGAAGCGGTTGTTCAAGACACGCGATCCTCGCCCGTGCCCGACATCGTAAGCTTCCGCCTTGACTTCGCGGAGTGGTTAGGGCGTCTGCCAAGACGCAACCGTTGCATTGCGGAGTCCTTGGCAATCGGTAACCGGACAAAGGACGTTTCGCGGCGATTCGGAGTGTCCGAGGGCCGCATCACCCAGCTTCGGCGGGAACTGGCCAATTCCTGGGTTGCCTTCCGCGGCGAAGAAGGATTATACAGCCTGATTGATCCGGTGGCCGCATGAGCCACATAGAGCATCTTGCAAACTGCGTTCAGGTCCCCTCGTCCCTGCTTGGGGCGGGGCGGCCTGGGCTGGGCAGATGCTCGATCCGTAAGCTGGTAGGAGTGACGTTATTCGGCCGCATCCTCCTTGGGTGTAAACAACGCTCGAAAACCGTGGCGCGGGGGGGACCTGCGTAACGGTCGAAAAACGTGGCGCTCTTAACCTAATTTATTGGCTGGGCTTTTGTTAGAAAAACAGTTATCCTCCAAGCCGCGAACTGTTTGTTGGCGCCAAATCGCGGTTCTGGTTGGATGTCGGAGATTATGGCTTGGCAAGTCACGATAGTTTTTGGTGGAATCGCTCGCCAATTAGTTAGACTATTCGGGTCTGCCTCCAAATATATTGTAATGGAGTCAATATTTTTACCGAGAGGAGTTCCCTTCCCCATGCTTGAAATACATTCTTGAAATTTTAATTCTTTATTGGAATTTACACCAAGGAAAGTCAACTTCCACTGGACTTCTTGTCCATGGAAAGATGCAACTGCACTTCGTCCAGCGAGTTCTTCAGGCCGGATATCCACCGGATGGTTATGGTCAACCGCATCAAGTGCATCAGTGATTGCCTTGCGAAAAGCAAGAAAATCAGACCACCAAGATATGGGTTCCTCGGGAACAGTTTTAGTGCCCAATCCGGTAGGTGTTTCAGCCAGTTCAATTTTTGCTTCAGTCACAGTTTCACCGACTCTCGTGCCCTCGATAGATATGTTATCGCCTTTGCTGGCCATCGAGAGATCGGATGTTTTCACATGCACTATGGTATTTACGGCCAATTTGCAGGACAGGTTAATATGTCCAACCCGAACCTGTAGATTGAGATTGTTATTGTCCACGGCCGATATCTGGCCGATGACGGTGCAAGGTCCGGCGATTATATTTTTACTATCGTGTGAGCCTTTTTTCCCAGTTTCATCGGAAAAAATACCGGTCTTTTTCTCCTTCCACTGGGAGATCACAGTCAATTCATCGATGGGCGCAGTTACCTGGCCATTCTGATCGAGTTCGGTTTTGAACTCCACGAATAAGCCAGCGTGCAGGAACTCAGACTTAGCTTGACCAGAGATTGTTATTATTGTCGTAGGTTTCAGGAATAGAGTTAAGATATCAATATCTTGGTAAGATTCTCCTTTATGGAGTATCTGCCCATCATGAACCTTATATGGAAGAGGGCCTGATACGATTTTTGTTTTTTTGATGAAAATTTGAATTTTGTTCGGGTCGATGGCTTCGATCCGGCCTGAGATTGAAAATGGCGTCTGGACCTGCTGTTGCTGATCGTTGGATGTTCTAACAGGTTTTGTGGCCTTTGGCGGCTTCTGTGAAGGTGAGTTTTCCGCCTTCAGTTTTTGCTCCTCTTTATTTAGAGGATCGTTTTTGTCTTTCATGTTATTTACATACTCTTGGTCCTCCTTACTCAATCTTCCAATTGGCAGGGTGATCATTTTGCCGTTCTCCTTTTTCAGTTGAACCTTTCCATTCTTGAAATCAACAAACTCGGCCTCGAATGTATTCTTGCCGGTAGAATCGACCCACTTCCTGGCAAATGCTATCGGGGTGCAAACTGCAAAAATAAGTATGGTGGCAATAAAAGTTTTCATGAGTAATTTGTTCCATTCCCTTAGCTTAAATTGTGGTTCTTCCTCTTTTCTTACTCTTTTCTATTTCACTCGTCGGATAGAATATGTGCCCTCACCACGCTCAATTAAAGTGATCTCGACTTGCGTCGTTGCAGTGCCGGAAAACTCCTCATTTGTCTTCAACTCAAAGGGATCACCTTGGTAGAGGGCCTTCGGATCGGATTTATAAACCAAGAACAAATCATATTTCCCGGGCGGCAGTGAGAACGTGCCCTTTGAATTGACAGCTATCGGTGTCCCTCGATTGCAACTGATAGATTTTGACGTGGTGGATCTAACGAATGTCACTACCCAAGGCTATTTGACGGCAAACATTGGGCAGCCAAAGGTGTTGGCCGCCAAAATGTCTGCACAGGCGATTGATCCTACCGTCAACGTGGAAACAATCGTGGATCGCTACCGCCCCAAGTGTAGAATCGGGGAGGCGGTGTTTTGTTGTGTCGATTATGTTCTGAATAACATAATCGACGTTATGTGGCCAAGGTAGTTATGTGGCGTCCAGTCGGTATTCTCGAGGAATATGGAGAAACGGCCGAGCTGGACACCACATAATGCAACACCTCTATAGTGTTCTCAGGAACTCCATCAACCCGCTGTCTTCGCGCCAAGTCATCTTCGTTTTCTTCGTCTTCATGCCTTCGATTTCGCAAGTTGCCAGGGCTTTAGACTTCATCTCCAGATCCACCTCCGCGTAAATGTTTGTTGTGCTGAGGCAGACGTGGCCTAACCAGGCGCGGATCGTGTTGATGTCTACCCCGGCTCGTAACAGGTGAGTGGCTGTGGTGTGCCGGATTGTGTGGGGACTCACACGTTTCTTCGCTATCGAAGGCAATGCCGCAGATACCTTTACTGCATAACGTTCCACCAACGCGTGAATGCCGAATCGCGTCAGTGGCCGTCCACGTCGGTTAAGAAACACAGGCTCAGATGCAGCTTGACTGCCAACCAGATGGAGTAGTGCGCTAACCGTGCTGGTCCACAAAGGGCAGCGGCGAGTCTTGTTCCCTTTGCCGTGAATGAGAACTGACGACACGTCGCGACCCGGCGTTGATCCAATATCAAGGTCAGTGATTCGCACGTGTGCCACCTCGTCAGCACGGGCGCCGGTGTTATACATGAACAAGAGCACCGTATAATCCCGGCGACCTTGAAACAAGCCTCGATCGGGCGCCGCCAGCAAGGCATCCATTTCATCCTTTTCCAGGTAAGTTATCAAAGAACGGGCAACCTTCTTCGACGGGATGTCCCAGAGTTCCCCGCACCATGGAATCTGTGCCGGACTGCGCAAAGCGATGAAGCGGCTCAGACAATGAATCGCCGCCAGTCTTTGATTGCGCGTTGTCGCCCCGCACGCACGATCCTCTTCCAAGTGTTGCAGGAAGGCGCGAACCCGAATGACCGAGAGATCTTCAATTCGTAGTTGGTCGATCCGCCTACGGGCATTCCGAGCGACGAAGGGCAATAGTAGGCACAGCGTATCGCGGTAACTCTTTTGCGTATTATGGGCCAGGTTCCGTTCGCTGACCACGTGTTCCAGCAAGAATCGCCGAACCCAGGGGCCGAGAAAGTCGTCACTCATGGTGTCCCTCCAGTCCGGCGTATTGCTCAAAGCGTTTACCGGCTTCGTGGAGCAACTCGGGCGTCATAGTTAGGTACACCTGCGTGTCCTGAATGTCAACGTGCCCAAGGTAAGTGGACAGTTGCGGGAGCAACTTCTGCACGTCGGCCCCCTGCCGATACCAAGACGTCAGGCGATGGACGGCAAAGGTGTGTCGCAGGTCATGCAGCCGTGGCTGAAAGCGTGTATTATCGGTCCGCCGAACGCCAGCTCGCTCGCGGAGGATGCAGAAGTATTTCTGGAGCATGTACTTCTTTACTCTAGTGCCTGTCCGTGTAGTGAAGAACGGGGCCTCCCTTCCTCGTGCCCGGATCCGTGCGTACTCAGCCAAGACGGAGCCCAACTGTGGCCCGATAGGAACCAGGCGGGTCTTGAAGAACTTCGATTCGCAGATCGTCAGCAAAGATTTGTTCCAATCTACGTCGGTCTGGTTTAAGTTGAGAGCCTCCTGGAGGCGCAACCCAGCCCCGTACAACAGTAACAAGACAGTCTGCATCGTTATTGGTTCCAAAGAAGACTGTGGATGGCGTACGGTATCAGCCGTCTGTAACAAACGGCGCAGCTCTTCATGCGAGTAGATGTAAGGCACGAAGGTTGGCAACCGTTGCGGCACCACAAGAGGCAGCGGCGACACAGCCACATAGCCTCGGCTAATGGCGTAGCAATAAAAGGATCGCAAGATGCCGTACTTGATGTGCCAAGTGCGGGTAATTGGTCCGGTTCCAGCCAAGAAAGCTTGCACTTGCTTCGGATGGACATCGACAATGTCGGCGTTGGCGCCAATGAAGCGACCAAATCCTCCCAGATGGCCGCCATACAAAGGAAGACTCCACCCCAGTGAGTTTCGGTAGGTGAGGTACTGTTGGATCAGTTGCTGAAGATTCATAGCAGTCCTCCCAAGTCAAAGTCGGCTACCTGCCGGAGTCCGATGAGGTCCACCTTAGCATAAATGCGTGTCGTATCGGGGTGCTGGTGACCGAGGTGATCACCGATTTCTTTCAAGGACAGGCCTTGGGCCAACAGGTGCGTGGCACAGGCGTGACGAAGGACATGAGGCCCGTGGTGGAGGATAGACACGCCCAGACGCCGCAAACGAACACCAACGATATCCCATCGCTCAGCGCGAAGTGGCCGGACTGGGCATAGTAGGGTCAAGAACACTTCTCGATGGGACGAACGCGGCCGTATCTCCTTGAGATAGCGCAGGACAGCGTCGCCCACCGGACGGTTCAGCGGATAGATCCGCGTCCGCCGCGTCTTGGGGCAGACCACGGTGAGCAACTCCTGCTCCCACTCGAAATCGGCCAGCCGAAGGCGGACGACTTCCCCTATCCGGAGACCATAGATAGCCAACAACATCAAGATGGCACGGTCGCGGATATCAGCCGGCCGATCTCCTTCTGTCATCGCCAGGAGGCGACGCACGTCATCCCAGGATGGCCCGGTAGGCAACACTGCTTGGGTAAAAGTACGAGGACTCTTGATTGCCTCCGCCAGTCCCTTTCGACACCAACCGTGTATCTCCGCATAGCGTAGAAAAGTCCGCAAGTCACCCGCCCAGTTCTGGACCGTTCGCCGCGCATAACCGTCCTGGTTGACCATGTCCAAAAGCGCCTCATCGATCTGAGTAACGGTAATCTTGTGAAGGGAACCATCAGTAGTACCGAGTCGGGCGAGAAATTGCTGAATGAACTCAGCGCGACGTGACACGGTCACAGACGACAGGCCTCTTTCGTGCTGCATATGATTGGCAAAGGATCTGATCTTTTCTGTGCAGGGACCGGTAAGAACCGGTCGTCGCTCCAAACGGCCAAGGAATTCGAGCCATCGAGTGGCAACGGAGACATGCCTGTGCCGCTTGTCGATTGACTTTCTTTTTACCTCGTCGCGAGAGATGCTTTCCCCGGGACGACTAGCCAGATCAAGAGTGTCAGTGATCCTGAGCAGGAAATCGGCGGTTTTCCGCAGGGTGTAACGGGACAAACCCTGTTCGGCGAGGTGGGCGAGGAAGCGACGTCGCTCCTCCAGCAACGGACCAGCACGATGGCGTGCCAATACGCGGGGTTCAAGAAACAATTGCTCAAACATAGTCGAAATCTCCAAAAAGGGTAAAGGATAGGAAACGGTTCGACTATGGTAAGCCTATTATGTGGCGCACGAAACGATGTAATCATTGGCTATTTGAGGAAAAGACCGGCGTGACCACATAACTACCTTGGCCACATAATGTTCAACTCGATAGAGGCCCGCACGGCGATCTGGCGTTCGGCCAGTAAAACCTGCCGCTTTTGGACCGACGGCCGGATGTTGGGCGAGATTATTCGCGTGCTCACGGTCGGCGATTCTTGCGGCCGGGAATATTATCCCCAAACCCTTTTTGCCCAAACCGAGGCCCAAACCGGCCGTTGCACGTCGCGAAGCACAATTTATGCCGCCGGCATCGCTGCGGGCTTGATGCTCCATCAGTTCACCCGCTGGCTGAGAAACCTCCCGCTGGATCAGGATATTTCGCTCAACCTTTTTGCAAGCGAATGGGCGGTGAGCTGATTATCGCTTTTATGTTACGGATCTAGTAAACATATTCAAACCCTAAAAAGCCCCAAGTCCTTGCCGGCTTGGGGCTCGGTTTATTATTAATCCGCACCATGGTTTTCAACGATTTTTATAGCTTGCATCCAGGCCGAGAATATTTTCTATACGAAGCAAGTGAAATCGGAATGTGTTATGTTGATTGATGACTGGCATAATTTAAGGATCCCCATACATCATTTCTTTCGATACTTGGATACTCCTTAATCAGCCTGCACTGCCTGCGTTCTTCCTTGGTCCGGTTGCTGCGAAGCTTGTTCCCTCGTATCATCAATGAATGGCGCTACTTGCACTTCGCGACGTTAGTCTGGGTTTTCGCGGCCCGTTGCTCTTTGATGAGGTCGATCTTACGATTGAACCTGGGGAACGGATCTGTCTATTGGGCCGCAACGGGACAGGTAAATCCACGCTCTTACGGCTGATCGACGGCGGGGTTGAGCCGGATCAAGGAGATATCGCCCGGCAACAAGGGTTGGTCACCGCGATGCTCCCCCAGGAAGTTCCCCAAGGGCTCAGAGATACGGTTTTCGATGAGGTTGCCCGTGGTCTGGGGCCGCGCGGAACTGCTGGCAGAGTACCATAATCTTGCCCATCGCTTGGCTATGGAAGGTGGCGACGAACTGCGAACTCGGCTAGACCGCATCCAGCACGCCCTGGAGATCGATGGCGGCTGGAATATGCATCAGGAGGTCGAAGCGGTCATAACGCGCATGACCCTGCCGCCGGACGCGGACGTAACCGCCCTTTCCGCGGGCATGAAACGCCGCGTGCTGCTGGCCAAGGCGCTGGTTCGCAATCCCGATATTCTACTTTTGGACGAGCCAACGAATCATCTGGACATCGACGCCATCGCTTGGCTCGAAGAGTTTCTCCTGCGCTATGCTTGGACAATTTTGTTCGTCACTCACGATCGGGCGTTCCTACGCCAGTTGGCAACGCGGATTATCGATCTAGACCGGGGCCGGTTGACGAGTTGGTCGTGTAGCTACGAGACCTATCTGAAACGCAAGGATGCGGCCTTGGATGCTGAAACTCAGCAGCGTGCCGAGTTTGACAAGAAGCTGGCCAAAGAAGAAGTTTGGATTCGCACCGGAATCAAAGCCCGGCGCACGCGGAATGAAGGCCGGGTCCGCGCCCTGGAGAAGTTGCGCGAAATTCGTCGCGCCCGGCGCGACCAATTAGGTGAGGTGCGGATGGAGATCCAGGAAGCTGAGCGGTCGGGCCGGATGGTGATCGAGGCAAAAAACATCTCTTTCAGCTACGGCCGGCATTCGATTGTCAGCGATCTTTCCACATTGATCATGCGCGGCGATAGGATCGGCTTGATCGGGCCGAACGGTTCAGGCAAAACGACGCTCTTGCGGCTTCTTTTAGGCGAATTGCAGCCCCAGGCCGGGACGATCCGCCACGGCACGAACCTGGAGGTGAACTATTTCGACCAACTCCACGCCCAGTTGGACAACGCTTTATCGGTACGCGACAACGTAGGCGGCGGTGCCGAGTCGGTGGTCATAAACAGCAAGAAAAAGCACATCATCGGTTACTTGGAAGATTTTCTCTTTACTCCGGAGCAGGCCGCCGGACCCGTGACGCGGCTCTCCGGAGGCGAACGGAACCGGTTGCTGTTGGCACGCTTGTTCACCAAACCGTCGAACGTGCTGGTGATGGACGAGCCAACCAACGATCTCGATTTGGAAACGCTGGAACTTCTGGAAAGCCTGCTGTATGAATATCCCGGCACGCTGCTGTTGGTGAGCCATGATCGGGAATTTCTTAACAATGTGGTGACGAGCACGCTGGTGCTGGAAGGCGAAGGCCGGGTCAAGGAATACGCCGGCGGTTACGATGACTGGCTCCGGCAACGCCAGTCTGAGGGGCCGCCCGCCGACGAACCAGTCGCCGCGAAAGCCAAGCCCTCGCGGATGACAAAGCAACGTCCCCGGCGGTTGACATACCAAGAACAGCGTGACCTGAAAACCCTGCCCGAGCAGATCGTGGTCCTAGAAACCAAACTTAACGAACTGCACCAGATGATGGCCGACCCGGCATTCTATCGCCGAGAGCCTGCCGAAATCGTAAAGGCTAAAACCCAGCTTCAATCGTTGGAAAAGGAGATCACCGAGGCCTACCAACGGTGGGAAAAGTTGGAAAAGCTGCGGGAGTAGGCTGTGGTGTGTAAGCAACGGTTGAAACCCGTGGCGCGGAGCAGGACATGCGTAACGGTCGTTTAATGGCTTGTCTCACACGCCACGAGTTGTTGAGACGGGCTCTGTTCGACAGCCTCACGTTTCCCGGCAAGTGTCGGTGTGTCGGACGAATGGCACTTAGTTTTTGCTAAAGCCGTTGAGGATATCACGTTTGGCCTCCTGCCTTGATTTCATGAGACGATCATATCGTTTGGGGCGACGTTTTACTCGGCGAGGTTCAAACCGGCCGGGGCGATCGGCGACTCGGTGGATGGCGATGGCATCAAGTAGCTGGCGGTAGAGATCGATCCGACATACAGAATCGTATCGTCCCTGAAAAGCAATCACCGGCTGGAATGCTTCCAGCGTTTGGATCGTCCCCTTGAAACTAATCGATCGCGGGTCGAGACCGTGCTTGATTGCCGCCTGAGCCATGATCGTGCGGATCAAATTGTAGGCCAGCACATGAGTCCAAATCTCCTTGCGAACCAGTTCCGGTGATTTACAACGCAGGATATCCATCTGCATACTTGTCTTGATCGATCGTAGGTCGAGTTCGTTGTTTCAGCGCGCACGATACAAGAAGGCCAAATCTTCCTTGGTGGTCTGTTCAGAATCAAGGAGGGTCGTCACCACGACGATCGACTCCGTCCGAAATCCGGGCTGCTCAACTCGAATACGCGTTTCTCGGATCGTAAGGTACTCGGGAAGCGACTTGTACGTTTGCCAGTCAACGGACCGAATCAATGTTGGTTTGCGCCAACGGACAATGTGATCTTCTTTGCCCAATCGTTTTCCACGTCGGAAGTCCGCCTTGCGAGTGGCCTTGTTCAGCCGACTGACGATATCAACACCACGCTGCCTGAGCAGCACCATTCCTGTCCAATTCGACATCAGACTGTCGGCCAGAAGGACATCGCCGCGGTAAAAGACATCTCACAATCTGCGGAGCAAGCTGACTTCACCTTGTCCCTTGCCGGCGTAGCGACAGATCCCCAGATTGAGGATCGCTCCGCAGGAAAGAGACATGACCGCCGCGATCCGGGCGATCGGAAAGCCTATGCCGGGCTTCTGGTTGTAGAGTTGCGGATAAGCTCGCTGGTTCGCTTCCGTATCAGGCATGCTCACTGTCAACCCATCGAACATCAATACGCGGCGTCCTTTTTACAGCCACGTCGGATCTGCCTTCGAATCCAACGTTCGTCCGACTAAGCAAGCTACCGCGGAAAAGAACTTTTCCGGCAACCGTTTTCTGGCTTGGCAGTAAGCGCCTGTCGCCGCCGAGCACGCACTCTCTCCCCGCGAAATGCGATGTGCTACCAAGCGCACCACCGCCGAACGACATGAATGGTCCGCGCTCAACACTTGGCCTAGGAAAACCCAGAGCGTGACCAGGGGCGAGTAGATTCAGATTCTTGCCGAGCAGAACTTTGGCGTTTATTGCCGTGTTGATCAGTGAGAATTTCGGCGACACTGCAACGTCGATCTTCCCAACGGGCCTAGAGCAATGCCCTCCAAGAAGTCGATCCTGAAGACTATTCCCACTGTGTCAAACTCTAATCCCGATCACTGGCTGCATCACCGCCTGTCCCGCCTCTAAACCGAAAAATCTCCTGGTGTTACTCCCATATCGCCGGCAACTGTGGTGATAGCCGCTTCTTGCCTCTGCCACAACTTCCTTTTATTCTCCTTTAGTTCTCGACTGCTTCAACGTGTTTTACAAAATGCGCATTCTTTAGTAACACGATAGTGATTGGTTTATTCAAAAGGATGTATAAATAGAATGCAAATAATGCATTGTCCAGGATATCGAGATTCACCGAGCAAATGATCGATTGAGGCAGGTGGAAAAGCTCCGGAGAATTGCTCTGTTTCCCTCCGCGGCTTGACTATAATCAGTTTTTCCTGTTAAATATCATAAGTGAGAAATGCTTAGGCCCCGGTGATAAGGGCAAACAAGATGGACGGCAACTCTGTGGCAGCTACATGAGGGAGAATTGAATGCCGATTCCCGAATGGTTGCGGCTGGCGCGATGTGGTTTACCGCAACTGTTGCAGGTATGGGGAGACCATTTGTCGATAGCGCAAAAACAGAAAAAACGCTACAAGGCATTTCAGATCCAAATGACGTGCCGCCTGGGTTTCGAACCATTGGAGCAGCGGGCACTACTCAGTGTGGACATGCAGTTCCACCATATCATTTTTGATCCATCGACGGGCGCCGCGTCCGTGCAGTCGGGCGTCTCGGGTGCGGTTGCGACAAAAGTCGCGCCGTTGGGTTCCTCGTTGCCGCCAGGAAGCGCTTTTACTCCGCTGCAGATTCAAACTGCATATGGGATCAACTCGATTAGCGGGAACGGGGCCGGCCAGACGATTGCCATTTTGGACGCTTACTACAATCCCGACATCGTCAACGACCTGCAGCAGTTTGACCTCCAATTTGATCTATCTGCCCCGCCCAGCTTCCAGCAACTTAATGAAAAAGGTGGAACGGATTTGTCACAGGTTCCCACGGATACAACGGGCGGTTGGGAAACGGAAGAGGCTCTTGACGTGGAATGGGCCCATGCCATCGCCCCTGGGGCCAGCCTCGTCCTCATCGAGGCCAACAGTCCTTCGGATACGAATTTGTTATCGACTGCAGTCAACACCGCCCGGAGCCTGTCCGGGGTCTCGGTGGTTTCCATGAGCTTTGGTAGGAATGAATCATCCAGCGATACTGGATTGAACTCACTCTTCACCAGCCTTTCCGGTCATCCCGTCACCTTTGTAGCCTCGACGGGCGACAGCGGCTCACCAGGCAATTATCCGGCCTTTTCGCCCAACGTGGTTGCCGTGGGCGGCACGTCGCTCTATCTTAGCGGCAACAACTACAGCAGCGAAACCGCCTGGAGCGATAGCGGCGGCGGTCAAAGCTCGTACGAAAGTGAACCGAGCTACCAAAGCAGTGTGCAAAGTTCAGGAAAGCGCCAGATTCCTGACGTGTCCTTTGACGCCGATTCCGATACCGGCGTGGCTGTTTACGATTCGTACAACGGCGGCAGTTCCGACCCCTGGTACCAGATCGGCGGCACCAGTCTTTCCGCGCCATGCTGGGCGGGACTGATTGCCATCGCCGACCAACTTCGTGCCGGCCAGGGATTGACTGCTTTGGACGGGGCCACTCAGACCCTCCCGAAGCTCTATTCGCTGCCCGAAGCTGATTTCCATAAAATCACCAATAGCACTTACGATGATATTACAGGCCTCGGCACCCCCATCGCCAACAAACTCGTACCCGATCTAGCACTGCCGCCAGTGCCGGACCTGACCATCACCAAGACTCACCTCGGTAATTTCCATCCGGGCGATGTCGGCGACACTTATACAATTACCGTAACTAATTCAGGCGCGGCGGCAACAAGCGGCACGGTAAGCATGGTGGATACGTTGCCGTCGGGACTGACCGCCACGGGTCTGAGCGGATCGGGCTGGACCATCAATCTCAAGACGTTAACGGCGACTCGCAGCGAAGTGCTGGCAGTGGGCGCCAGTTTTCCAGCATTAACGCTGACGGTAAACGTGGCCGCCAACGCTCCGGGCAGCGTCACCAACCTGGCGACTGTTTCCGGCGGCGGCGAGACATACACAGCCAACGACACGGCCAGTGATCCGACAACCATCGCCCCGCCGCCCGACCTGACCATCAGCAAGACCCACTCAGGCAATTTCAAGCAGGGCGACTCCGGCGACACCTATTCGATTACAGTAACCAATTCAGGTTCGGGTCCTACCAGCGGAACTGTGAGTGTGGCGGATTTGCTGCCCTCGGGACTCACGGCCACAACTTTCAGCGGTTCGGGATGGACCACCAGCCTTTCTACACTAACGGCAACTCGCAGCGACGCACTGGCCGCTAGTGCAAGCTATCCGTCATTAACGCTAACGGTGAGCGTAGCCGCCAACGCACCGGCCAGCGTCACCAACACGGCAACCGTCTCTGGCGGCGGCGAGGCGAACACAGCCAACGATACGGCCAGCGATCCCACGACTATCACGGTTGTCGTGCCGGACGTTATAGGCACCACCCCTTCACTGACCGGGGGCAGTTTGACCGCAGGCGCAACAACGCTTGCCGTCAACTTCAACGAAACAATGGTCGGTGCGGGCACTGCGTCGAACTATGAACTCCGTAGCGTGGGCGCCGACGGCTTGCTCAGTACGTCCGATGACGTGATTATACCCTTGACTGCCTCCTATAGCGGCGTCACGGCAACTCTGAGTTTTGCGCCGCTGACGGAGAATGTTTACCGTTTAACCGTAAAGGACGCGATTACCAACACGGCCGGCGTCAAGATCGACGGCAACGGCGACGACACGCCCGGCGGCAATTTGGTCACCGATTTTGTCGTTGTCCCCAACAGCAACCTCAACAATATCCTTGGCAATGCCACGGCCTACAGTACGACTAACACTAATGATCCTTTGAGTGTGGCGGCGGGGAATTTTAATGGCGATGGCATGTCCGATTTGGCTGTGGCAGACGCCGGCAACGGCACACTCCAAATTCTCATAAACAACGGCAACGGTACATTTACCGCCGGCAACAGCTATTCCAGCGGTTACAGCGACTCGCATGCCGCGGACATTCCTTACGCCGTGATAACTGGTGACTTCAACGGCGACGGCAAACTAGACCTGGCAGTGGCAAATTACGACCAGACTTACAGTACTGGCACGGTCAAGATTTTCTTAGGCAACGGCAACGGCACGTTTAACGCCGGCAACGTTTATAGTTGGACCAACTGTAGTCCCATCAGCATCGCGGCGGCGGATTTCAACAGCGACACCAAGCTTGACTTGGCCGTGGCAAACTACAATGGCGGCATGGTATCGATCCTGTTGGGCAACGGCGATGGCACGTTTTCCAACCGCACGAACTACAACTCGGGCGGTTCCAATCCGCGCTCTCTGGCGGTCGCCGACTTCAACGGTGACAGTAAGCCGGATTTGGCCGTGGCAAACTACGACAACGGCACGGTGGGAATTTTCTTGAACAACGGAGACGGCACATTTCCCGCTACTGCCACAACTTACAGTTCGGGCGGCACCCATCCGCGCAGCATCGCGGTCGGAGATTTCAACGGCGACAGAAAACTTGACATCGCGGTAGGAAACCACGATAGCAATAATGTGGGGATCCTCCTGAACAAAGGCAACGGCACTTTTCCCGCCACCGCCACAACATATAGTTCGGGCGGCACGAATCCTCGCGGTGTCGCGGTTGCCGACTTCAACGGCGACGGCATACCCGATGTGGCCGTGACCAACAGTGGAAGCACTACGGTGGGGATCCTGCTGGGCACCGGCAGCGGCGGATTTGTATCGGCCGCCGCATACATCACGGGCAGCGCTTACGGCCCCTTCGGCATAACTGTTGCCGACTTCAACGGCGACGGGCTGCCCGATCTGGCCGTGACCAATTCCGGTTCTTCTGCTTCGAGCAACAGTGTGTCAACCCTGTTCGATTTTTACGGCCCGAGCCTCGTGACCTTGAATTCACCTCATTCATACGCTTTCGACATCGCAACCGATTTCTTCGGCACGGGAGAGTTTATCCAAGGAACCAACAACGCCTTTGACGGATTCGGCCGGCTGATGGTTGGAGGCGATCTTTTCCGGCCGAGTCAACAGACATACAGCATGGCCGACAGCGGCCAGAGCGTGGGCACCGCCGCCGGAACCGCCGCTGGGCTGACTGTCTATCGCAAAATCACGGTTCCCAATACCGGTGGCGAGGATTTTGCCCGAACGGTGGATGTTTTTACCAATCCGACGGCAAACGATATCACCACAACTGTCGAGATCGTCGGCAATTTGGGATCTGGTGCCGCCACGACGGTTTTTGCAACCTCGACGGGCGACGCCACTCCCACGCCTGCTGACCAGTGGTTCGGCACCGACGGCGGCTCCGGCCCAGCTCTCATTTATTACCTCCACGGGCTCCACGGCCTGCAGCCGAGTTCCATAAGCGTCTCGGGCGACAATGTCGTGTGGAGCTACAGCCTGACGGTGCCTGCGGGTCAAACCAGGGAATTGGGATATTTTACGATTCAAGACAACAACCCCACTCAGGTGATCAGCGAGGCCAATGCAATCGTGGGACCCAATGGCTTTTTGGATACGGCCGCGTTAGGGCTTAACTCGAACGACCTTGCCTCACTTGCCAACTTCCAGTTCAACCACGCACCGACCGATATCACTCTCTCCAACGCCTCAGTGACGGAAAATCAGCCTACAGGCACGACGGTGGGCACGTTTAGCACGAACGATCCGGATTCAGGCGACACATTTACTTATTCTCTTGTTTCCGGCACGGGAAGCACCGACAACACTTCGTTCATTATTGTTGGGAACACTTTGGAAACTGGGGCCGTTTTCGACTACGAGACGAAAAACTCCTACAGCATCCGAGTGCGTACCACCGACAACTACGGATTGTCGTTCGATAAGATTTTCACGATCACTGTAACTGACCTGCCCGAGGCGATGATCGTCCTGCCCAGCAACTTGCCCGCCACGGGAACCGTGAACTTGACATTAATAATCGGCTCCGACGCCAAACTACATATTTATCAAACCGGCACCCCGACCGACATCGTTCCGCCGAATGTGTTCGCCGATGTGACCAGTGTCAGCATCACCGGCCGGGACAACTATGATGAGGTTCTGACCATCGATTTTAGCGGCGGCAATCCGATCCCGTCCGGAGGCGCGAGCTTCAACGGCGGCAGCCTTGGCGGCGGCGCCGGAAATTCACTTGTTGTTAATGGCACCTCGGGCAACGATAGCGTCACCATGTCCGCTACGCAAATTACCGTTAACGGCTCGGCCCCCATCAGTTACAGCAACACCACGTACTTCGGGTTTAATCTTGGGGCAGGCAGCGATAGTCTACTGATCAATCAGGCGACGTTAAAAATCAACCAGGACAACGCCATTTCCGCCGGCACGAACGTGACTATCGACGCTGGCACGCTGGACTTAAGCGGAAAGACGGATTCCATCAGCAGTTTGTTGCTGAATAGCGGCAGTGTTATTAATGGCACACTCCATGCCAATTCGTACATCATCGAAAGCGGCACTGTAACCGCCGCAATCACCGGCCCAGGCAACTTACAAAAAACCACCACCGAACAAGCGACTATTGGGGTCGTAAACACATCGAATGTTACAATCGATGCCGGACAACTCACGGTGACTTCGATTTACAGCAACACATTGACTATGGGTGCGGGCACTACGCTAACCATTGCCCCCATTGCCGGCGGCCACCAGAGCGCGCTCTCGAGTAATAGTTCTCTAACGCCCCTTGCCACCCGTGCGTTACGGCCGGCTTCAAGTAAATCCATTGCACAACCAACGGCCGTAAACACAGTTGCGACGGTCTTATCGATTCCAACATCGGCCGTCACGACAGAGCCGCTTGTGGCAAACACTGTTCCAGCAGTGCCCATTGCAACAACTAGCGAAGTAGCGGCAGCGGCAGTGTCAGCAGGTAGTTTATTAAAAACTGTCCCCAATGCGGTTGCCATGCCTAAAGAAATTATTGCCGATACAGCCTTGCCCGTGGGTTTAGTGGAAACTACCCCGGCGAGACCAATCGACACGGCTAGCAATCGCCTTCCATCGCAATCGCCGATTTATTCTTGGATCGATTCGACGGCATTAAACAAGAACATCGAAGTCGAGATGCAACAATACCTTATCACAAGAAATGGAAACACTACGAGCAGTTCGATACGTGATTCGTTGTGCGACGAATTGCCGTCACTTGTGGAAAAGATTGAAAAGCATCGCAATACCCCAGCCATAAACGCCCGACAAGCCCATATTGCGGCATTACAAACAAATTCTAGCTGGTCATACTTCGACGCTGAGGCGGATTTCGACATTGCCCATCATCTTCGCGCCGGAAAGCACACCAAGCAGTTAGAAAAGGCGGTAGATACAGTTTTGGCGGAAGAAGATGCCATTCCGGCTTTATTATAACACAGGCATTGGCGCGATATGCCGCGCAGTAAACAGCAACAGCTTGATGACAATGGCTCCGATAAATGGTCGTTATTGTTATATCTGCCATGCTTCCATATTATCCCTGAAGGTGCGGAGGTAACCGCAGGCTTAATCCCTGGAGGCATGAAGATGTCATTATGGATTCGAATCCTGGTCGTAGCTCTTTTTGTCGGGAGTTATGCGTCTGCACTTTTTGCCGACACCCAATCATCTGCAGCGAAGAACCTGGTCCTGGAAAAGGCGGGAGCCGAGCGGGCACTGCCGGAACGAATCCTTGGCGGGTCGGCGGAAGGGCTCATTGAGCACCTCACCGATAATCCTTCGAAGGTCGCTGCTCTGAAAGACATGGACCTGGCTTTCGTACGGTTTCCCGGCGGATCTCAATCCAATTACTATAATTGGCGCAAAGGACTCCTTGAGCTGAACTTCCTTAGGCGTGGTCCGGCGGGCGGTGTCTTCCAACCTGACGGAAAGGGCGGCTTCCAGCCGCTGCCCCACGTCGTTGCCATGCGCTGGTTCAATGAAGCCGCCAACGGCGGGGCGACCTACCAGCGATTCCTCGAAGTCGGAGCGAACCGCATCCCGGGCGGCGGTGCCCTGGCCGAGAGTTACCTGGAGGTGGAGGCAGGCTTATTTCGCAAGCCAAAAGCCATGACTCTCATCATCCAGAACTGTTCGTCTGAACCGAGGTCGTTCAACCTTTCGGAATCTTTGGGCGGCAAGATTCCACAGCGAATTGAGACTTGGCAACGCCCGACTTGATCAAGACGCCGGGACCCGAGATGGCTGTAAACCTTCAACCAGATGCGGGCGGTGCGGTCAGGCTACCACCCTATTCGTTAACTCACATGATCTGGAAGTGAGGGCTCGGCATCGCGCTGTCGCTGGCGGTGTCCTTCGATTCCGATACAGGTTATGTCAAGTTATATCTTAAAAACTCGATGCATCCCCCTTATCTTCTCTAGACTATTCCATCTATATTCTCTATCTTCCGATATAGTTAAAGGAGACAGATCTAGTCGATAATAAAATCAAGAGACACAACGATCCGAGTCATTGTATCCTTGAATAATGTTGAATCACAATTCACAGAAAGGTTGGAAAAATCGGACGATATAGATTTTTCCAATGAACAATCAGATGAATTACATCATCCGCTATTCTCTTGGTTCTTTCCTTCTTGCAGCTTTGTTCCTTTCAGGATGCGCCACTAACACAGGTACAGGCGCCTTGGTCGGTGGAGCAAGTGGAGCCGGCATTGGAGCCTTGCTCGGCAGTGCCACCGGACATGCAGGAGCAGGCGCAGCCATCGGCGCCGGCGTAGGCGCGCTTGCCGGCGGCGCCATTGGCAACTCTGTTGATGAACAGGAAAAAAGAAATCGGCAACTAATCGAGGCTCAACTCGGCCACGCTGTTGTCACCGGCATGGTTACGAAGGAAGAAGTGATTGCCATGACCCAAGCCCGGGTCGATGAAGCACTGATCATCAATCACGTACATGCTCACAGAGCGTTCCCGCTAACCGCCAATGACATTATTTTCATGCAACAAAACGGGGTTAGTCCACGTGTGATCGTGGCCATGCAGGAATCACCCCCACCGCAACCGGCCCCCGTGATTGTTGAGGAGCGGCAACCACCTCCCGTGATCATCGGAGGCTATTACGGCCGACCGTACTATCATTATCACTATTGGTAGTTACTCTTTGTTGTAACAGAAGCCAAAAGCCGCAGGTGGGCTTTTCGATTTCCTTACACACTGACAATTGATAAGCAAGAGCTAAAAAAATAAAATAGACAATTGCGATACTTGATTAAGTGCCCCTTCTTTCTTGCCCGTCTGGATTCTCCTAAGCCCAGACGGGTTTTTTTATGTGACGAGACGTTTCCGCTTTGTCCGATGCTGGTAAGGTTTTTATTGCGTGAGATCTAGGTCAGGATGTCATGACCGCATTCCACCACTCGTTTCCTTAATAGCGGCCGTCATTCAGCAAGTGGTTGATCTGCTCCCAACCGGTTCCTTTTCACTGCGGATATGCCTCTATTCACTCTTTGCCCAACAACCACTCTTTGGTTCGCTCCACTAGTAACAGTTCAGTGGCACATCGGCGGATATCACCACACTCCCGAAGGCAAGCGAGGGTATAGCTGACGGTTGCATGGACAGGAACGGTTCGAACAGATCTATAACAGCGTGACTAAACTTTTCCTCAAGTCGATTCTCGGCGGCCGGCTTCTGAACGCGGCCAGTGCAGCCAAATTAGCGCAAGTCGTTGCCGAGATATACGACGTGACAATTGCCATCTTTACCGGACCTACCTTCAAGGATTCAGGTGCGTTCCACTTGTGGGGCCGTGTGCTGCCATCTATACTGGCAGAATTGGAAATCGAGTTAATGGATAAGTCAGGCATCATCGAACATTCACCATGAAACCTGTGCGCTATGGCAATGATTTCCAAAGCATTGGCGATTGCGATCAAACACTATCAAGGCGGTCGGCTACAAGCTGCCGAGCAGATCTGTCGGCAGATTCTACAGGCTGAACCGAATCAAGCAGATGCGATTCATCTTCTCGGCGTGATTGCTCACCAAGTGGGCAAGCACGAGATCGCCGTCGAGTATATTGGACGGGCGATCGGGTTGAAAGGGAATGTGGCCGTCTTCCACAACAACTTGGGGGAAGCGTATCGTGTCTTGCGGATGATTCCCGAAGCGGTCGCCTGCTATCGCCGGGCACTGGAACTGCAGCCGGACTATGCCGAGGCGTACAACAACCTGGGAGTTGCTTTCAAGGACCAGGGGAAGCTGGAGGAAGCGGTCATCTCCTACCGCCGGGCATTGGAACTGAGGCCGGACTATGCCGAGGCGCACAACAACCTGGGCGTTGCCTTCAAGGACCAGGGGAAACTGGACGAAGCGGTCGTCTCCTACCGCCGGGCACTGGAACTGAAGCCGGACTTTGTCCAGGCACACAACAACCTGGGCATTGCGTTGAGGAACCAGGGGAAGATGGACGAAGCGGTCGCTTGCTACCGCCGGGCACTGGAATTGAAGCCGGACTTTGCCCAGGCACACAACAACCTGGGCATTGCGTTGAACAACCAGGGGAAGCTGGACGAAGCGGTCGCCTGCTACCGCCGGGCACTGGAACTGAAGCCGGACTATGCCGAGGCGCACAACAACCTGGGCGTTGCCTTCAAGGACCAGGGGAAGCTGGACGAAGCGGTCATCTCCTACCGCCGGGCACTGGAACTGAAGCCGGACTATGCCGAGGTATACAACAACCTGGGCTTTACCGTCAAGGACCAGGGGAAGCTGGACGAAGCGGTCGCCTGCTACCGCCGGGCACTGGAACTGAAGCCGGACTTTGCCAGAGCACATAGCAATCTGGTCTACACCCAAATGTTCTGTCCCGGCTACGATGCTCAGACGCTCTACGAAGAACACCGCCGATGGAACCAAGACCACGCCGCGCCATTGGTGAAGTTCATCCAGCCTCATCTCAACGACCGTTCTCCCGATCGCCGCTTGCGGGTTGGCTATGTCTCGCCGAACTTTGGGAGCCATCCGGTGGGACGATTCTTGCTGCCGCTGTTGGAATCGCACGATCATAGGAGCTTTGAAATCTTTTGCTACGCTTCGGTGGACATCCCGGACACGATGACCGACCGTTGCCGCGCCCATGCCGATGTGTGGCGAGATGTGCTCGGCTTGTCCGATGAGCAAGTCGCACACACCATCCGCCAGGACCGGATCGACATCCTGGTGGATCTGACGATGCACATGCGCAACAACCGCCTTTTGGTCTTTGCCCGCAAGCCCGCTCCCGTGCAGGTGACGTATTTGGCCTACTGCGGCACGACGGGGCTCAGCACGATGGACTATCGCCTGACCGATCCGTATCTGGACCCGCCGGGCCAGGACGAGCGGTTCTATTCCGAGCAGTCGGTCCGTCTGCCGGAGACGTACTGGTGCTATCGGCCGGTGATCGAGACTCCGCCGGTCAATGCCCTGCCCGCCTTGACGGCCGGACATGTCAGCTTCGGGTCCCTGAACAACTTCTGCAAAGTGACCCCCCCGACGCTTGCCGCCTGGAGCCGGCTGCTGCAAGCAGTTCCCGGGTCGAGGTTGCTCCTGCATGCCCACGCCGGCAGCCATCGTGACCGGGTGCGGGGTTTTCTGAGCCGAGCAAGGCATCTCGGCTGAGCGGGTGGTATTTGTTGATTTCCAGCCCATGGCGGAATACTTCAACGTTTATCAGCGGATCGACGTGGCCCTGGACCCATTCCCCTACGGTGGCGGCACCACGACCTGTGATGCTTTGTGGATGGGAGTGCCGGTGGTGAGCCTGGCAGGCCAAACGGCGGTGGGGCGCGGCGGGCTGAGCATCTTGTCAAACCTGGGCTTGCCCGAATTGGTGGCCCACGACGCCGAGCAATACGTGCGGATCGCAGAGGGATTGGCCAATGACCTGCCCCGTCTGAGCAACCTGCGTGCGACTCTGCGACAGCGGATGCAAGATTCTCCGCTGATGGACGCCCCGCGTTTCGCCCGAAACGTCGAGGCTGCCTACCGCGAGATGTGGCGGCATTGGTGTGTCCGATAGACCCTTGTGGAGCGCGAGCATTCAAGCCGCCATTACCAGTTGCTTCATACACGACCACACCGCCCCCGGATCGTAACAACGTGTCGAACGTCGGTGCCTTCAATACCGTCATGTTCAGCGTTGTGGCGGTCTTCCTGGCCGACGACGGCAACCGGTTTGTGGTCGTGGCGGTCGTGCTGTAAATAGAACGTCCCCGGTATAGGCATTCGGCGAATCGTCGATCAGGTTAGGATTGTCATGCCGCTGCTCAAAAATTTCATGGTACTTCGACTTTTGCAGAAATCATTGAAATTACGAGACGAGGGCAAGGATAACGCTTCGGTCTTGCCCCATAGTCTCAACCTAGGAATCTATCGAACGTATGTTTAGCAGGTGATCGAAACCATCAAGGCCAATCCCTACTTCTATGCTAGTTTCAGTGGGTCGAAAAGAATAAATCCCAGTTCAAGGTATCGAGGCGATTCCAACGGCCGTTCAGCCGCAACGTATCCAGATGGCAAAATCCTTACCCCAGCAAACTGGATGGCAAGTCCAGTTTCCACTAGGACGCCATGAACATAAGGAACCCAGTTTTACCGCGATGCGATCGTCGATGATCGCTGCGTAAAAAGACTTTTCTGCTGCTATGATTTGGCAACAGGGGGATCACCTCCTTGAGGTCGGGATGGACGATCACCACGCCCAACCTCCATGTCAGACTTTGCCCTCGTGTTTTACAAAATGCCTTCCTCACATGAGTACGCGGTCTCGCACCTGTGCCGACAAACCTTCCTTTAATCAGGCACATTTGGGCTCTTCCCCCCTCGAACAAGATCCCTTACGTCCCGAATTCCTCCCAAGCACCGTTTGATGGAACTCCACGAGACGTTCCGAAAAACGGGTCGTATTTCACGGCGTCCGGGAATACGTATGGGTAGATGGGACTGCCATAGAACCCTAATAAAAACCCCGAGCCTATACTAATCGATGAGCAGCGTCTCTTCATCCAATACTGCATCCACCGCACTGCTTAAATCTTTTATATTCGTGCCGGTCCCAGCAAGACGGGCGATGTCTGAATCCGCGTCCACATCGTCTTTTTCCATAATTGTCAGCAAGGCTGCGTAATGGGCTGTCCGCTTGTTTGTGGCTGGCGAATTGGCATGTTGTTCGCTTATGCCCACTCGCACAGGCGATTCGTCGTGCAATAATTCTGAAACTCCGGAACTTGCCTCATCTGCCTGGTTTTTAAGATATAAATCGTCAAACTCATTTTCGATTATCCGATGCAAGGCCGCCGGATCGATCACGGAATAATTAGGCGTTTGTGCTTGGAAACCGGTGAGAGCCGATCCGAGTAATCTTGTCTCGGCGAATCCCGGCCAATACCCGGGCGGAGCCGTTATATCGGCGGCAACCGTTTTGGGCATAGCAACCGCATCGACGAAAGTATTTGAGGAAGTACGCGAGACTGCCGCCACATAGCTGGGAACAGGAGCCGTCGCGGCAACAGCGCTTGCTGCAAACGGACTGGCGGAAGCTGGAAGTGAACCGGCCGGAGTTGATCCACTGGTGTTTACTATAAATACAGACGCGATGTCGGCCTCAAGGACGTCGTAAGCAGACTCGTAGTATCCCCAGGGATTTTTGACAACGTACCTGTAATCGCTCGCCGTGGCATCATAATAATAACCGATGACAGCGTAAGAATGGCATGCGATAATGTTATAAGGTTGATAAACCCAAAGGCCGCACCCACCAATGACCTGTGGACAATTCAACCAATCCAAAACCACCGCATAGTGGTTATCCAGCGCTGTGCGCATCGCGGCTCCACTTACCACTGTCCCAGGATCGCCGGTGACGCTCATAAAAGCGTCGCTCGGAAAGGCGGCCTCCAAACTAAAGTAGGAATTAGTACTACGATAGGGGCTCGACGTATACGCTGCCCTGCCCGTTTCTTCCCACTGCGCGTACGCCTTTTCGACTAATGGGAGCCACAATTCGTTGTTCGGATTGTCGTACGAGTTTCCTGGCACTGCCGGCCATCCCGGCGTCCAGCCGGCGTAATCACTACCGCCAGTTGAAGGCAGATATTGATCCACCGTCACATAGTCCGGCGTAACCGTGCCGTTGTTGTAATAGAAGCGGACGGTCCATGTGCCGTCGCCATTGTCGATGAACATGTTTTCGATGCAAGCGGGAGAGGCGTTGGCAATCGCCCCCAGCGAGGCGATAAACCAGCAATCACCCACTATGCCCTGCTCCATGTCGGTCCAATCGGGACCATTTGAGTCGAACAGAGAACCGGAGACTTGTAAATATGGTGCACCCGCGCTTGGGTGATCGCTTCCATAGAACCACTTATTGATCAGATCGCCCAACTGAGCGGCGCTGCTGCCGACGGCAAGATTTCCCATAGGCTGCCACTGGTAGTTCGCGTTGGCCGGATTGCCGCAGGTCACGTCGCCGGTCAGCACGCTAACGTAGTCGAGTTCGTTCAGATTGAGTGGATTGCCGGCGATCTTCTGCAAGTCGCTCAAATCAACTTCAGTGATATCCGTACCCCGCTGTACGATGACCTCAAGGATGGCGATCATTTCATTTCGATCAATTGTCAAGTCGGAGAAACGGCTCTCTACCGCTTGGTAAAGGGCCGAGTCTTGGAGATTTAGCGAGCCGGGGCCAATGAATCGGCCGTCGCCGTCGGCACACAGCGTCAACGGTGCGGCCGGCATGGTAAGGAAATCCAGATCGAATGTCCCGTCCGTGACGTTGCACGCCCCGGTAAAGCCCGCTGCGCCTACAATGGCCATCATGCCGCTGCCCGTTTTCTGCAACAACCCGCCGCCAACCACGCTCGCAGATACGGTAACCGTGCCCGAACCGGTATTGATCAGGCTGCAGGCGGGCGCCGAGAATTGACCACCGGTGATGGTGTAATCGCCCGAGGCGAACGTGACCGACAATGCGCTCACCGAACTGCCGATGGTAATCGTGCCGCCGCCGGAGAAGACGGCGTTGCTTCCGTCGGTCCAGGCGACAGTAGTCCCGCTAGGGCTGCCTAAGTGCCAGACGCCCGTATTCCAGTTGCCGTCGCCGCCGTTCCAATACAAGGTCTGCGGATAGACGACGGTCCCGGGACCAATGACAACCGTTCCCGGCGGTAGAGATTGACTGGCGCCGACTACCAGGGTCCCACCTAGCGCGATCGTCGAGCCGAGGTAGGTATTTGTGCCGGTAAGAACGACCTGGCCCGTGCCGCTCTTGACCAGCCCGACATTGCCGGACAAATTGGCGGAGACAAATCCATTTAGAAGGTTAAATGACGAGTTGGCCGCAAGCGAGCCATCTATTATGGATCCGCTGACAAGGAGAACCGACGAAAGCGGCGTGGCGGAAATATCATGCCCCTTAAGCGGCCGTCCAAAAATTACTTCGTGATTTAGGGAGCACGAGGGCGAATGGTGTAATTCCAGGATGGACAAATGGCATGGTAATGGATATTGAGTTGGGAAAAGTCGTAGTTGCTGACTTTGACTTTCAGAGGGTAGTGTTTATCGGTGCAAGAGGCTGTGACCTTCAATCCGGTTTCGGTGCGGGTGCCACGAATCAGCCCCAACATCTTGTCCAGACTATCCAACGGTTCTCCCGCCCAGTTGATACTGATCGGCCCGAACAAACGGTGTTCCACGGGATTCCATTTCGATGCACCCGTGGGGTAGTGGGCCACCGTGATCGCCAAACCGTCCTCATCGGCCCAGCGTTGCAGGGCATATTTCCACAGACGGGGACGGCAGCCGTTGCTGCCCCCGGCGTCGGCCTCGATCAGTAGGCGTCGGGCGTGAGGATACCACCAGCGTCCCCGCTGACGCCACCAGCGACGAATGGCGTCTACGGCAAATTGTGGCGTATCGCCATCCATTCCCACATGCACATGCCCACAGTTGTACTTCGGATCGTAGATCCCGTAGGGTGCGGCACGAAATAGGGCGTCTTGCTGGAAATCGTGGGCGTTCACCTCCCGGGGCGTTCTTCGCCAAGTGCGACCGGCGTTCTTGAACTCGCCGATCAGTTCCTTTTTCTTGGTATCCACGCTGAGAACAGGATCACCGCTACGCTGAAAGGCTTCTAGCTCACGCCGCAGATAGCGGAACTGCTTGTCCCGGTCCGGGTGAGGAGGCCCCGTAAACCGCTTCACGTTCACCCGCTGCGAAAAGCCGGACTTGCCCAACAAACGTTGCACAGTGCCTGGAGCCAAGTGCAATCGGCGTCCCAACTCCCGCAAGCCCAGCCGCACGAAACGGCGTCCTGTGGCCGGATCGCCTCCCGTTTCGGGCTCCACGATCTGTTTCAGGCGTCGCTCGATTTCGGGCGTTTTTTTTCCACCGTGGGCCGACCTGCCCCCGGCAGCCGGGCTTGGCCGGTAGGACGCCCCGCCAGCCCCGAAGACAACTCATCTTGGCCACGGCGGATGGTATCCGGATGTAGGCCCGTGACCAGGCTCAGCAACGCCACGCCGCCATGTCCCAAGCGGTTGGCCTCCCAGGCTGCGATCCAACGCCGCTGCTGCTCGTCGCATCGACTAAGCAAGAGATTCAATTGGGCATGCTGTCCCCGGTCGGGGTGACCGTCGCCTTGTGTACAGTGAGAACACTGACATTAATATATTACCGCATCCTGCATAGTTCGCTCTCCCATCCGTGGAACGGAAAGCTACTTATACAGTATTTAGCCGAAAAGTGGAAGTTGTTTTTGGACGGCCACTAAGGTTGATTATCGCCCCGCCGTTGACCGTCAAGGCTGTGTTGCCCGGCAAAGCCGCCGCGTTGCCCAAGTCCAGCACTCCGCCGGCAAGATAAGTTCCTCCCGTGTATGAATTATTACTGCTGAGAACAACCTCGCCGCATCCGGTTTCCATGAGCATTCCGCCGCCGCTGATGGGCGTAATGTAATCTTGCCCGTAATGTCCAGGACGAGCGAGGCATAGTCAGTGATCGGACCGGCAAGAGCGCCGTCGTTAATTCCGTCGCCCAGTTGCAATTGGCCGCTATTAATCGTTGTCGTACCCGTAAACGGGTTTAAAGCAGTGAGAATGAGCGTGCCGGCGCCGTTCTTAGTTATTCCGCCGTTGCCGCTGATCTTGCCTGAATAAACCAGCGTCGAAAGATTGTTGAAGACGAGCAGGGAGTTGTCGGTGATCGGGCCGGTGATCGAGCCGATGTCGCCTAATTGCAGCGTGCCGCCTGTAATCGTTGTCCCGCCCGAGTATGTATTGTTGCCGCTTATGATCAGAGTTCCGCTGCCGGATTTGGTTAGGCTGCCGCTGCCGGAGATGACGCTGGAAATCGTCAGAGACTGGCCCGCCGTGGCGGTGTTGATTTCGCCCCCGCCGCTTTGCAGGATAAACCCGCGGGTATATGTATCCGAATTGCCCGTGTAACATAGGACTCCTTTATCTCCATCGGCATCGCCGAGTACCACCGCGCTGGCGGCGTTGCCCAGGTTGCTCGTCCCGCCGCTGACTACGATGCTAGATACACTGAGCGTTCCCTGATTGACCGTAGTTACGCCCGTATAGGTATTGTTGCCGCTTAATGTCAAAGTGCCGCTGCCGGTCTTGGTCAAGCTGCCGCCGCCCGAGATGACACCGGAAATCGTTGTGTTGCCTGCTCCGCCAATGGTCAGCGTTCCTACCACGGAAAGAGCAGGGGCGGTTATGGTCGAGGGTTCGGCCACCAAAATAGGTGTCGATCTCGCTGCCGCCATACACAGTAATGCTGCCAGTGTAGATGGCCGCCGTAATGCCCATGTAAGACAATGTGCCTGAGTGCCCGGACGTATCGCCCAGCACTGTCGCACCAGTGTAAGTATTATTGCCGCCCAAGGTTAACGTGCCGCCGGATACGGTCAGGGCGGTGGTCTTGGCGCCGGAACCCAGGGTGTCGGAGATGGCGCCGTTGAATGTCCCGCCGCCACTGATCGTGAGTACGGAATTGGAGCTAGTGCTGCTGTTGCCGATGTGACCGCCGCCGCTTAAGCCATTGATCGTCGGCGAATAACCGGCCAGATCCAACGTGCCATTGACGCTGACCGCCCCAGTGCCCAGCGCCGAACTGTTTCCCAGTTTTACCGTCCCCGAATTGATGGTAGTTCCGCCTTGGTAGGTGTTGGCATGGCCAAGAGTAAGCGTGCCATCGTATGTTTGCAGCGAGATTGTTTTGCCTTGGCTGTCTGTAATTTGTCCTTCGTAATCGCCGCCCTGGTATAGGGTGAGCGTAGCCGGCCCTGAACTGTTCGTGATTTGGCTATTAACATCGCCGTTTAGCTCTCCATAGATTTGCGTATTGCTGCATCCGCCGCACAGGTTCAAACGACCGCCGTGCATTGTCACGTTCCCCAGCCCAAAGCATAATCGTTACTCAAGTTCAGCGTTCCGCCGTCGATCTCTACTCCGCCGCCGAAGGAATTGTTACCTTCAAGCCACAGGGTGCCGCCCGTAAGTCGCAGCGCGGTGAGACAGTCATCGTCGTCTTGCGCAATTGTCCCACAAAAGTATCCACCATTATCGACCTGAACCGTCGCCGTCTGGTCCGGGCAAGAATCGTAAATGCAATAGTCGAAGTTATCGACATCGCCGTTTAGCTGCTTGACTTCCAGATTATGTCCATTCATCTCCAAAGTTGTATAATTGCTCATCGTCAGATTGCCGAGGCCCAGAGCGCTGTCGCTGCCTAGAGTCAGCCATCCGCCGTCGATTTCGGTCCCGCCGGTATAGGTGCTGTTGCCGCTTAACGTAGCGTCGCCGTCGATTATGGTCAGGTTGCCGGTGCCGCTGATTGCGCCGACAAGCGTTGGAGAGCCATCAATGGTCAAATGGCCGTTGTTCGTTATATTGCCGGCAACGCTGCCGTCCGAGACCCCGTCGCCCAGTTGAAGCGTGCCGGCTGAAATCGTCGTTACGCCTGAGTATGTATTCGTCCCCGTCAGGATTAGAGTGTCGCCGCCGTTTTTGGTAAGGTTGCCGCTGCCGCTGATTACTCCAGCAAAGGTCACATCATTAGAGTGATTGACAAATAACTGGCCATTGTCGGTTATGTTGCCCACGATACTGCCGCCTGAGCCGCCGCTTCCCAACTGCAGCTGCCGGCAGTAATCGTGGTTCCCCCGGAATAGGTGTCCGCGTTGGTGAGGATCAGAGTGCCGTTGCCAGTCTTGGTCAGGCTGCCGCTGCCCGAGATACTGCCGGAGATCGTCATGCTGGTATTGACTGCATTTACGTTCACCGCCCCCTGAAGACCAATTCCCGCCAGCGAAATGCTCGAACCCGTAACCCCTTGGTCCACGGTTATGCCCGAGCTGAGCGTGATGCTGTTGCCGGCAAGGGAAAAATTGTTGCTTTGAAACTCGATGGAGTGGAACGACAGCCCGGCAGTTAAATTGTTCTGCGTACTTGTTCTTAGTGAGCCGGCAAAGCACAGGTCGTCGCCCGCTTGAGGCGCCACGCCGCCGGACCAATTGGCGGCGGTCGCCCAGTTATTGTTCACGCCTTGGCCGGTCCATGTTGCCACGGAAAGAAGCTGCCGCTGCTCCAAGGGCTCGAACTTCCATTCCCTGTGGGAAAGCGATAAAGGCTTGTAGGCCTTATTTTTCGGTTTCAGTCCAAATCGGGCAAGCGTACGATTCCAAAAACTGACGGGCTTAGGCATCAAAAAGCTCCTTTGTGTAAAAAGGCAAGGGGCCGATTCGGCCCCCTGATTAATCGCTCACTAGAACAAAAGCACGCATTTCGGGTAGTTGTAATCGAGTACATACAACCGCCTTGATTCGGCAACTAAAGATGGGTTCCATCCATGGTGATAAACCCGCTAACTTGACAGGCTGCCATTGTACCAGCGACTTTCGTTTTTTCAAGCAATTTTGGCAGTGAATCTGTTCCGAAAAATCCGACTGTTTTGCCAACCAAAGCTGTTAAAATAAAATATGAAACCCAATAGTATTCGTATGGATAGAACCGGCCGAATGTAAACATCCTTAGGCCAACATATCCGCAAGACGCTGAACGGCCTGTTCACACTGTTGGTCGGGGGAATGGTTTGCATACTGCACAGCGAATTGGCGGACCGACTCCGCGTATGCTTCGCACTGCGGGAAGCATTACAGTTCCCTTTCTAATGCCGGCGAGGGTTTCATGGATCCCATGGCGACGGTCCTAGCAGCGCTCCAATTGCCGCCGTTTGGTCATGCAGTTCGACGTGAGTGCAGACGCACAGGGTCAGACTGATAATACATAAAATGTTGCCTGATCTGGTCCTAAAAATCCTTCCATTATTGAAATGCTCCTAAAGTTCAGACGCAGTTTGACACGACAAGTCCCATTTTGCCATCTCGAAATTTAAAGTACTATTAATCCGTCCCCGCAGAGGAATTCTAGAGAGGCAGTTCCCTCTAATCCAATCGGGAGTCTGGAAATAATAATGTCTAATAAAAACCCAGCCGGCGGCTTTCGGTCGGGGCCGTGAGCAACCGCCGATAGGATTTACCCTAAATCCCAATCTCCCAAGTTCCTAGACCCGAGCTTCCCTAATCTCCAATCCCCAACAAATTGGCCCAATTCTTTCCCTTGAAATCGTGCAGGCGACATTGCTATAATCGCCTCCCCGTTTTACTAAACTTCAATCTCTGCGTCTTCGCGGCTTTGCGAGAAAGGAGGTGAACCCCAGGGACCGAAGTGGTCAAACGACAATTTTGTTGACCAAATAAACCCGCTTGCCGCTTAAAGGAAATGGCTGACCCCGGGGGCCAAACGTGGAAAAAATGCTATTTGATCCCCAACTATTTCGAAGTCCACGCCGGGCACATTGGCAGTTGCAACTGGCGAAAGTTGTTGAGGACGTCCGTTAAGGTGGCATGCCCACGCTTGCCGTGGGCATGTTGTGGCAGGCACACCGGCACCGGCGAGACGCCAGTGCCACCCAAAGATTTATGCCTTCGGTCCCAGCCCGGCTATGCACTGGTCTTCGCGAACCACCTTGCGCGGCCCGCCGTCCAGGCCGGATGACCAATCTTGCGGCTCGGCCGTGGCTTCGAGCGAATCGAGAATCCCCAGCGATTTGGCGCGGTCGTAGATCAATTGCCAGGCGCAGTCCAGATTTTCGTTGACCTCGCAGCGGCCGTCACGCGATCCGCCGCACGGGCCGTTGAGTTGCCGTTTTGCGCAGCGGGTGATCGGGCAGATGCCCGCGAATTCGCCCAGGCGGCAATTGCCGCAGCCCGCGCACTTCTCGGCCCACACGCCCTGCGATTCGAGAATGCCCATGAACTGGGTATTCAGACCCGGATAAACCGGCGTCTTGGGGAAGCGTTCGGCCAGGGCCTGCACGCCCGCGCCGCAGCCCAGCGAGCAGATGGCGTCATATTCGGCCACTCGGGGCGCCAGGGCATCGATAAAAGCGTCCTCGCATTGGCGTTCGATGGTGCATTCATCGACCGTGGTGCTTTTATTACCGCTGAGCTTAAGCGACATCCTCAGCGCGGAACCGAGAATGCCCGTCTCGCGCTCGCCGCCTGCCAGGCAAACGGTAACGCAGGTGCCGCATCCCACCAGCAGCACTCGCCGGTGTTTTTTTATCATATCGCGAATTTCAGGCACATGCTTGCGATCGGCAACAATCATTTTTCACTCCTTCCGAGGCTTTTTGGGCCTGATGGGTTGTTTTTTCAATTCCCTGTTGAATACTCTTGTGATCGGACCGCAGCGGGCTGGGGCCCAGTTGTTTTACGCGGTTGTTCATCTCCGTGACGATTTCGGCGAATCGCGGCCCCTCGGCCGACGAGAGGTTGAACATATCCAGACGCTCCGGCTCCAGGCCGATTTCTTCCAGCAATTTCTTGGCCCGTTCGACCCGTTTCCGGGCGCGGAGATTTCCTTCCAAAAAGTGGCATCCGCCTTCCAGGCACCCGGCCACGATCACTGCGTCGATGCCGTGCTCGAAGGCCGTAAGAATGTAATTCACCTCGATCTTGCCGGTGCACGGCAAACGCAGCACCCGCACGTTGCTGGGATACTGAAGGCGCATCGAGCCGGCCAGGTCGGCCGCCGCGTATGCGCAGTAGTGGCAGCAAAATGCCAAAATTACCGGTTCGGTTTCCATAGTTCACCTCATGTATTCAAATGCCAGCGGGGCGGGGCCACGCCTGCTTGGGCCGGATATACCAATACCGGAATCTTTTCTTCCCCGCCGATGCCCAACGCGCCGTCGATGGCGGCCAGTATCTGATTATCGTAAAAGTGCCGCAGCGTGATGGCCTTGGCCGGACATTCGGCCGAACAGCTTCCGCAACCCATGCACGTGGCCCCCTGGACCTCGGCCTTGTTGAATTCGTTGATTCGTCGGGGCCATGTACGGGCAAACGTGCACGCAAGTCATGCACGAGATGCACTTGTCCGGATCGACCCAGGCGATCTGTCCGCCCACGGGCATTTTCTTCTTGGAAAGGATCGACGCCGCCCGGCCCGCCACCGCGCTGGCCTGGGCGATGGTCTCGGTAAGAAACTTCGGCGCGTGGGCCGTGCCGCAAAGGAAAAGCCCTTCGCTGGCGAAATCCACCGGGCGAAGCTTCATGTGGGCCTCGAGGAAAAAGCCGTCGGCGTTCAAGGGCACGCGGAGCAATTCGGAAAGCTCGGTGCGGTCCGCTCTGGGTATCATGGGGGCCGCCAATACGACCAGATCCGGCTCCAGATTCAAATCGCGCCCCAGCGAAGGCTCGCGAACATTTTAATTGCAACCCGCCGTTGAGCGCCAGTTCCGGCGGCTGCTCGGGCTCGTAACGCACAAATAAAACTCCTTTTTCCCGGGCTTCGCGATAGGCCGCCTCGCGGAATCCGTAAGTCCGCATGTCGCGGTAGAGCACTATGATCTTGGCTTGGGGATAACGTTTCTTAAGCTCCAAAGAATTTTTGACCGCCGACGTGCAGCACACGCGGCTGCAATACGGCCGTTCCGTGTTGCGCTGTTCCACGCATTGGATCATTGCCACCGTGGCATTTTCGGGCAGCGATATCTCGCCGCGTCCCAAGCGATCGGTCAGTTCCAGTTGCGTAATTACCCGCGGATTTTGGCCGTAGCCGAACGATCGCGGTTTTTCTTCGGTGGCCCCGGTCGCCACGACGATTGCACCATGTTGGATTTCGATGGGGGTGGAATCGCCAGTTACGGTCGAACGGAAATTGCCGATGTGCCCTTCGACTTTTCCGGCGTGCGAACCGAGATAGACCGTTATCCGCGGATGGTTTGTGACACGGCTGGATCGTATCGGCCAGAAACGCCTGAATATCACGGCCGTCGAGCGTGTGATGGAGTTGCCGGGCGGTGCCGCCTAGTTGGGCGTCTTTTTCCACAAGATGGACGGGAAAACCTTGATCGGCCAAGGTTAGCGCGGCGGTCATGCCCGCCACGCCGCCGCCTATGACCAGCGCGGCGTTGTTGACCGGCACCATTTCTTGCTGAAGCGGCATCAAGCGTGCCGTCCGGCCCACGGCCATGCGCACCAGATCGATGGCCTTTTCCGTGGCCTGATCCGGATCTCCCGAATGCACCCAGGAGCACTGGTCGCGGATGTTGGCCATTTCCAGCAGAAACGGATTCAACCCGGCGTCGCGAAGCGTGTCGCGGAAGATCGGCTCGTGGGTCCGCGGCGTGCATGAAGCGACCACCACGCGGTTGAGCCTGTGCTCGGCGATCATGGCCTTGATGCGGTCCTGGCTGTCGTCGGCGCAGGTGTAAGTGTTTCGCTCGGCGTGGATCACGAAAGGCAGCCGTTGGGTTTCCTTGACTACCCGCTCCACGTCCACGACCGAGGCGATGTTGCTGCCGCAGTGGCAAACGAAAACGCCCACCCGCGGCGGCTCGTCGCTGATGTCGCGTTCGGGCGGATAAGTTTTCACGCGGACTTTGCTTCCCCGGGCAGGGGCTAAAAGTTCCATGGCCCGGGCGGCTGCCGCGCTGGCTTGCATGACGGTGTCGGGAATGTCTTTGGGCTCCTGGAACGCGCCGCCGACGAACACGCCCGGCCGCGAAGTGTCCAGCGGCCGCAGTTCCTCGGTTTGGGCGAATCCCCAACGGTTCAGCACCACGCCCATCCGCTGGGCCTGCTCTTGCAGAGATGTGCTCGGCTCCAGGCCCAAGGAGAGCACGATCATGTCGAACTCTTCCTCGACCTGCTTCATTTCCGGGCTGGCATATACCAGGCGAAGATTTTTGGTGTCCCGGCATTTCGTAGGTCCGCGAGATAAATGAGCGGACATAGCGAACGCCCAACTGTTTTTGGGCACGCTCGCAATAGCGGTCGAAATCCTTGCCGAACGCGCGGAGATCGAGGAAAAAGATGGTCACGTCAAGCCCCGGCTCGTGCTCTTTGGCCAGGATGGCTTCCTTGGTGGCGGCCATGCAGCAGACCGACGAGCAATATTCGTTGTCGCAGCCCGTATCGCGCGAGCCGACGCACTGGATAAAGGCCATTCGCTTGGGCGCTTTGCCGTCGGTGGGGCGAAGGACGTGGCCGCCGGTCGGGCCGGAGGCCGAAAGCAATCGCTCGAACTGCACGTTGGTAAGCACGTTGGGGGCGAAGCCGAATCCGAATTCCCCGCGACGCGTGGCGTCGAAGGCCTCGAAACCGGGCGTCAGCACGACGCTGCCGACATCGAGTTCCATTGTTTCTTCCGGCTGATCGTAGTCGATTGCCCCGGCCTGGCAGACCTTGGCACACAGCCCACACTCGCCGGAGCGGAAATGGATGCAACTATCGCGGTCGATCACCGGCACGCGGGGCGACGCCTGCGGATGGGCCAGATCGATGCAGGGCCGGGCGGCAAGGTACTTATCGAAGCCCGTAAGATGCGGTTTGGTTCGCCGCGATGTGACCGTATTCAAATCGACGGCCCCCGTCGGGCACACGAAAACGCATGCCCCGCAGGCCTGGCATTGATTGGTCGTTTCGTCAAAGGCCGTGCGAACCTCGCGCGATGTCCCGCGCCCGAACAGATTGATCGCTCCCCGGCCCATCATCTCGTTGCATACCCGCGTGCAAAGTCCGCAGAGAATGCAATTGCCCTCGGCGGCCGGTTGAAATGGAGTGGATTTGACGCCCAAATCGGCCGCAAATTCGGCTAATTCCTGGGAATCAGGGGCTTGGGCCAAAAGTAATTCCAGGACCGTGCTGCCGGGCATCTTTCACACTTTCAGTATCGGTGTGCACGACAAGGTCGTTATCCAGCGGATGGCTGCACGAAGCGACCAACTGCCCGCCCCGGGGCGTCTCGATCTCCACAAGACACACGCGGCATGCGCCGTAGGGCGTCAAACCGCGATAGTTGCACAACGTGGGGATCGTTATGCCCATTTGGCGTGCGGCGTTGAGGATAGTCGTACCCCGCGGCACCTCGGCAGAGCGGCCGTTCATGGTTATCAAAACCCGATCCGATGCAATCGTGGCCATAATCAACCTTTTCTCACTGGGTCGTTAAAGTGACCAGCCCTCACTGCCTTAACTCAATGAACTACCGCCAAACATTGTTTTTCATGGATGCCGATTTTACAAACGCCGGCCGGGCAACGCTTGTCGCGGATGTGCGATTCGAATTCATCACGAAAATGCTCGAGCGTCGTCAGCACAGCGCCGGGGGCCATGCCGCCCATGCCGCAAACCGCCGCCGATTTTATTGTTTTGGCAAGCCGCTCCAGCAGGGCCAGGTCCGAGGCGTTTGCCTTGCCTTCGCATATCCGGCCCAAAATACGATGCATTTGCTTGGTTCCTTCGCGGCAGGGCGCGCATTTGCCGCACGATTCATCCATGAAAAAGCCCACGAGGAACCGGGCCATGTCGACCATGCAGGCGGTATCATCGAGCACGATAATTCCGCCGGTGCCGATCATTATCGATTGGCCTTCTCGATCTTCAGTATCTATAGACAAATCGAGCATGCTGGGAGGGATGCAGCCGCACGAAGCCCCGCCGGCTTGAAGGGCCTTTAGCGGCCTGTCGCCGATCACTCCGCCGCCGATATCGTAAACCAACTCGCGGAGCGTGATTCCAAAGGGAACTTCCACCAGTCCGGCGTTTTTCACGGCGCCTTCCAAGGAGAAGATAGTCGTGCCCGGTGTGCGCTTCGTGCCCATCGACGCGTACCACTCCGCGCCCGGGTAATGATCGGCGCCACGCTGGCCCAGGTTTTGACGTTGTTCACCACGGTGGGCTTTCCCCACAGGCCGTTGGTGACCGGATAGGGCGGGCGCGTGCGCGGTTCGCCCGAATGGCCTTCGAGCGATTCGATAAGCGCGGTTTCTTCGCCGCAGATGTAAGCCCCGGCCCCGCGGTGCACCTTGACGTGGAACGACCATCCGCTGCCGAAAATATCGTCGCCCAACAATACCTGCTTGCTCGGCCTCGGCAATGGCGTGCTGGAGAATTTCCATGGCCAGGGGATATTCGTCGCGGACGTATATCAGCCCTTGGTTTGCGCCGATCGCGTAGGAACCGATTAGCATTCCCTCGATGATCGGCGTGCGGATCGCCTTCCAAGACGGATCGATCCATGTATGCGCCGGGTTCGCCTTCGTCGGCATTGCAAACGACATACTTGACGTCGGCCGCGGCTTGCCGGGCCAGTCGCCACTTTTGTCCGGTGGGAAAGGCTGCGCCGCCCCGGCCGCGGAGTCCCGATTTTAGCACTTCGTCGATAACTTCATCGGCCGACATTTGCGCCAGTGCATGGAAGGCCCCGCGATACGTGCCCCGGGCGACCGTTTCGTCCAGATACATGGGATCGATCGAGCCGCAGTTGCGCATGATGACCTTTTTTTGCCGGCTGTAAAAATCCAGGCTCGACCATTGGGGAATTTTGCTCAGTTCTCGCGGAACAACCGTCGTATTTGTGCACTTCGCCGGTGGAAACGTATTCTTCGCTCTCGAAACGTCCTAAAACCCACTCCGGCTTCAGGTCGCCTTGGGCGGCATAAGCTTCGAGCAAGCTGCCGGGTTTTTTCCGGCGTCATGTTGCCGTAACTTAATCTCAGCCTGTTTGGCAGCACGAGATCCAAAAGCGGTTCCTTTGCGCAAAAACCGATACAGCCGGTGCGGCAAACGACGGCGTCCAAACCGAGTTCGTTCGACGGCCCGGATCGCGGCGGCTTCGACGGCCCGGGCGCCCATGGCGACTCCGCAACTCGCCGAGCCGACTATAATTTTCAGCCGCTTGGGAAACAACGTCGCCAGTCCGGCCGCCGCGGCCAGATCCAGGTCGCCCGTATTGCGAATGGTTCGGCTCATGCGAATTGCTCCATAATTTCTCCAACCTTGTCGATATCAACCCGGCCGAAACTCCGCCCGTCGATTTTCATCGACGGCGACAGGGCACACAAACCCAGGCAGCGGACAGTCCGCAAGGTAAATCGTCCGGTATTGTCGGTTTGGCCCGGTTCGATGCCGAGTTGCCGTTGAAGCCTTTCCAAAAGTGCTCTCGATCCACGGGCGTGGCAGGACGTGCCCCGGCAGACCTCGATCACGTGCCGGCCCGCGGGCTCGAGATGGAACCGGTCGTAAAAGCTGGCCACGCGCAGGATTTCCGCGAGCCGCATTTGCCAAAGCGCGGCCAGATGTTCCAGGATTCCGCGGGGGATGTATCCGTAGCTTTGATTTACCTCTTGCAGCACCGGCATGATGGCGCCCAGTTCGCCTTCGTGGCGTTTGAGGATCTCGTCGATCCTGGCCGCGTCGGCCTCGTTTAGCGGTTCGCTGGGCACAAACGGCGGAGGGCTTTCGGCCGTATTGCGCACGGGGCAGACGGTCCAGCAATCGCCGCAGCCGGTGCATTTGGTGGAATCCACGCCCCGCGGTCGCTTGCGAATCTCGACCTTGAAATGCCCGGCCTCGCCATCCAATCGCGTGACGTCGGCCATTGTCAGCACGTCGATATTGTAGTCGCGCATGCACTCCACCAGTTTCGGCGAGATGATGCAGGTTGCGCAATCGCCGGTGGGGAAGGTCTTGTCGAGCCGTGCCATGCTGCCGCCGATGGTCGGGCTTTCCTCGACCAGGTAAACGCGGAATCCGGCCGCGGAAAGGTCCAGCGAGGCCTGAATTCCGGCCACGCCGCCGCCGCAGACCAACACCGCTCCGCATGGCTGCCGGCCGTTGCCATTACCGTTGCCATTTCCCGCGCCGTTGCCGTTTGTGTTGTTCACAGTAAGAACAGTTGGAATTGAGTTTGACTTCATAGTTTTACTCCCACACCGGCCTACGGATGCAGTTCCTTCCCTTTGGAGAGGCTAGGTGCGGCTGCTTAGCAGCGATTCGGCACTGACCGAAAGGGCTTGGATTCCCAGTTCTTTCGAGGAAAGGCCCAGTGCCAGCCCGAGCAGTTGCGTAATATACAAGACCGGCGTTTGCGGTAATTCGCCGTGGGCGGCGCGGGCGTCGGCCTGGCGCAGGTCGAGATTCACCTGGCACAAGGGACATGCGACCGCTATACACTGCGCACCGGCTTGTTGGGCCATCGATAGCAGCCGGTGGCCCAGGCGGCTGACAACATTAACGTGGGTCATGGAAAGGCTGGCCCCGCAACATTCGGTTTTATACGGCCAATCGACCGGCTCGGCTCCAAGCGCGGCTACAAGGTTGTCCATCACCGTGGGATGTTCGGGATCGTCAAAAGCCACGACCTCCGGCGGCCGTGTCAGCAGGCAACCGTAATAGCAGGCTACGCGCAGCCCGGCCAGCGGCTTGCGGACCGCCGCGCGGATCGAATCAAGGCCAAGATGATTCACCAGCACGTCGAGCACGTGATGCACCGGCACGCTGCCGTCGTAAGGTTTTCCCGTGATCCGCTCGGCGCGTTTTCGCTCGGCCGGGTCGTGGGAGACCTTGTAGTTGGCCGTGCGCAGCCGGGCATAGCACGAAGCGCAGGCGGTCATCACGGGATCATTCATGCGGTAGGCCTTTTGCAGGTTCATAACCGGCAGGGCCACTGCCAGCGAGGCGTTGGTGGTGTGGGCGGGCGTCGAACCGCAACAAACCCAGTTGGGGATATCTTCCAGTTCGATGCCCAGCGCACCGCACACGGCGCGGGTCGAATGGTCGAAATCCCATGCGGTCGATTCCAGGCTGCAACCGGGAAAGAATGCGTATTTCACTGGTTTCTCTCCTCCTCTTCGGCGCGTTTAAAGACCTCGCGCACCTCCTTGGTGTTGCCGCTGCGGTGCGGAAAGAACGAGATTTTTCCCTTGGCGATCATTTGCGGCACCTTGCCGACGTCGGAAAACAGGTCTCCGCTGCGAAGTTTGTACATTGCCAGCATGCCCACCTCGAACACCCGGCCGTGACGGCGAACGCTGCCCAAAAAACTACGGTTGAATTGCTTGCCGTGACCGTCTGGAACCGCCGCTTTGCGCTCGATGGCCAAAATCCGCAAGGCATCCATCACTCCGGCTATGTCGATGCCCTGGGGGCAGCGCGTGGTGCAGGCCTCGCACGAGGCGCAAAGCCAGATGGCTCGCGACTCCAGTACTTCAGACTCCGCACCGAGATGCACCAGCCGCATGATCTGGCTGGGCAGCAGGTCCATGTCCGGACCGATCGGGCAGCCGGTGGAGCACTTGTGGCACTGGAAACAGGCCAGCACATCAGTGCCGCTGCGGCGCTGGATTTCGCCGGCCAGGTCGGTGCCGTTCCATTGGAGTGTATTCGACATTGTTATTCTCCCATTCCTTCCAACTCGGCTTCAATTTCAGCGTCTTTGCGGGGCATCACTTTTTGGTAAACTTCCTTGGGTTCGCACAATACGCCGTCAACGGTGAGCAAATCTTCCTTGATGCGAATGCCGAACAGGCGCTGGTTCTCTTCGAGGTAAGGCAGCATCAGTTTCCAGTCCTCAGTGCCCAGCGGGCGGTAGGCCCCGAGGTTTAATTGCTCTTCGACCAGCGTTCGATGCGGATCGCGGACGTAAATCGCCCCGCCGGAGGCCAGAGAAAGCAGGTTGCTGCCTGGATAGGGCTGGTCCAGGGGGACCAGCTTGCCGCGCTGATCGTATTGCATGCCGTTGAGTATGGCGAATCCGCCGCCGGTCCGCGGATCGCCCGCCATGAACGATTCGGCCAAAAAATCCAAGGCAGTGCCGTTGATCACCACGCGCGGGCGTCCCACGGCATTGATCATGGGTCGGCCGGCCGCATTGCCCAGCACGTAGACTTCGCCGCCTTTGGCGCCGTAAAGGAAGGTTTGACCCACGTCGCCGTACACGACCAACTTGCCCTGCTTGGATATCTGGCAGAGCTGATCCTGGGCGTTGCCGTGGACGAATATTTCCAGGCCGTCTATGCCCGAGCCCAGGTAATCGCCCGGATTGTCGTAGCAATCGATCCGCAGGCCGTCGGTTGCCGGGCCGAAACCGACGCCGTGGAACCGCGTGCCCCGGGTGTTGTAATGCACGATGTGCTTCCAACCCAGATGATAAGCCTTGACCGCCAAAGTCGCATCGCAGGCTTCGCCCTCGGGCGAAAATCCCCGGGCGTCGATCAATAGCGTCGTCTGTTGGCCCTGCGGACCGATCAACCTGTCCCGGGTTTGCCAGGTGATTCGCGCGTGCGTGCCGACATGGCCCTCGCCGCAAATCGGCTGACGCTCGAAAATCCGCTCCAGTCCGCCGCGGATGATTGTAAGCACCGAACTGCGTTTTTTGTTGCCCGTCGCATAACGCCGGTCGATGGCCAAAGTGAAGGCGTCGATGCCCAGGCCGGGCGCTTTTTCCGCGGTTAAAGCAGCAGTTTCATCTACAAGCCAACGAAGATGATCGTAGCTCATCTCGGCCATGTGCCCGCATAAGCACTGGAATAAACCCTCGGCATCGCCTTCTTCAATAGCCTGTTGAACGGCGGCAAGATCTTGATCGGTTTTCGCCGGTTTTACCGGCGGAATGGAAAGATTGCAGTGCGACTGATCGGAAAGCGTCGAGACCGGCACGCCGAATTTATTGGTCACGCGAAGTCCATAGTGCCCATTGGTCGAAGTCGGTTTTTTGGCCAAGTCAGGCCCGTGGGGCGAAGTCGTTGCAGAAGATGTTGCCTTGCCATTGGCCGGGCTGACGGTCAGCAGAAATGCGCCGCCGTCGGTATGGCTTCCGCCGCGGGCGTTCCAATAAATGTCGGCCACGGGCGTAAATCGCGGATCCTCGGACGCCAGGCTGGCCAGCGTTGCGTCGATGGCCTGTTTTTCCGAGCAGATCAGCCCGATGGATACTTCGCCCTCTTGCAGCGCGAAAACCTGCGGCCGGAGCATGGCCGTATCGGTGATGCCCAGCAGTTGGAACGATTTTGATTCGGTCAGGCTGCGGGCGATGATGAAAAACCATGGGCCGTCGGGCGAGGCATGTATATGCGACGCTTGGATCTGCCGGTAAATATGCTGTTTTTCCGCGGGCAGCCGGTCGAAGTCGAGTTCCGTGGTCGGGGCCAAGGCCTCGATGATGTACTCGACCGGGTACTTGTACACGCGGCTCCAAAGATCGAACAACATCACCGAGACTTCGGTGTCGGTAAGGAACTGCGGGAAAATGTTCCGCCCGGCCAGGTATTCGCACACCGAAGGGTAATTTGCAAAATCGCCGTTGTGGACCAGCGCCTCGTTCAGCCCGATGAACGGGTGCGCACCGCCCGGATGCCACACGCGGCCCTTGGTCGGATACCGCTGGTGGGCGATCCAAACGTGGGCCCGGGTGTCGGGCATGCGATAGTATTGCACTGCCGCTTCGGCGTAGCCCACGATCTTCAGTATGATCAGGTTCCGCGCGTGCGACATGACAAACGCCCGCTTGTCGCCCAGCGAGGCGTAGTATTTCGTGTTCAGCCGGAGCGAGTTCTGGTACACGAACTCGTCTTCCACGTCCCGATCGGAAAGGCATTTCAAACCTTTTTCCTCGGCGAAATTCGCCAGCACTTGCGGTTTGACGCGGACGAAATAGCGGGCCACGTCCGGCGGCCGGACTTCCAAAAGCGGCACGTCGCGATAATCGTCCACCGTGGGAACCATGCCGCCCTGGTCGATGTCGAAATAAGGTTCGATGCAGGTTTTTTCCACTTCCTCTTTGGCCGATGGATCCAAAAGCGCCACCTGGAGAATGTAGTCCTCTTCCAGGACCTTGCTCGATACGCCCATGTCTTCCGGCACCAGGCCGCAGGCCGCGATTCCCCCGCCCTTGCCGTTGCCGCGGTTGCGCATCTGGATCGAAGGCTCGTAGATATGCTTGCCGCCCACGGGAATGGTGCAGGCGAAACCGGTCACGCCGCAACCGCCTTCGGCCTCGGGCGATTTGTGGAACCACTCGCCCGACGGGCCGGAAATCGGCCCGGGATCGCAGGATTTTTTCCGCTCGTTCTGTGATGGAATGCTTAGACATAGTTCGGTTCAGTTTTTATCGGTGCCATGTCCAGGCTTGCGTAGACATGCCGTGGTTTTTTCGCACTTCAATCATGCCCACGACAAGCGTGGGCATGCCACCCTTCATTTTTTCTATTCTTCGTAATCCAAGTGCCTTAACAAATCGGTTCGGCCGCGCAGGGCCGCCACGGAGTCGAGCCCCAGGCGGTAAAGGATATCAATGAGCATCTCGCGCCAGGCGGTGTAAAGATTCACCAGCCGCTGCGTGCACCACTCGACCGTGACCATTTCCAACAGTTCATCATCGGTGGTGGCGATGCCCCGGGCGCAGCCGCGCCCGCTCTCGCAGCATCCGCAGCGGATGCAGCCCACGGCGACCAATTCGGCCGTGCCGATCACCACGCCGTCGGCGCCAAGTGCAATTGCCTTGGCCATGTCGGCCGGCGTGCGGATTCCGCCGCTGGCAATGACCGTGATCTGGTCGCGAATCCCCTCGTCGACCAGGAACTGGTGCACGCGGTTTATGGCATACTCGATGGGCATGGCGATGTTTTTCTTGGCGATGTTCGGGGCCGCCCCTGTGCCGCCGTAACTGCCGTCCAGGTGCACGATATGCGCGCCGGCATAATAAATGCCCACCGCGACCATGTCCACGTCCACCGGAGTCGATACCTTGGCCGAGAGCAGTGCCCGGGGATTGACATGCGCGATCCAATCCAGGTGTTTTTTGTGATCTTCGACCGAATACACGCTGTGGAAGGGAAACGGCGAAAAAAGCGACGTGCCCACCACCGCCTCGCGCAAGGCCGCGACGCTGGGCGTGTTCTTGTCGCCCAGCAGGTGACCGCCCAAGCCGGGCTTTGCGCCCTGGGCATATTTGAACTCCACGATCCGCGCCCGTTGAATGGTTTCCTCGCGCACGCCGAACAGCCCGGTGGCTACTTGGGTGATCACGTGGTCGGCATAAGGGACGAACCGCTCCGGATAACCGCCTTCGCCCGTGCAAGTGAAATCCGTTAAAGGCCTTGGCCACGCGGGCCTTGCCCAGCAGGACGCGGATATTCGTCGAACCGAACGACATGCCGCCGCCGTACCAGGGCACGTCGATGGTGATCTTCTCCCGGGAATCGTTGCGGCGGTTGAGCAGCAATTCGGTGGAAATGTCCTCGCGCCTGCAGATCGGCCGGCGTGGTCTTCGGCAGGCGGAATCGCAGGCGATCGAATCCGCCGCCCGAGCCCCCGATCTCGTTCTCCAAGTGAGGTCCAGGGGCATGACCGGTCTCGGCCATATACCAATTGCTCACCAGCAAGTCCGGCGTCCAGCGGTAATCGCCGAGGGTTTCAAACGTCGGATTATCGGATACTGAAAGCGCCCCATTAGGACAGGCATCCACGCAATAATGGTCTGTTTTGGCGCAGTCGGGCCCGATGCAGCGATAATCCAGCGGGCGGATGACTTGCCGATAGCCCTCGGGCATTCGATGCACGCCTTCCGGGCAAATCGCCACGCAATGGCCGCAATTTGCGCAGCTCGACGACCGGCGGACCGTGTATTTGCCGATCTCGTTGCGGTACCGCGGCGGGGCGGGACGCACTTGCCGCGAAACTTCGGCGAAATCGGGCCGTGAAAGGAAGTTGTCCGGGGCTTGGGCTTGTTCGGTCGGGCTGCTTTGTGACGTGATGCTCATCGTTAATTGGCCCCCTCTAGGTTCTTTCGCTTGCCAAAAATTTTTCCGAACGAATCGCGTTCCAGGTCCTCGAAGAACATCGCCCGGCCTGTTTCGCCTCGCAAACGGCGGACCTCGCGGATGCCCATCGCGCCCAGGACCTCGACTAGTTGCTGGTGCCAGGCCCCGATCAGGTTCTTGATGCGGCGAACGGCGAAATCGGCGTCGGCCTGTTCCAAGAGAATGGGGCAGGTTTCGCCGCGCTCGCATTCGCCGCACAGCCGGCACTCCAATGCCAACAAAAGCGGTATGTCGATGGCCACCAGATCCGCCCCGCAAATGATGGCCTTGGCCATGTGTTCGGGCAGGGCGATTCCGCCCGAGGCTATCAAGGTTACCTGGTCGCGTGTGCCATCTTTTACCAGTGCCCGATGAACTTCCCGTAGCACGTCGCGGGCATGCCTGGGCTTGGCGTGGCAGGGCATTGCCGTGTTTAGCGGCGTTCCGCCCGTGCTTGTCGAAAACCAGGTGAATTACCTCGACCCCTTCACGGGTGAGTTGGACGACGCGTTCCGCGCAGGCCGGCGTGGCCTCGATGCGGATTGCCACTACCCGCTCGGGGTTTTGTTTCTTTAGCGAAGCTTGAACCGTCATGATATCCGCAGTGTCGGGAACCATCACCATGGGCGCCGTCTTAAACGGCCCATCCGTCGCCGCTTTGGCGCTGCTTACAAGCGGAATCACTCGCCCGTGCTCCGAGGCCAATGCGCCGGCGCCGTCTTCATCGCGGATAACGGCCATGGTGCCTATTGCGGCTGCCGCCTGAACAACTGATTCAATCACCGACCCGCGTTGCCAGTGCCCGGGTATGCAATCGAAGATCACCGGCAGCGGAATCTCAAAAAGCGGCGGCGGCAGTGGTTTCCAGTCGGCCGTTATCGAATGCCAATTGTTTCAGTTTGCTGCCGATATCCACGCTGGTGTTGATGTACTCGCGGCCGTGAATCCCGTCGCGCGTGGGCCGGACGATTTCAGACATATCGGTCCACATCGAATCGAATCCCGATCCGCTAAACGGCCCGCCGTAACCCGAGCCGGAAACGGGTATGCGGCCCGTTTCGGCCTGGAACCACGTGGAAAGGATGATTTCCGGAGTGAAGTACTCGTCGCCCAGCCGGCCGTACTCGGGATTTTCCACGCGGGTAAGGATGTTTTTGGTGCAGTTTTGGATGCAGTTCAGGCAGCCCTTGCACTGATAAATATAGTCCAGGTAACCCAATTGGTTGTGGAGCGTATCGGCTTCGTCCCGATACAAGCCGTAAACGCAACCACGCTTGACGCAATTGTGGCAACTCGAACAGTCTTCGCGCCAATCGACAATGCCCAACTTGCCCACGGGTCGGACGCGAGGCGCGGCTGCGGCGGTATGGATGGAATACTTGGCAGGCATGGCTATTTCGTACCCAGGGCTGATTTTTCAATGACTTCCAAGGCGGCGTCGACGTCTCCGTCCGCGCAAATCTGGAAACCGCGCAATCCCTTAACTTCGGATAGTTTTTTGATTGTTTCCAATGCGACGGCGATTCCGGCGGCACGCTGAGCCGAAGCGCCCGAGGCGGAAGACAATCGCGATAAAATCGCATCCGGGATCCGCGGCGACGGCCGGCCGGCGGCCAATTCCTGCGCCTTTTGGGCGTCATAAAGCGGCTGAATGCCGGCCACAATGGCGGCCTTTTCGTGCAGACCCTGACGCGTGATCTCCTGCCACCACTGGTTAAATCGCTCCAGGTCGTAGATCGGTTGGGTGATGAAGAACCCGGCCCCAGCGCGGATTTTTTTGACGAGCTTGGAGATTTGCATTTCCATCGGATCGGCATACGGGGCAGCTACTCCGCCCAAGCAAAAAGGCCCGGCTTCGGCAAATCCTTTTTCCCCGACCAGCGAACCATCGCCGGCTAAATTGGAATATGTCTTAAGCAACTGAACCGTATCGATGTCAAAAACATTCTTGGCCGAGCGGTAAGGCCCCAAAACCTGGTGGGTTCCGCTGGTGCACAGCAGGTTGCGGATCCCCAAGGCCTGCGCTCCCAAGGCCTCGGACACCAAGGCGATGCGATTGCGGTCCCGGGTAACAATATGAAGAATCGGTTCCACTCCCTCGGCGGCAACGATCGCGGCCGCGGCCAGTGCCGACATCGAGACCCGGTCGCGGTTGTCGCTGATCCCCAAAGAGTGAACTTTTCCGGCAAAGCGGCGTGCGATCTCCCTAAGCGGAGTTGGATCGCTTCCCTGGGGCGGCGATATTTCGGCTAAAAGCAGCGGTTTGCCCGATTCGATTCGTTGTTTTAGCCCCGTTGTATTTTTTTCCATGCCTTGACCTATGATTTAGTGCTTTCAATACTGATTGGGCTTTTGCCCAAAGTGCTGATCCGCTCTACGAATCCGCGGACGATCTGGTCGAATTGCTCGCGCGAGTCGTCGGGAGAAAAGAAGAACTGTTCCGCACGTTCGCCTTCCAGTCCGACTTCGGCCAAAAGCCGTTGAATGGTGCGGATGCGAATCTCCGCCCGATAATTGCCCTGGCCCAGACGGCATTCTCCCTTGGGGCAGGATACGATGCACACCCCGCAAGCGCCGCCTTCCAAGGCGTGCATAAGATATTGTCCATCCATTTTGCCGCTGCACGGCACTTCATGGACCACGACCCGCACGCCATTCTGCTGCCATTGGCGCGGCAACGGCGCACCGCTGGGAATGCTGCGGTGGCAGACATATACTATCACATCAGGGGACACAGTTGCCGTCATGACAACTCCATTGTTATCGCCAGGGGAGTACAACACGGACCGCAAATCCCATCTCTAAGCCGCATGCCTACTCAAACTTGCACGGATTCTTCGCATAGCCCGTGTCACATAGTGTAAGAAGGGTTTTCGCTCTTCAGGTTCGATCTTCAAATCGGTAAGGCTTATTGGGAATAGGGCCGTCTTCACGTCTTGGCAATGGTTCGACGACCCTTAGTCATGGAACTTGCCAAGACGAATCCGTGTAAACATGTCATTATAAAACAGTCTGTAATATTACAAAAGAGATTTTCAAAAGAAAATAAAATAAGTTATGATAATATGTCAATAATCATAGCTAATAATGTCCCATTTATACTATTACCTTATTTAAAAAAGTAGCAAAATCTTTCCAGGTGCTTCCTCGAAAAAAGCCACTTATACCATTCAGTTTCGCGGATTCCTTTTTCTAAACACGTTCAATGTGGCAGCTAAAAGCGATGTCATACGCAAATTGCAGCCAAGAATTCCTTCGTCACCATTAACCCCTTGCCGGGCGGCCAATTATCCGAGGGCTGTCTCTGGTACCCGTTCCCGAACGCCTGTCCCTAGCCCTGTTGATCGCCGCGGGAATATTATTCTATCGCAAAATAATTTATTTCCTTTGAAATAACTATTGATGTCATTACTCTGGGCGGCTCTTGCCAGGAGTCTTCTTTTCTTTGCGGATTCTTTTTATATCCGCTTTCACGGCTGGCCCCTCCGCGCATGTCGCCCGATAGTTGCGAGTTGGACGTATTTTTCGTGTGGGTTCTATTTGGCGATCCGCAGGTCAAATGCCAATATGCAGATAGATACGTCTAAGAGCTTCACGTATTCGACGGAGTTGTTTAATCCTAGCCTCCCCGACTTAATTAATGCCATTGAATGGTAGCCATGGTAGCCGCGGTTCATTCCCGAAATCAAATTCATTCAACCTGTGGGAGTGATTTCTTCAATTTTGTTAAAAACACATAAATGTTGCAATTATGCATGTTTTTTATTAACATAGATCGTGGAACAAAGTAATAAACTAGGCAAACTATGCGAATATCTTTTTGTGTTTCTCATGTTGGGCCTGATCAACATGTTTTTCTGTCAACTTCAAGTATCAATATTTGCTTCATAAAAGCATCGCTTTGTGACTTAAAATATATCGCCAACCAAGGATTAGCGACGGCATTACACGAGGTTTAGCGCGACCATCTTACGCCCGATCTATTGCCCTAGCGAAAAATACCCGGGAAGGAAATCATGTTTCATTATTTCAAAAAAAATCAAGGGTCGAAACAAGAGACGAACTTTCGCAGAACAAGGAAATCCCCTCTTTCTTCACACAGCCGCGACAAGCGCAATGCGGAGTCTGGCCGGTTAACGCTCGAACAGCTCGAACCCCGCTGGATGCTCGCCAGCGTTACCGGACAGGAAAGCACGATTAACACCGCAGCATTGGTTACCGATCCCACGACCGGCACAGTCACCGCCGCAGCGTTGAACGCTCCCAAGCAGATGGAATATCTGGACCGGGGGATTGTGGTCATGAAGAAGAGCAGTTCTCAGGTATATATAAGCTGGCGCCTGTTGGCAACCGATCCGCAGACTCTCGGCTTCAACGTTTATCGTTCCGCCAATGGCGGCGCGGCGGTAAAACTCAATGGTTCTCCGATTACCGCAACCACTGATTACACCGATACCACGTTCACTTCCACAGTGAGCAATACTTATTACATTCGCCCTGTGTGGCTTGGCGTGGAAGAATCGCCCAGCACAACGTGGACCATAGCGGCAAACGCACCCGTTCGACAATATCTCACGATTCCGCTGAATGTTCCGCCCCCCGGCACCATCGATATTGATGGTTCAGCTTACACTTATAACAGTGATTCCACTAATCATCCTGACAACGGTGCCAACGATTGCAGCGTGGGCGATGTGGACGGCGACGGACAGTATGAAATCATATTGAAATGGGATCCATCCAATTCGAAAGACAATTCCCTTGAGGGATATACGGGAGACGTTTATATCAATTGCTACAAACTAAACGGCACACAGCTTTGGCGCATCAATTTAGGCAAAAACGTCCGCGCCGGCTACCATTACACGCCGTTCATAGTCTACGATCTGGACGGCGACGGCAAAGCGGAAGTAGCCATGAAAACCGCTCCGGGCACTATCGACGGGCAGGGCAATTTCGTTCTCCTTCCAGGCGATGATCCCTACGCCGACTATCGGCAGAGAGGCACCACCCGTTATGGCCGCGTCCTGGATGGGCCCGAATATCTGACGGTCTTCAACGGCCAGACCGGCGCGGCGATGGCCACAACCAGTTATGTTCCGCTCAGGGGAAACGTCAACAACTGGGGTGACAACTATGGAAACCGCGTAGATCGTTTCCTTGCCACCGTGGCATACGTCGATGGTACGGGAAAGCCCAGCTTGGTGATGTGCCGCGGATACTACGGACCTCAAAGCGGTTATGCGGCCCAAAACTGGATCGTTGCCTGGAACTACCGCAACGGAAGCCTTACCGAACTCTGGGCCTTTGAAGCCGCCACCGGCATCGACGGCAACATCAATCAAAGCTACGTCGGTCAGGGAAACCACAGTATCGCCGTCGCTGATGTCGATGGCGACGGCAAGGATGAGATCATCTACGGCTCCTGTTGCATCGATGATAATGGAACCGGTATTTATTCCACCGGTCTTGGCCACGGCGATGCTACACACGTCGGCGATTTCGACCCAACCCGGCCGGGCCTGGAATCCTGGCAGAACCATGAAACGCCGAATGCCAACTACGGCTATGAACTTCACGACGCCGCCACCGGGGCCATCATCTGGGGCGGGCCTTCGGGAGGATCGACAGGCGACGACGGGCGCGGATGTTGCGATAACATCCTTAACAACACTGTTGGCGCACAGATGTGGTCCGCCGCCTCCAACAGCCTTTATAGCGCCTCGGGAGCCGTGCTTGGCAGTAAACCAAGTCCCGACAATTTCCTGGTCTGGTGGGACGGCGATTATAGCCGCGAATTGGAGGACGGCACTTCCATTACAAAGTATTCCATCCCCGGCGGTTCAACGACGCTCCTCAGCGCATCCGGAGTCGTGTCGAACAACGGCACCAAATCAACTCCCTGCCTGGTGGCCGATATTTTTGGAGATTGGCGGGAAGAAGTGATTTGGGCAACCACTAACAGCTCGGCCCTGCGGATCTACACCACAACAACTCCAGAGAATACAGGCTCCGGTTTTCGCATCCCCACTCTGATGGACGACCTGCAGTATCGCGAGTCGATTGCCTGGCAGAACGTGGCCTACAATCAGCCCGCCCACACGGATTTCTACCTAGGCTACGGCATGTCCGCCCCGCCGATTCTGAATATGTATATTGCCGGCGACAACCATATACTGCCCACCGTGATCGGCACTACGCCCGCACTCATTGATTCCAACGGTACGGCCGCGATAAAAATCAACCAGATGGTTGTTAATTTCAGCGAGCAGATGAATTCGACGGATGCCAATGCCTCGGGCAATTACGAACTCCGCCGAGCCGTTAACGGAGTTTTTGGCGACTCCGACGACGTGGTTTACGTACTCACGCCAAATTACTATTACAATTCCGGATCCGGCGCCAGCACCACAACCTTTAATCTGGGCGGAAATTTGCCCGGAGGTTTGTATCGTTTGACCGTCCGCGCAAACGGCGGAGCCGGGGGGCTGCGCGACCTTGACGGCAATTATCTGGACGGCGATAAAGATAACCTCATGGGCGGAGATTACATCCGCACCTTTACCATCATCCCCACTTCGGTTACCTCCCGGATGATTTTTTACAACGATTCGAAATTCGACACCGTCTCGGACAATGGCGCTATTGCTACCGACAAGACAGCCCTGCTGCCCGGCCAGACGCCGACCTTCGCCAACTACACCAGTTACAGCCGGGGTATCAACGGGATAATGGTAGATATTCAATACACGACCAATCCCACCGGGTTAACCGCCGCCGACTTCCAGTTTCAGGTGGGCAACGGCGCGGGATGGACCGATGCTCCCGCCCCTCTCAGTTTCTCATCGCCCGGCGGCGGCGGCGTGAACGGTTCGGACCGGGTGACCATCACCTGGGACAACAACCTCATCCAGAACGAGTGGCTGAAAGTGACGGTCCTGGCCGACGCCAACACCGGCCTGGACGCCCCGGACGTGTTTTACTTCGGCAATCTGATGGGCGAGTCGGGCAACGACGCCCAGGTGAGTTCTCAGGATGAAATGGCCGTTGCCAATAACCGAATCGGTTTCACCTTGGCCGCCATAACCAACAATTATGATTACAATCGAGACCGCCAGATCAACGCCTCCGATGCCATGATTGCCAGGCGCAATGCCGGCGCCGCTTTGTACATGCCTTCCGGACCGCTGGCCGCCGAAGAGACCCTGCAACCGGTTGACGGGCTGGCTGTCATGCCGGCCGATACTTCGGCCGACACGCCGGCAGATCTGGCCGCCCCATCGCTTACCGTGTTGACTGTCGCGCCGGTTGATACTTCGGCCGACACGGCGGAACTGGCCGCCGCGCCGCTTGCCGCACTGACTGTCGCGCCGGTCGAAACGCCGCCGGAAGCCGTGCTGGATACTCCGCTGACTGCCGCGCCGGCTGTCGCGCCGGTTACGTCATCGCCGGCCAACAGCCTGGTCGATGCGGGCAGTTTTACGCCCGTATCGAGCGTAACGCTTGCCAATAACGTCTTGACGACCAAGACGGTCGTCCCGCTTTATATGCCCTTGGAATTTTATCAGCCTTCGCAGTCGTTTTCATCAACGTTGACTACGGAGAAATCACCGGTAAATCCCAGCCTCCCGACGGTAACCCTATCCGTTTCCTCGCAGTCGGAAATCAAGTGGCATGCTCGAATACAAGATAATGCCCAAATCGATAAGGCATTTTTATATGACGCGGTTTTGGGTCAGACCATCAAGAGTAAGGCCGGCGAAAGCGAAGCAAACTGGATCAATAATAGTTTGATCGACGAGATGGCTCAAGCCGTTATCAAAGATCCAATCCCGAAAAAAACCAAACCGGCCAAAAACGCGATAGATGAGTTCCTCGCTGTATGCGCGGATTGACCAAATTCGGCTCGGGCACGGCCGCGATGCCGAAGGCCCGCGCGGTGGCAATCTGCACCGAGAATGGCGCCAGACGAAATCTTTTCCCACGCTCTTTTCCGTATCCTCATACACGCGGAGGCAGAGCGCTTCGCGTAAGATGGTCAACCCGTTGGAAAGACACGCAGCCAGGGCAGCCCCATCAATGCATTTCTCGCATGAATTGTCTCAATACATACGCCTGTCTACTTATCTCCCAGATCCCCAGAAACTCTGAAATTACCCTTTGTCATCGTTTTTATTTGTCTCATCATTTTGTTCAGCAGACTGCCGGCGGATTGCATCGAGGATTTCTAGAATCTCGTCCCTGTGATCAAGCGGAGCTTCTACATGACCCCAACCGGCGGAAAACTGGAACAATCCATCGTAGGCCGAATCATGGTAACTATGTATGGCATGAGGTATGCCGCGCTCTTCAAGTTCGCCCCTCAAGCAAAGCGATTCAACCTCGTTTTTAATCATCGCGATCTTGCCGAATCGTTCCATAATCATGTCCTCGCTTTCAGAACTAGCGCGTTGAGCATTGCAGCGCCGGTATCCTTGCAGCCGATGGCTGTAGTTTACCAGAAACAGGAACTCAATGCCCGCGTGCATCCATCTAATCGTCGGTTCTGGCCGCCAGACTGTTTGTATAGTTCGTCTACGAGTCCCTTGCTCGACAAAATGCAATTCCAATGTGATTTTTCCAAGTAAATTATAGCAGCTTGAATCTCTATCGCCCTAGCCGCTTCCAGAGGGACACGGACCGTTATAATCGCCCATCTTTTGCAACGATCTGTTCCAGAATTGTGCTTTAGTTGGGCAAGCGCAATTTCAACGATCTTAATTAATATCCGTGATGTAGCATATTTCCTGTTTGTGCATAATAAGTAAAATACGCAAACTTCCGATCTTTCTTATTTTATCAAGCTTAATTATTTTTTTGACGATACTGCTGACAATGGTTGATTGGATCATGCCTAATTATTCTGCAATATGAGTTGGAGTGCAAAAACCGGGTGATCAAGGGGCAAGGATAAAACCTGACAAAATGGAATTGCACAATATTTGCAATTTTCACGATCTTCTGAGTTTTACATAGGAAAATGTACAATGAAGACCCCTCCCCTTGTATTGATCGTTTTTTGTTCTCTTTCAATAACATTATTGGCTGTTTCGCCAGGGCAAGGCTTATACGCCGCCGATCAGAACCTGGTCGAGCGGTTGAATCAATTGGAGGCCGAAACCCAGGCCTTGCGCAGTGAAGTTAGCAGGATGCGGCAAGATGTCGTGCGTTTGCCGAGTGTTGAACCGAATGCGGTGATCCTGGCGTCCAGTACATACGAAACCGCGGGCCCGGCCCCGCCCGTGCCCTGGGCCATGCCCTTATCGACCGCATCTCAGTCGGATTCATCCCAGCCGGCCGAGCTTAGATCGAGCGAACAATCGCCTGTCAAGCCATTGCCGCCGGTGACCCAAACGGCTACATCCCCATCCGCCGGCGCCGCGCCGGAAGCGCCTTCACCGCCCGTAACCCAAGCCTCTGAATCCAAATTGACAGCTCCGCAAGAGGATTACTACACCCTTGACCAACTCAAGGGCGAAATGAAAAAACTGGTCTGGAAAAAGGGCGATTTCACGATTACGCCTTACGGTTACTTATGGGGGGCCACGACTTATGAAACGCAGCGCACGAATAACGGCGACTATACTTATTATGTTTATTCAGCCCAAGCGCCGGAGCAGGTGGGGCCGACATATCACGTTGACGCCAAATCGAGCCGCATAGGTCTCGATGTTCTCGGCCCGCGAATTGCCTGCTTGGATTGCGCACAAAGCGGCGGCAAAGTGGAATTCGACTTTCAAGGGGCGTTCGACTCAGGAGAATAAAGGCTCCGTGCTGCTGCGGCATGCCTATTGGGAAGTGAAAGATGATGAATTCCGCCTCCTGGCTGGTCAAACCTGGGATGTTATTTCCCCCCTTACCCCCAACACGATCATGTACACCGTGTATTGGGGTGCGGGCAATATCGGTTACCGGCGGGCGCAGTTCCGCGGCGAGCGATACATTGCATGTTCGGACGAATTGCTATGGACCTTGCAAGGCTCGATAAACGGCGACATCATTGCCGACACCGCGCCGACCGGCATCAGCGCAATCGGCGACCAATCGAGTTGGCCCGTTATTGAAGGGCGCACGGCGCTGACGTTTGGACCTCGCGGCAAGGATTGCAATCCCATTACCTTGGGCGTTTCCAGCCATATAGGCGAACAACGATTCAAATTTCTCATTCCTGCGGTCCAAGAGTTATCCGCCGAAACCTGGTCTTTTAACGTGGATTTAAAAGCGCCGATAACCGACCGCTTTGGAGTCCAAGGCGAGTTCCAAGTGGGCGACGACCTAAGCTCTTTCCAGGGCGGCATTCTGCAAGGCTACAATTTTACCCTGCGAAAACCCATCTACGATACGGGCGGCTGGCTGGAAGTCTGGTACTACTGGACTCCCTGCTGGCACAGCCACGTGGGCTACTGCATCGACGATCCCCTGGACAGCGACATCCCCGCAAGCGGCCGCACTTACAACTCCGTTTACTTTGGAAACCTTATGTACGACGTGACCAAACAATTCACCTGCGGCCTGGAAGTAGGTCAATGGCGCACGCTTTACAAAGGCCTCGCCCCGGGCGAAGCGACCCGCATCGAATTCATGGCCAGATACGGGTTCTAAGGACACAGAGCTATGCTTGTTTAGCCCCCGGTGATTACACCGGGGGCTTGATCACTTCCACAGGTTCAAGAACCTGTGCCATCCGCCTGTGCCACCCGCGAGTGGAGTGTTCTGAACCCTCCATCCCGATCTGTAAACTGTTTACCGTTTACTTAAAAAAATTCCCCTAGAAATTGTGCCAACGACTTTGTTACAATCCTCCCGCCAAAAAGAAATACCCAAACTTTAAAAACTTATCTCGCAAAGACACAAAGAAAATGACCAGAATCTTCAAAAGAAAAACTATTTAAAACTCTTTGCAGCTTAGCGGCTTTGCGAGAATTACCAATTTATCCATGTGCAATTTGACAAAACACCACTCACAAACGTGGAAAAATCGCGATTTATTCCCCAACTGCTTCCCAATTCCAAAAGTGATCAAACTGCGCAAGTGCTTATGATCGTTCAATTTGCAATTTGCAATTTGCATTTTACAATTTGCAATCCACCAACCGTAATTGATAGACCGGAGGCTGGAGGTTGGGAGAATGAAAAGTGAAAAGTCCTGAACCCTGAACCCTATTTTAATACTTCGGCAATCCTTTCACGCGTGACGGGTTGGATTACGCCGCGGTCGGAGATGATGGCGGTGATTAGATTGGCGGGGGTGACGTCGAAGGCCGGATTGTAGACGGCGATGCCATCGGGGGCGGTTTGGCGGCCGAAGGCGTGGGTGATTTCGCGTGGGTCGCGCTGCTCGATGGGGATTTCAGCGCCGCTGGATATCGAGAGATCGAAGGTTGATGGTTGGGGCGGCGATGTAGAAGGGAATGTTGTGGGCGCGGGCCAGAACGGCCAGGCCGTAGGTGCCGATCTTGTTGGCCGAGTCGCCGTTGGCGGCGATGCGGTCGGCGCCGGTGACGACGGCCTTTACACGGCCTTCGCGCATGACTTGGGCGGCCATGGAATCGCAGATCAGCGTGGCGTCGATTCCGCGGTGGTGCAATTCCCAGGCGGTGAGCCGGGCGCCTTGCAGGAGCGGGCGGGTTTCGTCGACGTAGACGTGCAGGGTTTTGCCCGATTCGGCCGCGGCAAAAAACACCGCCAACGCGGTGCCGTAGTCGGAGGTGGCCAGGCCGCCGGCGTTGCAATGGGTAAGCACGCCCTGGCCGTCCTGGAGCAACGCGGCGCCATGCCGGCCGATAGCGCGGCACATTTGCCGGTCTTCCTCGTGGATAGTGCGGGCTTCGTCGAGCAGGGCGGCGGCAATTTGGGCAGGCGATTGCCGCGGAGCGATTCGGCCTTTGCCTGCATGCGTTTTAAGGCCCAAAACAGGTTGACGGCCGTGGGCCGACTGGTGGCCAGATAGGCGGCCACTTTGCGGAGCCGGTCGAAGAAGGCGGTTTCATCGGCGGCGATGACGTTTTGCAGTCCGACGATCACCCCATAGGCGGCGGCGATGCCGATGGCCGGGGCGCCGCGGACGCGGAGAGTTTTGATGGCTTCCCAAACCGCCTCGACGTTGGGGCAATCGATTTCGACGAATTCGACGGGCAGGAGGGTTTGGTCGATGAGGCGCAGATGGCCGTCCACGCCGCCGACCCAGTGGAGAGTATCGAGATTTTTCATAATTTATAAGGCGTTCCCAGGCGGAGCGTGGGAACGAGCGGTTTTGTTAAGTATTCCCAGGCGGAGCCTGGGAACGAGGAAAATAGTTGGTTGAGTGTGTGTGCCTGCTACAAATATTGTTGGGACGGCAGTTTAACTGCCGTCCCAACAGTCGGCAGTTCAAATGACATCCCAACAGTCATTTACTTTTTATGCTTAGCTACCACGGTTTGCAAGGCATCGTCCTTGGCGGAGATTTTTTCGGCAAGGGTGCGTCTGAAGGTTATCAGTTTTTCTTGCAGGTCTACGTCGGAAAGCGCGAGGATTTGGACGGCCAGGAGTCCGGCGTTTCGGGGTCCGCCGCCGCCGACTGCCACTGTGGCCACGGGCACGTCGCCGGGCATCTGCACGGTGGAGAGGAGCGAGTCCAATCCGCCGGACAGTTCGGTCGGCACGGGAATGCCGATAACCGGCAAAGTAGTATGCGAAGCGATGATGCCGGCCAGATGGGCAGCCCCGCCGGCCGCCGCGATAAGGACTTTCAATCCCCTGGCCGCGGCCATGGTGGCGAACTGGCGGACGATTTCGGGCGTGCGATGGGCACTCATTACGTGCACTTCGTATGATAGGCCGAATTCGTCGAGTGCCTCGGCAGCGGCCTTGATTTTCGGCCAGTCGCTGTCGGAGCCCATTACGATGCCCACTACTGTCGCAGTTTGTTCTGTCATATTTATCTACCCCTTATAGTAACAGTGATGTTTTTATAGCGACCGACCAATGGTCGCGGCTTTACAATTTAAATTTAAACTTCAAAACGCGGATTATAGGGCATGGCGAAGGTTTCCGCCACGGCCCGATTGGTAATTTCGCCTTCGAACAAATTGATGGCCCGAGCCACCGGCGGCAGCGATTTGGCTGCGGCAAGCAGGCTGCGGTTGGCAATCTGCAAGGCCCAGGGAAGGGTTACGTTGCAGAGCGCGAAGGTGCTGGTCCGGCCGACCGCCCCGGGAATGTTCGTCACGCAATAATGCACAATGTCGTGGACTAAATAAGTGGGATTGCTGTGTGTGGTTGGCCGGCTGGTGGCTGTGCATCCGCCTTGATCGATGGCCACGTCGATAATCACGCTGCCGGGCTTCATCAGGCGGAGATCTTCCTCCTCGATGAGGCGGGGGGCTTTTGCGCCGGGGACAAGGACCGCGCCGATGACCAGGTCGGCCAACTTGAGTTGGTCGCGAATGGTGTGGCGGTCGCTGTAGATGACGGTGACGTTTGGGGGCATGATGTCGTCGAGGTATCGCAGTCGGTCCATGTTGATGTCCAACAGCCCGATGCTGGCGCGGAAACCGGCGGCAACGCGAGCGGCATTTGCCCCGACCACGCCGCCGCCGAGGATGGTGATATGAGCGGGCTGCACTCCGGGCACTCCGGCCAGGAGAATACCCCGGCCCATTTGCGGGCGCTCGAGATATTTTGCGCCCTCCTGGATGCTCATCCGGCCGGCGACTTCGCTCATGGGGATCAACAGGGGCAGCCGGCCGTTCTGATCGCGGAGGGTTTCGTAAGCCACGGCAATGCATCCGGTGTCGAGCAATTGTTCGGTCAGTTGCCGATTGGCGGCAAGATGGAAATAATTGAAGACGATCTGCCCGCGGCGGAGTAAGGGCAATTCGCCGGGCTGGGGCTCTTTGACCTTGATGATCATTTCCGAGCGGGCGTAAATTTCCCGGGGACCGGGAACAACTTCGGCGCCGTGGCGGAGATAATCGTGGTCTGGCAGGCCGGAGCCCAGACCGGCGCCGGCTTCGATCAGGACTTTATGTCCGCAGCGTGTCATTTCTTCGACCCCGACGGGCAGAATGCCCACCCGATATTCATCCTGCTTGATTTCCTTTGGGACGCCGATGATCATAAAGAACAGGGGCTAGAGATTAGGGATTAGGGTCTAGGGATTGGGAATTATGGGATTGGGGGATTATGATTTTAATTTGGAGTCGATTTCATCGCGCTGGTCGGAGTGCTCGCGTTTGCGCAAATATAGCTTGATGGGGACTTCGCCGAATTCCAGTTTTTCGCGGAAAGCGCCTAATAAATATCGCTGATATTGCGCAGTGAGGCCACGCGGCGCGCTGCAAAAAAGCACGATCGTGGGCGGCTGAACGGCCACCTGCGTGGCATAATAGATTTTGGTCCGTCGGCCTTGATGGTCGGGCGGGGGATTCTGCTCCAATGCGGCGCAGGAGGAGTTTGTTGAGTTGCGAGGTGCCCACGCGGCTTAAAGATTGCTTGAACAGCATCTGGGCGTGATTGAGTAGGGCCTTGACGTTTTTGCCGGTCTGGCCGGTGATAAACGCGATGGGCACGTACCACATGGAGCGGAAGGTGTCGCGGAGGTAAGAGACCCATTTTTCGGTGGGCATGCTGCCGGCCATGAGGTCCCACTTGTTGACCACGAACATGCAGGGTTTGTACTGCTGGGCGATGTAGTCGCAAAGCTGCTTATCGACCTTGCTGATGCGCTGCGAGGCGTCTAAGAATAAAAGCGACACGTCGGCGCGGCGGATGCTCCGCTGAGCGCGGTGGGTGCTGTAAAAATCCACGTCTGTGCCGATGCTTTTGCCGCGGCGGAAACCGGGCGTATCGATGGCGGTAAAGGCCTTGCCGTCGAGCTCGAAGTGAACGTCAACGCTGTCGCGAGTGGTGCCGGGCACTCGGCTTACGATCATCCGCTCGGCCTGGGCCAAGGTATTTACAAGCGTGCTCTTGCCCGTATTGCGCCGGCCCACGATGGCCACTTTCATTACCGCTTCCTGTGGCGGGGCCTGGTCGGGCGAAGGTACGGGCAGGCGCTGATATATTTCGTCCAGCAATTCGTCCTTGCCGCGATTCTCTAAAGCGCTGACGCGGATCATCTTCCGGCCAAATCGGTAGAACTCGTCGGCCTGGGTCTCAATCCCCGCATGATCGGTTTTGTTGGCCACCAATATCACGGGCGGGGTGACGTAACGCAGGCGCTTGGCCACCTCGTGATCGAGAGGAACGAGCCCTTCGCGGGTATCGACCACAAAAAGAATTATGCTGGCGGACTCGACGGCGGTTTGGATTTGCTCTTCGACCAGATCGGTGAGGTTGTCGGCGTCGTCGATGCCCATGCCGCCGGTGTTGACCAGTTCGGCGAACCGGTCGCGGATTTCGATAAGATGAGTGACGCGATCGCGGGTGACGCCGGCGGTCGGATCGACAATGGCAAGGCGCCGGCCGGCCAGCCAATTGAAAATGCTGGACTTGCCGACGTTTGGCCTGCCTACAATAACAACCTGTGGAACACCCATTGACCGATTCGCCCGAGTTCTTCCCCCCGCCAAATTAGGGAGGTTTGTATTGTCGTCAATTCGAGGTCGAGTCTTGTCTTGGGAAGACCGCCGGAATGACTAAAGGTTATAAAGTATACGATAAAGCAACACTCTAAGATCCCATCCATGATAATCTTCCCAGCTTAAATAATCCAGCCCTGTTGGGGGATATTTAATGAGGGTTCAGGGTTCAGAGTTTAGGGTGCGGAACGTCAAATGATGGCTGAATAGCATAGCGAAAAATGAATCAAATCCCGGCTTGGCAGTTCTTTTTTACGGGCTTGTAAGGAATTTTGTGTCAGTTGGTGGCACGGGCTTCCAGCCCGTGAAGTAACACGGCCAAGATGGCCGTGCCACTTGGGCACTGACACAAAAATCCGTACTGTCCCTTTTTTGCTTTATTTGAAAAGATCGGGAAATAATCGTGCACAAAACGGCTTGACATGTCCGAGTGCATTACTATAATAATACACTTATGCACGATATAAGCCTTCGATTTACCGTTCAGACTTCCTCGGGTCTGCCGATTTACCGGCAGATTATGGAGCAGGTTTGCGCACTGATTGCCGGCGGCCGCTTAAGCCCGGGCGAACTTTTGCCCAGCGTGCGGCAATTAGCGGCTGAGTTGGAAGTGAACATGATGACGATATCGAAGGCCTATGCCCGACTGGAAGCCGAGGGGGTGATCGAGCGGGTACGGGGTACGGGAATGCGGGTCCGGGAGGTTATCGCCCGAGGTAGCCTTTCCGATCGCCGGCAGGAACTGCGTCCGCTGGTCGAACAGGCGGTAATTCGTGCAAGGCAACTACAACTAAGCGACGAACAGATTCTGAACGTCGTTCAATCAGTTATCAAGGAGCACTCGCCATGACAGACGAAGCGGTGATTTGTGCCAAACAGGTGTGCAGACGATTTGGAGACAAGGAAGTGCTCCGCGGCGTCGATCTGACGATTCCACGCGGATCAGTGGTGGGACTATTGGGCAAAAATGCGGCGGGAAAATCAACGCTGATCAAGTGCCTATTAGGCCTTATACGGATTGACGCCGGAAACCTGCGGGTTTTCAATGATGATTCCTGGAGTCTCACGGCCCAGAGCAAGGCCCGACTCGGGTATGTACCCCAGGAAATCAGTCTCTATTCATGGATGAAGGTGAGCCAAATCATCCAGTACACGGCCGCTTTTTATCCAAAATGGAATTGGGAATTGGCCAACCATCTTGTCCGCCAGTGGGAACTGCCGCCGAACGATCGGGTTGGGCCGCTGTCGGCCGGACAAATACAGAAACTTGCGCTTGTTTTGGCGTTGGGGCACGAACCCGATTTGCTGGTACTCGACGAGCCGGTGGCTTCGCTCGATCCGGTTGCCCGGCGCGATTTCTGCGCACGCTTTTAGACATCGCTCAAAGTGAAAATCGCACGATACTATTTTCCACGCACATCACGACCGACTTGGAACGGGTAGCCGACCGCGTGGCCATACTCCGCGACGGCCGCATAGTATTTCACGACGAATTGGACGTGCTAAAAGACAGTGTAAAACGGCTACGGATCACGGCGGAGCGGGATTTGCCTGAGAATTTTGCGGTCCGAGGCGCCTGCGCATGGAAGTGGCGGGCCGCAACGCCCTGGTGGCCGTTACTGGCGTCGGCGACGGCCTGATCGACGAACTACGTTCCACCTGGGACGCCATGGTGGACGTTGAAGATCTTAGCCTCGAAGAAATCTTCCTGGAGATGCATTATGATTAATCAACTTCACCAAGTATTTCGCACATACTACACGCGACGGATCTATTGGATCTACACATACTCTATTATTCCGTGGTTATTCCTTTTGTCGGGACATTACATCAAGATCACGAATACATTTGATTACATGGTGCAAGTCTTTTTTATTAATATGATGCCTGGAATTATTGTGGGGATGCAAATTAAAGTGCAATATGCGAATCCGCGGGCAAGGCTACTGCCCGGTTTTAACGCTGCGCATCTGATAATTCCCGCGATCATCATTACCGCGGCAATGTTGCTCGATGTATGGATAGCCAATGTGTGTGGCGTGCCATATTTCACATTGGCCGCTTATGCATTATTTTTAATCGCCGCTGCTTCGTGGAATGCATACAATATACGGGGAGATTACAACTTTTTATTTGTAGGATTCTTGTTTGCCTCAATGTTCATGCCAAAGTATTTTGTAGCGCCAATTTTGACCGGCGGCATTCTTGTTTCCATGGCAGTATTTTGCATAGGATTATTTGCATTGGCGGCGCTTGGCCTACGTGTCGTTAAGCTTAGTGAAGAGATGCCGGAATATTCCAAAGTCGTGCCGGGATCGAAGTGGGATGTCATGTCTCGCGGTGCCAGGAGTGACTGGGGGAAATTTGAGGCACAGATGATCGCGCATTCCAGGATCAAGGCTTGGCTGCAAGATATTATGTTCCTGCTGGTTTTCCGAAATAAAACCGCTTTGAATCCCCCGCGGAGATTTTTGCTTCGTCAACTCGCCACTGGATTTTCCGGCGTCTTCATTGGGATTATTCTATTTATGTCTATTCCTGTTTTTCTTCGGTTTACACGTTTGTTATCGATGAGTACAAGAGAAGCTCCTGTTACGTCATTCTTCATGATGATGTTGTGGTACGTATTTTTCACATTAATAGTTAGCAATAATAGCGGGTCTTGGTCGCGGCGTTGGCAGTATCTGATCCGCGAATCGCTCTTTCCAATTAGCCGGACGGATTTCGCACGCGAACTGGTTCGCATCGGCATGTTTGACACAGCGACCGTTGCCGTGGGAATTTTGGCGGGCACGATAATCGGGCTGGCCGTGTTCCAGCCTGAAAGGTTAATAAGCGGGGCCACCCCACTTTATATCGCCATGATAATTGCCCAGATTTTCATGGTGGGTAGTGCAACGCTTTGTATGGTTTCCTACCGTAAATTTGTTGATTATATTTTTGGATGTTTGGGAATAGCAATTTTATCGTTGATATTAATCTTTCTATTCGTTTTCGGTAATTGGTTATTATCTTCAATTTCAATCGTCGCGACTGCGGCTGGCATAATATTCTTCCCTAGGCTGGCTTTTCACCGATGGTGCAATGTCGATCTGGATTAACGGTATTTCGGGTCTGACTGGGGATTATCTAGGAACGCGACCGACCAACCTTTGGTTGGCGCCCGTCGCGGCTTTATGAAATACGATTTCTAAATGGGGCCTCCCCCCATTCCACCGTTGCCGGAATGCGCTATACTGATGTGGGGGAACAATTGGTCATTATATTATGGAGAGGGGAAGATCATTAATGTCCATACTGAAAAAAACCTCGTCTGAGCGGGTCATTCGCGCGGTAGTGCAAAAGATGGAAAGCCTTCAGCAGGCCGGAGTGCATGGGATATCCAAAGAACATAGGGTAGAAGTAGGGTGTGTGAAACACACAGAGAGCCCTATTGTACCCAGCCCTCACCCTAACCCTCTCCCAAAGGGAGAGGGGACTTCCCAGCATGTTCTCCCAAAGGGAGAGGGGACATCAGTGGATCCGCGCGCATGCGCACTGGCTGAAGTGGCCAGGGATGTGGCGGCTTGCACGCGCTGCGCGGAGTTGGTTCGCAATCGCACTCAGACGGTTTTCGGAGTGGGTAATCCTTATGCTCGATTAGTCTTTTGCGGCGAGGCGCCTGGGGCGGATGAAGATCGGCAGGGCGAGCCGTTTGTGGGCCGGGCAGGGCAGTTACTCAACGACATAATCGTCAAGGGCATGAAGATGCGGCGCGAGGATGTATACATTCTCAACATCCTACGCTGCCGGCCGCCGGGCAACCGCAATCCGTTGCCGGTAGAGGCAGCCGCCTGCCGGGAATATCTCGACCGCCAACTAGCCATCATCCAGCCCGAGTTTATATGCTGCCTAGGCGCGGTGGCTGCACAAAACCTGCTGCAGACCGATACGACCATCGGCCGGCTTCGGGGCCGGGTCCTCGACTATAATGGGATTAAAGTCGTTTGCACATACCATCCGGCGTATGTATTGCGAAATCCACCGGCCAAAAAATTCGTGTGGGATGATATTCGATTGCTGATGAACGAGATGGGGATGGGGGGGGAGGATGAAGGATGAAGGACGAAGGGTGAGAGAAAACACAAAACGCAGAATTCAGATCTGTAAACTGTTTACAGTTAATTGATAACTTCTCATGTACGAAACGTTTGAGCACACTGCCGATTTGGGGCTGCGGATTCCGCGGAGAATTTGAATTCTCTGTTTGCCGAGGCAGGGCGGGCTTTGTTTTCGGTTATCGTGGAAAATCCGCAAGAGATTCGTGCCGTCGAGGAAATTCCCTTTACCATCAAAGGCAGCGAGGCGGAAGAACTGTTGCACGATTGGTTGACCGAACTGCTTTTCACATTTCACGTCCAACGGCGGGTATTGGGAAAGTTTGACGTGCATATTTGTCCCACCGAACTAACTGCCGTTGCAATGGGCGAAAAAATCGATCCTGTGCGTCACGAAATAAACGTCGAAATCAAGGCCATAACGTGGCACGGGCTGAAAATTGTGCAATGCCCGGACGGCTGGATGGCCGAGGTGATCGTGGACATATAAGATAAATGACGAAGGACGAATGTCGAATGACGAAGACCCTCACCCTAACCCTCTCCCAAAGGGAGAGGGGACTTTAGGGAGATATAAAAAATGCCTAAAACCGGTTATAGCGGACCGCTGGAACGGATTGACCAGTGCACATGGCGGATTCCGAAGAGTTATAAAATTGGGATGCGCGTGGAAGGGCGGATTTTTGCCGACGATAAGCTGATCGAACAGATTCGCCACGACGAGGCCCCGGAGCAAGTGGCCAACGTGGCATTTTTGCCGGGCATCCAGATGGCCAGTCTGGCCATGCCCGATATACACTGGGGCTACGGTTTTTGCATCGGCGGGGTGTCGGCCACCGATCCGGAACAAGGCGGCGTGGTTTCACCCGGCGGCGTGGGCTACGACATCAACTGCGGCGTGCGTCTTTTGCGGACCAATCTTCATGCCGCCGACGTGATGCCGCGCATCGGGCAGCTTATGGAATCGCTATTCCGCCGCATTCCGGCCGGTGTGGGCGAGGGGGGAATATACCTGTTCGATCACAAGGAACTCCGGCGGATATTGGCCGAGGGTTCGGCGTATCTGGCCACGCGCGGCTGGGCCAGCGAAAGCGATCTGGAACACACCGAGGCTGGCGGCTGCATTCCCGGGGCGCGGCCCGATTTTGTGAGCCAAAAAGCACTGGCCCGGGGCGGCGATCAATGCGGCACGCTGGGTTCGGGCAACCATTTTCTTGAGGTCCAGGTTGTCGAGGAAATTGTCGACCAAACGGCCGCTCGCGCAATGGGCCTGGAAAAGGACCTTATCTGCGTGATGATCCATTCCGGCTCGCGCGGCTTGGGCTACCAGGTTTGCGACGATGCCTTGGCCATGCTGCGCAAGGCGCCGGCCAAGTACGGCATCGATCTGCCCGACCGCCAACTGGCCTGTGCGCCCGTGCACAGTCCCGAGGGTCAGGAATATCTGGGCGCGATGCGTTCGGCGGCGAATTTCGCTTGGGCGAACCGGCAATTGCTGATGTGGCAGACGCGGGAGATTTTCGCCGAGTTTTTCGGGCGCTCTTGGGAATCGCTGCAAATGAACCTGGTGTACGACGTGGCCCATAATATCGCCAAGATGGAGCGGCACACGGTTGAAGGTAAGGAAAAAATGCTGTGCGTGCATCGCAAGGGCGCGACTAGGGCATTCCCCGCGGGGCATCCAGAGGTGCCGGAAAGGTATCGGCGCATCGGGCAGCCGGTGATCATTCCCGGCGACATGGGCCGGGCGAGTTGGGTGTTGGTCGGCCAACCGGGCAGCATGGAAAAGACCTTCGGCACTACCTGCCACGGCGCAGGCCGCTTGATGAGCCGCACGGCCGCGGTGAAAAACGCCCAAGGCCGGCGGATCGACAAGGAACTTGCCGAGCACGGTGTGATAGCCAAGTGCCGCCACTGGAAAGGTTTGGCCGAAGAACAGCCCGCGGCTTACAAAGACGTGAGCATGGTGGTCGATGTGGTGCACCGCGCGGGCCTGGCGAGCAAAGTGGCGCGGATGAGGCCGATTGGTGTGGTGAAGGGATGAGTTGTTGCGTATTGCAAATTTGAAATTGAACATGTATATTTCGCGGGATTATATACTTGATAGACGTATTGAAGTTGCTAAAATAGGCGACATGGAAAACTACAACTTTATAATCTGGAAAAAAGCAGTAATAGACACTTGGGAGTGGTTAATAAATTGGAAACAATCGGTAGGTACTTGGATAATTACATTCATCGTAGGTACTTTGGTTTATTGGTGGTGTGATAGGAAAGAAGCCGTGCTTGATAATATATTATTGAATGCTCTCATTTTGCCAATTTCAGCAGCGATGGTTCTTGGCGTTATGTTCTTATGGAACTTGATAGTTGCGCCGAGTAAAATCTGCTATGAGCGTATAAATAAACTTGAATTATCAGTTAAAGAATTAAATGGAAAATCATGTTCATTGATAGAAGATAGATTAAATCGTGTAAGAGAAAATATTAAGTGTCTAATAAAAGATGCACCGAAAGACATACGGTTAGGACAAGACCAAAGTAAGTTATTTGCATGGTCCCAAGCGGTAGTTGGTATGTTAAACAAAACGGTAAAACCTCGAATATTGAAAATATATTTGCCGGCTGAAATTACTGCAAGCGGCAATAATCTTTTGGAGTCTATTGCATCACTAAGGGCGATTGAAAGTAATTTGTGCATTGAAGATTTGTCCGATTAACTTTTTTATTCCTATCTATCTATATGCAATAAATGTGAACTAATTCCGGGGAGGCCATACACAACGCGCAATAATTATGTTTGGTGTTCCCGGAATTTCTAAGCATTCATCACAAGAATAAAGCATGAACATTCACTGCCCTTATTGTGCCAAAGGTATAACATATAATGTGAATTTGACGGGCAAGACAATTAAATGCCCAAATTGTCAAAAGCCCGTTTTTATGATACCTCTGAATAATCTTCCTAACCAATATAAAAAAGAGTATTTGGAAGAAAAAGAAGAACAAGCATACTTGGTCGAACAAGCATTGATCCGCCAAAAAGAAGAGGAGAAAATACGAAAACAGCAAGAACAACAATTGGAAATTGCAAAACGGAGGCAACTTGAAATAGAAAATGATAAACGGGAGCAAGAGGTATTGAAATTAGAGGGAAAATGGAAGCAAGAGGAATTGAGATTGCAATCAGTATGGGAAAAGCAAGTGGCAGAAGCGAAACGACATGTTCCCGAAGATGATGTAAAAATTAATTATTTGTGGCTATCCATTTTGGCAACAATTTATTCAGTGGCAGGGGTAATTGGCCTTTTGGGTTGCATTTTCATATTGCTGAGTATACCAAAATATGGTGACGTTGCCTTTATTTATTTTATTTATGTTGGACTTGCATCAGTTACATGTTTAGCTGCGGGCGAAATGCTTCATTTAATAATAAACGTTGCTAATGATACGAGTGGCATCAAAGCCTTATTAAAGCGAATTGCCTATCCAAAAGAAGAAACAAAACCGTCACCCGTAGCAGATGGTGGCCAGATTTTGGGGAAGACCATACACAATTCTCAATAATTATATATGGTATCCCCGGAATTGTTTAGTTGTTAGAGTGGTGGGCACTTGACAAGATAGATTTTGCCTATCAAGATTAGGGTCATCGCCCTGATGTTCATGAGGTCCCCGCCTGCATGTCAATGGCAAGAACCCCGTGAACTGTTACTCTCATTTATTATTTGTTTTCCATGATCATTGGAGTAAAGAAATGAGATTTTTAAGTAGTGGACTTCTACTGAACGTTGTTATTCTTTTTATAGCAATAATCGGCTGCAGGGGAAAGGTTGGACTCACATCAAATGAATTTGAGGCAGCTAAACTAGCGTTAAAAGAACTTAATAAACTTGCTTCAGTTACTGAGGCGGGATTGAACCATCAAGAGTATCAAACTCGTCTTCTGAATGCAAAAGTCGAGATTGATAACCAGTTGCACGACATACCATCAAGTCAGGTTAAGACTTATTTACAAGAGTCACTTCAAGCTTATGTGGACGCTAAAGAATTCTGGGATTTGGCACTCCAGCGCCAAGGTGAGTATAGATATTTTTATCTAAGCGATGCGGAACTGGCAAAGTATTCTAAGTATGGTTTTGGAGGTAAAGACAGAAAGGAGCCAAGGCTTGTTGGAGATGAAATGGTTTCAATATTCTGGATGTATGGCAAATCGAAGGCATCATACGCCGAAGAACTTCTTCTTAAATAAAAGGCAATTCCGAACAACTCGAACAATTCCGGGGAAAAATTCCGAACAATTCCGGAATTGGCGGAATTGGTGCGGAATCTCATGGGCTTGGCCTAGTGCCAGTCATCATCGGCCGAAACCAGATGGGCGAAAAGTTAAGGTTTTAGTTATTGGAACCGTTTTTCAGATCTTCTGTGCTGCCTTGATTGCAGCGTTTAATGCGGCGTCGGATGAGCAAAGAATCTGAATATTTTCCCATGTTAATTTAATACCTTTGGCCTTACTGGTTTTGCCTTTGCACCAAATCAGTCCCGTCATGGTTGCGTAGCAATCGCCGATTTGATCTGCGTCGTTGGTACTTCTAACTTCAAGCTCAATGCCTTTGCTTTTAACTTCCATTTCGACATCAAAAGACTTTATCTTGACTTTCATTTCTTCTCCTTTGTTATAGAAGGCAATAAAACTCTTACTTACCCTGTAACCGGATTTCCTGGATTGAGTGTAACCTGCAGCCAATGGGCCGTCAACGTGGGCTCCGACCACTTGATAGTTTTGCATTCCGGTGAATTCCTGAATTCCAGGATCGTGGGTGGCACTGGTTCTTGAACCGGTGGGACGGAGTCCCAAGAAGTTGTGGCAGGTAGGTCGCTTGGTGATAATGAAGTCATGTGTTAAGACCGGCAAATCATCGGCGAGAGGTTGTACGCCCATTTCGCCACGTTCAGAAACCTCTTGTGGCAAGCAACACCGGTTCAAGAACCGGTGCTACCCCGCTATTTCACTCTTCTTTGTTTTCACTTGCAGCGGGCTTTTCGCCTTTTGCGGCGGTCCAATCGCGGCGCTGGCGGGAACTGGGGATGGCCATGGCCTTGCGATATTTGGTCACGGTGCGGCGGGCGACCGTCAGGCCGTGTGCGGCCATCTCTTTTACCAACTGCTCGTCGCTTAGGGGATGCTGCTTGTCTTCCTTGTCGATGATTTCCTGGAGCTTGAGGCGGACGGCGTCCCAGGCCACTTCCTCGCCGCCGGCGCTTACGGTGCCGCCGCAAAAAAAGCGTTTCAAGGGAAAGATGCCGCGGGGCGTTTGAATCCACTTATCGTCGACCGCCCGGCTTACGGTGGTCACGTGCACGCCCACCTTGTCGGCGATCTGCTGCATTTTCAGAGGCTCGATGGACTCCGGGCCCTTGTTGAGGAATTCGGTTTGATGATCGACGATCGCCTGTGCGACCCTGGTAAGCGTGTTGCGGCGCTGCTCGATGGAGTCGATGAGCCATTGGGCCGAATTCACCTTGCGCTTGATGTATTCGCGTGTTTCCTCGCTGGTCTCGGGATTTTGCAGCAACTGGCGATAGTAGGCGCTGATGTGGAGGCCCGGCGTGCGGCTGTCTTCCAAGCGGATTCGGTAGCGGTTGTATTCATCCTGTTCGACGAAGACATCGGGCGTGACCGGCGGCACGGGCACGTTGATATAATCGGCGCCCGGCTTGGGATTCAGCTTGCGCAATTCGACCAATACCTTATGAATCAACTCGACCGAATAGCCTGTGCGCCGGCTGATGATAGGCAAGCGGTTGTGTTCCAGGTCTTCCAGATGGCTGGAAATTAGGGTTTTTAATTCTTCGTAAAAAGGGATGCCCGGTATGAGTTGCAAAAGCAGGCATTCCTTAAGATCCTTTGCGCCCACGCCGGGCGGATCGAGCCTTTGCACCAGGTTGAGGGCCTGTTGGATCATGGCCAGGTCGTCTTTGCTGGGATTGGGGCCCAAAAGATCTTCCAGGCGGCCTTGGAGATAGCCGTTGCTGTCGAGATTGGCGATGATGCGGTCGGCCAATGCGCGGATTTCGGGGTCCAGGTCGAACCAGCCGAGTTGGTCGTAAAGATAATCTTGTAGAGATTGAGGGCGAGCGACCATGTTCGCCATGGCGTCGAGTTTGCGTTCGCCGGCCTCGTCGATCTGCTCGCGCGATAGATGGGTGCGTTCCTCGAAATGGTCGGGCCATTGCTCGTCCATTTTTATGAGGCGTTCGAAATCGCCCTCGTGCGACGTGGGCTTCGTCGATGACCAATTCCCGCTCTTCCTCGGAGGGGGCGTCGGGCGCTTCGTGCTCGGCCAATTCCTCCGGCTCCGGGGGCAGGTCCTGCTCTTCTTCCTCGAGCACCTCGAGCACCGGATTCTCTTCCATCTCCTGCTCGATCCGCTCTTGCAGGGCCAAGATGGGCAACTGCAAAATCTCCATCGACTGGATCATCCGCGGCGCCAGCACCTGCTTTTGCACCATCCTGAGGTCTTGACCGAACGAGAGACGCATAAGTAAGAGATTAGGGGTTAGGGGCTAGAGATTAGGGATTTTTGTGTTGGTATTTTGTTTTGCGGGTTTATTCGTTCAATTTTCTATCTGCCATGAAATTCTAAAACTCCTGGCGGCCGCTGATTGCGTCGGCGAGTATTTCCTTGTTAGCAAATTCTAGCACACTTCCGGAAGTAATACCTCGGGCGAGCCGGGTAATTTTACATGGCATATTGCTTAAAAGGTTGGAAATGTGCAATGCGGTGCCATCGCCCTCTACCGTAGGGTTGGTGGCCATGATCACTTCCTTAACATTACCATCGCGAACCCGTGCGACAAGTGCCTCGATTGTCAGTTGGTCCGGGCCGATCCCATCCAAAGGGGCAATCCGTCCGAGGAGCACGTGATATAAGCCTCGATACACGCCGGCTTGTTCCAGTGCAATCAGGTCGCGCGGCTGCTCGACTACGCAAATTACATCTTGTTCCCGTTTCGGGTCCCGGCAGATGGCGCACTGATCCTCTTCAGATAAATTGTAGCAGGTTCGGCAATATCGGACATTTTCTTTTACGGCCCGAATGGCCTCGGCCAAGGCCAGGGCCTCGTTGCGATTGGTGCGCAAAACATGATACGTCAGCCGTTCAGCCGACTTCCGGCCGATGCCCGGCAGTTTGGCAAACTCGTTGATCAGATTGATTACCGATTGGGTAAGCTCGGCCATGATTTAGTTTACAGTTATCGGTTTACAGTTTTCAGTAGACGATAGGGCGTGGAGAAAAGCGTGCTGAATCTCAGGTGCTTTTCGTCACCGCCCATGTCTACTAATTTATTTTAAAAGTCATTTCCGGCGGTCGTTGACCGCTGGCTAGGGACATTATAAGTTTGAGAATCAATAAACACTTCATCCCTTATTTTCATCCATTTCCGATCCGGTAAACTTTTCCAATGCCTCCTGTATGCTGATGGGCAGGGGAATTCCGCCGGTCAGTTCTTTCATGGTATCGGCGTGCATCTGCTTGCCCTTGGCGATGGCCTGATTAACGGCCGCGGTTACGAGGTCTTCCAGCAATTCACGGTCGCCCTGGGCCATGAGTTGTGGATCGATGTGGCAGCGTAAAACTTCCATCAGCCCGTTAACCTCGATTTCCACCATTCCGCCCCCTGACGAGCCCACAACGCGGTGGTTTTTCATGGCCTCTGTAATTTGCCCCATGTGGCTGCTTATTTGGGAAGCCTGTTTGATCAGTGCGGCGAGATTGGAAATACCTTTAAACATGGCAGTATTATTGAAAGTATTTGAGTCTAGGGTTAAAAATGTCATCATCCCGGCGGCTGTTAGCCGCCGGCTATTGAGTGTGGCATTAATTTTCTGGATTCCGAGACATTTTTTCAGTTCGGAGGCTCGACTCGTATTGGCGATGCTCCGAACAATTCGGCCGCACGTTGGATCATGGGATGCTTTGAGATTTCGAGCATCATCTGGTGCTGCGACACGGGTTTGGCGGGCGTTGCGGCGGCCCCTGCGCCCGATATTTCCGCATCGATAATAAATTCTACTCGAATCCGCCGGCCGGTCGCCTCGGCCAAGGCCTGTTCGAACCGGGCAACTTGTTCGGGCCGTTCGCAGAACGACTTAGCCACAGCATACCCTGGTTTGAAGCTGATGACCAGACGGTCCGGCGCGGAAATTGCTATGCGGTCAAATTGCCTGGCATGCTCGACGGCCATGCCAGAAAGACGCGAAAGTGCCCGGTCCCATATATCTGCCGCATTTTCAGGAGTAAAAGCCAATTCGGGCCCGTCCGAAGACGCAGGCGGCAGTGATGATACAGGGGGGATTACCGCCGATTCAAAGTTTTTTTTTACGGCACTTTGTCCGCTTGGGGGTGGTTGAGCAGACATTGCACGCGGAGTTGGGCGTTGTTGAGTTCCTCCACCTGCCGGAATACCGCCGCGTAACTCCGCAATCAATGTTGGCAATTCGTCGAGATCTTCCAGGTGGCAAATTCTTACCAGTGCCAGTTCGGCCAAAACCCGCCCCTGGGTGCTGTAGCTGCATCCGAGAAAGGGTCTGATCGAGAATTTGCATTACGGCCAGGATAGTATGGAGTCCCAACCTTTTACCGGCATCGACAATGTCATTTGCACTGGATGGAGCTACATATAGGAATGATTCCGCGGCGCAACCCGCCGCCGCGGCCATGCAATCGCGGAAAAAGCCGAACAATTGCTCGACTAGCAGCGCCGCATCCACACCTGCATGCAGAGCGGCGTCGAAATCGGCCAGGACCGCCGCGGCCTGACGATCGACGATGTGCCGAACCATGCCCGCAAGCAACGTGTCGCCGGCCGTACCCAACATGCCGTTTACTTCATCCAGGGTGATTCGGCCGGTCGAAAAAGCCAGCAACTGTTCCAATAGCGATTGGCTGTCGCGCATCGAGCCGGCGGCCCGACGTGCAAGCACTTCGAGGGCCTCGGCATCGGCTTGGACGCCTTCGGCATCGACGATCTGGCGGAGTCGCGCGGCAATGGAATGCGTCAAAATACCGGCAAAATCGAACCGTTGGCAGCGCGACAGAATAGTAATGGGAATTTTGGTGGGTTCGGTCGTGCAAAAGATGAATTTTACGTGCTCCGGCGGCTCTTCCAGGGTTTTCAGCAAGGCGTTGAAGGCCTCGCGGGTGAGCATGTGCACTTCGTCGATAATGTAGATTTTGAAGCGCGATCGGCTGGGGCGGACATTGACGTTCTGCCTTAGCTGGCGGATTTCGTCGATGCCGCGGTTGCTAGCCCCGTCGATTTCCAGGACGTCCACGTCATCGCCGCCGCTGATGCTTTGACAGGTATCGCATTGGTTGCACGGCACGGGGGCGGGGCCTTTTTCGCAGTTTAAGGCCTTTGCCAGGATGCGGGCAGCCGATGTTTTGCCCACCCCGCGAGCGCCGGTAAACAGATAAGCATGGCCGACGCGATTAGTGGCTATGGCATTGGAAAGGGCCTGGGCCACGTGTTCCTGGCCGACTAGTTCTTCGAAAACCTGGGGCCGATAGCGACGGGCGACAACCACATACTGCTGTTGCCGGGCGGTTTCTACTGGAGGTGACTTTTTATCGGCTGGTGAATTTGACATAAAGAGTTCAGGGTTCAGGGTTCGGGGTTCAGGATTCGATTATTGCATTTCACACATATTCCGAACTCTGCATCCTGAGCACTGAACCTTTTTAATAGCCGGCGCCCGATGAGAGGCCCGCCGCACCTGGGAAAGACTGCTTATGGCTGCTGACTTTCGTCCCTGACCAGGTTCACAGGTCCCCATTGCAGGGGCCCCTCATCGGATGCCGGCGAGGAGTTATCTAATTATTTATTACTATTTTTACATTTTAGGCTCGAATCGTCAAAGGGGGGTAAAAAACGTAATAGGTATGCCATAAAGATCACAGGGGGTATGAAAAGTATGTTTGTGATATTATCATATTTTTCTGTGTGTCTTAGCGTTCTAAGGAGCTCTAACATAACCTTGTATCAATTTGAAAATACCCTCACCCCTATCCCCTCTCCCAAAGGGAGAGGGGAGGTTTTGTTAGAGCCCCTAAGTGAAAATTTAGAATGGATAAATAGAAGATGAAATCGAAAAGTGACATCGCCGTGGAAAAGTTTTCGGAAGGCTATAACTGCGCCCAGTCGGTGTTTTACTGTTTTTGCGACGATCTGGGATTCGATAAAAATACCGCTTTAAAACTGGCCACCGGGTTTGGCGGCGGCATGGGGCGAAAAGAGGAAGTCTGCGGGGCAGTGACCGGGGGAATTATTGTGTTGGGTGCAAAATACGGCAGGGGGGAGAAAAACGATCGCGCGGTCACCGAACTGACCTACCAAAAAACCCGCGAACTTATGGACCGGTTCGCCGCCAAACACGGCACGTTCATCTGCCGCCAGTTGCTTGGAGGCTGTGAATTAACAACCGAGGAAGGGCAAAAGCGATACAAGGAAAACGACTTATTTAACAAAGTCTGCAAGCCGTGCATTCAGAGCGCGGTCGAAATCCTTGAAAAAATTATATAATAATGCTGTTCAAGCACCGATCGCTTTGAGGGCCTCCGCCGACATTTTACGGACCTGGTCATCCTCATCCTGCAATGCATTTTGCAGTGCCGGCACGGCCGGTTTGGCCAGCGGCCCGAATTTTTTCAGGGCCTCGGCCGCTCCGCGGCGGAACTTGGCGTCCGGATTAGCCATTGCTCGAATCAAAATCGGCACGACTTTTTCCGCCGTCTGGACGTCTTTGGCCTGAATGTTTGCCAGGGCCCAGGCGCTGAGCATGGCAAGTGTTTCGTCATTGCTGTCCAAATTCTTGGCAATGGCAGCCGAAGCCTCTTTCGCATCCGGTCCGAGGCTTCCAAGCGCGTACGTGGCTGCACAACAAACCGATCCTTCGTTTTGCTCCAGCGTTTTTACCAGAACCGGGACGGCGGCTTTGGCATCCGGTCCTATTTTGGCCAAGGCAATCAATGCCTCGTGTTGGACGTCGGGATTTTTGTCCTCGGTTAATTTAGCCAGGGCATCGACCGCCGGTTTCGCCGCTGCTCCATGCTGGCCCAAGATATTTACCACATAGGGTCGAACGCTTTCATATTTCAAGGCATCGATCAACTTCGGCACGGCCGCCGGACCCAATCCGGCCATGGCATCCAAAGCCCCATGGATTACTTTTTCGTCCGCGCCGGCAAAGGCCTTTTCCATTATCGGCAAAGTGATTTCCGGACCGGGCCGAAGCTCGTCCAAGGCCCTGGCAGACGCCTTTCGCACCGCCGGATCATCGGACTTCAAACCCTTGAACAATTGCTCGGTGGCATCGCGGGCAAGTTGCTTGTCTGCGGGATGCAATCGAGCCAGAGTCCAAATGCTTACTTCACCGAGTATCATATCCTGGCTGTCGATGTACTGGCGAATCTTTTTCTCCCACTCGTCCGATGCGACACCTATCCGGCCTATGGCATAAACGGCTGCCGGCCGGTCGAGTTCATTGTCCATGGCTTTGACAAGCTGCGGAACCGCCGGTGCAGCGGGTTTGCCGATCTCGGCCAGTGCAAGCATGACTTCTCGGCGGACGTAGGGCCGTTTGTCGTCTAACAATCCGATCAAGGCCGGCACCGCATCTTGGGCCTCTGGACCAATTTGATTCAATACCAAAGCGGCCCAATAAGCTGCTTTTTCGTTCTTCAAAGCCTCGATCATAAACGGCACGGCATCTTTGCCCGATGCGGCCAGCGCACGCATGGCCCGGATTCTTACGGCCGGATCGGCGTCTTCCATTACCTTCACGAATAAGGGAACGCTGACTTGCGGACTGGGATGGATCTTGCGCAGGGCTCCGACAACCATTCGCCGCACAGTTTCATCCTTGTCGGAGATGAGCAGGGCCAATTCGGGCACGGCCGGCTTGGCCTTTGCCCCGATTTTGCCCAGCGATTTGACCGTGTGGGCGCGAACGGCTGGCGAAGGATCTTTAAGCAAGGCGGCCAGGGCGGGCACGGCGTCGGCGGCCTGTTCGCCTTTTTGGCCCAAGCCGTCGATTGCCGCCAAGCGTGCAGTTTCATCGCCGGATTTCAGTTCCGCGATAAGATCCGCCACCGACGGTTCCGCGGCCATGGATACAACAGCCGACAAGCATAACGCACACACTCTCCCCGTTAAAACCCCGGTTCGCATGATTTTCTCCAGAATGAAATGTGTCCTGAAATCTGTAATTTATCTCCCGTGAATACATGGGGAGTTAAATGTAAAATACTACGCGTTGGCCTACTGTGTATTCACTGTAGGCTAAATAGATTTTTTATCCTTAATTTCGGAACATACCCGACTAATAATTTTGCTTTGTCTCTCAACCGGCGACAAGCTGGACTTGATAAGCCAGGCTCGAAAGAAACTGTTTAGCCGAGGTGTATTCCATGGGTGGGATATCGCGTATTTCTTGATTGAGCAGGTTTATCATTTTATTGGTTTCATCTCGAATTAGCATTAAATCTTCCATGGAAATGTCGCCGTAACGGGCTCGCTTGGCGAACAACTCATCCAAAACGACGCGGCTAGAATCGAATTGATCTGTGCGCAGCGACCGGGGCCAGTAAATTCTTCCCGATACGGCATCCAATTGATTGGGGCCAAGAGGTTTCGGCTTGCCCATCTGGGCATATCGCACCAGGTCCTCGGCGCTGGGGCGAGGGCCTTGTTCCTCGGCTATAGCAGCGCGTTGTTCCCGGCGCATTTGAAAATAAGTATTGGTCCACAGTTCGCGGTTTTGGATTTCGTTGCGGTCGGCTTCGGTGGCATTAATAGCCGCCTGCGAAGTGTTGAGATTATAGTTCCCTTTCGCGCGAATAATGTCGCCGATTCCATAGGCAAAGCTTTGACCAGGAGTCGTGGCCCTGCTGTCGCCCCAAGGATAGCCGCCATACCCGCCGTAAAAATCAGAGTATTGTCCAAAACACCAAGTTGTTGCTAATACGACCGGCACTGCAAATACCGTTATCTTCAGAATGTTCTTACAGGATTTCATGTTCTACTCCTTCAGAAAAGAATTTAAAAAGATGGCCAACACCTACTTCATCCCGCATAATTCATCCTTGTTACTGGCCCTTAATAACTTTCACTTGCTCCCGTAAAAACATAAACCATGCAGTTTTCGGATTCTGTAACATTATATACATCGCATACATTGTTAGTGTAGCTGCCGATTGGTTAATGTCTCAGGGAAAGAACGATCACATAATTTGCCAGGGTTTACATTCGAATCTATGATCCCCCCTTATTTAATGGTAGGCAAGGGAATATTGGACTTGTTTAAGGATGCGATCCGCGCTTTGTTGAATATTATCTAACAAAGAGCCATTATCTGAGGCATCCCACTGTTTGGATGTTTAGAGCCTATCCCAAAAAAACTTTCATCACAGCAGGAGATTAGAGCTACAATTTCACAACAATTCAGCCCTCACACTAGTCCTTTCCCGACCGACCTTCGGTCGGTGCCCGGAGAGGGGACACATGGGATGGGCACTTATTCAAAGAACCGCGGTTGCCCCGTGGCCGCCAAAACGTATGCCCACAATTCCCCCTCCACTTGTACCCGGCGTTTTTCGGCCGTGGCCATGGCAATCGGCACATGCACGAACGTATTGCATTGGTTTCCGACAAGCACGTCGGTTTTGCCGGCCATGGCGGCATGCGCGGCTTGCCGCCCGAATTGATCGCATAAAATACTGTCGTCGCAATTGGCCGGGCCGCTGCGGATGAAGTAACTGGGGTCCAGGTATTTCAGATCGATTTTCGGGCCTTGTTGGGCGAAGAAGCGATTGATCTCATCTTTCAGGAACAATCCGATATCGTGATGTTTTATGTTGCCCGAGGCGTCGCGTTCGACTTTCTCGCCGGAGAACAGATCTTGGCCGGCGCCTTCGGCCACCACGATCACCGCGTGTTTTCGCGATAAAATCCGTTCGCGGAGGACATTTAAAAATCCCTTTTCTCCGTAAAGCGCAAACGGGGCCTCCGGAATCAAAGTAAAGTTGACGTCCTGGCTGGCCAGTGTGGCGTAAACGGCGATAAATCCGGCGTCGCGGCCCATGACCTTTACCAATCCGATGCCGTTTACCGCGCCTTTCGACTCCACGTGGGCGCAGCCGATCACCTTTTCGGCCTGCTCCACGGCACTGACCAGACCAAAGGACCGGGCACAAAATTTGATGTCGTTGTCGATGGTTTTGGGGATTCCCACAATTGCTATTTTTGCTCCCCGGCGCGAGCATTCCTCGTAGATCTGGTGTGCGCCGCGCTGCGTGCCGTCACCGCCGATGCAGAAAAGGATGTTGACATCCTGCTTTTCCAGGAAATCGACGCATTGCCGCCGTATCCTGCGGACCGCGCGAAGTGCCGAGAATGGTGCCTCCTTCCCGATGGATATCCTCGACCGTTTCCATGCTCAGCGCAACGGGCGGCTCACCTGCTTGCTCGTTGAGGCCCAGATATCCGTGGCGTATTCCCAGGATGTTCTTAACGCCGTAGTTCATGTGCAATTCCAGGAACAACGAACGTATCACGTCGTTCAGACCGGGACATAATCCGCCGCAGGTAACAATCGCCGCCTTGGTATGTTGGGGATCGAAAAAGATTTTTTCCCTGGCCCCGGCCTTCTCGAACCACAATTCGTTTTCCGGCGGGCCATTGGCGGTGATCTCCGACGGATGGCGAACATAACGCTCCGCAGGCACGAATTTGGCCTTGCCGTCGCCCGGCCGGCTGGTGCGGCGCAGCGGCGACGGCAATGTCGCCTGGCCTAGGGATGCAGTTTCCACAATCCTGGGATTTGTACTCATGTGGCCATATCCTAGCCGGGCAGTTTTCCACCCAATAAATGTCCCATTGCCCGGGTAGTATCATAGCGGATCAAGACGATGCGAATTATGGCCGTTATGGGCACGGCCAGGACCATGCCCATGTAACCCCATAAAAGCCCCCAAAACGCCAAGGCTAATAATATGGTTACCGGGTGCAGTTCCAATCCGCGTCCCAACAATTTCGGCTCGATGGCGTTGCCGATCACCATTTGCAGTGCCCCGGGAATCGCCACCACGCCGATAATGGGCCAAATATTGTCGAATTGCGCCAAGGCCAGGGGAAGCGGCAGCAAGGTGGCGATTATCGATCCGATGTTGGGAATGAAGTTCAACAGAAAGGTCAACAATCCGAATACAAAGGCCATCCGCAGTCCCAGCAAGTCAAGTATCAGCCACACGAGCAAGCCGGTTACGGCTGAGATGGCGAATTTCGTGACAATGTAGCGGCGGACCGCGGTTTCGATTTCTTTATGGAGTCCCACGTGCGCATGATGAGAATTCCGCCCGGCCAGTAAAAAAATGACGAAGAAAGTGATCAATAAATCCGTTGGCGATTAAACTGGCAATTAAAACAGTGCCCGTTCCCACGGCCTGGGTGATGATCGCCGGCCCTTGCTGTTCCACAACATTTAAAATTTTGTCGTAATCGACCCAATTTTGAATATCCCAATCTTTCAACCATTTTAAATATGTCGATCTGCTTCAATCTCTTTGAAACTTTTGATGTATTCTCCCACCGTAGCTGACGATGGCATCGACCGCTCCAATCAAAAACATGCCGAACACGCTGAGGAATGCCACAACAATGACCAGGGCCAGGACAGTGGCCAGCGATTGGGGGATCTTACAGCGCAGAACTTGAAAATCGACAATGGGCACTACAACCGTGGTCAAAAACACCGCCAGCACAAACGGAACCAGCACCACCTTTGTATATACCAATCCGGCGGCCAAGGCCACGACCGCTATGATCATCAACGATCCCACGGCCAGCCAAATCTGCTCGTTGCGGCGCGTCGATTCCACGGTTATTATCCCTCCTCAAACTCAACTCGGCGAAACAATGGCGTTTATGTTAAACGAAAACGTCATGAATGCATGTTAGGACGGCCCTCAACTGCTCTCGCATACCGCTTGCGGCACGATATAAGGGCGGTTACGGTTGCAACGAAAAGGTCTGAAAATCAGAAGATATTGATAATGTCGCCGGCCGTGGATTTTCAGCCTTCTCGGTCTATCTTTTCAAGGTACCTTTGCATAGAATTTCTCGGAAATTTATTATCAATGAAGCTATATACATTTCTCGTTCCCATGCGAGCATGGGAACGAGAGAACTTCAAACTTTCGAGGCATATATTATGACTATCCATCGCCGCTTCGCAGCGGGTGTCTTGGCCGTTATGACATTGGCCGCAGCGGGATGCGGAACTAAACCGCCCGCTTTGGTCGAATTGCCGCCGCCGGAAGTCACGGTCTGCAAACCCATTGTCAAAGAAGTCATCGACTACTTTCCGCAGTTCAGCGGCCGGACCGAGGCCACCGAGGAGGTCGAAGTTCGCGCACAGGTGAGCGGCTACATCGTAAAGATCAATTTCACGGACGGGCAGGAAGTCAAAAAAGGCGATCTGTTGGTGGAAATCGATCCCCGGCCCTACCAGGCCGCATTGGACAAGGCCAAAGCCGAGGTGGATCGCTGCCAGGCGCTTTTGGTGAAAAGCAAGGCCGACCTTGCCCGATCGGAAAAGTTGCTTCCCTCCGGGGCCATCAGCCGCGAGGAATACGATCAGCAAATCGCGGCCAAGGATATGGCCGGGGCGCAATTGGAGGCGGCAAAGGCCGCCGTGCGGGATTGTGAATTAAACCTGGAATTCACAAAGATCACTGCGCCTATTCCCGGGCGAACCAGCCGGGCCAGAATTACCGCCGGCAACCTGGTCCAAGCAGGCATGGGCGGATCGTCCGTGCTCACGACCATCGTAAGCACCAATCACATCTACGTGTACTTCGACATGGACGAGCGCACTTATTTGTTATCGCAGCAGATGGTGCGCGACGAGGGCAAGAATCCGCAAACCGATCACATAAAAGAACTGCAAAATTCCCGTGGAAATCGGCTTGGCCAACGAAGAGGGATTTTCCGCACCAAGGAATAATGGATTTTGTGGAAAACAAGGTCGATTCGAGCACGGGCACGATCCGAGTGCGGGCGGTGTTCGACAACAGCGATCGCCGGTTGACTCCCGGACTTTTCGTGCGCGTGCGCGTGCCGGCAAGCGATCCAAAACAGGCCCTTTTAGTGGCCGAAAGCGCAATGGGAACCGATCGCGATAAAAAATTCCTGCTGGTGGCGGACAAAGACAACGTGGCCCAATATCACCAGGTCCGTTTGGGATCGCCCCAAGGCGACCTGCGCGTGATCGAGGCCGGCATCAAGGCCGACGACTGGGTGATTGTAAACGGCATCCAGCGCGTGCGCCCGGGCATGAAAGTCACGCCCCGCCCGGGCCCCATGCCCGGATTGATAGATGAAGAAAATACAAAATAGAGGAATTTTGATATTAATGATCTAGCAAGTTTTGAGTGAAAACGGGTAACACCGGTTTAACGGTGGGACAAAGTCCCAAGAGGTTTTAACCATATTTGTGTTTCCATTCAGCCTCTTGCGGCAAGGCCGCCCAGGTTCGAGAACCTGGGCTACCCTGAACCCTAACCCGACCCTGAACCCTGAAAACTGAAAACCTTTAACATGTTCGCACGTTTTTTTGTTGACCGGCCGATTGCGGCCACCGTCCTTTCGGTAGTGATTGTACTGTTGGGACTGGTGGCTTTGGCAACCCTTCCCATTGCCCAGTATCCCGAGGTTGCTCCGCCGACGATCCAAGTCACCGCGAATTATCCGGGCGCAAACGCCAAGGTCGTGGCGGAAACGGTCGCCGCGCCCATCGAACAGGAAATCAACGGCGTGGAGAACATGCTTTACATGTCGTCCTGCTCGACCAACGACGGCAACTTGTCGCTGACCGTCACATTCAAGTTGGGGACGAACCTGGACATGGCCCAAGTGCTGGTGCAGAACCGCGTGGCAATCGCCGAGGCCAAGCTGCCCGAGGAAGTCAGGCGCCAAGGCGTAACCACCAAGAAGCGTTCGCCCAGCATATTGCTCTGCGTGAATTTGATCTCGCCCGACAAGAGCCGCGACCAACTTTACCTGAGCAACTACGCCACCACCGACGTAAAAGACGTTATTGCCCGCTTGGAAGGCGTGGGCGACGTGACCTTTCTGGGCAGCCGCGATTACAGCATGCGGATCTGGCTGGACCCGGAAAAACTGGCCTCGCGCGACATGGCTGCCAACGACGTGGTGGATGCCTTGCGCGAACAAAACATTCAGGTCGCCGCCGGGCGGATCGGCCAGCCGCCGATTCCCAAGGGCATCGCCTTCGATTACCCGATCAACACGTTGGGCCGGCTTGATCGATGCCGAGGAATTTGCGGACATCGTCATTAAAACCGGCGAAAAGGGCAAATCACCCGCCTGAAGGACGTTGCCCGCGTGGAACTGGGCGCAAAAAACGTCGACGTCAACAGTTATCTCGACGGCCAGCCCTCGATCACCCTGGCCGTGTTCCAACTGCCCGGGGCCAATGCCCTGGCCACCGCCGAAGAAATCAAAAAAGAGATGGAAAAACTCAAGGCCGCGTTCCCCGGCGGCATGGACTATCGCATTATTTACGACACTACCATATTTATCGACGAGTCGATCCACGAAGTGTACAAGACCTTGTTCGAGGCCTTTGTCCTGGTGTTCATCGTGGTATTGCTGTTCCTGCAGGACTGGCGGGCGACGCTCATGCCCATGATCGACGTGCCTGTCTCGCTCATCGGCACATTCTGCGTGATGGCGCTTTTGGGTTTTTCGTTGAACAACCTCTCGCTTTTCGGGCTGGTGCTGGCCATCGGCATCGTGGTCGACGACGCCATCGTCGTGGTGGAAAACATCGAGCGCTGGATGGCCAAGGGCCTGCCGCCGCGCGACGCCACGATCAAGGCCATGGACGAAATCACCGGGCCGGTGATCGCCATTACCCTGGTCTTAAGCGCGGTGTTTATTCCCACGGCCTTTATCGCGGGCATCAGCGGCCAATTCTATCGGCAGTTCGCCCTGACCATCGCCACCTCGACGATCATTTCCGCCATCAACGCCCTGACCATGGCCCCTGCCCGGGCCGTGCAACTCATCAAGCCCCATTCGGGCGAACACGCCCACGAGACTCGCGAGGCATTGCCGCGCTGGGGAATCGCGATTTTGGCCGGCCTGCTGGTCTACTGGCTATTGGGCCCGGCAATTGGCGCTTGGCTCGGCCTGCCCGCATACATGCCCGAACAATCGGCCGAAGCGCACACTCTCACCAATACATCGATGCTCTGGGGTTTCAGGGCAATCATTTTTGCAGTGGGCGCCGTCTTGGGATGGTTTTTGGCCGGCGCGATCAACTTCGTTTTGATGAGTTTCTTCCAAGGCTTCAACCGCGTGTTCGATGTGGCCACAAAATTATATGGACGCGTTGTCGGCGGTCTGCTGCGTATTAGCGCGATCGTGCTTTTGATATATGCCGGGCTTTTGGGACTCACATACGCCGGATTCAATACCGGTCCCGCTAGGCTTTATTCCCGATCAAGACAAAGGCTACCTGGTCTGCAACGCCCAATTGCCCGACGGGGCCAGCCTGCAGCGTACCGAAGCGGCAATGCTGAAAATCGACGAGATCGCCCGCAAAACCCCGGGCGTCGCCCATACGATCCGCGTGCCCGGCTATTCCATACTCACGAGCGTGAATCTGACCAACGTGGGCGGAATGTTCATAATCCTGGATCCTTTCGAACACCGCAAGGGAAATCCCGAACTATCGGCCGACGCCATCGAAGACAAACTGCGGCAAAGTCTTATGGCCGTGCAGGAAGCCCAAGTCGTCTTGTTCGGAGCGCCGCCCGTTGACGGACTGGGGAATACGGGCGGATTTAAACTGCAAGTCCAGGACAAGGGCGATATCGGCTTCGAAGGATTGCAAGCGGCCGTGACCGATCTGGCCCAAGCCGGCAACGCCCAGCCCGGATTGGTCGGATTGTTCAGCAGTTTCCGCGCAAATCAGCCGCAGCTTTTCCTGGACGTCGATCGCACAAAGGCCAAAAGCATGGGACTCGATCTGAATCAGGTGTTCAACACCCTGCAGGTTTATTTAGGCTCGGCCTACGTCAACGATTTCACCCGCTTCGGCCGCAACTGGCAGGTGAACGTGCAGGCCGACGCCGCTTTCCGGGCACGGCCGGCGGATATCGGCAAACTCAAGGTCCGCAACGCCGCCGGGCAAATGGTGCCCTTGCAAACAATTGTAAACGTGCGGAATACAAGCGGACCGGCCGCGGTGAATCGTTACAATATGTTCACCTCGGCCGAAATCAACGGCAACACGGCTCCGGGCACAAGCTCGGGCCAGGCCATCGCCATTATGGAAGAACTGGCCAAGAAAGAACTGCCGCAGCGGATGGGATTCGAATGGACCGAACTGACGCTCCAAGAGATTCTGGCCGGGAACACCGCCGGCTTGGTGTTCGCGCTGGGCACTCTGCTGGTTTTCCTGGTGCTTTGTTTCCAGTACGAAAGTTGGACCCTGCCCTATGGCGATTATCTTGATCGTGCCCATGTGCTTGTTGGCGGCCATCACCGGCGTATGGCTGTGCAAAATGGACAACAATATTTTCACGCAGATCGGGCTGGTGGTGCTTATCGGCCTGGCCGCCAAGAATGCGATCCTGGTGGTCGAGTTCGCCAAGGAACGGCAAAACGAAGGGATGTCGCTGCGAGATGCCGCCATGGAAGCCTCGCGTGTCCGATTGCGTCCCATACTGATGACCTCGTTCGCCTTTATCCTGGGCGTGGTGCCCCTGGCAACGGCCGCCGGGCGCAGGGGCCGAAATGCGTCAAGCCCTGGGTATCGCCGTCTTGAGCGGCATGCTGGGCGTAACCTTCTTCGGCCTGATGTTAACGCCGGTGTTCTTCTGCGTAATCGGCTGGTTTACCGAGAAAACAATCCAGAAATAATTGGACCATGCATCCGCCACGTCCTACTAAAGATCAGCTTCGCGCGGCCGTTGGCCGCAAGGTACCCGATATTTTAATCCCTGGCCTGGACGTTCTTTTTTGCGGGATCAATCCGGGATTATATTCCGCCGCCGTGAGACATCATTTTGCCCGGCCCGGCAATCGCTTTTGGCCGGCGCTTCATGCCGCCGGATTCACCACACGCCAGTTGGACCCTTCCGAAGAGCGCGAACTACTGAATCTGCGCCTGGGAATCACGAATATCGTTGAGCGCGCCACTCGGTCAGCCGACGAATTGACGGTTGATGAGATGCTGCGGGGCGGGAAGCGTCTAATTAAAAAGGTGCGGCGTTTCCATCCGCGTTTCATTGCCGTGCTGGGGATTGGGGCCTTTAAAAAAGCCTTCCATTTCCCTCGTGTGGAACCCGGCCGCCAGAGGGATTCCTTTGACGGCACGGTCGTTTGGGTCCTTCCCAACCCCAGCGGTCTTAACGCCTATTACCAGATATCCGAATTGGTGCGCCAACTTTGCATCTTACGCAAGGCGCGTAAAGTCTTAATCTCCTCTCGCCGGGCACCGACCGAAGGTTGGTCGGGGGAGGGGCAGGGGGTGAGGGCAAGCAAATCCTATTCGCTTTTTTCCGCTCCCTCTCTGGCCTGGATGCGTTTTTGGGCGTCGGCGATAAGATCGTCGAGGTATTTTTGCACGGCGGCATATTCTTCTTCGACGAGTTGAGATTTCATGCCTTTAACCGTGGTCTTCATATTATCCACGGTCTTGATGATTCCCTGATAATCTTCGACGGTCAAAGGCTTGCCATCGGCATAAGCGCGGCGGAAAGGGGCCTCGACATCGGTGCGATCGCCGTCAAAGCGATCCTCTTTTAAAAGCGTGGGCCAGAGCATGATTTCCCGGGGCGCCACTGGTCTGGCTGGGCTTTTCCGACGGGCGCGACCGCCGCCAATTCGGTCACAGGCAAGGTCATGGGTCTTCGCGCCGGACGGCTGGGCGCTTCATGCTGGAACATCCAATCCCGGGCCTCTTGACCCGAATCGGAAACCGTCGTAGGTCGCGAGGCCGCTTGCATTTGCATCGATCTGTTGATATTTTGCCAGGCCTGGCTCTTGGCCATTGAACTGGTGGCCTGCAATTGCCGGTCTTGCATATATGCATTTTGCCCTTGGGCAGTTGAATAAGCGGAGGTAGCCAGGCCCATGGCCCCCGAGTCAGGATAATAATAACCGCCGCCGCCGAAGTCGCCGCGCGCGGCACGAACTGGGCCTGGGCAGGCGGCACACAAAATGCCAAAACGGCCAATGCCACGCAGAACCGGCCGGAAAAACTTGCTTTGCATCTAATTGGATTCATGATTAGGCTCCCCAATTGTCCCTCTATGGACTGGCAAGCGAAAAATATCTTCAATCGTATAAGTCTATCTTCTTAAACACGAAAAGCAATTCGTTTTTTTCGGAAAACCCATAACAATCGCTAATCAAATGCAAATTCTTGACCGGGATGGAATTGAGCTACAATTCATTATTGATACAATTATAAACAAAGATAACCTTTCCCATATAGTTCTGGGAATTACCCGATTCCAAGGAGAAAAAAATGTCAAGAATAAGCAGTACGACTATGGCGGTCATACTTAGTCTCATTTCAACCATTCCGGCCTGGGCGGTGGAGGTTGATAAATCGGTCGCATCGCATCCTGTAATCGATCAGGTTTTTGCGAAATATGAAAAGGCGTTTAACGCGGGCGATGCCAAGGCAATCGGCGCGTTATGGAAAAGCGACGGGGAGTTTATCGACCCGATGGGCGACAAGATCGTGGGACGCGAGGCCATCGAAAAGCTTTTCCAGGATTTCTTTTCGCGGACCCCGGGCGAAAAACTCTCCATTAAGGTGCTATCGCTAAAGGAAGAGGAACAAGGCAGCGTGGTGGTGGCCGAGATCGCAGCGGAGGTCAGTCCGCCTTTGCCCGACCGGATAGGAACCAACAAGACCACAATCGTGCTGGTGCGTTCCGGGCGATAATTGGCTTATCGAAGGGGTAAGGGAAAAGCTCGATATGCCCGCCTCTTACGAACATCTAAAAGCCCTGGATTGGCTGGTGGGCTCTTGGTCTACTCAAGCCCCTTCCAGCGCCGAACCCGATAAAGCAAGTCAAATATCCATCAATTCCACCTGTCAATGGACGGCGAATAAGAGCTTCCTTACTCGCACTTTTGACACCCGCATGCAACAGCTCGATTTGCACGGCACGGAGATCATCGGCTGGGATCCGCGGGCCAAATCGATCCGTTCCTGGTTGTTTGAATCCACCGGCGGCTTTACCGAAAGCACTTGGAGGCCGGAAGGCAAGCAATGGATAATTGAAATCAAGGGAGTGCTGGCCGGCGGCGAAACGGTCAGTTCCACGAGCACCTTGACCAAGGTCGATGATAATACGCTCACCATCCAATCGCAGAATCGAATGCGCGGCGGCAAGCCCCAGCCCGACATCGCCCCGATCACAATTCATCGCGTCAACGCGTCCGCCCTTCCAAATCCTGAACCCTAAACGCTGAACCCTGATTCTCTAAACAATGAAGGGGCCGGCAAAGCGACCCCTTCGGCATCCCCCACACTTAGGCGAGTGAACTGTTAGTTCGCCGGCGACGTGACAACTTGCGTCTGCCTGTTTTCCCTGACCATGAACAGCGAATTGTCGGCGACGTTCAGGACCGGCCGGTAGCAACTGGTCCCCAGGCACTTGGTCGAACGGCCGGGATACCAGACCAGGTTAATCGCCAAACTCCAGGATTCGTTTACTTGCCCGCCGGAATCTCCACGACCCTGTTTGGGAATCAGGTAGTTAAAGGTATTTTGCAGGGCCCAACTGCCGCCCAAGGGGACCCAGGCGTCCGCGCCGAACAGGCCGTCGCCCATGCCGGTCAAACCGCCCCAAATCCGTCCGTCGCCGCCGTTTTGGAAATGGCGGCGGAAGTAAACCACAAACTGGTCGGTGGGATTCAAAAAGGCATTGACGACGGTTACTTGACCTGTAGTTAAGCGTAACCGTTCTGAACGCTATCGCCTCCCACGCCGTAAGCGCCGGAATAACCGATCTCGTTGCATTCGTTGAAAAGGTAACCCGTTTCCGTGCGAATTTGTTTTAAATCGGATGTTGGTAGTAGGTGTCGTGGAGCAAATCAAAGACCACGCCCCATTGCCAGCCGGCGCATTCCGCACGGTTGAAAATACCGGCTGTGAAAAAATACTGATGCCGGTCGGCCGTTACAATTGTAGACTGGTTGGTGGTGTCTGTGGGGGCATTTTCCTGATAACCGGAAATGTTGTCTTGCAGGGCGGCAAAACCGAGTTGATATCCGCAACCCCAGGGATCGCCCAGCGGTGCGCCCCAATTCACGCCTTCAGTGAATCCGAAGTTGCCGTTGCCGCCGCGGTCGCGAGGACCTTTAAACCCGTTTACGCCCGCGAAAATCCCCAGATTCCGCGGTCCCCATCCGCCGCAGGGCGCCAGCCAGGGACAATCGCAATCGCCGCCCTGGCCGCAGTCGCCGCAATCGCCGCAGTCGCCGCAACTCGAATCACAGCCGCCTTGAGGTGCAAATGAGCCTCCCGCGGCCAATGGCTCGTATTGGGTCGCCCCAGGATCGCCTTCCACCATTGCCGGAACCTCTCGCTGCGCCACCCGGTAGCTTTTAGGCTGGGCATTGCCCGACGGGGAAACGCCGGACGGCCGGATACGGTTCGAGTTTTGATATGGCGACCGTTGGTCGCCGCGATATTCGGCATCCTGCTTCGGATTTGCGCTGGACGACCGTTGCGCGGTACGATACTCGGCATCTTGATTTGAATTTGCATACGGCGAGCGTTGGACATTCGTGCTATAGTCGGCATCCTGACTTGAATTCGGATACGGCGACCACTTGATGGTGCGAGGCTCGCTGTCCTGGGCCGACGCACTGGTGATTTGTTGCGGGGCCCTATTGTTATGTAAGACTTTTTGCCGCCACTCTGACTTTGGCGGCGTCGCGTCCGTCTCGGAATCATCGAAAACCGATTGGGCCGAGGCTATCGGACAAACCGCCGTGAGACTCAATCCGATTACCATTAAATTGGCAATCCAGTGTTTTATAAGAGACATGTCCACACCTCAAAAAATGGGGGTAGCCTATAGACCTTACTTATTCCAGTCCTTGACGACACAGAATATCGGGCCTATTTAATCGGAACTTTCGGAAAAGTTGAAAAAATCAGAAAAGATTGCGCAGATTACCCATATTGTGTAATATTATGTAGCAAGACAGGGCATTTCTCTGTTAATGGGCTCAAACAAATACGGATTATGGCGAAAACCATAGCTATGGGGCTTGTAAGAAATTATGTGTCAGTTGGTGGCCCGCGCATTCCAGCCCGTGAAGAAACAGGGCCAAGATGGCCGTGCCACCTGGGCACTGACACAAAAATCATCCGTATACGCCCTTTGCAAATAGTGTCTTAACACTCCAAGGCTTGCTTCAGGTCGGCTATGAGATCTTGGGGATTTTCGATGCCGCAAGAGATGCGGATCATATTGTCGGGAATTTTCAACTCCCGCCGCGCTTCCGGGCTGAACTCCAGAAAACTCAGTACCCGAGGTTGTTCAATGAGCGATTCCACCCCGCCAAGGCTTGCACCGATGCGCGGAATCTTAACGGCATCGACTATGGCCGATGTCTGGCGGATATCGGCGTCCTTGACCAGAAAGGTTACCAGCCCGCCGAAACCGGACATCACGCGTTTGGCCGTTTCGTGGTATTTGTGGCTGGGAAGTCCGGGATAATAAACTTTTTCCACGCGCGGATGGCTTTCGAGAAACTCTGCCACGGCCTGGCCGTTTTCATTGTGACGCCGCATGCGCAACTCCAGGGTTTTCAGCCCGCGCAGCAAAAGGTAAATGTTGTGCGGGGCGTTGACCATGCCCAGCAGGCCCCGCAAATTACGCAACGGTTCGATTTTCTTGGCTGAGCCGATTATCGCCCCGCCCAGCATGTCGTTGTGACCGGCAAGATACTTCGTGCAAGAGTGAAGCACATAGTCGATGCCGTATTCCAACGGCCGCTGGTTTATGGGCGAGCCTATGGTCGAGTCGATCACCGTTTCCACGTTGTATTTTCGCCCGATGTCGGCAAAACGTTCGTAGTCGATTACACTCAGATGCGGATTGGTGGGCGACTCGCTTATTATCAATCGCGTGGCGGGAGTAATGACGGACTCAAGCCGTTGGTAATCGGCGGTGGGCACAATATGTGTTTTTATGCCGAAATTAGGGAGAATTTCGGCGCACAATTCCCGCGTGCGATGATAGCACTCGTCGAATAAAGCAATTTCATCGCCGGCCTTTAATTTTCCCAGCAGCAATCCGACGATCGCCGACATGCCCGAGGAATATAATAATGCCTCTTCACCGCCTTCCAACGCGGCCAGTTTACGCTCGGCCACTTTTTCGCTGGGATTGCCGTATCGGGCGTATTCTTCGCGGGGCTAGTTTCTGCTCCACGTAATCGATAATCGCTTGCGTGTTGGGAAAGGTGAATGTGGCCGTGCAGAAGATCGGGTCGGTTATCGAGTTGCTCGGTTTTTGCCGGGCCTCGCCGGCGTGTACCGCCTGCGTCGAAAACCCTGTTTGGACGTGTTTTTTTCAGATTTATCAGATTTGTTTTGCATATATTGCTGCTCGATGATCCAATTAACCGGCGGCTGTTAGCCGCCGGCTATTGTTTGTGAAATTAAATTTCTGATTCTCAATAGCCATAAAAAAACCGCGACTTGCACCTTAGCGGGACAGTCGCGGCTTGCTTGAAACCTGAATTGTATCGTTCACCGCGGTCTATTTATTCGCGATTCACGATGGCACTTTAGCAGGTTCTGGCTGCAAGCGGCCGCAAATCCCATTTAGAATGATTATATCCAATCAGAACTTGTTTGCAAGTGCATAACTAAACTTCATGACAAGTAAAATGGTTATGTTTCAAAGAGCCGTTTATCTATATACTCGCTATAAATTGTTTAGTGTATTAACGTTTTCTCACTTTGGCCAAAGCCCCTATTTTATCTTGACCTGGAGCAGTTTAAATTCCATAATTCGCCGTTTTGATTTTTCCAGCCGATCGCCGGGGCAATATGGATTAAATTCATGAGGTGTAGTTCTATGCTTTCCCGCCGCCTTTTTCTATTGACTATATTTCTTCTGATAATCTCTGCAATTAAGCGGTTGCCAATCTCCATATAAGTCCGACCAAGGGGCCCTGTTCGGCGGTTTGTTGGGGGCGGGCACCGGAGCAGTCGTAGGCAGTGCGGTGCATAATCCGTTGGCCGGGGCAGCCATTGGCGCAGGCGTCGGCGCACTGAGCGGCGCCGCGGTCGGCAGCGCACTGGACGAGCAGGATGCCAGAAACCGCGCCATGATCGCTCAACAATATGGACGCCCCATTCCGGCCAACCCGGTGACGGTCCCCGACGTAATCAACATGACCAGGGGCGGAGTGGATGAAGAACTCATATTCAATCACGTGCGGACCCACGGCGTGGCTGCTCCAATGCAAGCCCAAGACGTGATCGTTATGCAGCAGCAAGGCGTAAGCAAGCGCGTAATCGCCATCATGCAGGAACCGCCGGTAGTTCAGCCGCCGCCCGTGGTTTACCAGCAGGCGCCGCCTCCGATGGTCGTCGAGGAATATCCGTATGTGCATGCCTACTGGGGCCCGCCCGGCTATTATCGCCGCCATTATTGGTAATTGATCGCGAAGGAACACATGACGCCGCTATTAAAATGCATAGCTCGCGCTCGCCATTGGCTCGCGGCTAAACACTTGTCTCGACAATTCTTACAGTACATTCTGAAATGAATTGGCATAAAAAATCCTGCCGGAACCATTCACCCCGGCCTGATTTAATCGTATGATATGGGTCTGTTAAAGGGCCTATCATGCACCGCGCCGCCATCGATAATCTCGAAGCCTTTTTGCCCCAATTCGGGCTGACGGAATTTCGCCACGGCCAAAAGGAAGTCATCTCCACCGTGCTCGCCGGGCAGGATTGCCTGTGCGTGATGCCCACCGGCGGAGGAAAAAGCCTGTGTTATCAACTGCCCGCGATTGTTCTCGATGGATTAACGCTTGTCGTTTCGCCGCTTATCGCCTTGATGAAAGACCAGGTCGATCAGCTCCACGCCTTGGGGTTGCCGGTCACTTTCATCAACAGCACCATTTCGCTTGCCGAGCAAAATAACCGGCTCTCGCGGATGGCTGCCGGCGAATATCGGATGGCCTACGTCGTGCCCGAACGATTCCGCAGCGGCAAGTTTATCGACGCCGTGCGGGCGGTGGGAATAAAAATGCTGGCCGTCGACAAGGCGCACTGCATCAGTCAGTGGGGGCACGATTTTCGTCCCGATTACGCCCGGCTGGGTTATTTCCGGCGGATCCTCGACAATCCGCCCACCATTGCCTTGACCGCCACCGCCACGGACAACGTCCGCCGCGACATTATCGAACAACTCGATCTCCACGAGCCGCGAACCTTCATCACCGGTTTCGAAAGGCCCAATCTTTTTTACAAAGTCCTTGCCCCGCAAGGCGAACGCCAAAAAACCGAGATGCTTTTGCAGTTTCTCGGCGAAACGCCCGGCCCGGGCATCATCTATGCCTCGACTCGAAAACGCGCCGAAGAAGTCGCCCAATTGCTCGCGGCCCAAACCAAGCGCCGGATTGCCGTGTACCACGCCGGCATGCTGCCCGACCAGCGCCGCGCCGCCCAGGACGCGTTCATGAACGGCCGCTGCGAAATCGTCGTTGCCACAAACGCCTTCGGCATGGGCATCGATAAGGCCGACGTCCGCTCCGTGGTGCACTATAACATACCCGGCAGCCTGGAAGCCTACTATCAAGAGGCCGGCCGGGCGGGCCGCGACGGGCTGCCTTCGCGCTGCCTGATGCTCTACAGCGGCTCGGATATCTACATTCAAAGATTTTTCATCGACAGCGCCTATCCCGACCGCGAGTTTATCGCCCAGGTCTACGATTTTCTCCGCGGCCTGTGACGACGATCCCATTGAACTCACGCAGCAAGAGATCAAAGAAACCCTGGGCTTATCCTTAAGCGCCGAGGGCGTGGGCAATTGCGAACAACTCTTGGAAGGCGCCGGCGTGTTGGAACGTCTTATGTCCGCGCAAAATCTGGCCACAGTCCGCATCGACAGCGACCTGCCCACCCTGGTCGATCTGTTGCCCAAGCAGGCCAAGGTGCAGCGCAAAGTGCTCCGGGCGGTCGAGCGCCTGGTGGGCACGCGCAGGCAGGAATTGATCCCATTTTCCCCCAATCGCCTGGTGGTGACGATGAAATCGATCAACCCTCCGTCATGCACGCCTTGCACGAACTCAACCGCTTGGAGGCATTCACCTATTTGCCGCCCTTTCGCGGCCGGGCAATCCGCATGATCCGCCGCGACTTGCCCTTCGATAAACTGGGCATCGACTTCACCGCCCTGGAACGCCGCAAATCCTCGGAATTGGATAAACTCAACCAGATGGTGAGTTTCGCCTTGAGCGGATCCTGCCGGCAGCGTGAAATCCTCCGCTATTTCGGCGAGAAAAACCCCGCTCGCTGCGGTCATTGCGACAATTGCGGGAGAGAAAAGGGGACAGGTCCAATTTGCCGGAACGGCCCGGAGGGTGCTTCGCACAAATTGGACCTGTCCCCTTTTCTCCCCAGCGGCAAATCGCTCGAAGCCGTGCGCATGGCTCTTAGCGGCGTTGCCCGCACCGAAGCCCGCTTCGCATGCGGAAAAAATCTTATTGCGCAGATGCTCTGCGGCTCTGGAGAATGAGAAATTGAAAAAACTCGGCCTGGATCGGCTGAGCACTTTCGGTTTGCTCATGCAATTAAAGCAACCTGAGGTCGTTACGCTGATCGAGGCACTGATTTCGATTGGCTGTCTGGAGCAAGAGGAAATCGACAAATTCCGGCCGGTGGTAAAACTCACCGAATTCGGCCGCGATGTAATGAGGGCCAAAACGCCGCTTGAAAATCCATTGCCAATTCCTGTAGATCTTTTTCATAAAATCCACGGTGACGAGATAATCGTTTCTAAATCGCCTCCACTCGGCAAAAAGACCGTCCCGGCGATCTCGCACAAAACCGACGCCGATCTGCTATCGGCCCTGAAGCGATGGCGTCTGGAAATCGCCGACGAAGCCGGCATTCCCGCCTATTGTATTTTCCATAACACGGCCTTGAATGAACTGGTTGCCTGCCGCCCGCAATCCGCGGCGGAATTGCTCGAAATCAAGGGCATCGGCCCGGCCAAGGCAAAACAATTCGGCCAATCTTTGCTGGAAATCATTGCCGAATACGCGGTTATTGAGTCTCAGAGTTAATAATGTCATTAGCCGGCGGTCAATCCGCCTTTGGCGGATCGGAATATAAGCGAATTGCCGCCGGCGGCTGTTAGCCGCCGGCTATTGTGTGCGATATTAGTTTTATGATTCTCAATAGACATTAGGAGGCTGGACATAAGTCTTAAAATGTTTACATTTGCTAACAAACTGCTTGCGATTTCGTGATGATTTACCCAATAGGGGGGCCGGCCATCGATATTTCCTCACAATTCGATACAATTCATAGGGTAGATTTTAAAAACCCAATGCTCTTTTCCCAATAATAAAACGGCCGGCAACGGCCGGCATGGAAACAATACGGAACAATTAGTCCATGGACGATCAAAAAGATAAAAATCAATTACCACCCCCTCCCGGCAAACCGCTGCCAAAGCCGGTCCGCAGTAATTCCGTTTTTTGGCTGTTGTTGATATTAGTGGCCGTGATGGCGGTGATTTACTTCTCATCCGACCACACAAAACGGTCGGAAATCACTTACGGCGTTTTCCGCATTCAACTGGACAAAAAAAATATCGCCAAGCTAAAGATCCAGGGCTCGACGGCCTATGGCGAATTCAAAACCCCGCCTCCCAAGTTGGAATCGAAATTCACCGCCATCCTGCCGCCATACGCCTCGATCGACGAGAGCCTGGACCGCCAACTCCGCGAACAGCTCGGCGCCGACTACGAAGTTGCCGAGCCCAACGACAATACCTTTACCGTGCTCTCGTTTTATCTGCTGATCTCGATCGCGATGATCGCCGGATTGTGGTTCATGTTCCGCAGGGCCCGCGACTCCATCTTCACCGGCGGACTGATGGGCGGGTTCAGCAAGAGCGGCGCACGACGCTACGATGCCGAGCGATAAATCGGTCACCTTCGACGACGTCGCCGGACTGGAAGGCGTCAAGCACGAACTCGAAGAGGTCGTGGAATTCCTCAAAAATCCGGAAAAATTCCAGCGCCTGGGCGCACGCGTGCCCAAGGGCATCCTGCTGATGGGTCCGCCCGGCGCAGGCAAAACCCTGCTTGCCCGGGCAGTGGCCGGCGAGGCCGGCGTGCCTTTCTTCTCCATCAACGGATCGGAATTCATTCAGATGTTCGTGGGCGTGGGCGCGGGCCGGGTCCGCGATCTGTTCAACACGGCCAAGGAAAACGCCCCATCCATACTTTTCATCGACGAAATCGACGCCGTCGGACGCCATCGCGGCGCTGGCATCGGCGGCGGGCACGACGAACGCGAGCAAACCCTCAACCAAATCCTCAGCGAAATGGACGGCTTCACCCAAACCGTATCGGTGATCGTCATGGCCGCCTCGAACCGGCCCGACGTGCTCGATCCGGCGCTGTTGCGCCCCGGCCGCTTCGACCGCCACATTACCGTCGATCGCCCCAATCTCAAGGGCCGGCAGGCCATCTTCAAAGTCCATTCCCGCGACGTGCCCCTGGCCCCCGACGTCGACCTGGAGCGCCTGGCCGCCGGCACCGTCGGACTGACCGGCGCCGACATCCAGAACCTGGTGAACGAAGCCGCGCTCTGGGCCAGCCGAAACGACAAGAAAAACGTCGATATGGCCGACTTCGAATACGCCCGCGACAAAGTCCTCATGGGCGCAAAACGCGAAGAAGTCCTCTCCGGCAAGGAAAAGTCGATGACCGCCTATCACGAGTCCGGCCACACGCTGTTGGCCTGGCTCATGCCCTCCGGCGACCGCGTGCACAAGGTTTCGATCATCCCCCGCGGCCGGTCGCTGGGCGCAACCCAACTCCTGCCCGAGGAAGATCGGCTGAACATCAGCGAATCGGAATTGCACATCCGCCTGGCTGATCGGCCTGGGAGGCCGGGCGGCCGAAAAAATGATCTTCGACGAATTCAGCGCAGGCGCCGAAAACGATCTGAACAACGTCACCCAACTCGCCCGCCGCATGGTCACCTACTGGGGCATGAGCGATCGGCTGGGCCCGGTGGCCTTCCGCGACAGCGAAGACCATCCCTTCCTGGGCAAGGAGATGACCGAACCCCGCCGCTACAGCGAACACACGGCCCAACTGATCGACGAGGAAATTTCCCGCATCCTGCACGAGGCCTCGGACAAGGCCTTCGATACTCTTGACCCGCAACCGCGACAAACTCGAAATCCTTGCCAAGGCCCTGGAAAAATCCGAGACCCTGGACGAGACCGACATAGAAGAACTGATCGGCCCGCCGGCCTACAAAAAAAACGGCGCGGACGTGAAGGACGTGAAGTAGGGTTCAGGGTGCGGGATTCAGTGGGTAGCCCAGGTTCTCGTACCTGGGCGGCTTTGCCGCAAGAGGTTTAAAGGGAATCGCAAAATCTTACCGAAACCTCTTGGGACTTCGTCCCACCGGTTCAAGAACCGGAGTTACCCATTCGGGGTTCAGTGGGTAGCCCAGGTTCTCGTACCTGGGCGGCTTTGCCGCAAGAGGTTTAAAGGGAATCGCAAAATCTTATCGAAACCTCTTGGGACTTCGTCCCACCGGTTCAAGAACCGGTGTTACCCGTTACCCGTTAAAATAGTTCCATTAGTTTGTACTAAAAAACGTTGATTGCCAATAGGATCTATATTCAACGGATGGAATAATCCTCAGCGACCTCCTGCGACAAAGCGCACCGGTCCAAGATCCGGTGCTACCCCTGTTTCTGGGAAGCGGATTTTGATTTGGCATGGGCCGCGAAGGGGACAATCGGAAAGAGGGCGAATAACAGGGGAGATTAAGGGGGATGGAAGCCCGGTTAATGTTGCATACTTTCCACATTCCCTCACCCCCTGCCCCTCTCCCAAAGGGAGAGGGGATAATGGATTCCGAAATTCGTAAATTGCGTGTTTTCGGTTTAATGAGGGCGTCTGGTAATTGGTTGTAAAAACCGCGGAATTTCCGCCAATTACCAGCGATCCCCTGCGGGTCGCGGCTAAACAAATGAAAAAACGCTGATAAAACCGGAATTTACACACCCTTACAATCTCAGTTGAATTGCCCTTTGCTTGGGGCGAAGACCGGGCGGGAGACGGTATTTTCGGCTTGGATAGCGGGACTTTTCTGGTTAAAATTAAGGTAACAGTTCATGGATATGCTGTGCCTGCTACAATGCAGGTCGTAGACGATTACAAATTAAATCGTGTATCATCAGCCCTCACCCTAGCCCTCTCCCAAAGGGAGAGGGGACTTGAAAATAGAAAAGGGAGAGGGGACTTTTAACATAGAAATCGTTACCGCGTAAAAGGACGTGTCTTTTTGGAGAATCTCCATGCCTCAGGCTATTGTAGACCCTGAAGAGTTGAGGCAGTTTGCCCAGAGCCTCAAGAAGTTCAGCACCGAGATACAGACCCGGATCAACATGATCGGCGGTCAGTTGTCGGCCCTGAGCAAGACCTGGCGGGACCAGGAGCAAAAGAAATTCAGCGAGGAGTTCGAGCAGCAGGTCAAGGGTGTGCAGCGGTTGATCGAGGTGATCGAAGAGCACATTCCTTACCTGATGCGCAAGGCGGAAATCATAGAAGAGTACCTCCATCACAGATAGTCAAGTGCCATGGGCCAACCCGCCCGAGTCAAATCGATCGACGCATTGCAGGCGATGTCCGCGGCCTTGGTGTGTTTTCACGACGACGCCTGCAGCGCATTGGACGACCTGGATATGGAACTCCGCCGGGCGTTGCAGTGGATCAGTCAGGATTGTCCCGGGTATTGGAAGCAGGAGCTTCGCCTTGCGAAAGACGGAGTGACCGAAGCCCGGCTGCAACTGGAAAACGCGAGGATGTTCCGGCGGATAGCTGAAGAACACGGCTCGTTCGTGGAGGAGAAAAAGGCCTTGGAACGGGCGAAGCGGCGGGTGCAAATCGCCGAGAGCAAAGTTGAGGCCATCCCGCATTGGGCCATGATGATCGAGCGTGCGGTCAACGAATACCGGGCCAGCCGCTCGCAGTTTGCCGGCTGGCTGGATAGCGATTTTCCCCGGGCCGTCGCCGCTTTGAGCCGGATGATATCGGACTTGGAGGCATACGTCCGCCTGGCCGCCCCCGTGGATGAACATTCGCCCATTGCCTTGGAGACCGCGACACCGGCGGAGGAAGCGAAAACGGCCGAGGGCAGGGAAAAGATCGATGATAACAGCATTGGAACCGGGGATCCGAACGCCAAACCAGCGGCCTCTTGAAATTGCACGGTTACGGTTTTCCGGATAATCAACGGAAATATGAGAATACGGATATGAGAAATTGGGACCTGAACTCGGGCGCGTCAAAACTGGAATTGGCATTGCAAAACTTGTTCGCGGCCAGCGCAGAGGTGCAGCAGTATTGGAGCGACGAGGCCCAGCGCAAGTTCCACGAGGCCTACATTGCCCCCCTGGAGCCGAGTGTCCGGGGAGTGCTGGATTCGATCCATCGCCTGGCCGAGGTTCTGGCCGCCGCCGAACGCCAGTGCGGGATAAATTAACAAGCAAGAGATTAGAGATTAGGGATTAGAGTCTAGGGATTAGGGATTGGTAAAAATGGAAATCAATATCTGTAAAAAATCGTGCGTTGTTTATTTGTCAGAGTGTGTACAAAATAGTATACTTTAAGAATGATTTATGAACCAAACAGCGGGCTAATATTCAACTTCAACCAAAACTAATCTTTAATTTCTGATCACCAATCCTTCCATATCAAGAGATAATGATGGACTCCTTTTCGCCGGACGGGCCGCGACAACTTTTGACGCGATCTGGTCGCCTGGTGCGCGAGCGGGCCGCAGTCGGAAGTGGAAATCCAGGCCGGCTTGATTGCCGGGAAGGAAGCGGCGGACAAACGCCATCAAGAGTCGCAGAACTCGCTGGCTTCGCATTTCAAGGCGGAAAAAGAGGTTACCGAAGCGGAGTATGCCGCGGCCAAAAAGCAAATCCTGGCCCATTTCGAGTCGGAAACGCGCCGGATACAGAAGGAATACGATTCCATCCATGAGCAGATAATTGCCCGGTATGAAGGAAGCCTGAAAAACCTGGAGCAGCAATTGACGGAGGGCCGCTGGGAAGTAATGGCCATGTCGGAGGCCGCGCGGAGCGGCTCGAATCTGCAACTCAAGGAGATCGTGGACGGATTGGACGGCGCGTTGGCAGGATCTTCAGACGATCCACCGGAAGGCAGTGGAATTGCTCCGCGAACGCGGGCAATGGCGCGAGTTTCCCGAGCCGCAAGTGGAAGGACTATTGCTGGAAACCGACCCTGGCGCAACGCTTTACCCGGGCTCTTGATTTAGCGCGGGCTCAGTATCAAACCATGACGCGGCAGTTTATGTCGCGGTTTTTTCCCCGCTTTTATCAAGGACTTGTGGCCCTTGGGCATATTTCTGCTGTTATGGGCGGCGACCGTATATCCGGCGGCCTTGTGTTTTCGGCTGGAGTGATTGGCGATGGGCGGCGGTAAGCTGCGCGGCGGCTTTCATGGTGTTTATCGCGGCAGGCACTTGGTTGCACAGGATAGTAAATCGGCAGGCGTCGAGCGCGTACTTGACATTGCTTCGGACGCTGTTAGAGGCGGGGATAAATCGTCCGGCCGTGCTGGAAACCGCTAAAGCACAATGCCAGCAGCAATTCGGAGACATCATTACCCGCCAAAACGCGGAAATGAAAAAGGCCGAGGAAAAATACGCCGCCGCCAAGGCTGAAATCGAGCGGCGCAAAGAGCACGATACTCAAGCAGGCGGATGAGAACTTTCCACCGCGTCTGGCGGAGATTGCCGCATCGCGCGACCGGGCTTTGCCGGCGATCGACGAAAAATACACGCGCCAACTGCGGGACCTGGAAATGCGTTTTACCGCCGAGAGCGAACGGCTCCGGGCGGAACATGCCCAGGCCATCGGAGAAAACGAGGACCGCTACCGGCGCGAATGGACAAACATGTCCGAGCGCTGGCTGGGCGGAATGGAACGATTTCGCGTCCGGCGGTTGAAGAGATCGGCCGCACCTGCCGGGAATTATTTTCCAGACTGGCATACATCGGACTGGAGCCGCTGGGCATTGCCGGCCGAAATTCCGCCGGCATTCCAGCTTGGATCGAGCAAATTGGAATTGGCGCGGATCAAGGACGGAGTGTCCGGCGGACGAAAAACTGCGGCCGGCACAAACCGAGTTTGATTTGCCGGTGCTTTTGCCCTTTCCCCGGCATTCGCTAATGCTGTGGAAGGCCAACGGCGCCGGGACTGTCGAAGGCGGTGGATTCGATGCAGGCGGTCATGCTGCGATTGCTTACGGCCATGCCGCCCGGGAAGGTCCGTTTCACGATAATCGATCCGGTGGGGCTGGGCGAGAACTTTTCGGCATTCATGCACCTGGCCGACTACGACGAACAACTCGTGGCCAACCGCATCTGGACCGATACGCCCCATATCGAACAACGCCTGGCCGATCTGACCAAGCACATGGAAAACGTGATCCAGGTCTACCTGCGCCAGGAGTTTCCCACGATCCTAGGAGTACAACGCATCGGCGGGCGAGTTGGCCGAACCGTACCGAGTGCTGGTGGTGGCCAATTTTCCCGTGAATTTTTCGGAAGCGGCCGCATTGCGGCTGAAAAGCATCGTATCGAGCGGCGCGCGGTGCGGGGTGTTCGTGCTTTTGAGCGTGGATACGAAATTGCCGCTTTCCCGGCATTTTTCGCTTGCCGACCTGGAGAGCGAAGCCTTGGTATTGCGTTGGGACCAGTCGCAATTTGTTTGGGAGCACCCGGATTACGGGCCGTTGCCGGTGGGATTGGATAGTCCGCCGCCGGCCGATCTGTTCCGCGAGATTGTGCGCGACGGTAGGCGACCGGGCAAGATTCTCGGGCCGCGTGGAGGTGCCATACTCCAGCATCATTCCCGCCCTCGATCAATGGTGGACCGCCGACAGCAGCGGCGGCATCGACGTTCCGCTGGGCAGGGCCGGCGCACTTGAAACTGCAAAGCCTCAAACTCGGCAGCGGGACTTCGCAGCACGTGTTGATATCGGGCAAGACGGGCTCGGGCAAATCGACCCTGATGCACGTGCTGATCACCACTCTGGCGCTGCAATACAGCCCGGACGAAGTCGAATTGTATCTGGTCGATTTTAAAAAGGGGGTCGAATTCAAGGCCTACGCGCACTACTGCATTGCCGCATGCGCGAGTGATCGCCATCGAAAGCGAGCGGGAATTCGGCTTAAGCGTGTTGCAGCGGTTGGACGCCGAATTGCGGACACGCGGCGATTTGTTCCGCAACCAGGGAGTCCAGGATATAAAAGGCTATCGCTCCGCACAGCCGAAGGCCAAACTACCGCGCATACTGCTTATCATCGATGAGTTCCAGGAGCTTTTCATCGAGGACGACCGGATTGCGCAAGATGCGGCCTTGTTGCTGGACCGGCTGGTGCGTCAAGGCCGGGCATTCGGGATCCACGTATTGCTGGGATCGCAGACGCTGGGAGGGGCTTACTCGCTGGCCCGCAGCACGATCGGGCAAATGGCCGTGCGGATCGCCTTGCAGTGCAGCGAGTCGGACGCCCATCTGATCCTCAGCGAAGACAACACCGCCGCCCGGCTGCTTACCCGGCCTGGCGAAGCGATCTACAACGACGCCAACGGACTTTACGAGGGCAACCATCCGTTCCAAGTGGTTTGGCTGCCCGACAACGAGCGCGACGAGTACTTGCAGCAGATCTCGCAATTGGCGGCGAAAAGGGTGGCGGAAAATCAGTCCCCGTTTCCGCCGCCGATCGTGTTCGAGGGCAACGTGCTGGCCGATCCCAAGCGAAAACCCCGGACTGAAGGAATTGCTGGCCGGCGAGATCGTGGCCCGAGACCTGCCCGGTGCCGCATGCGTGGTTGGGTTCGGCAGTGGCCATCAAGGAGTCGACGGCGGCATCTTTCGTCCGCCAGAACGGCAGCAATTTGCTATTGGTGGGACATCGGGACGAGGCGGCATTGGGCGTGCTGGCCAATTGCATCATCAGTTTGGCCGCCGCAACATGCGCCTGAGGGGGGAAAAGGGGAGATGGGGAAAGGGCGACAGAACCCCTGATCGACAAAGATCCGTCCCCATTTCCCGGTGCGCGGTTTTATATCCTGGACGGAATTCGCGGAGACGCGCCGGAGGCCGGTTTTTGGAGCCGACTGGACTCGGCGTTGCCGCAGGGCATGAAAATCGCCGATCCGCGCGGGACGGCCGATCTGTTGGGAGAGATTTCGGCGGAGTTGGCCTCGCGCCAGGAGCGATCGGAAGAACACGCGCCGCCGATCTACTTGATTATCTATAATCTTGCCCGCTTCCGCGAATTGCGCAAGGACGACGATTTCAGTTTTTCATCGCTCGATGACGGCAAGCCGCCCAATCCGGCGAAGCAGTTCAACGCCATTGTGCGCGAAGGTCCGGCCTTGGGCATACACACGCTAGTGTGGTGCGACAGCTATAACAACGTCATCCGTTTTCTGGACCGGCAAAGCCTGCGGGATTTTGAAATGCGCGTGGTATTTCAGATGAACGCCACCGATTCGAGCAACCTGATGGATTCGCCCGACGCCAGCCGGTTGGGCATTCACGTGGCGATTTTCTATGACGAATCGCAAGGGCGGATGGAAAAATTCCGCCCTTACGGGCTGCCAACGAACGAGTGGCTAGCCTGGATCAAGAATCGGCTCGCTTCCCGCACGAAAAACCGTGTCCAACAATAAGATGGGCCGGCATTTGTAGTTCAAGATGCATAATACCGGACTATATACAAGAAAAAACGGAATTTTCTAATATTCCGGAAGATACGATGCTACACCATATTGAACTCGGCACTAATATCAAATTCCAAGGATTGTGTCCGGTTTTCTCCTAAGCATCATTTATTCTGCACAACGATCTCGGCTGTGCTAGTCTTGTCAACGATGCTCTTTGCTTTGATGATTTCCTCGGACGAGCCGGATGCAATAAGCATGAATTTGTTGGCCCTAATTCCGACCTCGTACTCGAATATGGTATTATCGGGTATCCCAAGTCCATTAAGCACGATGCCCAGTGAGCTAAGTTTTCGGATGGCAACCGGAGCTTTAAGTGTGGAGATTATCATATCGACTAATGAACCAGCGATCACGACCGGCCCGATGCCTGGTATAAAGAAAAAAGCTGCGCCCTTTAGTATTTTCCATAACTCTTCCCAGAAGGCTCCCAGTCCGCCTATAGCCTTGAGATTGCCGCCAGTGGAATAGCAACCCACTATCTGCTCATCACTAATGTAAGCCTTGCCTAAAATGGATATTTTCGCCAGATCGAAGCCTGACTGCTGCAGTTCCCTGAGTGATTCCTCGACTTCATTATGGGCCTTGTAGATAGCGAGGATTAAATTCTTTCCAGGCATGGCTTTAATTCCTTTCAAATGATGAAAATGGATTAGTTGCCTATTTTCGTGGGGTTTTTTAAGAACTCATTGTGATAATAACAAAGGTGATCGAATTTCAAATGCCGAGCATGCTGAATCGGTATCGAGTCCTCGGACAATTTTTAACCATTTTTAAATATTCAAAATGATCCGTTGTTCCAACATAAGATTCAGGAGGGTAAGGTTATAAACGTTGTTTCTCGTCGAACCACGCGCGGAACGCCTCAACGATTCGCGCCGCGGCGGCTTTGGGCCCAAATTTCTCTACATTGATCACCAGATCAAACGAGTGCGCATCAGCCACGTCGTGATGGAAATAACGGCGAACAAATGCGCGTCGGCCGCGATCGGTTTTCGCGACATACTTTTTGGCTTCTTCGAATTTTAATCTCAGGTCCTGCATAGTTTGCTCTATGCGATAATTCTCGGAAGCTATGATTCTCACCGTGAGCCCTCGGTCGCGTGGCAAAAGGAACTGTGCGCCGCGGCCGACGATTACCACTTTGCCATGGTTTGCAGCCATAAGTATGATGCGACTCAGGCAAATAACGTATTTTTGCTGAGAGACGACATTGGAGTCGATCCAATTACCAAATGTCTCAACAATCCAATTCGAGGTAGTTTCATCGACAAGTTCCATCATAGCGGGCGATAAGTGATACCGCTTAGCCATGCAATCGAGCAATTTTTTATCGAAGACTTCCCAACCGAGCTTTTCGCCCACCAGGCGGGCAATATAACCGCCGCCCACCCCAGATTCCCTAGAGATTGTCACATAAGGGCCCAATCCTTCCGATGCCCGGTCCTTAGACGACGCAGATTCTGCCGCCTCCTTCAACAACCATTGCTTCATCTGCCGTTCGGCTGCGGCGATGATCTCCGACTGTTCGCGGGCCGGCTTATAGCGACTCTTCATCGCATGTATTTCTGCTTCCTCCCGGGCCTGCTCGTTCTCCTTTGTCATTGCAAGCCTCTTTGAGTTTTGTTTTTGCCTTGATTGGTACGTCTCAAGCACTTAAAAGACTACGGTTTTTTTGAAAAATCGTAGTTCTCAGAAAAGAAAATAAATACGTCGAGTGGGCGCTGACGAGACTTGAACTTGTGACCCCCAGCTTGTCGAGCTGGTGCTCTAACCAACTGAGCTAAGCGCCGGTTTTTCGGCCAAGCGTCTTTGATCGCTAAGAGCCGGACTCATAATTGTGACATCCGAAACTTGAACAGTCAACCGAGTAGCCGGCTATGAAATTATGTACCCCTCGTACAGGTGTAGTATTCAATGTTAAAACTCTTTTCATCCGAAGAGAAAACAATGGAGCAAACAACATCCCCCCTCACCCTAACCCTCTCCCGGAGGGAGAGGGGACGTGAATTAGGGTTTCCTGGAGGGAGAGGGGACTCGAATTAGGGTTTCCCGGATGGAGAGAGGACGTGATTTGGGCTTTCACGGATGAGAAAGGGGTTGTTATCACAAAAACTTTCGCTGCAAAGGCGTTTCACTCTTGATACAATTGGTATGAATCCTATACTTGAGGGGCAACGTGTCTACGCCGGGTAGCGCAGTGGTGTCCTTTGTAACGACATCCCGCTCGAAGGCCAATAATCCAATCCAATCACGCAGGAGAGTATGCTGAAAGTAAATCTGCCCGACGGAAGTATTTTGGAGTATTCGCGTCGCGTTCGTCCGCTGGATATCGCCGCCGATATTGGTCCCCGATTGGCCAAAGCGACGTTGGCCGCCCAGGTGGACGGCCGTCTCATAGGGGCCGATCAGCCTTTGCCCGAGGAAGGGCAAATCTCGCTGCGGCTTATTACAAAAAAGGATCCTGAAGCGTTGGACATCATGCGCCATTCGTGCGCGCATGTGATGGCCCGGGCGGTGATGCGATTGTTTCCCGGCGTGCAATTGGCGTTCGGTCCGACGATTGAAAACGGCTTTTACTATGATTTTCAAGCGGAGCACGCTTTTTCGGAAGAGGATTTTCCGCGGATCGAGGCCGAGATGGCCAAAATCGTCAAGGAAGACGAGGCCTTCGAACGCGTGGAAATGGATCGGCGGGAAGCGGTTCAGTTTTGCATGGACTTGGGGCAGGCGCTGAAGGTCGAGCACATCGAAGACGGATCTGAAAGACGAGGCCTCGCTTTCGTTTTACCGGCAAGGCGAATTCATCGATCTGTGCCGGGGACCGCACGTACCCAGCGCCGGGTGCGATTGGGGCCTTCAAACTGCTTTCCGTGGCCGGGGCGTATTGGAAGGGCGACGCTTCGCAGGCAGCAGTTGCAGCGGATATACGGCACGGCCTGGTTCAGCCGCGAGGAACTCGATGAATACATCCGCAAAGTCGAGGAGGCCAAGCGCCGCGATCACCGCGTGTTGGGCCGGCAGTTGGAACTGTTCATGATCGACCCGGCCGTGGGCTCCGGGCTGGTTTTTTGGCTGCCCAAGGGGGCGATCATCCGCCGCGAGTTGGAAAATTTTATATACGACGAGTTGATCAAACGCCACTATCAGCCGGTGTATACGCCGGTTATCGGCAACGTTCATTTATACGAGACCTCGGGCCATTATCCTTATTATAAGGACTGCCCAATTCCCGCCCATCGAAATGGCCGACGGCGACCGTTATCTGCTTCGGCCCATGAACTGCCCGCACCATATTACGATTTACAAATCGAAGCCGCGGAGTTATCGCGAATTGCCTTTGCGCCTGGCCGAGTTCGGCACGGTGCACCGGTTCGAGATGTCGGGGGAGCTGAACGGCATGACCCGAGTGCGGGGATTTACGCAGGACGACGCCCATATTTTCTGCACCGAGGACCAGGTGGCCGGCGAGTTTCGCGGCTGCATGGACATGACGCAACTGGTTCTGAAAACGCTGGGGCTTGACGATTATCGCGTCCGGCTGGGATTTCGCGATCCGGCCAGCGACAAATACGTGGGCACTCCGGAAATCTGGCAGCGGGCCGAGGATTCGCTGGAACAGGTCTGCCGGGAGATGGGCTTGTCGAACGTGCGGGTGGAACGGGGCGAAGCGGCCTTTTACGGTCCCAAGGCCGATTTCGTGGTTGCCGATTGCATCGGCCGCGAATGGCAACTGGGCACCGTGCAACTGGATTACAACCTGCCCAGCGCCCAGCGATTTGCCTTGGAGTATATCGGAGCGGACAACACTCCGCACCAGCCGGTGATGATCCACCGGGCGCCGTTCGGCTCGTTCGAGCGATTCGTGGGCATGCTGATCGAGCATTTCGCCGGGGCATTCCCATTGTGGCTGGCGCCCGAGCAGGTTCGAGTGATGGTCGTGAGCCAAAAAGTGGAAGAGTATGGGCGCAAGATCCAAGAGCAATTGTCGCAAGCCGGGCTAAGGGTGAGCGGCGACTACCGGGCGGAAAAAATCGGCGCAAAAATCCGCGACGCGCAGTTGGAATTGATCCCTTATATGTTTATCATCGGCGGCAGGGAGGCCGAGGAAGGCAAAGTCTCGGTCCGCGACCGCCTGGAAGGCGATCTGGGGCCCATGCCTGTCGAACAGGCCATGGACAAATTAAAAACCGAGATCCGCGACAAGACTATCCGCCAGGTGGCCAAAGGGCAGGGGGTGGGAGTTAGGGGATAGAGTCTTTTTTATTGCAAATTTGACAAATATGTAAATTGAAATTGCAAATTTAAAATGGTAAATATAAACTGATAACTGGAAACTAATAACTGAAAACTCTTGGAGTAAAGTGCGTATGGGAAAATGGAAGATTACAGGCGACGTCAAGCAGCGAATTAACGAACAAATCCGCGTCAGTTCGGTCCGCGTCATTGCCGCGGATGGAACCCAGTTGGGAGTGATGACCACCGACAAGGCGATGGAACAGGCCCGCCTGGCCGATCTCGACCTGGTGGAGGTGGCGCCAAACGAACGTCCCCCGGTTTGCCGGATCATGGATTTCGGCAAGTTCAAGTATCAACAGAAGAAACGCCAGCATAAAAGCCATAGCCACCAAATGAAGATCAAGGAAATCCGCGTGCGGCCCAAGACGGGCGATCACGATTTGAACGTGAAGGTCGGCAAGGCCCGGGAGTTTCTGGAACACAAAGACAAAGTGATCGTGAGCGTGATGTTTCGCGGGCGGGAGTTGGCCCACATCGAGGAAGGCCGCAAGGTGATCGACGAGATCCTTGCCAAGTTGGACGATGTTTCCAAAGTCGAATCGATACCCATACATCATGGTAGGCGGATGATTTGCACGCTGGCGCCGAAATAAGCATCATTTAGAAAAAAGATACTAAATCAAATATTCGTAGAACATGTCCAAACCTCGTGGAGAACGTAGGTTTCCATGTTTTTCCCTTGGATGTTCCACAGGGACCAGTAATATCTTTGTATGAAGATGATTGAAATCATCCAAAGCAGTCGCAATATATGAGAGACTATATGTCCTTCAGTTCTAAATTTGTTTCAAATGATTCGCGAACATTGACGAACGTCTTATTATGAACGATTTCATATCCTTCGTGCCCAATTTTGAGAATTGATCGAAGTTCAACGCTTGTCCAGTGCCTCATCCGTTCAATGCTTTGTGAATCGAATCCCGATGCCTTGCGATGGGAGTCCCCAGAGTCTGACTCACGATCCTTCACTGGCTCAATTGATGTATTAGTGTAATGCAAAAGTAATGCCTTCCACCAGCCTTCCATGTGCCCGATATATCCAACTGCGCCAAGGAAAACTAAACCCAGTATCAGGAACAATACGAGGATTACGGCTTGTCCCCCGCCAGATGAGTCCTCAGTATAGAGCGTGGGAATAATCGGTCGTCCTTCTGTCGCTGCTGGCGCGGGATGTAACTTAGCAGATCGCATAACCGCAGCAAATGGTTCAATCTGAACCAAAGGCAGCCACTTCAACATGCCATCGCGCCAGCATAAGGTGTTTTTATCTATGCGACCCTGCTGCAACGGCGCGATGATTTGATCCGCCGTAAATGGTCCGGCAGTTTGATTCCCTTTGGCGGCAATATACCAAGAACGAGGCTGACTTGTCATAGCACCCTCCTAAACATTCTAAACTATGAAAAGCAAATTCTATTTTGTAAGTCTAAACGATCTATTATTTTACCCATTTGCATGGTTGGTTGTTTCTATCGACTGCATCTATCCAATCTCTGCTTTCCCAGAGAACTGAAATCGTCTTAGCATCAATTACCGTTGCGGAGAATTTGCCTTCAACCGGCTTTCCTTTCCCAAAATCTATCTTGAGTTGTCCTTTCGATGTACCGCGATCCCATTGACCATTGCAAGAAACGATCCTTCAATCTGGATTAATCCTTTTGTCTATAATCTGGACAATAACATTGCCATTATCTTTGAATTCGAGCATCGCGCCACCGGGTGTGTTCCATATTCCGGAAACATTTGCCGTTTTGGGATCGTTTTCAAGATCCTTGATTGTCTTTTTCAAGTTTATAAGCCGTTGTTCATTCGGCTGTAATTCCAATGCAAGTTCAATCCTTTCAAGCGCTTGCGGATATTGCTTTTGGTTTACATTATAAAAGGGTTTTGCCTCTTCACATAATTCGGTCACGATGGATTTAACTAGGTTATCAAGTTCGGTTGGCGTTGGTTCCATCGCCGACAGATGTCTCGCTTGTTGAATTTGATTTATGGCTTCACGATACTGCTTAGACTGCTTTGCTTTCGCGGCATTATTTATGTGCTTAATGATCTCGGCCTTGTTACGTAAGTCTACAAGATCGGTTTTCAACTTGTTTGCCTCCTTATCCGCTGATCTTAACTGTAATGCCTTCATAATTTTTGAATTTGCATCGTCTAAGTCCCCATCTCTCAGAGACTTGCGAGCGATTCCCAGCGAGTCGCGCGCAATTCCCAAATATGCCGAGAACAACAAATCTTGGTCAATGGGATCTCCTTTAAAGCGAGTGTCTTCAAGAATTTTCACTGCCTTCTCATATTCTCCTTTTTCCACAAGTTGCTCAGCCTCGCTTTTCAGCTTGTCAAAAATGATATGGTCCACTCTCTGCTTAATCTCCGGTGGGGGGATTCTTGTCTCGTAGTCCGATACAAGCTGTACATAAAGGTCGGTTGCAAAGTGTAATCTCTCAGTGTTTTGCTCATTATCGACCATGTACTTGATCACCATTGCCGCGCCTTCAGGATCTTGCGCATTCGATTTCTCTTGAGCCCATTTTTTGCATAAACTCAAGTAATCGCAAGCCTGGTCGATCTGCCGGGCCGAATTAAGGAATTCCCAAACGTTACCATGGGTGTCTTTATGCCAATGTCTATCGGCAACGGCAAGTAGGATGGCGGCAAGTTTTTTTGCCTGTGGACTGTCAGGCGTAGTTGCATTCCCAACCAATGCCAGACCATCTTTGAGAGATTTATTCTGGGCCAAAACAACATTGACGACTTCCTCCGATAGCAAGGGATCACATTCTAGAATCCGCCTCAACACGGCAACGATTTGTTTTTGTCCGTGATCAGGATTCTCACTTATCGGTTTCACCTTAGCGAGCAGTTCCTTGGCAAGCTCCTGTTTATCGACCAGCTTCAATTCGTCTAAAAATCCGGCAATAGCCACAATACGAGTCATGCCGTCAGAAATTTTGTTGGGGATGAGATTCAGAATGTCGGTTAGATCGGCTTTAGCCCGTTGTTGCCACTTTTCATTGGATTGAAAGAGTTCCAGGAATTGTTTTTTTGGTTTATTCAGCCCATCTTCGGGAAGTATTTCGACCGAGGCATACTGGCGGGTCAATATCAAGGCGGAAAGATATTCACTCTCCCGGCCAAAGAAGTAGGTTTCGTTTTGAAATGAACCAAGAATATCTAACGCCTCATCATAATCCTGGGCTCCGATAAGTTTTTCAGCTTGGACTATCGTGTTTAATTCCTGCCAGTAGACATAACCTACATAACCCGCGGCGGCAATGAGACCCAGCATGATTAAAGTAAAAATAATAAAACGAAGTAAGGATCGCAGGAACGACTTGAAGGAATGGAGTAGCGACTTGATCGAGAACCACTTGCGCGACACATGGGGATGGATTATGGCTGCAAAAGGCTCGGTTTTTTCCAATGGCAACCACTGCGTCAAACCTTCGCGCCAGCAAGGAATGTTTACCGCCAATTTGCCTGACATTAAAGCTTGAATAAGCTGGTTGTCGGTGAACGGTCCCTTGGGATTGTCACCGCCACTATGAATATACCATAAAGGAGAATTGCTAGACATAGTTGTTCCCCTAAGAATTTTATAGGATGATAAGATTAAAGTATTTTAAGTTGTATTTCATGTGCCCCCCACAAACTGCCTTTGTTTATTTTGAGATACGACTCCATGCACATCATGGATATCCAGGCATATGGATTTCGTGGATTAAATCTTCGATATCTGGCATTTTCAGATCTAATCGACAAGAGACTAAACATCCTTTTTGAGTAATTGTATTTCCATCGTTGTACATCTTGAATATTTTGCCAAATATTTTGCGCACTGCCGGTGGAATAGGCATATCATCCGGATCGACTAGAGATCCTATTGCTTCTATGGCATCCTTGTAGTCTTCGGCATTGGACTGATTTTCAAATGAGACTGACCAGCCAATAGTCGGTGATGAACTGAACGCAAGATAACCCGTCATGTAATTAGCGCCTTCGATTGCCCTCCTTAATTTCTTCGGCATACCTGTCATAAAATCTGGATTGTGCTCACCGATCAAAACCGATGAAGCCATCGCCACATAGAAGTCATTGTTTGTGATGTCTTTTATGGCGCTTTGGATATCTTTGTCCAGATTAGGAAATTGTTTGCTGTTTAGTTTCTCGACTGTTGTCTCCATCATATCTTCAGATGACGCAATGCAGTAAGTGCTAGTGCCTGTTTTAGCATAACACTCACCATTGGGGTACAAGAGGATATATTCTAAGCCCTTGTATTCCTGCGTCTGCGAGACTTTTTCTATCTTAGACACAACTTTGTCGAGCGGTAGATCCTGGTGGGTGCGCAAGATTGTAATGCCACGTGATTGACGAGGTTGATTCCCGATTTTTTCAAAGATAACGAATACATCCTGAATCTCATCTGGATGCAGCCTCAATCCCTGTGACCGTTTTATTTCCGAACGAGATGGGAGATGGCCTTTGATTTTATCATAGAGGGGTGTCTTTCGAAATTTATCTACGTTAAAGTAACCAACAAGCTGCGTATTGTTTGGGACATAGTATCGAATCCAGTTTGGCAAGCCTGAGGCAAATAACGTGGCAGATAACACTTTCCATAACAAATATAAAAGCAACAATCCTATAGCGATTGCACTGATGATGGATAAAGGCTTCTTTAATGCGCGAAAACCCATTCCTCCGGAATCCCATACAGGGCCAATTTCGTTTTCAATGATTTCCAACTCGCTATGCTTTGTTTTTAAAGAAGAGTGCAAACATTCAAGTGCGGAATATACTGGACCCCAAAAACTGGACCACGAAAATTGATAGAATAGATGTACTCATGGTCCAATTGGAGGGAGTCCGAGATGGGAGCGAAACGACGGAGGATCGAGTCCTCGCTAAAGGCGAAGGCGGCCTTGGCGGCGGTGCGGGGAGACCGCACTACGGGCGAACTGGCGTCGCAATTCGGCGTTCATCCGACGCAGATCGGCTACTGGAAGAAGCGGTTGTTGGAGGGAGCGGGCGAACTGTTCTCTGATGATCGTCGGCGTGAAAGCCAGGAGCAGGATGCATTGATTGCCGACCTATACGAGCAGATCGGGCGCTTGCAGATGGAGTTGGCGTGGTTGAAAAAAAAACTTGCCCGACTCGATTGAGTTCAAACGAAAGTGCATCGAGCCCCGCTGCCCTGGCGTGAGCATCCGCCGGCAGTGCGAGATTTTAGGTTTGAACCGATCTAGTTGGTATTACCAGTCGGCGGGCGAGTCGGCGGAGAATGTGCAATGGATGCGTCGGATCGACGAACAATACCTGAAGACGCCGTGCTACGGCAGCCGGAAGATGGCCGAGATTTTGGGCATCGACCGCAAACGGGCCAGACGCCTGATGCGTTTGATGGGTTTGGAGGCGATTTATCCCAAGCCCAGATTGTCGCGACATGATCCGGAACACAAGATATACCCGTATTTACTGCGAAATATAGCGATTGTGCGGCCCGACCAGGTATGGTCCAGCGACATCACCTACGTGCCGATGACGAAGGGCTGGATGTATCTGACGGTGGTCATGGATTGGTACAGCCGCTACGTGTTATCGTGGCGATTGTCGAACACATTGGATGGGACGTTTTGCCTGGAGGCGTTGGAAGAAGCCTTGACGCAAGGCACTCCGGAGATATTCAACACCGACCAGGGCGTGCAATACACGGCCGTGGCGTTTACGGGCCGCTTGGAAGCGGCGGGCGTAGCCATCAGCATGGACGGTCGCGGCCGCTGGATGGATAACGTGTTTGTGGAACGTTTGTGGCGGACGGTGAAGACCTTTACTTGCACGATTACGCGACTGTGCGGACGCTGGAAAGAGGATTGGCGTTGTTTTTTCAGTTCTACAACGAGGAGCGGATCCACAGCGCCTTGGATTATCTCACGCCGCTGGCCGTGTATCGGGCGGCATGAAAGAGAAACTTACATGCGTGGTCCAAATCGTTTTGAAATCGCGCGCAAAACGGGGATAGCTTATTGGCAATTCCCCCCTTATAGTGAACTCAGCAGCCGCGCGAGACCTTTGGTATAGGTCTCGCGGGCTGCTAACCTTTGATCGTAAACAGTGGTCTAGACAATTGGGTCCACCTCAGAATATGCACTGACAGCGCCAGGCATTTCAGGTCTTATGTTAGCAGATTTCTTTCCGATAGCGATCATCGCGGCCTTTTGTCGGTTGCGCCGTTCAGCAATTTCACTTTTCAATTCCTTGACCACGGAATGGCTTCCCTTAGTCCGGCTAAGAGTATCAATAGTAGCCTCTTTAGCAGCAAGCTCATCTTGGATTCGAGATAGCTCCGCGATCTCATTTGCAACATCAACTGACGAAGGACGATGGGTTAACGTCAAGGTGCCGAGCGTCTCTAACTGCCCGTCCATAGCCGTCTGCAAATTATTTATGTCGTGTTTTATTTTTGCCGCAATGGCCTTCTTCTTGAGTGTGCCGACACCTTTATTGAGTTGTTCTTTTACGGTTGGCCCCGAAGGTTTTGACCCGCTTTGATAACCGGCCAATATTTCACCGGCGTCTTTTACTCGCCCCGATTCTACAGCAGTATTCGGCAACGGCGGCATTCCTTTTGGCAATGGCGGCATACCCGATGGCAACCGAGGTTTCTTTGATGTCTGTGTTTCCGTCTTTTGGGATGATGGCGGTTCATCTTCAGCTATTAAATATCCTGTCTCCGTCGGAACATTGCCAACCGATGGCACGGATGCACCATTAACAACGGATAATTGCCAGGGCTCGGCAGAAACAGCTAGTACTACGCCGCACTTATTGCAGCGCACATTCTTACCGTGAAATTGCCGAACCAGGCGGAGTCGGTTGCCGCATTGGGGGCAATCTTTGGTCGTCGGTTTTTCAGTTTGCAGAGAAGGATCCTCGGGAATGGCTAAAGCCTGGCCGCAACCCGGGCAGGGCTTTGTCTTACCCGCCTCTTTTTCAGACGCATAGACCACACGGCCGCAATTGGAACAAGATACGCTAATAGCCATAGATTTTCTCCAAAAGCAAAAAAATAAATGATATTATCGTTAAGTGCGAGACAGCACATCAATTTCAATATCTTGTTAGGGCCGCCCGGAAAAGCAGATCAGGTTGGCGCCTAATTCGGACCTAGCGTTATAACTTCAAAAAAATGATTATATGAACCGGAATCTGTATTTACAATGGGGGGCTTTAACCCCAAGCATGTCTTTTATTGGGCGTCAATTCTCAATTTTGCTCCCCGACCTGCATCAATATGTGCCCACTCGCGGAAAAAACGGCCTCGCAATTACTTTTTTTTCGCTCATGTATGGCTTTTCGTTGTCGGTTACATCATATTTCCGCCGATCCCCCTTTTCGCGATTGGTAAATAGTTTATAATTTTGAATCTATTTACTTGCAAAAGGTACTCCTAAGAGGGGTGTGTATTATGCCGAAGTTAAAGACCCATAAGGGCACGAAGAAACGTTTCCGCCTGACTGCCAAGGGCAAGGTGAAGCATCGATCGGCCGGGACAAGCCATTTGGCGTCGCGGAAGAGCCATAAGCGCAAGCGAAATTTACGCGGGACCACGGTGGGCAGCAAGGTCGAAGACGACCGCATTCGCTCGGCGCTTTGCGGACATAGCTATTAACGCAAACAAAAAAATCCTATTTCCCTCGCAAAGCCGCAAAGACGCTAAGGTTTAGTGCAACTAATGCAATTTTGTAGTTTGATATCATAACATTAAGACTGTTATTTATTAGTTTAAAAAATCTTCGCGTCTTTGCGGCTTTGCGAGATGCATAAAAATTACCAAGCGGGACGGGCAGGGTAACGCTTCCTGCGTTCAGGAAGGGCCTGGTTCCCGCCAATACTTGGAAGGTCTATCATGAGAACCACCAAAGGGGCCGCTCGAACGCGCTCCAAAAAACGCCTTTTCAAAAAGGTGAAAGGCTTTGTCGGCGGTCGACGTAAACTGATTCGAACCGCAAAGGAAACACTGGTCCGCGCGGGCGTTTATGCCTTCCGCGACCGGCGGAACAGGAAACGCGAATTCCGCAAGCTGTGGATCATTCGTATAAACGCCGCCGTTCGGATGCACGAACTGCGTTACAGCGAGTTTATAGCCGGGCTGAAAAAAGCCAAGATCGAACTGGACCGCAAAATCCTGGCCGACATGGCCGTTGCCGATCCGCAGGGTTTCGAGCAAGTCGTGGCCCTGGTCAAAAAAGCCCTGGCTTGAAGTAATTCATCAGTCAGCATTCATCATTCAGCATTTTCGCCATGGCCCTAGCCGAATTCTTGGCCGAATTGGACAATCTGGTCCGCGAGGCGACGGAGGCCTTAGCGGCGGTCCAGGATGCCGCCGCGCTTGGAGGCGGCGCGGATCGAATTTGTCGGGGCCCGCAGCGGCCGGTTAAAAGATGTGCAAAAAGGTCTTGGCCAGGTCGATAAGGCCGATAAGCCCGCGGCAGGCAAGCGGTTCAACGAGGTCAAGCAGCAGATCGATGCGGCATTGCTGGCTGCAACCCAACGGCTGGCCCAAAAAAGCGGCGGCAAGGCGGAAACGCGGCAATTTGATCCCACGGTGCCGGGCCTGCGTCCGCGATTGGGGCGCCTGCACCCGGTGACGCAAACCATCGAGGAATTAAAAGACATCATGGGCCGGCTGGGATTTACCGTGGCCGACGGTCCGGAAGTCGAGGATCCCTGGCACAATTTCGAGGCCCTGAATATCCCCTTGGAGCATCCGGCACGCGATCCGCTGGAGAATTTTTACTTGGCCGCGGCAGAAAAAACGGCGGTTGATACGGCAGTTCAACTGCCGTACCAACAAAAGGATGCCAAACTCTCTCAGGGGAAAAACCGCTGGTTGGCTATGAGGCGGGAAAAGCAGGACAAGGATGCCGAACGCCCTCACCCTAGCCCTCTCCCAAAGGGAGAGGGGACTGGCGAGTTATTATTGCGGAGCCAGACGAGCACGGTGCAGATTCGGGTGATGGAAAAGACGCGGCCGCCGGTGCGGATCATTTCGCTGGGTCGGGTGTATCGGCCCGATACGGCGGACGCCACGCATTTTCCCATGTTCCATCAGATCGAGGGTCTGCTGGTCGACCGGCACGTGACCATGTCGGACTTGAAGAGCGTATTGCGGCTGTTTGCCCGCAGCGCATTCGCCGACGACGTGCATATCCGTTTTCGTCCGTCTTTCTTTCCGTTCACCGAGCCCAGCGTCGAGGTGGACATGAGTTGGCAAGGCGGGTGGATCGAGATGGGCGGGGCGGGAATGGTCGATCCCAACGTGCTTACAGCGGTCGGATACGATCCCGAGGAATTCTCGGGGTTTGCATTTGGTTTGGGGATCGAGCGGATCTGCGCCCGGCGGCATGGAATTACCGATATCCGCGAGTTTTATAAAAATGACGTGAGGTTTTTACATCAATTTTGATTATTCTCCGCGAAACCGCAAGCGATTTGAATTCACTAACCACTGATCACTGACCACTGCAAACTTAAAATGCTTGTTTCCTGGAACTGGCTGAAACAGTACGTGACGCTCGACATGCCGCTTGAGGAGTTGGAGCGGCGGTTGATGATGGCCGGGCTGAATCACGAATCGACCGAGGAGATCGGCGGCGATTTGGCCGTGGATTTGGAGGTCACGAGCAACCGGCCCGACTGCCTGGGGCACATCGGCATCGCCCGGGAAATCGCGGTGCTGTGGGGCAAGGAGTTGAAAATTCCCTGCCGCACTGCCGCCAGAGGGAAAAACACCGGCCGACCAGCTTGCCAAGGTGCGAATCGATTGCCCGGACTTGTGTTTTCGCTATATCGCGCGGGTAATTCGCGGCGTGAAGGTGGGTCCCAGTCCCGGTTGGATGGCCCGGCGCTTGGAAACGATCGGCATAACGCCCATCAATAACGTGGTCGATGCGAGCAACTACGTGTTGATGGAATGCGGCCAGCCGCTGCACACCTTCGACTATCTTAAACTGAAGGGCCGGGAAATTATCGTGCGCCGGCCACTGCCGGGCGAGACCATCGAAGCCATCGATCATAAGACCTACGAACTTATAGAGCGAGATGTGCGTCATCGCCGATGCCGAAGACGCGGTTGCCATTGGCGGGGTGATGGGCGGGGCGGCAACGGAGGTTGGCGGAAAAACGAGCGAGATCCTGGTCGAGGCGGCCGAATTCGATCCGGTCTCGATTCGCAATACGGCCCGGCTGCTTAATCTGCACAGCGATTCGTCGTTCAGATTCGAGCGGCGCGTGGACCCGGAAGGACTGGATTGGGCCAGCCGGCGGTGCTGCGAATTGATTCTGGAACTGGGCGGGGGCGAATTGGCGGCCGGTTCGGTCGACGTGGGTCTTCGTCCACCGCAGCGCGAGCCGGTCACCCTGCGATTTTCGCAACTCAAACGAATCTTGGGCATCGATGTTCCGCCCGAGCGGGTGCGGGAAATATTGCTGGCGCTGGGAAACGTCGAAGCGGCCGATAATAAAGATTGGTCCAGCCGGCGCAGAAAAAGTCTCGAAAATATCCACGGCCGGTGAAAGCATCACTGTAATTCCGCCCAGTTGGCGGAGGGATTTGACCCGCGAGGTCGATCTTGTCGAGGAAGTCGCCCGCATACACGGGTACGAGCAGATTCCAGAGGACGTGGCCGTGCCCATGGCGGCCTCGACGCGGACTCGCCAGGATCGGATATTGGAAAAGATTCGCGGCGTGCTGTTGGCCGCGGGCATCGACGAGGCATTAACGCCAAGCGCGGTTGACGGGCAGACTTCGGCGGCGATGAGCCCTTGGACCACGGCCGAACCGCTGCGGAGTTTGATCCCCGTGATTCGCGGGGCCGACTGTTTGCGGCGCACGTTGATACCAAGCTTGCTGGGCGCGCGGCGGATAAACGAGGCTTTGTCGAATCCCGAGATCGAGCTTTTTGAAATCGCGAAAATTTATCTGCCGCGGCAGGACGATTTGCCCGATGAAGAACTGATGCTGGGCATAACCAGCGGCCGGGATCTTACGTTCGTCAAAGGGGTGATCGAGGCGATTGTCGAGGCGCTTAGGTGCAAATCGGCTTTGGAATCGATGCAACGCCGAAATTCAACTCATCGATCCGGCCCAATCTTGCCAATTCAAACTGGGCGGCGAACTGCTGGGATATATGGGCAAATTATCGCCGGAAGGACAGAAGCAGTTCGATCTGCGCGGGCCGACCACCGTGGCCGAGATCAAAATATGGCCGCTTTGTCGAAGCCGCCGACTTGATGCCGACTTATGTTCCTTTACCGGCATTTCCGGCCGTAACGCCGCGACATTAACCTGGTGGTCGATGAATCGGTGCGTTGGGCCGACGCGGCGGCAACCGTTTATGCCAATGGCGGGCCGTGCCTGGAACATCTTCAGTATCGCGACACGTATCGCGACCCGAAACAACTTGGCGAGGGAAAAAAAGCCTGCTCATGACTATTACACTGCGATGGAAAGAGGGCACGCTCACCAGTCAGCAGGCCGACGAAATCCGCGATCAAGTCGTGGCCGCCTGCCGGGTAAAACACGGCGCGGAATTGCGTGCGTAAAAGAGCCGCACCCCAAAACCCCCGGTGTATTCACCGGGGGCTAAATTCTATCTTTTAACAGCGGTGCAAATCGATGCGGACTTGGTCGTCTATTTCGGCTATGGCATAGTAACCGGAGCCGGCGGGACCGCAGTTGACTACGGTCGTGGGGCCGATCATATCGACGCCACGGGATTCGTGGAGATGGCCGCAAACGACGAGGGCTGGTTGGGTCTGTTCGACGAATTCACGCAAGGCAGTGCTGCCTACGTGTTGGAAAAAATGGGTGCGATCGAGTTTTATGCCGTGCGGAGGCACGTGGGCAAGCACGACGTGGCGGCGGGCGTTTTGGATTTGGCTGTAGCCTGCCTGAAGGTGCGCGGCCATTTCTTCTTCGGTAAATCCGTACATTCCCCGATGCCAGGGAGGCGCGGCCGAGAGTCCGTGAATGCCTACGTCGTTTATAATCATTCCCCTACCAGCGACGGACACGCCTAGTTCTGCCAGGCGTTGGTCGATTTGAGCCGAATCACAATTTCCGGCCACTGCCAAGACTGGAACATTTGTGGATTGGGCAAGGTGTACAATCTTTTCCACATCGGCGGGCGTGCCAAAATTGGTCAGATCGCCGCCAAGCAGGACGGCATCTATCGGGCGGGCCAAATTTAAAATATGCTGGAAAGGTTCGATGCGATTGTGGATGTCGGAAATGCAGAGAAATTTCATGGCATTAATGCGGAACTAGGCGAGGTACACTGTTGTGGGGGTGCATAAACTATCTTGGATGCGGAATAATAGAAGGTAATGCAAAAAACCAAGATAATCCTAGCAGGAAAGATTTCGATAGGAAGACGAGCATCTTCACCCTCACCCTAACCCTCTCCCAAAGGGAGAGGGGACTTATGGAATGGGCTGTTATTCTTTTTCCGTAAGTTCGCTTCCTGCTTGCAAGTTTTAGAAAAAAGTAGAAACTGAAAACATAGATTTTATTAAGGTTTAATTTTTGGAGAACGAGATGAGACAGTTGACCGTTGCGAAACCGTCTATCATAACCGATTGGGATACGATGTATCGCCAGGGAACGCCGCCTTGGGATGCCGGGGTAGCGCATGCCGAATTGCTGCGGGTTTTGAAAGAATATTCGTTTCCCAAGGGCGGAACAGTATTGGAAATCGGTTGCGGAACCGGTTCGGACGCCATTTGCTTTGCCAAGCGCCGATTTGAGGTGACGGCAGTAGATTGCTCGCCGATTGCATTGGAGCGGGCCAGGCTTCGGGCCGAACAGCACGACGCGCTTCTTCGCTTCGTGCTGGAAGATATATTCGATTTCTCGCGGACGGTGGGCCAGTTCGACGTGGTGTATGACGCGGGTTTTTACCACTACATCCGACTAAACAAGTTGGAACAATATTTAGACATTCTGTGGCGGCTTACACGGCCGGGGTCGTGGTACTTCTGCCTGGCCGGGAGCGTGGGCGAGCGAGCGGAAGGAGGGCCGCCCCAAGTTTCGGAAGACGACATTCGCTTTGAACTGGGCCGGCTGTTCGAGTTCGTGCACCTGCGGCACATCAAGTTTGAAAGCCCGCTTAAGCCGCAAGGTTACCTGGGCTGGTCGTGCTTGATGCGCCGGCCGGAGGTTCGATAATAGAATTTAAGAGCATCTAACAAAATGAAGTTAAAGGGCAAATAATGTGCCACTGCCGGTTTGCCGGCAGTTTTTTTAGCATTTCCACGAGCACTGCTTGCAAGCAAGCAGTGGCACACGGCGTATAGAAATCAAGATGCCTGTCACAACAACATTCCAAGAAGCACTTGGCCGGGGCAATTTGGTTTTCGACGGCGCGATGGGCACGGAGATATACCGGCATCATGTGTTTCACAAATCGCTGTTTTGACGAGTTGTGCCTTTCCGACGCCAAACTGATTCGTACTATCCACGGCGAATATCGCGACGCCGGCGCGGACGTGCTTACGACGAACACCTTTGGCGCGAATCGGGCGGCCTTGGCGCAGTTCGGGCTTGCCGAAAAAGTGCGGGAGATAAATCGGGCCGGGGCGTCGATCGCCCGCGAGGCGGCCGACTCGGCCGACAGGCCCATGTTTCGTGGCCGGATCGATCGGACCCTTGCCTGCACGGCCGCGGCACGAGCCCTTGCACGACGAGATGATCGCCGAGCAGGTGGAAAGTCTGCTGGCGGGCGGGGCCGATTTTATTCTTTTCGAGACCCAGCCCACGCGATTGGCCCTGGAAATCTGCGCCGCCGGCATGCGCAATCAACCGGGCACGCCTTACGTGCTTTCTTTTGCGCTGGTGGAAAATTGCGAGTCGGCATCGGGCGAATCGATCGAGCGGATGATCGCCCCTTTGCCCGGCGACTTTCCACAACCCATTGCCTGGGGAATGAATTGCGGCAGCGGACCGGACGGTTTGTTGGCCGCCGTGGAACGGGCAGTGCGACTGACCGCCTTGCCTTTAATTGTGCAACCGAACGCGGGCATGCCAAAAGAGGTCGAGAACCGGCGGATTTACCTGTGTTCGCCGGAGTATCTGGCCGAATATGGGAAACGCTATATAAACCTTGGCGCGGCGGCGGTGGGCGGATGCTGCGGCACTACGCCCGATCATATCCGCACGCTGGCCTCGACCATTAAACCGCTGGCGCGAATGCAATCCAGGCATGTGGTCAGTGCAGTTGCCAAGAGCGTGGAATTGAAAACGCCGGCGCCATTGGCGGAGAAATCGCAATTGGGTTATCCGGCTGGCCAATCGGCTTTGGGTGACGAGCGTGGAATTGCTTCCCCCGCGCGGTTATGACATGCGGTCAACCATCGAGAAGAGCAAAACGCTTCGGCAACGGGGCATCAGCGCGATAAACATTCCCGACGGTCCGCGGGCCAGTTCCCGGCTTTCTTCGCTTGTCGCGGCGGAGCATATCCTGCGCGAGGCCGAGATCGAGCCCATCCTGCATTTTTGCTGCCGCGACCGGAACCTGATCGGCATGCAAGCCGACCTGCTGGCATGTGCGGCGTGCGGCATTCGCAATATACTTTTCGTAACCGGCGATCCGCCGAAGCTGGGCGACTATCCGCATGCCACAGGCGTGTTCGATATGGATTCCATCGGCATGGCGGCGGTGCAGCAACGATTGAATATGCGGCGTGGACCTGGGCGGGCAGACGATCGATCCGCAAACCTTCGCCGTAATCGGCGTGGGTCTGGACCCAACCGCGCTCGATCGGCGGCGGGAATTGGATCGTTTTCAGAGCAAGGTCGGACTCCGGCGCGGAATTCGCCATCACGCAGCCGGTGTTCGATCCCGACGCATTGTTGCGTTTTCTCGACGAGGTGCAACGTTACGACATTCCCATCATCGCCGGCATCTGGCCGCTTGTAAGTTACCGCAACGCCTCGTTCATGCGGAATGAAGTGCCGGGCGTGATTGTGCCCGACGCCGTCATGGAGCGGATGGCATCGGTCGATAGCCGCGAAGGCCAGTTGGCGATGGGAATCGAAATCGCCCGCCAGTCGGTGGCGCAAGTGCGGGATCGCGTGGCAGGCATCCAGGTAAGCGCACCGTTTGGAAATATCGAAACGGCCCTGGCGGTGATTGAAGGCGGCAAATAAAGGCGACGATTGATAGTCCGTTGAAAATCGTCCGGATTAAAGTTATGATGGGAGACAGATGCCCTCACCCCCTGCCCCTCTCCGGGCACCAACCGAAGGTTGGTCGGGAGAGGGGAGAAGTTTCTAACATGGTCACTTCACAACAACTCGAAGTCTTCTGCAACAAAGCCCGAAAGATGGGCGCCTTGGATGCAGTTGTCGTGTCACCGCCTAAGCAGGTATTCACGGCAGTCTGGGTGCGATTGCGTTGCCAATTTGGATGCTCGGAATACGGGCAGTGCCTGACCTGCCCTCCACATTCGCCCACGCCCGAGACGACCCGCAAGATGCTGGACGAGTACACCTCGGCGATATTGCTGCACGGCAGTAAATGGAAGTTGATTCGGGAGATAGCCCAGGCTTTGGAACTAGAAGTTTTTTTGGCCGGTCACTATAAGGCATTTGCATTTTTGTGCGGGCCGTGCGACTTGTGCAGGAAATGCGTGTGTTTGGCGGCGCGGACGAAAAAAGGCAAGGCCGTCGGCATGCCAGCATCCGGACCTGGCCCGACCTGCAATGGAGGCAGCGGGAATCGATGTTTTTGCCACGGCCCGCGCAGCCGGTTTGCCTATCGAGGTGGTGCGCACCACCGACAGCCCGCAAGACTACTATACTTTGGTTTTGGTAGATTAGGATTTATTTTCCATCTCATCTTCGGAACCCGTCAAGCCCAGGCGGGCGAGCCAGCGGCCGCGAGGCGGTTTGGCCGGCCCTTTTTCTTCGTTGACGGTTGTGAGATTGATCCCTTGTTGCTCCAAAACGTGGAGTTTTTCATCCAGTTGCGATCGATCCCGTGCGATCTTGGCGCGTTCCAGAGAGATATCGACTTCCGCCTGGCGGAGTTTGTCACGGCATTCCTCCTGAAGCCGGGCGAGATTTTTTCGCTCTTCCTGGATAAGCACGTCGGTATCGAGAATTTGTCCCAGCGCCGCGGCGCCTACGGCCATCGAGCCGATGTTGTTTGTTTTGACTTTCCAGCAGCACTCTTAATTCGCCGATCTCCTTGTTTTTTTCCGCCACTACCCGATCGGTCTTGCGAATTACCTCCTGGATTTTTATTTTTTCCTCGCGATCTTCTTCATTTTCTTCTTCGAAGTCGGCTTCGAGGGCGGCGAGGATTCGCTGTTTTTCCGCTTCCCAATTGAGAACGCCGGAGGATATTTGACTCTGCGTTTCCTCCCCCGCTCTGGCTGGCACGTGCCAGTTGCTCCTGGAGTTCCTCGTTGCGGGCTTTGAGTTCGCGCAGATCGTCGATGGACATTTCGTAGCGGCGGCGGAGACTATCGTCATCATCGACGTCTTGGCCGTCTTCGCCGTGTTTTGCCAGGGCATCGGCCAACTCTTGTTGAGTTTCGGCAAGTCGCCCTTCCAGGTCGGCCAAATGGGCGGCCAGTTCTTTTTTTCGGCTTCAATCCGTTCGACTTCCCGGCGATCGACGCTATTTTCGGCGGCCGAGGATTTGTCTCTTAATATACGGCATTCCTCTTGGAGAGATTCCAATTGCTGTTGCAGTTCGCGGTGATCGGCCTTGGCCTCTTGTTCCAGTCCAAGTCGTTTGATCTCGATTTCCTTCAGATTCGGCGGCATGTTGGGCTTTTAACTCATGGGCGATGCGGCGACGCCGGGTTTCGGTTTCGGCGGTTTTGGTGATTAGTTCCTGCTCGCGTTTTTCTAGCTCGGCTGCTCGGTTTGCCGCGTTTCGCGGCGCTCGGCAGTTCTCGCGGCTGCCGGATTCGCAGCGTATCGCGAAGCACGGTAAGCTCGGCACGCCGGCTTTCAAGTTCCGCCCGGCCGGCTTCAATTTCTCTTCTTTCGCGGATCAACTCGGTTTCAGCGGCCACCGCGGCGGTTTGTTGTTGCAGATAATCCTGTTGCCGGCGGGCGAATTCGTCTTGTTGCAGTTTTAACTGACCGGCGAAAGATTGCTGTTGTTCGATGACGCTATGATAAAGTTTTTCCCATTCGGCCTGCCGTGCGGCCAGATCGGCCTTCATCTGTTCGATTGCTTCGGCCTGCTGCTGAAGCTGCCCGGAACGCTGAGCGAGTTCTTCCTGGGTTTGGCGAGTCTGGCGGCGATCATCGGCCAGTTCGGCGCCGATGCGCTGCAATTGTTGGGACAACTCCGTTTCCGCGCGGCGCAAGCGATCCTGCTGGGCCGAGAGAAATTCGCGCACCCGCTGGCGTTGGACGTGCAGGGCGGCGGCAAATTGTTCCGTCCCGTCTTCGGCGCCCGGGATTGAGAGGGGAGATACTTCCATGGAGACTCGATCAATTCCAATGTATATTCATAGCCAATCGAATGCGCATCATCTGCGCATACGGTCATTGCATACCCCGTACTGCGGGGAAACGCACCTGCATTTCCCCATATGGTTTTATAGGTTACGCCGCCGTGCGGGTCAAAATAAGACTTCCGGGAAAAACGATTAAGCAGGTTGTATCGGCACAATGAAATTCTTCCTGCCGGCCGGACCCGGGGGGGGCTGTTTACCCGCGGAAAAACCATATTCCACGCCTAGGATTTTTAATGCAGAGCGAGAAACACAAGCCCGGAACGCAAGCGAGGAAAAACAGTTTGCCATCCCTCGCTCGCGCTTCGAGCTAGTGTAAATTCATCAATAATCCGGGCCAGAAGTTTATTTTATGCCTTTCATGAAGCGGAGGAATTGGGCTTCCAGCATTCGCCAGTTGGAGCCAAAAACCGAGGTAAAGTCGGCGGTGCGCTGGTCCGCGCTGTACTGCGAAAACGGTGGTTTGGAGGCGGTTAGGGCCAGATATTGGGCATATTTTTGCGGTTCGTTTTCCACCAAAAAGAAGGTAAACGCCCAGGCTTCGGCGTAGGCCGCCGACGGATTAACGCTGAAGAATTGATCGGAGGCGATCATCGAGGCAAGCACTTCCGGGTCGGTGAAGGCTTTCCACCAAGAATCGAAAATCGTGCAAACGTCCTCGATTGATACGCTCGGATAATTGCGGGTGATCGTGGGCATCGTACACGCCGGGGGCTTCAAACATAGTGGCCAGACCTTCGGCCAGCCAGACGGGCGGCGGGCAATATCGGCTGTGCTCGCCGGTGTTGAACGCCGTTTGGTGCGTGGCTTCGTGGATTATGACCGAGGCGTTCTGCTGCCAGTTGCTTGAATTGGCTCGCCCCGCCCATATCGTAGAGCATAATTCGGTTGGACTTCCAATTGTAAAAGCCCAAAACGCCGTTGGGAACCGTTGATCCCTTTTCCGCGGAAAGCAACTGAAATTCGCGCTGATTCCGGCATACGACGCCTATAAGCGGAAAGGGCGGTGCGGAACAGCGAAAGCCGCGCAGGGAAAAATAACTCACAAACGATCGATAGAGATCCTCAAAGCGCTGGGCCCATTTATCGCTTTGGCCCTTGGGATGGGCCACCAAATAATGGCTTGTGCCGCTGACTTCGTAATCCTTGCCCAGTTCGCCAAGCAGCATGGAGCGGATTTCAGAGGTCGAATAAGGGCGAAAATGATCGGCGGTCTGTTTGAAGTCCTTGACCGAATCCGGCTCGATGTCCCACAGGCGGCCGTCGCGCCCCAGCAGATGAACCGTGTTTTCGTTCCAACTTAACGGGGCGCCTTCGATCTTTTGGCCGTGGAAAGATAATTCTATCATGGCCTCCAAGGGCGGCAGCGGCCCAAGCTGTTAAGGGCATGCCCAGGAGTACGTCAAGCAAGATTGCAAATTGTAAATTGCAAATTGCAAATTGCAAAGTTCCGCGTTTCATACTATCGGAGTCATCGAAGAAAAACCACTCGTATTAATGGCCTATACAATAACGACCTTTGGCAATTCGGCCCTCACCCTAGCCCTCTCCCGGAGGGAGAGGGGAGTTTATGGATAGGCATTAAAGCTTAGCTTAATCCAGGCCGGGGGCAAAACCGTGGCGCATGGTGTTTTCGCAGGAGGAGCGGGGTACGATGAAATGCAGGAGATAATCGGCCCCGCCGGCCTTGCTGCCCACTCCGGAAAGCCCGAATCCGCCAAAGGGCTGCCGGCCGACCAAGGCCCCGGTAATGCCTCGATTAAGATACAGATTGCCTACCCGGAATTGCCGCCGGGCGCTTTCCAGGTGCGCGGGTTTGCGGGTAAAGACCCCGCCGGTCAATTTATACGACGTGGCGTTGGCCAGTTCCAAGGCCTCCGCAAAGCTGCCGACTCGCATTACCGAAAGCACTGGTCCGAAAATCTCTTCATTGGCCAGACGATGATGGGGCTTAATGCCGGAAAAAATATGCGGCCCGATATACGGTTTGCCCACGCGCTCGGCCAGGCCGGCGGGCACGTCGCAGGCCAATTCCAGTTTCCCTTCGCTCTTGCCGATCTCGATGTATTGGCGAATCTTGGCCGCCGCGTTTTCATCTATTACCGGACCAAAATCCGTGCCCGGATCGGCTGGGTCGCCGATAACCAGCGTACGGGTCGATTCCACGAGGCGATCGAGAAACTTGTCGTGCACGCCGTCCAGCACGATAGCGCGGCTGCATGCCGAACATTTTTGGCCGCAGTATCCAAATGCCGATTGGCGGACGCCGAGCACGGCTTCGTCCAGATCGGCCGATTCGTCGACAATGATGGCATTCTTGCCGCCCATCTCGCAAACGACTTTCTTCACAAACGGCTGATCTTCGGGCGTATCGTATGCTGCGCGGAGGATACCGAGCCCCACCTCTTTCGATCCGGTAAAGGCAATCAGCGAAACATCGCGGATCGCGGACCAGGATATCGCCGATATCGCGTCCGGCTCCGGGCAGGAAATGCAAAACATCGGCCGGCACGCCCGAGAGCCAGAGGATTTCGCACATCATTTGGGCGATGGCCCGGGTTTGCGACGACGGCTTGACCAGGGCCGAATTTCCCACGGACAGGGCCGCCGCGGTCATGCCCATGCAAATGGACAAGGGAAAGTTCCAGGGGCTGATTATCGAGGCCACGCCGCGTGGTTGATACGACTGGTAGTTCAACTCGCCGACAAAGAGGCCCAGCCGCTGGGGCCGAAACAGTTCCGCGGCAGAGCGGGCGTAATATTCGCAAAAGTCGATGGCCTCGCAGACGTCGGCGTCGGCTTCGCGCCATGGCTTGCCGGCCTCGCGGATCATGATCGCGGCCGCTTCATCGCGGCGCTCGCGCAACAAAGCGGCTGCTTTGATGATGATCTTCGAGCGTTCGATCAGGTCCATATCGCGCCAGGCGGGAAAGGCCGCGGCGGCCTTGGCGATGGCTTGCCGGGCGTTTTCGGCGTCTGCCGCTTGTATTATCGCCGGTAATTTAACCGCCGCCACTGTACGCAAGAATGTCTCACGCTGGTCGGCCTGGGAAAAATCGTGCAGGGGCTCGTTGATCATGGGCAGGCCGTCGCCCAGCCCTTCCACGGCCGGAGAAATTTTGTGCCGCTTTGCAGCACTGCCGCCGGTGGTAGCTGGAGCACAAGCGGCCGACTTCATCTCATGCGGCGATGCCAAAAGCACGTCGTCGGAAACATCGTCGGAGAATCCTGTGCGGAGCCACGATTGGTTGGAGGTATTTTCCAGGAGCCTTCGTACGAAATAGGCCATGCCGGGAATCATTTGCCCGACCGGCACATATTCGCGGATACGCAGGCCGCGATTTTTTAGCGCCGCTTGAAGCTGATCGGCCATGCCGTGGAGTTGTTGCACTTCCAGGGCCGACTCGGGCAAACCGTGTTTTTCCAGCAGGGCCAGGCAGTAGGCGATGGAGCGGATATTGTGCGATCCGGGGGCCAGCTTTACGCCGCCTTGACCGGCGCGGCGGGGCATGGCCTCAATAAACATTTCGGCCATGCGTTCGAAACAGGCGTCGGTTTCATGTTTGGCGGTCCATACGGGCACGGGCCAGACCATTTTCTCGGCGTTGATGACTTCGTAATCCCAATATGCGCCTTTAATGAGCCGGACCGTGATTTGCCTACCCGTGCGCTGCGCCCAGGCGATTATCCGTTTGGCATCATCCACCGCGCTGCGGAGATAAGATTGCATGGCCAAACCGGCGGGAAAATCGATTGCTTCGCAGCATTGCTCGAACAACGAGAGCGTGAGGTCCTTGAGCGCGGTATTGTTCCATGTCGAAATTTACCAGTACACCGTTCCGCGCCGCCGCTTCGAGTATCGGTTTTAAGGCCTCGGTCAATGCCAAGAGCGAGCCTTTGAAATCGATGGCATCGGTCCGGGCCGAGAGCGAACTGATTTTGATGGAGACGTTGGTGCGGGGAACGGGGCCGATATGATCGGTTTCCAATTGTGGATTGGCGGGCCATTTGGCGACCGTGGCGGGCAGTTTTTCCACCAGGTCGAGATAGCGATCCTGATACGCCCGGGCTTCGGCGTGGCTGACGCAGGCTTCGCCCAGCAGGTCAACGCTAAAGGCTATGCCGTCTTTCCATAGTTTTTCCAGGGTGGGCAAGGCGTCGGCGGCATCTACTCCGGCGATGAAATTTCTGGCCATGGCGGTAATGCGGCCGGCAACGGTCTTGGCGAAAAGCCCCTTGGCCAGTCCACCGGCTTTTAATCCCAACTCCATCCCCGGCGGCAGGGTCACCTCGGTTGCGATAGATAATCGGCCAGGTAATCGTGGACCATGTCCGGAGTGTTGAGCATGGGGAAAACATCGATGAAGCGGAAAAGTTGCATTTTAAAGGACGGATCCTTCATGGCCCAATTCATGAGTTGGTCGAACCAGAACTTGGGCGAAAATAATCCCGGCTTGTACTGCCTGGCCGGGCCTAATAATTCGCGGCCGATTTCCACCGCCCGACGCTCTAGGTCGGAAGTTGGGGCGGGTGTTGTTAAAGGCGTTTCCGCCGGCGCGGCGTCCCGAGTGCTGTGTTTTCCGCGGATGTTCCATTTCATACTGTCATTCCCTGGAAATAATTAACGGTCTGATCCAATATTTTTAATCTTTTCCAGAAGACTTTAATAGCCATGTGTTGGAGAATCTTGCCTTACACAGTATTATATGTAAAAATCAATGGTCAAATGGGGAGATATTGCACCGTTTAACGTGTTTGGTCTCCTGGCAGGCGTGTGAAAGGAAAAAAACAATGGCTGAGAATTGGGAGGAAGATGAAGAGGAGGAGGAATTAGAATCGGCGTCCAGTTTCAAACTGCCGCAATATTCCCTGCGCACGCTGATGATCGTGGTAACAGGGGCGGCGGTTTTATTCAGTTTTGTCGCCTGGTGGGGGCTTTATCCGGTCGTATTTATTTTAGCCGACGCCCTGGGTGTGTTTTTGGGATTGTTATTATGCTCGTCCATTGGGCTGGGATTTAATTTCAATGATCTGCGTTGGGATATCGCCAAGTGCTTTATAGTGGCATGTGTCACGATTGCGCCTCTTTACCTGGTGCCTTTATTGCACTTGCCCGTCCTTGAATCGACTGTATATGTGTTTGCGCCGCCATTTTTTTATTGGCTTTGCATGAAGACCGCATGGGACGACCTGGATTTGCCCGAGATTTTTTTAACCGCGGTTGTTTCGTTTTTTACCTGGGCATTTGTGACGTACGTTACGTCTTTAATCTTCGGCAGGTGATAAGGTATCGACGTAATGCTTATTGAGTCTCAGATGAATAATGTCGCTTGCCAGCGGTCAACGAGTGGCGGAATAAATGCGATATGCCACCGGCGGCTGTTAGCCGCCGGCTATTGCGCGTGATATTGGTTTTCTAATTCCGATAGATCTATAGGCAGCGCATGAAGGCCACGAGGTCTTGCTTCTCTTGATCGGTCAACTTGGTTTCGCAAACCATGTTGAAGAACTCGACCGTGTCTTCCAGGGTCAAGAGGCGGCCGTCGTGCAGGTAGGGCGGGGAGTCTTTTATGCCGCGGAGCGGAAAAGTCTTGATCGGTCCGTCGCTGGAGGCCATGCGGCCGTTGACCATCTGCGGTTTGAAGAAGCGTTCGGCCCGCAGATTATGCAGCGTATTATCGGTATAGTAAGGCGCCGGGTGGCACTCTGCGCAACGGCCTTTGCCAAAGAAAATCCTTTGCCCGCGTATTTCCGATTCACTGGCTTTTTTCGGGTCCAACATGCCGAAGATGTCGAGTTTCGTGGCGGGCGGGAAATCGAAAAGTTCCTGAATTTCGGCCATGAAGTGAACCTGGCTGCCGCGTTCCAGAATATTGACGCCTTTTTTCGTGGCGATTACCGGATCGCCGTCGAAATAGGCCGCCCGCTGCTCGAACTCGGTGAAATCCTCCACGCTTTTCAGCGAGCGCTGCGAACCGAACAGGCGCTGGATGTTCACGCCGCGCAAGGAAGGCGTATCCAAGCGGTGGCGGAACTCTTGCGGACGAATATCGCCCACCAGATGCGTGGCCGCATTGGTGTGCCCGTTGACGTGGCAGTCGAAACAGGCCACGCCTTGGCTGGGTTTTATAGACCGTCGGTCATCGGTGGCGTTGAATTGCTGTTGCGGGAAGGGCGTAACCAAGAGCCGCAAACCCTCGAGTTGTTTCGGATTCAAAATGCCGTTAAAAAGTTTGAAGTAGTTCGTCAGCGTGACTAATTGGCCTTGCGATACGTCGCCCAAGATCCGGGCGGGTGGTCAAGTAAATAGGCGGTGGGAACTCGGGCAAAAATTGCGTAGGCAGATCATAGTCCAGATCGAACCTAGTCAAGTCGCGCTGTTCCTGGGCCTTGATCTTGTCGATGTGATACTGCGGGAACAGCATGCCGCCTTCGGCATGATTCGGGTGCGGCAGGGGCAAAAATCCCTTGGGCCAGAGCCCTTTTTCTCGGATCTGCTCGGGCGTCATGGCGGCCAAATCTTGCCAGGATTTGACGCTCTGGGGCAGCTTTACCCGCACGCCTTCCTGAACCGCCTTGCCCTTGGACATGGTCACGCCCTGGGCCGGCTTGTCTTTCAGATCATAGCGTTCCTGCAACAAGGCCGCTTGCCGCTCTTCGATTTTGGGTTTGGCGGCTTCCATTCGGGCCACGATTTTATCAAAATCCTCCGTGGATAACGACCGGTGAATAACTGCTGGGCGGCTTTTCCTGCGCCTGGACAATTTGGAATTGTAGAAATAATAAACTGGTCAATCCGACCGCAAGAATGGCCGCTGCGATTCCGCTACGATAGTGATCTTTTACGATTCATTGTAACTCCCTCCAGTGAAAAGAAAGAAGAAATTTGCCTGTTATACGCCGGTAGATCGCACAATTGGTCTAAAAACGGCATATTGTGCCGCTAAATATACTTTTGCGAATAATATACAGGCAGTCAACTAGGGGCAAGTATTTTTCTTTAACACAAAGCGGCGACTGTTTTGTGCGAGATACATGCGCGACCAACGGTCGCGGCTTTAGGGATTGGTCTTTGGGTTTGCCCTTGAATAGTTTCCGCTCGATATTGGCCTGATATACGGTCCAGGGGCTGTCGACGTTGGGGTCTTCGGTGATGAGTTGGTGGAAGGAGTTGATTTTGGCGTCGAGATTATCCAGGCAATACAGCGCGATGGCCTCCAGGGTCATGGGCAACTTGGGGCTGCCGAATTCGTATTCGCCGTGATGGCTGATGATCATGTGTTTCAGCCTGAGCACGGTTTCCTCGGCAATGGATTCGCCGGAGAGTTTTTCGGCTTCGGCCACTTTGGCGTCCAACATGCCGACGGCCATTACCAGATGCCCGATTAATTGGCCTTCGTCGCTATAGGCCAGTCCGCGCTGGTAGGTCAATTCATCGATTTTGCCCAGGTCGTGCAGAAATGCGCCCATCAATAACAAGTCGCCGTCGATCTGCGGATAGCAGGGGGCCACGCGGATGACTACTTCCATCAGGCCCACGATGTGAGCCAGCAATCCGCCGTGGAAGGCATGATGATTCTTGGTTCCGGCCGGGGCCATCATCAGCTTGGCCGCGAGGGACTCGTCGAGCAAAAAGCACTCGGCCAGGTTGACCAGGCCCGGATCGCTCATGCCGCGGAGCATTTCGCCCAGCCGGGCGAAGAGTTTGTCCACGTCCACGGCCGGCTGAGGAGTGAAATCCTCGGGATTGACATCGGCGGGATCGACTTTCTCGATCCGTTTGAGGATCAATTGCACAGCGCCCTGGAAGATTTGCGTGGTGCCCTGGACGCGGATATAGTCGCCGTTTTCAAATGATTTATAAAGTCCCTCGTTGGCGTTCCACATCCGCGCCCCGATCGAGCCGGTGCTGTCGGAAAGCTCGACCTGCAGATAGAGATTCCCGGTGCGATTGGGCCGAAGCTGTTTGCCGTTGGCGACAAACACCTCGTTGACGGCTTCTTGATGGGCAAACTGATTGATAAAACGTCGCGTCATGAAGGACCTTTCCGGAGAATGATCTTGGCAAGGCAAATGATTTGCTATAGATTGTAGGAGACATAATGGTACGACACAAGGCCATGGAATAGTCCGCCTTTTTTTCACCAGCGAAATCTCGGATAGTCCCAGAATTCCATTCTCCCCCTTGCCGAAAACGCCGTTTTTCCGTTAAAATGCAGAGCCGAATCACGCAAGTGGTTGTAGTTGTTCAATTTGCATTTTGAAATTTGCAATTGACAATTTGCAATACACAAAACACGCTTAAACCACTAATAAAACTCAACCCGCTAAAAAAATGCTCTGGACCCAAACCCTTATCCCCACGATGAAGGAAACGCCCGAGGGGGCGGAAATACCCAGCCACGTCCTTATGCTCCGCGCAGGATTGATCAGCCAGGTAATGGCCGGGGCATATACCTATCTGCCCTTGGGACTTCTCGCCCTTAAAAAGGCCGAGCAGATCGTGCGCGAGGAGATGAACGCGGCCGGGGCCGTGGAATTGGCCATGCCGGCCATGTCGCCCCTGGGGCTTTGGGAGCAGACCGGCCGGGTGGGGGCCTTTGGCAACGTGCTGGTGCAGGCGACACTTCCCCGGCAAAGCCGCAAGGTGCCCATCGTGTTCGGGCCGACGCACGAGGAAATCATCACCGATTTCGTATCGCGGCATATTTCCAGCTATCGGCAGATGCCGATTACCGTATACCAGATCACGACGAAGTTCCGCAACGAAGAGCGGCCACGGTTCGGCGTATTGCGGACGAGCGAATTTTTGATGAAGGACGCCTACAGTTTCGATCCCACGATCGAATCGCTCAACAACAGTTACGACAAAGATGTACGCGGCCTACTGCCGCAGTTTTACCCGTTGCGGGCTGGACTACCTGGCCGTGGAGGCCGAGTCCGGGCCGATCGGCGGCGACGCCAGCCACGAGTTCATGGTCGTTGCCGACAACGGCGAAGACACCGTCTTGCACTGCAAGGACTGCGGATACGCGGCCAATCAGGAAAAGGCCGAGGTTGGAGCACGCGATTGCGTTCCGCCCAACGTGCCCCGGGAACCGCTTAAAAAGGTGGATACCCCGCACGTCTCGACCATCGAACAGGTGAGCAAGTTTTTGGCCTGCAAACCGCAAGACATTATCAAGACGCTGATCTACGCGGCCGACGGCAAACCGATTGCCGTGCTGGTGCGCGGCGATCACGAAGCCAACGAAGGCAAGATCCGCAAGGCGGCGGGAGCCGCGAAGATCGAATTGGCCGCCCCGGACGTGATCTATCAGGTGACCGGTGCGCCGGTGGGATTTGCCGGACCGGTGGGCATGAAACAAAAAATCCCCATCTTCGCCGACCGCGACATCCAGGCAATGGTCAATGCCGTAGTCGGCGCGAACGAGGCAGACACCCATTTCACGGGCGCAAATCTTAATCGCGATTTTCAGGTCGATTGTTTTGCCGATCTGCGCAAAGCAGTTGACGGCGATCCATGTCCGCGATGCAGTGCAAAATTGGCCTTGCAACACGCCATCGAGATCGGGCACGTGTTCAAGCTGGGCACAAAATACTCCGAGGCCTTAAACGCCCGATTTCTCGATGCCGCCGAGCAATTAAAGCCCATTATCATGGGCTGTTACGGCATCGGCGTGAACCGCATCCTGGCCGCCTTGATCGAGACCAACCACGACGAAAACGGGATTATCTGGTCCATGGCCCTGGCCCCGTACGAAGTGCTGCTCGTGCCGGTGAAAGTGCCGGACGAGCCCTCGATGAAAGCGGCCAAGCAACTCCACGACGAACTTGCGGCCGCCGGGATCGACGTGCTTCTGGACGACCGCGATTGCCGGGCGGGCGTGAAATTCAAGGACGCCGACCTGCTGGGCATTCCGCTAAGAGTGGTTATCGGCGAGCGCGGCCTGAAAGCAGGCAAATTCGAAATGAAATGGCGATGGGAAAAGGACGCCCAGATGATCGACATCGAAGGCGCCGCCGAAACCCTGACCGACCTGGTCCGCCGCGAACGCAAGGACAACGCCCGGTTTCATAATCGCCAAAAATAATACAGTCTCCTCTCCCTTCGGGAGAGGGCTAGGGTGAGGGCTTATTCTTTGGGGGCAGATTTGGAATACTATCCCACAATCAGAGAGCAGATTGTAATAAATCAGGCAAATGAATATAATAAAGACAGTCTCTTCGTTGGAGGAACATGACTATGATTACAATTGGCCTATCCGAAGCCGGATCGCAATTGCCCAAATTAGTCGATCGCGTAACACAAGGCGAGTTGATCACTATCACGAAACAGGGCGTCCCGGTTGCGAGAATTGTTCCTGTAGCCAATCAGAATAATACAGATTTGGCACAAGTCATACAAGACATCAAGGAATACCGTAAAGGGCGGCGTTTAGACGGTTTATCTATTCGTGAAATGATCGAGGAAGGCCGGTGATGAGTCGATTTGTTCTCGATTGTTCGATGGCAATGAGTTGGTGCTTCGAGGATGAATCGCAACTTATTGCCGATCATGTCCTTGATCGACTTCTTGTAGATCAAGCCCTGGTTCCGGCCGTTTGGCTATTGGAAGCAGCCAATGTTTTGCTTGTCGGAGAACGCAAAGGTCGCTTAACATCCGCTGAAGCGTCCCATTTTCTTGCAATGATCGAAACGCTTCCTATTCTGATCGATTTGCCCGCTTCATTGAAAACAATGGGTGACATCTACTCTTTGGCAAAAACTTATCAACTATCCGCGTATGATGCCGCTTACCTGGAGTTGGCAATGCGGGAAGGGGTGGATTTGGCGACTCTTGATGAATCGCTTTCCGCGGCGGCAGTAAAAGCCGGCGTGAACGTTTTTAGGATTACTGCCTAATGGCACAATTTCTCCCCTAGAAATTGTGCCGCTCGCTATGCTAAAATCAGCTTGCCCAGGTAGTGTACAAACAATATCACATACCATGAAAAGGAACGTGTACTCGGCGATTATTCGTGGAAAAATCGCGATTTGGTGCCCAAAATACCCAACAATGCCCAAAACGTCATACGACTTTTATATAGCGTAATTTCCATGGAACTACTCTGCGCATTGCTGACGGGATTCTTGTTCTGGTTATTCATACATCAATGGTCCTCATTCGCTAGAAAAAGAACAATCCAGAATGCCGGATCATTATTGCTAGAAGTAAAATTCCCATATAGGACGAGGATTATCTTTATTGTCGTGTCATTGTTTCCTTTCTTGGTAATATTATCATTACTTGTCTTTTTTTGGCGTAAAACAGCAAATTATCCCATCATTTTTCACTTTCCTATCATTTCCTTATGGTGCAAAATCTATATTGCCTTAATGGAATTTACGCTATTTGCGGCAATTGAGGTCTTTGTTCGTAAGAATTCGTTTGAGATCCGCGAACATGGAATTGTTAAAGATGTTTTTTTTATTACTTGGGATCGCATTCGATATTGCAGATGGGCCAAGTCGAAGCGAAAACTATTTCTGCATTATCCATATTTTCCAATCAGGCTCAAATCTGCCCCGGACGAATATGAGTCGGTTACTGAAACCCTAAGCAAATTTGTGGAAGTTCGTGATTCTGCAAGCAATTTCATTACCGGTCCGCAGAAAATCTGCAATCAAGCAGTAAGGCGTGATAGCATCTGGGATTGGATAAAACGCCGTTTTTGTATTCAGTATGATTTGCTGACGCTGCTTATATTCATACTTTTCTGTGCTTCTGTATTTAGTTGGTATGGAATAATACATCGACGTTCCCGACAACAAGATACGGCACTGGAAAAACTCGATAGATTTCACCCTGAGATAGTCCGCTCTATTGATGTAATATTTTTATGGTTTTCCGATGAGAAAAATAAACCCGAAGATGGCGATTTGATTTACTTTGAGCCGTTTTCTGAACTGCAAGATCTCAGCCTGGATATGGCTCCCATCACCGATAAGGGCTTGCTTAACTTGAAGCCCCTGTCACAATTGTCCACACTAAATATTATGAGAACCAAAATCACCGATAATGGTTTAGAGCATTTGACTTCTTTACCTCAACTGAGAGAACTTATATTGCTTCAGGATAATATCACGGATGCTGGCATTGTTTATTTGAAAAAAATGAAGAATCTTAAAGTGCTAAATATTCAAGACACCAAAATTACTCCGCAAGGAATCAAAGAACTTCAAAAGGCCCTACCTAATACCGAAATTGTAATTTCGTCACCTTCGCCGCCTTCTTCGACAGAAACAAACCAGTAAAAATCGTAGATACCGTATATTATGGGCCAACCAACCCTTCACTCTCCTGCACTGCTTTTGCTGGCTGCGTTCAGCCGCTATGAGGAGGCTTTGCAGTGGGGTAAACAACGGGCGGAGGCTCAGTGGGGGGCGATTGAATTGGAAAGCCCGAGGTTTGATTTTGTCGAAACGCAATATTACGACGATACGATGGGGCCGGGATTGAAAAAGCAGTTTTTCGCCTTTCAACGGCTCTTTGATCCGGCCGATTTGGTGGATGTCAAGTTGCTGACCAACGCTTGGGAAGACGAATACGCCGCCTTGGCAAGGCATCCGGAGGCGAGGCCGCTTAATCTTGATCCCGGGTACATAACCTTGGGCAAGTTGATTTTGGCATCGACCAAGGATTTCGCACATCGCATATATTTGAATCGTGGCATTTACGCCGAGGTCACGCTCTATTACAAGCATCACCACTGGCAACACCACGATTGCACGTTTGCCGACTATCGGCGCGAGGATTACCAGCGTTTTTTTTCCCTATGCCGGGAAAACCTTCATCGGCGATTGCGGAAATAATAGTAGAGTGCATACTCGTGTGCCGATGGCATTATGAATATATATCTATATTTAGAGCCTATCCCAAAACACAAAACTTTAATCGAAGAAAGAGATTAGAACCACGTATTCACGGCCATTCAACCCTCACCCTGGCCCTCTCCCAAAGGGAGAGGGGACTTTTGGGATAGGCTCTTATTATCAAGTGACAAAGCCTCCTTAAATATATAAAATGATATATGTTCCGGCGGTCGTTGACCGCCGGCTATTGTGATAAATAATTGAGCAAGGAAAATTAAAAATCAACCCAGGGAAATAGACTTTGCACCCATGAAAACTATTTTTGCATTTATTTTGGCCGTGGTTTTGGGTATCGCGCTGGGCGTGGGCACGGCATTAGTGCGCATTTCCCAATCGCCTTGGCACGGCAATCCGCCGGTTATAGGGAGCCGAGCAGCGGAAAATCCTACTCAGCCGAAATAGGCGATGCCTTGTTCAAGGCGAAAAACACCCCCAACGGGTTGTCTGTCTGGGATTATTCATCAGCCGGATCCGAGGCAAAAAGGTTGATGCCGCGGGGATGGAAAAATCGGGGTTGCTTTAGCGGGCATTTCAGCAGAGAATCCCCATAAACCGGAAATAAACCGGGATATAGAGATCAACGGGGACGTCTTAAAAACAAAAATCATTCACCATTTCGTTGCCATGTCAAAAACACCATTGTTTTGCCTAGTGCTATTAACATCAATATGTGGAATTTTCATTATCTTTTCAGGATGTTGGGGCTCGAGGGATAGTGATCGTGAAGTTAGATCCGCCGCCGATGCTGCTGCGCCGCTACGGCTAGATGCCGGGCGGGAAACTTCTCCGGCCGAATCGGCGCAAACGACTCGACAGCCGCCGGCTCAATTGCTGACGCCGGCAAAACAAACCGAACCTACGCCCCCGATCCAAGAGAGTGCGGGACCTGCTGACTCGACGGCGGACACACCGCGTACGGCCGATACGCCATTTTCGCTCACTGCAATGTCGCCTGGTGAGCGATACGGCGATCAACCAACGGCCGGGGATGACGAGGCGGTCAATCCATTACGAACGCCTGAGCAACCCGCGCCTGCCGTGGCGTTGGAATCATCGTTTAAACCCGGCGACGGTTCTGATGCTTCACTTTCTCAAAAAGCGGAAATGCCTCCGCCTAGCGAAGCAATTACACCCCAAAAACAAACTTACCGATATTCCTTTCGACCCGATCAAAGAGAACGGTAAAATTTTTGACGGCTGGCCCAAGCCCAAGGTGGCACTGGTCATTACCGGAGTGATTGAAGGATATATCGAGCCTTGCGGTTGCGCCGGCATAGATCGCATGGAAGGCGGGATGAGCCGGCGGTATTCGATGTTTAAAGACCTTCGCCGGCAAGGTGTGCCGGTGGTCGGGTTGGACGTGGGGGATTTGGCCAACGGTTTTGGCCGCGAGGCGGAAATTAAATTCCAGACCATGGTGGAGGGCATGCGCAAGACGGGCTACGATGCCATCGCCCTGGGCGCTTCCGACCTGCGCCTGCCCACCGGAGAAATCGCCGCCGTGGCCGCCAACCTCAAGGACCAACAAAGCCCGTTTGTTTCGGCCAACGTGGCACTGTTCGGGTTTGACTCGGGCATGACCTCCACTTATCGCATCGTCTCCAGGGGAGGCATGCGGATCGGCGTTACCTCGGTGCTGGGCAAAACATATCAAAAAGAAATCAAAAATGCCGAAATCGAGATGCTCGATCCCGTGGCGGCAATCCAAAAAATCCTGCCCGAAATGAAAAAACAAGTCCGATTACCTGATTCTTCTCGCCAATGCCACAAAGGAGGAAACGATCGCTTTGGCCAGAAAATTTCCGGATTTTAACGTGGTAGTGACCTCAGACGGCGAGCCCAAGCCGCCCAAGGATTTGCAAAAAATCAAGGGCATGAAAACGCTCTATGTCGAGGTCGGACACAAGGGGCAGAACGCCATAGTGCTGGGACTGTACGACGATCCGCAAAAAACCGTGCGCTATCAGCGCGTGCCCCTGGATTCCCGCTTTCCCGCGCCTCGACGGAAATGAAAAAGCTGATGGCCGCCTACCAGGACCAATTAAAGGCCCTGGGATTTGCCGGGCTGGGCCTGCGGGCAGCCCCGCAACCGCAAATTGAGACCAACGGCAAATTCGTGGGCTCGGCAAAATGCGAATCCTGCCACGAGGAATCTTACGCCATCTGGAAAAAAAGCCTGCACTCCAAGGCATACGAGACCCTGGCAAAACTCGATCCTCCGCGGAATTTCGATCCGGAATGCATCAGTTGCCACGTTGTCGGCTGGAACACCACAAACTACTTCCCCTATGAAGGCGGATTTGAAAGCCAGGAAAAAACGCCGAAACTGACCGACGTGGGCTGCGAATCGTGCCACGGCCCGGGCGAAAAACACGTGGCGGCCGAATCGGGCAGCAGCGAAGCCATGATGCAAAAATATCGCATAGCCTCACGACTGACCAAGGCCGACGCGAAAAAATCGTTCTGCGTCAACTGCCACGACGGCGACAACAGCCCGGATTTCAATTTCGAAACCTACTGGCCGCTGGTCGAGCACTACGAGACCAGCAAACAGGACTCCAGCGGCGAGAAGTGAGAAACGGGAGGCGAGGGAACAAGGAGTCGGGAATTACGAGGGGTGGGCAGTTTACTGCCCACTTAATTTCCTCCGCGTTTAGACCGCATCCGAGTTTACTGTAGCGTGTTGGGTGCCATGCCCACGCTCGCCGTGGGCATGTTTTCCCGCGAAAACTGCTGCATGGCCACGCCAGCGTGGCCATGGCACCCGCTACACTTATGGTTGATGCATCTAGCCCGGCGGGCTCCATGCGTAGAATCGCCGCGGCCGGAGCATTGCTTTTCACAGTGCGGGAGAATATTATCTGATCGAAAAGGGGGAAAACAATGGTCGAGGAAAATCTTCCCCAGGTTGTGGGTGTTGGTTTCGAGGATTTGAAAAGGTCCAATGACTACGGGGCCGAGTATTGGAGCGCCCGCGATCTTCAACCACTCTTGGGTTACAACCATTGGCGAAGCTTTGAAAAGGCCGTTCAAAAAGCTGTAACCTCTTGTGAGCAATCGGGTAACGAACCAAGCTATCACTTTGCGCACGCGCAAAATGATCATGGCCGGCATATGGTTTTCAATATTTTTCAAATATGAATGCTGGTGATTTATGCAGTTTACTATTCGTACTCTGCTCATTATCTTTCAAGGGCAATCGTGTTATTATGCTATTGTTATATTAGCATGGATATTATTGGCAGGTTTTTATTTATGTTTTAGACATTTGCGATCGGCAATAATTCCACATATCCTCGGGCCGATCATGGCTTTGATGGTTTGGCCGTTATGTATATTGGATAAGAGTTTGCTTTTTTGGGAAGATCGATTAGAACTTCTTCCGCCAATAATTTTAATAGGTTTATTTGTAGGAATAATAGTTGGGTTGATATATACGATAGTGTTAAAAACTCGCAAAACTAAAAAAGAGTAGAGAAAAATTTTTCTAGTTCGGGAAAATATCTATATTGCTATTATCAATATGCGCGACCGATGGTCGCGGCTTTACATTATGGCTATAACCTTGCAGAGCAAGGAAGATTTCGACAAATGGCTCTTTACCGGGCCGACACGGCCCGGCTCTGCCTAAAACCTAACTTTCGCCGATTTTGGCCATTACTTCGTCGGGGATGTAGAAGTTGGAGGAGACGTTTTGCACGTCGTCGTGGTCGTCGAGGCGTTCCAGGAGTTTGAGGACTTTTTGGGCCGTTTCGGGGTCGGTGATATCGACGGTGTTTTTCGAGATGCGGGTGATTTGGCTGGCTTCGGGCGTGATGCCGGCGTCGGCCAGGGCCTTGGCCACGTTTTGATACGCGGTCGGATTGCAGATGATTTCGAATTTGCCGGAGTCGCGTTTCACGTCGTCGGCGCCCGCTTCGAGGGCGATTTCCATGAGTTTTTCCTCGTCGGTGCTTTCGGCGGGAATGAGGAACAGGCCCTTGCTTTCGAACATCCAGGCCACGCAGCCGGCCCCGCCCAGTTTGCCGTTTGAGAGCTCGAAAACTTTGCGGATTTCCGGGCGCGGTGCGGTGGCGGTTGTCGGTGAGCACTTCGCAGAGGATGGCCACGCCGCCTGCGCCGTAACCTTCGTAAGTTACCTCTTCGAGAACGGTGCCTTCCAGTTCGCCGGTGCCGCGTTTGATCGCCCGCTGGATGTTTTCCTTGGGCAGGCTCACGGCCTTGGCGTCGTCGATGGCGTAGCGGAGTCGGAGATTGGCGTCCGGATCGCCGCCGCCCATCTTGGCCGCCACGATGATGGCCTTGGCCAGCTTGCTCCACAGTTTTCCGCGTTTGGCGTCGACCAAGCGCCTTTTTATGTTTGATACCGGCCCAATGTGAATGGCCTGACATAGGTAGAACTCCCGTTGGTTTTTTAAGCGATAATAATTCCTCCCGGCACAAGTGCCGGGGCTATTAAATCTCAGGAAATAATATCATATGACAATCATCCGCTGTTGGCGGCCGCGGCTAAACTGCTGCAACGCCATTACTTATCTGGCATTCAATAAACCTTTAATACAACAATAACATTAATATTCTATCGTTTTTGCATGTCTTGGTCTATTTGACGTATTTTTTCCTCGGATTCTTTGGCTTTTTCCTCATCTTTATCCTGGCGGAGCAATTCGGCGGCTTTTAGCCAGGCGTCGCGGGCCTTTTCCGGTTGATGGAACTTCCGGTAGGCGTCGCCAAGGTGGTCGAAGATCACGCCGTCGGGCTGCTTTTCGGCGGCTTTTTGCAGTTCGGCGACCGCCTCGTCCCAGCGGCCCAGCCGATACAGGGCCCAGCCCAGACTATCGCGATAGGCCGCGTTGTCCGGTTCGGCCTCGACCGCCTTGCGGATCATTTTAAGGGCCTGGGGCAGGCGGCGGTTTTCATCGGCCCAAAGATAACCCAGGTCGTTCATCGCGCCGATGTCATCGGGAAATTCGTCGAGCACCTGCTGGAGCCACTCGACGGCCTGGGGAGTCTTCTTTTGCAAAACGCAAATATTCGAGAGCTCCATGCGGACTTCTTTTAACGACTCGCGGTTTTCCTCGTTTTCGTAGTCGTTATCGAAATCCTTGAGCGTTTTAAGGTACTCCGCGGCGGCTTCATCGTATCGCTTGGCGCGGAAGTAGACCCAAGCGATCCGGCTGCGGAACTTGGCCGAATCTTTTTTCATCTCCGCGGCCTTTCGCGCAGCAGCCAGGGCATCGTCGATGCGGTCGTCCATGGCCAGGGCCCCGGCCAGATAGAAATAAAAGATGGGATTATCGTCGGGGATCGCTTTTTTGTCGATGGCTTGTTGAAAGACCTTGGCCGCCTCGGCGGGCCGGTTGTCGACCAGCAGTCCTATGCCCCACACCATATAAACCTCGGCGGCTTTTTTCGGTTGGGCGGTAGCGGCCGGTTGGAAAAATTCCCCCGCGGTTTCCCATTGTTTGCCATCCATGGCCAACAATCCCATGGCAAAACACTTGCCGTAAGAGGGCTTTTCCGGGGCGTCTTTTAATTGTTTTCGGGCGGCATCGATCAGGCCGCGCATGGCGTCGGGGTCTTTTGAAAGCGATAATCGCATCGCTGCCCAGGGTATCGAGAACGCCGGTTTTTTCCACAGTCTCGCCTAGAACCGAGAGCAGGGCGTCGTAATTGTTTGGTTTTGCGATAGATTTCAATAAGACTCTTATAGCCCGTGGGCGTGGGACTTTTGTCGAGCAGCGAGACATACAGCAATTCGGCCTTTTCGATCATGTCCGCTGCGAGGTATTTGTCGGCCAGGAAATAGCCCAGCGGAACGTTTTGGGGATCGTCGTCGCGGAGTTTTTCCAGGCGCGGGAGTAATTCGTCCTTTTTGCCCAGGGCGCCGAGCAGTTCGTCCAACAATTCGTAGGGTTTCGTTCCCGCGGTGGAAAGATGCTTGGCCATTGCCTCTTCCAAGGCGCCAAGGGCCTCGGCGGGTTTGCCGCTTTTGGCCAGCACCTGGGCCAGATGGAACTTCCAAAGTTCCTCATTAGGATCGCGTTTTTGGGCTTTTTCATAGGCCGCCCGGGCTTCTTCGACGCGCCCGGCCTGCAAAAAACAATCGCCGAAAAAAGTATAGGTTGCCCCCGGTTCCTCAAGCAGGGCTTTTTGAATCTCTTCGGAAAGCGAATATTTATCCGGATGATCCAGGGCATCGACGACCAAGGCAAAACAATCGGCGGCTTCTTTATATTTGCCCGTCAGCATGAGCAACCGGCCGGTATCCATCCGCAAAAGCACGTCTTCCGATGAATTCGGCTCAACTCCGGCATGGAGGGCCATAGCCCGTTGAAAAAGTTTAAGGGCCTGCGGCCAATCTCCTTCTTCTTCCAATCGGACTCCCAAACGCCGCAGCAGCATGGGATCGAGATCTTCGTCCAGTTCCACCGACTTCAGCGCGTAGCGAACCGCCACGCCTTCGCGTTTTAAATGAATGGCCAGCGGAATGATGGCCCGGGCGATTTGGGCCGATTGCGGGTCGTATCGCAATGCCCGCTGATATAATCGCAAGGCCTCGGCGAACTGCTCGCGAAGTTCCAACGCCCGGGCGGCGGAGAACAAGGCCAGGGCTTCGACCTTGTCGCGCTGGGCTTCATCCTGAGCACGGTTGCCGGAGAGGGGCAGGGGAGCGTCGTCAAGAATCAGCGGGCCGGGGCGATACTCTTTTTCTTCCGCGGTCTTTTCATTTTGCGATTGCTCCCCGCACGTTTGCAGTGGCAGGGCCGCTGCCAGAGCAATGCATAACACAATCGATAATAACCGAAACAAGCGGGTGGGCACTGAGCAGTCTCCCCATTTCTTTATCGCGGTTTGCGTTTGGAGAGCCCTTCGGAGACCGATTTCTTTTTTGGCGAAGCGGTCTCGCGAGTCGGGAGTTTTTCAGCCGGTTCGGCGGGCGTTTCAGGCGTGGAAGCCGATTTCTTTTTGGTTTTTTTGGCGGCGGGTTCGGGCGTTGCGGCTTGAGTGGGCGGAGTTTTTTTCCGTGCTCCCGCTTTTTCGGCGCCTTGGCCCGGTTTGGCGGCTGAAGTTTTGCCGCCGGAGGCCGACTCGGCAGCGGGCTGTTCCGCCGACTTCTTCCGCGATTGAGGTTCCACCCTGCGTTTGGGCAGCCGGTTTTGCACCTCCGGATTGATTTCCAAAAGGATGCCGCGAATTGCCGGCGAGTAGGGATTGGCGGAAAAATCGGCGCCGAATTGATGCAAAAGCGATCCGAACTCGACGCCTTTGGACTTGGCGATTGCCCGTTCCAAACCCGGCACTTCGCCGGCCGCCGCGTCTTTGTCGGTCACCAGGTCGAGCAGGCGCAGTACGTTCATCGTGCCGGTATCGATGGGGATGGAATGGCCGCCCAGGGCCGCTTGCACCACATAAGCCGCTGAAAATCGGCTCGTGCCGTCGAGTCCTTCCAGCCATTTGATCGTGGGGCCGAGGTTCTTTTTCCGCTTGTCTTCCAGGTCGAAGTTGAACTGGGCCTCGAATATGGCGTGCAGCACGCGTTTGATGCGATTTGCCGCCAGGCGCGGATCGGGCAGGCAGGCCATTACCTCGGAAAGTTCGGAAATGGAAGTCACCCGGACTTCGTTCCAATCGAAAAACGTGTGCACCAGGGCGGCGAAGGCCTCTTCGGCCGCCTCGTATCGGGCGTCTTCCAGACAACAGGCGAAGATCAAATGCTCCGCCACCGTCCGGCCCGTATTGGCCGTGGCAGGCTTGTAATGTTTCTTGAGAATTTTATAAACTTTAGCGAATTGTGCCGTGCGGCTGACTGCTGTCATGGAAAATCCTCCCGGCGCAAGCGCCGGGGCTAAACATATAATGTCTTGGCGCAACGCGATGTCAAATTGCTACCTGCAACTGTTAATGCGGCTATGAGTGAAAAATAGTCTGATCTTCGATCGTAATTGACTAAATATGAACTACTCTTCGACTTGTCGAATCGGGTTCGTCGCCCGCATCGGCGGTTGGGTTTTCTTCGCTGGGCGGGAGCACCTCGCGGAGGATTCTGGCGATTTCGATGGAACGTTTTACGCCTTGATCGAGAAAAAAGTTCAGCCGCGGGAGTATAGCGCATTTCCACTTGCCGGGCGATTTTGGACTGCAAAAATCCGGCCGCGTTTTGCAATCCCCGCAAACTTAATTGCTGCTGGGTTTCGTCGCCCATCACCGAAACGTGCACCTTTGCATGGCGCAGGTCGGACGAAACTTCCACGTAGGTCACCGTGACGTCCTTGACGCGGGGGTCCTTCAGTTCCGTCAGAATCGCCATGCTGACCACTTCGCGGATGGCTTCGGCAACTTTTTGGGCGCGTCGCGATGACATGGTTACAGCGTTCTCGCAATCTCTTCGATCTTGTAGGCTTCGAGTAAATCGCCTTCCTTGACGTCGTTGAAACCGCCCAGCTTCATGCCGCATTCAAAACCTTCGCGGACTTCGCGGGCGTCGTCTTTTTCCCGGCGCAGCGATTCCAGCGAATAATCGCCGATGATCCGGCTTTCGCGGATAACGCGAACCCGGGCGTCGCGCTGGATGGTTCCGGTAAGCACCCGGCACCCGGCCACGGTGCCCAGGCGGCTGACGTGGAAGGTCCGCTGCACCAAAGCCCGGCCCAATTCTTTTTCCTGCTTTTCGGGTTTGAGCATGCCTTGCAAGGCGGCTTTCAGGTCGTCGGTTACCTGGTAAATGATGTCGTAGCGGCGGATTTGCACGCCCAGTTTTTCGGCCAGGCCGCGGGCCTTTTCGTCGGGCACCACGGTAAAACCGATGATCACGGCATCGGAGGCGTGGGCCAGGTGCACGTCGGCCTCGGTGATGCCGCCCACCGTGGCCTGCAGGATTTTGATTTGCACTTCGGGATGTTCGAGCTTGGTCAATTCCTTGCGGATGGCCTCGATGGAGCCGCGGACGTCGGCCCGTAAAATAATGTTCAGCGTTTGCACCTTGCTTTCCTGGCCCAGCCGTTCGTACAGGGTTTCCAGGGTCACGTGAGGCTGGCCGCCGCTGAGTTCGCGTTGGCGGGCTTCGGCAAAGCGTTTTTCGGCCAATTCCCGGGCTTGGGTGATGTCTTGCAGCACGTAGAAACGATCGCCGGCGCCGGGCGGAACGTTCAGTCCCGTGATATTCACCGGCGTGGAAGGACCGGCTTCTGTCAGGCGCTTGTTCAGATCGAGCGTATCGTACAAGGCCTTGACGCGCCCGTACGTCGGCCCGCAAACGATCACGTCGCCCGGGCGCAGCGTGCCGTCGCGAACCAGGAGCTTGGCGATAACGCCCCGGCCTTCGTGCAATTCGGTCTCCAGGCAGGTGCCGCGTGCCGGGCGGTCGGGATTGGCCTTGTATTCGCGCAATTCGGCCACGGTGAGCAATGTTTCCAAGAGTTGGTCGATGCCCTCGCCGGTGGCTGCGCTGGTTTTGACGACTTCGGTCTCGCCGCCCCATTCGCTGGGCAGCAGATTGTTGGCCGCCAATTGTTCGAAAACCCGCTGCGGGTTTGCGCTGTACAAGTCGATCTTGTTGAGCGCCACGACAATGGGAACCTCGGCCGCGCGGGCGTGGCTGATGGCTTCCTCGGTTTGTGGCATGACGCCGTCGTCGGCCGCCACGACCAGCACGGCGATGTCGGTTACATTTGCTCCGCGGGCCCGCATTTCGGTAAAAGCCTCGTGTCCCGGCGTATCGACAAAGGCGATCGCCCGGCCGTCCTTCTCCACCTTATAGGCGCGAATGTGCTGGGTAATGCCGCCCTTTTCTTTGGATACCACGTCGATGCCGATGATGCGGTCCAAAAGCGAAGTCTTGCCGTGGTCGACGTGCCCAAGGAAGGTAACAATGGGCGGCCGTGGGCTGCAAAGTGGCCGGATCGTCTTCGGCTTCCAGTTCGGGAATGAGCTGCTGTTCCAGATCGACTTGCCGCTGGAACTTCACATCCACGCCCAACTCCACGGCCAGGAGTTCGGCTAATTCCAGATCGAGGTTGGCGGCGATGTTGGTCACCGTGCCCATGTCCAAGAGTTTGCCCAGGATGGTGCGCGCAGGCACGCCAATGGCTTCGGAAAAAGTGCGGACCGTGCAAGGCATTTCCAGAACCACGCTTTCCTTTCGCGGGGCGGCGGTGTTTGTTCCGGTGCGTTTGATGTGCGTTTTTTTCCGCGTGATCGCGGGGGTTGGCGTTTCTTCTTCTTCATCGTCGTGATGGCGGCGCGCGGTGGCCGATTTTTTCCGTTTTAACTGCCGGGCTTCGCGCCCGCCCAGCGTGAGCGGACCTTCTTCTTCCGTCTCGACGATTTCTTTTGGCGGACCTCCGCGGCGGCGCTCCCGTGCCGGGGGGAGTAATTCCATGGGCGGAATTTTCAAGTCCGGGGGAAGTTCAGCCAATAAACCGTGCGCGTGGCGGAGGCCTTGCGTTTTTGTTCGGCTTTGCGGAGGTGTTCGGAAAGCGGTTTTCCGCCCGCTTTGCCGGCGCGAATAGCGTCTTTGGGGAGCCTGAAATCGGGTTTTTGCGGGGCAGGCTCCTTGGGTTTGGCCTTGCCGCGAGATTTGGAGGTGGGCATAGGGGCGAATTTGATGCCCCTGGTCGGGCGTTCGCGATCTTTATCGCGACTGCGGCTTTTCTTTTTCCGCTTCGGGCGCTTCGGCGTGGCGGGCAGGCGCTTCGGCCGGACGGCTCAGGGCGGCTTCTTTAATTTCCTCGGGCAGGCGGAAGTCATGCGGTTTTTTCAACTCCTCTTCCGGAGGCGTTTCGGCCGGCTTTTTTCCCGGTTTTTTTGCTTTCGCGGTTATGTCCTCGCGGCGGCGGCGCTCTCGGCCGGTTTTTCCTCGGCCGGTTTTTCCAGCGGCTTTTTTTTCAGTACCGGAGGCTTGTCGATCTTGGGGGGCAGGACCGGGATTTTTCCCCCGTGAATTCCGGCAGGAGCGATGTAGTCTTCCCGGCGTAAAACCGAGGGCTCGGCACTGGCTTCTCTGAGCGGTTGCCCCGCCCGCCCCGCCGCGCGAAGCCCTGCTGCCGCTCATGTATGCCTTAAGCTTGGCCGCCTCTTCATCGGTGAGACTGGCCAGCGCAGACCCCTTTCCCGTGATCCCCGCCTTGGTGCAAATATCGACCAGGATCTTGTTGTCGATTTTCAGTTCTTTGGCTAAGGCATAAATGCGGATAGGCAACGGCAACTCCTGCTTGGCATGACGGCTTTAACAGCCATGTAGCCGTCTTACACAATTGGCAGGACGACTTACAAAGTCGTGCTACGTTAAATGATTTTCCACCTATATGGTCCCCGGTTGCCGATGGTTTGCCGGGGGTTCAGGCGTTTTCCCCTTCTTGCGGTGGTTTATCTTCTTGCGGCGGTTTATCGGCCGGTTCCGGCGGACTTCTTCCACGGCTTGATCGGCTAAGTACGGTGGCAGGCCTTCATCCACGTTTTCAGCCGCGGCCAGGCGTTCCTGTTCGCGTTGTTGACGCCGCTGTTCGGCGGCGGCGGCTTCGGCTTCGGCGGCTTTGGCCTCGGCCTGCTGGATAATTTTATCGACTTGTTCCTGGGCCAGACAGCCCATTTCCATCAAGGCATCCGGTTCGATTACCGAGAGATCGTCGTAGGAAAGGAATCCTTCGCCCACCAGTTTTTCGGCCAAATCGGGCTCCACGCCTTCCAGCGAGGAATAACCTTTCACGGCCTGTTCGATCTGTTCGTCGAGTTCTTCGCGGGTCATGATTTCGATGTCCCAGCCGCAGAGCTTGCTGGCCAGGCGGACGTTTTGTCCGCGTCGTCCGATGGCCAGCGAAAGCTGATCTTCCTGCGACCAGCACGATCGCCCGGCCCAACATCTGGCAGAGGATGACTTCCTCCACCTCGGCCGGCTGCAAGGCATTGGGGATAAGCACCTGCATGTCGTCGCTGAAGCGGACGATGTCGATGCGTTCGCCCGCCAGTTCGTCCACGATATTCTTGATGCGGTTGCCGCGCACGCCCACGCAAGCCCCCACGCAATCCACGCGCTGATCGGTGCTGCTGACGGCGACTTTGGTGCGATAACCGGGTTCCCGGGAAATTGCCCGGATTTCGATCACGCCTTCGGCGATTTCGGGAATTTCCTGTTCGAAGAGCCGCTGCACCAGTTGAGGCTTGGTGCGGCTGAGGATCACCTTTACCCGGCTCCCCTGCTTGCGGACTTCGTACACGGTGGCCCGGACCCGTTCGTTGGGATGGTGCGTTTCGCCGGGAATCTGCTCGCCGCGGGGCAGAATCGCCTCGACGTTGGCCAGGGTCACGGTAGCCGCGCCGCCTTCGTAGCGCTGGATTACGCCGGTAACGAGTTGGCCTTTGAGTTCTTCATATTCGTCGAACAATTGATCGCGTTCGGCCTCGCGGATCTTTTGAATCATCACTTGTTTGGCGGTTTGGGCCCCGATGCGTTCGGCCATTTGCGCGGGATCCAAGGGCACGCCGTTATGGGTGCCGTGAATTGCCCCGTTGCTGCGATCAATTTCGACGACAATATCCTCCAATTCTCCGTAGTGCTTCTTGGCGGCGGAAACCAAGGCCGCTTCGATACCCTCGAAGACAATCTCTTTGTCGATATTTTTATCGCGGTGAATCGCGTCGACTATTCGCAGGATTTCATTCGCATCCATCGATTATCACTTTCCCAGGGTCTAATTCAGGCAATACGCTCCAACCCTTCTCGACCGGTCCAAACGGCCGAGACGCTGCAAAATCTTACGTGGGCTGAACTTAGTGGGTTTTAGTAATCTGGTAAGCATACCGGCCAAATAAAGGGGTGTCAAGGCGGTTGAACACCATGGTACATCTATTATATGTCCTGTAGAAATCATATCCGGCTGGCAAATCCGGATGACATAGCTTAATCGAGACTAATTCGTAGCACAGAGTTGCTACCATATAAGCCCGATCTTAGGTGTTTTTCTTGATGTTCGAACGTAACATAACTATACCTTGGGATTATCGTGGCTAAATAATGGTTCTGTATTCACGCCGCCTTGCCTGTGGCCAAGAAATGGCCGATAAAGGCTGATCTGTAACGTTCCGGCTCATGATAATCTCTAACAAAAACGGAATGTTGCCATGATACGTAACTCTCGCTTCAACAACGCATATGGGAAGAAAGACTTTCTTAGTTTCGGTTGCGTCACTACTTTGGCTTGTCACAGCGCGGCCTTGGCTGCCGATGCGGACGCCATTCGGGTGACTTTCGAAGGCGCTAAATCGGAACACAAATGGGCATTGAAGGATCTGAATCCGGACCTGCCTGCGGACTGGTCTGCTTACAATTATCTGGTTATGGAGTTTAGAGTGTCATCTCCGCAGCGGTTTTTTTTTGTGGCTTTATAACGCCGATGGGCCACGCAGACTGGTGATCCAGCCCTTTGGGCAAAACGTGTGGATGCGGGCGAGCATGCCGCTGGCCTATTTCAAGGGCAGAGACCAGAAGGGTTTCGACCTGGCGTCGGCCAACAACAGGCCGCAGAATTCGTTTTTCATGAATATTTGGGGGCCTTTCGGCCGGCTGAACGCCATCGAGGCGGTAGGGGCGACCATGGATTACCCGGTGGGGAAACCCACGCTCGAAATCCGCTCCGTCCGGGTAGCCAAGGAAGATCCCGGCTCCGATTTCCTGGAGAAATTGCCCGTGGTGGACGAGTTCGGACAGTGGATCGCGGCCGAATGGCCAAATAAGATCAAGGACTTGGACCAATTGAAAAACCAGTGGGCCGAGGAAGAAAAAAAACTGGAAGCGGCGGGTTCAATTATTCCCCTTACGGCGGCTACATGGACAAAAAGGTCAAGGCGACGAGGCTTTTTCAGGGTCGAACAGATTGACGGAAAATGGTGGTTCGTCGATCCGGACGGGCACTTGTTCTTCTCTACCGGCGTAAACGGCATCGGGACTGGAGGCGGAACGTCAATCGAAGGCCGGGAAGGCTATTTTGCCGCATTGCCGCCCGATGACCTGATGCCGCGAGGCATGCCAGGCCCAGGCGGACCCAGGTTTCGCAGCGCCTCTTTTTATAGCTGGAATCTTTTCGCCGCTTGGGCCCGGACTGGCGGGAAAAATGGGTAGACCTGACCCTGCGGCGGATGGATGCCTGGGGCTTGAACACCGTGGGGAATTGGTCGGACCAAAGATTCTACACCATGCAGAAAAAGCCTTACGTGGTCACGCTTAGGGGCTGGGGCATGGAAACGGGTTATTTGGGGCTGCCCGACGTGTATTCGGACAAATGGGTTGAATCGGTTGACAAAGCCGCCGCCTCGCAGTGCACGTCGCGGAAAGACGACCTTTTTATGCTGGGTTACTTTATCGGCAATGAACCGCCTTGGCCGGGTCGGGAAAAAGACCTGGTCGACATGGTCCTTGCCGGAAAAGAGACTCCGATCCAGCAGGAACTTAAAAAATTTCTGGAACCAGGCGACACTCCGTCGCGCCGTAGGCAGTTCGTCCTCAAATCGTTCGAAAAGTATCTTAACACCATCAACGCGGCGATCCGCAAGTACGATCCCAATCATCTGAATCTGGGCATTCGCTTCGGCGGACACGTTTCCGATGAAATCCTGTGCATGGGCCGGCTTTTCGATGTAAACAGCATCAACATATACGACTACTCACCCACCGCGGAAGTGGAAAGGGCCTACAATTTGGCCGGACGCCCGATCATTATTGGAGAGTTCCACAACGGAGTGCCGGCCGACGGGCTGGGGGCCGGCCTGGTGCAGGTCCGCGACCAGAAAGAGCTGGGCGTGGCCTACAGTTATTACGTCGAGCAATCGGCCGCATTGCCCGGCTTGATCGGAGTACACTGGTTCCAGTGGCTCGACGAACCGGTTACAGGCCGCAGGGACGGAGAAAACTACAACATCGGGTTCGTGGACGTCACCGACCGCCCCTACTGGGATTTTATCGAGGGCGTAAAAGCGACCCATAAGCGATTGTTCGACGTACACTCGGGTAAATTGCCGCCTGCGAGCCAAAAGGCGAAGGTGCAGTGATTTCTTGAGGTTATCGCTAAATTACACGGTTATAAAATCTAAAAACCATGAACCTCCGATATTTGTATGTCCGGCGTTTTATCTGGATCCTTTTGGTTTTTATCATTGCTTTAGGTTTGGGTTGGGGTGCGTACAAGTGCAAAAGAGATTGGGATCGGCAGGCGGCTATTAGCGCCATGGAAAGAGACGGGGCAAAACTGGAAGAGATTGTTATTACAAGAGACCCTGCGTGGAAATCTTTTCTGGGAATTAGCTCAAATCCTCTTGAAATCAAGTTCGCGGGGAATTGTAACGACGCGACATTGGCCCACCTGGCCGAATTCGACGACCCGGCTATTCAGATTGTGGAAATAAACAAATGCCCAGTGACGGGAGAGGGATTGGCTTGGTTGAAGAATGTTCACAATTTGCAACTCCTTCGAATTACCGGCGGCCGCTTACCAGACTCCGGACTGAGTTACTTGCTCGACTTGCCAAAACTTCAGAATTTACGCTTTTATAATACTCTATTGAAGGACAGCGATTTACAGATTATATGCCGATTGACCCAACTCAAGGCATTGTGTCTCGATGGCGTTGAACTGAGTGATAAGGCTTTGGTTCAATTGGGCGCATTGAATAGATTGGTCGAATTGGGATTGAGCAAAACTTCGATAACCGACCAATCGTTGGAACAGATGCCTTTTTTCCCGGAATTAAGAAGCTTGGACATTGATCAAACCAGCATTACGGACAAGGGTATACAATTCCTAAAAAAACAAAAATAATTGGACTATTTGTCATTAGAAGGAAAAGGCATCACGAAAGATGGAATGCGGGAACTTCAAAAAGCATTGCCCAGTTTGTCCTTCTACAATGCAGCCAACATGAGGATTGATTTAAAGGACGAAAAAAGTGCCGGAGCTGACGAGGGCAACAATCCGTAAACAAAAGCAAAGCGCGACCAACGGTCGCGGCTTTATGGACAGTACCCATCGGCGTCGCACCTAACCTATGGGAGTTTATGGCCCATTTTGTCGCGTTTGGCGGCCATATAACGGGCGTTGTGCTCGTGGATGGGGCCGACGATGGGCACCTGGTCGATGACTTCCAGGTCGAAGCCGCCGTAGATGAAAGCGTCGGTTTTTTTGGGGTTGTTCGTGAGAAGACGGACGCGGGAGAGCCCCAAATCTTTTAGGATCTGTATGCCCACGCCGTAATCGCGGCTGTCAACTTGATGGCCCAGGGCGAGGTTGGCTTCGACCGTGTCGAGTCCTTGATCCTGCAGATTGTAGGCCTTGATTTTTTCGGCCAGACCGATGCCACGGCCCTCTTGCGGGAGATAGACCAGCACGCCGGCGCCTTCCTGGCCGATCATTTGCAGGGCCATTTGCAGTTGGTCGCCGCAATCGCAACGGAGCGAGGCGATCAGGTCGCCGGTGAAACAGGACGAATGCAGGCGAACCAAGGGTTGAGCGGCCTTGGCTGGGTCGCCGATGACGATGGCCAGGGGCTCTTGATCTTCATACTTGACCTTATAGCAAAAGATCCGGGCCGGGCCAAAACGGGTGGGCAAGTTGGATTCGGCCTCGCGATAAATGAGTTTTTCGCTGCGTCGGCGATGGCGTATAAGCGCCTCGATGCTGATGATCTCAAGATGGAACCTATCGGCCAAGGCAAAAAGTTCGTTTCTTGTGGCGCGATCGCCGGTTTCGCCGAGGATTTCGATGAGCACGCCCGAAGGTTTCAGTCCGGCCATGCGGGCGAGATCGACGGCGGCCTCGGTGTGGCCTGCGCGGCGGAGGACTCCGCCTTCCTTGGCGACCAAGGGATCGAGATGCCCGGGCCGGAAAAAGTCGTCCGACTTGCTTTTGGAATTGAGAATTTCACGGATCGTGACGGTGCGTTCCTGGGCGGTAACACCCGTGCGACAACTTTTGTGGTCGACCGGCACGGTAAAGGCCGTCTGAAGAGGAGTGGTGTTGTTCTCGACCATCAGCGGCAATTCGAGGCGTTGGGCCAATTCGGGCAGAATCGGCATGCAGAGCCGGCCCCGGCCGTGAGTGATCATAAAATTGACTATTTCAGGGGTGACTTTTTCGGCCGCGCACACGAAATCGCCTTCGTTTTCGCGGTCTTGGGCGTCAACCACAATCACGATCCGGCCGGCGGCAATGGCTTCTATGGCGGCTTCAATGGACGAAAATTGACAAGGCACGCAAATTCTCCTCATTTTTAAACCACTTACATTATAAACTCCGACAAAACGGTTGTCAGGGGTGTAGGGCGCTAATCGTAACATTTTGCCATCGAAAAACTTACGACATAAGGTGGCATTTTGAAAAACATTCATAAAACGAGGAAAAAGAAATTGGCGCAGCCTGTTGGCCGTATTACCTATCGAGATTTTTTGTGAGATTCCAGCCTAATAGGCAGCAAAGCGCTGACCATGCCGGAATTTGGCCATACAGATAAACGGTGCAGTATGCGTAAATAGGGCAAATTTATCCGGTTATGCTAATTTTCTCGATTTTTCCGATTGTTCCGCCGATAAGGGCTTAGTGAAGGTCTAGCCGGACACACTTTCGATGCCCTGTCTGGGCTTGTAAAAGGAGGGAATACAAGCGATGAAATCAATTTTTTTAGGTGGGGTGATTTGCGGCCTGTTTTACCTGGGAGCGATCAGCACGGCGGATGCGGGTATGCCCCGGTAGCGATGATTGCGGATGCGGTTGCAATAGCTCGTGCGGAGGGGAACATAATTGGTGGTCGCTTAAAGATTGTGGATGCCAAAACGACTGCTGCGAGGGGGATTGCGGTCATCCTGGTTGCGGACCTCGGGCCAGGTCCTGCGGTTCCTGCTGCAATGGTTGCCGCCCGATGACCTGCCAAGACAAGACTTATTGCGGACCGCTGACTCCACTGTTTGCCATGTTTACTCACGATTGCTGGAGTAGCTGTGGCTGCGGACAACGTTATTGGGGGGATTTTTACGGCGATCCGCCCGACTGCTGCGATCCCTGCGACCGATGCGGAAATTACATCGGAGGTGGGAGTGGCTGCGGTGGCTGCAATGGTTGTGGAGGCAACGGTTATGGCGGCAGAGGATGCAACTGCGGCGGCGGTCAGCCGATGATGGAACAAATTTCTCCCGCGCCGGCGCCCATGGAAGGCAGAGTCATAAGTCAAGGCACAACGGGTTTCCAGACAAGTCCCAACCCCTGCGGCAAAAACACGCAAAATCGTGAATCAGTAAAAAACTTATAGTGTTCCCACGCAGAACATGGGAACACCATGATATAATACCAGCCCACGGGTTGCAACCCGTGGGCTTTTTTGTTTTTCCATCTTCTCGTTCCCACGCAGAGCATGGGAACCAGTAACAAGGAGATTCGCTTTTATACCGGCGGTCGTTGACCTCCGGCTAGTGACATTATTAATCAAAGATTTAATAAACGTAATGAAAATGAATCTCGAATTCTATTCCCTGAGAGTGGCAGAGCTAAGAGGAATTGATTATGATGAAGCCCATGACCGGCGTACAAATTATGCTTGAAATGCTGGCCGGCTGCGGCGTGCGGTATTTGTTCGGCAATCCGGGGACCACGGAACTGCCGCTTTCCGACGCCATGGCCGACGAAAAACGGATAAAATACATTCTTGCCTTGCAGGAATTGCCTGCCGTGGCCATTGCCGACGGGTACGCCCAGGCATCGCGGATGCCGGGAGTTGTGAACCTGCATGCGTGCTGCGGATTGGGTAACGGGATGGGCATGATTTACAATGCTTATCGCGCGGGCACACCGCTTTTGATCACCGCCGGGCAGCAGGATCAGCGGATGCTGTTCGAGGAGCCGATCCTTTGGGGCCGAATGGTCGATGTCGTTAGACCCTGGACCAAATGGGCCGAGGAAATCCGCCGCGTGCAAGACATACCGTCGGCCGTTCGCCGGGCAGTGCAGACGGCAATGGCGCCGCCTACCGGGCCGGTATTTTTGTCTTTGCCGCTGGACGTGCAGATGGCCGAAGTCCGGGGACTGGCTCCGAGCGCAGCTCGGCACCCAGAGGGTACCCGGTCCCCTTAAGGCTCGATTTGACTCCGCCACGGTTACCCGATTTTCACGTGCGAGCGCCGATTGAAGCCTTGCGTAAGGCGGCCGGGATTTTGGCCGGTGCGAAAAATCCGGGCATTTTGGTGGGCAGCCGGATTTGTGAGGGCGATGCGGTTGAGGAATTGGTTTCCGTTGCGGAACGATTGGGCGCGCCGGTTATTCACGAGGCGACCACGTCACATGGCAGGTGTGGTTTTCCGTCCGATCATCCCTTGGCTTCGACGCAATTGCCGTTCTGGTCGCCGGAGGTTCACAAGTATTTGGCGGAATTCGACGTGCTGCTTGTGGCCGGCATGAAACTCATGCAACAATATATCTATCACGAACCCAGTCCGATTCCAGAGCACGTCAGGTTGGTGCATATCGACGAAGATCCTTGGCAGTTGAACAAGAATTATCCGTTGGAAGTGGGCGTGATCGGGCATCCAAAAAATGCTTTGGCCGATTTGGCCGTTTTGTTGGACGAAGTTATGACACCCGGGCAGCGTGAGTCTGCTAAAACTCGACTTGAAGAACACGGCCGAAAACGGAGCCGGGAATGCGCGGCGTTGCGTGCCGAGGCCGAAAACCAAAAGGATTGCCGACCCATCTCGCCGTTGTATTTTATGGAAACTATCACCCGAATCTTGCCGCCCGACGTGGCGATAATCGAGGAAGCGCCGACCACGACGATGGGCGGGTATATCGAGCGTGCGGGTGCGCTGAAAAACACCAGCGGATATTTTGCCCAGCGGGGCTGGGCGCTGGGTTGGGGATTGAATTGCGCAATAGGCGTAAAACTGGCGTGGCCCGACCGGCCCGTGCTGGCGTTGATCGGCGACGGCTCGGCGATGTACGGCATCCAAGGGCTGTGGACGGCCGCACATTATAATATTCCCGTTACGTTTGTTATCTGCAACAACAATGAGTACAAAATCCTCAAGGATTGCGCCAAAGTGCTGCATCTACCGGCGTCTTGTGAGGAACGATTTGAAGGATTGGATGTCGTCGAGCCGGCGATAGATTACGTGGCTTTGGCCCAATCGCTGGGAGTCGAAGGCAAGCGCATCACAGAGCCGGAGGAACTAAGCGATAGTCTGGTTGATTCTTTCAAGAGCGATATTCCCCGACTGATCGAAGTGCCGGTGCAGCATCCTAAGAAGTAGTGGGCAATCGGCGTGTGCGGGAACAGACGCTGGCCAAAGAGATTTCTCCAAAGATAGGCGGATAGAAAAACCATAGTGCCGGCGACATTTCCAAGTTCCCACGCCGGAGCGTAAGAAACGAGGAGATTGGAATGGCGCAGAATGCCCTCACCCTAACCCTCTCCCAAAGGGAGAGGGGAAAGCGGCATTGTCTACCGAAATATCAGGATCAACAGCCAGATCAGCAAGACCAAGATCACTAATCCCACCGTGGATACGATGAGGAGTGAAATCGGATTGTGGATGGAGAGCCAGTCGTTGGCCGAGGGGATTTGCATCTCTTCGGACGAATCCTGCTCGTTCAATAAATCCAAAATGGTAACTATGCGGTTGGAACTGCTGTCGGAACTTTCGCTTATCTGGGGCAATTCCGGATAATCGATTTTGGTTTCGGGCAGGGGCATCGACTTTGCATCTTCGGACGGTTCCGGGCGATTGGGATAAATTCCGCGAAGCCGTTGCATCTGGGGAGTTGCCACCGGGCGGAGAACGGGGGCGAATGGGTTGTGCATTTTCGCCCAATTCGCCGGTTGGGGCGTCGGCCAAGGGACCGCCGGGCAGCCAGGGTTTTATTCGTTCTTTTACGGCCGTTGCCGAAGGAATTCGCTGCGATGGATCCTTGGCCATCATGTCGGCCAACATGTCGACGAATTCTCCGCTTAAACGCGGATTTAACAAGCGGGGATCCAGGGGGCGAAGTTCGAGGTGGGCCCGGGCTTTATCGCTGGTCGAGCCGCCGGGAAAGGCGACCTTGGCCGTGACGATGTAATACAAGGTGCATCCCAGGGCGTAAATATCCCAGGCCGCGGTGGGAGTTCCAAGGATCTTTTACCTGATCGGGGGAAAGATAATCGGCCGTGCCCACGATCTTGCCGTAGCGGGGATCGTTTTCGGCGGTCGATTCCAAGGGTCCGGCCAGGCCCAGGTCGGAAAGTTTTGCCTCGCCTGCTGGGGTAACCAGCACGTTGCCCGGTTTCACATCGCGGTGGATAATACCCTTGGCATGGGCGTGTTCCAATCCATCGGCCACTTGATAGATGATGTTTGCGGCCGCGGTCATACATAAAGGGCCCGCCCGGCGGATGAGTTTGCGCAGATCCACTCCGTCAACATATTCGGTAACGAGATAATGTACTTTGCCGTCTTGTCCGGAATCGACGGCCGCGACCAGATTGGGATGATTCAGACTGGCCAATGCGCGGATTTCGCGGGTGAAATTGGCGATGGCCTCGGGCGTGCACTTGTTGCGGGGCAAGACTTTGATGGCCACCGCGCGGCCGACTTTATCGAGTTGGGCCTTGAATACCTGGCCCATCCCGCCCTTGCCGATGGAATCGACGATCCAATAGGCGCCTAAATTGAATTTCGTGCGGCCGTCGAATAATTGCTTGGCCTGCCAGGGATTAAGCAGACCCATCTCGATCAGCCGATCGGCCAACTGGAGATCGGTGGGCGGGGCGTTGGCATCGGTCACATTTCCATGCGACCAGCGCACGCCTGCCCGGGCCTCATCGAGTTGCTTTTCGCTAAGCAATCCGCTGGCCAATACGCATTGTTCAAATAATGATCGTTCGACCAAACTCATGAAAAAGACCTATGCTTCCAACCTAATATTACCATAACTATGAGGAGGCGAAGTCGCAAGCGGTTCAGGAAGGCTCGCTTACCCCCCAACGATACCAGGCATCGGGCAAAGGGGCCTCCAGTACAATTCGTTCCCCTTTAACCGGATGCGTAACCACCAGGCGCCGGGCGTGAAGTGCAATACCCAAGGGAAAACTCTGCCGGCTGCCGTATTTCCGGTCGCCTATAACCGGATGTCCATGATGGGCAAACTGGAGCCGAATTTGATGTTTTCGGCCTGTCTTTAATATAATCTCGACCAGCGACCAACCTTCGGTAGGTGCCCGGCCCTGAATATCCGAGAGTTTTCGATATGTCAGATTTGCCAGTTTGGCACCCGGCAACGCGGGCCCGACAATCCGCATGCGGTGGTGCGATTCGTCCTTGCCGAGGTAATCGGTGAAACTGCCCGCGGCCGGTTGCCAATGACCCTTCAACTACCGCCCAATATGTCTTTTCCACGGCGTGCGTGCGAAACTGCTCGGTCAATCGCGCGGCGGCCTTCGAAGTCCGGGCAAACAATACCACGCCGGTCACCGGTGCGTCGAGCCGGCTCATCACGCCCAAGTACACATTGCCGGGCTTGTTGTATCGGCGTTTAATATAATCTTTGGCATATGAAAAACAGGCTGGGCTTATCGTCCGAAACGCCCATCGTGGCCATGCCCGCCGGTTTTACAACCGCCAGCAAGTGGTTGTCTTCGTACAAGATGTTGAGTTTTAAATTGGGCATAGAGATGGGTATTTTCACAGGGGATATTTAGCAACCGGGTTGCAACCCATGGAATTATTGCACAATATACTATGATTATGCCGCCACTGAAACTCATACTTGCCAGCCGGTCGCCGCGGCGCCGGGAATTGCTTGAAGAAGCTGGCTATCAGGTTCGAGGTCTGCCCGCCGACTGAAGAGGCCGAGTGCGGGTTGTGCAGCACGGAAACTCCCGCGGAAATGGTTGCCCGGCTGGCCTATCAAAAAGCGGCCGATGTCGCCCGGCGAGTCGGCGAAGGCGTCGTATTGGCCTGCGACACGGTTGTGGAGTGCAATGGACAGATCCTGGGCAAGGCAGCGGATGAACATCACGCCCGGCAAATACTGCAAACCCTTAGCGGCCAAGAGCATCGAGTTTTCAGCGGATTGTGCCTGTGGAAAATTCCCGGCGGCAAACCCCTGACCCGGGTGGCTATAACCACGTTGCGCATGGACCCGCTTTCGCAGACGCAACTCGACGAATATATTGCCGGCGGCCAATGGGAAGGCAAGGCCGGGGCGTTTGGGTACCAAGACCGGCTGGGTTGGGTGCATATCGTCGAAGGCAGCGAGTCGAACGTCGTCGGCCTGCCCCTGGAACTGCTGGCGGAAATGCTGCGGGAAATTTAGCACTCCCCTCGACCTTTGGGAGAGGGGCAGGGGTGAGGGGCATGGAAATATCCCGTAAAGAAGGCAAGACTTTATTCCGTCCACAGCCCTCACCCTAACCCTCTCCCAAAGGGAGAGGGGACATTGAAGCCGCAATTTTTAAAACTCCAAACCCAATCACTAATAGCGGGCTTTTTGCCCCTCTTCCCTGAATTTTCGATTCCTGATATGCTTGTTGTTGTTAATATGCAAGGTGATTTTAGAATCCGGCGTGTTAATAAGCACCACTAGCTCAATTGGATAGAGCATCGGTCTACGGAACCGAAGGTTACAGGTTCGAGTCCTGTGTGGTGTATTTCCTTATGTAGCAAGGACTTACGGCAAATTTCCGCACCTGTTTGCAAGTCATTGCAAAGGCTGGAATTAGGTAAGTTTTCAGGCACCGTTGTGGAAGGTTCCAAACCAGTCTTTTGCGAATCCATGCGGAGCAATTCGGGTGCTAACTGCACCGCTTTTTGCACCGCCTCTTTTGCTCCTAGATTCTCACGCGCCGCCCGCGCTTCAGTCTCGCGATTTACTCTTAGATAATGTTTTTCTGCGACCGCGCGGCTGTGCCCTAACCATTGATGAACGGCATGGGCTGGAAATCGTTCGGCCCAATCATTCGCCAGTGATTGCCGCATGTTCATAAAGGGTTTGCCCCAAAGCTTCACGCCGGCCTTGATGGCATAGCGGTTTAATTGGGTTCGCATGTTCTGGTCACTGTCACGATGGCTTATAACGTGTGTGGTGCCCTCTGGTGCGGCGTAAAAGGCCGTATCAAGTAAAACCCTTAATTCCGGTGCAATGGGCACACGTCGCGATTCCTTGCCCTGATAACGGGCCGTTTTCGGACTGTGGATAATCACGATGTTTTCATCCCATAGAACATCGGCCCATGTCAAACTTCGCAACTCTGATGGAACCCGCAACCCAGCATACCGAGACAATGCGACAATTAGCTTCCACTCCAAGGGGCAATACTGCATTATCTTTTGAATCTCGGCCACTGGGACGTAATGATCGCGGGATATATCGGCCACCGCAGCAGACGGAATATCGGTAAAGGGATTTTCGTCGATCAATTTCCGCCGCATAGCCCACCGTAGAATCTGCTTAATTATCCCGCACCGTTTGCGGACTGTGCCCTCTGCCAGCGATTCCAGCATTTTCAGCCGCCAGCAATCACCCTCCCCGGCCGTTAATTCCTTTACCAGTTTGTTTTCTTCAAAGTATTCAAACAGCGATTTTTGAGCTTGCCGGAAAATCAGCATAGTGCGGGGCTTAACATCATGTCGAAGTGATATATATTCTTTCACCAAAGCGCCCAATGTCAGAGAATCGCTTGCCATTTTCCTTTGCCGGTCTGGAACCAACGCGACCGCGACAAGCCTCTTATAGTAGCGGTGATCGACGCCGCCCAGCCATTCGGCTGTTTCCCGATCAACCGGCTGATTTGCCAGCTTCGCGCAAAGCAGTAATTCTACGCGCCGCTTGAAGCTCCGCGCAAAATCCATCGTTGCGACTCCCAGGTGAATTTTTGGCCGTTTCCCACCCGGTCCTACAAACTGAATAGTCTTTCGACCGCCTGACTCACGGATTATAGAGGCCATGATTACCTTCCGCCTTTCTTATCTCGGGGCTTGTCGGGCACTAGTCGCAATCCCAAGCACTCGCCCAACAAGTCCCATGATTCTGTTGATAATCCCCGCTCGCCTTGAACTAATTTGCAAAGGGTCGATTGGGCAATGCCGGTTTTCTTACTTATTTCATACCTGCTCATGGGCGATTCTTCTATCAGTCGCCGTAACTGTTCACTCAATTTTTCAGTCTGTTTTGTTCTCATCGGCTTAATTCTATCCATTGCTTAGCACCTTGTCAAGTGGCCCTGTTTTTTATCATCATCCAACTTCTTCAACTCGATCAAATGATCTTAACTTTATGATGTATATCCTAGAAGGTGCGACATAAGCGACATAAGCGACAAAAAGGTGCCAAGTTAAGTCGCTTTAATCGCTTTTGTCGCAGAATTACAAACATGGAAACCACAACTCTTCTGGTCTGCCGCCGGTATCGGTGCGAGACTCTCGATGCACCATTCCATTCTCCAAAAGCACTCCCAAGGCTCGGGATATTTCAGCCGTTGACTTATGCCGCCCAAATAAGTCCCTAATTGCTGTCCGACTTACGCCACCCGGATGAGTTTTCAATAATTGGAGGATTTCGTCGGCTGTAGGATCACCCAAGGCGCTGCCGAAGATATTCCGGGCCGAATCCTGGGCGTATCGCCACAAGGCCAATGCGGCCTCTAAATGAATTCTGCCAATCTCGGCCGATTCATCTAATAGTGCATAGATCATTGCCAACCGCATAACCTGCGCCTCTGCCCTGCTTGTAACTGCCCCCAGTAATCCGGGCTTGCCTTCGCTTAGTTCTGGGTAAACCTCATGCCACAGCGCCCGGGCATCATTGTCCCGTCGTATCTCCCCGACGTGTTCGGAAAAGCCAATAGCCCTATGCAATCGCAATACCAGCGGCGCGACATTCGTTTGCCCACCACCTTCCGGGAGGCATTTACTCCGCTTAACACATAGCCACAAAAAGCGATTAGCTAATCCGTTGGCCATATCAGTTTCTGTAATTTGTCTGCGAAGTTCATCCCGTGTGATATGTCCGACAATGCTTATGTGGGCATCGGTAGATCGTGCGGGGGAGTTTTTCGTTAAGGTTCTGAGGTTGCCGGTGTCCCATGCCTGTCGAATGGTTGCGGATAGTGTGTTGCGTTCACGGTTAATTACTTTCAAGACGGATGCAAATTCCGATTCGAGAATCAGCAACCGCTTATCATCGACACCTTTGTCCACGCACACTTCTTGAGTGTTTACTATACGGCCTTTCTCCTTGATCGGTTCTGTTTTATAGATCGGGTTGCGTACAGCCCATATCAAACCCTCTCCGCTCGATAGGCCGCCAAGTACATTGTTGATATACCATGTATTGTCAACAGCTTGAAAAATATTCCCTACTTGTCCCCAGCTAGTACCCTTCCGACCCTTGGACGTGGTGCCGATAAGGTTGACAAATAGGTTTGCATTATGGCGATCAGCTTCGGCCTTAAAATATGCTGTCCGTCCGATGTAATTGCCAAAGGCCGTCAACACCTGCGCCAAAAGCGCCACTCGATCGGCCTCACTGTGCGGTTCAATTGCATGTACTATTTCACCGGCCAGTCCGGTGTAAGCGACTTCAGGAAGTGGATCAGGCCAGGGGTCGGCCTCTATCTGTTGGATTTCGGCCTGATTATTGGAATATGGTTTACCCATCGTTGCGTCCTCCTTGACCGTTGGCCTTGCTTTCCAACCATTTCCGCAAACCATCAATGGGGTATAAAATCGCCTTGCCCATGCGGATATGGGGAATTTCGTTATTGTGGGTCCAAGTCCAAAGGGTTCGTTCTGAAACGCCGATGGCTTTTGCTGCTTCGCGCGGCCGCATTGCCAGAGTGTTGGGGAGTTGGTTATTCATCATGGTTCACCCCCTTATCACCGCTTGGGATGCGCAAAACAAGACGTTCGATTTCGTCCCAATCGAACCGCATAGAGCCGTCCGGCAAAAGCACATAAGGCAAACGTCGTTGACGGGCCAGGCGTTCAAGGCTGGTAAATTTCTTTATTGGCGGCAGAGGGGTTTTTCTTGGTGTAAACGGACCTGCGAGCGGCAAAATCCGCCTAAATTGCCGGCTTCTTGTCTGTTTGTTGAGTTTTTGCATCCTATGTTTGTTGCGATTGGATGAGATTCCGCCGTCGGAAAACTGTCCGTAGGCGGCATAATCGCTAGAAGCGCAACAAGCAGAAGTCATGCAAAAAGCCTTGCTCACATTTTCGATTTGGTCGCTGGCACTGTGGCTGAGTATTTGTCTGCCGGCTTGGGCAGATATCAATCAGGCGGTTTTACAATCGGAGTTTGAGAAGGGGATAGTCGCATTTTCATTTCACGAAAAATGGGACTGTCCCCAAGAATTGGAACAACGGTTATTTGATGATGCGGCGGATGGGCGATTGGATGAATTTTCGCTGCTGGATGTGGCATTGATTGCCAGCGGGGTAAATGATTCGGCCGAATTGGGGCATTACCGGGATCGCATGGCGGCATGGGCCGGGGAATTGAAGCAGATTGGCGGTGCGGACGGTTCGCCGCGGCGGCAGGTCGAGGCGATTTTTACATTTTTGCACGGCAAAATTCTCAAAGGGAAGTACGACATCCAATGCACCGATTTGCGTCAGGCACTTGATGAGGGCCGATTTAATTGCGTGAGCGCCACGGTGTTGTTCAACTGCCTGGCCGGCGAGATGGGATTTTCATGTAGCGGGCTGGAGACGCCGGGACACGTTTTAAGCCGCGTTTTTTTGCCGGACGGTCAGCTTGACGTGGAAACCACTTGTCCGCGGTGGTTTTGTATGCAGCACGATCGACTTTTAAATAATATGGAAGGGAAGGGGACAGGCCCATTTTTAGTAAGAAGCGATAACAGAACCTTGCATCCATTTGAAAATGCCCTCACCCCTAGCCCCTCTCCCAAAGGGAGAGGGGAGGTTTTGTTAAAGCCCTCTAACTCCTCTCCCGACCAACCTACGGTCGGCGCCCGGAACGGGGAGATTTTATTAAAGCCCTTAAGTGAAAATCGGGACAGTTCCCAAAAAATGGATGCGGAAGAGAAGGTGACAGTCTCAATTTCGTTACACGAAAATCGGGACAGTCCCCAGAAAACGATTGGGCAGAAGCCTGATAATGACAAGGCCAAATTGCGGGAAATTTCGCCTATTCAACTGACGGCGATGATCTATTACAACCGGGGCATCGATTTCCTGGCGGAAAAGCGCTTTGCCGACGCGGCGGCGGCCAACGCCAAAGCGCTGCGGCTGGATCCGCAAAGCAGCACCGCCCGGGGTAATTTTTTGGCTACGATCAACAATTGGGCCATCGATTTGGGCAATGCGGGCGATTACGCCCGGGCCGCGGATTTGCTTCGTCAAGGGCTGGCGATTGATCCGCATTACGAGGCGTTTTCACTCAATTTTGTACACGTACATCATCAATGGTCGCAAGAGTTGTGCAAGGAAGGCAAATACGCGGAGGCCGTGGAAGTGTTAAAGCAAGCGGCGTCAGAAATGCCGGAGAATGCATATTTCCAGCATGCCGTGTGGGAGGTTTACCGGAATTGGGCGATTGCCATGTTCAAGGCCAATAAGATGGATGAGGCGTTTGACATCCTGGGATTTATGAACTAGGTTTTATTTGGTCATTCGACGATCGAGCGCCTGGGGCATGACTTCTCCGGTTAGCCGCTTGATCGGGCAAGATTGATTTTTTCCGCCGACTGGTCTTTTCATATTGCGTTCACGTGCCTGCAAAGGCCATATATCCCATATAATCCATTCGCCCATCGACTGCGCAGGCGGGTGGGCAAAAAGTCATTTAAATTTGGTGATCACACATGATTCAGCTTGATGATCCGCAGCTTGATCTACTTCAGCAAAGCAATTTTTGTCCGGAGGACGACGTCCGCAGGCAAGTGATGGTATTGATGAGTGCGCTATATAGCGAACGGGAAATATTGGAAAAGCGGCATGAGAACCGCTATCCGTTCCCTTACTTGATCCATCTCACGCCGGTTGCCGAAGACGGCATTACGCCGGAGGGCAAAAGCATCGCGGTGGTGGGCAAGCATTTGTCCAACCGCGGTTTGGGTTTCTATCATCCCAAGCCGTTGCCTTATCGCCGCATGATAGCATCGCTGGAATGCAATGGTCATTGGCTGGGTTTTCTCACCGATATAAGATGGTGCCGATTTACAAAGCAGGGTTGGTACGAAAGCGGGGGGCGATTTTTGCAGTCGGTTCCGTCGCCCATCGAAGATGCGGCAGGGCATTAGGCCGCAAGCAAAGGGTTCAGTGGTCAGGGTTCGGGGTTCAGACAAGGTTTTCAGTTTTCAGTTCAAGGTTTTCAGTGGGTCAGTATACTGACCACTCCTTGATATTGTTAATCGACCACGAACACGGCTGAGGCGACGACGGTGGTCCAGAGGCCTTTTTTATCGCCTTCGGCGGTTTGCACGCAGGCCCGGGTTTGAATGATCTTGCCGGACATGTGGTAGATTTCCTTGCGGTAGTCGTAAGCCGTCTCGGGATCGAATTCGATGCCCAGCGTGGTGGCCAGCATGGTGGCGGCCATGTCTTCGACCAGATCGCGGAGTCGGGGCTCGGTGATGCCGAAGTCGTGATGTTCGCTGATGTATCCGTATTGTTCACCGGCGGAGGGCACGGCCAATCCGATGCCCGCCCCGACCATCCGCGAGGGTTCGTTGGTGGAGGCCTCGGCCAAAACGCAGTAGGCGATCTGGCCGGGCTGGAGCTTGGGCAGTCCCTGCTTTTTCGAGACTACTTTGCAGTGGGGGGGAAAGATGCTCGACACGCGGACGAGGTTAAAAATCTCGATCCCCGCGTCGCGCAAGGCCAACTCGAAGCTTTGCAGGCGGGTGTTATGTTTGCCTATGCCCTTGGTGAAAAAAACTTCTCGTGGTACGAGCGGCTCTCCCAATCCTGTTCCTCCTTACGTTGGTGTCAAAGATGTCCGACGGTTTCCGCGTTGGTATGACAGTTACTTTACAAGGCTTTGCATTTAATGGCAAGTTGAATTCCTCCTTGGACCCTCACTTGACATCTGCTGCTTTATACCCTGAAATGAGGATGCGGGTAGCTCAGATTTACCATTGTTTTAGATAATAATCATGTCCCGAGAACTGCACGACGGCGGAAAAGACGGTCTGGAACCTCTGGAAGCGATAGACGTTCGGCAAGCAACGGGCTTTGCCGACATGCTGCGAAGGATGTCGCGAACGGCATTTGGGGGCCGGGAATTGGGCGAGGCCTTTGAAGTGCTCTCGGCCATGGCCGCGGATCCGGATTGCACCATCGTGGTCACGGTATCCGGGGCGATGACCGTGGCGAAAATGGGCAAAGTGCTGTGCGAAATGATCGACGCCGGCCTGGCACATATCATCGTCAGCACCGGGGCGATCATGGCCCACGGTCTTTCGGAGGCCACCGGCGGAGTGCATTATAAGGCCGATCCCCACGTTACCGACAAACAGCTTTATACCTGGGGCTACAATCGCGTGTACGACACGGTGGAGATGGAGGCCAATCTATGCCGGGCTTGGAACCTGGTGAAGGAAGTGCTGGATGAGATGGATCATTCCCAGCCGAGTTGTTCCTGGCTGATAAATCGGGCGATTGGGAAAAAACTTTTGGAAACCGGGCAAATGCCCAGCATCCTGGGTTGTGCGTATCGGCGCGAGACGCCGGTTTACGTGCCCGCCTTGACCGATTCGGAGTTGGGGCTGGACCTGGCCAAGCACGCCTTGGAGCGGGATTTTGTGCCGGGCAAAGAGGCCGATTTGGAAAAATTCTTTGCCCCTGTTCCGTCTTATAATCCTTTTCTGGACCTGCACAACTATGCCCAGCGGATATCTAAAGGCCAAGCGCTTGGGCATTTTTACCATAGGCGGGGGCGTGCCCAGGAATTGGGCCCAGCAGGTGGGGCCGTTTGTGGAGACCATAAACATGCGGATGGGGGCCGATCTTCCCGTGCCGCGGTTCCGCTATGCGGTGCGGATTTGCCCGGAACCGGTGCACTGGGGCGGATTGAGCGGATGCACCTATTCGCGAAGGCGTTTCCTGGGGTAAATTCGTAAGCCGCGAAGAGGGCGGGCGTTTTGCCGAGGTGCATTGCGACGCCACGATAGCCTGGCCGATTCTGGTGCGTGCCTTGATCGAATCGCGGAGATAAGCATATTTCAACCAACCAGGTTGAAATATGGTGATAAATGTGAAATACCGGCACAGATTTGAGATATTTCCAACCGGCTGCCAGAATGACATGCGGGGAAAAACAGACTTTGAGCACTACCGATGCCTGTTTGCAGGCTGATCGACGTATGTTACATAACCACAAGCATTTAGGATAAATAATCTCGATTTTGGCACGCCGCTTGCTTTTTTCTATTGCCAATCGATCTCGGCTGCCATTTGTGGCCGTGGAAGTATAAATATATTTATCAATAGGAGGAAATCCGCTGTGCCAAAACAGATGGTTTTTGATGACGCCGCCCGGCAGCCCTTGGCCGTTGGTGTAAGCAAGATGGCTCGGGCCGTGGTTAGCACATTGGGTCCCCGGGGACGCAACGCAGTATTAGACAAGGGGTGGGGTTCGCCCAAGATCACCAAGGACGGCGTGACCGTGGCCAAGGAGATCGAACTTGACGATCCGTACGAGAACCTTGGGGCCCAGTTGGTCAAAGAGGCCGCCTCGAAGACCAACGACGTGGCGGGCGACGGCACCACGACGGCCACCCTTTTAGCCGAGGCGATTTATCGGGACGGGCTGCGGATGGTGGCCGCCGGGGCCGATCCCATGTCGCTTTCACGCGGCATCCAAAAGGCGACCGAGGCCGTGACGAAATACATCGAAAAGATGGCCACGCCAGTCAATGAAAAGGACAAAAAGGAGCTTACGCAGGTAGCGACCATAGCGGGAAACGGCGATGCGTCTATCGGCGGGGTTCTGGCCGACGCCTTTATCAAGGTGGGCAAAAACGGCGTGATTACAGTCGAGGAAGGCAAGCAATCGGAAACATACGTGGACGTGGTCGAGGGCATGCAGTTCGACCGCGGCTTCCTTTCGCCTCATTTTGTCACGAACCAGGACGAGCAATCGGTGGAATTCGAAAAATGCATGGTCCTGATCCATGAAGAAAAAATATCCAGCGCGAAGAACCTCGTTCCCCTGTTGGAGGCCGTGAGCAAGGCAGGCAAGCCGCTTTTGATCATCGCTGAGGACGTGGAAGGCGAGGCCCTGGCAACACTTGTGGTCAACAAGCTCCGCGGCATTCTGAACGTGTGTGCCGTAAAGGCCCCAGGCTACGGAGACCGGCGCAAGGCCATGCTGGGCGATATCGCCACGCTGACCGGGGCGCAGGCCATATTCAAAGACCTCGGGGTAACCTTGGAGTCGGTGAAGATTTCGGATTTAGGCTCCGCGAAAAAGGTGACCGTTACGTCCGAAGACACAACCATTGTAATCGGGCGGGGGCAGCAAAGAGGCGATCGAGGGCCGGGCCGAACAGATCCGCAAGGAAATCGAGACCACGACCAGCGAATACGATAAAGAAAAGCTGCAAGAGCGTCTGGCCAAATTGGCCGGCGGAGTGGCACAGATTCACGTCGGGGCAGCCACCGAGACGGAAATGAAAGAGCGAAAGATGCTGATGGAAGACGCCCGGGCCGCCACGCAGGCCGCCTTGGCCGAAGGGATCGTGCCCGGCGGTGGAGTCGCCTTGCTCCGCAGCGATAAGGCGCTGGAAAAGTTGGATCTTTCGGGCGACGAAGCCCTAGGAGCGAAGATTGTCGGGAACGTGCTTGACGCACCGCTTAGGGCGATTGCGGAAAACGCCGGCCAGGACGGGGCCGTGGTGGTCAATCGCGTGCGGAGGATGAAAGGCAAGGCCGACGGGTATGACGCCGAAAAGGATGAGTATTGCAATCTGATCGAGGCGGGCATTGTAGATCCGGCGAAGGTGGTTCGCACCGCCTTGCAGAACGCCGCCAGCGTGGCTGGATTGCTGCTTACGACTTCATGCCTGATCACCGATATTCCCAAGGAAGAAGACGAAAAAGGACACGCTGGTCACGGGCATGGCGGCGGTGGCATGGGTGGCATGGGCGGCATGGGAATGGGTGGAATGGGCGGCGGCATGGGTGGCATGGACATGGGCGGCATGGGAGGATTTTAAACAACTCGTTCCTAGGCTCTGCCTGGGAACGACTTTTTTGTCATGGTTCATGCCATGATTTAGCGAGGTGAAGCCTCGGGAACAGCGTGTTCCCAGGCAGAGCCTGGGAACAAGATTTTAATTTCAAATTGCAAATTGAACAAATACACGAGGGATTAATTATGAAGGATATCAATCTGAAGCCGTTGGATGATCGAGTGGTTGTGGAACCGGTTGAGGCCGAGGAAGTCACGGCGGGCGGCATCGTCCTGCCCGATACGGCCAAGGAAAAACCGCAGCGCGGCACCGTATTGGCCATTGGGCCGGGCAAACTACTGGATAACGGCCAGCGGGGTAAACTTTCGGTGTCCGTTGGCGATGAAGTAATCTACGGCAAATACACCGGCTCGGAGATCGAGGTCGATGGCCGCGAGGTAAAAATCGTCCGCGAATCGGACATTTTGGCCAAGGTGGTGAAGTAAAACAATAAAACCGCTTGCGGTTTCGCACTGGGCACTAAAGTGCCCAGCCCTTTTTTGAACTATGAACCAAAAACTGTTAATTGAAAATCAATAAAGGATCAAAAGTGGCTAAGCAACTTTTATACGAACATCATGCCCGCGAGCGGATGCTGCGGGGAGTGGAAAAACTGGCCGACACGGTCGCCGTCACATTGGGACCGACCGGACACAATGTAATATTGGATAAATCATACGGCGGTCCGACCGTTACCAAGGACGGCGTAACCGTGGCCAAGGAAATCGAGCTTGAAGACCGATTCGAGAACATGGGCGCAAAGCTGGTCAGCCGAAGTGGCATCGAAGACTTCGGACGTGGCCGGCGACGGCACCACGACCGCCACGGTATTGGCCCGGGCGATCTTCCGCGAAGGCCTGCGCAATACGGCGGCGGGCAGCAATTCCACGGCCATACGCCGGGGCATCGACAAGGCCGTCGAAGCGGCCGTCGCCAATCTGTACACGATGGCTAAAAAGGTAACCAGCAAGGAAGAGATCGCCAACGTCGGGTCGATCAGCGCAAACAACGATCACGAGATCGGCAACCTGCTGGCCGAGGCGATGGATAAAGTCGGCAAGGACGGCGTAATTACCATCGAAGAAGGCAAGACGGCCGAAACCACATACGAGGTCGTGGAAGGGATGCAGTTCGACAAGGGTTATCTCTCGCCCTACTTCATCAATCGCAGCCCGGAGATGGATTGCCTGCTGGAAGACGCATTTATTCTCATTCACGAGAAAAAAATCAGCAACCTGCGGGACTTGATCCCGCTTCTGGAAAAAGTGATGCAGCGCGGCAAACCGCTGTTGATTATTGCCGAGGACATCGAAGGCGAAGCGTTGACCACCCTGGTGGTGAACAAACTCCGCGGCGTGGTGCAAATCTGCGCGGTTAAGGCCCCGGGTTTTGGCGATCGGCGGAAAAACATGCTCTCGGACATCGCCATTCTCACGGCCGGCACGCTTATAAGCGAGGATTTGGGCGTGAAATTGGAAAACGTCTCGCTCGATCAACTCGGCCGGGCAAAGAAGATCATGGTCGACAAGGACAACACCACGATCGTGGAAGGCGCGGGCAAGCAGTCGGACATCAAGGCCCGTTCGGAACAGTTGCGCAACCAGATCGAAAACACCGACAGCGATTACGATCGCGAAAAACTCCAGGAGCGGCTGGCGAAGCTGTGCGGCGGAGTGGCGGTGGTTTCGGTTGGCGCAAGCACCGAGGCGGAGATGAAACAGAAGAAGGCCCGCGTGGAAGACGCATTGCATGCCACCCGGGCGGCCGCCGAGGAAGGCATTTTGCCCGGCGGGGGCGTCGCCTTGCTGCGTTGCCGCGAGGCGGTGGAAAAGGTCCGCGGCAGTGCCAGGGGCGACGAGAAGATCGGCGTGGATATTATCCTCCATTCCTTGTCCCAGCCATTAAGACAAATCGCCGATAATTGCGGTGTGGACGGTTCGGTGGTAGCCGACGAGGTGAGCGAAAAATCGGCCAACACGGGTTACGACGCCAACACGGGCAAGTATGTGGATATGGTCAAGGCGGGCATAATCGACCCGTTGAAGGTCGTGCGATCCGCATTGCAAAATGCGGCCAGCATCGCCGGACTGATGCTGACCACCGAAACCTTGGTCACCGACCTGGACAAAGACGACAAAAAGAAACGGCAGGTGGAAGGAAGCATACGATAACCGGCCGGAAAAATTCCGCCGAGTTGTTTATTAAGGGCCACCTCGGCACGGGGTGGCCTTTTGCATAATGGCAGTGCATTTGAAGAGATTATGCGGTAGAATTAAATAACTAATACCAGTACCAAATGCCCTCACCCTAGCCCTCTCCCAAAGGGAGAGGGGACTTTTGAAATATGGCGACGATGTCGGATAAACGAGATTTTTACGATGTGCTTGGGGTGACGCGAACTGCCACGGAGGCGCAGATCTCCGAGGCTTATCGCAAATTGGCGTTGAAATATCATCCGGATCGCAATCCGGAAGACGACGAGGCGGTTGGCAGATTCAAGGAAGCGGCCGAGGCCTTTGAAGTATTAAGCCATCCGGAAAAGCGGGCCAGATACGACCGTTACGGACTTGCCGGGCTGGAAGGCGGTGCCCCGCATTTCCACGACATCGGCGATATATTCCAGGCTTTCGGCGATATTTTCGGCGACAGCCTGTTCGGCGAGTTTTTCGGCGGGCGGAACCGGGTGCATCGGGGCGGCGACGTTCATACCGAGGTTACGGTCGATCTGATCGAGGCCGCCCACGGCACGTCGAAGATCGTCCGCTTCGCGCGGCATCAGCGTTGCGGCACTTGCAACGGGTCCGGGGCAAAGCCGGGCACCAGTCCGGAAACATGCCGTTACTGCGGCGGACGGGGCCGGGTAGTGCAGTCGAGCGGAGTGTTTTCCATCCAAACCACTTGCCCATCCTGCCACGGCCACGGGCGAGTGATCCGCGAGGTTTGCGGGGAATGTCGCGGAGGGGGTTATGTACAGGTAAAAATCACCCATAAGGTGAATATACCTGCCGGCGTGGACAACGGCACGCAAATGCGTTTAAGCGGCGAAGGCGATCCGAGCCCCAACGGCGGCCCGACCGGCGATTGCTATTGTTTCATCCACGTAAGCGAGCATTCGCTGTTCCAGCGCGACGGCAAGAATTTGATCTGCCAGGTGCCGATCACGTATCCGCAGGCGGCATTGGGGGCGAGCATCGAGGTTCCCACCCTGGACGGCAAAGAAACGCCTGGAAATTCCGCCCGGCACGGCAACCGGCGAAGTTTTTACCTTGCGCGGCCGCGGCATGCCCGACATCCGCACGCAGCAATCGGGGCAATCTCCTGGTGCAAGTGCACATCGACGTGCCCAAAAAATTCACAAAAGACCACGAGGAATTATTGCGTCAACTGGCCGAGATGGAGAATACGAACGTGACGCCTAAACGCAAAAATTTCATTGAAAAGTTGAAAGAATATTTTCATACGTGAGAGGTCGGCAATCTAGAAAAAGACAATAGGGTGTGAGCAACGCGCCGCAGAGTGCAGGGTGAGTTCATCGCACCGCAAGACGTGTAGTAGTTTTTCATTGGTGCGTTTCACGCACCCTACGATCCAAAATAAATGGAGGACGTAGCGTGAGTCATCATCATTCCAACAAAAAAGAACCGTCAAAGGACATGAATCCGCAAAGCAAAAATGCTGAAACCGCCCAGAAGCAAGCCGCTCAATCTCAGGCTTCCCCTCTATCCGAGAAGGAGCAAGCGGGGGAAACGAAGAAAAGCTCGTCCGAGACGGTTGAACTACTTCGCACCGAATTGGATCGGTGTAAAGATCAGTCCCTGCGCTGCCAGGCCGAATTGGAGAACTACCGGAAGCGGGCTGCCCGCGAGATGGACGAACACCGCCGTTATGCTAATATCGGGTTGATCCGCGAGCTGCTGCCGGTGCTGGACAACATCCAGCGGGCGATCGAGGCGGCCGAGAAATCGACCGACGGCAGCGGACTTTTGGACGGCGTAAAACTGGTGGCCCAGCAGTTGCAAGGGGTGTTGGAGAGCCATCACTGCGTGAAGATCGAGGCATTGGGCACAACTTTCGATCCGCACCTGCACCATGCGATTTTGCAGCAACCTTCAGAGGAACATCCGGCCAATACAATTATCATGGTTACGCAAGACGGGTACAAGCTGTACGACCGAGTGGTGCGGCCCAGCCAGGTGATCGTATCGACAAACGATACATGTAAGAACGATGAAAAATCAGTTTAACCATTCACACCGGCGGTTGTTAGCCGCCGGCTATTGTGTGTATGACATTTTTTTTCTGATTTTAAATAAGCTACTCGATTCGTATTGTTTTAACTAAGATCAATAAGTCAGCTAGCGAGAATTGCCATGCCCACTTATGATTACGTTTGCGAGGCCTGCAAGCATGAGTTCGAGTTGTTCCAATCGATCAAGGAAGAGGCGAAACGCAAATGCCCCGAGTGCGGGAAAAACAAGCTTCGCCGCCTGATCGGCCCGGGCGCGGCACTGGTATTCAAGGGATCGGGATTTTATAAGACGGATTACCGCAGCGAATCGTACAAGAAGGCCGCCGCGGCAGATAAGCCAAGCAGTGCCCCAGCCGCATCGGATGGAAAGAAAAAAGAAAAAACAAAGACGGAAAAAACAAAATAGAGTTTAGGGGAAATGACTAAGCTCGAATGACTAATGACGAAAGAATTTCAAAGTCCGAATGACGAATGACGAACAATAAATTTCACAATTAGACCTTTATACTTCGTCGTTTCACCTCGCAGCCGGCTCATCAACATGGATATCAATCGCATTCTTCGCGAGACGTTTGTGGTGGAAGTGGAGCACCACGATGAGCTTGGATCGACTAACGATCGGGCGATGCAGCGGGCAAAACAGGGGGCGAGCCGATTGCCGCTTTTGGTGATTGCCGATCGTCAAACCGCCGGGCGCGGCCGGGGTGGAAATCGCTGGTGGACGGGCGCGGGCAGCCTGGCATTCAGTTTGTTATTGGAATCCGCCGCGGTTGTGGGCAAAGCGGAACCTGTGCCCTTGATAAGTCTGGCCGCGGGGGTGGCCGTGGCTGAAACCGTCGAAGCTTTGCTGAAAAGCGATGAAATCGGCATCTGTTGGCCAAACGACGTGATAGCAGCCGGACGCAAAGTTGCGGGAATATTAGTCGAGGTGCTGCCCGACGGACACGCCGTTATCGGCATCGGCATAAACACCAATGACTCGATGGCCGATGTTCCGGCCGAACTGCAGCCGCTTGCAACGACCTTGCTGGAACTGAGCGGTGTGCGCCAGGATCATGCCGAGATTCTAATCGCTCTTCTTAATCGGCTGGAAAGGCACATCGTCGCATTAAAGCGGGATCCCGAGGGAATTGCCGCCCGGGCCAATGCGCTTTGCCTGCAGCGTGACAAGCCGATTGCCTTGCAACACGGCCGGCAAACTATCACAGGTCTTTGCCGTGGCATTGCGCCGGACGGGGCATTGCTTGTGGAAACGCCGGATGGTCTTCGCTCGTATTATTCCGGCACAATAATAAGGTGATTCAGGAGGACATGTCACCAGCCTGTGGTAAACATCCGCCGAAATACTCGCGAAATCGCACCGGCGGCTGTTAGCCGCCGGCTATTAAATTGGACATTCCTTATCTCACATTTAAATATCTAGGCGGTGTTTATTTTTGGAACACGGCCTTGATTTTCGGATGCAGGCCGGGATAGCGGTCCATCCATTCGGCGCGATATTTATCGAGTGATTTTTGTTTCTGCTCGAACTCGACATGGGGGTAAAGCTTTGCAGGATGCATCAGTATGGAATCGACCGCCCGGACCGAACGCGGCACGAACAGGTCGGTGCCTTCGGAGGTCATCCAATCTTCCAATCCGCCGCGGAACACGGAGTCGAGGATGCCCATGGTGTCGGCCAGATTGATATCGCGGAAATGCGCGCCTTCGCCCACCCAGCCGGTGTTCAAGAGGAAACAATTGATGTGCGAGTTGCTCTTGAGGATGTCGTAGAACAAGTTGGCATGTTCGGCGCAATCGCCGGCGATAAAGGGGTCGTAGAAGAATTCATATTTGATCGTGCCGGCCTGGGTTGGATCGCCGGCCGAGGACTCCATGGATTGTCCCAGGACCATGAAGGCGGCCGCCTGTTCGTGGGTGAGTTTGGCGATGGCGGGTATGATGTTTCCGCGGGTAATAATGAAGAGGTTATCGACGCGCGGGGCGTTGATGTCGTTGCTGGCGTGCATGAAATCGCGTCGTTCGACGACTGCCCGGCCGTTGGAGGTCATTTCCATGTTGTAGAAATCGAGGGTGCCGTCTTTTTCGACGTAGACGTTTTCCATAAAGGTGCCGCGCTTGAGGCAGGAATAATAGGCTTCGATTTGCTCGCCGGGATTGATGGCATCGGTTTTAATGAACAGGCCGCCGGGCTCGAAGCCCAAAAAACGGCCGTCGCGGGTAAGCGTGCCGCCGTCGTCCTGGATGAGCCAGGAGCGTTCGCGACCCTTGCGGGCGAGGACTTTGCAAGTGGTGCTGGTCTTGCCGTTTGCGCTTAGGGCCACGAAAAGGGAATAGTTGGTCAAGTACGGGCCGTGCGAGGCTTCGAGCGTGTCTTTGCGGCAACCGGCATGTAGGAAGATGGCATTGCCGCCTTGTTTTACCCGCCAGTCTTCGCCGGCGAATACGCCTTTTTTCCACTCGCCGAAATAGTTGCTGTTGCGCACGAACTTGACCATTTTGCCTTCGGGCGTATGGGCCGAGCGGATGGTAATGTCCTTTTGCGGCAGGAGCTTCGACTTATTGGTTTCATACGCCTCGTCGAAGAACATGAAGACCTGGTAGGTGGGGTCGTCGGTTTTGGCGGGTTTGAAAAGTTTCAGTCCGGCATAGGCGACGTGCGCGAACTGCTTGGGCAGGACCAGCCGGGCGGTAATCCCATCGGACCCGTCGCCGACGCTCACGTCGATGCTAACGAGTTGTTCGCGAGCCAGGCGCTCCTGGGCTTGTTTGAGGAGTTGGCGTTCCTCATCGCCGAAGTCGTTATCGATATTATTTTTTGTCTTTTTTGCCGCCCGGGACATGGGTTCCGACTGCACGGCCAGATTATCATATTTGGTGCGGATGATTTCGGGTTCTTCCAAGGCCAAGGCCCTGAGTTGTTCGTCGGTGGGGTTGTAGGTGAGCCGTTTTTCCTTTTGGGCGTTTTGGAAAATGGTCTTGGCAGTTTGATGGAACTCAGCGAACATGGGAATATTTCCCTCCAAAGTATAGCGAAAGCATTAACAATATAAATTAACCAGATACCTAGTTTAGCGATACATTTTGAACTTACAGCCGGCTTTCTTTTGCGGCGACAAAACGCCGGGAAACACGCTAAATTTGCTTTATTTACTCCGTTTTGGTGCATCCAAACCTTTAAAGTATGTCAAAAGACAGTTTAAGATGCAAGTAGGTTCCATGGCGGTAGACAAGTTGCATAATAAGGCAAGATTCGATATCATCGCGGCTTATGAGACGAGAGATTTGGATTGGAACCGCCGTTTTGTTACTTCTTATGTGGGGGGTTGCGGGGCCTTGCAGGGCAGCGGGTCCGCAGACCGGGGTCGCTATTTCATCGGCCATTGAGCAAGCAAAAGGCACGGACACAGATTCAAAGGCGAAGCCTAAGGGAGACGTTGAAAAGTCATGTGATGAACCATCCGACGCCCTGGAGAGTTTTACTCATAAATTCACTTCGATTGTTAATTATCAAGATATCGTTGGCCTGTGGAGCAAAAATAGCGCACTTGCCTGGATAATGCTTTTAATATGGATATTCATAGGCATAACGGCGGGAAAAATTTGCGCGATTTTACTGCACAAAGCCGGTTCGCGCAATTGGGCGGTACCGACTAAATTTCTACTTGACCTGGCCGGCCCAGCCAACCTGTTCCTGATCGCCGTAGGGCTTTCGTTTGGACTGCTGTGGATCCAGATGAGCGATAATTTAAAGATTTTCGCGTTCAGAGCCCTGCTTTTGATGTTTTACATCGCGTTTTTTTGGTACGTTTATAATCTGATCTCGATTGTGGACGTGACGTTCCAACGCATCGGCAGAAAGACGGATTCCTCGCTGGCGATGCACGTCTCGCCGCTTGTCCGCCGCACGTTGCGGGTATTCTTGGTTGTAATCGCCGCCATGTTTATCGTGCAATCGGTATTAAAGGAAGATATCGGGGCCTGGTTGGCGGGGTTGGGGATCGCCGGGTTGGCGGTTTCGCTGGCTGCCCAGGATTCGCTGAAGAATCTGTTCGGTTCGATCACGATAATCATGGACCGATCGTTTAAGATCGGCGAGCGGATAATTTGCTCCGGCTGCGACGGCGTGATCGAGGACATCGGTCTGAGGACGACGAGGGTTCGCACGGGCGGCGGGCACTTGATCAGCATACCCAATGCCAACATCGTCAACAGTCCGATCGAAAACATTTCCCGTCGCCCGGGCATCCGCCGGGATTTCACGCTTGTGCTAAAACCGGATACGCCCTGGGAAAAGGTAAAACTGTCGATTAAGATTGTCAACGAAATTCTGGCGGAGGGTGAAATCCGCGAGCCGATTCATCCGACAATCGACGGCAAACACACATCTCCGCGGGTTGTTTTCAGCGATTATAAGCCGAACGGTCTGATCCTGAATATCACTTATTGGTTTGCGCCGCCGAATAATGAACAATACATGGCCCATGCCGAAAAGATCAATCTGCGAATTCTGGAGGAGTTCAATAAGGCAGGGATAAATCTGTCGAATTCCTAGCGAGGTCATTCTGAGCGAAGCGAAGAATCCGTTTGCAGCAGGATGTCGTCCGAGGACCAAATGTCAATGCTAGAGAGATCCTTCGCCGACCAACGCTGCGCGTTGGTACCCGTCAGGATGACATTTTGGGATTCAATCCAGTTCTTCTTCCTCATCTTCGTCGAGTTTCAAGGCCATGAGGGCTTCGTAGGCGTCTTCGTAGGAAGTGAAAGGGCCGGGATCGACTACCAAGCCGGCTTGTTGGCGGGCCGCTTCTTCGGCGGTGGCGCCGGTGGGGATTTCGATCACGGTCAGACCTTCGTTGGTTTCGATTAATTCGTAGCACAGCATGGTAATTCTCCTTGTAAAAAGAGGAACCTACTGCCAGATACAAGTAATTGTATTCGGTTTCTTAAGAAGTCAACAACAGCCCCCCGGATAGTTACTCCGAGCAAGTTCAGTCCGGCCTTGCCTGCCTGTGAAAGATCGCTAATATAACAGTAATATATTTTAAGGCGATTTTTTAATCGAGGGAAATTATGCGATACTTATTTACACTTTTTTGCCTGTTTGCAGCTTCTATGGGCCAAGCGGCGCCGGCGGGATCGGTTTTTCCGTATCCTTACCAGCAGGAGACGCTGCCCAACGGGCTAAAAGCGATCGTCGTGCCCATGTCTAGTCCGGGATTGGCGGCGTATTTTACGGTGGTCCGCACTGGGAGCCGGGACGAGGTTGAGGCGGGCAAAACGGGTTTCGCCCATTTTTTCGAGCACATGATGTTTCGCGGCACGAAAAAATATCCCGGTCCGATGTACGACAGCATTTGCACGGGCATGGGCGCCAATGCCAACGCTTCGACAACCGATGATTTCACCATGTTTTTCATTTCGTTCGTCAAGGATAATTTGGAGAAGGTAACCGAACTGGAAAGCGATCAATTTCAAAACCTGAGTTACTTGATGCCGGCGTTCCAGACCGAGGCCGGCGCGGTTTACGGCGAGTATCGCAAGGACGTCACCAATCCATTCTTCCTGCTGGAGGAAAAGCTGGCGGATCGGGCATACGACGTCCACACCTACAAACACACCACCATGGGTTTCGAGTTGGACATAAAAGCCATGCCCGAGGATTACGATTACAGCCTGTCGTTTTTCAAGCGTTTTTACCGGCCGGAAAACGTGGTGATTTTGGTTGTGGGCGACGTGGACGCGAAAACTGTTTTCTCCTTGGTTCGCAAATACTATGGAGGGTGGAAAAAGGGATACGAACCGGCGAAAATCACCCCCGAACCGCAGCAGACTGCCGAGCGGAGGGTGGAGATCAGTTATCCTGGCAAGACGTTGCCCATACTTTGCCTGGCTTATAAAGGCATCGCGTTTGAAACCAGTAATCCCGACTTTGCCGCCGCCCGATTGTTTAACAGTCTGGCCTTCGGCGAGACCAGCGAGCTTTATAAAAAGCTGGTCATCCGCGAGCAGAAGGTGGAATTTATAGCGGCCGACGTTCCCATGAACCGCGACGCGCCGCTATGGACGATTGTTGCCATGATAAAAAATCCGGAGGACATCGATTCGGTGCAAAGAGATATTCAAGAAACCATAAAAGAATTGCAAACCACGCCCGTAAGCCAGCAGAAATTGGCCGACGTAAAGCGCCACGACAAATACGAGTTTTTAGACAGCCTGGATTCGCCGGAGCGGGTGGCCGAGGCGTTGGTCCGCTATATTGCCTTGACCGGCGGAATAGAGGCGGTAGATAAGTTATATGCCCAGTACGACCGCGTCACACCCGAGGATATACTCCGCGTCGCCAAAGAATATTATCAGCCGCAGCGATTGACAATCGCCGTGTTGAAAGGAGAGAAATAAATGTTTCGGAACTACCAATTGAATTATTTGAGTTACTCCCCTCGCCCTTTGGGAGCGGGGCCGGGGGTGAGGGCAGGACGAAAATACTCCATCCACCGCCCTAACCCTCTTCCAAAGGGAGAGGGGACCTCCTCTACGCCCTGTAATTTGCAATTTGCAATTTGCAATTTGCAAATCGTAATTCTATTTTTCTGCGTGATGCTCAACGCCGCCTGTGCCGCCGATATTATCCCGATGGACCAGGTGGTGACACTGCCGGTCGAGAGCGATCCGACTATCTGTTTCCGGCTGTGGTTCAAGGTCGGCTCGCAAAACGACCCGCCCGGCAAGGAAGGCCTGGCCGCCTTGACAGCGCAGATGATTACCGAGGCGTCGACCAAGAGCAACTCCTACGAAGACGTGCTGGATCGGCTTTTTCCCATAGCCGGGAGCTATAGGGCCGCGGCCTCGGTGGAAGAGACGGTCATTTACGGACGGATTCACAAGGATAACCTGGATCAATATTATCAACTTTTAACACAGGCTGTGATGGAGCCGGCTTTCAAGAAGAAGATCTCGACCGGCTGAAAAGCGATGCGCTCAATTATCTGAAAAACACGCTTCGCTATTCCAGCGACGAGGATTTGGGCAAGGCTGTGCTTTATAACACTATTTTCCGTGGCACGCCGTACGGTCATTTGCCGGCGGGCACCATTGACGGCGTGCAAAGCATAACGGTCGAGGACGTGCGCAACTTCTACCGCAAATATTACACGCGCGACAACGTGGTGATTGGTCTTGGGGGCGGATATGACGAGCGATTGCTGGAAAAGATCCGCACCGATCTGGCCGCGCTTCCGGAGGGCAAACCCGAGAGCGTGCCCCCGCCTTCGCCGCCGAAGATCGAAGGCCTGCAAGTGAAGATCGTGGAAAAGGATTGTTCGGCCACGGCGATCGAAATGGGATACACAATCGAGGTGTTGCGCGGCGAAAAGGATTGGTACGCCTTGGCTGTTGCCAATTCATGGTTGGGCGAGCATCGCAATCCGAGCAGTCATTTATATAACGTATTGCGAGAGATTCGCGGATTGAACTATGGCGATTATTCGTATATCGAGTTTTTCGCCAATCGCGGGATGTTGCAGACTCCGCCGCCGAATTACGCCCAGCATAGGCAGATTTTCGAGATTTGGATTCGTCCAGTGCCCAATGCCGCGCGGCAATTTGCCTTGCGCGGTGCGATGAGAGAATACGAGCACACGGTCGATAACGGCCTGACACAGGGCGAATTCGAGCTTACGCGCAAGTTCTTGCACAACTATGTGTTGCACTATGCCACCACGACCATGGATCGGCTGGCTTTCGCGCTGGACGACAAGTTTTACGGCATCCAGGGCAGTCACCTCGAAATGTTTCGCACGGCGCTCGAGCAGACAACCCTTCAGGAGGTCAACACGGCCATAAAGAAGTATTGGCAGTATAAAAACATGCAGATCGTGATCGTCACAAAGGACGCCGAGTCGCTAAAAAAGGCCTTGGCAACAAACGCCCCCAGCCCTTACACGTATCCCACGCCCAAACCCTTAAACGTGCTCGAGGAAGACAAGCAAATCAGCACGTTCAAATTGGATATCAGGCCGGAAAACGTGACCATCGTTCCAGTGGCGGATTTATTCGTGAAATAACTGGAAATGCCGAAAAAGGGGGGGCAAAAGCAATAAAAAGACCCAATAATTGGAGTAATACCCTTTTTTATTAAAAATTCTACTATTTTTGGGGATTGATAAAAAGTTAAAAATCGTGATAATGAGAAATGGGACGTTAATTTACTTTAATTACATATAAGTGTATGTGATAATTAGCAAATCGGAGGTACTTCTGTATGCATGCTACAGCCATGTCTAAATCTCGTGGATTCACGCTTGTCGAACTCCTGGTTGTAATTGCCATTATCGGCATTTTGATCGCATTGTTGTTGCCGGCGATCCAGGCCGCGCGCGAATCAGGACGGAGGATGAGTTGTGCGAATAACTTGAAGCAAATCGGTCAGGCGACCCAAACTCACCTTTCCACGACTAACCATTTTCCTACCGATGGATGGTCGTGTTCATGGATTGGTGTTCCGGACCGAGGCGCTGGGCGTGGTCAACCCGGCGGATGGATCTTCAATATCTTGCCTTTCATAGAACAGAAACAGGTGTATATGATGTATTATGGCCAGACCGGCGCCCAAAAACAAGCCTTGGCCAGGCAAATGATTCAAACGCCTTTAGACGTTTTTAACTGTCCCTCTCGGCGGCCCGCAATGTTGTTGACATTTGCAAATCAAAAAAGTTACATGATAGGCGATAATGGACAAATGTCCGATCCGTTACAACCCGGCGACGGCGTCGGGCGAGCCGATTACGCCTGCAATGCCGGCGATGATGAAGGACCAGACGGCTATCAAGGTTTTCCTAACGGTTCACCGACTGGCTACAGTGACCCAACAATTCCCACCGTGTTGGGAACTGTTGACCTAATGACGGGAGTAATTTATGAAGGCAGTATGATAAGACCGGTGGATATACGCGACGGCACCGCCCATACGCTTCTAGTAGCTGAAAAATATATGAACAAGACTCAATATTATTCAGGCACGGCATCAGCGGACAATGAGAATATGTATATTGGCGACAACGAGGACATCAGGCGCTTTACAGGTTGTAACAAGAGCAGCACAATGCCCCCTGGCACCACCACCCTTCCCAACAACACTTATGACGCCAATACAAACCCCGATCCTTCAGTGAATTTTATACCCCGCCGCGACTCAGCCGATCCCAGCACCGCTTCCAAACACTATGGGCACACGTTCGGCAGCGCTCATCCAGGGGGCATAAATTGTGTTACATGCGATGGCGCCGTGCATATAGTCACATATACCGTGGACGGCGATGTTTGGGCTAACGCGGGCAATCGTAATGATTATGCCAAAAACAGCAAGGGTTTGTTCTTTCCTAATGCCCAGAGAGGAGTCAATCCCTTCGAATCTCCTAATCCATAACAATATATGTCATACTGATCGAGGCAGAGAATCCGATCTGGTGAACTATCGGCAAATTATACATTTTAACTAGATTCTTCCCTGCGATCAGGTAAGGTCTAGGGTTACTGAGTCTCAGGTTTTCAATGTTACTAGCCGGCGGTCAACGACCGCCGGAATATGTGCAATTTTCCTCCGGCGGCTGTTAGCCGCCGGCTGCTCGTTGTAACGTTTCTTATCTGACTTTCAATAAACGGGCGCTGCTGCATATTGGGTTCAGGTCTATTTTTGAGGCGTCCAATGCCTGGCGGAATCGGACACGTCTTGGGCGGCTTCCGGTTCCTGCATGGAGATGATCTGGAGGTCCTTGGCGTTGAAATTGATCTTGTTGAGGTCGATCATCTTGATCCGCCGGTTTAGGTAGGTATTGAAGTAATAGCGAAGATGTTTCATGTCCGCGGCGGTCGTCCAATTCGTGAAGTCGGCGGTTGGCTTGCCGTTATCGCTGCCGCGAATTGCGCCCAGGGGCAGATCGAACTGGTTCAAGAGATGGAATGCCTGCCACACGCACTGTTGGGCCGTATCGGTGGGCGGCACGGCTTGGGTAAACGCCACGGCGCGGACGAAACGCGAGGGGGGCGTGAAGTCGCCAGGCAGGCCCACCATGCCGGTCCCTTGGCCGAAGCCGGTTAGTTTTTCGCCCGACATCACCACCGGGGCCGCATTATTCGGGCTGAGATGGATGAAGTTGCGCAGGTTCGTCTGGTGCCAATCAAAGGTCGGGGAGTTTGTGATAACGCCCAGGGGATTATCGTAAACGTACATTTTTCCGTCAACGTACTCGACGACGGCGCTATGGCCTTGGGCGTCGTTAACGGCGAAGTGCAAATCCAAAAGGGCATTTAACGGCCCCATGTCGACTGTGCCCACGCGCACATCATGCAGCGCATCGACTGTCTCGTCAACCGTGGCGCACGTGCCGAGCAGGTAAACGGCCACCTGAATGGAAGAGATGGCGCGGTCGGCGTTTTGTTTATCAATTTTTTGGTAACCGGCAGTTCCGGGGAACAGGAAATTACCCACCGCCAGTCCCTTCTCATTCAGCCCGTCGCAAACGTAGGGCAAGCCATGGGCGTTTGGACCGACGAAACCGTATTTTGTGGTCCAGCGGAGTCCGGGCGTATTGTCGGCCGTTTCGCCGACGAATGTCCGGCCTCGGGGAACGATGAGTATGTTGGACTCCATGCCTTCGCCGAACTCGAGGGTGCGGGCATAGATGATCGATCCGTCGCGGGCCGTGAGGCGAATGCCGGTGCAGGCCGTGGCAGTCGAAACCAGGATGCCGAGCACACAGAGAGACATAACGATGGCGAAGATGCCGGCTAGAGCGGTGGAAAAATTTTTGGTCATCATTTTTTTACCCCTTTTGAAGTGACTGATAGTGCGACGCCGCCTGTGAGAAGAAGCGGTACTGCGTCGCTTAATCCCTGCGTAATTCTAGGTTAAAGAAAATGTGCCGCGTGGCCTGGCACGAACGCCATTGATGACTACACAGGTGAATTTCCATAAACCTTTGAGGTTCAGTGGGTTATGTAATGCCGGCATACAAAGGCAAACATGAGTTAATTACGAGGGGATTTTGATTTGTGGATATCAAAGCCTTTCATGTTATAGCCATTAGTATGGAGGGCGTTTTGGAGGTGTTTTTTTTCGATTCGCAGCGAGAGGCGGAGTCGAGCGCGAAGACGCAGGCAAGTACGGTGAATCTGGAGATTGGCAAGCAGCCGGCGGACTTTTTCGGCTAATTGAATTGATGGGCCGAGATACATGGATCGCTGAAGCTTGCCTTCGCGATATCTTAAGCGGAAATACGGGCCGAAGCGGCGGCCATTGCGCCAACGCCATTCCGATCGGACAAATCCATTGGCGTAAAACAATGGCCGATGGGCAAGGATGAATCGCTCGACTATTTCCCAGCGGTCGGCATCGAGTTGGGCATCAAATCGCGATTTTTCCACGTTTCGGGATGGCTTTGCCATGCTGATTTTCGCTAATCTGGTTTTCAAAGAACACTACCGACACTGAGCGAAGAACGTAGCAGATTGGATGGTGGATTTCAAGAGAAATAATTGGCCACTTGATGCTTTCACGCGGCCAGTTGGCTTGCTCGCCTTCGGGTGTGGCCATTACCAGTATTGCGACAAATTGTACGGTACATATAATGAAGAATGTGGCATTGAGAAATAGTCCGGCAATCCGTAAGCTCCAAGAGCCTTGCAACTGCGACATGCGAATGCACAATCACCCATGCAATACAGCCTCTCTACCCTCTTTCTGGTCTTCTTTGTCTTAGCCGCTTCGTTGGCGATGTTTGGATTGTGGGGGATTTGGTTTGCAGGGATGTTGTGCATCGCGGCATTGACTCTCAATCGGACAAAGGTTTTATCTCCTTACGGCATTGCAAATTGTGTTTGCACAGTGTTTTTTGGAATTGTTTGTCCAGGTTTAGTATTAATGATGTTTGGTCTGGCTCGAGATGCTGTGAACCGTGCAGATTGCATTGGTCTTCGTTCACAAATGTTTGGGGGGGCCATACGGAATTACGTAGATGCAAATAAACATTTTCCGCCTGTTTATGTTCGTGATAAGAATGGAAGACCGCTATATAGCTGGATGGTGGAAATCCTTCCCATGCTAGAGGAAGGCAGCTTATATAATCAACTCAACAAAGACGAACCTTGGGACAGCCCAAATAATATCAAGATATTATCGCAATCTCTCGATGTATTTACCTGCCCAAGCGTAAATCGCGATGCAAATGACTGTTCGAGCAATTACATGGCCATCATCGGACCGGGCACGATTTGGACAGCCGAAGGAACAAAGTAAATTGCGGATTTGCTTAATGGTAGTTCACGAACCGTCGTGGCGGTTGAAGTCGTGAATTCGGGAAAACACTGGGCCGAACCGTTTGCGCTGACCGTAGACGAACTCCTAGAGAACATGAAAACCGGCAAGGGGATTCGGATATCGAGTTGTCATCCCGATGGCGTCAATGTTTTATTTGCGGATGGATGTGCTCAGTTTTTCCCTACGAAAATGCCTCTTTCACTCTGGAAGAAAATTTTGGATGGCAAAGTCGGTCGATTCGAAGATTTAGAAAAAATTGACCCCAACTGCGCCCGATATGGTTGATGTATATGTCGGACGAACTCGCACTTTTTTGGAAATAATTACATGGACTCTTAGTTTCCTCGTCTGGCTGTTTTCTGCTGTGTTGCTTTTCTATCGTGCCGTGAAGAGCAGGAGTCGCGTAAACGCGGCTGACAACGCTGCATGCGGGGGAATGAATAATTCGCAGCCTCCCAACCCGGCGTAAACGCCGGGCCTGTTACCGCTTTGCGGGAACGCCCGTAAACGGGCGTCTTAAGCATGGTTCTAACAAAGCGTCTTAAACATGGCTCTAACAAAAATTATTGTATTTAAGATGTATCGTCATGTAATAGCAGGAAAAAATGCGTGAACACCTCTTACCCCCCACTTGTCTATTTTGTTTTGATCGAGCAGGATAATGGATTGAATTCACGGGGTGGTATGCATAGAAGCCATCGCCTTGAGGGGCGGCGTGTTCGCAATGGCAACGCGACCAATGGTCGCGGCTTTACAGCCCGGTGGCAATGGGAGCGCGGCGGACCATGCTGCGCAGGGCGCCCATAGTGTTCTTCAACGAACCTGGTCGCGAATCAGCGCAGGCCTTTGGAAGCTCCCTGCACCGTTTCTGCCGCGATCTGCTTTAAAGTCCGTGCCGCGCGATTCCTGACCATTGGATTTACGTCTTGAAGCAGCGGCGTCAGGCTGGGCACCGCTTTCGGTCCCATTTTTTCTAATGTATTAGAGGCATCGTTAGCCACGCATCCATCTCTATCCCGAAGCAGTTCGGCCAGATCCGGTATAGCGGAGCGGGCCTCCGGTCCCATCTCCGCAATAGCGTAGATGGCTTGTTGACGGACCGAAGGGTCGCAATCGTGTAGCCCCGCAGTAAGCGCGGGTATGGCGGCCTTGGCATCGGGCCCGATCTGCTGTAAGGTTCGCATCGCGAGTTTACGGACCCGAGGATTGTTGTCGCAAAACAATGGCGTCAGGCTGGGCACTGCCGCCGCTCCCATGGTTTCTAGAGTTTTGGAGGCGTCAATTGCGACGTATCCATCTGGATCTCGAATAAGCTCAGCCAATGCCGGTATCGCTGGCCTGGCCGCCGGCCCTAACTCGCCAATCGCATACACGGCCGCCTGCCGGACCGAAGGATCACAATCGTGGAGCGCTTCAGTAAGCGCGGGCAAGGCCATTTCGGAGAGAAACGACGATTCGCTAGGTGCTTGGGCAAGCACTCCGCCGGCAGTCATAAGAATCATCATCCAGAGCAACTGCGCAGCGGTTCATAATGCACCTCGACGTGTCGTAAATCAGCACGCTGATTGATTGAGTACTTCTTATATTATCGGCGACTACTCAATATTTATTTTCAACTTCTCCCCTACGAGACTGCCCCGAAATGCAAAAAATGTCCCCTCTCCCTTTGCGAGAGGGTTAGGGTGAGGGCGGCTTGCACGAAGAAAACAATCGGCTTGCGCGATGCTCGCCGTCTGATACCCCCACCCCCGGCCCCTCTCCCAAAGGGAGAGGGGGGAGAATTTCAGGACACGCTTTAAGGCCACGCAAAGCGCACCCGGATGGATACGCACATATTCGTTGACATTGACGCGTCTCTTTGAAACGATTATTGTGTTTGGGATGTTTCGGCAAGCAATACAAGAAAGAGCGAACAATCTTACCCCCCGCTTGTCTATCTCATTTCGATCAATCAAAATGGTGATTGGACAAAATCAAAAATCTGTGGGTGATACAAGGCCACAGCCCTCACCCTAACCCTCGCCGGGCACCGACCGAAGGTTGGTCGGGAGAGGGGACCTTGAAACAAACTCTTAAACTAACGGATCACTGCCATGTCAAAATGCGTTCTGGCTTATTCGGGCGGGTTGGATACTTCGGTCCTCTTGGGCTGGCTGATGGATGAAGGGTACGAGGTCCACGCGGTGTATGTCGATTTGGGTCAGCCGGGCGAGGATCGGGAGGCGATTTTGGAAAAGGCGCGGAAGATCGGGGCCAAGTCGGCGCGGATTATCGACGTCCAGGAGGAACTTTGCAGCGATTTCGCCATTCCGGTTATGCAGTGGCAGGCCAAGTACGAGGGTATGTACCTGCTGGGGACGTCGATTGCCCGGCCGCTTATAGCCAAGGTTTGTTTGCAGGTTGCCCGGGAGGTCGGGGCCGAGGCGTTCGTGCACGGGGCTACGGGCAAAGGGAACGATCAATGCCGGTTCCAGTTGGCGGCCGAGGCCCTGGATCCGAACGTCAAAGTGATTGCCCCGTGGCGGATGGAAAAATTCCGCAAAATATTTCCAGGCCGGACGGAGATGATCGCCTACTGTCATGAGAAAAATATTCCGGTAAAGGCATCGACGGCGAAACCTTACAGTTCGGACGAGAACTGCCTGCACATAAGTTACGAGGCCGGCAAGTTGGAAGATCTTTCGGTCAACGGCGTGGGATTGGTCGAGTTCGGCATGTCGGTTTCGCCCAAGGACGCCCCGGATGAGGCGGAAACCGTATCGATCGAGTTTGTCTCGGGCGTCCCGGTCAAGGTAAACGGCGACGCGCTGGACGCCTTCGAAGTGGTGGCCTGGCTGAACGATATCGGCGGGCGGAATGGCATCGGACGAATCGACATGGTTGAGAACCGCTTTGTGGGCATGAAGAGCCGGGGCGTATATGAAGCCCCGGGCATGACTATTCTTTACGAGGTCACATCGGCTGGTGGAACAGTTGACCATGGACCGCGACCTGATGCACCTGCGCGACCGGCTGGCGCCGGAAGTGGCCGAGATGGTGTATTACGGATTCTGGTATCACGCCAAGATGGATGCACTAATGGCATTTATTCGCGAGGCGGAAAAACCGGTGACCGGCCAGGTGAACTTGCAACTATATAAAGGAAATATCATCGTCGATGGGCGATCGAGTCCCAACAGCCTGTACGACGAAGGCATTGCAACGATGGAAGGCGGCGGCTCGTACAACCAGACCGACGCGGAGGGTTTTTTGCGGATCCAAGGCCTGCCGGGACGGGTGCAGGCGCGGCTGAGGAAGCGGGAGTATTGAGGGTAGATGGTATGTGGTTGAGGGTAAATGGAAGTTGTATAAGCAGTCGCCAATAAGGTATAATAAGGGGGGCAAATCAACCGTTTTATGCCCCATTTTACCAAAACTTCTATGGTTGGCATTGACATTTCCATATATTCGCGGAAGTGGAATGACAGTTGGATACATTGCAATGATGAAAAATCCGGAAATATTTCGTCAGTTTGAAAACAAATGGATTGCCGGACAGAAAGCCGACATTACCGAGAATTTGCGGATCCTGGACGGCATGTACGAACTTGCGCGAAAATTAGGGCACTTCTCCGGGGCAAATCCATTGGAAGGAATCGAAAAAAACATCCGCATAGCGAGCATATTGAATCGTGTTCGAAAGTCTTCTTAAGAAATTGGCGCTTGGCTTGGAACGGGAATCCGTGCCTTACATGATTTTTGGGGGGCAGGCGGTCTTGTTGTATGGCGAGCCGCGCATGACGCGCGACATTGATGTTACGCTGGAGCTGGATGCCGCGCAACCCGAGCCGATTTTACGTTTGATAGAACGGTTACGGCTTAAAGTATTAGTGGATAACGTGGAGGATTTCCTGCAGCAAACTTTCGTGCTTCCCGTGCTTGATCCGGAGTTCAATATTCGCATCGACTTCGTTTTCTCGCTGTCCGAGTTCGAGCGTCAGGCCATTAAGCGAAGCAAACAAGTGGCCATCGACAACGTGAAAATTCGATTCGTGTCGTTAGAAGATTTGATCATTTTAAAGATTTTTGCCGGGAGGCCGCGAGACCTGGAGGACTTGAAAAGTCTGATTAAAAAAAATCCCGGATTTGATCGATCTTTTGTGGAAACATCTCTTCATGATTTTGATCGTGAATTAGACATCCATTGTCTGCATTCATTTAATCAAATTATGCAGGAATTATCTAAGGAGTTCTAACAAAACCTGATACACATCCAAAGACGCCCTCACCCCTAGCCCCTCTCCCAAAGGGAGAGGGGAGGTTTTGCTAAATAGTAATGAATAAACAAAATATCTTCCACATATTAACAAGGAGGTAAATCTCATGACAAACAATCGAGCCGTTGTTGTTGCCTTTGTTTTAGGAACGATTATTTCAGCGTTTGTGGCGGGTTCGTTCCTGCCGTTAGGCCATGCCCAGGACAGGGCGCAGCAAGTGCAGATGTTTGCCTCGGTCGAGCCGGTCTCATACATAAGCGGGATGACGGGTTTCTTTGACCGCAATACGGGCATGATGTACGTGTACGATGTAAACATGGAAAAATGCGTTTTCATTCGGCAGCTCGTCAAACCGGGCGAACCGATGAGAAAAATACAGAATTAAATACACAATGATTTTCGGCAATTCGGCCCTCACCCTAGCCCTCTCCCGGAGGGAGAGGGGACATTTTGGATAGAGTCTCATTGCATTGCGGCCATCAACTCCGCGGCGTAGTCGCCGATTTCTTTTAGGACTTCTTGGCGGGGTCTTTTATCCGCGTCGGACATGCGACGGACGATGGCCGAGCCGACGATCAGGCCGTCGGCCACGGGCGAGAGCATGCGGACATGCTCGGGGCGGCTAATGCCGAAACCGATGCAGATGGGCAGCGGAGTTTGCGAGCGGAGCCAGGCGACGTTGTCGAGGATGGACCGCGGCAGGGCGGTTCGCTCGCCGGTGATGCCGGTTACCGAAACGTAATAGATGAAGCCCGTGGTATGCTCGGCGATTTTCAACGCCCGATCGCGGGGCGTGATGGGCGTGATGAGTTGGATCAGGGAAAAATCCTGGCGACGGCAGATGTCGGCAAACGGTCCGGCTTCCTCGACCGGCAGGTCGGGCACAATTGCGCCGGCGACGCCCGCCGCTCTCGCATCGCTCACATATTTCTCCAGCCCGTGGCGGTAAACAATGGCGTAACTTACCATGGTCACAATGGGGATCGACAGTTCGGGCGTGAGATTTTGCAGGGTTTTCAGGATGCCGGCCAGCTTGATCTTTTTGTCCAGGGCCCGGGTGTAAGAGGCCTGGATCACCGGACCGTCGGCAATGGGATCGCTGTAGGGGATGCCCAATTCGCAGAGGTTTGCGCCCGGACGGCGAGTTCGCGGATTACCGCGGCGGTGAAATCCAGATCGGGATCGCCCGCCGTGATGAAGGGCATAAAGGCCTTGCGCCCAGCGGCGCGGAGTTGAGCAAACTGTTTGTCGATGGCGGACATTAAAGTGATTGGTGATTAGGGATTGGAAAAAGTAATTTGTAGACAGTTATTCCTGCGAAACTGCAAGCGGTTTTATTGACCTCGCAGGCGGGCGATTTCGGCCGCGTCTTTGTCGCCGCGGCCGGATAAGCAGACTACGATGATTTCGTCGGGTTTCAGCCGGGCGGCCTGTTTCATGGCCTCGGCCAGGGCGTGGGAACTTTCCAGGGCGGGGAGAATGCCTTCGGCACGGGCAAGGGCGTCGAAGGCGTCGAGGGCCTCGACGTCGCCGGCGCTGGTGTAGGCGACGCGGCCGGTTTCCTTCCAATAACTATGCTCCGGGCCTGTGCCGGGATAGTCGAGGCCGGCCGAGACACTATGGACGTCGCTGGTCTGTCCGTCTTCGTCCTGGAGCACGTAACTAAAACTGCCGTGCAGAACGCCCGGTTGGCCGTAACAGAGCGTGGCGGCATGATCGCCGAGTTTGTTGGAGCGACCGCCCGCCTCGACTCCGACGAGTTTTACCGCCTCGTCGGGTATGAAAGGATAAAACATGCCGGCGGCGTTGCTGCCACCGCCCACGCAGGCCACGATCAGATCGGGCAGGCGGCCGAGTTGTTCCAGGCTTTGGGCCCGAGTTTCCCGGCCAATGATGGACTGAAAATCGCGAACGATGCGGGGAAAGGGATGTGGGCCGACAACCGAGCCGAGAATGTAATGTGTATTTTCCACGGAACTCATCCAGTCGCGAAAGGCCTCGTTGACGGCGTCGCGGAGGGTGCGGGAACCACTGGTGACAGGCCTGACCTCGGCGCCGAGGAGTTGCATGCTTAGGACGTTGGGTCTTTGGCGGCGGATGTCTTCCTCGCCCATGTAGACCACGCACTCGAAACCGAATCGGGCACAAGCGGTGGCCGTGGCCACGCCGTGCTGGCCGGCGCCGGTTTCGGCGATCACCCGGGATTTTCCCATCCGCTGGGTCAAAAGGGCCTGGCCGAGGGTGTTGTTGATCTTATGCGCCCCGGTATGGTTCAGGTCTTCACGTTTCAGATAGATTTGAGCGCCGCCGCATCGTTGGGTGAGCCGGCGGGCGAAATAAAGCGGCGATGGCCGGCCCACATAATGCCGGTATAATTCATCAAGTTCGTTTTGGAAACTTGCATCGGCGACCGCTTTATCGTACTCGGCCGCTAAATCCTCCAAGGCGTGGGTCAAGGTTTCGGGGACGTAACGGCCGCCGAATGGTCCGAAGCGTCCGGCGGAGTCGGGGACTTTTATGCTGGTTGGCATTTTGGATTCTCGGTTGAAGTGGAATGGAATTATTTATTTTCTTATGACATTGCATTATGGTCAAGATCAGCAAAAGGGATAAAATACTGAGGGTCTGAAGAAAACTAAGGTTCACAAACATTGATAGGCGGGTGGTGTCGGGCCGGTTGATATGAACTTACACCGGACTGACACAGTCCGGCTCTGAAGGAGCAAATAAGCAATGGCATCGCGGAGGATATTGATTGTGGGCGGAGTGGCCGGCGGGGCATCGTGTGCGGCACGGTTGCGGCGCATGGATGAATTCGCCGAGATTTTCATTTTTGAACGCGGCGGCGATGTGTCGTTCGCCAACTGCGGGTTGCCGTATTACGTGGGCGGGGAGATTGCCGACCGCCGGCTGTTGCTGGTGTCTACGCCCGAACGATTCCGCGATATTTTTCGCATCGAGGTCCGCACGCGGCACGGAGTGCGGGCGATCGACCGGTCGAAAAAAACTATCGAGGTGCAAAATATGCAAACCGGGGCGGTCAGCCAGGAAGCATACGATTTTTTGGTGCTGGCGCCAGGCGCGGCGCCGATTCGTCCGCCGCTGCCGGGAATCGACCTGCCGGGGATTTATTCCATGCGCACGCTGCAGGATATCGATTGCCTTCAATCGTGGCTCAACTATCGCAATCCGGCACGAGCGATCGTGGTCGGAGCGGGATACATCGGGCTGGAAATGGCGGATAATTTCAGCCGCCGGGGCATGGAAGTCGCTCTGATCGAACGCATGGACCAGGCCATGCCGCCGATGGACCCGGAAATGGTCAGCCCCGTGTACAAGGAATTGCACAAGCAAGGCGTGGATTTACACTTAGAGACTGAAGTGGTTGGATTTGAATCTGCAGCGGACGACAAGATTACGGTGGTCACGAAAAGAAATGAACGGCATATAGGCGGCGTGGTTATTTTGGCCTTGGGGGTGAAGCCGGACGTGGAATTGGCCAAGCAATGCGGCCTGGAGATCGGCACAACGGGCGGCATCCGCGTGGACGATCAGATGCGGACGAGCGATGCGGCGATTTTCGCCGTGGGCGACGCAGTGGAAGTACGGGATTTTGTCACCAAAGCGCCGACGCTCATCCCCCTGGCAGGGCCGGCCAATCGGCAGGGACGCATCGCGGCCGACGTGATTTGCGGGCGAGAGGCCCATTATCGCGGGTCGCAAGGCACGGCTGTGGTGGGCGTGTTCGACCTGACCCTGGCCATGACCGGGGCCACGGAAAAGACGCTCCGCCGCGCCGGCATGGCCTATCAAAAAACCTACACACATTCGTTCCATCATGCGGGGTATTATCCGGGGGCGGAACGAATTGCTTTAAAACTCCTTTTCACACCCGATACCGGACACCTGCTGGGCGCACAAGCGGTGGGCAAGGCCGGCGTGGACAAGCGGATCGACGTCTTGGCCATGGCCATTCAGAAAGGCGCAACGGTATTCGACCTGGAAGAGGCCGAACTTGCTTATGCACCACAGTACGGCAGCGCGAAAGATCCTATCAATATGGCCGGTTTTGTGGCGGGAAATATTCTACGCGGCGACGTGGAGACGGCTTCTTGGGACGATTGGAAGAGCCTGGCCGCGGCGGATCAAACGCCGGTAACGCTGGATGTGCGTCCGCCCATTGCGGTGGCGTCGGGGGCGATTGAGGGCTCGATTCGCATCCCATTGGGCGAATTGCGTTCGCGTTTAAATGAATTACCCAGGGACAAAGAGATATGGGTACATTGCGCCGTGGGACAGACCGCTTATTATGCCGCGCGGATTCTCAAGCAAAACGGATTCAATGCACGCAATATATCAGGGGGATTCGTGTCGTATAAGATGGAAGGGAAGTAAGTGGGCGGTGGGTGGAGAGGCACCGCGAAACCGCAAGCGGTTTTATTTATCTCTCATTTTTCCGGTTTTGTCGGCTTGCCAGATTTGGCCGGATTGCATGTCCAGGGCGGTAAGATAACCATCGCCGTAACAGCAGGTGTCGATGCACTTGAGATGGCCCAGGTCGAGGATTTCTCCGTTGCGTTGGGCGGTGTGGCCCACTATGACGGTTTTGCCGGAACAATGGGGGCCGGGGGGCGTAGGGCGGATTTTATCCCAAAGGAGCGACTGCAATGTTTGACGATCTAGCGGCAATTTGGGATCGTAAGTGCCATGCAGGAAGATATGTTTCTCGGTCTCGTAATACAGCGGGCAGTTTTCCAGAAATTCGATGTGATCCTGGGGAATTTTTTGGGGCTTTGAAGTGCCATAGGACGTCAAGGTGGCAGTGCCGCCGAATAGCAGCCAATCGGGCAACAAGTCGGGCTGGCCGTTGAGGATATCTATCAGCATCACATCATGGTTGCCCAAGAGCGGCACCAGGCGGCAGGAAAACTGCAAATGGATAAGGGAATCGATCGTGCCCCGGCTGTCCGGTCCACGGTCGATGTAATCGCCCAGTGTGACAATGGTATCGTCGCTTCCAGGCGCGATGGCATCCAAAATAGTCCGCAGGGCCGCCAGGCAGCCGTGAATGTCGCCGATAGCAATGAGTCTAGCAGTCATCAGGCAATGTGATCGCGGAGATTATTTAAGAGCCTATCTCAAAACATAAAACTTCATGCCCTCACCCTAACCCTCTCACAAAGGGAGAGGGGACTTATTGTGTTAATCCTCTCCCAAAGGGAGAGGGACTTTAGGGATGGCTCTAAGATTAAGCGTACGGGCAATTGTTTTCTATGTTGGTAGTTGATTCAAGATGTCATATAATAATTATGCTTAATTTTCCAGGATTAAACCAGGGTGGCGTTATATTCATCTTATGATTACGCCAATTATTCAGGAACTCCAACAAAACCTACTATGCCTTTAAGAAAGCCCTCACCCCCGGCCCCTCTCCCAAAGGGAGAGGGGAGGTTTTGTTAGAACTGTTTGAAGGCTCTCGGATGTTGTTGCCATGCTTTTCCGTTTGAATAAAGTCGGTTGTGGATGTTTAATTTTGTTTATATCACTTACGAACAATTTGCAATCACAAGACATGTCAGAGACAAATCAATCGGATTTCGCCATGCCGACGATGGGCGGAAAACAATTCTGGTCGGACGAATTGTTTTTCCACAAATGGAGGATTCAGCGGAATGTATTCACGGGGCATTATCGGCTATTGGACGCGGAAGACGGGCGGCATGCCTCGGGGACATACGAAGAATGCCGCGCGGTATTAGACGACATCAAGATCAAGCGGGGCCTGCCGCCGATGAAAGGCAAGGCGGTGATCGTGCTGCACGGTTTGTTCCGCTCGCGGAGTTCGATGGATTCTCTGTGCGATTATCTTGGGGAGCAGGGTGGGTACGAAGTATTTAACATGACATATCCCAGCACCCGGGACGACATCGGCGAACATGCCCGATCGCTGGCGCATGTAATCGACAACCTTGAGGGCATCGAGGAGGTGAATTTCGTCGGCCATAGCCTGGGCAATATTGTTATCCGGTATTATATTGGCGATTTGCAGAGGCAGGAGGCGGAAAAAAATCAGGCGTCCGCTGCGCCGGCCCTCACCCCCGGCCCCTCTCCCGAAAAGGGAGAGGGGAGTAATACCTGGTCGGCCGGGCTGGGGCAGTCATGCTGGCCCCGCCAAACCACGAGGCACAGATGGCCACGGCGTTTGGCGACAACATTGTATTTAAAACCGTATCCGGCCAATCGGGACAACAACTGGGCCGGCAGTGGAAAGAACTGGAGCGGAATCTGGCCACGCCCGATTGCGAGTTCGCCATTATCGCAGGCGGAAAAAACAACGACAAGGGCTATAATCCCTTGCTTTCCGGCGATAACGACGGGACAATTTCGGTGGAGAGCGCCAAACTCGCGGGGGCAAGAGATTTCATCGTTTTGCCGGTTTTGCACACGTTTATCATGAATGACGCCAAGGTTCAGGAACTAACGCTCCAATTTCTGCAAAAGGGATATTTCATATCTGAAGCGGAGCGGCATCCGCTGGAAAAATGAAAATGAATGCTAAACCAAGATCTCCCGGGCGCGTGGCAGGCATCGATTATGGAACCGTGCGGGTCGGCATTGCGCTGAGCGATGCAGGGCGGAGCATAGCCAGCCCGATGGAAACCTACACCCGACGGAATGCGGAACTGGATGCGCAACGATTTAAGCGATTGGCCGAAGAGGAGGAGGTGGCGCTGTTCGTGGTGGGATTGCCGGTGTTTCTGGACGGCCGGGAAAGCCCCAAATCGGTCGAAGCCCGGCAGTTCGGCCGGTGGCTGGGTGAGGTGACCGGGGTGCCGGTGGATTTTTTCGATGAGCGATTTACCAGCGTCGAGGCTGAAAATCTGCTCCTGGACGCCGACCTGACCAGCAAGCGCCGCAAAAAACGCATTGACAAGTTGGCGGCTCAAATCATGCTCAGCGCGTATCTGGAATTGCGCGGTCAAAAGCGGGACAAACCTGGGGCCTTGGACGATAGGCCATGACCAAGCTGATCGTGGGTTGCGGATATCTGGGCATACGTGTGGCGAAGCTATGGCTTGAAGCCGGTCAAGCGGTTGTGGGCGTTACGTCGCAGTCGGGCCAGGGCCGAGGAGCTAAAACGGCGGAGCATCGAAGGCGTGGTTGCCGACATTACCAGGCCGCAAACGCTTAAGGTGTTGCCAGAGGCCGAGACCGTGCTTTTTGCCGTGGGATATGACGCCGTCAAGCGGCCGATCGCGCCGGGATTATTATGTCAGTGGATTGCAGGCCGTGCTAAAGGCGTTATCGCCGAAGACCAAACGGTTTATTTTGATAAGTTCCACGGCGGTTTATGGCCAGACAGAGGGGGAGTGGGTTGATGAGGATTCTCCAAGCCAGCCGAGAACGGAATCTGGTTCGGCTTTCTTGGAGGCCGAAAATGTCTTGGCGGCTTCGCAATTCGGCCCAGGTGCGGTGATTTTGCGATTGGCAGGACTTTACGGTCCGGGCCGTTTGCTCCGCCGAAGCAAAGATTTGCTCGCCGGCAATCCAATTGTGGCTGTAAAAGAGAGATATTTGAACCTTATTCACGTCGAGGATGCGGCCGCGATAGTGATTGCCGCAGAGACGCATGCCCAACCGCCTCGAACATACATAGTTGCTGATGGTCATCCTGTAAAATATTGCGATTACATTACCCATCTTGCCAAATTGTTAAATGTTGCCAATCCTCAATTTCAGGAACCAATATCTTGGCAGAATGATAAAAATCGACGTTCGGGCAACAAGCGACTGTCAAACAGCCGAATGCGGACGGAATTGGATATCGAGTTAAAATACCCGACTTATAAAGATGGGTTAGATGCGGTTTTTGCAGAAGGCGGAGGATAGATGCCGGCCTTGAATATGCAAGGAACGACAGAAATGCACGAATAAGGGGAGTGTCTAAGAGTGAGGATCTAGAATAATTTGCCTTTTTTACCAGTCCTGACGTTTATATGGTCTGTATCGGATATTCTTTCAATGCCGGTGGTATGGAGTGCCGATGGTCTAAATAACCGACCCAGTGTAACGGCATTAAGTTGCCATTTTCTCAGACAGTTATAAGGGGGGAATCCATGATCCGTAGGATCTTCCTGATGCTGCTTTGCGCAGCCTCGATTTGGGCCATTATGAATGTGACCGACGCCCAAGCCCAAATGGCTTATGGACGTCAATGGGGGCATACCTACAGCGCCCAGGATTGGAATCGTTTGTACCATTACCCGTATGTGTATTATCCCCAAAACTTCTGGGGGAATGACTACTACCGTAGCAGCGACGACATGTATTACCGTTATCCTCCTGAGATGCGGATCCCGGTGTACAACAAACAATGGGAAAACTATTATCCGCAGCACCAAAAGGATCACCCCTTTTCGGTTTATGAGCTGACCCCATTTTGTTGCAAGAGTGAGCGTCATACGGGCGAACGCTATTACCAGGGACATCATTTCGTGATGGATATTTTCTAAGATGTAAACGGTAAAACGAGCAAAGCCCCAGGCAGATAAAACTAATCTGCCTGGGGTTTACTATGCGCTGGTTTCCTCGGTCGCGGGATCGAAATACCTCGGTAGATATCGTGGTCTTTAACGTATGAATGGGCTGTGAAATGTTGAAAACCACGTCATGGTAGAAGTATCCACGAAACGGGTTATTCAATACTACAAACTGGGGTTGAGTTGGTTCGGTAATATTACGATATTCACCATCAGTGAGGGTTAAACCTCATTGCTTGCCCTTCGTAGGTCCCTGCCCCGCCTATGAAGGGCTACTTTATTTCTTGTGCCAGAGATTCTCGAAATGTAGAAAGGGCAGGGATCTTTAAATAGCCATTTTTCTTTGGCATTTGACTAGCTCGGATTATTATGTGTGAGAGCAGAGCGAGAAACACCAGCCAGGAGCGGAGGCGAGGGTAAATTGTTTGCCATCCCTCGCTTGCGCTTCGGGCTAGTATGAATTCATGAATAATTTGGGCCAACTGAATTTGGATCCAGTCGCATTTTTAACTTCTCAGGGCACATTATTTCCTGGCATACCTCCGCTGACGGCATCCCAGAGCGGGTTGACCGAATCTGTTGTAGTCTTAGAATGGGTTGAATGTCGGGGGGTATCCTGGAATAAGGCGTGAAGGGTATGCAAACCGCTGCTTGGCCTATCTTTTTATTCGTAGTCTGCGTGATCGGTTTGGCGGGCGCATTACTGTTAATTGCCAATCTGTTTAACCCGATCCGGCCGGGAGGAGTGAAACGCATGCCTTATGAAAGCGGCATGGATCCCTTTCACGACACGCGGCGCAGGTTCGATGTGCGTTTTTATCTTTTGGCAATTGCCTTTATGGTATTTGACGTGGAATTGTTGTTCCTTTATCCCTGGGCAGTGGCCACAAGACCTGCCCGGCTGGAAGGCATCCAGTCGGTCCAGGCTGCCGAGGCTGGTGAAATATCACCTCCCGCGACGCCGGGAATAGACGCCGCGGTAGCCGGAGGATTGGTGCAAAATCGGAATTTGGTATTTGCCGGGGCGATGCTTTTTATCGTTCTTTTGACCCTGGGCTTTGTGTACGATTGGCGAAAAGGGATTTTTCATTGGCGTTAAAAAACACAAATGGCCGACATTCGGAGTTTTCCCGTGGCGACTGAACTGCCCGACAACGTGCAAATCACCAAGCTCGACGAGTTGGTCAGTTGGTGCCGTAAAAACAGTCTATGGCCAATGCCCTTTGCCACGGCCTGTTGCGGCATCGAACTGATGGCCACCGGGAGCGAGCCGGCACGATTTGGCGCGGTTTGGGGCGGAGGTATTTCGTTTCAGTCCCCGGCAATGCGATTTAATGATCGTGGCCGGCCGGGTAGTGATGAAGATGCTGCCGGTATTGCAGCGAATATGGCAGCAGATGTACGAGCCGAAGTGGTGTATATCGATGGGGGCCTGCGCGTCGACCGGCGGAGTGTTCGACACCTACAGCGTAGTGCAGGGCATCGACCGGTTCATGCCCGTGGATATATACGTGCCCGGCTGCCCTCCCCGCCCCGAGCAACTGATCCAATCGATAATCGACTTGCAGGAAAAAATTCAGCGAGAGGGCACGGTCATGTGCCGGGAATTGGACGCACCCGAGAGGACAACGTCCCAAGCGGGCGTTGCAGGAATGAAAAAGAAGGATGAGGGATGAAAAGATGGCCGAACAAGCTACAATTGATGCATTGAAAAGCGCTTATCCGACGCTGGGAATTAGCGAATTTCGCGGGCAGACGCGGGTAGTCGTGCCGGCAGGGCTGCTTTACGAGGTGCTAAAGGCGCTGAAGGAAAAGTGGAGTTTCGATTTTTTAGTGGATATTACCTGCGTCGATTATTTGCTCTACCGCGATGCAAAGGATCGTTTCGGCCTGGTTTACGTGTTGGCCAACAGCGAAAGCGGCGAGCGGATCACTTTGCGGAGTTTTGTCAACGATCCGGAACCGGCGGTTCCGTCGGCGACCGGTCTATGGGAAGGGGCCAATTGGCTGGAGCGCGAGGTGTGGGACCTGTTTGGGATTCGATTTTCCGGGCATCCCGATTTAAGGAGGATCGTCCTGCCCGATGAATTTACGGCGCATCCGTTGCGCAAGGACTACCCGTTGCAAGGCAGGGGCGAGCGGCATAATTTTCCTGTCATTACACCGGCCGAAGGTTAAGTATGCCACTCACAGCAGCGTTCAATCCGGGCGATCTAAAGCACGACGAGCCGCAGCCGTATCTGTGGACGCTGAACTTCGGCCCGCAGCATCCGGCCACGCACACCACCTTGCGCCTGGTGCTTAAGCTGGAGGGCGAAACCGTGGTCGATGCCATGCCGGACATCGGGTATCTGCACTCGGGATTTGAGAAACTCGGCGAGGAGTTGGATTACAATCAATATGTAACGGTCACCGACCGGATGAATTACGTGTCGCCCATGGCCAACAACGTGGCATGGCATTTGGCGGTGGAAAAACTGATGGGCATCGATGTCCCGCGGCGATGTCAATATATCCGGGTGATTATCAGCGAATTATCGAGGATTTCCGACCACCTGCTTACCCTTGGGGCCATGGGACTGGATACCGGGGCGTTTACCCATTTCATCTATGCCTATAATCCCCGCGAGAAGTTGTACGATATTTTCGAGGCCATTTGCGGGGCGCGGTTTACGAACAGTTATACGCGCGTAGGCGGGCTGATGTACGACATTTCGCCCAAGGCCATCGATATGATACGCGAATTATTGAAGGAGATACCAAAGACATTCAGCGACATGGAGCGGCTGCTGAACCGCAATCGGATTTTTGTAGGGCGGATGAAGGGCGTGGGCGTACTGAGCAAAGAGGAAGCGATTAACCGCAGTTGCTCGGGGCCGGTTGCCAGGGCAAGCGGCGTCACAAGGGATATCAGGAAAGACGAGCCGTATTCGGCATACGAGGATTTTGATTTCCGAGCCTGCTGCGTTTTAGACGGCGATTGTTTTTCGCGATATATGGTGCGTATGGCGGAGATGAAGGAGAGCGTGAAGATCGTTGAGCAGGCACTAGAAAATCTGCCTGCCGGGCCGGTGAATGTGGGGCCCGACTGTCGGGCGATTCTGCCGGAAAAGGGCCGTGTGTTTTCCACGATCGAAGGGTTGATTTCACATTTTGAAATAGTGATGACCAACCGCGGGTTCAGTGTACCGTGCGAGGAGGTTTATTCGGCAGTCGAGGCGCCCAACGGCGAGTTGGGATTTTACATAGTCGGCGACGGCAGCCAACGGGCATACCGCGCCCGCTGCCGCCCGCCGTCGTTTTTGCACTTTGCCATATTCCCGCATTTGATCCGCGGCCATACGCTAAGCGACGTGGTGGCCGTGCTGGGGAGTTTGAACATCATTGCCGCGGAATTGGATAGATAATCAATATAACAATTAAATCGCTTGCGATTTCGCACGCCACAAAATAAGAATCAGCTCAATGCAAAATTCCAACCACATGCTTAACGATGACATGCGATCGGCTATTAAGGCACTTTTTCCGCGCTATCCGACCAGGCAGGCGGTAACGTTGCCGGCGTTGCATATTGTTAACGAGCGATTGGGATACGTGCCGCCGCAAGCGGTGGTGGAAATCGCCGAGTTGTTGGAGCTTTCGCCTGCCCAGGTGCAGGACACATTGTCGTTTTACGACTTTTTCAGGCAGGACAAACCGATGGGAACCACGCATATTTGGTTTTGTCGGTCGCTAAGTTGCGCGGCGTGCGGCGGCGAGGAACTTTTACACTATATCAGTCAAAAACTAGGGATTAAGCCCGGCGAGACAACGCCCGACGGCCGGATAACGCTGGATTTTTCCGAATGTCTGGGGGAGTGCGATCACGCCCCGGCGGTGATGATTAATGACGTTTTGCACGAAAACATGACGAAAGGGAAGATCGACGAGTTGTTAAAACAACATTAGTAATCTGTTTGCATTATGTAATTAAAGAAAATTATGCGATATGTTTTAATAATCTTGGTATTATTTGTTTTTCCTTCAGAGATGGGGATCGCGGGCATCAAACTTGACGATAAAACGGCCGTCGTATTTGCGACCGTCGAAGAGGGAGTGAACATACTCACTTCACGAGATGATTTTGTTCAGCGATTAAGCCCTTTTGATCGGGCAGCTCGAATGAAGACCACTGAATACGTCTCGGAAGAAAGATATTTAGAATTCGTATCAAAAAACGTGCTTGAATGGAAAAAAGACGAGAAAACATTGGTATCCGACGTTTTTTCCGATATTGCTCCACTTTTCAAGGAACTGGCTTTACCTTGGCCGGAAAAGATTTTAATCATCAAAACATCCGGAAGAGAAGAAGGCGGCGCGACTTATTCCCGGGCAAATGCGGTGGTAATTCCAGAATCCATGCTAAATTCCGATCAGAGACAGAATCTGCAAAGAACCGTGTGTCACGAGTTATTCCACGTTTTATCGCGAAAGAATCCCGAGTGGCGGGACAAACTGTATCAAGTCATTGGATTTTATAAATGCAAGGAAATCGAATTTCCCCAAAAATTTGCATCGAGAAAAATCACCAACCCAGATGCGCCGATAAACGATCATTGCATCAAACTCAAATTAGGCAAGGATTCGGTTTGGGCAATTCCAATCTTGATTTCCAAAAGTGAAAAATATGACCTCGCGCGAGGCGGGGAGCTTTTAAGTTACATATCATTAGGTTTTCTTGTCCTTTCCAAAGACAATTCGGCTGTTCTTAAAAATATTACATACGATAAAAACAACCTTCAAATTGTGGGTGTAAACGATGTTAAGGATTTTTACGAGCAAGTGGGCAAAAACACCCAATACATTATTCACCCAGAAGAAATTCTGGCCGATAATTTTGCGGCCATGATTCTGGGTTACAAAAACGTCCCTTCGCCCGAAATTATCGATAAAATGAAGGCGGTATTGAAAGAGTCATCCCAATCGCACAATCCCAAACCCTGACCCGTATTCACTGTCCGCTGATCCCAATTTACTGAAATGCCTTACGAACCCGTACTGCTGGCGAACATCGACAAGCAAGATTGCCATACCCGGGCCGTTTACGAATCTACCGGCGGGTATGGGGCGTTGCGGACCGTGCTTAAAGACAAAAGCCCGCAGGACATTGTGAAAATGGTCCGATCGAGCAATCTGCGGGGGCGGGGCGGGGCGGGATTTCCTACGGGACTGAAATGGTCGTTTCTGCCGGAGGATCATCCGGGGCCGATTTATCTGTGCGTCAACGCCGACGAGAGCGAGCCGGGCACGTTTGTGAACCGCGTGCAAATGGAACTCGATCCGCACCAGGTTTTAGAAGGGATCATCATCAGTTGCTACGCCACCCGGGCGAGCACGGCGTACATTTATCTCCGCTACGAATACCAGTTGTGCCTGAAGCGAATGCAGGCGGCCATCGACGAGGCTTATGCGGCCGGTTACTTGGGCAAAAATATTTTGGGCAGCGGTTTTTCGCTGGACGTGTATATCCATCGCGGGGCGGCGGCTTATGTATGCGGCGAAGAGACCGGGCTGATCGAGAGCATCGAGGGCAAACGGGCGTGGCCGCGGATCAAGCCGCCGTTTCCGGCCGTGGAAGGACTGTTTCGCAAGCCCACGGTGGTAAATAACGTGGAAACCCTGGCGTGCGTGAAGCACATCGTAGAGCGTGGCGTGGCGTGGTTCAAGTCGATGGGCACGCCGCCCGCGCCTGGCGATCCGCGCGATCCGGGGAGTTATGGGCCGAAATTGTACGGACTGAGCGGGCACGTAAATCGGCCGGGATTTTATGAGGCGCCGCTGGGGATCACCTGCCGGCAGTTGATCGAGGAGTTCGGCGGCGGAGTGTGGAAAGGGCGCAAAGCCAAGGCCGTGGTGCCAGGCGGATTGAGCACCGGCGTAATGAGCGCAGACGAACTGGATACGCCATTGGATTTTTCCGCGCCGCTTAAAGTTGACTGTTTGGGATTGGGCACCGGTTGTGCGATAGTGATGGACGAAACGTACTCGATGGTCGATTTCCTGCACAACAGTTGCCGGTTCTTCGCCCACGAAAGCTGCGGACAATGCACTCCTTGCCGCGAGGGAACGCACTGGGCCATGCAGATGCTCGACCGCATCAAGGCCGGGCGGGGACGGCTTTTGGATTTGGACTTGCTTTTGGAAATTGGCGACTCGATCGGCATGATGCCGGGCACTACGATATGCGGCCTGGCCGACGGCGCGGCCTGGCCGATAAAAAACGCGATCCGCAAATTCCGGGGGGAATTCGAGGATTTTATAAAGCGAACCAATCCGGTTGGTTATATGATCACCGAACCGGTTGAAATCTTGCCAGTTTACGCGAAACATTATTTGCCGGCGTGGAGAGAAGAAATAGTGGAGAGTGGTCGTAGACTGTACACAATTACGTAAAACGATTGAATAGCATTGGGCCAAACAGCCCTCACCCTAACCCTCTCCCAAAGGGAGAGGGGACGACTGTAAAATGGCAATGATCATTATCGACGGCCGGGAAATCGAACTGCCTAGCGGGGCGCGGCTGAATTGCATTCAGGCGGCCAAGCTGGCGGGGATCGAGATTCCTTATTATTGCTGGCATCCGGGCTTGTCGGTGGTGGGCAGTTGCCGGATGTGCCTGGTCGAGGTGGGCAACCGGAACGCGAAAACCGGCAAAATCAGCATGCAGCCAAAGCTGGTTCCAGCCTGCAATACCCTGGCGGCCGACGGCATGGTGATCGTCACCAATAGCGAAAAAGTCGTCAAAGCCCGGGCGCAGGTCGAGGAAGGGCTGTTGCTGCGGCATCCGATCGACTGCCCGATCTGCGACAAGGCGGGCGAGTGCTTGTTGCAGGATTATCACTTCAAGCATGGGCAAAAGGAGCGGCGGGCCGACCTTGTGCCCTTTACCAGCCGGCGGCGCGACTTGGGCGATATCGACCTGTTCGTCGATCGCTGCATTCTTTGCACCCGATGCGTGCGATTCACGGCCGAAATCAGCGGCAGCAAGGAACTGATGGTCACCGGGCGTGGGGCGCACGAGGAAATCGACGTTGTGCCGGGCTTTCCCATTCATAATAATCTTTCGGGCAACGTGGTCGATCTTTGTCCGGTGGGGGCGCTGGCTGACAAGGATTTTTTATACAAGCAACGGGTATGGTTCATGCGGCAGCACAAAGGGCGTTTGCACGGGCTGCGCAACGGGCTGCTCGATCTGGATCGAGGAAAACCAGGATCATATTTACCGGCTGAAGCCGCGGGAAAATCCGCACGTCAATAAATGGTGGATGTGCAACGAAGGGCGTTACGGTTATTCGCACGTGCATAGCGAGCGGCGGCTTGTGCGACCGCTGCGCCGCGAGGGCGACGGGTTTGTCGAGGCGGATTGGACGGGTTTGCCCGGCGAAATTGGGCGGCGGTTCCGTGAGGTCGGGCGCGTGGGGGCGATGGTTTCGCCCTTCCTGACTGTGGAAGAGGCGTATCTTTTGTGCAAATTCATCCGCTCGGTCGATGAAAAAGCCGTGCTTGCCATGGGGCCGATCCCCACGGTCGGCGAGGACGAACATTTTCCCAAGGGATTTACGATATTTGCCGAAAAATGTCCGAACCGGCGGGGCGTCGAGGCAGTGCTGGCGCACTTTACCGGGAAAATCATGGGCTTTGAAGAATTGGTAAAATCCGTGGAACAGGGCGATATTCAAGGCCTTTGGATTGCCGGCGGATACAAGAAAGATTGGATCGACGAGGACATTGTCCGGCGCTTGGAGAAGTTGAAATTACTGGTGGTTCAAGACCTGTTTCCTTCGCCATTGACACGGCTGGCGACTTACCAACTGCCCGGCGGGGCATTTGCCGAACGGGAAGGGTCGTACGTGAACCGGGCCGATCGGCTGCAAACGGTTCCCTGGGCCATCCGCCCGCCTATTGGCGTGCGCGTGGAAGGGAGTTTATATTGGGAACTTTTGGGCAATGCGGGTTTGTACAATGCCCGATCCGTGTTGGATGAAGTTTCCCGTAAAATCATTTATTTTTCCGCAGCCATGGGGGCAATTCCAGATGTGGGAGTTGATTTGAAAGTGAATTTGTTGGCGTGAACTTAAACTATAACGAACTCGAGAAAATATATCTTGGAAATAAATCAGAGCCGGGGCGTGTCGCCCGGCATTTCCGGGCCGACACGGCCCGGCTCTGATCAAATAATGCAAAACTAGTTACTTGAAACTCAATAAACTTTATATCCACTTCATTATGTTGGCAATCACGATTGAAGCCCTGGTGAAAATCGCTTTGCTGATAGGCGGATTGATGACCGCGGCGGCATATTTCGTGCTTTTGGAGCGTTGGATGGCCGCCTGGGTGCAGGACCGGCTGGGGCCGAACAGGGTGGGCATTCCATTGACGAAAATCCGCATGTTCGGGCTGGGGCAACCTATCGCCGACGGGATGAAATTCATATTCAAGGCGGAGTTCACGCCCGGGCAGGTCGATAAGTTGATGTATTTTTTGGCCCCGGTGATTATTTTCACGGCGGCCGTTGTAGTTTTTGCGGTCATACCGTTTGGCAGCGTACTTCCCATCGGACTATTTCCTGAAAGTTGGGGCGTAAAAGAACCGATTCGCCTGGTTGCCGCCCCGGGCGTGGACGTGGGCATGGTTTATATCTTTGCCATGGGGAGCCTTGCGGTTTACGGCGTGGTGCTGGGCGGTTGGGCAAGCAATAACAAGTACAGTTTTCTGGGCGGACTTCGCAGCAGTGCCCAGTTGATTTCTTACGAACTGCCGCTGGGACTGGGAATCGTGGGCGTGGTGCTCATGACCGGGTCGCTGAGACTGGATGCCATTATCGGGCAACAGGCCCAAAGCGGCGTGTGGAATGTTTTCGCCCAGCCGCTGGGATTCGTGGTCTTTACGGTGGCGGCATTTGCCGAGGCCGGGCGGTTGCCCTTCGACCTGCCCGAGGCCGAGCAGGAATTGGTGGGCGGATATCACACCGAATATTCGGGCATCAAACTGATGATGTACCTGGTGGCCGATTTTTTGCACATGATAACGGCGTCATTCTTGATTGTGATTCTCTTTCTGGGCGGCTGGCATTTTTGGGGCTTGACCGGCGGAATTAATTCGAGCCGGCGGCGACCTGGTAACCTGGCCCGTGGCGATACTGCGGATCATCGTGCTGCTGGCTAAGGTAATGGGAGTGATTTTGTTTTTCATGCTTGCCCGCTGGAGTTGGCCGCGGTTTCGCTACGACCAGTTGATGGACATCGCCTGGAAGGCAATGATTCCGTGTGGATTGGCAAACCTGGTGGTTGTTGCGGTTTGGGTGGAATACGGCGAGCGTTTGACGAAATATGTCGGCTTGCCGTGGATTTGGGGCCTGGTCATTATCGGCTGGATTGTCATTGCGGCGAGTTGGCTCGTTTTTACACTGTTCGATCCGACCAGCAATCGATAACCATCCCCGGCGGCAGTTTGATCGCGCCGGATAGAGAAGTAGAGGAGATTAAGCAGTAGCTGCAAACGGCAATGGGATGCGGTGGAAAGGACATGAAGATGAAATCGGACGATAAAAACATCCAGTGGATTAAAATGCCCGAGTTGGGCATGTCGGGAAGATCGTATCTACTGCTGTTTTTCCAGGGCTTGACCACTACTTTTCGGCACTTGATTGGCCGCAAAATAACGGTCCAATCGCCGGAGCAAAGGCACGAAATACCCGATCCGATTATTTATCGGGGCGTGCACCGGCTGAACCGGGACGAGCAAGGCCGGGTGAAATGCGTGGCTTGTTTCCTTTGCGCCACGGCATGTCCGGCTTATTGCATCGACATCATAGCGGCCGAAAGCCCCTGGCCCGACCGGGAAAAATATCCCCAGTCCTTCACAATCGACGAACTTCGCTGTATCTATTGCGGCATGTGCGAAGAGGCCTGCCCGGTGGATGCCATCGAATTGACGAGCCTGTACGATCTTTCGGGCAGGAGCCGGGAAGAGATGATCTTCGACAAGGAAAAACTGCTGAGCATATACGACCAGACCAAGGACGCCGAGCCGTCGCGGGAAGAAAGGATGAAGAAGAAGGATGAAGGATGAAGGATGAAGGATGAAGGATGAGGATGAAATACTGAAAACTGTAAACTGTAAACTGAATAACGTATCCTTAATATGTTCAACCCAAACTACATCTTGATGTTTGCAACGCTCTTGGCGGCGCTGGGAATGTGGTTGTTGCTGCCGCGGGGCGACGCGCGGGGACGATCGATCGGCGCGGTGCTGGCCGTAATAGCCTTGGGACTGGGCGCTTCGCAGATGCCGTACTTGGGCGATTGGATCATCCAGAGCGTGTTTTCCATCCTGGCTGGGGTAACGGTGGTTGCCGCTGCGGCCGCGGTCAGTTTTCGCAAACCGGTTTATTGTGCGATCTGGTTCGGGCTGACGTTGTTGGGCGTCGCCGGATTGTTTCTCTTGACCGGGGCTCAATTCCTGGCCGTAGCCACCATCGTGGTTTATGCGGGCGCGATTTTGGTAACTTTCTTATTCGTACTAATGCTGGCAAACCAGGAAGGAAAAACGATCTACGACCGCGTGAGTTGGGAGGCCCTGATATCGGCGGCCACGGGAATGGTCATAGTCGGCGTCCTGTCGCTGACGATCGGCAGCGTGTTTGGTGCACCGACTGCAATCGGATACAACAAATTATCCGTCCCCAGCCCGGAACAGTTGGCCCAGGGCGTGCTTTCTCCATATCATGTCGCCAGTTTTGGGATGGAACTTTTCGGCCGGCATTTGATTGCGATCGAAGTTGCAGGGACGCTGCTTTTGGCCGCGCTTGTGGGCGCGGCGGTGATTGTCGCCCAGAACCAAAGGGTTCGGGGTTCGGGGTTCAGGGTTCAGGACTCTGATCCTGACTCCAATCCGAAATCACGAAGTCCTAACCACCTAATCCTGAAACCTGAATCAACAAATCTCCCGCTCCCCTTTGGGTCGCGGCTAAACCGAATCCCGAATTCCGAATACTGAACTGAACCCTGAACCCTGAACCCTAAAGTCATGCCTGCTGAAATCGCTTTGTTGAACAATTATCTGATCGTCGGCGCGGTGCTGTTTGGCATCGGCTTGATCGGATTTGTAAGCCGGCGGAACATGATCGTCATGTTTCTGGCCGCCGAGATGATGCTGCAAGGCGTGTCGCTGAGCCTGGTTGCCTGGAGCCGGTTTCACAACGATTTCGGCGGGCAGATGCTGGTGATTTTCATCATAGCCATAGCGGCTTGCGAGGCGGCCATTGCCTTGGCGCTGGTGATAACGCTTTTTCAGCGCCGCGGGCAGTTGGACATTGCCGAATGGCAGACCTTGCGCGAGGCCGATCAGCCGCCGTTTCAAGACAAGCCGCTTTCCCAGGCGCCCGGAGAAGAACCCGAATCCTGGCCGCGGCTTACCCCGGCCGGGATTGCTCCCGACGTACCGCCGGAGAAAATCGATTACCGGACCGAAGTGTGATAGAGATGCGAGAGATAAAGATGAAGGATGAATGACATCAAAACACTATTGATTTTGATTCCGGCATTGCCATTGGCGGCGGCGCTGCTGACGGCGATGCTGGGGCCGCGGGTATTGCGCGGCCGGAGCCATTGGCCCACTGTTGTGGGCTTGTCGATCTCTTGCGCGGCCAGTTTATTGCTGGTATATCAGAGTTCATCAGGCAACTCAGGAAACGGCGACAAATGGCGTTGCCAAGACCGTCTTGGATTATGAAAAAGAAGTGCACATTGTCAACCTGTGGTCTTGGGCGCAAACCGACAACGCATATCCCCGGCCGCCGGCCACAGGCAAGGCTTCAACTCAACAGCCGGGCTGGGGCAATTTCAACGTGGACGTGGTTTTGCGGGCCGATCCGCTCACGGCCGTTATGCTGGCGGTCGTTACGTTTATATCATTGTTGGTTGCCGTGTATTCAATAGGTTACATGCACGGCGACCGGGGATACTGGCGATTTTACAGCTATATCCCGCTTTTTGTGTTCTCGATGACGATGCTGGTTTCGGCGAGCAATTTCGTGCTGCTTTATGTTTTTTGGGAAGCGGTGGGATTGTGCAGTTATTTATTGATCGGTTTTTGGTACGAGAAACCGGCGGCCGCGGCGGCCGGGAAAAAGGCGTTTTTGGTCACCCGCATCGGCGATTTCGGTTTCGCCTTGGGCATTTTTCTGATCTGGAGCGTTTACGGCACGCTGGATTTTCACGACACGGTCGTCAACGGCACGGTCACAAACGCCGGCGTATTAGGGCAGACGCGTCTGGCAGCGCCGGGATTGTTTGCAGGCGGTTCGATCGGCACGGCGATTTGTCTGTTGTTATTGCTGGGCGCTTGCGGCAAGAGCGCGCAGTTTCCCTTGCACGTGTGGCTGCCCGACGCCATGGAAGGCCCATCGCCGGTTAGCGCGCTTGATCCACGCCGCCACGATGGTCACGGCCGGGGTGTACATGCTTGCCCGGTGCATGCCGCTGTACTCGGTGTCGCCGACCGCTTTGCACGTGGTGACGATTATCGGCGGATTCACCGCCTTGTTAGGGGCGATTATCGCAATAACTCAGACCGATCTGAAACGCATCCTCGCATATTCGACGATCAGCCACATAGGCTACATGTTTTTGGCCATGGGCACGGGCACGCTGATCGGGGTCGACGGCGGGCATGTTTCACCTGGTTACGCACGCGTTTTTCAAAGCACTGCTGTTTTTGGCGGCCGGCAGCGTGATGCACGCCATGGGCGGAGTGATCGACATCCGGCGTTTCGGCGGCTTGCGGCGTCGGATGCCCGTTACGCATTGGACGTTCCTGTTCGGGGCCCTGGCATTGGTGGGCATGTTTCCCTTTGCCGGATTTTGGAGCAAGGACGCCATACTGCTGGCGGTGGCCGAAAAATCGCGAGCGGGGCTGATCGATCCGATTTACGAGTTCTTTTTTTGGACCACGCTTGTTGGGAATCCTGCTCATGGATCTTTACATCTTCCGGCCGTTCTTTATATCGTTTTACGGCAAGGAAAAAATTCCCGAGGAGGCCGGGACGCACGCCCACGAATCGCCCAAGTCGATGACCGTGCCGCTGATGATTCTGGCCTTGGGCTCGCTGGTCGTGGGGGCGTGGTTGGAATGGTCGCACGGGCTGAGCGATTTGCTTGCCCGCACTCCGTCGCTGGCGTTTTTGGGCGAGGCAGTCCATAACGCCGCCCAGGAAGAAATGCATATATCCATCGCCATTTGGAGTACGGTTTTGGTGTTGATCGGGCTTTTGTTTACGGCCTTGCTGTACATCGGACCGCGGCAGAAGATGGTGGAAAAGATAACCGCGGCTTTGGATATGGTCGGGCTGTACCGGCTTTCGTACGGCAAATTCTTTTTCGATCCGCTATACTTTGCAGTCGTTGTTTGGCCGTTGGAGGTTTTTGCCCGATTTTGCGCCTGGTTCGATCGGAATGTGATCGATTATTTGGTCGATATAATCGGATTTTTACCGAAGTTGTTCGGTTCGATGCTGCGGCCGTTGCAAGGCGGACTGATCCAGTTTTACGCCCTGGTAATGATTTTGGGAGTTTTGGTATTGATGATCGTGTTGTTAATGTAAATGGAAACCGCTTGCGGTTTTGCGATGGACGCAGATGACTTGCAATCGCGACCGACGGTCGCGGCTTTATGGAATATATTATACTAATCGTTCCGAATCCAATGTTATCATCCTTATTATTAACGGCGGTGTTTTTTCCGTTGATCGTGGCGCTGCTGTTGCCGAAAGGCCGCGAGTGGTCGCGGTTGATTGCCCTGATCGCGGTGCTGTTGACGTTTGCCGTTGCCGGCGTTATTGATTTACCTTTATCCGGGCGGGACCGAACTTTTTGCCAAGACCGATATATCTTGGCTGGGCGGACAGAGTGCCGATATCCGTTTTAGCATCGCCTTGGACGGCCTGAGCCTGTGGCTCTTTGGACTGACCGCTTTGTTGACGGTCGTGGCCGTGCTGGTCAGTTGGGAAGCCATCGCCGAGCAGGCCTCGCTATATTATCGGTTGCTTTTAATACTTGAAACGGGCATGTTGGGCGTATTCACCGCCCGGGATATCATTCTTTTTTACGTGTTCTTCGAGTTCACGCTGATTCCGCTGTTTTTCATCATCGGCATTTGGGGGCACCAGCAGCGGAGATACGCGGCGATCAAGTTTTTCATCTTCACCTTGGCCGGAAGCATGCTGACTTTCTTGGGACTGCTGGCGATTGTGATTTGGGATTACTATCATCCCATCGGCGACCCGGCGACCTGGAAAATGACTTTCTCCATTCCCGCATTGACCGGCAGTTTGGCGATTCGGCCCATGGATCCGGCGGTGCAGATGTGGATATTTTTGGCGCTGTTTGCCGGGTTTGCCGTCAAAGTGCCGCTGGTTCCGTTGCATACATGGCTGCCGCTGGCGCACGTCGAGGCGCCTACGGCCGGGAGCGTAATCCTGGCAGGCGTGCTGCTTAAGATCGGGGCCTACGGATTCGCCCGATTCAACCTGCCGATGCTGCCTTATGCCTCGGCCTGTTTCATGCCTTTTGTGCTTTGGTTGGCGTTGGCGGGCGTTATTTACGGCTCCCTGGTCGCATTGGCTCAAAAGGATATCAAGCGGTTGATCGCCTATTCCAGCGTGGGCCACATGGGATTCTGCATGATCGGTTTGTTTAGCGCCAATCAATTAGGCATCGAGGGCGGAACACTGCAAATGATCAATCACGGCCTGTCGACCGGCGGATTGTTCGCCGTGGTGGGCATGATTTACGAACGATACCACACCCGGCAGATTGCCGATTTCGGCGGTTTATCGCGGCGCCTGCCCGTGCTCAGTTTCTTTATGCTGGTGCTGACGCTTTCCAGCATCGGACTGCCTGGACTAAACGGATTTGTGGGGGAATTTTTGCTGCTTTTGGGCATGTTCCAGCGGGGTTGGATGGAATCCGCGCCGGTTTACGCCTGGCAATTCCGCGTGATTGCCGTGCTGGCCGTTTCGGGCGTGGTTTTGGGGGCCTGGTACATGTTGTGGCTGGTCCAGCGGGTTTTTTACGGCCCGCTAAAGGAACCGAAAACCGATGACCCGCACGAACCGGTCCGCGATCTTTGCTTCCGCGAAATATTTGCCCTTGCCTTGCTGGTGATATTTATCGTCTGGATCGGCCTGCAACCCCGATTTTTCCTGGATCGCATGAGTCCCACGCTTAAAAATCTAACCGCCGGGCGTGATAAGGGCGGCCGAGCAAGGGGGCAGGGGGCAGGGGGCTAGGGTTCAGGGTTCAGGGTTCAGGGTTCAGAGATCGGCATTAAGAGCGGAGAATACAGCGATCGGCATTCAACGTTTAGTATGGAGTACAGAGAACAAAGGTACTAAGTACGGAGTACGGAGTACGATGCAGGCCCTTTTCTTTTATGCAGCCTGCTGAGTTAGAGTCTGGCTGTTTGCAATTCCCCGCCGGTATCCTTCATCCTTCATCCTTCCTTCTAAACCGGGCAATAAATTGCCTGGCCCTATTTACTAACTGCCATGACAACCGCCACACTTTACTTCCTGCTGCCGGAGATCGTGCTCATTGCCGCGGCGGTATTGATTTACATCGCGGGGGCGTTTTTAAGCACTCAAAAGGCTTGGGGTTGGATGGCTTTGGCGGGAATTGTTTTGGCCATGGTCTGCTTAGGCTAGTCAAAACGGTGCAACAGACGGCGGCGTTTTAATTAGCGACGGCTTTGCCCTTTACATCCGCTGGCTGACTTTGGCGTTGGGATTGCTGCTGGTTTTGCTGAATTTTCGGCCGCTGATTGGCGGCGGCACGCAGGAGGCGATCGGATCGCTGTTGCTGGTGATCGCGGGCGGCATGCTGGTCGTTTCGGCCAATGATCTCATACTATTGTTCGTTGCCTTGGAATTGATATCGATTCCCACTTACATTTTGCTGTATCTCGGTCCGGGCGACGTCGGAAGCCAGGAATCGGCGGCGAAATATTTCTTTTTAAGCGTGCTTGCCTCGGCCATATTGCTTTACGGATTCAGTTTTATTTACGGCGCCGCGGGCACGATGAAACTGGACGGCATTCGGATTGCGATGACAAGCCTGGCGGACATGCCCAAGGGTTTTGACAACCTTGCCAAACTAGCCTTGCTGCTTACTTTTGCCGGATTGTGTTTTCGGCTGGCGGCCGTGCCGTTTCATTTTTACGCCCCGGACGTTTATCAGGGCACAACAAATTCCAACGCCGCATTGTTGTCGGTCATTCCCAAGGCGGCCGGATTGGCCGTTCTGGTGCGATTGGTTTGGGCGGCCATGCCCGGCTTGGGACCATTGGCCTGGCAAATTACCATGGCCGTGGCGATATTGACCATGACCCTGGGCAATACCATGGCCTTGTGGCAGGAAAATCTCCGCCGGATGATGGCGTATTCTTCGATTGCCCATGCCGGATATTTGCTGATAGGGCTTACGGTGGCCTTGGCCGCCGGGACCGGCCCGCCGGGTTCATGGGACGGAATTGCGGCGATGTTGTTTTATTTGTGCGTTTATGCCGTGGCGACAATTGGCACATTTGCGATGCTGGAGTATCTGGGACAACCAGGGCGGCGCGTGGAAGGCATCGATGAATTGGCCGGATTGGGCCGCACCAGGCCGATCTCCGCGGCGATGATGGCCGTGTTCATGTTCAGCCTTACCGGCATCCCGCCGTTGGCGGGTTTTTGGGGCAAATTGCAGATATTCGGAAGCGCGCTGAGCGTGGATGCCAGGATCAGGCGGAAATGTGCGGATTTGGTTTGTGGTTTTGGCGATCCTGGGCGTGCTGAATGCGGCGATTTCGGCGGGCTATTACTTGCGGATCGTGGGCGTAATGTATTTTCGTCCGCCTTCGGACGAGCCTCGAACGGAAGGGGGATGGGGGGCATTTACGGCTGCCGCGGCGTGCGCCATAGTGACGATTATTATTAGTTTTTATCCCGGACCGTTGTTAAAGGCATCGAATCAGGCCCGGCCGGTAATATCTCAGGCCCCCAAAATAGAAAAGACCTTTGACTTAGATCATGAGCCTATCCCAATACGGTCTCATCGTTCTGAGCGAAGCGAAGAATCTGAGTAGAGATTGATGGGAAATACTGACACTGACAAAATGTCACATCCAGGGAGATCCTTCGCTGTGCTCAGGATGACTTTTACGATAGGCACTATTGTATTTGGGGCTATATATGTGTTTTTTCTTAAAAAAACCACCGCTTCAGCCTGCCCCAAATCTAGCAGCCCGAAGCGGTGATAGTTTTATCGAAATAGATTATATCCACATGTTTGAATTGTTAAGGTATTATTACAGGCGCCAGTGACAACTGTATGTCACCCCGGCGAAAAATTATTTTCTAATTTTGTATAAGAATGATTGCATTAAGCCATAGTGTAAAGAGTGACAAAGGGAAAAGGGGTAAAATGGGGAATATTTTAATTCTTATTTTCAATCCAAAATAGATTATTTTCTCAGTTTCCCCTTTTTCCTCCTCTTACACTGTATTTTGCTGACGGATATTTAATGGCTGCCAAACAGATCCATGCAAAGGCGATTGCTCGGCTGTTCGATGCGGCCCCACAGCCGGTTTATGTATTGGATGATGAGTTGACGATTGTTTTCCTCAACCAGGAGTGTGGTAATTGGCTGGGGCCAATTGCCGAGCAACTGCCCGGTGTAAAATGCCTGTATCATACGCCGGCCGGGGTTTCTTCTCCTGAGATGGTCGCGGCCGGGTTATGTCCGCCGCCGGGGGTTATCGCGGGTCAGGATGTTTCGGCCGAAGTTTCTTATTATGGCGGAGACGGTCGGATGCGTCGGCGGCGGACGTGGTTTCACGCCTTGGGATCGCCTCCCGGAGATATGATCGGCGTGGTCGCGGTTGTGGACGCGGAAGATCTGCCCGAAGATATCTCCGCCACGGAACTATCATCCGGCGAGGAACCGCAGGGCATGGAGTTGCACGAGGCGATCGGCCGTTTTCGGCAAGAGGCGGCCGGGCGTTATCGGGCCGATCGGCTGGTAGGCGCAAGTCCGGCCATGCTGCTGGCCAGGCGCCAAGTCGAGTTGGCGGCAGCCAGCCGCTTTAGCGTACTTTTGGTCGGTCCGGCGGGCAGCGGGCGGCGGCATCTGGCGGCGGCCATCCATTACGCAGGTTCTGCGGATAATTCGGCAATGTCGCCAGCCGGCGGACTGGTTCCCTTGGACTGCACGCGTGGTGGCGGCGGATTTAATCATTTCGACGGTAGCCGCACTTGCCCGGATGAGTGCATCCGGCGAAAAAGCCCGGCAAACGACGATATTGTTAAATCACGTGGATGAAATTCCGGCCGAGTTGCAGATGGAGTTGGCCGTATTTTTAACCAGGAAGCCCTTTGCCTTTCGCTTGATTTCCACGGCAAGAATTGCCCTTAGCGAACTGAGCGTCCGGGGTCAATTCCGCGAAGATCTGGCGGCGGTTCTAAGCACAATAACCATCGTTTTGCCGCCGCTAAACGAGCGGCGCGAGGATCTGCCGCTTTTGGCCCAGGTGTTTTTAGAAGAGTGCAATGCCAGGGGAGGCAAACAAGTAGGCGGTTTCACGCCGGAGGCGATGGATCAACTTTATTCCTATTCCTGGCCGGGCAATCTCGACGAACTGATGGAAATGGCCGTCCAGGCCCACAGGCATGCATCCGGTCATGAAATCGGCGTGGACGATTTGCCCGAGCGGCTGCGATTGGCCGCCTCCGCGGCGGCCTATCCGCGCCGGCCGGAAGAGCGGATCGTACTGGATGAATATCTTGGGCGGGTGGAGCGGGAATTGATCCGCCGCGCACTGAGCCGATCGAAAGGAAACAAAGCCAAGGCCGCGCGGCTGCTGGGTTTGACCCGGCCCCGGCTGTATCGGCGCATGGTGCAATTGGGGCTGGAAGAGAAACCGAAAGACGACTGAAACGCAATTGGCATAGCAACAGTAAAAATATTTCGGAATATCCTGGCCATATAAACTTATTTAAGGGGAGCAATTCCATGACACAAATTGCCGACGAACTCAGCCAGATCGTACAGTCCGCGGCCGAAAGGCTTAGGGCCATAAGTGCGGCCGAGGCGGGGCATAAGCCGTCCGAGGCCAAGTGGTCCAAGAAAGAGGTGATAGGGCACTTGATCGACTCGGCCGCCAACAATCATCAACGTTTTGTGCGTGCGCAACAGGCCGGCGAGCTTGTTTCGCCCGCGTACGACCAGGAAAAATGGGTGAGCATGCAAGATTACAACAGCACATCATGGCCCGACTTGAAAGAATTGTGGCGCTTGTACAACCTGCACCTGGTGCACGTGATCCGCCGCATTCCGGCCGAGAAGTTGCAGGTAAAATGCACAATCGGCGGCAAGGATCCGGTAACCCTGGGCAGCGTGATAGATCAGTATTTGGCCCATTTGAAACACCATCTGGATAAGATTGGCGTGCTATAGACGCTGGCTTTGGTTTTTGAAATTAAGCGGCATATTTCCATTACTTAATCTTGACTAATGCCTTCGATAAGCGTATCTTCTATGTAGATACATTTACCGAGGAGTGCGTTATGAAAACCAAAGTTCAGAAGTGGGGCAATAGTCTTGCCCTGCGGATTCCAAAATCCTTTGCTTCCAGAGGTGGGGATAAAGAACGACTCGCCTGTTGAAATGTCGCTTATCAGCGGGAAGCTAGTTGTAACGCCAATGATAAAGGCGAAACTGAGTTTAAAAAAACTCCTGGCACAAGTAACCGAGGACAATATGCATCGGGAGATTGATACTGGAGAAGCCGTGGGGAACGAAGCATGGTAAAATCCAAAACTTACGTTCCTAAGCGAGGGGATGCAGTTTGGATCACATTGAATCCTCAAGCGGGACATGAGCAGGCGGGCCGCCGTCCGGCAGTAGTGCTTTCGCCCGAGGTCTACAATGATAAAGTCGGCCTGGCTATTCTTTGCCCTATCACCAACAAAATAAAGGGTTATCCTTTTGAAGTATTGATCCCCGCCGGATTGCCTGTGACAGGTGCAATTTTGGCCGACCAGGCGAAGAGTCTGGATTGGTCTGAGAGGAATGCAAGAATTAATATGTAAATTACCTGCCAAGACGATAGCCGAAACACTAATTAAATTAGGTTCATTGTTATCAATGTAAATAGGCTAGCCATGTCCCGGAAAAAAACGGCAATTATTATTTGCATCTTTGTGGGCTGGTTCGTGGTGATCCGCTGGGTGCTGCCCACGTGTGGCGTTGGTACGTGAATGGGGGAAATCTCAGACGGCTGCTCCGCGTCGGAGCGCCACTACACAATCGTTTCAGAATGTCGATCGGCCGAGTCCCGATTCATCTAACGAACCTTCCAGCATGAATTCATCTTCCAGGGACTCCCGGAACGACCGGACAGGAGGATCATTCTTTAAATGGGCAAATTCGCGGGAAATCGCCGGAAACAAGGACCGATGACGCCGGTAAATGACAATCGAGCCGGGCCTTTACAAACCGGCGTTTGCTGGTATTGTTATTTGCGCTCGATGCTGAACCCTGAACCTTGACCTCAGAGACATAATACTTTAATCCTAGCGCGACATTTAGCCACAACCAAAGCCCCCGGTGTAATCACCGGGGGTAAATAATAGAAGGAGCCGACCGGCCATGCATTATCCTTGGTGGTATGTTCCGCATCTGACCGCGCCCATGCTGATTGCGGTAATCGCCACGGTGCACGTATTGGTTTCGCATTATGCCGTGGGCGGCGGATTGTTCCTGGCCGTGGAATTGGGATACGCCTACCGCAGCAAAGACCGCGCGTACCTGGAATATCTCAAGCGGCATGCGGGTTTTTTCATTCTTCTGACCGTGGTTTTCGGAGCGATCACGGGCGTGGGCATCTGGTGGACGATCGGGCTGGCCTCGCCGCTGGCCACGGAATTGCTCATTCGCACATTCGTATTCGGCTGGGCCACCGAATGGGTGTTTTTCGTGCTGGAGTTGGCGTCGGCCTTTATCGTTTATTATTGCTGGGGAAAACTGGCCGAAAAAACTCACGTGACCATGGCCTGGATTTACGCCCTGGCGGCGTGGATCAGCCTGGTGCTGATTACCGGCATCACGGCTTTTATGGCCAATCCGGGCGATTGGCTGGAAAAGCGCGATTTTTGGGCGGCGTTTTTCAATCCGCAATTCATTCCGCAGACGATTGCCCGAACGGGCGGGGCACTGCTTTTGACTTCGTTGTACGTCTACTTTCACGCCTCGCTGGTGATAAGGGATGCCCGGTTGCGCGACATGATCGGTTCCCGATCGGCCCGGCCTGCTTTGGCCGGGGCGATCATGATTACCGTCGGCGGGCTGAGCTGGTACTACTTTCTGCCCGATTCGGCCAAGGTGATATTGGCCGGCGTGGCCAGCTTGAATATTATGATAGCCTTGATATTCGCGCTTACGATTGTGACGTTTTTCCTTTTGTACTTCGGGCCGTATCGCAATCCGGGCTGGCTTTCGCCGGGATTTGCCGGTGCGCTTTTTCTGTTCGGCCTGGCGGCTTTCAGCACGGGCGAATTCATCCGCGAGGCCGTGCGAAAACCTTACGTGATTTATAACGTCGTGCTGGGAAATCAAATTACGCCCGACGAAGTTCCCAAGCTTCGCGAGTCAGGGATATCTGGAAGGCGGCATTTGGACAAAGGCCTACGTATCGAAGAATTATCCCCAAGCAGAGCGATAAGGGCCATATCGAAGAAAATCGGCTGCTGGAATTGCCCGCCGCCGATCGGATTCGGCTGGGCGAAGTGGTGTTCCAATATCATTGCAACGATTGCCATGCCGCCGGCTTTGGGTTTTTCGGCGGTAGACTCGCTCATGCAAGGCCGTTCGCGCGCCGAGGTGCGGAGCACGATCGAGCATTTGGACACGTATATTTTCATGCCCCCCTGGGCCGGCAACGATGATGAGGCCGAACTGTTGACCGATTATCTGATGAGCATTGCCCCGCGTCGGCCGGGAGGAATGCGATTAGGCTCTCAGCAGCCGGAGGTGCGATGATGATGTTCGCTCAGACGCTTGTTGACACTGCCCAGGCGGCTGGCCTGCCCGCCCCGCATTGGTTCATCCAGTTTTTCAAGGTCCTGGGCTTTACCCTCCATGCCGTGCCGATGAATCTTTGGTACGCCGGGTTGCTGGTGGCGGTGTGTTTGCACCTTGGCCGCAACCAACACGGCCGGGTGTTTGCCGCACGGCTGATCGCGCAAATGCCGATGATTGTCGCCGTGGGCGTGAACTTGGGCATAGTGCCGCTGTTGTTTATCCAGGTGGCCTACTTCAAGTTCTTTTATCCGGCCACGATCCTGATGGCCTGGTTCTGGCTGGCAATCATCGTTCTTCTGATCCCGGCGTACTACGGGGTTTATGTGTATGCTTGGGGACTTCGCAATGGCGAAACGGGCATAAAAGGCTGGCGGCGGGCGGCCGGCTGGGTCGCGGCGCTGTTTTTCATCGCCATTGGATTCACGTTTGCCAACGCCCTGAGCCTGATGGACCACGTCGATCGCTGGGAGGAGATTTGGAGCAAAACTAATGTGGCCGGCGCGGCGCTGGGCACCGGCTTGAACATCGGCGATCCGACGCTATGGCCGCGGTGGCTTTTGATGTTCGGTTTGGCCCTGGGCACCACGGCGGTGTGGGTGTTGGTCGATACGGTTTTTTTCCATCGCGACGCCGCTGAAGAATACAAACGTTGGGCCTGGAATTTTGCCAAGATTCTTTATACCGTGGGCATGATTTGGGCCGCGGCGGCGGGGACGTGGTATGTGTTCGGCACGTGGAGCGAAGAACTTCGCAAGACCATGTTCTCCTTTCCGACCGTTTTGCTTACGGTGCTAACGGCCCTGGCCACGGGATTGCCGTGGATCATGATCGTGACCGAGCGCCTTTGCCCGGCCAAACGACCGCTGGTGGCCGGCATTGCCTTGGCTCAAGTCGGAGTGTTGGGCATAAACGCCGTCAGCCGGCAGGTGGTGCAGAACATCAACCTATCGGCGGTGTTCGACGTATTCAGCCAAAAGATCGAGGTCCAGTGGGGGCCGATGGCCATGTTTCTGGGGGCGTTCGTTATCGCATTGGGAATTTTGGCATGGATGCTCTCGCAAGTCATAAAAGTTCAGTCTCAAAAGGAAGAAAAAATCGGCTTAAGAGAATAAAGCGGTTCCTGACGCCCTCCCTCTTTTTTCCCCTCCAAGGAGCTTTCAATGTTTTTGTTTTGTCGCGATTGCACAATTAAAGCGAGTTTATTGGTTTTGGTTTCAATATCGTCGGTATTTGCCGGGGAGAATCGGATTGTTTATCCGGAGACTCGGCGAGTGGATCAGGTCGATATTCTGCATGGCGTCAAGGTGGCCGATCCTTATCGCTGGCTGGAAGAGGGCGTGCGCAACTCGAAGGATGTGGCCGACTGGGTGGCAGCGGAAAACAAGATTACGTTCGGCTATCTGGAAGCGATTCCAGAGCGGGAAAAGATCCGCAAACGGCTGACCGAGCTTTGGAACTTTGCCCAGTATTTCGGGGCGATGAAAGAAGGGGGAAGATATTATTTTCTCAAGAACGACGGACTGCAAAATCAGGCGGTGCTTTATCGCTTGGACGCACTCGACGGCGAGCCGAAGGTGCTTTTGGATCCGAACACGTGGTCGAAGGACGGCACGATCGCCTTGCAGGGAGTGAGTTTCAGCGACGACGGCAAATACGCGGCATACGGCCGGGCCGAGGCGGGCTCGGATTGGGCCACCTGGCGCGTGATGGAAATCGAGTCGGGCAAAATCCTGCCCGAGGAACTCAAGTGGACCAAGTTCACCCGTGCCGCCTGGACCAGGGACGGGCGGGGCTTTTTTTACAGCCGCTTCGAGGAGCCGCAGTCCGGGGCCATGTATCAGGCACTCAATTTCAACAACAAACTCTATTATCACAAGGTAGGCACGCCGCAGTCGGAGGACGTGCTGGTTTACTTTCGGCCCGAGCATCCCGATTGGCTGTATAGCGGCGAGGTTTCGGACGACGGGCGATACCTGGTCATAACCATCGGACTGGGCAGCTCCGATCGCTACCGCATAGCCGTGAAGGATCTGGCCGAGCAGTACGCAATGCCGGTGGAGATAATCGACAACTTCGACAATGAATATACATACGTGGGCAACGACGGCCCGGTGCTGTTCTTTAAAACCGACCTGGACGCCCCGCGCCGCCGGCTGATCGCCATCGATTTGAACAAGCCCAAGCGGGCGGATTGGCAGGAAATCGTTCCCCAGGCCGAAGGGACGTTGACACAGGCGAGTTTTGTGGCCGATCGGTTTATCGCCTCGTATCTGAAGGATGTTTTGCCGCAGGTGAAAGTTTTTGCCATCGACGGCCGCTTTGTCCGGGACGTGGAATTTCCCGGCATCGGCGCGGTGACGGGTTTTTCGGGCAAGCGGACCGACATCGAGACGTTTTACATGTTTTCCAGTTTTGCCACGCCGCCGAGCATCTATCACTACAATGTTATTACAGGCATCAGCCGTCTTTTCCGCCGGGCGGAGGCGAAAATCAATCCGGAGGATTACGAAGTCAAACAGGTTTTTTACAAGAGCAAAGACGGCACGCGCGTGCCGATGTTTATCGCCTGCAAAAAAGGCGTCAAGCTCGACGGCGCCAACCCTACGCTGCTTTACGGTTATGGCGGGTTCAATATCTCTTTGCCGCCGGCGTTTTCCATCAGCCGCGTGGCTTGGATGGAGATGGGCGGGGTCTATGCCCAGCCGAATCTTCGCGGGGGCGGCGAATATGGCGAGGCCTGGCACCTGGCGGGTACGAAACTGAATAAGCAAAATGTTTTCGACGACTTTATCGCCGCGGCCGAGTGGCTTATCAGTAATAAATACACGCGGACCGATAAACTGGCCATCCAGGGAGGCAGCAACGGCGGACTGCTGGTAGGCGCGGTCATGACGCAGCGCCCGGAGTTGTTCGGGGCCTGCCTGCCGGCCGTGGGCGTGATGGACATGCTGCGGTTCCAGTTGTTCACCGAAGGCCGGACTTGGACCGATGATTATGGTTCCGCGGATAACCCCGAGCAGTTCAAGACATTGTATGCTTATTCGCCATATCACAATATCAAGCCCGGCACATGCTATCCGCCCACGCTTGCGACAACGGCCGATACCGACGACCGCGTAATACCCGGCCACAGTTTCAAATTCATCGCCGAAATGCAGCGTGCCCAATCGTGCGACAACCCGGTGCTGATACGCATCGAAACCCGCGCCGGCCACGGCGGGGGGATGCCGGTGAGTAAAAGAATTGAAGAAATCACCGATTTGTGGGCGTTTTTGGTGAAAAACCTGAATATGAAGCTGCCGTGATATGCATATAAATACCTGTTATAATAGGTGATCGTTTATGAGAATTGACTCTTGATGCCTTTATTCATTCCTTTTATTCCCTTATGTATATCCCTAATTGTCCTTTATGCAAGAACATGGGACGGCCTTCGGGATGCCCAATATGTGCCAGACCAGGAGGGAAGAGTCAACCTCCTGACAGAGCTAGACCCAAGCCAAGCGAACTCCATTAGGCGTTTGACGGTTAGCGCGTGAAAAAACTCGAAAACCTTCAGCATTTTCGGGCGTATCAAGGGTTAACAACAACATCCCTTGACCCGAACCATGGAGGTTTTCGAGTGAATACCAAGATACGACATCAGATCGCTCGACGCAAGCGGCGGATCGCGCGGCGGCTGGACAAGAACGACAACCGGGGTTGCGAGCGGCCGATGATGACCGCCGCCAACATCCACTACGAGATTGCCGATCGTACTCGGGCAACTGCCGCCGGGGGCATCGGCGCCTTGCATCTGCTGACGCGCAAACTCCAACTCGATGAGGCGATCGACCGCAACCTCTCGTTGTTCAAGATCCATCTGCCGTACCACGAGTCGGACCACGTGCTGAACATTGCCTATAACCTGCTGGCGGGCGGAACGTGCCTGGAGCACTTGGAGATTCTCCGCAAGGACGAGGCCTACCTCGACGCCCTCGGGGCGCGGTGCGTGCCCGACCCGACGACGGCAGGCGACTTCTGCCGCCGTTTCGGGGCCGGCGACATCTCTACCTTGCAGGAGACATTCAACGCCACGCGTCTGAAGGTCTGGCGTCAGCAACCCGCGGAGTTCTTCGAGGAAGCCGTGATCGAGGGCGACGGCACGATGGTCGAAACCACGGGCGAGTGCAAACAGGGCATGGACATCAACCACAAGGGCCAGTGGGGTTATCACGCCTTGGTGCTTTCCCTGGCCAATACAGGCGAGGTATTGTACGTGCTCAACCGCCCGGGCAACCGGCCCAGCCACGAACACGCCGCGGGCTATTTCGACCGCGCGGTGGCCCTCTGTCGTCAGGCGGGCTTTCGGCGGATCCTCTTGCGTGGCGACACCGACTTCTCGCAGACGGAGCATCTCGATCGCTGGGATCAGGACGGCGTGCGGTTCATCTTCGGCATCGACGCCACGCAGGCCTTGTACGAAATCGCCGAGAATCTGCGGCAAAATGCCTGGAAAGAGTTGCGTCGCCGTCCAAAGCGCAAGGTGCGCAGCGTGCGGCGGCGTGCGGAGAAGGTCAAGCAGCAGATTGTCGAACAACGCGGGTTCGAGGACGTCCGTTTGGCGAAGGAGCACGTCGCCGAGTTCATCTATCGCCCCGCGAAGTGCCGCAGGAGCTATCGGGTGATCGCGGTGTGGAAAGACCTGGAAGTGTACCAAGGCCAGAAAAAGCTGTTCGACGATTCGCGGTGCTTCTTCTATATCACCAATGCCTGGGGAACGCCCACGGAAGAAGTAGTGTTCGGGGCCAACCAGCGCTGCAATCAGGAAAACATTCTCCAACAGCTCAAAAGCGGCGTGCGGTCGCTGTCGGCCCCCGTGGACAACCTGGTGAGCAACTGGGCATACATGGTCATGGCCTCCCTGGCGTGGAGCCTGAAGGCCTGGGCCGCGTTGCTCTTGCCCGACGAGGGCCGTTGGAGCGAAAAGCACGGGGAGGAAAAACGCAAACTGCTGCGGATGGACTTTGCCACGTTTCGACGGGCGTTGGTCAACGTGCCGGCGCAGATCGTCCGTGGCGGGCGGAAGATTCTCTATCGTCTGTTGGCATGGAACCCATGGCAGCACGTGTTCTTTCGCTTGCTCGACCAGCTTCGCAAGCCGCTGCGATGCTGAGACGAGAAGCTTGAAGCTGGAGTCCGGATGCTCCGGTCCGCCGCGGCCTTGCCACAAAAGAAGGGAAAACGAACCATGCAACACCCACAACCCGACCAATCACGACTGCCCTGTGGCGGCCCCGCTCGCGCTGTGCTCCCACTCGTCCAACAAATCAGCCTCCAAAACGCCAACGGCCTTCGCTTGTTTTGGGGCTAGAAGTGTTCATACTTATCACCATCTCCCACCTCAGTCTGATGCACTGCAACTTCAGCTACTATTAACAATTATGAGGCGAGGCGGTAGTGTTACATGGTCAATACGGAAATATGATATTGAGGACGAACTTGCCAAATTCTTTCGACTTTCACTAGAGCAACTCCAATTAGAGACCAACGATGGGGAGTACCGAAATTTGTGGGACAATTGGATTCGGCAAGCCAAAAGAAGATTAGTAAAGAATAGGGAGTTGGATAATAGCTTACGTAATGTTTGGAAAATTACAGATAAAGGGATATTGCGTCTAGAAAAAAATGGCATGTTGTCCAAAAGAAAATAGGAATCCTTGATTGTTAAGCCCAGGGTGCCGAACGGTCACAATTGCTGACTTGTACAGCAGTGCTGTGGCGGCGTGCTAGATACGGCTCTATTAACATATCTTCTCCTTACAGGATTATTATACAAATAATCGATTGTCCGCAAGCACCCGATATGAGGACCGAAGTCCCTGCAATTCTCCCAGCCCAGGGCAAGGCCCTGCGGATCAGGCGGCCGTTTTTTTGCGCAATTTACGGCCTAACGGGCCAATAATTCGCCGTAATCCGCCATAAACCGTTGGTCCGTTGGACCGGGTGGGCCTCTTGCCTCCACCGTCCCCAGGGCGTTGCCCTGGGCTGGGAGAACGCGTGACCTTTCATGGCGGCAATTCACTGCGCAGCGTGAGGGACCATCGAGATCGATACGTCCACGGCCTGCGTAAGACGGTCGAGCACATCGGAGCGAAGCGTTCGCTCCCCCTCTAAAAAATCGCATAGAAGAGTAGTCGAAATGCCGGCGTCGTGCCCGATGTCCTTAAGCGGCCGGCGGCTGTGATGGATTGCTCGTCGCAGGTGACCACTTAACGTATCTTCTTCAGCCGCTTCGCGCATGCGAACATCGCGATCGGCCAGATCGGGCAACTCCTGTTCGATCGAGTTGCGATCGGCCTGCATCTGAGCCAGTAATTCTTGTGGAATTTGCTTTTCGCTCATGGCATTTGCTCCTGCCGCGGGGGCTATTTTCAATGACGGGAAATTTCGTACGCGGTGATTGGGATAATGGTCAGCATATCAAGATACTCATATACGCAAAGTAAGTAGCGTCCATCAGGCGTTTCACCCCAGCAACACGGCCTTCCGGTAGATCGGCTTTCGCCGCGCTGCTCGGGGTGGTTGACAACACTCTCAAAGTCCTCCCGACTCACATCATGCTCCGACAAATGAGCTACGATTTCGTCAGTCCATTGGAATTGGAAATAAGGCATCCAAGACGCTCCTCGCACAATTTATTATATCATTTTTTGCCTTTTGCGGCAAAGCCGCCCAGGTTCGAGAACCTGGGCTACCCATCACAGTGATCAGCCGGTGAAAACCGGGTGGGAGACTTTGATGCCGCGGACGAGCATTTCGAATTCTTCGGGATTGGGGGAAGCGGCGTGGCCGATTTCGCGGTCGATTAGTTTGTTTTTGTACAGGGCATAAAGGCTTGCGGCGAAGCTTTGCATGCCGTCTTCGCAGGTGCGGACGACGTCGGTAAGCTTGTTGTCGTGGCTTTCGGCGATGAGTTTGCGGACAATGGGAGTGGAGATGAGGACTTCGACGGCCGGCACGCGGCGGACGCTGTGGGCGGTAGATTTCAGGAGCTTTTGGCAAATGATCGCGCGGAGGTTATAGACCAGCGACTGGCGGACAATGGGGCGTTCGTCCTCGGGAAAGAGGTTCAGCACGCGTTCGATGGTTTGCGGGGCGATGGAGGCGTGGACGGTGCAGAAGACCAGGTGGCCGGTGTCGGCCGCTTGCATGGCCGCCCGGAATGTCTCGGCGTCGCGCATTTCGCCGACCATAATAATATCGGGGTCTTCGCGGACGAAGGCCCTAAGAGCGGTGGCGAAATCCTTGACGTTGGCGCCGACCTCGCGCTGGTTGATCAGGCATTTCTTGTCGGTATGGAGGAATTCAATGGGATCTTCGATGGTGATTATGTGCGCCTGGCGAGTGCAATTGATATGTTCCAGCATGGAGGCGATGGTGGTGCTCTTGCCGGAGCCGGTGGTTCCGGAGACCAACACAAGGCCGTCGTTGTAATCGGCGATTTTGGCCACGATTCCAGGCAGATGCAACTGCTGGAAGGATGGAATGCGGCGGGGCACAATGCGGGCGGACACGGAAATGCCCGATTCTTGCCTGTAGACATTGATGCGGAAGCGTTGTCCGCCGTCGAGTTCGTAGGCGAAATCGACCGAACCATTGACGATAATTTTACGGCGTTCCTCGGCGTTGAGAAAGGTAAAAACTCGGGTCTCGAACTCTTCGGCGGGCATCGCCTGGCGCTCGACGATGCGAAGTGTGCCGCCGATCCGCATTCGGGTGCGCTGCCCGGATTTCAAATGGATGTCGGACGCACCCAACCTGACGGCGGCGTGAAGAAAGGCATCGGCCTCGGGCGATCCCCGATGGGGACGAATTATATCAAATGTCACTGCGGGTTGCTCGGCGGCGATATTACTGAGATCGACCGGTTGATTTTTAAGGGCGTCGTTATCCATGACTCTGTTCCTCGATTTAACGCAATTTATTTCCGCCTTCAATTGTACAACGATAATTGCCGCCTGTCTAATGAATTGCGGCGCGGGAGAGGGAGTGATGGGCGGGGGGAAGCTGGTAAGCATGGCGCGACCAATGGCCACGGCTTTACATGCAGGATAGGTAACTAGCGCGACCGACGGTCGCGGCTTTATGTGCTTTTAATAGCGGCCGCGGTAGCTTCTGGTATTTTGATCGGCCGTATGGGGGACTTGCTGGGGATCAGGCAACTGGCCTTTGCATTCGACGAAGACCAATAGATCGGCCCGGGCGGGCGTTGTGCCAATAAGCGGAACGCCGGGCACCATCGGCCTGCCGTTGACCGGCACCGGCAAGGCCACCATGCCCATGCCGATCAAGAGGACGTGTTCGACCGGCCAGCGGAAGCGTTCGTGAAAGCGATAATGTGTAATCTGCGGCTCTTCGATTTGGATGCGTTGCCGGGACGCGGCTTGGGCAGGCACGTCGAGCATGATGGGGATCATCTTTTCCACCTGATCGATATCGCATTTGACTGTGGCGTCGATCATCCGCTGGTCGCTGGACAGAAGCGGACTGAAATCGATGGTGAACCCCTCCTCAACCGAGCCGGGCTGCAATTCGGCGCCGGCGGGCAGGTCGGCGCGGAGAACTACATCGCGGGAATATTGCCGGCCGCGCATGGCCGAGACAACAGTGGATTGGCCGTTGTTGACCATCAAATATGGCGAACTGTGTTCGCGATAATCGCTTCGGCGCCGCAATTCGGCCAACATGATGGCGGCGTCTTCCTTGGCCAATAGCCAGGCGCATACGCCTGGGGTTTGCACGGGCACAGGCCGCAACAAAGGCTCGGCTTTGGCCCGCCAGTTGGGGCTGTCCATGGTTATCACGCGGAGGGCAAAGGTTTGCGTTGCCGCGGCAGTGCTGGTGAAACGGTCCACAAGATCGGCCACGACGGCCTGCATCTCCGGAGTGTGATAGACGCGCAACGTGCGATTATTGGCGCTTAGGACGCCCAAGGGATCGGAGTGCCATGCCTCGTAGCCCGTGTCGCGGAGGATCCAATCGATAATGGCCTGCTCGGGCTTTTTGGTACTGGTTACCCGGGAGGTGTAGGGGCTGATGTCGTACTCCTTCCAAACCTGGCCGCCATCGTTGGGCAATGATGCGGGAGCGCCGGTAAATTTCGTTGCCGGCCGAGATGCGACTCTATCAGCGGCTGACGAGGTGTCTTTGTTTGCCGCTGATGAAGTATCTGCACGAGGGGCGTCTGAACGAGCCGTGTCCGAACGTGCGGCGCCTTGAGCCGTTCCGTATCGACCATATCGATCGGCTTGCGGGCCGGGCGATTGCATGGGCATTTCGCCGGTTTGTTGGCGAGATGAATTTGCCCGGGTGTCGTTGTCGCCGACCGGATATTGCCCTTTGGCCTGACAGGCAATAGCCACTATGAAAAGCGCGGAGAATATATAGTATTTTGCCATGCTTCAGCCTCCTTGCCGAAGTCCGATAGATCGGGAATATAGGGAAACCGGGATGGCAGTATAGATTTGCTTGGCGATTGGGGCAAGAGCGATATATTCAGAAAATAAGGGGCTAGGAGCTACGAATTAGGGATTAGAGTCTATAAATTGAAAAGCCATATCCCATGCCCAAGAAGTAGGGTGAATGCTTGCATGCACGCGATTTTGCAAAGAATCGCAGTACATACATGCAAGCACGCACCCTTTCGCTCCGGATCTAGGCGGATTTTAACGAGGAATATAATATAACTTTTGATGAGATGAATATTACTTACCCAGCATTTTTTTTACTTGCGGCCAGGTGTGGGTATTGGCTACGTCGTGTTTTGTCAGACCGCCGCGACGGGCTTGCATGATGCCGTAGCGCATGGCGTCGAGGCCTTCGGGGCGATGGGCGTCGGTGGAGATGACAATGGGCACGCCCAGGTTTTTCGCGGCGGCGCAGGCCACGTCGTCCAGATCGAGACGCAAGGGATGGGCGTTTAGCTCCATAAATTTGCGGTTGTCGCGAGCAGCGCGGAGAACTGCATCCAGATCGACTTCGTACGGTTTGCGCTTTAATAGCATGCGCCCGGTGGGATGTGCGATAGCGCAGACGTGCGGATTTTCCAGGGCCTCGATCATGCGGTGGGTAATTTGCTCCTTGGGCTGATTGTGCCCGTAGTGAACGCTGGCCACGACCCAATCGGCCTGGGCCAGAATATTATCGGGTAGATCGAGTCCGCCGCGTTCGAGGATGTCGACCTCGATGCCCTTTAGCACGGTTATGCCTTTCAGGCGTTTTTTGAGCTTGTCGATCTCCTTCCATTGTTCGAGCACTTGATCGGCGTTCAGGCCGTTGACCATGGTCACGCGTTTGGAATGGTCGGTGACGGCGATGTATTTTTCTCCGCGATCTTTCGCAGCCTGGGCCATTTCCTCGATGGTGGCCAGGCCGTCGGTCCATGTGCTGTGGGTGTGCAAATCGCCGCGGATGTCGCGGAGTTCGACGAGTTCGGGAAGCGTTCCGGCGTCGGCCCATTCGAATTCACGGCGGGCTTCGCGCAATTCGGGGGGAATGCAGGGCAGGCCCAGGGCGGCGTAAACGTCTTCTTCGCTGCGCCCGGCGATCATTTTTTCGCCGCGGAATACACCGTATTCGTTGATCTTCAGTCCCATGTCTTTTGCCCGGCCACGGAGGACGATGTTGTGCTGCTTAGAACCGGTGAAGTATTGCAGGGCGGCGCCGAACGAAATGGCCGGGACCACGCGGAGATCGACTTGGACGCCGCCGGTCAGGCGGATGGACATTTTCGTATCACCGCGGGCCAGGACTTGGGCCAGCCCGCCGTAATGGGTCAAGTGGTCCATGACCGCATTTGTATTTTGGGCCACGACCAGGAAATCCAGATCGCCCACGGTTTCCTGGCAACGGCGATAGGAGCCGGCAGCTTCGATTTTTTCGATTGCCCGACAACTGTTCATGTGGCTGAGAATGGATTGGACGTGCTGATCGGCATTGGCCCAGAGCATGCGTTGGTCGGCTTGGGCGGCGATATCCAGGCCTTGCAGAATGGCCTCCTCGCTTTTTGCACCGAAACCTTTTAGATCGCGCACTTGGTGTTTTTGGCAGGCCTCGCGGAGCTGATCGATGTTGGCGACATTCAGTTCGTGGAACAGGATTGCCGCCCGCTTGGGGCCGAGACCGGGCACGCGGAGGATGGCCAGCACGCTTTCGGGAATTTCGGCCAAAAGCTCTTCGAGCATGGGCAGGGAGCCGGTTTTGACCAGGGCGGTGATTTTTTCGGCCAGGTCCTTGCCTATGCCCTCGATATCGGTAAGCGAGCGATTCGGATCGGCCAGGATATCGGCCGCCGATTCGGTCAGATCGTGAATCGTGCGCGCGGCGGTGCGATATGCCCTGACGCGAAACGGGTTTGCGTCCTGGAACTCCAACAGATCGGCAATATGCTCGAAAACGGCGGCGATTTCCACGTTGGTCATGACATGTGCAACTCCACCACGTCTTTATCGTGTAAAATGTAATCGCCTTTTACCTGGGTGCCGTCGTGGACGGCCGAGCCCCAGACGCGGGCGAATTTCAGTTTTTCCAGAAAATCTTTGTGCACCATGCCGGCCATCTCCAACAGGCTGCTGCCGCGGCGGAGAGTGAAGGGCCGGTCGCGGTCAGACTCCTTGGCCGAGGGCAATTTCGAGTAGACCCGCACCACGTCCATGGACTTGTAGATTGCTTCGCGCAGGACCTCCAAGCCGGCGCCGTGTTCGGCGGAGATCACATATTCGGGAAAATCCAAGGGCATTAGCTCGTGGAAAAGTTCCAGTCGCTGGGGTGCGCCGGGGGCGTCGATTTTATTGGGCGTTAGAAATGTTTGCGTGTAAGAGAGTCCCACATCTTGCTCGTCTAAATATGATCTGGCGGCAAGACGAGTTTTTGTGCGTGAAAGGCGGTCGAACACGTCTTGGCATTGTTCGATGCAGGCGTCGTTGGCCAGGTCGACCATTAATAGGGCCAAGTCGGCCGGACGAATCAGACCGTGAAGGCTGGGATCCATGAAATCGGCGGTGATGGGCGGGGTATCGATGAGTTGGACGGTAACGTCTTCCCAAGCCATCATTGCCGGGGCAGGTGTGATTGTTGTAAAGGGGTATGGGGCGACTTCGGGCGTGGCGTTGGTGAGCCGGGCCACCAATTGGCTCTTGCCCACATTCGGCCCACCAAGGATAACAACCGTGCCAGCTCCCTGGCGAGGGATTCTGAGCCCGCGTGTTTTTTTCCCGCTGCTTTTTTCCGTGGCCATCTCTTTTTTGGCCTTGCTGATTTTGGCCTTTAGTTCGGCCTGGAGATGGTCGGTTCCCTTGTGCTTGGGGATTTCCTGGAGCATGCGCTGCAGGCATTGCAGTTCTTCCTCGATAGAGGTTGCGCGGCGGTATTCCTCCTCGATCTTGCGATACTGGGGCGTGAGATTTGCGGGCATGTTAGTATCGAACTGCTTTATTGAGAATCAGATTAATGATATCACTAACCGGCGGTCAACGACCGGCGGCTGTTAGCCGCCGGCTATTAAATGTGACGTTTATTACATGTGACTCAATAGGCAATTCTTGGAATCTGATAATATGGAGGCAATAATCCCTTAGAATTTAACGAATTATTCACGGTTTGGCTAGCGGCAGTCAAGGCGCTAAATATTGCAAGAAATGGAGCGGCCCGTCTTAAATCGCTTAAAACGGGCCGGATGAAGTGTCTGAATAAGTTGAAGCTGGTTTAATCCCGCGATTCCCGCCAGCCGGAGTTTGTCCGTGCCGGAGTGGGCTCGGCAGACAGGGCCGGACGTTTTACGAGATATATCGCCTGGCGCACCGGCGATGATGTGGTGCGATTATCAGGACTGCTTAACTGGGGTCCGGGAGAGGAATTTAGCCGCGTCTCCGGGCGCGGGGACGAATCGGGGCTTGGGTCGGTCGCGGGCTTGTTGTCCGGAGTGGAGTTGTTGTTATCCTGTATCGATGGTTTTGTTTCACCGGCAGGACGCTGGTCTTGGAATGTCTTTGGCTGTCCCTGACCATATTCCGAGGAAGGAGCCGGACTGGCGGTTGGAGAGGACGGAGCCGGCATCGAAGCGGGCGGGGCTACGTAACTACCGCTTATTTCAGGTTGGGCCGTGGCACAAGAGGGACTTTGATATGTTGTTGCGCCTTCATAACTGACGGCCCCGCATGAACTACAAGATCCGCAAGATGATGCGCAAGGCGACTGCGCACGAAGAGACGCAGGGCGAGGCACAGGTCGAGCAAGCCGGAGCGTATCCGACAGAAGTCACCGGCATGTACGACATCCGATAAGTTGAATACGGGATCAGGCTCACTTGTTGGGTAAATAATCCCACGGGCCGATACGCTGTTACCGGCGCGGCGCAGGTATTACAGGCTGGCGCAGGATAATAGGACGTTACCGGCGCGGCGCATGAACTGCATGCCGGCGCGGCGCAGGAACTACATGCCGGGGCGGGATAATAAGCCGCAGTTGGCGTGTAATAAGTCGTTACCGGCCTAATGATCGTGGGGCGATAACTAACAAACGGCGCATACTGAACTACTTGCGGCGCAGCGCAGCTTGAACAACCGCAGGCTGGGGCCGCACATGCCGGCGCAGGATATGCCGCGGCATAATAGGCCGGCGTATAAGTTGTTGTTTGAGCGGTCGCGCAAGCCGGCGCTCCACCGCCGAAGAGATTGCACAGACCACAGGCTGCCTGGCACGTTGCCGGCAATGACAGCATTGCGACAAGGCTACAGGCAATCAGCACACAGCGTATTTGACGAGCCAACATGACTTTTTACTCCCTGAAAAGTATTGGAACGTTTAAAAACATTTCGAGGCCAACGATAGTCCCCGCAATGTTGCCACTATTGAATCAAACCGCGCTGGGTAACACTTGTCAAGCACACACCTGGCCCTTCGACAAGTGCCGTTGTTATTTCATCTAACAATTATACGCATTAGGCAAGCTAGGCGGATCTTACCGAATTTTCCGGCTACATATCAGACCGCACAGTTTACGCACTTTATACAAGTGTAGGTTATTTTTGCCCGGGAAGAGGTCTCTTATTTCAAAAATCCGCCATCATTTTTTCAGGGGACAATCCGTAATCAGTCATCTTCCATGCTTCATTGTTGCGGCTTGTTTCGTTGTTGTTCATAGTAATCGTAAAGATCGAACAACAATTCACGGATGTCGGCGCCATGGCGGGCGAGCGAATCGGCGACAAGATTGGCGGGAATTTTGATATGCTCATTTTGCGTTAATTGATCTACGATTTGCAACGCCATTTCGAGTGAAGCAGAGGTGCGAAAAATTTGCGGCAATCCCGTGACCGCGTGCGAGGTTACTAAAAGTCCCAAATGCCGGCGGCGGCAGTGACGCTTCAAGCAGAACCGGTTCCAGAGGTTTAGTTGTTCATAGCCGTCGACCACGACAATAGCCTGGGGAGATAGTGCGGCCGTCATTGTTTTGCGGCGCCAATCGCGGGGCAGGCTGCGCTGGCCGTCGTGGAGTTCGAAGCATACCGCCTGCCGTCCCGCTTGTTCGATGGTTATGATGATGCTTGCCAATAGCGTCAACTTGCCCGAGCCGTGCGGGCCGACGATCTCTCCGCGCCACTGATTTAGGCGCAAGCGATCGATTAGATTTTCGAGGTCCACGCCGCTGGGAAAGCAAAAGGGCACGGCGCCCGGGCGGATGCGGCGCGTGCAAAAGGGATTTTCGCTGGCAGGTAGTTCATCGTGCATGTTAATCAAGATTCCTCACCTTCGGGGAGAAGGCTAGGGTGGGGGCGATTAGTAAAAAAACATCTTACTTAACTCGCTATGCTGCCACTATGCCCTCACCCCTTACCCCTCTCCCAAAGGGCGAGGGGAATTTTTGGGAGGATTTTTAATGGGGGGAATATCGCCCAGGCGAAATTCTTTCTGGCCGAAGACTTCCTTGCCGCCGCGGTGCAAAAACGCCCGCACGCGCACGCACCAGCGAACCTTGACGATTAGGCCGTCGTAAGAAAGCGGACAATTGGGAAGGACAGATTCAAAACGAGCCGGAAGTTGTGGTTGGATGACGCTGCCGTTATCCAAATCTGTTCGCCAGAATTTATGCACGGCCATGTCTTCGTCGCCCTTGCCTTCGGTATACCAAAGAATGGAGACTTCCAAAGCCTTGATCTGGTCGGGGGATAATTCTTCGAAGGCGTATTCGCCTGACAGGATTTCGCCCGGCCGGTAGATGCGTCCGTTGCCATCGAGTCGGATGATGACGGAGGGCTCGTTTTTCATGAAGAGGTCCTCCCGTTGGGCGGATAAATGACCACCGAGAAGGCCCGTTTGAAATCGGGCCAGTTGGCGACGTCGGCCTCGACCAGGAGGGTCCAATCGATGGCATTGTGGCCGGCCTTGAAAGAGTGCATTGCTCCCTGCGGCACCTTAAGCGGAAAATTTGTTTCAAAGGGCAAGCCCGGGGGAATCTGGAAATTATCGCGGCGAAATAAATCTTGGCTGTATACGGGGCGTAGCTCGGTCCGGGTATTGGTGCCTTGCCGGTAGGTGGCTTTTTCCAGGCAAACGAGGGATATGGATAGACTATTGACGGTCAAATTTCCCGATTGGGAAAGAAAGACTTGATATTCGCCGCCGGGGCGCAAAGGGTGTTCGGAGATTTCCAGGAGAGTGGGGCCGATGCCCGCCGTGACCAGCAATTGCCGCAGGAAATAAACAACCAGGAACAGGCCTCCCAGCACGAACGGGACGGTGAAAAACGTCAACAGCCAATCGGGTTTTCCGGCAAGATGCCCGCGGATTGCGAAATACACCATTGTAGCCACAAGACCGTTCCAAACAATGCAACCTAACAGAATGCCGAAAAGCGCCCAGCCCGGCGAGGTATTGATGGGCAAACGGTAGCGCAATTTCGTGCCGGGGCTGTTGGTGATGTCGGTGCGCCGAGGCACATTAGGATATTCGTGTTCCGCGGCGCCGCTGGCGCCGAACAGGTCGCGATCCTGGGCATGCTGCGTCATGGCTGCACTGCGTTCGGCCGATTTGCCCCAGTGCAAGAGCAAATAGATCAACCCGCCCGCGCCGATGACGATAAAGGCCACGGGTACAAAGAGTACAAGATAGACCCACCAATTGTATCCTCGCACCAACACAGCTTGTCCGGGATTGAGAGGATTAAACCAGCAAGCGGCCTTGTCGCCCGTGGAGAATATTGTCAGGATCGCCTGATTGCGTTCCTTTCCCGACGAATAGGGATTGCTAATACTATACGTCCAAGGGCGATATTCAACGCCATTGACGGTGTATTCGATTTGAAACTGCGGGCGATAGAGCGTGCCGTTTTTGTCCTCTGTCTCGTCGAGCCGCCTGCCGATGACTTTGCAGGGATGTTCCACAAACTCGTGATTGACCTGCCATTCGGGAATGACCAGGGTGGAAATCATCACCGCCAGGGCAATGCCGCCGATAAGCAGGAAAAAGGCAAAAAACAGGGCCTCGCCGATACTACCCAGCGTCCGCGAACCAGTGCGCCGGTTGCCGCGTTTCTTTTGATACCAACGGAACGTGCGTGCCAAAACAGTCTCTCCACCCGGCGATCGGGGCCGCGTGCCGATGCTCAAAGTCGCTGGAAGGAATGTAGCGCCTGTGCCGAATCGCCCGGCGATATTAAAAAAACTTTCAATAAAGAAAATGAACCGCCGGCCACGGCGGCAAAGCCGTAGTTTTGTATAAAGCCGCCGTCAGGCCGGATTGCTCGACATGCAGGCCGCCTCGTGTTTATGCCGGCGAAAAAAACCGATACCTTCCAATGCCTTATACACTTCTTCCAGGGTTTTCTCTCCAAAATTGGAGATGGCCAGCAAATCTTCCCGGGTGCAATTCAAGAGATCGTTGACCGTAAAAATTCCCCGTTCTTCCAAGCAGTTCGTGGTGCGTACTGAAAGACCAATCTCGGCCGTGCTCATTTCAAGCTTATCGGCCATTCCTTTCGCGTCCGAATCCTCTGTATTAAGCGGAATGCGGGTTCCCATGGGTTCCCTCCCAAACAGGTAAAAAAGATCCTCCAAATATTTCACAACGCCAGGTACGCCCCAACGTTGATTTAGTAGTATAGCAATTTTTGCAATCTTGGGTAGTATAATTCCCATGAATCATTTGCTGGAAGGACTTACCCCGCCGCAAAGCGAGGCCGTCAAGCACCTGGAAGGTCCGCTGTTGATCCTGGCCGGTGCGGGAAGCGGCAAAACCCGGGTCGTTACACATCGCGTGGCATGGCTGCTAGCTAACGGAATAGCAAGCCAACACATACTCGCCTTGACCTTTACCAATAAAGCCGCCGAGGAAATGCGGCAGCGGATCGAGCGCCTGGTAGGAGAGAATTCTGTGTGGGTAGGCACATTTCATCGATTTTGCGCCCGATTGTTGCGAAAATACGCCTCTTTTGTTGGTTTGCAGGAGAATTTTTCGATATACGACACGGACGATAGCATCCAAGTCTTGAGAAAGGCCATCCGCCAGGCTGGAACAGATGTCTCGCATATTACTCCGGATGCGATTGCCCGAGCAATTAGTTGGGCCAAAAACAATCTGATTTCTGCGAGCCAATATCAGGCCCAAACCAGTCATTTAATTGGGAACTTGGTTCAGGGTATTTACCCAATTTATCAATCTAACCTACTTTCCTCAAATGCCGCAGATTTCGATGATCTGCTTTTGCATGTGGCCACTTTGCTCCGCGAAAATCCCGAAGTTCGCCAAAGTCTGGACGAGCGTTACAACTTTATTCTTGTCGACGAATATCAGGACACTAATCTGGCACAGTATGCAATCGCCCGGGCGTTGTCGATCGATTATCCAAATCTGGCAGTAACCGGCGACCCGGATCAATCGATCTACAGTTGGCGGGGGGCAAATTTGAACAACATTTTGGAGTTCGAGCGGGATTATCCCAATGTGCGTGTTGTTCGCCTGGAGCGCAATTATCGCAGCACCAAGCGGATATTGCGGGTGGCCGCCGATCTGATCGCCCACAACGTCCGGCGCAAGGAAAAGAGCCTGTGGACCGAGAACGGTCCCGGCGTGCCTGTTCGATTGGTTCGCTACGAAACGCACAAGGACGAAGCCGAAGACATAGCCGCCCGCATTGCCGCTGAAATCCGCTCCGGGCATCGCCGGGCCAGGGATTTTGCCGTTTTCTATCGCGTAAATGCCTTGAGTTTGGCCTTCGAGCTTGCCATGCGTGCCGAGGGCATTTCGTTTCAGATGGTCAATGGACTGGAATTTTTCCAGCGCCGAGAGATTAAGGACCTGCTGGCTTATCTGCAAATGCTTAACAACCCGATGGATGAGGTGGCGCTGCTGCGAGCGATCAACACGCCGGCGCGGGGCATCGGCAAAAAAACGGTGGAAAAACTCTCCGAGTTCGCCTTGCAAAACGGTATGGGCATGCTTGATTCCGCCAGGCGTGTAAAGCAAATCAAGTCGATAAGTCCGCGGACTGTCGGTAAATTGAACAAGTACGTCGAACTTTTCGATAAGCTTTCACAATTTGTGGACCGGCCGCTGGAAGAACTCATCGGCCACCTGCTTAACGAAACCGGGTATCGCGAGCAATACGGATCGGGCGACGAGGAAGATCAGGAGCGGCTGGCAAATATCGAACAGTTGCTCACAGTTGCCCGAGATTTCGACGAACGCCACGGCGGAGGCAGCCGTCAACTCGAGGCGTTTTTGGAAGAGACATGCCTAGTGAACGATACCGACGCCTGGGAGGACCAAAGCGATCGGGTCACGCTAATGACGTTGCACTCTTCAAAGGGCCTGGAATTTCCTGTGGTTTATCTTGTGGCGGCAGAAGAGGGCCTGTTGCCGCACGAGCGTAGCCGCGAAACACCCGACAAACTCGAGGAAGAGCGTCGCTTGATGTTCGTGGGCATTACCCGGGCGAAACAGGAGATGCAAATCAGCCTGGCCCGATACAGAGACTTTCGCGGGCGACGGATGATGACCATCCCTAGTTGTTTTTTAATGGAATTGCCCAGAGAGGAAATGGAATTGGTTAATTTCGGTGCGAGCGAATCGCTTTCCACGCCATCATTCGAGGCTGAACCTTATTCCGAGGAGGAACTTTCGGCATTGGATCAATCGCAGGGAGGGTACGAGGAGCCGGTCGCTCGGCGTATCGAACCAGCCGGCACGGTTAAAAGTCATCCTTTTATACAACTGACCACGGCCGCCGAATTGGCCAACGGCGGCGCGGCCTTGCCACCGGTATCGCCTGAGGAATTTATTCAAGGCGGATTGGTGCGCCACCCGCAATACGGTTTGGGGCGGATTATAGCATTGAGCGGATCCGGACATGATCGCCAAGCCACTGTTGAGTTTTCTACACCCGCCGGGCAAATGAAATTATTGTTAATTGATAGTCCTCTCCGACCGGTGAGTAAGGACACAACTAATCTTGAAGGATAATTCGAATGAACAAAACTCAAATTCTGGAATTTATAAACACCAATCCAGTGTGCCATCTTGCGACCGTGGAGGGCGATCAACCTCGGGTGCGGGGGATGATGATGTACAGGGCCGATGAGGAGGGAATAATCTTCCACACCGGCGATTTCAAGGATCTGTATCAACAATTGCTTAAGAATCCCAAGGTCGAGATCTGTTTTAACAGCACTGATCAGCGCAAGCAGATTCGGATATGCGGCATCGCGGAAATTTTGGACGATTTGGAGCTTAAAAAAGAAATCGTCTCGGCCCGGCCGTTTATGAAGCCGCAGATAGACAAGCAGGGCTACGACATGCTGATCGTCTTTCGGGTGACGCATTTAAAGGCCTCGATGTGGTCGATGGCCACAAATTTCGAGGCTACGACTTATATTGAATTGTAATTGCCGTCAGAGCCGGGGCGTGTCGCCCCGGAAAGGGATTGCTTAAAAACGTTTATGGCACTTCAACCGGGCCGACACGGCCCGGCTCTGCTGTTAGAATATTTGATGTTATAAGAAAATTATGAAAGACAATCCTCTTGCCTACCATATAACTTTTGGGACTTACGGTACGCGATTGCATGGCGATCCTAAAGGCACGGTAGATCGTTCAATGAACCTCTATGGAGACGCAATCATCGGTTCAGATCCTAAACGATGGATTAGGGAGACAAGGTTACTGAAATTTCAGCCGATCTCTTTTAGCTTATCACAAAGGCAGTATGCTGAATCAATAGTTCCGTCAATTTGTCGAACAGGCGGTTGGATTTATCATATTGCGGCCGCTGGGGAAGATCACGTACATGTTTTATTAACCCCTGATGCCGATGGAAGCGCGGTCCGGAAATGGTTCAAACGTTGGCTTGGAGAAAAACTCTCGGAAAATTGGCCTCTTTCCACAGGCCAATCTTACTGGTCCGAAGGTGGCAGCGTGAAATGGGTTTGGAAAGAAGATTATTTTCACAACATTTACAATTATATTTCCCGCCAGCGTGCCACAGCTGAATAATTGACCAAAATCATATATGTAGTCAGAGCTGGGGTGTGTCGCCCCGGCAAGAGACTACTAAAAAACGTTTATGCCACTTCAACCGGGCCGACACGGCCCGGCTCTGATTAGTGCGGGAGAAATTTACCCGTTGCGGAGTTTGCCGACGACCAGCGAGCCGTTGTGGCCGCCGAAGCCGAAGCTGTTGGACATGGCGATGGAGATATCGCGCCGGCGGGCCGTGTTGGGCGTGTAATCCAGGTCGCAGAGCGGGTCGGGATTTTCGAGGTTGATGGTGGGTGGAATTATTCCGTCGCGCAAGGCAAGGGTGCAAAAGATCAGTTCCACGCCGCCGCTTGCGCCAGGAGATGGCCGAGCTGGCTCTTGGTGCTGGAGATGCTCAGCGACCTGGCGTGTTCTTTAAAGACTGTCTTGACGGCCGTGGTTTCGGCCGCGTCGCCCAAGCTGGTGCTTGTGCCGTGGGCGTTGATGTAACCGATATCGGTCGGGGCGACGCCCGCATCTTTTACGCGCCTGTGTCATGGCATAAGCGGCGGCGACGCCGTCTTTATCGGGAGCAGTGATATGTCCGCCGTCGCAACTGACGCCATAGCCGTACATTTCGGCGTAGATTCGTGCGCCGCGTGCTTTTGCATGTTCGAGTTCTTCCAAGACCAGCACGCCGGCGCCTTCGCTTAGAATAAAGCCGTCGCGGTCGCGATCGAATGGGCGGCTGGCTTTTTTAGGGTCGTCGTTGCGTTCGGAGAGCGCGCGCATGGCGGCAAAGGCGCTAAGGCCGATGGGCGTAAGCGCGGCCTCGCTGCCCCCGGAAATAGCGACGTCGATTTCGCCGTCGCGGATGAGCTTGAAGGCATCGCCCATGGCGTTGGTCGCGCTGGCGCAGGCTGTGACTATGACCTGGTTCGGCCCGTGCAAGCCGTATTGGATGGAGAGTTGCGCACTGGCGGCGTTGCCGATAAGTTTGGGGATGGTAAAGGCGGAGACTTTATCCGGTCCTTTATCCAAGAGGCGTTGGTGCTGGACTTCGATGGTTTCCAGCCCGCCGATCCCGGAACCCAGAATCACGCCGCATCGCCAGGTGTCTTCCTTGGAGAAATCCAGCCCGGAATCACGAATGGCGTCGAGACCGCTGACGTGTGCATATTGCACGAAGCGGTCGAATTTTTTGACTTCCTTTGGCTCGATGTAGCCCTCGGTGGAGAAGTTGATGATTTCGCCGCCGATGCGCGAACGAAAGCCTGAAGCATCGAACCGTGTGATCGGTCCGACGCCGCTTTCACCGTTACAAATTCGAGTCCAAAGCTCTTCCACGCGGCAACCCAAAGCGGTAACCGCGCCGAGACCCGTTACGACAACGCGCCGTTTCATGGAAGCTCGTCAAGAAGCAGAGGTTTCGTTGGTGGTGACGGCCTTTTCGATGTGGTCGATGGCCTGTCCGACCGTCTGGATTTTTTCCGCCACATCGTCGGGGATGTTGATGTCGAACTCTTCTTCAAGCTCCATCACCAATTCGACGGTGTCGAGTGAATCGGCACCCAGATCGTTGACGAAAGAGGTGTCTCGGGTAATGGTTTCTTTATTTGCACAAGTTGCTCGGCAACGATATCAATAACACGTTCAGCGACTGAGGCCACCTTGCAGGTCCTCCTTTAACCACATCTGATTGGAGGAGCATTCCGATAACTCCCCACACCCATAATTAATATACCAAAACCCTTTGCAAAGGGTTACAAATTGCGTATCTCGCCCCACATTAATTTCAACTCCGCAAGATATAACGGTTTTTTCCTTCCGTGTCTATATCTCCCTGCTATGTTTTTTGCTCCAAATCATGCAAAACTATCCAAACTACGTAAATTACACAGTTAAACCGCCATCCACGGTCAGTATGTGGCCAGTGATAAACGAAGCGGCATCGCTGGCCAGGAATAACACCGCATCGGCTACGTCCTGAGGCTCGCCAAGACGTCCCAAAGGGATTTGCTTGCGTACCTCCTGTAGAATTTCCTCGCCCAGGGCGGCGGTCATATCGGTGGCGATAAAACCGGGGGCCACGGCATTGATGGTGATATTTCGTCCGGCCAATTCACAGGCGACGGTCCGCGTAAGGCCGATTACTCCGGCCTTGGATGCGGAATAGTTTGCCTGTCCCGGGTTGCCCATCAGGCCAGAGACGCTGGCAATATTGATAATCCGCCCGCGCCGGCCTTTCATCATTGGTTTTGCGGCGGCCCGGATGAACAGGAATGTGCCTTTCAGGTTGATGTTGATTACCGCGTCCCACTGGTCATCTTTCATGCGCAATATCATATTATCGCGGGTAATGCCGGCGTTGTTGACCAGTATTTGCAGGCCGCCCCAAAGCTTGACTACATCGTCGACCACTGCGGCGACGCGATTGCTGTCGGTTACGTCGCAAGCCATAGGCTCGGCCGTACCGCCGGCAGCGCGAATGGCGTCGATGGTCTCAGCCAAGGACTCGGTATTTATATCGATACAGGCCACCTTTGCGCCTGCCCGGGCCAGGGTTAGGGCAATCGCCCGGCCAAGACCTCTTGCCGCGCCGGTGACAATAGCCGCCTGGCCGGCTAAATCCGTGGAAATGCGGCTTTTAGGCTGATCCATCATGTCCTACTCCTATGTGTGCCACTGCTTGCTCGCAAGCAGTGAATTATTTGTGTTCATTTGGGCACTGCTTCTGACGAAGCAGTGGCACACTGCGCGACCAATGGTCGCGGCTTTACACGCTAAATTGCGCGACCGACGGTCGCGGCTTTATGTTACACTTCGACGCATTGGCAGGACACGCTGCGATCGATGCGCCGCAACAAGCCGCGAAGGACTCGGCCCGGTCCCACTTCGTAAAACTGGGAAAAACCTTGGGCAATCAAATATCGCATGGAATCTTCCCAGCGAACCGGATTTAGGACTTGTTGCATTAACAAATGGCGGATTTCCTCGGGATCTTGGTGCGGCCTGGCGTCGTAGTTGGAAATTACAGGGATCCGCGGCTTGTGCATGGGCACGGCCGAGAGGGCCTGTTCCAAACGTTCCACAGCGGGCTGCATTATTTTGGTATGGAAGGCCCCGGCCACGGCCAGGGGCACGGCCTTCATGGCCCCGAAGGGTTGTGCCATCTCGGCGGCCCGTTCGCAAGCGTCGTTAGTTCCGGAAATGACGATATTGCCCGGACAAAGCAGATTGGCAATTTCCAATATTTCGCCGTTGCGGGCTTTTTCGCAGAGTTTTTGGACTTCGACCAGTTCAAGGCCGAGGATACTTACCATGCCGCTGGGCGTGGCATCGGCGGCCTCTTGCATTGCAGCGCCGCGGTTTTGCACCAGCATCAGGCCGTCATCGAAATCCATCACGCCGGCAAAGACCATGGCGGTGTATTCGCCCAGGCTCAGCCCGGCCGATGCCTCGCAGGATAGAACCACGTCGGGCGAGTCGGCCCGCAACGATTCCAAGGCGGCGAGGCTGGTCACAAATAAGGCGGGTTGGCTGCAGACGGTGGAATCGAGCTGTTCGGCCGGTCCTTCAAAGCAGAGTTTCGCTATATCATAGCCCAAGACCTCGCCTGCGCGGTCGTAAAGCCGTCGCACGGCGGGGAGCGATTCGGCCAAGCGCCGGCCCATGCCGACCATCTGAGCCCCCTGTCCGGGGAACAAAAACGCGATCTTGCTCACGATGTCTCCACAATTTTCCGGCCCATGTAGTGACCGCAATTCGGACAAACCATGTGTGTTGGCACCGCAGTGCTGCACTGCGGGCAAGTCGAAAGTTGTTTAGGCTTTTTGGCGTCGTGGGCTCGGCGAGTGCCGGTTCGGGCGTTGCTGTGTCTGCGTTTTGGAACTGCCATCGAATCAATTAACTCCTGGACTGTGTAAGCGAATCTATAAACCAAAAATCCTAGATGTAAAAACTGGTTATGTCAACCATATCAGGTCCGAATTGTTTAGTTTACGAATTTGGGCGTTAAAAGCCCTGGCCCCAACCTATGGGTGGTGCCAGGTGATGGTTGGGGTGAGTGTGTTTCCCTATTTTTATGACCGGCCTATTTCGTCGTCATCAATGGCTAAGACACTCTCGACGCCAAGGGAGATGTTCGTTAAACTAGGCGATTCTAAGAACCAGTAGGGCCGGTGAGAATAATACAGGAAATTGGTAAATCGACATGAATTCTGCTCCCCGCAGGGTGGTTATTACAGGGATGGGATTGATTTGCCCAATGGGCAGCACCAAAGAAATGCTTTGGCAAGGTCTTAGTTCCGGCCAAAGCGGTGTAGGGCCGTTTACGTCTATACCGTCAGGAACGCTGCCGATAAAGTTTGCCGCCGAGGCCAGCCAATTCCAGGGCGAGATCGACGACTTTGGCCTGCTCGATAAAGAGCAAAAAAAAGCCATCCGCAAGGGCTCGAAAATGATGTGCCGGGAGTGCCAGATGGGCGTGGCAGCCGCACAACGCGCCCTGAGCGATGCCGGACTGACGCCCGGCAAAGTAGACCCGGAACGAACCGGCATTAGTTTTGGTTCGGACTACATGCTTTCGTTGCCCGATGAATTCATCGAAGGCATAAAACAGTGTTTGGATGCGGAGGGCCATTTTCAATTCTCTCGCTGGGGGAGCGAGGGTTTGCCCAAAATGTCTCCCTTGTGGCTTTTGAAATACTTGCCCAACATGCCAGCCAGTCACGTCGCGATCTATAATGATCTTCGCGGACCGAATAATTCGCTGACCTTGCGCGAGGCCTCGGCCAACGTGGCGGTTGGCGAGGCGTTTCAGATAATACTCCGCGGCAGCGCCGAGAGCATGCTTTGCGGGGCCACGGGCACGCGTTTGCATCCCATGAAGGCCATGCATTCCGTCCAACTGGAAGAATTGGCTTCGCCGGATGGCGAACCTGCCCAGGCCTGCCGGCCTTTTGATCGCAACCGAACAGGAATGGTTTTAGGCGAAGGCGCCGGGGCGATTATTATCGAGGAGCTTTCCACAGCCCAAGCGAGGGGGGCGGTCATCTACGGAGAAGTGTTGGCCGCCTCATCCAGTTCCGTGGTCCAGCGCAAACTTGTTGCGCAGCGCGAGGCGGCGATGAGCAATGTTTTGGGCAATGTCCTTAAGGCAGCCAACGTAAAGCCGGAAGACGTTGGGCATATCCACGCCCACGGGCTGAGCACGCGCACGTAGCGACATCGAGGAAGCCCGGGCGATCAAAAACGTATTTGGTTCGCGTTCAAAGCCGGTGCCAGTGACCGCGGCAAAAAGTTACTTTGGAAACCTGGGCGCTGGCAGCGGGATGGTCGAGATAATCGCCAGCCTCATGGCAATACAACATGGCCGGTTGTTTCCCATCTTGAACTACGAAACGCCCGACCCGGATTGTCCCGTGGCCGCCGTAACCAACGGCGCGGCTGAACCGGGAAAGATGTTTATCAATCTCAGCGTTACACCCCAGGGACAGGCCAGCGCGATTCTAATCCGGCAATTCGAGGGATAGCAAGATGCGGGCAGCACGAGTTCAAGCACCGCGGCTAATGAGCTCAGGAAAAGCATGTCGTGAAACAAATCAAAGCCGGGACGTATCGCTCCGGCATTTCCGGGCCGATACGGCCCGGCTCTGATGGTAAAATGCCACATTTATTACCCAAGACTCAATATACATCTGATTGGACATTATGTCTGCGATTCTCTTAAAATAAGACACAAATGTCAACTCGTCCGTAACACGCCGGTAACATGCCCGGACGACAATTATTCATGACCTGCGTGGGTTGGCAAGTTATGGCTTAACGGTTACTCTTTATAGCGGAGGTGAGACCATGTTCGGAAAATCGAGTGTTCTTGTATTGGTGGCAGTATTTTTTATGAGATATTCGGCCGTTTTTGCCGACGACACTGCCGCGCAGTTGCTGGAAAAAGGCATCTATACTGAAGAGACGGTGGGCGATTTGCAGGCAGCCATCGATCTGTACCAAAAGGCGGTTGCCGAGGCTAAGAATGACGAAGCCCGCGCCGCCGAGGCACAATTCCGGACGGGTCAGTGCCTGTTAAAGCAAAAGAAAAACGACAAGGCCGTGGCGGCCTTCCAGAAAGTAATAGACTCATATCCGGACCAGGAGGAATGGGTGACCAAGGCCAAGCAGCATGTTCCGGTCCTGTTGAAGTACGACGACGACAGCATGGAATCGAAAATCAGCATCGACGGGCGGGGGTCATGCCGTGCTCTTTAAATGCCCATCGAACGGGGATTGGTATCTGGATCAGGTCCAGCTTTTCGGCTCGCGTTATGGTTATGATAAGGCGCCGAACGAAAATTTCTTTATCTACATAACTGATCCGAAGATGGAAAAAGTCTGCAAAATTTCCAAGCCGTATAGCACTTTTATAAAAGGCAATGAGAAATGGACAACCATCAAGATTACGCCGGTCAAGGTTCCCGAGGAATTTTATGTTTGCTTTGTGTTCAACCCCACACGGACCAAGGGCGTGTACGTGGGCATGGATGAGAACGTCGAGGAGAGTCATTCCAAGGAAGCGGTGCCGGGCGATCACATCGAGAATCTGCCGAAGAAGGCTGACTGGATGATCCGCGCCCATGTAACCCCTTTCGCTTCCGGAAAGCCTATGCAACTGCTTGGCAAGAACGAGCAAGAGAAATCGCGGGAATCTAGCGTTGCCGACAGCGATGCGAAACTTCTTAAGGGCGCAAAATCGGTTGTGCTGAAACACGACAACGGGAAAATGGACAATTTTCAGAGCTTGGGCGGCTCGGCTGCACAAACAGTCGCTTTCGAGGCCCCGGCGGCCGAGCAGTATGTTTATGGAGTTAGTTTTTACGGTTCGCAATACGGCGGGCAGCACGATTTTGACGCCGTAAACGGCGATATTTATATCCTCGACGGCGATATGAATGTAATCTCCCGCACCTCGTTCCCTTACAGCCTTCTGACGCAGCAAAAAGCTTGGGTGGAAGTTCCCACGCTGCCAACAAAGGTAACGGGAAAGTTTTACATTGCTCTTCATGCGCATTCAGAGCAATTCAAGGGCATCTATGTCGGTTACAATGAAAACGCCGGGGATAGCAATTCCAGCGTCAGCGATGTAGCGCCAAAGCGTTTCGAGACAACGCCGGCGGAAAAGAAAATCGAATGGATGATTCGCGCAAAACTGGCCGACAAGCCGGTGTATTACGAGGCAAATAAAACACCTTAACGTTGACTAAAATAAATTATGCTTACTGACATTCAACATTAGGGATTAATACAAGTGTGAGCATTTTTAAAAACGGCATGGGCCGCGACTTGCGGTTGTGGCCCATGCTTTGCTTATTACTGATCGTAGTCTTAGCGCCCACAGCCTGCCTGGTGTGGTTCATGAATCGGGCTATCGAAAACGAGCGCCTGGCCATGTGCAAGACGTTGGAAGACGCTTATCGCCGCGATCTATCCGACGCACAATCGCGGTTGGAGCAATTCTGGAGAGATCGCACAACAATTTTAGATGAATGCGCGGCCGACAAGAGCGATTCGGCGGTTTTTGCAAAATGCGTAACGTCGGGCTGGGCCGATAGCGTGGTTTGCTATGACGGCCTTGGAGGGGTGTGCTATCCAGCCGCGCCCGCAAGTCCGTCAGATCAAAGCTCACCGTCTGCAATTCGATTGGGAAGAAGCCCGGCTCCTGGAAAACGAGGAAAACAATCCCGGCGCGGCCGCCAAGGCCTATGCGGCGATTGCCAGGGAAACCAAGGATGTGAATCTGTTCGCCCGGGCTTTGCAGGCCGAGGCCAGATGTTTAGTGCAATCGGGCGACCTGGAATGCGGCCGTCAAGCTGATTATTAGCACATTGTCCAGACGAAAAATACAACCAGGCAGTTGATCTACAGGGGCGATTGATTGTTCCAAATGCCCAATTGATGGCTTTGAAACTAATGGGCGATAGGGAACATTCCGTATGCAATCAACTTGCCGATCTGCTGCAAAAACGCTTGAACGATTACGACTAATCCGGCAATGTCCGGCGACCCAGCGGCTTTTTTTAATGCAAGAGATCAAGAATTTGTCGCCCGATCGAGCGAAACTGCCGTTATTGCCGGCTGAAGAACTGGCGGCGCGTTTTATCGAAGTAAAGGCGCATCGCCTCCTCGACAAGAGAGTGTGTTCCTTCCCAGTCCATTGCCGGGATTTGGCAGCTTGCCTCGTCCGACGGTCGCCTGCTGGCCCTATGGCAAACGGAAACCATTGTCGCTCAAAGCGCCTCGGTGATTGCCCAGCCCGCACTGCCCGGTGATGTTGCGATAGCCATAAGGCCGCCGAAAGCGGAATATCAGGGAGGCGATGTGTTTAATTCGATTCCGGCGGGCAAATATTTGCCCAATTGGCAATTGACGCTTTCCCTGATTGGCGGCAATGCGACCGATGCCGCCGCGAACCGCCGCATCGCGATATATTTATGGACCGGCATTTTAGTGATTGCGGCGATCACGATTTTGGCAGGCTTCCTTATGCAAGTATTGCGCGAGCAAATGCGGTTTGTTCGTCTGAAAAACGATCTGGTGGCGACGGTTTCCCACGAACTGAAAACGCCGCTTTCTTCGATCCGATTGCTGGTCGACACCCTATTGGACGAGCAATCGCCGGATTCGAGCAAAACCCGCGAATATTTGCAGTTGATAGCCAAGGAAAACATGCGGCTGAGCCGGCTGATCGATAATTTTTTGGCATTTTCGCGAATGGAGCGCAATAAACACGCCTTCCAATTCACCGCGATATCGCCTGCCGCGATAATTAACGAAGCGGTTGAAGCGGTTTACCTGAGGTTTCAGGAACCCGGCTGCCGCTTGGAGACCGAGTTGGCCGCCGATCTGCCGCGCATCACGGCCGATGCCGATGCCTTGGTCACGGTCGTTTTAAACCTGCTGGACAACGCCTATAAATACACCGGCGACGAGAAACACATTGTGTTGCGGGCATACGCTGAAAACGGCAGCGTGTGCATCGCGGTGACCGATGACGGCATCGGACTTTCCCGGTCGGCGACCAAAAAGATATTCCAGCGTTTCTATCAGGTCGATCGCCGGCTGTCGCGAAACAGCGGGCGGCTGCGGCTTGGGTTTAAGCATAGTAAAATTCATCGTCGCCGCCCACGGTGGAAGCGTTGATGTCGCCAGCTGCCCAAACGCCGGCAGCACATTTACAGTCAAAATTCCCTCTGCCATTGGTAGCGGGGCAGGGGGTGAGGGCCGAAATCAAGATATTAGGATTTAAGCGGAAGGCCCTCACCCTAAACCTATCCCAAAGGGAGAGGGGACTAACTTGCGGAAACACTATGTCGCACAAGGTTTTGATCATCGAAGACGATGCCACGCTGCTTCGCGGCCTTGCCGATAATTTTCACACGCAGGGTTATGGCGTCGCCGTAGCCCAAGACGGCCAACAAGGCCTGGATGCGGCGCTAAAAGACCCGCCCGATCTTATTGTCTTGGACATCATGCTGCCGAAGCTCAACGGCTACGAGGTATGCCGCTTGATCCGCAAACACGAATTGGGCATGCCGATCATCATGCTCACGGCCAAGGGGCAAGAAGCTGACATTATCCGCGGCTTGGAACTTGGGGCCGACGATTACGTAACCAAGCCGTTTAGCATTCGCGAGCTTTTGGCCCGGGTCAAGGCTTTCCTTCGCCGCAAAGAGGCCAAGCCCGGCGAGATTCACCGCTTTGGCGATTGTGAATTGAATTTAACCTCGCACAAACTTTTTCGAGACGGCGCCGAGACCCCGCTAACGACCAAAGAGTTTCGTTTGCTGGAATATTTTGTCCGCCGAGCCGGCCGGGCCTTGACCCGCAACGATATTCTCGACGTCGTTTGGGGCCACAGCGTAATCGTCAGCGGCCGAAGCGTCAACCGTTGCGTGACCACCTTGCGGGCAAAGATCGAGCCGGATCCACAACAACCGACCTATATCCATACAATCCGCGACATCGGTTACCGTTTCGAAATGCCCGAGTAATCGCTAATCACGACTTGACGCGGGATTATTTCTAATTTTTCCATTGCGTATTTTTGGGCTGAACCTGCAAATGGTCCACGACGCGGCGGACTCCATCGATGCCGCGGACTGCGTGCATCGCGGTGTGTCTTTGGTGCTCGAACTGGATTGTCCCCGATAGTGTGACGTCTCCGCTATGGGCAATCACGGCGATATGGCAAGGCGATTGCATACCCCGGCTGGACAATTGCTGTGCGGCCTTCTGAATAATTGTTTGGTCTGAGACCTTGTTCATCATTGCACTCCCTAGAAAAGAGGTTGTAATAAGCTGCAAGAGTGCATTTGGAAGACAAGTCGGGCACTTTGCCGAGAAATAAAGCAAAAAGCGCGAGCCTCTCTCTTCCTGCTAGTATTTTACTCTTATCTAACAGGAAAAGCCAGCTTTAGACGTGAAAAAATATGCGCAAAGATTAAGGAGTTCTAACAAAACGTTGTATCCATTTGAAAATGCCCTCACCCCTAGCCCCTCTCCCAAAGGGAGAGGGGAGGTTTGATTAGAGCCCCTAAAAGATCGGTAATTTTGGAGTCCGATTTCGTACATTTTAACAAGCTCCTGACCGCGCCTGTAGGATATCGGCGTATGAAGCGGTTGGAATTTTCCACGGTTACTGACTGGTCAATGTGGCTGTGGCGGCCTCGAGCCCGGGGGACGATGCTTTCAGTGTAATTTTGCCGGGGGTAGTTTTGGACTGGATGATGGCCAGTCCGCGGCCTTGATAGGCTTTGTGGACCGGGGCCTTGCAGTCTTCGGTGTTGTTTAGGTCGCCGTTGCCGATGCCGATAATGGCGGCCGGTCCGCCTACTTCGAACTTAAGCTCATTGGCGGCGTCCGGCACGCGGACGCCCTTGGCGTCGGTGATCTGGAAGCTCAAGTGACAGACGTCCTTGCAGTCGGCTTGCAAAGCGGTTACGTCGGGCGAGAGTTCGATCTTGGCCGCTGGGCCAGCCGTTTTCAAGGCATATTCGCACACCGTTTTGCCGTCCTTGCGTCCCAGGGCCTTGAGAACGCCCGGAACGAATGGGACCTGCCAGGCGAGAACGCCATCGGTCGCCTCGGTAAGTTTTTTGGTACCGACGGGTTTGTCGTTAAGCGTCAACTGCACTTCAGGGCAATTCGAATAACAAAGCACGGCAACGGTTTGATCTTTTGGCCAGTTCCAATGTTCTTCTTCTTTGATGGGCCGGTTTTTTTCACCGCCGGTGGTCGAGGCGCAGATGTAAACCATGGGTTTATCGGTCCATAGGCTCTGGCGAAACCAGGCGGCAGGTTTTTTGAATCCGCAGAGATCCAACAGCCCTGCGCCGTTGGCCCGATTGGGCCAGCGCCCGGCCTCGCCGAGATAATCGATGCCGGTCCAGAGGAATTGGCCGGAGATGTAAGGATTATCCTGAACCGCGAGCCAATCGGCGTAGGAGTGATGGTTTTCGCTGCCGAAAATGACTCGCTTGGAATATTTTTTGTGATCCTCCGCGTAGCGCTGCTCCTGGTAGTTGTACCCCACGATGTCGAGCAAATCGCACAATCCGACCGCGTCGGACATGGCGATGTTGGCCAATGCGGCGGCGACTGGGCGAGTAGGATCCAGTTTTTTCACGGCATTGATAAGCGGCCTTGCGCACTTGACCATGTCTTCGGCCGGCGGGTTCTGGGGTAGATATTCCTTTCCCAGCACTGTATTTGAGAAGGGATCGTTGGGGTAGTCGATCTCATTTCCGATGCTCCACATGATTATGCTGGGATGGTTTCGATCGCGTGAGACCATGTCCTGGATGTCATCGTCGGCCCACTGGTCAAAGACTTCGTTGTAACCGAAGCGGCCGGGCAGCCCCACGTTCCAGCCGGCTATCCATTTGTTTTTTCCGGGCGTAAACTCGTCAAAGGCTTCGTCCATGACCAACAGTCCCAGCCGGTCGCACAGATCGAGCAGTTCGGGCGAGGGCGGATTGTGGCTGGTGCGGATGGCGTTGACGCCCAGGTCCATGAGCAATTGCAAGCGCCGTTCGAGGACCTTTTCGGGCACGGCCGCGCCCAGGCATCCTGCGTCGTGGTGAATGCAAACGCCTTTGATCTTCAGGGATTTCCCATTGAGAAAGAATCCCTTGTCCGGATCGAACTTGGCGGATCGGATGCCAAAGGGGCGGGAGGACTCATCGATGACCTTTGAACCGACATTCAGACTGGAGTTAAGCGTGTACAACAGGGGCGAATCCGGTGACCACAACTTCGGGAAATCGACGGAGATCTGTTGCACTAGGTTTCGCTTTGAAGCGTTATCGACGGTTTCCGACATGGACCGCCGATCAATGACTCGGCCTGTAGGCCCGACGATCTCAGATTGCAGCAAAAAACCCTTTTTATTGCCGGAATCGTTCTCGATCGTGGTTTCGATGCGTATGGTGGCAACGTCACCTTTTATCTGGAGGGTGGAAACGAACACGCCCCAGCGGCCGATGTGAAGTTTGTCGTTGATGCGCAGGCGGACGTGCCTGTAGATGCCAGAACCGGTGTACCATCGCGAGTCGGGCAAGCGGGTATGATCCACGCGAACGGCGAGGATGTTATCCTCCTTGCCGAATTTCAAATAAGGCGTCAGATCGCATTGAAAGCTGGAATATCCGTAAGGCCGCCGGCCCACGAACTGGCCGTTGATCCAAACCTCCGAGTTGTTGTAAATGCCGTCGAACTCGACGGCGACGGCATCGCCTTTATGGTCGGAATCGAGTTTAAAGTGTTTGCGATACCAGGCGATTCCGCCTGGCGCATACCCGGTGGCGCTGCCCAGCGAGGCATCGAAGGGCCCTTCAATGCTCCAATCGTGAGGCAGATTCAGCTTGCGCCAGCCGGAGTCGTCCAAGGCTGGCATGGAGCCGGATGGGAAATCGCCCCGGCTGAAGAGCCAATCGGCATCCATGTCTATATATGTTCTTGTTGGTTCCGCCGCACAGAGATTAGTTATATGAAAAATGGCGGTAAAGCAGAGGGCCCAGGTCAAACACTTTTTCATCATTATCTCCCGATATAAATAAAAACTACATATGCAGCAAAATTAACATATTTTGTGTCGGCTGAATACACCCCGGAGTAGCGTTATTATTACGCCAGCCTTGCCTTTCCTACATACAAGGCGGGCTATTGATAACTTGGGCAAATAATGTCGCATCATATATGGAAATACTTTCGGAACAAGCTCCGCGGCTATTGAGCCTCAGGTAATGAATGTCGTTAAACCCACGGATTGCAGTCCGTGGGCTTGGCTTGATTTATCATCTACACCACAGGATTATTTTCCAAACTCTCCATAAACGATGAATACGGCCATATATACGACATTGTTTAGGACATATTCATAAAAAGGAGCATAATTTGAGCCCTTCCAAGACTATTTTCGCGTTTGAGCGATCGGGTTTAAGCTTTAGTGTCGGAATGAATTCATCCTTGGCCTGCTGGATTATGTCGAGCCTGAGGCGGCCAAGACAGGCGATGTAGTGAGCCAATACCACCCGATTGATCTATGGCCGCCATTTGCCGAAGTTGCCGAAAAAGTCGGTGCTTGATCCGAGGTCGAGAGAATCATTTCCAGATGCCACGAATTGCTGGAAAACGGCAGCGGCCCAATGGATGTAGGCATTGGTTAGTGTTTCCTCTTGATGGGCGAATAGGCGACCAGCTCGCGTTCATCCGCCGAGAGATAAGCCCGCAGATCATGTTCGTCCAATCCGGCCGGCAGAGAAACCAGCATGAGACATGCTCGGTATACAAAGAAAAAAACCGCTTGCGCTTTCGCAAGCGGTTTTTTATTGTTCCTTGTTCAACCATTATCCTTTTTTCGCCGGCACCTGCTTGATCGTGGGGAGGTTAATGCCTTCCGGGGCTTTGGAAATCTCCTTTGGCGTATGGCTGGCGCCGGTCAGATAATTGTGAATCGTCGCCGAGTCTTTCAAGTTCTCGAAACACTCGGCCATCTTCAGATATAGTTTCTTTTCGAACAAATCCTTCTGGATTTCGTCGCGGACGTCGGCGAATTTCACATCCGCCGGGTCGGTGAATCCTTCGCATCGCAGGAGGATGAATTTGTCGCCCGCCTGAATTATGCCCGATAGTTCGCCGGGTTTAAGGGCGAAAGCTTCTTTTTCCAGAATCGGTTGGCCACCCCATTTTCGAATGGGGGGGACTTCGCCGCGCAAGGCGTTGCTGCCCGGCTCGATGGAATATTGCGCGGCCAGATCACCGAAGAATTCCGAGGTGTTGTGTTTTCGGGCTTTTTCGAAGACCTCTTGCGCCCGGCGTTGATTATCCAGCACGATCGCCAGGCAACGGACTTTCGCTCCGTAGTTCGCCTCAAAGCCTTTTTGCAAATCATCCTCGGAAAGATCGACTTTTTCGCCGGCCAATTTTCGCAAGGCCACCGAGGGCCATACTGCATCGTTGCGATACATTTCCAGCGAAACGCCCTCGGCTTTGGTAATTTGTTCGATCCAAGCATCGACGTCGGGGGAGCCGTCGGGCTTTGGTTTCACGGCCAGTGCCGCCGCCCGGGCGATCTCATCGCTCATATCCTTGTCGGAAACGACGACGCCGCGTTTTTTGCACTCCACATCGAGCAGGACACGATTGATCAAAACTTCGAGTAATTCCTCGCCGTGCCGGTCGATGCACTCCATGGCCAGATCGCGGATAGTAATCGGCTCGCCGTTGATCAAGGCGGCAACGCCGGGAGTTTTTTGCTGCTTGACCGGATCGCCCCATACTATCTCCAGCTTGGCATTGTCCTTTAACTCCTGGAAAACGCCATTTGCCACCTTGCGCATCTTGCCTTCGCGGGTGACCTCTTCCAACTGCCCGGCAACTTCGTCCAATTTGCAATCCCGGGCGGGAATCAGGCTCTCGCGCTTGATGATCACGTATTGCCCGCCGGCCGGAATCACCTGCGAAATCTCGCCGTCGGCCATATTGAAGGCGGCCTGCTCGATACCCTCATAACTGCCGTGCATGCGGATGGGCTGGATCAGGCCCTTGGCCGCCGCACTTGCGGTGTCCTCGGAATAATCCTTGGCCAGGTTTCCGAAATCGTCGGGCTTGGCAAGGGCCATTTCGCGGAGTTTTTTGGCCTTACCCTCTTCCTTACAGGAAATCAGCCGGGCTTTAACCGCCGGGCCGTACTGAATTTCAAATTCCTTAGCCAATTCTTCCCGGCTGACCTGCAATTTATCGCCGGCCAAGCGGCGCAAGGCAAGCATGGGCCAGATTATGTCGTCGGCATACTGCTCAGGCGTGATGCCCCGCTCCTGCTTGAGCAATTTAAACCATTGATCGACGGGAATGCTGAATCTTGCCGCCATGTGCTCGATCTCGGCGTCGATTTCCTTGCGGGTCACCGTGATGTTCCGCCGCCGACACTCGCCGGCGATTAACTGCTTGTGGATCATTTGCTCGAGGATTTCCTTGCCGCAATGCGCCAGGCACTGCTGGGCAAGATCCTCGCGTGTGATCCGGCGGCCGTTCACATCGGCCACAATTTCCGGAGGCGGGGTCTTAGAACTGTCTATATTTTGTGAAGCTTTAGCCTGCGGCGAAGTGGTTTTACCCTGCGACGAGGCGGCGCCCTTGGCAGCAGGCGATGCGGGCGAATCTTGCCGGATATTAGATACGGTGCTGACCGTCGCCTGAGGGGATTGATTTTTTTGCGGCGGCGTTGCAGCGGCCCTTTCCGGCCCTCCGCCTATGTGGCGAATCAACACGCAGAAAACGACGACAACCGTCGTAGTGGTGATAATTCCCAACCATTTTTTCCAAGACGAGCCCCGAGAAGCAGCCGTCCCTGTGTCGTTAAGAGTCATGGCGGTTCCTCCTTAAACCGTTGACATTATTGAATTTGCGCACGCACACACTATGCATGCCTATTACAGCGGGTGTCGTAGTATAAAAATCCCGGCTTTTTGGGGCAATAGCGATTCTTGAGAGTTTTTAGGCTGGGAACATGCAGTTGGTGGAGAAACGTCCCCCTAAAGCCTCACATCTGTTCGCCCAGCACGTCGTTTAGGACGTCTTCACTGACATAGATCGGCAGGGGCGGATTGCAGGTTACGGCCACGGCAATGGCGTCGGAGGGGCGGGCGTCGATCTCGATCAGTTCACCGTCGTGGCGTACGCGTAGCCGGGCGTAATAGGTGTGGTCTTTGAGTTCGTTTATCACTACGTCCTGAAATTCACCGCCGAGATGTTCGACGATGCTCACGATCAGATCGTGCGTCAGCGGGCGCGGGGCGGAATAGCCTTTTACGCGCCGGTCGATGCTCGTGGCCTCGAAAATCCCGATTAAAATGGGGAAAGTCCGGTCGCCTTCGATCTCTTTCAAGTAAATCACCTGCTGGTCGTTGACCTCGCTGATGATGATCCGCGATAATTCCATGGGAACAGGCATGGCAGAGTCCTCGCACCCGGTTCAAAATTGAATCTTTGAGAATGGCATAATGTCAAGGGAAACCCAATTGCCGCCGAATCGTTTTGTTGCATTATAAACCCGCGGCCGACCGCTAGGCTAGTAGGGCGGGGATTTATAGAGAGTATACGGAGTGTGCCCACTACAGTCCGCAGAGTGTTTGGAACGCACCTTTCAGCACCAGTTAAGGAGTGTCACACGGTACCTATTCGGGATTTGTCCGCCTTTATACTGGGCAATAAATTGCCCAGCCCTTAAATTGCATACGGTCTGTTCCTGCTACTTTCGGCTTCGCCAGGTTTTCCAGGAGGTTTTGACTATTCCCGGCACGGCGTGGAACAACAAAGAATACCAACTGCGATAAGGCATTTTATAGTGCGGCACGGGCTCCATTTGGATCGCCTTATTGGTCTCGCAGCTTAGCATGCACAGCCCGCAACCTATGCAGCGTTCGACTCGATGGCGGTGGGTTCTGGCCTGCATATCGACGGTAATCGCCCCCATGGGGCAGGTCTTGGCACATTTGCCGCAAAACGAGCATTTTTCAAGATCGAAATGGGGCAGGAAATGGGGCGGGGCGATGAATCCGGGCGTGTTAAACTCGTTTATCGCCCGCATGCCATGACAGCAGCAACCGCAGCAGGAACAGGAACTTTGCCCTTTGGACGAGGCCACGTTCATCATCCAATTGACCATACCGTGCGATTCGGCCTCTCGCTTGATCTCCAAGGCCGCTTTTTTCGAGACGCTTTTAAGGAAGCCCTGCTCGATGCCCTTTTCGGCCCATTGGCCCATGACCAGGCAATTTCTCATGGGCTTGCCGCAGCCATGCCCCAAGGACGCCATGGCCATGCGGCATTGGCAATTGCCCACCCCGAAAGGTGTCGAATTGGTCCAGCACGATTTCCAAGCGGTCTGAAGGCAGCGCCATGGGGTGGGCATCAAGGGCCTTACCCACGGGCATGTAGCGCACCATGGGCGGCAAGGCATGGGCATATTCGAGGGTATAACCGGTTTCGTAAAGGGCCTCGAACAACTCGATAAAGCGGCGGTACCAATCGGTGAGCGTGTCCATGCTGCAGGAGATGAGCACCATCTCGAAGATGCCGCCGGTGATGGGCACCAGGGCGTATTTTCGCCGGTTATCCGGCCCGGAACAGGCGATAGCCCGTTATTTCAAAGGCCAATTTATGCAGAATGGGCTCGATTTCCTCAATCGGCCTGTGTTCGGCCCTGGCCAGATGGGCGGCGGTTTTGCCGATCAACGGGGCCATGTGCCGAACCACGCCGGCCTCTTCCTCGGTGAAAAGATGTTGCACAAAGGCCATCAGTTCGTCGCAAATCGGCGGTCCCATCAAAAACGGGCTGGAAAGTTTTTGCGCCGCCTGCAAATACACCCGGGGGACATGGGGATAATCGCTGATTTTTCGGGGCTTGATGTTTTTGAGCCGAGGCACGGTGGGTTCGATAAGGGATTTATTTACTTGAATTACATGCCGTGCCTGGTCGGTTGTAGACATGTGAGTCTCCTTTGTTGCGCTGCTCTGCTACACTGTTCCGCTGCACTATAATATGGGTAAATATAGCAAAAATAATCAAATTCAGAAACAACATTTATTGATTCCGATGTAGCTAGTGATCCTTATTCAGCCGACAACCACAGCTGTTCCAGCCGAGTTTGCTAGGTATTTGGCCGTGGAACGGTTCATTAGCAATCTAGGACGCAATAGTGTATGAAATTGGTTAGGAACTGCAATCATGGCGAATCAGATAATGGCTATTGCCCCGTATTGGGTCGAGGAATTAGGCGCCTGGGTATTCGACGATCCGCGAGTCGGGTTGCGGCAAGAACCGTTCGTCAGTGGAATGCCGGAGATGATTGATTACCTGGTTTATGATATTCCCAATGCCCGGCGGGGATTTCGGCTGTTATTCTCGGCCGAGCCATTTCCAGGCTGGCAAAAGCGATTAACCCGAAAACAGCGAAGAATTTGGCGGCTACTGGTATGCATCGGACGATCCGCCCATGGAAGGCTGGTTGTGTCCGGCCTTGTTTCATTATTTTACGTCCGCTCCGCCCGAATTGTATGTGAAGGCCGAGTCAATCACTAAAGCTTAAAAAATCGCATTAAATCCTCTATGTAGCCCACCGTAAATATATCGTGGGTTCTCGTTCACAGGCTCTGCCTGGGAACAAGGAATCAATTTTCATAAAAAGATCAGCGGGGCATGTTGCTAATGCTCACGCATTTGGTTAAGTTAGGGCGATACTCGATTCCGGGTTTTTGGGGAAGGTTGGCGGGAAAGGATCTGTGGCCATGTTCAAAGCCCGATCTGCCGGATTTACATTGATCGAAGTTCTAGTGGTAATTTCCATCATTGGAATTTTGATTGGGCTAACACTGCCCGCTGTTAACGCTGCTCGGGAAGCGGGACGGCGCACTCAATGCTCCAGTAATGTTAAACAGATTGGTTTGGCTTTATATCAATATCTCGACGCCCACCAACATTTTCCACCGGGCACGTCTTTGGCGCCATATTTTCCTAAATTTGCCGGCTACTGCGATCCCTGGGAAGAGGCAGCCGGCACGAGTTCAGGAAATCGTGGTTACAGTTGGATGATCTTCACCCTTCCGTTCATCGAGGAAAATCACGTATATAAGAATTGGAATTTTTCTAAAAGCGTGATCGGCAACGGCGATCTTGCTCAAAGCGACATAAAGATGTTCTACTGTCCCACACGGCGCGCAGGCATCCGTCCGGGCGATGATCAAATCATGTTCCAAAATTGGAGGTCGGGAGGGACCGATTATGGGGGTTGCCTGGGCCGGTGCAATGGCTGGTGCAATGGATATTCCACGAAGTTCACTTCCCCTAAAATCAGTCACCAATTCGTTTATGGCACTACGATTTATAAAGACGATACTTATCCTGGAATATTTGCACCCAATTTTGCCGCGAAGCCATCGGATATCCGCGACGGGATGTCCAAGACTATTGTGATCGGCGAAATGCAACGTCTACGCCCTTTGCCCGATGCGACAGGCTATGATAAATACAACCGCACCAGCAACGACGGATGGGCCACGGCCGGCGTGGCCACACTGTTTGATACCATGGTTGCCGGTGAGGACAACGACGCTGGGGCGCCGGGAGGATTTAACAACTGGTTCTTTGAATCGGCCGGCAGCGATCATCCGGGCGGAACCAATTTCGGCTTCGCCGATGGGGCCGTGCATTTTTTAAGTGAAAACATCGATTCCCTACTCTACTCCTACCTGGGCAGCATGGCCGACCATAACATACCCCAAACCTCGGAGTAGATCCATTAAGAAAGTGGCACACTACGTGCAATAGCCATATTTGGGCCATTTCACATCGCACCCCAACTTAAGTGGGGTGTAGCATTTTATTAACATTTTGAAATGGAGTCTCTTGTGTTATTATTGTATTTTTGTAGACTAAGATATCCATTTGGAATCGGTACCAATGATCAAAACGGTTAATCGCTTCCAAAAGAAGTTTAATAATACCCCTTTTTTTGAGTTTACGAATGGCAAGAAAACTGCAAGTAAATAAAGTCAGTAAACGGCATACCAAGACGAAGATTCGCGGCAAAAAGAAAGATCCCATTTTTGTCAACGGCCAGCGCCCGCGACCGATGTATGTGGATTACAAGGACGTGGAATTGCTGAAAAAGCTGACCAACCGGCAGGGAAAAATCATCAGCCGGCGTAAAAGCGGGTGTACCGCCATCAGTCAACACGCGGTGACCAGGGCCATCAAACGCGCGCGCTTCATGGCGCTTTTACCTTACGTAGGCGAGTGAGCCACAGACTCAACTCCTAAAGATTCCGGCTATTCGCCCTCACCCTGACCCTCTCCCGACCAACCTTCGGTCGGTGCCCGGAGAGGGGATGTTTACTATTAGTAATTCGGGGTTGGCGGGCGGTATAGGCCCATGTCGATCGAGCGGAACCATTCGATCGTCTTGATCAAGCCTTCACGCAGGGGCACTTTGGGCTCCCAATTCAGACGCTTCCGGGCCAAAGCAATATCGGGCTGCCGTTGAGTGGGGTCGTCGGTCGGTAAGGGCATGAAAACCAATTTTGAACGCGAGCCTGTCAATTCCAGCACTATCTCGGCCAATTCCCGGATCGTAAATTCGCCCGGATTGCCCAAATTGACCGGTCCGATAAAGTCGTCCGGACCGGACATCATGCGGATCAGTCCTTCGACCAACTCATCGCGATAGCAAAATGACCGTGTTTGGCCGCCATCGCCATAAATAGTGATATCTTTGCCTGATAGGGCCTGCCGGATGAAATTCGAGATCACCCGGCCGTCGTATGGGTGCATTCTAGGGCCGTAAGTATTAAAAATCCTTGCCAGGCGGATGTTTACCGCGTTTCGGCGGTGATAATCCATGAAAAGCGTCTCGGCCGCCCGTTTTCCCTCGTCGTAACAAGCCCGTGGGCCGAGCGTGTTGACCGACCCGCGGTAGGTCTCCGGCTGTGGATGGACCTCCGGCTCGCCATAGACTTCGCTGGTCGATGCCTGCAATACCTTGGCACCGCATCGCTTGGCCATTCCCAACACAATAATCGCCCCCATTACCGAGGTTTTCATGGTTTTTATGGGGTTGTGTTGGTAGTGTCCCGGGGCGGCGGGACAGGCAAGGTTATAAATTTCATCAACTTCCAAAAAGATCGGCAAGGTAATGTCGTGTCGAATCAACTCGAAATTGGGTTCCGCCAGCAAATGAGCGATGTTCGATTTTTGCGAGGTAAAGAAATTATCCAGGCAAATCACGTCATGTTTCTCATGGATCAGGCGTTCACAAAGATGCGAGCCTAAAAAACCCGCACCGCCAGTTACCAAAATTCGTTTGAGCGTTGACACGGCTAGTAAAACCTACTTAGTGGGATGGATGGATTTCATCAGATTGCGAGTATAGTACGTAGATCATATTCCGTACATCAAGGAGGTGAAATATCAGACAAAAAGCTATTTAGATCAATATTTACTGATTAATATGTTTTATTATGCGATTTATTCAATTGCCTGCTTATGATATGATAGTTTATTTAAATACGTGGTTTACCACGTCACAGGCCGTAATTAGGGTATTCGCACATAAATGCTTATATAGAATGTGGTTTTTGCTAATAAGGGATTTTAATTGGTCCTTTAAGAGTTTATTTACTTTGCCGGAAGGCAGGAATGGTATGTCGAATCGTAATCGCTCCCAACCCTTGAAAACCGATACTGCGGCAGGATTGCTCGACCGTTCATCTCCCTCGTCGCTTGACTCTGAAAATCAGTCCGCGCCGATCTCGCCGCAAAGTCGAGAAAAAAAGAAGCAGACCGATGCAGCGAAAAAATCGGACAGCACGAGAACTATATCGAAAGAATTCCTGCAACAGGTAGTCGAAGTTATGCCCGCACGAGCAGCCGTGATTGATGACCGGGGGAAGATTGTCGTGGTCAATCAGGCTTGGATTAATTATTGTAAAGAAAACGGATTATCAATCAAGAAATACGACGTGGGAAGCGATTATCTGCAACTTTGCAGCAAGGCTCAAGGTTTCTGCCGCGAAAGTGGGCCGAAAGTGGCCGCGGGAATCGAAAGCGTCATAACGCGCCGCCAAGATACATTTCACCTGCAATACCCTTGTCCAACATCGAACGGGCAGCGATGGTTCCAGATGCGGGTTTTTCGGTTTCATTACGATGGGAAAAGTAGTGTCCTGATAAATCACGAAAACATTACCAATCCCAAGCAAGCCGGTAGAATGTCCGGGCAACTTCGCGACGACCTGGAAGCGCGATTGGAACATCATGCCGCCATTTTAAAGGCCATGAATTGGGAACTCCGCCAGGAAATTGCCAGACACGCGGCCGTCGAGCAGGCCCTGCGAGAAGAGCGCAATCGTTTTCGCACCCTGGTCGAAACGATTCCCCATGGCATTGTAGAACGTACTCTCGACGGGATAATTACATTCGCCAATGCTGAGTATCATCGCATGTATGAGTTTCCCCAAGGAACCCTGATAGGAAAATGCCTGTGGGATGTTCTCAAACCCTATTTTCCAGATGCGAAAAAAACTCTGGAACAAAATCCACACTCCCCGTTTTTTCGCAGTTTTCCCACTCCAGCCGGCAAGTCTGTCGATCACAGAGTCGATTGGAATTACATACGCGATGACAATGGCAGTATAACCGGAAAAGTTTCGGTAATTGCCGACATAACCCAGCAATGCCGAGCGGAAGAAGATGCCCGGCAACACCTGAACCAGTTGGCCCACGTGACGCGTGTGTTCACCATGAGCCAAATGGTGAGTGGCATGGCACACGAATTGAACCAGCCCCTGGCGGCCATCGCCAATTTCGCCCAGGCATGCAAATACCGGATAAGCAAATCAACCGTCAATGATCGGAACGCGATCTTGGAGTCGATAGAGCAAATTTCCCTTCAAGTGGACCGGGCAGGTCAAATCATCCGCCGCTTAAGAGACTTTGTCCGCCGCGCCGATTCGAGCCGCTCACGAGAAAATATAAACGACCTGGTTGACAACGTCTTGCGCCTCTTGGAAACGGAAGCCCGGGCAAACAACATCCGCATGGAAAAGGCATTGGCGGCCGATCTGCCCCAGGTCGCCGTGGATCGAGTCCAGATCGAACAGGTAATAACTAATCTGGTGAAAAACGCCTTGGATGCGACGCGGGATTTATCTGCCGAGCCGCGCATGGTGACCCTGCACACCCAAAAAAATGCCGGTGGAATGTTGGAGGTATCGGTGACCGATAACGGAAAAGGCGTCGAGGTTGAGCTACTAAATCATATTTTCGAGCCGTTTTATACTACAAAACAATCGGGCATGGGGCTGGGGCTTTCCATCAGCCGATCGATCGTGGAAGCCCACGGCGGACGCCTGGAAGCGGCAAAGAATGCCAAAAGGGGCATGACATTCCTCTTTACGTTGCCGATCGACGCTGAGGGAGAAAAAGCATGACTTCCCAGGACCCCACGGTTTTTTTAGTCAACGACGACCCGGCCGTATTGCGATCGTTGACGGCCTTGGTCGAGGTGGTATTCCCAAAGGTAAAAGCCTACGGCTCGGCAGCCGAGTTTCTGGCCGCTTTCCAGCCCCCTTGTCCCGGCTGCCTGGTGCTCGACGTCGCCATGCCCGGCATTAACGGCTTGGAATTGCAGCGGAAATTGATTCAAGACAAGATCGATTTGCCGATAGTTTTTATCACCGGCCACGGCAATGTGCAAATGGCTGTAAGCGCCATGCAGGCAGGCGCGGTAAATTTTCTGGAAAAACCCTTCCACGAACAAGAAACTCTGGGACAGCGTCCGCAAAGCTTTGGAACTTGATGCGCATAACCGCCGACGGCGCGCGCGGCGCCAACGCGTGGAAGAACGCCTTGTCTTATTGTCCGAGGGAGAACGCGCCGTGCTGAATCTGGTCATCGAAGGGAAACTTAACAAGGAAATCGCCACTGAACTTCAACTCAGCAACCGAACCGTCGAAGACCGCCGCGCCCGTTTGATGAAAAAAATGGGTGCGCGATCCGTCGCCGAACTGGTCCAGCTTGCCATGACGCACTGATAGAGGCGGGAGAGATGAGAGATGAGGGATGAAGGATGAATTAAGCATAGCCGATATTTAGAGCCTATCCCAAAAGTCCCCTCTCCCTTTGGGAGAGGGTTAGGGTGAGGGCTTTGATGAGTTTAATTGGAGGTTACGTTAGAGTTCCTTAATTTCATCCCTTATCCCTCATCCTTCATCTTTTTTTGCAGGCACTCGACGGCCTTGGCTAGTTGCCGGTCCACGAATTTATCTTCTCCCTTTGCTTTGCCCGGGGTCTCAACCGCTTTGGAGATATCGCGGCGCATGCGCCACAGGCGGAGGCGGGTCAGATCGTTGTCTTCCACCCGCACTTCCCAGCCGGGGTCGGGTCGCACGCCCCAGTCATCGTTTTCCCCGGCGTCTTTTCGGCGATGAATATTCTTATTGCTGGGGCGCCAATAACTGGCCGTGGTAAGTTTCAAAGCGCCCCGGCTGTCGTCCAATTCAATGACTCTTTGCACAGTTCCCTTCCCGTAAGTACGTTGGCCCACGATTGTAGCGCGATGCTGATCCTGCAGGCAAGCCGCAACGATCTCGCTGGCGCTGGCGCTGTATTGATTGACCAGCACGACCATGGGGAATTTCGTGAAGGGACCTTTCCCGGTTGCCTGCCAGGCATCCAGATTGCCGCCGTCGCGGCCCCGGGTGGAAACAATAACGCCGGACGAAATGAACAAATCGCAAACACCTATGGCGGCGGGCAGCAACCCGCCCGGATCGTCGCGCAAATCGAGAATCAAACCCTGCATGTCGTGATCCACAAGCCACTGGACCGCGCGTTTGAGCTCAGCCGCCGTGTCGTCGCCGAAGCTCGTAATCCGCAAATAACCGATGCGGTCGAAAGCGGGGAGAAAATAATTCCACGAGCCGTCGGCATTTCGCGTATCGCCCAGAACCGTTTCACCCTGGATGACCGCCCGGACGATCTTTATCTCCACCGGCTTGTCATCGCCTTGGTGCAGCACGGTGATATTGACGGGATCGCCGGTTTTGCCCCGCAGCAGACCAGCCGCGTCTCTTATAGACATGCCATGTGTGCTATGATCGTCGATGCGTAAAATTTTATCGCCGGCCAGAACGCCCGCCGCATAGGCCGGCGAGCCGGGCAGCGGGGTGACCACCATAATTTGCCGGGTCTTGGAGTCGATCGCCATCTCTATGCCCACGCCCCCGAACTGCTGATCGATCATCTCCCGGAACTCGGGTAAAGTCTTGGGGGGAATATATGAGGAATTTTCGTCGAGGCCGCCGGAATTCAAGCGATCGACCATTCCCTCCATGGCCCCTTCGAACAATTCCTCGGGCCGGACCTTTTCCAAAGAAATCCGTTCGATAAGATCCAGCGACTCGGACAGAAGCTGGCCATATTGATTGGTCTGTGTTTTTTGATAACAGACCAAGGCAAGAATACAAACCGCCAACAGAAATAAGAGATTTCGACGCGGCATGTGTATGTTCCGAAAAAGGCGCCAGGAACCATTAGTACGAAGGGTTCCCGGCGCCTTTTTCTAAAATGTTTAACGCTTGGAGAACTGCGTACCGCGGCGGGCACCGCGAAGACCGTATTTTTTACGTTCTTTCATGCGCGCGTCGCGGGTCAACATGCCGGTGTCGCGCAGCCCGGGAGTAAAGCTCTCATCGATTTTTTTCAGGGCCCTTGCGATGCCCAGCTTGCAGGCGTCGGCCTGGCCGTTGATGCCGCCGCCTTCGACGCGCACCAGCACGTCAAAATCGTTGCGCTTGCTGGTTTGCACCAACGGCGCCAACACCGCGTTGCGCTGCTTGAGATTGTGGAAGTACTCATCCAGAGTTCGCCCGTTAATTGTGACGTTGCCGGCGCCTGGACGAAGACGGACACGGGCAACCGACGTTTTACGCCTTCCAGTGCCCAGAAAATCGGAGGTCTTAACAGCCATGAATTTCCTTTTTTATTTGATTTTCACCTGCACCCGGGGTGTTTTTACCCCGGGCAAAATATGTTTATTATTTGATTCCTAATTCGATGGGCTCGGGTAGCTGCGACTGGTGCGGATGCTCGGCGCCGGCATAAAGTTTCAGCTTGGTCAACATTTTGAAAGCCAGCTTGTTCTTGGGCAACATGCGTCGAACCGCCTCGCTAAGGATCTTCTCCGGTCGTAGCTGACGGCGCGTGGATGCCTTCACTACATGCTGACCGGGATGGCCCGTGTACCAGGCATATTGTTTCTGGTCCCACTTCTTGCCCGTAAAAATCACCTTCTCCACGTTGGTAACGATAACAAAATCGCCCGTATCGACGTGGGGGGTGTAGGTGGGGCGATGCTTGCCCATGAGGATTACGGCTATATCGCTGGCCAGGCGGCCCACTACTTTGTCGGTCGCATCCACTACCCACCATTTGGCCTCGATCTCGCCAGGCCGGGCCATATATGTTTTGGTCATTGTCATCTTTTACGCTCGCTTGAATAAGGAAAACTCATAATTTAACTTTTTATCGGCTTGCTGACAAGGCGTAGGTCTTTTTAGAACGAAAAGAATTTGCCAACGGATCATATAGGCCGCTGTATGGGGGGGTTTCCGAAAAGTGTAAAACGGGCATAATTGCTGTTTTTATTATATATGTTCGTAATACTAAAGTGACAGGGGCATTGTACGCCAATGTGAAATACTGAAAACATCTACCCCCCATAAATAGTACTGAAATATCCAATCATGAAAGCAGCAGTTGCACTGGAAACCTTTCCCGGCGAACGGCGCGTGGCACTCATACCGGCCTCGATCCCTATGCTGGTTAAGGCGGGCTTTGAGGTGCTGGTTCAATCCGGCGCCGGTGTGGCGGCCGGTTTTTCCAACGATCAATACCAGGAAAAAGGGGCGAAAATTGTCGCCTCCCGCGACGAAGTCTTTGCCGCCGACGTGATCCTCCAAGTTCGAGCCGCCGGGGCCAATCCCGATGCAGGCAAGGACGATCTCAATCGTTTTCGGCAAGACCAGATTGTTATCGGCATGGCCGATCCGCTGGGCAATCCCCAGGCAGCGGCCGAGATCGCGGCCCGGGGCGTCTCGCTTTTCGCCCTGGAATTGCTGCCACGAATCACCCGGGCGCAGAATATGGACGTGCTTTCCTCCCAGGCCACCGTGGCCGGCTACCGGGCCGTATTGCTGGCCGCCTGCATGATGCCCAAGATGTTTCCCATGCTGATGACCGCCGCCGGAACGATTACAGCGGCCAAGGTTTTTATAATCGGGGCCGGCGTTGCCGGATTGCAGGCCTTAGCCACTGCCCGGCGCTTAGGAGCGGTGGTTTCGGCCTACGACGTCCGTCCGGCCGTTAAAGAGCAAATCCAAAGCCTGGGCGGCAAGTTTATCGAAATGGAATTGGAAACCTCGCAGGCCGAGGAAAAAGGCGGTTACGCCCAGCAAATGGACGAGGCATTCTACCGCAAGCAACGCGAACTGATGGCCAAAGTCGTGGCACAAAGCAACGCGGTAATCGCTACGGCCGCCATTCCCGGCAAAAAATCGCCGCTTTTGATCACCGCCGACGCGGTGAAAGGCATGGCTCCGGGATCGTTCATCGTCGATCTGGCTGCCGAGCGCGGCGGCAATTGCGAATTATCGCAGGCCGGGCAAACGGTGGTTGCGCATGGCGTAACTATTCTTGCTCCCTTGAATTTGCCCTCCGAAGTGCCCACCGATGCCAGTTTGATGTACTCGAAAAATATCTGCAATTTCCTTACTTATTTGGCCGTGGACGGCAAGATCGTTTTGAACCTTGCCGACGAAATCACCCGTGAAACCCTGATCGCCCGCGACGGCAAAGTCGTCAACCCGCGGGTACAGCAATTACTTGGCGAGAATGCATAATTGTGTGCCACGACCAACCTTTGGTCGGTGCCCGGCTTGCCAGCAGTGTGGAGCTACCGAAAACTGTGTCACTGCTTGCAAGCAAGCAGTGGCACACACATCATAATTTAGTTTGCATACTAACATTAGGATAAATCGAACCATGTCACCCGAACTTTTAACGCTGCTGGCCGCCGGTCCAACGGCCGCATCCGAAGGCCTGCCAAAGGCCGACTTCATGACGCTTTCATTCGTATTTGTGCTGGCCACGTTCACCGGGCTGTTGGTGATTCGCAACGTCTCGCGCTTACTCCATACGCCGCTCATGTCGCTTACCAACGCCATTTCGGCCATTGCCGTGGTGGGTTCGATTGTGTTGGCCGGCAGCATGGAAACCGGTTTTACCACGGTGCTGGGCGCAGTGGCCGTATTCGCCTCGATGACCAACATCGTCAGCGGTTTCATCTTGACCGATCGGATGCTCAAGATGTTCAAGAAGCGGGAGCCCGGCAAGTCATGAACATGGACACCATTATACAACCGATTTACCTGTTTTCCGCGATTTTGTTTGTCCTCTCGCTGATGTGGATGAACCATCCCACCACGGCCCGGCGCGGCGTGTTCGCGGGCGTGATTGCCATGCTTGCGGCCATCGGCGGCACTCTCCTATTGCCCGAAATACACAGCTACACTTGGATCGTAGTGGCGTTTGTGGTGGGCAGCATGGTCGGCGTGCCCCTGGCCATGGTGCCACTGACCGCCGTCCCGCAACGAACCGCGCTTTCGCACGCCTTCGGCGGACTGGCTGCCGGGCTGGTGGGCGCATCTGAATATTACCTGTACTGGGCGACCGATAATCATCCGCTTAGCGGATTCGCCACCGGCGCACTGGTGGCCGAAGTGATTTTGGGTTTTCTGACTTTCACCGGCAGCTTAATGGCGGCAGGCAAGCTCATGGAAATCATCCCTACGCGGCCTATCACTTACAAAGGCCAAAACGCGATCAATTTATCGCTGTTGGGCGTGGCTATTTTGGCCGGCGCATTGCTGGTGATTTATCCGTACTTGTGGTTCTTGTTCCCTCTGATCATCTTGATTTCGCTGGCTTTCGGCGTGCTGCTGATCATTCCCATCGGCGGCGCGGATATGCCCACCGTCATCGCACTTTTAAATTCCTACGCCGGTCTGTCGGCCGTGGCCATGGGCTTTGTGCTGAACAACAAGCTTCTGATCGCCGCCGGCGCACTCGACGGCTCGTCCGGCCTGATCCTGGCGATCATCATGTGCAAGGCCATGAACCGCTCGTTTGCCAATGTGCTCTTCGGCGCATTCGGCCAGGTCCAGGCCAAAGCGGGCGCGGTCGAACAGCGGACGGTCAAAAGCGCAACGGCCGAGGACGCCGCCCAGATTATGGGCGCCGCCCGATCCGTGGTCATCATCCCCGGTTATGGCATGGCGGTGGCCCAGGCCCAGCACCGGGTCCGCGAGTTGTACGATGCGCTTACAAAGCGCGGGGTCGATGTAAAGTTTGCCGTGCATCCGGTCGCGGGCCGCATGCCGGGCCACATGAATGTGCTCTTGGCCGAGGCCGAAATCCCCTACGACAAGCTGATCGAGATGGAAGCGATCAATCCCGACATGCCGGAGACCGACGTGGCCTTGGTAATCGGGGCCAACGACGTGGTGAACCCGGCCGCGCGGCACGACAAGTCCAGTCCCATCTACGGAATGCCGATTATCGACGCCGACAAGGCCAAAACCGTGTTCGTCATCAAGCGGAGCATGAATCCCGGTTTTGCGGGCATCGAAAACGAACTATTTTACGCCGACAATACGCTGATGCTGTTCGGCGACGCCAAGGCCATGCTCACCAGCATCGTGCAGGCGCTGAAGGAATAGCGATTAGGGGTTAGAGATTAGGGGCTAGGGGCTAGAGTTCTCGTTCCCAGGCTCCGTTTGGGAACGCCACTCCCTTACTGATACGCATTCTAATTTAAATCAGCGCGTTTGAGGTAGGGGACAGCCGACGCTGAAAATCCGCCTGTACTTCCGCATCGAATTTGCGATGACGCGGCCGGGGCCGCAGATATGAATAGCCCAATTGATGCAGTAAGTAATACACGGCAGGCAGCGAGCGGAGAACGCCAAACTCCTGAGCCAGAATACGTTGCACATCAACGCCTCGAAGCGAACAAACATCATCCTCAGGCGTCGGCCCGCCGGCAAAAAACATAGTAGTTCACTATTATCAGCGTCGATTAGCGTGATTAGTGTACTTAAAACATGGAAAAATCGCGATTTGTTCCCCAACTCCATGCGACGCGGAGCCTCGCGGAAGCGCGTTCCCACGCCGGAGCGTGGGAACGAGAGGAACGCCCTCACCCTAGCCCTCTCCCAAAGGGAGAGGGGACGAAAAGTATGGGCGGAGCGTGGGAAGGAGAAAAGTGGGGGGTACGGAGTACGGGGGCGATAGAAGCACTGGCAAGATGCCAGTGGCACCCGCCCACACGTTCCCAGGCAGAGCATGGGAACGAGAGGGTCGCCCTCACCCTAACCCTCTCCCGACCAACCTTCGGTCGGTGCCCGGAGAGGGGACTTTTGGGATGGGCATTAAGCACGTTTCGGCAAGCAGCCCAGATATAGGCGTCAAGGATTATTCATTCAGGCAATTTAGAAGAGAAGGTTTTCAGCCAGGCATTGATTTGTTGGGCCAACGCAGTTTGGCCCTGGGATCGGGCAAGTTCCAAAGCCTTCCGGGCAGTTTCAAGGGCCTCGGCAGGGCGATTTGATTGGGCATAGGCCAATGCCAAATTGAAACACGCCTCGGTGTCGTCCGGTTTCAAGGTCAGGGCTTGCCGGTAGTGTTCGATGGCTTTTGGCAACTGTCCGGCTTGGACTAATGTGTCGGCGAGGTTGACGTGGGCCTTAATATAATCCGGTTTCAGACGCAAAGCCTGGAGGTAATGTGCGATGGCTTCATCGCGTTGGCCCGCGTCGGATAGTGCGTTTCCCAGATTGTTTTCGGCCTCGGGAAAGTCGGGATTGGACTGTAACGCCAGGCGAAAATGATCGATGGCTTCCCGTGTGCGGCCCGCCTGACCCAGGAGGACGCCAAGACTGCTTTGGGCGTCGGCGTAGTCAGGTTTTAGCGACAGAGCTTTTTGAATATGCTCGATTGCCTCGTCGAGCCTGCCGGCGTCGCTAAGAACCAGGCCAAAATTGTAATACGCCTCGGGGTAATCGGGTTTCGACAGAAGGGCTTGTTCAAATTGTTTGATGGCCTCCTGCCGCCGACCGGCTTTGTTCAGGGCGATGCCCAGATTGCAATGGGCCTCGGGATAATCGGGCTTAAGCAGGAGGGCCTGCTGGAGATATTTTATTGCCTTATCCGATTGGCCCGCATCGTTCAATACGGCGCCCAGGTCGTTGAGGGTTTCAGGATAATCGGGTTTCAAGAGGAGGGCCTGTTGGAAAAGCTCGATGGCATCCTGCTTCCGGCCCAATGCGTTCAGGACAACGCCCAGGTTGTCGCGGGCCTCAAGATAATCGGGTTTCAGGCGTAACGCCTGTTTGAAATGATCGGCGGCGTCTTTTGGCCGGCCTGCATTGTTCAGAGCGATGCCCAGGCTGTTGTGGACTATATAAGATTGCGGATTTTTATCCAGCGCGGCCTGATAAAGTGTTATGGCGCTATGGTACAGCCTGGATTGCTGCCAACTGAGGAGCATAAGCGTGGCCACCAATACGCCGGCCGCGCCGCCGCCAACCCAGCGGGCTGGCCCTTGCATTTGTCGGCGCCATGAGCTCCATCCGGTCGCCGCCAGGGAAATTACTCCAATGATGGCGATGTATTGGTAATGGTCGGCCACCAACGAGCATTCCATGTATTCCACGTCCGTAAAACCCATAACCGGCAAGAGCGACACGCAGAAAAATCCCCAGGCGAATAAAAACGGCCGGCTCCATCTGTCGCCGTACCACCACAATACTAACGTAACCACCAATGCAGCCAGCAGAGGCAGCCACCACAAAACATTGTCGGTTTGAATAAGCCACTGCGGATAAACGTAAGCCAAGTCGAAGGGCAAAAGCGCCTTGTAAAGGTAAAACCAGATCACGCCGCCGGCGCCTAGCAGACGCTCGATAAAACCGGCAGTGCGGTACTCTTCGCCCGAACCGTGGGTTTGAAACCATATATTCACTCCGATCAAAACGGCGGCAACCGCGAAAAACGGCAGGGTGGGAAGCAAATCCCATCGCGCAAGTTTGCGCCGCCAGCAGACGGTTCCCAGCAACAGAACGGGCAAAACGGCCACCGATCCCTTGCTTAACATGGCCAACACGAAGGCCGCTAAACTCAGCCAGTACCAGAAATGAAAGGATGAAGGATGAAGGATGAAGGATGAAGAAGTTTTTTTTCGTTCCCACGGTCCTTCGGGGGAAAGTGTGGGAGTCATGCCCGCGATTGCCGTGGGTATGTCGGACATCAGATACCAGAGGATCGACAAGAGGAAAAACAACATCGAGAGGGTGTTTTTCCGCTGAGCAATCCATGCCACCGACTCGACATTCACCGGGTGGACGGCGAAAATCAGGGCCGCCAAAGAAGCACCGGGGATGTGTAATTTCCGCAAAACGATCCAAATCAGCAATGAAGCGGCACAGTGCAAGATCAGGTTCGCAACGTGGTAGCCAATTGGACTGATTCCCCATAAACGCCACTCGATCCAGAGGGCGGTATTTGTCGCGGGCCAAAAGTCTACGGCTTCGGTGGTACACCATATCTGGTACAGGCCCTGGGACGACTTGATAATGCGACTTTCGGTCAAGAGCCTGTCGTCGTCCCAGATGAATCCGCCGCCGAGTGAAGGAAGGTAACAAAACAGTGCGGCTAGAACTATAACCGCCGCTCCCGCCATTGCACTCAGCGGCAGCGCTTTTCGCACGGGGTCTACCAATTGAGACAGTAACGCGTGCTTTTGTGAAGATTTGTTGTTCTGTGACATAAACATAAGACATTTTGTCGGTTAATCGCAAAACCGCAAGCGGTTTGTTTCTGGTTCCCATGCAGAGCGTGGTAAGGAGAGGGAAATTTTCCTCATCCTAAGCCTCGCCCGACCAACCTTCGGTCGGTGCCCGGAGAGGGGACCTTTGGGATGGGTTTTTATTTCATGTTTTCGCGCATCCAGTCGATGATGCGGGTCTGGGTGGATTCGGGGAGGTAATTCATGCGGGGCAGGGCGTCGAAATCGGGCGGCAGTTCGCCGCTTGCCGTGAGCCATTGCTGAAAGGCCGGGGCGTCGGGCAGGGTTTTTAAAAGCTTGTCGAGATAATCGCGGCGCTCGTCGGTGGTCATCGAGCGAAGCGGATGGATCGCCGTCAGCAGAACCAACATAGCGACAAAGTTTTTTAGTTTCATAGTATTACCTCATATATAATTTGAGAATTGGGCAAGCATGTGTTTTGCCTGCCATTTATCATAATTGATTGTTTGCGACCGTTGCAACCGGGGCAAATGATCGTCGAACAGCAGCTTTTACGGCAAGGTTTAGGCAATTCACAGTGGTCGCCGTTTTTTAGGGCCCCGTCTTGTATACGTTGCATCCGGTGGAGATAATATGAGGATAAAGTTCACTCCAGATTTAGGACGAGGTCCGAGAAAATATTGCGGTCAATCCGTTTTTCATTCATGTCGCTAGTTTTTATGTGCATAAAACGCCGGGTGTTTTCCGAAGTCCGATTATTTTGGGAGGGAATTGTCATGACTCGACGATTCGTTATTATCGCTTTGTCGATTGCGTGCATATTGTTTCTAGGCGTGTCGTTTGCTCCGGCCGGAGAAGAAATCCTCAAGCTTGTGCCGGAAGGGGCCTCGGGATTTTTAGTGATCAACCACCTGGCCGCCGCGGACGCCAAGATCCAGGCCCTGGGGCGCGAGATGCAGCTTCCGGTGCCCAGCCTGCTGGCGATGCTTAAAGGACAGTTTAATATCCCGGAGGGAATGGATGAGAACGGGACAATGGCAGTAATAACGCTGCCGCCGGAGCAAGAGGGCGCAATACCGACTGTGATTGCGCTGGTTCCGGTCAGCGATTACGGCAAATTCCTTGAGCATTTAAAAGCGGAGAACGCCAAGGAGGCGGTGACCAAGATCGAGGTTATGGGAATTTCGGCATTGGCTCGCAATATCGGCGGTTATGCGGCTCTGACTGACAGTGCGCACAAGGATGTGCTGGAAAAGACGTTAAAGGTTTCCAAGGAAGCGCCGGCCGGATTGGCGCCGTGGCGGGAGTGGCTGGCGGGGAATGACATTGCCGGGGTAATTCTGCAACCGGGGATCAAGCGGGCATCGGCGAGGGCGCAGGAAGCGATTGGCAACATGAAAAAGTCGCTGGCTCAGACCGGCGATCAGGCAAAAGTGGCAGCGGCCGGGTTCGACATTTATGCGACGATCTTTCAAGCCGCGGAAAAGGAAGTTTCGGCTTGCGGATTCGGCCTGCAACTCGACAAACAAGATACTCTGCGGATAACCAGCCGCACGGCGCTGGTTTCCGGCGGGCAATGGGCCCGAATAATTACGCAAAAGTCCCCGGCAGGCGAAAATCTGTTAAAAGGACTTCCTGACGAGCCTTTTGTAGCGGCCGGAGGCGGGGTAGTTTCCGAAGCGATGTTCGATGAGCTGATGAAATTCTCTTTCAGCATCATGAAGTCAATGCCGGATCTGTACGGGTTGAGCGAGGAACAAGTCAATAAGATGTCGGAAATGTCGAGCCAGTTTTTTAAAGGAATTCGCGGTGCATCGTTCATGCTTGGTGTAGGCCAAAGCAGCGAGCCGCTCTATTCGAAATTTATTGGCTTGATGCGGGTCGAAGACACCCAGACGTTCATGGCGAATTATGAAAAATACATCCAGCAGTACGGCGAGTTAATCAAAGACGCCCATAGTCCGATTTTACAACCCATGACTGTTGAGAAAACTGACATTGGCGGCGTTGCCGGTCTGCAAATCACCATGAACGTCCCACAGACGTTCGGCGCAGCACAGGCGCCGCAGCAAGAGCGCATAATGGAGACGTTTTTTGGGCCAGGCGGAAAGATCACCACCTGGTTGGCGCCCGTTGACGAGCACAATATCGTGATGGGCTATGTGAGCAAAAAGCATTTGCAGCAGGCAATGGCGGCGATAAAACAGGGGAAGCCGGGTTTGGGCAGCGATGCCGGAGTATCGAAGACCGCGGCTTTACTTCCGCCGGATGCCTTATTGATCGGTTATTTAAGTCCGCAGGGAACAATGGACTTTATCAAGCGGATGGCGTCCGTAATTTTCCCTCCAGAGATGAAGATGGAGGAGAAGATTTCCGAATTTCCCAAGACACCTCCGCTTGGATTTGCAGTAACGACGGCCCATGATGAAGTGCAAACGTGTTTGATTATTCCGGCCGAAGTTCTGTTAGCGGTCCCAAAGTACATAGAAAAGACTCATTCCCAGCAGGCTACGCAGGCCAAGATGGAGTATGAGTCAGAATATAAACAGGGCGAGAAAGCACTGAAAAATGATAAAATGGATGAGGCAATCACGCATTTCCAGCAAGCCTTGCTATTGAAGCCCGCATACGCCGAAGTTCACAACAGCCTAGGCGTAGCATTATTAAAAAAAGGCCGGAATTCCGAGGCGATCGAACATTTTCAGCAGGCCCGGGTTCTTAAGCCCGACTTTGCGGAGGCTCATTACAATTTGGCGTTGGCCTATGCCAAGACAGGCCGGTTGGCTGAGGCCGTCGCATCGGCTGAAAAGGCCTTGGACCTTGCTAAGTCGCAGGGAAAGACGGAACAAGCCAAGACAATTGAAGATTGGTTGACAACCAATCGCGAAGACCAGCCAGAGCCACCGATACACGACCCGCTTCCGAAAGATAATTAGCACGGCTTTCAGGAAAGATGGTACTACATTATGAAAACACTAACAGTGGATCAAAACATGAATACTAATGCAAACGATGAAAGTGCGGAAGGAATGAATCGGCGAAAATTCTTTACGGCGGCAGGAACCGTTGCTGCGGGTACGGCTGCGCTCACGGCGGGCTTGCCTTTGGCCGGCGCTGGGGCGGCTGAAAAAGAGGCCGGAAAACAAGACGCAAATGGGCCCAGCATGGAGGAATTGGACCGCGTGGCTGCGGAGCCGGTGCTGAAACTGGAGGGACTGCAATCGCCGGTGGTGATCGATTCGATTCGGCTGGTAAAGAAAGGCAAGGAGTTCCTGGTTCACGTGCGATCGAAAGACGGGGCGGAAGGCGTGTCGTTTGTAAATGAAACGCGGGGCGATATGTTTGCCCCGATCGTCAATCAACTTGTGATCCCGTTTTTCATCGGAAAAGACGCGCGGGACCTGGAGAATCTGCTTTGGGAACTGTACCGCTGGAAAAGCAACTACAAGCTTTACGGCCTGGCCTTTTGGAGCACGCAGGCATGGGTTGAATTTGCGATTCTAGACATGCTGGGGCGGATCACAGGCAAGCCCATGGGCGCAATGGTGGGCGATATCGTCCGCTTAGAGGTGCCGATTTACGTGGCCAGCGGCAGGCGCGACACCACGCCGCAGCAAGAGGTGGAATATCTGCGGACGTTGTTGGATCGATCCGGGGCCAAGGCATTGAAGTTTCGGGTGGGAGGCCGAATGAGCCGGAACGCAGACGCCATGCCCGGGCGAACGGAAAATCTGATTCCATTGGTGCGGAAGACGTTCGGCGACAATATTGACATTCACGCCGATGCGAACAGCTCGTACGATCCGCCCAAGGCAATCGAAGTGGGACGGATGTTGGAGGATATCAAGGCGGTGTACTTCGAGGAGCCTTGTCCGTTCGATCATTTTGGAGATACCAAAAAAGTGGCCGATGCGCTGGATATTCCCATAGCAGCCGGAGAGCAGGAATACAGCGATTGGCGGCACAAGTGGATAATCGCCAATCGGGCGATAGACGTTGTGCAAACGGATTTGTATTACTATGGTGGGCTGGTGCGGGCCATACGGGTGGCGCGGATGGCCCAGGCCGCCAAATTGCCGATTACGCTGCATCTTTCCGGCGGGGCAGGATTCGCGTACATGCTTCATTTCGCCTCTTGCGTGCCAAACATCGGGCAGTATCAAGAGTACAAACTGGGAACCGAGACGTATGGGAATTTGTTCGAGCCTGCGATCAAAGTAAAAGACGGGAAAATGAGTGTACCGACCGGGCCGGGTTTGGGAATCAAAGACCTCAAGGGGCTGTTGCAGGATGCGGTCGAGGTAAAGTAAGGCGGATATCGGGAAAAAGGACTGATCTGAGGTTGGATAAAAGAAGCAACAAGTCATTCCTTCCACCGCCCTCACCCTAACTCTCTCCCAAAGAGCGAGGGGACAGGATTATGCCACGGGGCCGCGGGGCAAATTGAGATAGTGTTGGTATGAATTGGGTTCGCCTTGAATTACCAAGACGAATAACAAGCCGCCTTCTTGCCAGGCGGAGGCGGAAAATCCGCCCGTGGTAAATGGGCGATAGAGAGGTTCGTTGCCCAATCCTTCTATATTTTGTTTGATCACGTAAAGGGTAGCCCGCCGGCCATTGCGTTCCGGCAAATCATAAGCTATTCCAGAGCGGCCCAAAAAATTGCGAATTTCACGCCAGCAAATGTCATTGGACGAAATAATCGCCCGGCTGAATGAATAGGCCTTGGGTGGAGATTTTTCGGTCAATAGAGTACGGCCAAGGGCGATATCAGCCTCGAAAAAGCTAAATGCCTCGTCGATTACAGTTTGCTCGGTATAACTTTCGGCGTTATGAAAATTCAGCCACAAAGCGATTAATAGCGCCACGGCTGCGGATAAAAGTCCGCCGGCCAGAAGCAGCCTGCGGCGTGAAATTTTTCGCTTACCCTGGACAGGCGATGAGGCGGCTATGAACGGATTATCCATATTTGTCGATTGGTGCGGTTTGGGATTTGACTGATCAGACGCGGGGATTTCGATCCGTGCGTTGGATACATTAGCCAAAAGGCGTTGAATCAATCCCGGTGGAAGGGAAACGTCCTGAAACGCGGCGGCGATTTTTCCGTCGAGATGCTCGATGCGATCGAAAACTTTCTGCAACTGAGGATTGGCCGCTATTTCGGCGGAAAGACGCGCCATTGCCGGATCGGCCACGTCACAGACGCCCATGGAGCATGATTCCAAAGCTTCCCAAGTTTGCTCGTCAAGATGAAGATGTTTTTTCATCAAATGTCACCTCTTCCTTGCAGTGTAACGGTCGGATGTCGTTTCCGAGACGGCCGCTTTGCGGCGAACAATTTAGTGCGCAAGCGGGCCTTTGCCCGGGCCAGCCGACTCATTACTGTTCCCATGGGCAAATCCAACTCTTGGGCGATTTCCCGATAGGAACGCTCCTCAAAATAAAACATAGCCAATATCACTCGCGAGAGATCGGGAATTTCGGCCAGCGCGTCTTGGAGTTGCTCGGGTTCGATCTCCTTCTGTTTTGGGGTATCAAAACTGAGATGGTCGAGATTGAAGGGCAAATTGGCTTCGATAATAGGGCGTTGGCGTTGGCGATCGCGAAGAAAGCAGTTTCGCAGGATAGTGAAGAGCCAGCTTCGTGAGCTATCTATATTACGCAATTGTCCCAGATTATCTTGGGCATTCAAAAAGACCTTTTGGGTAAGATCTTCCGCATCGGCCACCGAACCGCATAGGCGGTAAGCGTAACGGTATACCGCCTGGTAATTTGCGGCAACTAGTTGGGCAATATCGAACCCGGCCTTATCATCGGCCATATCACTTCCTCTTACTAGAGACGTGCAACCGGTAAGTTATTCCCATATGCTGGGGAAAAATTTGGACCCAGGCCGCTAATTTTACTACTCAATTGTATAATGTGTGGAATAATTGCCCAGTGGTTGGTATCTACTTGTGTGGTAAGCAGGAGAGGTTCCTGCGAACAATTAACCAATCACATGGTAACATGGAAAAGGTGGAACGATGAAAAAGTTTGCCCTATTTGCAATGCTTATTTGTGCGGGTTTTTTGAGTTACGGCTGCGAAAAGAAACCGGCAGCCAAGCCGGGCGATAAACCCGCAGTAGAGAAACCGGCAGAGGGTGGCACAGAGAAACCCGCCGAAGAAAAACCCGCCCCATAGTTTTATTTCATTTTTGTTTCTGTTTGTAATGTTAAAAGCATAAGTTCTGCAACAACATAAATCTGAATTGACAACTATCAAGGGAAGGACGCTCAATGCGACGTCCTTCCCTTTTGTGTTTGTTGGGTTTGATAATGCCCCCGGGCATATTCACCCGGGATAAAAAATCTCGGATTATATTGTTAGTTGCAGAAGATCAATCCGCCTTTGGCGGAGCGGAATATAAGCGAATTCTCACCGGCGGCTGTTAGCCGCCGGCTATGGTGTGCGACATTAATTTGTTGATTATAAATAAATACGTATTAGGCTATGATTTTTTTGGTCTGGGGATTTTTCCGCCGGGTAGATGTTTTCTGCGGCGGCCGCGTTCTTCTTTTGTGGCATGGCGGATCACGGCCTGATCCAGCGATTTGCCGATTTGCTCGCGGAGTTGTACGATCCGATCGCGAAGTGCCGCCGCCCGCTCGAATTCCAGGGCATCGGCCGCGGCGATCATTTCGGCTTCGAGTTCGTCGAGATATTCCTCGGTAATATATTGCGCCTCATCGGCGCGGCCCACGACGGCGTTGGATCGGGCATGCGCGGCGGACTCGGCCTCGATGCCGGCGCGGATGCCTTTGCGGATCGTCTCGGGCGTGATGCCGTGTTCGATGTTGTATATATTTTGCATCTCGCGGCGGCGGCGGGTTTCCTCGATCGCCCGTTGCATGGAGTCGGTCACTCGGTCGGCATACAGCATGACCTTTGCGTTGACGTTTCGGGCGCTGCGGCCTATGGTTTGCATGAGCGAGGTTTCGCTGCGCAAGAATCCTTCTTTATCGGCGTCGAGGATGGCCACCAAGGAAACTTCGGGCAAGTCCAAACCTTCGCGCAACAGGTTTACTCCCACCAGCACGTCGAAGTTACCCTGGCGCAGGTCGCGTAGCAATTCGACGCGCTCGAAAGCGTCCAGATCGCTGTGTAGCCATTTGCAGCGGACATTTTGCTTGCTGAAATAGGCCGAAAGATCTTCGGCCAGACGCTTGGTCAAAGTAGTAACCAGAACGCGTTCGCCGGCTTCGGCGCGTTGGCGGATCTGCTCTAGAAGATGGGGGACCTGAGTTCGGGCGGGAGCGACCTCGATTTCCGGATCCAAGAGGCCAGTGGGACGTATTACTTGTTCGACTACCTTTCGGCCGGTCTTTTCCATCTCGTACGGCCCGGGCGTGGCGGAGACGAAAATCGCCTGGTTTATTCGCGCCTCCCACTCCTCGAACCTGAGCGGGCGGTTATCCAAGGCGCTGGGCAGGCGGAAACCGTGTTCGACGAGCGTAACTTTGCGGTTGTGATCGCCGGCATACATTCCGCGGACTTGCGGCACCGTTACGTGCGACTCGTCAACAAACAGCAAAAAATCATCGGGAAAAAAGCTGAAGAGGGTATCAGGCGGCGAGTCGGGCGGTCGCCCGGAAAGCGGGCGGCTGTAATTTTCGATACCCGGGCAATAACCGACCTCGTGCAGCATCTCGATATCGTAACGTGTGCGGGCGTTAAGGCGATGGGCTTCGAGCATCTTGCCTTGGGCTTTGAAATCTTCGAGGCGATCTTTTAATTCCTTGCGGATTTCATCGACGGCCTGCTGGATGCGCTCTTCGGGCATGACGAAGTGCTTGCAGGGATAGACGAACATCCGCCCGGTGCGTTCGACGACTTCTCCGCTTACGGGATTGATGATCGAGAGCTGCTCGACTTCGTCGCCCCAAAACTCCATGCGAAAGGCGATTTCCTCGTAGGTGGGCCAAACTTCGACGCAGTCGCCGCGGACGCGGAATTTGCCGGGCTGAAATTCGAAATCGTTCCGCTCGTATTGGATATCGACGAGTTTGGCCAGGACCTGGTCGCGATCGACGGTTTGGCCGACTTCGAGTCCCACCATCATAGCCTTATAATCTTCGGGCGATCCCAAACCGTAAATGCAGGAAACGCTGGCCACGATGATTACATCGTCGCGGCTGACAAGGGCGCTGGTGGCGGCCAGGCGGAGGCGGTCGATCTGCTGGTTAATGGAGGCGTCTTTTTCGATATAGATGTCGCGTTGGGGGATATATGCCTCGGGCTGATAATAATCGTAGTAACTGACGAAATAATGCACGGCATTGTGGGGAAAAAATTCCTTGAATTCGCTGTAGAGTTGAGCGGCCAGAGTCTTATTGTGGGACATGACCAGTGTGGGCCGCCCGACGGCCTGAATGACATTGGCCATGGTGAAAGTCTTGCCCGATCCGGTAACGCCCATCAAAACCTGTTGTTTTTTGCCGGCTTTCAGGCCGGCTATCAGGGCTTCGATGGCCTGGGGTTGATCTCCGGCGGGTTGAAATGGGCTGACTAGTTGGAACACGGGATTAGATAGTGGATAGTGGATAGTGATACTAAGTATTGCATCATAAATTTTATTCATTTCATTTTTTTTCTTTTGGCAATGGCAGCAGGTAGGGGCGGATGCGTTCCATTATCTTGGGGCCAATGCCTTTTACACTGCGAAGATCGTCGGGTTGGGCAAAGGGGCCGGCGGTTTGCCGGGTTTCGATGATCCTTTGGGCGAGTGTGTCGCCGATGCCGGGCAACTGTGTCAATTCAGGCAAATCAGCGGTGTTGATATCAAGCTGGAAATTTGCCGTATGCTGTTGGGCCTGATCGGCTTCAACCAATCGATTCCCCGGGCCGCCATGGGAAATCCACCAGCCACCCATCGCGACTAAGGCCAACAACACTAACACGGCCAGAACCGCTTGATCGGCAGGCCGCAAAAGCCAGGCGTAGCGTGTGTTTGAAGCCGGAGACGAGGGGCGAGGGGCGAGAGATGACATATATCTGATACGAAGCTTGTTATAATTCCATATTTAATTTTATCAAGTATAATGGTTTTGGCTAATTTATGCCATCCTGGCAAACGCGATCCGCTATGGGAGTCAATTTGTGAAAAAAGAATTCCACCAATGCCGATGGGATGACGATTTACAGGCCGATTGGCAGGCATTGCTGCGATTGGCAATCGAGGAAGATTTGGGACATGCCGGCGATTTGACTACTTGCTCGCTTGTTCCCCGGGACGCTATCGGCCGGGCTTCGATTTCAGCAAGGCAATCGGGGGTAGTCGCCGGTCTGCCCGGCGTGCAAACCGCTATGGACGCCCTGGATCAAAATCTCATCTGGACGCCTGAAGTGCATGACGGCCAGGCGGTAGAGCAGGGGGGGCGCATCGGAGTGATCAGCGGACCGGCGCCAGGCTTGTTTGCCGTGGAGCGATTGCTGTTGAATTTTCTTGGGCGGCTGTCGGGCATCGCCACCTTGACGCGAAAATACGTGGAGCTCGTGGCGGGAACCCAAGCTCGGATTTTCGACACCCGAAAGACTACGCCGGGATGGCGCCGGCTGGAAAAGTATGCCGTGCGATGCGGCGGAGGCTGGAATCATCGGAGCGGGTTGTTCGAGGCAGTGCTTATCAAAGACAATCATCTGGCCTGGGGTGAGGATTCTCACCGGGAATTCTCGCACTACACCGCGGCCGAAGCGGTGTTGCTGGCGCGGCGCTATATTGCCGAACACGCAGCGAAAACGGATCCTTCCGCGACGATCATCGAAGTGGAAGTCGATACCTTGGAGCAACTCGATCAGGTTTTGCCCGCCGGACCGGATATCATATTGCTGGATAATATGTCCATCGAACAACTCCGCGAGGCAGTCGCGCGCCGCGAAAAAATAAATCAGAATGTGGAACTCGAGGCCTCGGGCGGGGTTACGCTTTCCACAGTGCGGCAAATTGCCGAAAGCGGAATCGAGCGGATCAGCGTCGGCGCGCTGACACACTCGGCGGCCGCAATGGATTTTGGGCTGGATTGGACGTAGAGTATTTGGGGTACAAAGATGCTCATAAAATGATGTCGCAGGGTAACCGGAGGAGGCGATTTCACAGCAACCAGGCGAACCAGGAGGCGAATGTTGCGCTCTCCAACACCGTTGCCGCGAGCAAAATCCAACGGCAACGCCACGTTGGCGCAACCAGCACGGAGACCAAGAAGCTGGGCGCCAGCATGGGCGATAGGAGCGTTCGTAGGATGCTGACGGCCGCCAAGGCTTGCCATACGTCCTTGTCAGTACGCAGACTGTGCACCCAAATCACCACGGCCGCGGCAACCAGGCCGGTGACCGCCAGAATCAGGCATCCGATAGAAAACACGTGCCAGAATTTCCGGAAAGGACGCAGGAAATAGAGGGCCAGCACAGTGGGGACGGTTGCCGAGACGCCGAACACCTCGACAAATAGGATCAAATCGCCGAATGCGTACATTCCCACCGAGGTTTTCTCCTCCGCAGGCATCCGGAGCTCGCGCAAATAGAGGGCTGCACCGGCCACGAGGAAAGCTGCGACATAGCCGGCAAGGACCACACCGGACTTGATGAGCGTTTTCAAGATTTTGCTCCTCGGCCGCGTTCGATGTGACGCATCAAGTCGGCCTTCCCAACAGCGGGGACGGCCGCTTTCCAACGCGTTTGCGACTATATGAAGCATAGGTCATCGTCTAACACGTTTCCTCCAGTGCAATCGAGATCACAACGTGCAGATATGCACTAGCCGGCTGTTAACGAGTGCCGGGACATAATTGCATTCCCACCGGCGGCTGTTAGCCGCCGGCTATTGAGTGTGACTTTAGTTTTCCGATTCACAATAAAAGATGAATACAATAATATATATATGACATCCAATAGTTGCCGGATGCCAACATCACAAAATATCGAGGGTTGCTGCAATTCATCACGTGTGGCGATTTGGCAACATCGCACTTCAATACACCGCCTATTTAGGCAGGTTCAATCGTTATCTTAGCCCAATGCCGATGTGGATATGGAGTATGAGGGTAAACAATTTGACTCCCCTCAAGTCAAATCTATAGTTCACATGAGCCAGTGTCATGTAAATGACTCCGGTTAAGGGCACGGCGGGGAAAGCTGGGAGCTAGAGGGGACCTTGCCGTGCCTTTTTTTATTTGTTGATCTCGGGCGAACAATTATTTTCGTACCCATGACTTGCCGATCCAACAGTAAACGCAGGCACAGCAACTCGGCTTTTACCATGATTGAAGCGGTATTGGCCATCACCATTATGGCAATGGCTGGCAGCATTTTGTTGTTGGGCACAACGGCCTCGCTGGAGACGACAAAAAACGGCATGTACGGAGCGATTGCCCGCGGGATGGCGCAGCGATTAATGGATGAGATCGCCGGCTGCAGGTACTTCGAGCCGGGCGTGGATCCACATTCCACGATTTTAGGGCCGGACGGCAGCGAGGCATCGGGCGGCACGCGGCAATATTATGACGACAGCGATGACTTCAACGGGCTGCGGACAAAACCGCCCAAGGATTTTTACGGAGTTGCCCTGGGCAAGGACGACGGCCTGGGCGGGCAACGGAACGCGCTGTTCCAAATTCCCGCCGGTTTGATCGACAATTGGCAGCAAGAGGTGGACGTTTATTATGTAAGCGAATCGAATTTGAGCACTAAGCTAGCAGCAGGTCAGACCAGCGATTATCGCGTTGTCGAGGTTCGCATTACCGCCAATAATCCAGGACAAGGAACTCAAACGCTTGCCACCCTCAAACGAGTTTTATCCTATGTTCCGCCACTGCAATGAAGGTACTATATTGGCGACGCGGGATAGATCCGCACGGTGGAAGAGCAGGGGCGCCATGTCCACGCTTGCCGTGGACATGCGCGAGTGCGGAAATTACAATTTCCTGCATATCAACAGCCTAATGCAATACATAAGACTGCAACTACAGCAGGAGCTTAGAAGTATATATTCAAAGCGCTTCAGCCCTCACCCTAATCCTCACCCAAAGGGAGAGGGGACTTTTGGAATGGATTCTAAATTGTCGTTGCATGCGCGCGGATTGACCCTGGTGGAACTCCTGTTTGCCATGACAATATTGGCGATGGTTGTTGGGACATTGGCGGGATTGTCGCATACTGCGGAACTGGGATTTGAATATTGCGAAGGATATGGAGTTGCCACGCAACACGCCCAGGTAGCGTTGGATCGGATGACGCGGGCGATATACGGGGCCACGGCCAACGAGCAATTTCCCGGCTGCATAGTGATGGCCGATACGATCAATAGTTTGACCTATGCGGATACATTGGTTATATGGAATCCCGACTGGGCCAATACGATTCGCACGGGCGTGAAGGCAAATCCCAGCGTGGCTGCGGCAAATCCCAGCGGACTGCCGCAGTACTGCGAATTGGTGATTTATTGTCCTCATCCGACTTATCCCAATCAATTGGTTGAAATTGTCTCTTATGCCGGTGACACGCGAACGTTCTCGGCCGCTCCGGCGGTTCTGTCCCCGTTCAGTTCCGACTCAACTTGGTTGAGCCAAATCTCGGCCATCAAGACGGGCGCTCAATCGAAGATCGCGACCGTGACCAATCTGTTGCGGTCTTGTCCGATAGCCTCCGCCACCGGTTCGGCGGTGCGCGGAGCGGTGCGATTTGAAACGCGTCTTCGACCGTCGCAAGACGATTGGAACAACTTCAAGAATAATCTGGTCAATTGGAAGGACATGCCATGGCCGCAAGGATTTTACGGATGGCAGACGGGTCAACGCCAGGTTTGGGTGCGGATGGAATTGCAGCTTATCCCGCAAGCACCCAATGGTTCGGCAAATCCGGCCAACCAGGTTCCGGTTCCATTTTTCGGATCGGCGTCGATATATTACGAAATGCATCGCCAATGAGTGATCAACCGCTGGTGTATTCACCGGGGGCTAAATATACAGCAAGCAAATCATGTTAAAGCGAATACCGAAACTGGTTCATTACAGGCGATGTTGGAAGACACATGCTCGGCGCGGTCGCGGAGTGGCCGTGTTGCTGGTGCTGCTTTTAATGACCTTGACGCTTGCCATATCATACGCCGCGATACGAACGCAGTACATGTCATTCATGGTTCAGAGGAATTCGGATCGCCGGGCGGTCGCGCAACAAACGGCGGTAACCGGGATGACGATGGCCCTTAAAAAAATGCAAGGCAGTAGTTGGGCGGGATTCGGTTCAACCCTGAACGGCACGCTTACGACCTCGGAAAGTTTTACCGCGACCTACACCTACGGCGATGCATCGCTGACATCCGGCAGCACGGACTACAATGATTATCCGTTCCGGGGCACAATAGCGGTGACGGGCAAATCGGTCGATCCGGTCAATCCGCAGAGCGTCACGACTTACCAGATATCGGCGGTGGTTCGGCTAGTTCCCCGGCAAATGACCGCGGAACCTTCGGATTGGAGCGCGATGCAACAATACATGGTATATCAAACTTATTCGCAACCATTCGAGATAGACATTCCTTGCCAATTTACGGGCAACGTACGGATTCAGGCGGCGCTGAAAATTGCGCCGCACTACCCGGACACGCCCGGTTCCAGTTCTTGGATACGTTATCTATCGGATCTGTATGGAATGCGTTCGGGCGGGTATGCGGACTACCGGCCGTTTACCGGCACGGTAAATTACGTCAGCGGCGCTATCGACAGCACCAACATTAGCGCGCTAAGTACATATTTGCATACGTCGGTCTCCACGTCCGCCTTGAACCAGGTAAAAAGCGATTGGGTGCAACCCAGCGGTTTTTCGACATACCAAATCTATCCGGGTGGACCGACTTATACAATTCCAACAGTATCGCAAAACCTTCAGTCGGCTAACCTTGGTCCGGACCCCATGAACAATCCGCTGGGGATTTTTTATTACAATGGCGGCCTGACGATCAAAAATGACGTTACCATTAAAGGATCGCTGTTTTGCAAAAACAGCCTTACCCTTGACGGCAACAACATTCATTTTGAGCCGGTGGAATTGCCCGGGATGTTTGGGGCAGGCACGTCGGTCCGGTTACCGGCGATCATTTGCAATAACTTGACCGTGAATTCGACGGTCAGTTCGGGCAGCATCAAGGGATTGATCGCAGTTTTCGGCACGTTCAAGATAAACAGTGCCTCGCAATTGCAATCGATCTCGTTCATTGGACGGATTATAGGAAAAGTATTTTACATTTATCAACGCTCAGAGTGGGACAATACCAATTGGCCATTGTATTACTCGATATGGTGGACATATTATCGTTTGGCGATCCCGTATTTTCCGGTATACATGAGCGGCAGCGGCATAGGTCTAAATTATCAACCGCTCTTGACTATAAACCCCGATACTACTTCTATTACATATCATTGGCCCACTGCGAACACCTCGGTATTTTTGGTCAATCCAAGCGACGGGGCACTTCGATGGGAAGTGATTAAATGGAGCGAAAGCCCCTAGAACCGTCTAAAATCAGTCAACTCCAATATTAGAAACGAGATAAATAACAATAACTATCGGAAATTCTGCCCTCACCCTAGCCCTCTCCCGGAGGGAGAGGGGAATTATTAGAAAAGCCCTTAATATGAAAGGATATCTGTCATGAAACGCCCAAACGGATGGGGATTGTTGCTGGCCGGCATCGTCCTATGTTGTTGCGTGCTAAGCTTTTATAAGACGAGCAATGCGCAACCCCCGCAGGCCCGAGAACCATTTGCCAACTCGGTGGAACAACGGATGGATGTGATCAAAGTATTGACGGAAATCCGCGACCAGATCAAAGAGCAAAACGCTTTGTTGCGTTCAGGCGAGTTGAGAGTGATTGTAGTTCCGCCGAAGAAGTAAAAAATATTAATAGAAGATGGATGGATATTGAATCTCAGATTGATAGCGTCGCTGGCCGGTGGTCAAGAACCGAGGGAATATAAGCGAAAACCAAGCGGCGGTTGTTAGCCGCCGGCTATTGGGCGTTGTTAGCCACCGGCGGCTGTTAGCCGCGGGCTATTGGGAGTGACATTAGTTTTTTGATTCTCAATAAACGCTCTGGTTGTGGACAAGATGAACCGCCAAAAAAACCGCCATGATACATTGCCACTGGAAAAATACCGGTTTCACGCTGCTCGAACTGCTGATAGTGATGGCGGTAATATGTATTTTGGTAGGCGCCGTGTTGCCCAGAGGCAATCCGAACGTACTCGACGAATTACGGTCGGCGGCCCAAATCGTAAGCACGGAGTTGGCCTACGGGCGCAGCCTGGCAATGGCTAATAACGATAAGTACAAATTCACTTTCGATACCACGCAAAACAATTTTACTTTGCAGCACAGCGGCTCGAATACGTCTTTGAATCAATTGCCTAACACTGCGTTCAAGTCGCCCAGCGACACTCCGACCCAGCACGTGGTGGATCTGGATGAATTTCCCCACATGGGACCAATCGTGCAAATTACGGCTGTTAGCGTGGCAGGCACCAGCCAACGAGTCAGCGATCTAGAGTTCACTCCGCTGGGGGCCACCACCCGCACGGCCGGCACCATAGTCTGGCTGGCCTCGGGCAGCGGATCAAATACGCGATACATCACAATCACGGTTGATCCGGTAATCGGCTTAAGTCAAATTGGGGACTATTCGGTTACCGGGCCGCCCTAGCACCACTTAAAAAAAAAGAGAGAGTGATCGGTTTACCGACCACTTGAAAATAAAGGATATTCCGAAATGGTTTCGTGGATCACGAAAAAGCGATGCGGCCCGATCGGCGTCGATATCGGCAGCAGGTCGATAAAGCTGCTACAATTCGACGCTGCAGTAACGCAGGTGTGGGATTCCGCGCGTTGGGACCTGCCGGCTGAACCGGCGTTAAACCAGGATCGCCAGGACGAGCGGATCGTGGAGTCGCTGCGTCGGGCCATGGAAGGCCGACGTTTCCGCGGGCGGGAAGCCGTATTTTCTCTGGGAGCGAGCGACCTTTTTGTGCAAAACATCCGTGTTGCACAGGCCTCGGGAGACGAATTAACGAAGATCGTGCATTTTGAAGCCGCCGGGCGCCTGCCTTACAGCAGGGAAGAGGCGGAAATTCGCTACCTTGATGCCGACACTATCCGCCAGGGCGATTGCATCCGCAGGGAAGTTATCCTGATGGCATGCCATAAACCGGTGGTGGAAAGGATTATACATGTGGCCGAACGCGCCGGCCTGCAACTCGTGGCGGTGGATCCCGAACCGCTGGCCCTAATGCGATCTTATTCCAAGCAATTACGGCGTGATGAAGATCATAAACGGCGGATCATGTATGTCAATGTAGGCGCTTCGAACACGTTGGTGGTGATTGCATGTGGTATGGAGGCGGTTTTCATCAAGTATCTGGACATTGGCGGCCGCCTGCTCGATGAGGCCGTGTCGAAACATTTGAAGTTGTCGCCCGCCGACGCGGCGTCTTTGCGCAGCCGCAACTGCGACGGCCGCGCCGAACAAAGCGATGGGGAAGTTGCCCGGGGCATCACCGAATCGATCAGGCCCATTTTGGACCGTTTGGTGCATGAGCTATCACTTTGCATGCGATACTATAGCGTGACTTTCCGCAGCGAATCGTTGCAGGAGTGCCTGATCGGCGGCGGAGAAGCCAACGAGGCGCTTGTGGAATGGCTTGGCGCCCGGCTGGATCTGCCATGTGAACTGGGCAATCCCCTGTGCAATGTCGATAAATCTCCGCCCTGTGAGCGTGTTGCTCAATGGGACGTGGCAACCGGTTTGGCATTACGGGAATCCCATAATCATTGAATTCCCTGCGGAATGTAAAAAATGATTGACATCGACTTTTTGCCCATCCAATATCACCAAAAAAACGCCTATCGCCAGGCGAAACCCTGGCAGATTATCGTGGTAACGTCGTTTTTGGGATTAGTCATAATTATAACGATCAGTCAAAGCGTTCATCGCCGGATCGTGGAAAGACAACTGGCCGATCTCACTCCCGCCTATGAAATGGCCCTGGGGCAAGAACGGCAACTCACCGACGTCCGAGTTCAACTGAAGCGTATGGAATGCGAAGCCGAGTTGATTACCTACTTGCGTCACCCCTGGCCGAAGAGCCAGTTGCTCTCGGCTTTATTATCCAGGCTGCCTGAAGAAATCACGTTGCAACAATTGCAAATAATTCGCGAGGCGGATAATTCAACCACAGCTTCCGAACGACATCCTGCGATGGTCGTGGGGAACTCCGCCGATCAACAAAAGTCGATATCGCCAGCCGAGCGCGACCTTCAAGCCTTAAAAAGCCAGTCAGAGGGCAAACAAATTGTCATCATTCTTACGGGATCGACCACAGATAGCACCGCGCTCAATCATTATTTAGATGAAATGCAATCGAACGCGTTGTTCTCCAAGGCGGAATTGGGTTCGGTTACCAGCGTTGGCGAAAGTTCCGGAGCGGCGATTCAATTCCACGCCAAGCTTGTTGTAAAACCCGGCTACGGCCAATCGGGGAGCCCCATCGAGGAACAAAAGACGCCGCCCCCGCAAAGTCCGCCAAAAACTTCTTCCGCGCCGCCGAAGATGTTCAATGATCTTATTGATTCCGATGTAGCCAATGATCCTCATTCAACCACACACACGGCTGTTCCAGTCGAGTTTGCTAGTCGTGTGGCAGTGGAACGGTTCATTTGCAATGTAGGACGCAATAGTTCGCGAACCGCGAATGATTAATATTGAGAACGAAAAAATAAATATTTAATGCAGGCAACGAATATGCATGCTACAGAAATCAAATTTCATCGCGGCAGTTGGCTGGTGACTATACCGTTGGTCGCCATAGCCGTGATTCACATAGTATTTGTTTTTTTCCCCGGCCGAAACATTATAACCCAGTTGCGTACTGAAATAGAAACCAGACAGATTTACATCAGTAATGCCGACAGCATATCCGCCGCATTAGCCGCCGCGCAACAAGAGCTTCTTGAGGCTAGGTCATATATCGAAAAATGGCAACGGACTGCATTAATGGTTCATCGCTTGCCGGTCCTGTATGGCAATATCAATGATTTAAGCAATCGAGCGGGAACAGCCACCATACGATTTGAACCACAAATGTTGGTGGAACTGGGCCTGATCAGACAAATTCCCATCCACATGGCTTGTACGGGAACTTTTACGCAAATACATGAATTCATTCGTTCCATGGAGAGTCTGCCCATGACATTCTGGATATATTCTCTTCAATTTAATAAATCTGGGCAAGCAGGGGGAAATATATTGTGTGAAATAGATTTAGTCGTCTTTTCCGATAATTCAAAGATTTCCAATTACGCTGACATTAGCAAATAACCGATATACGGAGGAGCATGACCATTGGGCACCGGCCAACAGGTCTGCTGATAAAACAGTGAATATACAAAAAATAAGCAAACAATTTAAACATGAAATAGCCGCTCATCCAAAGAAGGCCATAGTTCTGGGAATAATGATGGTTGTGGTGCTTTATTTTTGGACGCCACATTTTTTGGGATGGATAAATAAAACCGAAGAAGGCCTAGGATCGTCGACCGGAACTCAAGTCGTGGTAAACGCGTCTTTGGCACAAGCGAATTCCACGGACAACTCAAGCGGCAAGAGGGATAACAAACCTTTACAGTATTCCTGGAAAGAAGTGTTGAAGTGGATGAACAACGACCCGCGGACTCGTCCTGCACAACAACTAACTATCGAGAGGGACCCATTCCAGGGGCCGAAAGAAGCCGTGGATAAAACCACAGAGGAGCCAGCAGTGAAAGCGCCGCCCGCGTCGCCGGCGAGCCTGGGAATGGCTCTGACAAGCACGATCATCGGACCAAATGGAGGGATAGCCAGGATCGGCGGCAGAACATACAACCAGGGACAGACGATCGAAGCGGTAAAAGAAGGGCGAAATTACAAATTCGTTCTAAGCGAAATTCACGATCGCAAGGTGGTTTTAGAACTGGAAGGAGAGAGTTTCGAATTAAGTATCCCTGAGCCAGGCACGTCGGGTCGCATGGTTTTGGGAACCGTCGATAAATAAAAAACGGGGCGCTGACAAGAAAAATATTTGTTTGCGGGTGATATTACTTCTTAAGTAGATATCATTTTGCATCCAATGCTTTTCATTTTGCAATCGAAGTATTACTTTTCTTTTGGCGTCACGGAAGACACATGAAAACCTTTCGTCGATTCGGCTTGCTTGTAATTTGCGCCGCCGTAGGCGTGGGATGGGCAATTATAGTAGGGACTTGTTCTACCCCCGCAAACGATCCTGAAAAATCGAGCGAAATTAAGAGCCTATCCCAGAAAATAGAAATTCAATTACAGCAAGAAACTGCAGCCACGAATTCACTGCGATTCAGCCCTCACCCTGACCCTCTCCCAAAGGGAGAGGTGACTTATCCGAGCCTTCTACCGACTGTTGGCGCGGCGCCTGGCGGGGAGACTTTTGGGGTAGGCTCTAAGTCGTCGGCGGCTGAAAAAACCGCCGTGGCGATACAAGAGTCAGTCGAGAAACCGAAAGAGGCAATTTCCAGGCAAGCGGAATTGCCACGAGACTGCGTGGTAACGCTTCCGCCGCCGTCAGAGCCCAGTGGTCCGGTATTAGCACAACCGTATCCCCGTACGGCTCAAGAGTACATGCCGCCTCCTCCGCCGGAGCCGGGGGATACCTCACCGGGCAAGTCTGGCTTACCGGGCGTCATGAAATTTTTGCAGGAGCGTTTGGCGACTCCCGGGCAAGCGACGGATAAGACAGCATCCTCACCCGCCCCAAGCCAGGCAAATCGGTCTCCGGTCAAGTCGACAATTAAGGGCGAAGGCGACGGCAAACTGCGGATCCATATCTACGACGAAGACATTCACAAGGTGTTGGATCTCTTGAGCGAACAAGGCAATTTGAACATATTGGCAAGCAAGAATGTGGAAGGCAAAGTATCAGCCACGCTCAACGGAGTGGATCTCGACAGCGCGTTGGATGCAATACTCAAATCGACGGGTTACGTGGCCAAGCGGGATGGAAATTACATTTTTGTGGGCACGCCTGAGGATTTCAACAATTTGGAGCAGTCTTTGGATAAAATCGGTACGCGAGTTTACCAGCCCAATTACATTACGGCCGCGGAATTGAAGACGCTGATTACGCCGCTTATGTCGGAAAAGGTGGGTGCAATCAGCGTTTCGACTCCATCCGAGGTGGGCATCGCCGCCAACGATTCCAACGCGGGAGGCAACAAGTTCGCCGGCAACGACGTGGTGGTGGTCCGCGACTACGAAGCCGTGCTCGCACAAATCGATCAAATGGTGGAAGAAGTTGAACGTGCGTCCACTCCAGGTTTCCATCGAGGCGATGATAATGAGCGTGCATTTAAAGGACGACGATAAATTTGGCGTCAACTTTCAATTTCTTCGCGACAATCCCAACATCAAGTTTGGAATCGGGACACCCCTCGATGCATTGGCTAATTTAACATTCGATGAAGGCGGATTGAAATTCGGCTTCCTCGACACCAGCCTGGGCGCGTTCATCAATGCTTTGGAAACCGTGGGCGACACAAACGTCATTGCAAATCCGCGCCTGATGGTGCTGAACAAGCATCGGGCCGACATACAAATAGGCGAACAAAAGGGATATGTAAGCACCACGGTTACAGAGACCAGCAGTACCCAGGCCGTACAATTTCTGGACTTAGGCGCCCAATTCGCGCATACGCCCGTTCGCATCGAGCGACGGGGTGATACGCATGGAGGTCCATCCTGAATTGTCAGACGGCGACGTGAAGACGGAAAACGGCTTCACTCTGCCCAACAAAACCATTACCCAAGTCACGACCAACGTGATGGTTCATGACGGCTGCACGGTGATTATTGGCGGATTGATGCGGGACCAGTTGGTGACCAGCACCCAGCAAGTTCCGTTTTTCGGAAGTTTGCCGGTAATCGGCGTTTGCTTTCGCAACACCGATGAGACCATCGAGCGATATGAGGTGCTGGTGCTGATTACACCGAGGATCGTGTATGAGCCCGGCACGTGCCAGGAAGGTGAAAAAGCGGCCTGCGAATACTATCGCCGCCACGGCACTTATGCCGACAAAATGAGTCCCTTCGGCAAACGCTCGGTTGCCCGGCGCTATTTCCGGCTGGCGCAAGCCGCCTGGGCCGACGGCGATCAGAAGAAAGCCTTGCGATTCGCTGAAATGGCGGTGCAATTCGATCCGCTCAATCGGGCCGCCATCGATTTGCGGAGCGACATCTGGCTGGGGAAGCGAGAGGGCGATCATACGCTGGGGGCCGAGTCACCCAGAGGGTACCCGGCATGCGATCTTGCGGCCCGAAATCCCTTGGACGGCAATGCCGTGGCCGATTGGCTAATCGATGATTTGGAACGGCCGACCGTGCCGCAACCCATTCCGTTGCACCCGTACGATCGCGGAATGCCAGGCACTCACGAGGACATCACGCGTCCGACGAAACTTCCAAGAGTCGATTATTCGGAAAATGTTGAGATACGTTGACTTGACTTAGAATTTATAAAATGAAGTATTCAGATCAGATGCGAGCAAAACTGGCAATACTGATTTGTGTTGCAGGGTTTATACTTGCATTGTCAACCGGCTGCGCGAGTTTACCCATTGCAAAGTCGTTATTCGGGGACGGCGGCGCCGAAAAGCGGCAGCGGCGCAATGCGGATGTTATACGGGATTTTGAAACGCACCGGGACCAGGCCGCTTATGAAGCAGCATTGGCGCGATGGGAGCAGAACGATTCCAAAGGTTGCCGAGAGGGTTTGGATATACTACTGGCCCGCAATCCCCGCCATATCGACGCGCAACTTCTGCTGGCCGAAGTAAATCTTCTCGATAAACGCCCGCAGGAAGCGCTCAAACAGGTAGACGAGGCGCTTCGCCTGCAACCCGGCAACGCCCGAGCGCTGTATACCAAAGGATTGGTACTGGACGCCATCGGTCAATCGACCGGCGCGGTAACATATTACGAGCAGGCTGCCCGGGCCGAACCGGAAAACGAAATGTATGCACTATGTTGTAAGAATGCCAAGGATTCCGAGGGCACTGACGAAGCGTGCACAAATGCCGTGGTTCCGTCGGCATACCAGTCGTCTTTGAATTCAGATAAAAATGTTTCTACATCAGCACACCAGCAGGGACCGACTTTGGCGACGCCCGCGATGAGGCAGCCAGCCGCGGAAACTCCATCGTTTGCGACGCCGACGTCCCAAGCCGCCGATAAGCTGAAAAAAGACGCCGGTATTAGCGATTCTTATGCGCATGCCGAATCTGTGGTTTCGGTGGAAGAATCGCTAAGCGAAGGGCAGCGGGCGTTATCCGAGGGTTCGATCGACGCGGCTCGGATTGCCTTTCATAAAGCGGCTGTTTTCCAGCCGAATAATCCACAAATAACGATTGTCGCGGCAGGCGCGGCATTACGAACAAACCATCCGGAAATGGCCGTAGAACTACTTGTACCGGCTGCCAAGCATTTCTCGAAATCGGCGGCGATTTATCGCATGTTAGGAGTGGCCTACTATCGGCTGGGCGACTTCCAATCTTCCGAAGTTGCACTGCAACAAGCACTTTCGTTGGACAAGTCGAGTGCTTTATCCTATTTTTTGATGGGATGTACGCTGGCGAAACTCGGTCAGGCCGAGTCGGCAAATGCCCATTTTCAACAGGCTCAAGCCCTCGACCCGCGCTATACCGTGCGTCGTTAATGCCAGTATAAACCTTGCGTCCGACGTTCTACCGGCGATCATCCCCTGCTGGGAAACTCCGCGCTCCGGCGGCTGTTAGCCGCCGGTTATTGCGTGTGACATTAGTTTTTTGATTTTCCATAAACCGAACACAAATATCAGTAGATACCGTGGTTTGAAATCCCGTATGACCTCAAATAATTTGCAGTTTTAGCACGCAACATGAATAACTCGAATTCGTACAAACCGGCAGCCGTGGCAGCAATCGCAATTGCATGTGGACTGACATTGGCCTGGTTATGGATAATGGAATTTCACACGGCGTCGCTGATGCTATTTGCGGGCTTGCCGTGTGCGGGGTTGATTTGTTGCTGTGGACTGCTTGCGCACAGGCTTTTGCAGCAAAAAAGGCAAGAGCAACAACTGCGGCGGCATATCGAAGCGATGTGCCTTTGCCATACGCTTTCCGGATCCAACGACAACATGCCTGCCTTGCCCGCGGACCATCCCATGAGCAATCTTGCGGAACAGATACGCAATACCATGCTTGACTACAAGCGGCGCGCCGAGGACTTGGAACACACTCGAACCGCTCAAGAGGTTCACTGTCTTCGCGCCGCAAAGCGGGCCGAGCAGATCGAACACATATTTGAGGGGTTGGCCGACCCGATCTTGGCTATTGACGAGTACGATGAGTTGGTGCTGGCCAATCACAGCGCGGAAGAGATATTTCATTTTAACACGGAAAAGATCGAGAGCCGGGCCTTGGACAAAATAGTGCGTTGCCAGAAGCTGATTGATTTGTTGTTGTCCGTGAGGCACCGGAAAATGTCGGGCGCACGTTCGGAAGAGATCGAATTGAGCGGCGAGAACGGAACGCCGCAATGGTATCGCGCCACGGCCTGCAAGCTGGCCGGGGGCGATGACGAATCGCCGGATAAATCCCCGGTAACGGAAGGCGCGGTGGTGGTGCTCCGCGATATCGGCGACCAGAAAGCCGTGCAAAAACGGAACGCCGAGTTCGTGTCCTCGGTGAGCCACGAGATGAAAACTCCCCTGGCGGGCATCAAAGCCTACGTGGAACTTCTGGCGGAAGGCGAGGCCGAGGACGAAAAAACCCGGGAGGAATTTCTCGACGTCATTTCTACGCAGGCCGACCGCCTGCAACGGCTGGTGGAAAACCTGCTTGACATCGCCCGCATCGAGGCCGGCGTGGTCAACGTGAATAAACAGCAACAATCCCTGAACCGGATTCTGGAAGAGGCCTTGCACGTGGTGCAACCGTCGGCTGAAGCCAAACAGATCAAACTTGATCCGCAACTAAGCTCGATGTTCCTGGGCGTGCTGGCGGACCGCGACATGCTGCTGCAAGCGGCCATCAACCTGTTGTCCAACGCCATCAAATATACCAATGCTGGGGGCAATGTCACCCTGCGCAGCCGGTTGGTGGGCGACCGGGTCCGCTTCGAGGTGCAAGACACGGGCGTGGGGCTTAGTGCGGAAGATTGCCAAAAAGTATTTGAGAAGTTCTATCGCGTGAAAAAGGATAAAGACATGGCGCCGGGCACCGGGCTGGGGCTGCCGCTGGCCAAGCACATTATCGAAGACGTCCACGGCGGACAACTCGCCGTGGAAAGCACACTAGGAATAGGCAGCACCTTTTCGGTTTCACTACGCTCCGCGGGCCAGATGAAAACAGAGGGCTAAAGAACTAGGTGTAATATAAGTTTGGAGTCACAGATAACGTACCATTGGCAACGAAGCAACAGGCAATGGCCAATTAATCTCGAAACAGGTTCAAATATGAGCAAGCGAATTTTACTTAGCGACGACGAGATCCACATTCTTCGAGCGATGGAATTCAAATTAAAAAAGGGGGGCTACGAGGTGGAAATCACCTCCGACGGCGAAGAAGCTTGGGAGGCGATTCAAAAGCGCAAACCCGACCTGTTGATCACCGATTGCCAGATGCCACGCCTCAGCGGTCTGGAGCTGATTGAGCGGCTGCGCAACAACCCTCAAACTGCCGACATACCCGTATTCATGTTGACCGCCAAAGGTTACGAGCTTTCACAAGAGTTATTGTTCGAGCAGTTGCGGGTGCTGCGAGTAATTGTCAAGCCGTTCAGCCCGCGCGAATTGCTGCAAGACGTGGACGCCGTCATGCAACAAGAAACAGCCAAAGTGTAGAAGATATGCCATGAACCTTCCCCAAGAAATATTCGGCGACGTGATCGTGATCCACTCCCCGGAGGAACTCGAAGCGGATCAATGCGAAAGCTTTGAGGCCTACTTCTCGACGCTGGAAATCCACAATATCGTGCTGGATTTGGACGGCACGGAATCGATCGATAGCAAAGGCCTTACCTCCTTGCTCAACGTGCAGGACGCGCTTCGAGAGAAGCTGGGCGACTTGAAGATCGCCACGAACAACGTTTACAACCGCAAAACATTGGAGTTAACGCGGCTGGATCAACAATTGGAAGTATTCGAGAGCGTCATGGACGCGGTTAAAAGCTTTCATTGATCGCATTAACAAGAGAATGATACACGCCCAATTCCCATACCGCATCTCCCATCCCCAGCAATGTCCACAGCAATCCTCGCCCCACGCCGCCTTGGCGGCCTTTTGATTGAAAAGGGTTACATCACGCCCGACGGCTTGCAGGCCGCGCTGGAAAAGCAAAAGGCGGAGGGCAAGGGAAAACTGCTGGGCGAACTGCTGGTCGAACTGCAGTATTGCAGCGAGGATCAGATCGTTGAATGCCTGGCCACGGAGTACGGCGTTCCATACGCCAAACTTGAAACGCGGCTTTTCGACCCCAAGATCGCCAACATACTGCCCCGGGAATACATCGAAAAAAACCTTGTCCTGCCGATGTTTATGATTCGCGGCGTTTTGACCGTGGCCGTGAACGAGCCTTCGAATCTGTTTTTAATCGATGAGATACGCGGGCTGACGAACGCCCAGGTTATGATTGTGGCCGCCAGCACCAAGGACATCCGGCGAATGATAACCTCATTGCCTAATTCCAAGGTCTTCGTGATAGACGACATCATTGAAGATTCGGAATCGGCCAACGTCACTCTGATCGAAGAGGTCATTGAAGACATCGGCGACATCGACGAAGACGCCATGGGGCAGAATCCGGTGATACGCCTGGTCAACTACATCATATTCAACGCCGTGAAGGAGGGGGCCAGCGATATCCACATCGAGCCGGCCGAACATAGCACGAGGGTTCGATATCGCATAGACGGCAAATTACACAAGTCGCTGGAAGTGCCGCTGCACCTGCTGAACGCGGTAACCAGCCGCATCAAGATCATGGCATCGATGGACATCAGCGAGCGGCGGCTGCCGCAAGACGGGCGCGTTCACGTGCTGCTGGAGGGGCGTAAAATCGACCTTCGCGTAAGCACGTTTCCCGCCTCGCGCGGGGAAAAGACCGCCATTCGCGTGCTCGACACCCGCAGCGTCTCGCTGAATCTCGAGGACCTCGGTTTCGGCGAGGACATACTCAATAGTTTTCGGCAAAACATTCGCGCCCCCAACGGCATTATTTTGGTGACCGGTCCGACGGGAAGCGGCAAATCGACCACTCTTTACGCCGCGCTGAACGAGATCAGTTCGATGGAGAACAACGTTTGCACCGTGGAAGACCCGATCGAATACCATCTGCCCCTGATCAACCAGTTCCAGGTGCAGTCGAAAATCGGGATGACGTTTTCCGCGGCCTTGCGCACGCTTTTGCGGCAGGATCCCGACGTGATCATGGTGGGCGAGGTCCGCGACGAAGAAACCGCACACACAGCCATACAGGCGGCCATGACCGGACATCTTGTGTTCAGCACACTGCACACCAACAACGCCTGCTCGGCCATCACCCGGCTAATCAACATGGGCGTGGAGCCATATTTAATCGGCGCGGCACTGAACATGATATTGGCCCAGCGCCTGGTGCGGCGGATATGCACGAAGTGCCGCGAACAATATGAGCCTCCGCGCACCATGCGTAAGGCCTTGGAGCGCATGGGATATGAATTCAGCGAGTTTTACAAGGGCGTGGGCTGCAAAAGCTGCAGGAACACAGGTTTCAAGGGCCGCATCGCCGTACACGAGCTGCTGGTCATAAGCGATGAGATGCGCGACGCCATCGTGGCCGATCCGACAGTCAACAACCTGCGAAGCATAGCCATGGCCGACGGCATGATCACCCTTGCTTTCGACGGTTTCCGCAAAGTTCGCGAAGGAATCACAACCCTGGAGGAAGTATTTCATATTATCGGGGATAGCGGGGGAATATGCCATGAAACATAAGGGTACCCACATATAACCGATATCCGCTAACCACTTTCCAGCAACCGCCATTTACAAACCACAAACTGCTTGCCATGTCAGCCACCGCCACAACCTTCAGTTATCGCGTGCGTGATACAATGGGTCGCACTCAGGAGGGAAGTATCGAGGCGGTTTCGTCGGATGATGCACGGCAGAAATTGCACCGCGACGGCTTCCACGTACTGGAACTCAAATCGGCCGAAGAAGCGTGGAATTTATTTCCCAGCCGGATTTCGAGACAGGACGTGATATATGTTACCGCCCAGTTGGCGATCATGGTCGATACGGGCATAATATTATCGGCGGCGCTTGCGGGGATAATCGAACAGGAGAAAATTTCGGCGTTGCGGAAGGTTTTGCAGGGATTAAAGGAGGCGGTCGAATCGGGCGACGATTTTTCCGCGGCTCTGGCCCGATACCCGAAACAGTTCGATAACACCTACATCTCGCTGGTTAAGGCCAGCGAAGCCACCGGCACATTAGGCACGATGCTGGACCGCATCGCCTCATACATGAGAAAAGAGTCGGACACATTCAATAAAGTCCGCGCCGCCATGGCATATCCCACGGTCATGATGGTGCTGGCCACGGGAGTAACGATATTTCTTTTGACCTATGTGATGCCGAAATTCATGCCGCTTTTTAAACTCCGGCAAACGCAATTGCCCACCGCTACGATTGTGATGATGTCGGTTTCCGAAGTAATGACCAACTATTGGTATTTGTTGTTGGCCGGCGCGGCGGCGATGGCGGGAGGATTTCTTTATGGCCGGCGGACTCCCGCCGGCAGACGCATTTTGGACTGGATCAAGATCAACTCCCCGATAGTCGGCACGATGTTTCGCAAAGTGACGATCAGCCGCAGCATTCGCACCCTGGGGACTTTACTTGCCAACGGCGTGCCCGTGATAGATGCCATCAAGCTCGCGCAAGCGGTAGCCGGCAACTATTATTATGAAATGATCTGGCAAAAAGTTCAGGAAGAAGTGACCGGCGGAAAACGGATCTGTGAGGTGCTGCGCAGCACCCCGTTGTTTCCCAACATGCTGGTGCAAATGATCAGTGCGGGTGAAGATGCCGCCAAATTAGACGTGGTTTTGGAAAAAGTCAGCACATATTACGACAGCGAGGTGGAAAACACGCTAAAGGCCACTACCAGCCTTATCGAGCCCCTGATGATAGCCGTGATGGGCGTGGTGGTGGGAACCATCGGGATGGCACTGATGCTCCCGATTTTCAACCTCAGCCGTCAACCTTGAAAGCAGGATGAAGGATGTGAGATGAGGGATGAAGATAAAAAATGCATTGTCGGATGCAAGTTCCGCCACTTTCTTTTTCTAAGGACGGTGTAAAACAGCAACCAAAAGCCCCGGGGCGTAATCATCGGGGGCTATTTGAGAATCATACAGACCAATATTGCTCAATGCGGGTAAAATGTAGTCAAATCCGGGCATAAAGACTCTCTCCCATACCCCCTTGTCATTCGCAGCCGGTTTTTTTAGAATTAATTTAGCGGCGTTAAATAAGGGACGGGGTTTTTTTTACTAAACTGAGGAATATATGGCCAGGAAGGTGATCCTCGACGTCGATCCGGGCATAGACGATGCACTTGCCTTATGCTTGGCGCTTTTCGAGCCCGAGTTGGACGTTGTGGCTCTGACGGCTGTGGGAGGCAATGTTTCTCCGGCCCAGGCCACCCGCAATATCCAGGTCATATTGGAACAACTCGATCCCCCGCGTCTGCCGCGGCTTGGGGCCGCCTCCGAACCGGATAGCGGCCTGCCCGTGGAAGGCCGATATCTGTATGGGGCCGACGGGCTGGGAGGCTGCGGGTTCGACGTGGCCGAGCGACAACACCTGCTTCCCTCGGAAAAAGAGATTTGCGATCAGGTCCGCGCGGCGCCGCACCAGGTGACTATCGTGGCGCTCGGTCCCCTGACCAATATCGCCCGGGCGTTCATGCGCGATCCGGAACTGCCCGGCCTGGTCGGTCAGATTGTCATTATGGGAGGCACGATAAACGCCCCGGGCAATATAACTCCCGCCGCCGAATTCAATATTTATTGTGATCCGGTATCGGCGCAAATTGTTTTTCGCTCGCCCTCGACGAAAATCCTCATACCCCTGGACGTGACCAACCGGATTGAACTAAGCTACGATCTGTTCAATCAATTGCCGGACGAATCGAGCAAGGTCGGTCGATTTTTGCGAAAGATCCTGCCGCCGGCGTTCCGCAGTTATCGGCAACGATTGGGGCTGGAAGGAATTCACGTACACGATTCGGTTTCTTTAATGTCGGTCGTGCATCCCGATCTATTCACGATGAAACCTATGGCCGGGGACGTGGAAACCCTGGGCGAGTTGACGACCGGGGTCACGATCTTCGATCGCCGCCGCGTGCCGGTCTGGCGCCACAACATGGAAGCGGCCGTGGACATGCAAGCAGACGCCGTGATCGAGCATATCATCCGCGGCTTGAACAGGGCGGTGTAGCAATTTTATATACATTAAATTAAACTTACACCCATAATTTGTCTCATCAATAAGTTTTTGGTATTTTGTTTTGCAAGATGAGTTTGCAGGACTGACCTGTATAAATGACGCTAATAATGACAGTAAATGAAATCAATCTCAAATAATCAACCATTTTCGGTACTCAAGTACATCCACGAGTTGACCAGCTTGGCGATGGCAATCTTCAGTCCCTCGTGATCTGTGACACTCCTGCCGGATGGCCGGTCTTCGCTCGGCACCATTATTGCTAGGGGGGCAGTATCGCTATCACCTGTGAGATTGTAGCGAATCCACGATCCTCTCTACTGACATTTCCCGTTCCGCTTTGACATATTGGTGGAGACGGTTAACCGCTACGTGAGGAATGACATGGTCGATTGGGATGTCCTTGTTCGCGAACATTGGACGATGGTTTTCGGCACAGCATGGCATATTCTTGGTCACGCCGAGGATGCCGAGGACGTTGTGCAGGAGGTCTTCACCGAAGCTCACCAACGGTCCAACGGAACGCCGGTGCTATCGTGGGGAGCCATGCTGCGGAGGATAGCGATCTGTAGATCACTCAATGCCTTGCATCGTCGTCGGGCCATGAAATCCTTAGATCCTGCGAGGCTTACGGCGACTGGGGGCGAACCTCCCGCGATTGCCATCAGCAATGAACTGGAGACTCGACTTCGAGAGGCTCTCGCAGAGCTCCCACCGCGTGAGGCGGAAGTGTTTTGTTTGCGATACTTCGAGAAACTTTCCTATCGCGAGATTAGTAAAGCGTTGGGCATTTCCGCCACAGCAACGTCGACAGCCTTGTCGCAGGCAAGGTCACGATTGGAAAGTCTGTTAACCGAACGAAACCCATGAGGTGTGTCATGAACGAAATAGACCTTGATGCTTCCCCTAGTTCCGACGAACTGCAAGGCGTGCTAAGTAATGCTGTAGACGCAGTTCTTGCTGTCCCACCGCCAACGGTCAATATCGACGCTTGGCGTGAAAGATACCCTTCGGCACTCGCATGGCTCAATCCGCAACGGATCGGCGTCTTATCCCAAAGGAGAAAATACATGCAACGCGTCGTCTTGTTGGCGGCGACAACGGCCGCCGCAGTCTGCGCTTGGCTGGGCGCCTCGCTTCTTCATCCAGCGGTGACGGAGCCAGGGGCGGCAGCATTTGGGGCAACTTTCGAGTGTATCGCCAACCAAATTGAAAACGCTCCAACTATCACCTGGACAAGCATCGACTACTTGCACGCTACAAGTCGAGACGGCAAGGCAACATGGCTCGTTAAGAACCCGAGCTTTTACACCTACCGATCGCCCGGGCTATCCCGAGCGGTGCTGAGAGACGGGTGGCGGGCTGGAGCGGCTCAATCGTATGAAATCGTAATGATCGAGGACGGAGTTCGCGGCCGCTGTATCGAGTTGTATCCGGAAAAGAAGCGGGCCACCATCATGGATCGAGATCCCATGCCTGCCAGCCATTTCAAGGACGGTCCGTTCGAGCACACCTTGAAGATTTTGCGGGAAGGCAATCTTGAATGGGTTGAGCGACTGACGCTGAGCACCGGAAATGTGGTAAACATCTTTCGTAGCACTGTGCGTGATGAAAACAACAATCGCTATCGGAGCCAAGACTTCTGGATTGATGCAAAGAGTAATCGCTTAGTCGCGATCAATTTCAACGGCCCCGACGGCGACTTCTACAATCCGGAGAAGGACCCCATCCGCAACAATCCGGTCGGAAAGGATCCGGCCCCGCGCGGATGGTCGCCAAAGGGGACGATGTTGCGCGACATTGTGCTCGACGCCAAAGTGGACGACTCGCTTTTCAGTTTGAAGGCGCCCGAAGGGTACAGTGTGAAACACGAAGAGCGCCGTCCCATGTCACCGAACAAGAAATGCTTGATTACCTTGGAGCGTTCGTCGAATTCAACGACCGTGCGTTTCCCGACGAGGCGTTTCCGGCTTACTACAAACTTGACAAGGAAAATGCTGCCCTAGGCAAGCCGGCTAGCCAACAGACAGCTATCGAGAAGAAGTACATAGCTATGGTTTACCGCCATCAACCGATGGGCACCCCATTCGATTTCTTCCGGCCAGGGGCAACCTTCTTCCGGGTAACGCACGACTTTGTGGAGGACAGCTTCCGCTACCTTGGCAAAGGCGTCAAACTCGGCGAGAAGGACCGCATCGTGTGTTGGTACAAGTTGAAAGACGCCAAGGATGCAAACACGTATCGAGTGGTCTACGGCGACTTGAGCGTCAAGGACGTGGCGGCGAAAGACCTGCCGCTGCCTGTCGAGCCGTGACAATGGGCATCCCTTCCCATCAACTCAAGCCTTTTGCGAGACACGCCGAAAATCGACCCAATTTTCGGAATGACTTTACAAGCCCATCAAACGGTGCTTGCGAGGAATCCGGGACAGAAGCGGACTCATCTGGCAAAGATGTACCGGCAAATGACCCATAAATACAACGATTTGTTGACGCGGAGTCCCAAACCAGTCGCCTCCGGACGACTGAATCTGAGCTAGCAACCTCCGCTCCGATTTCTGCCTCGGGCTCACATTGGAAAAGGCGTACTTGCGCTTGCAAAGCCGCCCTCCTGGACCAGTTACCAGACGCGCCAGGCGAACCTCTCGATCTTGGCGGTCACCAGCAGCGCGTCGCTGGGCAACTCAGGTGAAAACGGGGTATGCTCTCTAGGAACAATAAATCCAGTTCAGGACATAGAACCCCGTTACTACGATAAACAACACAATCGCGATCACCCGCGGGTCGCTCCAGTCCCCAATCCGGCCTCCGAGGAAAGCCAGTGGATGATCCCAACAGATGCCATCGACTTTGTGCCGTGGCGGGGGAGGGCTTAGCAGACTGGTGCCAACGTAAACGGCAATACAGACTCCCCAAAGGATCGCACCGAATAGCATGAAGGGAATTCCCAGTCCGTGGTTCGGGTCGGTCACCAGTCCATGAAATTCTTGCGGCTGCGAACTGAGCAGCATCCGCCCCACGCTCGGCAAGTCGAGGATGAAATAGACGATGCCAAGCGTGCAGCCGACACTGAAGGTGGCCAAAGCCGCTCGCAAGTCGCCGCGTTTCCAGAGCAAGCCGAAAAGGAATATGGTTGTCACCGCCGGAGCGAAGGTCATGGGGATCTTGTTGATCGCTTGAAAGATCGTGCCGAACTGCCCCCCTTGGGTTAACCAAGCCATCGCCAGGAGCATAATGATGCCGGTCGTTATCCGGCCGATGGTCACCACACGGGTGTCGGCCATCCCGGGCCGCAGTCGTTTGACGATGTCGACGGATATGAGTGTCGCACAACTGTTCAATGCCGCGGCCATGCAACTCATCAACGCCGCCACCATGCCAGCCGCCACCAAGCCCTTGAGCCCCACTGGAACGAGCTTCTGTACCATCTGCGCCAGCAACAAGTTGTAGTCGGGCTTGTCGATGCTGCCAAGGTTTATCTCTCCTTTGCGGAACATGATGTAACCCACCGTGCCCGGAACGACCATGAGGAATACCGGCAACAGCTTCAGAAAGCCCGCAAAGAGGGCCCCGTTCTGGGCGTGTCTCTCGCTTTTCGCGCCCAAAACCCTCTGCACATGGGTCTGGTCGGTACACCAATACCAAATGCCCAGGATCGGGAAACCCAGGACGATGCCCAGCCAGGAGAACTCGCGGAGGTTGCCGTCATGCCCGACGATCGACTGAACCATGTTGAGCTGGTCCGGTTGCAGTTGGGCGTTGAAGGCGGCAATGTCATGGATGCCCATTGCCGGTAGGTGCGCGATCGACAGGGCCGTGACCATGACGGCGCTGCCCAACAGCAGGAAGATCTGAATCGTCTCGGTCACCACGACGGCTTTCAATCCACCCAAAGCCGTGTATGTCACCGTCAGTAGCGAGATCACCAGGATCGAGGCGATCAGCGGGATGCCCAGGAAGCTCTCGAAAAGTTTGGCCGCGGTAAACATGCTAATGCCGATATGGATCAATAGTGCAGCCGCAATGCTGATGAAGGCCAGGATCGTCCGCGCCGAAGGGCCGAATCGCTTCTCAAGGAACGTGGGCAACGTAGTGATATGCGTGCGAAGGTAATACGGCGCAAAAACCAACGCCAGCAAGATGAGCGTGTAGCAAGCCATCCACTCGAAGTTGCCAACCACCAGTCCGATGCGGGCGCCGTCGGCCGCTAGGCCCACAATGTGAATCGTGGAAATGTTCGAGGCGAACACCGCCGCACCAACCGTGAACCAGCCGAGTGATTTGCTCGCCAGAAAGTACTGCTCGCTGGAAGCATGCCGGCGGAATCCGGTCCAGATGCCGATCAATGTAATGCCCACTAGGTAAACGGCGATCACCATGTAGTCCAGGACTTCGAATGCGTTAGACACCATGCACACCTCGTCAATGCGGTAATACGTTAAGTCGTGTTCAGGAACGCGACGGTAAATTCCTCGATCGCGGATCAATGAAGGCGGTAACGTTGACCGCGCACGCATTGACGACGCCACCGATCGTCGGGTGCCGATCACAGGTCACCTAGTGGACCATCGGCACCCGGCTGGCGACGTTGTTCGCCTCGCATCGTTCGCGGCATATCAACACTATGTCGTCCAATCGGGCCAGAATCGACGTTTCCGCACGGGGCTTCCCTTCCGCTGACACAATGCCCTACTGGCTATTCCAAGCAGCGGTAAATCAGAACCCTTTCTTCGGGTCCCGAGTAAAGTGCGGCATTCTACTGAACTTGGATCGAGGGAGCAATGCGGATTTCAGCTAATTTGCTGGGACGTAAGATTCAAACTGGTAGGGAGTTGCAGGCTGGCGAGTCACCTCCGGCAAAGCGGGAGGCTTCCAATGTGAACCGTTCCAAGCAGTAGTTCATCCCATGAACGTTCCAGATTCCGATCAAACCACCAATTTTTGGCTAGCGCGATTGCCCGGCGGCGGATTCATGCTTTGCCGTGGTTGCGGCGGGTTTTTTATCCGGGGCAGGTTGCTCGGGATCGGACGGTTTAAAGAGGCGCTCGTCGTAGATCGCCAAGGCGTGCAGGGCGCGCATCGCACCGGCGATTTCAAGTGTGGAAAGCACGGGGAGATTATTGAGATAACGCTGGCTGTTGAGGGCATTGATCAGATACGTCATTCCAGCCGCCATGGCCGGATCGTCCAGCCGGTCCTCCGGCAATGAAAGGGCCAGCCACTGGAGGACGTAACCGGAAGACCGCAGCCCGGCTTCGTCGTCGCGATTGGCTCCCTTGCCGCTTAAATAATATCCCCAACTGCCGTCGGAATTCTGTATTCCGAAAGCGTAGTTTTGGAACTCGCTTGTGTATTTTTTCACCCGGTCGAACTGCCCTTCGACGGGCAAGTTGCGTTTTTCGTGACGAGATAGAGCGTAGCTTAAGCCCAATAGGCAGTCTAATCCAGCGCCGCCGGGGGCAAGCGTAGGCTGAGCGAGTTCTTCCTTTATAATCTTTTGCAGCGACCACTCCTCGTCAAGATCGTTTTTCCATGCCGGGGCATCTGCATAATATGCCAGGCCTATTAATTTGAGCGACATATCCGTACCCGAGCGGCAGGAAAGCTTTTCCGACTCGACCAGATCGGCGACCGAGCACATCGAATTGCCCACGCGCATGGGATAGGAAGCCGGCACACGAGCCAGGGCCAGAGCCGCCAGGAGTTGCGACGGTCGCGATTGCAGGCCGAATCCGAGGCGGGCGGAAACGTGACCATCGATCATGGTCAATGGCCGGTAGCCGGCGCAGGGATAGTTCCAGCACAAACACATGATGCCGTTTGCGCGTCTTTCTCCTTCCGCGGCGAGGAGGGTAATTTCAGCATCGCATCCCAGGGCTAAACAATAGTCGATAATTTCGTCGGGCGTATTTTGCCGGGAATTGAAGGGCATCTGTTGATAAGTGGCCAAGGTGCGGCGGATTTTTTCGCGGAGCGCGGCCAGGGCGGGGGCGAGTTCTCTTTTCGGCTTTGGGGGCACGACCGCCGGGGATTGTCCGGGTTGTGAAGAAGTGTCGGCGGCCGGCTTGTCGCCGCTGGGAATTTCCACCGGAGTAGCGGGCTTGGTTCCAGTCTTCGATTGTATTTGACTCTCGGCGGGCTTCACGTCGGTTCGTTCCTCAACCGGCCCTTCGACGTTGTTTTTCACCGGGTCGTCGGGCGAGTCTTTGGCAGGGGCCGTTTGCGGCACGCCGGAACCGGTCTGAGCGTCCGCTGAGGCTATTGCTGAATCAGACTCATTGCCATTGTTATTTTTCGCTTGTTCGTTCGGTTCGTTTTGCTGCGTCTGCAAAGATCCCGAGAGCGATGGCCCGTCGTCGTCAGCAACCGCCGATTGTTCGGCGATATCGCGGCCGACAAAATTGGAAATGACTCCAAAGGTCAATAATAACAGAAACAAACCGGCTAGGATCCAATTTTTCTTGTGCATCGAATGACATCCTTGTTCTTAAAAGATGGACGCTTTTATTTTCCCACTGTAGCCACAGGCGGATTCTTCCTTGCCGTGGGCTGAACTTCGTCGGCTTGCGGACGATCGATGAGGAATCCCCCGGAACAGCCTCGCTCGATGTAACAGTTGTTAGTGGCGCCGCAGCCGTATTTGTCGTTGCCGCCGTAATCGATGAGGAAAGCGAAGTTGCCGCCGCAATCGGGCAGGGGGTGATATGACATGCTGGGCGAAGCAAAACCTTGGGTGTAACCCTCATACACGTCGTCGCCATTGTAATCGAAAAGGATTCCAAAGCCCATCTGATTGCTGGAGCCTTGAGTGAGCCCACCGGTGGCCATGTAGTGGTCGTTTCCGCCGAAATCGCAGAGCACGCCCATGGAGCAATCCCAGGCCATGCCCGAGCCCATGATGGTGCCTTCATACACGTCGTCGCCGCCGTCGTCAAAACAGAATCCCATGGAATAATGGCAACCCCAACCGCAGCCGAAGCGCTGAAAACTAGGCTGGGTGCGCGGTCCGCCGTTATAGGCCGTGCGGGTGATCAATCGCTTGGTATTTCCGCCGAAATCGCGGGCGAAACCTAGTCCGCACCAATATCCGCCGCCATGCGAGAGATAGTCGAACTCATATACATTCTCGCCGCCGTTGTCGAGGATAACGCCGATGCCACCGTCGGCTACTGCCGCAAGCCGGCGCCAACGCCTTGTCCAAAGCCTTCGTAGCCTGGGGTTTCGGGATAAGAATCACGCCACATGCCGCCGCAATAGTAATGGTTGTTTCCGACGTTGCAATCGAGCAGTCCGAAGCCTAGCGGTCCGCCAAAGCCCTGAGCCCACATGGCGGCGTGAAAATCGTTTTTTCCACCGCGTTCGATCAAGAGGCCCAGGCCTCCGAGGGCCTGACCTTGCACGCGTCTCAGACCGCGATAGCGGCTATTGCCATCGTAATCGACGAGAATGCCGATGCCGGCCACAGCCGAACCTTGGGCAACGTCCTTTGCCTCGTAAACGGCATGTCCGCCCATGTTCAGGAGCATGGAAACGCCGAGAATGGCGCCGCCTTGAATGCCCGGCTTGTTTCCGCGATATGTGTTATGGCCTCCCAGATCGGCTACAACCAACACGGGTCGCTCGAGGCCGACCGTGCCGTCGATATACGTATCGTCGCCGCCCAGATCGATCACCGCACAAACGCCGGGCATCTTGTCGAGATAATAGGTGTTAGGGCCTTTGCCGCCGATGATAATCGCGCCATAAGGAGTATCGATGCGATCGACCACGGTGCCGGTTACGCCCTCAACTTTGATATCCCCATCGGCCGGCAGGGACTTGAGCTGTTCGAGCAGTTCCGGGTCGGTGATGGGCACCAGGGCGTCCGCGGCCGCGAAAAGCGAGTTTCGATCCATCATTTCCATAAGATCGGTAAGCCTACGGCCGGTGCCTCGATCGTTGAGCGTATGGCCGACTTGATTCTGGCCGACCAGGACCGGGTAAATATTGGTCTCCAACTCGTTGATTTGCGATTTAGTCAGCGGGGCCAATGCGGCGGCATAAGCCACTTCAGCATCGGCAATCGATTGTTTGAAAATTTCCAGGGCTTGCTGAGGCGATTCGACCTTGACGAAAGTCCGCGGTTTTCGTTCGGCAACGTCCATTTTTTTCTCCGCGATGGCCAGCAATTCGGCCAGGCCTTCGTGGTTGCCCAGTGCGGCCTTGTGCAGTTCCCGCGTGAAGCGTTCGGCTTCGGCTGGGGCGTCAAGAGTGCTGCGCATCATGTGGTCGTACCAACTTAGCCGGCAATTGCCGGTCAGTTCCGAGCCCGTGTACCGGCCCGCCGAAGTATTTAACTTCATGGCCGTGTAACTGCGAAAACGGGCAAAATTATCGGTTATATGGCGTTTGACCAGGCCGGCCATTATCTCTTGCTTAAGCAACTGCATCTTTCCAGGGGCAAGCGGATCACCTGGCTCAGTTGATTTCTCCATGGCATCAGTAGTTTTGGATGGCTGGGAAGAACCATCAGATTGCGAAGTTTTTTCGGAGGCATCGGATTTGTCGGACACTTCTGTTTTTGTCTGGTCGATGGCAGGCAAATTGTTTACTGGATCCAAGGCCGGCAAACTATTAGTAGTCGCGAAGAGAATTACAATAAACGCCAGGCAAAGCCAGGGCGTACGGGGAATCCTGGATAAATTATTATGTATAGGCTGGAAAGCAGCTTGGTTAATCACGTGTGTCATCTCCTGCCATGCCCCAAATATGTCATTAGATCACTAAACAAAGTGCAGACTGAAATTTATCCCTATAGCATACTTGCGGCGAATTCCGGCATGAAGGATAAATTTTATTCAATCCGATTTAACGTTTAGAACTTGTTCAAATGATGCGGACGAAAGCCGGTATTCTAGGTAGCCTTTGCCGGTTAGTCAACCGTATATTACGAACGCCCTGCGAAAGCCGCTTTATCGCGTCAATCGGCAGATTTTCAAGCACACCTTTAATAACAAGACGGGAACCGGGAAAAAGCCTGTCTGAAGAGTTTATTTAAAGAATGTGCGTACTTTTAGGTAACTTGGGGGAATTTTCGCCGAAATGGTTTTCGCAGAGCCGCCATGCAAATTTCGTGGCGATTATGCTGAAGCTGCCGGGCTTGGACGATATTGTAACCCCAGCTTTTTACTCGTTCGATGTAACCCGGCACTTGAGTGGCTAAACTCCAATCGGGCAGTTTTAGCGTCAATATCATACCCCGGATGCTAACCTGGGGATGCGTTAGGATAGCTTCCACTGCATCTAACGTATAATTCGGGGCAACGTTCATATCCACGGTGAGCCATCGAATTTTACGGAGTTCGCGACGCCGAACCTGAGTGCTGCGGCAGCGAAGATGGGTAAAATGCGGGTTATTTAACACGTCCGCGTGCATCTCAGCCGGATCAATGCCGGTAACTATCATTCCATGGTCTAAAAGCGCCTGGCTTGCACCGCCCGGGGCACTGCCGATTTCGGCGACATGTGCCCCAATAGGCATAGGCAACTGCGACCAGCGCAGGGCCTCTTCCATCTTGAGCCATGCCCTGGAAACCGCATTGGCGGGCAATTCCAAGGCCAACATCCCGCCAGACCAGCGGCTGGCAATCCGATCGGCGCGATGAAAGCCGATCCACCACTGATCGGGCTCGACCAGGACGCAATCGAAAATGTGCTCCCCTCGCTTAGCTGGTTGCAGCGGATCGGCGGCCTTTGAGCCAAGCATTTTTGGGCTGGGGCATTGCTCGAGCAATCGGGCATGGACTTCGATCGCCTGGGGAGTAATGCCGGGCTGATAGCCGTGATCGCCCGGCTCGGCCGCATCGCGGGGCCAAACGTGGATTCGCTCCGCATGGCGAGGTGCGAAAAGTTTCCACGCCTCCCGGGCCATTTCGGCCTGATCTTGCCCCTGGATTTTGCCCAAGGAAAACGCATACGCCCGGGCAAAGACGGAATGCAGATCAAAATCATCGGCCATACGATGATTTTCCGGAAGTTTGAACGTCAGAAAGCCCGGGCGCGAATAAGCAAAGCGGAAATCTTTCCAAGACCGCGCCATCTCCTCCTTCACCGCCCGCTCGGCGCCGATCTGACAGGTGATGAAGAGGAAATCGGGCATGTTAGAGACGTATGGATAATTATGGCCGAGTATCATGCCCACGATTTTTGTGAGTATATTAAAAACCTCTGAAAAAGCAACATGGCCAAGCAAGCTTGGCCATGGCACCCAATCATTATTGCTTCAGTGGTTGGGATGGCAGTTTAACCTACCATCTCAAATTGACTACTCTGCCGGGGCCGGCGGCGGTGGAGGCGGGTTCAATGCCGGTCCTGCCTGGGCGGGTAAGAGGGTGATTTTGACGGGGTTGGTGGCGGCGCCGTCGCCGCGGACCACGATCACATCGGCTGAAGTCGGTTCGCTCACATCCACTTGGGGCACGTTGATGCGGACGCCCAAATCGTACCAACCGAGGACCTCGGCCTGCAACTCCCGGCCGCCGACGTTGACCAGGACTTGGCCCGGCTGTGGGCCTAGTCCCTCGCCGGCCAAGATCAATTCGCCGCCAACTGCCAATTTGGCGGGATCGACTTCAAAGGCGGCCGGATCGATGGGCAGGACCTCGTCGCGTTGAATTGCGGCGCCGTTGTTGGCCGGATTGGCATCTACGATCTCTCGATCGGCATCGACCATGACTTGCAGCACTTGGAATGGGGCGTCCTTTCCCTCGGCGTCGTGCCACATGGTGGTCGCTTCTAACGGCAGGCGAATATCGACGCTTTGCACGTCCCCGGATCGATGGCCTTGACTCGCACGCCGCTGCGGGGCAAATCGGCGGTTAATTTGTCGTCGTTGCCGGCGAATAGCATTACATTAAAGGGCTTTTCGATGGGCTGATCGCCGTTGTTGCGGAACCACACGCGATAGCGGGGGCCGAGTTTCTCTTCCGGATGGCCCGGATCGACAAAGCGGACGGCCAGCAATTGCAGGTCGTTTTGGGCCACGTCCAAGACGGGTCTTTGCACGTCGACCCAGGTGCCGCACTCCACCACGGGCACCGGCGCCCATACGGGCGGTTGCCAATAGACCCAATTGTAATACGGATCGTAAATCACCGGCCTGCACCATAATGGCCGCGGATCCCAAATCGGATGGCAATGATAGTTCCATGACCAGGCCACCCAAGGATTCCAGTTGGGGTACCAGCATGCGCCGGCAAAGAAGGTCGGCCCAAAGTAGGCGAATCTGAAGCAGTTTTGGGCGTAAGCCGGGCCGATTAAACCGTGATAATAATGCGGCCTATCGACGTAGTAGTCGTTAACATTATTAATTATGTTTACATTGTTCAAGTGATGGATATCGCTGGCATGCAGGTCTTTGACGTGAACGATTCCATCGGGGTGTTTTTGCAATTCCAGGCGCCTGGCCACGTCGCCTTGAGGCATCAATTTAAACTGGTCGGACAATTTTACTTTTTGGGCGACGTCGCCTTTTGTAACCTTATCCAACTCGCCCGACTTGAGTCGGTCGGGAAAACGCGATTTAAGCATGTCCTCGCGGGAGAGCTTTGTATTGCCGGTTTGCGGAAGTGTAAGCGGCAATTGTCTTGTGTTAAGCCCCGAACCGATTTCTCCAACCTTGCCTTTTAAGGGCGATGTTTCGAGCGTTTTGCCTAAATTCAATTCGGCCGGCCCGCGTTTTTCGATTCGATCGTCCACGCCCAACCGCTGTTTTGCATTTTCTAATAATTTTGTATTCGCGGGGTTCGTCGGCGAGACAGGCGTAGTTGCCTCGGTCGCAGTGCCGATTTTGGTGGAGATCTTATCGGACTTATCGCCTGCGTCTAAGGGCAGTTTTCCTTTTTCAAACTTATCTGCATCGCCGGATAGTTTTCCTTTATCACTTCCCTGATCGCCCAGGCGAGTGCGAATATCGGAAATTGTGGGGTGGGTGCCTGATTGTAAATTTTGCGGCAGATTAGCGTCTTTGCTCGATGTCGAAGCCCCTGCGCCGCCGGATGATGATGAACCGGATTTATCAACGGTTGCTCCTGACAAGATATTTTGTTTGTTTTGATTGGTACCGGGCAGGTTGCCGATTTGTCCGCGATCCTGTAATCGCTGGCGAACGTCCGACGTTCCGGACTTATCGCCGCCTGAAGGCAGAGTAAAAGTTTTGGCGCCTGGAGCAGGGGTAATGACTGTATCCCTGCCCGTTACGCCGGAACGAATATTTTGATTGGTTTGGCCCGCGTTCGCCGGATTAACGCCTTGTGTATTTCCTTGAACTCGCTGGCGAACATCCTGACGTGCGGGACGCTTGTCGGAATTGTCTGAAGTCCCATCGTTCGATTTGGGCGTGTCAGCGGTTAGTTCGTATTTAGGCGCTTCGATCTTGCGATTTGTCGCGGCTTGGTTATAAGAGTGCGGTTGCGAATCGCTATGAAATTGAATTGTTCCACGGCTGCTACCTGTTGTGGAAGGAGGGGTAAATGAGGGTTGCGGTGTTGAAAGTGTACGAGATGGAGTTGAACTTGGTTGAGACGTTATATCACGGTGTGAAGACCTAGTTGGTTGAACCGGTTGTACGTGTTGCGGCGCCGACTTGTTGGCGTTATTAGTAACACTCTTCCGGGAGGCATCGTCATCGGTATTCGAATTTGGCCCGGCTGCCGCCGGCCATGACCATAGCATGACCAATGTAATAATTGTCACCCTCAAAATAGAACTTTTCTGTAATTTATACCGCGGCAAGTTTTTTAAATCGGAATGTGATAAGCAATTCATGGCAGACCTCCCTGCATATAAAATGGCGATTTACTGTCCCAATCGGACTGAAAGGGCGAACCTGATACCATTTATATTGTTGGGCAAACTTATAAGTACATTTCTTAATGTAACCTATTTTGATAAAAAGAGTTATCTCAGTTACATGTAATCTATCCAATAGCAATTTGTATCCTCAGTTTGGCGGATAAGTGTAGTCATAATGATGTCGAGTTGATTATAATGATGACATTTGCAAGAATTCATTGAAGCATAGATTTGTTGGGAGTTTTATCCACCCTATTTGATGCATCCGGCTAGATATAGACTTAATAGCCGGCAGGTTCTCGGCTTTGCATTACACCCAGAAATCCCTATACTTTAAATATTCATTGAACATGAGAGTGAACCTATTCTGGCAATTATTCTTTGCTAATTGGGTATTGAATAAATCGGGATGCGGTTGCGTACCGCATAAGGAGTAAAAAAACTAACATGTCAGATTCGAAGCAATCAGACCATTGGGACATCCTGGCCTCGGTTTTGGGGGCGGAACCTGAAAAAAAAGAGCCCGTCGAAGCCGCACCCCAGGCCGCAGAGAAGACGCCCAAAACCACGGAAGATATTATCAAAGAAGATAATAAGACGGATTACAAAGCATCTGAACTTGAACCGCCTAGCGAATCCGTTGCGACTCCTCCTGCCCGCCCTATATCCAACTGGGATGCCCTGGCAATGGAATTGGGGATTGAAGTGAAGCCGGAACCGGCTCCGTCTCCTGCGCCGGTTCAGGTGTCCGTGCCCAAGCGAGTGGAAAACAAGGCCGCCATCAGGGCTGAGCAGCCACGAGAAGCCTCCAGGCCGGAGAAGGCGGAATTTGGTAAACATATCGAGCCATTCGGCATTTCAGAGCCATTATCGGCAGAAGATGATCAAGAACAAACAGAGAAAAAAACACGACACCGGCGCAGACGTCATCGCAAGGGCAGGGATAAAGATCGCCCTATGGAGGAGATGAAAAAACCTTCATTTGCTTCGCAAGGAAATGCGGCCCTGGAGGAGGATCTGACGGTTTCCCAAGTTTCTCTGGAAAAGTCTGACCAGGCTGGCATGGAGCTAGAGGAAGAGTCGAAGGAAGACGAAGCCGAAAAACAACACTCAAAACACCGCCATTCGCGGCGCGGATCGCGAAAACGAAGGAAAAAAGGGTCTGAAAGCGACAAGGAAAGAGGCGTGGAAGCCAAAAATGCCGGGCCCACGGGGCATGCCGAGTCGGCTGTGACGAGCGAAGCGTCCCAGGAACTAGCGGGCGAAGAAGAGAACGCCGATGAAGAATACGAAGATCAGGGCGAGCGGGGCGCCAAATCGGGTTTCCGAGCTATTCCTACTTGGGAAGAAGCGGTGGGATGCATCATAACGAAAAACATGGAATCGCGACCTAGGCGACAGGGCAGCGGCCCGCCCCGTTCCAGGTCCGGAGGTGATTCGCACAAAAGACGAAGAAAATAATAACCGGAGTTTTGCAAATTGCAGATTCCCGGTCTCCTCTCCCCACTTAGCGACCATGCTTTGCAGGGTGCCCGTTTGTGTCTGGAGAGGGTAAACTGAAATATGGCCAACGCCGGGACGGCTACCTTAGCGTCGGATCGGTTGTTAGAGCTGGTCGGGCGCCTTAAACGGCAAGAAGGCTTTGTCGAAGTTGTTGCCAGTTTATTGGCAGGTCATGCGGCAACACTCGACGGAGTCTGGGGGTCGGCCTGTGCGCTGGCGGCGGCCGCATTGGCCGAGGACGCGCCGGGCGCATTGGTTGTGGTCTGCCCGCATGTTGACGACGCAGACGATCTGGCCGACGATCTGGCCCTTTTCACCCGGATTGCTCCAGAGCGGTTCCCGGCTTGGGAAAGACTGCCCAGCGAGCAGGCGATAGCCGACGAGACATTCGGCGACCGCGTGAGATTGCTGAAAAAGTTTCAATCGGCGCAGGCCCCGAAACTCGTGCTTTGTAGTATCCAAAGCCTGTTGCAGCCGGTTCCTGATCGCGATGCCCTTGGGCGTCAAACCCGTTGTATTGGTTTGGGTGGGCAGTGGCGTATCGAGGAATTAGCTCGCTGGCTGGTGGAAAACGGATTTCACAACACGCCTGCCGTTGAATTACCGGGCGAGTTTTCAATACGGGGGGGAATTCTGGACATTTTCGCGCCCGACTGGTTCGATCCGGTGCGCATCGAATTCACCGGGGATGAGATAGAATCGGTCCGCCGATTTGAGGTATCCAGCCAGCGGAGTCTGGAAAGGCTGGAATCGGTGGAGGTGACGATTTTCCCGCCGGGCATGCACGATCGTGCGCATCTGGCCGACTACCTGCCGGAACAGAGTTGGTTCATGCTTGTGGAACCGATGGAACTCAAACAGCAGGCGGAACATTACCTGGAACGCCTGGAGCGGCCGGAAGAGATGCACGATTTTTCGGCGGTGACGCGGGAGATTTTCCGTTTTCCCTCGGTGGCGGCCTGGGCCGTAGCGGCGGGGTCGATGGAAACAACCTGCCGCCTGATGATCGAATCGGTCGAGCGTTTTAGCGGCGATATCAACAAAGTCCGCGAGGAATTGGACGATGCCGGAACGGGTCAAGAGGTGTTCATCGTTTGCCAGACAGAGGCCGAGGCCCACAGGTTGGATGAAATCTTCGCCGGCACGCAACTTGCGCAGCAGGGGCATTTGCATTTCCCGCTGGGTGCGATGCATAACGGATTTCGCCTGGTGTCAGACCGCATCGTATTGCTAAGTAGCGGGGAACTTTTTCGCCGAACCGATTTGCGGCGCATTCCGCGGAGGCGGTTGGCAAAGGTCATCGATAGTTTTTTGGAATTGCGCGAAGGCGACCTGGTTGTGCACGTTAGCCATGGCATAGCACGTTATCGCGGTTTGAAGCTTTTGGAAAAAAATGGGCAAGTCGAAGAACATTGGCGCTGGAATTTGCGGGGCGGACAAAGTTGTACGTGCCCAGTTCCAAAATCGGACTGGTGCAAAAATATGTAGGGGTGCAAAAGGCCGCCCCAGGTTGGCCAAGCTGGGCGGGCGGATTTGGGGGCGGCAAAAAGAGCGTGTGGAGCAGTCGGTCACCGACCTGGCCGCCGAGATGCTGGACGTGCAGGCCTCGCGGAGTTCCCGTCCCGGCATCGCTTTTCCCGACGATACCGAATGGCAGCGCGAGTTCGACGCTTCGTTCCTTTATAACGAAACGCCAGATCAACTCATAACTATCGAGTCGATCAAGCAAGACATGTTGCAGCCGCGGCCGATGGACCGGCTGTTATGCGGCGACGTGGGATACGGCAAAACCGAGGTGGCCATGCGGGCGGCGTTCAAGGCGGTTGACGCCGGCTACCAGGTTGCGGTGCTGGTGCCCACCACGGTACTGTGCGAACAGCATCGGCGCACGTTCGGACAGCGAATGGCCGAGTTTCCATTTGAAATCGCGGCACTTTCACGTTTTGCCACGCGCGGCGAGCAGACGAAGATTTTGGAGCGCCTGGAGGCCGGGGCGGTGGATATCGTAATCGGCACTCACCGCCTGGCCCAGAGCGACGTGCGTTTTCACAACCTTGGACTGGTGATAATCGACGAGGAGCAGCGATTCGGCGTGGAGGTAAAGGAGCGGCTAAAGGCCCTGCGGCAACTGGTCAACGTGCTGACGATGACCGCTACGCCTATCCCGCGGACCTTGCACATGGGATTGCTGGGGCTGCGCGACATCTCGAACTTGGAGACGCCGCCGGAGGATCGGCTGGCAGTGGAAACCAGGGTATGCCGCTTCGAGCCGGAGTTGATCCGCCATGCCGTGCTGCGGGAGTTAAACCGCAATGGGCAGATCTTCTTCGTACACAATCGGGTGGAAGACATTGAAAACGTGGCTAAACGACTGCGACAGATCGTGCCCGAAGCGTCGATGGCCATCGCACACGGCCAGATGCCCGAACACGAGTTGGAACGGGTGATGCTGGATTTTGTCGACCAGCGTTACGACATGCTGCTGGCCACGACGATCATCGAAAGCGGCCTGGATATACCCAACGCGAACACGATTTTCATAGACGAGGCCGACCGCTACGGCCTGGCCGATTTGCACCAACTCCGCGGGCGCGTGGGCCGATACAAACATCGGGCCTACAGTTACCTGCTGATCGATCCGAACAAATACCTGTCGCCCAGCGCGGTCAAGCGGCTGCGGGCGATCGAGGAATTCAGCAACATGGGGGCCGGTTTCGCCATTGCCATGCGCGATCTGGAGATTCGCGGGGCGGGCAATATTTTGGGCACCGAACAGAGCGGGCACATCGCCGTGGTGGGTTACGAGCTTTATTGCTCGCTTTTAGAAGAGGCGGTGGCAAAGTTAAAGCATTTGCCTCCAAAGAGTACCGTGGAAGTCGACGTCGATCTGCCCGGGCAGGGTTATATTCCCCGTTCTTACGTTCCGGACATGCGGTTGAAGATCGACCTGTACCGGCGTATGGCGCGGGTTTCCAGCCGCTCGGAACTGGCCGATATCATCTCGGAACTAAGCGATCGATTCGGACCGCCACCGCCGCCGATGGAACATTTGCTGTCATTGGCCGCAATCCGCTTGGACGCCCATCATTGGCAAATCGATTCGATCCACCTGGAAGAGCCGTACATGGTTTTCACGTATACTTCGGCCCGGCTGATCCAACTCCTGGCGGCCGCCAATGGAGGGAAACTTCGGGTGGTGGATGGTAGAAGCGCGTATCTTCCTATGGGTCAAGGGGTTACGGAGCCGGCGGCCATCCAGGCGATTGTAAAATCGCTGTTGCAATGGCAGTCAGATTGACGATATACTCCGCGCGTTTTTGGGTATTCGCTCATTTAGACAGTAAGGTGCATTTCATGCACCCTACATTGGACGAGGAAATCCGTGCGGCATAAAACATTTTATCCGTCAGCTTTGGTATCCGGTATATTGCTTACCATGGCGATAGCGGCCCGGCCGGGTTTGGCCGCTGATCCCTGGGATTCCGGCGACAATCAGCCGGGCGTAACTCCCGCGGCCTTGAGGACCGCGCCCATGTCGAATTACGACATCATGCGTCAAGCCGTCCCCGGCGCGCCCGCGCAACCGACTGCCGTGAGCCGGCCCGCCACGTGGCCGGGCGGAACGATTCCGGCAAGTCAGCCCGCCGCTCAAATGCCGGGCGCAGCCGCGGCGCCGCAAGGGCCGATGGTATTGGATGAGAGTACCATGATCATTGCCCGGGTAGGATCGGAGGGCATCTTTGCCAGCGAAATAATGGGCACGTCAATCGTTTGGAAGAATGCAAAGAAGTCGGAGGGCGGCGTTGCCTGCGCAGTCATGGACGGCATTGACAACTTACTGGAACCGTACAAAGACAAAATGCCGGCCAGCCAATTTGAAATGCAACGCACTATGTTGATTAAACAACGTCTGGTTAACCGCATCGAATCGAAAATAATCTATTTAGACGCCAGACAAAGCTTCCCGGCGGAACATTGGCCGGAAATCGAAAAACAAATGGATAAATTTTACGAATCCACCGCGTTGCCGGCATTATACAAATGTTGCGACGTCAAATCGACGATGGAGTTGGATAAAAAACTTCACAAGCGGGGTATTTCGTTGGATTTCGCGCGGAAGAGTTTCCAGGAATGGATCTTGGTCCAGCAGTTCATGGGACAGCAAGTCAAACGCGATGAAGAAATCACTTACGACCAGATGTATAAGTATTACCAGGAACATCTAACGGACTTTGAAAAGCCCGCACAAGCAAAGTGGGAAGAATTGATGGTCCAATTTTCAAAGTATCGCAGCAAGGACGAGGCTCGTGAGGCCATCGCGCAATTGGGCAATCAGGTTATTACCGGCGCGGACTTCGCAGAAGTGGCGAGAAACGGCTCACAAGGTTCTACCGCCGCCAGTGGCGGGGAGCATCCTTGGACCACAAAAGGAAGCCTGAAATTTGCAGAAATAGATCAGGCGCTGTTTGCTCTACCTTTAAAACAACTCAGCCAGATCATCGAAACCGAAAAAGGATATCACATTGTCCGCGTGATCGAGCGGGTAGAAACCGAAACAACTCCATTCCGTACGGCCCAGGTCGATATCAAGGAAAAAATCATCCAAGAGCGGACCAACAAGCAATTGCAGGATTACCTGGCCCGGCTAGAGAATAAAATACCCGTCTGGACGGTTTATGACGGAGATCGCAAGGATATTCGTCTTACCGAGCGCATGAAAGAAATAACTGCTGAAAAACCCGGCGGAACGCGTGTTTATTGATGCTTAGGAATAGAATGTCGTATTGCAGATAGAAAAACAAACTAAGCCCACGGGTTGCAACCTGTGGGCTTTACAACATCATTACATGTCTGAGACTCAGATATCGGTTTTGTAAACAGCATTCTCGGTAACGACCATATCGACGCGGACGTCGTGGGGCAATAGGGGGATTTTATCGACCAATTGACATTCGAACGCCGGGGCGATCTTCACGGCGTCGGGGCGGATGTGCAGCAGGAAACGATCGTAATAACCCTTGCCCAGCCCCAAGCGGCCGCCGTAACGGTCAAAGGCCAGACCGGGCACAACGATCAAATCTAGTTCGGCCGTATCGACATGCCGCTCTGCGTGTTCCCGCCACTCGGGCTTGGGTTCGAGAATTTGCCACGTCCCGGGGCTCAATTCGTCCATGTTTTTCAAGTGAAACAGACGAAGTTCGCGGGCCATACAGTACGGCACCACAAGTTTTTTCCCCAATTGCCACAATTCGGGCAAGTACCGGCGGGTGCGGACTTCGCTGCCGATATCGAGATAAGTCATCACGGTACGGGCGCGAATAAACTGGGGCAGCGCCAGAATTGTGTCCCAAATGCGCCGGCTTAGTACGTCGGCTCCTTTCTGAGTTTCCCGGCGGGCAGCCACACTCTGGCGGAGTTGAAGTTTATTTTGTAGTGCTTTGTCAAGCGGATCCGGCATGAAATGTATTTTTCCCGGTTGAGTGGTTAATTGTTCATGTCGTTCCCGGGTAGCACCCAAGGAACGATGGCGGCATAGAAACGCGGATATTTTATTCTAATAATCCAAAAATTGCCACCCTCCCGATATGCAACCTCATCGAATAACAGGTAACGGTTGTCGGCGTCATCGTACGGTTAATGCGCTGGGGGGTTGGATTCACCAGAAGGAGACACATTGGGAGAATTTGACAAGTTGACTTGGTAGGCGTTTAGCCAATCGTCAATCTGCTTGGCCTGTGCCGCCTGCCCCTGGGAATGGGCAAGTTCCAAGCCCTTCTGGGCGGCGGCAATGGCCTGGGAAGACTGCCGCATCTTGGCATAGGCCAAAGCCAAATTGTAATAAAGATAGGCATAGCTAGGCTTCAGCCGCAGGGCTTGTTGGTAATGTTCGATGGCCTCTGCAAACCGGCCTGTTTGGAAAAATACGTTACCCAGGTTGTTGTGGGCATTGGCATAATCGGGCTTCAGCCGCAGGGCCTGCTGGTAACGATCGATCGCCTCTTTCAGTCGGCCTACATTGGCCAGGACGTAGCCCAGATTGTTGAGAGCTTCAGGGTATTTAGGCCGCAACGACAGTGCCTGTTCGTAGTTTTCAATCGCTTCCTGAAATCGACCTGCCTTATTCAGAGCCAGGCCCAGATTGTTGTAAGCAGGCACAAAATCGGGCTTCAGTTGTATGGCTTGCTCGTAATATTTGATCGGTGCTTGAAGTTGGCCTGCAAGAAACAGCTCTAAGCCCAAGTTATTTTTGGCAATCCAACACTCAGAATTTTTTTGCAGGGTATCTTGGTACAGTGTAACGGCATTGCGGTACAACTCGTTTTGTTGATATGTCAGAAAGGTGAAAGCTCCCACCGCCACAACAGCTATGGCGGTCGGCGCCCGGTGCGTTGTGTTTCGTACCCGCTCGCGCCATAAGCTCCATCCTGCCACCGCAAGTGCAATTAGTCCGATGATGGCGATGTGCTGAAAATGGTCGGCCACCAGCGAATATTTCATGAAGCCCACGTCGGCAAAACCCAGCACCGGAAGCAGCGACACGCAGAAAAACCCCCAGGCAAACAAGAGCGGCCGACTCCAGCCGTTTCTATATCGCCACAGCACGGCTGTAACGATAAGCGCCGCCAGCAGCGGCAGCCACCACAAGAGATCGTCGATCTCGATATGCCAGGGCGGATAGATAAACACGAGGTCGATCGGCAATAGAGCCTTGTAAAGGTAGAACCACGGCACGCCGCCGGCCCCGAGCAGACGTTCAGCAAAACCGGCATTTCGGATCTCTATATGCTCTCCATGCGTTTGGAACCAAATGTTTACTCCAGTCAGCACCACAGCCAGCAGGAAGAACGGCGCGATCCGCAAAAGGTCCCGCCTTGTCAGGGATCGCAGCCACCAAAGGATCCCCAGCAGCAGCACCGGCAACACGGCCACCGAGCCCTTGCCGAGCATCGCCAACATGAATGCCGCCAGGCTCAGCCAGTACCAAAGTGGAGAGTGGAGAGTGGAGAGGGGAGAGGGGATTTTATCTAGGTCCCACGGTTCTCCGTGGGAACGTGCGGGCGCCATGCCCGCGATTGCTGTGTACATGCCGGTCTTTAGATACCACAGGATCGACAACAGGAAGAACAGCATTGACATCATGTTTTTCCGCTGCGCGATCCAGGCGACCGACTCCACGTTCACCGGATGCAGGGCAAAGATCATAGCCGCCAAGAAAGACCCCGGGATGGACATCTTCCGCAAGATGACCCAAATCAACAACGTCTCGACAATATGCAAAATCAGGTTGGTGACGTGATAGCCGGTCGAGTTCATGCCCCACAGCCGCCACTCGATCCAGAACGAAGTGTTGGTCATGGGCCAGTAGTCTATTGATTCAGTGGTGCACCAAAGCCGATACGGGCCATCAGAGCCCTTTATGAAGTGATTGTTTGTGAGAAGATAATCGTCGTCCAGGATGAATCCGCCTTTTATGGAAGGCAGATAAGCAAGGAAGGCGACCAGGACGATTATCGCTATTCCTGCCAGCACACGGAGGTTCAGCTTCAATGGGACAGAGGTTCCCAATGGGGCTTGGCGAGCCTGTTTATTATCATCAAAAGATTTTTTTCGCTTGGACATGTGCTGGCAAATATAAAAAGTCAACAAGCAACGGCCATCGGTGTCCTCTTACGGTTAATGCGCCGGGGGATTGGATTCGCTAGAAGGAGATGCATTGGGAGAATTTGACAAGTTGAGGCGGTAGGCGTTCAGCCAATCTTCAATCTGCTTGGCCTGTGCCGCCTGCCCCTGGGAGCGGGCAAGTTCCAAGCACTTCTGGGCCGCGGCAATGGCCTGGGAAGACTGCCGCATCCTAGCATAGGCCAATGCCAAACCGTAATAGGCATCGGTAAAGTGGGGATTAAACCGCAGGGCTTGTTGGTAATGTTCGATCGCCTCTTGCTGCCGGCCTGCAGCGGCCAGTGCGACGCCCAGGTTGTTGTGGGCACTGGCATAGTCGGGCTTCAGCCGCAGGGCTTGCTGGTAATGTTCGATCGCCTCTTGCAGCCGGCCTGTTTGGAAAAATGCGTTACCCAGGTTGTTATGTGAAATGAAATAATCAGGTTTAAGCCTAATGGATTGCTCGAAATATTTGATAGCTTCCTGTGGTCGTCCTGTTTGGAGGAGTATAAGACCCAGGTTATATTGGGTCTCTGGAAAGTCGGGTTTAAGTTCCAAGGCTTGCTTGTAGCATTTGATTGCCTCCTCATGCCGACCTGCTCGGGCCAGTGCGCCGCCCAGGTTGTTGTGAGCATCGGCGAAGTCAGGGCTCAGCCGCAGGGCTTGCCGAAAATGTTCGATCGCCTCTGGGAGTCGGCCTGCATCGGCCAGGGCGAAGGCCAGGTTAGAGTGGATAACCGAACAGTCTGGATTTTTTTGTAGCGTGCGTTGGTACAACATAATTTTGTCGCCGTACAACATAGTTTGCCGCCACGTTAGAAATGCCAGTGCACTCATCGCGACGACCGCGACGGCGGTCGGCGCCCGGTGCGTTGTGTTTCGTACCCGCTCGCGCCATAAGCTCCATCCTGCCGCCGCAAGTGCAATTAGCCCGATGATGGCGATGTGCTGAAAATGGTCGGCCACCAGCGAATATTTCATGAAGCCCACGTCGGCAAAACCCAGCACCGGAAGCAGCGACACGCAGAAAAACCCCCAGGCAAACAAGAGCGGCCGACTCCAGCCGTTTCTATATCGCCACAGCACGGCTGTAACGATAAGCGCCGCCAGCAGCGGCAGCCACCACAAGAGATCGTCGATCTCGATATGCCAGGGCGGATAGATAAACACGAGGTCGATCGGCAATAGAGCCTTGTAAAGGTAGAACCACGGCACGCCGCCGGCCCCGAGCAGACGTTCAGCAAAACCGGCATTTCGGATCTCTATATGCTCTCCATGCGTTTGGAACCAAATGTTTACTCCAGTCAGCACCACGGCCAGCAGGAAGAACGGCGCGATCCGCAAAAGGTCCCGCCTTGTCAGGGATCGCAGCCACCAAAGGATCCCCAACAGCAGCACCGGCAACACGGCCACCGATCCCTTGCCGAGCATCGCCAACATGAATGCCGCCAGGCTCAGCCAGTACCAAAGTGGAGAGTGGAGAGTGGAGAGGGGCGAGGGGATTTTATCTAGGTCCCACGGTTCTCCGTGGGAACGTGCGGGCGCCATGCCCGCGATTGCTGTGTACATGCCGGTCTTCAGATACCACAGGATCGACAACAGGAAGAACAACATTGACATCATGTTTTTCCGCTGCGCGATCCAGGCGACCGACTCCACGTTCACCGGATGCAGGGCGAAGATCATGGCCGCCAAGAAAGCCCCGGGATGGACAACTTCCGCAAGATGACCCAAATCAACAGCGTCTCGACAATGTGCAAAATCAGGTTGGTGACGTGGTAGCCGGTCGGGTTCATTCCCCACAGCCGCCACTCGATCCAGAACGAGGTATTGGTCATGGGCCAGTAGTCTATCGATTCAGTGGTGCACCAAAGCCGATACGGGCCATCAGAGGCCTTTATGAAGTGATTGTTCTGTGAGAAGAAAATCGTCGTCCAGGACGAATCCGCCGTTTATGGAAGGCAGATAAGCAAGGAAGGCGACCAGGACGATTATCGCTATTCCTGCCAGCACACTAAGGTTCAGCTTCAATGGGACAGAGGTTCCCAATCGGGCTTGGCGAGCCTGTTTATTATCATCGAAAGATTTTTTTCGCTTGGACATATGCTGGCAAATATAAAAAGTCAACAAGCAACGGCCATCGGTGTCCTCTTACGGTTAATGCGCCGGGGGATTGGATTCACTAGAAGGAGATGCATTGGGAGAATTTGACAAGTTGAGGCGGTAGGCGTTCAACCAATCTTCAATCTGTTTGGCCTGTGCCGCCTGTCCCTGGGAGCGGGCAAGTTCCAAGCCCTTCTGGGCCGCGGCAATGGCCTGGGAAGACTGCTGCATCCTGGCATAGGCCAAAGCCAAATTGTAATAGGCATCGGTAAAGTGGGGATTAAACCGCAGGGCCTGTTGGTAATGCTCGATCGCCTCTTGCTGTCGGCCTGCATTGGCCAGGGCGACGCCCAGGTTGTTGTGGGCACTGGCATAGTCGGGCTTCAGCCGCAGGGCTTGCTGAAAATGTTCGATTGCCTCCTCATGCGGCCTGCTTGGGCCAGTGCGGCGCCCAGGTTGTTGTGGGCACTCGACATAATCGGGCTTCAGCCGCAGGGCCTGCTGGTAATGTTCGATCGCCTCTTGCAGTCGGCCTGCATTGGCCAGGGCGACGCCCAGGTTGTTGTGGGCCTTAGTGTAATCAGGATTCAATCGCAGGGCTTGCTGGTAATGTTCGATCGCCTCTTGCAGTCGGCCTGCATTGGCCAGTGCGGTGCCCAGGTTGATGTGAGCCTCAATGTAATCAGGATTCGATCGCAGGGCTTGCTGAAAATGTTCGATCGCCTCTTGCAGTCGGCCTGCATCGGCCAGGATGAGTGCCCAGGTCGTTGTGGGTAAGCCAACAGTCTGGATTTTTTTGCAGCGTTGCCTGGTACAGTCCGATGGCGTTATAGTATATCTCGCTTTGCCGCCAAGTCAGAAACGTGAGTGCACCCATGGCCGCGATTGCGACGGCGGTCGGCGCCAGATGCGCTGTGTTTCGCGCCCGCTCGTGCCATGAGCTCCAGCCCGCCGCCGCCAGTGCAATCACCCCGATGATGGCAATGTGCTGATAATGGTCGGCCACCAGCGAATATTTCATGAAGCCCACGTCGGTAAAACCCAGCACCGGAAGCAGCGACACGCAGAAAAACCCCCAGGCAAACAAGAGCGGCCGACTCCAGCCTTTTCTATATCGCCACAGCACGGCTGTAACGATAAGCGCCGCCAACAGCGGCAGCCACCACAAGAGATTGCCGACCTCGATATGCCAGGGCGGATAGATAAACACGAGGTCGATCGGCAACAGAGCCTTGTAAAGGTAGAACCACGGCACGCCGCCGGCCCCGAGCAGACGTTCAGCAAAACCGGCATTTCGGATCTCTATATGCTCTCCATGCGTTTGGAACCAAATGTTTACTCCAGTCAGCACCACAGCCAGCAGGAAGAACGGCGCGATCCGCAAAAGGTCCCGCCTTGTCAGGGATCGCAGCCACCAAAGGATCCCCAGCAGCAATACGGGCAAAACCACCGCCGATGCCTTGCTGAGCATCGCCAGCATGAATGCCGCCAGGCTCAGCCAGTACCAAGGTGGAGAGGGGAGAGGGGAGAGGGGAGAGGGGATTTTATCTAGGTCCCACGGTTCTCCGTGAAAAGGTGCGGGAGCCAGGCGCACGATTGCCGTGGAAATTTCGGCCTTCAGATACCAGAGAATCGACAACAGGAGAAACAACATGGCCGTTATGTTCTTGCGCGACGCAATCCAGGCGACAGACTCGACATTCACCGGATGCACGGCGAAGAGCAAAGCGGTCAAGAAAGCTCCCGGGATGGACATCTTCCGTAAGATCACCCAAATCAGCAGCGTCTCGACAATATGCAAAATCAAGTTGGTAACGTGGTAGCCGGTCGAGTTCATCCCCCACAGCCGCCACTCGATCCAAAACGAGGTATTAGTTGCCGGCCAATAGTCAACCGATTCGGTGGTGCACCATAATTTATGCAGGCCGTTGGGATTCAGTATGAGATCGTTTTTTGTTAGAAGCAAATCGTCGTCCATGACGAATCCGCCGTTTATGGAAGGCAGATAAGCAAGGAAGGCGACCAGGACGATTATCGCTATTCCTGCCAGCACACGGAGTCGGAGCAAAAATGGGACAGACGCACCCGATCGGACCTGGCGAGGCCGTTTATTATCATCAAAAGATTTTTTTCGTTTGGACATGTGCTGGCAAAGCTAAAAAGCTGATGATCACCGGCCAATGCCAGTTCTACTGAAGGCTATTAACCATAAATGATATATCACTTCATCGAGAAATAACAGGATAATTCTTGCCCCATAATGTGCCCGAAAATCATCATTCAACACAAATATATATTCATTTTGCCGGCAGCAGCAGCAGGCAAGTTGATGAATCCGGCATGATGTCTAATTTTCAAGAGATTTCAAAAAATCTTCAAACTGCTTGGCCGCAGCCGTCTGTCCCTTTGAACGGGCAAGTTCCAAGCCTTTTCTGGCAAAGTCGACGGCTTCGGCAGGCCGGTTTGCTTTGGCACAGGCTGAGGCCAAATTGGCATAGGCATCGATATAATCGGGTTTGATCCGCAGCGCTTGTTTATAATGTTCGATAGCTTCTTCAAGCCGGCCTGTGCGGAGCAGCGCGGTGCCCAGGTTGTTGTGGGTAAAGAAATAATCGGGTTTAAGCTTGAGTGATTGTTCGAAATACTTGATAGATTCCTGGGGGTGACCTGTTTGGAGCAGTATACGACCCAGATTATGTTGGGCTTCTGGAAAGTCGGGTTTAAGCGCCAAGGCTTGCTCGTAGGATTTAATCGCCTCTTGAGGCCGATCGGACAGGGCCAATACTTCGCCCAGGTTGTTTTGTGCTTCAGCGTAAGTGGGTTTGAGGCGCAGGGCTTGGTTGAAATGTTCGATCGCATCCTGTGGCCGGCCCATCTTAAGAAGTGCATTACCCATGTTGTTGTGGGCTTCAGCAAAGTTTTGCTTGTAGCGGAGTGCTTGTTCAAACTGCGCGATGGCCTCGGGCAGCCGGTCTGATTTCAAGAAAATAAAGCCCCGGTTGTTGTAGGCTTCTGCGTTATTGGGGTTGAATAATATGGATTGATTGTAATGATCCATAGCCTCCTTCAAGTCACCCTTTTCGTCCAATATGAGCCCAAGATTGTTATGAGCCATCCAACAATTGGGATTTTTCTCCAAGGTTGCCTGGTACAAAGTCATGGGATCGCTGTACAACTTGCTTTGCTGCCAGGTTAAAGAGGCGAGTGCGACTGTTACAATAGCCGATAGGCAGTTGGCGGCCCAGCGAGTCGGCCTTTTCGCCTGTTTTTGCCATGAATTCCAACCCGCGGCCAGCAGAGCAATCAGGCCGATAATGGCGGCGTATTGATAATGGTCGGCCACCAGGGAATATTTCATGAAGTACACGTCGGTAAAGCCCATCACCGGCAGGAGCGACACGCAGAAAAATCCCCAGGCGAACAGCAATGGCCGGCTCCAGGTTTCCCTATAAAACCAAAGCACCGAGGTAACAGCCGCGGCTGCCAATAGCGGCAGCCACCAGAGTAGCTGGTCGGTTTGGATATTCCACTGCGGATAGATGAAAATCAGGTTCAACGGCAAAAGAGCCTTGTAAAGGTAAAACCACACCACAGAGCCCGCACCCAAGAGTCGTTCTAAAAAACCGGCGTTGCGGATGATTTCGCCGACATCGCTCCTTTGGAACCAGATATTTACCAAGGTAAGGGCCGCGGCGATGATGAAAAAAGGCGCGGTCCGCAAGAAGTCCCATTTTGTCAGCTTCCGCTGCCACCAAATGATTCCCAAAAGCAGAACGGGCAACACGGCCGTCGACCCTTTACTGAGCATGGCCAGCATGAATGCCGCCAGGCTAAACCAGTACCAAAGGGGAGAGCGGAGAGGAGAGAGGGGAGAGGGGATTTTATCTCGTTCCCACTGTCCTTCGTGTAAATGTTCGGGAGCCATGCCCATGATCGCCGTGCGCATGTCGGCCTTCAGATACCACAGGATCGACAACAGGGAAAACAGCATCGAAAGGGTGTTTTTTCGCTGCGCAATCCAGGCCACCGATTCCACGTTAACCGGATGCAGGGCAAAGATTAAGGCTGCCAAAAAAGCCCCGGGAATGGATAATTTTCGCAAAATAGTCCAAATCAGCATACATGCGGTAATGTGCAAGACCAGATTGGTAACGTGGTAGCCGATCGAGTTGATGTCCCATAATCGCCACTCGATCCAGAAGGAAGTATTAATCAGCGGCCAGTAATCGATCGGGTCGATGGTACACCATATCCGGTGCAGACCGCCGGATGCTTTGATAAGGAGGTTCTTTGTTAAAAGGATTTCATCGTCCCAGATGAAACCTCCATTTAGCGATGGAAAGTAAGCGATGAAAACAGCCAGGGCCAGGATCGCCGCCCCCGCCGCCCAAAAATGGGGCTTCCAGGAGATATAGTTTACCACTTTGTTCCGGGGAATATGCCGACCGGATAATTTTTTGGGATTAGGCATTAATGAGCCGTTCGACATGAGCGGTTAACGGTCTACTGTCTTGATCAGTATTTTAATGCATTACCGGCCCTTGCGATACCCTAAAGAGGCGGTGAAAAATAACCGGACTTCAATAGCCGAACTGGTGACAATTCCTGCAAGGTAATCAACACAGGCAGATGTGAATGTCCTTGGCTGCGGCCTTGCCCGCGCCCATGGCCAGAATTACCGTGGCGCTGCCGGTGACAATGTCGCCCCCGGCCCAAACTCCCTTGCGGGTCGTGCGTCCGGTTTCGTCGGCCACAATGTATCCCCAGCGATTTAGTTCCATGCCTTTGGTATGTCGGGTAAGCAGGGGATTTGCTCCGGAGCCGATTGCGACGATCACCAGGTCGGTATCGAGAATGAATTCCGAGCCCTTTTTGGGAACCGGCCGTCGGCGGCCCGAATCGTCGGGCTGACCGAGTTCCATTTCCTGGCAGCGGACTTGGCAAACCATGCCTTGCTGGTCGCCGATGTACTCCAAAGGGGCGCAGAGCAGTTTAAAAATAATGCCTTCTTGCCGGGCATGGTGGATTTCTTCGGCCCGGGCTGGCATTTCGTCCAGCGAACGGCGGTACAGGATATAGACATTTTCGCCGCCCAGACGCCGAGCGGTGCGAGCGGCATCCATGGCCACGTTGCCGCCGCCCACCACGCAGACATTCCGGCCGCGGACGATGGGGGTATCGTAGTTGGGAAAGTCGTAGGCCTTCATCAGATTGGAGCGGGTAAGGTATTCGTTGGCCGAATAAACGCCGCCAAGATTCTCGCCAGGCACGCCCATGAACGTGGGCAGCCCAGCCCCCACGCCGATAAACGCCGCGTCGAATCCTTCGCCGTTTAGAAGTTCATCCATATCGATCGAATTGCCGATGACCTGATTGAGTTGCAGATCGACGCCCAGTCGCACAAGGTAATCGACCTCGGCTTCGACAATCGACTTTGGCAGGCGAAATTCGGGAATTCCGTAGATCAGCACGCCGCCGGGCCTGTGAAAGGCCTCGAAAATTGTAACTTTATGCCCAAGCAGGACCAGGTCGCCGGCCACGGTCAGCCCAGCCGGCCCCGCTCCTATCACCGCGATTTTCTTTCCCGTGGGGGGCGCTTTTTGAGGAAGTTCGATTTTTCCCTGCTGACGTTCATAGTCGGCGGCGAAACGTTCCAAGCGGCCCACGGCCACAGGATCGCCTTTTTTGCCCAAGATGCACAATACTTCGCATTGCGACTCTTGCGGGCAGACTCGTCCGCAGATAGCGGGCAGGCAATTTGTTTCCTTGATTTTTTGCGCAGCCCGGTCGAACTCGCCTTCTTCAATCAGTTTTATAAAGCCGGGTATGTCGACGCGGACGGGACAGCCTTCGACGCACTTGGGCTTTTTGCACTTTAGACAGCGCGCGGCCTCGGCCCGGGCCTCCTCGGGCGAATAACCAAGGGGCACTTCGTCGAAGTTGCGGATGCGAATATCCGGCGATTGCTCGGCCATGGGCGTCCGCTTGGAACCCGTTTTTTTTGCTTCATTCATCTTTTCTTCACTCATCGAGGGCGACTCTTTGTAAGGAACATTCTTCGTGTTTGGTGTAAATCTTTTGGCGAGAGAGGAGCAAGTCCCAATCGACCAGGTGCCCGTCGAACTCGGGGCCGTCGACGCAGGTGAAACGGGTTTTGCCGCCGACTTCCACCCGGCACCCGCCGCACATGCCGGTGCCGTCGACCATCACCGGGTTCAGGCTGACCACCGTGCGCACGCCGAAGGGCCGCGTGGCAAGCGAGCAGAACTTCATCATGATCGCCGGGCCAATCGCATATACGCAGCCGATTCGCTTGGATGCATCCTCATTTAGCAGTTCTTCGAGCGGCTCGGTGACCAGGGCCTTTGCGCCGGCGCTGCCGTCGTCGGTGGTGATGATATGGCGGTCGGAAACCGACGCGAGCCGGTCGGTCCAGAAGAGCAGATCACTGCTGCGCGATCCCTGGATGGTGACGACTCGGTTGCCCGCCTCATGGAACGCGCGTGCGATGGGATAGATAGGCGCGGCGCCCACGCCGCCGGCGGCCATTACCACGGTGTCGAGTTTTTCGATTTCCGACGCCTTTCCCAGCGGACCGATTACGGCAAACAGCGAGTCGCCGGCATTCAGCTTGGAAAGCTTAAGCGAACTTGCGCCCACGACCATTATCACCAGAGTAACGGTGCCCAGTTGGCGGTCGAAATCGGCGATAGTCAGGGGAATCCGCTCGCCGCTTTCGTCGGCCATAACTACCACGAACTGGCCGGGTTGGGCCTTGCGGGCAATGCGCGGAGTTTCAATCACTAGTTCGAAAATCTTAGGTGTAAGTTCCCGCCTGTTCAGAATCCGGCTCATTCAATAACCTTAGTAATTGGTGCAAGACGTTGGTGCTATAAACAACCTTGTAAATGTCTCCCCCAAGACCCCGAATTACTCATGATAAGTGATCCGGTAAAAAAAGGCAATCAGGGGGTAGCATCATACGCTAAATAGGTGGACGACAATAAAAAAACACTTTCTTATGGACGTATCCGCTTCTTCGGCCACTAGTATAGTAGGGATCATGGGAAACAACCTTCCGACAGACGCCGACCTGGTGGGCAAAGCCCTGGCGGGCAACCGTGAGGCGTTCGCTGGCCTTTACGACCGTTATGCCCGGCTGGTCCGGGCGGTTGTCTATGGCGTGGCCTTGGACTGGCCCATGGTCCAGGACATGACGCAGGAGTGTTTCCTGCGGGCGTATAAAAACCTCGACCGGCTGCGCGAGGCGGATCGGTTCGGCCGTTGGATGGTGGGCATCGCCCGGCAGGTGGGCAAGGAGCGAAGGCGGAGTAATCGCCGCAACCGGCATCAATATTTTGGCAATGATGCATTGGAAGTTCCTTACGATTCGGATGTTGCGGGCGCGATCGAGTCGGCCGAGGAAACGGAACTTGTGTTGCGGCGGCTTGCCGAACTACCAGAACGGGAACGGCTTGCCATACACGCATTTTTCCTTCAAGAGTGCGACGCACGGCAGACGGCCGAGGTGCTTGGTCTTTCGCGATCGGGCGTGTATGCCCTGTTGGAACGGGCCTTGGCACGATTGGCCGCCCTGGTTCGCCGCCATGAAGTGAAGAAGGAGGCAAAATAAATGGTTTGTTTATCTGAGAAACAATTAGCACAGCTTGCCTTGGGATTGACCGAGGACGCCGATCTGACTGCGCATTTAAAAGAATGTGCCTCATGCCGGGCGCGTGGGGAGTCAATGCGGTTGCTCATGCATCAACTGACGGCAGCCCATGCCAAGTTCGATAGCGGACACGAAGAGGCCCGAGAACGGCTTATGGCGCTTCTGCCGGCAAATTGGTTGTTGGAGCCTACGAGGACTCGGAATCGAATTGCACATTGGATAGGAGAACTTTCCATGAGGAATAGAATCACATTATGCGGCGTTGGCGTAGTAGCCGTTTTAGCGATTCTGTTGCTCTGGTTAGGAATCTTCGCACAGCCCCTCTCGGCGATGGAGAAGATGGCGGAAAATATCCGCAAGGCGAAATCTTGCAAATACACACACATTAATCGGGTGGAAAAACACGTCCCAATGTCTGGAAAACCGCCTTTCAGAGAATACACTCATATTTCGTACTGGCTTGCACCCGGCTCGTCTCGAAATGATTCAACCATGACATCCCCGCAAACATGGAAGGGGCCAGGTCCGGAAGAGACTGATATCGATCCCCTGGGTAAGCCGGGTATAATTATCAATTACCAAGAAAAGAAGTTCTATCGCCACCCTGCACAAACTACAGGCGATACATTAACGATGCAAAATCTGGGAAAATTATCCGGCGAAGCCGAGAGGGAACTTGGTTTTAAGGAAATAGGCGGTAGGAAAGCGCATGGATTCCTTATCAATGCAAAGAAGATCAATTCAGATTATTCCGATTCGGAATTGGCGGAAATCTGGATCGACGTCGAGTCCAATTTACCTCTCCTCATTCGCTACAAGATAAAATATCAATTCAATACTTTAACCGCATTGATTAAGGATATTCAATGGAATATCGAGCTGGATCCGAAACTATTTGACGCCACACCACCGGCAGGTTATACCGACGCCACTCCAAAGACGCCGACATTGGACGAATGTGGTCCGCAGATCACCGAGGCATTGAGAATCTATGCGGAGGCTAGCGGTGGACATTATTCAGAAAATGGCTACGACATGGTCAGCGATATTTGCAAGATTTATGGCATCGACAAATATCCGGCAGGTGAGAAAGAGGGCAATGCGGGGAAGGCCGCAAAGGTAGAAACGGGAGGCGATCTTTTTAACGAGATCGAAGCTTATAATCCTGAATTTGTATACAATGGCAAGACGGTCGGGCCAAAAGACAAGGATAAAGTGCTATTACGATGGAAGCTCGATGATGGCAAATACGCTGTAATCTATGGCGACCTGCACTACGAGACCGTGACGGCGGAAAAACTGCATGCGCTGGAAGGGAAATAGACGGGATATATGTAAGAATTGGACTTTTACAAATTGCTTCTCTCTCCATTTGGGAAAGGGGCAGGAAGTGAGGGCACACGAGCAACGAAAGTCGTTTTTCGACCAAAAGCCCTCACCCTAGCCCTCTCCCGGAGGGAGAGGGGACCTCGATTCTGAAATTTACATAGGTCCGGTAAGAAAATCGATTTTCCTGTCTTTTTTGAGTGATTTTCGCTGTCCGGGCGAATATTCTTATAGAGAACAACGATTGAGTCTCCATGGGTCCAAACGGATCTAACCAAGGGAAGCGGCGAATGAATGACGGCGAGTTGATCCGAGCGGTTCAATTAGGAGACCGTACATCGCTTACGATCCTATACCATCGGTATTTGAGCGGAGTCTGGCGATATCTTCATGCGCATTTGGCGCGGATCGGGAAGCGGCGGAAGACCTGGTGAGCGAGACCTTTTTGACGGCTATACGGAACATCCAGGCCTATGATTCGCAAAAGGGGACTGTTTACGGCTGGTTGATTGGCATTGCCCGAAACAAATTGCACGATCATTTGCGGAAGAAGAATCGGGAACGCGATTATGCAAGATCAGATGCAACTGCGGTCGTAAATACCGATTTGGGCAACCCGGAGGGGAATTTGCTCCAAGCGGAAACGCAGGATGCGGTGATCAGGGCCTTGGATTCCCTGGCCGATGAGGAACGCATTGTTTTGGAGTGGAAATACATGGAGTTGTTATCGGTGCGCGACATGGCCGAACGATTGGGGCGTACGGAAAAGGCCGTCGAGGCAATACTCTACCGCGCAAGGATCTCGTTCCGCACGATTTATGCCCGGCAGCAGACGCAAGTAGAATAACGAGCGGAGGTCGAATTCATGTTACCCAATGAAGAAGAACAATTCGAGGATATTCGCAGACTGCTGCAAAAGAGTTATAGCGGCCCGGCGCTGAGCGATCAATTTACGCAGCGGTTGGAGGAACGGCTTCAAACACTTATGCCGGACGCAAGCCAGACGTTGGCGCCTGCGAGACCATATAATCGAATTGCACACCGAATAGGAGGACTTACCTTAAGGCAGCGAATGGCGTTAGGCGGCATCGGGGCAGTAGCCGTTTTAGCGATTCTGTTGCTTTGGTTAGGAAGCGCCGCAACGCCCCTGTCGGCAATGGAAAAAATGGCGGAAGCCATCCGTCAAGTGAAATCCTGCAAATGCACTCAGATTGTGCAAGAACCGGAAGTACGGGACGAATTTCTGAAGCCTGGCGAACCACCTCCCAGGATGGAAAGAGTTTGTACTGTTTACTGGCTTGCATCTGGCTCAGTCCGGACGGAAGACGGCCCAGCACTTCCCCAATCGAGCAAAGGATCAATTCAAGAATGCACGGGGATCTGGACCAAGGGCAAACCGGGCATCAACATATACCCCAAAGATAAGACATTCTTCCGCGATCAAGCTCTCAATGAAGGTTATGGTTCTACAGGTTGTGAAACACTTGAGGAACTGGGAAGATTTTCTGGCAAGGCCGACCGAGAGTTGGGCACCAGGGAGATTAACGGTAAGAAAGCTCGTGGGTTCCAGATCGACAAGAAGAAATTCCGTGTTGATTCGATGCCTGGGACGAGGGAATTTTGGATCGACGCCGAGTCTAACCTGCCAGTCCTTGTCCGTGACGATATGAAATGGCCAGACAATTCCGACCACGTTTTGATTATGAAGGACATACAGTACAATATCGACTTGGACCCGAAACTCTTCGACATAACGCCACCGGAAGGCTACACTGACATAACTCGCAAACCGGAGAACATGGAGGAACAGATCCCCCAGATAACCAAGGCGATGAAAATCTGTGGCGAAGTTTTTGAGGACATCTATCCAGCCACTCATGGCGACTTGCTAAGAGCCTCTTTAGGCGGAGTCAAAGCCAAGTTGATCTCCGACAAATCGAAACGATCATCGAAATTGAACACTACTGAAGATCCCGAGAAGATTCAGCAGGATGTGTTCTTTGGACTTGATAAAGTCTTCTCAATTATGGCTTATAACTCCGATCCTGCCTACTACGGCAAGACCGTCGGGCCGAAAGACAAGGATAAGGTATTATTGCGTTGGAAACTCGACGATGGCCGGTATGAAGTTATCTATGGCGACCTGCACTACGAGACAGTGACGGCGGAAAAACTGCATTTGTTGGAAGGAAAGTGAGGTTATACACTTTCATTTGTGCGGGAAACTCCCGGAGCAAGCTCCGGGGCTAAACGAAGAACACGCCGCAGTGAGAATTCGGCTTAAGCCGTCCTTTGTTGCGGGTGTTGTCCTTCGGGCAACGGATTTAATCCGAAGCGGTATGAAGCGCTTCGTTTGTTAAGACTCAGCAGCCTGCCCACGGCAAGGGCGAGTTCGGTGAAATCCGAGCTTTTTTCCACGCAGGCGGCGGCGAAACACGAGCGATGATCTCTGGTGCAAGTGTCGTCGTTCGCCGTGTAAAGGATTATGGGGATACTTGGATCCAGGTCGTGGATCAGCTCGGCCGCTTCCAAGCCGCCTTTCAAGGGCATGTGAATGTCGAGGATCGCCAGGTCCGGCCGTTCCGCCTCGATCGCGCCGATGGCCTCGGTGCCGTTGCGTGCGAGAATGATGCGGTAGCCTTCGTCTTCCAGTATCCTTTTGCAGATTTCACGAAAACCCTTGTCATCATCGGCGAAAAGAACAGTTCTCATAGTTGCTTACTCCGTCTGCGGCGCCAATTCGATTCCTATTTACATATTTTAACCTTGGGTTGCGATGAATGCAAATTTGCGTCATGTTTTGCCTCGGCGGCGGGAATCCAGACGGCAAAGGTAGCGCCATGGCCGGTGGATGATTCCAGGACCAGGCGTCCGTTGTGTCGGGTCATAATCCCGGCGGCGATACACAGGCCCAGGCCGGTGCCGCTTTCCTTGGTGGTGAAAAAAGGCTCGAAAAGCCGTTTTTGAACTTCCTCGGGCATTCCCGGCCCGGTGTCTTGTATGCGGACCACTACCATCCGGCGGGCATCGTGATCGCAAGCGGAAGCGGCAAGAATGCGGATTTCGCCGCCGCCGGGCATGACCTCCGCCGCGTTGTTCAATAGATTAATGAATACTTGTTTTAATTGTTTCCCATCGCCCATGATCGGCGGCAAATCGGCCGAATATTTTCGCACTAAATTTATTCGGCTTTCTTCCAATCGAGCGGCCGACGAGTTCCAAGAGTTTCGTCCAGGAACGGGGCGAGTTGCAGGGATTCGACGTTCAAAGCCCGGGGCCGGGAGAATTCGAGAAAGTCGCGGACAATGCCGTCCAGGCGGGTCATTTCATCCAACAGCATATCCATGTCGCGGCAGAGTTCCGTGTCGGTTTGCCTCTTTTTTTGGATGGTGGTCAACCATAACTTGACTGCAACCAAGGGGTTGCGGATTTCGTGGGCCACACTTGCGGCGAGTTTTCCCACCGCCGCCAGTTTTTCGGCATTGATCGCCTGCTGCCTGCTGCGCTGCAAGGCCGAGCGGGTATTGGTCACGTCGGACATCAGAGTGCGCAGATAAAAACCGGCGGCGCTGAATGCATCCTCGGGAGGATTGGTCGTGTCCGATCGGCCCACATCGGCGAACATGCGGGCATCGGCTATCATTTTTCGCAGCGGAGCGTGCACGCCGTAAATAAACAGCCACAACAGCCCGCATCCGGAAACGGCCGTTAATCCTACAAAACCACCTGACGATCCACATGAGATGCCTGGTTCTGGTCTCGGCCCGGGCGGTGGCCGTGTCGATGTACTGTTCGATATATTCGATAAATGCTTCACAACTATCGTTGACACGATCGCTTATGGGATCCAATTCTTCGAGCAAGACTTGTCTGGCTTTTACCGGCTCGCCCTTGTCGAAAAGGGCAAACACTTGTTCTCGCTTTTCGTCGAATTCGCGGTAGTCTTTTTCCAATTGTTTGAGAATAGCGATTTCCTTGGGAGTGTGGGTCGTGGTCATGGCCGTTGCGAGCCATTGCTGGAAAAGCTTTTTTTTGTATGCCAGATCGTTTAGCCAACGCCGATTGCCGTTATCGAGTATATAAGATTCGTCGTCTGCGTTCTGCTTCAACAACGAGCTTTCCACTTTCTCGGCTTCACGCATGCTGGGCAGATTATCTTCGGTCATCTCCCGCATAAGGATTGCCATTTGCCAAGTGGCAAATAAGCCCAGCACGCTGCTAAGCAAGGCCAGGCCGGTCACCGCCAAAATTGACGTGTAAAGCTTGGTGGTCAATTTCATTTTCACATAGTGCTCCGCGTGCTCATGTATTATCCCCCGTATATAGTCTATACGTCTACTTGCTTGGAGTGTTTTTTTAATTTGTTATTTTGCCAACAAAAATCCTCGTTTAATATACCACTTTAGAATCATCGGATACAGCCTCCCATCTGGCATGAAAAGAATTTAGGCATGAAAAATTGATTAAGGAACTCTAACAAAACCTCTTTTCAAACCAATAATGCCCTCACCCCTAGCCCCTCTCCCAAAGGGAGAGGGGAGGCTTTGTTAGAGCCCCTAAATTTTAACGGAATGTCCATTTGGTTGGCTGAAAATGGGATCGTAATGCAAGACGGCAAGGTCTCCGGCAACCAATCTTATGAGGAAACTGAATGTTCACATCTTGTCAGGTTTTAACTTTGCCAAATGGCAAAAAGGAGAATTGTAATGAAGACCGGTTGTATGTAAGTTTAAAACCAATTATACGATTGCCGGTATCTGCGTACTAGCAATTGTAGGCATGCTGGCATTGGGGGCCGTTTCCTATGCGCGCCAGGCAAATAACACAGTCGCAAACGGCATGGTATTCGGGGGCGGCATCGGGCATGACGGCCAATAACGCCTCTAGTCCGGCAAATACCAAGGAGCCGATATCGACAGCGGCTTACGCCAAGGAGCTATCGGCCGTATTTCATAGTGCGGCCGAAAAAGTTCTACCTTCGGTGGTAATGATCACAAACAGGCCCGCGGTAGTCGAGCGCAAGAGCGATAAGAGGCAATAAAGGAATGTCTCCCGACGATAATTCGCGGGAATTTTCCTTTGGTTTCAAAGGCGCGCCTTTTGGCGAATTGTTCAACAATCCCCAATTCCGCCAGTTTTTCAAGGAATTGCCCGACGAGATGCCGGATATGCCACGGCACGGGGTGATGGGGGCGGGATCGGGATTGATCGTTGATCCCTCAGGCGTGATCCTGACGAACAACCACGTCGTGGAAGGCGGAGGCAAGATAATGGTCCGCCTGCAAGACGGCCGCGAATTCAAGGCCGTCGATATCAAAACCGATCCCACAACCGATTTGGCCGTGCTTCATATCGAAGGGGCCGGAACGCTGAGAGCCGTCAAACTGGGCAACAGCGATTCCACGCAAGTCGGCGATTGGGTATTGGCCCTGGGACAACCTTTCGGACTGGAAGGCACGGTCACGGCCGGCATCGTTAGCGCGAAAGGACGCGGACTGGGCATTTCCAACCGCGAAGATTTCATACAAACCGATGCCGCCATCAATCCGGGCAACAGCGGCGGACCGCTGGTAAATCTGGATGGCGAAGTCATCGGAATCAATACGGCCATCACCACCAACTCCGGCACTTACCAAGGCGTCGGTTTCGCTATTCCCATCGACCTTGCCAAATGGGTAGGCCGACAACTCGTGGAATCAGGCACCGTACACAGGGCTTATCTGGGCGTGATTATTCAACCGGTCACGCAACCCTTGGCCGACCAGTTCCATGTCAAGGTGCACCAGGGCGTGGTCGTCACGGAGGTCAGGCCCGATACCCCGGCAGCCAAGGCCGGATTGAAACCCGGCGATATCGTGCTAAAGTTTGCGGGCAAGACCGTGTCGGGACCTAGAGAGCTGCAAAGCCTGGTGGAACAAGCCAAGATCGGCAACACGGAACCGCTATTGATTCTCCGCGACGGAAAGCAGATGGCGCTGAATGTGACCAGCGCTGAACTGCCTTCGGAGACCAGCAGTTGCCGGCAGTCCGGCTATTGAAACGAAGAAAGGCGAGACCACCCGATTCGATAAGCTGGGGATCCAGGCAGAGACATTGACTCCGAAAATCGCCGAGCAATTGGGCGTGTCGGCCGATCATGGGGTAGTGATTACGGACGTGCGTTCCGGCAGTCCCGCCGATCTGGCCGGATTGAGCACGGGAATGATAATCACCGAGGCCAACCGGCAGCCGGTCAAGTCGATTGAAGATTTCAGCAACGCCCTGGGACAAAAACCCTTGGAAAAGGGCGTGTTGCTTTTACTGCGTACGCCGGAGGGTAGCCGATACGTGGCTATCCAGATAGAAAACGAATAACCCAGCTTGCCTCGCGCCGTGAGAGAAGAGCGGCATGTGCAAGCCCTGAACCTCTGGTGAGTTGTAGGAAAAGATTCTTTTTGCTCCCGTCTTTTCTCCAACCACCAGAGGTATTTTTATTTCAAGAAACACTCTATGCAACAATATTCGTCATTCTGAGAAGAATTCAGATGACACACAATGGCAAAAATGGAGAATATGGGGCTGCAGCCGAGATCCTTCGCTACGCTCAGGATGACTTTTGGGATGGGCTCTCGATGTCTTAGAAACTTGATGTCTTAAGAGGCTGAATATAGCGTCCGCATTACATCATAGACGGCTAAAGGCACGGATACCTCGGGATCGGGATGCTCAAGGGCATTTAGCAAAGGAACAAGTTCGTGAAGCGACTCTCTGCCGATCAGTTCGCGGCAGACGTGGTGTGCGGCCTCGCGGAGCCAAATAGAATTGGGATGTCTTACCAAGGCTGATAGCAGGGGCATCAAAGCTTTGTGCTTCATGGCTGCAAGAGCAACGGCCGCCAGCCAGCGAACATTGCTATCGTCATCTTCCAAGGCCTCGACCAAAGCGGGCGCAGAGGCCGGGTCGCCGATCTTGCCTAAGGCCTTTGCGGCTTCCCAACGAACGTGAGGCCCGGCGTCGGAAAGGAGAGCAATAAGAGGTTTTACAGCCGCTTTACCCATGGACACCAGGGCTTTCCTGGTACTCTGCCGTTTGCTCGGGTCCGGGCCGTGTAAGGTTTCAATCAGCAGACAGATTTTTTCGCTGGGTTCCAAATTTCCGTTCTGCGTTAATAATTTGGACACTTTTACCTCTTTTCAGCGAATTGGGTATTGGCCCGTCCTCCTCTATTAATAATTATTCTTTTGTCGCAGACCAAAATCAACGGTAATTTATTGATTCCGATGTAGCGAATGATCCTTATTCAGCCGCAAACACGGCTGTTCCAGCCGAGTTTGCTAGCCGTTTGGCCGCGAAACGGTTAATTTGCAATGTAAAACGCAATAGTATTTCGTAATTGACGTTACATGGAATGTGCACAAGGCATAGACGACATTGCGAGTCTAGAAAAGACTTTTAGTAATGAGAGAAACACGCCATAAACGCCGAATGGGCACGGCGGGGACATGCATCTTCCACGTGCCAAGTATCACATTTGATGCTTTTGACGTAGGCGTTTAATTTTTCTGGCCCTGTTTAGTTTGTTTTAAGAATATACCGCGTTGGTTCATTAGAGTCAGAATCCAGGGGGGAACGATATGCGGTTGTATAACCAAGCTGGGTTGTCCATGACTTACGCAAAAACTCTCAAGTGAATGAATAAGGTTTATAGGGACCTTTGTATGGGCCCACTCGGGGTCGATGCGGAAAAGGACGATCTCGGCCGATTGCGGTCCGTCTTGAACCAGGCGTGCCATGCCCACAACTCGATCGCCAATTTTAATGCCCCATAAGGAATTGATGGGAACATACTCATGGCCGGCTCGCTGAGATCTCGCCATTGTTTTAGCGAGATTCGGATTTTGGCGATTATTGAAAGCGTTCGGGGTGAATTTAGTTCGTGCGGGGAAACGGGCTTTATCGCGACGCAGTTTCGACGGAGAACGATCCGCAAGAGTGCCAAGCGTGTTACTCCTCATTTTTCGCTCCTTTTCTGTTTACTTATTAACCGAGTAGCGGTAATTAAGCGGTTCATTGCCCACATTGTTCATTCGTTAAATTTATAACAGGAGTTCTGTCCTTATGTATCAGGAAAGTCACGAGCAAGGCATAGGATATTCCCTGATGATCCGCTCTTTTAATAAAAACATTTATGTAATGAGCTTAAAAAGCATGGGTAACGGCTATGACGCAAGAAATCCCGCCGCTGGATTGCATCCATGAATTGATAAGGGCCCTAAAGATTCCATGACCCGACGCGGGTATTTAATCCATAGCGGGGCCGAATAGAATCCATTGTAGGGGCCATCCACAGAAGTTCGTATGAATAAGAATCGCCTTTCAAGGTGTTTAACATATTTTTTATGATGGAGGATTGACTATGCGTTACAAAAATTTAATAGCCAGTACAGCAATGGTTTTGCTAATAAGCGTCACCAATTCAGGAAACTTGATGGCGCATGACGGCGGGATGGGCGGTAGTTTTCACGGTGGCATGAGCGGCGGTTTTAGCAGCGGCATGCATAGTTTTGGCATGTCCGGTTTCGGGGGCGGCATGCACAGTTTTTCGTATTCGCCGCAGCATTTCAATGCGGCGCCGCGCATCAACGGGAATTTTGTCAGCCGCATGCCTTCCAATTCCTTCAACAACAGTTTTCATGCGCAGCAGTTTAATTTCCGCAACAATGGAAATTTCCAATCCACTATCCAGCATCCTGTCAATCCGCAAGCTTGGAGCCACAACAACAATTGGTGGCGGAACAATTATGCATGGAATCGTGGATACGATCATGATCATGATTTTGATCATTTTCGTTCGTTTGCATTTTTCCCGTATTGGTCCCCATTTTGGGACTATGGCCCATTTTACTCCTGGTACGGATATCCATACAACTCGTACTATGACTACGGTTATTCGCCATACGATTACTATGGCTATTACGAACCGAGTGGATATTACTCGGACACTTCCGCCGTGGAAAGCGCTTATTCTCCGGTTACCGAACAGTATTCTGCAAGTAGCGGGGAAAACATTGCGGCGTCCAACGATTGGGGCGATCAATTTTTGAACTCGGCACGTGACGCTTTCCGCAACGGCGATTATTCCGACGCTTTGCGTTTGGGCAGCCACGCCGCGGTGGAATCGCCCAAAGACGCCAAGGCGCATGAATTGATGTCGTTGGCTTTATTTGCCCTAAAAGATTATAAAGGGGCGAATATCTAGGCCCACGCGGCTCTTTCAATTGGTCCGCCTTCTGATTGGAACGCTCTTTACGGCTATTACAATGATCTGCCGACATATACCAAACAACTCGAAGCCTTGGTGGATTACATTCACGATCATAAAGACGCGATGGACGCGCGGTTCGTGCTCTTCTATCAGGACATTATGATGGGACATAAAGACGCGGCTAAATCGCAACTCGAGGATATAGTTGCGAAGATACCCAAAGATCAAGTGGCTGTGCGACTATTAAAAGACTTGGGCGGTTCTACGCCAGCAGCCATCGAGAATCCGGTCCAGGGGACTTCAGCTGCGAAACAATCAGAGCTAATAATAACAAAATGAAATTAGAGGGCAAGTTGCGTGCCATGACTACCGGCCCGGCCATGCAAGGCAGTGAATTTGTCTATGCATGTCTTGTCAGCATTGTTTTTTTGCGGCACTTCCCCCCAGCACTGCGTACGAGCAGGCAGTGGCACAATCTGTGTTGCCGGGCTTATAGACTATCCTAAAAAATAAAACTTCATTCACAGCAAGAGTTTAGATGCAGGAATTCACGGCGATTCAGCCCTTACCCTAGGCCTCTCCCGAAGGGAGAGGGGACTTTTTAGGATAGGCTCTTAGTTGGCAAAGTGAAAATGGGCAGGATACATGCGTTATACGGGCAAAAACTGCCAATGTTCTGGTAATAATTAATATTAAGTTCGGTTGTGACTTCTATGACTAATTGGATGGTTATGACGATCATCACCGGGCTGATCGAAGCGGGCGAATTGGTAACACCTATTGAGCCGATATTGATACAAAGTCCGTTTTTGACTTCTGTGACTAATTGGATGGTTATGACGATCATCACCGGGATGAACCGGGCGGGCAATTTGAGCATCGCCTGTTTGAGTGGAACATTTTTCCGTCTAAAGGATAGCAAGGATGCTCCGAGCACTTGGACCACGACAAGCTTCCATGGCGGCTGTTGCCTCGCTGGTTATGATGTTCGCCGGTTGTACGAATCCGTATGAGTACGTGCGCAACGGCTTTAAGGTAGGGCCCAATTACTGTCCGGTTGCGGCCCCCGTGGCCAACAACTGGATCGATGCCGCCGACGTCCGCATTCGCGGCCAATGCGAGGATATAAGCCAGTGGTGGACCGTTTTCAACGATCCGGTGCTGAACAACCTGATTGCCTGCGCTTATCGGCAAAATCTTACGGTGAAGGAAGCCGCTTTCCGCGTGCTTCAGGCACGATATCAGCTCGCTATCACCAAGGGAGAATTTTTCCCGCAATCGCAAACCGCTTCAGGAAGTTACTCGCGTTTCGGTTCCACTCCAGGCGGGTTTTTCGACCAATGGAACTTCGGCTTCAATCTGCAATGGGAGCTCGATATCTGGGGCCGATTGCGCCGGGCAATACAAGCGGCCGACGATCAGTTGGGGGCTTCGGTGGCGGACTACGACGATGTGATGGTCACGCTGTTGAGCGATGTTGCTTCAAATTACGTGCAGATTCGAACCGACCAAGAGCGGATCAAGCTGCTAACCGAGAATGTGCAAGTGCAGAGGAGCGTTTACGCACTAACACAGACCCGTTTGGGGGTTGGCACCCTTGCCGAATTGGATGTTCAACAGGCCGAAAGCACTTTGAAGCAGACCGAAGCGGCCATTCCTCTGTTAGAAATCGACATGCGCCAGGCCAACGATCAATTGTGCACCCTGCTGGGCATACCCCCGGCCGATTTAATGTGTATGTTAGGCAACGCGTCGATTCCCACTACTCCGCCGGAAGTAGCCATCGGCATTCCTTGCGAAATGCTCCGCCGCCGCCCGGACATCAGGCGGGCCGAGCGCACTGCCGCCGCACAGGCCGAACAAATCGGCATCGCCGAGGCCGATCTTTACCCCATATTCTCCATAGGCGGCGCAGATGGGATGGTCGGCCGGAGAATTTCGCCAATTTGTTTACCACCGCAAGCATTCAACGGCAACGTCGGCCCCTCGTTTAATTGGAAACTCCTCAACTATGGGCGAATCGTGAATAACGTCCACTTACAGGATGCAAAATTTCAAGAGTTGATAGCGACCTATCAAAATACGGTGCTCGTGGCAAACCAGGAAGTCGAAGACGGATCTGGTGACTTTCTTGCAAGCCCAAGAGCGCACGAAGATTCTAAACGATAGCGTAAAGGCCGGAGAGATCGCCCGCGGCATCACATTGCGGCTTTACGAGACGGGTCAAACAGGCTTTGACTTCAACCGCTATGCCCTGATCGAACAGAACTTGATAACACAGCAAGACGCCTGGGCACAAGCCCGCGGGCAGATTGCCCAAGGCCTGATTTCGGTTTACCGTGCCCTGGGCGGGGGTTGGGAAATACGACTTAATCCGCCGCCCGCGCCAGAGATATGCATGCCAGTCACCCCGCCGCCAGGCGCTCAACAACCCGGCGTGCCGGCCCCGGGCGAAGCGCCGATGCCCGAAATAATGCCCACTCCGCCAAACCCGATGTTCAATCCGAATAATGCGCCGCAGCAACTACCTCCGAGGCCGCCGGATGTATCGACGACTTTGCCTAACGAGTCTAGCGGCTCTTCTAGGAAATCGAAGCCTGTGGTATAAGACCCGGAATGAAGGAACATATTGTATGCCTCACGTACGAGGCATAGGAATAATTGTAGGAGGTGGTACGGTCGGAAACACGACCGGTGCGTGTTTTCATAAGGGCACGGATCCTATTGAAGTCCGATGCTGGTTTTACAGACCTGCAGATATTCGAGCATGTCGGATGTACGGAACGGAACGGAACGTCCATTACGTGCGCAAACGCTTGAAGTGAGGGCCATGTGTTCAGAAGTTGGCAAAACGTCCGACGTTTGGCCAGGCTCTCGGTTGCCGTGCCCTCATCCGCCGACCAGCCTTTCCTTCTTCGCTTTGGCAGGGTGACGTGTTACGCGTTCGCAATCGCCAGCGTGGCTCTAGCCCTCTTGGTGACTCAAGGCGTACGGCCGTTGCACCAACAACCGCCGGTACTCTTGTTCTTCGTGGCCGTGATCCTTACGAGTTGGTACGCGGGGCGGGCCGCCGGATTCATGGCCTCGATTCTGTCGATGCTGGCATTGGATTTCTTCTTCGTTTCGCCGACTTATTCGCTACGGATGGAGCTTGTCGAAGACGGGTCAGATTTCGTCGCGTTCGCCGCGGCGACGTGGCTCGTGACTACCCTGCAACATCGTTGGCGGCAATCCCACCACAAGCTTGTCGCGATGGAACGCGACATGGAAACTGCACGACAGATTCAACAGCGGATGTTTCCCTCCGGCCCACCAGCGCTAGCGGGTTTTGAGGTTGGCGGGGCATGCTTTCCCGCCGCAGCCACCGGCGGGGATTTTTTTGACTACATTCCGATGCCCAATGGCTGCATCGGAATCGTCTGCGGGGACGTCAGCGGTCACGGAATCGGGCCGGCTTTGCTGATGGCTCTGGTTCATTCTTACCTCCGAGCGTTGGCACGCACACACGTCGATCCGGCTGAGATCCTCACTAAGGCGAATAGGCTCGTCCATGATGATATGGAAGATGATCGTTTCATCACACTGTTCTTTGCGAGACTCGACCCGAGCACCCGTGCTCTCGTCTATGCCGGCGCCGGGCACGAAGCCCATTTGATCGATGCGTGCGGAAAGGTTACTACATTGTCCAGCACCGGCCTGCCCCTGGGCATCCTGGAAGAAGGAGAAATCGGTCAGGGGCCGTCAATAATCCTAGAGCACGAGCAGATTCTTCTGCTGCTCAGTGACGGGATACTCGAAACGCGATCGGCCGGCGGCGAGCAGTTCGGTCTGGCTCGCGTTCTCGAAACCGTAAAGGTTCATCGGCAGAAGCCGGTGCAGGAGATTGCCGAGGCGATCTACCAGGCGGCTCGTGATTATGCGGGAAACGTGGCGCAAGACGACGACATGACAATTGTCATTGTCAGAGTCCGATGAACGGAAGATGATTGGTCCCGACTGGCCAATGAAGGAAGGCCGAACCGAACTAATCCATGTTGGCAGAATCGGGGCCTGCCATGGTGTTTGCTCGGCGCTAGGCCGATGCCGATGTACTGTGGTTCTTGAGAAGTGCGAAGCGAGGGGGTATGAACAATCCTGGTTTCCATCTCGGCGCGAGCGGCGGTCGCGGGTTTTTGGTAAATAAAACCGAAACCGCTCGGCCGCGGTTGTGTGCGGGCGAGCGGTTTGCTTGAATTCGATCATCTTGGGCCGGCTTAAGCGACCATGTCCTTTAAGGCCCGAAGGGCACGAACCTTTACCTTCACCGAGGCCGGCTTGGCCGGACGATCTTCCAATTGCTTGGTGAAAGGGTTCAGCCAGTTCTTTTGCGGCGGCCGGGCAGGAACTTTTTTCTTCTCGATCTTCACCAGACCATGCAAGGCAAAGATGCCGGGTCCGCGACTGCTCAGGTTCTTCTTGATTTCAGCAGTTAGCGCTTCGAGCACTTCGGCCACCTTTTTCTTGGGCAGGTCGGTTGCAGTGGCGATATTGCTGAGAATCTCGGTCTTTGATGGGGCTTTCTTGGCTGCTTTGGCCATAAACTATCTCCCTCCATGTATGGTTAAAACGGAAAACAACTTGACTGTCCGAACGTGTGGACATGATGATTTAAGTCAGTTTTGCGAAAAAAGCAACCCGTAAAATGGTAAAAACCCGGGATTTTCTGCAAGAAAATCATTTTTACGACGTTTTTTCCCGTTTTTTTGGGGTTTTTCCGGCTGAGGTCAGGATTTGGGGATGGGCATGAGGATTGTAAACAGAAACAAAAACCGATCACTCGGGTCACGAATAACGTAAAAACATACAGGGTAATTGATAATAGCACTATAGAGTGAATATCTGCGTAAATTGGCATTTAAAATGCATCGAAATGTGCCCAATGGAGGCGAAATCTTGCCAATGGCTTATAAATCATCTAAGATATTTAGTTGCTTGAAGTTACGCGATAATTATCCCCTCCGGGGTAGATTGGCACGTATAGAATAAAGTCAGCAGGAAAAGCGATGAGTTTTTTCCTGTCGGCGCCATACAAAAGATGGGCCATTCCATGCATGCCGGTTAGATGCGCGACATATGGCTCAAAAAAAGGACCAATTGATGAATCCGATGCCAAGGCAGCCCAAAGGGGACAGTCGCATTTTCGCCGACCATGCAAACATGGCACCCGCGAAAATCGGGACGGTTTTTTTGCTTTGGACAGTTCTTTTTTCAACCCTTGCGGCAGATGCCTTCGGACAGCCGGGACCTCTTTTTCCACAACCTCAACGGAGAATCCGAGGACAACCGTTTCCGGGCATGGCTGTTATTGTGGCAAATAATCCCGCAAACAGCGATGATCCGAGCGACAATATTTTTCTTCCACCGGACCGGCGGACCCTGCAAAAACTATCCCAGGCCAAAGAGTTGATTGCCAAGGGGCGATATGGCGAGGCGGTGGAGAATTTAGGGGCCATACTTGAGGGTCCGGAAGACTACTTTTTCCAACCGCAAATAGATAAACCCCTGCATCGCAGTTTGAAGGCCGAGGCGCAACATCTGATCGGCCAAATGCCTCGCGAGGGGCGGGAGTTATACGAGTTGGAGTTCGGGGCAAAGGCCAAACGACTTTTGGAAGAGGCGGTTGCCGCGGGCGATGCGCAAAGTTTGGCCGAAGTTTCGCGGCGATTTTTCCATACCCGCGCAGGTTACGAGGCTACTTTTTTGCTCGGTTTGGATCATCTCGATCATGGCAGACCGCTGGCAGGGGCCTTAACCTTGCAACGGCTGGCGGACTCGTCCGAAGCGAGCGACCAATTCGAGCCGGCCCTTTCCTTGGCAATGGCTACCGGCTGGCTCCAATCCGGCGCCCGGACAAGGCGCGCGAGGCGCTTTTGACGTTTCGCCGAAATCATCCCCAACTCGCCATGAAAGCGGCCGACGAGAAAGTTACTTTACTGAACAATGGCAATGAAGTCCTCGACTGGCTGATAAAACTGGTGGGAAACGGACAGGTATCCGAGTCGGCCGAAGCCGATCGTTGGCTGATGTTCCGGGGCAATCCGCAGCGCAACGCGATGGCCAGCGGCAGTGCTCCGCTTATGAACCTGTGTTGGCAGTCGCCGGCGACCGACGATCCCTTGACGGAAGAGGTTATGCGGCAGACCCGCCGTGGCATATTGGAACGAGGTCTGGCGGTGTTGCCCGGTTTGCACCCGCTGGTGGTCGACGACGTGGTGCTAATTCGCGCATATAAAAATTTACAGGCGTTGGATTTTGCCAGCGGCAAGCGGTTATGGGAAGTTCCGGTGGACGATTTGCCGGAAAATTTCCGCGGTCGCCGGCGATAACGATCCGAATGTGCAAGCGTCCTTAATGGCCGTTATGCTGAGCCATCGCGCATTGAACGACGCCACCTTCGGCACGTTAAGCAGCGACGGACGGCTGGTGTTTGCCATTGAAGAATTGGGGCCGGAGCAGGGTATGGATTCCGTTCGCAGGGGAATCAATATTCAATAACTTTGCGATTAACAAGGCCTCCAATCGGCTAGCGGCTTACGACATCCGCACAGGCAAACTCAAGTGGCAGTCGGGAGGGGATGCCGAGGATTTTGGCGTTCGCATGGCGGATACTTTTTTCCTCGGTCCGCCGCTGCCTTTGATGGGGCAATTGTACGTGCTGGCGGAAATGAAGGGCGAAATCCGCCTATTGGTATTGGATGCCGCCAATGGGAATCTTTCCTGGTCGCAACAATTGTTGGCCGTGATGGAGCAGAACTCTCAACAAATTCCGCCCGTACGGCGAATGTCGGGTATTTCGCCCTCATACGCCGACGGGATTTTGGTGTGCCCAACTTCCACGGGGGCCCTGGTGGCCGTGGAGTTGGCTACCCGCTCGCTGTTATGGGGCTATCGCTACGCACGCGATAGCCAGAGCGATCAAATGGAGCGGATGCCGATATCCGCTTATGGAGACGCCGGACTGCCGGCGAATCGTGCAGTCGACGCCAGCGTGTGCATTGCCGACGGCCGAGTTCTGGTCACGCCTATCGACTCCGACTCGCTGCACTGCCTGAACCTCATCGACGGCGAATTGCGATGGAAATACAAACGGCAAGACGACATGTATACGGCATGCGTACATCAAGGCAAAGTGGTTTTGGCGGGACGGCATCAGGTGCAGGCTATTCGCCTGGCCGACGGGAAACCGGGCTGGGAGGGCCGGGTAATTTCCCTGCCTGAACGCGCGATGCCCAGCGGCCGCGGTTTTATGAGCGGCGATCGCTATTTTCTGCCCCTGGATTCGGCCGAAGTGGCCACGATCGACTTGAGCTGAAGGCAAAATAATCCATCTTTCCAAGTCCCGCAAGGGCTTCGTGCCGGGCAACCTGATCTGCTACAAAGGCCGCGTGATTTCGCAAGGTTACGAGGGAGTGGACGTTTTTTATCAACTGGACACGGCGACTGCTGAAATCCAGAGGCGATTGGCGGCGAATCCGGCCGATGCCGATGCGCTGTGTTTGCAGGGCGAAATTCTGCTCGATGCCGGCAAGCGCGCGGAGGCGATCGATTATTTCCGCCGCGCTTATGCAGCCGAAGCCGATCCTCATAGCCGCGAACTGCTGCGCGACGCCTTGCTGGAAGGATTGCAGCAGGAGTTTGCGGCTTATCGCGGCCAAACCGCCGAAATCGAACAACTCTTGGATGATCCTTCGCAGCAGGCGAATTATCTTCGCCTGATGACCGCGGGGTTGCGGCGAGTCCGGCGATTTGGCGGCCGCCTTCGAGGCATGCCAGAAGTTGATTGATCTTGGAAACCGATTCGCTGCCGTTGGAAACGGCGGGCAAGTCGCTATCGGTGCGCCGCGATCGATGGATTCAGGCCCAATTGGCGTCGCTTGTCATGGAAGCCAAGGGCGAAACGGCCGAAAAGATCGACGCCGCGATTCGCGATCGATACCAGTCGGCCAAATCTTCGGGATCGATCGAATCGCTGCGGCGATTTCTGGCTTATTTCGGCAACCAGCCGATTGCGGCAGAGGCCCGGGCGGAATTGGTTCGCAAGCTTATACTGGCTCGCCGCATGCTGGAAGCCGAGATGGCGCTTTGGGAGAGCCATCCTTCGCCGGATCCGGCGGCCAATCCTCCCGCCTTGGCTGAAGTCGCCGAAATGCTGCGCGAAATGGGGCGAGAGGAATCGGCCGCATCGACGTACGACTGGCTCCGCCGGCGGTTCGGCAACGTGGTTTGCCGCGAGGGGAAAACGGCCGAACAACTAATCGAATGATCTGCCCGCGGACAACGGCATACTCAAACTGCTCGATCGCAAAGATCCCTGGCCGGTGGGAAACGTGGAAAATGCGGCGAAGGACGCAAGAAACGGCATATCAAACAACTACGGGCGTCTTCCCGTGGAATTCAAAGGAATGCCCGGTCCATACTTTGAAAACGTAAACCTGACCTTTGACCAGAACAGGCGTGAGCTATCAGCCTCGGATGGATTGGGCAACGAACTGTGGAAAATCCCATTAAATGAAGACCGCCCGCGGCGCCAGCAATATAATGTGTATAATCCAGGGATTGCACATGCGCGGGCGTTGGGGCATCTGTTGCTGATTTCGGCGGGGGGCAGCTTGTTTGCCATCGATACGCTGCGGGCCGGCGAAAAGAATCCGCCCAAAATCTTGTGGTCTCAAAGCATGGCCGACATATCCGGCGACCCGGCCGACATGCAACCGATTTTTCCGCAAGGAGCGTTTGGGGGCGTGGTGCAATTGCGGATGATGCAAATGTACAATCAAAACCACGATCTGGAGGCGGCCACCGACCGATATGTATGCTTGCAGCGTTCGCGGAGCATAATCGCCCTGGATCCGTTTAGCGGAGCGACGCTTTGGGTGCGTCAAGACATTCCGCAGGGCAGCGTTGTTTTCGGCGATGACGAATATGTATTCGTGCTTCCGCCCGATAAGCCCGAGGCCCTTGTGCTGCGGGCATTAGACGGCGAAGCGGCGGGCACGAGAAAGATTCCCCGCACGGAAATAAGCGTCGGTAATTCCGGCGGACAGGTGACAAAAAGCTATTCGCCGTTGGGCGATACTTGCCCGATCGCCTTGGGCCGGAACTTGCTTTTTTGGCGATTGGAACATAATCGCCGCATATTGGAAGTTTTTGATCCCTGGACGCAAAAATCGGTGTGGCCGAGCCGGGAGTTCTCAGTTCATGCCCAATATTCCATTCTGGGGAACGAACTCATCGGCATTCTGGAACCCAAAGGGGAATTTGTTCTTTTGAATTTGGCCGACGGCCGCCCAATCGCCGAATTAAATCTGAAAGCCCAGCCCTATCTGGCCGAGCTAACGCTGATGGCGTGGGAAAATCAATACCTGGTATTGGCTCACGATTCGTATCAGGATCCAAACGCTCCCCAGTTGCGTCCGTTGCAGCCGCTGGGCACTCCTTCGAAACAGATTTTAAAAGGCCGCTTATATGCCATCGACCGGAGCGGAAAACTCGTCTGGCCGGAGCCGGTCGAGATCAAGGATCAGCAGCTTTTGACCAAGCCAACCGCGAGGACCTGCCCATACTGTTGTTTCGCATGTCAGAGATTCGAGCAAAAACAAAATTCACCCGGCCGCGCCTTATTAACCGTGCTGGGTATCGACAAACGATCCGGCCGGGCGGTTTATAGCAACGAGTTTCCCAGACCAAGCGGCATATTCAACGTCGCTGGGAAATGCGGAGAATAAGACCGTCAATCTAATGATGCAAACCCAAACCGTCACATTGACATTTACCGACAAGCCGTACCAGCCGCCCGAACAACAGCGCCAGGCAGCAAAAGCCAAACAACCCCAGGGGAATGCCGCCCGAGCCTTGTTAAAGTCGCTGGAAAAGACAATGGGCCAGATGTTCGGCCTGCCCGGGGAGGATTCGCTTGACGATGAGGAGCCGTAAATACTTTCTATTACGGAAAGTCCGTGAGTCGTAGGGTGCGTGCATGCACGCACACGATTTCGCGGGAAAAATACCATGCGTTCGTGCGAGCACGCACCCTACTTGATCGTGAAACTATAGTGATTATCCCGGCCGGACATAGTTCTGCCTTTATGAATATGAAAAATACATATATATTTTTGTTGATCGCGTTATTATTTACCGCGTTATTGCCGGGCAGGCGACGGCGGCCGTGAAAAACGCCGACGTGGATCGCGTAGTCAATCGCGGATTGGAGTGGCTGGCCGCTCACCAGACGCGCTTGGGCAGTTGGTCGGCCAATAACGAGCGTTACCCTACTTCGATGACCGCCCTGTCGGGCATTGCCTTTTTGTGCGAGGGCTCCACGACCACGCAAGGCAAATATGCGGCGAATATCAGGCGCACGGTGGATTATCTTGTCAGCCGCAGCCGCAAAAACGGACTGATCGGCGATCCCACGCGCGACGACCGTTATACATACGGGCACGGTTTTTCCATGCTTTTTCTTTCGCAAGTGCTGGGCGAAGAAGAAGACGCCGAGCGGCGGGCCCAATTGGTCGACGTTTTGACCCGGGCGGTGGTCTTCACGGGCGAGGCCCAAACCGAGCCGGGCGGTTGGGGTTACGTGAGCGCAAAAGACGGCGGGGGATTCGATGAAGGATCGACCACCATCACGCAAATTCAAGGCCTTCGCGGCTGCCGAAACGCCGGCATTCCCGTGCCCAAGGAAATAATCGATAAAGCCGTAAAATACATCAAAAACTGCACCGGCGCCGACGGTGGCGTACAATATAATTCCAAGGGCGGCGGAGGACGGCCGGCCATTACCGCCGCGGCCATCGCCTGCCTGTTCAATGCCGGAGAGTACGACAGCCAATACGTCCCCAAACTGATGGAGTATTGCCGCCGTCAACTAGACAACATTTCAAACCAGGGATTCGGACATTGGCATTATGCACACTATTACTACTCCCAAGTGCTTTACCGCGAAGGCGGCAAGGCCTGGGAATCCTACCGCGATAAAATATTCGAGCGGATCGTTCAAGACGCCGGGGCCGACGGCTCCTGGAACCAAGGTTACATCGGTCCCGTCTTTACCACCGCCGTCAATCTCACCATCCTGCAACTCCCCAAAGGGGCCCTGCCTATTTATCAACGCTGAATGCAAAAACATATTTTGGGGCTCAGAAACAACGTGCGGAAAAAAGTCAGAGCCGGGACGTGTCACCCCGGCTTTTATCGGACCGACACGGTCCGGCTCCGATTAAACACAATGACTTTACTTTTTCGATCTTCATCACATCTAAGAAAGACAAGTATGACACAGCAACAACTGAACTCCCGGGATAATGCGGCCATCGAACGCCTCGGCTCAGCGCGGCAAAAGATCATGGAACAGTTGGCCCAAGTCATCGTCGGCCAGACGGACGTGATCGAAGAACTGTTGATTTCGCTTTTTTGCCGGGGGCATTGCCTGCTGGAAGGCGTGCCCGGGCTGGCAAAGACGCTGATGATCAGCACCCTGGCGCGGACGCTGAATCTGAGTTTCAGCCGCATCCAGTTCACGCCCGATCTGATGCCTGCCGACATCACCGGCACCGACGTGATCGAGGAAAACCGTTCCACCGGTTCGCGGGAATTTCGTTTTTTGGAAGGGCCGCTGTTCAGCAACGTGATCCTGGCCGACGAAATCAATCGCACCCCGCCGAAAACCCAGGCCGCCCTGTTGGAGGCGATGCAGGAACGGCAGGTCACCGCCGGGCGGGTGCGGCACGCCCTGGCCGATCCGTTCTTCGTCCTGGCCACGCAGAATCCCATCGAGCAGGAAGGCACTTATCCACTGCCCGAGGCGCAACAAGATCGTTTCATGTTCAAGGTGTATGTAAAATATCCGAGTTTCGAGGAGGAGTTCGAGGTTGCCCGGCGAACCACGTCTTTGCAGGTCGACAACATCGAGACGGTGTTGACCGCCTGCGGAGATTCTGGAATTGCAGCGGATCGTTCGCGAGGTTCCGGTGTCGGATCACATCATTCGCTACGCCTTGGCCTTGGTGCGCCAGACGCGGGTCCGCGAGCCCGGCGTGCCGGATTTCGTCGCCGACCAACTCGGCTGGGGCGCCGGACCCAGGGCGGTGCAGTTTTTGATCCTAGGCGCCAAGGCAAGGGCCCTTTTGCTCGACCGCACGTATGTTACCTGCGAAGACATCCAATCGCTGGCCAAACCGGTGCTGCGGCATCGGCTGGTGTTGAGTTTTACGGCGGAAAGCGAAGGCGTAACGCCCGACGAAATCATCGACCGGATTCTGGCAATCACCCCCAGCCGCGAAGACGAGCTAACCAATGACCCGCGATTCCAAAATATTTTTGCATCCTGAAGCGATCAAGCGGATCGCCAGGCTCGATCTCAGGGCGCGGTACGTGGTGGAAGGATTCCTTTCCGGAATGCACCGCAGCCCGTACTTCGGGCAGTCGATCGAATTCCGCCAGCATCGCCAGTACACTTACGGCGACGACCTGCGCTACGTCGATTGGAAAGTCTGGGCCAAGCAGGATCGCTACTACGTCAAGCAGTTCGAGGAGGAAACAAATCTCCGCTGCACGCTGCTTGGTCGACGTATCGGGCAGCATGCGCTACGGCAAGGGCGCGATGAACAAGTATGAATACGGCTGCAGCATCGCCGCCAGCCTGGCCTATTTGCTCCTCAGGCAGCAAGACGCCGTGGGCTGCGTGGCCTTCGACGACGCCGTGCGCATGACCGTGCCTTTGAGGACCAAGCGGAACCATCTGGATTCGATACTCCAGGCGATGGAGATCTGCTCGCCGCGGAACAAAACCAACCTTTACCAGATTCTCCGCAACGTGGCCGAAAACTATCCCCGCCGCGGTTTGATGGTGCTGGTTTCGGATCTGCTGGTTGAGCGGGAAGGATTGTTCCAGGGTCTGAGGCTGCTGCGCAGCCGCGGGCACGACATCATGGTATTCCACGTGCTTGACGACGACGAATTGGACTTCCCCTTTACCGGGCCGACGCGTTTCGAGGGCATGGAAACGGCCGATCAGCTTCGCTGCAATCCCCGCGCCTTAAGGGAAGGATATTTGGCGGCCCTAGACGGGTATCTGGAGGAAGTGCGCCTGGGTTGTACGCGGCATCAGGCCGACTACGTGCAATTGCGCACCAGCCAGCCCCTGGATGCCGCCTTGGCCGCTTATTTGAGCAACAGCTTGGGGAAACAAAGAAAATAGAAACAAACGTTCCCACGCGGAGCACGGGAACGAGATGGTGTATACAAATAAACATGCCGACTTTTGTTCATCCATTGCTGCTTTGGGGACTGCCGATCATCGGCTTGCCGGTGTTGATCCATTTGATCAACATGATGCGGCATCACCGAGTGGAATGGGCGGCAATGGAATTCCTGATCGCAAGTCAAAAAAAGCATCGCACCTGGATCCTTCTTAAGCAATTTCTTTTGCTGCTGATGCGGATGGCGGCAATCGCGGCCATTGTTTTACTGGTTGCACAGCCGCTTGCTGCGTCATTATTGGGGCGGTCTCATGGGCGGAACGAAAACGCATCACGTGATCCTGCTGGACGACAGCTTTTCCATGTCCGATCATTGGGACGACACCACCGCCTTTGCCGAGGCCAAGCGGGTGATCGAACGCATCGGCGCGGAGGCCGCCCGGCACGTGCAACCGCAGGTCTTCACGCTGCTGCCTTTTTCGCATGCGCGGCGGCATCGATCCGCGCAGAACGACTTGATCAGTTATCGCCTGGGCAACGATTTTGCCGGCAAATTGGCCGAGACGCTGAAAAAGATGGAGGTTTCGCAAACCAATGCCGGACCGGCCGAGGCCTTGCGGGCGGTCAATCAGTTGCTGGGCGAGCCCGATGACGAGCGGCGGATTTTGTACATCGTTTCCGATTTCCGCTGGAAAGATTGGAACGATCCGGTGGACGTGAAAAAGATGCTTCAGCAATGGCAAACCGCACAGGACGAAAAAATACGCCTTGTCAATTGCATCGATCAAGTGCGTCCGAATTTGGCCATCGCCTCACTCAAGCCGGAAGAAGGGATCCGCGCGGCCGGCGTGCCGTGGTTCATGGACGTGGCGGTCACTAATTTCGGCAATACGCCGGCCAAGGACGTATCGGTGGCCCTGGGCGAAGACGGCCACGTGCGTCCGCCGGTCATATTTTCGGAAATTCCGCCGGGCAAAACCGTAAAAGAGCGGTTCCAAGTGAGTTTTCAATCGGAGGGATCGCACGAGATCACCGCACGGCTGGAAAGCGACGCCGTGGCCGCGGACAACTATCGGTTTTACACAATCGATCTGCCCAACGACGTGCCCCTGCTGATGGTCGACGGCGACGCGCAAGCCCGGGACGCCCAATTTCTGAATTGGGCCGCGGCCCCGGGCGGATCGGTGCGCACCGGGTTGCGCCCGCAATTGGAAACGCCCCGATTTCTCAGTCAAAAACCGCTGGATGGTTTTGGGGCGCTCATGCTGGCGAACGTCGACCGCTTGGATAAGTCGGCCGTCAAGGCATTGGAACAATACGTGGCGGCGGGCGGCGGAGTGGCATTTTTCCTGGGCGAGCAGTGCCAGGCCAAATTTTTCAATGATGAATTGTACCGCGGCGGCAAAGGGCTTTTTCCCCTGCCCCTGAAAGGACCGGCCGAACTGCCCATCGATCGGCTGGAAACCGCCCCGGACGTGCAGGTCGACAAGCATTTTATTTTCCGCATATTCGCCGAGCGGCGGAACACTTTTTTGCAGACGGTGATGGTGCAGCGATATTTTGCCGTGCCCGAGGATTGGCGGCCCGAGGCCGATTCGACCGTCCGCGTAATCGCCCGGCTCCGCAACGGCGCGCCGCTGGTGGTGGAACAGAGATACGGCAAAGGCCGGGTGGTGGCGTTTTTGACCACTGCCGCCCCGACGTGGAACAACTGGGCGCGAAATCCGAGTTTCGTCGTAGTCATGCAAGATTTGCAGGCCTACCTGTGCCAACGCGACTCGGCCGACGATACGCGGATTGTCGGGGAACCATTGGAGTTGACGCTCGATCCGGCAAAATACCAGGCGCAAGTCCGATTCGTCACTCCGCGGGAAGGCGCATCGCCCACGGCCACGGTCGATGCTGCGCCCAACGCCGAAGGCAAACTTTCCGTCGCGCTTAACGAAACCGACGCAAGCGGCATTTACGAGGCCCGGCTTACACGCAGCGATAATTCGGCCGAGATTCGCCGCTTTGCTTTTAACGTGGATCCGGCCGAGGGCAACCTGGCAGCCTTGGACAAGAGCCAATTGGCCGAGCGGTTAAAGGGATTGAAATATGAATATGAGCAGGCCTCGATGTTCCAATCGGCGACCGATGAAATGGCCGGATACGATCTGAGCGATGTCATTCTATACGCACTGGTGTCGTTGCTATTGCTGGAGCAGATTCTTGCCTGGTCGGCCAGCTATCATCCCAGCGCCTCGTCGCGCGGCCCCTACAGAGCCGGGCCGTGTCGGCCCGGAAATGCCGAGACTGGCGGGAGGTGCGCGATGATTCACGAAGTCTTGCCGCTAATGGCCCAGGGCGTTTCCCGCACAACTTTCGAATGGGGACGCATCCAATCGAATTCCGATTGGATTCTGCCCGTCGGCGTGTGCCTGGCGATAATGCTATTCGTGCGATATATGTATCGGCGCGACGCGGTTGAACTGCCGATGTTTCTGGGCTGGATTCTGACCGCCCTAAGAACCGCCGCATTCCTGGGATTGCTGATTATGTTCTTGCAGCCTCATTGGCGACTGGAACGCGAAATGGTCCGCAACTCCAAGGCGGTATTGCTCGTGGATACAAGTTTGAGCATGGGACTGGGCGCGGGAGATTTGGAGCCGGTCAAGACACCGGCCGGCAAGCAGGGCGGCGGAGAAAAAGTCGGTGGCAGGCGTCTTCCGGCGCCGACAGCCGTTTGCATCAAGTGGCGTCGATGATCGAGGAGACTGATTTTCTTGCACAACTCCGAAAAAAGCAGGATGTTTCGATCTACCAGTTTAACGACGACCTGAAAACCGACCGCGCAGTGACGTTAAACAAGCTTGCGGAACCCGATGCCGACAAGAACTCCGCCGGCACAAAGCCGCCGGACGAAATTAAAACCAATGACGGCGAAAAGGAAAGCGCAAACCCCGAAACGCCGCCCGGATTGGGAAAAAATCCTTGCTCCTTCCGGCACGGAAACCCGGCTGGGGCAAGCCATGCGGGATTTGATCCAGAAGGAACGAGGCTCGACGCTGGCGGGAATCGTGCTGTTTAGCGACGGCGGCCAAAATGCCGGCATATCGCCCGAGGCCGCCGTGGAGTTGGCCCGCGAAGCCAAGACGCCTATCTTTACCGTGGGACTGGGTTCAGACAAACAACCCAAAAACGTGCGCGTAAGCGACCTGACCGTGCCGGCCCGGGCGTATCCGGGCGACCGCTACACAATAACGGGTTTTCTCCAAGCCAGGCACATGGCGGGCGAGGTGGTTACGGTGCAGGTTCTTTCCCGTCCCGCCGGAGCCCGGGCCGCCGATGAAGGCACGGGCAAGGTGCTCGATACGCAACAAGTCACGCTGGGGGCGGACGGCGAAATCGTGCCGGTCAAGTTCGAATTGACGCCCGAAGAACTCGGACGCCGGACCATCTGTTTCCGCGTCCAGGATCCGGCCGGAGATCAAAATCCGAAAGACAACTTCCGCGAGGCGGAAATCGAAATCGTCGATCGCAAGAATCATATTTTGCTCTTTGCCGGCGGGCCGATGCGCGATTATCACTTTCTCCGCACGCTGTTGTATCGCGATCGGTCGACGACGCTGGACGTGCTGTTGCAGACCGGCCGGGAAGGGATGTCGCAGGAGGGAAAAATCCTCGACAAATTCCCTTCCACCCGGGAAGCCATGTACGATTACGATTGCGTCGTGGCCTTCGATCCCGATTGGCAGGCGCTCAGCGCCGAACAGGTCGAATTGCTGGAAAACTGGGTCGCCGACCAGGGGGGCGGGTTGATCCTGGTGGCCGGTCCGATTTACACGGCCGCGGCGATAAACGGCTGGACGCAAAACCGGGCCATGGCGCCCATCCGCAATTTATATCCGGTGGAATTTCCCCGCCGTTTGACTTCGGCCGAAAGCGGCGCGTACGCCACGTCGGAACCCTGGCCCTTGGATTTCACGCGCGAAGGCTTGGAAGCCGATTTCCTCATGCTGGGCGATTCGGCAACGGCGGGCCGCCGGGCATGGACCGACTTTGCCGGCGTTTATAGCTATTGTCCGGTGCGAAAGGCAAAACCGGGCGCCGCGGTTTACGCCCGATTTTCCGATCCCCGCGCAGCCGAAGGCGGCGAACAACCGGTGTACATGGCCGGACAATTTTACGGATCGGGAAGGGTGTTTTACCTGGGCAGCGGCGAAATGTGGCGGCTCCGCGCGGCGGACGAGGCCTACTTCGAGCAGTTTTATACAAAACTGATCCGCCACGTTACACAGGGCCGGTTGTTGCGGGGTTCGAGCCGCGGAGTGCTGCTTACCGGACAGGATCGGTATTTGCTGGGCAATTCGGTCGAGGTCCGCGCACAGTTGATGAATTCCCGCCTGGAACCGCTTGCCGCGCCGGGGGTCGAGATGCAGATCTTTGCGCCGGACGGCAAAGATGCAAAGTCTCACGCTGCGGCCCGATCCCACAAGACAGGGAACGTATCAAGGCCAATTTCCCGTTACCGAAGAAGGCGCATATCGCTTGGAATTGACCGTGCCCGAAAGCGATAATGAACGCCTTATGCGGCGCATTTCGGTCAGGCTGCCGGAATTGGAGCGGGAAAATCCCCAGCGCAACGATGCACTGCTCAGCCAGATCGCCCAAGCAGACCGGGGGAAAATATTACGTGGGCGTGGATGCCATTTTCCGCGACAAATCGCCGCTGGCCGAACTGCTGCCGGACCGCACCAGCACAATCATCCAAACCGAGGCGCCTGATCCGCAATGGGAAGAAACCTGGCTGCGATGGATGATGATTGCACTGTGCGGGGTATTGTGTTTGGAATGGTTGATGCGAAGGTTGGTAAAATTAGCATAAGAACTATGTTGGGGCGACAGTTACTGCCAAATAAATATGCAAAATGCTGAACAAGATTAAGAAAATAGATGATCACTACCAATCGCCCCCAACTTGTTCCCGACGTTAAGACGCTGCTGGGCACTATGCGGCGCCGCGTGCGGCGATATGTCTGGGCCGAGGGAATTGCCAACAGCCTGGCATGGTTGGGCGCGGCGTTTTGGATCACCCTGGCCATCGATTGGTTTTTTGAACCGCCGGTTTTGGTTCGCATTCTGATTTTCTGCGCGGCCGTGCGGAGTGCTTGCGGTCATTTTGATGCGGCAGATAGGACGCCGGGCGTTCGTGCCGCTTACCGACGGCAACATGGCAACCGTGCTGGAGCGGCGTTTCCCGCAACTAAACGACAGCCTGCTTACGTCCGTGGTCCTGTGCGGCCGGCAAGAGGGGCAGGCGGACTGCAATGCGGAAATGCTTTCCCTGGCCTGCCAGGACGCCGCCGAGCGGATTCAAACCGTGCGGATCGACGAAGTTTTCAATCCCCGTCCTTTGCGCAACAGCGCCATGGCCGGTATTTTATTGATTTTCAGCATGCTTGATGTTCGGCATTGTTTTTCCCAGCGCCTTTGGCACGTCTGGGCGCGGCGAAGCCTGGGTTTTTCCGCGGAACTATGGCCTCGACTGACGCGATTGGAGATCGACGGTTTCCCAGGCGGCGTGCGCAAAGTCGCCCGGGGCTCGGACGTGGATATCGTCGTTCGGGCCGACACTTCCATGCCCAGGGTTCCAAAGGTGGTCGAAATACGCTATCGCGAGGAGGGCGGAGTCCACGGCCGGGCGGCGATGAATCGCGTGGGCGCGGCCGATCCATCGAAGGATCGCTACCAGGAATTCGCGTACACCCGGCGCAACGTGCTTTCGCCGATCCGTTTCGATGTTTACGGGGGCGATTTCTGCATCAGCGGCCAGATGATCGAGGTCGTGGATAATCCCACGCGTTGCCTTGACGCTGGATTGTGAATTCCCCGCTTATATCAATCGCCAGGCGCGAAGCCTGCCGGTGGCCGGCGTGATGTCGCTGCCGCAAGGCTCGCGGATAACTATCCGCGGAGTGGCGAATAAAGAATTGGTGCGCGTGCAGATCGATACGGCCGCCGATGAAAATACCGCTTCAGCCCCGCGGATAATCGAGAGCAAAGATCTTTCGCCCGACCGCCGGGGATTTAATTACACGCTGGAATCGCTGGATAAAGACACCACGCTTTTGTTCACGCTCTTCGACAGCGACGGCATAAAGAACCGCGAGCCGATCCGCTTGGGTCTGGCGGCGGTTGCCGATCAGGCGCCGCAAGTGGCCGCCCAACTGGACGGCATCGGCACGGCCATCACTCCGCAGGCCCGCGTGGGAGTCGCCGGCCGGGTAACCGACGATTACGGCATCGGCAGAGTATGGTTCGAACACGCCGTTGATCAGGACAAGTACGAAATCACGACGATCAACACGCCGGACGGCCATCCCGCGGAGTATAAATTGGATCCCCGCGTTGCCGCATTGGAGGTGCGCGATTTGAAACTCAAGCCGGGCCAAAAGCTTTTTCTAACCGTCAAGGCGGCCGACCTGTGCAGTTTGGGAAAAGGCCCCAACGTCGGCGCCGGCGAACGCTGGTTGCTGGACGTTGTTACCCCCGATCAACTGCAAATGATGCTCAAGGCCCGCGAACTGGTGCTGCGGCAGCGATTCGAGGCCATAATCCAGGAAACCACTGAAACCCGGGATCTGTTGGTGCGCATGGACTTTTCCGATGCGAATTCGTCGACCGAGCCTGCTGCGGGAAGTCAAGACAAAGAAAATAAAGACGGCAAGCCCGATTCGGGCGACAAACCCAAAAATGCCGCCAAGGCGTCCGGGCCCGGCAGCGAACCGGATGACGAACCCGGCGACGAACGATCGGCCGATTCGGCCGAGCGGAGGCTTGCCTTGCACATGCTGCGGGTGCAAAGGGCGCTGACGAATTGCCGCAAAAATGCCCAGGAAACCCTGGGAGTGGCCGAGGCCATCGACGACATCCGCATGCAACTGGTCAATAATCGCATCGATACCGAGGAACTCAAGGAGCGATTGCAGTCGGGCATTGCCGATCCGCTTAGGAAAATCGGCGGGGAAATGTTTCCGGAATTGGAACGCCGGCTGGACACCCTGCAAACGGGCCTGGAGGATGCGAAACTCGCTCCGGCGGCCCGCGACAACGCCGAAAAACAGGCCGACGCCGTCCTGCTTTCCATGCAGCACGTGCTTGACCGGATGATAGAATTGCAGGATTATAACGAGATGGTGGAGATGCTCCGTGATATAATTAAGATGCAGGATCAATTGCGCCAGCAAACCGAACAGCGCAACAAGCAAAAATTCCGCGATCTGTTAAAGGAGTAAAAGGTGGCCGCCTACAACCGATCGATTTTAGTTGCCGCGGTCGCCGCATGCATATTATTATGCGGCGCCGGTTGGTTGCCGGCATACGCGCAAAATGAAAAGGCGAGCCAAGCCAAGGATGAGAAGGCCGATTCGCCGAGCGAAAAGGCGACGCCGGAATCGCCGAAAGAAAAGCCGGCCGCGGATGCCGCTTCGGCCGATAAACTCGCCCTGGAAGAGCAACGCATCGCCGATAAATATAAACATCTGGAAGAGGTCATGCTGCAGATGGCCGAACTCAGCGCCCAGACCGATCCGCGCCGTGCGGCCTTGCTGAAAAAGGCCATAGCGCAGAGCAAGGAACAACTTATCGAGGTAAGAATCGAGCGATTGATCGAGTTTCTGGAAAAGGATCAGCTTTCCAGGGCGATTGAAAACCAAACCCAACTCGACCAGGACCTGCGCAGCCTGTTGGAAATGCTTTTAAGCGAGAACCGGGCCAAACGCATCCAGTCGGAAAAGGCCCGGATTCGCGAGTATCTCAAGCGGCTTGGCAACATTCTAAAACAAGAGAAGGACGTGCAAGCCCGGACCGCCGACCGCGACGATGCGAAACTGCTTGCCGGCCAACAGGGAAAAATCGCCGAAAAAACCGGCGGCCTGGCCAAGGATATTCAAACTAACGAGGAAGGCGATAATCAGAAGACGGAAGGCGAGAGCAAGAAAAGCGAAGGCGGAGAGAAGAAGACAGAAAGCGATAAAAACCGGAAGGCGGAGAGAGGAAAGGCGGAAAGTGGAGAAGGGAAATCCGGCGGACGATAAAAATAAAGGCCAACAACAAAAGCCAGGTGAAAGCCAGCAAGGTGAAAATCAAGCGCAAGCACAAGGACCGGAACAATCCGGCGAGGATCAACAAGGCAATCCCGCCCGCAAACGGCTCGAAGCCGCGCAAAAACGCATGGACGAGGCCAGGAAAAAACTGGAAAAAGCCCAGCATGAAGGGGCCGCAAAAGATCAGGAAGAGGCCGTCAAGGAATTGGAGCAAGCCAAGGCCGAATTGGAGCAAATCCTGCGTCAACTTCGCGAGGAGGAAGTCCAGCGGGTGCTGGCCATGCTCGAGGCCCGATTCCGCAAAATGCTGGAAATGCAACGCGACGTGTACGATGGAACGGTGCGCTTGGATAAAATTCCGCAGGCCGAGCGCACGCATAACCATGAAATCGAATCCAGCCGCCTTAGCGGCAAGGAAATGCAGATCGTAGTGGAGATCGACAAGACCCTGCTTGTATTGCGCGAAGACGGCACCACCGTGGCGTTTGCCGAGGCCGCCGATCAAATGCGGACCGACATGCAACAGGTCGTCGATCGCCTGTCACAGGCAAAGGTCTCCCAGGTTACGCAAGGCATCGAACTGGATATCATCGCCACCTTGGAGGAAATGATCGACGCCCTGAAAAAAGCGCAAAAAGACCTGGAAAAAAATCAAAATAAACCCAGGCCCACAAGCGGGCAGGAAGATTCGCCGCTGGTCGATAAACTGGCCGAACTGAAGATGATTCGGGCACTGCAGATGCGGATCAACACCCGCACCGAGCGATATTCAAAACTGGTGGAAGGCGAACAGGCCGAAAACGCCGAACTGGTCGATGCCCTAAAGCGACTTGCCGAGCGCCAGCAGCGGGTCTATCGGGTGACACACGATTTATCGTCGGGGAAAACAGAATGAAGAATACAAATTTTGATGACTCGTAATTGTTATCGCAGTTCAATCGCTGCTGGGTGCGGCGTCATCGATTGCGCAATCGACCGATGCGGCGGGCAAAGCGCCGCAACTGGAAAACGCCGTCGATGGAATCGGTCAAATCCAAGGCCATGGATTGGCTTGAAGGAAAACAGTGCCGATGCGGCGGTTCTGGCAAAGGCCGAGGAAATTTGGGCTCCCGCTTCCGGGCAAACTAAAGAAGAAGATCTTCTTGCACGACTGGCGGCCACATTTGCCTTGGCAGATGCGAATTCGCAAAAGTTGGTCGCTTTATGCTCTCAGCCCCGCGCCGGCCTGGTATTGCCCGGCCAGGCATGGCTCGGCGATCCGCAGACGCCGCCTTTTGTCGCCCATAACATGCGGTTGTTCTACGCGCGGTGGCTGGTTCAGGAATTGATGTTCGAAGAGGCCCGGGACCAGCTTTCCGGCTTGGAACCTTCGGACGTGGCGGCCCCGGCGACCTTGCTTTTTTATCAAAGCGTGGTCTATCACAAACTATTGGAAAAGGAATCCGGGCTGAAAACACTTGACGCATTGCTGGGCGAGGCCGAGGCGAGTCCGCGGCGATACGTGGCGGTAGCCCAGTTGATGCGGGACGATCTTAACGGCCTTGATGAAGACTCGCTCGATCATATCGCCCGGCGCATGGACGACATCCGCCGCCGGCTGGATCTTGGCCGGTCCGGCCCGAAGGTGCGGAAAGTTGAAGACGGCGTGATCGAATCGCTCGACAAACTCATAAAAAAAATCGAAGAGCAGCAACAGCAGCAGCAATCGGCCGGCGGCGGCAATACGCTGCGTCCCACCAGTCCGGCCCAAGACAGCGTGCCCATGGGCGGAAAAGGCCCCGGCGACGTGACCAAGCGCGATGTCGGATCGGAAAGCGACTGGGGCGATCTGCCGCCCAAGGAGCGCGAAGAAGCCCTGCAGCAAATCGGCCGCGACTTTCCCTCGCACTATCGCGATGTGATTGAGCAATACTTTAAAAGGCTGGCCTCGGAAGGGGGCGAGTAAGTGAGGATGAAGGATGAAGGATGAAGGATTGAAACCGCTTGCGGTTTCGCGATGGAACAATGATAACTGACAACTGATAACTGAAAACTCAACATGTGGCACATCATATTTTGTTTATTACTGACCGGCGGGTCGCCGACGTTTGACGTGCAAACGCTCGATGGCCGGATCGTTTCGGGTTCGTTGGCGGAATTGACGGCCGATCGGTTGACCGTGGAAACAGATTCAGGCAAGGTTTTTCTGGAAACCGAAAAACTGTTGGAGGTGTCGCTTAAACACAAACCTGCCGCACCGGTCCAGTCGCCCGGGGTTTGGATCGAACTGACCGACGGCTCGACGATTGTCGCCAGGCAATACACGGTTCGGGGCGACCGAGCCGCGATTACGCTCCTTGACGACGAGGTGCTGGAAACGCCCACCCGATCGATCCGCAACGTTCGATTGCAGCATGTGTCCGAAGCCATGACCGAGCCAATGGTCGCAGATATTGACCGATAAACTCGACGGCGACGTGCTCGTGGTGCACAAAGGCGATAACCTGGACTATCACCAAGGCGTGCTGGGCGACATAAACGCCGAAGTCGTGCGATTTCAACTCGACGGCGAAGATCTGCCCATCAATCGCGCAAAGGTGTACGGACTGGCATATCGGCATCCGTCGGGCGAGACGTCAGCCCGGCCCGATTTGCCGCCTGACCGACATTTTCGGCTCGCACTGGCAGGTAAGCAAAATCGCCTTGGAGAAAAAATTGCAGTTGACCACGCCCTCGGGTCTGACGCTTTCCTGCTCGCCGGAAATCGCTGGCTTCGATCGACTTTTCTCTGGGAAAAATCGTGTATCTCAGCGATCTAAAGCCGGAATCGGTGGCCTGGACGCCTTTTTTCAGCACTGTGAAAACTTTGCCTTCGATGGAACAATTTTACGCTCCTCGCCAGGACCGGAATTTCGAATCCAATCCGCTGCAACTGGCCGGAACGGAATATAGCAAAGGACTTGCGATCCGCAGCCGGACCGAGGTGGTTTATCGCCTGCCGGGCTCGTTCACGCGGCTTAAGGCCGTAGCCGGCATCGACGACTCGGTGCGGCCGCAAGGAAACGTGCGTTTGGTGATCCGCGGCGACAATAACGTGCTGCTTGGATGTGCCCATCGCCGGAACCGATGCGCCGAAGCCGATAGACCTCGACCTGTCCGGCGTGCGGAAGTTGAGCATCCTGGTCGATTTCGGCAACCAGGCGGGCTTTGGCGATCACCTCGATCTGTGCAACGCGAGAATCATAAAATGAAACGGCTGTCGAATAACATTTCTCCGCGAGCGAAGCACGCGAATACCTGGTCTTCGGATATTCCTTTGCACAATTATTGCGGTATGTGCCCTGGGAACATGTTTCGACCCTCGGGGCCGAACCGGATCAGGCCGTGCTCGATGCCGAGGCCGGGCGGATTGCGGTAATCGAGAAGGCCAAGCCGGCGGTGCTGTCGATTTTCGAGTCGCAGGGCCGGGGCGGCGGCTCGGGCGTGGTGATCTCGGCCGACGGCTACGCGATTACGAATTTCCACGTGGTGCAGCCCTGCGGCGCGGCGATGAAATGCGGCATGGCCGACGGCCGGGTGTACGATGCCGTGCTGGTCGGGCTGGATCCCACGGGCGACCTGGCCTTGATAAAACTTTTAGGCCGCGACGATTTCCCCTTCGCCGAAATGGCCGACAGCGATCAGGTCCGCGCCGGCGACGGCGTATTGGCCATGGGCAATCCATTCTTGCTTTCCACCAATTTGCAGCCCACGGTTACGTACGGCATTATTTCGGGCGTGCATCGCTACCAATTCCCAACCGGCACCCTGTTGGAATACACCGACTGCCTGCAAACCGACGCCTCGATCAATCCGGGCAATTCCGGGCGGGCCGCTGTTCGACGCGGCGGGCCGATTGATCGGCATCAACGGCCGATGCTCGTTCGATAAACGCGGCCGGGTCAGCGTCGGGCGTGGGCTATGCCGTCTCGATCAACCAAATCAAGAATTTTCTGGGCGATTTAAAAAGCGGCCGGATTGTCGATCATGCCACGCTCGGCGCCCGGGTGATCACCGACGAGGAAGGCCGGGTGGTGGTGGCCGAAATCCTGGAGCAATCCGACGCCTTTCGCCGCGGTTTGCGCGACAACGATGAAATAGTCAGCTTTGCCGGCCGGCCGGTCTCTACCGCCAATGGGTTTAAAAACATATTGGGAATTTTGCCCAAGGGCTGGCGCGTGCCTTTGAGTTACCGCCGCGACGGCAAGAGATACGATATTCTCGTGCGATTGCCGGGTTTGCATAACCAGGAGGAATTACTGCAAGCGATCGAGTCGCATCGGCCCGAGGAGCCCTTGCCGTTGCCTCCGCCGGACGAGCAATCCAAACCCAAAACGCCCAATCCCGAAAAACCCGATAACTCAGAAAAAATCCAACCCCGGCGGTCGCCGGCCGGCCGCCGCGCCGCCGTCCGCGGCGGAGATTCCCGAGATCGTGAAAAAATACTTCCAGCAAAAACGAGGATACGCCAATTATTACTTTAACAAGCTGAATCAAGAGCGGATCTGGAAGGCTTGGAACGGCAGATGCCCGCTTGCCGACCGGCGCGGGCCGTGGTCGATATCGGGCAGTTTGCCAAACGGCGGGACATTCAACTTTGAATTAAGCGACAACCAGGCGGTGCTCAAGGGGCCGTCGCTTCAAGCGCAATGGAAGGCTAGCGGCGATTTGGGCTCAGCGATGAATCCGCCCCACAGCGGCGGACTATTGCCGGCACTGTATCTTTGGCGCAGGCTGGCCGTGGAAGGTTTCGCCCGTTTCGGCGATGTGTATTATTTGGGCACTGCGCCGCTGGCCGGGCGGGAAGGCTTGGCCGACGTGATCGCCGGCACGCACAAAGGCCTGGACTGCCGCTTCTACTTCGATCCGGCCGGGGGCAATTTGCTGGCCATGGAAATGTTTCCCGAAGAAGACGCCGATCCATGCGAAGTCTATTTCTCCCAATATCACGAAATCGAGGGGCGCATGCTGCCCGGACGCATGGAAGTGCGCTATGCGGATGAAGTATTCGCGATATTTACGATCAACGAATTCCACTTTGAGAAAACCGCCGATAAATAAACGATTTTGATTTGCATATCGTCAAATGAGACGACTAATTATCATATAATATGTTGATTGATTCATTTCGCCGTTTAGCCGCGGGTCATGCGCCGCGCTGTGCGGCGGGTCGCTGGCCGCAAACGAATAGAGTGAATCATTTGCATGCCAATAGTTTGTTTTGTTTTTATGTTGATATTATGCGCTTCGGTTGCCGTCGCCGCGAGTGAAAGACATCGGAGACGGCCGGCATCGATCGAGCGGATTCAGGCAAAGATGGTGAAGATTTACGGCGCCGGCGGATACCGCGGCCTGGAATCGTATCAAAGCGGCATGCTGATCTCGCCCCAGGGACATATTCTTACCGCTTATAGCCACGTGCTCGATACCGATTATATTACCGCCTATCTGGCCGACGGCCGGAAATTCGAGGCCAAACTGCTGGGGGCCGATCCGCGATTGGATGCGGCCGTGCTGAAGATCGATGCCGAGGATCTGCCTTATTTCGACCTTGATCGGGCCGCCAAGGCCGAGGAGGGCTCCAACGTGCTGGCGCTGAGCAATCTTTTCAACGTGGCCCAGGGCGACGAGCCGGCAAGCGTGCAACACGGCATTGTTTCGGCGATTACCAATTTGGAGGCCCGGCGCGGGGCTTATGAAACGCCTTATCGCGGACCGATATACGTGCTCGACGCGAAGACGAACAATCCGGGCAGCGCGGGCGGGGCATTGGTCAACCGCAGGGGTGAACTCCTGGCCATGCTGGGCAAAGAGCTGAGAAATTCGATGAACAATACCTGGCTTAATTATGCGATTCCCGTGGAGGAGCTTCGCCCGTCGGTCCAGGCTATTCGCAGGGGAAAATTCATTGCCCAGCCGGAAACCGACCCGAACCGCAAGCCGGCGCATGCGCTTACATTGGAGGCCCTGGGCATCGTGCTCGTGCCCGACGTGCTGGAACGAACTCCGCCTTACGTGGAACTGGTCCGGGCAGGGTCGCCCGCCGAAAAGGCCGGCCTCCAGAGCGACGATCTTATAGTTCTTTTGGGCGACCAATTGGTTCAATCCTGCAAGCTTTTGCGGGCGGATCTTGAATGCGTGGATGCATTTGATTCGGTTAAGATCACGGTGCTGCGCGGCCGGGATTTGATGGAATTCACCTTGTCCGAGGCGGCGGCGAAGAAAGATACGCCATGACTGAACAAAATATGATTGCAAATTGTAAATTGCAAATTGCAAATTGCAAATTGCGAAAGAGGTAAGCGGGCGCCATGCCCACGCTTGTCGTGGGCATGTTAAAAGTCTTTGTGACCGCGATTGTATTGGATTTTATTTTTCCAGCAATGATTTCCCTTGTCATGGCGGCCGGCGATTTGGATTCGCTGGAGCAAAAAGCCATAAACGACGCCGTCGATCGAGTTGCGCCCTCGGTGGTCCGTATTGAAACGATCGGCGGATTGGAACAGGTGGAAGACGTGCGTTTCGGGACCGGTCCGACCACGGGATTGGTGATCGATCCGGAAGGATACATCGTTTCCAGCGCGTTTGCGCTTCAGCAACAAACCGGCCTCGATTCTCGTTCGCCTGGCCGATGGCACGCGCAAGCCGGCCAAACTAGTGGCCACGGACCATGTGCGGATGATCGTGCTTTTGAAGATCGACGCCGATAAACCGCTGCCGGTATGCGAAATCGCGCCTTCCGCGGAAATGCGCGTGGGCCAATGGACCATCGCCCTGGGGCGGACATTCGAGGGCGACCGGCCCAACGTTTCCGTGGGGATTCTCAGCGCGAAAGACCGGATTTGGGGAAAGGCCATTCAGACCGACGCCTCGGTTTCGCCCAACAATTACGGCGGGCCGCTGGTGGATATCCGCGGCCGGGTGATGGGCCTGATCGTGCCGCTTTCGCCGGAATCGGCCGATGAAGTCGGCCGGGTACGAGTGGTACGACTCGGGCATCGGTTTTGCGATTCCGGCCGATCACATTCAAAAAATCCTTCCCCGCTTGAAAAAGGGCGAGGATCTGCGCCAGGGTTTTGTGGGCGTGAGCATGCAGTCGCAAAACGTTTACATCTCGGAACCGGTGATCGGCGTTTGCCGCGTGAAATCGCCCGCCGCCGAGGCCGGACTGAAACCCGGCGACCGGATCGTCGAGGTCGAGGGGCGCAAGATCAGCCGATCGGCCGAATTCCGCGAAGAAATCAACCGCCGATACGCCGGCGATAAAATCAAACTGGCGGTGCTGCGCGGCAAGGAACGACTCGAGCGCGAATTGACATTGGTCGAGAAAATTCCGGCATATCAGCGACCTTTTTTGGGAGTGCTGCCGATGCGCGGCGGGGGCGAAGCGGGCGTAAAGATTCGTTATGTCTTTCCCGATAGTCCGGCCGCCAAAGCCGGGATAATCGCCGGCGACGCCGTCCTTTCCATTGACGGCAAAGCGGTTAATAAGCGCGAGGAGCTTATCGAGGCCCTGATCGAATATCGAGCCCGATCAGCCGGTGGATTTGGAAGTTCTGCACGACGGCAAGAAAGAGCATCGCAAGTTCACGCTTGGGAGTTTGAGCGAGTCGCCGCCGCCCGCCGCGCTTCCTCCGGCTAGTGAAAAACAAACGCCGGGCGAGGCGAAAGGGCTGGAAACCGGCAAGGTCAAATTGAAAATCGCCGAGTTTCCCAACGAGGCTTTCGCATACGTGCCGGAGAACTACGATCCGAACGTGCCTTATGGCCTGGTTGTTTGGTTGCATGGAGACGGGGGTTTGGATTGGGCAAAGGCCGTTGCTTCCTGGAAACCGCTCTGCGAACGATACGATTTGATTTTGGCGGCTCCGAAGTCGGCCGATTCCAAAAAATGGACGCCCCGCGACGTGGAACTGGTCAATCATCTGATCGCGCAAATAGAGGGCAAATACAACGTCGATCCGCTGCGCGTCGTGGTGCACGGTTATGAAACCGGCGGCACGTTGGCATCGTTTGTCGCACTTCGCAATCGTGAGATTATTCGAGCCATGGCCGTGGTCGACGCCCCGTTGATCGGTCCTGCCGCCGGAAAACGATCCCCAATATCGATTTGAGGTTTATTTAGCCGCGAGCGGAAAATCGCCGGCTGCCACGATCGCTTAAAAAGATTTTGGCCATGCTGCGTGAAAAAAATATACCCCTGATCGAAAAAAAGCTGGGCGATGAACCTCGTTATCTCAATTCGGAGGAGTTGGCCGAACTTGCCCGATGGATCGACATGCTGGACAGGATTTGATGAGGGCTTTTCGCCAGGCGCCGGCTTTGTGCGACTGTTTTTTCATGCGTAGACACATAATTGGAATCATGGCTGCTGGCGTTGCTTGCTGGGAGGGTTGTTGCTTTGGATATGGTCAGCCGAGGGATCAAGGGACATTGGTGCAATTGGAAGCGGCGTGCTGGCGGATCGGGGGATGTCTGGCCGTGCTTTGGCTGGCGTATCCGGACTTGTGCAACATTCCCCGCTGGCTTTGGATCGCTTTGCCTGTGCTGATTTTGGTTCTGGCCAAATGGCCGCGATTGTTTCTGCTGATTATACCGTTGTTAATTCTTTATGCGTTTATTCGCCCGCGTTTAAGCAAAGTAGAATAAGCTTATTGGAAGTCTATTGAGGACAAACGGTTTTCAAGTAAAATAGTTCGCTGATGCCTAAACGCAAAAAACTTCCCTCAACACACGCTCCCCGGGTCCGCTGGGCAACTTTCTTTCAGTCGGCGCTGCGGCTTAGAGTTCTGGCAGGAGTAGCGATTATCGTCGTTGCCGCCTTCCTTGCTTACATTCCCTCCATAAACGGCGGATTCATTCTGGACGACATTTACTTGTAACAAACAATCAGTCTAATCCAGACTCCCGGACGGCCTGTATCGGTTCTGGTGCACCACTGAATCGATCAGAATACTGGCCGGTAACCAATACCACATTCTGGATCGAGTGGCGATTGTGGGGAATGAACCCGACCGGCTACCACGTCACCAACCTGATCTTGCACATTGTCGAGGCACTGCTGATTTGGATCATTTTGCGAAGGTTATCGATTCCCGGGGCATTTCTGGCAGCCATGATCTTCACCGTCCATCCGGTGAACGTGGAGTCGGTGGCCTGGATCGCGCAGCGGAAAAACATGATGGCGATGTTGTTCTTCCTGTTGTCGATTCTGTGGTATTTGAAAGGAATCTTACCAGCCATCACGAAACGTTCATATACGATCACCTGCCACTCACACGCCTCGTCACTGCTCCTTGCCTGCTTTGGTACTGGCTGAGTTTTGCGGCATTCGTACTGGCGATACTCAGCAAAGGATCGGTGGTAGTATTGCCGGTGCTGATATTAGGAATCATTTGGTGGCTGCGGCCTCTGACAAGACAAGACTATGTTGCGAACCGCGCCGTTTTTCCTGATGGCCGTGGTGCTGACTGGAGTAAACATGTGGTTCCAATCGCATGGAACGGATATAAGTAATCCGTAATGCCGGATTATGTGGAGCGGTTACTGGGCGCGGCTGCGTGGTGTGGTTCTACCTTTATAAGGCGATTTGCCGTTCAACCTGGCTTTCATTTATCCGAAGTGGCACATTGATGCCGGCAATCCGCAGTGGTGGCTGCCTTTGTTGGCGGCAATTATCGTTACGGCGGTCCTGTGGCGATATAGAAAAGGTTGGAGCCGGCCGTTATTGTTTGCCTGGGGATTTTTCTGCGTGGCGCTTGTGCCGGTGATGGGATTTGCCGACGTGGGTTTCATGAAATATTCGCTGGTGACGGACCATTATCAGCACATTGCCATCATCGGGGTGATTGCGTTGGTATCGGCTGGCTGGAGCGAGTGGCATTACCTGGCGCGAAACGCAGCGCACTGGGCGACTGCCATCGCTGTTGTGACGGTGGGAGCTTTCATCTTTCTAACATATCAACAAAACGAAATGTACCGCGATGCCATTACACTGTACCAAGATACGCTGCAAAAAAATCCCGAGTGTTGGATTGCCCAAAATAACTTGGGCGTAGTACTATTTCATGCGGGCCAAATTCAAGCGCCGATCGAACTTTTCGAGCAAGCCATAAAATTCAATCCAATTTACGCGCCTGCCCACAACAATTTGGGCCTGGTTCTGCACCAGGCGGGCCGGTTTCAGGAAGCGATCAAAGAATATGAACAGGCACTGACGTTGCAGCCCAAGTATCCTGAAGCCCACAACAATCTGGGCATAATATTGTGCAAAACAGGCCACTTGTCAGAGGGATCGAGCATTACAGGGAAGTCTTGCGATTAGAGCCCGATTACGCTGATGCCCATAGCAACCTGGCTGTCGCACTGGTGCAAGCAGGCCGATTTCAGGAGGCGATAGAACAATACCACCAAGCCCTGCAGCTCAAACCCGATGACCCCGAGTATCTATACAACCTGGGCAACGCATTGGTAAAAACAGACGAATTGACAGAGGGGATCAAACAGTATGAACAGGTATTGCGATTAAAGCCCGATCATCCTCGAGCCCATAGCAATCTGGGTGGCGCACTTATCAAGCTGGGTCGCCCTCAGGAGGCAATCGAACATTTGAAAAAAGCGCTGCAACTCATCCCGGAAGACGCCAGCACCTGGAATAATTTGGCAATTGCTTATGCCATGGAGCGACAATCCTCCGAGGCCGTTGCCGCGGCCGAGAAGGCGTTGGAACTCGCCCGATCGCAAGGGCAAACGGCGCTGGCTAAGCAGATTGAAGATTGGCTTGAAATCCTACCGTGCCAGCCGGCCGGAATCTCCGAAATGAACCGCCTCTGCATTGCCTGCCGCATCGCCGTCACTTTATAATTAGAGCCCATCCCAAAACATAAAACTTCAATCACAGTATGATAGTTGGAGTTACGATTTATGGCGAATCGGCCCTCACCCTAACCCTCTCCCGAAGGGAGAGGGGACTTTTGGGATTGGCTCTTAATGTCAGAGCCTCGAAGAACCTACACGAAAGTTTCCAAAACTTCAGTTTGCAACAGTAGGCCATCGGCAGCAAATGTGGCGTCGACAAAGGATGCGGGAAGGATGCCGTGCATCGATCTTTCAAGGTTTGTCTGGCGCGAATGGGCCGCCCAACTGCTTCCCAAGGTTTCGAAAAGCACTCGCGTCGCGCTGGTGGCGGCAGAGAAACTACTTCGGCGGGCGGCAGCCGGCGGGAGAGCGGATTGCAAGTTAGTCGCTGGGGCGGATTCGCGATGCGAGATACTGGGGACAACGTCGGACAATTGATATGAAAATGATGTTTTGAGCGATCCCGACTTTACCGCCGCGCCGATAATCGGGGTCGAACCCGAGGTATTGGCTACCGCCATTTGGCTGCAGGTGGCCTGGAGTTGGCTCCAGGTGAGTTGGCCGGGCTGATTCGATCCCCAGGGATTGTACAGGGTGAATTTGTCGGTGGAGGCGTTATAGCCGACGATCGCGTAAGCGTGAGACGCGTAAAGGCCCAAATTAGTGCCCGACCACTGGAGGGTCCCGATCGTCACCGCCTTTTTGGCCGCAAGCGCGCTAATGGCCACTTGTTCTTTCGTGTTGGTCATTATATAGTCGGTGGCGTTGTAGCCGAGCACTTGGGCGTCGACCGTGGCCATCCATCCGCCCTGGATTGAAGCGAAAGCATTCAGGCCGTCGCGGCCTTCCTTGCCGGTCTGGTTCCATTGGGCATAAGCCTTTTCAGCCAAGGGAATCCACAGGGAGTTGGCGGTGTTGGTATAACTTGCACCGTAATCGGCGTAGGCCAGTATGCCCGAGGTGGATGTGGGCAGCATGCGGTCGACGGTCACATAGTCGGCGGTTCCGATGTTGTTCGAGAAACCGGCGCTAATGCTGCCGTCGCTGTAGTTGTAGATGGTTCCGTAAGGGCCGGTGTAAAAGCGGACGGTGAAAGTCCCGTCGCCGTTGTCGATAAACATGTTCTGGACCGCGGCCGGGTTGCTGTCGGCAAGGGTGCCCAGGGCGGAAATGAAGTAGCAGTCGCCCAGTCCGCCCTGGTATTCATCGGCATGCGAAGGCGTATGCGGGAACAGCGATCCGGCGACCGATTTGTAGACCAGCGAGGTATTGCAGAGCGCCGGATGGTCGGTGCCAAGGAACCACTTGTTGATAAGATTGTTGAGCTTGGCGGCGGAATTGCCGGCTGCCAGGTTGCCTAATGCCTGGCCTTGATAGGTGGCGTTGGCCGCGTTGCCGTTGATCACGTCGCCGGCCAGGACTTGCACGTAGCCGGGGATGTTCAGCGTCCCGGCCTGGTTGAGGATTTTTTTCAAGTCGCTGAATTCGGTGGTATCGACAACGCCGTCGCCGCCCACGCTGCGGAGGATCTGGATCATGTCCAGCCGGTTGATCGAGCCGTCGGCGTCAAGGCTGGTGACGAGTTTTGCCAGGGCCGCATTTTGCAGGCTCGCGGAATTCGCCTGGACAGTGACTTTTGCCGTGCCCGTCGCCGAGCCGCTCTTGGCTGTTACCGTGCAAACGCCGGCGGTGCTCGGGGCGGTGAACAGCCCGGAAGCATTGATCGTGCCGCCGCTGGCGCTCCAAGTGAACGTCTGCAAATTCGACATCGACCGTTGGAACTGGTCCAAGGCCTGGGGGATAAACTGCTGGGTGGCTCCCTGGAAAATGGAAGCCGTATTGGGTGAAACGGCAATGCTCGTCAAGGTCTGGTTCACAACCGCCTGGATGGCAAAGGAAACACTGGGATATTGGACAAGGCGGGCGGTCAGAATATAGTAACCGGCCATCCCGAAGGTGGCCGTGTTAACGCCGCTTGATGGTCGTGAAGGTCGGCGCCGGGGCCCCGGAGGGACCGACTCGACGTCGACCATGTCAAGGTGATCGGCCCGGGCATTGCGTTGCCGAATTGGTCGGCTAAACGTGGGAACGGGCAGTTGCAGGTTTGTTCCGTAGTAACAGAAAACGGGGCAGTCGATAGATTCTTAATGCTTAGAAGCGAGGGCGTCACCACGACGGACTTGACCGCAATTACAGACAGTCTGCCGCCGTCAACTATCTGTCACGGCCAGGTTGTACGTGCCGGCCTTAGTAAACGTAACAGTCGTATTTTTGGCGCCATTGGTGCCATTAACGGTGAAGGTCGCGGTCCCGCCGGTGGGCGAGCCGGTGACCGACCAATTGTAGACGAGATTGGCTTCGCCTCCATCGTCGTTTCCCAAGACCGAGAGCGAGGCGGTCTTGCCGGTAACGGGGGCATTGCCGTTGACGATGATCTGCTGTGCCACGGTTGGCGCGGCATTGGTCGCTTTCACGCTCCCGACAATCGCGGCCGCTCCTGGCTGGAGTTTGCAATATTTCCAAAGACGAGAAACTATTCCCGCTCAGCAGTGCGCGCTGTTCGAGCTGTTCGCCGCGAAGGACGCGATTGCGGGCCTTTGATGATTTGCGGGAAGAAATACCCAGACGACGAAGACGACGGCTATTCATGGTCTCGCTCCTTAATAATGCCCCGATCTAAATTAAGAATCAAGACACAAGAGCAAAGAACAGTCATAGCCCGCGGGAGAATGTCCCGCGGACATGCGTTATCGCGCCGCCGCGTTCCGGATAAGTTTTGCCATCCGCGGACGCCTGTCGATCGGTCGGCCGTAGGGCAAGGTTGAACATTTCGGCGGCATCTAAACCCTACGTCAGATTTTTCCCTATGTCAAATCGCGGTCCGTCGAATTATTTATCATGGCACGAGTTAGAGCGTATCCCACTTAAATGTAGCAGAAAAAATAAGTGGCACGGGCAAGATGCCCGTGCCACCTAAACGCTACACTAATCTGGAAAGCACTCTAATGAGTCTCAGGTAATAAATGTCGCGTTTTGTCATCAAAGCCTGGGCGTGTCGGCCCGGAATTACCGGGGCGACACGCCCAGGCTCTTACTTTACATGCGACATTAAAACAAACCCCCGTGTAATCACCGGGGGCTAAAAAAGACACGATTATTACGAACTGGGCGTATCGAGATAGGTGTCTTGTCCCATTTGTTGTTGCATCTTTTTGCGTTCTTTTTCGTAATACATGAGGGACTTGCGTTGGCGGAAGTGGCGGCGTTCGACTTTCTTTTGAGACTTGCGGAAAAGTTTGTGCAGGGAATCGAAGGGGCCGGGCGATCGCTTGCCCAGGGCTTTTAATTTTTCTGCTTTTTCAGGTCCCAGGCCGGTTAGGATCAGATCGTCGTCCAGGGCCAGATATTGGCGATAAGTGCCGGGATCGCCTTGGCGCCCGCAACGGCCGAATAATTGGCGGTCGATGCGGCTGGCGTCGTGCATTTCGGTGCCGATAACGTGCAGCCCGCCCATTTCGGCAACGCCTTCGCCGAGTTTGATGTCGGTGCCGCGTCCGGCCATGTTCGTGGATACGGTCACTTTGCCGGGCAATCCGGCATGGGCCACGATTTCCGCCTCGGCCTCGATGTGGTTGGCATTAAGGACCTGGTGCTCGATGCCCCGCGCCTTAAGCAATTCGGAAAGATGTTCCGATTTGTCGATGGAACGGGTGCCGATAAGCATCGGGCGGCCCTGGTTATGGAGTTGTTCGATTTCTTCCAACACGGCCGCCCACTTGGCGTCGGTGGTGCCGAAGACCATTACCGGAAGGCGGCGGCGGATCGAGGGGCGGTTGGTGGGAATCGCCAGCACGTGGCAGCGGTAAATTTTTCGCAATTCCCGCGCCGATCCCATTGCCGTGCCGGTCATGCCCGCCAGATTCTCGTAGCGGAGGAAAAAATCCTGGACGGTGATTCGCGCGGCCTGGCCGGTGGCCACGGTAACCTCCACGCCTTGCTTGGCCTCGACGGCTTGATGAATGCCGTCGCGCCATTTCCGGCCTTCGGCCAGCCGGCCGGTGAACTCGTCCACGATCACGATTTCCCCGTCGCGGACCACGTATTGCCGATCGAGATGATATTCGCGGTCGACCAGGATGGCGCGTTCGATGTACTGATAAATCGTCACCATGCCCACCTTGTCCATGGCCTGCGGCTTGGGCAGCAGCCGCACTTTTTGCCGCCCTTCGCGGGTTAGTTCCACAGTGCGTTTTTCATGGTCGTAATCGTAATCTTCGTCTTCGACAAATTCCTTGATGACCGAAGCGCTCCACTTATAGCATTCCACGGCCAGGCGCTCCTCTTCGGTGGGCAAGGCGCTGATGATCAGCGGCGTGCGGGCTTCGTCGATGAGAATGCTGTCGGCCTCGTCTACCAGGGCGAAATAGGCGTCGCGCTGGACGGGCTTCTCGTTCGAGGCGCCGGCGCCTTGTCCCAGCATCCCGCCCAACAAATCGGTTTGACCGTCTTGAATGCGCCGCAAAAGCAGGCGGTCGCGGAGAAAATCGAATCCGAACTCCTTGGCCGTGCCGTAGGTGATGTCGCTCTCGTAAGCCTTGCGGCGTTGGGGCTGCGACATTTGCGTTTCGATCACGCCCACGCTTAGCCCCAAGGCCTTGTAGATGGGGCCCATCCACTCGGCGTCGCGGCGGGCAAGATAATCGTTGACCGTGGCCAGGTGGCATCCCCTGCCGGTCAGGGCGTAGAGATACATGGGCAGCGTGGCCACAAGCGTTTTGCCTTCGCCGGTCTGCATCTCCACAATCGAGCGATGAAACATGGCGATGCCGCCGAGAATCTGCACGTCGAAATGCCGCATGTCGATTGTCCGCCGCCCGGCCTCGCGGACCAAGGCATAGCCTTCGACCAGCAAGCGGCGGAGCGGTTCGCCGCTTTTCGCGCGGTAGCGGAGCGATAGACTTCGCTTGCGAAGTTGCTGATCGCCGAGCTGTTGCAATTCCGGCTCCAAGGCGGCGATCTTGGGCAAAAGCGATGCCCAACGCGCCAATCGCCATTGATTCGGCCCGCTTAAAGCCGCCGCTATTTTCGCTTGTATGCCGTCGGGTATGTTGTTCACGGAAAAATGGCAAGAATAATGATAATGTTTTTATTTCCCACCCAGGCCATCTCTCGGGGGAGAGGGGGCTTATTTTCTCATTTTAAGAGAAAAGGGGGCTTTTTAACGATACTTTAGTTTACCACGGAACCTGCGGTAATGGAGATCCTGGGCAAAGAAAACCGGAAATTGGCCTAAGGCTTCGTTTTTGACATTCTTAGATGTTCCTTGTTCCCACGCCGGAGCATGGGAACAAGGGCCTGGAAGAGCGACCCAATGGGCTTTGCTCTATTTGCTACCTTTTTCCTCGGTGTTTGATGCCGGCTCGACATTGTCGTCGATAATCCTGCTGTCAGATGAGGTGGACTCGCGCCAAGCCGGTTGGGTGGAGTTGTTCTGAGGCTGTACCGGAGCGGGGGAAGCGGATTGCCGCGAAGCGGGCAAAAAAGAGTTGTTGCCTTGTGGATAAGATTGGCTTCCCGTCGGAGGCTGAAGCGTACGGGCAGCGGGCGATTGTCCTATGGGCGAGGTATTCGCTCCGCTGGCAATTCCAGTTGGGGTAGAGGCGGCTGGAGGGTTGGAAACGTTCTGGTATGAGTTGAGGTTCGGATTATAGATCGGCGGATTATTTGCACCCGCTATCACTGCGGAATTATCGAGAGGCCTGGGGCTGCTATCTGTCACGGGGATAGTTTTTCGGTTTGGCGGCCCGCCGGCAAAAAACGGCGTGGCAACGCGATTGGGCGAGGGCGACGCCGGCTGAGGATTCGGTGTTCCGTTGCTGGTTCCCTGGTAATTAAAACCGCCGCCTGGAGGCGTATAGCGATTTCCGGCCGGCCAGGCCGATCCGGGCAGTGTTGAGGGCATGGAGGCCGGCTGAGCGGGCGTAGTCTGGGGAGAGTAACCGGCGGGCGGTGTGCCTGGGGCAGGATTATTTTGCGGCGGAGGTTGCGCCGGATAAGGGGAAGCGACCGCTGAACCTGCCGCACCCGCCGTCGATGGCCCAGTCAAAGCGGACGATGTGGGGCCGGAATATCGCGGGGCGTTGGATTGATTCGTCAATGATGATCCTGGAGTGGAATTAGCGGTATTAAACGGATTCGTCCAGGGTGATCCTGGGGCGGAATTAGTGGGATTTGCCTGATTCGTCCAAGAGGAGCTTCCAGAATACAGAGGCGCATTTGTCGTGGGTCTGCCTTGATTATAAGGCGCGTTGGCATGTAAAGCCCCAGGTTGTACAGACGGCGCTGCTTGATAGTACGGATCAGCGGCTCGCCCTGCAATTGAACCTGTCGGCGGCGGCGGCACGGTTGTGCGTCCAAAAAAAGGATCGACCGTGGGCGATTGACTTTTACAGCCGGCCAATCCCAAGGCAATGAGAATTATCAGAAAGGCCCGCTTCATCAGGCAGACTCCTTTCCATCCTGAGACAAGTATAGGCATAAAAAAGGCGCACAACACTATCGGCGGGGTTGATAGATTACCGACTTTTCAGGCTGTGTCCAGAGCGATTTTTAAATTTGCCGAAATATTAAGACATTTGATAGAAAAGATGCGAATTATCTAGTCATTCGGGCTACGACCGCCGGATAAACTACCAAGGGTTTCGGCGTTTTTTTGTTTTCCCATTTTGCGCCTTTTGACATGCCGGCATCGCCCGATTGTTCAACGTAGGGGTTGGGAATACGCAAAGGCGCGTGAGTTTGGTACTGATCTGACGGAGCGCTGGCATCATCTACATGCTCGTTTTTAATAATTTGGGGCTGAATAGAAGAATAAGCCTGTAAAGCCGACAGTCCGGGCGGATAGGGGTACGGACTATCGCCATAACTCCTGGCATCTATCCGATAGCTGTAATAAACGGGCGGATGCAAGGCGAAATAAGGGACGTGCTCGCATGAGTATAGCGAGGGTTGATTATAGTATCCCCAACCACATCCCCAGGGACCATAGAAATCGTAACCTTGAGCCAGCGTTATGTTGCAGGAGATAAGACCCAAAAAGCAGCAGAATAGGATTTTCGTTTTCATTGTATTCACCCCAGTTAAGGTATGTTTCGTATATATCCTATTTTATTGTTCTGGAGAAATTTTCCAATAGGGGCGATTGTAAAAAATGTAAGGTTTAGCCATACCTTTAACGGGTGGTTAATACCTACAATCTGTTTGCCGTCAGTCTTGTAGATATGGCCGATATCAAGGGCGATGGCGGGCCGGAGTCGGCCTGGGGGCCTTTGTATTGTCCGGGATTGCTTGTTCGCGTTCCCCTTCTTTCTCGCCTTCCCCTTGGCCGGTTTTAGTGCCTTCTCCGTCCGGGGAATTGGGGATGTCGGTTTCAGCGCTCGGTGTAATTATTTTGGGCAATTCGTAGAGCTTGTCCGCCCCCTGGACATGGGGAATTTTGTAAAGAATCGTGCCCATATCCTTGCTGGACACTGACGATCCGCAACCAGTCATTGCCGGGGCGATCAATAAAACAACTAATAAAGCAAGTAAGCGATGCATAAAGAAATCATTGGGAAGAAAGATTTGATAGAATTATTATTGGATTTATTCCCTAAATTATAAGATATCATCACCAAATATAAAAGTATCTATCCCATCCATGAATCCCCAATCGTTGACCATCGCATTAAAGGAAAAGGCCCGGCACCTTGGGTTTGATCTGGTGGGCGCAACACGGGCCGTGACTCCGCCTGAGATCGGACACTTGGAAAGATGGTTGGCCGATGGACTGGCAGGCGAGATGCGATATTTTTCCCAGCGGATGAGTGCATACCGCGATCCCGGTTTAATCCTCGCCGGCGTAAAAAGCGTACTGATGCTGGGCGTGAATTATCGGACTGCGGAGCCAGTCACTGCCTGTCCTGGACAAGGAAATGTCTCTCGTTATGCGTGGGGGAGCGATTATCACGAAGTAATTCGCCGCAAGTTGCGGGAATTGGCCCAGTTTCATCGCCAACTGGTACCTCATTGCGGCATTCGCGGAGTTGTCGATACGGCCCCGCTTTTGGAACGCGGCTTTGCCCAACGTGCCGGTCTTGGCTGGATCGGGAGGAACACGTTGCTTATAAATGAAAAATTTGGAAGCTGGATTTTTTTGGCCGCTTTATTGACTACCGAAGAACTGCAATTCGATGAGCCGACATTGTCAGATCGCTGCGGCGATTGCCGCTCTTGCCTGGATGCCTGTCCCACGGTCGCTTTGGAAGCCCCTTATCGTCTTGATGCGCGAAAGTGCATCAGTTACTTGACTATCGAATCGCCCGGCCCAATTCCCCAAAAACTGCGAAAGGCCTGCGGCGAGCGATTGTATGGCTGCGATGCATGTCAAGAGGCTTGTCCCTGGAACCGCGACACGCCCATTAGCAGCGATAAAAGTTTACAACCGCGGCCCGGAATGAATCCCGTCAATCTTGCCGAGTTGTTTACAATGGATGAGGCCGGTTTTCGGCAACGCTTTCGCGATACACCGCTTTGGCGAGTCAAACTTGCTGGGCTGTTGCGGAATGCGGCATTGGTCATGGAAAACCAACGACATTACTGCGAATAGTAATTTTCATCAACTGTTACGGGCCACACGCCGGGGAGGTTTTCGGCGTACCATTTTTCTAAAACGCCTTGCCAGTCTTGCGGTTCCTTTACGGCGATAAACTCCTCACGCACTTTTTCCGCTTGCGGATGCAACCGGGAATACTTGATGCCGAACTTGCGCATAAGGGCGCAGCAACGTTTTTCGCCGTATATTTCCCCAGCCAGGCGATAGTGTTCGGCGATCACTTCGCGCTGCTGATATAAGCTGGGCGGGGGCATTTCGCGGCCACGTGCCAAGGAGCGGATCTGCGGAAAAATCCAGGGATTGCCGATCGCGCCCCGGGCCACGGATACGCCGTCCACGCCGGTTTGGGCGAACATGTCCAGGCAATCTTGGGCTGTAAATAAATCGCCGCTGCCGATGACGACCCGCTGGCCTGCGAGCTGTTTTACTTCGCGGAGGAATTGCCAGGAATTGCGGCCTTCGTAGCGCTGGCGCACGGTTCGGCCGTGCACCGTAATCGCCGCCGCGCCAAGACGGTACGCGCCCTCGAAGATGGCAAAAAAATTATCCCGGCTTTGCTGACTGTCGTCCATTCCGCGCCGCATTTTCACACTAAGAGGTATGCTGGCGGGCAGAACGTCGCGGACCCGGGCCACGATCTCCAAGGCGATTTCAGGCCGGGACAATAAAAATCCGCCGCGACATCGACCCAGAACCTTTTTTACCGGGCAGGCGAAGTTGATGTCGAGGGCATCGAACCCGGCTTCGATCAGCTTAACGGCCGCCGGCGGAAATTGCTCGGGAGTTGCGCCCATTAATTGCACGCCGCATGGATGCTCTTCGTCAGTCACGCGCAGGAAACGTCTGGCCTTGTTGCCTTTGCTCACATTCAGAATGAACTGGTCGAGCATGACCTCGCAGATGGTATACGGCGCGCCCAATCGCCTGGCGATCACCCGCATCGGCCAATCGCTATACCCGCTAAGCGCCGCCTGGATGACGGGAAAATCGATCCGCAGCGGCCCAATTTGAAGCGGTAAAAATGAATACGTGTTCATCCAGTTCGAATGGCCGGATCTTGTTTTCTAGCCAATGCCCTCTTTCGGCTTGCGATAGTACGTGCTTGCCGTTTTCGATCGCGATCCTGCAAATGACGAAACCAGCCGGCAAGCCCTCCGAATTTGCGAGCCAGCGATTGACGGGCGGCGCGAATTGCTTCCACATTTTCATCTTTAAGTGCCATGCTATTTCCTTTTTATCGTTTATTTATGCTTCCGTTTGCTGCTATCAAATATGTTATCGATTACGGGAATAAATTTCGCAAGCGTCTCAAAATGGCCAACCATGCATCTGACAAATTCCTTTGCTTCATCTTTCAAAAGGAAATCGAGCAACTCTTGCCGGGATTGTGGGAAATCAAACCAGACATGCATATAGCCTTCTTTTTCTGGTTCTTCGAGATCCATGCGTTCGAGTTCCTCCTTTGTTAAGATCCCAGGAGCCGCCTCTTGAAACCTAATAGCCGCTTCCTTTATGTCTAGTCCGGCATCCTTGGGTGGAGAAAGCCAAATGCCACCACCTGATGATTCTCCTTGCTCCATTATAAGTTCATCTAAGGTAAGATTCCCAAGCCACAAACCTGACGGCCATTTTGGCCATTTGGACGGCCAAGTACTCCTACCAAGGCCAACATTAATACCTTCGTCGTTTGACATATGTATTCCTTGACAATCCAATTCATCATGCTCGTCTTGAACCTGTTCGATAACCTTTTCAAAAAGCTCTGTGTACTTTTTGAGAATTGTTTTCATGGATTCTTCAAGTAATTGCGCATCAGACCATTTCGTCAGCAGATATTGTTCGGGTTCATTGAACAATAGCTTCGGCATCTTTGATCTCCTTTACTTGTGGTTTACTTGCAACAAGACTACGCACAGCCGCAGCGTAATGACATGCAAATAATTTTACGTCATTAGGTTCGGCCTGCTTAGCAAACTCTTCAAGAATATGGGCAATAAGGTTCCATCCAACAGGTCGGAACCCGTTGTTTTCTGGGTTTTTGGGCCTCCTGCCATCAAGCGTCAAGAAAATGCCATGGATGTTTGCTCGTGGGATTCCTAGCTCCTTTGCCCGCTCAAGTAAATCTTCCCACTCTCTGTTCGTTTCGTTCTCACCTTCCGGAGCTAGAATCTTGTTCTCGATATGGATGACAAATCTCTTGAGTGCAGCAATTTCAATGTCAACCCTTGATTTGGATCCTGGAACCTCACACTGTACCCAGTAGGTCGGCTCGTCAGCATAGTCGATTATATGGCAATTATTTTCCGGATCGAGTCTTTTTTCAAATTGTTGAAGAAAGATTCGAAAACCGAGTTCTCTTTGAGCATGTGTCCCATACTCATTGATCCGCCAGTCTAACAACCAAGCGAGTATCTTTGAGTGGCAAACTTCTCGGCAATTAACACCCATTGTCTCAAGCAAGTTGAAATTATCGGCTGATAATCTTTGCCTTTTTGCCCATGCTTCGTATGGCACTTGATATCCATCAAACAAGCTCATTAATGTCGGAAGGTTTTGACGCGCATTTTCAGATTCGACTTCATCGTAGCGATCAAGCGATATAAGAAATCCCTCTAATAGATCCGCGATTGGCTTTTGGTAAATAGATTCCTGTAATTTCAAACAATCGTTATGACCCTTGATGAGGTTATCAAACATCTGAACAGTTTTCTCTGAATTTGCTTTTGAACCCATTAATTTCTCGATGTATAACAGGAGAATCAAATTAACCAGAATAAATATGATTATGGATTACCATTTTGAAAAGAACAATCATCCCCCCCAAGAAAACACTCAATTATCGAGAAACCGGCTGGAAATCTGATTCTTGGGCGTGATTTTGAGAGGCATTTTCATCCTCTGGGCAGAGGAAGTATCAAAGAGAAGATAGCCCAACGATAAATGGCCGATCTTTCTGGAGCACGTTGATTAGTCGGGTGTCTGCAGTGATAAAGTGGCATCCCTCTCGATCCGCGAGCGCGACATATAGACAGTCGTAAAGGGAAATCCTTTTGGCAGAAGCTAGGGCGTATGCTTCGGGAAGCAGAGGTAGGGATGGAATGAGTTGCGGAAGTGTTGTGAGGATATTTCCGAGCAAGACTGCGCCTTCAGAGTTTGTAATGAGTCTGCGGCGTTCGGCTCTCGAAATGGCATGCCCGACTTCAATGGGAAATACGTCGGGAGCGAGAAATTCGTGGATGCCTTTGCGAAAGGCATCTCGGAGATCATCGGCTTTATCCGAATCTATTTCGGCCAAAACCCACTTCAAGGCCACCGATGCGTCCAGAACGTATTTCATTCTTCACGGACTTCCCGAATGAGTTCGGCTGCAACATTTGTCAGACCGTGTCTCTTCCGAAGTTCCTCCCGGATGCGCGCGGATTCCTCTTCAATGTGCTTTAAAACAGCAGGATCCGCCTTATGCGTTAGTGCAAAGCGGACTGCCTCTCCAAGTTCGGTTGTCGAGTCGATAATGCTCATATAAATATTATCTACTCAATTTTCCGATTAGTCAACTATTTTTGCTATAAACGCCCTCACCCTAGCCCTCTCCCGACCATCCTTCGGTCGGTGCCCGGAGAGGTGACATGGTTTTACAACCACACGCCGGTGAAGCCGCCGTCGACGTTGATGGGGGCGCCGGTGATGAAACTGCCGGCCTTGGGCGAGACCAATAGCAACAAGTGCGCCGACCAACTCCTCGGGCTCGCCGTAGCGATTCATGGGCGTGTGGCTCATGATGCTTTCCACGCGTTCTTTTGTAAGCAGTTTGCGGTTTTGTTCGGCGGGGAAGAAACCCGGGCAGATTACGTTGACGCGCACGCCTTTTTGGCCGAAATCGTGGGCGATGTTTCGCGAGAGGTTGAGCACGCCCGCCTTCGAGGCCGCATAAGCGAACACCCGCGATAGCGGCAGGTGCGAAGTCACGCTGCCGATGTTGACGATCGAGCCGCCGCCTTGTTCGATCATGTGCCGGCCGAAGACCTGGCAGGACTGGAAAACGCCGCGGAGGTTGATGGTCAAAATGCGGTCCCAATCGGCGTCGGTGGCGTCGAGAAAATTGGTTCCGGCATTAACGCCCGCGCAATTTACCAGGATATGCACCCGGCCGGCCAGATCGATGGATTTGGCCAGCAGGTTTTCGATCGACTGGCGCGAGGTGACGTCGACCAGGCAATAATCGGCCTTGCCGCCGAGTTTTTTCAGTTCGGCCACGCGGGCCTTGCAAGGGTCGTCGGTCACGTCGGCGACGATCACCCTGGCCCCGGCCTGGGCCAATCCCGCACAGCGCCCCGCCCAGCACTCCGGCCCCGCCGATAACCACCGCCGTTTGGCCGGTCAATCCAAAAAGTTGTTCGAGATATTCGGAAGACATTTTATAACTCCTTGAAATATCAGCCCACGGGTTGCAACCCGGGGGCTTCGGAGTTCTAAACATCGATAAGTGGTTATTTTGGTTGTTTTCGCAGGCGGATCCAATCGCAATGGAAAATGCCTTCCTTATCAATGCGGTTATACGTGTGGGCGCCGAAATAGTCGCGTTGGGCTTGCAGCAAATTGGCGGGCAAACGTTGGGAGCGATATCCGTCGAAATAAGCCAATGCCGCGGAAGAGGCCGGGGTGGGAATACCTAATTCCACTGCCGTCTTGACCACGTTTCGCCATGCCGGCTGGGCCTTGGCGACCGCCTCGGTAAAGTACGGGGCCAAGAGCAGATTTTCCAGCTTGGGATTGGCGTCGAAGGCCTCTTTGATGCGTTCCAAAAACACCGCGCGGATGATGCACCCGCCCCGCCACAAAAGCGCGATCGGCCCGAAGTTCAGCGGCCAATCGTGCTCTTTGGCCGCCGCCTGCATCTGCACGTAGCCTTGGGCATAGCTGCAAATCTTCGAGGCATACAGGGACTGGCGGATCTGCTCGATAAATTCTTTTTTGTCGCCGGCGTATTTGCCGGAGGGGCCTTTTAACACCTTGCTTGCCCGCACTCGGGCGTCCTTCATCGCCGAAAGGCATCGGGCGTAGACCGCCTCGGTGACCAAGGTGCTGGGCACGCCCAGATCCAGGGCCAATTGGCTCATCCACTTGCCCGTGCCTTTGGCCCCGGCCGTATCGAGAATTTTATCGACCAGGAAACCGTCGCCGTCGGGATCTTTGACGCTGAAAATATCGCGGGTGATTTCGATCAGGTAGCTGTTCAGTTCGCCCTGATACCACTGCTGGAAGACGTCGTACAATTCGTCGTTGCCCAGTCCCAGGGCGTTTTTGAGCATCCAATAGGCCTCGCAAATAAGTTGCATGTCGCCGTATTCGATGCCGTTGTGGACCATTTTCACATAATGGCCGGCCCCGCGCGGACCGACCCATTCGCAACAGGGGATGTCGCCCTTGGGTCCGACTTTGGCCGAAATGGCCTGAAAAATCGGCTTGACCAGTGGCCAGGCCTTTTCGCTGCCGCCGGGCATCAAGCTTGGGCCGAGCAGTGCGCCTTCCTCGCCGCCCGATACGCCCGTGCCGATGAACAGAAGTCCTTTCGATTCGACGTATTTGGTGCGGCGTTCGGTGTCGCTGAAAAGGGTGTTGCCGCCGTCGATGATCACGTCGCCGGGCGATAGCAAGGGGATGAGTTTTTCGATGAAATCATCCACTGCCGGCCCGGCCTTGACCATCAGCATTACCTTTCGAGGCGACGCCAGGCTGTCGACCAACTCCTCGGAGCGAGTGGCAGCCGACGAAATTTTTGCCTTTCGCGCGGCCGGCGAGCAGGTCGTCTACTTTGCTTGTGGTTCGATTGTAAACCGAGATGCTGAATCCCCGGCTTTCGATGTTCAAAGCCAGGTTTTCGCCCATCACGGCCAGTCCGATGAGTCCAAAGTCAGTTTTTTTCATGGTGGGTTCAGGGGTTAGGGGTCAGAAGGTTATTAGTTATTAGTTCACGGTATAAGGTTTTTTATTCAGCATTCACTTATTCCACCGGCCATGGCGGCCGTTCGGGCAGGAAGCTATCAAATTCCGCGAGAAGTTGTTTTTGGTAGTCGTCGGTGAAATTGCCGGAAAGGAAACGGTCTATGCCTTCTTCGAATAAATCGTTTCCAACTGGCTTCTTCCGCGCCGGGATTGATGGGAAAGAAAAGGCCTTGTTGGCCACGGCCGCCTGATAGTCGCCCAGTGCGTCGCCGATCATCAGTGTATGGTCGGGCGGATACTTTGCCGCCGCACAGAGCATTTCTTTTTTGGTGCCGATCTCTTGCCCGCCAATCGCCGCTACATACTGCGTGAGATCGTGTTCCTCCCATTCCCGCTGCAAAGCCTCGTGCGGAGTGGCCGATACCACGAGGATGTCGGCCTTATGGCGGAGCTTTTCCAGGCTTTCGCGAACAAAAGGGAATGGAGGCACGTGCCGGACCATGTTCTCTATCGATTTGTTGACGGCCTTCGACCATTCCAGGGCCAGTTTCAAGTCCGGATCGCCGTTTTTTTGGACCTCTTTTTCCAAGGCCGGATTGCCCAGCTTGGTTTCGCGCTTGATCCAATCGCGAAGCGATTGGGGGATGGTGATCTTTACGCCCCGGGCTTTTACCTCAGGCCGTTTTTGCAGCCACTCCAAGGCCTCGATTAATGCCGGAAAGCGGTTGATCCCCCGGCTTTTGGAATAGAGATTTACAAATTCAGCCGCCTCGCGGGCGTATTTGCTCACGCCCTGCAATTCCCAATAGTTGATGATGTTTGGAATAAAGCACTCTTTGTGCTTCAGTTCCATGGTGTCGAATGCACAGCCGTCGGAATCAATGCCAACCAAAAAGTCGTATTTGGGTGTGAGTTCAATGGTCATTTTCGATATGCAAACAATTCTATTTCGTCTCATAAACCGAGAAAAATGGGATTTTACCGGGCAAAACGCCATAAAGCAATGAGTTTACGAAATAAAAAACGTTTGTTGGTGATGTGCTCCGACAAAAAAAGCCCATGAGTTGCAACCCATGGGCTTTAAGATTGGCCTGATCAATTTTTTAAGATAAATTTAAGCCGCGGCGGCAATATCTGCCACAACTGTGGGGGGCATCGATTGCACGTCGCCAATAACCATCTCGATTAAAATCTCTTTTGCCCGGAGAATGACCTTGGAAATCTGGCTGGAATTAAGCCGTTTGATATCGCTCCGCTCAGTGATAATGGATTCTAAAGAGCAAGCGGCAAAAGCCCTAACATATCCACGGATTTGCTCGGGTGGCAGGATCTTGGATTTGCCAATTACGCGTTGAGTCAGAGCGGTTCGGCACTGGCCGGCAATATCGGCCGCTATGTCTTCAATTTTATGTTTTGTGAGCCAAGCGGATAATAGTTTAAAACAATCTTGAATTTGCAGAATGCATTATCTTGGGGTCCTATAATGTGGGAATCATCAGTTCCATGGAAAAGATTTTTTACGAAAGTGCGTATTACAAATCGTGTCAACTGACGAATAACCTTAATCAGATCTGAAAGTTCCATATTTTTGCCTTGTTAATAGGTAAATAGGCAAGATGAGATAAATACACAAAATATTTTCGTGCCGTTTTTTCTCCAAGCTTATCTATATAGTTTCGATAATGCATATGGATTTCCTTATCTCAATTGCCTAAAACAACCTTTCAAAAAAAACAGAAAATCAAGATAAGGTTATCAGGACTTGTCAGCCGACTTGTTGATTGATACAGTTTGGGACAAGGCGCCGTAGCCAAGTGGCTAAGGCAGCGGATTGCAAATCCGCCATCGTCGGTTCGACTCCGACCGGCGCCTCTAACAAAATGGGGCACAGGCACCCTCCCATATTCGTTATTTCAGCAGTTTTCGTGAAATAGCCGGGAGCTAGTCCCAGTTTTGTTAGACGGTTAAAAAGCATTATTGATTGAGTATTTTGCCGGCGGGAGTATTTCTTCCGACCGGTTTTTTTTGCGCGTATGGTTTTCCGTGGACTGCGATCAAGAAGAAAACTGTATAGAAAAACATATCCGCAAATGGGTTGTGGGGTATTTACACCCAGCACGAGTTGGGTAAAATCTCAGTTTTTAGCTAGCATTTAGTTGGATTTCACTAGTTAAATCTTGGAATTACGACAATCGTGACTGCGGACATTTTTTGACAATTATGATCACTTCATACCCACTATAAATGGGGGTAAAAATTAGAAATACTGAAATAAACCTATTTAATAACTAGTAAAAGTAGTCCTTTTATCGGAGAGAGTAGTAGACGATAAGTCGGGATTTTTCCCCCAAAATTTCTGTAAGGGGCTCCCCCCTAAGCGAAAACTCTGCTATGATATTAGGTAGTAGACCTCCTTAATCACCGAGGGGGGCAGCCGAGAGGATAATAAAAAACCCCCTGCCGGAAACGCTGATTCGAAATTAATGCTTAAATAAATGCCGGCGTTAATAAAACAAGCACTTGCCTTGATAATAAAAAACCAGACCTTGGGGAAAAGGCAACACCCCGAGTTATTCATGTCAAACAATCAAATGAAAGAATATTCCGCAACGCCGAACATTGTTGAAGAAGGTGAGAAAAGTCGCGATGATGAACCGCGCGAAGAACGATCGTTGTTGAAACAAATGCTGCGTTTTCATGAACGCGACCGTCAACTTATCGCTTATGAGATCCATGACGGATTGATTCAAGATGTCACAGCGGCGCAGATGTTGTTGGGTTATTTAATAAAAAGCGGCAATTTGCCGGATGGCGAAGCGCGCGAACAGGTTCAAGAAGCCGAATCGATTAGTGCAAAAGGCGGTGGAAGAAGCCCGGCAACTTATCGGCGGATTGCGTCCGCAAATTTTAGAGGAGATGGGAGTGGTTTCGGCAATCTCCTATTTGATCGATAATTTGCCGCGTAACAAGATCGCGATCGATTTTGACGCGAAAGTGCAAACCACGCGTTTCGAGCCGTTGTTGGAGGCCGCGATTTATCGGATCGTCCAGCAGGCTATTAACAATATACAACGCCATAGCCGCGCCAGCCGGGCGAAAATCGGCCTGACGCAGCAAGGCAATTGGATCCACGTGGAAATTCAAGATTGGGGTATTGGATTCGACCCTTCTAGTGTTAGCGAAGATCGTTTTGGTTTGCAGGGCATTCGGGAGCGCGCCCGGCTGATGCGCGGACGGGCGGTCATCGAGAGCGCCCCGGGCAAAGGAACGCATATAAACGTCGATTTGCCCATGGCGTAGCCCCTGGAAAATTAGTAATACGTAATACGCGCGATTGTTTTTTTGGAGTAAAGCATGACAAACAAAATCAGATTGCTCATCGCCGACGACCACGAAGTAGTCCGCAGCGGGCTGAAAACGTTGGTGGCCGGCACTGAGGTAAAAGTAGTGGGCGAAGTAGCCACCGGCGCCGAGGCGGTCAAGTTCGCCTTGGAAAATGAAGTGGACGTCGTTCTGTTGGACATCCGCATGCCCGACGGCGACGGGCTGACGGCTTTGGGGCGAATCAAGCTCGACAAACCCGACATGCCCGTGCTCATCCTTTCCACATTTGATAACCCCACCTATGTCGCCCGCGCAGTTGCGCTGGGCGCAAGCGGTTACGTGTTGAAGGGCTGCACTCGCGAGCAATTGTTGGCTGCCATCCGTACGGCGGCGACGGGCGAAAGCGCATGGACGCGCGAGGAACTCCGCCGCGTGACCGGCGCATTGGCCACCCCCCGTTTGACAGCCGACGTGGAGGTTCCCTTGACTCAGCGGGAAAGCGAAGTTCTGCGTCAACTGGCCTATGGCCTGACCAACAAGGAAATCGCCCAAACGCTGCACATCAGCTATGAGACGGTTAAAGAGCATGTGCAGCATATCTTGCGTAAAATCGGGGTCACCGACCGCACCCAAGCCGCCGTTTGGGCCGTACGCAAGGAATTGGTCTAAAAAACCAAGCCGGTAGAGTGCGTGTTTGCAGGCACGTGAAAAAGAAGGCGTGGTTGCAAGCGCCCGCCCTACCAAGACATTCCGCAACAGAAACCACACGCGCACGCCGATGCCGAGGTCTTAATTTCTCGGCATTGGCGTGCGTTTGCGCTTAGAAACATGTTTTTTTAACTAGCCGCACCGTCCTTGCAGCAATAAAATGTGGTTATTATCGGTTTCGAGGATCAATAGTCGGATTGTCGGCGCTATTTAGCACATGTTTTATTCTTTAAGATACCTAACGATTGTTGCGGCGTTTTTCCTGATCCTCGCTTTGAACTCTTCTCGATGCGAAGCCGGGGTGGCGATATTGGTGAACGACACCAACGCACCCGTGCATTTTTCGATTTTTAATGCGGATGGCAAACAGCAGCAATATACGCTGGATCGCGCCGACGTCATTCCCATTCCGATCGTTGACAAGATAGGCGTTGCTTTCGAATCGGAGGGAAAGCCGCGGCGATATTTGCTGCAGGCCAACGCGATTTTTCATTTTGTAATGACGGATAAAACGCTCGATTTGCGGACATTTCTCATACCTGCCCCGCCGGATGAAGACCCGAATTTGCCCCCGCCCAAGGCCCGTGATATCGCCCATGCCACGTATACCATTCCCGTGAAAATTCTGGTCGACGACGATCAGCCCGTGGTGCAGAAAATTTGGGAAAAAGAACTTCGCGAGAGAGTGGAGGCCGCCTCGGAGATATTTGAGCGTCATTGCGGCGTTCGTTTTGAGGTAAAAGCCGTGGATACATGGGTCTCGGATAACGCCATCACCGATTTTGAGAAGACAATGCAGGAGTTTGAAAGCAAGGTAAATCCCGCGCCGCGCAGTTGGCCATAGGATTCACCAGTCAATACATGATTCCTCACGGTGTGATGCACTTGGGCGGGACTCGCGGGCCGCTGTATCCTTACATCCTCATCCGCGAGTTGGGGTCGCAACACGTCTCAAAAAGCGAACGATTGGAGATCTTGGTTCACGAGATGGGACATTATCTGGGCGCTTCGCACACCGCCGATATGGATTCGGTCATGCGTCCCCAGTTGGGCGATCAGGCGATCGCATTCGCTTAGCTTCCGCATCGGGTTCGATCCCTTAAACACGTTGGCCATGAATCTGGTAAGCGATGAATTGCGGGCGCGGACGTATCACGGTTTCCCGTTTATGCCCCTGGACACGCGGCGTGAATTGCAGCGTATTTATCTGGCATTGGGCAAAGAATTGCCCGATGATCCGGCGGCGGAGGAATATATCTCGCATGTTGAACATGCCCCAGCCGGCTTCCGCCTTGCCGCCCCCCAAACCCCCGGAATTGGTCGTAGCCACGCAAGCGGTGGTTCAGGCAGTGGTCAATGCGGCCCGGGTAAATGGCAGGGCGGCCACGGAACTCAAAGCCGACGTAATGACCGAGTATTTTATCAGCCGAGCCGCGGCCGCGGCCGTCAAACAGCCTCCGGCCGTGGCCCGCAAGGCGTTTCTATTGGGAATTGGCGTCGCCCTGGATGACGAAAAACTATGGCGCGATTTTCCCATGCTGGGCGAGTTCTGCCGGGTAGGTGGAGTCCGACTATGACCGGCAAAATCGCCTGTCGGTGATGGGAAGGGCGACGATCTTCGGCCGGCACGATCTGGCGCTGCATTTCGTCTTATCTTGCGTGCTTACCGTGCAACTGGGGCCCTCGGCCGCCGAACAGTTGGGAATTGCCAAGGAAATAAAAGACGCTCACGGCGAAAGCGGATTCAGCTTTGTCGACCTTTCGGCCGACATGGCGGGCGTAGCCTTTGCCACCCATGTCCTTGACGGCAAAATCCCCCTGGATAAATTGGCCGATTCGTTCAATATTCGCGACTATATGCCGGATATCAAAGACCTCCCGGAAGGCATTTCCTGGAAGGATTTTATCGAATGATTACGGCTCCTTATCCGATAATCGCTACCAAAAAATCCGCGATGAAATCCAAAAACGGATTCTGGAGCTTCCTTGTTATAAAAAATAGGCCGAGATCACCTCTACTCTCCGCGAGGCGACCCCGGCCTTAAAAGTTTGCTTTCTCAGCAATCGGCTAATCAGCTTTCAGCCTATTTCCTAAAGCCTATGGCCTCCGGCCTTAGTAAGTGTAAACTGTTGCGGATACCGGTCGGGCGACATACCATGTCGGTCCAATTCCGTCCCAGCGATAGGGATATGTAGAGTTGTTCGAGGTCCAGCCCGGCGAGTAATCGCCATGCATCGGATCGGAGCAGGCTCGGGGCCGGCTGTTCGACAGCCCGAACCAGTGCATGGCCGCCAAACGCCGCTGGCGTTGATCGGCCTGGAATTCGGCGTTTGCCCGCACCGCCATTTTCGGATCCTGGTATTGCCGCATGTATTGTTCGTAGAACCACATTTCCGGCGTGGCTTTCAGTTCGCCCGGTGAAATGGAAGTTATGGGCGTTTTAATTTCGCCCGGCGAAACAGCGGGCGTTACCGGCTGGGACCTGGCAGACGGTTTTTCCACCGCGGCGGTAACGGCGGGCGCCGGGGGCTCGGTTTTTGCCGCCGGCTTTTGTGCCCAAGCCGGCGCAGTGATGAAAAGTCCTAAAATAGTAAACGTGCAAATGCCTCGAAACATGGGTACCCCCCTATTAAATTTTCCTGTTAAATATTCCCCATCAGAAGGAGATTTCAGTTGGAACGTCTATTTTGGCTTCGGTCTTTATGGGCTGTATGGTTTAGACCGAATTTGACGATTATGACGGCAGATTCGAGATGCTAGAAAATGGAGAAGATGGGAGAGAAATAAGGGCTGCCGAGAGAATCTGACATTGTCGATTATAAATGCATTTCAAAATATTTAAGCCCCGGGTGAACACACCCGGGGCTTTGTCGGTTATATCGCAATTAATCCAGAATTCCGCTGTAAAACGGTCCCTATTCCGCCTGCGTGATTCTTTGGGGGCCTTTTTCTCCTTTTCAGAAGAAGGTTGTGCTTCATCTTTTTTTTCGGGTTCTTTATTACTCGATTCCATAACACCCATGCTACCGATGCCTCCACCCTTGCCGCCCATTCTTTCGCCCATGCGTGCCGCCACTCATCCGACCTCCGCCCATACCGCCACCCTCCTTAGGCGTCGGTTCGTCATCTGATCAATGTCCGGATTGATCGACTGGCGCAAGTCTTTCAGCAGTTTTTGAATCTCTTGGTGGACTTCGGCAGTTTGTGAAATGACCAGTGTTCCACGATATGGGCAGATTGAGCCCGGTCCGCCCACCGAATCCCAAGTTACAGGACGAATGGTTCCTGTAATCAAGTTCGACCAGGAATCATAGTCAACTTTAATTGGTTTCTTTACACGCAATATCCGACAGTTTCTTTATTTTTTGCTACCGTTGAGATAGCATATATCAAATCATCGATGCGGTAGACCTGTGTCTCGAGTCTCGAGTTTGCCTCATCGCGATGTAGTGACTATTATCACTCCATTGTCTAGGTAGTAAGTGAAATCACCAATATCTCTTAATATCAGCCGCAATACCATTTCGGCGGGTACATTCTTCAGGTGAAATGTAATAGGTGTGTCCGATGTTATCCCCGCTTCAGATAGAACTTTCTTGTCCATGTGGAACTGGACATTAACTTTATTGGCCAGATAATCTAACACTTGAGATAGGGGCGTATCCACGAATTCAGCATGGATAAGTTTTTCCAGTTTTGCCCGGGTTTGGGCGTTTGCATCGAGCTTTTCCGGGTTAGGGGCGGGAGTTTCTTTGACTTTTTCGCCTTGTTGGGCCTGGGCCATCGTTTTGAGTTAATTGCGCCGGTCCGCCCGGCCAATATGAAACCAACACGGCGGCCATGATTATGCTGGCCGCAATCGATCCGACTGTTAGACGCATGATCCACCTCTTCTTGTAATACCGAGATACGGCGGTGAACTCGGCGGCCAACGCGGCCGCGTCGCCAAATTCCGCCAATGCCATGGATATCGCCCGAGCCGGCTCGATTCCCTGGGCGGTCAATGCCGCCAAGCGCTCTTCGAGGTGGGATCGCAACTCCTCCTCGATCGATTCCCGCTCGGTCGCCCTGAGCCGTAACAAGCGACTGAGCAAGCCCAGATAATTCTGGAACTTCTTCAGGTGACATTCCGCCGTATGCACACCTCATTACACACCTCCCACTGGACTGCACGTTCCGCCGAACACCGGGCCGAGCATCCGCCACACGCAATCGGCGTACTCGCGCCACTGATGGGCCTGCTGGTGCAGGCGTTTGTGTCCGGCCGGAGTGAGCTCGTACCATTTGCGCTTCCGACCGGTAGTTTCATCCCACCGGCTGCGGATAAGCCGTTCGGCCTCCAGCCGATGCAGCATGGGATAAAGGGTTCCGGCCTGCACGTTCATCAGCCCGCCGGTTGCCGCGGCCAGGCTTTGCTGGATCAGATACCCGTATTTCGATTCGCTTGCCAGCGTTGACAGCACCAGCAGGTCCAGGTTCCCTCGAATCATATCGCCGCAAGTTTTGTCGGCCATAGCGTTCCTTTCTATATATATCGGTAATCTATATATAGCAAATCTATATATCGGTTGTCAATAGGTGCGTTTGGATTTTTTCTGACATAATTAGGGGGGGTAGCGAATGCCTTTATAGATGAGTGGGGATTTTCAAGATATAAAGGTTACGGTCGAAGTACCAATGGGCGGTTTGAAGTGTCCGGTTAGTTTGATATACTCGGGGCGGAAAGATTGGATGATTAACGGTGGACGGCGCGAAACCGCAAGCGGTTTGAGATATCATCTAAAATACTAAACTCCCAATCCACAATTCCCAATTTCTCAATCATGAAACTCGTCGCTTATCCACTGGCTGCGGTACTGGCATTCTTGGGAATCATGTTTGTCGTCGGCGCCCAAGGACAATCCATGCGAATAGTGGTGGGTGTGGTATTGATGGCTGCCGCCGCGGCGCTTGTTTTGCTGGCGCTATTGAAACCAAAACCCGTTGAAACAACCTTGATTCAAAAGATCGATTTGTCCGGCGATGTGAACATCGAACAAATGAAGTGCCGTTCCTGCGGCGGCATTTTGAACAAGGATTCGATCAGCGTGCGTGCGGGCGGAATTTTCATCAACTGTCCTTATTGCGGCTCGGCATATCAGTTGGAGGAAGCGCCGAAATGGTAAACGCCCATCGGGCTGCTCGGTAGGACGATTTTGAAAATCGTCCTACCGAGTTGGCTGAATCGTCCGTTTGCCGCCCTTCGCCGTGATGCGCAAGGATGGTGGGCATTGGTGCGGGCGCGGTTGGCGTTGCGGCCCGGGCTGTTGACATACCACTTGCATCCTCCCGGGGGAACGCGAAGGATACACTTGCGCATCGAGGATGGCGGGGCCGGCGTGCTTTTTGTCGATGCGACGGACGCCATTCATTTAAACCCGTCCGCGGCGATCATCGTCAAATCGGCCCTGGATGGTTTGCCGCGCAATCAAGTTGTATCGGTCCTAAACGGCCGATTTAGCCGTGTAAAAAAATGCGAAATTCAAGGGCACGTCGATCGGATGTACGACTTGGTGCATCATCTTTCGACTACCACCGAGGCTTGCCCGACGTGCGGTTTAGAGGCTCCGCACTCAGGGCTGTTTAGCACTCCGATTAACGCTCCTTATAAGGCAGATTTGGCCCTGACATACGGTTGCAATAACGCTTGCCGGCATTGCTATAATCGTGCGGAATCAAAGATCAGAAACGAGATTCCAGGGCGACTGACGATTCAACAATGGCAAAAGGTCTTGCGTAAATTAATCGATATCGGCGTGCCCCAAGTGATTTTCACCGGCGGCGAACCGACTTTGTATCCGGGGCTGACCGAACTGATTCGCACGGCTGAACATCTTGGCCTGATTACGGGCCTAAACACCAACGGCCGGCGATTGGCCGAGCGTGCATTTACCGATTCCCTGGTCCATGCCGGGTTAAGTCACGTGCAGATAACGCTCGAATCGTGCCGCCTGGAAGTCCACAACACCATGACCCAAGCCGATTCGTTCGAGGAAACCTGCCGCGGAATTACAAATGCAATTGCTGCCGGGCTGCACGTCATAACCAACACCACACTTACCCAGCGGAACGTTGATCATGCCTTGGAAACCGTCGATTTTCTGCATCGGCTGGGGCTTAGAACCTTTGCCATGAACGGGATGATATTTTCCGGACGGGGAATGCAAAGCGGCGACGCTGTTGAGGATGATCAACTGCGTCATGTTTTGCCGGCCGTGCGCGATCGCGCAAAAACATTGGGGATGCGTTTTTTGTGGTACACGCCCACCGATTATTGCCGGCTTTCGCCCATTGGAATTGGAACTCGGGCCCCGGCGGTGCAACGCGGGCGAGTATTCCATGTGCATCGAACCCAACGGCGACGTGCTGCCTTGCCAATCGTATTACGTCGCTGCCGGCAATATTCTCCGCGATTCTTGGCAATCGATTTGGGAGAGCGATTTGTTTCGCGGTTTTCGCGATCGAACTGGCCATCCCCGGGCATGCGGTTTGCCCGAGCATTGCCGGCAATGTCCGGACTTGCCTTTGTGCGGCGGCGGCTGCCGGCTGGAAAGGATGAAAGATGAATGCGGAACTATGAATGAGAAATGCTGAAGGATTAAGCATGGATTGGAAAAAGTATTTTCGAAGATTTACTATAAGGCGCGGATCGCCGATCGCTCGCGTGGGCATAGAGCCCGGCTTGTACCATTACCAGCGTCAGGCCGACGGCGCCACGGCCAGGTTGCATCTCCGCGTCGATGCCAGCGGCAACGGCGTATTGCTGGCCAATGCGGCCTGCGCGGTGCGATTGCATCCGTCGGGCGTGGTAATTGCCAAGGGTATTTTGGAAGGCCAAGACGAAAACACGATCCTGGAAAAATTGACGAAGGCTTTCAGCGGCGTCACAGGTCAACAAGCCGCGGCCGACATGAATCACGTGCAATCCCTGATTACCTCGCTGGAAAAACCGCATCACGATTACCCGATTCTCAATCCGGCCGATCCCTCGTTTTCTCCGCACGTAACGCCTTTGGAACGGCCCATTTCGGCCGACGTGCCGCTGTGCAAACCATTTTACATGGAGCCGATTCTTAGCAGACTGTGGGACGAAGGCATCCCGCACGTAACGATCATCGCGGGAAATGATCCCGTTGAAAAAGATCTGATCCGCGCGGTGGAAAAGGCGGAAGATTTAGGACTGATCACGGGCGTTCGCGGGCGGGGCAGCGACCTGGCCCATTGTGCCCGCATCCCGGATATGGCCCAAGCCGGATTGGATCACCTCGACGTGTATTGCCTTTCCATCGACGAACAAATTCACAACGGCTTGGTCGGCAAAAACGATTACAAACTGGCCGCCAAAGCCATGGTCATGGCCCAAAAGCGGGAAGTTTGCCCCGTGGCGGTGATTGCACTTGTGAAGTCCACGTTGACGACCATCGACGATACTCTGGCTGCTATCGCCGATCATGGCGTTGTAAATGCCTGCCTGTTTGCCGTTGCCACCACCGATCCGGCCGAGCAATCGAGCGGCGCATTGCTTGCCGACGAACTGGTGCAGGCCGCGGCCATGGCCGAAGAGACGGCGGAGCGTTACCGCTTGCGACTGTTGTGGTATCCGCCCGTGCGTTACAACCCGGAACTGCCGCTTGGCGACCAGATCTGCCGCGGTCCGCGCACAAGCGGCGACAGCGCGATCCGCGTCGATCCGGACGGATACGTGATTCCCGCCCGGGGGCCTTACCATTCGCCGGGCAATATCGTCAAAGAGTCGTGGGACACGATCGCCAAGCGGGCCGTGTATGTCGATTATCGGCGGCGATTGGAGGCCGATACGCATTGTTCCACCTGCCCGGGCCTGGCGATCTGTGCGGCCGATTGCCCGCGGAATCCCCAAGGCTGGGCCGATGCGGACGTAAGAAAGGATGAGGGATGAAGGATGAACGGATCGGTAATTTGAAATTTGCAATTTGCAATTACAAATTTGCAATAAGAATTATTGTTTTTGGGCATGATGTTGTCGTGTGTAATTGCGGCGTCGGCGGCGGCACAGGAATATTCTTTTTCCGTGCCGAAACTCCAGATGTACGCGACCGTTCAGCCCGACGGTTCGCTGAAGATCGATTACACCATCGAATTTCACAATAATCCCGGGGCGCATATCATTGACATTGTCGATATCGGCACGCCGCATGCTGGATATCGGCTGGGCGAAATTCGGGCCTGGATCGACGGCCAGCCATTGCATAATATCTGTCCGTCAACAGAGGTTCATCCGGGTTTCAAAGTGCATTTGGAAGGTGGCACGATAATGTCCGGCGGAACCGGCAAGCTGCGCGTACTGTTCACAATGCCAAAGATGGTTTACCAGGACACGACGCGGAAAGATTACGCCTCGCTGCGCATTAAACCCACGTGGTTTGGCGAGCAATATATAATGGGCAACACGCACATTCAGGTAGCGATACAGTTGCCTAAAAATGTCAAGCCGCAAGAGGTATTGCATCAAGGATTGCAGTTCAAGGTAAATAGACCTACCGAGCAAGGAACGGAAGTCGGCTGGGATTTTCCATCCGGACATCTTACCGAACAGCATGCAAAAGAATATGAAGTAGGCGTATCTTTCCCCAAAGGCGATGTCCCGGTCATTAGGCAAAACGTCCTTGATTTATTATTAAAATGGTTCAGCGAATCGCCCCAAGCCCGATTAACTTGCGGAGCGATTTTCCTGGTGCTGTTTGCGATATTGTTTTTCCGTTTCAGCGGAGGCACCGGTTTTTCGGTATTCATCATTCTTTCCGGGTTGGCGTGCATCGGATTTTATTTCAGTCCGGGCGGGCACTTGATATCGCTGCCAGTGGTGGTGGTTTTAATTGGCCTAAACGAATGGCTGCTGGGCAAACGCACAATGCACTACATGCCGCCCATCGCGCAGGTCGAAGGCGGCGGGATCAAGCGCGGGTTGACCGCCCCCGAGGCCGCCGTACTTTTGGAACTACCCATAGCCAAAGTGCTTGCGCTGGTGATCTTCGGCATGTTGAAAAAGGGTATTTTGCGGCAAACCAACGCCGATCCGCTGAGCGTTGCCGTCAACGATGCATTCCAACTTAAAACCCAATTAGACCAGATTCCACCCACAAAAGAACAACATACACAATTGTATCGAGACGCCGCACAAAAAAACGGCATTGTCGTCCATTCGTACGAGGAGCCGTTTTTATTCCTTTTGGAAAAAAACCCCGGCAAAGCGGTGAAGGACATCGATTTCGGCGTGCCCATGCGACAACTCATCGCCGGGGCTGCCGCGCGAATGGCTGGATTCAATCTGCGCGAAACTCAGGATTATTACCGCTCGATTATCAAGCGGGCGGCAGATCAGGCCGCGGCCATCGGCGACATCCCGCAACGCCAAGACACGGTGGATCGGAATTTCGAATGGATTCTTATGGACGATCATTATCCCACGGTGTTCAACGGGTGGCCGTATCAGCCGATGTGGATGCGAGGCGGTCCGACGTCGATGCCCGGCGCCCCTGCGATGCCCAGTTCCGCGCCGAGCATCCCGGGGCAGACAACCTTTAAAGACGTGGCCTCTTCGTTTTCCGGCTGGGCAGAAAATACGATGGGCAATATGGCGTCGGCCATCGGGCCCGGATCGCTGGGCACCGGCCAATCGGCCGGCGGATTTCTCAACCTTAGCGGAGCGGACCACGTTACCGGCGAGATATTCCAAGCCTTGTCCGAGGCTTCGACCAGCGGCGGCAGGGGCGGTGGAGGAGGACTTGGCGGCGGATGTGCCTGTGCCTGTGCCGGCTGCGCTTGTGCCTGCGCCTGCGCCGGCGGCGGGCGTTAAATCTGATTGCATATCCGCGACCAATGGTCGCGGCTTTACATTTCACAAATTATACAGATGATAATGTGGAAAATGAATGAACCAATACAATCTCCCTTCCGCCGAACTTCTCCGTCAGCAGGCTGAATGGCTTGCGCCGGCAAGGGCTAAGGCTCTGCGAAGAGCCGGTATAGGGCAGAGGCGGAAGGTGCTCGATCTGGGCTGCGGTTTTGGGGCGATAACCGATGAGTTGCTTCGCAGATCGGGCGGCGAGGTCGTGGCCTTGGACTGCCGGCAAAATGTATTATCGAGCGATACACAGTCATTTGCCGGGGCAGGTCGAGTTTGCGGCGATGCACTTCGCCTGCCCTTTGCCGATGGGACTTTCGATCTAGTGTTTTGTCAATTTACGTTTCTTTGGATTGACGCTCGCTCCGCCATCAAGGAAATCCACAGGGTGTTGCAACCTCGTGGGATGCTGGTGGCCATCGAGCCGGACTATGGCGGAATGATAGAATATCCCCAGGAAATAGCCGCCGGGGGGCTTTGGCTTAGCGCCCTGACTCGCGCAGGAGCTGATCCTTGTATCGGTCGTAAACTGCCAGGCATGTTGCGAACAACCTGGCTGGAGAATTGAAATGGATTTGCTCGATCGCCTGATGCCTCCATCGCCAATCCGATTTGCATTGCTCGAAGAATTGCCTTTAACCGATGAAGAAAAGACCGCGTTTCGCGAATCAAAGCCGCCGACGCCGCCTTGGCCGAATCCGCTAAAGTGGTTCATCTGCCGATGTTCATAATCATCGGCGAACGGGTGAATTAAGGATCGAATTCTGCTGAGAAACTATCCGAAACACATGGATATGAAGCGGAGACATGCCAGCCTTTAAATTATCGGACCAAGCAGCCTTCACCCTAACCCTCTCCCAAAGGGAGAGGGGACTTTTCGGATAATTTCTTTGAATCCAATAAAATTGTCCCCAATGCGAATAACTACAAAGCATTGTGCCGGGTTGTTACTAGTCTGGAAAATTGTTAACTTATTGGTATGAATGCAGTTGAGTTGCTAGATGTGACCAAGCGATTCGGCGATCACACGGCCGTGGATCGCCTTGATCTTGCGGTTCCCGAAGGGGCCATTTACGGCTTCATCGGGCCCAACGGATCGGGCAAAACCACCACGCTGCGGATGATCTTGCGGATATTTTATCCCGAAAGCGGCCGGATCAGCGTGCTGGGATGCGATCGAAGCCGGGTCGCCGACGACCGGGTGGGCTATTTGCCCGAGGAACGCGGACTTTACAAGCGGATGCGGGTTCGCGATCTTTTGACCTATTACGCCCGGCTGAAAGGTTTTCGCAGTTGCCGGCGGGAAATCGACGAGTGGCTTGAGCGTTTCGACTTGACAGAGTGGGCCGTGCGGCGGATCGATACGCTATCGAAAGGCATGGCCCAGAAAGTGCAGTTCATCTCGGCCGTGGTCGCCCGGCCAAAGCTGCTGGTGCTCGACGAGCCTTTTACAGGGCTGGATCCGCTGAACATGGAAGTGCTCAAGGACGCGGTCGTTTCGCTGCATCGCGGCGGGACCACGGTGATCTTTTCCACGCACGACATGGACATCGCCGAGCGGATGTGCGACACGATCTTTATGATCTGCCGCGGCCGGAAGGTGCTCGACGGCACGCTGGAATCGATCCAGGCCCAATACGGCCAGGACACGATCCGCGTGCGCCTGGGCAACGGCGACGGGGCGTTCGAAAACCTGCCCGGCGTGATGCGGGTCAACGACTACGGGCGCTACACCGAACTGCGGATGGCGCCGCAAGCCGATCCGCAGGCGATACTTCGGGAACTGATAGGCCGCGCGGGTCGAGCATTTCGAACTGGCCCGGCCATCGCTGCATGACATTTTCGTGCGCATTGCCGGGGCGGAAGCGCACTCGGGGGAGGTTGCCGGCCATGGGTAAGATATTGGTCATCGCTGCTCGCGAATACCGGGCCATAGTGGGCACCAAGGCATTTCTGATCGCCCTGACGATCATGCCGATTATGACTGGGTGGAATCGCCGTGCAGATATTCCTCCAAAATCGAGTCGGGCCAACTGAACGGAAAATAATGGTTTTGGATTCGTCCGGCGTGATGTTTGAGAAATTGGCACAAGCCGCGCAGAAACGCGATAAAGAGATTTTCGAAGGCGGCAAACAAATCGGGCCGCGATACGTGCTTGAAACCAGCCCTGCGCTAAATGTGACTGAGGAAATGCGCTACGATCTTTCGGAGCAGGTCCGGCACGGCCTGATCAACGCTTTTGTGGAAATACCCGCCGGGATAGATAAGTTGCCTTCCAAGAATGAGCAACCCGAGGTGAAGTATTACGCCGAAAACGCCTCGCTGTCGGACGAGCGGTATTGGCTCCAAGGGAAAATAAACGACCTTGTGCGCGAAAGCCGTTTGCATGAGGTAAAAATCGATCCTGATTTGGTGGCCCGGGCAACGTCGTGGGTAAACATCGAGCCGATGGGGCTGGTCAGTCGCTCAAGTTCCGGCCAGATCAACAAACCGCAAGAAAGCAGCGTGGAACAGAGCATTTTTCTGCCGATCGGCATGATGATGCTGATGTTCATGGTCGTGCTGCTGACCGCCCAACCCATGATGGAAAGCGTGCTGGAGGAAAAGAGCCAGCGGATTGCGGAGGTCCTGCTGGGCTCGGCCAACGCCTTTCAATTGATGGCCGGCAAGCTGATCGGCGGAGTGGGTGGATCGCTGACCATTATTGTCACTTACGCAATCGGCGGATTCGCCCTGGCTTGGTATTGCGACGCCCTGCACATGGTGCCGCTGAGGATCGTGCCTTGGTTCTTAGTTTTTCAGATGTTGGCGGTTATGCTGTTCGGCTCGATTTTCATGGCCGTGGGTGCGGCGGTAAACCAGCTCAAGGAAGCGCAATCGATGTTGATGCCCATCTGGCTGTTGCTGCTGTTTCCCATGTTGATTTGGTTCCAGGTGGTCCGCGATCCGACCGGGAGTTTCGCCGTTTGGTTGTCTTTTATTCCGCCGGGCACGTCGCTGATGATGGTGCTGCGGATGAGCAGCACCGCTGCCGTGCCGTTGTGGCAGCCGTTGGTAGGCATAGTGGTAATGCTTGCGGCCACGCTGGTTTGCATATTCGCCGCCGCTAGGATCTTCCGCATCGGCATCCTCGCCCAGGGAAAAACGCCCAAGATGTCGGAGCTGATTCGCTGGGCGATTAAGGGATAGCGGATTGAGGTAGGTATAGTTTATTAACTACTTACCCCCGTGATCTTTCTTCTGATATCGTTCCCGTAGGGCGAGGTTTATTTCCAAGCACGTTTACCAGCGGCACGCCCGCCAATCCGCCCAAAGGCGCATAGCTTTTTTCGCGGAGCAATTGCTCGATATCTTTATGCAATTTGCTTTCGTCGGAGTTAGTTTTTTTCGCCCATGCGGCGGCGACGCGATCCAACTGCCATAGGGAGTTTGCGAGCGTGATGTCCGGATCCAGCCCGGAACCGGAGGCCATGACGGCGTCAGCGGGGACTTGCTCCAAATCCGCGTCCGGATGGGATTGCAGCCACATGTCAAAGAACGTCGCCTGGATATCGGCGCCTTCCTTAATCGGTTCGATGGTTTTTTCCGTTTTCCCATCAGCCGTCTTATGCTCGACCGCGCCGGGAAATGTGCCCGGATGAGATTTGGAATAACTTGCGAAAAAAGGCTCGGCCAGGTCCTCGGGCTTGGGTTCCGGCGTCTCGTGATGGGCTTTGATCCACTGGGTGACTTCCTCCGGGTGTGATTTTTGCCATTTGGCCACGTACTCGGTATTGAGCTTGTCTGCTTTTACCCAATTTTGCGGTATGCCGGAAGCGGAGTGCATCGACGCCCATTGAGCGACAATGCCTGGTTTGCCGTCGAATTGGTCTTTCTGGAACCAGGCTTCGATGTCGGGCCCGACGAGTTGGCCCTTATTCGGCCCGCTGCGGTATTTCACGATGGGACCGAGTTGCCGCGCCACCCGATCTCGCAGCAGGTAGTTACTTGCGCTCCAGTTCGATGCCCCGGAAGCGGCCGCGTTATAAGATGCGGCCGATGGCCGGGGCTGGAAATATTCATCCGCGGTAAAGGGCTGGGCAATAAGCATGGAGCCGATCGCTTTGCCACTGGCATCGGTTACCAGGCTTCCCTGGGCTTTTTCGTGGAACACCGTTTGTCCGATACCCCAGAGTACAAGTGGATAAAGCCACCGAGCAAAGCAGCACGGTAAGAACTAGTAATAACAGGTTTGCTCGCAGATGAGCGCTCATTTTTTAACTCCATAATTTACTTGTAATTTACGCTACCAAATGCAAAGCGACCATGATCATGTCGATCAACTTTATGCCCACAAACGGCACGATCACTCCGCCCAGGCCCCATATAAGCAGATTGCGCCGCAAAAGCGCGTCGGCCCCTACGGGCCGATATTTTACTCCCTTTAGTGCGATGGGGATCAACAGCAGAATAATGATCGCATTGAAAATCACCGCCGAAAGTATGGCCGACGTGGGGGAGTGGAGGTTCATAATATCAACTGACTTCAGCCATGGCAGCAAGGGTCTCTCTATTGAGCCGGCGAACATGGCCGGGATAATGGCAAAATACTTGGCCACGTCGTTGGCGATGGAAAAAGTCGTAAGCGCCCCCCGGGTCATGAGCAATTGCTTGCCGATCTCCACGGTCTCGATGAGTTTTGTCGGATCGCTGTCCAGATCGACCATGTTGCCGGCTTCTTTGGCCGCCTGAGTGCCGGAATTCATGGCCACGCCGACGTCGGCTTGTGCCAGTGCAGGGGCGTCGTTGGTGCCGTCGCCCATCATGGCCACCAGTTTTCCTTCGGCCTGTTCTTTGCGGATGTAGGCCAGTTTGGCCTCGGGCGTGGCCTCGGCCAGGAAATCATCCACTCCGGCCGTGGCCGCGATAGCCGCCGCCGTGAGCGGATTGTCGCCCGTAATCATCACAGTCCGCAATCCCATTTGACGCAGGCGCTGGAAGCGATCTTTCATACCGGGTTTAAGCACGTCTTCCAAAACAACCAGCCCGGCGATACGGTTTCCCTCGGCCACGAGCAGCGGGGTGGCGCCCTTGGACGCGATGGAATGTACTTGCTCGTCGAGATTGGCAGGAATGATTCCGCGCTCATGCTCGACATAACGTACGATGGCATCCGGGCGCCCTTGCGGATTCGCCGCCCGTCGGCCAGATCGACGCCGCTCATTCTGCGACTGGGCGGAAAAGGGGATAAACCTTGCATTGGGCGGGACGAGCAAACCGTCGTTCTTGCCATGACCGGCCGCCCCCAAAGAGTCGTCGAGCTTGTGATACAAAGAGACAATGCTTTTGCCTTCCGGGGTTTCATCCGCGCTTGAGGCCAGCGCAGTGACATAGGCAAGATGCATGGGCAAGCAATCGCCGATGGGAATGAACCGCGTGGCATGGCGATTTCCCATGGTAATCGTGCCGGTCTTGTCCAAAAGCAGGGTATCAACGTCGCCTGCGACTTCCACAGCCTTGCCGCTTTTGGCGAGGATGTTCGCCCGCAGCGCCCGGTCCATCCCTGCAATGCCGATGGCGGCCAAAAGGGCGCCTATGGTCGTGGGGATCAAACAGACCAGCAGTGCCACAAGCGTCGGCACGTCCGTACCCAGGCTTTTATGGTATCGGCCGCTCATCGAGGACATATATTGTTCGGCGTTCAGGGCCATCGGCCAAATGGTCGCCGTGACCATCAGGAAAATCAACGTGAAGGCGGCCAGGACTAACGTCAAGGCAATCTCGTTTGGCGTGCGCTGTCGAATCGCGCCTTCGACCAGGGCGATCATGCGGTCCAGGAATGTGTTGCCGGGCGCGGCGGTAATCTGAATGATAATTTGGTCGGAAAGGACCCGCGTCCCGCCGGTGACGCCTGAGCGGTCGCCGCCCGCCTCGCGAATGACCGGGGCCGATTCGCCGGTAATGGCCGATTCGTCGATAGAAGCCACGCCTTCGACGATCTCGCCGTCGCTGGGAATCATTTGACCGGCTTCGACTAGGACAAAGTCGCCGCCTTGTAGAGCTGGAGGAAGTTGTTTCTTCAATATCCCAATCTCCTTCGAGGCCGCCCTTTCCATTCTTGTAGTAATTTTCCAGACGTCGCGCGGGCGTTTCCCGCCGGGTTTTTCGCAGAGTTTCGGCCTGTGCCTTGCCACGTGCTTCGGCCAGTGCGGAGGCGAAATTGGCGAAAAGCAGGGTCAACAACAGCCAAAAATCCAGCGCCAAAAGATAACCAATGCCGGCCGCGCTTTCATAGCCCAGAAGCTTGGCGATCGTATAGATAATAGTCAATATCGTCCCGACTTCGACCACGAACATCACGGGATTCTTCCACTGGATATCGGGCCGGAGCATCACCAGCGATTGCTTAAAGGCCGCTTTGAGCAATTGGGGCTCGAACAGTCCGTATTTCCGGCTGGCACGGCGGGCAAGCTTGAGTTCTTCGGCCGGGGGAGCGGATTTAGGAGGTTTAATTGCGGACGTGTTTGACATGGCGAATATAAATCCTTTTTCAGTTGAGTTTTTTTTACGCAAAAGCTGTTACCAATGGACTACCCGCCAAACGGAATCGGGCCTAAGTGTTCTGCTATCGGCCCCAGTGCCGCCACCGGCAGGAAAAGCAGTGCGCCGATCAGGATAATGGTTCCCAGCAAAACAAAGCCGAATGTTATCGTGTCAGTCCGCATGGTGCCGACTGTAAAAGGCGTAGGCTTCTTTGCTCCCAGGCTCGCCGCGAAGGCTAAGGGAGCGATCACGGGGATAAACCGGCTGATGAGCATCACCAGGCCGGTGGCAATGTCCCAGTACGGACTCTCGGGCGCCGGATTGGGATTATCGTTTGCGCCGTAGGTGTCGCCGAGCCCTTCAAAACCAGAACCGTTATTTGCCGAGGACGAGCTAAATTCATAGAGTACTTCCGAGAATCCATGGGCGCCCGGATTGTTCATCGCCTTGGTGCCCCAATCCGTAGCCACAAATAGCCCGGTCGGCATCAAGATCATGATCGGATGGACCAGCAGGGCAATCATGGCAAGTTTCATTTCCCGGGCCTCGACTTTTTTACCCAAGTATTCCGGCGTGCGTCCTACCATCAATCCAGCAATGAAAACGCCCACGATCAGGTACAGCAGCAGGTTTATCATTCCCACGCCCTTGCCGCCAAAAACGCAATTCAGCCACATGCCGGTCAACGGAGTAAGTCCGGCAAGCGGGTTTAGGCTGTCGTGCATGCAGTTTACCGAGCCGCAGCAGATTGCCGTGGTCCCGGCCGCAAAAGTCGCACCGGCCGAGGTGCCGAAGCGAAGTTCCTTGCCTTCCAGGTTCCCCAGGCTTTGATCCACGGGCAGCCCGGCCAGTCCGGGGTTGGGTTGCAGTGTGTCCCAATAGATGCCCCAACCGATCATGGCGACGAACATCAACATCATTACCCCGAAGATAATCCATGCATGGCGCATTTGACGCAACATGCGCCCGAACATCAATACCAGCGCAAAGGGGAAAAGAGTTAAGTTCATCATAGACTGAGTAAGTTGCTCCATGCACTTGGGATTCTCGAATGGATGCGCCGAATTAGCGCCGAAAAATCCGCCGCCGTTGGTTCCCAAGTGCTTAATGGGAATGAGGGCGGCAACTGGACCACGGGCAATTTGCTGCTGAAGTTGTGGTTGGCCGTTTTCGTCTTGGCCCATTGCACCGGGCTCGACGGTGGTAACCTGTGCAGCGCCATCCAGTGTCATCGGCATGCCGTCCGCCATAAGGAGTACACCCATGATGAGGCTTGCCGGAATGAACGTGTAGACCACGACACGCCACATGTCCAGGTAGTAATTTCCCATGTGCGGGTCGCTACGTAGGCGCGGATAATCGCTAAAAGGCAGCAAAAGCCAACACTTGCCGATAAAAACATGTTCCAGCAAATCATAAACAACTGGCTAAAATAGGAGAGATGCTGTTCACCGGCGTAATGTTGTAAGTTTGTATTAGTCAAAAAAGAACATACTGTGTTAAAGATCGTAGTTGGGGCCAGCATTCCCTTGCCGTCAGGATTCAGCGGCATGGCCGGCTGCAAGGACAAAACGGCGAACCCGAAGACGAACATCAGCGTGTTGAACAAGAGCATAGAGACAGCGTACTGCTTCCAGTTCTGCGGTCCGGTGTTGAAAAAATGCTCGATCCAACGCAGAAATCGCGGTGCGCGATAGCGGCCCTCCATGATCCAGGCAAGATAGCGACTAAAGGGAATGGCCAGTGCCGTTGTAATTGCCAGAATCAGGAAAGGAAGAAACCAAACTTGAAATTGGAACATTGTATAATCCTTTCGCCCTCAGCCTTACCCTCTCCCAAAGGGCGAGGGGAGTTTTCGGATAGGCTTTAAAACCATTCGGGCCGCACTAACGCGGCAAACAAGTAAATCAGCAGCAATACTGCAACAACGGCAGTCAGCCAGGTTAAGAATTCCCATATCAGACCCTTTCAAACTTTGTCACAGGCGGGTATGCAGGCAAACATCAAGGCGAAATCACCAATCCCAATATGAACATTGCCGGAAGCCAAATTGTCAGGTCCATGCCGATCACTCCTTTCAATCGTTGATATTAGTCAATTAACAATCACTGCGAATGTGAATTATTGACCGTGCCATTTTTTTGTTGGTGGGAATATTCATGGCGTGAAATGATTTTGCAGGCCCGGAACCACGAAGGGTGGAAGTATATTGGTCTAACAAGCGGCCCGGCTGCGGGGATACATATTTTATGTAGCGATAATTTGCTCCGTTATGAAACGGTTGATCGTTCGGACTGGTCTCTTTGTCCGATTTTCGCTTTCCCCCTTCAAGCAGATTATCTTTTTTCTCGTTTAAGTAATCTTCAAACTTGTCGCAGAGCCAGACAAAGCCCGCCAAGATACCCACAATCGCAAGTCCCAACGGGATGAGCACGGCAATAAATGCCAACACCGACCACGTGGGCACAAGGTCGCTTAGGAGTGCCGGAAATGCAGGTCATTATTCCGGCGAATCCAAGGACAAAACTGCCGACGATCACTTTTTTCCATGAATTTCCGTACATGATGTGCCCTCCGTTACCAGGTGATCTTAGGTGGCGTCTGCCAACTCTCTTTTGCCGGGTTGAGTTCTTATTTGGGGCATGTTTGCGGCATCTTATCTGCATGTATGTAATTGCATCCTGCATGCCAGAACTGATCAAAAGACGTAAGTAGCCATGGGGGTAATGAGTTACGGCAATTGGTCTTCAAGGTATATTTTCAATGGCATTGCATAATGCACGATGGGTCGTGCAAAATACAAGATATTCGGATGCCAAATATGGCTTGGAACAGCCGGTTATGAACATTCTGGTGATTGACGACGATGCGAGCCTCAGACGCACTCTGCGTGTTTCGCTGGAGGTGCTCGGGCACGAGGCGGTCGAGGTCTCTGACGCCGCGGGGGCTCTCGAGTTGCTTGCACGCCGGCCTTTTGAAATTGCCCTTCTCGATTTGCGTCTGGCTCAAGAACACGGGCTGGACCTGCTGCCGCGACTGCTGAACTTGGCGCCCGGGCTGAACGTTGTGATAGTGACGGCCTATGCCACGATCGAAACGGCGGTCGAGGCCATGCGGCGCGGGGCATTCGACTATCTGCCCAAGCCATTTACCCCAGATCAACTTCGAGTGGTGCTCGACCGGATTGCCCGCATGCGGCGGCTGCAATTCCAAGTCGAGGATCTGGAAGAGCAAGTTCGTTCGGTAGTGCCGGAGGTCGATTTGCAGACAAACGAACCGGCCATGCGCCAGGCCCTGGACATAGCCTTCAAAACGGCGGCCAGCGAAGCGACAATATTGCTGCGCGGCGAAAGCGGCACCGGCAAAGGCGTGGTCGCCCGGGCGATTCATGCCCGCAGTTCCCGTGCCGCCGGTCCGTTCGTCACCATTTCCTGCCCCAGCCTATCAGCGGAACTGCTGGAAAGCGAACTGTTCGGGCACGTGCAAGGGGCATTTACCGGGGCCGTGCGCGATACGATTGGGAAAGTGGCCGTCGCCGAAGGCGGCACCCTGTTTCTCGACGAGATCGGCGATTTGCCCCTGACTTTGCAACCAAAGCTATTGCGTTTGCTTCAGGAGAAGTGCTACGAGCGGGTGGGCGAAACCCGGACCAGGGCCGGTAATGTGCGGGTAATTGCCGCCACCAACCACAACTTGGAAACCGAGATTACGGCCGGCCGGTTTCGCGAAGACCTTTTCTACCGCCTGAACGTGATCGAGGTGACTCTGCCGCCTTTGCGCCAACGGGCGGCCGACATTCTGCCTTTGGCCGAGCACTTGCTGAGATTTTTTGCCAGGCAGAACGGCAAAACGCGTCACGGGCTTTTCCGAGGCGGCACGCAAGGTGATTGTAAATTACCCCTGGCCCGGCAACATCCGCGAGTTGCGCAACGCCATCGAGCGTGGCGTTATTCTGGCTTCCGGGCCTAATGTCGAGCCAGGCGACCTGCCCTCGCAAATAGGCGATGGCAGCCGTACGCCCGGACAAGCGACGGAAACAATGACCCTGGAACAGATCGAAGCCGACCACATCCGGCGAATCCTTGAGTCCACCGGCACAATCGAGGAAGCGGCCGCCAAATTGGGCATCGATCCCAGCACACTGTATCGGAAACGAAAGAAATACGGTATTTAGGTGCGCTTATGACTCTTCGACATCGAATCATCGTTGCCATGATTCCCCTTTTTGCCCTGCTTCTTGCACTTGGCGGAACGGCCACCTTTCTGATTTATCATCTTGGGGATCGGATCGATCGGATTCTGCGGGAGAACTACGACAGCGTGCGATATATGCGCGATCTTAACGAGGCCTTGGAACGCATCGATTCGTCATTCCAATTTACCTTGGCCGGACGTGAAAAAGATTCCTTCAAACAATATGAAGACAACTGGAAATCGTTCGATGACTGCGTCACCAATGAGCAGAACAACATTACGCTTCCGGGAGAAGCGGAACTGGCCGAAAACCTGACCGCCCTGAGCCGCCGTTATCGCCAGCAGGGCGATAAGTTTTTCGCCGGCCCCAGCCAGGATCGCGATCAGCTCTACTTCGGCCGGCCGGATAAGCCGGGACTGTACGGCACCTTTCGCGAAATCAAGACCGTATCCGGCGAGATTCTCAAGATCAATCAGGACAACATGGAGCAATCCAACCGGAATGCACGGCGCGTGGCACGATCGGCGCTGCTGTGGTACGGTGCGGGCCTGGGATTCGGCATAGTGTTGGCCGTACTGCTTATTGCCAGTACCATTCGCACCATTCTCCAACCGATCCGCGCGGTGACCGAATCGGCCGCGGCCATCGGCGCAGGCAACCTCGATCAACTAGTGCCGATCAATTCGGAGGATGAACTGGGGCAACTTGCCAAGGCTTTTAACAACATGGCCCGAGATCTCCGAAATTTTCAGAAATCGCATAAAGCTCAGTTAATCCGGCGCAACGGACCAGCCAGGCCACAATCGATTCCTTCCCCGATCCGGTGTTGGTGGTCGATCAGCAACAGCACGTGGAATTGGCCAATCCAGTGGCGCGGCGCCTGCTAGTGGGCATGTTGCCGGAAAAAGGGGATATATCGCCATCCGTTTGGCAGCCGCCCGAGTCCTTGCGCCAACCCCTGGCCGACGTGCTGAACAACCAGCGGGAGTACGTTCCCGAGGGTTTCGACAAAGCCATCGTGGTGCAGATCGGCGAAAAAACTCACACGTTTCTGCCTCGCATCCTGCCCATTCGCGATTCCGACGGGGCAACGCTCGGAGCGGCGATCCTTCTGGAGGACGTCACCCGGTTTCGCTTGTTGGACGATATGAAAACCAATCTCGTGGCCACGGTAAGTCACGAACTGAAAACGCCGCTAACGAGCATCCGCCTCGTGCTTCACCTTCTTTTGGAGGAGAACCTGGGAGCGCTTACGCCCAAGCAACTCGAACTGCTGGTCGACGCCCGCGATAATGCCGAGCGGCTTTTAGTGATGATCAATAACCTGCTCGATCTGGCCCGGCTGGAACAGGGGAAAATTCAACTCAATTTGCGGCCCGAGCGCCCGGCATCGCTGTTGCGGTCGGCCGCCGATTCGTTTCAGCCCCGCGCCGCCGATCAGGGCGTCCAACTCGCGCTCGAGGTTTCCGATAATCTGCCGCCCGTGGCAGTGGATGCCGATCAATTCCAACATGCCTTGCAGAACTTGCTCGACAACGCCTTGATCGCATACGCCTCAGGGCGGGCGGATAACGCTTGCCGCCGAACCGGCCGGCGATAAAGTCGTGTTTTCAGTCGCCGATACCGGGTGCGGAATCCCCGCCCAATTTATGCCTTATGTATTCGAGCGATATTTTCGCGTGCCCGGCGATACAGCACATGGCGGCAGCGGCCTTGGCTTGGCGATTGTCCGCGAAATCATCACGGCCCACGGCGGCTCGGTTAAATGCGAAAGCATTGCCGGAGAAAAAACAGTTTTTATAATGTCTTTGCCCGTGTGGACAAATGAACTATAACGAATAACCGCCAACAAGGATAAAACCGTGTCCGGCGACGAATTGCAGCCCAAACCCGAATTGTTCCTCGATCTGATCCGGCGTCAGCAGCGCGGACGGCTGAAAATCTACCTGGGTTTCGCAGCCGGAGTGGGCAAGACCTTTGACATGCTCCAGGAGGGAAACCGCCTGCGTCGTCAGGGCGTGGATGTGGCGATCGGTTTTGTCGAAACGCACGGCCGGGCCGAAACGGCCGCCCAGATCGGCGAACTGGAACAAGTGCCCCGCCGGCGAATCGAATACCGCGGCATCGTCCTCGAGGAGATGGACGTCGATGCGGTCATCGCCCGCCGGCCAACAATCGCGCTGGTCGACGAACTGGCCCACACAAACGCCCCGGGCAGCCGCAATGCGAAACGCTACCAGGACGTGGAAGAAATTCTCCGCACGGGCTCTAACGTAATCACCACGCTTAACATCCAACACTTGGAAAGCCTGCACGACATTGTGCAGCGGGCCACAGGAGTGCGCGTCAAGGAGCGGATTCCCGATTACGTAGTTGCCATGGCCGACCAGATCGTCAACGTCGATCTATCGGCCGAAGACCTGCGCGAACGACTCCAGTCCGGCAAAATCTATCCGCCCGAGCGAATCCAAACGGCCATGGAAAACTTTTTCTCTCCGGAGAAGTTGACGCAACTCAGGGAACTGGCCATGGAGGAAATCGCCTTCCGCCTGGACCGGCATCGCCGCGAAGAGGAACAGCGAAGCGGCGAGCGGGCCTCGGGCTCGGAACGAGTTATGGCCTGCCTGAGTTCCCAAAGCCCGCATGCCGCGTCGCTGTTGCGCAAGGCCGCGCGAATTGCCGATCGTTTGGGAGCTCCCTGGTATGCGGTGTACGTGCAAACGCCGCGCGAGGCCCCGGAACACATCGATGCGGCCACGCAGCGGAAAATCGGCAACAATCTGGAGCTTGCCCGGCAGTTGGGCGGCACGTCGCTGGCCTTCAAAGGCGCGGATCTAGTAAGCACCATCGACTCGTTCGCCAAAGAATACGGCATAACCCACATCGTCATGGGCCGCAGCCGCCAGCCCTGGTATCGCCGCTGGTTCGGGCGATCAATCCTCGATCACCTCATGCAAGCCATTCCCGGGGTAGACGTAATAGTGGTGGACAATAGCCCATCAACTCCCTAGTCTACGTAAGCATCTTTCTGGTTTGTACCTAGCGGCGAAAGTGGAGGGGCTGTAAATATTGAGACTAATATGGCATAATGGCCCCGAAAGCGAATAATCGAAAGATTTTGCATCTTCTTCGCCGAAAATTACGCTATAAACGCTATGGATTAGATACTTGATTAGGTCGTTTACACAACAGGATGTATTTGGATAGAAAATGAAAACGATTTTTAATATTTTTGGGCGGATCTTGATCTTATTGATATTCCTGGGCGCGGCATGGCTCCTTTATGACCATTTGAAAATATACACCTGCCGGGAAATCTACGACGCATTAGTGGGAATACCCTTAAGCAGTGTAATCATTGCCTCGCTCCTGACCGTGATAAATTACCTAATTCTTGTGGGGTACGACTGGTTCGCGGTCCGCTGGGTGGGCGAAAAAAAATTACCCTTGCGAAAAATCGCCCTGGCATCGTTTACCGGATATACTTTCAGTTATAATTTCGGCTCGACACTATTCGGAACGTCCATCCGCTACCGGCTTTATTCGGCCTGGGGAGTGTCGCTTGTAAAAATTCTCGAACTTCTAGTGATCCTGGGGCTGACCTTCTGGTTCGGACTGTTCACGCTGGCGGGCGTTGTCTTTATCGCGGCTCCGTTTCCCGTTCCGGATAATATTGAAATTCCCAAAACATTGCAGCATTTGTTTAAACTACCTGAAACAATGCATCTTCCCTTCACCAATATGCACTGGGCGGGCATTGTGCTGCTTCTAATCTCGGTGGGATACGTGCTCCTAAGCGCCATTCACCGCAAACCGTTTAAGTTTTTCCGTTGGCATATTTCGCTGCCGCCGCTAAAACTGACGCTCTGCCAAATCGCCATCGCCTGCGGCGACTGGTTGGTTGCCGCCGCGGTTTTTTACTCTGTTTTACCTCCTGTCGAAGGCGGATATATAAAAGTCCTGGGGGTCTTCATGCTGGCATTTGTCGCGGGCGTATTGACCCACGTTCCCGGCGGATACGGCGTGTTTGAGGCGTTCATCCTGTGCTTTTTACCCACATCTCCCGGCGAAGGGGCGGCTATTTTTGCAGCCATCCTCGCCTTTCGGGTGATTTACAATTGGGTGCCGCTTTTGATCGCCGCGATCATGTTGGCGTGCAACGAATGGGCTTTGACCAACAATTCCACAAAGCTCAAAGTTCCCGACACGCAGGCGCCCGACTCTGGTTGATGCTTTGCAGGCCTTTCACAATGCGGGCGAAACGGCTCTGTTTGACCTCGCGTTAAGTGGCCAAGAGGCGATTACTCATTCCACGGGATTCTCTATCCATTGTCGATAACATGGATTGCACAGATAGAGGATCAGCCTCCGGTAGACTTGATCCATTGCCTCCCTTTCAGAGAGGTCGCGCATCTGGCGGAGCAGGCGGCGGATTTCCGCTTTAAAGTCGCGGTGAAGGTCTTCTTCCGAGAAGCTCGGCGGCGAAGGATCGGCCATTGCCTCGATGCGCACCAGGTAAAAGCTGCCTTCGCCGGGTTTCAGTATCGTCCCGCAACGGTGGCAACACAATGGCGGTTCGTCGTTCGCGTTGTCTTCATTCATGGAGTGATTGAATAATTGCCCAAGCCGTGGGAGTAAGGTTCCTTGTAAATGTTATTTCACAATTTCAAATGGGATAGCCGGCAATACACCCAACGATACGCGTTTTTTGTTTGGCGGCTGTGTTCCACCGCCGGGATTATTGGTCCTTTCCGTGGAGGCCTCGATAATCAGGTTGCCTTTTTGTCCGGTTTTAACTTTGTCGGCATCGGCATGCAAAAGGAGCGTCAAACTCTCCTGAGCAGGGGATGCATTCTGTATGGAAATACCCTCCGGCGGATTGTTTAATGCCAACTGAACATTCTCGAACATCGGCCCGCGGGGCAGGGAGAATTTTAGCCTCGCGGTTCCGCCCGAGGGAAGCTTTACGGGCGATTCTCCGAGGAAGTTCAACGGCGCCCTGGGCCGTGGGCGTGCGATTACCGCGACCAGTAGATTTTTCTCCGGAACAAGATGGCGGTAGATGAAGGCCTGCATCATGTCTTCGGCTGGGACAGCCTGCCGAACGACCTCCCGGCTCTGGATCGTCGCACGGCCTTCAAACGAGAGGTTGCATGGTTCTTCCAAGGCAGTTTGCGGGGCCTTAAGCGTGAGGGTGACCTGATCCTGGTTTGCCGGCACACGGGCGCCGCTTAATGTAAATCCCTTGGGGGCATCTTTTAAGGCCAGCGCAATCTCGCCGGAAAATCCGTCTTTTCGCAAGGAATATACGGTAATGGGCACTGATGCGCCGGCGCGGACGTTGATGCTGGATGGCACGACTCGCAAGGCGAAGTCGGGCCGGGGCTCGCTGATGCGCAGGCGGTAGCCATACTCCGGGCCGCCCTTGTGCTGGGCATCGCCTATATATAAATAGTAGGCCCCGTCAGCGGGCAAAACGGCGGTGAGGTAGGAATCGGCGTGATGCGTGCTCAAGCCGGTCCCTTTATCGCCGTAATCGTCGTTAAACGCCAATTGCCGCCCGTCGGCGTCGGTCAATTTGAGCACGGAATCTAGCGGAGAATCGAGCTTGCGGGCATCGACGTCGGCGACTATTTCCTGGCCTTTTCGGCCTTCGAAACGGAAAACATCCCAGTCGCCCGGTTTATCGATGCGCCCGTTGACAATAATGGGCAGCGCGACCTGCTGGGCGCCGGCCGGATCGTTGTTCGGTTCCTGTTCCAGGCATTCCGGAATAGTATCGACGGCAAAGGGTACGATATTGGAGATCACTTCCCCACGTCGAATGGAAAGGGGAATAATTCCCGGCTCTTTGTCTTTGGCATCCATCGTCAGCTTGTGCACGGGAAGATTCCAACCTTTAAGCTCGACAGCGGTCTCGGTTCCGGCCGGGCCGCCCAAGGGAAAAACACTGGTCACAAAGGGCAACTCACCCACGGAAATACGATACACAAAATCCTCGCGGCCGCGATAGAGGGTGTCGCGGATTTCGAGCACATATCGGCCGTCCTTGGGGATCTTGCAATACAAAACCGGATCGGGATGGAAAAGGTAGTGGTCGTCATAGGCCAGTTCATTGCCATTGGAATCGTAAATCGACACGGCGGCTTGAAACCAGCCGGGAACGGCGTCGGCCAAATACGGGATCAATTCCCTCGCACTTACGGCTACGACCAGGCGCTCAGCTTTGCGGGCCTGGAACCGATAACGATCCACGCCGCCGGGCATAGTTTGTCCGTTAATGATGGATGGCAGCGTAATATCCATTTCAGGTTCGCGTTTGCCGCTGGGGGGCTGGCCGGGACCTTCTGGTTTCCTGCCGTTTAAGGGATCTCCGCTGTTTTTAGCTTCTTTCTTGCTGAATTCAGCAAGCAGTCCAACATGGAAAAAAAGCGGATTCGACAAGCCGTTTGCCGTTGACAGGCGCAATTCGCGTTGGCCGGGTTCGGCATCGTGGGCTATTGTGATTTGTAGAATGACTTTTTCGGCAAGGACCGGATTGGCTCTCTTATTCTGAAAATCATTAAGCTTAGTCCTGATTTCGAGCATTTCCTTGACGGTTTCGGAATCTCTCGGTTTTTTTTGCAACTCTTGCAGCTTTTCCCTTAATTCGTTGACCTCTTTCGGCGTGAGAAGTTTGATGTTCTCAATGACTTTAGCCTGAACGCCGCCGCCGGATATATACACATTGTCGGCACTTTCGAGATACTGACCGCCGATGGTGACCTGGAAAGTGTCGCCCTGCCGACCGCCGGCCGGATAAGCATAGCCGATATGCGGCGAGTTTGGCTGCGACCATGCGGCCTGCGCACTTGCAAGAAATAAAACCAGGCCATAAAGCAACTGGCGGAATCCATGTGTTTGCTTTTCTCTAGCCCAGGCGTTTACGCCTGAAGCTGGGATGATTCCATAATTGCTTATATCTAGCCCCTTTAGGGGCGGCCAAAAACCGGATCGAATGGATCCCGTGCACGGGATTGACAATGCTATTGATAGCAATGGCCTCAGGCCCCAGGCGTAAACGCCTGGGCTAGAGAAAAAATGACGTTCAGAAATCATTGCAGGCCGTGCGTTTATATTTTGAGTTGTACTATTCCGATTCATCAACCGGTTACATAATTTCTTTTAAACGTCCGCCCATGCTTACGCCGTCCTCGGGGGAGGGTGTTATGTGGAGCGTAAGCCCTTGGGGATTGGGTAATTTTCCGTCGGGGTCGATCCCCAGCAGTTCATACATGCTGGCGATGAGATCGCAAGGATACACGGGCCGATCCTTTACCTGTTCGCCTTTCGCATCCGATGTGCCGACCACGTGGCCGCCTTTGAATCCTCCGCCGGCAACCAGGGCCGAGAAGACCTGGCCCCAATGCCCCCGGCCGCCATTCCAGGGCGCTTCCCACATGACCTTTGGGGTTCGGCCGAATTCGCCGCTCCACCAGACGATGGTGCTATCCAACAGGCCGCGATCGGATAAATCCGTAAGCAGTGCGGCCATGGCTTTATCCATTTCCGGCAGTTTACGGCGCATGATCTGGAAATGCTGTTTGTGCGTATCCCAACCTTTGTAGTTGATGGTGACAAAGGGAACCCCTTTTTCAACCAGGCGCCGCGCCATCAGGCAAGACTGTCCGAACGTATTGCGGCCATAGAGGTCTCTGAGTTCGTTTTTCTCCTGGGCGAGATCGAACAGTTTGCCGGCGTCGCCCAGAATCAAGTCGTACGCCTGTTCCTCGGACGTGTTCAAGGCCTTTAACGAGGCATCGTCTTTCAGAACATGTTCAAAGGTGTTCAAATTGTGGAGCAGTTCGCGGCGGTCGCGTTGCTGTTGGTCGGTAACGTCTTGGGCCACTATGCCTTCCACGGCGAACTTGGTCTGCGCAGGATCGCCGCCTGTGGCGAAGGGTTTGTAGCGATTACCCAGAAACCCCGCCTCGGAAAACCGTCCCAGCAACTCGGTTAGCACGATGTAGGGCGGAATCAGTCCCTTGTATCCCGCGTCGTAGCCCCTAAGCAGCGAGACCACTGCGCCAACGCCCGGGTAGACTTGCCGCTCGCCCGGTTTCCGCCCCGTTTGAACCATGTAAGAGGCGGTTTCGTGCGCGTTTATGCCGTGGGTCATGCTGCGGATGATGGAGTACTTGTCGGCTTGCTTGGCCAGCAAGGGAAGCAGTTCGCCGATCATGATCCCGTCCACATTGGTGGCGATGGGCTTGTTCAACGGACCGCAGTAGTCGTATCCGGCCTCCGGTTTGGGATCGAAAGTATCGAGGTGCGAGGGGCCGCCCCACATCCAGATTTGGATGACCGACTTGGCCTTGGGCTTGACCGGTTGCGTTTCGGTCCGCGCGGGGAGGCCAAAATTATTGGCCAGCAGAAAGCCGCCCGCGCCGGCCAGACCGCGGCGCATGGCCTCGCGCCTGGAGATGGAAACTCCACTCGTTGTCACCTCTCCCGACCAACTTTCAGTTGGTGCCCGGAGAGGGTTAGGGTGAGGGTATTTCATGACAGTGCCTTCTAAGTATTCCCAAGCAGTGCTCGGGAAAGTACCGAACATTGGATGCGCGATCACTGATCGCGGCTTTACATACTTTTTTATCCTAATGCCTGTACAAAAACTCCGCGCTATTGAACAGTGCCCAGATAAGGTCCATCATGGGACGCCTGCCTTCGCGGCCGGGCTGGGCATAGTCTCTAACGATTATCAACTCGTCGTCGGTGGGATAACGCGAAAGTATCGTGAGATAAAGATCATCCACGATATCTCGCGGCTTTTTCTGAGATTGCAATATGTCTCGAATCTTGGAGCCTTGTTCGATCTTGCGGCGGATATGCGTCGAATTGAGCAAGTGCAGTTGCTGGGAGGGAGAGGGGCGATTGTTGCGCTCCGATTCCAGGCCCGTGTCGCGGGCCGGGCGGCCGAACATCTCCAGGAATGAACTGCCGATGCTGCCGTCGGCCAGTTCGATCGAGCGTTGGTTTTCGGGAATGAATGTGAAGGGCTCGGGAATGGGACTTGAATATTTCTCCGTCGTGCCGGTAATCTGGCAGATGGCGTCGATAAGCACCTCGGCTTCCAGACGGCGCGGCAGATAATGCGAGAAATTGGCATCGCCTTGGGGATTATCGGTTTCGGGTATGGAGGAAAGCTGATAAGTTTTTGAATTCAAAATCAGCCGATAGATGTGCTTCAGGTCGTAGTGTGCGGAGACCAACTCCCGCTCCAGGTAAGCCAGTAGTTCGGGGTTAACGGCCGGATTGTCCGGGCGGATGTCGTCGGGCTCGTGAATAATTCCGCGTCCCAATAGCCATGACCAGATGCGGTTCACGATGTTGCGGGCGAACCAGGGATTTTTTGGCGCGATCAGCCAACTGGCGAATACTTCGCGGGGATCCTGGCCAGGAAGCAATTGGGCAGGCGAGCCGTCGGGAAAAACCGCCTCTACCGGCGCGCCGGCCGCGGATTGGACGGAGTCCTTGCCCGGATCGAATATAACAACCTCCTCTTTCCACTGCTCGGTAGGCTTGTATTGAAGTTGCGAAAAAAATATGCCCATTTCCGACCAGCGCTGGCTGGGCCAACTTTCGGCCCGCACGCCCATAAAGGTCAAGGCCACGGCTTGCGCGATGGCGGTCGGCTCCCGGCTTTGGATTCGCGGTAAAAGTTCACCTGCGGCACGTCAAAATTGCTGCCGTTGGCCGTGAGCATTTCCCGCACGAAACGGTCGTATGGCATGTTATCCTTGATGCAAGTCCGGATCCAGCGGTGATAAGACTGCACCGCGTTTGGCCATAAGTTGATAGGAAATTCGGACTTTACCCGGAGCAGATCGCTCCATTTCATGGCCCAGTAATCTGCAAACTCCTTTCGCTCTAAAAGACGATCGATGAGAAGTTTGCGTTTTTTCAGGTTCTGGTCCGAGATGAAATCCTTGGTTTCCTGGGCGGTGGGGAGCGTGCCGATCACATCCAGATATACGCGGCGGACAAACACCGCATCGGAGCAGACTGGGGCCGGCGGAATACCCAAGTGCTTCAGCTTACTGAAGACTAGTTCGTCGATTTTGCCTTGGGAAGCCGTGTTGGTAGGGCTCTCAAAAGGGAGCACCGGCGGCCTTGTCGCCCCTCTATCGGCGTTGGCCGCAGTCAGGACAACCGCGAGAACCAAAAATGCCTTCATATTTTCAATCCGGCCGAAGCGGCATGTTCCATCCCAGGAGCCCGTTAATTAAGTATAACGCACCAAAGAATTTAACACCAGAATTTGGATATTGTCTTGGAGTCGGTGTTTTTTTCCACTTAGGAAGATACCATGGTCGCGAAAACGAAAATGGCTCGCAAGTTCTTGCTTTACAAGCACTTGCGAGCCTGGGTTTAATGCCAGCGGAGAGGACAGGATTCGAACCTGCGGACCAGTTTCCCGGTCATCGGTTTAGCAAACCGACGCTTTCGACCACTCAGCCACCTCTCCTAACTTCTTATTTACTAACCAGTTATATTGATCAATCTGTGGCGATAAAGTTCGCATTATATAAGATTTTTATTGCCTCAGTCTTCTTATGATAATCAGAGCATGACGTGAAGGGTAGGCCGTGTAAACAAAATGGATGCATGTACCCGACCGCAGTGCTTATTTTAGCCGATTTAGTGAAAATGCCGGGAGTCATTGCACTATTGTGTGTTGATCTCAGCTATTTTTGTTTAGCATAAAATGGCTCATCAATCAAACTTGCCGGTTTTATGCTTGGCTAAGCGTTCTCGAACGATACGAGCCATGAATAGCGGATTGCCCAGCATATATCTTTGCATTTTATCGCGGGGCTGCTGATAAAGCCGCCAGATCCACTCATGTCCTAGACTGCGGAGCCATCGCGGGGCGCGGCTGACATTGCCGGCCCAATAATCGAATAGTCCGCCGATGCCCATGCATACGGGCACTTGAAGGTGCGATAGATTCTTGCAAATCCAGCGCTCCTGGAGCGGGTTGCCCATGCCTACCAGCAGCACGTTGGGCCTGGCTGCATTGATCTTTTCGATTACCGATAGAGTCATCTCGGGGGTTTGGAGGTATCCGTGATGGTGTCCGGAAAGGGTCCAGCCGGGAAACATTTTCTGAGCGTACTGAGCGGCCGAGAGGATTGTTTGCTCATTGCCGCCCAGCATAAAGTAGGAATATCCTCGATTGGCGGTCGATTGCAGGAGTAGAGGGGTAAAATCGGTGCCCACGAGGTTATCAGCATGGCGGACTCCCTGCAATTTGGCCGCCCAGCGGACTCCGGTGCCGTCGCCGAAGACGAAATCGGCCGAGTTAAGAATCGCTCGATATTGCGGGTCGCCCGCGGCAAGATTCAAGGTATGGGCGTTGACGAAAAAAATGCTGCGGGCTTTTTCATCGCGATTGCGGATGAGATTTTCCAATAACTCGATGGCCCGGTGTTTCGTGACATTGAGAATTTTTACGCCGAGGATGGAAAACCTTTGTTCTTGGGCTTCTTGCGAAGGATTGGGCTGGACATCGTGTCGCGTGCTCATTGGGTTACCTCGTGGGGTCGCCGCAAGGGGTTTTGTCGCGCTGGGTGCGTACCCAGGAATTTTGAGGACGGATGATAAAACTGATATATATCGGTAATTTACGAAGTATATATAGCGGCGCGGTCAACAAGGCCGAGAACGGAATTTGCCGCCGGCAGTGGACAAACCATGCACCGCTAAATGCCAAGGTCGTCATTATACCACCAACTGACAGAATCGCGGCAGGCCACCACGACGCACCGGCAAGTCCGGCCGCCAGGCTCAGTATTATAGTCGCCAACCACAATACGGCCAACAAGGCAAGTGGCGGAATACTCAGATCCCAGGCCAGGCAAAACAAGCGGAAATCGCGGCGCCACAGGGATTTTGCCAGCAGGCGCGGCACTTGAGCGATTATGGTCCGCAAGTGGCCGTGTTCCCAACGTCTGCGCTGGCTTACGAAGGCCCGATCTTGCTGTGGCAAAGCGCTTGTAACACGCGCTTCCGGGCAGAATAGGGGCCAGTATCCGGCTAGGGCAAGATCGATACCCCATTGCATGTCTTCAACCAGATTATCGCCGACAAACGGCACCCTTTCCAAAAGCGGCCAGGGCATGGCCAAGCCGGTGCCCATCAAGCGGCAGGGCAGCCCGACTCTTAATAATCCCAAGGGGCGGATCAGATTGGTAAATCGATTGGCCAGTAGTGCCAAGATTTGCCGCGAAGCTGTAGGGGGCAGGCGGTCGGTAAGGTTTAAGGCCTGCACCTGTCGGCCGCTTTGCAGCGCCTGTTGTGCGAGTATTTTTACAGCATCGGCCGACACCAGGCAATCGGCGTCGAGAATCACGACCACTTCGGGCGGGCTTTGACACAGATATTGCACCGCGAAATCGAGGGCGTATCCTTTGCCCCGCCGCTCCGGATCCTGTCTGATGGCAACTTCAGCCCTGGCCGCATGGGCGACTTCGGCCGTCCGATCATCACAATTATCGGCTATGACCAACACACGGTCGCCTGCCGATAATGTTGGAATCAGAACTCGCAGCGATTGATCGAGGACGAGTTCTTCGTTATGGGCGGGGATCAAGACGACGGTACGTGGATGGCGGCATGTTGCAACGGCGGGCCGTAAGCGCCGGGGCCAAATTGCCAAGAAACATTCCAAAGCGAACGCCGCCATGGGCGCAATTATCGCAACACTAATCGCAAACAGGATAATATCGGCGGTGAAAATCATATTCTTCCCATGAATATTATTTTAATTTGTTCGATTCAATTATTCTGCGGACAAAACGTCCCGGCGTTAAAAGCGGTTTGCGCAGGGGCGTGTTGCGAAGCCAATTAAAGGCACGATGCCAATGGCGGCGTATGATTCGACCCAGCGGCCGGGTGTTAACCGAGCCTTCGGCCACCGCGATCGTGTCGGACATTATATGTCTTTTGTAGTCTTCCGGTCCTTTGCCCAGGTCGATGCGTCCGATCCCCCATTTTTCGGCGACCTTGGCAAACTCGAGCCAGAGTATCAATCCCGGCGAGAACTGCGCAAACTCAGGACCATGAGCCGAAAACCAGCCGTGCAGCACGCCGAACGATTTCATACTCAGCAAAACGGCGGCCAAAATATTATCTATGTACAAAGCCGATAAAATGCCGGAAAAAGGTTCTCCTTTGCAGGTTAAAATGCGTTGTAATAGGGCAACCGTCCAATCAACCGCGAGAACATCGGTGACTCCGGTGGTATGATATTGCTTGCGTTTCCAGTCGATCATGGAGGAAAACGTTTTATTGTCGGCGGCATGGACCTCGAGCCGAATTTCGCCGGCCTCGTATTCTGTTTGCCGTATTTTTCTAGACATGCGCTTGAAAGAAATTTTATGTTCAGCGAGTTGGCGCTTCTCATAAGTATGCCATCCGCCGGAAAGATCCATATAGGGCGAGCCCGCTGCGCTCCAATGATAGGGCCGGAAAGGGTTTTGCTCGGCGATAAGATGATCGAAGTGCCAGGCGGATAATCTACAAGCCTTAATGATTTCTTGGGGATTGAAATTGGCGCCTTGGCGGGCAATCAGACCATGAAAATCGGACATTTTTCCACCCACCGGAAGTCCCACGTTCCCTTTACCGCGTTGGAAGGGGAAGAAGCCGACTATATCGTTGCCGTCTTCCAGGATGCCCACCTCCACGCCGCTGCGCACTGCCGCCACGGCTTGGGTGAACTCCGGCCGGAAATACGGACTATCCAAGGTCGCGTCGGTGCGCTGAAATTGCGACCAAAGCGAAAGTTGCTCGGCTGTCAGTTCCATGGCGGATATGGATTCAATTCGCATAAGGTATTTCGTGGAATAAAAAGGTTGTCTAAGTCCACTTGTTGCAAGGCGTGGGCTTGGCAACACTCGGATTTGGGCCTAACGAAGTCGATGAAAAAGAATTGTTTGCTCTCGTGGTAACGTCCGCCGCATGTGAATCGCATTCCGATTTTAGACATGCCAGTTGGACTATGCCGCATCCGGCCAGGAGTGTTGCGAAATTCTCGCCGACCATGCCGGATTCTAAAAATGCGTCGACCAAACCGAAAATCAACATTCCCAGAGTCAGACAATAACATATATGGTTGTTTTTACGAAATTGTACCGAGGCGTTAAAAATTCCGATTAGTACAATTAGCAATAAACAGGAAGCTCCGACGAATCCCGCGCTGAGAACGGCGTCGATGTAGCCGGAATGGGCCTGGCGGAAACGCCATTCCATCGTATCCGAAAGGTCTTCGATATTCTCTGCCGTCCAGAACGATTCATAACCGTAACCGGTCAAGGGGCGCCGGTCCACGTAACGCATTAACTCAGTCCAGATGGGCAAGCGGCCGGTCAATTCTTCGGAATCATCCTGGCGTCCCAGCATCAAAGTATTGGACAAGACATTTTTTTCATTAAAGCCCAAAAGCGAGAAAATCAAAAGCGCCGCACAAAGAGAAAACGAGGCGCCCGCAAGGGATAATATTCGGTTGAATGAGCTGGTTTGCAGGAACCAGAGAATGGACATTACCAACACAAATCCGGCCAAAGACGTCCGCGATTTCGTGAGCAAGAGGAAGACGAAGCCTAGGGCAAAAAGGATCATCAACCACTTTCGTCGGCTGGGGTCGGGATTAGCCTGGGAGAGAAGAAACGCAGCCAGGCAAAGGATCATCAGGTGCAATCCTTGGGTATTGGGATGGAGCGTACCGCTGAAGCGATAATCGGCGGCCCAGGGACGAAACGTTCCCAGAGCCAGTTCGGCGGCCACGCCCACGGCGAGATAAACGGCGGTAATGACCAGCGCGGCAAGGGCCAGATCGCGGTTGGACAACTGCCTGGCGATACCCAGTGCGCCGATAAAATAAAAGCACAACACGGCCACGCGGCGGGCGGTCAGGGGCGGGTCGATCGACCAGGTTATGCTTATCGCGGCCCAAGCAACGAAAAAGAACATCAAAGCGGGAGTCATTCCGCGGAGATGTAATTTGCGTCCATCTTTATCCATAAGAAAATAAATTCCCAGGAGTCCTATCAAGGACAGGGCAGCGCCTTTGACGGCGTTTCCGCCGGAGGCGATTATTTCGTCGGAATTTGCCCAGGGCGCGAACTGGGGATAACGCGAGATGCCCAAGTCGTGGTCGACAAAGAAAAACACGCCTCCGAGGACCAGAATCGTCAGCCACAGGCGCCAGGCGGTTCTGGAAGTCGTTGTTGAAGCGAAATTGGTAGTTAAATTTAGCATATTCATACACCGATCAAGCGACATCCGCCTGGCAGCGGGAAGTGTCCATCAATCCCCACAGAGTGATCCAGCGGAGCAAAGCCCCAGCGGTTCGGCCGAGGACCATAGCAATCGCGATTCCCAGCGGTCCCATGGGAAATACAAACCACAGGGCCGTACCCAGGGTAACAATCAGTTGAACGATATCGGCGGGAAAATTGGCGGCCGGGCGATCAATGGCCCACAGCCCGTTGTTGGCCGTCAGGCCCAGGGCGTCCAGGAGCGTGGCCACCGACAAAACGGCGATGATCGGTCCTGCGCCATGATATTTCTCGCCGTACACGATAAGGGCAAGATAATTGCCGAAAAAAGCGGCAATCAAACAGAACAATCCCAGCGAAGCGATAAAAACGATAGTCGCCTTGCGCAAAACACGGCTCAATCCTTCGCTTCCTTCGCGGGCGAACGCCTGGGCCGATTTGGGCGTGAGGAAATTACATAATCCGATCACAAACAAATTGGCCAAACCCACCAGCGTATTGCCGGCGGCGAACATTCCGGTATCGGCCTCGCCATGGGTCATGGCGAGCAACCAGGGTAGAATATAGAAAGCAAGTCCGGTCAATTGCCCGGCAAAGGCCCATTTGCCGAAAGTCCAATTATCCCGCCAATCGATGACAAAACGATCGGGCTGGAAGCGGATCGGCTGGCGATTGGTCAAAAGCCAAAGCGCCAAGGCCAAAGCGCTTGCCCCGCCCATGACCGTATAAACGACCGGCACCGTGAGCAAGTTGAAATAACCCAAGAGCACTAAACTCGTCAATTGAGCGGAGGAAACGCTCATGTCCATGACAATAGCGGTTGTAATTTTCAGGTGAGCGAACATAAACCGCCGCGCAAATTCGCGGAGCAGAATAAAAGGAGCGGCGCCGATCAGCACCCAACCCACCGAACGCATGGCCGACGGGCCGAAGCCCAAGGAAAAGAAAATTGTCATTCCCAAGAGGCAGAGCATTGCCAGGGCCGAAGTAAAAAGTTGATGTACGAGCATGCTTCCCGCATAAGAAGCCAGCGACGATCCTTCACGGCGGCGGCAGTATATCGTATAGGGGACCGAGATGAGGTTCCCTTGCGCAGCCACAATAAATAAGACCAGGGTCCAGGCCAGATAGTAAACGCCGACATCGGCTTTGGTGCAGAGCCGGGCGATTATGAGCGTGGTGGCAAAATTGGTGGCGCTTACAACCGCCTGATCGAAGATCGATGCCATCCCCAAGCGGGCTCCGGCGCCGACAAATGACAACCGTCCCGGCGCGGCGCCTTGGGTCATGGAAAGCGGCGTATCGCAGGATTCGGAATAATCAATCATTGCATTTGGCAGTGTTTTCATTATGGATATAATAAAGTCATGACGGGGCGTCAGCCACTTTTCATTGATGAATCATTTCGTGGCGCATGGGAGTATTCGTGCGGTTTCCATTTACGGCCACGCTACCTGCTGAAGTATCCTGGTTAAACCGCCACAAACTGCGTAATAAATTGTTAATTATTCCGTACCAGCCGCTAAGTTTGGCTGCCAGTGTGGACGCCGTGTCATATTGTTCCGCGTTCAACCTTCCCCAGTCATAAGGATCGGTCAGCGGTTCAATTAATTCTTTTTTGGCGGTTAAAGCACAAATTACTCCGGTGTTTTTTGCAACCGCAGTCAATTCGGGATCTGCGTAACCATAGGGAAATGCAAAAGCAGACTCCCTAACGCCAAACAACCGTTGCATAACTCGGGTCAACATGGTTATATCGCTGCGGAATGCATCCGGCCGGCCGCGATAATCCTCGTGCCAATGGGTATGCGCACCCAGGTCGATCAATCCATCGGACATGATTTTCCGGCACTGATCTATTGTTATTGACCGCCATGCGGAAGCGGGAACTAAATGCGATCCTGCGGCCTGCCAATCCTCGAACGGCATGGGAGCATTGCTATCCAACAAGCCTGTGACTATAAACAGCGTCGCTGGAATCCGCAATTCTTTTAATATCGGCCATGCATTTGCATAAACACATTCATATCCATCGTCGAAGGTCACGACAAACGTGTTGGGCGGTATTTGCAGGCCTTTCCTATGAAATTCAACCGCTTTGCTCAACGGCCAAGGATTATATCCTCGAGCAAGCAGACCGCGCATCTGATCGTGAAACCTTTCAGGAGTAACGTTCCAAGTGGGAGTGGGAATGCCGGGCACATTCGGCGTTATACGGTGATACATCAAAATTCCGAACGAGTTCCGGCGTTGATCGCCAATAAGGTATTTCATGGGCACGGCAGCGCATGCGGCAGTCGCATTGCGCCATGAGACGCATGCGAGATGAAATTATTTTACCGTTGATTTCTTCATTTGAGTGTCTGACGAAATGGATGACTTTCCTGGATGGGTCGCCGTCGGCGACCGACGAGCCCTGTCTAAGTTGACTCTTGGGTGTCTTTTGACGTTGGATCTTAAGGGCATTTTCCTCCGCAAGTCGAGCAGCAATATTATACGCATGGGTCGTTTTAGATTTGTAATTGGAAGAGATGCCCAGCGCCTGCCAATATACCGCGGCCATTTTTTCGCCTTGATTGGTCCAAAGAAATTCCCGGGCTTGCTGGACCGCTCCCCGGCTTAGCCGCAGGCATTCGGCCGGATCGCGCGCCAGGCGGGCAAACGCCTCGCGCAATCCGCCGATGACCTCGCGCGGCATGGTGACTGAAATTTTTATTCCGCAATCTTCCGTAACCACGTCGTGCGCGCCTTGATGATCCAAACAAACGACCGGCAGGCCGGCCGCCAATGCCTCGGCGATGACGGTGCCGGTTGTGTCGCGCAGACTAGTGAAGGCGAAAACGTCGGCCCAGGCGTATTGCTCCAGGGCTTGCTCGTGCGGCTGCCATCCCAGCCATTCGATGTGCTGATCAATACTTCGCCGCCGCGCCAACCGCCGCCAGGAATCGAGATATTCGCCTTCGCCCAATACGCGCAAACAATAGGGAGCGTCACGCGGCATCTGCGCCAAGGCATCGATAAGCAGGGGCAGGGCTTTGCGGAGTTGCATGACTCCCGACCATAAGATCCGCAGCGGCTCTTGTGCCGAACGGAGCGGGCGGGAGACGTCCATGATCTGAGTGATGCCCACGTCGGAAATTACGCTTGGGGTCACGCCTAAAAATCGGGATAAATCGCGGTGCGCGGTGGAAGTCGCCGCCACAACGGCGGCGGCCTTGGAAGCGGCCAGGTTTATCCGGCGGCTGAAGCGCAATTGGCATAGATTGAGGATGTTTCGTCCGGCCTCGCGAGCCGCGCCGCCGAGGCCCGCCCGCGTAATGAACCTCCAGGGATAATTTTGCGTGCCGCCAATGGGTCCCCAAACGAACGGCACGCCCAATTTCCACAAATAACCCGGCTCGCGATAACCGCAGAAAGTAAGCTGATGCACAAGATCAAAGCCAATTTCATCGTGCAACCTCCGGGCAACGGCATAGGCCCTACGATGCCACAGGTTTAGCATCCAGTACCACAGCATGCCGTGCACTTGCCCGAGCGACCACTGCCGGCGAGGCATGGGAACGAACACAAAGTTCAAGCCGGGAATGTCGCCGTGGTCATTCAGATACCGGGTGATATCGGGTTTGAATTCGCGCTCTTCGCAGATTACCCAGGTATCGAAGTGTTTGGCGGCTTGCACTGCCCGATTCCAGCCGACGGCGGACTCTGAACCGCGCTCCGGACTGCAGGCATACGCCATGATGAGCAATCGTGGCCGTCGGGAGCGTTGTGCGGTAAACATGGCATTACAAACCGATCATAATATTATTGCAGTCTACAACGCTCGCGCCAGCCATTCAGGTACGGACTGCCGAAATTTGTTCAGCACTACTCCCAACGGGCGTGCGCCGAAGCGTGTCATTAGTTCGCATGCCCGGCGAACATCGTCGCAGTTGCTCGATTCTGCCTCGACTACCAAGACCACGCCATCGAGCAATGCCGCCAAGCGCGCCGCATCGTTGGAACTTTCCACAGGGGGCAAATCAAAGACCGCCAGTTCGAAGCCGTCGGCCAGTTCCTTTACCAGTCCTGGCGATACAAAGTCAATGCCGGCGGACGTATTTTGCTCGTCTCGGATTCCTGCGGCCAACACCGATAGGTTGAAAATCGACGTGGACTGGATATGTTTGGCTAAATCATCGCCATCATTTTGGATATTCGCCCAGCCGGGATAAAGCGGAACGCCAAAGCATTCGTGGGCCGAAGGCTTGGCGACGTTTGCGTCGGCCAATAAAATCCGGTAATCGCCCCAGGATGCCGCGGCGGCAGCCAACGAAGCAGCGATGGTGCTTACGCCTTCGCCCTGCCGGCAACTTGTAATGCCCAGCGTGCGCGGCGCATCGATCCCAGTTTGGCCGGGCCAAGGCAAGCGGTGAAGCAGCGATCGGCAATGTTCTTGAATATGACCGCGATGATCATGCCCGTTGCGCAATGCGCCGTTGCCGGATTTAACAATTGATTTTACGGATTGTTGAATCATGTTTTACTTTCTCCCATTGAATGCCAATTGCTTGGAATTTAACCGCGGGATGGCGGCCAAAATCGGCAAAGACAAGTTTTTTTCCACGTCCTGGGGCGTGCGCAGGGAATTGTTGAAACGATCCCATACAAGGCACAGGCCTATCGCTCCAAACAAACCCAATGCCAATCCTAAAATTAAATTTACCTTTGGCCGCGGGCTGACGGGCATCGCTTCACAGGTCGCTTCCTCCGCAACGTTTATATTCGACATGCGCTCGAATTCCAAGGCTTGATCAATGCGGGCCTGCTCCAATGAGGCTGAATATTTGCGATATTCGCCGTCCAGCATTTCCACCTCCCGCTCCAAGCGTGCCACTTGCAGTTCGTTTTCGTTGAAAGTCTTCAATTCATCGCGGGCAACGCTCAGTTGAGAACGCAACTGACGAGTGCGGGCATTCAACGAAGCTAATACCGGCTCTTCGGCGAGCAACTCCAGTTGGGTTTGCTGGTACAAGCGGCCGGGTTCCTTCGTCACCTGGGTTCGCGTGCGCTCTTCCCGGGCGAGTATTTCTTTCGCCTGGCCGATTTGATCGCGGATCTGTTGCATCTTGGGATGTTCCGCGGTATATCTCGACACGGCTTCGCCTTCCTTCACGTGCAAGGCATAAAGCTGGTCGCGCATGCGGTCGGTGCCCTCGTTGCCGTAGCCCGAAATCTCCTGGGTTACCTGTGTGTCGGGCAGATCGGAAAGCTTATTTCGCAGCGCAGTTACTTTGGCCTCGGACACCGCGCGGGCCGTGTCGGCCTCGAGCAGATCGTCTTCCAATCGCCCGATCCGCTCGATGATCTGGTGCCTTTGATCGCGGGTAGCCGCCAGGCCGGTTTTGTTTTTCAAATCGCGCAGGGCCTGTTCCTTATTTGCCAGATCATCGCGGAGCCGGTTGGCTTGTTCGGCGAAAAAGTCGTGTGAACCCTGCGGGCGGTTCAGGCGGACGTGTTCAGAGAGATAGGCGTCGATCAAAGCCGCAACCACCGCTTGCGCCGACTTGGGATTGCCGGCGATATAGCTGATTTCGATGATGTTGGACTTGCGCAGGCTCGACTTTGAGGTTTTTCTCGATTTGAATCACCGCCTGATCGCGATCGCTCGTCACCGGCATGCCTAGAAGCGATTTAATGCCGTTTTTGAAACTTCCGGCCGATCCGCCGGCACTGGCTAGCGCGGCATTATCGCCGGCTGACGCGACGGGTTCTGCCTCTTCGAGCACTACGGCCGGGCTTAATTTATCGACCACTTTTTCTAAAAGGACGCGGCTTTGAACTATATCAGCGACCGAATTGATTTCGTTCTCGCGCGACTGGGGAATAGCCACGATGGAATTTTCGCCCAAGGTGGCCGTGGGATCTAAAGTTGCATTTTCGCGGCCCAAGCGGACATAGAGTTTTCCCTCGGAATGAAATTTCCTGGGGGCAAGAATCGTGAATAATATTGTTCCGGCCGACACGATTCCAAAAAACAGCGCCGCTTTGCCCTTGTGCCGAAAAACGGCAAATATCAAGTCCTTCATCATAGTCACCGAAAATTGAGATTTTGGATTGATGGTTTTCCTGTCATGTCAGCCCGTTTTGTACGACTAAGTGTCCGTCCGCATGATGCGAGTATGAATTACTTACATTAAGACGCTTGCCCTTTTTTTCTCTGCTGCTCTGTGTTTCGTGAATTAACGGTAATGACTATCAAAGGTTATGTAATCCCTGGAAGTTATCATTTGTTACTTTTTAATGATTATATGCTAGCGAACCGTCTGGGAAACTTTGTATGACGATAGAACGATTTGGTTTGGAGAACCTTGAGCATCGGGATTTCCCTTAGTTGCCAGATTGAATGTGAAAAGAAGCCTGCCATAATATCTTATCGTTAAAAGAGTTAAGTATTCATGACAACCGATCTCTAGACGGAACAATCGACATTTGGAACTTTCATACTGTTCTATTTATCCTTGTCCGGACACGTTTGTAATGCGAAAAATGGACTGTTTATGGTCCGCAACAATCATAAAACCGCTGCTCGAACGTTAAAAAATTACTTGGATTTCTTTGAAGATAAAGGGATTAGCCAAAAGTTAGCATAAACAGATAGATAAGGTAGATAATAAGCTGAATATCTATTGTATATAGACTAAATGATAATTGCAAATAAAGCAGCTAATATCAAGCCTTTACACAAGTTAGGAAATGGCCGCAATCTGCTAAAACCTGGATTTTATTGTGGCCCTATATCTACGGATGAGGATTTAGGCGATGTCGATTAAGACTATAATGCCGCCGTTCAGCAGCGAGTTTTATGCTCCGCCGAAATTGATTCCAAACTCTCGTCGCCGGAGGCGGCTTGGGAAGCGTTTACGGAGCTTCCGTTTGGTTATGGACTTACTTCCCGACGCGATATTTTTAATCGGCTGCAATTCGAAAAAAGTCATCGACGCCAATCAGGCAGCCTGCAGCTTGCTGGGCTATTCCAAATCGGAGTTGGCAGGATCCGATTCCGCCGGCATCATGCCCGATGTTCCTTGGACAACTTTGGAGACTCGCTCTGGATTCAATCAGCATAATTTGGCTTCACCCGTTGTAATATGCACCATCCTCCGCGGAAAGGACGGCTATGAATTGCCGATACAGTGGACGGGAATGATCGTGCCCGCGAAATCGGAGCCGCATTGGATCGTCATTGCCTTGCCGGTTCCATTAGGAGACAGTGGAAAACCGCCTTTTGTCGCCGTAGAAGATCGCCGGACAATCGGGCTTGGATCTCTCAAGTCAGATGAAGATACGATGTCCGCCGGCGTCTGGAATCTTTATAACGCCGACGACTGGGCCTCTTTATCGTTGGCGCCGCCCGGCCACGATTCTTTGACGGGCTTGCCGGACCGGCGGCTTTTTTTCATTCGTCTGGACCGGGCCTTTAAAATGGCTTTGCTGCAAGAGCATTATGCCTTTGCCGTGTTGTTCATCGATCTGGACCGATTTAAGAACGTCAACGACACCTTCGGCCATTTAGCCGGGGATCGCATCCTTTGCAAAGTTGCCTGGCGGCTGGTCGAATGTATTCGTCCCGGCGATATGGTGGCGCGGCATGGGGGCGATGAATTCACCGTTTTTATCGACCGCCTTCAAGATAAGAGGACGGCGCTTAACGTGGCCCGGCGCATTTCCGAGCGATTAAAGACGCCTGTCACAATCGAAGGGCGGGAAATATCGCTTTCCGGCAGTATCGGCATCGCTTTCAGTTGGCAAAACTATACGCGGGCGGAAGACATTCTTGACGACGCCGACCGCGCCATGTATCGGGCCAAGGCCAAAGGCAATTCCGGCTATGAAATTGTTGACCTTTGTGATATCAATTCTCCTCATAAGCCGCGTTAGACTGCCCGGACACTGATACATATTATCTCTTTTCTAACACTTTGGCGGCTTTAATTGTGTGGAAATACCGCTAAAACGGACCTCTACACCTAACATTTCGATAGGATTACAATAATAAATGGTTTGAAACGGATCTGTTAGGTCCGCGATATTATCTAACAGGTCTGCTTTTGCGGCATTTTTAATCACATTAATGCATATATATGTACCCGAGAGGATTTTTACTATGCGATCTGATGCAATCAAGCTGGGCGATTCTCGCGCCCCGCACCGAAGTTTATTACGAGCCACCGGCGTAAAAGACGAGGATTTTCGCAAGCCGTTTATCGCCGTTTGCAACAGCCACGTGGACATAATTCCCGGCCACGTGCATCTGGATAAAGTCGGCAACTATATTAAACAATGTGTGCGTGAAGCGGGCGGAGTGCCGTTTATATTCAACACCATTGGCGTGGACGACGGCATAGCCATGGGCCACGAAGGTATGAAGTATTCGCTGCCCAGCCGGGAGCTTATTGCCGACTCTGTGGAAACGATGCTTACGGCGCATTGCTTCGACGGCGTGATTTGCATACCGAATTGCGACAAAATCGTGCCCGGCATGTTGATGGGCGTAATGCGTGCGAATATTCCCGCCATTTTCGTGAGTGGCGGTCCCATGGAGGCCGGTAAAACGCCCGACGGCAAATCAGTTGACCTGATCGACGTCTTCATCGGCGCCGCGGCAAAAAAAGACGGCAAAATCTCCGCCAAAGAGTTGCTCGATCTCGAAAAGTTCAGTTGTCCTACGTGCGGCTCTTGCTCGGGGATGTTCACGGCCAACAGCATGAACTGCCTGTGCGAAGCGCTGGGCATGGCCTTGCCCATGAACGGCACGCTTTTGGCTACCAGCGAAGAACGGAAAAAACTATTCCAACATGCTGCCCGGCGGATTGTGGAAATGGTCTTAGAATATGATAAAAAAGGCGAGGGGCACGGCCTGTTGCCCCGGGAAATTTGCACCACCGAGTCGTTCGACAACGCCATGATCCTGGACATGGCCATGGGCGGGAGCACCAATACCGTGCTTCACGTCCTGGCCATCGCCCGCGAAGCCGGCGTGGAATACGACATCCAGCGGATCAACCAACTCAGCCGCCGCACGCCGAACATCTGCAAAGTGGCGCCAAGCAGCAATTATCACGTCGAAGACTGTCACAACGCCGGGGGCATACACACTATCTTGGGCAGCATCAATCGCGGTTGTCCGGGTCTGCTGAACTTGGATCGGCCCACTGTGTCGGGCAAAACGCTGGGCGAAAACATCGCCGAATACGACATCCGGGCTGACTCAGTACGTGAAGAGACGCTGGAACTGGCCGCGGTCCGCGCAGGCGGCAGCCGGACCAGCGAAGGTATGAGTGTCAAGCGGACCGCCCGATCCATTCGCGATCTTTCCAAAGAAGATTTAGGATTCGATCCGTATGATTGCATACGCGAAGTCGAAAACGCCTACAGCCGCGAAGGCGGGCTGATAATTCTCTACGGCAACCTGGCCCCAAAGGGCGCGGTCGTCAAAGCGGCCGGCGTCAAGCCGAATATGCTCAAATTCACCGGCCCGGTGGTTATCTTCGAGTCGGAACCGGAGTCGTACGAAGGTATTGTCAACGGCAAGGTCAAGGCCGGCGACGTGGTTGTTATCCGCTACGAAGGCCCGCGCGGCGGGCCGGGCATGCAAGAGATGCTGGCCCCCACCACGGCCATCAAAGGCATGGGCCTGGACGATAAGGTCGCGCTTATTACCGACGGGCGTTTCTCCGGCGGCACGGCCGGAGCCTGCATCGGCCACGTCAGCCCCGAAGCCGCAGCCGGCGGAACGATCGGCTTGCTCCAACCGGGCGACGTCGTCGAAATAGACATCCCCAATCACACCCTGAACGTCCGCCTAAGCGAGGCCGAATTGGCCGCTCGCGCAAAAACCTGGAAACCCCACCCGCCCCGTTACACAAAAGGCTGCCTCGGCAAATACGCCTCCATGGCCACCAGCGCCGATACGGGTGCGATTTTGAAGTGGAAGCAATAGTATCAATGGAAATCCCTTTTTCCTTCGAGAGAAGGCTGGGGTGAGGGTGTTTACGAGAATAAAAATGAGAGTATAAACAAACGAGCAACTTATATGACTTGCTCTATCATTACACGACTACGCATTACGACGATATGGTTGTTCACAATAATTCTATGGATCGCATTCCAAGGCGGATTAATAGCTGTCGAGCCGTTCCGCTATCCAGAGGATCATTATGGTCGGGGCCAGTTAAAATATATAAACGATATACCAGTGTTGAGTGTTAAGGGCACTCCAGAAGAAATGGGTGAGCAAATCGGACGTTTGGCTTTGAAACCGGGACGTCGGGTACCAGAGGCATTGCGTGATTATTTCAAGAAACAAGGATTGGAAAAGATGCTGCCGATTTTCACCACGTTAGGTAAGAGTCTATACAGCCAATTCCCCGATGAGTACAAAAGCGAAATTGATTCGATGATCAAAGCTGCCAATGTGGATCGCGATATGATAATTTTGGCCAATACTTTTCTAGATTTACAAAATTTAATGGGTTGTTCCAGCCTTCTTGTCGCAGCAAATCGAAGCACGACCGGTGAACCTCTATTCGGCCGGAACCTTGACTTCGCACCGATCGATGTCATTGCGGAATCAAGTTTAGTTATAATTTATCATCCTAGCGGAAAATCACCTTACGCCATTGTCACATTTCCAGGTCTGCTGGCCACCGGAAATGGAATGAACGAAAGCGGGCTGTCTTTGGGCACACAATCAGTGGAGCATGCTGCTGATGGATCGGATCCCTTCAATCCTAAAGGAACTGCTATCGTTGTCGCGTTGCGCAGGGGATTCGAGGATTGTCGTACTGTCGATGATGTCGATAAATGGCTCCGCAAACATCCACTTGCTACAAAGGGCGCAGTAGCCGCCTGCGACCATAATAAGCAATCTATCTTTGAAATCACAACAAAAACAGTCGCAGTTCGGGAACCAGTTGACGGAATTTGTTGCGGAACAAACCATTTTCGCATCTCTGGTCTTGCAACGAACACCGAATGTAGTCGTTATGATGCTCTTGAAAAAAGCCGCCTCGACAAACAGTTGTCCATTGATGATATTGCCCACTATATGCAAGCCGCTAATGCAGGCGCTGCGACTATCCAAACCATGATATTTTGAACCGAGTAAGCTGCGCATACACATTTCACTTGGCAAAGGCCCAACATCAGCCCGGCCGCTGAAAACTTTAGATCTAGCCCCATTATTCAATTCCAAATGACCATCAAAGGTTACTTGGATAACATTGATTCATTACTTTTCAGGCGGCTGAATTTGCCGTTTCAGATCGTCCGTTAACAACTCCCAAAGCCTGGGATGCGCTTCCACGAGCCGGGCGATATCGGCAAGGTCCTTGAGTCGTTTGCTTTGACGTCTTTCAGCGTCACTCCAAGCCTTGATCTTGCCTCGCAGAGTGTCTTCCAACGACGCCACACGCATGAGAATGCCGTGAACATCGGCCGGAACCGCTCGGGAGGGGAACTCCCGGTAGAAATCTTCGGTGCTGAGTTGCATGTGAATCTTTGAACGTCCGCGGAAGTTAATCGACCACTGGAATCTTTCAGACTGGAACTCCGCGTCCTCAAGTGCTTTTACGGCCCGCTCAACGGCGTCGGCGGCAACAACGAAATCGACGTCTTGGGTGACCATTGGTTCATGGGCCCAATGGTTCACAGCCACGCCGCCGATCGTGCACCAGGCAATGTCGGCCCTTTCGAGACAATCGACCATCCGCATTACATCGTCGGTTCCGCCGGAGGTTTGCCAATCGTAAAATTGTTTTGCCATCATGATAATAATAGATCCATCCGGTGGTCTGACATTATATGCCCAGTTCTTTCTTCACTTCTGAAAGCGGAATGGCCGGCGTATTGACCTCATGGGCCTTTGCCGCCCGCAGTGCTTTAAGGTCCTCGTAATCTTGGAGTTCCTCTTCCATCAAGACAAACTCTTCGTAGAGCAGAACTACGAATGCTTTTTTCCCGTCTCGTTCCAGAATATTGGGATGTATTGTTACCATTTCAGTTTTCCTTAATCTCTGGATGCTTCGCGCCCATGGCGCACGCGATACACCACTATGATATTTTGTTCCTCAATTTCAAAAAGCACTCGATAGTCTCCGATTCTAAGCCTGTATTCAGGTGTAAAATCGGTCAGACGTTTAACATCACCAGCAAGATCATTCTCTAGTTTCTCCATGGCGGAGACTATCCGGGCGGCATCATTTTTAGAGATTCGTCGTAAGTCCTTCTTAGCCCGTGGTTTTAATTGGACTTCATATTTCGTGATAACAGTCTTGCATTGTTAAAACAAGCAATAATTTTGATCGTTAGTTTAATCGATAATCTTGATCGAGTATTATAATCATTTTTGGTAGAAGGATGCAAACCGTCTTGCTAAGAATGTGCAAGGCAATCACAATAAAAAGGGATCAAGGATTAGGGATGTAATGTAAAACGTGCCATTTTCACGGAGCCTGCCGGTGAGTTTGCAATCGTTGTTTTCAAAAAAATGGCTGATTGTCGCGGTAAAACTGCTCATCGTCGTTTTGGTGGCGTGGTTTGTCCGCGACACGCTGGTTAAGGCATGGGGGCAAATCGGCGAGCAGACCTGGCACTGGCAGCCGTTCTGGCTGATATCGGCCGGGGCGATATATCTAATCGGACTCTTGCCGGCGGCGGCATATTGGCACTACGTGTTAAAGGTGCTGGGACAAGAGGTGCGATGGGCCAATACGCTTAGGGCCTACTATATCGGGCATTTGGGAAAATATGTGCCGGGCAAGGCGATGGTAGTTGTTTTGAGAACCGTTATGGTTCGCGGTCATCGCGTCGATACGGGCGTGGCCGCCGTGAGCGTGTTTTTTGAGACTCTAACCATGATGGCAGTCGGCGCATTCATGGCAGCCGGCATCTTGGCCGTGCGAATGCGCGAGGAACGGATGTTGTTTTGGGGCTCGATTGGATTGATGATTATTTCCGGATTGCCCGTGTTGCCGCCAATCTTTCGGCGACTTGCACGCCTTGCCCGGATAGGAAAATCCGATCCCGCCGCTGCCAACGCTTTATCGCGCCTAGGCTGGGGCACCCTTCTGGCGGGTTGGATGTGCATGATAGTCGTGTGGATAATAATGGCCGCCAGTCTTTGGGCCACGTTTCGGGCGATGGGAGTAACGGATATTGGGCTTATCCAATATGCTCCGGAGCTTATCGCGGCCGTTTCCTTGTCGATGGTGGCCGGATTCCTGTCGTTTATCCCCGCCGGATTGGGAGTCCGCGACTTGGTTTTGGTCGAATTGTTGGTAAAGATGTTCGCATCCAGCGGAATTAGCTATGCAACGGCCACGGTCGCCGGCGGTCTGCTAAGACTGATATGGCTGGTGTCGGAGTTGATTATTTCTGGTATTCTATATTTGTGGAGAGTGAACGGTTAACAGTATACGGTAAACAGTGAACAATAGGTAATTGGCATCGCGAAACTGCAAGCGATTTTGGTGAGAAATTCATCCTTACATCCTTCATCCTTAAAAATGCTTTCCATCGTCATCCCTGTTTACAACGAAGCCGAGAGCCTGGAAACTCTGTACCGGGAACTGATCGAGGTGGCCGATGCTCAGGGCTATGATTTGGACATTATTCTTGTCGACGACGGCTCGACCGATCAATCCTGGGCGATTATACGGCTATTGGCGGACGGCGACGTTCGGGTGCGCGGGTTGCGATTCCGCCGCAACTTCGGCAAGGCGGCCGCATTAAGCGCGGGTTTCAGCCACGCCCGGGGCGATCTGGTAATGACCCTGGACGCCGATTTGCAGGACGATCCCCGCGAGATTCCCCGCTTTCTTTTGGCGATGCAAAACAACCTGGACGTGGTGAGCGGTTGGAAAAAAGTGCGGCACGATCCCTGGCACAAGGTGTTTCCATCGCGGGTATTCAACGCCCTGGTGAGTAAACTGACCGGGGTGAAATTGCACGATCACAATTGCGGCATGAAGTGCTACCGCCGGGAAATTTTCGACGAGGTGCAACTCTACGGCGAACTGCACCGCTTTGTGCCAGTACTGGCGGCAAGCCGTGGATTCCGCGTGGGCGAAATCGAAATCAAGCATCGGCCGCGGCAATTCGGCCGTTCCAAGTACGGCATGGGGCGGTTCGTTAAGGGTTTTTTGGACTTGCTCACGGTCAAATTTCTCACCGGCTTCGGACAGCGGCCACAACACATCCTCGGTTCGATCGGATTGGCCTCATTCCTCATCGGGGCATTAATTTTCATATACCTTACCGGGTATTGGATCATATCGCGATTGGTCCCGGGCATTGAGGTACTACATCTTTCCGGCCGGCCGCTTTTGCTTTACTCCATAGCCTTGCTGCTTTTGGGCGGGCAGTTCATGTCGATCGGTTTCCTGGCGGAGTTGTTTATCGCCTACCACAGTCCGCATACCAAAACGTACTCGATTTGCGAACGCGCCAGAAAGGAAGAAGAAAGGATGAAGGATGAGGGATGAAGGATGAATTAAATCGTATGCAGTTTTATACTTTCCACTAACCACTAATCACTGTCCACTTCTGACTAATATCATGAATCTGCCCGGCGATGATTCCACGTATAATCTACGTCAGAGTATGTATTGGCTGTTGATTTGTCTTAGCGTGGGGGTGATGTTGGGCCGGGTGATGGCCGTGGATGCGGTGGACCGCACGGCCTTGGCAAAAGATCGGCTCAGCCGCATCGCCGGCGAACTCGATCGCCGGAAGGGGCAACTCCGGCAGCAGGGAATCGAGGGCGAGACGTTGGAAAAAGAGTTGGCCCGCATCGAGACTCAATTGCGCCGCGAGGCCCAACTCCGCAGGCCGTTTCTCAGCGCCAACGATCGCAGCCGGTGGTGCACGGTTCGGGCGCTGGTCGAGCCGGACATGCGCGTACGTGGCGCGCCTTACGCAATTGACAAAGTGATCCAGGATCCCAACTGGGACACTATCGACATGGTCAAGCACGACGGGCACTTGTATTCAAGTAAGCCGCCGCTGATGGCCACGCTGATGGCCGGGATATATTGGATTATTTATCATGTTACCGGTATGTCGCTGGCTACGCATCCCTTTATAGTCGGGCGGTTCATGCTGGTGATAATCAATATTTTTCCGTTGGCGATAAGTTTTATCTTGCTTGCCAGCTTGGCCGAACGCTTTGGCACGACCGATTGGGGGCGATTGTTCGTAATGTCGGCCGCGACGTTCGGAACTTTTTTGACAACCTTTGCCGTGGCGATCAATAATCACTTGATCGCGGCGGTCTGCGCCACTGTGGCGATTTATGCCGTAGTACCGATCTGGCGCGACGGGCAGCGGCGCATCCGATATTTCGTGCTTGCCGGATTTTTCGGGGCCATGATGGCCGTCGAGGAATTGCCCGCTTTTGCCTTGTTTGCCGCAATCAGTCTGGCTCTTTTGTGCAAAGCGCCGCGGAAGACGTGGTTGGCCTATGTCCCGGCCGCAATAGTTGTCGCCGCCGCTTTTTTCGCAACCAATTGGATCGCGCATGGATCGCTCACGATTCCCTACATGCATCGCGGTACGGGTGATAATTGGTACGACTACACTTACCAGCGCAACGGCAAAGAAATCGAAAGTTACTGGCGTCATCCTACCGGCATCGACGTAGGCGAACAGTCCCGGGCAGTGTATGCGCTGCACGTGCTTGTGGGACATCACGGGATATTTTCACTGACGCCGATCTGGCTGCTAACTGTGGCGGGAATATTTATCAGTCTTTGGCCGGGCCAGGACCGCCGGCTGCGACAATGGGCCATTCTTATCGGCGGAGTATCGGTGATTTGCATAGTGTTCTATTTGTACCGGCCACTAACCGAACGCAATTACGGAGGGATGACCAGCGGTTTTCGTTGGGTGTTTTGGCTTGCGCCGTTATGGCTGTTGTCGATGCTGCCCGCCGTGGATCTTCTTTCCCAGCGGCGTTGGACCCGGGGCCTGGCCTTGGTGCTTCTCATTATTTCCGCTTTTTCGGCCAGCTACCCCACCTGGAATCCGTGGACTAATCCCTGGATAATGGACTACATGAAATATCTTACAGGGAATTAAAATATTCTCGACGGGATATTCAAATATCTCGAAAGATATTTTGGGTCTTATTAGCAGGATATTTTTATGAAGAAGCTTTTTTTTGTTTTTTGGTTATTATTGGCCGTACATACTTGCAATGCACAGAGCACCCCGGTTCTGTCAGTGCCTGCCTCTGAAACGTCTTTGCAGTTATCTATTCCCCTGCCTAACGACGTCCACTTGGACGCCGCAAGGCATTGGCAATTATTTGAAAAAGATTTTCCGGAAAATAAAATCGCCGTGCAAATTGTTCCGGCGATGAAGGATGATGGGACTGCCGACGAGTCGGTGGAATTGGTGATGGCGAACATTTCGCCCCGTAATAATTCGCCTGCGATGCGGCAGTTTACTCTGAAGCCGGACGCACAAAACGCCGATGGCAAATCAGCCTTCGGGTTTCAAGAAGTTGACGATAAGTCGTTGAAGATTTTCGACGGTTCGACGCCCGTATATGTTTACAACCACGGCGATATTACCGATGAAAAGGTGCCTGTAAAAGACACCCGCCGCACACGGGCATGCTATGTGCATCCGGTTTGGGGGCTGCAAGGCGAGGTGCTGACTGATGATTTTCCCAAGGATCATTATCATCATCACGGAATATTTTGGGCTTGGCCTCACGTGAGCATCGGTGATAAACAATACGATCTTTGGAAGTACGATAATATCAAGCAGGAGTTCGTACGTTGGATTTGCCGCCAGGCGGGGCCTACGGGCGCGGTCTTGGCCGTGGAAAACGGCTGGTTCGCCGACGGCAAGAAGGTCATGATCGAGCGCTGCTGGATGCGGACTTTTTCGGCAGACCAGCAGAGCCGGTCGATAGATTTTCAGTTTGTTTTCATACCCGTTGACAATCCAATCACGCTTCGCGGCGCGGAAGGCAAGAGTTACGGCGGGCTTAACATGCGATTCGCCGTCAAAGACGAAAAAGAGGCGGTAATTACAGTGCCCAGTGGCGTGGCCAAGAAAGATCTGACCGAGACGCCGCTTCCCTGGTGCGACATGACTTATCCCATTACATCGTCTTCCACGCCTAGCGGCGCGGCGTTGTTTGTCTCGCCCGAAGATCCCGATTACCCACAGACCTGGATGGCACGGCATTACGGCGTATTATCCATCGGCTGGCCCGGCATAAAAGACCAGACTTTTCCGCCCGGCCAACCGATTCGCCTGAACTATCGCATCTGGATCCACAAATCTGCGGTCTCGGTCTCTGATCTGGAAAAAGCCTACGCGGCGTATGTTTTGACAATCAAGGCGGAATGGAAAAATTAGTGGGCAATGGGCGGTGGGCAGGAATTCTCTTGCGGATATTTGGGTATTTCTCCACATTATTGGGGGAAATTAGCTCTTAACATATTGACTAGCACATAATTTTACTTATATTGAACAATTCTGTACTCGGGAAAATATGCACTCTGTCTCTGGATTTGCAAATGCGAATGCCAGTAATCTTAGGAAACCCGAACATTGGAGGATCACATCATGAACAAAAGCAGTTTGCACCGGTTGATTATGTGCGTGGCCGTTGCTTCTTGTTTTGGCATTGCAACCCTGGTGATAATTCCGCAACCGGTTCTTGCTGTTCCGGTGATCTGGAATGTTGACTCCGATGGCTTTTGGCAAATACCAGGCAACTGGAGCCCAAACCTGCCCGGGTCGGCAGACGATGTAACTATTGACCGGGCTGCGGCTACAATCACAGTTACCCATTCTCTTGGCAGCGACACGATCAATAGTCTGACATGCAACGAAGCCCTGGTCCTTTCCGGCGGCTCCTTATCAATAAATAACGCCGCGCAAATAAATAGCGGGTTTACGATTAACGGTGGAACGGTGAATTTCAACGGCGGCAGCGATTCTTCAGTGTCGGGTGTGGCGACGTTCAGTTCCGGATCGATTGGCGGCAGCGGTGCAGTGAGTTTCGATAATCTGACGTGGACCGGCGGAGGCTCGATGGCAGGGACCGGGAGCACGGAGATTTTGGTCGGAAAGAGCATGACGCTCAGTGGGGCAGGATACCATTTATTGGCGCGAACAATCGACAACTACGGAACCACGACGGTAACAGGATCATACGGTTTGAATCCATACTCAGGAGGTAGTACGCCGACGTTCAACAACAAGGCGGGCGGAATATATGAATTGCAGAGTACAGGCGGATTGGATTCTTACTCTACGCTTACGGGAGTATTCAACAATGAAGGGACGTTTCGCAAGACAACAGGCACAAGCACGGCGACCGTCTCTGCTTACTGGACGCTTAACAATCCCGGCACGGTACAAGTGCAAAGCGGCACGCTGAGCATAAGCGGCGCGTTCAATAACACCGGCACGGCGGAGGTGCAGGCGGGAAAAACGATGACTCTTTCCGGCGGAGGCACGAGCACCGGGGCGTTCAACGTGTTATCCGGGGCCACACTTAACTTCAGCGGGGGCACGCATAGCTTGGGCGGCGCCGCCTTTAGCAACGCGGGGACGATCAACTTTAACGGCGGCACGGAGAACTTTAACGGCGCCACGGCTACGACGGTGCCGGGGGCGGCAACTCTCAGTAGTATTGGAACGACGCTTGGCGGCAGCGGCACAGTCAATTTCAGCAACCTTACGTGGACGAACGGCACGATGAGCGGCAGCGGGACAACCACGGCTACCGGCATCATTTTCAGCGGTAACGGCGATCCGCTGCTTAACGGCCGTACGCTGACCAACTCAGGCACGGCGACCTTTTCTGATATGAATTATCTGCATGGCAAGAATGGCGCGATATTCAACAATATGGAGGGGGCGGTGGTGGACCTGCAAGGCACGAATGATTTTAAAAACGATGGTGGAACTCTGCCGGTGGTGAACAATGCCGGCACGTTCCGCAAAAGCGTCTCGATAGGCAACATTAATATCCAGTTCGCCATGAACAACACTGGCACAGTGCAGGTGCAAAACGGCACGCTGACTTTTCAAGGTGGAGTAACGCAGTTGGTCGGCGATACATTAACCGGCGGCACATGGAATGTGAAGGCTAATTCCACCCTAAACATAACCACTGGCAGCAACATAATCACGAACCAAGGTGATGTGACTTTGGACGGCGTTGGATCGACATTCGCTAAGATCAATTCACTGGCAAACAACCAAGGAGATTTTAGCGTCCTTAACGGGCGAAATTTCACGACCGTGGGAGATTTGGCCAATTCCGGCACTGTGACGGTTGGATCAGGGAGTGACTTTGATGTTACCGGAGGTATTACAGGCGCCGGGGATCTAATCGTGAATGGCACACTGACTACAGATTCTATTTTCCAAGACACTTTCACCCTCGGCGCAGGTGCGCGAGTGACGATCAGGGCGATTCCCGGAGGTCATATGGATGCACAATATCAGATTACTCCCGTGCCTGAGCCGGCGACTATTACCTTATTATTGCTGGCAGGCTTGGGACTAGGATTGTGGCGGTCGCGAAGATGAGATGCAGGAGTAATATAGATTAAGAAAACGGGACAGGTCCGATATTGATAAAATAGAGGGTTTGTATCTTGCGTGGAAAAATTTGAAGATTAGTGCCCAAAAAATTCGTTCCCGTACCGCCCATGTCCTACAGTCCAAAAACCTACAACCTATCAAAATACAGTAGCGCGAAGGCCGCGATTATCAGGGAATGGGAGATTTCGCCGCTGCGGATCAGCGCGGGAATATCTTGCAAGGGGCGGAGCAGGACTTCGATCTGTTCAAAGCTGTCGGGTTGGGGCTCGGCCGCCAGACGGCAGCCTTCGGCCAGGAAAGTGTGGCTGCGATTGCCTTGGATGGCCGGGTTGGGACTGACGGAACCCAGCGATTTTACCCGGGCCGGCACATAGCCGGTTTCCTCGCTCAGTTCGCGTACGGCGGCGACTTCGGGCGTTTCGCGGGCTTCGACCACGCCGCCGGGTATTTCCAAGGTCACGTCGCGAGTGCCGTGGCGAAATTGCCGGATCAGCACCACCTGGCCGTCATCGGTCAGGGGAATAATGTTTACCCAGTCCGGGCATTCCAAGACCACGAAATCACGTTCCGCGCCACTTGGCTCGAACCGGTACAGGTCGTGCCGGATGCAAAAGATCCGATGGTCGGAAACGTCGCGGGTGCCAAGAAGTTTCCAAGATTTATGGGGCATGAATAGTTTATGGGTGATAGGTAATAGGTGATTGAAAATAAAGGTTACCAGTCTTTAGTTTACAGTTTTTGTCCTCCGGCCAATAGTCTATAACCTATTACCTATAACCTTTAGCCTACCTTACCGTGCCGCGGACGGTGACAATGGGAATCTTCAGGTCGTGGCGGACGGTGGAGATGGTTTGGCCGTAAACGAGGTCGAGCAGGCCGCGGTGGCCGTGCCCGCCCATAACGACCAGGTCCACATCTTTTTCCTTGGCGATATTGACCAATTCGGTGGACGGGTCGCCGTAACCCAGTACGGCATCGACGGACGGCACGTCTTCAGCGCGGAGTTCAGATCGCAGGCGGTGGACAAGGGCTTCCAGATATATTTCGTCTTCGCGGCTTTCTGAGTCGCCGGTTTGAATGCCATACCAGGTTCCGCCCACGCCGTCGACGACGTGCATCAAGAGCAACTCGGCGTGGTGGCTTTTGGCCAGCGATACGGCCTCGGCCAGCATCGAGGCGTCGGTGGGTTTGGCCTCCAAGGCCACGCCGATGCGATTGAAGCGGCGTTGGATTTTCGCGGCTTCGGATAATACTTGTTCGGCCGAAACCTCGGGCTCTTCCATTACAGGTTTTTCGCGGCGGAATGTCATCCAAACCAAAAGTACGGATAAGCCCAGAGAAACGGGCACGGCGACCAACACGATCAACCAGTACCAATTGCCGGATGTTTCCAACCAGGAATCAAGCGCCTCGTAGACCAATTTTCCGTTGAGCAAGGCGATGATTGCCGTGACCAGCCATGCCAGTATTTGCAGCCACCACGGATTGGCGAACGGTCCCATCTTGCGTTTGCTGCTTGTGAATCGCACCAGCGGCACAACGGCAAACGCGAGTTGCAGGCTTAAAATCACCTGGCTGAGGATGAGGAGTTGATATAAGCCCTTTTCGCCCGCAATATAAATCACTATAACCGCGGGAACGATGGCCATTGTTCGGGTAATCAAGCGGCGCAGCCAAGGGCGGATGCGAAAATGCAGAGAAACCTTCCATGGTGATCTGCCCGGCAAGCGTTCCGGTGATTGTTGAACTTTGCCCGGCGCAAAGCAAGGCCAAGGCAAAGGCGATGGGCGCGATTTGCGTGCCAAGTGTTTGTTCCAGGAGGGCGTGGGCTTGTTGAATCTCGGTTACCTCTTTGTTGTTAGCCCAAAACGTGGCCGCAGCCACAATCAATATCGCCGCGTTCACGAAGAACGCGCAGTTCATGGCAATAGACGAATCGATAAGGTTATATTTGCATGCGTCGGCCACCGCTTTGCGGCTGCGCGTTACGTCGCGGCTTTGGACCAGCGCCGAATGCAGATACAAATTATGCGGCATTACAGTGGCGCCTATGATGCCAATGGCGACATACAACTCCAGGCCGGAAAGCGTGTGGGGCACAAAACCACCGGCAATGCCGCCGATCGAGGGCTTGCACAGAAAGATTTCTATAAGAAAACACAATCCGATGGTAATCACCAAGACCAGGATAAACGCTTCCAGCTTGCGGATGCCCGCCTTTTGAATAAAAAGCAACAGCAGCACGTCGAAGCCCGTGATGAGAACGCCCCACAGCACGGGAATTTCCAGATTCAAACCGACGGCCTTGCCCAAGGCGGCGGAAAGCAGATTCAAACCTATGGCCGATCCGAGGACTTCGGCCAGATCGCAGGCGGCAATGGCGATTTCGCATAAAACGTACAAAATGATGTTGACGGTCCACGGATAATCGTCGTGGCAGGCCTGAGCCAGATCGCGGCCGGTGACCAATCCCAGGCGGGCACTTAGGGTTTGCAACAGCACGGCCATGACGTTGCTCATCAATAGAACCCAGATGAGCCTGTAACCGAATTGGGAGCCGCCCTGGATGTCGGTGGCCCAGTTGCCGGGATCCATATACCCGACGGAGACCAGATAAGCCGGCCCGGCAAAGGCGAACAATCGCCGCCACCACCGGCTCGGGGGGATTTGCACCGAGCGATGTACTTCTTCGAGGGAGCGGCTTTTTTGTAATCCTTCCGGCGTTTTTGCCATACGGCATACCTTGGACTGAACAAGCGATTAATAAACCCCATTATTTCGGACTGGGATATTTTAACCGCTGGGTAACCGCAGGAAAACCCCGATTGGGCAAGAGATGAGGCTGGAAGCTGGAGACGGTGTAGGGAAGGTCTTGCCGATAATGATACAACATTGCGAAACTGCAAGCGGTTTCAAATTAAACATTTGTCGTTTATCGGTCACCCCTAATGGATCGGTTTTATTAGAGCCCTATGCCCAGGGGTTCTTCATCTTTGATTTCTGATTTGGTTTCGGCCGATAATTGCAGAAGTCGGGCGCGAATGGCATTGAACTCGTCGGCAAAATCATACCAGAAATCGTTGCCGCGGAATTCGAGCGGTTCGACATATTCGCCGCGAGCCAACGCCCGCATCGAACGCCGCAGCCGTATTAGCGGCCCGACAAAACGATTGCTTATGCGAATAATATCCACAATGACCAAGGGCAAAAGCAAAAAAGAGGCGATGGCGGCCGGTCCGTAAAAGAACCACATATTATCGAAATGCAGGTAGAACATCCGTGCCGGGCCGGCAATAATATCCCAACATAGCAGCATCAGGGCGATGGTTAAAAGGCATAATACCCAATACATCACGACTCGGGCGATCAGAGCGCCCTGGACTTTGCGGTCGACAAACAAGTGTTTACGCAGGCCTTTTTTATCAATGTACATGAGAATAGACCTCCTAGGTTGGCAGTCGCCCCTAAAGTTAATTGGTATATAAAAAAATAGCTTATAATAGGCCTGGAAAACGGGTGCTTGCTAATTTATGGTAACTTATTTGTTTAAAACGAGTTACGGCTCATGAAATTCGGCAAAAAACAGGGTTTGGGAAACATCTCATTGTCAACATTTTGCAAAAACTTATAATAAACAGAAAGCAGCCTAATCCCATCGATCAGTTGGGAGCGGGGAAACCAGCGAATCGGTTTTATCCGTTTCAGGGCGCAGGTCTCGGATTGAGACCAGGGTACTTTCAAGCCCCAGCCCGTCAGCTAACCTCGCCGGCAGGCCAAGGTTGGAGCCTTGGCCCGATTTGAAAGGGCCTTCGCATCGGTCGCGCAATCGAAGTGTCCCATGGCAATAGCGCTTGATGTATAGAAGGTCCATAATGTCCGATTCTTCCACGGATCGCTCTTCCTCCGGTGCTATCGGCGGTTTAAGCCGCCCGGTGCAAGTCATCATCGTCAGCAGCGTGATGCTGACGTTCATCTCCTTCTGGCGAACCGCGGCGGTAGTGCTTTGCGACCTGGCCAGCACGGCGTATTACATCGGGGGTATCGTGGAAGGGGCGATCGGCCCAGCCGCCCCGTGGTTTATCCTGGCCGTGATGATTTTCAGCTATGCGGTGCGATCGATTTACATCGAAAGTTGCTCGCTTTTCGTGCGCGGAGGCGTTTACCGCGTGGTCAAGGAAGCGATGGGCGGATTCCTGGCAAAACTATCAGTCTCGGCCTTGATGTTCGATTATATTCTAACCGGGCCCACAAGCGCGGTTTCAGCGGGCCAATACATCGTAGGTTTGCTATTGGACACTCTGAGAATTATCAATCCCGATTTGCAATTCAGCCCGGATACGGCCGACGCGGTGCGCCGCTGGGGATCGGTAGTCATCGCCTGTCTGATAACACTGTATTTCTTCCGCCAAAACATATTGGGCATCCATGAATCCAGCGGCAAGGCCCTGAAAATCATGTATGCCACCACGGTCATGGCGGCCGTAATGCTTATCTGGTGCGGCGCCACTTTGATGATTCGGGGACCTGTGAACAAGGTGCCCATGGCGCCGGACCTTACGCCCAAGGTTGAATACGAAGTCGTGAAACTCCCGGACCGGGTGACGGGCGTGGAAAAGGAAATGTGGCAGCGCAATTCTGAAACTGGAGGACTCGTGCCGGCGATGGTTAAAGACAAGCATGGAAAATTGGTTCCCCAGCCTAGAATCAATGAAGCCACCGGAGAGCAAGAGGATCCCTTGGGGCTGGTTTCGCATTGGTTTCCCAAGTTGGCCGCGAAACTACACCAGCCGGGCAATTGGTTGAGCATAATCGGCGTGATCGGCCTGTTAATCGCCTTCGGCCATTCGATTCTCGCCATGAGCGGCGAGGAAACACTTGCCCAGGTCTATCGCGAAGTGGAATCGCCCAAGCTTAAAAATTTCAAAAAGGCGGCGTTTGTCGTGTTTATTTACAGCCTGGCCCTGACGGCAAGCATCTCGTTTTTGGCCGTGCTTTTGATTCCAGATGAAATCCGCATGAAAGATTATTCGGGCAATCTGATCGGCGGGCTGGCAATGTACGTGTATGGCCCGCCCTTGGCCCGGTTGTTGTTAAACGGTTTTGTGGTGGTGGTCGGATTTCTCATCCTTGCCGGGGCGGTAAATACCGCGATAATCGGATCCAACGGCGTGTTAAACCGCGTGGCAGAAGACGGAGTGATGCCCGATTGGTTCCTCAAACCTCATCGACGATACGGAACCACGTACCGCGTGCTGTTATTGATAGTCGGATTGCAACTGGCCACCATTATCCTCAGCCGGGGAAATATGTATACACTGGGCGAAGCCTATGCCTTCGGCGTGGTGTGGAGTTTTGTATTCAAGGCCCTGGCCATGGTCGTACTCCGTTTCAAGGATCGCAATCCCCGGGAATTCAAGGTGCCGCTGAATATCCGCGTCGGCGGCGTGGAGCTGCCCATCGGGTTGAGTATTGTTTTTTTGATCCTACTGGCCACGGCAGTGCTCAATTTATTGACCAAGGAAGTGGCAACTATCGGCGGGTCGGCCTTCACAGCCGTGTTTCTTTCTCTTTTCATGACCTCCGAATATCTGCATGAAAGGAAACGGGGCAAGGCCGCGCACCTGCACTTGGAACAATTCAACCAGCAAACCTCCGACGAGGTCGCTTCAGCGGTGCTGGGCCTGAAAATGCCTTACCGAAAACTGGTGGCCATCCGCTCGACGCAGAATCTTTTCATGCTGGAAAAGACACTGGCCGAAACCGATCCCGAAACCACAGATGTGGCGGTGATGACTGCCCAGGTCACGACGCGCGGCGACGCTTCCACGCTGGGACCCGAGTTGGACCAATATAACCGCACTTTGATGACGGCGGTTGTCAATCGCGCGGAAAAAGCGGGCAAACAGGTGCACCCCTTGATTATCCGCACCAACAATCCCTTGTACGCCGTGGTGCATACAGCCATGGATATCAAGGCCCAGGAACTGGTGCTCGGGGCTTCGAACGCCTACATGGCCGACGAGCAGATCGAGCAAATCGCCTTTTATTGGATCAACATGCACGGCGGCGATCCCACACCGCTAACGGTGAGGATATTAAGCCGCAACCGCGATCTATACTTCGACTTGGCCGGCGGTAACCGGATTCCCAAGATCGGCGAACGCAAAGCGCGTTCGGTGGCCGAGTTGCGGGCGGCAGGCGTGGGCGTCAGCCACGTGCTTTTGGTGCATTATGGCGCCGCGGCCAGTAGCGATCTGTTTGCAGCCGCCCTGACGATGCTCGACCCGCTGGTGGCTTTGACAGTAGTATCCGTGCCGCTTACCGCTGATCACCCTCCAACTAACGAACTGCTGCAGCAAGACCTGCAACGGGCCGAACAACTGAAAAGAGAGGTGGAAGTCTGCTCGTTGCCCGAAGGCGATCCCAATCAGCAAATCGTGGCTCTTGTAAAGCAATTAGAATGCGATTTGTTGATCATGGGTGAGATAGAGGAATCGATTACCAACCTGCCGCCGGTTTTGGACTGCAATACAATCGTGCGCAATTCCCCCTGTCCCGTGTGTCTGGTAACGCTGCCGGCGATACCGCATGAAACAGAGGGATAATGATCTATTCCAATGTTTGACTTTGATAGGCGACGCCGACTGTTTGTTAAGGCGGGGGAGGGGACTTGGAAGGGGATGGTTCGTTCGGGGGATTCGACTGATTTGTGCGATATGATTTCAACCAATCTTCAATCTGCTTGAGCAGGGCCGTTTGCCCCTGTGATCTGGCAAGCTCAATGGCCTTCTGGGCCGAAGCTACAGCCTCGGAGGATAGATGCATCTTGGCATAAGACTCCGCCAAATTGTTATAGGCGATGATGTCGTCGGGCTTAAGCCGCAGCGCCTGTTTGAATTGTTGGACCGCCTCTTCCGGCCGACCTGTTTTGACTAGTGCGACGCCCATGTTGTTAAGTGCATTGGTGAAGTCGGGCTTAAGCCGCAGCGCCTGGTTTAAGTGTTCTATCGCCTCCTCGGGCCGATCCGTTTGGATTACGCCCCTCCGATGCCGTTTTGAGCGTCGGAATTGTTTGGATCGATCTGAATCGCTTTTTCATAGTGTTCGATGGCCTCGGGCAACAGGCCGGCATTGAATAGTGCAACGCCCAGGTTGATATGGGCCTCGGCGAAGTCTGGGTTCAAGCGCAGAGCCTCTCGGTAATGTTCTATCCCTTCCTTAGGCCGACCTGTTTGGATTAGTACCCCGGCAATCCTTGTGTGAGCTTCGGGATAGTCGGGCTTAAGCTTCAGTGCCATTTCGTAGTTTTCGATAGCTTGTTGATATTGGCCCATTGCTTCAAAAGCCTTGCCAAAGTTGTTGTAAACCTCGGGAAAATCGGGCTTAAGGCGTAGCACCTGCTTTAAGTGTTCGATAGCCTCCTTAGGCCGGTTCACTTGGATTAGAGCCACACCGAGGGTGGCATGAGCATCGGCATAGTTGGGATTAATCTGCAACGCATGCTCGTAGTGTTCTATTGCCTCCGTTAAGCGGCCTGCCTTAAAAAGCGCTATACCAAAGTCTAAATGAGCGCCAGGATAGTCCGGTTTTATCTGTAAGGCCCGCTGGAAATGTTTCATCGCCTCTTGCAATTGGCCCACATCAATCAGAGAAACGCCAAGGTGATTATGGGCTACCCAACTATCTGGATAATTTTCCAATGTTGCCTGAAACAAGCTTACGGAGTCATGATAGGTCCTACATTGCTGCCAAGAAAGAAATGAACTAATTCCTACTGCCGCAACGGCGACGGCAGCCGCCGCCCAATGCGATGCTACCCGCTGGCACCAGAGGCCCCAGCCTGCCGCCGCCAGCGTAATTACCCCGATCACTGAAATGTGTTGATAATGATCGGCTACCAGTGAATATTTCATGAATCCCACGTCCGTAAAACCCATCACCGGCACGAGCGACACACAGAATAATCCCCAGGCAAACAACAGCGGCCGACCCCAACTTCTTCTATACCGCCAAAGCACCCCGTAACGCTTACCGCCGCCAACAGCGGCAGCCACCATAAAGGATTGTCAGCCTGGATGATCCACTGCGGATAGATGAAAGCCAAGTTAAACGGCAATAGCGCCTTGTAAAGGTAGAACCACACCACGCCGCCGGCGCCCAGCAGGCGTTCTGAAAAACCAGCGTTTCTGACAACTATATCCGCGCCGTGCGTTTGAAACCACACATTCACACCAGTAAATATAATTGCCACTGCAAAAAACGGCGCGGCCCACACCATGTCCCGCCTTGTCAGAGGACGGAGCCACCACACGATCATCAACAGCATAGCCGGCAAGACCGCCACGGACCCCTTGCTAAGCATTGCCAACGCGAACGCCGCCAGGCTGAGCAAGTACCATGGGGATGAGAAACGAAGAACCAGCGGCGAGACGATCCGATATAGGCCTTTCCGGAAAGATGACGACGATACTTTAATTTTCAAAAAGCACAGAATCGACAAGAGGAAAAACAACATCGACACCATGTTCTTTCGTTGTGCGATCCAGGCCACCGATTCCACGTTCACCGGATGCGTGGCGAATATCATCGCTGCCAGAAAGGCCCCGGGAACGGACAACTTTCGTAAAATGACCCATATCAATAGAGCTTCGACGATGTGCAAGACCAGGTTTGTGACGTGGTAGCCGGTAGTGTGTTTTCCCCACAGCCGCCATTCGATCCAGAAGGTGATATTCGACACCGGCCAGTAGTCGTACGGCTCGGTAGTGCACCAAAACCGATATAGACCGTCCGATGCTTTGACTATTTGATTGTCTGACACAAATGCATTGTCGTCCATGAGGAAATCGCCGCTTAAAGAGGGCAAGTAAACGAGAACGGCGGTTACGGCGATTAGGGCTACCCCCGCCAGTATGCCGAGCGGCGCAACCGACTGAACAGAGGTTTCTGACTGTGCCAGTAGAACGTGTTCTTTGGGATATTTTCCGTGATTGGACATAAGCGGCAACCTTTACTCCTGCGGCGGCAAGGGAACGGACTTGGACGGAGGCGATGCGTTAGGGAGGTCTGAAAGACTGGCAAGGTATGATTTCAACCAATTTTCAATCTGCTTGGCCAGCGCCGTCTGCCCCTTAGATCGAGCAAGTTCCAAGGCCTTCTGGGCCGCGGCAGTGGCCTCGGAAGAGCGGCCCGCATCGCCATAGGTAGACGCCAAATTCGCAAAGGCCTCGACATAATCGGGGTTAAGTCGAATCGCTTCCAGATAACGAGGAATCGCCTCCTGCACCTCGCCCGCCTTGTTCAAGGCGTTACCCAGGTTGTAGTGGACCTCGGGGTCGCCATGTTTGAGTCTCATCGCTTGCTGGAAATGTCCAATTGCCTCTTGAAGCCGATCAGTTTGGATCAAAGCGATACCTAATCTGTTGTGGGCCTCAAAACAATCGGGATTCAGCCGCAGGGCTTGCTCGTAATGTTCGATCGCCTCCTGAAGTCGGCCCGTTTGGAATAATACATTACCCATGTTGCTGTAGGCATCTGAAAAGTTCGGCTTTATCTGTAAGGCTTGCCGGTAATGTTCCATCGCCTCCGGCAATCGGCCTTCATGGAACAGTGCAATACCAAGGTTGTTGTGGGCCTCGGCTGAGTTGGGCCAAACCTGCAGCGTCTGCTGGAGGTGTTTGATCGCCTCCTCAGTCCGACCTAGCTGGATTAATAGTCCACCAAAGTTGTTATGGGCCTCGGCGAAGTCGGGCTTCAATCGAAGAGCTTGCTGGAAATACTCAATCGCTTCTTTCGGCCGGCCTGTTTTTTGGTATATGAAACCCATGTTGTTGTAGGCCAGCCAACATTCCGGATTTTTCTTTAGAGTGTCCCGGTACAAAGTAATTTCTTCACGGTAGAGCCCGCTTTGCCGCCAAGTCAGAAATGCGAGTGCTCCCACCGCCGTAACGGCGAGGATAACTGGCGTCCAATGAGCCTTTCCCTGAGTCCGCTGATGCCAAACGCTCCACCCCGCCGACGCCAGCGCGACCACCCCGACGATCGCAATATGCTGATAATGGTCAGCCACCAACGAAAATTTCATGAAGTATACGTCGGTCAAACCCATCACCGGAACGATCGCCACGCAGAAAAAACCCCAGGCAAACAACAACGGCCGACCCCAACTATTTTTATACAACCACAACACTGCCGTAACCGCCAGCGCCGCCAACATCGGCATACACCACAGCAGATTGTCGGCCTTGATCTGCCATTGCGGATAGATGAAGGCCAGATCGATAGGTAAAAGCGACTTGTAAAGGTAGAACCACACAACGCCTCCGGCCCCCTGCAAGCGCTGGGCAATACTGGCAGTCCTAATAACTTCACCCGTACCGTGCGTCTGGAACCACATGTTTACTCCGGTCAACATTACCGCAACCAGGAAAAAAGGCGAAGTTCGCACGAGATCCCAACGAGTCAAAGGTCGCAGCAACCAAACAATCCACAAAAGCATTACTGGCAAGACCGCCACGGATCCCTTGCTAAGCATTGCAAAGACAAATGCCGTAAGACTCAGCCAGTACCAGAGGATAGGGATTAGGGATTGGGGATTAGGGATTGGTTTAGCCGCGACCCAAAGGGGAGCGGATTTGACTAATCTTAAATACCACAAGATTGACAAGAGGAAAAATAACATCGCCACCATGTTTTTTCGTTGCGCAATCCAGGCCACCGATTTCACGTTCACCGGATGCACGGCAAATAGCATGGCCGCCAAAAAGTCCCCGGGAATGGACAACTTCCGCAAGATCAGCCAAATCAGCAATGACTCGATAATGTGCAGAATCAGATTAGTAACGTGGTAGCCGGTCGAGTTCATTCCCCATAGCCGCCACTCGATCCAGAAAGTGGTATTGGTTACCGGCCAGTAGTCGTACGGTTCAGTAGTGCACCAGAATCTGAACAGACCGTCGGAGGCTTTAGTGATTGTGTTTTCAGTGATAAGATAGAGATCGTCCCAGATGAATTTACCGTTTATGGAAGGAAAGTACACGATAAAGGCGACAAAAACGTTTAGTAAGGCCCCCATCGGCATCCAGGCGGAGGTTACCAACGATTGAGAACCTGCCAACTGAATTTGTGAGTCGTGTTTTTTGGGATTTATCTTGTGTTTGGGCATGAAATGGCTATCCATATGCAGAACCGGATTTAATCGGATGAGAGTATTATATATTGCATCCGAGAAGGTTTGAAGAGATTGACATCTGTCATCCGTCAGCGAAATGCACGCCGGCACCCGTCGCCCGGCTGGTTCACTACGGACATAGATAATGCAATCGTCCGAAAAACCCTTCACCGCCATCCGGTTGGGTAGAGGACATTCCACATCCAAGCTGTCAGACGCGCTCGGTATACAAAAGAAGGACGCGAAATTTTTTCTTCGCGTCCTTCGGAGTATTCGCGGTTAAATAAGTTTTATGCCTTCGCTGCCGCGGAGCTTTCGGCCAAGACGGTCCCGCCGACTTCGCTCGGTGTTATTTTTTCTTTTGACGTGGCGGCAGTGTCCGGAACTGATACTGGGGTGGCTACCGCCTCGTCGATCAACTCTTCGGCCGCAGCCTTTTGCTCGACCATAGTCGAGATATATTGCCGGATCCAGTCCATGGTCTCGTCGATCTTATCGGCCTGCAAGAGGAGCAATTCGCCGGGCTGTACCATGTTTAGCGCCGCTTCGGCGGCCTTGGTAGCACCGACGATTTCGATGATATCCTTGGCTCTGGAGCCGGTTTCCACGCCCTTGCGGAACAGGCCCATGATTTCACCTTCCGCCCGGCCGCGCCGGTAATGATCCTCATACAGAATCACCCGGTCGAATGCGGCTCCAAGTAGTTCACCCTGGCGGATCATGTCACAATCGCGGCGATCGCCGGCCGTGGAGTAAACGGCCATGCGGCGCTTTTGCGGGAATTTTTCCACAACCTCCAGCACGGCCGTCAGGGAATGCACGTTGTGGCCATAATCCACGATAACAGTGGCGCCGTCGATATCCATGATATTGAACCGGCCGGGCACCTTGCCCATGTCGGCCGCGATCGTGGAGGCCCTTGCCCGGATGATGTCCAAGGATATTCCCAGGCACCAGGCGGCCGCAGCCGAAGCCAGGGTGTTTTCCACGTGAAAGCTGATTTTTCCGCCCACTGTCAGGGGTACGGCGTCCACGGGCATGAGGATTTCTTCGCGATTGCCTTCGGCGAAGATAATTTGCCCGTCACGGACGAATACGGCCCGCCCGCCCACGCCGCGATGCCGGACGATTACCTGATTGTTGCCGTCCATGGCGAAGAACAGCACGTTGCCCGGACATTTTGGCGCCATTTCTACCACAAGCGGATCGGCTGCGTTGAGGACCGCGTATCCCTTGGGCGAAACCACGTCCACTATGCAGCGTTTTACCTTGGCCAGGTCCTCGATGTTGTTGACCTCGGAAATGCCCAGGTGGTCGCCGTCGCCGATGTTCGTCACAACGGCCACGTCGCAGTAATCGAAAGCCAGCCCTTCGCGAAGGATTCCTCCCCGGGCGGTTTCGAATACGGCCGCTTCGACCGTGGGGGTCATCAGCACGCAGCGGGCGCTTTTTGGACCGCTGCAATCGCCGTTATCGATGCGCCGCTCGCCGACATAAATGCCGTCGGTGCAGGTCATGCCCACCGTTTTGCCGAGACCTTTAATAATGTGAGCAATGAAACGAGTGGTTGTAGTCTTGCCGTTTACGCCAGATACGGCGACAAGCGGGATGCGGCCGTTATCGCCTTCGGGATAGAGCATGTCGATTATCGCCTCGCCAACCGGGCGGGAAACGCCCGCCGAAGGCTGCAAGTGCATGCGCAGGCCAGGCGCGGCGTTTACTTCCACGATCACCCCGCCTTGTTCTTCAAGCGGCCGGCTGATGTCTTTGGCAATCACGTCGATGCCGGCGATATCGAGGCCGATTACCTTGGCGGCATCTATCGCCCGGGCAGCCACTTCGGGATGAACATATTCGGTAACGTCGATGGCCGTTCCGCCCGTGCTCAGGTTGGCGTTCCGGCGGATCAGCACGACCGTGCCGCTAGCGGGCACCGAGTCGGGCGTGTAGCCTTGCTCGGCCAAAACGGCCAGCGATACGGCGTCTAATTTGATTTTGCTCAGGACCGTGGCGTGATGTTCGCCCCGTCGGGGATCCAAATTTACGACATCGACCAACTGGGCAATGGTGCGATTTCCATCGCCAACCACGTGGGCCGGTTCGCGACGCGCCGCGGCCACTACTTTTCCGCTGACGACCAACACGCGATAGTCCTGGCCGTAAGCGAACTTTTCCACGATGATCGACGGGCTTTCCTTGCGTGCGGCTTCATAGGCGGCCATAACCTGCTCGCGAGTGGTGAGATTCGCGGCCACGCCGCGGCCTTGATTGCCGTCTTGCGGCTTGACGACCGCGGGCAGGCCCAAGTCGCAGGCGGCCTCCCAAGCGTCGTCGGCCGAGGTTACGGGCCGGCCTTCGGGAGTGGGCACGCCCACCGATTGCAGCAACACGCGGGTAAGTTCTTTGTCTTGCGCGATCGATTCGGCAATCGCGCCGGTGCGATCGGTTTCGGCCGCCTGGATGCGGCGCTGCTTGTGGCCGTATCCCAGTTGAACCAAACTGTCGGTATTCAGGCGCCGCACGGGAATACCCCGCGATTTGGCGACTTCCACCATAGCATTGGTGCTGGGGCCAAGGCAGAGTTGTTGGGCCAGATCGCGGAGGCGATTGATTTCGCCGGCCATGTCGAAGGGCTTATCGTGGACCGCCGCCAAAAACAGGTCGGTGGCTACTTTCAGGCATTCGCGGCCCAGGTTTTCTTCGACATAGCGGAAGACGATGCGATACACGCCTTTTTCCGAAGTTTCGCGGGCCTTGCCGAAACCGACCGGCGTGCCAGCCAGTGTTTGCAGTTCCAGCGTGATGTGTTCGATGATATGAGCGGGATAGGTTCCCATGCGGAGTCGCTGGAAAAACCCGCCGCGCTCGCCGATGCTGCAACGATGCTCGATCATCGTGGGCAGCCAACTCATTAAACGTTCGTTAAAGCCGGGGATTTCGTTAGACGGCGAATCCTTCAATTCGCCCAAATCGATCCAAGCTTCGATCACCGGGTAGTTGGCCCAGATGTTTGGGCCGCGCAGCGCCAATACCTTGCGGTATTCCATGGTTGTGTGTCTCACAAATTAAATTTGCTAGCTTTTGCGGAATCACGGTGATCGATCCTTCCTAGAACGATCTACGTTGCAAGTGGTTAAAGTGTTTTATCGGCATATTGTTTTTTACCCAATAACCCGATAAACCCTTACCACCCATAAATGCGATCGTGCATCCTCACGTTCGCTAACAATGGTGTTGTCAATCCATGAAATACACTATTAACAGCCGTCTCCATCCGGCTTGCATAAGTCTGAATATGAATTTTGGTAAACTTTATTTCCTAATCGGTTTATCCTGACCTGGTACAATTATATTCATTTGTCCTGTTTTACCCACTTATTCAAGAATTCGCCAATGTGCGCAGACTCCGACACTCTTAGGCTATTCGATTGAACTGGCTCGATTGGGCATAGGCAGGAAGAATCCCCGGTGGGAGGAGCACGGCCGACAACTAAACGTCCCCGCAGCGTTGGCCAACTCCATCAATCTATTTAATCCAGACCGCCCCAAAAAAGCAATAGCCGGCCTAAAAAATTCCAAATCTTCCCCTTGGGGAAGCTTAACTTTAGGTAGCGTAATCATTTTAAACTTGAAATACCTTTAATAATGAGATTGACGCTTGGATTCAATACTGTGACATAACAACCTACAGATTCTATACTTAGATATAAAATCCATCTCCACAACTGTTTTCAGTTGAGATTCTCTCATGCCACTAATGAGGGGAAGTGGAATATCGGCCCTTGGTTCAAGAATCTGAACCGTATCGATGGCCCCCAATGCATTTGATAAGTCGATTAGCTCATTATGTTGGGTCAGCAGATTATCTGCTACCCCAACATACATAATATTGTATGGTCGCGAACCGGGGTGAAATCGGCTCGATACCTTCAGTAAATAATACGTTACAATCGCCCAGTTTAGGCAAAGCAGAGGGAGTTTGAAACACATTCAGTCTTTACACACCCGTCATAATCGGCAAAATTATAATAAATAGAAAAGATAATTGGCGTCTCCCCTTACAAACTTTCATTCGACAATGGCTTGTCGATTCCGCATCGTTAAGTAAATATTGCCCGTGCCCGGTCCCTTGAATTCCACGCATGATATCTGGGAAAACGTCGCGCCTGAGCTGCGTAGCGTAGTGGAAGCTCGTCTTTTCCCCGGCGAAACGCCTTTGGTTTGGATGGAATTTGATCTTGATGAGCAGTTGCATTACGCCCGGGGCCTGATAGTGCTTACCGACCGCCGGCTTTTATCGGTCGGTCCTTTAACCGAGACTGCAAAATCCGGCGGCAACAACGAAAATTCTTTCCGTTTTTGGCCCATTGATTCATCTCTCAGTCTTAGCACAAAAGAGCATTCCGGCACGGGAATCCTTGAACTGCTTGGCCCGGAAAAAATACTATACCACTGGCGGTTCACGGCCGGCAAAGTCAAGACGGCCCATCAGATTTCCCTGCGCTTCGAGCGCCTGCAAGAAGGAGACGCAAACGAGGAAGAAGATTCTTCGGAATTGCTGGCAGCGGTATGTCCAAGTTGCGGCGCGTTATTGACGCCTGAACAGACGACGTGTCCCGAATGCGATGCGGCCAAGGCCAAGCCGCCGATACAAGCGCTATCGCGGCTGATAGGTTTTGCCAAGCCCCGGGCATTGATCATTATTTTTGGTTTTGCCTTGATGCTTTGCGGCACTGCCGCCGATTTGATCCCAACCTATTTAAAAATGCCGCTGATCAATAAGGTGCTGATTCCGAGGCAATTCGCGTATGCATGGTATTATATCGTAGGTTTTGCAGGGGCCTGGATCTTAACCTGGTTGCTTACTTGGGCGCGTACTTACGTGCTGGCGTATGCCAGCGAAGCGATCGCCGCCGATTTACGCAACCGCACTTATGCGCACTTGCAGAGTTTGTCCATCGATTACTTCGGCGGCAAGCGAACGGGCGATTTAATTGCCCGGGTGAGCACCGACACCGACCGGATTTGTTATTTCCTTTCCGTCTACGTGCTCGATTTTGCCAACGATTTGTTAATGCTGCTGATGACTGCCGCTTTATTATTGTCGATAAATTACAAACTGGCGATCGTATCGCTGGTGCCATTGCCGCTGATAGCGTATTTAGTACACAAGGTCCGCACCCGACTGCGAAGAGGTTTCCAATTGGGAACCCGGACATGGGGCGAAATGACCAGCGTATTGGCCGATACTATTCCCGGCATCCGCGTGGTCAAGGCCTTTGCCCAGGAACACCGCGAGATAGACCGCTTCAACCAGGCCAACAACCGGGTGTTTCAGGCGAATAATCGCGTCAATACGCTGTGGTCTTTTTTTGGGGCAACGGTGGTGTTTTTATGCAATATCGGCGTATTGGTAATATGGGTTTTCGGGATGTATCAGATCATTCGCAAGAATATCGACTTAGGCGAACTTCTTTTGTTTGTCGACGCTATCAACAGATTTTACACGCGAATGGACTCGATGAGCCGCATGGTATCGGCCGTGCAACGGGCGGCCTCAAGCACGCAACGCATATTTTCCATCCTTGACCGCGTACCCAGCGTGGCCGAACCCACGCATCCGGTGCATCCCGGCCGGCTGCGCGGAGTCGTGGATTTCCGCAATGTTAGTTTCCATTACGGCAGCCGGCCCGTACTGCAAGATATAAACCTTAAAATCCAGCCCGGCGAAATGATCGGGCTGGTCGGCCACAGCGGGGCGGGAAAAACGACCATCGTCAATCTGGTCTGCCGTTTTTACGACGTGACTGAAGGCGCGCTATTGGTCGACGGCGTGGATATCCGTTCCTATCCTCTCGAAGAATATCGCAGCCATATCGGCATCGTGCTGCAGGAGCCTTTCCTATTCTACGGAACAATCGCCGAAAACATCGCCTACGGCCGGCCGGACGCTTCGAGCGAAGAAATCGTAGACGCCGCCCGGGCCGCCCGGGCGCACGAATTCATCTTGCGCCTGCCCGAGGGCTACGATTCCCTGGTGGGCGAACGCGGGCAGTTCCTTTCCGGCGGCGAACGGCAGCGGATCAGCATCGCCCGGGCGCTTTTGATAGATCCCCGCATCCTCATTCTCGACGAGGCCACTTCATCGGTGGACACCGAGACCGAGCGCGAAATTCAATTGGCCCTGGAAAACCTGGTCCAAGGACGAACCACCATCGCCATTGCCCATCGCTTAAGCACGCTGCGCCGCGCCGACCGCCTGGTGGTAATTGAACGGGGGCAGATTACCGAGGTCGGGCATCACGACGAACTGCTAAAAATTCCGGGCACTTACGCCCGGCTTTATAAGGCCCAGTTGGACATGACGCACGGACATGGGAAGAAGGATGAGGGATGAGAGATAAGGGATGAATATGTTAATGAAACTGCTTGCGGTTTAGCACTGAGCACTGATCAATATCCATTTTGTACTGAGCACAAACACAAAACGTGAACCATTTATGGATCAAAATCCCACGCCCGCCGAACAACTTGCCGCACGCGGATTTCAATTGCACCGCGATGCCTATGATCGCCTGGTATTGACCGATGCCGACTGCCGAATACTGGTGGGAGTCGAGCCAGTGCGGGCTTTTCCCATCTCTTCACCTGATGAGTGGCTTTCGATCATCGATGCCGAAGGGCACGAAGTCCTATGCATACGCCATCCCGGCACATTGTCCTCCGGGTTGCGGAAAATACTGGAGGAAGAATTGTCCCGCCGCGAATTCGTGCCGATTATCGAGCGTATAACCAGCATGTCGGCCGACGTCGATCCATCGCAGTGGCAGGTGGAGACGGATCGCGGAGAGACCACGTTCCTTTTAGACAGCGAAGACGACGTGCGGCGATTGGGCGATTATAAAGCCTTGTTCATCGACACCCACGGCATCCGCTACCTGATCCCCGACACCCGCGCCTTGGATTACGCCAGCCGGCGGATTCTCGAGCGCTACTTCTAATCGCACGTTCATTTTTTCAACGAGGAAGCGGCTCCGGGAGCAGCTGGAGCATTTTTAGCTCCTGGCGGGCCGGCACGGTATGAATTCAACCACATCTCAATCTGCTCGGCTTGGGCTTGTTGCCCCTGGGAGCGGGCAAGTTGCAAACCCTTTTGGGCCGCGGCTATGGCCTGGGAAGACTGATTCGTGACGGCGTAGGTCAAAGCCAAATTTAAATAAAGATAGGCATCGCCCGGCCTCAGCCGCAGGGCTTGTTGGTAATGCTCGATCGCCTCTTTCGGTCGGCCTGCCTTGATTAGTGCTCCGCTCAGGTTGTTGTGAGCCACGACATCGTCGGGGTTCAGCCGCAGGGCTTGTTGGTAATGCTCGATTGCCTCCTGCAGTCGGCCTGCATCGAACAGGGCGAGGCCCAGGTTGAAGTGGGCATCGGCATAGTCGGGCTTCAGCCGTATGGCTTGTTGGTAATGCTCTATCGCCTCTTGCAGTCGGCCTGCTTTGACAAATGCGCTACCCAGGTTGTTTAAAGCATTGGCATCTTTAGGGTTCAGCCGCAGGGCCTGTTGGTAATGTTCGATTGCCTCTTGCAATCTGCCTGTTTGGGCAAATGCGTTACCCAGGTTGAATTGGGCCTGGTAATAGTCGGGTTTCAGCCGCAGAGCTTGCAAGTAATGTTCAATGGCCTCCTGAGATTGGCCCATATTGTCCAGAATGTAACCCAGGTTGTTGTGTGCCAACCAACAGTCTGGACTTTTTTGCAGTGTGTCTCGGTACAACGTAATCTCGTCACGATAAAGCCCACTTTGTTGCCAAGTCAGAAATGCGAGAGTGCCCGCCGCCACGACGGTTATTGCGCTTGCCGCCCAGTATGTTGCTCCCCGCATCGGCTTATGCCATAAGCTCCAGCCTGCCGCCGCCAACGCAATCACCCCGATAATGGCAATGTGCTGATAATGGTCCGCCACCAACGAATATTTCATGAAATACACGTCGGAAATGCCCATTACCGGCGCTATCGCTACGCAGAAAAACCCCCAGGCAAACAACAGCGGCCGGCTCCAGCCGTTTCTATATCGCCACAGCACCGCTGTAATGATAAGCGCCGCCAATAGCGGCAGCCACCACAAGAGATCGCCGACCTCGACGTGCCAGGGCGGATAGATAAACGCGAGGTCGAATGGCAACAGAGCTTTGTAAAGATAGAACCACAGCACGCCGCCGGCCCCAAGCAGACGTTCTGCAAAACCGGCATTTCGGATCTCTATAGGCTCTCCATGCGTTTGGAACCAAGTGTTCACTACAGTCAGCACTACGCTCAGCAGGAAGAGCGGCGCGATCCGCAACATATCCCGCCTTGTCAGGGATCGCAGCCACCAAAGGATCCCCAACAGAAGGACCGGCAAAACTGCCACCGATCCCTTGCTGAGCATCGCCAAGATGAATGCCGCCAGGCTCAGCCAATACCAAAGGGGTAAGGGGCTAGAGGCGCGGGGCGAAAGTATTTCGATCTTCAGATACCACAGAATCGATAAAAGGAAAAAAAACATTGCCATCATGTTTTTCCGCTGCGCGATCCAGGCGACCGACTCCACGTTCACCGGATGGACGGCGAAGATCACCGCCGCCAAAAAGGCTCCGGGAATGGACAACTTCCGCAAAATGAGCCAAATCAGCAGAGCATCGAGGACATGCAAGATCAGGTTGACCACGTGGTAGCCGGTAGGATTTTTCCCCCACAGCCGCCACTCGATCCAGAATGTGGTATTGAGAACCGGCCAATAGTCTATCGGTACAGTGGTGCACCATATCGGGTAAAGGCCGTCGGAGGCTCTGATCAGGCTGTTGTTCGTAATAAGCAGATCGTCATCCCAGATAAATCCGCCGCTTATGGAGGGGATGTAAGCGATGAAGGCGATTAGGACGATTATCGCTATTCCTGCCAGCATACTAAGGTTCAGCTTCAATGGGACAGAGGTTCCAAATTGGGCTTGGCGAGCCTTTTTATTATCATCGAAAGATTTTTTTCGCTTGGACATTTGCTGGCAAACCTAAAAAGTCAACAACAACAGGCTATCAGTGTCCTTATATGGTTAATGCGCCGGGAGTTTTGATTCACTAGAAGGAGACGAATCCGGAGGATTTGACATGTTGGCACGATATGAATTCAACCAATCTTCGATTTGTTTGGCAAGATTTGTCTGGCCGTTAGACCGGGCAAGTTCCAAACCTTTCTGGGCCGCGGCGACGGCCTCGGAGGACTGCTGCATCTTAGCATAGGCCAAGGCCAAATTATAAAAAGCATTGACGTAGTCGGGTCGGAGTTGCACCGCCCGCTTGAAATGTTCGATCGCCTCTTGGGTCCGCGCTGTTTGCAGCAACGCGGCGCCCAGAATGTTGCAGACCTCAGGGTAATCGGGCTTAAGCCGCAGTGCTTGCCGGTATTGTTCGATTGCCTCCCGGAGCCTGCCTGTTTTGACCAGTGTGTCGCCCAGATTGATGTAAGTCTGGATATAGTCGGGATCAAGTTTTAGCGCCTTTTCGTATTGTTCCATGGCTTGTTGATATTGACCCATTGAGTCATAAGCATTACCCAAGGAATTTAGGGCTTTAATCGAATCGGGCTTAATCCGCAGAGCTTGTTGACACTGCTCGATCGCCTCCTGAAAGCGGCCCATTTGAATGAGCGCGTTACCCATGTTGTTATGGGTAAAATCGAGATCGGGTTTCAGGGCCAGGGCTTGTTTATAATGTTCCATCGCCTCCTGAAACCGGCCCATTTTAATTAGTGCGCTGCCTAAGTTGTTGTGAGCCTCAAAATAATCGGGATTTGTCATTAAAGCATGCTTATAATTTTCGATTGCCTCCTGCGTCCGGCCAGTCTTGTCTAGTACGACGCCTAAATTGTAGTAGGCCATCGAATAGTTGGGATTGAGTTGAATGGCTCGCTTGTAATGTTCAATCGCCTCTTGCAGCCGGCCTGCATTGGCCAGGGCATTGCCCAAGTTGTTGTGACCCTCAATGTAATCAGGATTCAATCGCAGGGCTTGCCGGAAATGTTCAATGGCCTCTAGAGATTGGCCCTTTGTGTTCAGGATGAGGCCCAGGTTGTTGTGAGCCAACCAGCAGTCCGGGCTTTTTTGCAGCGTGTCCCGGTACAAAGTAATCTCGTCGCGATAAAGCCCGCTTTGCCGCCAAGTCAGAAATGCGAGAGTACCAACAGCCACGACGGGTATGGCGCTCGTCGCCCAGTATGTTGCTCCCCGCATCGGCTTATGCCATAAACTCCAGCCTGCCGCCGCCAACGCAATCACCCCGATAATGGCAATGTGCTGATAATGGTCCGCCACCAAGGAGAATTTCATGAAATACACGTCGGTAATGCCCATTAACGGCGCAGCGCTACGCAGAAAAACCCCCAGGCAAACAACAGCGGCCGGCTCCAGCTTTTTCTAAGCCGCCACAACACCGCCGTAACGATAAGCGCTGCCGAGAGCGGCAGCCACCACAGCGGATTACCCGCCTCGATCTTCCACTGTGGATAGACAAAGGCCAGATCGATGGGCAACAGCGCCTTGTAAAGATAGAACCACACCACGCCGCCCGCGCCTAGCAGGCGCTGGGCAAAATCGGCGGTTCGGATAACTTCCACACCGTGCGTCTGAAACCACACGTCCACTCCGGCCAGCACCGCGGCAACCAGGAAAAAAGGCGCGGTCCGCAGCAGATCCCAACGGGTCAATCCACGCAGCCACCAGACGATCCCCAAGAGCAGCACCGGCAAGACCGCCACCGAGCCCTTGCTGAGCATCGCCAACATAAACGCCAACAAGCTCAGCCAGTACCAATGGGAAAGAGACGAAGGGCGAGCGGCCACTGACGTGGCGCCCGGGGGGGAGGCGACTTCCATCTTCAAATAACACAGAATCGACAACAGGAGGAACAGCATTGCCATTGCGTTTTTTCGCTGCGCGATCCAGGCGACCGACTCCACGTTCACCGGATGCAGGGCGAAGATCATGGCCGCCAAAAACGCGCCGGGAATGGACAACTTCCGCAAAATAAGCCAAATCAGCAGGGTCTCGATGACGTGCAAGATCAGGTTGACCACGTGGTAGCCGGTCGGGTTCATCCCCAAAAGCCGCCACTCGATCCAGAACGTGGTATTGACCACCGGCCAGTAGTCTGTCGCATCAGTTGTGCACCATATCCGGTTAAGGCCGTCGGAGACTTTGATCAGGCTGTTATTCGTAATAAGCGCATCGTCGTCCCAGATGAATCCGCTATAAAGCGAAGGAAAGTAAGCGATGAAAACAGCCAGGGCCAGGATCGCCGCTCCCGCCGGCGCCCAAAAATTAGGTTTCAAAGAGACATAGTCCACCGCTTTGTGCCGGGGAAAATGTCTGCGAGAAGATTTTTTGGGGTTAAGCATTAACGGACCATTCGACATGAGCGGTTAGTGGTCTACTGAGTTTATCGGCGACATTCAGGTGAAGTTCTTGTTTCTCTCGCAGCATTGTTTCCAACGAATCCGCCATGACATCTACTTTCCATAGGAATCCAAAAATCTTCGAACTGTTTGGCCGGGGCCGTCTGTCCCTTTGACCGGGCAAGTTCCAAGCCTTTCTGGGCAGCAGCAACGGCCTCGGATGACTCGTGCATCCTGGCATGGGCCAAGGCCAAATTATAATATGCATTGACGTAGTCGGGTCTGAGTTGCACCGCCCTCTTGAACTGTTCGATCGCCTCTTGGGGCTGCCCTGTATGCAGCAACGCGACGCCCAGGTTGTTGCAGACCTCGGGAAAATCGGGCTTAAGACGCAGTGCTTCCCGGTATTGTTCGATTGCCTCCTGGGGCAGGTCTGTTTGGGCCAATGCGCTGCCCAAAAAGTTATAGGCTTCAGGATAATCGGACTTCAGCCGCAATGCCCGCTGGCAATGTTCAATGGCCTCTTGAGGATGTCCCGTTTGCAAGAGCACGCCGGCTAGGTTGACGCGGGCCTGAAAAAAGTCGGGATTAATTTGCAACGTTTTTTCGTAGTTTTCGATGGCTTGTTGATATTGGCCCGCCGATTTAAAAGCGTTGCCCAAATTGAAGCTGACTTCAACGGAATCGGGTTTAAGCCGTAGTGCCCGGTTATAAAGTTCGATCGCCTCCCCAAGCCTGCCTGTTTTGACCAGTGCGCCGCCCAGATTGATGTAAGACTGGATATAGTCGGGATTAAGTTTTATCGCCTTTTCGTATCGTTCAATGGCTTGTTGATATTGACCCATTAAGTCATAAGCATCACCCAAGGAATTTAGTGCTTCGACGGAATCGGGTTTAAGCCGCAGGGCCTCCTGGCACTGTTCCATCGCCTCCTGAAACCGGCCCAATTGAATTAGCGTGTTACCCAGGTTGTTATGGGTAACATCGAGATCTGGTTGCAGCGCCAAGGCTTGCTTATAATATCCCATCGCCTCCTGAAACCGGCCCGTTTGAACTAGTGCACTGCCCAGGTTGTTAAGGGCGTCAACATAATCGGGTTTCAACGTTACGGCGCACTTAAAATTTTCAATTGCCTTTTGCGTTTGACCTATTTTGTTTAGTAAGACGCCTAAATTGTTGTGGGCCTCTGGAAAGTTTGGATTTATTTCCAGGGCTCGCTTGTAATGATCGCTAGCCTCTTGCACTCGCCCTTTTTTGAGCAACGCGATGCCCAAATCGTTGTGGGCCTGAGAGTAATCCGGATTTAACTCTAGGGCTCGTCTGTAACGCTCAATCTCTTCATTAAACAGGCCTTTTTTGCCCGCGATGAAACCCAGGTTAGTGTGCGCCATCCAGCAGTCTGGATTTTTTTCAATAGTTGTTTGATAAAGCGTTTCGATATCTACATACATGCAGCTTAGCCGCCAGGTTAAGATCGCCAAAGTTGACAACAACATCAGGCACAGAATATAGCCGCCGATTCGAGGCCAAAACGCCCATCGCTCCAGCAACAAAACTATCCCGGCTGAGACCAGGACAATCACGCCCAGACTCGCCAGGTATTGAAAGTGATTGGCCACAAAGGAAAAGACGAAGGGATACACATTGAAGAAACCCAGAACCGGAAAGAGCGTGCCAACGAAGAAGAGCAGCCCCGCCAGCGGCCCCCGCCAGCGCCGCCGCAGCACCCAAAGTACCGCCGCCAACAATAGCGCCGCGGCTGGAAACAAGTATTGCCACCATACGGCTTGATTGATGTTCCAGCGGGGATAGATGAAGATCAAGTTCGCCGGCCAGAACAGCTTGCCCAGGTAGAACCAAATTACCCGGCCCGCTATCAGGAAGCGATCGATAAAGGTCAGGTCGAAGGCCGCGCCCTCGGCGCCGATAAACTTGCGTTCCACCCAGGCCGTGAACAGGCCGGCCGCCGCGCCGAGGATAAAAAAAGGCGCAAGCGGCAGCACATCGCGGCGCCACGACAACCGCCCTCGTTTCCACCAAAAGATAACCAGCAGTGCCGCCGGCAGCGTTGCCGTGACGGTCTTGCTTAACAGGCCAAGCACAAATAGAAGCCAGTGCCCCCGCGTAAAACGATTTCTTCCGCTTCTGGTCGAAACGTAGGTAGAGCATGGCTGCCGATAGATAGAAAACGGCGGAAAGGGTGTTTTTCAGTTCCGTGATCCATGCCACCGATTCCACCTGCACCGGGTGCAGAGCGAAAATGGCCGCGGCCAGGTACGCGCCTGGAACCTCGAGCCGGCGCAGCACGGCCGCCGCCATTAAGGCCGCCATGGCGTGCATTAAGATGTTCACAAGGTGATAGCCCAACGGCGCGTCGCCCCATAACTTGTGCTCGATCCAGAAGACGCTGTGCAATAGCGGATAGTACTGCTGAGTTGCGCCCAGGTCGAACCAAATACGGTACAATCCGTGCCAGGAACGCAGATCTGGTTTGGTCAGGTGCGCATCGTCGTCCCAGATGAATCCGCCCTGCCAGGCCGGCTGGTAGGCCAAAAACACCACGATCACCAAGGCCGCCGCCAAGAGCCACTTTGCCCAGGGCCCTAACTGTACAATCGGCGTTGATTGATAATCCCGGCAGATAATCTTTTTCCAATGATCTTTAGACATGAGATTGAGCTTTTCGCCATGGATTGCGTCAGACATCGTTCGGCCAGGTATACTTCCATTTATACTACCAATCACTTGACATTGTAAAGGATTGACATAAAGTTGAAAGGTAGCCTGTGCTGAAACGCTCCGTACCGTCATCATTGTAGTTATATTGCCGGATACGCGATGGTCAATTTGCCTTTTTCAGATTCATCCATGATGTCTAACGATTTCGCTTCAATAAGCCACGCCAAGCCGTATTCCGTAGAGTGGTACAACGCCTTGCACGGCATTCTTGGAGAAGCAGATTGTATTTACCTCGGCATCTATATAATACCGCAAGATTTTCTGCTGTCAGTGGTCATTCCCGCATACAACGAAGAAGGAACCATACGGGAAATCGTCGAGCGCGTATGGACCGTTCCAATCCGTAAAGAAATCATCATCGTCGACGATTGCAGCAGCGACGGCACGCGCGATATTCTGCGAGATCTCGAAAAGCGGTTGACTCCCAATGAAGAAAATCGGATTGTCCTCGAATACCATGAAAAAAATCGCGGCAAAGGCGCTTCTTTGCGGACCGGGTTTTTTAAAAGCGACGGGCGATGTAATTGTCATCCAGGATGCGGATTTGGAATACGATCCATCCGAGTATCCGCGTCTCATTCAACCCATCATCGAAGGCAAGGCGGATGTCGTATACGGAAGCCGGTTCCTGGGCGATCAGCCGCATCACGTGTTGTATTTTTGGCATTACCTGGGCAATAAATTCCTGACAACCCTTTCGAACTGCTTCACAAACCTGAACCTCACGGACATCGAAACATGTTATAAAGTTTTTACGCGAAAAGTGGCCGATGAAATTACTCCCGCTCCTCCGTCAAAATCGCTTCGGGTTCGAGCCGGAATTTACCGCAAAGATCGCCCGCCGGGGACATCGTGTTTACGAACGCTCGGTCAGCTACTACGGCCGGACATACGAGCAAGGCAAGAAGATCGGATGGCGCGACGGCCTTGTAACATTATGGTGCATCATTCGTTACGGATTAAGGGATTAGACGCTTTTGCGCGGCTAATAAACCAAATCGGGGATGATGTTGCCTGCAAATGCACTGACGCGTACGAGTATCGCAATGTCACTCGCATATGCCGCATGCGAAGGCGCATACGCCGCGTGCCTCCTGCGACGTTAATTAGCGGTGAAAGAACATCTGGTAAATCGTCAGCATGATTTCCAGCACGATGAGAATGACGATGTACCATTCCACCCGCAGGCTGCGGCGGTTTTGCAGCAATTCCAGAACCGTTTCCGCGGTCCGCGAGATGAGTTCCAGCTTGCGTTCCAAAGCGGCGTAGCGCTCGACTGATCTCGAATTCGTCTTCCAGGCGCAAATAAAGACGTTCCATGCCGGGACGCTCCCAGATCAAATCGGGCTTGTCGTCCATTTGCACCCGGCCGACCATTTTGTGCTCGCTTAGAAGCGCTCCGCCGATGTGGCTTAACAACTCCCGGGTGTTGCGTCCGCTGCGGGCGTTTCGTTCCAGGTTGACAGCCAGCGGTTCGATGCGGTCGAAATCGCGGGCGACCTTCGATTCGTACTTCGCCAGCACGATGCTCTTGCTCAGCACGTCGGCCAGGATTTGCAGGCGCTCGATGCTTCCTTCCTGAAGGACCACGGTATTGCCATCCATGCCTTCCCGGCCTTCAGGTTCGATGCGTATGTCAACTTCTTCCGTTTCCAGATCGGGAAATGGTTGGATGACCAGGGGGCGGATTTGTTCCAAATAAGCCGTCTGTTCGCTTGCCGAAACGTCGAACAAGACCACGGCCCCATAGCGGAACAATACAGCCACTCCGCCGCCGCGAACCGAAACCGAAAGCGGCCCGATTGCGCAAGCCGTTCGGCCTCGCTCATGGCCCGCAAATCCAAGCGTTCCCCAAGCAGGAGGGCCCGGGCTTTGAACGACTTGCTTTCAGAAATCCGTAAAGCATCCATACTTTATTTATACTCCGTTCCTACCCGGCTGGACAATACTTACACTCCGAACTCGGCCACGACAGCATATCAATCCTTGCCCAGCAAGGCGAAAAACTCGTCGAACGATTCGCTCTGGGAAGTCGGATTGTCCCAGAGACTCAGGGCAGCTTCGATATCCTTTCGAATACTTCTATCCGGAACGTCAGACAGTGCTGTTGCGTTTTTGCCGGGGGTTTGGGCAGTATTTATAGTGACGCGGTTGATGCTCGCATCCAAGAATCGATCGCCGCCGCCCATCGTGTTCCGAGAGATATTCTTTACATTGGGCCGTGCCACCGGGCATCCATGATTCGCCCTGGATATTGCTTTCATGGAATGCGAATTCCACTGCCTGGGCGGATATGCCGGTGTGCAAGAGCGAGAGGCTATTGCTTTGCATTCCCGGATAAATAATATAACTTGACAAGGCCTGGGATAACATATTTCCGCCGGCAACCTGGCGGTTTGATTCCAGCGCGGGCGGCATGGCAGCCGTTGCCGGCAGCGGCAAAGTTGTCCCTTGTGAAAGATCTTCGCCAAGGCTTAGTGAAGAAGCGGATGACGGGACCAGCCACTGTTGGGTGGAATTTGTCGCCGTTACCTTGAACGATTTTAAAACCGCGTTGGTCCCGTCGCTTGCCGTTACATCCACATAAAACACGCCCGTATAGTTCGCGTCCCGAGTGATTCGCAATTGGTTGCCCGAGAGGGTCAAAGCCGCCTTGTTGCCGGGAACGGAAATGTGCAATTGAGTCTTTGCATCGACGGTATAGGCCGTGGCTGATAAGGCCAACTGATCGCCGTCGGCATCGCTTGCCGACAGTGGAACAATGATCCCGCCCGCTTTGTTGGACAAAATCTGGTCGCTTATGGTCTGCAGCACGGGCGGGGAGTTTTGCAGAGTAAGCGAGAGTTTATATCCGCCGGTTTGATGGGTATCGTAGGCCGTGGTTTTGATGAAATACGTTCCGCTGGTCGGCGCGGTCCACTGAGATGCGAGATGCCGGGTTGTTGGACGCTATGTCGTCGTTATATGCCAATTGAGTAGTGCCGTTGCCGGCGTACAATGTCAATACCGAGTCGGTCAGCCCCGCCAACGTCGTAGAGATGAGATACTTTTTGCCGGCCACGGCTTGGAATTTGAACCAATCCTGATCGCCGCCAGTTTCAATCGATCCGGAGATGGTGCTGCCGACCGTAATGGCCGCGGCTGTGGCGGCGTTGTTGCCGTAATCGTCTGGGGCCACGATAGTCAATGTGGCGGATAATGCCGCGCTCCATTGGCCACTTTTATCCATTGCCCGGGCAAAGAACCGGCTGGTTCCCGGGGTCATTCCGCCCGTGTTTACGGCGAAATCGGCCGTTCCATTGACAACAGTATTGTCGTAACCGATGCATGTATCGCCAGTGTCGTATGTGCCGTTGCCGTTGGTGTCTTGATAATAATAGACGGCCGAGACGCCTGCCGAGGACGCCGCTGCTTGAGCGACCAGGGTCACGGACGCGCCTTTAGTAACGGTCGAAGCCGGGTTTACAAGCAATGAAGCCAAAACCGGCAACGAAGGCGCTGAACCGGCGCCCAGTAATTTCAAAGTGTTGTAAGCATCCAAACGCCCGCCGCTGGCTACTTTCCCGCTCAAGGAGCTGACTTTATCGACCCCTTGCAGAATGGCGTTGCGGATGTCGGCGACCGAGGCGTTGGGTTTATAGGCCCAGGCCAAAGCCGCCACGCCCGACACCATCGGCGTGGCCATGCTGGTACCGGAATAATAGCCGTAACGGTTGTTGGGCAGGGTGCTGTAAATCGATACGCCGGGCGCGGCCAGATCGACCGTTGTGGCTCCATAGCAACTGAAACTGGCTAATTGATCGTTCTGGTCACTGGCGGCCACGGAAATGACGTTTGGCGGGCTGTAATTGGCCGGGTACTGGGCCACAGCGTCGTTGTTCGTGCCGCTGTTGCCGGCGGCGGCCACGAACATTATACCTGCGTCGTTTGCGGCTTGAATGGCGGTTTGCATGGCGGATGAGAATCCGCCGCCGCCCCAACTGGCGTTAATCACCCGCACGTTGACGCCGTATTGAGTGCGCTCCATGGTGGCGTAATTGATGGCCCTGATGGCGTCGGACAAATAGCCCGATCCGGTGCTGTCCATGAATTTCAAGGCCATTATGGAAGCCGACCAATTCACCCCCGACACGCCCAAGCTGTTGTTGCCAACCGCGGCAATCGTGCCCGACACGTGTGTGCCGTGGCCGTTGTCGTCCATCGGATTGCCGTTGTTACTGACAAAATTATATCCGTGAACGTCGTCCACAAACCCGTCGTGGTCGTCGTCCACTCCATTGCCGGCGATTTCGGCGGTATTGGTCCAGATGTTCGCCGCCAGGTCTGGATGCGTATAATCCACTCCCGTATCGATTACAGCCACCACTACGCGATTGGCGCCGGTGGCGCCGGTGGTGATATTCCAGGCATCGGCGGTGTCGATTTTCGTCATGCCCCAAAGTTGCGACATTGAAGGATCGTTGGAGACCGCGTCATCCTGGCGCAGGGCGTCTTGCTCGAAGCTCGATACATAGGAGTCGTGCGAGAACCACTGTTCGACGGCATCGAACGAGCTTCCCATGCTGCGGACCAATTCCTGGCCTTCCAGTCCCAACCCACGAATGATTTGGAAATTAATGCTCCCGCCGGCCAAAAGGCTCGCGGTTTGGGCAAGTTGAGTAATCCCGCCCAGATCATTTGTATTGAATTGAACAATCCAGTCGTAGACATTGGCTTGGCTGTTGACCGAACCGCTATTGGTGTTTGCGGCAGGAGCAATGCTTTCGGCCGTCCAGGTTGCCACGCCGGCGTGACCCGGTTGATTGGCGGTGCTGCAATCTTGAAACCAAATCGGCGAGATGAGCGAGGAAAGGCCGTTGGCGCTCATCATAGCCCGGCATTCCAGGGGCTCGATCTTCAACAGTCGGCGGCGGATATGCCGGTCGCGGCGTAAGAGAACTTCTTCGTGTTTACGGCCGCGATTCGATAGTTTTAAGAGTTTATGAGTTACACGAAAGCAATAATCCAAGAATCCGCACTCTGTGCCAAGGCCTAGCATGATGCATTCCATGATGTAACGGCTCGAGCAAATGCGACCGCCGGTCTCTGGCAAAGGAAATGATCCTTGGCGGAAGTCGGCTTATTGCGGCGACATCGCTCTTCTGTGACAAGAAAGATGAAAAGCTCAAAACTTCTATAAGTCTGTGTCATAAAACCAGTGTGGTCAAACCGGATTCTTATTTGCGATGGATTCATATTGTCCGGGAGACATCCGTTATCGCAAGGATGTTGCCAAATACACACTTGACACAGAGCAACCGGCATAACTAATTCACAAAGTCGCCGGATGTTGTGCCACTGCTACGAAGACTGTTGCAAAGATGTTCGACCCGGTGCTGCTAAACCTCGACGCCGTTGTTTTTTCACAACATCAGTGCGGCTGTGCCGATTAGGAACGTGGCACGCCGGTTGCCAATTACTGGCTGAAATTGTGCATCCAATGCGATTAGACGACAAGTACCTTCTTAAAAAAAGCGGCAATTTTTTCCGCGAATCGATGCTAGCACAGCAAGCTGCGGAAGTTGGTCAGAACAGATAAATTGCCCGCGATTCGAGATGTGATTAATTTTTGCAAAAAATATCCTCAAAACCGCAGTTTACCCAACCTCAACGGGCAAAGCAATTATATTTTTGGCCACCCCATCATTCAGAGAGAAACAAAACCGTTATGAATGCCGCTCGATAAAACAAGCAAACAAAGTTCTCGAATTATGGCAAACACTTGGATTGATGCCATAAGACCTTCGTAAACCATGGGTTGATGCTCTTTTTTTCACTTGCCAATTTCAGTTTGATGTAATATCATAACTAATAACCTTGTAATTCAGGCGCCATATCATGAAATTAGTGCAAGTATTAGGAACCGGTTGTCCAAAATGCGAAAAGCTGCTGAAGAACGCCGAAGAGGCCATAAAATCGGCGGGCATCGAGGCGCGGGTAGAAAAAGTAAGCGATATCAATGCAATCATCGGCTTCGGCGTGATGATGACTCCGGCCTTGGCCATCGACGGCGAGGTGAAGGTTGCGGGCAAAGTTCCCTCGTCTGCGGAGATAATAAAACTGCTGACATAGCATAGTGGTCCGCCAAGTCAAAAGTGACAGGTCGGGCGCCACTGGATCCGCCAGTGCATATTTGGACCTCTGGCATGACCTACACTGGCAAAGCCAGTGGCACACTAATTAAAAAACCATATCAAAAATGAACATAAAAATTGCCTTCACCATTTCCCTGCTTTTATTCGTGGCCGCCAGTATCGTCGTGCTGACTGTAAAAATATCGCGTCACGGCCTGCAATCCCAGGTTGCTACCGAAGCGGGAAAAGACAGTTATGAAGCAAGTGGTTCGGGAAGTCCCGACTTGCCCATGCGGGACGGCATAAAAGTGTATTATTTTCACAGCAATACACGATGCACGAATTGCCGCAACGTCGAGGCCTTTGCCCGAGAGGCGGTCGAGAGCCGTTTTGCCGATCAGTTGAAGGCTGGAAAAATCGTATGGCAGGCGATCAACTACGAGACGCCCGGCAACGAGCATTATGTCACCGATTACGAAATAGTCGCGCCAAACCTCGTGCTGGCCATTTATAAAGATGGAAAACAGGCGAAATGGATGGGGCTAAAGGAAGTAGTGGATGAGGCCGGCGACAAGGCAGCGTTTATGGATCTTTTGCATAAAAGGCTATGCGAGTTCCTGCAAGATTTGGATTCGAATCTATCGAGTATGCCCTTTAGTGAAAATCCCAAGTGATTAAAAAAACCGCACAATGACTGAGTTTATCATCGCAGCCGGATCGGCGTTTGGGTTTGGGCTCCTCACCTCCATCAGCCCCTGCCCGATGGCGATGAATATCACTGCCATCTCTTATGTCAGCCGCCGCCTGGGCAATGCTCGGCAGGTGTTTTTATCGGCCTTGCTTTACATAACAGGCCAAACACTGGCATACCTTGGCCTGGCTTTTGTGCTAATTGCCGGGGCTCAATCGATGCCTCTAATATCGTTGTTCCTGCAAAAATACATGCACTTGATTCTCGGTCCGATTCTGATCATAACGGGCATGTTTTTACTGCAACTGATACATTTGAATATGACCGGCCGCGACATGGGCGAAGGGCAGCAAAAACGGGTCGATGCCATGGGCGTGTGGGGCGCATTTTTGCTGGGCGCGGTCTTCGCCTTGACGTTCTGCCCGACCTCGGCCTCTTATTATTTCGGCAGCCTGATTCCACTTTCGCTGAAGGTGAATTCCAGCACCATCTTGCCGGTAATGTTTGGATTCGGCGCCGCGCTGCCCGTGATGCTTTTTGCCGTGCTTTTGGCCCTAAGCGCTCAATCGATGGGCAAGGCCTTCAACATCCTTGGCAAGGTCGAATGGTGGGCGCGCATCATCACCGGCTGGATCTTCATACTCTTAGGCATCTACTTTTCCTTGAAGTACATCTTCGAAGTGCTTTGAAACCGCACCTTAATTCACATTCAATCAGTCATGAATACACGGCGGGCAAACCCGACTTTCGCCCCCGATAGACAAATCCATCATTTTGTGAACAGACATTCACAATCAATCGACATCTGGCTTTTTTATGTCCAATGCATTGCTGGCATGTGCGTCGGTTTTCTAATCGTGCGAACTCTGGATGGGCCGCCAAAAGTAGTAAATACCATCGGAGCAGTCGAAATTCCCCTTGACCGTCTCGGCCCTTATACAGTATTCTCCGCCACCTTTTATTCCCTTTGGCCATAGAGGCTTGCAGAGGTCAGGCAATGCCTGCGCCATGGGCGGCAGTGCAGAGTAGTTCTTCTCATGGTTACTCTCCTCATGATTATTATTCATACGACCCGATTAGGGACGCGATGCATCTACAGGCTGACCGTGCCTGTAGTAATAATTCTCGCGATCGGTTCAGGATGCAATAAGGGCGTTTACCGAGTTTCTAATCTTCCGGCCGAATGTCTGGCCCCTTCGCCAGTTAATGCGGAAACCATCAACCTGGCCGGCCTGGCCGACATCGCCGTGAGCAGCGAAATAATACAGCTTGGCGACGTTCTCGAGGTAAGCATGGTCACCGACTATGAAAAAATGGCCTCAACCACCACGCCGGTTCGCGTGGCGAATGACGGTACGATAGTCGTCCCCCTGGTCGGAAAAGTGGGCGTTGTAGGCTTGAAAGTAGAACAGGCCGAACAGCTTATCGCGGCCGAGAGCATCGCTCGCGGCGTTTATCGCAATCCGTGCATTACCCTGACCATGAAACAGTGCCGCACGAATAAGATTACAGTAGTAGGGGCGGTTGATAAGCCGGGGACGGTGGACCTCCCCCGCGCATCGAGTTCGCTGTTAAACGCCTTGGTAGCGGCCGGCGGTTTAAGCAAAGACGCCGATTCTGATGTGGAAATCCGCCACACCGATGCCGCCAATTTGCCTCCAAACAGGCCCCTAGCCGGAAACTTGCAGGCTGCGGACAGTAACGGAAACGATCTTGTACCGGCGAGCTACCAGCAGGATCAAGCCGCGACGGGATCTCTTTCGGTGACCAAGGTAAGTCTAAATTCAGTCGCCGCCGGCGCCGAAAAACTGCCGGACCTGCGTGACGGCGACGTGGTTTACGTTGCCAAGCGATCACCCAAACCGATATACGTCATCGGCCTGGTCCGCAAACCCGGAGAATTTCCCTTTCCCGTGAATCAGGAAATTCGCGTTCTGGACGCTATTGCTTTGGCGGGGGGATGTTCCAATCCATTAGCCGAAGACGTGCTGGTAATCCGCCGGCCGCCCGGCAGGGCGGAACCGATACGCATCTCAATCGGTCTCCAGGCAGCCAAGCAGGGGCAGGATAATGTTGTCTTGGCGCCTGGAGATACGGTTTCGGTGGAACAGACCCCCGCCACCGCGGTTGTGGATTTCATTCAAACCTTTATTCGCGTGGGTTTTGGAGCCTCAATGACGATGTTTTAAAAGCATTGCCGCAAATTTTTTTCGGTCTCCTTATCGCCGCCAACGAAAAACATCATCCGCCATGCAGTTATGGGACAAGAACCTATACCAACGCCGGACGCCTACGACTTCGAAATCACTCAGATTGTGCACGTGCTGCTGCGGTTGTTGTTCGCCGTTCGTTATCGGAAGAACCTGGTCATCGCGGTAATGGCGGCCAGCGCATTTCTGGGCGGACTTTATTACTCCACCAGACCGCGACTGTATTCCTCCAAGGCGGCATTGCTGGTCTCGCAAAACGGCCGCGACCAACTCGATACATCCATTGCCAACGAAGAGTCTCTGCGCCAGAACACCATGCCCACCTTCGAAAAAATCATTATAAGTGCGAAAGTGCTGGAAGGCGCACTGCAACATCTTGGACCAGCCGATCACGTTGAGTTCGACAACATCCCCCGTGAATCATGGGCGGGGATATTACAAAATAATGTGACCGCGAAAGTAATGCGCAACACCAGCATCATCGAAGTCAGTTATTGCTCCAAGGATCCCAAAGTGGCGGTGGATATCGTGGGCGCGGTCGTACAGTCCTACCTCGATTTCATGGACCGCATACACAAGGGAACGGCCGGTGAACTCAGCCGAATCCTGACCAAGGAACGAAACGAAGTGGCCGAGAAACTCGCACAAAAGCAAGAAGAGCTTTTGGCCTCCCGCCGGAACATGGTCGACTTGGGATTCCGTTCGGATGGTAAAACGTTGCATCCCATGGTGCAGCGCGCCGTGTTTTTCAACGACGCGCTGATCGCCGAGCAGAAACAACGGGTGGATTATGAAGCCGCGTTGGCCGCTCTTCAGTCGGCAGTGCGCAACGGCGAGGATTTGGGGCAATACATGGCGATAGTCTCCGACGTTGCGGGCAAGGAGTTGCTGCTTAACAGCCTCGGTCTGAGCACTCAAGATATAACAACCCAATCCAGCCTTACGCAAAGCATGCTCGAGGCCCGCGCTAAACTCGAAACCATGCAACAGAATCTCGGTCCGCGCCACCCCGAGGTAATCGCCTTGGCGGAGAAGATTCGACTGACCGAAGAATTTTTGCAGGTCCGGCAGCAACGTTTCTCCACCCAAAAGTCTGATGGCCGCCAGAGCCAGTTGGGACCCTGGCTGGTGCAGATGCTACAACAAAAACTCGATGAGACCAGGAAAAAAGAAGAAATATTGCAGGTCAAGTTCGAAGAAAGCCGGGCCGAGGCGGTCAACCTCAGCGGCCAGTTGGCTCAAGTGGAATTGTTGGAACGGGACATCAAGCGTCTGGGAGACATGAACGACGTCTTGCTGAACCAGATTGCCTCCCTGGATCTGAGGCAGAACGGTCAGGAAGTCCGCGTGGCAGTTATCGAGGAACCCAAGGTGACCAACTCGCCCGTTTCGCCTAAGCTGACCTATGTAGTGCTATTGACGCTGTTTGGCGGCTTTGGCGCCTCCCTGGGATTGGTGACGATATTCGACGCTTTGGATGATCGCTTCCGCTCGATGGAAGAACTGCAAAATCGCCTGGGAGTTCCCGTGCTCACCGTCATTCAGCGCTTAAAGGCCCCGGAAACCTCGGGCTTGCAGGCCCTGGCCATGTTCGCCGCGCCCACAACCCCTGAATGCGAAGGCTTCCGAACCCTGCGCACGGCGTTGACACTTACGCATCAAGACGTTCATCAGATTTTAATCACCAGTCTTGAGTCCGGCGACGGAAAAACAACCACATTGGCCAACCTGGCCGTCTGTTATGCCCAAGCCGATAAATGCACGCTTTTAATCGACGCCGACCTGCGCCGGTCCGGACTGACCAATCTACTAAACGTCAGGGGAATCAATGGACTATCGGAAATTCTTCGTCAGGAAGGCAATCTGGAACAATTGGCCGCCGAACACATCCGCACCACCGGAGTGAAAGGGCTGGACATCCTGCCCGCCGGTCCCCGCCCCAGCAACCCCGCCGAGTTGTTGGCCGGGCCAAGGTTCTCCCAATTATTGTCCTGGGCGGGATCAGTTTACGATATGATCCTAATCGACACCACACCCGCGCTTCTCACGGCTGATCCCGCTATTATCAGCCGCATGGTCGAACGGAGTGGTGATGGTCATCCAGCCCGCCAAGAACCACCGTCGCCAGGTGATGCGCATGGTCGAGCGTTATACAATGCTTAAACTCCCCGTGTTGGGACTTATCGTCAACGCGTCCAAATCGGAAACCGGCGGCGCCTATTACAACTACCGTGACTATTACAGCGACAGCTATGGATATTACGAGCCGGAAAACGATGAGGATTGGCAGGATGAAAGATCGGTTGAGGAGAGTTGTATGCCCATGAAACGCAAATTATCCCCCGGCGCCGGCCTGGAAAACGAGCTTCGACCCCTGAGCATTCCGAAACGGGTCGCGTAACAGTAACTAACGGCAAACGTACGTCAATTTTCAGATGTTCAATCAACGTCAAAATTTGATGACATCTCATTCTCAAACTCAAGGGTCAGGCGCCGGCGCCTTAAGCGCGCTTTTGTTGAAGATTATCGACGGCGGTTTGGCCGGAGTCATCTTCCTTCTCCCCTTTGTGATGGGCGGGCGCCATCCCCTGGGGCAATTGATCCTGGCCGCGCTGGCCGTGGTCACCGGCCTGGCTTGGGCCATTCGCCAATGTCTGCGCCCTCACCCCATCTGGCGACCCACTTGGATCCTGGCGCTGATTTCCGCCGGCTTGATCCTTATCATGCTGCAAACTATACCTTTGCCTCAATCCTTACTGCAACTGCTCGCGCCAAGCCAGGCAAATATCCTGCCGCTTTGGAATGCCGCACAGCCGGATTCCGCATCGCTAGGCCGCTGGAATACCATTTCCTTTGCTCCGGAGGAGACCGCGCGAACCTTGTGCTGGCGCTGTCCTACGGGCTATTGTTTTTCGTAACGGCAGAGCGTATTAAGGCCATTGAAGACGTGGAACGCCTCTTACGCTGGTGCGCACTATCGGCGATGTGCATGGCGGTGTTTGGACTGGTCCAATACCTCGCCGGCAATGGAAAATTCTTCTGGTTCTACTCACCTCCCTTTACCAACACCTTTGGCGGAGTAAAGGGAAGCTTCACCAATAGAAATCATTTTGCTCACTTTCTTGCCTTGGGAGTAGGTCCATTGATTTGGTGGTTGCTGCATTCTTCTCGGCGCATGCGGTCTCGAATACATGGCGCAGTATTCCACGCCCGCACTTGCCGTGGACATACCTAAAACCGCCCGCCCACATTCATCTAGCCGCAATCTCGCGTCGACGGTCGCCATCGGGCACCGACTGGGCACTATGCCAAGCATGGTCGCGTCGGCCGGCAAGATCGGCTGGTCGGCAGCACTCGCGCCAATCGCTCGAATGAATTAAAAACCTATATCTTGGGATTGGCCTTAGCCGTGGTCCTGTTTGCCGGCCTGATGTCGCTTTCTCGCGGTGGAATGGCGGCCTTGGTCATCGCCGCGCTGGTATCAGCGGCCATATGCTGCCCGGCTTCCGCCGTGGCCGGCAGGTTCCTGGGCATTATGTTGGCCGCTTGCCTGGTGATCGGCGCCGCACTGGCTATCTTCGGCTTGGACAACGTAGGCCGCCGATTGGAAACATTAACCCAAGGCACGACCGAACATAATGATTGGTCCGAAGGAAGAATACCCCTCTGGACCTGCATTGCCAGGGCAATCCCCGACTACTTTTGGCTCGGGGCCGGCGCCGGTAGTTTCAGCCAAGTTTATCCGATATATTCCGACGGCACACTGAGCGACTCCATTGAATTCACTCATGCCGAAAACTCTTATCTGCAAGTTTTACTGGAAACCGGCTGTATCGGTCTGGGGCTTGCGCTGGCTTGCATCGTTTCGTGGGGCTCCTGGTGCGCGGCTGGATGGAAAGGTTCCTCGCGATTAAAAATATGCGCTGGCGCCATTGCCGGCGTCTTGGCCGCCGGGACGGCCCATGCCTTGGTCAACTTCGTATGGTATGTCCCGGCTTGCATGGCAATTATGGCTATTTTGGCAGCCTGTGCATTGCGCGTAAGCCAATTTGCGGCCCCCACAGCCATCGTCACTCGACCGGTGCCTATGCGCCGTTTGGCGGCAGTAACTGCCGCCATTGTCCTTATACCGGCGGGTGCGTGGATGATCCACAACCGCATCGGACCGGCCATCGCCCAGCCTTACTGGGAACAATATCTCATCGCCCTTGAAGCGAATTCTCCTCAACAGCCCGTTGCCGACAACGCCGATTCAACGGCGCGCCATAATGCCGACGATGCCGCGCTGGCCAGAGAGAATGGATTGATCAGATGCCTGGAAAATGTAGTCTATTGGCATCCGAACCATTTGTCCGCGCACCTCGCCTTGGCCGAAGCCCATCTGCATTGTTCGACGTCTTACAGGCGAACTCACCCAATCCGATGACACTGATAGACATCCGCAACGCTGTGCAGGCCTCGGATTTTTCTTCCCTGCAAGCCCTGCGCGACTGGCTTGCCCGCGCACTTGGCAACCATTGGGTGCATTTGGACGCCGCCTTGCATCATACACGATCGGCGCTTTCGCTCTGCCCATTGCAAGGCCGCGGCTACATCTATCTCGCTAAAACGTGTTTTTTAGACGGAAAAACGGGCTTGCCCAAGCAGGCCTGCATCGCACAGGCGTTAAGAGTCCGGCCGTTCGACGGCGCCGTGGTCTGTGCAGCCGCCGCCGAAGCCTTATTGGAAGGCGACATGCAGCAATGGCTGGAACTATCCAAGCAGGCATTTCGCTGCGGCCGAAAATATCAACGGGAACAAATCTGCAACCTTGTGGCCAATGTTCCGTCCGAAGGCATCCATGCCATGATCAATTTCATTATCACACAATTGCAACCCGATCTGGAAGGCCTGCAATCACTTTATGCCGCTTGCTCGAAGCGAATCGGTTCAGAGCCGCTCGTTCCACTTTGTCAATATCAGGCGCTTCGGGCCGAATTCGAGGCAGGCAATCGAAAGGACCCGGGAGCTGTCAATATTTGGCTGGAAGCTCAAAGGCTGCATACGCAATTGAACAACGGCCCCCAAGCGTTGCAGTGCGCCCGGCGCGCTCTGGAATGCGACCAGAATAATTATCGCGCGCACTACCAACTTGCCTTGTGTCTGCTGGACCAAGGATTATTTGCCGAGGCGGAGTCGCACCTGCACTGGTGCCTGCAGAGAGCCTCCAGCGACAAATCGGTGGAAATCAAGCTCAAAGAGGCTTTGAAGGGGCGCCTAGATGCCGAACGTTGCGCCGCAAACCAAAAAGGCGACAAATTTTAGAGGAAACATGCCTGAATATATGTTGTAAAGAACTCAAATATTAATAAATAATTTTCGGGGCAAATAATTATAAAAATATCGGACCGTGCGGCCGATAAGCGAGCGACCTATGGTGCATTTGAAAAAGATGTTTCTTAAGCCCCCCTTCATAAAACAGTTTCTAAATCCGTCCTACGTAAGGCGGTTTCTAAATCCAACACATATGCGCAGGTATCTCCCCGCGTTTATCGGGGCTTCGTTGTTGCCGATTTTTGCCGCCATATATTACCTCAGTTACTGGCTGCGATTCGAAGGGCAGTTGAAACCGCATGGCCTTGATATATTTTGCGCCACTATAGGCTGGGTGGTGTTCGCCAAACTAGCCTGGTTTGTGGGTTTGCGAGTGTGCCGCGGATGGAGCCGGCCTGTGACATTTTACGATCTGGGCGTGTTATTGCGCGCCGCAAGCTGCGGGGCGATTACCGTAACACTGATATTTTATCTGCTTGTTCCATTACCAGTCATACCCCGCAGCGTACTTGTGCTCGATTGGGGAACCACTATCGTGGTGGTGGGCGGCTTGCGCTCGATGTCGCGCGGTTGGCGTGAAACTATTTGGCTCCTGTCTCGACCGGTAGGGCAGGTCCGCGTGTTAATCGCGGGTACCGAAGAGACAGGAGCTTTGATGCTCAAGGCCATTCGGCAGGTTGGCAGGCCCAAGTATCGCGTCGTGGGTTTTATCAGTTGCGACGCCAGGCTGGTGGGCGCCCGTATCGAGGGAGTGCCTATTGTCGGCGTGATCGAGGAGTCGCGCCGACTTGTCCAGCGCTACGGGGCACGGCAAATCCTCGTGGCCCAGGGAGCATTTCCAGGAGAGGAATTGCGGAAACTCATCGACCAGGCCCAGCATAACCACTTCGAAGTCCGCGTGCTCCCCAATTACCGGCAGTTGATCGACGGCAACCTGATCGTGCAGCCGCAGCCCGTATCGATCGAGGATCTCCTGCAACGCAAACCGGTCAAATTGGATATCGACGACATCCGGCAATGGGTCAACGGACATGTGGTGTTGGTAACCGGCAGCGCCGGCAGCATAGGCTCGGAAATCTGCCGGCAATTGCTGAAGTTTTCACCGCGGCGGATCGTGGCGGTGGATCGCTCGGAAACCGGACAATTCTTCCTGGAACATAACCTGAAGCCGTACATGGAAGGCGTGCAAATCGATCTGGTCGTCGCCGACGTCCTCGATCACCCCCGAATCAGCGACATTATTCACCGATACCGGCCACAGGTGATATTCCACGCTGCGGCCTACAAGCACGTCCCCCTGATGGAGAATCACCCCGGTGAAGCAGTAAAAAATATAGTCACCGCTACGCGCCGGCTGGCCGAACTAGCCATGGAATCGGGCGCAAGCTCATTCGTATTGATCTCCACCGACAAGGCCGTGAATCCTACCAGCGTCATGGGCGCCTGCAAGCGCGTAGCGGAGCTGCACGTTCAGTCCTTGTCGTCCCGATCGCCGTGCCGGTTTGTAACTGTGCGATTCGGCAATGTGCTGGATTCGGCCGGCAGCGTGGTGCAGGTATTCCGCCAGCAGATTGCTTCCGGCGGCCCATTGACCGTAACACACCCCGACATCCGCCGCTATTTCATGACTATTTCCGAAGCCGCCCGACTTGTCATTCAAGCCGGAGCCATCGGCGAAGACGGCCAGATCCTACTGCTCGATATGGGAGAACCGGTCCGCATTATCGATCTTGCCGCCGACATGATCCGCCTCTCCGGACTGCGGGTTGGATCGGACATCGGTATTGAGGTTGTAGGTATGAGGCCCGGTGAGAAAATGTTCGAGGAACTGCACGCCGACGACGAACAACGCCTGCCCACCAGCCATCCGAAAATCATCGTTGCCCAGCGCATGCAAGTTCAAAACGCCGATTTACCGCTTAACATTGCGGAATTGGAGCGCCTCGCCCGGATAGATACCCGGAAAATATCCGCCCAATTGCAAAAAATTGTTCCCGAATACTGTATTTCAAAGTCAACCCTGCCTTTTGGACCGCGGCACGCCTCAATGCCGGAACGCCGGATTGCCGCTTAAATTACCCTTTATGCCATGAATCAACCCGAACCCTTTATCGACATTCATTGCCATATCCTTTCCGCTTTGGACGACGGTCCGGCTTCTTGGGAGGAATCGCTTGAAATGGCCGAGATGGCGGTCGCCGACGGAATCGTCACCATCGTGGCAACGCCCCATCAGTTGGGCAATTACTCGCATATCACCGCCGAAAACGTACGCATCCAGATCGCCCGGCTCCAGTCGATGCTCGAGCATGGAGGCATCGGCCTGGAATTGCTTCCCGGCGCCGATGTCCGCATAGATCCGGACTTGACCGGCAAGATTTCAAGAGACCAAGTCCTTACCCTGGCTGATCGCTGTACTCATGTGCTTTTGGAGTTGCCCCATGAACTTTACATTCCACTGGATCGGCTGCTGGACGATTTGCGTAAGGTTGGATTGACGGGAATTTTATCACACCCGGAACGCAACCAAGGCATTCTCAATCAACCCAAAATATTATCTGATCTGGTCAACAAAGGATGCCTGTTGCAAGTCACCGCGGGAAGTCTTACCGGCGTGTTCGGATCAAGAATCCAAAACTTTGCCGAATTTATGCTAGAACAGGGATTTGTCGATTTTATCGCCTCCGACGCGCACGGGATAAAACATCGCATTCCCGTTTTAAGTCAAGCTTTCGATCGCGTGGTGAAATTAGCAGGTTACGATACGGCCATCGACCTGTTCTGCCGCAACCCGGCTCGCGTTCGGTCCGGCATGCCGGTATCTCTGCATGCACCCCAATATAAAAATCACAACTCGTTTTGTAGCAACTCCCTTTTAAATACTGCTCGTCAATTCGTCCATTTTTAGTAAAAAGGCCAAAGCCAACGGCCGATATAGATAATACTCTACTCGTCTAAATGCGGATCATATGACCGTCGGAATGATCCCGGGGCATCGGCAAATGGCGGATAACACAGATTAGGAAAACTGGATAAGTTTTCTTGATTGTAAAGGAGCCGGTTTATGTCTTCAAAGGAATCCCTTTGCAGTATGTTCATCGCTTCGGTAATCTTTGCGACATGTCTGCTTAATTCAGGCTGGGCAGTCGATACATCGCCGAAAACCTATATGACAGATGTCTCTCTAAACGACGGTGGAACCTTGCAGGGCCAAGTCGTCGATTTACAGAACATCGCTCAACCAGGCGTTCCCATCGTTTTAAGGTACCAAAACCGTGACGTGGTAAGAACGGTTACCAACACCAATGGACAGTTCACAGCACAGGATCTCCACGGAGGTGTATACAACATTGCCACTGCACAAGGTGAGAATACATTTCGTTTATGGGCCCCGCACACGGCGCCCCCGGCTGCCCAGCAAAGTGCCATAGTATACGTACAAAATGGCGGCCCTGGCGGGGGCAGCGGCGGACTGAAGGCCATTCTAGGTCATCCCCTTGTGCTGCCCGCGGTTATCGCAACAGCCATCGCCGTGCCAGTTGCGGTAAGTTCCGTTCATCATACGGCCAGCCCCTGAACTGAGCCGGGCGATTGCAAATTGAAAATTGCAAATTGAACGATAACTAAATGTGTTCGGAACTTAATTAAAAGCCCTATTCGATAGTCGATCCTCTATTTTCCCTTGACCTTCAATCCGGCAAAGTGCGTCTGCGCGTCGGCCTTGGACCAGAAACCGATCTTGCCGGGCTCCTTGAAAGTCTCGTCCTTCGACTCCAGTTCCAACTTATCGTTCAGATAGCACTGGATGCGATTTCCCTCCTGGACGACCCGCAATGTATGCCACTTCCCAGCCAGGGCATTGACGTCCACGGAGCCCAGTTGCGTGCGCTTGCCGTCAACCACTTTATAAAGGCGGAAATTATTTTCTAGCGGATTCATTCGGCAGATGTAATAATTTTTGGCATCTTTATATCGCCATACCAGTCCGCCGCCCTGATCGATCTTTCCTGCCACGGCCTTGAAGGCCACCTGCAGATCGACGTCCAAATAATTTGCCTTTTCGGCCACGCATAAGTTAAATAAGTCCTTTGGACCATCGGCCGAAGTTTGCGCAAGAGCCTTGCCGCCCGCTGCGGTCGAATCTTCCACCACCTGCCACACGCTCCCCGGCCCTTCTCCGGTTTTCGCGGCGATCCAGCCTTGCGGAAGTTTGTCCAATGATGCGGATTCCAGGTTAAGCAAATTGTTTCGTGAAGCCCCCGCAGCGACAAACCAAACGACCAGTCCCGCCAATATCAGCCGATACCAACCGAATGGCGCGAGCGTGTGCCTGCTAAGAAAATGAATAAAAACCTCTACAGCCAACCAGGCGAAAATGAACGAAACCACGAAACCAATGGCAATCATGCCAAAGTTTTCGGCACTTAAGAATTTATAACTCTTATAAAGCTCGAAGATGGTGGCGGCAATCATTATGGGAACCGCGGCGAAAAAAGAGTATTCGGTAGCCGTTTTGCGTTCCAGGCCGGAGATCATGCCGCCGAGAATTGTGGATGCCGCTCGCGACATGCCCGGCCATAACGACAGGCATTGGAAAAAACCGACAGACAATGCTTCTTTCCAGGTTATTGCATCGACGCCTTCTTTTTTCCCCTTGGGCCACAACCACTCGACCGCCAGTATCCACACGGCGCCGACCGCCAACGCGGCCGCCACTGTTCTTGGACTAAACAAATTGTTTTTAATGAACTCGTGATATTTCAGACCTACGAGCGAGGCCGGGATCGAGGTGATCACCAGCAGGCCTATTCCGCGAAGGCCGGATAATCCCCTATTATCCTTAAAGCGCAGGAGTCCCGCAAACCTGCCGGGATACGCCGCTACAACGGCCAGGATTGCTCCGAGCTGGATGATAATTAAAAACGCATCAACTGCCTCTTTCCCCCACTTTGCATCTAAATTTAACAAATGTTGTGTAAGTATCAGATGCCCCGTGGATGAAATCGGCAAGAACTCCGTGAGACCTTCGACTACGCCCATGATGGCCGCATATATGCTGTCCATGAAAACTCCATTTTTAGCCGCAACCAATTTATTGCATTTTGCAAAATGCAAATTGGCGCAAGTTCTTAAATTTGTTCAAGTTGCAATTTTCAATTAATGTGCACTATGTCCCAAAACCGATTTTGGCGATCTTGGGCTTTACCAGCCGCTCGAAATCCTTGTACGCCATGCGGATCAACTCGGTGTGCGAACCGGCATTAAAAGCGATTTCCGCGTCTTCCGCAAGCCGGTGCGAGGCGTAGACCTCCATGCCATACAGATTTCCAAACGGCGGCATGGCGCCGATTTCACAGTCGGGAAACATGTCTTTGAATTCTTTTTCGCTGGCCAGTTCGACTTGCCCAGCCCCGGCGGCTTCCTGAAGATGCTCAAAATCGACCTTCAACGAAGCCGGCAACACGGCCATGGCCATCTTGTTGTCCAGCTTGACCATCACGGTTTTCGCCAACTCCTTGCCGCGGACATGCGCCAAGGCGGCGATTTCCTGCGCGGTATACGCCGGCGAATGATTAAAGGCCACATACTTGATCTTCTGGCCGTTGAGGAATTCTTTCAGGCGATTGATTGGCATGATTTTCTCCTTGCCCTAAAGTTTTCAACCTTTATCTCAGGAACCATTTGAATCCAACACCCTCGCTGAATTATATCAATAAAACAATAGCCCTTTTAATCAATTGTCAATCCCCCCGCGGAATCCTAAAATCCGTAGGGTGCGAGCTTGCACGCACGGATGGAATTTTCCGCCGAAATCGCGTGCGTGCAAGCACGCACCCTACATTTTTGTGCCAATAACCGGCGGTCAACGACCGCCGGAATATTCAATTTTCCTCCTCATCCTTATTTTCTTCGGATAGGATTAAAATAATTTCCCGGGCGACTTCCTCCACCGATTTGCCAGTCACGTCGATCCGCTGCCAAAGATGTTTGCGGCACAACTGGTCGGCGTAGGCCAGTTCGCGGCGGATCTGATCGGACGATACATAACTTTCCAAGGGAATAGATTCTTCTTCGGCCCTGGCCCGGCGCATATGTTGCAGGCTGTCGGGCGCAGCCGTCAGACAGAACACCCGTGGGGCAGGCACGGCCAAAAGCGACTTGGGCGGCCCGATGCCCGGCACCAGCGGCACGTTGGCCGCAAACCAACCGCGATAGGCCAGGTACAGCATGGTGGGCGTTTTCATGGTGCGGGAAATGCCGACCAGGATCACTTCGGCCCGCTCCAGGTCAGCCGAGTTTTGGCCGTCGTCGTGGCGAAATGCGAATGCAACGGCCTCGATTTCTCTGGTCCTGGCCTCGACCAACTGCTGGAACAGCCCGGGCTTCTCTTGCGGAGTAAGCTTTAAATGCCTTGCCAGACGGTCCAGAATCGGACCCATCATGTCGAGCGAATCGACGCCGTGCAATCTTGTTTCCGAAACCATCAGCCTGCGCAGTTCGTCCGAAACCAGGGTGTGCAAAATGAGCGATTCGCCCGCCGCCGCCTCCTCGACAACCACCCGCAACTTCTTGGCCGTCCGAACGTTCGGCCGCCGCACCAGGTTAACCGGCGCGTTCTCGAACTGGATCAAGGCCGATCGGGCCATCCGCTCCGCCGTCCCGCCCGTGCCATCCGATACCACGTAAACCGTAAGCATAGCCGATCATATCCCAAAATGTAACGCGAAAAAGTCACGACCGAGGCCCCCGGTGTATTCACCGGGGGCTAAATAATTGACCGTGTTGACGTCGAATGTCCATTACAATAACTTAAGGATCACAGTAAATCAATTCGGGCCGCAAAATGAAATCTACCTTGATGTTGATCGTTAGCTCCAGGCTGCAAATTCCCATGCGGGAATTTACTTTTACCTACGCCCGCAGCAGCGGACCAGGGGGGCAGAACGTCAACAAACTCAGCACCAAGGCTATTCTGCGCTGGCCCATGCGGACCAGCAAAAGTCTGCTGGAGGCGGTTCGCGACCGATTTTTAGCCAAATACGGCAATAAACTAACTACGGACGGCGATCTGCTGATAACCAGCCAGCGCACCCGCGATGCGGGCCGCAATACGGCCGATTGCCTGGAAAAACTCCGCCGCATGTTAAGCATCGTTGCCGAACCGCCTAAAACCAGAAGACCAACCAGGCCCACCAAGTCCTCGATCCACCGCCGCTTGGAGCAAAAAAAACACCAATCCGGGCGCAAAAAGCAACGCCGGCTGTCAGATCATGAAGAATAAATGTTTTATTTATCGATAGGTAATGCTGCTTTTATCGTTTAGTCCGGGAGCTTGCTCCCGGTGATTTTTCTATATTTTACGGTATAATAAATAAGATGGTTTCCACTCCGCTTAACACCAGGCAGTCACACACCATGCCACAGCGACAAGACATCGACTTCATCCTTCGACACTGGTCATTCCAACCCGGAGTCGTCAGCGCCCGGTTTGCCGAGGGCTCGGATGGGCGCAAAGTGATGCAAATGCGAATCGAGATGGGCCTTCTGCAAATGGAAGCCGCCGGCCGGCCTGACGGCCAGCGTCCGGGCGGGGCCGAAACATATCTCGATTATCTCAACGCCCAACTCGTCCACCAGGGCGAGGCTTTCGCCCTGACCGAGGAAAACCGCATGGAGATCGACCGCGAGTTCCTGCAATTTTATCACCGGCGTATTTGCTGCCTGGCCCTGCGGGAGTTTCGCCGGGCAGTGGCCGACGCCGATCATACACTGGCACTGATGGATTTCGTCGCCCACTGGTCGACCGACCCGGACTGGACCATGTCGCACGAGCAGTACCGGCCGTTTGTGATTTTTCACCGCGCCCAGGCGGCCGCTTTGGCCGAAGTGCAAGATTCCAATCCGGAAGCAGCCATCGAACAACTCAACCGGGCCCTGGATCGCATTCGCGAAGTGTACGTCAAGCTCGAGGCCGAAGAACAATTTGGCGAGGACGAGTTGGTCGGCCAATTAACCGAGCTCAAAGAGTCCCTGCGCAAGGAATACGGCCTGGGCCGAACGCTTATCGAGCAACTCGACGACGCGGTGGCCGCCGAACAATACGAACGCGCCGCCCGGTTGCGCGATGAAATCGCCCGCCGCCATAGCGGGCAACATTGATGCATGCCCTCCTAGTTCCGCTACGGGCACCATTTCCGTCATGGTCGGTTGGATATACCCACTAATTCAGACGCCCTATTGTCGTGTAAGGCGCAGGGCTACGCGCTGGGCCGGATCGCCCCGGAGGTCATCTAGGTGTTCTAAAAGAATCCGCCGCACTTCGAGAACGGCCAGCGGATGGGTGAGGATCGAGGAGTGATCGGCGGGCACGACGATCTCGGATTCGGCATGGTCCGAGTGGCGCTAGCCTTGGCCACCACGCCGTCGCCTTCTTGTGCGATCGCGCTGAGCCACCACTGCGGCGGCAAAACGCCCACAATGCTGTGATACTTGACCCAGGGCGGGCGCTGGCTGGCGATCATCACCGGGAAGACGGGCGATTTGGGCGATAGCGAGTCGATACTTGTGTTGACCTTGACCAGCGAGCCATCGACAAAAGCGCCCGGGTTTTGCACATAGAGTTTTTGCTGGCTGTTTATAAGCGCCTTGGGAAAGCTGATCAGCTTGCCCAGCAGCCATTGCGTGGTCTGGTTGGAAAAAGGGCTGCCCCGGTGCGGCGTGGCAATGGTTATCACGCGGCGGATCGAGGGATTTGGCTGAAAATAAAATTCCTGAGCCAGTCTTTCGCGGTCGGCCGGATCGTCCTTAATCTGATCGAGCGGTTCCTTGCTGACCAGGTGCCAATAGTCGTCGTTGCTATTGATGGTTTGCAGTTCCGACACCAGGCCGCCCATGCTGTGCCCGATCAGGACCATCTGGTCCAGGGCCGGTTCCTGGCGATTAGGATCGAGCGTCTGGCGGACTTCGGCCAGGTCGCGGCGCATTTGCATGGCCGAGAGCCAGAACGGCTGGCTGCTCGGATAAAGATAGAACCAGAATTGATAATGGTCGCGGATGTCATCCGAACTCCTCAGGTCGTTGAACATCTCCATCCAGGTCATGGGCGAGGACCACAGGCCGTGTACCAGCACCACGGGAATTTTTCCCGGCTCGTAGGGTTGCACCATGTAAAGGCCCATCACCGCGTCTTTCTTGTCCTGGCGCAAGTTGAACATGGCCTCGGCAGGCTGCAACAGGGTCTCGGGCTTCAAAAGCCCGGCCGTGGCCAGGGCATCGAGTTCCGGATTCGAGAGGAAGTACGCCAGCGGCGTGGTCAGGTCGCTTTCCAATGGCACCAGATGATGGCCGACGACTGTTTCGGGGGTGGTCAGGGGATCGAAAATCTCCAGCACGCACTGTTGGTGCGACATATCCTGTCCCGCCCGCAGATCTTCGTTTGGCGAAGGACGTAAGAACGCCGTAACCGGAAAGCTCAAATCCCTGGGATAGTATTTCGCGCTTACGGGTTCGTCTTTGTTGTTGTTGTTGGGGCGGACCGCAATTAAAGGAACGCCCAATCCGTGCACAAGATAATGGTTTGTAAGCCCTTTCATTTGAAAGTCGGAGACGAACTCGAAACGGGCGATATCTTCCGGCCGCCACTGCGATCCCCTAAGCTTGCACGTGACGTCCCAAGTGCCGGCCGCCGTGTGGATGGTCTTCGACGTTTCCGGCTTGAGTTCCTTGTTGGTGCAGATGATTCTCAACCCCGATTCCAGGGCGCTATTGTACAAATCGCACACCCCGCGATACTGCGGATCGTAGGGATTGCGGGTCGATTTGTAACGGTCGTCGAAAAGATATTGATACGAGTATAGGACGGAGGCCCCGAAAAGGTCCAAAGCCACTTGTTTGTCCACGCGCTGGGCCTCTATGCCGCCCAGATACGACAGTTCCGACATCGCATAAACCCGGTCGGCCCTGGGCTCATAGTTGTTAAACTCCTGAAGGCGCTTGATCAATCCGCGGGGATCTGTCCTGGGCTTGTATGTCAGGTTGTGCACGCGGAGCAATTGCTCGGTCCGATCGCTGGGGCGCGGACCATAATACGACGCTAACTGTAATTCATCGACCAGCGGATTTTGGGGAACGGTGCGAAGCGTAACTCGATTGGACGACGCGCAACCGACTGTTAGGACCAATGCAACCAGCAAGACACCGAAGTAGGGTGCGTGCTTGCACGCAGTGTGCCACTGGCTTTGCCAGTGTGGGTCCTGCCAGAAGTCCAAATATGCACTGGCATAGCCAGTGGCACCCGCGCGCTTCATCGTTTTTGGATTTCTGTAACGATGCATTGCAATGTCGAGAAGTTATTATGGATCGCATGCGCAATTTGGGGAGCTTGAGTAATATAGCGACTCCCGATCAATGCGTAGACTATCGCACTGAAAAAAGCACCGTACATTAATGATGAACAGCCCGAGGGTCAATGCCGTTTTGGGTCACATATCGAGCAATTTCAACTGGTCTTCGACCCAGTATGTAGCTCGGCCGCTTGTGGGCATTTGGGCAATGAGCAGGAACAAGAGCACAACAGCTGCCGCAATACAGAGCATGGAATGTTCGGCCATGTAAGCGATAAGCAGGAAAAACACGGCCCCTTCAAGAATTGCGCTGGCAACGATGATTTTTGTCTGGAGCAAGGCAATAAGCATCTGGGCTTTGTTGTTTTCGTTTTCTATTTTGTCATAGGTAGAGCTTTTGCTTTCTTGTTTGGCATTAGAAAAGAGTTTCTGCTGAATTCTTTGCCGCCCCTGCGAAACTACGATGGACGGCAGAATGGCCCAAACGCCAATAGTTGTAGCGGCATACAGCAGGGAGATATACGTGCAGAATAATTGGTCGTCTGCATTATTAAAATTTTGCGACACTAAAATCGCGATGATCAAAAAACTCAAACAACCAAAAGCCAGTGCCCCGACGATGACCTGCATGACGCGTATTTTAGACGGCAACTGCTCACGCCAATCCGCGGCAGACATGATTGCTCCCTTATTAACCTTTGACTGGGCAATGATCTGTGGGGCAGGTTGCCAACCTGTTTTTTTGGCAGATTAGCAATCTGCCCCACTACTTATTAATATTCACGCCGCTTCGCGATGTGCTTCGACCGGCGCACATTCGCACTGTTGGGCTTGCCAGGTTTCGGTCCATGCGCATCCAGCCCAGGAGAGTCCCACGCCGAAACCGATCATCAGCGTCTGTTTGCCGGGCCGTAAACGGCCGCCGGCCCGGAGGTCGTTTATCAAAATCGGAAGCGTAGAGGAAACCGTGTTGCCGTAGTGTTCCAAGGCCTCGGGGAGTTTTTCCAAGTCCAGGTCCAGTCGCTTGCGGAGTTGATCCAACATCAACGCCGTTGCCTGGTGCATGAGATATATGTCAACTTTGTCACGGGTCCATTTCGATTGTGCCAAGAGCCGGTCGATCATGGGCGGCACTACGTCGAGCGAGAACTTGACCAATTCCGGCCCATCCATGAACAGGCTGCTGGGCCAGCGTTTGCGTTTGCTGGGCTGGATTGCGGCGTCTTTGGGCCGTGCCCCGCCTTCGGTAACCATCAAGGTATTGGCCCCGCGCCCGTCGGTGCCGAAGATGAATTGGCCCAGCGAAGGCTCGGCCGAGGCCTCGACCAATGTGGCAGCCGCCCCGTCGCCGAAAATGGTTCGCAGCGATCGGTCGCTGGGGTCGATATATTTCGAGTAGGTTTCGGCCGTGATCAAGAGCACACGTTTTGCTATGCCGCTGCGAATCAGACCGTCGGCAATCGACAAACCATAGACAAATCCCGAGCATCCCAGGTTGAAATCCAACGCGCCGATGGAAGTAGGCAGCCCCAGGCGATGCTGCATGATGCAGGCCGTGGTGGGCAGGATGTAATCGGGGGTTTGCGTGCAAAACAAAAGGAAGTCGATCGATTCGCGGTCTATGTTATAGCGGGTGAAAAGTCTTTCGGCCGCCGCCACGCCCAGGTCAGACGCGCATTGGTCCGGTCCGGCTATGTGGCGGTTCCGCACGCCCGTCTTGGCATAGATCGTCTCGATATCCCATTTGGCGAATAGCGACGAGAGTTGATCTATATTCTCTACTTTTTCCGGTAAATGTATGGCAATGGGGCCTATCGCAGAATACGGCATAATCTTATTTTGCTCCAGCTACTGAAAAATCTGCTACCATAGCCCCCCGGGCAGGGTAGAAAAGTACCAAATTCCACTCGAAACGTCAACACCAATCGCTTGTTTCATACCTATATCATGATCCATAACAGGTTAATAGAAAAGGGGATAGGGATAGTTTTTGTAAATCCCAAACATGGCAGCAGCGGGTAATAATTCGATTGCCGGCATCCTTTAACAGACAATGTCGGCCCCATAACCGAACGTTCTTATTGCCCTTGACGCTTATGAGAACTCTATTTAATTTCCCATAAAAGCATCACCCCCATAACCTATAATCCATAACCTATTACCTTCTCCCAATCCGCTTAGATGCCTTTTCCGCGACTGTCCATAGTTAAGAAACCTGCCGCTCTTGACGGGTTTTCCTTGATGTTTGCCTTGATCGCGGTCCTTGGCGGAACTGCCGCCGACTGGCCAGATACGCGAACGACGGGGCCCTTTGTCTGCCGAGCTGATTTTCCACTTAAAGACATCGAGCCTTTATCAAATGAACTGTCCCAATTGCAAATCGACCTGGTGCACGCATTGGGCATCGCTCCGGCAAAGGAAATAGTTCAGATTTATCTTTTCCATGACCGGCAAACATACGATCGCTATCTGAAAGAGCACTATCCCAACGTGCCGTTTCGCCGGGCGGTTTACATCAAGGACGGGGGATCGGGCAGAGTTTTTGCATATCGCAGTCAGCAATTCGACGTCAACCTCCGCCACGAATGCACCCACGCCTTGTTGCACGCATCATTGAAAAATATTCCCCTATGGCTGGACGAAGGCCTAGCCGGCTATTTTGAACTGCCCGCTGAACAACGCGCTTTGGGCAACCCGCATCTGGGCAGCATTCGTTGGAACGTCCTGCTGGGCATAGTCCCTGGCATTGAAAGCCTGGAAAACTGCACTGATATCTCAAAAATGGGCAAGGCTGAATATCGGGACTCCTGGGCCTGGGTCTGCTTTATGCTTAATGGACCGCCGGAAGCACGCGAAGAATTGGTACATTATCTCTCTGACCTCCAAAACCAAAATCCTCCCGACTTATTGAGCGATCGCCTAAAACACCGCATTCCAGACCTGCATCAAAGTTTTATATCATTCTTTAAAACATGGAAAACTAAATAAACCACAACAGGATTGCATCATCCGGGTTCTTCTCTATCATTCGCCTGTTGCGCATCTTGCCATGCATTCCTTAATGGGTTTTTTTTACTATCCCCTCTTTCCGCGCAAATCGGAAAAGTTGACTAAACCCAAGAACTCACCGTGACGATACCCAAGGTGGAGTACTTTTAATCCGCTGCCCTTAATGTGCGCAGGGTGGAAAATATGTTAGTAAGAAAAGCTTTCACGGTCATTATTCTTCTAGAAGTTCTAAGCTTAGGCTCCGCTGCCAATGCCCAAGGTACATCATCCGGTTCGGGTAGTAAAACTATCGGAGAACGATTGGATGATTTTGGTCAGATGATCTTTGGCGGCTTATTGCCAAATAATAAAGACAAGGGAGAAAATAGAGATAATAAAGAGAATGCGCAAAATAGCAAGCAGAATCCCCGGCCAATACCTGGAAAATACTCCCCGAACCAGGTTTCCGGCGATAACCCCGATCCCCAGACCGGGACTACCATAAAGACATTGAATGCCAATCAGCAACAAACGGCCGGCGATTCATCCTCACGGCCGGTTCGAGTTTATCGCTCTGATAATAACACCTCTTCGCCCTCACAGCAGACGGCGGATAATCGTCCGGGACACAGGTATTTTGAAAACACGCCGGTTCAGGACAATATCGATACTCCGGAGAACACTCAGGCCCTGCCGATAGCACCACCGAAACAATCGCCGGTTGTTGCTTCAAATAAAAATACCGAAGGCACCGCGGAACTTTCCGACCAGGGTAATCTGGTTACCCGGCCGTTGCACGAACAATTTTCACAATTTCGCAAATCGGCATTTGATAATCCTTCAAAGGAAGGTTCGCTTGACAATTTCGCGAAGAAAGTTTCCGTAACAACGTCTCCGGGTACTTCGATAACCTCGGCCAATTCATCGGCGCCGGGTTCGTCATCCGCTATAGAAGGGGCATCCGCCCAAAAAGGATCCCAGCCCACGGAGGTCGAATCATCATCCTCATTTGTCAAATCGACCGAGCCGATAAAGGGCAAAACCGCCGGGGCCAACGCTACCGGCAGGCCCACTCCGGCCAAACGTCCGGCCGCAATGTCGTCTTCCGATCATCCCGTGGTCGCGGAGCGGACCTCATCGACAACGCGCATGGATGGTGCTGCCGTCGGGGAAGAACCGTCCGTTCCAAAACCTATTGCCGCAAAAGACGCCGGCATGATTTTTACCGCCGAAACTCCGGCAGTAAGCGAAAACGGTGTTCTTTTCGCCCACAAGGGACCGGTCCTCAGCGTGGAGACCCAGGGGCCGCGGAAAATTATGGTCGGCAAAGAGTCAGCTTACGAAGTTAAAATTATCAACTCGGGCGACGTGGCAGCCGAGGATCTGATCGTATTTGTGAATCTTCCCGAATGGGCCGAAGTTGTCGGCACGGAAGCCAGCGCCGGTTCCACTCAAATTGGAACATCGGCTCAAATATCCGCGCCATTCCAGTGGAAAGTTGGACGATTAGAGGCCAAATCGCGGGAAAAAATGTCGTTGCGAATAGTCCCTCGCCAAAGCCGTCCCTTCGATTTGGCAGTGCGATGGGAGTCCAAGCCCGCGACTTCTCAAACATTGATCGAAGTCCAGGAACCAAAACTCGAAATGCAACTGGACGGGCCGCGCGAAGTGTTTTATGGTAAAAAAGAAACCTATCGGTTGAAAATGATAAACAGCGGCACCGGCAATGCCGAGGGCGTGACCGTCAAATTCGTGCCGGTTGGAGCGGGCGAGAACGTGCAGGCGAATTACGAGCTGGGCCTGTTGCCCGCCGGAGAGGACAAAGTGATCGAGGTGGAACTCACGGCGCGCCAATCGGGAAAGCTCGAAATCCAAGTCGAGGCCAAGGGCGACGCGGGCATTCACGCGGAATTGACCGAGAAGGTTCTCGTTCGCCGGGCCGTATTGGAAATCGGCGTGGAAGGGCCGAAATTGCAGTTTGTGGGCACGACTGCGACTTATGTGGTACGCCTCGGCAATCCCGGCAACGCCCCTGCAAAAAATGTTAATTTCACCGCTATGCTTCCGGCCGGACTGAAATATCTAGGCGGCATAGAAGGCGCACGCAGCGAAAGCAACGGCAATAAATTGCATTGGACCACTGAAAGCGTCAATCCCGAATCCGTCCAAACCTTCGCAATCAAGTGCATTCCAAGTGCCGCAGGCGTCAGCCGCGTGGAAGTCGCCGCAAGTGCCGAAGACGATTTGATTGCCTCGACTTTTGCCATTACCCAGGTCGAATCGGCCGCTAATTTAGCGCTCGATGTGAAAGATCCCGGCGGCCCCGTGCCGGTCGGCGAAGATGCCGTCTACGAAATTCGAGTCCGCAATCGTGGGACAAAAGACGCCGAAGGCGTCGAGGTAATCGGCTACTTTTCCAGGGGTATCGAACCGATCGGCGCCGATGGCAGCGCAAACCGCATCGGGCCGGGCCAGGTAGTCTTTATGCCCATCCCCTCACTGGCCCCCGGGGCGGAAACCGTGCTCAAAATCCGGGCACGCGCCGAAACCCCCGGCAATCACATCTTCCGCGCCGAAATGCACTGCAAGGCCCTTGGTTCGCGATTGGTATCGGAGGAAGCCACGCTCTACTACCAGGATGCCCTGGCTATACCGCAGAATTTGCAGGCCCGGCCGCCTCTGGATCGCAGCATGCGTTAACACCTTAAACCTGTGATCCTTGGTTGCTTAGTGGTTGTTCTCAACACTCCACATCAAAAGCACCGTCTATTTTCAATTTTGTGCCCGGCGCCACTGTCTGGTCTAGTCCGGATTTTTCATAGGATGTGTCACTGTTTGCTTGCAAGCAGTGCCTGTTAAAATACCGTATAATATCCAGATTGGGTGTTAGTTGGAGTTATTTAGTTTTATAGTCTTGGCGTCCTGTAGACCACTCATGTCCAAACACAAGCGATCAGCCGCTAAACAAGTTTCTCCGGCCCGATCAGGTGTTTCTTTCCCAGGAGCATTGCCCGTTGGCCTTCTGGCAGGCGCGGCAATAATTGTCCTTGCCGTCTTCTTTGCTTACCTTCCTTCAATAAATGGCGGTTTCATCCTGGACGATGATCTCCTGTTGACCAACAACGACCTGATCAAGGCCGACGACGGCCTGTACCGATTCTGGTTTACTACTGAAGCGCTGGAATACTATCCAGTAACCTATACCTTGTTTTGGTTCGAGTGGCGGATGTGGGGGATGAATCCTGCCGGCTACCACGCCATTAATCTAATCTTGCACATAGTTGAGTCTTGGCTGATTTGGATCATTTTACGAAAGTTGTCGATATCCGGGGCCTTCCTGGCAGCCGTGATCTTCATCGCGCATCCGGTAAACGTGGAATCGGTGGCCTGGATCTCGCAGTTGAGGAACATGCTGGCGATGTTGTTCTTCCTGTTGTCGATATTATGGTATTTGAAATTCATCGAACGCGCTCACCGACCATGCTTCGCATGGTACCCGTTCGCGGCTAAACCAATCCCTAAGCCCCAATCTCTAATCCCTATCCACTGGTATTGCCTGAGTCTTACGGCATTCGTCTTGGCCATGCTAAGCAAGGGATCCGCGGCGGTCTTACCGGTTGTGCTTTTGATGATCGTGTGGTGGCTCCGTCCTCTGGCAAGGCGGGACATGGCGTGGGTCGCGCCGTTTTTCGCGGTTTCCGCCATACTATCTCTGGTAAACATATGGTTTCAAACGCACGGTTCCTGGGAAGTTATCCGCCACGCCAATTTTTTAGAGCGTCTGTTGGGCGCGGGCGGAGTGTTGTGGTTTTACCTTTACAAGGCGATATTGCCGCTTGATCTGGATTTCGTCTATCCGCAGTGGAGCATCAAGACCGGCAATCCGCTGTGGTGGCTACCGCTTTTGGCGGCATTGGCAGTTACGGCCGTTCTTTGGCGATATAGAAAAACCTGGGGCCGGCCGTTTTTGTTCGCCTGGGGGTTTTTCTGCCTGTCGCTCCTGCCGGTGATGGGTTTTACAGACGTGGGCTTCATGAAAGTCACCCTTGTTTCAGACCATTATCAACACATAGCCATCATCGGGGTGATTGCCATGGCTGCGGCGGCCTTGAGCACATGGCATCGCTTTACTCAGGGCGAAACAATTAGGGCGACAACGGCCCTTGCCGTTGCTGGGGTGGCTATTCTCGCGTTTCTGACTTGGCGGCAAAATGGGCTTTATCATAACGAGATTACACTGTACCAGGCCACGCTGGAAAAAAATCCAAATTGCTGGTTGGTCCACAACAACTTGGGAATTGCACTGATCGCAGCAGGCCGGCCTCAGGATGCAATCGCTCATTACCAGCGAGCCCTGGCGATAAAATCCGATTACCCCCAGGCCCTAAACAACCTGGGAAATGCAATGATTCAAGCCGGCCGCCCTGCGGAGGCGATTGAATATTGCCAGAAAGCATTGCGGTTTGATCCCGGTTTTTATGAGGCGTACTACAACTTGGGAAACGCATATTCACATACGGGCCGACCGCAGGAGGCAATCGAATATTATCGGCAAGCCCTGGCTCTGAAGCCCGGATACACCGAGGCCCATAATAATTTAGGCGCCGCATTGGTCCGAACAGGCAGGTTTCTGGAAGCAATCGAACAATGCCAGAAAGCATTACTGCTTAATCCCCGTATTGCCGAGACCCATTACAACCTGGGCAACGCGTTGTTCCAGTCAGGCCGGATTGAGGAGGCAATCGATCATTACCAGATAGCCTTGGCTTTGAGACCAGATTACCCTGAGGTTCATAACAACCTAGGCTCCGCGCTGATCAAAGCAGGTCGGCCGCGGGAGGCAATCGACCATTACAAGCAGGATTTGCGGCTAAAACCCAACGACGCCTCGCTGTACATTAATTTGGCTTTGACTTATGCCAGTGTGAAACAATCATCCGAGGCCATCGCCGCGGCCCAGAAGGCCATAGAACTTGCCCGCTCGCAGGGGCAAACGGAATTGGCCAGGCAAATCGAAGACTGGCTGAATACCTACCGTGCCGGGTTGACCAGCCCGCCGGATAAGCCGCCTTCCCAAACTGGCTCCCCGCCTTAGTATTAAGTTACTCTAGCAGTTTTTTTGGGCTGCTGCAGGTTCGTATTGACACAACATACTATACTGTAAAATAGACGCAATAAACCCGTCATATGCCATAGCAATCCGAGCGCGGTCCGGGAATGTTTAAACGCAAGAGGTCTACCAGTAAACAAGCTTCCCAAGCCCATCGAGGGGCCTTTTTCCCGGTAGTGCTTTACCTTCGCCTTCTGGCTGGCACAGTAATAATCGTCCTTGCCGTATTCTTGGCTTACCGCCCCTCGATGACCGGCGGATTCATATTGGACGACGACGGGCTTCTGACCAAAAACACTCTTATCAGCTCCCCGGACGGCCTTTATCAATTTTGGTGCACCGCCGAAGCCGACGACTACTGGCCCGTAACAAATTCCGCGCTCTGGATCGAATGGCGTGAGTGGGGCATGCACTCGACCGGCTATCACGTCACCAACCTGATATTGCACATAATCGAGACGCTGCTGATTTGGATCATCTTGCGGAAGCTGTCCATTCCCGGCATTTCTTGGCAGCCATGATCTTCGCCGTGCACCCGGTGAATGTCGAGTCGGTGGCCTGGATAGCCCAGCGAAAAAACACCATGGCCATGTTGTTCTTCCTGTTATCGATTTTGTGGTATATAAAGGCCTTCATGCCCACGGCAAGCGTGGGCATGGCACCCGAACGTTCCCGCGGAGAACCGTGGGAACTAGATAAAACTTTTCCATCCTTTATCCTTCATCCTTCATCCTTTCCTTTCTGGTACTGGCTGAGCCTGGCGGCGTTTGTATTGGCGATGCTCAGCAAGGGATCGGCTGTAGTCCTGCCGGTGCTCCTTTTGGGGATCATCTGGTGGCTGCGCCCTTTGACCAGACTGGACCTGCTGCGAACCGCGCCATTTTTCCTGGTAGCCATGGTGCTGGCGGCGGTAAACATGTGGTTTCAAACGCACGGCGAGGCCATAGTGATCCGGATTGCCAGTTTTTCCGAGCGCTTGTTGGGCGCCGGCGGAGTGTTGTGGTTCTACCTTTACAAGGCGCTTTTGCCGCTTGATCTGGATTTCATCTATCCGCAGTGGAGTATCAAGACCGGCAATCCGCTGTGGTGGCTACCGCTTTTGGCGGCATTGGCCGTTACGGCCGTTCTTTGGCGGTATAGAGCAAGCTGGGGCCGGCCCTTCTTGTTCGCCTGGGGGTTCTTCTGCGTGGCCTTGGCGCCGGTGATGGGTTTTACGGACGTGGGCTTCATGAAATATTCGCTGGTGGCGGACCATTATCAACATATCGCTATTATCGGGCTGATCGCCCTTGTATCGGCGGGCTGGAGCGCATGGCATAGTCGGGCACGGGGTAAACCGGGCTGGGCAGCGACTGCCGCCGCCATTGCCACGGCGGGGTCTTTCATGTTTCTCACGTGGCAGCAAAATATGCTTTATCGCGGCGAGATTACCTTGTACCAAGCCACGCTGGAAAAAGATCAGAATTGTTGGTTGGCCCACAACAATTTGGGTATCGCATTGGTCGAAGCAGGCCGGCCACAGGATGCATTTCCTCATTTCCGACAAGCCCTGCGGCTGAGACCCGGTTATCACGAGACCCTCTATAACATGGGCAACGCTTATAGATTTTTGGGCCAAAATCAACAGGCCATCGAATGTTACCGGCAAGCCTTGGAGCAAAAACCCGACTTCATAGAGGCCCACATCAACATGGGGTTGGCGCTAGATCTGGCAAGTCGGCCGAAAGAGGCAATCCAACATTACCAACAAGCCCTGGGAATCAACTCCGACTTACCAGACGCTCACTTTTATTTAGGAAACGATTTTAAAGCCTTGGGCCAAAATCAACAGGCTATCGAACATTATCGGCAAGCTTTGCTCCTAAAACCCGATTACATCGAAGCGCAAAACGATCTGGGCGACCTGTTAGACCAAACAGGCCGGGTTTCGGTGGCCATCGAACATTATCGGCAAGCCCTGGCAATCAACCCCAACTCCTCTGAGACCCATTACAACCTGGGCAACGCGTTGTTTCAATCAGGCCGGATTGAGGAGGCGATCGAACAGTACCAGATAGCCTTGGCTTTGAGACCAGATTACCCTGAGGTTCATAACAACCTAGGCGCGCCTGATCAAAGCAGGTCGGCCGCGGGAGGCAATCGAGCATTACAAGCAGGGTTTGCGGCTAAAACCCAACGACGCCTCGCTGTACATTAATTTGGCTTTGACTTATGCCAGTGTGAAACAATCATCCGAGGCCATTGCCGCGGCCCAGAAGGCCATAGAACTTGCCCGCTCGCAGGGGCAAACGGAATTGGCCAGGAAAGACGAAGACTGGTTGAATACCTACCGTGCCGGTTTGACCAGCCCGCCAGATAAGCCGCCTTCCCAAACTGGCTCCCCGCCTTAGTATTAAGTTACTCTAGCAGTTTTTTTGGGCCGCTGCAGGTTCGTATTGACACAACATACTATACTGTAAAATAGACGCAATAAACCCGTCATATGCCATAGCAATCCAGGCGCGGTCCGGGAATGTTTAAACGCAAGAGGTCTACCAGTAAACAAGCTTCCCAAGCCCATCGAGGGGCCTTTTTCCCGGTAGTGCTTTACCTTCGCCTTCTGGCTGGCACAGTAATAATCGTCCTTGCCGTATTCTTGGCTTACCGCCCCTCGATGACCGGCGGATTCATATTGGACGATGACCGGCTGTATCAAATAATGATCTTACCAAGGCCTCCGACGGCCTTTATCAATTTTGGTGCACCGCCGAAGCCGACGACTACTGGCCCGTAACAAATTCCGCGCGCTGGATCGAATGGCGTGAGTGGGGCATGCACTCGACCGGCTATCACGTCACCAACCTGATATTGCACATAATCGAGACGCTGCTGATTTGGATCATCTTGCGGAAGCTGTCCATTCCCGGGCATTTCTTGGCAGCCATCATCTTCGCCGTGCACCCGGTGAACGTCGAGTCCGGTGGCCTGGATAGCCCAGCGAAAAACACCATGGCCATGTTGTTCTTCCTGTTATTGATTTTGTGGTATATAAAGGGCTTTCATGCCCACGGCAAGCGTGGGCATGAAACCTAAAACGTTCCCGGCGGAGAACCGTGGGAACTAGATAAAACTTTTCCATCCTTTATCCTTCATCCTTCATCCTTTCCTTTCTGGTACTGGCTGAAGCCTGGCGGCGTTTGTATTGGCGATGCTCAGCAAGGGATCGGCTGTAGTCCTGCCGGTGCTCCTTTTGGGGATCATCTGGTGGCTGCGCCCTTTGACCAGACTGGACCTGCTGCGAACCGCGCGATTTTTCCTGGTAGCCATGGCGCTGGGGGTGGCGAAACATGTGGTTTCAAACGCACGGCGC
>CAWJPM010000007.1:0-84037 GCA_963844755.1 Pirellulales bacterium
AAAGCAACACCGGCACGGCGCAGAGCGCGCGAGGCGTAACGGTGGGCTGGCCCACATCAAGGCGACGTTCAACAACACCTTGATTACAATCACCGATTCCAAGGGCGAAACCCTATGCTGGGCCAGTGCCGGCACCTGCGGATTCAAGGGGAGCCGCAAAAGCACCCCCTTTGCCGGCCAGATGTCGGCCCACAGGTCGCCGATAAGGCCATCAAGTTCGGCATGAAGGAAGTGGAAGTGAAAGTGAAGGGGCCTGGAAGCGGGCGGGAAAGCGCGATCACCGCCTTGCAGGCCGCCGGGTTGAAGATCAAATCGATCGAGGACGTAACGCCCTTGCCGCATAACGGTGCCGCCCGAAAAAACGCCGCCGCGTGTAATTTAATAACCGGCGGATTACAACCTGCGGGATTATTTGCAATACGGTATAAATAATAATCGGAATTTTTTTATTTTTTTGGAGTGGAGTTCAGTAAGGTATGGCTCGTCAACATGGACCAGTATGCCGGTTGTGCCGCCGCGAGGGAATGAAACTGTTTCTCAAGGGCACGCGCTGCGATACGCCCAAATGCGCGTTTGAGCGCCGCGATTCCCCGCCGGGGATGAACGTCGCCCGCCGCGGCAAACTCACCGATTACGGCCTGCACCTGCGCGAAAAGCAAAAGGTGAAAAATCATTACGGTCTTTTGGAGCGCCAGTTCCGCAAGCTGTTCGCCATGGCCGAAAAAGGAAAAGGAAACACCGGCGAAAGGTTGATGAGCCTGCTGGAACGCAGGCTGGATAATATCGTGTACCGGTTGGGTTTCGGCCGGTCCAGGGCGCAATCGCGTTTGTTGGTCACGCACGGGCACATAATCGTAAACGGGCGGCGGGTGAGCATACCCAGTTTTCTCGTTCGTCCCGGCGACGCGATCAAGGTTAATAGCCGTCCCAAAAGTACGCAGTTGGTCGAGGCGAACATGGCCGAAGTGCCGCACGACGTGCCCGATTTCCTCAGCCGCGCGGAAGGCCCGCAGCCGGAAGGCCATGTGCTTCGCCTTCCCGAAATCACCGATATGTCCATCCCTGTTCAGCCCCACCTGATCGTGGAGCTATGTTCCAAGTAGCCGCTGCTCCAGCCGCCAGTAAATTGGATCGGAGTTTACACATGCGAATTCGTTGGCGCGGATTAGAATTACCCAGCCTGATTACGGCAGATCGGTCTGCCCTTACCCCGACCTACGGCAAGTTCATAGCCGAGCCTTTCGAGCGCGGATTCGGGGTGACCATAGGCAACAGTCTCCGCCGCATCCTGCTTTCCAGCCTGGAAGGCAGCGCGGTGACGCAGATCAAGTTGCACGGCACGCTGCATGAATTCAGCACCCTGCCGGGCGTGGTCGAAGACGTAACCGATATCGTCTTGAACGTCAAATCGCTGGTGGTAAAAAACTACAGCGAGCAAACCCGGGTCGTGCGGATCGAAAAGAATATCAAAGGTCCGATCACCGGGGCCGACGTGCAAAACGACGACCAGGTGGAAGTGATCAACAAGAACCACCTCATCGCCACCTTGACCGAAGACGTGCCATTCCTTTTGGAAATGGTGGTCGAGAACGGCCGCGGGTACGTGCCATCCACCGAGCACACGCCCCAGGTACAGGAAATCGGTATTATTCCCATCGACGCCGCCTTCAGCCCGGTGGTTCGCGTGCGGTACGATGTCGAAGAGACCCGCGTCGGGCAGAAAACCAACTACGACAAGCTAACCATGGAAATCTGGACCAACGGTTCGGTCACTCCGGACATGGCCTTGGTCGAAGCGGCCAAGATCCTGCGAAAACACCTCAACCCGTTCGTGCAGTATTCCGAACTGGGGCCGGCAGTGCACAGCGAAGCCCGCTCGCCGGGGAACTACGGGCTGGACCCCTCGATCGAAGCCAAGCTGAACATGAGCCTGGCCGAACTGGAGCTGTCGGTTCGGGCGACCAACTGTTTGGAGTCGGAAAACATCAACACCGTCCGCGATTTGGTGCAGCGCAGCGAAGACCAGTTGCTGGAAGTCCGCAACTTCGGCGAAACCACGCTCACCGAAGTTCGCGAAAAACTGGCCGACATCGGCCTGCGCTTGGGCATGCGCCCGGCGCCGCCGACCGCCGCGATCGTACATTAAAAAACAAATTTAGCCCCGGGGTGAATACGCCCGGGGATGAGTAAAATATTTTTCCTTTTTGCCCCGCCGCGTATTCACGGCGGGCTAAATTTTTATTTCCCCTTTTTTTACAGTAAAACGGCACGACCATGCGACATAGAAGACGAGGCCGCAAGCTCGGCCGTAATCCGAATCATCAACGGGCATTGCTCCGCAATCTGGCCAGCGCGCTTATCTTGACCGAACGTGACGCCGAGGATGAAGACAACGCGCCCAAGACCAAAGGCCGTATTATCACCACCATCCAAAAGGCCAAGGAGGTCCGGCCGCTGGTCGAGCGTTGCATCACCATTGCCCGCGACACATTGCCCCAACAGGAAGCCGCCGAAAAACTGGCCTCCGACGCTGAACGACATAGCGATAAGTGGCGGGCCTGGCGGGAAAGCCAGGAGTGGCAGGAATGGGCCCAAGCCATGGCCCCGGTAGTGGCTGCGCGGCGCCGCACACTGAGGTTGCTGGGAAACAAAAAGGCGGTAAATATCCTTTTCGACGAGATTGCCCCGCGCTTTGCCGACCGGGACGGGGGTTATACCCGAATATTGCGTTTGCCAAAACCCCGCCTGGGCGATGCCGGCACCAGGGCGATTTTGGAATTTGTGGGCAAAAACGATCGCGTCCATAAAAAGGCCGTCCGCCCCTCGTTCGATACCGACGAAACGGCCGAGGGCGAATCAACCGCCTCGGAACCGGCATCGGATGACGCCTCCGCGGAAACGCCGGCTGAATAAAGCTCGTCGCAAAGAAGCTTACCTATAACCGAAACCGCCCACGGTTTCTCAATTCTCATACGAGTTGCATCAAAAACTAGCCGTGAACAACGGTTTCGATTTTACCCACCACATACGCCTGCTCTGCAAAGATATTGTACACCGGTTGGAATCGCTTAATCACATCGATATGAGCCGGGTGGCCGTGAGTTTTTCGCAAGCCCGATCGGGCACCAGGGCGGGAATGTATGCCACGCTCACGCCGCTGCGCTTTCCCGGCGGCCGAATTCATACCGTACGCCGCGGGCGGAAATGGGGAATGCAAAAAGTCAAAGATCACAACGGCGAGGAGATGCTGTACATCCTCAACTTCTATCTGCCCCGATTCCTGGACCTACCCTTCAGGGAAAAACTCGATACCGTGGTCCACGAACTGTGGCACATCGGCCCGAAATGCGACGGCGACCTGCGACGGTTCGGCAATCGCTGTTTCGCCCACGGCCCGTCGAAAAAACAATTCGACCGCCAGGTGTCGCTCATGGTCGACCAGTGGCTGGAAGAATCGCCGCCGGAATCGGTCTACGATTTTCTGCAATCGAATTTCCGCGAACTGGACGCCCGCTACGGGCAAATCATCGGCAGCAAACTTCCCGCCCCGAAAATGTTTTGCGTGGATTAATAGAGGCGTTTTGGAAAAAACGTTATTTCCGGCGCTTGATTTTACGCATCTTGCTTGCTGAAAACACCGACGCATCTCAAACGCAACCCCCCATGGGCATGTACTTTTCTTTGTACGCCGGAAATAGAATTTTAATGTCCAGAACCCCATATTTTAAAAGGAGGACATAAAAATGCACAAGTTTTTTTGCACACATACGTTGCCCCCGGCGCTTTCACCCCGGAACAAATCTGCCAGGTCGCGGAAGCGTCCCAGCACGAAACCGATGTCAAGGGATATCGCAGTCTCTTCAACCTTACTAAAGGAAAAGTATGGTGCGTCCTGGAGGCAAAAGACCACGAGGCCATTGTCGCCTGGTTTAAGAAAATGGAGATTCCCTATGACAGCATCGATCTGGTGGAGATGGAGGGCGAGCGAGGAGTAATTGAAGACCTGATTAGACAGCCGGCACTGGCCTGAATGGCCTGACGCTATTCTAACTTTCGAGCTTAAATCCGATCCGGTAGCGGAAAGCGACGAAGACCCGGCGTAATCCTGGATTATGATGAAGAAGGCAACCTCATCGGCATTGAGGTTCTTGACGCCTCGATACGCGTTGCTGAAACCAGAATCATGCAATTTCAGGTAACCGAATCTTGAAATAAATGGTTCCTAACATTTTTAGTCTCCACCTTTATTCTTCCAGGTAACTTTTCCCTGTTCGTCCGGCTCCAGGACTTGCAGTCCTGTTTTGGACTGAAAGCTGATATAGGGTATTTCACCCAGCTTCGGGTCTTTCTTGATGCCGATTTCCAGGCTCGTTTGACCAGTCGAATCAATCATTGATAGCATGACATTTGTGTTAACAGAATAGAAGACGGCTTTGGGCGTCGACTGCTGCGAGTTTAGTTGCATCAGCGTAAAATGTTTTGTAGCGATTGCATCCGTCGCGAGGCCCTTGTATGAGCGATAAGCTCCACCAGTGAAAAAATCTTTCACCTGTGGCCCAACTAAGACAAATATAAACAGCAAGATAATGTATACGATCAATACTCGATTAGACCGTTCAAGCCGCTTCACCCGTTCTTCCATCTCACACCATCCTTTCAGGTTTAATTCGTTTTTGAAATACATTCAGGATACGTACTTCACTTATTCCCTATTCTACATTTGTTTCCCCACGCCTTTATTTCCCTTGCTCCTCACAATTATCAAAACGGAGATTAAAGATATCAATGTTCCAATCATGCTACAGACAGCCAATATCAAAGCACCGCTTTGCTGCCCTTCTTTGGAGTGTTTAATATGTTCAAGACGTGCTTGCAAATCTGCGATGGATTCCTTTGATGAACTAATTGTTGTATTTTCCGCATCACTAATAGCACCTTCAAGCGCGGTAATATCAGATTTAAGAATGTTTCGATTATTGTGCTGAATAACTACGCTGGCTATCGAGAAAACAATCGTTATAAGAAAACCCAAAAACATTAGGCCATATAACTGTCTCATATCGTAATTCTTTCTTTTAATGAAGGATAAACGTCATGATGGTAATAGAAATTCGAGAGTTGAGGGTAAAATCGAGGATTGGATGCCAGTCAAATGTTAGGAACTGTTTTATCTCATAATTTACCTCTCTAAATGCTTCGAGCCGACGTTATGTTTTTTATCATCTAATAATTTGTCTATCTTCATTATTTTCCACTTTTCGCAGCCTTGGGAACGTGCTAATCAAGAAGTAGAGCAGGGGGAAGGCGCCGAGGACTATTAGGATGGTGTCGGGCACGATCCGCCAGTTGCCTAGGGTTTGGATTATGGGCAATTCGTAAAATGCCGCGCTGCGGGCGAACCACAGGCCGTGATCGTAGGAGTACCACGTCTGCAAGAGGCCCATGGGCAACAGACCGATCGAGAACATCAGGAAAAGTCCGCCGTTTAGGCCCCAGAAGCTGAGTTTCAAGATGCCGTCGTTCCAATACTTGCCGTCCACCAGGCCGCGCCAGGAATAGAGTATCAGGGCAATGGCCAGCATGCCGTACACGCCGAACAAGGCCGTATGGGCGTGATTGGCGGTCAAATATGTGGAATGTTCGTAGTAGTTGATGATGGGCAAATTGATAATAAATCCGAACATGCCCGCACCCACGAAGTTCCACACGCTGCTGGCGGTAATAAAGTACAGCGGCCAGCGGTAAGTGTAGTCTTTGCCTTCGGCCCGGATCGAGCGATATTCCATCCATGCCCGAATCACCAGCAAAATCAAGGGAATCGGCTCGAGCGAACTGAACACGCCGCCGATGGCCAGCCAGAAACTCGGGCCGCCGTACCAGAAATAATGATGCGCGGTGCCGGGAATTCCGCTGATGAAAACCAAAATCGCAGTGAGATAGGCCACTCGCAAAGCCGATTTCGCGTTGACCAGTCCCAGAGTGACCAGGAACAGCGAAATCACAGCCACGCCAAAGAACTCAAAAATGCTTTCCACCCAGATGTGGACCACGTACCAGCGCCAGTAATCGGCGATGGTCAGGTGAGTGCCGCGGCTGTAAAGCAGTCCGAAGCCAAAAAACACCACAACCAGAATTGCGCTAAGCACGTAAAAAATAGTCAGCGATCTGCGATGGCCGGTTTCTTCGTCTTCGTCCTTGCCGCGATAGAGTATGGGGACCATGGCCCGATACACGATCACCACCCAAAATATCAAGCCGCCAAAAAGCAGGATCTGCCACAGGCGGCCCAACTCGAGGTACTCCCAGCCTTGATGTCCCAGCCAGAACCAGGCCTGGCCCAAATAGCCCTTGATGCCCAGCACTTCGCCGAGCAGGCTTCCCACGGTCACGGCCACGGCGGCGACAAAGAGGATGTTGACCAGCAGGCGCTGGCCTTTCGGCTCGCGTCCGGCGACCAGAGGGGCGAGATAAATGGCCGTGCCCATCCAGGATATGGCGATCCATAGAATGGCCAGTTGCAGATGCCAGCTTTTCGCCCAACTGTAAGGATACATATCGCCAATGAATTTCACGTAGAAACTGCCGGGATGCACTGTATAGTGTGCTAGAAGTCCGCCATTGAATATTTGTACAACAAAAAGCAGCCCGGCGACAAGGAAGAACTTGGCGCTGGCCCGCTGGCTGGGCGTGACTGGCATTTGTAAAAGTTTATAGGACGCTTCCACCGCCCGCGCCTCGCCGTAAAAGAAATGGTAGCGGTGAACGATGTAAACCACCAGTCCCAGCACGGAGAACAATGATATTATCGATCCGATGCTCCAGACCAAGGCCTCGGTCGAGGCGTAGTTTCCCACCGAGCGATCGGACGGCCAGTTGTTGGTATATGTATACGACAGGCCGGGCCGATTAGTGCCCGCCGCCCAAGCGGTCCAGAAAAAGAAATCGGCGATTTTACTCCGTTCCTCTGGCGTGGGAATGGTATTTTTCAAAAAGCCGTATCCAGGATCGCCTTCGTAAAATTCTATTTCCCAATAATCGCGGATTTGCGCCAGGGCGTAGGCTTGGGCGGGCGTAAGATCGAGCGTTTTAGTATCGCTGTTGTAGCGGTTGACGTGGATTTCATAACACACGTCGGCATCGATTTCCCGGCGGCGGTCGGCGGGCAGTTCGTCGTAAGCCCCGGCACGCGGTTGACCGCCGGCGGCCATAAAATCTCGCATGTGCTGCCCGATTTTGTGCAGCGTATAGGCCGAGAAATCCATCCCGCGCAAAGTTCCGTGGCCCCAGACGCTGCCGTGGTCCATCAGTCCGTAACGCTGGTAAACGTCTTGGCCCTGCATGATAGTATCATGATCAGTCAACACGGTCTTTGCGGAAACGACTTTTTCAGGTATCGGCGGCACTTTATCCATGGCAAAATATCCGCCCAATAGCAGGGCTGCCATACTCAAAACAAAGGCAACAATGGCCGCATTTCGCAATCCCTTAACGCCCATGACGGTTCTCCTAGATAATAGAAAGTATCGCCGGGCATTGCCCGGTCTGAATGGAAGCTGCTACAAAAAAGATATCAAATAAGAGAAACAGAGTTGTCGAGATGTTTTACCTCATTTTTGCCTGTAAAAAAAGTGGAGTGCGTCTGTTAACGGATAGAACTCGCTTCCGGACGTTTGCCCATATTTGTCTTATAATCGGCATTCACTGGGTGGTACTGCACGGGCCAACGGTGGCGATTGTATCCACCCCAATTGACAGGTCTTCAATGTAACCTATATTATGAGCGTTTCCCTATGCCGATTGCATATTACTGTTGGGCGACTTTAAAAGTCGTTTTACAGTATTTGGACAGGTAGCTCAGTTGGTAGAGCACTGGACTGAAAATCCAGGTGTCGCCGGTTCAATCCCGGCCCTGTCCACTAGATAGAGAATCTCCAAGATATTCGCTTATAACGGGTTCCGTCGATATTTCGGAGGGGACCGTTATTTCATTTTCAGCCGTTTCGGGCTGAATATTGTAAGAAGTGTTGTAAACTTCTGTTTTACCATCGGCCTTTGGATCGGCGCACTAATCATCGGCCAGTTAGTCGGCAACCAAAGTTACATATATTTCATTGCGGTGGCAAAGTTCGTGCGTCACACTTCCGATCTTGGAGCGATTTCATCGTCGCGAGGGGGCAACACATCCAACTTTAACGCCGCCAGTGCCAATCCATCTCAGATATGTAGGAACTCTTAGTGAAAAAATGGTGGACAAGGTTAAAATTTCTTGCCGCTGGCCCGCTTGACGATCTTCTCAGCATGAAGATGATATAGGTAATTTCCCTAATGTGCCATTCTGGGGCAATATCCCCTATAAGTAGTATCAAGAGCACCCGCCGATGTGTTCATCGGCCATTTGAAAAGTTTTATTTGCGGTAGAAAGCAAATTTTGTTTAATCGATTAAGTCCGCCAAAGGTCAAGTGATGACATACCATTTGCTCACCGGCGCCACTGGGCTGCTGGGATCATATTTATTGCGAGATAATCTCCAAAAGGGACATCGTCTGGCCGTGCTTGTGCGTCCGTCCAAACGCGAATCGGCTCGACGGCGGATCGAATCGATCTTATCTCGTTTTGAAGCCGAACTTCGGACCCCCTTGCCTCGGCCGGTGGTGATCGAGGGAGAGTTATCGGAGGTGGATCTTGGTCTGTCCAGCGGCGACCTGCGGTGGATTTCGCGACATTGCCGCTCCGTGATTCACAACGCCGCCAACCTGACATTCCATAGCAACGGACGAGACGGCGAACCTTGGCTCAGCAACCTCGAAGGCACGCGGCGAATCCTCGATCTTTGCCGCACTGTGGGGATCCGCCAATTACATTATCTTTCCACTGCATATGTGTGCGGGTTGCGCCAGGGTCGAGTGCTGGAGACCGAGTTAGACGTGGGCCAAACGCCCGGAAACGATTATGAACACAGTAAAATTGAGGCCGAGAAGCTGGTTTTGGCCTGCCCCTGGATCGAGCCGCCCACGATCTATCGCCCGTCAATTATCGTGGGCGATTCGCAGACAGGCTATACGGCGACATTTCATGGTTTTTACGTGATGGTGAAGCTGGCGCACACTTTGGTCAGCCGGATGGTGCGGGGCTCCACGGCCGGGCATTACCTGGTTGAAGGTTTGGGGCTGACAGGCAAGGAATACAAGAATCTCGTACCTGTCGATTGGGTCTCGGCGGTGCTTACGCACATTTTTTCTCGCAAAAGCTTGCATGGGCGAACCTACCATTTGGTTACACCTCGGCCACCCACGCTTACGCTGATAGCCAATGTAATACAACATGCCGTGGAAGAGTATTCCACCCTGGCGGACGAAAAGGATCTTTTACTCTGTAACGGGAACTGGTTCCTCGATAATTTCCGCCAGCAGATGGAAATTTACCGTGCCTATTGGCGCGACGATCCGCAATTCGACGATACCAACCGCGCGGCCGCGGCGCCGCTGGAATGTCCGGAGATGGACGCGGAAATGCTTCTAAATCTGGCGCGCTACGCCATCCAGAGCAATTTCGGAAAGACCCAACGCCGAAGGATCCGGCTGGACTTCGATATCCACGATCACATGCACAAATTGCCCCGCCACCACATGCCAATGGTTCCGAACCTTTGGGGAAATCACTGCCTCGGATTGGACATAAGCGGGCCTGCCGGAGGGCAGTGGAAGCTTATATTGCACAACGGCCGGTTGACGGAGGTCGAAAACGGACTTAGTCCCCAGTGTTCGGCGGTTTTCCAACTCGATGCAGATACTTTTCGGGCTTTGGGCGACAGTGATTTGGCGGCTGCCGAGGCAGTGCGAATCGGCCGCGTGGTCATCGAGGGGAACGGATTGGATCAGGCGCACCTGGCAGCGATACTCCAGGCTGCGGCGGTTCGCGGAATTGCCCGGATCCCAGAACCGTCATTATAATACTCCATCGATCTTTGATCACGCAGATCCGCACACATCTGGTCGGCACATTGGATGAAACGCATTGCTATCACAGGCAGTTCTGGATATTTGGGAAGTAGTCTGATTAGATACTTCGCCGCGCACGAACCCGAGCTGAAGATCTTGGGCTTGGACATCGTGCCGCCTCGGGATCCCAGCGGTCACGAGTTCCTCCAACTCGACATGCGTTGCCCGAAGCTTGTGGAAGCGCTGAAGATCTTCCAACCGGACACGGTAGTCCACATGGCCTTTGTGGTGCCGCCGATGCACGATGAGCGGAAGATGCACGAGATTAACTTGGAGGGCAGCCGGAATGTTTTAGAGGCAACCGCGGCTGCGGGCGCAGAATGCTTGTTGGTCACTTCCAGCGCTACGGCCTTGGGCGCCTGGCCGGACAACCCGGTGCCGCTGGACGACTTCTGGCCGGGTCGGGCAGGAACCCAGTTCTCCTACGCGGCGCACAAGGTTGAATTGGAAGCGACGCTCGTCCGGTTCGCCGAAGAACATCCGCAAATCGCCGTGAGTTGCGTGCGGCCTTGCATAGTGGGCGGTCCCCGCATGGACAATTATTTGCGGCATCTGCTCTTTAAGATGCCGATTATTGTATTGCTGGATCGCGTCGACACGGCAATTCAATTGGTGCACGAAGACGACGTCTCGGCGGCGATCCACCGGATTCTGGGTAGACAGGGAAGTGGGTTCTACAATCTCGCTCCGCCCGACGCCATACCTATCTCGGAACTCGGAGAGCTGACTGGTCGGCGGCGGATCAGCGCGCCGTTTTGGCTGGGACGGCTCCTGGCCTGGATGGCATGGAAGACGCATTTTCCGCCGCACAAATATCCGCCGGGTTTCCTCTACTTTCTCCGCTATCCCTGGCTCGTGGCCTCCAACCGGTTGGTTCAGGAGTTGGGATTTAAATTTCAGCATTCAAGCCGGGAGACTTTGTTGGAAATGCTTGAACAAGGCGGCAATTTATCTGAAAATAATCCGGCGAAAGAGGCCTGTCATGTATCACGATAATATCGCTTCGCCCGCACCTGATAATGCCAATGTGGATATTAAAGAATTGCTTGGGCGGATTCGCATTCCGGAGTCGAAGCGCTATATTTCCGTTCGCCCAGTGGAAGGAGAATTTATGCACCGCTGGGTAAAGGAACATAATCTGAGCCGGACCCTGGAAATCGGACTGGCCCACGGGGCTTCGGCCTGCTCGATCATGTCGGCGCACCATGGCACACACACGTGTATGGATCCCTTTCAAGATCAATATGGCAACCTGGGCTTGGAGAACATCGACTCATTGGGATATAGCGGGCGGCTGGATTTCCATCCGGATTATTCCTACATAGTGCTACCTCAACTGCTTACCGCCCGGAGGAGTTTTGATTTCGCCTTTATTGACGGCAACCACCGCTACGATTCGATTTTTGTCGATTTCTTTTTCGTCAACTTGCTTCTTGCGGATCAAGGCTACGTACTTTTTCACGACGCCTGGATGCGAGGCACGCAATTGGTCGGTTCGTTCATACGGCGGAACCGCAAAGACTATCGGAAAATGCGCTGCCCGGTGAAAAATATGATCCTTTTTCAAAAAATCGGGCAGGACGGAAGATCTTCGCAACATTTCCGGGAATTCTACACTTTGAAGGGCTTATTCTCGCACCGGGTGATTACTTGGATGATGCACCGCGGCATATTGCAGAGGCTTTTTAAAAGGGGAAACGCGGAAAAACAGGAGAATCCGCCATGAGTTTGTCTTTGCCGTTGACGACCATGGAGGAGTTTATTTTCTGGGAGGACCGGCCCGCTTATCCTTGGAGCTGTTTTGTCCGCCTGCGGTTTTCGGGATGTCTGGATCGGGCGGCGTTCGAGTCGGCAGTGCGCACAGTCCTAGCGCGTCATCCCTTGTTGGCCTCAAAGATTGAGACATCCGGACGCGGCCGGCTGCGATGGTCCACCGTGGATAATCCCGCGCCCGCGATCAAGTGGGAATCGGCTCCGGTCGGCGGCCCGCTGCCTCAGGCCACGCGATTGGATCTGCGGCGGGAGATCGGCATTCGATTCCACGTCCGCACCGATGGAACGGATTCAGATTTGATTCTCCAATTCCATCACTCCTGCTGCGACGGGGCTGGATTCGCCATGGTCCTCAGAGAGTTGTTGGTGGCTTATGCCGTAGCCTATGGCAATGCCCCGAAACGGGCTCGGCTTGCCGAACTTGATCCCGGCAAATTAGCCGGTCGCGGCCGATTCGGTTTGACTCTGAGGAAGCTGCTCCGCATGGCGCCCAAGCAGCTCGTGGGCCTTCTCGGCGCCCGGCAATTCCTGATGCGCAAGCCTGCCCCGCTGATTCCTCATCGCGCCGACCCCGACAATGCCCCATTGCCGAAAAGCTACCCCGCGGTTGTGCATTACGTCTTCGATCGGGAGGACACTGCCGGCATGAGAAAGGCGGCAATGCGGCGCGGAGTCACCTCTAACGACCTGCTGGCCCGCGATCTTTTCCTGGCGGTTTCCGAATGGCGCGTGCGGCAGAATATCGATGACGACGGCAGTTGGTTGCGAATGATGATTCCCATGAATTTGCGCTCGACAGAGCATCACTCGATGCCGGCCGCCAACATGGTCAGCAGTGTTTTTCTCGACCGTCGCGGGCCGGATTTCGCCGATCCCGACCGGCTGCTCCACGGCATCCACGAGGAGATGGACCTGATCAAGCGTTTGCAACTGGGTTTTACCTTCATTTTTTCCACGGCGATCTGCCGGCGATTCCTGAGAGGATTGGAGAAGAAGGTTCGCGCGGATAAATGCACCATATCCTGCATCTTCACGAATGTGGGAAACCTTCTGGCACATGTGCCTTTACCCCGCCGCGACGAATGTCTTGTGGCCGGCAACGTGACGCTTGAGGACGCTGAATTCGTGGCGCCCCTGCGCCCTTACTCATGCGTGACAATTGTCGTTGCGCTGTACGCCCGCAAGCTGAGCGTCACCCTGCATTACGACCCCCGGCCGCTGACGGAACAACAGGCCAACGACCTGCTCGAAACCTACGTGCGGCGGATCCACGCCTCGATTGCTGCATGTCGATAGTGATTTACGGGCACGGGGTGCTTGTGCCATGCCCACGCTTGCGTGGGCATGGCGCAGTTTTCTCACGCTTCCAACATGCCCACAACAAGCGTGGGCATGGCACCCAACCGATTCAGATTTTCAGAGCGAATGCCCATCCGCGACGCAAGGCAATTCTGAATCGTACGGCGGATCATCCAGCCGCCGAATGTCCCAAGCGCTGCCGATGTGGTAACATACTCCACGCCAGGCGACCTTCCGCGCAAACTGGGCCCCAAGCAAGGCGAGCGTGTAAACCAACTGCGTGAGCACTATGGCAGGAACCAGGCGAAGCAGAATTTTCGCTGAAAGCCACCCTGTTGGCCCGCCCTGCGACAGCACGATCCGGCGTACACCGATTTCCATGGGAATCAGCAGAGAAACCATGATTGTCTCATAAATCAGCAGGCCGGCTGCGCACCACAGGACCGCCGACCAGTCGCCCCGCAGCGCGGCAATCGCCGCCGCAACCACGGCGGCGGCCAGGACCAGCGTGGTACCCAGTCCGTGCAACAAGACCAGCGGCCATAGCGGATGATAGAGCCGCGCAGTGAGGAGTTGCCGGCGGATCCAAGAAAGGCAGGCCCCAAGCCCGCAATCCTCCCGGTTGACCATCATCAATGAGGGAACGAACTTCACGCGCAGCCCGCGCTTGCCGAGCTGCCGGCGGAGCATAGTGTCTTCGCAGAAGGCATTGCGCCAGCGGTCCAGCAGCCCCAGATCGTCGATTACCTTGCGTTTGACGGCCAGCGTTCCGCCCCAGGGTATTTCGTACCAATACATCTGGACAATGGCCGCGGCATTCCAGAGATAGCGCACCATCGCGCCCCAGGAGCCGGCCCCGGGCATGTACCAGCGATTGCCGGTGGCGGCGCCGATGTGCTCATCGGCCAGGGGGGCCGTAAGTTCACTAAGCCACGACCGGTGCGGCATAGTGTCGGCGTCAACCAGGGCCGCCGCTTGAAACGTCTCGTCGAGCCGTCCGATGGCCTGCGTCACGGCGCTGCACTTCAGACTGCACGTGTCCTGGCGCTCGTCGAGCGCCTCGATGCTCACCCGGTCCGCGCCGTATCGATTGGCCAGGGACTCGGCGACTTGCCACGCCGGATCCTGTCGATTATCGACGACCACGTGCAACTGGTAGTCGGGATAATCCTGCTTAAGGAGCGATTCCAAACACTTCTCCAAGAACGGGTCGCGGCCTCGCAGACACAAGACGACTGCCGTCCGTGGCGGTGTAGGATTGTGGGACAATCCCTGACGAAAACGCATAATCGCCCGGATAAAGGCAATCGCGAGCAATCCTTGAATTATCGCTAAAGCAACGAGAATAATACTTATACTAATACTGAATCCGGTCATAGATTTTCCAATTCACAATCGATCATCGAGCAAACAATGCCTGTATAAACGATATTAAGGATGGGAAAAAGTATAGTCAGTCGGTCGTGATGCGCCAAGAGGTTGCAGGCTTTGGTAAGAACAGTATACTAAGAATTCCGCCAATAATATTAAAATCATGAACCATCCCCATATTATACTGCACGGCAACAACTTCGACAGCAACCGCGGCTGCCAGGCCCTGCGGTTAAGTACGCAAATGATTCTGGATCGTTACTTGCCCGATTATCCGCGATTATATGCCAACATTTTTTGCAACGACGATCCACAATTCACCACTAACGAGCTGGACGCTAAATCGGCGGGACAAATATGGGAAACTCGCCGGCAGGGCACGCCGGCCTTTTATCTCTGGGGCACGCGGATCGTTTGCTCCCGCTTATTGGGCCGGTTTCCGGCAATGAAAGCGCACCGTGCCCTGAACAACGCGGCGGCTCTGCTGGCGCTAGGCGGAGATAATCTGTCTTACGATTACGGTTTTCTTGCCACACTCTTGTTTTTCAGCCCGCTTCAGGCCGCGGTCCGCAAGGGCGTCCCGACAGTCGTCTGGGGGGCATCCATCGGCCCCTTTTCCAAAAGACCAGGATGGGAACGCCGATTCGCCGATCTGTTGCGCCGGGTCGATTTAATTACCGTTCGGGAACCGATCACGCAAGAATATTTGGAAGGGCTTGGGGTGCGCGACAATATTCGCCGGGCGGCCGATCCGGCATTTCTTTTGCCCGCCTGCCCCGTGGAATTGCCGCACGAAATCGAGCAGGCATTGCAGGCAGGCGCCTTGGGCGTCAACTTGGCGCCGCTCATGAAAAGATACAACAACCTTTCCTCCGGCGCGTGGATGCGGCAGGCGTTGGGCATGTTGGCCGCGATTCGGGGGATAACTGATCTTCCCATCGTCTTGATACCCCATGTCATGATGCCGCCGCAAATCTTTCCTGACAACGACGATTACCAATTCATGCGAATCCTGCTCGATGCGCTGCCGGCGGAGAAGAAAAAAGACATTTTTCTTTACGACGCCCGGCGCCACTCCAGCAAGCAAATCAAATGGGTAATCTCCCGGCTGAAGGTTTTCGTCGGCTCGCGCCTGCATTCCATCATCGCCGCCCTGTCGTCGTGCGTCCCCGCGTTCTGCATCGGGCACAGCATCAAATCCCGGGGAATTTTTCGCGATATTTTCGGGCATGAGAAATGGGTAGTCCACGTCGCCCAACTTGACGCCGGACAAGCGGCCCAGCGGGTTCAATCCGTGTTGGACGAACAAGACGCGGTGCGCGGATATTTGCAGTCGTTTATCCCGGATTATTCCCAAACCGCGTGGAAAAACGGCGAATTCCTGCAACAACTCCTCCGGGAAAGAGGGTCCTCGAATTGACTTCGCCTCCGGTGAACATTTTGGATACCGTGGTCCGGCAGGACTACTGCTGCAATTGCGGTATGTGTGCCGCCGTTTGTCCGCGCCGCCAATTGCAGATGAAGGAAACTGAATTGGGCGAGTATAATCCCGAGGCAACGGGACGGTGCGCCGAGTCGTGCCGCTTGTGCCTCGAGGTCTGCCCGTTTTCCAACGAACACGGCGATGACGAAGACAGCCTGGGCAAGGAACTGTTCGGCACGGATTCGGCCTGCGTGCATCACGCATCGATGGGCTGGGTCCGCGACACGTTCGTGGGCGGCGTTGCCGATGAGGCCCGGCGCTTGGAAGCCCCTTCCGGCGGCCTTGCCACGGCCGTCTTGTGCCAACTGCTGAAACTCAAGCGCATCGATGCGGCGATTGTGCTTCAACCGCTTGACCGGCGTCCATGGTTTCACTCGGTCAGTCGCCGAGACGAAGCGGAGGTGCTCGGTTCGCGGGGTTCGGTCTATCACGTCGCTCCTTTCGACAAGGTGATTTCCGACGTCTTGGCCGGGCCGGATCGCTCGTATGCGGTTGTCGCCCTTCCCTGCGCGGCCAAGGCCCTTCGCTTGGCGCAAAAACGCCTGCCGGCCTTGCGGCGCAGGATCCGTTATATCCTCGGACTCACCTGCAGCGGCTATCGCAGCCTGCTTTTTGCCGATCTGATGACGGCATTGATGGGCCGCTCCCGGGGCGTGTTGCGATATCGTTCCAAACGTAACTCGCGCACCGGACTCGATTTTCGGGCCGAATTGCAAACTGGCGAATCCGTGCGCTCGCGTGAGGATGCTCGGGTTGTTCGGTTATTTGTGGATCAACGAGGTCGGAATGCTGCGGAGTTGCCTGTTCTGCGACGACGTGTTCGCGGAAACGGCCGATGCAACGTTCATGGATGCCTGGCTGCCCGAATATCAAGCGGATAGGCGAGGGACCAGCCTCGTGATTTCACGCAGCGAAGAAATCAGCCGCATCCTGTCGGCGTTGTTCGCCTCGGGAGAGTGCGAAGGCGGGCGTCATCGCCGCCGAGCGGATCGAGCAGAGCCAAATCGGGGTGCTCAACCGTCGAAGGGGCCTAATGGCGGCCCGCTGCCAAATTGCGGCCGAAACGCTGGATTATGTGCCGAAAAAACGCCTTGGCGTCTGTCCTCCGTCGTCCGGGAAAACTGATCTGCTCCTCGCCCGCCGGGAATCGGCATTTTTTCAGGCTGTCCGCAAGGAACTGCGGCGATTCCGCAAACGCATCTCCCAGAAACCAGCCTGGCTCGCCCGATTGAACGCCTGGCGACTGTGTTGGAAAGTCTTGTTAATCGCCGCACGTTATGGATTCCTTGCCAAAACCCTGCACTCGGCCAAATTTCTCTTCTCAAAAAAGACAAAGGGATAAAAAAGGTATTGATTATTCTCGACTGGATCGTGTGGATATAACTTCAACGCGTTTGCACCCATTTTGTAAAACGTGGGCCGGCTAGTATCCATTGCGTCGAGCTCACATTCTCGGCCACATAGACTTGCCCCGTTTTATCCATATAAACACCCAGGCAATATATCAATCCGGGCAGTTGGTCGCTGAACAGATATAACCCATAAATATTGTCGTAGCTGCCGGGCACTTGCGACGGTGGAGTAGTCGGCGTTCCCGTTTTCATGGTCGTTACAACGTCTTCAATAAAGGCCGAATCAGTTGATTGTTTGTTGGCCGCGGGGCCATCCGGTCTGGCAAACTGCATTTTCTGGAATGTGGCGTTACGCCAGTCGAACGGCGGTATTTGTCTGTTTCTGTAGATGCTCTCCGGCCCCATCCAGCCGACATGAATCACATAAGACGCGGGCTTTTGGCCGGGTATCGCACAAATCGTATCTCCGCCATATTCTGTACGCCCGAGGACCTCTGTGGGATTTGTGTTTTCCGATAGCAGGGCGTTTTCCTCATAGTCATTTACGTAAACGGTGCTGCCTGATGAAAATGTGGAGTGCCGATAACCGCTATGCGTCGAAGGAGTTTGATCGAAGGAGAAAACCGGCCCAAAATACATGGGGTTATAGCGCTGGCTCACGAAACCGCCTACAAAGCCGAGAAACACTACGGCCATTGTACAGAGCATTATGCAGACTACCGCTGCCAATGCAAAAAATAGCAACCATTTGTTCTTAGACATGCTTGATTTCCTTTACAGACATCTATCTCAGGTTGGGATATAACGGCGGGCATCTACCCAATCCAATTCTAGCATTAATGCCATTTGCGACTGAGAAAAGAGCACCCAACGAATTGCTTTGAGCAGCGCCAAGACGTGGGCGGCGTAGGCTACGGTGCCTCTTTGTACTTCGTAATAAGATTAGCAATGTGTTTCTTAATGATATCCGGGTCGGCAGTTGATCGTGCATAAACGAGGATTAAACCAACGCCGAGGCAGTGCCCTTTGACGTTATCATTTAGAATCTTATTGATAATTGCAGCATACAACCAACCCTCCTGCGATCCTTTGCGCACCTCTGCCGCATCTTCACGATGCAGGTATCCTAGTTGTTCACCATTTAATCGAATTACTGCAACAGCATTCGGGTCAAAGGGATTATCGTCTTCGGCCTTTATTCTAAGCAATTCACCTGCCGAACAACCTAAAATGATTCGCTGTCTACTTGTCCCGTCGCGATTGTTGTAACTGACTCCGGCAAGATTAACAGAGCGATGGTTTACATAGTTTAAATATTCCAGGTCCTCAAGCTCTTCTAGTGTTGCCGAGGGATTGAACGGAAGTCCACGTTCCTGCAAAGTAATCATTGTGATAAGCCGCCGATACTCAGATTTTGGCAAGTCATCTGAAACATCGAATCCCTGCTTTCGCAGGGTGGCAATCTGCTCCGGGGTCGCAAGATGTTTTGGGCGTTGTGGTCCGCGAATCTCTCGCAAACAAGTAATACAAATCCATTGACCGCTTTCAATCTGTGTCAAAGCACGCGGCGAATTGCCGCAACCTTCACAGATGCCTTTTGGCTTATGTTTGCCCATTACTTCGCCTTTCGTTTTAAATCTTGTGAAAAAAGTGGAAAGGGGACATTCGACTTTTATAAAAAACCAGAATGTCCCCTTTTTCCTGTCTTTTTCGTCCCAAAATATAGACGATTTTCAACAATCCGCCAAAACAACGTAGGATCATGCGGCATGGGATGCTCATGCCTTCCCAACAGTCATCACGGCTTAAGGATCGCCGCAACATTCGTGGCCAGAACCGCCGAGCAGGATACGACGACCAAGAGCACATAGAATAGGGCACCCTCCTTTTGGCAGATCACCATCCATAAATTGTCCCGCAAATCACTGAATGCGCATTTACGATAATCTTCATGCTCGTACTTGCGAGCGCGATTTGCGATAAGTGCCACTGCATAAAAGGAAAGGGCAAAAGACACGCAAATGTTCACCAACCGGAAAGTCATTAACGCCGGGAAATGCTGGGACATGAGAAAAAAGTTCAGTCCCATTGTCGTCGCCGCATACCAGAGCTGCTCGTCCCGCGCCGCCTTCTTAATATCCGATTCGTTCATTGCCGTGAGCCTCCAGTGATGGGCAAAAAAGGTACAGATTTTCTTCGTGGTGTGGAATCTAGCCCACTAGTCTTTGTGTCTGAGCACACCGCCCAAAGGAAAGCTATGGACCTTCTGGTGTAACAGGTATTCGACCTCCGAAGTGCGGTAAAACTTTACCGTATTTTCGCAGCCGGGCGTGGCGTTGTCAATCTTAAAGCCATATCCACCAATTGGGTTTTATCAATCCCCGCTATATTGCATTTAAGTTAAAAAGAGCATAAAAATGAATGAACGGGAGATTGGCTTCCGGCTTTTCCGCGAAAACTGCTGATATAAGGATTATGGGAGGGCGCCTGTTTTCATTTTGTTAGATGCTTTAAGTTAAAAAGAGCGGGAAAACGCGTTACAGCAAACCGCTGCGGGGCGAATGATGAGAAAGAAGAAAATTATTGTTAACGACCTGATGCAAAGGGGCTATGCCTATTTTATCACAGAGCCAGCGGGAAGAAATTTCCATCCGGATTTCCAGCCCGAGTTGACGCCAAAGGAGATGCTGGAACTGGGCGTCTTCGGCGGCAAGTACATGACCGATTGCAAGGCGGAATTTCCCAAAGATTGGTTCACAAACGCCAAGCTGTGCCATGGACGCCGCGATCCCAAGCTCAACTACTTCGGCGTAGACGCCTCCAAACCGCTGTCTTATTGGCGGGATAAGGGTTGGATCTATTACGAAGATCCCAGGGGCTGGTTTCAATGGTATTGCAGGTATTATATGGGTCGAAGATGCGCGGACGACCTGAGGCAGATCAAGAGATGGAAGGCAATGCGGAGGCACATTGCACAAGTCAAGCGGCACTGCCGAAAGGGCGATCTTAGTTGTCGCAAAAAGCAGAGGCAAGCACTGTTACACTGGGCCTATGACAGCAGGAATATCTGAAAAAAGATAAAGAGGCTGGAGTCATATCACTTGACCGGCCACTTTATCGTTTTCCCGCGTTACGCATTGCGAGGCATTTATTGATGCTTTTCCTCGGCGCGGCATGAAGACGCAGCCAAAATCCCCGGTGTATTCACCGGGGGCTAAATGAACGGGGGTCAAATGCGATCGAACTTAAACGCAATCATTTATTCATGTGCGACCACAATCATCGAATAGAGCCTTGTGGCAGGCACGGTAAAGGTCACCGAATCGCCCGATTCCTGGAAACTCACCGGGGCCGGATCGTCGGCGTCCGGGGAAAAGCAGGTAACGGATTTTACCCGGCCGGGGAATTGCCTGCGTAGGGTAACGCTGAAAGGGGCAAGTTTGTTTTGACGGTCGAAGTTGATGAAATGGGCGATGGTTTCGCGGGTCTCGGGCCGATTCAGCAGTTCCATTACCGTGGTTAAAGGGGCTTCGCTCGTGATAGATAGACCGTTAGGCAGGGCATCGACAACGGCTTTATATATCTCCTTGTGATTCCTGGGCAGCACCCACTGGGCAGGCGACATGCGCTGGCCTCTCGTCAGGCTGGCGCCCGGCTCGGGGTCCTGGTCGTCGGCCGGCGTTCTCGAAGCACGCGAGTCGGCACGGACAATATCGGGGATGTAAACGATGCGGCCCTTGCCTTCGGTCCGCGCCGGGAGCAATGGGTTTGCCCGTCGCCGTTCCCGCCACTGGTTGTATTGCCCGGTGTTGCCGGTCAGGACCAGTGAGCCGCCGCCGCGGACATATTTCAGGAGGGTCTCGGCCTGCTCGTCGGAAACGCATTCCTGTCCGGCCAGGATCACCGCGCCGTAACGGCCGATGCGGTCGAGTTGTTCATCGAACAAAAGATCAAAAGGAATTTTGTACTGGATGAGCACCTGCTCCATCAGCGTGGCGGGAACATACGTGGAATTGATGCTGTAGGCCATGGAAGGCCAATTCCGCAGCACGGCAACGTCGGCCACGTTGTCGGTGCCGGTGTAGTAGCGCTGGTTGTACTCGCGAAAGAACTCCAAGATGGGCGTGAAGACGTTGTGAGCCCCTGAGCCGAACGGGGCGCCCGCGTATCCGGCGACGGTCGACTGGCGGCCAAAGGCCATGTGGATGGCGGCGCCAAGCTCGTTGAGCATTGAATCTTCGCAACTGGCTCCCAGGCGCCGGGCCATTTTGTAGGAGCGGATCTGGGAAACCAACGCGCCGGTGGCCGGGTCTATGCGGGCGTCGTACCCGCCGGTATCGAAAGACAACACGTCGACGTGATTGGCGAACAGCGGATGGTAGACGGCATTGGTCCAGTAGCGATTGAAGCTGTATACGCCCTTGATGTTCAGATGCACCACCACGTTGGAATTGAGGCTTTTTACATAGTCGGAGAGATCATTGGTATAGTTTGCCAGAGACTCGCAGCGGAAGCGGACCCATTCCTGGAGCACCGGGTCGTTCAGAGCGGTCAGACCCTCGGGCTGTGCGGGCGAGTCCCACTCGTTCACTCGGATCCAATCCACGTCGGGCAGACCGAAGCGGCGCACTACCGCCTCTTTGGTCGGATAACGCTCCTTGAGGAAATCGTGGAATGCCTGGATGCAGCGCGGGCAGCGGCAGGACTTGGGCTCTGCCTGGAGCATGACGTTGTCGAATGATATCTCGTCGGCGTGCAGGTCTTCCACACCGATCCGCAATATGCGTTTCAAATACTCCCGATAAGCCGGCTCGTTGGGACAGGCATAATGCCGGTATGTTTGGATCCCGTAAGGCACCCAGCGGTCGTTCTGGTCTCGCTGTTCCCAGTTTTTGGCCTCGGGAATTTCGTGGTACAGGGTTTCGGTGAACATCGTGCCGGCCATGTAAAGGGCCACCTTCATGCCCAATTGGTGCATGATGTCGGCGGCTTGTTTCGCCTTCTCGATGTTGGGACGCTCGTATTCCAGGCCGAATCCTTTATAAAAGAAAATCCGGCCCCAGCGCACGCCTGCGGCGGCCATCCGCTTCAGGTTATCGGGCTCTAACATGCCGCTGGTAGCGATCGGCTTCGTCGTCGAAATGGTCGCCGCGGCGCATGAGAAATTCCAGCGGCTCGTGTGTAAGCCATGTCACGTCCCGGGCCAGTTCCCGCTTTTGCTGCGCTCTGAGTTGCCAGCGGGTTAGACCGGACGCATCAACTGACTCCTGTCGAACCGCATTTTCCTCGACAGCCGCAGGTTTTGAAATCGCGGGTTTGGATTGCTTTGCATCGGGCAGGTCCTTTTGATCAACGGTGTCGGCGGCAATCAGGGTTGCGGTTAGTATAGCGGCGGCAACCATGCCCAAGGCGGCTGACGCCGGGTTGCATTTCAGGCTCATTGTTGTCTTCTCCTGTGTTTGGTTTTACCATCGAGCAGTTCGCGGCCGAGTCATAACCTCTTGTGCCGCTGGGTTCTATTTTAGTCTTTCACAATTGGCATTTCAAGGGAATCCGGCAAGCACATTCCAACTCCAGATTCTATTGAATTCGCTTCAATTGTCCGATATGTTTGCCTGCGCTCGTCGATCTGGCGGCGAATGGCTTGTTTATTGCCGGAGCTCAATCGCAGGCTTGTGACTTTCATATAAAACATTCCGGGGCGGGCGATATTCAATACGCGGCCATTGCGAAATACCGCAAAAACACGGGTTACTTTCGGGAGTGTGTGCGTGCTATCAGCGGCAGCGGAAATATTTTGACAAAATACTTGACCGGCATGCAGGAACGAATAAAATAAACGTGGAAGGAAAAAAATGTGCTTTGAGAATGAAGGCCGATACGCCGCCTTCAAGGGTTAGTCAACTGCGATGGACAGCACAATTGAGGTTGACGTACCGTCTTTTCGATAGATACTTTTCGATTAATTCTGCAGCTTCATTTTTGCGCAGAGATACTATCAATTGATTTTGCCCGCAGAGATGAAACGCAACGAATTGTGGCTCAACATGCAAAATGAGCTGTAGTTTTAAGGGGAAACCCGCTTCGAAAGGGGCGGGTTTCCCTATTTCTTGAGACTGGACATTCAGTCCCGTCTCTATCCGCTTGTCGTAAGTCCCGCTAATTCATGAGCTTAGTGGCCGTCCAAAAACAACTTCCACTTTTCGGCTAAATACTGTATAAGTAGCTTTCCGTTCCACGGATGGGAGAGCGAACTATGCAGGATGCGGTAATATATTGATGTCAGTGTTCTCACTGTACACAAGGCGACGGTCACCCCGACCGGGGACAGCATGCCCAATTGAATCTCTTGCTTAGTCGATGCGACGAGCAGCAGCGGCGTTGGATCGCAGCCTGGGAGGCCAACCGCTTGGGACATGGCGGCGTGGCGTTGCTGAGCCTGGTCACGGGCCTACATCCGGATACCATCCGCCGTGGCCAAGATGAGTTGTCTTCGGGGCTGGCGGGGCGTCCTACCGGCCAAGCCCGGCTGCCGGGGGCAGGTCGGCCCACGGTGGAAAAAAAACGCCCGAAATCGAGCGACGCCTGAAACAGATCGTGGAGCCCGAAACGGGAGGCGATCCGGCCACAGGACGCCGTTTCGTGCGGCTGGGCTTGCGGGAGTTGGGACGCCGATTGCACTTGGCTCCAGGCACTGTGCAACGTTTGTTGGGCAAGTCCGGCTTTTCGCAGCGGGTGAACGTGAAGCGGTTTACGGGGCCTCCTCACCCGGACCGGGACAAGCAGTTCCGCTATCTGCGGCGTGAGCTAGAAGCCTTTCAGCGTAGCGGTGATCCTGTTCTCAGCGTGGATACCAAGAAAAAGGAACTGATCGGCGAGTTCAAGAACGCCGGTCGCACTTGGCGAAGAACGCCCCGGGAGGTGAACGCCCACGATTTCCAGCAAGACGCCCTATTTCGTGCCGCACCCTACGGGATCTACGATCCGAAGTACAACTGTGGGCATGTGCATGTGGGAATGGATGGCGATACGCCACAATTTGCCGTAGACGCCATTCGTCGCTGGTGGCGTCAGCGGGGACGCTGGTGGTATCCTCACGCCCGACGCCTACTGATCGAGGCCGACGCCGGGGGCAGCAACGGCTGCCGTCCCCGTCTGTGGAAATATGCCCTGCAACGCTGGGCCGATGAGGACGGTTTGGCGATCACGGTGGCCCACTACCCCACGGGTGCATCGAAATGGAATCCCGTGGAACACCGTTTGTTCGGGCCGATCAGTATCAACTGGGCGGGAGAACCGTTGGATAGTCTGGACAAGATGTTGGGGCTGATTCGTGGCACCCGCACCGAAACCGGATTGAAGGTCACAGCCTCTTGCACCGATAAACACTACCCTCTGAAAGTCAAAGTCAGCAACTACGACTTTTCCCAACTCAATATCCATTACCATGCCATTTGTCCATCCTGGAATTACACCATTCGCCCTCGTGCTCCCTAAATCACGAAGTAATTTTTGGACGGCCGCTTAGGATACTTGCCCGTGGAAGTCGGTGCGGCCTGTCAAACTCCCTGAAAAATCGAAAATGGTATTGGATAAAAAGAGGCTATTACCTCTAATGAGCATCTATAGAGGGCTGATAAAATCATGACGCTTCATTTCTAAATTTGCAAAACTCGCGTGAGGAGTAAAAGCCGTGCCAAAGCCCAACGTCGCTCTGTGCAATGAATGCCGCATACCGGTGCCCGCAGAGTTCTTCTTCTCAGACGGAGAAGTCTGGATTCGCAAGGATTGCCCGAGTTGCGGATCGAACAAGTGGCAGGTGAGTTCGGACGCAAGCGTGTGGCAGGCCAAACGCGATATGTGGGACGGCGTACCGGCCGAGCCCAAGGCGTGTTCGCTTGACTGCGACAGATGTCAGAAAGACCACAATCCGAACGTGGTATTTGTGGACATTACGAATCGCTGCAACATGCATTGCCCCATTTGCATTGCCAAGCTTCACGGCATGGGCTTCGATTTCAACCCGCCGCTGGAATACTTCGATCGCATTTTCGCCGAGATCGCGAAGATGCATCCCAAGCCCGTGCTTCAGCTCTTCGGCGGCGAACCCACTGTTCGCGACGACCTACTGGAAATCCACGCAATCGCTTACAAGCACGGACTTGAAACCCACTTGACGACCAATGGATTGCGTCTTGCCGACGATGAATACTGCAAGAAGATTTGCGAGGCACAGATTGGCCTGCGTTTCTCACTGGACGGCCTTACGCCCGAGATCTATGCCCGCCTGCGCAACAACCCTCGCGCCTGCGAGTTGAAGCTCAAGGGCCTTAAGAACCTCAAGAAGTACAACAAGCGAAGGATCACGATCATCTCTTGCGCAGCCAAGGGCATCAACGACAAGAGCATGGCGGACCTGATTCAGTACTGCCACGACAACCGCGACCTGATTTCAGACTTAGGGATTATCCCCTTGGCGCAGGATTGGGAAGAGGGCGATTTTCAGGCCGAGGCACGCACGACGATGGAAGACGTGGAAAAAATGGTTGACCAGGCCATCCCGGACGGAGGAGTGGAATTTATTCCCGCCGGGTTATCGTACTGGTTGCGAAGACCACGCTCCTTCTTTCGAGACAATCCTCATTCGGAAGTGCTGCTTCTGGCCGGCGTCCATCCCAACTGCGAATCGTTTTCTTTCTTGATTTCGGACGGCGAGAAATACCGGGGCATAAATTACTATTTGAACAAGTCTTTCGCCGAGGCCGTCGTCGAGTTGATCGGATTGCTCAAGAAGATCGATCCCAAGTTAAACCGTTTAGATCCCAAAAAATACTTCCAGCGATTGAGGGGTAAGTTTCTGATCGTGACAACCCTGGCCCCGTGGCTCATGAAGACGGTCAACTTCCGCCGCCTGGCCGGGAGTAATCCTTTACTGGGCCTGCTGAAGATCGGATGGAGCGTGCTGGTCCGCAAACTTTCCAAACGCTTCAGCAAGCAAATTGCCAAACGCCGCCGCCCGGTGCCAATGCTCCGCATCGCCGTATTGCCGTTCGAGGAGCAGAACGCCGTTGACGCGGCACGGATGGAGAACTGCAAGGCGGTCTTCGCCTATGAAGACGTGGAAAACAATCGAATCGGGACAGTCCCGGTCTGTCTCTGGTATCCATTCCGCAATCCATTGCTGGAGAAGATCGCCGCCAAGTACGGCACTATATCCGCCAAGACCAGGAAGACGGCGGAAGAGCCGGCCGGGGTCGGTTTTTGAGTTTAACGGTAAATCACATGGCGGTTCGCCCTGCTTGCAGGAGCCGCAAGGGTTCCGTTCGTCCCGTGTAAATTGCCGGCCACAAGGCCGCCGCCAGGCATAATGCCAACGTAACGGCAAAGCCGAAGGCCAGTTTCAACCACGGCACGACCAAGCGGCGTGGCCATGCCGCCGAAAAAGCTCACATATCGCGACACCCCCGTGCCGCACCAGCCGGCCATCACTCCGAAGGCAAGGCTCAACAAGCAAGCCACCAGGCCGATCAACACCGCCTCGGCCAGGATCAGCCGGAACAGTGCGAACCGCGTGATTCCCACCGCCCGCAGCACTCCCATTTCCCAGCGCCGGGCGCGGATCGAGGCCATTACGGCGTTGATTACGCCTATCGAGGTGACCAGCAAGGTGACCAGCGGTAATTGGCTCATGCCCCAGATCATGCCGTCGGCCCGGTTGCCGATTCGGGCGCGGATTTCATTGGCCGTGGTGATTCTGGCCGAGGAGCCGAACATTTTCGCTGCCATGCCCCATCTTCCTTGATCGTTTACCGGCTGCGATTCGCCCAGGTATTTATCGGCGATCGTTTGCAGGGCCGCGCCCACGGAATCCAGGGCCGGATTTTTTTCGACCGCGTAAAAACTCCCGTTCGAGGCCGGCGAATACTCGATCACATTTGCCGCGTTTTTTTCCAGGTTCATCCAGAAGAAGTTGACTTTTTTCAATTGGAAATCGTTCTTTACGTCGTCGTACGAGGCGAAAATCATGGCGGCCGATCTGCCGCTCCGCTTGCGCAGGCCGGAAAATTTCGTCATCCAATGCCAGCCGGGCAGCGAAACCACGCCGGCTATCTTGTATTCCACCGGCTTTTCCGGCGACTCCGGCGGCAATACCTTGAAGCCGTCGCCCAAGTGCAGCCCCGTGGCCCAGGAAAAATGATCGGGCACAATGCACCAACGGCCTTGCTTGAGTTTCGCCACGGCATCCTCGCGATTGCCTTCGCTGAATTGCAGTTTGAGCAGCGGATTTTGGCCCCCGAAACCCGCCTGCGGATCCAATCCGATCATAATCACATTGTCTTGCCTGGCGACCGATGAGTGCTCCTCGCTTTTGGTGATGTCTTCGGCCAATCGCGGCTGCTCGACGGCCAGCGGCAGACATTGTTCGGCAATCACGCCCTTAATGTGACGCACCGTTTCGATCTCCTCGTCGGGCAATCCGCCGGACTGGAACGAAACGAGCACGTCGGGCACCCAATCGCCGGGCACGAACGGCCCGAGCATTGTGTAGCCCCAGGTTTGCATGGCCACGAACAGTCCCAATCCGATGCTCAGCGCCACGGTGGTCCCCACCGTGCGCCAGAGATTGCTCGACAATTGGGCCTTCAAGCAGGCGATGGTCCACGCCCATCAGCGCGGCGAGGATCGGGCCGAAAACTTTCTCGGCCGCGACAATCGCCAGCGGAGCAAAAAGCACGAAACCGATCGCCATGCTGGTGCATCCCAACGCGGCGTAGATTGCATAGCGGCTGCCATCGGGCATGGGAAGCAAGAAACACCAACAGCGGATTGACGGCAATCAGCAACAGGCCCACAAACGACGGTCGTTACGGGCCAGTGCGTCATGCGGCCGAACGAGGGCGGCGCCATGGCGTCCAGGGGGGAGACGCGCGTCGCCCGCCATGCGGGCAAAACCGACGCCGCCAATGCCCCGCCCAGTGCGCATATCCCGGAAAGAACCACGCACCAAAAACCCAAAGATGCCCCGTTGATGAATAACTCGGGCTTTATATGCGTCATGATCTTGAGCAATCCCCAACCGGCCGCCAAACCGCCGGCCCATCCAATCAGCGCCAGGACCAGGCTTTCGGCGATTATCAGACCGGCCACTTGAGCGCGGGTCATCGCCACCGCCCGCATCATGGCCAACTGCCGGATTCGCTCGTTTACGCCCATGCTCAAGGTGGTGAAAATGATAAACAGCGAGGCTACAAGCGACAGTCCGGTGGCCGAATATGCCTGATTCCGGGCGTTTTGGGCCGACATGCCTTCTTCCATCCCGGTCTTTACATCCTTGAGATTGGCCAACAAGGCCGGCGGCTTGGCCTCGGCCAAACGCTGCGACCATTTTTTGGCGAACTTGTCCGCATCGATTCCTTCCTTGAGCACGACGTTGACAAAGCTGATTTGGCCCGGCGTTCCGCTGATTTTTTCCGCCAATGCCAGGGGCACGTACAGGCGGCCATGGCCGGACCGCGCATCGGCCCCGGACCGGAACCGCGCGGGCCCAGCGAGGGCATTTGCGAGGCTTGATTGATGATGCCGATGATTTTCACGCGAAACTCGCCCGCCTGCGTTGTCACCGACATTTCATCGCCGACGTCCACCTTCAATGCCTCGGCCGAGTTGCCGCTTAAGACGCCCTCCATCCGATCGGACAACGTGGGATCGATCCAATCGCCTTTGACCATTTTGTACGGAGGCAACATGGCCTTGGTGCCCACAAGCGCGGGCATTCTGCCGAACATCATGCCCGGACGCATACCGCCGCCCGACCTGCCTCCGCCGCCCGGACGCCCGGTTCCGCTTGCCGCATTTCCGCCCGGTCCGCTGCCGGCCGGAGGACTCGGCGATATTTCCCGGCCCGAACGGTGTTTGTTCTTCCGGCGGCAGATTTGGATTTGTGATTCTTGCCCGGGTTTGCATGACCGGATTGATTTCCGCCACTTCCGTGTCGCGGCCCAGGGCTTCGACCAACTCGGGCGACAACTGTGGAACCGCGCTTACGCCCTTGACTTCCGGCAGCACGATCAGGTCGTATCGGCCCAGATAGTCCGAGGCGAAACCGCCGAACTGTCCGACCAGCGCGTCGTAGCCGCTCACCACCCAGATCACCACGCAGGCGGCGGCGACAATGGCCAGCGAAGTCAAGATCATCCTCGGCCGGATGATGCCCGAACCTGTGCCAAACGTCAATTTCCATATAATATTCATGGCTTGAACCTCCGTTGCCGGTGCACATGCCTATGATGTCTGTGATAATGCGCGGCCAATAAGTACGCGTCGGGATAATCGCCCTCTTTGAACTCGGTCAATATTTCGTCCGTCTTTCAGTACCACTACTCGCTGTGCCCAAACCGCCACCGCCGGCTCGTGGGTCACGACTACTATGGTGCGTTTTTGCTCCCGGCACAATTCCCGCAACAGCCGGCAGATGTTCTGCCCGCTTACCGAGTCGAGGCTGCCGGTTGGTTCGTCGGCCAGAATGATCGACGGATCGGCGACCAGGGCCCGGGCAATGGCCACGCGCTGCTGTTCGCCGCCGCTTAGGGCGTCGGGGCGATGGCGGCGGCGCTCGGCAAGATCGAGGCGGGCGAGCAGCTTGTCGAGTTGGCCGTTGCCCGAATCTTTCCGTCCGGCGGCCAAAAGCGGCAGCAAAATGTTGTCCTCGGCCGTGAGCGTGGAAATCAGGTTAAATGCCTGGAACACCAGGCCGATGTGCCGGCGGCGAAAATACGTCAATCGCCGGTCGGACATGGCCGAAAGGTCTTGCCCGTCGACCAGAATGCGTCCCTGGTCGGGTTTTGTCAGGCCGGCCATCACGTGCAGCAAGGTGCTCTTGCCCGATCCGCTGGCACCCATCACGGCCACGAACTCGCCGCGGGTTATTGTCAGCGAAACGCTTTTCAGGGCCTCGATGACTGCTTCGCCCTGCCTGAATCGTTTAGTCGCCTGCTCAACCACAAGCGGCGGCGACATGGAATCGGGAGCTTCGTTCAAAATTATGTTCCTTTACTATAATTTGTAAAGCCGCGACCATTGGTCGCGTTCTAAACTCAATCGTTTGGCAGGCTGACGATCTCGCCGCCGGATCGCGTCCAAATGGCGTGCCACACCGTCTCATCGATGGAGTCGCTGAAACACCGCACGCTGCCGTCGCAAAGGCAGGCGTTGACGACTCCGCGATGACGGCTGCGGGCCGCGCAAAGTTTGGCCGATCCGGTCGTCAAGTCCGGAATCGGACTGTTGGGGGTAAAACGGCCGGTCATGACCGGGCCATTGGGTGAACAACCGCGCAGCCAAACAGTCAGCCGGTTGCCGTCCCAGCCGGTTACGCTGGGAAGCAAAGCGTCCAGCCCGCCTGACTCGGCCGTGTCGGCCAGGGTCGTTGAACAGGGCGTAGCGCGATAGATTTGCATGTTCGGCATCTGGGTCTTGTCAAGCGTGCCGCCCGGACCGCGCAGGGATTCGGTAAATGCCAGCGTGTGGGACGTGCCGTCGCGAATGTCTTTTTGTTTCAGTTTCGCGCCGACCCAGCATACCCCGTCATTTGCCTGGCCCGGATGGCCGGGCATGGTGCTCGTGCCGGCCAACCCGGTCCCGCCGTTCATGGCATAATTGCTGCCGGCATAGGAAACAGCCTCTGCAACCAGAGTCAGCTCGTGGACCGGTTTCTCGGTATCGCTGGGGCACAAAAAAATGGAGACCGCCGTTGCGGCCGCCGGCCGAAGAGCAACCGGAAGATCGACCTTGCCGGGATGCCCCATGTCGATTTTGAAGTCGATCAGATTATTAAGACTTTTCTCTTCATAGAAAGGGAGCATCTGGGCCAGGGGCGAATAATCCTCGGGATAGCTCGGACCGGTCCAGCCGGCATTGGGAAAGTAGACGCGCGCATCTATGTAATTATGCATCCCCAAGCCTATTTGCTTGAGATTGTTTGTGCATTGCATGCGCCGCGCACTTTCGCGAGCCGCCTGAACGGCCGGCAGCAATAATGCCGCCAAGATTCCGATTATCGCTATCACCACCAATAGCTCGACCAGGGTGAAAGCTCCGCGACGTGAATTCATCGACAAAACCTTTTCCTTGGCTATGCCTAATTCTTGGGCCGGCAATACGAGAGGGCCAGCAGGGCGAATCCGGTCGCCAAATTCGGATCGCCCTCCATCCACTTCGTGTTATCGTTAATCCAGGAACCGTCCTCTTTTTGCCGGCTGAAAAGTTCCTCGGCAAGCTCGCGCCGCCAATCGTGTTTTTTCCCCGCGGCGTCCTCGAACAGGTCAACACCCAGGGCGTCCAAGGATTTGGCGAAGACATTGTAGTAATAATAAAGTCCCGCCTGGCCCAAGCCGGGATTGTTTTTCACATCGTAATTTTTCCGGATCCACTCAATGGCCGCCTTTACGCGCGGATCGTCCGGCTTGAGGCCCGCGTAGATCATGCTTTTCAGACCGCTATACGTCATCGATCCATAGCTGCGCAGCCCGCCGTTGTCGGTTTTGCCGGCCGGGCTGCCTCCGCCGGCAACGCAGGTATAATAAAAACCGCCATCCGGATTTTTAGCGGCAAACGGAGTGGTATTGTGTTCGGTTTCGAGATTCTGGCAACGCGAAACGAAAAACAGGGCCTTCTGTATTTCCGGATCATCGGCGCCATGGCCGCAAGCCTTAAGAGCATCGATAAAATAGGCGGTATTCGAAAGGTCGGGCCGCGAGTCTTTGCCATAACCCGTCCCGCCGTAAGACAAGTCCGAACGGTCTTTGCCGGCCTTCTCTGACCATTGACTCTGCCTGATGAAGGCCTCTGCATTGCGAATCACTCCGTTGTAGCGATTGTCTTTATTTGCTTCGGTAAGACACATGATGACCATGCAGGTTTCGTAGTTGGGCAACATCCCGTTTTCTGCATAGATGCCTCCGTCGGATTGAACTGAGTCGCCCAAGTACTTCAGACTTTTAGCGGCCAGCGGATCGCTTGGGCTGCGTCCGTGACGCAACACGGCGGTGGTCACCAGCGCGGTAATCCCCACGCCCGCTCTGCTGTTGAACGAGCCGTCTTCAGCCTGGCCGTCGCGACTGAAGATATGCGATTGCCCGATCGACCGAGCGTTGGTACTGTTGGGCATCGGGACCGAATCTTGACTGATCACCCGGTTCTTCGGCCGAAAGGCCATACGAGCCGGTAGCCAACAACATGCAAGCTGCAATCATAAATTGGCGGGCAGAATTGATACCAGCGTAGTAAAATACATCTGCCTCGACCCTTATCGTATTTATAATTCAAGATTTATACTCTCCACTTTAGATTATCAGACAAAGACACGAACTGTGAGAAAGATATTAAAGCGCATACCATCCTTGCTATATCGAGCCTCCTAAATTAATAAGAGCAAAATTCATGCCTAATACAATCAGATAAGGGCTAAAGAGCTAATCCCTTACAATTTTGGAAGTTGCGCCGATAGAGGCGGACGAGAAAATACCATGCAATGTCGATTCATTCGACACGCGCGTCGATTCCAGAGACATTGCAAAATTCAGATTATTAAATGTTAATGGGAAGTTTGGAATCGGAGAGTTTTTGCACTAAGCATTCCAAGCCAACACGGTCGATGGTTGCCCCGAAGCGTTCCCCGGGTCTGCCTTCGGCCGCATACCAATCGATAATCGCCTTGATGACGCGGAAGAGGTGAGTTTCGTCTTGGATTTGGATGGGAAGTACATCGGCCCAGCGGGGATGCTTGCCCATCTTTCCCCCAACTAATACCGTAAAACTCCCGGCTTTGCCTTGGACGCCCAGATCGTTCTCCTTCGGTTTCGTGCAGCCGTTTGGGCATCCGGCAATGCCGATCTTGAATTTATGCGGCAGTCCTTCGCGCGTTCCCACGCGTGCATGTAGCCTCTGTGCAAGACCCTGCGAATCGATCAATCCATAAACGCAATACGATCCGGGGCAGGCGGTGATGCCGCGCACGCATTTTCCCGCGGCGGCAAGCCTCAAACCGGCCGCTTCCAATGCGGCGCGAAGCGAGGCGAGATTCTCCGGCGGGACGTGGGGAATTTCCACTCCCTGCCGCGTCGTAAGATGCAGGGACCCGTCGCCAAAACGTTGGGCCAAATCGGCGATGGCCTGAAATTGACTTGCCTCCAAGCGCCCGCCGATCACACTCAAACGTACACTGAATCGCTCTTTGCCTTTTTCAGCCATCATTGCTTGGGCCTTGAGCGATCGCAATTCCTCGGGTGAAATCGTTTTCATTAACGTTCCTTCTTTCGAGTGAATTCCACAACATCGCCTACCAGGATCACCGCCGGGGGATGTATCGAACTTGTTGACAGCATTTCCGCAACGGTCCCCAGCGTGCAGAAAGCAATTTCCTGGTCCGGCCACGAACATCTGCGAACTATGGCCACCGGGGTTTTTGGCGATTTTCCTTCTTTCATGAGAGCCGCGCTCCAGTGGACTGCGCTGCTTACGCCCATATAAAAAATCAGCGTTCCGGGAAACCGGGCCAATGCCGCAAAGTCAAGCCCGGGAGCGGATTTGTCCGCCCGCTCGTGCCCAGTGACCAGGGCCACCGCCGACGATTTCCAGCCGTGCGTGACTGGAATCTCCGCAAAATCGGCGGCGGCTAATCCGGCAGTTACGCCGGGAACGATCTCTAATGGTATCTCGGCCTCGTCGAGGGCGGCTATCTCTTCGGCTAAGCGTCCGAACACGGCCGGATCGCCGTTTTTAAGCCGGACCACCGTTTTCCCCCGCTGCGCTTCGGCGATTATTGTCTCAATAATTGACTCCGGCGACATTCCCCTGCCGCGTCCGGTGATGTCCCAAAGGAATCAATTCCGCCGACTTGGGAGCAAAATCCAATATTTTCGGGTTGACGAGGTAATCGTAAATAACAACCTCGGCCTGCTGGAGACACTCTATCCCACGCAATGTTATCAACCGCGGATCGCCGGGCCCGGCCCCCACCAAATACACTTTGCCGGAGCATGAATTGCTTTTCATAGCCCTAGCCCCAGATACCCGCCTTTGGCGTCGCTTTCCGCTTGCAGGCGTTCAAGCCGCTCGACGGTCTTGTCCAGATCTCCAGCCGCGATAAATCGATCGAATTCAATCTTCAAGGCCCGGCAAACTGACTCCGCAAACCACTTCACCACCGAGTCAACCAGCCAATCGCACGTATCGCCCACCAGTACCACTTCTAAATCGCATTCTTGCGTTTTCATGTCTTTCTCGTCGGTCAACACAACGCCATCGAAGCGGAAATTCAGCATCCCAATCTGCTCGTTATTGGTCAGATGGAATATGCACTTGCCGCCGTGCAAATAGTAGGCATTATGGATGCCGTGTTTTTGTGCCGCCTCGCGCAGCCTTCGATACAAATCCGCCTCCTTGCGCGATGCATCCACAGGGGGGGTGAAGCTGGCAACAGAGCGCAGCGGCAGGCAATCGAAACTAATCTCTACCCAACGAGTCATATATCCTCCCGTTTTAATGGTTTACCGGGGCTTGTTTTGTTAAATTATGTGCTTATTTCGGACGATTCAGTGTAATAATGACTTATTCATCACTATGTTTATCATAATACTTATTGACAACTAAGTCAAGTTTGTTATAATCAGTTACTACGTGCCTTACAATCCCAGTAAATGATGGAGAAGCGATCGATGAGTTGCACAGTCACAAGGTGGCCCGATCCGGATGCTGTCGAACGATTTTCCACTGGACACAGACGGCCCGAACAGGCGGTTTTTTCAGTGCAAATTCCCACTCCAGAGCAGATTGAAATGATTGAATGTCAAAATCAGATCCTGGAAGGCGCCACTGCTGAAGAGGTCCTTGCCTGGGCGGTGGAGACTTACTATCCCCGCTTTTCGATGGCCACTGCACTTGGGCCGGAAGGCTGTGTGATTATTTCCATGCTCGCTAAGATCGAGCCTCGCGTGTATGTATTTAATCTAGACACGGGTTACCAGTTTTGTGAGACACTCGAGCTGCGCCAGCGCATCGCGGAGCGATACGGCATTATCGTAGACCTGCAAAGGCCCGATCTCAGCGTAGAGGCCTATGAGGCCGTTCATGGCGGGCCGGTATACAAGACCGATCCCGACAAGTGTTGCTTTGATCGAAAAGTTCGCGTTCTGCAACGCGTAGCAAAGAATTTCGACGCCTGGGCTACAGGCATTCGCCGCGACCAGAGCCCTACCCGGGCCAATACCCCAATCGTACGCTGGGATAAAAAATTCGGCCTTGTCAAGATCAGCCCCTTGGCAACGTGGACAAAGAATGACGTATGGCGAAGGATCCTTTCGGAGAACATCCCCTACAACCCATTGCACGACCAAGGTTATGCCAGCATTGGCTGCCATCCTTGCACGCGTGCAGTCGCGTCAGGCGAGGATGAACGCGCCGGACGTTGGACCGGCACGGCAAAAACCGAATGCGGATTGCACACCTCGAATGAATAGGTTTTGTTTATCGTAGAAACAGTACTCCCACACGCTTTTTTCGCTCATGCCGCTTTCACATATTTTCATATTGGATGTTCGGCATAAAAAAAGCCCCATCGGTTGGGGCAGGGAAACCGACGGGGCAAAGATTGGGCTTAATAGCCCATACCATACATTCTCCATAGGATTTACGCGGTGTCAAGTATCCGCTTTTATTTTAGGGTGGAATTTGTGTAGAGTAATACGCATACAAGGGTGCAAAAGCCCGCCTATTGACACTATTTCTTGCCCAAACTAGACTAAAGGCATTGCTTGAATAAAGGCTTAAAAGCAAGCGTTTTCCATGCGCGGGAGTAACTCAGTGGTAGAGTGCTAGCTTCCCAAGCTGGACGTCGCGGGTTCGAGCCCCGTCTCCCGCTTTTGATGTAAGTTATTTTTAGATCAGGATTTTTGTTGCCTGCCGATGGTCGGCAGTGCGACCCAAATGGTCGAAGCCAAAACGGTATATACCGTTTTGGGTCGGAACATTCATCTTAAAAGGTTCGCACATGCCGATTCTAAAGGAAGCCTCGCCCAAATATCGGAAGCACAAAGCTTCAGGTCAGTCCATCGTGTCTATCCAAGGCCGCGACTTCTACCTGTGACTCTGGGGCTCTAAAGTCAGTCCGATCGAATACTATTGGAACGTCAGTGAATGGCTGGCTGCTGGAAGCCGACTACATCTCAAAAGTACAGAATAATAATCCCAGCGCGGCTGCGATTAAGCGGTTGTAGTTCGAGGATTAGGGCACGGGCTGCGGCGATGCCCTGTCGGTCGTTGGGCTGCCCGGTACAGAGGCAATTGTCAACGTGGCCCCGGGGTGGATAATCAAGTTTTTTGGGTCCAGGGAACTCGCCGTCAAATTGCAGCCGGCCAACAAGATAGTAGTGCCTTTGCCGCTGATTTTGCCCACCGTATGCGTGCCGGAATCGACTTGGAACACGGCCGCGGAATCCGATATGTTTATGTCCGATGCCTTGTCGATCTGGCCCGTGGATGTCAACTCCAACGTGCCGTTGCTTATTACAGTTGGGCCGGCGTATGTATTCGAGGTAGTCAGTACAAGTGTGCCTGAGCCGGTTTTGGTAAGTCCGCCATCGCCGCTGAAGACGCCGGAAACCGTGCAAGCAAAACCGTTCGAGTCGATCGTCGCCCCGCCCGTGCCGATAGTTGCCGGCACGGCAAACTTAAGTGTGCCGATTGCCTGCAGCGTGCCCCCTGACCAGGTGCAAGCTCCGCCGCTGGTCCAGTTGCCGGGCGTGCCGCCGCCTGGGACAACTTGGTAAGTCTTCAAAGCGCCGCCGCCGAGCAACAGGTTTCCCGTATATGTAGTGCCGCCGACGGTGTTCCCTAGTTGCACGTTCCACGCCTGCACCGTGCCGCCGCTGTTGATCTCCAGCGTGCCGTTATTCTGATCTCCTACATAAATAGTGTCGTTGACTGCCAGCGTGCCGCCGGAGTTAATGCAGACCTTATCGGCTGTCGCACTGCCGTTGCCTCCGATATGCAAGGAAAAACACACGGCGTCGTTCTGCGTGACCGCGACCAGGCCGCTTGTGCCTGCGCCGCTGCCCACGACAGAAGCGATATCGTCGGACGAAGGCGTGGCGATTGTCCACGTTGCCGGCGCACCCCAATCGCCGCCGTTGCTGTTCCAGGTCCGGGCGGCATGGTTAATGGCAATCTCGTTGATGTATTGTTCGATATAGGTGTAGCCAATTGGATTCAATAATTTTGCATCCGTGGCCAGGTTGGGGTTCAGTCCGTGTGCCGTTTCCCAGGCGTTGGGAATCCCGTCGTTGTCCGAATCGAAGTCATCGGGCCTTGTAGCCACGATCATCGGCGGCTGCCCGCCCACGTCCGCCTCTTTTGGCACTCTTGCATTACCCAAAGTACCCAGCGACGTCAGATGTCCGATCATCCGGGTATCGACCGGGTCGCGCACCAACGAAGCCCCTGCGCCCGCGACGACCTTGGCATAAGCCGTAGCGGCGCTGTCGATAGTGACTGGTATGGTCGGGTTGAAAAATTTTGTGTCGGAGAACGTCGGATCGCCATATCTGCCATTGTGAAAGTCCGACGGGACGGCTGCGATGCCGTCAAGCACGCCGTTTTTATTCAGGTCGTCCACGTTGCCGGTTTGATAGACGTGGTCGGTCGCCGTGAATTGTCCGACAAACTGGTTGCTGGAGCTGGGGCCGGCGATGAAATAGTTTCCGATGCAATCCAACGAGTGGTCTGCCCCTGAATGTCCGCCGCACAGGCCCGTGCCTCCCCAGTTATACACCACATTGTTGATATACTGAATAGTTCCCTTAACCTTGGGATTTCGGCTATTGTTGTCGATAAATAGATTGTGGCTGAACGTGATTCTATCGGCATTTTCGATAAGGCCGCCAAAATTCTGCGGGTCGATCGGTTCGCCGATAATGCAGTTCTGGAATGTAACTCTATAAGCAGTCGAGTTGCCTCTGGTCACACCGATATTATCCCACCGCCCCCACTCCACCGAGACATGGTCGAAAATCATGCTATTGCTGCGTGTTACGCCGAGCGATTTACTGCCTCTGGAGCTGTTGATGCCCTGGTGAAACCGCATATTTCTGACGATCACGTTACTAATGTTGCTCAGCATAGTGGCATTCCCATAAACGGTAATGCCGTCGCCCGGCGCGGTCTGCCCGGCCACCGTGATATTGCTGCTGAACACCAACGGACTGGTGATGTTAATTACGCCGCTGGTGTCGAACACCACGATGCGATTGGGCTGGCTGACTGCGTCGCGCAAAGACCCGGCGCCAGAGTCGCCAAGATTGGTGACGTGGTATACCGTCCCGCCCCGCCCGCCGGTAACAAAGGCCGCAAAACCTTCGGCCTCGGGAAAGGCTTTTTGCTGGGCCAGCGCGGAATTTTCGTTAATGGCAACGCTGACTATCAGAAACACGACTAACAGAATTGATGAATGGATGCGCATCATGGTGCTCCGCGCTTATCAAAGGCAAGAAAACTTGGTAGGGACTTCATTATATATGACGTAACACACAATTGCAACCCTATCATTCATAATTCACGGCACGCTTCTTGAGCCGGTATCGTAGGGTGCGTGCTTGCACGCACGCGTTGTTGCCACCGACCGGACGGCAGAAAAACCAGATACCAGCCCAAAAGTAATTCCGGGCTTTCCGACAGTGTCGGCGTGGTTTTTTGAAGTGCGTCAGGCAAGACAACAGGCGCCAGCCCGTCCATGGGTGCTGATTTGCCTTACATCGGCCGGCGAGTCGTCTAGTATAAAAAAGATTGGAACAGCGGCCCTGACCGGAGCGAGGCGTAGCCGAACGATGGTTACGGCCTGCCTCTCCAGAATTTCGTGATTTCTTGGCGGGGGGAGATTGCCTTTTTGGCAGGGGAAGTCTAAGATCACGCTCGTACCGTTCGAGTTGATTCTCCGGAGTGTGTTGGAGCTTGAATGGCTACAGGCATTGAAGCATAATCCGTTTGGCGGTTGGGTATTCGCGTTCCGCAGCCCCCGGCGCATTGCATCCGAAGATTTGCTAGAATACGGACACCGGTTGTCCATCGACGCGTGGTGGCCCGGCTGGCCAGCGGTTTTTTTCGGACAACAACGCTCCTACACAAGAAAGGTGCCATTCCCATGACTGCTGCACTTACTACCCTAGTTGTGCTGGTTGTGGTTGTTCTCCTGTTGGCGATTGTGATCGTCGGCATGTACAACCGCCTCGTTACCTTGCGAAACCGTTACAAGAACGCCTTCTCGCAAATCGACGTGCAACTGAAGCGGCGATACGACCTGATCCCAAACCTTGTTGAGGTCGCCAAGGGCTACATCAAGCATGAGCGGGAGACCCTGGAGGCTGTGGTCAAGGCTCGTAACGCGGCCTATTCGGCCGGGCAGCAGGCGGCCCAAAATCCCGGCGAGCGTGAGTCGATGACGGCCCTCAGCGGTGCGGAGGGTCAGCTTGCAGGCGCCCTGGGCCGGCTCTTCGCCGTGGCCGAAGCCTACCCCGATCTGAAGGCCAACCAGAACATGCTCGCCCTGCAAGAGGAGTTGTCGTCCACGGAGAACAAGATCGCCTTTGCCCGGCAGGCGTACAACGACGCCGTCATGGCCTACAACACCCAGCGCGAGGTGTTTCCCACTACCGTTATTGCCTCGATGTTCAACTTCCAGGAGGCGCACCTATTCGAGATTGAACAACCCACAGAGCGGGAAGCCCCAAAGGTTTCCTTCAATTGATCGCCACAGCGCCGCCCAACCAGGCTGGCCCACTTTTTCATCTATACAAGATCGAGTGGTTCCCTCGTTGCCAGGACCAATGCAATGACATCCGATTTCTTTGACCGGCAAGATCACGCTCGGCGGCAGACAACGCGGCTGCTCGTCATGTTTGTCTTGGCTGTAGTGGCTATCATCCTGGCGATATACCTGCTGCTGGCGATCGGTGCGTCTGGCGTCGAGCCAGGGCGACCCACGGCCCATGCCAGTCCGACCATATGGAACCCGTTGCTATTCCTGTGGGTGACGCTGGGAACAATCCTGGTGATAAGCATGGGTAGCTTGTACAAGATTTCCGAGCTTTCTGGCGGCGGCGAGCAGGTTGCCTTAATGCTCGGCGGCCGGGCGATCAATCCCCAGACCCGTGACCTTGCCGAAATGCGGCTGCTAAATGTGGTCGAAGAGATGGCCTTGGCCTCGGGCGTCCCGGTCCCGCCGGTGTACGTGCTGGACCACGAGCCGGGAATCAACGCCTTCGCCGCCGGTCACCAGCCGGGCGATGCCGTGGTGGCCGTCTCCGCCGGCTGCCTCCAATACCTCACGCGAGAAGAACTCCAGGGCGTGATGGGGCACGAATTCAGCCACATTGTCAATGGCGACATGAAGCTAAACCTCCGCCTGATTGGCCTCGTCTTCGGCATCCTCGTCTTGGCGGTCATCGGCTACTACGTGATGCGCATCGCGGGTCTGACTTCGTCGCGCAACTCAAAGCAGGCGGGGGTCGCCGCCGGATTCTTCATTTTGGGACTCGCACTGCTTATTCTGGGTTATATCGGGGTGTTCCTGGGGAAGCTGATCAAATGCGCCGTCTCACGACAACGTGAGTTCCTGGCCGACGCCTCGTCCGTCCAGTTCACGCGCAACCCGAGTGGGATCACCGGGTCGCTAAAGAAGATCGGCGGCCAGGCCGAGGGTTCGCGGATTCGTGACGGCCACGCCCATGAAATCAGCCACATGTTCTTCGGTGACGCCTTTGCCGGCACTTTTTTCAATCTTTTCGCCACGCACCCGCCGCTGGAGCGGCGCATCCGGGCGTTCGAGCCGGAGTTTGACGGCCGTTTCCCCGTGGTCCAGCCATTGACGACACGTGCCGAGGCCATCGAAAAACCGCCTCATGCGGGCCGGCCCGCCCCATTGGGGACGCCTATACCCGTAGCCGCAGCCGCCGCGGCCTTGCCCACGGTCATGGCTTTGGATGTTGGGAATACGGTGCAGCGGATCGGCACACCGCAGGCGGAACACTTGAGCCAGGCGGGCCAGATGGTGGCAGAGATGCCACAACCGCTGTTAGATGCGGCCCGGGAGCCGTTTGTCGCCCAAGCGGTCATTTACGCGCTGTTATTGAGCCGGGACGATGAGGCAACCCGGATTCGGCAACTCCAGCTACTCCAAGGGCAAATCGAACCGCCATTATACCAGGAGGCACAGCAACTGGTCGACATGGCCCAGTCCCTGCCTACCTTGGCCCGGCTGTCGCTGGTCGATCTGGCCATGCCCGCGCTGAAGAAGTCCTCGCCGCAGCAGTACGGGCAATTCCGCCAAGTCGTCGAGGCATTGGTGAATGCGGATGGCAAGGTCGATCTCTATGAATACTGTATCCGCACTGTGCTGTTCAATTACCTGGACGTCCACTTCATGCTTAAGAGGGCGCCGGCAATCCGTTACCGGACGGTGGACGCAGTTGCCCAGCCAGCGGCCATTGTCCTATCCACGTTGGCCTATGTCGGCCAGAAGCAGCCGGAAGATGTCCAGCGGGCATTTCAGGCCGGCGCGCAAAACCTGCTGAAGCAAGCCGAGCTTGTTCCTCGGCAGCAATGCACGCTTCGGACTTTCGACGCTGCCTTGACCGAGCTGGCTCAGGTGAGCCCCAACGTGAAACGAGAGATAATCAGCGCCGTAACGGCCTGCATCGCCGCCGATGGCAAGGTGACCCTTGAGGAAAGCGAACTCCTCCGGGCTATCGCTGCCGTTCTGGGGTGTCCTCTGCCGCCTGTGGCGGCCGCGACGAGCGGCGGTTGATTGGTACCGTACGTCTTAGTCATTTCCCTTCCAGCAATCGCAAGACGGCGAGTCTTGCTCCAACCCCGACCTCAGGTGCAGATTTGCCAAACGTTGACTGGCAAGTAACTCCACCTTTTTCCCCCTCCACCCCGATCAACTGCGGGTAGGTGAAAGATAAACGACTGCCCCACGTTATTTTGACATATTTCTTGGCTTTATTTAGCTCTTGAGGCCATCTACATTGGCTTATGTTGTAAAAGCGGCTCATAATGCCGCCCGCCAAGAGTAAAATAACGGGAAAGGACCTTGCCGGGCTTTATGACCGCTTCGCCAGCCACTGGACAACATGAGGCCACATTTCGCGTTGCGCCGATGAACCCATTGCCAATCCGATATGGCCCGTGGCATGCCTTATTGTTTCACGATCCTTGGAGCCTACAAGATCGTTGAATGGTTGGCTTTGGGCGGGAGGAACAAGGTCGTCGTGTTCCGCCATAAGGTTGAGCACCGGACATGTAATTCGCTTGAGATTCACGGTGTGGTTGCCGAATGTCAATCGATTTTGCACCAACAGGTTTTGCTGGTAAAGGTGCTTGACGAACTCCCGAAATACTTCGCCTGCGACCGGAACATTGTCGTTAAGCCAGGCTTCCATGGTCAAAAACTCATTCACGTACTTCTTGTCCTCGAGCTTTTCAAAAAGCGTGATGTTTTTTGACAAAAAGCTTCTTACCGGCTTGAGCAGCAAGAAACACGCCTGCAAGTACTCGGCCGGACAGTTTCCGAAGGCATCGACGAAGGCGTCCACGTCAAAGTATTTCGGATCGGTCCAAAGATTCAACAAGCCGTCCCGAGTCGAGAAATCAATGCCCGCGGTCAGGAGGATTAAATTCTTCACGCGTTCGGGATAGAGTGCCGTGTACATTGCACTCATGGTCCCGCCCATGCAGTATCCCAATACGTTGACTTGGCAAAATCCGGGACACAATACTCAAAATCCGGGGACACAATACTAATTATGATAAATTGGGAGGAATTTTGTGGGTTACTAAAAAAACTCCGCTCAAATCCAGCCCTTGCGTATCAGCCACATTTTCACGCCTTGTGTCAGGAACACGTAACAGGCCAGGGTAAGGACCAAAAGGGGCCAGTAGAGCGAGGGCACGTCGTTGGTGAAGCCCAGCCATCCGCCGATGGGCGAGAAGGGCAGCCACATGCCCAAGATCATGACAATTATGCTCATGGTTATCACGGGCCAGCTTGCTCGGCTTTGGATGAATGGAATGCGATTGGTGCGGATGATATGGATGATCAGCGTTTGCGTGAGCAGTGATTCTACGAACCAGCCCGTCTGAAACAGCGATTCCTTATTCCAGCAATTGAAACGATAAAGCATCATAAAATAAGTGGTGTAATCGAATATCGAGCTACACGGCCCGATGAAAAGGATGAACTTGGCGATCTCGCCCATGTGCCACGGCCGGGGTTTTGCGATTTGTTCGGGATCCACGTCGTCGGTGGGAATGGGGACCTGCGAAAAATCGTAGAGCAGACTGTTGGTCAAAATTTGCATGGGCTTCATGGGCAGAAACTTCAGAAACGCGCTGGCCCCCATCACGCTGAACATGTTGCCGAAACTGGAACTGGCGCCCATGCGGATGTATTTGAGAATGTTGGCATATACCTTTCGCCCTTCCAGGACGCCTTCTTCCAGGACCATCAGGCTTTTTTCCAGGAGGATCACGTCGGCGGCTTCCTTGGCTATATCGACGGCCGTATCGACGGACACGCCCACGTCGGCGGCCCTGAGGGCGGGCGAATCGTTTATCCCGTCGCCCATGAATCCCACTACGTGTTTTTTGCTTTGTAGGGCTTTGATGATCCGCTGTTTGTCCATGGGCGAAAGCCGGGCAAAGAGCAGGGTGTTTTCGGCGGCCTCGGCCAGTTCGGGATCGGACATGGCCTCGACCTGGGAGCCCAACAGCACATGCTCGGTCAGCAGGCCCACTTCCTGGCAGATTTTGCGGCTGACCAGTTCGTTGTCGCCTGTGAGGATTTTTACGGTAACGCCGTGGTCTCGCAAGGCCAGCACGGCCGGGGCGGAGGTCTGCTTGGGTGGATCGAGAAACGCCACGTAGCCCTTCAGGACCAGATTGCTCTCGTCTTCCTTGGAATATGCCGGCTTGTGCTCCAAGTCCTTGTACCCGATGGCCAGCACGCGGAAACCGTCGGCGCTGAGGTCGTCGTATTCTTCTTTGAGATCTTGAATCAAAAGCGGATCGACGGGATAAAGTTTTCCTTCCAGTTCGAATTGAGTGCAGCGCTGAAAAACCGATTCCGGCGCGCCCTTGCAGATCAGCCTATGAACGCCCTCCGGGGTTTCCACTACGACGGACATCAGCTTGCGGGAGAAATCGAAAGGGATTTCATCGACCTTGCGAAAGGTTTGCAGGGCCGCGGTTTCGATAACCTCGGTATGCTCAAGAATCGCCCGGTCCAGTACGTTTCTGAGTCCGGTCTGAAAATGACTGTTAAGAAATGCAAATTCCAAGACCTCGTCGTCTTCCTTGCGGACCACGTCGCAGTGGCGCTCCAGAATTACACGGTCCAAGGTGAGCGTGCCGGTCTTGTCGGCGCACAGAATGTCCATGGCGCCGAGATTCTGGATGGCGTTTAAGCGTTTTACGATCACTTTTTTCCGCGACATGGCGATTGCGCCCTTCGAGAGGCACACGGTGACGATCATGGGCAACATTTCGGGCGTCATGCCCACCGCCACGCTCAAGGCGAAAAAAAATGCGCCTTCCGGGCCAAACCAGTCGTGTTTTGTCAGGCCGTTGACAAGGAACACCAGCGGCACCATGACCATCATGAAGTAGATCATCAGCCAGGTGAATTTGCTCACGCCCTTGTCGAAACTGGTTTGCACCTCTTGGCCGATGATCGAGCTGGCCATGCCGCCGAGATAGGTTTTCAAGCCCGTTTCGACGACCACGGCCGTGGCCGCCCCGCTTTCCACGCTGGTGCCCAGGAAACACACGTTTTTCAATTCCAGCAGGGATTTTACAGGGCCGGCTTCGGGGGCGTCGAATTTTTCCCCGGGAAACGATTCGCCGGTTAGGCTCGATTGAATGACAAACAAGTCCTTGCAGGAGAGAATGCGGATATCGGCGGGGATCATGTCGCCGGCCGCCAGGCGGATTATGTCGCCGGGAACAAGCTGACCCAGGGGCAATTCGCTTGCCGCGCCGCCGCGCACGACCGTCGCCGTGACGCTGATCATGGCCTTGAGTTTCGCGGCGGCGTCGTCGGCCCTGGCCTCCTGCACGAATCGCAGCGACACGCCCAAAAATACCATAATGAGCATAACCGTTCCGGCGCCGGCGTCGCCGGTAAGATACGAAATCACCGCCAGCATCAAGAGCAGGATGACCAGGGGATTCATGCAGGCATGGCCCAAGAGCCTGAGCCGTCCAAGACGCTGTTCCTGGGCGATCACGTTAGGCCCGTATTTTTCCAACCGCTCCTGGGCTTCCTCTTCGCTTAAGCCGTTTTCATTAGTTTCGAAGCTTCCCCAGCACGACGTCCGCGGTATTTTGCGCAACCTCGATCAATAACGGCGAAACCTGAACCTGGTTCGCCTGGCGCTTGATGATCGCCAGAATGTTTTTCGGCAGAATCGAAGTGGGCAGGATGGGCATGGCTGCGGAAATTTACAGTTATCGGTTTTTTAGCTTTTATTGATCCGCGTGTAAAACAATACAACTCGGATCGCTTATTGTGAATTGGGGGGATTATGTTGCACACAACAGCCGGCGGGCTAACAGCCGCTGGCGGGATTTCGCGAGTATTCCGCGGGTCGTTTACAGCCGGCTAGTGATATTATTTGCCTGGGTCTCATTAAACCGGTTTTTTATCGTATTTACAAGTATGAATACCTTGTGCGACCGCTACGTTACAAACCGCAAGGAATCAGATAATATACTAGAATCATAATATTTACGCCAGCGGGTTAAATTCGAATGACTTCGGCAGGAAAAAGACATCCGCTTCCTGGTTTTTTACCCGCAGTTTGCATTTCAGATAAAGTCCCACTTGCTCGAACTGACCATTTGCGGCCTGGATCCGCATGGCCACCTGGAATAAAGCGGGATTCCTTAAATCGGGCACATGAAAGCCGATTCGAATAGATTTCCATGTTGGGACCCCAGTTTAACAGCTGTCCCAACATAGTGGGCTAGCCCTGATGCAATCTGCCGCAGTGCGCGGCGGCTGCGCTAGCCAGGCCGGCCAGGCTGTAACCGCCTTCAAGAACCGATACAAGGCGACTGCCGGCATGGCGCCGGGCGATTTCCAGCACGAAAGCAGTCAGATCGATATAGTCTTCGTCGGTCAATTCAAAACGGCCCAATGGATCTCCGCGCCGCGCATCAAACCCAGCTGAGATGATCACCAAATCGGGCTTAAAACGATCGGCGGCCGACGCCAATTGCTGAAATGCGGGGAGGAATTCTTTCCGACCTGCGCCGCGTGCCATCGGGCAGTTGAGATTGGCGCCCAAGCCCCTGCCGCGGCCGGTCTCGTCTTTCGCGCCCGTCCAAGGATACCAAGGAGACTCGTGTGTGCTGAAATAAAATACCGAGCCGTCTTCATAGAAGATGTCTTGCGTACCGTTGCCGTGGTGCACGTCCCAGTCGACGATCAGCACCTTGCCAACGCCGTACTTTCGTTGCGCATACCGGGCGGCAACGGCGACATTGTTGAAAATGCAAAAACCCATGCCTCGATCGGCGTTAGCATGGTGTCCCGGCGGACGGGTCAGGCAGAAGACGTTCTTTGCTCGGCCGCCAAGCACGGCATCGACGCCCACGCAGGCCGCGCCGGCGGCATAATATGCCGCCTTGAGCGACTCGGGGCAAACGTAGGTGTCGCCGGTGCTGAGTTTTTTGGCCCCGGAGTCGATTTCCCGCCTCGCCTCCGCGAGGTAAGCCTCTGTATGGCATGCAAGGATCTCGTTGTCGGTTGCCGGACGAGCCTTCAGTGGTTTTAACTCCGAAAAATAACTGCACTTGCCCAGCGAACCCAGCACGGCATTATATCGCTGCGGACACTCGGGCCGGTTAAGACCGGTTACGTGGCACTTGGAGATATCATCGTATACCAAGGCCGTAGGCTGAACACCGGCCAACCCAGGCGAGAGCTTAGCGGTCAATAGAGAACTGATGGATCCAGGCATCATGCCCGATACGCCTATCGCGGCCATGGCGCCTAAAAATTGGCGTCTACTGGTTTTTGTAACAGCCGGTTTGGGACCCCAGACGGTTCCGTTTAGCACTTTGTTATATGCTCCAAAACATTGAAATTAAGCTACCACCATTTAAATGCATTCTCATTTTACCACAAGTACAAGGATTGTGCAAAATAAACATACAGCTTAGAGATAAACCACTAAGCCGGGACGCAAGATCATGTTGTATTTTCTAACCACAACAATAAAACCGCCTTCTGCGGCAGGGACATGAAGACCCCGTTATAGGCTGTCTAAATTGATTTTATTAGTGCTTCCGAGAGATGCTTTGAATTACCAGGTTTGTTTTAGCATCTTCTAATGAAATGGGAACGGAAACACTTCCCAGATCTTACTTCAGACATTTCATGAAAATGGCGGGAGAGCAAGTCTCATATCTGTTTGAATGGACAGACTATTTTATGTGAAACTACTGCTAACAAACAGTACATAATCCGATCACGGCATACAAGCAAGCCGTGGCAAGAGTCAATATGTTACATGCTCTTGAAAAAAATACACTATGCCCGAAGGAACGTTCGATTGCGATACATATACCAGAGGATCAGCCATAGCAACGCTACTTCGCCGATCGCCGAGAGCAGATAATTGTATGGCTCACACAACTGATTAGCCAGATTCGCCACCAGGGTATCGCTCATTGTACGCTGAAATACTTGGTCGAACACGTAAGCAAACAAGGCGTTTGCACCGATAACCACGAAAAAGAAAGCCCAGGCTTTAATTCCCATTATGTCGATGGCGACATAGAACAAGGCCAGTAGCATAAAACTCAAGCCGCCGGTCCAGAGGATCATCGAAGGGGTCCAGATATGGCGGTTGAAGGGTAAAGAGTAGCTCCATATCCATCCGATCAGGGCAGAGCAGTCCGACAGTCGCCAGCAAGAGAAGTTTTCTCGCGGCCGACAACCGCCCCCGCAAAACATGACCGGACATGGCGCCCAATAGGACAGTAGCGGAAAAGCCCAGACTCGTGACTATCCAGGTAAAGTCGTGACTCCTGCGAAAGTTGCCAAGTATCAATTCGTCGATATAGCGGGGGAAATTAACGGTCTGTTCCAATGTACCGGCGGGATGGCCTGCAAAGGGAACGAGCGCCAGCAAGGCCCAATATACCAGCGTAAGCCCGGCAAAAAGGCCAATCTGACCTGCCACGGGCAAATGAAGCAGGGCAATCGACGTGACCAGATAACCCACCGTTATTGCCTGGAGCGCATTGCTATAGAGTTCCAGTCCGTTTATCTGGTATTTGATGAGGCTCTTCTGGGCGATCATGCCGAGAATCCATAACAGAACCACGCGCCGAGCGATCCGCCAATATATCGAACTCATGGGCTCGCCCTGTTGTAGCCTTTTGCCTAATGCGAAAGGCATCGATGCCCCGACCAGGAAAAGAAACATGGGCATGATCGTGTCCCAAGCCACGAATCCCTGCCACCGCGGATGCGTCAATTGCGTCTCCACCGCGTCGCCCATTGAAACCGATACGCAAGCGGCCGCCGCTATTGCCAGTTCACGGCCGCCAATAAGCCAAAACATCGTAAATCCCCGCAAGGCGTCCAAGGAGAGCAATCGCTGCGAGGGCGGCGCGGACGTGGGGGGCGGCTTAATGTATTTGCCGGGCCGGCAGCTTTACGCGCGGGAATGAGGATATTATTGCATATATCGACATCGGCAAACCTCATCCTTCTTGATTGTGTACGATAAAAAAAATGGGAGCATAAAATATCAAGCTCTACCGATCAATGCCGGCTGCCTTGTTCAAGACTGTTCCAAAACATTTAAGATTATTTGTTTCAACCGTCTGAAAGAATTTTATACCGAAAGCAAGCAAAAAGATTATTTTGTTGATTTTTTACGAATACCCAAAATTAGGGTGGACTGAACCAGAATTAGCTTAGTGGCCGTCCAAAAACAACTTCCACTTTTCGGCTAAATACTGTATAAGTAGCTTTCCGTTCCACGGATGGGAGAGCGAACTATGCAGGATGCGGTAATATATCAATGTCAGTGTTCTCACTGTACACAAGGCGACGGTCACCCCGACCGGGGACAGCATGCCCAATTGAATCTCTTGCTTAGTCGATGCGACGAGCAGCAGCGGCGTTGGATCGCAGCCTGGGAGGCCAACCGCTTGGGACATGGCGGCGTGGCGTTGCTGAGCCTGGTCACGGGCCTACATCCGGATACCATCCGCCGTGGCCAAGATGAGTTGTCTTCGGGGCTGGCGGGGCGTCCTACCGGCCAAGCCCGGCTGCCGGGGGCAGGTCGGCCCACGGTGGAAAAAAAACGCCCGAAATCGAGCGACGCCTGAAACAGATCGTGGAGCCCGAAACGGGAGGCGATCCGGCCACAGGACGCCGTTTCGTGCGGCTGGGCTTGCGGGAGTTGGGACGCCGATTGCACTTGGCTCCAGGCACTGTGCAACGTTTGTTGGGCAAGTCCGGCTTTTCGCAGCGGGTGAACGTGAAGCGGTTTACGGGGCCTCCTCACCCGGACCGGGACAAGCAGTTCCGCTATCTGCGGCGTGAGCTAGAAGCCTTTCAGCGTAGCGGTGATCCTGTTCTCAGCGTGGATACCAAGAAAAAGGAACTGATCGGCGAGTTCAAGAACGCCGGTCGCACTTGGCGAAGAACGCCCCGGGAGGTGAACGCCCACGATTTCCAGCAAGACGCCCTATTTCGTGCCGCACCCTACGGGATCTACGATCCGAAGTACAACTGTGGGCATGTGCATGTGGGAATGGATGGCGATACGCCACAATTTGCCGTAGACGCCATTCGTCGCTGGTGGCGTCAGCGGGGACGCTGGTGGTATCCTCACGCCCGACGCCTACTGATCGAGGCCGACGCCGGGGGCAGCAACGGCTGCCGTCCCCGTCTGTGGAAATATGCCCTGCAACGCTGGGCCGATGAGGACGGTTTGGCGATCACGGTGGCCCACTACCCCACGGGTGCATCGAAATGGAATCCCGTGGAACACCGTTTGTTCGGGCCGATCAGTATCAACTGGGCGGGAGAACCGTTGGATAGTCTGGACAAGATGTTGGGGCTGATTCGTGGCACCCGCACCGAAACCGGATTGAAGGTCACAGCCTCTTGCACCGATAAACACTACCCTCTGAAAGTCAAAGTCAGCAACTACGACTTTTCCCAACTCAATATCCATTACCATGCCATTTGTCCATCCTGGAATTACACCATTCGCCCTCGTGCTCCCTAAATCACGAAGTAATTTTTGGACGGCCGCTTAGCAGCAGGAAACAACCGATACTTCCAGATACAGCAGATCTCATGCCAATCGTGCGAGTATTCGCAGCGGTTATGCAAGAATTCAAACCGTTGCGCAGGCTTAGATTGGCGGTCGTCCCCGCGGCGCGAGAAGGTTCAAAATCGCAACAAATAAAGCGGCCCCAATAATGGACCACAAAACTGGAAAGTTTTTGCCGCTTATCTGTAACATGAAGGGTTCCGGCAGACCTATCAGCCCGGCCAACCAGTTCCCAAACAATGCGCCTATAAAACCCAGCACAACGCACACCAGGCAGCCCCCGTGAGTGTAGCCCACAATCCTTTGGGCAACGGCGCCGCAGATGCCGGCCACAAGCAACAGGATCAAGAATCCGCCAACGCTCATACTTTATTTCTCTAAGATTACTTATGAACTTATTTATTTTATACGGTCCACTTAAACACAGGCCAGGGGATCCATTAAAAAATACACTCTCGCTTTTTTAGCATTTTGGCGCTTTCCTTTGGCAGTCTGACAACCAGTTTGGCAGTTAAAGGACTAACTTTATAGACAAAGGTGCTAAAACCTGGATTGAGCTCACATTTACAATTACAATTGTGTACAAAAGTTGAGTTATACGCCTTATAATTTCTTATAAAGTTTTTAAAACTTCAGTGTAGTTGTTATGATTCCGCTGTTCCGGCACGCAAATTGCGAGTCTTATGTCGTTTATGTAAAAAACCAGTTCAATTCGAAAGAAGTTTGCATACGGTTCTTGGTGGATCGGAAACGATGCACATCTCAAGTAACAAGATTGCTATATGGTTCTTTTTCATGAAATAAGTCGGTTACCCGACCACAGACTTTTTTCACGCTTTATATTGCTCAAACTACTCCGCATTCTTACAATTGATTTGTTGAAATCTTGATCGGAAAGACCTCGATGACCAATCGCAAAGAAGCCACATATTTATCGCAAAACGATATCGCCGCATGCCGGCCGCTGTCGGTACTGCTGGTCGAAGATAATCCGGCAAACCGGAAAATTATCGCCCTCATGTTAAGGAAGCGCGGGCATCGGGTAACGGTTGCCGAGAGCGGCCGCGAGGCCTTGAAACTTTTTATAAGCGGCCACTTTAACGCAGTTTTGATGGATATCGAGATGCCGGTCATGGACGGGTATCAAACTGCCGCGGCGATCCGCCGAAAAGAACTGCCCTCCCATGCCCGGACGCCGATCATCGCCTTAACCGCGCATATGCTAAATAATCATCAGTGGACTGATGCCGGCATGGATGCTTATCTGACAAAGCCCTTCGACATTGATCAATTAATTTTACTGCTTGAAAGTTTAACGAACTATGAAACTCGAAATGATGGAAACGTCGGAGTGCATACGCCTGCAAATCCGGACGCTGCCGGCAAGGACCGCGTTGAGCCGGTCATCGACTTTGCCGCGATAATGCGGCGACTGGAAAACGACCAGGAACTTTTTCGCAATTTTGTAAAAATATTCGATGAAGATGCGCCAAAACAATTGCAATCGATTTTGTCTGCCGCGGCATGCGCAGATTTGACGGCAATCCGGCGGGCGGCTCATGCCCTTAGGGGACTCGCGGCTAATTTCGACGCCAAGGCCCTGGCCGAATCCGCATGCCGTTTGGAACTCGCGGAGGCCGACGAACTTTTTAATAGTCAAGGCGAATTGCTCGATAATCTCTCGAATGAATTCGCCCGGGTAAAGGAAGCCTTGTCGTCCTATCGGTAGTTAATCACTGAGTTGTACAACATGCCCTATGGAGATCCCCAATGAATGAATCTTGTTGCGCAAGCTGCCGCGCGTTATTCCCAGTTGTTCGGCGGCTTTCGATTGATTGCCGTCGGTTTCGCGAAGCACGCGCGTGAGCAGATATTGCTCCATCATTTCCAAAGTTTCGTTGTAAAGATTATGCGATCCGGCTCTTTTTCTTTCGTCGATAAAATCTTCAAGACTGCTGGGTAAAAAGACTTTGCCGGGATCGGTTTCTTGGAACTGGAAACCGCTGTTCACCGCGTCAGGTAGAAGTTCGCCGACCAGCACCGGCCCGCTGGCCTTGAGCATGGCGGTTCGCAGAACGGTCTGCAACTCTCGCACGTTCCCGGGCCAGGAATACGCAACAAGCTTCGCCATTGCGTCGGGCGATGCCCCTTGTATTTCCTTACGCAACTCCTTGCAAAATTTGGCCAAGAGGTACCCGACCAAAAGCTCGATGTCCTCTCCTCGCTTGCGTAGCGGGGGCAAGTCGATGCGGTACCCGTTTAAGCGGTGGTAAAGGTCCATGCGGAATTTGCCTTCGTCGATCATTTTTTCCAGATCGCAATTGGTGGCTGAGATGATTCGCACGTTGGTTTCGATAGTTTCGCTTCCGCCCACCCGTTCGAATTGCTGGTCTTGGACTATCCGCAGAACTTTGCTTTGCGTAGCGGGCGACATGTCGCCCACCTCGTCCAGGAAGATCGTGCCGCCGTGGCATTGCTCGAACTTTCCGATTCGCTGCCGATCCGCTCCGGTGAAGGCCCCTTTTTCGTGCCCGAACAACTCACTCTCCAACAGCGTGTCGGAAAGCGCGGCGCAGTTTACCGCCAAAAATCGTTGCTTGCTCCGCGAACTGTGCTGGTAAATCGCCCGGGCGACCAACTCTTTTCCGGTGCCGCTTTCACCGCATATCAGGACGGACACGTCTTGGGTTGCAATACGGCCTATCTCCTTGTAGACATCCAGCATGGCCGGACTGTGGCCGATAAGCGTGTCGTGTTCATCGATATCATCCCCGATCTCGTCCAATTCCGGTATTTTCACCGGCACTTCCATGAGCCGCCGCGTTTCCAAGGCTCGTTTAACAACATGCCGCACACGCTCCAGGCTCAACGGCTTGATTAGAAAATCATAGGCCCCGCATTTCATGGCTTCGATAGCCGTGTGACTATCGTCGGAAACCGTGATGAAGGCAATCGGTAACTTGGGATCGATAACCCGGACTTGCCCTATTAACTCCAATCCTGAGGCATCCGGCAATGAGATGTCCAACAACAATACATCGGGCGAGTGCCGGCGAATGGCGTCAAGCCCTTCCCGGGCGTTGCGCCGTAAGCAGATTCACGCCGGCGTCCTCCAGGGCTTTATGGACCAGCCGTAAAACAGTCTGGTCGTCGTCAATTGCTAAAACAATAGACATGCCATTCACCCATAAAATATTATTTTCATAAACCCTTCAAAATTCACATAGCGATTAATGCAACCTGGGATACGACCCAACACATTCAAATAAAGATTCCAGGGTCATTCCAGGCGTGTTTACTTTACTGCGGTATTATACGCTGACAGAAGCCCCCCTCTATTAAGTGGCCTGCATAATACATGCTGTTATGCTTCTTACTTCTTTAGGCTGATCAACAAAAATCACATGGAAAAATTGGGCAATTGTTTAGGGTCAGGAAAGGATTTCGGATTAGACGGAGTTTTTCCGACCAGATGATTTGTAATTTGAAGTCAGGCAGACAGTTTGGTCTTTAAGAATTAGAAGTGGAAATCGAGCGATCACGGTGATTCCAAAGGAACCAATTTAGAACTGCCATTTAGCCCAATAAATATGCTTTTATTCCTCCAAGTTTTTAATTCTCCGGCTTACAAATTGTCTATAATTATTTCGCAGCCCGAACAAAGTTGAACCTCAAAAAAGGAGAAATTTATGGAAAAGCTCGCCGATTTTCGCGTTGCAGTTCTGGCAACGGATGGTTTTCAGGAATCTGAACTAAAGGAACTTGTCGAAGCCCAGAAAGAGGCCGGGGCGCAGGTCGCTATCGTTTCGCTAACAATGGGAGAGATTCAAGGAGTCCGGCATGGCACAAAGACCGGCAAGGTCAAGGTAGATCGAACCATAAAGGAAGTTTCCGCCGATCGGTTCGACGCGGTCCTGCTGCCGTGCGGCACGTCAAACGCCGACGCTTTAAGGATGGTGCCCGAAGTGCGATCGTTCCTGCAAATAATAGATGAGCCCGGTAAACCGATTGCCGCTATCTGTCACGCGCCATGGGAACTTGTTTCCACCGGCCTGGTTCGCGGGCGAACCCTAACCGGCTACTACACTATCCAGGACGACATCCGAAACGCCGGGGGCAATTCCGTAGATCAAGAAGTCGTGGAGGATGGCAACTGGGTGACAAGTCGTCAGCAGGCGGATATTCCGGCTTTCAATCAAGCCATGTTGAAACTCTTCGCATGCAGCCCGGCTACAACACTTAAATAAAGTTTTGCATCTCCAAACATTGCATCTGGACAATATTCGGGCACGAGTGGTTCCTGAACAGCCAGGCTGATCGGGAACCGGCCACTAAATGGCTTACTTGGCATAGGAAACGAGACTTATAAATAGATAAGGAGAAAAGAGAAGCTTGATAAAACCTAAGTAATAACCTGAGAAAACCTAAGTAACTATGATGTGTTTTAAACCGTTTACCATGTTTTGTATTAACGCTTTAAGCCCTATCACAAATGTTTATGGTAATAGGGCTATTTTAATCAATTACACAGCAAGATCGACAAACCGGCACGCAAAATGCGTCTCATTTTCCCCGCAGTGGCAACAAGGCAATCCCGGCCGAAACAATTTCGCCGGGCGGTCCGAAGCAAGTTGTAAATGCTCATTATCCTTGTTTTGGATTGAACCCAAGTCCAATTTTATGTGAAGGAGTTTTACCATGCACAAAAGAAAATTTTTCGGGATCGGCACGGTCGTATTGAGTTTTATACTCGGTCTAGCGTTCCTGACCAGCGAAGCCAGCGCAAGACACCATCGTGGTTGCTGTAGCGGGTGTTACTCGCAGACCTGCGGTAACGGGTGTTCAACCTGTAACTCGGGCTGCGGTTCTTGCGGCTCTTGCGGCGGAAGTGCTCCCGCTCCGTCCGGGGCCCCAGCCACCATGCCGGCACCAACCCAGGCGCCGCCGGCTCCAAGCAAGTAATTCATTCTTAGAGCTTCTAACAAAATGAAATTAAAGGTCAAATTGTGTGCCACTGCTTGCTTGCAAGCAGTGAATTTTCGGTACTTCCAACAGCACTGCTTGCAAGCAAGCAGTGGCACACGTCATTTTGTTAGAAGCTCTTAATAACCCCAACCGGGTGAAAACGTCACGGCCGGTCCGGCAAACGCCACTGAACAGTCGGATCGACCGTGGCGCCGTATTGTATATACATTGAAACCCTTTGGAGGCGATCGTTTTAAAGCATCTTGCCGCAGGCATGTGTATCTACAATGAAAATCTATAGCACACCTTCTCCTTCCTTCGGCTGTACCTTAATGTAACGTCGCAGTTCTTCGAGCAAGTCGTTGAAAAGGATCGGTTTGGTCAGGAAGCTGTCGGCGCCGATCTTTTTCATGTGGTGCTGAATATCGGATCCGCATTTAGCGGTCAACACAATAATCGGAATGGAGGCGGTTTTCGCATTACGCTTCATACATTCGATTATTGTAGCTCCATCTCCCATAGGCATAAGCAAGTCAGTAATGATTACGTCCGGTTTGTTGGTGGCCGCCAGCCAAAGGCCTTGCATACCGCTAAAAGCGGACAGCAACTTGACTTCATAGTCATACAGCCTGTCGCGGATCACTTCGGAGACCTGCGGATCGTCGTCAATGCAAAGCACTACCGGCGATTGGGTCGATCGATCAGGACGCTTGAGTGCGACAGTTGTGGGTTCATTGATGCTACTCATACGCATTTCTCCCGGTTGTTACTGCAAATTGTTTTTGTCGAAAATACGGGTTAAAAGACCAATGCGGCTACTTGATCCGTCGCGAGTCGGGCGGCAAGTTCCGACAAGGCCACGGCGAAGTTACTTTCAGGCTGAGAAATTACGCCGGGTGAACCGGTATTCAAGGCCATCATGCACAAGTCGGGATCAGGTGGGACCATGCCAATGATTTTACAATTTAGATTCGATCGAAACTGTTTTAAATTCATCGAGGTTGTGACTGGCGCATGTTTCACGACCACGGCGCCTACCGAATTCCCCGCTATTCCCCAGGATTGGAGCCGATGCAGCATCGATTGCGCCCCGGTCACGCAAGACGCTTCCGGCTCTAACAAAAGCACGACGAAATTGCAGTGTTGCAGCGCCGTCTTGGTTGCCGCCGACGGGTGGAAGGGAAGATCGACGAGTGTGTAGTCGGCCATGCCCGCCAGTTCTTGAACGATGTTCTCGGATTGTTCAGTGGCAATATCCCTGGGCTCTTCCATGTTGTGCGGGGCAAGCAGCAATCGCAGCCCGGTTTTGTGACTGGTCAAGCACTTGCCTAACATCAGGCGGTTGATTTCCTCAGGATCTTTGCACTCCAGCAGAGGCCCCAGGTTGATCGTGGGGTCCATGCCGAGTTGTGAAGCCGCGGTGCCGGGGTAGGAACTCAACTCGGCGAGAACGACCGAATGCCCTTGTTTGACCAAGGCCAAAGCGACGTTCACGGCGACAGTCGTGGTGCCCACTCCGCCTTTCGCGCCTATAAAGCCCAATATCTTTCCGCGCGGCTCGGTATACAATGGCGTCCCGGAATCGGACGAGTGCGCCCGCAGCGCCGCTCGCACCCTGGCCCGGACCACGATATTGGAGAAGGGTTTGGGAATATGGTCGATCGCGCCTTCGTCCAGACATATCGATAATCTGCGTATCCAGGTTAAGGGCCGTCACCATAATCACGGGAATATGGCGCGTCTTCTCTTGCTCCTTGAGTTTCCGCAACGTGGTGATGCCGTCCAGGCCGGCCATCAACACATCGAGCAGAATCAGATCCGGCGTCTCCTTTTCCGCCACCTTGAGGGCATCGTTTCCGTTGACGGCTTCCAGAAGCGTATAGTGTTCGCCGGCAAGGGTGTCGGAAAGTAAAGCACGATTGTTTTCATCGTCGTCAACGATCAAGATTTTCGGCTGATGCATAGGTTTGCTCTTTCGTTGTAAGCTCGTCCAAAAATTTTCGAAGTCGATCGATAAAGTCTTGCGTATTTGTAGGCTTGGTGATGTACTGGCAACATCCGGCCGCCCTTGCCATCTCTTCGTCGCCCGGCATCGCGTAGGCGGTAACGGCCCAGATGGGAATATTTTTCGTCAGCGGATTATTCTTCAGAATCTCCGTGGTCTCCAGCCCGTCGATTCCCGGCAGGCGCAGGTCCATGAGGATCAGGTCCGGTTGGAGTTGGACAACTGAACGAATCGCTTCTTCCCCTGATTGTGCGACCTCAAGTTTGGCGGGGATGTTATCGAACTCGAATACGTCCTCTATCAACGAGATGTTGTTGAAGTTATCTTCGACGAGTAAAATGGTGGGGATCATGACAGCACCATGCCTTTTTCATGAGTTTGCCGCTCTGGCGGCAAGTTTTCAAAAAACCCTCGCAGTTGGAAGGCCAAATTCGCGGTATCGATGGGTTTGACGAAGTACCCGTCGCAGCCGGCCGCCAGCGCCGCCTCGATATCCGCCCTCATTCCCAGCGCCGTGATCGCCCACACGCGGATGTGCTTGGTCAAGGGATTTGATTTTATCGCCTTGGTGGTTTCCACGCCGCTGATGCCGGGCAGCCGGATGTCCATAAGGATTATCGCGGGATCGATCTTGGAAATGGCCGCCAGCGCCTTTTCGCCGCTATCGACGCAGACCAACTCGCCGGGCACGTCGTTATATTTAAACATGTCTTCAACGACCACGCGGCAGAGCGGGTCGTCTTCAACCAACAGGAGTTGTTTCATGGGCGGGCTCCTTCTTGTTCAGGAGTTTCAACTGTTCGGTCAATTGCTTATATGCTTCCTCGTGGGTTATGCCGCTTTTCTGGATCACGGCGCGAACGTGATTGTTTAGCGCCGCAAGTTCTTCCGTCGAGAGCACCTTCGCCGTCATGACCACGACCGGAATCTTTGCCCAATCGGGATTCTCTAGAAGCGCGTCGAGTACCTGAAAACCGTCGAGATGCGGCATCAGTAAATCGAGGATCACGACATCCGGTCGTTGCTCCTGGAGGTTGGCAAGGAACTCTTCGCCGGATATGTACGTGCGCGACCGATAGCCTTCCTTCTCCAGCACTTCCGCGGTGATTCTCAGAATGTTCACGTCGTCATCGACGATCGCCACGGTGCACTTTCCCATCCTGGCATGCGCGGATACGCGCGACAGGGCTTCCAGAAGGCGAGCTTTATCGACGGGTTTCACAAGGAAGTCGCTGGCTCCGAAGTACAGTCCCAGTTTCTTTTCTTCAACCGTGCAGGCTATGATAATGGGAATGTCGCAGGTTGGGGGATTGGCCTTAATGCGGTGCAGCACCTCCCAGCCGTCCAGTCCCGGCAGCGTTACGTTGAGGATGATGACCTGCGGGTGCATGGTCGTCGCCAGGAACAGTCCTTCCGCCCCGTCAAACGCCGGGATGACTTGATATCTTGCTTCAATCAATATGTCGTTTAGCAATATAACGTTGGTCGGTTCCGGCTCGATGCAGAGCACCTTGGGCCGGTTTTCTTCCGCCGACAATGCAAGGCATTGCACACGCACCTCCTCGATAAGTCGAGCCTGTTTCTTCCTCTCTTCCTCGTTAAAAATTGTCGGAATGCACAACGTGAAAGTGCTGCCTTGCCCCTCGATACTACGCGCCGTCAGCGTTCCGCCCAATAAAGAACTGTATTTCTTGCAGATCGAAAGTCCAAGGCCGGTCCCCTTCAATGAGCCGCGCATCGTCTCCGGCACCTGATAGAACTTATCGAACACGTGGTCCAGGTGCTTCTCGGGAATGCCTATCCCCGTGTCTTCGACGCTCAACAAGATGGTTTGCCCGTCGCGCCGCACCCATAATTTGATCCGCCCTTGATCGGTGAATTTGATCGCGTTGCTGATCAAGTTAATCAGGATTTGCTTGAGCATATCCCGGTCGGAGACAATAAGCGGCAGGCCTTTTTCCAAGTCAATCGTGTAGCGGACTTGAGGTTTGCTTTTCATGAGTTCGTCGGCCATGCCGCTTATCTCGCCGACGAGCGTTTCCAGGTCGAAGGAAACGGGATTCACCTGGGTTTTTCCGGCCTCGACGCTGGCGGTGTCCAGAATCCTGTTGATCAGGCCCAGCAGGTGTTGGCCGCTTTTATTGATTTTTGCCAGACGGTCCTTTTGGTGATCGTTCAACGGGTGGCGGTCGGCGCGTTCCAGAAGTCCCTCGGAAAACCCAATAATCGCATTCAGCGGCGTGCGCAGCTCGTGGCTCATGTTGGCCAGGAATTCGTCCTTGGCCCGCGCCGCGGCCTCCAGGCCGGCGGCGTGTTCCTGGAGTGCCTGCGTTTTCGCCGCGATAACCGCCCCATAATCTTTCAGCTCGCGGTTGCTCTGTTCGAGTTCGTCGTGCGCCTTTTGCAGCATTTCTCCGGCTTTTTTTCGATCGGTAACGTCGCGAAAGAAGCCGCTTAAATACCTTACCCCATTCAACATCACCGTGGTCGAGGTGATGTCAACGAAGATGCAAGAGCCGTCTTTACGCAACACAGGAATGTCGGAAGACAATTGCCTGCCGCCAAGCCGATGTTCCTCGAATTCACGGGCAATCCTGTCGTGTGAATCCGGGGGGTGTATTTCAAAGAGCGGCATACCGAGAAGTTCTTCCAGAGTCCGCCCCAGCATGGTAGCCATCGCCTGGTTGCCGGAGAAGATCGTCATGGCGTCCGTGTCAATGAATAAGATGCCCTCTTTGGAGTTGTCGATGATGTCTCGGAAGCGGTTTTCAAATTCCCGCATGCCCTCTTCCGCCCGCGTGCGATCGGTAACGTCGCGGCCTTCGGGAATCAGAAATACAACCTCGCCGCGTTCATTCTTTACGGGCTTCAAAGAAAAATCGATGTAATGGATAGCCCCGTCGGGCGGCGCCGGATGGGTTGCCTCAAAACGCACGAATTCTCCCGAAGCGGCCGCCTTGATGGCATCGCGCAAGCGATCCTGCATCTGACTTGAATGGGTCCACCACGGCGTCTCCCAGAATGGTTTTCCCAGTACATCCGATTCTTTAATGCCGGCAAACTTCAGGGCTGCCCGATTGGCCTCGACAAGCGTGCCCTCCGGCGTCATCAGGCCTATAAACTCAAAGGCCTGATCGAGGATGGCGCGGTACTTTTGTTCGACTTCAAACTTTTCCCGGTAGATATTGGCAAGCTGTTGCTCGCCTTCCGTAATCAGCACATTGGATTCCGCATCATACGGCATGGATTCAGCCCCCTTGTTCCGCATCAACCGCTCGCTGTTGATCGGTTTGGTATTGTAGCCCGAGGTTCCGGCATCGCCTTGTATTATTCTCATAGATCATGGTTTGCAACGTTCAAGTCACAAATGCGAGAATGGCGAAAATCGCGTCAATATGGCACACTGTCGCGCTGTGCGCGTGCCAATCCGGCACAGCCTGCATCCGCCGGGGGAAGGGCGACATCCACAAGCGGATTCGCGTTACAACTGCAAATCGATTAGCTCTTTTCTTGCGGCTACTGTCGAATCGATGGCGGATTTTTCAACATTCTTCGGCCCCATGCCGATATTTTCATAATGAGTAGGACTCTGCTATGGACGCGGGGCACCTCATCAGGTGGGTAATTGTCCATAAGCTGAGGTGCAACCAAATGCCATCTTCCCTCCGGAAGATAATTTGATTGTGTCTTTTATATTTCCAGGGCAGGTGTGAAATATGTCATTGGCCTACGATACAGGGGCACAAGGTTTGTTGCGGAGATTCGATTCCGCAACTCGCTCGGCCGGTCCGCCCGTCGAGTTTGTTGCCCACAGTCCAGCCATGCGAAAAGTCCTCGAAATGGCGGCCAAGATCGGCCCGAAGGACTGTACCGTGTTGATCGAGGGCGAACCATCCGTGGGCAAAGAGTCGGTTGCCCGCATCATCCATCGGCAAAGCAACCGCGCCGGCGGTCCGTTCGTGCGCGTTCCTTGCGGAGGAATCCCCAAGAACCAGCTTTACGAACAGTTATTCGGCCAAGCAGGAAACGGCTCGTCGAAAAAACATCGCACGGATCGGAGTTTCTTGACGTGCGCCAAGGGGGGCACACTGTTTCTCGACGGCATTTCTCAACTGCCGATATGGGCGCAAATCAAACTATATGACATCCTTCAGAAAGAACGGCGGAATTATTGTGGCAATGCGGAAATTTCCCCGCCCGCCGCACGTCTGATCGCTTCCGCTGCTTGCGACCTTGAAGCCGCCGCGGCTTGCGGCCGATTCCACTTAAGCCTTTACTTCTACTTGAATATCGCAAAGATTCGCGTGCCCCCACTGCGCTATCGTCCGGAGGATATTCGCCCCCTGGGCGAGCGCGTCCTGATGTTCGCCAACTCCGCGAAAGGCCTATACTCAGGCGCTACGCAGCACCGGCTCTCTGAAGAGGCTTGGCAGTGCCTCTTGCAGTATGATTGGCCAGGAAACATCGCGGAATTGTCCAGTGTTATAACCCGGGCCATAGTCAACGCAAACTCCGAAGTGATCAATCGGGATGATGTAACAGTGCTATTTCGCAAAGATCCCCGCCCGAAACTTTCCCATGAGATTTCCGTTCCCCTGGGCAGCGATCTGCGAGAGATCGAGCGATACATCCTTAGAGAGGTCATTCGGCGATGTCATGGCAACAAAACAGCGGCCGCCCGGACCTTGAGACTACCTCGACGGACACTCTATCGGCTTCTACAGGGAGAGGCTCACAACGAAAATGAGATTAATAATTCTGGTTCATCAAAGCTTAAGTGAATATGTGAATTTCGGGTGGCGACATGCGCATTCTATGTAAGAACCTGCCCTGCATTTTCGATAAGAAATGTCTAGACTGAACTATTGGGTTTATCAAATTGTTTTATTTTCCATCCTTTTCGGCTTTTTTGATCTGCCCACCAAACAATGATGCACTTCTATGCAAGCTATACTTTCTTGGAGGTTTATTTTTTCTAACCATGGTATTACAGGAGCAGGACCATGTTCACGTCTAACTGGGTGCAGAGTGTCATTGCGATCTTCTTTATAGTCATTGTAGTTCTGGTAGGTATTGCCTCATTGGTCGTGACAGTGATCCACTATTATTACAAACGCAGCTGGAGGCGGATGTCCGCGGATGATACTCCAGGCTCGAGCATGGGGTCCGCTAATGCGCAACGCATGGAGCGATATGTCCATGCAGAAGAGTCAGTCCGGGACCCACTGGGCTGGTCAGCCGCCGCCGATAACGGCACTTCGGCCGATTCGCATAATCAGTCCGCCGGAGAATCCCGTGCTACTTTGGGCAAGGGAAAGACAATTCTCATTGCCGATGACGACCCTGTCGTTGTCTTTGCGCTTTCACGTCGGTTGCAACAACTCGGCTTCCAGGTAATCCATTCGCCCGACGCCGCACATGCACTGATCGGCGTCATGAAAGTTAAGCCCGACTTGGTTATTCTCGACGTGAATATGCCCTCGGGCAACGGTTTGGCGGTCTGCGAGATGATGGCCTCCGATCCGCGGTATGCCGGGATTCCGGTTATTATTCACAGTGTTCTCGGCGACGAAGCCACGAGAGAACGATGCCGGCAACTAGGTGCGCGGCATGTGGAAAAGTCGTCAAAGTCGTGGGCACAGATCAAGTCGCTGGTCGAAACCTTGATCGGCAAAGGCGGCGGCGAAGTTGACCCGATGGAGACCATGCCGCAGTCGGCCGAAGTTTTGCCGCGGGGCCAATCCGCCGCCGAAGCGGATAACGAATCCCCGCAACCACAAACGACAACCGCCGCCGGGCCGATAGTCGATGTGCCGGCCGATCATTCAGAGCCCGGAAAAGTCAGAATCCGCTTTGCCTACGGAACCGTCCGATGTCGTCCCCAGAACGGATATCACCGGCGTGCGGACATGGGCGAATATTGTGCATCGACGGCCCGCAAGGTGAATTGGAATTGCTCCAGAACCGACTGTCCGCGCTGGGAGTGGAAGTGACCAGGATCAGCGATTTGGACGAAGGCTTTTGGACATGCTTTACCGATAAGCCGCACCTCGTGGTGATCCAGACGGTCAGCAGCGGCAAGAATCTTAAGGATATTCTTCATCGCTTCGCGGAGCATCCCCTTACCCGGAACTTTCCCGTCATATTCATCAATCAAGATAACGCCCTTTCGGCGGCAGAATTGCCTGCCTCGGCCAACTTCAAGGTCTTACAGAGTCCGATAGTATGGAAAGATCTGCTCCGTGAACTGGAAAAGATCATTCCCATCTCCGACCGGCAAGACGACGATCCCCTTGCGAAAACCGAACCTCCCAACCAGGAAACCGACCACGCGGTTGACCGGGCGGCCGCGGCAAGCGGCCATCCGTTGCCGGCCGAAATCGAGGAAAATACACCATTGAAAATCCTTTGTATCGACGACGATCCCGTCATTGAAAAATCAATTTCCATCCGGCTCAATCGCTACGGGATAGAAGTGAAAGGGGCCCAAAACGGCACGGCGGGATACTTGCAGGCGGTGAGCGATAAGCCCGACTTGATTCTCCTCGATCTGACAATGCCCAGCGGCGACGGCCACTATGCGCTGGCCAAATTAAGGGAACATCCCCGCACAAAAGACATTCCAATCGTCATGTTGACTGTTGAAACCCACCCCGGCATTCGACGCCAAATGCTCGGGCTAGGAGCGGCGGGATTCTTGAGCAAACCGGTGCGATGGGGCGAGTTGTTTACCGAACTGGGACGACACGTCCCGCTACCCAGACAACTGATCCTCGATTACAAGCTCCCGGAAAATCAACTTGTGTCAGTCTGATCAATGATCCCGGAGGTCCTGGAGATAATCGGCCAAGGCCTTTTCGCACAATTCCAGCCGTAGACCAGCCTGGGTGAGCAATTGGTCTGCCCCGGATAATCTACCTTCCTTGCCTTGTTGCTCCAATGCCCGTAGCGGAGGAACAATCGTTTTTACCCCGCAAACCGCGCTGGATCCGGCCAGCTTGTGAGCCAACTGCTTCACGTCTTCCGCCGCGCCGGCTGCAATGGCAGTGCGCAGGTCCGCCATGATTTCCTTAGCTTGCGTCAGATAGAGAGCTATCAGTTCGTCAAGTCCATCCGGATCTGCTTCGGACATTTCTTTCAACAAATCAATGTCGAGCAACTGTTCATCGGGCTGCGGGGCCAATGTATCGGGCACTGCGGCTTTGGCTTCGATTGGCGTCGCTTGAAACAGCAGGCCGGCAACGCTGCAAGGCCGCTTTTAGTTCAGCCTCATCGAACCGGTTTGCTGAGATAATCGTTCATGCCCGCGGCAAGACATTCCTCCCGGTCGCCTTTCATGGCATGGGCGGTCATGGCGATAATGTAGACAGGTTTTTGCCGCCCCGGTTGTTCGCGCAAGCGGATCTGCCGGGTGGCCTCGTAGCCGTCCATTTCCGGCATCTGGCAGTCCATTAGAATCACGTCATAAGGAATCCGCTTGATGGCCTCCAACACTTCCAGGCCGTTCGAGGCTACGTCAACCCGATACCCCAATTTTGCCAGCATTTTCAGGGCGACTTTCTGGTTTATAAGATTGTCTTCCGCAAGAATGATCCGCAGGGGATAGCGCTGTGCGAAAGCACTATCGCTCGGCGTTGGCTCAATGTCCGGCTTTTTCATGGACACAGTATCCTTTCCTAATATCGTGCATAGCACATTGTATAACTGAGAGGATTTGATGGGTTTGAGCAAACGGGTCGAGAAGCGGGCATTTTCACTGTCGCTCAGGCGGCAAGAGAGCGAGGAAAGCAGAACCAACGGCATGGATTCCGCGGCGGGGATTTTTTTTATCTCCTCGGCCAGCATCAGCCCGTCCATCTCCGGCATCTGCAGATCTAAAAATGCCAGATCGAACGAATCGCCTTTGCTAAGCAGATCCAGGGCCTCAGGACCCGAGGCCACGGCGGTCGGACACATCGCCAAGCGTTTGACCTGGGCGACGAGGATGTCCCGGTTGCTCTTGTTGTCATCGACAATCAGCACCCTCTTTCCGGCCAAATTGGCCACATCTGTCGTTTCCCGAGGCAATGGCTCGGCGGCCATCCCTACCAGGATGGTAAAATGGAACGCGGCGCCTTCGCCGGGAATTCCGCTGCTTTCCACCCACATCGTTCCGCCCATCATCTCACAGAGACGCTTGCTGATGGCCAGGCCCAGACCGGTTCCGCCGAATCGACGGGTTGTCGAGGCATCGACCTGGCTAAAGGATAGGAACAACTGGCTCTGGCGGTTGGGTGGAATTCCCAGGCCGGTGTCTCGGACTACAAAATGAAGTTGGTATAGGCCATCGTCGCGCATTTCACCCGATACAGACGCCGTTACCTCGCCCTTGTCGGTGAACTTCACCGCGTTGCCCAACAGGTTGACCAGGATTTGCCGCAGCCGGGTCACATCGCCCACAAAGAATGACGGCAGGTCTTCTTGCATCAGGTAGCCGATTTCAAGTTTTTTCTCCTCGGCTCTCTGATTGACCAGGTCCAGCGACTCTTCGACGCATTGGCGCAGGTCAAACGGTTGGTTTTCCAGGTCGATTTTCTCGGCTTCGATCTTGGAGAAATCGAGGATGTTGTTGATCAGTGCAAGTAGCATCTCTCCGCTTGTGCGCACCGTTTCCGTGCAATCGCGCTGTTCCGCATCCAACTTGGTGTCCAAGAGCAAGCCGGTCATGCCGATGATCGCGTTTAAGGGCGTGCGGATCTCGTGGCTCATACTGGCCAGAAATGAGCTTTTGACATGGGCGGCATACTTCGGCCTCACGACGCGCCTTGACCAGTTCTGTGACGTCAATCACGTTTAGCAGCACCCCGTCGTACTTGCCATCCCGATAAATGGGCTGGACTCGAATGAGGACTTCCGCGGCACCGAGCGGCCGCTGGAGGACGAAAGGACCGGAGTCGGCATTCTTGCGAAAAATATCGATTTGTCCCAAGATATTCTCCAAAACCTTGCCCTGGTGGATGTCCTCGATCCGCTTGCCGAGCACGTCGCTTCGTTGCACGCCTGCGAACCGGCATAGAAAACTGTTGATTTCAACGATACGGTTGTCGATATCGGCGAAGGCGATGCCTTCTTCCATGCCCGAAATCATCGCCGTGAGCTTGGCGTTTTCTTGTCGTGCGGCCATTTCAGCTTGCCTGCGCGCCGTAATGTCTTCCTTGATGGCGATGAAATTAGTGATTCTACCGATGTCGTCTTTGATCGGCGCGATGACGGCTTGCTCCCAATAGTAATCGCCGTTTTTCTTCTTGTTGTAGAACTCGCCCCGCCATTCCTGGCCGGAAAGGATGGTGTCCCAGAGTTTCTTGTACTCCTCCGGCGTTGTTTTATCGGACTTGAGAATGCGAGGATTCTTCCCCCGCGCCTCATCGAACGTATAGCCGGTGATCCGGCAGAACTTCGGATTAACGTATTCGATGTTGCCTTCCCGGTCGGTGATCACGATCGTGGCCGGGTTTTGCTCCACCGCGACCGATAGTTTCTTCAATTCTATTTCCACATGCTTCCGTTGGGTGATGTCGCGCACGGTAGCCTGCAGGACCCGCCTTCCACCGTATTCGAATGCCGAGAAGAGCACTTCAGCCGGGAAGTCTTCGCCATTTTTGCGGCAATGCACCCATTCAAAATGGTTAACGCCTGTCCGGAAAGCGGTTTGCATGCGCTCCTGGGCCGCCGGCAGCGACTCCTCGCCGTCGGGCTGGATTGGAGGCGATATGTCGGCCGGATGCAATCGAATGAATTCCTCCTTGCTCTCGTAGCCGAACATCTCCAATGCAGCGGGATTGCAGTCGAAAAACCCCTTTTCCGATAGAAGCATGATCGCGTCATTGGAGCATTCGTAAATTGCCCGCAGGCGTTCCTCGCTCAATCGCAAGGTTTCCTGGGCGTTTTTGCGCTCGGAGATGTCCACAAAAGTCACCACGGCGCCCACTACCTCGTCTCCGATCCGCTGCGGATAAGCCCAGTATTCGGCGGGAAAACAGGTCCCGTCGGCCCGCCAAAGGACTTCATCGTCGACGTGAATGCCTTCCTGTTTGGCGAATGCCTGTAAAATCCGGCACTCCTCGATGGGATACGGCGTCCCGTCCTCATGGCTGTGGTGGATCTGCCAGTGCATGTTCTTTCCCAGCACCTCTTCTTCGTGCTTGCATCCGATTAATTGGAGACACGCGGGATTGCAGAACGTGCAGTCGCCCTTCAGATCGACTCCATAAATGGCTTCAGCCGTGGAATCCAGCAAAAGGCGGAGTTTTTCCTCGCTTTGCCGCAACGATTCATCCGCCTGCTTGCGTTCGGCGGCCTCTTTTTTCAGCATTTCATTGGTCCGGCACAATTCGGCGGAGCGCTCTTGGACTAGTCCTTCCAGGTTTTCCTGGTATCGCCGCAGTTCAGCCGTGCGCTCCTGCACCGTGCGTTCCATGCGTGTGCGTTGCGACTGGATCGCCCAAAGGTAGAGCCCCAGAAGCAAGGTCAGTCCGAAACCGGCGGGCAGTATGAGCCAATAGGTCAAGCTATAGTTCTGCTCCACGTAAGCCTGGTTTGCCTCGATGTTTATCTCCCACTGGCGATCGGCAAAATCATTTCTGCGGATATAGTGCGGGCCCAGAGGAAGCAACGCCGATTTCCACGATGGTTCCAGTTTCAGCCGCGCCATCCAGTGAAAGAGCAGTTGCCGCTCGGGCGGCGCCGAACGGTCGATGAGATCAAACGGCAGACCTTGCGGCGCGGTGGCATACAAGGCGGAGACCAGGGTGTCGCCCGCCCAAAACACCCCGACGATAAATCCCTCCAAGGCCGCCCTGCGCTGGTTGACCGTCGCAGTCGGCATCTTCTTTCGGTAGACGGGAAGAGAGACTATAAAACCCGACTGTTTTCGATCCTCTTGCATCAACCGGATTCGCTCGGTCACGGCGGCTTGTCCCGTGTCGCACGCTCGCTTAAACGCGGCCAGTCGCATTGGTTCCGAGCCCAGGTCAAAACCGATCATCTTTTCGTTTCTAGTCAGCGGTTCGACATACTCGACCGGATAGTACGCCTCGCGTTGGCCGGCGGGAACGAGGCGTCCGTTGGCGTCGCAATCCTTTATCTGAAAGCCGCTCCACTCATCTTGCCGCACCCGCTGCTCGTAGTCGGCTCGCTGGGCCCGCGACACACAGGGAATCCATTCCAGGGCCTGGAGTTCTTTCCGCTCAGTCAGAAAAGGGGCGGTGAAGATGGCAAACTCTCTCCGCTCCACAAGATCAGATGCATTATAGAAGCCTTGCATCGCTCTGATCACAAGCAAACACTGGTCCAACTTCTCGGTGATGAGATTGGCGCGAATGTTTGCATCGAATTCGAAATCCGACTTAAATTTATTCCACTCCTCTTTCCGTGCCGTCCAAAATAAGAATGCGGTCACCGTAATGCCCGCCAATGTGACCGCAAGAAGACTCCAAACGGTACGCCGCGAAACCTTAAGCGCATCGTGTCGTTGTATCGTCATGCCCCTTAAATCCTTGAAATGTGTGTTGGATAAATAGAATTGCCCCGCAGAAGATTAATGCCCTATTAATGTTTAGCCCCGGCATTCATAATAGAAGAATTGCCCCGGGATGTGCGGCCCAAGCACCGCGTCAATATGTTTGATCGAGCGTCCGTTTTCTGAAGCGCCGATAAACATACCCTCTGGAATATATGCCGGATTCGGCCGCTTGGCATGAAAAAAACGAAGATCCGTATGCCATCAGGGCTTGGTTATCTTTCTACGGAACCCGTGCAATTGCCAGTATGCAAAAACTGCTTATAACGGTTTCGACGGCATGTCCGCTTCTAGCGATTAAACACCCGACAGAAGAAACCATTTCTTGCATGTGCCTTGCAATCTAGCGGAGGCGTTGGGCGATCGGCATCGAGTTGGGGAACAAATCGCGATTTTTCCACGTTTTGCCTGCCCGGAGTCGTCAGTTGTTTTTCCATTTGCAAGTCGATTATTTTGGTCACCAAACTTGGTTTTTTCCACGATTGCAGGTCTCTCGTCATATTATTTCAAACCACTAAGGACACAAAAGGCTCGCCGGTTAGGCATAATAATTTATTGTGATGAGCGTAGCAGATTGGAGTGTGGATTTCCAGTGGAAAAATTGGCCACCCTCTGAAAGGCTGAAAGTAGAAGGATGAAGAATGAATGAAAAAGTTGATTAGGTGGTTGGCGGAAAAAGGAATACAGATCCAGAATTCAGGAATACTTAAGAGTGTAATGGAAAAGGGCAGGGGATAGGGGGTGGTGGAAAGGAACGCACTATTGGGCGAGCCGGGCACCGACCGAAAGTTGGTCGTGGCAGCGCGCGATCCACACGGAGGCTAACAATCTTGTAGTTCATTTTGAAATGGAGTAATAATGACAATAAACTCAATTATGTAAACCCGGCGGCTTCGCAATCCGAATGCAACACGGCTCGCCCCCTATGTCAGCGGTTTCCACTCCCAAGAGGCGGCAGGCTAGGCCGTGTGCTTATCTTTCCGCAACATAACGTGGAAAATAGCGAATTTATCGGGTCATGAAGCGCTGCATTCGAAATTCGAAATCGCCCCCGACAACCGAAATAATAATTTACATTTTCCAGAAAGCCGATTATAATCGAGTTGCGGTTATTGTTTAGGCAGATTGGGTGTATGCCACTAAGGTAATGTTTACCCCGCAACTCAATCTTCTTGGACATACCTGGGAGGCTGTAGAGTGATTGGATTTCTCGTTATCATCCTGGCGGTTTTGCTTGTCATCGATAGTTCGACACTCGTCGTCTTCGCAAATTTTACCAATTGGCAGATCCCTTTGTGCTTGGTGGCCACAACGGCATTGCTCGGAATAGGGATGATTTGCTTTGTGCTCGTACGCTACGGGCCGCTGATTCGTAAAGATCTGAGAGATGACACGCTCGACGACACTTTGACGGATAAAATAGTCATCATGTTGGCGGGCTGTCTGCTAATTCTGCCTGGATTCGGCACGGATGTTCTCGGTCTGATTCTTTTACTACCGTTTGTCCGCCGATTGGCCGTTCTGATGCTGACTCCGGAGTAATTCCCGGTCCAGTTTTGGGACAAAATTCTTCATTGACTGGTAGCAATTGGTTGACAAATGATGGTTACCAAGTAACAAAAAATTCGGCGACACCTACTCTTTTTCCTGGGACCGCTTGTTTCGATGTTTGATCCTGCGCGGGTCATGCGTTCGCGCAAACCGCCTTCCTGCACAAAATCCTTTTCCAGCCGGCAAATCTGGCGGTCGAGGAGATAGTTGGTTTGATTAATCAGGCATAACGCTATATTCGCCACGACCTCGGCCGGACGAGTTTCCACATAGGTCCTATAGGTCTCATAGGTCACATCTGATTTCGCCCCTAGTTTTCGGGCATACTGCGCTTCCTTTGAGTCCTTTTTCCAGAGCTTTAAATCTCTCACCCGCAGGTAGTCGCAGTAATCGTTCAACAATTCTTCAAGACTGGCGCGGGCGACATTCGTCAACTTGATTTCCATTTCTTTCGAGGTGACCGATGCCTTGCTGCCCTCGACGATGTTTTGCTTGCCGGACCGCGCCGCCTGCACCATCTGGTCGATCGTCCGGTCGCCTTTTTTCAAAAATCGCTCGCAAAAGCGATAGGTCAGGTCATAGACGATCTCGGCTTTCCGGTAGGAAAGCAATTCGCGGTAGTTGCCGCGTGGCGGAAGAAAAGAGTGCTCGGGCATGAGTGGGCGGTCCGAGGGGATGAATAGGACTAATAAGACTAATGGGACCTATGGGACTTATAAGTCTTATAGGTCCTATTGGTCTTATACCACACTTGGGAAAGATTCTACCCTACTGCGGGGCACCTGAACAGCTCTCTATTTCAAGAAATAAAAAATCCGGCGACACCTACTCTCGCGCTTTTGGCACTACCATCGGCTCCGAAAGCTTAACTACCGTGTTCGGAATGGGAACGGGTGTGGCCTTTCGAAAATCGTCACCGGAAAGGAGCGGTCGCCCCAATCGTAAAGGGGCGGACCGCTAAAAAGTTATAAGTTTTCAGTTTTCAGTATTAAGTTTAAAAACTGTATAACTTAAACTGAGAACTTAAACAATATGGTTGTGGCATGAAGCGGCTTCCTAAACCTTTTTTAGGCTCTTAGGAGCGTTGGATACATATGGCCAAGCGTTCGTCCGTTAGTACCGGTTAGCTAAACGCATTGCTGCGCGTACACATCCGGCCTATCAACCTGGTAGTCTTCCAGGGGACTTTTGCGGATTAAACCGCGACGAAATCTGATCTTGGAGAGGGCTTCACGCTTATATGCTTTCAGCGTTTATCCTTTCCGTTCATAGCTACCCAGCCGTGCCGCTAGCGCGACAACTGGCACACCAGAGGAACGTCCTTCTAAATCCTCTCGTACTAAAGAAGAACCTCCGCAAATTTCGTGCGCCCACAGCAGATAGGGACCGACCTGTCTCACGACGGTCTGAACCCAGCTCACGTACCACTTTCATTGGCGAACAGCCAAACCCTTGGGAGCTTCTCCACCCCCAGGATGTGATGAGCCGACATCGAGGTGCCAAACCGCTCCGCCGCTATGGACGCTCGGGAGCGATAAGCCTGTTATCCCCGGAGTACCTTTTATCTGATGAGCGATGGCCCTTCCATACGGGACCACCGGATCACTAAGCCCTACTTTCGTATCTGCTCGACTTATAAGTCTCGCAGTTAAGCACCCTTTCTACCTTTGCGCTCGACGCCTGATTGCCAACCAGGCTGAGGGTACCTTTGGACTCCTCCGTTACAATTTTGGAGGAGACCGCCCCAGTCAAACTGCCCAACTGGAAATGTCCTCTGCCCGGATATACGGGAATCAGAGTTAGAACTAAAATATGCCCAGGGTGGTATTTCAAGGTTGGCTCCACCGATGCTGGCGCACCGGCTTCAACGCCTCCCACCTATCCTACACAGAACATATCACAGCCCAATACCAGCCTACAGTAAAGGTTCACGGGGTCTTTCCGTCTCGCTGCGGGAACGTGGCATCTTCACCACGGCTACAATTTCACCGGGTCACTGGTTGAGACAGTGCTTCAGTCGTTACGCCATTCATGCAGGTCGGAACTTGCCCGACAAGGAACTTCGCTACCTTAGGACCGTCATAGTTACGGCCGCCGTTTACCGGGGCTTCGGTTGCAAGCTTCGCCCGCCTTGCGGCGGACTAACCTTCTTCCTTAACCTACCGGCACCGGGCAGGCGTCAGACTCTATACATCCACTTGCGTGTTAGCAGAGTCCTGTGTTTTTGATAAACAGTCGCTGAAGCCGATTTACTGTGACCCCCAGGAGCTTTCACCCCCGAGGGTACCCCTTATTGCGAACTTACGGGGTCATTTTGCAGAGTTCCTTAACCAGTGTTCTCCCGAGCGCCTTAGACTACTCGTCTCGCCTACCTGTGTCAGTTTTAGTACGGTCAACTCAGCTTCAACGCTGAGAAGATTTTCTTGGACGTCTTTTGGATGACTATCGGAACATAAACGCCTTTGTCCCGGCTTTGAGGATGTTGCTGCGGATTTGCCTGCAGCTACCTCGTGGGCCGGGCGAGGGACATTTCTAGTCGTCCCCTCACCCTCTAAACGCCGTCCCTCCATCGCTCCACTGAGCTGGCGCAGGAATGTTGACCTGCTATCCATCGTCTACGCCTTTCGGCCTCGACTAAGGTACCGGCTAACCCTGGGCGGAATTACCTTCCCCAGGAAACCTTAGGCTTTCGGCGAACAGGATTCTCACCTGTTTTATCGTTACTCATTCCGGCATAAGCACCTGAAGACCCCAACATCGCTCCTTTCGGTACGACTCGTATCTGATCTTCAGCGCTCTCCTACCACTCTTGCGAGTCCACTGCTTCGGTGTCGGGCTTACTCCCGTTCATTATCGGCGCAGAACTGCTCGGCCAGTAAGCTGTTACGCACTTTTTAAATGGTGGCTGCTTCTAAGCCAACATCCTGGCTGTCACGGCAATTCAACTTCCTTAGTGACTAAGCCCGACTTCGGGACCTTAGCAGATGATCTGGGTTGTTTCCCTCTCGACCCTGGAGCTTATCCCCCAGGGACTGTCTCCTGAGATAGTCGCACCGGTATTCGGAGTTTGGTTCAGCAGGGTAATCTGGGAAGATCCCCAAACCGATTCAGTATCTCTACCCCCGGTGCGTAGTGGCTCAAGGCTATTCCTAAAAATATTTCGGAGAGAACGAGCTATCCCTGCGTTTGATGAGACTTTCACTCCTCCCCACAAGTCATCCCCTCGGTTTTCAACCCAAGTGGGTTCGGTCCTCCACGCGGTATAACCCGCGGTTCAACCTGCTCATGGGTAGTTCACGCAGATTCGCGTCCACCGCCAACGACAATGTCGCCCTATTAAGACTCGGTTTCCCTATGGCTCCGGTCCTTAAGACCTTAACCAAGCCGCAGACGGTAACTCGCCGGATCATTATGCAAAAGGCACGCCGTCACACATTGCGAATAAATTCGCCATAGTGCTCCGACCGCTTGTAGGCACACGGTTTCAGGTTCAGTATCCTCCCCTAGCAGGGGTTCTTCCCATCTTTCAGTCGCCCTACTGAGTTCACTATCGGTCGTTAGGGAGTATTTAGCCTTGCGGGATGGTCCCCGCAGATTCAGTCGGGATTCCACGTGGCCCGACCTACTCAGGTACCTCTCGAGAGACTATACAACTGCCGCTTACGGGACTGTCACCCTCTGTGGTCTGCCTTTCCAGACAGTTCTGCTAGTTGATAGTTTGGTAACTCTCATGTGAGAGGCCCTACAACCCCGCAGAGGAAAACCTCCGCGGTTTAGGCTCTTTCCTTTTCGCTCGCCACTACTGGGGAAATCGAGTTTTCTTTCTTTTCCCACGGTTACTTAGATGTTTCAGTTCACCGTGTTTGCCACATGCACCTATGTATTCAGTGCATGTCAGTTCAGGTATCCCGGGATCAACGCTCGTTTGACAACTTCACCGGGCTTATCGCAGTCTTCCACGCCCTTCTAAGCCTCCTAACGCCAAGACATCCCCCGTGCGCCCTTAGTAGCTTGGCCACATGAATCCAACGCTCCATAATCATGTCCCCCTCTCCCTTTGGGAGAGGGTTAGGGTGAGGGCTGTTAAAGCCCCGTCCCCATTATGAAATTTCAGATTCATGGGTTCGCTATCGGAATCGTGCATTCGATTCCTATGTAACGATTGCTCATTGACCTTGTAGGACGATTTTGAAAATCGTCTTACATGGATGAACCCCGTGGTCCACCCATCGGTCATCTAAGTGCCTCGGAACCGCTTTGGATGTAAACATCCTCCGCGGATCAAAATTTAAGATGCCACTTCATTACCACAACCAAATTGTCAAAGATCAATCAGGCATATAACCCTTGTGGGGGCTACACCTTACTGTCAGATCGACAGGGGTCGCGTTCCAACGGCTGGCCATACACAGCCTTAAGGGAACCCGACCCCTGTTGATCTTTATAGGGTTTATATTCTCGCCCAAATTGGCGAAACCTTGACTCTATCAGGACCAGAATTGGGTGTCAACGCCCAATAACTCTTTTAAATGTTTTTTTCCCCAATAAATTTTAGGGGGCAGGATATTACCTCATATATACTATCATTTACTCTTTGCAGTACTATTATATCGGTCTGAAAACCAGAAACAACCCACCCCTTTCCAAGCGTTCAGTTTACAGTTTACCGTTTTCAATAATCAGTTAAAGTCGTTGCTAGATATAATGTATCGTTCAACAATAAGATTTTCTGTTTCCTTAAAGAAATTTCATATCTAAAAGGACAGTTATATGAAAAACAATTTGTACTTTGCTTACGGATCAAATCTCGACGTTCGGCAGATGCTGGAACGTTGTCCATCGACGCGTTTTAAATGTCTTGCATTACTTCCTAATTATCATGTTGCTTTTATGCGTAAATCAAAATGTCGCAATTGCGGTGTTGCAGACATAATACCAGATCAGAAACATAGTGTTTATGGTGTAGTATATGAAATCACAGAACAAGAGGACTGGGATTGTTTGGATTGCAACGAAGGCTATAAGGAAAATCGTGCACGGAATGAAAACGCATACAATAGGATTGAAATTAATGTCATTGTTCCCGAAAAAAACGATGAATCATTAACGGTTAATACCTATAAAGCAAACGAAGAGCCTGGTACTCATCGACCAAGTGCAGAATACAAAAAACAGATTGTACAAGGGGCTATATTCTGGAATTTTCCGGCTGATTACATAAAAGAATTAGAGGAAATATCAGTTCAGTAAAAACTGAGTTACACGCCTTACATTAGTTGATGTGCCGCGTATTGAATGGCGGCCGCCAAACCGGGCATCGTATATTCAGCCGCTTCCACTGCCGGTTCGTAGCCCAATTCGCGCAGCGTTGTCGAAGTCACCGGACTGATGCTGGCCAATTTGCTTTGCCGCAATTTCTCGCCGAAAAGAGCCGTAAGCGAACGGGCAATCGAGGAACTGGTGACCGTGATCCAATCGATTTTTCTGGCCGCAAGCTTTGCAGCAATATCAGGATCGGGCATGTCAACGTCGCTGCTGGTATAAGCGACGACCTGCTCCACGATTGCACCGGCCGATCTTAATTGTTCCGCCAGGATTTCCCGTCCCCGGCTGGCGCGAACTAACAAGAATCTTTTGCCCGAGGCCTGGCCGGCCAGTGCATCGGCCAGCGATTCGGCGCGAAACTCGGGCGGAATTACATCAGCAAGCAGGCGATGCCGCAAAAGCGCGTTGGAAGTGGCCGGGCCGATGGCAGCCAGTTTTGCTCGTCGTAGTTGGCCGAAATCGCCGCCGATTTTAAGCAATCGCTCGATGAAATATTGCACGCCGTTGGCGCTGGAGAAAACGATCCAGTCAAACTCATCGAGCCGGTCCAATACGCTATCGACTGGTCGCCAGTCGGGCGGATCGGAAATGCGTATCACCGGCTGGAACAATACTTCGCCGCCCAGTTCGCGCAATAGCCTGGTCAAAGCGTCGTCTTCGCCGCCCGGCCGGGTAACCAGCACTGTTTGGCCAGCCAATGGCATGGAGCCAATCTGGGGAACAGAATTGTATTGTTTATTACCCATACAGTATTACTTCAAGCTCCGTTTCTTAAAAACCAATGCGATTGAATAATTCTCCATTGCCCGAGTTTTTTCTAGGTTTTTATAATGCTAAGATCGTCCCATTTTACCATTCTTCTCAAGTTAAGGCCATTAATCTTAAAAATATGGTTAACGGCTTTGAATGGCGCCAGGGCGGGCTCTCCCTTTTTGCCAACGTAATTGTTGGTAACATAATGAGTTACTGCCGAGACTCCGGTTACAAACTACGCCAACCCATTTATTATTTGATGTCACATTCCGGGGTCTCGTAGCGTCTTGTTATTGAGGGAAGCAGATGGTTTCAAACGAGCCTCAGGACCAGCAAACGGCGAACAATCGCAGTACAGCGGCGCTTAATGCGCTGTTCCGTGCTCATGCCCAGGCTGTGTTTGCAATCTGTCTGGCCAACATCCAAAATTATCATGACGCGGAAGACATCATGCAAGCCGTCTTTCTGAAAGCCATCGCCAAGGTGTCAAAAGTGCGGAAGCCCGCACACGTTCGAGCTTGGCTGTTGCAGGTAGCGCGCCGGATGTGCGTCGACTTCCACCGTAGACGAAAACCTACGGAACCGCTCTTCAGCGAGCCGTCAAACCCATCTGTTCACGTCACTGTCCCTTGTGAGCGTCTGCATGCGGCTATCCAACGGCTTCCGCAAAACTACCGGGAGATAATAGTCCTCTATTACCTGGACGGACGAAAATGTTCAAGTGTGGCAGATTCCTTGGGTATAGCCGAAGCGGCGGTCAGGCAGCGATTGGTGCGGGCCAGGGCGATGCTCCACGATCTTTTGCAGGAGGAACGAACATGAAATCTGCAAGAGAGTGCAAGGACCGGTTCGAAGACATGGCGGCTTTCGTCATGGGCGAATTGGAGCCTATCGCCGCCCGGGAATTGCAGGATCATCTTGCCGCCTGTAAAAGATGTCGGGAGATTTGCGACTCGCTGATGGAAGAGGAGAAGGAGATTCAATCGGGTTTCGCGACACTCTCGCACGGCCTAGACGTATTTGAACAACCAGGAATCGATAAACTCCATGAACAGCAGCGCCAAGCGGAGATTTGCGTCGATCTATCCCAAAAACACTTTTTTGAAAGGGTCAAAAATATGATTATCGCACACAAACGGATGAGCGTTGCGACGGCCGTGATCGCCACCGCTTTGGCAGTCGTCTTGATCTTACACATTTTCATGTTTTCCAGTTCAACCGTTGCGTACGCATTGGATCAAACGGTGCAAGCCAACAACCATATTACGAGCTACCACGCTAAGCTCACGCCTCCTGTAGGGATGAGCGAGGTTTGGGTGCAATTGAATCCCGATGGCACGCCTTTGCGGGCGCGGATAGATTATCCAAAAACGGAAGATGGCGACAAAGTGGTTGTTTTCTCGGAAGGAAAGTCTGGTGTTTGGTTTAAGGATAAGAAGGCATATAGTATTTCCCCCGAGAAGGACGCGCTAAAACGTGTTACAGAGATGCAAAAACTCTGTGACCCGAGATTCGCCTTTGAGGATCTTCAGGCAAGAAAGGAGGCCGGCAAAGTTGAGATAACAACCAAGGAGCCCGCCAAAGAGGGCGACTTTCTCACCCTGACCGTCACACCAAAGAATGCATCCAATCTGCAAGAGGTCTACGAGGTCAACCCGAACACCAAGCTTGCGGAACGTGTGACTTACTATAGCCGCCAGGGCGACCGATGGGAACAGGTGAAAGTGGTCGAATATCTCGATTACAACAAGGAGATCGACCCGAAAATCTTTAATCTAGACCTGCCCAAAGACGTCATGACAGTTGATCAAATCAAACTGAAGCCCGGGCTCGTGAAGGGCGATCTTACTGATGATCAAATCGCCGCTAAGGTGGCTCGCGAATTCTTCGAGGCACTCATTGCCAAGGACTACGGAAAAGCAGGCTTGATGTATGGTGGAATTCCTGCGGAAAAGATAAAAGAGGTGTATGGCCCCATCCAGTTCTCGCGTATTGTCGAGATAGGAAAGCCCACGGCGGGATTACACCCCGACCCAACGGCACTTGCTGTGTCTGTCAAAGTTGAGTGTGGCCCAAGAAAGTGGGTTCAGGAGTTTTCGCCACAGGTCCGCCTTACGGACCGCGATACGGCGGCAAAAGTGGTCCGGGAGTTCTTTGAAGCAATCATCCGCCAAGACGATGCCGCAGTCCGCCGGATGCTCGATTCGGGCCTGGTGTTCGAAGGATTCGACACGAAAAACTCGGATAAAATGAAGGAGTTCTTTGAACTTTACAAGCTTCTTCGCATTGTCGAGATTGGCAAGTCCGCGCCATATCCCGGAACCGACCGGCTTGAAGTACCGGTCAAGGTCGAAATCGAAATGAACAGCGAGCGAATTAAGGAATTCAGGCCATATATCCGACCAGTGTACAACCAGCCGGACCGCTGGGAGATTTGCGGGGGGATTTAGCGAACCAATCACCGGTTCAAACACACAATTGCCGACAATCTCATGCATTACTTGACTCGCTTAGAAAAACGACCGATTTCTATGCGAAGCGCTGGCGGGTGATTTCGCGCACTTCTTCGAGCCATCCTGCACGTTGTTCAGGCGTGCTCATGATGATGGATTCGAAGTTGCGGCGGAAAAAATCATCAATGCCGCAGAAGTTGAAGACGCAGGTTTTCCAGAGATTTTCCAGGGGGTCGCCGAAGAGTTTTAATTCATCTTCGCGTGGGGTGTTTGAGGTTGTAAAGACCACGGCCTTGCGGCCTTTCAAGAGTCCGTTGACGCCCTGGGCCGTAAATTCATAGGCCACGCCCTGGCGCAACACGCGGTCGAGCCAGCCTTTGAGGATCGCCGGGGGCATGGCCCACCAGTTGGGATGCACGATGATATAGCCGTCGGCCGCGAGGATTTCGTCGCAGTGGAGCTTAACTACCGGGTCGAGTTCAGAGTTGCAAAGGATTTCTTCGTGGGGCAGGATGGGATCGAATTTTTCCGCGTACAGGTCGTGATAAATAACGGTATGGCCTGCCGCTTTGAGTTCATCCATGGCTGCGGCGGCAATGGCATGGCAGAAGCTTCCTTGACGTTGATGGCCGAGGAGAACGAAGATTTTCATGGGAGTAAGGGGCTAGAGATTAGGGGCTAGAGATTAGAGATATTTGGACACTAATCCCTAATCCCTAATCTCTAGCCCCTTTTTTACTTCACACTCATATCGCAGCTTAGGCCGCCGGCGGCGTGCAGGTAGGTAAAGCGGACGTAGTCGGCCACCATGCGGTCGGCGCTGAATCGCCAAGCCAGCGAACTGATGGAGTTCATCATGCGTTTGATCCATGCCCGGGGCAGGCCGTCCACGTCGCGTTCGTAATACAGGGGAATGACTTCTTGGGTCAGCACGCGTCGCATGTCGGCGTAATCGCGGGTGTCGGTAATCTGGTCGTCGGCGTGTTGGGTGCCCTTGCCGATGGCGAAACCGTTTGAGCCGTCGTAGGCTTCGGCCCACCAACCGTCCAGTACGGATAGATTCAAGGCCCCGTTGAGCACGGCTTTTTGGCCGCTGGTTCCGGAGGCTTCCAAGGGCCGGCGCGGATTGTTCAGCCACACGTCAACGCCCTGGATCAGGTGCCGGCAGACGTTGATATCGTAATCTTCGACAAAGGCGATGCGCCCGGCAAAGCGCGGGTCGTGGCGCAAGTTGGCGATGCGCTGGATGAGTTGTTTGCCGGGTTCGTCGGCGGGATGGGCTTTGCCGGAAAAGATCATTTGGATGGGCCGGTCCGGATCGTTGACGATCTTGGCCAGCCAATCCATGTCGGTCATAATCAGGGCCGCCCGCTTATAGGTGGCGAAACGCCGGGCGAATCCGATGGTAAGAATGTTGGGATCGAGGATATTGCGGGCGGCTTCGACGGCTTCGTCGCTTTCGCCGCGGCGCCGGCACTGCCGGCTTACGCGCCGGCGGACAAAGGCCAGGAGCAGATTTTTCAAGGCGTAGTGCGTTTCCCACAACTCGCCCGGATCGACGTCATTGATCATTTGCCAAACTTCGGGCTCGCCCATGCGTTCCATCCAAGTCGGCGGGGAAATAGCGGTCGTACAATTGCTGCATCCCGCCGGCGAGCCAGCTTTGGATGTGAACGCCGTTGGTGATGTGCCCGATGGGTATTTCCTCTTCCACGTGCCAAGGCCAGAGATGGGCCCACATCCGCCGGGTAATGTGCCCGTGCAGGTTGCTCACGGCGTTTGCACGGCGTGAGAGTTTCAAGCCCAGCACGGTCATGCAGAATGTTTCGTGGTCGTTCTGCGGTTCCACGCGGCCCAGTCCCATGAGTTGATCGAGCGAGACGCCCAATTCGTCGCGCAGGGGGCCGAGGTGTTCTTCGATGAGATTCTTGTCGAAGCGGTCGTGACCGGCGGGAACGGGCGTATGGGTGGTGAATACGGTGTGCTGGGCCACGTCGCGCAAGCGCGGAATCGAAACTCATGCCGTCGTCTTTCATGCGTTCGCGGATGGCTTCCAGCGTGGCGAAGGCGCTGTGGCCTTCGTTAAGATGATATACGCCGGGGCTGATCCCCAAGGCCCTAAGGCCCGGACGCCTCCCACGCCGGCCACCATTTCCTGGCGGATTCGCGTGCGATTGTCGCCGCCGTAGAGCCGGGCGGTCAGTTCGCGGTCTTCAGGCGAGTTGCTGGGCACGTCGCAGTCTAAAAGGTACAAATTCACCCGGCCCACGCGCATCAGCCATACCTTGGCCAGCAGGCGGCCGGTGCGGGTGTCGATGCGGATGGTGATCGGCTTGCCGTCGATGCCCATGGCCGGCTCCATGGGCAGATTTTCGACCTTTGTATCGATGTATTCTTCGTGCTGCCAGCCGTTGATGTCCAGATGCTGTTTGAAATAGCCCTGATCGTAAAACAATCCGATGGCCACAAGCGGCACGCCCAATCCGCTGGCGCTTTTGATATGGTCGCCGGAAAGCACGCCCAAGCCGCCGGAATAAACCGGCACCGATTCGTGCACGCCGAACTCCAGGGAAAAATAGGCCACCGGCTTGGAGCCCAGCACGCCGGCATGAGTTCTACCCCAACGCGGAGTTACGGAAATATATTCTTTCAACCGGCGATAAGCCTGATTGATGCGGCTATAAAGCACCAATTCGGCCGCCCGCATTTCCAGGCGTTCGGGCGTAAATTCCGATAGCAAGGCAATTGGATTATGATCGAGTTGCCGCCAACGGATGGGGTCGAGATCGCGAAAAAGATTGATCACTTCGGAATGCCAACTCCACCACAAATTCCGCGCCAAAGCGGTGCATTTTTCATACAGATTTTCAGCCGAATGTCCAATCGGAGTTGGGGATAGCGGCGGACGTGTAACAACCGTTTCGATTTGGCTCATACAAACCCATTTGTTTTAAAAACATCAATTTTTTATACAGGAGCCTAATATTATATCGAAATAAAATTACTGACGCGACCCCACCCGGGCAGGAATAATCATACTCATTGATGATTTTAGTGAGGATTCGATGACTATTGCGGAAAAATCAATGTCAACGTATCATGCGCGGTTTTACAATTTGGGTTCGAGGTCCAGAGATTAGAGATCTAGAGATTAGGGACAAGGGTTTAGAGATTGAGCATTAGGTCTTAAAATTGAGTTTTTAAATCTAAAACATTTCGGCTTAATACCGCAAAAAATATACGATACCCATCGGTAGAATGGTGCCGCTACCACATTTGGGGCATATGGGACGATCGCTGTATAAGCAATCAAAACACTCGATAATTTAAACCAAGTGAAGGATCATTTATGACACCGACCATCAAGTTCAGGTGCATTGGCACGATCATGCCGTAACTCGCGAAGAGCGGGAAAAACTCAACCGCCACCGGGGATGCGTGATTTGGTTTACGGGCTGAGCGCCTGCGGCAAAAGCACCGTAGCCAATCTAATCGACCACAAACTCCACAGTTTGGGTTTGCATAGTTTTGTGCTCGACGGCGACAACATTCGACACGGCCTGAACGCCGGACCCGGCGATGCTTAAAGAGCGGCATGGGGAAGAGTTTGCCAAGCGGTTTGGGCTGGGGTTTTCGGCCCAGGATCGGGAGGAAAATATCCGCCGCATCGGCGCCGTGGCCAAACTTTTTAGCGATGCGGGCATAATTGCCATCACGGCCTTTATCAGTCCCTATCGAGTGGATCGCGATCGGGTCCGCGCATCGCTTCCGGAGGGCGATTTCATTGAAATCTTTGTCGATGCCCCCCTGGAGGTCTGCGAAGCCCGGGATCCCAAAGGACTCTACAAAAAGGCCCGGCTGGGAGAAGTCAAGGGATTTACGGGCATAGACGATCCTTATGAACCGCCGCTTAAACCCGAACTTGTCCTGGACGCCGGCACAAAATCGGCCGAGATATTGGCCGAGGAAGTGCTAGCATATCTAAGATCTCGGAAAATACTCGACCGCTAGCCCGGATTATTCATGGATTTACACCAGCCCGAAGCGCAAGCGAGGGATGGCAGAAAATCTACCTCGCTTGCGCTTCGGGCTGGTGTTTCTCACTCTGCGTTAAAAAATCCTAGGCTATGAATAATTCAGGCTTGCCGGCCAATGCGACCATGCTCCGCATGGTTCCCCGTCGGTGCCCAATGGCGCCGACGGTGCCCGCTTGCGGCTAAACAATAAAGCCTTCCAAACAGCCTATTGTGATTGGAAATGTGGATAAGGCGATTGGGGATAATGTGCAATACGATTTGGGGCTGGGAAAAATCATCCGATTTTGGCCTTTTCTTTTCGATTTCCCGATTATTTCCCGTTTCATAAGTGTCCATTCGGACCGACTATTACATTTTGATTGACCCGACTTGTAAGCTGGCAAAAAAGTCGGAATTATCATTGGCAAGCCTGCAATGTCTCTCTAATTTATCCCAATTACCAGCACCCCAAAGGTTTTTTCTTTTCATCAATTTCATTGGGTCCCAATCACGTTATGCCACAAGCTCATGAGACGGAAGGCCGGGATTCTAATTAGAAAAGTGCTAGCATTTTATGGGTAGGCAGACCATAAAAAAGGGCCCCCACCTGGATTTATGCTGGTAAAAAGAATCTGCTTATTGTGGGGTTGACTTTAATTGATTTTTAGAGCTAAATTAACAGTTGTGGGGAAATCGCAACTTTGACTCGGGATTAGATTGTCAAG
>CAWJPM010000008.1:0-182274 GCA_963844755.1 Pirellulales bacterium
TTGAGAGTCGGGAAAATAATGACGTTATATTTAATCGGAGCCTGGACCGTGTCGGTCCGGTAAAACCGGCGTGACACGCCCCGGCTCTGATTTCCAAAGCGATTTTTTTAGGCACCATAGCCTCGTGCTGGTGCCGAGCGAATTTTATCTTAACAACCAACAAAAGGCGATGTCATCGTGAAAACGCTCTTAATGTTCTGTGGGCTGGTTATCGGCGCGAATGCTTTTGCAGGGAGCCCGGATATCACGTGATCAAAAAGCTGCAGCTTGGCGGCGAGGGCGGGTGGGACTATCTGACGGTGGACAGCCAGGCCCGGCGACTGTATGTTTCGCGCGGCAATCACGTGATGGTCGTGGACCTGGAAACCGACAAGTTGGCGGGCGATATTCCCGACACCCAAGGCGTGCACGGAATCGCGATTGCCCCGGAACTCAATCGTGGATTTACCAGCAATGGGCGGACGAACACGTCGACCATTTTCGATCTTAATACCCTGAAGGCCTGGGGCAAGTCAAGACCGGGACAAATCCGGACGCTATCTTGTACGATCCGGCCTCCAAGAAAATCTTTACATTCAACGGGCGGAGCAACGATGCCACCGTTTTCGACGCCGCCAGCGGAGAAGTTGCCAAGACGATTGCGTTGGGCGGCAAGCCGGAATTTGCCCAGGCCGACGGCAAGGGAAAATCTACGTGAATATCGAAGACACAAGCGAGGTCGTGGAAATCGACAGCCGGAATCTCGCGGTTACGAGGCGGTTTTCGCTCAAACCCGGCGAAGAACCTTCGGGAATGGGCTTCGATGCGGAACACCGCCGCGTGTTTTCCGGTTGCAGCAACAAGATGATGACCATTTTGGACGCGGACTCGGGCAAACTTATTTCCACCGTGGCCATCGGCCTGGGAGTGGACGGAAACGGTTTGATCCCGGCACAGGTCTTGCGTTCAGTTCCAACGGCGAAGGGACATTGACCGTGGTGCGGGAATCGTCGCCGGGCAAGTTCGAGGCGGCCGAGAACGTCGCCACCCAGCGCGGGCGCGCACGATGGCTATAGATCTTAAGACTCACAATATATATTTGCCCACCGCGCAATTCCCCCCAACTCCGGAAGGCTCAAGACAACGCCCTCAGCCGATTGCTGACAGCTTTATGATCCTGGTGGTGGGAAAATAAGGCGGCTATCCCGCGGCTTACCGGCCAGATATAATTATTTCGGATTGTCTCAGGAGCAATGACCGGGATTCCAGACAATAACAATCGCCGGACTAAAATCGCACATCGACCAAATCTGCGACTTGGAGAAACAACATGACGGAAAAACCCAAATTCTACATTTTAACTCCGGAAGGCGTGGTTCCTCCCGATACCTTTGTCCTTGCCGACCCGCAGCCTGCAAGAATCCTGGAAGGTTGCCTCCTGGTCGTTCACGAGGCAACCCAAAGGCAGTTGACCATCCACCGCACCAGGCTCATTCCCATCAACGACTCGGCCGTGGCGTCGCTGAAACACAAGCACAGCATTTGCCCGAAGTGCGGCAAAGTCGAGGGCATCGTGTTGGACAACGTCCCTTGCCCCAACCACCACGGAGTCAATTGCGGGCTGCTCGAATCCACGCATTAGGAACAAAATGGAGAGAGGCAACAAATGCCAATGACCGAGAAGCGGAATATCTTTCTGGAAGATCCCAAACTTAAAACCCGCGGGCTGTAAGCCGAACTAAAAGCAATAGCCCCTGCCCGATTAAGAAGCCACGGTGCAAACCACGGAGAAGTGAAAGTAAGTATTTTGGACGTTCTAACGCTTTATCCGGGCCGACACGGCCCGGCTCTGAAAGGCGACCCGGCTCTGATAGGTATCGTTTCTGGCAAAAAACACCGGGCACAAGTGCCCGGGCTAAAACAACGCTCCCCGACCAATCTTCGATTAGAGCGTATCAACCATAAGTGTAGCGGGTGCCATGGCCACGCTGGCGTGGCCATGCTTCAGTTTTCGCGGGTAAACATGCCCACGGCGAGCGTGGGCATGGCACCCAATCCGCTACAGATAAACTTGATGCGCTCTAGTGCCCGGTTGCGGCTAAGCTATTCCCTATTTCCTCTCACCGACCTTCTGGCCCGGGACTTGCTTTAATATCGGTCCAACGTGTTTTTCAGCAAGAAATTCAGAAAATGTGGTGTTTTTGATACATCAAAGGCAGTCATGATGACGTTTTTCAACAGGTATTTACTCCCATGAGATGGCATCTTGCAGTTCTAATGTCTTTACCGGCCATAACGGCGATAAACGCCGCGCGGGCCGGTTGCGATTGCCCGGCGGTTTTTTGCTCCGATCAGGAGGAAACGTCATGGATCTTCCGGCACTCGTATTTCAGTCATGATCCGGACACCGGCCAACGCGTCGACCAGTACGAACCGGAACAGGTTTCATATTATAAGGACGATCCCACATATATGGAGAGCGGGTATCGCCACTATCAGTTTGAGATCGTAGGTCGGGGCGGCACGGCCGACCGCCTGCACGTGGTGCAGACTTGGGGATTGGGCGATTTGATCCGGCCATACGGCGAATGGGAATTTCCTTACCGGGCCGGGGCCACGCCTTACGGACCTTGGGGTAATCCGCAGGGACCCTGGACCATGCCTTTCGATTCCTGGCAGAATCCATACGGCCTGCTGCAACACATGCAGAACCCAGGTTGGGGCGCCGGGCCTTTCCAGAACGGACCGGGGACGGGTATGCCTTACGGCGGATCGCCCGGATACGGACCCGGATATGGATCGAGTAATGGCTCCGGATCGGGATACGGCAGCATGTACCGAAACAGCGGTGGACCTGGCTACGGGCAAGGAGCCGGACAAACGCCTTATATGCCCCCGCCCCCTGGATCTGGAAACTATTGAACAAGTATAATACTTATTAGACTACACTACGGAGTTACCTGGCAACTCCGTAGTGATTTTTTCAGGATTATAATGTGAGTATTATATATGCCGATTTATGAATATGAATGTCGCGGTTGCGGGCGCCAGTTTGAATATCTAGTACGCGGCGGAGAAACCCCCAGTTGCCCCCAGTGCGGCCAAACCGACTTAACAAAGAACTTCAGCCCGCCCGCCGCTCATACCGGCAATAAAAAAGACCCTGCCTGCCCGGCAAAAGATTCCTGCGGATCGTCCCGCTGCGGCGGCGGCAATTGCGGGATGGCCGATTGGATGTGATTTGAAGTTTTCTGTTAACGATATAAAGTTTAGGGTTTCTCTTTTTTCTCGAAAATACCCTCCTGGTCTAAAGCGGTTTTAAATCCTCCGTCGGACAGCCATTTTTTCGCCGCGGCGTCGTTTTTCAGATACGCATCCCAGAAGGCAGTGGAACTGATGCAAATCAGGTCGTGGAATAAAGCGTCTTTTTTCTGCAATTCCGGACTGGCGCGGAGCGTGGCAAAGGTCATGTGGACTGCGGAGTTAAAGATGATTAAATATTGATCGGCGCCATTGATGTGATCGAATGGCAGGCGGCGATCTTTGGCGGCCGTTTCGCCCAAGGGGCTGTCGTCCAAAGTGCCGGTCATGTGCAGGCAGGGAATTTTGATCTTGCCGTAGATTTTATCCAACCGATCTCTATCCTTCGTCGGCACGGGCGCACTCATGGCCACCGCGGCCTTGATGCGGGGATCGGCAAGCGACGTTTCACCGCCTAATGGCCCGAAAAATGTCTCGCCGACAATGGCCAGCGTGGTCCAGGCGCCAAAGGAATGTCCGGCCATACCAATATGCCGCGAATCGATCCGCCCTTTCAATGTCTCTGATTCGCGGTTCATGTTTTCCATTTTATCGATGGCGAAAGAGACGTCGCGGGCACGGTTGACGGCATTTGCCGGATCCTTTATCACTTGCCGCATCGATTCCATGGGCTGCGTATTTTGCCAGACGGCCGCATCGCTGCCGTGGTGCTGCACATGGACCGAGACATATCCGTAACTCGCCCAGTGCCGGCCGAGATATTCGTAACCCTCGCGCGAGCCGCCCAATCCGTGCGAAAATATTATAAGCGGAAAGGGGCCGTCGCCCGAGTGTGGAAAATAAATTTTCACCGGCACATCGCGATCACGGGCCGGATCGTTCCATTCGTAAGAGGCCGTATCGACTTGATACGGCCCGGGTCCGGCGTTGTAGGTTAGCGCCGGATTGCCTGCAAAAAGCGCTGAAGGCACTATAAAGAAGGCGAAACTTAGTAGGATCGCGTTGATCTCGACGGCTGCCATATTTTTCTTCATAACGACCCTCCCTCGTCAGGATAAACTTAGCAGAGATCGTGTACAATAGCAACCCATCGCATGAGAAAAGCCGCGAACGATTAGGCAGCTTTTACCTGCGAAACCGCATGCGGCTTATACGCGTCGTTTTTTCTCAGCATTCCAGCCAATAGTGTTCGCCGGTAAACTGCTTTACGAGTTATTACGGAATGATCGCGGCCCCGCCGACCCAGGCGCCTGCCTCGAACAAACCTGCCCGAATGCTAAGCGGCAAGGGATCTAACATGTACGGCGCACAATCGCCCGGCCGGTAATAACCCAGGGTGTACATGCACTCGTCTGGCAATTCCAGGCCCATTTTGTAAGGCAGGATAGGCACGGTCAGATAAAACAGCGCCGCCGATGCAAAAGGTTGCGCCCAGGGACCCAGCGTATGGCCGTAACGCTCGACTTGGATGTCTTCGAAGTAGAGCGGGTGATTGCACAAAGCTGAAGCCGTCCAGGTGAAGGTGACCGCCGACCAGCAGCGGGGCTGGAAATCTTCGCCTCCCCAGGGACAATCCTTGGGCAGTTCGCCCGCCGAGGGCGTGATATTGGTGCTCAACTGCGAGATTTTTTTCAGGTCCTTGACCGAGAGACAGCCTTCCTTGAGGTCCGGATTCTGGGCGGCCAGCGACTGCTCCAACGTCTGTCCCCCGATACTTTCGTCTTTTGCATAGTTAGCCTTCGACTGCACGCCACTGTCTTTTTGTAGTGCGACCAAAGATTTTGGACCGGCGGATTTTGTCGAACCGCGGGTGTTCGGCAAGGTGGCAGCGCTGCCCGATGCGGCGGAAGGCAATATCAAGGGTTCGCCGATTTCCTCGGCGGAGTTGGACGCGACAGTCGATTGCTTATCGCCGAAAGGATCGTCAACAGCGGCGGAGGCGGATTGGCGGGAATTGTTTGCCTGTTCCGCGGGAGTGGAGCGGACGAGGTGCGCGGTTTGTATCACGCCTTCTTCGGAATCGCCCGATTCCGAATTGTAGGGCAGCCATTTCAATTTGCCGTTGGATTTGGCGGTTGAGTAACCGACCTTTTTTATATTGCCTGTTCCCGAGGCGCTGTCGTTATCAGCCGCATTTGCGGCGGCAGTCATGGCAATGCTACTTGCCAAGGTAAAAGCGGCCATCACAGCCAGCGTTTGAAATCTCCAGATACATCCAATGGGCGAATTAGTTTCCGTCGCCGCGGGCGTACTCCGTACTGTAATTTGGCGCTTCCTGCGTAATAATGATGTCATGAGGATGACTCTCCCGTACACTGGCCGGTGAAACCTGGAGAAACCGGGCTTGGCTGCGCAGTTCCTCGATCGTTTTAGTTCCGCAATAACCCATTCCAGCCCGTAGTCCGCCTACGAGCTGATAAACAAAAGGTCCTAAGGCGCCTTTGAACGGCACCCGGCCTTCCACGCCCTCGGGAACCAGTTTGTCGGGCCCGCGATTGCCGGCCGTTTGACGGTAGCGTTCGCTGGAACCGTGAACCATGGCCCCCAAGGAGCCCATACCTCGATAAACCTTAAATGTTCGCCCTTGATAAAGGATTTGTGCGCCGGGGCTTTCCTGCAATCCGGCAAACAATCCTCCGATCATCACCACGTTGGCCCCGGCGGCAATGGCCTTGGTTATATCGCCTGAGTAACGTATGCCGCCGTCGGCAATGATGGGTATTTGTTTTTTCTCGGCAACTTGGGCGGCCTGCCAAATTGCTGAAATCTGCGGGACTCCGACGCCGGAAATCACCCGGGTGGTGCAAATCGAGCCTGGTCCAATGCCGACTTTAACCGCATCGGCCCCGGCTTCGATCAGGTCTTTGCATCCATCGGCGGTGGCCACGTTTCCGGCCACGACGTCGATGTCCCATTGTTTTTTAATCTCCTTGACGGTTTCGATCACATTGGCCGAATGGCCGTGGGCGCTATCGACCACGATTACGTCCACGCCTTTGCGGATCAGGCCCTCGACGCGATCATAATTATGAACGCCGACGCCTGCTCCTACTCTCAGCCTGCCTTGCCCATCTTTGCAGGCTTGCGGAAACCTCCGCATCATATCAATATCTTTAATCGTTATTAGTCCCGTCAACCTAAAATTTTCGTCAACCAGTAAAAGTTTCTCCACCTTTTTTGTCATTAAAATCTTTTCAGCTTCCTCAAGCGTTACGGCCCCCGTAGCCGTAACCAGATTCTCTTTGGTCATAACCTCGGAAATCAGGCGATCGCCGTTTTCCAGGAAACGGAGGTCGCGGCGGGTAAGAATGCCCACCAAACGGCCGCCTTCAGCCGTAATAGGCACCCCGGAGACATTGTATTGGGCCATTGTTTCCCGGGCCCGACCGACCGTAGCATTGGGGGGGAGAGTCTGCGGATCGAAAATTATCCCGTTGGCCGAGCGCTTTACCTTTTCGACCTCCTCGATTTGGCGTTCGAGGGAGATATTCTTGTGTATTATGCCTATTCCCCCCTCTCGGGCCAAAGCAATGGCCATTTCCGCCTCGGTGACCGTGTCCATGGGCGAACTGACCAGGGGGATGTTCATGGAAATGCGCTGAGTAAGCCGGGTGGAAACATCCACATCGGCCGGGACCGCATCGCTGTAGCGGGGTTCCAAAAGCACGTCGTCAAATGTCAGGCCCTGATATTGGCAGATCTTCTCTTGCATGGCGACCGGTCCTCCCATACGGAAAGCTGAGGGTAAACCCAAAATTGTAACTCAGGGGATAGGGGATAGGGAATAGGGGAGGGGGTGAGATTAGGGATTAGGGATTAGTGGGCAGTGGGCGGTAGACAGTGTTTGTTTAGCCGCGACCCGAAGGGAGCGGGAGCGGAAATAAGCGATCACCGTATATTCCATATCACCACGGTCCATAAAGCCGCGACCGTCGGTCGCGCTGGGAAACTCAACAATGTAAAGCCGCGACCATTGGTCGCGCTGGATGGCATTTATAGTGGGTGGCACGGGCCCCTCGCCAATGTTTGCGTGCCCATCCGACCGTCATTGACCCGAATACATGCCGTGGTTAGAGTTAAGATAGACTTATTTGAAGAAAGTTTCATCCATTACTCGACGCTTTTGGCATGGAAATACTTACAACGGGCAAAGTGGTTGTTTCCGCGCGTGTTGAAAATTACAGTGATTTAACTATGGTCGCCGAAGGATTATTGGCGTGGGAAAAGGCCCGGCAGATAGAGATACATGACGCATTAGTTAATACTAGCTCCACTTTGCTTTCATTACCACGAAAACTCATTGCCCAATTAGGCCTTGTAAAACATCGCACGCGAACTGCAAGAACGGCCGCGGGCATTGTCTCGTTCGGCATATTTGAGCCTGTCCGGCTAACAGTGCAGGATCGCGATTGCATTGTCGAGGTGGCCGAGATTCCCGATGAGTGCCCCGTGCTGATCGGCCAGATTCCGTTAGAACTCTTGGATTTCGTGGTTGACCCCGCCGGAGGAAAGCTCATCGGCAACCCCGACCACGGCGGCGAACAGATGATCGACATGTTTTAGATACAAGCCAAGACGCGCAGGTGCGAACATCATCCTGCACATAATTTTATCGGCGCGGCAAGCGTTTTGCCTGCTTACTCAAGCGTGCATTGCCAATTCGCCGGCGAATTCCTGGGCCGCGACCGGTCATATAAAGACACAAAATGCGTAGAAAGATCGATCTGTCGTGGAACGTCGGAAAGCAACGGCATCTCTAGCGCGCCTCCGTCTATTTGACTATAATAACGAGTATAATTATATTTAGGGCAGTTTTTTCTGTATAAAACTTTTCCAAAAGTTAAATAATCGCGATTCGGGACAATGAGTAAAAAGAATGCAATTATTATTGGCGCCGGGCCTGCCGGGTTGACGGCGGCGTTAGAGTTATTGGAAAAAACCCAGTTCAGGCCGATCGTCTTGGAAATTAGCGAGCATCTGGGCGGCATTTCAAGGACCGTCAACTACAAGGGCAATAGGATCGATCTGGGGGGGCATCGCTTCTTTTCAAAATCTGATCGCGTGATGGATTGGTGGTTGCAACAGATGCCCCTGCAAAAGCTCGGGTCAGACAAGTCGATTACTTACCAACAGAAATCCCGCTACTTGGAAGTCCAAGTCGGCGCCCCTGATCCTAACGCAACGGACCGCGTCATGCTGGTGCGCAGACGCAAGAGCCGGATTTTCTTCCTGAGAAAGTTTTTCGACTATCCTCTCCGCTTAAACGCCGATACAGTCGTAAAGCTGGGACCTATCCGACTGACGAAAATCGCACTTAGCTATGCGTGGGCCTCGCTTTTCGCGACCAAGAATCCAAAAAACCTCGAAGAGTTCTTCATAAGCCGTTTCGGCCGCGAGCTGTATCTGACGTTTTTCAAGTCTTACACGGAAAAGGTATGGGGTGTGAACTGCACGCGGATCAGCGCAGAGTGGGGTGCTCAAAGGATCAAAGGGCTGTCCATTAGCAAGGCAATGCTCCACTTCCTTAAAACCCTGGTCAGCAGAAGGGCCCGCGATATCAGCCAAAAAAACAGCGAGACCTCGCTCATCGAGGAGTTCCTTTATCCCAAGTACGGTCCGGGGCAAATGTGGGAAACCGTCGCCGATGAAGTAACTCGACGCGGCGGCGAAGTTCTTTTAAATCAACGCGCAACTAAAATCCACGTACAGGGAAACCGTGTCACGTCAGTCAATGCCGTGGATATGCTCAGCGGAGAAATCAAAACTTATCCCGCGGAATATGTATTTTCCACGATGCCGGTAAAAGAACTGATCGATGCCCTTGACGTTCAAGCGCCGCAAAACGTGCGCGAGGTCTCTTCCGGCCTGGTTTACCGCGATTTTATTACCGTTGGATTGCTGCTTAAAAGACTAAAAATAGTGGAGCATGACAGGAAAGGCCCGAGACCCATCACGGATAATTGGATTTACATCCAAGAGGCCGATGTTAAAGTCGGCCGTATTCAGATCTTCAATAATTGGAGCCCTTACATGGTTGCCGATCCGGCCACGGTTTGGATTGGCCTGGAGTATTTTTGTTCCGAATCCGACGATCTCTGGAATCTGCCGGACAAAGAAATGCTTGAACTGGCCAAAACAGAACTCGCACGGATGGGTTTCATTGATATCGACGACTTCCTAGACGGCACGGTTATCAGAATGCCCAAAACCTATCCCGCCTATTTTGGAACCTTTAATCGTTTTGGGGAAATACAAGAATACGTCGATCAGTTTGTCAATTTGTTCCTCATCGGCCGCAACGGCATGCACAAGTACAATAACCAAGATCATTCCATGCTCACGGCCATGACCGCGGTAGATAATATCATTTCCGGCAGAATCGACAAATCCAACATCTGGGAAGTCAACACCGAACGGGAGTATCACGAGTCAAAGGAAGATTAAAAAGACAAAGAAGATTATTAGACCATGTCTAGCAAACGCAGCCGAAAAGTATCACGTAATAAGAATCCCCTCGACGCATCGGGGACTGAACAAAAAAACGAGGCGCCGGCGATTTTTGATCAACCGGCAGATCGACGGCTGTGGATTCCCCTGAGCGTGGGCGTTTTGATTTTGTCGTGCGGTTTAATTTTTTTCCGTCTGGGATACTATCCGCTTTGGGACGACGAAGCCCATACCGCGATTTTCGCCCGGGGTATTGCACGCACGGGCGACACTTTGGGCCTGATCGACGGCAATTTATATGCTTACCGCAACGGCAGGTTACTGACAAATCTGCACGGCCGATCAGAGCCTCCGCTGCCGTATTACCTGGCCGCGCCGTTCGTGGGCGGAAATAACAAGAATTCCTTATGGCCGCGAGTGCCATTCGCCGTCTGCGGCTTATTATGCGTGGCGTTTTTAATATATTGGATGGCACGAAGCCGGTTATCAAGCTCTGCCTGGATCGTGATCTCGATTGCCTTGCTTGCCAACGTTTCGTTTTTTCTCTTTTGCCGCCAGTGCCGGTACTACTCATTGGCGATTTTACTCTCGCTGCTGATAGTATATTTGTATCTGAATTGGAACGGGCGGTGGGGTGGAATCCTCTTAATGATGCCGGCCTCCGTCTTTCTGATCCTGACACACTATCTGGCTTACGCCGGATTATACGCCGTATTGGCCTGCGATTATCTGCTGTTTGGCCGCCGCCAAAAGCGGTTGAAACTCGGCCATTGGCTCCTGCTTCTGGGTCCTCAGGCACTAGCGGGCATAATCACCGTATGGATCTATAACCCGATCGGGGTCGTGGTCGTGCGGGACAATCTGGAACATCACATTCTGCTGGACAAATTGACTCTGATCTGGTGGAATTTTCGCGATCTTAACCAAGGCGAATTCTGCGTCGGCATTCTTATACTGGCTGCGCCGCTGATTTATTTTTGGAGGCGAAATGTCTGGCTATTGCGGGGTTTTGTCGCCGTCATCGTATATACGCTTGTAATCGCGATTCTTTCTCCACAGCCCCCGGTGAGAACGACCGAGGCCGACGTCCGCTATTTAACGCCATTGCTTCCCTTGTGCATTGGTTTGTCGGCCCTGGTAATCGTATCGATTACACGGCACCGGTGGTTTTTTGCTTTGCCATTGGTCCTTCTTATAATGGGATCGAACGTAGCGAATCATCCTTTTTCTCCAAACCAGTGGAGCAGCAGACCCGTTGAATTTGTGGATGAACTTTTATATCCGCGCGACACTTCCCTGAGCGTCGTCATACAGTGGATCAACGACAATGTACAGCCTGGCGAGAGCATCTGGGTATGGCCGAATTACATGGAAACTTCGCTTATGTATCATGCGCCGCATCCGATATATGCCTGGCACTTGAGCTATCCTCCCAAAGAACAATTCGCGTCGCTTCCGCTCATTCATTTTCTTGGTCAGGACCTACCCGATTATTTCATCTTTTTCGGCCCTTACAAAAAGCAAGGCGAAAAAAAGTATATTCGCTGAAAAGCAAAGGCGTGGAGTACAAATTGATCAAGGTGCTCGATATATACTGGGATGACATGACCAGACCCGAGATTTTTTGGCGATCTTTCCACCCGATAGAAAATTTCGACCGCGACTTGGATGCGGTGTACGTGTATCGCCGCGTTATACCGCGATAAATAAAATCGGATAAATGGGGACATCACTGATTTTTTACCCTAATTCCTTATTCCTCCGGCAAACATATTTTGATTTGTTGAAGATACAATGTTGAAAAAAGAAAACAAAAAGCACAGAAAGATAATAACCGATACGGCGGATGGCTCTATGTTTTTCGGCGCGGCTGCGCGGCCGATTGGCCGGCGACCGGCTGATATGCGGCTTTGGCTTCCATTAAGTTTAGTTGTCCTCTTGCTGTCGGGCGGGCTGCTATTCTTTAATCTGGGGCATTATTATCTTTGGTGTGACGAGGCCGATACGGCGCTGTTTGCCAAGGGAATTGCCCGCACCGGCGACACTTCAGCCCTGATCGATCACAATATATATGCGTTTAATCAGGGGGCGTGTCTGAAGAATCTGTGCGGCCGATATCAACCTCCCGTGCCTTATTACCTGGCCGCCCCGTTTGTCGGGGCGCATGGCACGGGTTCTTTTTGGCCGCGTTTCCCCTTTGCCGTCTGCGGCCTGTTAAGCGTTGGTTTGCTCTTGTACTGGATGATACAAAGCGGCATGAGCACATCGACCTGGATAGTGCTTGCGATCGGATTGCTCGGCAATGTAGAGTTTTTCCTGTTTTGTCGCCAGTGCCGGTACTTTTCCCTGACAATTTTGCTCTCGCTGGCTGTCGCCTATCTGTATCTGAATTGGAAGGGTCGATGGTGGGAGTATGTGGGGATCGTGCTGGCCTCGATTTTTTTGCTGGGCACGAACTACCTGTCGTATGCCGCACTTTACGCCGTGTTGGCTTGCGATTACCTTTTATTCTCGCGCCGCCGGTTGAAGCTGAAACTTGGCCAGTGGCTCTTATTGCTGGGGCCACAGCTAATCGTAGGCATTGTTACGTTGTGGATCTTCAATCCGACCGGGGATGAAGTAGCGCCGGATTTGCCCGGGAGAAATATTCTCCTCGACAAACTTCTGCTGTTATGGTGGAACTTTCGCGATCTTAACGCAAGCGAATTCTACGTCGGCGTCGTAATGCTGGCCGCACTGCCGGTGTATATCTGGAAACGAAACATTTGGCTTTTGCGTGGGATTATTGCCGGCATTTGTTATATAGTGACGGTCGTAATATTCTCTCCGCAGCACGTATCGATTACAATCATGGCAAATGTTCGCTACCTTGTGCCCTTGATCCCGTTGTTCATCGGTTTGTCGGCCCTGGTTATCGTGACGTTAGCGGGGCATAAGTGGCCGCTTGCCCTGTTATTGGCCGTAATTGTCTTTGCATCGAACGTATTGAATCATCCTTTTTCGCCGGAGGAATGGAGTTGCAGGCCCGCCGAATTCATTCGAGAACTCTTCATCCCCCAAATTTCTTCACTAGACGTCGCCGTCAAGTGGATCGAAGAGAACGTTTACAAGGGGGAGAGCATTTGGGTAGTGCCGGATTTTATGGAGTATTCGCTGATGTATCATGCGCCTCAGCCGGTATATGCCTGGCAGTTGAGATCTCCGCCCCAGAAGCAATTCGCGGCCCTGCCGCCGATTCATTTCTCCGGCCGGATTCCAACAGACTATTTCATCATATTCGGTTCTTTTAAAGAAGAAGTGGACAAAGTTAGCAATTCCCTGAAGAGCCGAGGATTGGATTATCAACTCATCAAGGTCCTCGACGTATACTGGGCCGATCGTACGCGGCCAGAACTGACATTGCGGAGCTTCCGCACCATCGAGGATTTCAACCGCCTGTCGGAGGCCGTTTACGTGTATCGCCTTGTTAAACCGCAACAAATAAAATAGGATAAATGATAAATGGGGACATCACTGATTCTTTTTTTACCCTGATTCCATATTCCTCCGGCAAACATATTTTGATTTGTTGAAAATAGAACCTTGAAAAAACGAAAACAAAAAGCTCAGATAAAAACCAATCGCGATTCGGCGGATCGCTCTATGTATATGGCCGCGCCTGCGGCGCCGATTGGCCGGCGACCGGCTGATATGCGACTTAGGATTGCATTGAGTTTAGTCATTCTCTTGCTGTCGGGCTGGCTGCTATTCTTTAATCTGGGTCATTATTATCTTTGGTATGACGAGGCCGATACGGCGCTGTTCGCCAAGGGAATTGCCCGCACCGGCGACACTTCAGCCTTGATCGATGACAATATATACGCGTATCATCATGGAGCATGTTTGAAGAATCTGTGCGGCCGATATCAACCTCCCGTGCCTTATTACCTGGCTGCCCCGTTTGTCGGGGCGCATGGCACGGGTTCTTTTTGGCCGCGTTTCCCCTTTGCCGTCTGCGGCCTGTTAAGTGTTGGTTTGCTCTTGTACTGGATGATACAAAGCGGCATGAGCACGTCAACCTGGATTGTGCTTGCGATCGGATTGCTCGGTAATGTAGAGTTTTTCCTGTTTTGTCGCCAGTGCCGGTACTTTTCCCTGACAATTTTGCTCTCGCTGGCTGTCGCCTATCTGTATCTGAATTGGAAGGGTCGATGGTGGGAGTATGTGGGGATCGTGCTGGCCTCGATTTTTTTGCTGGGCACGAACTACCTGTCGTATGCCGCACTTTACGCCGTGTTGGCTTGCGATTACCTTTTATTCTCGCGCCGCCGGTTGAAGCTGAAACTTGGCCAGTGGCTCTTATTGCTGGGGCCACAGCTAATCGTAGGCATTGTTACGTTGTGGATCTTCAATCCGACCGGGGATGAAGTAGCGCCGGATTTGCCCGGGCGAAATATTTTCCTCGACAAACTTCTGCTGTTATGGTGGAACTTTCGCGATCTTAACGCAAGCGAATTCTACGTCGGCGTCGTAATGCTGGCCGCACTGCCGGTGTATATCTGGAAACGAAACATTTGGCTTTTGCGTGGGTATTATTGCCGGCATTTGTTATATACTGACGGTCGTAATATTCTCTCCGCAGCACGTGTCGATTACTTACCTGGCAAATGTTCGCTACCTTGTGCCCTTGATCCCGTTGTTCATCGGTTTGTCGGCCCTGGTTATCGTGACGTTAGCGGGGCATAAGTGGCCGCTTGCCCTGTTATTGGCCGTAATTGTTTTTGCATCGAACGTATTGAATCATCCTTTTTCGCCGGAGGAATGGAGTTGCAGGCCCGCCGAATTCATTCGAGAACTCTTCATCCCCCAGATTTCTTCACTAGACGTCGCCGTCAAGTGGATCGAAGAGAACGTTTACAAGGGGGAGAGCATCTGGGTAGTGCCGGATTTCATGGGGTATTCGCTGATGTATCATGCGCCTCAGCCGGTATATGCCTGGCAGTTGAGATCTCCGCCCCAGAAACAATTCGCGGCCCTGCCGCCGATTCATTTCATCGGCCAGATTCCAGCAGACTATTTCATCGTATTCGGCCCTTTTAAAGAAGAAGTGGACAAAGTCATCTCTTCACTGAACAGCCGAGGATTGTATTATCAACTCATCGAGGTCTTCGACATATACTTCGGCGATCGGACGCGGCCAGAAATCATATTGCGAAGCTTCAGCACCAAAAAGGATTTCAACCGTCAGTTAGAGGCCGTTTACGTGTATCGCCGCGTTAATCCGCAGCAACAAAAATAGTTTCGGGCATTGTATAGAGCCTTTTCGCTGCTCGCAAAAAGGGTTTCCAGATATTCAGGCATGCATTGCCAATTCGCCGGCGAATTCCTGGGCCGCGGCCGAGGCCTCGGCAACGGCCTTGCGGGTGTCGGCCTCGACCTGCTCGGGCTTGTTCTGCAGCGTGCCCTGGATGCGGATTGCCCGAATGTCCGTAAAGCCGATGAATCCGAAGATGCATCGCAGGTAGGACTCCTGGAAGTCGTAGGTCTCGCAGGGATTGCCCGCCTGGTATTCCCGCCGCGGGACAGAATCAACATCAGCGGCTTGCCGGAGACCAGTCCGGTGTAGCCTTTTTCGGGCGAGTAAGAAACCGTCAGCGAAGGCTGAACGATCACGTCGATGTACTGCTTCAATCGATAAGGGATGTTGAAGTTCCACATCGGGCTGGACAATACATACTTGTCGAAGCCTTTGAAGTGATTGATGGTCTTGATGACGGCTTGCCAGGCGGCCTCGGCCTCGCTCTTTGGGGCCTGGCCGGCCATAACCGCGTACTTGGCCTTGGCCTGCGGGGCGGTAAACGGAGGAATATCGGTCTTGTACAGGTCCAGCACCTCTATGCGGTCTTCGGGCCGGGCTTGCCGGTACGAATCTAAAAACGCCTTGGCCACCCGCGCTGAATAGGACTCAACCCGGGGACTGCCGATGATATGTAGCACATTGGCCATTGGGTTCTCCTTTTTACTCACAATTATTATAGCGCCGGTCATCTGCCGGACAAGTCGCGATTTTCCGGAGGGGAAACAGTTAGAAATCGGGTTGTAATCCGATATTTGGGCGATGCTCAAGTTTGCTTTAGTCCGGCAATATCTTGAAGCATTTTGGCGATGCTTAGCCGCTGTTGATTGACGATGCTCAGGACAGGGATGGCGTTAAGTGCGACAAATGCCGAAGGATCGTCTTTTGGGGCGTTGATTTTATGGCCCGTGGCCATGCGAAAACTGCTCAGAGTGACCTGGGCATTGGCCAAAGCCAGGCTGTTAAGCAGTCGGCGTTCAATTCCCGTCAGGGCGGATCCGATACGTGCCATAATTGCCTCATTTTCTTACCAACCAGGGCACAAGCATGCGTCCAACGCGGACCCATACTCTTTCGGAGGAAGGCGCATCTTCTTCGCTGGCCATCAAATAAGCACAAAGGCTGGCGAGCAGTTCGTTGGCCTTGCGGAGGATGTCGTTGCGGCGCCGGTTGCGAGTTATTTGCGGCATGACTACTACGTGAATTTTCGTTCGCACACGGGATGATTCACTGGAGGTCATCGTTGTTTTTTCGCGAGCGTTCTTCCTCGATCAGCAAATCGATCTTGAACACGGCCGGGCGGTCTGCAATGCGGCGCAGACGATTGGATCGTTGTTCTTCGATTTCCAGGCAAATGTGATTACCATCGACGGAAATAATTTTGGCGGCATGGTCGGCCACGAAGCCGCGGATCTTTTCCACGGCCATTTTAATGGGCACGGCGGTGACAAGATTTTTTTCCAGCAATTTTTCATTTGAATCCGCCTCGCGCCGCCGCGATTTTGCTTTGCCCGGCTGCTGTTTTACATTCGAGCCCGCGCCCAGTTGCACCACGCAATTCCTGCCTTTGGCTTTAGCCAGCAATAGTGCCCGATCGGCTCGGCGGAGCATGGTTTCGGGCGTATCGCCCGGCTGAATTTCGGTAACGCCGAAACTGGCCGTAACCTGGCGGCTGCCCATTTTAAGTTGTGGCATGTGGCATAAGTTCATGCGGATTTGTTCGGTGCGGCGGGCGGCGGTGGCATTATCGCAATCGGTGCATAGGACCACGAACTCTTCGCCGCCGTAGCGGGCCACCAAATCGCCAGGCCGGCAGGAACTCTTCAACAACGCGGCCAGGCATTTGATGGCCTCGTCGCCAGCCTGGTGTCCAAAGGTGTCGTTGACCTGCTTAAATCGATCCAAGTCGCAAATAATCAAGCTGCAAGGGATCTGCCTTTGTCGATGGACTTCGACGAACATTTCGTGCACGCGGTCGAATTCCGCCCGGTTGGCCACTTGGGTCATGGGATCCTTGGTGGCTTTATCGTACAAATTCATGCAACGCCGTTCCAAGGTGGTTTCGGAGGAGACGTCGTGGAACATTAGTATGCCGCCGGCAATGATTCCATCATCACCAGTAACGGGGATGACGTGCGTATCGACGGCCACGGGCCGGCCCATGCGGGCGACAATCGTCAATCGCCTTAACAAATGAACTCCCGACTTAAGAACGGTATTCACCGGGCAATCGGCATCGCCGATTGATTCGCCCTTTTCGTCGCTCATACTGAGCAACCCCGGATGCCAAAACTGCCCGCAAATGCTGTCCGCAGCGATTCCCGTCAGCCGTTCAGCTCCTCGATTCCAAAGAGCGATCCGTCCGGCAACATCGATGAAAATCACGGCATCGCACATATTTTCCAGCAATTTCGTCTCAAACACAGAACCATTTTTTGCGCCGCAAAGCGGAGAAGGCACCGTATTCAACGACCAGTGGGAATTTACTAATGTGGGATCGAGGGCGTGAAGCCAGCGCCGCGCCGCCCTTTGATGCAAGGTCGAGTGGTCATCGCGGTAAAACTCGGCGAAGCGCCGGACAAGTTCGGGATCGAATTGCCTGCCCGCACACTCGAATAGCTCGGCCATGGCGCTTTCCTGCGAACGGGCGGGGCGATAAACGAGATCCGTGGTCATGGCGTCAAATGCCTCGGCAATGGCAATCATCCGCGCACCATAGGGTATGTCGGCGCCGCGGCGCGAAAAACCGTTCCGGCTGCCGTCGTACCAGGCCGACACGTTTCCGACGATCGCCAATACCTCTTCCGAAATGCAGCAATGTCTGAGGATTTCCAGGCTGTTCTTTCTGGCGCGCAGCATCAAGGCCATCTCGTCATCCTCGAGGTTGCCGGGTTTCAGGAGGATTTGGTCCGGCGCGCCGATCACGCCCAGATCGTGCAACAGCGCGGCGATTTCAATCGCATCGCGCCGCGGCTGCTCCAAACCCATCTCCGCTGCCCACGAAGAACATGTCAAAGCCACGCGCAAGGAGTGTCCGGCCGTGGCGGCATGCTTGCATTGCAATGCGGCGAACAGGCTGCTGGCGATTCCCAGCCGCACCTGGATCAGTTGATTGTCGGCCGGTTCGCTCAAGACCGGCGGCAAGGCGTAATTCGCCGCTGAAATAATTTCCAGTTCGCGCAACAAACCGTTCAGGTCGGTCAACCATTGGTCAACCTTGCCGGTGGCCACAGACTGCTCCGGCGCAGCGGCAACGTCCAACGCCGAACTGCCGTTGACTTGCGTTTCAGAATCTGGATTGTTTGTCATGGCTGCCGAATTCCCTATATCTATAAAACCTAGGTCAAAACAGGACTTAGGTCAAAATTCGGCAGGCCAATTGATAGAGAATTCGCGCCATGACAGCCGTCTCGGCTGACGTATGTTCAATAAGTGCAACACTGCTGCAAAATTAGTTCATGGCAGCTTGGAAAAGTCGGTAAAAACGGTGGTATATAGCTGGAATATGGGGAATGTCCCGATTTTCGCGGGTACCATCCGGGCACCATCGCAAGGCGATGGTCGGCGATGGTCAGCGATGGTCGGAAAAATTTAGACTGTCCCTTTTTGCCGCTCCTTGCGTAAAAGAAATCAATATTGTCAAATTACAGATTCATAAATTCCAAAACCCCTAGCCCTTTATTTATCATGCGCCTGATTACTTACCATGGTCCCGACGGTCCGCGCGTGGCCGGCATGCGCGACGATCAATTCATCGATCTGAACCATGCCGATCCCGGTGTGCCGGCCTGCATTAAAGCATTGTTGGCCCAAGGACCCGACGGCATCGGCCGGGCACAAGCGGCCTTGGCCTCGGGCAAGCCGATTCCCCTGGAAGGATTCCGGCCGGCTCCCCTGATCCCGCATCCGGAAAAAATCATTTGCGTAGGGCTGAATTACGCCGATCATGCCAAGGAAACCGGCGCGAAATCGCCTCCCGAACCGATATTATTTTGCAAATTTTCTTCGGCCCTTTGCGGCCATCGGCAACCGATCGTACTGCCCCGCATCAGTCAGGAAGTCGATTTCGAGGCCGAGTTGGTCACCGTAATCGGGCGCGGCGGCAGACATATTCCCAGTCAGGAGGCAATCGAGCACGTGGGCGGGTATTGCTGCGGCAACGACGTCTCCGCCCGAGACTGGCAAATACGCAAGCCCGGCGGGCAATGGCTGTTGGGCAAGTCCTTCGACACGTTCGCGCCCATCGGTCCGGCCATCTTCACCGCCGATGAAATTCCCCAGCCGGGCAATCTCAAAATCCAACTCCGCTTAAACGGCCAGGTGATGCAAAAATCGAGCACGGCTCAGTTGATCTTCACAATCGATTATCTGGTGTCTTACGTTTCGGATATCTGCACGCTGGCCCCCGGAGATCTGATTTTCACCGGCACTCCGCCGGGAGTAGGCTTCGCCCGTAAACCGCCCGTATTCCTCAAACCGGGCGACTTGGTCGAGGTGGAAATCGAAAAACTCGGCATCTTGCAAAACCCGGTAGTCGCCGAATAGTACGATAGAGATTGATATAAACAGGGATACCATTAGATTCCATAGCGATATCTGACGGTCGCAATCAAATCGCGACCATCGTTCGGATCTTTATGAGATAGTGTCGGCCCGGACGGTTTTGCTCACGACCGCTTATTGAGAATTTCTTCAACCGACTCTATAACTTCCTCTTTGAGCGTCGGCGAATATCCCCTTTGAATATCGCGAACTACACCTTCTGGATCGATGATGATGAGCGTGGGAAAGCCTTGTACCTTGTACTTCTCCCGAATCTCTTTCGCATCGAGATTCGTGTAATTCAGGCCCAACTTCTCGACGACGAATTTCGCATCGGCCGTTTCGCGGTCCGTATTCATGCCGAGCACCACGACCGGTTTGTCGGCGAAATGCGCGGCAACCTCTTTCACTTGCGGCATCGCCCGAACGCACCAGCCGCACCCCCGGTACCAGAAGTCCAGAATGACCACCTTGCCCATGTAGTCTTTTAGCGCATGCGGTTTGCCATCCAGGTCCTTGGTGTCCCACTGGGCAGCCGGTTTGTCGAGGATTGCCTCTCTGTCTTGCGCGTCCTCGATAGCGTATTTTTTCTCTTGTTCAAACTTTGCCAACAATTCATCAATTTGCTTCTGAATCTCCGGCGACTTCATGTTTCCCTTCGCCGCCTTTAATTCTTCGGCCCAAGCATCCAGGGACTTTTTAAGCTCGTCGGCTTTGATGCGCCGCTCCCGGCGGATGCGGCTGTAGACTTCTTGATTTTTGAAGTAGTTTTCTGCATCGGCGGCGAACTGTCCGCACCACTCCGCATTGCATATATTCACTTCGTCGAGTTTGGTAACGCCGTGTCCCGCGCCATTAAATCCGTAGGTTTGCTTGCTTTCGGAATCGATCTTTTCAGGCAAACCTCGGGGGACATCGAAAACGATGGTGTCCTTAAACTCAAATCCATAAATGACATTCATGGGGCTTTCGCGTACCACTTCCACGACAAGATGATCTTTATCTGATTTTTTTGAAAGGACTCGATATTGTGCAGTGGTATCCATTTTTTCCTTGCCAGTCCAACCCTGTTGGATTTCCGCCTGATCCTTGGGAAGCAAAGGCAGCAAATTCGGAATTTTCAAATGCGATCCGGTCAACTCGTTTTCGACTAGTCGCCCGTCAGGGAATAAATTGCAGTATCCAAAGGTAACGTATTCCAGCTCCGGCTCCGCGGGCTTTTTTTCGGCATTGTCCCGCTCTTGCAAATCAATATTGCCATTGCGAATGATTAGTCGCCAACTGCCGTCTTCGTTCTCGCGAACCACCCAGACTTTCCAGGAATCTCTATTGATAATCTTTCCGTCAGTGTATTTAAACTCATCCCAACCGCTGTAAACAAGTTCTTGGCCGACCTGCAGGCGGTAACGCGGAGGCGTAGAAGGCAAATAAGGCGCGCGTGAACATCCGATAAAAATACTTAGCAGCGAAATTACGGGCGAATAGTATTTAATTGATGAGGAAACGATCAACATACAAACCTCCAGATGCTTCGGACGACTGAGTTTTGTCGCGGGGTATTTAATCGAAAACCTTGTATTTTTGAAAATCAAGCCGGCATACCCAATTATTACGCTGTCCACGTAATATGGATAAATAGCATATCTTGGGAAATCTGGGTTATTCGGGAGAGTGACATAGACTTAAATAGACTCAGTTGTTTCTGTCCGACGATTAAAAGGAAGTGCAAGGTTGTTTGCATACTTCATCCATTTCGAAAATATTAAGCCTATTACCGTCCTAATGCAATCATACATGTATGTAGATTGTTAAAGGATGTATTTATAAGTTTGTTTATTCACGCCAGTGTCTTTAACTTCCAGCCAATATCGAAGCAGCGGGCAGCGCAACAATCGCCGACGGCGATTGCTTTCTGAAGATATACATAACGGAGATGCCACGCCCGCTTCTTGCAATTTGTCGGGCGGTTCAACCTCGGCGATTCAATCGGAACATTACGGTGACGCTTCGTTTTTGTATGAACAATTGCGCCTGATCGATCTTGTTCCGCAGCGATTGACAATTCTCGCTTTGTGGTTGGCAATCGGGCTGGCGATTATTGCCGGCCTGGTGGTTTTACATAATTGGCAGCATGAGTTTTCGGCCACGACCGCGGTAGAGCAATTCGCCGCATTCGATCTCAGCCGGACCGGATGCCTGGGCGGTTGGTTTGCAAGTCTGCTGTTATTGGCCGCTTCCGCGACGGCCGTGTTGACGTATTCCATTCGCCGGCACAGGACCGACGATTATCACGGGCGGTATCGGATTTGGCTGTGGGCCGCTTTGTGCTGTTTTTTTGCGGCCGCCGACATTGCCGCTGATCTGCATGAAAGCATTAGACAGTTTATGATTCACCTGACGAATACCCGTATTTGGGGCGATGGAACCCTGTGGTGGATCATCCCCTATATTTTGGTCTTGGGGGCATTGGGATCGCGATTGGTATTGGATATGCGGCCGTGCCGGCTTTCGATCACCTTTTTTTCATTGGCCGCGGCCGGTTATCTGGTTGCCGCGAGCATGGAACTTGGTTTGTTTTCAATCGGCGATGCGGTCCGGACAGTGATGATCAAGGCCGGTGCGGCAATGTTCGGCCATTTGATGCTGCTGATGTCGATGGCCCTAAACGCCCGGTATGTCATCCTCGATGCCGAAGGTCTTTTGCCCCGCCGGGAATCCAAAACGCATGAAAATCCTGATAATAATGTTGTAAATAAATCCTCTGGGGCCCCAAGCAAGCAGTGGATGATGGTGGATTCGCCGAGTGGCGTGCCGCAACCGATGCTGCGTGCATCATCGCCTGCCTCTACCAGCCCCAGTGTCACTCAGCCTATCTTTTCTAAATCACCTCCTCCACCGGCGCCGGTTAATCGCAAGCTCACAAAACAAGAGAAAAAAGCCCTGCGCGACCGGCTCATGCGAGAACGCCTGGAACGCCAGCGCCGCTGAGGTGAAAGGCGAGTGATTACCGGGCTGTGGACGGTGGACAGTGGTCAGTAAAGGGTGGGCAATTTATTGCCCACTCAGGTACCAAACAAGGTGGTAGATGCTATTTGGCAGATGGTATATAGTATTGGGATCAATTTTTACAGATTACTTAACGACAGGATTTTTTACGTGAAGCATCAATAACATGTGTTCCCAGGCAAAGCCTGGGAACAAGGTATTTTTCAAAATCGTTCCCGACTGCAAAAATAGGCTGCCCCCTTCCCACTATTCCCGATTCCCTATTACCTATTCCCCAAAACATGACACGCACTCGATTTGCGCCCAGCCCGACCGGATATCTTCACATTGGCGGCGTTCGCACGGCACTTTTTTGCTGGTTATACGCGCGACAACATGGCGGGCAGTTCATCCTCCGGATCGACGACACCGACCAAGAGCGGAATGTGGAACAGGCCCTGGCCCCCATCCTGGATGGGCTGCGGTGGTTGGGCATCGACTGGGACGAAGGCCCGGACGTTGGCGGACCTCATGCGCCTTATTATCAATCGAAGCGGGCCGATCGCTATCAAGCCGCGGTTGAGAAACTGCTGGCCGGCGGTCATGCCTACCGCGATTACGCCACACCTGAAGAACTTCATGCCGAGCGTGATCTTGCCTTGGCCGAAAAACGGACTTTTGTCTACAGCCGGCAATTCATGGCCGAAACTCCAGCCGACCAGGCCCGATTCGAGGCTCAAGGCCGGCAGAGCGTGGTACGCCTGAAGATGCCGCGCGAAGGCAAGCTGGTCTTGGACGATCTGGTTCGAGGGCGGGTGGAATTCGATTGGACATGCGAGCAAGATCACGTCATCCAACGCGCGGACGGAACCTGCCTATATCACCTTGCAAATGTGGTGGACGACTATGATTTTGAAATCACGCACGTGATCCGGGCCGAGGAGCATCTTTCCAACACACCGCGGCAGGTATTTATGATTCAGGCGCTTGGCTATCCCCTGCCGCAGTACGCCCATCTGCCCTTCGTGGCCGAGCCGGGCAGCAAAAATAAGCTGAGCAAGCGAAAGCTGGACAAGTATCTGAAAAACTGCGATTTCGCCGAACTGGTCAATCACGGCCGGAAAATAGCCGAGGCCATCGGGCATCCGGCGGACGCCGATTCGTTCAACCCGGTGATCGTAGATTTCTACAAAACCGTGGGCTATCTTCCCGATGCGATCATCAATTATCTGGCGCTATTGGGCTGGTCTCTGGACGACAAAACAGAGAATTTTACACGCGACGAGTTGATCAAGAATTTTTCCCTAGAGCGAGTCAACAAGGCACCGGCCAGCTTCGATCCCAAAAAACTCTGGTCTTTCGAGGGGCGGCATTTTCAGGCCCTGCCTCTGGGAGAAAAGGTCGCGTTGGCGCTTCCGTTTTTAGAACGCGCCGGTTTGATAATGTCGTCTGTTGACAAAAATGTCACAAACAAAGTGCAATCGGTCGTCGCCGCGGCAGGGGATCGGTTGAAAGTTGCTGGAGATATTCTACAATTCGACGAGTTTTTCCTGCCAGACGAAAAGATTCACTACGATGAAATATCTTTCGATAAATACATCCGCAAGGGCGAAAGCATCGAGTTATTAAAAAAATTCAAAGACCACTTGGCGGCTGCGGAATCATTCGACGTGCCAACCCTGGAAAAACTGATGCACGATTTCGTGGCGGCGGAACAGATTAAGGTGGGCCAAATCATTCATGCAGTTCGCCTCGCGGTCACGGGCAAATCCACTGGGCTGGGCATGTTCGACACCCTGGCAATTCTGGGCAAATCCGCCTGTCTGGCCAGAATCGACCGTACCCTGGGAAAGTCATGATCGGTTAGGATTGCATTAAAGCCGAGAACCGATAAAATATAGCAGTTACAGAAATTGATTTGTTAATGGAGGAATCCTTATGCCCACAACTACAATAGAAGACGCTCAAGCTCGTTTGGCGGCGTGGATATCCAAGTTAAAGCCCGGCGAAGAATTAATTATTATTCAACGGGATCGGCCTGTCGTGCGCTTGGTTGCGGAACCGCCCCGGGCTACTAAGCCCCGTCAACCGGGTTCGGCAATCGGAAAATTGACCGTAGTTGAAGATGACGACTCTCACCTGGAAGATTTTCAAGAGTACATGCCGTGAGATTGCTTTTGGACACCCACGCTTTACTCTGGTTCCTGCTAAACGACACTCAACTCAGCGGGAATGCTAAATCTATCATTGCCGATTCGAGTAATGATGTTTTAGTCAGCCCGGCAAGTTATTGGGAAATTGCCATTAAGATCAGTTTGGGCAAGTATCTGCTCGATCAACCGTTTGCAGATTTTATCGAACAAGAATTATCAAAGAACGAATTTGCGATTTTACCAATAACCCTTCAACACGCCGCGATTGTTTGCACATTGCCTTTCCATCATCGCGACCCTTTCGATCGGCTTCTAATTGCTCAAGCGATAGTGGAAAACATTCCCGTGTTAAGTAACGACGCGATGTTTGATAAATATTCCGTTCAAAGATTATGGTAACCCAATGAGCACGAAAAATATCCCTGAAGCGACCGACTTCATACGCGAAATTATCAACGAGGACCTCCGCACCAACAAATACGGCGGGCGGGTACATACGCGGTTTCCACCCGAGCCGAACGGATATTTGCACATCGGTCATGCAAAATCGATCTGCCTGAACTTCGGCATCGCACAGGACTACGGCGGGCTGTGCAACCTGCGCTTCGACGACACGAATCCCTGCAAGGAGGACGTGGAATACGTCGATTCGATAATGGAGGACGTCCGCTGGCTGGGATTCGATTGGGGCGACAGGTTGTTTTACGCATCGGACTATTTCGATCAGCTTTACCAATGGGCAGTCCAGCTTATCAAGGCCGGCAAGGCCTACGTTTGCGATCTGAACGCCGACCAGATGCGCGAGACCCGCGGCACCTTGACCACGCCCGGAAAAAACAGCCCGTATCGCGACCGGTCGATAGAGGAAAATCTTGAGTTATTCGAACGCATGAAGGCCGGCGAATTTCCCGACGGATCGCGGACCCTGCGGGCGAAAATCGACATGGCCTCGCCCAACCTCAACATGCGCGACCCGGTGATGTACCGCATTCTTCACGCCACGCACCATCGCAGCGGCGACAAATGGTGCATCTACCCCATGTACGACTTCACACATGGCGAATCAGATTCGATGGAACGCATCACTCATTCGATCTGCACGTTGGAATTCGAAAACCATCGGCCGCTGTACGATTGGTATGTTAAATCGCTGGGCATTTACGCCCCGCAACAGATCGAGTTCGCCCGCTTGAACCTGACATACACGGTAATGAGCAAGCGGCGGCTTTTGGAACTGGTAAAAGACGGCCAGGTAAGCGGATGGGACGATCCGCGCATGCCCACCATTTGCGGGCTGCGCCGCCGTGGGTACACGCCCGAGGCGATTCGCGATTTTTGCAAGCGGATCGGCGTGGCCAAGATCGAAGGCATCAACGACATCGCGCTTTTGGAGCATTGCCTGCGCGAAGACCTTAACCGTCGCGCCCCGCGAGTCATGGCCGTGCTGCATCCGCTTAAACTGGTCATCGACAACTATCCTGAGGATCAAGTCGAACAGATGGAGGCGGTCAATAATCCCGAGGATGCACGGATGGGCACGCGAACCGTGCCGTTTTCGCGGGTGCTGTACATCGAGCAGGACGATTTCCGCGAAATTCCGCCCAAGAAATACTATAGACTAGCGCCCGGCCAGGAAGTGCGCCTGCGATGGGGTTATCTGGTCCGCTGCACGGACGTGGTCAAGGACACGAAGACGGGCGAGGTGGTGGAGGTACATTGCACGTACGATCCAGAAACCCGGGGCGGCAACACGCCCGACGGACGCAAGGTAAAGGGCACAATCCATTGGGTTTCGGCCGCCCATGCCGTTAAGGCCGAGGTCCGCCTGTACGATTCGCTTTTCACCAAGCCCAATCCCGACGACGTGCCCGAGGGTTTGGACTATCGGGCGAATTTGAACCCCAATTCGCTGGAAGTGCTTTCAGATTGTTATGTGGAACCGAGTTTGAAAAACGCCGCGCCCGGAAGCCGCTTTCAGTTCGAGCGTCTGGGATATTTTTGCGTGGACACCGGCGATTCCACGCCCGAAAAGCCGGTATTCAATCGCACCGTGACGTTGAAAGACACCTGGGCGAAGATAGAAAAGGCTCAAACAAAAGGCGATTAGTGTTTGGGGATAATTTAAAATGTTGATTTATGAATGATGAATGATAAACTGTTTACTGAAAACTGTTAACCGATAACTATTTTGAACCCTGAACCCTCTCAAGGAAACCACTCATGCCCCTGGTCGTAGTCGGTTCGGTTGCATTGGATAGCGTCGTCACGCCAACCCAAACGCGGGATAATATCTTGGGCGGTTCGGCGGTGTACTTTTCTTTCGCCGCCAGTTATTTCACCTCGGTGCGATTAGCGGGCGTGGTAGGCGAGGATTGGCCTTTGGAACATACCAACGTGCTGAAGGCCCAAGGCATCGATACCACCGGGCTACAGATCATCCGCGGAGGCAAAACGTTTCGCTGGAGCGGCAAGTATGCGGCCAACATGAACGACCGGGAAACGCTCGACATCCAGTTAAACGTGATGAACCAGTTCGACCCAGTGCTGCCGGAATCCTATCGCCGCTGCAAGTTCCTTTTTTTGGCCAACGGTTCGACCAAGCTGCAAATGAAAGTCCTCGATCAGTGCACGGGCCCATCGCTAGTGGTGGCCGACACCATGGACCTGTGGATTCGCACGGAGCCCAATGAACTGCGGGAATTATTCAAGCGGATCGACGGGCTGGTGCTTAACGACAGCGAAGCCCGGCTGCTGACCGGTATCGATAACCTAGTGCAAGCCGGCCACGCGGTACGGGAGTTGGGGCCGAGATTCGTGGTCATCAAAAAGGGCGAGCACGGCGCGATGTTCTTCAGCCAGCACGAAACTTACGTCCTGCCGGCTTATCCCACGCCCGAAGTGGTCGATCCGACAGGGGCCGGCGATAGTTTTGCCGGCGGAATGATGGGCTACCTGGCCGAGAAGGACAATTTCGATCCTAAAACGCTCAAGGAAGCCTTGGCCTACGGCATTCTCGTGGCCAGTTTCACCGTGGAAGATTTCAGCCTCGAGCGGCTGAAGATCATCGGCCGCGAAGATATAGACGCGCGAATGGCGGAGTATAAACTGATGCTTAGTTTTTAAGGATGAGGGATGAGAGATGAGGGATGAGGGATGAATTTAACCGCTTGCGGTTTCGCGATAAACACTATCCAGAGGGTAGCTCAGGTTCTTGAACCTGAGCGGCTCGGCCGCAAGAGGTAACTGGAATGAGTGAATTCTATAATAATATCCGCTTGGAACTTTGACGCACCGGTTCAAGAACCGGTGCTACCCCTGGAAATGACCCGCACATTTATCGCCGTTGAGATCGATTCCGCCATCCGCTCACGGGCCGAGGAACTCATAAATCTTCTACGCGCGGCCGAGGCCGACGTGAAATGGGTGGAGACGCAAAACCTACACATAACGCTGCAATTCTTAGGCGAGGTGCCCGAGCAGTTAATCGCCGACACGTGCAAGGCCGTGGAACAAGGGGCGGCCCAGGTGCGGTCGTTCGATCTGGAAATCGGCGGCGCCGGGGCCTTTCCCAATTCCAATCGGCCCAGGACTCTTTGGATCGGCGCCAACGCTGGCAACCAGCAGATGGCCGAGTTGCACGAGTTGGTGGCCTTGGAACTGGCCGAGTTGGGCTTTCAAGACGAAGATCGAAAATTCCAGACACACTTGACCATCGGCCGCACGCGGAGCGGAAAAAACGTCGCCGAATTGGGCCAGTTGCTTAAACAGCATGCCGGTTTTGTCGCCGGGCGGATGCGGGTGGAAAAAGCCACGGTATTTTCCAGTAAACTTCAGCGCGGCGGACCGCTCTACGAAGTTCTGAGCATCGCGCAGTTGGCCGGAAAATAGCCTTATCTCGGCCCTAAAGTAATAGAACAAACCAAAAGCCTGCTGCAAAGAATTTTGAGTTTGGAATGAATTTAAATCCCCGGCTCCACGCTGCGGATAGGATTTTTTTTGTCATCAGCAATACGCAAGACGACCGGGCCGGATTGATTTTCGACCGCGGCGCGGAATTCCTTTGGAGTGTTTACTTGAGTGCGCCCGACGTGGGTGATGATCATGCCCGGTTGCAAGCCGGCTTTGAGAGCGGGGCTGTTCTCGGCCACTTCGGACACGATCACGCCTTCGCCTGCAAACGGCGAGGGGCCCGTTGTCCGAAGTTCGGCGCTCATCATCGCCGATGGATATTCCACGCGCAGGCCGCGCCAAAGCGGATCGGGCTCGGTGATGATTTTTTTGCCCCGCACTGCGTACTTTGTCAGCTTGACCTCGACGCTGCGCGGACGCCCGTCGCGGATCACGTCCAGATGCGCGACTGGCATCGACAGGCAGCTTGCCGACGTTCAGCACGAAAGAGTCGGCGTCGTGGATGGGCGTGTCGTCAACGGCCGTGATGATGTCGTCGGTTTTCAGCCCGTATTTTACGGCTGGGGTGCCGGGAATAGTCTGTGCCACGCGAATTCCGTGCATTCCTTTGAGTACCTCCCCAGCGGCCAGGTTAGCCGGCTGGACGCCAAGGAAGCCGTATTCCACTTCGCGGCCTTGCTTCAACGTTTCCACCACGCGGCGGAATGTTTGGTCCACGGGAATGGCATAGCCGGCTGCTGTTTCATAACCGGCCGCAGCGGCCAGGGCCACGCTTAAGCCCACCATCTCGCCTTGCAAATTCAAAAGCGGGCCGCCACTTGTGCCGAGGTTTAATTTGGCGTCGGTTTGAATCAAAGTGCCGAAATGCTGCAAGGTGGTTTTGCCGGCCGGATCGGACTGGCCGGGCGAGACCGGGGCCTTGCGGGCGAGATTCGACACAATGCCCCAAGCTGCGCTGGCTTGTCCGTCGCGGGCAATTGCGTATGGATTGCCCAGGGAAACGACGATCTGCCCTTTTTTCAATTCCGCCGCGTTGCCCAACGTGATCGGCACGAGATCGGCCGCCTCGATGGCCAGCACGGCCAGATCGCTTCGCGGATCGGCCGCCTTGGGCACGGCCTTGTATACCTTGCGATCGGACGTGGTTACATAATAGTCGCTGTCTTCGCCCAGCACGTGATACGCCGTTAAAATCAATCCCCGACTGTCGACCACCACGCCCGTGCCGTATTCGTTGGGAATGAAGTCCGGATCGGTGGGCCGAGGCACCGCGGATAAAATCGGCCGGCGATCGAAGGCATCGGGGCGCAATTCCATGCGGAACGTTTCGCCCGACGATTCCCTTCGGACCCGTGCAATGGCCACCACCGATTTTTCCGCGCGGGCGATTACGTCGATTAAGTTTTTCTCAATCGCCGTTGCAGCGTCGACACCCGAAATCTCCTGTGCAATCCCCCAGCCTGCTATTCCTAGCAAGACTAGAAACATAAACAGGAAGTTTTTGGCGGGATAGATCATGGGCAAGGTGACGGCGGATAGGATTTAGAGGCCAGTGGATTATACTGTGAGGCAAGTATCTGCGTTCCTCCTTCATCCCTCATCCTTCATCCTTTCTGTGCCCTCTATTCTACCACATTCTCCGCGTCCGCGGCGGAGACAACGGAAGCTGGGGCGAGTTCGCCGGATGTGAGGATTTTTTCGCGGAGTTCCTCGGTCAATTTGGGGTTTTCGCGCAAGAATTCGCGGGCTTTTTCCCGGCCTTGGCCAAGTTGCATTTCGCCGTAGCGAAACCATGTACCGGTGCGGGTGATAAGCTTTCCGGTCATGGCCAGGTCAAGTATATCGCCTTCGTAACTGATGCCGTTGGAGTGCATCATGTCGAATTCGGCCACGCGGAAGGGCGGGGCGACCTTGTTTTTCACCACCTTCGCCCGAACCCGCTGGCCGATGACCTCCTCGCCCTCTTTGATCTGCCCGATGCGGCGGACGTCAATGCGGCAGGAACTGTAGAATTTCAATGCCCGGCCGCCGGGCGTTGTCTCTGGATTGCCGAACATCACGCCGATCTTTTCGCGGATCTGGTTGATGAAAATCACGGCGGTCTTGCTTTTCGAGATGGCGCCGGTGAGTTTGCGCATCGATTGGCTCATCAGCCGGGCCTGCAAGCCGACGTGCGAATCGCCGATTTCGCCTTCCAATTCCTTCTTGGGCAGCAAGGCGGCCACCGAGTCGATCACAATCACGTCCACGGCGTTCGAGCGGATCAGCATCTCGGTGATTTGCATGGCCTCTTCGCCGCAGCCGGGCTGGCTGACCAAGAGTGTTTCCAGTTCCACGCCGAGTTTTTTCGCCCAACTTGGATCCAAGGCGTGTTCGGCGTCGATAAAGGCCGCTATACCGCCGCGTTTTTGGGCGCTGGCTATCACGTGCAAGGCCAAGGTCGTCTTGCCGCTCGACTCCGGCCCGAAAACTTCCACCACGCGGCCCGAGGGAATGCCCTGTCCGCCCAAAGCGATATCCAAGGAAAGGCTGCCGGTGGGCACTCCGGCGATCGGTCCGGAGCGATCGACTCCCAGCGGCATGATGGCCCCTTCGCCGAATTCCTTTTCAATCTGGGCGACCGTATTCTTCAATGCCGGATGGGCATCGAAAAAATCGCCCGCGCCGTCTTTGCCTGCCGCCGTTTTGGCGGCCGATTTGCCTTGTTGTGCTGCTTTTGTGGCCATGTTTGTATCTCTCTTGTTATTGGTATGAATCAGATATCTTTCAGAGCATACATATTTCAGAGCCGGGCCGTGCCGGCCCGGATGGAAGTTCATATTTGCCTTATGCCGTCGGCCCCTGCATAATGTACGTGTGAACAGTATATCAATTTGTCTTTTCGCCGACAATAGCCTTTGCTGGAATTTTTGATATCCATCCCTCATCCCGCCGGATTATCATATCAAAACAATGGGGGTTTTGAATATGGGCGTATACAAAACAAAGTTGACAACCGCCAATATTATGTGTACACTTATATGTGCACACAGTTATGTGCACACACAAGGAGATTTGCCATGATGAAAAACATTACTCTATCTGCGCCTGACGAGGTCATCGCAAAGGCTCGAAGTTACGCCAAAGAGCATAACAAGACAATAAACCAGCTTATTCGTGAGTATCTCGTCGAACTAGTCAAAAAACAGGATAGTGAAAAATTGGTTGAGGAATTTGACGAACTAGTCCGTAAAAACGCATGTTATCCGGAAGAGGGTTGGCGATTCAATCGCGAGGAAATCTACCAACGAGGCGGAAAAAGTGAGTAGAATTTTTTTAGACACCAACATCCTCGTTTATGTCTACGATTTACGCGATCCGCAAAAGCAAGCCAAAGCCCACGAATTGGTACGATCAATTATTCATCGCCGAACAGGGGTAATTTCCACTCAAGTGTTGCAGGAATTTGCTTCTGTCGCCCTCACAAAACTCCACCACTCCGTCGAGTCTTTAATTCATGAACTGATTCTTTTTGAATCGCTTGAGGTAGTTCAAGTCAATCCCAAACTGATTCGCCAAGGAGTGGAACTTATTGAGCGATATAAAATTCATTTTTGGGATGCTATTCTTCTGGCCGCCGCCGAAGAGGCCCGCTGCGATCAATTGTATTCCGAAGATTTCCCCGACGGCGCGGTTTACGACAAAGTCCGCGTGGTGAATCCGCTGGTTTAACCCAGCATTAAAGGTATTGGGTCGAAAACTTCTCTGATAATTAAGTCCTTCCGCTCCCCTTCGGGTCACGGCTAAACTTGTTTATAATTGTCCAAAATTATTGTTTCTTGTTATGCTTTCACCCTAACCCTCTCCTTGAGGGAGCGGGGACTTTTATTTGAATAACCCAACCTCTATGAAATCCAACGAATTACGTGAAAAATATCTGGCTTTTTTCGAGACCAAGGGCTGCACGCGCCGGCCTAGCGACGTGCTGGTGCCGCGGTGGGATCCGTCGGTGCTGTTCACCCCGGCGGGGATGAACCAGTTTAAGGACCATTTCCTGGGCCGCTGCAAGCTGGAGTTCACCCGGGCCACGACCTGCCAGAAATGCCTGCGCACAGGTGACATCGACAACGTGGGACGAACGGCCTACCACCACACGTTTTTCGAGATGCTGGGCAATTTCAGCTTCGGCGACTATTTCAAACACGACGCCATCCACTGGGCCTGGGAGTTTTTGACCGATAAAAAGTGGCTGGCCCTGGATCCCAACCGCATTTCGGCCACGGTATATCTCGACGACGACGAGGCGGCCGGCATCTGGCTTAACGAAATAAAACTTCCGCCCGAGCGCCTGCAGCGCCTGGGCGAGGACGAAAATTTCTGGCCGGCCAACGCTCCCAGCCAAGGCCCCGACGGGGTGTGCGGCCCGTGCAGCGAAATTTATTATCAAACCGAATTCGGGTCGGTCGAGATTTGGAACCTGGTTTTCACGCAGTTTAACCGCGTTGGCGATCCGCCCCACAATCTCCGTGGGCTGCCCAGCCGCAACATCGACACGGGCATGGGCCTGGAGCGGACCGCGGCCGTTTTACAAGGCGTGGATACAAACTTTCACATTGATATCCTCCGGCCCCTGGTCGAGGCGGCCGGCGAGGTGTGCCATGTCCGTTATGAGCCGGAAACCGAGACCGGCCGGCGCTTACGCCGTATCGCCGATCATGTGCGGGCTTGCACGTTCGCCATTCACGAGAACGTGATTCCCGGCCCGAACAAGGAAAAATACGTCATCAAGCGGCTCTTGCGCCGGGCCGTGCTGGACGGGCATCAGATGGGCATGAAAGAGCCCTTCTTGCACAAGCTCGTGGGCACCGTGGCCGAACTGATGAAGCAGCCTTATCCCGAGCTGAGCGAAACCGTGGCCAAGGTCTCCAATGTGATCGAAAAAGAGGAGGGCCATTTCCTTTCGACCATCGATGCGGGATTGGACCGCATCGAGCGCATTTTCGGCCAGATGAGGAGCGAACATCGCGGCACGGTCTCAGGGACCGAGGCCGCCGACATGTTCCAAACCCACGGGTTCCCGCCCGAACTGTTCGAAACCCTGGCCGCCGAGCGCAATTTCACCTTCGATTGGCCCGGTTTCCAGGAGGAGATGGAAATACACGGCGAAATTTCCGGATCGGCCGAAAAAATCCAGGTCTTCAAGCACGACCCGCTGGAGGCACTGAAAAAGGCTGTGCACGGCAGCACATTCCTGGGCTACGAAACCAACGAGGTCCGAGATGCAAAGGTATTGGGCATTATTTCCAACGAGCAACTCTGCGACCGGATCGATGAAGTAGACCACGAACGGCCGATCGTGTTGGTGCTCGACAAGACGCCTTTCTACGGCGAGATGGGCGGACAAGTGGGCGACATAGGTGAGATCGATGGCGAGCATTTTCACTTTGAAGTGATCGACGCGCAGGTCGAGGGCGCCTTCATCCTGCACGTCGGCCATCTGCGCGAAGGGCAAGTGGAACTGGGGGCGGTCGTCACGGCCCGGGTCGACGCCGCGCGCAGGCAAGGCATCCGCCGCGCCCATTCAGCCACGCATCTGCTGCATTACGCCTTGCGCAAACATCTGGGCGAACACGCCATGCAGCAGGGCTCGAAGGTGGATAACGATCTTCTGCGGTTCGATTTCGCCAATCCCTCGGCGGTCGGCCCGGAGGAGTTGCAGCGGATCGAGATGGAAGTGAACGACAAGGTCATGGCCTGTTTGCCCATCCGCTGGGAAAACCTGCCCATCGCCCAGGCCCGGAAAACCGGGGCCATGATGCTTTTTGGCGAAAAGTATCCCGACGTGGTGCGGGTAGTCTCGGCGGGCGATTTCAGCAAGGAACTTTGCGGGGGCACGCATCTGGAAAACACCGGACAGATCGGCTTGTTTAAGATCATTGGCGAGGAGAGCGTGGCCGCCGGCACGCGGCGAATCACGGCACTTACCGGGCGCGGGGCCTTGGAGTTCATCCAGCGCACGCAATCCATCCTTGCCCGATCCGCGGGAATATTAAAAATCCCCGCCGAAAACCTGCCCGAACGCCTGGAATCGATCGGAAAAGAACTACGAGATTTGAAAAAGAAGGCCACCGGTCCAAAGGCCGAAGGGGCGGGCGTGGATCAACTTCTCGCACAAGCCGAAGAAATCGCCGGGGTCAAGATTATTACGGCCGAAGTGCCCGGCGGTCCTGCTGAGATGCGGCAATTGATCGATCTGCTGCGTCGCAAGAACGCTTCCATGGCCGTTATGTTGGGCAATGCACAGGCTGAAGAAAAGAAGGTAACACTGATCGCCGGACTCACAAAGGACCTGGTCGCAAAAGGCCTCGACGCCGTGGCCTGGATCCGCGCGGCGTCGAGCATAATAGGCGGCAGTGGCGGCGGACGACCGGACATGGCCCAAGCCGGCGGCAAATCGCCGGAAAAACTCGCCGAGGCTTTTGCCGCGGCAAGAGAGGCAATGAAAAAGATGCTGAAATGACAACCTAAAATAATTCGATTCCGAAATTAGTATCTATCGTAACAATGTAATCTGATTTAGAATGCCTCCTATCTACGAACAACATCTGAACAGCGACTTGCAATGGGCATTGCAGGAGGGGAGCATGCACTTTGAAGGCAAGAGTGCGGTAAATCTGACCTTGGAAAAAATTACCAGGAGGCTTGAGGAGTTGAAAATCCCTTATGCCGTGGCGGGCGGGATGGCGCTTTTCTTTCACGGCGTGCGGCGGTTCACCGAAGACGTGGATATTCTTGTCCGCCGCGAAGATTTGCCGGAAATTCACCGCTGCCTGGAAGGATTGGGATATATTCCGCTATTTTCCGGAAGCAAAAACTTAAGGGATGCGGAAAGCGGCGTGAGAATCGAATTTCTCGCCACAGGCGACTTTCCCGGCGATGGCAAACCCAAGCCGGTGGCCTTTCCCGAACCACAGTCAACCTCTGTCGAAAAGGACGGTATTCGCTGGTTGACCTTGCCGGTCTTGATCGAACTGAAACTTGCTTCAGGAATGACCAATCCCGCGCGGCTAAAAGACCTGGCCGACGTGCAAGAACTAATCCGCATCCTTAATTTGCCGTTTGAATTCCGCGAACAATTAAATCCTTTTGTACGCGATAGATTCTCGGAACTTTGGCGAAGCATCCAGGCAAATCCATCGGATCTTTGAGTGCTTGTGTTATATGGCACATCATCCATTTTCATAAATATCGCCATGAAGATCCTTGCCAAATGCGATAAGTGCAATTCCAGTTTTTCCGTGGATGAAAAATTCATCGGGCGGAAGGTCCAGTGCTCGAAATGTGGCGAGTCTTTTATAGTTCAGTCGGCAAAGGACGCGGTCGCACCGGAAAATACTGCCGAGTCGGCGCCTGCCTCTAAAGAAAGTCCGCCGGCCGCAACGGGCGAAGAGAGCATTTATTCCATATCTGCTGCCCCGCCTGTTTATAAAGAGAGTTCGCCGGCCGCGGCGGGTGAAGAGAGCATATATTCCGTGTCGGCCGCCGAACCGCCTCGATGCCCAAATTGTCAAAAAACCCTACAGCCCAAAGACATACTGTGCGTGAATTGCGGCTACAACTTGCTCACACACACCCAAGTGCAATTTCAAAAAGATGCCCAGCAGCACATCCCCGGTGGCAGATCAAAAACTCACAAGCTAAAATCCCATGAAAAATCCGCCGCGAAGACAAAGAAGAAGTCCGGAAAGAAATTCCCGGTGGAAAAAGCCATAAAAGTGGGCGTGGTGTTTGGAGTTTTTGCGGCATGCATAGCCAGTATATGGGGCGTACTGGCCCTGTATCGGCATTTCACCGAGAAATGGGATCAGTACCAGGCATTTGTGCGTTTGGACGACATTTTTTACGAAGATCGCATCAACGCAAAAAAACTGGCCCAAGAACTTCCTTACATCTATGCATACGTGCAACAACTGCCTGAAAGGCAGCCCAAATACGCCGAAACTCAAGAAGAACATTTTCTAGATGCCATTCCCAAAATCCCCAAAGACACCGATCTGACGCCGCTGTTGCAGTTCCCGCCCGATTCTCCGGCCTATCCGCCTATATTTAATTTGCTCGACGAATCCAGCAATCTTTCATGGCGAATGCAAAAGTCATGCGATACCTCGGAAACCGCGCGGCACTACGGCGCGGATTTGTTGATGGCGAGGCTTCCATTTATTGATTGGAGCGAGGCCAACAAGAAAGCGTTGCGCGAGCGGACCGAAACGGCCGAAAAACAGCACCGTTTCCGAAAATATGCCGATCAAAGCCAGGCCGCCGCCGAAAAGATACTTCCCGGACGATATTACCTCCAATTGGAAGCCTTGTTTTCAGACCTGACAAAGGAGAAAAATGTTTTTCCGAACAACAAGGAAAACATAGCCAAAACGCCCGAACCCGTGATGGAAGCGACCAGCAAAAACAAAACGTGGAAGGTTTCGTTTTTTGGCCGCGAGTGGAGTGGTCCCATCGAGCAATTGGCCGAGATCGATCTTACTTGCCCGGTGAAGGAATATGGCAATATTTTTAAGGCGTTGCCATTTTTCGAGCAACTACAAAATGCCTTGATACACCTTCGCTTCAAGGGCAATGGATTTGTCATTGAGATGGATAAGCTGCCTTTAGTGGAATACATGACGGAATATCAGTTGCGATTAATGCGCCTCTCCACGTTCACGGGCTTTCAAGGCACGCTTATAAAAGCCGCTCCGTAACAGTCCGTTCTGTATTTTCCATCAATGATCTTCGGCGTTGGCCATTACCAATTCGCCTTTGAAAATGCCTTTCAGTCCGCGCAATTTGGCGGCGATTTTTTGCAGGCGTTTGGCCGGGCCGCGGAGCACGATCACTTCCAGGCAAAGATCGTGGGTCAAGTGGGCGTGCAAGGTGGATATCACAAGATCGGTGTTGTCGTGTTGCAAGGCCGTGAGATGATCGCGGAGTTGAGCTCTGTGATGATCGTAGACCAAGGTCAATGTTCCGGCCGCATCTTTGCTGTCCGCCTGCCAGGCAGTTTCCGTAAGCTTGTCGCGGAGCAATTGGCGAATCGCTTCGCTGCGCGTGGCAAAATGCTCGTCTTTGCAATAATGGTCGAACTGTTCCAAAAGATCGTCTTCCAAAGACACGGAAAAACGTACTACGCCGGGCATGATAGGTGTTTCCTGTTTATAGGGCAAAGGGTTCAGGGTTCAGAAGTCATGGTTCAGGAGTGAGATCCGGTGATCGATGGAGTATTCAGTTCACAGTTCTCAGTTTACAGTTTTTTTCTGTACCATTCATCATTCCAGGGTTCATTTTTTTTCCACAATTTCCAATTCCTAAACCACAATCTCATTGTTGATATCCTGAACCCTGAACCCCGAACCCTGAACCCTGGTGCCGATAAGCCAGATTTTCTCCGTTAGTCTACCCCTCACAAGCCGTAATTATGTTAGATTGGGAAAGGCTTGCAGCGGGCAATCCAATATTCCTTATGATCACCGGTTGCAGGAACCATAAAAGGTGGTATGCTACAAATCACCAGTGGTGGCTATTGGGGCCGCCTTCGGGGAGCGTGGGCCTGAAAACCCCGAGACCCGTGTGTCCTTGTTACGCATGGTCCTTAGTGTCCGTGCCGGTTTTGGAGTGTCTTTTTCGATGAGTAAGAAATTGTTTGTTGGCGGGTTAAGTTGGGGTACGACCGACGACGGGTTGCACCAAGCATTTGAGAGGTTCGGCGAGATTGTCGAAGCCAAAGTCATTACCGACCGGGAGACCGGCCGTTCGCGTGGCTTCGGTTTTGTAACCTTCGCCGGCGATGAAGGCGCCATCAGTGCCGTGAGCGAAATGAACGGCGCCCAATTGGATGGCCGGACAATTCGGGTCAACGAGGCCGAAAATCAGGTCCAGCGTCGCGGCGGCGGTGGCGGCGGCGGCGGCGGTGGACGCGGCGGCCCACGAGGCGGCGGCGGTCATCGCGGCGGACATCGCGGCGGTTACGAAGAATAAAACCGCCCCCGCATTACCCGCGATCGCCTGGTTTCGATCTGCTTTATAAACTCCGGTTGCCTGTTGTAATCGGTGACGGCTGGGTTTGTTGATTTTTTTATCCCGGCAGCCCCAGACAGGCGCAAGCATAATACCGTGCGCAAATATGCCGCGGTTTTTTTATAACTTCTTTGCAAACCCAGCTTCTGGATCCTCCGCCGCGGTTTTCGCTTAGGAGCATGTTGCTCTTGCAAGCTGTATGTGCTGTTTTTTGTGCCATATTGATTACATTAGGGATCCTTTCCGTCACCATCGCCGTGGCCGCCACCTTGTTCTTGGCCTGTAGCCCCACATTGCTATTCGGATTATTTCTTGCCCTTGCCGCTGCCGCTCTGATATACTTAGTTTGCGGCGATTATATCGCGAAAATTATAGCGCATATCCCTTGGCCTTCCCAGGCGACAAAGTTTTTTGGGCCTGATTGACCTTAGTACAACCATAACCGTTCCCAAAACGATCCATGCCAATTAAATTTTCTTCCACAATAGCCGAGCGTCCATGTAAACAGCCGGCCTGGAATTTGCAATTTGCAATTTGCAATCTACAATATGCAGCGATCTCTGTTTTACTCGTCTTTTCATGCCTGCTGTTAGTTCCACTTCCGGCCGTCGCGGAAGAGGCAAAGCCGTTTCAGGAAGGGCGGTTCGAGGGCGGCCAACTGCGCTACATCAACGATCTGCCGGTGCTGGTAGTTTCCGGAACGCCCCAGGAGGTCGGCCGGCAAAAGGCGGCGCTTACCGGCGACGTCGTGCACAAACTGGCCGACTATCCCCAACAGTTGATGCGGATCGGCAATAACAGCGACGACCGCTGGCAAAAATTAGTGGAGATGGGCGAATCGCTCAAACCGCAAATCCCTCCCGACTACCGCGATGAAATGCGGGCCTTTGGCGATAAGGCCGGCTTCGACCGCAAGTGGGAAATGGGCGTACTGAGCAACGTAATGGTCAACATCTACCGCGGCGGGTTCGGCTGCTCGTCGCTGATCGTCGAAGCCTCGCGCAGTTCCACGGGCGGGCCGCTCTTCGGCGCAATCTCGACTTCTACACCCTGGGCATACTCGACAAGTACGGGCTGGTAACCGTGCATCGTCCTAAAGGCAAGCACGCTTTTGCATCGGTCGGATTTCCCGGAATTTTCGGCTGCATATCCGGGATCAACGACGCCGGACTGGCTCTGGCCGTGCACGAAGTCTTTCTGAGCAAGGATAGGGCGCCCATGTTCAATCCCAAGGGCATGCCTTACACGATGTGCTTTCGTCGCATGCTCGAGGAATGTTCCAGCGTCGATGAAGCGGAGAAATTTTTACGCTCCACCCAGCGCACCACGCTCCTCAGCCTGGCCGTGTGCGATCGGCGGAAAGCGGCCGTGTTCGAGATGACGCCCAACACCGTGGCCGTGCGCTACGCCGACGACGGCCTGTGCTTCTGCACCAATCATTTCCGCACCGACGAACTGATCATGTTCGCCTGGTGCCGCCGCTATCCGATCCTGGAAAAGGCCCAATCCATTAAAACTCTCGGCGTGGACGACGTGGCCACAAAACTGGACGAAGTCAATGCCGGGCGCATGACCGTGCAATCCATGATTTTCGAACCGGAACCACTGATCCTGCACCTGGCCATGGGTTCCTGCCCTTCCTCGGCCTTGCCCATGAAAAAACTGGAGTTGCAGCCGCTCTTCAAACCGTAAGGCTATTTTCAAAGCATAAAGCCACGACAGCCTGTCGCGACCTTTACTCACGTGGGTGCCATGTCCACGCTTGCGTGGACATGTTACGGCGTAATCGCGCTGCCCGACATGCCCACGACAAGCGTGGGCATGGCACCCCCGCTTGCCAACGGCGGCATACTGAGATAAACTGGATTGTTTAATAATGCCTTATTCTGCTCATAAGGGCGCGGCATGGACCGAGAGCATCGTGAAATCCGACTCGATCTTGAAGAGTGCATCTGCTTGCGCAGTGCGCGGATGCACAATCTGCAAAATCTTGACGTCGATATTCCCCGCAACCGGCTCGTGGTCGTCACGGGTCCCAGCGGGTCAGGCAAAAGTTCATTGGCCTTCGACACTCTTTATGCCGAGGGCCAACGGCAGTATATCGAAAGCCTTTCGGTCTACGCCCGGCAGTTCTTGCACCAGTTGGAACGTCCGGACATAGATTTGATCGAGGGCCTGCAACCGACGATATCCATCGATCAGCGGGCCGGGAGCCACAATCCGCGGAGCACCGTGGCCACGGTAACCGAAATCTACGATTACCTGCGCCTGTTATATGCACGGCTGGGCCAGCCCCGCTGCCACCAGTGCGGCGAACCCATCCGGCAGCAAACGCCCGAGCAAATCCTGGACACTCTTTTACATCTTTCGCAAGGTACGCGGATGATGATCTTAGCCCCGCTGGTCCGCGGACGAAAAGGGCAGCATAAAGAAGTCTTCGAGCAAATTCGCAAAGCGGGATTGTTGCGGGCAAGGGTCGATGGCACGGTGGTCAACGTCCACGAGACGGCGGAACTAGATGCGAAAAAACCGCACGACATCGAAGCCGTGATCGACCGGGTGGTGGTCCGCGAAGGCGTGCGCGACCGCCTGGCCGAGTCGATCAACCTGGCCGTCGAGCACGGCGACGGCGCGGTGCTGGCCGCATACGAAGAAAAAACCAAAAGCGGCAACCAATGGCACGACCGGCTTTTCAGCACTTTATACGCCTGCCCGAATTGCAAAACCAGCTACGAGGAATTGGAACCCCGAACGTTCAGCTTCAACAGCCCGTATGGCGCATGCCCGAAGTGCGAGGGGCTGGGCGTCCGGCAAGGTTTCGATCCGGAGCTGATCCTGCCCGACTGGAGTTTATCGCTGGCGGCCGGGGCCATAGTGCCGTGGAAAGGCGCCACGGCGGCGGTGATGCAAAAAATCCAACGCCGCCTGCGCCCGTTTTTGGCCAAGACCGGCATCCGCTGGAATACGCCCCTGGAAAACCTTTCGCCCGCGGACCGCGAACTGTTGCTCTCCGGCGCCCAAGAATTACTCCCCTCTCCCAATGGGAGAGGGGTAGGGGGTGAGGGCATTACGGGCAGTCGCAAACGGTTCGAAGGCGTATTGATTATGCTGGAAAAAGAGTACGTCACCACAACAAGCGAAACAAAACAGCAGCGGTTGGAAACCTTTCGAGCCGAGATGGTCTGTGACCAATGCGCAGGCGCACGCCTACGCCCTGAAGCCCGGGCCGTGTTCGTCGCCGACAAGGCTATTCATAATGTAACCGCAATGACAGTTTCGGCGGCAGGGGAGTTTTTCCGCAACCTGCAGTTCGGCGAAGACCAACAACCCATCGCCCGGCCGTTGACAACCGAAATCCTCTCCAGGCTCGATTTTTTGGATAAAGTCGGGCTGTCGTATCTGACGCTCGACCGCCCGGCCGGCACGTTAAGCGGCGGCGAGTCGCAGCGCATGCGCCTGGCCTCCGGTTTGGGTTCCGGACTGGTGGGTGTGTGTTACGTGCTCGACGAACCGTCAATAGGCTTGCATCCCCGCGACAACCAGCGGTTGATCGATTCCCTGAGTGATTTGCAGCGCCTCGGCAATACGGTTCTGGTTGTCGAGCACGACGAGACCATTATGCGTCAAGCCGATTGGCTTATCGACATGGGGCCCGGCGCGGGCCGGCAGGGCGGAAAAATCGTGGCCCAAGGCACTCCGCAAACGGTGGCCGCGGACCCCAATTCGCTTACCGGCCGTTATCTTGCCGGTTGCGAGCGGATTGCCGTGCCAGAGCAGCGCCGGCGGATTGCGAAAACCCGCACTATCACGCTGGAAGGTGTGACAACCAACAATCTCAAGGATGTCGCCGTGCAATTTCCCCTTTCGGCATTGGTGTGCGTGACCGGCGTAAGCGGATCGGGCAAAAGTTCGCTCCTAAACGAGACTCTGGCCAGGGCGCTGGTCCGCCGCATGGGCGGATTGGCCCCCAAGCCGGGTCCGCATAAAAGTCTCCGCGGCGCGAATCAGATCGACAAGGTGGTGCAAATCGACCAGTCGCCCATCGGCCGCACTCCGCGGAGCAACCCTGCCACATATACCGGGGTGTTCGACGAAATACGCAAGGTCTTTGCCAATACCCGCGACGCCCGGCAACGCGGGTACAAGTCGGGCCGATTCAGTTTCAACGTCAAAGGCGGACGGTGCGAGGAATGTCAGGGGCAAGGCCAGCGAAAGATCGAAATGAACTTCCTGCCAGATCTCTACGTCTCCTGCCCGGTGTGCGAAGGCAAGCGATTCAACCGCCAGACGCTGGAAATCCGCTATCGCGACCGCTCTATCGCCGACGTACTGGACATGCTTATCGACGACGCGGCCGATTTTTTCCAAAACTTTCCCGCCATTTCCCGGCTCATCAACAGCCTCCAGGATGTGGGGCTGGGATACATGTCGCTGGGCCAGCCGTCCAACACGCTTTCAGGCGGCGAGTCGCAACGCGTCAAGCTGGCCGCCGAACTGGGCCGGGTCGATACCGGTAAGACTCTGTACATCCTGGACGAGCCCACCACCGGACTGCACTTCGACGACACCAAAAAACTCCTCGCCGTCCTGGGCCGATTGGTCGATCTGGGCAATACGGTAATAGTGATCGAACACAATCTGGACGTAATTAAAACCGCCGATTGGATCATCGACATGGGCCCCGAAGGCGGCCAGGCTGGCGGGTACGTGGTTGCCGCCGGAGTCCCGGAAGACATCGCCGCGCTGGCCGACAACCACACCGGCCGCTTTTTACGCAAAGTTCTTAATGGGAAGGATTAGTTAATGTGACCGCTTGCGGTTTCGCTATTACCCCCCTGAATATGGGTAAAAGAACGTCTTTTCACCGACCTTTTGGAGCAATCGTACAAAGCGTGGCGGGTTTATGGGTTATATCTTATCACAATAAAATAAGACCCCTAAAGAAGATACGCTAACCAGGTTAACTCTTGACTACCCGTACTCCCCCGAATATCATCGAATTTATGGGATTGAATTGTGTGCCACTGGCTTTGCCAGTGTAGAAGTATTGTTGTCAGCAAAGGCCCGGCCCCTTTTGATCGTTTGGTGTAGGCATCATGAGCATTTGGAACAAAATCCTTCTCTGGTCGATGATTATTGTATTCTTGCCGGCCTTTTTTTACATGTCGGCGAGGATGCTGATGACGCAAAAAAACTGGAGCGTCAGGGCCGAGCAGTTCGCGAAAAAAATCAAGGACTTGCACGATGAAGACAAAATCACCGAACAAGGCGGGACAGTCGGCGGCCAATTCAAGCCCGGCATCGAGCAGGTTCGCGCCGAATTAAACAAACTGACCATCGATCGCCAGCGGGTATGGTACAAGTGCGATCCGCAGGTCAGCGTCAAACGGGAGACGCATACGGCAACCATCACAGTAACGATAGATCAACCCAATACGTCGGGCATCGCCAATAAGAGCATTCTTTACGCTTTTGAGGACGTTCCCGCAGCCCAACAAGGCCGATACCTGGGCGAATTCAAAGTGACGGCGGTTTCCGATAAGGATAAGCAAATCACCTTGGAGCCGGCATTCATATTAACGCTCGCCGATGAAAAAAAATTGGCCGAGGCCAAGAAACCCTGGAACCTTTACGACTCTCTGCCTCACGATAATCACGAGATCTTTGGGCAATTAAACGAGCAGGACAAGAAGGCCGTGTTGCCGGCCGATAGCGTGGAAGAATACATCGAGGACGGCAAGCCCGCGCCTCAAGCAGCCCCTGCCGGAAATATTGCCGACGGCAAATACGTGCGGCCGTTGCGCGATTACGGCTACCTGTTTGATGCCTATCGCATGAAAATAACCGAACTGGTGGACCGGGAAGAATCGGTCATGCGCGACAAGCAAATGGTCGAAAACACCCTGGCCGACGCCAAGCTCCAGGTGCAATTCTGGAAAAAACAGGGGACCGTGGTAAAAGCCATATTGGCCGAAATGGACCGCCAGCGCGACGCGGTAGCGGCCCATCTCGACAAGTTGCAGAATAAAATCGCCGAGGCAAAGGCTGCTATAACGGAATTGATCAAAAACAACAAGGCCATGGCCGGCCAGATCGCTAAAATCCAGTTGGATGCGACCCGGCGCATAGATCGAGCGCACACGCGCCATGGCGCAATCTGCCAACGGGGAAAAATAAGGGCGTGGGAATCTACGACCGCGACTACTACCGCCGAAATCAGCCGGGTTTCTCGCTGCGCATGCCGCAGTCGATGGTCGTTACGCTGATTATCATCAACGTGGCACTGTACCTGATCGACGGCCTCTTGTTTCAACATACTCATGACTTGACAAGAATCCTCGAACTTTCCAGCGACACGCTCTGGCGTCCGTGGATGTGGTGGCAATTCATCACTTACGGCTTTGTTCATGATCCGTCGTCGGCAATGCATATTATCATGAATATGGCCGGATTGTTTTTCCTGGGACGTTATGTAGAACAACTTTATGGCAGCAAGGAATTTCTCCGTATTTATTTAGTAATGATCATATTGGGATCGCTCTGTTTTGCCCTGGGTTCCGTGGTTACCTCCGCAATTACCCATCAGGAAAATAATTTTCATCTCCTAGGCGCATCTGGCGCGGTCTCGGGAGTGACTATCCTGTTTGTGCTGAATTATCCCAATGTCACGCTCATGCTCATTCCCATTCCCATTCCCATCAAGGCCTGGGTTATCGGCGTGCTGCTGGTGGTATTTAATTTTATCGGAGCCGTAACGCCCGAATCCGGCAATGTGGCTTATGGCGTTCACATAGCGGGCATTATCTTCGCCTTTTTTTATTTTCAATATCGCTGGAACCTGGGCCGTTTTTTTGGAAATATCTGGCGCGTGCCGAAGTTTCCATCCCGCCCCAAGTTCCACATCCATAAACCCGACGAAGAATCGCAAGAGCCGGATCTAAACGCCGAAGTCGATCGCATCCTGGAAAAAATCTCCCGCGAGGGCGAAGGCAGCCTCACTCGCAAGGAACGCCGAACTTTGGAAACCGCCAGCCGCCAATATCAAGACCGGAAACGTTAAAAAAAGTGGACAGTGGGCGGTGCAGAATGGACAGTGGAGAGTAAGGGGTGGGCAGTTTACTGCCCACTTGCAGATAGTTTAGGGGTGGGCAATTTACTGGCCGCTTTCTGAGAACTTATTCGAATCGTTTGCGGCTTCGCAAATAAGTTCTATTACTCGGCGGATGTTGAGCGCCCGGCGAATATTTTTCCTCGGTCAGCAATTCGTCGAGCATGCCCTGGGCGTCATTGGCGGCATTTACAAGCCGCATCAGCCACATCGAGCAGAACAAGCCCGTCGAGTCGAACAATTCCGGCTGAAAACAAGAAAGAATGCTGGAAGCGATGCGGCCGTTCAGGTCGGAGTTGGGACTCTGCGGCGCCATGCCCTGCTGAAACGCCGCCCGCAGCGATGCCAGGACCAGAGGCCAGGCATGCCTCCCGCCCGGATGTTGGCTTTGATAATGCAAATCTTGGGAAAAATCCGTTGCCCGCTGTGGGTCAACGGCGAAACGGCAGGAGTCGTGCAATCCGGCCAGATATCCGACCAGCATGTCGGTCCAGCGCTCGGTGCGGCGGCGGAGATGATTGAGCTTCATGGCGTCTTCTGCGCTCATGCCCGGCCCGCCCACCAGCAGCGTCAAAACCCGATGCCGGGCCTCCAGATGTCCAGACAATACGCTTAAGGCGATGGGTTCGGCGTCATCGGCGCCGTGTTGCCTATCGTGTGCGCAAACCACGGCCGTCCAGACTCGCGTGAGCATTTCGCCGGTAATGATTTCTTCCAACACCCCGTAGATATGCGGCCATTGCGCTTTAAGCCACTTGGCGTCGTTGGCCTTGGCCATGAATTCCCGCAAACAGAATCCCCAACGGTCCATGCGGATTTTAGAAGCCGTCCAATATTCCTCCATCCCGCTTGCCGAGATCCGCTCCACGCCCCGGACCAGCACCGGCCCATGTGCGGAAACAATCGCCGACAGTTCGACCAATTCGCATGCGTGCATGTCAGGGATTAGAGATTAGGGACTAGGGACTAGAGTTTAGCCCGGGAGCTTGCTCCCGGTGATTTTCTTACATAAAGCCGCGACCGTTGGTCGCGTTTTCGATATCGTTTGTAAAGCCGCGGCCAGTGGCCGCGATTTCGATTCTATTTGTAAAGCCCTGCTCATTGGCCGCGATTTTCTCAAACCGGGAGAGCCTGAGGGGACCAAGGCTCTCCCGGCATGGGTTTTAGCGAACATATTCAGATGCAAACAATATGCCGAAGTCCCCGGACCATTCCGGCCAATGTATATGCACTGTGAAAATGACATTTGATATCAAGGACTTACGGCGATTATTCTGAGGCCTGAAGATGCGGGGATTTTTAAGGCTATGTTGCCTCAATTCAACATGCCTCGCAGCCCCGGCCACATATTTAGCCCCCGGTGAACACACCGGGGCCCGGATAGAATCGCCAACGGCGAAATATATTGGCGGCGCAATATAAACCCCCGGTGTTGCCACCGGGGGCTAAGTAAAAAAGCTTATAAACTATAATTAACGAACTACCGGTTGTGCGATCAGCGGCAGCATGACCTCGTGGACGAACTCCGCGAGCATGGTCGGCGTGGTCGATTCAAGCGAACGCGGCTGTAATGGCTGCAGCCTTCCCGATTCGACCGCATCGTACATTTCCAGCAGCGAACCGGCGAGGTTCTCGCTCATGCCCGTATTGAGCAGGATATGGCGGGCCTCTTGTTTATCGGAGCGGATGAAAAGGATCTTTCGCCCCAGGACTTGGGATATTATCTCCGCCACTTCGTCGAAACTCAAATCGGCCGGTCCGTGCAATTCGCGGATGTACATCCCCGTCCATGTCGGATCCAACAGGCGTAATGCCGCCACGCGGCCGACGTCGCGGGCGGCGATCATGGGATATGACCGCGATCCGGATAAGGGCAAGGAAATCCTTCCCCATTTCGTGATCGATTCCAGTTGCATGAGCAAGTTTTCAAAGAAGAAACCGGGCCGCAAGTGCGTAATGTTGTCGGCCGCTTCATCGAGGATTCCTTCCACGTCGTACAGGCCGGAGATCGGCCCCACGCCGGAACTCAACTGGGCCCCGATGGAAGATAGGTTGACCACGCGGGGAATTCGATTGTCGCGGATGGCAAATGACCCGGCAATGCCGAGACGATTTTGAAACGCCCGCAAGTTGTCCGATCCGTAGCCCGGCGGCGTGACCCAGAAAAGGGCGTCCACGTCTTGCGTGGCCGAGACGAGAAAGTCGGCGTCGTCCTGGGAGCCGATGGCCAATTCGGCCCCCCTTCGAACGAACTTATCCAAGTCTCTGCGACGCCGGGCCAACAACTTAACTTGAATGTCGCCGCCGAGGTCCAAAAGGAAATCGACCACGGCGCTTCCTACGTGTCCTGATGGTGTTGTGACGGCAATTTTCATGATTTATCCTTTCATAAAATGTCGTACTTGCCGGAATAACTCGAAAAATACAAAACTTAAACCTCCATTCGATTTCATTTTCGTTTTGCATGCTTATCGCACAATGAATTATATGCGCCGGCAAGACGATAATCCTCGCTTTGTCATTTTGAATATGAAGTCGAGCATGACTCCATGTCGCATTGCCGTAAATCCCCGCTATAAATTCATTTTTCGCATACCACGAAAGGCTTATCAGCTTTCGGCTGATGGAAAACATTTTATCCGTCCGGAATCGCTCGCCAAGGATGAGGGATGAAGGATGAAAAAAGAGGACAGGGGAAAGGATATTCCTGTCTGTCGGAGTGAATTTTATTTATCGGCGGAAAAGAATACCTGCCCTCATGTCTTGTGAGAGTGGCATTGGTTATTCATCGTCCATCGCTGTCCATCGCTCACGCATCCGATTCCGGATTCCAACCATTCGTGTCATGACAGATAATCCATCGTTTCCAACATTGCGGTGATGGGTGCGCATCGTTCGCCATCATGGTAATAGGTCCGATTGCCTCCGCGGCGGACCGCCGTATCCAGCGCAGCCTCAGCCCGCTTCAGCAATGAGACTGACTCGTCGGTATCCATGACATGTACCACCCCGACGCCAAAGGCAAGTCTCAAATCCCCGCCTTGTGCCGAAAGACAGCATTGATAGAATCCCTCCCGAAGGCGTTCGGCCACGCGAATCGCATCGACGAGTCCGGCCGTGGGTAAAAGAAGCGCAAAACAGCCCGGAGCGTAAATACCCAGCACGTCCATCTCACGGATAGTCGAGGTGAGATACTTGGCGCCGATATGCATGTCACGCTCGCGCGACGACGGACCGGCCTGTTCCTCGCTGTGATCGTAGCGGTTCGCCTCCAACAAAACAATAGAAAATTTGGGACCTCCCCGCCTCCACTCAGCCGTTCTGCTGCGGACTTGTTGGCAGAAATGGGTGCGGCCGGGCAAGTCGGCCACAAGGTCCGGTTGCGTGTCGCCGGCCGGTTTGGATGCCGGTACGGCAATTTGTTCATCAGGGGCAGCTTTACCCGTCTTATTTTTTTGTCGCTCTTCCTCCGGGGAATGGCTTTGCCGTTGTGCATCGGTTTTGGGAACGGCCGGTTGTTTGTCTGAATCAACTTGGAGAATGTTTTTCCCATCGTGCCGGTGGATGCAATTACGCCCGCCTTCCTTGGAAACGTAGAGCGTTTTATCCACGCGATTTACAAACGCGGTCCGATCTTCATTTTTTAGCAGTTCGGCCACCCCAAAACTCATGGTAACACGAACCTCGCCGGGAAAATCATGCTGCAAGGGCATCTTTTCGATAGTTTCGCGAGCCCGCAGGGCCGCCTTGCATGCGTCGTTCAAGACTGTTCCCGGAAGGATGACCGCAAATTCCTCGCCGCCGTAACGGGTCACAAGGTCCATTTCACGCATAGAACGGCGAAGCATCTTTGCCACGCACTGCAGCATATTATCGCCGGCTTGGTGTCCATAAGAATCGTTGAATTTTTTGAAGTGGTCCACATCCCCCATGATCATGGAGAATGTCCGGCCGAGACGGCCGAATTCGGCAATACGGCGGTCCAATTCGTCGTCAAACGCCCGACGATTGGCCAACAGGGTGAGGGCATCCGTGCGAGCCTCGGCCGCATGGACCTGAATTTCACGCGCTTGTTTGCGGAGCTTGTCCTCGGTCGTGGCAAGCCGCTTTTGCATATTCTGGTTCGCCTGAATCAACTGCGCCACAACATCAACTACTACAGTTGGTTTCTGACTATCCGCCGAATTCAACTTATCATTGATGTCTTCGACCTGGCTGTTGTGTCTATCGACCTCGACCGCTACATTAGTCGACAACTCTTGCAAGCGATTGAGAATCTCCGCGGCATGGCGGGCTTTGTCATTGCCATTATCCTGCTCTTTCCTGTGGAAATAGGAATAGCAAAACCACCAAGTTATTGCCGACGTCAAAATAGTCGCGGTTAAGAAAAATAACAGATTTAAGACAATCGATGTCATATTTCAGCAAGCTCCGAAGGTATTCATATTAAAGGTGCGGTCGGTCACCAAAAATATTCCTACCCCGGTCTACTGCATACTCACGACAACGATGCACAACAGGCGTTATCAAGCGAGTTTCTCAGACTTTCCCTTACAAAAAGCCCTATTATCAACATTGTTTTAGCAATATACCCCTCCAAAAGTATTGGATACTGTTTATTGCCTGTCAAATCGGAATCTATGGAAGCCCAATTTATCCTGCCTTACGGTGTTATACCTTTTAGGCGTGAAACTCATAATCGATCATTAATCCTTATTATTTCACAACTTACGCATCGCCCGCCTGCCCTTAAATAAGAAACTTTTATTGACCTTTGCCTGGTAAAAAATCTTTGGGGCAGGTTGCCAGTCTGCCTTTTTTGGGCAGACTAGTATTCTGCCATACTTACTTAATAGCCCATTCGCCAGGCAAAGATCGATTAAGCCCAAAATCTATAGACCACAATAATGAGAAAGTATTTAGCATTCGACATCGAGACGGCAAAAGACATTCCGGAGGCCGATTTTAATTGGAGGCCCTATCGGCCGCTGGGCATCGCTTGTGCCGCGGCACTGAAATGCGACGCCAAGGAACCGCTTTTATGGCACGGGAAAAATGCCGACGGAACTCCCGCGAAACAAATGTCGCAAACCGAGGCCGGAAATGTCGTAAGTGAGTTACTCAAACTGGTTGAAGCCGGCTACACTCTATTGACATGGAACGGCTTGGGATTCGACTTGGACATTCTTGCCGAGGAATCCGGCTCTTACGCCGAGTGCAAAGACCTGGCCTTAAACCACGTGGACATGATGTTTCACGTATTTTGCGACCGCGGTTTTCCCGTGGCCCCGGATAAGGCGGCCGAGGCCCTAAAAATCCCCGGCAAAACGCCCGGCATGTCCGGCCTGCTTGCCCCGCGGCTTTGGGCGCAAGGCCGATATCAGAACGTGCTCGACTATGTGACCCAAGACGTGCGAATCACCCTCGAAATTGCTCTTAAGTGCGACCAACTGCGAAAATTCCAATGGCTAACCCGCAAAGGCACGAAAAGTACAATGGATTTGCCACAAGGCTGGCTGACCGTTCGCGATGCCCAACGCCTGCCCGAACCGGACACATCCTGGATGGATAATCCCATTTCGCGACAGCAATTCACACACTGGCTAAAGAATAAATGACTCCGACTAAAACTTGGTATTAAACTCAAAAAGCACGATTCTAAAATAAGGTCTCTGGGATGCGCGCATTTTCGTCTCTATGGTACTTCAAAATTAATCATCTCTTTATTTATAGATTGTTTATCAAACTTTCCCATTTCAAAAGTTATAGTCTAATGTGCGACATCATTTTAAATTTATCCATAAATAATAATTCTGACAGAACATGTAGATTCTAGGGACGTCGTACATAATTTCTGAGATGTAGTCGTCTGCTAAATCTCCATGGGCTGAGTAGCGTTATTATTAAGACAAAACCTCGATATTGATGTCAGAGAAACTCTGTAAACGCAGATCGTGCGTTAGGAATCGTTGGCAGCCATGTTCTATGGCGGCGGCCAAGTGAAGGGCGTCCATAGCGCTAAATCTGTAGCGGCCGCGGATCATTGCAGCCCGCGTACAAACAGACGTGGTAATTGCCGCAACTTGTACTGCTTCGGAAGAAAAGAATCGATCATATAATGCCAGCGTTTCAGTGTCATCGTCAGTCAATGGTCCGACTAGACATTCCATCCGCACCAGATCGCTTATTACTAATTGGTTGCCGCTCTCGATTAAAGCATCAATATGGTTCGTGGCACGCGGTCCCCAAATCGGTGGTTGTTGCACCAGATAAATTACTATATTCGTGTCGGCAAAGAATAGCATTGGTGTCACTCCTTGCTCGGACGATTATACCGATATAATTGTTCTATTTCGCGCATACGCTGCTCATCCTCGTTGCGCATGGCATCAATCTCAGCGTCGATCTCTTCTTTGGTTTGAGGTTGTCGCCCTATTGCCTGCCGCCTTTCAGCGATCTCTTTTAAAACTTGCCGTGTACTCTCCCTCGGTTTAATCTGTGCTGCCGTTTCCAGTGTGACATTCACCGGTCCAGGCGGCAAATTGATTTTTTCTTCGATTTGTAGTGTTCCATCCGGCCGAATTTGACCGTGAAGAATTATCGGCTGAGTGCTCATAATTACATCTCCCATCGACGAAAATTCCATGCGAGATCGGAATATAACTAGCTTACCATATGAGATCGCATTAAAAAAGCCCTGGCGCGGCATTCAGTCGCAACTAAACCTCCGGTGTGTTCACCGGGGGCATATTGAGCGGTAGGAAAAAAATGTTGCGATAAAATACATCAAATCGCTCGCCTTCGGCTCGCGGCTAAACCGGGAAAGGACCCTACGCCCCGGCCCGGGCGGCGCGGCGGCGGTCGATTTCTTTTAGGATGATTTTTCGCAGGCGGATTTGGCTGGGGGTGACTTCGACCAGTTCGTCCTCGGCGATGAATTCAAGGGCCTCTTCCAAGGTCAGGCGGCGGGCGGGCTTTAATAAGATGTTGCGATCGTGGCCGACTGCCCGCATGTTCGAAAGCTTCTTTTCCTTGGTGGGATTCACGTTCATGTCGTCTTCGCGGCTGTTTTCGCCGACGATCATGCCTTCATAAACGTCGTCGGGCGGGGCAACGTGCAAAACGGCACGCTGTTGTAAGGTGTCCAAGCCATAGGCTACCGCCCGGCCGGCGACAGTTGAGACCAAAACGCCGCAGGCCCGCCCGGGGATCGAATCGGCCACCGGTTTGTAGGCCTCGTAGCGGTGATGCATAATGGCCGTGCCTTGCGTGGCGTTAAGCAGCCGGGTTCTCAGTCCGATCAGGCCCCGGGCAGGAATAGAAAAGATCATAAACGTGTATTCGTTGTGCGAGCTCATTTCGGTCAATTGCCCGCGGCGCTCGCCGATCAACTCCATCACCGGGCCGGTGCGGTCGGTGGGCACTTCGACCACCAGCGATTCGAAGGGCTCGTGCAAAACGGCATCGATTTCCTTGAAGATCACCTGCGGCTTGCCGATGGATAGTTCGTAAAGTTCGCGTCGCATGGTTTCGATGAGCACGGATAGGTGCAACACGCCCCGGCCGGAAACGGCATACTGCTCGGTGCCGGGTATGGGCTCGACGCGCAGGGCCACGTTGCGCTCCAGTTCGCGGTACAGGCGTTCGCGGAGATGCCGGCTGGTAAGGTATTTTCCCTCCCGGCCGGCCAAAGGCGAGGTGTTCACGCCGAAGGTCATTTTCAGCGTAGGCTCGTCGACCTTTACCCTGGGCAAGGCGCGGGGCGATAGGGGGTCGGAAATCGTGTCGCCGATTTCCACGTTTTCCAGGCCCACGACCGCGCAGATGTCGCCGGCGTCGACTTCGTGAACTTCAGTACGGCCGAGATCCTGAAATAAAAATACCGAAACCACGCGGGAGGGCGTGATTTTGTCGCCGGCCTGCATGAGCACGACGCTTTGTCCCTTGCGGATCGTGCCCGACTGAACGCGCCCGATGGCGATCCGCCCCGTATAGTCGGACCAGTCGAGCGTGGTGACCAGCATTCGCAGCGGTTCGCCCAACTCGACGTCAGGGCCGGGGATTTTTTTCAGGATCATGTCCATCAGCAGATGGATGTTTTCGCCGGGTTGGGCCGGATCGAATGTGGCGAATCCAAGTCTCGAACTGGCGAAAATAAAAGGGAAGTCGGCCTGCGCGTCGGTTGCGCCCAGGGAGATAAATAAATCGAGCACTTCGTCGACCACTTCGTGGGGCCGGGCGTCGGAGCGGTCGATTTTGTTGATTACCACTATGGGCCGCACACCGCACTGGAAGGCCTTCGACAGCACGAAGCGGGTTTGCGGCATGGGGCCTTCGGCGGCGTCGACCAGCAGCAGGGCCCCGTCGGCCATGCCGACCACGCGCTCCACCTCGCCGCCGAAATCGGCGTGGCCGGGCGTGTCGATGATGTTGATTTTCACCCCTTCGTACGGAATCGCGATATTCTTGGCGAGGATTGTGATGCCGCGTTCGCGCTCCAGTTCGTTGGAGTCGAGAATACACTCGCCTTGCAGTTGCGTATCGCGAAAGCGGCCGCTTTGGCGCAACATGCAATCGACCAGCGTCGTTTTGCCGTGATCGACGTGGGCAATAATGGCAACGTTGCGTATATCGTTTCTGCGCATGGGCAAAGATCGAGGAATTAGGGGCGGGTGGTTAGGGCTAGGGAATGACGAAATATGAATGACAATTGTCTAAAGAATGACTAAATCCTAATGAAGAAATGTTTTTAACATAATTAGGCATTAGTGCTTTGTCATTCTTTCGTCATTCGAGCTTTGTCATTCGTCATTTTTTACCTAACACCTACTATCCACGATATGCCTTATTATTTCAAGGCATGGGAAGAATTTTTATTTCAAGGCAGGGGAAGATTTTGCGGCGGATTTGGCGGTTTCGGGGATCAACTCCTCGGAAAAGCGGGTGACATAGTGCAGGCTGCTGGCCTGGCCGCGGAAACCTACCACGTGCTTGTCCACGTCCAATTGCTGGCCGATTATCCGCCCGGTGTCGATATCGAAGCGGACCACGCCCGTGCCCTCGCGCTGCACGACTTGGGCCTCGATGGCCGGCTCGGTGACCGGCGTGATGATTTGCGTGGAAACGCTGATCGTGGCCACGCCGGTTTGAACGCTATCCAGCTTGAATTGCTGGAGGGCCTTGATTTTCTTCACTCCGCCGCTTTCAAGAGGCACGTCGATATCGCAGGGGAAGGTCCAGACATGGCCCACGGCGACCGGTTCATCGGGCAGGGGGATGGTGATCGCGCCTTCGTTGGCCGCCACGCCTTTTGTTTCCTTTCGCTGGCGATGGAGAATCTTTCCCCGGTTGTCCATGGTGATGATCGACAGCGGAACGCCAACCGACGCGGCGACGTCCTCAAATCCCATGGGCGGTTTCGCATCGGTACGGCTGTCGTAGCGGACCTCGTTGGTTCCGGCGCGATTTTGCCGCATATCGACCCACTGGACCAAATGCTCGAAGGTAGCCGTCCCGTCTGGTTTGACCTCTTTTACCCGCCACACTTTTTCCGAGTTGCTTATGGTTTCGACTGTTTGGTCGGCGCCTGCAACCGCGGTGCGGACCTTCGAGCGATGCTCGACGTTCCAATGCAGCGTTTCGCCGGGATGGAACTGATAGCGGAGGGTGTATTTTTCCTGTTCCGCGGCCGGAGATTTAAAGGCCAAGGACAGAAAAAACAGACTACAAATGAGGAATATTTTGATATTCATCGGACTCGCTTCCTTTCGAGTTTGGGCGATTATTTGTTGAATTTAATTTGTCCGCCCCAGCCGAGTTTTTCACGGAGCGTGCGATAATACCCGTGTCCGTGTCCGGTGATCAATTTGAATCTTGCGGAAGATTGCTCCACCCGCACGCGGTCGCCGGGCTGAAGCTGACTGAACAGCCGACCGTCGGCCACGGCCGAGGCGCCCGTGTTGGGACTGGGCGTCTCGAATTCGTACACGTGATCGGCCGAATCGACCACGGGGCGGTTGGTAAGCGTGTGCGGGCTGATCGGCAGGATCACAAAGGCGTGCATCGTTTGCCTCAGGATCGGTCCGCCAGCCGAAAGACTATGGGCGGTCGAGCCGACCGGCGTGCTGATTATCAGTCCGTCGCAACTATAGGTAGTTGCCAGTTCCGAGTCAACGTAAAGATTGATGTTGATCAGCGAAAAGGGAGTGCCGGCCAGGACGGCCACTTCGTTTAGCCCGAGTTGTTTTAGCCGAACTTCACCGTCACGAATTAAAGAACACTCAAACATTAGATGTTCAGCGATATTTAATTGTCCGGCCTGATAATCACGTAACACGACAGGCAACTCGGATTTCGAAACATTCGCCAAGAACCCCAATTTTCCCAGATTAACGGCTATTACGGGTAATTGGCGATCTCCCATTTGCCGAGCGGCACGCAGAATAGACCCGTCGCCACCGAACACAATTGCCAGATCGGCATCTATGGCCGATAAGTCCTCGTTGCCGGTGAAATCGGTTTCAACTATGTCGACATATCGAGCGATTTCGTCGCTAAGCCGTTGGGCCTCGGCAAGAATGTCCGGGCGTCCCGACCCCAGGACGATCGCCCGAAGTGGTGTGCCAGGCGGATGTTTTTCCATTAATGCGCTCATAAAAGGCGATGATAGCGAAGATGCGGGGAAAAGGAAACCCGAGAAATGGCGATTTCGGGCCAAATACCAGGGCGTTTTTCAGATAAATGTAGCGTTTGCGTGGCACTGGCATCTTGCCAGTGCTGGAAAAAATCACGGGCAGGATGCCCGTGCCACTATCATACTAAGCATCGCCGACCAGGTCGGCAAAGACGGTTTTGGCATGGTCGAGCAAGGAGCTATATTCGCTGGTTTCCAGTTCTTCGCCCAGGAGTTCGACATCATAATATCCCTCGTACCCGGCGGACTTCAGGGCAGAGACGATTTCGCGTAGCGGCACAATGCCATGGCCCAGAGGGCAACGGTTTTGTTCGCCGTCGGGCGGGCGCCGGGCATCGCCCAACTGGACGATGGATATGTACGGGGCGATTTCCGCAATTCGCTCGATGAGCCCGGGATTGAGGCCGAGATGATACGTATCCAATACGATTTTGACTTGGGGACTGGCAACGGCATGGATGACTTCCAGGACATCGTCAATCGTATTTAAGAATGTCCAATCGCCGGCGCAACCTGGATGCATGGCTTCGATGGCCAGCGAAACGCCTAATTCGGCGGCTTGGGGCGAAAGTTTTTTCAAAGCCTCTTGCAGCAGGCTTCGGGCGTGGTTGAAAGTATGACCGGCCCGAGGGCCGCTAACCACTATCAAGGTATCGGTTTTCAGGGCAGCGGCGGCCAACAGGGCCTCTTGGGCGTCCTCGATGCTTTCGCGAAAATTGCGGCCTTCGCTGCCTGTAAATCCGCCCGCCCAGAACAGATGCGAAACTTTCAGCCCGCTGTGTTTAAGCAATTTCAAGGCCTTGTCCTGGCCGCAATCCGAGAGTTTTTGCCGCCATACGCCCAGGGCCGGAATTCCGGCCGCGCTATAATGGGCCACGTCTTCCTCAAACGACCAGCGAAAAGTGGTCGTCTCGTTCATTGAGAGTATTGCCATCCTTGTCTGCTCCCGAGATGCCTTAAAACCGAGGAGGAGGTTGAAATAATCCTCGATGTCCATCTAATGCAAAGGGGCAGTATGAAACAATACGGGAAATTTGTAAAGATCGCGGAGAAACCGCCGGCAGGGGCGGCGACATTTAAGAATTTAGGCGGAAGTCGTTATCAAACAAGGCATTAGGGGGTTTTTTCATCAGCCGCCGGTTTCGGTTTGCTCTTTAGATCCCAGGCCACGAGCCAACGGGTGTTGCTGGGCACAAGCCCGAATTGCTCGCGCAGCCGTTTATCGAAATCGGGCATGTGACCGCCGCCGTAAAAAATCGCTATTTTTTTCTTGCCTTCGCCGATTTGCTTGTGCAAGACTTCCATGGCGACTTTGTTGCGTTCGCTGATCAGCGTCGATCCATCGGCGCCTTCTACCGCCGAGAGCATTCCGTCCATCGATTGAAACTGTTCGGCCATGACGCGTTTTAGGGCTATTGCCCTATCCTTGTCGAAAAGCGCCATAAGCAACTGCACGTCGGAGGCAGCGGATTCTTGGGAATCCTGCTGGTTCATGGCGGCGATCATCATTCTGATAAACATGGAAAGCATGCTTTCGCCGCGCTTGTTCATGGACTCGGCGAATTGTGCAGGCGACATGTCGGCATGGATCATATTGGGGCAAGTATAATCGATCATTTGCAGTTGAAAATCCAGTTCCAGGACGTCTTTCATCGCCTTCTGGATCATGGAGATAAAACTACCCGATCCCGATCCGCCGCCTTTGGGTATGCGAGTGCCTTCAGGGGCGATGATCTCGTAAAGTACGGCGTCATAACCTTCAAATTCCTTGTTAAGCCCTTCATAGTAACTCTTTTCTCCGATATGAACCGCGGTAACGAGATCAACGATAGGGGTCTTTTTCCGGGGATCCTTGGGGACGTATCTGACGATGGCCGCCTCCAAGGCAAGCGGCCGGTTTTTTTCATCCCGGCTTAAACGAATGAAGTGGGAGGAATCCTGTTTATCTTTATCGGCTTGCGGTTTTTCGTCGGCTTGCAGGCAGATCGGGCAGGCAGAAAGAAGAAAATACAAAAAAGCCAAACAGACTATTGGCCAGCGACCGTTTCATAGGCATGCGAGCAACTCCCATTATTTGATCAGGCATTTGTTTATCTGCCGTGTAACAGGCTTCTATGTTGAGACAGTGTTTTAACTACTGCCCCGACATAATAGCCTAAATAAGTGAATGAATTTACCCCTTAGTTGGTCATCTTCGGCGTGGCGTTGCTTAATTATAACAGCATTGGATGACATAAATCAGGCATATTCACTTGCTATTCACATAGAAATTCCATTGTAAGTCTAATACATCGTTATCAAGGTGGGGTTGTCCGGGTATCGCCCCCTCTAACGAGTTAAACGGCATCCATTAAAACTCGGCTGTTCACTCTTGACGGGGAAAATATGTCCAATCATGATAAATTGAGGTATTTGCATAGCTTGGAGAATATACGCCTAGCCAATATTCGAATCATGTATATTCATGCTCTATGCGAAAATACTCCAATTAATTTGACAGATTTGTAAAAATCGACTTTGATGAACTTTAAGTACTATAACGTCATTACCACGGGGGACGCTAAAATCCAAGTCCGAAACGGTTGTGGCGTTAAAAACAGGAACAGAGATTGATGAACGTGCCCGTGGAAATTCAATGTCTCGCATTAGCGACATTTGAAGATTTTCTCGCCCAGACCGGCGGGTCGGTGGCGGTATCTACATATCTATCGGGCAAGGTGTCGATGATCGGCTGGGATGGCCGCCAATTGACGCTCTTGACGCGTGATTTCGACAAGCCCTTGGGGCTGGCCGCGGCGGCGAACCCGACGGTTTTGGCTCTGCGCCAGGCGATAATCAATCCAGATTCATCCTTTTTGCTGCGAGCGGGTAATGAAATCCGCGATGACGCGGCAGCGACTGAAAACAAGAACAACTTCGATGAGCAGAATTTTGCCAGGCCATCGGTCGAAGGCATGGCAGGACCAGTTAGGGCTACAGCGACTAAATAAATTCCGCAAGCCGGGAAATTTTCGTGAGGATTTTTAATCATGTCATTATTGCGAATGCCTAAATTTCAACGTATTGGGTCCTCTTGGGAGAGCGTCATGGATTTTTTCAGCGGGCGAAGCCGCCGGCGAGCGTCAAGCGGTCGGAAGAATCGCCGGTTGGTAATCGACTCCTTGGAAGAGCGGATGCTGCTGACTATCGCCGCGAATATGACAAGCGATCAACTGGTCAACCAAACGACGGGTTCCCAAACGACCGCAGACTTATCAACTTATAATATGAGCACGGGCATAAATCCGGGCACACAAGCGGTCGCCTCCGATAACAACGGCGATTTCGTGGTGGTTTGGACCCGGACCGACTCGGTTGCAGACCCGGACCACCCCGGCAACTTCGTCCAAGACCAGAACATCTACGCCCGTTATTACACCGACGAGGTGCAGCGGATAGTGTTGCCTTCTTCGGCCGCCAAATTCTCGCTGACTTACGGCGGCAACGCGATCGAGAAGATTAGCTTCTCGTCGACCATTCCCGTAGGCGGCACTCAAGAAGACCCCATCCAGGGCACGTTCAAATTAGGTTGCGATCTGAACGGAAATGGTACGCTCCAAGCCAACGAAATTACCAATTCGATCACATTCAATGAGCCGACTAGTAGTTCTGGTTATGCTAGCGTGGCGAATCTTTTGCAGTCGAAGTTGCAGGCGCTTGGGGGGGTTATGGCCGATGTGACGGTGCAGGCCTTGAACTCCCACGATTATCAAGTGAATTTCGGCCCTGATTCGCAAGGACAGCCGATGGCGCCGATCGCGGTAGTGAATCCCGCCTGGACCTCGGGCTTTTTGCCTGCCGCCACGGTTTCATACGTGCGGCAGCCGATTAACATCGGCATTGTCAACGGCAAGACGTGGATCCCTATATCAACGACCGATCCCTCTCAAACGGCCACAGCGATTGAATCGGCGTTTGCTTCCGCTCCTCAGTACTACATAGCGCCAGACGGGTCACAATATAATTTGCCGGCTCTTACAGTAACCGCGACGTCGGTAAGCACCCCGTCCGACCCGCTAGGCTTGCGAACTTTCGATATTACTTTTGTGAACAACTCGGGCAAGACGGATCAACCCCAACTACTGTTCAACCAGATACTCGATAGTTCCAGCAATCCGCTTTCAACCGCGACCATCAACAATTTGAACGCCACCAATATAACGACTTTGAAGCAGCCCAGCTCCGAATTCCGGGTGAATCCCGCGGAACCGGACCTTTCCTATACAATCGGACCGGATGTAACCGATCAAATCGCGCCGGCGGTGGCCATGGACGCGGACGGCGATTTTGTGATTACCTGGCAGAGCGTGGTTCCCGATTCCGGCAGCAAGATCGACATTTTCGCCCAGCGATTTTCGCCCGCCGCGCTGACCGACCCGTCAGCCGGGACCTTCAAAGTAGATATGAATGCCGACGGCGTTGCCGATACGACTATTTACGGCGTTCGGCCGCTGGGCAACGTCTTCCGCGTCAACACCTTTACCACCAATGAACAAACCGATCCTTCCATCGGCATGGACAACGACGGAAATTTCGTGATCTCCTGGACAACTCAAGGACAAGACGAAAGCTTTTTCAACGTCATCGATGCGCAACGCTTCGACCGCGACGGCAATCGTTTGGGCAGCGAGTTTCAGGTTAGCACGGACGTCACCTCCGCACAACAAGAGTCTTATGTGAGCGTGGCCCCGGACGGGCATTTCCTCATCACTTGGGTGGGGGCCGAGATTGGTACGCCGGATAATCTCACTCCATGGGTAAATGCGAAAGTTTACGACGCCCAGGGGAATGTCATCAGTCTAGACGCGAATGCCCTACCCGGCCAGTTCATAGTCGAGCGCGGATTTGCTCCGACCGCGGCATGGGATTCGGGCGATAATTATGTCATTACTTTCGACACCATAAACTGGCCAAATCCCGCCGGCGATGACAATTTTGATCACGATCGCATTACGGCATATACCAATGGAAGCATACTAACCGGCGGCGTCTATGCCGTCAGATATAACCTTGCGGGCACCATACTTACCTTAGATGGATCTCCCATCTTTCGCATCAACAGCGACTATTTTAGCCCTTTGCCGTTTTCTAACCTTAATTTAACCACTTTCCCATATTACCAAGGCGACAACCAAGTGGCGATGGACGCCGACGGCGACATTACTGCTGTATACGACGGATATGGCGGAGTTGTGAATTTTGGAGCTACGGATGACACCGGCGATACAATAGATACCACTACGTTGCCCACGGGCACTTACGATTATGCCTTTAATTCCACCTTGTGGAATGCCCAACACGCTGGATATTCAGACGCTCAATTGGGCGTTCTTAGCGCACAACTGCAGGTGGCTTTACAGGGTGAGTTGGGCGATGCGAACGGCATTATGTACTCGCAAAATGACGCCGATCCGAATCAAATTATTGTTCAAGGCGGTACTGCCAGTAACACGCCTGTTAATTCCACCGTCGACGGGAACGACGAACAATTTCTGTTATCCATTGATAGTCGAGCCGTAAAAGGCACTTTCGACCTTTATCTCACCAATCCGCTTCTCAGTGCCACGGGAAATGCAAACAGAAAAACTGTTACCATCGCTCCCGTCTACTATGATAATAACGGTGGAATTAATCTCGAACAGACGCGACTAGCAATACAAAACGCGTTCAACGCAACTGGAAATGCTGCAATTACCGGCGGCGCTACGGCGGTGGTTCGCTTAGTGTCCTATCAGGGTTTGTTGCCCTCACCATCAGATGTAATGACTGAGTACAATGCCCGCTCTGGCACGTATTGGGATTTAAATGACTATGGCTTAACTACCAAAAACACAAGCGGTAAGGTCGATATAATTTACGAAATCACCTTCCAAGGCCCGTCGCATGGCGTGAATTTCAGCTTGTCCTTAGTTCCGGGCTATAAAACTTCCGACATGTCGCGGTTGGGCGATGCGAATCTAATGGACCTAACCCAAAAGGTCGTTCCGCCAGCTCTGCCAGATCCAACAATAAAGGAAGATCCGACAAAAACCTATGATGCCGATGTACCAAGCATTGCGCTGGAGACCTCCGCCTCGTTCGGCACCCAGCAGGCATACGCTTCGATCGCCATGCAGCCCGACGGCAGTTACGTCGTCGTCTGGACCCAAGATGACACCACAACGGATCAGAGCCAAAATGCCTCCCCATCAACTGGACCTCTCGCGTCTACAGTTACGACGGGATCTAGCATCTTCTTCCAAACCTATCAGGAAAGCGACGACACGGCCGGCCCGCTGGCCACTGACTTCATCGAGACCGACGGAACTCGCCTGACAGACGGGGGAGAAGTAAATCAATCGCTGCAATACATAGTGGTGAGTTTCGACGAGCCCATGATGACCACCGGATCGAGCAGCGTGACCAATCCGCAGAACTGGGCCTTGATGAAAGACGGCACGGTAATCAACGGCGGAATCAGCAAAATCTATTACGGCCTGAACATGGCCTCCCAACTGGGACAATGGAGTATTGCAGATCCGGCCGATTATTCGCAGTTCGCCAGTTTTCAAAATGCAGCGGCCAGCAACAGGTATGAAGCGGTGATCATCCTCGACGGCAACGGCCAGGCCGCGGGCACGCCCGCCTTGCTCAACGGCAATTATCAAATCGTAGCTCTGAACTCGCTGCGCGACGTGTCGGGAAATCCCCTGGGCCGGACGGGCTACAACCCCAACGGCAACAATTTCTCCCGCTCTTTCGACGTAGCCGTACCCGCTGGCGCCGAAAGTATTGTCAACACACCCATTACGGCATTGCCGGCAACCAAACCACCTCGTCTAACGATCCGGTCATCGCCGACAACGGCAACGCTCAGGCCGTGGCCTCCGACGGCAACGGCGACTCGATTGCGGTCTGGACCAGCGAGACCGGCGTGTACGCCCGGCTGTATACCACTACTTGGACTCTTGGAAGCGACGGCATTACCCGCCAGTCCACGGTCGTCCCGCAGCAACGATTTTACTGTTTCTGTTGATGCGCACGCCAGCAGCGCCGCGGTGGCCATGGACGGCGACGGCGATTTCGTCGTCACCTGGTCGAGCAACAAAAATGATCCAAATAATCTGACCACGAGTTGGGACGTATATGCCCAGCGATATGACGCCACCGGAAAGGCGCATAAGCGGCGTGATTCAATGGTCAATTCTTACACCACGGACATTCAAGCATCACTCCAGCGTGGCCATGGACGCTCAGGGCGACTTTGTGATCACCTGGCAGAGCATGAACCAGGACGGCAGCGGTTACGGCGTATACGCGCAGCGTTACAGCCCGACGGGCGTGCCCCTGGGCGGCACCAACGAATCGCAGGAAATCAGCCTTATCGGCCGGCCCAAAGGCACGTTTACACTGCACTGGGAATACGCCGGCGTTACCGCCAATCAGCTCATCTATCACGCTTCAAGGACTGCAAGGCGAAGCCCCGTCGCTGGTCGGCCAAATCCAAAAAGCCTTGTTAAGCTTGGGAATTCAACCAGCCGACGTCAGCGTGACGGCCGTCACCGGCACGGACATTATGATCAACTTCCAAGGCAAATATGCCGGCGTGGCCAACCTGCCGCAAATTACTTTAGCTACTCCCAGCCTGACCGGCGATGCCGGCTATCAGGTCAGCATTACCACGCCGGTGCAAGGCTTATCAGGCGAGGTCCGGGTGAACGACACCACGCTGGGCGATCAGATGGATCCTTCGGTGGCCATGGATGAACAAGGCTCGTTCGTGATAACTTGGACCGGGTACGTCCAGGCCGCGACCCCCGGCACATTATCCGATTCGAATATTTACGCCAAGCAGTTTGTGTCCAACTCGTTTTACGAATCGACATCAAATGCGTTGGATGAAGTTTACACTAGCTCAACATATCAGGCGGTTGCAGAAGTCGTAACAACCGACAGTCCGGCCAACCACGTCGTACCCGCGGGCACGGCGGACGGGGTAGTATCGATACAGGTCAATCTCGCCAATGGTTTCGAGCAACTCGGATCAGGCGCATTGTTATCCGATCGTTTCCACATACTCACCGCCGCACACGTGGTCTGCAACACAGGCACCAATCAACTTGCATCAAGCGATATTAACGTTATATTCACCATGGCCGGCGGTAATGTGACAATTAAGGCCAAAATGGTGACCATCAATCCCAATTACACCGGCAATTCGGTGACCAGTCCCGACATCGCCATCATCACTTTGTCGCAAGTAGCCCCGGCCGGCGTAACCGGGTATAGCATCTATACCGGAACCGACGAAGTGGGTCAGGTATTCCAGTTTGACGGTTACGGACTTTCCGGCACCGGCACTACCGGAGCAAGTTCTACCTTACGGAACCAAGCGGGTAGGGGAAAACAAATGGGAGGCAACCGCCAATCAACTCGATCCTACCTGGAGTTCAAATATATTATTATATGACTTTGACAACGGTCTCGCCGCCAACGACGCATTAGGCGTGGATCTAGGCATTCATGACTTGGGTTTAGGCACGGCAGAGGCCGACTCAGCCGAGGGCGATTCCGGCGGCCCGTGCTTCATCAACGGCAAGATCGCGGCAATAGTCACAGTCGGAATCTCTTCTCCCGCCACCGACATAAATGGCACGCTAGATTCCTCCTTCGGTGAAATAAGCGGCGATACCAACGTCTCCACGTATGCCGCCTGGATCAATTCCATAGTCGCCAGCGGCAGCGGTCCGGAGTTCCTGGTTAATTACACAACAGATCCAACAACGAATCAACAAATTGCAACGCCCGGCGTGCAAAAATGGTCTTCGGTGGCCTTGGACGCGACCGGCGATTTCGTCGTCACCTGGACCAGCTACGGCCAGGACGGCGGCGGCAACGGTTCCGGGGCCGGCGTGAACGGCGAAAACGGCGTTTACGCCCGGCGCTTCAATGCCGACGGCTCCGCAGACGGAGAACGATTTCAAAGTCAACACCTTTACCGCCAACGACCAGCAACATTCCCAAGTGGCGATGGACGCCGCCGGCGACTTTGCCATCGCCTGGGAGAGCTTCCAGGATCGGCCTTCGGTCGGCTCCGGTCTGCCCGACGTGCCAAACAGCTACGGTATTTATGCCCAGCGTTATGCCCGCGCATCGCAGATCGGCGTCAGCCCATTCCTTGGCCCGAACGGCGAGGTGGGCACCGAGTTCCGGCTGAACAGCACCACCGACGGCGACCAGCGTTATCCATCCGTAGCCATGGACGCCACGGGCGACATGATCGTGGTTTGGAGCGGCAACGGCGTGGGCGACTCGCAAGGCATATTCTCGCAACGCTATAACAATTTGATAGATACCGCCGGTCCATTTGTCACGAACGTGTACAATTACACCGCATCCGGCGGCGTGCGCACGCCGATCTATAACGGCGCACACGACAACCAACACGATCTCCCAAATCGTGATCACCTTTGATGAAAACCTTAACACGACATACGGTCCGGGCGGAACGCACAGCATCACCAATCTCAGCAACTGGCAACTCACCCAGAACGGCGTTGCCGTGAGAAACGGCGTGGCATCGGTGCAATTCTTCGACCCGAGCCAGATAAATCCAGCAGACCAGGCAAGTACGAGGTCCTGGTGACTTTCGACATCGATCCCAACACCGCGGGCAATCAGCCGCTGACCTCGCAGACGCCGGGGCAATACGTGCTCACAATCTCGGACAACGTACAGGACATCTTCGGCAACGCCTTGGATGGGAATCTGGACGGCACGCCCGGCGGCAATTACGTATTTAACTTCTCAATACCCACGGCGCAACAAACCGGCCCGCAACTGCCCATCACTGTTACACCGCCGGGTCCACCAGCCCGGGCACTTCCAACCATGGCCCGACACCCTCGTCAATACCAATCAAACCGGCCAGCAATATCAACCCGCCGTGGCAAGCGACGCGATAGGCGAATACGTGGTGGTTTGGACTACGACCGCAACCGACGGCTCGACCGATATCATGGCGCAAAGGTACGACAAATACGGCCGCACGGTGGGAACGCAAACCGTTGTCAACTCTTTCACCGCCGGCAATCAGGCCCAACCGGACGTGGCCATGGATCCGCTTGGCAACTTCGTGGTTGTATGGGCGGGAAACGGCGCCTGATGACGATGCGGGCGTATACGCACAGGTATTCGACACTTTTGGCAAGGCCACCGGGGGCCAATTAAACCAGTTCCGCGTGAACCAATTCCGGACCAACATTCAAGACTCGCCGCGCGTGGCCATGGATCCCAACGGCGATTTCGTGGTCACTTGGACCAGCTACGGGCAGGCACGTTCCCAGCCAACCGGGCGTGGGCGACGTTTACTGCCCGCCGTTTCAATATCCTCAGCCAACCCCTCAGCGACGAGTTCCTGGTCAATTCCACAACCTCGCACCAGCAAGACTCTTTCCGACGTGGCCATGGATTCCAAAGGCGATTTCACGATCGTTTGGGAAAGCGACCAGCAAGACGGCAGTTCCTTTGGAATATACGGGCAACGTTATAATTCCGCCGGCCAACGCTCCGGTGGAGAGTTCCAAATCAACTCCTACACGAACGACAAGCAATTCGCCCCGTCCGTGGCCATGGATTCCAGCGGCGACTTTGTCGTCACTTGGTCGAGTTTCGGCCAGGACGGCAGCGGTTACGGAGTATACGCCCAAAGATTCAACGCCGCCGGAACGCGATTGGGAAATGAGTTCCGCGTAAATCAAACCACGCCAAATTGCCAATGGCAATCCTCGGTAAGCATGGACAATGCGGGCGACTTCGTCATCACTTGGAGCACCTTCGGCCAAGATAGCGATCTTACCAAGGACTATGGCATATATGCACGCATGTATAAAGCCAACGGATCCGATTACATCAATGCCGCAACCGGCAGTGCCTTGGGTGAGTTCCGCGTTAATGCCACAGTGGCAGGCGATCAGGTCACGCCCGACGTGGCCATGGATTCCGACGGCGATTACGTGGCCGTTTGGGTCGGTCCCGATAGTAGTCTCAACAGGCGTCTACTGCCGCGTGATAGCCATCAATACCAGCACCTATACGCCGGTTACCAACGTGGCAACCAACGGCCAATTCTACGGCATACAATATGTTGCTGCCACGAATCCAACGCCCCCCACGAATACGCCGCCATCGTTCACGCTGAATGGTCCTGCCTGCTGGATACATACGTCTCCGGCCAATCGGCAACCATAAATTGGACGATTGCCAACGTCCCGGCCAACGGCTCGGTCAGCCTGTGCCTACGACGTCGATACAACCTGGAATGGCAACGAAAAATGGATCGAGGTCGGCAAGGTGGCCACCGCCAGCGGCAGCCGGAACCTATACTTGTGGATACTACCAGCGTGGCCCCGGGCAAGTATTACTTGGCCGCATACATGTACGACAACTCGACTGGCACGCCCCATTTATTCCAGGTTGGGCACGCCGATTACGATCTCAGTCTCGCGACACCGACGTTCGCCTTGACCGCTCCCGCCTCGGCCACATACACCGCGGGTCAATCGGCAACCTTCAAATTGGACGATTGCCAACGCCCCGGCCAGCGGCTCGGTAAGCCTGTCCTACGACGTCGATACGACCTGGAACGGCAACGAAAAATGGATCGAGGTCGGCAAGGTGGCCGCCGCCAGCGGCGCCGGAACCTACACCTGGGATACTACCGGCGTGGCCGCGGGCAAGTATTACTTGGCCGCATACATGTACGACAACTCGACTGGCACCCCCATTTATTCCAGGTTGGGCACGCCGATTACGATTTCCAACGTTCAAACTACGACTTCCACTCAACCGGCCACGTTCGCCTTGACCGCTCCCGCCTCGACCACATACACCGCGGGTCAATCGGCAACCTTAAATTGGACGATTGCCAACGCCCCAGCCAGCGGCTCGGTAAGCCTGTGCTACGACGTCGATACGACCTGGAATGGCAACGAAAAATGGATCGAGGTCGGCAAGGTGGCCGCCGCCAGCGGCGCCGGAACCTACACCTGGGATACTACCGGCGTGGCCGCGGGCAAGTATTACTTGGCCGCATACATGTACGACAACTCGACTGGCACCCCCATTTATTCCAGGTTGGGCACGCCGATTACGATCTCAGTTGCTAAACCGACGTTCGCCTTGACCGCTCCCGCCTCGGCCACATACACCGCGGGTCAATCGGCAACCTTAAATTGGACGATTGCCAATGCCCCGGCCAACGGCTCGGTAAGCCTGTGCTACGACGTCGATACGACCTGGAACGGCAACGAAAAATGGATCGAGGTCGGCAAGGCGGCCGCCGCCAACGGCGCCGGAATCTACACATGGGATACTACCGGTGTGGCCGCGGGCACATATTACTTGGCCGGATACATGTACGACAACTCGACTGGTACCCCAACTTATTCCAGGTTGGGCACGCCGATTACGATTTCGGTTGGTCCAGCTAACACCGTTTCCAGTTTGGACTCTTCCACCGCGAATCAATCGGCGTCAACAGGCGTGGCGAGCGTTGGAGGGTCTGCCGGCGACACAACCAGCCTGGCCTCCAATTTGGGTGCAAACGGCCAATCAATTAAGGATTCCATTTTCAGCTCGAATGATTCGGTAACGCCGAGTGCTTCAGAAATGCTCACGGAGAAAACTGAAGCAGGCTATCAAGATGAAGAGTATCTTGCACTAAATAACTTAAAGCAGAGAAATAACGGCAACTGATATGGTTTTACAGAATCAAGACATGTGGATCGATCATTATTCGGAAAGTTAATCGATCAAATGGAATTGTTAAGCCAAGAACCAAGGCACTGGAATCACAAGGATTTCAGCCAGATATTTCCTCCGTTGTTCTTCAGGCATAGGGGAAATAATTCAGCGAAAATATCGCGATAAAAGCAAAACAAGAAAGTAGCGAAATACTCTATCTGGAAGGCGCTGTTGTACTGAAGAAAAGCCCTCAACAGATAATCTTCACTCCACGCAATACCGGCGTACACCCAATCCTTGGGATACTCAAAAGGATGGAATATGTCGTGGAAGTGCACGTAAACGCCGCGGGGCAGGCGAGGCAGCACTTGGAAAAAGATGTGGTTTACATCGCTGCCGATTTTAGCGACATGGGTGGAATCGATGAATAATATGTCGCCCTCGTTCAATTCGCCGAACAATTCCAACTCGACGTCTTGAACTCTCCGTGCGATGAAGCGATTGCGCGATCGGTCGCCGGGATCCGTCAGCGAGTAGAGCAAGTCCGGGTAGGGTTCGATGAAAGTGCAATCTATGGAGTTATTGAAAAATAATTCGTTGGTGTCCAGGATGGCGCACGATGAGTAACCGGAGCCGATTTCCATGATTCGCTTCGGACGGATGTGGCGGATCATCGAGTAGAGAATGATCGCGTCGCCGTAAGAATAGTTCGGATTCTCGTAAAAATACCGCAGTCCTTTTGTTTTTTTATCGGGGAAAGGGAGGTCCTGATAGTGCGGATGCAATGCCCGCAAAAGGGCAACCTGTTGCTCTTCGCGTAAGTCGATGCCCGGCAGAGTCCGAGGGGGCGGTCCAAAAAGCCGTTTTTCCTCTGATCGCACTTGTTCCAGCGAAGGAATGGGCGAATAAAAATGACCCGGGGGAACAAATTGCTCGTAAGACGCTAATTTGCCGCGGAGTTGTTCGACTTCGGCTTTAAAGCTCTTTCGGCGCTTTGACCACGGCAGGCGATCTAAAAGTAAACGGTGAAGTTGTGCCATCACGATCCGAAGGCATGCAGGCCGATTGCAGTGAACACTAAATTTTATTAAAGCGCGGTTATAAAGCCGTGCATGAGAATATCAAGGAAGATAATTTTATGTCAAGAGATCGTTGATTTCACAAAATCATTCATAAAGCTGGAGTTTTGCAAATTACCCCATCTCCCGACCACTGTCAGTGTGCCGGGAGAGGGGTGCCTGATTTTCCGTTTTGCATAACTCCAGTAAGTAAAACACTATTGGTGTTTTTACGGTCGATCATTAGAATGTCTGAGAAATCTTTTTTCCCAAAAAGGAGGATTCCAGGTTGACCGGAGAACGGATTCTCGAATGGCACTGTAATCGGGGTAGTCGTTTATCTCTGCCGAAGCCGGTTTCGTTGTTGAATCCAACTGGTTCTCCGCATTTTTAAAGCAGGCCGCGAAATTATCTCACCGCGGCAATTTATTTCAAAATAAACGGCGAGTCGTTTGCCATGCAATCAGATAGTTTGATTGAACGTGAACATCGAGACGCGGCGGAATTAAACGCCGCTTTGGTAGAAGCGTTGGCGGCGAGAATTGATAGTGAAGCCAGGCACATACGGCAGATTTCCGAGATCGAAGCACGATACAAAGAACAACTCGCTGCAAAGGAAGTTGAAATTGCGAAAATGGAATCTGTGTGGAAGCGGCGGTTCTTTGAAAAAGAGCAATCGTGGATATGTGAACTATCGGCAAAGGAAGAAGAGATAGACCGAATTTATAATTCTCGCATTCTGCCTATAATGTGTTTATTATCTCGCGTCCGTCACTGCCTGTTGCCGACCGATTCTATACGGGAAAATATTGCAAGGAGCATATTCCGGACATCGAAAATACTGTACCGTTGCTGCCGATTAGCGTTGTCGCTGTTTATGGAAAACTTGCGCCACAAAATGATCGCTTCCCCGGACAATAAATTATCGCCCGATAAGTATGACGTCTTTTTCTTTTCGATTATTGATTGGGACTTCCGTTTTCAGCGCCCGCAACAAATGGCCCGTCAATTCGCGAGCGCTGGCCACAGGGTGTTCTATGTGTCTCAAAAGTTCACGGCGAGAAAAAACGTCAAAATCAGGCCGATTGAAGAAAATATATATGAATTATTTTTGTCCGGAGATCCGACCGTTAACGTCTACAAACATCAGGCATCCGAATATGTCCTGATAAAAATGGCGGACTCACTCAACAAATTTAGCCTCGATTCGAAGTGCAGCACGGGAATTCTGCTGGTTCAGCTGCCGTTTTGGACAAGCCTTGCGGAAAAGATGCGCGCACGGTTGGGGTGGCCGATCGTTTACGATTGCATGGATGAACATGCGGGATTCGCGACGGATAGCGAATCAACGGTCGTGGATGAACAAAGACTTTTTGAACAAGCGGACCTGACTCTGGTTAGTTCCGAATTGTTGCGGAAAAAAGCCCTTAAACGGACTCCGCGCGTCGCGTTGGTGAGAAACGCGGCAGATTATAAGCACTTCGCTTTTGCCGCAGAAAAAAGAAAAGCCGCAAGTTCAAGGAAGATTACAGTCGGTTATTATGGGGCAATCGCCGACTGGTTTGACACTCAATTAGCGGCCAACCTGGCCATGTTGCAGCCTGATTGGGAGTTCCAATTTGTCGGCCATACTTTTTCCACCGATTTGAATCTTCTAAGAAATATTAAAAACGTTAAATTTCCAGGCGAAATGCCTTACAGCAGATTGCCGGAAATTCTCAAGAGATGGGACGCCTGCATAATCCCCTTCCGGAAAGTTCCGCTGACGGAAGCGACCAATCCCGTGAAAGTATATGAAATGCTGGCTGCGGGCATGCCCGTGGTTTCCGTGGACTTGCCGGAAATTCGCCCTATCGAGCAAGCCGGCCTCATAAAGACGGCCGAAACCGCCGCCGAGTTTGCCGAACAGATCAAGCGGATGATACGCGATCAATCGCCTGAATTGATCAAAGCCCGTCAAGCCTTCGCCAGGGAAAATACTTGGGCGGATCGCTATCGCGTAACAACCTCCGAAATCGTTTCCATTTTTCCCAAGGTAAGCGTCTTAATAGCCATACACAACAATCTGGAACTGAACAAGTCCTGCCTTTCCAGCATCCTCGGCAAAACCGACTATCCGAATTACGAGGTCATATTGGTGGATAACGCCTCGACCGACGGCAGCCGGGAGTATGTGTTGGAATTATCCGGAAACGACAGCCGTGTAAGGGTCATCTTGAACGAAGAGAATGAAAGTTTTGCCAAGGCCAACAATCGCGCTTTGGACGCGGCCACGGGAGAATACATAGTTTTTCTGAATAACGACACGATTGTCACCCAGGGCTGGATTACCCGCTTGTTGCAGCATTTAAAGAGCGATCCGGCCATCGGCATGATCGGTCCCGTAAGCAACGCCGTCGGCAACGAGGCAAAAATTGAAGTCGATTACACATCGCCGGATGGAATCGATGCCTTTGCTTCGTTATATTACCGCAAACATGACGGCGAGATATTCGATATACCGGTGCTTGCGCTGTTTTGCACCATGATCAAACGTTCTATTTTGGAAAGCGTCGGCCGGCTTGACGAGAGCTATGGCGTAGGCATGTTCGAGGACGATGATCTTTGCGTGCGCATAAAAAACGCCAATTTTCGGCTGGTCTGTGCGGAGGATGTTTATATTCATCACTTTCAGCAGGGAACTTTTAAACTCTTGCCGCCCGATGTTTTTAAGCAGGTATTTGAGGACAATCGCAAAAGATTTGAAGAGAAATGGGGGCCATGGAAACCCCACCAACCGCGTAAGCCGGCGGCTGCGACAAAAGTAGGGTTCCCCTGAACCGCTGCCGCCGCGTTTATTGAGAGACAGGAAAATAACGTCGTATTTTTTCATCGGAGCCGGGCCGTGTCGGCCCGGAAATGCCGGGGCGACACGCCTCGGCTCTGATTTTTTTCCACGTCATTCATTATCTGAGACTTAGTTGCCCGCATCGTAACGGCGCTGCGAGGAAAGGAGGCTCTTTTGAAGGTTTTGGCGCTGAAATTTCTCACGGTTCTTCTCTTGGCATATTTTGCCGTCGTTTTTCTACAACAGGCTACGCGCATCCTCGACGGTTACGATGCGGCTTACTTCGCCAACGTGGCGCGGAACTTCGCGTTCCAACAGCGTTACGGCGTTTGGGACAACGGCGAATTCGTAACGTGCCCCGTTGAGGCCACAACCGGGCCGGCCATGCTCCTGCCGGTGGCCGCCGTCTATTGGTGCTTCGGCGACTGGGTGTTCCTGCCGGGTGTTGTGGGCGCGATTTTATGCCTAAGCGTGCTCGTCTTTGACTGGATAATTGCGGTTCCCGGCGATTCGCGGCAATCGGCCTGGCACTACTTTTCCTTGTTAGTCGCCATAATAGTGATGTTTTCGATCACGGCCAAAGGGTCGGATCACCGGTATTTCTACGCCTCACAGGGTGACGCGCTGGCGGGCCTGCTGCTGCTGGGGATGACTGTAACCCTGGGACGGGCGTACCAACGCGATCGCGCAGGATTTCTGGGCGGCATTAAGTGGAATTTTCGCGGCTATGGCGCTAAATACCAAAGTTTATTACAATCCTGCCCTTGACGGCCTGGACGGCGTTCGTTGTCATCTCCGCGGCGTTTCGGTGGATTCCGCGCCGCGCGGTTGCAATCGCGATAATTACATCCGCCGCGACTCAGGGCTGCTTCGCCTTGTTCAATCTGTGGCAAATCGGATCGCCGCGAGGATATCTATCGTACCTCCGGCAGTTTTGCGTTTTTTTCTGCAGGCCGGGATCGGGCTTAGGCGGTTCCAAACCCCCACTCGGGCAACTATTCGCCGATCACGTGAATCAGTACTTTCTGGAATTCGGCTGGTGCGGCCTGGTTCTTCTGCTTCCGCTATTGGGCGGCTTGGTCTGCATGTGCCGATTGATTCGCAATCGGGGGTCGGCGGACGGTTGGATGGGTGTCGGCTGTACGTTTCAGATCGTGCCATTGCTCATGTGGTGGTTTTGTTTCTCCGACTTGACATGGACGAGGCATATCGCCCCAATCCTGGTGATACTGCCCTTCACCTGCCATTTTCTTTTTAGCGACGCGTGGCGCAAAACGCAATCATGGTTCGCAAGAGCAGTGATTGCCGGCGGGTGGCCGATTTCATTGGCAGCAGCTTGCATGTTGTCGCCGTCGCGAGTTTGGGATCCGCCGCGGCTGACGCCAGGGCCCCATGCCCGGAGCGTCGCCCTTCTGGAGTATGCCCGGGATATCGAAGCTTTACGCCTCGAACAACCCGATGCCCGGTTCTGGGGTTCCGGCTGGTGGAGGCACTGGGACGTGCAATTGACAACTCACGTGAAACTCTTGAACCTCCTCGAGTCGCCAAAGGGCGCGGCTGGCCCGGGGCAGGAAAATCATGACTACTTGATCCTGTCGGATTACTTCAATTGGGAACACAATCCGGTCGCCACCTGGGTCGTCGAACGCAACCGGAACAATATCATTCTTTCGAGAGGGCCTTTCCAGTTGTGCCATTTGAAGCCTCCACCCGCGGCATTGGCCGGTGTAAAAGCATCTGCTTCCTACGAAAATCCCTCTATGGCGGGCCGCACGCTCGAAGCCTTGAACAACGGCTTCGATCCCTTCGTGCGGTTCACCTGGTGGGACCACGGCGGAACGAAGGAGTGGGTGCAATACGACTTCCCGGCCGAAACGCGCCTGTCGGCCGCCGAAGTTTATTGGTACGACGACAGCGTGTGGAAGGGCCGCTACGGCGTGCCCGAATCGTGGCAATTGCTATACAAGGACGGAGCGGATTGGAAGGAGGTGGAAAACGCCGGCGAGTTCGGCGTGAAACCGGACGCCTTCAATCGCGTGACGTTCAAGCCCGTGAGCACCACGTCGCTGAGGCTTGTCGTGAAACTCCGAAGCGGATTGCTCGGCGGAATTCTGGAATGGATAGTTGAGTAGCTTGGAACACCTTCGAAAACCACGAAACGGACAGGTTCGGTTTGCCGGAACGGCCCGGGGGGTGCTTGGCACAAACCGATACTGTCCCCCTTTTCTTAGAGGCCCTGTGCCAAGCATCTGGAGAATCTCTGATGGTTGGCAATAAAAAACTGATGCTGTCGGTTTCGCGGCTGCTGTCGCTGATTCTCTTGCTGCTGGCTGGATTTTCAGCCTATTATATTTTGATTCGCCATCCAATTACCACGGATCCCATCTATTTTTGGAATTACAGCCATTTATATTTTCATCAAGAAGCCGCCGTCAGTGCGGCCGTATTTGGCGCCTTGTTAGCCCTGGGATGCGCAGGCGTGTTTAAAAGTATTGCGCAATGATTGGTGGATATTGCTCGTGCCCGTTCTGATGATCGTTTGCGCCGGTCGAGCTGGCGCACTGGTGGGATTTATGATCCAGTCGGCGGCTGGTATAGCCGTCGGCATTCCGATCTACCGGCGGCTGCGAGGAAGCGAAATGCCCGGCGAAATCAGTCTCACGGGATTGCTCTTGTCGTGGTTCATGGGCGGATCCGCAAATGCTTATGCTGTTTGGATCGCCCTTCACTGGAAGATCAATTTCAGTTACGTATACTTTAGCGTCGCCTTTATCGAGATAATTCTTTTTCGGCGGTCGTTGGCCGATGCGATCGCCGCCGTCACAGAACGAGTAAAGTATGCAGATTCACTCCCGGGCAATGGACTGTAGCGCTTTGGGCAATTTTCATACTGCCCCATGCCCTGGTGCCATCATACCTATCGACGAATGCGTGCGGCACGTTATTTTTCCCAAAGCAGGTCGCATTGTTCGGCCGGCACGTGTTTGACCCCAACAATATTTGGTCTGTTGATACCGAGGTATTTTCCCAAAGCTGCTTTCATCATCGGTTATCTGCTCGGCGGCGAGTATGCTCCTGCGATTTTCAAACTTGGCGTCAATGGTCGTCGGGCATGTTGCTGATAGAAAACTATTGTCATCGCAGACTTCAATCTTCTTACCGGCCTTTTTTGCCGTCATATCCTTGATTTCCACGCCGATTTTAGGATATTTCATGACTTGCGTTTATCTGGAGCCGTTCAATTTTTTGTCCGTGTCGGCCATGATGATCGCGGCAATGGATGCTCTGGAGCATCTTGACCGCAATGCCGTCATTTTGTCGTTCATCCTCTGGCGGCGTTCGGTTTCCTATACAAGCAGCAGGCCGTGTTTTTCGCCCTGCCGATTGGCATCGATTTTAGACGGCTGCATTGTCGGTGCGTTGCATTCGGCAAAGATCATGCCGGCCGATGATTCTGGTTTGCCGGAGGAGTGCTGTCGGCGATAATCATCGTGTCGCCGTTTCTTGCGCAAAACTATATTTTAACAAAAAACCCGTTATTCCCCTTGTTAACGGCGTATTCCATTCGGAATTGATATCTCCCAGTAATTGGCAAGGATATCCGTTTCGACCAACCGTTTAATCTTGGGAGCCTGGCCGAATTGACGTTTCACGGCGAGCGGTTTTGGGAGTTGGGCTCGTTTGCATTTGGCGTTAATTTTTTCCTGTTATCGTGGTTAATTCCGCTGGCATATTCATCCGCGGAAATAATAAGGCGTTAAAATCGGGCCTCTTGGCGATATTTGCGGCATCCCTGTTGCTGTGGTGGAAAATAACCAGTCCGAACATGCGTTACTTTGTCGGACCGTTGTCTGCCGGCGCCATTTTACTCGGTCTGACCATGAACGAGATTTGGGAGAGGATCCGTCGCGATCGTCTTGCGTTGTCCTTTGGGAGTCGCGACTCTGGCGATTGCCATGATAGTAAATGCGGCATCGCTGTTAAACACAGTCGAGTATTGTTGTCAATATCCCTTGCTCGAGGCATTCACCAGGCAAGTATAACGGATTCGGCCAGGCGCGGTTGATCAAGGAAATCAGGAAAGTGTTTTTAACGGCCTATGCCAGGTTCGGCAAAGAGGGGTCGTGCCTGCTGGTTCAGGAGTCATTACTTATGCTTGGCCGACCAGCACATAGAAATGCTGGGAACAACATATCTGCCGAAATTGGGCCGCAATGCAGAATTGGCGAAATGAAGATGACGCATTTGATTGGATTTTCCGGAAAAAAAATTCTCTTGCGTTATTATGAAACAGAATCTCGATGGCAATAGACCGAATTGCAACATCCGACTGTTGTGTTCTCCGCGATTCCGCGAAATAGTGAATGTCGAGTTTGCCCATGCCGGATTTCTCTTGTTAACGCCAAAAGCAAACAATGACAAGCCCTGAGCCGGATAAATGAAGCTTTGGTAGAAAATATGCCCTTGACCGGAATTCCAATGCCGCGATGTACAAGTGCAATTGCCATCGGCTGGAATGGATTCCAGACACGGGGGCAATCCGTGCTGGCAGTGCTGTCATGCGGCGTATCCAACGCCGAAACAGTCCAGGGAAGGAGATGTGCAAATGATAAGCATTCTGCGCCAGGAAGCGACAATACCGTTCGGCCGATCCCGGCGGAATCCAGGAACTCAATATCGCCGTTCTCATTCCCTGCTACAACGAGGAATTGACCATAGCTTCGGTGATAGCCGACTTTCAGGCGGAACTTCCGGACGCGACCATCTATGTGTTCGACAACAATTCGACCGATCGGACCGCGGAAATCGCCGACCAGGCCGGCGCGGTGGTTTTAAGAGAGAGGCGGCAGGGAAAAGGATTCGTCGTGCAATCAATGTTTCGCATGATCGATGCCGACGTATACATAATGATCGACGGCGACGCCACTTATCCGGCCTCCGATGTGCGCCGCCTGATCGCCCCCATCCAACAAGGCGAGGCCGATATGGTGGTCGGTTCGCGTCTGCACGCCAAATCAAACAGCAAATTCCGCCAGTTGAATTTGTTGGGCAACCGTATATTTCTCTCCACCCTTAAACGCCGTGTTCCACGTCCGCCTCACCGATATCCTTTCCGGATACCGGGCCTTTAGCCGCGAATTCGTCAAAACCGTCGCCCTGGTCGGCGGCGGATTCGAGGTGGAAACGGAACTTACCATCAAGGCCCTCGAGGCGGGCTTCCGCGTGGCGGAAGTTCCGGTCGATCTCAGCACACGGCCCGAGGGCAGCTTCTCCAAAATCCGGCCGCTGCACGACGGCCTGCGCATCCTCGGAACGATCTTCGCACTCTTGCGTGATTATAAACCCCTGACTTTCTTCGGCGTACTTGCCATTGCTTTTGTGATGGGCGGTTGCACCGCCGGCATGCCCGCAATTATTGACTATATCCGATCCGGCGTTGTTCTGCATGTGCCATCCGCGATCCTGGCGGTCGGCATGGTATTGCTGGGAATGCTCCTGTTTACCGCGGGTCTTATTCTTCACTGCATGACGCGAAGGATCCGCGAAATTGAATACCAACTCCGCCGCGGCGTCGTATCGGAACGATTGCCCGCGCAATCGTTCCAAGCAAGCTCCGGGGCTAAACCTGGAATACGACATTTACTTGTCCCCACGCCGGATCTTGGGAGCAAGTAAAACAACGTGCTCAATGCGCAACCAAAGCCCCCGGTGAAATCACCGGGGGCTAAATATTTATATTAGGAACTCCAACAAAACCTCCCCTCTCCCTTTGGGAGAGGGGCTAGGGGTGAGGGCGTTTTTGAAAGTGTAGCAGGTTTTGTTAGAACTCCTTAAAATATTTGATGTCAAAGATCGCTATCGCTTTTTTGCAAACAACGTTCCGCCGTAAATGGCCGAGTCGCCCAGAATCTCCTCGATCCTAAGCAGTTGATTGTACTTGGCCATGCGGTCGGTACGCGAGGCCGAGCCGGTCTTGATCTGGCCGGTGCTCAGGGCCACGGCCAGGTCGGCGATGGTCGAGTCTTCGGTCTCGCCGCTGCGATGGCTGATCACGTTGGTATAGCCGTTGCGATTGGCCAACTGGATGGCCTCGATGGTCTCGGTAATGGTGCCGATCTGGTTCAGCTTGATGAGGATGCTGTTGGCGATGCCCTCGTCGATGCCGCGTTGCAAACGCTTGGTATTGGTTACAAACAGATCGTCGCCGACTAGTTGGATTTTATCACCCAGCCGATCGGTCATCAATTTCCAGCCTTCCCAGTCGTCCTCGGCCATTCCGTCTTCGATCGAACAGATGGGATATTTTTCCACCCATTTTGCATAGAGATCGACCAATTGCTCGGCCGTAATGTCCTTGCCATCTACCGAGTAACGTTTTTTCTCGGCGTTGTAGAATTCCGAAGCGGCCGGATCCAGGGCGATGAACGCCTGCTTGCCCGCCTCATAGCCGGCCTTCTTGATTGCATCGACGATCACTTCCAGGGCTTCTTCATTGCTTTTCAAATCAGGCGCGAAGCCGCCTTCGTCGCCCACATTGGTGGACAGCTTTTTCGACTGCAAAACCTTCTTCAGATTGTGAAACACCTCGCAGCCGCAACGGATGGCGTCGGTAAAACTGGTGAAACCCAGGGGCATGACCATGAACTCCTGCACGTCGACGTTGTTGTCGGCGTGGCTGCCGCCATTGACGATGTTCATCATCGGGGCGGGTATGATCCTCGCGCCACTCCGCCCAGGTAACGAAACAATGGCAAACCGGCGTGTTCGGCGGCTGCCCGGGCAACGGCCATGGAAACGCCTAAAATCGCATTCGCGCCAAGGTTCTTTTTATTTTCCGTGCCGTCGAGTTCGATCATGGCATGATCCACGGCGTATTGATCCAGGGCGTCCATGCCGCATAGTTCGTCGGCGATTTTGTTGTTTACGTTTTCGACGGCCAGCAGAACCCCGCGCCCGAGGTATTTCGATTTGTCGCCGTCGCGAAGCTCCCAGGCCTCGTGCACGCCCGTGCTTGCACCGCTGGGCACCCCAGCCCGGCCGAACGAGCCGTCGGCCAATTCCACGTCGACTTCCACGGTTGGATTGCCCCGGCTGTCAAGAATTTGCCGGCCACGAATGTCCACAATTGTCGAACTCATTGGGTTTTAATCTCCTATAGAAATGTTTTATTATTTTACCGCCAAGGGCTGGTCACTTTAGTGAACCAGTTGGCCCGATAAAATATGGTCCAACTATAAAGGTCTTCTGAAAACGTCCTATTTTGTATCATTAATCCGCACTTGACTAGTGGGGCAAAGACAATGATCCTAAGGTATCTGTTGTGATGATATTTGCCCCATTGCCTCTCGGGGGTGATATTACAACTGTTGACCCGTCGAATAGTTTCAAATAACTCACTAAAAAGGGTGGTATTATTCATCTCCAAGCCCATTCATGGAATCGGCGGTCCCGGCCAAGGCGGCTTCCAGTTGTAGCATCTCCTCATCGGCAATCGGCGTCCCAGGCAAAAGATGACGCGGAAGAAAAACCGCGTTGGCAATCATGGTCGGGATAACCGCGCTGCCGATGACCGCGGCAACAAGGAACGAGTATTGTTCCTTAGTCACAATGTTATGGGTCAGGCCGTAAAGGGCCGATATTGTGCCGAATGTCAATCCGGTTGACATCATGAGCGTGTAATACCAGCGTTCTTTGCTATCCTTTCTGAACAGGCCAATGACGGGAAACAGACCGAAAATCTTGGATACGACTTTTCCGCTAAATAGAACTAGGAACACCATGGGAGCCGACATCAGCACCGGCAATGAAACCAAAGAACCCGCCCTAATGAAGTAAAAGGGCGTAAGGAAACCTATAGTCAGGGTTCGCAAGCGCCGGACATAAAAATGATCCCGGCCGATGGTCTTGGCAAGGACCATGCCCGCAATATAGGCCGGCAATACGGCTTCGCTTCCCGCCCAAAGCGATAGTGCGCCTAATCCGCAGAGAACCAACAAAATCCATTTTGTTCGGATGGCGGCCGTGCGATTGCCATACCAGGCAATTATGCGCGACGTAAGAAAAGGCAGCAGCAGTAGAACGGCGGCGCAGACTCCGACAAAAATAGCCGTTTTGTAGGTGAACGGGGCAAACACAAGCCCCAAGGCAATAACCGTGCCCAGATCGTTGACAAAACAAGCGCCCAGAATGCCCTTGCCGAATTCGGTCTTGTTGAAACCGGACTCCAGCATCACGGCATAGACCACGGCCATGGACGTTGTTGAAAGGGCTATGCCGGCCAGCCAACTTGCCGAAGGATCCCAACCTAAAACGAATCTTGCCAATGCGGCGCAACCCAGAAACGGGGCGATAAAACCGAACAGCCCGACGACCATAACCTCCCAAAACTTGGCCTTCATGGCGTCCGGATCGAGTTCAGCCCCGGCCAGGAAGGTCAGTAAAACCGCGCCGATCGAGGCCACGAATCGGAGCCAATCCAGATCCGCGCCTAGGGCATTGGGGTGAAAGAACCGATCGGCCACCACGGCCGCCGCCATCCCAACGCAGATTTCCACCAGTGCCATGGACATCCGCAAGTGACTGGCCAACATGGTGGCAAGAACGGCAAGGGCCAGCCAGATCGCGGCTATTGCATAGACGTGTTCCATCGAAGTTCCTCGGTACCAACAAAAAAACCCTGTCTCTCGGCAGGGCTTGTTGGCACAGAGGTTTTAACCCCTGCCGTGAGGCTATCATGGCAGGAGTCATCAGCCCGGTTTCGGGCGGTTGTACGGGGGAACTCCATCCCCTTCAGCTTTTATATTATCGTCATTTATAAACGGATTGTCAAGTAAAGATTAGTGCTGATTAGCCCTCCCGATCAAACCTACTCATCACCTATAATCAGTGGCCAATTCTTCCCCTGTAAAACCCTCGTGCAATTTGCTATGATCTTTGCCGTAAACCGTTTACAGTCAATAAAATGCCCTGGATTACGGCAACAATCGTGGAAAAATCGCAATTTGGTGACCAAAATCGCGCTGAAGTACAACCTATGCCGGAGAATTTTCGCTCCGTGCAACCGGGGGGTGGGGTGTGCTATCGCATCGAGTTGGCCTGGGGCGTCTGGCGCCGCTGGTGGCTGAAAAAATTCCGCCCTGGTTACGTGCGGCGAATGGCCCAATTGCGCCGCGGCAGTTGCGACGCCGCCCCGCACGAAATTCTCGATCCCCGCGATCTGAAATACTGCCGCAACGTGTGCCAATGCGATTGGGACGAGGCCGACGATCCGTTTCGCTGGCGCGAGCCGTCTGCTTTTTGCCCGTTGGGGATTGGCCGAACTGCAAATTTTCGGCTGGCCGCTTTTGGCGCTGACAATTTTGTCCGCGATATATGTTTGGTATCTGGCCTTTGTGCCGGGAATTTTATTGTGTTTGGTAGTGCACTTCTTTCGCGATCCCAAGCGGCGCGTGCCGGCAGGGCAGGGGGTAATCGTTTCGCCGGCCGACGGCAAAATTACCGAGGTGGCATACCTGGAAAATGAAGATTTCATCGGAGGGCCGGCGGTGCGGATCAGCATATTTTTGTCGATTTTTAACGTGCATCTGAATCGCGCGCCGGTCGAGTCGAGGGTAATCGCCTTGCGCTATCGGCCCGGCGGATTTATGAGCGCCACGCGTCCGGAAAGCGGAATAAGCAACGAAAACACCTGGATCGGCTTGGAAGAGGAGTCGCCGCCGCACCGGCGCTTAATCGTGCGGCAAGTTTCCGGGGCGATTGCCCGGCGGATCGTGTGCGATCTTCGGCCCGGCCAGCTCGTTGCCCGCGGGCATAAATTCGGCATGATCAAGTTCGGCTCCCGCACCGAATTGATCCTGCCACAGTCCCAAGACCTTAAACTTGAAGTGAAAGTGGGCGATCGAGTCAGAGCGGGGACCACAGTAATTGGGAAATGGTAATCCATGAAAATCAACGATCTCGAACTGTTTCTGGTTGCCATTCGGCTTGAAGAACTGAAACAGACCGTTCGTTCGCTGCTTGTCCGCCTGGTCACTGATTCCGGGATTGAAGGTTGGGGCGAGGCATCGAGCAATTGGCGGGAATCGGAACTCTCCGGTCGGCAAAATGCACTCTTGGCCGTGCTCAAAGGGCGAGACATTTTCGACATCGAAGAGTTGCACACTCTCGATGCGTTGTCGTCCCCCGGGCTACGCTGTCCAGTGGAGATGGCCTTTTGGGACCTGGCCGGCAAAGTGGTTGGTCAGCCGCTGTTTAACTTGTTTGGAGGCATTTTTAGGCGGCGGATTCCGGTGGCCGTGCGTTTGCCGGGCGGGCAGCCCGAGCGAATCGGCAAAATCGCCCGGGAACTGGCCGCCCAAGGTTTTCACAATCAGGTGATCGCCTCAAGCGGCCGTGCGGAAAATGATTTGCGCATTCTGGCGTCGGTTCGGGAAAACGTGGGCGACAGGGTGCAACTCCGCCTGGACGGACAAGCTCAATACAGCTCGGAAATCGCCCGCGATCTGTGCGTCGAATTGGAATACGCCGATTTGGAGTTCTTTCTCGATCCCATAAATACCCGGGAGCTTTATCCCCTGGCTTCGCTGAGTCGGCAGACGCCCGTGCCCTTGGGCGTTTGGCGGACGATTCATTCGCCGGCCGACGTGCTGGCCGCAGTGCGATGCGGGGCGGGAAAGTACCTGGTGGTGGATCTCAACCAGATCGGCGGCATCGCCCCGGCACGGCAATGCGCTGCCATTGCCGGCGCCGCACAAACAAGGGCCTTATTGGGCGGGCGGCCATCGCTGGGTCCGGGCACGGCCGCCATGCTGCATCTAGCCGCGGCAACGTCTGCATTTTCGGATTGTCAAGAATGCGCCCTGCACCAAATGCGCGACACGGTGCTTAAAAATCCCTTGGAAATCGTCGACGGCATGATCACAGTCCCGCAAGGCCCGGGCCTGGGCGTGGAGATCGATCGAAGAAAAGTGGAAAAATACATTACAGAATAAAGGGCTCTCACAAAACCTCCCCTCGCCCTTTGGGAGAGGGGCCGGGGGTGAGGGCTTTCTTAAATGCACAGGAGATTTTGATAGAGTTCCGAACAGTGAGCTTCACTCTTCTACTCTGCATTAACTCCTGATATAGTCTTTCATAAAGCGGTTTTCCATGGCCAGGCGGTCGTGCTGGGCTTTGACCAGGTCGCCTATGGAAACAAGGCCGATCAGGCGGCCTTCGGCAAGGACCGGAATGTGGCGAATCCGCTTATCGGTCATCAGGCCCATTACCTTATCGATACTGTCGCCGGGCGCGGCGGTTATAAGCGGGGAACTCATTACCGTGGTCACTTCCACGGCGGCTAAGGGCAAATTGCTTTTCGCGCAGTGGTAAAGTATGTCGCGTTCGGTGACGATGCCCAGCAATTCCTGCTCGCCCGAGGGCCCTTGCCGGGCCACCAACAAAGAACCGATCCGGCGTTCCACCAGCGTATGCGCCACCTCGTCGAGCATGGTCCCCGGCGCGATGGTATGCACAACACTGCCCTTTGCACTAATAATGTCTTGGATCATGCCGCACTCTCCAAAAAAAGGCGATTAGTTTGCCGCGTCTGTTTAGACCACTTGTCCATTCTTGCTGCTCACACTGAATTTTAGACCACCGGTTTGGTAAGGTCAAAGGCAATTTATTAATCCTCCATTTAGCCCAAGCACTTGTGCCAGGCGGAATGCCCGGATTTTATGCTATTTATGCGGTTGTTCTTGCGGAATTCGTTCTAATATAATTACAACTCCTTTCCCGAGAGCTCGGTTTCCGTAAACTCCTGGACTAACCTCAAAATCAGCATCTCTAGAAAATGAATCCGGACGGCCGGCGCCAGGGAGAGATAAATCCAATCGCAATTTTTGACCCTTAAAACAATAGATACATTCATTTATACTGTTTTTGTCGAAAATATCCATCCATTTAGGTTCGTGATTCAGATAGATTTTGCAGTTGTTTTCGTTGAGTGTAATGATTTGTTCGGCGCCATTGTACGACATGGGCTTCTCTGTAACATCATAGAGCATCTTCCATTTTCCGAATACTAAACGCTGTTCTTGATATAGGATATTAAGCCGGTGTCTATACCAAGCGCAAATTATAGCGACGATTACGAATAATATCAGCAGAGACCTGATGCTGTACTGATATGTTCTTCGGTCTTTAACACGCCGAGCGATTTCTCTGGCAAGTTTCCGCGGTGCATTCCTTATAAGCACAATGCCGGCGCAAATATACGGCCAAAGAAATACGATGGTCGCGAAGGGCAGAAATAATATCAATAGAAAATCAGATCGGCTGATAAAGGCAAAAAGCAAAAGCAATTCGATGGCGATAATCCGCAAACCGACGATAACGATTATTGAACGTCTTGGCTGAATCGTTACTTCATCATCACTATTACTGCCGGATTGTTGCATAGAACCATCAGGGATTGTTCAAAGATGCCGCTTTTTCCTTTGAAGTGGAGAACTTTGTGGTGTCCACGTAGGCGTACAGGCCGCCGACTCGCCGGGCAAGTTCTTTGAGGAAGCTTTCCTTATCGGGCTGGGCATCCGGGCCGAATTCGATGATATTCATGCTGATTCCGACGGACCAATCATGTATCTTTTCCATCTCTTGCGGCGTAAGTTTCGGATCGTCGCCGTCGGTAAGGAAGAAAATTACGTCGGGCTTCAAGGAGCAGGCCATGCGCAGGGCGGCCTCGTGATCGGTTCCGCCATTGGCTTCTATAGAGTTCAAAAAACGCTCGACGGCCAGTTTATTTTGCCCGGTGCCAAAAACCAGTTTTCCAGGCGTGCCGCTAGGATTAAAGAGCACCGGGCGATGGTTGTAAAAGATGATTTGAAACTGGTGAACGGTATCCAGGTTCTTCAGACTGGCTAATAGTTCCGCCTTCACCGCCTTAAGCGATGCGCTGCCGTCGCCGCCCATGCTCCCCGAGCGATCGAACACGTAAACGAACTTATAGCCCTCGCCCATCAGGCCGAACATGCCGGTGCGGGCCTTGCCGCCGCCCTTGGGGCCGACGGAAAACCCCAGACCATCGAATTCTTTCATGCCGCTGGGGTCATTGCCGGCCTTGGGTTTATCGGGCTCGGCCCCAATGACCAGGGCCGATAGACCCAATCCAATGAGAAAAATGATCGCAAGCGGACGAATGATACGGCACATATCTATATTGTACGTTAGCAATAAGCGATCAGCAATCAGCTTTTTATTCCCGTAGGGTGCGTGAAACGCACCGAATTCATGTGGATTTTTCATAGGTGTGTTTCACACACCCTACTGATTCGTCCACCTCGTATCCGCAAGGACAACCGAAGTCTCGATTTGCCGCGGGGAGATTTTCCAAAACTGTTTCAGCAAGCTGTTTTTTTCATCGGTGGGCAGAAGCCGATAGCCGTTTTTCCGGTAAAAGGCCACGGCCCAAACGGCATCGGCCCAGGTGCCGATCAATATGGGTTTTTCCGATGTAGTCTCCAGATATCGCAATAATTGCGTGCCGATGCCCCGATTCCTTTTATCGGTTCGCACATAGGCATGACGAATGAGAGTGACTTCACCCTTGTCTTGAATTCCCATAACCCCGATCAAGTCGTTTTCATCCGCAAATCCCCAGAAGCATACGCCGTCGCCGATCTCCCATTTAAGTTGTTCCAAAGGCATGTATGGCTCGTGCCAGCAATCGGCCGGTATGACGCCCTTATACGCGGTTGCGGCGTCGTTGACGATCTGGAATACTACTTCAAGATCCTGGTCCGTGCATTTTCTTATCATTTGTGATGATTACGAAAGAACTCCAGGCACAAGTGCTTGGGTTTCTGCGTTGGGCAGCAGTTTAACTGCTGCCCCAACATTGCAGGCTAAACGGATAATATAATATTATTATGAGCCGCCGTGCGGTTGTTGGTGTTTGAGTTCGGCCATCATGAAACTGATAGCGCGGAGATATTCGCGGGCGGAGGCGACGTAGTCGGCCAAGTTGCGGGCATCGTTGGCGGAGGTAAGAAATTGATTGAAACGGTTCCATTCGATCTTCCAGTTTTCACCCACCGCGGCGTCGCGCAGTTGGTTGATGATTTCCATGAGCTTAACGATGAATTTCTCATCGGGCAGGCAATCGCAACTCACATAAGGACCGCGGCCGAAATGCCGGCCATCGAATGAGGGGGCCTCTTCCGCGCCGCCGTAATGCCGCACCATGGCCGTTATGCCGCTTAAGACGGCAACCAAAAGTGAAATAATGGCGAAAGTCCATTTTTCTATAGCACAAAAACCCAATGCCGCCAAAAAGGCCATGCCGAGGATTGTCCATATCAGGGGATGAACCGGTCGTCGATTTTGATCGCCCGCCTCACCAGCCGACTGGGCGCCGGGATCTTGAGCGATTTGCCGATCCAACACCCGGGCGCAAACCACAGTGATGTTGTCCGGCCCGCCGCGGAGGTTCGCCAGATCGACCAGGGCCTTTACTGCCTCGGCCGGGGGCAGGCAAACCAGCACCGCGCCGATCTCCGCATCTTCGACCTGACCGGAAAGCCCGTCGCTGCACAGCAGAAACGTGTCGCCAGCCTGGCAGGGATGCGGGCCTTCCAGATCGACTTGCACGTTCGGATTCGGTCCCAGCGATCGTGTAATGATGTTTTTACCTATGAAGTTTGTGATCGGCTCCTCGTACTTCTGGCCGGTGGCTTGCAGTTCCCAGACCAGGCTATGATCGAAGGTAAGCTGATCGATCTTTTGCCCGCGGACGCGATATGCCCGGCTGTCGCCCGACGTGCGCCAAAAGAGCCCCTTGGGGTAAGATCACCAACACCGTGGCGGTCGTGCCCATGCCTTTAAACTCGGGACTGGCCTGTCCACGGGTGTAGATTTGATTATTTGCATCCACTAAGGCGGCTAAAAGAGCGTCGGGCGGCGATTTGTCGCGGAGTTTCTGATACGTCAGAGGCACGATGTCGGTGGCGATCTTGCTGGCCAATTCCCCGGCAGCATGTGCGCCCATGCCGTCGGCCACCATGAACAGATGCCCCCGCCGCATAAAATCCTGCTGATTGCCCGCCAAAAACACGGTAAAGCTGTCTTGGTTATTGGCGCGGCGCAACCCCAAGTCGCTTAACGCTGCATTTTCCAAACATTTTTTCCAAGACAGAGACTGGGGCATTGATTTAAATATGGAGAATATAGAGTAAATGCGTATTATAGGTTAAATTTATCGCCTCAAATCATGCAGGAAATTAGTCAAATTGGCAGTTTAGCCGAGATTTGTAAAAAATCCCAATCCCTCAATTATATATTAGTTTCTAATAAAATCACCAAGCCATGGCTAAATAAGTACCTTGCAAGTTATTCTAAGATGGTCTAATATTTCGTTACTTGGCGAAACGATAGAAGTAAAGTTTCTAACCTGTTATTTTAAGGAGGATCAAAGTAATGAAGTGGATTTCTCTAGCAATCGTTGGTGTTACCCTGGCAATTGGCGTAGCAATGGCTGAAGCCCAAGACCGTGTCACCCGCTCGCCATCCACAAAGGATCAGGCTGCCGGCGCTAAAGTCAGCCAAGGCCAGGCTGCAATCGATCAGGCGGCGGCGGATCAGAAATACTCCTTGATCTTCTTTTGGAGGGATAAGAACACAAATACGGACAAGGCATGGAGTAATTTTTCTTCGGCCGCGGCCGGACTAGCGGATTCGGCTGCTGTGGTTTCCGTCCAAATCACCGATCCCGCCGAAAAGCAACTCGTTGATCGGTATGGCGTGGCCCGTACCGCCATGCCCATGGTGATGGCAGTCGCTCCATGCGGCGCTATTACCAAGGGATTTACCGGCGCAGTCGATGAATCCAAACTCCGCATCGCCTTTGTAAGTCCCTGCACGGCCGAGTGCATGAAAGCCCTTCAGCAGCGACAAATTAGTCCTGCTTTGCGTCGAACCCGCGTCCTCGCAGGTCAAGGAAATGTCATTGCAAAAAGGCGTGCAAGATTTCACCGCTGACCCGCAATACGCGAAAACCAGCGCAGTGGTGGTTCTCAATGCGGGCGATCAGGCGGAAGAATCGTTTCTGAAAGACTTAAAAGTTGATGCGAAAACGCCCACTCAAGTCACGGTGCTATTGTCCCCGCCCGGCTCGGTACTCGGCACGCTTGTGGGAAACGTCACCCAAGCCCAGATCGTCGCCAAAATAAAAGAAGCATCGACTTGCGGTCCCAATTGCGCTTGTCATCAGAAATAGGAGACACAATCCATGCGTTTACGAACCATTGTTTTGCGCGAAATCTTTGAGCGCAAGAGCCAATTGCTCACCAGCTTCCTGGCGATTCTGCTGGGAATCACGGTGATCGTTTCCATCAAAAACATCTCCTATTATTCCGAGATGGCCGTGGCGCGGGAAATGGACTCGCTTGGAGCAAATGTCCTGGTGTTGCCAAAGTCGTCTACCTTGCAGGATTACTATGCAGCCGACATGCAGGGTGAAACCATTCCCGAGGAATACGTGACGCAACTTGCCATGTCCGACCTCGAAGGACTCGATAACCTTTCGCCGAAGCTATCGGTTCCGGTGGAAATTGGCGATAAGACCTTCACGCTTACCGGCATCTTGCCTAAAAGCGAGTTCCAAGCTAAGGCGGCTTGGGGCGGCGCGGGCATCTTTTCTCGGCCCATAGGTTGCGGGGCCTCGGTTGGCATGATGGGATCTGATGACAAGAAGACGCTAGCCCGCAAGCGGGTCATCGACACGCTGGAAGACAACGAAGTTCTAGTGGGAGCCGATGTTGCCGTAAATATTGCATTGAAAGATGCCGACACGCTCGAACTGCTCGGCAAAAAATTCACGGTAACTGCGGTATTGCCACAGACGGGCACTGTAGATGATTCGCGCATCTTCGCCCATCTCCACACAGTGCAAGACTTGACCGGAAAAGGGCCGGTCATCAACGCCATTGAAGTCATCGGCTGCTGCCAGCAGATTTCCAAAGGGTTGGTGGCAAAAATCAATAGCCTGTTGCCCGATGCAAAGGTAGTCACGATCACGCAGATCGCCGATGCCCAGATCAAGATCAATCGGATGATGTCCAACCTCTCGCTAATGTTCCTTGTGATTATAATTTTCGTCGGCGGAGCCAGCATTGCAAATTATATGTATGCGAACGTCTTCGAGCGGAGACGGGAAATCGGAACGCTGATGGCGCTGGGCACTGACTCGCGGTTGATTCAGAAAATATTTCTGTTAAAAGCCTTATTGTTGGGCGCTGCCGGCGGGATTTGCGGTTATGTGCTGGGCACGATCCTGGCCGTAGTGCTAGGCCCAAGGTTGGCCGGCGTGCCTGTGCTGCCGATGCCGCTATTAGCGTTAGTGGCGATAGGCATTTCCGTCAGTCTTACCATTGTGCGCAAGTTATTTTCCCGCCAGGCGAGCAGCCCGACTCGACCCTTGTTCTACTTTCCAGGAGATCTGAACCATGTTACGAATGGAAAACGTTTCCAAAAAATATCGTCATCGCGGCCAAATTGTGACGGCCTTGGACGGCGCCGACCTGAGAATATCCAAGGGCGACTTCGTGGCCGTGGTCGGCCCCAGCGGGAGCGGCAAAAGCACGCTATTGCTGATGCTGGGCGGCATGTTATCGCCCAGTTCGGGCCGCGTGCTGCTGGAAGGAGAGTCGATCTACGACTTGAAATCCGACCAGCGCACAGACTGAGAAAAAAGAAGATAGGTTTTGTCTTCCAGACGTTCAACCTCGTAACTTATCTATCGGCTTTGGAAAATGTGCAAATCCCGCTGTATCTTGCCGGGCTGGAGGGCAAGGCCCAAGCGGAACGAGCCACATTTTTGTTAGACCGCGTGGGATTGGCCGACAGACTGCATCACAAGCCCTGCGAGCTTAGCGTGGGACAGCAACAGCGCGTCGCACTGGCGCGGATGCTGGCCAACGATCCGGCGGTGATTTTGGCCGACGAGCCGACCGGAAACCTGGATCCCGAGACTACCCAACATGTAATCAAGTTTCTCGAGGAGGTCAACCAGGAAGGCCGCACAATCGTCATGGTGACCCACGACCCCCGCGCGGCTGAAAAGGCGAAAAATACCCTGCGATTAACCAACGGGGCAATCATCTCAAACAAACAGGACTGGGAAGAATTACATGTTGCATGAAGAGATTCAAAACTGCCCCGACGTGGAAGTATGCTTGACAGGCGAGCCGGGGGCTGATAAAAATTGCCAAACGACAAACTTATCCTTTGGCAATGCGTCATGCGACATTATGTGGGATTTCATGGCTGTTACCAAGGCCTTGGCCGACGAAAACCGGGTCCGCATGCTGCTGGCCCTGCAGAAGCAAGAGCTTTGCCTATGCCAGCTCATCGAATTGGTAAAACTTGCCCCGTCTACGGTCTCAAAACACATGTCGATTCTTCGAGCAGCGCGCCTGGTCGATGCCCGCAAGGACGGCCGCTGGATGTATTACCGGTTGGCCGGGGCAAAATCTTCACCGATCGTCCAAAGGGTCATCGAGTGGGCGAGGAAATCGTTGGCCGACGATCCGCAAATAATCGGCGACGCGAAACGACTGGAACAAATTCTCAAAATGGACGCGCACAAATTGTGCGAAAGCCAATGTTCGCCTAAGGGACTCTAACAAAACCTCCCCTCTCCCATTGGGAGAGGGGCTAGGGGTGAGGGCGTCTTTGGATGTGTAGCAGGTTTTGTTGGAATTCCTAAGTAAATCCGTTCCCTTAAAAAATAATTCCTCGCCCCACATATACATGCATGAATGATTCGACCACACAGTCCAAGAAACTAAAAATCCTTTTCTTATGCACCGGCAACTCGTGCCGCAGCCAGATGGCCGAGGCATGGACGCGGGAACTGATCGGCGATCGCATCGAGGCCTATTCCGCGGGGATCGAAGCACGCGGTCTTGATCCGCACGCGGTTAAAGCCATGGCCGAGGCAGGGGTCAATATCGCCGGCCAAAAATCAAAGCGCATCGATGCGTTGCGGGACGTGGATTTCGATTACGTGGTAACAGTCTGCGACCACGCCCGGGAAAACTGCCCGGTATTTCCCGGCAAAGCCAAGGCCATTCATGCCGGCTTCGACGATCCGCCCCGTTTGGCGGCAGTCGCCCGAACTGAAGAGGAGCGCCTTGCCCCATATCGCCGCGTGCGGGATGAAATCCGAGAGTTCGTCAAAAATCTACCGAGTTTAATTGAGGAATGGTCTGTGCAATGAGTGCAACCGCCGTAAAAAAACTATCGTTTCTCGATCGCTATCTGACGCTGTGGATCTTTATTGCCATGGCGGCCGGCGTGGCGCTGGGGCGATTAGCGCCCGGTGTGGCGGCTCTGATCGACAGCTTCAAAATGGATAAGACCACGAGCATCCCCATTGCCGCCGGCCTGATCCTGATGATGTATCCGCCCTTGGCCAAGGTAAGATACGAAGAGTTGGGCGACGTATTTCGCAATTGGAAGGTGCTGGGGCTCTCGCTGGTGCAGAATTGGGTGATCGGCCCGGTGCTGATGTTCGGCCTGGCCGTGATTTTCCTCCGCGGTGAGCCCGGCTATATGACGGGCCTGATCCTGGTGGGCCTGGCACGCTGTATTGCGATGGTCATCGTGTGGAACGATTTGGCCCGTGGCGATACTGAATATGCGGCCGGATTGGTGGCCTTTAACAGCATTTTTCAAGTTTTATTCTATAGTCTTTACGCTTACGTTTTCATCACCGTTTTGCCGCCGCTTATGGGGCTTAAGGGCGACGTGGTCGAAGTGACCATCGGCCAGATTGCCAAGAGCGTTTTCATTTATCTGGGCATCCCGTTCTTGGCCGGCATGATTACCCGGTTTGTCCTTGTAAAATGGCAAGGGCGAACGTGGTACGAGGAAAAGTTTATTCCCAAAATCAGCCCCATCACGCTGGTCGCATTGCTTTTTACGATCGTAGTGATGTTCAGCCTGCAAGGTGAAAAAATCGTGAACGAACCGCTGGACGTGCTGCAAATCGCCGTGCCGCTTTTGATATACTTTGTCGTAATGTTCCTGGTCAGTTTTTATATGGGTCGCAAGATTGGCGCCACTTATGCCCAAACCGCGACCCTCTCTTTCACAGCGGCCAGCAATAATTTCGAGTTGGCGATTGCCGTGGCTGTGGCGGTTTTCGGCATGCAAAGCAATGTGGCCTTTGCCACGGTGATCGGCCCATTGGTCGAGGTTCCGGTGATGATCGGACTGGTGAACGTCGCGCTCTATTTCCAGCGGCGTTATTTTGGGCAATCTGAATAAGCTGGAAAAGAATTCATTCAAGTTGGATTTATAATCCGCTCTGGCGGCAATCGGCCTGCGACGATATACTCCGCGCGACTTTTCCTTGTCTTGGGCGCTATCGCTATGTTCTTATCCTATCGAATGATAATATCGCTTGCCCGCCGGGCTATTTGTGCCGGGACTCTATTGGCAATCTGTCTTTTGCCGGCTCAAAGCGGGTGCGTCGAGCGGCGGATGACCGTGCGGACCAATCCGCCGGGGGCACTGGTTTACGTGGACGATTACGAGATCGGCACCACGCCGGTTTCGACCGATTTCACGTATTACGGCACGCGGAAAATCCGCATAGTGAAAGACGGGTACGAAACGTTGACCGTGATGCAGCCGATTCCGACGCCGTGGTATCAATTTCCGCCGGCCGATTTTATCACCGAGAATTTCGTGCCCGGCAAAATCCGCGATCAACGCATCCTCGATTACCAACTGAAGCCGCAGATGATCGTGCCGACCGATCAACTTCTTTCCAGGGCGGAGGGATTGCGGCACGCCAATTTGGTCGTTCCGGCAGGGGCCGTGGTGTCGCAGCCCAACGGATTAGCGCCAATATCCAGCCCGGCGCCAAGGCCCCATAGTGCAACCGGGCACACCCAATGCCATGCCCGGCACTTTACCCGGTACAATGCCCGGCACTAATCCGTATCCGCCTGCCAAATGCCTACCCGCAGCCGAATACTTCAATTCCACCAGGCACGTCTAATCAGCCCAATACATATCCGCAGCCGAACACTTCAATTCCACCGGGGAATTCCATACAGCCAAACGCTTTTTCACAGCCAAGTATGTTGACGCCGCCCAACTACAACCCTCCCCCGGATATCGGCGGCCAAGGCGTTCATCCGCTGCCGCCAAGGTGAAAAAAACAGGTAGTAGGTGGTAGGTAGTTCTAGTAGATTGACTCTACTCGTTTGGCAGTAATGATTTTGCCAATCCACGAATCAAGCGTCCAACTGTATCTGTCAAATCGCATAGTTGCGTTGTTGTTGCTTCAGTAAAATAGTTTAAACCTTTGCTAATCAATATTTGTGTTTCGAGTTCTCGAAGTGAACCCATTGCTATGGCCAAAAAATTGCGGAAATCACGTTTAGTGTTACGTCCTTGACCTTAAGCGATGTTAGAAGGAATTGATACCGCCGCCCTGCGCATTTGACTCATTAGCCCATAAACTTCTTCTTTAGGCAGGCTCTTTGTAGTACGGTAAATAAGCATTACCAACTCCATGGCTTTCTGCCACGCAATAAGATCTCGATAATTCTTTCCAGCCATAGCAACTCCTTGGCTTCATATATACCAAACCAATAGTCAAATCCAAACTACATACTACCTACAACCTACCACCTACTTATTTAATTCCCGCCCCTTTTTGCATGACGCCCTTTACGCCCAGCATTTCGGGATGCCGGGCGATTTTATCGGAGAAGACCCGGGCGTCGTCGACGATGGGTTTCAGTTCGCGGCTTACTTCGTCGATGTTTCTGGCCGCCCGGTTTATGTGCTGGTACAACTCGGGATTATTGACCAACTGGCCGATGGTGCCTTCGGAGCTGTTCAGGGCCTGGCTGAATTTGAGCATTTCGCTTACGAGTTTGTCGAGTCTTTCCGTGCCGCGGTCGAGGTTGTCGATAAGCGCTTCACCCCGTTCGCCCAAGGGTTTGGTGAATCCTTCCATATTTTGCAGGTTGCGATCCACCGCGGCCATGGTCTCGCGCATCTTGATGACCGTGTCGTGGGTGTCTTTGAGCATCTGCGGCATTTGCTGCATGGCCGAGCGGAGTTGATCCTGAGTTTCGCGGTCGCCGATTATATTTCTGGTGCTGGTCATGATGTCGTTGGCCTGATCCACTGCGTTACGAAATCCTTCGCGGTTTTGTTCGAGCACGGAATTCAGCGTATCCAAGGTAACGGTAAGTTTTCTGCTGGCTGTGCTCAAGTCGCTGCTGGTGCTTTGCACGGAGGATATGGTGCTGTCGAATTTCTCCTGGATATTTGCGATCAATTGGGTGGGCTCGGGAGAGTACACGCCATTGAGCTTGTCGCCGTTTTTCCAAAGTTCCGGCGAGATCGGTTCGTTGGGCGAGCGGACGAATTCCAACGAGGCGTCGCCCAGTAAATTCGTTAGCACGCGGCAGACTTCATTCTTGTGCAGGCTGTATTTATCCTGAATCGCCACGGTGACCTCCACCTTGGTGTCATCGTCGGCAAAGCGGACATTGGTAACCCGGCCGATAAGAATGCCGCTTTTGCGCACGGGCGTGCCTTCGTTTACTCCCGGGGCCTGATAGAAAGTGATATAAAGTTTATATTCGCCGTGGATGATCTTGGGCATTTCGCCGAACATGGCGGTTAGTATGCCCAAGATGAGCAAGGTGGCAAAAACCATCAATCCCACGCGAAATTGCATTACTCGTTCGTCCATGATTTATCTTCCATTTTGTTGGCGCATTTCCATCAGTCGTTCACCCGCCTCGCCGCGCACGAATTGGGTAACGCGGGGATCCGGGCAGCGTTCGATTTGGTTTGGGGGGCCGTCGTAAATAATTTGCGGCTCTTTTTCTTTTAAGCGCTCCAAGCGGATACATCATCACCACCCGATCGGCCGTTTTCTGCGCGGTGCGCATGTCGTGCGTGACGATCACGCTGGTGACGGGATGACGCCGCCGCGTGCTGACGATCAACTCGTTGATCACGTCGCTCATGATCGGGTCCAGGCCCGTGGTCGGCTCGTCGTAAAGGATGATTTCCGGTTCCAGGGCCAGCGCCCGGGCCAATCCCACCCGCTTTCGCATTCCGCCGGAAAGCTCGGCCGGTTTTTTGCCCAGCACGTTTTCCGGCAGGCCGACTTCGGCCAGCCGAGCGGCAATTATGCGATGGATTTCCTCGCCGGTTTTATGAGTATGTTGGCGCATGGGGAAGGCGATGTTCTGGGCGATGGTCATGCTGTCGAACAAGGCCGCCTGCTGAAATAAAAAACCGAAACGGATCCGCTGCCCGGTAAGCTCTTTTTCTGGCATGGCGGCCAGGTTTTTGCCGTCGAAATACACCGCTCCCCGGCTGGGGCTCAGCAGGCCGATCATGGTTTTCAGTAGCACGGTCTTTCCGCAGCCGCTTTCGCCGATAATAGCCACGGTCTGCCCCCGCGAAATCGACATATTGATCCCGCGCAACACCCGGTGCCGTCCGAAATCGACGTCCAAGGAGTCGATTTGGACCAGGGGCTTGTTCGATTCGGTTGTGGGAAGCGAATTAGTGACCATTGTATATGAAGTTATAAGTTAGAAGTTTTAAGTTATAAGTGAAAAAGTGTCTGGCAATGCTTTTCCCTTTGAACTTAAAACTTATAACTGAAAACTTAATACTAGCTCGTAATTTTCGGCGCCTCCGGCCAAAGGGTGTAGTAAATGCCGTCGAGGAATATGCCCAATAACAAGTTTAAAAGCATGATAATGACAAATGAAATGACAAAGGCCGACGTAGCGGCGCGGCCCACGCCCTCGGCGCCGGGTTCGCAATTAAAACCGCGATGGCAGCCGATCAAGGCAATGGCTGCGCCGAAAAATAGGCTCTTGAATATGCCCGCAAACAGGTCGAAATGCCCGACAAAGCGCTGCGAGTTTTCCAGGTAATGATGCGAATCGATGCCTAGAATATAAACCGAATAAAAATATCCGCCCGCCACGCCCATGGAATCGGCCACTATCGTCAGCGCGGGAATGAGCATCAAACAGGCCAGGAACCGGGGAACCACCAGGTAATGGATGGGATTTGCGCCCATGCTGGCCATGGCATCGATCTGCTCGGTAACGCGCATGGTTCCCAACTCGGCGGCCATGGAACTGCCTACCCGGCCGGCAAGCATCGTGGCGGCCAGCACCGGGCCCAATTCACGCACAAGGGACATATTAATCACTACACCCAACCTGGTCTCCATATTCATCATGCGAAATTGCACGTAGGTTTGCACTGCCATTATCATGCCGATAAAAGTGCCCGTGATGGCCACCACCGGAAGGCTCAGCCGCCGATCTGATAGAAATTCGGCAAAATGGTCTCACGCCGCGGCATGCGCGTAAACAGCCAGCCCAACATGCGATAACCGAACAGCGAAATGCTGCCCAAGCCGGCCATCCAATCAAGCATCATTTCGCCAAGGTCCGCGATCCAGTTGACAAACCATTGCATAAACCTGGCGGTGCGGGATTGGAACTTGGATTCGGGAATATTTGTTGCTGTTGCCATGGGAAGACTGTTTAATTCAATAACGACTCATTTTGCTAATTCAATTTATACAACCTATTTTTACAATCTTAGTGATGATGCAATAATACCTTTCCTTACTTCGTCGTTCCGAGTTTCCGGCTTGAGTAAAGTCTGCCGGTTATTACAAATGGGCATGATAGAGAATTTAAAGAAGAAGAATTGCAGTCAGTGGCACTGGTGTTTCGCCAGTGTTGGCAACAATACATACAGGCAAGATGCCCGTACTACCGGTCGCGCATAAATAACCCCCCCGTGTATTCACCTTGTGGTTTACCACAACAATACTTATACCGCTATGGTATTAAATAAACGGTTGCGGAGTTTAGGCACCGTTTTAACGCCCCAGGATCGCGGCTAAGAGGCTTTGACAATTAGGCTACAAAACTTGCCATGGATGACGGTGCTTGCCCTGGATAAGCGTACAGCTGGCCGGTGGACAAAGAAACAGATTGTAGATGACTTGGCGGGGCATTAGGGTAGAAATAAGGAGGATTTAAAATGTGGAAAGCCTTTAGTATACTTATATTTCTTACATTGCCCGTCATAGGCTGCTCTCGTTTGCCAAAGGAAGCGGAAACATTTTTAAAAGAAGCGGAATCGGCTGCGACATTGCTCGATATGGGCCCTTCCAAAGAGGAATGGGCAGAAAAGGAAGCAAAACTTAAGGACCTTTTGACACGCATTCCGATTGATGCGAAATGTTTTGATATTTGCAAAAATATTTCCCTTGATGTCTTTTTGGGCGGCCTCCAGAATCGTGAAAGAATAGAGGAATTCCATAAGCGCAGTGAGTCGGCTACTAAGTCACACAAGAGCATCGTAGATATACCCGAAACGGTCGCTTCCCAAAGGACTGGCGTAGAACTTAAGCAGACGAGCAAAAATATTCGAGAAGAAATAGAAAAAGCATGTAGTTTATAAATTAAGGGGTAGAAATACGGAGAATGATTCTGTGCCATCAAACCAACCAACTAAAAACCCGGGTATTGCTGCCGTATTGGCTTTTCTTTTCCCGGGGGTCGGACAAATCTATAATGGGCAAATCAGTTCTGGCCTGGGCATAGCAATAGTTGTAGCATGCCTAACGGCTTGTGGGTTTTTTTTGTGGCCACTGCTGATTTTTCCTCTCATTATTTGGATAATCTCAATTTTTACTGCTTATGGAGATGCTGAAAAATATAACGAGAAAATAACTCAATCACCTCCCACGGCAATCGTTACTGACCCTGATGATTGGCAGAATCAGAACGTGGAGATGGATCCACAGCGGGCGGAGTGGGCAGCTCGGGCCGGGCGGAATATGCGATAGGGCCAGCAGCTATTTCACGTGAAATAACTTATAACCCGATGCTGGGAAATGCGGGGGGCTAAATATTCATCGATCACAGATTTCTATTGCGGAAATTATGTGTTTGTTCCGCCTCCAGTCGGATCTCCGCCCGCGGCTACTGCGACGGGTTGTGGTTCCAGGGGCGGTTCTTCGCCGGTTGTGCCGTGGAAGACGAGGTGCTTCTTTCCGCCCACGTCCTTGATTTCGACCCTGATCGTATCTTTGCCTTGGAACTCGCCTTTTAAGAGTTCCTCGGAGAGCGGATCCTCGACGAAGTTTTCCAGGGCCCGGCGCAACGGTCGAGCGCCGAAATCGAGGTTCGAGCCTTTCTTGACCAGGAAGACCTTGGCCTCGTCGGTGAGCACCATTTTCAAGCCGTATTCGGCCAGCCGGGTGCGGATCTTGCCAAGTTCCATTTCCACCACGTCGCCCAGGTCTTTTTGCGTCAAGTGGCGGAAGACGATCGTGTCGTCCACGCGGTTGAGGAACTCGGGCCGAAAAACCTTTTCGATTTGTTCTTGCACGCGGCCCTTCATGTTTTCGTACGAGGCGTCTTCGTCGGGTTTTTGGAAACCGAAGGCCGCTTCGTTTTTGATGGCGTCGGCCCCGGCGTTGGTGGTCATGATCAGGATGGTGTTGCGGAAATCGACGTTCCGGCCGAAGCTGTCGGTCAGCCGGCCTTCCTCCATCACTTGCAGGAGCATGTTGAACACGTCGGGATGGGCTTTTTCGATTTCGTCGAGCAAGACCACGGCGTACGGACGGCGGCGAATCTTTTCCGTCAACTGGCCGCCTTCCTCGTAGCCCACGTATCCCGGCGGAGCGCCGATCAAGCGGCTGATGTTGTGTTTTTCCATGTATTCGCTCATGTCGATCTGCACCAGGGCGTCTTCGTCGCCGAACATGAACTCGGCCAAAGCCTTGGCCAGCAGGGTTTTGCCCACGCCCGTCGGCCCGGCAAAGATGAAGCAACCGGTGGGCCGCTTGGGATCTTTCAGACCGCTGCGGCTGCGGCGCACGGCCTTCGATATGGACTTGATGGCCTCGTCCTGGCTGACCACGCGCTTGTGCAGGTCTATTTCCATCTGCATCAAACGCATGGAGTCTTCGGTCGACAGGCGTGTAAGCGGGATGCCTGTGATTTTCGAGACCACTTCGGCGATCACGTCGGCATCGACCACGCCGTCTGTCTCGCGCGATTTTTCCCGCCACTCGTGGGTGATAGTTTGTTTCTTTTTCTTAAGTTTATCGGCCTGGTCCCTTAGGGCGGCGGCCTTTTCAAAATCCTGATTGGCTACTGCCTCTTCTTTTTCCTTGTTCAGATGCTCGACCTGCTCGTCGATTTCCTTCAGATCGGGTGGCCGGGTCATCGATTTCAGGTGCACGCGAGCGCCGGCCTCGTCGATCACGTCGATAGCCTTATCGGGCAGGCAGCGGCCCGTGATGTAGCGGCCGGAAAGCTCCACCGACGCCTCCACGGCGTCGTCGGTTATCTGCACGTGATGGTGCTGCTCGTAGCGATCGCGCAGTCCCTTGAGAATCTCGATCGTTTCCGATTTGCTCGACGGTTCGACCATAACCACCTGGAAGCGGCGGTCCAGGGCGCTGTCTTTTTCGATGTATTTGCGATATTCGTCGAGAGTGGTTGCGCCTATGCACTGGATTTCGCCGCGTGACAACGCAGGCTTGAGCACGTTTGAGGCGTCAATGGCGCCTTCCGCCCCGCCCGCGCCCACCAGGGTGTGCAATTCGTCGATAAACAAGATCGTGTTCTTGGCGCGGCGGACTTCGTTCATCACCGCCTTGATTCGCTCCTCGAACTGGCCGCGATACTTGGTTCCGGCGACCATCATCGCCAGGTCTAAAACCACGATGCGGCGGTCCATGAGCAACTCCGGCACGTCGCCTTGCACCACGCGCTGGGCGAATCCCTCGACGATGGCCGTTTTGCCCACGCCCGCCTCGCCCAACAGCACGGGATTATTCTTGGTGCGCCGGGATAGGATTTGCATGGTCCGTTCGATTTCTTTTTCCCGCCCGATCACCGGATCAAGCTTGTTTTGCCGAGCGAGTTCCGTTAGATCGCGGCCGAAACTATCCAGGGCAGGCGTTTTCGATTTGCCGCGCGGGGCTTCGCCGCCGCCGGGTGCGCCGGGAATGCCGCCGGCGCGTTCCGCGCCCTCGGGCCCTTCCATGCCGTGCCCGAGAAGATTTAGCACCTCTTCGCGGACTTCTTCCAGTTTCAGGCCCAGGTTCATAAGCACTTGCGCGGCCACGCCCTCTTGTTCGCGCAACAGGCCCAGAAGGATGTGTTCGGTGCCCACGTAATTGTGGCCCAGGTTTCGGGCTTCCTCCATCGAATATTCAATGACCTTTTTGGCCCGGGGCGTTTGCGGCAGTTTGCCCATGGTCACCATGTCGGGGCCGCTTTGCACCAGTTTTTCCACTTCCAGGCGGATCTTGCGCAAATCGACGTCCAGATTCTTTAACACATTTGCCGCCACGCCCGAGCCTTCCTTGATCAGGCCCAACAATATGTGTTCGGTGCCGATATATTCATGATTGAACCGCTGCGCCTCCTGGTTGGCCAGTTGCATTACTTTTCGCGCCCGGTCGGTAAATCGTTCGTACATTTTGCTATTCTCCGTGATCGTCTTTTCCTACTGACTTGCCCTGGATGCCAAAATGTCAGGTTAAGACAAAGTTTCACCCGGGATTCATTATGACGCAATTGTCATGCCATTGGCATGTTTATCATTCAACTTATATTTAGCTTCGCTTAACAGGTCTCGTTCCCTTTGGATTTCCAACTCCCACTTTTCGGCCCCATCGAAGCAGATGAGTTGATCTAATTGCCTCGACGCCTCGTCGAACCGGCCGGTGTGCCTTAGCACGGTCGCCAACATCAGGCTCGCATCCAAGTCGCGGGGGTTTTCATTGAGCATTTTATTCAGCACTCGCTCGACCTGGTAATAATCGCCTTTCAAATACAGGTCAACCGCTTGACCGAATGGGTTCTCGCACTTGCCCGCTTTGTCCTTTGCCGCATCGTGCCGCAATTTCATGGCGGAAACTATCGCCGCTATGCACCAAACTACCGCCAGCGATGCCCATAAAGTATTACGCAGGCCGGGAGTTATCAGTTCTGTCCAACCAAAGCTGCCCACCATCACCGCGCTGAGCAATGCAGCCGCAATAACAGCCACGCCCAGAGCCGACCAACTGCCACGCATCCAAATATGCGGAAGTCCAGGCCATACATATATCGCCCAAGGCTTTTTTCGCATGGCCATCGATCCTCCTTGAATTTTTCGCAACTTCACACTCTTCGGTGCCATAGCCAACTTTCGGTGCCATGGCCACGCTTGCGTGGCCATGCCCCGGAGATTTTCCGAACTTCACATGCCCACAAAAGCGTGGGCATGGCACCCAACCTGGTCGTTTCCATATTGGAAAACCACTGGGGCATCGGCCAAGGAATTGTAACTTCTAAAATAGCCTGAATCAAGGCAACTAAAAGAACCACAGGGGGTTAGGATTGCAGACACCCGTCGAATCTGCAAAACTAAAACGTTATGCAGTACCAATTCTCTTCCGCTGCCGAACGAGCTTTGATTTACGCGGCCGGTTGCACCAGTCGTGCCGATTACGCCGAGCTGGCCGCACCGGCCCTGCTTTTGGGATTATTGGCCGAATCGGAATGCCGGGCGGCATTAATGCTAGCAAAACACGGCGATAACCGCGGAATCCGTATATCAGCAATGGCCAAAATCTGCAAATATTACCACCTGATGGTGGTGTTCAGACTACTCTGCTGGGAATTATCACGCCCGAACTTGACCGATCGCTTCAAATCGTCACCCAATTGGTGGCGGAATATATGAATCCCCCCATGTTGGAGACAGAACATCTGCTACTCGCGTTGCTGGCAGCCGAGGACGAACTGGCCCAATGGCTTAGCCAGCGGGGGGTACGATCAGCGGAAATCGAAGCCGATATCCGCAAACGCCATGGTTATCGAGAAGGGCCATTGCCCCTCGAAGCCGAGCCAATATCGAAATAGTGGACAGTGGGCAGATGGATTGCAGATTGCAAGTTTCAAATTGCAAATTGTAGACCGCGAGCCGGAGGCGAGCAGTTGGCAGGGTTCAGGGATTCAGGGTTCAGGAGTTCAGGATTCAGACTTCGTCCCTCATCCTTCATCCCTCATCCTTCATGCCTCGCCCTTTTCGCATCATCGATGCGGCGGCGAATCGGGCCCGGGAAGGATTCGCGTGGCCGAGGATTTTGTCCGCTTCGTGCTCGATGATCGGCATCTTACCGAACAATGCAAGCAGTTGCGCCACGATCTGACCGCTTTATTGGGCCAGATACCCGGCGAACAACTTCTGGCCGCCCGGGAAACGCAGGCCGACGTGGGCACCACTTTGGCCACTCCGTCCGAAGAGCATCGCTGTGATGCGACAGAGGTGCTTTTGGCCAATTTCGCCCGGTTGCAAGAATCGCTCCGCAGCCTGGAGGAATTCGGCAAACTCATGGATCCAGTCTGGGCGGCCGAAATCAAACAACTCCGCTACCGCAGTTACACCTTGCACCGGGCGGTTGAAATTACCCGAACCAGCATCAAGCGGCTTGCCAACGCCCGGCTGTATGTGCTCATCGACGGCCGGACCACGCTCGACGATTTCCGCCAATTGGTTCAAGCGTTAATCGCAGCCGGAGTGCATATACTTCAACTTCGCGATAAAAAACTCGACGACCGGCAATTGGTCGAGCGTGCCCGGCTTCTGCGAGAATTAACCTGGGGGACTGTCCCGATTTTCTCGCTAGGGAAAATGGGACTGTCCCCTTTGTACGTAATAAGACCTTGTTCATAATGAACGATCGGCCCGACCTGGCGGCAGTTTGCCATGCCGATGGAGTTCACCTGGGCCAGGAAGACCTTTCGGTCAAGGACGCCCGGGCGATTGTCGGCGCCGATGCGCTTATCGGCGTATCGACGCACACCATCGAACAAGCCCGGCAAGCGGTCCTTGAAGGCGCCAACTACATCGGCACCGGCCCGACGTTCCCCTCCGGCACAAAGCAGTTCGAAAACTTCCCCGGCCTGGAATTTCTTAGAGCAGTAGCCGCCGAAATCCGCCTTCCCGCCTTCGCTATCGGCGGAATAACGCCAGCCAAACTGCCCCAAGTATTAGCAACCGGAATCACCCGCATAGCCGTAAGCGGTTCAATCACCTCCGCCCCCGATCCTGTCTCTGTGATGTGTGATTTATTGGAACAATTAGGAATCGAGAAACCTTAATCCGTTTAGCTTGGACGCTCGTGACCGTCTGATTTTAAGCCTGAAAGGCTTGACTACGACAGCCCAGGGCAGAGCGGCGAGCCCTGGGTCACCGGGCGCACCAAAATCCGAAGCTCTGAAAGAGCGCAGCTACCATCCGGATGAACCCATCCTCAAGTATCACCTAAATATCTATGCGATTGAACCACTGTCTTTCACACATCATTGGCCCAATTTCTTTCCTTGAAATTATGCCAACGCTTCTGCTACAATACCCGCGACGCATTCCGCAAAAACAGACACAAACGACCAACATGAACCGTGCAATGAACCTTTCAAACGTGGAAAATATCTCGTTTTGTTGACCAAAAAACTCCCCGCAAAACCAAGACTACTGACGCCCGGCACCCTACAACGTGGAAAAATCGCGATTCTGACACCAAAAAATTACTCGATTATTGCACTTAAACCAATGATCATCCATGACTTAAAGAAATAATTCACCAATCCCATCCCTCCCATGAAACTCCGCTGGTACCAATTCAGCCATGCAATACGAAGTCGAACAAAAATTTCCCGTTAGCGATATGCAGGCTTTGCAGGAGCGTTTGATCGCGCTTGGGGCGACGATTGGCGAAACGCAGGTGGAGGTCGATCTGTATTTTGCCCATCCGGCCAAGGATTTTGCAAGACGGACGAGGCCTTGCGGATTCGCCGCCAAGGGGCGAAGAATTTTATTACTTACAAGGGGCCAAAGGTTGACATCACGACCAAGACCCGGCGGGAAATGGAGCTGCCTTTGCCCGATGGCGAAGAAGCGGCCAAAGATTGGGGCAGTATGCTGGAGGCTTTGGGCTTCGAGCCTGTCGGCGAGGTGCTCAAGTGGCGGCGCAAGGCCCGCATTCTATGGCAAAGTCAGGCCATTGAATGTGCTTTGGACGACGTGCAAGGACTGGGCGAGTACTGTGAACTGGAGCTTATAACCAACTTCGCCGATCTGGAACCGGCCAAGGCCTGCATCGCCGCCCTGGCCGAAAAACTCGGATTAAAACAAAGCGAGCGGCGAAGTTATTTGGAACTGTTGCTGGAGGCCGGAGGCCGCGGGTAAACGAAAAAACCGCTTGCGGTTTCGCGTGGTGCATGGGATTACTGGGCAGTAAACTGCCCAGCCCTTATGAGTTATAGTGTGAATTCTGGAATTATTTACTATTCTCCGTGTCCTCCGTTTCTCCGTGGTGATCTCTAGCCCCTAAATTAAAACTGCACTTTCGTTGAAATGGGGAATCTGCGATACTTGGCATGGGTTTTATGGAAGGAACCGACATGTCAGAATCCAAACCATATACGATATTCTTTTCAGCCGGCGAGCCCAGCGGGGATCTGCACGGGGCCAATCTGATTCGGCAGTTGCAAAAACGCTGCCCGAATCTGCAAGCGGTCGGGTATGGCGGGCCGAAAATGGCCGCTGTCGGATGCCGGCTGCATGCCGATCTTACCGCCTTGGCCGTGATGTGGATCGCCCGGGTGCTGGTGAATCTTCATAAATTTTGGGGACTTGTCAGCCGGGCGGACCGCTATTTTCGGCATCATCGGCCGGATGCGGTGGTGCTGATCGACTATCCGGGCTTTAACTGGTGGATCGCCCGGCGGGCGAAACTGCACGGGATTCCCGTGTTTTATTACACCCCGCCGCAAATCTGGGCCTGGGCAACCTGGCGCGTGCGGAAAATGCGGAAGTTTGTCGATCATGTATTGTGCAGCCTGCCCTTTGAGGAAGAATGGCTGCGCAAACGGGGATGCAACGCCACGTTCGTGGGCCATCCGTTTTTCGACGAGGTCGAGCGATACAGGCTCGATGAAAAGTTTATCGAAGAACATCGGCGGCAAAGCGGGCCGCTGCTGGCGATCCTGCCCGGCTCGCGAAATCAGGAGGTCGCCAACAATCTGAAATGGTTCCTCAAGGCGGCGGCGATTGTCCGCCGGCGGGTGCCAAACGTCCGATTGGCCATGGCCTGTTTCAAACCGCACCAGGCCGATATCGCCCGGCGGGAAGCTGAGGCGGCCGGATTGCCCGTGGAAATTTGCCTGGGAAAGACGCCCGAACTGATGTCGCTGGCCGATTGCGCAATGGCCGTTTCCGGCTCGGTATCGCTGGAACTGCTGTATCACGCCACGCCCACGGTGATTCTTTATTGGATCAGCCGCTTGGGTTATTTTGTGCAGGGATTTTTCCGCAAGGTGAAGTACATTACGCTGGTCAATTTGCTATCGACCGATGAACTTTATCCGCAAGACCTGACGCCTTACGATCCATCGCAGGCGGATGCCGATAAAGTGCTTTTCCCGGAATATTTGACTTGCGAGGACAAATCGGAACAAATAGCGGGCCATTTGATCGAGTGGCTCACGGATCCGGCAAAGCGGGCGGCACGGGTCGCGCAATTGGAGGCATTAAAGGAAAAGGTCGCCCACGGCGGGGCATCCAGCCGGGCGGCGCAGTACATCCTCGACGTGCTTTCCCGGCGCAGTCACCCTATTCCCCGGCCGCATTACCTGCCCGTTCATGAAAAAGTGGGCAGTGGACAATGGACAGAGGGCAGTGGGTGGAGGACAATGGGCAGTGGACAATGGAAAGAAAAAAGTGCAAAATACTGAACCCTGAACCACTGACCACTGAACTCTGACCACTGACCCCCTGAAACCACTTCCATGTTTGGCGAGCCCGGCCCTACTCAAGGCGATATTCATTTCAAACTATTGGGGATGCCCATCCGCATTCACCCGTTGTTCTGGCTGATAGCGGTGATTTTGGGGGCAAATAGCGGGGGAGTGATTGAAGTACTGATCTGGGTAGCGGCCGTATTGGTTTCGATACTGATCCATGAATTGGGCCATGCCCTGGTGATAAAAGCCTTTGGATTCCATCCGTGGATCGTGCTTTACGGCATGGGCGGTTTGACTATCCACGACCCGGCCGAAAACTACAATTCCAAGGCCAATACGACTTTGGGGCAGATTTCGATCAGTATTGCCGGACCCTTGGCGGGTTTTTTATTGGCTGCAGCGCTATTGGCGGCGCTTTATTTGGCGGGGTTTGGAGCATCAAATCAGCTACGAACACCCTTTCAACTTAAGACCTTATTGGAGGGAAGTGATTAGTTTGCAGGATTTGATCAGAGGCTATCATGAACCAAGCCGGTTGGTGAGCTTTGTCAACGACATATTTTTCATCAGCATTTTCTGGGGCCTGATGAATTTGCTGCCCATCTATCCTTTGGACGGCGGGCACATCGTGCGGGAAATTCTGCTTTACTTCAATCGCCAGGAGGGAGTTTGGCAATCGCTAATTCTTTCCATATTTACGGCGGGACTGATCGCAGTTTTCGGACTGGTTAAATTGCACGACTACTATATCGCTATTTTTTTTGCCTTTTTGGCCTACGAAAGCTTCATGGCCTTGCAAGCCGTTTCGCACGGCGGCAGGTGGTAACGGAGTCAGGATGACTTTTTTGGAGAAATATCAAACAATCGGTCGATTAGGCATTGAAATGCTGGCGAGATAGTGTAATTATTATTAACAGACATTGCTGATATCTGGTAAGAAACATTGCTTACCAGGATAAAAGCACACGATTGTACATCGGCGAAGGTGGCCGAAAATTAGGATATTTTTATAGTGGCCGACTCAATGGGAACTTCAACGATCTGAAGTGGCCAACTCGGCCGAGCCGCGAACCTTTAAAGGAGGGACAACAGTGGCCAAAAAAGTAGCGAAAAAGGCTGCCAAGAAAGCACCAGCTAAGAAGGTAGCCAAGAAAGCAACCGCTAAGAAGGTAGCCAAAAAGGCGCCTGCCAAGAAGAAGATGTCCGGTTCGTGCTGCTGCAAGTAAGCAACTTGTAAGCAGAGGACCTACCGGCCTCGCTTCATTCGGACTACGACGAGAAAGGGCCGTCGGAATCTATGTATTTCGGCGGCTCTAAGTGTTTGCAGGGAAAGGGGTTATGGATTAGGGATTTGGAGATTGGGAACACTGCTTATCCCTGGGGAATTAAACTTTTTTTCGCCCGCCTGCTGCTATTGCCAGGGCCAGACTATCCGGTGTGCGGCGGATTTGGGCGTTTGCGAAGCGGATGCACTGTTGACGGCAGTCGGATTGGCGTTTTGTTGCAAGTATTGTTGCATCCAAGCCGGTTGATAGAAAATCGCCATTGTCAGTATGGCCAGCTTGGCATAAGTGGAAAGGTTGGCCCAACCACTATGGCCGAATATTTTTAAGGCGGTGCCAAAGGAACTTTTAAAATGTAATCCGTGCGACCACTCGATACTCCAAATTTCATCGAGAAACAGATGCGACATGTATCCCAAGACCACTGCTCCGGCCTTGTATAATCGCAAGTTGGTGTCGCCGGAGGCCAAGAGATAGCCTATTTCGCCGAAGATGGCCGCGGCGGGCAAACTGTGAAACATGCCGCGATGAACGGTAAAACGCTGTAATAACCAGGCTCCGCCGAAGCGAATCAATAAATATAGTCGCGGCCCCGATAATGATGATCATCTCATGCGATAGGCCCATCTGCTGAAAGATAATGAATCAGCATGACAGGCACGACCGCGGCGGCAAAGGCCATGCTTTCGTGAAGCGGTCGGCCGGGGCCGGAATCCAAGTCGGGAAGCATTCCCGACACCCCGCACAATCCGCCCGCCAAAATGCAACTGGGAATCGGCACATCGTATAGAAAATAGGCCGCCGTTCCATAACCGGCGCCAAGAATACTGCTGAAAGTGATGTGTGTTTTAAAGCCGGCCATTGGAAGGTAACAGGCGATTGGGAATAGGTATTAGGGTGCAGACCAAAATGTGGGAGTGGGTTTTAGCGAAAATGGGGATTTGGGCCAAGAGCAATTGGATAATCGGCAAATTTCGCTTCTTTGTTTATAATATCGGATCTTCTCTATTTCATCAGGGTTACCTCTGTTCTCTAATTCCTTACCCCTCTCTCTAGCCCCTAATCCCTAACTCTACTCCCTGCAAAACAAACCGCCCTGGACATTATTGCGGGTTTTGAGTACCTTCCGCCCCTTCGATCGCTTATCGCTAATCTCATCACTAGTTTGTGGGACGACTTTAAAAGTCGTCTTCCGATGTTTTTTTAAAATTATCATATAAACCGGAGAAACTGATGGCTTCGGTGGTTGCGGCGCCAGCGCCGTCGCTGGGCTCGATGGCCCGGCTCCAAGATCTGATATTGCCTGTAGGGATCATCTCCAGCGTTCTGGTGATCATGATCCCCTTGCCGCCGGCATTGATGGACGTGTTGTTGTCCTCGAACATCACAGTTGCCGTGCTCGTGCTTTTGACGACCGTTTTTGTGCGCACGCCGCTGGAATTCAATATATTTCCCTCGCTGCTATTGGCCACCACGCTATTCCGCCTGGTTTTGAACGTTGCCACAACGCGACTGATTCTGACCCATGCCGGGGCCGACGGCTTGTGGGCGGCCGGCGGAGTGGTAAAAGCCTTCGGCGAATTCGTGGCCGGCGATAAGATCGTGGTCGGCCTGATTATATTTGCCATTATCGTGGTGATCCAATTCGTGGTGATTACCAAGGGGGCCACGCGGATATCGGAAGTGGCGGCCCGCTTCGCCTTGGACGGCATGCCGGGCAGGCAGATGGCCATCGACGCCGATCTGAACGCCGGAACCATCGACGAGCGGGAGGCCCAGCGCCGCCGCCTGGAAATAACCCAGCAGGCCGACTTTTTCGGGGCCATGGACGGTGCCAGCAAGTTCGTGCGCGGCGATGCCATAGCCGGCATCGTGATCACGCTGATCAACATCGTGGGCGGATTGTTCATCGGCATGATCGAATCGGGCATGACATTCACCCAGGCCGCCGATATTTTCACAAAACTGACCATCGGCGACGGCCTGGTCACCCAGGTGCCGGCGTTTTTGATCTCCTTGGCCGCGGGCTTGCTGGTGACGCGGAGCAGCCAGGATTCCGATCTGCCCGCCGATTTTATCAAGCAACTGTTTTCGCGTCCGCAGGCGTTGGCCGTGGCCGGGGGGTTTTTGGGAGTGCTCATGTTCACCCATCTGCCGCGTATTCCCCTGATGGCCATCGGGGCCGCTTGCGTGGGATTGGCGCTTACGATTACGCGGCGAGAGCACCGGGCCGCCGCCGCCGTTAAGGCCAAAAAACAGGCCGATGCAGCCAAGCATCCAGAGGAGCGCGTGGAAGATTTCCTGGCGGTCGATCCCATGGAGGTCGAAATCGGCGTGGGCCTGATCCGCCTGGCCGATCCGAAACGCGGCGGCGATCTGCTGGAACGAATCCAGCGAGTGCGGCAGAACGTGGCCGCCGACATCGGCGTTATTTTGCCCAAGGTCCGCATCCGCGACAACATGCGCCTGGAACAGAATCAGTACCGCATCAAGATCGCCGACATGGTAGTGGCCGAGGGAACCGTGTATCCGGGCATGTATCTGGCCATCGACTCGCGCATGACGACCGGGAAGATCCACGGCATGGCCACCAAGGACCCGGCCTTCGGCACGCCGGCGGTGTGGATCGAGGCGGGCTCGCGCGAACAGGCCGAGATGTACGGCTACACCGTGGTCGAGCCGGGCAGCGTTATCGCCACGCATTTGACCGAAACGGTGCGGAAAAACGCCGACGAGATTCTAACCCGCGACGCCGCAAAACACCTCATCGACGAATTGAAACGCACTTCGCCCGCGGTGGTCGACGAACTGATTCCCGGCGTTATGAAGTTGGCCGAAGTGCAGCAGATCCTGCAATTGTTGCTGCGCGAGTCGGTGCCCATCCGGCAGTTGGGGCCGATTTTGGAGATCCTGGGCGATTATGCCCCGCGCACGAAAGATCCGATCCTGTTGACCGAATACGTTCGCCACCGCCTGGCCCGGACGATTTGCACCCGCTATCGCGACAAGGAGCATTGCTTGTACGTGGTTACGCTCGATCCTGCCTTGGAGGATCGGATTCGCTCCGGTTTCGACCACAACGAGCACGGGATGTTTATCCGCATGTCGCCGCAGGCCGTGGAGGCGATTTGCCGCATGATTTCGGCCGACGTGGAGAAACTGGTCACCGCGGGCCATCCGCCGATCGTGCTGGTGAGCCCGCAAATCCGCGCCGTTTTGAAACAGATGACGGCGCCGCACATCCCGCAGTTAGTAGTGCTAAGTTACAACGAAATCACCCGCGATACGAAGATCGATTCGCTGGCGATGGTTTCCGAAGACCGTTGAACAGATGTAAAGCCGCGACCATCGGTCGCGCTGATTAATGAAAAAGGATAATTACTATGACAAAACACCTACTCGAAATCACCTTTGTGATTTCAACAATCATCGTTGCATTCCTTCTCGGAACACATTTCGTTGACAATAAAAAAGACACCGAGAAATATGTCAAACAACTTGTGGCAGAGGCAATTAATGCCAAACAATGCGATGATACGCCGATTGTGATTATGTATCTTAAAGATCAGGAAAAAGAAAAACAAACGGAAAAAATCGAAACGTCGGCAAAAAGAATGGTTGGGTTATTCTTCGACTGTTGTGAAAAATAACATTTATCTTCCAAAATCCGATTTGGATTACTTTATCAAATGGGATGAAGAAAAAGGTTGGTTCAACACTGAAAATAGTCACCCAAGAAACGAATTACTTTGGCGTATTTTTGCTTGCCGGTATATCAAGGTGATATTTTTCGCGACCGACCAACCTTCGGTTGGTGCCCGTCGCGGCTTTACAATTATTTTATCAATAACCGATTTCCCAATCCCTAATCCCCGATCCCCGATCCCTATCATGGAACTCAAAACCTATCGAGCGGCGACGATGAGCGAGGCCTTGGCGCTTGTTCGTCGAGAATTGGGCCCCGACGCGGCGGTGCTGCACACGCGCGAAGTGCAAAAAAGGCGATTATTCGGCCTGTTTTCCGGCAGTCGGATGATCGAAGTGACGGCATCGCGGGGCGTGAACGTTCCCAGCCGCCTGAAAGCAAAAGAGCACGCGGAGACGGCATCGGCAAAGAATATCGGCGTCGCCGACATACGCCCGGCCTCGTGCGTCCGCATCGCCGGCAGTTCTTGATTCACCCCGGCAGCAGTCGGTCCTATTGCCCGGCGTGCACGAGCAAATCGCCGACTTGCAGACGATGGTCAAGGAACTTTGCCGGCGCTCGAAAACCAGCAGGGTCGGCGATTTGCCGGAAGAACTCTTTACACTGTTCACCAAGCTGATCGACGCGGACGTGGGCGAGGACCTGGCCCAGGAATTGGTCGAGCGGTTGCGCCGCGAATCCCGGGGCAAACTGGGCGATTCCGTGATGCTCCAAACGCGGATCGCACAGATGATCGAAGCCGATATCAGCGCGGCGGGGCCGATCGCCATTACCCCCGGCCGTTGCCGCGTGGCGGCTTTGGTGGGTCCCACCGGCGTGGGCAAAACCACCACCATCGCCAAGCTGGCGGCCAATTATCGCCTTAAAGAGAAACGCCGCGTGGGCCTGATTACGGTCGATACTTACCGCATCGCGGCCGTCGAGCAGTTGCGAACTTACGCGAACATTATCGACTTGCCCATGCAGGTCGTATCCACGCCGAAGGAGATGCACGAGGCCGTGCGGCAAATGGCCGGCATGGATCTGGTGTTGATCGACACCGCCGGACGCAGCCCGAAAGACGAAATCCGCCTGCAGGAACTCAAGGCCTTTATCAGCGAAGCCTCGGCCGACGAGGTGCACCTGGTCCTAAGCAGCGTGGCTGCGTCGCGCACTCTGCAACAGACCGCCGAACGCTTCGCCGCGGTCGGCGCTACCGCTCTCATAGTTACCAAACTCGATGAAGCCAACGGCCTGGGGAACTGTACTGCCGGTGTTGCGATCGAGCCGCCTGCCGGTAAGTTATCTTACAAATGGTCAGAATGTGCCGGATGATATTGAAATAGCCGATTCGCGGCGATTGGCGAAATTGATTTTGGGACTGGAAAACGATAATCGGTCCGGCGATCGGCAATGGCAATGGCAGATCGGCGGAAATGAACAATCCAACTCCAAACTTCAAGCATGACAGGGTTAATAGATGTAACTTTAATGACAAAAGGAGTTTAGAAACAGGAGAAAAAGTCAACTTTCCTCGGGCATCGGCCGATAATGGGTGAGCATTATCGATACCCGATGTGCTGTTAAACTAGAGTGAATATATAAAGTTTAATAGCAACCCAGGAACAACTCGTGGCACGAATTTATTGCGGAATCCTCGGCCTGCTGTCGTTTTTGACGACCCTGGTACGCGGCTGGATTCACGGCGGCGACGCGGAATCGATTCTCCGGACCGCTTGGCTTAACTTACTGCTTTTCGGCATCATCGGACTTGTCATCGGCTGGATCGCCGGACGGATCGTGGAGGAAAGCGTTAACGCCCGCTTGGCTGCCGAACTGTCCGAAAAGATGAATGATGAAAGATAAAGATGATGAAGGATGGATGCGGAAGACTGAAAAATGATAACTGATTTGAGAAGGATCTCAAAAGGCCAGCGCTAAACAATAGCGCGTCATCATGGAGGATCGCATGGCAACTACTCTTGCTCCGGACGATGTTGAGCAACTGTGGATCGAATTTAAAAGGGACATGTGCAACCAGGAGCTCCGCAACCGGCTGGTGGAACGTTATCTGCCGCTGGTGAAATACAACGGCGAGCGGATTTGGGCCCGTCTGCCGGAAGGAGTCGAACTGGACGACCTGATCTCGGCCGGCGTATTCGGGCTGATGGACGCCATCGACGCCTTCGATCTTTCCCGGGGCGTGAAATTCGAGACATACTGCGTGCCGCGTATCCGCGGGGCCATGCTCGACGAACTGCGAACCATGGACTGGGTGCCGCGACTTGGTCCGCTCCAAGGCCAGCAAGCTCAACGAGGCCATGAAAAGCCTGGAGGCCAAACTGGGCCGCCAACCGACGGAAATCGAACTGGCCCAGACCATGAGCATCTCCGTGCCCGAGCTGGAAAAAATGATGCTCGACGCCAACGCGGTGAATCTCATCAGCCTCAATAAAAAATGGTACGAGACCGACAGCTACAAAGACGTCCGCGAGATCGACATCCTGGAAGATAAGAAGGGTGAAGATCCCACGCGGCGGATTCAAAAAAACGACCTCATGCGTCTGGTCACAAAGGGCTTAAACCGCAACGAGCGGCTGATTATCATCCTCTACTATTACGAAGAACTGACCATGAAGGAGATCGGCGCAACGCTGGACCTGTCGGAAAGCCGCGTGAGCCAGATGCACAGTTCGATAGTGCAGCGCCTGCAAGGCCAACTCGCCCGCCGCCGCCCGGAATTCGGGTCATAATATTCAGTAACCTCTTTGTAGTAAACAAGTTACAATTTACACAGTTCTCTTTTCATCCCTCCATCTTTCTGACTGTATCATTTTTCTACTCCATATTGCTGGCTAGAGCTGCAATTCAACCACGACAAACGGTCGCGGTTTTATGGACAAGCGACGTGCTTCCGGGCAGCCTCTGTTAGAAATTCAATATTTTTGAAATTCGATAACAAATCGCTTGACATTGCTTACTTAAGTCGGTATAAATACCTACATCATGTAGGCAATATTGAGGATTTATACAATGAAAAAACGCGAATCCGCTCCGATTTCCGAAGCACAGCGGGAAATCATGAACATCGTTTGGGCCGGCGGTGAAGTGGGCGTGGCCGAGGTGTGGCGCATACTTTCCACCCGCCGACCAGTGGCCCGGAACACCGTATTGACCCTGATAACACGACTGGTCGATAAGGGTTGGCTCGAGCCGCGGCGCGTGGGAAATGCCTATCGCTACACCGCCGCCCGGCCTCGCGAACAAGCCAGGGCGGAAGAAATCCGCCGCCTTGTGGACACGGTTTTTGAAGGATCGGCGGAAGGATTAGTAATGTCGCTCTTGGAAGGCGGTGAACTGTCGCCGGAGGAGTCCCAACGCATCCGGGCGATGATCTTGAAGGCAAATCGAAAAGGCGGGAGGGAAAAATCATGAGCTTCCTTTTGCATCTATATCCCGGCGATAAATATTCGTTATTCATGGCCGAGATTCTGCTTCAGGCGACAGTGGCAACTCTGGCGGCCTGGCTTTTGGCGAGGATTGTTTTCCGCCACAACGCAGCGGCTCGCCATAATGTTTGGTTGTTTGCACTGATTGTCGTAATTTTCAGTCCGGCAACCACATATATCGCCGATTCAGCCGGTCTTTGCATCTTAACCGTATCAATGCCCAAGACTCCTTCCCTTACAACTGTAACTGCAAATCCGGATATCGCATATCCCCCGATCAATGAAGATATTGACTTCAAACCGTTAAATACTCAGACGGATGCTCGGCGGCTGACTGATAACGAATATGCCGGAAAGCAACCGGCGGATACCGCCGGTTTTTCGGTCCAGGATGTATCGAAGATTACGCCGAAAGCGGAAAATTCGTTTACCACCGCCGACCGGCTCCGCATATTTGCCTTTCTCGCGATAGCAATTTGGAGCTTGGGCATATCGTACATGCTGATTCGCCTTGTCCGGCGCGGATTCGCACTGCGGCGATTGTATGCGACGATCCGGTCGCCTGACGAGGATGATAATTTACGGCCGATGTTCGCCGAAATCAGCCGCGTCCTGGGCATCAATCAAGTGCCGCGAATCATGCTTTGGACCGAAAAACGAATTCACATCACGCCGATTATCGCCGGAGTTTTTCGACCGGTTATCATTCTTTCCCAGGAATTGGTTGACAGTTTGGAGCGAGATGAGCTACGCGACGTGCTGCTTCATGAGTGTGCCCACGTGCTACGGCGCGACACGCTGATCGGACTGTTGCAGCGGATAGCCGATGTGTTGTTTTGGCCGTATCCGCTTGTATGGTTCATGAATCGCAATTTGTCTCGTGCCCGGGAAGAGGTTTGCGATAATTACGTACTGCGGCAAACCGACGGCCCGCGATATGCGCAAACGCTTTTTGATCTTTCCCGGCGAATCCGTCCCCTTTCACCCGGTTTGGCCCACGTAGGACTGTTTCAATACAATTGGCCGTTGGAACAGCGTGTGGCCGGACTGCTCGACACAAGGAGAACTGTTATGACAAGAATCAGACCTTTTACCATGAGCGTGTTGGCGGTTTTGTTTGTAAGCGTTGCGGTTTTGGCGGCCGGCACCAAAGCCCAATCGCCGGCTTCTAAAGACAAGTCCGATGACTCCCAACCAACTGTCCTACGACGTACGGTAAACAAATCAGTCAAAGATTTTTCGGAGAAAATCGACCTTTCCACGCCCGAATCGGCTTGGGCCGCTTATCAACGTGCAAATGTAAACAAGAATGCCAAATCTGTGGCGGAGCTAAGCTATTGGCGCGATTCCGGCCTCAACACAATAAATGCGATGGAGAAATTTTTTAAGGGAAAGGACATAGACGTTTTTTTACAGGCCATACAAAATTCTGAAATAATCGAGGTCGCCGTTTATCACGATGATTTTGCCGAAGTGATTTCTAAATTGAACTTTCCGGAGGGTGTCGGCCGCGATCCTTATAGCGCCAGAAGCTTCGGAAGGATCAACGGCTTGTGGAAGAACCTGGGCGAGGACCGTTTCTCAAGCCTGGAAGCCGCCAGGAGTAAATTTGATCAAAAAAAGGACGGCCTTTGGAAGAATTTTCTGGAGACCAAAGACATAGTCACCGGAAAAACGAAACCGTTTAAGGGCGAAATAATATCGCCGGAAAATTATGAGCGGGCAAAATCTGATACCCCGGATAGCGACAAGCTTCTATTGATGGGCTTGGTCGAGAACTTCTTTCTGCACAACGCCCGGGATATTACCGCCAGAAAATCGCTGGAATGGGGCAACGTCGAAAAGAATCCGGACGGAACCCGATCGATTCGCTATAAATTTGAAGCAAAAATTTGGGACCGCGATACGATGATCGGCGAACAGAAATTCACCTTCGACAAGGACAACGTGATTATCAGCTTCGAACATATCACTCCGCCTCAGAAAAAGGAGGCAGGCAATCAGACTTGGACGAACTGGAACAACGGCCAAAGCATTGGCTCATTCTTCGCCGTCGCCGGCACTGCAAAGGAAACGGTCGCCGTGGGTATTGATGGACTCATCGCCACCCGCAACAACAGCACCGGCGCTTGGACGACCCAAACCTTCACCGGCGATCCCGACTTTCGCGCGATTGTTTATGCCCATAATCAATATGTTGTCGTGCGCGAAGCGGGTTCCATCATGACCAGCCCGGATGGACTCAAATGGACAAATCGCACTTCTCCCACCAAAAATGATCTGCGGGGATTGTTTTGGGACGGACATCAATATCTCGCCGGCGGGACCTGGGGAACGATCTTGTCCAGCCCGGACGGCATTAAATGGACCAGCCGCGACTCAGGAAGCAAAATAATCCTTTCCAGTTTCAGTTACTCGGGCACGCGTTATGTTGCCGTCGGGAATGATGGCATTCTCATCAGCAGTGATTCCGTTACTTGGACGACACCCAAGACCGCGCCCACGTCGGTTCCATTCGAATCCTGCACCTGGACGGGCAATGAGTTTCTCGCTTGCGGACTTGGATTGGACGAAAATCCGACCATCTACACCAGCCCGGACGCCGACGTCTGGACGCTCCGTGACACCACCATCAGGGCATCTCTCCGGGCGGTGACTACCATCAACGGCACGATTTACGTCGCAGGCGACAGCGTCATCGCGAAATCCACTGACGGCGGAACGACGTGGACGGACACCTACAACAATTCTGGTATGAACAAACTCTTCATGGGTTTGTACAGCAACGGCGAGTATTTGATTGCCGTCGGATTCAATCACAACGTATGGGCAATGCCAGTGCCAGCAGCGCCATAATGCAAAATGTCAAATCCGTTAACATAGGGTTAAAACCGCCCTGAAGCCAACGCCTATGTTGGAACGGAAGTTGTACTCCCGTCCCAATAGACAAATCAGGGGGCGGCAGTACAACTCAACTGCCGCCCCAACTTTTGTAACTTTATCAATCTGAGACTCAATAAATAAAAAAATTCCTCCAGGCGTGTCCGGCACGGCATTGGCGGGAGGGCAAGTGGAAATATGCCACGCTCGGGCGTTACCTGGAGGAAAAGTATTTGGTGTTAGGGTATTTAGCTAGACTGCAAGCGGTTTCTTTTTTTCAGTTGTCATGTTTGCGCGATCGTTCTCTTCGCTCCATCCTGAAAAATTCATCATTCAGCGTTCAACATTCATCATTTTCAACGTGGTTGGTTGGGGCGTTGACGTTTATAGCGTTTTGGAACCGGCCCAAAATCCCTTTCCCAGCGCTCGGTCAAATGCCGCAATTGGACGTTGATGCGGCGGGTGAAATCGAGGTAAGCACGCAATTCCACCCGCACCGGCACGTCCCAATGGTCCCGGCCGATGCTTACAAAGTTGAGCAGGTTTTGATCGAGGTTATTCATTACCACGTTCCTTAACATCGTCTTCTAGTAACACTACGTAAGACATGCCCGGCAGGTTCAGAGTTCGTGGTTTATCAGAAAAAAGACCGGATTAGCGTCAAATCGGCAAGTCGCAATAAATACGCCCGGCAAAACACGTTAGTGCATGCCGGGCGCAATGAGAAAGTATGTTTTAAACTTTATATAATCGGAATTTCTTTACTCGGATTTATCCTTAGCCGGCGGTTTTTCCGGAGTTTTTTCATCGCCTGCTGGATTGACCGGTTTTTGAGCTTCCGACCTGTGCCGCAAATGGGAAATCGCCCGGTACAGATCGCGCGGGGTAATAAATCCTTTTTTGTCCACGTCGATGCGGTCGAAATTTTTCTGGATCCCAGGCGGGGCTTCATCCTTAGTGAGTTTTCCGTCGTGGTTATTGTCGAAGTTTTGGAAAAGCCTGGTAATTCTCTCCTCAAATGCACATCAGGCCGAGAACCGTGGATAATTCACCATGGAGGATCCTGCGGGCGGTCCAAAACCTTGCCCGCCAAACCAGCCGACCGGCCGTGCCCATTGCGGGCCGGGGCCGGGCAGAACGGCATGCAATAAATGCTTCATGCCCTGGGAAAATTCCTCAAAGCTCAGTTGATTGTCATGGTTTGTATCCAGGCGGTCAAAAAGGGCCTTAGGATTGAATTCCTGGCGATGCGGTCTTGCATTATAAGACAACAATTGCTGATACCAGTTTTGTCCATTGGGCTGCCAAGGACGCCGCGGCCCGGGCCCGTATGCCATCCCAGGAGCCATCCAAGGGGCCATGCGATGATGATTGGGTCTTCCAAAATTGGCCTGCCAGGGAGGGTTGGGCGGTCCCCAATGACCATACTGTTGCCAAGGATGATTCGGCGGTCCCCAACGCCCATATTGCTGCCAGGGACGCTGTTGCAGGGTTCGAAGGCAGCCCAACGATGCGGAGGTCCATATCCGGGCCCAGCCCAGGGCCGTTGTTCTGGTCCGTTAAAGTGCGACCCTCTCATCCAAGGCGGTCCTGCGTTAGGTCCCGGGAAATTAGGACCTGCCATTTGCGGAGGTCTGCCGTCCGGTCCGCCTCGGCCAAACGGCGGCCCGTCCATTCGTCCACGTTGCCCGCCTGGTCCACCAAACGGTTGTCCTGGCATCCGATCAAATCCTGATTTCGGGCCACCAGAACGCTGTTCTGCCATCCACCTGGGCCCCATTCCTGGTCCGCCAAAGCCTTGTCCGCCCATCCAACCAGAATCCCTTTCTGGTCCGCCAAAGCCCTGGCCGTGCCATCCAACCGGGACCCATTCCCGGTCCTCCGAAGCCCTGTCCGCCCATCCGACCAAATTGCCCACCTCGTCCGCCAAAGGGCGGTCCTGGCATGGCAGTGGCCGGTTCTTTGGCATCAATCTCACCCATTTTTTGCAGCAGGGACTTAATTTGATCGATTTGCGACAGGGTGCCGCGAATCAAGAGTTGTCTGGTGCTTGGATCGGCATCTACTTGAGGAGCACCACTAGTGCAGCCTTTGGATGCATCGTCGCCGCCGAAAAGCTTGTTGATCGAAAGCACGGCCGTTTGCGGATCGACTATTCTCAAGCGGATCACCACCACCTGGCGAGCGTCTTGTTGCATCTGATCCAAGACGGCCCGAATCGTGGCATGTTCGGCGGGCCGGGCAAGAACGATCAGGTGGTTGGTCTTTGGATCGATGTCCATGCGCACATCGGGTTTGCCTGCCAACAAGGTTTGCAGCACTTTCAACGTCGTTTGCGGATCGGCCTCGTTAATAGTATAAACTTGCACTTGAACCGGTCCATCCGGACCATCGACGCCGGCTGGTTTTTGAGGCGGTTCTTCACCAGGTCCCCGGAAAGGCGGCCCTGCCATCTGATCAGGTCGCCCTTCTGGTCCGCCCATCCGACCGGGTCCCATTCCCTGCCGGCCAAACGGTCGTCCTGTCATCTCACCAGGTCGTCCTTCAGGTCCACCGAAACGGCGGCCAAACGGCGGCCCTTGCATCTGATCAGCTTGTCCTTCCGGTTCGCTAGAACGACGGCCAAGAGGCGATGGTTCGCTACCCGGACCTGGGCGATGCTGATTAAGTGCAGCGGTTAATTCTTCCTTGGTGATTTTTCCGTCGCCGTTGGCATCGGCCAGGAATAGCAGTTGTTTAAACATTTCCTGCATGCCCGGAGGAAGTTCATCCTGAGTAATAAACCGTCGTGATTGGCATCCAGGCGGTTAAACAAGATTTCAGGATTTGGCCCGGCAGGTCTGGGCTTTAGAAGGTCCCGGCGGCCCGGCTGGATCTTCCGCCAATAGATATTGGGGAAGAAAAACGATAGTTAACCCCGTCAGCAAACAGAGAATTAGCCTGTGCATTGTCAGTCTCCTAAACTGAGGGAATTGAAGGCATTACAACACATTCCACAGACTCTAACCCCTGAAACCAAGTGATAGTTCCGATAATTCCGGCAATTTCCACAAACACGCCTTTGTGGTTGAAAAAAAATGAGACCGGCTTTGAACCGAGTTCTGTAAATGTCTGGGATAAGAGGTCTTGCGAGGTGACTGCCCATTCTTTTGCAATTACTTTGGTGGTCTGTCAGATCAACGTGCCACAGATCGACAGTACAGGCCCAAAATTGACGAATAATTTAGCATTAAAATCCGCCTCTTTCGCCCATTTCCTGTCTCCTATCTCCATTTCCTATCCCCTAAACCCTATTTTTCATTCCCAACTGCCTGTTTCCTGCGGCCTAATGGCCAGATAGATATTGTCCAGATTTCGGCAACCGCCTATAATCCCGCCGCATTAGAGGGTTTTTTCTTTATTGGAAAATTTTATTGCCGTGTAGAACCCGCGGCAGTGGAACTCCGTATAGTAGTGCAGGCAGCGGTTGATAGGATGGTTTCTTAAACCGCCTGCTACAATCGGATAGGACGATTTTTAAAATCGTCTTAATTATGCTTGTCGGATTTGTTTGCTTTTTCCGCTTGGCTTTTTGACGGCGGCGAGACAAAATAGGAGTAAGCGCCAGATCGCGCACAACAGATACAAATCGCGGATGAATTGTCGCGTAAATTCACCGCGTCGATGTGGCCGGAAAACACCACGCGATTAGGCAAGGCAACGCGAAAGAGGAAGTCGGGCCGTCAAAGGCGTTACAAGCAAAAGGCAGCAGGAAATCCGCACGAGCGAAGGGTTTTGAGTTTGATTTAATCCACGGCGCAACGCCGGCCGATGACACCAGTGCCAACAATGCTAGAGCCCATTGGAAATGTCACGGCGGATGCCAAGCGAGGCGACGGTGGAAGGTAAGGTTTACAAGCAAGGACGCGAATTTGACCTCGTCCTTAAGGAGAGACAGCGATGCACATTTACGGTCCAAATCAACTGCACGGCCCGCAATCGGTCGGAGCCCCGCACAACGTCCGCAACACCCAGGCGCCCGCGAAGACGGAAAATACGTCTGCGATCCACGATTCCGTGGAAATTTCCGATGCCGCGCGCTTGGTGGCGGAAGCCCGCGATATTCCCGACATCCGGCAAGATCGCGTCAATGATATCCGCCAGGAGATCGCCTCGGGCACATACGAAACCGAGGCCAAACTCAACGCCGCGGTGGAGCGATTGCTGGATGAAATCGGGTAATGACTTTTCGGCAAACTTTTCGGTAGGCAGTTTTCAGTCAACATTTTTCGGTTTAGCCGCGGAATCGTGCCGCGCATATAACAGGTTAATTCTACCGGCAGAAGCCGTGGCCATGCTTAAGTGGCCATTTTGCAGTGCTTAACATACCCACGTTAAACGTGGGCATGGCGCCAGTCTGTGCTTGGGAAACACGGGCAAGATGCCCGTGCCACTTAAACTTTCACGTCTGCTTCAGCGATGCCAATCGTGCCGTATTTTGTGCGGATGGGGGCGATAACTTCTTCAAGGAACTCGTCCACCTGTTGCGGGGCGCGGCCGACGAATTGCGAAGGTTCCATCACGGCCGTGAGATCCACTTTGGCAAAGGCCGGATCGGCGGCCAGCCGGGCAATCAAATCGTTTTGGCCGCCTTGTTCTTTGACTACTGCCGCGGCGGCCTGGCTGTGACGGCGGATCCGCTCGTGCAGATCCTGCCGGTCGCCGCCGGCGGCCACGGCGGCCATGAGGATGTTTTCGCTGGCCATGAAGGGCAATTCGGCCGCCAAATGGGCGGCAATCACCTTGGGATAAACCACCAGCCCGCCGGTCACGTTCTGGCAGAGGATTAGCACGGCGTCGGCGGCCAAAAAGGCCTGCGGAAGCGTGAGGCGGCGATTGGCGCTGTCGTCCAGCGTGCGTTCCAGCCATTGCACGGCCATGGTTTGCGCGGCGCTGGATTCGAGACTCATTACAAATCGGGCCAACGAGCAGATCCGTTCGCATCGCATGGGGTTCCGCTTGTAGGCCATGGCCGAGGAGCCGATCTGCTCGGTTTCAAAGGGTTCTTCCAGTTCCTTGCGATGGGCCAAAAGCCGGATGTCGGTGGCCATTTTGTGGGCGCTTTGGGCAACGCCCGAGAGCACGGCGAGCGCCTGGGAATCGATCTTTCGCGAATAGGTCTGGCCGCTTACGGCATGAGCGGCGTCAAAGCCGATCTTGCGGCAGATGAGTTTTTCCAATTTGTGGACTTTTTCGTGGTCGCCGTGGAAGAGTTCCAGAAAACTCGCCTGCGTGCCGGTGGTTCCTTTTGAGCCCAGGGCCTTGAGACTTGCCAAACGATGTTCGATTTCGGCCAGGTCCATGACAAAATCGTACGCCCAGAGACAGGCCCGCTTGCCCACGGTGGTCGGCTGGGCCGGCTGCAGATGCGTGAAGCCCAGGCAAGGCAGGTCGCGGTACTTTTGGGCGAACTCGGCCAGAGTCGCTCGATCACCGCCACCACCCGGCCGCGGATACGCTGCAAGGCCTCGCGTAATAAAATCAGGTCGGTATTGTCGGTAACGTAGCAACTGGTAGCACCAAGATGGATGATCGCCCGGGCGTCGGGACAGACGTCGCCGTAGGCATGCACGTGTGCCATAACATCGTGGCGCAAGCGCCGCTCGTGACGCTCGGCATTCTCGAAATCGATATCATCCACGTGGGCCCTAAGCTGTTCGATCTGTGCCCGGGTGATGGGCAGCCCCAGTTCGGCCTCGGCCTCGGCCAGTGCCACCCAAAGCCTGCGCCAAGTGCTGAACTTCCGTCGCGGCCCCCAAAGGGCGACCATCTCCGGCGAGGCGTAACGGGTGATAAGGGGATTGTCGTATTGGATGTAGTCGGGATTATTTGTCATGGTTTTTTGGGCACTAAATCGCGATTTTTCCACGTTACTGATGTGGCTTACTGATTATTTTGCTTAAAAACAAGTGAATAACTTTGGTCACCAAAATCGTGTTTTTCCACGTTTATACGCTCACCTCCCGCCATCTTTCGTTCCAAAGGGGGAGTCCATTCGCAGTCAAAACCTATGTATGAGAATTATTATAATAATGCAACGCGATGATTGTAGCAGATCGTGCTGCGGATTTCTAGTAAAGAATTGGCCACTTGGAGCAAATAACATAAGCCATTTTGATTGGAAGATTATTTGTTAGATTTACTACCGGTAAGTAACGTGAAAGAAAATGTATTCGGATCATCTTTATTTGGTAAATTAATATCTTGGCGAATTGCCAATACTAATTCTCTAAGCAATGCGTCCTGTCGATCTATTGAAAAGTTTTCATTTGAAAGCTCATTGTTTAATTCCATCCATACAGAAATGACAGTTTGCGGTGCAATAATTGCTAAATCATTGCTTGCATGGGCCATTTTTTCAAGAACCTTTTTATCACCTTTGTTATTTGCGAGATCCGAAAGTGCAGAAAGGAATGTTTTGTAATGATTGATTTTCTCCCGTTGCCATTCCATTTTACGTTCGTAATACTTCGTAAGGTAAAATGAAAGCGCCGCTCCTGCAACTGCTATAATGGCAGCCCATACTGAGGCTTCCATAATAATGTCTCCAATAAGATTAAGTTAGCCAATCTTCTATCCGCAGATTTGGGATTTTAACAAAATCCGCCGTATTATGCGTCACCAGAGTTAAATCGTTAGCCAGTGCAATAGAAGCAATCGCAAGATCCATAAAGCTGAAAACGATTCCTTGACGGATAAAACTTCCTCGAATCTTGCCAAATTCGAACGCGGCAAATTCATCGAATGGAAGAATTTTCACGTCTTCGATCAATTCGTTTTCGATTAATTTCAAGAGTTCACTTGGATTATCCCGGCTGTAAGCCCAGGCATATAATTCACCAAGGACTATAGTAGGTAAATGCAGCCTGCCTGCATATTGAATAAACTTATGTGTGAAAATGGTAGTTCTGCGGAGATGCGCGGAGCAGATATTGGTATCCAATAGAAAACTCATTCGGGAATCTCCCTGCCCGTGTCGCATTTTCGTTGACGGTGCAGTTCATCGAGGATTTTATCGTCTTGATCGGTCCATGAGTTGGCAAGTGCACCTGCCGAATTTTTAAGTCCTTCGCCCCAGGGACGTGATTTTTTGGCGACTGATAGGATTACCCGTACTTCTTGTCCGTCGCTTATGCCGGGATTTTCCTTTAGCTCTATAGTATTTCCGTGAACAATGCCGTGTACGATTTTATTCATGAATTTTACCTCCTTGGCTTAATTGCCATTTTAATATTAACAAATTCCGAAGCATTTTTTTTATCTCCCATCATTATATCATAACATAACGATTAACCAAGATGTCGGCTCAAGAGCAGGAGCCCCGTTGAACGGGGCTGACAGAGAACGGCATATCGGGACGCCTTTCTTACTCGGCGTAAACGCCGGGCCTAAGACCGCCTGCGGCGGACAACGCCCATAAATGGGCGTAAAACTTGAGGCATAAATCGGGTTCCCACGCAGAGCGTGGGAACGAGTGATTCGGTTGGTGCCCGGTCGCGGCCAATCTTAACGCTCCCCGACCAACCTGCGGTCGGTGCCCGGTCGCTGCTAAACAATTCCCAATCCCTTTGGTGGTCAGTAAACTGACCACCCCACTTTATCTCCAATCCCAATAGCGCGACCAATGGTCGCGGCTTTACATATTTGTGGCGTCATCGGTGGCGCCGGAGATGAGGCGGTCCATGGCGGCGGCCAGTTCGGCGTTGTGGCGGTTGTCCTGGGCGTAAATGCGGCAGATGCGGTAGCAGATGGCGATGCGGCGGAAGAGTTCGCGGTCGTCGAGGCTGCGGATTCGGCCGTTTACCGGATCGTAAAGGAAATTCTGGCCTGCCGCCGGAGTATGGGCGCCGGGGCGATGCACGTGCCGGGCGGTATCGACGCGGATGGGCAAGTCCTTCAGTTCCTTGGGCAGGGCGCCGCGCACGGCCGCCTCGAACGATTTTTCGCTGCCAAACACGCTGCTTTGCTCGGATTCGCCGGGGGCGAAGAAAATCGTCTGCTCGCAGGCCATTTTCCAGCGGAGATGCCGGCCCAGGAATTGCTGCCATTGCCGGCCCAGGTCGCGGAGTTTCGGGTCGTTGCTTTTCGGCCAGGCGGAAACCTGCATCAACAGCGACCATTCGGTCAATTGCTGATACTCGTCGAGATGTTCCAGCGGATTGCCCGGAAAGAGGAATGGTTTGCTTTCCAGGAAAAGTTCCTGCAATCCCAGGTCGATCGCCCGGACGGTGCGATGAAAATATATGGCCCGAAACAGTTCGGCCCGCATGGAGATGAACCGCACCAAGGCCGACAGGCCGCGTTCGTGGATGGTAAGTCCTTTTTCGGTGAACATGCTGTAGTGCAGGAGCCGGTCGAGGTCGAAGGCCTTGGTGCTGTAGCCGGACATGTAGGCGTCGCGGAGCACGAAATCCATGTTGTCGACCGTGTACAGGCCGCTGAACAGGCTGCGCAAAAAACGCAGCCATTTGGGCACTGTTGGGGCGCAGTTAAACTGTCGCCAACCTTGTTAGTTTTTGAGGCCGGGTGATGAGGAATGTGATCTGCTGGGGATCGAGCGTTTCGCCGCTATCGAGACTGGTGTTTGGATTGCGGCGAATGCGGGCGATCAGATCGGCAAAGTCGCGGCGGATGATTTCGCTGCCCAGGGTTTCGTGGGTCAAGCCATAGTCGGCCAGAAAATGCTCGTCGAAAAAATGGCCGAACGGCCCGTGGCCCACGTCGTGCAAAAGCGCGGCCAAGCGCATGAGCGATTCGACGTAACCGCGGCTGGGCACGTCCGGACAAACGTCTTTGAGGCTGTCGAAAAGCGTCTCGACCGTGCGGCTGGCCAGGTGCATCGAGCCCAAAACATGCTGGAACCGGGTGTGCTCGGCAGTGGGAAAGACCCACCAGGCCGTTTGCAACTGGTGAATCTGGCGGAGCCGCTGCAGCCAGGGATGGTCGATGATCTGCTGCTCGGTCGCTTCGTCGCCGGGGGCGTCCGAAGCGAGGGCACTTACCGAGGATGTGAAGGGAATATACCCGTGAATCGGATCGTGGCTTAGGCTTTCGTGCTGGAAATCTCGCATGGACGGTATTATGACAGGGCTAGTGGATAGGGACTAGAGGCTAGGGGTTGATTGACTGAGTCACTGGTCTAGGTTTAAGAGCCTATGCCAAGACATAAAACTTCATACAGACAAGGATTAGAACTGCGAATTCATCGCGATTAGCCCTCACTAGCGCTCTCCAATGGAGATGGGTCAGGATGGCTAAGTGCGATTGGAACAGTATCAAATTGTGAATCAAACTGCAAATGAAATGGGAAACAGTGAGAATATAGGATGACTGGCGAATATACAAAGAGTTTACCGTGTAAAATATTTGAAAAAATGTATTCGATTCGGTCAATCGGCAAAGAATGAACAACCCAATTCATTTTCCCAGTTTTGCCGACCGATCTAGCGTAAGGCGGCGTGTGGTAATACACTTTCGTCTAGAACTATTGACTTTTCCGATTAGGAAAACTGCGTCAATTAAAGCTTCCTCCTCAGTTATTTAAGGAGTTTTGCAGTGATGCGTATTGCAACTTGGATATGTTCGGGACTGATTTGTTTTGTTATTGCTCTTGGAAGGTCGAATCTTTGCCGAGGCGGTTCCTCCCGGCGAATTCTTATTTCCCGATACTACCCGGGGTTTTATAGCCATAACCAAATTCGACACGTTAAGCGAGAATTACAACAAGACCCAACTGGGAAAACTTACCGCCGATCCGAAGATGGAGGCGTTCACGAAGGACGTGCGGCGGCAGTTTGAAATCCGCTGGTCGGCGGTTCACGCCCGCCTGGGATTGACCCTGGACGATTTGAAGGAAGTGTCGAGCGGCGAGGTGTGCGTGGGACTTATCGAGCCGGTTGAAAACACCTCGGCCCTGGCGATCGTGATCGATGCGACGCGGGAAACTGGACAAGGCCCGCGAACTGATGGACCGGGTAAAAAAGAATCTTACGGACCAGGGCGGCAAGCGAACTGTTTTGAAAGTGGAGGAATGTCCCGATCAGGTGATTCAATTCGAGATGCCCATTCCCCCGGAGGAGCAAGAGGCCGCGGCCAGCAAATTACCTGGGGGTCGGCAGACTGAATCGGCCAGGCGCGGCTGCGGGCAAGGATCAGCCCAAGCCCCGCTTGTCATATTATGTTCTGACTGGAAACGTGCTATGTTCTTCGGACGATTTGGCGGTCATGCGAGGGATTCTCGGCCGGCTGGCGGGCAAAAAAGGCGGCAGCTTGTCGGAGGTTGAGGGTTTCAACAAGGTCCTGGAGCGATGCAAGACGGATATTCCCGACATTACGCCGCAAATTCGCTGGTTTATTTATCCGTTGGGCTATGCGGCGGCTGCCCGGGCCGCCCAACCGCCGCAACAGCGCCGCAAAGGCAAAAGCATCTTGGAAATAATGCGCAACCAGGGCGTGGGGGCGATTCAAGGGCATGGGCGGATACGCCAGTTTTTCATCGGAGGGATTCGACCTGGTGCACCGCACCGCCGTATATGCCCCCTTGCCCTACAAGAATGCCATGAAAATGCTGGTGCTTCTTAACGGCAAGGATTACACGCCGCAAAAGTGGGTGCCGCGCGAGATTGCCACATACAGCACGTTATATTTCGACGTCCTTAATGCCTTTGACAATTTCGGTCCGTTGTTTGACGAACTGTACGGGGCGGGCGAATCGGGCGCATGGGCCGACGTGCTTAAAGGAGAGAAAGAAGATCCCAACGGGCCGCAAATCGACCTGCGCGAGGAGTTGTTCAAGAAACTGGGACAGCGGGTGTCGATGTTGACCGATTATGAATTGCCCATCACCACCGCCAGCGAACGGCTGTTGTTCGCCATCGAGAGCACCGACGACAAGGCCGTGGCCAAGGCGCTGCAAAAGTGGTTTGGAAACGATCCTACCGCCAAGCGGCGCGAAATCGACGGTCACGTGATCTGGGAGATCGTGGAAAACGAGGGGCCGGAGATGGACACGCCCGGAGGTTTCGCTGGGAGACGTGCCCGACCTGGTGCCCCAGGCGAAACGGAAAAAGACCAATCAGCAAAACGTCATGCCGCACGCGGCGTCCACGGTGGTGGACGGGAACCTGTTCATCGCCTCGCACTTGGATTTCCTGCTGAAAGTGTTGAGGTCCGACGATCCGCTGGTCAAGGACGTTGATTATCAGATGGTCAAGGAAACCATCGATCAAATGGTTCCGCAAGACAAGTGCGGCAGGATATTTTCGCGGACCGACGAGGAATATCGCCCCACGTATGAAATGATCAAGCAGAACAAGATGCCGGAAAGCGAGTCGATGTTTGCCAAGTTTTTGAACAATCTTTTTGGGGAAGGCAAGAAGGGCGCGAGGCAGCAAAAGATCGACGGCAGCAAAATGCCCGACTACGAAATGGTGCGCCATTACCTCAACCCGGCCGGCATGCAAATAACAAGCGAGAAAGACGGCTGGTTCCTTAAGGGTTTCACACTGAATATGGAAGCCGTTAAAGGCGAGCAAACCGTTCAGTCATCGCAATCGCAGACGCCGGCGGAGCCGCAAACGAAACCGGACTCGCAAAACTCATCACGCTCCAAAAACGCCCGCCGAAGCAAAAACGCCGGATGGTCCAGCCGACATCCGCGGATCCGGCAACGCCGCCGGAAAGCAAGACTCAACTGGAACCGCAAGTGCAAGCCGAATTGCAATCGAAGCAAGCGGAAAACAGCACGGTTAAAAAATAGAGAACCGAACTGTGCATCTGTTCTTATTTTACCCGCGCGGCCCGGCGGCGCTGTCCAGGCGTAACCAGAAGGGATGCTGGCGGTCGCCGCGAGTGCGGACGTCTTCGAGGAGCGTGCGGAGATCGGGCTGGAGAAACGGCTCCCTGGCGTTGATCGTCTGCCCGTTGACGTCGATGCTTGCGCGCTGTTTGAAATCGAGCATCTGCGGCGAGAGCCAGACGGTTACTTGCGCGCTTCCGGCAAAGACGTTGATATTGTTTCCGGTGATCTTTCCCTTGACTTGTGCGGCCCGAGTTCCGGCTGGAGGGGGCCAGTGATCGGGATCGACCTGCGATTTGGGCGGCATGCCTTCCAACTCCACCCACCAAAAAAAGGAATCCCCATCGCGCATCGTCGAGCAGGTGAATTCGCGGGGAAAGAAATTGCGGCGGAATCGGCCCATCCAATCGAAGATTCGCAGTATTTCCTCGTGAAAATCGTCGTGGCCGCGGCCCTCGTACTCGATCACGGTGGCATCGTAACCGCGCTTCAAGTAGCGGTCCAGATCAAGGGCGTTTTTGGTGAGTTTTGCGCCGTCGAGTTCGCCGAGAACCACGTAAAAGGGCACGTATTTGGCGTTTTCCGAATAGAAGTTGCAATAGCGGTCGGCCTGAGCCGAGATGGGGATCACGCCTGCCCAAAGATCGGGATGGGCCAGGCCGATGTCCCAAGCGGCGTCGCCGCCCATGGAATAGCCGGACAAGTAAACGCGATCGGTGTCGATGGAAAACCGGCGGCAGGCGTCGCGGAGCTGTTCAACACGGCGGCGTGTTCCCGGGCGGAGTAGTTGTATTGTTTTTGATGTTCCACGGTCCACTCCGGGGCGATTACGATGTAACCGTATCGGGCCGCATGACCGTTGCGCGACATGGAGAAGGGCGGGGGCTTTTTCAGCCGGCTTTTTCTCGCCGGGCTGTTTTTCATCCGGTTTTATTTCACCTGCGCGGGAGGATTGGCGGCGTTTTCGTTTTTTTCCGAGGCCTGGCCGGGTTTAACCCAATCGCCCGCCCACCAGTCGATCTGGCTTTCGGCGGTATTGCCCGCGCCGCTGAGCGTGACAATGGCGGGATATAGTTTATAGGGATCGTATTCGGGCGGGAGTTGCACCCAATAAGTAATCGGCGGCTCCTTGGGCAAACCGGGCACTTCCAATTTGTAATAACCCGGCTGCTGGGGCGAGACTGCCTGGGGCGGATCGACGGGCGGTTTCATGTGCGATAAAAGATCGGCGATCAGACCGGGCGACGATCCTTCCTGGGATTTGAGGCCGTCGAGAATCGCTTCTCGCTTGATTTTTACCGGCTCGTTCAGATATTCCCGCAATTTGCCGCGGAGGTTGTATATCGACAGGGCCACGGGCAATTGGTCGATGGCCGAATCGCTGCCCAAGAGCCAACCGCTTGTGGCCAGGGCCAGTTTTTCTTGGGCCGGCATTTGGGCGTCGTCGGCGTTTTGCAGGAAAGCGGCCATGCGATCGATGGTGTTGAAACTCAATTCGGCGGCCATTTCATCGCGAATTTTACGAAGTTGTTCCCGCTGGTAAGCGTCGGGAATTTTGGGCAGCAAGGCGTCGAATTTATCCAAGGTTTTAACGCAGCGGGCGGCCTTGGTTTCATAATCTTGCAGCATGTCTCCGGCGCCTTGGAGGATTTCGCCGCCCACCTCGTCGGAAGGAAATTTCTTCAGGCCATCCCAAACCAAGCCATGCTGGCCGGCGTCGCGGCGGAGTTTCAATTCCGTCAAAAGCTGTTGGGCCGACAATTGCTTGATGGCCCTCAGGGACGGGGCCAACTGCTCTTTCAGGTCTTTCCGGTCGGGAAATGCCTGCAACAAGTCGTCCAGGGCTTGCCGGGCCTCGGCGTAGCGCTCGGCCTGCAGGTAGAAGCGGGCGATTTTCTTGTAATTTTCCACGTCCTTGGTATTGATCTGCTTCAGGAGGATTTTTTGCAGCACGTCGCGGGGAATGGAACTGGTGGCGATGCGCATGTCCCAGACGTGCGTAATGCCCTCGACCTTGGCCCAGTGGGGCGTCAGCTCGGTGATGCCTTGAATTATGTCAACCGGGCCTTTTACCGTGTACATGGTGAAGATCCGCCGGCCGAATTCGTCGAAAGGCTGCACGCGCATGGCCGGCCCGACGCTGCGAATGATCTGGCCGTTGCGCATGGCGCGTTGATGGAGGTTGAATTTTTCCTCGCCCTGCCCGGCCTCATCCTGGCGGACCTCCTTTACCAGGCGTTTGGAAACGAAAGTGCGGCTGAGATCGTCGTCCATCAACAAAATCGTGGGGGCCGGCCCTTCGCCGTCAGGACTGAAGGGCTGCGGAATGTCGGCCAGACCGGTGATTTCGCCCAGTTTGCCGTGAAGCGTTCGGCCGTCTTTTAATACCACGTCGGTTGCCAAGGCCTGTCCGGCCGGGATAATCGCAATTGCCCAGCAAAAAATCCAAGCCAAAAATATGCCCGGCGATGCACGGCCGAATCGGATCATCATTTCGCTAACCTATTCGCACTATGTATTCCATACATTTCATTGTGAATCAGTGTTAAAACAAGTCAAGCGCCGGGTGCTCTCTATATTCTAGCATCGAGAACTGTTCCCATGGGTTGCCATAACTCAAGTGATAACAACGCAATGCGTATGAAATCAAAAATGCAGAGGGGACTGTGAATGGCATTAATGTCGCCAAATGCTGGAATCATTTAGAGGGAGTAGTTGCAACCCCCCGGCCAATTGACTATATTATCAGGTAATTGGCGACACATTGGGAAATCTACCACTAGTGATATTTCATCTCAGAACCGAACGAGGAAAAAAGAGAAGGGCGTAGTCCGGCCATGGAGACAACTTGAAATACTCGCAAGCGTCAAGGTTGCAGTTCCAGGAATGGATTTATTTCGTCGCTACTTTTTCATTGGTGGAGGGCCATACACATGAGAATCCTAATTCCTACGATATTAATGCTCATAATTCGCACCCCGGTGTTATTCGCACAAGATGTGAAAATCCATGATGCTGCGAAAACGGGAGACCTTACCTCTGTACGGGTGCTGCTTGAAAAACAACCGGCGCTTATCAATGCCAAGAACAAGGATGGTCAAACCCCGTTGCACATTGCAGCCACGAATGGTCGTAAAGAGGTGGTGGAATTGTTGTTGGAAAAAGGCGCCGATGTAAACGCAAAGGATAATTACGAAGGCACGCCACTACACTGGGCCGCATATTATGGACACAAGGAAGTGGCTGAACTGCTACTCTCCAAGGGAGCAGCGATTAACGCTAAAGAAAGAAAAGGTTGGACTCCGATACATTACGCCGTTTGGAAAGGCCACAAAGAATTGGCCGAATTACTCATTTCCAGTGGAGCAGATATTGACACAAAGCAAATGGAAGATTCGACACCGCTTCACATAGCGGCCATGAACGATAATAAGGAAATGGTTGAACTATTAATTGCTAAAGGAGCAAAGTCAGATGCGAAGGACCAAAAAGGCAATACACCCTTACAATATGCAATCGCTAAAAACCAAATAGAAACCTCGATCCTGCTCTATCGTTATGAATGCACCAAAGTGCAGCCTGCAATATCCACGCTACCACCGAAACCCAATATCGCGGATCGCTACAAATGGAAAAGCAAGTCTTCCAAGGTGGCGAGTTCCTTTGGCGTGAAGTCCGAAGGAATAACAGTTACAGAAATGATGAAGAATGGTGAACGAGGATTGTCGCTGGGAAATGGGCAGATTGGCTTTCACGGCCAAAATTCTGTGATCGATGTCCCTGGCTGTCGTGACATCCGAATCCGCATTGATCCTAAAGTTGGTGTTACTCATTACGCGGGACTTGCTTTTAAAACTCCGAGTACTTTGGATATCCTAGAAGACTTTACACTTGATGCCCATGAAGAAGGGGTGATTGCTCAAGACAAAGAAGGAAATTACTGGATCAGCCGCCCTGCAACAATATCGGAATTTGGTAATACAATCTTGGGACTCGTTGAAAGGAAGGAAATTCCTTTTTTCCAAGTCAAAAGTGTCCCCTCCATTGACAATTAAGCGGACAAAGGCAAAAAATAATTGCCTTTAATGAGTGTTGCTTTTAGCGAGCAGTGGAGAATCGCTTTCGATTTGGACGCGTTCGACCGTGCAGCCCGCTTTTTGCACGTCGGCGACTGCCGAGCGAATAGCGGATTCCAGGCAATCCGCCTCGCGGTGAAAGTTTATGTATACGACGCCGCAACTCATGCCTGGTGAGCCGTCGTCACATCCGACTTCGAATAATTGGTCGGCCAATTCCTCGGTTAATTTAGTGTCTTTGGCAAGTACCAAAGTAAATTCATGTAATTGCTTATTTTTATGGCTGTTCATTTTGCTTTGTGTAACCTGATCTTCATGTATTATAACAAGAATAGATCTCAAAAAGGGCCATTCCCATTTCGGGAAAAGCCTAAATCGCGACCGACGGTCGCGGCTTTATGGAATAGGCATCCTTGACATGGACGGTTATAGTAAGGAAAATCGGGGAAATTGGGAAAACTATTATGGACCGACCGCCTATTCCTCGCCACACTATTGCCTTAGCCATTGCCGGGGCGATTATTCTTCCCATAGCTATTTGCCTGATTTTGGCAGTGGCTTCCCTTCTATCGGCTATGGGTGATGCAGTAGGCGGAGGGGCAATGCGATGGGTTGCCTTGGGCTGTGGAATTATTTGGGCGCTGGATTTAATTCTCCTGGTACTCGCACTAGGCGTCAATGCACTAAATGCACCAGATGATGCCGATTCGGATGAAGCCTAGTGGTCCATCTCATCGGATTTGATATTCTTGTACTAGGAAAGGGGGATTTTGCCGGGTTATCGCGAAACCGCAAGCGGTTTAGTTGGATTCTCGCAAAAATCGTAAGCGGTTTATATGAAGGACAAACATGAGTAATAAACCTATCGGTGAAGAGGCGGTGCGCGAGGCGATTGGGGCGTTTAAAGATCCGGAGACCGGGCGGAGCGTATCGCAACTTGGGCAGATTCATCACCTGAAACTCAGCGGCGAGAACCTGTCGGTTACGCTGGGGTTGACCACCTGGTCGGCCGCGCTGTGGGAGGAAACCAGATCGGAATTGGTTTCGTTGCTTAAAAACAAATTTCCACAACTGAAAATTACCGTTGATCTTGCGGTTCATGAGCGCAGGCCGGAAAAGATAGGTGAAATCGGGCTGACGGCAAAAAGCGCGATCGCGGTTGGGGCGGGAAAAGGGGGCGTGGGAAAGAGTTCCGTAGCCGCTTATTTGGCATACGGCCTCGCCCGGGCCGGCTGCCAGGTGGGATTGATGGATGCCGACGTGTACGGCCCCAGCATTCCGCACCTGCTGGGCACGGCGGATCGGCCCGCGATTATCGGCAACCGCATCCTGCCGGTGGAGGTTGACGGGATAAAAGTGATGTCGATGGGTTTTTTGGTGCCTTCGGACGAGGCGGTAATATGGCGCGGCCCGATGCTTCACGCCGCGCTGACGCAATTTTTGCGCGATACCCAATGGGGCGATCTGGATTACCTGATCATCGACCTACCGCCGGGAACGGGCGACGTGGCCTTGTCGCTTTCGCAATTGCTGCCGCTTACGGGGGCGGTTATCGTGGGCACGCCCCAGGACGTGGCTTTGCTCGACGTGGTCAAGGCCATCGGGATGTTCCGAAAAGTGAACGTGGAAATATTGGGGATGGTCGAAAACATGAGTTTTTTTGTCTGCCCTCAGTGCGGGACGCGACACGATATTTTCGGTTCCGGCGGGGCGAAAACGCAAAGCCTGGGAATTGAATGTGCCTTTTCTGGGCGAGGTGCCGATTGTGACCGAGCTAAGAGTTTTGGCCGATCGGGGCCAAATAGGCAAGGCACTGGAAAACGAAACGGCAAAACCCTATCTGGATTCGATCTCGATGAATCTGATCCGGAATCTGGCGCAGCGACGCGGTGAACAACCCCAATTGCCCACGCTAACGGTGTTGAAATAAAAGGCGAATCAGCGACCCATTCGCCGTGACCGAAACAGGTCGCCGACAGATATTATTTTTTATTTAGAGCTTATCCTAAAATACAAAACTTCAATCAAAGCAAGAGATTAGATGAACGAATACCGGCAATTCAGCCCTCACCCTAGCCCTCTCCCAAAGGGAGAGGGGACTTTGAGGACAGGCTTTTAGTATCTAAAAGCAGGGTGACAGGGCCGTCGTTTGCTAGTTCCACTTCCATGTGCTGGCGAAAGCGGCCTGTGGCCACGGGCAGGCCTTGAGCTTTAACGCAGGCGACAAATTGTTCGTAGAGTTTTTCGGCCATTTCCGGGGGTGCGGCGGCGTCGAAACTCGGGCGGCGGCCTTTGCGGCAGTCGCCCAGGAGCGTGAACTGGCTTACCACCAGCATCGCCCCATCGACGTCCCTGAGCGAGAGGTTCATTTTTTCTTGCGAATCTTCGAAAATCCTCAGCCCGGCGATTTTATCGGCCAGTTGGCTGGCATCGGACTCATCATCGCCTACGGCCACGCCCAACAAGACAAGCATTCCTTTACCGATCTCGGCGCAGACCTCCCCGGCTATTGTCACTTTGGCTCGAGTGACTCGTTGGATGCATGCTTTCATAGCGCATAACAATAAGAGATTCAGGATTTCGTGACAACCTCCCCTTAGCCGGAGTGAAGACATGGGGTAAAATTGATTGTGAGTGAGGAAATGAATGTCGTACAGGCAAACAGAGTTAGGGCGTATAGCCCTGTGTTTCCGGGCCGACACGGCCCGGCTCTGAGAGAAAAAACTCGATATTAAAAAACACAAGATTAATTGAATCTCCGAGCAACGATGAACGAGCAACGACCTTTGATTGCATTGACGATGGGCGATCCTGCGGGGATCGGGCCGGAAATAATTGTGGGGGCCTGGACCGAAACGGTAGTGCACGAATGGTGCCGGCCGTTGGTGGTGGGAAATGCGGAAATCCTACGCCGGGCGGTAGCACTTTGGCAGCGGAGCGTGAAGGTGGAGGAGATCGATTCGCCGGATGATGCCCGGCCTTCGCCTGAGGTGATTCCGTGCCTGTCTTGCGGCTCATCGGACGTGCTCGACGTGGTCCCCGGCACGCTCGATGCCCGGGCGGGTCAGGCAGCCTACGATGCGATTATAATGGCCTCCCGTTTGGCGTTGGACGGCAAAGTCGATGCCATCACCACCGCGCCTTTGCAAAAGGAGGCGCTGCATCGAGCAGGACACGACTATCCGGGACACACCGAATTGCTTGCCTGGCTTTGTGGCGTCGATGATTTTGCCATGATGCTTTACATGGGGCCGGGCGACGACGTATTGGCGCCCTTCGGATTGACCGTGGTTCACGTCACCTTGCATACCGCGCTGCGAGACGCGATCAGCCAGCTTACGCCGGAGGCCATTTTGTCTAAAGCTCGGCTGGCCGATTGCTTCATGTCGAGATTGATGCGCCCGGCGGGGGACGAAAAGGCGTCGCAGGCAAATCAGGGCCATGCCCGCAAGGGCGGAAAAGGTTTTTCCGGGGAAAATCGGCCGCGGATCGGGGTTTGTGCTCTGAATCCTCATGCCGGGGAGGGCGGGCTGTTCGGCGATGAAGAGCAGAGGATTATTCGGCCCGCCGTGGAGCGCGGCATAAGTGAAGGATTGCAACTGGAAGGCCCCCTGCCCACCGATACACTCATGGTTCGGGCGCGAGACGGACATTACGACGCCGTGGTAGCCATGTACCACGACCAGGGGCACATAGCCTTGAAATTATTGGGAATGCACCGGGCCGTAAACATAACTCTGGGACTGCCCATCATCCGCACCAGCGTGGCACATGGCACGGCCTTCGACATCGCCTGGAAGCGCCGCGCGGAAACTGGCAGCATGATCGAAGCCATTCGCATTGCCAGCCGCCTGGCCGTGGATCGCGAGGCATGGCGCAAGGAGTGCGGGCAATAGATCCGTTTCAACCTCTTGCGGCAGGCCGCACCGGTTCAAGAACCGGTGCTACCCAAATTAACAATTCAAGAACCGGTGCTACCCATTATTTTATAACGTGATTAACGCCGGCGTGGCGAAGCTTGTCGCGTGCCCGGCTGAGGATCGGGCCGATGCTGTTCTCGGCCATGCCGATCTGCATGCTGATTTCCTGGTAGGTTTTTCCCTCCAAATGAAACATCCGCACCACCTCGGCCTCGATGCCCTTCAGCGAGCTTAGCATGCGAGAGATCTCTTCTTCGTCCATGACGCGTTGTTCGATGCTGGGGTAGGGATAATTGGAGGAAAGGGCGTAGATCTCTTCCGTCGAGATAGTTTGGTGCTCGCCGGGTTTGCGGGCCTGCAACTCGCGAACAACGATACGCCGCGCGACCACGGTTAAATATGTAGCTAAACTGCATTGACGGCGGAAATTGCGCAAAACGGCGAGATCATTGTCGATCATCACCAGAAAAACGCTCGCGCATAAATCATCGCGGTCTTCCGGAGTCAATTGCATGCCCCGGGACTGTGCCGTATGGTTGACCACGTGAATCATCAGTCCCATAAAACGATCGACAAAATCTTCCCAGGCCCTAGGCTTCTGTTGCAGGCAGCGCTCCAGCAGATTGCGGTCGATTTCAGATAGTGCCACGCCTTCAACCCTTTTACATTAAGCCCCTGCAACCAAAACCCCACACAATCCATTTAGGGGTAAATTAGGGACTAAGCGAACAGTTTAACAAAAGCCCTACCATCTAAAAATTGTAAATTCGATTGAGGAAAGAAACAAGTATTTATGTAGTTGATCGCTTTCCTAATGTAACATTATACCAGTTATTAAGTAGTAGCACATTAATAATTATCGTTCCCCCCATAAGTATTTAATTGTAAAATCTTACTGAACGGTAATTTGGATGAGTTATTACATATAAAATGGGATTAACCGGTGTTTCCACTCTTCCAACATCGACGCTTTATTTAGGCTGAATTAAGGTTCATCGCCCGGTCGAAAAGTACGTAGGAGTCGTAACAGACTAAAACTAGCCAAATCAGGAGGCCGGACATTTTTCCTGGCCCATTCTTGTCCGGACCGAAGACGACAGGCAAGAATGCCCGTCCTGCAGCTCAAACATTTAATGCCATTTCCAGGGAGGGTTAAATTGACACAGACCAGCCGCTGGAGGATTTTTTATCTTTCATATTTATCTCGCCCGGCATCCGATCGGGTAATCTATCGGGCGATTGTCCAAAAAAGGTCTTATCGGATTCTAGAACTGGGTATCGCGGACGGCAGGCGTGCATTGCGGATGATCGATGCGGCCGCTCGCTTGACTTCCCGATCCGATATCCAATACATGGGCATGGACAATTTCGAAGACCGCGGCGAAACTGATGGACCGGGATTGTCGCTGATCGACGCCCATCGCATATTGACACGCAGCGGGGCAAAAATAAAACTCATCCCCGGCGATCCTTTAAGAAGTCTTGCCCGTGCGGCCAACGAACTAGGACAAGTCGATCTGCTGGTAGTCTCCTCACAGGCCGAACCCGACCGGCTTAGCCGGGTATGGTACTTCGTACCTCGATTGTTGCACGCCCAAACGCGGATTTTCGTGGAGCAGACGCTGCCGGGGGGTAAAAACGCCTTGCTGGCGGTATCCGCCCGTGAAGTCGAACAATGGGCTGCCAAGGCCATTCGTTGGAAAGCGGCGTAAAATCGGTAAGGGCGTAGGCATTCGCAAGTTGGAAGATTAACATTCCACTAACCGCTTATGTCGGTGCCAATTGCATATACTACACGAACCAAACTGTAGTATAATGAGTCTTTAGGTAATGCTTAATTTTGCGCGGTGAAGGCTTCGTACGTTATCCAGGAAATTAATGCCGGTGGTTGTTCATCGCGAAGCCGCAAGCGGCTCATTTATCAGCGGCAATAGCTTACTGGGAGATATACTCGATTGTTGATAGTCAGTTAAATTTGTCGTGTATAACTTTGAAAACTCCGGGAGCGAACTCCCGGGCTAAACACACTCTATCCAAACACTTATATCCAAAAATATGATCCAATCAGCCAAACCCCGGACGATGTTCGAAAAAATCTGGGACAACCACGTAGTCCACGCCGAGCCGGGAAAACAAACGATCCTATACATCGACCTGCAACTGGTCCACGAGGTGACCAGTCCCCAGGCCTTCGAAAGCCTGCGTTTGGCCGGTCGCAAGGTGCGGCGTCCGGAGCGGACCATCGCCACTGCCGATCACAACGTGCCAACGACCGATCGGTCATTGCCCATCGTCGATCAGGTTTCAAAACAGCAAATCGACACACTGCGGGCGAATTGCCGGGAGTTTGGCATTCGGCTTTACGATCTAAACGACAAATACCAAGGCATCGTGCACGTGATCGGGCCGGAGTTGGGCTACACCCAGCCGGGCATGACCATCGTATGCGGCGACAGCCACACTGCCACGCACGGCGCGCTGGGGGCCTTGGCGTTTGGGATCGGCACAAGCGAGGTCGAGCACGTGCTGGCCACGCAAACGCTGTTGCAGCACAAGCCCAAGACCTTGGAAATCCGCGTTGACGGCCGGTTGCCCTTTGGCGTGACTGCCAAGGACATCATCCTTTACATTATCGGCCGCATTTCAGCCAGCGGCGGGACGGGCTATTGCATCGAATATACCGGCGAGGCGATTCGCGGATTGACCATGGAAGAGCGGATGACCGTCTGCAACATGACGATCGAGGCCGGGGCCAGGGCAGGGCTGATCGCGCCCGATCAAACCACATTCAATTATCTCCGCGGCCGGGCGTTTGCCCCCAAGGATTTCGACGCTGCCGTGGCGCAATGGAAGAAATTGCCCAGTGATCCCGGGGCAAAGTTCGATCGCCAGGAAACGTTCCAAGCCCAGGACATTCAACCGCAGGTGACGTGGGGGACGAATCCGGGGCAAGTGACCGACATCGGCGGCAAGGTCCCCGACCCGGCCGATTTCGCCGATCCGACCGAACAAATAGGCGTGGCCAACGCACTGGAATACATGGACTTAAAGCCCGGCACGCCGATCGCGTCGATCAAAATCGATCAGGTGTTTATCGGCTCCTGCACCAACGGCCGGCTGGAAGACCTGCGGGCGGCGGCGGCCGTGGTTCGCGGTCATAAAGTCGCCGGCGGCGTAAAGGCCATGGTCGTGCCCGGCAGCGGCCTGGTGAAAAAACAGGCCGAGGCCGAGGGGCTGCACAATATTTTCCAGCAAGCGGGCATGGAGTGGCGCGAGGCCGGTTGCAGCATGTGCCTGGCGATGAATCCCGACAAGCTCCAGCCGGGCGAGCGATGCGCATCGACGAGCAATCGCAACTTCGAGGGCCGGCAAGGCAAGGGCGGGCGCACGCACCTGGTATCGCCGGCCATGGCGGCGGCGGCCGCAGTGGCGGGGCACTTTGTCGATATACGCGAGTGGAATTATAAGTAAAATAATTTATTGCAAATTGTCAATTGCAAAATGCAAATTGCAAATTGAACGACACTATCCTTTAACCATTATTGGCTCTCTATTATGCGTCCATTCACAACCCATACCGGTTTAGTTATGCCACTTGGATCGGCCGAACGTCGATACCGATCAGATCATCCCCAAGCAGTTCCTCAAGCGGATCGAGCGGACGGGCTTTGGGAAATTCTTGTTTTTCGATTGGCGCTATTTGGACGACGGGACCGACAATCCCGAGTTTATCCTCAACCTGCCGGAGTATCGCGGGGCGAGCGTTTTGTTGGCCCGGCGGAATTTCGGCTGCGGATCGAGCCGCGAGCATGCGCCTTGGGCGCTTGGAGGATTACGGCTTTCGCGTCGATCATCGCCCCCAGTTTCGCCGACATCTTTTACAACAATTGCTTCAAGAACGGCATGCTGCCCATGCGGCTCGACGAGGCCGCAGTCGACGATCTTTTCCAGCGCGCCGCCAAACACCCGGGCTACAAACTCACGTGGATCTTGAAAAGTGCGAAATGAGCGACGAGCACGGCCTGAAATTGACTTTCGAGGTCGATGATTTCCGCCGCCATTGCCTCTTAAACGGCTTGGACGACATCGGCCTGACGCTGGCCCACGAAAAAGAAATCGCCGCTTACGAACACGCCCACGGAATCGCCTAACGCAGTATAAGGCCGCGACCAAAGCCCCCGGTGTGTTCACCGGGGGCTAAATAAGTGCATGGGCTAAATAAGTGTGCGGACTTTGGAAGGCATGAATCTTCAAGTTGATCCCCGCGCAAAAAAACTTGTCGTCGTCAACCCCGTTGTTCAACTCTGAGTGACTTCGGCCTACATTCCCTCACCCTGTTTGTGGATTTGCATGAGATTTGGTATATTCTTGTGAATGATAAACAATGCCATACAATTAATGAACTTTCCACCGGCTTTAACGACCGGTGGCAGGAGTTGGCCGATCGGGCGATTGACGGCCGCTTGCTCGACGCGGATGAAGGCCTGGCCGTGCTCCGCGCCGCCGACGAGGAATTGCTCGATCTTTTGGCGGCGGCGTATCGCGTGCGGCATCGGTATCTTCGGCAACCGGGTGCATTTGAACTTTTTGATCAACGCCAAGAGCGGACACTGCGGCGAGGATTGCGGTTACTGTTCGCAATCGCGGAGTCTCCACGGCCGAGATTCCGCGATATAATCTCGTGGATGAGGAAAAACTCCTCGACGGGGCCCGAATCGCCGCCGAACTTCGGGCGAAAACATACTGTATCGTGATCTCCGGGCGCTCGCCGAGTGACCGCGAACTTGAGACGATCGCCGCAACCGTGCCGCGGATCAAGGCGAAATACGGCCTGGCGATTTGCGCATCCGTGGGCTTGCTGTCGTCGGAACAGGCGGCGCTGCTTAAGGCCGGCGGCGTGGATCGGGTGAATCACAACCTCAATACGAGCCGGCGATTCTATCCCCGGATTTGCTCTACCCATACTTATCAAGAGCGATTGGACACGCTCAAGACGGTCCGCCGGGCAGGGCTGGAAATATGCTCGGGCGGGATCGTGGGCATGGGCGAGGAGGACGTTGACGTGGTGGAATTGGCCCTGGAACTCGGCCGGCTAAAGGTCGAGGCGGTGCCGATCAACTTTTTGCAGCCCATCGCAGGCACGCCGCTTGCAGGCACGTGGCGATTGAATCCCGCGATATTGCCTGAAAGTGCTGGCCTTGTTCCGGCTGGCCAATCCCAAGTGCGAGTTGCGCATTGCGGCCGGGCGGGAAATGCACCTTGGGCCGCTGCAGGCCGCTGGGACTTTACCCGGCCAATTCGATTTTCGTGGGCGATTACCTTACGACCAAGGGGCAAGCGCCGGAGGAGGATTTGAAGATGATCGAAGCGCTTGGGATTCGAGGCCGTCACGGAATAACGTAGGTAGTAGGTGGTAGTTAGTAGGTAGTTGAAGGTGGATTGAAAATGGATTGCAAATTGTAAATTGCAAAATGCAAATTGCAAATTTAAAAACATAAAGACATGACCGATTCCAAGCGAAGCAAGGTTTCCGAGTTGATTGCCCAGGCCCGGCAGGGGGATGACGAGTGCCGGGATCGGCTGTTTGGGCTTTGCCGGTCGTACTTGGGTTTTGTCGCCCGATCGCAGGTGGAAACGTGGCTTCGGCGCAAGGTGGACGCCTCGGATTTGGTGCAGGAGACGATGCTCGAGGCATATCGCGATTTCGCGGAATTTTCAAGGCGGGACCGAGCAGGAATGGCTGGCCTGGCTGAAGCGGATATTGGCCCATAACGCGGCCGACTTTGTCCGCCGATACCGGGGGACTGCCAAGCGCGAGGCCGGGCGGGAGATTGCTTTTCGCGATCCGGACGACAGCCTTGCCCGGGGCGCGCCCGAGCCGGCAGCCGATCAGCCCACGCCCAGCCAGGAGTTTTTGCTGATCGACACCGAATTGCGCGTGACGGCCGCCTTGGCCGAACTGCCGGAGGATTATCAAGAGGTGATCGTGCTACGGAATCTCCAGCGCCTGCCCTTCAACGAGGTCGCCGAGCGGATGAACCGCACCCGGCCTGCCGTGCAAATGCTATGGATGCGGGCGATAAAAAAGCTGCAAGAGGTGATGGGGGAGAGTGGAGAAGGATGAGGGATGAGGGATGAATGAATAGACATGATTTACAACAAAGACGAACAAAAAATTGAGCTTAAGGCAAGGAGACGTGCTGTTATTAGCGGCGCGGTGACAAGTACGATTATTGCATTTTTTATCTTTTTTAACCTCATTCACTACACTACGACACAAAAAGGCATTAACAACAGCTTATACCGGTGTCTCGCAGTTTTTGTTATTTTCTTTTCAAGCTTAGGTGGTTTGGCAGGTAGTATTGGAGTTAAGACGCGACATGTAACTTCCGGAGCGGTAATAAGCGCAATTGTTTTTTGTATTTATGGCCTTATATTCGCATCAACATTTACACAAAATAACACTGTGCCATTGTTATCCATTCCATTATTCTCTTGTGCATCTGCTGTGATAGGCGCAATATGTGGGGGTATTGGGAACATGTTTGGGCGAACTTGTCGAGAATTCGAGGGAAAGAGATTTTGGCCGCAATTTTCTATTGCAGAATTAATGGCTTTTGTGTTTCTTATAGCAGTGCTTATGAGTTGCATTGTTACCTTACAACAAATTCTCGGAAAGACACTGTAAATCCGGGAGCAAGCTCCCGGGCTAAACAGAACATATAGATTAATTACTTCATATCATGAATAGTCCATTGCCCGAGGAAAACGAATTAAAAATTCTCGACGCCTATCTGGCCCAGTTGCAGGCGGGGGAGCGGCCGGATCGGGGGGCGGTGTTGCGCGAGCATCCGGAATTGGCTTCGGCGCTGGATTGTTTGGAGGCGCTGGAAAAACTGGGGCCGAAAGATGGCGTTGGAGGATTTCGGCTTATCGGCGAATCGCCCTCACCCTAACCCTCTCCCAAAGGGAGAGGGGACTTTCGTACCTGCCAAGGAAGGGGATTTCGGCAAGTTACAGAATTGCTTTCCGAACTGGGCAGGGGCGGGATGGGCGTGGTTTATAAGGCGCGGCAGGAGGATTTGGATCGGGTAGTGGCGGTGAAGATGATCCTTTCCAGCCATCTTGCCTCGCCGGAGCAGGTGCGGCGATTTCCAGGCCGAGGCCCGGGCGGCGGCCAAACTGCGGCATTCGCACATCGTGCCGATCCACGAGGTGGGCCAATTGAACGGGCAGGATTTCTTTACCATGGACTACATCGAGGGGCAAAGTCTTGCACAATGGATCGAAGGGAAAAAGGGGATAAGTCCAATTTGCCGGAACGGCCCGGCAGTGGTGCCGTTCGCACAAATTGGACTTATCCCCTTTTTCCACGGCGGTGCGAATTGTAAGCGCCATTGCCCGGGCGGTGGAGTATTTGCACCGGCAGGGGATCGTACATCGGGATTTGAAGCCCTCGAACATTCTATTAGACGCCCAGGGCGAACCGTACTTGACGGATTTCGGGCTGGCCAAATTTTTCACGCCGGACGCGCAGCACACGGCCACGGGCGTGATTGCCGGCACGCCGGCCTACATGGCCCCGGAGCAGGCCGCCGGGCGGGGCAGGGAGGTCGGGCCGGGCGCGGACGTTTACAGCCTGGGGGCGATTCTTTACGAACTGCTTACCGGGTCGCCGCCGTTTTTGGAAGAAAATCCGCTGGACACGCTGTTGAACGTATTAAGCGTGGATCCGATGCTGCCGCGGCGATTGAATCCGAAAATCCCTCGCGAGTTGGAGCTGATCTGCCTGACCTGCCTGCGGAAAACGCCGGGCGAACGCTACGCCTCGGCCGAGGCGTTGGCCGACGATCTGGATCGTTTCGCCCGGGGCGAGCCGATCAAGGTCCGCCCGCCGCATTTGGGGCAGCGTTTTTTGGGCTGGACGCGGCGGCAACCGGCGCTGGCCTCGCGCCTGGGCGGGCTGGCGCTGTTTTACGTCATCGATTGGATAAATTATCTGAGGGGCGCGATCAATGCCGACTATCACATAAAGATATCGATTGTGCTGGCGGTGTGGGTAATCGGATCGATAATCTGCCAGCGCCTGGTGGAGAGCCGCCGCTGGTCGATGGCTGCGCCGTTTATCTGGGGCACGCTGGACTCGATTCTGTTCCTGATCGTGCTACTGGTCGGCTACGGCGTGGCCAGCGCGATGATCGTGGGTTACATATTGCTGATCGTGGCCTCGGGCCTGTGGTTCCGCGTGCGATTCGTGTCGTATATGGCCGTTTTATCGCTTTTATCGTACGGCGTGTTGATGGCGGATTATTATTATATTTGGCGTCCCTGGCTGGATGCGAAGTCGGATGTGCCTAATTTGACGTTCGACCGGCACGTGATTTTCGCGGTTTCGCTGGCGATAGCGGCCTTGATAGTCGCGTATCTGGTCGAACGGGTGCGGATGCTGAGCAGTTTTTACGGACAGAAGAATAAGGATGAGAGATAAGGGATGAGGGATGAGAGATGAAAAAATGCAGAATGAAGAATGCAGAATGCAAAATGAAATACTGTAAACTGATAACTGAAAACTGCTAGACTCAAGTTTTGAAAGAAGATTTTACTATCGGGTCGCTTAGAACCACCAGGGCCCAAATGCCAAAGGGCAATCCTAAAAGGCAGCAGGGCGACATGCAGGGAATTAAGGCAATTATGGATGCCGCCATGGCAAACCCATAGTTTTCCAATCCTTTCATTTTTATCGCCCCTATCAGGACAACAATACTCAGGATGATTCCAATGCCGCTTTGTGCCAGTGGCAACAGGGCCGGTAAAAAACATTTCCGGCATGGCATTCCGATGCATAAACGCACCGGCCATGCCAATTTTCAACATAACTCCCACAATTCCCAACAAATGCAATCCAAGACCCAGCACGGCGGTTACTATCAGACATGTTGCGGGTCCTGAAACGCGTTGTAATGCATAGAACTGGTTGCCTTGAGGAGCTTGCCCGGGAGCGTGTCCCGGAGTCGGCTGATAAGGAGTTTGATAGCCTGAGGAATCGGCGGGCTGGGGTGCGTTGGAATCGGAGGCGCCGCCCCCGCCGGAAGGTGGCGTGGGTGACGGACGAGGCCGACATATCCCGGGCCGGCACCTGGGTTTGGGCGCCGCATTCGGGACATTGTGCCATACGGCCCGCGGTGTCGTCGCCCGTGCGCAACAACCGTCCGCATCGACTGCAATGGAATTCAATAGACATATGCTCGTCCCCTTATACCGCGAACTATCGTAGTATTCGCCGCTGGGGCTTCATTATTGAGAAATACTAGAAGAAATCAAGGGGATGATATCCCGTCAAACTGTAAACCAAAATGGCAAATACAATCAAAGTTACGACGACGTAGATCTTGTCGCGTCGTTGGAGGAAAGCGATCAAGGATAGCAAGACCCGCATCACGGGCGTAGCGATCAGCAGCAATAAGCCCAGTTGAATAATTCCCCGACCGCTTATGGCCAGGGCATATTTAAAAATTCCCCCGACGGATCGCAAATCGGTGGGTTCGCCCTTGAATCGTTGGTAATCGGGCAGGTCGTTCCATGGCGGGACAAAAATATAATGGCCCCGATCATGACCACCGCGGCCGAAACGATTACACCCGTTCTCAGCACGTTGCCCAGGATTGTTTCGATCTGTTGATCGGTCGGGCCGCTATGGTGTTTGGGTTGATCGTTTCGTTTGGCAAATCACATCAATCCGGCACGAGTGCCGGGGTTATTGAGTCACAGATTAAAAATGTCTCTAGCCGGCGGTCAACGGCCGCCGGAACATTGGCGAATTCCCACCGGCGGCTGTTAGCCGCCGGCTGTTGCGAGTGACATTAATTTTCCGATTCTCAATAAACGTTAAAGATGGGCCGGGTCTTATTTTTGCGGTTTGTGTTTTCGTCTTCCAACAGCGCCTGGGAAATGTTTTTTGGGATGCGGTTTGGCTGAAGCATCAAGTTCGGCGCTTTCTTTTATGTATTCTTCGGCGCCTTCGAAGGTGAGCGGGGCGTCGGCGTGGGGATCGGCAATGCGGATGGAGACCTTGCCGCTTAAAAGGTCGTCGAACAGGCGGCCGACGAACTGGGCGCGCCAGCCCAGGGCCAGGCGGGGCGGGGTTTTGGGTTTTGGCTTGCGAATGTCGTAGGTGATCAGTTCGCGGATGTCGTTGGGCGTGCCCACAATCGTGGGGGCCAACTGGGCCTGGCGGCAGATGCTTCCCAGGGCGGCAAAGAGGAATTGGCCGAGCACGGAAAGTTGCGGCATCTGGTTGCCGTGGATTTTGACGGGTAAATTTTCCTCGGGCAGGTCCAGCCCGCGTTGAATGCAGGCGGCAATCTCGTCCATGCGGCGGATCAAATCGCCCCGTTCCATGCCCCGTAGCGCGCGAATGTGGCCGGGATCGGCGGTTCCGCGGCGTGCGAGTTCGACGATCAAGTCGTCGCGGAGCACGCGCCGGGCGGGTTGATTGCGGCGTTTGGCCTCGGCGTCGCGCCAGCGATATAGTTCCCTGAGCACGGCCAGGGCCCGGCTGTCGAGACCCGTGTTGCCCGAGACCCTATGCCAGCGGTCGTGCAGGATGGATTTTTCGGCCTCTTCCTGCCAGGTGGCCATTTCCTCGTCCATCCAGGTTCGCCGGCCGAGCTGATCGAGCCGCTCCTTGAGAATGTCGCAAAGAGCGGGCAGGTGCAGGGCGTCGGTAAGGGCGTATTCGATCTGGCGTTTTGAAAGCGGGCGGCGGCGCCAATCGGTGCGGGTTTCGTGCTTGGCGAACTTGTGGCCCAGCAGCTTGGACACGAGCGCGCTGTAACCGGCCGGATATTCCACACCCACCAGTCCGGCGGCGATTTGCACGTCGAACAGCCCTGCCGGCCGTCGGCCCGCGGCATGCAGGCAAAATTCCATTTCCCCGCGTCCGGCATGGACGATAGTCTCGTGCCCCTGGGCGGCGACTACTTCCCAAAAAGGAGTCATGTCGCCGATTTCCATGGCGTCGATGGCGGCCAGTTCGTTCGCGGCCGAGACCTGCACCAGGCAGAGCACGGGCCGGTAGGTGTGCTCGGAAACGAATTCGGTGTCGAAGGCGATCGATTTGCAGGATGCCAACTCCCGGCAGTATTCTTTTAATTGTTCGCTTGTGGTGATGTATTTGTACTGCATGCGAATTTAGAAGAACAAAAACGTTGTCAGGATAAAAATAGGAATCAGTATCGCGCCGCTGTAAAGCATGTATCCGAAAAAGCCGGGCATTTTCAGGCCCGATTTTTCGGCAATGGCCTTGACCATGAAATTCGGCCCGTTGCCTATGTAAGTATTCGCGCCCATGAACACCGCGCCCAGGCTGATTGCGGCCAGCAGGGGTTCGGAAACGCCGGCGACGGGCAAGTGCAGTCCGATTTTGGCGGTTAGGGATTGGGCCGTGGTGAAGAAAGACGACGTATGTCGGTGCGTTGTCGAGCACCGACGACAAAGAGCCCGTGGCCCAGAAAAAGTGCCAGGGCCGGGTCAAGCCCAAACTCGGGCCGCCAATGGCCAGGATCTGCAAGGCCGGCTGCATGGTGATGAATATGCCAAAGAACAGGGCCGCCACTTCGATTATCGCGGCGTAGTTGAAATTATTGTCTTTGCGCAGGGCTTGGCTGCCCAATGCCAGCGAAAGGGCCACCAAAAACAACTGCACTATCTCCCGTAAGTATAGCCAAGGATGCCAGTCAGTGCCAGGTATCGTTTTGCCGGGATCCAAAAAGGCCACGGAAAGCACCACGCCCGACGAGTAAAAGGACATTCGGCCAAATGCCGCTGAGCTTCAGCGGACGGACTTGTGTTTCGTCGCGGGCGATATCGGGCATCTCTTCATGCGGATAGTACCAGAAGCGGTCCCAAAGGTAATAAATGGCGATTAGAAGTCCATTTACAAAGAGCCATTCTTTCCAGAGGGTTATGGTATACAAGAAGGGAACTCCCAATAAATATCCCAAAAACAGGGGCGGGTCGCCCAAGGGCAACAGGCATCCGCCGCAATTGCATACCACAAAAATGAAGAAGATCACCGTGTGAACGACGTGCTTGCGCTCGCTGTTGGTTTCCAGCAAGGGGCGGATCAAAAGCATGGCCGCGCCCGTGGTGCCAATGATACTGGCCAGCACCCCGCCGACCAACAAGAACATGGCATTGGTAAAAGGATGGGCGCGAAGATCGCCCGTGATGCGAATGCCGCCGCTAATAACATATAGACTGAACAACAGGACGATGAAGGGAACATACTCCTTGAGCACGGCATTGGCGAAGACATTCCAGGTTAGCTCATAATTAGGCACCTGATGCGGCTGGGCAAAGCGACATGGTGCGCAGGCCAATGGGCTTCGATGGGTTGTTTGTGAATCCAAAGATAATATCCCAAAGTAATCGCCGCCAAAACCGCGGCGACGCAAAAACGATGCAAGTTGCTTTCCCACCAATGCGAGACGCCGGGCAAAAGGGGAAATATCGCGATCACGCCCAACATCAGCACGAACGGCAGCACCATCCACAGGGGCGGGGGCGTCATGGGCTTCGATTTCCGAGGATTTCTCTGCTGTTTGTGCAGGGGTTTCTGACAGGGCGGAGCGATCGTGTTGGGTCGCGACTATCGCGGAGGTCGCCTGCTGTGGAAGATCAAACCACAACGCTGCCAGGTACATGGCGACTAAAATGGCAATCCCGAAAAGTACAAGTTTGCTCGATCCGGCGGAAGAATGCACGTCTGCCATCTGATTCTATGCGGATTTTGTGGCGTGTTGTCGAAAGGAATTAGCGATTTAGATAGTTTACATTTAATGATATTAAAAAAGCTGATCTTTGCAATCTAACAGAGGTTTTACTGAATTTTCCATTCGCTCTACATTGCCCAGACTCACCATGCAATCAGAATGTACTATAAACGCAGCTATATAGCATGTTAAAACGGGAAATGTAAACAGAAATTGCTTGACATTTTCATTTATTTCGTAATACTAACTATCCTGTGGGGTTTTTACAATAATTTTCTTTTTTAAAGGAGGAGTATGTTTTTTTCCCTTTCGTGACAGGGTTAGTCCGGAAGTTTTTTTTACTTTTTCGGGGAAGGAGCTTGATCGTGCCGAAATCCGTATTGGAGGCGATCAAACTGGGGGTCTGGGATTTTGAACCGCCAGAGGCGGATCCCACTGAATTCGAGGCCGCCGACGCCATGCCCGGCACAAAGGAAAAACTGCTTGTGATGGCCGAGCGTGTAGAGCGCGGTTTACCGATCTGGCACGAGGCAGATCGTGAAGAATTTGACGCCCCTCCACCGCCGCGAAGGAATTTGGAATAATTCCCTTTTAAATATGTGCGACGGGTTTTACAACCTCTGCAACCGTCGGAGGCAAGGGAGTTTGTCGATTTAAATCCACTTTCTTTTCCACTGCGTCTCGTCCAGATTCGCGCCTAGAGCCTTCCAATCCAGGCCCTTCAAGCACTCTTGTTCCAGACGATTGGCCAGAATTAGCCGGTTTTGCCAGGACTGCTTGCTCAAGTCTTTGCAGGCCAACCAAGTAGAGACATCCTGGCGATTTGCGTAAGCTGGGTCAGAAGGGTTGTATTAGGTCAGAAAAATCATCGCCCCAATGGGTACTACCAGCGATACGGCAGATATTAAAATTGTCAATTTTTCACGTAATGATCGCACATAATTACCCAAAAATCAACGTTGACGTAACTTGTCTGGAATGGCACGCTATAGGGGCCATGCCTTATTCGTTGAATCGCGATGACAAGGAGGTTTTCGATGTCGATATTCATGACGATATTGAGTTTTGCGTTGATCGGTCAGTTATCAAGCGACCAGACGCAAGCAGAAGCGGCAGTCGAGCCGCGCGACAGACAACGCCGGCCGAGGATAACCATCCAACAGCCAACATCTTTTCCCCGGCTGCCCAGCCGGCAAATTCCACAACCGAGCCGGCTGCGCAATCGGAAATACCCGATGCTCCGAATTCATCAACATCGTCAAGCACGGCCGGCGACAGGGCTTCGATGCCGAGCGGACAGTCGGCTTCTTCACGGATTCGCCCGCCGGAGTTAATTGCCGAGGCGATGACGTTGCAGCCGGATAGCATCATTTCAGGACAACCATTGCCGCTGGTGCAAGCGTTGTCGGCCTCGTCCGATCGGCGTCAGCAACTCGCAATTGCCCGTGCCTATTGGCAGACGGTCGAGGCGGTGGACGAAATATCATTATTGCCTGGATCACGTGAGTCAGCTTGGCCGCGTGCAATCCCGCAGCGGCGAAGAGACGTCGCTGCAAGCGGCGCGGGCGGCGGCAACAGCCATGCTGCGCGAAGCGGAATTGGCCGCTGGATCGGCCCAGTACGAACTGGCGTCGCTTATACAGCTACCGGCCGATGCCCCGCTTCCATTGCCCGCCGACCGTCCGCACGTGGGCGCATACCGAACCAATTATCAGGAATTGTTCGCATCGCGGCCGGCCCCGGATCGAGCCAGGCTTATCGACCGCACCTTGCCGATCCGGCGGATGGGGATCGACCAGCGGGCAATTGCCATCCAAGCGGCCCAAGACGCCTTAATCGCGGCGACCGAGGCGTATGAGTCTCGTCAGGGCAATCTGGCGGATGTAATCTCCAGCAGCGGCCAATTGCTCCATCAACAGTGGACATTCATGGAAACGGTTTGCCGTTACAATCAAGATATCGCCGAATATGCGATGATTGTGGCGGCTCCCGGCGCTACACCCCAGGTATTGGTCGGATTTATGATCATCAACCCGCAGAATACAGGTCAGTCCTTGAATATCCAGAAGCAGAAGGCGGGGTGCGTCCGGCCGGATTGAATGAGCCGGCGTCGAATCAGCCGGCATGGAATGGAAACGGCAGACCCAGCCTGGCTCCGCGGAACGTTCCTGGGGCAACTGCCATTCCAACGGTTCCACCCGGCGCCCAATGGGGATCATCGGCATCGCCCATGAAAAGCGAACCTACTTTAGCTCCGCAGCGCGATACTTCAACACCCAGCGGCAAGAACGAGCCGACGCCCGCCCCACCGCGCGGACTGGCGCCGATAGGAGCGAAAAACGAACCCACTTTAGCGCCCCCGCGAGGCGAGTCGAAATCCATCGAGGGGCAAGGGGCCAGCGGCGATGGACAAGGTGATCCGGATCGCCCCCGATCGGAGATAAAACTGAAAACCGAAAATCAAACGTCTCCCATGCCTTCCCAAACCGAGGAACCGGCGAAAATCCGTTATTCGGTGGACGATCCGTTTTCACGGCGCGTGGAAACGGCCAACAAACCCGCTTTAGAGCCAGACGGGGATTCACCCGCAGAAATTTCTCCCGAGTTTTCCGCCCGCGGGCGGGAGAGAGCAAACAATCCCATCGCTGAATCGCCGGCCTCGGCTTTGTCCGAGGCGGGAAGTTCAACCGCTCTTTATCCGGCATTGGTTGAAAGCACACCTTCGGTCCGCTCGAAACAACTTACACTGGCCCTGCATTGGGATCGGTCCTTGCCCAAGGGGGCCGGCAGACCCATGACTATCGAGGAGTGCTTGTCGCGGCAGTCGGGCGGCGACCGGCGTGGCACGGTCGAGGCGTTTTGGATCGCCCGGCAGCGAGCCGCCGAATATCAAGCGGTGTCGCAAGATATCGAATTTTTAGATAATCTTATGCCGCTGGTTCTAGAGCGCCGGTCAAGACCGGAAGGGGCAGCGGCAATGCTTTATTTGCGGGCGGCACGGCAGAGCGACAAAGCCAATCTGCAGGAAGCGCAAGCCGCATTGATCGAGGCCCAATTCGAACTTGCCTTGCGCACACAGTCGGTTGCGGAAGGCCAATGGCCCTTGCCGTCCACTCCGCCCCACGCGGGCCAGTACTCGCTGAATCTGGAAGCCCAGCCGCGCGCGCTGGTCCAGTCCTGGCCCATGCGGCATTTGGCGGCGGCCATTCCGGCTTATTGTACAAGCGTGCAGGAACACGCCGCCTCAGTGGTCGCGGCCGATGCGGCCCGGGCAAAGGCCGTGGAAAAGTACGCCGCCGGAAATCTGCCCTTCGAGCAGGTTCTGGAAGAAGTAGACGAGCAGACCGAGCAGACCTTCGATTTCCTGCAAACCCTGACCGAGTACAATCGCTCCATCGCCCAGTACGCTCTGGCCGTGCTGCCGCCCGACGCCCAGCCGACAAGAATCGCCGCGGCATTGGTGGTGCAGCGGTGAAGGGGATAGAGAATCGCTCCCCGACTATGCCGACCATGCTTCGCATGGTGCCCGATGTTGCTTGGTCGCGGCTATAATTCTGAACCCTGAACCCTGAACCCCGAACCCTTTTGTGGTCACTCCCCTGCGAATTGGACCGCTTGTGATCGATCCGCCGGTGCTATCGGCGCCGATGGCGGGATTTACTAATTATGCTTTTCGGCAGATAGTGCGGCGGCTGGGCGGGGCGGGTTTGCTGACCACGGAGATGGTCGGGGCGAGGAGTTTTTTACATATAGAAGCCAAGGATGATCTGCCCGACCGGCTTTGGGGCATTTTGGATGAACCGAGGCCTTTGGCCGTGCAGATTTGGGATAACAATCGGGCGGCATTGGCAGAGTTCGGAAGGCGGCTGGCCCACGAATTTCGGGTCAGCGTGGTGGATATAAATTTTGGCTGTCCTACACGCGACGTGGCTGAAAAGGCCCAGAGCGGTGCGTATTTGTTGCGCTATCCGGACAAAGTAGGCGAACTTGTGGCCTGGGTGGTGGGGGCCTGCAAGGGCGTGCCCGTCACGGCGAAAATCCGCCTGGGATGCACCCGCGATACGATCAATGCCATCGACGTGGCCCAAGCGGTCGAATCCGCGGGCGGGGCGGCGGTAACCGTACACGGCCGAACTGCCGCCGAGATGTTTGCCGGCGAGGCCGATTGGGAAGAGATAGCCAAAATCAAGCCGCATCTAAAGCGGATCCCGCTTATCGGCAACGGCGATTTGAAAACGCCGCACGACGTGGTCGAGGCATTCCGCCGTTATGGTGTGGATGGGGTAATGATCGGCCGGGCGGCCTTAATAAAACCCTGGCTCTTTCGTCAGGTTCAAGCGGCCCTGGCCGATGAGCCGATTCCGGATGATCCCATATATGAAGAACAACGGCAAATAGTGCTGGATCATTATCGGCTGGTGCTGGAACAATTTGGAGCGGAAAAAGGCACGGTTCTGATACGATCCTTGGCATGCCGATACGCTCGAGGCCGGCCGGGCGTGAGGGCATTCCGCGATCATGTGGCCAGGGTGCAAACGCCCGAGGAGTTTTATGACGTAGTGGAGAAATATTTTCCCGGGCGATAAACGAATCAATATAGAAATGGTTGTTAATTCATAGCGCTCTAAAGACCGTTCTTGGCGGAATCGCAATTATGTTGATGCGACGCGAAGAAACCGCATCGCTAATCTCATAATACTGTCGTATTTCGAGGCATCCGAGCAAACGGTTGAGATTACGAGATAAGATGGAGGCTAAGGACCAAGCTCACCTGTCTGACGGCTGAGGGAGATTCAACTCCCACGCTTTTTCATGCCGCTGCGGTCAGGTGCAGTGTTTGGTTAGGCCCATGATAGGCCATTCGTCAACCATAGCAACATCATGGCAATCATTACAGCCGCAACTGCCCAACTTGTAAAGATGTGTCGCAGAGAAACGGTGCGGAAACTAGGCGACGGCCTTGGGGGCAATGAAACAAAGTACAAGCTAGCGGCGGTGAGGATGACGCTTACCGAACCTACAAGACAGGGAAGCGACCCAATCCCTGGGGCCAGTTGGTTCCAGTCAAAGAGGAGCCAGGCAATACTGCCAGGGATCGCAAGAAAGATAATGAGAACCATCGCCCTCCGAACGCCGCGCAAGCGTTCTCCGTTCCCCAACGACTCCTCTATTCCCTGAAATAAGCGGCCGTCCAAAAATTACTTCGTGATTTAGGGAGCACGAGGGCGAATGGTGTAATTCCAGGATGGACAAATGGCATGGTAATGGATATTGAGTTGGGAAAAGTCGTAGTTGCTGACTTTGACTTTCAGAGGGTAGTGTTTATCGGTGCAAGAGGCTGTGACCTTCAATCCGGTTTCGGTGCGGGTGCCACGAATCAGCCCCAACATCTTGTCCAGACTATCCAACGGTTCTCCCGCCCAGTTGATACTGATCGGCCCGAACAAACGGTGTTCCACGGGATTCCATTTCGATGCACCCGTGGGGTAGTGGGCCACCGTGATCGCCAAACCGTCCTCATCGGCCCAGCGTTGCAGGGCATATTTCCACAGACGGGGACGGCAGCCGTTGCTGCCCCCGGCGTCGGCCTCGATCAGTAGGCGTCGGGCGTGAGGATACCACCAGCGTCCCCGCTGACGCCACCAGCGACGAATGGCGTCTACGGCAAATTGTGGCGTATCGCCATCCATTCCCACATGCACATGCCCACAGTTGTACTTCGGATCGTAGATCCCGTAGGGTGCGGCACGAAATAGGGCGTCTTGCTGGAAATCGTGGGCGTTCACCTCCCGGGGCGTTCTTCGCCAAGTGCGACCGGCGTTCTTGAACTCGCCGATCAGTTCCTTTTTCTTGGTATCCACGCTGAGAACAGGATCACCGCTACGCTGAAAGGCTTCTAGCTCACGCCGCAGATAGCGGAACTGCTTGTCCCGGTCCGGGTGAGGAGGCCCCGTAAACCGCTTCACGTTCACCCGCTGCGAAAAGCCGGACTTGCCCAACAAACGTTGCACAGTGCCTGGAGCCAAGTGCAATCGGCGTCCCAACTCCCGCAAGCCCAGCCGCACGAAACGGCGTCCTGTGGCCGGATCGCCTCCCGTTTCGGGCTCCACGATCTGTTTCAGGCGTCGCTCGATTTCGGGCGTTTTTTTTCCACCGTGGGCCGACCTGCCCCCGGCAGCCGGGCTTGGCCGGTAGGACGCCCCGCCAGCCCCGAAGACAACTCATCTTGGCCACGGCGGATGGTATCCGGATGTAGGCCCGTGACCAGGCTCAGCAACGCCACGCCGCCATGTCCCAAGCGGTTGGCCTCCCAGGCTGCGATCCAACGCCGCTGCTGCTCGTCGCATCGACTAAGCAAGAGATTCAATTGGGCATGCTGTCCCCGGTCGGGGTGACCGTCGCCTTGTGTACAGTGAGAACACTGACATCGATATATTACCGCATCCTGCATAGTTCGCTCTCCCATCCGTGGAACGGAAAGCTACTTATACAGTATTTAGCCGAAAAGTGGAAGTTGTTTTTGGACGGCCACTAAGAATGTGAATAATCCTACCGTTGCGGCAAGGGAAATAAACCCGCCGACGACCATGAAGCTCCATCGCCAACACGATGTGTCGGTTGCCCCGCCCCACGAGAGCAGGTTTAGGATTCTACCTATATCCCCGGGTGGAACAGGCTGATATGCATTCCAAAACAAATAGGGCGGGCCTTCCAGGAGGCAGAACAGGGAAGCTATCAAGAATGTCATGCGTTGAGGGATGGACCGTTTGGCAAGGCACGCGGCGCTAAAAAGTGTCAGTCCCACTATCGTGGTCGCGCCCGGACCTGCCGCAAGAATGAGGATCGAATGAAACCGCGGAGCACCAGGTGCCTGAGAGACCATCGCATGTCCCATGCCGTCCCACTTCAGTGAGAAACCGTTGAATTCTCCACCAAGGAGTAGTGCCATGCCGCCATGGCCGAGCACTTCGTGGACGGCAACGGAACCAATCATGCTCAAATAGGCGATCGGAACCAAAAACAAGGCCAGCATCGTGATGCGCCGCCAGAACATATTATGGCCTAACAGGTATTCGACCGCCGAAGTGCAATAAAACTTTGCCGCATTTTCGCAGCCGAGCATGGCGTTGTCAATCCTGATACGTCATACTCTGAAACTGATTGTGATAGATCATTAGTAAATGAATCTATGCTACAGCGCATTGGTGGCCATGCTATGCCGCAATCTTTCCGGAACCGGAAGCATGTTCTCTACCCTGGAAATAGTACCGCGAAACCGCAAGCGGTTTTTCCAATTTCTAGTCACTGGTCCCTAACTTTTCGCCGCTTTTTTCAAGACCAACACGGGGCAGTGGGCCAGGCGGACGACCTTTTCGGCCACCGAACCTAGCAGCAGTCGCGTTAGGCCGGTCTGGCCGTGGCTGGAAAGGGCAATCAAATCGGCGTGTACCTCTTGGGCATAGTCGGCGATTTGATGACCGGGATCGCCGAAGCGAATGGCGACCTGGGAACCATCGGCCGATTGATGGGAGAGTTTTTTTCGTAACGCCTCTTCGGCATGTACGGCACGGCTTTGGTCGTCGATCATTTCCCAAATCACGCCCGGGTCGTTTGGGGTAATGATGGGCAATACATGGATCAAGTGCAAATGTTCGGGCTTATCGACCAATTCTTGCGCGGTATCCAAAGCTACAAATGAATCATCAGAAAAATCGATGGGCACAACAATTGTTTTGCGAGGCAACCAGCTCATAAGAACCTCATGAATAAGGGATTGAACGTGATGAAATCAGTATAAGAACATGAATGTTGTGCATAAATGCTGAAAACGGTGATTCTTTCAAACTGTCCTAGCCGAGATTTACATGATTGCCCCCAATTTATCTATTGTTAAAAGTCATAACTATATATACATCAATTAGTTGCGATGCCTGAACGATTATTCATCTCATATTTATGACATTTATTATTGATATAAATGTAAATATATGTTAATAATTAGTTATGTGAGGCAGTGCATTACATGACAAAAGGAGAAGAAAAATGAGTATTCAATCTCCATCAACCGATCCTGAGTTTCTGGATTTGCTGCGGACAACCGGGCCTTTAAGCGTAGCCGAGCTTGCCGATGCAATGGAAGTCACGCCCACCGCAGTTCGGCAGCGTTTAACCCGCTTGATGAGCCGGGAAATCATCCAACGCGAAGCGTTGCGGAACGGTCGTGGCCGGCCAAAGCATCGTTACTGGTTGACAGATAAGGGGATGCGCATGACGGGCTCGAATTTTACCGATCTGTCCATGGTGTTATGGAAGGAAGTCCGCGGGCTGGAGGATCCGGATATACGCCGGGATATGCTGCGGCGGATAGCCCAGGCGTTGGCTAATGGATATGCCAACCAGATTCAGGGGGATACTCCGGCCGAGCGATTGCATTCGGTGGCTGAAATATTGGCCCAGCGAAGGATTCCCAGCACCGTGGACGACAGTTCCGCCAATCCTTCCATAACCGCCCATGCTTGTCCATACCAGGCGTTGGCCGAGCAGGATCACAGCGTCTGCACGATGGAAAGGATGATGATCTCGGAAATGGTCGGTCAGGACGTGAAACTTACTCAATGCCGCCAAGAGGGGGATGAGCAGTGCCGGTTCCAAGTCGGCTAGTAAGTAGTTATACTAGTCGGTTTGGAATTGCGATCGGCCCTCACCCTAGCCCTCTCCCGACCAACCTTCGGTCGGTGCCCGGAGAGGGGATGGTTTTACTCTTAAAAAAATAGGCATTTAATTTCTAGTGGGTAGTTAAATGACACGACCCTGGATTGAAGCACGAGTTGAGGAGAACGTAGCCACCACGACCTTGGAGCAGGCCCTGAATTGGGCCAAACAAGGCAGCATTTGGCCCATGACCTTCGGGATAGCCTGTTGTGCCATCGAGATGATGTCGGCCGGGGCAGGAAGATTCGACATTGATCGTTTTGGCGCCGGTGCGTTCAGGGCCAGTCCGCGGCAATCGGACTTGATGATCGTGGCGGGCACGGTCACGTATAAGATGTCCAGCCGGATTCGCCGGCTGTACGATCTTAATGCCCGAGCCCAAGTATGTAATTGCCATGGGCGCATGCGCCATCGGCGGAGGTCCGTATTTCGAGCACGGATATAACGTGGTGCGGGGCGTGGACCTGATCGTGCCCGTGGACGTTTACATTCCCGGTTGCCCGCCGCGTCCGGAATCGCTGCTGGAAGGCTTGATGCGATTGCAGGAGAAGATCAAAGGCCATCGGATTGCCAAACTTCCGGCAAATGAGGTGCCGGCCGGAGCGGTCGAGCCGCCGGAGTCTTAAAGTGGAAGACGAAGTTCCCATGCTGCACCAGTCGGGATTCTTACAAACGGAAGAGACAGAATCTGGTTTTCAACCACCAGAAGGTGAAACCGCAATAAAAAGATTATGCTCTTAACGTTCCCAGGCAGAGCCTGGGAACGAGGCAATATTTCCAGGGTGCGTGAAGCACCATGATTTGGAATCGATGCGTTCACGCACCCTACGGATTCGAATAAACACTATGACCGAGACGCTGTCTATCATCGATCTGCACGTCAACGTGGCCGAAAAGCCGATACTCAAGGGAGTATCACTGGAAATCCGCCGGGGCGAGGTTCATGCCTTGATGGGTCCCAACGGGTCGGGCAAGAGCACCTTGGGATTTGCCATAATGGGCCATCCCGGTTATCAGGTCACCGGCGGACGGATAGAACTCAACGGCCTGGACGTTTTGGCGATGGAGCCGCACGAGCGGGCCCGGGCCGGATTGTTCCTGGCGTTTCAGCGGCCGGTGTCGATTCCCGGCGTGCGGATGGCCGATTTTCTCCGCCACGCCGCCACGAACATCCGCCACCCCGAGCGCAAGGAAGGCGAGGATTTGATTCCCATGCGCCAGTTTCGCAAGGAACTGAGCGAAAAGATGCGGGAACTAAGAATCGATCCGGAATTCGCCAAGCGTTACGTGAACGAGGGTTTTTCGGGCGGGGAGATGAAACGGGCGGAAATTTTGCAAATGGCCGTGTTGCGCCCGAAATTCGCCATCCTCGACGAGACCGACTCGCGGGCTGGACGTGGACGCCGTGCGACTGGCCAGTCAAAGCATCGCCGAGATCGGCGGGCATGAGATGGGGATATTGATAATCACCCATCACGAGCAACTCCTGGAACACAATCCGCCCGATTTTACGCACGTGTTTCTGGGCGGCCGGATAGTAGAGACCGGCGGGCCGGAATTGGCCGCCGAGTTGCACAAACAAGGCTACGACCGCATTCGCGCCGCGCATCCCGAGGCCGCGGCGGACGAAGCGGCAATGCTGGAAAAAAGCGTGCCTTTGCAAGCCGCAATCGCAAAGTAACTACACCTCGCGCGACCAATGGTCGCGGCTTTACAATTGAAACAGATTCTGCAATCAAATAAAGACAACAGCCGGCGGTCAACGACCGCCGGATAACGAGTATAAACATCATGGCTACAGACATTCGCAATCCTGTCGTCGATCCGATCGGCGAGATCAACAAATACGATTTTCGCAACGAGGAAAAGTACGTGTTCAAGGCCCGCAAGGGATTGAACCGCGAGGTGGTCGCCGAAATATCCGAGATGAAGGGCGAGCCGGCGTGGATGCGGGAATTCCGGCTGAAGGCCTTGGAAATATTTTATTCGAAACCGATGCCGCATTGGGGCGGGAATATCGCCATCAACTTCGACGACATCTATTATTATATGAAACCCACCGAGGGTCAGGTGAAATCCTGGGACGAGGTGCCCGCGGAGATCAAATCCACCTTCGATAAGCTGGGCATACCCGAGGCCGAAAAAAAGTTCCTTGCCGGCGTAAAGGCCCAATACGAAAGCGAGGTGGTTTACGGCTCGCTCAAGGTGGAACTATCGAAGCAGGGCGTGATTTTCACCGACATGGACTCGGCCGTGCGCGAGCACAGCGACATTGTGCGGCAGTATTTCAGCACGATCATTCCGGCCACCGATAATAAATTCGCGGCCTTGAATTCGGCGGTTTGGTCGGGCGGATCGTTCGTTTACGTGCCGGCGGGCGTAAAAATCGAGTTCCCCTTGCAGGCCTACTTCCGCATCAACGCGGCGAACATGGGCCAGTTCGAGCGGACGTTGATCATCATCGAGGAAGGGGCCCAAGCGCATTACGTCGAAGGCTGCACCGCGCCCATGTACAGCACCGAAAGCTTGCATGCCGCCGTGGTCGAAGTGATCGCCAAGCAAGGCTCGCGCTTCAGGTATACCACCATCCAAAACTGGGCCAACAACATCTATAACCTGGTGACCAAACGAGCGGTGGCCTATCGGGACGCCCTTGTGGAATGGGTGGACGGCAACCTGGGCAGCCGGCTGACGATGAAATATCCCGTCGATCTACATGATGGAGCCGGGGGCCCGCGGCGAAGTTCTGTCGGTGGCCTTCGCCTCGACCGGCCAACACCAGGACGCCGGGGCGAAACTGGTGCATTGCGCCCGCACACTTCCGGACGGATCGTTTCCAAGTCGATTTCCAGAAACGGGGGCCGATCGAGTTATCGCGGGCTGGTCCGCGTGATGAAGGGCGCGAAAAAATCGAAATCGAACGTGGTTTGCGACGCCCTGATACTCGATCCGCGCAGCCGCAGCGACACCTACCCATATATCGAAATCGAAGAGCAAGACGTGATGGTCGGCCACGAGGCCAGCGTGTCGCGAATCGGCGAGGAACAATTGTTTTATCTGGCCAGCCGCGGAATGACCGAACACGAGGCGGCCACGATGATCGTCAGCGGATTCATCGAACCGCTGGTCAAGGAACTGCCCATGGAGTACGCGCTGGAAATGAACCGGCTCATTGAATTGCAGATGGAAGGAACCGTGGGGTAGCAATAGTGGACAGTGGTCAGTGAGAGTCTGAGCCGCCAACGGGTAGCTAGACATCTGTCGGTCGGCGAGAGTGCAATGATCGACGATTATTCGAAAATTGAATCTACAAATAATATATGGCGAGCGGCACAATCGCTAATCAAGGCTTTACGCAAGAAGCATTTGAAGCATTTTTATCTCAGCGCCGCGAACCGGCGTGGCTTAATCAGTTGCGCCGCGAGGCATGGGAGACGTTTCTGGAATTGCCCTTGCCCGACCGAACCCAGGAAGAATGGGCTCGCACCGACATCCGGGCGTTTAAGCTGGATAAATTCGGCATTCCCATTGCGTCGGCCGAGGAAAAACCGATTGCCAAGGCCCTGTTGACCGAAGGAGTGGATCTTGGCGGCAGCGCGGTGACCAGCGACAGCCAGGCCGTTGCCCACGCGGCTCGACGCCGAATCTGTCGCGCCGGGGCGTGTTGTTTGGAAGCCTGGAGGAATTGATACAAACCCACGGCGAGTTGATCCGTCAATACTTGTTTACCAAGGCCGTGGATTATCGCGTGGACAAATTCGCGGCGCTGCACGCGGCATGCATGTCGGGCGGGGCGGTGCTTTACGTGCCCAAGGGAGTGAAGATCGAGAAACCGCTGCACATTTTTTCATCTATTTCGCCCGATGCCGCCGATTTCAGCCATACGCTGATTGTCCTGGACGAAGGCGCCGAGGCAACGGTCCTTTCCGAGACCGCCGGAACCGACCCGACCGGCGCAGGGCTGCACTGCGGGGCGATAGAAATCTTTGTCGGTCCGCGGGCCCGCCTGCGATACGTCAATTTGCAGAACTGGGGGACGGGCGTGTGGCATTTCGCCCATCAAAAGGCCCTGGTCGACAGTAATGCCGACATCCAGTGGACCATCGGGGCTTTGGGCAGCCGGCTGGCAAAGGTCAATCAGCACGTGGCCCTTGTCGGGCCGGGCGGCGAATGCCCAGGTCAACGGGGTGATGTTCACCGAGGGCAAGCAGCATCTATCGTATCATACGCTTCAGCGGCATCACGTCGATGCAATGCACCAGCGATTTGCTTTACAAAGGCGCACTGCAAGACAAGTCGCGGCTGGTGTGGCGAGGGATGATTAAAGTCGACCGCGACGCGCAAAAAACCGATGGCTACCAGCGCAATGATAATTTAATTCTTTCGGAAGACGCCCGGGCGGACTCGATCCCGGGCTTGGAAATCGAGGCCGATGATGTAAAATGTTCGCATGGCGCGACGGCCGGCCGCGTGGACGACGAGCAGGTTTTTTACGCCCGCTGCCGGGGCCTGACCCGCAAAGAAGCCATCCGCATGATAGTGACGGGCTTTTTTCAGCAGGTGTTCGACCGCATCACGATCGACAGCGTGCGACACGCCTTGGGCGAGGCCATAGGCCGGCGGATTCGCGAGTATAATTAAGATAACTTAACTCGCACACTTCGTGTGCGGGGACGGACACACGGAGTGTGCCCGCTAACATTGACAGGGAGTATTATGTCCGAGTTCTTTAGAGTATGTAAAATTGCCGATGTTCCCGATCCCGGCAGAGCGGTATTTGAAGTCGACGACCATTTTATCGTTTTGATACATATGGACGGCGAGTTTTACGCGCTGGACGACGCCTGCACGCACGACGGCGGCCCGCTGGGCGAAGGGTTTTTGGAGGGATATCAGATTATCTGCCCGCGACACGGGGCCCGGTTCGACGTTCGCACGGGCCAGGCCCTGTGCATGCCCGCCGTCCACGCCACCACGGCCCACGAAGTAAAAGTGGAAGGGAACGACGTGTTTGTGAGAATCAATGAAAAATGATGAATGCTGAATAATGAATGATGAATGTATTTAACAAAAAATTGGCAACCCTTCACATTATCCACATTTTTACCATGCCCATTGCCGAAGAATCGATTCTTGCCGCCTTGCGCCAGGTACGCGACCCGGAATTGATGGTCAACATCGTCGATCTCGGACTGATATACGGCATCGAAGTTGACGAAGCCGAGGGGAAATCCAATGTCCGCGTCAGCATGACCATGACCACGCCGGCCTGCCCGTTCGGGCCGGAACTGATGCGGGAAGTGAAAGAGGTTATCGCCGCCATGGAAGGTGTGGGCACGGTGGAAGTGCAAATCACACTATCGCCTCCCTGGACGCCCGACCGCATGACCGAGGAAGCCCGGGACGAATTGGGAATGTTTTGATCTAAGTTTACAGTTCTCAGTTTTCAGTTTACAGTTCTCATCCACATACCCAAACCAGTCGTCACTTATTATCGGCGTCAGATGGATTTTATTCCGATAAACGCTTTTTCAGGCGTATAACGGCCAGGCGGTTGCAGTCTTCGACGGATTTGGGGGCGATGCTTTGGAAATCGGGGTGGTGGGAATTCTGAAAATCGACCAGGACCCAGTCGCCGGATTTATCGCAAAGGATCAGGTGAACATGGCCGGCTTCGTGTTTTCCTTCCGATGACGGGCTAAGGCCGTAATCGGCCAGTAATGCATATTCAGTTGTCGGGGGATTTTTGCGGAGGAAATCGCGGAACGCCCGGGCAGTGTCCCAGAGTATTTTTTGCTCGTTGGGATCGCCTTTAATCTTGATTTTCGTATCAACGTCGGAAGCCTCGGCCTGGCAGATAGCGGATTCGCTTATGAGTTTGGCCAGTTGGACGGCACCTGATTTGTCGGAGCCCTCCCAGAGGTGAATGGGATAAACCGTAACTTTGCTGGTTGCGATTTTCTCTTTCAGGACTACCAATCGCTTTTTCATATCGACAATTTCCTTTTCAGGAGGAAGTGCCGAGCGTTTATTCATGAGTTCGGCCATTTTTCCCTGCGGGGCGTTTTCGCGCATGGGATCGGCCAGATCCCAAACCTTGTCCAAGCGATTGACAATAAACAAACAGGCGGTCAGGGGCTCGTCGGGCGGTTTAATTTTTTCTTTTGCATAGGTTGCGTCGTCGACCTTTTCGGAGAATATCAGCTTGCCGGTTTTATCGACCACAACAGTAAGGATTTCCTTGATTTTATGCTCAGGCGCTAAGATTTGGATGTAAAGGGCGTACTCGGTTTTCAGGGGTTGCTTGGCTACGAACTGCCCGAATTCCTCGGCCAGTTTTGCCGGGTCGTCGGTTTTGGAAGGAGAAAAAGGCGTATCGGCGAGTTCAATAATATCCATGCCCGCCCGCTCTAAAAACACGCCAAGTATCTCGGCAATCCTGTTGGGCATCGAGACGGCGGTCATTTCCGCGGGTAGAATCAGCGGGGGATACACGGTCACAGATTTTATTCGGGTTTTGGGAGTGGTATCTTCGCCCCTGAGAACACCCGCCCAAGGCAGCGCCAACGAACATAGACAACATACAATTAAACAACGTTTCATCAGACTATCTCCTTATAAGATGTAAAATAAACCGGATTTGGGAACCCCGGCTTGGGATTCCGTCGCGGACTATCTTATTTGGCTCGATAATTCTCAAAATATAACGGCCAAAATAGAAAAAACCCCCGGTGTGTTCACCGGGGGCTAAATATGACGCTAAAAGCCCAAGCTTTTCTCCGCCGAAAGCCCCAGGCGTCTCATTCCCCAATGAACAAGGGGCAGATATGGCGTTTATAGATGTTTTCCGTGACGTTGGCTGCGACCACGGGTTCGTGTTTTTCCAGGGCGGCGGTGTACCGCGTACCCATTTCGGCCGCGAGTTTATAGCCCACGTGCAGAAGTTGGCGCAGGTTGGAATTATACATCTTGCAGGATTGATCGTGGCGCAGGGCAGAGGCAAAGGTGGTCGCGTCCCATGAGTCAACGGTTTTGGGGGAGGGCAGGGCGGAGCGGTCGATCTTGACCACCGAGGCATAGGGGGCGCAAAGCTCGTCTATCCGGCTTAGAGCCTGGGCGTAGATTTCTTTGGCGATCACAAGCCCGTCGCCGCCGGCAGCGGCCAGTCCGATGAGTTCTTCCAGCCAGGTTGTGCCGGCGGTTTTAAGGTGCACGCCCGCATTGAACTTTTTAAGCGACTGGTGCATTGGCCGGTAAATAGAGAACTTGTCGGATCCTGAGTGGACGCTGAGTTTCAGGTTGTCGGGCAGGCCGAACTGGCGGATCGCATAGGCAATGACAGCCAGGTCCTCGTCGAACTCTTTGCAGAACTGCTTTACCTGGCCGACATAATCCACGCCCTTTAAGAATTCGCCGGTGAAACGTGGGGCGATGGTTTGGGCGGGTATGGCTTCGTCGGCCACGGCGGCCAGGATGACCAGCAATTCGGCCGGGGTTTGGGGCTTGTCGGTTTCGTCCATGGAGACTTCGATAACTACGGCGTCGGCCCCTTTTACGGCCTCGATGCGTTGCCAAATTCGTCCCGCCTCGCGAACCGCCGCCAGGAACTTTCGCGCCGCGCCGGCAACCAGGGCCTCGGTGATTTCCAGGGGCTTGTCAATACCGGCGATTTCCAGCTTTCCGACCAGTTTCTTGTGTTTGGTCATGAAGCTGGCAATGGCATCGCCGCCCGGATCTGCGCCGATGTCGTCGGCTACGTCGAGGGTGAAAAAGTCGCTTGATTCGAGGAATCCATCCAGGGTTTTCAGGCGGATGTGGTCGGCGTCGACGAAATAAGGATCTTTCCACTGTCGAGCCTTAACAGCGGCGTCGGCCTCGATGCGGACGCTTTCGGGCTTTGTGCCCACTATGCTGTGTTCGCGGTAGGACTTGTTCCAGACTGGGGCAATGGAAACGCCCTTGTCGCGGGCCATGATCATGGCATCGAGTTGGGCGACGCCCTGATGTGCAAAGCGGTCGCCGACACCCATGGAGTATTTTGGTAATTTCATAATAAGTGACCAGTTTTAAGTTAGCGGTTTTCTGTTTTCAGTAATCCGGTTAGAGACCGTAGACACAAGACCATGGGGCCTTTATCCCCGATAATTTTGCATTTTACAGGCATAATAATGATTTTCAAGGGAGCAATGCTGGACAAAATCAGGCGAATCGGTTATTTTTTGGTTTTCTCGAACTGTTTGATTAACCATCGGTAAGACGGCTTAAAAGTCGGCCCTCGATTCTGAGGGCTTTAAAGGTTGTCCTACGCTTATTAAAGGAACGTTTATGGACCAGTCCAGACCAATCCCGCAAAGAACCACAAACTATCGCTGGATGGTATGTTTCCTGCTGTTTTTGGTGACGACCGTCAATTACATGGACCGGTCGGTGCTTGGTTTTTTAAAACCTACGCTAGAAAAGGAAATGGGTTGGGACCAAGTCGATTATAGCAACATGGTAGTTTGTTTTCAGTTGGGTTATGCGCTTTCATATCTTATAATGGGGCGATTGATCGATCGGATAGGCGTTCGGCACGGGCTGGGTCTTGCCGTGATACTTTGGAGCCTGGCCTCGATGGCCCACGGATTCATGGGATTTCTTAAGGGCTACGGCGACGTGAAGTTGGGCGCAGGGAGCTATGTCTGGACGGTTTCGGCCACTGTACTGGGATTTATGATTGCCCGCTTCGCCTTGGGGCTGGCCGAGGGTGGTAATTTTCCGGGCTCGATCAAGGGCATAAGCGAGTGGTTCCCCAAGAAGGAACGCGCCCTGGCAACCGGGCTGTTCAATACGGGAAGCAATGTGGGAGCACTTATGACTCCGCTGGTAATACCGTTTGTAGTCGCTTTGTTCAAGGGGTGGCAGGCGGCTTTTTTCACGACTGCCGCCTTGGATTTCTGCTGGCTGATATTGTGGTATTTCATGTACCAAAGTCCGGATCGCCAACCCCGCGTCTCGGCCGCGGAACTGGCTTATATTCGCAGCGACCCTGGCGAACCGCCCGCCAAGAAAATTCCTTGGATACAACTATTGAATTATCGTCCGACCTGGGCGTTTGCAATAGGCATGTTTATGACCAGCCCCATCTGGTGGTTTTATCTTTTCTGGATTCCGGATTTCTTCAACAAGCGTTTTGGCTTGGATCTCCAGCATCTTGGGCCGCCGATTATTGTTATTTATCTTATGTCAATCATTGGAAGCATAGGCGGCGGTTGGATCTCATCGACCATGATCAAACGCGGATTTAGCATCAACCTCAGCCGAAAAACCGCGATGCTGATTTGCGCTTTGTGCGTGGTGCCGGTGTTTGCAGCCTCGCAGGTCGATAACATGTGGATGGCGGTGATTTTGCTGGGTCTGGCTACCGCCGCCCATCAGGGATTCTCCGCCAACCTATTTACTCTTGTATCCGATACCATGCCTAAATATACCGTCAGCTCGGTGGTGGGCATCGGCGGCATGGCAGGGGCCGTGGGCGCCATGGGAGTCTCCAAATTCGCCGGATATGTGTTGAAGTGGACCAATAATAATTATCTTTCCCTTTTTATCATTGCCGCTTCGGCCTATTTGGTATGCCTGCTGATTATTCACCTGCTAGTCCCGCGGATTCAACAAGAGTAAAAAGATCTGAGAGCGGATGACCGAGGTTGGCCGGCATGCTCACGGCAAGCGTGGGCATGGCACCATGGCCCTCACCCTAACCCTCTCCCAAAGGGAGAGGGGACTTTTGGGATAGGTTCGGCGGAAGGCCTATTTCAGTTCCTCGTCGGTAAAGAGCCGGATGGTGCCGTACTGGCCGTCGAAACCCGGGCGGCGAATCACCCGGCCGGCGCGCATCCGCGAAATGGCTTCGGCCAGAAGCGAGGAGCCTTTTCGCGAAATTTCCTCAAGCGGGGCCGTTTCCAATATAAAAAGTTCCGGGCCGAGTTTGGCGAGCAACTCGTCGTACTTTTTTTTGACAAATTTGCTTTGCGGGCCGACTTTGTGGATCTCGGCCAAGACCTCGACCAAGGGTATCAAACTGCGAAAGGGCGCGATCCGCGGGCCGGGTGGCACGGGCATCTTGCCCGTGGTTTCTTTTGCGAACACTGGCAAGATGCCAGTGCCACCTGGCGAGACGCCAGGCTTGTAGGGTGCGTGAAACGCACCTGAATCGCCATTGTCGGCGTATTTCACAGATCCTGCTAATTCGGTGCGTTGCACGCACCCTACCTGGCGATCGGCCAATTCGCTAACGCGATGCATCACGCCGAGAGTAAGAGGTTTGCCGCAGGCCGGGCATTTGCCTTTGCATTGTTTGGACTCCTCGGGCGTAAGACACACGCCGCACTTGCGATGCCCGTCGTGATGATACCGGCCCTCTTCGGGAAAAAACTCCACGGTGCCCAAAAAACTTTTGCCGGTTTTAATTGCGTGGAACATGCTGAAATAATCCATTTTCGTATTGAAAACGGTTGCTTCGCGGCCAAGTTTGGCCGGGGAATGGGCATCGGAATTGGAAACCGAGGCGTAGCGGTCCAGGGCGAAAACCAGCCAATTCGTGGCCGGATCGGCGGAGAGTCCGGTTTCCACGGCGAAGATTTCCGAACTCAGATCGCCGTAACACTCTTCGATGGAGTCAAAGCCCGACTTCGAGCCCAGGACTCCAAACCAGGGCGTCCAGATGTGGGCGGGAACAGATGGCAGCCCTCGCCCGAGTTTAGCACCATATCCAGCAAGTCGCGGGAATCGAGTTTCAAGGTCGGTCGCCCGTCGGAGCCAAGCTTGCCGAATCGCTCCAATTTTTTTATCAAGCGGCGTGCGCAGGCGAAATCGGGCACGTAAACCACATGATGCACCTTGCGGACCCGGCCGTTTTTTTTGTAGACCGTGGATATCTCCACCTGGAGCATGAAGTAAGGGACTAGGGGTTAGTGATGAGGGGCTAGAGGTAAAGGATGAAGGATGAAGGATGAAGGCTGAATGAGCCAATTGGCGAACATGCTTTTCGATGGCAGGATTTGAGGCGAAACAAGCCCGGCTCGGCTGGGGCGAGTTTATTGCGAATTTCCGCAAACCATGCGGGATGGGTGAAGTCGCCCGTGCCCACGACCGCGATGCCTTTCCGGCCGGCCCACAATGCCAGGTGCTCCAGGTCGCAGTCGCGGCTAGTGGCCAGGGAATATTTCGAATGCACGTGCAAATCGGCATAGAACATGGATTATATTATAGCGGGTAGCACCGATTTAAGAACGGTTGCTACACCCTACAAGTGGCGGCAAATATTAGGCGTGCCGATCACACGGATCGAATGATTCTCAGAGACCTCTCGCGGCAGAGCCGCACCGGTTCAAGAACCGGGTGACACCCGCTGATTTAAGAAGCGGTGCTACCCAGTACCCGCTCAATATGCGTCGGTGCTTATTCCTTTTCCATCGTTGCGGCTGCCGAGTCGGCTGAATGTCGCGCCGTCGATGCTATATGCGATCGAATGCACGGAGCCATCGCACATTACGCAATTTACCGAAGACGGGTGGGCGCTGCCGAAATAATTTTGGGGATTGCTTAATGATGATGCATTTAAACCTATACCGTCGCGTAGGGGTGTCATAAATCCGGGACCGGTTTGTGGGGGGGTGAGAGATTGGTCAGTCCCTGTCCATCGTGTGATATCCGTGTTGTCGCCGATATACATGCACTCATTATCCCCGCCGTCCAAACCAGTTAAATAGTCTTTGCGGTTGATATATTTTTCGCCTACCATGAGAGTATGAGCGGTGCCGTCGCGAACATCGACCGGCCTGATGAGGCTGCCGCAAAAAATGACGCCCGTAACTATGGGACGGTTTGCATCCGTACCGATTAAATCAGCGGCTGTCGGGTATGTTGCCGTCCATCCAAATGTGTCCTTAGCCATGACTGCCGCAGTATTACTTGCAGAACCCAAAATGTGACTCCCACCGACAGGATTATTACCTGCATTAGGATCCCAAGGATAGGTGCCGCCGTTGGCCGCATAGTCGGATCGAGCGGCAAGATAATGGTCATTAGTCGGATCAGGACTCACCATCTGTGTGTCATCGGCTATATTGAATAATACACTTTTACCAATTTCGGCCTCCACGGTCCATAAACCTGGTGCGCGGCGACTGGGACAGTTCATGTAGGAAATACAAGTTTGAACCATATTGGCTGCCGCATTTTGGCGGGCGGCGCCCGTCATGACCCGATTGCATCATGTAAGTTTGCTTCTGTTCCATATAAGGCAATAGATTAAAAATCCAACCGCCGCATTGATGACGGCCGGTGCCCCAGTCGGGATTGCCGATCCACTTACACGTCCAGCCGCCGGTGGGCAGTCGATTATTGGTGGAGACATGATTTTGTGCGGCAGAGCCTATTTGCTTGAGGTTGTTGGAGCACTGAGACCGCCGGGCCGCTTCCGCGCGGCCTGGATGGCAGGCAGCAATAAAGCGATCAAAATGCCGATAATGGCGATCACAACCAGGAGTTCAACCAGGGTAAAGCCGCGAAATTGCCGCTTCACAACATTCTTATTGTACAAATGCATGGCGATCACTCTTAATAAAAAAACTTGTTTTTTCATCACTCCGCTGAGTGATGCAAATAATCGAACAATATCAAACACGAACATCAAGGATCCGCAAGTTAAAAACAGCGGATTTCCATGTTATAGCCGCCATTTTTTCAAAATACTACCGATCCACCTTATTATAAGGAAATTCGGCCTTAAAACAATCACTATTTTGATTATAATTCCTGACCGCTCGGTTGATTTCGGCCGAATTTGTTCAGAAAAAGATGAAAATTGACTAATTTCACCAATAGTTCCAACCTATCAGGATTTGTGGGTAATTATAATAAAATGTTAGGACGAGTGTCAGCGGCGTGGACCAAAGCCGATGCAAGCGCCATAAAATATATGGGTAGCCCAGGTTCGAGAGCCTGGGCGGCTTTGCCGCAAGAGGCTGAACAGGGATCGCAAAACCATGCAAAAACCTCTTGGGACTTTGTCCCACCGGTTCAAGAACCGGTGCTACCCGGTTGTCTACTCGGTTGTCCCACCGGTTCAAGAACCGGTGCTACTCGGTTATGGCTTTGCTCAGAAATAAAATTTGTTTGTAAAAATGCGAATGTTCATAAGGAATGCACCGTGAAAATTCAATTTTTGGGGGCCGCCCGACAAGTAACCGGATCGCAATATTACCTCGAGGCGGACGGGGTGCGGCTGTTGGTGGATTGCGGGATGTTTCAGGAGCGAGATTATTTGAGCCGCAATTGGGACGCCAGCCCGATCCGCCCCAGGAATCTCGACGCCATACTGCTGACCCATGCCCACGTGGACCATTGCGGCATGGCCCCGGTACTGGTGCGGGAGGGATTTCGCGGGCCGCTAATTACCACGGCGGCCTCGGCCGACCTGGTGGAATTGGTGCTCAAGCGACGCGGCCGAGATACAAGCCGAAGACGCGGCATTCAAGCAAAAGCGGCATCGCAAGGAAGGCCGGCAGGGGAAATACCCGATAAAGCCGCTGTTTACCTTCAAGGACGTGGACCGCACGCTGCCCCTTTTGCACACGGCGCGAGTACGGCCAAGAGTACAAGATCAACGACCAGCGTGTCGGCCGTGTTCCACGACGCCGGTCACATCCTCGGTTCGGCGATAATCGAACTGCTTGTTCACGACAACGGCCAAGGGCGGCGATTGATATTCACCGGCGATTTGGGGCAAATGAACAAGCCCATCGTCCGCGATCCGGAAACCTTCAGCCAGGCGGATTACATAGTCATGGAATCGACTTATGGAAACCGCGATCATGAGAACGGCGGCAGCGTCGAGTCGCAGTTGGAACGCGTGGTCAGCGAAACGGTCGCGGCCGGCGGATGCATCGTCATTCCCATCTTCGCCATCGAACGGGCCCAGGAACTGATTTATTATCTCAACCGGCTGCTGCACGACGGACGCATCCCGCAGATGCCCGTGTTTCTGGACAGCCCCATGGCCGCCGACGTGAACGAGGTTTTTCGCGATCATCGCGACTGTTTCGACGCGGAAGCCCTGCAGATGCTGGCATCGGGCCAATCGATATTGAAATTTCCCGCGCTAAAGGTGGTCCGCACGCAGGAGGAATCGATGGCCATTAACGACGTCAAGGGGCCGTTTATAGTCATGTCCACCTCGGGCATGTGCACGGCCGGGCGCATCAAGCACCATCTTGCGCATCACATCGAGCAGCCGCAGTGCACGATTTTGTTCGTCGGATACCAGGCGCGGGGCACATTGGGGCGGCAGATCCTGGACGGCAACAAGGAAGTCCGCATTCACGGGCGCTCGCGCCTGGTGCGGGCGAGAGTGGCGCAAATTCAGGGCATTTCCGGTCATGCCGACCGCTCGGGATTGATGAAATGGCTGAGCTATTTTCAGTCTCCGCCGCGGCAATTGTTCGTCACCCACGGCGAAGAAGACGTTTCCATATCGTTTGCAAAACTGGTCCGCGAAACCCTGGGCTGGAAGGTAACCGTGCCGGAATATAAACAGACGGTGGAATTGGATTGAGGTCTAGTGAACAGTGGGCAGTGGGCGCGGGTGCCATGGCCACGCTTGCGTGGCCATGTACAGTTTTTTCTCGCACTTACCAACATGCCCACGACAAGCGTGGGCATGGCACCCAACTTTCTGCAACAGATGCTATATGTCTTTCCCATATCCAATTCCGCTTTCCCCCTTCTATACAGGCTATTCATTTGGGCTGGTAAGGGGGCGGAATTGGGGCTCGGCGCGGGCGGCTTCGCGGACGGCGGCAAGGGCTTCCTGATAGAATTTTTGCTGGGCGCGTATTTTGGCGCCATTTCGGGCAATTGGTTCATAGGAGCCGTCGGGCAAGAGGCGGCGGGCTTTTACGTTATCGGCAAAATATGTTTCCAGTATTTTTATCAAGCGGCGACGGATGTTGGGATCGATCACCGGGAAAAGGATTTCCAAGCGGCGGCTCAGATTGCGCTGCATCAAATCGGCGCTGCTAAGATACACTTCCTCGTGGCCGCCGTTGAAGAAATAGAAGATCCGCGAATGTTCCAGGAATCGATCGACGATGGAGCGGACCTCGATATGTTCTGAAACGCCGGGAATCCCCGGGCGCAGGCAGCAGATTCCCCGGATATTGAGCATGATTTTTACGCCGGCCTTGCTGGCGCGGAACAAGGCCCGGCAAATTTCCGGGTCCTGAAGGGAATTGGTCTTGGCCATGATGAGTCCGGGGCGGTCGGGCGTGGAGACTTGGATCTCGCGGTCGATCAGATCCAGAAAACGCTGTTTAAGCCCGGTGGGGGCAATGGCCAGTTTCGACCAGCCCACGCTTTCCGAATAGGCGGTGAGCAAATTGAAAAAGGCCGCCACGTCGGAGGCGATGTCGCGGTCGCACGTCATCAGCCCGATGTCGGAGTACAGACGGGCGGTGCGGTCGTTGTAATTGCCGGTTGCGAGGTGGACGTAACGATGAATATGTTGCTCCTGGCGGCGGACGATCAGGAGGGTCTTGGCATGGGTTTTGTAACCGGCGATGCCGTAGATTACGTGCACGCCGGCGTCTTCCAAGCGGCGGGCCCAGTTGATGTTGCGGGCCTCGTCGAAGCGGGCCTTTAGTTCCACCAGCGCGGTGACTTCCTTGCCGTTTTGGGCGGCCCGGCCCAAGGCCCTTACGATGGGCGAATCGCCGCTGGTGCGATAGAGCGTTTGCTTGATGGCCAAGACCTGGGGATCTTCGGCGGCTTGCTCGACCAGGCGCACGACCGGATCAAAGCTCTCGTAAGGATGAAAGAGCAATACATCGTGATCTTGGACGGCCTGCCAAAGGTCGTCGGCGCCGATAAGATCGCGCGGCTGCTGTGGCGGCCAGTCTTCGAGTTTCGAGATCGTCGAATCCGGCGCGGTTGACCAACTCCATCAGCGCGGCCGCATTGAGGGTATCCATCTCGTACACGCTCTCTTCGCCCAGATTGAGCCACTGCATAAGCCACCTTTTCAGGCGTGGATCGGGCTGGGATGTAATCGACAGGCGCACGGCCGCGCGGCGTCGTCGGGCGAACACCGCGTTTTCCATCTCGCTTAAAAGATTCTCGACTTCGTCGTCGTGCAATTCCACGTCGGCGTCGCGGGCGATGCGAAACACCGCGCTGGAGAGCACTTCGCAGCCTGGAAAAAGCGCGGAAAGACTCACCGCGATAACCTCTTCCAACCAGGCCAGGTGCAGATCTTTCTCGGAAGGCAAGGCGATAAATCGCGATAGTTGCAATGGGATGGGCACTACCACGATCTTTTCGGCCGATTCGCTACGCGGCGCTTTAGTATCCGGCTGTGCGATCGGGGCGATCACCGCGGCCACGTACATCTGCAAGCCGGGCAAGAGGGGGCGCGGATCCAATTCATCCATGGCCAGCGGAGTGAGTATGGGCATGATTTCACGAGTAAAATATAATTTAAGAAACTGCCGGTGTTCCTCGGTCCAGTCTTTATGGGACCAGACTCCCAGGCCATGGCGGGCGAGTTTTTCCAAGACGCCACGGATGCCATCGGCCAGTTGAGCGTACATTTTGTGGACGCGGAGGCTGATGGCCTCGATTTGTTCGGCTGGAGTCATGCCCGAGACATCGCGACGGCGAACCTTGGCCGCCCGACGCCGCATCAAGCCGGCCACGCGGACCAGAAAAAATTCGTCCAGGTTGGAACTGACGATGGCAAAAAACTTCAGCCGCTCCAGAAGCGGCAGATCATCGGACAAACCTTCGTCCAACACCCGCTGGTTGAACTCCAACCAACTCAGTTCGCGGTTAATGTATAATTGCGGCGATTTGAGGGGATCTTTGGGCATGATATAAGTTATCGGTTTTCAGTTATCAGTTTTAAGTCAATTGTTGGTCGATAAATTGACCACCCCATCACGTATCATGCTTCTTCGAGGCGGATTTTCATGCCGTAGACTTCCTCGAACAATCCGCCCTTGGCGGCGATGGCCCGTTCTTCCAGGAGAATATCGCCGACGCCGGGCAGGCCTACGATCAAATCGTCGCCTTGGCGGAGAAAGCGGACATCTTGCGCCCGGCGGCAGTTGCCGCGAATCAGGGCGTCGGCCACGCGTAAAATGGCCGCCAATTTATTTACTATCACCCGCGTTTCCCGGGGCTGCGACATGTACAAGGGGTGAGTATCCTGCGGGGCAGCGCGGCGATGGTAGCGGGCTATTTGGGCCACAAGGTTGATCTCGCCCCGGTTGAGCCCGAAGATTTCCGAGTTGGAAATCAGATACTCACTGTGTTTGTGATGCGCCCGGCTGCTGACAAATTGGCCGACCTCGTGCAGCAGTCCGGCCACGCGCAACAACAAACGATGGCGGGAGCCCAATCCATGATCGGCCTGGAGGAAATCGAAGAGGCGCACGGCCGTCTCGGTTACGCTTCGGGCATGGTTCAGATCGACATGGTATTTTTCGGCAATGGCGGTGGCCGAATGGATCACGCCGGCCAGCAAGGCCTCGTCTTCCTTGCCGGTTACTTCCCGAGCCAGTTCCAAAAGCAGGCCGTCGCGCATGGATACGTGGGAAACAATCATCCGACTTGCGCCGGTTTTATGCAGCAGGGTTTGATAAACCAGAAGCGCCGGATTGAGGGTTTCGGCCTCGGCAAAGGGAATGCCGTGCCGTTTGGATAGACCTTCGGGCGTGTAACATTCGCACTGTTTGACGAATTCGTCGAAATCGGCCCGATCCACAATTGCCAGGTCGGCCGATTCGGTGGGTTTGCCGATTTCACGGGCTGCGAAACGGATGTCTCCGCCCACGGCCACATAGGACTTGATGTCGCTCAAGGGCAGGGAGTTTTGCAGCGTTGACAGGGCATTGGAGATGTGTTGCCGCAGGAGGTCGGCCGAGCGATGGGGCGATTCCTCGCTGGTGGAAAACATCTCTTGCAGGCGAATGGAGCCCAGTCGCAGGCTTTGCGAGGTGACAATCTCGCCGCCTTGGAGTACCGACAAGAGCGTGCTGCCCCCACCCACGTCGACGATCAAGGTTTGATCTTGATCCACACCCAGGGCGTGTTCCACGGCTATGCGAACGGCGGAAACCGTCAACCGGCTTTCCTCGGAGGTGTCGATCACGTCTACTTGCAACCGCGTAGCCATGAAGACGCGGTCGAGAAAGGTGTCGCTGTTGCTTGCCTCACGGACCGCGCTGGTGGCCACGGCGCGGATCTTCTCAACTTTGTAAAGATCGAGCAATTTTCGATAATCGCGCAAAACGAGCAGAGTTGATCGCATACTTTCGCCGCCGAGCCGGCCGCGGCGGAACGTGTCTTGCCCCAAGCGGACCGCCCTTTGCAAACGTTCCAAAACCTCGATCCGGCCGTCGCCGGCGACTTCAGCAATGACCATGCGCAGGGAATTTGCCCCGACGTCGATGGCGGCCACTGTTTTAGCCGTCTTGGGATTCGGCTTTTGCTCGTTGGACTGCATGAGAGCTTGAATAAACCTTAAATTAAAGATAATCCGTTAAATAAATATAGCATTTTGATAGTGCATAGGCTGCGATCAAAGGGTTCAGGGTTCAGGGTTCAGAATTTCGTATTCGGGATGCGGAGTTGGGGTTGGAAACTAGGGTTTGGAATTGAGGATTCATGGTTCGGAGTTCAGTATTTTAATTATCACTTGCACTTATTATCACTTGCTTTCTGAACCCTGAACCCCGAACCCTGACCTCTTTTCCTAGGGAATAACATGTGCTCTGGGCGGCAACCCATGCCGACGCTCGGTGGATTTGCCGGATTGAGGAACATAGGACGATGAAAGGGCAGGGGAGCAGTCGGGAGTGATGTCGCTATCGGACTCGTTTACCACTTCCGCCTGATCCGCAGCGATCTGGTTCGTCGCCTCGGAGGAATTCGCGGGATTATCCTGCTGCCCTGTCGTTTCCAAGGTTTCAGGCGGTCCTGTTGTTTCTAAGGTTTCGGGCTGTTGGACATCCGATCGGAAAATGCCGAGCAGGTTTTTCCAAAACTCCTGGATGTCCAATTCACCCCACAGCCGCACCAGGTTTTGGAAGCATTGCCGGCGGCGGCGGAGACGATCTTGCCGCAAATACTCGATGCCCGCGTTCAATCGGGCAAATGTCGCCGCATGCCCATGGAATGATTCGATACGATCTCGCTCTTTATTGCCGAACCGATCTAATTCTTGTTGCCAGACGTCGCAATCGTGGACCTCGCCTAATAGGGTCTGCACTTGTTTAATAACTTCCAAGGTAGCGTCCAAAGTGCCGCTATAGATAGGCCGAATTATCTCCAAAGTATATCGCAGGCGCTTGGCTGCGATCCGCATGGCATGATGGCTCCGCTGATCATCGGGCCGGTTAAGACAATCCTGGAGTGCCAATAAGCGGTTCGTCAGGATGAGTATCTCCCGCCGGGCCTGGGCGAAGCTTTCAGGGCTTTGTGCCTGGATTTCCTGCTGCTCCTCGGCTCTTAAAAGCATGTGTTGTGCCGCGTTTTCCAGATCTTTCAAAGTATCTTTACGTTGCAGGCGATTAACCGCCCTGACAACATTGCTTTGCAGGCGTTCACGCTCGTATTCCCACTGGACTAACAGTCGAGAAATGCCGGCGAAACATTTTTTATCGGTAAGCGAATCCAGGATTCCGCGGAGCAATTCTATCTGCACGTCTTTGTCCCGCGCTTCACCCAACTCCGAGCGAATGCGGCGGACGGTTTTTTTCCAGCGCTTGACCTGCTTGCGTTTGAACGACTTGCCGAAGATCCGCATGGCCGCCCTAAGACGCCGCGACGCCACCCGGGCGCGGTGCACGAATTCAATATCCTCCGCCGCACAAATGCCGTCGAACTGGGCGCGGAGTTGCTTGGCCTGTTTGCGAACATACTTGGCCGCCAGAAGTCGATAACCATCGTCCACAGGTAAATTCCCCAACCTGCATGCTTTGTTTCAATGGAAAAGGGCAGTAAAATCTTCTCGTTCCCCACCAACAGCGAGGAGCACTATTATATTATTGTAACATTCAATAGGCTATGGTATCGCTTTAAATGACGCTTAAGTGGGGATTATTGATTCCGATGTAGCCAATGATCCTTATTCAGCCACAAACTGGCTGTCCCAGCCGAGTTTGCTAGTTGTTTGGCCGTGGAACGGTTTATTTACAATGTAGGAAGCAATAGTGAATCTATAGCATTAGACTAATAAATGATTAAAGTGGTCTAATAGAAAAAAGCCTCACAAACCATCAGGGCTATTACTTCCCTTCCGGCGACGGTTCGTCGGGGGTGGTAAATAGACCGTCTTGCTGAGTTTGCGAAAGTCGGATGACAAGAAGTTTTTGTTCCAGCCGGCCGTCGTTTTCGGTAAAGAAATGATGGCCCAGGCTGCCGGATCGGTTGGGTAAATTGGTCATGACCAACATGCCGCCCGGTGAAAGCGTGGTGGAAATCGCCATATCTTCAAAAACGCGTTTCGGCCGGCTGAAATCGAATCGCAGTACGCCCTGATCCTCAATTCGGCGTTGGCGGGGCTGATCGTGATGCACCTCGGGCACCACGTCGATGCGCACCCGGCCGTCGGGTAAGGGTAAAGTCTTTAAATTGAAGATTCCCTGTGCCTGATTATAAGTTTCTCCGCTGAGACTGTCCTGCTCGCACAATAAAACCGGCAACTGCTCGTAAGTTCCGGAGGCCACGATCTCGCTGGGATGGCCGGCTTTGACTTGCATGTGCTGTCGCATTACCCGCGGTTTGGTGCTAAGATCGGTCAGATTGGCGCCTTCAAGTTCATCGGAAGGGGCGGGCTTGTCGCCTAGTTCCAAGAGATCGGAAAGCACGACGGGAATCTGCCCTTCGACGACCCCCACGCGGAAACCGTTGCGCATCAGGCGCCCCCGCAAATCGGCCGCAAAAAGTTGCTCGTCGAGTTCCTGCCACAGGTCATCGTTGACCCGCGGATCGCCGAATGGAACCCTCACGAAAAACACGTCCAACACGCAACTATCGGGCGACATACGCGCAGGGGCCAGCGGCGATTTGCCTTTTATCAACGGCCTGGTGCAACCGGCAATTGCTAGCATTGCCAGCAGTACCGCTAGTATTCGGCTCAACATCAACGGCATATCACTGACACCGGATATAAGAGAATCCGAAAGAATGAATACTCCTGACAAGAGCTGCCCAGAATAATGACATCCAAAGGCTATGTCAAGGGAAATATAAGCAGGGGACAGGGGGCTTAGGGAAAACGTTTAGTCGCCAATGGACACCAGTCGGAGCATAGTCGGCGAGCGTACTTAGCACTATTCAGCCTAGCGTGGATATACGGCGCGCCATCAATGTTTCAATGACATCGTGTTTTAGAATTTTTCACGTCGTTTAATCAGATCGCCACAATCTTTTTACGATAGAAAATTATTCCCGCGGCGGCGGCGATCAGCAGGGCTAGGGTGGAGGGTTCGGGGACGGGGGTCAGCGAACCGGCGGCGGACTGGTGGCCGCCGGGGATGGCGTTTATGGTGACGGCTCGAGCCGGCGGCGAGGGAATAATAGCTCCGGTTTTGATGCTGTCGGCAGTCATAAGCGAAGGCGTAAGGCCGTCGCCCACGGTCAGCGTGCCGGTCCCGGAAATATTCGCAAGTTGGGCCGAGCCTCCCGAGGCAAAGGTCAAGGTTCCGTCCAGGGTTACATTTTGGGCATTTAACGTCCCTTTCACCTGCAAATTTGATCCGTTGGCAATGGTCGCATCCGTAGTCAATGACAAGGAGGCGGCGGAGTCGATCGCCACGTTGCCGAGGCCGCTAATGTCCAGGGAATTCGCCTCTTGGGCCGAGACTACGTTGACCGTGTAGGGCGTATTCAGAACCGCCTGGCATGTGGAGTTGGGGAACGGCGGCGGCGGGTTGGTCCAAGTCGCATTGGTCCAAGTGCCGCTATGGCCGGCGTTCCATATCGTCTGGTGCAGGGCGATGATGAAAATTTGGCCGGCATTGATCGTCGGCAATATCACGTCGAAATCAGTATTATATCCGGGCGGGTCATAATTTGCGGCCACATTTCCAACGTTAAGCGCATAGGCCGGATCGGACACGTGCGTGCCGGTCGTGTCGATGGTCACGTATGCCAGCGTGCCTGTCGCGTTTAATTTGACGCCAGGTTGCGTAAAGGTAAAGTCATCCCAGATCAATCCGCCGCTGCCGGTCAAGTACGCAGGCTGAGAACCGACGTTGCTTTGGGAGAACAGCGTACCCGGACCAGTGATGCTTAATGCCGGTAATTTTGGGTGTAGTGGCACTTCCCCCGTTACTTGCTCCGCCATCGGCGACTTGGACGTAGAAATTCAATGCATCCACCTGATCGCCGCCGCTGACGGCAATCGAGATCGTGCGTACGTCATTGGGCAATAAATAATGCGTGCCTACATCAATGACAGGCGCAGCCCAGGCCGCTGAAGACGCCGCCAAGAACAACATCAAGGTGCGAATTGCATGTGTATGCATGGTTTTCCTTTACGTGTAGCAATTTTAAAATTGGTTGCGGTTACGGTTTTATAAACGACTTTTTGAATGTTTAAAATTGAGAAGCAGCGAGATAATCAT
>CAWJPM010000009.1:0-40976 GCA_963844755.1 Pirellulales bacterium
TCCGGTGACCGCGGTGATGATCGTGATGATCGCGTTACTCAACGACGGTGCGATCCTATCAATCGCCTATGACAACGTTCATTACAAGGACAAGCCCGAGGCATGGAACATGCGAATGGTGCTGGGGATCTCCACGGTGCTGGGCGTCATCGGGGTGGTCTCCGCCTTCGGCTTGTTTTATCTCGGCGAACGCGTCTTTTATCTTGACCGTGCGCACATCCAGACGCTGATGTATTTGAAACTGTCCGTGGCTGGACATCTGACGATTTTTCTCACGCGCACGCGCGGCCCGTTCTGGTCCATACGCCCTGCGCGGATTTTATGGGTGGCCGTACTCGGCACGCAAATCGTGGCGACGCTGATAGCGGTTTATGGATTCCTTATGACGCCCCTCGGCTGGGGTTGGGCTGGGTTCGTTTGGGGCTATGCTCTGGCGTGGTTCCTCTTGAATGATCGCGTGAAACTGCTCGCGTATCGGATTTTTGATCCCGTCAAAGCCGAGCCTAAACCTGAAGCCAAAGCCGAGACACCATCCGATTTGACGCCGCAGATCGCCAAGCGAGCATTTGAACTGTACGAGCAGCGAGGCCGCGAGGACGGTCGAGCAGTTCAGGACTGGGAAAAGGCGGAGCGGGAGATTCGGAAAGATGAACCCCAAAAATAAGCAGACGTGAACAACGCGGCTGACAGGGCCGAAAGGATGAAGATGACAATGAAAATCAATTCAAAAGATTTCCGTGTGCGGCCCGGAAAGAAGGTCAAACTCAGGGAGTGGCCGACGGTCGTGAAGCCCATTTGCAAATCAAAGAAGCGGTATCAAAAACTCCTGGGAGAACACGTTGAGGAGTTGAGCTCGCTGCAACGCCTTCACTACGCGTCCAACCGCTATGCGTTGCTGCTGATTTTTCAGGGGATGGACGCTGCCGGTAAGGACGGCGTCATCCGGCACGTCATGTCTGGGGTCAATCCGGAAGGCTGCGAGGTTTTCAGTTTCAAACAGCCGAGCGCCGAAGAGTTGGAACATGATTTTCTCTGGCGCACGACACGCCGGCTTCCCGAACGCGGGCGCATCGGAATCTTCAATCGTTCCTACTACGAGGAAGTGCTGGTCGTTCGCGTGCATCCTGAGATTCTCCGCAGCCAAGGGCTTCCGGATGAGTTGCTCGACGAGAAGAACATTTGGAAGGAGCGGTATCGTTCAATCGTGAATTTGGAGGAGCATCTCCACCTTAACGGCACCCGGATCATCAAGGTTTTCCTCCACCTGTCGAAGAAGGAACAGCGAAAGCGATTCCTAGAGCGCATTGATGAGCCGGACAAGAACTGGAAATTCAGCCTCGCTGACATTCACGAGAGGAAGTATTGGAAGCAATACCTGAAGGCTTATGAGGCTTGCCTGAAAGCGACAAGCACCCATCACGCGCCCTGGTACGTCGTTCCCGCCGATGATAAGGACAATGCCCGGTTGATTGTTTCCCAAATTGTCCTTGATGCACTCAATGAACTTAAAATGGCATATCCCAAGACCACCGCGAAACGTCGGCGGGAATTGAAATCTATCCGCAAACAACTCTGAAGGTAAAACTATGGCCAATAAGCAACCACAACAACGAGAGGGATTTATGCCAGAACCTTCAAACGACCAGAATTTCCGAGAGATCGAAAACATCCCTGCCCTGGTTGCGGCCCTGGCGCACGACGATCCCGTAGAGAGGAACCATACACGCGAAGCCTTAGTGGCTATTGGAAAGCCAGCAGTCAAGTATTTGGTAAAACTTATGAGTGATCACCGATCGCATGTTCGGTGGGAAGCTGCCAAGGCGTTAGGGCCTATTGGCGATCCAGCGGCGGCCCAGGCATTGGTCAACGCCTTGGAGGACGAGGATACTGATGTTCGATGGCTGGCGGCCGCCGGGATGATCACACTCGGATGCAGCGGATTAGAGCCCTTGTTGGTGGCGCTCATAGACCGGCCTGATTCGATTTGGCTTAGGGATGGGGCTCACCATGTCTTCCACGACTTGGTTGGGAAGCTCCCGTTCCAGTTGGCTAGACGCATGCTGGATGTTTTAGACCAACCAGAGCCGGAGTTGGCTGTTCCTCAAGTTGCAAACGAGTCTTTGAACGCACTCAAGACACTACTGGGTGACCCCGAAGGATCAACTTAGTTTAAAAGGACTACGCTTTTATCCAAGCGAAGGCCTTGTTGCGCTCGCTGGCAGCGAAGCTTCTTACCTCTCCGCTTATCAGTAAGGCTCCAAGCTTCATGCACCATGCCACCCATCGCGGTCCTCCAATCACTCCCACTTTCTCGAAATCGTTTCTGTGCGCCATTCCGAAGCGGAAGTCGTCCCACATTGCCGCGCCCTCCCAACCGTGGAAATCATCGCCCATTTCCAGCAGAAGTCGCCCCTTGCCATGCTCATGTATTATCGATTCCAATCGTGGAATGAGCACTTCTTTATAGTCTTGGTCAGTAAGTTTTCCTACAGTCTTCAGAACGAGGATATTTCCCTCACTTTCCGATAACACTTCAATCATATCGTTCTCCTTTCACAGAGTTTTCCGGGGCTCTTTCCGCATTCCCGGTGAACACTAACTGGAGTCGTCTTCTGCACCATGGTCATCTGTTGTATTCAAAGTTGCCGCCCCTTACTTAGTAAGGCGGACTGCTGCAAATCTACGATTTTACTGCCAGCACGATATCGACGGGAACCCACATGTGGTCGATTGTGGTGTCTTGGACAATAAAACCTGCCGCTGCCAAGGCACGGGCAACATATATTGGGCGGCAATCCATAAGATTTGGGAAATGTCTATGCGTCCATTCAAAGGCCTTAATGATAATCCCCTGTTTTCCCTCCTTTGATACACCGACAACAACAATTCGGCCGCCAGGACGTAAAATCCGTTTGCATTGGGCGAGAACGCCGGGAATCTCAGGCGTGTCAAAGAGTTCCAGCGTAAAATTCATGAAAATTGCGTCCATACTGTTTTCCGAATAAGGAAGTGCTTCGGCATCTGCTCGCTGCACTTCGACACGATCTGCAATTTGCGATTTTTCTATCAATTCCCGTGCGATAGACACCATGTTTTCTGAAATATCAATCCCGAAGACCTTGCCGGTAGGGCCGATGGATTTAGCAAGATCGACCAAGCAATGCCCTGTGCCAAAACCGATCTCCAATATGCGTTCTCCTGGTGTTACGGCAAGTTTGACAAGTCCTGCTTCGCGCATTGCCCGTTCTGAATTCTCGGCCAACAGGTCATAGACCATTGCGATCTTGTTGTAGTATGCTTCCCGTTCGCTCTTGGATTGGAGAACACGTAACACACCAGGTTCATATTCCAGTGAATTCTCATTCTTCAAGATTCCCTCCTTCATGTTAAGGCATCCCTTCAGACACTTTCGCGCCGCGTGTCTCTTTCAGAGCAGATTAAAGCTGATCGTCATCTGGCTGGTCAGTTAAAGATTGTCCGTTGGATTCTTTGGCGTGCTGATTCTCTTTTTCGCTTTCTTTTACCGAGGAAATATTGACTCGCTCTGCCTTATCGTTGCTCATCGCGTTTGGTCCGTGAATGTGCCGGAGATAAGTGCTGGCAACTTCATAGCGTCGCACCATTCCGACGATATGGCGTTGTTCCAAGTTATCGACAATCGGTAGCGCCAGCAAATCGTTCTCTACAAATAATTCCTGCGCCCGGTCTAAGGAGTCGTCTTGCTGAAGCGGGCGTATGTCGGTACGCATGATATCTGTAACGAGAATAAGCGGTTTGGCATTCGGCGACTGCGTGGCGTGGTGCAGTTCTTCCAGGTTGACCACACCCACAAGACGATTTTTCTCGTCCGCAACTGGTAAAACCGAGTAATCTGTCTTGTTGAACTCCTCCAGCACCTTTCCTAGAGAATTGCCCGGACCTAGTGTTGGAACATTCATTTTTGGCGTCACAAATTGTCTCACAAGCACTTCAGCGAGGATCTCGCGAACATAGCTACCTTGATGGGCAGGGGAACGCGAACGGCTTTCGACCTGTGAACTGTATATTGATTCTTTGTCGGAAAGCATGTACGCCAGTACGCAAACCCATAGAGCCGGCAGCAAAAGATGATAGCCGCCGGTCATCTCGCTGACGATAATTAGAGTTGAAAACGGGGTCTTGGCAGCGGCGGCGAAGAATCCAGCCATACCTACGATGACAAAACTTGCCGGTTGGGGTACGAGGGTGGGCCAAAGCTGGTGAAAGAAAATTCCCGCTGCACCGCCGCCGCAACCGCCAATAACCATGGATGGTCCGAAGACGCCACCGGAACCGCCGCTTCCAATAGTCAAACCCGTTGTCAGGATTTTTCCAATCGCAATAGCCAGAAGCACACCAGCCGAAATCGTGGCTCCATCTGAAACCGCACCTTGGATAGCGCTGTAACCAAATGACAGCACCGCAAGGGTCTGCTGCTGGCGACCGAAAAGATAATACAGTACAAGTCCAATCAACCCGGTAAAAAATGCGCCAATGGCTGGCTTGAAATGTGGCCGGATGGGTATCTTTTTGAACAACCGTACGAATCCGTAAAAGGAATGAGTATAAAGTGCAGCTAGAAGGACCATGAACAGCATCAGCAGAAAATAAGGGCCGAGCCGCCACGGATTATTGAAGCTAAGATCCGGCGTGTCGAACAACGGTTGCCAGCCTGCATAAATCCCGAAAGTACAGTATGACACCACGCTGGCAATAGCGGCTGGCATAATTACTTCCGGCTCAAACTCCGGCGAGCGATAGAGGACCTCCGAGGCGAACAATGCACCTGCCAGCGGCGCACGGAAGATGGCGGCAATGCCCGCGCCCATTCCGGCAGCCATGAGAATACGCCGGTTTGCGGGACGCAAACGCAATAGGTTGGCTAAAACCGATCCAAAGCCCGCGCCGATTTGTGCTATCGGGCCTTCACGGCCGCCAGAACCTCCAGTTCCAATTGTCAGTGCGCTGGCTACGATTTTTACCAAAGGCACGCGCGGTCGAATCTGGCCTTCTGGCGAATGATAAGCCGCGATCACTGCGTCCGTGCCATGTCCTTCGGCCTCGGGCGCAAGGCTGTACACCAATAGTCCGCTTGCAAGACCGCCTAGTGTAGGAATGATTAGCAAGAGCCAAGGCCGAAAAGGATGGTCTAACGGCGGAAGCGACATACTTTCGCCCGCAGGTCGCGGTTGAGGATCGTATCCAGCTATGCCTAATGCATAATGTTCGACATATCGTGTTGCACTATAAAAAACAATTGCACCCAACCCAGCGACAATGCCGACAAGCACCGCCAAACCGAGAAGTCGTACTTGCGCATTAATATGCCTTCGGCCCAGATCCAAAAATTCTGGGAACCACCGAAGAAGATTGTTTCGCTGTGATGGCCCTTCAGGTTTATTCATTATCTGTAATTTACCTCTTTTGTTGTTTTTCAGGGAGGCTGATTGTTTTTTATCTATCGTTATTGTATTGCGCCAGGCAAATTTCAATAGGTACCACTGGGGAAGAAACCACCAGATATAGGTTAATCAGCCCGAAATTAAACTTTTTATGAAATAAAGTGTTTTATAAAATCTAACGCTCTGGTATGGATATCACGACAAAAATCGTGGTACCGCCACCCGGTTTGCTGTTTATGACTACTTCACTGCCCAACGGTTTGGATTTGTCTGGATTCGTCCTGTTCAAAAATGATGTCACACGAAAAGTTGATGTGCAAAACTAACTCGTCACCATGCAAACAAGAGCGGTATTGTCCGACTGTAACTAAAAGGCGATTTGTCAAAAAGTGTGAGGGAGCTGTCGCTAGCAAAAACAACTGCAGGCTATCATAGTCCCATCAACTCATCCGTTTCCCGGCAATCCTGAAAAACCACCGGGCCTGTTGAAAAAGTCTGGCTTGAGATAGGTTGGCTCGGAGGTAAAGCGGCTATTTTTTGCCAACAGATCTTCCAGGTAACAAGCCAGTAATAAAATAGGAACACCAGGCGCTTCAGGTTCTGTGCCATGGCACTTAAGTACGCCTGAATTTGCACCTTCGATCGACCGCGGTACCTGGCGCGTGACAATCCATGGTTTTGTTTAGCCTCAGCAAACAGTCCCTCAGCCTTCCACATCCGCTCGGACAGCTTCTTGCGAAATTCAGGTTCCTCCATTCTGGCTTGCACCTCTTCAAACAGGTCCTGGTCAAGACTCCGGCGCACATAGCGTTTATATGGCAACTTCTTGTTGGCTTCTGTGGGGCAGATTGGTCTTTGTGGACAGTGCCGGCAGTCTACTGATGAACTGACATAGCGTTTTTGGTTGGCACAAATTGCCGGGTTTGGCGTGAGGTATTTTCCCCGTGGGCAGCGGAAACGATCCCGCTTCTTGTCGTAGACCAACTTGCCTTTTAGATACTTGCTGTTTCCAACTCGACCACTCCAAAGTGGAATATAGGTCGTTATTCCTGCTTCCTGCAAGGACCTAATGATGGCTGCAGAGCCATAACCCCGATCTGCCGTCGCTGCGCGAATGGTAATCTTGTATTTCTTTTGAATCCGCTGCAACTGGCCGAGGTAGGGTTGGTTGTCATGTCTCGCACCAGTAGTGACTTCGGTATCTAATATGACGCGACTGTCAGCATCAATACTTTGATGCACTTTGTACTTCAGTTGTCGCGGCGTACCTTTCTTCTGAGCAAGTGTGGCATCAGGATCGGTGCGACTGGTGTGCGTCTGGTTGGTCACCCGCCGTGCCGATGACGAATCCCTCAGCCCACGATCGCGACGTTGTTTTATCGGCCCGAAGCCCAAACCAATTAACCGAAAATTTAACACCTCTCGCCGGCGACAACGATATTTTGCAGCGGAATTGGTTGCCGATAGACTTTGACCCGGATAGACCGGCCGGGATTTCCTCGACGGAAAATGAACATTGTGCTGCCGAAGATACGGCCCGAAATTGTGCCGCGTGGTTGCAATCATTAGGCTGGCCGGCACCAATTCTAGCCGATAGCGGCAACGGTTTCCATCTACTCTACGCGGCGGTATTCTATTGCAACGGCAAAGGCAACCCGGGCGGCGTGAAAGGTTCATGCTGCCCGGGCGGATTACAAAAGGATGCTTGATTTATGAGAACGGCCCGCGATTTATCCGCCATTGCCCGAACAATACAGCGGCGGGGATTACCCGACGACCGGGAAGCCCGCCACTTGCTTGACGATGCGGCCCGCCTTGTCCTCGACGGCCGGCAGTCTATCGGCTTGCGGATCGCGGCGGGTGAAGTGGTTGCGGCGGCGATACAAACCATGTTAAGTGAACAAGAATATAGTCAGCATAGGGGGCGCGGTCGGCAAACCGCATAGGATGCACGCTAATGAGCTTGAACAGGAAAAGGATTCAACCATCGACCGGCAGCAATGCAACGCAAGGGCGGGGCAAAATTGGAGGCCGACTTGCGGGTAAAACACCTAAAACCGGCAACCCCTCGAAAACCCTCGACATATTATGGGGAAATCTGAACCAGAATCGAAATTAAGCCGACCACCTCGACCCCGGCTTGACTAAAAAAGAAAAACGGTCGATAATGATAAGTGAATAAAGCCTTTGGCAGTTTTGGAGTCTCCCCAATGTTCTTCTATCAGAACATAACACAACCCCCCGCTAGCCCGAGCCGAGTAGCGATACCGGCCACGCGGTCCAAAACCCGCGTTTTCAGGACTATCGGGGGCTTGTGTTTTTTTTGGGAGGTTTCTCTATGGAGGAAATCAAGGTTCATGTAAATGACTACGGCAACGGCCGAAATCTAGTCATGCTCTATTTTGACCCCGTATCCGGCAAGCGGGTGACAAAAACGACCGGCACCACAGACCCGAGTGAAGCCGAGCGGGCGGCCGGCGATTGGGAAAAACAATTGCGGGCGGGTTTGTATCAATCGCCCAGCAAGATTACTTGGAAAGAGTTTCGGGAGCGATATGAAGCCGAGCGGTTGCCGTCTCTGGCCGATACAACGCAAGGCATGGCCCGGGCATCATTCAATCACATTGAACAAATTCTGAACCCCGATCGGCTTTCCAAACTGACAGCGGCAACACTGAGCAAGTTTCAAGCGGAGCTACGCAAGCCCCGGGAAATCATCAAGGATGATAAAAAAATCGTCATACCGCCGATTCGGGAAACGTCCATTGCATCCGTCTTGCGGCACCTACGGCCGGCTTTGGTTTGGGCTGTATCTATGGGGATGCTTCCGGCGGTCCCTAAGATTGAAATGCCCAGGCGGGCTAAGGGGCAAACTTTGGCCCGGGCAAGAGCCGTGACCGCCGAAGAGTTTGAAAGGATGCTTGCGGCTTGCGATAAGGCAAGGCCACATGACGCCGACGCATGGAAGCGATACCTTACCGGCTTGTGGTTAAGCGGTCTAAGGTTGGAAGAAAGTTTGCGGCTAAGTTGGGAAGCTGAAGAGGGTTTTTTGGTGGACTTCTCGGGGCGGCGGCCGTCTTTCCGAATCTACGCCCAAAGCCAAAAGAGCCGGCGTGACGAAATCCTGCCCATGACGCCCGATTTTTGCCAATGGCTGAAAGCTACGTTCCCCGAAGCCGAGAGGGAAGGGCGGGTATTCAAGCTGGATGGATTGCAAACTGCAAAGCCGATAACCCCCAAGCGGGTAATCAAGATAGTATCCAATATCGGCAAGAAGGCCGGCGTGGTGGTAAACAAGGCCGATGGGAAGTTTGCTACTGCCCATGACCTACGGCGAGCTTTCGGCACCCGATGGGCAAAGCGGGTAATGCCGGCGGTATTGAAAAAGATGATGCGGCACTCTTCGATTGAAACCACAATGGCGTATTACGTTGACCTGGACGCGGCCGAAGTGGCCGACCAACTATGGGCGGGCTTTGGCCCAAAAGCCGACAACAAAAAAGAAAGTTACAACACTTCTTACAACACCCGCCCCGAAACGTCCAAGAAATGCAATGAGGTTTCGGCCGATGAATCAGCGGAAACCTCGAATCAATCAGGACTTACAAAAGCGGAGGGCACGGGGCTCGAACCCGCAACCCCTTACGGGGCACCACATTTCCAGTGTGGCCGCTAACCATTCGCTTACCCTCCGGGAGAGAAATCATAACTCGTTTATAAACAATAGATTATAACTTGTCTATTGTTGTTTTCTCTGCTGTCTTTCCCTCTTTTGTAGTAAAAAAAGAGCCTCAAAAAGGCTGGACAAACCCTTTCATACGGTGGTTGAAGCCTAGCAGATATCCAAGTTTAAGATAATCGAAGCAAAGATATTCGACAAGGCTGGAGGCGTCTATTCCTTATTTAATACACCAGCCCAAATAGCAAGTCGTTGACATTGGTGCCGGTCGGACCGGTTATGATCAGATCGCCCAGGGCGGAAAAGAAGGGATAAGCGTTGTTGGTGTCCAAATATTGCCGTGGATCGAGCCCCAGCAGGTGGGCGCGCTGCACGGTATCGCCGCTGACAACGGCCCCGGCGGCATCGGTCGGGCCATCCACTCCGTCGGTGGCAAAGGCAGCAAGGGCGATGTTCGGCCGACCGGCGACGGCGATGGCGGCAGCCAAGGCGGCTTCCTGATTTCGCCCGCCTTTGCCTGTGCCGCGAATAGTAACGGTAGTTTCACCGCCGATGACATAACACTTTGGGCCATGTCCGGCCCTATCGATCAACAATTGAGCGAATTTATTCCCTACTTCACGGGCTTCGCCTTGCCAATCATCGGCCAGGAAAAAGGCCTCATATCCCAATTTTTTGGCGGCGGCAACGGCGGCTTCTCCTGCAAGACGATTGCTTGCAATGAGGCGATTTTCCACAGCCTGCTGTGATGGATATGCACTCTTTTCATCGGATGTTTGTTGTTTCAGGCATTTCAACACTGCTATGGGAAGGGCCGAGTGCAGATGATATTTATTGATTATGGCCCGGGCATCCGCCGTGGAAGAAGCAAGGGGAACCGTGGGGCCGGAGGCGACGACGTCCAAGGCGTTGCCAACCACGTCTGAAAGGATCAAGCCCAAGACAGAAGCGGGATAGGCCAGCCGGGCCAAACCGCCGCCCTTGAGTTGCGAAAGCCGGGAGCGAATGCAGTTTATTTCGCGAATCGTGGCGCCGCATTTGAGCAATGCGTCGGTAGTGGTTTGTAAATCGGCAAGGCTCAAACCGGGTTGGGGCAATTCGAGCAAGGCCGAACCGCCGCCCGAGATCAGGGCAATCACCAGGTCCCCATCGACGGTTTGTGCCAACAGGTCTGCCATGGACCGTCCGGCGGCAATACTGCCTGTATTAGGAACGGGATGCCCGCCGACAATGAAAATAATCCGTTCACATGCCCGTGACGGCGGAACGGGCACGCTTACCACGCCTGCGGTTAACCGGTCGCCTAAAATATCAGTCGCGGCTTCGGCCATGGCAACGCCGGCTTTGCCCGCGCCTACTATAAAAATGCGCTTGGCATCGGCGAAATCGGCAGTGAAGAATGAACGCCTAACGGCATCCGCCGGATCAACCGCTCGCAGGGCTGCAGCCCGCAGGGCATCAAAATGGAGCCTGTGCTGATTAAAAACTGGCGACATGGTTCAGCAACGAGGCCGCTATAAAATTTACCTGAAGTGAGACGTAAGCGAGGCCGCCTATATTAACCGCTGTCCTCCCGCTCGCCTCCGGCTCGCGGCTAAACAAAACACACCACTCACAATTCACTGTCCACTATCTACCGCTCACTATTTCAATCCATATTTTTCGCGCCGCTGATCAAATTGATGAATTCCTTGTTCGACTTGAACTTGGCCAATTTTTGAGTCAGTTGTTCCATGGCGTTGACCGGGTGCATGGTGGATAGGGTGCGGCGGAGCATGGTTATGGAGTGGAGCATGTCGGGCGGGAGGAGTTTTTCCTCGCGCCGTGTGCCGGATTGGCTGATGTCGATGGCCGGCCACACGCGGCGGTCGGCCAGTTTGCGGTCGAGCACCAGTTCCATGTTGCCCGTGCCTTTGAACTCCTGGAAGATCAGTTCGTCCATGCGGCTGCCGGTGTCGATAAGCGCGGTGCCGACGATGGTAAGCGACCCGCCTTCTTCGAACAGCCGGGCGGTGGCGAAGAGTTTTTTGGGGATGTCCATGGCCTTGATGTCGACGCCGCCGCTCATGGTCCGGCCGGTATTGCCCACCCATTTGTTGAAGGCCCGGGCCAGGCGGGTGATGGAGTCCAAGAGCAGGACCACGTCCTTGCCCATTTCGGCCAGGCGTTTGCAGCGTTCGACTACCAGTTGCGAGAGGCGGACGTGGCTTTCGATTTCGCGATCCAGGCTGGAGGCCACGACCTCGCCGTTTACGGCCCGGCGCATGTCGGTTACTTCCTCGGGGCGCTCGTCGATCAAAAGCACGATCAGCTTGACGCCCGGATAATTTGTGGAGATGCCCAGGCTGATGTGCTGCAAAAGGATGGTCTTGCCGGTGCGCGGGGGGGCGACGATCAGTGCTCGTTGGCCTTTGCCCAAAGGGGTTAGCAAATCCATTACCCGCGTGGTCAGAGGTTCGGCTCCGACTTCGAGTTTGAGCCAATATTCGGGATTGATGGGCGTAAGTTCATCGAAGCCTTTTACGTTTTTATACTCCTCGGGAGGCATGCCATCGACGTCGAGGATTTCCCGCAGCCTGGGGCCTTGGTTGCGGCGCGGGCCTTGTACCATACCCTTAATGTGCACGCCTTCGCGCAGGCCGTATTTTTCGATCATGCTGCCGGGCACGAACGGATCGGTCATCTCTCGCATGTAATTGTTAGTCGGATCGCGGAGGAAGCCATAGCCGTTGGGGTGCATTTCCAGGACGCCGCCGCCGGGTTCGACCGGTCCCGGCTCGCCATTTTCGGCAGGTTCGGGTTGTCTGTTATTACTGTCGCTGTTTTGGACAACCCTGGGACCACGGCTCTGAGGGCGGTTCGCGCCGCCGCCATAACCCCCGCGGCCGTGCACGCGACCGCCTTTTTTCCTTTTACCCATGTAATTTTGCACTCAATAGACCCCTTAAGTCGTGCCGTGAAAAACCTTACGGCTGCATTGGGAGATAGATAATACCAGTTTCAAGAGCGGATGTTCGTTTACGTAGCGGATTAAATACTTGCTCAGTTTGCTTCTAATCGATACGGACAAAAAATTGAGATAAACTGAGTGTTTGGTTAGTGCGAGTGCAATTCAATCGTTGCAACGGGCATTGTTTCTTTTTTTCCACCAGAGGAGACGAACAGTCTCTTATTAAGAACTCCATATATATCCCGGGATAACAATCGCAGGGATAACAAGCATTCCTTTTCCCCGGCGCATAAAAAACCAATTTCTATTACCGATTCTAACACTGAGGAAATGACTCTGCTCGCTAGTTCCGAAAGTCCATCCGGAGCCATTGCGGCACAAGCGCCGCCTTCGAACAACTCAACTGACTTTCCTATAGCAGAGATCTTCTCAGGCCGGAAGCCGAGAACGCTCACCTGCCGGGTGAAGCGTAAACACAATTTTCATCATATCCAAGCTTGGCTCGCTGTCAAGCCTTAAGTTAATGGATCCCCGTTTCTGAAAGCCCCTGACATTTAATTTATTATCTTAATCTAAGACGTCGGCAAACCGAGCAAGGCGCCTACACACTTTGCACCTAATTATATACACCCCTTGCGCTGTCGCGAATTAAACATTCCACCATATTAGGTGGCATGCCAGGGCGACAGATCTGTCGGCCAAATTCAAACGGCCGACCATTACCCGGGACTTACTCTTCCAGAACCCGGTTAACCGAAAACCGGGACATAATTAAGTTATTAACTTCCTACTACTTATACTATATCGAAATAAACGATGCAAGGCAAGGGGTTGTATTTTTCCCAGAATTCCAGAAATAGCCATTAAAACTGGCATAATCCACAAACTTTAACGCTATTTCCCACCTACCCATTTCCGATAACTAATTGACGATAGTCGGGAATTAACCTTTTCATCGCTCTTGGCTTTGAGGCGGGTAATATGCGGAATATAAATAGACTGCATTGGCTGGGTGTGGGGCTGTTTCTGGGCACCTTGCTATTTCCGGGTCTGACCATCGCACAACAATCCTTTCCTTGGGAATCTACTTTGGAAAACGCCCAACGAGTAGCGGCACAAAGCAATCGGCTTGTGCTTATACATTTTTGGGCCGATTGGTGCGGCGTGTGTAAAAGAATGGAAACTGAAGTATTTAACCAGCCGGGAGTAGCTTCGGCTGTGATGGTTAATTATGTGCCGGTCAAGATAGATGTCGAGCAATTGCCGTCCATAGCCATAAAATTCGGTGTAACAGCCTTGCCTACAGACATCATTATTACACCCCAAGGCCAAGTTGTGGATCAGATTCGCGGACGAGTTGAAGCAACACAATTTGTCGTTCGCTTAAATCGGATAGTATCCGCCAGACAACAAAACTCCGGCCAGACAGCTCAAGTGCCGGCCAATGTGCCTGCCCGCCCAGCCATCGACCGCCCGACTGCCACACAACCTATTGCAAGCAATCAATCGCCGGCAAGCAATTCGCTTTCCGACGATCGTTATGCGGATTACTATCGCCGGAATCCGGGCAATCAGCCGGTTTCATCCCCGGCAATGCCCGCGGGAGAGCCGAGTCAGCCGATTCCCGCATCGATATCGCCGCCATACGCTCAGCAAGAACCGGGCATCGGTCCTGAGTTGTCGGGTCCAAGCCTGGTCCAATCACCTGCAATTTCGCGACAACAGGTACGCAACATTGCACAACCCTCGGGGATAAATGTGCCATTAGCAAATGTGCCGCCGGTAAATGTGCCATCGGCAATTGCGGCGCAGCAGGCAATGGCTAATACGCCACAACCGTCCGCGGCCAATACGGCACAGCAGTTCCCTCCGGGTTTCAATCCATCCACGCCGCCGCCGTTGGTGGCAAATACAGGTCAACAATCAGCTCCGATTTCCAGCCCGGCCGTTCAGCCGCCCGCTGTCAATCCGCCTTTATGCCTGGATGGATTCTGCCCCGTCACTTTGGCTGAAAAGCAGCAATGGGTACAGGGCGATCGCCGCTATGGCGCGATACACCGCGGCCGAACGTATCTTTTCACCGGTCCGGAGGAACAGCGCCGCTTTTTCACCGATCCTGACCGATACGCGCCGATCATTTCAGGCAACGACATAGTGCAGGCCATGGAAAAGGGTCAGGCCGTGCCTGGCATGCGTGAACACGGCGTGGTTTACAACGGTCACATCTTCTTGTTCGCCGACGAGGCCGCCTTGGGCAAATTCTCCAAGAATCCCGCCTATTACGCCAACCAAGCCTTGGAAGCCATCCAAGCATCCAATCATGTCACGCAGCAGATGCGGTAGCGGCACACAACATAAACCAATTTCGTAAATACTACAAATTCGAGAAATTGGCTTTTTTTCGCAACTCCTCGCTGGTTTTCATGGAGCAGAATTTCGGGCCGCACATGCTGCAATAGTGGGATGTTTTGTTTTCGGCGGCGGGCAGCGATTCGTCGTGCATTTTGCGGCGCGCTCGGGATCCAAAGACAAGCGGAATTGTTCTTCCCAATCGAAATTGAACCGCGCATTGGCTCATGGCGTTGTCGCGCGATTGGGCCCCGGTGCGATGCCGGGCGATATCGGCGGCGTGGGCGGCGATCTTGTAGGCGATCACGCCCTGGCGCACGTCTTCCAAATTCGGCAATCCCAGATGTTCCTTGGGCGTAACGTAACAGAGCATGGCCGCGCCGTACCAGGCCGCCATCGCCGCGCCGATCGCGCTGGTTATATGGTCGTAGCCGGGGGCCACGTCGGTAACCACCGGACCGAGCACGTAAAACGGCGCTTCGTCGCACCACTCCATCTGGAGTTTTACGTTCCGCTCGATCTGATCCATGGGCACGTGGCCGGGGCCTTCGATCATCACCTGGCAACCGCGCTGGCGAGCGCGGCGGCATAACTCGCCCATTACTTTCAGTTCGGCGAATTGGGCCTCGTCGCTGGCGTCGGCGATCGAGCCCGGGCGCAGGGCGTCGCCCAGGCTCCAGGTGACGTCGTACTGTGAGCATGATGTCGCAGAGTTCGTCGAAGTGCGTGAAGAACGGATTTTCCTCGCCATGGACCGCCATCCACTTGGCCACAAGCGATCCGCCGCGGCTGACAATGCCGGTTACGCGTTTTGCAGTCAGCGGTATGTGATCGCGTAAAATGGCGCAGTGCACGGTCATGTAATCGACGCCCTGCCGGGCTTGCTGTTCGATCACGTCCAGAAAATCCCGCGGTTTCATGTCCGCGATGTCGTCGAGTTGCTCGGCCACCTGGTAAATTGGCACTGTGCCCACGGGCACGGTTGAAGCCTCGATAATCCGCGATCGCACGCCGTCGATGCCTTCGCCGGTCGATAGATCCATCACCGTATCGGCGCCGTATTGCAAGGCGGCGAAAAGTTTCGCCAGTTCGCACTCGGTATCGCTCGACAGGGCCGACTTGCCGATGTTGGCGTTGATCTTCGTGCGCGCGGCAATGCCGATGCCGATCGGCCGCAGGCCCTTGGCAAGATGCACGTTATTGGCCGGGATGACCATCCTGCCGCGGGCGACCTCCGCGCGGATCAATTCCGGCTGGAGTTGCTCGTCGCGGGCAACGGCCTCCATCTCGGGCGTAATAACGCCGGCAAGGGCTTGTTCGATCTGGGTCATGTTATTAGGTTTACAGTTATCAGTTTTCAGTAGTCAGTTTTTGGTTGTCGGTTTTTAAAGTTTATTATTTATCTCACCCACATTATATACGAATAAAAACATTGTTCCCAGGCGGAGCCTGGGAACAAGTACCGCTTAAGAAGGACGGATTTAATAAATCCGTTCCACCTTTTACACCGAAAATATTGCGATTTTACCCGAAAATATGCGATTTATTGCGGCAAATGGCCTTTAATCAGTTCGTCGGCCAGGTCTTGGGCGTTATAGACTTTTTGCAGGGCTTCGATAATCGCGCTTGAATGGACGGCCAACGACCGGCCTTGCACGTCGTTATAAACATAATCCCAAACCAGCGATTCCAGATTGCCGTCGAAGATGATTCCCACCAATTCGGCCTGGCGATTCACGACCGGGCTGCCCGAGTTGCCGCCGATGATGTCGTTGGTGCAGATGAAGTTGAAGGGCGTATCGAGATTCAGCTTCCCTTTTTGTTCGAGCCATCGCTTGGGCAAGTTGAAGGGAGGTTGGTTGTCGTGTTCCTCGGACCGTTTATAAGCGCCGGCAATGGTTGTCCAGGGCGGGATGGTTTTGCCCGCCTGGCGATAACCTTTGACCGTTCCAAAAGCCAATCGCAGGGTGAAGGTGGCGTCGGGATAAATATCCGTGCCGTACAGTGCGAATCGGGCCTTTGAGATTTTGCCGTATGCCTGGCGCTGCGGCTCCTCGACTTGTTGTTCATAGATTTTGCGGACGTCCCGGGCAGGGGCGTCGACCAGGCGGGCCAGGCGGATCATCGGATCGTTCGAGGCTTCGATCGCTTTTTGGCCGCCTTCGGCCAGTTTTTTTCGCACCGCCACGTCTTCGAGCTTTGTGCCTTGGACCAAGGCCGCGGCGCGCTCAACGGGCGAACTGCCCGCGAGCACTTCTTTTGCCAGCTTGTTATCGTAGCCCGCCGTTTCGATAAAATAACTCAGCGAATCGGCGAGTTGAAGCGTTTCCAAATCCTTGTATATGGGCGTATCGGCGAACAGTTCCAGCTTGAGCGATTCAAGGTTCGATTCGCGGTATTCGCGGAGCCGGTCGGCGTTGGGTTTGGCGGTTTCCTCGGCCAGGCGGACCAAGGTCCGCGCGATTTTGAAAAGCCTGCAATCGAAGGCCGAGCCCTTTTCCAGCAGATCGAAGTCCTTGTAGATCGGCTCCCAGACTTTTAGCGACTCGGCCACGGTATTCCAGGCGTCGCCGCAAGATTTTTCCAGTTCCGGATTTTTCGATACCGCCTGGCGGAGGGCCGCTTCGGCCGCCTTGTGGGGATCCATCACGGCCGGGTCTTGCAGCCCGGCCAACATGCCCAAGCGGGCCTTGCGCGAGTTTTGCACGCCGAATAGATCGTCTTTCGCGCGGCGCGCGTTCTCGGCGCTTCGCTGGCTGTAGACCGAAAGCAGCACTTCGCGCCGCCGCAGCCTGTTGAGCAGGTAAGGCATGGCCCGATCGCGGATGAACTCCAGATGGGCAGTGGTGTCCAGCCGGTCGGTTGCGCCCGGGATTGCCGGAGACGAATACCAGTTCGTTGTCTTTCGGGCCGGCCGGGCTCCACTTCAAATAGTTGTCGATCTTGGCCGGTTTGCCGTCTTCGTACACGCGGAAGAAACAGATATCCAGATCGTAGCGCGGGTACTCGAAATTGTCGGGATCGCCGCCGAAAAACGCGGCGTCCTGCTCGGGCGCGAATACCAGGCGCACGTCGGTGTACTTTTTGTACCGGTAAAGCTGATACTCGCCGCCATGGTACAGAGTGATGACGTCGCTCCTGCAGGCCGGTTTGATCCGTGGACTCTTTTTCGATGGTGTTCATCACGGCGCGGCGGGCTTTTTCGGCCGCGGCCATGTCCGATCCCGGCGGAACAGCGGCGTTTACCCTGGCCGTGACGTCCTCGATGCTCACCAGGACGTTAAATTCCTGATCGGCGCACTTTAGCTCCTCGTCCCGGGTTTTGGCGTAAAATCCGTCCTTGAGATAATCGTGCTCGGCGCTGCCGAATTTTTGCAGGGCGTCGGCCCCGACGTGATGATTGGTCATCACCAGCCCGTCGCCCGAGACGAACGACGCCGACCCGCCCTTGTTAATCCGCACCGAGGCAAGCTGCACGTGCTTGAGCCACTCGGGCGTGGCCGTGAAATTGTAACGCTCTTTTAGAATTTTGTTGGGCGGGCTGTTGAACAGCCACATGCCTTCGTCGCCGTTGGCGGGCGTGCTGATAACGGCCAGTGGAATCGCAATGATTGCAAATTGCAAAATGCAAATTGCAAATTTCAAATTGGTGCAAAAAGACATGAAGACCTCCTGTGAAATGACAATGTCACAAAACCATTTATGTATACGATCCCGAACCACACAGAGATCGGGCTGATTATTTACCATTTTCTTTCCCGGGCGGCGATTTAAAGATCCAGCCGAAACCGACCATCATTAATATTAACGCCAGCACGGCAAAGGCAATCAAGGCTGGGTAATTATGCTGCGGCAAGCGCATTTCGACGCCAATCGGCAAACTGCGGGGAGGCCTGAGCCTGTCGGAGTTCAAATCGAATAGCGAGGCTGCTTTTTCGGGCTCACCCAATGTTATTTTGGCGAATTCGCCCAAAGTCATATCGGCTTCGACCTGCTCGGTTTTATCGCCGGGCAAATTCAGCGTCATCCCTTTGCGCAGCGGCACATATTGAGGCATAAGTTGGGTATTCAGGTCAAAGATCTCAGAGGCCAGGCGATAAACATCTTTTTCCGAGGCCTTTTCGCCCAATTCGCTTTTTGCCAACGCCAGGCACTGGTTGGGGAAGTCGGCCTCGACGGAAAGGGGCGTTTGCCGGTACTGCCACTTGCCCAGCAAGTTTGGTATCGTGTCGCTAAAATAAAAGAAGGCGACCAATCACGCCGGCTATTGTGCCGCCGGCAATGTAGCCCGTGGAAAATAGCACGCCGGGGCTCATTTCCGATTCGAGTTGTGATGATTCTTTACTCCGTTTTCGGCGCGTGTATTTATCGACGATAAACCGCACCAGTCCGCCGGCGAAAATGGGCGTAGACGTGGAAAGAGGCAAGTATGCCCCAACAGCGAAGGGCAGCGATGAAACGCCGCACAACTCCATGAACAGCGCGATAGACACGCCTAAGAAGCACCAAAACCCAGGGCAGCTTTTGACTCAGAATGCCGTCGGTTATCACTGCGAAGAGTTGGGCCTGGGGAGGATTGAATTTTCTTACTTCCGTGCCGTCATCGCGGCGGTTTAGCCGGCCGCTGATTCCGGGATCGACGAGAAAACGGATTTGCCCGCGATCGTCGACCAGGTATTTTCCGGGCGGCACGCCTTGGTTGTTTCCCTCCAAGGCATGCCAGATATAATAAGTTTTGCCATCGGGGGCTTGTTCCTGCCTGGCATGTTGCTGGATCTCTTCTATATCCAATGGACTGCGGAGTTGAGGAAGGTTTTTGCTTGAATAAATGGTACCCGACTGATTGAGCATCATAAGAATTACGCCGATAACAAAGCGCGGACGAAATCGTTCCTATGAGAATGCTTAACTGCTGATACTTCGGCGTAGCGCCGACCAGATAGCCGGTTTTAAGATCCTGCGAAGTCGTGCCGCCGTTCGACGAGGCAATGCACACCACGGCCGCCACTGATAAGGCAATCAGCCGGTATGTTGGACCAGTCCAATGCAAGATGAAAAATATCAGACACGTTAAAAGCAGAGTGGCAACAGTCATGCCGGAAATGGGATTTGAAGAGGAGCCGATTTCGCCGGTCAATCGCGACGAGACCGTGACAAAAAGGAATCCGAACAAGACGATAAGCACGGCCGCGATGAGATTAGAGCGAATTCAACAGGGCCGCCCATGAAAAACTGCCGCCGGCCTGCGGATCAATGTCCAGGAATACCCATATGGCCGTTATCAGAAACAGCGATCCGATAAATACGATCCACATCGGCATGTCGCGATCGGTGCGTCTAGCGGCAACGCTACCAGTGCTTATCGCGGTTTTCATATCGCGAAGGCCGGAGCGTAGCGATGAAAAAATCAGCGGCAGTGCGCGGCAAAGCCCAATGATTCCGCCCGTGGCTACGGCTCCGGCGCCGATGTACAAAATGTACGCGCTGCGAATTGCATCGGCATCCATGGTACTGATAGGCACGGTAGCCGGATAAAGCGGCGCGACTAATCCCCCGCCGAAAAACTTAATGGCCGGAACCAGGACAAAATACGACAACACGCCTCCGGCAACCATAATGCAGGAAATCCGAGTGCCAATGATGTAACCCACGCCTAAAAGCTCGGGCGATGCTTCAATGGAGGGCGTTGCACTTGCGAACCAATCCAGCGGCTTGGCGACAATGTCTTTCCACAGCCTCATTCCATTCATAAGAAATTTATGCACAAATGCCAAACCAAATCCAATGAACACCGTTGCGGCGGTCGATCCGCCGGTCTCGCCGATCATGAGAACATCCGCACAGGCCGTGCCCTCGGGATATTTTAATGTTCCATGTTGTTTGACGATGAATGCGCGGCGCAGCGGGATCATCATTAAGATGCCCAGCATGCCGCCGAGTATTGAAACGACCATCACCCGGGTAATTTCCAGCTCGAATCCCAAGATCATCACCGCCGGCATGGTGATGCCCACGCCAAAGGCGATCGATTCGCCGGCCGAGCCGGTGGTCTGCACGATGTTGTTTTCCAGAATCGTCGCCCGGCGTATAGGTAAGACACGCGAAAAAACCCGAAACAGCGTAATCGACAACACGGCCACGGGAATCGAGGCCGAAATTGTCATGCCCACCTTCAACACCAGGTACAACGAAGAGGCGCCGAAGACAATCCCCAACACGGCCCCGACCAGCACCGCCGACCAGGTGAACTCGGGAATGATTTTTTCATCGGGAATATAGGGTTTAAACGCGGGAACATTGGGAGAGGGACTGCGTACATTCGATGGCGCGGGATTGGGCATGCTAACACCATTTGTTTGTGAAAATAGTGCAAAAAGTATGCCTAATTAAACGCGAAACGCCCTAGTTAGACAAGGGCATAATTTTGAAGCAATATACCGCGAAACCGCAAGCGTTTTTGCGCGACTCGACGGTCGCGGCTTTATGTGTTTGCGGCCACGGCCAGGGCCTTTTCGGCCAGAAGTTTGCCGGCCTGGCGGCACTGGTCGAGAATCTCGGCCGTGGGCCGGTATTTCGCCCGGATCGGCTCGCGGAGAATTTCCCAGCCGATATCGCGCAGCCGCTTGTCCACGTTTTCCGCCCCGCCTTTGCCCCAGCCGTATGAACCGAAAGCGAAACCGCATTTTCCCCGCGGCTTGAGCCCTTCCAGATAGCAAAGAGCGGCGGCGGCGGCGGGCATCATATTATGGTTGAGCGTCGCCGATCCAAAGGCGATTGCGGCCGCATCGAGAACCTCGGTCGCCAGCCGGGTGAGATTCGACCGGCGGAGATGGATCAGTTTGACTTGCACGCCGGGCCGCGTGGCGCCTTCCAAGATGGCTTGGGCCATTGCACCTGTGTTTTCCCACATGCTATCGTAAACGATAAGCACCTTGGGCTGGGGCGTGCAATCCATCCACTGACGATAGGCGGCCAAAATCTCGTCGGCGTGTTGCCGCCAAATTATCCCGTGGCTGGGTGCGATCATTTCGATGTCCAATTCCTTGATGCGTTCCAGGCAGGCCTTCACCGATTTGCCGTAAGGCATGATGATGTTGGCATAATAGGTCTTTGCCTCTTCCATGACCGTGCCCAGCGGCGACTGGTCGTCGAACCGCTCGGCGCTGGCGTAGTGCTGGCCGAAGGCGTCCATGGAAAAGAGCAACTTCTCCTCCGGGACGTATGTGAACATCGACTCGGGCCAATGGACCATGGGCGTTTCGATGAAGTGAAGCGTTCGCCGCCCCAGCGATATCGTATCGCCGGTGGCCACTATCCGCGTTTTCCAAGCGGAAGTGTCGTAATGTTCGGCTAGGAATTCGGCGCATTTTTTATCGCAGACCAGCACGGCCTTGGGCATGGCGGCCAGCGCCCGGGGCAATGCGCCGCTGTGATCGGGCTCGGCATGGTTGCAGACGACGTAATCTATTTTCTCCGGCGGACACAGGGCCGAGATTTTCGCCAGCAGATCGTCGGCATAAGGCGCTTTTACCGCGTCGATAAGGGCGGTCTTTTCATCGCGCACCAAATAGGCATTGTAGGTAGCGCCGCGCTCGGTGTCGTAACTATGAAAGTCGCGGATCGTCCAATCGACATAACCCACCCAGTCGATGTTTTCGCGAAGAGAAACGTTCATGCTATACTCATTATATCATAGACCCACGATATGTAATAAAGCCGCGACCGGTGGTCGCGCATTAGCAGAACCGATAAAGCATAATGCGCGACCACCGGTCGCGGCTTTATGATGTCCTTAAACGCATCTCATATCCTAATGAATTCACGGCGGCGGTCAACTGCTGTGGATCGAGATGTTGGCCGGTTACTACTGCCCGGCCTTCTTTTAGATTTACATCCAACTTATGCACGCCGGGCGATTGGCGAAGAGTCCGGCCGACAGTTTCGACACAGTGGCCGCAGGTCATGCCTGAAACTGCAAATTCAAGACGTTGCGAATTTGCCGCAGTATCGGCCGAGGCTGAGCCCCGGCAGTAGAATCTTCATCCAGCGTCAGGCCGGTTTCTTTTCTGGGCGACTGAAAATATGAAAAACCGATTACCGCCAAGAGCACGATGGCCCAAAATGCCGAAATCCAACCGCCTCCATGAATATGCTGATGGACGTGACTGTCGAGTTGAGGCAGGGCAAAGGGCACGAAAGAAAAAATCCAATCCAGCAACAGGCGCAGCCGATGGCGCTAATGGCGATGGTCAATAAATATAGCAGGGAAGTCCGCCGGCCCATCAATTTCCAAGTGGTGGTGATTGTGGCGGCATTCGTGGCCGGCCCGGAGATCAAAAACGCCAAGGCCGCGCCGGGCAAAGCGCCCAGGTGGATCAGGCCCGCCGCGATGGGGATCGAAGCCGCGGCGCAAACGTAAATCGGCACGCCGATGGCCATCATAATCAGAATCGAGCCGATCCCTCCGCCCAGATATGGTTTTAATTCATTGTTGGCGGGCACGATGGCTGTGATCGCCCCAGCAACCAGCACGCCGATCAACAGTGCGGCACCGATGTCTCGGGGTAAAGTAACAAATCCGTAATGGAGCGAGCGCCAAACGATGTTGCGCGATTCTTTGTCGGCGCAGCAGGGTTCGGTGCAGGCACGGTTTTTTCCGCCGGCGAATTCTTCTTTGTTGTCTTGTTCGTCGAAGAGTTGAACTAATCCGCCGCCGACCAGGCCGGTAATCAAGGCGGCGATGGGGCGAAACACGGCGAATACCGGCCCCAACAGGGCGTAGGTTATGGCAATGCTGTCCACGCCCGTTTGCGGAGTGGAAAGCAGAAACGAGGTGGTGGCGGCGCGGCTGGCCCCGTGACGGCGGATCGATGCTGCCACCGGTATCACACCGCAGGAACAAAGCGGCAAGGGTACACCCAACAATGACGCTTTAACCACGGGACCGAAACCTGGCCGGCCCAAATGCCGCTCGATCCATTGCGGCGAAAAACACACTGATAGTATGCCCGCCACCAGAAACCCGAATAACAGGTATGGCGCCATCTGGCCTAACACCAGCCAGCTCTCGTATGCAACTTCTTCCAGGATGTCGAACATGAAAAGAGTTATCAGAAGTCAGTTATCAGTATTAAGCGTCCAATCATATAAGGTTCCCGCGCAGGAGCGTGGGAACCAGTTAATTCCATGCTCATTGGGGCGGCCCAATTATTTCTTTTTATTCTTAACTTGCTTTTTACACTCGCCGGTGCACTTTTTTCCATTGCAGTAGGGGCAGTTTTTCATGACTAAACCTTGGAAAACTTGTGATGTTGGTTACTCTTCCATCAACACTCGCCACCATTTAGGAATGCTTTGCCAGATACTGTGCAACGCCGTCGGCCGTGGGTTTCATGGCTTCTTCGCCTTCGTGCCAGTTGGCCGGGCATACGTCGCCGTGCTGTTCGTGGAATTGCAGGGCGTCGAGCGTGCGCAGGGCTTCGTCAACGCTGCGGCCGATGGGCAGATCGTTGATCAGCGCGTGGCGGACTTTACCCTCCTTGTCGATGAGGAACAGCCCGCGCAGGGCAACTCCGCCTTCCAACAGCACGCCGAAATCCTTGGCGATGCTCTTGGTAAGGTCGGACACCAGCGGATAACGAATCGGTCCGATGCCGCCTTCCTTCCGCGGTGTGTTTTTCCATGCCCAGTGGGTAAAATGCGAATCCACGCTTACGCCGAGCACCTGGGCGTTTTTCTTCTGAAATTTGTCCATCGCGGCGTCAAAGGCGATGATTTCCGACGGGCAAACAAAGGTAAAATCCAGGGGATAAAAAAACAAGATCACATACTTGCCGCGATAGGACGAAAGTTTCAACTCCTTGAATGAGTTGTCCGGCATTACGGCCGTGGCGGTAAAATCGGGGGCCTCTTTGGTCACCAATGTACACATCGCTATTCTCCTAGTTATTTTTGGAATGCAATTCAATATCGAACCACAAACTGATTATATTAAGGTGGGAATGTCCGCTTACCACGGAGGCACGGAGAGTACGGATAGAACCAGCTAGTTTTTTTAACTACAAAATTCTTTGTATCCATCACCTATTGTATATTAGCAGTTTTTGGCATGCTTCATTTTAAATTCCACAATTTATTTCCTCTCCGCGAACTTCGTGTCTCCGTGGTGATAAGTATTTTTCCTTATGTCGCCGGGGCAGGGGAGGGGGCGGAACCCCTTTGGCCAAGCTGCTGATCGATCATGTACAAGCCCGTGCCGTCGTTGCCCACAAGCTTGAGCTGATCGACGATCGTGCGGGCAACGGATTCTTCCTCGACTTGCTCCCTGACAAACCATTCCAGAAAATCGTGCGAGGCGAAATCCTTTTCAGCATAGGCCAGATTCGACAAATCATTGATCAAACCGGTTACCTTTTGTTCGTGCTTTAGGGCATCTTCGAAAACGTCCAGCGGAGACTTCCATTCGATCTTGGGGGCCTCGATCTGGGTTAAGTCACTCGGCCGTCGCGGTCGTTGACAAAATGGAAAATCTTCATCGCGTGACCGTGCTCTTCTCCGGCCTGCGTGCGCATCCACTGGGCCATTCCTTTGAAACTTACCGCTTCAAAGTATGCCGACATCGATAAATAGAGATATTCCGAAAACAATTCAGCGTTGATTTGCTTGCTTAAGGCTTCCTGAATTTTCGGACTCAACATGTGTACTCTCCTTTTTTTAAAAAACGTTTGCTTTAACCCCGGATATACGGCTAATTATATACTGCCGTCAACAAAATAGGATCTGGCTCCCTTTTTGGAGCTCGTTCATGTGTTAGTTTACGTCATCGGGAGCCAGTCCCCATTTTGTCAGCAACACAAAATTAATGCGGCGTGCCAAGGAAGATGTTTTGGGGCTTTTCAGCTTTTCATTTCGCTTTGCGACGGCTGCACTTAGGACAGACTCCAAAAACCTCCAATCGGTGACCAAGTACTTTATAGCCGCCCCAATCTTCCTTTCCGCCCCCCGCAAGTGCAAGGGGGGGACCGGGGGCGTCGTCAACTCTCATGCAGCGGACGCATCGCAAATGATCGTGATCCTCCACGTTTCCGTCGTAGCGTGCCTCTGCGCCGCTAAAATCCAATTTCCGCACCATTCCCAACTGGTTAAGCAATTCAAGGTTGCGATACACGGTTCCCAGGCTTATTTTTGGCATCCTCCGCCGCACAATGGCATAAAGGCTTGCCGCCGTGGGGTGCTTCTTCACCTTCTGGAGCTCTTCCAGAATCACTTTTCGCTGTCGGGTATTGCGATGCGTAATTATTGCTAATCATGGTGCGCCTTTAACTCTATTAGTTATTATTACTGATTATTTCAAGAGTCAAGGGCCGGAAGGGAGAATTCCTCTCTAATTTAAGATCTAAATTACTAGAACCCCAGGCAGCGGGGTATTTTAGCCGATTTCGATCTTGTTGATTTTCACCTGCGTGAACATCTGGCGGTGGCCCGTCTTGCGTCGCGAGTTCTTCCGGCGGCGGAATTTTTGCACGACCAGTTTCGGGCCTTGGGTGACGGCCACGATTTCGGCCGTGACGCTGGCCTTTTTCAGCACCGGTTTGCCGACTTTAAGCCCGTCGTCGTCGCGAAAGGCCAAAACCCGGTCGAAAGTGACTTGATCGCCGGTGGATGCCTCGCGCAGATCGATATCCAGAATTTGGCCTTCTTCTACTTTAAATTGGCGTCCGCCGTCCGAAATGATCGCGTACATTACTTTGTCCTACAGCAAGTATTTAGCCTTTAATTGTTGGGAAGCATAGTAGTTTACTCGTTAAGGCGGACCTTTTACAAGGCCCTAAAGCATGACTTTCTTGCTCTTTTGCTTGACTTGACAAGGTTATTGTTCCATAATGGTATCGAAATGGTATCATTGCGGTTCCGAACACAGGAAGGCATATTTGATGTCAAGTATAACGGTAAAAAACATTCCGGATGACCTATACGAGAGACTGCGCCAATCTGCCGCTGCCAATCATCGCAGCATCAACAAAGAAATCATCGCCTGCATCGAGGGTGCGGTTCGCGGCCGCAGTAAATCGGAAGTGGAAACAATTTTAGCCGACGCCCGCAAATTACGAGAATTGACAAAGGACCATCCAATCAGTGATGCTCTTATAAATAAAATCAAGAATGAGGGGCGTCCATGATAGTTGTGGATTCTAATGTCATCATTTATTTTCTTATAAGCTCTGATTTTTCTGAATTGTCGAGAAAAGCCGAACAGGCTTTTTTCAAAGATCCTTATTGGATTGCCCCGCCATTGTGGCTAAGTGAAGTTCGCAATGTGTTGGCATATTATATCCGAAAACGATTTCTGGCCTTGGAAGCAGCAAAAGGGCTCATGGAAAAAGCCTCGAATTTAATGACTAGACCTGAACACGACGTGGATTCATCACATATTCTGCAATTGGCGGCGGAAAGTACTTGCACTGGCTACGACTGCGAATTTGTCGCCTTGGCGCAGGATTTAGGCATTCCTCTGGTGACAGTGGATAAGAAAATATTGTCCCAATTCCCGGATGTGGCAATTGCACTGGACAAGTACGTTGCCGTTTGAAAAATGACCTGTAGGACGGATTTCAAATCCGTCCTACTGATCCCAACGCGCTCGCCGACCATGCTTCGCATGGCGCCCGCTCGCGGCTAAAACAATAGGTATCCTCTTTCTTATTTTCATAAGTGGTCAGTAAACTGACCACCCCTCACTGACCACTGCCCACTAATTCTTTGCCAGTTTCACTTCCCGGTCTTCATTATCGCGGCAATCGATGACAAGATGTTCCGGTGGAAAGCCTTTGGCGGGAATGACTTGGATCGACATTTTTCCGTGTTCTTCCAGGCGGGCTAGTTCGTGGCGCTTGCGATTATTCAGATAATCGGCCACCTCCTCGGCCACGGTAATGGACACTTTGGTGATTTGCGGGCGTTGGCTGGCCAGGATCAGCAGGCGGATTACTTCCAGGCCCATGCTTTCGGGAGTTTTGACCATGCCAGTGCCGTTGCAACTGGGACATTGTGTGTATGCGCTGAGTTTGGGATTGGTGCGGACGCGTTGGCGAGTCATTTCGATCAGTCCGAACGGGCTGGTGCGGAGGATTTTGGTTCGTGCCCGATCACGTTTCACCGCGTCCCTGAGCGCCCGTTCCACGCCCCGGCGGTGTTTTTCCTTGCGCATGTCGATAAAGTCGTTTACGATCACGCCGCCCAGGTCGCGCAGTCGAATTTGTCGGGCGATTTCCTTTGCGGCCAATAGATTGATTTGATGGGCGGTGTCTTCGGCCGAGCCTTCCGCGCGAAAACTGCCGCTGTTGACGTCGATGGCCACTAGGGCCTCGGTCTGGTCGATGACGATCGAGCCGCCCGACTTCAAAGGCACCGCGCGACGGTGGATTTTGGCGATTTCCTCGTCGAGATTGTACTTGTAGAAAAGCGGCTCCTTGCCTTCGAACAGTTGCAGGCGGTTGACATAGCGAGGCATTACCAGTTGCAGAAATTCCTTTGCCCGTTCGTAGGCTTTTGGCTCGTCGATATAAATCGTGTCGACGTCGGTGGTGAAGATGTCGCGAATGGTGCGGATAATCATGTCGTTTTCTTCGTAGATGTCGACCGGGCCGGGCAGTTTGCGGATCCTGCGCACGATCACTTTCCATAGCCTGAGCAGGTAAGCCAGGTCGCGGGAAAGCTCGCGTTTGGTGCGGTCGCTGCCGGCGGTGCGGACGATGAAGCCCAGGCCCTTGGGCGGGTTGAGTTCGTACATGATGTCGCGCAGACGCCTGCGCAAGTCTTCATCCTCGATTTTCCGCGACACGCCGATCCGACCCAGGGCCGGCATGAGCACCAGGTATCGGCCGGGAATGCTGATGTACGTGGAAAGTGTGGGGCCCTTGCTTCCGATGCCTTCTTTAATCACCTGCACCAGCAATTCGTCGCCGCGGCGGAGAATATCTTGGATGGGCGGCTTGAAGCGCGGCCGGCTGCTGGGATAGAACTGTTTGCGCCGGGGAGCAGCATCGCCTGATTCGTTTTCATCGTCGAATTCGGTGGTATCGGCCCAGGCATTCCCGCCGTCGCCGCGGCGCGGCCCGCGCCGGGCTTCGCCGGGACCAAAGGGTTTTTCCGGATCGTAACCGCCTTGGCGGAAATATTGGGGCTCGATGTCGCTGACGTGCAAAAAGCCGTTTCGCCCCACGCCGAAATCGACGAAGGCCGCCTGTATGCTAGGCTCCAAATTAACGACCACGCCTTTATAGATGTTGCCTACGTAATTATCCTGGCCCGTGCGCTCAATATAAAGTTCTTCGAGCATTCCGTCTTCAACGACGGCGATGCGGCATTCCTCCGGTTGGGAGACATTGATCAGCATTTCCTGCTTCATAAATATTCTTTCTTAATCGGCAAAATCGATGAGTACGCAACGGCCCCTCGCACAATTGGCGAGTCGGGCCGCGTTTTGCGGCGGACGTCAGGGACCCAATTCCACGGCTGTGCGCGTTAAATGCACGCCGCGCGATTCGAGATCCTCCAGTCCCAATGCCGCGAGCACGTCGCGGGGACCGGCGCAGCCTTCCTGCTTGATCTTCAAGCGCATGTTCAGCACGCCTTGGCGGAAAAACAATTCTTCCAGCATGGGGCGCAGATCGATGGGCGATCGCCCGTGGATGCGCGTGATCGTCAAGGTGGATTGGGCCAACAAGCGCTCGATCCGTTCGTCCAGACCGCGATCCAACAGCGGCTGAACAGGCGCTTGGTATGATGCGCTTCAGGGCGCGGGCTTTTTTTTCGCCCGGCGCAAGGATTTCGACGCTTTTCGGCGCCAAGCCCCGCGGGGCTTGGGATTTCAACCGGTCCAGCAAATCCTGTGCGCTTAGGGATTCGGCCATTTCGAGTTCCATGACTTCGTCCGCGCCTTCGATGCCCACCGCCAGGGGCAAGGGAAAGGTCATCCGCGGTTTGGGATGAAATCCCTGGCTCATGCCCAGCGGCACAGAGGCGCGGCGAAACAGCCGCTCGAAACACCGCATCAGGTCGCGATGCCCAATCAGTCGCAGGTCGTCCTGCTTGCAAAAGCGAATACGTACTCGTAATCGAACCATCCGTTCGCGTTTCCCGCCGCTGCCGTTGCGGCCGGGAAACATAATTAAGTTTAAAGTATACAGTAATCAGTTTACAGTTCACAGTTTAAGCTATCAGCAGTCGGCTTTCACCAATCTGCATTCTCTATCACTATATATCTAACAACTAATCTCCGTTTATTGCACCGCGCCGGGCGTAAGCTTCTTTAATTCTTCGTTAAGATAGCTTTTGATCTCCCGGGCATTTTCCATGGATAGGACCTTTTCGGTAACAGTCTTGCATCGCTCCATGGTCACATGGCGAATGACGTTCTTAATTTCCGGAATGGAACTGGGGGCGACGCTGAATCGCCTCAATCCCAGACCAAGAAGCAGCATGGTGTAGGTTGGGCTGCCGCTCATCTGCCCGCACATATTGATAGGCACATTTTTCCGGGAGGCAGTCTCGATTGCCATAATAATCAATTTCAATACGGCCGGATCGGCGGCGTTGTACAACTGCACCACATCTTTGTTGCTGCGGTCAACCGCCAAGGTGTACTGGATCAGGTCGTTCGTGCCTATGCTGAAAAAATCCACTTCTTCGGCAAAGTGATCGAGCATCATTACCGCGGCGGGCACTTCAACCATCATGCCGATAGGCACGTCACGATTGAAGGGCACGCCGTGCTCTTCCAGGTCTTCCATCACGTCGGCAAGCACCATTTTCGCTTGCCTGAGTTCCAAAAGCGTGGAAACCAGGGGGAACATGATCTGCAAATTGCCCGCGGCGCTTGCCCTTAGCGCAGCGCGAAGCTGGGTGCGAAAGAGGGGCAGATTCCGGAGCGCCAAGCGGATGCTCCTCAGGCCGAGAAAAGGGTTGCGCGACTCGTCCGGGGCGGGCCCGTGCGGTATTTTGTCGGCGCCCATGTCGAAGGTGCGGATTATCACCGGCCGATCGCCCATGGCCTTTACCACCCGCATATAGGCTTCGTAATGCACTTCTTCGGTGGGTTCGGTTTCGCTGCCGAGATAAAGGAACTCGGTGCGGTACAGGCCCACGCCGTCGGCGCCGCGGTCGATGCAATGCTCGACTTCGTAGGGGAATTCGATGTTGCCGAGGATTTGAACTCGCTGGCCGTCGAGGGTTTCGGCCGGTAAATCCCGAAGCGGCTCCAACTTGGCCGCCATGGATCGCAGTTCTTCGGCTTCGTGGCGGTATCGGGCGAGCATTTCTTCGTCGGGCTGGAGAATCACCAGGCCCTTGTCGCCGTCGATGATCACCAGTTCCCCGCCGGAAACTTCCGCCAGGAACGGGCCGGTGCCCACCACGGCTGGAATTTCCAGGGCTTCGGCCACGATGGCCGTATGGCTGCCCGGTCCGCCAATCTCGGTGACGAAACCGCGGACAAAATTCCGATCAAGGTTGGACGTTTCACTGGGAGTAAGGTTATGCGCCAGCACCAAGACGGGCGAACTTAGATGGGCAATGCCTTCGCGGCGATGTCCTAGAAGATGGCGCAGAAGCCGTTTTTCGATGTCGAAAATGTCGGTTGCCCGCTCGGCCAGATGGGAACTTTCCAACTTCTGGATCGACTGAGCATAGCGGCGCAAGGTGCGGCTGACGGCATATTCCGGCGAGTAATGTCGCTGCCCGATCATCTCCTCCAATTCGTTGCGCAGCCCAACGCTTTGAAGTATTTGCAAGTGGGCCTCGAAAATCGCCCCATACTGCTCGCCCAGTTCCATTGCCACGGCGTCCCTGTGCCGCGAAATTTCCGAGGCCGAGGCGGCGATGGCTTTATCGAGCCGTTCCAACTCGTCGACCACGGTGTCGCGGGTGACGAAGCGGCGAGGGATGCGGAATCCCTCGTTGTCCATCACCAGCGCCTCGCCTATGGCGACACCCGGCGAAACGGCAATACCCTGTAACTTAAGCATGTATGAATAAGTCTCTATTTATTCTCATTTTCCGATACATTTACGGGCTTCGCCGCCGCTGCCAGCACCATTTCATCACCGGTGAACAACGGCTCCAGGGCGTCCAGAACTAGGGATGCGTCCGGTCCGGTCGCCTCCAATGTCACACTCGACCCCATCGGGGCCGCCAATGCAAGCATGTCCAATACATCATTGCCTTTCGCTCGGTGGTACTGGCTGACAATTTCCACTTGGGATTTAGACCTGCGGGTAATGGCTGCAATGGCGGAAGCCGTACGCAAGTGAACTCCTGACGGATCGGTAACGACCACTGATCGGGTGGCTTTTTGCTGGGACATGTCTCGGTCAGGACCCAAACTGATTATTGTCGGCTTCGTTAAGTAGTTGTTTGATTTCCTCCGCGGTTTTGGCCTGTTTCAGGAAGCGGCAAAAGGTGTCGTCGCGCAATTGGCGGGAAATGTTTTCCAATGCCCGGAGATGGTCGCCGGGCCTGTCGGGCGGTGAAATCAACAAGAAAAACAGGTTCACCCTTTCGCCGTCAAGGCTGGCAAAGTCCACGCCTTGCCGGCTCACGGCCACCGCGCCCAACAAGTGGTCCGCGCTGGGATGCTTGGTGTGAGGCACCGCCACTCCGCGGCCAATGCCGGTGGAGCCAAGTTCTTCTCGCTTGAGAATGGCCTTGACAATGCTATCTTTTTCGCCGGAGGCGATTTTCCCTGCATCGAGCAGGGCCTGGACTATTTCCCGAATGGCACCCTCCTTGTCTCTTGCCGCCAGATCGGCGCGAATGGCCTCGGGACAGACAAAGTCGGCAAACTTCATGCACGTATTCTCCGTTATTTATTCCATCGCGTGCCACTGCTTGCTTGCAAGCAGTGTTTTGCGTTTATGATGGCAGCAATAAACACGGCTTACGGGTAAGCCATGTCACACATTTTCTTATTCGTTTAACACGGCTTGCTAACAAGCCATGGCACACATTATTGATTAAACCTTTTCAATCCTCTTCTTGGAAACCGCCGGCGAGTTCCTGTTGCCGGTGCCCGGCGTTGCGGTGCCGGTCTTGAACCTTGCCCTTATGTTTGCGCAATTGTTGTTCAACTTTTTCGACCACCTGCTCGATCGAGCCCATTAGATTATCTGACATGCTGGATGCCAGAAAGTCGGGCTTGTGCTTGGCCGATACTTTCAAGTCAACCCGGAGCATCTCGCTATGTTCCAAGTTTAAGGTCAGTTCGATCGCCGAGATGCGGTCGTAAACTCGCGGCAACTTTTCTAATTTTTCGCTGATTTTCTCCTGAGTCTCATCGCTGATATGCCCATGCCGCGTCGAAATGTTGATCTGTACCAAGTGAACTCCTTTCTTGGATCACACCGCATCGAATATCATAATTACAACAGATCTTAATTATTTTACCGTGTATTACTCCAAGGCACAAACTCAACCTGCTTGCAACCAAATCCTAACGCACAACTACGTACCTATCCCAGTCTAGCTTTTCGTGAAATTATCGTAAGGGGGATTGAATGGGGGGGAGGCGGGTAAAATATAATAGCCAGCCAGAAACGTGTTGTAATAACTAACTTTATGCAAATTGCCAAGTTAGAGCATGTATTTGCCCCCGACTAACAAGTCTTCTCTCCCTCCGCCAGAGGGCTGTGAGTAATAATTCCCAATCTGAATTTTATTGTTATGACCGTGCTTTCGCACGATTTCACAAGCAAAATCGGATATGTATTTTACGGTCCGAGATCAGCGCCTGACGGAGGGGCGGCGTTTTCGCGGGCGGCATTTCCGCCTTTTTCCTCGCCGAATTTAATGCGAATTTCACCGGCCTTTAAGCGTTGCTTCCACACCTGAATCCACGGCTGCCGCCTGGTTTGCGTCTGCTCCGGCAGATAACCTAGCGACTTGCCCGTTATATCTTTCAGGTTCAAAAAACTCAATACTCGAACTGCCAGATTATCGTTATCCAGGAACTTGACTAATTTTTCATCTTCGCCCAATTCCAGGTTTTTATCGCTGTAACCCCAGAGCATACGATACATATCGGCCGCTTCTTGCGGATATCGGCTTTCCAAGGTTTTACGCACTGCGACGGCTGTTTCCACGTCGCGACCGACTGCCTCGCGGAGCTGATCGATGTTGTCGCCCCACTCCTGTTTGGATGCGGTATCGTCCAAAACGGTAACCATCGGGTCAAAATAACCGATATAACCCAGACATCGAATCGCCAGCCAACGCACCTCTTTTTGACGATGTTTGTCGGCCAATTCCATCAAACCCCGTTGGGCGGGACGGGTTGGAGGCTTGGAAAGCAACTCTTGGATCATCGTTACCGAGGCACGATGATCTATTTGGCTGATCGGTTCGGTGTCCCATTTGGGAAGGTTTTTGGAGACTATTATTTCCGGGGGCAATTGATTTTCGATCTTGAATTTCGCGGGTGCGGCGATCTCCAGGGTTTTCTGGCCAGTTTCGTCCCAAAGAACGTGACCCGCGGTTACCAAAAAATCGGCAGTAATTCGGGCTGTTTCGGTTTCCGGTTCGACGCCCGGGGCGTGAATGTTGCGTACTTCGGCCGCGACTATGGCCTCGGGATCCACATACGTAATAACCCCACTTCTATCGCCGATTATTATCCGCAAGCGCATGCCGGCATTGGCCACAGGCATGGTGATAATCCGCCCAAAGCGGATTTTTATGCCCGCCGGTTCCCGAGCGTTTGCAGGCAACAGTTCCAGTTCCGTGCCGCCAAACATTCGTAATTTGACGCCTGCGCCGAGGGTAATTTCGGGTCGATAGGTAGGCAAGGCAAGTATTCGTTCGTTGGCGTAAAGGAAATCCTTGCTTGCCAAGCGTTGCCAATCGGCGTCCGCGCCTGCGTTTACAAGCAAAATTTGATCATCAGAAGTGTAATGCCCTAGCCGATCGGAAAGAGGTGGAGCTTTGTCCTCGGGCGTTTTAGCTCCGCCGGGAAGCACCACGTTTTCGGCCAGTTCGCCGGCCGATGGTTGTGCAGGCGTTTCAGTGGATTCTTTAGGGATGGCTTCCTGGCTTTGAACAATGTCAGACTTGGCAGTCGCCCCGGTTTGGGTTGCGGTTTCAGATTCCGGGACTGATCCTTTATCAGCGGTTTCGGATGCAGGTTCCGGCTTTAGAGCGGTTTTTTCCGACGCGGATGCCCTTTCGGAATTGTCCGGCGAGGGCAGGGCGGATGGTTGTTCGGCACCCAATGGTTTTACGGATTCGGCCCTAGCGGATGTGGGGATTGTCGTATTGGCGGCGGATTCCTGAGAAGGTTTTAATTCGGGGCCACCGGCTTTATTTTCGGGTTTTGCCTTGGCCGTAGCGTCCGATGCGGTTTTTGCCGGCTGGGGTGTGGTTTTCTTCGTTTCAACCGCGACTTGTTTATCCTCTTGCACTATTCCTAAACCGACCAGCATGTTTCCCATGATTGTGCCCGGTTCAAAACGCCCTGAGACCTTTAGCAAAATTATTAACAGACAAACAGCCGCCACACCGGCCGTGGCGAACGATACCCAGCGATATTTTTTAGTCGGTTCGCGCAAATAATCGGGAATGGCGGGCTTAAGGCGTGCTTTTCGATCGGTTTCAGCATCCGTGCTCGAAGTTGAAAAATCGGGCAGGGGCGGGGGCAATACTATCTCAGTTTGCGAGTCCGCGGAAATAGATATGTCAACGCCCCTGGATTGGGCGTATTGGGCGCTAATATCATACATCCGTTGACGGCTGGCAGGTTCGATCTCCGCAGGCTCTCCAAGCACCAAAGTCAAGATCTGATGGCAGGCCGACACTTCGGCCAAATGGATATCCGAATCCAAACATATTTTTTCAAATTCCGACACCTTTTCCGGAGGAAGCATGTTGTCTAGATATTCGGCCATGGCATTGGGACCTAGACTCTGTCCCGCAGACGTCGATTCCGGCGCGGCAATGTTCTGACGGCGCTGCAAATGGCGTATGCGATGAATCAGATCGGAAGCAAACGTGCTTTCCTCGATTTTTTTACCGATATCTTGGGCGTCCTCGGGCTCGAGAATTCCGTCCAGATAGGCCAACATGGTCCGCAAAGTAAGTCGCATGGGATGACGCCTTTTTATTTAAGGATTGGAAAGCAACTAGCTTAACAATGATATTTAGCCCCCGGGTGAATACACCCAAGTTCGGTGAAAATACCAGGGGTTCGGTGTATACTACCAAGGTGGGGGTTAGTGAATGTCCACGGTACTTAGTGACGATTCACTCAACCCCTCGTGAAATTAAATGGGTTAAAAATAAAAAAAATAATTTCCCTGTATACGACCATCTCTCTATTATTAGTGACCAAGAAGTGTTGAAAACGTGCATATTTTTGGGTTTTTTTAGAAATATTTGGCAAATTGGGTAGTTAACTCAGGATATTCCGGCTTTGCAAAAACCAATTTCAAGATATTCAAAAATATCCGTTTTAGGCTGTTGACGTTATTTTCCCGAAACGATATGATTTGAGATTTCCCGCATTATAGGCGGCAGTTATTTTGGCAATTGGGAATTTAAAGTTACCCGGAGGATGTCCGTGGCTGGTCAGACAAATGAAATAATTCGCATTCGCATGGAAGCCTATGATCATGCGATCCTGGATCAATGTGCGATGGATATCGTCGACACGGCCAAGCGGACGAACTCCGTGGTTCACGGTCCAATTCCCTTGCCTACGCGCATCGAGCGATACACGGTGCAATCCAGTCCACACGTGGACAAAAAAGCCCGGCAGCAGTTCGAGATCCGCACGCACAAACGGCTGATCGACATCATGCAGGCCACGGCCAAGACGATCGAAGCCCTGAACAAGTTGAACCTGCCGGCCGGCGTGGATATTAAAATCAAGGCCACAAGCAGACATTAAAAAAACATTATGACCTGGAAGCTTGACGGGTAATACCGGCAAAGGGCCGGTTGTTCCCGTCATGCGAGCAGCAAAAGGCAAAAACGATGGCACTCGGACTACTCGGCCGCAAGGTCGGGATGACTCAGATTTTCGACCCAACCGGAGAAGTAATTCCGGTCACGGTCATTCAGGCCGGACCATGCCACGTCCTCCAAATCAAAACGGAAGGACGGGACGGGTATGAATCCGTGCAACTGGGTTATTTGGATAAGCCGCGCCGTCTTGCCTCTCGCAGCGCTCGCGGGCATGTCGCCCGGTTGGAAAGCAAAACCCAAAAACGCCGCGCGGCAGCGGGTCTGCAACCAACAGCCAAAGCCGATTGCGAACCCAAACGATTCGTTCGCGAATTCCGCATTAAGAGCGACGGCTATGAGGTCGGCCAGGAATTAAAGGTCGATATCTTCGAAAAAATCAAGGCCGTGGACGTTATCGGCACTTCCAAGGGGCGCGGCACCGCCGGCGTGATGAAGCGGCATAATTTCCGCGGTCAACGAGCCTCGCACGGCGTGAAAAAAGTGCACAGGCATGCGGGCTCGATCGGCTGCAACACCGATCCGCATCACGTCTTCAAGGGCCATCGCATGGCCGGCCATTACGGGCACGAACGCTGCACCATGCGGAATCTCAAAGTCGTCAAAATCGACTTGGAAAACAACCTGCTGATCGTCCGCGGCGCTGTGCCGGGCCCAATCGGCGGTTATGTAGTGATTCGTGAAACAAATAAATTGGGAATGGCGAAAGAGAAATAGGGATTGGGGATTTGTCGCGAGTGAGACCATGTGATTGGAAACGGGGTGGTCAGTTTACTGACCGCTATGAAATACAGGAATTACAGACATGGCCAGTTTGCCTATATACGATCGCAGTGGAGCGGAGGTCGGCAAGTACGAGGTCGACCCGGCCGAACTGGCCCCGCGCATCAGCAAACAATTGATGCACGACGTGGTGGTCATGTATCAGGCAAACCTGCGTTTGGGAACGGTAAAAACAAAGGGCCGTTCGGAAGTGGCCGGCACGACAAAAAAAATGTACCGGCAAAAGGGCACGGGCAACGCCCGGGCCGGTTCGCGCCGCAGCGGCATTCGGCGGGGCGGCGGCGACATCCACCCCCGCGTGCCACGCGATTGGTCGTATCGGCTGACGAAAAAGGCCATCCGGCTGGCCACGCGCATGGCCGTGGCCTCGAAAATAACCGAAAACCAGGTGATGCTGATCGACAAATTATCCTTCGCCCAGCCAAAAACCAAGGAAATGGCCGGAATCCTGAAGGCGCTGAAAATCAACGGCGAGAGCCTGCTGGTGGCGGTCGACGGTTACGATGTGAACGTGTACAAGAGCATTTGCAATATTGCGAACGTGTCGGTTTTGCCGGTGGCCGAACTGAACGCCTTAAGCGTATTGCGGCCGCGCCGGCTGCTTATGACAACCGCCGCCATGGACGCCTTTCGCAGCAAGGCCGCCGGGAAACAGGCAGTATAAATTATGTAGGGTGCATGAAATGCACCTGTCATGAACGCAAAATTAACTTTTGAGATGCGTTTCACGCACCCTGCAAGAGTGAGACAAGGAATAGTGCGATGGCCCGAGACATCACCAAGACCAAATTGGCCCTGGAGCCGCAGTCAGATTATCTTCCGGCCGCTGGTTACCGAAAAAGGCATGCACAAGGCCAACCGCAACAACGCCTATGCCTTCGAGGTCAGCCGGCTGGCGGGAAAAGACGATATTCGCCGGGCGGTGGAGGAGTTGTTCGATGTCAAGGTGTTGCACGTAAACACGCAAAACCGCAAAGGCAAACCCCGCAAAACCCGCTTTCGCAGCGGCCAAACCAAAGCCTGGAAAAAGGCCATCGTAACATTGGATAAAGAACACAGGATTAATTTCTTCTAAGAAAGTTATCAGTTTACAGTTTACAGTTATCAGTTTTACGATAACTGAAAGCTGACAACTGTAAAACTGATAAACTGAAAACTAAAAAATCATGGGAATTCGCCGATACAATCCGACTACGCCTGGACGCCGCGGGGCGACGGTGAGCGATTTTGCCGAATTGACGCCTGGCGCCAAGCCGGTCAAAAGGCTGATGATCCGCAAGCGCAAAAAAGGCGGGCGGAACAATCAGGGCGTGATTACCTCGCGGCATCGCGGCGGCGGGCACAAACAACATTATCGCTTGATCGATTTCCGCCGCAACAAAGACGACATTCCCGCCGTGGTCAATTCCATCCAATACGATCCCAACCGCAGCGCCCGCATCGCCTTGCTGCACTATGCCGACGGCGAAAAACGCTATATTTTGGCCCCCGAAGGGTTAAAGGCGGGCGATAAGGTCCTAAGCGGAAAAGACGCGCCTGCCGCGGTGGGCAACTGCCTGCCGCTTTCGGCCATCCCCTTGGGATTGGACATCCACAACATCGAAATGCAGCCCGGCCGCGGCGGAGTGTTGTGCCGTGCGGCAGGCATGCGGGCCACTTTGGCGGCACGCGACGCCGATTGGGCGCAAATCAACCTGCCCAGCGGCGAAATCCGCCGCGTTCCCGCCACATGCCGGGCGACCATCGGCAGCATCGGCAATTCCGATCACATGGGTATTGTGTTGGGCAAGGCGGGACGAAAACGCTGGATGGGCCGCCGCCCGCACGTTCGCGGCACGGCCATGAACCCCATCGACCATCCCCACGGCGGCGGCGAAGGCCGCACCAAGGGCGGCCGGCACCCGGTCAGCCCCTGGGGCAAGTTGGCCAAGGGCGGCTCCACCCGTAAACGCCGTAAACCATCGAACAAAGCCATAGTCCGCCGCCGCAAATCGCGCCGCTACGGACAATTGAAATTGAGGTAGTTATCAGTTTACAGTTTAGCAGTTTACAGTTTAGACAATTCCGACTGTGAACTGAAAACTGACAACTGTAAACCGAAAGAAAAACCATGGGTAGATCACTAAAAAAAGGTCCTTTTGTGAATCCCAAGTTGTTCCTGAAAGTGGAACGGCAAAACTTGGCGGGAACAAAGGATCCGATCAAAACCTGGGCCCGGGCCTGCACCATCATCCCCGAGTTTGTCGGGCATACTTTCATGGTCCACAACGGCAAAGTGCATTTGAAGGTGTTCGTTACCGAAGAGATGGTCGGGCACCGGCTGGGTGAATTCGCCCCCACGCGGACATTCCGCGGCCATGGCGGGAAGGGGGGCAAAAAGTAACATGGCATACAAAGCGGTACATCGTTTCGCGCGCATCAGCGCCCGCAAGGTGCGCCCCATGGCCGATTTGATTCGCGGCAAAGAGACCGACGAGGCCCTAAACGTGCTCCGTTACCAGCCCCACCGCGGTGCGCGGATGCTGGAAAAGGTCCTTCGCAGCGCTTTGGCCAACGCCGAAGACCTGCGGGCCCCGAACCTGCATCACCTGAAGGTGGTCGACGTGCGGGTGGATGAGGGACCGATGATGAAACGCATGCGGCCGCACGCCAGGGGCATGGCCTCGGTAATTTTAAAACGCATGTCGCACATTCGCATTGCATTGGAATAACTCGTTTAGCCCGCGCTGCGCCGGGAGTTTAGAGAACTAACGCATGGGTCAAAAAGTCAATCCTGTCGGGTTTCGCACGGGCATCATGATCGGCTGGAAAAGCCGCTGGTACGCCTCGAAGCAGGAATTTGCCGAACTTCTGGTCGAGGACCAGAAGATCCGCGATTTTATCAAGATGTCGGAAAGACAAGGGAGGCAAACCGCTTTACCCGTCGATTGCCAAAATCGAAATCGAACGAACGCGCGACGAAGTAAAAGTGATCCTTTTTTCCGCCCGGCCGGGCGTGCTCATCGGGCGCAAGGGCGAGCGGGTCGAGGAAATGCAAAAGGAACTGCAACAAAAAACCGGCCGGCGGATAAACATCAAAATCGAGGAAATCAACCGGCCGGAAATAGTCGCCCAGTTGGTGGCCGAAGACATCGTCGAGCAGTTGGAAAAACGGGCCGGATTCCGGCGGACGATGAAGCGGGCCATGGAACAAACCATGGAAGCCGGCGCCAAAGGGATTAAAATCCAATTGGCCGGCCGATTGGGCGGGGCGGAAATGTCCCGCCGCGAAAAACAAATCACCGGCTCCATTCCCTTAAGCACCTTGAGGGCAAAAATAGATTACGGTTTCGCCGAAGCGCTGATCTCCCAAGGTCACCTCGGCGTTCAAGTTTGGATCAACCAGGGAACGTATAGCGAGGACGATATCGATGGCACTGATGCCAAAACGAGTCAAGCACCGAAAAAGCCAAAGAGGGCGTATAAAAGGTAACGCCTCCCGCGGGAACCGCGTAGTCTTCGGCGACTACGGCCTGCAAGCCATCCAAGGCGGATGGATCAATGCGGCCACGATCGAAGCCGGGCGTATCGCGGCACAGCAATATCTGCGCACCGAAGGCCGGCTGTACATCCGCATGTTCCCCCACAAACCGATCACCTCGATACCCTTGGAAACCCGCATGGGCAAGGGCAAGGGCGAGCCGGAATACTGGGCCGCGGTGGTCAAGCCGGGCACGGTGATATTCGAGATCGGCGGCATGAGCGAAGAAGGCCGCCCGCATGTGCTTCACCCGCCTGGCCCACAAAA
>CAWJPM010000010.1:0-521763 GCA_963844755.1 Pirellulales bacterium
GAGAACACCTCTAATGCCTAAGATGATAGCTTTCGACCAGGAAGCCCGCGAAGCCCTGCGACGCGGCGTTGCTAAACTCGCCCAGGCGGTCAAGGTCACCCTTGGACCGCGGGGCAGAAACGTGATTTTGCAGAAAAGCTTCGGCTCGCCCACCGTCACTAAGGACGGCGTGACCGTTGCCAAGGAAGTCGATCTCGAAGACGTCTACGAAAACATGGGCGCCCGCATGGTCCGCGAGGTTGCCTCGAAAACCTCCGACGTGGCCGGCGATGGCACCACCACGGCCACCATCCTGGCCGAGGCCATCTTCAACGAAGGCCTCCGCGCGGTCGTGTCCGGAGTCAATCCCATCCAACTAAAGCAAGGTATGGAAAAGGCCGTTGCCGACATCATCGAAAAACTCAAAAGCATGTCGATCTCGGTCAAGAATAAAAAGGAAGAAATCGCCCAGGTCGGCACTGTGGCCGCCAATAACGACGCCGAAATCGGCAAACTCCTGGCCGACGCCATGGAAAAGGTGGGCAAGGATGGCGTTATCACCGTTGACGAAGGCAAGAGCCTGGCCACAGAAGTCGAATGGGTCGAAGGCATGCAGTTCGACCGCGGATATCTTTCGCCGTACTTCGTTACCGATCCGCAAAAAATGGAATGCGTCCTGGAAGATGCCTACATCCTCGTTTACGAAAAAAAGCTTTCCAGCATCAAGGAACTGGTTCCGGTGCTGGAAAAAGTCGTCAACGCCGGCAAACCGCTGGTGATCGTGGCCGAGGATGTGGACGGCGAAGCCCTCGCCACCCTGGTGATTAACCGTCTGCGCGGCACGCTCAAGGCCTGCGCAATCAAGGCCCCCGGCTATGGCGATCGGCGCAAGGCCATGCTGGAAGACATTTCCGTGCTGACCGGCGGAACGGCCATCTTCGAAAGCCTGGGCAAAAAACTCGAGAACATCGGCCTGGGCGACCTGGGCCGGGCAAAGAAAATCGTCATCGACAAGGACAATACGACGATTATCGAAGGCGCGGGCAAGAGTGCCGACATCAAGGGCCGCATCGAGCAGTTGCGCCGCGAGATCGAAAACACCAAGTCCGATTACGACCGCGAAAAACTCGAGGAACGTCTGGCGAAATTGGCCGGCGGCGTGGCCAAGATAAACGTGGGCGCTTCGACCGAGTCGGAGATGAAAGCAAAGAAGGCCCGGGTTGAAGACGCCTTGCACGCCACCCGTGCGGCAGTCGAAGAAGGCATTTTGCCCGGCGGCGGCGTGGCCCTGATTAGGGCTGCGGCCGCGGTCAAGCCCGAGGGACTATCGCAAGATGAAGAAGTGGGCTACAAGATCGTGCTCCGCGCCTGCCGCGCACCCTTGACGCAAATCGCCGGCAACGCCGGCCAGGACGGCGGCATAGTCTGCGAAAAGGTGTCCGAAATGAAAGGCCCCATGGGCTATAACGCCGCAACCGAAGTCTACGAAGACATGGTCAAAGCCGGCGTGATCGACCCCACCAAAGTCACCCGCACCGCCCTGCAAAACGCCTCCAGCGTCGCCACGTTGCTCCTAACCAGCGACGCCCTGGTTGCCGACAAGCCCAAGAAAGATAAGGCCCCAGCCGGCCCTCCGGGAGGCGATGAGGATATGTATTGATGAAAAATCATAATAGTTTAGTCGCGACCCGAAGGGGAGCGAGCAAAGAATTATAAAACTATAAAAGGTGCCAGGACCGACCGTCTCGACTGGCACCTTTTTCAACAGACAAGAGAGTAAATGTCATGATCCCTAAATTGCCAACTGATAATCTGTATAAATTCGTAGCTATTGGTGGCATAATATTATGGGTCTTTATAGGATGGGTTGACATCCAGCAAAGAATTGACATGCAAAAAACGCTGTTCGAGGCTCGGTATGAAGCCAATGATTTCATCGCGAGATATAATAACTTCCTTGACAGCCTCGGCCTGAAAACGACGGTTGCATATACAGATCTACCTGACTTCGCACGCAAGATATTGACAAATAAGAACGAATATAATTCATTTTTGGGTGATGATAGAGACCTTTTTCTAAAATCTTTTGATATATTCGACGACCTGCTAATATCTATCATGAAAGGCGAACCGAAATCAACCGAAGTTGAATCGGAACACAGAATCGAAACTGCAAAGGATCTAAGGATCAAACTCCGCCATTATGCATCAACTGTAGAAAACGCGTGGTATCTAGTTGACAAAGAAAAAGTGATTTGGCGTGAGTCAGAGATAAATTTGCGCAGCACAGGCAATGACAATATTGGGGTTTGTCCTTTGGTACTTCATTATTCAACGTCCAAAAGACAAACTAACGAAACTGCAAATTGCCAAATCTGAAGCGAGACTCAAAAGCTAAATATATCTTGCTTGGAAGATCACCACTAAGGTTTGTCAGTTTACGATCCTTGTCCGCCGTAGGCGGTCTTAGACCCGGTATTTCATGCCGGGTTGCGGGGAAGGAAAATACCATAAACTGATGTCCAAAATATTTTATTATTCCAGTATTTTCTGTGCTGTTAATCCAAGGTATAATGGAATAACAATAGATGTTGGATAAATCGACGGTATGTTTCTTAATGCAAGGAGTCGTGGGATGATTCGCGGACGTGTGGAGAACGGAGTGGTTGTGTTGAAGAACCCCAAGGCCCTGCGGGAAGGTATGGAGGTTGCCGTGGAACCGATTGTCAAAAACAACAAGAAAAAAACCTCGTCTTCAAAGGGCAAAACCGTCCGTCCAGCACTGGCGCGGCTTGCGGGCAAGGCCAAGGGGCTCCCACCCGATGCATCGCGCAACGTGGATCATTATCTTTATGGACATGCGAAAAGATGAGCACGCTTCTGGCTGATACTTCTTTTTTCGTGGCATATCTGAACCAACGCGACGAACACCACTCGCTTGCCGTGGAGTGGATGACCATGTCTTCGAAACGGATTGTCACGACAGAATGGATTCTGGCGGAATTAGGCGACTTTCTGGCGGAAGGGTCGAATCGCCGCCTATTTGGCTCATTGGTGCGCAGCATTGTCGGCGGAAGAACGAGTGGAAATCGTGCCGGCTGATCACGGCTCTTTCTTAAACGCTCTTGTCATGTACACGCGGCGCCCGGATAAATCGCGGTCCTTTACCGATTGCGCTTCCTTTGGCCTGATGAAGGCACGGAAGATAAATGAAGCGCTGACCACCGACCACCACTTCCAGCAGGCTGGATTTAATGTCTTGTTAAAATAGTCAGCCGTTATATCAATTTGTTGAGGATCGTTTACGATTCTTGTCCGCCTGTTTTGGGCAATGCCCATGAATGGGCGAAAGATTAGATAAGCATCGTCACAGAAAAATTTTACTGGCCAGAAAATAGACTTGAAATCTAATGTGCAAAACAGTACACTCATCCATGCCTTGATCTTTTGGAAAGAATATAGAGCAAGGCCTGATTGATAATAAAAAAAAAGAAAAATCGAAAAACTTAATCCCAAAACGTGGAAAAATCGCAATTTGTTCCCCAACTCCCAATCGCTAATTATCCGTTTTTTCCGCCCCCAGCAATTCGCGGACTGGGGTAACACGGGGCTTGCCGCCGGTTTCGGCGCCGGTGAGAAACTCGGCCAGGTAGCGTTGGCGTTCGCCTTTGCCGTTTAAGGGTTTGAAGTTATCGCCTTTTTGCAGGATGGGCCGATCTTCGGTTATGCCGCCGAACTGCCGCGATCCGGCCGCCTGGCAGGGGAACCAATGGCCTTCGCCTTTATCGTCTTCCAGGTAAAACTCCGGATAGCAGTGACCTTGAACCCAGACCGTGCGGGAGGGAATATCGCCGGCCCGGCAAAGGGCGATAAACAGCGAGGTCATGTCTTCGCAATCGCCCGTGCCGTCTTTTAAGGCTGCGATTGCGCCGTGCAACGGCATGCCTTCCTTGTACTTGACATGCTCGCGGGTCCAATCGTAGATGGCCTCGACTTTTTCCCATGCCTTTTCCTTGTCGGCGATAATTTGCTTCGACAGGCTGCGGATCTTCGCATCGCGGCTCTCGATCTTCGGGCTGGGCGCCAGATATTGCCGAATCTCCGGGCGGAGCTTTTTTGCATCGGGCAGCACGTAAATGTCGGTGTCGTCGGGCGGAAGGATCGGACGGCGTCTGATCTCCAACGTGACCAGGGCCTTGGCCTCCTGGCCGGAGCCCAGTTGCGCGATTTTCACGGTCATGATTTTGACCGTCCCGTCGATAATTTTGTAATCGACGTGGACGCCGGGCGAGATATCTTCATCCACAATTTTGACTTGCTGTTCGGGCCAGTCGGTGGGAATCGGGGCATAGCCGGTGATCGCCTTGCATTCGCCGCCGGTTGCCGTGATGATCAAACCAGCCCGCCAGCGAAAGGATTTACTATCGCCCATCTTAACGCCTTGCGGTTCGGCGTCTTTGAATTGGGCGAAAAGCGAGCCCGTCATGGCTAAACTGAGAAACAAGGCTAATATGGGCGAACGCATGGACATTTTTCAGCCCGGCTGGTGTGAGAAATTGTGATGCATAGCTTGGATTTCCGGGATTTTTCCCTCTTTATTTATTTTAAATCAGGAGGAGGCGTCTTGGGAAAGAAAATATGCCATGAAAATCGATTATGTCTCGTATATCCGATGGAGGGGGGTGTTGCGATACCGACCGTAATGAATCCAACGGCCTTGCCACGTAAAAGAGGATCGAAATAATAGGATCGAGATGATTTATCCCGTTCAACTCTGTTTTTAAGGGTCTAATATGCCAGATTCTCGACCAACAAGCGGCCAGCAAATTCTGGAGATGATGGGCGGATTTCGGCCGGCCTGCGTAATCGGGGCCGGCGCCGAATTGGATATCTGGGGCCGATTGGGCGATAAAACTTTGTCGGCCGAGGCGTTGGCCCGATTGCTGGATTGCGACCTGCGTGCCATCACCATGCTGTTGGATGCCCTGGCCGCATTGGGTTTGCTTGCGAAAAACGAGGGATGTTATAGTGTTCCCGGCGAAATTCGGCCCCTCATGACCGAGGGCAGCCCGCAAACCGTTCTGCCCATGATACGGCACCAGATGAATGTGATGCGAGGTTGGTCGCAGTTGGCGTGGGTGGCCAAGTCGGGCGCTGCCGCGCCGCGACAGGCCAGCATCCGCGGATTCGAGGCCGATCGGGCGGCATTTATCGCGGCCATGCACTCCGTTTCGCAAATGTTCGCCGACGATTTGGTCGCCCAACTGGGGCCGTTGCGGTTCCGGCACATGTTGGACGTGGGCGGGGCCTCGGGCACATGGACGCTGGCTTTCCTGCGGGCCGTGCCAGGTGCAAAGGCGACGATTTTCGATTTGCCCGACGCCATCCGCCAGGCCGAGGAGCGGATGAAAAAAAGCGAATTCGCCTCTCGCGTGACTTTGGTAAGCGGCGATTTTTACAGCGACGATCTGCCGGCCGGCAGCGATTTTGCCTGGGTAAGCGCGATTGCCCACCAGCATTCGCGCAGGCACAATCGCGATCTGTTTGTCAAAGTTTTCAAGGCCTTGGAGCCGCAAGGGCGGATTGCCATTCGAGACATTGTAATGGATCCTTGCCGCACTAGTCCGCGCGACGGGGCGCTGTTCGCCATCAATATGCTGGTCAATACCGAATCGGGCGGGACGTTCACTTTTGAGGAATTCGCCGAAGATCTCCGGGCCGCCGGATTTGTCGAACCGCGGTTGGCCGTCCGCGGCGAAACGATGAACTCGGTGATCATGGCCGATAAACCGCGTTAATAAAATTACATTACATAAAGCCGCGACCGTTGGTCGCGGTCTGGTGTGAGACAAATGATACCGGTCTGGTACGCGACCAACGGTCGCGGCTTTATGAATAAGAAAGCATACTACAATGACCGCACACGATGACATACGCATCGGCACTTTGGTGCAAGTCGAAAATCAGCCCGCCGAGTATATTCGCCGTATTCTGCCGCATGGATTTGAGAGTTTTGAGATAGTTTTTCCGAAACATCTGGATAATATCGATTTAAAGCGACTGGCCGATGAAATCCAAGGCGTGCTTGCCGAGCAGGGCAATACGGCGGTTGATAAGTGCGTTGGCCATTTACGGCAATCCGCTTATCAACGCGCGGACGGCAAGCGATTGGGGCCGGCTTATCGATGCCACGGCATGGTTCGGCTGCAATTTGGTCTGCGGATTTACCGGGCGGATACCGGGCAAACCGGTTCCCGATTCGCTGCCGGCATTCAAACAAGTGTTTACGCCGCTGGTGAAACAGGCGGAAGAGCGGAACGTGCGGATCGCCTTTGAAAACTGCGACATGCACGGCAATTGGGAGTCGGGCGACTGGAACATCGCCCATGCCCCGGCCGCTTGGGAGATGATTTTTGAGGCAATTCCCAGCAATGCCCTTGGGCTGGAGTGGGAGCCGTGCCACCAGATGGTCAGCTTTATCGATCCCTTGCCGCAGCTTCGCCAGTGGGCGCATAAGGTGTTTCATCTTCACGGCAAGGATGCCACGGTGTTTTGGGACGTGATCCGCACGCGCGGCATCCGCGGCGGCGAGCAGTACATTCATCACCGCACGCCCGGCTTCGGCCAGACGAATTGGACCGACGTGATCAGCATTTTGCGGATGAATGGTTTTCGCGGCTCGATTGACATCGAAGGCTGGCACGATCCGGTTTATCGCAACGACTTGGAAATGACCGGCCAGGTTCATGCGCTGAACTATCTGAAACAATGCCGCGGCGGGCGAGTTCGTGGCGAATCCATAATTGATTATTCAACACGGAGTCACGGAGATCACGGAGGCAAGAAATTATTAATGAGAGGCGAGTTCTCTCTGCCTTAATGATTTGTTCATCGTAACTGGGCGCGATACGGTAACCGGGCGGGACGGTGAGGAAACGATCATTGTCCCAGCGGCCGTCGAGAAGGTCTTGGATCAGCGACATGTCGCCTTGGAGTTTTTCGTATTTCCAGCCCAGCGCGGCCGCATCGGCACGGGCTTGTTGCTCGAAACGGTCGTCGGGTTCGACGCCCATTTCGATAAACGCTATTTTGCTGTAGTTTCGCGTCATATTGCACAATTGATCGTGGAGGAACCGTGCGTTGTCCTCGCCGTACTTGGCGACTAGTTCTTCGTACGAGTGTGTCATGCCGGCCTGGTGTTGAATTGTATCCTGCCCGGCCTGGTCCAGGCCTTGGCCGCGTTCGATCCAGCCGCTGGTTTTGAAATATGTTCCCGGATTCTTTTGGAAGTAATCGAGATAGCGCTCTTTGCCGCCGAGAAAAAGCGTGATGCAATCGTGCGCCCGGGGAACTACCAGGGGGATCGTTCCGGCCGCCAGTCCCAGCAGGCCGTTGCTGCACAGGGCATAGCCGAGCAGCACGGCTTCATATTGCGACTCGTCAACCGCGGCCAGCACTTCCTTAAGCCGCGAAGACATGCCCGCCTGCCCGATATCGTGCAGTCCTTTGGGCAAAAACTCGACGTCGATCTGGTTAATCGATTGGGCAATGGCGGCGGCACAGTTCGCGATAGAATATTTCGCAGGCGATGAGTTTTAAACGCATATCAGTTATCAGTTATCAGTTTTTCCAGTTCCGTTGTGCATCGCCTTCGGATCACGGCAAGCTGGTTATCTCCTATTCGATGTCCTAGTTTTCTATTCCCTGTTATTCCGGTTTTGCCACGAACCGATAGCCGGCGTCGCGGATGGTGAGGAAATGGCGGGGCTGGGAAGGGTCGGGCTCGAAGTATTTTCGCAAGCGGCGAATGAATTGGTCCGGGCGCGGGTGTTCAGGCTGCCCGGCACTCCCCAAACTTTCTCCAGCAATTCGCGGCGGGGGATAACGCGGCCTTCATTATCGATAAAATACCGCAGCAGAGTCATTTCCAATTGGGTCACGCGGACGGGTTCGCCAGCCACGGTCACTTCGAAAGTTTCGAAATTGATTTTCGCGTTGGCGAACTCGAATTGCAGGATCTGGCCGGCAAGAGGGATTCGCCGCTTGTCGCGGCCGTGATAAATGAGCAAATTCTTTATCCGGACCAGGAATTCATCCAGATCGAAAGGCTTGGTAAGATACTGATTGGCGCCGACCTCGAACCCGCGCGTGCGATCTTCGCTCAGGGTGCGGGCGGTCAGGATTAAGATGGGCATATCCATGTCGATCGAGCGGATGGCCTCGCAGACCGCATAGCCGCTCATTCCGGGCAACATAAGGTCGAGGATCACCAGATCAACGCCTTCGGGATTTTCTTCGAAGATTTTTAGCGCAGAGGGTCCGTCGCCGACGGCGGTTACTCGATATCCTTCGGCGACGAGATTATATTGGATGCCCATTGCCAGATGCTGCTCGTCTTCCACCATCAGGATATGTTTTTTTTCGGTTGTGTTTGAGCTCATCGGCATCACCTTGTTGGGGCGACAGTTTTAATGTCGCCCCCGCATGAATCAAGCATGGGTGCGGTAGTACAAATGCCGCACCAACGTGATAACCAATTTCAGGACGTACTTAATTGATTGGAAATTTCATCTTTTTTTATCTTCGGCCCTCACCCCCGGCCCCTCTCCCGAAGTGAGAGGGGAGGGACGGCATTGCCGGACTGGCAGGCAATTGCAATTCGAAAATCGTGCCCGGTCCTTGTTTCGGATCGCGGACGCGGATGCGGCCTTTTAAGCGCCGCACTAGGGTGCGGACGATGTATAAGTCCCAAGCCGGTGCCGGGTTTTTCCCGTTCCAGTTCCTGTCCCAGGCGGACGAAACGGCCGAATATTTTGCGGCGCAGATGGTGAGGTATTCCCCGGCCGTTGTCGGCCACTTGAATGAGGACCTGATTGTTCGGACCGGGGCATGCACTGACTTCCACGCGCGGCGGATTTCCGGCATACTTCACCGCATTGTCGATCAAGTTTCGGAAGACTACCTCCATATCCACCGACCGGGCGCGGACCGAACAAGGTTCCAGGCTGAGGCGGATCGTTTCCGCGGGCATGCGATAGTTTAGGCATACCGAAGCGGCGCAATCGCTCAGCAGGCGCGGCAGATCGACGTCTTCGCTTTCGTCCGGCGAAGGCCGGACCTCCAAACGGCCCGCATCGAGCATCTGATTGATGAGCCGATTGAGCCGTTCCAGGTCTTCCAGCATGCAGCGGTAAAAACCGGATTGTTCGGACTCGCTCACTTGATGCCGGGAAAGAGTCTGGAGATACAGCTTCATCGAGGCCATGGGCGATTTGAGTTCGTGAGTGACGCTATCGATGAAATTCGACTGCCGGCGAGTCAGATTGATGGCCTTGATCGAGAGGATCAGGTACAACACCGTGCCCACCAGCAGCAACACGATGAATAACGAGCCGATAGTCAGCAGGGCCCAATACAAACCCGAATATTCGCTATGCAAGGCGCCGCTGACGTTTAGAATCACCCAGCCCACGGTCAGTATGACCAGAAGCGCGATCATTACAATCGCCAGGGTTATCGGCAGACCAAGCGGACGATGCGAACCCATGATTTTCGATGAATAAAGTTTTTTTTAAAGAAATAGCATTATCGAAGATACCAAATCCGGGCGGTATTGGATAGGCGAGCGGCACCTTTAACGGCTAGAAATGTTACCCCCCATAGAATGTATGATAATTTGCCATCTTGCTCTTGTTAAACTATCCAACAAAACTATTACTCACCTATTACGCAACTAATACACAGCGTCAATATGACGATGGGCGAGTAGACATATAATTCCTCTATGGTTTTGAGTTATTTAAGGAAATTAGGCGGTGCGGGATATTTCATGTTGAGATTGATTTCTAATTTAACCGCACAGGCCGCTACACAAGGATCATAGGAAGCACCAATGATTACTTCGCGAACCGATCATTCTATCAATAGTCAATCCCCAAAAAAATTACCGCCGGTTCATCCCGCGCGATCTTGTGCCCGGGTGTTGCTGACCAGTGTATTCGGACCTTATGGAAAGGATGACGAATATGGCAGCCGCAGGCTCAATCCGATGGAACTGTATCACAACCAGGTAACCCGCACCCAGGGGGCGTTCTCGTTGCGAATGTTTCATCGCAGTTGGGGTTTAATGATGATCCAGGCGAACATCGAAGCCCCGTGCGTGGTGTTGGACTTTCCGGTCCTTGATCGTTTTATCGAAGAAATTCGCACTCGCCAATACGACGTCATAGGGATTACTTCGATCATTCCGAACATGCTGAAGGTCAAAAAGATGTGCGAGTTGATCCGGCAATATCAGCCCGATGCGGTGATCGTCATCGGCGGGCACATTGCCAATGTTCCGGACCTGGGCGAGCGGATCGACGCCGATTACATAGTCAAGGGCGAGGGGGTGCGGTGGTTCCGGCAATATTTGGGCGAGGACGCGAATCAGCCGGTGCGCCATCCCATGATTATGTCGGGTTTTGGCACCCGAAACGCCGGCATATCGGTGCAAGAACAGAAAGGCGAGGTTGCCGCCACGCTTATTCCTTCGGTGGGCTGCCCCATGGGATGCAATTTTTGCTCCACCTCGGCGATGTTCGGGGGAAAAGGCAATTGCGTTCATTTCTATCAATCCGGCGACGAACTGTTCGACGTGATGTGTCAAATGGAAAAGCACATGCACGTCCGCTCGTTTTTCGTGATGGACGAAAATTTCCTTTTTCACCGCAAACGCGCATTGCGGCTTTTGGAATTGATGGAACGGCACGGGAAATCCTGGTCGCTGGACGTATTCAGTTCGGCCAAGGTGCTCTGCTCTTATGACATCGATCAGCTTGTGCGCCTGGGCATAACCTGGGTGTGGATGGGCATCGAAGGCGAAAACAGCCAATACACCAAACTAAAGGGCGTGGATACCTTCGAACTGGTTCGCCGATTGCAGTCGCACGGCATCCGCGTGCTGGGCTCGACCATCATCGGTTTGGAAAACCACACGCCCGAGAACATCGACGAGGCCTTGGATTACGCCGCCCGGCACGAAACCGATTTCCATCAATTCATGCTTTACACCCCGATTCCGGGCACGCCGCTTCATGCCGAACTTTCGGCCAAGGGATTGATGAAGGACGAAAGCGAATATCACATCAGCGACATCCACGGGCAGCTTATTTTCAACTACCGGCATCCTAATATCAACGACCAGCAGTCGGCCGAGTTCATGATTCGCGCATTCAACCGCGACTTCGAGCGCAACGGCCCGAGCGTGGTGCGCATCGTGCGGACCACGTTGACCGGATGGCTGCGATACAAGAATCACCCGGATGCCTGCATTCGCGACCGTTACGCCTGGGAAGCCCGCGAGCTGGGCACTACGTTTTCCGCACTGGTGGGAGCGGCCAAATTGTATTATCGCAAAAATCCGGCGATGTACGCCAAGATATCGGCGTTGCTCAAGGATCTGCATGCCGAGTATGGCTGGAAATCGCGGGTATATTCCGCGATAGGCGGCCGATGGGCGCTTCGTCAAATCCGCAAGGAGGAAAAACGCCTGGCCTCCGGTTGGACATACGAGCCCAAGACATTCTATGAACGCAACGCGGCCGTCGGCGATCGGCCGGAGGCCGATCTGTGCCATTCAGCCCTGCCTCGCGTTGCTCCGGTTCCCAAGCCGGCGATGTTGCCCGTTACGATATCCGAGCGGGAATCGGTGGCGGTGTACACCTGAGACGGTGCATGACTCAGTGCAGGACCGTGTCGCGATAACCGGCAACGCCGGTATTCGCGATGCCTTACGATAACGCGTCATTCAGCCGCTAAATTTAGCTCTTATCGCCTTGATGAATTCCGGCGTGGTGCCGCAGCAGCCGCCGATGAAGGATGCGCCGGATTGGACGAGTTGCGGCACAAAGGAGGCGAATTCATCGGGCGTTTGAGTATACACGGCCTTGCCATCGACCATCTGCGGCAGGCCGGCGTTGGCTTTGATCCAGATGGGTCTATCCGTGGCGGCATGCAGGCGGGCGCAGATGGGCGCGTAATCGGCGATGCCCTGGCCGCAATTCGCCCCGATCACGTCGGCTCCGGCTGAGGTCAACTGCTCGGCGGCTTGTTCGGGCGTAACGCCCATCATCGTGCGATCGAGCTTGGCCCCGGAATCGAAAGTCATGCAAGCCACAACGGGCAGACCGGTTTCCAGGGCGGCGGCAAGGGCCAGTTTGGCCTCGGTCAAATCGGACATGGTCTCGACCACAATGCCATCGGCGCCGGCGGCGGCCTGGGCCCGGGCTTGTTGGGCAAAAGCTTCCTGCAATTCATCCATGCTCACGTCGCCCATCAAAAGCATTATGCCGCTGGGCCCGATCGAAGCGAAAACCATGGCCTTGCCTTGGGCGGCCTTTTTGGAGATTTCCACGCCGATGCGATTGATCTCGGCAACCTTATCCCCCATTCCATGCCGGCCGAGGATGAAGCGATTTGCGCCAAAGGTGTTGGTTAAAATCACCTGGCTGCCGGCTTCGACATAGGCTCGGGCAACCTCCTCGACTTTTTCGGGTTGGACCAGATTCCAAGCATCCGGAGTCGAACCCAGAGGCATGCCGCGGATTTGCAATTGGGTTCCCCAGGCGCCGTCGGAGATCACCGGCCCGTTGGTTCCCCAAGCGCCGTCGGCAACCACCGGCCTGGCCGAGATGAGTTTTGATATCGTAGGGTGCATGATTTGAGGGTTCAGGGGTTCAGGGTTCAGGACTCAGATGGAAGACTATGGTTGGAATTCCGAACCTCTTGATTATAGATACATATTGTACCGTGTATAATGGATGATTATACCATACATGAAAGTACGGAGTACGGGGTATACAGTGTGAATTAACGGAAAAGAATTATCCACTGTCCACTATCCAGTGTCTCACCTCCCCCTGCCCCCTGACCTCTGAACCCTTTATCCGGCAATGCGGCGGCTGGCGGGAGGGGCTGCGTGGTGATCCGGGGTAAAGCCCCATTTCCACATCCAACGCAGATAGGAGCGAAGGTGTTTGCGGGCGTCGAGCGAGAAGAAGCGTTTGCTGGCCCTTTGCTCGAGGTGATAGCAATATGTTCCGCCGTGATACATGACTTGCCATCCTGCCCGGGCCATGCGCAGACACATGTCCACGTCCTCGAAATACTTGATAAAGCCTTCGTCGAAACATCCCACGTCTTCGAAGGCCTCGCGGCGAATCATCATGAAGCAGCCGGAGAGCCAATCGCAGGGGAAACTATCGGTAATAGCGTGTTCGCGGTAAAAATAGTTGTCCAGCGATTGCCGAAAGAGCCGGCCCATGCCCAAGCGGCGGGCCATAATCGTAGAGAGGGTCTGAAATCGGCGCGCCGGATAAGCGAAATTTCCGTCGGCATGATAAAGCCCGCAGCCGGCAATGCCGCAATCGGGATGCGTGTCCATAAAGGCGACCATTCGGGTCAGGCATTGCTCTTCGGGATCAAAATACATGTCGGTGTTAAGCAGTAAAATGTATTTTGCCGTCGAGGCGTGCAGCACTCGATTGAGATTCGCGGCATAGTGCAGGCGCCGGGTATTCAGGAGGACGATCGCGTCTGAAAAATAATCACGGTAAGGCTCTACGCCATGTTCGGAAACATTGTCGATAAGAATCAGACGCATGCGCAAACCATTGCCCGAAGCCTTCAAAGACGACAACAAGGGCGGCATCAAATCGCGTTCGTGGGTATACACTACTCCGATGTCGAGATCCGGTCTTGTTTGAGGCAAGGGAATAGTGTCGGGCATGTCATACATCGGCGGATTATCTCCGGGTCGGAGTTGTCGTAATAATATTGTCTTTATTGAAAACCGGCGGACAACCTCTGGGTTTTGATAATTGTTTACGCCGCTTTCCTGCGCTCTTCGCGAGTCTCGGGCGAAAGGGTGTGAATTTCGCTTAAAAACGGGAGGACCTCTGCGTCGTCAGCCTGCTCGCATAAGCGATTGCCAAATGACTTGAGCATGTCGGTCAGGCCAATCAACTGACCTTGTTCGCGGGGTTTTTCCAATCCGTCGGCGGTAAGCTCACAAAGCCGATCGTCGCGCCGGCCTATCGAAACGGCTATCGACCAGCGGCATTTTTGAGTCTTATTGATTCCCGGGTCGATCCAATAACGCAGTCCGGTTATTGGACCGCGGCGAATTGTCAATTTCAACCGGCTGATATTCCAGGGTTTAACCCCGGTTACAAGGGTTTGCCAGGCAGTTTCCAGGGTTATGGCTGGGTGTTCGGTAAAGCTGGATTGTCCGGACCGGCGAGTTGGATACAAAAACCGGGTGAAGGCTAAAAATTGTCTAAGCACGGTTTCGCGCAACAGGGAAAATTCGCGATGTCCGAATAATTTCATGCGAATCATCATTACAATCAGGACCATGGCGGTTATCCACGCCAGGGCGTCTTTGCGGAAAATCGTGGCTGCCGTGGCGGCGGCGCCGGTTGTCAAACACAACGCCCCTAGAATGCACAAAACTTGCCAGGGAGTCAATCCTCGAGCAAGCAGGAGATGGTGGATGTGTTCGCGGTCCGGCGAGTAGAACCGCCGGCCGGTCAATTCCCGGCGGATCACGGCGGCGACGATATCGAACATCGGCAGGATCATCACGACCGCGGGGGCGGTGATGGAAAGCGTGGCCGAAGTTTTCATCGATCCTTGCATTCCCAGCACGCCCACAATCAGACCGATGACCATGCTTCCCGAGTCGCCCAGGAAGATGCTGGCCGGCGGCCGGTTAAGCACCAGGAATCCGGCCAATGCACCCGATAGAACCAAGGCAATAATGCTTACATGGGCGTGCCCTTCGCTGGCAGCGATCAGGCCCATCATGGCGGCCGTGGAAAGACCGACCACCGAGGCCAGGCCGTCCATGCCGTCGATCAAATTCAGGGCATTTATGCAGCCGATAAGCCAGAGAACCGTGATCGGGATGGCCAGTGGGCCAAGTTCGATCCTGTATCCGAATGCGACGACCTTATCGATGCTGTATCCTGCCAGAGCGATGGGCAAAACCGCGCACACTTGCATGGCGATCTTGAAACGGGCATTCAGGCGGTAGATGTCGTCGATCAGGCCAAAAAGGCAGACAAAACTACCCGCGAATATAACTACCAGCGAAAGCTCCCACAGGTTTTGCCAGGATCCATGATTCAGATAATTGGCCGCCAGAAGTCCTAAGATCATCGACAAATAGACGGCCACGCCTCCGCCCAAGGGCTTGATGCCGTTATGGAGTTTTCTCAGGCCGTCGGGCCGGTCGACGATTCCCCAGCGCAAGGCCGCCGCGCGGACGATCAGCGTCAGCACCAATGATGCCGCGAACGTAATGGAGAATATCAAAGCCAGGGAGATCATGACGCAATCCGTTGCGTAAGAGCGTTACAGCCTTTGCTCTTTTCGAGTGGTCCTGTTATTTTCGCGAGATCGTCTTCAGTCCGGTCTCGATGTTGACCGGCGGTTGGACGTCACCTCGGCTTAAAACTATCAGCACGTCATCCGTTCCGTGCGGTAAACTGGATCGATCGATTTCGGCATATTCCAATTTTTCGATCTTACCGATAAGTTGTTTTGTATCCGACAATTCTTTGCGCCGCCTCGCCGACAGCAGAATCACGTCGGGTTTGAGCTTCTCGACTTGTTTCAGGACCGTGGCGTCATCCATGGTTATAGCCAGCGTGGCCCAGTTTGACTTGGCATAATAGGCTACCACGGGCGTTACGCCTTCGGAGCCGAATATCAAGGCCGAAGGCCCGTATTGTCGGCGCACCCAATCGGCTAATTCCACCTCGGCTCCGCGGCGTTCGTAGGGGCCCGAAAAGGCGGCGCACCAACCCACAGAAGCGACGATTATCACGGGAGCGAAAACGGCGGCATGCCGCAAAATCGCTTTACTTTTTAACTGCTCGGCGAAATGAAGCAATCGTGCGGTGAAACCCAAAAGCCCCAAGGCCGCGAACGGAGACCCAAACAACACCATCGGCAGAAAATAGCGATCGCAGGACCCTTTCGCGCACCAGGCATGAATCCAGGCGGCCGACATGATTGCCAAGCCGGAGTAAAACAGCGGTTGATGATCGCGGCGCGCCCAAACGCGGCGCCATCCCCACATTCCGCCCAGCATGAGTAAAGCAAACAGCGGCGAAAGACCCTTGACCAATGTCGGAACATATATGGCAATCATCCGCCCAAAGGAAACATATAATTGGCTCTGGAGATTATCCCCGGCGGCATCGACCGGCGCGGGAAGAAACAATCCGTTCCACCAATAATGGATCAACGACAAGGGGGCCGAACGGATCGTGACCCATTGCGAGTAATGCCGCAGCAAAGTGAAATTGACCAGTAATATCAATGCGGGAAAGGCTATAACCGCAAGCACTGCGCCGGCCGCGAGTTTTGCTCTATCACGGCCCGAGTTTAATGCACGGTACCGCCAAAATGTCCATAAGCCAAGAGGGATCAAGAGCAATAAGTCCCTCAAAACGCGTTAAAATTGCCAGCGTTACGGCCAGACCTGCCGCAAGCGAAAGGCCGATACGCACCTCGATCACGGCCCGCCATAGCAAGTACAACGACAGAGTAAAGAAGAGCCAGAAAGTCGGATCGCGGATGATTTCCGGGCTCCATTGGATAAAGACCGGTTGGACCGCATACAGCAAACACGCCGTCAGAGCCACGGTGTCGTCGAACTGCCTGCGCACCCAGCCGAAAAGAGGCAGTACGACCAGGCAGGAAATCAGTATGCCCCAAATCATGCCGCCCATTTCCCAACTCAATCCCAGGCGATTGAGAAACATCAACACCACGGGGTAAATATTCAGGTTCATTATCTCAAAAGCCTGGTGAAGACGGCCCTCGTTAAGGGCTTTGGCCAGGCCAATGTAGAGAACGCCGTCGGGACAGATGCTGCTTAGCCGCATAGCAAGCAAAACGCGAGGAATAAGGCACGCCAGCATCAAGCCTGATAAAACCAGAATGCGGCAAGGAAAGTGCAGCCGTTGCGGTTCCGGGGCGGCCAAGGTGATTGCAATAATACGCGGGGAGATTGTGAAGATAGTCGACAAGCGAAAATGAGCGAGAGTCGGCAGAAGGCAATTGATAGCCAATATCCTTGCTTTGGAAAGCCGAATGACTATCGGTGAAAGTCGTTGATGCGTTAGCAGACATTACTAAGATCTCCCTCGCTTTGCATCCGCAGTTTCTTTACGCTCTGGAATGTTTCGATTATTGATCATGTAAATCGATCATGCCGCCCGTTGTCCGGCAAAAGGGTTAAGCAGGCTGTTGAAAGGCGAAGCCGTGATAAAACGTTCTCTCCAATCGTGATCGCGGCGGAACCGAGCCATTGCCGTCCGGTTTTCGCGGTGCCGCAGGGCCCTGTTGACAAGCGACGATAAATCGTTTGCCTGATCCAAAAAAAACACGCCGTCTTCGGCTTTGCGCAAGGCCATTTCGCCAAAACTGGTGCTGAGCACGGGCAATCCGGCGGCGCGGTACTCGTAATATTTGATGGGATCGACGCCGGCCGTAAGCGAGTTGTTCCGAAAGGGAATCAGTCCGGCCGAAAACCTGGCCAAATGTTTCGACGCCTCGCTTTGTTTGCACGGCGGAAAAATATATATATTCGAAGGCATATTGCCCGGCAGCGGAGCGTGCCGGGGGCCGATCAGTTCCAAGCGGGCATCGGGCAAGCGGCGCGCAAGTTCGAGGACCAAAGGCCAGTCGAACCAGCTTCCCAAACATCCTATATAACCAAGCACTACATCGCGGTGGTTAACCGGCTGCCAAGGCGGCAGGGTTGACATCCGATAGGCGTTCAAGCACTTTTTTGACGTTTAACCCGCGATTTATAAATTTGGCGGCAAGATAACTGGACGATGCCAGCACCAGGTCGACTTTGGAGGCGATTGTTCTCTTCGTAATATTGAACTGCCTGCCGGGAAAGGCCGCGATGGAACTGGGGAAAGTTATCCATGGCGTCGTAAAAACTTGCTCGGTGGGGCAATCTTTCCAAAGCCGCAAGCGCTAATGCACACAGGCCGGCCGATGCCGATGATCGTGGATTGCGGATCATGGGCGAAATCCAGCATTATTTTCCATACGCCCCGCCAAAACAAACGGCGGTTTATCCACGTACCGCCCGGCAAAGGCTCGATCGGCAGGGCCGGCACACGCAGCACTTCAACGCGACTGTCGAGCGGCGTGTTCTGGATGGTTTGATCCGCGGATCAGCCTGAAATCGTTCCAGCGCGGCAAACGGCAAGGGTATGGATCGACCCACAAGACCGATTCGGCGCCAAGTTCCAGCCAGGCTTGCACGGTGAAATGCGGCCGTTGGGCATAAGTCTTCGCCGGAACTGGGGAAAAATAGATTAACCGCATAAATCCACGTTATCCGTTCGTCCTCGGGTGTATTCGCCCGGGGCTAAATTTGTTTTTTTACGCTGCTTGCAGTTGTGCGATATCTTCGGATTGTTGTTGCTGGTAGGCCGCAATGACTTCTTCCGTCGGTCCCATCATTTGGATCCGGCCATGGTCGAGCCACAATACTTTATCGCAAAGCATGGATAACGAGCCCATGTCATGGCTGACCACAACAACCGCCCGGGCACTGGTTATCAGATTCCGCATCCTTTCCCGTGCTTTGTGTTGAAATGCGATATCCCCTGCTGAGAGGACTTCGTCGATAATTAGAATTTCCGGTTCGATGGCCGTGGCGATTGAAAAGGCCAGGCGGACGAGCATGCCCGCCGAATAATAGCGCACGGGCATGTCCAGAAATTCGCCCAATTCGCTGAACTCGGCAATGGGCTGCATTTTAGCGCGGATTGATTTGGGGGTTTCGCCCTGCAAATAACCCCGGTATGAAATGTTTTCCCAGCCGCTGGCCTCGACTTCAAAACCCAGGGCGATGTCGAACAGCGAACTGATATGACCGCGAACTTTCCGCTTTCCGCTGGTGGGCGGATAAATGCCCGCCAGGAGCTTCAGCAGGGTGCTTTTTCCCGCCCCGTTGTGTCCGATAATGCCCAGGCGGTCGCCTTCTTCGATCGTCAGGTCGATGTGCTCCAGGGCTTGAACTTCGAAACTGTTCTTTTTCGATTGCCGAAACCATCCTTGAAGCAAATATTCTTTCAGACTAATACGGCCGAGACGCCGCACGTGGAAAAGCAATCCTACATCTTCCAGTTCAACCAATCGCATCAACGATTGCTCCGTTACGCTAGAGATAGAAAATTATCCGCCGCTCGTAACGCATAAGGGTAAGAACGGCGGCCACTGTGGCGAGGACTGCAACCGACGCTCCCAACGCATATGTCTTCAACGACGGCAGTTGGCCATCGAGGATCGGCTCCCGCAGCATTTTCAACATGATCGCCAGGGGGTTCAAATTGAAAATCCGCAGTAATCTGCCTTCTAAATGCAGTCTCTCGGGATCATACATGATCGGCGTCAAATAAAAGAGAATTTGCAGCAACACTTCGATCAAGTGCTGGCAATCTTGAAAAAGTACGTTGAGTACTCCCATGCAAATCGCCAATGCCCAGCAGAAAATGAACAAAAGAATCAAAGCCGGCACAAGACTCAACAAAGCCGGAAGATTACCGAATCCGTTCACCATCCATACGAACGGCAATAAAACGCAAAGGCCAAACAAGAAATGAATGCCGGCCCCCAAGGCTGTCCTAAGCGGGTAGATGGCCAAAGGCGCGGGGTGCTGGCGGATGTATGATTCGCCTTGGAAAAAACATTGGCAGCCCTGGTTCATCCCCGATGTTATGAAATTCCAGAATATCAGCCCGGTTAACACATATGGACCGTATACTTTCCAGTCTTGGCTGAAAAACTGTGCAGAACACGAGGCAAAAGACAATTGTCATGGCTATCGGATGCAGAAGCGACCAGCCTATGCCGATCATCGATCGGCGGTAGCGGTTCCGTAAATCGATGCGCACCAACGCCGTCCAAAAATGTCTTAGTCGCCAAATGTCGGATAGATAGCCGGTCACTGATACGCCTCCCTGCAATTCGACCATGTCATCCATGACAGGACAAAGCCAAGATTATCACCCAATTATATAGCTTGCTTAGGGGGCCGAAGTATACACCGGCATGCTTGAAACGATCAATGCCAACCTAAGACATAAAACGGTGGCATTGCTTTACCATGAAGACTTCTTCAGGATTACTGATGAGAGACTTATATTTCCCATATAAGATTACATTGCGTAGTTTACCCAATTATGCTGCACGATGAGTTTTGCACTGGCGATACTGTTTTTTGAGGTGCTGTGTCAGATCCTTCGTAGACCGATGTTTTGCTTTGCCAGTCTTGGCGGAGAATAAGATCGACGATTCGCTGAGCGGAATATCCGTCGCCATAAGGGTTTACGGCGATTTGTCGCGAAGCGTATTCCGTCGGATCGGTGAGTAATATACTAACTTTATCCACAATTTTGCCAACATCGGTTCCAACCAGTTCGGCAGCTCCAGATTCCATGGCTTCGGGCCGTTCAGTGGTTTCCCTCATTACTAACACGGGTTTTTTCAGCGAAGGCGCTTCTTCCTGCACGCCACCGGAATCGGTAAGGATCAGCGTTGATCGATCCATAAGCCATACAAACTCAGGGTACGGCGCCGGATCGGGTAGGTGAATATTCGCGCAATTTGCCAGAATCCGGCGCACGGGTTCGTGCACGTTAGGATTTAGATGCACGGGATAAACGAATTCCACGTCCGGAAAACCGCCGGCCAGCATTAAAATTGCATTGCAAATTTGTTCGAGTGCCGTCGCCGAAGTTTTCACGCCGGTGGCCGGTGATGAGCACCATTCGATGCCGTCCAAGCGAGGCGTATTTTTCTAGCCAGGGAACATGTTGGCCGCGCTGGCGGTTAACGGTCCACATAAGGGCGTCGATTACGGTATTTCCCGTAATGGCAACTGCAATCGGCCCTGACCCCTTCGCTCAACAAGTTTTCGGCTGCGCGGGCGGTGGGCGCGCAGTGCAAAGCGGTCACCATGCCGGTAATGCGGCGATTGAGTTCTTCCGGCCAGGGAGCTTGAAGGTTGCCGGTGCGCAATCCGGCTTCCACGTGCACAAAGGGGATTCGGCGATAGAACGCCGTCAGTGATAGCCGCCATGACGGTGGTGGTATCGCCCTGTGCGACAATGCAATCGGGCCGATATTCGGAAATCACCGCATCCAATCCGGTCAGGCATCGAGATGTCAAGTCGGCAAGCGTTTGATCCGGAGCCATCAGCTCTAAATCCCGGTCGATATGGATGCCGAAATATTCCACGACCTGATCAAGCATTTGGCGATGTTGCCCGGTCACGCATACGATGCTTTCTATTTGTCGGCTGTTCTGGCAGCAGCGAATCACAGGCGCCATTTTAATCGCCTCCGGCCGGGTGCCGAATGTAAGTAAGACTTTTAATTTTGTCACAGATATTGCTTCCTGCAATAATTAAATTTTACAAGGCAAAGAGCTGCTTTTTTGACGACTTAAAATTACTTGCTTTACGAGGCCTGTTGTTGGAGATCGCTGAGTCGACCAAAAACATAGCATTACACAGCGCATGTTATATGATTGCTTTTTTAGGCGAGCAATAGCAATTTTCTGGACATTCTGATCGCTGGAAATTTTAACTGGAGTATTTTATGCCATCTGCGATGCAGCCTTGGCGTAGGTTAATCGGCATGCCGGCTTATGTTTGTATTAAATTCTCTGACTTCCGTTTGTGCCCCATAATTTTCCAAACGCAAATCCCGTATCTTTTGAGGAAGTCGTGTTGTTGTTCCGAAGTGTTGCGTGGGGCCGACTTTATTTCCGCCAGGTATTGATCGACTTTCTCCTTTATACCTGCCCTGATCGGCTCGGGAACAAATTGAATCCTGTCGGGCAGCGACTCCTGTAATACATTGGCTTGGGCCAACACCGAATGGATATTTACTCCTCTCAAACTTTCTTTCAGTAGATTTGCCTCAATTCCGGCTTTGTCGAGTAACTCCAAGATGGTCAACAATTCCAGATAATGTCCTACCGAATATTCAACGCCCGGCGCATGGTAAGAATAATACTGTTTTGCATGTTCATGATCGAGTATTGTAATTCCAAACAGATGGAAGTGAGGATCTTCAAGCACGGATTGCGGATAATGTGGATTGGGAATCTCGAAATAAGCCGCGCCGCCGGACGTGAGCATGTCGGCGATATTTCGGATGGCTTGCGAGGGGTTGATGACATGTTCGATAACGTCATTACATGTTATGACATCATATTTTCCACGAAAGGGTCGAACATCTTCCAGCCTGGTAATATCGCATTGAAATACAGGCGCATCTAGGCTGTTGTCTTTAAGGTTATGTTGCCCCAGCGCCAGCAAGCTTTCATTTACGTCAATTCCCGCCACTTTTGCCCCTGTTCCGCCATGGCGACAAGAAATCCGGCATAGGCACATCCGACGTCAAGATAATGTTTGCCTCGAATCGGCGTATATTGGGAAATTTTATGAGCAACGGTCCGCCCTCGATCGTTCGTAGATATTGCATAATCGAAATAGAGCGATAAACAAGGACTATCGTCGGGAAGGCCGGAAATGTGTTTGCACAAAGCATGATAAAAGGCCCGATTGTGCAGCGTCAAATAGGATTGAAATCTTTTGTAATTCCACAACTCCTTGGCGACTGTACGCGTCATCTCTGCCCGAATTGCGGTAAACGGCGTGTCATCAGGGGTGATTGTTAGGGAATCACGTGCAGGTTTAGCGGCATCGCCGGCATGTAAAAGGATGGCATCAGGCCTGGCGGTTGACGCTTGTTTGTGCATATTTTCGGTTTCGCAGACAACCAGCGTGGCTTCGTGAAGCGCTTGTTCATGATTGCGCTTCACAGTTGCAGCTTCGCTGGAAAATATCCCCCAAGCGTCTATACAGTCGTAAATCACCAGCGAGTTCGGCGGATATTGTCCTACCTGGTTATAATTGCCGGCGCACGTCCACAAGGTTAATCCGGGAATATTTCCCAAGAGATATTTGGGGCCGTGGAAAAGGAACAAGTTGGGCTCGATTTCTTCAAGCGAGTTGTGCCCATTATTTGAGACGTTGCAGTCTTGAATCGAGATGTAACCATCTTTAGCAAAACAAGCGGCCCATTGTTGTTGACGTTCCCGCCACTTGCCGTCCTCGGTTACCAAAGGGAGGAAAATTATGGCTCCTTTGCCTGTCTGCAACCTGGAGTTAAGTGCATCGATTTCTCGCCACAGCGGTTCTCCACAGCGGCATCTATTTATAATCCGGGGAATTCCGCGAAGCCGTGAATGCGCGATTCTCCGCAAGCCTCTCCAAACCGAACGTGCGCAACGTCCACGAATAGTGTCACTGGGAAGTAATTCAAAACGGATTTGATTATATACGTTTTGCACACGGAGCCTTGGAGGATAGATCGTCGTTTGCGGTTGTAAAGGTTATTGTGCCACGATCAGGGAATCTAAGGGCGAACTTTTCGCGCATCCCTTCCGCGTCGGTTCAGGCCGATTTTCCAACCGTCTGAGCCTGCGTTACGGTTAAATTATGCAGCGTATCTACAATTTTTTGCACGGCTTTTCGTGCCGAATACACGTCGCGAACGCGTTGATAGCCAGCAGCCGTAATTCTCGATCGCGTGGAAATGTCCTGCGCCAACTCGAGGATATAATTTGCGGCGGCCCGGCGGTCGCCCGGCGGATAGCGGAAACCCGTCTCGTTGTTGATCACGAAATCGCGGAATCCGCCCAGGTCGGGTACGACAACCGGGCAGGAACTGGCCATGGCCTCGGCCGCGGCCATGCCAAACGATTCCAGATGCGACGTGTAAACCAGGCATCCTCCCGAGGCGGCCACAAAGCGGTACAACTGATCCATTTTTTCATATTGCACAAAAGGCAGCCAGCGAAAGCGGCTTGCCAATTTAGTCTTTTTTATTTGTTCCCATAGCTGGGCTTTCTGTAACGGCGAAATCTTATTGGTGCCTACTAACCAATATTCCAAGTCTGCGCCCGATGAGTTTAGATCTTGGCAGATATCGATAAACATCCGCCAGTTCTTATGCGGATCGAGCCGTCCCACCCAAATCACGATCGGACGGGGATATACGGGCGATTCCGGATAGACGCTAAAGTCGGACCGCAACGGATTGGGGACCACCTCGACCGGACAATCGATCTTTCCGCCAAGCAGCGATAATATAAGTTCGCGATGGGAGTGCGTGGGAGTCAGTATTGCCGATACTCCGCGCCAACTCTGATGTTTCAATCGTTTCAGGCCATCGGGGTACGGGGTGTGCACTTCGTATACGTACTTTATTTTTGATAAACGGCGGTCAAGGTGCTTGCGGATTTGAGGCGTATCAAGACTGAGAAGAAAATCAGGCTGCAGCGCAAGAGAGCTTTTTTTCCAAGTCCGCGGAATTTTGGCAAATACTCACCCGATCGCCCAAGTCTTCGAATAATTTTTCCCCCTCGCCGCCTTCGAAAAAAATTATATGGGCATCCACTCCCAGCGATTGAAGTTCGTGCATGCGGGTGCTTAGCACGGTTTCACATCCGCCCATCGTGCAGAATTTATAACAAAATGCGATTTTCACGTTCGTTTATACTTCCTACATGTAAACTTTATCATCGTTTCCCGTGCGATCAGGCCACAATTTGATTCGCCGTCAATTCATCTTTTACCAGGGCCAAAGAGGTCGCGTTCCAATATTCCCCTTCATCCAATATTTTCAGCAAGGCGTCTATCCGGTTCGACCAGCGGTTACAGTCGAGGAAAGCATCTGCTGCGGATCGATCGGTCTTAGTTTTCACGGCCTTTTCCACGGCCTCTTCAAATTCCTCGGCGTTGCTTGCCGTGAAAACACCCGGATAAGAAGCCAGGTGCGGCATTCCGCTTACTACAGTAGGCAACCTCAAGCGAAATGTATTCGTAAATCTTGATCGGATCGACTGCCGCGGAAAGCTTCGACGCCTGAAAAGGAATCATGGCCGCGTCCCAATTCTTGGCGAAAGCCGGCAAATCGCCATGTTCCACTTGGCCTAAAAATATCAAGTTATCAAGCGGTTCGATACGTTTATCCAATCCATAGCCGATAATATGGAATGTCCAATCGGGGCGGCGTTTGGCCAGCGATACAACCAGCGGCCAATCGAACCATGAAGATGTCAAATGCCCGAAGTATCCGATGGTGATTCGACCCTTTCGTATCGGCGGTAGGGGAGTTTTTACCCGGTTCTTCCCAATCTTCGAAGGCGTTTGGCAGCAGGGCGAATCGTTCCGCCCCCAGGTCGCTCATTTTTTTAAGCAGGTTGTTTTGCGTTATCGTGGCCACGTCGGCGTTTTGCAGCAAATAGGTTTCCAAGTCGCTATCGTACCAAACGGCTTGACCTCGCTTGTGGAATTCCTCCCAATCGTCGATTACATCGTACACGGTTCTCCAACCGCAGGCGTTCGCATAATTGACGATTTCAAACAGGCAGGGATGCGGGAAATTCCATCATGAAAACCCGCTTGAGCGAACTTAGCCGCTGGTCGCCGAGCAGGTTTTCGTAATCTTTCTGGAATTCGTCGATGGGAAGGCAAAAAATACCCGGATTACCGGATTCCTGAACCGGCCGGTAAAACTTCCAGCGCCAGTATGCAAAGATCACGGGAATGCCGCGGCGGGCTAACTCGCTGGGCAAAATGCATCGAACGCTGCCCTTCCGATTCGCTGAAGGGGACGCTGGAAAAAATCAGAAACACCCGTCCCGAGGAATTATTCGCCGCTTGAAGTGATAAAAACTGGTCCAACCGGCGGCGGAGAGGAACATCGACCCCCGCGTGCCGCGCAGTTGATTTAAGGTATTGTTTTATTCGAGCCGGCAATAAACCCGCATAAAACGATCGGTGTAAATCGAAATGATTGCGGACCGGGCGGGGACAATGCGTCATGGCCCATTGCACGCCGCGCAAAATCAATCGACGCACCGGCCGGCAGGATGGAGAATTCGGCTGGAGCGCGCGTTAACGGGATCGTTGCTCATGGCCCGCCCTGTTTTCCGTGGGTAAAACTGGTTTGGAGGCTGGAATTCTACTGTGCGGCCCGGAAAACCTGCAATACAGCTTTGCTGATGCTGGCACAGCTAGCAGGCGGTTAAGAATGAGGGATGATGGATAAAAACCGCTTGCGGTTTCGTACGAGATGAAAGGGGTGGTCAGTTAACTGACCACTTTTTGAAGTTGTATTGGCTGAATCAAAAAAATCCTAATCCCGAACGCTGAATTCCCAATCCCGAACCTTGGCCCCCAATCCTCAATCGAAGCGGATTTCGAGAATCTCGAACTTCAACAGACCTTGGGGCACGGGTATTTCCACCCGATCGCCGATTTTCTTGCCCACCAAACCCTGCGCCAAGGGACTGGTGATCAGAATCTTGCCCTGGTCGTAGTCTTCTTCACCCGCGCCTACAAGGGTGAATTCCTCGGTATCGCCGAAGTTCAGATCTTTCACTTTTACCTTGCAACCGAAGGCCACGGCATCGGTGGGGAATTGGGAAGGATCGATCAGCACCGCCCTGGAAAGCTTGTCGCGCAAGGCATTTATGCGGGCTTCCATCAGCATCCGGCTTTCATGGGCGCCGTGATATTCGGCGTTTTCACCCAAGTCGCCTTCAGCCCGGGCATTGGCCAGGCGCTCCAGGATCTTGGGCAGTTCAACGGTATGAAGATGATCGACCTCGGCCTTGAGTTTGTCGTAGCCGATGCGGGTCATGGGTACGCGTTCTTCGGGCATGGGGCAGTTATCAGTTGTCAGTTTTCAGTTTTCAGCGGTAATATATCAAGTTTCAGCCTTAAGTCTACAGTATCCCTTTTAACGTCTCCAGTCCTAGTACTCAAGCTGGAACTTTTCCTCCGGCCTGGGGCTTGGAGCCTAAAGTCTGCGTTTCCATAAAGATACCACGACTGTGGCGGAAATCAGCAGTAACCAGGCGGCCGGTTCGGGCACTGACGTGAGATATGCCGCTTCGGCCACTGCACCGACATCGAGCCTTCCCCAACCGTAAATCTGATCCCAGCCCGGGGTCGCCCAGGTCCACGGCCGTGGATTCAAGTATATGTTCGACATCGTCGGGCGTAAGACTCGGGTTGATGGACCAGGCCAAGGCGGCGGCCCCTGCCACCAGTGGGGTGGCAAAACTCGTCCCGCTATTTGTTCCATAACCGTTAATCGTGGTCGGATCGGCCAGTAAAATGTCGCTGGCTGGCGCGGAAAGATCGACGAAATTGCCGTAGGAACTGCCTATGCCGTTGCCCTCGCTCCAGCGTTGATCGTTTTCGTCGGTGCCGGAAACAAAGATCAAGTTCGAAAAATTGGGGATCGAGCGGTATGAATCGGTATTGCCCGCGGCAATGAAAGTCAATGCTCCTTTTGATCGGGCATAAGCCGCGGCCGAATCCAGCGTAGCGTAATTGTAGGCAGAGTAGGAGATGTTGATTACCTTTGCCCCGTTATCGGCGGCCATACGAATTCCATTGGCGATCGAGGCATCCGAAGCAGAGAGGTTGTTGTTGGCAATGCGAATGGGCAGGATGGAAAAATTGCCCACTCCGGCCCCGCCCATGTCGTTATTTATGCCCATGGCAACCGCGCTGGCCACCCAGGTGCCGTGACAGCGAAGGCCCCCAGATTGCGTTGTATCGGTCAGCCAGGCATCAGTAAAAGTCGGCTGGCCGGAGACGGCGGATAAGGCGGGGAGGATCCGTCCGGCCAAATCGGGCGTGTACGAAACCACGCCGTCGTCGAGCACCGCCACGGTCACCGACGCAGAGCCGGTGCTAATCGACCATGCCTGGGGCTCGCCAATTATAGGGCTATACCATTGATACTGCTTATAATAAGTATCGTTGGGAAAATCATCGGCCAAAGCCGTGATTGCGGCACAAGCGCAAACAATAACCGCCGCCATCCATGCCCGCAAGATTGACCACATGATGCCGTCTCTTAGAAAATGCAAAACTACGAACGGAAAAAAGTAAAACAAAAGACCTCATTACCTACCCACCGGGAAATGGCAAGGATGAGGGCTTGTTAAGATTCATTTTAATCAATTTTGGAAAAAATGTCAAAAAAAGGCCATTTATTTAGGCTGTAATCTGCAAGCGGAGGGGGGAAAACTAGATAGCGAATATGAGGAATATCGGATGCTTTCGGGCATCATGAAATCCATAAGGCTTTGCTTTCTAATTGTAGTGGTTGGGTGGCCTACCCATCTATAGAGTATCTTCGCAAAAACTGGGGAAAAAGCATATAAATGGTTTTTAATGACCTGCGTTAATTTGACGGAGGAACAGATTCGCCGGGAGGCGACTGAGCGGGGTGTTCCGACGGTTTGGCGCGGTATGATTTTAGCCAATCTTCAAACTGTTTGGCCTTTGCCGAAAGCCCCTGAGATTGGGCAAGTTCCAAGCCCTTTTGGGCCGCGTCTATGGCTTGGGTGGATTTGTTCATTTTAGCATAGGATGTTGCTAAATTGTAATAAACCGCGGTGTAATCGGGCTTGAGGTGAATTGCGTTTTCGTAATGTTTTATCGCCTCCGGCAAGCGGTCTAGCTTGCCCAAGGCAATCCCCAGGTTATATTCGGCCATGGGGTATTCGGTCAGATACCGCAAGGCCAGCTGGAACTCCATGATTGCATCCTGATACCGGCCTATTTTGACCAATGCGATAGCTAAGTTATTATGGGCGGCAGCGTAATCTGGTTTTATCCTTATAGCTTGCTCATAATGATCGATTGCCTGTTCAGTTTGGCCTTTCAGATACAATGCGGCGCCCAAATTACATTGGCCCATTAAAAAGCCCGGATTCTTTTCCAGGGCTGCCTTATATAACGTAATAGCGTCGCGGTAGATCCCATTTTGCTGCCAAGTCAGCAAAGTGAGAGATGCCACTGCTACCATGGCTCCGACCGTCGCCGCTTGGTGTATTATACCATGCAGCCTCCGGCGCCATGTGCTGAAACCTGCCGATGCCAATGCGATCACCCCGATAATGGCGATGTGCAGATAGTGGTCGGCAACCAGTGAATATTTCATAAAGCCCACGTCCGTAAATCCCAATACCGGCCCTAGGGCCACGCAGAAAAACCCCCAGGCGAACAATAATGGCCGGCTCCAGAGGTTTCTATACCGCCAAAATACTGCAGTAATAGCCAATGCTGCTAATAGGGGTATCCACCATAATGGATTAACGGCTTGGATGTTCCATTGCGGATAAACAAAAGCCAAGTCTAATGGCATAAGCGCCTTGAAAAGATAGAACCACACCACGCCGCCGGCCCCCAGCAGACGCTCTATAAAATCGGCGTTGCGGATCGCTTCTCCGGAACCGTGTGTTTGGAACCATACATTTACTCCGGCCAGAACTGCTGCGACAAGGAAAAAAGCGCGATCCGAACCAGGTCCCACCTGGAAATAGAAGGCAAGGACCGAAGCCACCAGACTATCCCTAAAAGAAGCACAGGAAAGACCGCCACCGACCCCTTGCTTAGCATGGCCAAGACAAATGCCGCCAGGCTCAGCCAGTACAAAAAATTAAAGGATGAAGGATGAAGGATGAAGGATGATACAGCAGGTAATGGACGCCGAACCGTGGAAGGTTTAGCCGCGAGAGGGTACCATGCGGAGCATGGTCGGCGAGCGAGTTCGGCGTATTTCAAATACCATAGAATTGACAACAGGAAGAACAACATGGCCGTCACGTTCTTGCGCTGCGAGATCCAGGCCACAGACTCGACGTTTACCGGATGTACGGCAAAGAGCAAGGCAGCCAGAAACGCCCCGGGAATGGATAATTTCCGCAGGATAAGCCAAATCAGCAGGGCCTCGACAACGTGCAACAGCAGATTTGTGACATGGTAGCCGGCCGGCTGCATTTCCCACAGCCGCCACTCGACCCACAGCGTGGTGCTGGTCCCAGGCCAGTAATCCATGGGTTCAGCGGTGCACCAGAATCGGTACAGGCCGCCGTCGGCCTTGATTAGATTGTTGTCCGTCAACAGGCGATCGTCGTCCAGGATGAAACCGCCGTTTATGGATGGAAGATAAGCGATGCAGGCAAGGATGGCGATCAGGACCGCTCCAGCCGCCACCCAAAGCGATATTCCCGATGTGAGCGAGCCAGAGGATTGGTCTAGGGGAACTCGTTTATTGTATGATTTTCTTGCGCTTGGACATGAGTCCGCTATTTTACACAAATAAATTGTTTCTGATGAGCCGGGTTATTATGGCGATGTAACTGATTTGTCGGGAGGCGGGGTTATGGGGTGCTCTGCGGTGTCGGGCGGTAAGATTTTAGCCAATCTTCAAACTGCTTGGCCTTTGCCGCCAGCCCCTGTGATCGGGCGAGTTCCAGGCCCTTTTTGGCCGCGGCTATGGCTTCGGCGGGTTTGTTCATTTTAGCATAGGCCAATGCCAAATTGTTATAGGCAGTTAGATAGTCAGGTTTTATCTGTATCGCTTGCTTGAAATGTTCCATCGCTTCCCGAGGCCGACCTGTCCGGATCAACACTACGCCCAAGTTATTATGCGATTCAGGAAAATCAGGGTTAAGTTGCAATGCTTTCTCGTCGTGTTCGATCGCTTCCTGAAGTTGACCAGTCTGGACTAATGCAATACCCAGGTCATGATGGGCTTCAAGGTAATTAGGCTTAAAACGCAGCGATTTCCTGTAATATTCGATGGCCTCTTGAAGCCGCCCTATTTTGGCCATTGCGAGTCCTATGTTGCGTAAGGCTTCGGGGTAATTTGGGTTGAATCGCAGGGTTTGCTGGTATTGTTCGATCGCTTCCTGCGGATGGTCGGCTTCATATAATGCTTTTCCCAAATTGTTGTGGGCCATCCAACATTCCGGATTATTTTCCGATGTTGCCCGGAAGATAGTAATCTCATTATGGTAGAGTTTACTTTGCTGTATACTCAGAAATGTGAAAACTCCCACTGCCGCGATGGGAAAGGCAGTCGCCGCCCAGTGCATCGGTCCAGAAGTCTTCTGTTGCCATATTATCCAACCGCTTGACGAAAGCGCAATTACACCGATTATCGCAACGTGCTGATAATGGTCCGCCACAAGCGAGTAGCGCATGAAAAATACATCGGTAAAACCCATCACCGGCGCCAACGCCACGCAAAACCCCCCCCAGGCAAACAAAACCGGCCGGCTCCATTTATTTCTATACCGCCACAGTATCGCCGTAACCGCCAAGGCCCCGGTCAATGGCAGCCACCATAGTGGATTGCCCGCCTGTATATGCCACAGCGGATAGACAAACGACAGGTTTATCGGTAAAAGCGCCTTGTATAGGTAAAACCACACTACGCTGCCGGCCCCCAAAAGACGCTCGGCAAAACTTGCAGTCCGGATCACTTCTTGCGTGCCGTGAGTTTGGTACCATATATTCACTCCCGTAAATAATACGGAAGCCAGGAAAAACGGCGCAATGCCCAGCAGATCCCACTTTAAAAAAATGGGGACCGGGTTCGATCGCAGTGATGTGCCTATTCCCCTTTTTTTCCGAGAACGCAACCACCAGATGATTCCCAGCAACAGCACCGGCAACACCGCCGCCGATCCCTTGCTGAGCATTGCCAATATGAACATCGCCATGCTCAGTCCATACCAATAATCAATCCCCCGCATGAATCGCTGGTTTTGCGGCTTTGGCGGTTCTGTTTCCGCTTGTAAATAACACCAAATCGACAACAATAAGAACAACATCGCCAACAGGTCTTTCAATTGCGCTATCCACGCTACCGATTCCACGTTCACCGGATGCACGGCGAAGATTATCGCTGCTAAAAAAGATCCGGAAATAGACAACTTCCGCAATATGATCCATATCAGTAAGGCCCCGGTTACGTGCAAGATAAGGTTAGTAATGTGGTAGCCTGTTGGATTCATCCCCCACAGTCTCCACTGGATCCAAAACGAGGTATTTGTCACCGGCCAATAGTCTACCGGTTCAGTGGTGAACCAGAATCTGTATAATCCATCCGAGGCCTTGATTATTTGGTTATTTGTTACATAGACTTCATCATCCCAAATGAAACCGCCGTTTATGGATGGAAGATAAGCGATGCAGGCAAGGATGGCGATCAGGACCGCTCCAGCCGCCACCCAAAGCGATATTCCCGATGTGAGCGAGCCAGAGGATTGGTCTAGGGGAACTCGTTTATTGTATGATTTCTTGCGCTTGGACATGAGTCCGCTATTTTACACAAATAAATTGTTCTTGATGAGCCGGGTTATTATGGCGATGTAACTGATTTGTCGGGAGGCGGGGTTATGGGGTGCTCTGCGGTGTCGGGCGGTAAGATTTTAGCCAATCTTCAAACTGCTTGGCCTTTGCCGCCAGCCCCTGTGATCGGGCGAGTTCCAGGCCCTTTTTGGCCGCGGCTATGGCTTCGGCGGGTTTGTTCATTTTAGCATAGGCCAATGCCAAATTGTTATAGGCAGTTAGATAGTCAGGTTTTATCTGTATCGCTTGCTTGAAATGTTCCATCGCTTCCCGAGGCCGACCTGTCCGGATCAACACTACGCCCAAGTTATTATGCGATTCAGGAAAATCAGGGTTAAGTTGCAATGCTTTCTCGTCGTGTTCGATCGCTTCCTGAAGTTGACCAGTCTGGACTAATGCAATACCCAGGTCATGATGGGCTTCAAGGAAATCAGGCTTAAGGCGCAGGGCTTCCTTGTAATATTTTATCGCTTCCTGCAATTGGCCGGCTTCATATAATACTTTTCCCAAATTGTTGTGGGCCATCCAACATTCCGGATTCTTGTCGATTGTGGTTCGATAGAGCATTTCAAGGTTGGTGTATATCCGGCTTTGCCCCCAGGTCAAGCCGGCCAAAATCGCCAACAACGCCAGGCACGCGACATAACCGCCAAGACGACGCCAAAGTCCCCAACGCTCCAACAACAGCGCTATGCCCGCTGATGCGAGGGCGATTACCCCCAAACTCGCCAGATATTGAAAGTGATCGGCCACGAATGAATAGATAAATGGAAACACATTGCAAAAGCCCAGCACTGGAAACAGGGTCCCCACAAAAAAGAGCATTCCAGCCAACGGCCCGCGCCATCGCCGCCGCAATACCCATAGTACGGACATCAAAACCAGCGCCGCAAGCGGAAAAAGATATTGCCACCATACGGTTTCGCTGACGTGCCAGCGCGGATATATGAAGATCAACTGCGTGGGCCAGAATAGCTTGCCCAAGTAGAACCAAAACACCCGTCCGGCTATTAAAAAGCGATCGATAATCGTCAGGTCGAACGCTGCGCCTCGGCGCCGATCAGTGTGCGCTCAACCCATGCCGTAAACAGGCCGGCCACGGCGCCAAGTATGAAAAAAGGGATCAAAGGCAGCCCATCCCGTTCCCACGATAATCGCCCGCGCTGCCACCAGAAGATCACCAGCAGCGCAGCAGGCAGCGTTGCCGTGACGGTCTTGCTTAACAGGCATATTACGAACAGCGCCAATGCCCCCGCGTATAGCGGCGTCTTTCGCGTCTGGTCGAAACGCAGGTAGAGCATTGCCGCCGCCAGGTAGAACACGGCCGAGAGCGTGTTTTTTTGCTCGGTAATCCAGGCCACCGATTCCACCTGAACCGGATGCAGCGCGAATATGGCCGCCGCCAGGTAAGCTCCAGGCACTTTCAGGCGGCGCAGCACGGCCGCCGCCATCACGGCCGCCGTGGCGTGCAGGAGGATGTTTACCAGGTGATACCCCAGCGTGGCATCGCCCCAGAGCTTGTATTCGATCCAGAATAGGCTGTGCAATAAAGGATAGTACTGCTGCGTTGCGCCCAGGTCGAACCAAATGCGATATAATCCGCCCCAGGATCGAAGTTCGGGGCGGGTCACGTGGGCATCGTCGTCCCAAATCAGTCCGCCCTGCCAGGCCGGCTGATATACCAGTAATACTACTATCACCAAGGCCGCAGCCAAGAGCCAATCCGCCAAAGGACCATGCGGAAATTTTGGCGCAGGATTCATCACATCGAGGCGTCGTTCCTGTTTTACGGTGTTTACGCATGAAATTGGGTTTTCCCAATGGACAAGTTCCAGGATAATTAGGCCGGATACGTCATTGTATTTCCATATATACTACCTTACTTGAAGCCGGAAAAGGGATGATCTTATAGCAGTGGTGCAGCGGATTTGGACGGGGGCGACGTGTCCGGTTGGTCTGACGGGTTGGCGCGGTAAGAATTTAGCCAATCTTCAAACTGCTTGGCCTTTGCCGTCGCCCCCTGCGACCGGGCAAGTTCCAGGCCCTTTTTGGCCGCGGCTATGGCTTCGGACGGTTTGTTCATATTGGCATAGGCCAATGCCAAATTGTAATATACCGCGGTGTAATCGGGCTTGAGGCGAATTGCATTTTCGTAATGTTTTATCGCCTCCGGCAAGCGGTCTAACTTGCCCAAGGCAATGCCCAGGTTGTATTCGGCCATGGGATAATCATCTTGCAACCGCAAGGCCTGCTCGAAATGATCGATAGCCTCTTGATTCCGACCTATTTTGACCAATGCGATAGCTAAGTTATTGTGGGCGGCAGCGTAATCGGGTTTTATCCGTATGGCTTGCTCATAACTTTCGATTGCCTTGGGCACTCTGCCCATTTTAAACAATACTATCCCCAAGTTGTAATGGGCTTGGGCAAAATTGGGGTTCAACGATAACGCATGCTTATAGTTTTCCATGGCCTTATCAGTTTGGCCAACATTGTCCAAGGCCAGTCCCAGGTTGTTGTAGGCATTGTCGTAATCTGATTTTACCCGAATGGCATGTTCGCAATGTGCAATGGCGTCCTCGAATTGCCCCATTTTAATTAATATGGTGCTTAAGTTATTTTCGATAGCCCAACAGTTCGGATTTTTTTTCAGCGTCGCACGATAAAGTGTTAATGCATAGCGATATATTCTATTTTGTTGCCATGTCAGAAAGGCGAGTGCCACCATGGCCAGGATGGCGACGGATATAGCGGCCCCCTGCATTTTGCCCCGTGCCCGCTGACGCCATAGGCCAAAACCCGCCGCAACCAATGCAATTACGCCAATAATGGCAATATGCTGGTAATGGTCGGAAACAAGCGAGAATTGCATAAATCCCACGTAAGTAAAGCCCATCACCGGGACAAGTGCCACGCAGAAAAATCCCCAGGCAATCAAAAACGGCCGGCTCCAGCTATTTCTGTACCACCACAGCATTGCCGTAAAGGCCAACGTGGCCAAGAGGGGCAACCACCATAACGGATTGTTCACCTGAATGTTCCATTGTGGATAGATAAACGATAGATTTATCGGCAACAGCGCCTTGTAAAGATAGAACCACACTACGCTGCCGGCCCCCAGCAGTCGTTCTAAAAAGCCTGCTTTCCGCAACACTTCTTCCACACCATGGGTTTGGAACCACATATTAACCATCGTAAATCCCACGGAAGCCAGGAAAAACGGCGCAAGGCCCACCACGTCCCACGTTATTATGCTCTTGCGCCGCCACCAGATTATCCCCAACAGCATAACCGGCAATATCACCACCGATCCTTTGCTAAGTATTGCTAATATGAATAGCACAAGGCTTAAGCCGTACCAATAATCCACTCCTCGCAGTATTTTGCGGTTTTTCAACGATGAGGGCTGCGTCTCGGCTTGCAAATAACATAAAATCAATAACAAGAAAAACAACATGCACAATACGTTTTTTAATTGTGCTATCCAAGCAATGGTTTGTACATTCACCGGGTGAACGGCAAAGATCATTGCTGCCAGGAAAGCCCCGGGAATAGATAATTTCCTTAGGATGAACCAAATCAGCAGGGTCTCGACTACGTGCAATATCAGGTTAACCACGCGGTAGCCGGCCGGATTCATCCCCCACACCCGCCACTCGATCCAAAACATGGTGTTTGTCACCGGCCAGTAATCTATCGGTTCAGTAGTAAACCAGAACCTGTACAATCCATCCGAGGATTTAATGATTTGGTTATTTGTCACATATACGTCGTCGTCCAGGATGAAATCGCCGTTTATCGAGGGAAGATAAACGATGCAGGCGAGAACGGCGATCAGGGCAATTCCCGCTGGCACGCCAAGCGATATTCCCGATGATTGTGTTTTAGGGGAGCGATCCCGTGGAAGTCGTTTATTAGTTGATTTCTTGCGCTTGGACATGAGTCCGCTATTCTACACGAATAAATTGCTATTGATGACCCGGGTTATGACGGTGGAGCCGATTTGGCGGGAGACGGGACTAAGGGGTGCTCTGGGAGGCCGGGCGGTAAGAATTTAGCCAATCTTCACACTGCTTGGCCTTTGCCGTCGCCCCCTGCGACCGGGCAATTTCCAGGCCCTTTTTGGCCGCCGTGATGGCTTCGGGCGATTTGTTCATTTTGGCATAGGCCAATGCCAAATTGTAATAAACCGCGGTGTAATCGGGCTTGAGGCGAATCGCTTTTTCGTAATGTTTTATCGCCTCCGGCAAGCGGTCTAACTTGCCCAAGGCAATGCCCATGTTGTATTCGGCCACGGGGTAATCGGTTTGCAACCGCAAGGCCTGCTCGAAATGATCGATAGCCTCTTGATTCCGGCCTGTTTTAATCAATGCGATGGCTAAATTATTATGGGCGGCAGGATAAGCGGAATTTAACTGCAAGGCTTGCCGGTAATGCTCAATCGCCTCCTGTGTTTGTCCTTCATTGAACGATATCATTCCCAAGTAGTAATAGGCCTCGGGAAAATCGGCTTTCAGTTTGATGGCTTGTTGGAATTGTTCAGCCGACTCTTTTAATTGACCCGTATCAAACAAAATTCTGCCCATATTGCAGTGGGCCTGGGGGCTTTCTGCATCTAACGCCAAGGAATGCCGGATATATTCGATCGCCTCTTTGGGCCGGCCTAGTTGGATCAAGACCTCGCCCAAGTTGTTATAGACCTTGCTGTAATCGGGTTTAATCTCAAGGACGCGCTTGAATTGTTTAATTGCCTCCTCAAGCCGGCCTGTTCGAATCATGGCGAGACCCAGGTTGTTGTGGGCCAGCCAGCAGTCGGGATATAATTTCAGGGTTTCCTTGTACAGAGTAATATCGTCGCGGTATAGTCCGCTTTGCCGGCAAGTGAGAAATACGAGAACACCCGCCGCGGCTATGGCGGCCATCTCCGTCGCCCGGCGTGCCTTGCCCGGCATGCTCCTATGCCATAAGCCGCAGCCCGCGGCAACCAGAGCGATTACCCCAATTATCGCAATATGTTGATAATGATCGGCCACCAGGGTGAACTGCATGTATCCAACGTCGGTAAAGCCCATTACCGGTATGAGAGCCATGCAGAAAAAACCCCAGGCAAATAAGAACGGCCGGCCCCAACTATTTCTATACCGCCACAGTATGGCCGTAACCGCCAAAACCCCAGTCAAAGGCAGCCACCAGAGTGGATTGCTGGCCTCAATTTGCCACTGTGGATAAATAAAGGCCAAATCGATAGGTAAAAGCGCCTTGTAAAGATAGAACCAAACCACGCTCCCTGCTCCAAGCAGCCGCTCGATAAAATCGGCGTTCCGGATCACTTCTCCGCTTCCGTGGGTTTGGAACCATATATTAACTCCCGTGGATATTACAGAAACTATGAAAAACGGCAGAAATCTTGTTACATCCTCCAGTGAAAAAATGCGGGCTGACTCAGAGCGCATCGAGGCGCCTCTTCCCTGTCTTTCCTGAGAACGCAGCCACCACACGATTCCCAGCAACAGCAACGGCAATACGGCCGCCGATCCCTTGCTCAAGAGCGCCAACACGAACAACACCAAGCTAATCGCGTACCAGCCATAATGGGCATTTTTGCCTTGCCGGTTCGACCGAAAGGAGCGCTTTGTAGCAACCGAACCATTCCCCGGCGTCTGGACCCGCAGGTAACACCAGATCGACAACAGCGAGAAGAACAAAGCCAATATATTTCTCCGCTGTGCGATCCAAGCGACTGATTCCACGTTCACCGGATGCACCGTAAAGATTATTGCCGCGAAAAATGCCCCGGGAATGGATAACTTCCGCAAGATGAACCAAATCGAAACGGCCTCTATGGCGTGCAATATAAGGTTAACGGCGTGGTAGCCTATCGGATTCATCCCCCACACCCGCCACTCGAACCAAAACATGGTATAGCTCACCGGATAGTATTCCAGGGCTTCGGTAGTGAACCAGATTCGCGTGAGTCCGTCGGGGGCCTTGATGATATTGTTTTGCGTCAAAAGCAATTCGTCGTCGAAGATGAAATCGCCGTTTATCGAGGGGAGATAAGCTATGCAGGCGAGGACGGCAATCAGGGCAATTCCCGCCGGCACGCCAAGCCTTATCGCTGCGGGGATTTCCCTAAACGATTGGTCCTGGGGAAGGCGTTTATCAGATGATTTCTTGCGCTTTGGCATGAGTGCGCTATTTTGCGATCTTAATATCCTTTGTGCTGGATTTCTGATTTTTCATCACGAAGAGCACGAAGGACACGAAGATTTTAGATTACTCCGAGGTCTGCTTTCACTTTTTCCCAGGAGCGGGATTTTGGTGATTGCCTCGTTCTTGCGATCAATTCGATAAATCAACTTAAACCAAGGGTGATTTTCAAAGTACGATCTATTTTGCACATGGTTTCGTGATCTACTTCACCCAAACGTTTTACCAACCGGCGGCGGTCAATGGCGCGGATTTGGTCGGGGAGCGTCGCACTGCGGTTAGTCAAACCGCCCTCCGGCGGTTCAAGAAGTGTTTGATCGATTTCGGCTCGGTCTCGAGACGTTACGGGAAGTACGGTTACCACCCAATTCAGCCGATTATATGTATCATCTGAAACTATTATGGCGGGGCGGGTTTTTTTAATTTCATGCCCGATTGTGGGATCGAGAGATACGAGCCATACTTCGCCACGGCGGGGAAATTCAAATTCGGGCGACATTTATAGTTTTTCCCAACATTCCAGGTCCAGGGGTTCCCATTCAGAGTTGTTTTGACGCGATTCGTCACGGCGCGTCAAAATGGCTTGCGCTAATAGGTTTTTATCGACATTATCCGGTCCAATCGGCGTCATTCGAGCAAAGGGAACGCCATTTACATCAAGAATCAAATCTTCCGGAGGAGTTCCCAGCGATAAAACGAAATTTCGCACCGCTTCGGATTGTTGGGTAATTTCTATATGTTTCATCTGTTTTCTTCCTGCAATATAATTTCCAAGGGTGGAATCAATGCGGGCAGATCGATAGTGATTATACGCCAGAAAATTTCGTAATCAATTACGTCATATCCGTGGATCAATTGATTTCGAAGGGAAATTATTTTCGCCCAGGGTATTTGCGGGTGCTTGGATTGAGTTTCCTTTGAGACGCGCACCGCCGCCTCTCCCACTATTTGACACAATTGGATCAAAGCCAAACAAAGAACGCGTTGATTGTTTAGCTCATCATATTTTAAATCGCGAACAAGTTCAACCGCCTCGCGTGCGTGATCGAGCATTTGCCGCAGAGTTATGCGATCGTCACGATTGGGCATAAATTAGTTCCGCATGTTGAAGGACTTCATCACGGAAATAGGGGCTTAGAAAGCCGGGGGTATTCAGATCGACCTTGACGCCTAGGATTTCTGATAGTTCGTCCTGCATGCCGAAAAAATCCAGGCCCGGCGTGTGTCCGGGATCGAATTCCACAAGTATGTCCAAATCGCTTTCAGGCCGTGGATCGCCGTGCAATTGCGAACCAAATACCGATAAGCGGCGGATGTGATGCCGGCGACAAAAGTCCGTTATTTGCTCTTGTGGAAAGTTTTGCATAACAATACCCATTGATAGATTTGACAATCCAATTCTAACATACAGGCATACAGCGTGCAATTGTGGAGGGGGGGTGGGGGAAGGGAAGTAGAAAGGCGGGCAAGAAAATGCAACGGGCCGCGAATTTCGCGGCCCGCTGTTTACAAGTTATTATAAAACTTCTTGTATAGAGGACTATCTTACTTCCGTCGCCGGAACAGTAGCAGGGCCAATGCTCCCATGCTCATCAGGACCAACGTTGCGGGTTCAGGTACTGCAACTAGGCTGATGGCTGTACCTACTCCCCAATTAGTGGGATAAGTACTCGAATTCTCGGATGTACCGCTTTCAGTCCAGACAGCCTTTGCAGTTGATGATCCATTCGTCGGGACTAACCAATTAAGCGATGTCGGAACTATACTGGTTGCGCTTGTATTGGCAACAGTATAAGTGAAAGTGCCAAGAATATCACCACTTACCCCATGACCTGTAGTATCTGAATGACATGGGACGATATAATTGGTAGCAGCGGTTGCTGTGCTTCCAGTATCCAGAGCGAAGCCATCGCCATTAACATCGACGCCCGCTACGCCCGGATGACTTGCTGCACATGTAAACTCTGCTGGCAGAGTTACCGTGGACAAAGATCCCGTAACTTCGGTATTCCATACTCCAGCGGCGCCAAGCGCCTGAGCAAGCGAACCTTTAATACTATTAACACCACTGTCTCCGGCACCTGTTACGGTCCCAACAAGTTGGAATGCAATGACATCGTTTGTTTTAACCGTAAGAGTTGTCAAACCAGTGACAGACATGCCGGTATCGGGGCCGCTCGTGATCGCGGTTGGCTGGACTGAAATAATCAAACTAGCCATTGCCGGTACAGCGATCAGGCATAACATCGCAAAAACTGAGGAAAGTACAATCAACTTTTCTTGTCATAATGGGTCTCCTTAAAACTGATTAAAATTGTAAACGCTCGAGTGTTGTAAATTGTTACGCTAAAAACTTCTTCCGAGCTGCCAAACCAATGGTGCAGGCAAGGATTAGAAGGACTATGGTTGAAGGTTCAGGGACCGGTGTAATTCCTCCGCCTGTTGGCCAATTGTCGGTGTAGGGCGGGGTCCAGTCGGGCAATTCGTTCCCTTGGGTTGTTAAGCCGGTGAGCAAGTTAGCTATATCACCGGTATCAACGGACTGATCAAAATTTGTATCTCCATTAAAATAAGTTTGGTATGCAGGATTACCTGGATGGTTTAAACCGTCGATCAAATTGGCGATATCACCAGTATCAACTGCGCCATCCAAATTAAGATCACCCATATAGGTATAGCGCATCAAAATTTCATTACTAGTGACGGTTGCGCCAAAAAATGGGGTGCCTGCTCCATAAAGACTGATCCATTGGGCACCAGTCATAACACCAATAGTGGTGTTTTGGGTTGCATTCGACGCGGCCAGCCCGCTGGTGTAACCAGGGCCGTCCCAAGCTGTGGAGCCGTACATATTCCACGGGTCTAATGAATTAAAAATCTGATTGGCGACACGGTAATACATGTCGGGGAGATTGGCGGGATTTGTTTCGATCACCGCAGTATTTTGGAAGTCAACTACAAAGGTCGGCTGTTGTGGATTATCAACATAATCGGTATTAAACGGACCGTCCAAACTTGTGTTGTGACCAACAGTCTGCAGAATATCTTGTGCCCAACCCGGTGACGAAAACAACAGCGTCAGCGTTACTGCTACGCATATCACTCTTTTTAAATTCATACTCTTTCCTCCATACAAAGCTGGTAATAATCGAGATTGGTTGAATAAGAAGAATTCAATGATCCTTTTAAGTGACTCTCAATGTTGTTCTTCTTTATTACGACTTCCTCCTTTCTTGAACATTCTTGTAGGACGAGTTTTAAACTCGTCTTACCTTTTTGTTGCACCTTCGAGTTTGTCCGTCGATAGGAGGTGTTTTGTGTTCTAGTAAATTCCCGGTGGCAACCTTTGTAAAACGAGGTTTAAAATCGTCCTACTCAATCGCCATTTACTCTAACACAAGGTTTAGCATAACAAGAGTTGCGCGAAATATCAAGTACCTAAGGGAAATATTTAGGAAATATTTGCCTATTCCCCTTTATTTGTGCAACCCTTTCCTTTCTTAAATTTGGAACCACCTGAAAATAACGCAATACGTCTGTTTTATGGGTAAAACGGGCTAAAAAACCCGTTCTGCAAAACCCGTTTGATAATTCAACCTGCTTTAGAGGCTAAACTCCGCCAGAATAGCGGATAACGGGAAAAATTCGTTGCAACTGCCTGCTAGTAAAAACTTGTTTTTAAAGAATAAAACTCATGGCTTCCCCCTTTTTACCAGGAAATTCCCGGTTGTCAACTATTTTTTATTAAAACCCCCCGAAAGATATGAATAAATGCGGGGTTGAATAGCAAAGAAGAGGGGGTAAATAGACACAGATGAGGGTAGACTTTAGAGCACTTCTCAGATAAGTGTAGCGTGTTGGGTGCCATGCCCACGCTCGTCGTGGGCATGTTTACCCGCGAAAACTGAAGCATGGCCACGTAAGCGTGGCCATGGCACCCGCTACACTTATGGTTGATGCGCTCTAGGCTTTGGACTTTAAGAAAGTAATCGTAAACTTAAAACTGAATAATACCGTAGCCGTTCGCGGCAAACTACATGGAACCATTATTATTTTGACAGGTCATGTCCAACCCCGAATATTCTGATAAATATGTTTCCCTGGACCGGCCGGATACCGATGTTTCGCCGGCTCTGCCACGCGGCGTACTGGCCGGATCGGCGATAATTATCATCTGTACCGTACTCGCATATTACCCATCGTTGCGGGGCGGGTTCATGTTGGATGACACTTTTCTTCTGACGGATAATTATCTTATCAAGGCCCCGGACGGTCCGTACCGATTCTGGTTCACCAATCAAGCATTGGAATATTATCCGGTGACCAATACCATGCTTTGGCTTGAATGGCGCGTGTGGGGCATCAACCCGACCGGCTACCGCGCAGTCAACCTGATTTTTCACATAGCAGACGTGTTTCTGATTTGGTTTATTTTGCGGAAATTGTCGATTCCCGGGGCTTTCTTGGCGGCGCTGATCTTTGCCGTGCACCCGGTAAACGTGGAGTCGGTTGCTTGGATATCGCAGTTGAGAAACGTGTTGACATTGTTCTTCTCCCTGTTGTCGATTTGGTGTTATTTAAAGGCCGATATGTCCACGGCAAGCGTGGGCATGGCACCCGAAACTAGTCCCTGGCCCCTAACCCCTAGCCCCTCACCCCTATTTTACTGGCTGAGTCTGACGTTATTCATATTGGCAATGCTCAGCAAGGGTACATCGGCAGTGTTGCCGGCGATGTTGCTGGGAATCATCTGGTGGCTGCGTCCTTTGACAAGGCGGGACTTAGTGAGAACCGCGCCATTTTTCGCGGTTGCTGCCGTACTATCTCTGGTAAACGTATGGTTCCAAACACACGGTAGCGGGGAAGTGATCCGGACCGCTGGATTTACAGAGCGATTGCTTGGGGCGGGCGGAATTGTGTGGTTTTACCTTTATAAAGCCCTTTTGCCCTATGATCTGATCTTTGTTTATCCGCAGTGGCAAATCAGGATCGGCAATCCACTGTGGTGGTTGCCGCTCATTGCGGCGTTGGCGGTTACGGCGGTATTGTGGCGGTACAGAAAAGGCTGGAGCCGTCCGTTTTTATTTGCCTGGGGATTTTTCTGCGTGTCGCTGGCACCGGTGATGGGCTTTGCAGACGTGGGCTTCATGAAATATTCGCTGGTGGCCGACCATTATCAGCATATAGCGATTATCGGCGTGATCGCACTGGTGGCGGCGGGCTATGGCCTTTGGCGCCGAAATGCGCGGAAAGTAGCAATCCGCGCGGCGTCCGCTATTGCCGTTATGGCTGTGGGAACACTCGTTTTTTTGACTTGGCTTCAAACCTGCTTATATGCCGACGTTCTGGAACTTTATAAAGCAACGCTGGGAAAAAATCCGAATTGTTGGATGATTCACAACAACCTTGGAATCGCATTAGACCGAGCGGGCCGAACAAAAGAAGCGGTTGAACATTACCAACAAGCCTTGTATATCAAACCCGATTACTCCGATGCGCATGACAACATGGGCATTTTTTTGATGGATGAAGGAAGGTTGCCGGAAGCGATTGAACATTTCCGCCAAGCGATAAAATATAAACCCCAATCTCCTGACGCTTACAATAATCTGGGACTTGCATGGTCTCATTCAGGCCGCGTCCAGGAGGCGATATTTAATTTCAAGCAGGCCTTAAGCAAGAATCCCTACTACGCCGAGACCTATTACAACATGGGCCTTTCTCTGGATAATACAGACCAGGTGCAGGGGGCAATTGATAATTATGAACAAGCCCTTAGACTCAAGCCTGACTTTGCCAGCGCCTCATAACAACCTGGGTTTGCTTTTGGTCAAGACGGGCCGGCCGCAAGAGGCAATTGAACATTTAAATCAAGCTTTGCGACTGGCCCCTAAAGATGCGGATATTTACAAAAACCTGGGAATAGCCATGGCCGGTACGGGTCAACCGCAAGAGGCAATTAAGCTTTTCCAACAGGCCTTGGTGCTTAAATCCGATTTTCCCGAGGCCCATTATCGGTTGGGCCTTGTCCTGGCCGATTTAGGCCGAAAACCCGAGGCGATCGAGCATTTTGAGCAAGCACTGCGTTCTGACACAAATCACCCCGAAGTCCAATATTATTTGGGGCTTAATCTGGTTGATATAGGCCGGGTGCAAGAGGCCATCGAGCATTTTAAGCAAGTTATTAAACTCAAACCCGACTTTATCGATGCCTATACCAATTTGATGTTGGCCTATGCCATGCTGGGCCAATCATCCGAAGCTGTTGCCACTGCGCAAAAGGGATTGGAAGTCGCTCGATCTACGAGACAAATGGAACAGGCCAAAAATATTGAAGATTGGTTGAATTCCTACCGTGCTGGACAATGGTTTCCGCCCGGTACGCCGCCTTCTTCCAAATCCTCTTTACCGGAGCCGTGAGAAAGGAAGGCGGAAAGATGCGGGATGGATTAGCAACGAAGATGGGGCAAGAAACAGGAGACTATGGGAATGGCTGTGAGTAGGCTTTATGATGTAGACTTTTAGGACATAAACAGCAAATAAAAACTATAAACTGTTTTCATCGGATAACTTGCTCATGTCCAACCCCGAATATTCTGATAAATATGTTTCCCAGGACCGGCCGGAAACCGATATTTCGCCGGCTCTGCCACACGGCGTGCTGGCCGGATCGGCGATAATTATTATCTGTACAATACTTGCATATTACCCGTCGTTACGGGGCGGGTTCATGTTGGATGACAATGTTCTTTTGACGGATAATTACCTTATCAAGGCCCCGGACGGTCCTTACCAATTCTGGTTCACCACAACACCCGTAGATTATTGGCCGGTGACCAATACCATGCTTTGGCTGGAATGGCGCGTGTGGGGGATGAAACCGGCCGGTTACCGCGCAGTCAACCTGGCGCTTCACATAACTGAGGCCTTATTGATATGGTTTATTTTGTGGAAATTGTCGATTCCCGGGGCTTTTTTGGCGGCAATGATCTTTGCCGTGCACCCGGTAAACGTGGAATCGGTGGCCTGGATATCGCAACAGAAAGACATGCTGGCTATGTTGTTTTTTTTGCTGTCGATTTGGTGTTATTTACAGGCCGACATGTCCACGGCAAGCGAGGATACTACGCCTGCACTTTCCCACGGAGGACTGTGGGAAGGAGAAAAGGAATTACCCTCGCCACTCGCCACTCTCCACTCTCCACAGTTTTACTGGCTGAGTCTTTTGTTGTTCATATTGGCAATGCTCAGCAAGGGGTCGGTAGCCGTATTGCCGGCGTTATTACTGGGAATCATCTGGTGGTTGCGTCCTTTGACAAGGCGGGACTTAGTAAGAACCGTCGCCATTTTTCGCGGTTTCTGCCGTGCTATCTATGGTAAATATATGGTTCCAAACGCATGGCAGCGGGGAAGTGTACCGCACTGCCGGATTTATGGAGCGATTGCTTGGGGCGGGCGGAATTGTGTGGTTTTACCTTTGTAAAGCCCTTTTGCCCTGTGACCTGATCTTTGTATATCCGCAGTGGCAAATCAGGATCGGCAATCCGCTATGGTGGCTGCCGCTTATGGCGGCATTGGCGGTTACGGCCGTGCTATGGAGGTATAGAAAAGGCTGGAGCCGGCCGTTTTTGTTTGCCTGGGGATTTTTCTGCGTCTCGCTTGTGCCGGTAATGGGCTTTGCAGACGTGGGTTTTATGCAATACTCGCTGGTGGCAGACCATTATCAACATATTGCAATTATCGGGGTAATTGCACTGGCGGCGGCGGGCTATGGCCTTTGGCGCCAAGATGCAATAAAAGAAGCGGCTCTGGCGGCATCCGCTATAGCGATAATTGCAGTGGGAACGCTGGGTTTTCTGTCTTGGCGACAAAACGGATTATACGCCGACGCTAAAAAACTTTATAAGGCAACACTGGAAAAAAATCCAGATTGTTGGTTTATACAACTGAATCTGGGCGGCCAATATTACCTGGAGGGCCGAAAAAAGGAAGCTGTTGAATATTACCTGAAAGCCTTGACTATCAGACCCGATGTGCCCAGGGCATATTATAATCTCGGCAACCTTTCGCTCGATGAAGGACGGTTGCCGGAAGCGATTGATTATTTCCGCAAAGCGGTAAAATTCAACCCTTTTTATCCGGAAGCTTACAACAGCCTGGGGCAGGCATGGCTTAAATCGGGCAACGCCCGGGAAGCGATACCCTGTTTCGAACGTGCCTTGCAAATTAAGCCCTATATTCCCGAAGCTTATAATAGCTTGGCCCTGGCTCTGACTCGAACAGGCCGGCTGCAAGAAGCTATCGATAATTACGAGAAAGCCCTAAGTATCCAGCCTGATAATGCCGGTGCTCACAACAACCTGGGCACCGTTCTTGCCCTGACAGGACGGTTGCCGGAGGCGATCGAACATTTCAAGAAAGCCATCCAACTAACTCCTAAAGATGCTGATATCAGCAAGAACTTGGGAATGGCCATGGCCGACACAGGCAGGCCGCAAGATGCAATTAAGCTTTTCGAACAGGCCTTGGCGCTTAAACCCGATTTTCCCGAGGCCCATTATCGGCTGGGCCTTGTCCTGGCCGATCTAGGCCGAAAACGCGAGGCGATCGAACATTTTGAGCAAGCACTGCGGTTTGACGCCAGTCACCCTGAGATCCAATATAACCTGGGACTGACGCTGGTTGATATAGGCCGGGTGCAAGAGGCAATCGAGCATTTTAAGCAAGTTAATAAACTCAAACCCGATTTTATCAATGCCTATACCAATTTGATGTTGGCCTATGCCATGCTGGGCCAATCATCCGAAGCCGTTGCTACTGCGGAAAAGGCCTTGGAAGTCGCTCGATCCACGGGACAAACGGAACAGGCCAAAAATATTAAAGATTGGTTGAATTCCTACTATGCCGAACACGGGGTTCCGCCCGGCACGCCGCCTTCTTCCAAATAAGCTTTTCCTAAGCCGTGAAGAAGAAAGGTGAAAGGATGAGAGATGAGGGTGAAGGATGAAAACCGTTAGCCGCTAGTTTCTATCGCATATCATCTAATCTTTAATCAGCACTTCGACAAGTTCCTCGAAGCGGCTGATGTGCACGTCGGCTTGGGCGTCCGGGTCGTAATTGAAGGCGATTGTGGGCATGCCCACGGTCGAGGCCCCGGACAACTCCAGATGGTCGTGGCCCACGAATGCGACTTTATCGGGCGGAAGTTTCATCGACCGCAGCGCGGCCAGATATGAGTCCGCTGCGGGCATGCAGGTGTTCAGGTCGATGGATGAGAGCACGGTGGGAAACATTTTTTCGATGCCAAACCGATGCAATCGGCCTCGCAATGCCAGGGCATTATGCTCGGAATTGCAAATCACACCCATGGCAAAGCCTTGCTGGTGCAGGCGCCACAGGGTATTTCGCACCCCGGGCAGGGGACGGCATAGGGTTTCCAACTGCCGGCGCCGTGCGTGACTGGCCGCCTCGACCTCGTCGATCTGCCCGCTGCTTAAGCCCGCGCATCGCAGAAACGAGGCGAAGGCCTGGCGGAATTCGCGCCGTCCACGGTGCACTTCCTCCAGATATTCACGATCCCAAAGGCGGAAAAAACTGCAATAATTGGTGCTTAATCCCAGCCGCGATAAAAGCATCAGCACCCAGCGACGCCATACCGTGTCGTCGTACAGGATGTTGCACATATCGAAAAGGACGCCGCTTACGGCTTTGGCCAGCGGTATGGGCTGGACAGGACGGCGTATCTGTCGATTATGCCAAGGCGCACGTACTGGGATTTGCGAAAGAGGCATTGGGGAAGGATGAAGGGAGAAGGATGAATATTATCGGGTGTTTTCAGTGGTTTTTTACGTATTGGCTCACTATTCTCAATTTAACCCGGAATCAATTATTTTGCAAATTCATTCATCCCTGATCATTAATCCCTAATCCCTCATCCTTAAATCCTTACCATTGGGCATGGACCGTGTCGCGATTCAGGGCGGCCATGCGGCTGCGCAAGGCCGGTTGCTGATCGAGCAAGTGAGAGATCCGCCGCCAATCCATTTTTTCCGGACCAAGCGCTTCGTATATCGTCAAGACGTGGTCCCAATCTTCTTCCATCTCGACGCTCAAACGGACGTCGTCGCGGTCGATTTCGGCCGGGGCCGGGATTAGGCGGATGTTGAATTTTTCGGGATGGGAATAAATGTACTGCGTCACATGCTCGCGCTCTCCGGGATTTTTTGCGTGACGGGCCGCTTTGTGCAGGGCGCTTGCGCGGATCCATTCGGCATAAACTCCCACCGGCGAAAGGATGGCCGGCTGCCCGTCGCGCGAGCAGTAGCTGATATAGTCGCATTGCGGATGCTCGGCCGCGGTGGTCACCAGGCGGTCGATCAGCGAGGGGTCGATAAAAAGATGGTCGCCGCGGATGCGAATCACGTCTTGGGTGGAGTATTTTTCCAGGGCCTGGGAAAAACGGCCCAGGCTGTCCGGTTTGGTTCCCACGAAAAACGGCACGTCGGCGGGAACGAGTTTTTGCATGAAACGATGATCGGCGTCGTCGCAGACCAGCACGATTACGCCGTCCAGGCGCAGGGAGTCGGTAACGTGGCGGATGACCCATTCCAGAACCGACCGTCCCCCGAGTTTTCTTGCCGCCCTGCAACGGAACTGGCGCGCATGGCAACAAGCTTGGACTATTCCAAGGGTTTTGAGCATCCCGCTTCTCCTTGTACAAGTCCTACGATAATTCCACTTAAACCGACCGTTCACAATGCTGTTCCTAGAATATTATTGAATGTAACATCTTAACATTGCGATAGTCAATAGGGTGAAGGATTTTTCCTTAACCCGAAAGTAGGGAAATACAAAAAATTATTTTGCACAAATAAATGCCGAATAGGCAAGTGAATGAGTTGCCATGGCAGCAGTGCTTGCACTTAAACTCGCGCCATCATCGCTTACTTATGCCCAAGACTTCATAAAGTCTTGGATCGGACAGGGTTTCCACAATCAACGATGCCGAACTGAAATCGTGCATGCGGCTGTGCCGGGCAGGCACGGCCACGGTAAAGGCGCCGGCCGCGGCTGCCGCTTTGCAGCCGTTTTGGCTATCCTCCAAAACTAGTAACTCGCCCGGGTTAAGATCGAAGCGGGCCGCGGCGGTAAGATAGATTTCCGGGTCAGGCTTGCCGTGCGTGATGTCTTCGGCCGTCAAAAAAAAGCGAAAACGCCGGTGCATGTCGAAACGCGCAAGGCAGGCGTCCAACAAGGCCCGGGCGCTGCTGGTGGCGATGGCCTTGGGAATTCCGGCGGCCTCCAACGCATCGAGCAAATCCATGAGGCCCGGCATGGGGGCCAAATGCTGGTCTAAGAGTCCGATGAAGAGAACATTCGATTCGGCCGCCAATTCCCGCCAGGATTCGCATAAATTGCAGCGGCGAATCATTATCTCGAAGGTTGATTGCGGGATGAGCCCCATCATCTCGTTTTTCAATTCCTGTGTAAATTCGTACCCGCGGCGGCGCAATAACTCCTTGCCTACCAGGGTGTAAACGTCTTCGGTATTGAAGATCAAGCCATCCATGTCGAAAACAACGGCTTTCATAGTAGGCTTTAGGCTAGAGGCTTTAGGCTGGAGTAAGGGTATAGGGAACAGGGAAATAGTTTTCAGTTATCAGTTTTTGATCCTCCGGCCTCCAGCCTCCAGCCTTAATCCCTTAATTTATAAATAATATAGCTTTCGTTCCGATACACGACTTTAAGGTTCAAGGGCATATCGGCTGTCTCGGTAATCAGGAAATCGGCCTTGTATCTGCGGCCCAGTTCTTCGATCCGCTGGGGGCTCAATTCATTAAGGGATTCATAGCGCGGACCTTCGGGATCGCTGCCGTCGGTTGCAAAAAGGTCTTGCATTCTTGTCCACCATTGTACTATTTCCGCGGCGTTTTGGGGCATGTCTTTCCACGTGGCTACTTCAGCGCGGCCGGCGTACCACTTAAACGTCTGCGCCCTGCGCGGCGTGATGAATCGGGCCGTGGGTGGCGTATTCCGCCCTTCGGCCGCCCAAAGACATGCCTCTTGCCAGTCCAGGGGATTATCCAAGCGCTCGGCCCGGGGCGTCATGGGCTGCAACCGCTGGATCGTCAGCGAGCCGAAATGATAAATCAATGCCAGGCCGGCCAGCACGGCCGCTAAACGGACAATTGCTCTGCGAGCCGGCCAGGAATCGACGATCCACCAGCATCCTAGTATTGCCACCCCCATGGGCACAGCCACGTCGGATAGCCGGAACCAATAATATCGCAGCAATCCGGCAGCAAGATCGCGATTGAAAAATACCAGCAAATTAATGGCAGCCCCCGCCAGAGCGATGGCTATCGACCCGGTTACGAACGCGCTGAATCGCTTTAGTAAAGATTTAATATCATCGTTTATGACGCCCGATATAAAGCCGCGTTCATCGGTCGCAGCAGAGCAGGATATCAGCGAAATTCGCCAACTCAGGGCGAAATAAAGCGATGTCAAAAGCACGAACCGAATTATGAACAGGGGGGAAAATTGAAAAATGTCCAAGTGGTGCGGCAAACGCTCGAATACATAGATCTGATTTGCCTGATGAATGGTTTCCGCATCGGCATTGGCGTTCAGCAAAATTGCCGGTAATAATCCGGGCAGTGCCAACAAAAGGCCGCCCAATAATGACAGCCACATAGATCGCAGCTTGGGCCGGTCGGGTCCGATCAAAAGCCAGGCCAATCCAGCCGCAACTGCCGCCCAACCGCCAACAAGTACGTGCAGGGCCGAGGCTGCGCCGAGCAAGAGCCATGTCCGGTTCCAATGGTTTCGGACCAGCGATTCCAACCCCAAAAAGACAAAAACGTAGGCGAAACCCTTGGCTTCCACGCCTCCGATCACCCATTCGCCTGCCATCTGGAAGTTATCCATAATCATGGCGAACAATGCGGCTGTGAGGATCGACCAGCCCGGCCGCGGCAGCACGGCGAAACTCAGTCGCCGCCATGACCATGCCAAAAGCCACCATGTAATTAGCCGGCCCGTCCAAGCGAGGGCGGTAGGCGTAAGGCACAGCGAGAGCCATCCGAACGTAAAATAAAAGACTTTATGCGTGTCCTTCGAGTCCAGAAAGAAATCGCCCGCCGCCCAGGATGGATTCCAATAATGAATTGCCTTGCCCAGGTAATACGGTTCGTTTACTTCGGGCACGGGCCAGGCGCCTTGGATGAAAAAAACCGCAAAAACAAGGGCAATCTCGGCGAGTATTCGCCATCTAGGGAAAAGTGAGCCGGATTGATCGATCCCCGATGACATGGAGGAAAATAAATAAAGATGGAATGGCGGACTTTTATTTTTCCAGCGAGGCAATGCTCTTGAAATCGTCTTTCAGCGAGCGGTAGAGCGTCTGGTATAGGGGGAAAGCCTTGTCGTAGTGTTTTTTCGCCTCGTGATCGGGCGATGTTTCCGAAACCACCCGGATTACCGCCGCGCAGGCCTCGCGGATGTCCTTAAACGTACCTGCTCCCACGGCTGCCAGCAAGGCCACGCCGTAGGCCGGCCCTTCCTCGCTGTTGATTGTGACCACCTTGCGCCCGAATGCGTCGGCCTGGATTTGCCGCCAAAGACCGCTTCGCGCGCCGCCGCCGGATGCGCGAATCTGCTTGATGGGCACGTCCAGGTGTTCGAAGATATCCAGGCTGTCGCGCATGGAATAGGTTACGCCTTCCAGTATTGCCCTAATCAGGTGCCCCCGGCCATGTGCTAAAGTGAGGCCGATAAAGCAACCCCGGGCGTAGGGATCGGCGTGAGGCGTTCGTTCGCCCGACAGATAGGGTAGAAAAAATAGCCCCTGGCTGCCCGGCGGGACAGTTTCGGCCTCTTCGGTCATTATGTCGTAGACTTCTTTTCCGGCCTTTTTGGCGGCTGCCATGTCGGCCTTGCACAATTCGTTGCGGAACCATTGCAAAGAACCGCCCGCCGAAAGATTCACACCCATCATGTGCCACTTGCCTCGCACGGCGTGGCAAAAAGTGTGAACGCGCCCCTTGGGATCAATTTTTAGTTCGTCGCTATGGACGAACACCACGCCGGAGGTGCCTATGGACGTGGAAAGAACGCCCCGATTGACGATTCCATTGCCCACCGCGCCGGCCGCGCAATCGCCGGCCCCGCCCACAACAACGCAATCGGTCGTTAGGCCCAGGGTTTTAGCGGCGACGGGTGTGAGTTTTCCCGTTATTTCCTCCGATTCGTAACAAGTGCCGAAAAGGCCTATGTCCAGATCCAAGGCCGAGAGCAATTCCTTGGACCATTTGCGTTTGGCCACGTCCAGAAGCAGCATGCCGCTGGCGTCGCTGACTTCGGTGGCGTATTCACCGGTCAGGCGGCGGCGGATTTCGTCCTTGGGCAACAGAATCTTGCAGGTTTTGTCGAAATTTTTCGGTTCGTGGTTTCTAAGCCAGAGGATTTTTGGAGCGGTAAAGCCTGTTAAGGCGGGATTGGCCACCATCTTTATCAGTTTTGCCCGGCCCCCGACGCGGCGTTCGATTTCGGCGCATTCGGCCGACGTCCGCTGGTCGTTCCAGAGGATCGCGCGGCGGATGATCTTGTTTTGCCTGTCGAGAAAGACCGAGCCGTGCATCTGGCCCGATAGGCCGATCGCCTTTACGTCGCCCGCCTTGAGCCTGGCCTTCGTTATGACCTTGCGAACCGACTGGATCGTGGCCTGCCACCAGTCCTCAGGGTCCTGCTCGCTCCACAATGGCTTGGGTGCATAACAGGGGTAAGTTCCCATTGCCGAGGCCAAAATGCCGCCTTTTTCATTTATTGCCAGGGTCTTTGTGCCTGAAGTGCCGATGTCGATGCCTAAAAAAACACTCATAATGGTTTTTCCAACCTAAAAAACCAGGTTTTCTCGGAGTGACATGTAATTAAAGTCTGTAACTTGATAGATATCCTAAAAATTACATTATAATCAAGTATTTACGTAATTGTAGATTAGGCCTTGTTATGTATTTGAATTGACTGTTCATCAAGTCTATGAATAGTAGTCCACAGTATAAGGGAGGCTCCATTGACGAAACCGGTCTGAATGTCCTAAAGTGCAAACTCTTTGATTTCATTTTCATAGGTTTTGTGGCACACATAATGATTACATTTTCCATAAAACACCTGAAAAAAGGATCGGCAATAATTAGCCCGATCTTTGAGGGCCTTGGCTCCCGGGCGAATAACTGCTGTCTGATGATCACGGCCGTTACGGTTTTTATGTGTTTGGCCGGATGCCCCAGTTCTCCCTCAAATTCGCACAAAACGGCTGATAAATTGCCCCTATCGGGAGTTAAATTGAAACTCGCCGTGGCAGGCGATCCTGAACTGGCCGCGGCCGTCGGCCGATTGCAAGGCGAATGGAATTCCCAAACCGGGGCGGAAGTTCAAGTATTACAAATTTCGGAAAATGATCTTGCCCAGTCCGTTTCGAAAAACCTTCCGGCCGATGCCGTAATCTGCGATCCGCGTTTTATCGCCATTTTCGCCGAGCAAAAAATGATCGTTCCCGTGCCAGCCTCCATGCAAAAAACCGCACAATGGGCGGACATTTTTGATCTCTTGCGCCACCAAGACGTCGCCTGGGGCGGCGATGTCGTGGCCGTGCCGTTCGGGTCGCCCATGTTTGTCATTTATTATCGCGTCGATCTGCTTGAAAAGCTGAACCGCAAACCTCCGCAAACCTGGGCCGAATATCAGGAATTGGCTAAACTGCTCTCCGGCATGAAACAATCGACCGCCGAGTCGCCCTGGTTCGGTACGGCTGAACCACTAGGACCTGGTTGGGCCGGATTGGTCTTACTTGCCCGGGCAGCACCCTATGCCAAACATCGCGACAACTATTCAACGTTATTCAATATCAAGACCATGGAGCCGCTTTTGACCGGACCGCCCATGGTTCGGGCGTTGGAGGAACTAGTAGCGGCGGCAAAACTCGGTTCGCCCGATGCTTTGCAGTCCGATCCGGCTGCCGTGCGCGCAACATTTTGGCAGGGGAAATGCGGCATGGCGCTAACCTGGCCGTCGGCCTCCGACCGACATTCAGGCGAGAAATCCGCCACTGCCGGGCAATCCTTATTTCCGGTCGGTTTTTTCGAGCTGCCAGGCTCGAAAAAAGTCTATAACATCAACAATCAAACTTGGGAAACCCGCTTGGAAGAAGAAAATCCCCGCGTTCCGTTTTTGAGTTTGGCGGGCAGGGTAGGGATGGTGGGCAAGGATTCCACCCAACATGAGGCTGCTTTTCAATTGCTTATATGGCTTTCCAGCGAGGAAAACAGCCCGCAAATCTGCCCCGCCAGCCCGGCAACCACGTTGTTCAGGCATTCGCATCTGAAACACCCCGAACTTTGGGTAGAAAAGGCCGTTACACCGGCGGCGGCCGCAAAATATGCCGAATTAACGTCCAAAACCTTGCACAGCGAGCAGTGGCTGGGCTTCAATATGCCCGGCCGGGAAGAGTATCTCGACGCCCTGGACCGGGCCGTGCAGTCGGCCGTACGCGGAGAGGTTTCCCCAGCGGACGCCTTAAATAAAGCCGCTGAACGCTGGCGGGATATAACGGAAAAAAAGGGCGTGAATCAGCAACGGACCGCATATTTGCGAAGTCTCGGCCTGGAATAGCATACCCCTTTTGACAGGATTCATTCTGCCGCCTAAAATAGCTGATCGCAGGCGGCGGTTGCATTCATACTTCATCCTTCCGCCTTCATCCTTTGTTTTTGGGGGATTAGCTCAGTTGGGAGAGCGGTTCGTTCGCAATGAACAGGTCAGGGGTTCAAGTCCCCTATCCTCCACTCTTATTTAGCCCCCGGTGAACACACCGGGGGTTTTGTTTGCGCCCAGGGGCTTGATAATCCTGTAAAGCCGCGGCCATCGGTCGCGGTTTTCTTGCGCCAATCTCCGGCTTCCCGCCTTCGACCTAACTTTCTAAAATAAAAATTGAAAATTCTCTCTTGGCATTCCATGCACTAACTGTATTATATGTATTAGTACAGTTATTGGAGTACGCATGGAATTCCGTATTGATTCATCCAGCCGATTGGCGATTTACAGGCAACTTGCCCGGCAATTGCGCGAGGCGGTTGCCCGGGGGACGCTGCGGCCGGAGGATCGGCTGCCTTCGGTGCGGGAATTGTCGCGGACTTTGGTAATCAATCCGAACACGGTTGCCCGGGTGTATACCGAACTGGAGCGTGAGGGAATCTTAAGCACTCGGCCCGGTTTGGGGGTTTTTGTCGCCGCGCCCAAGGCGGAACTGACCAAAAAGGTCCGCAAAGAACGGCTCCAGGAACTTTTAGACCACTTCCTGACCGAGGCCGTGCACCTGGGCTTCGCGGCCGACGAGATAATTGATCTTGTTAAAGACGGAGTGAAACATTTTCATTGGCAAGCAATGTAGTAGGCACACTCCGTGTGCCGTGATTGAAAAGGTTGTTTACGGTTAACGGTTTACAGTTCACAGTTTACCGTAAACTGAAAACCGTAAACCATGAACTGAAAACTGACAACTGAAAACTTAGGAACACTCCCATGCCCGACGTTATCGCAACCCATCGCCTGACTAAATATTACGACCGGCGATGCGTGGTCAATAATCTGGAACTGCGCGTGCCGCAAGGCTCGGTCTACGGGCTGTTGGGGCGCAACGGCACGGGAAAATCGACCACCATCAAGATGCTTTTGGGCATGGTGCATCCGGATTATGGGCGGTCGGAGTTGTTGGATGAGGATTCATTCCATCTGCGCCGGAAACTCGGTCGAAAATCGCTTATCTGGCCGAAGGGCATCCGCTTTATCGCTGGATGAACATCGGCCAGGCCGTGCGATTCGCCCGGGCGTTTTATCCGCGCTGGAACGATGCACTCTTAGAGCAGATATTGGACCATTTTGGACTTTCCACTCGGGCCAGGATCAAGCGGCTCTCCGGCGGTGAGCGGGCGCAGGTATCGCTGGCCATAGCCGTGGCCTCCGATCCGGAACTTTTGATTCTCGATGATCCTACTCTTGGCCTGGACACCGTGGTGCGTCGTGATTTCTTGGAATCGCTCATTCAGATCATCCAGCGCCGCGGGCGGACGATCCTGTTCAGTTCGCACATCCTCGGCGACGTGGAACGAGTGGCCGACCGGATCGGAATCCTAGTTGACGGCATTTTACGGGTGGATTGCCCGACCGAACATTTCAAGGAATCGCTGCGCAAGGTGGTGCTGGAATTTCCGCAGGCGCCGCCGGCGTTTCCAGCGTGTCCGGGCTTGGTGAGCAACCGGCAAGTAGGCCACAAGTTGGAAGCGATTATTGTAGGTTTTAACGATGAACATCGCCGCCTGGCCGAATCGCTAAATCCGCGCTCGATCGAGATTATCGAGCTTAATTTGGAAGACGCCTTCATAGAATACACCCGTGGCCCGCGCCGTGCGCTGCCCATTTTTGCAGGAGAGCAAAGCGATGCTGAAAGCGTTATTGTTTAAAGAATTGCGAGAGACGATGTGGATCGGCATTGTGGCCTTTCTTGCCTACATGGCGACTATTGCCGGCTTTATGGGCTACAGCTTTTTTAATTATGACACCTCAAATTTACCTTTTCCGATACCTTTTTTGAATAGAGACGGTTGGGGTTCGTACATAATGATTTCCATCATTTTTTCTATAACGTTGGGGTTGTGGCAGACCGTTACTGAATCGAGGCGCGGCACGTGGCTTATGCTTTTGCATCGGCCGATAAGCCGGCAGAGATTGATATGCGTGAAATTGGCCGTGGGGATGGGGCTTTATTTGATTGTTTCCGGCGTTCCGATAATGATTTTCGCAATCTGGGCGGCCATGCTGGGCACGCACGCCAGCCCGTTTTTCTGGTGGATGACCGCGGGACTCTGGCAGTGGTGGCTCATCATGGCGCTTATTTATTTGGGCAGTTTTCTCACGGGCATTCGGACGGGGCGATGGCTGGGCACACGATTGCTACCAATCATGGGCGCCGGTTTATGCGCTTTGATTGTAGGTGTTGCAATATTTGAATTAAGAAGGTGGTTTATTGGTTTTGCGGCTTTTTTCCTGATATGTGTGGCTTTTGCGGGCGTCATTTTGTACGTGGCCCGGAAGCGGGATTTTTCCTGACGAGGACGGATATGTCAAAACGCAGTTCAATTTTCCAACCGCTTAGTTTGGCGGCGATCCTGGCCCTGGGATTAGGATTTGCGATTGGTATCGTTGTCATTTGGTGCATCCAGTTGGCAGAAAGCAGGAAATTCCAAAAGAGAGAAAAAGCCGAAGAAATCGCCGTCCTTTACGACGGAACCCCGGTAATTACAGTTGATAAGCCGTACCATGAAATTATCTATCGTGACCTCGAACACAAAACAATATCTCCCAAAAAGTCGTTGACCGAATTCAATTTGGAACATGTAATGCTGGCCGGTCCCGCTAATTTGGAACCACAGCAAATTATTTTGGCATCTGCGCGGTTTCCTTTAGGGCCCGACGACCGGATTCAACCTTTCTCCCCGACACACCATTCGCAAACGTATTGGTACTTTATCGACGATGGAAAACTCGATGGCCGGGGATATTTCATGGCCTTCGATAGAGAGTCAAAACACTGCATCGGCTATTTGGGGATGCGGGGATTCAGCACGGATTTGCCGCAGCCGGATGACTGGTTCCCCATGGACGGCCGTAAAATGGAGACGACCTTTAATGCAACAAGGCCGGGCCTCGCCCCGTGCGTACTGAACAATTATGAAGGCAGTTATTACGGAAATAGTCCGGCTAATAGAATCGCCATGATCTCGGGCGACCGGCTGTTTTTGATCGATTTACAGGGGCGTTCGATTACGACCGTGATGAAATCGGCGGATATGATTTCGGTGAGCGTAATGAAAAGCCCCGCGTCGTTGAAAGAATTACCGGTCCCCGATGAGCAAGTTCGATTCTATGTGTTCGTCAGGACCACGGATGGTTTAATACAATTCGATCTGGACGGGAAACAGGTCGGCAAATACTCCATCCCCGAGGATTTTCGGAAAAAGTCATTTGATCTCTATTATCTTGGCGATGAAAAGGCTTTGATTGTTCAGGATCGAGAATTTCCCGATCGCAAAGGCGGGGCCCGGCTCGCATGGCTGGAGGCCGACGGCAAAATCGTTCAGACAAAAGAAGTCATTCTGGCGGGAAAAGAGGAAAATGAAATTTCAGATATTTGGAAAGTGATTGTCGTCACGCCCGAGCCTATAAGCACGATAGTTGAGTATTCGATATTATGGGCACAATACTTTTACGCAGAAAATAAAGAGAAATATATCTCTGAAGTGAACCAAATTTCATCAGACGCATGGTTGCCGGTGTTGGCGCTTTGCATTGTGTCGGCAGCATTGGCCTGGTTCTGCTACCAGCGGCAACGGCGGATGGCATTGCCCGGAGTCTGGTATTGGGTGGGTTTTGTTTTCCTCGGGGGCGTGCCTGGATATTTTGCCTATCGATTTCACCGCCGCTGGCCGGTTCTGGAAAATTGCCATGTTTGCGGCCATGCCGTTCCGCACGACCGGGAAAAGTGCTCGTCCTGCGGGTCGGAATTTCCCACGCCCGCGCCCAAGGGGATAGAAGTGTTTGCTTAGGAGAGGGCAGGGTTCAGTTCAGTAGGGTGCGTGAAACGCACCGATTCATGGGCTTGGGGTAAGCTCATGGTGCGTTTCACGTACCCTACACGCCGCTTCACGAGTATCGGGCCATGATGCGGTCCATCAGGCTGGGCGAAAGACGGTTGAGCCAGCAAAGGATTCTTCCCTTGTTGTAAGGAATGATTTCGTGCCGGCCTAGGCGAATAGCCTTGACCACGGCCTGAGCGACACGTTTCGCGGTGGTCGGCTTATGCCTGGGCCAGGAAGGCTCGACGCCGTGCTCGTATTTGCCGTCGAAAAATTCGGTTTCGGTCGTGCCCGGATTGACCACCAGCACGTCGATCCCGTATCGGCTGAACTCCGCGCGGACGGCTTCACTGAATCCTTGCACGGCGAATTTGCTGGCGCAATACTCGCTCATGCACGGCGTCCCGCGGCGAGCGAGGATGGAACCGACGTTTACCAGCATGGGCCTGGTTCCATTTTTCAAAAGCGGCAAGGCCAATCTTGTCATCTCCGCTAGGGCAAAGAAATTGACCTCGAAAACCGCCCGTAATCGCTCCGGATCGTTGTCCTCGAACCGGCCCAGGGCCCCGATGCCGGCGTTATTGATCAATATATCCAACCCGCCGAAGTGCGATTGCACAGCCTCGATTGCGCGGCGTCGGGTTTGCTCATCGGTGATATCGCCCGCCAGGATTTCGATCCGCCCATTAACGGCGGCCGCTTCCTCGGCCAGTTGGTTGAGGCGATCTTGGCGTCGGGCTACGACGAGCAATTTCGCGCCTTCCCGGGCAAGCTGCAGCGAAACGGCCCGGCCGATGCCGCTGGATGCCCCGGTCACAATCACTCGGCTATTTTTGATTTCTCGGGTAGACATTATTTAGTTGATAAGTAATAAGTTAGAGGTAATGGCAGATAGGGAAATTTTTATGTTGTGCGGGGAGTTATCTATTGAGTCTCAGGCGAATAATGCATGATGTTAATAGCAATATCACATAAGCCCACGAGTTGCAACCCGTGGGCTTGGCAGTATTGATTGACAGAGATCAACTATATGTTTTGTAAACAAGAAATTCGGATACTTCAAGCCACATCTTCGACAGGCTTTTTATCCATGTGATTGCCGTGAGGATTCACTGCGAAAGCTTCGCTGTTGACGCGGCCGAGGTGTTGTTGCGAGATGCGGCAGTGTACGATTACCCGCGAATCGGTGTAATGTTTCGAGAGCACTTCGCCATGTGCGGCCAGGTAGGCTAAAAGTCGCCCGTTGTCCAGGCCCAGTTCGACGTCCACGTCCACAAAGCTCCGGCTTAGGGCGTCGCTTACGGCGGAGGCCAGATTTGGCAGGCCATATCCGGTTTTTGCGCTGATGGGAATTGCCGAAGGATAGCGGCTCAATATGCCCTCCAACCGGGCGCGGTCGGGCAATAGATCGCTCTTGTTGATCACCAGAAGCGTGTCCTTGCGCTCGAGTCCGATCTCTTCCAGTACTTTATATGTTGCGGAAATCTGTTCGTAAACGGCCGGATTCGCGGCGTCGGCCACGTGCAACAACAGATGGGCCTGGTGGGCTTCTTCCAACGTGGCCTTGAAACTTTCGATCAGATGGTGCGGCAGTTCGCGGATAAAACCCACGGTATCGCTCAGCAGGACCGGTCCCCAGCCCGGCAGTTGCCAGCGCCGCGTGCGGGTGTCGAGCGTGGCGAACAGTGCGTCTTGCGTGAAGGCGTCGGCACCGGTAAGAGCGTTTAGGAGCGTGCTTTTGCCGGCGTTGGTATAGCCGATCAGCGACACGGTCATGAGGTCGTCGCGGGCGGCGACTTCGCGTTTTTTGCGTGCTTCGATCAGGTGCAATTGCCTGCGCAGGTCTTTAATGCGATGTTCGACCAGTCGGCGGTCTTCTTCCAACTGGGTTTCGCCCGGCCCGCGCAGCCCGACGCCTTTTTTCTGCCGCGAAAGGTGCGTCCACATCCGTCTTCAACCGCGGCATGGAATATTCCAATTGGGCCAATTCCACGGCCAGCCGGGCTTGATGAGTTTGGCGCGGCTGGCAAAGATGTCTAAGATCAGTTCGGTGCGGTCGATGACCTTAAGATTCAGGGTTTTTTCCAGGTTGCGGGTTTGCCCGGGGCTAAGATCGTTGTCGAAGATTACCACGTCGGCATCTTTGGCCTCGGTATAATTCTTCAGTTCATCGACTTTTCCCTTGCCCAGATAAGTGGCGGCGTCGGGGGCCTCGCGGCGCTGCATTAGTTGGCCCACTACCCGCACGCCGGCCGTCTGGGCCAGGCCTTCCAATTCTTCCAGGGGTTGTAACTCGGAGTGTCGATCGGGCAGCAACACGCCCACGAGAATGGCCGCCTCGCTGGCAACACCCTCAAGTCGATCGGTTTCTATCACGATGTGAAAAATTCTCCTGTTGTCGATTTATTGTAGTTGTGCAAGTGCGGCAATGAATTGCCCACCGCGGCTAATATATATCTATTATACGCTCACCACTCGCCACGCTTCATTCCATCTCTCCTGCTCGGAGGTGACAATAACTTTCGTAGCGGCGTTCGTCCAGGCGGTCGTCGGCCACGGCATTTTTTACGGCGCAGTCGTCTTCATGGGTATGGGTGCAGTTGGGAAACCGGCACAGGCTGATGTACGGCCGCAAATCGCGGAAATAACTGTCGATTTCCTCGGGCACCACGTCCCAGAGTTGGAATTGCCGGATGCCCGGCGTATCGACCACATAGCCGCCGCCGGTTAGCGGCATCAACCGTGCGTTGCTGGTTGTATGTTTGCCTTTTTCGGTTTCCCGGCTGACGGGCTGCACGTGCAGGTGGAGCGAGGGATCGACGCGATTCAGCAGCGACGACTTGCCCACTCCGCTTTGACCGGCCAATACGCTTGACCGGCCGATCAGCATTCTTCGCAGGCGCTCCACGCCGAAACCGGTTTTTGCGCTTAGGAGCAAGACCTCGTAGCCCATCTGGCTATACACGCCCACCAGGGGTTGCAGATCGGCCGCGTCCACCAGGTCGATTTTGTTAATGCATATTATGGGCCGGATATCGCCTTTTTCGGTGGCCACCAACATGCGATCGATAAGATTCGGCTTCAGCCGGGGCTCGGCCGCGCTGGAAACAATGGCCACCAGATCGACATGGGTGACCAGAATCTGCTGTCGCCGGCGAACTTCCCGGCAAAGCATGCCCCTGCGCGGCTCGACGCGCTCGATGAATCCTTCATTGGAACCGGTCTTATCGGCAGGCCGAAACAGGACCCGATCGCCCGCGGTAACCACGTGGCGCAGGTCGGTAGTAAGCGTTTTCAGGATTCGCCGCGTGACACAATGATAGATTACGCCGTCGGCGTCCTGGACTTCGCTGAAAAGTCCGTGCACGCTCAGGACCCGGCCCGGACGGCACAGGGTTTCATCGACCACAAGTTGCCGGCCCGGAGAATTTTCACCTTCCGACGGGATGTCTTCGCTTATAATGGTCCGCCGCCGCGAGAGATCGCCTTTGCCGCTTAGGCGTTCGCCGTGAAGCGTGTGATCCACCGAAAGTTCGTCGGAATCGAATTGCCTGGTCCAATTGGTACTCCGGCGCGATCGCTGCGATTCTTGCGGAAGTCAGCCCGAATTTTCTTCTTTTTTGACATCTAGCGTGGTTGAGAAAAAGGGGACAGGTCCAATTTTCCGGAACGGCCCGAAGGGTGCTTTGCACAAATTGGACCTGTCCCCTTTTTCCTCCATTAGCGTGGTTGGTGACGAAAGCGTAGTTGGCCGGGATCGTCTTTGGTAATATCGTAACGGACATCACCATAGCGATCGGATTCGGGCTTGTCTTTTGACGGGGACGGGCGCTCAAGTCCTGCCCGCTCCAACAATGATTTGCTGAATATATCGGATTTCGTCACTTCGATCGGCGGCGGCCCGACAGCGCCTAATTCGACCGGCGCATACCGCATTTCGTATTTGTGCTTGGCAATCGAGATCACGTCGCCGGGGTCGATTCGCTTGTCCGTGACGCGCATGCCGTTGACTTTTACCCCGTTGCGGCTGTTCATGTCGCGAACGTACCAATATCCGCCCGTGACCGTCAACTGGCAGTGATGGGCCGAGACGTTTGAAAAACGAAGCACGATGTCGCAGCTTTCACGCCGGCCCACCAGCAAGGACTTTTTCAAAAGTGGAATAGGGTCTCCACCCCCTACGGGAATTAGTTCGCCATACATAATCGCATGCGTCCTCTTGAGTTCAATAACGAACCGATTAGGATGAAAAGGTTCCCTACCTTTAGTGTAGTCGGGTATTACAGTGGCGTCAACTAATTCGAACAATTCGCTGCCTTTTACCACGCAATGGCATAAGGCCGGGCTGCTTTATCATACGCTTAATTTCTTTTATCTCAAGAAGTTCGGTCAAAAGATAAGGAAATTAAGTCTGGATGCCGGTTTTAATTGCCCCAACCGCGACGGAGCCTTGGCCACTGGCGGTTGCGTGTTTTGCGACCCTGAAAGCTTCAGCCCCAGCCGACGCCTGAAACTATCGTCTATCACGGCCCAATTGGAGGAAGGTATCGGCCGTTTGAGTGCCAGATATGCCGCCGGGGGCTTTGTGGCTTATTTCCAGCCCGGCACAAATACCTATGCCCCGGTGAACAGGTTGCGAAGCGTATTTGAAGAAGCCTTGGCCCACCCCAAAGTTGTAGGATTGGCCGTCGGCACCCGGCCCGACTGCGTGCCGGATGATGTGCTCGATCTGCTGGCCGAGTTGTCCAAGCATACTTATCTGATTGTGGAATACGGGCTTCAGAGCATCCACAACCGATCGCTGGACTGGATCCGCCGCGGCCATGATTTCCAGGCATTTGTAGATGCCTATAAACGCAGCCGAGAGCGTAATTTACAGGTGGGAGTGCATATTATCCTTGGGCTGCCCGGCGAAACCCGCGAAGATATGCTCGCCACGGCCCGGGAATTGTCTAGATTGGAAATACACTCGGTAAAACTGCACAATCTTTATGCCGTTCGCAACACCCCACTTGCCGATATGGTCGCCCGGGGCGAGGTGCAGTTGCCACTGTTCGAAGACTACATCAACCGAGTAGTCGATTTTCTGGAACTTCTGCCGTCGGAGTGCGTTATCGATCGCATTAGCGGCGATGCCCCGCCTCAATACCTAGTCGGCCCCCAGTGGTGCCTGGATAAAAGAGCCATTCGCGCGGCCGTGGAAGCCGAATTCCGCCACCGCGGCACCTGGCAGGGTTCACGGTTCAGTTTTTAGGGTTCAGGTTAGGGCTGGGCACTTTAGTGCCCAGTGCACAACCGCAAGCTGTTCTGTGCAGCTTTCATCCTTCATCCCTCATCCCTCAATCCTTTATACTTTCCCCCTCATCCTTCCCCCTCGCGTCTTTACTGTGTATCCTAATATTGGGTTTGGAGTAGACCGGATGATCGCTGGTCGGTACTCGGCGGGCCGCCATATCGGCCCAACAACGAGTTTCGGCGAGAGGAAAGTCCGGGCTCCGTAGGACGTGGTGATGGGTAACGCCCACCGGCCGAAAGGTCAGGGAAAGTGCAACAGAAAGCATACCGCCTTGTGACAGGGCGCATGGGATCAAACTCGTGTGTCCGGCGCGAGGTAAGGGTGAAATGGCGAGGTAAGAGCTCACCAGCAGGCCGGGCGACCGGCCTGGCTCGGCAAACCCCACCAGGAGCAAGGTCAAGCAGGGAGCAGCGCAGCGCCGGCTGACTAGTTCGTCCGGCTGCCTGCCGCGGGTCGGTCCGGACCGCTACCGACTTCCGGGTAGACCGCTTGAGACGCCGAACAATCGACGCCCTAGAGAAATGATCATCACCCTTGGCTTTAAAACCCAAGGGCACAGAACCCGGCTTATAAGTCCGCTCCAAACCCGCTTTCTTTTCTGAAAGTCCCCTCTCCCTCCGGGAGAGGACTAGGGTGAGGGCGATCGACTCACTATCTTCTATAGCAGATGCTAATCCAAAACCAAAATTAGTATATTGAGATATATGTCGGATTCCCCGAGGGATTTCCCACCCCACGCGACAATATATCTCTGAAAGCCAATTTTCCCGGGACCGAGGTTGCAGCATGGACTCCGATGACCCAGTGCTACACAGCCGGGTGGGCGTGGCTGTTTTTTGGATGGCAGTGCCACCAAACCGCGACCAATGGTCGCGGCTTTACAAAACTGCCCGAGAATGCCGGTCGCAGCTTTATGGCCAAAAGGCACCGGGTGCTAGCACCCGGGCTAAACTTAAAACTATTCTTCCGGCACGAGTTGGGTGTCGACGAATTGCAGGAGTTTTGAGATGCAGAGCTTGTTCATGCTGGTGCGGTGGTCGTGGGCCTCTACCTTGAGGGCTTCGTGCAGGCTTTTGGGGATGCGAACGGTGATTACCCGGGTCGGTTCTTCCTCGGGATCGATGTCGAAGGGCCCTTTTGCCCGCAACTGGGTCAGCATGTGCTGGATCTCGCGATAGGCATCGCTTTGCTCAAAATCATTGAGCAGTTCCCTAGTAGGGAATGTATGACGCACAATGCCGTGCAACCCAAAGATTTCCCGATAGAAGGTAACCCAATCCGGACCTTTGCCAAACAGGTCTTGGGCGATCCTTTGGATTTCGTTATGTTTTTCTGTCAGGCCGATTGTGATCTCCGTACTCACTGCTTTCTCCTTCTCATAAGGTAGTGGATTTGATTTATAGAGTCACCATCGTGGTGACGAACCGAAGGAATAATTGGAGAAAGTCAAGTCAGTGGCGGAACTTCTTGCAATGCAAGCAGTTATGTCATTGCATGCAATGTGCAATTTTATTAGGCGGTCGTGCACACATTTTAAGCACGGCGTTTCTGCCTATATTTTGTGCACCCTAAAAATCACATTTTCTAAAGTGTCTAACCAAAATTGCCGATAATGGTCTTTTTTAAAATAAAATAAGTAATTTAGGTGTAAGGCAAAGGAAAAGGGAAAGAAGGGTAAAAAGGAAAGAAATATAAGTAGATTAAGGCTCAACCTGTGGTAAACAAAGGAGGATCATCCCACAAGTCACCCTGAGCGAGGCGAAGAATGTCACATCTGCTTTAGGACTCTCTGGATTATTGTGTCGGGGTGAAGTTGCATGCCCATCTTGGCCATGTTTCTTTAAGGGCTGGGAAGTCCGTGCCACCGCTAGACGCAAAATTTCTTACCACCTAAAACGAGGGCCGGCCGAATTTAACCCGCTTACATGTTTATTAATGGGCTCACACAGATAAAACTGTATTAGAAACGATCAATCTTCTAGGAACTGATTATAAGTTATACTCAATCCGCCAGAAACTAATCGAACTTGGATAAAGAAACTTGCGTAGTTTATCTACTTGGGAGTGTTAGTATCGAAATTTAATAATTAAGGATGCTTAATAGGAAGAAAAGAAACTACAATGGCGTACTGGTGTTTATTAAACGGGTAGTACTATATTAATAGGCTAATGAACAGCGCCAATCTTGCTGGATTGGTGCTTGATTGACCAATATATTCGGTTAATATAATACTTGTATTAAAGGCACAGACGGCTCATCTTGGTCGGGCGTTCAGCCTACTGAACCTGGTTCTGAAGATACGCCATATTTTTTGTCGCTTTAAAAGCGGTCGTTTGATAGATCTTTTCGCCCATACGGGAAAACGACAAAAACATTTAGCTGCAAAGCATAATGAGCGATAGCTACACGAGCGGAGAGAAAGTTTACCCGCCGACGGAGGATACCGCCGCCGCCGAGCCATGCGCATCGCAGTCTCCGTCGTCCTCTACCGCTCCTACAAAACCCACCAGTGAACAGCCGACATATATTTCCAATCGTCCCCCTATGCCATCCCCTACTCTTTCCGATTCGGCCTGGCGCATTATGGAAGGCCGGATCATGCCGGGCGATCATTTGGGGCATTTCGAGTTGATCGAATACGTCGGCGGCGGGGGAATGGGCCGAGTATACCGGGCCATGGACACCCGGCTCGCCCGGATTGTGGCCCTGAAAATTCTCCCTCCCGATCAGGCCGCCGATTCGGAAACCGTGCAGCGGTTCCAAAACGAAGCACAATCGGCCGCTCGGCTCGATCACGAGAATATCGCCCGGGTGCATTATGTGGGCGAAGATCGGGGAGTTCATTTTATCGCCTTCGAGTTTGTAGAAGGTGAGAACATTCGCAGATTGGTGGAACGTAAAGGGCCGTTGCCTATCGAAGAGGCGATTAGTTATACGCTGCAAGCGGTCGATGCCTTGGCCCATGCCGATGCCCGCCACATAGTACATCGCGATATCAAGCCGTCAAATTTATTGATCACCCCCGGCGGCCAGTTGAAATTGATCGACATGGGTTTAGCCCGCCTGCGGCAGTCGGAGTCTATAGGAGTCGATTTGACGTCCAATGGCGTCACGCTGGGCACCTTCGATTATATTTCGCCTGAACAAGCCCGCGACCCCCGCAGCGCCGACATCCGCAGCGATATATATTCGCTGGGTTGCACGTTTTATTTCATGCTCACGGGTCGCCCGCCGTTTCCTGATGGGACAGTGCTGCAGAAGTTGTTGCAGCATCACGGCGATCCGCCGCCGGACGTGCGGCAAGTCCGGGCGGATTTGCCTGAACAGGCCAACGATATTCTGCAAAAAATGATGGCCAAGAATCCAGACAATCGCTATTCGGACCCCAACGACTTAATCGCCGATTTATTGGCCTTGGCCGGGCAATTAGGCTTTCAGCCCTACGGTATCGGCGGTAAGGAGTGGTTGCCGAAATCGTCGCCAAAAGTTTCCTATATTCACCGCCATATGCCGTGGTTGGCTTCCGTCGCCGCGTTGGCGTGCCTGTTGATCGCGCTTGATATTTTTTGGAATATATCGAGCCCTGGCCAGCAGCCTCCATCCGCGTTGCCCTTAGATAGGAAGGAATCCGTCGCCAAAACAGCGGAATCCAAAGGCGATTTGCCGCCCGGCGTGGAAGACGAAAAAACAAAGTCCTTGGCGACAAATGACAAACCAACTTCGGAAAATGCGGCGGATTCGTCCGGTAGTCCTTTGCGAGCGTCTGAAAACCTGTCACTAACCGGAACTTCAACCAAGCATAAAGGTTTGCTTGTAGTAAGCGACCTGGCCGCAGGCGAGAACGAATTCACCAACTTGCCAGCCGCTTGCGCAGCCGCCCGCAACGGAGATGTGATCGAACTCCGCTACAATGGTCCGCGCGAGGAAAAACCGGTTCACATGGCGAATTTGCGGATCGCCATCCGGGCCGGCGAGGGATACCAGCCGGTGTTGATTTTCCGGCCCAACGAAACCGATCCGGTAAAGTATCCGCGCAGCATGTTCTGTCTCACTTCGGGCCGGTTGACGATTTCCAATTTGGCCATGGAACTGATCATCCCCCGGGATATTGCGGCCGACAACTGGTCTATGTTTGAAATCCGCGGCGGGCAAACAGTCCGGCTGGATAAGTGCGCCCTTACCGTTGCCAACGCCTCGGACCAGTTGACCGCCTATCACCAGGATGCGGCATTTTTCCGCGTTGGGGCTTCGCCCGGCGCCGAGTCCAAAGTTGCCGGCGACAATGCGGGGGCCCCGCCCCTGGCTACCATCGAATTGAACGATTCCATTGCCCGCGGAGAGGCTGCGTTCATCCGGGTGGACGATCTTCAGCCTGTCCATCTGGCTTGGGACAACGGTTTGTTGGCGACCAGCGAATGGTTGCTTTCGGCGGCGGGCGGGACCCAATCGCCCAAGCCCGACGAGATGCTTCGCATCGACCTGCAACATCTGACAATTGCGGCCCGCGGCGGATTGGCTCGTCTTGCCGGCAGCCAGGCCGCCCCTCACCAGTTTACCGTTTCGTTCAATTGTGCCGATAACATCATCATGACTTCGCACGGCAATTCGCTTATTGAACAAGAAGTGGTCGGTTCCCTGGAAAATGCCCGACGACAAATCGTGTGGAACGGCGATCATGACTTTTATCAGGACGTCAACGTTTTCTGGACAATCCGCGGCTTTGGGGCGAAACCATCCTCTGATAAGATGTCTTTCGAGGGTTGGCGGGCATATTGGGGGCCGTCCCGGGAAAATCAACCATCTCTAGGGCACGTCAAATGGAACAACTTGCCCGGACCAGATCGCCCGCCGCACTTGCAAACCCCGGCTGATTTTATCTTGGACGAGGCCGACATGGAGAATCCCGCACTCGATCCAGCCGGTGACGGCCGAAACGCAGGCATGCAAATCGAACGGCTGATGGCCTTGCCTCTTCCTTTGCAAACGGACGGTTTCGATTCATCGGAAGATTGACCCCGCCGGCCGTGCTCCGCATGCCGCCCGAAGGCATTCCGGATGATTCGCATAAATCGGGACCCGCGTCCCTGATCGCTCCAAATTTCCACCGCTAGGAGTTGCACGAACGTCCACTCGTACGTTATGCTTATGTGCTAAGAACATCCGGGCGATTAGCTCAGTCGGTTAGAGCGCCACGCTTACAACGTGGATGTCACTGGTTCGAATCCGGTATCGCCCACTTCAGTGTCCATACAATAGCGTCAAAAATCGTTCTTCTCGGTGATCGCGACGTTCTCCGGCATCCTTGCCTACGGGCAGCATTGGAATCCTCCCATAAAACCGCAAGAGCATGAATTGCATTCCAACTCGCAAGGCTGGTTTCTCATGCACTGTTCATTTTGTCAAACATATTCCGAACAATCGTTAAATGCGGCACTATTTTTTAAGAATACAAAGCTCTTGCTTGAAATATGCCACAGGCGGAATTGTTTAATAAAAGGCTACTTTAAGTATGCCTACATTTAGACTTGAGATCGCCTTATCATTAAATATGCTATAGTATTAATGTGCTGGAACTTCTCAATTTACTTATCTAAGCGGCTAGGTGTGATATGCATTGTCTCTGCCCTTATTGTTCACAACTGGTGATACAACCCAGGAATATGGAAGGGCCAAATTTCTGCCAAAAATGCCGGCACTTGTTTTTCCCTTCCCGACCGGTGAAAGTGCCGGCGTGGGTGTTAGGCGTTGTTGTAGTACTCATCGCCAACTGGCAAATATTGTATCGCCTTAATATGGCGTAACAATATGACGTAACTGATCCGGTGAGCGGACCTATGCCGACTGCGGTGCACAATTGCATTGCGGCAAGCGGCATCTGTATTCCGCCCACGTTATCCCAATCTCTTTTATGGGGCGAACCAAATGGACATTTCTCACTTCACAATCATTGTTATAGCTGTCCTGACTTTCTGTCTACTTGCATTTCAGTCCATACCAAAACACAAGCCGCATTGAATTGCCAAACAGTATCGGAATAGAATTGTCGGGCAGTGCAATCCCGGGGCTTTTCGCATCAGAGAAAGCAGATTCAAAGATGCGCGTGCTGCTGAGATGATTCTGCAATGACGGGCTTAGGAAGATCAGTGCAGCTCGAAAATGGCTTCTATTTCCACGCACACTCCTAGCGGGAGTGTGTTGACCCCGATAGCGCTACGGGCGGCAATCCCGAATTCGGGGCCGAAGATTTCGGCAAACAATTCGCTGCAGCCGTTGATCACGGCCGGTTGCTGGGTAAATTCCGCAGTGCAATTGACCGCGCCCAACACCTTCACTACGCGGCGAACGCGGTCCAGACTGCCGAACTCCTTTCTCAGCGAGGCCAGAATGCCCAGCCCGGCAAGCCGTGCCGCGACGTAACCGGACGGAACGTCTAAATCCGCTCCGACTCGTCCTGTTACCAGTTTTCCACTCGCTTCGACAGGCAGATGTCCCGAGGTGTAGACCAATTGGCCCGCCGTAATCAGCGGTTTATAAACTCCTTTCGGCTCCGGGGCCGGGGGCAGTTCTAATTTTAATTCCGCGAGTTTGGCGGTAAGTCGGGCTTCGGCGGACATATTGAAACGGGATCAGAGTTCAGGGTTCAGGGATCAGTTATGAATGTAAAGCCGCGACCAGTGGTCGCGCTGTTTGGTTTGGGGTCAAAGACCGAACCAAGATTGGGCTATTATTCGATTACTTTATTAAGCGGATATTCCACGATGCCCCGGGCCCCGGCCGCTTTCAGCCGGGGAATGATTTTTCGCACGATCGATTCGTCAAGGATCGTATTGACATCCACCCATTGTTCGTCGGCCAGGCTGGAAACGGTGGGTTTTTGCAAGGCGGGCAGGAGCGAAAGGACATTTTTTAGCCTGTCCGCCGGCACGTTCATCATCAAGCCGACTTTCCCTTCGGCGGCCATCGCGCCGGCAAGCATCAAGGCAATGTCGTCGATCTTCTGTCTTTTCCACGGATCGGCATAAGATCGATGGTTGGCGATAAACCGCGTCGTGCTTGTCAGCACCTCGTCGAGAATGTGGAGATTATTCGCCCTTAGCGAACTTCCGGTCTCGGTGACTTCGACGATGGCGTCGGCCAACTTGGGCGGTTTGACTTCGGTCGCGCCCCAACTGAATTCCACTTCGGCCGTTACGCCGTGCTCGGCAAGATAACGCTGGGTCATGCGCACGGCCTCGGTGGCGATCCGCTTGCCCTGGAGGTCTTTGACCGATTTGATCGGCGAGTCCTCGGGCACGCATAGAACCCAGCGGACCGGCCGGCGGCTGATTTTGGAGAAAACCAACTCGGCCACTTCATGTACGTCCGCCCCGCACTCCATGATCCAATCGTAGCCCGTCAATCCGGCGTCCAAAACCCCGTTTTCAACATATCGGGCCATCTCTTGCGCCCGGATTAAAAGGCATTCAATCTCGTCGTCGTCGATCGTGGGATAATAACTCCGGGCGCCAAAGGTGATCTTGTAGCCCGCGCGGCGAAACAACTCGGCGGTTGCCTCCTGTAGACTGCCGGCCGGGATGCCAAGTTTGAGTATGTTTGTCATAGTGAACCCTGAACCTTTTTATAGACTTTTTCCGGGTCGAATACACGTTGGGCGACCACTTTTAGCCCTTCGGGCGTAACCTGTCGGAAAAAGCAGCTTTTGTATCCTTCATGACAAGCCGCGCCGCCCAGTTGCTCGACTGAAAGCAGGATCGTGTCGCGGTCGCAGTCGAGGTAAATGGCCTTGACCTTTTGCACATTTCCGCTTTCTTCGCCTTTGCGCCACAATTTTTTCCTGCTGCGGCTGTAATAAATCGCATTGCCGGTTGCCAGGGTTTGGGCGTAACTTTCGGCATTCATGTAGGCCAGCATCAAAACTTCGCCGGTTTGGGCATCTTGGGCAATGGCCGGCAAAGAGTCCGTCGCCGCGGGAGAAATCAGGGCCGTTGTCGGGTGATTGAGACATAATCAATTACAAAATACAGATAAATTACCTGATCCTATGCTTCATTTTACGCATATTATTGATAAAAAAATGATGCATTAGTTTAAACGAATCCGGATTTGGCCGCCATCCCCCCTCTAAATAGTCATTCGCGGGATGAACTGATAAACAAGATTTGTATCTGGCAAGGAATCAGAAGCATCGGCATCTGAGCATTCGTCAAAAGCCTTTGCAACGTCAAGACAGACAAATTCGGCAGAATAAAAGTTCATTTCAGAAACGCCACATGGGTACCGAGAATCACTAGCAGCGCATTTCATGCACCTTTTCGGTAGAAAGGAAAAGTTCGTGGCTCGCACTGTATCCGTGTTATTGCCCGTTAAAAATGCCCAGTCTACGCTTGCCCCAACCGTCCATAAGATTCTCGATGTGGTATCCGAGATATCGGAGCAGATTGAGTTGTTGATTATAGATGACGGTTCCGTCGATGCCACCAGCGAGGTGGCGGTGGAATTGACTCGGCGTTATCCGCAAGTCCAGGCTATTTGCCAGGGTCGCTCCTTAGGCAGGGAGGCGGCAATTCGCTCGGCCCTGCAAAAAAGCACCGGCCAGATAGCATTAATACATGAAGAAGAGCAGGGAACGCCTTTGGATGAAATCGCTAAAACCTTGAAATCTTCCTCGCCTTTAGGTCAATTCTTTTTCAGACTGGATGCGGCCAAAGCTCCTTCAAGGGTAATGCCGGTGCAATCCGACCGCTCCGCCGTGGACTGTGATTTTTCCGAACGCCCGCATGAACGTCAATCCCCGACATCCAGTCGGCCGGCCAGACCTAATTTCATGGAACGGCTGAAAAACATCGTCTTGGGCGAGTAGCGGAAAGAGATTGCTCATACAAGCCTTCTGCGTCTTTGACTTTACCCGGTTATTCGGCGTCATAACGAACCAATATAATTGGGTTTTTCCTGGTTTCGAGCGATTATTAACAGAATATCCTGTAATAAATGCGATTTTTCTAAAGGTGTACTTGTCAGACCACTTTCAAGCAGGTATGATTAGTTTGAAGGTCGTGAAGCATTATACAATAATTTCGTCTTCGCGGCTTTAGTCCGGTTACTCCGGCGGGCCAGTTTTCGGTGCGACATGCGTGGGCAAACGCTGTCGCCTCACAGGGACGGTTGAATCACAGCCGATCGCTGAAAACTAGGTGATGCTCTGCTTTATTCATTTTCATTCTGCCGCTGTTCCTGTGCGAACATTCAAAGAAGGGGTGTCTTTATGAGTGTTGTTCATCTAACCACCACCGGGGCCGGAATCGGACATGAAGTGCCGATCCCCGCCGTCAGGCATCCCTTGCATCGCTTGGCCGCCGTGCGGCAACAACAAGGGATTTCGCGCCGTACCGTGGCGCGACGATTAAACATTGATCTCTCCGCTGTCCGGACACAAGAGGATGAAACATTCGACATTTCCCTGAGCCAGTTGTACGAGTGGCAAAAGGTCTTGGAAGTGCCGCTTGGCGAGTTGCTCTTCGAGGCCGACGATTCCCTATCGGCCCCGGTGCTGTTGCGCGCCCAACTGGTGCGATTGATGAAATCGGTCATGGCAATTCAGGAGAGTGCCAAACAGGAATCCATCCGCCGCATGGCCCAGACGCTGATCGACCAACTCGTGGCAATCATGCCCGAATTGGCCGGCGTCGGTCCATGGCATGCCGTGGGGCAACGCCGCCGTTTGGATGAGCTTGGCGTAGCGGCCGAACGACGGCTATCGGACGACGTTTTTTTGGACCTGACTGATTAAGGTAGGGTGCGTGAAACGCACCTTTGCCGCAAGGTCGAGGGCCATAGGTCCCCAGCGGCGGCCGGAAACGGCCGCCGTTTTAGGTTTCTTGGCTGATATTATCCACTTTTCCTTAGTTACTTCATAAACCGGTTCAGGAAGTCTCTTGGTGTCACGATAGGAACCTTGATCGTATTAGCAACTGCCAAGAGATCTTTGTCGCCGCTAATAATGACATCCGCACTACCGCCCAGAGCGCAAGCAATGAACTTGTCGTCATCAGGATCGCGGCACACGGGATGTTTTAGACATGCAGTATCCAAGATGACGGCAGTCCTAAGCAGCATACCAAGCAGGTTTTCAAAATCAACGTCCGACTCTGTACGCAAGAACTTCAAACCAACTCGATAGTATTCTTTCAAGATGTCGAGGGAGATGACAAGTTGGAGATTCCCAGTGGTACAGGCCAATAGTATCTCATGCGGCGGCCCGGAAAAGAAAGCTCCAGACACAAGTACATTGGCGTCGATCACCACCTTCACGAGTGGCTCCGTACATCCGCGATCGCCTTTACAACGTCCTTTTGCGTGCGGCCTGCCGCCCGAGCCTTTCGCCGAAGTCGCTTATGGAGGTTAGTGAATTCCTCGACCGATGGCGCTGAAAGAACCTTGAGCATCACCGCGTCGCCTTGCGAGATTACAACGAACTGGACCCCCGCTTTAAGTCCCATCTCGCTGCGGATCGTTTCGGGAATGACTACCTGGCCGCGAGACGACATTTTGGTGGTAGAAAGTGCTGGCATGACTTTATCTCCATGTCGATAATCTTACTGATAAGATTATACCACATTACCATTCGATAGCAACTTGCATTTTTACCTATCTTGTCAATATCGTAAACGTACTAGGTTTTTTAATTGTCAGACATAATCATCCGCAGCCTCTACTTGCTGAAGATTTAAGAACTACTTATATTTGATGCCAAATGTTACGAAAAATCGGCCCTCACCCTGGCCTTCTACCAGAGGGAGAGGGGAGATTTCGAATAATTTCTTAACACCCCATTACTTTTACCTAATCCTGTGGCAATCGAAAAAAAAGACATCGAGCGGCATTTTGAGCAAAAACTCGGCCGGAAACCCAAGTGGATCGTCCGTGCCCCGGGCCGGGTGAATCTGATCGGCGAGCACACCGATTACAACGACGGTTTTGTCTTTCCCCTGGCCATCGATCGGGCCGTGTGGATCGCACTCGAGCCGCGCGACGACCGCAAGGTGGTCGTGCATTCGATCGACTATAAAGAAAGCGGCGAATTTTCCCTGGACGCCTTAAAAAATACCAAAAGCGGCTGGATCGAATACATCAAAGGCACGGCATGGAGCCTGCAGGACGCAGGTCATCGCCTGTGCGGTTGGGAAGGCGTGCTTGCCGGCGACGTGCCCTTGGGGGCCGGGCTTTCATCCTCGGCCGCCCTGGAAATGGCCACCGCCCGGGCCTTTGCCGCCGCTTCGGATCTTGCCTGGGAGCCCGCCCCTATGGCACTGCTGGGTCAACGTGCGGAAAACAAATGGGTCGGCGTAAACTGCGGCATAATGGACCAGATGATTTCGGCCGCAGGCAAAGCCGGCCATGCCTTGCTTATCGACTGCCGCGACTTGAAGACCGAATTGGTGCCCATGCCGCCCGGCGTGGCGGTAGTGGTGCTCGACACCTCCACTCGCCGCGGCCTGGTCGATTCGGCCTATAACGAGCGCCGTGCGCAGTGCGAAGCGGCCGCCAAATTCTTCAAGGTAAAGGCCCTGCGCGACGTGAGCATGGAACGATTTCTAAAGGAGGCCGACGGTTTGGATCCCCTGACCCGCCGCCGGGCATTGCACGTCATCGGCGAGAACGAACGGACCGTGAAGGCCGCCGAGGTCATGCGCCGCGGCGACGCTGCCAAGTTGGGCGAATTGATGAACCAAAGCCATGAGGATTTACGCGATAACTTCGAGGTATCGAGCGACGCCCTGAATGCAATGGTCGACAACGCCCGCACGCACAAGGCTTGTTACGGGGCCCGCATGACAGGCGCCGGTTTCGGCGGTTGCGCAATGGCCCTTATCAAGGCCCAAGACGCCGACGATTTCGTCAGCCATACTGCCAAGGGCTACCAGAAACAGACCGGCCACAAACCGGCGGTGTACGTTTGCCAGGCCACCAACGGAGCGGAAGTGGTTTAGAGTATTTTAGTCATTCCTAGCGCAGCGAAGAGTCCGACAAGCCATCAACAATCAGCATAATAATCCATCACCTATTCCCTGCAACCTAAAGCCAAAAAATGCGATATGCGCTGATAATCGCCGGCGGATCAGGCACTCGGCTTTGGCCGATGAGCCGCGGCGATGTTCCCAAGCAACTCATCCCTTTTATCCAAGGTAAAAGCCTGCTTGAGATCGCCTTCCAGCGGCTTGAAGGCCTGATTCCGGCATCGCGGCGTTATGTATGTGCCGGCCTGAAGCACCGCGACGCGATTCTCTCCGCCCTGCCGGAGTTGGAAAAGGAACATTTCCTGGGCGAACCGGTGGGCCGCGACACGCTTAACGCCATCGGACTAGGCGCCGCCGTTTTGGCCGCCAAAGATCCCCAAGCCGTATTTGCCGTCTTTACCGCCGATCACCTGATCGAGCCCGTCGATAAATTTCAGAAAATCGTGGAACAGGGATTTGCACTAGTCGAGCGGGACCCGCAAACTCTGGTCACTTTCGGCATCGCTCCCACCGGAGCGGTTACCGCCTACGGGTATTTGGAATTGGGCGATCCGATACCGGGCGGCGGGAGAATCGTCAAGCAATTCAAGGAAAAGCCTTCCTTGGCCGTGGCTGAGCAGTATTTTCGCAAAGGACCGGATTGTTATCTGTGGAATAGCGGCATGTTCGTCTGGTCCGCCGCTACGCTGTTGGATTGCATTAAGTGCTTGGAGCCGCAGGTATATACGGGCCTTTCGGTCATAGCCCAGGCATGGGAAACCCCTCGGCGCGACGAGGTTCTTTCCAAAACTTACCCCACGCTTAAGAAAATCAGCATTGATTTTGCGGTCATGGAACCGGCCTCGCGTATGGAACAAGTACAAGTAGCCGCCATTCCTATGGACTTGGATTGGCTGGACGTGGGCTCCTGGCCGTCATACGCCCAAACTTGTCCCCACGACGAAAACGACAATGCCGTTGCCGCTGGGAAATATTTATTGTCCGATACCGCGAATTGTCTCCTGGCTTCCGGCGAGCCGGATCATCTTATCGCCATGATGGGATGCCGGAACCTGATCGTGATCCACACAAAGAATGCCACCTTGATCTGTCCCGCCGACAAAGCCGAACTCATTAAGGATCTTTACAATGAAGCGGACAAACAATTCGGCGCTGAATTCACCTGATGGGATGAGTAGACTATGAACATTCTCGTCACCGGCGGAGCAGGATACATCGGCACGACCTTGATTCCCCTGCTTTTATCGCAAGGGCATCGGGTGTCGGTTTTCGATTCGCTTTCTTATGGTATAGGACCGATACTGCCTTTTTTTCGCAATTCGGGATTTTCCTTTACCAAGGGCGATATCCGCGACAGGCAATCTCTGGCCGTTTTTGCCCGTACGGCCGAGGCCGTGGTTCACCTGGCGGCCATTGTGGGCTATCCCGCCTGCCTCCGGGCCCCGGAAGAAGCCAAATCCGTGAACGTCGAAGGCACCCGGAACGTGGCGGCCGTGGCCGGGCGCCGGCGCCCTGTTATATTCGCCTCGACCAGCAGTTGCTACGGATCGGTGCAAGATTCGCTTTGCACCGAAGATACGCCGCTGCGGCCGATGAGTTTATACGGCGAGAGCAAAGTCCAAGGCGAAAATATTATCCGCGACATGTGCGATGCCGTCGTCTTTCGGATTGCCACCGCTTACGGATTGTCGCCGCGGATGCGCCTGGACCTGTTGATAAACGATTTTGTGTATCGCGCGCTGCACGAGCGGCGCCTCCGGGTTTACGAAAGTTCAGCGCGGCGGAGTTTTATCCACGTCGCCGACATCGCCCGGGGCATTTGCATGGCATTGGACAAATTCCCAAGCATGGCCGGCCAAGTCTACAACTTGGGCGACGAAAGCCAGAACCACTCCAAACTGGATATCTGCCGGCTCATTTCGCAAATAATACCCGGCGTAACGATCGAAGAATGTGCCGATGCGAAGGATCTCGACCGCCGCGATTACGCCGTCAGTTATGCGCGAATCAAGGCTTTGGGTTTCCAAACCGCCGTTTCGGTGGAAGACGGCATTCGCGAGCTTTGCGGCCCTTTACAGTGGATTGATAACCGTGACTTGTTTTCCAACCACTTTTCGGATTGACATCCGCGTGTTGAAAGTATATTTTTATAGTCATCCTGAGCGTAGCGAAGGATCTTGCATCGCATGTTATAATGCAGGGAGATTCTTCGCTCCGCTCAGAATGACGCGATCCTTTCCCCATTCCGCAGGTCAATCATGTCCGTGCATTTGCAGCGAGAAATCGACAAGCTTAAAAAATCGCTCTTATCCCTGTGCGCCTTGGTCGAAGACCAGGTCCAGTCGGCCGTTCAAGCCGTTTTGAATCGCGACGAGGCCCTGGCGCGCGAAATAGTCAAACGCGATCTGAAAATCGATCACCTCGAGGTGGAAGTCGAGGAGGAGTGCCTGAAAACCCTGGCCTTGCACCAGCCGGTGGCCACCGATCTGCGGCTGATCATCTCGGCCTTGAAAATCAACAACGATCTGGAGCGGATCGGCGACATGGCGGTCAACATCGCCCGCAAGGCCGTGGGCCTGGCCGCCGAACCGCCCGTCGAAATTGCCTTCGATCTCACGGAAATGTGGTCCAAGACCCACGCCATGCTACGCGACAGTCTCGATGCCCTGGTGAATATGGATAGCGCGATGGCCCAGAATGTTTGCGCCCGGGACGACGAAATCGACGCCATGAAGCACGACTTTCGCGTGGAAATGGAACAGCGCATCCAGCGCGACCCGGAAAACGTCAAACAATATCTGCGCCTGATGGCCATCTCCCGCAACCTGGAACGCATCGCCGACCTGGCCACAAACATCGCCGAAGATGTGATTTACCTGGCCGAGGGTAAAATCATCCGCCACGGGGAAAAGGGGTAATAAAATCATCGAATCAATTTATTCGAAGGCGAGCGGTAATGTTAGTATGGCGTTGCGCAGATCTTGACATATATGAACCGCCGCTTCTTTACTGCGTTTCATATGCGAATAGCAACGCGGTTCACCGATGACCAATCGTACATGTCGAGGTCGGGGAAACAGTTTTCCCTTGGGCCATGCTTGGAATGTACCTTGCAAGTAACAAGGCACCACTGGCAAATCGACACCTGCCAAAAGCAATCCTATGCCTGGCTTGAATTCACCCAATTCGCCGGTCGTACTGCGCTTCCCTTCAGGAAAAATCAACAGTACATTACCGGGATTATCCAACAATTGTTTACAAAGGTTTAGACTTTGGCGGATATTAGTTTCCCGGTTGAAGGGCAGAGCATTGACCACAACCGCCGATAAGGCCGTGCGCGGAACGCTTACAAAGAAATAATCCTTGGCGGCGGCAGGAAAAACGCGATGCAACTTCCGTATTGGTAAGGACGCTAGGATCGATATTGCATCTAGATGACTTGCATGATTTGCTACTAACACGTAAGAACCTTCTTGAGGGAGATTCTCCTTGCCGATGATACTCAGCCGGTGATAGACCTTCAACCACGCACGAAGGATCAACGCCGCAATGATCCGCGCCGAATAAACCAATATGTCCGGTTCACGTGGAAACCGCCGCAAACGCTCGATCATGGATTGATCGATGTCATCAACGGTTTCATACTGCCAAGGTTCCATGTCGTTCAATACAAATCGTGGAAATACCTTACCATATGGAAAAACAAGGGAGCAACATAGATCAGGCTATCGATCCGATCAAGGATGCCGCCGTGGCCGCCGATCAACGTTCCCATGTCTTTAATGCCCAAGTCGCGTTTGATGACACTCATCGATAGGTCACCCAATTGGCCGGCAATGCCAACAATCAAGCCGCTCAATATCAGATCTCGTACGGTGAAATGCGGGAAGGAAAACCATAATAGCCAAGGCAAGACCATAGAGACGGCCATAGCCCCTAGTGAACCTTCCCAGGTTTTTTTCGGGCTAATGTTACTGCGAAGCGGGTGCCGCCCAAAGATCTTACCAAAGGTGTAAGCCGCAACATCATTTAATTCTACTGCAAAAATCAAATAGAAGAGGTAGCCATAAGCGTTTTTGGAGTTTGCCAAGAATGCGATATGTCCGAACATCCACCCAATGTAAATAAATCCCAACAAAGCTAAAGCAATTGCTTGGAGTTGCCCTTGGGTTTGGTTGCGGATGATTGGGATCAACAAAATGACAGCGATTACATAGACCGGCCATACTATGAACATGCCGTACCAACCCGGAGTTCCAAGGCGTGGATCGTACATGGCGGAAAATACGCCTACTCCTAATATGCCTAAGTAAACAACTCCGGTCATGTACCAGTCGCGATACAATCCTGTCGCCCGGGCATATTCTTTAAAGGCAAAGATCGCCAAAAGTGTGAAAAAGAAAATAGTGGCATATCGGCCCAGAAAGACACAAACAAAAACCAAGGGAATCATTATCAACCAACTGCAATATGATTTCCAGGCATGGCTAACATCTTTTTTCAGAAATAAGCCAAGTATGCCGATGGTCGCACCGGCAACGACAAGCAATCCCAAAAGAATAACCAGATAAGTTAGAAAGACATTGTTTGTCAAGGCAATATTAGGAGACATACTTATTCCTTACGCTGACTTTTTTGCCTTAATGAACGGACGATCCGTATGAGTCGAATCCAAAGGGTTTGGACACAACCCGCGATTATGAGTAAATCCGTCCAATCAAGAATGGAAAGGCCGAAGAAGTGATGGTTTCCTCCACCTAACCAAATCAACCCGAGTGTAATCCACGCTGCCGATGTGCAGCATAACCATACGCCACGGCTTGGCCATCAATCCGCTGAATTCCCGCTGTACTCCCAAGGCTAATCCGAACATGCCTACATAGGCAACAAGAAGCGCAAATATTGCAACCCAATAAGCTATAAATGGATTACACAAACCGCTATGGGCCACGCCTACGAAGATAAATATATCTGAAAAGCGATCCGGCAGGTCATTTAATAATTCACCCCGGAGACTTGCCTTGCCCGAAGCCAAGGCAACCATACCATCGAGCATATTTAGCCATAACCGAAAATAGCAAAATAGAGGGGCTGGTATTAAGAGAATTGGAAAATGTCCCGATTGCCAAAAACATAAACCAGCCATCAAGGCGGCAATCATCGAGCTGTAGGAGATGGCATCGGGATGAATTCCAATTGAAACACAGATTTTAACTGAGCCATCGGCAGTTCGGCGCAAAACATCGGCTATTGGCCGCCGGGAAGTGGGCTTGTAGTCCGACATGATGCTTATCCACCTATGAAGGTTGAGCGTTGCCTACGCCCATTAAGTATATTCCAACAATCAACAAGATCATTCCTGCGATATGAACAAGTCGGATAGGTTGGTTATAAGTTGCCTGTCCGATTATGGCCGCCCAGATAAATGTCGTTGCATAAATCGGGTAGAGTACTGTAACTTGTCCACCTGCTTTGAATGCCTGAGTAAAGAGAATCATAACCGTGATATAACAGCCCATTCCAGCCAAAATCCATGGACTGAGCAATATAGTAAATGGCCCTGCGACCGAATGACTAGCTCCAGTTTTGTAGAGATATTGCCCAACAGCCCCAAAAACCGAGGCCACTAGCATACATACTATCGCCAGAATAGGAGTTTTTAGCATGCTAACGATCTCCTTCTATCATGTGTTAATTAAGAAAAAGGCGATTTTAGATCCTGATTATAACGATTTTTTAAAGGGGAGGAATATTTTCAATATTCTTTGTTCTGTATTCTAATCTTGTTCTTTACCCGTACCTGCCCGTAATGTACATTTCCGTTTCTTTTTGCTTAGGGTTCATGAAAATTTCGAGCGTGTCGGCGTGTTCGATGATTTCGCCCATGAGCATGAAAATGCACTCGTGGCTGGCCCGCCGGGCCTGGCCCATGTTATGCGTTACCATCAGAATCGTGTAGCGTTTGCAAAGCGATTCGATCAGCTCCTCGATGCGTTCGATGCCTTCGCCGTCCAAGGCCGAACAAGGTTCGTCCATTAAAATAACTCGCGGCTTTTGCGGCAGGAGCCGGGCGATGCACAGCTTCTGCTGTTCTTCGAGCGTAAGGCGGGTGGCCTTGGACCGGAGCTTGTCCTTGACCTTGTCCCAGAGCTGAACGTCGCGCAAAGACGATTCCACCATGGCGTCCAGGTCCGCCCGCTTCAAGTTTCCGCGGGCCGTATGCACCCGCACCCCAAAAACGATGTTTTCATAAATCGAGATAGGCAGCGGATTGGGGCGCTGAAAAACCATGCCCACCGATTTGCGCAATTCACTAAGCGATACGTCCGGATCGTATATATTCTTCCCCAGCACGGCGATTTCGCCCGTAGTCTTAACGCTAGGATATCGCTCGTTGATGCGGTTGAAACACCTGAGCAACGTGGTTTTTCCGCAGCCCGAGGGCCCGATAAGCGCGGTGATTATGCCCGGCTTGACGTTAATCGTCACGTTCTTTAGCGCATGGAACTCGCCGTACCAGAGATTCAAATCCCGGGCATGGATGCTGTAGGCCGGCAGTTTATTATTAATTTCCACGTGCGATATTTACCTTCAACTTAATGCTATGATAGCCCTCACCCTAACCCTCTCCCAAAGGGAGAGGGGACATGTACGACGGCCATTAACCATAATCTCCGCTTAGGTAGCGTTCGGTAAGCTTTTGCGCGGGTTGCGTAAACAGTTTTTCAGTTTCAGCCGCCTCAATCAGCCGTGAATCACTGAAAAACGCAGTATGATCGGCCAGTCGCCGCGCCTGTTGCACCAGGTTGGTTACAAGCACTATCGTCATTTCATTCTTGAGTTCGCGGAGGATGTCTTCGATACGCATGGTGGTGATCGGATCGATGGCAATGGAAAACTCGTCCAGGCACAATATCTCCGGCTTTAGCGAAAGCGCCCGGGCCAGGGTCAGGCGTTGTTGCTGCCCGCCGGAAAGCCGCGTGCCTAAAAGATCGAGCCGATCCTTGACTTCGTCCCAGAGCATGGCCTGGCGCAGGCATTTATCCACAAGTGCTTCGAGTTCGTCGCGGTCGTGCATTCCCGCCCTGCGCGGGGCGTAAGCCACGTTTTCAAAAACCGTCAGCGGCAAGCCTACCGGCAGCGGAAACACCATTCCCACGCGGCGGCGCAGCTCGTACACGTTTTTCACACGGCAAACATCCACGCCGTCAATTAAGACCTGACCGTGCACTTTGGCCGACGTGATGAAATCGATCGTGCGGTTGATGCACTTCAAAAGCGTGGTCTTGCCCGAGTTGGCCGGACCGATAATGGCAAAGATTTGTTTTTCGGGCATGTCCAAGCTTACATCGGCCAGCGCCGTTTTCGGGCCGTAGGTTACAGTCACGTTGTTAAAGCAAATCCGTCCCGGCATAAATCGTTCTACCACCTCTTCCGCATCCGCAGATAAACCCGAAGTCCTATGGAAACGCTATTCACCAGCAATACCAATCCGATCAACACCACCGCGGTGCCGTACTGTACCTCGGGGCTTACGCCCTGCACCTGTGTAGTGAGCGTAAAAAGGTGCATCGACAGTGCCATGCAGCGGTCGTGCAGCCCGTAGGGAAAGAACGAAGCCCAGCCATGATCGGCCACTGGCACGAAAAACACCGCTCCTGTAAAAAGGATCGGGGCCGTCTCGCCCGCCGCTCGGGAGACTTGCAGGATCACGCCGGTGAGGATGCCGCTGATGGAATTGGGCAACACGATAGTGCGGATGGTCTGCCATCGCGTGGCCCCCAGGTTCCAGCAGGCTTCGCGAAAAGACATGGGCACCGAAGCCAGGGCCTCGCGCGTGCTGGTAATAATTACGGGCAGCGTCATTACGGCTATCGTGCACGAGGCCGCCAAGAGCGATTTGCCCATGTGCATGAATAATACGAACGCGCCCACTCCGAACAACGCGTGAACAATGCTGGGCACGCCCGCCAGATTGACCACGGCCAGGTTGATCAAGCGGTTAAACCAGTTGTTCCGGGCGTATTCGTTCAGATATACTCCGGCCAGAACGCCGATGGGCGCGGCAACCGCCAGCGACAACAACACCAGAAAAAAAGTGCCTATTAAGGGCGACCAAATGCCGCCGGCTTTCATGTAATTCGTAGGATTCTCGAAAAGAAATGAAAACGACAAAACGGGCCATGCTTTAACGAGCAAAAATCCTAAAATCAACACCACGGGCAGAATCAGGGCGCAGGTCATGGCTTGGAACACGTACTTGGCGATGGTTTCCTTGATTTTTTTTCGCCGCTCCAAAACAGATGGCGTAAACGGCTCTTTGTGCGAAATGAGCAATCTCTGACCGGGCTTCAAGCAAAGACTACCCTCCTTGCATCGGTTAAGCAATGCCGCAACCGCCGAATGCACGCCGCTCCAAGGGAACGACTCGGTTCCTTCCCCTTCGATACTTCCGGGGTCCGATGCCCAAACATTCACATAGAATTGGTGTTGCGGTCTTTTGCCTGATTGCACGCTTTCACCCGACCGGCGGCATACGATTTCACATTGTAACGCCGGGCTGACTTCTTTATCGACCACTTCTGCCAGTTGCAACTGATGCCGTGCAACGGCCTGCAAGGCTTCTTCCATGCTGGCAAACGTAGTCTCGGATGCGGCTGGCTCTTTGACGCCGGCGCCGATGAGAAGCACATACTCAAATCCCTCGGCGGATGTTTTCGGAGTTGGTTCCAACTTAATTCTCTTTTTCTATGCGAAATCCCTTGATTACCAAATCGGCGGTCAGGTTGACGATGAACGTTACCACGAACAACACCACGCCGATGAGAAACAAGACCCGATAGTGGGTGCCGCCTTCCACGGCCTCGCCCAACTCCGAGGCGATTGTCGCCGTCAGCGTGGCTATGGGATCCAAGTAGGCTGCGCGGAATCTGTACGGCGTTGCCGGTAGCCATCAGCACCGCCATGGTTTCGCCAATGGCCCGGCCCAGTCCCAAAAGCACGGCGGCCAACAAGCCGTTTTTCGCCGCGGGAAAAAGTACGCGGTACACGATTTCCCAACGGCTTGCCCCCATGGCCAAGGCCGCCTCGCGATACGAATCGGGCACGGCCTTTAAGGCATCCTCCCCCACCGACACAATGATCGGCACGCTCATCAAAGCCAGGATAACCCCGCCGTTTAAAAGATTCACGCCAACCGCCGCCCCGGTAATTTTCATAATAATGGGCCCGAGAACCACGTAACCGATAAATCCCCAGACGACCGATGGCACGGCGGCCAGAAGTTCAACGGCGATCTTTAAAACCTCCTTGCTTTTTCCTCCGGCAAATTCCGAAATGTAAACCGCCGCGCCCAAGCCCAACGGCATGGCGATCGCTACGGCCAAGGCGGTTACCGCCGCCGATCCTGCCAATAAAGCCAAAATTCCATATTGCGGCCGCACCAAGGACGTCGGTTGCCAATTCACACTCGTGAAAAATTCCCCCAAATTCAAACCGCCGAACAACACCGGCGCGGCCTCGCGGAAAATGAAAAAAAAGATGGCAACGACAAAAAGAATCGCGCTCCAACCGCATAATCGAATTACCAGTTCAATTAGCGGTTCGGCGCTGCGAAGCGATCTGGAGAAACCGGCTGATTGAAAAGGGTTTTTTACCACCTGCACCGGAATTCGCGGCATTATTTGTCATGCTTCAGCACCGGGACGTATCCCAGGTCCGACACCACTTGCTGACCTTCTTTTGAGTCGATCCAATCCATATACTCTTTCACAGCGCCTTTAGGTTCATCCAAAGTGTAGATTTGCAGGGGCCGGGTAATGGGATATGTGCCGTTTTGGGCATTCGCAACCGAAGGCGCGGCTCCCGGCTCGCCTTTCTTGCGCGATACCTTCAGCATTTTCACTTGATCCGTAGTATAGCCCATCCCGCTATAACCAATCGCTCCCGGAGTATTGGCAACGATAAAAATAACGTCCTTCGAGCCGTTCGTATTGATCGAGCCCAGTTTATAGTCTCGTTTTTTCCCCAATATCACCTCTCGAAAATAGGCATACGTGCCCGAGCTGCTTTGACGGTTAAGCCATACGATCTGTTCGTTGCCGGAAGGTATTTCGACCCCTAATTGCGGCCATTTGGTTATGGTGCCTCCATAGCCGTAAATATCCGCCAATTCTTCCAGCGATATCAAATCGAGGGGGTTATTTTTCTGTACATAAATAGCCAGGGCATCGTAACCGACGACGTGTTCGGCAGGCGTTGCCTTGCGTTTTTCTTTTGCTCGGTCGATTTCTTCCTTAGTCATCTTCCGGCTGGTATTTGCCATGTCGCAATTGTCATCGATCAGACTGGCAATTCCCACCCCCGATCCGCCGCCCAGGACTTGAACGCTTACATCCGGACGCAGCTTATGATAGTTTTCCGCCCAGGCTTGGGCCACGTTCACCATCGTGTCGGAACCTTCGACACGGATGATCGTCTTTTGTGCATACGAGGATTTTCCGCAACCCGCTGCAACGAAAAAAAAGACTAAGGAAATCTGCACTATCGTCGGGCGGAGTTTCAGCATCATAAACAGGTCTTTCCTGGTAATGATTTGCAATCCGCCTTAAGTGTGATAATCGGCGTTAAGCCGCACGTATTCGGCCGTGAGGTCGGTGGTCCAGAAGCGGCGGAAGGCCGTACCCTCGCTGAATTCAAGTTGAATCAAGGTATCGCGATTATCCCGAATCGAACTCGAGACGGCATGGCCGTCGAACTCGGTGGGCGCCCCCTTTTCGTAAAGCGAAAAGCCGTTCACGCGCAGGCTCATGCCGTTGGGATCAAAGGGCACTCCGGCGTACCCGGCCGCCGAAACGATCCGCCCCCAATTAGGATCAGCGCCGGAAATGGCCGTCTTCACAAGCGGGCTGTTGGCCACGGTCTTGGCCAGCGCCAAAGCCGATTCGCGATCGGCGCAGCCCGAGAGTTCGATGGTGATCAGATGTGTTGCCCCCTCGCCGTCGCCAGGGATGGATTTGGCCAGATCGACGCATGTTTCGTTGAGCGCCGCTTGAAAGATGTCCAAATCTTTGCCTGCCAATGGCTGCCCGCCGGCCGCTCCATTGGCCAACAGCAGCACCGTGTCGTTGGTGCTCATGTGCCCGTCGACGCTGATGCAATTGAAACTGTCGCTCGTGGCAGCATGCAGCACAGCCTGGACCGTGGCCGGATCCATGGCCGCGTCGGTCATGATCAACGCCAGCATGGTGGCCATGTTTGGGCCCATCATGGCCGCGCCTTTGGCCATGCCAGTTATGCGGATTTCCCGCCCGTCGATCTTCACGCTCCGGCCGGCCAGTTTATGGACTGTGTCCGTGGTCAACATGCCCCGGGCTGCGGAAAGCAGGCATGCTTCGCTGTTTCCCAATTTCACCGCGGCCGCGGAAATGCCTTGTTCGATCTTATCCATGGGCAGAAAGGCCCCGATCACGCCGGTCGAAAGCACTAGGGCCTGATCGCTCTGAGCGCCGCAAGCGGCCGCCGCTATACGGGCCATTTCCTCGGCATCGCGCAATCCCCGCTGGCCAGTACAAGCATTGGCCACCCCGGAGCAGATCACCACCGTGCGGATCCGATTACTCGGCGTGCGGCTGCGATCGAGCACCACCGGCGCGGCACAGACCAAATTCTGGGTGTACACCCCCGCGGCCGACGCCGGCGTCTCCGAGAGGACCAGCGTCAGATCCGGTTTTTGCGAATCGCGCTTGATGCGACAATGCACGCCGGCCAATAGGTATCCTTGGGGAACGGTAATCGACATGGGTTTAGGTTTTCTCCTTCAATAATTCAAGAATCACTATTTGGCAGTATTTTCACTTTTTAGCCATTGTTCGATAAAAATCGAATCCATAATGAATGTTAAAGCATCGACTTCGAGGGATGATCAAAATCATAATTGTTTAAATATGCCCGAAACGAGTCTTTAGTCTCGTCCGGATATAACAAAACAAGATTAATGATGTCTGCCTGTGTATTTCTATCAAGCATAGATAGTTTAGGCTCAACGAGATCATCTCTATCTTCGCGTGACAATCCTTTGAAGCTGGGATCAATAATACGCAATCTAAGCGATGCAGAGTTGTACCGATATGCATCGACTGACTGAAAATCTTTTCGTAATATGTTTTCAACTTGGCGAGTTTCGTCAGTGCGAAATTGCTCCCATTCTGTAATTGTTGCATTATTTGTATTCATGCTATGTTTTCCTTTACCCATGCAATTGTTTTTTCGGCGACTTTCATATACCCACGAACTTCACTGCGCGGTCGGCGCCCTGATTCATATCGGAGATTGGTTGACCATTCAAAACGCCGAAAACCTCTAATAAGATCATTGGGTATCGTACAATTAAGATTCTGGAGTTCTTCTTTAAGGTTTTCTGGATTGTGCATTTTAGCCCCGCTTTTGAGCCGTTGAAATGCTTCTTCCTGATTTGATTCCGGCGTTAGTCGCATAATCAAGGCCTTGAGAATGCATTCAACCGAGTAACCGGCAAGATAAAGGGCATCAAGCGTATAATCTCCATCTAGTAAATATTCGGCGGTCGTTAATCGTTGTTCGGCCGCACGTTGGAAATCTCGCGATGTAATTATACCTGACATGGAACATTCTTTCTGAATTTTATAATGCCGTCGTCTCGGGATAACCGAACATCAGGTTGAAATTCTGCACCGCTGCGCCTGACGCGCCTTTTATCAGGTTATCCAAACAGCTTATCGTCAGTATTCTGCCGCGCACGACCCGGACCGTGATGTCGCAGAAGTTCGTTCCCATCGAGTCCTTGGTGCCGGGAAAATGATCGACTACGCGGACGAACGGTTCCGCATCGTAAAAATCGCGCATCGTTTGCATTACCTTTTCTTCGGTAATTTCCTTGATCGGCTGGCTGTAAGTGGTGGTGAGGATGCCTCGATCCATGGGCACCAGGTGCGGCGTTAATATAACCTCCACCGTCGTGCCGGCGGCAGTGCCCAGAATCTGTTCGATCTCGGGCGTGTGGCGGTGCCGGCCCACGTTATAGGCCGAAATGCTTTCATTGCATTCGGGATAGTGCGTGGTCATCTTCGGAGTCCGCCCCGCCCCGGAAACGCCGCTTTTCGAATCGATAATGATCGACTTGGGATCGATTAGTCCCGCCTTCAACAGCGGCGCCAAGGCCAAAATCGCCGACGTCGAATAGCAACCCGGATTCGCCACCAACTGCGAAGATGCAATCTCCCGGCGGAACAACTCGGGCAGGCCATAGGCCACTTTTCCCAATCGCTCGGGATCGGCGTGCTTCTGATTGTACCATTGGGCATAGACTTCCGCGTCGTTGAGGCGATAGTCGGCGCTAAAATCGACCACCCGCACTTTTGCATCCAACAAGTGTGGAATGACCGTGGCGCTTGCCCCGTGAGGCAGGCAACTGAACACGCACTCGGCCCGAGCGGCGACTTCGGCCGGGCTGAGATCTTCCAGCGCAAATCCAGGCGGTCGGTCAACGAAGGGTGGATCATGGCGATCGGCGGCTGACCCTCCTGCCGACTGGTTACGGCCTCGATCTCCGCCTCGGGATGGCGAAGTAGGATTTTTATCAGTTCCAAGGCCGTATAGCCCGTCGCTCCTAAAATGGCAATTGTAGTCATGTTATGTATTCTGATAATGGTAGAAACTGCAAAATCTACTCGGTAGAAACATAGTAATATAACGAGCTTCTTTTGCAACCGCCAAGGGGGGCTATGGCCGGAGATTGAAACGCTTTTTTTGGCGGATTATTAAAGGAGAAGATATTCCCGAAATGGTTCGCCGGCGGAATTTTTTACCCCGAGCGGGTGGGCAAGGCAATCATGACTGCATTTATTTCAGATGTTACCGCTGTTTTTGCATGGCACACGGCCGCGACGATTTCCTCGGCCGCGCCTTCGATGCCCAAGCCTTCGGTGTTGATCACCAGGTCGTATAGATGCGGGTCGGTGATGTCGTGGTGGAAAAACCTTTGCACAAACTCGCGCCGCCCTTTATCGGTCTCGTGCATGTACCGGCGTGCGTCGGGCTCGGAGAGATTGAAGACATGCATGAGCCGTTTTACGCGAAATCCTTCCGGCGCCACCAGCCGTACGGCCAGCACTTTTTCCCGCGGCAAAAGAAACCTGGCCCCTCGTCCCACGAAAATAATGTTCGATTGGCGGGCAACGGCCTGAATGATGCGAGTTAATTGCGAAACGTACGTTTCGTGAGGGATGACCGTGTTGTCCATCCACGTGCCAAGCACGTCGAAAACCCAGTTGCTGCGGGTTTCATCGACCAGTTTTAGCATCGATCGGTCAAGATGGAAACGTTCGGCCACGTGGTCCAGGAGGTTTTTGTCGAGCACTTCCCAGCCCAGCCGTTTGCCGACAATCGCGGCGATTTCGCTTCCGCCCGCGCCGGCTTCCCGGGAAATGGTCAAAAAGCACTTTTCTTGTCCGGCATGGGCTGGATGGAATTTTAGGCCAACAGATCGGTCGGCGATTTCCGCGTTCTTCGCCCAGGCCTGCATTTGCCGCTCGGCGGCGGCGATGATTTTCGGATCTTCGCGAGTTTGCTCTTTCATGGTCCGCCCTCCTAAGAAAAGAAGAGTTCGAGGGGACATGGAACCACCCACTACATTGCATTATAATCATTTTTTATAAAAGCAAAAGGTTTTCTTGTGCTTTTTTCGATTTCATTATAAATGAGGTTTATACGCCCCCTCTCTAGTATCATAAAATCGCATGATTATGTTGTCGAAAAGTACGCTATCACCGATCGTCGATCTTGGCCGGGTGCTGGCCGTTACGGCGATCTTCTATTTTCACGTCGGCGTGAACACGCATTATCCGCTCTCGCAGTACGGCCATTTTGCGGTCGGGTTTTTTATCGTCTTGGCGGGTCTCGCATACATGTGTTTCTCGCGAACACATGTGACAAACACTGGTTCGTATTTCCGATACTTTGGCGATAGGCTCTTGGCCCTGTTCCCGATATTCATAATCGTCAATTTATTGATTTTCGCGGCAAGCTATGTCTATCCCTCGGGTCTTGGGCGGCCCTACAACGCCGTCGAGTTGATCCTCAGTTCACTCGGCCTAAGCCAATACTTTGGCTATCGCTACCTTTCGGTGGTGATGTGGTTCGTGCCCTTTATTCTTCAGGTTTATCTGCTCCTGCCGCTTATCGAATGGTTGCTTTCGCGGATTCAGCCGGTAATCGTGCTGATTGCGGCATTCTTATTTTCTTTTGCCCTGACGATTCCGGTATGCGTTTACTTTCCCGATAAGGCCGAGGAAATTTGCGTCAATTGGTCGCCCATATTCCGGCTGCCGGAAGTCGTCTTGGGCGTATTTTTGGGGATGTTATTTAGCCAACGTGCGCGGTTGCCGGGCGGGATTGTTTTTTTTGCGGTCTATATTGTCGCCAGTTTTTGCCTGCTGCAGAGTGCGAGGTATTTATCCAATTCCGGAAGTTGTTTCCGCGCTGCCTTGGGCCGGTTTGATTCTTGGCGCACTGATTACTGCCATAGCCATTTTGATGTTTGTCGCTCTAAGTTGGTCGGCTCATATCCGGAGCTTCCGCCTTTTGGGCAATGCTTCCTTCCCGTTTTTTCTGATCCACGGCGTGGCAATCCGCTTTCTTTATGGAAAGTTCGGCACTAATATTTTCATCTGGCTGGCATATTTTCTGATCTGCTGGTGCGTATCTATCATACTCGCACTCTTTGATCGCCTAATACCAAGACATTTCTTGTCGCAGCGTAAAAGCAAATAATGCTGCCTCGTCAGTGTTTGTAATAAAAAATCGTGTATAGCCACCTTTTTCTGTTTGGAAGATTTTGGTCACCAAATTGCGATTTTTCCACGTTTTGTCCCAGTTGGTCGTCAGGATTTATCGGCTTTTGATTGATCACGCTACGTTATTGGCGGGGCTATTGTAGAAATGTGATTGGCACAATTTCAAGGGGAAAAAGATCATTTTATCAAAGTTGTGTCATAACATGGCTCAATGATTGAGGATAGGAAATGTGATGCAAACAATAGAAAGAAGTGAGATGACCTGCGCTAATGCGATTACAGAGTAATCTTACTTTCTGATAGTACAATTTGGCAGAATTTGTTGGAGTGCTTTTACACCTTCATCAGTGACTTGGGTGCCTCCCAAATCAAGCTCTTTCAACTTTGTTAATCCGTCCAGATGTTTTAGTCCTTGATCTGTAATATTATCATACTTAGTGGCCGTCCAAAAACAACTTCCACTTTTCGGCTAAATACTGTATAAGTAGCTTTCCGTTCCACGGATGGGAGAGCGAACTATGCAGGATGCGGTAATATATTGATGTCAGTGTTCTCACTGTACACAAGGCGACGGTCACCCCGACCGGGGACAGCATGCCCAATTGAATCTCTTGCTTAGTCGATGCGACGAGCAGCAGCGGCGTTGGATCGCAGCCTGGGAGGCCAACCGCTTGGGACATGGCGGCGTGGCGTTGCTGAGCCTGGTCACGGGCCTACATCCGGATACCATCCGCCGTGGCCAAGATGAGTTGTCTTCGGGGCTGGCGGGGCGTCCTACCGGCCAAGCCCGGCTGCCGGGGGCAGGTCGGCCCACGGTGGAAAAAAAACGCCCGAAATCGAGCGACGCCTGAAACAGATCGTGGAGCCCGAAACGGGAGGCGATCCGGCCACAGGACGCCGTTTCGTGCGGCTGGGCTTGCGGGAGTTGGGACGCCGATTGCACTTGGCTCCAGGCACTGTGCAACGTTTGTTGGGCAAGTCCGGCTTTTCGCAGCGGGTGAACGTGAAGCGGTTTACGGGGCCTCCTCACCCGGACCGGGACAAGCAGTTCCGCTATCTGCGGCGTGAGCTAGAAGCCTTTCAGCGTAGCGGTGATCCTGTTCTCAGCGTGGATACCAAGAAAAAGGAACTGATCGGCGAGTTCAAGAACGCCGGTCGCACTTGGCGAAGAACGCCCCGGGAGGTGAACGCCCACGATTTCCAGCAAGACGCCCTATTTCGTGCCGCACCCTACGGGATCTACGATCCGAAGTACAACTGTGGGCATGTGCATGTGGGAATGGATGGCGATACGCCACAATTTGCCGTAGACGCCATTCGTCGCTGGTGGCGTCAGCGGGGACGCTGGTGGTATCCTCACGCCCGACGCCTACTGATCGAGGCCGACGCCGGGGGCAGCAACGGCTGCCGTCCCCGTCTGTGGAAATATGCCCTGCAACGCTGGGCCGATGAGGACGGTTTGGCGATCACGGTGGCCCACTACCCCACGGGTGCATCGAAATGGAATCCCGTGGAACACCGTTTGTTCGGGCCGATCAGTATCAACTGGGCGGGAGAACCGTTGGATAGTCTGGACAAGATGTTGGGGCTGATTCGTGGCACCCGCACCGAAACCGGATTGAAGGTCACAGCCTCTTGCACCGATAAACACTACCCTCTGAAAGTCAAAGTCAGCAACTACGACTTTTCCCAACTCAATATCCATTACCATGCCATTTGTCCATCCTGGAATTACACCATTCGCCCTCGTGCTCCCTAAATCACGAAGTAATTTTTGGACGGCCGCTTAAGTCCAAGATATTGCAAATTGTTCAGGCTTTTCAAATGGGCAAGCCCGGCATCAGTAATCATAGTATTACTAAGGCTGAGATATCTCAGTTTTGTAAGCTTTGCTATGTGCTGTAGCCCCGCATCTCTAATAGACGTATCGAAAAGTTGCAGATTACTGAGCCCTTGTATTCGACTGACTTGTGCCAATGCTCCGTCGGTAATCTGAGTTTGTTCTATCGATAGCCAATTCAGTTTCAAAACTTTTTCTAGGTGTGAGAGTGCGTCCTCAGAGATATTAGCCTGACTAAAATATAAACTACTAAGCTGAGGTAGTGTTTGTAATGGTTCAAGATCAGTAGGCGGGCATTTGACGTTTTCCAAGATAAGGGTATTGATTGAATTCAATCCGTGGAGATACGTAAGATCCGGCAGTGAGATTTTCTTGCAATCCCAATCGACAAAGGTAACATTTTCCGAAGTATTGTCGGCCAAAGAAGGCCGCCAAACCGGGCTCATTTTCCTTTTCAAATAACATTTTTGCTCCAGAGGCGATTAGCTTTGCTATGCTTGCCCGTTGAGCACTGGTTGGTTGAAGAAAAACATATATACCGCCGAGTATTACTGCGAAGATCGATATGGCGATAACAAGTGCCCACCGACTGCATCGAAAGCCGTTACGCACAAAAGCCGTTCCGAATGTCACAAGCGAGGTGATTACGAAGACGATCACGAGCATTACTGCTGCGACGGTTTCCAATCCGGCTTTTTGCCAATTTTCCTGGCGCAGGCCCCACGAGGCGATGAGCATGCCGAGGATGATGCCCGTTGCCAGCCCGATGCCCAAATTTACCGGCCAAGCGGGCTGTTTTGGTTTTTGAGCTTCGGAATTTGGATTGGCTGCATCCATATTTTTGTAACATTTCAGTCCTTTGCGGTAAACTGAATGCAACAACAATTATTTAACACGAAAATACGAAATAAAGAAAGCACGAAAAAAGAATTGAAGATTTAGATTTCGTATTTTCGTTGTTTCCCTCTTTCGTGGTGAAAAAGAAAGATTGTGATTCGACTTTATTCATCGATATACTAAAGCCGCTATAGCAATAAAATCTCTATAATACGGCATAGACTTTTTTCTTAAAGATATTCCTTGCATTTAGCATATATTATCCACCCAGCGAATCTTTCAGGTTTCTGAGTTCATCGGCCAGGCGGTTTTGGTCCGCGGCGACTGTTTCCAATTCCGAGCGAAGCTGGGCCAATTCCGTGCGCAGCGATTCAATGTCGTGTTGCATGGCCGCGATGAGATTGCCACCCACGGGATCATTCGAAATGATTACTCCGCCAGGCACCTTTACAGCCGATACTTTCGGCTGCGGGCTGGGTGCATCATCGGCATACTCATCGCGATAGGCGGCTTTTGGCTGAGAGGCGCTGGAATATTTTATTTTCAACGCCTCCAGTTCGCGAGGCTTGTATAGTGCGTGCGATACCACGTGGCCGCGCCCTTCGGGCGTCAGGCTGATGACCAATCCTTTGGACCTCAGCGCATCGAGAATGGTTTTTAGAGCCGCCAGGTCCGGAATCGGATCCATGCGCGAGGCCCGGCCGCGCAACTCGCCCACGGTCTGATCGCCGCGGAGCAAGAGTTCGGTCATCACCGAGAGTTCGACTTTTTCCACGCCCAGCCATTCGTAAAGATAATGCCGGTATTTGGCCACCCGGCCGTAGCCCTCGATAATGCCTACCGAGCCGAGTTGGCGCAGGCGGTCGAGCGATTCATCCACGTCGGCCGGTTCGAGTTGCATGATCGGATCGCGGTTGCTCTTCTGATTGCAGCCGGTTGAGATGGCGTTAAGCGACATGGGATAGATGTCGGGCGTGGTTTTGGCCTTTTCGGCCAAAACGCCCAGCACGCGGCGGTCGATGGCGCTAAGAGGCTGCCAGCGGGGACTTATCGCGGACTGAGGCGTTGGGTTTGCGTCGGACACGATGTTGACTCCTGATGACTAAAATTGACATTTTGCATTTTATTTAACATATAAGACGAAAAATGGCAATCCGGGCTCTTCCCTGGAAATGACAAGATTTGTTATAATTCCGACCGGGTCGCATTATTGATCCTCAAATTGTAAATGATAGGTTTGGACGGGATTTGTGCTCCCGTCCCTATTGATAAATCACGGGTGGCAGTGCAATCACCCCCAACTCCTGTAACAAAGGTGGAAAACAAATGGAAAAGAATGATTTGATTGTCATTACTGGGGCAGGCGGCTTCATCGGAGGCTCCCTTGCTCGATATTTCCACGATCGCGGATTTACCCACATCCGGGCGGCCGACAAGAAACCATTGCCCGACTGGTATCAAATCGTCCCGGGCGTAGAATGCTTATCGCTCGACGTAAGCCAGGAAGCCAACTGCCGCCGCGTCTGCGAAGGTGCGACCGAGGTGTATAACCTCGCGGCCGACATGGGCGGAATGGGCTTTATCGAGCGATTTCGCATCCAGTGTCTGCGGAGCATTCTGATCAACACCAACATGATCGAGTCAGCCTACCGGGCCGGCGTGGAGCGATATTTTTACTCGTCGTCAGCCTGCGCTTACAACACCGATCTCCAGAAAGACCCTAATGTCCGGGCGCTCAAGGAAACGGACGCCTATCCGGCGATGGCCGAGCGCGGTTACGGCTGGGAGAAGCTGATGTCCGAGATGTTCTGCCAGGAATACTGGGCCGAGCGCGGCATGAAAACCGCCATTGCCCGATTCCATAACGTGTATGGTCCGAATGGCACCTGGGACGGCGGCCGGGAAAAGGCGCCGGCGGCCATTTCCCGCAAAGTGATCGATGCAAAAGACCGGCGCACCGGCTGCATCGAAATTTGGGGCGACGGCTCTCAGACGCGCAGTTTCATGTACATCGACGATTGCACTAAAGGTATCGACGCGATCACGCATTGCCAGGACCTGATCGCCACTCCCATCAATCTCGGCTCCAACGAACTGGTTTCGATAAACCAGTTGGTCGACATCGCCGAAGAGATCGGAGGCGTTAAGCTGAAGCGAACCTACAAACTCGACGCGCCCAAGGGCGTCGCCGGCCGCAATAGCGACAATACCATGATCAAGCGGATATTGAAATGGGAACCCAGCACGTCGTTGCGCGACGGCATGGCAAAAACATACGCCTGGATCGAGCAACAATTCCAAGACCGTAAATTGGGCAAACGCACGGTCCACGATGCCATCTGAATTGGGAGAAGTTGGGACTGGCTGCGAACAAAGCAGGCTGAAATGTCGGTAAAAATTGTTTATGGTGAGGCGCCTGTCACCTTTTTCACAACCTTGGAGTAAAGCATGTGTTCCTCATTCGCATCAGAGATCACCGACTGCATCGGCGCCGTCCCTTATCGCATGGCCTTTGCGGGCGGTTGGATCGATCAGCCCTTTGTTTCCCGACACAATCCCACGCCGCCCGGTTCGATGGTAGTAGTGGGATTGGAGCCGACGTTTCGTTTTTTTGATCGCGCCGGCATGGCGACCGGAACGCGCCGCATAGCCCTGAAATTGTGGAACGGCCACCTGCCGGATAGCGATCCGGCAGAACTGGTAAGGGAACTGTACGCCGAGGAAAACCGGGGCAAGTCGGAACCTTCCGGCTCTCAGGACATGATCGGGCTGATCTACCCCGGAGTGAACCGCTTGGATTTTGACTTTGACCACGAAGGAGGGATTTTTCCAAGACACATCGAGTCGAACAATGATCCCGCGGTCGCCCATTGGCTGGAAGAAGTCATCCACATGGTTCCGATAGCGCCTCGGCCGGATGGGTACAATCCGCTGGGAATAAAGAACCTTGACCCGCAATGGATTCGGCGGCTAGGGCAGACGGGCAAGGACTGTTACCAGGCCATCATCCAGCGAGACGTGAAGGGCTTGGGCGCATCGATGAACGAGTGTATGCAGTGCTGGGAGGCCATCCTGCCGCACATGGTCAGGCACCCCACTCTTACCGTCGATCTCCTCGGATTGCTGCATTATTATCAGGCAAAATATCCCGGCGCCATGTACTCGGGCTGCGGCGGCGGGTACTTATATGTCGTCTCGGAAAAACCGGTTCCCGGCGCATTCAGGATTACGGTCCGCATTGCTCGGTGAAAAATGAGAGTAGGACGTGAAAAACGTTGTTGTCAGCGGCAGTTTCGATAACCTAAGATCGCCCCATGTGCGGTTCCTTGAAGAGGCCGCGCGCCTGGGACCGCTTAGAGTTCTGCTCTGGTCCGACGAAGTAGTGCGGCATTTGGAGGGCACAGCCGCCCAAATTTCCCCAGTCGGAGCGGATGTATATCCTGGAATCGTTGCGATATGTCGAAGGCGTTACACTGTGTACCGGCCCGATCCAAACCGATGCCCTTCCGCCGTGCGGCGGTCCCCCGCCCGCGATATGGGTGGTCGATCAATCCGGCGACACGCCGGCCAAGCAGCGATTATTGCCGGTTGCAGGGATTGGAATATCGCATGTTGCGGCCGGCGGATCTGGCCGGCTTTCCCGACGAACCGGCGCATGCCGACGGAAACGTCGCCGCGCAAACGCGTAATCGTTACCGGCTGTTTCGACTGGTTCCACTCGGGCCATGTGCGATTTTTTGAAGAGGTTTCCGCCCTGGGCGACTTGTATGCCGTCGTGGGGCAGGATGCAAACATCGAATTCCTGAAAGGTAAGGGACATCCCCTGTATCCGCGAACAGGAACGCCGGTATATGGTCCAATCGGTCCGCTTTGTCAAGCAAGCCCTGATATCCAGCGGAATGGGCTGGCTGGACGCCGAACCCGAGATCGAACGCATCAAACCCCACATCTACGCGGTAAACGAAGACGGCGACCAGCCGGAAAAACGGACGTATTGCCAAGCACACGGGATCGAATACCGGGTTATGAAACGGCTTCCCAAGGACGGACTGCCCCGCAGATTAAGCACCGACCTGCGGGGATTTTAATCGCAATTCCGAGAATACCCCGATGTTTCACAGCGAACTGCTTAGTTGGGATGGCAGTTAAACTGCTGCCCCAACATAATGGATTAAATTATTGCGAATTATATTTTTCGAGAATTTAATGGCTCAACCGACCACGATCGAAAACTTGCTCGCGCACCTGAATCCCCAGCAGCGCGAAGCCGCCACCCACGGCGACGGGCCGCTTTTGATCGTGGCCGGGGCAGGCACGGGCAAGACGGCCACACTGGTGCATCGCGTGGCATGGCTGATTGCCAATGGCACCGATCCCGGCCGAATACTTACTGTTGACTTTCACCCGGCGGGCAGCCGCCGAAATGCTCCGCCGCGCCGATTCGCTCCTGGGGCAACTTCATGAAATTCTCCCCTCTCCTCATGGGAGAGGCACCCAAAGGGTACCCGGGGGTGAGGGCGACGATATCGACGAAGAGAAACTAAATGCCCTCACCCTAACCCTCTCCCAAAGGGAGAGGGGACGTGGAATCAGGATTTCCCGCGTCTGGGGAGGCACTTTTCACGCCATTGCCACGCGGTTGTTGCGGCGCTACGGAAAATCCATCGGCCTGCCGCCGGAATTCACCGTGCACGATCGCACCGACTCGGAAGACTTGATCAACGTGGTGCGGACCGAGCTTAACCTGGCAAAAACCGACAAGCGGTTCCCTAAAAAAGGCACGTGCATGGCCATTTACAGCCGCTCGGTAAATGCACGGCAAAAACTCGACAAGATTTTAACCGCCGCGTTTCCCTTGGTGCCAACAATGGGCCGACGAGTTGAAGCAAGCTTTTCCAGGCTTACGTCGACCGCAAGGAAGCCGGCGGCATCCTGGATTACGACGATCTGCTGCTTTATTGGCAGGCACTCCTGGCCGATCAGCACACGGGCGACGCCATCCGCAAAATGTTCGATTGCGTGCTGGTCGACGAATATCAAGACACCAACGCCCTGCAAGCCGATATCATTTATCTGCTTTCGCCCCAGGGCAAGGGCTTGACCGTGGTGGGCGACGACGCGCAATCGATCTACGCCTTTCGCGCGGCCACGGTCCGCAACATCCTCGACTTTCCCAAGCATTCGACAACACCACAATCGTCACCCTTGAGCAAAACTATCGCAGCACGCAGCCCATATTAAAGGCCACGAACAGCGTCATCGGCCTGGCCAAGGAGCGTTTCACCAAAAATTTGTGGTCCCAGCGCGGCGCAGGCGAACCGCCCAGGCTGGTCAACTGCGAGGATGAAGCCGACCAGGCCGAATACTTGATCCGGCAGATACTGACGCATCGCGAGTCCGGCGTTGACCTGCGGCGCCAGGCGGTGTTGTTCCGGGCGTCGCACCACAGCATTCTGTTGGAGGCCGAATTGGTCCGGCGCGACATTCCTTTCCAAAAATTCGGCGGACTGAAATTCATGGAGACCGCCCACGTGAAAGATCTGCTGGCCTTCCTGCGATTGGCCGAAAATCCCCGCGACGTAGTGGCCGGCGGGCGCGTGCTGCCGCTTATGCCCGGCATCGGCCCGGGCAAGGCCCGGCAACTGATGGCGATGCTGCTGGCGTCGGGCGGGAATTTCCAGGTCTGGGCCGATTGGAAGCCGCCGGCCGCCGCCGCCGAAATCTGGCCCCGCATGGTCACGTCTGGTGCTAAGCCTGGTGAAACCGAGCGAAAATCTGCCCGGCCAAATCGGCCGGGTCCGCGAATTCTATGCGCCGCTTCTGGAAACGCATTACGACAACGTCCAGCCCCGCCTTCGCGACTTGGAACAATTGGAACTGATCGGCTCGCGCTACAAAAACCGGCGGCGGATGCTGTTGGAACTGACGCTCGATCCGCCGTCATCGACCCAGGACCTGGCCGGCCCGCCCACATTGGACGACGATTATCTGGTCCTAAGCACGATCCACTCGGCCAAGGGCCTGGAATGGGACGCGGTTTACGTGATCCATGCCGCCGACGGCTGCATCCCCTCGGACATGGCCACCAAAGATCGCGGAGGAGATCGAAGAAGAGCGGCGCCTGTTTTACGTGGCCCTTACCCGGGCGAAAAACTGGCTCTACGTTTGCTATCCGCTGCGTTTTTACCACAGTTTTTACAAGAGCGACCAGCACGGTTATGCCCAGCGGACCCGATTCCTGCCCGAATCGATTCTATCCTCATTCCAACAATGCGTGACCGACGAATTGGAAGGCGACGACGCGGAATCGCCGACAATCCAATCCCGCCTGACCAGCCCCGCCATCCGCCGCCGGATGAAGAATTTGTGGTAATTTATTTCCCATATCCATCCGGGTGTTTTTGGAACCAATTCCAGGCGGTGGATACGATCTTGTCGATTTCGACGTATCGGGCGGACCAGCCCAGTTCGCGGCGGATCTTGTCGGCGTTGGCAAATAATATCGCCGGATCGCCCGGGCGGCGGGCGCCGTACTGGTGCGGGACTTTTTTGCCGGTTACGCGCTGGGCCGACTCGATCACCTCTTTTACCGAATAGCCCTTGCCTATGCCGAGATTATAAAAGCGCGCGTCGCCGGGCTTTAACGCGTTCATGGCCGTAATGTGCGCATGTGCACAGATCTTCCACGTGGATGTAATCGCGGATGCAGGTGCCATCGGGCGTGGGATAGTCGGTGCCAAAGACCGTCACCTTGTCTCGCTTGCCCAAAATCGCCAAAAGCAGCACGGGAATAAGGTGCGTTTCCGGATCGTGATCTTCGCCCAGCGATCCGTCGGCCGCCGAGCCTGCCACGTTGAAATATCGCAACGCCACATAGGAGAAATCCGCATCGGCCGCGACGTAATCGCGCAAGATCCGCTCGACGCACCATTTTGACCAGCCGTAGGGATTGATCGGCGATTGGCGCATGGTTTCGACGATGGGCGTGCCTTCGGGCTCGCCGTATGTAGCGGCCGTCGAACTGAACACCAGGCGCTTGACGCCCGTTTGCTTCATGGCCTTTAACAGACTGATGGTTCCGGCCGTGTTGTTGTCGTAGTAGCTCAGCGGTTCGGCGACCGACTCGCCCACGTAGGCCAAGGCGGCAAAGTGCATCACGCAGTCGATGGAGTGTTTTGCCAGGGCGTCGGCCAGGGTCTGGGTTTCGGCCAGGTCGATTTTCAGAAATTCGGCCTCTGTGATGCACGGCCTGGGCATGACCGCGGAATAGATTATCAATGGCCAGCACCCGATGCCCGGCCTCGATCAACTGCTTGACCGCATGCGAGCCGATATAGCCCGCCCCTCCGGCAACCATTACGTTCATCATTATATTATTCCTTTAGATATTCCCTTGTTGTCAATCCCAGGTAAAATATAACCTGAAAATCCATATATCGCAATGCGGTGTTTGATTATGAAAATCGCCGTTACGGGAGCTTTGGGCCAATTGGGCGGGGAATTGTGCCGGCAAATCGGCCCCCAGGCAATTCCCTTTGAATATTGATACGCTCGATCTGACCGACGCTAAAGCCGTTTTGGAAACGCTGCCGCCGCTTAGGCCCGAGCTGATCATCAATTGCGCCGCATATACCCAGGTCGATAAGGCCGAGAAAGAACCCGAACTGGCCCATGCCGTGAACGTCACGGCCGTGGAAAATCTGGTCGCCGTTTGCCGAAAACTCGATTGCCCGTTTGGTCCAGATCAGCACCGACTATGTTTTCGGCGGAGATAGGGTTCAGGATTCAATGGATTCATCCCATAAAGCCGCGACCGTTGGTCGCGCTTGAGAATCGTCCATACCGCGAGGACGATCCGCCCGCGCCGCAAAGTGTTTACGCCCGAACCAAACTTGCCGGCGAACTCGCAGCCGCGAAATATGAAAAACATCTTATCGTGCGGACGTGCGGGTTGTATGCCAGGCCGAGCGACGGCCGGGCGCACAATTTTGTCAAAACCATGCTTCGCCTGGGCAGAACGCAATCTGAAATCCGGGTTGTCGCCGATCAGCATTGCACGCCCAGTTATGTCCCGCACGTTGCCCGGGCGATATTGTTTCTTGCCGGGTTTCCAAACGCCAAACCGGCCCCTTGGGGAATATATCATGTGACCAACACGGGCGAAACAACTTGGTATGATTTCGCGGTGGAGATATTCAAGCAGGCGGGTTTGGATGTTGCGGTTAAACCCATCACTACCGCCGAATACGGCGCTCCGGCCGCTCGGCCGTGTTACAGCGTGTTGGACACCGGCGGCCTATCACCGTCTGGGCGGCCCGGCAATGCCCGATTGGAAAACTGCACTGGAAGAATATTTTAACGAATGGAGAAAAATATGAACGCAAAAGTCGCCCTGATTACCGGCAGCGGCAAGCGGCGGGTGGGCAACGCCGTTGCCGAGGCCTTGGCCGCCCGCGGATACTCCGTTGCCTTGCACTACAACCGATCGGCCGAAGATGCCCGGGAAAGCGTTTCGCTGATGCGGAAAGGCGGAACGCACGCCGAGGCATACCAGGCCGATGTTTCCAAGGAAGATGAAGTCGATCGAATGTTTAAGCAGGTCGAAAACGATTTCGGCCGCTTGGACGTGCTGGTCACTGCCGCCGCCATCTGGCAGTCCAAGCCGTTGGAGGAAGTCACCGCCGACGACGTGCGGCGGCATTTCGAGATCAATGCCCTGGGCACGTTTCTCTGCTGCCGGCGGGCGGGTTTGATCATGGTCAAACAGCCGGAAGGCGGGGCGATTGTGACCATCGGCGACTGGGCAATCGAACGGCCATATCCGCACTATGCCGCCTACTTTCCCAGCAAAGGGGCGATACCGACGATGACCCGAACCTTTGCCGTGGAACTTGCCCGGCGCAATCCGGCCGTCCGGGTAAACTGCATTCTGCCCGGCCCGGTCATGCTGCCCGAGGACCTTGCCGAACATGAAGTAAAAGGCGCGATCGCCGGCACGCTTTTGAAACGGGCGGGCCGTCCGGAAAACATCGCCCATGCAGTGCTCTTCCTGGTCGAGAACGACTATGTTACCGGCGTTTGCCTGCCAGTGGACGGCGGTCGAACCATCGGCGGGATCTGATATTTTTAATCCGTACGTAGTTTTGTTTAACCGTATCCAAGCTCTTCGAGTTCCTCTTCCGTGAGTCCGTGATGGTGGGCAAGCTCATGTAAAATGGTGATGCGGATGTCGTGGCGGAGTTGTTTTGGGGCGACGCGGCCCTGATCGTCGGCCGCCATCGACCAGATGCCTTCGCGGTAAATCGTCACCACGTCGGGCATTTGGCCGGAATGAGCTGATACTTCGTTCGTTTATGGGTATGCCGGTATACAGCCCGCATAAATCGTCGCGGTATTGCAAACCCATTTCTTTCATCACGTCGGAGGAAGGGTAATCTTCGACATATAGAGGGACTTTTTCCAGCAACTCGCGGACCAAAGGCGGCATTTCGGCCAATACCCGTTCCAGTTGCTTGTCAAATAGGCGTCTGGTATGTGCATCCATGGTGGTTGCCTGTTCGGCGAATAATTAGGTTAAAATGTGATTCTTACTTGATAATTGTATTTTGTATTATATCGGGAAAAAACAATGGACCCAGTGCAAAGCTACGATTTTCTGGCCCCGGCGAAGATTGCCTTTGGTTGGGGCCGGCGCGGCGAGGTCGGCGTACTGGGACGCTCGCTCGGCCGTCGGGCTTTTCTTGTTTCCGGTTTGCCCGAAGCATGTCGGGAAATCGGTTTTCAACGAAATCGGCGAGGCCTTGCATGCCGAAGGAATCGAACTCGTACCTGCGGCCCAGATTTTACATGAACCGGAGGTGGAAGACGTAGACCGGCTATCCGAGCATACTTCGCCGAGAAAAACCCGGGACCGGCGATTTCATGCTTGCAGTGGGCGGCGGGGCGGCCATCGATCTGGCCAAAGCGGCCGGGGCCATGGCCACGAACGATCAAAGTTCCACGGTCCAGGATTATTTGGAGAACGTGGGGCGGGATTTGCAGATCGTAAATCCGCCCTTGCCCGTGCTGGCCATGCCCACCACGGCCGGCACCGGGGCGGAAGCCACGAAAAACGCCGTGATCTCATCGTACGATCCGCCTTTTAAAAAGAGCCTTCGCGACGACCGCTTGATGCCGCGAATCGCCCTGGTCGATCCGGAGTTGACCGTCAGCGTTCCGGCCGAAGTCACCGCGGCCAGCGGCATGGACGCCATAACGCAACTGTTTGAAAGTTACATATCGCGAAAAGCCCGGCCCATTCCCCGGGCATTGGCCGTCGAGGGCCTGAAATTGGCGATTCCCGCCATTGTCGAGGCGGTGGAAAAACCCGATTCCCGCCCGGCCCGCGAGGCAATGGCCCATGCGGCGCTGCTTTCGGGCATGGCCCTGGCCAATTCCGGCTTGGGGCTGGCACATGGCGTGGCCCCTGCGCTGGGAATACATTGCCGCGTGCCGCACGGCCTGGCCTGCGCACTGATGCTGCCAGTGGCGCTTAAGAGTAAATAGCGAAGTTTGCGCCGATGAATTGGCCCGCTTGTGCCAATTGTTGTTTGGCCGAAGTCCCACCACATCTCGCCACGACGCGGTTGAGGTATTGATCCGCGAGATCGAAAAAATTTGCCATCGCATCGGCATACCGCGGCGGCTCTCGCAATTGGGCGTCCGGCGCGAGCAAATTCCCGACCTGGTCAAAAGCTCCCGCGGCAGCAGCATGAGCGGCAATCCGCGCGAACTATCCGACGAAGAACTTACCGCCACATTGGAGGAAATATTTTGAATTACTTGGCTTTTACCCGGGAAATGAACCTTGGAGCAGGTTGCCAATTCGCCTTTTGTTGGGTAACTTAGCAATTTGCCCTACGACCTAATACTGAAAACGAGTCCGCCTATCGCGGCTTCATGATTTTTTAATCACCTTGTTTTGGAGAAAGTAGCATGAGTAAGAAACGTTTCAATTTGTTATCGATTGTGCTTGTTATTTCCGCTTCTTTGCTCTCCTTCATGGCAATAGCCGCACTTGGGCAGCCGGCGACTGCAACCCCCGAAGCGCCGCAGGCCGCCACAGCCGCCGTGGCGCCGCAACCGGTGTCGGTCATTCCGATTCCCCAGACTAGCCCGTGGATGCGACGCCACGAGTCGTTCAATAATCGGGTCAAACAGGGCAATGTCGACTTACTTATAATCGGCGATTCCATTACTCAAGGTTGGGAAGGCCCGGGAAAAGATGTTTGGAGCAAGTATTACAAAGATCGCAACGCCGTTAATCTGGGCATCAGCGGCGATCAAACGCAGCACGTTCTGTGGCGACTGGAAAACGGCAATATCGACGGCATTTCGCCCAAGCTGGCCATGCTCATGATCGGCACGAACAATGCCAATAACAAACAAACGTCCGAAGAGGTCGCCGCGGGCGTCAAAGCGATCGTGGAAAAACTCCGCGAAAAACTGCCGCAGACCAAAATACTGGTGCTGGCCATTTTTCCCCGAGGCGCAGACGACCAGGATACTAAACGGCAAACCAACATGAAAGCCAATGAAATCATCTCCAAGCTGGCCGACGATAAAATGGTGTTTTATCTGGATATAAATGATAAATTCCTCGATTCGGACCGCAAACTTTCCAAAGACATCATGCCCGACCTGCTGCATCCTAACACCAAAGGCTATGAAATCTGGGCCGAAGCCGTGGAACCTACTATCGCCAAGCTTATGGGTGAAAAATAGATGTTCACATTAGCCCGAAGCGCTCGCGAGGGATTGCTGTACTGCTCTTGCTTATCCTTCGGGACAATAATGGACCATATAGACCGCCCTTGCTTGCGATTCGGGCTAGTGTGCCGCAATTAGCGCGGGAAATCCCAGGTTATGAATATACCGGGCCAGGTTGGCAAAACCTTCAATGAGCGGTTTGTTTGACGCGCAGGCGCCCGGTAAGACGCTGGGCCTGATTCCGCTGGGTCCAATGTGGCGGGCGGAGAACGTGCTCGGCCTGGTCGGTTTCGGCGCACCGTGCAAAAGTGAAATAGAACACCGTGCCCTCGCCCGGGGCCGATTCCAGCCATATCCGTCCGCCGTGCAACTCGACGATTTTGCGAACGATGGTCAAGCCCGCGCCGGTGCCTTCGTATTTCTTCCGGCTGTGCAAGCGGCGGAAGATGGTGAAAATCGCCTCGTGATGTTCTTTGGCTATGCCGATGCCGTTGTCTTTTACATAGAAGGTGACCGGATCGGTCGGCATCCAGCCGATTTCCACCTGCGGCTGGCGATTCTCGTTAAACTTCAGTCCGTTGGAAATCAAATTCGTGAGCACCATGCCGATCAGCGTGGCATTGCCCGTTACCGGCGGCAACGGTCCGGCAATTCGCACCATGGCGTTGCGGCGCTCGATCGAGGGGCGGAGCATTTTCAGCAGATTAGCGGTTACCGCGTTGAGGTTCACGCGGGTTTTTACGGCCGCTTTTCGGCCGACGCGGCAATAAGTCAGCAGGTCGTCGATCAAGTTTTCCGTGCGATCGCAAAGATGGATTGCCGTGTTAAGGCGGCGTTTGCCGTCGGCGTCGAGTTTGTGCCGGTAATCCTCCAAAAGGATTTCACAATACGAACTGATGCCCCGCAGCGGCTCTTTCAGGTCGTGCGAGGCGATATAAGTAAAATCCTCCAATTCGTGATTTATCCGATCGAGTTGTTCCATGCACGTTCGCAATTCGGCGGCTTGTCGTTCCAGCCGGCAGCGCGCGGTTTCCAATTCCCGGGCATGACCGGCCAGCTTCGACTCGTTCACTTTCCGCTGGATGGCATGCTGAATGGTTCGCTTCAATAATCGAGCGTCCAGCGATTCCTTGAACAGGCATTCTTGCGCACCCAAGCGGATGACTCTAATCGCAAAGCCGTCGTTATTAAGCCCGGCAAGTACGATGACCGGCAAATGCGGCGCAGCAGCGATTATTTTGAATATGGGTTGTAAATCGTCGCTGGCCGGCAATCCCAAATCGACCAGTATGGCATCGAAATGATGCCGCGTCAGATTTTCCAAAGCACCATCAATTCGATCCGCCAGATTGACGACGAAGCTTCCTTGCCGGCCGTTGCGAGTATTCCGGGCAGGACCAAGCAGTTGTTTTAGCCAACGCGAGTCCACCGGATCCTCCGATATCAGAAGGACGCGTACTTTTTTTCCATCGGATGCGGATATTCGACTTGACATGGCCCCGGTGCTCCTTGGCGCTGTTGCAAATTCGGCAGGTGTTGCCGAAATGAAACAACGCATGCTGCGTCTTAGCAACTTTAGCCCGAACCAGGGGGGCGTCAAATGAGAAACAAGCAAAGTTCGTCCAAGACCACGGATCAATATTGGCTGTCTTGGCGATTGATTTACGGAAGAACCGGCAGATTCGTTAAAATTGCTATAAAAGGTCTCCGGAATTCATATTTAGCCCCCAGTGAATACACGGGGGGCAAAGCGGGATAATAATTCGCTGTACAGTCTGTATTCTCCCGGGGCTATTGATTGTTAGATAAGTAATGTCGCATCTTTTTATCGGAACCGGGCCGTGTCGGCCCGGAAATGCCGGGGCGACACACTCCCGCTCTGATTTTTTCAACAAAATTCTTTTCTTAGACTCGATAATATATTTATTTTTTCTCCTTCGCTTTCGCTTCATTGCTGCGGCGTTCGTTTTCTTCCATTTCCTTGATAGTCACTCGCGTGCCCAGCGATTGTCTGGGTTCCTTGTCCTGTTCTTTCGGAGGCGGCACGATCTGTTTTACAACCACGTCGTCGAAATCGACCACGCCGGCGTGAAGATATGCATAGAGCATCACGCGCCCCCACTTGGGCGAGTATTTGGTGTGCGTGGGGGTAAAATCCTCGGTATGGGTGTTCCACGCGTTTTTCGGCCCTTTGAGATTCTGCTGGCTCCGGTAGACTTCGCGGCGCTGGGCCGTTTCGGGAAGATTCCGATCCTTGCTCCCCTTGCCAGACGTCGCCGAAGCGGCCGGTCCGTCGGAATTTTTCTGATACGGCGTGTTCACCTCGTCGTAGCATTTGATAAAAACTTTGACGCTCGGCCCGTTGGTTTTCCAGCGGCATTGGAAGCGGTATTTCGCCCCTTCCTGTATGGGAAAATAGTCGCTGTAATACATCACGCCTTCATTTTCCGCCACGGCTATATCGAATGTGAAACGGATAATTTTATTTTTTGGATTGCCTTCCTCGGCCACCCATTGAACCAGTTTGCCCAGCGGCTCGCGCTGTCTGACCGCCCACGCTTTCCCAGCCCTTTGGCACGCCGCCCGCGCCCGTTTGAAAATCGCCGCCCACGATCAGATTTGGATTTTTATTCCAATTCGCCTCGGCCGCGGGATCGACCGAATATGATTCGCCGCGCTTGGCGGTGATAAAGGGCGTCGAGCATTTGTTTGACGTACAGGTGCGGGATTTCGCTGACCGATTTGGTCCGGCTTTTGGTTTCGTAAATCACCTTTGGTTCAGGAGCGGCGGAAAAATCAACGCACTTGATCGCCAAATCGTAAATCTCTCCTTCCGTGCCCGGCGCCCGCTCCACGCTGCCCCAAATGCCGATTTGCCCGTCAAAATCTTCCTTGACGATCTTTTTCATCTTATCCAGTGAATCATCGGGCGAGGGTTGAAGTGGTGGCTTTGGCAATAGTCGCGCACGTCCTCGATCGACTCGGGCAGAATAAAGCCGCCTTCGCTGTTTATCTTTTTCCAGATCATGTCGCCCACCATCTGCCCGTAACGGCCGTCGTCGAATTTCGAGACGAAATCGAAGGGGATGATGACCTTTTTTTGATCTTCAGCGAAAACCGTGGCCGCGGATGTAGCGATCAGTAGAATAAATGCCCCAAATAGAAGACCTTGGATTGCAAATTGTAAATTGCAAATTGCAAATTGCAAATTGACGGATAGTTCTGCATTCTGCATTCTGCATTTTTCATTCCTTTATGTTTGTTTGCCGTCCCATCCTTTGGGAACGTAAACGCAATCCGGTTCGGCTTCGAGGAAATCGCCGGTCACGGCATACGCCCTGGCGCGGCTCCCGCCGCAGACATGCCGATATTCGCACGCTCCGCAGCGGCCTTTAAAGCGGTCGGGATCGCGCAGGGCCAGGAATGTCGGATGATTTTGATACACGTCGACGACCGAATCTTTTGGAAACCGCCCGCAGCAAAGCGGCAGAAAACCGGCCGGATATATTTCGCCCTTGTGGCTGATGAACATCACGCCTTTGCCGTCGCCCACGCCCAAAGGCGCCCGATGCCCGCGCCGCCCGGCCCCGTCATCGGTTCCATGCGGTCCGGCCAACGGATCGCCGCCGTGTTGAAGCACAAAGCGGCGATAATGCGGGGCCTCGGTCGTTTTTACCGCATAAGGTTGATGCTGTGCGTGATGCCACAGCTTTTCAAAAACCAGTTCGTATTCCGCAGCGGATATTCGCTCCTCTTCCACTCCACGCCCAACTGGGATCAGAAAAAAAACCGACCACATGGCAATCGCCTGGCCGGCGAGCAACTCCGCAATGGCATCGATTTGATGCACGTTGCGGCGTGTAATGCTGGTATTGATTTGCACTGCAAAGTTCAACTCCCGGGCGTTTTGCAGCATTTCAAGTGTGCGGGCGAAACTGCCTTCCCAGCCGCGAAAGGCATCGTGCGTTTGCGCGTCGGCGCCGTCCAGGCTGATGCCCAGGCGGCGCACGCCGGCGTCGCGGGCCCGTTGGAAAGCCTCGCGCGTGGCCAGCGGCGTAGCCGAAGGCGTAAGGGCAACCTGGATTCCCTGTGCCACGGCATGGCGGATCAATTCGGAAAGATCCTTGCGTTTCAGCGGATCGCCGCCGGTCATCACCATCATCGGTTGGCGTGGAAAACTCGCTACCTGCTCGATAAGCTCCTTGGCCTGATCCGTGCTTAATTCGCCGGGATCGGCAAGTTCCTGCGCCGACGCCCGGCAGTGCTTGCACACCAGATCGCAGGCCAGTGTGACCTCGTAATAAAACATCAAGGGACTGCGGCCGAAATCATTTTGTGTATATGTGCCGTGAGACATGGAAAAAGGGATTGGCGATTAGGGATTGGGGTTTAATAAAAAGTAGATGGTTGATGGATGTAATTGAAGAACCATAAACAACTCCGCTTTTGTCATTTGTACTTCGACATTCTTTCGTCATTCGTCATTAGTCATTCGTCATTTCTCCTCACCCCTCGCCCTTAATAGGGATATAATCCTTTCAACTTTTGTTCAGAGGCCGACTTTGGCAGTTCATATTCAATGCTCACTGGTTGGCCTTTCACTTCGATGCCGCCGAGTTTGGCGTCCCATAGCCAGGTCCACTTGCGCAACTCGTCGCGGGGCATAAGAATCCGGTCCATCACTTTTGTTCGTTTTTCTTTTTGCCATGCGCCGTAGTTCCAGGAGTATTGCCAGATTTCGTGGCGGATGGTGGCCGCCCCGGGACTTTCCTTCTCGTAACTGGTGGGCTTATCGCGGATGAGCATTACCAGCAAGCGCACGGCCTTTGCGTCACCGCACAGGTACAGCGGTTCGACCTTGTTCTCATAATACGGCGATTTTTTGATGTCGTCGATGATGAAATCCCGCGTTTCTTCATCAACCGTGGAATCGGCGGGGATAAACGGATCGAACTCCTTTACCGGCGGGTATTGAAAACCCTCGATACGAACACGATCTTTGGCCAGAACCACCAGATCGTATTTTCCCGCCGGCAGGTTCTTAAACACCCATTTCCCGCCGCCTGTCTTTTCGGCCGCGGCATCCACGGCCGTGGCATCGATCCGGGCCTTTGGATCGGGCAGATTGTGATGGTTGCCGTCCTTGTCCCAGCGCTGTATCGCCCCGACGAAGGTTACATTCCGCGCATTGCCTAACTCCACATTCAATTCGGCCGCACATATCGGATGCGATATGATTCCTCCAAGAAATATAATGATTGCAAATTGCAAATTGCAAATTGCAAATTGCAAATTGGGAAAGGGCTTCAAAGCGCGACCAATGGTCGCAGCTTTATATTCATCCTCAGTCGTATAAATTGCCATTCTCTCTCGCCCTCGCTCGCCTACGGCTCGCGGCTAAACTTATTTTCCACAAACCACTAACCACAAACCACTAACCACTCTCTACTCCTCACTTCTTTTCCAATTCCGCCAGCTTTTTCCGCACTTCCGGAACCAGTGGGCTTCCGGGATAGTCTTTGAGAATCGAGTGCAGTGTGGCCAATGCCCGATCTTGGCGGTCACGGCGAACTTCGCACTCGGCGGCCAAAAACAAAATCTGATCGGCATAAGCCGAATCCGGATTTAGGGCTAGGAGCTGTTCGGCCTGGGCGACGGCCTGGGCGTACTTGCCCCGGGCGGCCCAATAGCGGGCGTAAAGCAACGTCAGATATCCGTTGATTTTTTCGCCCGGGTATTCGCGTTGCCAGGCTTGAAGTTCTTCGTCGGCCCGATCGAATTGGTTCGTCTTGATGAATTCTTCAGCCGAGCGGCTGTGCGCCCCTTTCCAGGCGGTGCTTTCGATGAAGTTTCGGCCCGGGCCAGTGGCTTGTTCAGCCGCCGCATAAGCGTCCCTGGCAGCCTTGCCGTTGCCCGTCGAGGCATAATAATCGCCCCATACCCTTTGTAAAACCGCGGCTTGGGGACCCGATTTTCCTCCGCCCAGTGCGGTGGCGGCCTGGTCCAAAAGCGTCTTGGCGTCTTGTACTTTGACCAGATCATTTATAAGGATATCGGCCGCGGAGATTTGACATTCGGCTTTCAATGCCGGATTTTTGATGCACCCGGCTGCGCCTTCCCATATTTGAAGTGCTCCGGGCGAGTCGCCCAGCCGGCATCGGGCAATAGGCGCGATGTGTAAAGTGAGTTTCATCAGGTCATCGTCGCCTATGGCGGTCGAATCATCGGCAAATGCCGCTTTTCCCTTATCAACGGCTTGCGAAATAAATTGCCGCGACTCGGATAATAGATTTTCAATCAGCCTTTTCTTCCGTGCTATTTCTATTTCATCGTCCGGCTTTCGATTCGGATCCGCCGGTCCTTCCTCGATTTCTTTTTTCAAATCATCGGCCCGGCCCGAAAGCTGCGATGCTTTAAGCTCGTAGGCATAAACCAACTGCCGCAAAGAGGCCGCGTCGAGCGTGCGGAGGTTATACGTGTCCAGCAATTTCAAATGATCGCTGATCTCGTGGAGTTTATCCTTGTAATCGAGCGATGGCGCCTCGACCTCGACGCGATTTGTTATTTCCGCCGTTCTGCCGCTAAGACGAAATGAAAGTTTAACGCTATACAATCCGGGCCGCAAATAAACGTGCACGGGATTAATATCGATGCTCGTTTGCCCGTCGCCGAAATCCCATAGCCCCTTGTTCTGACTGATCATCGACTTGGGCGAAGCGTCGTGAAAGAAAACCACCACGAGCGGCGGCTGGTTGTCGGGCAAAGGCACGTCGCCCGTGATTTTCATGGAAAAATCAGGCACCTGCTTGGAAGTGCGAAGTGTCAATGTTCCGGCAGGCAGGCGGGCGATACGGTCGGCGTGAAAAACAGTCGGCGAAATCATCTGCGGTTTCGGCTTCGGATCCAGCGGATTGATCTCCCAATACGCCGCCATTATCGCGTCCGAACCCGCTGCGGCGTGATAATACTCGAACTTGTGCAGGCCGGCCGTAAGTTGCACGTCTTGCCGAACATTGCGAAGAGCATTTCGCAGCGGCCCGTGCCTGCCGGGCGCCGAAGTGACCACCTTATCGTCGATCAATAAAAAACTGGCGTCCTGGCTGGCGGTTATAAATCCGTACTTGCCCGCCGCCGGGATGTCTATATAGCCCGTGTATTTGCTGAAGAACGGTTCGCGTTTCAAAGAAAACGGGTTGCTGCCGTGGAACACGCTGTCCACATAATCGCTGCCGAACGGTACTGACGACTCGTATGCCCTTCGCAAAGGCTCCAGGTTTTGTAAATTACATCTGGCGAAATGCCGGGTTTCCAGAAGAAGCCCGTCCTTACAGGTCCACGGCGGCGGACTCTCGGTGGGCGGATCGCCGCCATAAAGTATGTCGTACTGGGTTTGCCCTTTGATAGTTTGAAAGGCAAGCCGGCAGAAATCGCCCGGACCTAATTGCAGCACCCGGCATGGAACCAATTGATCCTTTGTAGCGACAATTACGTTGCGCCCGTCGGGTTTTATCTCGCCATGGTGAAAAAACTCCGTTACTGCCGCATCGAACGATTTACCAGTGCCAAGCTCGACCACCCGCATGGCATTGAATTCCGTGCCTCCCCGATGGTAAGATTGAGCCTGGCCGATACCCGATATCAAGGGGCCGAGTAATATCGCAACCGGAATGATGAATTTTAATGATTGCATCTCAGGTTAAAATAGGATAATCAGCCCCACTTGATAGTTTAAGCCGATCGATCCCCACAGGGAAGGAGCAAAGCAATCCATGCCGGCACTTACCCCCCAAATTAGTCCGGAAGAAGCCGTTCGCCGCATTTCCCAAGCCCGGGAAACCATGGTCAACGAAATCCATAAAGTGATCATAGGCCAGGACGAGATGATCGAGCAGATGTTGATCTGCATCTTTGCCCGGGGAAATTGCCTGACCATCGGCGTGCCCGGACTGGCCAAAACGCTGGCCGTTTCCACACTGGCCCAGACTCTGCGCCTCCGATTCCAGCGGATTCAATTCACGCCCGATCTGATGCCCAGCGACATCACGGGCACGGAGATTATCGACCAGGATCCGGCCACCGGGCAGCGGTCGTTCCGTTTTGTTCACGGGCCGATCTTTTCCAATATCCTCCTGGCCGACGAGATCAACCGCACCCCGCCAAAAACCCAGGCCGCCTTGCTCCAGGCCATGCAAGAGCAGGAAGTAACCGTGGCCGGCAAAACCTACAAGTTGGAGCAGCCGTTTTTCGTGATGGCAACGCAGAACCCAATCGAGCAGGAAGGAACCTATCCCCTGCCCGAGGCCCAATTGGACCGCTTCATGCTCTCGATCAACATCGGATATCCTACCCGGACCGAGGAACGCGACATTGTTTTGGCCACCACGCAAACCCAGCGCTACGAGCTCAAGCCCGTGCTCCAGGGACCCGACATTTTGTGGATTCAGCAGCTCGTTCGCCAGGTGCCTGCCAGCCAGCATGTGGTCGATTATGCCGTGGACCTGGTTCGCGCCACGCGTCCGAAAGAGCCGCCCAGCCCCGATTTCGTCAAGAAATGGCTGGCCTGGGCGCAGGCCCCAGGGCGGCGCAGAACATTATCCTCACCGCAAAGGCCCGGGCCATCCTGCACGGGCGGTATGCCATCGGCGCGGACGACGTGCGGGCCATGGCCTACCCCGTGCTGCGGCACCGCATCATCACCAATTTTAATGCCGACGCCGAAGGCATCGACGTGGACCATGTGATCGAAAAAATATTGAAAACCGTGCCCGAATCATCCTACGGCGAAACGATCGCGGCAAAACAGTCCCGCCCGGCTGCGAAAACCGCTTCACATGAGCAAAAATAAAATGAATGCAAAATGTAAATTGCACATTGCAAATTGCGAATTGAACAAATTTTCGATTGGCCTTCTGACAGCCGTGGTCTATTTGTTTACTGCTCTCTTAGTCCGTGGTGTAGAGGTCGCCGATAAGACTGATAGGGATCCGGGAAGAGACCAGCAACAGAAATACTCACATGGTGTGCTGATCCGGATCGAGGGTGTTATCGGGCCGATGCTCGCGGCATATTTCGATCGTAAATTGGATGCGGCCAAAGCCGATGGCGCCGACTTGATTATCCTGGAGATCGACAGCCCGGGCGGGACTTTGGCCGATTCCCTGGATATGGCCGGTCGATTGCGGGACCTGGATTTCGCCCATACCGTGGCTTACGTACCCAAGCAGGCGTTAAGCGGCGCGGCCATCATGGCCTTGGGCTGCGACGATATCATAATGGCCCCCAACGCGCTGATCGGCGATGCGGGCCCGATCTTTCAGGACGAAAATTCGCAGTTCAGGTTCGCCCCGGAAAAAATCGTCAGTCACTTGGCCCAGGAAGTCCGGGGACTGGCCGCGGCCAAAGGCCGCCCGCCGGCCCTGGCCGAGGCCATGGTCGATAAGAATCTGCAAGTCTTCCGGGTGAAAGACAAAAAAACCGGCGAAATAACCTGCAAGTCAAAGCCGGAAATCGAGGCCAATCCCGAACAATGGGAAACTATCGCGCCTGTTGCGGAATCCGGCCATGATCGATTCCTGGAACTCAGCGGGCGCCGGGCAGTGGAAGATGGTCTTGCCCAAGGAATGGCCGATTCGCGAGAAAATCTTAACGAGCGTTACAAGCTGACCGGGGACTTGACCATCCTTGAACCAAGCGGCGTCGATACGTTCGTATACGTTTTGTACAATCCGCTTATTATCGGAATATTAATCATCCTTGGACTGATCGGGTTGTACATCGAATTCCTGTCGCCGGGCATGGGTATCGGCGGCCTTATTGCCGGTTTGTGTTTCGCCCTGTTTTTTTGGAGCCATTTTTTGGGCGGCACGGCCAATTGGTTCGATGTCATGCTTTTCGCCGTGGGCGTGCTCTGCCTGATCGCCGAGTTGTTTATAATTCCCGGTTTCGGCGTGGTGGGCTTGACCGGCGTAGTGCTGATCCTCATCAGCCTGATTATGGCTTGCCAGAATTTCCTTATCCCTCATAATAACCGCGAACTTACGCAATTAACCCACACGCTGTTGATAATCTTTTGTTCCGGCGGGGGATTTTTACTGGCGGCGTTTTTGATCAGCAAAAAATTCGGCTCCATACCCCTTTTCAACAAAATGATGCTCCGCCCGCCCCATCCGGTCTATGGCTTTAAAGATGAGCCGGCCAATTTGGCCAATCCGCCTGTTGCATCGCAGCAGGCAAATCAGATTACAGTTAATGTAGGCGACGTGGGCGTTGCCCAATCGTCGTTGCGTCCCGCCGGCAAGGCCCGATTCGGTGCGCAAATTATCGAAGTGGCCACCGACGGCGATTTCATCCCCCAAGGCCGGCGCGTGGAAGTCATCGAGCGTGGCGGCGGGAAAATTATTGTCCGCGAAGTAGAGTAAAAAACTCACCACGGAGCCACGGAGATCACGGAGAAAAAATCATAAAGCCGCGACCGTCGGTCGCGCTTGGGGCTGGCATAAAGCCGCGACCATTGGTCGCACATGCGGTTGTTTATTGTTCTTCATCGTCGTGAAAAGTGCCTTTTTTCTTATATACCCAATTAGTTTTGCAATATCACGAATACTTGCGAAATGCCAGGGCGTCGGTCGGATTGCGGTTGGTAAAGGCTTCGATGGGTTCGTAGGTCAAGCCGGCCCTGCGCAGTTTTATGAGGAAAACATTGCCGATATATGTCATGCCCGGCCCGCCGCCGTAGGATTTCCACATCGAGCGCAGACCCATGTCCATGCCCAGCAGAATCTGCCGGCCGTATCCTTCTTCCATCATGCGGCGGATGAGTTCGATAATTTCCATGTCGGAATGAATTTCCACACGGGAGATGCCGTCGTAAACCAGGTAAGCGCCGGTATGGGCAACGTCCTCGTGTACGTAGCGGTCCAGGTTTCGATCCAAATGGCTGATCAACAAGCACGAGGGATGGACCCCCAATTTGGAGAACATCTGCACCTGTTCCAACGCGCATGTGCCCCACTCGCAGTGCGTAAGGATCGGCGCGCCTGTGGCAAAGTGGGCCGCGGCAACTGCCTCGGCGACTTTTCGGGCATTATCGTTGATCACGTGGTAATCAGCGGCGAACTTTATCAGGCCCGCTCGAATGTTGGTTCGCTCCACAATGTCCGAGCCGGCATATATTGCCATGCCTATGTTGATTTCATCGATCATCCGCTGGGCCATGGCCTCGACCGACTCGTGATAGCGGAAATGATCGTCCTCATAGAAAACGCCGCGATGAAAGCCCGTGCAGGCAATAATGTTTACCTTCGAGCGTTGGGAAGCCAATTGTAGCAGATTGGGCGCCCGTTCCTGGCCGATGCCTTGGGCGTCGACGACGGTCCGGCCGTCGGCCGCGTAAAACAGGCCCAATTCGGCGGTGGTTTTATCCAGATCGTCGAGCAGATATCCGGGATCGACCTCCTGGCTGCGGCCTGGAAGGATGAAAAGGTGCTCGTGGCAATGCGTAAACCCCACCTCTTGTGCCCGTATGTCGCCAAGTACTGTGCGGACGAAACTTTGTTTGCCTGGAGCGCTGGTCGGCACGATACCCTCTTATTTAGTGGGAAACGATGCAAACTATCGAATATAGATAGACGTTCCCGGCTCGTCAATTCCCCTTGTGACGACCGAACTCTTAATCTATTTCGATTGTCTTAGTCATAACCCTGCTGGACAACGACACGTTTTTCGGTACACTAATTCATTCCCAATTTTGTCACTTTTACCCTACTGAGGAGCAGTTTTTATGGAAAAGCGCGTATATAATTTTTCTCCCGGCCCCGCCGTATTGCCTTTGCCGGCCTTGGAAGAGGCCCAACGCGATTTAGTGGCCCTGCCGGGCGCGGGCTGTTCGATTCTGGAAACCAGCCACCGCTCCAAGGCCTTCGACAAGATTATCACCCAGGCCGAAGCCAATATCCGCACCCTGCTGGCCGATTCCCGACAACTATCGCGTGCTGTTTATGCAAGGCGGGGCGGTGCTGCAATTCGGCATGATCCCCATGAATTTCCTCGCGAAGCACGGGCAAAACCGGCCGATTACATCGTCAACGGAACCTGGAGCAAAAAGGCATTCGACGAAGCCAAAACTCAAGGCAACGCCAAGGCCATCTGGGACGGCAAAGCCACAAATTTCAACCGCGTGCCCAAGCAAGCGGAATTGAAGATCGATCCTGACGCCGCCTACGTTTACATGACCTCGAACGAGACCATCCAGGGCGTGCAGTATCAGACCGAGCCCGACGTAGGCAACGTGCCGTTGATATGCGACTCCTCCTCCGACATTCTATCGCGGCCCATTCCCATCCAGAAATACGGTCTTATTTTCGCCTGCGCCCAGAAGAACCTGGGACCGGCGGGCGTAACAATGGTCATAATTCGCGACGACCTGGTGGCCAAGTCGCCGGCCGATCTGCCCTCGCTTCTGAACTATAAAGTTTTCGCCGAAGGCAAATCGCTGCTGAACACCCCGCCCACCTTCGCCATCTACATGGTGAAACTGGTTACCGACTGGCTTTTGAACACAGTCGGCGGATTGGCCAAGATGGCCGAAATCAACAAGTCAAAAGCCAAAATGCTGTACGACGCCATCGAGCAGTCCAAAGGCTTTTACATGCCCCACGCCGAGCCGGACTGCCGCTCGATAATGAACGTGCCCTTCAAACTGGCCAAGACCGAATTGGAAGACCCGTTCCTCAAGCAGGCGACGGCAGTAGGGTTGTGCGAATTAAAAGGCCACCGTTCGGTTGGCGGTTGCCGGGCCTCGATCTACAACGCCATGCCGGTCGAAGGCGTAAAACAACTCCGCGATTTCATGCTCGATTTCGCCAAAAAGAACGCGTAATACGGTTACATATTATCTGTTTATCGAAAAATCATTTAACTAATGTCACACGCAATAGCCGGCGGCTAACAGCCGCCGGCGGGATTTCGCTCATATTCCGGCGGTCTTTGACCGCCGGCTAATGACATTATCAATATAAGACTCAATAGCCCCCGGTGAACACACCGGGGGTTAAATCTTTTTCGCGGTCAGCAAATTTGATACAAACGACTCGAAGACCAACCCGATCAACACTACCGTGAGGAACAAGCCCCAAAGACTTTTGCCTTCCCTGAGCCAGGCGAAAGTGCCGGAAAGATCATCCGGATTCTCGGCGAAGATCAAGGGCGTCTTTGCGAATGTTTTATGCAGTTCCTCCCGATCGATCGTCGCCGGGTCGAATTCTTCCGGATCGACATTCACCGCATAAGCGATAGGCGTGGCCCGCGCCGCGTCGAGCAGGCGTAATAGATAGATGCCGATATCGTACGTGTCGGCATAGCGGAATATCTGGCCCTCACCCTGGCCCTCTCCCGGCGGGAGAGGGGACTTAGATGATTGCCCTTTTTTATCTTCCATAGGAGTGGTCGTCAGTCGCATAGTCTCGCCCGTGGGTGTAAGTACCTCCACGCCGATCGGCTGCGAGGCATGTTCAAACTTCAGCTCCAGCGGGGCCCCCGCCAAAACCGAGTGGTGCGCTTGTTCGACGCCGGACAGTTCGAATGTCAGCCGGTCGATAAGCGGCAAAAAAATGGGCCGAAGCGGCAGGTTGGTCCAAGCAGTGTGCACTCCGGTCCCCAGCATCAGCACGTTGCCCTCTTCAACTTTGCGCATTACAAGCAGCGGCTCGCCGTCGTCCAATCGGGCCAGGACCCGGGCCTCGCCTTTATCGGCGGTCGCCATGCGCACCTGCTTGTAAACCAGCACCGATTCGTAAAGCGAGGCCGGCTCGGTCAGCCGGCCCAGGGCCGGATATTCCTTGTCGAGATAGTTTATATGCCAACTGTCGCGATTGTCATCCGCCCCGGGTGTGCGAACGTCTACAAGCGGAGCGGGCAGTAACTGATCTTGGGCTTGCTCGTTCATCTGATTATACGCTTCGACATTAACATTATCGCCGGCGATCCACACCAAATTGCCGCCCTGGGTCACATATTCGCGCAGCCGCTGGGCCAGATCCGCATCCGGCGCGGGCAGGTTCACGCAAAAAATCACCTTGTAATTCGCAAGCGGTTCACTGGCCAGATCTCCGGCCAAAAGCGTAGTAGTGCGAATGGCCCCGCCGCCCGATTTGCCTGCCGACAGGGCATTTTCCAGGTAAAACGCATCGTCAAGATATGGAATTTCATGCCGTTTTGCCTTGACCACGGCCACGGCGATGTTTTGATCGACTTCCTGGGCGAAAAACCGCCGGTCGTCGTATTTCGAGCCGTCTTCGCCTGCCAGGCGGACCTCGCCGCGATGCAGGCCGCCGCCTTTATAGCTGAAAACAAAATCATGTTTCACTCGACCAAGCGGCGGGAGTTCCAGCTCCGGACTGCTCGACTCCTTATTCCCGTCCACATACAATTCCACCACGCGCTGCTGCGAGACGGAAGATGTATTGAGGAGTTCGACCGAGGCCTTTACCGGCAAGCCCGCCACAGGCACCTCGGCTTCCAATTCCAGGCCTTGCACGGCCACGTTGGGCTTTGGCGCACGGTTGCAATCGATGAAGATGATGGGGATCTTGAGCGTCTGCTCATCCTCGGTCGCCGCGGCATCCTTGCCAGATGCGGGAGAAATATCGCCGGCGGCGCCTTTCCGCCTTTTTAATGGAACCGGCTTTAAGAACTTTAGCGGCGTCTTTCCAATTTTCCCAAGACACCTTTTGCATATCTGTAATCACGTATATTTGTTTGTTGGAAGCGGAGGATGTGGCCAATAGCGCCCGGGCTTGTTGGACCTCATAGGCCAGATCGGCCCGCTGGTAACTTACGTGCGATTGGGCCAATATCTGGCGGATTTGTTCTTGGGTGCGAAACAGTTTGCCCAATTCCGGGTAAACCGGCCCGCCGGTTATGAACAAGGCCGCCTCGTCGCCGTCTTTGAGTTCGTCGAGGATTTGCAGGGCCGCGGCCGAGGCCGTGTCGAACCGGGGACGGTCCTGGTCGATCATGCCCATGCTCGCCGAATTGTCGAGGATAATGGCTGCCGCCGAATTCGCCCCGCCCCAAAGCGAGCTCAGACTGGTGACCGTGGGTTTGGCCAGTCCGGCGGCTATCAGGAACAGAACCGCCGCCCTTAGGGCCATCAACAAGACGTCGTGGATGCGTTTCTTGCGACGGGTTTTTTCCGCGCTTACCCGCAAAAATCGCAAAGTGCTAAAAGGTAAATTCTTCGCCCGTTGCCGATTGATCATGTGCAGCACTACCGGTATTGCGGCGGCCAAGGCGGCAAACAGAAATATTGGGGCGGCAAAGGACATGGGGTAGGGGCTAGTGATTAGGGATTAGTGATTAGGGTAAATGACGAAGCACGAATGTCTAATGACGAAGTTATTGATTCATCATTCGTCATTCAAATTTCGTCCTTCTTTCGTCATTTGTCATTTGTCATTTCTGTCTTCATCCTTGTCGATTTCTCGAACTAATATATCGCGACAACATAAAGTCATAGGGCGTCGAGGTGTCCGACAACACGTAGTCGATCTGGGCCTCGGCGCAGGCGCGGCGGTAAGTCTCGATAAACTCGCCGATTTGTTTCCGGTAAACGTCGCGGACATAAGCCGGATCGACTTGAAGGCGCTGATTCGTTTCCAGGTCATGAAAGGCGATCACTTCGTTAAATGGAAATTCAATTTCGGCCTTGTCGAGCACATGAAATAGGATCACTTCATGCCTCCGGTGGCGGAAATGGTGCAACGCCCGGATCACCTCTTCCGGATCGTCGTACAGGTCGCTTATAAGCACGATCAGGCAGCGGCGTTTGAAGCGATTCGCCAGGCGGTGCAGCGTTTCGGCGATGTCGGTGTCGCCTCCGGGCTTAATCGCCTCCAGCCACCGCATCATGTCGTTGAAATGCCGCGGCGAACTGCGGGCGGGCATGTCCAGCCGGATCGCCGTGTCAAACGACGTCAAGCCCACCGAATCCTGCTGCCGCGTCATCAGGTACGACAAAACGGCCGTCAAATATGAGCCGTATTCCAGCTTGGTCAGGCGTTCGCCGTGGCTGTAGCCCATCGAACCGCTGGTATCCAGCAAAATTTGCACCCGCATGTTCGTCTCTTCTTCGTATTGTTTAATGTAGAGACGATCGGTTCGAGCGAACATGCGATAATCGAGATGCCTGAGGTCGTCGCCGGACGTGTATTCCCGATGTTCGGCGAACTCCACGCTGAATCCTTTGTACGGACTGGAATGCAGCCCGCTGATAGCCCCCTCGACCACGCCGCGGGCCACTACCGCCAGGTTTTTCACCCGGGCTAATGCCGTAGGTTCCAGATATCGATAACCGGTTTTGTGAGGCATGTTATTTGTTACCGTAATTGATATTTTCTTCTCATTATCCATTCCACTGTGATAACGCCCACGAAAAGGGCCCAAAACAGCGGCGGACTGTAAAGCGGGCATCCACGTACTGGCTGCGCTTACGCTGTGAACGATCGAGTTGGCTTAAAAGCAGGTCGGCCGTGGTAATGTGGAAGTATCGGCCTTTCGCGTCGGCGGCGATGCGGGCCAGCATCTTCTCGTCCAGATCGAGTTTATCGAATTCCAGGTCCGGACGCCCGACCTCAAAAGCGATTTTCCCGCTCGAGAAAGTCGATTCGCCCAATCGTGCCACGACCGTAAACTGATAATTGCCCGCCGCCTTGGGATCGAACGTGCCGCCGTAATGTCCGGCCGGACCCGGCTGCGGCGAAAGGGCGACCTGGTCGGATTGCCCGGCGGGGCTTTGCATCTTGACCGTCACCTTGGCGTCGTTGGTGCCTTGTCCGTCCTTGTCGCGGACCGTGGCTGAAATCCGCACCGCTTCCTCGGGCTCGTAATATCCTTTGTCCAGGCTGACGTCCACGCCGGACGTAGCCTCAACCGCCTCCGAGCGCCCGGCCAGCCAGCGCACCGTCTGCCCCCAGAATCGCAGAAAAGGCGATTCCTGATCCATTGCCTTGGGCCCTTGCTGCCATTTCCGCGTGGTATCGCCGGTGAAAACTGCGCTGCGGCCCTTGTCAACCGGTTGCACGGCCAGTATCGGCATCGCCCCGATTCGCCCGAAACTGTAGCCAAAAGCGATGCCCCCGGACGCGGTCCTTGCACTCGGGTACAGCCGTCCAATAGCGGCAGCCCGGCGACCTTCGCTTTGCCCTGCCGGGTTGGGAAAAAGCCCGCAATGTTGGCAAAGATCGGATGGCGCGAACCCTCGGGCGTGAGCACGGGCAAGAAGGGTTCAGTATTCTGGCCGATATCGCGGCCGCCCAGCGCGACGGGTAAAATCCGTCCCAGCGGCGCGTCGGCGTATCCGCCCGGCCCAAGACTGTGATACCCGCCCAGCATTATCAGTCCCGCACCTTCCCGCACCCGCCGCGAGATCAACTCCTGTTGCTGCGGTTTGATGTACGTGCTGTCGATGTCGCCGATGATAAACACGTCGAATTTGTTAATGGTCTCGGCATCGTTGGGAATGACCTCGATTTTCAGATCTGTCATGTTCGTACGCTTTAAAAATACATTCGGGCGGGTTTGCACCAAGGAGTAGAACTCAACGTCGGGATCCTTGGCCAAAAATCGATCGACCAGGGCCCCGTATTCCGTGCGCAAGGTGCCTTCGAGATACAACACGCGAATGCCCGGCTCGACCACCAACGTAATGGCCGACCGCTGGTTGTTCTGCGTGATTTTTTCTTCAGGAACCGGCGGCACTTTTACGGTATAAACGTGTCGGCCTTTACTTGCGGGTCGAAAATCAAAAGAAATTTGCTGCGGATTGTCTCCGCCTTGAATGGTGAGTTCTTTTTCCGCAATTTTCTGACCGTCCTCCTCCAACTCCACCCGGACCACCCGGCCGGCCAGGCCGATTCCTTCTATCGAGGCTGTAATCCGGGCCATATTGTTTAGAAATAAGCGGTCCGGGCAATCGACACCGGTCACCTGGATATCTCGATAAGAGACATTGTTCCGCAGGCTGGCCCCCACGCCCACGCAATGCACGACCGAGCCCAGTTTACCAGCCACTTCCAAAGGGCTGCGGGCCGAATTGTGGATGCCGTCGGAAAACAAGATCATCGCCTCAAGGTCGCGCTTTGGGGCTAGTTGCGCCACGGCCTCCAATGCCCGGCTAAGTGACGTAGCCTTCCCGTCCGCGGCCATGGAGTCCAGATCTTTGACGTCTTTCATAAGCTGGGCCGTTTCATCGAAGGCGATCAAATGCAGATCGAAATTATCTTTCAACTTGGCCCACCATTTTTCGATCTGCTGTCGGGCCTGGTCGAAACGCGTCACGCCCGAGGCGTCGTCGGCTATGCTCATCAATGCCGAACGGTCCAGCAAAAACACCAGCGCAGGCCGCTTCGACAATTCCTTCTGATAGATGTAAATCGGGCGGAATAAGAGCAGCACCACGAGCACTATCGCCGCCGCGCGCAGGGCGAAAAGCATCAGCCACTGCCGGTGTTTGAGCATTGTAAACGCGCGGCGATAAAAAATCCCCGTCAAGAGAATCGCCGCGACGGCGACCGCCAGCATGGTTGTAATGCGGGAGCCTTGTTCGAGGGAAAAGTTGATCATCTATTATCACTCTTTTCGCATTTATTTCTTTTTGACTTTCTTTTCATTTTCAGCGGCTTTTTGTTTTCCCTCCTCGTAGGCCTCTTTCCCCAGTTTAATCAATTTCACATAGACCAGGGAATTTAAATCCTCGCCGATTTCTCCCTTGTTTCGTTTATTCAGGATAAATTGCTCTGCTTTTATTTCAGGCCGGGATCCGCCGGACTTGGCAGGATTGTTATCGATTGGCTCGACATACACGATTTCCGACAGGCCGCCGCTTATGGTTCGGCCATCTTTAAGCCTGATTGTGTGCTCGTACTCCCGGACGGGATACGATCGGCCCGTGTACATTTTCTCGTCTTTTGCCAATTCCTTGAATTTCCACTCTTTCTCCAGCCATTCTTTTTTGATTGTGCAACCGATTTGTTTAACGGCGCTAAGCGGCACTTCCCGTTGCCGCTCGGATTGCTCGTCCGCGATCTTCAAGCGTTTATCTCGAGTAAGATAGATTTGTCCTGGGTGGATCGAGCCGTCCGAAAGTTCCACATAGCCCGGCACGGTGTCTTCGCGTTGTGCGATTGTCGACCCAAAAGGATTGACCGGCGGCGGTTCCTGGGCAGATATAGCCCAAACGTTGACGAGCATTAGGCCTATTGTAATAACAATCGAATTAAAGACCTTAATCATTAATACAACTCTCAAGGGCATCGTTCTATTCTTGTTGTAATCCAAATCTAATCGCCCTGGCATAGGTAAATCCTCGATAAAGCCAGTGATTTACCCCGCGTTGGTTGATGGTATTATACCGCTAACGACTGGTTTATCCATTGACTTAGAGACTATTGTTCGGTCAAAATACTTGTTGGTGTATATAATCCTCTATAATGCGAATTTAGCTGCTAAATGTTAAAGAGAATCTAGCCATGCCATCGCCCGAAAGATCGGAACAGGAACTATCGCGGCGGAAGTTCATCGAGCAAATCGGCGTGACCGCTGCACTGGGCGGCACAATTGGCAATTTAAGCCTGCCTTTTTTGCTCTGGGCGGCGGATGGCAATTCCGGACCGATCGATTGCGGCCCGCCCCCGCCGGCCAAGCCGCAGCATCAAACCGGCGGCGAATCGTTTGCCCCCTTGCCATTGCCGGTCACGCCCTTGCGGCGAAGCGAGAAGAAACGCCCACCGAGTCCGCCCGCCTTGATCGGCAAAATGGCCATGGGACAAGCGCGCTGGGAGACCAAGGACGGCAAGCGAGTGCAATATCGCGACTGGATGACCGATCCGGCCGACGTGCAAAGTCTGCTCGTGTGGACCAATCAAAAACTGGGCATCAATTATCGGGCCATCGAGGCCGATTTCGAACATTTCTCCTACGATCCCCGCGAACTGCCGGCTCTGCTTTTCGCCGGACACAACAAGTTCGAATTGGACGACGAAATCCGCCAAAAAATCGCCCGCTACATAATGGACGGCGGCACGATACTGGCCGACGCCTGCTGCGGCTGGAACGATTTTGCCGACGCCTTTCGCCATGAAATCGAATTGATGTTTCCCACGCGACCACTCAGAAAGTTATCGCCGGACGATCCGGTTTATGCCTCGTATTATAAACTGGGCAATCTGACCTACAAAAAAGGCGACGGTTCGACCTTTTCCGAGGCCCCGTGCCTGGAAGGGATAAATTTCGGTTGCCGCGCGGGCCTTGTATTTTCACCCCGCGACCTGACCTGCGGCTGGGACGGGCACGAACATCCACGCGGCACGCGCGTAATCATCGACCAGGCCCGGGAGGTCGGGGCAAACCTTGTGACCTATGTACTGGGTTCGTTCCAATTAGGGCGATTCTTGAGTTCCACCAAGGTTTACTATGAAGCCACGGCCCCCACCCGCGACGATTTCGTCTTCGCCCAGATCATCCACGACGGCGACTGGGATCCCGATCCATCCGGCGTGCACAACCTGCTAAAATTCGCCAAGGAAAACTCCACGCTGGAGGTGAAATTCAAACGCGAAAACGTCCGCCTCAAAGACCCGAAAACGGCGACTTATCCCCTGTTATATATCACCGGGCACTATGAATTCGCCTGGAGCCCGGAGGAAACGGCCGCGTTGCAACGCTACCTGAAAGCCGGCGGACTGCTACTGGCCGACTCCTGTTGCGGGCGTATCGCATTTGACATCGCTTTTCGCCGCGAAATGGCCAAGGTCCTGCCCGGCAGTCGCCTGGAAAACCTGCCCCTGGATCATCCGCTTTATCATTGCCATTACGACATCAAGCAAGTCGATTACACTCCGCGGATGCGCGAGGATTTCGGAGCAATGAACACGCCGCCCTTGGAGGGCATCAGCATCGACGGCCGATTGGCTGTGATCTATAGCCGTTTCGATCTGGGCAACGGTTGGGAACAATTCGCGCACCCCTACAGTTACGGTTTGAAAGACGATTCGGCCCTGAAGATCGGCGCCAACGCCATTGTTTTCGCTGTAACGCATTAGAAAGGATGAAGGATGAGGGATGAAGGATGAAGGATGAATGCGGAATGAAAAATTATTGAATTTGTTAACTCGTTCACATGCTCCTCCGTGTGAACGGGAACTGCCTGCGAACACGCTCGCCTGCGGCTCGCGGCTAAACTTATTAACCCCTAACCCCTAGCCCCTATCATGTCGCCACCCGCCGAGACGATCATTCACCGGCTCGAATCCAGTCGGCACAGATGGTGGTTTTTTTCGCTTTTAAGCACCTGTGTATTAGCGGCTTGCACATCGTTTGGCGTATGGTTGATATTCACGTTTGGCGATGCTTTTTTGCGATTTTCGCAAGGCATTTTAGTGTCATTGTTCGCTATTTGGTTTGTGGTGACAGGGCTTTTGCTTTGGATCGTGGGGCGCCGGTTGTTGCTGAACCAGCGCGGCCTGGAAGCCACCGCCCGCCGCGTTGAAGCCGAATTTACCGACCTGGGCAACAGCCTTATCAATCTCCTGCATTTGTCCGAGACTCGGTACAACGGCGATCCGGCCTTTTGCGAAGCCGCGATTCGCCACGCGGCCCAGCAGGCCGAACACGTCAACTTCGACGCGGCCGCAGCCCGGCAGTCGCGCTGGGTGCGTTTGCGACATTGCATGCAAACCCCGCGCGATCTGGCCGAATCGCTGGTTTTGCTGTGCGTTTTCATCGCCGCGGCCGTTGTCTGCCAGCAAAACATTCCCAATTGGGGATCGGCCTGCGGCCGGCTGCTCTCGCCGTGGGAGTTCGTGCCCGCGGTGGGCAAAGTCGGCACAATCGAGGTGATGCCGAAAAATACCGAGATCCTCATCGGCGCCAGCCAGGAAATTACCGCCGACATCAAGAACCCGCAAGCCGCCGTTTACGACTCTCTCATATACGTCAAACAGGATGGCGAAGAAGAATCGGCCCAACCGCTTATGGGCGAAGAAAAACACAGACATTACAAATTCACTTTGCCCTCGATCTTAAAAAACGTGAAATATCGCTTGGAAATCGGCGATTCGCAAACGCCGGTCTATACGATCAAAGTCCGCGAAAAGCCCATCGTCGCCGAAGTGAGCGTCACATACCGTTATCCGGCTTATCTTAAACGCAGGGATGAGACCTTTAAGCAAAACACCGCCGACCTCGAGGCCCCGACAGTATTCGGTGGCCCAATTGCGGATTCAACCTTCTACGCCCATTGCCCAAGGCCATATCCTGTTGGAAGGCAAACAGCTTTTGGGCCGGGTCGAGGAAAACGGCAGGCTGCTGGCTGTTGAACTGCCGCTTCTGAAAAACGCTAGTTTTACCATTCATCTTATTAACGATGCCGGCCACAATGACCCGGACCCGCGAATCAATCGCATTGAAGTGATTCCAGACAAGCCACCCAGCGTGGAACTCCTTAAGCCGTCGCCAGAGAGCACTTCGGCCCCAGGCGCAACCGTGCCGATTACAATCCGCGCCGGCGACGATTACGGAATTGATCGGGTTCGGTTGGAAATGAAAATCCAGGATCAGGATACATCGAGAGCCTCGCTCCAAGCGGATCCGCCCGAAGAAAAGCAAGGCGCAAGCGGCGTCAAGGGATCGATTGCCGCTAACGGGCCGGCGATTATTGTAAAACAATGGACCGACTTTGAAAACAGCACCGCTGTGACGCGCCAACACAACTTGGAACTAAAGCCCGAGGAAATTAGGCCCGGGCAAACGGTTCTGGTCCGCGCATTGGCTTGGGACAACCGGACGATTGACAATTGGGGATTGGACCTCAAGCCGCAGGAGTCGGCCACGCCTTGGCACGCCATAAAAATCATCGCTGAAGACGCCGAGAATTCGGCCGCCCTGGTGCAACTCGAAAGCCTGCACGCCGACATAATGAAGATTCTCGATAAGCAGATTCATGCCCGCATTACGGGCGCGGGGATTCTCAAAACACAAAAATTGGCCGATCGAACCGCCGATGCCGGCGATGTGCGCAGGCAACAAGTCGAGATCCAAAAATCATCGGTCGAAATCGTCAATTCCATCGGCCGCTCCGACGTGGAGGAACGTCAAACCATCAGACGGGTCATCAACGGCCTGGCCTTCGGCGATATGCTCGCCGCAGTTTCGCAGTGCGACGATCTGGTGAAGCTGAAATCGTTGGAAGAATTCAACCAGCCGTCGGGCAAACTCATGGCCGTGCAGGACCGCATCATCGACGTGCTGCGAAAATTGCTCGATGTTGCGCGACATGCGGAGGAACAGGCCCTTGCCGAGATGAAAAAACGGCCCGGCGGCAACCTGCCCGACGATGCCAAAGCCAAGCTCGAAGAAATCCGCAATAGGCTTGACAAGTTCCTTGAACAGCAGAAAAAGGTGATCGAAGCCAGTGAAAACCTGGCGAAAATCCCGGTCGAAGATTTTACAAAGCAACAGGAGGAAGCCCTAAAGGCCTTGGCCGCCGCCGAGGACGATTGGGCCAAGTTCATCAATGAGCTGCATTCCGACTTGAGCAAACTGCCCGAGCAGGATTTTGCCAATTCATCGGCGCTAAAGGAATCGGTCGAGATCCAAACCGAGTTGAAAATGGCCGAGGACGCCCTTTTGAAAAAAACCACGGATATCGCCGTTCCCTTGGAACAACTGGGCTACGAGAAGGCCGAGGAACTGAAAACCAACATTGAAAAATGGCTCCCCGATACCCCAGACCGCGAAAAATGGAGCCAGGAGGAATCGTTAACCGACAAGGACAAAGAAGCCCCCATGGCCGAATTGCCCGGCGAATTGGAAGACATGATCGGCGACCTGATGGAGAAGGAGAGCGACATTTTCGATGAAATGGAGGACGTCTCCAGCAGCGCGGCCGATTCGCTGGACAAAGGCGCGGGCTGGGATGCCATGGACGGCCCAATCTCGAACATGAGCGCCAAAGGCGTGACCGGCAATCGACTGCCCAACTCCAGCGAAATCGGCGGCCGATCGGGCGAAGGACGGCAAGGAAAAGCCAGCGGCGAGTTCGTCGGCGACGAAGCGGTGGGCAAGGGCGGGCGCAACACGCCCAGCCGGCTTACGCCCGACCCTTATGTAAAAGGCCAGATCAAGGATCACAGCAAGGATTCCGTGGGCGGGGCCACCGGCGGCGGAAAAGAAAGCGGTCAAGGCGGCGAAGGGCTCGAAGGACCTGTGCCCAAGTCGCCCGGCCAACGCGATTTGCAGCGCCTGGCCGGCAAACAGGCCGCGCTACGGAACAAGGCCGAAGGCGTCGATCTGAAATTCCAAGTGGCCAACTTCCAGCATACCGATCTGGATAAAGATGATCAAAATCATGGCCCAGGTCGAATTGGATCTTAAATCCGGCCGATATCAAAACGCCTTGCGCCAGCGGAGCGTGCTCGTCGGCGGACTGGGCAACGTAAAGCAATATCTCCAAGGCGAGTTCGAGGTCCGCAAGGATTCCACCGCCAACCTGCCTACCGAGATCCAAAAGGAGATCCTTGGCGGCATGCAGGATCCATCGCCCCGCGGCTGGGAAGAGCTAAACCGCCAATACTTCGAGCGACTTTCCACGCGGCGAAAACATAAACGGAAGCATTTGCCCGGTGCACATCGAAACATGCCACCCAAACTAACTATTATTTTCCCACGCAAAACCGGCTGAAAATACGGTCCAGCACGTCGTCCGTATAGACCGCGCCAACTACCTTGCCAATTTCATCAAGGGCCATGCGGATTTCGGCGGCGATGAATTCCTCGCCGTTTTTCGATCGGGATAGATCCCGGGCGTTTTGCAGACTTTCTCCGGCCCGATCGAGCGACTCGCGGCAGCGGGCGGCGGTGCTTGCCACAACGTCGCCGCAGACTGTTTCCGCGGAAATCGCCATCCGCCGCAATTCCATTACGCAACAGTTCGAGCCCCTGGCCCGTAACGCTGCTGGTGAACAATATCGGGCTGCTTGAAAAGTCCCCTCTGGCCCGACTATTGGCGAGAGGGTTAGGGTGAGGGCATTTCACTGCACTATCGACTCCCTCACCCCCTGCCCCTCTCCGGGCACCGACCAAAGGTTGGTCGGGTGAGGGGAGAATGTCGATCTTCGTCCAAACCACAATCCGATGCGAATCATCCTCCCGGGCAAGTTCGGCTTGTTCCCAATGAATCCAGCGGGCGCGTGGCATCGAGGCAGAGCAATCGCACATGAGCCCGGGCGATTTGTTCGGCTGCGGCCGTTTGTGCCGCCAGATCGGGCGTATTAACGATCTCCGCCCGGTGGCATGCCCACGCTTGTCGTGGGCATGTCGTGAAACCCGGCAGTGTCGATGAGTTGGCACTTTCGGCCGTCAAAATCCAACTCGGCCACCAGGTAGTCGCGAGTCGTGCCCGGCGTTTCCGAAACCAGGGCCTGCTCTTTGCGCGTCAGGGCGTTAAACAGGCTGCTTTTGCCGGTGTTCGGCTGGCCTAAAAGCACCGCCCGGACCGCCGTTTGCACCGTTCCGCGCGATTCCATTTGCGCGGCCAATCGGGCCACATTTTCCGCCGCCTCATCGAGCCTGCTTTGCAACTGTTCAGTCGTAATGAAAGGCAGATCCTCATCGGCGAAATCAAATCCGGCTTCCAGATGGGCCAGCAGTTCCAAGAGCATGTCGCGCAGATGGTGCAACGGGCCTGCCAGTCCGCCGGCCAGTTGAGCAGCCGCGACCTGCAACTCGCGCTGATCGGAGGCCTCGATCACGCCCAAGAACGGCCTCGGCCTGGGTCAGATCGATCCGCCCGCTTAGGAAGGCCCTAAGCGTGAACTCGCCGCGCTCGGCCATTCTTGCCCCGGCCGCGCATAGCGACTTCAATAAGGCCTCCAACAGAGGCGGGGAACCCAGGGTGTGGAACTCCGCCACCATTTGACCGGTATAACTGCGTCCCCGGGGCCAAAAAAACAAATCGCACGGCACGGGGCGCTTATGCCCGTCAATTCCAGCGAACCTCCGATGGCCTGGGCATGCATCGGCGCCTGCAGTTCCTGCTTATCGTTTGAATGAAATACCGCCCTTAGACATTTTAGAACATTCGGGCCGCTCAGCCGCACAATACCCCGCGCCGCGCCGCCAGGTGCCGAAGCAATGGCGGCAATGGTGTCGTCAAGGGGGAACATAGATATGATCGCTTGCTATTTGCGTTTATTCTTCGCTTTTACCGGAGCACGTTCGTTTCTCGCCTGGCAGGCTTGGTCTTGGGCAAAAACTTGCGTTCGCACACGCCCCAAAGGGTCGTGGCAATAAAATAAATGCACAATCCGCTGGCCACTTTGAAAAACATGATGCCCATGAAAATCATCATGTATTTCATGACTTTCTGTTGCATGGCGGCCTGTTCATCGGCGGCCGGCGGCATCATTACTTTTTGTTGCCAGATAAATAACATAAGCGTCAAAATCGGCAGAAGATTGAAATATGGACCCAAAAAGAATATGCCCGAGCCGGTGGTAGTGACGTACTCCGGCATGAACGAGGTCCAATTGAAGAGCATGTCGGGCGCGGCCAAATTCGAACACCATCGCACGGCCGAGCAAATCAGCGGCGCATCGCGCAAGCTCCACGTCGTACCATCAGCGATTTGTAAAGGCCGATAAATATGGGCAACTGAATAAACAGCACCAGGCATCCGCCCAGCGGATTGTAATTGTGCTTGCGGAACAATTCCTGCTGGGCCTTGCTGCGGGCTTGCATGTCGGTTTTGTATTTTTCGGTGAGGCGCTTGATTTCCGGTTGCAGTTCCTGCATCTTCTGCTGGCTGCGTGCCTGTTTTATGCTCAGCGGATACATGCATCCGCGGACCAGCACGGTCAACAAGATGATCGCCAGCCCGTAGTTCCGCACCACGAAATAAAATCCTTGCAATAGCCACGACATCACCAAGGCCGGCCCGGCAAATACCGGCCAGCCGTAATAAATCAACTCGCTCAGTCCATATTGGGCCAAAAGCGGCGGGCGTTTCGGCCCTGTGAATATCTCGAAGTTTTGCGAGAGTTCCTCGCCGGGTTTTAATTCCTTCAGCAGGCTGATTACGCGGAACGAGGTATTTGTCAGGTTAATGATGCTTTTGCATCAACTTTGCCCACGCGCAGCGGTTGCGATGCGGCAAACCAAATATCGTTGGGATGTTCCATAAGTGGAATCATCACCACGGAAAAATATTGGGCGTCCACGCCGATAAACGTCAGCGAGTGTCCTTCCCAGGGAGGTCCAATTTTGTCGCTGGCAATTGTCGGGCAACCGACCATTGACGGCACGTTCTGATCGAACGACACCACTACGTCGCGCAAGCCCGCCCCGCCCCAATTGCGGCTCACTTTGTTGGCATACCACCAGCCTTCGGTGGGCAAACCGTTCGGCCCGTCCAGCCGATATGCCACTTTTCTCGCGGTTTCGCCGCGTGTTGACAATCTTGATCGAAAATTCCAGGTTATAAGCCTTATAATCCGGGTCCGACATCGAATCCGCCGGAACTTTTACCAGACTGTACGTCTTTGATAATCTCCAAATTGTACTTGGGCAATTTCTTGGAAAATACAACGTGCGTTTGATCGGCCTCGACCTTTTCCCACATGGTTGATCGAAGCTTTACGCCTTTTAGCTCGCGGTCTAACTCGACTGCCTTGTCTTTTTCGTCGTCGGGAATCTTTTTGTCGTCGATCTGCTGCATGGTCAGCAGGAAAGACAACGGATCGTCGTTCTCGGGCGATACGATCGCCAGCGGATGGCGCGTAAGCGTGGCCGAAAGAATAAGCTCTTTGCCGCCGCGAAGGACTTTGATTTTAACCGTTTGCCCGGGCTTGGTACGTTCCAAAATATTTTTTTTGTCTTCCTCTGACCGCCCCAGCATGAGCTTTTCCGTGGTGCTGTTTTCATTATCCAAGGAGGCAAAGGAATCCACTGGCTTGCCGTTGATCTCCTGAATTATGTCGCCCACTTTGATCCCGGCCTTGGCCGCGGGCGTGCCTGCGCCAACCACTTGCACGAGCTGGCCCGGCCCTGGCAGGTTTTTATCCATAACCAGGTGGCCCAAATAACCGCTGCGGACGTCGATCTCGCGGTAGCGCGGACTGCTGAGTTCAACGCGAGCCAATGCCGCGCCGCGGTTGGTAAATGTAACCAGCATGCGATACCGATCGTCCGGATCGGCCGAGCCCAGGCTGATCCATTCTTCCGCGGGACCCGGTTCTGCGGCGGCAACCCCTTCAGCAGGGTTTTCTTCTTCCTCCGCAGTTTTTTCCCCGGGCTTTTTCTCCTCGGCCGTTGCCGTTTTTTCCGCTTCGGGTGCGGCGGCCTTTTCCTGCTCCTCTTTCCGGGCCGCTTCTTTTTCCTTATCCGCTTCTTTCGCTTTTTCGCCCTTCTCGGCATCATTCTTGGCCGCTACCTCATCCTTGAGCTGCGGTTTTTTGGGCGGATACAACTTCTGCATCACTGAGAAGTAGCCCGTGAATATGACAAATGAAAGCAGCAGAAATAAGACTAAACGTCGTTCCATATCTAGATTTTATGATTCAGGTTTTGTTGTTCAAAATTTATTTAGCCGCCGGTGAACACACCGGGGGTTTAGTTTGCTGCCAAAAACGGCTCTGCGGAAAGTGATTCGGGGATGGATATTTACTTAATAGTGAACTGTTTACTGAAAACTGATAACTGACAACTTAGCTGAATCCTGAACCCTGCTCACTTTTAACGCCCGTCGCGCAGTCTGTCCCCGAGAAAGTTGTCCAGTTCCGGGACATCGTAGATTTTCGCAATGGTTTTATCGAAGGGGTATTCCACCCTACGGAAACGAACGACTTCATCCTCCAAAACCACGTAGCATGACCGGGGGTTGCCGTCTCGGGGCTGGCCCACCGATCCCACGTTGATCATTATCTTTTCTTTTGTCAGCCGGTATTCGTTATTGATTTCCTCGGGACTAAAAAAGTTGAAATTCTCTGTAAACACCCCGGGCACGTGCGTATGGCCTTGAAAAACATACTGTGTGACAAGGGCGAAAATCTTCTCCAGCTTGCGCTTGTTGTAAATATCTTCGGGGAATACGTATTCATTCAGCGGATTGCGCCGACCCGTGCACGAAAAGGAATTTGCCCCCTTGTTCCTGATGAGTTCGGGGCAACTCGCCCAAAAAATCCCAGCGGTGCTGGCGCTGGTCGGGCGGGCCGCCTGCGTTTTCCAATTGGTTGCGGGTCCAGAAAATGGCCCTTTCCGCCCCGGAGTTGAATCCCTCGGGATCAAACAGTGCGCCTTGGTCGTGGTTCCCCAACAGGCAAACCCGGCATTTCATAACCTCATCGATCACCTCGCGAGGATTTGGTCCGTATCCAACCAGGTCGCCAAGACAGAATATCTCGGAAATGCCTTGATAGCGAATGTCGGCCAAAACCGCTTCGAGGCTCTCGATGTTGCTGTGGATGTCGCTTATGAGGGCTCGTTTCACGCTTTAAAACACCGGCGGTGGCCGGATCAGTTAGAGGGGGGGGTCGCTTGCAGGTAAGTTAAACTGTATTGTTGCAGGATTACATGCTCAAGTCGAGAGGTCGCCTTAAAATTGATGGTTAACATTCACGAAAAAGTCCCCTCTCCCTTTGGGAGAGGATTAAGTAGAAAGTCCCCTCTCCCTATGGGAGAGGGCTAGGGTGAGGGCTTGCCATGAATATCCTGGCTTTGGAAACCACTAATTGGATCGGGAGCGTGGCGGCAATGACCGATGGTAAGTTGTTGCTGGAATTGGAGTTAAATCCCCAACAACGCACCGCCCAATCGCTCCCGCCCGGCATTGCAACCCTGCTTGAGCGCGTGGGCTGGAAACCCGCCGACGTGCAACTTGTCGCACTGACCATCGGCCCCGGTTCGTTCACCGGCCTTCGGATTGGCGTAACCATGGCCAAAACTTTTGCCTATTCGGTAGGTGCAGAAGTCTTGGGCGTAAATACCTTGGAAACAATCGCCGAGGCCGCCCCGGCAGATATTCACACCATAATGGCAGTCATCGATGCCCAACGCGGTGACGTGGTTGTTCGCACCTTTTCCCGCGGACCGGAAGGATTTTTTCTACCCACGGGTGATCAACAACTCATTTCCATCGACCGCTGGCTACAAGACCTTCCCGCCGGCATGGCCGTTACCGGCCCAGCGCTTACCAAACTGGCCTCCCGTCTGCCGGCCCATGTAATCGCGCTCGACGAGAAATACTGGACACCCCGTGCCGCCTTGGTCGCCCAATTAGCCCATCGCCAATACGCCGCCGGCCGCCGCGACGACCTCTGGACCCTACTGCCACAATACAGCCGCCGCAGCGCCGCCGAAGAAAAATGGCAGGGCAGGGGATAGTATGCAAGGAATAAATTTATTGCGGGGATAATTTAATGTGGGCCACAAAATTCCTGTTTCTCAGGAATTATCCACTCAGGCAAACCTGTCGATTGGGAGGTACTTCCATCCAACCATACTCGGATCTGCGACGTATGCGAGCCACCATAAGGCGGGCAGCGCCATAATCTCTGCTGGGAGATCTCCATCTGCTAAGAAAAGATAGCGGGATGGCCTCTTGTTTCGCTCATCGGCAGCGGAAAAGTATCCGTGGTGAGCGTTTCTGTAGGCACGCATTAATTCTGCAACAAAATCCGGGCGAGATATCATCTCCTCTTTAGACATATCCTTTTTCTTGCGGATCATCACCCCCTGCGGTGTTACTTTCGATTTGAGCCATATCGAGTTGATAACTGTGCCCTCGATCTGGCGATAGAGATCGTTGGCCAATTCAGATAGTTTTGTAGCCGAATGGGGTAGGAAGTTGCACAAGACGATCCCGAAGAAGGGCTGGCCCTTTTTCCGTGTGGAAAATCTGCTTAAAGAAGTCGGTATCATTTGAGGTATTACGGAATAAGTGGCTCAGGCTATCGTACAGGTCGGCGGTCTCGAATACTAAATGCTTTGCTGTTCCGACTTCCTCTAAAGACATAGCTAATATTGTTTTACGGGCCAGACGGTCTACAGTGAGATGGTGCTCGAAAGCTAATACCGGGTCGATGTAACCATCCGGTGCATTCTCCTGGGTGAAATTTGCTACATCGGTCAGTTCATATAAGAGCCGATTTAAGCGATTGATATACCATTCCAGCAGCGAAAGACGCTCAGCGACGGTATAACCGGAAACATATTGAAATCGCTGATGAGCCGCATGTTGCCATTCAGGACCTTGGAAGTCCTGGAGGGATTTGAAAAAGTCCACCTTCTCGTGTCCAAACCCCGCCGACGTGCTGGCAATGGCAAGCCAATTTCGAGGGAAGATGTCTGGCAGGTACTTCTCAGCAGGTTCGAAGAGGAACAGAAAATCCAGGCCAGCAAGTCCACCGCGATAGCCGCCGATGAAAGGGTAGAAGAGGTAAAGAAAGATGTCCAAAAGCAATCTGCCAAGTGGGATAAGTGAGTGATGGTGCCACTCTTGCAAAGTTCCAATGCCTTTGAAGCCACCTTTCATAATCTCTGAGAGTGGAGTTTGAGCCGCAGCATAAAGTGTGCGCACAAGCGATGCGGCGTCTTCGTATTCCGTGTTATACCGGACAACAGCGATTTTTCCTTCTGGGAAGAGGTCGAAGAAGCAAGGGAGAACATAGTCACAGAGCAAAGGTTTAAACCGCTGGGCACCCGCGTAATTAAGAGCCTGATCCAAGCGATACATTCCCCGCCAGCGCGGCGGTTCCTTGGCTGATGAAACCAAGTGGAGCAGATTGTCGGATTCGGTAGTGATACTTGGAATATCAACTGTTGCAATGTCGGAACGGAAATAATCATCCACGAAGGCGAGCCGATTACCTCCCAAGTCGGTGCTTCGATCGAGTATATCGATGATTTTAAAACTGTGGATGAACCGGCCGCCCTTTTTGCGTGCCAGTCGGCGGACCCAAACACCTGCGGCCTCGTAGTCACTTATCTTACTGTTACTGGCACGTTCGGCGACTTGGTCGGCGGTCAGACCACCACCTGATTGTGGAAGTGGACCGAACTTCCGGTAGCCTTCGTCTGCTAAAGAAATGATGCGAGACATATGCCTTTTCTTTCTGCTATCTGATCATGATGAAGTCAATTCCAGCAAATGCAGAATTTCAGAGCAGAATTCCTGGGATGCAAGATCTAATTAAACCGCGACTGTTGATAACCTATAGAATTACACCACGCTAGTCAATTCCCCGCTGGGCTACTAGTGCGGGCGGATTGCCCCATAAAAAGATATAGGCTTCCAACCGCTTCGGGCCAAAGGCTCGGCAGTTTGTTCAGCTCTTAGAATCGCGCAGTAGAAGTAGAATCTATCATCCGAGAGGATACGGCTTGCGCGGGCTGGCCTTTGACTTGGCCACCAACGTCTGAAATTCGGGATTGGATTGCAGCAGATCATCGATCAGTGAATCGTCTTCGGCCGTTTCCAGCGCCTGAATGGCTATCAACCGTTGGTCGGGCAATTTCACAACGACTGCCTGGCCGGAATCCGCACATTCAACTAAAGTTGCCTGGAGGTTTGTTTCCAGCCTACTTAATGGGATCGTCTTGATGTCCATGAAATTCCTTCCCTTCCACAATTAGTTTATTACCGACTTTACGTCCCACAACGAGCAATATCACTTCCGCCCCTTCTATATTATACAGCACGCGGAGGTCGCCGACACGTAGTTCAAATTCGGCAAATGGGTTGGGGCGAAGCTTTTTGACAGCCTTCGTCGGAGTTGTCGGTTGATGAACAAGACGCGTCATTATTGTCGCTTCCAACAAACTCTGCTGCGCGCGGACAATGCCCGCAATTGGGATTCGGCATCTACTGTTATAGTAATATGAAACGCCATATACGTTGATCGGGTGGCTATAGTCTACAAAATTGCACCATATTGGTCAATTCCCCGCCGGGTTATTATTACAGAAATCTTTCACGATATAGCGTTTTTGTCGATCAACTCTATGACCAATTCCTTGCCGACCGCGTCCGCGTAGCGGATCAGCGTGTCGATGGTTGGATTGGGGTTGGGTGCGTTTTCCAAACGCGACAAGTTCCCTTTTTCGATGCCCGTGCGTGCCTTGATGTCCGTAAGGCTAAGCCCGAGGGTTTCGCGAGTCGCTTTTAGAATCCCTACGGCTTCGCGCAACCTCTTATGCCGCAACTTGACGCGCCGGCCGCGAGCTATCAGTTCCACCTTCTCTCCTTCGATCTGACGGCGAATCGCGGCATGCCGGGTCCGTTCCTCTTGAGTAGGTTTTTTCTTGACGTTGCGAATCTTGTATTTCGCCATAAAACATCGTACTAGGGCATTCAACCGGCTCCTTTTCGATGTTATCATATATGATAACAGAAAGCAAGTCCATAAAAAAAGAGTCATCCTTAGGTGGCCAATTTTTCCCCTGGAAATCCACATTCCAATCTGCTACCCTCAGTACGATAAATTATTATGCCAATTATTCGCACACTTTATGTGCTTAGAAGTCAAGATAATAGATAAATGGATCTGTAATCGTGGAAAAATCGAAGTTTAGTGACCAAAATGATTTGAATTGTAATTTGAAAAGGCAGCCAACTCCCACGAACCCAAACGTGGAAAAATCGCGATTTGTTCCCCAACTCGATGCTAACCTTAGGGCACCACTGCCATCTTGCCCGGCAGTGCGCAGGGATCATGGAATGCGGATAGATAAAAACTGATTACTGAAAACTGACAACTGATTACTATTTACAGCAGCGGGCTGACCAATTTGGCCACGTTTTGGAAAAGTTTTTTAATCGCAGGGCGTTTACCCCAGACTTCCGCCGTCAGTTGAAACGACTTTTCGATATATTTTTGATGCTGGGCCCGTAATTGTTCGGCAACCCTGGGGCCGTAAAAAAGCAGGTTGATCTCGAAATTCAAGGCGAACGAGCGGATGTCGAAATTGCTGGAACCGATGAACGATATCGAATCGTCGATGCACATGGTTTTGGCGTGCAACAGACCTTCATTATAAAGATAAAGGGTCGCGCCCATGTCCAAAAGATCGTCGTAATACGATCGGCCGGCCGCGCCTACTAGTTTCTGATCGACGCGCTGGGGCACGATCACTTCCACGTTCACGCCCCGCAAAACGGCCGTTTGCATGGCTTGGAGAAAGGCCTCGTCGGGGACGAAATACGGTGAGGTGATGGTCACGTGCCGTTCGGCCGCATGAATGGCCGCCACCACCATCCGCTGGTAGTTTTCGGTCGGATAACTTGGGCCGCTGGGCAGGGTCTGCACGGGGATTTCGCCGCTTTCCTGCGGATCGGGAAAGAACTCCTCGCCGTCGAGGGGTTCGTTGGTCTCGAAGTACCAGTCGGAGATGAAAACCGCCTGTAGTTCCATTATGATCGGGCCGGTCAGCCGGACCATCAGGTCGTGCCAGGCGAGGTCTTTATGCCCGTAACCGGCATCGACGATGTTCTGCGAGCCCGTGTATCCCACCCGGCCGTCGATCACCGCCACTTTGCGGTGATTCCTGAGATCGAGCCGGGCCATGCTGCCGCCGGAACAGGCCCACCGGCAGGGCCTCGTGCAGGTCCACGCCCTTGGCTCTCATCTCCTTGCCCAGGCGCTTGAAAAACGGGCGCGAACCCACACCGTCGGCAAGCACTCGGCATTTCACGCCGCGAGCGACCGCCCGATAAAGTGCATCGGCCACGCGCCGGCCCGTGGAATCGTTGGCAAAGATATAAAACAGCAGGTGAACGTGATGTTCGGCCGCATCGATGTCGGCCACCAGCCGGCCGATAAATTCCTCGGTCTGGGCGATCAATTCGACAGTGTTGCCGTCCAGAATGGGCATGTAACCCAAACGCTCGGCCAGTTTGACCGCCTCCATCGCCCGTGGGCCAAGCTGTGGTTGGGCAATACTAGGGTGGGCATCCAACCGCCGGTGTACGGCTTCCAATCGCTGCAATATCTCATTGTGCTCCCTGATCCGGCGTCGGGGCAGCCGGTGAGTGCCGATCATCCAATAAAGAATCAACCCAGGCCAGGGGACGAAAAAGATCACCAGCAGCCATGCCATGGCCGATTGCGGCACGCGGCGGCGCGGCACTACAAACAGCATTACCACCCGAATTACCCATTCGCTGAGGTAATACAGCAGAGTCCAGGAAAAAATGTCGCCCCCTCGCAATAAATAAAACATACTGACGACACCGTTTATTATGATTATTTAGCCCCTGGTGATTACACCGGGGGCTTACTATGCCGCCCAAAGCCAAACCTTGGATAAATTACCTTATAAATATACCACTTGATTTGAATACGATGGGAACGACAATCTTGTATTCAGCGTCAGCAGGGGGATCGACTGCCAATCCATAGGCAATTAAAATCAGTTTAAAATTGTCGCTTGGTAATAACCGTGTCTAAAAATAGATAGGATTTAATAAAATGATCCGCAAGGCCTTCGTAATGCAGGTAAACCCGGACCGGCACGAGGAATACCGCAAACGGCACAATCCCATCTGGCCGGAACTGGAAGCGACTCTAAAATCACACGGCGTGCACAATTACTCGATTTTCCTGGACCCCGAGACCAATCAATTATTCGGCTACGTGGAAATCGAGGATGAAAAGCGCTGGAATGCCATCGCCCGCACCGAAATCTGCCGCAAGTGGTGGGCCCACATGCGCGAAATCATGCCCTCCAATCCCGACAACAGCCCGATAACAAAAAACCTGCGGGAAGTGTTTCACATAGATTAGGGTTCAGGGTTCAGTGGTCAGGGTTCAGATGCTTAAGAAAATGGACAAACTGCCTAATTTTCTTAATAGAACCCGGAATGGTATCTTTGTTCTGTCATTTTCCCATCGAGTTCAACAGTGTCTTTAGAGGCTGTTTTTTCTTGAGAATTTGCCATTCCTTATCGAAGACTTGGAAAGGATTTGCGCCTGGTGGCATTTTAATGACGCCCATCTTTGAGAGCACTGGATGGTCACATAAATTTGATTTGAGTATAGGACTATCAAGTAACCCAGCATATTTAATGTTGACGCGTATGCCATCATTGTGTTCGTATGCTCTACTCACCAATTCTCCGAGTCCATAAATTCCAGCCGCTGGACCCGCTTGCCAAAGAAGCGCAATATCGCCCGGTCGCAGCCTATCTTTATTCGGTTTCACATGCCACCAATCTTTCTTGCGACGCTTCAATTCCTTTGTGAGGATAAACTCATTATTGGCTTGAAAAAGCCAAACGCGTTGACCATGGTAGGCGATGGCAGGGTGGATATAGCTCCTAAACTCCCAACCACAGGAGTCCCAGTGCGCGAAAAGATAACGATCTCCATTCTTGGTTCCCTGATAATGGCGTACCTGGTTCGACAAGATCATTAACGCAATCGCGCCATGCCTCAGGTGATCCATGTGAACAAACGAGAAAACGATGATCTGCGCGTGAGACAACCAGCTTTTGGAAATCTCCAAGGATTCCACCACATGACCATTCGCATTCCATCGCTAATGGCAATTTTTGGATGATCCCAATCTCATCTTCGTCAGTCCAACATTGGTCATATAGCCATTGACTATTGTCGCCGATGCCATGGACAGCGAAACCGAGTTTCTTACCCAAGAGTCCCATTTTCCTCATTACGCGATGAGTGCATACTGCAGCATTCAATCCGGAAGATTTTGCACCCAGTTTTTTAAGGGACGCTTTAATCTTTTTTTCAATACTGTCAGGTATTGATTTTGGCATCATTTTGTCTCGAAGTTTTTTATATTGTCCGGGCGTCACGCTCCACATGGTTCCTCGCGGAGGGTTTCCACGAATCGCAATGATCACGGAGCGGACTTCCTCATCCCAAATAGGACTGGCCATCATTGTATAGGTAGGCGGCTTCACTGCAATCTGAATCCGACGAAGTGACTTAACTAGACCAAAACGCTTGATTTCACCGAAACCGTATATTCCCGGTTCATCATTCTTTGATTCACAGAAGAAAAGGATAACTTTGTCACCAGGGGCGATTTGCTTATGCCTATGCCGATAGACCTTGCCAACACTCCAGTCTAGGATGTTTCCTTCACAAACGCTTTTTCGAAATTTGAGTGGAGACCATTCATCCGCGTTCATTTGATAAAGCCAAATACCCATTTCAAAATCCCCTTTCGCGATTTGATGTTGAAAAAAAGAAAGATTCTTCTTTTTCTGACTGCGGACAAAATGCATTTCAGCAGCTTGTCATGGATAATATTATATGTTAGGAAAGCATGATTTGATAGCATTTCGGCGCATGTTTTTCAAATATTTTCAATCCCTCCCTGCACTCCATTTCCGATTTCGATCATTTCGGTGATATCAACGAAATGGTCTTCGATGCGATGTACGCTATTGAAACAGGCGGTTTTTGCCTTTTGTACGACTTGCTCGAAATTACGATAGTCGGCGTATCCGAGCAATTGAGCAAAATCCCGACTGGACCAGAATTCGATCCCTGCCGCGTTGGTCCGGCGGATGCGTTCGAAAGGCGATAGTCTCCGTTCCGGAGGCGTGGGTTGAAGCGTGTTACTCATGCAAGTCCCCTCCCCTCAATTCCGCGAATACTTCTTTTGCCGCGGCAATGGTGGCGTCGATGTCGGCTTCGGTGTGGGCGGTGGATAGGAAAAACGCCTCGAATTGGCTGCAGGGCATGTAGATGCTGCGCTCGATAAGGCCCCAAAAATACCGGGCGTAACGCTGGGTATCGCAGCGCGAGGCCGTTATCCAGTCTACGACTGGCTCCGGGCTGAAAAACAAGGTCATCATTGCGCCGCACATGCCGATGGAAACGGGAATACCCGCACCGGCCGCCGCATCTATCAATCCCTTGGCCAGACGTTCCGCTAGACGTTGCAGTTGCGCGTAAGGATTGGTGTCGCGGAGGATTTTAAGCGTGGCGATCCCGGCGGCGGCGGCCAGGGGATTTCCGCTTAATGTGCCGGCCTGAAATACTTTTCCGGCAGGCAGGATGTGGTCCATGATATCGGCCCGACCTCCGTAGGCGCCCACGGGCAGGCCGCCGCCGATGATTTTGCCCAGTGTGGTCAGGTCCGGTTTCACGCCCAAGAGCGATTGCGCCCCGCCGAGTGCCACGCGGAAGCCGGTCATCACTTCGTCGAAGATCAACAGTGCGCCATGCCTGAGAGTCAAATCGCGCATGGCCCGGACGAACTCGGGTTTCGCATTTACGCAGCCCATGTTGCCGACCACGGGTTCGACAATCACCCCGGCAATATTCGACCCATATTGAGAAAAAGCGGCTTCCAAGCCGGGGACATCGTTGTATTGAAGGATCAGCGTATCGCGCGTGGTCCCTTCGGTCACACCCGGCGAATTGGGCACGCCCAGTGTGGCTGCCGAACTGCCCGCCGCCACCAGCAGGCTATCCACATGGCCGTGATAATTTCCGGCGAATTTCACGATCATCGCCCGCCCGGTATATCCGCGTGCCAGGCGAATTGCGCTCATTGTGGCCTCGGTGCCCGAGTTGACCAGCCTGACCTTTTCTACGGACGGCACTGCCACGATGATCCGTTCGGCCAGTTCGTTTTCGGCCTCGGTCGGAGCCCCGAAACTAGTGCCCTTGCGCAGGGCCGTTTCCATGGCCATGGCTACCAGGGGATGGGCGTGCCCGAGGATCATCGGGCCCCAGGAAAGCACATAATCGAGATAACGATTGCCGTCGATGTCGAAAAGATAGGCCCCTTCGCCGCGATCGAAAAAGATCGGTTCCCCGCCTACTCCGCCGAACGCCCGGGCAGGGCTGTTTACCCCGCCCGGCATGAGTTGTTTCGCCCGGGTAAAGGCCAAATGGCTTTTTTCGCGTGAAATAGACATATTTGTTAAGCAGGTTATCTTAAGACACCCACAATTATATATATCCAATGCCAACTTGACAGGCAGCGGGTGGCTCGCGTATCCTTTTTATTGATAATATGGGCGGTTTAATGGAACACCTGCAAATGCGTATCTTCATATATAACAACAATTAAGGATAGAAACTGATGCGTATTCCTATTTTGGCGATTTCCCCGTCTATTATGCTGGGTGCGGCTATTTTGCTTGGTATGGCGTCGAGTGGTAAGGCGGAAGAGCCGGATTGGGCCAAAGCAATGTTCAGCGAAACATCCCACGATTTTGGCGTGGTCGCCGCTGGGGCCAAGGTTGAATATAAATTCACCATCGAGAACATTTACGAGGAAGAAGCCCACATTAAGTCGGTGCAGTCGAGTTGCGGTTGCACTACGGCCAAAATCGACAAACAATCCTTGAAGACCTGGGATAAGGCCGAACTAACGGCCGTGGTAAACACCGATACCCGGCAGTTCTACGGACTCAAAGATACCACTATTACGGTAAAATTCGACCTGCCTTTTGAGGCCGAGGTGCAAGTCCACGTCCACGCATATATTCGCAGAGACGTAGTTGTGCTGCCGGGTGTGGTGCAATTCGGCGCGGTCGGCCAAGGGACGACGATGGAGAAAAAGGTATCGGTCAGTTATGCCGGGCGCGACGACTGGCGGATCGAGCGGATCGAATGCCCCAATCCTTATTTGGAATGCCAACTTGCCGAGGTTTCCCGTGAGGTGGGTAAGGTAAAATACAATCTCACGGTGACGCTCAAACCCAATGCTCCGGCCGGTTATATCCAAGATCAGCTTATTTTACTGACTAACGACGTCAACTCTCGGGCGGCGCGGGTTCCGGTGGCGGTTGAAGGAATAATTTCCCAAGCGCTTAGCGTGCGGCCTTCGCCCCTGTTTTTGGGTGTCATCGAACCTGGTCAACCGGTGACAAAGCCGCTGGTGGTTCAAGGCAAGACGCCGTTCCACATCACCTCCATTCGCACGAGCGACCCCCGTTTCCACTGCAAAATTCCCGAAGGCCCCAATTCAGTTTATCTGCTGCCCGTCACTTTTGACGCCAAAGATTCCTCAGGCAAGATTACAGGCAAGATCCACATCGAAACGGATTATCCCAACGAAAAACCGCTGGACGTGGAAGTCAACGTCCAGGTGACGCCGAAAACGGGAGAGAGCAGATTGTAAATGGCAAATCGGCGATTTTTATCCGGCACGCTCGCTCGTCAACCAACGTTGGATCACTTCTAATATATATTCGATCTCTTGATCGGATAAAGGCTGGCCGCGAGGAATGCGGTGCCATTTTTCCAGGCAACCGCGGCAGCAGGTGGCCGTGGCATGTTGGGCCACGAACACCGGATGTCCGCGCATGGGTGTTTGCCGGCCGTCGTTGCGCGGATGTGCGGGGGCCAAGCGCTCTCGAGAAACTTCCGTCCATGATCCAACACCACCGGAAGAGTCTTTTCCTCCAGATAGGCTCGTTCTTTTGTTTGTAATTTGAAACCGCTGCGAAACTTGCTCCAGGCCAGGGCGGCAAACAGTTCGTGTATATCTCTCATCGAATTCGATGTGGATTTATTTGATGTCGTAATTATATCCGCCTTTTCGGACAATTGAATTACATTAACGGGATAGATCGACAATCCAAGCCTGTTGAACATGCCGAGTAATAATATATCCGGCCAGATTGCACCACAAGCGGCAACGGTCAAGGATCACACTGTCGGCCGTGGCTACGACTTCGGACGATTCGGCCAGTAAGGCATCCGGGTTCGTCGCCAATTCCACCCGCCAAGGCCATCCTTTTTTCGAAGCCAGCTCTTCCATCAGCGATTTTAACCGGCCGCTGTTGGATACCGGCCGATCGAGATACCACGTACATTCCCCGGTTTCCAACTCGGCAAGCTCAGCGCCCAACAGTTCCAGGGCAGGCAGCGTTTCGGCCACCTTGCGATAAGTGCCGTGCATGCTGGCCATGTCGCGGTATGCGCCGTCGCGGGCCGATAGAATTACCCCGCCGGATAGGGCGGCCTCGATCGTAGTCAAAACGTTGTATCCATCCAATTCTAACGCTTGCTTATGCAACGCTGGGGCAGTGACTTCGTGCTTGCGCCGCCGATCGCCGTCGCCGTCGCTGCAGGAACACCTTGCTACCGCTACCCGTTGCCGGGCTACAAGGCCATGACGGTCGCCCACTAATTTCAAGGACGAATCGGTGCACATATCTTCGGCTGAGCAGCCAACATAAATCACCAACGGCCTGAGATAGACGGGCCTGCATTTCGGCTGCGAACAGCCGGGCGTCTTCCGGGTGCGGACCGCGATGTGTCCTGCGGTCGGGCACAAATCACCTCTGGTACGTGCCCATCAATTGGCCTTTGGCCACCACATGGTGTTCGATCTCTTGCAAAATCGCCTTCTTGTCCAAGGCCGGCTCCGCGGCCATCTTGGCTTCCAAGGCATAAAGCTTGAAATAATAGCGATGCGTGGGCCCGCGAGGTGGCATTGGCCCGCGATATCCGATATTTTGACCGGCCGGCCAGGAATTTTTGCCCTGCAATGCGCCGGCTGGATCAGTAAGACGCGTTTTTTGCGGAATGCCTTCCTTCAAACCTTTTGCATCGGCGGGAATTTTATAGATTACCCAATGCACCCAAGGCTCGGCCGTGGGGGCGTCCGGATCATCGCAAATCAATACCAGTTCCTTGGCCCCTTCAGGCACGCCCGTCCATGCCAGGGGCGGCGATACGTCGGCGCCCTCGCCCGTGTATTTTTTGGGGATCGCTTCACCCTCTTTAAAGACCGTGCTGGTAATTTCAATGCTCATGAGTTTATCTCCTTGCGAAGTGGCGGCAGGCCCGGCGCTTGGGCCCTTGTCGCCGCGGGGCTCGGCTGCGTTGGAGAACAAACCGGGTAACAAAAAGATAATAATTGCGCAACTACAGGTGGCCAACCGACTCATAATATTGCTCACCAGATCTTGATTAATTAAATGTTACCATATTTTTATAGGCAGTAGAGTGCTATGCGACAACCCCCCCAAAAAAGTGCTGAACCAATTGTATCCGACTTATCTCAGTAGCTGAAGCAGAATTTCTAATCAATCAGTAATCTCGATACACATCTAAAGCTTTCATTTATCCCGCTTTATCTGGATTAACGCAAAAACAGACAATCTGGTTGTAAATAAATCTGATTGAGTTTATACTTTTGTTCACTTGTGGTTGTTGTGTAGTAATGTAACTTATAGTCAACAATGACAGTAAGTAAAATATGTTAAGTCTCGACACCTGTAACTTGCCTAAGAAAAGGGATTGACACACAAAATGCATGCGAATCAGATCAAATCTAATGGTGTGCATTACACTCCCCTCGCTCTAGCCGAATATTTAGCTTCAGTGACTACCGAAGCCCTTGGTGAGATCAAAGGGACAATCGAAGTTCTTGACCCGGCTTGTGGAGATGGTGCGCTTTTGTTTGCTTTTGCCCAACAACTGCCGCGGAGTATCAGGGCGCGTACAATTTTACATGGTTACGAAACCGATTTGGACGCGATCCAAAATACCAGGAAGTTGCTTGCCGATATTGGGGTCAAGGGGGTAAATATAATACAACAAGATTTCTTGTCCCTGCGGGGAATCGATACGAGTTTTCGAGAACGACAACTTAGTTTCCTTGATCAACCTTTAGAGAAAATACAGGAGCGTTTCGATGTAATTATAGCGAACCCGCCCTATGTCAGAACCCAAATATTGGGAGCCGCCAAGGCGCAAGAATTGGCGAAACGCTTTCGCCTAACCGGCAGGGTCAACTTATACCATGCCTTTACCAAGGCCATGGCAAACGTGTTAAAGCCCGGAGGGGTTCTGGGGCTGTTGACTTCCAACCGTTTTCTTACTGTAAAATCCGGCGCGGCGCTCCGGCACTTGCTCCGAAGTGAGTTTGATTTAGCTGCAATTTATGACTTGGGGGATACTAAATTATTTACTGCGGCAGTGTTGCCTGTAATTGTAGTGGCGAAAAGGAGTAGGAATCGGCGTTCAGGCACTTGCTTGTTTGACAGGGTGTATGAGTGCCGATCAAACACGCCACCCTCGACAAATGGGCGTAAGTATACAACGGTTCTTAACGCATTCCAGGATAGGGAGGTTAGCGGTATTGTCGCCACGGAAAGGGGATTGTTCAAAATAGAGCGGGGCGTCTTACAGTTGACCAACAATGATGAAGCATGGTCTCTATCCACGCCGGAATATCAAAAATGGCTGCAAATAGTCGAAGCCAACCGATATTGCACATTTGAAAACGTGGCCCATATCCGGGTGGGAATTAAAACTACCGCTGATGACATTTTCATTCGTGACGATTGGGAGTCTTTGTCTGCAAATATCCAACCCGAAAACGAATTGCTGCGCCCACTGATAACTAACATAAACGCGGAAAAGTGGATTGGGATTTCATCGCCCAATATGCAACGAGTGTTATATCCACATATCATGCAATCTGGGAAAAGGATTCCGGTTGATTTAAAAAAATATCCTGCGCGCACGGGCTTATTTCGAATCTCATCGGGAGCAGTTGTTGCGTCGCAAATACGTTACCGAAGCGGGCAGGCAATGGTATGAAATTTGGGTGCCTCATAATCCGATGCATTGGGCTAAACCGAAAATCGTATTCCCAGACATTGCCGAAGAGCCGCGTTTTTTCCTCGATTCAAGCGGCGCCGTGGTGAATGGTAACTGTTACTGGATTACACTCCGACCCGGATTTGATATGAAATGGCTTTACCTAATTCTTGCAATTGCGAATTCATCGTTCATTACTAAATACTACGATTTGGCGTTTCACAACAAACTTTATGCCGGGCGACGTCGCTTCATGACTCAGTATGTCCGCATGTTTCCTCTTCCCGACTCGAAAACCGCCCTTTCAAGGGAGATTATCAAACTCTCAAATCATTTGGTTGGCGGTAAGGGTATAAAAATGGAACAAGAAACCCAAATTGACGACTTAGTTTGGCGGAGTTTCGGCTTAACCAAAGAAGTCAGCCGGTAATGGAATCTGAATTTTCGCGTTCTTAGTGGCCGTCCAAAAACAACTTCCACTTTTCGGCTAAATACTGTATAAGTAGCTTTCCGTTCCACGGATGGGAGAGCGAACTATGCAGGATGCGGTAATATATCGATGTCAGTGTTCTCACTGTACACAAGGCGACGGTCACCCCGACCGGGGACAGCATGCCCAATTGAATCTCTTGCTTAGTCGATGCGACGAGCAGCAGCGGCGTTGGATCGCAGCCTGGGAGGCCAACCGCTTGGGACATGGCGGCGTGGCGTTGCTGAGCCTGGTCACGGGCCTACATCCGGATACCATCCGCCGTGGCCAAGATGAGTTGTCTTCGGGGCTGGCGGGGCGTCCTACCGGCCAAGCCCGGCTGCCGGGGGCAGGTCGGCCCACGGTGGAAAAAAAACGCCCGAAATCGAGCGACGCCTGAAACAGATCGTGGAGCCCGAAACGGGAGGCGATCCGGCCACAGGACGCCGTTTCGTGCGGCTGGGCTTGCGGGAGTTGGGACGCCGATTGCACTTGGCTCCAGGCACTGTGCAACGTTTGTTGGGCAAGTCCGGCTTTTCGCAGCGGGTGAACGTGAAGCGGTTTACGGGGCCTCCTCACCCGGACCGGGACAAGCAGTTCCGCTATCTGCGGCGTGAGCTAGAAGCCTTTCAGCGTAGCGGTGATCCTGTTCTCAGCGTGGATACCAAGAAAAAGGAACTGATCGGCGAGTTCAAGAACGCCGGTCGCACTTGGCGAAGAACGCCCCGGGAGGTGAACGCCCACGATTTCCAGCAAGACGCCCTATTTCGTGCCGCACCCTACGGGATCTACGATCCGAAGTACAACTGTGGGCATGTGCATGTGGGAATGGATGGCGATACGCCACAATTTGCCGTAGACGCCATTCGTCGCTGGTGGCGTCAGCGGGGACGCTGGTGGTATCCTCACGCCCGACGCCTACTGATCGAGGCCGACGCCGGGGGCAGCAACGGCTGCCGTCCCCGTCTGTGGAAATATGCCCTGCAACGCTGGGCCGATGAGGACGGTTTGGCGATCACGGTGGCCCACTACCCCACGGGTGCATCGAAATGGAATCCCGTGGAACACCGTTTGTTCGGGCCGATCAGTATCAACTGGGCGGGAGAACCGTTGGATAGTCTGGACAAGATGTTGGGGCTGATTCGTGGCACCCGCACCGAAACCGGATTGAAGGTCACAGCCTCTTGCACCGATAAACACTACCCTCTGAAAGTCAAAGTCAGCAACTACGACTTTTCCCAACTCAATATCCATTACCATGCCATTTGTCCATCCTGGAATTACACCATTCGCCCTCGTGCTCCCTAAATCACGAAGTAATTTTTGGACGGCCGCTTAATCTTGCCTTCGAAGCGGCGGAGGAATTTCGAAAAAATCTGCGCCGGTAGACAAGATCAATTGGTTAAGTCGAACTTTAGAGCCGAAAGCCGTGCCGTAAAACACGGCGTAACGTACGTCGCAATGATGAAAATCGAGGAAGCCCGCAATCTTTTCCTTGCTATCCGGACAAACAAGTCCCAAGTCTATTGTAGGAGCTGTTTGGAGTTTGATTTCAAGAAGTTGATCGGGAACATCAGGAAACTGACCGGTATCGGAAAAAGAACGTTTGCCTAGTTGCTCACAAACTGCTGCATGTAAAATCCCGCCCCGATTGCGTTCTTGATCAATGCCAGGATTTGTGATTTTGTTTCCAATAATTTTCAGAAGTTTGGCATAAACAACCTGTATAGGCATAAAATCGGGCCACATTGTCGATTTATTGTCAATTATACGTCTTTTAACATTGGTGGTATCCGATTTTGAAACAAGACGAGATTCGGTTGCGATTTTTAAGCTTCTCGCTTGATATTTGTGCGTAAGGGTGCCAGTCTTGTCATATTTGGCAATCACTTCACCAGTTACTACGCGTACCTTTGTGACTATTTGGTTACCATCGACACGTATTAAAACATACCTGCGTGAAGGGAAAATATCTTCATTCCATATTTGAAGGTTGTTAGCCTTCTGCACATATGTGTCAAAGTTTTGTCCCGGAAATCGGGGATTACACCTCAGAAAAGATCTTGGCGCCGGATAGCCCAACGCCTGGCAAACCGCGCTCTTAAGTGCTTTAGAACGTGTACGTATCGGGTAATTTAGGTCGAGCCCAACAATCGCCTTGTTTAGGATTCGCTCAAGTGCATTGGTTTCAATGAACAGTTCCGGGCGATCAGCAAGAGAATCATAAATTGATAGGCCCGAGGCAGCGATAGCATGTACTATGTTCGATCCCATATTAATTTTTCCATAGGCGTTAGGCTACAAGCCGCGAGTCAACTCGGAAATGGAAACCCCGAGCGCCCGAGCGATAATCTCAATGTTGCAAAGCGCGACATTGCGTTTGCCCCGCTCGATTCCGCTTATATAGGTGCGATCCAGCCCACATTGGTCGGCAAAGGCTTCTTGAGAAAGCCCAAGCGCTTTCCGCAATTGACGGACACGGTTTCCGAACCGTTCGAGAATGTTGGCACGCACAGTCATGGCATCAGACTAAACGTTATGTATTTTGAGTCCACGGACTATGAGTCACATTCGGCTGAAATGGAAAACTTTCGACCAACAAAAACCAAAGATAGGATGGCACAAAGAGACCGGTTAGTTATAAAACGGTCGAAGTTTGAAACTACTGTTGATGCGGATTAAGAAGAAGTTCTTCTCTCATCCAGCTTCTCGGAATTGCCCGGGCTGTGAATCGGCAGCGAGGGGCAGGTGAGGGACGGGAATGATGTGCCGAGGTGAATCGGTTGTCGAGTCGCTGCCGGAAGCGGCCCAGTTGGTATGGATGCGATCCAGAATCGTTTCGGCCAGGGCCACTGCGTCGCGGCCTGCCTGGCCGTCGACCAGCGGCCGGCGGTGTGAATGGATGGCTTCCACAAAATCTCGAACTTCCAGAGCCAAGGCATCTACTGCGTCATACTGAAGTTGCTCGCAAGGCAAATGCTCATCGGCGAAAGATCGGCGGCAGTGCTCCACCTGCTCGGACGAAAGTTCATCTACGTGGAACGCGCCTTGTCGCAGGGTTTCGCTGGGTCGGACCAGCGTGGACGTTCGCGCGGCAAAGTCGATGTCTGCAAACGCCCGCTGCGACCAAACCTGCATCCGCCGCGCGGCCTCGCGACTGACCCGCGACACGGACAGATTTGCCACGCAGCCGCTTTGAAATTGGATCCGGGCGTTGGCTACGTCTTCGTCTTTGCCCACGACTTTTATCCCAACGGCATCGACCTTTTGCACCCGGCTGCGGGCGATCGATAGCACCAGGTCCAGGTCATGGATCATCAGGTCCAGCACCACGCCCACGTCGGTCGAGCGGAAAGTGTACCCGCTGGTGCGAACCGTCTCAATATATTTTGGATCGCTAAGGTGTGGTATGGAAGCGGAAAAAGCCGGATTGAAACGCTCCACGTGTCCGACCTGCAACACCAGGTTCCGCTTTTTGGCCAGGGCGACCAATTCATCGGCCTCGCGGGAATTCAGGCACAGGGGTTTTTCCACTAAAAGATGCGTATTCGATTCAAGAAAATCCTTCGCCAACTGGTAATGGCAGGCCGTGGGAGCGGCGATCACTGCGGCGTCGATCCGGCCCAGAAGGTCGCGATAATCGGCAAAAGCCGGGCAACGGCATTCGGCGGCCACGCGCTGCCGATTGGCCGGCAGGGGATCGACGATGGCGGACAGTTCCTCCTCCGGCATTTTTGCCAGTTTTTGGGCGTGAAATCCGCCTAAACGACCCGCGCCGATAACCGCAATTTTTAGCTTTTTCATGATGTTTACATTTGAATCAATGTGTCAAGATTGCTCTAGCTTTCCCCGACCGACATGAAGTCGGTGCCCGGTCGCTGCTAAACGAAATAACCAACTACCACCTACTATCTACCACCTACTCTATTACGCTGCTTTGCGTCGTTCGCGGCCGCGGCCGTGCTGGCCTTCGTGCTGGCCTTGGATGAAGCTCAGCAGGTGGTTGACCTGCGGCACCAGGTGGCCGTTGCTGCGGAGAATTTCCCAGGCGTTATCCAGTCCGACTTTGGAGCGGAATATGAGTTTGTGGGCTTCGGCCAGGGCCTGGATCACTTGGGGCGAGAAATTGTGGCGTTTCAATCCCACGGCATTGATACAGCGGGGCTTGGAGGGATATCCTTCCACGAGCATGTATGGGGGCACGTCGTGCCGCACCGCGCTGCAGCCGGCCACGAAACTGTAACTGCCGATGGTGGCAAAATGATGCACTGCCACGGCCCCGGAAAGCGAAGCGTGATCGTGCACGTGTACGTGTCCCGCCAGAAGCGTATTGTTGGCAATCACGATGTCGTCGCCCAGTTGGCAGTCGTGTGCCACGTGGCAGCAGGCCATAAGGAAATTATGGTTGCCGATGCGGGTGAAGCCGTCCTCTTTTTCCGAGGCCCGATTGATGGTCACGCACTCCCGGATGATGTTGTGATCGCCGATCACGACTTCGGTGTCGCTGCCGCGATAGGTTATGTCTTGCGGTTCGCCGCCGATCACCGCGCCTGGATAGATGTGATTGTAACAGCCGATGGTAACGTGTCCCATCAGCGTTACGCTGTTTTCCAGTTTGGTGCCGCGGCCGATGCGGACGTGCGGGCCCACGACGCAATATGGGCCGATCTCGACTTCATCGTCGATTTGGGCCCGGGGATCGATCGTCGCGTTTTCGAATAAATATGTCGCCATCGTCGCGGCTCCGCAAAAAATGGCACGTTTGTTGTTCTTAAATAGCTGATCTGACAAAATGTCGGGTGCCACTGCTTGCTTGCAAGCAGTGCTTCGCGGAATTCAAGGGGCACTGCTTGCAGCAAGCAGTGGCACGCATGCTTTAATTTCCACGGCAATTCGGTTGTCACGCGCAGCGTTTTATTGTCTCCTTTGCTTCCTCGACGCCCAAAATTTTTTGGACCAATTCGGCGTTCAGCCGGTGCCCGCTGCGGAAGGCAATGAAACGGCCGATCAGATCGCAGCCCGCCAGGGCCAGATCGCCCACCATGTCGACCATCTTGTGACGCACGCATTCGTCGGGAAAACGCAGTTGATTGTCGATCGGTCCTTTGCCGTCGAAAACCAGCAAATCCTTGCAGGTGACTCGCTCGCCCGAGCCCTTGCTCTTTCAAGGCCTTTGCCTCCGATTCCATCATGAATGTGCGGCTGGGCGCCAAATTCATGTGGAAATACCGGGGCGAAAGCGATATTTCCAGGGATTGCCGGCCGATGGGATTGCCGCTGCCGTAGTCGAGTTCGTATTGCAGGATCATTTTTCCCGAGCAGCAGGGCCGGGCTTCGATCCAACTCTGCTCGTCGCCCTGCCGGATAACGCGGCGGATGATTTTTTGCGCCGCACGGCTTCTTGTTCCACGATTCCCGCCGCTTGGAAAGCCTCGACAAAGGGCAGGCTGGACCCGTCCATGCCGGGCATTTCCGGCTGATCGACCCGGATTTCGCAGTTGTCGATTTGCATTCCAGCCAAGGCCGACATGATATGCTCGATCATTTCCACGTTGACGTTGCCGGCCCGAAGCGTGGTCCGCAGCGGAGTTTCGGTGCGGTTTTCAATGCTGGCGGCAATACGGGGCGAGCCGGGCAGGTCGCGGCGGACAAAAACTATGCCAGCTGTCAGCCGGGGCCGGACGAAACTCGACCTTTACGTCGCGTCCGCTCCAATAACCTACGCCCTCGATCATTACCGGGGCGACCAGCGTGCGTTGCTTGCGTGTAGAATACATCCAGAAAAGTCGGTCATCCGTGACAGGGTTGAAGGGAATGATTTCAAGACCGCCCTACCCGCCGTCCTTGGCGGATTGGCAACGTCTATTACTGTAAATTACTTACTTCGGGTTCTGGAAAGGGGCCACCGGACGGGCGCCGGTCCGAATTCCGCCGGCTGCCGGGGCGCCGCTCCGCTTTATCAAGGAGTCGAGAATGATGGGCGTGATGTCGCGGCCCTTGTCGTAATAAACCACCGGCTTGTTGATGAAGCTCAAAACGCTGTCGGGTTTGTCCACGTCGACCGGATCGCCGTTAAAACGCAACACCATGTCGATGCCCTTGTTCGAGCAGTAATAGTCCACTTCCTGCTCGATTTCCTTGTACACGGTGAAATAGATCTTTGCCTCTTGGGCAAGGAATTGCTTGCGCTGCAATTGCACCTTGACCGTTAAATCGGCCTCGCGCTCGGCGATTTCCTTTTCCATGGCGTTATAGTCCGGACTTCCCTTGTGGTAACTGTCCAGTTGCTCGACGAGCTTGCGGATGGTCTCGCGTTCTTTGTTGACGCTGGATTCCGCGCCATCGACGTCGGCCTTCATCTCGTCCATCATCTGATTTGAATCGAGGATGATTCTTGAAAATGTAACTTACATCCAACAGTGCGATGTTGGCGCCGGCTCCGGCCTGCGGCGCGACAGGCTGGCGCATCGGAACTCCGCCTTGAGAAAATACCTGCGAACTGATCAGGCCACACAATAATAAACAAGCGGCCGCAACGGCCATGAGACGGGATAGTTTCACTTTCAGCACTCCTTGCTGTTGCGTCGGTCTTCCGTCCTGCAGGCGACCTCCATCACGAGGTCGCTTGACCGACTGGATCTTTCGGCCAACCGAATTATCTTTAGAGCGGTTATTGAAATGAATTTTCCACCCAAACCGGTTTGGTCGTGCGAGTGCGGTTCATCTCCTTAAAGGCTCTGAAAGGAAGCGGTATTCTGCCGACAACCTCGTTTCAGGTAAAGACCAGAAAATTGGTCGTGCGCCAAATGCGCATAACTATTTGAAACACAAGAGTTTAGAAACGATTTTCTGCGTTCTTTTAAAAAGTCCCAAAAAACCGCTTTCCCAGGTATTACGATGAATCCCGGAAAAATGCCCCCTCTTTGTCAGATGATTTTGTGCTTTCTTTGCCCGTTGTTACGGCATTTATTGGATCTAAGAAAGTAATGACCCTATTTCTTTCGGGACTTTACGGTTTTTTTATGTCGGAATGAAGTGGCACGGCCATCTTGGTCGTGTTTCTTCACGGACTGGAAGTCCGTGCCACTACTTGACGAAAAAATTTCTTACAGCCCCTTTCTTCTCGGAATCCGGCAGTATCTGCCCGTCAATGCCGGCATAACGTGCCCCTTTCCTGACGTTTTACATGACAATGCTTTATCTGGCTCGCAATAAAATTCGCTTTGACACGTCTCACGAATCTCGCTATCCTTCCGCCCTCACCCGGCGAAGAATGGACTTTGCCGAATCTCCCACCCACCGGACAAGGATGTCCGATGAAATGCGCCACGGAGGGCGATACCTTGGACCAAAGAACGAAGCGTACTGATAGTCGATCGTTCGGAAGAAACCCGCGAGGTCCTCGAAACCGCCTTGAATCGGCGGGGCGTGCAAACCTATACTGCCAAACGTGCCTCAGAGGGGGTGGAATTAGGCCGGCGGCATTGTCCTAATCTTATTGTATTAGATTTGGAAATAGATGACATTAACGATGATATTAACCTTGAGCATGCCAAGCAGCCTTTTTGGGCAAATCTGGGTGACAATAACGTCCCTATCATTCTTTTGGGGAACCTCCGCCGCAACCAGCCGCCAATTCCAGGAAGCGAATTTGTCGCCAAGCCCTATCACTTTGGGCCTTTGATTCGTAGAATCGAAGAGATACTCAATAAGTGAAGTGTGAAGAATATTAGAGTGAAGAATTCATTAAGACTAGGTTTGCGGCCCTGATCTGACATCATTCTTCACTCAACTCTTCATTGACTTTATTCCGGGAGTTGACCTCGTGGCGACGTTATTTGTAATTCGGGGTATGGATCAGGGCACCCGATTCGAGATCGAGGAGCCGATGATTCGCGTCGGCCGCGACGCCTCGAACAACATCCAATTGCACGACACCGAAGTCTCCCGGCATCATGCCGAAATTCGCTGCCTGGACAATGCATTTGCCATCTTGGACCTGAACAGTTCCAACGGCACGTATGTCAACGGCCAGCGGATCAAGCAGTGCGCGCTCAACAGCGGCGATCAATTGCAGATGGGCAGCACGCTGATGCTCTTTACCGGCCCCAGCGAAGAGACCGGAGAAGACCTGGCCAAGGCGGTCGATATCGGCCGCCCAAGGAACAGGACGAAGGCTCCCGCATCGTGCATGCCGTAAGCCAGGAAGAAGGCAGCCGGATTTTCGATTCTCAGGCCGAAATGCCGCAGAACTCCTGGCTGGCCCGGGCACGCAGCAACCTGCAAATAATGTACCGCACGGCCCTGGCCGTCAGCCATACGCTCGACATCGATCAGCTTTTGCAGCGGATCATGGAGTTGATTTTCGAATGGGTCGAGGCCGATCGCGGTTGCATCATGCTCATGGACCCGGCCACGAAACTTTTGCAGCCCCGAGTGCGCCGCACGCGCCAGGGCGTTCGGACCGAGGAAAAAATCACCATCAGCAAAACCATTCTCGATTACGTCATCGAGCGCAACGAAGGCGTGATCACCAGCGACGCCCGCATGGACGACCGCTGGAATCCCACCGGCAGCATCTTGCAGATGGGCATCCGCGAGGCGATTTGCGTGCCCATGCAGGGCCGTTACGACATGGTGGGCGCAATCTATATCGACACTTCGACCAGCCCGCAACAATACATCAAAAAAGGCGGTGTCGCCAAATTCACCGAAGATCATCTGAAATTGATCATCGCCATCGGCCACCAGGCGGCCCTGGCCGTGGAAGATACCCGCTATTACTCGGCCATGGTCCAGGCCGAACGACTGGCCGCCGTGGGCCAAACCATCGCCACACTCTCGCATCACATAAAAAATATCTTGCAGGGCATCCGCGGCGGGAGTTACCTCATCGAAATGGGACTCTCCGAACACGACGAGGAAGTGGTGGGCAAGGGCTGGAAAATCGTGGAAAAAAACCAGAATAAAATCTCCTCCCTGGTTATGGACATGCTCACCTTCAGCAAGGAACGCGAGCCGGACTTGATCGTCGCGAATATCAACGCCACGGTAAACGACGTAATCGAACTAATGCACGTCCGCGCCGAGGAATTCCAAGTCCAACTGCTCTGCCAGCCCGCCGAAGTAATGCCGGATTTGATTTTCGATCCCGAGGGCATCCACCGCGCGGTGCTTAACGTGGTGACCAACGCCATCGACGCCGTTTCGGAAAAACAGCCGCCCGGCCGGGTGTCGGTCCGCACCGAGTACGACGCCCAAAACGCCAAAGTCCGCATCATCGTCGAAGACGACGGCCCGGGCATTCCCGCCGATCAAATGGACTTTCTGTTCAGCCCCTTCATATCCTCGAAAAAGAGCCGGGGCACCGGTCTGGGATTGCCCGTAAGCCAAAAAATCCTCCGCGAACACGGCGGTCAGATCCAAGTCCACAGCGAACCCGGCCGCGGCGCCCGCTTCGTCCTGGAAATCCCCGCCGTCATTCCCCCCACGGATCAAGCGGGCCAGGAAATAACCATCCATTCCGCCCGGGAAAAACCAGAAGCACCGCCGGCGGCGGAAGAGTGATCGACAAAAAGCCGCGACCGTCGGTCGCGCCGTGCGACAGCATCGTCAGTTTTCGACGCGGTGTTTCCAATACTTCGATTCGCGACGAAGATAATTCCGGGCGAAATCCAGATACAGATTTCTCAAGAATTATGTATGGTGTCCCCCGATTTCGTATGAAATAATAAACCAATTGGAAAACTACCTAAATCTCGCTGTTTGAACAGCGGGATAATTGCGAAAGTTCAGATACTAGAAGCCAGCCAAATAGCGGACCACCAAGATACAGAGAGCCACCTCACCGTAGCCGGCAAGCAGTCCCGTGACGACCCGCCGCGCATTTGTGCTGGGGAAAGATAACCAGCATTGTGCAGACCAGTCAACAAGCAGAGGAATCATCGCTAATAAGCATAAACGCCAATCAGCCGCTAGAATCAACACCGTCAAGCCCAATATTTGTCCCAGCATCACGCCTATGCAACGTGAGCAGACCGGCAAGGGTTTTCCCCTCCACCAAAATGATCGCTCTGGCAAACGGTGGCAAATTACTATCTTCATCCTCTGCTCCACTGATTACCACACTTCAAGCAGGTTATAATCACCTTGTTGGCTCCATGCAGGCCACATAGTAAACCAAGGGGACCAACTAAGAGAGCACCACAACAAGCGCACCCGCCACCAAAACCCTTCTTCTGCACAGTTACTTGAGTAGAACCACATTTGGGACATGTTATACTATCCATTGCCGGTGTTGCGGTACTTGTACTTATGCCTATTACTTGATCGACCTCAGAAGACGGCCCAGTATTGACCTGTTGCCCCGATGACTCCTCGCTCGCTATTATCTGAACGTCCTGTTGCGCCTGCTCTTGTAGTGTTCGTTGATGAACAGCCTCCCGTTCTGACTCGATCCGTGCGCGGGTCTCAGCATATTGTTCCTGGAGCCGCAACAATTCTTCATTCTTGGCCGCATAATACTCTTCTACTCCTCCCGGGGTCTTCAAAGACACGATAGAAACCAGTAATGACACCGTTAGTCCGAGGCCTAATACCATGCTCAAGATGATACTCCCGGTTTGTACATAACCTCGTATCAAAGTAATTATTGCCGCCATTATGCAGACAAAGGCTGCTGATAACCCACCCGTGCCGATGTATCCGAAGCCTGTCCACTCGGCCAAGCGGCAATATTCTCGTTTGAGAAAAACGGCGGCCACTAGAGCCTGTTTCGCGATTATGACCAAGGAGTTTATCTCAGGCATTAACTACGTCCTAGAAGTAAAGTCCCGACAAATGAGGATAAAATGGCAATTATTATGATCAAGGCGAAGAGACATAATATTCCAAGGTTTGTTGGTGATGACCTGATTGATTCTCCTCCAGTAGCACAAAAAGCAATCTGTTTGTTAATTCGTGCCATAGGAGATCGAGAAAATTCATCGTTTTGATTTTTCAATAACGTTATTGCGGAAGAAAATTGCTCAACTTGTGACACGGGAAGCCATTGCACCATGCCTTCTTGCCAACAGAATGTTTTTTCATTAAGCTTGCCAGTTTGCAGGGCTCTGATAATTTGTTCAGTGGAAAACGGCCCAACAGGTTGGTTTTCTTTTCCAGGAATATACCAAAATTTAGGAAGTGCCGAAGATTCTTTTTTTTCTACGATTGTGTTGTTGTCTGGCAAACGTGGCATTCCAGGGGGCAATTTGGGATTTGGCTGTGATTTTATATCCTTTAGGGTAGTTGATTTTTTTGCTCTATTTTTATCAATTGCATGGCCTGCTTCCGGCAAATCTATGCCAGCCGAATCTTTTTGTTTGCTATTAACCACTGAAAGGCTCCAAGGATCGGTAGAAACTACATATAAAACGTCACATTTATTGCAACGAATATTTTGACCATTTAGTTGATGAGTCAAGTGTAGTTCGGCGCTGCATTTTGGACATGCTTTGATTGTTGGTTTTTCTACAATGTTGGAATCTTCCGTTGGGATTATTAATGATTGTCCGCAACCAGGGCAGTTTTTGATCATGCCTGCTTCTTTTTTAGGTGCATAAATTACATTGCCGCATTTTGGACAAGAAGTGCTTATTGGCATGTATTTGACTCCAAGAAAGGTTGTTGCTGAGGCCCTGCTCAATATTGGCGCAATCCCAAAACGAGTGTTAATAAGAACGCCTGCTAGCATAGTTTATACAGCAGAGGGTTGCAATTCCCCCTCCCCTAAACTACAGGCGGAAAACAGAGACATATATCAGGAAACAAGTAAAGTATATCCAGCATTGTGAAATTGCTACTTATGCCGTTGAACAAAAATCTCCATACTACCCAGATTTGCCAATGTATACGCCTGTCCCTTTTTTACTATTGACCCTAGCGACTGAAATCCCTATTGTTTGCCCGCCAATTTCTGTTTTTATCTTGTCGATCGCCTTTTCTCGTAGAGTGCATGGAATGCACCCTTAAAAAAACGGGTGTGTTGCACGCACCCTACTTAATCATCTATCAGCCGAAGGAGTGCAAGGAAGCATGTGCCGGCAATATTTCAGAAGCACGATATTGTTACGAAAGGCCCTCACCCTAACCCTGACTGAATTCCGGGGACTGAATTCCGGGGACAGCATACATAACTCTCAATAATTAGACCTCGATAACTTCCGCTTCAAGATGGTATTCTATGGATTTTTGCATTGAAGTCTTTCCCTTGCATGACGCATGACTTCTTCGGCGGGAATTGTTTTAACTTGGCCCTGTTTGATTTCGTCTGCCCGGCGCTTGGCGATTTCCAACCACAAGGCCTCGGTGTCAGGCGTTTCGGTTTCATCCAGGCTCTCGATCAATTTCTTCGCCAGCAAAGCCCGAGACGAGGCGGGCAGGCCCAGTAATTCCACGGCCAGGCGTTCTAATTGCGTTGACATGGCATATCCTTTACATGAAATTGATTGTCAATCGGACCCGAGTAACCCGCTCATGAATATAATCATTATACATGTGCTTCCGCCCCAATGACAAGTTCATGTAAGATAAGCCCTTGCCGCCATTCCCCCGGCGTGATAGTATTTTTGTGGTCTTTTTCGGAAGGAATAATATATGGCACAATATCAAGCGGCGATAATACCTCGGCCTTTGGATTGGAAACCGGCGTGCCCGGACGATGTTCCCTTGGAACTGGACGGGCCTGTGGCCGTGCTGGGGCAGTGGGACGATCTTTTCGAGGCGGTCGCACGGGCGATCGAGCACAACGAGAGCGACGAGGCACGGCGCCGCGGCCGCTGGGCGGTTGTGGTTGAACCCGGGAGCCTGGGCCGAATTTGGCCTGCCGCCCGACTTTGCACGCCGCTTAGTTTTAAAGCCACCGCCATCTGGTGGCCCGACGGCTGGGAACCCAAATCGCCCTTGGACGTGCCCAATTGCGTGTGGCAATCGCAAGGCCGCCAAGGCGGCGAATGGTTGTCATACCAGCAGGCCGAAAATACCATCCGCAGTCTGAACCAGCAGTGCCTCGATAATCCATCCACCACCTGGTACGTGATAATGGCCGTGGAAAACGAGCCCGTATCGCAGACGATTTCTTACGATCCTTCCGGCACGGAAACCACGATCGAGATTCGGCGAATTCACGTTATCCGTCCCAAAGAAGGCGGCCGCGGCGACTGCACGCATTGTCCGGCCCACGAATTTCAATGTGCCAAGGCCGACTGGACCAGCCAGGTCCAAACCGTTACCGCCACGCACAGCCGGGTGTTTGGGGAGTAATTCGCCGTCTATTTAATAAGAGCCCATCCCAAAATATAAAACTTCAATCACAGAAATATTGGGACTACGGATTCACGGCAATTCAGCCCTCACCCCGGCCCTCTCCCAAAGGGAGAGGGGAGGCTGTAATTATGCGAATCGTCGCCTACTCAAAAGCGGAAAGCGGTTCATTTCGCCTGGTGAGCTGAATTACGACTGCCGCCGGCTGTTTGCCTCTATGAACCTATCCCAAAAGTCATCCTGAGCGCAGCGAAGGATCTCGGCGGTATTGATTTTTTGCCAGTATTTCCCATCTTCCACCCAGATTCTTCGCTCCGCTCAGAATGACGTAACTGTGTTTTAGGATAGGCTCTATGTATAAACCGGGCTGGTGGTGTAAAATAATCAAATCGACGTCGCCAACCATCGGCCTGCTCATGTCAAAGCGCGAAAAATCATCCAATAAACACGCTCCCTACGCCCGGTCGGGAACTTTGCTTGCAACGGCCATGCCTTTTAGCGTGCCGGCAGGATTTGCGGCAATTATTCTGGCCGTGTTTATTGCGTACTTTCCCTCCATAAACGGCGGGTTCGTCCTGGACGACGAGGTCCTCACTGAAAACGAACTTATCAAGGCCCCCGACGGCCTGTTCGGCTTCTGGTGCTCGACTGAAGCTCAGGACTTCTGGCCCATGACTAACTCCACCTTCTGGATCGAATGGCGTCTGTGGGGAACGCATCCCGGCGGGTATCACGTCTCCAACATGATATTGCATATAACCGAATCACTGCTGATTTGGATGATCTTGCGAAAATTATCCATTCCAGGGGCCTTCTTGGCGGCCATGATTTTTGCCGTGCATCCGGTAAACGTGGAGTCCATCGCCTGGATTGCCCAACGAAAAAACGCTATGGCGATGTTGTTTCTTCTGTTGTCGATTTTATGGTATTTGAAAGCCGACTCGTCGGCTGTAAAACAAAAACCATCCGATTCCCGTTTTCCAAAATCCTATGTTTCATCCTTCATCCTTCCTCCTTCATCCTTTGGTGCTTGGTATTGTCTTAGTCTGGCGGCGTTCATACTGGCAATGCTTAGCAAGGGATCAGTGGCGATTCTGCCCGTGCTGCTTTTGGGCATCGTCTGGTGGCTGCGCCCTTTGACGATTTATGATCTAGTGAGGACGGGGCTTTTTTTGGTGATTGGGGCGTTGCTGATTGTAGTCAACCTCTGGTTTCAGACGCACGGAGCTGAATCGGTGGTTCGGACCGCCGGTTTTATCGAACGTTTGCTGGGAGCTTGCGCAGCAGTTTGGTTCTACCTTTACAAAGCAATCTTGCCGATCGATCTGGTCTTTGTTTATCCGCGATGGCACATTGAAGCCGGCAATTTGTTATGGTGGCTGCCGTTGTTGGCAACGGCGGCTGTCACAACCTTGCTGTGGCTATATAGAAAAAGCTGGAGCCGGCCTTTTTTATTCGCCTGGGGGTTTTTCTGTACTGCACTAGTGCCCGTGATGGGTTTTACGAACGTCGGATTCATGAAGTATTCATTAGTGGCCGACCATTATCAGCATATTGCCATCATCGGAATTATTGCTCTGACTTCGACGGGTATAAGCCTGTGGCGCGGGCGGACGCGGCATGGATCGCTCTGGGTGGCGACTGCCGTCGCCTTTGCCGCCGTTTGCACTCTCGTATTTTTAACCCGGGGGCAAAGCGGACTGTATCATGGCCCGGTCACCCTCTACAAGGCAACCCTGGAAAAGAATCCCCAATGTTCGATGGCCCATTACAACCTGGGGCATGAACTTGCCCAACGGGGGCAAATGCAGGAGGCGCTCGAGCAATTCCGGCAAACTCTCAAACTTGATCCTGATAACGCCGATGCGGAAAACAACTTGGGTTTCGCGCTTGACCAAATGGGTCGAACGGCCGAGGCAATCGAACATTACCAAAAATCCCTGCAAATAAATCCCAATTACGCCGAAGCCCACAACAACTTGGGCATTGCAATGTTTATGACCGGTCGACCCCGCGAGGCGATTGAACATCACAAAAAAGCCCTGCTCCTGAAACCCAACTACGCCGAGGCGTACAACAACATGGGCAACGCGTTGAAATCGCTGGGCCGTTACCAAGAGGCGATCGATCAATACCGTAAAGCCTTGCTCGCCAATCCCTATTACGCCGATGCATACAACAATCTTGGAAATGCGTATCAATCGCTAGGCCAATGTCAACAGGCGATTGATCAATACCAGAAGGCCCTGAGTTTGAATCCAAACTTGCCCGAAACCCACAATAATCTGGGCGTCGTGCTGGTCCAAATCGGCCGGCCCGAAGAAGCGATCCAACATTACCGGCTATTTCTGCGGATTAAACCCGAGTTTGCCACGGTCCATTTTAATTTGGCGCTGGCCTATGCGAATATGCACCAATCGAACGCGGCTATGGCTGCTGCCCGGAAAGCCTTGGATCTTGCCCGATCTCAAGGACTGGCCGACCAGGCCAAGCAGATTGAAGATTGGATGAAAACCTATCAGCGGACGGCTGGAGAATAAGGAACTCTAACAAAACCTCTCCTCTCCATTTGGGAGAGGGGCTAGGGGTGAGGGCATTTTTTTACTTGGATATTGTTGAGCCCTACATTGCTAATCAGCGCCTTCCACGGCCAAACGTCCGGCAAACTCGACTGGAACAGCCGTATTTGCGGTTGAATAAGGATCGTTGGCTACATCGGAATCAATAGGTTTTGTTGACGGCGAAAACCTGAAACCGAGTGTTGACAAGAACGCCCGTCAGCATAGTTTATAACCCAGATGGTTGCTGCCCCCCATAATTTTTTGCTTCAAGGGAAAAACTGCCATATATCTGGAAATATATGAAGCATAGGCAAAATTGTTGTCTATGACATGAATATAAATTTTCTATGCTGCCCAAACTCGCCAAAATATACGCTTGTCCCCCTTTTCCAATCCCTTCCTATTGACCTTGGCGGCTAAAATCACTATTGTCTCCACGCAAATTTCTGTTTTTATCTTGTCGATCGTCTTTTCGCGTAGGGTGCATGGAATGCACCAATAAAAAATATTTTCTCGTAGAGTGCATGCAATGCACCTTAATAAAAACGGGTGCGTTCCACGCACCCTACTTATTCATCTAGCCGAAGGAGTGCAAGGAAGCATGTACCGGCCTCATCAAGCATTGTTGTTTAGTCGTTTGATATTAGTCTTATCTCTTGTAAGCGGCTGTTCATGGTGGGAAGGCAATATCATGCGTTCCCAAAGTCCTGACGAAGGACTTCCGGAAAAACACGAGTCGAAGCTGGTGGGCGATTTTGCCGTGCCCTTCGGGCTATATCCGGTGCGGGTCGAAGCAGTCGGATTGGTGACGGGCTTGAACGGCACCGGCAGCGATCCGGCGCCCTTCGCCTCAGCGCGCGGTGTTACTCGACGAAATGCAAACCCGCGGCGTTACCGAACCAAATTCGATTTTGGCATCGGGCAATACGTCGCTGGTGATGGTGCAAGGGGTTTTGCGTCCGGGAATTCAGAAGGGCGATAACTTCGACATTGAAGTCCGCGTACCCGGCCAAAGCGAAACCACCAGTCTCCGCGGCGGATATCTTCTCGAGACACGGATGGCCGAAATGGCGGTTCTGGGCGGCCAAATACATGAAGGAAAGCTGTTGGCCAAAGCGGAAGGGCCGGTAATGGTCGATCCGCTGGCCGATCCGAAGACCGACCGCGTATCGGCCTGCCGGGGCAGGGTTCTGGGCGGCGGCTTGGCTCTGAAATCGCGTTCGCTGGGTTTGGTGCTTAAACCCGAACACCAAACCGTGATGAACAGTTCGCGCATTGAAAACGCCGTGAACAAGCGATTTCATTCCTTTCAGAACGGCATAAAAATCGGGGTGGCCAAGGCAAAGACCGAAGAATACGTGGAATTGGCCGTGCATCCCCGGTACAAAGATAATATCGATCGTTACGTGAAAGTAGTTCGAGCGGTGGCGATTTCAGAAACGGCTTCCCAGCGTATGGAGCGAATTGCCGCATTGGAGCAACAGTTGCGCGAGCCGGCCACATCGGCCGATGCCGCCCTGCAATTGGAGGCCATCGGAATCGACGGCGTGCCCGTATTATTGAAGGCCGTTCGAGTCGAAAGATCCCGAAGTCCGCTTTTATTCGGCCGAGGCCTTGGCATATCTGGATCGCCGCGAGGCGGCCGCTCCCGCTGGGCGAGGCCGCCCGAGAGCAGCCCGCCTTCCGCGTATTCGCCCTCACCGCCCTTAGTTCCATGCAGGATTTCGGGGCCTACGAGCAGTTGCGCGACATGCTGTCCGGTTCCAGCGCGGAAACCCGCTACGGCGCATTCCGGGCGCTGTGGACGATGAATAAGAAAGACGCCTTGGTGGCGGGGGAAAATTTAAACGAACAATTCAAGTATCACGTCCTCGACGTTTCCGGCCCACCCATGATCCACGTTACCCATAACCGCCTGCCCGAAATCGTGCTCTTCGGCAAAGAGCAGAATTTCCTCACGCCCATATCGGTCAACGCGGGCAACCAGATCATGGTCAATAGCATCAACCCCAACGAAATCACCGTAAGCAAGTTTGCCGTCAAGGAAGCCGACCAGAAGCGTGTCGTGTCGGCTAAGGTCGATGAAGTGATTCGGGCGGTGGCCGAGTTGGGCGGCACATATCCCGACGTGGTGCAAATGCTGCAAGAGGCCAAGGCCTCCGGGGCCTTGCCCAGCCGGTTCGAGATCGACGCCCTGCCCGAAGCCGGCCGAACCTACACACGCATCCTAACCGATGGCGGCGATATTGAGCAATCCAATGCCACGGAGAAAGCCGCTTCCGGCAAGTCCGCCCCGGACTTATTCTACAAAAAGGTGGATAAGTCTACTTCCGATGACGGGGATGATGCCGCAAAAACGTCTAAAAACGACGCCTCCGACGAGAATTCCAAGGAAAAACCGGAGCCCAAGCATGGTTTCTTTGGTAAAATGTTTGGATTCGCTTCCAAGGAATAAAATGAGTGGCGAGCAACGGGGGGAAGAGGGACAAAGGCGCTGGCCTGACAGCCGCAATTTGCAATAAATGACTACGCTGCGCAAAACGCGATCAAACCCAAATAAAAGATTCTATTTCTATTCCCCCATGTTAAAGGCACTCGAACTCGTCGGATTTAAAAGTTTTGCCGACCGGACGCGGTTCGAGTTTCCCCCCGGCATAACCGTGGTGGTAGGACCTAACGGCTCCGGCAAGTCGAACGTCGTCGACGCCATCAAATGGGTATTGGGCGAACAGAGCGTTAAAAGCCTCCGCGGCAAGGAGATGGCCGACGTTATTTTCAACGGTTCCGGCACCCGCCGGGCGATCAATACCGCTGAAATCACGCTCACCGTGGACAATTCCAAGCACTTGCTGCCCATCGATACCGGCCGAAGTCCACATTACGCGGCGGGTTTATCGCAGCGGCGAAGGGGAATATCTGATCAACCGCAATCCGGCCCGGTTGCGCGATATTCGCGATCTGCTTTCCGGCACGGGCATGGGCACGCAGGCCTATAGCGTCATCGAGCAGGGCAAGGTCGATATCTTGCTGCAATCTTCGGCCCGGGATCGGCGAATTATTTTCGAGGAAGCGGCCGGCATCAGCCGTTTTAAGCTGCGAAAGATCGAGGCCCTGCGGCGCCTGGAACGGGTCGATCAGAACCTGTTGCGGCTTCACGACATCGTCGACGAAGTGGAAAACCGCCTGCGCAGCGTCCGCGCCCAGGCCGGCAAGGCGCGGCGCTATAAAGAATATTACGATCGGCTCCAAGAATTGCGGACCCAGGTCGGATTGGTCGATTGGCGCCGCCTGACCGAACGCTTAAGCGGCTTTGAGCGAGGAGATTCAATCGCTTGCCGAGCGAGCGCGATTCGGCCTCGGCTTCGGCCGAAGCCATCGAGGCCCGACTCCTGGAAATCGAGGCCCAGTCGGGCGAAATCAACGAAGCCATTCGCGGATCGGAAAGCCGCATCGCCTCCGATCGCGAGCGGATTGCCGCGGGCGAATCGTCGATCGAGCACGAGCGGGCCAGATTGAAAGATCTGGAAGAGGAAATCGCCCGCCGCCGACGGCAAATCGTGGCCATGAACGCTCGAACCGGCGATTTGGAAAAGGAACTGGGCGGCACGGCCGACGAACGCACGGCCGCCGAGGAACTGCACAGGCAAATCGGCCGCCGTTTGGTCGAAGCCGAACGCGAACTGACCGATGCTATGGCTGTTTTGGACCAACTCCGCGGCGAAAACCAGCAGCGCCGCGCCGGATATATGCAGCAGATGCGATCGTCGGCCGCCTTGGGCAACGAAACCAGCGCCCTGGAAACGCAAGTGGCCGCCGCATCGGCAACCACCCAGCGCTGTCACGCCCGGCTGGCGGAATTCGAACGCCAGGTCGATGCCCTGCAATCGGACTTAACCCGGTTGCACGCCGAGCGCGATGAGACTGCCGGTCAATTGGACGAACAAGACCGCCGGCTTGCCGACGCGCGGGATCAACTGGCACAAGTTCAGCGACAACTGTCGGCTAAACAAGAGGAACTTGGCGGCTTGCGCCAGCGCCATAGCGGCGCGGCCGAACGCTCCTCGGTGCTCGAAGAACTCGTGCGCCGCCAGGAGGGATTAAGCGCCGGCGTAAAGGAGGTTCTCGCCCGGGCGGCCGATCCGGCCGACGGACGCGTTCCGCAATGTCTTCGGCCTGGTGGCCGACTTGCTCAATGTCAGCGTTGAAGCCGCTCCGCTTATCGAAATCGCCCTGGGCCAGGCGGCTCAGCACGTAGTGGCTTCGCCCGGCGACGAATTGATGAAATTCTTGCATAAAGAATCGAACCGCCTTGCCGGCCGCGTGGGATTTATCTGGTTGGACGGCGCAAGGAAGAATCGGCCGCCGCGGACGTGAATTTGGAAGGGCGGCCCGGCGTATTGGGCCGTGCCGATCGATTCGTGGAAACCCAACCCAAGTTTGCCCCCCTGGCCAGGCGATTGTTGTGCCGCACTTGGATCGTGGAAAAGCTCACGCACGCCATCGAGTTGGCCGAGAGCTCCGGAGGCGGATTGAATTTTGTCGCACTTTCCGGCGAACTGTTGCAGGCCGACGGCACGCTAGTGGTCGGACCCCGCCACGGTTCCACGGGCTTGATCACCCGCCGCAGCGAACTGCGGGCATTGGGCATCCAATTGGAAGAATTAAAAACCGCCATTGCCGCGGCCGAATCGGCGGTCGCCGGGTTCGAGGCGCAAATAGCCCGGCATCAACAAGTTGCGGCGATGTGCGAGAAAAAGCGGCAACAAGCGGCCGATCATCTGGCTGAGATGCAAATCCTGATCACCACCGCGGAAGAACGCCGTGCCCAATTGGATCAACAAAAAACCGTGCAGGGCGACGAGTTGGCCGCGGCTCAGGACCAGCATGCGGCCGCATCGCAGCGCTTGATCGAAGCACGCCAGAAGCGATACGAAATCGACCGCGACCTGGCCGATTCCGAGAAAAACATTTGGAACTCCTGGGCGAGCAGATCGGCCGGCTCGAAAACCAGCGCATGGAACAGGGCCGCGAAACAACCGAAATCAAAGTGGAACTGGCCAAAAGCGAGGAGCGGCTCCGCAACCTTGCGTGACCGGTTGAGCCAGTTGGACGAAAATCGGCAGGAGCGTTATCGGGCAATCGACGAAAGCCGCCAGCACCTGGCCGAAAGCACAAACCGGGCCGAGACCGCGCGTTGGAACATCTTGCACGCCGAATCGGAGGTCGCCGAACTTTATATTCGCAAGGAATCTTACGCCTCGCAAACCGTAACTCTTGTCAACCGGCGCGAGGAGCTTTACGCCCAGCGCTCGGAATTGACGGCCGAGATTCAAAAAATCCGCGCCAAAATCCGCAAGTTCGAGGATAAAATCCACGCCCAAGAGTTGTCGGCCAACGAAGTCCGCCACGAACGCTCGACCTTGGCCGACCGCCTGCGCGAGGATTACGGCATCGAACTGGCCGAATTGGAGCACGATCCCAACGCCGAAGAACAGCACAAGCGCGAGGAAGTGCAACAGGAGATCGACGACCTGAGGCGTAAGATCGCCAATCTCGGCAACGTCAACATCGAGGCCCTCGAAGAACTCCAGCAGTTGGAAACCCGCGATAAAACCCTTTCCGACCAGTATCGCGATCTGGCCGACGCCAAGGCTTCGCTGGAAAAAATCATCGACAAGATCAACACCGACAGCCGGCGCTTGTTTACCGAAACGCTGGACACGATCCGCGGGCATTTTCAGCAACTCTTCCGCGATCTGTTCGGCGGCGGCCACGCCGACATCGTCTTGGAGGAGGGCGTGGATATTCTCGACTCCGGCATCGAGATCGTCGCCCGGCCGCCCGGCAAGGAGCCGCGCAACATCTCGCTTCTTAGCGGCGGCGAAAAAACTCTCACCTGCGCGGCCATGCTTCTGGCCATCTTTCGCAGCCGGCCCAGCCCGTTCTGCGTGCTCGACGAAGTCGACGCCGCCCTGGACGAGGCCAACATCGACCGCTTCATCAAGGTGCTTAAGGATTTTCTGGCCTGGACGCAATTCATCATCGTCACGCACTCGAAAAAAACCATGACCTGCGCGAACACCATCTACGGCGTAACGATGCAGGAATCGGGCGTATCGAAACAAGTCTCCGTCCGTTTCGAAGACGTCAGCGACGACGGCCACATCAAGCCCGAACGACTGGCCGCCGAAAAAGAAACCAAGCGGCCTGATTTTCGGCCAAACGTCCACCATATTTCTTTCCATGGGCAATAAAAAACAAAATACTCAAGAACAAATCTTCCGCGTTCTGCCACGGCAGGTGGGCGAAACGATCGGCGCGGCGCTTAGAGAGTGGCTGCCGGGTCAATCCTGGTCGCAGGTGCGAAAAGTATTACAGTCGCGGCGGGTGATGCTTAACGGAAATTTATGCGTCGATCCTGCCCGGCGGCTGAAATTGCAGGACGTGGTAAAAATCATACCACAGCCTATGTCCGCGCCGCCCAGCGAAGCCGATATTCGCATTGTTTACCTCGACACTCATGTGGTGGTGGTTGAAAAACCCGCCGGGATCACTTCCACGCGGCATAAGGAAGAAAAAAATTGGCCCAATCGGCGGAAGCAACTCCAGCCAACGCTCGACGAAATGCTGCCGGCTTCAATCGCCAAACAGGAAGGCAGGACGGGATGAAAAAAAAATTGCCGCCGGTCCGCGCGGTGCATCGCCTGGATCGCGATACCAGCGGCCTGATGGTCTTTGCCCGGACCCCTGACGCACAAAAGCATCTGGAGCAGCAATTCCGCAAGCACACGACCGGGCGGCGCTATTTGGCAATAGTACACGGGGATGTTAAAGAACAGACCATCGAATCACGCTTTGTGCGCGACCGCGGCGACGGCATCCGCGGCAGCACTTCTTTGCCCAATACGGGCAAACATTCTATAACTCATGTGCGCCCGATAGAGAAATTAGGCGACTACACGCTGGTGGAATGTCGGCCCGAAACCGGGCGCACGCATCAGATCCGCATCCACCTGGCCGAGATCGGCCATCCCCTTTGCGGCGAAAAAATCTATCTACAACCTCTATTCCGCCAGCCGGTTAAAGACGCCAGCGGGGCCCCACGATTGGCCTTAACTGCGGTGGAACTTGACGTTTCAGCATCCCATCACTGGGGAAACGATGCATTTTAAGTCGCCTTTGCCGGCGGATCTGAGACAGTTTATCAAGACTTTGCGAAAAGGCGGGTAAGGCGTGTTTCAAAAATACATGCCGAAAGATGGGTGTTTTACAGCAGATAATAATGCATTGAAATTTCCATCATCCTATTTATCCGCGTTTATGGCCTCCCCGTGTATTTACGGCGGGCTAAATATAGCAAATAACAAGATGGATAAATTCGCTTTACTCACATATATATATCGAGAGGCTGATTCCGGTCTCGATGCCTTAGGGGTGAATAAGAAATTTAAGGAGAGATTAACATTTTTGCCTGTATAATCTGCATCTCCCAATTTATCCATATTTTCGTTTTATTCCATAAAACTGCTTATCTATTGTGAAATCTGGAATATTTAAGGCCTTCGACAATTTCGTTAATAACGGCATGATCGGTCGAATCGTTAAGACCGGAGAAAGACTTTAAAGTCCACCCCTGTTTAGATTCGAAGAACAATTTCGGAAGGCTTGTTTCGCGACAGAGTAATTGTATTAGTTATGTCGCGGGTACAGGCTGCAGGGGGGAACCTGCCTAGAAGGCCATGCCTAAACAGACTGCCGCATACTCTCCAAGGTGGTTTGTTTGCTAGTCACGCCCCTTTTGCCAGTAGTTCGCCGGAAAATATTTGTTAGGAGTTAGAGGGAATCGAAATAGGTTGGTTAGAACGCACCTTCTCTATTTTACGGATTTTCTCTGGCTTCCGGATGCCCCGGTTGCCGATGTAGTAAGTACGGCAGGGGTCAGAAGGAACTGAACCAGAGCCAAGTAAGCGAATTACGGAAAGCCCCGACCCAGATGCCTGCGGACAATCGGCTGCCCCACGCGGTCGATAAAGCAAGGAACGCCAGGAGAGCAGACCGCGGGTAAAGGGGCTAAACAATCCTGAAAGGATGTAAGGTCCTTTTGGGATCAAACCCAAACCAACGTGAATAATATAAATCGGAGAGCCTGCGATGAAGGTCTTCACAACTGGTCAGGTCGCCAAAATTTGTAAGGTGGCCCCGCGCACCGTCAGTAAATGGTTCGACTCGGGCCGGCTGAAGGGGTACCGCATCCCCGGATCACAAGACCGACGCATTCCACGGGAATACCTGATCAAGTTCCTTAAGGAACATGGAATGCCCCTGGGAGATTTGGAAGACGAAGCAATGGCGAAAGTGCTGATCGTCGCCCAAGACCAGGTATTGATCGAGAATCTGAAGCGAGAACTTCCCCTCGACCGGTCGTTCAAAGTGGCGGTGGCTGCAAGCGGATTCGACGCCGGGATTCAAGCCGAAAGCTTCCACCCCGACTGCATTATCGTCGATTTCTCGATCGGCCGCACCGAAGCCTTGCAGATTTGCCAAAATCTGCGACGCAACGGCGAATTTTCGGAAGTGATCCTGATTGCCCTATTGCCCGACGACGGCAGCTCCACGAGCTTCGATCGTTCGAGCATCAACGAGACGTTCAAGAAGCCGTTCGACGCCGCGCTTTTAGCCGAGCGCTTGCGAACGCTGATTGGCGCCAAGAAAGAACTCGTTTAAGGCCGCCTCTTGCCGGAAGCGCCCTTTTAAGAGACCATATTCCAGTCGCCGATTCCAATTAACCCGTCGCGGATAAGACCCCCGCGACGGATAATTTTTTCTTGGCGGCTTAAAGTCTATTTTCAACACGGAGACTCAGAGGTCGCGGAGATCATTTAAAAAAACATGATCCTGCCATGATGAGCTTCGAAAGTGCTTGAAAAACGGTATAATTCAATGTATGGGCAATCCGCTCGATGATATTAGAATAGACCGAACGGCCATTCATGTATATGAACTCGGCAAGGAGCCGAAAGACTGGGAATATTGGCTCACTAAGCCGCCGGAGGAACGTTGGTCGGCTATGGAGCTTCTGAGAATAATGAATTATGGCTACGATTCAACTACCGCCCGACTTCAAAGACTTTTTAAGGTTGTTGAACGAGGAGAACGTTGAATATCTGTTGGTCGGCGGATATGCCGTCGGTTTTCACGGTTATCCCCGGGCGACCAAGGACATGGATATCTGGGTGGCCGTAAATCCCGAAAATGCCGCTCGTCTCGTCCGCGTCTTTCACCGTTTCGGTTTTTCACCGAAAAGCATCTCCCCCGCCTCATTTCTAAATGAAAAAAAAGTCATTGAGATAGGCATCGAACCGGTTCGAATAGACGTAATTATGAGTATCTCGGGCAGTCAGTTTTTCTGAATGTTACGCTCAAAAAGTGGACTTTGTCTATGAAGGTATCAATATCAACCTCATTAACCTTGAACATCTAAAAATCAATAAACGCGCCACCGGCCGATTGCGCGATCTGGCCGATGTGGAAGAATTGCCTTGATTCCGAAGTATTGATTCCGCACCTATCGGAACTGCTCTATCAACGCCAAGGCTTCCTGGCGTGAATGTACGATTTGATCCAATTGATTCTCACGAATCTTTTGTAAAATTGTCTTATACGCCGGCCCTTGCGGAATGCCTAATTGAATCAAATCTTCCCCGGTTACCAGCGGCGGGGGATCAAGGATTTCCGGCGGCTGTAAAAGCAAATTCAGGCAATACGCGGCTGCTCGATCGCCTTCGGGCGACGATGCTTCCATCAATTCCAGAAGATCGTGGATCCCCTCTGCTATCAAAATCGGCTGCAAGGCCGACCATTTCATTGTTTGCGGGTTGATAATCGCTCGCTGATTTTCGACCAGCCATACTGCCCGATCGGTTTCCTTGTTCGACAATCGCCAGCGGCAAGCTACCTCTTTAACGCCAGCAGGATCAGGCATAGTATGCAGCAATGCCGCCAGGGCCAAGGGAAAAGCTGGGTCTTTCAGCCGACCTAAAACGTCTAAAGCCTGTTCCAACCGGTCGGCCCTCATCCCCGGGTACCCTCTGGGTGCCTCTCCCGGAAGGGGAGAGGGGAGGATGATTTCGGGCAGAACGGCGGCGGCCAGATTGGTTGCCAGCAACAACCTGACCGCGGCCACACGCGACGGATCGACCAACATCCGCCGCATTTCCATGGCGATGCGCTCCGGACTGACCACGCCGATCTGGTCCGCCATTTCGCCGATTGCGGCCCGGGTTTCTTCCTCCAGGGCAAAATCAAAAGTCGCCGAAAATCGCACCGCCCGCAGCAAGCGGAGTTTATCTTCGGCGAATCGTTCGCGCGGATTGCCGATTGCCCGGATTCTTCGCTGTGCAAGATCCTCCTGCCCGCCGACATAATCGATAACCCGATCTTCGAGCGGATCGTAAAACAGGCCGTTGATGGTAAAGTCGCGCCGCGCGGCATCTTCCCGGGCGGAACTGAAAGTGACATGATCCGGATGCCGGCCGTCGCTGTAAGCGGCGTCTTCGCGGAAGGTGGCCACCTCGATCATGCCCGCCGATTTTGGCCCAATCACGGTGATAACGCCAAACGAGGCCCCGATAGCCAGCGTGCGCCGCCGGCCGAAGATTTCGCGGATTTGCGTGCGGCGTGGCGTTGGTGGCCACGTCATAATCCTTGGGCGTTCGCCCCAGCAGTTGATCGCGCACGCACCCGCCGGCCCAATAGGCCTCGAATCCGGCCGCTCGCAGCTTGCGAACCACCTCTTCGGCGAATCGGCGTTGTTCTTCGGGTAATATCATGGATATTTCATAAAGCCGCGACCGGTGGTCGCGCCCCCGGATAACGCGACCAATGGTTGCGGCTTTACGAGAGGAATGGATACGGCCGGGAGTCATCTCCACGGCGGATGTTATGTTTTTCGATGTAAGTTTTAACGGCGGTCCAAACTTTATTGTCAAAAATGAATGTCCGCCACCTTCCCTTGCACCATACCGGCCCTTGATATGATGTGCTGTGATGAATCGCTTTGGTTGTTTGGTCTTTAATCCATTTGATTGTGTTGTCGATATCTTGTTCCGTGTATGTGAGTAAGAGGTGAGAATGAGTTGATTCGATCGAGGCGGCCGCGATAGTCCAGTCTGATTTGGATATGCAACTGCCGAGGATTTGCAGTACTATTACAATCATACCGTCGCTCAGCCGTACAGGTGGATTTGTCATCCGTTCTTCGGACATCCGGCGTCGGATAGGATCTCCGGAATGCAGCACGTGAGGTTCGATAAGTCCGATTTGTTCATCCCAGGCAGTTGACCAGGAGCCGCGTTCGTCACCGGGAAGCCATAATCCGTAACCCGCGATGACAATATGATAACCGAGTGTTTTAGGCATGGAAAAATTATAATTGTTGTACAAGTATATGACAAGCCATAAAGCCGCGACCGGTGGTCGCGCCCCGTTAACCGCATCCGGTAATCACTAATTTGGCGCGACCACCGGTCGCGGCTTTATGGTAAACATTGGTTAACCATTTCCACCACCTGTTTTCGGGCATCGTCATTCCAGTCAAATTGATATTCCAAGCCCGGGCGTAGGAAATAAAGGGCCAATTCAACCGGCGGTTGTTTGAGGATTTTCTCGGCGGCCAGGGCGTAAACGAGCATTTGCATCTCGTATTTTGCCGCCTCTTGTTTCAGTGTTTGGGCCGATGATGTTGTTGGTTTTATAATCGATTATCCGCCACCCTCCGGCCGGATCGCGATAAAGGCAATCGATGAAACCTTGCAAATACCGCCCGCCGGGCTGAGGATTTTCCGGCGGCCATGCCAGCAGAAACTCCAATTCGCGATGGACTTCACGTGCGGCGGCGATTTGCGCGGCTCGCGGCGAGGCCAGAAAACGGCCGATCATGTCGATCGCTTTGTCCACCTCGATCTCGGTTTGGGCAAGATGCAACAAGGCATGGCGGCGGATAATCGCGGCGAAATCGCCCGGATTGGCAAAATCGATCTCTTCCAGCACCGCGTGCACCAACGTGCCCAACCCCAGCGGATCCAGCACCAATTCCGAAAAATCTTCCATTTCTTCCATGCCGACAATTTTATCTGCACTATCGTTCGTGCAATGTTCCCTTTAGGCGCGAAAAGGAAAATTGGCGGCGGGCGGACCGGTCGGGGGGAACGGGCGCAAGATACTTTGGCACGCGGCCCTCGCCCTTTTCGGCCTTTTTTTCCGCCTTTTCCAGGATTTTTTTAAGCGATACGCCGGCCGGTTGTGTCGGATGGTTCGGACATTAGCGGCGGCCTGGATAACGTAACTTTCACATGCTGATCCGGCGTGGCGGCTTGCGACGGGCCTGCCGGTGAAAAGATCGAACCTTCGCGACAGCAGTTCCATCCAAGGCCCTTTTATCTCGCCCGGTTTGTCCAATCCGGAAGAAAGAACCAGGTAATCGGCCGCCCGGGTGCAGGCCACATACAGCAAGCGGACAATTTCGGCCTCCGCTTCTTCTCTGTCGGCAAGCGAGAAAAGATCGTAACCCACTGTCGCTTCATCGTCTTTGACCATCGGCCCCAGTTCCGGCGTGAAGGCCGCCGACGCCCCGGGGCCTCGCTGCGGCCGGGCGATATCCGGCACGACGACCACGGGAAATTCCAGCCCTTTCGCTTGGTGGATAGTCATCAGCCGAACCACGTCCATTGTTTCCGATTGCGTGGCGGCCAGGGGTTCGTCGGGTTGCCGGGCGACGAATTCCGCAAGTTGCGTGATGAAATCGGATAAGGTAAATATGCCCGATTGGTCGAAACTCCGCGCCTGTTCGATAAGTTTGTAAAGATTGGCCAGTTTTCGCTCGCCCAGAAATTCGGCCAATAATACGGCGTCGTAAGCCGTGCGGTCGATGGCCTCGGTGATAAGCCGGGCAATAGGCATGCGATCTTTCATTGCCCGCAAATCGCCCAGCGTTTTTGCGGCGAATTCCACGCGTTTTTTTTGCTCCTTTATCGATTTCGGACGGCGGCGATTCGGAAAACAGCCCGGCAAAAAGCCCGTCCGGATGCCGGGCCAGCCAGAAAATGGTTTCATCCAGCAGGTTGAAAAACGGGCTGCGCAGCACGCCTAAAAGACTCAATTGGTCGCAGGGGCTTTCCAACGCCCTGAGCAGGTTCAACAAATCGAACACTTCCTGCTGGGCGTAAAAGGCATGTCCGCCCACAAGATAGTAATCGATGCCGTAGCGGCGCAAGGCTTCTTCGTAATATTCAACGTCGGTCAGGGCGCGGAACAAGCAGGGCGATGTCGCCGGGCCGGACCGGGCGCGTGGCCGGCTTGCCCGCCTTGGATGCCTCCTGATCCCAAACGATTTTTTCGCCCGAATCGAGCATGGAGCGAATTCGCCGCGCGATCCAATCGGCTTCGCGCCTTCGCCGCCGCTCGGCCGGCGTTTGATCGCGCGCAGACTCCTCATCCGCGGTCTTTAAAAACGACGCCTGGGCGATAGAAAGCGGATCGGAAGGAACCGAACCGGAGGGATCGGAAGCGTCCGAATCCTTGGTATTATCATCTGCATCTGTTGATTCGGCCTCTGCCGCCCACAGAAATTCCACGGCCGGCACGGGGCTAATCTGCGGTTTATCGGCGCGTAAGGGCTCGTAATCCTGAAACTCCTCGCTAAACAAGGCATTCACGAAATCCAGTATCGCCGGCTGGCTGCGGAAGTTTAATGAAAGCGGCAAGCGGCCCTCGGGCGGAATCTCCTCGCGCAGCCGGCGAAACACGCCCGGATCCGCGCCGCGGAACCGGTATATCGATTGCTTGAAATCGCCCACGAAAAAAAGCTTGCCCCGCGCCACTTCGTTGTCGCACAGCGCCATGACCAATTCCACTTGCAAGGGATCGGTGTCCTGGAACTCATCGACCAAAAGCAGTTGCAAATGGGCGGCCCAGTGTTTGCGCAGCAAGTTGCTCTGCGGACCGACAAGCAGCTTTTTGGCATGGATCAAAAGGTCGTTGAAATCGAGCACGCCAAGGTCCTGCTTTTTGGCGTCGTATGCCTGGTTCACGCCGTCGGCCAGGCCGAGCAATTGCAGCCCGATTTCGGCCGCCGGCAGGGCCGCTTCAGGATCGAAGGATATTCGATCTGCAAAATCGTCGATTGTATTCGCGTAATGCCTTGACCGCCTTGCAGTATCTTTCATATAACTCCTCGCTCGACCAGTGTTTTTTCGTGCCTGCGCCCTTTATCATCGTTGCTTTGCGAAGTTCGGCCAACGCGGACGGCAGGTCGGCGCATTCGGCCAGTTTGGGCAGATTATCGAGTAAATATGCCAGATGTTCTTTCATCACCGGATGGCTGGATGGATTTTGGCCGGCGATTTCCAGCACGGTTTTTGCCTCGGGCGAATCCGCGATAAGCCGCAGCATTCGGGGCAAGGCTTTGCTCCGGAAATAGTCCCGCCATTTTGCCGTAAGTTCCCCGGCGGTTATCGTCCGCCATTGCGGCCAATCGATTTCCTGGCGGCGTGCAAGAAGTTGTGCGATCATCTCGCCAAGTCCACGCAGGCCGTAAAGGACCATCAAATCGAGAACCGCTTCGTCCTGCTCCGCCAATTTATCGCGAAGCTGATCGTCTATCAACTCGTTCAGCAGGGTGTCGGCCTGGGCCTGTTCGAGCACGCGAAACCGCGGGTCCAAGCCGGCTTCCACCGCATGGCTCCGCAAAAGCGATCCGCAAAAGGAATGGATCGTGCTGATTCGCGCCGTATCCAACTCGCGGAGCAAATCCAGCCAATGCTCGACTTCTCCTTCCGGACATTCAATCAGCCGATTGCGGCACTTTTCCCGGATGCGGTCGCGCATCTCCCGGGCGGCTCGCTCGGTAAAGGTGATTGCCACCAATTGTCCCAATCGGGCCGGATTGGCGCGCCCCGGTTCCAAATGCGAAAGGAATCGCTCGGTAAGCACAAACGTCTTCCCGCACCCGGCCCCGGCCGAAAGGGCCACCGAAACGTCCCGGGCTGTCAATCGCCTTGCGCTGCTGGTCGGTGGGTGGCACTGGCTGAGCCAGTGGCACACGCGGGCTATTGGGTTTTACGGCGTCGGCGTCCATGTCTTCTCCAATGAGCGAATCTGCCGAATCCGGCAAACAGTGCTGAACGGGCAATAACCGGTGCAATGCCGGTCCGGATTGAAAACGCGAAACTCGCCGCTGCGAATGCATTGAACCAGCAATGGGAATTATTTTCTCCAAGTCCATGCGGGTTTGTTCCCAATCGTGCGATGGTTTCAAGGCTGCCCTGCGATAATTCGAACATCTTAAGCGATTGATTCTCTTTAAAACCATCCTTGGCCACGTTCCAATAGCCGGCCCGCCAAGGTCTGGCGTCGCGATCATTCAGGAGCAACTCCATGGCGGCCATGGCATATAGCGGCAGTTGCAGGGCCGTGCCGCGTTTGACTTCGTCGCGCGAGAATTTCAAGGATTTGCCGGTTTTATAATCGAAGATGTTGAAGACGTTTTTGCCGGCGACTATGCCGGTATCGATGCGGTCGATCCGGCCCTGAAACGCGAATCGTTTCTTTGCCGGCGGAGAATTCCAGCGGCTGCTCGATTGCAACGGCGGCGGCGTCTCGATGTTTTGATTCGCCGAACGAGGTCTCAAAAAATTCCGGAACAAGCGGCCGATCGTACTCGGACCACAATTTATCGTAAGATTCGCACTGCTTGCGATACTCGGCCAGCCATTTGGCGATCAGGCGGCGATTTATCTCGCCAAGCGCCTTGCTCACCGGATTGGACGAAGGCCGCGGGAGCGAATCCTCCAAGGCTTTTTCGCAGCAGCCGGTCGAATTCTTCCGCAGCCAGTTCCAGCGGCGAACCGGGGCGTCCCAGCGATTCGTTCACCCGGCGATGAAACAAGGCCAACACGCCATGCACGATTTGGCCGCGCTCCAAGGCGTCCAATTCCAGGGTGATATCTTCCAGCGGCTCGAGTTTTAACACGTTTTCCAGCAGAAAACGGAATGGGCAGGCGGCGTATTGCTCGAGTTCGGAGGCGGTGAACGAGCGCGTGGGCGAAAATTCCCGGGCAAAGAATTCATGGGCCGCCTTGCCCGGCAGAATGCCTTCGGCCGGGCCGAAATCGTCGCGTTCCTGCCGGAGAATGATGGTTTCCAATCCGGCCGCAAAGATTGGCGATTTCGCTTTGCATCAATCCCGCCAAAAGCGACATGTCGCCGGAGGGGGCAAGGGCGTCGGCCATGGCCATGACGCGAAACTGGGCTGGCGACAGCGGTTCGTCGCCGCTGGGAATGGGGCGAATATCGACGGCCGGCGGGCGGACAATTGTACTCCCGCCGCAGGCCTGTATCACTTCCAGAACAAACGGGCTGGGCAAAAGCGGCTGGGCGGCGGCGTCCAAGGCCGGATAACTCAAATACAATCGCCTGGTCGCTCGGGTCAACACTTCATAAAACAACAGCATTTCTTCCCGTGCACGTTCGGTCCGCGCGACAAGGGGCAAGCCTTTTTCGATAAGTTCCAAATACTCGGCTTCGCTGTAAAGCCGATCCTCGCGATCCGCCGCCGGAAAGGTCTTTTCCGACAAACCCGCCAAAAAAAGAAACGGCACTTGCAGCGACCGGACGCTGGCCGCCCCAAGCACGCGCACCCGGCCCGACTCGTCATCCGCCGCCGGCATCCGTTCGCTTCTCAACATATCCTCAAGAGCTTGAAATGCCCCTTTGCGATCCAGTTCATCGGCTCGGCGATTGCGCCAGCCGTCAAGCATTTCGCCGGCCAACAGCGCGGCTATCAGCCGATTCCAGGCGATGTTATCCTGAGCAGATGAAAGGACATCATCAAAAGAATCTGTAGCCTGGAGGCGGGATCCTGAACCCTGAACCCTGAACCCTGAACCCTGAACCATTTTGTTTTGACTGATGTTTTTCAGCAGGCCGGTTTGCCGGGCGAGTTTTTCCCATGCCTTTGCCCATTGGGCCAATGTAGTCTTTAGCGGGCAATTCGTCGAATGCGGCAGCCAGACGATTGAGAATATTCAAGGCCGGATTATCCGCCGATTCCGCGGCGAGTTGATCGAGCAAGTTCGTTCGCCCACCGAGGGATTCGCAAATTCCGGATGGTTTTTTCCACTATCGCGGCCGATTTGCCGGCCTGCCACTCGGGCCAGTCGGGCTGGAAATAGTTGTTTCCCAAAACGGCCAAAAGCCCGCGAAAGGGCCAATCCTCAAGATCCAATTGCAGCAGAGACTTCAGTGCCCGCATTACCGGGATGCGATCCAATGTTTGCCCTATTTCCCAAGTTGCCGGAATGCCAAGCCGATCGAAGACCTCGGCGGCCAGTCCCGCGGCGTCTTGCGGCCGGCGGAATACAACGGCGATATCGCCCGGCCGCGCGTTTCCCTCCGCTAAAAGCCGTTTAATTCTTGCCCCCACAAGTTCCATTTCGCCTTGAGGTTTTGCGGCGGATAGGATTTCGATGCCTTGGGTGTCGGGTGCGTGGGTGGCACTGGCTGAGCTAGCGGCGTGGGTGGCACTGGCTGAGCCAGTGGCACGCGTGCGGGGATTGATAAACAGGCTTTTTTCCAGGTGATTCATGGCCGGCCAGGGGGGATTTTCAGGCCGGGGAAGTTCCTTGATCGACAAGATTACCGTGCCGCCGCTCCAATTCACTTAATGTTTTTAGGGGCTTGCTGAAAAGATCGCCGCGGCGGGGTTCGGACTCCAGGGGCAGCGATATGAGAATCTCATCGACCCAGCCGGCAAGCAGTTCCAGAATTTCGTGCTGTGTGCGGGTGAAGTCGGTGAAACCGTCGGCAACCACCAAACGCAGATTTTCAAATGGCCTGCGCTGGCCTTGTTGCAGCCGATCGCGGGCCGACCAGAATCGGCCTTCGGCGTCGTAAAGCTGATTCTCGCGCAGGGTAAGCTGATAAGTTTCGTAAAGATCCAGTAATTCCCGGTCCTTGGCGGTAAATCCCCGGGCCTGGCATGCGCGGCGAAAATCCTCGGGCCAAATTTCCAAGCGTTTCAATTCGCTGATCAGTTCGCAGACCAGATCGACCAAACCGCCGGTCGAGGCGATGGGGCTAAAGTGTCGCAAACGGCCGCCGGCAAGTTGCTCGTCGATCAAACTGCGCACGAGTTGCCGCTTCATGGAACGGGTCAAGGGCCGGATCGGCTCCATGAGATTGTCCCGATTTTCGTGTAATGAAAATGGGACTGTCCCCTGTTTGCGCCAACTCGGAGGATGATTCGAGAATGGCCTGGGCGAATTTGTCGAAAGTAAATACACCCGGTTCCCAGCAGGCCGAGAGATCATCGCCCGGAATGCGGTTGCGCACCTCCGCCGCCGCTCGCCAGGTTGGGGCCAGCCATAGCACGCTTCCCGGTTTGCCGCCGCGCAATGCCGCCCGGTAACGCGAGAGTAAATATTGCGTTTTTCCGCTTTGCGCAGGTCCAGTTACCACTACAAGGGAAGCAACCATGTGGCAAGTAAATTACACATAATGTAGAGGATATGAATAACCCATAATATGTATGACTATATGAAATCATCGACGTTAGTATTTGTGATTTTTTTAATTACAGAAGATTTATATTAAATCTGAAGTAAAGATGCTATTTTAAGAAAGTTTGAAAAGAATGTAAGTCTCTTGGCACTTATAACTTAGGTATTTATACAAATAGGTGTGATAATTATGCAATATAATTTAACGTTGTGTATCATAAATGGACATAGTTGCGATAGTTATCAAAAGACGAGAATTGCTGGTCGTATTGATCGGAACATGGGGATTGGCAGTGGGTTGTAATACTTTGCATATTAAAAAATAATGAAAAATCCTTTGACAAAGTAGTGGTCGATAACATAGAATCAGTAACGCTGGGAAAGAGTATGAATAACTCTTCCTCCGGTTAATATGGACGAGAAGTGGCTGCGGTATAATACCGCGAAGTTGTCTCATTTCCATTTTATTGCGTTTGTGCGGTCCGCGGCGGCGGTCGCCGCGGATACTTACTGTTTTTATCCTTTTATTTTTTGTGGAGGTGGTCTTATGACAAGTTATCCTAGGAAGAGGGGTTTCACCCTCGTGGAATTGCTGGTGGTGATTGCCATCATCGGCATTTTGATCGCCTTGCTATTGCCGGCGATCCAGGCGGCACGCGAAGCAGCGCGCCGCGCGGCCTGTATCAACAATCTGAAGCAGCTTGGTTTGGCGTTTCACAATTATCACGACGCCAACAAAAAATTCCCCATGTCTGCGCATGATCGGTCCTACGAGCATTGCCAATCCGAATGCGCCAAGACGTGGGTTGGGGGGCCGAGTTTTATCGTTTATTTACTCCCCATGATGGAGTATGGTTCAATGTATGACAATTTGAACACAACTACTGTGCTTAAAGCCCCGCTGGCGGCACACAGTGCCGACTTGGTTGTACTACCTGCGCCGACAGCCAAGCATGATGAACGCCCGCGACACGCTGATTCCGGAGTTGGCATGCCCGAGCAATCCCAACGCCCTATACCTGAACCAAACGGCTGCCACGGGATGTAGAATCGCCGTTACCAACTATAAGGCCATGGGCGCGTCGAACATGGTGAGCTTGGCATATTGCTTGAATAGACGCCGCAACCCACTGCGAATCCTTACGGCGCCGCCGTACCTTTGGTTTCATCCCAACATCCTGACGGGGCCTGTTACCCGGGTAAACAAAACCGTATAGCCGATTTCATGGACGGCACCGCCCATACCATTTTGGCCGTGGAAATGCATGGATTTTTCGGGTAATCCGTGCAATGCCGTCGACTGCATGCAGCGCTTGGTTTGCCGGTGCGGTGCTGCACCCTTGTAGGCACGCCCGGCCCGGGCAGTACTTCGCAACATTACTAATTACGTGCCGGCATCGACAACAGGAACAGGCTTCCCTTTCATTACCCCACCCGGTTTTAATGGGAAATATGATGAAGATGGCGGCGTCCAAAGTTTGCGCACGTATTTGGCATACGATTTCCCGAATGCCGACGCCTCGAAATATCCTGATCCCAAGTACGTCCGGTCACGACTACCTCCAACCAGGCCTTCTGCAACGTAGCTCCTGGAAACGTGAACCGCCTGCAAGTCCCTCTTGGACATACAACTCATATACCTATGGCCCGTCGTCCGGGCATCCGTCCGTTGTTAACCATCTGTTTGGAGACGCCGCGGTGCGCACGATCCGCAAAGACGTCGACTTTGCCATGTACTTCTTTGCCATAACCAGGAATAACAGCGATCCGGCGCCCTCCTTTGATTAAATAATGTATAAACTTAGTTGGGGCGGCAGTTTAACTGCCGAACCAACGCGGGTTTAAAACACAATACCAAACTGCTGCTCTCTATTATTAGGGAGCGGCAGTTTTTTCTTCCCCCCTTGCTTTTTTGCGGCAACTATTCTAGAAATCAAGGTAAAGCCGAAGTGGCGGAATTGGCAGACGCGCTAGGTTCAGGACCTAGTTCCCGTCAAGGGAGTGCAGGTTCAAGTCCTGTCTTCGGCACTTTAAAAAAATGCGGACTTTATTCGCTCAGTGGGATAAAAATATCTCCAGTCCTATCAGGATTAAAACCGCCCCGCCGGCGATTTCTGCCCAGCGCTGCCATTGTGATCCAATCGTTCCGCCGAATGTGATGCCCACCGCACTTAGCGTGGCGGTTATTAGTCCGATTACCACGCTGGGCAGCCAAATCGAAACGCCCAAAAGCGCCATGCTCACGCCTACCGCCAAGGCGTCGATGCTCGTGGCCAGCGAAAGCGTCAAGAGCATCAGCCCCCGGGTAGGATCGGCGCTCTGAATTTGATTCGCGTCGGGTCCCTGCCTCCCACAGCATTTTGCAGCCTACAAACGCAAGCAATCCCAACGCGACCCAGTGGTCGTATTGATGAATATATTGGCTCAACTGCAGGCCGGCCGACCAGCCAATCACAGGCATCAAGAACTGGAACAAGCCGAAGTGAAAGGCCACGCGAAAAGTATGCCGCGGCGTTACCCGGGCAAGTCCCAAGCCCGCGGCTATCGACACCGCAAAGGCATCCATGGCCAATCCCAGCGATATACCCAGCAAGTTCAGCCAACTAATCATAAAAACCGTATTTGTAAGCGGCTTCGTAAAGGGCGACGATGTTTCGGGCGGGATATCGAGTCGCGTTAATGCCGATCGCATATCAGCACCTGGCCACATTTTAACATATCAGCCCGGTGGCTTCCAACTATGATACAATTCCGGTTGTTGTTCGCATATTTAAAGCCTATCCCAAAAGTCCCCTCTCCCTTTGGGAGAGGGCTAGGGTGAGGGCTGAATTGCCATGAATTCGGAGTTCTAATCTTTTGCTCTGATCAAAGTTCTTATGTTTTAGGATATGATCTTATTATCGGATGGGGATTGCGGCATTTTGCCCAAATTGCCATGATAGATAATCATGAACCATCCACTTAACGTTGCCGCCCAGCTGTCTAGAATGGCCCAAGCCATGCCCGACGCCATTGCAGTAGTCGAGCCGCTCGGCTATGACAACCAGCGCAAGCGACAATATCGGTATTTCACCTTCACCCAACTCGACCGCGATAGCGATCGTATTGCTCAAGGTCTGTGCCGAATGGGGGTTGTTCCCGGCACGCGACTGGCGCTGCTTGTGCGGCCGGGCATCGATTTCGTCTCCTTGGTCTTTGCACTGTTTAAAGCCGGGGCGGTGAGCATTTTGATCGATCCGGGCATGGGTCGAAGAAATCTTATTCAGTGCCTGGCCGATGCCCAACCACAGGGCTTCATTGCTATTCCACCGGTTCACGCCGTCCGCATGTTTTTGCGGCGGAAGTTTCCCCGGGCGAAATTCAACGTAACCGTGGGACGGCGCTGGTTCTGGGGCGGACCAACCTTGGAACATCTTCGGGGCACTGGGATACGTCGAATGCCGCGGATCTGGCCGGCGACATGGCAGCCGACCATGGCCGACGATCCGGCCGCGATTATCTTTACCACTGGCAGCACCGGCCCGCCAAAGGGCGTGCTCTTTACTCATGGCAATTTTGAGGCCCAGGTGGAGCAAATCCGCCAGCGTTTCGACATCCGGCCCGGTGAAATCGATTTGCCCGCCTTTCCCCTGTTCGGACTGTTCAACTGTGCCATGGGCGTAACCGCCGTGATCCCCGACATGGATCCATCCAGACCCGCCCGGGTAGATCCCGCTAAAATTATCGAGGCCGTCCGCGATTGGAACGTCACCCAAACTTTCGGTTCACCCGCCGTATGGGACATTGTGGGCCGATACTGCGAAGAACATAAAATCCGGCTTTCCACGGTCCGCCGCGTGTTGTCGTCCGGCGCGCCGGTTCCAGTCGAGGTGCTGCGGCGAATGAAAGATTGCATTCACCAGCAAGGCGACATGCACACACCCTACGGTGCAACCGAGGCCCTGCCCGTTGCATCGATCGCGGCAAGTGAAGTGCTCGGCGAAACGGCCGAAAAAACCCGGCAAGGGGCCGGCACCTGCGTGGGCCGAAAATTCGCCCTCATCCAGTGGAAAGTGGTCCGCATCGTCGACGGACCCATTGCTTCGACAAACGACATCGCAGAATTGCCCGCCGGCGAAATCGGCGAACTGATCGTCAGCGGACCCCAGGTTACAAAATGTTACGTCACCCGCGTGGAAGCCAACGCAACTGCAAAAATCGTTGATGCTTCATCGTTTAGCCGCGAGCCGCAGGTGAGCGCAAACGCTGCAACTATTTGGCACCGCATGGGCGACGCGGGCTATTTCGACCGCGAGGGCCGCTTCTGGTTCTGCGGCCGAGTGGCCCATCGCGTGCTTTCCGCCGGCGGCCCATTGTATCCCGTCCGTTGCGAGGCCATTTTCAACCAGCATCCCCACATTTTTCGCTCGGCCTTAGTCGGCGTCGGCCCGCCCGATTTTCAGCGGCCAGTCATAATTCTCGAGCCCAAACAAGGCAAATTCCCCAAAACTCCGGCGGCAAAAAAAGCCTTGCTCGACGAAATCCGCCGCCTTGGTCAGAGCAGTCCGCTTACAGAATCCATCGACGATTTCCTCCTCCACCCGTCTTTTCCCGTTGACATCCGCCACAACGCCAAAATCTTCCGCGAAAAACTAGCAGTTTGGGCGGGGAAGAAACTAGACGTTTAGTTCCGGCACTTGTGCCGGGAGCGATTTATAACGCTCATCGTTCCGCACCCCGGGATGCGATTCCAAACGCATCAATATTTTCCCGCAGATGTTCCAGTGATTTTGTGCCCGAAAGGATGAAGCCATGGAATTTCTTCTGGAGAATGAATGCATATGCCTCGATCTGGCGTGTTTTTTTATTCAAAATCTCTTTATTTTCATCGTATAACATTTTTCCCATTCCAAATGGGCGGTTTGTCAGAACAAGTATATTTTTCTCTTCCGCCAGATCGATGATTTCGCCGAGCTTGGCGTTTTCCAGGTTGTAGGGAAATTGAATAATAGAAAATATGTTGCTTCCGCAGACCATCCGGCCCGATTCCAAGTCGCTTACACTGGCCCCGAATCGGGAGATGCCTTTCCCACGGGCGTAATCCAATGCCCGCCAAAGGTCATCGCTTTTTAACACCTGGGGACTGGTTTTATGCAATTGTAGAATGTCGATCCTTCCCAGCCTTGAGATACTCCGATCGAGACTTGCCCGCAGGGCCTCGAACGAATGATCGACGTAAGAGTTCTGAGTTTTATCGTCCCAGTGATCGCCGAATTTCGTGGACACCGTGATGCGATCCCGTTGCTCGCGGCTTAGGGTTCGCAAAAACTTTCCCAAGCGCTCTTCGCTCGATCCGTAAGAGGCCGCGCAATCGAAAAAATCAACATTCAAATCGTACGCGCCTTTGAGGAATTCCAAGGCCCGGGCTTCTTCCGGCACTTCAATGTCCGCATGTCCCCATTGGCGACCGATGCCGATCAAGCCTAAACCTAGTTTTACGTTGGAATGCGGCATGATCCGTACTCAGCGCCGGCGGGGGACTTCGCTGCCGCGTTGGTGATCGGCGCGGTGTGGCGTTACTTCGCCCTTCTGCCCGATATCCATGTCTTCGCCGAAATAGTATTTCCGGGCATCTGGATTGGCCAGCACCTCGTGTGGAGGGCCGTGGCAATCCACTTTGCCGTTCCGGATCAAATAGCAACGATCGGTGATTTGCAGAGTCTCCCGCACCTGGTGATCGGTGATCAAAATGGCTATCCCCTGGTCCCGCAAGAGATGGATGATTTTCTGGATGCTGGCGATCGTAACCGGGTCGATGCCCGTGAACGGCTCATCGAGCAAAATTATTTTGGGATTGGATACCAAGGCTCTGGCGATTTCCAGCCTGCGCCGCTCGCCGCCGGATAGCGACAAGGCCGTGGCCTTGCGCAGCCGTTTGATGTCGAACTGTTCCAGGAGTTCGTTGCAGCGGCGATTTCGGGTTTTGCGGTCGATTCCCAGCATCTCCATCACCCCCAGGAGATTTTTTTCCACGCTTAATTTGCGGAACACGCTCGATTCCTGTGCCAGGTATCCCATGCCTCCCTCGCGTGCCCGCATGTACATGGGCCAGGTGGTGATGTCCACGCCGTTGATTTTTACTGTGCCCGCGTTGGGCGCGATCATGCCGCACGTCATGCGGAAACTGGTGGTTTTGCCGGCCCCGTTGGGACCCAGTAGCCCCACGATCTCGCCTTGATCGACGCGGAAATCCACGCCGTCGACCACGCGCCGCATGCCGTATATCTTTACCAATCCTTGGGCTTCGAGCATGTGAGGGTTCTGGGTTCAGAGGTCAGGGTTCAGGATTTTTTTGGTTCAGGTTTCAGAAATAAATTAAGGGGTGGTCAGTTTACTGACCCACCTGAGCGGCTTTTTTTATTTAATAAAGTGCATTCTGGAAAAATTGGGGAAAAATGGGAATGGGATATTTACATAAGGGATTCGATTCCAGGAGTGCGGCCAGTAGATAAACAGGGCCTTGCCTTTTAACAAGTCCCGATTGATTACCCAGGGATTGCTTTGCCCGCTGGTTGACTCCCACAACCGGCTATCCTGGCTTTTTGCGCTATTGTCGCCCAAGGCAAAGTATTGATCGTCCTTTATCGTGAATTCCACTTGTCTAAAATTGTTTTCTTCGAGATAGCTCCATTGTGAAGGATCGGAAAAAAATTGATCGACTCTTCCTTGATAAAACAAGGGAGGCATTGTATTATAATCCGCCAGTGCGCTCATTCTTTTATCGACTGCTATATAGTAGATATCGCGCATGACTTTTAGATGACTTAATTTCAATTTGGCGCCCTGTGATGCAACGCCTACCGGCGTTAGATCGGATCGAGTCGGGTGCGAGTTGTTCATGTCGCCGTATGTGGCCGGCGGGTCGAATTTCACCACGCTGTCATTAATCCAGAGCAGCAATTCTCTATCGCAGTTGGAAAACATTAAATTATATTTCCCCGGTCCGCGAAATTTCGTCTCTGCGGTGCGATGGAACGATTGCATGTCGTCGCCGCTTATGGAAAGTGCGGCCTTGCCGGTGGCGGCGTCCAGCCGGCATTGAAATTTCCGCCCGCCTTTGACAAGTTCCAACACCACTTGACCCTTGTCGTTTTCCAATTCCGCGGTGGCCGAAACGGCCAGATCGCCTACCCAGTGCAACCCAAATATAGATGGATCAGGAGGCAAATTATGGATTACTTGCGCGACTGTTTGTCCCGTGTCGTAAGCCGTAAAATCGGTGATCAAATGCGGTTTTATATCTGCCCGCACAAACGGCTTGGCCGATACGTCTGTTTTCCAATCCGAGTAGGAAGGCGGCAGATGATGGTAACGAAGCCAGGCTTCGCCGGCCGTCGCGCCATCGGTGCTATAAACGGCATCATCATCCGATGTCCATACACCAGTCGCGCCGCTCGAACCGGGATCGGATTGCCAGCGAACAGGCCAGCCGTATTTCCTGATCGCAGGCATATAGTCGTTGTCGAAGACTATCTGAAGCATGGCCAGCAGTTTATCCGGCGGTTTCCTCGCTATCTGAAACTCTTCCTGGCCCTCGTTTCCTCCCACGCCCTTCTTATCGTTGCGAATCCAAACGTCGCCGAAACGGATGCGAAGCGTTTCATTCGGCAAACCGGCCAGGCGTTTTATGTAATTGTCGTGCGCGCCTTCCGGATAGTAAAAGACGATCACGTCCCAGCGTTTTGGATTGTCAAATTGGTAGGAAGATTTGTTGACGATAATCCGATCGCCCGAATACGACGGCACCGGATTGCGCCCGTCGATTTCCATGGTATAGCGGCACATCGGGCAGGTGCAACATGCTATTTGATCGTTATTCGTTTTAGATTGGCCTTCCTTGGTGACTTCTTCGCTTGCGCTCACCTGGTATGGATAACCGCATTTTTCGCATTTCACGTCTTTATGCCGCCCCATCAGCGTGGGCGCCATCGATCCGGTGGGAATGACAAATGCCTCGGCCTCGAATGTGCGGAACAAAAAGGCCAATATGAAGGCAATTGCCACCGATTCGATTGTCTCGCGGATCGATGCCGCCGATGGCGTATGGCGGGCAAGCCGCGACTTTGCGGGAACTGGCGGCGGCGCTTTGGAAGATACGCTTGGTTTGATTTTTGCCATGAATAACTAGGAGCAGTGTTCAGGATTCAGATGTCATTGGTCGGTGTGCAAACTTGCAATTTGCAACCACCTAGGTTTACGGTCAAACAATACTATAAGTTTTGAGTTTATCGAATATACCCAATCCGGCGCGGATCGGGAACCTGAAATTGCCAAGGACCAATTTGAATTGATTTGGCGGGGAACAAGATCATTAACGGCTTGCCAATTAACAAGTTGTCTACCACTGATGGACGACCGGGCCAGGTTCGGCTATCCTCGGATATTGAACTATTGTCTCCCAGGACGAAGTATTCATTCTCCCCCAAATGGACGGGTTTGTCCTCAGCCCATCGACTATCCCATCCTATAGGATGGGTATAATAAACGTCCCTGTATATCCGCAGGTCCTCCACTGCGGCTCCCAGCCCCTCTATCCCTATGGCGAAGGGTTGAGATGTCGGTTCAATCGGTAAAGCCGGATCGTCAATGGGCAGGCAAAAGACTGTCTGATCGTTTATGGCCAACAAGAATTGCCGGTCAATCAATGAGACAATAAGATCCAAATTTTCTTTTTTCAGTGCAATTCTATTCTCTTCCGCCATAATCTCGCGTCCATTACGAGTTACCCTAAAGGCGCCGGACTGATGATCGATTTCAACCTGGAAAACATCTTTCCCGTATCTTGCACGAATGAAAAACTTCCCTGGGCCGACTATTTTCATCAATCGAAATGAGAGCATAAGATCGTTCACTGCATGAACATCTTCCTCGCGGCGCGGCAGGCTTTGATTGTAAGCCATGATGTCGGTAATCGGACATTCTTGAACTTCACCTTCCCGCTCCGGCATTCGCCGCCAATGATGATACACCAGCCAATCGATACTCTCCTCTCCGGGCACCACGCTGCTGGTTAAGATAAGGCTAGGGTGAAGGTCTTTCGTCCCCTCTCCGGGCACCGTGCCATTGGTTGGGAGAAGGCTAGGGTGAATTCCGTTCGTCCCCTCTCCCTCCGGGAGAGGGCTAGGGTGAGGGCTTTCCACAGAACTTTCGCTTGTATTCGCATGCGTGAATCGCCCGTTACCCCAATTCCAAAGGCTTTTTTCATTTTCGCCTCGCCAGTGCGGCGGCAGAGCAGGCCGGCCGGGCCTAATTGATGGCGAATATTTAGCGTCGTAGACCTTCACGGCCATCGAACGCTGGCAGTCCAGAGTTTTACGTTGGATTTGTCCGTCTATGTACACGTCGCCGTTTTGAATTTGAACCGTTTCGCCGGGCAGGCCTGCCACGCGTTTTATCACGATTTTACTCGCTTCCCCGGGGTGTCGAAAAGCTGCAATTTCCCAACGCTGCGGCCGGCGAAAATAATATGCTGAGCGAACAACGAGCACCCGATCTCCGGCCAGATCGGGTAGCAAGTCCAGGCCGCTGATTGCACTCCCGCAATTCGGACATATTGCCCGGGGACTCGGATGCAGTGCCGCGGCATCGCAAGAAAAAGCAAAACCGCAATCCGTGCAGATCACGTCGCGATGATTACCCAACAAAGTTAAGGCCATCGAATCGCCGGTGACATGACAAGGCACAGCCAAGCCCTCGATGAACCAGGTCTGTAAAAACAACAAAAGCAGATATATATATATCCCCCCCTCTATAATGGTTCGCAACAAAGACCGTGTTGGACTGGGGGCAGTATACATCGTGCGACGGAAAAACATATTGCTCGATAACGGATCATATGGAGTTCAACGAATATGCAAGCAACCCTAATCGTGATGGAAATGACGCAAAAAGGCAACATCGATAACCGGCTTGTTTCCCGATTCCGTAAAGCACAACGATTATTTGCGTCCTCGGGCAACAACCATCAGCCGCTTTAGGGGGATGCTAGATTTGAAATAACACCAATTGGGCCACGCTATCGATGCGGATAAAAACCGATAAATTGTATATGGGTCTGTTTTTAAATCCTGTCTTATTACCGTTATTGTTGATGGCCGCCCAAACGGAGACCCCGCTTAACCAGCGTTATCCCCGGGCGATCGAGGTTTTTCATTGTAATTTCGATCAATCCTCCGACGCCAATTTCGACGGCTGGCCGGACGGTTGGACCCGGCGACGCTTGCCGGGTTATCCTAGCTACGTGAAGATAAAAATCCAGCCCATTCCCGCCCCGGCCGAAAATGCCGCGCCCGGCGTGTGCCAGTGTCTCCAGGTCGATCTGGACGGGGGCGGGGCCGCCGTGTTCACCCCGCCTATCGAAGTGGGCTCGCCTTATAGCTACGTCTTGGAGGGTTGGCTTCGCACGGATCATCTCCAACAGGATCGCGCATTTTTGTCAGTGACCTTCCTTGACGACAACAAGCATCCCCTGGTTACCTTCGAAAGTGAGAAAACAACCGACTCGCGAGGCTGGAAAAAAATAATCTTGGGGCCCATCGCACCTCCCAGCCGCGATACGAAATTGGCCCTCATTGGCTTGCACGTTGAACCGGGCGACGCCGAGGATTTAAAGGGTTCGGCGGCCTTTGCCGACATTCGGCTTGTCCGTTTGCCGCGCTTGGAATTGAAAACGAATCAACCGCACAATCTTTTCATCCAGCCCGCCAAAGTCGAGGTGACTTGCACGGCCTCGGGATTTGCCGATAAAAATACCGATGTCGTCTTCAAACTGTTTGACGCCCTTGGCCATTGTCTGGCCGATGATACGCGCAAGTTAAGTGATATGGCCAGCGATGCAAACAACGATCCACAAGCCGTCGCCGAGAATAATCCCACACTATCTTGCACAGTAAGTTGGGAACCGCCCATTCCCGGACCAGGGTTTTATCGGGTGCGTGCGGAGTTGCTCGACCAGGGCGCGGCCCTTCAATCCCGCGATTTGACCCTGGCGGCCTTGGAATCCCGGCGGGCGCCCTCCGGCGGCGAGTTCGGTTGGACACTTCCCAACGCGGGCCATCCCATCCCGCTTGCTCAACTCAGTCCGCTTTTAAGCCAGGCAGGCGTTAACTGGGTCAAGTATCCGCTCTGGTTCTCTGCCAAAAACGGCGTCCAAACCCTCAATAAATTGCTCGACTTCGGCGAGCAACTCAACGCCGAGGGCATTGAACTAGTGGGCCTATTAAACGATCCCCCGGACGATATACGCGAGCAGTTGCCTTCCTCAAGGCCGCTTTCGGCCGCTGAAATCTTCGGTGCCGCAGCCAAAGTCTGGTTTCCTTCGCTCGAACCCGTCGTCTCGCAGCTGGCCGGGCAGGTCCGCTGGTGGCAACTGGGCGATGATGCCGACGATAGCCTGTCTTCCGCCCCGGATTTCGCCGATAAACTCGCCGAAGTTAAAAAGGAATTGGATCGCGCGGCTCATGATATCAACTTGGGTGTAGGATGGGACAGCCGGAATGCTCTGCCTGGCTCGGCGATCGGCAAGCAACTCCCCTTCCGATTCGCAGCCATTTCCAGCCGGCAGCCGCTTTCCCCCCGCGAACTGGCCGCGTATCTCGATGCGGCCAAGGATTCGCCGCAAATGCGCTGGGTGTCGCTAAAAGCCCTTCCCAAGTCGTCATATTCAACCGCCGACCGGGCCAAAGACCTCGTCAAACGGATGATCGCCGCGAAAACACACGGCGCGGATGCCGTTTTTTGCCCCGATCCTTTCGATCCCGATTGCGGCTTGATGAACAAAGACGGTACGCCGGGCGATCTGTTTTTGCCCTGGCGGACCACGGCCCTGGAACTGGGCGGCGCCAAATTTATCGGCGCCATGCAGCTTCCCCACAATAGCCAAAACCTGATCTTCGTCCGCGCCAACTACGCCGTAATGGTCCTCTGGAACGACAAACCGGCGGAAGAGGTTTTGTACCTCGGCGAAGACCTGAAACAGGTCGATCTATGGGGCCGCGCCTGCACCCCCGATAAACGCGAAAATGACCAGGTTATCCAGGCCGATGCGCTGCCCGCCTTTGTCACCGGGCTGAGCACGCCGCTTGCCCGTTGGTATATCGATCTCGGTTTCGACCGGGAACGCATGCCCAGCATACCCGGCCGGGCGCAAGCAAACGGATTTCGGGTGAAAAATCCTTTCCCCGGCGAGGCGGCGGGATCCGCGACAATCGTTGCCCCTCGTGGTTGGATCGTCCAACCGAAACAGGTCTACTTCCACCTCGCCCCCGGCGAAGAACTGCAACAGCCGATTTCGATTACTTTCCCCGACACCGCCGCCAGCGGCCCCCACGCCGTCCGCATTGAATTCCAGATCCAGGCCGATCGGCCTTATAAATTCAGCGTGATAAGGCATATCGAAATGGGCCTGGGCGATGTCCACATCGAGTACCAAACCCGGCTGAATTCGGAAAACAAACTCGAAGTCCAGCAGCGGTTTGTCAACTCCACCGATCAGCCGGTCAGTTTCCGTTGCGAACTATTTGCCCCCGATCGCCGCCGCTTGATGGTCGATCTACTCGGCCAGGGATCGGGCCAAAACTTGCATACTTTTAGCCTGGATGACGGCAAAGAACTACAGGGCAAAACCCTCTGGCTCCGCGCCTCAGAAATCGACGGCCCCCGCATCCTCAATTACCGCTTCACGGCGAAGAGCGGAGAGTGAACAGTGTAGAGTAATTAGTGAGTTTAGCCGCGACCGGGCACCGACCGCAGGTTGGTCGGGGAGCGAGTTATTTCAGAATGTAAAGCCGCGACCAGTGGTCGCGCTTTGGCTACATAAACCCGCGACCAGTGGTCGCGATTGGGCCGATCCGCCCTCACTCCGAACAACACCGGCGAAAAAAACAACTTTACGGCGTGCCGATAAGCTGATTATCGGGATCATTCCAGCAGGCCGTCGTCTCGGGAATCTTTTCCGTGTGGCCGTCGAAGAACGTTACGTTAATCATCCCCCGATGATTGCTCCCCAGGCCCGGCGGAAGATTAATTATGCTATTAGTACTGCCTGCTGCCGGCCATTGGAAGGCTAGGGGAGATAAAAGAGCCGCTGTTGTAGAATCTCCAGGTACTAAAATAGCTGCAGGATTATAATCCCAACGCATAGGCAATGGTAGTGGCGGAGCAGAATTATCGAGTGCAATTAAATGTTCTGAAAGCATCACGGTGCGATTTGAGGCTCTCAATGAAGTGATAGTTTGGTCGGGTTCGGTTTGCGGTAAAGGGGCTACCGCGGCGGCGTTCCACGAAGCGCGATTACGAAATAGCCTCACGCTATAATCGGGATTTCCGCTTGGGTCAGGCTGATATACGCCCGTGTTAACGGCATACGACAATACACCCGTTGGATCAAGCAGATTACCCGATGGGCAAATTAATTGTGAAACTTTGACAGGTCCGGGCCCCGTGCCGCCGGAATAAGTTTGCCATAAATCCATACGGCCCATTTCACCGAAAATGCTTATCACCCAATTTATTCTCAGCGAAGTTGTGGGTGCGGCGGGATTTACAAAACTCAGCACGCCGGGCAAATGACTCTTGGTCATATCGTAACTGATCAGCGCCTTGCCCAATTCTTGTTGATTGTTAATGCATTGCGTTGTCCGGCCGCTTTCGCGCGCGGCCTGGACGGCGGGAAATAATAGTCCCATCAATATCACTATGATCAAAACCACAACCAATATTTCGACCAATGTAAATCCGCGGCGATCTTTTCTTGTCGAGATCATTTTTACACCCTAGTAGGGGTTTAGAGATATTGGTGCGACGGCTTTAAAAGTCGTTTTACTCGATTCGTACGCGGTAGGGTGACTATAAAAAGTCGTCTTGCGGGTGATCGGGCATTGCCCTTTTTTACCTCGCGCATCCCGCCTAAATCCATGTCCATTTTCGCATGAAACTACAAAAATTGCCAGTCCAAAGAAAACTTAAGGGCCGGAATCGAGGACTATTAGACAGCGGGCAGTGGACAGCTTCATTCCTCATCACTTATCCCTCATCCTTCATCCCTCATCCTTATCCCCACCCCCCCAATGACCGGCTCTCGTTCTCTCCCAATTTATAACATTTACTTGACGTGGGCACCATTTTCTGCGACTATAATAGTAGGCAATAACCGGGCCAAAGGAGGATAACAATATGATTTTGAGAAAACGCGGATTCACCCTCGTCGAACTGTTGGTCGTAATCACCATTATCGCCATGCTTGTGGGCTTGCTTATGCCCGCCGTGCAATCGGCCCGCGAAGCCGGTCGCCGCGCTCAGTGCATGAATAATCAACATCAGATTAGCATTGCATTACATCAATATGATAGTGAAAAAGGTTATTTGCCCGGTTATGTCGGCGAATATCGCGGCGGCAGCGGCGCCAATATGTATCAACGGAAAATCAGTTGGTGGGTATCCATCCTCCCTCAACTCGGCCGTATGGACGTGAGCGATCGCTGGAAAGATGCGGTTAATTTTCCTGTGGTTAATTATCCCTCTACCAATCCTGGTGACAGCGCTTATCCGCCTCCTGTTAATCAGATACCGGCGATGTATATGAAAATCGCCAATTGTCCCAGTTATTCGCCCCCGTCGGCAAACGATTCATGGCTATCTTACCGAGTTAATGTGGGTCGAATGTTGCAGAATAGTTTTGCAGGAGGTAAAAGTCCCACCGCTAATCCCACCACCCAATTTGTTCCAGCCGAGGGCGTATTTACCGATCAATTTTCGGATAATGCTCCTTCTGCTGCTGATACTACTGTATCGCAGGAACAAATTGTTCACGTTAATCTTGGATTTATTGATTCAAAAGACGGCACGTCTTGCACGCTAATGGTCTCTGAAAACGCGGCCTCGGTCCCGCCCACCCCATATTATTTTGAGGGTAAATGGTCTCCTCTCATTGGGAATCTTAAAACGGATACCCAACCTTCACCTGATGGAGATCCGGCTATACTGACTGGGATTACGACGAGCCCATACTATCAACAATTAGCGGTTACCAATGCACTACGGCTCGGTTTCAATTGGGCAGGCATGGACCCGAACAATCCTAATGGCACAAATCCAGTGCCCGCAATCCCACCACCGACTCCCGCTTCAAAGATGTTCTCTAATCATCCCGGCGGGGTTGTCGCCTCTTTTTGCGATGGACACCAAACCTTTTTAAAGACCGATCTCGAGCCGGTTATTTTTATGCAATTGATGTGCCCGTTCGATCGCGGAGTATATATTTCCGGTACGGTCCCCAGCGTTGTAACTGGTATTTCGGATCCAACGACTAAAACACTCCCGGTTGCGCCATTGGATGAAAATAAGTTTTGATCGCTCCGATTGTTTATTTAGCCCGCCGTGAATACACGGCAGGGTAAACGGCTGAATAAGCAAATAATATATTCCCGGATGTATTTGCCCCCGGGCCAAATAAGCCCTCAATCTCTTTTCCGCGAGTTGAGGGCTTATTTTTTTTACTTTTCGCGCCCTAGCAGTCTGTTGCCCCGGAGGGGCTTGGTCGTGTAGCCAGGGATGCAAGTCCCTGGTACGGGGTCAACATGGCACATCAAGCCCTGAAAGGGCGACATTGATGGCCATTTTCTCTTTAATGTCACCCTTTCAGGGCTTTTGTGGATATGAGACTCCCTGTACTGGCGGCTGACGCCGCCGGCTATACGCCTAAGCCCCTCCGGGGTAAAAATCTCGATGCCTTATCCAAAACTCAGGTTACTTGTCGGGTAAAAATCTAATCAACAGGACAAATCGGTGCAAAGTAAATGTTAAACTTTGCCGATTACTTCGGCAGTGTAGTTTAAGTGGGATTTAACACCTTTATGCTTAAATCGGCTATCTTACCCAGTTTGACATGATTCCGCTTTCCACATGAATTATCCCTTATTCCCCCTTCCGCCTTTTGCCGTAGGACGATTATTAAAGCCGTCCTACCTGGGCATTGCCATGGGACGATTATTAAAATCGTCCTGCTTGCCGGCATTACTGCTAGCGGCTTGTATGGTGGGGGGATTTGCGGGGTGCCGCCCGTTCGACTACTACGAGCAGACCCTGCAGGCGCCGGTCTGTCCGGCCCTGGAGCCGCCGCGGGAAAAGTCCATGGTGTCTTTGCCCGCCTATCGCGTGGAGCCGCCCGACATCTTGCAGGTTGACATGTTGAAGATGGTTCCCTTGCCGCCCTACCGCATCGAGGTCTACGACGTGCTTAAGATCAGCGCGGTGGGCACGATACCCGACCAGCCGATCGCCGATTTCTTCCTTGTGGAAGGCGAAGGCACGGTGAATCTGGGGCCGGCCTACGGCACGGTCCGCATAGGCGGCATGACCATCGACGAGGCCACCGATGCCATTACCAAGCAATTACAGCAGATCTTGCGAGCGCCCGAGGTGTCGGTGCAGTTGATGCGTACGGCCGGCACTCAGCCGGTAACGGGCCAGTATCTGGTGGGCCCGGACGGAACCATCAACCTGCGTACGTACGGGGTGGTGCACGTGGCGGGCAAGACGGTGACCGATATCAAGTTGGCCTTGCAAAAGCATCTTACCCAGTTTTTCGATTCGCCGGAGGTCTCGGTTGACGTGCTGGGCTACAACAGCAAGGTATTTTACGTGATCACCGACGGAGCCGGCTCGGGCGACAATGTGCGGCGGATCCCCATAACGGGCAACGAAACCGTGCTGGACGCCTTGGCCGCGGTAGGCGGATTGTCGCAGTTTTCCAGCAAGGAAGTGTGGGTCGCCCGGCCCGCGCCGGAGACTTCGGCTGCGAGCAGATCTTGCCCGTGGATTACGCGTCCGTGACTCGCGGCGGCTCGACCGCCACCAACTACCAACTCCTGCCTGGCGACAGGGTGTTTATAGCCGAGGACAACCTGATATCGTTCAACACCTTCCTGGGCAAACTGACCGCCCCGGTGGAACGCCTCCTGGGCATCACGGGCCTGGGCAGTTCCACCATGCGCGGCTTGCAAACCATGGGCCGAAACTACAACCGCACCCGCACCGGCACCTAACCGCGTAAATGTTGCAAAAATATATATTTACTCGCCGTGTACATGCGGCGGAAGGAAAAAAACAAACGCATAGGGTTGACTCCGAGTCACCCGGAGATAATTAAGAAGGAAGATTGCCATGGTGAAACGGCTTTCACGGATCGGTTTTGCTGTCATATTTGGCATCGGAGCGGCGGCGCTTTTCTATGCCGATTTTGCCCGAGCTTCGGGGGTGTACAAACTGGAGCATTCGCAAGGCTGGGGTTGTTGCTGCATTCCGAATGTCGGGGAATTCGGATATTTTCGCACGGAATGGCGCGAGTGGCCGGGCGAGATTCGCCGCGATAAAACTTTTCCCCGTTCCATAGGCATGGAAACGATTCCCGCGCCCGAGGGCCAGGTGACAGTTCCTCCGCCCAGAATAAAGGTACCGCCTAAAGGTCCCGACGAAACTCAACCAGCACCCGGAACCGAGGAAGGCACGGAAAAGCCGTCTGGGGGTTTACCCGGTGAAAAGCTACCTGAGCAGGGAAATGAAACCCCTGCTTTGCCGGGATTGCCTGCCGAGCCGGGCGGTGCAAATCTTTTACCGGGTTTGCCCACCGATTTAGGTCCAACCACGTTGCCAACACCCAAGGTTAAAGAAGAAAACGTCCCCGCTACCGAGCCCAAACCGGAAAACGAGCCCAAAGCGGAAAGCGAGCAAAAACCGGAAAGCGAGCTGAAAACCGAATCGCCGGAAAAAGACAAAACCGACAATCCCGCTCCCGGCCCCAAGCCGGACGATAAAGGGACGCGATTTAAATCGCCTGTTGATTCAACAATGATAAGCCGCCTCGATCCGGTAGGGCAATCGTCCAACATGGCCCGTGCGGCCGCGTATAGTGAACCGGCCCAGTCGCCCATGGCCGCCCGCATTTCACGCAGCATAGTGTCGCAATCGTATCAGAGCCCCGCTGAAATGAACGAAGATTCCGCCATAATCCGAAGCGAAGCGCAGTTCGGCGCGTCATCAAACGACTCGCGGCCGGATACGCTGCCCGTGGCCGTCGATGGATTTTGTCCCGTGGAATTAAGCCTGCACGGGCATTGGGTGCAAGGCGATCCGCGTTGGACGGTGGTTCATAAAGGTTTTATTTACCGCCTTTCCGGTAATGCCCAGCGGCAGGAGTTTTTGGCCAATCCGGAGAAATTTATTCCCGCCAACAGTGGATTCGATCCCGTGGTATCGGTTACTCAAAAGCGGAATGTGCCCGGGCAGGTGAACTTTTGCGCCGCATATAAGGGACGGATTTACATGTTTTCTCACGCGGCCACACAGGAATACTTCCGTAATAATCCTGAATCGTATGTCATCGGCACGCTGAAATAATTGCCTGAACTCGGCTGCTTGCAGCCGAAATTTACCTCCTTGAAACCAAATTGGGCATCGGGTCGAAACGGTTAAGTAAAAATAAGGGGACGGCAATTACTTGCCGTCCCCTTGTTTATTTAGCGATCGTCGCAACCCGCCGCCGGCCGATCAATTTGATTAAGGTGTCTTATTTTCCATTATCAAGATCCTGGATTTCAACCAGCGAGTGGCTCACGATGATGTTGTCTTCGATATACATTTCGCTGGTAATTCTCTTGATCGTCGAGAGCACCTCCAACACGGTGTGCGCCTGGGACACGACCGCGTCCTTTTGCCCCATCATTTGCCGCTCGGGTATCTGCTCCAGGACGTAATTAACCCAAGGCGTCACTGCGCCGACCAACGCTTTCCAATCGAACCAACCGGCAACCGCCATAGGCCGGTCGGTATTGGCCAGCACGCCGCCGACCGTCAGCGGCGTTTCCTTCAATAGCCGGTCGGTTTGCGCGGTCGAAAGGCTTAACACGGCCACGTTATTGGACAGCCCGGCGTTGGGAACGATATTTTTATCCACGCCCCATTGATCCGGCAGCGTATACGAGTACAAAGAACCGCCGGCGATTTGATCGACTTTGGCCTCTGGCCATTTGAACATTATGATCTGCGCCTTGGCCTCTGGGGGCACGTCGCTTTGTTTGACTACCAAGTCGATCAGGTCGTTGTACACGCCGTGGAATTCGCCGATTGCCTTTTTCAGCAAGTCGGCGTTGCTGACGCCCAACACCAATGCCGGTTCAGGAAAAGGCATTTCCTTTTGCAGCATGGGCATCGATCGCTGGATCTGTTTGCTCTGCAATTTGGCGTCGATTACCAGGCCGATCTGTCCGTCGGCCACTGCCGGCACCCACATGTCGCGAGTAGCCGTATCCAGCCGAGCCAGCAATGGTTTCAGATCGGCGAGAAATGCTTGCGCCTTCGCCCGCTTTTCCTCAGGCAGCCTGGGCAGGGCAAGCTCTTCCATGTAATTCCAGCCGACCTTCCCCCATTTTACAAGATTGTCGTAATGCTCGATCAATACTTTCCTGCGGCCCACAATGCCCAGGATCGGGTTGCCATCCATGTGACTGAGCAGTCCCAAGGGCTTTGAGCCGTCCAGGTGAGGGTGGCTGCCCCAATTGTATTGATAGTCTTCATATCCGTTGTCGGTCATGAATCTGAAACCCATGATTGACCCCGGCTTGGGCAACATGTTCTTCAGATCAACGGCCAACGATCCGACGTCCTTGGTGATTTGGGTGTTTTGCGCTTCAGAAAAATGGGCCATGGGAATCATTTGATCGAGGAAGTCCCGCAAATCGTCGATGGTTTTTACGTTATTATCGACTTGCTCAAAGAAATCCTTGCTGAAATAGCCGATGCTCGTCAGCCGCTTATCAGCGAATTTTTCCAGCGGTTTGAATTCAGGCATATCGATTAGACGCTCTTTGGAGCCAAGATTTTTTATGCAATCCAGCGAAGATCCCAGCGAAATAAGCAAATCCTTATCACGCACGCCCATGGCAAGTACAAATTCCATTTTCTTTACGTGCTCGATGAATTTTTCCAGATCGGCTTCATTGTCAACTAGTTGTTTAAACTCGTCTCTAGGGAATTCTTCCCAGGGTATCATCTTGCCGTCCACTCGCAGGACAAGGAACTCATCCCCGCCGATTGTTTCCCGGTTAAGATGCCCTTTCAATTTTGGCACGGCTTCCATGCCCACGTTGAGTAACATTTCCAGCTTTATGAGGGCTTCGTTTGCGGCCGATGGTTTTTTCAGCCGAAACCCGACAAGCACGTTCGGAAGCTCAACGAGATCCTGGTGAGTGATCAGCGTATTCAATATCACTTTGGCGTTCAATTTATCCGGACTTAAGCCCTCTGCCTTTCCATTTGCCTGAAGAATGGGCCCTCCGTAACGCATGCCGGATTGTATTTTTTGCAATAATTCGACGAATCGGTTGCAGTTTTTGCCGCCGTAGAAGAAGATTTCATTGGATCCCATGTCGGCGGCAAGGTTGATCAGTTTTTTTACCTCGGGATTTTGTATTTTATCCTGGAATTGCCATATGTAACTGCCCTGCCGTTGGGCCTGCGCATTATACATGGCCAGTCCCATTTGGACCAAAGGCATCGACTTGATTTTCTCCCATGCGTTGCTGTGCAAAAAAGCCTCGACCTGTTCGCGATTGCGAAGCATGGATGAATAAAAAGCGGCGTCGGCTGGAATCAACTTCAACGATGTGTCGAGCTTGTCCAGTTCGCCCGCCGCGGCCGGCTGGACCGCCGCCCACTGCCAGGCCGACAAGACAATCAATGCTGCCGCCAATATCTGCCAACTTCGACGCTGAATATGGCGCTTTTTCATCTGCAAATCTCCTTGAAAAAATGAAAAAAGTGAAATCGTTTTCGCAACTTAAATGACCACCGGGCACTGTATGTTAATTCGCTGCGGGTCTAAAAATATTGGAAACCTTTTGGGCCTTTACGCCATTTTTAGACGTAAGCCGAAGCCGGAAAGGCAATTGCATCAATATGCGGGCATTCAAGCGGATGTCTTGTTTTTTCCTCCCGGTGTTGTTGTGTTATGCGGATCGTTATGATGGCAAAACAGCTTCAAATTATGAAAGATAGCCAAATAATCCGGAGAGGAGATCGCTCGCTTAGCCCCCCGCTATCTCCCCAAACATAGCGTATGGCACGCCGGCCAACGCGAAATTCTAGTGCAAAGGCGACATAAGGACAAGTCTAAGGGAAAAATTGGCGGCATCGAAAGTGCCTGAAATTTAGATCGTGCCGGTTAAAGCGAAAAATACTAATCGCTTTCGGCTATGCCCTATTTACGGTTGGCACGCCCCTTGCCCAAACTTGACTTTTGCTTGTTTTTACCTATTATCGTACACAGCCGGGAGTTAGCGCCTGAACAAGGCCTTGGCGGCGCCGCTTACTCCAATCCGGCTGTTTTTCAGAAAGCGAGGGAGTGATGAATCACAAACACGTTGCTTGCATCTGGGCCTTATCGGCCTTTGTCTGGTTCGGCGTTTTTACCGCCGCGGCGCATGGCCAGCCGGCCGATCAATCCACCCAGCAAGATATCGAAAATGCCCTCTCGCAAAAAGACACATTTGACTACGCCGATGTCAGTCTAAGCAGCTTCGTTTCCACGCTGCGGGAAAAGTACGGCGTTAACGTGGTGATCGATTACCGTGCGCTAAGCGAAAAAGAAATCGGCACGGATTCTCCGCTGTCGATTAAACTCAAAGACGTTACTCTCCGCTCGGCATTGGAACTTGCGATTCGGCCACTTGGATTAAGCTGGACGATTTATTGCGAGGCGATCGTCATCTCCACGCCGGCAGCGATCCAAAGCATGCAATTCACAAAGTTATATGATATCACCGAGTTGGCGACCGTCTCCGACGGGCAAGGTAAAACTTGGGAGGAACCCGACGCATTGGCTGATCTGATTACTTCGACCGTAGCCCCGGAAAGTTGGGATGGCGCCGGAGGCCGCGGAACAATCCAACTCGTTTCCACCGGCATGGCCAGGCTCCTTGTCGTGTCCCAAGATTATCGAATTCAACGGCAGGTGGAACGCTTGTTATCGGAATTGCACGCCGCCGTCAAACGGCATGCCCCAGCCAAAGCGACCAGGGGCGAGGGACCGGTGATGCATCCCAGCGGTCCCGACCGCCAAGAATGAACCGGTCCAGTGAATAAGGCCCGGGATTCAGAATGTTGGATTCGCGATTTTTAAGGGGTGGTCAGTTTACTAACCACCTTTTGTTTTTAAATTTGAAGTCCACTCCGCAAAACTGCCGGCGGTTTCCGTAATCATACATCTATCATTATGATTCCGGTTCGCGGGGTAAATTCCGCGGATAAGGCAGCGGTTCGGTAAGCGGTAGAGGTTGCCCGTAAGTTTCCGCCCAATCTTCGCGTTCCTCATCGGTGGCGTAATAGCGCAACCAGACTTCCGGGTCGCCGTTCGGTCCGGTGCAATCCCAGTGCAAGTAGTTATTCGGCCATTCGATTTTCTTTTCCCGGGCGGGCAAAATGTCGCGATAGATCAGGAGGTACAATTCCCTGTCGCTTAAGTGGCCGGTGAAATCCAATACGATCCGCTTTTGATATAGCTTGCGGATCACGTCCCAAAGAATCTTCTGCAAATCCTGATCGCCCAGCGACTCGGGGCGCGGAAGGCGGAGCTCGGGATCGAACCAGCGGTATATCGGCAGCACCGGCGCCTGTTCCCAGGCCAACATGCAGGCTAAAAACTCGTTCTCGGCTGCCAGCGTGGCGTGCTGTATGTTTACACGGCTGATCGATTCGTCGAAGTATCGTTCCAGTTCGTCGCGAAGTTCGGCGTTGCGAAGCAACTGATCGACTTCATCGGGTTGAGGGTGGCGTGATTCGTACATGAAACCGTGACTTTCGGCGGAATAGCGATGAATTAAAAGCCGTTAAAAAACGATTCCTCAAATTGATAATTTTTTCCACGCCCCAGACATTGAGTTTAATCGGAAACCGCCCGCATTCCAATAGTCTGTGGGTTTTTTGCGGCATAATTCTTTAATATTTTTCATAGACGCATCAGTAATAATGTAATTCTCCGGATAACTTGGCCGTTAAAATCAATATACTCGGAAAAGTCAGCTGAGATTACTTTTCCCGCGTTCTGAGAAATGCAACCTTACGGATTTTTCCCCTGTATTTCTTCCTCTACGCGGTGTTCCAGGTCGGTGATTTTTTGCACCCGCCGCTGGTGCCGCCCGCCGTCAAACGGCGCGGCTAGCCAGATTTCGATCATGCGATCGATAAGTCTCTCTCCCAACAGGTCGGCCGATAGGCAGAGCACGTTCGAGTCGTTGTGCCGGCGGCTAAGTTCAGCCGTTATATCGTCGTGGCAAGGGGTGGCTCTTACCCCGGGAAATTTGTTGGCCGCTATGCACATCCCCAAGCCAGTCCCACAGACTAGAATCCCGCGCTCCACTTCGCCGTGGCTTACCTTGTCGGCCACTTGCGCGGCGATGTCGGGATAATCGATGGCGTCCGGCGAAAAAGTTCCGATATCAACAACTTCGTGGCCAAGTTGATGCAACAAATTCGATCAGCTTCGCGCGAAGCGAAAAACCGCGATGATCCGTGCCGATTGCAATACGCATGTTATAACTCCAATTCTTCTACCTGGGTCGATAATTCCCGGCGAATTTGTGCCGCACAATGTTCGTAACGTTCCAAGGGACCGCCGATGGGGTCGCATATGTCCGAGCCATCGCGGCTCAACAGGCGCGTGCGGCCCGAGGCCGACGGCCATTGCGCAAGAATCGCCTCGCGATGCGTCTTGGTCATGGCGAAGATCATATCCGCGTGTCGCACCAGCGATTCTGTCAGCGGTTGTGTTTCGTGATTGTTTAGATCGAGTTCCATTTGTTCCATGGTTTGCATAGCTTCGTGAGTCGCCCCTCCTCCCATCATGGCGGCGATGCCCGCCGACATTACCAATACGCCCCGGTCTTCCAATTCCTCGCTTTTGCAATTCAGCCGTTTGGCGATCAAATCGCGGCAGATGGCTTCGGCCATGGGACTGCGGCATGTATTTCCGGTGCACACAAAAAGCAGCATCATGCTGGAAAGCCGCTGCAGCGTGCGCTGGGGAACCACGCCTTGACGCAGGACTTCCAAATGTTTGCCTTGTACCCGGACCACAGATGAAGGCTGACCGAAACGGCACCGCCCATCGTCTAATACCAGGTCCAGATCTTCTCCAAAGTTTTCCAAAACATCCTCGGCCGTAACCGCCTCTGCCCGCCCGGAACGATTGGCGCTGCTAAGGGCCAATGGTCCGGCCAGCATCCGCATTACGTCCAAAATCACCTGGTGACCCGGCACCCGCAGGCCGATCGCGTTTTCCGGCGAAACCGCCTTTTGAACCAAAGGCGGCAAACGCCGCACCAGGCTCTCCGGATGGGAATCGTCTATTACCAAGGTAATCGGGCCGGGCCAGCAACGCCTTGCCAGGCGCTGGGCCAATGGACACATGTCCGGGGCATAATCCAAGGCCTCTTCCGCGCTTTTTATTGCCAGCGTTAGTGGTTTGTTTTTCGCCCGCCCTTTGATTTCTACCATCCGCACCACTGCACATTCGTCCAATGCGCTGGCCCCGATGCCATATACCGTTTCCGTGGGAAACGCGACTAATCCCCCTTCGGCCAATGTCTGAACGGCACGATGCACCACATCCCGCCAATCTTCTGCGCTGCGGACGTCGATCACCATCGGGGGCATAATTTCGCCTGATATTTTCTCCCTTTATTTATCCAAACATATTAGTATATCACCCCTTGCGACAAATCGTCAACCCACGGCTTAGGGGAGATTCGGGCGGAAATTCAGTATACTTTTTTAAACATGAAATATTAACATCCTCTTGATGCTGGAAATTTTTTATAAAAACATGTACGCTTATGGGGGGAATGCCCGCGGAGGGATTAAGGTTGAAGGATGAAAGCGGGCAGTTGAAAGTGGACAGAAAGGGGTGGGCAATTTATTGCCCACTCAAAATTGTTTATTGATGTAGAATGAAAATCGGATTCAGAGTATTGCTCCTGTTGATTGCTATATTACCCTCAGGCTGCGATTCCGATCGATACTCCATCGGCAAGCTGCAAGCCGTTTGGGGACGCCAGGGCATCTCTGATGGACGTTTTCAAAGACCCCGGGCAATGGCCATCGACCGCCGCGATCACATCTACATCGTCGATATGACCGCCCGCATCCAGGTCTTCACTCCAGACGGCACTTTTATCAACAAATGGCAGACTCCCGATCACCAATTCGGCAAGCCCACGGGACTGTCCATCGGCAACGACGGCAATGTGCTGGTTGCCAACACGCATTATTACGAGGTGTTGATCTATAGCCCCGACGGGCAACTGATTAAAAGACTTGGCGGCACAAAGGGCGAGCGCCCCGGCGAGTTCGGACTGGTGACCCATGCCGTCCAGGATTCGCACAATAATATCTACGTTTCCGAATACGGCGAATTCGACCGCATCCAAAAATTTTCTCCCCAGGGCGAGTATATCCTGCAATGGGGCGGCCACGGTTCCGAGCCTGGCCAGTTCATCAGGCCGCAAAAAATGGCCGTCGATGAAAACGATCACATCTGGGTCGCAGATGCATGCAACCACCGCATCCAGGTTTTCGACTCCCAGGGCAATCTGCTCCGGATTTGGGGAAAAGAAGGCAGCGATCCCGGCGAACTTTATTATCCCTACGACCTCCTCTTGGCCCCCGATGGATCCGTCTACGTCTGCGAGTTCGGCAACCACCGCGTGCAGCGATTCACCCGCGACGGCCGCTCGCTTGGCTGCTGGGGCAGCGAAGGCCGCCAGGAAGGCCAACTCAACAACCCCTGGGCCCTGGTCCGCGATAGCCAAGGCATGATTTATATCCTCGATACTTACAACCATCGCGTGCAAGTCGTTAAAATGTGAGGAATCATGTTCACTTACCGCCTCGCCTTCCTCTCGCCCTGGTATCTGCTGCTTTTAGCGCTGATACCCGCGCTCTGGTGGTACAGTTTTCGCAAGGTGGCGGGCTTGGGCAACGTCCGGCGGATGGTGGTCTTGATCATCCGCAGCCTCGTGCTCCTGGGCCTGATACTCGCCCTGGCCGAGATTCAAATCGTCCGCACCAGCGACCGACTGACGACCATTTTTCTCCTCGATCAGTCGCTCAGCATCCCCGTGCAAAGCCGCGAGGCGATGATCAAGTATGTCAATGCCGAGATCAGGAAGCATCGCAAAGACCGCGATCGCGCGGGCGCGATCGTCTTTGGCCGCGATGCCGCCATCGAAATCCCGCCCTACGACGACAACGTGCAGATGGCCCCCAAGATCGAAAGCATATTCGATCCCGAATACACCAACATTGCCGCGGCCATGAAGCTCGCCCAGGCCTCGTTTCCCGAGGACGCGGCCAAGCGAATCGTGATCATCAGCGATGGCAACCAGAATCTGGGCAATGCCGTCGAGCAAGCCCAGGGCCTTGCCCAGGCGGGCGTGGGAATCGACGTCATGCCCGTCCGCTATCAAACCCGGGCCGAGATCATCGTCGAGCGCGTGGCCATTCCTGCCGACGCCCGCCGTGGCCAGCCCTTCGACCTCCGCGTGGTGATTACCAACACCGCCGCGCCGCGGCCCGGCGATTCGGGCGAAGTCCGCGGACGCCTGCAACTCACGCGTTCCGCCGCCGGCCGCACCGACATTCTAAGCGACGAAACCGTGATCCTGCCGCCCGGCAAAAAAGTCTTCACCATCCGCCAGGAAATCGATCAGCCCAATTTCTATAGCTACGAAGCCCGATTCATCCCCGACCGGCCCGAAGACGACGCCATGCCGCAAAACAACCGGGCCACGGCCTTCACTTACGTGCAGGGCAAAGGCCGGGTGCTGTTCATCGAAGACGCCGAGCGCCCCGGCGAATTCGCCGTCCTGGTCGATCGACTGCGAAAACAGGGCCTGGAAATCGACGTCCAATCGACCAGCCAGCTCTTCACCAGCCTTGCCGATCTGCAGCCCTACGATGCGGTCGTCCTGGCCGACGTGCCCCGCGCTACCAGTCAAGACGTCGCCTTCAGCGACGCCCAAATCGCCATGCTCGTCCGAAACACGCAGCAAATGGGCGCCGGTCTGGTCCTCATCGGCGGACCGAATAGCTTTGGCGCGGGCGGCTGGACCGGCACCGAACTCGAAAAAGCCATGCCCGTCGACTTTCAAATCAAGTCCGCCAAGGTGGTTCCCAACGGCGCTCTGGCCATGATCATGCACGCCAGCGAAATGGCCAACGGCAACTACTGGCAAAAAGTCATTGCCCGCGAGGCCGTCAAAGCCCTAGGCCCGCAAGATTATTGTGGCGTCATTCATTGGCAGGGCCGTGAAACGTGGCTCTGGGGGCCGGGTTTACTGCCCGTTGGACAATTTCGCGATCAAATGCTCACCCGCCTGGATCGCATGACGCCCGGCGACATGCCCGATTTCGACCCTACAATGACGCTGGCCAAGCAGGGATTCGATAAAGTCCCCACGCTGGCCGTCAAGCATATGATCATCATCAGCGACGGCGATCCCTCCCCGCCAAGCTCGTCGATTCTAAACAAATTAAAGAGTATGCAGGTTACCGTCACTACCGTGGGAGTGGGAACGCACGGTCAGCCCGAAAGTTCCCGCTTAAGCAGCATCGCCTCGGCCACGGGCGGAAAATATTACGAGGTGAAAAGCGCCAATTCGCTCCCAAAAATTTTCCAGATCGAAGCCCGCCGTGTCGCCCGGCCGCTGATCTGGGAAGTACATCCCGTTAATCCCCGCGTCCGGTTCCCTCACGAAATCCTCAGCGGCATCGACGATCCCCTGCCGCCCATCAAAGGTTTCGTGCTTACCGATAAAAAGGAAAACCCTCTGGTCGAGACCCTGCTCACCTCGCCCGAGCCGGCCGGCGATAAAAACAATACGATCCTGGCCAGTTGGACTTACGGCCTGGGCAAGGCTGTGGTCTTTACCAGCGACGCCGGCGCACGCTGGACCGGCGACTGGGTTAACAGGGAATTATATGATAAACTATTCGGTCAGATGGTCCGCTGGTCGATGCGACCGGCGGGCGGATCGGGTAAATTCACCGTCGCCTCCGAATCCGCCGACGGCCGGGTCCGGCTGGTGATCAATGCCCTCGATAAAAACGACGAGTTCCTCAACTTCCTAAACATGAATGGCACGGCCGTGGGACCCGATATGCAGCCTGTTCCAATGAAAATCGAGCAATCCGCCCCGGGCCGGTACGTGGGCGAATTTGCCGCCAAAGACGCGGGCAGTTATTTTATCATGATCAGCCCCGGCGCGGGCCAGGCCCCCATCCGCACTGGCATTAACGTGCCATATTCCGATGAATTCCGCGAACTATCGCCCAACGAAGCCCTTCTCGACCAACTCGCCGCCATGACGCCCAAGGACGGCAAGCCCGGCGTGGTCATCGAGCCCAAAACTAAAGACGCCGATCCGCTGGAACAATTGCTCGCGGTGAATACTTTTCGCCACAACTTGCTCAAGGCGCGGAGCAGCCAGGATGCCTGGCAATATCTGTTGCTCTTCGCGAGTTGCCTGTTTTTCGGCGACGTGTTCTTCCGCCGCGTGCAGGTGAATGTGGCCTGGGTGCCGCCGCTGGCCGGCCGGGCACGCGATTGGCTCCTCCGCCGTCAGCCAAAACCTGTCGCGCCCGAGTTCATCCAGCGACTGCGCGGTAAAAAGGCCGAAGTAGCCGAGCAAATCGAGCAACGCCGCGGCGCGGTCCGCTTCGAAATGCCCCAAACCCAAAAACCGGCCGATCTTACCGTCCTCGAAGAACCGCCCGGCGCAGATAAACCATCCAAACCGGCCGAAAAACCCCCAATCACCGAACCACAAAAAACCGAAGCCGAGACCTACACCGAACGCCTGCTGCGGGCAAAAAAGAAAGTATGGGAGGACCGCGATAAAAAATAAAAAAGGTGAATCTGGTTCCCACGCTCAGGCGTGGGAACCCACTATTTCCGACGCTCCGGCGTCGATTGAGGCGATATTGATCCTTGCCACCATTCCGTTCCCACGGAGGACCGTGGGAACGAGGAACCGCAAGCGGTTTTAATTAAAATACTAACCACTATCCACTAACCACTATTTTTCCCATGAGCATTGCACAAGAGATGGAAAAGCGTGCCCGGCAGTTCGTCGATCGTTACACGGCGGTCCGCGAGCAGATTCACCGGGTGATTGTCGGCCACGACGAAATTGTTCACGGCGTACTGACTTGCCTGTTCTCCGGCGGGCACTGCCTGCTGGAAGGCGTGCCCGGCCTGGGCAAGACGCTCCTGGTCCGCACCCTGGCCAAAACCCTGACCCTCGATTTCAACCGCATCCAATTCACCCCGGACCTTATGCCCGCCGACATCCTCGGCACAAACATGGTCATGGAAACCGTCGAAGGCAAACGGTTTTTCGAGTTCCAGCGCGGGCCGATCTTCACGCAAATCTGCCTGGCCGACGAAATCAACCGCGCCACCCCCAAAACCCAGTCCGCCATGCTGGAAACCATGCAGGAAGGCTCGGTCACTTCGGCTGGCAAACGCTATCAACTCAAGCTGCCGTTTCTGGTAATGGCCACGCAAAACCCCATCGAACAGGAAGGCACCTATCCCTTGCCCGAGGCCCAGTTGGACCGCTTCTTCTTCAAAATGCTGGTGGGATACTCCGGGCGCAAGGAATTGGCCGCCATTATCGATCGGACCACGCGCGGCGAGCAGATCGAGCCCGTAAAAGTTATGGACGGGGCTGAAATTCTCCAGTGGCAGGCCCTGGTTCGCGAGGTGATATTGGCCGCGCACGTGCAGGATTACATCGTCCGCCTGGTACTTTCCACTCATCCGAACGGGCAGTTCGCCCAGTCCATCACCAATCAATACATCCGCTGGGGCGCCAGCCCGCGCGGCGCGCAAACCATCGCCCTGGCCGCCAAAGTCCGCTCGCTCCTCGACGGCCGCTACAACGTCAGTTTTGAAGACGTCCGCCGCGTAACCCTGCCCGCGCTCAGGCACCGCATAATTCTGAATTTCGAGGCCCAGGCCGAAAGCATCGAGCCCGACAAAGTCCTTGTGCAATTATTGGAAAAAGTGCCCGAAAAAACGGATTAGAAAAAGATTAAAAATGGATTTTAAAAAAACTCCCGACCCCTTTAAATCCCTTCTTTAAATCTCCTAAAGCGATTAGCCATCGTGATTTTCAGTGTTTTTTTAGATCACAGATTACAATATTCATAATTAATCGATTATTGTGGGGGGTAATTGCAGCCCTCTGCCCAATTGGCTATACTATCAGCTAATTGGCATCTAGTCGGAAGATCTGTCACCAGTTACGTTGTAACTTAGAACGGCGCTCCTTTTGTTTGTGGAGGGTGGTGCAATGCCGATCAGTGTTCAGTGTCCCGGATGCGGGGGTAAATTTCGTGCGCCGGACGAAGCCATAGGGAAACGAGCGAAATGTCCGAAGTGTCCGGCGTTCATTGACATAAACGACATTCAGCCTCAAAAATCTACTTCCTCATTGGCGGCACAAACGCCGTCTCTGCCGCCTCGCACTATTCAGACCCAACTGGGTTCAATGCCCGAGCAGACCAACACGGTAATTCGCCCCATCCTGTCTTCTTGTTCCCAGAAGCTAAGCAAATCGCCGAAACCAATGACTACGCGTCCAGCGCTCTGGAATCTGCCCATCGGGATTGTCTTGTTGCTGCTGGGTACGCTTGTAGAAGCAATTGAGATTGCGGTGATTTTGTCCATCAATGACGAAACCTGGGAGAGATCGTCAGCATTTCTTTGGATCAGCCTAATCTTGGGCATTGCGATTGCTGTCGTTGGCAAGCCAATTCAGAAGTACGCGGGTAACGTCGGATGGGTAGTGTATTTCCTGTTATTCAACATTCCCGGAATTTTGATTTTAATAGGCTGGAAGGCTTTTGACGAAGGATGGTCAGGATTCCGAGCTAGACGCATGGGCATAACGGCTGTCAATCAAGAACTTGGAACATATGAAACTACTAGTGAACTGTCATGGCTTGACCGAGAGGTAACAAGAAATTCTAGATTCTTCTTAATTTCCATGGCGGTTTTATTCCCAGGTATCGGTCTTATCATGGGGATACTGATGCTCGTGTTTTGCAAGATTTCAGAATCAAGGAAACTCGCGAGATTGCTTTGCACAATCAGCGGTGTCATTTATGGTTCGTTGGCTGTCTTAATAGGCCTAATCATTATACTTAGATGGGTATTAGCATAGGCAGTAGCGAAAAAATAAAGGAATAAAGGGGTCGGGAGTCTTTTCTATCCCCGCCGGGTGCCACTGCTGGCTTGTCCACCAGTGTAGTGCCGTCAATTGTTCTCATCGTCCCCTTGCCCCTCATCTCTCATCCCTCTGCATTCTCCATTCTGCATTTTGCATTCTGAATTCACCTGTAGGGTGGCCAATTCTTTCTCTTGGATGAAAAGGGGTTAGAACTATTTTCCAAATGAAATAAATGAAAAAAGAGGACGTCTCTGAATTTCCGGAATTCCTCAGCACGGCCAGCACGCGCCGCGCAACCCCTCCATCCTCAGGGTGGCCAATTCTTTCTCTTGAAATCCCTTCTCGAACCTGCTACGCTCGCCGCTCAGTGTTATCAGTGTTCTTTGGCAATCAAAACTATGAAAAACAAGACCGCAAGGCCCTCCCAAAACGTGGAAAAATCGCGATTCTGACCCCAAAAAATAACTGAAAAAAACCTTCGCTCCCTCCGCGGCCTTCGTGGAAAAATTGCGATTTAGGACCCAAAAAATCCCAATTCGGTTCGGCTTGAAAGAGCCCCGGGGCTGCAGGCGTTTTTCGTCCAACAATGAAAAGGGTAGGGTGCATGAAATGCACCACGGCCAATGATGTCAGGTGCGTTTCACGCACCCTACTATTCATACTGCAGTGCGATCATCAGATTCAGCCGCGCCGCTCGTTCGGCCGGAATCCACGCGGCGAGAAGAATGATCGCCATGCCGATGAAGAAGCATGACACAACCAGCACCGGGTGCATGACAAAATCGGCCGCGTGCCCGAACAGCGGTATCGAACTGAGATTGATCGTGTACGAACCGACCATGCCGCCCAGCGTTCCGGTCAACAAACCGATCACTCCGATGATGGCGGCCTGGGCGAGGATCGTCTTGCGGACCTGGCGCCGAGTCATGGCTACCACGCGCAGGAGAGCCAGTTCGCGGGTCTGTTCCAGCACGTTCATGGTAAGCGTATTGGCCATGCCCAGTGCACCCATGATAAACCCAAGACCCATCAGGCCCCACAGGCTGCCGATCACGCCGTCAAGTTTGGCATTGAGTTTATTCCTCAGGGCGGTGAATGAATGTAATATCAAGCCTTGTTCGTTGCATAGTTTTTTCAATTCCCGCTGCGACCGATTGAAATTTTTTCGGTTCGGCCGTGACGATGAACGTATCGACTCCCTCGACGCCGATCATTTCCTTGGCCTGCCGGCCCTCCATATAGGCCACCTGCCCGCCGAACAAATAAACCGTGGCGATGCCTGCGATGTGGAGTTTTATCGGGCCTTTTGGCGTAGTCAGCTCGATTTCATCGCCCAGCTTCTTACCCAAGCGGTTAGCCAGCACGTCGCCTACGACCACCTCGCCCCGCATCAGCCCGCTGCGCACGTCTTCCAAAGTTCCTTCTTTTAACACCAGGGGAAGGGTGTCCTTGTCGGTAAAGCCCCGAATGCACAACTGAGCTGTTTGATCGCCGGTCTTGACGCTGATAGTTCGCAGGCTATCGACATTTTTAACGCCGTCGATCTTGCGAATCTCATCGCCCATCGACTCGGGTATTTGCACCGCTGAACCCGAGGACATGTCGGCCGAGGTCGCCCGCACGAAAAAATCGCCGTTCATGGTCTTATCGAACCAGGTCCGCACGTCGTTGACGTTGTTCACCAGCGTGATGCCCAGGCTGACCGCCATGCTGACCGCCACGTACAAAATGCCGATGGTCAAAGTTGCCCGGGCCCGGCGGCGAAGGATCTGCCGGCTGGCCAATTGCCCCTCGACCTTCAACAAGGGATACAACACGGCCGCCGTGCCTTTCGACATGGCTTTAAGCACTATGGGAACCAGCATTACAAAGGCCGCTGTAAATATCACCCCGAAAATAGGCAACAATATCAGGGGTAAAAAACCCATGATGCTGCCGGCCAACAGCGATCCCGTCGTGATGAATACCACTACCGCCAAAATGACAAACGATAAGGGAATTCGCCGGTTGTGCTCCGAGACGATCGGACGCATTCCCTCCAGCGGCGTGATTTTGCCGGCCAAATAGGCGGGAACGATCACGCCAAACAGCGAAATCATCGGTCCCAACACGGCCGCCAATATAAACGGCCCCGGCGTGATCGTAAGCGGCGGAATCGAGTTGGAATACACTTTCATCATGCCCGCCGTCAGTAGATTGGCGCCGATGACTCCCAGCACCGCGCCTAGGACCGTGCCGACTACGCCCATCGCGAAGCCTTCCAAAATTAGCATGCGCATGATTTGTTTTCGCGTCGTGCCGATGGCCCGAAGTATGGAAAGTTGCCGCCTGCGTTCGCCCACGTTCATCAGGAACGTGTTGAAGATCATGAAAATGGCCATTACGATATTCAACCAGAAGGCGAAAGCCAGGCCTTGCTCCGCGTTCTTCAGGGTGTCCTGCGACATCTGCATCCGCGCCGAGGGTGTGCGGACCTGCAAACCGGCCGGCAATGCCGCGGTCAGATCGGCTTGCACTTTATTTTCATCCGCCCCGGGTTCCAGTATGATCCGCGCCAGGTTTATGCCGCCGGTTTTGGAATAATAATACTGGGCCGTGCCAAGCGGCAAAAATACGATGCCGCCTTGATTGAAATTTGATGTGCCACGAGGAGCAAGCAGCCCGATAACTTTAAAAGAATCCACAATGCCGTTGCGGAATACGTCGTGGGTTAATTTTATTTCGTCGCCCACATGTACGCCCAAAGCCTCGGCAAACCCCGCTTCCATCATGGCAACGTCTTCTTCGCTTTCTTCCTTGGAGAATCCCTCGCCTTGTTTCAATTCGTAATCCTGGTATAACTCGTTCCGTTTCGGATCCACGCCCATCACTATGATTGTCGGACGTTGCTTGTTGAATGTCAGCCGCATGAAGTATTTTTGGATCAGCGGGATTATCGTTTTGACGCCGTCCACCTTTTCCAGGGTTTTGACGATTCGCGTATCGAAAAATCGCTCGTGATCGGCAACGACCTCGAACGCTGCCCGGCCCGCCACGCTCTCGTACATGTCCTTGTACGCCTGGTGCGTGGTGTTTTTCGATACGGTCACCGCCACTACCGCGGCCACGCTGATGACGATGCTCAGAAGCGTCAGCGTCGCCCGGCCCGGCCGGCTCTTGATCTCGCGGAGTGTGAATTTCCAGAGGACCATTTCTTTTCGTTCGTGGATGGCTTTTTATCGGCGCTTGCTTTTTGGAGGGAAGACAACTGATCGGCTGATTTTCGCCCGCTTAAAACTTACGCGCTTACATCGATCTTTTAAACAAGCAACTTCGGGAAAGAGGTTTTGACTGCGGTGTTTTGAGCGTCCTTTAGCGGCAACACTTCCTTGATATCAGGGAGTTCCTTGTGCACCAGACCGTCTTTTTCGATCAATCCATCGCGGAGCCGGATCAAACGGTCGGCCTGCTTGGCCACCTCGCTGTCGTGAGTGACCATCACGATGGTCTGTTTTTGCTCGGTGGCCAGCCGCCGCAACAAACCGGTTACTTGCCGGCCGTTGACGCTGTCGAGATTGCCCGTCGGTTCGTCGGCCAGCAGCAATGCAGGCTCCATGACCAGCGCCCGGGCAATGGCCACGCGCTGCTGCTCTCCGCCCGAGAGGGTGCTGGGAATGTGGTGCCGCCGGTGCGCCACTCCCACCATCTTCAGCATGTCCATGGCGCGCCGCCTGGCTTCGCCCGATGGTATGCCCGATAATTCCATAGGCAAGGAGATGTTTTCTTCCGCGGTAAAAGCAGGCAATAAATTAAACGACTGGAAAATGAATCCCATCCTCTCGCGGCGAAGAATCGTTCGCTCGTCGTCGTTCAACATTGCCAGATCGACCCCTTCCAGTAATACTTGCCCGCTGGTGGGCACCTCCACGCCGCCCAAAATATGCAACAATGTGCTCTTGCCCGATCCCGAGGGACCCATAATCGCCAAAAGCTCGCCTTCTTGCACGTGAAGTTCAACCCCGCGCAAGGCGTGGACGCATACTTCTTCTATCGAGCCGTAGGACTTGGTCAAACCCTGGGTTTCAATTACGTACATTCAAGTTCTCCCTTATCGGGGCGGTGATTTATGTATGGTGCCATGCGGTCTTATAAATCCAACGCATCCTGACAAAGATGACAGCCATTCGATAAAACCTCGCTCACGATAATCATATAGAATCTTCATCGGCTCACTACAACCTAACCAGTAACTGTACACACAATTATCGATAGCCTCGTAAAGTATTCCACTCTGACATGATAACTAACCGTTTAACTCTTAGCAAGCTGACCGCTTATCAGCAAATAGGCGGTAAGGGGTAAATGGGCAATTAAGTGCCAGGATTTGCCTGCTCTTTAACTTCAAAAGGTTATACAAAACGGGCATGATTAGTTTTTCTCTTTCAGTGCCATTTAATTTTTAAACTCTTAAAAAGAATTGAAAAATTGCGGGATTTTTGCCACCGAAAAGATTGCGTTGCGTATTAAACTCCACGGAGGCCCGCCTTAATTAATCATTATCTTTTTTAGATAGGCAGGCAATGGGGGTGGGTCCTACTTATGCTTTTCCGTCATTATCATATTTACCCCCCTATATGCTTGTGAATTGTCCTCTCCCCCACCATTAGTCGGGTAAAAATCTAATCAACAGGACAAATCGGTGCAAAGTAAATGTTAAACTTTGCCGATTATTTCGGCAGTGTAGATTAAGTGGGATTTAACACCTTTATGCTTAAATCGGCTATCTTACCCAGTTTGACATGATTCCGCTTTCCACATGAATTATCCCTTATTCCCCCTTCCGCCTTTTGCCGTAGGACGATTATTAAAACCGTCCTACCTGGGCATTGCCATGGGACGATTATTAAAATCGTCCTGCTTGCCGGCATTACTGCTAGCGGCCTGTATGGTGGCGGGATTTGCGGGGTGCCGCCCGTTCGACTATTACGAGCAGACCCTGCAGGCGCCGGTCTGTCCGGCCCTGGAGCCGCCGCGGGAAAAGTCCATGGTGTCTTTGCCCGCCTATCGCGTGGAGCCGCCCGACATCTTGCAGGTCGACATGTTGAAGATGGTTCCCTTGCCGCCCTACCGCATCGAGGTCTACGACGTGCTTAAGATCAGCGCGGTGGGCACGATACCCGACCAGCCGATCGCCGATTTCTTCCTTGTGGAAGGCGAAGGCACGGTGAATCTGGGGCCGGCCTACGGCACGGTCCGCATAGGCGGCATGACCATCGACGAGGCCACCGATGCCATTACCAAGCAATTACAGCAGATCTTGCGCAGCCCGAGGTGTCGGTGCAGTTGATGCGTACGGCCGGCACTCAGCCGGTAACGGGCCAGTATCTGGTGGGCCCGGACGGAACCATCAACCTGCGTACGTACGGGGTGGTGCACGTGGCGGGCAAGACGGTGACCGATATCAAGTTGGCCTTGCAAAAGCATCTTACCCAGTTTTTCGATTCGCCGGAGGTCTCGGTTGACGTGCTGGGCTACAACAGCAAGGTATTTTACGTGATCACCGACGGAGCCGGCTCGGGCGACAATGTGCGGCGGATCCCCATAACGGGCAACGAAACCGTGCTGGACGCCTTGGCCGCGGTAGGCGGATTGTCGCAGTTTTCCAGCAAGGAAGTGTGGGTCGCCCGGCCCGCGCCCGGAGACTTCGGCTGCGAGCAGATCTTGCCCGTGGATTACGCGTCCGTGACTCGCGGCGGCTCGACCGCCACCAACTACCAACTCCTGCCCGGCGACAGGGTGTTTATAGCCGAGGACAACCTGATATCGTTCAACACCTTCCTGGGCAAACTGACCGCCCCGGTGGAACGCCTCCTGGGCATCACGGGCCTGGGCAGTTCCACCATGCGCGGCTTGCAAACCATGGGCCGAAACTACAACCGCACCCGCACCGGCACCTAACCGCGTAAATGTTGCGATTTATATCGAAAATCGAATTTTCAATTACAAATTGCCGGAAATATCGTGAGTACCCCATATGTTGGGTACTATTAAAAACAGTTTTGCTTAACATAATTTACGTTGCTAATTGAACTTATAAGGTGTAAAATTCGTATGGAGATAAGAATCGGAAAAGAAAAGAATTGTTCAATTAGCGTAATTTATCCCGGGCGTTGATAGCTAGGGTAGCGAATTGGTGTTTGACCAAAATGAGGAGACCGTATCAATGAACATTGCCCTCATACTGTCGACTTTGTTAATTGGCGCTTCTGCATTGAACACGCAGGATAATAACGCATTAACCATGCCGCCGACTTCAGACCTGCCTTTACCGCCCCTCCAAAATAATTCCACTGCGCCGAAAAAGGAGACTCCTGAGCAAAAATCGCAGCAAGAACGCAACGCGCAACGACAGCAAGCTAGATCTTCCCATACTTCCGAGCGTTCTCAACAGCAAAACGCTCAGAACTTGCGTCCTGTGATGCCATCAGCGCCTACCGATTCTTCCGCGGGTTCCCGGATCGGCCAAACCTATAATTTTTTGCCGCCCACGGCTGACGCAGCCTCGGCAGGGTCAGATCCCAATGGCGGATATGTCGGTTTGCCTGGCCCCATGAACGTCCCTACTTCGCCTACTCATGCTCGGCCGGGCGAAGCCCAATCTTATACGTCTATGCACGCCGCGGAAGAGAATCGCCGCTTGGCTGCGTCTCGAAATTCCGCCTCAGCATCGGCGCCAATACAGCCCAAGGCGTTTTCAGGTGTTTATAACCAACCGTCATCGGGAAGCAGTCCGTACATGAACCTTTACCGCACGGGCAACAATAATGGCACGATTGACAATTATACGACTTTAGTCAAGCCGCAATTGGATCAGACGGGCGCAAACCAAAAATTCGGCGCCGACATCCACAGTTTGGAAAACAGCACCCATGTTCAAGGTCTGAACATCCGCCAGCTAAATCGCGAAACGCAAACTTTGCAAGGCGTCAATGCCACCCAGTACTTCATGAATTACGGCGATTATTATCAAGGCGCACGTTAATAGCCGGCATTTAAAAAATCCACGCATAATTAAAACCCGCGATCATAAAGCCGCGGGTTTTTTACTGCATCTGCTCTAAATTGCCGGAAAATCCAGTCCGAATACTCCAGTTGCGAAAACGCCGCGGCGCAATCTCGTTTTAGCGATAATTTCGCCCATGCGGACGCTTACGGTCTTAACACCTTGATAATCCCGGCTGTGTTCTTGTCCCAAATACGCCCGAAGAAATACGGAGAGTCTTTCACGCGAAACTTCATCGAAGCCACGGCATTTTTTGAAAAACGTGATGCGCCTCATGGCGATGACGATTGCGCTTTGCGCTGCATCGGCGGCATGCGCTCAGAGTGCGCCCTCAGGGCAATTGCCTAATCCGGCCATTGTGCGGATAATCGCCCCCGAAAACGACGGCGTCTCGTACGGCTCAGGCACATTGGTGGCCGTCAACGATACCTACGGTCTGGTGGTTACCAACTGGCACGTGGTCCGCGATGCCGCAGCCCCGGTGTGGGTCGCTTTTCCCAATGGATTCCGTTCCGCGGCAACTATTCTCAAGACCGATCGCGATTGGGACCTCGCCGCTCTGGCGGTTTGGCGTCCCAATGTTACTCCCCTTCCCCTGGCCACCCAGTCACCGCGCCCCGGAGAACGGCTGACCATTGCCGGCTATGGCAGCGGATCGTTTCGCGCGGTATCGGGCCAATGCACCCAGTATGTTTCTCCGGGCGGAAATAATCCCTTTGAGATGATCGAATTATCCGCGCCTGCGCGAAACGGCGATTCCGGCGGACCGATTCTCAACGACCGCGGCGAGATCGCCGGCGTCCTGTTTGGATCGGCTTTTGGTCAGACCACCGGCAGCTACTGCGGGCGCTTACGATATTTTTTATCTTCCGCGGCCGACGATCTCCAACGGCTTCCCGCCCAACCGGCTGCTATTGCCCAACAGCAATCGTCCCCTCTCGTTCCCATCGCCGCGATTGCCGCACAACCTTCTTCATCCCTGACCGCATCGAATAATACACGGGCTTCCGCCTCGATGGAGAATGTTCTATCTTCAAATGTAAATATCAGAAAAGCTTCGCCTGTTTCAACTGCAATATCCGCCAAATTACCGCCGTCGTCTATTTCCAATACATCGTCTATGACAGCAGTGTCCTGGTTCGATCAGATTCGAAATTATCTGGCCGTAATAGGCATTCTCGCGGTTTTGATCCAAGCCCTGCGTATAGCAAGAAAACTAGCCGACTAGCACGCGTTCCAGTTAACTGTAGCGCGTAAAATTGGGTGGCACGGGCAACTTGCTCGTGTTTTTTCCAGCGGGTGCCATGGCCACGCTTGTGTGGCCATGTGGCAAGATTCTCGGGAAAACATGCCAACGACAAACCTGGGCATGGCGCCCAACACGCTATGCTTATCTGAAATACTGTCTAGCCCGCTTGGGTGGTTTGGCGGGTGTTTGTTATGTAAAAAATCACTTCCCTTCTCAGGGGCGGGGCTGTTTGAAACTCGCCCTGTTGTGGTACTATGATTCGTTCGACATTGTCCTTAAAACTTTAACAAAACCACAAACTCCAAGCCCATTTCTATCCATGGCTATCGATGCATATTCTCAATGTCCAGGCGCTACCGGCAAAAAGATCAAATTCTGTTGCTCTGACTTTCTTACCGAATTGGAGAAAATTGATCGAATGTTGGAAGGCCAGCAACATGCCGCTTGCCTGCAACATATCGAGTCACTCCGCCGTCAGCCCGCAAATACCGACCGGCAATGCCTGCTGGCCTATCAGACCATGTTGCTCCGCGCTACGGGCCAACTCGAGGCTGCCCAAACCCTTGTCGCGTATTTTTTGCAAAAATATCCGGCCAACCAGGCCGCCTTGGCCGAATCCGCCGTACTGAACACCTTGAAAAGAGATTTCGCCTCTGCCATGAACTTTTTACAGCGTTCAATCGCCGAGGCCAAGGGCTCCTGGTCTTGGCGCACTTATCAGGCCGCCGAAATATTAGTCGATGCTTTAGTACATCAAGGCCGGTGGTTGCCTGCCCGGGCGTTGCTCCAATTTCTGCTCATCGTTCAAAGGGAGAACCGCAACGTTTCGCAAATGCTGACCGAATTGCTCCGTTCGCCCGACGTGCCGCTCTTGCTAAAAGAAGATCCGCGATTTCCTCAGCCGCCCGAAAATGCACGCTGGGCCGATCGATTTGCCCAGGCCATCAGCCCCATGATGTACGGCGATTGGCGGACCACCGAAGGGAATCTTTCCGCCTTGGTCGCCGAAGTTAATGATTTTCCCGCCCTATGGCGGTCTTTGGCCGCGGTCCGCGGTTGGCTGAACGACAATCCCGGCTCCATCGATGCCCTGCGCCGGTATGCTTCCTTCGATATCCCCTTAGAAGACGCGGTCGAAGCCGAAGCCACGGCCATGCTCTTGTCCGATAGCCCCTTGGGCGATGCAGTGCCGATCATGAACGTCGACTGGATGGTCGATGACGTCGAGCGACTGCAAGAGGCGTTTTTGTCCGATCCGCGCATCGCACAGATTCCCTTCGATCCGGCCAGTTTTGTCGCCGAGGACTCGCCGCCGCCGAAAGCCGTGTACATGCTCTTCGACCGTTCGGCCGAAGAGTCGGCCGATGGAGCGTCGGCCCAGTCCATGCCTAATTACCTTGGGCAATTATTTCTCTTTGGCCGCCAGACCGACCGCGACGCCCGCCTGGAAATCCCAAACATAACCGCCCCCGAGCTTTCTCAAATCAAGACCATATTAAACGAGTTGGCCGGCCAATGGCTCAAGGGCCAGGAAAAAACCCATGAAATCGGATCTCCCTCCGCCACTGATGATTTATTGCAGCCGAAATGGCGCCCGCCCGTGCAATTAAAACCCCTGCAGTTTCATGCCATTCTGGCCGAGTATCGGCGCGATGCCGTCTTGAACCGTTGGACCGACATGAAACTGGGCGCTCTCGATGGTCTGACGCCTGGCCAGGCCGCCGCCGACGCCAAGTATCGAATCAAACTCTTAGCCGCAATCATGATCCTGCAATTCCATGCCGACAACCTCCGTTGGTCCTTCGATCTCAACGAATTGCGCACCCGTTTGGGCCTGCCGACCCTGGAACCCATCGACGCCGAGCCCGGCAAAATAAACCAATTGCCCCTGGTCCGATTGGCACGAGTGAACGTCGAAAAACTGCCCGATGAAGAACTGGTCCAAGCCTTCCAGCGCACCGTGGGTTACAACCACCGCACGGCAGTAGTGAAATTCGGAAAAGAAATCATCGACCGCCCCGCTTTTGCCGATCGCAAGGAACGGGCACTGGCATACATGACCCTGGCACGCATGGAAGACGATCTGGATCAGGCGTTAATGTACGTCGATGCCGGGCGCAAGTCCACCGACAGCACGGGCAAGTCGCACGCCACTTGGGATCTTGAAGAGCTATCGCTGCGTTTCGCCCGGCAAGAAATACCCGAGGCCCTGCAGCTTATCCGCCACATCGAAAATACGCATATCAACGAGCCCAACGTTTCGCTGATTCTTACGCAGATCCTTGTCGAGGCCGGCCTCTTGCGCCCCGACGGCACACCAGCAATACCGTCCGGCCGCCCCGAAGCCGAAATGGCCGCATCCGGCGCTGCTGCCGACGAACCCGGCAAACTCTGGACTCCCGGCAGCGAATCCGCCGGCGGCGGAAAACTCTGGGTCCCAGAATAAATGTTATGTAATCCGGAGAAAAAAACTCCCAACACCTTATTTTTATCCCCCGTGTTGCAGCTTATTACGGCCATTGTTTTCAAAGTTAATCCATGTTAAAGTTAGTTATTATAGTTGCTTATGCCGGTCACGGAATTACCGCGATAATACCATTGTGATATAATCCCATTAGGTCTTAATTTCCAGCAATCAAAAAGGTGAGCTAGTGGAAACGGGAAACTTTGATCACATTTTGAAAACGCTCAAGGAGCGAAAGCCATATCGGCCATTTACCGTGGCGTTGGTCAACGGAGACCGCTTTGAGGTGGATCACCCGGATGCCCTGGTAGTCCGAGATGGCGTGGCCGTTTATATCGGCGCTGGAGGCGTGCCTGTTCTTTTCGATCACGAAGGCGTTGGCCAGTTCATCGGCGATCTCATGGGCCAATCTGATTCCTGAAGTGACAAATGGAAAAAAAGGGGACATTCTGTTTTTTTGAAAAAGTAGAGTGTCCCCTTTTCCACCCCACCTATTACCCTCAGAAAGGAAAACGACGATGAGCGGGAAATTGCTTGCGTTTTTGGCAGTTGGATTTTTGGCCGCTAATGCGTGCGCCGACGAGGCGCCGGCACTGAAGACACAGAAGGAGAAGGTAAGCTATAGTATCGGCGTTGACGTGGCAAAAAGCCTCGCAAAGATGGGGATGGATCTCGATGTCGACGTCTTCATCAAAGGCCTGAAGGACGGCTTCTCGGGCAAAAAAACTCTCATGACCGACGACGAGATGCACGCCACAATGACCGCATTTCAAAACGATCTGACGAAGAAACAGTCCCAAGGCAAACAGACGGCCGCCGAGGAAAACAAAAAAGTGGGCGAGGCTTTTTTGGCCGAGAACAAGAAAAAGGAAGGCGTGATGGCGCTGCCCAGCGGGTTGCAGTATAAAATCCTCAAGGCCGGCAATGGAAAGAAGCCCACCGCTGCCGACACTGTGGAATGCCACTATCGCGGCACGCTGATCGACGGAACCGAGTTCGACAGTTCATATCGCCGCGGGGAACCGGCGACATTTCCCGTCGCGGGAGTTATTCCCGGATGGACCGAGGCATTGAAACTCATGCCCGTGGGCTCCAAGTGGCAGCTATTCGTCCCCTCTCAACTCGCGTATGGAGAACACGGCGCCGGGGCGGAGATCGGGCCCAACGCCACGCTCATCTTCGAGGTGGAACTGCTGGGGATCAAGTAATTAGGGTCCTAACTACGAAGGTAAAAAGGGGGACATTCTGGTTTTTTGAAAAATTTGAATGTCCTCTTTTCCTTCATCGAGTTGGGGAACAAATCACGATTTTTACATGATAGAGGAACGCTAATTACCACTAATCTACGCTAATAAAAATTAGGTATTCAATTTCGGGATTACTTTGTTAGTAACCATTTTGCAGTTTCTCCGAGGACATTTTGGGCTACAAACTACGATTTTTACAGGTTTTCTATCGGGGGTCAGTTGTGATTTTTTCAATGGTTTCATTGTTTTTATAGAATGCATTTTTGGTGTCAAAATCGCGATTTTTCCACGTTTAGGGATGGCTTCGCCCCTTTAATTTTCATTAATCGGATTTCCAAAGAACACTAATGGCACGAAGCGAAGAGCGTAGCAAATTGGATAGTGGATTTCAATAGGAAGAATTGGCCACCCTGAAGATGAAGGGGCTAGGAGATAGAGATTTGAGAACAGTGGTGAATTAATAGAAAGTATTGATGGGAAAAAGAAGAAAGAAAAAGGGGTCATGGACCCCCGGCAGCGAATCCGCCAGCGGCGGAAAACTGTGGGTGCCAAAATAAATGTTTTTTAATTCAGAGAAAAAAACTCCCGACCACTTATTTCCCTGCCTTTTCTCCCTAAAACGCGCGCCTTGGCACGCGGACAGTTATGGGTATCCCTTTTTCCGGCGCTTACCGATCTTGAAGCCTCTCTTGGAGAAGTCGCTCCTTGTTGTTCTCCCACCAATTGCGCCACTGATCCGGGTCGTTACCGAAATCTTGGCCGGTTATGCGTTGCAGCGAAAAGGACGCCTTCGCGCCTGCGTAACTTCGATCCGAAAGGAATTCGATAAAGACTGGTACGGCACGCGGTTCCTTTAGCCTAGCAAGCGTGTCTACCGCAAAACCAGAATTGCCACGGCTCTTTCTAAGTATGTCAAGGAGCCGGTCAGTATCCCGTCGGGTGCAAGTTGTCTCTAATACGTGGCTCGCTGCACCGCCTAGGCAACCGTTTTCGAAATGGTTGTTCAGAAGCGAGAATAGCGGGTCGTTTCCCCAGACAGAGTAAGTCAGCCACATAAGCGAGTCCCAAAACCCCCCAGGGCCTCTAAGGGTGGAGGCAAAAGGCGCGTTTTCGGGGTTCTTAGCAGCCCGTTGAAAAAGTCATTTAACGAGGCTTGAAAAAGTTTTGTCGCAAGAATATATTATGGCCATCATGCAATGCAGGAGGCAAGAGCGATGGCATTGGGAAAGCGTAAGGACGAACAGCAGGAGATGTGGGTGGCGACCACCAGCTTGCCTAAGTCCCAAGGGCATGTATTTTATCGTAAACTCAATCAGTTGCTGGCCGAAGCCGAGTTCGACCGGACGGTGGAGGACATCTGCCGGCCCTATTACGACGAACACATCGGCCGTCCGGGCATTCCGCCGGGCGTTTATTTCCGGATGCTTCTGGTCGGTTACTTCGAGGGCATCGGCTCGCAACGAGGGATTGCTTGGCGTTGCGGCGACAGCCTTTCGCTGCGGGAGTTCCTTGGCGTCCCGCCGACCGGAGACGCGCCCGACCATTCCAGTCTGACGCGGGTCCGCGACCGTCTGCCGCTTGAGGTCCACACGGCTGTATTTCAGTTGGTCCTGAAATTGACTGCGGAAAAGGGGCTGCTAAAGGGCAAGACCGTGGCCGTGGATTCCGCCACGCTGGAGGCCAACGTGGCCATGAAGTCGATCGTGCGTCGCGACACGGGCGAGGATTGGAACGACTATCTGCGGCGTTTGCTGCAAGAACAGGAAGGTGCGGAAAACCCTACGGATGAGGAGTTGCGCCGCTTCGACCGGCGGCGCAAGGACAAGCGGGTGTCGAATGAAGAGTGGATGTCGCCGACCGACCATGACAGTCGCATCGCCAAGATGAAGGACGGGCGCACGCATCTGGCCTACAAGGCCGAGCACGTGATCGATCTGAAATCGGAAGTGGTGTTGGCTGCTCCAGTGTATCATGCCGACGTGAGCGACAAAGACACGCTGGTCGACAGCGTGATGGAAGCTCAGGTAAATCTCTCCGAAGCGGGCATCGACGTGGAGATTGAAGAGACGGCCGCCGACAAGGGCTATCACGCCACCGACACCTTGGAACTGGCCGACTCGCTTAATATTCGCACTTACATCCCGGAGCCGAAGGGGAAAGGAAAGCGAAACTGGCGGGACGTGCCGGAGGAGAAGCGCCGGGCAGTTTTAAACAATCGACGCCGCATGCGGCGCCGAAAAAGCAAACGTCTGCAGCGCCTCGCAGCGAACAGGTGGAGCGCAGCTTCGCCCATGTGTGCGACACGGGCGGCGCACGGCGGAGTTGGCTTTGCGGGATCGAGAAGGTTCAAAAGCGTTACTTGATTGCCGCGGTGGCCCGCAACCTGGGCCTTATCATGCGCAAGGTGTTCGCCATCGGGACGCCAAAAGGCTTGCAGGCCGAAGGCAGCCTTGTTTCTTTTGTTTGTCTTGCCCGACTTAACGTTAGCTTTAGTTTCGGTCGTTTGTGCCGTGTGTCGATGTCGCCAACCATGGATTTATACGCCTATGCAACCGCCGCTTGAAAAAAGAACTAATCGCATTCGCGGCCCTTTTTTCAACGGGCTGCTAAACTCTTCTTCTCCTACGGCCGGATTTTTGTTGCCCAAAAAGTCATGCGCAATTGCCGTTTTCCCCCCAATCTCAAGGGAGATCACGCCCGACATGCTAGCACCGGACCAAAGCCAGAAAGGTTCAGAGTTGTGGTTCGCCCTCGAAGCTTCACCGCTAGCGCCTATGCGCTTGTAGTACGCGCCCAATGCTTCACCCCTGACAACCACGCGCACGGTGGCGTCAAAATCCTGTGCGTCGGGGCGAGCCACCTTCATGCCACATGCTGACAGGACCTCCCTAACCCCCGCCTCAAGCTTCTGTAGGTCCGGGTCCGGCGTATGCGTAATCTTTAGCTGCCTGCCGTCCTTCACGTAGGAGTATCGCTCGTCAAGCACAAGGCGCACACTCCTCAGTCCAAGGATCGCACTTGGCTCCCGGCCATTGAGCGGCTGTGCAACAAACGCATCATCAATGTGTCGGAGGTCCTGCGCTGGGAGCCAACCGATCAATCCCTTGGCGGAGGATCGCTTGGGAAACGGCTTGTGCGTCACCTTGCCCTCAGTTGTACGACCAACAGTTTTGTCGTCAAGGAACGGTTCGATCCCGGTGACCTTGACCCCGATGCGCTCACCGCTTACTACCATTGCGGTCAATTCCGTCCCATGTTCGATAACCCCTCCGCCCATTCCCGAGTCCCGAAACACCCCCCATGTTGATCCCGCCCCAGGCTCGGTTGTCCAACTCTCCGGAATGGGCTGAAGCTTCACACAACGAATCGTTGTGAGCTTATCCCCCACGTTGATCGGCTTGACTTGCAGTTCAGCGACGTTAACCCACCCTATCGTGCGTGCCCCCTTTACGACCGCATCAACGGCGATCCATCTGCCACTCACCTTGGCCACTCTGACCTTGGTGCCTTGCGCAGGACGGCGATAACCGTGTCGCCAGCCATCAACTTGGCACCTTCGTTTGCCACAACCACCGTGCCTGGTCGTACCGTCGATTGCGCCTCGCCTGCCACAGCCGCTTCTGGCTGCGGCCTAGACTGTTCGCTTGTGCCCCGCTGTCTAGTTCCTATGGATTGTGACTCTGAACGAGGACCGGAAGCCGTTGCGCGGGCGATCGTGAGCGATCCGACAATCCCGTCAACCGTCGCCTGGTCTTCTCCTTTGTGCGTTTTGAAATTGATGGCAAAACTGTGCTTGGGATAGCCTGGAACGAAAAACGTGTACGTTTGCAGTCGTTCCCCGTTAGTGCTAACAATATCCATCAGCAGGCTCGGAATGCCGTCGATGTCCAATTTGGAAACGCCCTTACTGTCCCTTGACAACTGCCCCGAGTTCTTTCCCAAGCGGATTCTTTCAGAATTTGTGCTAAACATTTCATCGCGATTCATGTAACCTGGGGATTTGTCCCCTAGAAGGATGAAAAGTATGTCTCCTTTTGCGGATTCATAGGCAGAAAAGAAGGTGAGTGAACTCTCCGCAAAGAGGTGTGGGTCCGCGGTGCCCGACGCTTTCGCCAGTTCCGCTCCGCCTTGTATCATTTGGCTCTTCAGGCTCTGTACTCTTGGCCCCTGTATTTTCGTCAGGTTGGAGGGAGCTTGGAATGTGAATATTCCCTCTGTACATCTTCTCTCAGGTGCTTTCTCCTGTGCGTCAGCCATATGGCAACATAATGTACTTATTGCGAAGAGACAAACCATTCTCAATACATTCAATTTCATTTTATCCTCACAGTTAATTAAATTGGAAAGAAAAAGAAAAAGGATAAAGGGGTCGGTAGTCTTGAATTTCATTCAATTCATTTTCTCTACAAGTTTTTGGGATAATTCCTCGGGCGTGATGCCGCGAATTAGAAAACGTTTCTGATGCGAAGTCTCTCCCGAGAGCAACTCGATCTGCGATTTTCGCAGGCCAAGTGAATTGGCCATTAGTTCGATAACCGCCTTGTTGGCCTTGCCCTTTTCGGGCGATTGGGAGACGCACACCTTTAGCATGCCGTCTTGTTCGCCGCGAATTTCATTGCGCTTGGCGCCAGGCTGTGCCCGCACAGGCAAGATCGTCCCTTCAGGATGCGGTTGCAAGGCAATCATTATGAGCTTATTCCTAAAATATTTTTGTGGTGAATTCCAATAACTGGATTTTTGTAAATTGCTCCCCTCTCCCAAAGGGAGAGGGGACGTTTGGTATAGGCCCTCACCCTAGCCCTCTCCCGGCGGGAGAGAGGACAGGCGCTAAAGCACTCCTTCCGGCGTTAAACCGCTCCTTCGAACAAGGCCGAGCCGATGCGGACGATTGTTGCCCCTTCTTCAATGGCGGTTTCATAATCGCCGCTCATGCCCATCGATAGTTCATCTAAAACAATTTCCGGCGGACAGTGGGCTAGCATCCGATCGCGGAGCTTTCGCAATGCGGCGAAATCGCGCCGGGCGGCTTCTTGGCCGCCTTCGAGGCTCGCCATGCACATCAAGCCGCGGATATCCGTGTGCTCAAACTCGGCCAGTTCCGGCAGCAAGGCTTCGACCTCATGGGCCTGAAAGCCTCCTTTCGCCGGTTCGCCGGAAGTGTTCACTTCCAGCAGAATCGCTGCTCGCCGGCCAAGTTCGGCGGCCGTTTCGTCGATGGCCTTTATTATTCGCATACTATCGGCCGAATGGATCATCGACGCCAACGGCAGCGTGCGCCGGACTTTATTCCGCTGCAAATGACCGATCATGTGCCAGCGGATGGGCAAATCGGCAAATTCCTTGGCCCTTTGCCAGAGTTGCTGTGGCCGGCTTTCGCCCAAGTCGGTGCATCCGGCCGCAACCAGGGCCTCGATTTCCGCCTTGCCTACGTATTTGGTTACTGCCACCAGTTTAATATCTGCCCCACCCCGCCCGCTGCGCGTCGCGGCAGCGGCGATGCGCTGGCGCACCACGGACAGATTTTTGCCAATTCGAGCGGAAATATCGGGCATGCTTTAAGTCCCAATGCACCTGTGGCATAAAAACGACTTACATTCAAAACAGCAATCCATTATTATCGCTAAGTCAATGTGCTTTATAAAGCTCTGTCACAATGAACAAGCAAGCGAATCCAGCGCTCTGGGGAAGCGACAAATGCGTGAAAACCTCGATTTATCGATATTTAAACCGTCAAAAGTCGAGCTTTACCCGATTGCCTGCTTTGCCAATAATGCACCAGACTCAGAATAGGGCTTGTAAGAAATGTTGTGTCAGTTAGTGGCACGGGCTTCCAGCCAGTGAAGAAACACGGCCAAGATGGCCGTGCCACTTGAACACTGACACAAAAATCCTTACAGACCCTCAGAACAGGTTATTTTTTTCTCAAAGGATCAAATCATGTCACGGATTATCTACCGAAAAAATTCCGGTTTCAGTCTTCTTTTACCTTTTTTTGCCCTCGCGTTTTTGATGTTTTTATGGGTCGGGTGCAGTCGAACGGAATCGCAAGAGGCATCCGCGACATCAAATCCAGGGAGCAAAGCGGAGAAATCGCCGCCGGAATCAAAGTCTGACTCCCCAGGGAAACTCGATACGGGCCGCGGCGTATTGGAGGCCATGGCCAAGGCATATCGTAGTGCAAAAACTTACAACGACAAGGGCACGGCCCGGCTGATGGCCGAAGCGGGAGGGAAAAAAATCGATCAGAAGAGAAATTTTGCCGTGGCTTGCCAGCGGCCTAACAAGTTGCGCATGGAGGCGTACTCGACTAAGGAAGTAATCGATGGGAAAAAAATCTATGCCGCCCTTGACGATCTTCCCGGCCAGGTCCTGGAAAAAGACGCCCCCGCCGAGTTGAGCATAAAAACGGTTTATTGCGATCGCATCCTCATGGCCGCTTCGTGCAACGGATTTGCAGGCGCGGCCCCGCAAATATTACTTCTTGTAGATGACAAAGCGGTCGATGTTTTGTTGCACGACGCCGAAGAGCCCAAACTGGTCGATCCGGGCGAGATCGAGGCCCGCCAATGCTATCGGGTGCAAATCCGCCGACCCGATGGGCTTGCCGTTTTGTGGATCGACAAGCAAACGCTTGTTCTGCGGCGAATGGTCCTACCCACCGAAGAACTTCGCGCCGAGATAGCCAGAGAAATCGGCGCCCAGGTCGAATCCATCTCGCTTGTAGCCGATTTTACCGGCGCCCAATTAAACGGTCCTATTGATCCCCGGGCGTTCAAATTTGAAGTGCCCGCCGATGCCGAGATAGTAAAGTTTTTTATTCCTCCCGATCCCGGTCAATTACTGTCCAAAAAAGTCCCCGATTTCAAATTCGTCGGTCTTGACGGAAAGCCGGTTACTCCCCAATCGCTGGCCGGTAAAATCGCGGTGCTCGATTTTTGGGCTACATGGTGCGATCCGTGCAAGGCGAGCCTGCCAAACCTGCAAAAAGTCTACGAAAAATACAAGGACAATGACAAAGTCGCCTTTGTGGCCGTAAGCGTCAACGATCCCCAAACGGGCGACAAGGCCGTAGCGGACATTTTCAAGGATTTGAAAATCTCTATTCCCATCTGCCGCGATCCGGAAAACAATTCCATGGATTTCAAATTCATCGGCATTCCCAGCTCTTTCATCATCGACGCCAAAGGCATTGTGCAAGATTACGAATCCGGGGCAGATCCCAACCTGGCCGATGTTTTACCCAAAAAAATCGATAAGCTCCTGGCCGGCGAAAATATCTTCGACGAACCCATGCAGCGCTATCAAGATAATCTCAAACAGTACGAAAAGTCCTTGTCTATCAGCCAGGAAGAGGGCGGCGCCAATGTAGAAGATCAGCCCGTGCCCCTGGCCAAAATCCCCCAGCGCAACGACCCCCGGACTTTGAAGCTCTCCGCGCTTTGGAAATCCGCCGATCTAAAATCCCCGGGCAACATCTTGGTCCTCAATTCGCCAAATGCAGAGCCGCGATTGATAGTTATCGAGGGCGCCAAATCCCTGGCCGAGGTCGGTCTGGACGGCAAACTCATCGCCCTGCATAAACTGAATATCGGCGAGGCGGAATTCGTCACCAACATCCGTTTGCTGGCCGCGGCCGATGGAAAAATATATTTCGCCGTTTTTGCCGGCTTTCAGCAGCGCTGTCACGTTTTGGACCACCAATGGAATATAGTGCTCAGTTACCCGGAAAATGCCGTCGAGAATCCGCACAGCGGCATCGCCGACGTGGAACTCGGCGACCTGGACGGCGACGGCGCGCCGAAAATGTACGTAGGCTATTGGGACGTGGTCGGCGTGCAGGCCGTAACGCTCGAGGGCAAACGCATCTGGTCCAACCGCTCCATTTCCAACGTCGCCCGCATGGCCTTTACCGAGCTCGACGCCGACGGCCGGCGCCTATTGCTCTGTGTAAACAACACCGGCGCGCTTGTCGAACTCGATGCCAAGGGCCAACGCAAAGCGGAAATACCCGTGCCCAATCGTATTATCGGCTGCATTGCCGCCGCCGATCTCGCGGGCGATGGCCGCTTGCTCTGGTGCGGCCTGTCCGGTTCCCCCATGAAAATGGGCGAAACCACTGCCCTGGGCTTTGACTTGAGCGGCCAAGAACTCTGGAACTATCCTATGCCCGTGGGCTTGCAGCCTCAACCCATCGAACCAATCATCTCCGGCAAAATCACCCGCGAAGGACCAGGCCAGTGGATCCTCCCCGGCCCGGACGGCTCGATCAATTTCCTCACCTCCGAAGGCAAACCGCTGGACGCCTTCAACTACGGCGTAATGCTCCAAGGTCTGGCCACCGTCTCCATCGACGGCCAACCCGTCCTCATAGTAGCCTCGCCCAACGGCCTGGAGGCCTGGAAAGTGGAATAAGGAATTCTAACAAAATATCCCCTATCCGGGCACCATCGGGCACCGACGCGCAGCGTTGGTCGGCATGGTCGGTTGGTCGGGATAGGGTTAGGGTGAGGGGTAAAGAGCTTCTCTCCTTCCCATGCTCTGCCAGGGAACGGGCGAAAATCGTGACCAACTTGATTCCGGCACGCTACTGGTAAACCCCGCTCCTAAGGAGTACAATAGGGCCAGTTCGTGTAATTGTGTCAATTATGCGTGCCCGGGAGGCGGTGGAGTCTAACTGAAAGAGAGAGACTCATGCTCAAGCGGAACAAACTGGAAGCCGTGTTACTGAAGATAACCGACAACCAATTCAATGCCGTCTGGATGGACACCTACGGCGATGTCCCAGATGGCGAGCGTTCGGATTTGGTCAGGGATTTTGTGGCCGAACAATACGACGAAGAACTGGACGGTTCTATCAAACGGGCCGAATCCTTCCTAAATCCCACCCCAAAACCCAAGCCCAAACTCAAGAACAAGTGGCTCTGTCCCCGCTAGCCAGCACGACAAAGGGCCTCATATTGCGTATTTTGGCTCTAATTGCCTGTTCGCCACCCCTCTTGCCTTATGATACCCTGACGTGGTACACTTCTTTTAACCAACAAGCGACCAGCCGGCAATCGTAAGCCGAATGGCGTCAGTTCAATCTATTTTTCAGGAAACGTACAAATGGCTGAAGGCGTAATCAAAAAATTAACGGACAAGGGTTTTGGGTTCATCAATACGGGTAAGGAAAAAGACCTTTTTTTCCACTCGAAGAGCCTGCAAGGCGTCAGTTTCGACGAACTGCAAGAAGGTCAAAAGGTGTCCTACACCGAAGGCCGAGGTCCGAAAGGCCCCTGCCGAGAACGTCAAACCGATATAGCTCCGCAAGTGGCGGGTAGCACCGGTTCTTGAACCGGGGACATGAAAACGGGACATCACTGATTTTCTTATGTTAGCGTGACTGACAAAAAATCAGTGATGCCCCTTCTAGTCTTGTCCCCTTTTTAATCCTCTTGGTGGTTGTTTGTCTGCCGGTGGAGATGCCCCTCGAATTACGCCGCCGCTGCTTGGATGATTTTTTGGCCTTGGGCAATGCCTTCCTGATGTAAAAACTAAAACAAGGCGAATGCCTCGGGCGATATCACTGTCAATTTTTTCTAATCTTCATGTGAATCCATTTAGGCCTTGGTTTAGAAAACATTTTTTGCACCTTTTGCAGTTTAACGGATGGAAATGAAAAGACCTTTGAAAGAAATGATCGAGACTTGGGTGCTTCAAGTTTTGCCCCGCAGTGGATGCAGGGTTCTTCCTGATCGTATGTGCCCCGAGGGCATCCGGCCAAGTCCATCAAAAACGCCGGAATACTATTTGTTACATCGGTAGTTTGTCCGATGTAACTTTTTTCGACAACCCTGCATGGTTTGAAAAGTGATTCAAGCAATGTTTCATCAAAAACATTAATGTACCCCCAGGGAGGATTGAAGCGTCCGCATTTTGAGCATTTAGTCCTTCCGCAGCGAGTATCCTGGCGATATGGGACACCGACAATAATTTCATGACGGGCTGTGCGAATCATCTCTCGGGCCGCTTGTTCTACTCCAGCAACATGCTCCAGAACTTCCGCGCAAAAGACACAGTCAAAGGAGTTGTCGGCGAATGGGAGTTGTCGAACGTCGCCGGCAACTTTAACAACACCCTCAATATCAAATGTTGGCATTGAAAGGTCGAGTGCGGTTACATGTGCAAAGTGCTCACGAAGCAGGCTCGAAAAAAACCATCCCGTCCCCCAATATCAAGAACAGACGAGAGGCCCGTCGGAAGCAGGCGGATCAAATCAGTCGTTCGCTCTGCTTCAGCGGGGCTTGCTCGATATGCTGCTAAGTCCATTGGTTCTTTGTCGGTATGGTTCTCTAATTTCCCCGGCCTTAAATACAGACCAAATTGCGTCATGGTTGGCGTTGGCGGCCACATAACGGCTGTGAGCAGATTGGAATCGTTCTTCATCGCTTCCTGGATGGCAACCCTTCATTTTAACAGAATGGGGGTATAAGCAAGTGTTATTCTGCCAATTCTATTTTTCCACCAAGCCGCATCGGTTAGATAGGATTTGGAGGGCTTTATCATTAGCTCAGACTTGGTGGCAGCACCTTGATGAATATATGGCTGTGATGGTTAATAATGCCATACATGGTTTGTGTCTATATGGTATATATGGGTAATCTGGGGGATGCGATAGAAAGCGCGCTATTGAAAATCATAAAGCTTACAACAAGGGCGATAGCACTCCGCAGTTGCCCTAAATCAAATATTTGCGTGACCATCAGAATCCTAAAATTCGCATCAAGTAACCCATATTATCCGGCCGATGTCGGTGAGGTAGAGCGAAATAGTGCAATTTAGGAATCCGAAACTCTATTGAATGATACGCAAGCTGTGAAGCCACATGTAACAGTTGTCATTCCCTGTTACAATGCCGCCCCATTTCTGCGGGCCACGCTCGAATCGGTCATGAGCCAAACCCATGCCCCGTTCGAAGTGCTGGTGATCGACGACGGATCAACCGACCAGACGGCGGCGATTGCTGGATCTTTCGGCCCGCCGCTACGCTTAATCTCGCAGACAAACCAGGGCGAGTCGGTTGCCAGAAACCGGGGCATAGACGAGGCCAAAGGCGATTGGATCGCTTTCCTTGATGCGGACGATCTGTGGCTGCCGAACAAGCTCGAGCGACAACTTGCCGCAGTACAATCGGATGTCGTCGGCGTCCACACCAATTACCGCGCCTTTGGAATGAGCAAATATGTCCGCGACATGTCCAAGATACCCCCGGCCAAACGATACAGTCTGGAGCGATTCTTCCTGGGGTATTCGTCTCTCACCTTATCAACGTTGATGGTGTCCAGGTCGCTGCCCGCGCGACTTCCAAGTTGGACGCAGTATGCCGAGGACGCTATTTACTTTGCCGAGGTCTCCCGGTTGGGCAAGATGGTGCTTGTGCCGGAGATCCTCACAGCGGTTCGATGTCACCGTGCTTCGCAAAGCGCAGCCGCGGGAATCGCCGCGCATTGGCACGAGACATTTTCAGAATGGCTGCGTCGGAATGAACATATCCTCGATGTTCGAATGGTTTGCTCGCTGCGTCGCAAGCTGCTCGAACGCCTGGTGCATCAATCTTTCCGGGCGTATTACAAGCGCAACTGGGACGATTACCAGTTGCTGCGCAACTATCTCACCCGGTACGCCGAAGATTTGGCGGTTAAAGCTTTGTTGGACGGGCGGATTCCTCCCCGCTGGTTTTACTCACTGCGGCAAGGCCTCGGTAAGTTGAGCGCTTCTTGGCAAGCGTTGCGAGGACGTGTACTTATCGCAGAAGTACGGACAATATGATGTATTGCAGGGCTTGGGCGCATTCCACAGCTTGACTTTTTTGCGGAGCAGGTTTCCTAAACGTTTTTTTGATCCGCAACGAATAATGGTTCCGTCCGGGTTGATCCGCACAAAGTTATATCCCGAACCGCACAGCTTTCCGCGGTAACTGGGAATGCCGTTGATAAACCGCTCGACCGTGAATAGATCAATCGTTGCCGTCTCGTTTATTCTCCCAATTGCCGCCGAGTACTGTCGGCGCGCCTCAACCATATATTCGCAAATCTGCTGTTTTTGTTCCGTAGAGTATGCATCGGGATAGATATTTCCCTTGAAGTTGCCCCGAATTAGTTTTGGGATAATATACAGACCGTCCGATTCGAAGTCCTTCGCCATCTCGGAGAAGATGCTTACCATGCGGGGCGTCATGACCTGAGACACCAGCACATTGAAATTCCGCCGCAGTAGTGCGTGCACGCGATCAATAAACACACTGCGACATTCCTTTTTTTGCCGCTCCTCATAGTGCAATGCAGCGTTGATGAAGTGCACTCGCTGCGGATCGATCCTCTGGGCAAACTCCTCGACAGTTCGATGGGAAAGATTAGAGTTGATCGATAAGTAATGATTTTGGCTAAGCTGTTCGCAAAGATCGACAAACCCAGGATAGAGTGTAGGTTCACCGCCCGTAATATGAATCAGCCATGTCTTTCCCGTGGCATCGAATCCTTCTTTCCACTCAAGCGGCGTGCCATAGGTCTTGATTTTTGCTTTTTGAGCGCCCTCAGATACGAAACAATACGCGCAGCGGAAGTTGCACGTGGTCAGCAATGTTCAGTCTGCTTCCGCCTCGTACTTCATAATTTTCAATGAGTGGCTTATTTTCACTGACGAGCAAGTACAGTGGGAGAATCATACCATATTGAATCGCGATGATCCTACCCCAGAATGGCCGGGAGATTTGCAAAAACGTGATAAGGCTGCAAAGGACGGTTTTTAATAAGATGGAACATCTTGTATATTGGGTAGATAATCTCCCGGCAGATACATCATGTTGTGATCGAATGCTCGTTGCCCAGAAATCCCAATTTGACATCGACACAACCGTCTATTTCCTCGAGTTCCTTCTCTTTGCCGTCTTTCAATATCCGTCCCATTACGGCGTAATGCGTCGATACACATACACGGCTTCCGACTGGCGGTCGAAGTTTTCGATCGGCCGAAAAGATCGCCAAAAGATCTCGGGACGCGTCTGATCCAGCCAGAAAATGTCGAGAACCTCGATTAGCCGGTAGTTCGTTCCTTGAGTCTCCATGTATATAATCAATTTATCGATGCTTTCTTTCTGAGAGCCGAATGCGATGAAATAGTCGGGAGGAGAAAGCTCGGAAGAGAAATGAATCAGCGGCAGAGACTCGAATTGTCCCTTCGGCGGGTAGATCAAGTGCCAGGCATATATCGGATCTGGCGCATGATACATGAGCGAAGACTCGTTTAGGATCGGAGATACAAAAATACTTTCGTCTTTGCGGACATGATCGTTGATCCATTTCACGGCAACATCTAATGAAGTAGCGCGCTGTTTCCAAAGTTCTCCAATAAATTCGGCGGGTCTAGAGCACCAGCGGCTTGGAGAAAAGGGAAAATTAAGAATGTTAAATCCAAAGACCGCGATGGCCAATGGCAGGGCAAAATACCATCGACCTCTGGTGAGCATCACGATAACCATTGTCGAAATGCCGATGCACAATGGGATTAAGGGCACGAGGTAGCGAACATCGGCAAATATTTCCCAAGCTAGGGGGCGGGGGGAAACTATAGCAGCGATGACTGAGTAGCAGATCACCGCGATCAATCCCCGCAAGAGCCAAACGTTTCGCGTCCAAAAAAAGAGCGGCAGTCCGGCCAGCATGATAATGCCAACGCAGAATTCGCAATTATTAAGGTCTCTGAAATTCCGCCAGATCGTCATTAACTTCTCGATAATAAGGTTTTGTCTAGGCATATCCGGCGCCACCACGGTTCCCAGTGGATTGTAGATCCATATAATGACGATGCCGGCAAGTATCTGAGGCGCCAGAAGCAGGAACCACTGTCGTACGCTCAGGCGGCGCTCCCGGCGCATAAACAGCAGGTAATCGCAACCCAACGCGGCATACAGTGCGGCGTAGTTCAGTTCGTTGCTGCCCAAAAGCAGAATCGATGCCAGCACGATCCCGGCCAATTCCCAACCCCTTCCTCTCCAATTCAGATACAGATAGACGATCACAAGCGACAGCAATATTGTCAGCGAATAGTACCTGCTCTGCCGGCAATAGAGAAAAAACTCAACGTTGCAAAGCAAGCCGATCGAAATGACAATCCAAGTGACCGTGGACAAACGACTTCTTGACATCCAATACAGTAGCACCGCCACGCTCAAAAAGCCGCAGATGGCAAAGGGAATTCGCGGCCATAAAGAACTTGTGCCGCTCGTGCCCACGAAGGGCGCAGCCAGGTAATAAGGTACGGGCGGTTGATATCGGCCGTGCAGATTTTTCAACAATGCGCCTAAATGATACGCGTATAAATTGTGACCGATCAGGGCCGTCGTATCGCCAGTCAGCGCGATTCCCCGGGCGAACAGCGCGGTATCGGCCTCGTCTGCCCAAAGCGGATAGTGCCCCAGATGAAAAAAAAGAAGCCCACACGACAAGACCAGAACGACGATGCTTAGCGGCAGCCATAATCTCAATCCTGCCGGCCGGGTGGCTGGGTAGCACCGGTTATTGAACCGGCGTGGCTTGCCACAAGAGGTTTCTGAAAGTGACGAATCGTGCATACAATCGCTCGTCGATGATTTGCCGGTCTGAGTAGATAATCCCATTATGACCAAGCAATCTGCCTGCCGCAACCTCTCGGGATTTCATCCCGCCGGCGTTGCTATATTCTAACAAATATCCCGAAGGGATAGTATATGATAACCCAGGGTTGCCGCGCAGCGGCTACCCTAGGACAAGTGCCAAAATCCACCACCCCAACCCTGAAAGTGTGTTAGGTTGCGGGTCTTAACCCCGTTTAATGCCTTGTTTTAGGGCTTTTTATGGGTTAAGTGCCTGATACTAATTGATACGATATAGCCCCTGTTTTTTTGGGGAAGTGGGCGACGGGATGCCGTCCAGACCATTCCATATGGTATAAGATGTTTTTATCAATATGACTATGTTTAACACTTGCTAATTCAAGTGTAGGTGGAAGAGGAAGGACGATTGATTGTGGAGGCTATGCCCGGGGCGGGCAGCCTCCACGCAGGGGACAGCAAGGGTTAGGGCTATGGTGTTAGACGCCGTTGGCGATTACCTCTAATGCTCTTAAAGGCAATCTCAATTTCTCCCCTTTCTTCCTCCGTCTTACCGACTACGGAAGTAAATCGCCGACGATGAGCGGACGATTTTACTTGCTTGGCAGGATGCGGGATTGTCTCTAACTTTGCCTCCAATTCCGCAAGTTGCCTTTTGAGGTCTTCCACTTGCTTTTTTATTTCTGCGTAATTGTCCATAATCTTATGTATCCAGTATAGGGCAGGAGGCGGGCGGGATTATGCCTACCCTTGCTGTCCCCTGCCCAACGACGGCTTCCGTCGTTGCCTTTCTTTCTTGGAGGCAAGGGGGCGTTAGTCCCATTGCCTTTATTCTCTTATGAGAAGGGTGACACCCACGTCCCCAGCCCTGGTATGAAAATGTCCCCAGCCCTGGTGACACCCACGTCCCCAGCCCTCCCCAATTAAATAGGGGAGGTCAAGACATAAATTGACGCCTTCTTTGTTTCTTTATCTCCCTTGAAAATACACTCAACCAATCCCTTTTCTAATCGTTTTAATGCCCGTTTCACGCTCCTAACATCGCACCCGCATAACTCGGCAAGTTGGCTCTGTGACATTTGGACTTTGCCGTCTCTTTCGTAATCCCACAAGGCGACATAAACAAATCCTTCCACCCGTGTTAAATCTCGCATAGAGCATCTAACAAAATCATTGATAGTTGAAAATCTGTGTTTATGTTTTTTTGCTTTCGGCTTTGTCGGAACATTGTTAGGCGTGCTTAAACTCGGTTTTTTTGGCTTCATACTTCACCCCCGCTTACGTTCCACCTATGACAATCACAATCAAAGGTAAGATACACGTCGGCTTTCTTGCTATGCCTTGCCTTGACGTGGTGAAGTTTGCCCGTCTCTCCGTCCATTGACAACAAGTAACAATTGTCTGCCCCGAATTCAATTTCTCCACTTTCCTTAAAACTGCCCAAAGACAAGTTTTCGTATGCTCTGCCTTTGCTTCCCTTGTCTCTTGCTACACTGGATACGACGATGACCGCTTTACCCCAATTAGCGATTTTTCTAATACCATTCATTACGTCGGTCGCTCCTTGCCTCTGGTCTTTGACGGGCTTACTTGATGCTGTAATCCTCTGAACATAGTCCAATACAATCAGGTCGCTTTTATGATCCAAGATTACCTTTGCGACGTGTTCCAAAGTAAATGGGAAAGAACAAAAGGCAAGGCGGTCATTTATACTGCCGATCTTGGCAAGGGCTTCCTCCACGTCGGCTCGATACTCGGCAACATTGCGGAATAACCTATTGTCAATGTCGGTCAATCCTATCCCGCTCTGGCGTGCCACTTCTCGGCAAAGAAGATCGTCGGGGGGCATTTCCACGTTTAAAACTAATGCCCTTAAATCAGGTTGATTATATAAAAAGTCAAAAGTCCCGCCCATAATCAAAGACGTTTTCCCCACGCCGGGAGGTGATCCAATTACAAGGAATTGATAGGGTCTGACTACGACGCCCGCAAAGGCATCGCCAAGGTTATAGCGTCTCGGTGGTATGCCCTCCATTAAATCGTAATTAAACTTTGGCATAAGGTTTTTCAAGTTAAAATCTAAATCATTCATTTTCCTCCTTTCATTGTTAGTTGTTTCACTGCTTTCTTAAAATCTCCCTTGTGGTAGAGCAAGGCATAAAGATTGAACTTGCTGTAATTATTTCGGGGTTGAATTGGTGGGCAGGAAGTGGTGAAACAATAGAAGTAGTCCTTGCCTCCACAATTTGTGGTGGCACTATGCCCACGCCCTGCCCCTGGCTTCCTCCAATATATCTCTTCCCCCGATACATGTGAAATTGACCACCCCAACGGCTCTAAAATGCTTTCCCACGTTGTTTGCTGATTGAATAAGTCGGCGGGGCTTTTGCCTTGATTGGGCTTATAGGCGATTTTGAGCGCAGCAAAATCGCCTCCTATCGCCTCTAATTGCCCCCTGTTGGCATTCTCATGCGATCTTGACGCACTACTAACCGCATTTAATTCGTTAAACGCCCGTGCTTGCGTTATGAGGGCTTCTCGTTCGCTTGGCGTGATTATAGGGATTGCCAACAATGACCCCTGTATAAGACGATATGGGAGGCGTAGAGGGTGAATTGAGAGGGGATTGCCCACGGCACAAAAATACCCGCCTTGCCCCCTTGTCTCAATAAGTTTATAGGGCTTCTTGGGATCATTGGGATTAGGACGTAGGGCTAAATCTTGATTACGTCCAATAACTTCGCAACGATAGGGAATGTGCCTTCCACCGCTCGGCGTTGCCACAATGACAAGGCGTGCCAATAGTTGCGGGTCAATCTTTTCGCACCACTTTGGGAAAATCACTTGACAATCTACATCAAAATCAAGTAATTCTAAATTGCCGGAAGTTGCCCCACAAATAACCCCTATGCCCTTGCCTCTTTTTATCCACTTGTTTATCTCCCATAGGGGCGTGGGGCTTTTGTGTGCTTGCCCATAGGCATCTTTAAGAACGGGCTTCTTGCTGTTTGTGGTGCCATCGGCTCGCAATACAATCAGGTCTAAGCCCGCATGATGATATTCCCACGCAATTTTCAACAAGTTTTTACTATATAAAGTATAATCTAAATCATTCGGGGGCAGGCTTTCCTGCCCTTTTTTTTCGTCATTCATTATCCCCCCAATTAAAGTTTAATTTTTCAAGTAGTTCTTCATAAGTTTCTTTCGGCTCATTTTCCCCGTTTAGAATTGTCTCTATCTCGGCTTCCAGTTCGCCAAATAGTTTCACGTTGCGTGTGAGCCATACAAGGTATGCTCTCGGCAGTTCGCTTACCTCCGTTCCCGCATGTTTTCCAAAAGGCATCTTCATATTTTCCCCCGTTTTTGTTTTAACTCGGCAAGGTGTTTTCTCATTTTCTCTATATCTCGGCTAGTCCAGATTGGGGACTTGCCGAATAATTTAAGGTTGATTTTTTTCATGCGGATATAATGATAAAGGCAATGATAATCCACGCCTAAAATGTCGCTTGCTTGTCTTGTGTTATAGGTCATAATGTTTCCTCCTTTCTCTTATATAGTGTGTTCCCACAAAAAAAATTGCCCAAAGAAAAAAATATATTTTGGGGCGGGAAGGGGCGGAGGAAATTGCTTGGAATTGCTTAAAGACGGGGGAGATGCCGATAGAAGGCAATTAGAGGCAATTTTGTGCGCACAAAATCGGCTTATAGGCGATCTTGCGGGGCTTCCTTTCCCCCTTTAATCGCATAAGACCCGATCTTGACCGCATAAGATTGACGCTGTTGCGTTCCAATGGGGTCGGTTGAGGTTTTATACCCTGCCTGTTGAAAAGAATTGCTTGCCTAACCACGCCAAACATTTATCAAATTGGGTAGGCGTGGGCAAGACGTAATTTTTATCGGCAATGCTAGTCGGCGAATGGGCAAGGTAGTATTGGGCATACTTGTATTTCTCGTTTAACTTCGATGCCCCTGTTTTCCTGATAAGTTTAAGGGGCTTGGGGTGTATTCCCAAACTTTCGCATAATCTCTTATAGTCGGCAACGATATAATCACAAAACTTTAATTTCTTTCCCTCTATTCTCGCCGTCCGCAATGACCCGCCCTTGCTGTTGAGTAGGACTAACGTCTTGTCTTTGCTACGGAGTTTTTTAAGCAAGTCAAAAGTGTTTTTCCACAATTTGTAATTCACAATCGGCGTATTCTTTTTAGCGGTCTGGGATTTTGACCTACGGCGAATTATCCTGCCTTCCTTCCAATCCACTTCATCTTGTTTAAGGTCGGCTATGTCTTTTTGTGTTGCTCCAATGTTTAACATCATCAAAAGGTATAACTTCATGCGGTCGGGGGCGTGTTCAATCAAGTGTAGATACTCTTGTTTTGTGAATAACTCTATTTCCTTTGCTGGGGAAGGAATTGATAAATCACGATTTCGCAGGTTGCGGGGCAGGTCTTTTAGTTGTCTATTTTCCCAACGATTTTGGACAAAGGCAATTACACTTTTCATAATGTCTCTGGCGTAGTCCCACGCCATTTCCCCTGCCTTTGCCTTACTCACTAAAAGGGCATTAAAGTCGGTCAGTTTAATCTCCGTTATGTCGTTAATGTCATTGTCCCCGCCCATATACTCGGTGAAGTGTTTTAACCTTACACTTTTGTTATACCAACTTGACGGCGTAAGTTTTTCCTTCTTTATTTCACTTTGTTTCTGTGTTAGGTAGTTGTCAATCTGGTGCCAAATAGTTTTGCTTTGCTCTATTGGTTTTTTGTGTGTCGCAAGTGTTCCACCCTCTTCCTCTAAATCTCGCAAAAACTCGGCATACTCTTTTCCTCTAAAATTGGGTGAGGTAATCTCTTGATGATGGAGGATTTCCGCCCGCTCTTTTAACCACTCGGCTTCACACTTTTCGTAATCACCCCGAAAATAGTAGATTTTTCCCTTGTGAATCGTCCGCCATCTTTCAGGCAATCCCTTCTTTGTCATCATCCGAGTTAAAATGCGTTTGCGTGCCATAGTATCCCCTTTGCTGTTGGGCTTTGATTGGACTTCCCGCAATATAGATCGGGGAGGGAGAAAAGGGAAGTGCCTGATACGATTTCCTGATACGATTATCGTCAAAATAGGGAAAAATAGTATCAAAAAAAGGCGAGAAATAAGGACTTACGGCGATTTTCAACCCTGAAAGGGTTGCATATTGCAGCGCAACCCCTCCGAAAATCCGCGGGGTAGCACCGGTTCTCGAACCGGTGTGGTCTGCCACAAGTGGTTTTCACGCTGGGCGTAACCCTATTGTGCCTGCGGTACCCCGATAGCAAATTTATCGGGACCACCCCGAGGGTGCAGCCGACGCTCATTTCTCCGCAGTCTTCGTGGGCTCCGCGGCTTCGAGGTCCTTCCTCAATATGGCCAACTGCTCCGAAGTGAGCCGATGGGCTGTGGCCGTGAGCATCTTCAGAAAATGATCAATCCTGTCCGGATTATTAGGATAACCGATATTGCCCTCCGGACCGTCTGAAGTTGCAAGCACCTTGCCCTTTGAATCGAGTATAGCCATCCAAGGTATGCCGCCTTCCGACGTCCGCACCCGGCGCATAGTTTCCTCGCCATGTGGAAATCGGTCGGTGTTCGACCTTAATCGGAACATAGTCCTCAGTCAACATATCTCGATGCGACTCCAGAAAGCGGGACAACACAATGCACCAGCCGCAAAAAGCGCCTGTTTCTTGAAGTAAAACGCACTTGCCTTCGCGATCGGCCTGGGCCAGCGCGTCGGCGAGCAGTTTCGCGGCGTCGGGTTTCTCCGATGCGAATGATTCCAGGAAACCGACAAGCAACTCGCGGTCGATATGGCCGGCCTTCGACACCCTGCTCGCTCCACTGGTTGCGAGTAGTTTGCCGTCCACATCCACGATCAGCAGCATCGGCTGCTCTCGGCTTATCTGCTCAGCGCCCAGTTGCGCCTTCAATACCGCTGCCGCATCGTCGGCTTTGGCATCTGTGGCGTTGATTGCGAGCACTTGGTACTCGGCAAATGCCTTTTCAGCATCCGCGTCGTCAAAATACAGCTTATAGAACTGTTGGCAAATTTCGCCCTGCGGATCGGCGAAGACAATCAACAGCCGTTGATACTTTAGCCGGGCGTCGTTCAGGGCACGATCCAGCCGAGTGCCCAGGCGCCGGATTTGTTGAACTCCGCGGCGATTTGCTCCTTGAGTGTCGGAGTATGGTAGATATTCAGTTTCAATCTGGCTGCCATCGCAGTGTCGATTCCGCTCGACGTACAGTCCAGCAGCGTCACTCCTTTCGGTGTCTCCGGGCGAAAAAGTGCGGACGGCAATTTCCCATTGATCCGTACGTCGCGGATCGTCACCTGCATCTTTGCCGAATGCGGATCGGCGGATTCCAGAGTGCCTGAAACCGGAAACCATCGCTTCTTGCCGCTTCGTTCGTCCAGCACTTGTCGGTATTCGCGTACTTTCCAGTGTTCCGACCAATTGGGCTCTTCTGGATTGGTTGCAATCACTTCACATGGAAGAAAATCATGGGCCGGATCGAGTGTAACCGCTACAATGTACTTTCCTTCAGATCCTGGAGTCGCGTTGGCCACTTCCGGGGCGACCAGGCGGAATCCCGGAGTCCCGTCCGGGAGTGTTACTTCCGACTTGGTTACGTCCTTTGCCGATGCAAATATATCCGCAATGGAGCGGCGCAGATTAAAGATCGTGCCAAGCAATCCGTCCGTATCCCCAATTTCATTTTTGCGCGGATTGTGCAATTGCACGTTAGACCAACTTTTGTAATTCTCTCGTGGTTGGCCGACTACGAAGGTGTATTCGAAATTACCATCATAGCACGAGGTGTTTTCACTACCGTCGCTTGCCGGTTCCATGTAATACCACATGTCGCCGGAACTGCGCAAATCGGTATTTGGTCCGTTTCTCGGAATTGCTGAATTGCCACTCGCATTCGCTATAGAGCGAGTCAATGGACGTTAACTGTTTAGTTACGGCCGCAATCAAGTCGGCCGTTGTGTAAGCTGAACTGTCGCCGAACGACGCAGTTCCCACAGAAGAAGCGGGATGAGTTGCAAAATATATTACGCACGCCGACAAAACCAATAAAACTAACGCGACAATCACTACCCAATAGACTTTCGTTACGACATCATCCCTTTGTTCAGCAAAAAAGGTCTCGGGGGAGAAAAAATGTCAATATTATTCTTGGCATTCTGCTTACGTCCAAAATTGCCGATCAAGCGTCCGATAATTTATCGCCTCATTCAGATGCATCGGTTTGATGTTCTCGCTCTGATCCAAATCCGGTTCAAAACAGGCAATTCTTCTAGATTCCGGCGTTCATTCATGAAGGAATTGCTCGGGCGTGGCTCTGGCGAGAATGTTCTTATCGTCCAAGAATTCTACGGGCGGCGCATCCTTGCCGTGTTCCCACATCAATGAGAAGAACCAAACGCCGGATTCGCCGATACAGAAATCCGCGGGAGTGAAAGGCAACTTGGAGTCCAGGGGCGGCTCCGGCCGCTCCGGGTGATACTCTGCGGGCCAGCCGAACGCTTCGCCTGACCAGGGCTTTCCTTGGGCATGAATCTCGCCCGCAAATCGACGCACCTCGTCCAACTCGGGAATCACAATGGGCACAATCGACTCGTAATCGTCGTGGACCTTGATTCTAGCCTTCGCCGTGACCACGTTTCACCTCCTCTTTACGCCATGCCTCCATAATCTCGCCGCCGTGTTCCGCCAGGATGGCCTGAATCTCCCTAAGTTCGTGTTCCCGGAATCCTCGCGACTTCGATAATGCTACCGGGTTCAGCCAATACTTCGCCTCGCTGCCTTGTTTTCCGACATGGATATGCGGCGGCTCGTCAAGGTCAGCTTCATAGAACCAAAATCGGTAACCTCTGATACGTAAGACCACAGGCATGGCTTTGCCTATCCTAAGCAATTATACAACATGTGCACCCGAAGTCTACCACGCTTATGTCCAAAACTGCCGGTCCAGCATCCGGTAGTTTATCGCCTCATTCAGATGCATCGGTTTGATGTTTTCGCTTTGGTCCAAATCGGCGATGGTGCGGGCCACGCGGAGGATTTTGTCGTGGGCTCGGGCGGATAGGCCGAGTTCGGTCATCGAGGATTTCAAGAGGTTCAGGCTCTCATCGTCCAGCTTGCAGAACTGCCGGGTTTGGCGATGGCTCATGTCGGCGTTGTAGCGGATCGCGCCGCCGTCGAACCGCGCGTTTTGCATCTGCCGGGCGACGATCACCTGGACCCGAATCGTTGCGCTCGACGTGCCCGGCGATCCGCCGGACAGGTCTTTAAACGCCACCGACGGCACTTCGATGTGGATGTCGATTCGATCCAGTAGCGGCCCGGAAATCTTGCTCATGTACCGCTCGATCTGCGGCGGTGTGCAATGGCAATTCCGCCGCGCGTCGCCCCGATATCCGCACGGGCAAGGATTCAACGCGGCAATCAGCATGAAATTCGCCGGGAAAGTAGTGCTCGACAGGGCCCGGGCGATGGTAACAGTGCCGTCTTCCAGCGGCTGGCGGAGGACTTCTAGTGTCTGCCGGTTGAACTCGGGCAGTTCGTCGAGGAATAAGACTCCTTTTCTTTCTTATACATATCGTTTATACTAATCTGTGTAAACGGTTCCACAGTTTTTTTAAAAAGGTAACGATCATGGCAGAATGTTATTCTTATCTGCGATTTTCGTCAAAAAAACAAGAGCAGGGGGATTCAATTCGGAGACAGGAAGAACTATTGAACAACTGGCTTGCACGGCACCCAGAACATACCTTGAACCCACTGAAATTGCGTGACCTTGGAATTGGTGCTTTTCGTGGGCTAAACATCAAATCGGGGGCATTGGGGAAATTCATCGAATTAGTCAAAAATGGGACGGTTAAAAGTGGATCATTTTTAGTTATTGAAAATCTCGATAGATTTTCCCGAATGCCTCCCCTCAATGCCCTACAACATTTTACCACCCTAATCCTTGCGGGAATTACAATCCAGACACTATCCCCCGAAATGGAAATAAATGAAAAAAATATAAACGACAATCATCAACTCTACCCCGTAATTTGCACGTTGGAACGGGCACACGAGGAAAGCAAACTTAAATCCAATCGCACAAAGTCATTTTGGAACCTTCAGCGGACTAATAGGAAAATGTCATTGATAAAAGGGAGCACAATTATAGCAGGTCATGCTCCCTCATGGCTCGTTAAGACCGACGATGGCCGTTTTGAGGTTGATCCACATGCCAGAAAAGCCATTGAATATATTTTCTCGGCAACCATCAATGGTACTGGGCAAGTTACGATTGTCAAAGAATTAAACAAGAATTTTCCGCCGATAAGGAGCGGGAAAAAAGGAAAAAGAGGGAAACAATGGAATGGTGCCTATGTTTCTAAAATTCTAAAAGATAGGGCAGTGGTGGGAGAGTTTCAATTTTGCAAATTCAATGATGATGGGGTACGTGATAAATGCGGATCAATCATTCCTAATTTTTATCCGAAAGTAATTGATGATAGTGTTTGGCACCAAGCCCGTGCAAGTTCACAATCTCGTTCATCTCGCAAGGGAAGAAAAGCGGTTGGTGACAATTATGTCAATCTATTCGCTGGATTAGTATATGGTAGTGATGGATACAAATGCAATATACAGAATACAAGATCAATTAGAAAAAATGGACACAAATATATTCAACGTCGATGGCAATCTGTCGGTTCCAGAGAAGGAATGGCGAACGCCTGCAAGCATACCTATCTCTACCACAAATTTGAGAAATTGGTTTTAACCAATTTATCCAAAATTAAAATAAGTGATTTGATCCCCGCTAATGTTGAACAGGACGATTCAATTCCCGTTAAGGTAAGAGAAAGGGATGGTTATCAACGACGGATGGAAGAAATTATTTCCACGATGAAAAACATTAAAAATAAAACCGCCATTGCTAGTATTGGAAAGCAGGTTGATGAAATTGCAGATATTATCGACGGGATAAATCAAGAGATTGAAAGATTAAAGACATTGGAAGCATCTTCCAAACAACAACCCTTAAACGAAGCCCAATCCCTCATTCAATTTTTAGAAGAAAATGATTCGGTGGAAATTCGGGAGAAATTAAGATCGGTGATTGCTTCCTTGATTTCTCGCATTGATTTAATGATGTGGACGACCAATTACAAGCGGACTGTATATGCAGGCATTACGATTTCATTCGCTCATTATGCCTACAAGTTAACGATAAATACTTATAGCGATACTGTCGAGTATGAAAATCTTAGGGAACATTATAGGATTTCCAAGGAAAAACAGATTGAAGAACTTGAGCGAACCAATCCAGAGTTTGCTAAATGCGTTAGGAAGCAACATAGATTAAATGGCATTATCTCCCGCTTCAAAAATGAATATCCTAAATTGTATCTTGTGCTATTCAGTGATGATGATATGCAAGCACAAGAATATCGACAACAATACATCAACGATTACAGACCCGAATGGGATAATTTTGATGATGAGAAATTATTGCGAATGTTCGTAAACACTGCAACAAAAGAAATTCCAGCACCAGACGTGCCAGACGTGCCTTTCGTTCCACCTGCAAGAATACCAACGACTATGGTGGAAAGAGCACAATCAAGAATGCCTGAATTCCAAGAGCCAAAAAGCAAGCCCACTACCCCACCACCACCACCAACACCAACTCAAAAAACAAAGACCGACAAGAAAATATGGGACGAATTAAAAGCAAATCCGATTTTCTTGGAAATGTGGAACAAGTACAAAAACAACCATCCTGCCGATGTAGTTGAAAAGGAACGCCAAAATCTTATTAAATTAGGAAATGACGCTTTCTATCGTCTTAAAAGTTTGGATGAGTATGTAGCACCGCCAAAATGGGATGAGGAGGATTCCGAATGAGATTAAGAAAATCTACAATTTATCCTTGCCCGCTTGGCTCAATAAATCCCTTGTTGCTGTGCCTTTACCGCAGGCGGTAAACCAACAGCGACCGATCCATGCCGAGCTATTAGGAAGGGGTGGAGGCGGTGACGTTAGAATACAGGAAACCTGTTTTCTCTTCTCTCGCCAAGCATCAATTAATAACTAATGTGTTCTCAATCTAAATTCCTGTCAGGGCAGTGGTTATGCTTGTGCTGTATGGGGACTGTGTGGCATCTATGTGGAAAAGTAAGACGTTTGATCTGGTCAGTTTATTTTATTGATCGAGGCTTTTCAAATGCTTCCATCTGCTCTCGGGCATATCTGAAATTCTGAAATTGGAACTTTCATGGTGTCATTGCCCCCATTGCCGCCAATTGTTCTTCAGAAGGAAACCCCGTGACTCGATAACGTGGTGGGTACATCTCAAGTCGTTCCATCAGATCGTCCACCTCGTCCAGGGCCTTTTGACGTTCGACCAAGGCTGTTTCTCCATCCCGCTTAGTGAACATCACCATGTCCGTCTCGGGCAACAACGCAACCACGCCTTCCGCCCACACGGCATAGCTGAATAACTTGCCATCTGGGGCTTGAATAATACTGAACATCGCCACAAAGACATCCACGCCGTTCTTGATGTTCATCTTGTCGAGCAGATCCTTTTGCTCGGCGTTGTCCCGCCCCAATGAATGGAGGTGAAGTCGCTGAAACTCCTTGTAGAGGTGGTGCGACATGTCGGGCAGCCAAGGCACCCACTCATCGCCGTCCAAACGAAGGGCAATGCCTGAGATCGGGCGTGGCTCCTTGAGTGCCTCGGTCGTCATCGCCAGCATTGCCGTCAATCCTTCAACATCATCAGAGCCAGCGACGACCAAGTTATCTCGATTGGGGATCATGGCGATAGGTTCGCCTTTGACGTGAAACTGACGAATGAGATCGGTCAAGATCAGTCGGGAGCCATCGTAGCTGTCGCCCGCTGCCGATAGGTAAACGCCTTCACCTGTTGGGGGACCAATGAACTTCAACGGTAATTGTGACAAGTTTTCGCAGGCGATCTCTAACGCCTCGTAGAAAGTCACGCCCCAAGCATCAAAATTGGACTGTGGAATCGACCGCATCGAATCAGGCAGATCGTAAACGATGCCGATGCCGAAATGCTCCCCAAAGATTTGATACTGCCAACTGAGGGACATGCCGCTTTCGACTTCCCCACGCAGTTGATTGAGTTCAAAGTGGGAGCGGGAGCGGATAACGGGCAGCAGGTCGGGCTTAACGTCCTCAAAATCCTCGGGCATGTCCCGAAGGAAAGAAAACCAATTCCGCACCCAATGTTTGAGAACCTTTTCACGCAGGTCTTCGGAAGCTGAGCAATACTCCTGGCGGGCATTGGCGAGAAAAATGGCGACATGCCGCTCACCTTCTCCTCGCAGGCGAAACTCCTCGGGATCGTAGAGAATGTTACCCTTCTCCCCCGCCTGATGGATGCGTTCCATCATCAGCTTGGCAAAATCGTCCTGTGTAGGTGGGATAAAGAGAGTTACCACAAAAACGCTCCATCTTCTGGTTATGGCTTGCACTCCGCACAAGGTCTTTTTCCTGCCTGAATCGCTTCGTCTCTTGTATTGTAATGAATGATGTTCTTATCCGAAACCTTCGTCGCTAATTAGCAGCCCGTTATATATCTGTGTGAAACTTTTCTGGTGGTGGGCAAGATCTGTAATTGACTAGAAAATCGGGACGAAATAAGAACACACTAAAGCCCCCCCCCACCGAGGATGGGTTTATGGAAAAAAGGGAGTATTATCACAATCACTCCTTCAGAGAGATAAATGGACAAGATTTAGGGGGGGGGAAGACTTGTAATGCATTACTCTCTCATGGATATTTATTATATAGGCTAAACTATTCATTTTGGAACGAAATAGTGCCTTTTACTAAGCTTAATAAGCTGTTCAGCAAATATGTGAATTTTGGAGTTTAACAATGTCTCAAGACCCACCAAAAAGACAAGACCTTACCACTGTTGAATCAAATAAAACCAAAAATGCTATCGCACTCGGCAACACCACCCAGTTGGACCTTTCGCCGCTACCTGAAGCAGTTCAGCATGAAATGATGAAGCGTCATGCTGAGGGGATGATCAATGTGGCAAAGAAAGCTGCTGAGTTGGGAGTCGAAAACCAAGCACTCGGTCAACGCATTGATTCGATAGTTGATACCGTGAAAACCGCCGGGAATGCAGGAACTTCGGCAACGGTAACGGGAGCTTATAATGACAAGATGGGGCGAACCGAAATCATAATGGGGAATACAGAAACTGCGGCGAAAGGAAAACTCAGTCGCTCCCAGACAGGCGAGAAAGATATGACGCTGATATACGTTGTCATTGCAGCCGTCGTAATTGTAATAATAGTCATGGCGATAGTAGGGATAGGGAGATGATCTGTGGTTCGGAAGCTGGTTTTTACAGAAAAAGACTTGATTGCCGATGTTATCAATAAATATCATCTGTTATGCATTTCACTAGCTATTGAGAACCCAGAACGAGACATCGGAGAAAATCTAATTTCCTCATTCCATAATGATGTAACAAGATTAGCTCTATTACAAAATAATGCCCGATTGGAAAAAAACATACTTGGACAACGAGGTACTTTACAGGTTATTGCTATCACGGATAAACAGTGCAGTCTAATCGGAAAATTGATTTCAAAGTTTTTCGGATAAGTTTGGATGGCAAGAAGCTACAATCGTAATCGGCACTCTCGATCTAACTATAATCCAGGAATGGAGCGAGCACTTCAACATATTGAGGAAGCACGCAAGTTGTCTGAAGAACTTGGTGGCACTGATAAAGATGTCAAGGACTACTTCTTTAATCTCAATTACACCGAGTTAAATACTATTCTTGATGCGTATGGAAACAAGTATGGACAGGCTAAACGTGAATATGCCGAGGCGACTCTACCTAACTGGCGGTCGGGCCGTGTAAAAATGAGCGGTGACGTTGCTGGTCGCCTTTTTTCTATGCTTCCAGCATATATGCCGATCTCGAAAAAATATGACCTTGTTAAATCTCTCTGGGAAGCAAAATGCCCCCATTCAACAAAAACTCTTTACATTGGACCAGATGCAGATCCGCATGAGGTAATCTCTAAGGTAAGGCAACACCTTCTTGAAGTTGTGCAGAATTACGCAATACCAGATTCAATTGCTAACCGTTTTTCGTGGCTAGCACAAGATGACGCTAAGCTTCAGCAAGATTTGCACAATTACTTCCTTCAATTAAATCGTGATTTCGTCACATCAGCAGCAGATGATCGGTTGCCCCGGCTACTTGCAACGATGCAAGGTAGCGAGAGCGTAAAGCATATTTCACAAAAAATCCAGATTGGAAACCACCTCTTAGATTTGATATTTAATCCCGCAGTTAGTGGAATAACTTCTGAAGCACCTAAAAAGATTATGTCAGGGAAGGGCACAGGCTGCTTGCTCATAATCTTTGCGTTTATCCCCTTACTTGTTCTTCTCGCATACGTCGGTTTTCGATAGTAGTAATTACACTAATCCTTGAGGGCGATTTGTTCACTTATTGCAATCGGTGATAAGTCCTTTAATGATGCACGCAAAGCTTCTTTGTCAAACTATTTTTACCTTGGAATTTTATTCCGTCAATTTAGCGTTAAAGATTGTCCTTGGTGAAATTGATTATATCTTCGTAAATTGGAACTACTAAGTATGACAGTGCAAATACTCCTCCTGCAAAGATAAATAAAGAGGTGGTTTGAACAAAGCATAAATAAGCCAAAATAGAAACAGCAACTATAAAACCGATAACTCTTGCAATTAGAAATGCCTTTTCTTTTGGTGAAAGAATACGCAATTTGATTTTCAAAATACCACTGTTAGTTTTCATATTCATCGTGATTGTTCCCTTATTATTTGAACTTCCAAATTCTTTTTGCCTGTTTACAATATTATTAATTTCATATTCTGTGAGGAACGCATCGATTTTTGTTGTGTCGTTAGTTATTGCAAGTTGTGATGCTTGTTCAACTGAAAAGGATGCAATTTTATCTTTAAGTAAATTCTCGTATGAAACAGGATGGTCTAATTCAAATAATTTTTTTATTTTATGTCGTTTATTGGCGACATTGTGAATCACGATTTCAATATTGTATAGATAAGTGTTAAAGGAAGTTGTTAGAAAAGCTGTATTAATGTCCTCATAAAGTTTTACAAAAAGATCAATGTCTTTATTTAAGTTGTCAAAAATAGTTTTTGTATAAAACTTAAACACAGTTTTAACAAAAGATTGATATTCATCCAATTCACTTCCCTTGTAGATGTATTTTGAGTAGTAAGATGTTTTTTCAAGATTGAAGCTATCAATTATCGCAATAATATGCTCAAAGGTTTTGTTCACTTCCTTCAATAGAATTCTCTTTGGGAAACCATGTTTGACATGCTTTGCAAGTTGGGTGTATGCCTCAACAAATTTTTCTTCAATTGTAAAAGATGAAGAAGCACTTGCAACTATATTGTAAGTTGAACTTCCGTTCGGTCTTACATAACCACTCTTCCAAGAGTAGCGAGTGTTGAGCATATAATTGTAAGCACCGTTTCCATATTCTTCGACGTAGAATCTGGCGATTTTAGAAAACCGTTCTGAATCACAATTAAAGAAAGTGTCATAAGCATATTTGCGACTATCAAAATTGCTTATTTCGCTTAAAAATAATTCGTTGAATCCTTTGTCTCTAAACTCTTTCATTTTTATATAAAAACCCTGATTAATGATCTTCTGGTTACGGTTTACACTCCGCACATGGTTTCTTCCCCGCCTGAATCGCCCCTTCCCTAGTGGCATAATGAATCAGATTCTTCTCCGAAATCTTGGCTGCTGATTTGCAATCTGCTTTATGAAACACTTGGGAATTCTTTGATGCCACGTAACCATCGGTGGCAGCAGTCTGTTGCACCGTTTCCGAGTATCCCTTCAACTTCTCTTCATAAACCTCCGAATGACCGGCATGAACTTTCCAATTGGCAGCATATTTGTCCGCAATCGTCTTATCATGGATGACCAATAAATTCTCAGCGTTGTTCTCCTCCGCTGCTTTTGTGAAGTTGAAACTGCCTGTAATGACTGTCTGTCCGTCAATCACCATCACCTTGTTATGGGCGATGGCGTGTTTGTCATCTATACGAATTGGAATGCCAGCATGTTGAACGAAATCTGCCGATGAATATTTTTCAGTTCGTTGGCTTTTGTCCAAAATCACTTCGATCTTTACGCCACGTTTGTGGGCTTCAACCAGGGCTTTGGCAATGGGAACGCTGGTGAAGGAGTAGGCTTGGACGAGGATGGTTGTTTGTGCGGCATTGATTTCCTTAACTACTGCCTCGGTGCAGCCGCCCCTTGGGCTGAAATAGACTTCGATGGGAGGAAGGACCTTCGGCGGCTCCTGGGCTTGGCAGGAGGGGAGGAAAAGGAGAAGGAGCAGGATGAAGGGGAGTTGGGGTTTTTTCATGGGATTGTCGGTCGCCTGACTTCTTCTTGTCCTTGGTGACGGAGCGAGAAAAGGCTGTCTTGATGTGAGGCAAGAGTCCCCGCCTCAATCATGATTGGGGCGGGGACGTGGTTGCTGTTTCAATCAGCGTGGGCCTTCCTGTTTTCGCTCTTCCCGCAATAAACGTAATGCTCGTATGGATGCTCGCCAAAATATGGGTGTGCCGCCACATCCGGGTACTCACGGAGGTAAAACGTACTATCAAAATCAGCGGGGGGCGTAAGACTGCTCTTGCCCATGTTGATTACACGACCATCGCTGACCGTGATTATGCCAGTTGTTGGGTCTTGCTTTCCAAATAGGAACTTAGCTTCCTTGCTCGCCAATAAGTCATGCAATTGCCTTAACTTCGCCTCTGCTTCCGCCTCATCAGTTGTTTGCCAGAAGTATCTAGAGATTGAATCGTCCTCAAGGGTGATATGGCCCGTCGTTTCTTCCTTATAGGGGATGCACATAAATCTATCTCCCGATTCGTAGAACCATAGCTTATCCACTATCTTATTTAGTTCATGAATTTCTCCCCTGACTGTTATCAAAAAGACCCCACTGTCCATCTTTAAAGAAGAAATCTCTTTTAGCTTTATTTGTTTCGAAATTGTGCCGGTTATGCCCTTCTTCCCTGGAACCAACCACGTTTTAACCTTGACTGTGTCATTGCCGACTTCGTCCAAGAGGGTTATTTCGGTAGGGTATTCCTCGATTGTGTGCCTGACATACTGTATTCTGTCATCGCCAGTTAGACGCTGGTATTCCCCTTGTTTCAAAGAGGCTTCATCATCTGGAAGATGATCCAAGAACTCTAATGTATGAACGTACCTTGCGTCGGCAATAATCTTTTTACTTGTCATGTCTTTCTCTCCCTTGTGAGACTGTATGCGTTTGTCTTGTCATCTTCTTATCGCCATAAATCCGAGTATGACCACCATCACCACCACTATAAGACACCCTCCAGGTCTCGGCAATCCATTCCGAATCAGCCTCTCTCCCTCCGATTCAGATCTTCCACTTGAACCGCCGTTCGTTTGACCACCACCGGCATAGCTTCATGGCTTCGGTGATCCCAAACTCCTTTTTAACCCGTTTCTTGGCTTTAGTGACGCAGAGAAAGGTTTTCAAGGAGGGGCGGCGATAGCGGAAGAATTTCATGCGGTTTGCTTTCCACACCAGATCACCGCCGCCACATGGTACGCTGCTCCTCAAGCCACTTTCGGCTCGGTCCCTGACAGCGTTCCATCATACGTCCCCAGTTCAGGATTGGCGATGTCCGTTCAAGGGCGACAGCCGTCCTAACATTTTCCGACGCCTCCTCCCGTTGTCCCAACTGGAACTGAGCAAGGGCCATGAAGTAATGGTAGAGGGGTTGTTCCGCATCATCTTCGATGGCTTGTTTCAAGCTGGCTCTGGCTGCCAAGTACTGCTGATCATAATACTGCGAGACTCCCCGCACGAACCATTTACTAGCCTTCAATGAATCATGCTCCGCTAGCTTCTCTTTTCGAAGACCAGACGCCGTTGTCATTAGGCCGTACCAAGATTTTTTTTGCAGGGATGTTATCCAATACCTTTTCCGAAGGTGTCTCTGTGTTTCGTGTTATCACCACTGTCCGTTCATCGTCGCCAACCTCTGCACGGCGGTTGGCTTTGTTACGACCTTGTTCCAATCTTTGGAAAGCTTCATTCCGTGCTATTCCTCCAGACTTGGCATCGGTCTTATGTTGTGCCGTTGCATCGCTCCGGGTTCTAAACTCTGCCCCCTCTGGCCCTTGACTGGGAGACGGCTCGGCAGTTGTTTGCCTGGAAACGGGTTTTGTTGAGGGACGATTGCCAACTACTATGCCAACGATGACGATGATGATGACAATGACGATGACAATAGAGATCACCAACATACGGCCGGAAGAACTAGAACCTGCCCCAGGCTGAGAAGTACTGGTAGGCGACTGCCCCTGGATCGATTGGAGGACTTGAGTGTTCTTCGTTGTGACAGAAGATGTAGGCGATGACGCCACTGTAGACGGCGGTTGTCTGACAGGCGACGGTTGTCTGACAGGCGACGGTTGTCTGACAGGCGACGGTTGTCTGACAGGCGACGGTTGTCTGACAGGCGACGGTTTCGGTCCCGCTGGTTGCTGCCACTGGCCGCCTTTTGAGCTTCCTCCTAGCTTCTCGGCAATCTGCTGATTCTTGTTGACCACTGTCGCAGGTTGAGCAGTTGTCGGCCTCACAGGTACAGAGAACGTGGGCGTGGTTTGAGGGTTCGGGCCTCTTCCGAGCCTCCATGCTACTTCTGCCTGAGAAATCTTTCGCAATTGGGATCGATCAGACAAAGTAATACCGACCGCATGATACTCTATGGTCTTATATCGATTCTTCCCATGATAAACAGGATCAACAAGACCAGTGACAGCAATCCATTGACCAACCCAACTGGCGTCTGGGGTGTAACCGAGATTAGCCAATCCTTCCGACCAGATCGTAACCCGAACACAATCATCCCGCCAATCTCGGAAATTGATGAATACATAGGGCGTTCCTTTGCGTGTAGATGCGGCACGCACCTCTAATACCTGACCAATTAGCTCAATACGATCACCGATGTGCTGGCATACTTGGCTGAACTGGTCGGCATCGACGACTGGAAAAGCTCCGAGGTATTTGCATGGCACTAGCCGAGCCACAGTGCCAGTGACCTGCGGAACACCTCTCCCCGCTAAGAAATCTGGTAGACGAGGAATGCGGCTAATGTCAGCCTTGCATATAGCCGCAAATGCAGCCACACAACGCCGAAAATGTTCATCACCTAGACGACCCAGAGCCGCAAAGACCTGTGAAGAGTCAGGATCGGCGTAGTCGTTCGCCGATAACAGTATGTTTTCTCCGTTGGAAAACTGCTGGAAAAGATTAGGCGATAGAGTCAATCCCCATAATGACAGGTCGATAACGATAAAACTGAACCTGTCAATATTAGGGCCAAAATGATTTATTTCACGTTGTGGGTGTTGAAAATGCCTGTGTCCTCTTTCTGAGCCAGCACCAATAGCCATACCTGGTACATACATACCATCATAGTCAACCAGCCGAAGCTGCTCGTTAGTAACAATAACGTTACCGTTTTGCAGGTCGCCATGAGCAATTCCACGGCTGGAAATCGTTTGTTCAAGACGAGAAAAAGCGTTTCGCAGATTGGCCATCCTTTGTCGGTCGCTGTGGTGTTTTTCAAGGTACTGACCCAAAGTTTCACCTGACACCCAGTCCATCTTGACTATCGGGTGAGTGCCGCCTCTGACACGTATTCCATTTTCCAAATACTCAAAGCCGACGAAGTTCACAATTGACGCAGAATGCAGGCAGCCATGAATCTGTCGATATCGTTGCTGCAAGTCTTGTACTTGTTTATGAAAGCACCGAACAGCGAATACCAGACTGTTCGCAGTGACTTTATAGGTGATGGCAAAGCCGCCCCCTAGAGCAAGAGGAATGCCGAAGGCATCACAATCCACCTTTCCCAATTTCAGAACAGGATCGGAGAAAGCGGCCCGTGGTATTTGGACAGCCTCGTTGTAGGCATCAGGGGTCGGCAGCGGCATCTTCGGTGAACTCCAACAATATCACGGTGGAATCATCACGCCGTAAGGCACCTGTTGAGCGTTCTTTTTCCACCAGTTCTACCCAGTAATCGTTATCAGACCGAAGGTCGAGAATAGCTTTTAGCCTTTGTCCATGGTTGTCCGAATGATCTCGAAGTAGCCACTCCGCAACAGCGTCGGTAACGCACACTAGAGAAGCATCATCACTATCATGTATGTCCCAATATACGTGGCAGGGGCCGTCCCTTTCCTGACGACGAAAGGCACTGACACCCTGCAAAAGGAACGGGTTTCGGTTACATTGCAGGATCGTTGAAATCAAATGTGGACGATCTAGAAACTGTTCGGCGTTCTCATAAGGAAAAGATTTGACGATTTTTCCCTCCTTAACATAGAGAGCCGTCGTGTCACCGACAGCGATTACACGAACATGCGTGCCTCTTACGGACTCGACAACGAGGAGGGAAGCAAAACTTCCTCTCTTGTATGCGGCCTCCTCACTCCAAGACATTGTCTCTCGATGCGATTGCTCTTCATAGTCCGACACGGCTTTCTGTAGCCATGCCCACACATTTCTTTTCGGTGGATCTGCTAGCCACGATTCAACGAGTATCTTTGCCCAAAGCAAGGAGTTATAGGACTCACTGGCACCATCACTCACAGCATAAAGCTGTCGCTCATCATCGGTACCGAAGCGGTCTTCATTTGATTCGGGATACTCTACGTGTTTAGGAACTGTCCCTTGAAAGACAGTCCTGAGCCTCCTTCGGCGGTGAGAGGCGTTCTTCATCTTAGTTCAGTTGCCCGAGTTCCAATGTCGAAGAAATCTACAATGCTGTCGATGTCCGCTTCATAGCCAAAGAATCTGGATTCAGATGACACAGTGTAGCCCTTGTCTTGGGCTGGCTTGACTAGATGTGGAGGGAACGGACTTGAACAGCGGAACAACAGCTTCGAGTAATTATCTGGCAGTATCGCCTCGGACGCTGGGAAGATCACCTTAGTCCCACCCCCCGTGGAGATGTGCAGATTGAAAAGTAAACAAGGTCCATCTGTTGTCGATATCTGCTGAAGTTGCTGGGCGATGGGTTCTGGGTCTCCATCGGTCGAGGCACCATCGGTAACATGAATTACTGTTGGAGGATATGATCGTTCGTGAGCGTTGCACCAGTCAACAAGAACCCCCGCAACACTACGTAGTGCCTCACACATAGGTGTTCCACCCTGGCTCTGAGGATCGAACCACACAGGGAACTTCACTGGCTGCTCAATTACGCCGCCAACGCCATCGTCTGCTTTTTTCATTCTTTGTTCGATGCGAAGTGGATTCTGCTCGACGTTTGAGATTGGCTGAAGCATGGCGTTAGCGAGGGCACCACCGAATCCTGAACATACGCCACTGCCGCCGTAGGCAACGACACCGATGTCAAAATAGTTCCGCACTCCATCGGCTTTTCGACAGCGAATAATCATTTGGTAAAGTGTCTTATTAAGAACATCTGCAACAAACTCGGACTTCATCTTGCCCGACGACATCCGTTCGTCCATCGAACCAGACTGGTCGATCACGAAGACGAAGGCTGTGGGCTGATTTCGGCTGATTTCGGCTGAGTAGGTCATATAATAAAACCTCCATTTTACTGAAAAATTGACGCAAACTTGAATTACATTTCATATTCCTAACAATTCGCCAAGAATTGTTGGGTGGAATCCCAAAGGCGTTTTTCGATTTCACTATGGTTAGTTGGACATGATTTTCCATCAGAGATTGCGTATCAGAAAGGCGGACTAGACCCCCAAACCTCTATTTTACCAATTTGAGGGGTGTACACAAGCACCCGCTATCTATCGTTTTGACAACGATGGATCTGTTCTGATATTATATCTTCTAGCAAAGTACCACCTTATTTCAGACAGGTAAAAATCTGGCTTTTTACCGCCCAGATCGTCGGAATCGTCTAGGCTTTTGTCTTTTAGCCAGAAAAATATAATTCCTTTCCCAAGAACGCTTTCAACAATGCCTTGAACAACTTTCCGTGATTAGGAACTTTCAAGTGGAGCAACTCCTCCACAATGACACGCTTGCGGATTTTGGCGGGAGCGGTAAGGAGATCGCTGCTGAATGAGAGGCGGCCATTGGTGGAGCAACTGCCCCATTTTCGTTTCATAGGACAGCCCTCTTGCTGTCTTTCCGATGCGGTGTTGTGTCAGTCAACTTATAGGTGAATATATTTTATTTAATATTGGAAGTTGTCCGTGTATTGCAACAAATTGATTTATCCAAGTTCTTTCAAGTTTGGGTAAGTTTATTGGGTCGTAAATTGTGAAGTAAAACCAAATTGCTTTTCCTTCTTTTGTCGGATTTATTTTTTCTGGATTGTCAAGGTGCTGTTGAAATCGATCAAATAAATTGTCTGAAAGTCCTATATAAAGAATGTCGTTGTCAAAGGTCGTGAGAACATAACAACCTGTTACTTTAGGAACGGATTTAAATGATGCAAGTTTAAATTGCACTTTGTCTTTTGGCAGAGGAATAAGTTCCTCAATTTTCATACTTCCATCTCTTTTTCTTTTTTAATATCCAATGGTTTGTGAAGAGCTTTCACCATTTCGGTATTGATTTTACTTAATGCACCTGCATTTAATCCACTGGCTGTGCCACCTTTTACCCAAAAATCCGTATGTCCGACTCCTGCTCCATCGCCTTCAACATGGTCAAAGACTTGTACCAACAAAACTTGCATTGTTGAAACTTTATAGTCAGGCATATTAACCATTTTGTTGAAAAATGGAACACAAAATTTACAGAATAATTCAACTCCATTGTATTTAAATAGTACTGTTGGTTCATCATTGCCAAGAATGTTGGTAATGGCTTTCCAATAGTTTAAAAATATTCTGTGTTGCCTGTCTTCTTTCTCAGTGTTAAAAACAGGATTGTTTGCAACTAAAATGTATTTCTTAATTGCTTTCACAAAACTCTTTTGATTAATACTTCCATTATTACCTTCATCGTTTGCCATTCTTATTTTATTTTGCCAGGGACTGTCTTTGTCGCTGTTTAAAAAGTCCACATACTGCAATGCCTTTTCATCTTCCCCTTTTTGAACTGAGTTGTAAATCCATTTTGGCAAGTTTGGTGTGTCGTCAACTCCCATTGCTTTTGTTAATCTTGCACGAATTCTTTGAGCAACTCCTTCCTCAACGCTTTTCTGTGTAGTATTAACAATAAGAAAGTGGCACATTTGTTCAATTTCCGAAAGATTAATACCAATATTAACAGGAATTTCAAATTCCAAAACTCTCTTGTCTTTCTCGGCTGCCATTTTTAATCCTTCAACACGATGCTGTCCATCAACTACATTAAAAGGACAAATATTATCTATATCTATTTCAATAGTGTTATTGCTCGGATTGAAAGCAATGTTTTTGTCTGTTGCTATGAAAATACTTGTGGGCAAAAAAGCGTCTTTCGTTTCTTGTCCAGCAACAATATAGTCTGCAAGTTTTTTTGCACGTCCTTTGTTTAGCAGTCTTTGATAACCCTTTTCATTTGCGTTCTCAGGGTCAAGTCTCTCAATACTATAAAAGTTTGGAATTATCAGGTCTGATACTTTTAATGAGGTTGCATAAAGTATCAGTTTTCCCTGATTAACTATAGAAGCAGGTCGTGTAAATTTCTTTGTCATTGTAGTTGTTTTAAAATGTTTGTTGTTTGAATTGTCGTCTTTTAGGGTTGCCCCTAACGGTCGAGTCCAAAAACAGACTCCTCCATCCCGCCGCAAGTATCCCATTTGGTCACCATTATATCACACAACTCCTGCATAAACACTCTGTTCTTCCCCATAATACGAATCGTAAACATGCTGATAAATCAAATCGCACTTTGCCTTGAACAATTCAGGGGTATAGACACGGGGCAATGCTTCATCCAAAACCATCTCCACGGTTCGCAAAACGTCGGCACGGGCTTGCTGCTTTTTCTTCCAATCCAAAACGAGTTTACCCTGTTTGAGGGATTGGAGCAAGTTCCTTGCCGCTTTTTTCACCGTTTCCTTTTCGGCTGGGGTCATATTGATCTCGGGTTTGGTCAAAATGTCGAACACCGCCAATTCTTCTTCGGAAAGCTGTTCTGCAACACCACGTTGCTCTTCCTCATCCAATTTCTCGTAAAATGCCAACAATCGGTCAAAAAATATCCCAACATCCAAACCACTGTTGTAGTCGTCAATCAGTTCCTTGAATTTCTCTAAATAATCCATCCTGCTCTTGTTCAGCATCACCATACACTGGAGCTTCCCGCTGATAAGCCGTTTGAGCTTTTCGGCCTCGGTTCGCTTCCGACCTATTTTAAAGTGTTCTTTCAGGGCATCAAAATCAATCTTCCCAAGATCGATAAGTGAGTTCTCATCACTGGGTTTGATTTCATAACCCGTGGGGGAAATGGAATCATCCAAAATACGTTCAACGCCTGCCATGACTTCTTCAATGGAAACCTCGGGGAGATACGACTTGATTTTCTCTGCTAAAACAGCAATGCAGGTCTTGATCGGGGCAAATTCGTTGGCATCGGGATCGGGCAGAATTGCTTTATAGAGCCGAACCACGTCATTCGCCAGCAGGATGTACTTCTTCTTCAGGTCATCGTTGACGATGACTTTTTCCAAAGCATCATCGACCGCATCCAGCACCTTTTTATCGACCAGTTGGGTTGCCGCATCTTCCAAATAAGCAACTTTCTTAAAGCCTTCGGAATTGACAATCGGTTCGAGAGCAACTCCTCTTTCCTTACAAAATTGACGTGTATCGTCGATTGCCACCTGAAGTGCTTTGATTAATTCTCCCTTGTCCTGAACAGGAGTTTCGCCTGGTTTCACTCCGCCGCCTGACCCTGAACCGTAGATTGCCAGGGCTTTCTGTAAATTCCGGAACACCCCGACATAATCTACAATTAGACCATTGTTCTTCTCTCCGAATACCCGATTTGCCCGAGCGATGGTTTGCATCAGGGAGTGGTTTCGCATGGGCTTATCGAGATAAATTGTGGAAACGCAGGGAGCATCAAAACCTGTGATCCACATTGCACAAACAAAAACGATCCTGAATGCATCTTTGGATGTTTTGAACTTCGTTTCCAGATCTTCCTTAGCCATCCGTTTCCGATGAGTTTCAATGTCCAATCCCTTATTTTTGAAATCATCAACCTCGTTTTGAGCGGAAGAGATGACCACCGCCATGTCGGTTTCTTCCATGAGCTTGATCTTGGCATCCAGGTCGAGACGTTCCAATTTAGAGCAGATGTTAAGTTTCTGCTTGAAATCTTCTATATACTTCTTCCAATACTTTCGTACCTTATCGTACATCTTGACTGCAGTGAATCGGTCAATGCAGATCACCATCGCTTTATCGCTCGTATTGCCTCGCCCCATGAAATGGGAAACCAGATCATCGGCAACTTTCTCCAAACGGTCATCCCTAGTAATCAGGTGGTATTCCCGTGCAAATGTTCGTTCTAGTTTTTTCTGCTGTTCCTCATTCAAGTCAGCAGATTCGATCAAGTCTTCCAAATCTTCCTTCAAATTATCGTTGGTCAACTGCAATTCAGGAATACGATTTTCATAGAAGAGCGGCACCGTCGCCCCGTCCTCAATCGACTGGCGGAAATTGTAGATGCTTATGTAATCGCCAAAAACGTCTTTGGTCTTTTCTTCCCCTGCCATCAACGGAGTGCCTGTAAAGGCAATAAAAGCCGCATTGGGTAAAGCGTTCCGCATGTTCAAAGCAAAGGTATCGTATTGGCTACGGTGAGCTTCATCGGCAATCACGATGATGTCGGAACGGTCGGACAATTTCTTATATTTATCCCCCTTGGCGGTGTGGAACTTTTGGATCAGTGTGAAAATCTGGCGATGATCCTCGGTGAGAAGTTGTTTGAGATGCTCGCCACTCTCTGCCTGGATATGCTCTTCGGTGACAGCCCCCGTGTTTTTAAAATTCTTGGAGATTTGGTCGTCCAGGTCATCCCGATCCGTAATTACCAAAAAAGTCCAATTACCAGGAATCTTGCGATGGACTTTTTGGGAGAAAAAGACCATAGAAAAACTCTTGCCACTTCCTTGCGTGTGCCAGAATACCCCCAATTTGCCTTGATTATTTTTGATTTTCTTCAAGGCTTCGATGGCTCTATTCACGCCCAGGTATTGGTGATTCTTTGCTACCAGTTTAATCAGCCCGCCTTGAGCTTCCTCAAAAACGATGAAATTTTCTATGATGTCGAAGAGACGGTTCTTCTCACAAGTCCCCCGAATCATTGTTTCCAGCGATACAATCCCCTGTTCCCCCTCGTCATTGATCCGCTTCCAATCGGCAAAATGTTCCCACCCCGCCGTGATGCTGCCGATCTTGGCTTCGCTTCCATTGGAAAGAATGATGAAGGCGTTGTACCAAAAGAGATGGGGAATGGTATTTTTGTAATCTTTTAGGTTGTGCTTATAGGCATTTTCCAATTTGCCATGCGATTTCTTCAGTTCGATGAAGATTAGTGGCAATCCGTTGACGAAGCCAATCAGATCGGCACGGCGTTTATAAATATCCCCTGATACCCAGAATTGGGAAGCCAAGAAAAAGTCGTTGTTTGTGGGATTTTTCCAGTCGATGACCGTTACATCCACATAGTCCTCTTCATCGCCCGTTTGAATCGGAACTTTGATGCCGTTTTTGAGCAGTTTATAGACTTCCCGATTCGCTTGGGCGGGACTCATGGCACTACGATCCTTGCCCAATTCTTCAATGGCAAGGGTAATCGCTTGGGAGGGGAGATCGGGATTGAGGTTTTCCAATGCCGCTCGCAAACGTGGGACAAGAATCACATCGGCAGTGGTTTGTCGTCCTAGAGTTCCTGCCTGCCCGAAGGTTTCATGGTAGCAGTTGGCAGTTTCGTATTTCAACTCACCAAACAGGGATATTGCGGGCTGTTCCACCAAGGTATTTTCGGAAAAGTCGATGTTGGTCATCTGGTGGTCACTCCATCATAGTCACAGCTTCACCGGTTTCGATATCAAGGTCTTCTACGTGCAGTTGGCCGGAAATTAGTTTGGGGATTAGGAGGTCACGAATTGAGCAAATCGTGTCATTCTTCTTCGATAAGGTGAGTAGCTCATCAAACAACGGCGTTACAACTTCTCTAAATCTCAACAGTTGTGAGAATGGAGGAGTCGGAATCTGGAACCGCAATAACTTTTCCAAGCTGAGGTTGTCTTGCGTTGTCCCCCGGGAAACATTTTGCATTTGTCGCTTGATCGAATCTATAAACATTTTGATATAGAAGACATCGGACTTGTCCAAATCTGGCACAAATCCAACAACACTGTCTGGAAAACATGCTTTTCTTGCGAGGATTGCAGTTTCCGCAATGTTCGCAGCTATGGTTATGCACAGGGTTCCTGGCTCCCACAGTTTGCTTTGAGCAAGGCCAGCCTCACTGTAGGTTTGAGAATACTTCCACAAAAACACACATGCCTCTTTAATATCACCTGTTTGGAAGAATGGGTATGGCCCACCATACAATGTCTGTTCATTGCGGGGACGGTGCCGTGACTTGCCTCGACCAACAAACCCATGTTCGGTCAATTCCTTCCATCGCCACCCCGCTGGAATCTTCCCCAGCGGCGAATCAACGAGTTTGACCTTTTCGTGGCCAGGGAAGTGGAACTCAACGAACCACTCCCGATAAATCGTCTGGGCCATCGCCTCCAGAATGGCAATGCGGCGGGTGTTGTTCTCAACCAAAAAAGCGAGTGTTCTTGCAACGATTCCAATCTTTTTCTGTGTCGCAGCATTTGGAAATGGAATACGGAGTGCCCGTGCAGATGCAACATTAAAATGTTGTTGTGCTGCTCCCACCAGGTTGCCTGATACCATCGCCTTCCCCCAAGTTGAGTTAAATATTGCACACAAAAACCATGGATCGAGATTCCTCCCTGGGCGAATAACAACGAGGTCAGCACAGTTTGCGATTCGCAGCGACTTTGGAATAACTGCTGCAGTTCCAGGGTAGCCCGTTCTTACAACTACTACGTCCCCTGGGAGTAGTTCAGATTTTCTGAGTTGACTGTGGAACGCCGGAGGTATTTTCTTGACGCCATCCATTTGCAGGCTGAATGAAACGATGTTCTGAGAACGCAAGAACGGGATACCTCCTTCCACGTAATGAGATGCCATTGTTCCGACGTGTCCAACGGTAATCTTCTGGCAAACATCACCAAGACTTTTTGAATGATAGTAGTTTTCAGTCATTAAAGAGGCTCTATTCTAAATACTTCTTGATGAGCAATTGCAAGGTTCCAGTTTTCAAGCAACTCGGTCCGGTTCTTTAGTACCCATTCCTTGACGAGGGCAAATTGCCTGCGTGGAAATTTACCTTCTAACAATTTGGCATTTGTTATTGTAACACGTGCACTCTTGCCTCCGTACCTGACATGTATATGCGGGGGAGGATGGTCGTTATTATTAAGCATCACAGTGATGCCGAAAAATAGCGAAATTGTTGGCATCACCGTCGCCTTAATATGTTGTGTAATGCCGCAATAATTACTTTATCATGAGCAACCGCTTCTTCGGAAAGTTGTTGATATTCACTTCGCAGTTTAACCAATTGTGATTCAAACTCCACGTCTGGCATGACGTGTTGTGAGTCTACGCCAACATAGCGGCCCGGATTCAGACTCCAACCTTGGGCTTCAATTTCAGCCAAGGTTGCCACTTTGCAGAGCCCCGGTACATCGGCATATTTCAGCTTAGGGAATGTTTCTTTCAGGTTTGGATCGGAACCAGGAAATTCTTCGTCGTCCCCAACTATGAATTCCGGCTTCTCCCTTCTATAAAGCCGGGCAATATTGGCGATGTACTCGATCTGCTTGGGGCTGAACTTGCGGTGTGCCCGATCTATTTGTCGGAAAATGTGTCGTGCATCAATGAAAAGTACCTTGTCCTTGCGGTCGGTTTTCTTTTTCCCCTTGTCCAAAAACCAAAGTGTGCAAGGCAGGGTGACTGTATAAAAGAAGTTAGGACCGATGGAGATCATTACGTCCACGGCTTGGGCTTGGAGCAATTTCTGTCTGATGACCTGTTCAGACTGGCGTGCATCAGCGGTGGAATTCGCCATAACAAATCCCGCCCGACCGTTGGATGCCAGAGAACTATAAAAAATTTCGATCCAGAGATAATTGGCGTTGTCGGGCTTGGGCATCCCGAAGGGAAAGCGAGGATCGTCTTTGATTTTCTCCTTATCAACCTTATCCACGTTAAATGGTGGATTTGCCATTACGAAATTGAACTTGTCCACGCTGCCGTGCAAATCTTCGTAATATGTATTCCCTTGTCTGATGTCCCCCGAAAGCCCATGCACGGCAAGATTCATTCGACACAGCCGCACCGTTTCGGCTACCCGTTCCTCTCCAAAGACGGAAATTTCACTGTTGGGATTCTTTTTATGATTTGCAACAAACCTTGCACTTTGCACGAACATACCTCCCGAACCACAGGCAGGATCAAAAATCCTCCCGTGATACGGTTCGATGACTTCCACAATCAATTTAACCAGACAGGTGGGTGTGAAAAACTCGCCTCCCTTTTGTCCTTCAGCCCTAGCAAAATTACCCAGGAAGTATTCGTAAATCTTCCCAAATGTGTCGCCTTCTACATCCATCGGGATGAGGGAGAAGTTTTTGAGCAGGGCAAAAAGCGTATCGTTTTCCAAGCGATTGTAGGTCTTGGGCAGCACGTCCTTGAGTTCTTCGTTTTCGGCTTCGATAGCCTTCATGGCATCGTTGATTGCCTTGCCGATGTTCTCGCCCTCGGGCATTGCGAGCAATTTGGAAAAGCGAGCAGTCGGGGGTAGATACATGACCCCCTTGGCTTGATAGTCGGCTTTGCCGATGGAACGCCGCCCCGAGCTTTTCCCCGCCAAATCCTTTTCGGCAACGCTGAATTTATGGTCAGCGTAGCGTAGAAAGATCAGACCGAGGACAGGCACCGAGTATTCGGAAGATTTGAGTTTGGAATTTGCCCGCAATTCATCGGCGGAATCCCAAAGACGTTTTTCAATTTCGCTATGGTTGTTGGACATGATTTTCCATCAGATTGCATGTTGGAAAGGACAAGATCCTGCTTTGATGTATGAACCCCCAATTTTACCATTTTGGGGGGCTGTACACTAGCACCTCATTCCCCCTGAAAAAGCGGGAAAATTACGGCAAAAGATCATTCTAGCAAGCCCACCGCCGAAATTCTGTCTAACCCCCCCTAAAATTCGAAATCCGCCAGATCTGGCGGATTTGCCAAGAAGGAGGTAATTGACCTTCCGGAGCAATATCTTGCCCTGTTTGCCTATATTGACGATAGTCGATTGCAACGATACATTCATACTGGGAATGTGGGTACCAAGTGGTGAGGCTTGGTAATCAAACTTGGGAATACAAATCCCTAAATTGCTGAACAAAAAACTCCTAAATGAAGGGGTCTCAAATGCGGGCTTCAAAAGTATTGCTTCGCTGGTATAAATCTTTCAATACACGATACCACGGTTATAGTGATTTGCCAGATCATAATCCTGCTCCGTGGGAGATCTATTTAGGTCAGCATTTGCCCTTTGTCGAAATTCCACTTGATACCCAAATTACGACCATCGTGGGAGCAAACGAAAGCGGCAAATCACATTTGCTGTCAGCAGTGGCAAAAGTGTTTACTGGAAAGGGCATTGGCGATGATGATCATGATTACGCCGTTCAAGACATCTGCCGTTATTGTGCTTTTGAGGGATTAGAAAAGGACATTTGGCCTAATCTTGGTATTGAATTATCGTTTGCAACCGCTGATGAGTTTACAGAAACGCTAAAGGAGTTAGGATTTGATAAGCCACCCGGCGACCTAGATGTAACTAATGTGATTCCCCATTGTACAGTCATCCTGGATGGAGCCAATACTCCAGACTGCTTTGCACAAATATTTTTTTCAAATACAAACTCTCAACTTGGATTTGTTACGAAGCAGAAATGGAAGGCTGTCTGTGACAGTGCCTTCCCTGCATTGCAATTCATTGACGCTGAAGTGGCTCTTTCAAATGAGGTACACGTCAATCAACTACTGCAATTGTACGACAGTGGCACTCCAGGCACAGTTTTTGATCCACTTGCACTCCAAAATTTAGCACAAAAGATGCTTTCTTTGAAATTAGAAGCGAATAAAGCTGTGGATCAGCCAACAGCGGATACCTATACATCTCTATGCGAATCACTAAATGCTGCCGCCATTGGATTACGAACAAAAGGCAAACTCGAAACACTCCTATTCAAAGACGTTTTGGGGATTCGAGCAGAGAGTTTAAGACAAATTGCCCAGCTTGGAACAGAGAATCGAGGATATGTCGAACGATTAGTTGCTGAAATCAACCACCGTATTGATGAAACTTTGGATATAACCCACTTCTGGCAACAGGATGATGAATTCCGACTGACTATCGATTACAAATCGGGATTTTTTTATTTTGAAATAACTGACAAGACAGGGGCAAAATACACTTTCAACGAACGCAGTTCAGGATTACGGTACTTCTTAAGCTACTATATCCAAGCGAAAGCAATTGAGCGGGCAAACGAATCAAGGGGATCAATTGTCCTGATGGACGAGCCAGACAGTTTCCTATTCATTGCAGGTCAACGTAACCTATTACAGGTGTTTGAATCGCTTGTCAGTACAAAATCTGCTAGTGGTTCCTGTCAGTTAGTTTACACAACTCATTCTCCTTTCCTAATCAATCGAAACTTCCCGCATCGTTTATGTTTGGTTAGAAAAGGCGATGGGAATGAGGGCACCCAATTTGTTCCACGATCCAATATTCGCCGTTATGAACCGATACGATCAGCACTTGGCGTTGATTGTGCTGAAACACTATTCATGGGATCGACAAACATAGTTCTAGAAGGTGTGTCTGACCAGCGAATTCTCGTTGCTGCCATCCAAAAGTTTGGAGATCCGAGTGATGTTGATGCACTTTTGAATCTGAATACAACAACATTCATATCAGCGGGAGGTGCAACTAATGTACGTAGGCTTGTGGAGAAGTCTATTAGCGGAGATGAAAGGCGACCAGTTGTTGTTGTTCTACTCGATGGTGATAAAGCTGGAAATCTTGCTTTTCAGGAACTAACAAGTATGAAAATCGTTGATGAGGCTTTTATCACAACAATTGACGGGCTTAGTCTCCAAACACCCTGGACACAAAAACCGAGGGTTTTGGAGGATATGATGCCATCCCACCTTCTGGCGATATCATCTGTGAAGTATTTGAAGGATCGTTGGTCGGAGAAAGTGGATATAGTTGAGGTTGAAGCGGCATTAAACACACAGGAGGATGACAGTACCGTGGCAGATCGTCTTGTATCGGTCCTCAGAGCAAAGCTTGGTACTGAAAGAAAAGATATTAAAAAAGAGGAACTTAAAGGGGAACTGCTGGATGCCTTTGTAGATCACATGATGGACGGTGTTTTCGACAAGGAACCTTCTCTTGAACAATTTGAAGGGAATGTGCGGATCACATGCAATAAACTGCGGACAATGATTGACGAGGCACAGAGACGGTCTCAACGAGAGTCGCTTCATAAGTGTGTTAAACTCACTGTCTTAGCATTTCAGAAAGCCCATCATCGAGGTGCAAGTCGGGCTGATCTTGAACGGTGTATTCTTGCACTGGAACGAGAGTGTAGTGGATTTACTACTGAAGCTAGAAAATCTAGGGAAAACTTAAGTGAATTGAGCGAATTACTCCAAAAGGAAGTTGTTTCGGCTCGTGATCCGGTTGACATTTCGAGGTGGACTGAACGCCTTAAAGAATTTGCTCAATGCCCGTGGATGAAGCTAAAGAACGGTTAGATGGCCTGCTTCCAGTTCGGCTAAGCGGCTTCTGGCAACAGCCAGCTTTGACCTGTGGGTTTTTACCGCCAACCTATATGATTTCCCCACCAGTCATTTCCAAAATCTCAGCAAATTTGAGACTAATAACCGTAACTTCTTCTTTGATTTGATGTTCGATAGTCTCAATTTCCATCCCCATCTCACCGTTCCAAACGCCTTTGGAACTGTCCGTGCCGCATTCTGATTTCCCTTGAGATTTGAGACAAAGCCCTTACATGTCGTCATATCTCTTTCTTGGGCATAGAGTTAGGTTGCGAACTTCCCGTCTCACTTTTATGTTTTTGCCCGAGATCAGCCCTGAGACAACCGCCAGTCTCAATTCTCATGCGATTCCCAAAACGCCTCACAACCCCACCTGACACCGACTAAGGGATCGTTACGTATAACCCAAGTGCAGGAGACGATCATGTCAAGTCAAAATGAGATTCGTGAGAAAATTACCAAAACCATCATCGAAGCCCTGACCAAAGGTGGTCTTCCACCATGGCGAATGCCGTGGCGAAATGATCCGAATGCAGGTTGTCCAGCGAACATCGTTAGCAAAAATAAGTATAGGGGCATCAACCCGCTGCTCCTTCAAATTGCTGGAATGCGACACGGATTTCAAAGCAAGTGGTGGGCAACATTTAAGCAGTGGCAAGAACTCGGCGGACAGGTTATGCGGCGACCAGATGATGTGCCGCCTGGAGAATGGGGAACTTCGATCATCTTCTACAAGCCACTCCAGATAGTTGAAAAAGACGAAGATGGAAAAGAAAAAGAGAAGACGATTTACATGATGCGAACCTACACGGTCTTTTGCATCGATCAAGTTCAGGGCAATCTTGACCACCTGCGAGTTGGCAATTCAATAAATAACACCGACTGTATAACCAGATACGAAAATGCTGATCAGGTTATCGCATCGACTGGAGCAGATATTCGCTACGGCGGCAACAGAGCATTTTACAATCGTCTTGGTGACTACATTCAAGTTCCACTACGAGAACAATTCAACGCATCAGAGTACTACGAAACAATTTTTCATGAAATAGTGCATTGGAGTGAAAAGAGGCTCGATTGGAATCGAAAAGAAAATGGATATGCGATGGGCGAACTAATTGCAGAAATTGGAAGCTGCTACATTGCCACGGAAATCGGCATCCCAATCACTGAAAATCTGCCCAATCATGCCAGTTATTTACAAAACTGGTTGAAGGCAATGAAGAGCGACCATAAGTTCATATTCCAAGCCAGTTCACAAGCCAGCAAAGCGGCGGATTACATCATGTCCTTCAGCCAAGTAGAACAGCCCGAAGCGGAAGAAGTTTTGGCTGAATAGTCTCCTGCATGGGGAGCGGCACGCTGTCGCTCCCCTTTGACACCGACTAGATCGACGTTGATTTATGCTCAAGATTATTCACAATACGATAGCCCATTGATCTGACAACTAAGAGCGGCAACACAATAAAAATATATTGCAGTACAAAGAACATGAACATTGGAATTACGAAGAATTCCAACCAAACATTATCCCTATATATTCTCGTTTTGGCGAACCAAAATATAAAACCAACACAAGAAGCTGCAAATAATCCTATTAGAAGCCGAATCGAGGTTTGCCCCTGTGCCAAACCTGCCCAGACAGCGATTAGTGCAATGACCATCGTTGGAAGGCAAACATCCGTGAGGAAATGTAGGTCAGTATAGGGGACGAAGAGTTTATTTATCCAAGCCACTTGAGAGGTATTGATTGCAGCAAACAACAGGGCAACAGCCAACGTTAGACCCATCAGGCTAAACAGCGAGTACTGAAAACCTCGATCTTGCCGACAATTTGGATCGAGGAGGCGTAGCCTCATTCCGAATCCATGGATTACAAGTAAAGATCCTGCAACAACGATTAATTGCAGAAAGAATTCAGATAACGAAGACAAAAGCCTAGTCGTCGTATCGAGGTAAGTTCTGGTTGGAATCCATCTATTCCCAGTTATCATTAGTGCAAAATAAATAATGCCGAGTGCTGCTCCGATAACACGTCGCCATAGAGCAATGCTACTTAATCCGACCCAGATTCCCAGCAGCGATACACAACTGTAGGCTATCGTGAGAAAGACATCTGACAATATGCGGTTATTGAGGTTTGGGAAGAACCAGATAATGACGCCCAACGTGGGCAAGAACAAAATATAGGAAGCGAACACTAGCCATATTCGGCATCGCTTTCGAACATTTGAAGTCTTTTCCATTCCACTTTCCTCCTTTTGTATCCTACAGGATTTTGGGCTTCGCTCCAATCCCCTTTTGCTCGGTAAGATTCCGACACCGACTTAAGGGTAAGGGAAACAAACAGGAGATATATTATGCGACTCGGAGAAATAAAAATAGAAGATGCCGCAAAAGAGGCGGCCGGCAACTGGCGGCATTTTGAATGTTTCAGTTGGCATCGTGCAAGTGAACTCCATGATCCCGAAAACTGGGCAGTCGTTTATACACACCACAGAGATTCTGGTCTCATTGAATTGAGTAACGCCAAAGCTATCACAAATGTACTGAAACCGTTAATTGGTAAGGACATGATTGCCGAACACCATCACCACTGGGCATGCGGCTGGATTGATGGGTTCTCTATCCGAGTATATCACCGTGGGCATATTACACGAGCATTTCGCACTTACCACGAGATTGCCCAACGCCTAACTGACTATCCGATTCTCGACGAAGACGATTACTGTAATCGGGAATATGAAGCAACGATTGAAAACCTTGCCGATGCTGCTTGGAAACTGAAAAACGAGTACAAACTGCCCAAAAACTGGGAAGAATCTGTTTATGATTGGTTTAGTAACCACGATTGTACTGCGATTGAATGCAGCGACCGTGGTGGATACCCAACCGAGGGTCAGCTTCGAGCAGCATTTGAGGCACTGGGATTTTCGCAGATCGAACTCGTGTAAACGATACCGACTTTACTGCCGAAAGGAAACTATGATCACAAAGAAATTACTTAAAGCACAATCCTTCTTTCGTCATAATGTCCAGGAGTTAATCGAAAGTGTTGGAGCAACAAGACACAACGACGGCTATATTCTGCACACGCCAATCGGCAAGTTGAGTATCCATATTTACGACTGCTGGATTGCCTGTCGTTTTGAGGATCAATTTGCTGCTACTGTTTTTACGAAAGGGATCAGTAATCCCTTCAGTGGTAAATGGAATTGGCACTATTACAACAATGAGATCACCTTAAACAACGGTTTGCTGATCGGCGACTTTGTGCATGCCATTGAAAAACTCTTGGCATACAAGCCTTCTAAGGAAGATCTGAAGGAAGCAAACAGACTCCTACAAATGACACCGACTAGATGATCGGGCAAAAACAATAAGGAAAGAAAGTATGAACGAATTTGAAAATGAAATCACTGTGGAGCCAGGTCTCTCTGCTCTGGAGCAGAAACAACAGTTGTTGGCTCACCACGTCAAAATGGTAGCGAGGAAGTTGAGTCACGCTCTCTTTGTTTTTGGAAGTCAGGGAGGGCTTGGGAAAAGCAGAACTATTCTCCGAACTTTGGGAGAGGAAAACATCACGCCAGTATTGATCAACAGTCACGTAACGCCTTTATCCTTGTATTCAACACTTTTCCTGTATCGAGACGAGCAGGTCATATTTTTCGATGATGTGGATTCCATGTTTTCGTCTATGGCCCATTTGGGCTTGTTGAGATCTGCACTTTGGGGCAATCCACGGGTAGTCACCTATGGATCGAGCCAACTACCATCCAATCTGCCACCACAATTTGAATTCACGAGCCGATGCATATTTTCGGCGAATGTGATCCCAGGCAAAAATGATGCGTTTAAGGCAGTCTTATCTCGTTGCGATATTTTCGAGTTGGCAGCGACAAACGAGGAAGTTTTGGACCTGATGCGTTGCGTGTCGTCACAAGGATTTCACAATATATCATCCGAGGATTGCTCGATGGTCATTGACTATATCGCTGACAATGCCGAGGATCGTCAGTTGTCGATGCGACTGCTGACGCCAAGTATCCGCAAGCTTCAGTATGCACGGTCTCAAAATATAGATTGGCAACCTCTTGTAAAGTCTCAACTCCAAACTTTGGGACTGAAATTGCCAGCAACAAAAAGGCTGGACTCAAAACATCAGGACATCCGCCTACTAAAGGATGCATTGACCCGCTTCACTGATGTCAAAGACCAGATGACATACTGGTGCCAGAAAACAGGTAAGAGTCGAGCGAGTTTCTATAGGATATTGGCACGGCATAAGGAAGACTGACACCAACTATTTTAATGCAGGATTATACAGTTTGGCAAACTACAAGGTCTTTGTTCAGCTATTAAAACCCTACTTCCTTCCAGTCAAGTATTGGGTCTGCTGGTTCGTCTTTAACATATCCTTGTCCTAATTCTGCCATTTCACGCTCATACTCAAGCCTGCCATCTTCCCATTCCTCATCGCTTAACCAACGAGGTTCATGGGTGCGGGCAAATTGTGTAAAGATATTATCAATCAATCGCTCAAGGGTATGCTCATTAGTCCAATAATATACGCTATCAATCCTGAATCTCGCATGAAAGCTACGCACCAAGTTTGCATTATAAGATACTCCCGCATAGCTGACAGTTTCTTCATATCCCCATGATCGTAACTTGCGATTCAGCAAATCCTTCACGTATCCATTGACTTCCGTAACTCGTTGAATATGGCTTGGGTCGATCCAACGGCGAGTTGTGCGGAACAAGATATCTCCATTGATCATTTCGTATATTTTTAATTTCATTCGCCTCATGTTTCTCCTTTTAATTAGGCTCGAAATGAACCTCTACATATAATAGTATTCTCGTTTTCATTTTTACGAAAAATCTTTTTATTTTCTAAAAATATATATTTTAAGAGAATTATTTGAAAAAATGAAAACGGAACTACTATTATATGTAAAGGAGGATTTATGAATAACGAACAATACGGATACGATACGATAGTCGCTGAAAAAGATGCGATTGCGAGAATGAAAAAATACGCCAAGGATCATGGAATAAAAATGTATCGAGCCGTTGGTTCAGCAATCAATGAATATCTCGATAAGCGGGTTAATAATTACGAAGAGCGAAACGACCAAATTCCTATAGAAGCGGTCGCTAGCTCACAGCAACGGATTAATAATTCTCAAGAGAGAAACAGCACTTTTTGCAGTGTTGATAGGCTAGAGGGTGTCGATTTGTCCCCTACCCATAAATCACAAATAGGGGACAGACTCGGGACGGAGACGGGACAGACTAGGGATGAAGACGGGACGGACTAGGGGACAAAACAAGCAAAAATAGGGGACAAATCGACACAATAATATATTCTAACTGTAACTATAACTTTCATTCTAACAGCCGAATGAAAACTTTAAATAAAAGGAGGATTATGCAGTATGTGGAAAGAGACTATAAGTTAATCAACATTAACTTGGAGATAAAAGAAAAGGTAGTGTATTCGCTACTGGTTGATAGTCGTACAGGATTATCGGTCTATGCACTGGTCAAAGAGACTGGATCGAACAAGCGATTGATTAAACGCACCTTGCGGGAATTGGAGCAACTGGAATTAGTTAGAGCAACTGGAAGCAAATGGGAGGCTCTACAGCCAACAGAAAGATTGTGTAGTCGTTGTAATAAGGATCAAGAGTACTGGGGAGATAACCTAGCGTATGTCTGGCTTTATACTGATCCAGCCTTGACCTTCAACGAATCAATCCTACTGTCTTATCTGTACTCTCTTCGCAACAAAGGAAGGCAAAGCAAATCAGGACTATCAAAACTTACTGGGTTTGCACGCTCCACGATTGCTGAATTACTACAATCACTGCAAAAAAAGGGAGTGCTTAAGGGATACACAGTCAATACCGACTGGAAGCCCACAGCTATCGAACCAGAGCCAGCCAGAGTGCCGCAGAGCGAACCAGAGGCAAATATAGTGCCGTCTGTAGTTCAGAGCGAACCAGAGGCTCCTAGCGATCCACAGAAACCCAGGGAGTGCCAGCCAGTGCCGCAGAGCCTAGCCGATCTATGGAATGATCGGCTTAGCCGTTGCTGTGAGCTAGCGACCAATTCAGAGGCAATCGAGGTCATGCCAGCAATTCAAAAGCAGGATGATGGATACGATACCTACCGTGAGCAACTTTTGGAATTCTTGGAAAGGCAAGAGTACGTGGAGGAAATTATTGGTCGATGCAAACGACTTGAACGGATCGGGAATTGGCTTGCTCCTTATCAACTAATTCAAGTCTGCCGTGATAAGACACAGCAACACAATAAAAATCTGCAAGTGGGCAAATGCTATTCTGGCAATTTACCCAAATATATTTTTACTGGATTGATGCAACGGTTCGAGAGTGGGGAATGGCGACAATGATTCAAATTCAAGCGGATACTCGATCATTATAAGCAACGACACCGACTCCATCAGCGTCCAACATCCTCTTACACAAGGACGCTATATGCAATTCAGCATTATTTACAGTGTCGATGTTCCCGCTCACGAACGAATCAGCCGCTTCGCTCCCTCCCCATGTCCGAAAACTCTGGGATCGAACCGAGGGCGATGAGCAATACGACTATGGTTACCTCGAAGGCGAGTGGAAGCGGGGTCATCACCGAAAATGGTGTGCCATCCTGACCGAGAACAATTCGAAGAGTTCATCAATCACTGCGGATCTGTTTGCCGAAAGCACAGAAACGATGGGCAGCCTCGGAGCCCCAGGTTTCGGCTTCGGCTGGTCGCCTGCAATCTCATTTCGATCTGATGATTGTGATGCAATCTTGTCCGCCTACGTCACGCCAATGCCCGAAGTGAGAAAAACATGGTGACGAACGGGACTGGAGGCGGATTCGAGAAGCGGTGCTGTCTCTGTATGGGTGATCCGTCTCAAAACTGAAACTGGAATGACACCGACTTATCTCGGCGAAAGGAGAAAACCAATGGACAAAGACATTGTTGTGTTTAGAAAATGGCGGGATGGATTCGGCGTCATTGCTCTATTTCCCGAGATTCCCACTGATTTATACGGGCGATACTGCGATTCCTACGAGCATGTTGGGCAGCATGGCGGTGCCGATTATCACGGCGTGATCATGAATACTCGACCAGCCAATGAAGAAGAAAGTGCCGACCTTGTTGAGGAACTTACCAGGATCGGATACCAGCTGCGTCCAATCAAACGTGCATCACAAATCCACCACGAGCGTCGTCGTCGATTGGCACGGCATTTTGCACTGGCTGACACCGACTAGATGCATTGTGATGAAAATCAACCTTCAATGGAGAAAACAATGAACGCAATCTGCAAACCAAAATTCAATCTCGGTCAAGTAGTGGCAACTCCAGGTGCGTTGGAGGCATTAGAAGAGAGTGGGCAAACGCCACAGTTCTTCCTTGAAAAACATCAGTGTGGCGATTGGGGACGAAGTCTGCGAAGAGGACAAGCAGCTCAACGATCAATCCCTGGTCGATGGAAGCCGCTTATTGATGCATACCGAACACTCAAAGGCGAACGCCTTTGGATAATCACCGAGGCGGCGGACGATCAGGGACATCGAGTCTGCAACGACGATTTTGAAGCCTTCGGAATATTGATTCCTCATCTCATCTGACCGTCTCAGTGACACCGACTGAGACGGTCGAGCAACAACAGGAGATAATCATGGCACTCTTAAAAGGACACAAGCAGAACTTCCAAACACTGGTCGATGCTTTTCAGAATGGGGATGTTGCTCTAATGGAATGCCAGTTGTCGGCAACGGGGGAGACAGTGGCGGTCATTAGTGCTGCAAACCGCTTACCCAATGGTGAGATTCAATTCGTGCCATTCGCAATGCTGTTCAATGGCAACCCGTATAAGATGGTCAATCCGCCAAAAGCGGAAGGTGGATTTCACAGCCAGGAGGAAGTATGGAAATGACATTGGCTGAACACGCTGAATGCTGGTGGCGGGAACAGGGGAAAGAAGTCCCGCCCCGCAACACGGATGAATGGCGAGAAATGTATCAGACGTGGGTCGATTGGGCTTTCGCCGATCTGAACAGCACAGACACCGACTGAACAATGTGAAAGGACAGTATGACCAACGCAGAAAAATACGAATACTTTTGGGAAAGAGTCGCAGACCTTTTAGTAAAGCGACTGAAGCATGTAACCCTATGCCGTTCGGGTTCAATCTTCTATGGCAATTTTAAAGACAGAGTATTCTGTGCTACTCCTTTTTGGCAAGGTGCTGATGGAATTGATTGCCAATGGATGACCGAGGATGGGAAGGGACTTCGGGGCGATACAATTTCCTACGACGTAACGGGTGACCCAGAATTGGATTACTGTGCCTATTACAGAGCAGTGGAAAACTATCTCGAAGCAGGGCAGTTTCATAGAGACACCGACTAAATCCTCGGCGATGTGTCTGACACTTCCCATTCATGACAACTACTCAATCATAAGGAGCAATCGCATGTCCGATCCGACAGAACCCATCCGCAGAGAATTGATTGCCGAGATCAACGCAGCACCAGGGAGCAGAGAAGCATTAGAAATGGAACATGGCAAAGTTTGGAATACAGACGAAATGTGTCAGGACTTCGAGGCTATTGGCTTCATGGCACCTCTGGTTGTCGTCCGACGCAGGTCGGATGGTGTAAAGGGCAGTCTCATGTTTCAACATTCCCCAAGGTTCTACTTTGGCTTTAAGCCACATTAAGAAGGGAGGTGACAGGGGCTCCTGCATTGCGGGAGCCCTTTTGATAACAACTATGTTGGTCGTCATTTCTTGAGACGTTTGAACAGGACATTCCCAACTGAATAAGTGCGATTTTCAACCGGACCCGAACCAATTAAACCGACGTATTCCCAACCCTCAGATGCAAGTCCACTAATTAATCTTGCATGAGTGCTTTCCATACCTTCACCTACCCTGAAAGGTTCAACCTTAAATTCCCACGTCTGTTTTTCCTGTTTGACCTGGCCTTGTGCTTCTGACTGCTTCAATAATGACGATGCACTAAGCCCAATCACTGCTCCAACTAGAATAAGAATAGCAAGTTTACCTTTCATGATTATCTCCTGAAATAGTAGGGATTAGTCGTACCATTTCCAATAGCCTATGTCAAATCCCACTCATGAACAAGTGGTTCTCTCCTGCTACTTAGGCTGACCGACTAGTAAATTGTAAACAGTCAATATTCGTCAAAACCAACCCAAAGAATACTCAAAAACTGGGTGATTATTGAGACGGATATTGTAAACGGTCACGCATAATCGGCATTTTACAAAACAGGATCACAATCCATGCCCAAGCACACAGCAATATACATGAGGGTAAGCAGCAAGCAGCAAGATCATGCTTCCCAACTGCCCGACCTTGAACGCTGGGTCTCTTCTCATAATGGAGGGGTTCAGTGGTATCGAGACAAGTTCAGTGGCAAGACTATGGATCGTCCTGGCATGGAAAAGTTGGCTTCCGATTTACGATCAGGAAAAGTAGAACGGATCGTTGTCTGGCGGCTGGATCGTCTTGGAAGGACAACACGGGGACTATGCCAATTATTTGATGAATTGACTGAGAGGAAGGTCGATCTGGTTTCCCTGAAGGATGGTTTCTCCCTGGCAAGCCCTGCTGGTCGTCTCCACGCCCGTATTTTGGCGTCGGTTGCCGAGTATGAGACTGAGGTCAGGGCTGAACGAGTGGCGGCAGGACAAGCTGTAGCACGTCGAAAGGGAAAGAGATGGGGTGGCAGTAAGAAGGGCTGGCGTTGGAGAGTAACGGATGACCAGCTTACAGCCATTCGAGAAATGCGAACGGCAGGCAAAAAAATTACCCATATTTCCAGGGTAACGGGATTAAGCAGACCAACGATTTATAGGGTGCTGGAAGAAGTCGTGTAACGTTAATTACCCCAAGTGATTTTCTTTTCAAAAGACCATCCATCTGAACCAGCCTTTACCCCTTTGCACTCTTGGAGAAACTCAAACTTAAAGATTATCCGTCCTTCGTATTCACCAACTCCCTCAATTCTATAATCCGATATTTTGCCTCCAAAATACGAAGGCTTTTTCTGCTCTTCGTGAAAGAGAATCAGTCCTCCAATTAAGGCTCTAGCTGTTTCTTCTGGGATTGCCCACCAACCACTTTCCCATTTCCCTTCACCAAGCGGTTTGAACAAGTTGAGCTTTTCAATGAGATGAATTCTTGGTTGTGTGCTATCCATCTTCGTTCACTTTAGGTAGGATGGTTGCCAACAGATCAGACCAGAACTTCCTTCCCCCAAGCACTTCTGTGTCGCAAAGTCAAAAATGAAACAATTTGAGGGGATTCCCGACATCTCTCAGACACCGACTAGCCCCACACGGGGCAATGTCCCAAAGTTTCTTTTTATGTGAATTGATTTTTTTCCTCCCGTGCATAGGCAACTCTATAAAATCTCGCCCTCGAAAATCCCGCCGCACAATTATCTAAATCCGCTATAAGGAAATATTCGTACCCGCTGAAAATGATTTTCATTTTCGAGTTTCCAAAAATCGCCGCCGCAAATTTTTGAGGGACGGTAAGGTCTCACTCATCCACTCTACAATACTTTCTGAATCTCTCGGGCAGCATCCAACGCCTTTTTAGCACTTTCGACTCCACCGCACTGCTTTAGCAGAACAAAAGCCGCTTTGATCTCATGAACGCCGACGCCGCTCTTGGTAGACATGGCGGTCGCTGCTTTGCTACGACGTTTCCGCTTTCCCTTCGAAACCGCCATTTTGCTTTTGATATTGGCGACGTGGTTGGCTGAGATCTTGATCCCTTGTTTGGTTAGTGCCTCGGCAACCTCTTTGTTGGCAGTGCCGGGATGAGCCTTGAGATAATCACGAACGGATTGGGCTTTGTTGACCGCTTTTTTCGCCATGATGGACTCCTTGTAGTAAAGTGAACTTAATCCATGTAGTTTGTCGATTATACAAGGGTATGTCAAGTGACCTCATTCAGTGATCGTTTCTTCTACTTTATCAAAGTCTACTTGAATAACTGCCATTAAAGCATCTTCTTCGTCCCCAAAGTGAAATCTGACATGAGTTGCTAACCACTCTTGGATTTCTGAAATACTGATTGGATGAGTTGTTTTGATCTCAATCTTAAGCGGAACAACGAATGTTTGCAGTTTACCAGGAACTTCGGTCAGCATTAATTCTCGGAGCTTCTGACCAGCATCCCCTGCGTCTAAAAAGAGTGCTGCTCTCGTAGTGTCAGCCGTCCAACAATTGTCCATTTCGCTCCAATAATTGTCACTATCATCCATTATGCACAACCGAGGTGCTTGGGTAATGCCAGACGTGCTGATGTAGATGTTTTTGGGCATTATTTGCCTCCATCAGGTTGAGCGATTAGTTGTTTTTCACACGGCATGTCCCCTCACTGGTCGATTACCTTGTGGAATATTAAGATACCAATTATCATCACCACAATAGCTACGGGCCAACAAAATAAAAAAAGCAAGGCTATTAGTGGTCCGGCAAAAACGATTCCTAGAAGAATGCACGCAATCCAATAAAATATTTTGTCACTCATAATTACCTCCACCTAGACCCAAAACAAGCGAAGGCCGTTGGCGTTTTGGAGGCTGATTTGTTGGACGAGTGGGAGCACAGCGCGAGCGGGGCCGCCACAGGGCAGTCGTGATTGGTCGGGTTGTGGGTGTTGCATGGTTCGTTTTCCCTTCTTTTGTGGCAAGGCCGCGGCGGACCGGAGCATCCGGACTCCAGCTTCAAGCTTCTCGTCTCAGCATCGCAGCGGCTTGCGAAGCTGGTCGAGCAAGCGAAAGAACACGTGCTGCCATGGGTTCCATGCCAACAGACGATAGAGAATCTTCCGCCCGCCACGGACGATCTGCGCCGGCACGTTGACCAACGCCCGTCGAAACGTGGCAAAGTCCATCCGCAGCAGTTTGCGTTTTTCCTCCCCGTGCTTTTCGCTCCAACGGCCCTCGTCGGGCAAGAGCAACGCGGCCCAGGCCTTCAGGCTCCACGCCAGGGAGGCCATGACCATGTATGCCCAGTTGCTCACCAGGTTGTCCACGGGGGCCGACAGCGACCGCACGCCGCTTTTGAGCTGTTGGAGAATGTTTTCCTGATTGCAGCGCTGGTTGGCCCCGAACACTACTTCTTCCGTGGGCGTTCCCCAGGCATTGGTGATATAGAAGAAGCACCGCGAATCGTCGAACAGCTTTTTCTGGCCTTGGTACACTTCCAGGTCTTTCCACACCGCGATCACCCGATAGCTCCTGCGGCACTTCGCGGGGCGATAGATGAACTCGGCGACGTGCTCCTTCGCCAAACGGACGTCCTCGAACCCGCGTTGTTCGACAATCTGCTGCTTGACCTTCTCCGCACGCCGCCGCACGCTGCGCACCTTGCGCTTTGGACGGCGACGCAACTCTTTCCAGGCATTTTGCCGCAGATTCTCGGCGATTTCGTACAAGGCCTGCGTGGCGTCGATGCCGAAGATGAACCGCACGCCGTCCTGATCCCAGCGATCGAGATGCTCCGTCTGCGAGAAGTCGGTGTCGCCACGCAAGAGGATCCGCCGAAAGCCCGCCTGACGACAGAGGGCCACCGCGCGGTCGAAATAGCCCGCGGCGTGTTCGTGGCTGGGCCGGTTGCCCGGGCGGTTGAGCACGTACAATACCTCGCCTGTATTGGCCAGGGAAAGCACCAAGGCGTGATAACCCCACTGGCCCTTGTGGTTGATGTCCATGCCCTGTTTGCACTCGCCCGTGGTTTCGACCATCGTGCCGTCGCCCTCGATCACGGCTTCCTCGAAGAACTCCGCGGGTTGCTGACGCCAGACCTTCAGACGCGTGGCGTTGAATGTCTCCTGCAAGGTAGAGATGTCGCCGGCCCCGAAACGGCGGCAGAAGTCGCCTGCCGTCGTCGGGTCGGGCACGCGCCGCGCCCCGAGGGCGTCGAGGTAGGCCTCGTCCTTGCGGAGAATCTCCAAGTGCTCCAGGCACGTTCCGCCCGCCAGCAGGTTATAGGCAATGTTCAGCACGTGGTCCGACTCGTGGTACGGCAGATGGATCTTGAACAACGAGAGGTTGCGGTCGATCGCCTCATCGAGTTGGAGTTTGCGCGTCAGCAGATGCAAGGCGCCGATGCCCCCGGCGGCAGTTGCCCGAGTACGATCGGCAATCTCGTAGTGGATGTTGGCGGCGGTCATCATCGGCCGCTCGCAACCCCGGTTGTCGTTCTTGTCCAGCCGCCGCGCGATCCGCCGCTTGCGTCGAGCGATCTGATGTCGTATCTTGGTATTCACTCGAAAACCTCCATGGTTCGGGTCAAGGGATGTTGTTGTTAACCCTTGATACGCCCGAAAATGCTGAAGGTTTTCGAGTTTTTTCACGCGCTAACCGTCAAACGCCTAATGGAGTTCGCTTGGCTTGGGCCTAGACCCAAAACAAGCGAAGGCCGTTGGCGTTTTGGAGGCTGATTTGTTGGACGAGTGGGAGCACAGCGCGAGCGGGGCCGCCACAGGGCAGTCGTGATTGGTCGGGTTGTGGGTGTTGCATGGTTCGTTTTCCCTTCTTTTGTGGCAAGGCCGCGGCGGACCGGAGCATCCGGACTCCAGCTTCAAGCTTCTCGTCTCAGCATCGCAGCGGCTTGCGAAGCTGGTCGAGCAAGCGAAAGAACACGTGCTGCCATGGGTTCCATGCCAACAGACGATAGAGAATCTTCCGCCCGCCACGGACGATCTGCGCCGGCACGTTGACCAACGCCCGTCGAAACGTGGCAAAGTCCATCCGCAGCAGTTTGCGTTTTTCCTCCCCGTGCTTTTCGCTCCAACGGCCCTCGTCGGGCAAGAGCAACGCGGCCCAGGCCTTCAGGCTCCACGCCAGGGAGGCCATGACCATGTATGCCCAGTTGCTCACCAGGTTGTCCACGGGGGCCGACAGCGACCGCACGCCGCTTTTGAGCTGTTGGAGAATGTTTTCCTGATTGCAGCGCTGGTTGGCCCCGAACACTACTTCTTCCGTGGGCGTTCCCCAGGCATTGGTGATATAGAAGAAGCACCGCGAATCGTCGAACAGCTTTTTCTGGCCTTGGTACACTTCCAGGTCTTTCCACACCGCGATCACCCGATAGCTCCTGCGGCACTTCGCGGGGCGATAGATGAACTCGGCGACGTGCTCCTTCGCCAAACGGACGTCCTCGAACCCGCGTTGTTCGACAATCTGCTGCTTGACCTTCTCCGCACGCCGCCGCACGCTGCGCACCTTGCGCTTTGGACGGCGACGCAACTCTTTCCAGGCATTTTGCCGCAGATTCTCGGCGATTTCGTACAAGGCCTGCGTGGCGTCGATGCCGAAGATGAACCGCACGCCGTCCTGATCCCAGCGATCGAGATGCTCCGTCTGCGAGAAGTCGGTGTCGCCACGCAAGAGGATCCGCCGAAAGCCCGCCTGACGACAGAGGGCCACCGCGCGGTCGAAATAGCCCGCGGCGTGTTCGTGGCTGGGCCGGTTGCCCGGGCGGTTGAGCACGTACAATACCTCGCCTGTATTGGCCAGGGAAAGCACCAAGGCGTGATAACCCCACTGGCCCTTGTGGTTGATGTCCATGCCCTGTTTGCACTCGCCCGTGGTTTCGACCATCGTGCCGTCGCCCTCGATCACGGCTTCCTCGAAGAACTCCGCGGGTTGCTGACGCCAGACCTTCAGACGCGTGGCGTTGAATGTCTCCTGCAAGGTAGAGATGTCGCCGGCCCCGAAACGGCGGCAGAAGTCGCCTGCCGTCGTCGGGTCGGGCACGCGCCGCGCCCCGAGGGCGTCGAGGTAGGCCTCGTCCTTGCGGAGAATCTCCAAGTGCTCCAGGCACGTTCCGCCCGCCAGCAGGTTATAGGCAATGTTCAGCACGTGGTCCGACTCGTGGTACGGCAGATGGATCTTGAACAACGAGAGGTTGCGGTCGATCGCCTCATCGAGTTGGAGTTTGCGCGTCAGCAGATGCAAGGCGCCGATGCCCCCGGCGGCAGTTGCCCGAGTACGATCGGCAATCTCGTAGTGGATGTTGGCGGCGGTCATCATCGGCCGCTCGCAACCCCGGTTGTCGTTCTTGTCCAGCCGCCGCGCGATCCGCCGCTTGCGTCGAGCGATCTGATGTCGTATCTTGGTATTCACTCGAAAACCTCCATGGTTCGGGTCAAGGGATGTTGTTGTTAACCCTTGATACGCCCGAAAATGCTGAAGGTTTTCGAGTTTTTTCACGCGCTAACCGTCAAACGCCTAATGGAGTTCGCTTGGCTTGGGCCTAGATGTGTTGTCGGTGTTATGTTATAGCCAGATCGACAATCACTGCTACCATTGAACATATAAAGAAAATCATAACAATACAGAAACAATCGGCCATACCTTGTGGCATTCTGGCACCAGTTAGTGCCATTAGACCAAATGTAAAGCCGAATGAAAAAAGCCACCGTCTAATTTTGGTTCCAAGAAATATAACTGCAATACCTACTATTAAAACCATTAACACAATGGCTAAGATCGTCAATTTAGTTTCGACGGATATCTCCATAAAGAAATCTAAGGCAGAGGTAGTTCTTTTATTCATTGTATTTCCTTCAGTTCGTCCCAGGTCACTGTAATGATAACCATAGAGTCATTCAGTAATAATCCGTTGATGTGTATTTGGATATTTTGAGCCAACCACTTCTGAAGTTCCTCAATACTGACAGGGTTACAACCCTTAACTTCAATCATGAAAGGCAGAGCAAATTTGGTAATCTTTCCCGCTACTTGTGTCTGCATCAACTCATATATTTTTATACCAGCCTCATTGGGAGTGATGAAAAGTCCAGCTTCTTTGATTTGCTTTGTCCAGCATTGATTTTTTTCGTTCCAGTAATTCCCATCGGGGTCTTCGATTCGCCAACGTGGTGCAAATGGAGTCCCCGCAGGAACGGTATAAAGTATTTTGGGCATTCATCACCTGTCTGATCCGTCTCAGGGTCGATGTTGATGAGTGTATAGTCGGTAGTTGTTCAACGGAGTGTCCAAGAAAGCAAAAAAACCCAGTCCGCTTTGGTTGGCGGTACTGGGCTTGTAGTCGGTCAGATAGACGAGCCTAGACAGTGTTTATGGAAATATAAAGAACGAATATAACAATCAGACTGATTGCTTTTGTGTAAATGGTTACACACTATTCGTTTGCCTCTGGACTAGTAATGACGGAGTGTTCCTCATCACTATACCGCCTATCCGATCTTTTCCCCCCTCACATCGTAATTCATCCACTGCCATTCCACTCGTGGGCTACGCCCATTGATCGTCTTGACCGTTGGAATGTTTGACGTTCTCCACCCCGCAAGTAATCGGGAATAAAGGTCGTTGGAGTAACTACATATCAAACACTTACCACAAATAGATTTCATTTTCGACAAAAAGCGGGAATGGTGGAAATCGTCATACAAATATAGTTTTTTGCTGCAATATGTTTCCGCAACATAGGGAGGGTCACAATAAAAAAAAGTATCATGGGCATCATAAGTTTCAACCAGTATTTTCCAATCCAAATTTTCCACTATGACTGGTCTAAATCTTTCCCTCCATAATCGTAAGGCATGAGGCAATGTTAATAGCTTGTATCAATTATGGTTTTTCGTTGAAAAACAATTTGAATCCAATGGATGAATCCCAAGAATTCCAAGATTTCCCACAATTAGAAAACAATAGGCACGATCTAAGATACTTAGATTATCCTGTAATCGTTCCCAACACTCATGGTACAATCTTCTACTATGTGGAGAATTTACCAACATTCTAACCAGTTCGTCATGCCAAGCAGTATTTTTTAGGCACGCAAAAACGCTATACACATTTTGGTCAATATCGTTGTAAATTTCGATGCCCGCCTGGGAGATAAATTTGAACTCACTACCGGTCCCACCAAATACACTGACAATTTGTTTATATGGAGGGAATTGCTCCACCAGTTGTTTTGCTAATGTGGTTTTCGATCCAATATAAGTAAATAGATTCCTCATCTTAATAAAAAAAGCCCCGCTTGGGCGGGGCTTTTCCCTTTCGTTGTTAGGTTGTTTGTTAGGTGGGAGGAAATAATTTGCATTTCCCAGTTTTAGAATCAAAGGCAATTTTAGCCGTTGTTTTCCATCCCATTTTCTGTGCATCAATTTGTTGATCGGGAGGCAACAAATTTATGGGGACTTGATGAAATGAAATAACGTCCATTCCATCAAGGGATTTTTCATCAATCCAATCGGGGGCAAATATAATTGTTTGCCGTGTGATTGGACAAATACCCGTCGTCACATTTTGATCGGGCTTGTATCCCATATCTTTGGCAATGGCTTGCAGTCCAATAGACAAGGCAACATATGGCACCTCTTTGGTGTCTTTAATGTCAATTTTTATTGCTTTTGGCTTCCGCATTATTGCACCATCCCTTCCGCTGCTTGCAACTCGGCTTGGGCTTGTGCTTGCTGAAGAACAAACATTGCCCGTTCCCAATCGCCCCCGAATTGCTGGACGAAATCCAAAGCAAGTCGGAATTCGGCGGCAGTCATGTTTTCGCCGTCGTAATTTTTTCCCTTGAAAGCGGAAACCCCTTTGGATTTGGTGTCTTTGGCAATTCCCCGAATTGCAAAAACTTCCTTTTCCAACTCGGCATAAACTCGGGGGCTTTCGTGTTTCTTTGCGGCTCGATTGGCGGCTTTGACCGCTTTGACCATATCCTTTTCTGGCAGGGGGGCAAGCAAAACGGATTCCTTAAGGGTGCATTGTCCCAACTCGTGGGCTGTCAGCACGTCGCACACATTAAGGTGCTGGATCAACTTAAACGCCCAACTAACGGTCTTGTCCCACCGTGTTTCTACATAGGTGGCAAAACTTTTGTATTTCGCCTTGTAGAGTTTTTTAGTCTGGATCGTCCGCAGCATTGCGGCCATGTCCAATTGGCCACGATAGATTTGTGTGTCCAAGACTTCCATCTTGGCTTCGAGGTCTGCCAACTCGGCTTCCTCATTCGGGCTTAAAACGTCCTTGTCAATCTTGGGCTTGCCTTTGCCCTCGGTCGATTCCATCGTTTCTGGGCTATCGTGCTTGCACGATACGGTCGCTGGAGTCGATCCGGTCGCTTCCATTTGCTCGGGGGCTGTTTCAACCAATGCTAACTTACGGGCAGATTGTGTCATGTTGACACTCCTATAATACGGCCCGCTCAACCGTCCTCAACCGAGGCTGTCGTTAAGCAGACAGCCCTATAGTCGGTACCAGTAGAAGCAGATCGTCTCTGTGTAATTCATTTACACAGAAACCGTAAGCCTATGAATGCCATAGAGTTGTGGCATTTTAGAAGAATATGTAAAATAAAGAAAAAGCACGCCGTTATGCGCGAGTGAAATTTCGCCGGGCGTGGGCGTCGATCCACCGCCCACCAGGCCCGCGTTGCTGATGGTGTGATGTGGCGAGCGAAACGGACGCACGGCCAATAGCGGTTGACCCGGTTTTAAACGGCCAACAGCACTATAAATCCGCGTGGTCTCGATCAATTCGCCGGGCATAAGGTCGGGCAGAATCGTGGGCATCCGCTTGGCCAGCATCGTTTTGCCCGAGCCCGGCGGACCGATCATCAAAATATTATGCCCGCCCGCCGCCGCAACCGTGAGCGCCCGCTTGGCCATTTCCTGCCCCCGGACGTCGGCGAAATCGGAGTCGTAAGTGGAATATGTGCGGAACAGATCTTCCAGGCGCGAAGGGCAGGGATCGATCTCGATTTCGCCCGCCAGAAACGCCACCGCCTGGGCAAGACTGGAAATTGGTATGATGTCGATGCCTTCGACCACGGCTGCCTCGGCCGCGCTATCGGCCGGGACGAGCATGCCGCTAAGTCCATCCTCCTTGACCGCGGCCATGGCCATCGACAGCGCGCCTTTTGTCGGGCGCGTGTTGCCGTCCAGCGCCAATTCGCCCACCGCGGCATATTGCTTTAGCCGCTCGGAAGTAATCTGCCCGCTGCCCACCAGAATTCCCAGTGCGATAGGCATATCGAACGAGGCCGCCTCCTTTGGTAGATCGGCCGGGGCAAGGTTTATCACTACGCGATTTTGCGGGCGTTGAAAGCCCGAGTTTACGATCGCCCGTTCCACCCGATGCGTGCTTTCCTTGACCGCTTGTTCAGGCAGCCCAACGAGAATTGTCTTTGGCAGCCCGGCCGGCGAAACGTCAACCTCGACCTCGACCGGCAGCGCATCGATCCCCACGAGCGAAAAGGTCTTTAGTTTTGCGAGCATAAAAGCAGGATATATAATAGTCGAAAAGAATATCTAACCCCCAAATTGTGCCATAAGAATCTTTTTTTGACAAGTAGGTAGGCTAATTGAGGCAAATCAAGAAATCACTTATTCCTTTCTCATAGGTTACGTTTGCATTGATAAACGCCTTTTTTACAGAGGTCCAGAGCGACGTCGAGTACGGAAAAGCCGGCGATGAAAGCCTGTTGCTCGATGCGTGCGTGCCCGATGGCGCCGGGCCTTTTCCCGTCGCCATTATAGTACACGGCGGCGGGTGGAGCGGCGGCGACAAAGCCCGCCATCGTGCCACTGGCTTTGCCTGTGTAGGTAATGAGAGAGGTCCAGATCTGCACTGGCGGAGCCAGTGGCACGCGACCTCTCACATTTCGCCCCGACATTCCGCCAGTTGCCAAATCTGAAGGGAGAAGGGATACTAAAGGAGATGGTTTTAAGTCATGGGAGATCCCCACCTATGAGTGATGAGTCTGCACAACCCGCCAAATCGGATGTCGAGCACGGGCTATCGGGCCGGCAATTGGGCGATTTCCGCTTGATTCGTCGGCTGGGCCGCGGCGCAATGGCCGAGATTTATCTGGCCGAACAGCTCTCGCTCAAGCGGCGCGTGGCGGTAAAGATATTAAAACCGGACTTGGCCAACGATCCTACTTACCTGCAGCGATTCGAAATCGAAGCCCAGGCGGCCGCGTCGCTGGTTCACGCCAACATCGTGCAGATTTACGAGGTCGGGCACGTCGACCGCCGCCATTATATCGCCCAGGAGTACGTCCAAGGTCAAAATCTCCGCGATTGGCTTGCTCGCAACGGTCCTCCGGACGTGGCCCATGCGCTTTCCATCATGCGGCAAGTAGCGTCTGCATTGGCCAAAGCGGCGGAAGTGGGCGTGGTCCACCGCGACATCAAGCCCGAGAATATTATGATAACCACTTTGGGCGAGGTAAAAGTGGCCGACTTCGGTCTTGCCCGGCTTACCCGCGAAGGGGCGGCCAACGGACTGACCCAGATAGGCATCACGCTGGGAACGCCGCTTTACATGAGTCCCGAACAGGTCGAGGGCAAAGCCTTGGATCACCGCAGCGACATTTATTCCTTCGGCGTGACCTGTTATCAGATGCTTGCCGGTTCGCCGCCGTTTTCGGGCGATACGGCTTTGGCCGTCGCCGTGCAGCACCTTAAAACCCAGCCCAAGCCGCTGGAAACCCTGCGCACCGACCTCCCGCCCGCCCTGTGCCGGCTGGTTCACACCATGCTTGTTAAAGATCCGGAGCGGCGGTGCGCTTCGGCTCGCGATATTTTGCGGGAACTTCGCCGCATTCAGATGGAGATTTTCGGCCAAGACTGGCCCGAAGAACTTCCGGGCTGGGAATCGCTGGCCGGAGAGACGGCGCTCGTTTCCCGTTCGGCCGTCACCCAGCAACTCGACAGTCTGATGAAAACCCAAGCCATGCAGCAAAGGCCAAGCCGCCGGTATCGCTGGATTTTACTGGCCTTGGCGGGCATTTTTCTGCTGGGTATGGTTTTAGCGCGTTTTGCCGTCACCGAACCGTATTTACTCGCCGATGCAAAATCGAATCCTGGAGATTTTCCCGAATATCCTAACGTCAAACAACAATGGTACTATGCAAGTAAATACGGCACCGAAGGCGCATGGAAAAGCATCGAAAAATACTTTCCAAAAGAAGGCTATTACGTCGATCGCGCGAATCAGCAATTGGCGCTGCTTTACCTCAGAGAAGGCGGTTATGATGATTACGACAAAGCAATGGATATCTTTGAAAAGTTTACTTACCGGGGCGATGGCGAGCGAGAACTCCGGGCTTTTGGCCTGGCCGGCCAGAGCGTAGTCCTATCATATCAAGGCAATTATAAGGAATCGGCCAAGATTTTAATAGATGAATTTCTGCCGCTTAGCGACAGCCTGAACAATCCCCAAATGGACCGCTACGTGCGAGAAGCCAACACACGGAACAACTCCAAACGAGATTCCCCTGCCACAGAAAAAGAATGAAAACAATTGCCGGCAGATGATTATCAAACGGCGATTGACAGCGTCTTTCCGGTTTAGTAAAAACTAGAGTTCCCGTTGCCTCACAACGGCTTAGTATTTGGTTTTACTCCGCCCCCTTCGTCTAGTGGCCCAGGACATCGGATTCTCAGTCCGAGAACAGGGGTTCGACTCCCCTAGGGGGTACTGTATGCTTTTGTGCAGTATCGCAATCGGTTGCAACAATTGGCAAAAGGCCCTGGTTTTCCGGGGCTTTTTGCGTTTCTTGCGATTTACTGCCAAACCATGCCGCCGCTTTATGCGTCGCATTTTGCACCGCCTTGTAGCCTCTTGGCAAAATCGGCATCAGTCCACTGTCGGATTCGGGAAGACCGGCATGCCAGGCTGGAAGACGTGGTTGCCCTGTTCGATCGCGTCCAATCGCACGCCAAGCTTGTGGTTTTTAAAGGGGCGGCGCACGCGGCTTTAGACGAGGCCGATCCGCAACTATATCGCGACAGCCTGTTCAACCTCCTCGATCAACGGCCGAAGAAAGAGTGAGCCCGTTTAATTCGCTCCGCATTTGTCGCTCCCTCTGACGTTTTCGCCGGCAACAGTCTTCCAGCAGTCTTGTTACAAGCGCAGTCCATCCGGTCTGATGGCTTGCCCCCAAGCCCTGTCCGGTATCGCCGTGAAAATATTCATAAAACAGAAGCAGATCCCGCCAGTTGGGATCTTCGGCAAAACGCCGATCCGATCCGTTGCATGGGCGGCAGCCATTATCATCCGGGTGAAATATCCGCACTAAGCGGCCCGCCAATTCCCGGGCTACTTCCTCGAGATTCAACAGACGGCCGGAACCTGTCGGGCATTCGACTTGCAGTGCATCGCCGTAAAAATGGTGATATCGTTCCAAGGCCTCGATGATCAAATAATTTAAAGGAAACCAAACCGGTCCGCGCCAGTTCGAGTTCCCTCCGTACAAATTCGAAGTCGAGTCTCCTGGTTCATAGGTCACGTATTGTTTTTCACCGCCGGCCGAGCAGGAGTACGGTTTATCCTTGTGGACTTTCGACAGCGAACGGATGCCGAAGGGCGAAAGAAATTCGTTATCGTCGAGCAAATAGCCGAGCACTCGTTTAAGCCGCGCGAGCGAAGGAATCGCCAGCAGCCTCCGCCCCAGCCCGTTGCCGCCCTGGCATTCCAAGTATGAAACTTGCCGGGCCAGATCGGGGCGATTATCGAGGAACCACTGCATCCTTTTGCGGAATCCATGCAGGCAGCCGATAACCCTGTCGTCCAGGATTTCCACGGCGAAAAGCGGAATGATTCCGACCATTGAGCGGATGCGCATTAATTTCGATTTTCCATCGACATGCAAATGATCGTAATAAAAACCATCCTCTTCATCCCAAAGTCCGGCACCTCCAATTGTGTTCATGGCGTCGGCGATGGCCACAAAATGCTCGAAAAACTTCGACGCAATGTCTTCGTAGGCCGGATTTTTCTTGGCCAGCTCCATCGACATGGCAAGCATGGTAACGCAGTAAAAAGCCATCCAAGCCGTCCCGTCGGCCTGTTCCAGGCGGGTGCCGTTGGGCAGGGCTTTCGATCAAATATGCTGATGTTGTCCAGTCCCAGGAATCCGCCCGAAAACAGATGTTTGCCCTCCACGTCCTTGCGGTTGACCCACCATGTAAAGTTAATCAGCAGTTTATGAAATACCCGGGCCAAAAACAGCCGGTCGCGCGCACCGCGCGGCCCGGTCATCTTGTAGACTCGCCAGCAGGCCCAAGCCATAAGCGGAGGATTTACGTCGTCGAATGAAAATTCATAGGCTGGAAGCCTTCCGCTGGGGTGCATGTACCATTCGCGCAACATCAACACAAGTTGTTCCTTGGCTGAATTGGGGTCGATTCGGGCCCAGGGGATCATGTGAAAGGCCAGGTCCCACTCGGCATACCAAGGATACTCCCACTTATCCGGCATGGAGATCACGTCGCGATTGAACAGGTGACACCAGTCGGAGTTTCGGCCGTTCTTCCGGCTTTCCGGAGGAGGCGGCATGTCCGGATCGCCGTCGAGCCATTCTTTCACCACGTAATGATAGAACTGCTTCGACCAGAGAAGCCCCGCATAAGCCTGGCGGCTGATGCGATAATCTTCCTCCGACCGGACGGAAGGAATGCAGGTTTCATAAAAATCATCCGCTTCGCGTATCCGCTGGGCAAAGACGTCGTTAAATTCAGGGCCAAAGGCGCGAGACGGAGCCTCTTCTTCGGCGTAAAGTCGCAAGCTGAGGGTTATCTCGCCGCCTGCGGGAATTTCCAATGCATAGTGCGCGGCCGCTTTCGTCCCTTTTGACTCCGGATTGATCGCTTCGCTCCGCCCGCCCAAGATATACTCGTGAAAAGCGTCTTTTACATATGGTTTAGCATCGCGGGAATGGAATAATTTTTCAAAGTTCGTCTCGTTCTCAGTGAATAGTAGTTGAGGCATTCGCCCGTCAGGTCCCGGTCCCGCGCAAAATTTGTAGCGGCCCAGCGTGACGTGTTCGCAAGATATCGCTCCTTGATCCGCTAGATACAGCCGCGGTTTAGGCCAACAACCTTCATGAGCGCAACCCCAAATCCAGGTATTTCGAAACCAGAGCGTCGGCAAAAGGTGCAGCAAGGCCGCTTCAGGACCGCGATTGGCAGCCGTTATCTGCATGAGCAAGTCGTTCGGCGAGGATTTGGCGTACTCCACAAAAACGTCGAAGTAGCGGTTGTCGTCCAAAATCCCTGTGTATCCAGAAGTTCAAACTCCGGCTTGTCGCGTCCCCGGCTGTGGTTTTCTTCTATCAAACGCGCATAAGGAAATTCAGCCTGAGGATACTTGTAAAGCGCCTTTAGATAGGAATAGGTCGGGGTTGCATCCAGGTAAAAATAGCATTCCTTCACATCCTCGCCGTGATTGCCTTGGGTGTTGGTCAGGCCGAATAGCCGCTCCTTCAGGAACGGGTCCCGGCCGTTCCAAAGGGCCAAGGCAAAGCACAGGCGGCATTCGCGGTCGGTCAGGCCCAGCAATCCGTCTTCGCCCCAGCGGTATGCCCGGCTTCGGGCATGGTCGTGGGGAAGATACTCCCAGCACGATCCATCAGCCGAGTAATCTTCTCGCACCGTGTCCCATTGACGCTCGGATAAGTAAGGTCCCCAACGTTTCCAATTCTGCTCGCGCCGGGCGTCCTCGGCAAGTCGCAAGGCCTCGGCGTCGAGTATTGTCTTATGAACCATAACGAGGCCTTTCATCTCTATGCGTTCACGTCATGTAAAGTAGCAGGCACACGGCGTGTGCCGTTTTATATTCTGACGTGCTCCAGTAGGACAGCACACGGCGTGTGCCTGCTACATTGGGTGAATTTCATGGCCGCCGCCAGCCTCCTTCGCAACCTTGCGTTAGCGAATCGGCCTCGGCCGGCCCCCATGAGCCGGGCGCATAGTTCGGAAAATGCGGCGGCGCAGCCTTCCAAGCATCCAGGATGGGCGTAATGAATTCCCAGGACGCCTCCAGCACGTCGGAGCGGATGAACAGCGTCGGGTCGCCGCGCAAGGCGTCCAACAGAAGTCGTTCATACGCATCCGGCAGACTCTTGCCGAACGACTTGCCGTAATCGAACTCGAATCGCACGGGATGCAAATACACGTTCATCCCCGGCCGCATGGCCGAAAACGAGAGGCTTATCCCTTCGTCGGGCTGGATGCGGAAGACCAGCACGTTGGGCTGCATATCGGTAAGGTCGCAAAAATCGCCCACGCATTCCACCGTGCGAAACAGCCGCAGCGGCGGCAGCTTAAACTGAATTGCTATCTCCGTCACGTGCTTGGCCAATCGCTTCCCGGTCCGCAGCAGGAAAGGCGTTCCGCCCCACCGCCAATTCTCCAGCTCCACGCGCATGGCGATAAACGTCTCGGTGTTCGAGTCGCGAGCCACCGCATCTTCGTCGCGGTATGCGCGGACCGCCTCGCCCTCGCACATGCCCGCCCCGTATTGTCCCCGAACCACCTTCCGGGCGACGATGTTGCGCAACAGCTTAAGCTTGGCGTCTTGAATGTCGCGGGCTTTTAACGAGGCGGGAGGTTCCATTGCCACTAATGCCAGAAGCTGCAACAAGTGATTCTGTGCCACGTCGCGAATCGCGCCCGCATGGTCGTAATAGGCCCCGCGCCGGCCTTCCATGCCGATCGTTTCGGCCACGGTGATCTGCACGTGATCGACTTGTTGACGGTCCAAGAGCGGCTCGAAAATCGCGTTGCCGAAGCGGAAGGCGAGCAGATTCTGCACCGTCTCCTTTCCCAAATAGTGATCGATGCGATAAATCTGATCGGGCCGCAGGAAAGACAAGATCCGCCGATCCAGTTCCACGGCGCTTTTCAGGTCTTGCCCGAACGGTTTCTCGATAACCACCCGTCCCCAAGGCGATTTCATTTCCTCATTGACTATTCCCGCCCGGGCCGCGCCCTCGATAATCGGACCGAAGTATTCCGGATCGGTCGCCAGATAAACAAGGCGGTTGCCCGGCAGATTTTGTTCCGCCTCCAGCGTTTTAAGCTCTCCGTGGATGCCTTGCATGCCTTCGGCAGTGGAAAAGTCGGCCCGCCGGTAAAATATGCGATCCAAAAAGCCGTTCCAGCCGTCCGTTGCCGCTGGCGAATCTTGCCGCGACTTGGCTATGGCGGCCCGCATCTCTTCGCGGAAAATATCGTTGTTCTTGTCTCGCCGGCCGATGCCGACTATGGCAAACGATTCGGGCAGAAATCGGGCCCGCCAAAGACCGTAAAGTGCGGGCAGCAATTTTCGCGAGGTCAGGTCCCCGGTGGCCCCGAATATGACCATTGTAAACGGATCCGGCTTCTGCACCTCTTGAAGGAACAAAGACTCTGCCGTACCCGGAATTGCCTCTTCATGAATGACGGTTGCTGTAGTCATATTCAATAATTTCTCCCACGGGCGATTGTTCCCCCGCTTCAAATATACCTTATTGCATGTAGGTTCTCTTTTTTTCCACAGCCGCCAGAAGTCGGTCGAAAGATTCCGCGAACAGCCGCACCCCGTCGTCGAGCAGTTTTTTGGTGATCTCATCCATGGAAATGCCGACTTGGGCCAGGTTTTTCATGACCATGCGGGCCTCGTCCAGGTTTTCTTCAAGGCTGGCCCTAGGCCGCCCATGCTCGCGAAATGCATCCATGGTGGCCGGCGGGATGGTGTTGACCGTGTCGCGGCCGATCAGTTCTTCCACGTAAATCACGTCGCGATATTTGGGATTTTTCGTGCTCGTGCTGGCCCACAACAACCGCTGGACATGGGCGCCTTTTGCCGCAAGGGCCTGCCAGCGCTTGCCGCTAAATATCTCCTTGAACTTCTGGTAAGTCAATTTTGCATTGGCGATGGCCACGCGGCCCGGGATCGATTGCAGCTTGGTTTTTTCCTCCTCGCTCGTAGCGGCGGCGAGCCTGGGTTCCACGATCCCGTCGATCGATGTATCGATGCGGCTGACAAAGAAACTTGCCACGCTGCCCATCCGGCCCACGTCGCCTTGCCCGCAGGCAAGCTCTTCCAGGGCCTCGATGTAAGCCTCGGCGACTTGCTCGTACACCTTTTGCGAAAACAAAAGCGTAATATTGACGTTGATCCCCTCGGCAATGAGTTGCCGAATGGCTGGAAGACCTTCCGGGGTGCCGGGAACCTTGATCAAATGTTTTCCCGCCCCACCTTGTCCCAAAGCCGGTGCGCCTCGGCCACCGTGGCCTTCGTGTCGTGAGCCAAGTAAGGCGAAACCTCCAGGCTCACGTACCCGTCCACACGCCCGGTCCGCTCGTATATCGGCCGCAATACGTCGGCGGCGTCTTTAATGTCCTTTATCGCAAGGCCCTCGTATAACGTCATGGAATCGTGGCCCTTGCATTTTGCGGCGCTTGCCAGGAACCCGTCGTAGTCCGTGCTGCCGGCAATCGCCTTTTCAAAAATCGAGGGATTGGATGTAATGCCGCTCAAGATGATCTTCGGCAACCATGCGTTGCAATTCGCCGCTGTCGATCAAATCCCGGCGAATATAATCCAGCCACACCGATTGCCCAAGTTTTTGCAATTCCCCAAGCCGATCGCCGGCCTGGCCCGGCCGTGGAATCCCCGCCTGCCTGTTGAGGCGGTTGATCTTTAAGCAATGCCATAATGAAATCCTCCTTGTTTTTTGCCAGTAAATTTCAATAACTCTCGAGTCAGTAATCCCGCCGCCTGATCGTCGATAAGCCAGATCAGGGGCCTATCCACCGGTTGAACGCCCGCACGCCGGCCGATCCTGGCGAGGCGCTTGTCCTTCCAGAACATCGCGCAGGGCCGTGGCTTTATCCTTGCCGGAAACCAGAAATACAACCTGCCGGGCCGCGTTAAGCACCGGGTAGGTCAGGGTAATGCGGTCCACCGGCGGAGGCAATGTGCCCGGGTGTTGTCCACGTTACCCAGGCATCCGTCACATCCAACGCCTCGGCAAAGGGAAACAGCGATGCGGTATGACCGTCTCGTCCCATGCCTAAAAATATTAAATCGAACCGGGGTGGATTGGCTCGCTCGGACATGGAAAAAAACTCGGCAAGCTGTTGTGCATACGCAGCCGCGGCTTCCGCCGCATTACGCATTTCGCTCGGCATGGGAAACACATTTGAGCGAGGGATCGGTACCCGCTCGATCAGGTTTTTGCGAGCCATTCCGTAATTGCTCCGCGGGTCTTCTGGCGGGAACGAATCGCTCGTCGCCGAAAAACAAATATACACGCGGCCAATCGATTGCCGATGCCCGATCGGCCTGGCCTAATAGAGCGTACGTTTTTTCGGGTGTGGACCCGCCGGAAAGAACAAAGGTGAATCGCCCCCGTTGAGCAATAGCGTCACGCGCGGCTTGGATTACAATATCCGCCGCCCTGGCTGCAAGATCGGAAGAGTCTCGGCATATATTGACAACCGCTGTCGCCATATGCGTTCCCAATGTCGTCATCACGGCCTCCAATCCCAAACAACCCGCCACCGACCGCTTGGCCGGTAGCCGGTGAAGTCCTTTCCCGAATAAGTAAGTCTGTATAGTAGTGTGGTATGTGGCAAGGACTTTAATACAATACGAAATAACTTTTCTCCTGACATATTGTATGAGATCTGACAAGCCAGGTCATTGACACTCCCAAGAGGTAAAAGGGGCCTCCGCAATAACCAGAACTTTGGACCGGCGATAAATGGCCATTTTTCGACCTTATAGTTTCTTATTAAATTCCATTTTCAGAAAACACACAATCCGACAAAAGTATCACGCCCAAACCCTTCCTCATTCATCCCTCATTCTTCATCACTCCTTCCTCGACATCCACTCCGGCACCCTCTGGACCTTGCCCTCTCGATCAACTACGGCCAGCGTGACATTCCCCGTGGCCAGGCGTTCGTCGCCGCGGAACATCTCGTATTTGTGCTCGATTTTGGCCTCGGTTACCCGCGTAATGGTAGTCCGCAGCCGCAACAGGTCGTCATATCGGGCCGGGCGGTGGTACCGGCATTCGGCCTTGACCACCACCACCAACTGCCCGTCTTCCTCCATTTTCCGGTAGTTTCCACCCGATGCCCGGAGCATTTCGGTCCTTCCTATTTCAAAATAGGTAAAATATTGGGCGTGGTGCAATAAGCCCATTGGGTCGCTTTCCTTGTATCTGACGCGAATCTCTATTTCGTGTTGGGTAAGCATTTCATCTACTCCCAGTTGACGGAACTTATCATCAGGAATATAGTTACGTATTGTGCTGTCAAAGCCGTCGAGCCCTTTTCCTTGCGAGTAACGCTTATGAGCTACGAAGGATCCGCGGGCGTTGGTTCTTCAACCATGCGGGGTCGCAATTATCCCACAATTCGGCAGTTTACCGTTTTTCTTGAGAATCGGGTAGGAAAGCTGCTGGAAGTTATTCGCCGCTTCGAGACCAGCCGCGTAAAGATCGTGGCCATCTCTATAGCCGACGCCGCCGAATGCGCCTTCGCCCGATTCGTGTTCAGCCTGCCCGAGCAAGGCCGGGAGGTTCTCGAACGGGCCGGATTGGCCATCGTCGAATCCGACCTCATCGTCCTGGAACTGCCGGAAACCCCTCAACCGCTGCTGGAAATCTGCACCGCGTTGCTCCAGGCCGAGGTGAACATCATCCAAGCCTATCCGCTGCTGGTCCCACCCCGCGGCCGCGCGGCAGTCGCGCTCATGGTCGACAACATAGAAATGGGCCAAGAGACCCTCTCCGCCAAGGGTTTTAGAATGCTCACCGAAAACGACCTCATGGAAGAGGAAACTTAAAGAATTAAAAAAGTTGAGACTGTCTTGAAATTAAATAGCCAGTCTGTTCGTTAAGGCGCTGCGCATCAAGAGGGTTGCGCAAACGCCTACCAATCTTGAGGGAATCCGTCTACGTTTTTCACCGAAACGAATTCGCCTTTCGCGTCGAACGTGTAGATTTGGTTCATAATTTTGGTGCCCTTGTCCTGAATCTTGGCGATGTACTTGTAGCGGATGGACGAATTACCGTTTTCCCCATTGGTGACGTCGCCCCATTCGATCGTCTCGCGCGACGTGATCTCTGGGAATTTCTTGCGCACGGACTGGTCAACCAATTTCTTCATTTGCTCTTTATCGTCGATGCCGTCCGGCTCCTGCATTGCCTTATTGTAGGTCATTTGCAAGTCGAACATATTTTTCTCGTTAAGTACGACGTCGATTTGTTCGCCGGCCTTTACTTCAATTGGTATGCACCAGCAAACGGGTTTCCCCTTGATGTGCACAATCTTGGTGACGATCCATTTCTTGCCGGGAGGGCCGAGGGACGACATGCTGAACGGACCCATGTGATCCGGATCACTTGTCAACAACCAAAGTTTAAGTCCAGTTACGTCTTTGAAGCCGATATCCCATGCGAGTTGCATCTGGAGATCGTTGAGTTGCTCTTTCCTGGCCTCGTTATCCGTTTTTTCCATTTGCTCACGATGGACTTTCTGCCTCCTTTTGATGAAGGCAATGAAGTCAGAGACAGGGTCTTTGTCGAATATCGAATATTGTACGGCTTGCGGCGCCAGGCTAGGCATGTCCAAATAGATGTCCATGCGCCAACTTTCACCTTGCCGTCGCTTGATATCCGCCCTTTCTGCCGCCGAAAGCATCGGCTGCGGTTTTTGGACGGGCGGATGTCCATTTAGCACATCGGCCTTCAACTCCACGAACTTGCGCCACAGGTCGTCTTTCTTGTTCTCAAAGCTTTCCTCGGCCGCTTGAACGCTCGGCGACGAACCTCCCCCGAAGGTCTGATAATCGACGATTTTCCACATTCCATTTATCCTGCCAACGGGAACCCTGCTATAAACTTTCCTTCCAGGAACCTGCAGGCTGGTCTGGTAGACCACAAGCGCTAAATCGTCATAGTATGAAAGCACCTCGATGATCTCGGAATCGAGGATTCGTTGGCTGTAGTTCTTGGGTAGGGCTTGGTTATCCTTCATCTCTTCATCTTTATTTTTGGCGGTCTCAGCGTCCACTTTTTCCCAAGTCAGGTCGATATTGGCCGTCATGTCTATTCTCGCTAGATTGAGATGAAATGCCGCCACCACCGACTCCGGCGTGGACAGGTCGGTCTTTTCGTGAAAATCTTTGATTAGCTTGTTGACTGCCCGGCGTTCAATCTTTTCTGCTGCCGAAGGTGACGTCGCCTGGTTTTTGCCATCTTTGGCAGGCGGTACGGCGGTCTTTTCCCCGGTTGTTTCCTCGATTGTCTTCTCGGTGGTTTTCTCGGGGAAATTCTTGCGCACGGACTGGTCAACCAATTTCTTCATTTGCTCTTTATCGTCGATGCCGTCCGGCTCCTGCATTGCCTTGTCGTATACGCTTTTCAAGTCAAACGTATTGTTTTCGTTAAAGGTGACATCAATCATTGAGCCGGTCTTCACCTCAACCGGAATGCACCAGCATACAGGTTTTCCTTTGATATCCACGGTCTTGGTAGCGATCCATTTCTTGCCGCCGGGCGCATTGGATGATATGGTGGTGGAACCGAAGTTGGGGCCCGTCAGCAACCAAAGACTATCCCCAGTCACTTCCTTAAAGCCGATGTCCCACCAGACTTTCATCTGGATCGCGTTGAGTTGTTCCTTCTTGGCCTCATTATCCGCCTTGTCCAATTGCTGACGAGAATAGCTCTTCATCCGCTTGGTTTCGGCGATGAAGGCAGGGACAGGATCTTTGTCGAAGTAGGTAAATTGTACTGCTTGCGGCTCCAGGCTGGGCATATCCAAGCCCATTCTCATTTGCCAAGTCCCACCCTGCCATTTTTTAATGTCCTCTTTTTCTGCCGCCGAAAGCGACGGTATCGGGATATTGCTCTTCTTGACGGGAGTACGTCCACTTGCGATTTCGTTCCTTAATTCCACAAACTTCCGCCAGATGTCATCTTTCTTGCTCTCAAAGCTCTCCTCGGCCGCCTGAACGCTGGGCGAGGAACCTCCCCCGCTGCTCTGCCAATCGAGATGCTTCCAAATTCCGTCAATCCTGCCAAAGGGCTCCAAGGCATAAGAGCCACCGCCAGGCAGTGGGATGTCGGTCTTGGATATCACCATCGCTAAATCGTCTTTGTATGTCAGAACCTCGACGATCTCCATGTCCAGAATTTGCTGGAAAAAATTCTTGGGGAGCGTCGGGTTATTCTTCAGGGCTTGCTCTTGGATCTTTACTGTTTCGGCATCCGGCTTTTCCCAACTCAGATCAAGAGCGGCCGCAATGTTCATTCTCGCCGCATTCTGACTCGATGCCGCCATGGCCGATTCGGGCGAAGACAGGTCGGTCTTTTCGGGAAAATCCTTGACTCGCTTGTTGACTGCCCGGCGTTCAGTCTTTTCTGATGCCGAAGGCGACGACGCATGGTTTTTGCCGGCTTTGGCGGTCGGTGCGGTCTTTTCCTCGTTTGTTTCCTCGGTTGTCTTCTCCGTTGTTTTCTCGATAGTTTTCTCGATTGTCTTCTCGGTTATTTTCGTTCCGGCCGGCTGGGCCTGATCCGACGGCCCGGACATCGCTACCAATGAGTCGGCTTTCTTATCGGTTGTTTTCTCGGGTTTCAACATATCGGCAGATGCCGCGAAGGCCTTCGAGTCAAACATGGAAGTACGGCCATTTAGCACTTCGTTCCGTATTTCCGCGAATTGCCGCCAGAGTTCATCTTTCTTCTTCTCAAGTCGCTCAGTGACCTCTTTTTCGCTCAGCGACGACCAATTTTTGGGCGAATCGCCGAGGGGAAATTCGAGGCCGAGGAACTTCCAGACGCCGTTGATCTTGCCGAAGGGCACCCCACTGTAAGACGGGCCTGTGCCATCGAGGTTCCCTTTGCATATCACGACCGCATAATCGTCATGGTATGTAAGCACTACGATGATCTCGATGTCTAGGAACAATGGGCCAAGGTCCTTGGGGGCATTCGGATCATGCTTAAAGGCGTCCTCTAAGTCCTTGACTGTTTGAGCGTCCATCTTTACCCAACTCAGATCAAAAACGGACCGAAAGTCGTTTCGCGCCGCATTCCGACCGCATGCGGCCATGGCCGATTCCGGCGTAGACAGGTCGGTCTTTTCGGGAAAATCTCTGACCCGCTTGTTGACGGTCCGGTGTTCAATCGGCGCCGCTTGCAGTATTTTCGTGCCGGCGACCAGCAGCGCGAGCAATAAAAATGTGGCGGTCAAGGCCGCGGCGGTCCAACGACTGACTCGAATCATGGCTATTCTCCTTCGGTCCAAAAGGTCGGCAACGCGGTCTTCCAGCCTCCAATGGCAATGGAACAGACCGAGCGCTGTAGGTTTCGCGGATACGCCCACAAGCAACTGAGACAACTCCAGCAAGGTCCGCGCATAGCGGGGCGCGTCGCTACGGCGAAGCACGTAGTTGTCGCAGACTTCTTCTCTTGCCCGGGCCAGTTCCCGGTTCAGCAGATGCACCAGCGGATGGGGCCAAAACAACATCCCCGCCACCCGCTGCAAAAGCCCGACTACCTGGTGCCGGCAAACCGCGTGGGCGCATTCGTGGACCAGGACGTCGGCCAATTCCGGCTCGTGAAGCGTCCGCAGCACGTCTTCTGGCAGGACCACCAGCGGACGCATCAGCCCGACCATTATCGGCCGGTCCAAGCCGGCCGAGGCGGCCATCGGCGGCAGTTTGTCGGCTCCCAAGGCTCGACGAACCTGGCGCAGCAGATCTGCCATCGCCTCGCTGTCGAGCGGTCGGGCTGACCGCCGCAGCGCCGCAATCAGGTGCAGCCCATAGCACCAACGCGCCAAGAGCAATGCCATTCCCGCGAGCCAGATCACTAGCGCCGCTCCTCCGAGCGCCCGGAGAATGTCGGCGAAAGAAGTCGCCGGCGGGGTTTCCGGCTGTAAACCTTGCCCGAGACTTTCCGTCTCCCGATGCGGCCGGCTTTCTGCGAACTGCGGCGTACCGGCTGAGGCGTTGCCGGCGTCTCGATGAGGCTGGGTTCCGGGATGTGAGCTATCGGAATACGCGCGGGTTCGGCAGGCGGAGCGGTTGGCACTGATGGTCGCAGCGTCACCAGCGCAATGCCGGTCGTCTGCATCATCCACGACAGCGCCGGACTGGCCAGCACGCAGATGAGCGCAACCAAATAAATACTGTGACGCCAAGCCGCGTTCCAGCGACTGCCCAGCCGCGCCATAAGCCAGGCCGTCAGAATGACCACCGTCACTTGGACGAGCACGTTGGCGATTAGAAAGGCCCAGGCATCGCCGGGGTACATGCGCAAGAGTATGCTCATTGTCCTTCCTCCCGCAAATCGAGTTCCGCCTTTTCGACCATTGCCTTAATTCTCTCGACCTCCTCGGCCGACAGGCGGCCGCCTTCCAGAAGCGTGAGCACCAGCCCTTCGGCCGAACCCTGGAAAGCCGCGTCTACGAGTTGATGCACCAGCCGTGGCAAGACCTTCTCGCGGGAATGCGTGGCCGAGTAAAGAAAAGTCCCCCCAATCGACCCGATGACGCAGCCAACCCTTTTCTTCCAGCCGCGTAACCATCGTGGAGATTGTGTTCCGCGATACCGAGCGGCGTTTGCCCAAAACCTTCCAAATCTTCCCCACGGTCGCATTGCCCTGGTCCCAGACAATGTTCATGATCTCCAACTGTGCCTCCGAAAGGGGCGGCAGTTCCGGTTTCATCATACGGCACCTCCTTCGGCCTTGCGCCTACAAGTGTCATTATATCGACACATGTAGGCGCGTCAATAGAGTCCGCGAAATTTTTTTCTGAATATGCGCCGCCACCTGACCGCCATTTGGGTTGCTTGGTCATAACGTGGCCCTGCGTTCAGACCGGCAAACCATCGACAAGCGGCTGTATTCGCATTTCGTCACATTCATAAACCTCTTATAGCAGGCCACACCGGTTTAAAAAACCGGTGCTACCCACTTGCCCGCGCTACACATTCAACCGCCAGACGGCGAAGTTCAACACTCCGGCAAAGGTAACCCAGGTTAAGTAAGGCAGAAATAGAATTCCAGCGATCATCGACCGCTGCCAGAAAGTTGCCATGGTTGCCGCGATAGCCGCCCAGAGCAAGAGCAGTTCAAAAAAGGCGAGGCCGGGGCTTTGAAGTCCGAAGAACAGGCAGGACCACATCACATTAAGCGCCAGTTGAATGGCGAACAGCGCAAGCGGCAATTTGGCGCCTGAAATCCCAGACTGCCGCCAAACGAGCCATGCGGCAATCGCCATGGACAAATACAGAACCGACCAGACTGGGCCGAAAATCCAGTTGGGCGGATTCCAGCTTGGCTTGGCTAGGGTCGCGTACCAATTGTCGATCTTGGGCGTTGTAACCGCTCCGCCGATTATGGCCGCGGCAAAACAAGCAAAGACCAAGACAAAAAGACCAAACCATTGATGCCCCGATACCATTGGTTTTCCTTAATCTTTATGGTGAGTGGCTCATGGGCGTTCCCACGCGGAGCGTAGGAACGAGAAAAATAACTATCGGCAATTCTCGCCCTCACCCCCTGCCCCTCTCCCAAAGGTAGAGGGGAGTGATTAATCAAATTCCCCGGGCAGGGTGTGCAGCTTGCGGATTTGCACGTGGGAAAGGGCTTCCCAGGAGACCATGATAATCGTATAGGTGCCGTCCATTTCCTTGACCGCGAAGACGCCTTGGTTTTGGAGGGAGAGTTTTTTCGAGTACAGATCGGGCTTATAGACTTCGCCGTTGCGGAGGATTATTTCCAAGGTTGCGTCTTTGGGTTTTTCGGCCCAGAGTTGGGCGAACGTACGGGCCATGGAAGGCGCATTGGCGGTCGAGCCTGCTTGGAGCCTGGCGGTCGTGGTGCCGCTGGTCTTGATGGATGAAGTGGATTTAGGGTTCTTAAAAACGGCGGCGCTGGACTCTTCCGCGGCTATTTTATCCAACGCATCGAGCGAGATATGCGAATCGCCCAGGCCGGGGACTAGGCCGGATGCGGCCGGCTCATGGTCCGCCGATTGATCAGATGTTCCGTTTGAGGGGATGAGAAATTTCACCCCGCATTTCGGACATTTGGCCTCTTTTCCCGCCCGATCGTCGGAACAGCGGATTTTATGATTATTAGGGCATAGAAACTCGATCACACTGACCTCCTATTGCAAAACAGCCCGAATATGTCGAATCTCTCTTTTACATAAGAGATTTCTTATTGTTTGCCATTTCGGCCGGAAAGTGATCAAAAACTCAAATCGATTAATGTATTTTGCGTTCCTAAAGGCTCTTCTCAATTCCTCCGTGTCAATTGGGAATAAAATCCAAAATCCACCCATGCGGGTGGTATAATTATTGATTGTGCGATTGGGAAACCGTTACTTACCGGCCCGGGATACCCAAGACCCATAAAAAGGCCAAACGAACGTCTAAAACTCGAATATCGGGATGAGGGTATCGCCCATTTACCGTGGCCGACCTATTTTTATTGATACTACTTTATCGAGCAGGCAAATACAATCAGATTTTTGGGAAAATTTTGTTGTTTTATTCCGGTTCACCCGCATAGATTCCTTGACTCTGACGCGGGGTATAGGAAACTAAATTAGGAAATTGAAATAAGATTCCCCGGGTTGCGAGTCGCCGCATGTCAATTATTATTGTTTGTCCAGGTTGCCGGAAGCGTTATGCGGTGAATGAAAAATTTGCCGGGAAAACCGGGCACTGCCCGAATTGCAAACATCCGATCAAGGTACCGGCCCAGACGGCGGAATTTAAAGTTCACACGCCTGAACCATTCGAAACCGGCGGGCGCAGCACGACCGATCAGTTGGTGTTAAAACCCATCGCCCGGGAGGAGACTAAATTCAATCCCCTGGCGGCGGCGGGCATCGTTTGCGTTGCGGTGGCGATTTTAGCCGGTGCGTTGCTGGGCGGGAAAACAGGGCTGCTTAATAATCACAACTTCTTTACGGTCGCGGGATTGGCGATCATTTCGCCGCTTCTGGCCTGGGCTGGATACAGCTTCCTTTACGACGATGAATTGGAGCCTTATAAGAGCAATTCGCTTTTCATTCGCTCGGCAATTTGCGGATTGACTTACGCCTTGCTGTGGGGCGTGTTTGTTTACGTGTCCGATATTGCCTTGAGCGGCGAGGTATGGAATTGGGTATTTATCGCCCCGCCGTTTTTGGCTGCCGGCACGATGGTTGCGGTAACGGCGTTCGATCTGGAATTCGGCAACGGATTTTTCCATTACTCGTTTTACCTCTTGGCGATCATCCTCCTCCGCTGGACTGCCGGGCTGGGCTGGATTTGGGATGTCAAGTAGCTAATAGGTCATAGGTAATGGGTTATAGGTAATAGGCGGTAGGCTGGAAGATAGAAAAGAAAAACTGTAAACTGATAGCCAAATGACAATACCTATAACCCATTACCTATAACCTATTGCCTACCTATGTCTTCCTTGCGTGATATACCGGAAGTCGTTGCTTTGGATTCCAGGCGTTCGATGGTGCGTATTCCGCCGGAGGTGGATGTGCCGTTGACGCCGCGCGTTCGGCAACTTATCGACTCCGGCGATTTCCGCCGCCTTGGGCGGATCAGCCAATTAGGGCTGGTGTCGCTTGTGTATCCGGCCGCGATCCACACCCGTTTCGAACACTGCCTGGGCGTGTACCGCTTGGGATTGCTGTATTTGAAGCAGCTTTCGCACGACGAGCGATTTTCCGCGGCGATCCGCCCAGAGCAAGCCGAGGTCTTTATCGCGGCAGCCCTGCTGCACGACCTGGGGCACTGGCCGTTTTGTCATCCCATCGAAGATATTTGCCTGCCCAGCGTGCCCAGTCACGAGCTTTTCGCCAACAGTTTTATATTGGAGGGCGAAATCGCCGACGTATTGCGGCACGATTGGGACGTCAATCCGCGGGACGTGGTGGCGCTTTTGAGCGAAAAACCACGCGATGCCGCCTCGCGGATTTTGCACAGCATGATTTCCGGGCCGATCGACATCGACAAGATGGATTATCTTTTCCGCGACAGCCTGCACGCGGGAGTGCCATACGGCCGAAACTTCGATCAGCAGCGCCTGCTGGGTAGTTTGTGCTTGAACCAATCGGGCGACGGCCTGGCCATCACCGACAAGGGCAAAACGGCCGCCGAATTGATGGTTTTCGCCCGGTATGTGATGTTCAGCGAAGTCTACTGGCATCACGGTGTGCGATCGGCCACGGCCATGCTGCAACGGGCATTTTATCTGCTGCACGGTTCGCTGGACCTGGATGTGATATTCCGCATGACCGAGCGGGAAATGATCGAGGAACTGCTCGAAGCCGGCGAGATATCGCCGGCGGGCGAATTACTCGACGGTCTCTTCGGTCCCACCCGCCGCTTGTACAAGCGCCTGGCCCAATACAGTTTTATCGAGCATCGCGATTTTTACGAGCGTCTGGCCCGCCGGCCGTATCCGTGGCTGACGGCCTGCGCCGAGCAATTTGCCGCCGCCGTGAGCACGGCCTTAGGTCGCGTGGTCGCCCCGCACGAAATCCTGTTCGATGCCCCGCCGGTCAAAAAGGAAGTCGAATTCAACGTCGAAATCTCATTTTCCAAGGAAGGCGTATACCGCCCGCTGGGCGAAGTATCGCCGGTGATCCACACCCTGGCCACCCAACAATTCGACGACTACGTAAAGCGGGTCCGCATCTTTGCCCATCCCCGGCTTATCGAAGACCTCCGCCGCTTGCCGAACATGCCGGAGTTGCTGGATCAGGCAATTACGCGCACGGAATAAGCCGGGTGAAGAAACGTGTTCCGCTGGACTACTTCAGGCCAAACTCCACCTGCCACACCTTGCCGTCCTTGTCGAAGTCGGCGTAGAACTCGGCGTCTAGGTCTTTCAACGCATAGCCGTAGGCAGTGACAACACCATCCTTGTCCTTGACAGTGATAGGCGCTTTGCCCATGACTTTCTCGACGTCTTCGCGGCTATTGCCGATCTTGATTCCCCGGATCGGCCCTTTCCAGTCCGACCAGAAAAAGCAAATTTGGATCATCTTGTTGCGGACTCGAAAACCGAAGGCCCCGTAGTCGCAAAGCACGTCGTCCATGTCGGGCGTGCTTCCGCGCTTGACCCGGAGGTCTTGCGGCGTGCCGAACTGAGCAAACATTTTCGCCAAACGGCCGCCGCAACTGTCGATGATCGTTGCGTCGGTAATTGCTTCTTTGGCCGGGGTGGCGGCGATTTGGGCTTCAGCACTCGCCACAACCAAGGTCATTATCGCGGCACATGCCATGATCATTCGCATATCGGTTCCTTTCGAATATGGGATAGGTTGAGATAAATGGGCAATCCTTTGTAGATTGATCGGTAAAACTAATTGCGGTCGCCCTGGCGCGACGGTCTGATGATCAAAAACATCGCTCGCTTCAATCAGGGCCGTCTATGGTTGTCTCGCGTTGCCAAAAAATCCTATTGATCCAAAAGATTAAGCGGTTTATCTGCTTCTTTAAACCACCAATCCAATTGAAATTCATGGGCCTCTTTTTTGATTCCTTCTTTCAAATCGGGATTCAACTGTATTGCCTTACGCCAATCATCTACGGCTTTATCCATCTTTTTCAAGTTGGCATAAACTAAACCTCGGTTGGCATAAGCCTCGGCGTATTTTGGGTCGAGTTCGATGGCCTTGGTGTAGTCGGAAATAGCCTCATTTAATTTGCCTGAATCTTTATAGGCATTTCCTCGATTATTGTATGCCAAGACATATTTTGGATCGAGTTCGATTGCATTGGTGTAGTCCGAAATGGCCATGTCTAATTGGCCTGAAGCGTTATAGATATTTCCTCGATTATTGTATGCCAAGACATTTTTCGGGTCGAGTTCAATAGTCTTGTCATAGTCGGTTAAGGCTTTGTCTGCGTGGCCTGAATTTTTATATGCAATTGCCCGATTGCAGTATGCCCCGGCTAATTTTGTGTTGAGTACGATAGCATGGCTGCAGTCGGATATGGCCTTGATTGGTTGACCTGTATTGTTATATGCCATTCCTCGATTACAGTATGCCTCGGCTAATTTTGGATTAAGTTCGATGGCCTTGCTGCAGTCGGATATGGCCTTGTCAAATTGGTCTGAATCGTTATAAGCAGCACCCCGATTGTTATATGCCTCGGCGTTTTTCGGGTCGAGTTCGATGGCCTTGGTATATTCAGAAATAGCCTCCGCTGTAGTCCGTTCGTGGTGGGGTTTCCAGATGTATTGTCCATCCGAACTCAGGCAGAGCACGGCATGAACGTCGGTAGTCAGTTTCTTGCACTTGTTTATGGCGTTATTCGAAGCGTCGGCGCTATTGGCGCCTGAACCAAACGAATAGCCGATTCCCCAGACTGATTTATCATTGCCCAGCGCCAAGGCACAGAATCCCTCGTTGACCCAACACACGGCGCGCGCGTCCTTGGCTTTACAAGCGTTTATGGCCTCTTGCTCCGCCGCCATGCGGTCTTCATAGTTGTAGGCGTAACCGTAGTCGCCCGTGGATGGCGAGTAGGCAATCGCCGCAAAGCTATCGGAATCGATCTCAATAACGTCGTCCGCCCTGACAATACGCAGCGATGCACAGCAGGCCGCCGCGAGGAACGCAACGGCTGGGAGAATGTGGATGATCTTCATAAAAACCTCCAAAAGCTGATTTCAATGGTATTGTTAAGATCGGCCATGGACCGGTCATGAAGTTTACCCCGCCGCGCTATTCAGGGAAACTTCCACCCTCCACACCTTGCCGTCCTTGTCGAAGTTCGTAAAAAAATCGGCGTCGAGGTCTTTTAAATCATAACCGTAAGCAGTGATAGCGCCGTCCTTGTTCTTGTCGGTTGAAGGCGCTTTGCCCAGGACTTTCACGACCTCTTCGCGGCTGTCGCCGATCTTGATTCCCCGGATCGGCCCTTTCCAATCCACCCAGAAAAAGCATGTTCGGATCACCTTGTCGCGGACCCGGAAACCGTAGGACCCGTAGTCGCAAAGCACGTCGTCTTCGTCGGGCGTGTCCCCGCGCTTGACCTGGAGGTCTTGCGGCGTGCCGCACTGGGCAAACATTTTGGCCAAACGGCCGCCGCAAAGATTGATGATTGTTGCGTCGGTAACTGTGTCTTTGGCCGGGGTGACGGCGTTTTGGGCCTCGGCGCTCGCTAGAACCAAGGCCATTATCGCGGCACATGCCATAATAATTCGCATATCGGGTTCCCTTCTAACATGGAGTTGGTTGAGATCAAACATGGATTTTCTGAAAAACCTACGATCGTGTTCTTTTTGCAGGCTGATGCCGCTGCCCATAATAATGCTGCCCATATTAATTACGTTCTATCCGTTCGCTGTCAAGGGGCCGCTAGGTTCGGGCAATGCCTTCATTATTCATCTATCCGGCCAACCAGCTTGCTAAAATATGCGGGTACTTTGGCCATAAAAGTCAGCGGCTGGTCGCTTGCGGGATGTTTGAAGGCAATGGATCGGGCATGAAGTGCCAGGCGTGCATGTGACGCATTGCCTTTCCCGTATTTCTTATCGCCCACGATCGGGTGACCGATGCCGGCCAGATGCACGCGGATCTGGTTCTTTCGGCCCGTTAACAGATCGACTTCCAGCAGAGCAAAATCCTTTGTCTGGCGGAGCACTTTATAAGCCGTGTGCGAAAGCTTGCCCTTGGCCGTGTCGGTCGTGGAATACACGACCTGGGCTTTGTTTTCGGCCAGGTATGTGCTAATGGTTTGGGATTTTATTTTGCACTTGCCATGAACGACGGCCAGATATTTTTTCTCGGTCTCATTCCACCGGCCCTGCAAACGGAGCTTGGCCTGTTCGGTTTTGGCGAAGATGAGTATGCCTGAAGCTTCCCTGTCGAGCCGGTGCACGATGAAAACGCGGTCCCGCGACTTGGGGCGGCCCTTGCGGACATAATTCGTCAGTATAAAGTAAGCGGTGCGCGATTTTTCCCTATCGGTGCCCACCGTTAAAAGGCCCGCCGGTTTATCGACCACAAGAATATCTCGGTCTTCGTAAATTATCACAAGCCCTTTCGCCAGAGGCCGAGTTTTTCCAGTGGAAGGTTTACGCATCGCGTTTTATCTAAAGTAGCAGGCACACTCCGTGTGCCGTCGGCATTTGACAGTTAGTAGGTTATGCTTCAGCATAATGGAATATTATATCTGCCATTGTGTTATGCTAAAGCATAACCTACTTTAATTTATTCACCTAGAAAATCTTTTTCCAGAATGCCTTTAATCTGCTTTGACCAGGTTGTTTTCCGCTTTCCAGGCACCACATCACGCCGCCGCGGGTAGCGATGTAGAGAAAAACGAAACAATAGAGGACCGCCAGTTCGCCCTTGTTAATGGTCGGGAAAAACTCTTTGCCTAATTGGAACTTCCAATGAAACTGAAAATAAGCCACGGCCATTTCACCGCTTGCGATGAAAGCCGCCCAGCGGGTCTGGAAACCAACCAATATTAGCAAGCCGCAAACCAGTTCGATGAGCCCGCCAAACCAAAGTTGCGATCCCACAGGGGGCCGGATATCGCTTAAAATACCAAATATTTTTTGGACTCCGTGAAATGAAAACATTAACCCCGCCACGATCCGCAGCAATGCGTAGGCCTGGTCGGTATACTTGGCAAGTAGGTTCATACCTAATATCCTTTATTGATCATAAATTAAAAAGACATTGCGAAACTGCAAGCGGTTTTATTGGTTAATTCATCCTTCATCCTTCTGCCTACATCCTTTTTTACGTTCCCCAGTCGCGGGCGTAGCGGAAATCGCGATCCATGGTGCGGTGGGAGAGTTTGGCGATTACGGGCATGCGGCGCTTGTAGTGGTTGCGGCGGATCAGCTCGATCACGCGGTCGATGAATTCGGGGGCGAAGCTGGATTGAATTAGTTCTTGACGCCGCATGCGACGATCGACCAAAAGAACCAGCAGGCGATCGACTTCGGCGTAAGAGAAGCCCAATTCGCCCTCGTCGGTCTGGCCGACCCACAGATCGCCGGTGGGTTCTTTGTGCAGGATCGGCTCGGGCAGGCCCAGATATGCGGCCAGTTGATAGAGTTGCGTTTTGTATAGATCGCCGATGGGATTTATGGCCGAGGCCATGTCGCCGAACTGTGTGCCGTAGCCTAACAGCAGTTCGCTCTTGTTGCTGGTGCCGGCCACAAGGGCGCCAAAAGCGGCGCTTTGGTCGTAGAGCACGGTCATGCGCTCGCGTGCGCATTTGTTGGCCAGGCGCATTTGGGCGGCGTCGGGAAAGGCGGCAAAATAGGCGTCGATCTGGGCCGTTATGGGCACGTCGATTGTATGCATGCCGAGGCAATCGATAACCGCCTGGCTGTCGCGGCGGGTGGCCTCGCTCGAGGTTTTATAAGGCATTGTCACTGCCAGGACATTGTCCGGTCCAAGGGCCTTTGCACAAAGATAAGTGACCACGCTGGAATCGATGCCGCCCGAAAGCCCGACCACCGCCCGGTGGAATCCGGCTCGGCGAAGCTCGATTTGGATAAACCGCGTGAGAATATCCGTAACTATTTCGCAATTGATGCGCAAATCGGCTGCAATCGGTTCGTTATTCATAGCGGCGGCGCTTTATGCGATTAAGTTCCTCGATAGTCAAAAGCAGACGCTCGTCGCGGGCCAGCGGAGTAATCATTCTTTGGCGGCGTAGTTCGGCCGGATCGAATGCGGCGATGGTCAGCGCTTCGTCGAGCATGGGTGCCTGGGCAATTATCCGGCCGTCTGGTCCCACGGCCATGCTTCCACCCCAAAAACACAGGCCATCCTCAAAGCCCACGCGATTGACAACAATGACTACCGCGCCGAGAAGTTGGGCAAAGGCCTTGGCGATGAGCTCGTATGTTTCAGCGGTGGCGATCTTTGGGCCTTCGACTCCCCGGGCGGGCGAATTGGCCACGCAGATAAGCAGATCGACCTCTTCGGCCTGCATAATGGCCGCCGCGGAGATGTGCCAAAAATCTTCGCAGATCAAAATTCCCACGCGCCCGAACCGGGCCGTGTCGAAGGCTTCGAAGCGTTCGCCGGCGGCAAAATACCGCTGCTCGTCGAACAGACCGTATGTGGGCAGATAGACCTTGCGATGCCAATGCACGATCCGCCCACCTTCGGCAAAAAAGGCCGCATTGTAAAAACGATGCCGGGGCGACTCCTCGACCATGCCGGCCACCAGCGACATTGCTCCGGCCGTATGGACCAAATCACGCAACTCGGGTCCGGTGCGGCTGAGAGCCAGATCGGGCACCATGTCGCGGACAAAATATCCTGTAAGGGACAACTCGGGAAAGATCACCAGATCGGCATGCTGGCTCCGGGCGGCCTCGATGCGCTCGAGGTGCATGGCGAAATTCCGCTTGCGATCGGCCAGAGCAGGGGCAATCTGTGCCATCGCCACGCGCAAACGGTTCGGCGGACCTTCGGCAGAGGAGGAGAATTCCAGCTCGGGTGCGATTGAATCAAAGGGCGAATCCACCTGTTTTGTCTCCATAGGGCCATCTCAATTCCTTCTAAGACGGTTTTAAAAACCGTCCTACAAACCCCCAATCTTTATATTATAGCTTAACCGGCGGATAAAATCCCCTGGGGGTGTAGAAACGCCTTTTCCGGCGGTCGTTGATCGCCGGCTATTCATCAGAATGAATTATGCATACTGGCGTTCCCGGCGGTCGTTGACCGCCGGCTGCTGAAAAATACAAATCATATAGGAAGAACCCGGGCGATCACTTTTCGCCCAAGACAACTTTAACGGCCAGCATCAAATTCCGCCTGGTAGATTGAGTATATTCGGTATCGAACCAGATGATTTTTCCCGACTCATCGAGCAAATAAACTCGGGGCAGCATGGACTTGGCTATCTTGGCGAAAAAAGCCTTGTTCGGATCAAAATAACATGGTATTTTCATGCCGATTTTTTCCAGTTGTTGGTGGATTGCCGCCGGACGGTCGCCCACGTTAATTCCAATTACTTTGACTCCTTTACCGGCATAAGGACCGGCCAGGTCACCCTGCAAATCTTGCAGTGCCGCATCGGCCGCCAGCCGAGTATAATTCGACCCGCCTTCAGACCATAAAAACAGCATCGTATATTTTTCGCCGTACAGGCTTTCCAAGGAAACCTTGCCGCCCTCGGCACTAAGGAGTATTGTGTCAGGCATCATGTCGCCCACGTTGACCAGGCAAGTTGCGCGGAGTGCATCGGACAGGCCGACTTTAGGGATTGTAAGAGGCGGGGGAGGTGTCTTAAGTTTGGAACGTTTCGAGATTGGTTTATCTTCTTTCTCAGCCACAATAGTCTCTTTTTTTTGGACCTCTTCGCTTTTCGCCAAAGATGATTCCGGCTCGATAGAGGCGGTTTGGGTTGCCGATTTGGCGGCGGGCCGGCTGAAGGACGATTTTTCCTTTTCCGCTTTGGGACTCTCCGGGCAGCCCAAAAACAATGCCATGCTTCCTAATGTCAATAAAAGGCCTAATATTCGAAGCGGTTTCCATGCCATGACGATTGCTCCTCGATTTTGGCGATGCGATACTGCGGGAAATTACGAATTCCCATCGGCTATCATTTAGTTTCACGCCTGTCAGCCGTTTAGTCAACGGGTAATCTTGATAGCATTTTTCTTGAAAAGAAGCGCGTTTGAAGCCAAGTTTGGCCGCGAAAAATCATTACCTTATCAGCGGTTAATCTTGATTCCCAGTTCGTTGAGCTGTTTAGCATCGACCTGGCCGGGGGCGTTGGTCATCATGTCGGTAGCGCGTTGGGTTTTGGGGAATGCCATGCAGTCGCGGATGCTATCGAGATGGCCGAAAAGCATTACCAGCCGATCGATACCCAGGGCGATGCCGCCATGCGGAGGCGCACCGAATTGCAGGGCGTCTAAAAGGAAGCCGAAACGCTCGCGGGCTTGCTCCGTGTTAATCCCCAACAGTTTGAAAACTTGTTGTTGTTGCTGTTGATCGTGGATACGAATGGTTCCGCCGCCGGCCTCGGAGCCGTTGATTACCAGATCGTAGGCTTGAGCCCGGCATTTTCCCGGATCAGTAGCCAAAAGCTCGCGGTCTTGCGCGTGGTGCAGTGAAGGGATGGTGCATAGCCGTCCAGCCGCCTTCCTCGGAGTCGTAGGCGAACATGGGGAACTCCACGATCCAGGAAAAGTGCATCTTGCTGGGATCGTAGAGTTTCAATTCGGCTGCCAGCCGTTTGCGCAACGCATACAGCGCCTTGCAGATGATTTCGAACTTGTCGGCCACAATGAGCAGCAAATCTCCAGGGGCAGCATTCAAACGTCGGCCGATTTTTTCAAGCAGGTCGGTGGAAAAATTCTTGGCGATCGGCGAAGCGAGTTTTCCTTCGGCGTCGGCTTTGAACCAGGCCAAACCTTTTGCGCCGAAGTCCTCGATCACAAAGGCGGTCAGTTCGTCGATCCCCTTGCGCGAGTACCGGTCGGCGGCGCCCTTGGCGTTGATGCCGCGTACCCGATAGCCCGACTCGGCAGCGGAACGGAATACGTTGAATTCCGATTGCCCGGCAAGATCGGTCAAGTCGGTCAATTCCATGCCGAAGCGGAGGTCCGGGGCGTCGTGCCCAAATCGTTCCATGGCCTCGTCATAGGTCATCCGCGGCAGGGGTAAGGGCAAGTCGAGATTTAAAATGTCCTTGGCCAGGCGGACCATCAAGGGATCGATGACTCCGATTATATCTTCGGCGTTTACAAAGGACATTTCCAGGTCCAATTGGGTGAACTCGGGCTGGCGGTCTGCGCGGAGGTCCTCGTCGCGAAAACATTTTGCAACCTGGATATAGCGGTCGTAGCCGGCCACCATCAAAATCTGTTTATAAAGCTGGGGCGATTGCGGCAAAGCATAAAATGATCCCTGCTGGACGCGGCTGGGCACAAGATAATCGCGGGCGCCCTCGGGTGTGCTGCGGCCCAGCATGGGCGTTTCGACTTCCAGGAAACCCAAGGCGTCGAAGTGATCGCGCATAATCTTGATCATCCGATGCCGCAAAATAAGCGTCCGCTGCATTTCAGGGCGGCGCAGATCGACATAGCGGTACTTCAGGCGTATATCCTCGCCGGGCAGATCCTTGCTCGTGGGTTGGAACGGCGGAGTAAGGCTTTTATTGAGAATTTCCAATTTTGCCGCGCGGACTTCGATCTCGCCTGTGATCAACTTCGGATTGACCGTACCCTCCGGACGCCTGGCCACCTTGCCGGTCACTAAAATAACGAATTCTGACCGGAGCGTCTTTGACAGATCCAGCAGTTCCTTGCCACCCTCGGCGCGAATACTATCTGCACGATGCCATAGCGATCCCTGAGATCGACAAACAGCACTCCGCTGTGGTCTCGATAGCTATCGACCCAGCCGCAAAGTGTTACCTGCCGATCCACGTCGTTTGAGCGCAATTCGCCGCAAGTATGTGTGCGCAACAAGGTTATGTCTCCACTAGTGATATTTAATCTAAGGTATGTGAACTCTTAATTTTAGCCTATGCCGGAATAGTCGCATAGTGGTTTAGAGGCTGTATACACAATTGAATTATCAAAAGCCATTGGAAAAATTCTAAAAGTGCGGGGATTTATCGTAGCGGAACCAATTTGGCGATTAAAAGTTGCAACGATAAAAAAAATCAAAATTATTTGTTGACAACGTACAAAAGAACGTTACAATAACGTTCAAATGCACTTAGAGATGGAGATCCAACCATGCCCAAACATCCTCCGCTGCCAAAATCGGAGTTGGAAATCGCCCGGATTGTCTGGGACTTGAAGGAGGCGACTGTTCGACAGGTACTTGACGCGCTTCCTGAAGACCGGAAAGTCGATTTTTGGACCGTGCAAACCTACCTGCGTCGGTTAACGGCAAAAAAATATCTCAAGACCCGCCGAGAGGGGCGTACTAATGTCTACAGTCCGCTGATTTCTCCCAGTCAAGTTGTGAGCGAAGTCGTAGGCGACTTTCTGAACCGCTTGTTCGACGGGGGGACGCTGCCGCTTTTTCAACACCTCATCCACGACCGGGGATTGTCGGATGAAGAGATCGAGCAGCTTCAACAAACTCTGAATGAATTGAAAAGGGGGAGGTCATGAGTATTGATTTTTCGGGAATCGAAAGTCTGATCATCGATCAGTTATGGCAGGTGACCGCGGTGATTCTTGTCATAGGACTGTTGACGCATTTTTTCTTTCGCCGCCATTCTCACTTGGCATACGCCATGTGGCTTGTTATCTTGTTGAAGTGCATCATGCCGCCGATCTGGAGCAGCCCCACGGGTGTGTTTAGCTGGATCGGCGCTGAAACGGCGACGATTCGGTCCACCGAAACGTCAAGGGTTTTACCGGCGGGAAACACCGCTTTGACGTCTTCTTTGCCGGCGCTGTCCGTCAACTTCGATGACATAGCGGAACCTTCTCAATTTACCTCGGCACCGCCTGCTCGCACGATAACCGTGCGGCAAGTTCTCTGCCTCGTGTGGTTCTGTGGCGCAGCGGCTTTGGCCGGAGTATTGATGGGAAGGAGGAGCTATTACTCGATCTTGCTCCGCTATAATCTGGTCAAAACTGAAGATGGAGTCATCAGGTTGGTCGAAGGTTTGTCACGGCGCTTGGGGCTGCGACATTCCGTGGAGGTGTTGGTGACTTCGCAACCCTTTGGTCCGGCGGTCTATGGCCTCCGCCGAGCCACTTTGATTCTTCCCGAAATGCTGTTGAAAAATGAGATTACTCCTCAGATAGAAAGGATTGTCGCACATGAGTTGGTCCATATCCGGCGCAGGGACAACATTGTGGGCGAGTTGCAACTCCTGGCGCAGATCATTTGGTGGTTTCATCCATTGGTATGGTGGACCAACCGCCGGATTTGCCGCGAGCGCGAATTCTGCTGCGACGAAGAAGTCGTAGCCAACCTAAATTGTAATCCCGGTAATTATGCTCAAGATCTATTGGACGTATTAAAACTCCGGCGCCAGTTGCGACCTGCACTGCTGCCCGGAATGGATGCGAACGAAGTAACAACATTACGATTGGAGAAAATCATGGACAATCGAAAAACCTTTCATCGTCGCATGCCCGGCATAGGTTGGGCCATGCTTGTTGCGGGTATTTTGCTAATCATGCCCGGCGCCGGGCTTTCATTCCTTGGGCTGGACGCTGTTTCGCAGAACACCGTGGAGGGCGCGGTCCCTGACAAAGAGGGTGGAGAAGCCGCATTAACCTTAACGGCCGAAGAAACCGCTAAACCTGCCCAGACCAATGCGGAAGCGGCACCCGGGGCGCCTCCCAAGATCGTGAAAACCTCGCCGAAGATCGGCGACACGGAAGTTGATCCAACCCTGACCGAGATTTCAGTGACCTTTGATCAGGATATGGGAGAAGGCATGTCATGGACCGGCGGCGGACCTGAACTTCCTCCCGTTAAACCCGGTACAAACCCCTCCTGGCGTGATAAGCGGACCTGCGTTTTGCCCGTGAAACTCAGTGCGGGGAAGTATTATCGCGTGGGCATCAATTCCCAGAGTTTTAAGAATTTCCAAAGCGCCTCGGGAATTCCCGCCGATCAAACGGCTATTTACTTCACTACCAAGGGCGCCGGCCAGGAATTGAAAAATAAAGTGAAAAAACCGGAAATCGTTTCTATGTCGCCCGCGAACGGGGCCAAGGACGTCGATCCGAAGATCAAGGAATTGCGAGTTACATTCAATGTTCCCATGGATGCGGGATTTTCATGGACGGGAGGCGGTGAACATTATCCCAAAAATCCCGAAGGAAAAGGTCCTTTTTGGACAAAAGACCACAAGACTTGCATCCTCCCGGTAGAACTCCAGCCGGACTGGGAATATCGTCTTGGATTGAACAGCCTCTCGTTCAAGAACTTCCAGAGCGCAGGCGGCATTCCTTTGGAACCGGTTGAATACTCTTTCAAGACAAAAAAATAAATTATTGACCAATCCAAATTGATCTGCTAAGATTCTCTGATGCGGCCCCGTCCTGCGGGCTAACCAAGGGGTGTATTTCGCACTTTTAACCGTGCCAATGCGCGGTAGATTATTGGAGAATTATTATGGACAAACTTGATATTGATAAAATCGAAAAGATAATAGCCGACAGAAAAAAGGCCTATAAATACTTTGCCGAAAGTTCCAGTGTATTCAACACTTTCTTGGATATGGAACAAAAGACATATTGCGACAGCAATCTGGATAAGAAAACCAAAGAACTAATCGCCCTGGGAATATCCATCTATTCAAATTGTGAATCATGCATGGAATGGCATATCAGAGGCGCGTTGAATTCGGGAAGCTCAAGGGATGAGATCATCGAGACCATAGGAGTCAGCATGGAAATGGGCGGCGGGCCGGCCACAGTTGCCAGCAGATTCGCGATGAACGTGTTGGAATATTATTTCAATAAGTAACTGGAATATTGCAAAAGGGAGAATCAAAGTCCCCTCTCCCGACCAACCTTCGGTCGGTGCCCGGAGAGGGCTAGGGTGAGGGCTTTTCTGTTAATAAAGTCATACCTTACCTGTTAGAGCCACCCAGGCCCTCACCTCCTGCCCCTCTCCCAAAGGGAGAGGGGAGCATTTTAGAATCCGCTTGTGGTTTCGAAATTTGCCAAATGACTTCGGCCGGATCGGCTTGTCCGGTTATGGGCACAAAATGGCATTCGCCCAGGCTGCGGAACCAGGTGTATTGGCGTTTGGCAAGCTGCCGGGTGTGAAGTTGGACCAATTCCACGGTCTCGGCCAATGTCCGGCGGCCTTCGAGATGCTCGATCACTTCGCGATATCCGACGGCCTGCCGGGCCGTTTTCCCCGGCGGTTTAGAATCGGCCAATAATGCCCGCACTTCGTCTATCAACCCGTTTGCAAACATCTCGCTCACACGGCGATCGATCCGGGCATGAAGTTCATCACGCGGCCAATCGAGCACGAACACGCGGCATCGCTCGGCAGGCGCGGCAACGTCGAATTGTTTTTGAAAATCGCTGATCGGCCGGCCGGTAATATGAAAAATCTCCAACGCCCGAATCAGCCGCCGGGTGTCGTTGGGATGCAATCGGGCAGCGGTCGCCGGATCAACCTCTTGCAGCCTTCCATGGAGCCAGAGTGGATCTTGCCGTTGGGCTTCCTGTTGAAGTTGCCGGCGGAAGGGCCAATCGGCGGCCGGACCTTGAAAAATTCCCCGCAGCAGCCCTTTTAAATATAATGGAGTGCCGCCGACGAAAAGCACTTTTTTGCCCCGGGCGGTAATGTCCTCGACGCACTGATGGGCGGCTTCGATATATTGCGACAGGCTGTATTCCTCGTGGGGATCGATGACATCGATCAAATGATGCGGCACGCGGCGGCGCTCTTGATCGGAAGGCTTTGCTGTGCCGATGTCCATGTGCCGATACAGGGCCATCGAATCCATGGACACGATTTCGGCCCCGATCCGCAGGGCCAATTCCACGCCCGCCGCCGACTTGCCCGAGGCCGTCGGACCCGTGAGATACCAGCAATCGAGCAGCGGTTGAAATAGCATCAAATTATTTACCCCAAAACCCGTTTCCCGCGGAACCAGGTGGCCGCGACCGGTTTGTCCGAATCGAAAAGCAGATCGTACGGACCGGTCGACTTGCGATTGGGCAGGGGCACAATAGCCAGATTGGCGTATTTTCCGGTTTCCAAGCTGCCGATCTCTCCATCGCGGCCCAGGGCTTTGGCTCCATGCAAAGTGCCTAGTTGCAAAACCATTCCGGGGCTGAGTTCTGGATAATGTTGCCTTACGTGTCGGATTTCCGCCAACAGGTCGAGATTGGGTGAGGAGGCCCGGCTGTCGGTTCCCAAACACACGGTCACGCCTGCCGTCAGCATCCGTTCCAGCGGATAGCGATCGTGGCCGAAATATTGATGCGTTCGCGGACAATAAACCACGGACATTGTTTCCGCGTGATCGGCCAATAGCCCGATCTCATCGCGGCTCAGGTAGTTGCCGTGAATTATCAGCACGCGGCTAGCAACTGCCAGCATTTTGAGATAATCCAAAGGCCGCGAACAGTGCAATGCGGCGGCAGGATCGTAAGCCCCCAAATCCATCAACAAATTTTTTACAGGTCCATTTTTCTCTTCCAACCATTGGATTTCTTCGCGCGACTCGGCCAGGTGCATTGCCAGCGGAATTTGCCGCCGAACTGACAGCTCAATTATTTTTTCCAGTAAATCCACATGGACGCTGTAAGGAGCATGGGGACTGAAACCGCATTGCCAGTTGGGGATATATTTAGGATCGAGGTGTTTTTGGACGAAATCCATGGCGTCGGCAACGCGCTCGGGCGTGGGAGCGATGAGTTCCAGGAAAGCCGTACCATCGGCCGGCATTTTTTCGTTTTCCAACTCAGACGTGGGAAAATCGCCTTGGGCAATATCACCGATGGTGGTCGTGCCGCAAAGGATACATTCGTTGATTCCCTTTTTCACTGCCTGAATCCGGGCGTCCAGAGACTCTTGTCGAATCAGGTGAATCCAATCGACGAATCCTATTCCCGGCTCGCCCAGGGGTTTCGTCAGATGGCTGAATGCCAGATGAGTATGTGCATTGACCAGCCCGGGCAAGATGGCCACGTTCCCTAAATCTTCCACGGTATCGGCGGCTATATGGTCACCCACGGCCGCGATGCGTTCGTCCTCGATGCCGACCATGCCATTAATAATGGGCTTGGCCGAAACGGGAAAGACATACCGGGCTTTTAGTGCATGAACCATCTATGCAAACTACACGTCTTAAGTAGAACAGTCAAGCCGCAACACCATGCCAAGGCGAAGTCATTCCAAGAGCGAAGCCAAATCGGCCGAAATGTCTTTGTCCTTGACATCGGGCATTTCGCCGCGGGCGATTGCCTGTTGGAGCGCTTCTTCCGGCGTTTTTTGATAGGGCAACAGTCCGAACCAGATCATGACCAACAATCCGGCAAGGGCCCCGAAAATAACCACCGACCAAGTAAACGCGCAACCGCCGTTTTTGCCGGGGACGATCAAGGATTCCATGCCGGAGAGGTTTTCAAACATGGCCGGAGTTAATCGGCTGTTGAGCACTGCCAGGCTATTGTGCACAAAATGGAATACGATGCAGGGCAAAATGCTGCCGCTTTGCACGGCCAGAAATCCCAAAACTACGCCCAGCAAACAGGCTAGCAGCGATTGCTGGATAATGCCGTGAACCACGCCGAAAAAGAAGGCGGTTATGACAATCGCCCGCCATTTGCGGCCGATGTGGCGGAATCCGGAAAGAATAAAACCGCGAAAGGCCAGTTCCTCGCAAATGGCCGGCACAAGTGCGAGCACCAAAAGCATTTGCCAGACGTTTGCATGGACAAACATTTGGCTCACACCCTCCAAGGCGTTCTTCGCAGCCTCGCTTACGGGGTACAATTCAGTGACCGCTGATTGCAAAACATTTGCCACCGGATGCAGGAACACGGCCAACATCAACGCGGCGGGAACGGTTCGCCAATTGGGAAGTTTCAGGAGCAATGTATTTCGGGCACTGCCGGTCAATACGATGGTCATCAGCAAGGCGGGAGTGAGAATAACCGCCAATTGCGTAACTAGCGCCATACGGGTGAAACCGCCGAAATCGTTGGGTTGGGATATCGAGAAACCGAGAAAAAAGTGGCTCAAGATTATAACCATCGCGCAGAACACGGCCCCGGCCACGCTGGGTGTTGCCCGCCGATCGCGCAGCAAATGCCGCAGCCACAAACCCAAGTCGAGATGCTCGCTTTCGCGGAACAGTACCGACTCGGAATTGAACTGGTCCACGGCCCAGCGGATGGCCAACATGCAGGCGGCCAGAGTCACGCCGATTACCACCGGCGAATATTGCAGGGCGGGCAGATAATGGCCTTCCAACAGGCTGCGCAAAAGAAGCATAACGCCGGTGATGGGGATCAGGCTGTTGCCCAAATTCAATTCCATGCCCGGCGACATGGGCAGGATCACCAGCGGCATGGTCACCAGCAGCAAGCGGCATGAGGTAGTATTGCCCTTCCTTGGTGCTGCGGGCGAAGGCCGCCAATGCCAGGCACAATGCGCTAAACAAGGCCGAGATCGGCACCAGCGCCGCCAACAGCCAGACGGCCGAAAGCAGCGGCGGGGGCCCCAGAACCTTGAAATGGCCCAGTGAGACCCACACGGTGACGCCCACGCTTATCAGGTTCAATACGGCCGTGACCATGCTAAAGAGCATAATCGTCAGCAACTTGCCCAGCACGATTTCGCTGCGCTGGGCGGGGCTGGAAAGCAAGGTCTCCAGGGTGCCACGCTCTTTTTCGCCGGCACACAGGTCCACGGCCGGATAAAACGCGCCGGTAAGCGTCCAGAGCAAGAGCAGCATGGGCATGATCTTGGCCCACACAGCCGCGCCGCGAAAACCGCTATCCCGGGCCACGTCGGCCGATTCGAGCGTGAAGGGCTTGACTGTTTCGATGGGCAGGCCGCCGGCTTCCAGGTTCTCCTTGCCGATTGATTCGGTCCACTGGCGCAACACTTCCGAGAGCCGAGTAAAAGCGATCTGCGATTTCTCGTTGGCCGTGGAATAAATGATTTCCGGCTTGGGCATGGATAGGAAATTATTCTGGGCCGCTGGAGTATTTTTTCCCTGCGGATTTCGAACGCGCTCTTGAATGGCTTGCTGAAAATAACCCAAACGCTCGGCGAAATTCGGCGGAAAATAAAGGGCCGCGTCGTATTGGCCCGCTTGCACCTGGCGCCGGGCGTCTTCGAGCGGATCGGTTTTATCCGTGATATTTCCTCTTGGTTCATCGGGTGCAAAATGCAATTCAAGCAAACCGGCCCGATCCGGATCGGTGAATAACTGCGGGGCAAACTGCTGGTTTTCGAAAAGCGGCGGCAAGTTGCCCAACTCTTTCGCCGAGACGATCAATACCCGGCTCGGATGCGCCTGTAAAAACTGGGCAAGCTGGAAAAAACTCGTCCCCAACAGCGGATACAGCAAAATCGGCAGCACCACGATCATGAACAATGTTCGCCGATCGCGCATCTGATCGCGAATCTCGCGGGCCAGGATCAATCTGACGTTGGAGAATGTCATTTCTTATTTTGATCCGTTTATTTGGCCCACCGTGATTACACGGGGGTAATGTTTAAATTTCCTGCTTGCTCGTCAACGCATACTTTTCGTCGTGTTGGAAAATCAACTGGAAAAACAGCTCTTCCAAGTCGGATTCATGGTGCTTATCGCGCAATTGGTCAAGTGTTCCCTCGGTCAGTATGCGTCCGCGGTGCAAAATGGCCACGCGATCGCAGATTTTTTCCGCTTCGCGCATGATGTGCGTGGAATAGACTATGCACTTGCCGTGATCGCGAAGTTCGGCCACGTTTTTCAATAGCGCCCGGGCGACCAGCACGTCCAGCCCAACCGTGGCTTCGTCAAAAATCAGCACCGGCGGATCGTGCACCACCGCCCGGGCCACCGATACCTTCTGCTTCATGCCGGTCGACATCTTCGACCCCAACACGTCGCGGGTATCGTTCATTTTCAGCCGGTCGAAGAGTCGCTCCATGCGCGGGTGAAGTTCATCCAGCGGAATGCCGTGTAAACGGCCGAAGTATTCCACCATTTCCCAGCCTGTCATGCGATCGTACACGGCCGTGTTGGCCGAAATGAATCCGATATCGCGGCGGACCTGGTCTGGCTGGGTCAGCACGTCGTGGCCGTTGATCGTCGCGGTGCCGGATGAAGGGCGCAGCACGGTGCTGAGAATTCGCAAGGCCGTGGTTTTTCCCGCTCCGTTGGGTCCCAAAAGCCCGTAGATTTGACCGGCCTGTGCGTGAAAGCTGATCCCGCCCAAGCCCACGAACCTGCCGCGCCGCAAGTCGCTATAGTATTTGGTCAATTCGTGGACGTGGATCATGAGCAGCGTTCAGGGTTCAGGGGACAGGATTCAGGAGACTGGATTACCTTGCGGCCACCGGTGTATTCACCTGGCGCTAAATATATTGCTTCTTATTTTCAGGACAATCTTCATTAACTTACAGTATATCCTCGATATCGCGAACTTGTGCCATTAATGCACGATAATCGCCTATTTCATTCCCGCGGGGCATGCAAATGTGGCATTCAAAGGAAGAATTGTTAGCAATGGTCCCGGCTTTTTATTGTGCGACCAATGGCCGCGGCTTAAAAAAGTTTAAACGCTAATCCTCAATGCAATCTTACCTTATGGCGTTGTCCGGTTTTGATGCAAGCCGATAAAACACATCGCGTTTCCGGGGGGTATAGCCTGCTTCGATAATGGAGTAACGAATTTCTTCCTCGGTGGCATGAAAACTGGTGCCGGCCGCGGCCACCACGTTTTCTTCGATCATCAGGCTGCCAAAGTCGTTGGCCCCGCATCGCATGGCCAGTTGGCCGACCGCCAAACCTTGCGTAACCCAACTCGCCTGGAGATTGGCAAAATTGTCGAGATACAAGCGGCTGACGGCGAGCGTTTTGAGATACTCGAACGCGCCTATTTTCGGCAATTCGGCCAAAGCGGTGTGACTAGGCTGAAAGGTCCAACAAATAAAAGCGGTAAAACCGCCTGTTTCGTCCTGCAACCGGCGCAATCGTTCCAGATGTTCGATGCGTTGGGCAAGCGTCTCGACGTGCCCAAACATCATCGTGGCCGATCCCCGGCCTCCGAGCTTGTGCCAGGCGCGGCATACTTCCAGCCAGCCCTCGACGGAGCATTTGCACGGGCTGACTACGCGGCGGACTCGATCGACCAGGATTTCCGCGCCGCCACCGGGCAGACTGCCCAGGCCTGCCTCTTTCAAACGCCGTAAAACCTCCCCGATGCTCAAGGCCGAAACCCGGGCAATGTGCTCGATCTCCGGCGGACTGAAACCGTGGACATTTATTTGCGGAAAGCGTTTTTTGATGCCGCGCAACAGGTCTTCATACCATTCGATCTTCAAATCCGGATTCATGCCGCCTTGCAAGAGGATTTGATTGCCGCCCAGTTCAATAGTCTCTTGGATTTTGCGATTTAGTTCTCCGCTTTCGATTATGTATCCTTCCCTGTCGCCCGGCCGGCGATAGAACGCGCAAAACTTGCACCCGCTTAAACAAATATTCGTGTAATTGATATTCCGGTCAACGTTGTAAGTGCGAAATGGTTCGGGATGCAACCGCCGGGTTACGGCGTCGGCCGCCTTGGCCAGCGATGCCAAGGCGCCCGACTCCAATAGCCGTAGGCCTTCCTCGGGTGTCAAGCGCATGCCGTCGCGGGCTTTTTCCAAGAGTGGTCTGATGGTGCTGATCATAAAGTGAATTTATTTGGTAGGGTGCGTGCTTGCACGCATGCACCCTACTTATTTTGGTCGTGGTGCGTTTCACGCACCCTACATTTTCTGGTTGTGGTGCGTTTCACGCACCCTACTATGACTGGTAATATTCAATTTTCGCCCCCGAGGGGACGAATCCGTGAAGTTCGGCTCGCTGGTAAAACAACTCCAATCCCCGCCGTTCCAAGGGACCTAAATGAAAATGCAAGTGATCTCGAAGATAGACCAGACAATCTTGCACGGAGATCCAGCCGTCGGCGGCTTCGAGCCGGGCTATATCGGGTATGCGCTTGACGCCCTCATCCCGCGCCCTGGACAACAGCACGTCGAATTCCCTCAAATCGACGCCCGGGCGGGCAATCCACATCGCAAATACGAAGGGCAGGCCGGTCATTTGCATCCAGCGTTCACCCAAGTCCCAAACATGATCGAAGCGGCCATTATCGGAAGCAATGCCGCGGTCGCCGATCACCAGCACCGCGTCGGCCGGACTGGCTTCCGCACTGGCGCCTATGGGCAGCGAACTGAGATCCGGCTCCAGGTCGAATTCCTCCTTGAGCAAAATTCGAACCAATGCCGCGCTGGTTCGCGAACCCTCGTCCAAAGCCAGCGTGCGAATGTTCTCTACCGGCACGCGGCTGAATAACTTCACGCTGCGGACCGGACCGCGGCAGGCTATGCATGCGTCCGAAATAATCTTGTAACCCGGCTGCCGAAAATATTCGATCAATGGAATCATGGCCATGTCCAAGCGGCCGGCTTTTAAGGCGTCGGCCAGCCGGCTGGGCACGTCAAAGATCAACTCTGCCCGCGGGGCATATCGAGCAAGGCAATAAGTCAACGGCCGGGCGTTCAGGTATTGCACCGCCCCGACGCGAATTACACGCTGTAGCCCGTCCGGCTGGTTTTGTTCCATTTTTAACTCCGCCAATTATTAAAAATAGTTATTATACTCGCCGGAATCTATTCGCAGAAGACATACGAATCGGTACTTTCATGCGTCTTATATAAATCGCTGCAATCCATTTATTCGTTACTGCCATCTCTTGGTATGAACAAGTCATTTCGTTGAAAAAAAGCTAGATTTGTAGGGAGTGGGCGAATGTAGTCATGTCGGGTGATTAACCGCCTCATTCTGAGAGGGGCTTCTGCGAACCCTACATTTTCGGCGCGAGATAAATCATGACTGAGGCGGCGAAAAACAACCTGCTGGCTTCCCTGGCCGGCGCTTTTCCCTCGAACGATAAAAAAGATCCCTGGGAAGCGGTGGCGGCATCGCAACCTCAAGATGCGTCGGCAGATTCCGCGATAGACGAGCGGCTGAACGTCATTTTGGATCGCATTAAACAGGTGACTTCTTCTCCTCCCGATGTTTCCTCCGCGTCCGGTGGCCCGGCGCCATTTACTGCCGGGCCCGTGTATAAAGAAGAGACGTTCGTTCCCCGTGAACCGGAATCATTCCAGGACGCCGGATTGGCCGAAAGCGAAGTGGAGGCATTGATCGTAAAATTCCTCCTGGCCCGGGGCGACGTCAACGGCCGCGATATTGCCGAACAAGTGAAACTGCCTTTCATCGCCATCGATAGTTTGCTCCGCAATATGAAAAACCAACAACTGGTTTGCCACCGCGGATCGGCGATGATAAACGACTTCCAGTACCAGTTGACCGATCTGGGTCGGGAGCGGGCCCGGCGTTTGGCCCAGCACGCCACATATTTCGGCTCCGCGCCCGTCTCTCTGCAGGATTATATACACAGCGTCGAGGCCCAGTCGCTCATCAGGCAACGCCCCACTTCCGACGACCTGCGCCGCGCATTCCAAGACCTGTTGCTCAACAAGAACATGTTGAACCGCCTGGGACCGGCTATTAACTCCGGGCGCGGTTTATTCCTTTTCGGACCGGCAGGCAACGGCAAGACCAGTATTGCCGAGCGGATAACCGCAAGTTTTGGCCAAGAAATTTGGATACCCCGCGCAATAGGCATCGACGGCGAAATCATCCGCCTTTACGACCCGGTGAACCACGAGGAAATGCCCCTGCCAGCCAGCGACGGGCTGATAGACCAGCGAAAAATCGATCGCCGCTGGATACGCATCCGCCGGCCCACAATCGTCACAGGCGGCGAATTGACCATGTCGCAATTGGAGGTCTCGCTTAACCACGCCACCGGCATCTGCGAAGCGCCTCTGCAACTGAAGAGCAATTGCGGCACGTTGGTGATCGACGATTTCGGACGCCAGCACATGCGGATCGACGAACTCTTGAATCGCTGGATCGTTCCGCTGGAAAAACGCTACGATTTTCTCAATTTACCCAACGGTAAAAAAATCAGGGTGCCCTTCGATCAACTGATTATTTTCTCCACCAACCTGGAGCCCCGGGCCTTGGTCGACGAGGCCTTCCTGCGGCGCATTCCCTACAAAATCGAAGTGGGCGATCCCAGCGAAGAAGAATTCCACGCCCTGTTTGCCATCATGGCGACCAAGCTGGGCATTCCCTACCGCAAAGAGCCCATCGATTACCTGATCGGCACATACTACAAGAAACACGGCCGCCCCTTCCGCTTCTGCCATCCCCGCGACCTGCTCCTGCAAATCCGCAACTACTGCCTGTATTACAATCAGCCCCTGGAAATCACCAACGAATATATCGACAAGGCGGTGGATAATTACTTTTCGATGATGTGATTCTTCCTAATGCATTTAGCGATTTAACTTAACTTTTTGATGATGTGTTTGGCAAGATATTCTTTGATTTCGCGGTGTCTCGGAATAGGCTGACATTCGCCTGTTTGTGGGTTCTGATACCAATCATGTCGCCGGCCATGGCGGATCAGCAGGCATCCTATTTTTTCAATCTCGCGGACTAAATCATTCCGTTTCATGAAATCTGCAATTCCCCGACATGTTTTACATTTGGAATGGCTCCGCTGGTTATGTCCGCAAAGATATCTTTAAGGTTTTCCTGCAATTCCTCAAGTGATTCGCCCTGGGTCCGATAATCGGGATATTCCTCCAGATAGCCGAGCCACATCTCGCCATCTTGCCAGTAAACATAGCGTATGGATTTCATGGTTATTTGACTCCGAATGTCGGGCCGATGAAACTTTTAATTTGCACCACAAGTCCATTATAGCCCATTCCTTTTCCAAAGCCAATCCGACAACTCAAGTTCTCACTAGCATGAGAAAGGCAACTTCTTTAAACAGCATTCCATGAGAGCAGTATTTTGGTCAACAAAACTCGATATTTCCACGTCTCACCTTTGTACTTGCTCATCTCTTGAATCCATTTCTTGTGTCTTTTACTATCTCTGGCAAGGTTGATTCTAGCTGATGCATTGGCCCAATTTCAAGATGAATTTGTGAATTTACGGTTTTTCAATCACAAAAGGGCATAAGGGCGTAAACACGAAATTCACACAATAATAAGGGCCGCGATATTCCATCGGCCAACCGGTGATGCACTGGTCGATTCATCTTTATCTGTATGACATCCATAGTGCCGCGGGTGGTTTGCTAATCAAAGATATTTTCACTTTCATGATTAAATAAATTATGAAAAGATAAAGATTGTATCTTAAAGTATAATAAATAGTTGAATCCCATCGTTCTCGTTTTATTCTGATATTGCGTCTTGAGCAATGATGACGCCTGGGATCTCAAACTCTCCTCCAAATATTTCGGCGATGCTTGTAATGCGGTCTGCGCTGTTGTTGGGAATCGCGCTTGGATCAAGGACCGTATTGCGTTTTTCGAACAGCAGCCGTGCATCATCTTTGTGCTTGGTGGCTCTGTTCTTGAATGACAGAAAACCTTCATATAGCACGATTTCACTTTTGACCTCGCTCTTGTGCAACGTTTGCAACAGAAACAAGGCGGCAGTCATGACGGCACATCCAAGACCATTATACCAGAATCGTGTTTTGCCACCCGCCTTCTCAAATTTTCGACCACAAGGATTTCCCTTGATATTGAAAGCATAAGATAGAGGCGCCTCCACTATAATGCCGATTCTATTTCGGTTTGATATGAATTTTATTATATCTTGTGCTACTTCACCAAATAACAAACAGTTTTGCTCTCCCTTGTCGCTTCTGTAGATACCGCAAGAGCTTTTTTTACAAGAAAAACCAATATCAACGACATACCAGTCAATGAGGCTCTTAACCATTTCAGAATTTCCTGCCGTTAGTTTCATTTTTATCCGTCACATTTTGGGCCTTGGCCGCCTGGATTTAAATTTGCGAAGAATTCGTGCCACGCCTCTAATAATATTATTATTCAAATTTAAACTTACGCCGTGGAAAGCCTTATCCGTGCGAGCGTTCCATGCCGAAGGGCAGTTTCATCTGCGGGTCGTTATCCGAGCCGGGCGAGAGTTCTTTGAATAGCAGGCTGGGTTGGATATCGGTGTTGTTCTGATACTTGTCGCTATTGTATTCGCTGAACTCGCCGCGGATGTCGTGGTAGAAGATTTGGCAGATCGCCACGCCGGCGAAGATGCGCACCGGCTGCACGGCGAACATCTCCAAGGTCCAGTAGCCGCAAAAGCCCACGTCGCCGAAACCGGCGGTCACGTGCACGAAAAGACCCAGGCGCCCGATCGACGAACGGCCCTCGATCATCGGCACCAGGTTGTGGGTTTCGGTCCGCTCGACCGTGCGTCCCAGATAAAGTTGATTGGGTTGCAGCACGATTCCCTCGGGAGGAATCTGCATCCGCCGCACGCGGTTGGCCTTGCGCATGTCAAGGATCAGTTCCTCGTAGACCATTAGTTCGTCGTGCAAGGACAAGTTATAGCTGTTGGGATTCAGCCGCGACTCGTCGTACGGCTCGATAACGATGTTCTTGCCAAGTTGGCTTCGGATTTCGTATCCTGAAAGAACCATGGGAAGAGAAGTGATTAAAGTGAGTGGTTGATGGTTAGAGTATGCTTATTGCAATTTGCAATAATCCATTCGTGCAATAACACGCTCAAATCCTCGATATACTCGATATAAAAACATTATTCTTCACACGCCGATCCGCGGGCAGATGGCTCCCAGCGGGCAGGTATCGCATTGGGGTTTCCGGGCGGTGCAAACATAACGGCCGTGGTGGACCATGCGATTGCTGATCGCGATCCATTCTTTCCGCGGAAACTGTCTTAAAAGATCCTGTTCGATTTTTTCAGGATTTTTTTCCTGCGTCAGTCCCAGGCGCTGGCTTACCCGGGTGACGTGCGTATCGACAACAATGCCGGAAGCGATGCCAAAGGCCGTGCCCAAAACCACGTTTGCCGTTTTTCGTCCGATGCCGGGCAGTTCAATTAATTTTTCGATATCATGCGGGATCTGTCCGTCATACCTCTCCAGGAGGGATTGGCAGCAGCTTTGGATGCTCTTTGCCTTGTTATGATAAAAACCGGTGCTTTGAATTTCGCGTTCCAGATCTTTTTGCGGGGCATTGGCGTAAGCGGCGGCGTCGGGATATTTACGAAACAGGCTTTTCGTGACCAGATTCACGCGATCATCGGTGCATTGGGCGGAAAGAATCGTTGCTATCAATAACTGCAATGGGGTCTGGAAATCAAGCTCGCATTTGGCGTCGGGATAATGCTCCCGAAGAATCCTGGCTATTTTGGCGGCATATTGTTTGGTTTCAGCGGGAATGGGCATGGATCGTACCTTGATCGGGTTATAAGCAAGGATTCCCAGGTAAAAAACCGGTAAAAACGGATAATCCTATGTTACAAAATGGAGACGGCGCCTTGCTCGCGTCTTAATTACAGTCGATTTTGCGGAAGTATCGGGAGCCGGTCGATATTTTGTAATATTCTTAATAAGCAGCCGACATTCTCCCCGCTTCGAGCCTGTGCTGTCAAGTGGCGCGCTGGAAGATCATTGGCCTGCAATATCCGTCCTGACTATAATATAGCTGGGAAGGAATAAGATTTTGAACATAGGTTGAGTCACCATGTCTAACATTCGAGGATTTGTCATTTACCGTGGAACAGTTTTCGGGAAAGGTGCGGCTGTTTCCGTTGCCAAATCTGGTGTTGTTTCCGCATGTAATGCAACCTTGCACATATTCGAGCCGCGTTATCGCGATATGCTCGAGGACGCCATAGCCGGCGATCGGCTGGTGGCCATGGCATTGCTGGCCCCTGGCTGGGAAAGGGATTACGAAGGCCGGCCCCCGCTTTATCCCGTTGCTTGTCTGGGACGGATCACCACTTATTTCCGCCTGGCCGATGGAACGTATAATGTCTTGTTGTTGGGACTACGGCGGGTTAAGTTGCTCTACGAAATGGAATCGAATCGCCGTTTTCGAGAAGCCCGGGTGGAAATTCGCGAAGATCTTTATCCGCCCCAGGAAATCGAGGACTACGATTTTTTGCATGATCAACTTCGTAAAGCCTTTTTGCACATTCTTCCTTTTCTGCCCGAAGCCCAGGAACAGTTGGACCAATTGACCGATACGGACGTTTCCCTGGGCATGTTGACCGATATCATAAGTTACATGCTCGACATAGACCTGGGTAAAAAACAATCGTTGCTGACCGAGATCGACGTTTATCGCCGGACGGAATTACTCTTGAAATATTTAGCTGCCGCGACCGAGGAACTTGAGGGCGATAGTTCGGGCTTTAACCCATTCCCGCCTCTGTTTAGCGCAAACTAACGCGATCGACCAACCGACTATGCTCGCGACCGCGCTTTGCATGGTGCCCTGCTCGTCGCACCCGGCGCAGTTTTATTGGTTGGCCCCATCTTGACCAATCATTCTTATGCATTTACTATAAATGGATTCAATATTAGATACTAAGGAAATATTATGGCCGTTAATTCCGAGATGCGTGAGATTACCCAGGGCAGTTTGCAGGGTGAACTGGGGGATGAGGCAGGTTTCTTCGCAGATCTACACTCAAGCCGTGGATCAAGCGCGGATCGAGCGGGCCGTGCGGGAGATCCTGCTCGGCGGTGGGAGAAAATCCCGACCGCGAGGGACTCCGCGAAACGCCCGCCCGAGTGGCGCGGATGTATGCCGAACTCTTCGGCGGGCTGCACGTCGATCCCCGCCAACATTTAAAAAAATTCTTCAGCGAGAGCTGCGACGAAGTGATCCTGGTCCGCGACATCAGCTTCAACAGCATGTGCGAGCACCACATGCTTCCGTTCATGGGCACCGCCCACGTGGCATATTTGCCGCGCGAGCGCGTGGTCGGTTTGAGCAAGCTGGCAAGGGTCGTGGACGAAGTCGCCCGCCGCCCCCAGGTCCAGGAACGCATGACCGAACAAATCGCCAAAATCCTCGAAGAGGAATTGCACGCCAAGGGCGTGGCGGTGATCATCGAGGCGGTGCACACCTGCATGACTATTCGCGGAGTGCGGAAACCCGGCTCGATTTGCGTCACCTCGGCGATGAAAGGTTGTTTCCGCAACAAATCGTCCACGCGCGCGGAACTGATGACATTGATTTACGGTAATCGCCGCTAACGTTAGGCGTACAAATTTATGGTCCCACTCGGCCAACAGCGCGAACGCATTCAGGACGATCTGCGGGGCCTGGTGGCCGGAGAGGTCCTGTGCGGCGATTTTTTCCGGCAACTCCACGCCAGCGACGCGAGCATATACGAAATTCGACCCCTGGCCGTGGTCCGGCCAACCCGCGCAGCCGACGTTTCGGCCTGCGTGCGCTACGCCCGGGACCATAAGTTATCGGTTCACGCCCGGGGCGCGGGCACGGCCTCGGCGGGCGAATCGCTGGGGCCCGGAATAATCATCGACCTTTCCAAGAATCTCCGTCACGTAATCCGCATCGATGCGGAAAAAGTCCGCGTGCAAGCCGGCGTGGTGCTGGAGCGTCTCAATGCCCAGTTGCGGCCGCTGGGGCGGATCTTCGGCCCCGATCCGGCCAAAGCCGCCGTTACGACCATGGGCAGCGTCATTGCCCTGGACACGGCCGGCAGCCGCTGGTTGAAATACGGCCCGGTCCGCAATTACGTCATCAGCCTTCAAGCGGTCCTATCCGACGGCGAAATTCTCGAATTTGGCCGTGAGCCGCTTTCCGACGGCGCCAGCGCCAGCACCATTCCGCGCAAACGGGATCTGGTTAACCGCCTGGCCGCGGTGCTGAAAGATAACGCCGATTTGATCCGTTCCCACCGCTTAAAAAGTCCCATCAACCGCTGCGGGTACAACCTTGACGGCGTGTTGGGCGAGGATTATCTCGACGTCGCCCGGCTGCTGTCCGGCTCGGAGGGAACGCTGGCTATAATCACCGAAGCCACAATTGCCACGCAGCCCATGCCCGGCCGGCGCGGAGCGACTTTGTTGTTGTTCGACAGCCTGGACAAGGCAGCTCGCGCGGTGCGGGAAATTCTCCCCTGGAAACCCAATGCCTGCGAGCTGATGGACCGCCGCCATCTCAGCCTGGCGCGAGAAGCCGAAGTGCGTTTCGATTTGTTGATCCCGGCCGACACCGAGGCCTTGCTGCTGGTCGAACAAGAAGCCGCCGATCCCGCCGAACTTGAGCAACCAAATGCACGAGATGGCCGCCTATCTTACGCAGACAAAACGCCTGGCTTACGCGGTGCGGCAGGCGTTCGAGCCGGACGAGCTGGAATTGTTTTGGCACCTGGTCGATCGCGTTCAGCCTTCTATTATACCGGCTGAAAAGCCCGGCCCGGGCCGTACCAGTGGCCGACGACATTGCCGTTCCGCCGGAGATTTTACCCGATTTCCTCCTGCGGGTCCAAAATGTACTGAAGCGGCAACAGATAACGGCCTCGTTGCTGGCCCATGCCGGTCACGGTGAATTGTACATTCGCCCCTTTCTCGATCTAGCCAATGCCGACGACGTGGAACGCATGCGACGCCTTGCCGAGGAACTTTATCGCGAAGTGATGGACGTCGGCGGCTCGATCACCGGCGAACACGGCTATGGGCTCAGCCGCACGCCGTTCCTCAAACAACAGGCCGGGCCGTTGTATGATGTATTCCGCGCGATCAAACAGATTTTCGATCCGGAAAACACTTTCAATCCCGGCAAAATCGTGGGCGACGATCCCGAACTTTTAATTCGCAATCTGCAGCCGGCGATCAAAACTCAACCGTCGCCGCCGGCCCTTGCCGATCAGCCCGCCGATCAGCTCGCCATGCGCAACATGGTCGAATTGCAGTTGGACTGGGATCCGGTCAAGGTGGTTGACGCCGTGATCGACTGCAACCGATGCGGCATATGCCGGACTCAATCGCCCGAAGCCCGCATGTGCCCGATTTTCCGCATCGCGCCCAGCGAAGAGGCGTCGCCCCGGGCAAAAGCGAATATTCTGCGCGGGATTCTCACCGGCGCGGTGGATCTCCATCAACTTACCGGCGAGGAATTCAAACGCATCGCCGATTTATGCGTGCATTGCCACATGTGCCGGCTGGAATGTCCGGCCGGCGTCGATATTCCCCGGATAATGCGGGAAAGCAAAGGGGCCTACGTCGCCGCCAACGGCCTGACCTTCGCCCAGTGGGCAATAATACATCTCGACATCCTCGGTGCACTGGGCGGTTTGGTCAGTCCGGCAACTAATTGGGCCCTAAGCAACAGGCAAATGCGCTGGTTGCTGGAAAAGATTTTGGGCATTGCCCAGGGCCGCAAATTGCCGCGATTGACGTCGCGAAATTTTATCCGCCGCGCACATCACCGCCGCCTGACCCGGCCCATCCGCCGCGGCGCTCAAAAAGTCCTTTATTTCGTGGATACCTATGCGAATTACTTCGACCCGCAATTAGGCGAAGCCCTGGTGGCCGTGCTGGAGCATAACGGCGTAGGGGTATACGTTCATCCCAATCAAAAACCCTCCGGCATGCCCTCGATCGCCTGCGGAGCACTGGATCACGCCCGCCACCTGGCCGAACATAACGTCGCTATTCTCGCCGAAGCCGTGCGACAAGGATATCATGTCGTGGCCACCGAACCGGCCGCGGCCCTATGCCTTACGCGGGAATATCCGCAACTGATCGATGACGACGACGCCCGGTTGTTGGCCGCCAACAGCAGCGAAGCCTGCACTTACCTGTGGAGAATGCACACCCAAGGTAAATTGCAAATGGATCTGAAGCCCATTCATGTCATGCTGGGATATCATACGCCGTGCCATTTGAAAGCCTTGCAGGTCGGCACGCCCGGCGAACATCTCCTGGGCTTAATTCCCGGCGTGCGGATCGAACATCTGGAAAAAGGATGCTCCGGCATGGCGGGCACTTACGGCCTGTTCGAGAAAAACTATCGCGGCAGTTTGCGCGCGGGAATGCGTTTGATCAACCAATTGCGCAGTCCAGCGTTACAAGCAGGCGCAACCGAATGCAGCACGTGCAAAATCCAGATGGAACAAGGCACCGATAAGCCCACAATCCACCCCATTAAATTGCTGGCCCTTTCCTATGGCCTGATGCCCGAAATCGCCCGATTGCTAAACACAAAAGGCAAAGAATTGGTGGTAACGTAGAGAAGTAGTAGGACGATTTTGAAAATTGTCTCACAGGAAGCGGATATTATCATGAATCCACATCCCTGGTATCAATTTGGACTGCGTTTCCAATGCACCGGATGCGGCGATTGCTGCACTGGAGCGCCGGGCTATGTTTGGATCAACAAGGCCGAAATCAAGGCGATGTCGGACTTTGCTGCGAGATCAGTATGGAAGAATTTCAAAAGCGCTACGTTCGTCTAATTGGCAAGCGCAAAAGCCTTATCGAATTGGCCAATGGCGATTGCGTTTTCTTTGACAACCACCGCCGCTGTTGCCAAGTATACGAAGCGCGTCCCCGCCAATGCCGCACCTGGCCTTTTTGGTCATCGAATATATCATCTCCCCAATCGTGGCAGGAAATCGCCGATCGCTGTCCCGGCTGCAATCTTGGCCCAACCATATCTTTGCATGAGATTAAATCCCGAATCCAGCCGACTGGGGTATAAGCAATTGTGTTACCCCATATAGGGTAGGCAGATCTATTTTTCCCAAGATCAACTTTTCCGGTTTTAACGATTATTCCTTCTAGTTGGATTTTTCCGGAAAAGGTGCCGATATAGGATGCAGCCATGGCGGGCAACGATGACCGTGCGCCTTGGCAATTTAGGACCATAAAAAAGCCGAGGTTAAAAAAATCTTCATAACTCCTTTTATATCAAGGACTTATAAAGACAGAAGTTGCCTCCGGAGTGGTCCCGTAACTACTAAGATCTTTGACAATAAGTACTTACGCTTAAACACCCGGCCCGCTTATTTATATCTAAACGGGCCGAGATGATGGTCTTGCCGGCTAATTATTATAGATGGCCTGTAAGCAATTGCCCTTGACATTAGTCTTTGCTGCACCTACACTTGGAGCATCGGAGACCTATTGTAAGGACATGCTGTCCAAGGCATTTAACGACCACTTCTCAGAGGAGAATCGAGTCGTGACTAAAAAAGAGATCGTTCGGACCATTTCCGAGGAAATCGGATTAACCCAATTGCAGACGAAGGAAATCGTTCAAAAGACCTTCGATGCTATCGTTAAGGCCCTAGTGGCTGAACGCCGGATTGAACTTCGCAACTTTGGCGTTTTTGAAGTTAAGCGACGTGCACCTAGAAAAGCACGCAATCCCCGGACTGGCGATAAGGTATTTGTGCCGGAAAAATTCGTCGTAACATTCAAGCCCGGCAAGGAGATGGAAGAACGCGTCAAAGAGCTTGAACGCCAGGCAGCGGCAGTTCGTGCAGGAGACCCAAAGTCAACTCCAATACGGAACCTGTCGCACAAACATCAGGCACATCAACGGGTTACGAATCGGACGGATCAGATGCTTAACTCCTAGTGTGCGTGTTTTTTTGCAAAGCCGCTCGTCTGTGAAGGGTTAATGTCTCCTGTTTTCGTCAAAAGATCCACTTATCGGAATTCCTCGTCGATCGTAATCGATCCAGCAATACGATCATACGCCCTTTCCGCATTTGACAGCTTTTCGCGTTAATCCAATATCAATCCGTAACCAATGCTCGCCCAAACCTTCGCGGTTTGCGGCAAGATCGTCAGTATAAGTACATTATTAAATTGAGTTGAAAACTTCAAATGCCAATGGAGTAAATTAAAAAGTCATTTATCTCCTATCCGCAAGCGGGTTTAGGAACATTAGCCGGCGGATATGGATACTGTTTCATGGAGGAACTGTCTTATGCGTAAGATGCTCTTGGGTTTGGCGTTCGGCCTGCTGGTCAGTGCCACTGCCGGATGCATTATACCGGCCTATTCAGCCGATCCCTCCCGACGAACGCAGGAGTTGCTGTATACGTCGGAAAACTTGCGGCTATTGTTGGACGAGTGGGAAAGAGCGTGGTTTCTTGACATGCCCGACCACTGCACGCCATACCGTACGCATGGCGGCATAATCTGACATTTTTTTAGATAAGTAAACAACGCTACGTTGTTATTTAGCCGGCGGACTTGCAGGCCGCGTGTACAAGAGCCTCGAAACAGAGTCTCTTTGCCGTGCGGTCGGCAAGTTCGGCGGCTAAATTTATTTTTACGTCATGCCGGATAAATTGACATATTGTAGGCGGGACCGTTACACTGTCAGGTTCAACGGATTAATCGTCTCACCCCTATTTGCCAAGAATCGTGAATTCTCCACCAATTCGCCTCGACGTCCGGCTCGGCAGGTTGCGACTGGCTAATCCAATCACGGTCGCCTCGGGCACATTCGGGTATGCCCGGGAAATGGCCGGCTTTGTCGATCTGGGCCGCTTGGGCGGAATCCTGCCCAAAACCATCACCTTGCAACCGCGACCGGGCAATCCTCCACCGCGAACCTGTGAAACCGCCGCCGGAATGCTCAACTCCATCGGCCTGGACAACGACGGCATCGAAGCGTTTATCCAACGCCAGTTGCCTTATCTCGCTTCGCTGGGTACGGCAATCATCGTCAGCATCGCCGGAAAGAACCAAGAGGAATTCGTGCAAATGGCCGCCCGGCTGGAAGGCGTTCCCGGCATCGCGGCCTTGGAACTGAATATCTCCTGCCCAAACGTTAGCGGCGGAGTGGATTTCGGCATCGACACGGCCGCTTGTGAAAAGGTGGTCTCGGGCGTTAGGGCGGCCTGTTCATATCCGATCCTGGCTAAGCTCACGCCCAACGTGACCAATATCGCAGACATCGCCCGGGCCGCGGAAGCCGGCGGCGCCGATGCCGTTTCGCTGATTAACACTTGCCTGGCAATGGCGGTCGATTGGCGCAAGCGACGGCCGATTCTGGGCAAAGTGATGGGCGGATTAAGCGGTCCGGCCATCAAACCGATCGCCTTGCGCATGGTGTATCAGGTGGCCCGGGCGGTCCGTATTCCAGTGATGGGCATCGGCGGAATCGCCACAATCGACGATGTAATGGAATTTCTGGTAGCCGGCGCAACGGCCGTTCAGATCGGCACCGCCAATTTTTACAATCCAACTGTTACAATCCAAATCCTCGACGCCCTGCCAGCGGCCTTGGCAGAACTTGGAGCAAGTTCTGTTGATGAAATAGTGGGAACACTTGAAGTAGAATGAAAAAATGACAAATGACGAAGCTCGAATGACAAAAGAATGTCAAAATCCCGATGACAAATCAATGCTATCGTCATTAGACATTAGTGCTTCGTCATTTCCCTAACCCTTAACCCCTATCCACTAACCACTAGCCATGCGTGTTTTATCCGGCATACAACCTACCAGTCGATTTCACTGGGGTAATTACTTCGGCGCAATCCGGCAATACATAGACTTGCAATACCAGGCGGAAGAGGCCTTTTATTTTCTGGCCAATTTGCATGCTTTGACGACCATCCGCGACCGCGAGCAACTTTGGCGGAACACGATGGACGCCGCCATCGACCTTTTGGCCCTGGGCCTGAATCCCGATCGCGCCACGTTGTTCGTGCAGTCCGACGTGCCCGAGGTCTGCGAATTATGCTGGCTGCTGATGACCGGCGCGCCGATGGGGCTTTTGGAGCGATGCCATGCCTACAAGGAAAAGAAGGCCCGCGGGCTGACGGCCGACGCGGGATTGTTCACCTACCCGGTGTTGCAGGCGGCCGACATTCTGGCCTACGATTCCGACACCGTGCCGGTGGGCGAGGATCAAGTGCAGCACATCGAGGTCTGCCGCGACCTGGCAGCCAGTTTTAATTATGCCTTTGGCCAAACCTTTGTCTTGCCCAAGGCCAAGGTGCTCGACACTACAGCCCGCGTGCCGGGCACGGACGGCGAAAAGATGTCGAAAAGCTACGGCAATGCGATCGATGTTTTCGAGGACCCCAAGGTTCTGCGAACGAAGATCATGCGCATCGTTACCGACTCGCGCCCCATGGATCAGCCGAAAGAACCCAATACCGACCATCTTTTCCAACTTTATTCTTTATTTGCCAATGAATCCCAGCGCGAAGAACTGGCGGCGCTGTATCGCAAAGGCGGATTCGGCTACGGGCAGGTAAAAAAGGCGTTGGCCGATTTGGCGGTCGATTATTTTGCCGATGCCCGAGGACGCCGCAAGGAATTGGAGTCCAAGCCCGATCAAATCCGCCAGATTCTAGGCGACGGCGCAGCCAAAGCCCGCAAAAAAGCCGCCGAAGTGCTGCTTAGAGCCCAATTGGCATGCGGCGTGAAACCGCCTCGCAACCTGGGTATGACAGATTCTTGAACCAGTGTAACGAAGTTCCAAGAGGTTATAAGAAGGATCTGAAATGGACAAAATTGATAGATTGGTGGAGATCGACAAATGAACGTGGATCAAACGGATTTTTTATTGAGTGGGAGGAGGAATTTTAGTCACCCTCTTTCGGCAAGCCGCACCGGTTCAAGAACCGGTGCTACCCATTTATTTTATGATCTTAATTAGCATGTTTGTATGAGCACATCGCAGGAACCATTGGCGGAACTTTCCGGTCCCAGCGGCGGCGGACCGTTTAGCTGGCGCGGGCTGGCCATTTGGTTGCTTGGAGTTTTGATCTTGGGAGCGTTTGCCGCCCGGGCGGCAGTCGATGCCCAATTTTATTTTGCCCCTCTTGTGATCTTTCCCTTCTTGGCCGGCGTTGTGCTTGGCGGCCTGCTGATAGGCTTGATGCGCGCTGGACAAATCGGACATCGTCCCACGATTATTCTGGGCGCCGTTGCTGGCGGTGCTGATCGCGGTGGCCGGATCGCACTGGTTTTGTTATTTATCGGCGCGGGAAACCGGGCTTGGGCAACCGCAATTAGTGGATAAAGCCAGGCAGGTTTTTCCGGAACTCCTCGCCCAGCACCTGCCGGCTCCGTCGGCGAGTTTCATGGAATACATGCGCCAGCAGGCCGATCGCGGCAGGCCCATTTTGCTTGACTATACCGCACGCGGTTGGATGGCTTGGCTTAGTTGGGTGATCGATGGATTGCTGGTCCTGGCTGGAACTTCGGCCGTATTGATTCCCACCATGTTTTTGCCTTTTTGCGGCCGGTGTCAGACCTGGTATCGCGCGATCCGCAGCGCCCATATTACAGCTTCAGCCATTAAACGAATCGGACAAATCGCCGGCGTGGATCCGGTCGAACACCTCAAGTCCGGACGCTGCCGCTTGATTTGTTGCCATAGCGGGTGCGGCCCGACGGGCTGCGAACTCTATTGGGAAGACACGACCGGCGACACGTTTTTCGCCCGCGTGTGGCTCGACTCCGCCCAGCGTAACCTGGTGATGCAAGTGCTCGATCAGGTCATGACTGACGAAGAAAATGAAGAAACGAAAAAAAATTCCCGGGAGTGAAAAACCTGTTTTTCAGGTTTTTCACCCCCGTCATATAGTCCGAAATTTTCTGTCATTCCTTGCTTGTCTAACGGCCCAACTGGAGTTGCCGGGAGCAACGGGCGGTTGGTCTGTTCGACTTTGTTTATCCGGTATCATCATTTATCTACGTCGCCTGATGCAGCCCAGTCCTAGCGCGAGCAGGCGCGGTGGTCAAGAGGACGAGTGTCCCCGGCTCGGGCATGTCGGATATTCAATGATTAAGAAGTTCTGATTCACTGGTATACCAACATTGAACACGAGGTCCTTGTTAATGGCTGACTTAGCGCCAGGGTTCTCGGTGGGGTCGAAGTCTAACTCGACGAAATCGTTTGGATTGACTTTTGTACTAATTACTCCTATCACATTCTTCGTGCTTAGATCTGGTTCCGTTATTACCAAGGATGCGTTGGCCCAATGCCACCCTGGGGTAATAATTTGCTCATCCCAATCGGTCCAGGGCTGGCTGCCGAACGGCGGGTTATAATTCGGGTCAGCCCATGATATTTATACCCTCGATGATGGTCATTGGCGACACGGAAATACCTGCGATTTGTTTTTGCCATGGACCTGCGTTCGGATCGAGGTAAATCCCGATGCCTGTCCCCCCTCCGATATCCACCAGGCCGGTGCTGGTTCCGCTGTATTCAACTACAGGGGATTGAGTCCCCGATAGGTTGACAATGGCGGATGGCGGCGGGACTGCCATTGCCACCGATGCACATATCAGCACTAAAAATGCACAAACAAAAATTGCAAGATGTCTCATTAGTTTATTTTCCTTTGTTTACGAATATCACGCGCCAAGCCGTAACTGAAGTAGTTTTTATACCACCCTGTCGCATTAAAGAACAATTTTAAAAAATACAATTCAAATGCGTGAAGTCTGATAATGCCTGACGGTCAATTTATACAAAGCGCTTTTCAGGCAATAAATCCCCTTTCTTTTCGCGTTTTTCAGATTGTTGTACAGGAATTTTATCTTTGGAAAAAACATGGATTCACAAGTTCGGCCAAAATCGCCAATTTCCGTGAGTAGATATGGATTTATCGCGATTGCGCTTATGCATAAACATGATTTCGCCGCAACAAGGTAATCAAAATAATGTGGCAGAAGTAACCACATTATCATACATACGGGAAATCAGTCTACATGCGATGCGCACGAGGTGCGCATGAACTCCGCGGATGAGACGCGGCTCCGTTTGAGATTACGGTTCGCCGCTGTTGCTGCTATTTTCCAGGGAGTTGCCGTTGCAACTGTCCCCGGTCTTCGGCCTTAAAGGCGGCTAGTTGCGCACGGGAAAATGATCGGCGGCAGCGGCACAATAACAAGCGTCCGCACGACGCCCTGAAAAGGCACAGCGGTTCTAGGCGGCGCTGATGGTTCCCAGACTCTTGACCTTGAGATGTTCCGCACGATCGTATGTCAATTCCCAGAGAATACGTTCGCCGCTGCCGTCGCCGCGAAAATGGAGAAGAGGGTTCTTCTGGTTAGCGTTGAGACTCTGGATTGTGTTGCGCAGGCGGCGTTTCGGGTTTTGCTCCGAATGAGGCGGCAGCGGGTCGTCGATTGCCGCCGGCCAGCCCTCTTCTTCAAAGGCCGTCAAAATGGCCTCTTGACTGGGCGAAGGCACCTTAAACTGCTTCACGATGCAACCGTCTACGCGGAGAACGCGGCGATCACGATCCCAGGAGGGTATGTACCAGGTCCGATCGATATCATTATCCGGCATTCGGTTTGCCGCGATCGGCAGAGCTGGAGACAACAACGGCGGCTGCGGGCAATGCATGGTTGCCAGCCGGATTCCCGCCTCAGTCAGCACGAAACATGACCGCTTGGTAAAAGCAAGATTGCGGCATGACTGGAATTTGCGGGCCGTGTTGTGAGAGCGAGTGACTTCAACCGCATGTTCGACGTAACCCATCATTGCCAGCCAGCGAAGATCGCTTGTAGTAAGACCCTCGACGATAAAATTCTCGATTTCAACGGCGAATTCCCAGGGATTGCACTGTGCCGCTTCGTGCGCAGGCATCGGCATGGGCGAGTTGCTCAAGAGCCAAACGGAGACTGCGATTGCAAATCAGCGTTTGCGGACCGATGGATATCTTTTCGGCGAGTCCTAGCAGAACCATGGCTCATCCCGATTGTAAAAAACTATAATGCTTCTAAGCCACACGCTTTAATCCTGATCCTATGGGCACCTTGGTCGTCAGGCGCAACCCGGCCTCCGTGGCCACAAAACAGCTCTTCTTGGTGAAGTTGAGATCCTGTGTTGGATGGAAATCCCGTACCGCATCGCTTCGACTTGTGACCTCACGTCGGTGCCTGACATAGCCGCCGGTTACCAACCAGCGAAGGTCATCGACCGAGAGCCCGATGGCCGTGAGGGCATCGATCTCGACGGCGAAATCCCACAAGTTGCATTGTATGTCGAGGGCGTAATCGTAGGCTTCCGCGAGCCGCACCAGGGCAGCCTGAATCGGGGACGCCACGCGCTGCCCAGCCGACTCGACAAATCGTCGCTGTTTATCACCGATCATCTGTCAACCTCTAGTGAGAGTGATGGTTATACCGTTGGGGTGCGAACGCCGCACCTTTCCGCGTTTCGAGCCCGCATACTAAAGAGCACGGCCGCCGAAAGCAAATCATATCGAGCGGTCCAAACAGAGCAATCGACCGTCACTGACAAGACGATGTAGAAGACGCACCCAATGGCATCATGCCTGTTGACAGCCGATAGTCGTTTGGCTCCTGGTGCGAGCGCTGCCTCCAAAATTAAGCCGTTGAAATGTCAAGCCCTATAAAGTGTAATACACAAGAATAAAACAAATTGTCTCTATCGAGGATGTACCCTGATTGCCTATGTCAATATCGTTTAATGGAAATAGACATTGGTCATTAAGGTGCGTCATCAAGTAGTAATTTCAGCTTAGCAATTTTAATAATAATGTCAAGTATATGAAGAGAAAGTATGAAGCGGAAAATCGCAATCCTAACCCGATCTAGGGAGAGTTTGGGAGATCGATTGTTCAAAAACAAAAAAAGAGAGGTTTTTATGACCAGGATTAGGCAAAGCGGGGGGGATGATTGGATCAAATAATCCAGGCTTGCGCTTCCTGCTGTGTTTGACGCACGTCGGACATAAAGTGCGTGATGGTCGAAAACAGCGTATCCCGGTCGATCGGTTTGGTGAGATATTCATCGCAACCCGCGCCCAGACACTTTTCCCGGTCGTGACTCATGGCATGGGCCGTTAGTGCAATGATGGGAGCGGTATAGCCCATTTCCCTTAGCCGCCATGTAGCTTCATATCCGTCCATCTCGGGCATCTGCATGTCCATGAGGATGACGTCGAAGGGCGAGGTTTGCAGGCCCTCGGCAAGATATTTTTTCTGTTCGGCAATCACTTTTTCCAGGGCTTCCTTGCCGTTATTGACTAGGGTTACCTTTGCGCCGGCCTTGCGTAAAATCAAGGCCAATAGTCGCTGGTTGTCCAGGCCGTCCTCAGCCATAAGGATGCGGCCGGACAATTGCGGCAAAACCGGCGGAGTGAGGCCGTCGTGCGAGGAAGGCTCAACTTCGTGCAGGTCGGAAGTCTGCAGCATGCGCACGCCTTCCAGCGATCCGGTGCCGAGGGTGAGGACAAAGGTGCTTCCCTTGCCTTTCGCACTGCTAAAGGTGATGTCGCCGCCCAGCATGCCGGCCAGCCGTTTGCTCAAGGCCAGTCCGAGCCCCATGCCCACATACTTGCGGCTTGTGGTGGTATCGCCTTGAGTGAAGGGTTCGAAGAGCCGCTTGATTTGATCTTCGGACATGCCGATGCCGGTATCGATAATTTTGCATTCCATCAAAGGCTTATTTTGTTCGCTTTCGGCAAGCCGCACTTGGATGCAAATATGGCCTTCTTCGGTAAACTTTATAGCATTGCCGATGAGGTTGATCAGGATCTGCCTTAATCGAATAGGATCGGTGCGAATGGATTGGGGAATCGGTCCGACGAATTCCACCAACAGCGGCAAACCCTTGGCTTCGGCGCGGAATTTCATCATCGAAACCACGTCCTCTATCAGTTCGCGCGGCGAGCACTTGGCCTGTTCTGTGACGAAATGTCCGGTTTCGATTGTGGAGAGATCGAGGATGTCGTTGATGATGCGGAGCAGATATTCGCCGTTGCGCTTGATGGTATTGGCGGCGACAATGTCCTGGGGCCGCTCGATGCTTTCCAGCAGCATTTCGGCGAAGCCTAAAATAGCGGTCATGGGAGTGCGGATTTCGTGGCTAATGTTAGTGAGAAACTCGGTTTTTGCCAGGGTGGCCGTTTCCGCCGCTTCCTTGGCCTTGCGCAATTCCTCCTCAGCCTGTTTGCGATCGGTGATGTCTTCGGCGATTCCCACGAATTCTTTCGGCGTGTCTTGCGAATCTTTCACCGTCGAAAGAGTCGTGCTGTACCAGCGCCATGAGCCGTTGCAGTTTTCTATGCGAAATTCGATGCGTCGGCTTTGCCCGTTGCCGGCAGTTTACCGCGGCGAAATAGGACTGAAACACCGCCCGATCTGAAGGATGTAAAAAAGACACAAAACTCCGTCCCAAGAGATCGTGGCTTTGATGCCCGATCAACTGGGTCCAACGCGGGGAAGCATAGGATATCATTCCCTCGGGTGTAAGGGTGTAAATAATCTCCAAGGCGTTTTCCACAATATTCCGCAGCCTTGCATCACTCGAATTGTCGGCGAATATTTGCCGCATGCTTTTATTATCCTGGCGCAAACGGGCCAAAACGCCCGCCCTGGTAACGGTTCCGCCTACCAACCCGGCTACGCCCAGGTATATGTTCAACAAATCTTTGCCAATAGGCGTGCTTACGGAGTGTCCGATAAGCATTATCGCCGTTCTTCGGTTATCGACGGCTACTGGAAACACCGCCACTTGGCAAGCACCGTTTAGGTCCAGGGATTCGCTTGCCATGAAACTGCTTTCCAAGACCTTGGCGGCGGTTTGCTGAAGAGCCGGCGTGAAAACATCCTCTTCCGTGCAATCCGGGGGCAGTATCCAATAATGGGCTTTCCACTGGCCGCTGGCGCTTAGTTCCAAGAATCCGACCAGGTCTGCATCAAAAAAATGAAATATCGCCTGGCCGATCTGACACCATATGTTTTCTTGATCGGTAATGCCCGCCAGTTGTTGGGCGAATCTTATAAAACTATTTTGGTGGCGTTGGTCATCAAATGATAATTTTGCCGACATCCTATCTTCCTCGTACCGTTGCAAAAAGCAGGTTCCTTGGTAATTGGTATTTAACCTGCATAAACATACTTCGGGATAAGCGCATGTTGCACGGCTTTCACCGAATAGGATGCGAAAAAGCATCGGTACATGGGCAAGAAAGCCCCAAAGACGAGGTTTATGAAGATTGTATGGAATGGCGCGATAATAGCCAAAATGCAATCAGAGATGAAAGACCCAATATTTCAACAGTCCCAGGCGTTCCGGACGGAGCCAATGCCGTTGATCGGCCGGTTTGGAGGCGTTGAGCAGTTCGAAAATATCGGCCAGCACGGTACTATTGTCGCCGTAATAAGTGTGCCCCAGCAAGCTGGTATCGACGGCGGAAACGTCCACGGTGTCGATGCCCGGCAGCACGAGCAATTGGCTCCCGCTGTCGCCGGCGCGGGGATAGCCGTGTACTTTTTTGGATACAATCAAGGCTTCGTCGTTGGATGAAGAATACAGCGTTACGCGCCGGGCGGTTTTTACAACCGCGGGTGCGATGTCGTTTACGAAAGTATCGGCGTCGATATCCGGAGCCGTGAGCACGACTTCGTCGAACGTCGGTTTATCCGACTTTTGCATCAGAGAAAGATCCCGAAGCGCGGAGGTCAATGCCCGGTTGCCCATGCTATGGGCGATCAAGTGAATCCGCTCGGCCCCGGATTGCTCGGCAACTTCGGTAAGGAACTTAAGCAGGTGCGGGGCGGCCCAGGATACGTTAGTCTCGTCCACGGTGTATTCCAATATTCCCGCCTGCGAGGGCCAACTAAAAAAGATCGGCGCGCCCTCGAATTTCAAGTCATAGGCGATTTGCGCCGTGCGCCGCGCCGCGTCTTCAAAGCTGACGTTATAACCATGCACGAAAACAAAAGCCGATTTCTGCGGCGAACGCCCCACGCACTCGCGAAGGTCGGCGAAAAACTGATCAGCCGGCTCCGGCTGAATTCCCAACAGCACCACGTGCCGGTTGGGATCCTCGCGGAATTCCAGGCGCAGCACCGAAGGACTTTCCAGCTCGCCCACCTCGTGCAACTTGGGGATCGATACCTCGCAAGTGCCCAACTCCAGCTTGCCGCGCTCGGGGCCATAAGAAATTGAAGCGGCGGGCAATGTCTTCGCCACATCATCGGATAAGGGGGCTTGAAACCGCGCATAGATTGTCAGCCCGGCCAGTACCCCGGTCGCAAACATGCCGCAATATGCCAAAACTCGAATCAGTCGAGACTGGAACAAACGAAATCCCAAGAACGACAAAAACAGCGCCGTTGCCGCGGCAACAATAGTCCTTATCATCCATGGCAGATAAACCGGCTGCTTCGGCCCCACGTTAGTAATTGCCCGGTCCGTGCCGTAATAAACTTTCACCACCGTGTATTGCTTTTGGTCCTCCGCCAGCTTTAGAAACTCATTTAGATCCGCAGGCGCGGCTTTTGTTGCAGTGGCTGAAGGTTCGGCCGCGCCAGGTTCGGCTGCCGGCTCTGGCGATGAGGATTCCGCCATGTCAGGCATTGCCGCAGGCGCAGGGGGCGGAGGTTCAGCCATGTCAGGCATGGCCGTAGGCGCTGGCCGGGGAAGTTCGCCCTCGACTGTCGGACTCTTCCATATACATCTTCCTGCCTTTTAGGACTTGCGAATTTTCCGCCGAATGTGTGGCGATTGCGGCATCGCGTTCTTCCGCAGAAGAAATACCCGGCCGGATTGGATTAGTTTCCGGAGGAGGGACTGCCGTCGGACGCATGGGATTATTTTCTTGTTCGAACTTGTGAGGCGACGAGGAGACAATCTTCGCTGCTTTTTTCGGCCTGGCCATCGCCTTTGGCGGAGAAGGTCTTTTCTGGGATTGCAACCCAAGGTCTTTTTCCGGCTCCGGGCTTTTTATTACGGGCGATGGCGGAGGGGTTTCGTCAGCCGCTTCAGGGCCGGGGGATGTGACTGTCGGAGCGGTTGCCGTTTTCTCAGCGTCTGGGGCGGGCATTTCCGGCGGCGCATGCTGCCTTGCGCTGCGATCCGCAGCCTCCGAAAAAAGATATCCCCGCCAATCCCAGAACCGCCGCCGCCATCCATGAGCGATTCATTCGCATGGAATCCCTCCGTTTATTTACTTACTGTCTACATTTATCTCTCAAGCATAATGTTTTTCCGTTTTTCTTATTAGCCCAGATAATTGTGCAAGCATGCGTTTTTCCAGCTCCGTCCGTCTTAAAAAGCATGTTTTCATTTTGCCAGCTTGTATGTTTCCCTCTATTTGGGTGGTATTTTTCGCTTCACCTGGAATTTAGCCTTAGTATAATGGAAAAATATGTGGATAAGATACATAATGAGAGGTTAATAGAGGCCATATGGGTATTCGTTTTTATTGTCCGAATGGACACAAATTAAACGTGAAAGAATTTCAGGCCGGCAGAAGGGGTATTTGCCCATACTGCGGGACTAAATTCCTTATTCCCTCCCAAAGTACCCGTAAAAGCTCGAAAGAGGACCGTGCAGCCCGAAGAGCTTTGGCCGCTTCTTTCCCCAGCTTAAATCCCCCTTTACAGAATACTGAACCCGGTATTTTGGGCAATATGCCGGCAGGATCGGCCCAAACGTCTACGCCAAATCCATCGCCCTTGCAGCCGATAATTGCCTCGGGGAAAACCGAAGCAGATATATCGCCCCAACCAACCGATTATTCTTCTCAACAAGACGGCGGGAGAACCGGATTTGACTCGCCTATTTTACCAACTCCGGCAGTTCCCGCCACCAACATCCTTACAACCTTCTCATTGGACAATCCTTCGGTCGCCTTGAAGCAAGACCTCCCGGCCGATCCGCTTTCCGAAGCGGGCGATGTGGTCTGGTATGTACGGCCGCCTTCCGGCGGTCAATACGGACCGGCCACGGGCAAGTTGATGCGTCAGTGGTTGGCCGAAGGCCGCATCAGTTCCGATACCCTGGTTTGGCGCGAAGGATGGCGCGATTGGCAGCAGGCTTCGGCCGTTTTCCGCCAGTTACACTCGTCCGATCCCTTAACCGGCATCGCTAAGACCGATGTTCCCTTCAATCAGCCAGTCTCCTCGCTGCCCGGCCCAATATCCGTTCGCCAAACTCCCAACAACATGCTCAGGTTGGTTGTCGCGGGGATCATCCTGAGTGCAATTATTATTATCTACTTGTTTTACTGGGCATTTACCCGGGGACCTTCCCCTGCCGCGGATAAGTCGCGTCCCCCCTCGACCCGTTTGGAACTTCGCGATACACTCAGCCCGGATCGCCTCTCATGAAACCCATAAGGCCGCCCAATGAAAATCCAGCAGTTCCTCGAACATCACGGGATCGCATCGAATCCCTTCGCCGATGAAGACGCCCAAACCGACCTGGTTTTCAAGGGGGCGTGCATTCGCACCACGTATCATCCTTCCTGGGACAAGATATACGGCGATCCAAAAGAGCCCGCCACCGCCGTTGTTTTCGGTGAAAAAGGATCGGGGAAAACCGCCCTTCGCCTGCAAATCGTCCGGCACCTGGCCGATTTCAACGCCGACCATCCCAACGGACAGGTATTTGTGGTGCAATACGACGATTTCAACGCTTACTTGGATCGTTTCCGCGATCGGATTTCCCGCCGGCGGCGTCGAATGGATCGGGCATTGGAACAATGGCGTCTGTGGGACCACATGGACTCGATTCTTGCCCAGGCCGTCACGCAACTGGCCGATCGGATCCTGGAAGTAAAGCAGGCCCGGCATCCGGCCGCCCGCGACGAGGCACTGCCCACCGCCGCGCTCGATCCGGCTCAAGTCCGCGACGTGATGCTCTTGGCGGCCTGTTATGACCAATCGACGGCCGAAAACGCCTTGCAGCGCTGGCGCCGGCTGCGGGGAAAATTGCGATTCCCCATCTGGCGATCGAAATGGGATATGTTGCCTTGGGAATCATTGTTACTGCGGCAGTCGCGGCCTTTTTCGCCTGGTGGGATTGGACATAGTTTCGGCAAAATATGGCCCTACCTGATAATTGCCGCCGGTTGGGCCCCGTGGGTTTGGCGGTGGCTGAAATGCCACTACAAAGCCTGGCGGATTGTCCGCAACACCCGCGTGCTTAATCACAGCACCAACCTGCTGCGGAAAATCCTTCTCCAGTTTCCCGCCGGGCGGATTATCGCTCAACCCTTGCCCGCCTATCAACGCACCGACGACCGCTATGAACTCCTGGCAAAATTGCAGGGAGTTCTGCGATCATTGCACATCGAGGGCATCATTGTTCTGGTCGATCGCGTGGACGAGCCTTATCTGATCAACGGGTCCACGGATTTGATGCGGGCCTTGATTTGGCCCATGTTGGACAATAAATTCCTCAAACACCCCGGCCTGGGCATCAAACTCCTCCTGCCCATCGAATTGGAGCGGCTGATCGATCGGGAAGACCGCGATTTCCACCAGCGTGCCAGGCTGGACAAGCAAAATATGATCCGTTCGCTGGCCTGGACCGGCCAATCGCTTTATGACATGGCCATTGCGCGGATAAAGGCCTGCGCCATTGACGGCAGCACGCCCAGCCTGGCGGGACTATTCGACCAAAGCGTGGACGGTCGCCGGCTCATCGACGCCTTTGCCGGATTGCGCGTTCCGCGGCATCTATTTAAGTTCATGTATCGCCTGTTTACCGCACATTGCAATTCGCATTCCGACGAAAATCCGGTCTGGCAGATCTCCAGCGGCACCTTCGAGTCGGTGCTGGCCCTGTACCAGCGCGACCAAGACGCCTTTGATCGGGGCCTAGGCGCGGGATAAAAATCCGCTTTGCCTTGCTCGCATATTGACACCAAAGAAAGACCTCCAAAACTTCGCAAAATACCAAAATGAGTATTGTGTCCCCGGAATTCCCCAAAACAGTAATATTCATGAAATTCCGCACAAGGATAGAAAGATGAAAGAAAAATTAGATATCCTGTTATGTAAAAAGTTATATTTCACTTTCATTGTTGCGTTATTGGGCCTGATAGGTTTTGGATTGAATGGATTGTTGTTTGCACAACCAACCGCAAAGGATTCTCCTTCGACTTCCGATCAATTTGAACCCATTGCAAAAGCGATTCAACAAAAGGTCAAAGAATTAGAATACCCAGATGACGTGGGACAAGATTTGGCGAAAATGGTTAGTAGTTGGGAATGCATCAATTGGAGGCATAGACTGGAACAAGCACGACTAGATTTTCAAGATAAAAAACTATCTGCTGATCAGGTTGCACAGATAGAGGAGGAAGTTATTAAAGAATTATATCAGACAATGAGAAAAGAAATTACGTGTGATTACGATTATAATTTGGAGTATTGTAATTTATATAATATAATTAAAGACAAAAAGGCTCTTTGTTTGGGATATGCCCAATTATTATATATACTGGGAAATTCTATTGGATTATCAGTTGAAACTGTATATGCTCTAGAACCGCCTACTGCTTCTTTTCCAAACAACATGACGCACACGGCATCCTTAATTAGTTTGTGCAATAGCAAAGTCATAATGACGGATTTGGCGGTAAGGGGATTTGTAAGTAACCCTTTTGTACTCAAAGAAGAATTCACTAAAGATGGAAATTACTTGCAACTAAAAGACAATAATAACCCATTAGGAATACATCGAAGAATTCAAATTTGGGATGCAAATGGACTTCTTACAGCCATTTATCTATCTCGGGGATATGAATTCCAGAAATTAGGCAAATATACAGAAGCTGAATCAATCTTAACCAAAGCTATTCAACTCAATCCCCTATATGAAGCGGCTTATGCTAATAGGGGCGTTGCATTTGAGAATTTAGGTAAACATCTGGAAGCCATTTACGACTGTGATAAAGCAATCGAACTTAATCCAAAATCCGCTGCATCCTATTGTAGTCGAGGAAGTGTCTATGGTAAATCAGGCAAAATTGCTGAAGCTATTTCTGATTATGATAAAGCTATTGAACTGGATCCGAAGTTTGTGGATGCATATGATTTGCGTGGACGTGCGTATGTTCGTTCAAATAAATTTCAGGAAGCTATTTCTGATTATGACAAAGCTATTAAAATCAATCCTAAATATGCCGCAGCATATTTAGGCCGTGGACTTGCCTATGCTCATTCGAAAAAGTATCTAGAAGCGATTTCTGACCTAACCAGGTCCATTGAACTGGATCCAAAGACTGCTAATGCAGATGTATTTTACAGCCGAGGTGTTTCATACTATAAGTCCGTCATATATACAGAAGCTATTTCTGACTTGACTAGGCCCAAGCCAAGCGAACTCCATTAGGCGTTTGACGGTTAGCGCGTGAAAAAACTCGAAAACCTTCAGCATTTTCGGGCGTATCAAGGGTTAACAACAACATCCCTTGACCCGAACCATGGAGGTTTTCGAGTGAATACCAAGATACGACATCAGATCGCTCGACGCAAGCGGCGGATCGCGCGGCGGCTGGACAAGAACGACAACCGGGGTTGCGAGCGGCCGATGATGACCGCCGCCAACATCCACTACAAGATTGCCGATCGTACTCGGGCAACTGCCGCCGGGGGCATCGGCGCCTTGCATCTGCTGACGCGCAAACTCCAACTCGATGAGGCGATCGACCGCAACCTCTCGTTGTTCAAGATCCATCTGCCGTACCACGAGTCGGACCACGTGCTGAACATTGCCTATAACCTGCTGGCGGGCGGAACGTGCCTGGAGCACTTGGAGATTCTCCGCAAGGACGAGGCCTACCTCGACGCCCTCGGGGCGCGGCGCGTGCCCGACCCGACGACGGCAGGCGACTTCTGCCGCCGTTTCGGGGCCGGCGACATCTCTACCTTGCAGGAGACATTCAACGCCACGCGTCTGAAGGTCTGGCGTCAGCAACCCGCGGAGTTCTTCGAGGAAGCCGTGATCGAGGGCGACGGCACGATGGTCGAAACCACGGGCGAGTGCAAACAGGGCATGGACATCAACCACAAGGGCCAGTGGGGTTATCACGCCTTGGTGCTTTCCCTGGCCAATACAGGCGAGGTATTGTACGTGCTCAACCGCCCGGGCAACCGGCCCAGCCACGAACACGCCGCGGGCTATTTCGACCGCGCGGTGGCCCTCTGTCGTCAGGCGGGCTTTCGGCGGATCCTCTTGCGTGGCGACACCGACTTCTCGCAGACGGAGCATCTCGATCGCTGGGATCAGGACGGCGTGCGGTTCATCTTCGGCATCGACGCCACGCAGGCCTTGTACGAAATCGCCGAGAATCTGCGGCAAAATGCCTGGAAAGAGTTGCGTCGCCGTCCAAAGCGCAAGGTGCGCAGCGTGCGGCGGCGTGCGGAGAAGGTCAAGCAGCAGATTGTCGAACAACGCGGGTTCGAGGACGTCCGTTTGGCGAAGGAGCACGTCGCCGAGTTCATCTATCGCCCCGCGAAGTGCCGCAGGAGCTATCGGGTGATCGCGGTGTGGAAAGACCTGGAAGTGTACCAAGGCCAGAAAAAGCTGTTCGACGATTCGCGGTGCTTCTTCTATATCACCAATGCCTGGGGAACGCCCACGGAAGAAGTAGTGTTCGGGGCCAACCAGCGCTGCAATCAGGAAAACATTCTCCAACAGCTCAAAAGCGGCGTGCGGTCGCTGTCGGCCCCCGTGGACAACCTGGTGAGCAACTGGGCATACATGGTCATGGCCTCCCTGGCGTGGAGCCTGAAGGCCTGGGCCGCGTTGCTCTTGCCCGACGAGGGCCGTTGGAGCGAAAAGCACGGGGAGGAAAAACGCAAACTGCTGCGGATGGACTTTGCCACGTTTCGACGGGCGTTGGTCAACGTGCCGGCGCAGATCGTCCGTGGCGGGCGGAAGATTCTCTATCGTCTGTTGGCATGGAACCCATGGCAGCACGTGTTCTTTCGCTTGCTCGACCAGCTTCGCAAGCCGCTGCGATGCTGAGACGAGAAGCTTGAAGCTGGAGTCCGGATGCTCCGGTCCGCCGCGGCCTTGCCACAAAAGAAGGGAAAACGAACCATGCAACACCCACAACCCGACCAATCACGACTGCCCTGTGGCGGCCCCGCTCGCGCTGTGCTCCCACTCGTCCAACAAATCAGCCTCCAAAACGCCAACGGCCTTCGCTTGTTTTGGGACTAGGGCCATAGATTTAAATCCGCAATATATCAATGCATATTTATATCGCGGAATGGCGTATTCGAAATCGGATAAATACCCGGAAGCCATATCTGATTTTACAAAAGGAATCGAACACGATCCTAAAAATGCACATATTTATTATGATCGAGGATGTACGTACTATGTTTCAGGCAAATACTCTGAAGCCATTTCTGACTACAACAAAGCCATTGAACTTGATCCCAAAAATGCCCATGCATATGTAAACCGAGGACTTGCATACTATCAATTTGGTCAATATACAGAAGCCATATCTGACTACAGTAAAGCCATTGAACTTGATCCCAATCATACTAATGCTTATTACGCTCGAGGAGACACTTATATTAAGACTGGTAAATATATGGAAGCCGTTTCTGACAACACCAAAGCTATTGAACTCGATCCCAAAAATACCAGTGCATTTATTGGTCGTGGACTCGCTCAAGCAAATTTGGGAAAAACAGAAGAAGCAAAAAAGGACCTGCAAAAGGCAGTAGAATTGGATCCTATGCAAAAAGAACAAGTTAAGGAGATTTCTGACAAATTTCACTTAGGTCTGTAAATATTACTGGATCCGGAACGGGGACGCCGTCAGGTCTCAAAACATTGTCCGACGGAACACGAGGAGCGGAAGTGAGTTCCGGCAAGATATTTCCGGTAGTGTTGTCACCGACTTTTGAGGGGAGAAGACTGCAAGACCGTCGTGACGAAACGGGAGTTTAGCGATTGTACGGAACACAAAAGTAAAAAACGCGAATCAAGAAAGAAAGCGATAGTCCGCCGCTGAGTTGGATTAACGAAAACTATTTCAGTAAAAAAACAAGCCGTACTACGCTGCTTTGCGTTCGTAATGATTGAGCAATCCGCCGAGTGTTTGTAAGCAAGTGATTTCACCTAAAGGAACATACTCCGGCAAGCTTTCCGGCGGCGATTGGTCGCGTTGCTCCAATAAGATATTGCCGATCCCTTGATGTGGCCGATGGACATGGTAGTAATCCAGCCAACAAGACAGAATATACCGCAGATGACGTTCGCCGAAGACGAGAAAGTGGTTCAGTACTTCGTGTTTAGTGCGTTGAACCCAGATTTCGGCGTGTGGATTCATGTTAGGAGCCCTTGGCGAAATAGGCGTGAATTCGATGCCGTCAGTTTTCAATATCGCGCAGAACTCTGTGGTAAATTTACTATCCCGATCTCGTATGATATGGGTCGGCTGAGATTCTCCCTGATCGGCGAAGGAATTCCGGAATTACCCGGAATTACAACTGACCATCTGCCCACCGTCCACTATCTCCATACCTATCCTCTTCATCTTCCCTAGTTTCCCCCTTTCGTCTTGACTCAACGAGTTCTTCTTGTAAAACTTCTCCGCTCGGCAGGATTTATAAAATGGTGCTTGATTGCCTGAGCGGTTTTTTCTATTCCCATACTCTATTCTTAAATAAAACCTAAAATCAGCAGGAGACTAAATGATGTTACGAAACCATGGATGGTTGCCCATTGTAACATTGGCAGTAATTGGCATTTTAGGATGCGGCAAGTCGGAAGGACCGGTACAACAATCCGCCGGCTCCCCAGACAGCAACCTCCTTCAGTCCGCGGCATCCAGTAATATGCCAGGCAATCGGGCGGCAGATACGCCGGAGGCTGCCTGCCGCGAATTTCTTGAGGCTATGCGGACAGGCAATGACGAAAAGGCCGCACAAATGCTAAGTGAAGAAGCCCGGGAAAAATCGGCCGCTTTAGGCTGCGGCATTATGCCGTCGGCCAGCGATACTGCCCGATTTTCAGTAGGAAAAGTCAAATTAGTTGGCGAAGACGGGGCCCAAGTTGAATCGACCTGGACTGACATTGATGTCGGCGACAACCAACCTCATACCGACCACATAGTCTGGGTATTACGGCGCGAGCAACAAGGTTGGCGGGTAGTGGGCTTGGCAACTGTTATCTTTCCGGGCGAGCCGCCGTTGGTGTTAAACTTTGAAAAACCGGATGAGGTGGTAAAAAAGTTGCAATGGGCTCGTGAAGAAATCCGCCGCCGAGCGGAAAAAGAAAACCTGCAGGCAAAAGAGCCGGAAAATACGGAAAATTCAATGCGTAGGTAAAATGATAAAAATACTAGACTTTTTTTGATTTTTTCTTAACATCAACTGTTACACACCAAATATCATACAAAAAACAATAAAATTTAGTTGCTTTTTTTGGGGGATGAAATAATCGCAACTGTTTGTGAAGATTAGAGTTAGGAAATATTTTTTCAAGAGAATTCCCTGTGGAATTCTCTTTTTTTATTTAGGGGGGCTGTACTGTATGCATATTACAACCTAGCATTTTATAAACATTTGATGTATTGCCCCCAAAATGCCGGCTTCACCCAATTGGAAAATTTGCCCATACACTGGATTGACATCTGATTGAACTATGCTAGCTTAACCATCTAAGCTGTGCATCTGTTACCGAACGAATGATAGGTAAAGTTCAACAGGGCGTGATTTGCCGGCTGACATTTTCCTATTAAAAACAAATATTTTTATGGAGATCTCCTCGGCTGGAGGCCGTCAGGGTCGGGGAGAAATGGAGTTTGTGACGGCGCATGTCGCGCGTTCCTCAACGCTACGGTACCTGTTAGTTGGAGGTTTTTAGAATGAATCGAAAGTATCTTTTGGGCATCGCGATATTTGTCGCGGTGCTGGGTTTGGCCCTTGTGGGCACTCAAGCATTAGCAGGCGATTGCTGCGCTCCCGCAGCCTGCGCCCGGCAGCTTGCGCTGCTCCGGCGTGCTGTGCGCCGGCTTCTTGCTGCCCGCAGTCCTGCTGCCCGCGGCATCATCGTTGCCGCTCTTGCCGTCCACGGTCCTGCGAGCCTGTGTCTTGCTGCCCGGCGCCCTGCGCTCCGGCGGCTTGTGCACCGGCCGCCTGCGCTCCGGCGGCTTGCGCTGCTCCGGCGTGCTCATCCTGCGAGCCGCAATCCTGCTGCCCGCGGCATCATCGTTGCCGCTCTTGCCGTCCGCGGTCCTGCTGCCCGGTAAGTTGCTGCGAGACTTCTTGCTGCGCTCCGGCGGCTTGCGCCCGGCAGCTTGCGCTCCGGCGTGCGCTCCCGCCGCATGCTGCGCTTCGTCCTGCGAACCGCAGTCCTGCTGCCCGCGTCGTCATCATTGCCGCTCTTGCCGTCCGCGGTCCTGCTGCCCGGTAAGTTGCTGCCAAAGTGGCTGCGGCACTAGCTGCGGAAGCTGCGGAAGCTGCGGAAGCTGCGGCTGCGGTGGCGCTCCGGCGTCCGCCCCGGCGACAGCCCCGACGAAGGAAGCTCCCGCACCGGCTCCGCCGGCTGCGACTCCGAAGAGCACCTAATAAGCCTTCGGTAATGTTGACTGTAAAGAGCCGTTCGTGCTTGCATGAACGGCTCTTTTTATGCGCCAACAACAATGTAACGTGCTAATCCGGATTATTCATTGCCTAAGATTTCCGGCGTAAAGGGTGAAATGCCAAGTATAACTGCAAACGAAGCTAACGTGTTTGATATCACTCGGTTACGCTTCGGCCTAATGTGAGTTTAGTCTTCCCTTGTTTGCCTTCGGACTGGTGTGAATTCATGAATATGCCAGGTTAGAACGATTTGTGTTTCTTCTTTTCTTTTTTTCCATTGTGAAAAGATTGTGGCGATTGTTTTTTTATTGCAAACCGGTAAAGAGAAAGATTTTTAATATCACTTATCTAAAAAACTACAACACTATTATTGTGAATATGGGCAATGTGCGCATACTACGCAGGGCGATGTGCGATTTTCCTGGGTAAAACTTGAAAAAATTTGCGGATTGCGAAGATTTTTCGGCCGACATTAACGGTACGGTTATTTTCGACTTATCGTCTCGATGCCCAACTTCTCCTCAAGAAAAGGTTGTTAACATGTTGCACAAAATAGCCAAAGCAGGAATTCTAGGCCTGCTTGCCTTGTGTGTCGGCTGCACCATGTGTTGTCATCCCTACGATTATAATGGTCCAGTATATGATATAACGGTCAATGTGCCTCGAACGTTCGGGCAGGCTCGATCCTCGAAGGCGCGGACATGGAAACTATGTCTGCCCCCGTGAATCAAGGCAGCATCGAAGAAACTACTCCCAATGTCACAGCAGGGATCGCCGAGGGCGGGAGAATTCGAAGGGGCAACGCAGATACTCTCCGTTACCGACCGCAAACTCGAACCGTCCGAAACCTTGGCAAAATCGCAATCAAGCGACAACCAGCCCAATCCATCCCTGGCCCAACCTGCCCCGGCCAAACGCCGGTAGCCGTAAACATAGGGACTGGAGATTAGGGTTTGTGGATTAGTAGATTAGATATTAGGGATTGGGAATGGCGAAACCGCAAGCGGTTTCTTCTTAACTCTGCATCCTTCACCCTTCATCTCATCTTTCCCCTTTTTCCTCTTCCTCCATTTCTTCGCCTGCCGGCTCGTGATGTTTGGATTCATATTCTTCCGACAACACGGAAGGGCATACCTCCTCCACCCCGCATTGCGGGCAGACAATCCGGATCAGATCGGTACTGCTGAGTTTCAGATTGTGCGTCTGGCAGTAATCGTAAAGCTGTTTTAAATGTTTGCAGGTCATTTTAAAGTTCTCAGTTTACAGTTTTAAGTTTTCAGTTTGATTTTTTGAGTGTATTTCATGGATTAACTGCGGAGCTTGCTCCGCGAGTTTCTCTTATACTTTATTCTATGTGTTTCTCTTGCAAAGTCCTAGATATCCAGGGATATTGTTTTTTATCCCTTGGGACATCTTTTCAACCCCACTTTGGCGGATAAACTATAATGTTTCTGCAAATTCCCCGTGTACTCCATATCTCCATAGCGAGAAATAAATATTCGAGGTATAGCCATGGCCTGGTATCAACGCGATATTCAACTTCCGTCATTTCCCAAGGGGTGTCATCCGATAACCAAACACGTTCTGGACGCCCTGCCTGAACTAAGCAGGGTTAAAATCGGCCTGCTGCATGTTTTCATCATGCACACTTCGGCTGCGCTTACGATCAACGAAAACGCCGATCCGGACGTGCTTGTCGACCTGGATCGCCTGCTGGATGTCGTGGCCGCGGAGGATTTTCCCTACCGGCACCAGGAGGAAGGCTCGGACGACATGCCCAGCCACGTCAAATCGTCGCTACTGGGCAGTTCGCTTTCGATTCCCATCCGCGACGGCCGCCTGTGCCTGGGCACGTGGCAAGGCATCTGCCTGTGCGAGTTCCGCCGCCGGGCCCATCGCCGCCGCTTGATGCTGACCGTCGAGGGCGATATGTGATGCTATTTATCCAATAGTTTTTGGTTGCGCATCCAGTCTTCGCAATCTTTCGGCCAGTTGGCAGTGCCGGGTATTTTTTGTGCCAGGCCCTGGCCGTGCCCACCTTTTTGATAGATGTGCAATTCGGCCGGCACTTTGGCCTTGTGCAATGCAAGATAAAACTGAATGCTGTTTTCCACCGGCACGGTTTTATCTTCGTCGGTGTGGAATAGAAATGTCGGCGGCGTCTCGGGCGTGACTTGTTTTTCGTTCGATAGACTTTTGACCAACTCGGCCGGGGCGTCCTTGCCGATCAGATTATTCTGCGAGCCTTTATGCGTAAACGGTTCGCCTAAGGCGATTACCGGGTAGCAGAGGATCATAAAATCCGGTCGGCAACTAACCTTTTCGATGGGATCGGCGGCTTGGCTGTCGCCTTTATCGAAATGCGTGCCCGCGGTGGATGCCAGATGCCCGCCGGCCGAAAAACCCATGATGCCGATGCGGGCTGGATTTATGTTCCACTGGGCTGCCCCGGCCCGGACCGTGCGGATCGCCCGCTGTGCGTCTTGCAAAGGGGCCGGATGGCCGTAACCGCCGTCCGCGATGCCGATATTCCAGCACGAACCCGGCCACGCCTAAGGAATTGAGCCACTCGGCAATTTGTTTTCCCTCGTGATCGACGGCCAAATGCCCATATGCGCCGCCCGGGACAAATCACCACTGCCGTGCCGTTGGCCTTCGATTTTTCGGGCAGGAAGATAGTCAATGTGGGCTTGTCCTCAGGCTTGTCGCCCTTTGCCCCCGGCGCCCCGTCGGGCCAAAGCAGTTCCCGCTGCGGCTCGGCCGCAAATATCGGGGAGGAAAATCCAACTATACCAATCAGTAAGAACAGAATAGTAAATGGACGAATCAAAGTGAAACACTGTTTCATGATTTATCACCCTTTCGTTGCGTGACCAACAGTCGCGACTCTTTGAAATGTGAGAATATCATTACCCTCACCATTTGCATTCTCCCAAAGGGCGAGGGGAATCGTGTGGTTAAAAGTCCGCGCTGCCCGGCGTGCGCGGGAATGGTATCACGTCGCGGATGTTGGTCATGCCGGTTATGAACAGCAGCACCCGCTCCACGCCCAGGCCGAACCCGCTGTGCGGCACGGTGCCGTATTTTCGCAGTTCCAGATACCACCAGTAGTCGGCCGGGTTCAGGCCCTGTTCTTTCATCCGCGTTTCCAGCACGTCAAGGCGTTCTTCGCGCTGGCTGCCGCCGATGATCTCGCCCACCTTGGGCACCAGCACGTCCATCGCCCGGACCGTTTTCTGGTCGTCGTTTAATCGCATGTAAAAGGGTTTTATGGTTCGCGGATAATCGTACAAAATCACCGGGCATTTAAAATGTTTTTCGGTGAGATACCGTTCGTGTTCCGCTTGCAGATCGCAACCCCAATCGCAGGGGAATTCAAATGTTTCGCCCGATTTTTGCAGGATCTCGATGGCCTCGGAGTAAGGCACGCGCCGAAATTCGCTGTCTAAGATGTGCTGAAGCGTGGCAAGCACCGTCTTGTCGATGCGCTCGTTGAAAAAGGCCATGTCGTCCGGGCATTTTTGCAGTACGTCGCCGAAAATTCGCTTCAGCAGCCGCTCGGCCACTTCCATATCGCCCCAGATATCGCAAAAGGCCATTTCGGGCTCGACCATCCAGAACTCGGCCAGATGCCTGGGCGTGTTGGAGTTTTCGGCGCGGAACGTGGGTGCAAACGTATATGCCTTGCCCAGCGAACAGGCGAAAATTTCCGCCTCAAGCTGACCGCTTACGGTCAGATATGCCGGCCGATCGAAAAAATCCAGCGCGTAATCCACTTTAGCGCCTTGCCCGGCCAATTTCGGCAGATCGAGTGTGGTTACCTGGAACATTTTGCCCGCCCCCTCGCAATCGCTGGCCGTGATGATCGGCGTATGGATGTAAAGAAATCCTTCATCCTGGAAAAATTGATGGATCGAGTTGCACACGCAGTTCCGCACCCGCGCGATTGCGCCAAAGGTGTTCGTCCTCGGCCGCAGATGGGCAATGGTCCGCAGGAACTCGAACGAATGCCCCTTTTTTTGCAGCGGATAAGCCTCCGGATCGGCCGTGCCGTAAACCGTGACGCTGCGGGCGTGAACCTCCGTCGGCTGTCCCTTGCCGGGCGAGGGCTTCACCTCGCCTTCCACTCGCAGGCTCGATCCGACCGAAAGTTTTTTGATTTCCGATTCGTAATTCGGCAGCGCCGCTTCGGCAATGACCTGCACATTGCCAAAACAAGAACCGTCGTTAAGTTCCAAAAAACTAAATCCTGCTTTGGAGTCCCGCCGCGTGCGCAACCAGCCTTCAATGATGACGTTTCGACCCACCGATTCGGATTTGCGAGCTACGGTAATGGAGATTTTTTCGGGCATTTATCAATGGGCTGTAAATTTGCAAGAGGCATAAAGTGGCATAAAACGTGAAGATAATAATTACTTAAAATAGCCAGATAAATCCATTTGGCACTAAGCCATTAAGGATTCCACTTCAGCAGGGATCTTGCTCAAAATTACTTCTTTCAAGTCGATCTTCTTGCTAGCGTTATCAATATCTATTCCCACGAGATTTCCTTGAGCATCGTAGTCGCAAACTACGCCTTCAGAGATTTCCTTGCTTTCAGCGCTTGGCTTGGAAGATAGATTCGATATAAAGCGAGTCTGTATCTCGATAATAATTTAATTTCATTTCTTAAATCCCCTATCTGGAAAAGCATTGTGGATAGTTATTTTATCTTCAAGAGTAACAACTCTAAGAAAACGACCTTCTAATTCCTCAATCTCTCCCCAAAAACGGAATCGATTATGTTCTTGCGATTCGACCTTGATCGGATGTTCTAATATTCGGATACACCAGTCTTTTCTCAAATACGGTCGTTTTCGCAGCACTTCATTCTCAAAATACTCTGTAAATTTGTATTCATTCATATTTTAACATGATAAACAGGTAAGAGTATCAAAAAGAACATAATTCCTCATTTTTCATTCTCCTTTTGCGGCCAGCCACCGTTCGGCGTCCAACGCGGCCATGCAGCCGGATCCGGCGGCGGAGACGGCCTGGCGGTAATAATCGTCGGCCACGTCGCCGGCGGCGAATACGCCTTCCACGCTGGTGTAAGTTCGCTGCGGAGTGGTCCACTTGATGTATTTTTTGTCGGTCAAAGCCAGTTTGCCTTTGAGAAACGCCGTATTAGGCGTGTGTCCGATGGCCAGAAACAGTCCGGTGGCATCGAGAGTCAAATCTGGTTCACCGACGGTACTTGTCAGCCGCACGCCGGTTACGCCGTCTTTGTCGTTGCCCAGCACTTCGCCGAGACCGCGGTTCCAATGGATTTTGATTTTCGGATGGTTCATTGCCCGATGTGCCATGATTTTCGATGCCCGGAGTTCATCCCGGCGATGCACCATATTAACTGTGCTGGCGAACTTGGTCAGATAATCGGCCTCCTCGACGGCCGAATCGCCGCCGCCGATGACCACCAAGGATTTGTTCCTGAACCGCGGCAAGGCCCCGTCGCAAACGGCACAGGCGCTGACGCCCCGATTCTTGAACGCCTCTTCCGAGGGCAGACCGAGGTAATTCGCCTTGGCCCCGGTGGCCACGATTACCGCTAAAGTCTCGTAAGTTTTGCCGTCAGAAGCCGTAAGCTGAAACGGATGCACGTCGAAATTCACATCGACTACGTCTTCGGTGATTACTCGCGTTTCGAAATTTACCGCCTGCTGGCGCATGAGTTCCATCAGTTCCGGGCCGGTGGCGCCTTCTTTCCTGTGCGGGGGCATCATCTGCCGCGTCGCCGGATTGATGGCCGTATCGAGATAGGCCGTCAAATCGCCCGTAGGAAAACCGGGATAGTTTTCCACTTCCGTGGTAAGGGCCAGTTGGCCCAACGGCAGTGTGCCTGCCATGCGGTTTTCTTCGCTTAATGCGCCTTCAAAAACAAGAGGTTTTAATTCCGCTCTGGCGGAGTATATGGCTGCGGCCCAACCGGCGGGTCCGCTGCCGATAATTATGACTTTCTCGGGCACGATGTTTTTCTCCTTATGGGGATCGGGGTAGGGAATCAGGAATCGAGGTCAGGAATTAAAGAACGATAGATTGCGCAAAACCGTAAGCGATTTTGATAATGTTTTCGATAATCAATTTTCATATTACGGCATCTTTTTATTCATCCTCCATCCTTCACCCTTCATCCTTTTTCTTCTGATTCCGCCCATTATAGGAGCTTTGTTTTGGCCGTCCACCCACGCTTGTGGTTGATATAATGGTCCAAAAACAATATGATGAAGACTGTGCTCGGGGACAATGGAGTACATTTTTAATGAATTCATTATGGCTGGTGATTACTTCCCTGGCGGCCTTTGCGATTGCATATCGATTTTACGGGGCATTTATAGCGGCAAAGGTAGTGGCACTCAACGACCGGCGCCCCACTCCCGCCCACCGGCTCCGCGATGACGTCGATTATCAACCCACGCGGCGGTTGGTCTTATTCGGGGTCCATTTTGCCGCAATCGCCGGGTCGGGGCCTCTGGTAGGACCGGTTTTGGCTTCGCAATGGGGATATTTTCCGGGTTTTTGCTGGATCGTGATCGGATCCTGCCTGGCCGGCGGGGTGCACGATTTTGTGGTGCTTTTGGCTTCGGTGCGGCAGGATGGCAAGTCGCTGCCCAAGATTGCCCGAAATCTGCTGGGCCCGATTGCCGGGACAGCGACTACTTTGGCTACGCTGTTTATCGTCATTGCCACGTTGGCTGCCACGGCAAAGGTGGTAGTCAACGCCCTGAACGAAAGCGCCTGGGGGATGTTCACGATCATCGTCACCATCCCAGCGGCCCTGTTGACCGGTTTTTGGATGTATAAAATCCGTCCCGGTCGCGTGGGCGAGGCCTCGCTCATAGGCATAACAATCATTTTTTTCGGCGTGATTTTTGGCAAAACCTTCGACGATTCCACCCTGCGCGAGTGGCTTATCTTTTCCCCAAAACAACTCTCAATCATCCTGCCGACTTATGCGGCGGTGGTCTCGATCCTGCCGGTTTGGGTGCTTTTGTGCCCGCGCGACTATCTTAGCTCTTACATGAAGGTCGGGGTGATCGCAATGCTGGCCGTCGGTATTTTCATCGCCCACCCTTCGCTAAAAATGCCCGCCACAACGGCTTTCATCCACGGCGGGGGGCCGATAACCGGTTCGGTCTGGCCGTTTGTGTGCATAGTGATCGCCTGCGGGGCGTTATCCGGCTTTCACGCCCTGGTGGCCTCGGGCACCACGCCCAAGATGATCAATAAAGAAACTGACATCCGGCCTATCGGCTACGGGGCCATGCTGGTGGAAGGTTTTGTTTCGCTGACCGCCCTGATCGCAGCCTGCGCCTTGGAACCCGGCGACTACTTCAAGATCAATACCGAAAAGGCCAAATACGAATTGCTGGTTCAAGACGCCAAGGCTAATCACCAATGGGATTTGCGCCCGGTCGAATTCGACAAACTGAAAGAGGAAGCCGGCATAAAGGAAGAACTATCCGGCCGGACCGCGGCGCAGTGACGCTTGCCCTGGGCATGGCCAAGATTCTCGCCGATCTGCCGGGCATGAGGGCCTTGATGTCTTACTTGTATCATTTCGTGATCATGTTCGAGGCGCTCTTTATCCTTACCCTGCTGGAAACCGGTACGCGCGTGGCACGCTTTATTTTTCAGGAAACGCTGACACAATTCAAATCGCCTGAAGCGGATCAAAGCGCCGCCCGGGAACCATCATGGACGCTCAATGTAATCGTTAGCGCGGTTGTAACTTGTCTATGGGGTTATCTGTTGTATAACTTTGAGATCAACCGGCTGTGGTTAATGATGGGAATAGCCAACCAAATGCTGGCCGCGATCGGATTGGCCGTGGGAACCACATATATCTTGAAACACTCGGCGAAACGCGCGTACGCATTATGCACCGGTATACCATTTGTGTTTGTCGTGGGCACGGTCTTTACAGCAGGCGTGGAAAGCGTCCGCCTGTGGTGGAGCCAGGCCTATACCCCGGGTTTACCGGCAGCCGACGTTTTTTCCTATCAATTGATGAGCGTCCTGGCAAGCGTGATACTTGTGCTGGGCGGGGTGATCGTTTTCGAGGCCGTGCGGCGCTGGTATTTGCTCCTGGCCGGCGGGGTACCCCAAGAGACCACGGAACTAGCCGCCGAGGAGATCGTCTAAAACACCCCGTCTTGATAGAGGGGTCTCAAGAGCTTATCTTAAGATTTCAATCTGAACCCCGAACGCGACATAAAACCGCTACCAAGGCCCCCGGTGTGTTCACCGGGGGCTAAATACAAGGCATCCACCGGGCGCGACCAACGGTCGCGGCTTTATACAATTCCTAATCTCCAATCCCTAATCCCCAATCCCTAATTTTATGACCTGGAAACACATTTTTGCGAAAAAAGACCTGGAAATGCTGCTGGCCGAGATGGCCGGCGAGCACCGCCTGCACCGCGTGCTAGGGCCGGTAGCCCTGACTTCGCTGGGCGTGGGCTGCATTATCGGGGCGGGTATATTCGTGATGACCGGAGTGGCTGCGGCCGACTACGCCGGTCCCGGAGTGGTGATCTCATTTGCCATTGCCGGCTTGGGTTGCGCCCTGGCCGCTTTGTGTTACGCCGAATTCGCCGCCATGGCCCCGGTGGCCGGAAGCGCTTACACCTATGCTTACACGACGATGGGCGAGATCTTCGCCTGGATCATTGGCTGGGACCTGATCTTGGAATACGCCATGGGCTGCGCCACGGTGGCCTCGGCCTGGTCGGGTTATTTAAACGAATTTTTGCTGGTATTCAGCAGTAAATTGCAAATTCCCAAACAACTGCTCTCCGATCCTTTTACACACGTGGAAGGATTGGCCGGGCGGCCCTGGTTCAACATGCCTTCGCTATTAATCATGGCCGTAGTGACCACGATCCTGGTGGTGGGGATCCGCGAAAGCGCCCGCACTAATGCCGTGCTGGTGTTCATTAAACTCAGCGTAGTATTATTCGTGGTTGCCGTGGGCTGGGCCTATATCCAACCAGAAAATTGGCACAGTGTTCCCTACTCGATGCGCGTTCTGCCCGAAGAACGCGAAATGCCGAAAATCGTTAAAAGTTACCTGGAAAATGAAATCAAAACCAATACCAATATTGATGATCAAATCTCCACCAATCGCCTGGATCAATTGCACAAAGAATTACGCGCCGCTTATCGCACCCAGTGGGCAGAGCACGAAGCCGGTCGGTTGCTAAGCGAGGGCCGGATTTCGGCAGATGCCGCGAAAGACATGGCGGCCGAAGTAATAGCCAACGTTAAGGCCCAACTTCCCAAATCTGCCGAAGACAAGGAAATAATCGAAAAACTCTTGCCGCAAGTAGGCCAAGCCGCATCGCACAAATCGGCCGAATCATGGGGTATTTTGGGCTGGCTGGGATTGAATCGCTGGTTGTTGCCCATCGACGACGCAACACGCACGCCGTTTATGCCATACGGCCTGTCCGGGCTTATGCTCGGCGCATCCATAGTATTTTTCGCCTTCATCGGTTTCGATTCAATTTCCACCCATGCCGAAGAAGCTCGCCGCCCGCAGCGCGACGTGCCCATAGGCATCCTTGTTTCCCTGCTTTTATGCACGGTGTTATACATGGCGGTGGCCGCAGTTATTACGGGTATGATGCCCTATCCCGATATCGATATAAAAGCGCCCATTGCCGTGGCTTTTCGTTACAAGGCCGAGGCCACTCAAAGTCCCATTCTCCATGCATCCACGGCATTGGTTGCCGCCGGAGGTTTGGCGGGCATGACCAGCGTATTACTGGTGCTTTTTCTAAGCCAGGCAAGAATTCTGATGGCCATGGCCCGCGATGGCCTGTTGCCTAGAATTTTTTGCACCGTTCATCCGCGATTCCGCACGCCGCATATTGCGACAATCGTGACTGGAATAGTAATTTGCCTGACGGCCTCTTTGACGCCGATTATGGATTTGGAAAAAATGGTCAATGTGGGCACGCTTATGGCATTTGTAATGGTCTGCGCCGCGGTCCTGATTCTGCGCATCCAGCGTCCCGATGCCAAGCGCCCGTTCCGATGTCCCATACTCTGGTTGGTAGCCCCATTGGGGATGGTGGTAAATCTAACGTTGATGCTTTTCCTTCCATTAAACACCTGGTTGCGTCTTGTGATTTGGCTGGCCATCGGCATGGTGATTTACTTTACTTACAGCCGCCGGCACAGCCTGCTTACGCAACATTTGCTGCACGAGATCCAAACCCCCCGCTCGGATGAAGATGAGGGATCGGTCCAAGCCTTGGGCGAATGATCTGTTATCGAGGAACAATGCGAATAAGAATTTTAAAAAACTTGTAGTTCCGGATATTTGCTGATGGGAACTATTTCCGTCATTTCCAGGCCCAGATAGTAAAAACCACTGCCCATAGCGTTAAGGTGTTTGGCCGTAGCATGGACAAAGGTCATCTCGTTTTCCAGGCGGAAGCCTAGAACAACTTCATCCAATGCATGTTGTTGCGAAAGTATGATTCCCACTCCGGTGGAGGACAATTCCCGCGTTACGGCATAAAAGGCATTGCCAACCTGTAAATCCCCGTCTTCCAGAGGCACTGCCAGCACAACCAGAGACAAATTCACCCGTTTATCGAGGCGAGGCCCTTCGATTAGGGCTTTTAATTCCGGACAATTATTATTGATTAATTTCAGAACAAAACTCTGTACGCCCAGCGTTTTCTTCCGATTTTGAAGAAAGAACACGGCTTCAATCTCCCATTACCAGGATGTCTGTTTTTCCAATGCGGCCATATACAATAATAGGTCTGAAATTGATATGTTTGAGATAGATTATCGCTGCCCAAAATGCGATAAATTCCGGTTTTACCAAGAATACCGAATCTCGGAGCCGTTACCCCGTTGACGCCATGGTTGGCATGGTATAATTTTCGCATCTTCGACCTTCTGCAAAAGGAAGATTAACTATATTAAAACCATGCGGCCTTATTGGAAAATGAGAACAGCTATATTAAAAAACGTAATATTAGGCGGGTTTCTTATACCCGCCTTCGAGGCCCGTTATCCTAGCCTGCAGCACGGCAATCGGCAAACATACAAAGGCTTATGAGTATCATCATGACTTCGCGAGAGTTGGTCATTCGCACCCTTAATCACGAGACGACCGGGCGGGCGCCGCGGGATTTGTGGGTCGCCGATGGCATGGAAACCACCCACTGCGATGCCGTAGCCGAAATGAATCTCCGTTTCCCCAGCGATATCGTTCAGCCCGATATTGCGCCTGCATACGGCAAACGCGCCCGGGGCAAGGCAAATCAACTCGGAGTGTACACCGACTCCTGGGGCTGCACGTGGCAAATAGCCCAGCCCGGTGCGCCGGCCGAATTGAAGGTCTCGCCATTGGCCGAAAAAAGCCTGATCGCCGAATTTCACCCGCCCATGGAACTATTGGAACCGGCCCGGTTCTCCAAAATTAACAAAAGTTGTGAAAATACCAGCCGATTCGTGCTAGCCAGAAGCGAAACTCAACCCTTCGACCGCCTCCGCTTTTTGCGCGGCTACGATGCCGCCCTGATAGACCTTGCCCGCGGCACCAAAGACGTCCGCAACCTGCTGAAAATGCTGCACGAATTCTCCTGCAAAGAAATGGAACTATGGGCGAATACCGAGGTTGACGGCGTCGCCATACGCGATGATTGGGGGACCGACGACTCGCTGATTATTTCCCCGGAAATGTGGCGGGAAATATTCAAGCCTTTGTATCGTGAATACTGCAAAATTCTGCATGCCAAGGATAAATTCGTCTTCTTCCAATCCAGCGGTAATATGTTCGATATCCTCGGCGATCTGATCAAAGACGGCGTGGACGCCGTTCACGTGCAATTACACATGACCGACCCGGAAAAAGTGGCCAAACGTTTTCGCGGCCGCGTCACCTTTTGGGGCGAAATCGCTTCCCAGTGCGTGCTGCGGTCGGGAAATCCGGCCGAACTGCGCGAGACGGTGCTGAAAATACGCCGGGCTTTGGACTTTGGCTCCGGCGGTGTGATCGCCCAATGCCAATGGGATCCGGAAATCGCCCTGCAAAGCATAGCCGCCGTGTTCGAACAATGGCTCCTGCCTCTACCGATGCATGCATGAACCTTCGGCACTCGGTTTCATTATGCTGTTGATGCCGGCCGGGATTTGCGATAGTATGTCGTAATGGACAAAATTGTCAGAACCGCCTCCCATTTGGTAGGATATTGACACGTGTCAGACGCAGCAGCCGCCCCACAACAACCGCCGCCCATCAATTTGAAGGATCCGGTCATGGCGGCGTTCCTGGCCTGGCTAATTCCCGGCCTGGGCCATTTGTATCAGGGTCGGATAGCCAAGGCGATCTTGTTCTTCGTGTGCATAATGGGGATATATGTGTATGGGGTTTATCTGGGCGGAAACAGCGAACTAGGCTACGGCCGAGCGGTTTATTTCGCCTTCCGCGATGATGAATGGCGACCGCATTATGGATTCCAGATATTAGTGGGCCTGCCTTCCTTGCCTGCTCTTGTTCAAGCCATGCGCATGAGCAACGGCAAAGCGGTGTTTTTCAGCGGCTTTATGGCCCCGCCTTGTCCGATCGACGTCCACGGCAACAAAACCATTCCTGAAAACGACCCGAATTATCAACAACCGACCCTCGATAAGATTCTACGCGACTTAAATCTCTATTTTGAATTGGCCCAGTTCTATACCATGGTTGCAGGCCTGTTGAACGTACTGGCTATTTATGATGCTGGTTGCGGGCCGGTAATAATGATCCCCGCTAAAAAAGAAGAGCGATCCGACAAATCGGAAAAAACTGAAAAATCATGATAATCGCGATTAATATGCTGATATGCGCAACGCTTTTCCAGCGGCTATGGGATGCCGACATCTGGTACTCACTGCCGGCGATCATCGCCATCAGCCTTGTATACGCCGCCACGCGCCATGAAGCCATTTTTCCCATCCTCCGTCACGCCCTGCAGACCGGACTATGGATCATAGGATTTATGGCCGTCTTTTTCCTGATTCTGTGGTTGATTTCTTGATGCTCGGCCGGCACAGCGGGTTGCCAACGAGACTATTCCTTTATACGCAAGTGCACGTGCTCCGGCATGAACACAAATGCCGTGAGCCGATAACAGAGCCTTGCCATCGCCCGATTAATGCTTTTGGCAAGTATCTTTAGTAACGCATCATTAGTCAACAACGGTCAACGACGGCATCAGGAAAAGTAAAATCATGCACATGCCGCGGATAGTGATAATGCTTTACTCTCTTGCGATGCCCTTGCCGCTTTTTCAGGCTGATTATTCAACCTTTCACAGCACTACTTGACAAGCCGGACACCAACCGAAGGTTGGTCGTGGCAGCCATGCTGAATTGTCAAGCGTTGTGTATGGTGTCCCCGGAATACCCGATCCCCGGAATACACCAGGGCACAATTTCCGGGAATTTCGGGAATTTCTATGTCCGACACTTGACATCTTATCACAATAGTTGTTAAATTAAAGAAACCTGTCATAGACAAATTTGTACAACCTTTAGGCCCGATTTCAAAGGCAGCGCCGGCATCCGAACGAAAACGTCCCGCATGTGCGGATTGTTTCTCCTTCGGGTGCATTCTTGTGGCCAACATGCTGTGGATCAACCCAGCCAAGCTTATGCTGTCCGGATCCTGTTGTCTCCGATCGTGACGTGGCAAAGTCTCGTAACGAGCACCATGGGCGAGACGTGAATGAAGCGGGGCGCCCAAATCAATCCGCGACAGCAGAAAAGCGAAACAAGCCATCCGCTGCATGTGTGGATCATATCGTTTGACAGCGTCCGTCGTTACAAGCATCTGAATTCACGGTCTAGATATATTGACAGGTAACTAAAATTCTTTGGACAAACAACCCTGAGAATAGGAGTGTGAGAAAATGCTGTCGCTATTGCGTAAAGTCGCTATTTTTTCGGCCGCGGTTCTTGCCGCTGTTGCGTCAGTCCCCGCGCATGCCGCCACCTACTACGTCGCAACCAATGGAAGCGATAGCAACGCCGGAACGCTAGCGCAGCCTTTCGCCAGCCTCAATCAGGCTCAGACAGCCGCTTCCTCGGGCGATACCATCTATATCCGCGGCGGCACCTATACGAATTTTTCCACTACCGCCACTGACTTTCGCACCTACTACGGACTCGACCTTACCAAAAACAACATTAGCTACCTTGCCTATCCGGGCGATCCCCGGCCGGTTCTGGATTTCTCCGCGATAATTCCGTACTCAAATACATACCGGGTGTGTGCCTTTTTAGTCGAAGGTTCCGGGAACACCTTCCAGGGATTCGACGTGACCGGAGTGAAGGTCGGGCAGAACACCCAATCCGACAACTGGAAGATCACCGGCAACAACAACACATGGAACCAGATCGTCACCCGCGATGACCAGGGCAACGGCTTCTACTTCTACAACAGCTCCTCCAATAACCTGGTCTTAAACTGCGATAGCTACAACCTCATTGGCGTCAGCGGCGTCTCCGCGGGCAATACCGACGGCTTCGGCTGCCACTCCGCCGGCTCGGGAAACGTGTTCCGCTATTGCCGCGCGTGGGCGTGCAGCGACGACGGCTACGACTCGATCACCAATCCCGGAGGCGCCGTCACTTACGACCACTGCTGGGCCTACGACATCGGCCGCTATGACGGCAACAGCAACGGATTTAAAAGCGGCGGCTTCGGCTACCCCCCCAGCCGCACCAACACCTCGTCGAACATCGTCATCGGCTGCGTCGCCGCCCTATGTAAGGGCAACGGCTTTTATGCCAACTATGAGCCCGGCCAGTCCGCCTTTTGGTACAACAACACCGCCTACGACGATGGCAGCACCACAAGCGGAAAGACAGCAAACTACAACATGCAAGAATCTGAATACAGTCCCGCCGCCAAAGTGGACGGTTATCGCGAAGTCATGCACAATAACCTCGCCTACAACGACTTCAACAGCCCAAGTTACTCGGATGTAATAAAACTTAACATAGCCGCCAGCGGCAGTAATGTTGCCGATAACTTCTTCACGCTCCCCGTTACCGTTGACGCCTCCGACTTCGAGAGCCTCGACGCCAGCCAGCTCATACTGCCCCGCAAGGCGGACGGCAGCCTGCCCGACATCACCTTCATGCACCTTGTAGCCGGCAGTGATCTGATCGACGTGGGCATGGACGTAGGGCTCACATATACTGGTTCTGCCCCGGACTTGGGCGCTTTTGAATACGTCCCCGAGCCCTCCACCGGCCTGATGTTGGCACTGACGCTGCTCACCGGCATAATGCTTCGCAGACCCCGCCGTTCTTGATGGCATGCGGGGTCGGGGGGCGATAAAGGGGTCGATCGATAAAGGTCGGGAGTCTTAAATTGTCTCGAGCGGTGACTTCTATGGGCGACCGCGAGCACGAAGCGGGTAGCACCGGTTCTTGAACCGGTGGGACGAAGTCCCAAGATGTTTTAACGAGATCGAGGTTTTCCAATCCCCATCTACCTCTTGCGGCAAAGCCGCCCAGGTTCAAGAACCTGGGCTACCCGCTGATATTTTCTATTCAACCCCATATCGCAAAGCCACTTACAAATATTTTTGCCTTAATTATTAATAAATACGCTCTTTTGGATGTCGCTTAATTGCGCGACATTATACCCGCCTTAACTCCATATCTAAAGCCAACTTTTTGGCCGTCCTGCCAGCCAAAATTATTTTTCTTCAAATGCTTTGCCGGGCCGAATATCCAGAAATATCACAAAATCTATTTATGTGTCCCATGTTTTTAGTCTCTCAGGCGGGCAAATCATAAGCAGAATGCTTTCCGACTCGGTGCCGGGCAAGGGAAAAGTTTTCAACTTTCGCACGGCCAGATTTTTTAGCAGGCCCAAATGCCGCACCTCGCCCCGCTCTTCCACCCAGGCCGGCCCTTTAAGAACGAGCAGCCGGTCGAACGATTTCCAATGAGGCTGAAACCACCGCAGAAGCTTTCTCATCGGCGCCACCGCCCGAACCACCAGCGTGTTGAATTTTTGTTCTTTTAGCAGTTCTTCTGCCCTGGCATGGACTACGGGAACTTTCAAACCCAGCCGCTCGACCATATCGCTTAACACCTTCGCCTTTTTACCCACCGAATCGGCCAGCGAGACCTTCAAATCCGGTCGCACTATGGCCAGCACCACCCCGGGCACGCCCCCGCCCGAGCCCACGTCGAGCACTTTTTCGCCCGGCTCAAGAAATTCGGCAAAGGCCAGACTATCGACCAGATCCCGGGCAACGAATTTCTCATAATCGGTGTGCCGGGTAAGGTTGATTTTCTCGTTCCACTGCCATAGCAGCTCGCAATATCGCTCTAACAGTGCGATCTGCTCGTCGGGTAGTTCAATTTGATGCCGGACTATAGCGTCGGCCAGTTTTTCAGCGGGGAAATGCATGTTGTAATTTATGGGATTAGGGATTGGCGGGTGACTATTGGGATACTAACTGTAGGTTATGCTTAAGCATAACTCATTTTATATCTTGCACAATGTTATGCTAAAGCATAACCTACTTCTAAAGCCATAACCCATTACCTATAACCTATAGCCTACAAATGCTACTAGCCCGCGAAGAATACGTCGAACAGGCTTATTTTTTCCTAACCATACGCGAGCGTATGCAGCAGAGCATGTCGACGCAGGACCTGCTCATAGCCGCGCGTCAGGAAATTCTGGCCACCACGCAGTTGCCCTTCGCTATCGATTTCATGGCCGACGAATTGAAGCTTACCGGCGGATTTGCCACGGCCATGGCCCGGCTGCCCCATTATTTCACTACTTTCCAGACTTTTGTGATCGCCGAGGCGGAAAAGGCCGAAGGCCGCTTCGATTTCCGCATCGCGCTCGAGATTCTTCAGAGCGAGGCCGAATTCCGGGCTTCGAATCCCTCTTGCCAGGGCATTTTCCTGTTCCAATTCGAGACCGTCTGCCGCAACAGGCTGGGATACGACCGCGGCTTGGAAGCTATGGCCGGCGACGGCATCTATAACGACGACTGGCGGGATTGGATCCTCACCGTTCGCCGCCAGGTAGGGCTGGTCGATTTTTGCGACATGATCTATGTGCGTAGCGAACTGTATCGAAAAAACCGCGGGATGGCCGAAAAACCCATCCTTTTCGGCGAAAAAGAAGGCAAAATCGCCTTGGCCAATCGGCGTAAAGATCCTTTATACCTGTTTGCCGCCCTGCAACGGCACCTGGGTTATCCGGGCGTCCCGCGGCCCAAGCCCGAAGATACCCATCGCTACATCCTTCCCCAACTGCAACGCATGATCGAGCGGATGGAAGTGCGAGTCAAGCTCCTGGAAGAAGAGCTTCGCGGCGGCATCAATCTGGCCCGCTTCTACGTCCCCCCGGAAGAAAAAAAATGATGAATGAAGAAGGATGAATACTACTTTTCCCATAGGAGCTCTAACAAAACCTTATATCCATTTAAAAATGCCCTCACCCCTAGCCCCTCTCCCAAAGGGAGAGGGGAGGTTTTGTTAGAGCCCCTTATTATTTTTTCTTCATTTCAGCGAGATCGCCCTGGCCAAGGGCTGAAGGACGTGCTCGATCACGTGGTTTTCCAGCATCTCGGAGCAGACTTTGGAAAGCCGGTCGAGTGTTTCCACGAAGGTCGTGTCGGGCGAAAGGCTGCCGTATTGGCGGGCGGTCACGTAGACGCTGATTTGTTCCTCGGGATATTCGCCGATGCGGACCTGATAGGCGTTGGTGCGGGTTTCCACGCTCCAGCGGCACTGCAAACGGCATTCGTCGTCCAGGGCCACGGTCAGCGAAGGTTCGTAATTGATCACGGTCACGCCGGGCACCTCCAGCAGGCGCTCCAGGCCGGGACCGACGCCCAGGGCCTCGGCCACAAGCTGATTTTGGTTGCCGCGATAAGTGAAATCGAATCCGTAAAGCAAATCCAGGGCCTCGCAATCCAGCGGACTGACCGAAAGCGTGTAAGGCGCCAATTCCAAAATCAGTTTATGCTGCTGCATGGCGTCATCGATCTTTTCCGGGTTGACCTGCCCGGAGCATACCCGCCGAGGTTCGATGGTGCACCAGCGATAACTGCCGCGTTCTTTGTCTTCTTCGAGGACAAAATCGCCCCGTTCGCGGGAATAGAAATTTCGCATGGTAGGATAGGTTTTTTGCACGCGCTCGAAAAAATGCAGCACGGTTTCGCGATTGGCCGGGAAGTTCCATCTCCGTGCCGAGATTCATATTGACGTAGAAATCGTCACTTAACGAATTATAGCGATTCATTCCCTCGGACCTCGAAATTCCCAAACCGGAAAAAAAGGCTCTTGTCTCCGATATTACTCACACGGCTAAACTACTTAAAAAATAATTAGCCCGATAAAAAATTGGTTGACAAGCTGTTCTCTGGGCGTATAAACAACTACAACTAATTATGGGTTTATGTATGGACAAAGTATAGAGATTCCCTAAGGTTTCTGCAAAAGGTTTCTAATTTTAGCAAATTCTAGCTGATCAAATGAACAAACAAGAAAAACAATACTGGTTGGTGGTTTTCCCTAGTTCATTAGGATGGTTTGCCATATTAGGGGAAAAGGATCGCATTAAAGAGCTTGCCTTCGGTCATCCTTCTGCTCGAGCGGCGAAAAAGGCCTTGACGCCCGGTTTACTGGCCCAGGCACGGTCTTTGTCTAGGAAACTGCCGTTGGTGCGCAGGCTTCAGGCTTATGCAAAGGGAGCTTTTAAAGACGATTTTCGCGATATCAAGCTCGATCTTGGACGTTTAAGCGTCTTTCAACGCAGGGTATTGGAACAATGCCGCAAAATTCCCTTTGGAACCACGCTTAGCTACGGACAGTTGGCCGCCCGGGCCGGTTCTCGCCCGGGCCTATCGAGCAGTGGGCAATTGCATGGCCGGCAACAAGATACCGATCATTATTCCCTGCCATCGGGTGGTGCAGTCAAGCGGCGGACTTGGATCTTATTCGGCTCCCGGCGGAGTGCGGATGAAAAAACGGCTGCTATCGGTCGAAAATCCGGCGCTGGGCAAGGCGTTTTAGCCTGAAAAATTGGCCTAGAATTGGTTGGGGCTTTTGGGCACAATACCGCCCTCAATTACCCCCCATAACCCCGCCAATTTCAAAGGCTTCGCCGGCGTGAGAATTCCGGACCAGGGAAATCCAATGATCTTCGCTCCCGAGACGTCTCCCATGGAACCGGAATCATGGGATGTCGATCGACGCCAAGACGGCGCGGTCCTGGTCCGCGTGCATTCCACCGATCGGAACGGACGCCGATTGCCCGACGCCGTGTTTGCCTTCCGCCTGGGCGATCCCCAATATAATTATTGGGAAGAAAAATATCTCAATCGCATTGCTGGTAAAGGATAGTTATGCTACTCTCGCCTGTCTCCATGTGCACCTTCAAGGGCCAGACACGCGGCGGAGCCAGATTTCGCGCCATAGATGGTAGCAGTTTCTTGGGCAGGAGCGGCACATGCGTCCGTGGCAGGTTGCTTCTTCCAGTTCGACCGTGTTGGCGATAGGCCGCAGTTCGCCCGACCATTCGAGAATAAGCCTTTCCACCCGGCCGGCCACGCGAAAACGTTTTCCGCAGAATTCGGCCTGGTCCGGGGCAAAACCCAAGCCCCGATTTTTTCCGTTGGCATCGAGCGTGGCTTGGATTTCCGGCAGGCTTTTCACTTCCACCCACTGGCCCGCTTGAAGGTTGAGAATTTCGGTGGGAGTGGGTTGGGTTAAAGGATTTTCGGCAGGCTTTTTGTGTCGGTTAAATAAGCGGAAGAATTTTTGCTTGGCCCGCCCCAGCAAATCCACAAAAAGTTCGCCGGCGGTTGTTTCGCCCAGCATTACTTCCCGCACATATTGCCGCAGATCCCACCAAGGCAACTTGCTCGACGCATGCACCAACTCGGTTGCCTGGCAGGTGAAGCGATCACCATTGCGCGTGGGCAGATTCAAGGAAACAAGTTCCTTGTCGGGCGGATTGGCTTCGGCCTGGTTTGGCGGATCAGCGGGCTTGAGCCAGGCTTCTTTCCAAAACAGTTCGCAGCGCATTTGGCAACCGTCGTGCGCCTGGCCGTCGCAGCGAAGGTTTTCCAGAAAAACCGTGTCCTTCAGCTTGGCGACATAACAATAACGATCCAGAAAGATCCGATCGGCCCGGCGCGAAACGCGGAATTTCCGCCCGCAATATTTGACCATTTCCGGCATGAAGGGCAGGCCGTCGAGTTTGCCTTCGGCGTCGAGCGTGGCTTGGATTTCGTCCAACGACACGCACCTCGGCCCATTCGCCGCGGCGAAAAGTGTGAGGCCGGCGATTCCGCAATGTATTGGCCTGATTGCGATCAGTCATGGTTGGCAAGTATTTATTATTATTGAATCTTCCGCTCAACAAATCTAGCTTTTCATTTCTTGATGGTCAATTATCGTCCCCAGAAGCTTATTGCCTCATAATTACAATGTTCATTAAGTCACTATTGTCTTGTCGCCTGCGCAACGGTTTCGATGGTAATGGCGGCCAGGGCCGCGCCGTAGTCCAGGTCGATATTGGCCATCGTGTCGTGGGTGTCGTGATAACCCACGCGGTTAATGTCGTAGTTTTCCATAAAAAGCACCACGGGAATGCCGGCGTCGGAAAAAATTTGCCCGTCGGTATTGTACAGTGAACTGCGCGGATCGTCGGTCGGGCGGACCTCGCCGTGCAGTTGCAGATGCAGGGCGGTGGAAGGCATGGCTGTGCCGTCCGGGCTGCGCCGGCCCCGCTTGCATCCCCGGCGGTTCGGGCGGCGATTCCAGATCGGGGCATTGGCGTTCCAAGCCGCGTTGGCCAGGTGTGCAACTTGGGCGAGCCGTAAAGATTCCGCGCTCGCTCCCGGTGAAATCTGGAAAACGTCCGGATCGTTGTCGTTGTTGTGCGCAATCATGTCGGACACAAAAACGCCTTGGATCTCGACTTTGGAAAGATCGAGGCTTCGCGCTCTTTTTCGGCGGAGTTTCAGAGTCGCCTTCGACGATACATTGGGCCAGATGCCGGGCGCCCATGCAATCTGAAGGAAATTCCTCGCCGGTCAGGTGCACCAGCCACACGTCGCATCCCAGTTTTCCGGCGCGGCTGAGTTCGAGAAATATCGGTGCGCCGAGCATCATGGCGGCAGTGGCGGAGTGGTTGTCGTCGGCCCCGGCCGCGGCCAAGCGGGCGCCGACGCCGCCGCGGGCCTTTTCATAGCGATCTTCCATGTAGGCCGTATCGTAATGGTCGGCCATGATCACGGCCCTGCGCCGATCCCGGCCGGGAATGACCACCACCAGGTCGCGTTCCTCGGTTTTTCCCTCCTGATTGTTGAGCCAGCCGCCGGACCAGGGGAAGTTGAAATCGGTTTGCCAATGGAAGGGCAGATCGCCGACCGCCGCTTTGCCGGCCATTTGAGACTTTTCGATCAACCGCCGATAATAGTCCAACAGATAATCGCCCAAGGCCTCCAGGTCGCGATGATGATGCTGCAAAAGAGACTGGGAAATCGGATCGCGGACGCAGTCGGCATTGTCTTTATTTATATATTTGCCATGCGCCAGCCGGGCGATAGTGCGCCAATACGCCGTTTCGAAAGATCGGGTGGCAGTGCGGCGATAAGTAAGCGATTCGGACAGGCGAGAAGCGGATTTTTGGGCCCAAGGGGCCGATTCCGGTTCGATTCTTTGTTTCAACTCTTGGGTCAATTTCCGCCCATGGGCCGGTTCATTTGCCGACGTTCCCAAATGGACGAGCCAATCGTCGAGAGTCTCCTCCTTGGGGGCCGTTAATAAGGCTCGCGCGAAACTCCGCGGCAAATCCTCCTCGCCGAGCAATTTCCAGGCATCGAGCAATTTGCGGATGTTCTGGATGGTAATTCTATGCTGGTGATGGTTTTCAATTGCCGAGAAATTTTGAAATGCCGACAAATATAAATTCGCGTCTCAGCAAACGAGGCCACAATTCCACGGCCTTTTCCGGATTCGGCCCGTTCGCGCGATAAGCGGTTAAATAGCCCAATGGAACAGCATCGAGAAGGACCTCCGTCTGAGATGTTTTTGGATGCCAGTAGGCCACAAGCGGCCGATGCCAGTAAATTTCGTATTGTCCCACGCGCATGGCCGGAAATTGAAAGCGGTATCCGAACGATCCGCCTTCCTGCAATGCCTTTGCAGCCCGGGCAAGATCATGTTGATCGGCATTAGGTCCATCCAACAAAAGCCGGAAGTCATGCGTCCAAATCTGGGCGTTGCGGGCCATCGGCTTGTCATACAGTCCAATATCTTCCGCGGCCGAACTGAAAAATACATGCGCCAGGCGATCTTCGCGGCCCGCCACGGCAAGTTCGTCCTCGTGCCGATGAATTTTTGCCCAGCGATGCGTTCGCCGGTAAGTGTTCCGAAAGGGCAATCTGTCGGGATCAGGATTCGGATGGTCGGGATGCGGTTCGTGCAACCAACCCGATTGCGGCACGCGAATGCCTTGAGGATCTTCGTAACGCGAAAAAACGTGCAATAACGGGATTTGCAGAGCCATCGGCAATTCGTCGCGCAATCGAAGATAAGGCAACGCGCCCCAAAACACCAGGCTGCCCGGAAATGGCAGCAGATTCAGATTCGCCCGACAAATAAGCCCGCTTAACCGGTTTTGGCAAACAGCCAAAAGGGTGAAACGTCAGCAGATATTTCACTTGTTCTATTTTTTCACGTCGAGAAAAAAGATACGGTTTCATCCAGGAAGGGATAGAGCATTCTTGCTCATAAGGCAAATTGTCATCGCCGATGCCAGGCAAAATGCGAAAACCGGCTTTCTTTAAATCCGCAAGTTTATCGAGCGGTTCGTCGTACGCGGCGTTTAATAACCGCCGGAAAAAATTCACGCCTTCAGCCTCGGGAATCTCACGGCCCGGCGCTGTAAAAAAACTTTGCCAAAAAGCCCTTTCCGGGCCTTGTTCGCTCCCGCCGAAAAGCGTCCAGCGCACGCGGCCTTTGTCGTCCTGGGTGCGCGACAGAGCCAGCGGCGCGATGATCACATATCTTTCATGCGAAAGTTTTCCCGCGTGTTGGGCAAGCTCCGGCGGCCAATAAGGATTGCCCTCAAGTTTTGCCTTGGATATGCCGTGCGCGGATCGGCCATTTCCCAAATGCTGCCGCGACTGTGACAAGTTCGTCGCCAAGATGCAGCAATCCCGGCCGGAGTTCATATTCTTCTTCATATTCCGTAATATGCCATCCCACGGGATCGTCGGGGCGGAATAAGATTGGATTAATCGCCCCGTAAGGTTTGCGTCCCAAACGCGGGGGCGGCATGAACTCGGAATAAGCGACAATCGGAAATTTGCCAGGCCCATGAAACCACGGAGCACCGGCCATCAGTTGTTTCCAACCTGTTCGGCTCATAGTTCTTCCTCAACTTAAAGCCAAAGTTGAGGAGGCTGTTGAACTACCGCCTCAACATTGAAATTCTCAAACGGCACACGGCGTGTGCCTGCTGCTTTCCATGAATTATTGCTTATTATCCCTAAAAGCCAGGGCGGCGGTAGGGCAGGCGGCCACGCATTGGGCGGCGGCGCGGCTAAGGGCGTCGTTAAGATGCCGATCCAGCGGCACGGCCACGCGGACGTTGAATCCCCGGCCGATGAACGTCAGGCCCAGCGATTCACCGGCCGCGGCGGCGATCTGGATGCACAAGCCGCAATCGATGCACTTGCCCGGCTCGAAAATCACGTCGGCATGGTGGGCGTCTTGCTCGAATTCGCCGACGTTGGCCCTTGTAGTCGCTTGGGATCGGCGCCATAAAGATCGGCGTATTTGCGGAGTTTACAGGTATGCAAACCGCGGCAATCGCAATGCAAACACCGCGCGGCCTGAATGGTTGCTTCATCCGCGTCAAAACCGCGTCCCTTTCCGGCGGCCGGATCATGCCTTGGTTCCATCGCAGCCCCGGCGGCAAATCGTTGCAGTTCTTCCTTGCCCATAAGGCCGATCTTTGTGGTAAACGGTTTATCAGGGCCTAATACTACCTGCCCGCGAAGATACTGATCGATGGATACGGCCGCTTCCTTGCCGTCGGCGACGCTGCGAACAACGAGCCCTTTTAAACGGATGGCGTTGCCGGCGGCAAACAGATTGGGCAATTGCGTTTGATAGTTATGGGCGACTTCGATTCCCCGAGGCGTGGTTTTCAGATTCCAGGCACGGCTTGTTCCAGGGCCGTCGAGCCGCAAGCAATCAACACCGCATCGTGGGAGTTTACTAATTTCTGAAGTGATTCGCCCGAGCCGATGCGGTTTTGCATCTCCCAGCGACCGCCCAGCCGGATAATTTGCGCGATTTCGGCGGCGAGCACGTCGCGGGGCAGTTCCTCGGCGGTTGTTTCAGACCACAAACGTCCGCCGGGCTCGATCGTTTTCGTCAAAAACAGTACAAGCATGGCCGGACTGGGCAAGATAATAGGCGGCCGCCAGCCCGGTCGGTCCGGCGCCGATAATGGCCACTTTTTTCCCGAGGCCGGCAGGCAGGGCGGCATATACGGATCGCCCGAGGCCAGATCGACGTCGGCCACGTATCGTTTCAAGCAGGCAGATGGCCACAGCGGCGTCCAGATCGCGGCGGCGGCAGATTTTTTCGCACGGGGCCGGACAGATTCGGCCCAACACGGCCGGCAAGGCGATGTCGCGCTTGACCGTGGCGATCGCCCCGCGCATATCGCCCGACGATATTTGCCGCAGCATTTGCGGAATATCCATCTCCGCCGGACATGCGAGATAACAGGGGGCAACGCAATCGCCCAAGTGGTCGCTTAACAGCAGTTCCAACGATTTTCGCCGGGCGGAGTGGATTTCGGGCGTTTCGCTTTCGACCTTGGCCCCTTCTTCCGCAAGCGTGGCGCAGGAAGGCACAAGCCGCCCGTTGCCGTTTACCTTGACCAAACAACACAGGCACGAAGTCGAAGGCTCGCAGCCTTCGAGAAAGCACAACGCGGGAATATCGATCCCAAGCTTTCGCGCGGCATCGAGGATCGTCGCCCCCGGCGGGACTTCCACTTCGCGTTGGTCAATCGTGAGCTTGGGCATGGAAAGGGTTTAGGGTTCAGAGGTCAGGGTTTAGCCAGGACTAGGGGTTGCAGGACCGGATCGCGAAACCGCAAGCGATTTACTTTGTTATTCACATTCATCTTTCATTCCACCACCACGGCTTTTACCGGACATATCTGGCGGCAGGTGTCGCAGCGGGTGCACTTTTCCTGATCGATGGCATGTTTTTCGTAAGGCGTCATCGGTATGGCGTCGACCGGACAATGTTGGGCGCAGAGCGTGCAGCCGATGCAGTCGTCGGTAATGCGGTAGGCAATCAAGTCTTTGCACCTGCCGGCCGGGCAGCGTCCGGCGAGGTGGGCTTCGTATTCGTCGCGGAAATAATGGAGCGTGGAAAGCACCGGATTGGGCGCGGTCCGGCCCAGCCCGCAGATGCTGCCCGCGCTTATCGTGACGGCAAGATCGTGCAGCTCTTTCAGGTCGTCTTTTTTGCCTTTGCCGGTGCAGATGCGGTCGAGGATATCGAGCATTCGCCGGGTGCCGATGCGGCAGAGCGTGCATTTGCCGCAAGATTGATCTTGGGTGAAGCGGAGGAAATATCGGGCGATATCGACCATGCAATCCGAGTCGTCCAGCACGACCAGCCCGCCCGAGCCCATGATCGCTCCGACCTCGGCCAGGGCTTCGTAGTCGATGCGGGTATCGGCCAATGAAGCGGGAATGCAGCCGCCCGACGGCCCGCCGACTTGCACGGCCTTGAAAACCCGGTCGCCGGCCACGCCGCCGCCGATCTCTTCCACCACTTCCCGGATGGTAATGCCCATGGGCACTTCGATCAGTCCGCCGCGGCGAATTTTTCCGGCCAGGGCGAAGACCTTTGTGCCTTTGCTCGAGTCGGTTCCCAGTTTGGCGAACTCCGCAGCCCCGTGGCGCATGATCCACGGCACCAGGGCGTAGGTTTCGACGTTATTTACCAGCGTGGGTTTTCCCCACAATCCGCACTCGGCCGGGAAGGGCGGACGCAAGCGGGGCATGCCGCGACGGCCTTCGATCGAGGCCAAAAGCGCCGTTTCCTCGCCGCAGACAAAAGCGCCGGCGCCTTCTTTTATCGCTAAATGCAAGCGGAAATTGCTGCCTGATATGTTATCGCCCAAGATTCCGCGCCGGCGGCAATGCTCGATGGCCTCGGTAATCCGCTTGACGGCCAGCGGATATTCGGCGCGAATGTAAAACAGGCCTTCGTTTGCGCCGACGGCCAAGGCGGCAATGGCCATGCCCTCGATGATGCGGTATGGGAAGGATTCCAGAAGCATGCGGTCCATGAACGCGCCCGGGTCGCCTTCGTCGCCGTTGCAGATGACGTATTTAGTATCGGCTTGTGCTTCGCGGACCTTGGCCCATTTCGTGCCCGTGGAAAAACCCGCCCCGCCGCGGCCGCGCAGGCCGCTGGTTTGAATTTCATTTATTATCGATTTGGGCGACAATTCTTCCAGGCAGCGCCGCAGTGCGCTGAATCCGCCGTGGTGAATGTATTCGTCGAGATTCGTCGGATCGATCTGGCCGCAATACTCGGTGGCCACGTGTTTTTGCCGGCCAAGAAAAGCGCAGACCGGCGGATCGCGAAGGTCTATGGCGTGACTGGCAATAGAATCGCCTTTTTCGTCGCTTGCGAGCCGGTCCAGCCAATGTGTAGCGGCGTAGATCAACCTTCGCCTGAGCCCCTTGGGCTTAAAGTGTTTCAGGACGATGTCAGCGGCGTCGTCGGCAGTGACCCGGGAAAAGAGTTTCGTGCTTCCGCCCGGCGCGACAAGTTCGACCAACGGCGTTTGATGGCACATGCCCACGCAACCTACTCGCTTTAGCACGGCTGGAGCGCCGCTTTCGGCCAGGACTTGCTCAACCGCCTGGTAGACCTTGCCGCTGCCTTGCGCAGTGCAACACGATCCGAGCCCGATGCGGATTTCCCCGCACTGGCCCGCCGGCATTTCCGGTAACGCGGTTTGTTTGGCGCCGGCATTTTGTTTCTGTTGGAGAAAATCGGCCAGCACTTCGCCCACCGAGACTGGAGCAACGTGGCCGTATGTAATGCCGTCGATCTGAACGACCGGCGCAAGCGTGCAACAGCCCAGGCAGGCAATTTTTTCGATAGTGAACAGGCCCTCGCGATCGGTATCGTCGCCCTTATCGATTTTCAGTTGCCGTTCCAAGGCATCCTGAACCAGTCCGGAACCCTTCACATGACACGCGGTGCCATGGCAAACCTTGATAATATGCCGCCCAACCGGCCGGTGCCGAAACTGCGTATAAAAAGTAGCCACGCCGGTAATTGCGGCGGGCGTGATTTCGGTCAAGTCGCAAACTCTTTTTAGGGCTTCTTGCGGCAGATAACGATATTGGGCCTGAATGGCCTGCAAAATGGGAATCACCGCATCGCTACGGGTCCCATAGCGGGCAACGGTTTGATCGACGAATGTCAAATCGATGTCAGGCATGGAGGAGTTTACAGTTTTCAGTTTTCTATTTACAGTTTAAACAACAAATATCTCGATGCTCATTTATTGCCAATACAAAACAAATTATTTTTGCCGCGGATATAAAAACATCCGTCCTGAAAAGCGGGACAGGTGACGCATTCTTCAGCCAAATTATTTTCCGCGACGCGGTAGCATTTATCGCACTTGGGTTCCGCGACCCAGGCCTTGCCATTTTTTGCAAACACGTACATCAGTTTTCCCGCCATGCTGGGCGAAGAGATGCAATCTTCGTTGAAATCTTCGGTCCAAAGTTGATTGCCTTTTTCGGTGTCATAGCAAGTAATCGTGCCATAGGTTGCCAGCAAGAATACGAACTCGTCATTGGCCAGGGGGCTGCAGATGTCGGGCAGGCCGTCCTCGGCTTTCCAAACGATGTGCGTGGCGGTCACATCGCCTTGGCCGTCGGCGCGAATGGCCGATAAGGCGGCCGAATCCTGGGCCACGAAAACCTTACCCGCGGCAAATGTGGGCGAAGGGGCCGTATCGGTCACAAGGCATTTTGCTCGCCATATTTCCTTTCCGTCTTATCGGATCGTAGGAAATCACCAAGGGATCGGAGGCGGTAACGATTTGATCGCGGTCGGCGGCATGGATAACAATCGGCGAGGGCCAGGAATTTTTGACCGGCCGGTCGGTCTGCCAAACAGGATTGCCGGTGGCCGAATCAAAGGCCAATAATTTCGATTTCGACGCCTTTTCCGACGTTCCCTGATCGAACTGCACCACATAGCAGATTCTTATAAGTAACCAACGACGACGCATGGCCGTAGGCATTATCGGGAATGCCCAGGCTCTTGGACCAGGCCAGATTGCCGTTGAAATCGAAGGCGGCCAGGTCGCCGTTGGCAAAGATGGCAAACACGCGCCGTCCGTCGGTGGCGGCGGTCGAGGAGGCATATCCGGTGTCGTCGTTGACTTTAGGCGCCTTTGCAGTGCTTTGCGGCGTGGCTGGGGCTTCCTTTTGCCAAAGGAGTTTGCCGGAGGAAGTATCGAAACAATAAACCTCTCGCCGTTCTTTATTGGCGCCGGTGAGAAAGATGCGATCCTTCCAGACTATCGGCGAATTGTTGCCGGGCAAGGGAACGGGCGTTTTCCAGCGGATGTTTTTGCCCGAGTTTGCGTCCCACTCGGTGGGAATGTTGGTGTAGGCCGATGTACCGCGCCCGCCCGGCCCGCGAAATGAAGGCCAGGCCTTGGCATATTCTTCGTCCGTAGGCGGCGTTTCGGTAGATGTTGATGATGTTGGTTGAGGCTCTTTTTTCTATCGTCGGACCTTTATTATCTTTGGACAAAGCGGATGCGATTTCACTTTCTTTAGAGTGTGGATGGAATATCTAACCGCATGGAGAAACTCAGCACAATCGCCAGCACGGCCAGTGCCAGCGCCACAACCGCCACCGACCAGCGGCCGATCCGCGTCCAATGCGATTCGATGTCCGGCGGCGTTGCGAATGGTTGCGGGTGGGGAAGTTCGCGGCGTAATGTGGCCGCGGTTTTGGTCGAGGCAAGGAAGATCGCCACCCCGCCGAGCAACAAGATTGCGCCTACGACGGTAAATGCCCTTTGGCGGAAATACTCGCGGCGCAAACGCAGATCGAGGGAGCGGATTTGCGATTTCAGATCATCGTTCTCCGGCTGTTTTGCCAAAGCAGTCTTGAGGGCCTGATAGGCCTCGATTTCCAAGGGATCGCCCTGGCTCCGGCGGCTGTAATCGTAGAACAAAAGCGCGCAGACGACCAGCGAAAACGCGCCGGCAATGGCCGCGGTCAAGATTGCCAAGCGATAATTAGAATTATTGTCGGACAAATTCACACCTCTTAAAACGCGCTCCCCAACCGACGTAGAGTCGGTGTCCGGTCACGGCTAAACATTATCGTTCACCCGGCACTAGTGCCGGGACTAAACTTTACTTTCAACCATAATTTTTCCGCATTCGGTCTTCCAAAGTGCTTGTTCACCGGGGCAGTACCAAAAACATCGCCCGCAGGAAACGCAGCCGGCGCGATCGGGCACGTAATCGGTGCGCCGTCGGCGGATGGATAGATGAATCAATTTTACGCCGATGACCAATCCCACCCAAGCCCCGAACCATGCTCCGGCAACGCCGAATGTGGCCAAAAGCGCGGATGCCTCGCGATAAAGGTCCTCGACCGGCCGGCCGGTGTTGCGAAAGGCGTCGATCTCGTGGATCAGGTTTTCATTTTCCGGACTGGGCTGGGGCGTTTGTCCCGCCTCATCCTGGCGTATATGCTCGGCGAGCCGGACGGTGGGATGCAGCCAGGCAAGTGGGACTTTCAGGTTTCTGCCCAACACCGCGCCTACAGCTGATCAATACCGGCAGCAGCATGAGCAATGCCGCCAACCGGCGTCTTGCTGGGCTGCGCTCGGCGACAGGCAGATTTACAGTCGGTTCGCGAATTGCTCCATAAGGGCAGGCCTCTTCGCACAGCCGGCATTGGATGCAGCGATCGGGCGGAATTTTTACGTGCCATTTGGAAACATTTGAAAGCAGGCCCAATATGGCCCCGTAAGGACAAAGGTATCGGCAGTACGGCCGCCCCACAAACAGGCCGACGATAAGAAAGCATCCGCCGAGAATGAGCATATCCGCGCTGGCACTAAGGCGGAACATTCCCACAAACGGATCGTAACGGCAAATGACAAACGCCGTGCCGGTGACTGTAAACAGCACGGCCGCACCCAAGATAAACATAAGCCAAAAGTCCCAAGGCGTGATCCAGCCAGACGGGCGTTTGCACCGGGCGGACCGCAACGAGTTCCTGCACCGCGCCCAGCGGGCAAACCGCGGCGCAAAAAGTCCGGCCGAAAAAAAGCGTGAATACCAAGGGCAAAATGAAAAACGCCGCCGCAGACAAGGGCACGATATAGCTCGAATCGCAAACAGCCAGCGTGACGTTTTGGATGGCCCCGATCGGGCAAATACACCCTTTGCGCCAGAAGCCGAACCAGGCCAGCGAGGCGATTGTCAGCAGAAACAATCCTCGGCGGGAGCGTTTTTTAATGGCGAAATACGAGGCCAGCGATAATCCGGCCGCCAGCGCGGCCACGTCGAGATAATCGCGCCACATGGCCCGGGCCGCCGGATTTTGCGTGGATGGGATTTCGTGGGATGAAAACGTCGGCAAAGGAATAACCTCGCCGGCCGACGAAATGACCGCCGGAATCAAGCAGCAAAACCAGGAGCAGAATCGTTCGATGCAATTTCATCCGTTTTGCGATCTTATGTATCAATAAAGTTTTTTGTTTCTCCCCTCTCCCTTTGGGAGAGGGGCCGGGAGTGAGGGCAGAGAATAGTCAGATAAAATAAAAACTATTTCGGTCCATAGCCCTCACCCTAACCCTCTCCCAAAGGGAGAGGGGACTTGTTTTGCGGCTTTTTGTTTCGTTTATAGGCCGCTTCGGCGTCGCGGGCGATTTTTTTCAGCAGATTCGGCGAGCCTGCCGGAATGCGGACAAAAGCCTGGGTGGGGCAGGAAACGGCAATCGAGCATTCGTTGCAATTCAAACAACGATCGTGGCGAACTTGCAAGTACAGCGAGCCGTTCATCAATTTGCACCCGGCCACGCACTTGCCGCAGGCGATGCAAAGCGATTCGTCGATGGTGTATTCAAAGAACCGCTGCCCGCCTTTTTCTTCGATGAATTTTCGATTGATCGCGCCCGTGGGGCAGAGTTGGTTTTCCGCGCCCGTTTCCAAAACGTAATCTTTTACGGGAAAATACCCGGTGCAAACGTCGCAGTATCCGCAAAGCGGGAAACATTGCACGGCTTTGACCGCCGACTGGTCGAGCACGCAATTTATTTCGCAGTGCCCGCAGGCCATGCATTTATCCGGATCGATTTGCCAGACCAGATTTTCGCCGCGGCCTTTGCGCACGGCCAGCAAGCCGGTCAGCCCGCAGAGCCCCAGGGCCCCGGCGATCCGGACGTTGTCGCCCAGGAATTTGCGCCGATCGATTTTTCCGTCTTGGTTCGCCATGGTTATTGCCTTTTGCCAACTTCCCGGATTTTAACGGCTTGGGGAGCTCGCATTTATCGATCAGCGGGCATCCGCCGCAGGAAAGCGATTGAACGCAAGGGGCGGCGTGCGAATTTCGCGCCGATCGGACGGACAAGACGGCCCAAACCAATCCCAAACGCCCAAGACAAAATAACGCACCAGGCTCCGGCACATTTCGCGGCGGGTTTGCTTTTTTTCAACGGTTTTTGCGGATATTAGCGGAATCAGGGGAATTATTCATGGTTAATCTCGGCGGCGGCGGTCTTGGGTTCGAAAACAAGGATCCGGCTTTTATTGGAATCCAGGACCAGGATGCGGTCGTGATTGTCAACGGCCAGATCGGCGGCGATGGATGGGAACTGCTCTTGCCCGGCGACCACGCATTCAAACTTTCCCTGGGGGCTGTAGATTTTTATCCGCGGCAGGCCTTTTTCGGCGGTCACGAATCGGCCGTCGGAAAGCACGGCAAAATGCGCCGGATTGCAGCAGCCGAAAAAGTCCGTCAATCGCCGGCGAGCCTTTCCCCCAGGAAAATTCCAGATCGCCCTGGAACGTGTACGCTTCCAAGCGCAATGCGCAGGGATTTACCACGTACAGCAGCCCGTCGCGGCCCACGGCCAGATCGAAATACGGGCTGGTGATAAAAAATCCGGGGATTTTCCGGCGCGATCGGCGGCGCCGATCCGGTTTATCAGTTTGCCGTCAGTATCGTAATGCCAGACGATTCGATTGCCGGCGTCGGCCAGAAAGACATCGTTTTCGGCAAGGGCGATCGAAGTAGGCAAGGCTTTTTCGTTGAGTTTATCCCAACTGCCCACAGGTTTGCCGTCGGCATCGAGCACTTCGACATGATCGCTCGCACCGACGTAGATACGGCCCGGGTATTTGTGGTCGGCGCTGCCGACGGCCAGGCAGCGGGGTTCGTATTCCAGCTTGATTTCCGCGGTTTTTACGCCCTTGGAATCGAAAACCTGAATGGCCTTGTCTGCCGGCGACGAAAATCTTTCCGTCGGGTCCGACGGCCAGTGCAAGAGGCTGTTTCAGGCCCACGGATATCTCGGCGGTTTGCCTGTAGTGTATAAGCGCCGGATCGATTTTTTCTGCCAGGCTGGTCGATCCACTGTCCGCCCTGGGGATCCATGCGCAAAAAGGCCACCGTCCCGGCGACAATCGCCAGGACAATCGCTAAAGCGATGAATAAATGAGCGGCGTTGAATGATTTCGCGGGCATGTTGAATTATTTCAAAGATTTCTTATGTGACATTATTTTCATGACTTTCCATGCCCTCACCCCCTGCCCCTCTCCCATAGGGAGAGGGGAGTAGGCGGATTAGTTTTCCGACACTTTCAAACAGACCATGCGGGTCATGTCGCGAACTATCAAACGCCCGGCGGCCATGGCCATCGGTCCCCAACTTTCGTAGCCGTTTTCGATGACTTGTGCGCGGGCCAAGGGTTTATAGCCCTTGGGCGTCGGCCTCGACCGTGGCGAGCAGGCCATCGTCGTTCATTACAAATATCATTCCATCGGCGATCATGTACGGGCCGGAGCCGAATTTATCGCGCCCGCTGTTCCAAATTTCTTTGCCATTAAGGTCAAGGCACACCAATTGTTTGTCCTGCTGGCGGACGCCATATAAATATCCGTTAAAAAGCAGGGGCGTTTGCTGTTCGGAGCTGAATTGCTTGGCCGTGAGGCGGAATAAGGTTTTGGGCTCGAATTTGCCGTTGTTTTCCCGAAGTTGGAGCATCAAGCTCGCCGGCATTGTAGCCTCCGCAGAAAAAGATTTTTCCATCGCCGACGACAACCGGCGACGGGCAGGTGGCCATGCCGATCTGCCAATCGGTCGGTTTCCCAGAGGATTTCGCCGGTGTCGGCCGCCACGCCTGCCACGCCGCCTTTGCCGCAATACACGTACATCCTCCGCCCGGCGAATTCCATGGGCACGACCGACGCGTGGGTCATGGCCCAATTGTGCGGATTGGGACTTTCCCAAACCACTTTGCCGGTCTTGTAATCCACGGCGATCAAAAGGTGCTTTGCCGCCGGGGGCAAGGATCAAGCGGTCGGTTTTTTCGTCGATCAACGGGCATTGACCCGTGTACCAGGGCGGGACAGTGGCGCCGTAGTCGAGAACCAGATCGATAAGCCAAAGCCCCTTGCCGGTTTCGGCGTCCCAGCAGGCCGCCTGGCATTGCGGACCGATCGATACGACATATTTGCCCGCTACCGCCGGAATCGTGCGCGAGCGGCCGTGACTCCAGGGCACGATTACGGGATAACTGTTGCGCCAGATTTCCCGGCCGTCGTCCAAAGAAAGGCAGCGCATGGTGTCGGCCGAGCGGTCGATGTCATCCAGCAGATCGTTGCGCAAGGCATTAATCAGTTGGTTTCGATTGTCGGCCAACAGGCTGCCAAGGGCATTTTTCAAGGCGACAAATTCCCCTTCCGACAAACCGCGCTGGGGATCGTTCGGATCGCCGCCTTTGCCGGGGAATAATCGGCGGAGAACGCGGTTCCAGGGAATCGAATTTATCGGGCGGCGTGGAGGACAAGGCGGCGGCCAGGGTTTCGCGATCGGCGGGGGAAAGAGAGCGGAGTTGATCGATGGGGGCGTCGTGAACGTGGTCCAGCACATAGACGCGGCCGGCGCTGATTGCGGCCGCGGCGTAACCGTCGCCGAGTTCGACGGTCCACAGTTTTTCCGGCCCGCCTTCAGGCCATTGCCGGGCCAGGGGAATCTCATCTTTGCATATGGCATCGTGCTCCGCGCCGCGGAAACAGGGCCATGCCCCGGCAAGTGCGGAGGGTTTTCCTGGGCCGTAAACCGGCTCGCCCTGGACCGGCCGTTTTGCGATTTTCGCGGGACCGGGGGCGGGCGCCTTATCGAGTCCGGGTATTCGGGCCTGCAACTGTGCCACCGGACCCGTGCCGGCCCAAAACACCAGCGCCACTATGCCGAGCACGGCCAGAAGGCATGGAAGCAGCAGACTGAACAATGATTTCTGCATGCGTTAATCGTTAAGAGCGCCGCTTGTGATTATGCAACAAGCCGCGGGATTATATTGTTAATGATTGATTATGTACCATCATTCTTAATATCCCACTTAACCTCAAGTGTCAACCCGATTTACAGGCGGCTGGGAGCGGTTTCGAGACGTCCCACTCATAAAACGAAAAAACATGGTAATATTTTAAAAAGCCTTGATCGCTCGCCTCCGGCTCGTCGGCTCACGAGCGGCTAAATGCACCTGTCTGCTATGCTACCAGCACAGACTATATAAACTATTTCTTTTCCGGCATCTTCATGATGATTTCGGCGTGGGCGGAGAGGTTTTTTTCGGTCATGCTGGCTTCCAGATCCAGGCCGCGGAACCAATTCCAGGGCGGGGCCAGGTAGCCTTGCGGGGCCACGGTCCTCAGCGGTCCGCCGCCCGGAGGCTGGTTTTCCAAGGTGATGGAGGTCCAGCGGCCGAAATTATTTCCGCTTTCCCGATACACATATTCGCCGCCCAACGGATCGACAAGCTTGGCATCCAGCAGAAATTCGGCGGCCTCGCGGCAACTGGCCGGCGGCACGTGCAGTTGTTGATCCAGATCGCTGAGCAAGCGGAGGTTATTCAACGATGTTTCGCGGGTGCGATAGTAGGCCCAATTGTTGGCCAGGGGCATGATCCGGGCATTGGTCGGATCGTCGATCCGCAGGCGCAATTGGGCCGGACGCTTCGCCTCTTCAAAATGCAATTGCGGCGTTACTTCGGCCAGAATTTGCGGCTGGAACGAGAACACGGTGTACTGATCGAAAATCCTTCGCCAACCGCCCAAGGGCGAAACCGAATATCCGTTGGGATCGGGCGGCGGAAAACCGATGTTCAAAAAACGCAGCACGCCCATTTCGCCCACGTTGCCGATATAACCCACCAGCCATTCGCGCAGGCGGCCTAAAGGCAGGAGCCGTGTGAAGCGGATGTCCTGCGGCGGCCCGAAATCCTTAAGTCCCCCGAATACTCGCTGATTGGTCAGCACCACGTCAAATGCCGCCAAATCGCCGGGTATCGGCGCAATTCGCTGGGAATCGGCCGGGCCGGCGTATTTTCTCAGTAAATCAAAATGAGCCGGAGCAAACGGAGTCATGAGCACGTCCACAACCACTTGTTCGCGATTATCCGGAAGCGAAGTTTTTTGGATGCCGGCCAGGACCGGGTCTATCCGTCCCCAGTTCGCGCGATAGAAATCGGCGAATCGCTTGTATTCGGCAAGTTCAAAACTGCGTGACCTGCTCGACGGCCATGTCCGGCACCGGGCACAAACGCCCCGCGGCGTCCGCGAAGACTGTCATACACGTCGCCGCCGTCGAGGATCACTCGGCTGCCGTCGGGCAGCGGACCGAAACTGGCAGGCAGGAAATTCCCATCGACCAGTTCTTTGACGGTTGCCCCGGGCTTGCCTTCGCTGGCCGCGGCAAGCTTGGCAAGTATGACCAATTCGATATCGGCCATGGCCTGCAATCGCCGGGCCATTTCCACCCGATATTGCGGACTGGTGATATTTCGGAAAAAGGCGTCGGACATGTAGAGCCAAACGGTGTCGTTGCGCGTAAGCGGCATGAGTTTGCGGGCCTGGCGGAATTCTTCGGTTTTTCCCAACGCGCCTTCGCCCGAGCCGGCTGCGTAAAAACGCTCGACCAGTTTTTTCGATGTGGTGAAGAAATGATAATCGCCGTCGACCGCGTAGTACGACCGCACAGTGCCGTCGGGCGAAGACAGATATGAAACTTCATGATCGGCGATTTTGATCTTCTGCTCGGTTACGCCGCCTTTGCTAATGCGTTCGGAGCGTTGGGCGGTGAAATTCGCGCCTAGAATGGAGCTGTTGCGGGCCTCGAACAAGAATCCGAACGCGGCCCCCTCGCGAAAGAACATGTCGGTGCCGATAATCGCCACGTCGGCGACGACCGTGGGGCCCAGCATGCGGGAAAGAACGGTCTGTTTCAGCACGAGCTGCTTTTCCATGCGTTCGCGCATCTGATGGTCCAATCCGCGCAGGGCGATGAGGTTCTGGGCGTCGCCGCCCCATTTGTCCAGCGTGTCTTGCAGCCAGAGGAAATTATTGAAACTGCCGAAACGAAGGTAAAAACACTCGGCCGGCACGTGCAGCGACATAGGCTCGATTTGCACGTCGCCGGCCGGCTCGGGAAATGTCAAGCGGCGGCGGTTCAAGCGCGGCGGGCAAAGGCTGATCGGCCGGCTGGTCCAAGTTGTTCAATCCCAAAATGCGATTCTGCTGCAATGCCACGCGGATCGATTCCGTGCCCAAATTCAGCCCGATTTCCTTTTGCAGCTGGGCGTAAGGCGAGTTTGTTTGTTTGGCCTCGGGCAAGCGGAGATTGAGTTTTGCCGCCAGAGACGTGGTAAGGTAGTTTTGCACCAGGGGAGGATAGTCGGGTTTTTGTTCGAGCAGTTGCGGCGGCCGGGCGTATTGACGCCACCACTCGCCGAGCAATCGCTGATACGCCGCCGGCGGCGCCTGCCTGGGCATAATATCTATAGGGATAGGCAAGCGTGCCTGGAGTGTGATATGTAAAGGTTCATCGCCTCGGAATAGAAAAATAGATCGTGGTTCGCGGCGGGCGATCCAGGATTCCGCGCAATATTCCGCCCACTTGTTCCCGGACCGGACCGCCCCGGGTAAGAGGCGTGTCGCTGTCGAGGACTTCTTTCATGATCTTGCCGAAGGCCGGGGTTTCGACGACCGGATATAGAACCCGGCCGTCGCGTTCGGTCAGGGCCAGGCCTTCGGCGCCCAGGGGTTGCGGGAGCATGTTCTCGGGCAAATCGACGACTATCCGGCCCACGCCGTAGGGTTTGCCGGCAAAGGCTTCGAATTCCATTTGCTGGGCAAGCGCAATCGGGCACAATACGCTTAATGCACTAAGCACAATAAATGTTTTCAAAGCCCATACGCTTTGCAAAGCCCACGGGTTGCAACCCGTGGGCTTGGAGATTTTGAAATTTTTTCGATTACAATAATTCCGGATAAAGTATTTCATGACCCGTTCTTTCCCGCCGGCTTGACGTCGGCCTGCTTGGTGGGGATCAGATTCTCTTGGGGATATTTTTCCAGACCGGGTTCCACCCCCCGCACCCTGAGCGCATGGGCGATGTCGTTTTTATAACCCTTGGGAACGCTTTCCAAAGCGTCTTTTAGGGCGTCGAGAGAGGCTTGACCGGGAATGCGTTGGAGCGCACAACGCACATCGTCGAGCAATTCCCTGCTTTTGAGCACGGCCGCGATTGGTTCAACGCTGGAATCGTCGCCGATTTCCGAGAGCATCCAGAGCACGTCGCGGCGGAAGGCATCGGGCCAATCGTCGGTCAACAAGGCCTGGAGTTCGTCGAGTATGGCCTTGCGTTGGTCTTCGGCGTCGATCCGTCCGAAGTCATGCACGATTTGCCACAAGGCCCTTTTAGCGGCCCGGGCCACTTCCAGATCGCTGTCGCCGGAGGTGGTCACGGCCGCCAGTGGTTTAATGGCCGCCGCCCCCACTTTTGCGGCGCTGAGCCAACCTTCCGCCCGGACTTTATCGCTCTTGTCCTTGATCTTGGCAATCAAGTTATCGACTGTGAATTCCTCGGACGGCATGGCGATTGATTCCTCAGAAATAATAAGGGAAACGTTGCGGCCTGCCCATCAGGCGGCGGGCTTGTTCGTCGCCGGTAATTTCGAACTTTTGATTATCCCAATGGAGTTTTCGTCCCAAAATAAAGGAGAGATTGCCGAGTATGCACAAATTCGCCACGCCCACGCCGGCCTCGACGTTCATGATCGTTTTTGCACCGGTTCTGATGCCGTTCAGCCAATCTTCGATATGATCGGGACTTTTGGCGATTTCGGCCGGAGAAGAAGGCGATTTCCACTGGCGGACCTTTCGCTCGGCCCAAATGCCCATGTCTCCGCCCCAGGCAACGGCTTCTCCCTTTTCGCCATGATATATCGCCCCGCAACCAGGCTGAGCGATTGGCGATTCTTCCGGCATTCGCTCTTCAGGTTTTTGCTCCTCGGATTCGACGCTCTTGCCGTGTTGATTCCAGGTGAGCACCCAGTCGGGATTTTTGAAAGTATAAGTCACCTCCATTTCCACGGCCGTGTCCCAAAGCCCTTTTGTGGGTACCGTACCCACAGCTTCGATGGTGTCCGGGCCGGTTCCATCCGCGCCCAGCCACCACATTGCGCAGCTCATCACATGGGCGCCGGGATGGCAAATCCGACCACCTCCGGATTCCATCATCCAGCGGAAAACCCCATTGGAAAAACGCGGATTATACGACTGCCAGCGCAACGGACCGAGCCAAAGATCCCAATCCAACTCCGGCGGCGGATCTTCGTCGGGCACAGGATTGTCGTCGACCAGGCCGAGACCGCTCCAACAGTTGACTTTCGTCACCTTGCCAATCGCGCCGTCGGCCAGATAACGGCGCATCAAATACGCCTCGGGCAGCGAACGGCCTTGGGCCCCGATTTGCGTAGCGATTTTGGCCTTGCGCGCGGCTTCGATCATGGCCTTGCCTTCATCGATTGTCGAACAGGCCGGGCTTTCGCAGTAAATGTGCTTGCCGCACTCGGCCGCTTGTACGAATTGCACGCCGTGCCAATGGTCGGGCGTGGCGATGATTACGGCGTCGATGTCTTTTCGCTGCAAGATGTATCGATAGTCGCGAAGTGCGTCGGCTTTGGGGCCGGCAATTTGCTTGGCTTTTTCCAAGCGTTTTTCGTCCGCGTCGCAAACGGCGGTGACATTCAACTCGCCCTTGCCCATCCGATCGACCAGATAAGCAAGGTGATTCATACCCCGCTCTCCCGCGCCAATCAGTGCAATGCTTGGCCGTTGGTTGGCGCCTGGTCTTGCCTGTGCGGCCAATACCTTTGAAGGAATCAAATGCGGCAATACAAGGGCGCTTCCAGCCACTGCGCCGGCCGTTTGTAAAAAAGTGCGTCGAGACACTTCCCGATTGCCGTACTTCATCTGCCGAGTCTTTTAAAAAGGAAAGGTCATTGGGTGGGATAATGGAGGAAGGACATCAAGTGCCATATAAGAATCGTTGTTATTATCTTATTTCGTTTTTGAATCAATATAATAAAACGCATCCGGCGGGGCCTTAGCTTTGATGATTTGTGCAAAACGCCGTTTTAATTCCAATTTCATTCGTAGATGCAAGAGCCAACGTTTAAAAAATCCAGCGCCGACCAGTTGGGAAGAAAATTGAATTTTCACTTCTTGTTTAATTTTTTGGCTGAGTTCTTCCAACTTCGGGCCCAAGCCCTTTAATGCTCGTTCATGTCCATCGGCTAAAAAGCGAAAAACGGACATCTTTACCTCGCGTAAAATCTCCAAGGAAAAAATACTCGGCGTATCAACAATCTGTGAATCCGGAACAATTCACAATCCAATGATTTTATTATAAATGTCACAACTTTGATTAAATAGGATCTCCATGTCTTCTAATAATGGGGATTTAGCCTATTATTGACAATAAAATAGGTAATATATGTATAAGATGTGCATAAAAATTTAATATGGGTAATATGCAAAGAATATACAAAATTTACTTTTGCCTAACCAGGGAATAAGGGTCGTTTGAATAAACTTCCTATTCAATACAATCCGACATAATCACAAATAGCGCAGCATGGCTTTATATCCCCTTCTACGAACATTAGCTACAGCCCTGCGCCGTTTGAAAACTTGATTCCTCTGACGTTGAACACAGGAAAATATCTCGTGCTTCGGCTGTCGATCCTCATTCCGGTTTTAAGCAAGCTCAAAAAGCTGGAAGATACCCTGGTTTCGATTTTGGAAAACAGGCCGGCGAATTGCCAGATCGTCGTAGTGCTGAACGAGCCCTATGCCGATCCTTACCAATTACGCGACGAAGTGTGTTTTGTCGAAGCGTCGCGGGATGCCGATTTGATAGAGAGCATAAACTGCGGACTTGCAAATTGCCGTGCGCCGATAATTCATATTTTATCTTGCGGTATGGAGGTGAGCCCGGGCTGGACTGATTCGGTCTTGCCTCATTTTGCGGATCCTGCGATTGCCGCGGTTGCTCCCTTGGTCCTTCAACGGCGAGATGGAAACAAAGTGATATCGGCGGGCGTGGGTTATCGGGCGAGCGGAGCGGCCAGACGTTTAGGCTTTGGCAAGTCGCCGGCGCAGGCATCGTTGGAAAAGGAGCAATTTTTCGGGGCCGACATTTTGGCTGCATTCTTTCGCCGCTCGGCATGGGATGCGGTAAACGGATTGAATCCTGCCGTCAAGGGCCATCTTGCCGGAGTCGATTTGGCCCTAGCCCTGCATTTCGCCGGTTTACGTTGCACTAGCGAGCCTGATTGCAGGATGTATGCGGAATTGGATGACGCCGTTGGCGCAGGCCGGCTGGGCGGGGGCCGAGCTGCCGAGCGGCTTTTCTGGACCTGGGCTTCCAGAATGGGATGGCTGCGAGCGTTATCCGGACATGCAGCGTTGCTGATTGAGGAATGTTTGGAAAGCGTGGTCCGGCCGTCCACATTGCTGAATTTATGCGGCCGTGCCTGGGAGGCGTTGCGGTTTCCGATGCACAAGCGAGTGGAAAGGACGGCGATTCGCCCGTCTTCCACATCCGCACACCCCATTGCCCCGCCCCACTTTGCCGCAAAGCAACGCCGCCATTCGGCTACTTATGCGGATAAGCGATAACGAGCATTTCCTTTTCGGGCATGGCGGCGATCTTTCGTCACAATTTGTAGGGTGCGTGAAACGCATCGCCTTCTAATAGTCGTGGTGCGTTTCACGCACCCTACAAAAATTCGCGTTTCACACTTCCAGCAGGTCGTTTTGTTCCTCGGGCATTTCGGCGGTTTTTTCCAGGGGGCCGTCCGCGCCGCGGCGGTTGCCCGGATAAAACAATTCCACGGCCGCGTAAAATTGGACCAGGGAAGGAGGATTCGGAGACATCGACCGCTTCGGCGGCGAATTTATCGCGCAGTTCATAAACCTGGTGGCGTCCCAAGGGCCAGCGAACGCGTCATGATATCGTTGATTTCGTTAAGCAGTTGATAAACCCGTGCCCGGGTAAGCCCCATGGTTCTCGCCACTTGGCGCACGCTGGTAATCGGTCCGCGCACGCCCAAGCGGTTTTCGGCCATGGTTACGATTTGTTGCGGGGCGTCGATGCGGATTTGCTCGAGCAAGGGACTGACGAAATTTTGGAAAATTTCGCCGTTGCTGGGCAGGCCGGGTTTTTGCAGCGATTGACCGACCCACCTTTCAACTCCGTCGATCAACCGCGGCACGATGCGGATGACAAGATGTTCATGGCTGCCCATGTCGGCCACCAGCGTATGCAGATTGTAAAACACTTCGAGGATGGCATTCAGTCGCCGTTTACCGTGAGTTTTCATGGCTTGGATTTCGGCCAGCGTATAACCGATATAGGCCGCAAGGGGCGAATTCCAAATTACCTTGGTCATGTTCCGCAAGGTTGAGGCGAAGCGGCCGAGCTTTTCCTGTCCCAAACCATGCCGCATCACGCTTCCGCGCCATTGTTCCCATTGGAGTTCGGAGATTGCCGCCTGATCGAACCCTTTATCCGAACAGTTTGCATCGCAGGCCGATGAATTTTTCAGTCCGAGGTAAAAATCATTGATTTCGGTGGGCAGATCGGCGGGATCGGTATTAGCCACGCGGGCAAGCAATTTCACGAAAGATTTCATCTTTTTTTGCCCGATCGCCGGGTGTTTGGGCCAATTCTTCAAAAGACGCGTCGAGCAATTCCCGCAATGCCCGACTTAAAAAGGCCAAGGGCAATCGGCGATCGGTGGGAAGCGCCCAGTACGCCAAAGGCTTGTCGAGATGTTCTACATAAGTTTCTCCGCGCAGTATTTTCCGCAGACTTTCAAAGCGTCCAATGGCTTGTAGTTCCTCGACCGAAGCCGTTTTACCGGGTCTCATCACGCGCTCCTGATTATGGTCCAGACTTGCCGTGTATTATTTTGAAGCGGGGATATCAAACCGTGTGCCTATGTTTTCAAGTGCGTCGATTTGGCACTATTGCGGTTGAATATCGTTCTGGCGGGAGTTATTTATTAAAGAAACAGGCCATAATAGGCCCGTCTTTTTTCAGATTACAGGTCTTATTGTGACACGAAAACAGTATATGCGTCAAGGGTTGTGGCGTATTGCAAATATCAACAACTCCCCCAATTTAGGACTAAATAACCCCTCTGAAAAGCAAAAATGATACTTATTTTTTGGAATTTGCCTTATAGATGGGGTTTTATATTGGGTTTTTGAAATTTCATGGATTTGGAACGAAAGTGGGATTCGGACTAGTTCATGACATGAAAATTCTGGTCTTGACCACCGGGCACTTCACATCCACAATCTACCCCCATGTACATTCTAACGCGGTACGTTGTAACGGAAGTGCTGAAATACTTTCTGCTTACGCTGATAGGCTTGACCCTGATAGTGACCGTGGTCATGGGCGTCAACCAGGGACTTCGAACGGGGCTTCCGCCCATGGTGATGCTCTCTGTCATGCCATATATGCTGCCGGAAATGCTGGTCATTACCCTTCCGGTCAGCATGTTGCTGTCGGTGAGCATCGTGTATGGGCGAATGACGGGCATGAATGAAGTAGTTGCCTTGAAATCGCTGGGGATTAATCCCATGGTAATTGTCTGGCCGGTAATCGTGTTCGCGTTCTTACTGAGCCTGGGAACGATTTGGATGCAAGAGATTGCCGCCGTGTGGTGCCGGCCTAGTTATGCCAGAGTCGCGGCCGAATCGGTCGAAGAAATCGCTTATGGCATGTTGCAAACCAATCATTCCATAGGTCCACCCAATACGCCGCAGTTCTCCATCACTGTAAAGCGCGTTGATGGGAGGAATCTTATTCAGCCTACGATCACCATTTTCGGAGACGATAATCATCCTACCACGACAGTCCGGGCCATGGAGGCCGAATTGCGCACCGATCGGCAGAGGCATGAAATCAACATCATCTGCCGCAACTTCGAAGTGGACATGGAGGGCAAACTATCCAGTCAACGATCCTGGTGAATGGACGTCAATCCTTGCCGATTGTCAATCCCGGCAGAGATCGCGGCGTTCTGGAACATCACCGCGACTGGGTCGCCATGTACGAGATCCCCGACCACATTGCTCAACTGAAAGCCGAGATATTTCCGCTGGAACAGCAGCGTGAGGCCTTGGAAGCAAACGGCAAAACTTTGCCGCCGGCCGACGGCACACGGCTGGCAGACCTGTGGCATCTGATCTATCGCCTGCAAACCGAGCCTTATCGCCGTTTATCGAATGGTTTTACCTGCCTGTGTTTCGTGCTGATCGGCGTTCCCGTGGCCATGCTCTGGCGCCATGCCGACGTTTTGACGAATTTTTTTGTTTGTTTTGTGCCCATTCTGGCGGTTTATTATCCGCTGTTGATGTTAAGCGAGGACCTTTCCACGTCGGGCAAATTGTGGCCGATTTCATTCTGGATGAGCAATGCGGTCTTTATTGCAGCGGGAATCCTGCTCTTGCGGCGGATTGTCCAACATTGAAATTTTTCACTCCCGCTGGCAATGACTTTGCTCCCACCGCAAATAACGCATAATCGGCATTTCACGATTAATTCTAATATTTTAACCGGTAAATCCGGAAATGCCCAACCTTTATTTTCGCCGCATTGGCCAATTTATATTAGATTTTCCTTAGAGGGAATGCTAATCCATACTTATCGGGTAAACCGGCATTCGCCCAGGTGCGAATAGATTTCTTTTTTTGTGTTTCAACTTTTCTGCAAAAAAATTAAAACAGGATGGGCCATTCATAGGTGGCGCAATATGCTTTTCATTAATCGCAAACCACTGCGCGGCGTAAAGCGAAAACGTAATGGCACGGCGACTGTTGAACTGGCCGTCTGCCTTCCCTTAATTGTGATTATCGCTTTCGGATCGATTGAAGCCACTAATATGATTTTTCTCGAGCAGCGTTTGACGGCGGCCGCTTATGAGGGCGCGCAAGGCCACCACGCCCGGAAATACCAGCGCGGATGCCACTACTGCGACAAACAGCATCCTTTCTCAGTTCTCCATATCGGGAAGCACGGTCACAATCACGCCAACCGTTACCGCGACTACGCCCGTGGGTACTCAAGTTACAGTCTCCGTGAGTGCGCCGATAACTTCCAACATGGGCGGCATAACGCCGTTCTTTACGACAATGACTAACCTTTCAGCTTCGACGACAATGATTCATCAATAAGAGGTAAAGCCATGTGCGCAATAATGCGAATAAAACCCGGACGCCCCGGTGGGCGTTCCAGGAATGGAGCAATGCTGATACTTGTGGCATTTGCGATTGTGATGCTGTTAGTGGCGGCCGCGTTCTCCGTGGATATTGCCTATATGTTTTTGTCCCAGGAACAAATTCAGATCGCCACCGACGCGGCTGCCAAAGCCGCCGTGACGGGGCTTTCGCAGGGAGACTCGCAAAGCGCGGCAAAGCAACGAGCTATTAATTACGCCTCCTACAATAAGGTCTGCGGCCAACCTTTGGCAATCAACACCTCCAACATAAGCCTCGGTAAGGTGACGTATTCGCAGAGTGGGCCGTGGGCATTCGTCTTAAACGGTACGCCGACTACGGCGGCCCAAGTTACAGCGCAGGCAACGGTGCCGTTGTTCTTCGCCCCCGCGATGGGCCTCTTCTCGACCACGCCAGCCGCAACGTCGTTTACGCCAAAAGCTACCTCGGCGTCCGCCTTCGTGCGCAATAAGTGGTGTTTTGTTTTTGATCGCTCGGGTTCGATGTGTTTTGACATGTCGGGCACCGATTGGACCTACCCGCCTCCCATAGGTTACCATCCAAGCAATTTCCCTCATACCAATTCCCCGTATCCGCCTTCTTTTTATTCGCCCGACGCCACGTTGAGCCGCCTAGCCAATCTCCGCAGCGGAGCGACTGTCTTCCTTACCGCGCTTACCAATTCGCCGGGCGGCACGACGCAGAATCAAGTGGGCATGGTTACCTTTGGCACGTCCGGGAGTACTGATTGCACATTCAGTTCCAGTTATGGTACGATCACAAATAAACTTTCAACCTATATTTCCGCAGATATCTGGCAATCCGGGATAGCCAACGCGGGCACGAACCTGCTCGATGGCCTAAACCACGCCATACAATTATTCTCCTCAACTGACGATGGCACGCCGTGGAACAAAATCATCATTGTCTTTTCAGATGGTAATTGGAACGACGGAACTAGCAACAACCAGCCGTCAAGTTCAAATCCTCTTAACGCGGTTTCTCAGGCTAATGGCGGCAACATCACCATCCATACAGTCGGGCTGTTTACGAGCAACACCACAATGCAACAGCTCGCCACCCAAACACAAGGCCAATACTTCTACGTGACCACCGGCGCCGATTTGCAGGCCGCGTTCCAAAAACTGGCGCAAACGATTCCCGTGGTCCTTACCCAATGATAATGTTTACAAAGGAGTATGATATGAAGCCGGCGTGCACTCCAATCGGTCTGCGTCGCCAGCGCGCAAACCGCCGCGGCACGGCGGCGGTCGAATTCGCTTTGACCGTGCCGATCTTGTTATTGTTTTTGTTCACCGCTTTGGCTTTTAGCAGATACAATATGATTCAGCAAACGGTAAACAACGCCGCGTTCGAAGCGGCGCGGCATTGCATAGTTCCAGGCGCCGCCGTGGCCGACGGTCAAACAGCCGGATTGAAGGTCCTCAGCGCGGGATTCGTCACGGGTGGATCGGTTACTATAAATCCGAATCCTATTGCAAATACAACGACTCAAGTCACCGCTACCGTTACCGCCCCGATTTCCAGCAACTTGTGGGTTACACAAATCCCGGGGATTTCGACAAAACTTTTCAGCGGAACGGCAAGCAAAACCTTCACAATGACCGTGGATTTGGTGGACTCGTCACACTAAATTTCCAATTAAGTAGCGGCGGTAGGAGTCGAACCTACGACACGCGGATTATGATTCCGCTGCTCTGACCAACTGAGCTACGCCGCCAATCTCTTATATATCAAGGGGTTACGAAAATCACTTTTTCGCTCTTTCATTCCGCTTGAGACATGATATCACGCAATACGCTGCCGATATTCTAAAAATAATATTCGCCGGTTTAACCGGAGTTGTCGGCACCGCTCCTATATAACTTAACAATAGAGGGACAAATGCTTATGAACAATTTTACCACGGGAAAAACAACCCGCAAGCCGGTAAAACCCTACTTTTTCTCAGTCAGTTCTTGGTAAATGATCTCCACCAGGCTCGGCCAGCGACGGCCGCCGGGCGAGGCCGGCTGATCGGAGCCGGCAAACGCTTTTTGCACTTCCGCGAGCGATTTTCCTTCCTGCACTAGGGCTTTGACTTTGGCCTGTTTCTGTTCGATCTGGGCGATCAATGTCTCGATGGTTTTTTTGTCCACTCCGTCGGCGTGCCCGCTCAGGAAAATGTCCGCGTCCAGTAGAATGATTGCTTTTAGTGCGGATACCAGGCCAAAAGAGGAACCGTGTTTATTCGCGTGAATCAGGGGGTCACGGCCCACAAAAACGAGATCGCCGACAATCGCGGCCTTTTCCGATGGAATGTAGATTACGATGTCGCTGTTAGTGTGCGCCGGGCCGTAATAGAGCAGTTGCACCTCTGTATCGTCAAAATATATGGTCAAATCCTTGGAAAATGTTTCATTGGGAAGCGGCACTTTCGTGGTCGCCGCGGCGTTGGCCTGGACTATGTCCCGGCGTCCGTTCTCATGGGAGATAATCGTCAGGTGCCGCGGAAATCCGACCAGTCCGTTGACATGATCGCCATCGCTGTGCGTTAGAACTACGCGGCGTACCGGTTTATCGGTGATCTTTTTTATTTCCGCCAACATTTGACCGGCTGCTTCCGCGCTGATCTTGGCGTCGATCACCAGGACTTCGTCGGGCCCAACGTAAAAGAAGGCGTTGCCGATCCCGCCGCTCACCTGGTAAAGGTTGCCCCGCACTTGCTTTGCTGCAACCGGCTCAGAGGCCGGACGGCCGGGCAAAGATTGGTTTGGCTGCTGCGCCCGCGGCGACGATAAGGCGAAAGAACTGATGCACGCGGCAAGCACAAGAATCCTTTTGCTGAACATGGATTTCTCCTTCAACGTAACATGGGTTATAAAAATTGTTCTCTCGCCGGCCCTTGCGGCAAGACACTGTTTTTCATGCCCTTGAGGTTTGTCAGAGTGCAAGAGAAAAATCAATTTTGCGTAAATATGATGACCCACTCTCTATCCCAAGTCAACGTGGAAGCCGGATAAATAGTGCCACACAGCGATGATAGCACGTCTTCGACGGACTTTATTACCACAAAACGAACGTCCGAACTCCAAGTTCCTAAAGGAGTTGGGATGTTTTTCATTGGTGATCGAGCGAGGCGAGGGCACCGTCTTGTGCTCCTGCATTCTAGTCAATCAGTTTAAGTTGACATAACTGCGAAAGATTCCGTTTTCCCGGGGAATTTCAGTAATTTGCTTTTTTTCGATAAGAATTTATTAGGAAATTAAGATAAAACATTATACGATACACAAATCTTCTAATAGACCCATTTGGATCGCATAAAGAAAGTTGATCCATATTAGTCGATATGGAGGGGGGTTTGCCGATAAGAATTAAAATCGTTACTATCGACTTTTACAGGATAATTGCCGTTTGTGCCAATATGGAGAGTTCGATTCGTCGCGTGCCATAAGTGATGCTCAACAACATCCGGGACACAAAAACAATGGCTGAATCAACGGTTAGTGCGGCTGGGCTGAAAATTGTAAAGCTATTGGTGGGCAATCCGCCTCATAGCGTCACCGATTTGGTTCAGGCTACGGGCGTTACCAGGACCGCCGTAACCGAGCAACTTCACGAATTAGTGTCCGCGGGATTCGTGGAACAAAGCGCCGAACGTTTGCCGGGACGAGGCCGGCCAAGGTACATGTTCAAGGCCACCAATGACGCTTTGGTGCTGCTTTTTTCCTCGAATCAGCGGTTGGTGGTGCCCGCAATCTGGAAAGCCATCCACGAGATCGGCGGCGACCAGTTGAAGGACAAGGTTCTAAAAAAGGTAAGCCGGATTCTGGCCGAACATTACAATGGCAAGGTTACCGCCAAAAAACCCGAAGATCGACTCCGCCAGTTGATGTCTATATTCATCGAGGAAGGCGGAATCCTGGAGGCGGTTGAGGAAGACGGGAAACTAGTCGTATATAAGCGCAGTTGTCCCTTTATCAGCATGGTCGATGCAAACCGCACTATCTGCTCCGTCGATCTTGATATGATGTCCCAGGTGGTGGGGCGCCCAGTACTGCGCACCGCTTGCCGGCATGACGGCGATCCTTGCTGTAAAATCGAAATTCAAAAATAGCGGTCTGAATATGGACCGCGCATCTACCTACCCCAAACTGCGGGGCTGTGATATAATTACAGCAAAGTTACGGTTCAATGGGACTTAGGTAAGAAGATCTCGGAGGGTATCTATATGGACGAACTCCGCAAACAAGTCCGCCGAGCGCAGCGGCGAATAACCTTGCAACGATTCGTGAGCGTTTTAGGCTGGTGCTGGTTCGCGGCCTTGCTCATGGCGCTGATTGCTCATCGTTGTCGATAAATACCATCCTCTGCCCGTGCAAACCTGGATTTGGTTTGCCGGCGCAACGGCATTGGGACTATTGGGGGCTGTAATCTGGACCGCGCTAAGCCGCGCTCCAGTGCTGGAAGCCGCCATGGAGATCGATCGGCGCTTTGCCCTTAAAGAGCGCGTATCCAGCGCCTTGGCAATGCCGCCGGATGATCTGCAATCCGAGGCCGGCCAGGCGGTAAGCGCCGATGCCCTGAGACGCGTTAAACGCATCGACGTGGCCGAAAAATTCGCGGTTATCCCGCCGCGGAAACTTTTGCTGCCTTTGGCCCCGGCCTTTGCGGCGCTTTTCGTGATGTTGTTCGTCAATCCGTCGCTGGTCGATAATTCGGCCGATGCCAAGCAGGAAAACCTGGAAGCAAAACCTCAGGTCAAAAAAGCCTCCGAGTCGGTGCGCAAACAACTGGCCGAACGCCGCGAACAGGCGAAAAAGGAAGGCTTGCAAGAAGCGGAAAACCTTTTCAAAAAATTGGAAGAGGGCACCAAGGAATTGGCTTCCGCGCCTCCGGACCGGGAAAAGGCCCTGGGCAAACTCAACGATCTCGCCCGGCAATTGCAGGATCGCCGCCAGCAATTGGGCGGAGCGGATAAGGTCAAGGAGCAATTGGACCAGTTGAAGAACATCGACCGCGGACCGGCCGATAAATTCGCCCAGGACATTAGCAAGGGCGATTTAAAACAGGCCGCCGACGACCTGAAAAAACTCAAGGATCAGTTGGAAAACAGCAATCTGACCGACCAGCAAAAGGCCGACCTGGCAAAACAACTCGAGCAGATGAAGGACAAGCTGGACAAGTTGGCCGAGAGCCACAAGGCGGCCCAAGCCGATCTGCAGAAACAAGCCGAGCAGATGCGCAAGGCCGGCCAGGCGGCCGACGCCGAAAAATTGGAGCAGCAATTGCGGCAGTTGCAGCAACAAGCCCCGCAAATGCAACAATTGCAGAATATGGCCGAGAAATTGGGTCAATGCGCCCAATGCATGAAACAAGGCAATGCCAAAGACGCCGCCAAGGCCCTGGGCGATATGCAGGACTGCATGGGCAATTTGCAGCAGCAAATGGACGAGATGCAAATGCTCGACGACGCCATGCAACAACTCGCGCAGGCCAAGGATCAAATGGTTTGCCCGTTCTGCGGCGGAGCGGGCTGCGATAAATGCAACGGAATACCGGGCATGGGACTAGGCAAGGGAAAAGGCGACGGCGAGCGGCCCGAAGCCAAAACCAAAACCTCGACCTACGACTCCCACGTGAAGCAAAAAGTCGGGCCGGGAACGGCCCGCGTGGTCGATCTGGTCGATGGCCCCAATATCAAAGGGAATGTGGAAAGCCAGATCCAAGAGGAGTTCGATTCCACCCGCCGCGGCTCCACCGATCCCTCCACCGGCCGGCAAATCCCCAAAAAACTCAGCCAACACGCAAGGGAATATTTCGATAATCTCCGCGAAGGGGAGTGAGATAAACGCTACTGGTAGGTATGGGGGGCCTTGTGACAAAAGGCGGCGCGACCGGTATGCTGGCTGGTGTCGATGGAGCGGCAATGGATGACAGACAAATAGCGAAAGTCCCCTCTCCCTTTGGGAGAGGGTTAGGGTGAGGGCGGCTTGCAGGACTTTGACCGCAATGGTGTTGCACCAATAGACAAGAAGACACGGGAAATTCTTCTATAGAAAGCAACAGCCTGCATTTCCCGTTTTGTGCGGGTTGTAGAATCATTGTTGGGTCTCCCGAGGCGAACCAGAGAAAAATTTGGCATTTTTCTGATATGAACAAAACTGCTGCAATCTGTGCATATTGCGGCAAGTCCTCATCGGAGTGGACAGGGGATCATGTTATTCCACGTACCTTGTGGGGCGGGAATGGTCATATGCCTTCCAACCCTATCGTTGTTCCTGCATGTCCTGATTGTCATAAAAAGTGGGATCTCCAGGCGGAATACTTCCGCAACACGCTGATTGCGATGATCGACAAAGGGATACACCCAATCGCTAATCAAGTTTTGGAAGGACCTGTAATTCGCAGCCTCCAAAGGAATCCGAAAACAGTTGCCGCTTTCTTTCGGAATCCTAGGGTTCTACCGCGGATGTCGCAAGGTGGGCTATTTACTGGCCACGGCCTTGCTTTCGAGATTGATTGCAATCGGTTTGGTATGATTATCGAAAAGATCATCAGGGGCTTATTCTATCATAAGTCACAGGTGCCTCTTTCCGAAAAGCACATTGTCCAAATATTCCCCGACAACGGATTTTGGGCTAATCAGGGCTTCCAGAACTTGCTGATAGAAATGGAAGATACTGCGGGCTGTGGCGATGATGTGTTCCAGGTCCGTTGCATTAGGGACACGAACGATCCTAACTGTACAGCTTGGCTACTTTTGTTCTATCAACAGATGGGTTTTTTCGCATGGACCGAGCCAACCGAATCGCGGATTCGGCTGGGTGGAAAGGCTTAGCGACCGCGCGCCTTTCTTAGTTTCTGACTTCTGTTTTTCCTCCGTTCGGCGTTTTAGCTCATCTCGCACCCATTTTTGGTCTTCTTTGCTAAGGCGAGACATGGGAATCTTAATCGTTTTTCCATTGTCCTTGCGCTCAAGATAAACCTGGCCGTCTTTGAGCTCGATGAATTTGGCCTCGAGCGAGAACTTGCCCGCCGAATCAGTCCAATTGTGAAACAGAGCGTCTTCAGTTGCTACATGTTCTGCCTTAGCATTTACATCAGCACTTGTATTGCTGGCTATTTTATTAACCCCTCCGTTAATAATCGAAACGACCAGCCCAGTATAGGCTTTGTACCGCCAATGTTCGGCCATAACCGAGTCGCCAGCCTGAGGCATGTAGAAAATGCCATCAATGTTTTCTGAGTCCGGCCATGAGACGAAGACTTTGCGTTTCTCGTCTGGTAGTCCTAGGATTTCTATGACCTGGGCAGATGAGGTACCAGAGGGAAAAACCTCAATGGGTAGCTCTATGATCTTGACTATCAGCGTCTTGGACTCATCGCCAACAGTGACGGTAATGGTAACGTCCCCCGGCTTGGAAAACGTGTATTGCTCGCCCAAGCGGCTATCTACGGTAAGGTCCGTCAACGCGTCCTTGTCGCCTATCAAATTAACCCGCATCAACTCTGGGTTACTACTGGTGATTTTCAAACGACTGGGCTTACCGTCCACGTTGAAGAATCCCTCGGTTGACTGTTCGCCGCGATACTGAACTTTTACGAAACGCCAAAGGGTTGTTGTTCCTTTCTTTGGGATGTAAACGATTGGCTCGTCTGCCTTGGCCTGTAATTGCTTAGCCGCATCTATGGCTCTAACCTGTCCATAGATCAATGTCGTACTCAAAGCACAAGCAACCATCGTTAACAGAATTGTCTTCATTGCCAACCTCATGGGGAAAATAAAAGGGGGCAGAACTACTTTTCTTTGGTTTGGCGCTTTTGCCGGAGGAAATCCTCCTTTGTGACCAGACGATCGCGGTCCTGCTCCTGCGCTTCACGAATGCGGTCCATGTACTTTTCGAAATCGCCGCCGCTCTCGGCGAGCATTTGGTCTCGGATGCGATGGATTTCCTCAACGATAGGATCGTCTGTCATGTAATGTCTCCTTCTTGTTCTGGAAGTTCCAGCAACTCCGCAGGAGTGTAGAGCAATGGCGTGAATCGGCTGAGAGTATGGTTCACCTCCATGAGGCTCCGAAGAATTTGCCCATTGGCGATGTGTTTACAGTTCCAACTCACAACGTAGTCCAGTTCATACGCCACGGCGACTGCGATATGGATAATGTCCATCCTTGCTCGTGGGGGCAGCCCGAAATGCCGTTGGTAGATTTCAACGAGAGAATCGACTTCCTTGGTCACGTCGAGAATCGTTAACCCCTTGACCAGTTCGATCCGCTTGGCTGCCGCCGCCGAATCGCCTGCCCTGATCTCCTGAAGCACCGCCTCGGAAATATACAGATTGAATCGCTCCTGAGCGTTTTGCCACCAGTCGCGCGTGATCTGCTGACGTCCCGCCATGACCAAGTCGCGGCTCGGGGCGGCTGTCAGATAACTGGGAATCGTTGTCTCAACATAGACGCTTGGCATTGGCAATCGGTCTACTACAGAGTTTCATTGTGCAGGTGGATATCCTGTTTCTACCCACTGTAACAAGAAATTATACCAAAAGAACTAGCCCGGTGCCATGTCTTGGAAAAAAGTGACAGCAGACCCGGGTTGTGAGGGCAACGTGCATACGATGCGGCCCCCGGTGTGTTCACCGGGGGCTAAATATGATTTTTTTCCCGGGCATCCCGTTTATTAATTTCCCGCCACGCGTTTTGGGATTGTGAATGAATAGAGGCAGACTACTGCGCCGGTGGACATCAGGCTCCAGGGAGCCCAGGGTGGGGGGGTAACTTGTTTTTGTGCGCCTAGGGCGGATGTCGTTTCAAAAATATTGGTGGAGGCCGGCGCTTCATCGCGGATTTTCAGGTTAAATTGGGCAACGCCCAGGCATTGAACGCCTAATATAATCAAAAACACGCCAATTGCTAAAAATAACGCCCGCCACATAATGGAATCCTCCGGGAGAAACAATGCCTAGGCCAAAGGGGACAGTCCCAATTTTTTTTTGACACAAAAATCGGGACAGTCCCCAATTTCCTTCCTTTTTGATCGACGAGAGAAGCGTTGCATCTGAAGTTCCGGTCGCCCAAGGCACGGAAACCGGCGAAATGAGATGACTGCCGTAACAGTTTTTCTGGATGGAAAGCTTGCCAGCCATGATAAACGTGATGATTTTAGGGCGGGCATCGAAATGACAAGAAGCGGAAACTGGGAATTCTAGTAAATCGGCTCTAAATATAAGGGTCTTTACGGGACGATGCTACCCATAGGTGGAAATCTTTGCTGTTTCCCCTGTTGTTTGCCATGATTAGTTTTTCTATAATGATATGAAGGGATTACAAACGGTAAGATAGAAAAAAACAAATTATTTATAACTAAGACGGTCAAGCGTTGCATCGGTAACAATCTTGTGAGTTAGCTGTTTTATTATTTGTAGACCGGCCAACCGCTGAGCCGTGAGGGTCTAATTCAGGATCGCTTCCAGATTGACAACCAAGCCTAAAATACTGCTGATTTGCGACTGCCGCGAGAATGTCGAGCATTTGCTCGCCGATTTGGCCAATACGCATGAGGTTTTGGCGGTCCAAGATCCCAGGCGGGCTCTTGTATATCTAAGGCGGGAAAATATCGACGGCGTATATGTAGCCGGAGAGTATTTGCAACAGGCCCTTGAAATCGGCAAATTGCTGCAAAACGACCAGGTTCTGGAAGGCATGCCGGATGGGGTGATGCTGTTGGACAGCGATAACACCATCATCTGGAGCAACAACCGTGTGAAAGAATGGGCCCACCGCGATAACGTAGTGGGCGAAAACTTTTATTCCGTGCTTGGAAGTCCGGAGATTCTAGGGCCGGATTTCTGTCCTTTCCATACGGCCCTTGCCACGGGACAGGCAACGGGTTCCACGCTCCGCAGCGGCGAGAACCGGTATTATCACATGCATGCCGTGCCTTTGGGCGAACCGGCGGGGCCGGCCCGGCATCTAATCGTTACGATTCGCGAAGTCACTCACGAGATCCACCAGCAACAAAAGCTGGCCGCCATACATCAAGCGGGCATGGAACTGGCGGACCTCACGCCCGACGAGTTGATCCAAATGCCCGTTGCCGACCGGGTGGAACTGCTGAAATCGAACATTCTCCATTTTACCCGCGATCTATTGCATTTCGACGTGGTCGAAATTCGCCTCTTGAACCCCAAAACCAATTGTCTCGAACCGTTGTTGGCGGTGGGAATGGATCCCGAGGCCGCGGTTCGCGTGCTTTATGCATTGCCGCAAAACAACGGGGTAACGGGATTCGTGGCGGCCACGGGCAAGAGTTATTTGTGTGAAGACACTACGGAAGATCCGCTCTACCTTCAGGGCGTCCGCGACGCAAAAAGTTCGCTTACCGTGCCGCTGGTCTTGCACGACGAAGTGATCGGCACGTTCAACGTGGAGAGTCCGCAAGCCCGGGCCTTTACGGAGAGCGACCTCCAATTTCTGGAAATTTTCAGCCGCGACGTGGCTGTGGCCCTGAATACGCTGGAACTCCTTGCGGCGGAAAAATTCGGCGCGGCGGCCGAAAGCATCGAGGCCATTCACAGCGCGGTTGCGCTTCCCGTCGATGAAATTCTCAACGACGCGGTAAACGTCATGGAACGCTACATCGGCCATGAGCCGGAAGTGGTGGAGCGATTGCAGCGCATTTTCCGCAACGCCCGCGACATCAAGCAAGTGATCCAAAAAATAGGCCAAAAAATGGCCCCTGCCCAGGCGCATCCGCAGGTGACGGAGAGCGAAGAAAAGACATTGTTGCTTGGCCGGCGGATTTTAGTGATCGATGCCGACGAAAACACCCGCACCGCCGCCCATAACCTGCTGGAACGCTATGGCTGCGTGGTCGAAACCGCCCACGACGGCATCGAGGCGCTGAGCATGGTCCGCATGATGATCGACGGCGAATACGCCGTGATCATCAGCGACATCCATCTGCCGGACATGAACGGCTACGATTTCATGCTCAAACTCAAGGAAATGATGGATCCGGTGCCGCTGATTTTGATGACGGGCTTTGGCTACGATCCGGATCATTCCATCGTCAAAGCCCGGCAGGCCGGCCTGAAGGCCGTGCTCTACAAACCCTTCCGCTTGGACCAACTCCTAAGCAACGTGGAATTGATCATCAAATCTCCAGACCCCGTCAAGCAAACCTGCGACGGATAGCGACAACTCATGCAGTTTGCCTTATTTCTAGCAACCATCTTGGGTCACGTCTGCTTGTGGGTGGGAATCATGAACAGGCTGCACTCCAGGCCTGTTCCCTGGCGTCCGATGACGGCATTGTCGATTATCATCTTAAGCCTCATCGGACTTTGTCCCGTGATCGCCGCATGGCTGGTGGTTTGCCGGCGGAAGGGATATTCTAAGGCAAATCAATTGGCAAACGATCCTGCAACCCGGCTGGTTGGCTGTTTTTCTTTACGTCATATTATGCTGGTTGGCCGGAGTTGCCACATTCGTTCGATGGATATGCTATCGCTGTTTACGGAGTCAGCCGGAAATGGTCCGCTTTCATCGTCAGCGCCGCATGGCCATCGCTCCCCAAGAGGCGGCCAAGTCGGCCAAAGAATACGCCCATCATGTGTCCGTGTACCTGCCGGGCAATGAAAGTCTACGCCTCGATCTGACCGAATGGGAGCTGGAAGTGCCCCGGCTTCCCAGGCTCTTGGACGGCTTGGCTATTGTGCACTTATCCGATCTGCATTTTACCGGCATGCTTGGCAAGGCATATTTCCGCGAGGTAGTTCGCACAAGCAACGAATTGAAGCCCGACCTGGTGGCCATCACCGGCGATTTGGTCGACAAAACTGAGTGTATTAGCTGGATACCCGACACCCTTGGGCAATTAAGCGCCCGTTATGGGGTGTATGTTATTTTGGGCAATCACGATCTGCGCGTCGATGAAATTCAACTCCGCAAAACCATAGCCAAGTGCGGACTGATAGACTTGGGCAGCCGTTGGCTGAAGATCGATATCCGTGGCGAGACGGTAATCATGGCGGGCAACGAGTCGCCCTGGTACCTGCCGGTCGCCGACCTGGAAAATTGCCCCCCGCGTACGCTTGACGGCGGTCAATTACGGATCCTTCTCTCACACAGTCCGGATCAACTCGATTGGGCCCGAGCCTTTGACGTCGATCTTATGCTGAGCGGCCATACGCACGGCGGCCAGATATGCATTCCTCCTATTGGCCCGATCTTTTCGCCCAGCGTCTCCGGAGTGAAATACGATTACGGCCTGTTCCACGCCCCGCCCACCATCCTCCACGTGACGCGGGGGATCTCGGGGAAGCAACCGCTGCGCTGGAACTGCCCCCCGGAAATTGCCTTATTGACGCTGCATGCACCGAAGGGTTAAGTCGGAAAGGTCGGAAAAGGGGACATTTTTCTATTTTTTCATTCCAAAATCATTAACTTCCCTTTTTCAGGTCCAAGTTGGGGAACAAATCGTGAATTTTCCACGTTATAGGAACGCTAATTACCACTAATCTCCGCTAATAAAGGCGAGTTATTCAATTTCAGGATTACTGTTGTTGCAAACCATTTTTCAGTTTCGCAGAGGACTTTTTGGGCACTAAATCGGGATTTTTCCACGATCCGCCGATGGAGGTTCTCATTTTTTTGGGGTCAGAATGGCGATTTTTCCACGTTTCGGGATGGCTTTGCCCGTTTGATTTTGATTAATTGGGTTTCCAAAGAACACTAATGGCGCGGAGCGACGAGCGTAGCAGATTGGAAAGTGGATTTCAAGAGAAAAAATGGCCACCCTCCGGATGAAGTCAGAAAGCAGGATGGAGAAAATGCGACTGCCCCCTATTCCCCCCCGCCTGCTTCTTGGTTCCGAAATTCAGCGGGAACTTCAAATTCCTGACTCATAACACGATTGTTTATAGCGCCAAACCAGCATGACGCAAACGTCATCCCGATTTTAAACTTTTTTAGGCCACAAACGATGTCGTACTTAACACTAATTGTTTCTCCGTCCTTTATAGGTACTCGGTTGCGGTTGCCACCAAGACCTGAGTTATCGTACCATACGTCTTTTATAGACACATTAGGATCGTGATTAACGTACCATAACAGTAGATCATCTACAGATTGTACTTCGACGTGGACTGGTGCTTATCCGAGTAGCCTTCATACCACAAAGTATTTCCCGATTTGTTCGTTATGTTGACGCTGACGTACAGGAATCTTTCCTTGAGCACGGGATCAGTTTCAAAAAAAAATTGATCTAAAGCAAAAGTTACCTTGACATTACCGGGGGTAAGATTTCCTGGTTTAAGCACGTATGCCACAAATGCCACGGGGATCATCATCAAAAGCAACGTTCGCACTGTGAACTGCATCGGCCATTTCCGCCTTTTGAGTGCTCCAGGCATACTTTCGTTCATTCGTCAAATTCCTCTTGTTGTTTGGTTTACGGTATAGTTGGGAATGGCGTGTATGGCTTACTTGGTGCCCCTGGACCACATAGCCTGTTTGCCATCTTCTGATCTCCCGGAGCAATTTTACTATATCCGACTGCCAAAGGAATGTTGTACGGAGCCGATATTGTAGGACCCACAACGAAGATAGAGTTACTATTAGATATATTGACCGTCCACGAAGCCATGACTTGAGTTTGGGTCACAAATACAGGATAGGTTACAGTTTTTGATGTCGAGAAAAGATTGCAGAAACCGTAGTGTGTAGTTATTGTGTCGGTACACGTGTATCTTACATTAACAGGTCTCGTACAGGAACAAATTAGAGTATCAACTGGCGAATGATCAACTGGGAAGGGATTCGTTGCTAAGCTGGCTGAAAAACCGCCGGCCTCAGCAGTTACAGTGGCTGTTCCATACGACAGTACTACTGGGGCTCCACATGTTCTATTGCCGCTTGGATCAGTCTTATTTAGTGGATCATCGCCACAATACTCATACAAATCCATCCCGCCACGATACCCAATCGGATCGCGTTGGTTAAAAGTTCCCAAATCTGGATTGTACATGACATAGGTCTCCTATCGTTTACGGTAGTTTGGTTCGCCTCGTCGAAGCTTACGCGGCCATTTCCGCTCGGTTAGCGGGTCTTCCGGTTTAATGCCCAAAAACTAGCTGCGTCCCCGTTTCAATTCCCTCCTTCAAAGGAACTTTGCAAACGCTGTGCCAACTTCTTCCCTTGCTTATGACAAACATTGCAGTGGACCAGTGGTGCAAGGCCTTGTTAAAGGCCGTGGCCACCCACCACGTCGGCAATCGCCCAGATCGCTTCGAGCCGCGACGTGTAAAACGCCGGCCTAAGCCATATAAGCTCTTGCAAAAACATCGACGACTTTACACAATACAAGATGAGAAAAGCAGTTAGAGAAGTTCACGTGCCATTCACTCCCGACCCCTTTAATTTTCCTTTAATTCTTTAAATGTTAGATTTCTTATCTCTAAGGTCGTAAGAACCCATTGCATCAGGATGCCAGTAGCAGTTCAATTCAATGTCCACCCCTAGTTCGCCACATTTCTTCAATGCGTCGGCATTTAACACTTCCGCAGAATAGTTGGAATCGCTGAACCAACCGATGCTCAACGCAACTTTGCCCTCCTGCCGAATTTTAGAAAAGAAATCCTCATGCCCTTCGAGTTTGGTAAGACACTCCATAATGAAAGCCGATAGCGGTTTGGTTCCTGAATAGAGCCTTGGCTCGTCGTGCAGGTCCGCACTCCAAGCAGAAAGTGACGATGTTCTCTTTGGAATCAGTGGCTTTCCGTCCCTGCCACGTCTTTCGTCGCCCGCCATTGTCTCGATTTTCGGCCGCAAGCTTACCAATTTCTTCGTGACCGACCGCGGATCGAGCGTTGGGTGAACAATGTTGAAGCTAACACAATAATGGAATTCATTTGCCATTTTCAGTCTCATTACCAGTGGTACATTCGATTATCGCCAAGGCCCTAAGTTTGTTGCCGTCCCGTCTGGGTTTGTGACAATTATGTCCCCATCGGGAGAGATTCCAACATAGCTACCGGGGCCGACACCTTCATCTATGAGTGGGCCCTTGATCTCATGGACGATTCCACATGTATCCGGATGTTTGTTGATAGGCAGCGTTCCCGGTGGCGCATCCGTTGGTTTCTGTCCAGGACGATACGGTCCACCGGAACTAAATCCACCCACTAACGCGCCACCACTCATTGCGATGTTTCCTGCGGTTGGCCCAAATGGTCTTCCAATCGCATATCCGAGGTTGCCCGCAACGGTGATGCCGACAGCCGCTCCGGCGGCATTAGCATCAACTACGGTTGCACCTGCGGCTATTTGCGATGCGACCACGGCTCCTCCCACGGCAACCCCGACCGCCCCGGCGGCCGCACCAGCGGCGACGCCCACCGCGATTTGTTGGCCCCTTTGCAGGCCGGGGTCCATCTTTGAAGGATGCTTGAGGTAATAAAAATAATCACCCAAAAAACTTAAACCACTTGGATCAGTCTTGTCTGTCGGATCATTCGCACAATAACAGTAAGGATTCATGTCTGCTTGTATCGGATCGCGTTGGTTAAAAGTTCCCAAATCTGGATTGTACATGGCATCGGTCTCCTAATGTTTACGGTAGTTTGGTTCGCCTCGTCTTGGTTTGCGTTGCCACTTCGGCTCGGCTGGTGTGGCTTCTGATTTAATCTGGATTCGCTGGATTCGTGCAAAGGTTTCCTTGGCGAGGGGAATCGCCCAGGCTTCGTGGGCGTCTCTTGGTTCGGGATACCGCATTTCGGCAGTGGGGATGACGTTTGTTCCACGGCGGTCGGCCTCGCGCATTGCCGTTTGAAGCGTGCGATGCATGATGCTCGCCACTAGCCATGAACCATGGATGCCACCGTCGTAAAGCATGATTTGATAAGCGTGGTAATATGCCTCCAACGCCTCTGGAATCCGGAAATGGTCGAGCAGGCAATGACCGCGTTCGTTCAGAAAATGGGCGAATTCCTCGCGGCGAGTCAGGTTTCGCAGAAAAGCGCCCTGTTGAATATCCTTGTCTGTGATCGGCGTCGGCCAAGTCCGGTAGTATTCATCCTCGTGCCACGCCCAACCATCTCCAGAGCCTTCGACGTTGAACCGTTCCACCCCCGGCTCGTCCCAACGCACAAAGTAGTGCGATTTTGTCTTGACGAGAAAAAGCGGATAGCCGAGTCTACGTCCAATGGCAAGGTACAGCGCCGGCATCGTCACGCAGGTTCCGCCGCAGCCGGTAAGCAGCCCGTGCAAAAAGAGATTTCGTGAATCTCGGCCGTCGTAGTCGCCTTCGGTGAAAGGCATGTTATAACGGACGCCAAGTTGAGTTTGGAGCAGCGACAACATCGACAACATGCGGAACTTGCCCGGAGAATCCTCGCCCTTTCGCGGCGCTCGGAGATAGTCGGGCCACCACCGCTTGGTATTTTGGTTGACGTATTCTGTCCAACTGTCCAGCTTGCGTATACATAGGTCGGGGTCAATGCCATCCGTACCCGGAAGACCGGCCGCGCAAAAAAGATTCAGCCGCGCAATGTCGATCTTGGCTATATCCGACTCGGTCATTTGCGCCAGACGAGCCAAACTTGCTTGCCAGCGGCGGTAACCTTCAGGATCGGCGGCACTCTCAATGATCTGAGGCTTAACGACTTGCCGGTATTTTTGAGGACTGATCGTAGCCACTGCCACCACTCCCACTACTTGTCAAGTTCACACCCCACACCTCAGATAGGCTACCGAGAAACCTTGATGGTGGCTAGTTTATTGCCCGATAGTCGCAATGTCAACTAGGCATCCGGAGATTTTGCAGGGTTCAAGAAAAACCGTTATGGGGAGATTTCTCGCTCAATGTTGGTAGATATAACACCTGAACGCATAAGGAGTTATGACGCAATTTATCTGGGGGCGAAAGGCGTGTCTATTGAAAAATTGGCAATCTAAAATTCATTCTAATACATGAGCCCGCCGCGTAAGAGTATCGTGTCTTCGGGATAGAAATCGGGGATGTCGCTATTAAAGCGGATGCGGCGATTGAAGACGTAGCCTACCTCCACGCTCGCGCATAGCCCGCCGCGAATCTTGCGTTGCAAACCCAGGATCAATCGATCGTCGCTTAAAAGCACCTGGTTATTGGCGCCGTCGTTTTGGGCGATGGCCCAGGAATCGTAAGCGAATTCGCCCGCAATATAAACCCAAGTTTCCACGTCCTTGTTAAGGCCGTCGAAACAATGAATGCGTTTGGAGATTTTGGGGGTGGGGTAGATGAGGTCGAATGTCAGTTCGTCGTTAGGTTTCCAACTTATGCCGGCGATGGGAGTCACATTGATGTCGAACGTATCGAGGTATGCCGCGCCGAGAACGAATTTTGTTGTGGGATTATAAGTCCAAGCCACGGCTGCGTGTCCGGTCAGGCGGAAGGCATCGTTTGCGCCTTGATTGAAGTCGCTGAAAACGCCCGGTGTGACGGCGAAATCAAGCCCCCATTGCGGAGTGACCTGCGAGAGCCAGCGGAATTGCATGTAGGTCTCGTATAGTCGCGGCGGCAGATCGACGTTGGCCGGGCCTTGGAGATAATGAACCGTAAAACCGGGCGTAATCACCAGCGGCGAATCGCGGGTCGGACAAGGCAAGGCCAAAATAAGCTTTGATTCCAAATCGTTTTGACCGAACGAGCGGCTGTCGGTACCGCCCGCCAGCCAAGTGCCGCTTACGATCAGCTTTTGAAACATGCCCGGACGCACGTCGCTGGGCGGCTGAGAAGGCATGTCCGCGACTGTCCCGCCTGGCGATTGCAGTATCTCGGCCGACGAATCGGGATGCGAGACCAATTGTCCCGGATATTGTTCTTCCTCGGGAATCACTTCCGGCAATCGCACCACCTGGGCGGTAAGAGGTGAGATGGCAAAAACCTGCCATAGAATGAGAAATAAGATTGCAAATTGCAAATTGGAAATAACAGATAGTGAGCGGTGGACGTTAGGCTGTAGGCAATTCGAAACCGAAAGCGGTTTCAATCGTTTATTCATCCTTCATCCCTCATCCTTCAACCTTTTAATATGCCAGTCCAGCGCGGAGGAAGACTGTGTTGTTTGGAAAATAGGTTGGGGGATCAAGGTCGCGAAATACGAGTTCGCGCGAGAATGCGCCGCCCACCTCGAACCAGCCGTTTAAGTTACGATAGGTCTTAAATTCCAAGCCCACGGCTAAGCGTATGTCGTTGTAATCGAAATCGTCGTATTCTGTAGGATTTCGCTGGGTGATGTGCCAAGCTCCGCCGCCGTAATCACCGGTGGCATACAACCACCATTCCGCGGTACCGTAGTTGATCAATCGCCTGCCGATCTTGGGATTGGGGAAAAGGATGTTGAAATACCAATCCGGGTTGGGCGTCCATACAACCCCGCCGGAAGGAAGGATTTTAATGTCGTTGCGGTCGAGATACATTACGCCGGCCTTAACCTTAAGATTCGGCGAGAGCGACACAACGCCAAGGCCCGTACCGGTAAAACGCAAGCTGTCGGTCGTAATTTTTCTCACAAAATCGTCGTATAAACCGATGCGGAACGACAATTCGGAACCCAACCAAGTGAGCAGTTGCGGATTCCAGGCGGTGTCCAAATAGGCATCATAAGTTCGTGGCGGAAGTGACGGCCGAGAAGTCACAGGGTCCGATACAGGCCCTTCCCAATAATGCACGGCAAAGCCCGGGGTAATTAAAAGCGGGGTCTCGGCATTGCGTAGGAAAGGGATGGCAAACTTGGCATTAAGCTCGAAGTCGTTTATGCCCAGCTCCCCCGCGCCGTGTCCGGCAAACCAGTGATAATCGAGCCGTATTTCCTGCAAGGCCTTGGTCATGGCCATGGCCGGCACAGCAGGCTGTCCATATTGAAAATAGGGATCTTGCTGCAACAAAGGCGTAGGTGTGGAACTTGGGCAAGGCGCGGCATAGGGATCCCATGTTCCCGGCGGCACAGCGCCTCCGCCCACGACGCCCGGTGTGGATGGGCTTCCAGGCGGCGGCAACAGCGCCGGAGCTGAGGTTGAAGGAGGGGTATAGCTATAGCCTCCGGGCGGCACATACGACGGTGCTTGCTGACCATATGCGGGGGCAGATTGACCATATGCAGATCCAGGCGCAGGTTGAGTATATGCCGGCGCGGGCTGTGTATATCCCGGTGCTTGCTGTGGATAAATTTGTGCCGGCTGAGAATAACCTTGTGCCGGCTGTCCATAAGTGGGCGAGGGCTGCAAATAGCTCGGCACCTGCTGAGCATAAGCGTTTAGGGGCTGATTAGTCGAATTGGGGGAAGTGAATGTAGAGGAAGGAGGATATGTTGCCGTGGGCGATTGATAGGTCGAGGCCGACGGGGGTGTGAGTAAGTTCGGGCTGGTATTGGCCGTGCTCGTTCCCGGCGGTGATATAGTCGTAGGAAATTGGATACGCTGTGCCGTTGCGGGCGCGGACCACAAGAGCACCAGCAATATCAACAGAAAAAACGGAAATCTGACAATAAGGGACACAATATTACTCCCGAATTTTGGGCGTTTTGTCCCGATTTACTAAGAGAAAAGATGGAACCGCAACCCCCTGGGATCAGGCATTTTTTGCAGGGAAAAGACCTGATACAATTAGGGACGTTTTCAATACCAAACCCGAATAGAGGGGTCAAGAGCAATAATAGTGTCATTTACGAACCATATTTTGCCCAGAATCCCCTGTTTGCCGCATTGGGTATAATATGGTAAGTAATAGTTTGTGGATAAGACCATGTCCCGAAATTTTCCCCTCTCCCAAAGGTAGGGGGCTATATATTCTAAATTTCAGAACATCCTTTAAAAAGACAAATGGCCAACCTTCATTGCCCAGTCTGTGATAGGACATTCGATTCCAGCCAAAGCGCCGCCCTTCCGTTTTGCAGCGAGCGATGCCGGCTGGTTGACTTGGGACGTTGGCTCGAGGAGCGGTATGGTTTAGATTATGAATCGCCTGAAAAAACCGAAAATCTAAATCTGAAAGATATCTAACTACATGCTTGCGTAACCGATGGCGTTCCGTATAATGCCCAGTTAATGGGTATTCCCGGACACCGATAGAGGAGGAATTTTGCCATGTTGGAACGAAACGGCGGCATCATTCGGGCAGTGGCCTGGACAGACATCAGTCCCTGGTTGGGCATTTTTCGGACATTTCGATTGGCGATCGGTTTTCGCGCCTGGTAATGGCTGCGATGGCCGTCTTAATCACTGTGATCGGCTGGGGTATGTTCGGGAGGATATTTTCCGTAACAGCAGAAGATGCACCGGCCTCGACGGCTTGGCTGGTGCCCTATGCCGAATCGCCTTTGGAAAAGACTATCGAAGTTGTGCCTGATGTGCCGGCTGTCCTAACCGCAACGCAAATTACGGACGTAGCGCAGCCGTTAAACCCGGAGATGCATGCCGGCAATCCAATATCTTATAGCTTCAATTATTTGAATCAACCTTTGCGTGAAGGACTTGCTCAAGGCTCAATCTGAAAAGCGTGATCTGTTTGATATTTTGCGGATTATGGTCCTTGGCAGTGTGGGCGTTTTTTGGCGCAGCGATTTGCCGTATTGCCTCGGTACAATTGGCCACCAACGAACGCTTGAGTTGGGGCTCCGCTTTGCGGCACGCCTGCACGAAATACTTGGCCTATTTCTCCGCGCCTTTGATCCCGCTTGTAGGCGTGGCACTGGCGGCGTTACCGGTTTTAGTGGTTGGATTTATCATGTACCTTCTTGGCGGCTTTGGAGTATTTTTGGCGGCCCTATCATGGCCTTTGATGCTCATCGCCGGATTGATTATGATGCTTTTGCTCTTGGGGTTGTTCTTCGGTTGGCCATTGATGTGGGGAACCATCAGCACCGAGGGAACCGATAGTTTCGACGCTCTAAGCCGTTCTTACGCCTATGTTTTCCAGCGGCCACTGCATTATTTGTTCTACGCCATAGTGGCCGCCATTTTCGGTTGGCTGGGATGGCTTTTGGTGCAAAACTTCGCTTCCGGCATTATCTGGATGACTTACTGGGCGGCAAGTTGGGGCGGCACCGACGAACTGGTGATCGGCAAAGTCTTGACGGGCGGGGATCTCACAGGCCTGGGATACGCCGGAGTATGGCTGATTCACCTTTGCACAGGCTGCGTAAAACTGTTGGCCGTGGGTTATCTATTCTCGTATTTCTGGACAGCTTCAGTGGCGATTTACTTCCTCTTGCGCCGCACCGTAGACGCCACGGACGTGGATGAGGTTTTTCTGGACGACGATGAAGGAGAAAAATCCTTTGCCTTGCCTAAAATCATAACCAACGAGCACGGGGCGCCGGTGGTATCGGAAGGGAGCCCAGCGGTTAAACCCGACGAAAAACCGCAGTCCAATAACCTCGCCGAATGATTCGACGCTTACACCGCCCCAGGACCACGGGCGCCGTCGACAATTTGGATCGCCTGATCGGCGGGAACGACGAAGATTTTGCCATCACCGATGTTCCCCTCCGGGCCGGTTCGGGCAACATTAATAATAGTTCTTAAGGTCCGCTCCAGAAAATCATCGTTTACAATTATTTCCAGCACCACCTTGCGCAAGAGTTGAGTGGTATACTCGTGGCCGCGGTACATTTCGGTCCTACCGCGTTGCCGCCCGAAACCCTGGGCATCGGTGATTGTCATCCGCGCCACCTCGATTTTCTCCAAGGCCTCGCGAACTGCGCTGAGTTTGGTGGGCTGGATTATGGCGATGACAAGTTTCACGATGTCTTTCCTTGTGGGGGGCACAATTGGTGCGCTTGATCCGCACTTGGTGTGTGCGGTCTACATTTCACTATCCCGCCCACGGAGTGTGCGGGCCGAATTCCAACTTCTACGTGCAAAAAAGACCTTAGCCAGCATACATGATCAACAACTCTATGTGAAGGGGCGGCAAGCATAGTAAACGGTTTTGAAAATTGCTAGAATCGACTTTGGTGTATTTGTCATCCATATTTGGACTCATTTTCGGGAATAATTCCATGGATGATTCGAACATAGTGGAAATCTACTCGGCTGCTAATCCTATTGAGGCATACTCAATGGTGAATGCGTTAGAGGCAGCCGGCATAAAAGCTCGGGTAGTGGGTGATATTTTGGGAGCGGCCGCGGGCGGTTTGGCCATTGGTACGCCTATTGCCCCAAGGATCTGGGTCCGCAAGGAAGACGAGGCCCGAGCCCGGGAATTGCTCGAAGAATTTGAAGCCCGAGCGGAAAATGCGCATACAGTGCCCGAGTCGCCTGAAATGGAAACCGAAGAACCTTCATCCGACGAAGACGCCGAATCGCGCGAAGAATCCGAAGCCGTTCCAATTGCGGGTCAACCTCAGGGCTTTATTGGCCCATTGCTCGTTATGTTCGGCATCGCTTGTATCTGCGTCGGTATTTTTTGTGCTTTCAGGAACTACAAGTTACTCCGTCAGTATTCAGAAACCGCGCAAGCTCAGTATATCAAATACAATTTTGCCAGAGAAAAATCCCGCCAGTCGGACGCACCGGTTTGGTATTTTACTTACGCATACAAAGTCGATGGCATCCAACATACCGTTGTGACAGAACGTGCAAAGCTTCCCGGCCAAAACATTACAATCCGTTACAATCCTAAAGATCCCGCCGACGGTTATGCGGATCCGATTCTGCACCCCGCCTTGTGCTTTGTCCTGGGAGATGTTTTTGGGGGATTCGCGCTGTTTTTGGCGTGTCAATTCAGAGGATAGAGCGCCGTATTATTGATCTTTGCCTTGGCAATGATCCGTGGGACATGTTGCCAACATGCCTTTTTTAGGAAGATTAGCACTATGTCTCAATGCTAAAGGGTTCAGATGCCAGGCAAAAATCAATAATCAGCGTACATGACCGGTTGCCCTCTGGGAAGGGGGTGGGTATAGTCAAGTGACTTAAAAATTGTTAGAATGCTAGTCTGATATATATCATCCGCACTCAATTTCTTTTTTCAGGAGTAATTCTATGGATGATTCGGACATTGTGGAAATCTACTCGGCGGCTAATTCCATTGAGGCATACGCGATGGCGAATGCGTTAAAGGCAGCCGGAGTTAAGGCCCGGGTCGTGGGTGATCTGTTGGGAACGGCGGCAGGCGGCTTGGCCGTCGGCGTACCTATAGCCCCAAGAGTCTGGATCCGCAGGGAAGATGAAGCACATGCCCGCGGACTGCTTAAACAGTGGAAGGTCGATGCCAAAATACCGTCTGAGCAGCAGTAATCTGAATAGCAAGATGGATTGTTGGGAATTAGGATGCCCGGCTCATGGAATACAGGTTAACAAACACTTTTCTCATCAGGGAAAGTGAGAAAAGTTAAAAAACCTGCGACCTTGGCTTAAGTCTTGTCCGACTTTTCGTCCTTCGAACTCTCCAAAGGATTTTTGCTTGATTCATCCTTGATTTCCGACATTCCTTTCTTGAATTCAACAATCGATTGTCCCAGGGAGCGCATCACGCTGGGTAATCGATTGCCGAATAGCAAAAATATTACCAAGGCTATTACCAGCAAATGAAACGGATTTAAACCGAACATCCAAATACCTCCAAATTCTAGATCGAAAAAAAGGGTCCAATATGCCCAAGCATTTCAAGGCATTGCATGAAGTCCCATTAAGTATATTAGATCCTTATTGATAGCCCTGCAAGTTGTGATGTGCCAGGCAGGAATTGCCCAGACGCCTCGGACTTGTTCTTTAATTGTACGCCGTATATCAGATAACATATATTTATATTATGTTATTTAATATACCTAATTTGGGTTAAGCGGCAGTTCCAGACAAAACACGTGCCGTCGCCGATATTTTCGCTGAAAAGTAGATCTCCGCCCATGTCCCGGGCCAGGCGGCGGCTTAGAGCCAGGCCTAACCCAATTCCAGGGGCGGAATGGGCCGCTTCCCGGGCTGATTTCGAAAACGAACGGAACAATCGGCGGCGGGCGGCCGGTGATAGTTTTGCCGCGGACGGTCAAAATAATAGCGGACCGATCGGGTTGACGCGGAGTTTTTCACACAGGCGGGTGATGTGCATGTCGATCGTGCGCTTCACACTTGGCGGTCATTTTCAGACCTATCTAGCCGTCGGCTGCCTGCAGCGTGCCATAACCGGTAAAGCGCAAGGCATCAACAACACCCCGCAGGATCGCGTGAACGTTTTCGATGGTTAGTATTTGTTGTTTGATCATATTATATTAACCGTAATTTTCCTCTATTATTGTTGCAACGGAAAAAAACTATGCTAATGTAATTAATTTATATTATCCTAAAGAACAATAAGGAGCGTCGCGTGGAATGGGTCCAGGTTTACAATCCTTGCGGGTCTGCGGTGTTGTCCACGTTAATGGCAGGGCTGCCGATTGTGCTGCTGTTGGGTTTGTTGCTTGGCGGAGTATCCGCGCCTCGGGCGGCGGGAACAGCCTTGGGGGCTGCGCTGGGTGTGGCAATTTGCGGCTTTCGTATGCCTGCGTCGGCTGCATTTGCCTCGGCCGGATATGGCGCGTGTTTTGGACTGCTGCCGATCGGTTGGATCGTGTTTTGCGCTATATTCCTGTACCAACTGACGGTCCGCGCGGGCCAATTCGAGATCGTCAAGCGTTCGGTGGCGGCCATTTCGCCCGACCGGAGGATCCAGGCCTTGTTGATCGCCTTCAGTTTCGGCACGTTTTTAGAAGGGGCGGCCGGATTCGGCACGCCGGTGGCCATCTCGGCGGCCTTGCTTATCGGCATCGGCTTTTCGCCGCTGTATGCGGCCGGTTTGGCGCTGTTGGCCAATACCGCGCCGGTGGCTTTTGGGGCCTTGGGCACGCCGATCATTACGCTGGCCAAAGTTTCCGGACTGAACGAAATGGCCTTAAGCCAAATGGTCGGCCGGCAGTTGCCGCTGTTTTCGCTGATCATACCGGTATGGCTTGTGGCGATCATGTCGGGCCGCAAGGGCGTAAACGGTTGCTGGCCGGCGATCCTGGTTTGCGGCGGGAGTTATGCCGTCATTCAATTTGTTTTCGCCAATTTCAATGGTCCAACACTGGTCGGCGTGCTGGGCGGCGTAGGCTCATTGGTAATTCTTACCGTGTTTCTGCAGTTCTGGCAGCCCAAGGAGATCTGGCGATTTCCGGACGAACTTAATAATAATTCATATGAGTCGGCCGAGTCATCGCCGGCCCAAAATGGCGATAGAATCGGGAAAAATTCCACTCGCGATCTTCCTCAAGAGCAGTCCGCCTTAACGCCGCTAAAGCCGCGACAAGTCGCCTATGCTTGGATGCCCTGGATATTGCTTTCGCTCATGGTATTTCTATGGGGATTGCCCTCGTGGAAGACTATGCTCGATGGCGGTACGGTCGAGCGGCCGAATTGTTTGCAAGGGATCGGCAAAATATCGTTCAACGTGCCCGGATTGCACAATCTGATTTATCGCACTGCTCCGGTCGTGGTAATTCCGTCCGGTTCGGATCGTGCGGCCAAGCCCGAGGAAGCCAAGTACGATTTTAACTGGCTTTCGACGACTGGGACGGGCATATTTGTCGCGGCTGTGCTGACGGCGGTATGGTTGCGGCTTGGGCTGGTTGTTTTTCTGGATGAATTCCGCCGGACATTGTTCCGAGTTCGCTGGGCGATTTTTACTATTGCGTGCATGCTGGCATTGGCGTTTGTGACGAAATACAGCGGAGCCGACGCGACGCTGGGACTGGCGTTTACCCATACTGGCCGGTTATATCCGTTTTTCGCTCCCCTTTTAGGCTGGCTGGGCGTGGCGCTGACGGGATCGGACACCTCGGCCAACGCCCTGTTCGGCAGCCTGCAGCGGATCACGGCCGAACAGTTAAAACTCAATTCCCTGCTGATCGTGGCTTCGAACAGCACCGGCGGAGTGATGGGCAAGATGATCGACGCCCAAAGCATCGTGGTTGCCGCCGTGGCCACGGGCCAATCTGGGGGCGAAGGCCGAATCCTCCGCTTTGTCTTCCTGCACAGCCTGGTGCTGGCCATATTGATCGGTCTTTTGACGCTAACGCAAGCATATTTGCTGCCGTGGATGATTCCGGCAGGGTGATAATAATGGAGTGATGATAATAATGGATTTTGCAAATTGGTCCCCTCTCCCTTTGGGAGAGGGTTAGGGTGAGGGCTGTTGGCCGAAAAGGCATTACCTCGCTGAATAGACTTCTCTAAGCCCTCACCTCCGACCCCTCTCCCATAGGGCGAGGGGAGAAAACTAAAGGATTTCTTTTTCTTCATCCGCTATCGGCAATGGTTCCAATGCTGGGTGTACGTCTTGGAGCGAGCCTATTGTTAGAATTTGCGGCCAGATCAGTGTGGATGCTATCACCACAAGTATTGTGCCGATGCCGCCACCGACCACGGATATTACCGCTCCGAAGAGCCAGGCGGTCAGGCCCGATTCCACGCCGCCAATGTCGTTCGAGGCCACGATAAAAATGTTGTTTACCGCGGAAACGCGTCCGCGCATGGTGTCGGGCGTGAGCATTTGCACCAGCGTGTGCCGCACGACCACGCTGATGTTGTCCAAGGCGCCGATAAAGAACATCATCAGCATGGAAAGCCAGCATGATGTTGAAAAACCGAAGACAATCGTTGCCGCACCGAATCCAGTGACCGCCCAGAGCATGGTTACGCCGTGCACGCCGCATGGGCGGGGCATGAGCGATCGCCAGGGCCACAAACACTGCGCCCACGGCTTCAGTCGCTCGCAGGTAACCTACCCAAGATTCACTAACTTTCAAAATATCCTTTACAAACACCGGCAGGAGATAAGTGAATCCGCCCAAGAGTACGGCGAACAGGTCCAGGGTGATAGTGGCTAAAATGAGTTTGGTGTTCCAAACAAAGCGGATGCCGGCCAAAACGTTTTCCAAAGATATGGTTTCCATGGGTTCGGATTGGGGTCTGTTTCTGATGAAAGCGATGCCCAGCAGAGAAAACATCCGCAGAAGCATTACGCATGCGAAGGCCGCAACGGTTCTTTTATCCCAATCGACCATCAAACCGCCCAAGGCCGGTCCGGTCATCGAGGCGATGTGAAAGATGGAGGTGTTCCAGGTAATGGCGTTGCTGAAGATTTCAGCGCTGACTAGCTGTGGCAATATTGATGATCGCGAAGCGCCTCCCAGTGCGTAACCTATAGCTCCCAAACCGAGAAACAAATACATCCACCAAATCGGCCATTCTAAGAACGCCGTAACCGTCAATCCTGCAGCCGAAAGCACGCTCAACGAATACGTGCACAGAATCACATAGCGGCGGTTGAAGCGGTCGGCCAGTTGCCCGCCGAATATGGCCAATAAAATTATCGGCAAGGCCTGGACCAAGCCGACCAAACCCAAGTACAAGGCATTTTCGGTGCGATAATAGACATGGATGCCAACCGCCACGGTTTCCACCTGTTTGGCAAAAACCAGCAGAAACCAACTCAGGGAATATAATTGAAAATCGCGGATGCGCCAGGCGGCATAAGGATCGGGTTTCATCACGGGCGTGGCATCAGGTATGGGAATAATTACAATTCGTCATAATTGTTACTTGCAAGGCGCGGTTAAGCAAGGGTATTGCCAGGAATGATAGCATGGAATAAATTAAACGGATGACCTTGCCCCAGGTAATACTGAAATCCCAGAAAGCGCGGCCTTTTTATGCACGGCATCCTTGGGTGCTGGATTCGGCCATAGAACGCGTCGAAGGCGAGACGGCCGACGGCGATGTTGTCGATCTGATGTCGGACAAAGGAAAATTTGTCGCCCGGGGTTTGTATAACAGTCACAGCCGCATCCGCGTGCGGCTTTACACATGGGATGTCGCGGAACCGCTGGATGATTCTTTCTGGCGCGGGCGGCTGGAAAAGGCCGTGCAATTCCGCCGGCAACTGGGTTATGTCGATCCCCGCGGGGCGGCTCGATTGGTGTTTAGCGAAGGCGACGGCTTAAGCGGCCTGATCGTAGATCGTTATGCCGATTATCTAGCAGTGCAAGTAAATGCGTTGGCATTGGTAGTTCGACTGCCGCTTATCGTTTCCTGCCTTGTTGAATTGACCGGTGCACGCGGTGTTTTGCTGCGAACCGAGCGGGGAATCAACCGGGCTGAAGGTTTGGAACTTCGTGACGGACCTTACACCGGCCAGGTGCCCGACGGACCATTGGAAATCGTGGAGAATGGCTTGCATTACTCCGTCGATCTGGCCGAGGGGCAAAAAACGGGTTATTATCTGGATCAGCGTGAAAATCGGAAGATCGCGGCCGGATATCTGCGCGGATGCCGCGTTTTAGACATGTTCTGTTATAGCGGCGGATTCAGTCTTGCTGCGTCCGTGCTGGGCGGCGCAAAAGAGATTGTTGCCGTTGATTCGAGCGCAAAGGCCTTGGCCCTGGCCGAGTCCAACGCCCGGCTCAATTCCGCGACAAACATCAGCTTCCAATGCGGCGAGGGATTTGAAACCCTGGAGTCCTTGGCCGCGGCGGGCGAACGCTTCGACGCCGTGATTCTTGATCCGCCCAAGTTCGGCGCAGCCGCCGGGCGGTCAAAGATGCATTGCAAGCATATCACTGGCTGAACCGCCTGGCCTTGGCGGTGCTGGAGCCGGGTGGGATCCTGGTTACTTGCAGTTGTTCGGGCCATGTCAGCCGGGAAGATTTTCTTTACATGCTTGTGGGCGTGGCCAGGCAATGCAGGCGCGATATTCAAATTCTAGACGGTCGCGCGCGGCGCCCGATCATCCCGTCTTGTGTTCATGCCTGGAAAGCGAATATCTCAAATGCTTTATTTGCCGGTGCTTTGAGATTATACTTTCAATTAAGGTGCGGAACACCAATCCGAAGCGTAAGCAAGGCAAACCATTTGCAGTCCCTCGCTTGCGCTTCGGGCTAGTGTTAATTTGTGAATGATTTGCATTAAAGTTTTAGCGAATATGCGGCCGATACGGCCCCTGCCATGGTCTAATTTTGGCCATAATTATAAATTGGGTATTTTGTAAAGTATGGTTCAGGTGGGAGAATTGAAATCCTGGGTAATCTAGGCGAAATAATACAGCGATCCTAATTCCTGTATAAAAAAAAACGCTCGCATGGAGCCGGCATCATGAACACTTCCGATATCCACAAAGCCGCCATATTGCTGATGAGCATGCCGGATGATCAGGCTGCTCAATTATTAACCAGATTGGAGCCTAAGCAGGTGGAAGCCGTTTCCATCGAAATCGCCAAAATCAGCGATGTAAGCGGCGAAGAGCAGGAACAGGTAATACAGGAATTCGGCAATGCCAATCCAAATACCCTATCCGGGCGCGCCGGCGGATTGGAAGTGGCTAAAAACCTTGTCGAGCGGGCATTAGGCAAAGGGGCTAACACCACGCTGGACAATGTTCGTCAGTCGATCGAAGCCCTGCCCTTTGGTTTTTTGCAGAAGGTCGATAGCCAGAACTTGCTGACATTTATCATCGACGAACATCCGCAAACCATCGCCTTGATCCTGTCGCACGTTCCGCCGTCGCAGGCGGCGGACATACTTAGCGGCCTGCCTGCGGAGCAGCAATTACCTGTGATTCGCCGGGTGGCCACGATGGGGCAAACCAGTCCGGAAATTATTAGAGAAGTGGAAAGGGGATTGGAAAACCGCATGTCCAGTTTGATGAACCAGCAGTTTGAAAACGCCGGCGGCGTATCCACGGTGGCGGAGATCCTGAACGTGGTTGACCGGGCTACTGAGCGGACTTTATTGGAAAACCTCGCCCATGAAGACGCCGCATTGGTCGATGAAATCCGCCGCTTGATGTTCGTGTTCGAGGATATCGCCAAACTAGGCGACCGCGAAATCCAAACTCTGCTGAAGAACGTGGAAAGCGCACAATGGGCGATGGCACTGAAAGGCGCCAGCGAAGAGCTAAAAGACAAGATACTCAAAAACATGTCCAAGCGGGCGGCCGATTTGCTCAAAGAGGAAATGGAGTATTTGGGGCCGGTTCGACTGTCGAACGTGGAGCAGATGCAGCAACAAATCGTGGACGTTATCAGGCGTCTCGAAGACATGGGCGAAATCACCACTCACGCCGCCGAGGAAGAAGTGCAGTTTATTCAGTAGCGGAGTCAGGGGCTGAGATCAGAGATTGGAATTTATTGTTGATTTCGTATGGATAGCCAGCGCCCATTGCCAACCAGCCCCGAGTTGATGTCGCCCACCGATACGGGGCTGTTGGTTGTCGACATGCAAGAAAAATTGCTTGCCGCGATTCCCGCCGGCCGGCGGCTTGCATGGAACATAAGGCGGCTGGTGGACGGGGCGAAAATCCTTGGCATGCCAGTGGCGGCCACGGAGCAGTATCCCAAGGGTCTTGGGGCAACTACGCCTGAGCTGGCCGAACATTTCGGCGTCATCCCATCCAAGCTGACGTTCAGTTGCGGCGGTTGTCCGGAGATATTTAAGGATTTTCAAACACGCGGCGTGCGGAAGATTCTTCTTACGGGCATCGAGACGCACGTCTGCGTCCAGCAGACGGCACTTGATCTTCTGGCCGACGGATGGAGCGTACTTGTTGCAGTCGATGCGGTTGGCTCGCGATTCGAAATAGATTATAGAACCGCTATTCAGCGGATGGATTCGGCCGGGGCCACGCTAACCACCGCTGAAGCCGCCCTTTTCGAGTGGTGCCGCGTTGCAGGCACGCCTGAATTCAAGCAAATCAGCCGCCTTGCCCAAGAGCCCGCGCCTGAATAGTTGTCTTGTTGTCCGATATTAAGGGGAATAGATACCGCCGCCGGTACCACGTCCGCCGCCGCCACCGCCGCCCATGCCTCCGCGACCGCCGCCGTAATTTCCTCCTCCTCCGCCGCCGCCGCCCATGCCTCCGCGACCGCCGCCGTAATTTCCGCCGCCGCCGAAATTACCTCCGCCGCCGTAATTTCCGCCGCCGCCGCGTTGGCCTCCACCGCCATAATTACCACCTCCTCCGCCGCCATAAGCTGCTGCACTGCGACCCCCACCTCCACCACCATAACCGCCGCCTCCACCGCCGCCATAATTTCCGCCGCCGCGTTGGGCGTACTGCTGGCCTCCGCGGTATTGGCCTCCGGGTCCGCCGCCTCGCTGGAAATTTTGCGGGCCGCCTCGGCCTTGGCCGTATTGTTGTGAAGGATTATAACTGCCGCTTGTGCCTTGAGTGCGGGTAATTTGCATGTTATCGCCCCCAAGCGCGTTTAGGGCCGCTTCCACTGATTGCGTGCTGGATTTGTGCAAGGTGACAACCTGTACAGAATCGTTGGAATCGGGGGTAACCGTGTCCAGAGTTTCCACTAGTTGCTTGACATCCTCGAACAGCGATTCCGGAGCGGCCACGATTAGTGAATTGCTGCGAACGTCCACGCCGATGGACATTTTCGGGGTATCATCGCCTTGTTGGTTTCCGCCTCTGCCGCCGCGTCCGCCTCTGCCGCCGGTCATCATTTGCAAAAAGGCTTGAGGTCCGGCCATTTGTCCGCCCTGGGTCTGGGACGAGCTAAGGACCATCCGGTCGCGATAGACCTCCTGGACTATTCCGGCCACTGTAGTGGCATCGGTGTTATACAGGTAAATCATCTTCGCCCGTGGGCTGACTTGGACGTCCTCCGGACTATCTTTTTGATCCAGGATATCCAAGAGTTCCTGAATAGTATCAAGATCCTTATCATTGGCTTGAACGATTAGGGCATTGAGTCTGGAGTCGGGAGTGATTTTGATTGAGCCGCTGGGCTGAATAGTTCCACTGCCGCCTGCTCCGAGCAATGATCCCACGATGCCGCCGCCCGTGTCGCCAAGTGCGGCGGTGGCCATATTGCCTAGAAGACCGCCGCCGGTGTTTGCGTTGTTGCCGGTCGATAGCGTGCCGCCGCCGAGGATCTGGTCGATGGTCGCCCCCACCACGGCGGCCTTGGCGTGTTTCATAAAGAACACATTTAGTCCCGGGCGGTTCGAGGCGCCGCCGGCCAGCGAGGTGAGCAATTGTTCGAATTGGTTTAGGGCTTCTTCGTCATCGCTGGCGATCATTACCCCGCCCGGTCCGGGAGCGACGATGATCGAGGAGTTTTCTTTTTTCTCCTTTGACGCGGCTGGAGAAGACGTTTCAGGTTTGGAAACTTCGGTCTTTGGCAGTTCCTTTGCATCGGCGGTGGTTTGCGCATCGACCAGCACTTCGTCGGCGGCTAACTGGAATCGGGCATTCAGCGGACTGCCGGTGGTTCTATCGTCCGCGGGAGATAGTTGGTTCAGGGGCTTATTTCTCGACGGCTGTTCTCCTGTCGAGGATTTTTTTTGCGCGGAGTTGATGAAGCCGGCGCCTTTTCTTTCGATCCCGAATCGCCGGGCGACATACGGGGCTGGTCAGAGGGATTTTGTTGCATCTCCGCGTCTTCTCCCCGCTCGGCCTGAACGTGGGTATGGTGTCCCTACGATTCATCACGTGTATCTTGCTGTTCGGATGCGTAGTGGGCCATATTTGCTCTATCTGTTCCAGGGCCGATCCCAGTTGCCGCTGGGACAAGGTCAGCATCCGCACTTTGCCGCCGCCTTGCGCGACCATGCTGTTGGTCTCGGTCTCGCCCATTTTTTGCAGCAGGGACTTGACTTGATCGATTTGCGCCAAGGTGCCGCGGATCAAGAGTTGCCGGGTGCTTGGATCGGCGTCGACTTGAGGAGCGCTGCTGCTGCCGCCTTTGGATGTATCGCCGTCGCCGAAAAGCTTTTTGATCGAAAGCACGGCCGTTTGTGGATCGACTAATTTCAAGCGGATCACCGCCACCTGCCGGGCGTCTTGTTGCATCTGTGCCAAGGTGGCCCGAATAGTGGCGTGTTGGGCAGGCCGGGCAAGAACGATCAGGTCATTGGTCTTGGGATCGATATCCATGCGCACGTCGGGCAGGCCGGCCAGGAGGGTTTGCATCACCTTCAGCGTCGATTGCGGATCGGCCGTATTGATGGCGTAAACCTCCACCTGCGGCGTTCCTTCCAGGACGCCGGCGTCGCCACCGCCACGGGGTGCATCGATCACTTTTAGAATATCTTCCAGCCGGGCGAGTTTTTCCGGCCTGCCGGTGGCTATCAAACGCTTGCCGTTTGCATCGACGGTCAATAGCAAGGAGCCGTCGGGCGTTTTGAATTGATCGGCCGGGATATCGAGCAACTGCCGGAGATTAGGTAAAATTTCATCGGGTGTGACAAAGTGCAGAGCAAACGTTCGCAACTGTCCAGAATTTATGCCTTGGGGATCTTCCACGCGCTCAATTACCCCCTTCATTACCCGAAGTTGCGCCACCGTATCGGTAACCTGAAGTTTCCGCGACTTGGACAAGGGCACTATTGCGGTTAGCTTATCGCGGAGTTTTCCAATTTCGGCCTCGGCCTCTTCGGGCGAAAGTTTCACAAGATCGAAAATCACCGTGACTATTTCCGAATTGCCGAGCTTATTCAGGGAATCGAGCGGCACAACGGGAATCAGATTAGGCGGTATCTCGTCAAGATTAACAAGCATCAACATCCGTTCGTTACGAACCAGCGTGCATCCCTTGGTCTGCAGTTGGGTGTTCAAAATATCGAGGGCCTGGACCGGAGTCATCTCCTGGTCGTTCACGTAATTGAACGTACCTGTTGGCTTGGCCTCCATTACCAAAGATAAACCGGCCATCTCGGCAAACTTGGGTATCACGACGTCCCAAGGCTGATAACGAAATACAAAACGGATCTTATCCGGATGTTTTGGCAGTTCGACGCGGGGCTTGGCCGGCGAAGACGCGGCGGCTGTATTTTCAGTAGCGACGGCCGGCTTTTCCCCCGCGGTTTCCTGCGGCTTGGATTGGTCCGGCTGAGCGGGTTTTGTATCGGCCGTTGTGGTGGCGGCATCCGCCGGCGTGGCATCAGTCAACGCCATGGAATTCCAATCGGCTCTTTGTTTTTCGGTCAGAACCTCCGATAGACTCCGTTCGGCCAGGGCTTGAATCAAACGCGCCCTTCTCTCGTCGGCTTTCGCAATATCCTGCTTGCGCTTTTCCAGGAGATCGGCGATCTGTTTTTTTTGCTCGTCCGATAGGGCAAGCCGTTGGGCTAACGCCGGTTCAGCCAAGGCGGCAAGTCCCAATCGGCCCAGACGGATATGTTCCAGCGTTTTTTGTTGCTCGGCGCTTAGCAGGGCCAGGCCTTTGGTTTCCGATTCCTGGCGGAAAGAGGCCATTTTTTGCTCGCGATCGGCGGCCGGAAGATCCTTTTGCATTACCAAATCCACGGCCTTGCTTTCACGGTCGTCGATTAGAGTATGCAGTTGGGTCTTCTGATCGGCTGAGAGTTGCAACTTTGCGGCTACGTCGTCTTGAACGGCTAACGACAATACACCTACGAAGTCATCGGCGCTAAAGGCCCTAATCGGCCACATGGCACATAACAACAAGGCCATGGCGGCAGTTATTAACCGCCTTAAAACGCTGCAACCGGCGCCTACACCGGTATTTACACGATTGGTCTCAATATATGCGTTCAAAGATCTCACTCCAAATATGGGGCATTTAATCATATACCCGATTAAAGAAAGTTCGCCGCAAGTATATATAATTAACTCTCCCCCCCATTTTGACGAACTGATGCCGTCAATCCCACCTTTTACATGTTAACTCTTGGATTGATATGTTGCTAGGAAAAAATCAATAACCACTGTAAACCATTACATACTAACCCCGAAGGTATGTAAAAGTTCTGAATTTAACCGGTTATAGACAATACAAAGAATGGGCAGCCATATCGATTGCAATGAAAATACATCACAAATATAGTCAAGAATATGACGATACTGCCTTGGATGGTGTTTTTCCGGTTAAGTTAAAGCAGTCCGTAACGGCTTAGAGTTGCGTGGAGTTTCTTTTCCTCGGAGGGAGTTAGAGGAGTTAATGGCATGCGTAGTTCGCCCGTATCGCGGCCCAGCATGTGCATGGCGGCTTTAATGGGGATTGGATTGGTTGCCAGACCGAGCATGTCGCGACAAATGTGGAAGAGTTTATGATGCCATCGCCGGGCTTCGGCCATATTGTTTTGCTCGAAGGACTGGATCATGAGCATCACGTCTTTTGGTATGATGTTGCCAACCACGGATATCACGCCCCGGCCGCCGATCGATAAAAGCGGCAGAGTCAGACTATCGTCGCCGCTTAAGACCGTCAGATCGGTGCAATTGATGATCTGCGAAGCCTGATCCATCGAACCGGTTGCCTCCTTGACCATGGTGATATTGGGCAGTTCGGCCATGCGGGCGATCGTATCGGGCTCGATATTCTTGCCCGTGCGACTGGGTATGTTGTACACGCAAATCGGTATTTCCACGGACTGAGCCAGAAGCTTGAAATGTTGATAAAAACCCTCTTGGGTGGGCTTATTGTAATAGGGCGCCACAATTAGGACGGCGTCTGCGCCGGTTTTAGCCGCCCAGCGCGTCAGGTGCAGGGCTTCGTCGGTGCTATTCGATCCAGTGCCGGGCATAACCTTGATACGGCCGGCGGCCGCTTCGATCACGGCGGATATTACCCGTTCGTGTTCCGGGTGCGAGAGGGTGGGCGATTCGCCCGTAGTACCTGCCGGACATAGGCAAGTCGTGCCCGCGGCAATTTGAAACTCCACTTGCTGTTGCAAGGCCTCAAGATCCGCCTGGCCATTGCGAAACGGGGTGGTCATGGCCACTGAAAGACCGGCGAACTGTTCACTGCGTGTTGTCATGGGATAAATACTTTGAAAAAGGCATTTTTTATGATTGTCATGCGGACATTTGTAGTGCGGACGTCAGGCATTTGTGGTACGGGCGTCTCGCCTGCAATCAGGGCAGCCGGAACGGCCGCATCGCAATAGTTGCGGCTACATTACAAGTTGTTTCATCTCCCGAACGGCTTTCTGAAATCCGACCATGACTGCTCGGGCGACGATGCTGTGGCCGATATTCAATTCGTGCATTCCTTCAATCGCGGCAACGGAGCAAACATTGTGGTAATTCAGGCCGTGGCCCGCGTGCAGCGCCATGCCCGATTGCCGAATCATGGCCCCGATAGTTTCCAGTTTTTCCAGTTGGTTTTGTCTAGCGGCGCCGGGCCGGGATTCGGCATATTGACCGGTGTGGAGTTCCACGGCATCGGCTTTCAATCGGGCCGCTTCTTCGATTTGCCGTGCTTCCGGATCCAGGAATAAACTTACTGAAATATCGGCGTCCTGTAGGCGGCGAACGGCGTCGGCGGCTCGCATTTTATGTGTTATAATGTCCAGTCCGCCTTCGGTGGTGATTTCTTCGCGGCGTTCGGGCACCAGTGTGGCCTGATCGGGTTTGACGCTCAAGGCGATCTTTATTATCTCCTCGTTGCAAGCCATTTCCAGGTTGAGTTTTACGGTAACCGTTTCACGGAGGATTCGCAAATCGCGGTCATTAATGTGGCGCCGATCCTCGCGCAGATGCAAGGTAATGCAGTCGGCTCCTCCCAGTTCCGCCAGGGCCGCCGCCCAAACCGGATCCGGTTCATAAGTCCGCCGGGCTTGCCGAATTGTGGCTATATGATCAATATTGACGCCAAGTTCAGGCATGGCAACGGGCCTCAATGCAACAATTTCGATCTTTCAGGAACCAATTGGAAACGAATTAAAATACCATAATTATCGGCAATTAGGCCCTCACCCTAGCCCTCGCCCAGAGGGAGAGGGGACTTTTGGGACTAAGTTGAAAGCGCCGTTTTGTAAACCGGGATTATAACTTCAGGTTTTTTTACGGCAAGCTATGCGTTTTGCCCGGATGATATCGAATTTGGGGAATTATAGGATTTTGAAGGCGGGTTGATAGTGTTTAGGATGCCCCTGAATGCCGTATTTGGGACCGGCCTTCGAAATGGCTTGCGGCTTTAAGGTAGACTTTTTTGTAGATTCCCTTTCGGATCTTTCGTTTATCATTATTGACAGGCGATTTATTGGAAAGGGAATTTTACCGGATTTCACGTCGTTCCGGGGCAAATCTCTTTTCCAAAGGGGGTACGACAATGACTTGCCAAGAGCTGGCGAAGTGTATTGAAAAGATGCAGCCCGAGGCACTACCGCGCGAGGTCGCTCGGCTCTGTTTGCTGCTGTGCAATTGTGTTGAAGACCTCGACGAACTAAAAGACGGTGAACGTCTTGCGCAGGTATGGCAGGATATGAAGGTCCGGCTCCAGGCGGTTACAGACCAGTACGCCGCCATGACGGCCGATCTTGAAAACTTGTCGCGCACCAATCCCGAAATGCTGACATTCGATCAGATTCTGGTGCTGATCCGAGCCATTAAGGTGCAAAGTCAAGTGGTGCAACTTTACATGGGCCAAACGGCATAGGAACGCTGACCTATGATTTAAGTCGCCTTTCCTTTGCCGATCAGCCAGAGCAGGATGGGAGCGGCCACGTAGATCGAACTATAAGTACCGGTTATCACGCCCACTATCAAGGCGAAAGACAGGCCCCGCAAGGCCTGCCCGGCGAAAAAGTATAGCACCACCACCACCATGAATACCGTGAGCGAAGTAAGCAGAGTCCGGCTCAACGTCTGGTTGGTGCTCAGGTTTACCATTTCGGCGGTCATGTTCGGGTCCTTGCCGCGTACCTCGCGGATTCGGTCGAAAACCACGATCGTATCGTTCACCGAATAACCGATGATGGTCAAAAATGCGGCGATAATCGGCAAATTTATTTTGAAGGGATCGATATACAACCATCCGAAATAAGGCGCCATGTAATAGCTGAAGGCGATGGCGCCGAGCATCACCAGAACGTCGTGGACCAAGGCTATCACGGCCGCCAGGCCGAATGCCACGCCCTGGAATCGAATCCAAAGATAAAGGATAATCAACACCCAGCTTGCCAAAAGTGCGTATATGGCCTGATACCTGGTGTTAACAGCCACCGCGCCGCCAATGGCATTTGAGGCCGGGAAGTAAGGCGATTCGTTGAGTTTCTGTTTCACGGAATTGAAAACGGTCTGGGCCTTTTCCGGAGGCAAACCGATTTTTACAGTCCAATCCTGGTAAGGCGCCTTGCTTCCCTCCTCGAAAGATTTGCCGGTTGGCTTGATATCCAGGGGGATATTCTTATCCTCGATCTTTAATTCCTGCAATGCTTCCTTTATGAGATCTTCCACGCTTTGGTGGTCGATTTTTTGAGCGAAACTGATTTGGGCCTCGGCGCCACCTGAAAAGAGGTCGGCAATCTGCGCAGCCGTCGTTTCTCCGCCGGAGATAGTTTCCTGGGCGGGGATTTTTTCCCCAGGCTTTTCCGTGGCGGGTTTTTCGGCCGCGGACTTTTCTGCAGTGGGCAGGGGTGAAGGTTTTGCCTGTTCGCTTGATGCGGCGGGCGGCGGTACGGCAGCGGGCGCCTCGACCTGCCCGAATATCAGTGGAATCGCTGTAGCCACTGCCATCAGGGCGCGTGACCTCAAAATGCTGCGAGACTGCTTTTTCTGGCCGGATTCCTCCGGTTTGGCGGGCAGGGCGGGCGGCCCGGCCGGGACAGCGGCGGGCTCAATCTTTTCTGCCGGCTTTTCCGCCGGAGTTTCCTGCTTGGGCGGCTCCTTTTCCGCTTTGGAGGACCCGATCGGAGAAACTTCCTTTATTTCCATCTCGTTGACAAAAAGTTTGCCGGCAAACGCCTTCTTGAGTTCTTCCTTTACCTGGTTGATATTGGTATTTGAGGTATTTACCTCGAATCGTAAGTCCTTTATTTCATCCCCTAAGCGTACATCGCTTATTGTCACGTCGGGGAACATGTCGGGCATCTTTTCCAGCGTGTTGCGGATATCGGCGACGTCCTGGGGCTTGTTGAACAGCGTTTGCACCGACGTGCCGCCGGTGAAATCGATATCGAACAACCCCGGCCCGCGCCAAAACGCAACGGCTAATCCCAGCACCGTGATCAGCACCGAAAAGGTCAGACAGTAGGGGAACCAACCCATGAAATCGATTTCGGTGTGCCCGACAAGATGGTGCATCTTCAACTGCGTGATCCAGCGGTGTTTTTCGGCGATATCGAAAATTACCCGGGCCACGAAAACCGAGGTAAACATGCTTATCGAGACGCCGAGGAACAAGGTAACGGCAAAGCCCTTGACCTGCTCGGGAGCGATGGCATACAGCACCACGGCCGCGATTAAATGCGTGATGTTGCAGTCGATGATGGTGGCGCTGGCCCGCTGGAAGGCGTTGCGGATGGCCATGCGCAAGGCCGCCCCCCGGGCGAGTTCTTCGCGCAGTCGTTCGAAAACCAGCACGTTGTTGTCTACCGCCATGCCGACGGTCAAGGCGAACCCGGCAAAGCCCGGCAATGTAAAAGCCGCCTTCACCGCGATCATGATGGCCAGCAAAACTATGATGTTCAAGGCCAGGGCGATATCGGCGATAATCCCGGGAAAACGGTAATACCAAAGCATGAAGGCGGGGACAAGGATCATCGCGATAGCCAAGGCAATGGTGCTCTTGAAGATTGTGTCTTTTCCCAGCGTGGGGCCGCAATAAAGCTTGCTGATGGGCACCTTGTTCAATGTGGCTGGCAGGGCGCCGGCGTTGAGTACGTCGACCTGTTGCGCTACTTGTTCTTTGGTGAACTCGCCTTCAATCATCCCTCTATCGAAAATTTGACTTTTTAATCCCGGAGCGGAAAATAATTTACCGTCTAGGATGATGCCCAATCTGCGCTGGAAGCCCGTAACTTCATCGGGTTTATTTTCGCCGGTTAGATAGCTGAACAATTTGCCGCCCTGGGAGTTGAATACGAACTCGACGTCGATTCTGCCGCTTTGATCTTGTCCCTGGCCGGCATGATCCAAAAAATCGCCTGTGACGTTGTAATTATCCTGGAGCACCAGTACTTCGTTTACTTTTTTATCGCCGACGGTCCGCGTTCGTATGGCGATTTCCGGAGAACGGAGGAAAGTCGCCTCTTGTCCTTCCCAGATCGGCACCCACCAGGCCTCGCGATTGCCCTCGGAATCGAGTATTACATTTTGGTTGGGTTCATTTTTTGCACGTTCGATCAATGTCTTGTTATCAGTCGTATTGGCCAAAATGCGGAATTCCAACGTACCCACCCGGGATACCAGATCGGCAATGCGATTGGCGGCGGCCTCATCCACGTCGGGTATTAGGATTTCCACTCCGTCAGCGCCATATTTGCGAATGTTGATTTCCTTGACGCCGCCGGGATTGATGCGCTTGGTGATTGCGGAGATGACCTTGTCCATATCCGGGGTTTGCCCGGGTTTTAATTGTTCTTTATCAATCTCGTAAATCAAAATCATGCCCCCGCTCAGATCGATACCCAGTTTTGGCGGCCAATACATGGTCAGGATGACCAGGCTGCAGATCAGTGTCCAAAGGATCACGCCGATTTTCCAACCGTAATCGGGCATCCGCAGGCTTTTGGCAAAATAACCGCCTAAAAAGAATGGCACCACCATCAAGACAAGTACGATAAATGCATTCACATACGGGGACATAGAAATTTAGGGGTTAGAGATTAGAGATTAGGGGTTAGATTCTTTATTAGAGACTTACACGCATGTTTTTTTTAATGCAATTTGCAATCAATTTGGTTGCGGCCTTGGGCCGTTTTATGGACTGGTCGTTATTTTGTATTTTCTTCCTCGGCCGTATCGCCGCTTATGACGCGAGCGATGGAACTAAGGGTAATCCGCAGTTTTGTGTTCGTGGCTTCATCGACTTTTAGGCTTACTTCATCGGCTTCACGGTGGACGTTCATCACCACGCCGTAAATGCCGCCGATGGTAACGACCCGATCGTTCTTCTTCACGTTTGCAAGCATATCCTGACGCCTGGATTGTTCCTTGCGCCGGGGGCGGATCAGCATGAAGTAAAATAGCAAACCAATCGCCAGAAAGGGGGCAATTTGAATAAATAGGTTCACGCCGCCTCCGGCATCGCCGGCGGGTGCATTTCCACCGGCATTAGCGCCGTCGGCGAAAAGCATCAGTGATGATAGCCAATGCATATTCACGTAAAGATCCCCTCTTATTGGGTTATAACCACTTTATAATAAGCTCATCATCTTAAACTGTTCCCCCCCAACTCGCAAGTGGAGAAAGAATAGAGGTAGTAAGTCAATTTTTTAAATCCACCGCATTTATAGCCCATTATTAATCCAGTCTAGCTGTCGGCTGGGCAACCAGAACGGCTACTTGCCAACCGCAGACACATCATAATCTTCCACAATCTGATACATGGTGGGAAGAAGAGCAATAACGGCAGGTATTCCTATGATAGTTAAGCACCCTATGGTTATCACAATTAGGCTGACAACAAAACTTATATTACCACCTGCGAATTCAATCCGATATATCTTCATGGCATCCTCCAAAAAATTATGAAAGCGTCCTGATAAGCCAAGCATTGGATCATTCTAGGTTCCTTTTCGGCAATCTGTCAATTCAGTGCTTGGCGAGGTTTGGCTTGAGTGATGAGGGATGAAAAAGTCATGAAATCCGCAAATAGGTTCCAGCCTTGGAATGAGAGATAAAATGGGCGGTTAATTAGTCACTCATTACAACCTCCCACCTACCATTTACCCTATATTCCGACCACATCCTTCATCCTTTCCATCTTCCCAGCCCGCGAGTTTTTTTTGCCGAAATTCTTCAAAACCATCGGCTTCGATGGCTTTGCGGGCCTCGGCTAGCAGTCGATGGTAATACTGAAGATTATGCAGCGATAGCAATATCGGCCCCAGCATCTCCCCTGCCATAAATAGATGGCGAATATAACCTCTGCTCCGCCTGCACGCCGCACAAGGACACCCCATTTCAAGCGGGGAATCATCCCGCTCATATTGCAGATTACGGAGCCGAAGCGGGCCTTGGTCGGTAAAGGCCAGGGCATTGCGCCCGTTACGGGTGGGCATCACGCAATCGAACAGGTCGATCCCTCTACGCACCGCTGCCAAAAGATCTTCCGGCCGGCCTACGCCCATAAGATATCGGGGTTTGTCGGCGGGCAGTTCAGGGACTGTTACATCCAGGATGCGGTACATTTCGTCCGGGTTCTCGCCCACGCTTAACCCTCCAATCGCATACCCCGTAAAATCCATTTCGCGAAGCTCACCGGCACATCGTTTACGAAGTTCGGCATCCAGGCCGCCTTGGACTATGGCAAAAAGGGCTTGATTGGCACGTTTGGCGGCCTGTTGGCAGCGTTTTGCCCAGCGTACGGTGCGCCCGGCGGCATCCAGAATCACATCGGGATTATTCGGCAATCCCACAACATGATCCAGCACCATGGCCACGTCGCTGCCCAGGCACTCTTGAATCGCCACGGCACGTTCGGGAGAAATGGCAACCAGCCGGCCATCGATATGGCTGCGGAAGATTACTTCTTGTTCGGTAACTTGCGTCCGCTGGGCAAGGCTGTAAAGCTGGAATCCGCCGCTATCGGTTAATATTGGTCCATCCCAACCCATGAAACGATGCAGCCCGCCCAAGGCGGAAACCGTATCTTCGCCGGGCGCAAAGCAAGATGATAGGTATTGCCCAGCAGCATTTGCGCACCGGTGGCTCGGATTTGATCGATTTCCAAGCCTTTAACGCTTCCCTGGGTAGCGACCGGCATGAATGCGGGCATGTCAACCGATCCGTGAGGGGTGAAAAAAGTCGAGCGCCGCGCCGCGGAACCGGCATCGGTGTGAATCAGTTGGAAAGTGAAACTATTTGATAACATAAAGAGCCGAAAATATCTTTGCAAATCGATTATGACGATTGAGTTGATTTCGGCCCTTTTGTTTTTGTTGGACTTTTCTGTTTGGATGAATCTTCAGATTCGTATTCTGAAATCAGCCCTAATCGAAGTACCACAAATGCTAGTATGGTCTCAAATCTATGTGGAGGAGAAAATAAAACGTCGTCGATTGTTTTAAGCCAGTTAAGCATATTCTATTTCATCACTTTAAATCGCGACTTGCCGATAACAACCGCAAGAAATGTATCCTTGAGCAACGGCGCCAATTTTTTAGGATCATCTACTCGATTGATGATGAGCCCTAACATTCGAAGTGCAATATTGTGTCTGCGTGAGTTGATTGCAAAACGAAAAGGAATGAGAATCAAAACCTCAACCAACGACCCGCCAATGAACGCTCCTATACGAACGGCATCATTGTTATGAACGACGCCAAATAAAAGAAGAATTAATCCAACTATAAAAAGAACAATAGCCATTCCGTATGAAACCAGTTCGAGAAATCGATTTTCTCGTAACGCTTGAGAAATGACTGCCTGAGCATCTGCAAACTGGAGTGAATCTTTATTTGGAAAACTAAGTTGCTTATATGCCCTCAAGAGGTCGTCATCGGTAATGTAATCCACTTCTGAAACTCTACTGGCCTCTACAATAAGGGCTTCTCGAAGATCAGAAACGAGTTGAGGTAATGCTTTTCTGGCAGATGGATCAAGCGGCTTCCCTAGACTGCATGATGTGTTTTCCACTTTCTCCTGCGGTTCCATCATTAAGAGTCTCCCCCACAAGTTTTAAAAACTGATCAAATGCAGATTGATCGAAACACGCTTTGATATGTTCCGTGGTAACGAGCGAAGCACCGCATTGAGATGCAAGTTCAATACTCCGCTCCAACAGTACTTTCTCGAATAGTTGGCTTGCACGGAAAGCAAAATTACTTGCGCCGTAATCTATCAAAACAAGATCAGTATTAGAGGCGGCCATTTTTCTTCCTCCTTGAAGTCAATTTCTGCCTAATACAAACTTGTGCTACTATATCATATAAAACTTTTATGGATCAATGCCGGAAGTAATTAATTCCACACACATAAAGAGGGTTACAAGTAACAATACCCCCCCCAAGGACTATCTCGTTATGGAATAAAGCGTCGTAGTTACTCGCCGCGGAGTTTCAATCCCAGGACCGTTAGTTTTTCGCGGACCTCGTTGAGGCTGGTGACGCCGAAATTTTTGCACTCCAACAGGTCGTCGCCGGTGCGGCGAACCAATTCGCCCAGCACGTTTATGCCCAGGCGGATCATGCACTTCCGCGCGCGAACCGAAAGGTTTAGATCGGAGATCGGCTTGGCCAACAGGGCTTGTTCGTCGGCGGAGAGCATTTCCGGCTCGAATATCTCGGCGGCATGCTTGTCGGTGGCGAACTGGCCCAGGCGCAAGCCCTTGGTGGCCAGCATTTCCTTGATCTCGGTAAGGCTGGTTTCGCCGAAGTTTTTGCTGGCCAAAAGGTCCTGTTCGGTGCACCTGCACAAATCGCCCAGCGTCATAATGCCCATTTTTTGCAGGCAATTGCGGCTGCGCACCGAAAGCTCGAAATCGGTCACGGGGATGCTGAGCACCTGGCTCATCCGGTCGCGTTTCTTTTGCGCGTCTTCGTCGTAGTATTGCTCGTGCGAGGCCTCTGTATCCTTGAAGAAGAGTGCGGCCCTGGGATGGTCGGGATACACGTCCAAGACCCGCTGATAACACTGCGCGGCTTTATCGTACTGCTCGCGATCCTCGTACAACAATCCCAGGTTCAGGAGCGACCCGACGTTGGCGGGAAACCGGCCCACGGCCCGTTTGTACAATTCCATGGCCGTATCGTCGTTGCCGTGCCGATCGTTTTCCATGGCCAGGCCGAACAGAGCCCCGGGATGATTGCGGTCGGATTCCACGGCCCGTTCGTAAAGGGCGATGACTTCGAGTGGGTTGCCGCCCAAGGCCGATACCGAGGCCGCCCGCTGTGCCAGATAATCGGCGGTTTGCTCGATGGCCCCGGAAAGCCGATCCAAGACGGCCAGCGACTCGGTGGCTTTTCCGGCATAGCGCAAGGCTTCAGCGTGGCCTAAAGAGCATTCGCCCACGTCGTAACCGGCCTTTTCCGCTGCTTGATAACACTCGATGGCGGCGGCATATTCTTCCCGGGCGAAAAGCGATTTGGCCAGAAAAAAATGGGCCAGGGCCCCGCCGTCGGCCTGGCGCAAGACTTCAATGGCCCGGTAGTACCGGCCCAGTAGATATAGACATACTCCCAACCGCACGTTGCTGGCCGGGGTTTGCTCTTCCTTGGCTTGCAGTTCGTTGACCGCGTCGCGCAGCACCTGATACTGCGAGAAATCGCGGGCAATGGCATCCTGCATTTGCCGCACGTCGCGCGGCCCGAAAGTATCGTTTACCAACACCAATCGCTTTAAATCGAAATCCAAGATCTGTGTCATCGAAAATAGCTCCTCCGATGGGAAGATTTCATTACCTTCAAATACACCACTCCCTTTGGTAGAGGGTGGTAAAGTGCGAATCCGCAAGAATTATTTATTATAAAGAGCCAGCGGTGGGAGTCGGACCCACAACCCCCGCATTACGAATGCGGTGCTCTGCCAATTGAAGCTACGCTGGCAAGTCGTTTCCTGGCAATGACTTGCGTTATGGCTTGCCATATGCCATTGGCGAGAAATTAAATAACCAATTTACCATCATATCACAGTACCCACAATACCTACGAATCCTAACTTGGATTTTAACATTTGTTATCGAGAATTTTAACTAGGGGCAAGTAATCAACCCATCCAGAGAAGGGAGATATGACTGTGTGCACTAAAATTAGCCAATGCCATTGTTTGTTGATCGTATACCGCCCAACGCCGGAGATGTATGATTAACTTCTGCGATGGAAAAGCATTATGTTCTTGCCGTCATAATTGACGGGCCTATTTATGGCAGCTACTATGATGTTCGTGTCAAGAGTCCGGTTTCACCAAGGCGTGCCGTGTCTTTAGCCGGGCAAACCGATTTTTTTGAGTGGGTAACTACACCAGGCTACGGACACGTATGGACGATCTGGCGGGTTTATCTGCGGGATTTGCCGCCCAAGTTGTTCGATGGAAATTAAACTGGTAAGGCAATATCTATCCCGTTAGTAAATAACTTCTAAATGATAATTATTTCTGAAAACAAATGCGGGAAGAACATATGTCTCGTTTTACCGGCTTGAATGTAATCTTTGTACTGTTGACCGCTGCCTCAAGTCAGGCCGCTCTGGAGGTCGATGCCCCTGAGCGTACGCGAATCATCTCTTCCTTTGATCAGGATTGGCGATTTCTTCAGGCCGATGCACCCAAGGCCGAAAAGCCCGATTTCGACGATTCCGCGTGGCGCGTACTTGAATGTGCCGCACGATTGGAGCATCGAGGGGCCGTTTGATGAAAAAAATCCCACCGGCGGGGCGGGCGGATTTTTGCCTGCCGGCGTGGGTTGGTATCGCAAACATTTTACCTTGCCGGCCGACTACGCCGGGCGGCGCGTGTTCATCGAGTTCGACGGCGTAATGGCCAATAGCGACGTGTGGATCAACGGCCAACACCTCGGCAAACGTCCTTACGGTTACGTCAGTTTCCGCTACGAACTGACCGGGAAGCTGAATTTCGGCGAGAACAAGCCCAATATACTTGCCGTCCGGGCCGATAATTCCGCCCAGCCCGCTTCGCGTTGGTATAGCGGGGCAGGCATCTATCGACACGTTCGCCTGATAGCGACCGACCCAGTGCACATCGACCAGTGGGGCACATTCGTCACCACGCCTAAGATAGAATCGGACCAGGCGGTAGTTCGCGTGCAGACCACGGTGGTCAACCAATCCGACGCCCCACACGAGGTTTCTCTCAAGATTAGCATTGTCGCCCCGGATGATAAAACCGTACAAACTTCGGAAACGGCGCCTCAAACAATTCCTGCCGGTAAATCCGCGGAATTTCAAGCAGGACATCACGGTCAACAATCCGCAAGCTCTGGGACCTGGACCATCCGGTGCTTTACCATGCCGATGTAAAAGTCTACTCGGGCAACGCCGTGATTGACGACGATGTCGTACCATTTGGCATACGCGATTTCAAGTTTGAACCGGCCACGGGTTTCTGGCTCAACGGCAAAGAATTTCAAGATCAAGGGTGTTTGCCTGCACCACGACGGCGGCGCAATGGGCGCGGCGGTCCCGTTGGGTATTTGGCAGCGGCGTCTTGAAGCGCTCAAGCAGATCGGCGTAAACGGCATTCGCACCGCGCACAATCCGCCGGCTCCCGAATTCCTGGACCTCTGCGACCGCATGGGACTGCTGGTGATGGACGAGTTCTTCGATTGCTGGACGGTGGGAAAAAATCGCCACGACTATCACCTTTTCTTCAAGGAATGGTCGAAGATCGACGCCGGCGACACCATCCGCCGCGACCGCAACCACCCCAGCGTCATTCTATACAGCGTGGGCAACGAGATTCACGACACGCCAAAAGAGGAACTGGCCAAGGGCATCCTCAAAGGCTTGGTGGAAGTCTGCCACGAAAACGATCCCACTCGGCCGGTAACCCAGGCCTTGTTTCGGCCGAACGTGAGCCACGATTACGACAACGGCTTGGCCGACATGCTGGACGTGATCGGCACGAACTACCGCGACGCCGAACTCCTGGCCGCTTACCAGGCAAAGCCCACGCGCAAGATCATCGGCACTGAGCAGGGACATGACCGCAAGATTTGGTTGACCTGCCGCGACAATCCGCCCGAGGCCGGCCAGTTTCTTTGGACCGGGATCGATTATCTGGGCGAGTCGCGCAGTTGGCCGATGGTCGCGGCGGGTTCCGGCCTTTTGGATATAAACGGCAAACCCAAGCCCATGGCCTTCGAGCGGCAGAGTTGGTGGAGCGAGAAACCGATGGTCCGCATTGCCCGCCGGGTTGCATCCGCGCGTCCCACGTCGGCGGATCCCGGGCTCGAGCCGCTCAACCGCCGCCAATCGCAATTCTGCGACTGGACTCCGCAAGACGCCGGCCCTCACGAAGAAAACGTCGAGGTTTATAGCAATTGTGAAGAAGTAGAATTGGTGCTAAACGATAAATCGCTGGGATCCAAACTGCACAACGCCGACGACGCGCCACGGATCTGGAAAGTAGATTTTGAACCGGGGACCATCAAAGCCATTGCTAAAAACAAAGGCCAGGATGTGGCCAATGACGAACTGAAAACGGCCGGCAAACCCGCCAAAATTGTTCTTACAGCGGATCGAAATAAACTTTCGACCGATTGGGACGACGTATGCTGCGTTATCGCTGCCGTTACCGATGAAAACGGCGTGCTCAATCCTCGGGCCAATGATTTAATAAGCTTTAACACTACCGGCCCGGGCGTGATCGCTGCCGTTGCCAACGGCAGCCGATCCAGCCATGCGTTATTCCAGACCTCCCCCCGTCGCGCATTCCAAGGCCAATGCATGGCCATTGTCAAAGCCGGCGCCGGCGCGGGTAGGCAAATCACCGTAAGAGCTTCAGCCCCGGGTTTGAGCGATTCTTCGATCACCATCGAGAGCGTTGCCCCGGGGGCAAAAAAATCAACGGACATCGTACAGGTTTCGCCCCCTGCCTCGCCGCCAACATCCGATTCAGGGCTGCCGACGCTGTTTATCATTGGCGATTCAACGGTTAAAAATAGCAGCGACAACGGCTACGGCGGTTTATGGGGTTGGGGGCATCCCATTGCCGAATTCTTCGATAAATCTAAAATCAACGTCCAAAACCGCGCCATGGGCGGCGCAGCAGCCGGACATTCCAGACCGAAGGCCTGTGGGATAAAGTCTTATCCGCAATGAAACCCGGCGATTTTGTGATGATGCAGTTCGGACACATCGACGGCGGACCTTTAAACACGGGCCGCTCCCGGGCTTCGCTAAAAGGCAATGGCGAGGAAACCGAGGAAGTTGAAATGCAGGCCACGGGCAAAAAAGAGGTAGTCCACACCTATGGCTGGTACATGCGAAAATATGTTGCCGATGCCAAGGCAAAGGGCGCAACGCCCATCGTGCTATCGCTTATCCCCAGGAACATGTGGACGGATGGTAAGGTCCAGAGGGCCTCGAAAGATTACGGTAAATGGGCGGCAGAAGCGGCAAAACAGGGCGGGGCGTTTTTTATCGACCTCAACGAAATCATCGCAAACCACTACGATTTAGAGGGGGCTGACAAAGTCGGGGCGGAATATTTTACCACGAAGGATCATACGCATACCACCGATGCCGGCGCCAGGCTTAACGCCCAGTGCGTCGTCGAAGGAATCAAGGAATTAAAGGACTGTCCACTTTTAAATTACTTGTCAACCGCGCCTGAGCGCTGGGAGCCTACTGCAAAATGAAAGTTTTACTATCAATTATTGTTGGTGCAATTTTTTATGCCGTTTTGACGCCGTTGTCGCTTGCCTCGGATGTAGGCAAACGCTTTCCATCGGAAAGGCGAACCTTTGCAGATAAAGTCACGGGCCTGACGATCACGGCCCTGACAACTTCGCCGGCTAACGACCAATTGCCGTACCAGACTCATCCACATTGGACATCTGACGGAAAATACATCATTTTTCGCTCCGATCGTGCAAGCGATGAGAGTAATCAGGCCTTTGCGCTTTGCGATGAAACCGGGGAGATAATCCAACTTACCGAGGGCTCGACCAGGACGAACAGTTTGAATGTGGCCAGAAAATCGAACCGTCTTTATTTTTTTCGAGGGGCGATAAATGGGCCCAAGGAGTTGATCGAACTTAAACTCGATCCGCTTTTGGCCGACAGCAAGGCCGGAACTATGAAATCGCCGGATGCTTATCAACGCGTGATCATGACTATGCCGGAGAATCTGAAGGATGCAGGCGGTTTCGTCCTTGATGCGGATGAAACGGCGGCCTACATCGGAGTTAGCTTTGAAGGTCCCGCAGCACCACAAAATGAGAAACAAGAAGCGACTGGGGCACAAAAGGAAGGCTCGACGACTAAAACAACGCGGCGTTACGAGATCCGCGGCATAGATCTCACGACCGGGGAGATGAAAAAGATCATCGACGTGCCTTTTCGCATAGGCCACGTGCAGGTGAATCCTTTTGTGCCGGGCGAAATCCTATATTGCCACGAAACCGGCGGCGACACCCCGCAGCGGATGTGGATCGTAAAGGCCGACGGAACGGGCAACCGACCGCTATACATAGAAACTCCCGACGAATGGACCACGCACGAGGTCTGGATCGACAAAGACCACGTGATGTTCAACATCATGGCCCATTTGCCCAAGCTGCGGGAAAAGCCCACCGGAATTGCCGTAATCAACGTGCGCAGCAACGAGATGAGGATCATCGGCCAGACCAATGAAACCCTGGGTTTTTGGCATTGCAACGGGACTGCCGATGGCCGGTGGGCCGTGGGCGACACCTTTGAGGGAAATATTTATCTCATCGATCGGCATAATTACGAGACCATGCTCTTGACCACCGACCACAAGATGAAGCCTGATCACACCCATCCGTTTTTCAGCCCGGACGGAAAGCGAATCCTGTTTCAATCCGGGCTGCTGTCGAACGGTAAAAATCTCAATCTTATGACAGTTGATATTCCAACCTCCTGGCTGAATCGCCAGTATACGAAAGAAAGTCAATGAAATATCAAATTCTCCGGCGTTTTTCCTTGTTATTTTTTACATTAGCTGTATCGACAAGCGCCAGCCCGGGCGCAGACGCGCAGCCGGCTACAACGGACCAACGCGTGTTCGATGTAAAAACCTTTGGCGCAAGCGGCGATGGCAAGACACTCGACACGGCGGCAATAAATAAGGCAATTGCCGCGGCCTCTGCAGCAGGCGGCGGCACCGTGTATTTTTCTGCCGGCACCTATCTATCCGGCTCCATCCACCTGGCCAGTAACATCGCTATTTTTCTTGATCAGGGCGCCGCTATCGAAGCCTCGGCCGATCCCAAGGATTTCGATGAAGGAGAGCCCAACATTTGGGGAGATAAATTCAAATACCAGGATTTCGGCCACAGCCACTTCCACAACAGCCTGATCTGGGGCGAAGACTTGGAAAACATATCCATTACCGGTCCCGGCCGAATTTATGGAAAAGGCTTAAGCCATGGGCTGGAACATCTTAACCGCGTTGGAAGCCGGGGCAACAAAGCTATCGCCTTGAAAAATTGCCGCAACGTCATCCTCCGCGACTTTTCCATGCTCAGTTGCGGCCACTTTGCCATCCTCGCCACCGGCGTAGATAATCTTACCACCGACAACCTGAAAATCGACACCAACCGCGATGGAATAGACATTGATTGCTGCCGCAACGTGCGGGTTTCGAATTGCAGCGTAAATTCGCCCAACGACGACGGGATCGTGCTTAAAAGTTCCTTCGCTCTTGGTTTCGCGCGGGCGACCGAAAACGTCACCATCGTGAATTGCCAGGTCAGTGGCTACGACGTGGGCACGCTGCTCGACGGCACCTTTCAGCGAAAAACGCTGCATTCACCCGATAACGACGGAGTCATGGGGCGGATCAAGTTCGGCACCGAATCGAACGGCGGATTTAAAAACATCGCCATCGCCAACTGTGTTTTCGATCGCTGCCGAGGGCTGGCCCTGGAGACCGTAGATGGCGGGCTTTTGGAAGACGTATCGATCACGAATATCACTATGCGCGACGTAACAGCGCCCTATTTTCCTGCGTCTGAGCGCCAGAATGCGGGGCCCTGAGGGAACGCCGGTGGGCAAGCTGCGTCGGGTGTCGATCAGCAACATGGTCGTGTATAACGCCGATCCGATGTGCGCTTCCATCATCAGCGGCATTCCCGGCCATGACATCGAAGACGTGAAACTCAGCAACATCAGCATTTATTACCAGGGCGGCGGCACAAAGGACCAGGCCGCGCTCAAACCGCAGGAAAAAGAAAAGGAATATCCCGAGCCCTCGATGTTCGGCGCTATTCCCGCCTATGGCTTCTACATCCGCCACGTCAAGGGAATCGAAATGGACAACGTTCAAGTGAGCTACCTCAAGGAAGACCTGCGTCCGGCCTTTATTCTTGACGACGTTAAAAATGCCGAATTCCGCAACGTCAAGGCACAGCATGCGCCCGATGTGCCCACGTTTGTACTCGATACGGTAGAAGGTTTTTACGCCCACGACTGCCGATCAGTGCCTGACGTGCAACTTGAGAGCGTGATACGCCAGACTATACCTTGAACTTTGTGCGTCTATGCTTAATAAATCCAAAGGAATTACTGTGAAAACTGTTCTCCGATCTTGCCTTCTCCCGCTGGCAATTATCGGCATTATTACGGTTACTGTTTTTTTACACGCCTCGATGGCGTTTGCAGCGCCGGAAAAGACTGCATATAAATTCGATTTCGGCTCCGGCCGTGTGGAGCCGGGTTACATTCAGGTTCTTCCGACCACGATATACAATAATGATCTTGGGTATGGATTCGATCTTGGTTCGACGGTGTCGGCTGTAGATCGCGGCGGGGATGACGCCCTTCGCGGCGATTTTTGCACCAGCGACAAGCCTTTTTACTTTTCAATCGCGCTGCCGGAGGGCAATTACAATGTGACCGTCACGCTAGGAGATCAAATCCAAGCTACGAACACAACCATTAAGGCTGAATCCCGCCGCTTGATGCTGGAAAAGGTAGTCACTGAGCCCGGCAAATTCGCTACCCGCACTTTTTCGGTAAACGTCCGCACGCCTAAAATCGCCGGCGGCGGGGAAGTCAGATTGAAGCCCCGTGAAAAAGGCCCGCCGCTTGTTCTGCATTGGGACGACAAGCTCACATTGGAGTTCAACGGCCCGCGCCCCTGCGTTTGCGGACTGGAAATTTCCAAGGCGGATGATGCGATGATAACGATTTATCTGGCGGGCGACTCCACGGTCACCGACCAGCCACGCGAGCCTTGGAATAGTTGGGGACAAATGCTTCCACGGTTTTTCAAGCCTGGAGTGGCTATCGCCAATCACGCGGAATCGGGAGAGTCGCTGAAAAGCTTTATCGGCGAAAAACGGCTGGACAAGGTAATGAGCATCATCAAACCCGGCGATTATCTCTTCATCCAAATGGGTCACAACGATCAGAAGGACAAAAGTCCCAACGCCGGGGCGTTTACCACATACAAAGAAACTCTGAAACGTTTCATAGCAGAGGCCCGTAAACACGAGGCCATTCCGGTTTTGATAACCTCCATGCACCGCTTGAAATTCGATGCCGGTGGCAAGATCGAAAACACACTGGGCGATTATCCCGAGGCAGTGCGACAAACGGCTAAGGAAGAGAATGTGCCGCTGATTGATTTAAATGCTATGAGCAAGTCCTTTTACGAGGCCTTAGGTCCGGAGAACGTCAAAAAGGCTTTTCAAGACACCACCCACCACAATAACTACGGCAGCTATGAACTGGCTAAATGCATTGTGGAAGGGATTAAAGCCAACAAATTGGGCATTGCGAAATTCCTGGTCGACGACGTACCGGCGTTCGACCCGAGCCGCCCCGATCCGGTTGAAACCTTTTCCATGCCGGCCAGCCCGGATAGTACGCCGGCAAAGCCCGAGGGCAATTGAGGTTTGTCAATTCTTATAGCTTGAATGTTTGGAAACCAATGTGATAAAATATTGGCATGAAGTGAAATTATTCACCAGAAAAAAATGAGGATAACATGAAAGCCTGCTCCAAATCGATCATCTTTGTGGTAAATGTCGCGGTAATGCTGTGCGCGATGCCTTTATGGGCCGCGGACGTCGGCGAACTTAAGCGCAATTTCGACCGGCCGCCGGACGATTCGCGGATCATGATGCGTTGGTGGTGGTTCGGGCCGTCTGTAAATAAGGCTGAACTCGAGCGAGAGATGAAGTTGATGAAGGAAGGCGGCATCGGCGGCGTCGAAGTGCAAACGACCTATCCGCTGGTGCTAGACGATGAAAAGCCGGGAATCAAGAAATTCAAATTCCTGTCGCAGGAGCACCTCGACGCGATTAGATTTACGGCCGAAAAGGCAAAAGAACTCGGATTGCGCATGGATTTGACCCTCGGCAGCGGCTGGCCCTACGGAGGCCCGCAGTTTCCGATTAGCGAAGCCGCCGGTCGATTGCGTACGATAAAAAGTGACATCACCGAGGGGCAAACCAGCATTGTGTTGCCGAAAATCGGCGAAGGAGAAAAGGTGTTTGCCGTCTTTGTCGGACCTGTGCAAAATATCCAACCCGGCGAAAATCCATTTAAAGAGGTGGAAATTCGGAACAGTGCGGCTCAGATACCCGCCGACTTAAAAGGGCGAAATCAGATCACGTTTTATATCGCAAGCCAGACAAAGATGAAAGTCAAGCGTGCGGCATTCGGGGCCGAGGGCTACGTGATCGACCACTACAGCCCGGCCGTTATCGATAAGTTCATCAAAGAAATTGCCGAGCCCGCGATAAAGGCCTGCGGTCCAAACCCGCCTTATGCGGTCTTTTGCGACAGCCTGGAATCGGCCGGCGAAGACTGGACCTACAACTTTCTGGACGAATTCCAACGCCGCCGGGGTTACGATTTGAAGCCGTATCTTCCGGCGCTTTTCAACGATATCGGCCCGAAAACTGCGGATATTCGCCATGATTGGGGCAAAACGCTGACCGAAATCTTCAACGATTATTTCATCTCGGCTTTTGAGAAATGGTCGAAACAAAACGGGACGAAATTCCGCATACAGGCTTACGGCACTCCGCCCGCGGCGCTTTATAGCTATGCTTTTGCCGACCTTGATGAAGGCGAGGGCTACACCTGGAAGGGGTTCCGCGAAACGCGCTGGGCGTCGTCGGCCAGTCACCTGCTGGGACGTCCGATTTCCAGTTCCGAAACATGGACCTGGCTGCATTCTCCCGTATTCCGGTCGACTCCTCTGGACGTGAAGGCTGAGGCGGACCTGCATTTTTTGCAGGGGGTCAATCAGATGATCGGCCATGGGTGGCCTTATTCGCCGCCCGGGATCGAGTATCCCGGTTGGCGATTTTACGCCTCCATGGTATTTGGCGAAAGCAATCCGTGGTGGATTGTCATGCCTGATGTGTCGAAATATCTCCAGCGCGTCAGTTACATGATGCGTCAAGGCCAACCCGCCAACGACGTCGCGCTCTATCTGGCCGATAGCGACGCTTGGGCAAGCTTCACTCCGGGCCAGGTGGCTATGAATTCCGCCGTTTCCAGGCGACTGGGGCGCGAAATTATCCGCCAGATACTCGAATCGGGTTACAATCTCGATTTCTTCGACGACGGGTTGCTCGACATGCGCGGCAAGGTGGAAGGCGGCGCATTGGCCTTCGGCGACCTGAAATATAAGGTCGTTGTGCTGTCCGGCGTCGAACGAATTCCGCCGTCAACGATGCGAAAGTTGGAGGAGTTCGCCAAAGGCGGCGGCATACTCATTGCCACGCGAAAAATTCCCTCGCATGGCGCCGGGTTTCAAAGCCACCGATGAGGACCAAAAAACCGTGAAGGAAATCGCTCAGCGACTGTTCAAAGAGCAAAACTCTCCGGGAATATTCCTGGAATCGGATAGAGAGTTGGGCGAAGTGCTGTCAAAGCTCCTGCAGCCGGACGTCAAATTCGAGCCGGCCGCGCCGGAAATTGGCTTTCGTGCATCGCAGTACCGACTCCGGCGAAATCTACTTCGTGGCCAACACGGGCAACATCGCCAAAGAACGTGAAGGCGACTTTCCGAGTTCAAGCAATGAGCCCGGAGAAATGGGATCCGATGACCGGCCGGGTTGCCGCGGTTGATGTTGCCAATCGCGACAGCGATGGCATCTTCGATAAATCTCGATCTCGAACCCTATGCTTCACAAATAATCGTATTCACCAAGCGCGCTTGCCCGCCCGCACAACCGGCGGCACAGGCAACTGCCTTCACCCGCAAACAATCGATCTTAAGCGATGGCTGGAACGTTACTTTCGGCAAGGATAAAAAGCCGGTGATGATGGACAAGCTGACTTCATGGACGGATAATGAAACGACCCGCTATTTCTCGGGCGTGGCCGTTTATGAAAAAAGTTAGGTCTCCGTGCCGGCGGATATGCTCAAGGACGGGCTTGCCCTGCAAATCAGCATTCGGCGACAGCCCAAACCCAAGGCTAAGGCTGACGGCGACGAATCCGAGATGCCGGCGGATATTACCGAACCGCCCAGGCCGCAATCCGATACCGCTGAGGCCATGCGGGCCCCGACCAGGCCCGGTCCGCGACATGCAGGCGGTGCTCGATGCCCCGGTGCGCGAGGCGGCCGTGGTTTACGTAAACGGCAAGCGGGCAGGATCGGTCTGGTGCCCGCCGTATAGCGTTGACATTACGGGCCTGCTGAAAAGCGGTGAAAACGAGATTCGCATCGAAGTGGCCAACCTCGCGGTCAACTACATGGCCGACTTCAAGAATCACCCCTTGCCCGATTACAAGGCCCTAAACGCCCGCTTCGGCGAACGATTTCAGCCGCAAAACATGGATCAAATCCGGCCGGTTCCCTCGGGCCTGATGGGACCGATTCAGATTATTGCAACAGGAAAAACTGCGCAGTAACGGAAGACTAATGAAGTAATTCATTTCACGCAACCATTGACACGAATAACTGAAGGAAACGGGTATGAAACTTCAAACTCTGTTTTACTGCTTCACAATCGGCTTGCTCACAGCGACAGCATCGCTCGCTCAAACGCCTCCTCAGACGCAGTCATCCCTGCCCCATTTCGAAAAACGGGGCGCGGTCACTCAATTTATCGTCGATGGCAAGCCGTTCATCATTCTTGGGCGGGCAGGTGGCGAATTCCACCGGGTTTCCCGATCGCATGGAAGCAGCCTGGCCCAAGTTCAAAGCCCTTAATGCAAACACGATCGAGTTTCCCATATACTGGGAACAGATCGAACCGCAGGAAGGAAAATTCGATTTCAGCGGAGTCGATCGGATTATCCGCGGGCTGCGGCGATCAGGGCTTGCGGGCCATACCGCTTTGGTTCGGCACATATAAAAACGGCGCGATGGATTACGTGCCCGATTGGATAAAAACCGACACCAAGCGATTCCCGCGGGTACTGGATTACGGCGGCCGGCCGATCCGCGTGCTTTCGCCGCATGGGCAGGCTACTCTGGAGGCCGACCGCCGGGCCTACGGCGAACTGATGAAACATCTCAAGGAAATCGACGCAAAAGATCAGACCGTGATTCTCATGCAGGTGGAAAACGAGTCGGGCCTGCTTGGCTCCGTGCGCGATTACTCGCCCGAGGCCACGCGATTGTTCAACGGCCGCGGTTCCGGATGCGCTGGTCAGGGCCCTTAACAAAAAGCCGGGCACTTGGAAGGAAGTTTTCGGCCCCCGGGCCGAGGAAATGTTCACGGGCTACCATGTTTCCACCTACATCAACACCGTGGCCCGGGCTGGCAAGGAAATCTACCCCATCCCGACGTTCGTCAACGTGTGGATGGGCGGCTATGGCACCAACGACAGATTCCTCGAGTTCGATCGTCCCGGCGACAGTTATCCCAGCGGCGGTCCGCAATCGCACATGATCGACCTGTGGAAGGCCTGTGCGCCGGACATCGATCTTATCGGGCCGGACATCTACCATCAATCGTCGGAAATCTACCGCACGATCCTTTCGCGTTACCGCCGGCCGGACAATCCGCTGTTTATCGTCGAGACCGGCGGCGGCAAGGCGTTTGCCCGGTATTTCTTCTATGCCCTGGCCGATTATTCGGCCATAGGTTTTACGTGCTACGGTTTCGATTCCAATTCCGGCATGTGGTTGAATCCGCAGTTCGGCGACATTGCGGCGAATTTCCGCGTGGTGAAACCGGCCCTGCCCGTTATCGCACAATTGCAGGCCGCCGGGAAGTTGCAGGCCGCCGTCGAGGAGGTCGCGATACCCGGCCGCAATCTTTATTTCGACCGCTATGATATTCTGGTCCGTTTCCGTCCCCCGACCAGAAGTTCCGCTCCAGCCACCGGCGCTACCGCCTTGGAACCGTCCGCCGCCTACAGGCCGCGTGCTGGTGGGCGAACTTGGGCCGGACGAATTTTTGATTGCCGGATTCGACGCCGCCCTGGATTTCAAACCGCCCATGGGATCGGAGCTGACCAATGCCCAATTTCTTCTAGTCGAGGAGGGCATTTATGAAAAAGGCGATTGGAAAACCACGCGAGTGCGCAATGGCGACATGAACATCTCAGGCTTGCGTTTGCCCTCCGATGGCGCTTTGATTAAAGTGAAATTGATGAGGTATTGACGTTATCGCAGTGGTTTAATGAATGGCAAACCAATGATAACTAATTATTACAATGCAATTCACATCACACCTTTGTGTCGCCGCTTGATGCCGTGTAATAAATCATGTCCTCTGCATCTGCCATGCCCTGTGAATTGATCGCTCCGGCCGGGAGTTGGGATTGTACCCGCGCCGCCGTGGAAAACGGGGCGGATGCGATTTATTTCGGGCTGCAACAAGGTTTAAACGCCCGGGATCGGGCTGTCAATTTTCCCATCGAGGAACTGCCCGGATTGATGTTTTATTTGCATCAACGGGGCGTGAAGGGTTATTTGACTCTCAATACGCTCGTCTTTGCCGGGGAATTAGCTGCCGCGGAAGGAATTGCCCGCAAGGCGATCCAATCGGGCGTCGACGCCCTCATCGTGCAGGACCTGGGATTATTGCGGCTTTTACATGCTTTGTGTCCGGAGTTTCCCATACATGCTTCGACCCAGATGACTCTTTCCAGCGCCGAGTGCATCCGGGCGGTGGAGTCTTACGGGGTGAAGCGAGTTGTGTTGCCGCGTGAATTGTCGTTGGCATGAAATCGCGGCCTTGCGCCGTGCGACATCTGTTGAACTGGAGGTTTTTGTCCACGGGGCGCTGTGCATCAGTTATTCGGGGCAATGCCTGGCGAGTTTGGTGCTAGGCGGACGCAGCGGTAATCGAGGCCAATGCGCCCAGGCATGCCGCATGGCCTACGAGTTGCTCGAAAACGGTCATGTATCCGCACACTCCGGTGCGGAATCGCACACGAAGTGCCTGCTACAACGCTACTGGCTCAGTCCCCGCGATTTGGCATTATGGGATCGGTTGCCCGAACTGTTGGCTGCCGGAGTGTCGGCCTTTAAAATTGAAGGGCGTTTGAAGGAACCGGAGTACGTGGCTTTGACCACGCGTTGTTACCGCCGGGCGTTGGATGCGGCCTTGGAAGGAAAGCCGTTCGTCTTGGAGCCGGAGCAGTTCGAAGAGTTGGAAGTCGCTTTTTCGCGGGGATTTTCATCGGGTTGGCTCGACGGCCCGCGTCCTCATGCACTTGTGCCGGGCAAAAACACCGCCAAGCGGGGCGTTCCGGTCGGTGCGGTCGCGGCTGTGCGAGGCGATCGCGTCCTAGTCCGCTTGACCCGTTCTGTCCGGCGCGGGCAAGGCGTCGTGTTCGAGGAGTTGCACGATCAAGACGCCGAACAAGGCGGCCGGATTTACGAGATTTTCGTAAACCGCCGGTCGGTGGAACAGGCCGACGCCGAGTCGCAGGTCGAGTTGGCCTTCGGCCGGAACGATCTCGATTTGAGGCGGATTCAACCCGGTCAGTCGATTTATCGCACCGATGATCCGCGATTGATGAAAGAGTTGCGGAAATCGTTCGAGACTTCCATATCCCAAGCGGCGCGTTCCATTGGACGTGGTCGTTCGGGCCGCCGCAGGCGAAAAACTGCATCGTCGAAGCATTGGCCGGTTCCGGGGCGCATTGCGTCTTGGATTCTGAGGAGCCGTTGGCCGAGGCCATCAAGCATCCACTCACCGTCGAACTCCTTCGGGAGCAATTCGGGCGTTTGGGCCGGACGCCGTATCAATTGCGGCATCTCAATGCCCGGATCGAAGGCCGCCCCATGATCCCGCTGAGCGTGCTTGGTCAAATGCGTCGGGCGATGATTGCGGCCTTGGACGATTCCATGCGAAAAACGCCCGATTACTCCCTTACCTGATGAACCGGTCTTGCCGCAGTCTTCGTGCTCAAGCACGATCGACGTACGGCGTGGTTGCAAGCAACCACTCTACCAAATCCACGAAACCGTTATTGCATGTCTTGTGCCGGAGCATCGAGCAGGTTGAAGCCGCCTCGGCCTTGAACGTCGATACGATTTATGCCGATTTTCGCGCCGTCGAGGATTACGCCCGCGCGATCTCCTTGGTTCGGTCTGCCGGAAAGAAAATCTTCCTTGCCACGACGCGCATCCATAAGCCCGACAGCGCCGCATCGTTGGAATATCTCTATAACCTACGGCCCGACGGTATTTTGGCTCGCCATCTGGCCGCGATTGATTATTTCCATCGCGCAGGTCTTCCGGTGATCGCCGATTTTTCGCTTAATGCCGCCAACGATCTCGCGGTCGAGACATTGCTGGAACTTGGCGCCCGGCGTGTAACAGCCGCCTTTGACCTGAATCAAAGCACCTTTGCCGATATGGCCCGCCATGCCGATCCATCCAAACTCGAAGTGATTCTCCACTGTCATGTGCCCATGTTCCATACGGCCCATTGCCTGTATTGCGCCGCGTATTCCGATCGCGAAGCGAAACCGCAGTGCGACAGGCCATGTATAACCCGAAATGTACGCCTCCGCGACCGCAAGGGCTGCGAGCATCCGGTCCTGGTCGACGCCGATTGCCGCAACACGGTTTTTCATGCCCAACCCCGGTCCCTGGTGGAGTTCCATGCTTGGTTGACGGGCCTCGGCGTGCGGCATTTTCGCATTGAATTGCTAGACCACACTGCCGAAGAGACAGCCGAGTTGATCGGCCTATATGGTGATTTAGTCAATAATCGCCGTAATGCAACCGAGGTTCTAAGTTCGCTCCACTCCGCTCGTCCCGCCGATATTGCCCGGGGCACTTGGCTCTTTGGGTGGGAACAACTAAAACGCGACTGATTAACGAACGGGGCTTATCAAACGCAATCAAACCCCTGGTGTAATCACCGGGGGCTAAATAAGTTAAAATCCGGCTCAAAACTGTATAATCAAAATAAATTCGGATCGGACCGGGACAGGCGGATTGCCAGCGGTTGCTAATCGGTTATAATTAGGACCTTTATTTTCATCGGTAAACAGATCTCATAAAAACGCAATTTGACAAAGGGAAAATAATCATGATTTTGGAACTTCGCAAGGACTATACCTATTCTCTGCTCGTGCCCACCAGCATGGGAGTTCGCATCACGCCCGTCAACGGCCAGCCCGTGCATTGCAGCGATATGTTTATCATGCAGGCCACCAGCGCGGAGACCAACGTGGCCAGCGTGGCATCATATCTTGGACTGCGGGTTAAAGTGCTGACAACCTTCGTCAAGGACAGTCCAATCGCCCGGTTCATCAAAGACAATCTGGCAAGCCGGCACATCGACTACGAAGGCAAGGAAGTCGAGCAAGGCGGGCCATGGGGCTACCGGCACCAATTCAATATCGCCGACAGCGGTTGCGGTTCGCGCGGGCCGCGCGTGCACAACGATCGGGCGGGCGAAGTGGGGCGAACTTTGAACGTGAAGGATTTCGACCTGGAACGGATTTTCGGCCGCGAGGGCGTGCAAATTCTGCATCTGTCGGGATTGATCGCGGCCCTGTCGCCCGATACAGGCACGTTCTGCCTGGAACTCGCCCGGGCCGCCCAAAAACACGGGACGCGAATTTCATTCGACCTGAACCATCGAGCATCGTTTTGGAAGAACCGTGAAAAAGAACTGCACAAAATCTTTTCCGAGATCGCCGGAATGTCGGATATCCTTGTGGGCAATGAAGAAGATTTCCAACTTTGCCTGGGCATTGAAGGTCCGGAGGCCGGCGGCAAAGATCTCGCGGCAAAAATCGAAAGTTTCAAGGGCATGATCGATCGAGCCAGGAAGGTATTTCCACATGCCGCGGTATTTGCCACCACGCTCCGCGAAGTCATCAGCACGAACAAGCATCTTTGGGGCGCAATTATATCGGAGAACGGCAACTGGCACGTGGCTCAACCGCAGGAAATCACGGTGCTCGACCGCATCGGAGGCGGCGACGGTTTTGTGGGCGGCATGCTTTACGCCATCCTGAAAGGTTGGGAACCGGAAAAGTGGATCCAATTCGCCTGGGCCACCGGGGTACTGGCCACAACACTTACGACCGATTATGCCCAGCCCGCCGACGAAGAACAGGTTTGGAGCATCTGGAAGGGAAATGCCAGAGTACGGCGGTGAGCCGCCTATAGGGTAATATTTTTGTTTATCGGCGAGGCTGTGAATATTTGTAGTGTGCGTGAAACTCACCCAGCATAGGAGATGGTGCGTTTCACGCACCCTACATGTCTATTAATCAGCGGTTGCAGGGAGACGTTGTTGGTCGGCGTGTGGATTTAAAGAGGCTGCGATCATTGCCGCTGATACATAGAACAATTGAGCTATCAAAGCCCCAATCACGTATTCCTGCCCGCCGCCGCTCGAGCCGTAACTGTGCAAACCAACTCCCAGCATGAAGTTCACGCCATACCAGGCCATTATAACCACCAGGAAACAAAGCACACTCCAAACGGCCATCCCGAAATTTCCCACCCAGCCGATCCGCCGGGCGTGCAACATTGCGGCGTAGAAGAGCAAGGTGATCAGGGCCCAGACTTCCTTCGGATCCCATCCCCAAAAGCGTCCCCAGGAATCATCGGCCCAAAACGCGCCCAGGATCGTGCCTATTACCAGCAGCAACAAGCCTGCTTTCATCGTGCGGTAAATGAATTTTGCCAAAGAAACGGTGGTTTCGCGGTTATTAACGCCCGCCAAGTAAAATCCCAGCGTGATGTTGCCGATGCCCCAGGCCAGGGCGAAGGCGGCATAACTGAGCGTGATCGTCATTACATGGATCGTCAGCCAGTAATTGCTCTTCAAAATGGGCGCCAATGGTTTCAGTGTCGGATCGAGGATCACAGGACAATAGTCGGCCAGCACCAAGGCTATGGTCGCAATCGCCGATGCCGCAGCAAGAATGATTCCCTTTCTATAAAACAACTCAAAGAACAAACCGAACATGGTCGCGCCTAGACCCAGATACACCACGGATTCGAACATATTGGTCACAGGCGCCCGGCCCGATACGATGGTTCGCATCGCAAAACCAACGAGGACGGCGGCCAAAGCCGCGGTAAAAACCGTCATGGCCGCGATATATATGAGCCGCTTGTTGGTGATAATGCCCAATAACGAGAGGACAAATGCCGCCGCGCAGCAAATCCAAGCGATACGGAACGGAGCAATGCGGTTGTAGGCCACCTCGACACCAATTATATTTTGTGTGGGATAAGACCCGGTCGGCTCGCCTATTTCGCGAGCCACGGCCAGCAAGGCCTCGGTTGCGGATTTGAAATCCGCGGCATTGTTCGCCAAAAACGCCTGCTTCGCCTTTTTGAATTGTTCCTGCGCCTTGCGTATTTGGCCTTTCGGATCGCTGGAATCGTCGAACTTGTCGCTCATCAGTCGGTGAGCCGATATCCACTGCTCGCCGGCCATGCCCGGCATCGGGACGATGAACATCATCTCGCCCATGCGCGATTGCTCGTAAACCCACAACGCATCGGCCAGTTCCAAGGTCTTTTTATCAATCGACGGCATGCGCTGAACCTGGTGCGATTGCAGGTTTTGCACCTGCATAATGAAAGGCATTTCTTTCCCGGCGTGCGGATCACGATAGTTCGCTTCATATAATTTTGCGGGCGAAATATATTTCTCGCCTGCCGGCAGCCCCAGGGCTTCTCGCAATGACGCATTATTTACCTTAAACAACGGGGCATTGTCCCATTTATCGGCTTTATGAATTGTGAAATAACCTGGCGAGCCGGACATGTGATGGGCGGGCGCTTTAATTTCACCTTCCCATTGGAAAAGCGCCGTCAGATAAAACGCCATGTAATCGAGCTTCTCGCCCGATTCCGGATCGGCCACACTGCCGCTGTTGCATATAGTTCGAGTGGTTTCTTTTGCCAAAGTGTCGAAGGGCTTGTGCCGTCCGTTGTCCAGCACTGGCAAATTTCGCCAGGTATTCCAATCGAAAGCGGTTGTCTCGCCGGCCGACGCGGCGGATGCCGCTGCAAAGAATGCGATTGCGCAAGCAGCCGCAAGGTTATTTTTAAACCTCGGTAATTTGAGATAAAATACGATAAATACTCCCGCGCATAACAAATAGCTGCCCGCATATTTGAGGAATCTGCCCGGATCGCATCCAACACTTAGCCGCGACACATTTCGACCGTCGGGCAGAGTGTCGTAACTCGATTGATAAAAAACGTATTTGCCATAAGCCAGAGGTTGATTCATGGAGATTTCTTCTTCCCGATCGACATTTGCGGCCCGATCGACCAGGCGCACGACGCTGGCGAAAGAAGCGTCGCCCATCCGGCCTGGATTCAGGCCGTGTTTGAAGCGGACCAGCTTCAATGAGAATTCCAAAGGGACTTCTTTCTCGCCTAAGCGCAAGAGCAGTGGTCCGTCCGGTGCATCGAATTGGCGCGTGGAGTATTCAGGATCGTCTTTGTGCAGCCAAATCTCCCCGGCCGCGCCATCGACGTCAACCGCGATCAAAGCGGCCGCCTGTTGATCGGCGGTTGGCTCGGACTGGCTTGCATCGACGGGAATAAACGTCACTTGCTGTTGTGCGGAAGGAATGTATTGAAGCACCTTGAGTTGGAAATGCCCCATAATATCGACCAGGCCGCCTACTTTAATTTCGCCCTGCGATTTATATTTCCCCTTTGACCCGACCCGGCAGTATAATTTTCCATCGGATGTATTAAGAAACTCGATGCTGGATGGCACGGAAGGATGGTGATACCAAAACTTGACCGGGCAGGTCGTTTTGTGCATGACGTCTAAATTGAACGTGGGGAATCTGGCAAACGCGATCTGGCGTTGCGATTCTTCTTTATCCGGGGCATATACATTGATATTCAGCATCGGATTTTCCGGCTGGTCGCCATCGGAGATGGATTTGTCGCCCTCTTTGAGCTTGGGGTTCGGTAAATACTCCGCAATTTCCACGGCTAAACCATCATCACCCAAGGTTATCTTTTTTCCGATATTCTCTTTTACGGGCACTTGCCGTTTCTGCTCGTTGTAATACATGGAAAGAACGCCATCCGAATCGGACTGCACTTCCGGAGGATTGTTAAAATCCTCCACAAAATAATCGCCGTCCGTCTGAAATAGAAACAAATCCGATGGGCCTAGTTTCCTGATTGTATCTTTTATATCCGCACTGATCCAATCTTGATCCATTATTCGGCCGTCGGAACTGAGAACGGTAAATTCAATTGCCGCCTTTCCAACCTTGCTCTCATCAGGCAGCCATTTTTTCTCCAATTGCGCAAAAGGATAATATCGCAAAATTTTCAACCAAATGCCGTTTTCGGTTTTCAGGTCCAAAGTTTCATTTTCGGTCCAGCCTATTGGGCCGGGTACGAAAGTCCAGACACTCGCCATGTTGCCGTGATCGCCGGATTGATTTTGCCGGGCGGCGACGATCTTGTCTTCCTTGGGCACGATGTACTGTCGCACGGTTTCGCCTTCGGTAAAGACAATCACGCCTTCAATGCCGAATATAAAAGTCCGTAGAGCACCGGCCAGAATCAAAAGAATTCCGATATGCGTAAGCAGAAATCCGATGCGAGACATGCCCCAGGGATAACGAATAAATGTCGCCGCGAGAATATTCAAGGCCAATAGGCCCAACAATGCGACGAACCACGAGCTGTGGTAAACGTACCATTGAACGTAATCCATGCCCTTCGACTTTTCCAAAAAGGTCGCCTCCGCCAGAACGCAACCTAGCAATACCATCAGCACGACCGCCAATTGAAGCGAGGCGAGCCATTGGAATACTGCGAATCCAATTCGATGTAGAGCCGGCCGCGTTTTTTGCGTTTCAATATTTGACACAATAATCCATCTCCGATGGACAAGGTGATATCGAGGCCTTGAATCAGCTTACTTTATACCAACGCCAAACTCGCGGCAATGGCTATCAATTATATTAAGCGGCTTTTTTAATTCGCCCATCCCGCCGGGCGGTCTTTGTAGATGAAATATTACATTTTTGCGTATCAACGGGAGGTCGCCGTTTAGATGCATCATATAGTTGCTTAAAGATCAAACCTCCTCCAATGCAAAACGATACAAGCAGCAATGCCGCGGCCAGCCAGCGTGCATGAGCCATGAAAGGGATAGGCAGATGGCCCAATTCGACACGGACTACGTGCCCTTTAGGGAGAGTTGCACCGCGCGACTGATAGACAGCCTTGTCTGGCGACGAAGAAGATTCAGCGGAAAGATTACAGGAAATGTCGTCTAGCTTAGGCGTCTCGATTGAAAGGCGTAATTGCTCGCAAGGCAAATCCAGTGGCGCTGCCAAAGGAAAAAGCCTTGCTGAGCCGGCAGGACATAGGTGAATTTCAGTTCGCGCTGGCCTGGAGGCCATGGGATGCTAGTGGCGAGTTTATCGCCCATAAGGCAAAACCGTCGGCCAAAGAATTCCGTCTGAAAAGTGGTTCGCTCGAAATTCGGGGGAATTGACAGTTGCAAGGTGATCGGCTCGTCGCCGTCTGGGGAATGGGCGCCCACATAACATCGCCGTGTGGGATTATCCACGACGATCGACTCGGTAACAGAGAGGGTCCCAGGCTGAAATCGCATGGCAATATCTTGCCGGCAGATCACCAGCGGACATGGCGCCGATATGGTATCGTATACCGAAATCTCCACATCCGCCGACGGCCGTTGCGTAGTCAGTTGCAAACGTGGACCGGGAAAATGCACGCCGTCGTGATTACGCGCCCGGCAGGTACCAATACTCATCGCCCTGAGGCAAATTATGGAAATCAAATCGGCCTTCTCGATCGGTGACAGTTTGGCCGCAGATCATAGATTCGCCGTGAATCTCGGCCCGAAGCACCACTTCGGCGCCGCTAATGGCTGTTTTTGCGACAGAGGCGTTTACCACCGTGCCCATAATGGTCCCGCGGTCCGCATCCGGGGCTGCCGTCAAAAGGCAATATAACAAAATCAATGTCTTGACGATCATCCGAATATCTTAGCCGGGTATTGGAGAATGTAAGGGGTTTGCATAAAGGGATAAACTATGCGGCTCTCTCGTTTGATATGCTAGAGGAATGCGTTTGCTGCTGAAGTTGTTCGAGCATTTCGACTGACCTGGTCAATCTGCGCTGCTGTACGCTTAAAAACCAGCAGTAAAAAACCACTCCCAAGATAACCGCTAAAAATGCAAGGACTGAAAATATCATTTATTGCTCCTTATATTTCCAGGGATTCGAGATCGGCGTCTTGCTCGAGCGAAGCGATTCGATGGGCCAGATCTAATTGCGCGCGTCGCCTTAAAACCAAGAGCACAAATAACAAGGTAAAAGCGGCGACACTGATTGCCAGAACCACCCGCATTGAAGGTTCCATTTGCGGGGAAACTGGATGCATGCCCCGAAACCAGCGTGTTGCCAGGGCGATCATCGGTAGATCCAGGGCTCCGACGATGGCCAAAACCGCGCGGAATCGGGCGCTTTGCCGGGGATCTTCCAAGTTGCTCCGCAGAATCAGATACCCTGAATACATGCACCATAGCAGAAAAACCGTAGTCAATCGCGGATCCCAGGTCCACCAGCTATTCCAAGCCGCTTTGGCCCAGAGCGATCCAATTAGAATAGTCATCGTACAACAAAGCCAGCCGATTTCGGCGAAGGCCTGAGACCAGTGATCCCACCAAATATCGCGCGAACGCAAGTAAAACGCCGCACTGATTGCCATACCCAGCAATGCGGTCATGCCGAACCAGGCCACGGGCACGTGAATATAAACAATCCGCTGCACGTCGCCCATGGTCTTCTCAGCGGCGGCGAAACAGAAGATTGATACGGTGGCCAATATCAGCGATCCGGCTGCCGTGCAATGCAGGCTGAGGCTGTTTAATGAAAAGTCGGATTTGTTTTTCATCATTTCATTACTCCTCCACCACGAAATCGATAAGCACGGCGCCGGCGGCGATGAAAACCACGTCGAATACGATGAGCAGTTCAGTCCATCGCCAAAACAGTGCGCCAAGATCGTTCTCGCAAAGCAATTGGGTGGCTTGGGTCGAGGCAATCACCACTGGAATTACAAGCGGCAGCACCAGCAAAGACAAAAGACCGTTATTGCGGCTCATTGCTAAACCAAGGGCGCATAAAAAGCGTGCCTACGGCCGCCAGGCCCAAGTTTCCCAACAGGGCCACACCCAGCATTGCCCACGGATGATTTGCCAGTGGAAGATCCGCGATCATGACCAGGAGGGCCAATAAAACCAGTTGCATCGCCGATAAAGTGATGACGTTCACGGCAAGTTTAGCGAAATAAATTGCGGTCGTACTTATGGGATATAGCCGCAGGGCATGCCAGCATCCGTCTTCGCGTTCCGCGACAAAAGTGCGATCCATGCACAACATGCCGGCGAAAAACGTGACCAACCACAACAGGCTGCTGGCGATATGCCCGCGTTGGCCGGGCAATAAATCCATTTGGAAACTGAAAACAGCGGCTACCAACAGACTATATAAACACAGTGGCGGGAAAACCCGGCCGGTCCTTATCTCGGATGTCAAATCCTTGTGAATGATCCACCAAAACTGGACCATAGTGTGTTTCCTTCTCAGGCTGCTTTGGAAAAAGGCCAAAAAAACAGGTCCTGTTCTCCGGGATTATTTATATCCTCCAAAACTCCACCGCGCAGTGCCAGCACTCGATCGGCGTGGGTTTTAGCGAGTAGTAAATCATGCGTAGTAAAACATAGTGTGCACCCGCGGCGGCGGAGTTCCTGCAAGGTCGAGCCAAGCCAGTTCATGCCTGCCGCATCCAGCGCGGCAAAAGGCTCGTCGAGTATCAATATCTTGGGATCGTGAATAAGAGCGCGGAGGATGCTCAGGCGTTGGCGTATTCCGCGAGAGAGCTTTCGAGCCTGGCGGAAGGCATACGGCTCTAATCCAGCGGCTTGGATCAGACAATCTACTTGCCGATTGGGGTTGGAAACAGCGTGCATGTGCGCGGCAAAGACCAGGTTCTCGCGAGCGGTTAGATGAGGATAGAGAAATCCGTCGTGGGCGGCCATTCCCACCAGGCTGCGCGAGGCGGGCGGGTCGGCGGCAGGCCGGCCGAACCAGAGCACTTCGCCGCCTTGGATCCGCGTAAGCCCGGCCATGCATCGCAGCAAAGTTGTCTTGCCCGAACCATTCGCTCCCACGATGGCCACGCTTTCGCCCGCGGCGATTTCAAGATGCAAATTGTTCAAAACAATCCGCGAGCCGTAGTGGTGGGTAAGCAGGTTGACGCCAATCGCAATACAATGAGAAACAGTATTCATGCGATGTTCCGGCTTTAAGAATGTTGGGAATGGTGAAAAGTGGGATTATGCCGGCGCAGTAACGCATGTGGCGGAGGCATCCCGGCCTTGGGATTGTGAATTTCCATTATCTGTGTGTTGGATGCGGATGCAGAAAGAGTAATTACGGCACGGAAAGGCCACAGACCAACCAGTGCGCTTAGGCTGATCAACGCGCCGCCCCACCAAATCCAGGACACCAACGGATTGTCAACAAAAGTAACGTGGATTTGGTCCTCGCCCCGACCGCTATCGAGGATCACGTAAAAATCTCCGCTTAGGGAAGAGTCGATGGCCACTTCACTGGTCCACTGGTTTTGCAGCAGGTACAGGTGTTGAGCTGGAAAGAGCGTAATTGGTCGTTGCGAAGCGGCGCTTATATCAAGTTGTGCCTTGATCACCAACTTATCTGGATATTGTTGCTGCTGTAGCGCCGCGAAATGGATAGATCGGCCGGCCCATGCAACCGTATCTCCGCGCCGCAGAGTGGTTTCCCAACGCCTGGCACATAAGGAAGAAGCGGTCACGCCGACGGCAATAGCGACAAATCCAAGATGAACGGCAAAGCCGGCATATCGGCGGCGATGGATTCGGAGGATCGTAAAAACCTTTTTCCAACGCGAGAAGGCGGTTACCGATGTGCCGTCAAGAAACAATGCTGCCAGAAAAACTATAAGCGCAAACGTTGCCGAGCCGGTTACCACCAAAACCAAAGGGCGGCGCATCCCAAGAGCCGCGGCGACAAAAACGCTCAGGACCGCTGAGAGGAGGGCAATGCACAATGCTTTCCGCTGGCCAGGCTTGACGACAGCGCCCCGACGCAGGGCCGGAGCAGCCGCGGTGGTTAAAAGCATCACGATCCCAACAGGCATCAAAGCATAGTTGTAAAATTCCGGGCCGACTGTGATTTTACGGGTAAACAGCATTCCGGAGAGCGGAACAGATACCGTGCCCAAAAAAACCACGATTGTCAGTCCCAGCCAGCCGATTGTGGCGATCGTCACAAAAGATTCACGGGAAAAAATGCCGGATATATGATTATCGGCAGCCAGTGACTTGCGATGCAAAGGGATGAGTACGGTCGCCATAATAGCAATTATTCCCATTAGCAGCAAAAACATCCAACCAATAGGCGATTGGCTGAATTCGTGCAGGCTGCCGAATAGTCCGGAGCGCGTAAGAAATGCCGCGAAATTGCAGAGCGCAAAGGTAACTATAGCCAGCAGCAGAGTAGCCTTTTTAAGTAGCCCCCTATGGTGCCAGGCGAGACCACAGTGAATCAGTGCAGTGCCCGTAAGCCAAGGCATCAGCGAAGCGTTTTCCACGGGATCCCAGTTCCAATAGCCGCCCCAGCCAAGTTCATCATAGGCCCATTTCGCGCCCAGAAGTATGCCCAGGCCAAGGATGGTCCATGCACAAAGGGCCCAAGGGCGGGCCTGGTCGAACCAGCGGCGGTCAATCCGGCCCGTCAGCAGGGCACTTAAGGCCAAGGCAAAAGGTACTGACCATATTGCATAGCCCAGAAAAATCACAGGAGGATGGACCAACATGGCCGGATGTTGCAAAAGCGGGCTCATTCCCAGGCCTTCACGCGGGATCGAGAGGCTTGGTTCCATGGGATCAGCCGCTAATACCATGACGGCCGCCAAAAAACCTAAATATGTTAAAAGCACGCCAAAGGTGAGATCTTGAGAGAGATCAGTTTGCTTGCGAGGCCAAAATCGATAGAGCAGGGCCACTACGCCCAGAAACCAGCTCCAAAGCAACAGTGAACCGGCCTGTCCAACCCATAGCGCTGAAATTGAGTAATACCATGGCAATGTGCAGTTACTATTTTGTACAACGTACGCAAAACGGAAGTCACTGTGCGCCAAAGCGTGGATCAAGATAAGCATGAGAATGCTTATGGCTCCAACCGAGGCAAATGCTGAAACGTGACCGCTACGTCGAATTAGTCGATGATCAAATCGCCACCCGACCACGGAGGCAAAGGCCGCATAGCTCGCGGAGACAAATGCGAACAAAAGTGTTAATTGCCCGAAGACCGTCACAAGGCAACCTCCGGTTCAGAGTGCGGTACTGATGCAGAGGAGGAGGTTTTTGACTGATATTTACTTGTACAACGGGTGAGAATTTTATCGGCATGGAATTGTGTTTCATTCTTAATGCGACCTTCCACCACTACATCCATGTTTTCCGCAAGGTTGTCGGGAATTGAACCACTAAAGGTCACTGCCAGCGATCCCTTGACGCCTTGGAGTGTAAAATCGGCCTGATGCCGATCCGGGGCAATTTGAAGACTGCCGCCGGCAACTTTACCGTTAACGCGGAGGCAAGTTCCGCTGTGCAATGAAACATCTTTCAAACATTCATCAACGGTCAGGTAATACTGCCAGCTTTCGGCAGCACCTAAATAAGCCAAAAAAATGATGGCGCCTGCCACAAGTATCGAGGCAACTGCCAGTTTCCGGCTGGTGGTCATGGCGTATTGGTTTCCTAAAGAGTTCCCAATGCCAAGTTCGGGTGTGAGAATGGTCGAATAGTCACGACAAGGAGGAGGGAGTCTAACAATATATAGTGTTCATGTCAAAACTAAATGTGGCCCAATGCTGTTATTTATTTGCGTATCTTAACACAAATAATGTCCATGTACATAATAAACTAAGTGATGTATATTCCAGTATCAGGGTAATCCCTATGTATTTCACGATATAATTTGGTCTGATGTTTTTTTATTGACCTGACTCTAATAAAAAAACTGAGTAGAGGGGATTGAACACAAGTGTTATGTAAAGTAATTTATTGATATTATTTTTCGGTCCCAAAGGGTTATAACATCCCTTTCCATAATAAGGAGTGAGTTTTATGTGGAAGTCTCCATATAAGAGTTTGGTGATGATATTTGTGGCGGCGATTTTTATCGCATTTGTGGGACTAGTTATTAACGCAAACTCGCAACCGCCATCGAAGGAGGAAGGGCCTGAACCAGCACCGCCGACAGGGCAAACTTACATTGGATACAAGGCATGTTCGGCATGTCATTTCAAGCAAAATACTTCCTGGAAAAAAACGAAACACTTCAAGGAAGCATGGGAGAGCGTTCCCGCAAAATATCAGGCCGACCCGGAATGCCTGAAATGCCATACCACCGGATACGGTCAGCCCAGCGGTTTCAAGGATGCGAAATCTACGCCCAACTTGGTTGGTACGACCTGTGAAGCCTGCCACGGGCCGGGAAGTGAGCATGAGAAGGTCTGCAAACCGCTTTTAAACAAAAAAACTCTATCGCCGGAAGAAGAGAAGGCCGCCCGGGATTCAATCTACAAGGTGCTTCCGAAAAACGTATGTGTGGCCTGCCATCTGGTGCAGGGACATCAAGAACATCCGAAATACGACAAGCAATGATCTTCAGTCGATTCGACGGTCGAGGCCTCGGTTGATTTTAACGTTGAGTCATGAAAATCCTATCCATCGTTTTGCTGGCGTTTGCGCCGGCGATTGGCATTGCGGATGATCATGATTCGATAAAATTACCGGATGCGGCGGCGGCAAATCGTGAAAGCGTCGCCCAAGCGTCTGTCGAAGTATCTGCCAACCGCGAGACAAGCGACGCAACCACCATATCCGCGGCGGACACCGAGCCCGCGCGGCAAACTAATCTTCCAGCGCCGCCTCCGAAGACGGGTTCCCACATTGCCCCCGACGATAATTCATGTATTCAATGTCACGGGGATACTGATCTTTGGGATGAAAAGTCGCGGCAATTCTTTATTTGCGCGATAAACTCGCCAAAGACGTGCATTGGATAAAAGGCGTTAATTGCACCGATTGCCATGGCGGGAATTATAAAAGTCAGGAACCCCGTGAAGCTCACGCCTTGGAAGACGGCTTCCGATCCAAGCCGGATGAAGTGAAAAAATACTGCGTCTACTGCCACGATGCAGAGGCATTGGAACTCGTCAAGGGCGTGCACTCAAAGGCCGGGCCGAAAAACGAACTCGGCAGCGGAACTCTGCTCTCCTGCGATCAATGCCATGGAGCGGTATCCCATCAGCTTTTGCCGGTCAAGGACCCGGGCTCTCCGGTGTTTATCGACAACCAGGTGAAGGTCTGCGGCTCATGCCACGAGAAGGACTATGAATCGTACAAGAAGAATGCGCACGGCCTGGGACTATACAAAATGGGACTGCAGGTGACCGCGTCCTGTGCCGACTGCCACGGCGCACACGGCATCTATAAACCGGCCGATCAACGATCCTCGCTCTACTCGGCCAACGTGGCCCAGACATGTGGAAAATGCCACCGTTTCATCGCCGAACGGTTGCAAGAGAGTATTCATGCCAGTGGAAAAGGCCTCGGAGAGCCGGCCAATCGCTTGGCACCCGGCGGAAAGAGCACGCGGCATCCGTCTTGTACGTCCTGTCACCAGGGACATAGCATCGAATTTGCCGAATCGAGTCACTTCCGCCAGAATCTTCCCCATTTGTGCGGCAACTGCCACGGGCAACTCTCCAGCCGATATGCTATGAGCATCCACGGCGAGTTGACCGAGTTGGGTTACGGACCCGCGGCAAAGTGTTCCGATTGCCACGGCTCGCATGATATTCTGGCAGTTTCCAATCCGCTCTCGCCCCTTTCCGCGAAAAACAAGTTAAAAACCTGCCAAGAATGTCACTCCAACGCCAATCGCAGGTTTGCGAACTTCGATCCACACGCCGACCACACCAATCGGCAAACCGATCCGGTGCTGTATTGGGTGTACGTGACGCTGATGACATTGATGATAACGGTGTTCAGTTTCTTTGGCGTGCATTGCATGCTTTGGTTTGTGCGTAGCCTGATCGACGTTTTGCAAAACGGCCGCGTGCACCCATTGAGGCCGGGCGAAAAGGCCTACGAACGATTTCCCCCATTTCATCGCTGGGGGCATACACTGCTTTTGATTTCATTCCTGGGACTTGCCTTGACTGGCGTGCCCTTGAAGTACAGCGAGTACAACTGGGCCAAATATTTGGCCTTTATATGGGGCGGATTCGCGTCTACGAGCATCTGGCATCGGGTATTCGCGGTAAGCACATTTGTGTGTTTTTTCGCTTACATGATTTTGCTTGTCGTACGTTATCGCCAAGGCCGGCGAGGGGGCAAGTCGCGGATGCGTTTAATTTTCGGCCCGGATTCGCCCGTGCCAAACTGGCGCGACGTGAAAGACTTCTTCTGCATGCTCCGCTGGTTTGTCGGCTTGGGGCCGAAACCCACCTTTGAACGTTGGGCATATTGGGATAAGTTCGACTTCTGGGGCGCGATAGCCGATGTGCTGATTATCGGCACTACGGGATTGATTCTGTGGTTTCCAAACCTGTTTTGTTTGTTCCTTCCTGGAATAACGTTGAATATCGCCAAGGTAATCCATTCCACCCAGGCGCTGTTGGCCACGGGATTTGTATTTGCCGTTCACTTTTTCAATACGCACCTGCGAGCTGATAAATTTCCCGCCGATATGTCGGTGCTCACCGGACTATATGGCGAGGAAGAATTCAAAACCGAACGCCCGGAATACATGGAGCGGCTCCGCCGGGAAGGCAAATTGGAGCAGATGCGCAAGGCCGTCCCGTCGAAACGGTATTTGTTGTTTGTCAGGCTGGGCGGATATTTTGCCTTGCTTGTGGGGCTCGGCTTGCTAGCCGGTATCATTGTGGCCGCCATGGAATGACAATGTGAACACTGATAACGTTTCTGATGACGACTCGACAAAGGGATCCCGCTCGAAAAGATCCGGGAGAACAATGCGGCGTTTAAAATTCCGCATTGCGCTAAGAAAGATGCGCGAAAGAATGCCGGAGATCGGGCGGAAGGTCCGTCAACTCCTTTTGAGGCTCTTGGCTGTGCTCGCGTCTTTTATTTTCCTTATGTTGATATTGGTATTTTGCGTCGGGTTGTACACATCGCGCTCGGATTTTTGCAGAAGCTGCCATATAATGGAACCGTATTACGATTCCTGGAAGGCATCGAAGCACAAGGACGTGCCGTGCATCGAATGCCACTTTGCCCCGGGATTTGGGGGCAAACTGCGGGGAAAAATGCTGGGGCTGGTGCAATTGGCAAAATACGTCACCAGCAGCGAAGGTCCGCGCCCGGCGGCCGAGGTCCCCGATGCCAGTTGCCTGCGTTCCGGATGCCACGAGACGCGCCTTTTGTCAGGCCGGGAGGTATACCGCGGAATAAACTTCGACCATACGCCGCATCTGGGCGAAACGCGGCGGGGAATCCAACTTCGCTGCACTAGTTGCCACAGCCAGATCGTCCAAGGCGAGCAGCACATGGCCGTGACACTTACGACATGCTACCTTTGCCACTTCAAGAACATGCCCTTTAACGAGGATCTGTCGGCTTGCACGAACTGCCACCAGATTCCCACCAAGGAATTCGATCTGGGCGGGGACGTCAAATTCACGCATGAACTGGCCTATAAAAAAGGCGTGGACTGCATAAACTGTCATGGCGACGTAATCCGCGGAAAGGGCGAGGTGCCGCGCGAACGATGCATGGTCTGCCACAACCGGGAAGGCGATCTGGCACGAATCCAGGACTTTAAATTCATGCATCAAAAGCACGTTTCGGAACATAAGATCGATTGCACGGACTGCCACTTGAAAATCGAGCACTCCCTTGACAAGAACCGGCTCGTGCATTTTGCCGGAGATTGCGCGAGTTGCCACCCCAACCATCATCAGGTGCAAGTCGAAATGCTGCAAGGCAAGGGCAGCGAAATCATGCCTGGATCGGCGGGCGAAATGGCGCTTACGCGCCTGGGTTGCCCGACCTGCCATAAGGTGAAAGAAGTTTCCCCATCCGGAACCGTGCTTTGGAGGGCTTCGCTGCAGGTATGTGCGACCTGCCACGACGCTTCGGAAGTACATAAGCTCCAATTATATCACCAGGAGTTGCGGAATTCGTTGGGCGGCATAGATGAAGGGATCGCTCGGGCCAGAAAGGCCTTGGTAACAGCCGATCTTGAACCGGAACGCGCTAAAAGCATTGATTCGGAACTGGACGAAATCAAGCATGACTTGGATTTTTTGCGGGCCGGCAACGACATCCACAACATTCATTATGCCGGCAAGCTGGAAACGACGCTGTTGGAGCGGATCTCCGCCCTGTGTCGTGATCTGGGTATCGCAGCCCCGACGGTTAGCATTCCTCTTCCAAGGCAACAAAATAAGGAGCTCTAACAAAACCTTGTATCCATTTGAGAATGCCCTCACCCCTAGCCCCTCTCCCAAAGGGAGAGGGGAGGTTTTGTTAGAGCCCCTAAATAAAATTATCGGCTGAAAACTATCTTGTTGGAGTTTGACAGACATATAGCGATTTGATATAAAAAGGCGCCAAAGGCGTATACACCTTTTCGATCTTTAGGGAGGCTGTGCATGGCGGAATACGGCTCTCGGCGCAACTGGCTTTTAATGTGCTTGCAGACGGGCATTGCAGGCACGCTGGCCGCTATTGTTTATCCTGTAGTCCGGTTTCTGAAGCCCCGCGAGGCCACGCATTCCGGGGCCTTGGATATGGTCGCTCCCTATCGCATGGATCAACTCAGACCGGATGCGGAAGGCCATTGGCCGCCGCCCTTTAATTTTTGGGGAAAGCCCTGTCTGCTCATCTTGGTGGACGGCGAACCTAGGGCCTTCAATGCCGTATGTACGCATGTTGAATGCACCGTGGAGTTCCGCCCCGCCGAGGGCGATATATTCTGCAACTGCCATAACGGGCTTTACGATATAAACGGCCGCAACGTATCAGGCCCTCCGCCTCGGCCCCTGGAAATGTACAAGGTGGTAAAGGGCAAAGGAAATCCCGGACAGGAGGAGATCATTGTCTCGCGCATTGCCTGACGATTTATCTAAACGCCGAACGTGGATAATGCGACTGAAGGACTTTTTCTTCGAGCGCCTGGGGCTTGACGTAGCTTCTGATCTGGCCGCCCATAAGCACGTCCCCATCCATAGCACGACGATATTCTATTTCCTGGGCGGAATGGCCCTGTTTTTGTTCGCCATACAAGTTGTGACGGGCATACTATTGGCACTTTATTATAAACCTTCTCCGGATCAGGCCTTCGAGAGCGTCCAGGCGATCATGACCGAGATCGATTTCGGCTGGCTCTTCCGTTCGGTCCATTCCTGGAGTGCCAACCTCTTGATCGGGGTCTTGTTCCTTCATGTTTTGACCACGTACATGATGCGGGCATACCGGGCTCCGCGCGAAATCACCTGGATGACGGGCGTGTTGCTGCTTTTCGTGTTTTTGGCTTTCGGATTCAGCGGCTATTTGCTGCCCTGGAATCAGTTGTCGTTTTTTGCCACGCGAGTGGGCACGGCAATTGTGGGAGCGGTTCCCGTGGTGGGGCGATATTTCCTACTTTTAGCACGGAGCGGCGAGGACATTACCGGAGATACTCTGGCCCGATTTTACGCCCTGCACGTGGTAATTCTTCCATTGACCGTTTTGGCGCTGATCGCAGTTCACCTCTTCCTGGTGCAAAAACACGAGATAAGCATTCCCCCTAAGGTGATCAAACAGTACGGAGATGAGAAGAAGGTCCCATCCATGTCGTTTATTCCCCAATTCCTCTTGCGCGACATGGTCGGCTGGTACGTGGCCTTGGGGATTTTGGCTGCGCTGGCTGCCTTGTTTCCCTGGGAACTCGGCCAGAAGGCGGACGCCTTTGGATCGGCCCCGCCCGGAATCAAGCCCGAATGGTATTTTCTATTCATGTTTCAGGCCTTAAAACATCTGCCCGCGCATATCGGTGGTATCCAGTGGCTGGAAGGCGAAATGGTCGGCGTGCTGTTCTTCGGTTTCTGCGGGCTGGTGGTGTTGGCAGTTCCATTTCTGGACGTCGGGGTCGGCCGCCAGCGCCCGCGCAGGATTTTGAATTTCCTCGCCGCCCTGGCAGTATTGTTTTTTATTGTGATGACCGCTTGGGGACTTATCGAATGAGAACTTTCAACGGAATTCTACTATCGGTTCCGCTGATCCTCGCCGCCGCGGCCGTTGTGGCATGCGCGGACGAGAAAGATGCTCCGCCGAAAGAGAACAACTGCCTGCTCTGCCACGGGAACGGAGACGTGTGGGAGGGTGATAAACTGCGTTTTTTCATTACCGAAGCCGATCTTGCTAAAGACATCCATTGGCAAAAGGGCCTGCGCTGCACCGATTGCCACGGCGGCAATGCCCAGGCCGATGAACCCAGGGCGGCGCATGCCGAAGAAGACGGTTTCCACACCGTAAAATCGCCCGCCGACGTGCCCAAGTTCTGCGGCGACTGCCACGCGAACATTGATTACCAGCGGCGCTATAAGCCTTCTCCGCGAACCGATCAACTCGCAGAATATTGGACCAGCGGCCACGGCCAGCGGCTAAAAGCCACGGGCGATCCGGAAGTGGCCACCTGCATCTCTTGTCACGATAAACCACACGGTTCGGCTCAGGACAAGACCAAACATGGGATTCGGCCCGTGACGGAGCTGGAGTCGACCGTATACCGCACCCGGGTGGCCAAGACCTGCGCCGCGTGCCATTCCGATCCGGAGCGCATGAAAGGGCGCCAATATCACGGCCAGCCTTTAGCTTGCGACGAATATTCCAAATGGCGCGAAAGCGTGCATGGCAAGGCAATGATGGATAAGGGCGACCTGAGCGCCGCCACGTGCAACAACTGCCACGGCAACCACGGGGCGCTGCCGCCCCAGGTCGATACCGTGGCCAACGCCTGCGGCGCTTGTCACGGAAAGGTCGCCAAACTCTTCGAGACGGCCCGTATGAAACACAAATTCGAGGAGGTCGGACTTCCAGGTTGCGTCACTTGCCACGGGAACCACGACATCACGCGGCCTTCAGACGAGATGTTGGGAATGGGAGACAAGGCGGTCTGCATTCGATGCCATGCTGAGGGCAAGTTCGGGGCCACGCTTGCCGGGCGCAAGCAGCGAGCACACTTCGCTCCGACCTGGATAATCTTAAACTAAATATCAATACCGCCGAACAAACGCTTGACAAGGCCCAGCGCCTGGGGATGGAAGTTGGCCAACCGCGTTACGAACTGCGTGCGGCGGTGGACGCCTTGACCAATGCCCGCTCGTTGATTCACACCTTCCAGGTCAAACCGGTGGAAACCGCGCTGGCCGGCGGCGCGAAAGTGGCCGCGGAGGTGCAGAATAAGGCCGAGCCCGCCCTGCAGGAGCACGACTATCGAAGAATATGGTTGGCCGCCACTCTCGTGCCGATCCTGCTTGTTATCGCCCTGTTGTTGCTTTATATTCGCAGCTTGCCTGCCGCTAAATGAGCGACTTTTCGCGTATCATCATGCGTTAGGCCGCTATGCCGGAAGCGTGAAAGTATTAGAATATCGCGGAAAATCCTCCCAGGATCCCCTGGGCCGTGCCTGTCTGGTAGCCCGGGACCTTGTCCAAGAAGTTATATAACTCGTAACGATAGTAGTTGACAATCCGTGGGCGAATCACCCAATCCACACCCAATGTGACGCGTGTTGTTTCGTTGAGCACTTCAGAAAACTCACCCAGGTTGTAGATTGTAACATTGCCGGGAAACGGCCCCAACGCCGAGTTGTTGATCAGATCGTGTCCCCGCACCCATTCCACCTGTCCTGTCAGTATTACCCGGTCGGTTGCGGCATAGCGTGAGCCTAATGTTATGACCTGGGCTTGCCCGCCATAGTTCCACCGCGAAGTAACCGGCGCTGAGGCAGAGCCCGGGTTGCTGCCCGTATAAGTTGATTGGTCGGCCACAGTGATATCCTGCCCAACAAAGTTCGAGTACACGGAGTATCCGGCAGATAGCGATAATTTGCAACTGGCGGCATACCAGATGGTAAAGGACATCGGATAGTTTTCTTCGTCGAAATTGGCGTACTGCGAGTGGTTGTCGCCCCTCTCTACTCCCACGCAAGCGTTAAAGATGAACCAATCGGAAGGAACCCAGTTGATTCCTATTTCCACGATGTTGTCTTCCGTCGGCAACTTCGTGTCGAACAGCCCGTTAAAGGGTTGTATTCCGAACAACGGCTGGTCTGCGGTCTGATACTTGTAGTGGAGGAAAGTGTCGAAGCATGCCGACCAACGATAGTCCGGACCGACCTGGAAACTATTAGTAATCGTTCGCGACTGGTTGATCACTCCGCCACTTGGGAATGCCACGCTACCGCTTGATAGCGTAGTGGTCGCGTATTGCCGATCGAGATCGCAGTACTCATAGCCGCCGGTGATTGCCAACCCGCCCAGGCCGTAGCCTCCGCCCCAGGGCCGCCACACGCCTTTTGCTCCGGCCGTGGATTTGTGATAGTCTATCGGATGGACAATCGCCGTGGCCACTTGAGCGCTGGTCGGCTGGATGTTCGTAACTCCGCTGACCGCAGGGCCTTGGTTCACGGCCGTCACGTTTGCCAGGTTCGGCATGGATTCGTCTTCGTTGTATATCTTGCCGTAACCGGTGACGGTCACGTTCTCGATCGTGGTGTTTGTCAATCGCATGTCAGCGTCATTGAACCAGCGCTGCATGTCGATTTCTTCATTGATTGTGTTGCCGGCCATCAAGAAGGCGTAGGCTTTGGTATCGTCCGTAAGTTGCCCGCTGATTTTGAGCTGGTCCATCTGCGTGTAACTGTCCGGCACCACGGCGTAGTCATAAGGATTCGGATTGGTAGTGGCATTGTATGTGAGCTTTCCGACTCCGTTGTAGTACCGCGATGTAATCGAATCGGCGTCCGTAAAGCTCCGCATGGGCCGGGAATATTCGATGCTGAAATTGTCACTCAGGCGGGCCTCGATGACGGGCTTGATTTCCGTGGTCATCCAGTCGATCTGTTGCGCTTGGCTGAGAACGTGGCACCTGCTTCCCGAGTATGCTGTAATTGGAGGATGGCCGGGCGGCGGGCTGCTTGCCGTCTGGCCGAAGCACATGGCCACCGCATTGACTTGTCGCGTGCCGTCCTTCTGCATGCCCCACACGTCCAGGCGGGCTCTGATGTTATCGGTAAGGTCTCCTTTGAACGAAGCCTTCAATTCCTGAACTCGAACCGCATAATCTTGTCCGAGATTGAGATCCTGCTTAATGATTTTCGGATCTACTTTGCCGTTGGGGAAGCCGAGACTTGGATGAACGTCAGGATCGGTAACATCAGGTATATTGTTGAGCGGATCGTGATCGAGCTGGTGTATGAAGCGGTCGTAGTCTACATTAACGCGAGTGTTTCCCCGATAATAGGTTAATCCGGCCTTTGAGGTTTCGTCGTCGGTCCCCGTGCCGTAAACGTTGAGAGTTTGCCGGCCGTCGCTGGAAAGACCGTCAAAGTCCCAAAAAGGCGACGGATTAAGATCCTGGTATTCTCCGGTCTTCGCGGGCGAGCCTTTATTCCACATCGCCCACCAACCGAAACGCGCGTCATACGCAGAATAGCCTGGGACCTGGCACAATAACACCGGGTTGCCGTCGGTCCGCGCGCCGATGTCGGAAAACACCTGTCCTTCAGGCGGCTGGTTGCCTGGCTGGGTCTCCTGGTCTTTGGCCGCCCAGCCCCACAAGGGAAGCGAAAGAGCCACAATAACGGCGAATAATGGTTGCCGCCGTGTCATAAATCCCCCTGTGACATTCAGCAAATTTGTTTGGTATGGGTTGAAAGTCTTCTTATCTAGTAAAGAAAGCGCCTGCTTGTGTGGTGCTATTCCCGCGTTGAGTGATTCGATCCGTGCCGTGGACCTCCCCGTGGCACTGGGTGCAATTGGTATATAACGGTGCGCGGAGCGTACTATCTGTATCAATCCTCAGACTCGAGCTTCCTGGCCCTAGCACCCCTGATGGCGGGTGCACTCCGTAATGGCCCGGGTGGCACCGCAGGCATAGGAACGTTGCCGGCTGGCGGAGCAAGTTGTTGGCCACGGTTCCGTGCGGTTCGTGGCAAATGGCGCAGTTCTCGCGAACCGGCGGGTGTTCGAAAGCAAACGGCCCCTGCTTATCGGCGTGACACTTGTAGCATACCAAGTTAATAGTCGCTTCCTTGAGGTTGCCTGTTTCCTGACCATGCGGGTCGTGACAATCGGAGCAAACCATTTTTCCTTCCTTGATCGGATGGTGCGAAGACAGTGCATTCAGTCCATAAATTTTCGGATGGCATTTGTAGCACGCCTCCGGTTGTTGCACGGACATCGCCAACCGCTTGGGACGCTCAACTTCGTAATGATTGATATTCACAAGATGGGGCACGCAGGCCTTGGGATGCGGATTGTGGCAATCGGTGCAGCACACTCCGTTGATGTTATGTGTCGAGGAAAGGTATGCCATGGTAGGCGCATGACTGGTATGGCATTGCAGGCAAAGGTCCTTCCGGCTTGATTCCAAGATCTGGCCGTGTGGATTATGGCAGGTTGTGCAATTAAATCCGTTGGGACCGCAGATCTGGTGCGGGCCGGCTATTTGCTCCAGTTCGCGCATGTCGCAATGGCACCGGTAGCAAATGTCTGGAGCAATGGCGCCCAGGTTATGGGAAGTCCCGCAAAGCGAGGGCAAATTTTTCGTTGGCTTTACGTACCCTTGGCTGGCATCTTGCATGGCGGCAAAGGCCGTACCGCGGAAACCGGACTGAATAGTTGGAGGCCCGGGCAATTGCTGGCTTTGTCCGGGTTCGCTAGTCGGCGGGGTGCCGATGGGAACATTGTAGTGACCGCGGTGGCAATCGACGCAAGTCACGCCGCAATGAGCATGTTTTGAGCAACGCCATTGCGCTCCGGCGGCGCATTGATTTTGCTCGTGGCACTTCAAGCAGGCCTCGGCCCGGGCAATCGGATCGCCTTTCTTGAAACTGAAGATCAGCCCCGGCTCCTTGCCCCTGGTTTCCACATGGCGGCTGGCCGGCCCATGACATGATTCGCATGAATCGCCGCGGTGCACGTTGTTGGCGAACGATTTTACATATACCTCGTGGCACTGCTCGCAGATTTCGTCGTCGTTGACGTATTCAGCTCCTTCGAGGACGGGCACTTGTCCTGTGACCTGCTGGTAGCAGACCTGCTGAAAAAAGTTGTTTCCCCTTGGCCAGCCCGGATCCAAATTCGGCTCTGTACGCCGGGTTACTTCATGCGGTGACTTGCAAGATGTACAAGCCAAAGCCATAAGACTTAAAAGAAAAATCCCAAAAACAATAGGCCCAATCGATCGCTTCCTGCGGTTGACGGTAAACACCGTTTCGCCTCCTTGCGTTTTGGGTCGAACAATTTAGTAAAGATGTTATAGCGGGGATTTACAATAGTTCGCGAGCAAAGCGGCAATTTAAGTTGAGTTTTCCAAGTGCTCAAAATTTACCTATCAAGGGAATGACAATTTTCTTCTAGATTGCGTCTTAAGATAGCAACCCAACTCTTGTGCAAATTCGTTATTTTGGGAAAATAGGATATTATGGTTTTCTTCGATATATATGTATCTGCTAGTTGAACTTTTTTATAATTGACTAGCAATTTCTAGAGGGGTATCTGCTTATTGATCCGAAATGCCGGGGAACTCAGATAAGGTGAGAGTGAAAATTTACCGTATCAAGTGATTGTCCTGATTAAAGTTGATAGGTAGATTACGTTGCCATGGAAGAGTTTACGGAGGAGATCGCCACGGAATGGCGATTTACGTTGCGTTCACAGGGGTTGAGGGACAAGGCTATGGTGCGGCCAGACTCGTTTGAAAAAATTCTTCAACACATGAGATTGTTTGTGAAAGCTCTTGGTCATATCTCGACGCTGAGACGGATTTGGACATAGCCCAACATGTTCGCGCTGGAAAAAAATGCGCTGAGAAGTTAGATAAAGCGGTTGATGAATTTTTAGCTTAAGAAGGTGCGATTCCGGCCTTTCTTTAACACAGGTCGTTGGTTGCGGTGTTCCGCGTAGCAAACAACAAGAGTTTGATGATGATGGCTATGTTAAATGGCCGTTATCGTTATATCTACTGTGCTCTCCACGGTGCTTAGTTTTTTGCCAGCGGTGATTCTTGTGATTTAGTAAAATTTTCCCCAGTATTGCGGCAAATTTTCCTGTATTTCTGCAAATTGTCATTTGTAGTCCGAATGGGGTGGACTGCTAAGTGTTGACAACCTTTGGAGATAGCCGTAAAATTTTCCTCTATAATCCTCTAAAGTGTATCTAGATTCCTCTAAATGCACTTTTTTACCAAATGAGGAAAAATTTTGTCCCCGTAGCTCAATTGGATAGAGCGTCGGCCTCCGGAGCCGAAGGTTTCGTGTTCGAATCACGACGGGGATACTGATCTTACATCACAAGTACTTGCGTCAATTGAAGATTGCGATAATTGCTGTTGAACGTCGGCTCTAGGAGCCGAAGGTCTGCCGGCGATTCGTACAACTACTAATGCCGTTTCCGCCCATCATCGGCCTCCGCTAAAAGCGCTCTGTTCCGATTACTCTTCGCGATGCAAGAAGCTCTATCCACGTCGATTTGGCGTCTGCAAGATGGGGTGGCCAAAAAGATCTCTTGCTAAAGAATGCATCAACAGTAAAATGAACAGGTGTATATGTGCAGGATCGTTGGTGTTCTTAAAATCATCAATCAGAACCAATGCAATTGCAGCCGCTTGATACGAATCTGTTTTCCGAGCCGCCGATCTACCGCTCGAGGCCGGTGAATGGCTTCACGCCAACAAGAAATTGTGTTGGCTAGAGGATGCCGTGCAACGTCTTTCGGCAGGAGATTGGTTGAGGACATCTGCGCGGCTTATCCGCAGGCCGAGATCGTTGAGGCATTGGATACTCTACACAATCGCATCAATCTGGGACGGCCTGATGCTCTGGAACTTCATTACGAAGGCAAACGGACCTTGGTGCTGGCTGAACACAAGAGCGCCGTTCGACAAAGTGCCGAAGATGGCAATTCTTGTCCAAATTATTGGCATTTTTCGCCGTATGGTTTTTGTCCTTACGGATGTGCCTACTGTTATTTGGCAGGCACCCAAGGCGTGCGGTTCTCGCCGACAGTGAAAATCTTCTCGAATCTACCGGAGATTCTCGACGATGTGGATCGTATTGCTCGGCAATTGGCCAAACCAACTGCATTCTACCTAGGCAAGCTACAGGATGGTTTGGCCCTGGATCCGTTAACGGGTTATTCTCGCCAAATCGTCCCCTTTTTCGCTGCGCATTCGCTCGCACGTCTAACGTTGTTGACGAAAAGCGCCGACATAAGCAACCTGCTCGACTTGGATCACCGCGGGCACTCAATTCTTTCGTGGACAGTCAATCCGCAAATCGTTGTTGAAGCGTTTGAACAGAATACGCCGTCCCTGGAAGATCGTATTTGGGCGATGGAAGGCTGCAGCCAGGCAGGCTATCCCGTGAGGGCGGTGGTGATGCCGATTATTCCTATGCCTGGTTGGGAAGATATCTACGGGGAGTTTTTTGAGCATCTGCTTGGACGCATTCGACTTTCTAGGCTGACGCTTGGCTCGATTTGTTCCTACCCGCAAGCGATGCGGCTGACCGAGCAGAAGCTTGGTCCAAACAATGCGATCTCGAATCAAATCACCCGCCGATGCGACGTATCGGATGGACGAATACGGTTTCCCCGTGAGTTGCGGGAGAAGGTGTATCGCCACCTTCTCAATGTGATTCGGCAAATCGACTCCAGACTGGAGATCGGCCTTTGCCTGGAAGAACACAACATGTTCAATGCGCTTGAAATCAAGACAAGCCTCGGCCGATGCAACTGCGTGCTGTAACGCCCGTCATGGAGAGCGTCGAAGCCATGATTGAACTCGACCAGATCGAACACTGGCCGCGGTTGCTAGATTCGGGCGATACCGACATTACCGAGTATCATTGGGACAACCGCAACCGGCTGACCGAAGTAAAATCCTTTGCGGATTATGCGTCCTTTAGCGGCGATGCGCCGACCAAAGCCGTGGATTACATCTACGACGTGGAAAACCGCCTGATCGGCGAAAAGGTCGATTGCAACGGCGACGGCCTGATTGACCACCAAACCCGCTTCGCTTATGATAGAAATCAGATCGTTTTACAGTTCGATAAAGACGGGATCGGCGATGTAACCGGCGAAAACCTGAGTCATCGATACTTATGGGGCCCTGGGCGGAATAAAGGAATAAAGAAGGAATAGAGAGCATAGTGGAGTCTTCTCAGCAATCGCGAGGCACCCTACTATCCATCGTCAGGCGGTATAATTGGGACGCGAGATGGGCGTGGGTGCCGGCAAAATTAAAAGAAATCGGCGGCTATCAGGCCGCCTCTCAATTCGTGGCGGGTGGGGGGAATTAAAATATGGATGCTCAATCTAACAAGAAAAGTGGCAATTCATACGCGCTAAAAGAAATCGCTGATTGGCAACTCAAGAGGACTTCCGGAGATGTCATTCTCCCAAACTTGCAACGGGGTTTCGTGTGGAAGCCATTCCAAACTGAAGACTTTTGGGATTCCTTGTTTCGCCGGTTTCCGGTAGGAACCTTTATTCTTGCGCCGTCCCAGAAGAATCGCTCGGATACATTCGAGCTACTTGATGGACAACAAAGAGCCACAGCTATCGCGTTTGGGTTCTTCGACCCGTGGGTCGCTGACTCAGGGCATCAAGGTCTCTGGAGAATTCGTAACTCGGCAGACATTCCAATTCTTTGGCTCGATCTGCGTCCGCCAGATAAGAACGCCGAGAAGAGGTTTGTTTTTCGTCTTCTTACTCGTTCTCAGCCGTGGGGCTACGAGCGAAAAGACAACCAAACGCCTCTGACAGCCTCTGATCGTCGTAAGTTTCTATCGAAACTCATGGACAGCTTGGGTCCTGAGGAGATTGAAAAACGATATTTGGAACTCCCGTTGACGCAATTCTGGCCTTGGGACGCGAAGCTTCCGGTGCCCTTCGCTTTTCTCCTTCAATCATTCGAAGAGAAAAACTGGAAACAACACCTTCTGTCCTTATGTATGCAACATTTCCCCAAGCTCAAGACGAAACACCAGTCCAATGGGTCCTACATTAAAGGGATCGAAGAGTTTCTTGGGCGGTCTTTGGCAGAGAATTTAAGAATTGCAATTTCTGGCATTAGTTCGAGGGTAGTGCCGGTCCTTAAAATAGAACGTGAAGTGCTTGAGGAAAACAAGGTCGGATCAGCCTCAAGCATCGGGAATGACGATGAAGACGAGGTTCCCGACGAAATTGAGACGCTTTTCGTAAGGATAAACTCGGCTGGGACTCCATTAACTGGTGAGGAACTCATATATTCGATTTACAAATCTATCCTGAAACGATTGATCTTGTTGAGAGGGCTGGAGGGAATTTCATACTGCCATCACGGTTACTGTCTCTCGCCACTCGGATCGTACAGGCAGATCTCCAACGGGAAAACCAGACCCGGCGCCGAAGGAGCAAAACTGATGGCATTTCCTTGCCCGCCAAGGTGAGGGTTACGGACTTTCGAAGGCTGATTTACAATGCCAAATTAAGATTCAAAGAGCGTTTGCAGAAATTCATCTCGTCGTTAGCCGACAATAACATTTTCAAGAGGGCACAAGACATTTTATCCGGGGATGAGGAATTTCAACTGCCATCTGCCCTTGCAGTAGATCTCGCTCGGCGTTCTCCCGAGATTCTGTTTCTTCTGATTTACCGGCTTCACTTGGGAGATGAAATCGTCATGGGGTCCGAGGAGCACCGCAAAGTTCTTGGTTTCCTAACCGCCCTGTCTTGGTTCGGGCGAGGGGAGAGGCTTAAGGATCATGATCCATGTCTTAAACACGTGTGGCGAGATCTGCTTACATCGGACAGAACCACGTTCTGGCGGCGATCGGTCTTGAATAAAACGATAGAGCCGCGCAACGATCAGCTTGTGATGCTTCCTCTCCTGCCGCCCAACGAACTCTCCAAGTTCGTGGAGGAATGGATCATCGAGAAAGGGAAAGCTTGGAACAAACTCGATGATCCTCCAGCTAATTCAAAAATTGCACGTTGGTACAAAAGGTACTATAAATCACAAACAGTAGAGAGGATTGCGTATGAGGCTTGGTGGGAGTTTCTGGATAAGCTGAGCACGCAGCGAGGATTCGTCCTGTATGCGCAAAAAGAGTTTGTAAGTAAGTGTTTTTCCAATTTTAATCATGTCGGTGTTCAAAACCTTGAAGATACAAATTGTCCTTGGGATTGGGACCATATTCATGCGCAGAGATTGATCAAGCACAAAAGGAACGTAGATACAGCGTTGAGAGAATGGCACTCGACGATAGGCAATTTAAGGATTTGGCCGATGGAGCTGAATCGTAGCGATTCAGATTTGTCCCCAAGCGAAAAACTAGACCCTGATGCCGATAGCAATCCATTTTTTCAAAGATACGAGCTAAAACATAGCACGGACATACTTCGAGCTAGCTTCATCGGCGATAAAGAACCTTTTGGGGAAATTGGTGAGGACTTCGATATCAGAGAATAAGGGTGCGACTCGAATGATACGACGAGCCATTTTGATGCGTATGCTCTCTCTCTACCGGCATTGGTTTGATGAATTGCGTTTGACCGAGTATTTTCCGTTATGAGGTTTAACCCGGTGTCGCGAGTAAATCTCCCCCTGCGGTTGCCGTAATAAATCTGAACCAAACCCTTGCAAAAGATAATAAAATCTATAAAATCTGGAATCAGTAAAGCCATAAACTGTAAGGATTTGGCGTTTGGTCGGTAAACTCCGGAGCCGAAGGTTTCGTGTTCGAATCACGACGGGGATACTTTTAATATTACGGGGCAGGGATTGCAGTGTTGATACCAAAGTTTACAAGCTTGGCTAGCCACTCGGTTTTCGGATTACATCATTGCCGGAAGGGTTACCGGGAAATCAACGGATTTGTGAGGGGAGTTTAGCCGTTGGTCCGGATCATTTTGTCAGATTCGTCGTCTCTGCCGGCGAGGATGCGGTATTCAACGTAGATCGGGTGTTTGAAGGGAATTGTGCAGCCATAACCAATTCCAGGAGTTCGGCCCTAGATTTTACCCGTAATTTTCTCATCATTCTGGCTCTTCGGTCTTCGACTGCTCGGATGCTCAGGTCCAAATCGGCGGCAATCATTTTGTTGGTCTTTCCGGCAACGACCATGTCCATTACACCCCGCTCCGCAGGAGTGAGATTATCCAGTCGACGATCGACCTTGTTTTTTAGTTCGCAGACCCGCCATTTTTCCTCATCCAGCCTGATCGCCTTCTGTATGTTGTCGCACAGTTCTTGTATGCGGAAGGGTTTTTCCAGAAACTCGATAGCGCCCAGTTTCATGGCCTCCACGGCTGTGCGCACGTCCGAGTGTCCGCTAATGATAACCGTCGGCAGCGTGATACCGGCGGCGGCCATGTGCTTTTGCAATTCCAGGCCGCTCATGTCCGGCATTATCACATCGAGGATCAGACATGCCGGGCCGCTGGGTTTATAGGACTTAAGGAATTGACTTCCGGAAGAAAACGACTTGACCTTTAGACCGATCAATTGGATCACGTCGGTAAGAGATCGGACAATGGGCTCATCGTCATCGACGATAAAGACGGTGGGTTCGCGTTTCATATTACCAGTGCCTAGTTATAGAAAGCAGTGTAATGTCAAAGGGAGATCGCCTTTGTGAACAATACACACGCCATAACTAAAGCTGCCCACCGTGTGTAACAATGCTCGACTTTTTTAATGCCTAGCCGCATTTCTCCTTGAAAAACTCAAAGCGGGAGTATAGAAGTTATAAAACAACACGTCAACATTACTGTGGAGAGTGTTATACCCCCTTACAAATATAAATCGATAATACTGATTAGCTGCTAACGGTTATCTGTTTGGATGAGCATTTACGAGAAATTATCATAGTTGTAAATGCCGGTGATATCAGGAGTTGCAATCTCTTACCAGCACAATTATTCATTGTAAAGGGAACGGTCTAAGTTGTTTTTACAATATATATTCGGTTAATTAGCAGTAATATAGCAGTAAAACCACACCCCCTAACTTATCAACGGCCTAACTTGTTGAGAGAACGCATGTTAGATTTTCAAAAGAGTACATGCCAGCATCGCAATCGCTTGTATTTGAGGCATGCCGGGACGTGGCCTAACGTTTATTATACGTGGTGATACCACAGTTTTTACATCAACATGCCGATAATCGGTTATTGCATGCACTAACACAGGGGCTGATGATGGAAAACGAATCCAGTCTTGTCGTTTCCCGAAGATTGTATATTGAAAAGACTCCTCACCGGACGGCCGGCATGACACACAGCCTCCTGGCGATGCGGTTCGACAAGCAAGGGAACATGGATCAATTGTTAAGGCAATTACGGGAGCAAGCCGAAGCCGGCCGCCGCGCCGGTTATGAAGGCATCGTAAGTCTATGCCGAACCATGGAAAATTGCGTCCTGAGAATTGGCGATCAGATAGAAAAACCGCTATTAGAGATGGCGATTTCAACCCTAATGGAAGCTTGCCGGGTGATTGCACGGCACGCTGAGATAATTACAGGTACGGCAAAACCTGCTGACACGAACTGAAAGTCGAGCCTAAAATCGGCAATGCCCGCAAAACTGTGGGGCAGCAGCGCGGGCGTTGCCGACTATTTCTACAAGACATCGAAGGATTAAACGCCAACTCAAGCCCATCGGCGAAATCGTCGTGTTGCCCTTGAAATACCCGGAACTCTTCGAGCGTGGGCTGGTACTAATATCTTTGGCATCATCGCCTGCTTGTCGTGCAATTGCCGGTCCAAGACATGCAATATAAACCATCTAAAAAATGATACCGTTGATCAGCCTGGGGATGATTCGTGATTGATGGCGGTATATGCCATACTTCAGATGCATGTGTACCCACCACTTCAGTTTTTTCTGCAAAAATTGGCACGTAGTCGTAACACATTAGACTTAAATGAGTTAAGATCATTTTCTGTGGGCATGTGGAACAGATCGGCATGGTCTGTTTTTACATCATTCACTTACTATTGCGAACAATTCACGACCACATGGCAATGAGATTGTCATGACCATTGCTTGCAAAGAAGTTGAATAATGGTTGTAAGTCTTGATATATTTAATAGATATTAACTATTTTTTACTCGCGATGATGGAGATGTTTCTGTGTTGCATCTGAGGCATAAGGATTCCGCGGTCGGTATAGTGTTGGCAATTGCCATGATTTGTTTTGCGGGATGCTGGAAATCCGCGCCAGTCCTGATCGTTCCGCCGCCGCCTGAAGTGACCGTCAGCAATCCGGTGGTCCGCGAGGTGACCGATTATTTCGAGTTTCCCGGCCAGACGTGTGCGGTGGGAGAGGTGGAAATCCGCGCCAGGGTTACCGGTTATATCGTCAAGGTGAATTTCGAAGACGGGCAGGAAGTGAAAAAGGGCGATCTGTTGTTCGAGATCGATCCGCGGCCATACCAGGCGGCATTGGACCGCGCCCAAGGCGAGTCGACTCGATTAAAGGCCGTGCTGGAAAAGGCCCAGGCCGACCTGGCGCGCTCGAACCGGCTGCGTCCATCGGGGGCGATCAGCGAGGACGAGTATGAACAGCACGTGGCCCAACTCGCGATTGCCAAGGCCTCGATTCAAGAGGCCGAAGCCGCGGTTCGCGACGCTCAGTTGAACCTGGAATTTACAAAAGTGGTTTCGCCCATCGACGGCCGCGTCAGCAGGGCCAGGATCACGGAAGGAAATCTGGTTCAGCCGGGCACGGGCGATACGATGGTGCTCACAAAGGTCGTGACCGTGGATCCGATTTACGTTTATTTTAATATCGATGAGTCTGCATTGCTTAAGTACGTTGATCGCAAGTGGCAATCGGGCGAGGCTGCCCACCCCAGCCGCATCAAGGATCAAGACATTCCCGTGGAAATCGCCCTGGCCAAAGACGATGGTTTTCCTTATAAGGGAGTGCTGGACTTCATAGACAATCAAGTCGATTCGAAGACGGGAACGATCCGTGCCCGCGGCAATTTCGACAACTCCAAGCAATACCTGACTCCCGGGCTTTTTGTGCGCGTTCGGATTCCCTTCGGAAAACCGCGCCAGGCCTTGATGATAAGCGAGCGCGCGATCGGCACCGACCAGAGGCAAAAGTACCTGCTGACGGTGAATAAGAAAAACGTGGTGGAATATCGCCCGATAAAGCTCGGGTCATCGCAGAACGGACTGCGCGTGGTTGAATCGGGGATACAAGCCGAGGACCGAGTGATCGTCAACGGATTGCTCCGCGTCCGCCCCGGCATGACCGTAAATCCGCATACGGAAGAAAAAGGCATCGCAGCAGCCTCGCCTGCCAATGCACCCAAATCGGAAAAGCCCGGCGCCGAGCAAGCGACCGCCGAACTAGTGCCTCTTCCCCGAAAACGTTGACAGTGGGACGATGCACGGGCATGCTCGTGCAAGCACGGGCATGGCCTAATTGACAATAACATACTGGATAAAGCACCTAGGAAACCGCCAGCGATGTTTTCACATTTCTTCATCGATCGCCCCATCCTTTCCTCGGTGCCGTCGATCATCATCACCCTGGTCGGTCTTGTGGCGGTGTTCACGCTGCCGGTGGCGCAGTATCCGGAGATTACGCCTCCCACAGTTCGAGTCAACTGCGTTTATCCCGGCGCCAACGCGCAAGTGGTGGCCGACACCGTGGCCGCGCCCATCGAACAGCAGGTCAACGGAGTCGAGGACATGTTGTTCATGTCGTCGCAATGCAGCAACGACGGCACGTACAGCCTGACGGTGACTTTCAAGGTGGGCACTAACTTGAACATGGCCCAGGTGCTGGTCCAAAACCGCGTCGCCCTGGCGATGCCCACCCTGCCAGACGTGGTCAAGCAGATCGGCGTAACCACCAAGAAGCGGTCGCCCGACTTGATGCTCATCGTGAACTTGTTCTCGCCCGACGGCCGTTACGATCAGCTTTACCTGAGCAATTACACGATGATCCAGATCGTGGACGAACTTGGCCCGCCTGGATGGCGTGGGCGACGTGTTTATCCTGGGCCAGCGCGATTACAGCATGCGGATCTGGCTCGATCCGGACCGGCTCACCTCGCGCGGCATGACGGCCGGCGACGTGGTCCGCGCCCTGCGGGAGCAGAATGTTCAGGTGGCGGCGGGCCAGATCGGCCAACAACCCGCCGCCAAGGGAGTCAATTTTCAATACACCTTAAGCACGCTGGGGCGATTGATCGAACCTGAGCAATTCGCCGACATAATCATCAAGACCGGCGACCAGGGCGAGATTACCCGATTGCGCGACGTGGGACGGATCGAACTCGGGGCCAAGAACCAGGACGTCAACAGTTATTTCGACGGCAAGCCCTCGGCCGGCGCGGGTGTGTTCCAATTGCCCGGGGCAAACGCCCTGGAGACCGCTCAAAGGGTAAAGACCAAGATGAAAGAGCTTGCGAAGCGATTTCCCGAAGGGACTCGACTATCGCATCGCCTACGACACCACGCCCTACATATCGGAATCCATCAACGAAGTATTCAATACGCTGCGCGACGCGGTTTTATTGGTGGCCCTAGTGGTGCTGGTGTTTTTGCAAAACTGGCGCTCGGCGCTCATTCCCTTGATCGCCGTGCCCGTGGCCATCATTGGCACGTTTGCCGCCATGGCGGTCTTTGGATTTTCGCTCAACAATCTTTCGCTGTTCGGCCTGGTGCTGGCGATCGGCATCGTGGTCAACGACGCAATCGTGGTGGTCGAGGCCACGGAACGCCACATCGAGGAAGGCAAGACGCCCGTCCAGGCCGCGCATCAGGCCATGGACGAGGTCTCCGCGCCGGTCATCGCCATCGGACTGGTGCTGGCCTGTGTGTTCATTCCCTGCGTATTCATCAGCGGTATAACGGGGCTTTTTTTCCGCCAGTTCGCCTTGACTATCGCCGTTTCAACGATCCTTTCCACGATGAACTCGCTCACGCTCAGCCCCGCGCTTTGCGCGGTACTGCTGAAAGAGCGGCACGAGCATCGCGATCCGCTTTCCTGGATTATAAACGTGCTTTTCGGCTGGTTTTTCAAATTGTTCAACAAGGCATTCGCCCTTTCCATCAACGGTTATACCCGCGCGGTGGGAAAATTGCTGCGAATCAGCGTGCTCGTGCTCCTTGTTTACGCGGGCTTGTTGTACCTCACCGTTTGGAGCTTCGGCCGCATGCCCACGGGCTTCATACCGAACCAGGACCAAGGATACCTTTTGCTGGTGATACAACTTCCCGATTCCGCCTCGCTCGAGCGAACCGAAGAAGTGATGGCCCGCGCCGACGCAATCATCCGCGGCACCAAGGGCGTGGCCCACGTTCTGCGGGTTTCCGGCATGTCGTTCGTGCTGGGCGCCAACGGATCGCACCTGGGCACGATGTTCGTGGTTCTCGATCCCTTCGACGAGCGGCACGCTCCCGAGATGCGTGCCGACGCGATCGCGGCTCAGCTTCAGAAAAAACTCTACAAGGGCATCGAGGACGCCAATTTTCATGGTGATCGGTGCTCCGCCCGTCCGCGGGCTTGGCACCACCGGTGGTTTCAAAATCATGATCGAAGACCGCGGCAACAACGGCTTGGAAGCACTGCAAGAACAGACCGATAATTTGGTGCAGCTCGGAAACCAACTCGAAAACCGCCAGCCCGGCCTTACCCGCCTCATGTCCGTGTTTCGCGCAAACACGCCACAGTTGTACGTTGACATCGACCGCACCAAGTGCAAGACCATGGGCGTGGCGCTGAACGACGTTTTCGACACCCTCCAAATCGACCTGGGCGGGCTGTACGTGAACGATTTCAACCAGTTCGGACGCACCTGGCAGGTGAACGCTCAAGCCGATACGCCTTATCGCATGCACCCCGATGACGTCGGCCGACTGCAAGTCCGCAACAGCCTCGGCAACATGGTGCCGCTGGAAACCGTCGCGAAAGTGGAAGACATGGGCGGGCCGTTCGTCATCAATCGATACAATATGTATACCGCCGCCGCCATCAACGGCTCATTGACTCCCGGCACGAGTTCAGGACAAGGCATTAAGATAATGGAAGAATTGGCCGCTCAGCAGCTCCCGTCCTCGATGGCCTACGAATGGACCGATCTTTTTTCCTGCAAATCATCGCCGGCAAGCACAACGATGTTTGTCTTTTCCGGGGCCGTCGTGTTGGTGTTCCTGGTGCTGGCCGGACAGTATGAAAGCTGGTCGCTGCCCCTGGGCGTGATCTTGGTCGTGCCCATGTGCATCCTCTGCTCCGTAATCGGCGTGGCGATGGCGGGCATGGACATCAACATCTTCACTCAAATCGGCTTTGTCGTGCTGGTCGGCCTGGCCAGCAAAAACGCCATCCTCATCGTGGAATTCGCCAAGTCGAAAAGAGAATCGGGATCGCCGCGCTACGATGCAACCATTACAGGCGTGCAAACTGCGATTGCGGCCGATTATGATGACTTCCTTCGCCTTTATTCTGGGCGTGCTTCCCCTGGTCGTTTCCAGCGGAGCCGGCGCAGAAATGCGCCGCACCCTGGGCACCGCGGTCTTTAGCGGCATGCTGGGCGTAACCATGTTCGGCATATTCCTCACGCCCGTGTTCTATTATGTGATTCAATGGTTTAAAGATCGTCACCTTGAAAAAACCGCAGAATTTGAAAAAACCGCGGAATTCGATTCCTCCGCCATCTCAGATGTTTAACCGCGGCATAAGTGCATTGAGTCATTTAAAGTAAAGATGCCCTTCATCAGTTTCGGTGTTAAAAATTACCGGTTGTACTGAAATCTGTTAAATTGCGTAAAATATACCGGTCTTGGTAAGCTTAATCTTTATTCGTGTTCCGCAGGTCCGATTATTACCAAGGAAACGAATTAACAGATTCTATCGGTTGACCGATCCATGTCCCACAGCACATCAAGAGTTAGGAAAAACAACTGTAAGACAACAGGGTAGCTTGGCCGGCGATCGAATTACTTCACGATCGCATGGGCGTCGCCCTTTTCCGCTAATTGCGTTGATCCATTCTCTTGACATTCTCAACAGGCTGCACAGGTTGGCTCGATTACCTGCGGAACGGTTTTAAGGTTGGTCCCAACTACTGTCCTCCGGTGGCCCCGGTTGCCTGCCAATGGATCGATTGCGCGGATCCGAACATCAGCAGCGAACCGCCCAAAGTCGATGCCTGGTGGCAAACGTTCAACGATCCGGTCCTCGACTACTTGATATGCACGGCCTACCGGCAGAACCTTAGCTTGCGAGTCGCCTGCTTTCGGATAATCGAAGCCCGGGCTTTGCGCGGCATCGCTGCCGGCGAGTTGTTCCCGCAATCGCAGCAGGCCTTTGGCAGCTATACCCGAACCAATGTCAGCCAGAACAGTCCAAACGCGGCCCCGATCAGGTTTTTTGACGAATGGCAAACCGGCGCCAACCTGGCCTGGGAACTCGACTTTTGGGGCCGGTTCCGCCGGGCGGTCGAAGCGGCCGACGCAAACCTCGACGCATCCATCTATAATTATGATGACGTTTTGGTTCTGCTTCTATCGGAAGTCGCGCAAAGCTACATCAATATTCGCACCGCGGAGCAGCGATTGGAGTACGCCCGCGAAAATGTCAAAAACCAGCAAATAAGCCTGAACCTGGCGGACGTAAAGTATCGCAACGGCGCAACGACGAGGCTTGACGTAACTCAAGGCCAATCGAACCTGTCGCAAACCCAAGCGACTATTCCGCCACTGGAAGTGAACCGGCGACAGGCGGCCGATCAGTTGTGCATCCTGATGGGAATGCCGCCCGAAAATCTAGAGGCAGTGCTCTGCGGCCGCCGGGCAATTCCATCCGCGCCGCCCCAGGTTGCGGTGGGCATTCCCGCGGACTTGATTCGCCGCCGTCCCGACGTACTCCGCGCCGAACGCGATGTGGCGGCACAGAGCGCGCTGATCGGGGTTGCCACATCGGACTTGTATCCGCATTTTACCATCTCCGGAACCATTTTTTTCGATGCCACCAGATTCCAAGATCTTTTCAATGTGAACTCGTTTGCCGGAAACGTGGGACCGTCATTTAATTGGAACATCCTGAACTACGGCCGGCTGGTAAACAACATTCGCGTCCAGGACGCCCGCTTCCAGCAACTGGCCTACCAGTATCAAAATACCGTGCTTACAGCCAATGCCGAGGCGGAAGACGCCCTGGTTGGATTCCTCGAGTTCCAGCAGCAGGTGAAGTACCTCGCCACAAGCGCGCAGGCGGCCACTGATTCGTTGGGACTGGTTCGAGACCAGTACAACGCGGGCAAGACCGACTTTAACCGCGTGGTGAACGTCGAGCAACTTTTGACCCAGCAACAAGACCAACTGGCCGTGGCACAAGGCGCGGTGGCCAACAACCTGGTTCTGTTGTACAAGGCCCTTGGCGGCGGATGGCAGACTAATTTCAATGCTCCCGCATCGCAATACCCGGCAACCGAGCAACCTGGCGAGCAAATACCCATGCCTAATGCAGTGCAAGCCGCCCCCGTCCAGCCGCCGATGCCGCCTCCACCGGATCATCCATAGCGCAACTAAATTGCAGGCAGGCTGATGTGTCTCGAATCAGGTATTTTGAGAATGGCTTCCAAGGCGGCGAATTTGTATAGGGCATCGAGCGTGGGTTCATTGAAGCATGCCTCGTCGAAAATCTCGGCAGTGGCGCCGGTGAGCATTGCCATCAGCCCTACGTGGACGACCTCGGCGGCCTGCTGGCCTATTACGTGCATGCCCAGTAGTTTCATATCGTCACGGCGGAAGAGGAGTTTCAGGAACCCGCTGGTGTCGCCGATGATCCGGCCGCGAGCGCTGTCCTGGTACGACGCACGTCCGACAATGTAGTCTATCCCCTTGCGTTTAAGGGCCTCTTCCGTATCGCCGACCGTGCCGATCTCGGGTATGGTGTAAATGCCAAAGGGCAGCAGGCGGGGTATTTCGGAAATGCCCGGTAAATCCAAGGCATGTTGCACCGCCCGGCGGCCTTGCTCCATGCTGGTCGAAGCCAGCGCCGGGAACCCGATGACGTCGCCCGCTGCATATATATGAGGCACGTTCGTGCGAAATTGCTCATCCACGTGGATTACACCCCGGTCGCCGACCGCCACGCCCGCCGCGGGCAGATTTAGATTTTCAATGTTGCTTTTCCTGCCGGCGGCAATTAGCGCCTTCATCTACATTTAGTTGCGGACCTGAACTAAGTGTAAGCGTGACCCTGCCTTGTTTGCGCCTGGAGCCAGAATCCTCGACGATGCACGCACCCGCCCTTTCCTCCCAGTGGAAAATTATCCCGTTGTGTTCCATGTCGGCGGTCAGCGCCCGCGAGATTTCACAGTCAAGAAATGGCAACAGATCGTTACGGCTGTCGAGGACGTGGACTTCGGCCCCCAGCGCGGCGAAGGTGCAGGCGTACTCGCAGCCGATCACGCCCGCGCCCACCACCGCCATTGTCTTCGGCAGGCGGTCCAACTGCAATATCGTGTCGGAGTCGTAAACCCCCGGACCGAATGGAAAGATTGGCGGGCGAACGGGCGACGATCCGGTTGCAATGAGTATGCGTTCTCCGCGCAGCATCGCCTCGTCTGTTATAAGTGGATGATCGTCCGACTGATTGGTTTGCCGGTAAGTAATACGGATTGTATGCGGGTCGACAAAAACGCCCGTGCCACAATGGACGTCGACTTGGTTGACCTCCATTCGCCGCGTCAACATGGCATTAAGGCCGGTCGTCACTTTCCTCTCGTGCCGGAGGAAATCGGCGACGGTCGCCTCTCGCCGCAATGATAGGTCCACTCCGTAGAGCTTACGCGACCTCATCCCCGACAAAGCCAGCGCCGTTTCCCGCAAGGTCTTGCTCGGTGCGGTGCCCGTATTGACCCCGCCCCCGCCAAGTTCGTGATGGCTATCGACCAGGGCGACGGAATTTTTATAAAAAGCCGCGGTAGTAGCCCCGAAGATTCCTGCGGGGCCGCCGCCGATTACCACCAGATCATATTCGTTTATCTTATCCGACATAAATAACCTTAAAAATAATCGCAATAGTTTTATTTCAGGCAATAACCTGTAAGAGTGGCCCGACTATTATTTTAGATTTCAAATGGATGGATCTAATCGAGAATCAGTTCGTTGAAATGCCTGATGAAAATATTAAACCGATAACCTATCTGATTGGATTGCCGTGACTGCTCCATAGACTCCTGAATAGAGTTGCGCCCTTATTTCACTATGCCGCGGAAAACAAGGACATCAACTCGGCAGTGGAAATTTGTTCCTAAAAAAAACAAAAAAATACTTGACAGATAGGAAAAATAATATATACTCAAAACTGTTCTGCGAGGAAATCATATCTTTGAGATGAAGGGCCGATACGCCGGGTTCAAAGGCTGGTCCACATAAATGAGGACGGCAAGCAACCGAGGTTGACGTACCGCCTCTTCGCGCAATTTTGATCGTTTCAGAAGAAACCTGCTTATGCACAGAGCGGGTTTCTTCGTTTCTTGGGCCAACTTTATTGACGTTTACATGGCCAACGACTGAGTTTGACCAAAGTGAGGCCGATAATTTATGCAAAAATGTCCGGCAACATAGACAATTCTCAACGCAAACGCCAATAATTGCTTGTGCAGTCACTCTTTTCACTTTCATCGCTCTGACGATATAATACGCCCATGCGAATTATATCCCTTCAATCCGGCAGCAACGGCAACTGTATCTACGTTGAAGCGGGTGGAGTCAAGTTGTTATTCGATGCCGGAATAAGTGGAAGCCGGGTCCGGCAGCGGCTTGCCTGCCACGGCCTGGATGCGGCCGGCGTCGATGCGGTCTTGATCTCGCACGACCACGTGGACCACTCTCGCGGCATGGGCGTCTTGCATCGCAAATTCCACTTGCCGATCTACGTTACCGCCAAGACTTATAAAGCCGCCAGCCGATACGAGTTGGGAGAAATAAAAGAGCTAAAGAATTTTTGCTCGGGTGAAATTCTGCGATTTGGAAAGGTTAAAGTTGAAACCATTCCTACTCCGCATGACAGCGTAGATGGGGTGGCGTTTGTAGTGGACGATGGAAAACACCGTTTAGGCGTCTTGACCGACCTGGGTCACGTATTCAACGATCTGGAAGACATTATCGGGTCTTTGGACGCAGTGCTTCTGGAAAGCAACTACGATCATGAAATGCTCTCCCGCGGCCATTATCCAGAATGGCTGAAAAAACGCATCACAGGCCCAGGCGGGCACATTTCCAATATTGAAGCCGCTGAAATACTACGATCAGCCTCCTCAAAAAATATGAAATGGGTTTGTCTGGCGCATCTCTCCCACGACAACAACACGCCGGCATTGGCCCTGGAAACTCATCGACGTATTTTAAACAACCGGCTGCCGTTGTTTGTCGCCACTCGATATGAATCGAGCGGCGTAATGGAAATATAATTTAACTGAAGTTTTTTAATTACTCCCCTCTCCCAGTGGGAGAAGGGATATTGTTGCAATGATTTATCAACGGGCTATCAACCATTGAGGAGCTTCATCATAAACTCCGGATAACGCATGCCGGTTGCCGCGCCCACGGGAAAGGCGGCATCCAGTTCGGCTATTTCTTGTTTGCCGAGCGTCAAGTCGGCGGCGGCCGCGTTCTCTTCGAGGTAGCGCCTGCGCTTCGTGCCGGGGATCGGCACTATGTCGTCGCCTTGAGCCAGCACCCATGCGAGCGCCAATTGCGGCGGTGTGCAGCCATGCTTGGAGGCCATATCTTTAAGCTTGCCCAAAAGCGCGGCGTTTTTGGCAAAATTATCGCCCTCGAACCGCGGGTGATGTCGGCGGAAATCGTCCTGGGCAAGGTTGTCCGGGTTGGCGATCGATGCGGTAAGAAAACCGCGTCCCAGCGGACTGTAGGGCACAAAGCCGATGCCCAGACTGCGGCAGGTTGGTATGACTTCGGCCTCAGGATCGCGCGTCCATAGCGAATATTCACTTTGCAGCGCGGTGATGGGATGGACTTTGTGCGCCCGGCGCAGGGTATTGGGCGAGACTTCACTAAGCGGCCGTCCAAAAATTACTTCGTGATTTAGGGAGCACGAGGGCGAATGGTGTAATTCCAGGATGGACAAATGGCATGGTAATGGATATTGAGTTGGGAAAAGTCGTAGTTGCTGACTTTGACTTTCAGAGGGTAGTGTTTATCGGTGCAAGAGGCTGTGACCTTCAATCCGGTTTCGGTGCGGGTGCCACGAATCAGCCCCAACATCTTGTCCAGACTATCCAACGGTTCTCCCGCCCAGTTGATACTGATCGGCCCGAACAAACGGTGTTCCACGGGATTCCATTTCGATGCACCCGTGGGGTAGTGGGCCACCGTGATCGCCAAACCGTCCTCATCGGCCCAGCGTTGCAGGGCATATTTCCACAGACGGGGACGGCAGCCGTTGCTGCCCCCGGCGTCGGCCTCGATCAGTAGGCGTCGGGCGTGAGGATACCACCAGCGTCCCCGCTGACGCCACCAGCGACGAATGGCGTCTACGGCAAATTGTGGCGTATCGCCATCCATTCCCACATGCACATGCCCACAGTTGTACTTCGGATCGTAGATCCCGTAGGGTGCGGCACGAAATAGGGCGTCTTGCTGGAAATCGTGGGCGTTCACCTCCCGGGGCGTTCTTCGCCAAGTGCGACCGGCGTTCTTGAACTCGCCGATCAGTTCCTTTTTCTTGGTATCCACGCTGAGAACAGGATCACCGCTACGCTGAAAGGCTTCTAGCTCACGCCGCAGATAGCGGAACTGCTTGTCCCGGTCCGGGTGAGGAGGCCCCGTAAACCGCTTCACGTTCACCCGCTGCGAAAAGCCGGACTTGCCCAACAAACGTTGCACAGTGCCTGGAGCCAAGTGCAATCGGCGTCCCAACTCCCGCAAGCCCAGCCGCACGAAACGGCGTCCTGTGGCCGGATCGCCTCCCGTTTCGGGCTCCACGATCTGTTTCAGGCGTCGCTCGATTTCGGGCGTTTTTTTTCCACCGTGGGCCGACCTGCCCCCGGCAGCCGGGCTTGGCCGGTAGGACGCCCCGCCAGCCCCGAAGACAACTCATCTTGGCCACGGCGGATGGTATCCGGATGTAGGCCCGTGACCAGGCTCAGCAACGCCACGCCGCCATGTCCCAAGCGGTTGGCCTCCCAGGCTGCGATCCAACGCCGCTGCTGCTCGTCGCATCGACTAAGCAAGAGATTCAATTGGGCATGCTGTCCCCGGTCGGGGTGACCGTCGCCTTGTGTACAGTGAGAACACTGACATCGATATATTACCGCATCCTGCATAGTTCGCTCTCCCATCCGTGGAACGGAAAGCTACTTATACAGTATTTAGCCGAAAAGTGGAAGTTGTTTTTGGACGGCCACTAAGGCCGAGGAATCGCACTTTGCCGGCTTTTACCAATTCGGCCATCGCGCCGACGGTTTCCTCGATGGGCACTTTTGGATCGACGCGGTGCAGGTAATAAAGGTCCACGTAGTCGAAACCAAGCCGCTTAAGGCTGGCGTTAAAAGCCTTGTGCACATACTCCGGCCGGCCGTCCAAGCCGCGGAAAGACGGGTTGATTTGTTCGCGAATAATGCCGAACTTGGTGGCGATGATTACATCGCGGCGCTTGTGCCGGAGGGCGCGCCCGACTAGTTCTTCGTTGATGTGCGGTCCGTAAACGTCCGCGGTGTCGAAAAAATTGATTCCCAACTCTAAGGCGCGGTCTATGGTTGCGATCGATTCATTATCGTCGCGGGAGCCGTAAAACTCGCTCATCCCCATGCAACCCAGACCCATGGCCGACACTTCCAACCACTGAGCGCCTAATCGACGTTTTTTCATTGTGAACTCCTCGTGAACGAAAAAAACACTATTTCCGTTGATTCGCAATCGGACAAAGCCAAGGAACTTGCGATCCGTGTCTCATCGAGAGGCGCATTCTCCGGCGGGTAGCCTAATAAAACTAGATTTTGTAGCAAAAGCGGGCTGCGTCAAGAACCCCACCCCTTAGTGTAGGAGGCAAACCGGTAGCAGAATTCGATGATCGCGTCGCAATCCCATCAATTCAACACTTAATGACAAACAGTTTTTAAAAAATGGGAAGTCATATTTAACTCCATTAAGGAGTCAATATGCCTGCTGGCATGCCACATCTAAAGGTGATATGATTAGTATTACTTACTGGCTTTATTCTGCCAAACTCGCTTCCGAATGTCAAAAATCCACTATCGAGAACCACGACTTGTTGAAGGAGTACCCATGATCAAGCAAATCACCGCGGCGGCGTTGCTGGCCGCCTTCTGCTTAGGCTCGGCGATGGCAAGCGACAACGCCGCGCCTATTGACCGCCACGCGCTAGTGACCCGGCACAACGTTGATATCGACAAAGCCGATCCGCAAACCGCCTTGCAAGTGGGCAACGGCGAATTTGCCCTCGGTCTGGATGTAACGGGATTGCAGACCTTCTACGGCAACACCATGTCGCACTGGGGGTGGCACTCTTTTCCCTTGCCTGAGGGAAAACGGATCGAGGACTATAAACTAACGGAGTTCGATACCTACGGGCGGCCCGTCGGCTATGCGACTGGAAGGGGGGGCCAAGAAGAACTTTACCAGTGGCTCCGCGAGAATCCACACCGGTTCAATCTGGGCCGGCTTTCCATGCGCCTTGTCGCGTCTGACGGCAAAGAGGCTACGCTGGATCAAATCCAGAACATCCATCAAGAGTTGGATCTGTGGCGGGGACTGGTTGTGAGCCGGTTCGAGTTCGAGGGCCAACCCGTGCAAGTCGAAACTTGCGCTCATCCGGATTATGACGCCGTTGCCGTGCATATCGAATCGCCTCTGGTGGCCGCCGGCCGGCTGAGCGTGGAATTGGCATTTCCCTACGGCAGTCCTTCGTCGTCCGGGGCCAACTGGAAAAAGCCGGACGCGCATACTACACGCATGACACTGAGCGAAGGGCAGGCCGATTTTGAGAGGCAACTCGACAACGATCATTACAATGTGCGCCTGACTTGGGCCGGCCGGGCGACAATCAAGGAAGAAAAGACGCACACCTATGTCTTGGCGCCTGGCAAGGATGAGGGCACACTGGAGTTTGTCTGTGCCTTTTCGCCAGGAAAAATCACCGGGGAACAATTGACATTTGCCGGAACTAAAGCGGCAAGCGCGGCGCATTGGCCGCAGTTCTGGCAGAGCGGCGGGGCGATCGACCTTTCGGCCAGCAAAGATCCGCGTTGGAAGGAATTGGAGCGACGGATCGTCCTCTCGCAGTACCTGCTGGCCGTGCAGGAAGCCGGTTCGTATCCGCCGGAGGAAAGCGGACTGTTCAATAACAGCAGCGCCTGGAACGGCAAATTCCATTTGGAGATGCATTGGTGGCACGGTGCGCACTATGCTTTATGGGATCGTTGGCCGCTGTTCGAGCGCAGCCTGGGCTGGTACGGGAAGATCCTGCCGTTGGCCCAGGATAAAGCTAAACGGCAGGGATATAAAGGCGCCCGCTGGCCGAAGATGGTCGGGCCGGATGGGCGCGATTCGCCTTCAGGCGTTGGCGAGTTGTTGATTTGGCAGCAGCCGCATCCGATCTCCTTTGCCAGCTTGGATTATCGCCTGCACCCAACGCGCGAGACATTGGAAAAATGGCGCGAGATTGTCAATCAGACGGCCGATTTCATGGCATCGTTTGCCGTGCTTGACAAGGAATCGGGGAAATATAATTTGGGGCCGCCGATTAAGACCGTGCCGGAAAAGATAGACACAAAAACCACCCGCAACCCGGCCTTTGAACTTAGCTATTGGCGATTCGGTTTGCGCACGGCCCAGGAGTGGCGCAAACGACTTGGATTGGAGGGCAAACCTGAATGGGACAAGGTCCTCCAAGGCCTGGCGCCTTTGCCGCAGGCCGACGGCCTTTATCTTCAACAGGAGGGCATGACCAACACTTATACTAAGATGAATTGGGAACATCCCGCGCTGATTGGCACATTGGGCATGCTGCCGGGCGACGGCACGGATCCACTGGTTATGAAAGCCACGGTGCGAAAAGTGATGTCCGGTTGGCTGTGGGACCGCTGCTGGGGCTGGGATTTTCCCATGATGGCCATGGCCGCAGCGCGCAACGGCGAGCCTAATATGGCGATCGATGCTTTGCTGCACGCATCACAAAAAAACAACTTTAATTCTGCCGGCCTGAGCACGGGCGGCCCGTTCCCGTATTTTCCATCCAACGGCGGCCTGCTTTATGCGGTGGCCATGATGGCCGCGGGTTGGGACGGCGGGCCCGCCGATAAAAACGCACCGGGTTTCCCAGATGACGGAACTTGGACCGTCAAATGGGAAGGGTTGAAGAAAGCGCCATGAAATACCGCTTGAAATTTGCTTTAACGGTTACCGTGCTATGTTTATTTATCGGCGCGGCAATGGTTCCGCGATTCGCCATTGCCCAAGTGCCTGCGCACGGATCAGGCCCGGCCGAATGCAACCATGGGATTGTCGGGCCAGTGGCGATTCGCAATGGATCGCGACGATGTTGGCGTAAAAGAGCAATGGTTCAATCGCGATCTAACGGACCTCATCAATCTTCCCGGCATCCTGCAATCGCAAGGTTACGGCGACGAGATTGGCATCGACACGCCTTGGGTTGCCGGGCTGCCCAGGGATTTGCGCTGGTATCTGCTGCCGCAGTACAAGGCTTATACTCAATCGGGCAACGTCAAAATTCCATTCCTTTCGCAACCACCAAGACATTACTTGGGCGCGGCCTGGTACCAGCGCGACGTCGATATTCCCCAAGCCTGGCAAGGTAAGCGGGTGCAATTATTTTTGGAGCGGCCCCGATGGGAGACTACCGCCTGGATCGACGGCAAAAAAATCGGCTCCTGCAACAGCCTGGTTGCGCCGCATGAGTATCGAGTTGGGCATTCTCGTGCCCGGCAAACACCGAATTAGCATCCGTGCCGATAATCGCATGATCCTGCCCTATCGGCCGGACGGCCACAGCGTGTCCGATGCCCTGGGCGCAACCTGGAACGGCATTGCCGGCCGCATCGAACTAATCGCCACAAGCCCGGTCTGGATCGACGATGCCCAGGTCTTCCCCAACGTCGCCGATAAAAAAGCTTTGATCAAAGTGCATATCGGCAATATCACCGGCCGGCCTGGATCGGGGACTTTGACGGCCGGCGCTGCAACGAAGAAAATCGAATGGGACGAAAAAGGCGCACAAGTCGAGCTTGAGACGGCCTTGCCCAACGACGCGCAGGCATGGGACGAGTTCCATCCCAACTTGCAGCACCTGACCCTCAAACTCACAGGCGAGCAGGCCGACGACCAGCGCCAAATCACCTTCGGGCTCCGCGAAATCAAGGCCGACGGCACTAAGATCCTGCTCAATGGCCGCGAGATCAACCTCCGCGGCACTCATCACGGCGGCGATTTCCCGCTGACCGGATATCCGGCCACCGACGTGGATTCGTGGAAGAAAATCATCCAGATCTGCAAGGATTATGGCCTGAACCACATTCGTTTTCACTCCTGGTGCCCGCCCGATGCCGCCTTTACCGCGGCCGACGAACTGGGCTTTTATCTTCAGCCCGAGTGCGGAATGTGGAATTCCTTCACTCCGGGCAATCCCATCTCCAAGATGCTCGAACTGGAAACCGCCCGGATCGTGCGGGCATACGGCAATCATCCGTCATTCGTTCTGCTGTCGCCCACCAACGAGCCCGCCGGACGCTGGCAGGGCGTGCTCGAGCCCTGGACCGTCAACTGGTACAAGCAGGATCCGCGCAGGCTGTATGCCGAGAACACCGGCCGCGCGAATCCCAGGGCCGAAGGCCCGCAATACGCCATCGTGCCGGTGCGCGGCAACCGCGGCTGGTTCGGCGCCGATTATTCCGATTCCCCATTGTTGCGCAACGTTAAAGTGCCCGTCCTCTCGCACGAAGTGGGCCAGTGGTGCGCGTATCCCGATTTCGACGTGATCCAGGAATTCACCGGATACCTGCGCCCCGGCAATTACGAAATCTTCCGCGACTCGGCCGCCCAGCACGGCGTGCTGGATCGGAACAAGGAATTTGCCTGGGCATCGGGCAAGTTCCAGCTTGCCTGTTACAAGGAAGAGATCGAAGCCAACCTGCGCACGCCCGGACTGGCCGGCTTCCAGTTGCTCGACCTGCGCGACTACCTTGGCCAGGGCACCGCGCTTGATCGGCGTGGTCGATGCGTTCTGGAAACCCAAGAGTTATGTCACTGCCCGAGCAGTTCAGCCGGTTTTGCGGTCCGACCGTGCCGCTGGCGCGGATGCGCAATCACGTGTTGAGAAACTCGGAAACGTTTGACGTGGACGTGGAAATCGCCCACTATGGCCCGGCGCCGTTGCAGCGGCGCCGCGCCTTATTGGCGGATCGTCGATTTGGCCGGGAAGACGGCCGCCGAAGGCACTTTCCCGGCCCGCGACATTCCCATCGGAAAAAATATCGCCTTGGGCAAAGTTACGGTGGACCTGCACCAACTTGATGCGCCGAAACAGTACAAGCTGGTCGTCGGACTTGCCGGCACGAACGTCGAGAACGACTGGAACTTCTGGCTATATCCGGCCGAGGTCGATGCGACCGTCCCGGCCGACGTGCTTGTGACCGGCGTATGGGAAGACGCCAAAAACCGCCTGGCCGCCGGCGGCAAGGTCCTGTTCACGCCCGCCGCAAAGGACCTGGACGACACCAGCCCGCCGTTGAACAACGTGCCCGTGTTCTGGAACCGCCAGATGAATCCAAAACTGGAGGCCATGCTGGGCCTGTGGTGCGACGTCAAACACCCGGCGCTGGCCGGATTTCCCACCGAGGCCTTTTGCGATTGGCAATGGACCGACGTGGTGCGCGGAGTGCGGGCGATCAACATCGAAAAGGCCCCGCCGCAGTTGCGGCCCATAGTCTCGGCCATCGACGACTGGAATCGCAATTACAAGCTGGGCGTGGTGTTCGAGTGCAAGGTTGGCCCGGGCCGGTTGCTGGTCTGCGCGCCCGACATTCAAAACAACCTGGAAAACCGCTCCGTTGCCCGGCAGTTGCGCCGTTCGCTCTTGGATTACATGGCCGGCGAACAATTTCAGCCGCCTGTGACATTGACAACCCAGCAGGCCGATGCACTTTGGCCCGGATCGAATGCCCAGAAATCCGAACCCGCTCCGGTCACGCCGCCGCCGGATATAAATGAAGGGCCAAACGCCGCGCCAGTGGTGCGCTAGCAGATCAGATTATCAGGTCGATTTTGAAATTCCTTTCCAAGGAGCCATTCATGTTTAACATCGCCGTTATGCTAAAAAATAAAATTTATTGCTTGGCAAAGAGAGAAGTAATAATTGAGACCGGCAAGGCCAGTGTGCGGTGGTTGCCGCTTTGTCGCTGTTGGTCATATTTTCCCAGTCCATCGCTTCCGCCGAAGAACCCTCCAAGCATGTGGAGATGGCGAAAACATTTGTAACCCAAATGGCAGGAGGCCAATTCGATAAGGCCGTCGAGCCGTTCGACCAAACCATGAGCCAGGCGCTTCCGGCGGAAAAACTGAAACCGATTTGGGACGGTCTGATCAAGGAAAATGGCGCCTTTCAACGCATAACCGAAACTAGGACGGAAAAATACCTGCAATATGATATGGTCTTCGTGACTTGCGAGTTTCAGCATGGGATGCTCGATGCCAAGGTCGTTTTCACGTCTGGGAATAAGATTGCGGGACTTTTTTTTCTGCCTTCGGGCAAATACAAGCCGCCTTCCTACGCCGATTTTTCCAAGTTTGAGGAAAAGGAAATACAAATCGGCAAAGGCATTTGGAGTCTGCCCGGCACTTTGTCGCTACCCAAAGGCGATGGCCCATTCCCGGCCGTGATCCTGGTGCATGGCTCCGGTCCGCTGGATCGAGATGAAACCATCGGTCCCAACAAACCATTCCGCGATCTGGCGCATGGATTGGCCTCCCGGGGAATTGCCGTGTTGCGTTATGAAAAACGCACCAAAGAACACCAGATAATGATGGCAATGATGGTAAGCAATATTACCGTCAAGGAAGAAACCGTTGACGACGTTGTTTCCGCTTTCGAGGCATTGGCGTCGCAAGATAAGATCGATTCCAAAAGAATCGTGGTTTTAGGCCACAGCCTGGGCGGAATGCTCATCCCCCGGATTGCCCTGGCCGAGGATAAAATCAGCGGATTCATCAGCCTCGCGGGTTCGACCATGCCTTTAGAGGATTTGGTGTTGGAGCAAACCCGGTATATCATGTCCCAGGATGGAAAACTTGACGAAGAAGCGACAAAAGAAAATTCAGGAAATCGAGCGGCAGGTTGCCGCCATCAAGTCGCCGGATTTGTCGGAGAAAAATCCCGGCATGCTTCTGCTGGGAGGTCCGGCAAAATACTGGCTCGATTTGCGCGGATACGAGCCCGCTAAAGAGGCCGTGAAGTTGCGGCAGCCGATGTTGATTTTGCAGGGCGAGCGGGATTATCAGGTGACGATGGAGAATTATGCCAATTGGAAAAAGGCGTTGGGATCGCGGAAAGACGTGAGTTTTATTGTTTACCCCAATCTGAATCATCTATTTATTGAAGGCAAGGGCAAAAGCATGCCCGCGGAATATTCTATTCCGGGCAATGTGGCTAAAACCGTCATCGATGACATTGTGAAATGGATCGGGGGAATAAATCCGATAACCAAACAGGGAAACCCGCCCCTTGCGAAGCGGGTTTCCCCTTAAAACTACAACTCATTTTTGCACGTTGAGCCACAACAGCTTGCATATCACCTTTGCTGCAAATTCAATAGATAGCATCTCTAAGCAAAAACGACGCTGTAGAATTAATCGACAAGTATCTATGGAAAAGACGGTACGTCAACCTCAATTATGCTGTCCGTCGCTGTTGACAAACCTTTGAAGGCGGCGTATCGGCCTTCGTTCGCACAACGCATTTCTTCCTTCCACACTCATTTTATTCATTGCCGCATGCGGGTCAAGAAGTTTGTCAAAATAATATCCGTTGGCGCTGATAGCTTGCTTGCACTCTCAAAGGAACACATATTTTTGCGGTTTTCGCAAAGGGCGGGTTTAGACGTCACGCTGCCGTCGATTTTGCCGCGGCCAAGCCGATCACTTTTCCCCGCATGACTGGGATTTCCTTTGGGGCCTCGATCCCTAGGCGAGTCCTATTTCCATAAATTTCCAAAATAGTGACCGTGATCTGTTTATCAATGACGATGCTTTCATCGACTTTGCGACGAGAACAAGCATGATTAGTCCTCCTTCACTCAAATGGCGTT
>CAWJPM010000011.1:0-1035000 GCA_963844755.1 Pirellulales bacterium
GCTTGATTATCTCTAAGTTGGCAGGGGTTGGCGGGCGTTGGCGATCAAATCCCTTATTCTGTAAGGCTTTAGATTTCTCCATTCTCAAATCATGGCGAAGGTTGGCAGGCGTTGGCTGCGCTGTATTTTGCGTTACTTTTGTCCCGCGCGCGTTACTTGCGCGTTACTTTCCGACGCCCGATTGAAGTCTGAATCAGTTACTTGCAGGTAGTGTTTCGCGGCAACGGCCGCGGTATTCCCGATCCACTGGCAGACAACGTGAATAGGATAGGTTTGGGCAAGTTCAGTTTCCCGGGTGGAACGGAGGTTTTGAAAGGGCTTCCCCCAAGGAGTTAGTCCAGCCCGTTTGATGATCCATTGCAGCCGTGTCCGCAGATTCGCGTTTCCGTGACGGTACTGACTGATAATCCAATCCGATCCGGTGTCAGGCTGCTCGTAAACCTCTTCCAGGTAAGGCCGGAGCTCGGGGAAGATCGGGATCTGTCGGGTTCCCTTGCCTTCATGGTGCTCGGTCTTAGGCGAGTGGATCGTTAGCCGGCTGCGGTCCCAATCCACATCAACCCATCGCAGGCCCAAGAGCTCGGAAGGCACACGCAGACCTCCAAATCGTGCAAGGGCGAAAATCAAGCGCCATTGGGCATCCGGGCAGGCATCCAAAACCTTTTGAGCCTCTTCGCGGGTGATGAAATGAAACCGGCTTGGATTGGCCTTCACTCCGCAACCGCGCATGTCGGCAAAGGGATTTTCGGCGATAAGCCGACTACGTTGAGCGGCTCGGAAAAACTGTTTTGCCCTTCCGCAATTTCTCCGGACCGTGTTTTCTGCCAATCGATCTAAGAGAAAAATCCTGAACTGATCGGCATCGCCCGGCGTGATAGCCCGCAAGGGTTTGTCCGCTCCAAAGAATTCCAACAGGTTTCGCTGTACCTGCTCAAGATTGGTGCGCGTGCTGGGTTTGATGTCTGTTCGGTCTTTAAGATATTTATCTAAAAAAACCGACAAGGTTGAATTCTCTCTTGGTGGCACAAGGCCGGCAGCAACCAATTTGCCGTGCATTAAATCGTCGAGTTTAAGAACCCACGCGGAGGTTTCAGCGCTTGGCGATTGTCCTGATCGCGCTGCCCAAACAAGATCATCAAATCGAGTCTTGAAAATCTGTCCCCGCTTTATAGGCATTGCCCCGAGATAGAATGTGGACCGCTTCCCATCCAGGGCCTTGAAAAGAATGCACAGGTATTTTTTTTATGTCTGCAAAGGGATGCCATTATTTATCTGCCTTTCTGCATGCAATTCAACTTAAACTTGGTTTGCAATACGATCTAGACTAGTGTTTGATTGTGGAGCATTAATTCTTAACTCTTTCCTTTTTGCTGAAAAGTTTTGGGCTTCCTTGCTCGCTTTTCCCAAATTAAGACCTCCGAACAACTCTCGGGCAGCCGGCTTTGATCCATTCAAGCAAGTCAGACCGACGATAACGAACCGCGGTTCCGTTGATTCGTATAGGCGCGGGTGCGGTTCCATCGTGCGAATATCTCCAGAGCGATCGCTCGCCGACGCTGATCAGCCGTGCAGCTTCCGCCGTAGTCAACAGCTCAGGGGTGATATTTTCCAGTGTGGGATTACCGTCCATGACTATCCCTCTAGACAATAAGTGTCCGTTTTAATCGGCATAGCTGTGTTTATTTAAAATCCATTTCCGAGGCTTCGGCCAAGTCTGATTCAGAAGTTATTCCGGACTTGGGTATTACCTGTCGATGTTCCGAAGGAACATCATTGATTGCCTCAAGGAACCTCAAAACTTCACGGCTGCTAAGGTAGCGCCGCTTTCCGCAGGCCATAACCCGCAAGCCGCGCCGTTTTGCTGCACGGTATGCCGCATTTGTCCAACCGAGCCGGCGTTTGGCCTCTTCCAAGCCATAGATTTCCAAGGTCGAAATGATCGCCGGGGCCAATTGTGATTGGTTCTTGCGATCCGTCCTGCTTAATTGGTTCTCATCAGTTATGGCTGCCATGGTCCGCTCTCTCAGCATTGCTTGACTTACTGTAGACTCTCAATCTGCCAATAATGGTGGGAAATCCGGATATTTGACCTTCTGTTCATCTTCGAGAAAACGAATGATTTCCCGACCAGTAATATATTTCCGTTTCCCGCACGACATATGCTTGAGTCCGCACCTTCGCGCAGCGCACATTGAAGATTCCGTCCACCGCAATCTCCTTTTAGCTTTATCTAGTGTGTAGAGGTCGTGGAATGAGATTACGCCCGGATAATTTGCTTCCGATTGATGTCCTTGTTCTTTGATCATGTCTTTTCCCTATTCACAGATTTGAATGCACCGCATCGGTTATCGGATCCACGTACCGCATCATAAAATAACGGCGGTCCGGGTACTGAACCACCACAACTTGTATTTCATTGTCTTGCATAGCAGATCATTAGTTTGAAGATTGGTTTTCCAAGAACCGGAGAATCTCTTTTCCGGTGACATAACGCCTTTTGCCGCAAGTAATTAGCTTCAATCCCCGGCGCTTCGCAGCTCGAAGTGCGGAATCCGTCCACTTCAATCAATTTTTGGCTTCCTGAATGGTGTAAAGTTCAAGAACTGAAATCACACCAGGTCTCTGTAAATCATTGCCGGTACGGGACTTGTGCATCCCGTTGCTCGCATGTTGATCAAACATTGGCTCCGTCCTGTATTCCTGGCTAATCGAATACTCATGGTTTCCATATGAGTGATGGAAATCCGGACGGTCTAAAATGGCTGAAATCCTCAAGCGAATAACGGAAAGGAGTAAGAAAATTGATGCTAAGAATCAGAAATATGCCTCTAAAATAGAACAATAGAGGGCTACAAATAGTTGACTGGTACCAGCTTTTTTGCTAATATCGAGATAGTAAGAAAGTAGTTTTTCTTACTTCTTCTCGCAATTTTGGCGAATACCGGAGGCTCTCACATGGATGTGAACCCAAATTTCTGGGACCATCGACTCAATGGTTCTATCAATATTGCAGAGATCCCGCGCGAGAAATGGTCAGATGACACTTCTAATAAAGATGTAACCAAGCAACTTGTTTACACATGGCATCCCCCATATCAGATTGCTATACGGCTACCCGAAGAACACGAGGGACCTGAAGGACCCGAAAGATTTGCGTTATCCTTTGTCTGTAGGGTTGATGAGGCAGGTAATAGGCGATTTCGTCAATGTGGTTCCATTGCGACATTTATTCGAGAGGCGTCCTTTTCGGGATATATTATTCTCGATGACCGCAACGAATTCGATAATACATCGTTGTTTACATTTTTCCAAGCCCGTCTGTTCCGTGAATATTCCCTACACTTGCGTGAGTATTTAAGGCCGCGAACAAGTATGGGACGGTCCAGTCTCAACTCTAGCCCCGGCAATTCTGTTGATTTATTACCAGAAGATTTGGGTTTGGATTGCCACAACGAAGGCGAACCATGGCTATCCGATCAATTGCGAAAAGAAGGATTAGATGCAGCAAAACGTGCAGGGAAGAAAAATCCGACACCCGATGAAATCTTACAGTACGGACTCCTCGAAGCTGCAAAGCTCAATCCCTTGCGGGTGGCTGCAAAAGAAGCAAATAGTCTCATGCGAATGGCTTTATTTGCCCTTGGCCCATCGAGCGAACCTCTTGTTCGCACCGAACTACCTTATGTTGCAGAGCAGGTGCGAGCATCCTTGAATGATCACTTAGCGGATAGTACTGAAGAATTCGATCGGTGGCTGGAAGATCCTAAATCAAATTTGCTCCATCGAATTTCTAAGCGTCAGGACTGCCGGCTCAATCGGAATCAGGTCAAGCAAGCATTGCTGCAGCTTGCCTGGATATCCTATGGAATGATAGGGCAAGCTTTCGATGCTCAAATGTGCGCTTTTTGTGACACCCTGACACCACAGCTTAATCGAGATGAATATTTAATGTTCGAGCAAATCTATTTAGCCCATCCGAATTTCGGCGGATTGCCGATGGTGCTCTTGTATGAACGATTTGATTTCATAGAACCGATTATATTACAGATCTGGAAGAGGCCTGACGATCCTGAATTAGTGGCTGTGTTTCATAGGCTTCTATCTTACTACTCGGTGATAAACGGAAAATGTCGCGAGGCAGATCGCAGCATTAAGCAACATTCACAAAAACGTAATAAAGAAGGGCGTCCGGCTAAAGTGTTTAGTATTAGAGAAGAAGAAGATGATGATGATGATGATGAAGCAGCACTCCTCAACATCTCGCCACTCCCCGACATCTCGCCACACCCCGACATCTCGCCACACCCCGACATCTCGCCACACCCCGAAATCTCGCCACACCCCAACACCTCGCTTTTCCAGGAAATCTGCTTGGAATTTCTCAAAGCACGTGGTCTTATCGACGACATCGATAATTCCAATTATGATGCTCGAGTTATTTCATATGATGACCAACAAATCATATTGCATGTATCTTCCACGAAGAATATTGAGGGCAATGATTTCCCTATATCTCTGGAAGAGCTTAAACTTTTTAGACGGGAGCATGACGAGAATTAAAGTCGTATAGATGGGGGAGAATTTGATCTAAAAACATGGATCATGCATCGACTCTGACTCGCTGGCCATTATCCCACTTTGTAGACAAGCATGTTCATCATCCAATGATTCGGGGCTGGCAGCCAATAAGATAAAGCCGAAATTGGCAATCGTGCGAACACTTTCACCTGTAGCCTGGGCAACGGAGCGGTTAAGATCTTTTTGGGTCATGAAAATTATTCCTTATTATATATGGACAAGGCCGCTCTGCAGTAATGTAAAGCGGCCTGAAAATACAATTAAATAAACCTAGACGTTTCTTTTATAGGGTATCAACTGACCATACATTCTCCGGCCAGAAGATTAAACAACGTGTCTCGATCCACCGGTATGCGACGAAGCCAGCGGGTGAAATGATGGACCATCAGTCCGGCTGCTATGCCTGCGGCGTAGATCGTACTTCGGGCCGTGCAGCGGCCCGGGTAGGCCTCGGCCTGGGTGAAGAGCGTTTTGGTGTAGTAATCTCGGCCGATTTCTTCATCGGCAGCCAAAACGCGAATCACTTCGCCCATCATCCTCCCCTCCGCCCAGAAATTACACCTACTAGCCGCAGACCGCCAGATCGCCGCGCGGGCCTCTATGGAATCGACGTTATGTGGCCAAGGTAGTTATGTGGCGTCCAGTCGGTATTCTCGAGGAATATGGAGAAACGGCCGAGCTGGACACCACATAATGCAACACCTCTATAGTGTTCTCAGGAACTCCATCAACCCGCTGTCTTCGCGCCAAGTCATCTTCGTTTTCTTCGTCTTCATGCCTTCGATTTCGCAAGTTGCCAGGGCTTTAGACTTCATCTCCAGATCCACCTCCGCGTAAATGTTTGTTGTGCTGAGGCAGACGTGGCCTAACCAGGCGCGGATCGTGTTGATGTCTACCCCGGCTCGTAACAGGTGAGTGGCTGTGGTGTGCCGGATTGTGTGGGGACTCACACGTTTCTTCGCTATCGAAGGCAATGCCGCAGATACCTTTACTGCATAACGTTCCACCAACGCGTGAATGCCGAATCGCGTCAGTGGCCGTCCACGTCGGTTAAGAAACACAGGCTCAGATGCAGCTTGACTGCCAACCAGATGGAGTAGTGCGCTAACCGTGCTGGTCCACAAAGGGCAGCGGCGAGTCTTGTTCCCTTTGCCGTGAATGAGAACTGACGACACGTCGCGACCCGGCGTTGATCCAATATCAAGGTCAGTGATTCGCACGTGTGCCACCTCGTCAGCACGGGCGCCGGTGTTATACATGAACAAGAGCACCGTATAATCCCGGCGACCTTGAAACAAGCCTCGATCGGGCGCCGCCAGCAAGGCATCCATTTCATCCTTTTCCAGGTAAGTTATCAAAGAACGGGCAACCTTCTTCGACGGGATGTCCCAGAGTTCCCCGCACCATGGAATCTGTGCCGGACTGCGCAAAGCGATGAAGCGGCTCAGACAATGAATCGCCGCCAGTCTTTGATTGCGCGTTGTCGCCCCGCACGCACGATCCTCTTCCAAGTGTTGCAGGAAGGCGCGAACCCGAATGACCGAGAGATCTTCAATTCGTAGTTGGTCGATCCGCCTACGGGCATTCCGAGCGACGAAGGGCAATAGTAGGCACAGCGTATCGCGGTAACTCTTTTGCGTATTATGGGCCAGGTTCCGTTCGCTGACCACGTGTTCCAGCAAGAATCGCCGAACCCAGGGGCCGAGAAAGTCGTCACTCATGGTGTCCCTCCAGTCCGGCGTATTGCTCAAAGCGTTTACCGGCTTCGTGGAGCAACTCGGGCGTCATAGTTAGGTACACCTGCGTGTCCTGAATGTCAACGTGCCCAAGGTAAGTGGACAGTTGCGGGAGCAACTTCTGCACGTCGGCCCCCTGCCGATACCAAGACGTCAGGCGATGGACGGCAAAGGTGTGTCGCAGGTCATGCAGCCGTGGCTGAAAGCGTGTATTATCGGTCCGCCGAACGCCAGCTCGCTCGCGGAGGATGCAGAAGTATTTCTGGAGCATGTACTTCTTTACTCTAGTGCCTGTCCGTGTAGTGAAGAACGGGGCCTCCCTTCCTCGTGCCCGGATCCGTGCGTACTCAGCCAAGACGGAGCCCAACTGTGGCCCGATAGGAACCAGGCGGGTCTTGAAGAACTTCGATTCGCAGATCGTCAGCAAAGATTTGTTCCAATCTACGTCGGTCTGGTTTAAGTTGAGAGCCTCCTGGAGGCGCAACCCAGCCCCGTACAACAGTAACAAGACAGTCTGCATCGTTATTGGTTCCAAAGAAGACTGTGGATGGCGTACGGTATCAGCCGTCTGTAACAAACGGCGCAGCTCTTCATGCGAGTAGATGTAAGGCACGAAGGTTGGCAACCGTTGCGGCACCACAAGAGGCAGCGGCGACACAGCCACATAGCCTCGGCTAATGGCGTAGCAATAAAAGGATCGCAAGATGCCGTACTTGATGTGCCAAGTGCGGGTAATTGGTCCGGTTCCAGCCAAGAAAGCTTGCACTTGCTTCGGATGGACATCGACAATGTCGGCGTTGGCGCCAATGAAGCGACCAAATCCTCCCAGATGGCCGCCATACAAAGGAAGACTCCACCCCAGTGAGTTTCGGTAGGTGAGGTACTGTTGGATCAGTTGCTGAAGATTCATAGCAGTCCTCCCAAGTCAAAGTCGGCTACCTGCCGGAGTCCGATGAGGTCCACCTTAGCATAAATGCGTGTCGTATCGGGGTGCTGGTGACCGAGGTGATCACCGATTTCTTTCAAGGACAGGCCTTGGGCCAACAGGTGCGTGGCACAGGCGTGACGAAGGACATGAGGCCCGTGGTGGAGGATAGACACGCCCAGACGCCGCAAACGAACACCAACGATATCCCATCGCTCAGCGCGAAGTGGCCGGACTGGGCATAGTAGGGTCAAGAACACTTCTCGATGGGACGAACGCGGCCGTATCTCCTTGAGATAGCGCAGGACAGCGTCGCCCACCGGACGGTTCAGCGGATAGATCCGCGTCCGCCGCGTCTTGGGGCAGACCACGGTGAGCAACTCCTGCTCCCACTCGAAATCGGCCAGCCGAAGGCGGACGACTTCCCCTATCCGGAGACCATAGATAGCCAACAACATCAAGATGGCACGGTCGCGGATATCAGCCGGCCGATCTCCTTCTGTCATCGCCAGGAGGCGACGCACGTCATCCCAGGATGGCCCGGTAGGCAACACTGCTTGGGTAAAAGTACGAGGACTCTTGATTGCCTCCGCCAGTCCCTTTCGACACCAACCGTGTATCTCCGCATAGCGTAGAAAAGTCCGCAAGTCACCCGCCCAGTTCTGGACCGTTCGCCGCGCATAACCGTCCTGGTTGACCATGTCCAAAAGCGCCTCATCGATCTGAGTAACGGTAATCTTGTGAAGGGAACCATCAGTAGTACCGAGTCGGGCGAGAAATTGCTGAATGAACTCAGCGCGACGTGACACGGTCACAGACGACAGGCCTCTTTCGTGCTGCATATGATTGGCAAAGGATCTGATCTTTTCTGTGCAGGGACCGGTAAGAACCGGTCGTCGCTCCAAACGGCCAAGGAATTCGAGCCATCGAGTGGCAACGGAGACATGCCTGTGCCGCTTGTCGATTGACTTTCTTTTTACCTCGTCGCGAGAGATGCTTTCCCCGGGACGACTAGCCAGATCAAGAGTGTCAGTGATCCTGAGCAGGAAATCGGCGGTTTTCCGCAGGGTGTAACGGGACAAACCCTGTTCGGCGAGGTGGGCGAGGAAGCGACGTCGCTCCTCCAGCAACGGACCAGCACGATGGCGTGCCAATACGCGGGGTTCAAGAAACAATTGCTCAAACATAGTCGAAATCTCCAAAAAGGGTAAAGGATAGGAAACGGTTCGACTATGGTAAGCCTATTATGTGGCGCACGAAACGATGTAATCATTGGCTATTTGAGGAAAAGACCGGCGTGACCACATAACTACCTTGGCCACATAATGTCGATTATGTTCTGAATAACATAATCGACGCAGCAGAAAACCGCCTCGCCGATTTTACATTTGGGGCGGTAGCGATCCATGATCGTTTCCACGTCAATCGTATGATCAATTGCCTGTGCAGACATTTTGGCGGCCAAGACCTTGGGCTGCCCAATATTTGCGGTCAAATAGCCCTGGGTAGTGACATTCGTCTGGTCCACCACATCGAAATCGATGAATTGAAGCCGGGGAACGCCGATGGAGGCCAATTGCAGTGCGGCCTGTCGGCCAATTGCTCCCAGGCCAATTACAGTGGCCTTTAAACCGGCAAGTCGGCCTCGCGGAACCAGGTCCTGCTGCCGGACAAAACGGTCAAGAGTAGTATTCATGGGAAAGTTCCTGAGAAATTGGTAACTCGTCAAACAAGTCAGGCCACTCATCAAACCAACCGTCGTCGGCTGCGGATGGAACAAACCTATTCTTTTCCCCGTTTTGAGATGGATGTGTTTGCCGCTCATCCAGGATGAAGCATTCTTCCTGATATACGTTGGTCAAATACTCTTCTCGCCAGGCATCGTGATTGCTGCCTGCAAATGGCCGGCTATAATCCACACTGACAGGAATCGGCATTTCACCACCCGGGCCGATGTTAAACCGCAATCGTGCGTAACTCTGCCCGCCCCGGGCAAGGACGAACATCAGGGCCCAATCCGTACGGCCAAAGACTCGGTAAAACGTGTCATCGTCTGTAATGCTGGGCTGGGGGCAATCGCCCGGATGGGAATGGACCCAAATCCGGGCGAATTGCTGGGGCTTTAGCCCCGAATCCACTTCGTGGTCAAAGAAATCTGCCACGGAGTTGTCATCAAATACAACTGAAACGGCAGTACATGTTTGCCGAACCAGCTTCACATCCTCGATTAAAAGCAAATCATCGGCTGCGGTTACGCCGAATCCACCGACCTCTGTATCGCCCAGATCCCGCAGGAAGAGCAGTTTCGCCCAGGCAGTGGGACTAAACCGCAATAAGGGGTTCAACGGCCGGTTCGGGCCGCTTATCAGCCTGGGATTGAGGTTGGATGCCGGTTTGAGGATTTGGACCGGCGTCGGCTGGCTGACACTGTTTGTCAGTGTCGTCGCCATCGTCTTCATTTTGTGGTTCATAACACTCCTGGCAAAGGCCGTCTTGAAGGCAATTGGGACACATTTTGCAGTGGCACTCACTGCACGAATTGATACATGATTGGCAATAACTGCCCTCGCAGATATGGCATATGGACATACAATCCGAGCAATAATCGTTCATACAGCCCTGACAATTGGTAACGCAGTCGCTGCAGAGCGAATTGTTGCACCGCTCGCAGCAGTAACCGTTGTCCTCGGAAACCGTATAACCACAATCAGCACACGACTGGCCCTCCCATTCGTCCAGTTCCACGTAGGAGCTGCCACGGGCATAGGTGGCAAGAATTTGGGTCACGATCAAGAAGAAATCGCACAACCGTCCCTGGGCGATGGCAGCGCGGACGGCCGATCGGCCTTCTCCCTCGCAAAGACATTCATTCTGTACATGGGGGTGTGTAACGCCGTCGTCCCTGGCCGCCGGATTGGGATCAAGGGCCACAACGCGGTAAGGCGCCGAATCGCCTTGAGACTTCCAATCCAGGCGGATCTCGAAGCGCCCCAGCCTGATGCCCTCCAGGACTATGGGATTGGTGCACACACAGATTTCGCCCGTTTTCGGATCCAGATCTGCCACGTCGAATTCATTCTGTATAGCCTGGATTTCCTGAAAAATATCCTTATTAGTAGGAAGTTCGGGTAAGGCCGTTTTTTGACGTAGGATGGCCATAAGATCCAACAGCCGATAGTGGCAGATGTCGGCCTGATGCAACAGGTCTTCGGTTAGTACGCGGGCCGCCCTATGCCAGTGGTGCTTATGCGACAATTCGATCTTACGAACGAGCCGCTGCATCTGGGACCATTCGTTTAGGGGCAAGGCAAAAGTACCTTGGCAGGCTTGTCTTTCCGCCAATCGCCGGCATATCACAGCCGCTGCCCGCAGGGCGATTTTGTCTGATTGGTTCATAAAGGTCTTTCAAGAAATAGACTTAAGATTGTAGAAAGCAGGGCCTGCCCGAAAAAAGGACAAAACTAGCAGGCCCTGCACGGACAATCCACGAAGAAGAAGCCTGTAAATCTTTGCATAACCTGTCCAATATCTTCTTCATGGAGAAGATATTTCTGTTACCAATGCGCTCCTTCGATCTTTACGGGCGTAAAACTCACCCTGTCGCCGTCCTGAAGCACCTGGTCGGCGGTGGCCAACTGTCGGTTGATGCGGATCAGATAATCATGCGGGTCGCCGTGAGTAATACGCTCCGCAAAGAAGGCTTCAATCGTGGTGCCCTCGGCAACTTGAACGTAATCGGCAAAACCACCCCCGTCATTATTGACATAGAGAATTTTCATAGAAATTGTTACTCCTTGGGAAAAGTTAAGCATTTTGATCAATTGTAATTAGACGCAAACAGCACAAAGCATCAGACGGCAGCCGGCAACAAGTCCTGGCAAGGCATGCTTTGCCGCTGACAATTGACATTCGATCGAAAACGAAAGCGACTGCTATAGAAATCGTACTCGGTTGCTTTTTGAAAACCCTGCAGGTCTTCGGGTATGCGATGCAAGGAAAAGACCTGCCATCGAGGAAAACATCCAAGATCGGCAAATACGGCCGTCATGTTCCGCCACTGGTGACTGACCCATTCCAGTGGAAATAGCGTCAACCCCTCATGGGTCCGCTTGGATTGTTCAAGTGATTGACTGGGGGATTTTCCCGTTTGGCGGCAGTATGTCTCCAGTTCCGGACCATCGGCCGTAACATGAGCTACATGCGATGCCCGAAACCCGGCCCAGAGCCTGGGCAGTTGCAGATGTGGCCTATGTACAAGCCAGGGGTAACGGGCGTGCCGGGTTAAATGACCATCCAAGCGCAGTGCCAGTTGAAAAAGTTGCCCGCGTGTGGCATCCAGTCTCCGACCGCGTGCCTGTGGAGTGGGATACAGTAAAAGGTCTTTGAAAAACCGGCACTGCTCGGCGCCGCCCCACATCACGCCCCACGGGGCACGTATGCTAGAGTAGCCAGACAGGCGTATGGACAGGCTTCCATTATTCTGCAGTTCGTCGTACAACAGGACCAGCAGCAGTTTTTCCATATCAATCAGGCCTTCAATAACCGGCCCATTGACGAGATAGCCCAGGGCAGCCACAGGCCGCGGCTGGGCATATCGGCATTGCCGGCCGCCAAAACGCCGGCGCCAGCGCGCAATTAAAGACGGCTGAGCAAACGAAATCATAGTAAAGGCTCCTAGAGAGGGAAGAAGATATTTATGTTTTTAGGATTGAGCTAATAAAGCCTTTTGCCTCAAGCCACTGCCGTTCGGCCTCTAGGGCCGCGCTACGGCAATCAAATGGCCCAAGTTTTGGGCCTCCCACAGGTGAAAGGTCAGCATTCCATTGCCCGTGATGATCTGGCTCGACGTGCGAACCGCGGGAAATCGTAAGAGAGCCCAAAACCTTTAGGTCAATCTCTTCGCTGTAGATACAGCGGACAGTGCCACTAGGCGTAATAAGAAGTTGCATAGAAAAAACCTCCGGCTATTTTGGGCGGCGGAGGATGTTGCGCCTGGGGCGATCGACCAAAAGACCGTCGAGCGAGGATTGCACCCGGGAAAGTTCCTTGGCTACATGTTGCCGCAAGCCCGTATTGTCGCGCAGGTCCTGTGGATCGACACCACGGACGATTTTTTGGGCCTGGGTCACAAGCTGGTCCAGTTCAGGGTTGCTGCGGACGTTTAATTCGCGAAACCGCGCGAAGAAATCGGTCAGGTTGCTAATGGCAGAATTGCGGAATGTTTTGGGCTTGCCGTCTTCCTGGCCAGAGAGCCGCTCGGTAAGGTGCGATACCAGCTTGGCCAATTCGGCAGTAAATGCCTCCTCGGCCATTCTCACAGCCTCATTGAAACGCTCCTGTACCCGGCTGCACTCCTGCTCATATAATTGCGGATTAAGTTGCAGGAGATAGTCCGGAGGCTCGACGCTGGGAAAGTCCCAGGTTACGGCAAAGAGGTCTCGCAGCGAATCCGGGTAATCGCCGGCGTTGTAAAGCTGGCCCAAACGCTGTCTGGCGGCCGATCTCAGTTCTGAAAAATGCTCGTCCAACCGCCATACGGCCTCTTCCAATTCAGTGAGCAGCTCTTGCATGTGGGCATTGAACTCATCGATCCGGTCCTGGCGGATAAGCCTGATGCCGCTTTCCGGGTATGGTAGAGAGACGGCATGCCAAAGTGATACAATCCTGTGACGGATGGCCGTTACCGCCCGAAACGCCGGATGGGCCGTATCGATCAGTTTCTTTCCTGCCGAAAGAAAGTTGCCCTCGGCGCCAAAAGTATCGGCGGCCTGGGATTTCTGTTCGGGGGTAAGGGTTTTTCTGGTGCCGAACCATTTTATACTCACCCGCACGGCAGCCATGGTGGTCCGCAAGCGTTCGGCCGGCACTGCTGTCGTGTGCGCGGAGGGTGGGTCTAATAAAGTGCTCATACAGAGTCTCTTTCAATAAAAAGGAATAGAATCGAGGGGGAGGAAATAAAAATTCATCGGCAAAGAGAGGAGGGCTTACACCATGCCGAATTCCACAAGCGTTTGATATGCGGCCTCATCCGAGGAGTAGCGCTTGCATAGATCGCATCGCTCAACTTTTGCTCCGGCAGCCAGCTTGCCGTCTTTTCTGACCCGCGCCAAAATGCCCGGCACGCCCGAGCATAAATATCCGGGCTTTTCACATTCGCACAGCCCGATATCGATCTGCGCGGCGTCTAGGGCGTCTTCGACGTCCGTGCCCGCCAATTCCGGCAAGCCATGGAGCGGATATTCCGCTACGGCGGCAAAGGTTGTATGGCCCCGGCCATCTGGAATTGCCACCACGTCGTTTTCTACCAGATTTGCGTCTTCGACGTCCCAATCTATCAATATCACTCGGGCGCGGGGATCTGAGGAAAACACATCCTGCAACACTCCGCCTGAGAGATTCAGCACAATCCGCGGCACAGTACGGAGTTCGCCTTTTTGTTCAATTGCCAAATCGTAAATGGCGTCGGTCAACTCCAGCAGCCCTGCCAAAAGATCGCCATCATCTTCGGCAGGTACGTAGGGTTGTTTGCGCCGGAGGAGATCGGTGATCTGCGTTAACAAACTTCGTTGGCGGCCAAACAGGGGAAGGTCGATGCGAAGTGGAGGAAAACTCATGGTTCATTGTCCCCTTTCTTGCCCCGAGATGGGGGAGGCTTGTTCGCGACCAGGCGGTCATAATCGCTTTGATCCAGGGAATGGATTTCGAAGGGCAAATCTTCAAGGTATATCGCATCGACGACGACCTCGCAGTAATCCCCGTTGGCCCGCCAGACAGCCGTACTGAGGCGTTCGGTGAATTGCTCCTCCGTCTCACCGCCGCAGAGCTGACTTTCCGCGTCGCTGCGGAGCGTCCCTTCATATTCTTCCCAATCAATAAAGGGCCATTCAGCCGCAGCGGCCTCTTGAATCGCTTTGCGGCGAGCAGGTTTGTAGCCGCGGATTTCCACGGCCATGCCGTAGTATCTACTCATGCTTTTTCTCCGTGGTAGAAAAATCAGCGTACGCTTACACTGATTACCGGGGGGCTTGCAATTTGCAGGGGGAAATCTATACTAATAATCAATTGGATTGCGATTCATTATAGGGGTATTAACACTATATCTATTTTAAGAGATCGCTTAGAAATGCCGGCAGTATTAATGCCGTGAATTGACAATTTGAAATGACGCGCGAGCGTCAAGTTATGCTTCCGGGAAAACGACCAACCTGAACCTTCTGGTTCTTAAACTGAAGCAGCAGCGACTTGAGCCGCGCCCCGAGATGGGGCGCTGGCCAAGTGCTGTTCTTCAGTGCCCCTTGGTCGGGGTTCCCGGAATAGCCTTGGTTCGGCGCTCCTTTTTTTGCGCTGTTTGATTTCACGGATAATATCTCGATCAAAAACGAAATAGGTTGGACGGAATCTGTCCATGCTAAAGGATATTCTGTAATAGTATTTATTTTGTACTTAACAAAAAGAACTTTCTTTATCTACTTCTCATTCCATAAGGAGGATATGTATATGTTTTTCCAAAGTGCCCGATGCGTATTGTTCTTTATGATAGTTTTAGTATCACAGTTACTTTTTGGCGAGGATAAATCCTCAACCGCAAAGGAACCTACACCGCCGGCAATTTCAGTAAAGGAACCAACAGATGGGACAGAAACGAAGCCCAATAGTAAGCCCATTGAAATGTGGTTTGCACTGAATCAAATGCATATTCCAGCAAAATCACCTCTGCGAACTGATACAACTTTTAACAATCCTCCTTCCTCCTATGTAATTGTGAAAAAAGACGATGTTCTTATTGCGACTTCGACAGAACACAAAGGTTGGACGGTTGAGTATCCAATTGTTCCTCAAAACGAATTTCTGGTTTCGAATAAAGGCACATATAAAATCGAGATTTGGGACAATCAGTGGAAAGACAAACTCCTTTTCTCTTTAGGTCCATACAGTGGTGATGAATTATTAAAGATAGTGTCCAGTGATCCTGGCAAAAATGTTGTTAATGGACAAAAGAGAATTTTAAAAACGATAAATGCCGAATTGTCACTATCTTATGCTGGGACACAGGTAATGTACCGTTTAAAAAATGTTACTATCCCGAATGATTCTCCTCATCGAAAGGCGATTGGTGCAAGTCCTTCTCTCTGTGTGTCGCTTAAGAGGGATGGGGAAAAGTTTCAAGGATATTCTACCAACGATTATGGTTGGTCAGTGGAATTTCCAAAAGACCCCAAGAACATTTGGCCTATTCGCGAAGGATGCAATATAAGATACACGATTGAAGTATGGTCTGCGGGGTACACATACAATACTATGATATTTAATGTTACTGGATGCAAGGGTGAAGATTTCCAAGATGTTATTCGAGAGGAACTCGGTAAATGGTATGATTCCAATGATTGTTCTACTATCATTTTTGAAAGAGTGCCCTAATTATTTCAATCGATTTATTCGGTAATACGAGATTCTAATTAGATAAATTCCAATAATGATATTATTCAGGAGTCGAACCATGAAAATGGGTACAAAATATGTGTGGATTGGATGTGTGTCTCTTCTTATCGGACTAGTAATTGGTTTCCTTACGCAGTCATTAATTCATCGAAATAGTAAATGGATTCCAGAGGATGACAATGGAAACATTTTGCCCATTTCGTTGCGGCCATTACAGGAAGAAGCGGTAGTGAAATTATTTCGTGAAGGCCTAAAGGCCGCTGATCAGAAATCTACTGAATCACAAAATCTTTCGGATATTCGCATTCAAGCCACTTGGAAGTGTCAAACAGAGGCGCCTTTACTGGCTCCAATTCTATGGAAGAACTACCATGTCTATATCTATGACTCAAATAATAAATTCAGCGCAGAGGATCGATTCTTGCATTTATCCGGATATCTCGACAAAATTGATGAAGCTCTATCTGGTTGCCGGACGGAAGAGGAATTTCAACAGGTATGGGCAGTGCGGTGTCAGGTAATCCGGGAACGGGATAAAGAGCAAAAAGAGATCGATAAAAATACCGTCCAGAAAATAACAAAGTTAGTACAGAAAATGACAGAGGCCAATAATTCTAAAGAATTTATTAAAACCATAAAGTCATTTGCACAAGAAACGGTCGAAATTAAACCAGCCATCGCTTTAGCGATTTCTTCCATTCCAGAAGATGAATACAAATCATCTGAAATAGTGCAAAGTGGAAACAAACTGATTCAGCTTGTATCCTATGCAGCAAAAGCGCAATGTGCTTTTTTAAAGAAAGAACGGGATCAAGCAATAAAAGACGATCGGGATAACAAAGCCGTTGCTCCAGAAAGTCTAAATTTGCAAAATAATGAAAACACTGCCTCTGGTCAAAACCCCGGTGCTGGCCAGTACGAATTGCTCCAAACGGAACTAAATGATTTTGCGCTGGAATTGGAGAAATGTGATCTACCAACATGGTACACAATGTTGGAGGAAACAAAATCCGCACCACAGGATAATGAAACAAAATCTAAAAAAGTGGATAATGCAGATTCAAACGGTTCCATTTTAATAGACCTTCAAAATGACATGGAACAACTCAGGAGCGATGCCATACGGCTACAAGGAATGCGTTACAATTTATGGGCTTTGCGAAGCATCCATCAAGCGGATGAATCTGCTAATTGGGTTAATATTCTGAATAAAATCAATGTAGGTCTGCTCCACCCGACAGTTTCCGCCCTCTATTCTTCAGCCTCTGATAAACTCATTAAAGAAAAGACTGATCCTAATACTAGGGTGCGTGTAGTGAGCTCTATTTTAAATGAGAGAAAAATTCCTTTGTCAGAATTCTAATTTGAACAGAAAAGGATATATATGCGAAACGCCAACCGTGTTGGAGCTATTTCGAGCTTCTTGGCTTTATGGTTTAGTTACTTTTACATTCCTTTTATTGTACTGTTGTTGGCGACGCCAATCTCATTATCTGCTCAAACGCTTAATCTAGCTACACCCACACGCGGAACACCTTATCCACAGATGTTAAAAGGGCATAAAGAATTTCTTTCTGTCGGACCTAGTTCTTCGGAACGCCTTGATATGTTACGTAAAATAGTAAGAAATGGTCCATTGGGACAACGGGGACTGAATCGTATATTCAAAGATTTTAGAGATTCAGGAGCATTCGATCCCACGATTCCCGGAATAGAAAAAAATATTCGGCTTACCGCCTCATCGAATCGTAATGTAAGGAAAGGGGCAGTTCGCAATCATCTCTATGCGGTAAAAGTTCATCGACATCCTGAGTTTACGCTGCTGGCTGTAGATAAGCCTCTGTGGGGATCAAATGGCAAAATGGTAACCGATAAAGACATTTGTTTTCAGCATAATAAAACGGGAACATTATGTCGTATAGAATCTAAGGATGTTTCAATTGCATCGCAGCGTGGCAATTTACCACACTACAAGAAACAAATTCGGCAGATGGCTTCCGAGTATCGTAAAACTGGAGAAGTTCAAGCGTATATTAATCGCCATGAGATCATTCCTGAACTCAAAGAATATGCCAAAATAGAAGGCGTACCTACTTACGAGAATGTTATAACTGGAGAAAGGAAGCTCAGACCCAAAGAGATACACATTAACGATGTTTTTGAAGACATAAGTAATAATTGTTGGGCGCAAAACGAGTTTATAAATATGAAGGGGCTTGCTACTAAGAAATTGACACAGCCTTTTCTATCTGAAAGCAAGCTCGTAAAAAGATTTATTCCATCTTGGACTAGAAAATCATTCGCGACTCTCCGCAATCTCTCTACAAAGTCATTCGCAGTTATAGGCAAGGTCTGGAGAAAGATAGCGGTAGTTGTAAATCCTGTTTTGGTGGTGGCTGATATTGGGATGGTTGGGTATCAAACTTATTCAGACATCGGTCGCTATCGTACCGGTGAAATTGGAGCAGTGTATCTTTCTGCAAAAGGTTCCATGAGAGCAACTCAACTTGCATTAACCTATTACACTTTTTTTGCGCCGGATCCCACTCTTATCACAAAAGTATGCACTGGAACCGCTGTTGTAGTTTTGATAGTAAGTGATGAAGTCTCCGATTATGTCTATGTAGCGCGTTGGGAACAAGCAAAACAATTGCTTGAATTGATAGACCGCGAAGAACGCTACAACGCAGCACGACGACAACTCCTTCAAGGAATGAAATAAAACAATTTGCTATGAATCAAATTCTATTATTGATCTACAATCCAATAAGATTGGTGTTTATACGTCAAATACACAATCGATTTTATCTGGGGAGATTGCTAACAATCTGAGATATACACACATTGCTGGGTGACATTCTGATGATGCACACATTGCCAAAACAGTCCTTGGCTGGTAGGAAAGAATTATATTTTATTTTTCAATTCCCTCCTACCAACACGAAAGACTGAAATGAGCAATTTAGGCGGGACGCCAATGTTCCTCAATTATTCGACGGATCGCGCTGCACCTTGCGGCCGGATTTTACTGTGACAGCTTTGGGATTGGCGATGTACACGCCGGGTGAATCCGCCGACAGACAGCGCCCGTTTGCCCAAGTCCGCAGTTTTTTAACGGATTCTTGCGCTGTTCTGGCCACCGGCACTACATTCTGTGCAGCTTCCATGAGCGGTACGTCTAAAAGCGCAGCCAAGCGACAGCAGGCGCGAATTTCCGCCCCCGACCAATCCGTATCGACGGGTATGGCTTGGCTTGCATTCAGGCCGAACTTTTCTATATAGAGCCGCCAGATTATCCGTCTCTGGGCTACAACAGGAAAATCCACATAAAACACCGCATCGAAGCGTTCGGCGCGGGTAAAGGCCGCCGGCAGCGCGCTGATGTCATTACTGGTGCAGACGATGAAGGCGTCGGATGTATGGTCATTAAGCCAGCTTTGCATGGTGCCGAAGAAGCGGCTCATCACGCCCGAGTCGCCGCTGCCGTTGTGCCCGGCCATGGCATGATCCACCTCATCGATAACAACTACGCATGGTCCAAAGGCGTCGATAATCTTTAACGCCTGCCGGGTTCGCTGTTCGGTCTCACCTACTAGCGAAGCCATCAAGGTGCCTGGATCGAGGATCAGCGTGGGCCGGTTGGTCTCGTTGCCTAACGCCTTTGCCATGGCACTTTTGCCGGTGCCGGGCGGGCCTAAGAGCACAATACCCCGAGCTTTGGGCTTTTGATTATCGTTAGGCCGCAGTGCACGCAGGCAGAAACTCTTCAGTGCATCCAAACCGCCCAAGTCCGCAAAAGTCTCTCCGCCGCGATATAGCGTCAGCAAACCGCTCTTTTTCAGCGTTTCGCCCTTGAGTTGCCAGATTGTATTCGCTTCTAGGCGATTATGTTGCACAAGGCTAAGACTGAAGGCATTTTCCGCCTCATAGCGGGTCAGACCAGCCGCGGCATCCAGCAGTTGTATTAACTCTGTACTTTCGGGCAGTTCGTCTGGCTCGGTGGCCACACCCCGAGCAATTTCTTCCAACTGGCCTCGATCTGGTAAATCATGCTCAACCACTGTGAAAAGCTTTTCCAGTTCCGTGGGTATTTGCACAATGGGTGAGAGGACTATCAAAAAGGTCCGGTTTTGCTTGCCGGCGCTGATCTGTTGTGCCAAGGCCTGGACAATCTCAGCGCTGGCAAGGAACCTGTGAAAATTGACCAGCACCAAAATGGCCGAACTGTCTGGCGAAGATAAAGCGCCCACGGAGCGGATGGCGGCCAGCGGATCAGTCCCACCGGCGTCGGCAGGCTGCCCATTACCATTACCTGGCAATTGCAATCCAGTGTTAACATTCCATATAGCCAGCCGCCAGTTCTCTATATGGCACATGGCGGCAATCTCGGCCAGGGCGTCGTCATGTTCGAAGGATTGCACCCACAGGCCGGTAAAGCAGGCGGCAATATACTCTTGTAAACGCGCGTGAAGCGACATATCTTTTTTTCCCCTTGATTATTGATGTAATGGCCGGAAATGGCCGAAGAAGTTGTTTTAGATGCCAGTAATCAGGACCGCTGTTGCTGGTGTAATTCAGTCGATTGCGCCTGATGGAACTCGGTTGTAAGAGATTCGGCCATCTGCTGTCCAAGGGCCAGTTCGATGAACTTGCTGGCCTCGCGGCATGAAGGGCCAATAAAGCCCAAGGTCTGCACGGTTGTACGACCTTCGGGTGTAATAATGATTTCAATAGTTTTCATTAGGCTACACCTCCTGCTATCTGCACTGAAAGCTTGATCGAGCCGTCAGGCAACTGTTGCTCGGCAACCGTATGGCCCTTTTTACGGGCCTCGATTTTTGCCTTTTCCACGGCATAGATCTGTAGGAATTTGTCGAGGTGTTTTTGTTCGCCCCAACGGCCTTGAAAATTATCATAGTGGACCGTGCCAGCGGTCGTATTGCAAACCACTGGGTACTGCCAGTCGGGCAGTTGCACCGTCCAGCCTACAACTTCGCCGCTAAAGAGTTTGGCTTTGCCTTGGATTGGCATAGCCAGTCCCAACCGCTGACACGCGGCCTGGATGGCTGCAACATCGCGGATCTCGGTCTTTATGGTAACGATGTGCGACAATTTATATCCTCCAAAGAGTGTGCTTTTTACTTTTTAGAAACAGACGAATCCGGTTTGTACTCTTCGATCGTGGGGATGGCAGGGATCCTTGGATGTTCTAATGCTGGCTGCGATGGATGAACGGACGGCAGAAGAATAGGATTTTCGGCAATAATCTCTTGGATCAACAATTCCCCAACCGCCTGGTCGGTGACGTTTTCATGCCTGAGCCCCATAAGCAGATACCAACAATAACCAATTATCGCAGCAATAACCAAAAATACACCCAGATCTTGTACAGCCGGGGCCAACAGTTGGTCCCATTTCCGCTCCGCGGCAATCTGTTTGCGCTCTGCCTCCAATTGATCCCGCTGTTTTCCAACTTTCGCCTGATCGGCCCGCAAATCCTTTTGTATGGCGCTTTGTTCCTTTCGCGCCTGCGCATCGGCCTGGACCAATTCCTTGGTGGCTTCAGCAATCCGCTGGTTCTGCTTAGCCATCTCCTTATTCTGCTCCGCCTGCTGGTTTGCCGCCTCCTCGGCCATCTCCGTCAATCGTTTGTCATCGTCGCAACCGCTTAAAAACAGACCTGCTAACACAATCACAGTAATCAAACTTCTAAGCTTAACTTGTTTACCCATTATTTATTTAACCTCCATAGCTCTAAAAGTCGTTTAACTATGAGTTGTAACGCCCGCCGCAGTCGCACTTCGCGAAGTAGTACGACCACGGTAAGCAATAAGCCCATTGCCAAAAAAGATGAAATAGTGGTATTCAATATGGTCCTCCTGAAAAAATGGTGTTTAACGTGTTAAAAAACCGGCAAGGAAAAGATAAACCGATTCCATCATGTATTTATGGCACAAAATATGGGAAAATTTAGAGCATGTGCGGCCGTGCCAGCCAATCCTATAGTCTTTAAAAGCAAAACGGGTTGCTAACCAGTTTTCATTCCCACCAGAAAGCGGGTCTGATTGGATTCCGAAAAACCTACTCATTTTATGAGTTCTCAGATCTTTAAATGATGAGAATCCATGTAAGCCGTGTGCCCGTTGAGCGTCGTTCGGACAGCCCTGAGTAAACGAAGATAGTCTGCAACTGTTAAGAAGTTGACATCCTTGCGAGGCGTGGTATCTGACTGCCTGGATAGATTGGCATCAAGTGGATTACCGCGACCCAATTCTCACGTTGGTGTCGCTTCAAATAGAACCCCTCGGACCACCCACACTGCACGAATAGTCTTCGGAGGTACAATCATGGGTATAAGGCGGTCAACGGGGTTGGGGCTCACAAGAATCCACCGATCCTTGCCGGGAAAGACCCGTTTGACAACACTACCCATCGTTTCGTCCGTAAAGTCAACGACGGCAAGTTCGCCCTCGTGACAACTCGAAGGGATCTCAAGGGGCTGATCCACAAGCACTTTCTGCCCATCGCGAGCGATTGGGTCCAAGCTATCACCTACAACATCTATGGCTTGGCACAGTCGCAGTGCGTTGGCTGCGTTAAGCGAAGAGCATGGAAGCCACTCAGCACTATCGCGGATCTTCGGCTGCGCAACACCGAGTGGACTGTAAATCACTCCAACAATCTTCCGAATGCCAATGAGGCGCTTTGGTACAACCAAGCTGGGCACGGGGCAAACGGGATTGATAGACTGGAGAATCCATTGCCGTTCGTCGGACCAGAGGCGTCGAAGATATCTTCCATCGCCTTCATCGCGCACTGCAACTAGATCGCCATCATTCAGAGGCACACCTTCCTCGGCCAGGAGTACCCATTGGCCGAACCGTGCCACGGGTTCCAGCGAATCGCCCGCCACTTGAACAGCAGCCCCTGCGCCGAATCGGATGTGCTCGCCAATCGTTGACAGCTCGACTCTCCATGGTTTAGACTTTGCAGCCGTAGCCCCAATCAGAGGAAGATCAAGCGCATTTGACCATGTCACCTGTGAATCCAATTTCCCAAACGGAATTAGATTGGCCTCAATGACGCTGCTGCGAAGAGAACGTATGCGAAGAGAATCAAGACGAGTAAGCTCTTTCGCCACAATGGTCGATTCAGTGAGGCACGAGAGGCAATCCTCGACCATGGGTCTGGTGACATCCGCTTCGCTCATTGAGTGGGCAGCAGGATCGAGTACACAGCCGACTTCATTGCGTTTGAAGCGTTCGCAAATCTTTCTCTGAGCGTCTCCCGCGAGCGGATGATTGGGTGGAAGCAACTCGTAGCGTCTCATCGAGCCAGCAAGATCGGCGGGATCGAAGAGGGGGCTATCGCTGTATGCGTCGAGAGAGATCAGAACATCCTCGCGAAACTTACGCATCGTGACCGCGGCTCCCAGGCAATCTCCCTCTTCCACCAATTGTTGCTTGGCACGCTGAAGACGGGTTCCAGGCCTGCACGAGATTCGGCGGTTATGGGTACGGGGGTTCAGTTCCACGATGCGTCCCGGCGTGAAGTCATGGGCGCAATGTCGAAGGAAGACTCGTTGATGCGTTGCCAAAATAACTTGCAGTTTATCCAACTTCGGCCGGAGGAGATTGACGGCCCATCGCTCTCGATGGTCTTCATCAAGAGAAAGGATGGGGTCATCCATAATGACAAAGCCAATGCCGCCGTGATGTTTTTCCAACAAAGCAAAGTAGAAGGCGAGCGCGATGGCACGTTGTAGTCCGGCGTTTGCAAAGTACTGGCCAGGAACTTCGAAAGCATTGGCGGTCAGTAGTGCCTCGACGGATTTGTCTTTGCCCTTTCCGAGCCTAAGGTTGCCCGGTCGCATGCCTGTAGAGGTTTCTGGGTAGAGGTGTTTGAGATTTGTCACTGTCGTGCCTTTGATAGCATTGAATTCGGCTTGGACAACACTCTCAGCGTACTTCGAAAGGAGTTTCAGGTGATCGAGGGGATCAGAGATTTCCTCCAACACTTTCAACTGCAAGCGACTCTTATCGATAGCCTCTTGCTCCTTCCGAAGTCTCCCAAGCTCGCGGCAAACAGTAACCAACGGTTTTACAAGTGCTGCTTCGGCCTTGCCCTTTGTCAGTTGTGCCAGAAGTGACGCTGGAAGTTCTCTGCTGGTGATGAATCCATCGATCTCATCACAAAGCGGAGCAAGGTGCGTAGTACACCAAGTGAGGAGGGCTATCGCCTGTTGTGTAGACTTCAACGCATGCACAAACGTCGATGCGGCGATTCGAAATGCATCGTCGCACACATCAGGTAATACATAAAGGCTTGGCGTTGTGATCGCGGCCACTTTTGCCTTCGTCGCAGCAATATGCGATCCATACGTGACAGAAAGTGGGGTGAACTCTCCACTGAGCAGGTTGTCGCATAGCTGACTCCAGTCGGCATCGATACGTTGTTGAACGGTAACGGAAGAAAGGTTGGCAATGGTATGCGGTACAATTTCATGCAGCATATCCATCAGTCCGGTGAAAAACGTTCTCAGTTCAACACCAGCAGCCGTATCGAGCTTCCGCAACGCCTCAAGGCGTTCGCGAAGAAGGGGATCATCGATGGGACGCTCGCAGACAGGACATGTACCATATTCAGGGTCAAAGTATTGAGCAGCTTTCAATAACAGAGCGGATTTGCTGCCGGGAGCACTTTCCTCCAGCCACCACACGTAACGTTGGGCTATCGCCGTGCTGCGCTTTGGCTATGCATTTCTCAGAGTCGGCAATGGTGGTTTCGAGTCGCTCACACGGTGTGTGCTCTTCAGTAGCCGGCAGTGCGTTATTCAGATATAACGCCGATAACGAAGGAAAATTAAAATCGAACCCTTTCGATAAACGATCGACCGCAACGGTGAGCCGATCAGCAAGGCCACCGCTTGGTGCACCATTCTCTGATGACAACCCCAGCGCCTGCGCCAAGTGCGACTCTGCCTTGTTTACTGCATCTTTCAATTGCGTTATCGTCGCATCGCAATGGGCAACGGTTAAGCTTTGTATTGAAAAGAGTTCTTGGACAACATTGGCGGAGTCGGACCCTTCCGGGAGCTGTCCTGGCAGAAGACGCAATGAGGCTTGTAGAGCAGTATTCTTGGCTTCTATTTCTCGCTTCTCAATGTTTGCGAGTTTGGTGCGGTTAGTAGAAAGCTGACTGGCAAGCTCACCCAATTGTTCCAGGTCGTCGAATCCGAGCATCAGACTCAGAATGCTACGGGTGTTGTCAGCCTCTTCAATAGAACGCCTGCCGAAAATTGTCGGGGCGATCAGCGAAAGCTGTATGTCAAGAGGTTCAATGCCCAGTGCGCTGATGTCGCTGAGGGCGTTCCAAGTCTGGCCATCGGTCGACACTTGAGGTTGCGATCCGTAGGACCGACGCAACCAGAGCCTGCTCCGGTCGCTGGGGCGTTCAAGCAGCAATTCCACATGACATGCGGGTGTTGCTTTTATGAGTTCGCCCGCGTTTGGTAACGTGACCACAATCGGCCAGTCGCGAACTTTGGAGCCAGAGGTCTTTCCCGCAGGAAGTGCGTAGAGAGGAGCCTGTTCTACGGAATTGGAGGTATCAACAATTGTGGCTCCAGTGAGGACCCAGATAATCGCACTCAGGAGGCTGCTTTTGCCGCTGCCATTCGGACCGTAGATGAGACACGACTGACCGTCGAGAGGAAATTCAAACAATTCGCCCGGTGGTGCGACACCTCTGATGGATGTGCATCGCAAAGTCACAAGTCGCCACTGTGGCGAAACAATTGGCGAGACTGGAGGTGGGGGGACTACGGGAGAACTACCACAATTGGTCGGCGGACTGGGCTGACCAACTGATGCACTCTGAATGGTGTAACGTTCGCGCAGCTTCCGTACCCGTTCTTCTCCCTTCAGTCGTGCAAGTTCCTCGTAGTGATTAACAAACACAGTGAGGAGAACCCTTGATGCGTCATCCAGCGGCCCGATAGATAGTTTGCCACTTGTGACACGTTGCTTTGTCAACAATCGTTGAATGATTGCATCTGATTGGGGAGCGAGTTTCATGGTCATGGCAGATACATTACAACAGAGGAACTGTAACTATTTAGTGGACGTGTGGTACCAACGTGAATCAATCAATTCAAAGAGTTCTTGCAGAAGAGCCCAACTTCGGACATACGAACCTGCTGCATACCAATTTGGTGGTGCACTATACATTGTTTTCACCAGCCTCTTCGGAACGCCCCAACTGTTCTGGTTCCTCAGAATCATCGTGCGTCAACGCGGGCAGTTCCAGTTGCTCAATCTGAGGGAGACTTGCCCCAATGATTCCGGACAGATCACCGTAGAATCCGGCAGTGTTTGTGACTGCCCGGTCGAGTTGCTTATGGCGTTTTGCCCAGATACGCTGCATGGCCCGCTTCTCGGCTTCAAGTTCCTCTCGTAGAGTCATGAAAGCTTCGACAACACCTTGGACGCGATGGCGGAATTCGGCACCAGAGAGGTAATTGTAGAGGATCTCCATTTTTTCCTGGCGACCTTCAACGGATCGCTTCGCATAGGCGACATCAATTAAGCCGGCGCGAAGAGCGGCAACAAGCCCCAGGGCACAGGCACGATTCGTAATCCACACTCCATCGACATGCCCAAAAGTGGCAATGCTTTTCGGCAGTTCAATGCTCACCAGGATAGAAACCTGAGCTTTTGCAGCGCGCTGGTCATCACGAAGTTTAGGGAGCCAATCGTCGCTCCAAACCTTTGTACGCTTTGATTCCCAGAGTAAGACGCCACAGTCCATGCCACTGGCGTCATGCACGCGTTGGATCACGTCGCCACCGTGGACACCTTTTGGCACAGGTTCGATGCTGTCGTAGGGAAAGGTGCGGCGTAAGAGATCTTCGAGTTCGATTTCCAAAACCTCGCCCTGGGCTTGTTGCGAGCCCTGCTCGGACTTTCGTTGGAGATCCGCGATCTGCTTACGAAGATCCGCGATCTGCTTCTCCTTCTCTGCCTCTTTAAGAGCTCGCTCCTCCGTTGCCTCTTTCTTGGCAGTGTCCCAAATCTTCTGACGCTCGTCGTCAAGCTTGCGAGCGATGGTGAGATCCAGTTCACGCTTCTGGTCTTCAAGATCAGTCGCACGTTTTCGGAGGTCAAGTTCCGCCTTCTGCGCTTCCTGCAACTTTCTCTTGGTGTTGGAGAGTTCTGTGTCTTTCTCCTGCATTTCGAGAGCTACGTCTTCTCTGGCTTTGGCCGCAGCTTCTTTATCGAGGCGAAGACGTTCCTTTGTGAGACGGGATTGGACCTCACCGTCTATCGACTGTTTGGCGGCTTCCAAAGCCGCCTCGCGTTTTTGCAGATCGACAGCTTTGGCCGTAAACTCTTGGTCCTTGCGGCGTCCTTCGGCCTCGTATTCTTTGCTGAGTTGTTCGCGGAGTTGCGAGGAGAGAACCTCGGTCACCTCGATCTCATATTTACACTTTGGGCAAATGATTGTATCGGGCATAGAATTGTTTTAGCAGACAGGTATGTGTTTGTCCATCGTGAAGGACCGAAGCCCTTCTGCTGACATGCTTAGCGGCCGTCCAAAAATTACTTCGTGATTTAGGGAGCACGAGGGCGAATGGTGTAATTCCAGGATGGACAAATGGCATGGTAATGGATATTGAGTTGGGAAAAGTCGTAGTTGCTGACTTTGACTTTCAGAGGGTAGTGTTTATCGGTGCAAGAGGCTGTGACCTTCAATCCGGTTTCGGTGCGGGTGCCACGAATCAGCCCCAACATCTTGTCCAGACTATCCAACGGTTCTCCCGCCCAGTTGATACTGATCGGCCCGAACAAACGGTGTTCCACGGGATTCCATTTCGATGCACCCGTGGGGTAGTGGGCCACCGTGATCGCCAAACCGTCCTCATCGGCCCAGCGTTGCAGGGCATATTTCCACAGACGGGGACGGCAGCCGTTGCTGCCCCCGGCGTCGGCCTCGATCAGTAGGCGTCGGGCGTGAGGATACCACCAGCGTCCCCGCTGACGCCACCAGCGACGAATGGCGTCTACGGCAAATTGTGGCGTATCGCCATCCATTCCCACATGCACATGCCCACAGTTGTACTTCGGATCGTAGATCCCGTAGGGTGCGGCACGAAATAGGGCGTCTTGCTGGAAATCGTGGGCGTTCACCTCCCGGGGCGTTCTTCGCCAAGTGCGACCGGCGTTCTTGAACTCGCCGATCAGTTCCTTTTTCTTGGTATCCACGCTGAGAACAGGATCACCGCTACGCTGAAAGGCTTCTAGCTCACGCCGCAGATAGCGGAACTGCTTGTCCCGGTCCGGGTGAGGAGGCCCCGTAAACCGCTTCACGTTCACCCGCTGCGAAAAGCCGGACTTGCCCAACAAACGTTGCACAGTGCCTGGAGCCAAGTGCAATCGGCGTCCCAACTCCCGCAAGCCCAGCCGCACGAAACGGCGTCCTGTGGCCGGATCGCCTCCCGTTTCGGGCTCCACGATCTGTTTCAGGCGTCGCTCGATTTCGGGCGTTTTTTTTCCACCGTGGGCCGACCTGCCCCCGGCAGCCGGGCTTGGCCGGTAGGACGCCCCGCCAGCCCCGAAGACAACTCATCTTGGCCACGGCGGATGGTATCCGGATGTAGGCCCGTGACCAGGCTCAGCAACGCCACGCCGCCATGTCCCAAGCGGTTGGCCTCCCAGGCTGCGATCCAACGCCGCTGCTGCTCGTCGCATCGACTAAGCAAGAGATTCAATTGGGCATGCTGTCCCCGGTCGGGGTGACCGTCGCCTTGTGTACAGTGAGAACACTGACATTGATATATTACCGCATCCTGCATAGTTCGCTCTCCCATCCGTGGAACGGAAAGCTACTTATACAGTATTTAGCCGAAAAGTGGAAGTTGTTTTTGGACGGCCACTTAGGTTACCCATTATGGTACTCATACGCTGCCACCAATCCGGCGAGCGTCTTGGATGTGTCGATCGGATCATGCGGGATCCGGGTCTTTTCGGCAGACAGTTCGAGCCCATAGTCTTTCCGTACCCACTTTTACTATAGTCCTTGGACATCATTATCACAAGCATTCCAAAACTATGCAATTGGCTTACCTCTTTCCGTCAGTGTACCGGTCTTCGACTGGGTGTTCATTCCATGCAGCAATGGACTGTTAAGAATGGGTGTCCATTCCTGAAGTGTCAACGATAAAGTTCCTCAAGCCGAAACGCCAGTCGTCGGGCGTTCGGCCAGCCCACGAAAATGTCTAATATGTGCACGATCAATCGGCGGCATTCATTGCTTGACTGAAAAATATGGCGGTACTGAGCCAGATAGCGTTCAACGATTTTGACAACGAGGTTCGCTGCTATCGATTCCAGGTGATAGCCCCCTTGTTCGGCAGCGATAATGATTCGGCCGAGCCGAACAAAGACTTGTTCTGGGGCAACGTCGATGTAACTTTCCAAGAACTCAACTAGGTGATGAACGGCGTGAACCACGCCAAACGATTCAAGTGAATCTAAGGTCAGTTGGGATTCCTGCCAGAATCGCTGCCGTTCCAACGCCCGCGGACTAGCGTTTTCGCTGCCAGTCCTGGCTTCCTTTTCTTGGCAGCATTCGGAGGCAAATCGCAATTCTGAAGCCGCGGTATCGAGAAGTTCTGCCAAGGCGTGGATAAGTGCCATGACCTCCGTTGGTATTTGAGCTGTGGGCGTTGAACCATACTCCCGATGTAGGTCATCCCAATTAGCGCGTGCGGATTGACAGATCAAGTTGAAAAGTCGCCAGGCCCGGCTGCGGGTCGAGTCCGCCTTTGCGGTCGGTACGTCCACTGATCCGAGGGCCAGAGTCTTGCGCAACCCACGAATGACATCGTTCATTTCTCGGACGTACCGCGAGGTATCCTCTGCAAGTGTGAACAAGAGGAAGTGGCCTGCTTCGGACTGATTGGCGTTTAGATATGCCGTGACCATGATCGACAAGCATGCTGCACGCGGGTCGCGCCCTTCCACCAGGATGCCCACCCGCTCGAAAATCCCATGGGCTAGTGACACCACGCGGTCGATGTGCCTGCCCATTAGCGGGTGCAAAGTGCGATTGATTAAGGCCACAAGCACAGCATTGCTTTGGTCGCGCGTGGCCATGGTGTCAATATATCGCCACATGTCGTCGAACCTGGTGTGGTAGAAACAGCGGAGCTTCTCGGCGATCATGAACCGCACTGCATGTACTGGGTCTTTGCTCAACCGGTCGATGGCGTCCAAAACTGGTTGCGTGGCTGCCTCGGGAACTCTGACAAGCAGCATTAATCCTTGGGCTGCCTCAATTCGCGGTGAGCCGCCACCCCATGCGGGGCTGCGATCAAACTGCTCGTTTGATTCATCGCTGTACCTTGGAATGGGATGGAGAGAGGCATCGAGCAGAATGGCAGTGACAATCTGCCGAGCTGTTGAATCGGATAAGACTTCAGTGTTACGAGCGAGTGCCTCGCAAGCGGATGCAAGTGTGCCGAAGGCGTCTTGAAGAAATCGTTCATGCACTCCCTTTTCTGGCCCATCCACGATGGCCGATTGCAGTTGCTGCATGTGAGGAAGGATGGCCTGCGCGTCAGGGAGAGACGGCTCACCATTAAGAAAACGGCTGCGGAACTCCGAAACTGGGCGCAGACTGCTCTGAACGTTACGTTTTCCGGCGAATCGAAGGGAATGCCCTCGTGCCGCCACATCATTTTCTCAATATCGCCGGAATCGAGATCTTCGGGTTCCCATGCGAAGGCCGGCTCGTTTGCGGGAATCTCGTTCCGGGCTCTCAGAGCGGCAATCAGTTCGCTGGCAGCAGTTGTTACCACATAGTCCAAGGGCAGGCAGCCTAGCAATCGGGCTCGCTTCCGCTCACGGCGGGCGTCTTCTTGCAGCAAAGGATGATCGGGCAGGACCATAATTACGGCTTCGATGGCCCGTCGTTCCTCCTCGTCCAAATGGGGATATACGGCCCTCAGAAGTTCACCAGCGGCCGTATAGGTGTCAGGTGTAATGAGAATGATAGGGGCCTTCAGAAGCGGCGTGAGCAGTTTACCCAGAGTGGCAGGGTGTTTGGCCGCCGACATCAACAACCGTCGCCACACCACGGCACGTCGGTGATGGGAAACTATATGGCCGAGGATTGCTGAAAACCGGACGGGAGCGTCATCAGTTGAAGCTATGACCGCAAGATGTTTTTGAAAAGCCTTCAGCATCATCGGCAGATCGTGCTCATAGGTTCTTCGATCATCCCAAATGTAGCTCGCGTCTGCCGCAAAGTGCGCAACCTGGTCGGCAAAGGGAATCTCAAAGACGCGTGGTTCCTCTTCGTGTCCGGGCCTGTCCCTGATGTAGACCTCGACGACGTGCGCGAGAACACGCAGCGCGCGCTCCGGTGCTGCAACCAGGAAATCGCCAAAGGCTTCGACAAGTTGGTACCTGGCGCCGTCAAACTCCTGTCGCAGGGTAGTGGTCAGCGGAAGAATCTGGCTGTCATAGAGCGGTACTTTGTCGTCGGGCATGTCGGGGGCGTCGAAAATTGCCCGGTAGATATCCTCCACTAAAGCGGGAGCAACAGGCATCAGAGCCTTGATGCTGCCGGCTAGCCAATGCAGGCCCTCGATACTGCCCTGAGCCAATCTTTCGGGTTGGACAACTCGGCGAATCAGGTCTTCTGATTCCGTAGGTGCCAACGCATAAGTCCGACATACAGCCGGAATGGCGACAGGCAGGTAGAAGCGGGCGTTCTGTGCGTTCTCAAGCCCAAGTCCGAGTAGCTTGCGGCCGGCTCGGCCGATGGGTTCCAGTTGTGCGGTGGGGATTTGTTGGTCAATCATTCCAGTTAATGCTCGCCAAGAGAGCCCTAAGAGGGCTTGCCGTTGCAGTCGATATCCGGTCAGCGACCTGGCCCGCCCACTCGCACCACAGCCTGCCCTGGGGACCGACCAAGGAAACATCGGATGCCAGAAGTGAACCCACGATATGGCCGATGGCGAGTTCCGCATTGGCTCGCCTGCGATCATTGTCACTGCCCAATGCCGCGAAAAGGGGGCCGAAGTCCTCAATGCCCACAGCCAACTCGGTGGCCACGGATGGCCCCACCAATTGAGCAACACGGGGAACGCCGTCTGTATCGAGCAAATCCAGTAAAGTCTTCCAGAACACTAGACGCTGTTGATCACGGTACCATAAATGATGAAAGTAGAACGCAATGCTTGGCCGAATCGCGAGAATCAGGTCCGGTTCGGAGGCCAAGCGGCAACCAAGGACAGTAGGATCACCGCGGAACAACAGCCTTTCAACGGCATAATCAAAGATAATGTTGTGCGAGAAGGTCAAGATGTAGCGTTCGGGTGCCGCACTAACAGCATCTTGCCATTCCATCAGGACGTTACTGCTTAAGAGGTCGTGAAGCGGCTCACTGGCAGCCGTATCGGCTGTCAGAGTTGCACGGTCGATGCGTAGCGACCTAGCGGTGGTCATCGCCTGAACGGCGCGCCGGAGCAATCCCTCGCGTGCATCTCCCCGACGATCATTTCGGATAATCCGCGCCTGCCAGTAACGATCAAGGAGTTCGATCTGAGTCCGAATCGGCGTGAGGTCGGCAAGAGCCGTGCCTTCATCAAGCAACTCTGCCATAAGCCGAAGGTTAAACGGGTTACGGAGAAGTGTCCGCAAGGCTGGGTCTGCAGCATCGAGAAGCTGTGCCAGTTCCGGCGACCTCCGCCCAATTGCCTCCAACTCGTCGTCAGAAAACACCGGGATGTTAACGTGCCGCACATTTCCGAAAATTGTATCGGTAAACTGCCCCGGCGGCACTCCTTGGAATAATTGCTGGATGTCCAGGTTATATCGCAAGTCGTATTTTCGTACGGACGCAACAACTTTCCAGTTGCCAAGTCGCGCGACGCACCGGGCAATGAGATCATTGAAAGTCGCTGAAGCCTCCGCCGACCTGGCGGCATCTAAGGCATCAATGATTAGATAGCCGTAGCCTGGGCCAGACCAGTGCTCAAGCACATCAATAAGATCGTGCCCGAGGCCGAACTCTACTTGCAGGGCGCCGAGACTTTCGGCAGTGGTACGTTGGACGTCGATAACGACTACATCCGTCCCCTCGCTTTGCAGCGACGCTGCTATGTCATAGAGCCCCACGGACTTGCCTGCTCCCGGGTCACCAACAACTACGACGTGTCCATCACACGCGACTGCCCCAATCGCGCTAACAGACAGTCGCGGGATCTTCACCTCCTTCCCATGGATTTGAATAGCAGATGTCCGTGAAAGAGATTCCAACACCACTCTCGACCGCGTGCGAAGCTGTTCAATGTCGGCTTCATAGCCTTGAGCAAGTTTAGTGATTGCTTCTCGGACCGCTTCCGATTCCTGGCGGACAACCGCCCGGGTTGTGGCACCTTCCGATGCGAGTTGGGTCTGAAGATTGGCAAGACGAAGGTTCAGTCGCCAGGCAACAAGGACAGGACTGCTAAACAGTTCTTTCTCAATGCGCCCAATGTAGTCCCGCTTAAGCCGCTGAATCTGACTGGGTGTGGCATCGCTAGACTCAAGGGCTTTCTCTATTCGCTCTAAGATGACTGATTGCAGCCGCTGCTCCTCCGGCGGCGACCCGGCAGAAAGCCAGTTCACCAAATCGTCTTGGAAGGTTTCGTCCGTCAAGAGGTGAAAGGTTGCCTCCTCCTCGGGGGCAAGCCCAATTTCTGCCTTGAACCGTGCGACGTTGGTGCCAACCGTCTTTAGTTCGTCACGTAGCGATCGTACATTGGCAATCGTTGCTAGCAACCCAGCTTTCTGCTCAGCCTCGGCCTGAAGCTTCTTCAGGCGGTTCTCCGAGATCGCGTTGGCTCGCAGGCTGCCTTCTAAGCTCAATAGAAATGCCAATAACCATTCGAGTGGTGTCATATCGGTTTGCCTTCCTATACAGGCTCAGTTTTGCCAATGCTCCAACGCTTGTGAACGCGTCTTTCAGCTCGAAACAAAACTGTCTCAACAAGATGATTTTTCACATATTTTTTTGGTTTGGCAAGTAGCTCAACTGCCATTAGGCACTTCCAACGGCATGGTTCACTGATATAATAAATGACATAACATATTGAATTACAAGGGTTTACAGAACTTGGATAATTATTTTGAAAATTTTCATATTTTGGCCGGCAAACTAGCCGGCGAATATGTATAATGTTTTGCTATGGAAATGATACTACCGACATTCGAACTCGCACCACGTAGCAAAAACGACGAGGTCCGACTCCGCGACGCTGGCTTCAGATGGGGCCAGAAGGGAACGCATACCAGCCGTACAATCATGCTCGATGAGCTTAAAGCGTTATTCTCCAACTGCCGCCCAGATGCCACTCGCGACGATTACCTCTCGGCAATCATCGGAGACAACTACCTTGGAAAGCGCACTGCATCAACGCGAAAACTATCTAGTCAGCGGCTTTCGGAGTTATATGCACTCGATCCGGAAGTGCCGCTATTCAGGGTAATGCGACGATGCTGGTATGCCGATCGCGACGGTCAACCAATCCTCGCCTTATTGCTGGCCCTAGCACGCGATCCTTTGCTCAGGGCTAGCGCACCGCCAGTCATACGGATGCGGCCTGGCGAAGAACTTGCTCGGCAACAGGTGACTGAGGCACTTTATCGGGCGTTCAGTAGCCGACTCAGCGAGAGCACAATCGATAAAGTCGTTCGGAACGCGGCTTCCTCCTGGACGCAATCGGGGCACCTCAAAGGGCGAGGCCGAAAGGTTCGACAGAGGGTCACACCGACGGTGTTAAACGCGGCCTTTGCCCTCTTGCTCGGATATCTCGCCGGTGCTCGCGGAGCAAACGCTTTTCGAGTCGCTATGGGTGCAGGTGCTCGATGCCCAGGCCGGAGAACTGATGCATCTTGCGGTAGACGCTCGGCGGCTAGGCTTACTGGACATGAGCCAGTCGGGTGGTATGATAGACATTTCCTTTTCGCGGCTTTTGACATAGGGCGAAAAAGGCGGTAAGTCGTATGGGAAGGATTGAAGACTTAGCCGCTCGATTTCGCGGCCACATCGGTGCGCCGTGGCAGCGCAACCTTGCTGGCGATCAGAAGGCGATCTTCGTTGTTTATCCGAAGACTGACGAGCGGAAATTGCGGGCGCGGCTGGAACTGTTTGAGATAGCCACGACCTCGACCGGACACCGATGGCGGTTGTTGGACCTAACCGACACCTTCGCGCGGTGGATGGCCAGCACGAATTACCGCGAACTCTATTTCGAGGAACCGGAAACGCTGACGATGAAACTGCGGAGCGACTTCGTGCAGTATACGGCGGGCCGACTTCGGGCGGCGCTCATGGCTGAAGGCACGGACGAAGAAACCGTGGTCGCAGTCCAAGGTGTGGCATGCCTGTTTGGCTTTACCCTTGTTTCACTCATTCTAAAAGAAGTGGTCAATGATATCCGAGGAAGGCTGGTGGTTTTCTTTCCCGGCGACTACGAGGACAACAATTACAGACTCTTGGATGCAAGGGACGGCTGGAACTACCTGGCCGTGCCGATCACGCTTCATAATGGGGTAAACGACTAATGAAGAACCGACAACTTTTCCAACGCGATCCCGCTGTATCGAAGCTGCTGAACGACGGCGTTGCCGCCGTGCGCGAGGCCGCAAGCGACAAGGAAATCGAGACGCTCCGATACGAGCTTGAGCACTTCGTGTGCGAAGGCCAGTACGAGGATGGCTTGATCCGCATCCTGGAGTCCTACCTCGGCAACGTCAGTTCGACGACGCAGCCGGCGGCGTGGGTGAGCGGCTTCTACGGCAGCGGCAAGTCACATTTGTTGAAAATGTTCCGCCATCTCTGGGTGGATACTCGCTTTGCCGACGGCACGACCGCTCGCGGCCTGGCCCGCCTTCCGCAGGAGGTGCAGGACCTTCTGCGCGAACTCGACACGCTGGGCAAGCGAAGCGGCGGGCTTGCACGCCGCGTCGGGCACGTTGCCTTCGGGCGGCGGCGAGAGCGTCCGCCTGGCGGTGCTGAGCATCGTCCTTGCGTCCAAGGGCCTGCCCGAGGCGCTGCCGCAGGCGCAGTTCTGCATGTGGCTCAAGAAGAACGGCATCTTCGACCGGGTGAAGGCTGCGGTCGAGGCGGCCGGCAAGGAGTTCTTCAGCGAACTGCACGACCTGTACGTCAGCCCCATCCTCGCCAAGGCCGTCCTCGACGCCGACCGTGACTTCGCCGCCGATCTGAAGCAGGCCCGCGCGACCCTGCGGGCGCAGTTCCCCGTGGTCGAAGACATCTCCACCAACGAGTTCATCCGGCTGGTCCGCGAGGTGCTGTCGGTCGATGGGCAAATCCCTTGCACCGTGATCGTGCTGGACGAAATCCAGCTTTTCATCGGCAACGATCCGGGCCGCTCTACCGACGTGCAGGAAGTCGCCGAGGCCCTCTGCAAGCAGCTTGACAGCCGCGTGCTGCTGATCGGCGCGGGCCAGACGGCCTTGGCCGGCAACATCCCGCTGCTCCAGCGCCTCACCGGCCGGTTCACCATCCCGGTGGAACTGTCCGACTCCGATGTGGAGACGGTCACCCGCCGCGTCGTGCTGGCCAAGAAGGCCGACAAGAGGAAGTCCATCGAAGACACGCTCAACGCCCACGCCGGCGAGATTGACCGCCAGCTTGCCGGCACGCGCATCGCCGCCTGCGCGGAAGACCGCGACATCATCGTGGACGACTATCCGCTCCTGCCGGTCCGCCGGCGATTCTGGGAGCACGTGCTCCGCGCGGTGGACGTGCCCGGTACGGCCAGCCAGCTTCGCACGCAACTCAAGATCGTGCATGAAGCCGTCCGCCAGACGGCCGAGGCATACGCTCGGCACCGTGGTCCCCGCGGATTTCATCTTCGGCCAGCTTCACCCGGACCTGCTCCGCGGCGGCATCCTGCTCCGCGAGATCGACGAAACGATCCGCAACCTCGACGACAAGACCGACGATGGCCGGCTCGCCCAGCGGCTTTGCGGCCTGATTTTCCTGATCCGCAAGCTCCCGCGCGAGGCCGTGGCCGACATCGGCGTCCGCGCCACGCCGGAGATGTTGGCCGACTTGCTTGTGTCCGACCTGTCAAGCGACGGCACCCAACTTCGCAAGGAAATCCCGCGCATCCTCAAGAAGCTGGTGGACGCCGGCACGCTTATCAAGCTGGACGAGGAATACAGCCTCCAGACCCGCGAGAGCAGCGAGTGGGACCGCGAGTTCCGCAACCGCCAGACCCGGCTGAACAGCGACCCGACCTCACTTGTCCAGCAAGCGCGGCTCGCTCATCAGTGCCGGCATGCGGCGACGCGCTCAAGGGCATCAAGCTCGCACAGGGCAAGTGCAAGGAGCCGCGCAAGCTGCTGGTCCACTTCGGCAGCGAAGCCCCGCCGGCCGGCGGGACCGACATCCCCGTGTGGGTCCGCGACGGCTGGGGCGAGAAGGAAAGCACCGTTGTCAACGACGCCCGCGCCGCCGGCAGCGACAGCGCGATCATCTACGTCTACGTCCCCAAGGCCAGCGCCGACGATCTCCAGAAGGCCATCGTCGAGTACGAGGCCGCCAAGTCCACTGCTGGACTTCAAGGGCACGCCCACCACGCCCGAAGGCCGCGAGGCCCGCGACGCGATGGCCACGCGCATGGCCACGGCCGAGGCCACCCGCAATCAGATCATCAATGACGTGATCGACCGCGCGAAGGTCTTCCAGGGCGGGGGCAGCGAGCGGTTCGAATTGAGCCTTGTGGCCAAGGTCGAAGCAGCCGCTCAGGCGTCGCTCGATCGGCTCTTCCCCAGCTTCAAGGACGCCGACGACAACCGCTGGTCCAACGTCATCAATCGCGCCAAGAACGGCGACGAAGCAGCCCTGTCCGCGGTGGACTGGACCGACGCACCCGAAAAGCACCCTGTCTGCGCGGCCGTGCTCTCCGAAGTTGGCTCGGGCAAGCGTGGCAAGGAAGTCCGCGACGCCTTCGAGGCCAGTCCCTACGGCTGGCCGCGCGATGCCGTGGACGCCGCGCTCATCACGCTGCACACCACCGGCCACCTCCGCGCCACGCATAAAGGCATGACGCTTTCGCAGGGTCAGCTCGACCAGGCGAAGATTTCCGTGACCGACTTTCGCAGCGAGACGGCCACGCTCAACGCCCGCGAAAAGATGAAGCTCCGCAAGCTGTTCCACGAGCGCCGGCGTGGATTGCAAGCCCAACGAGGAAACAGCTAAGGCCCCGGCGTTCCTGGCCCGTTTGGCGGAACTGGCCGACCGCGCCGGCGGCGATCCGCCCATGCCTGCTAAGCCGGCAACAAGCCCACCTCGAGACGCTCCGCGGCTTCGGGGGGATCGAGCAACTGGCCGAAATCCTCAAGCAGCACGACACGCTCGCCCAGCAGGCTAAGGACTGGGGCAAGCTGGCGGAACTCGCCGGCAAGCGAAAGCCGGCATGGGAAACGCTCTAGTACGTTGCTCAAGCACGCCGATGCCATGCCCGGAGCCGACGAACTCCGCAAGCAGGCCGACGCGGTGAAGTCCGAGCGCCGGCTACTCGACGCCAGCGACCCCGTGCCCGACATCCGCAAGGCTACAGGCGATGCGCTTCGCGTAGCCGCCACTGCTGCCCACGGCGAGTACGAGCGGACATACAATGAGCAGATGGCCGCACTGACCGCCAGCGATAACTGGAAGAGGTTGAAGTCCGACCAACAGAAACAGATACTTGCTGACGAGGGCATCGGAACACTGCCGCCATTTTCTGTGGGCAGCGAAGCCGATCTCATCCGATCTTTGGAACAGACCTCGCTGCCGGCATGGAGAACTAAAACTGACGCCTTGTCGCAGCAGTTCGCCCGCGCCGCGATGGTCGCAGCCAAGCTGTTGGAGCCAAAAGTTCAAAGAATCCATCTTTCCAGTGGCACGCTAAAAAGCGAATTGGAGATCAAAAAATGGTTGGCTAATACGGAGAGAGACTTATTAGCAAAGCTAAAAGACGGCCCGATTGTGATTTCATGAAACTATAGGAGTCGGCAAATGTCCCTTTCAAATGAATGGTTTGAATATCACTTGACACCCGCGGGATGGATCGCCGGGACCGAAAAACTCGATTCGGGAACGAGAAATGTTCCTGTTCCCACCGATCGCGTGCTAACCGTACAATTTCATGACTCTCGGTCGAGCATCTATTCTAAACCGGAGCGCTGGCTCGAAGAAGTATGGCGCAGTGAAGACCCCGACGCAGTAGAAGCCCTTACAGCACAATTCGGCAGTAATCCGAGTGATTTCGACCATTGGCATTTGGACGAGCAGAGGTAGGGTTATGTCGACACTCGCTAGCGACCTACGAAACAGACTGGAGCGCGTGGTCATCGACGCCCGTGACGCGGCCGAGGCTGGCGCTGACGCCGCTTTGGAAGCCTGGCGGTGCACCATTACGAGCCGTATTCTCACATGAAGCCGGCGCAGCGCGAATTGCGCAACCATCTGCGCGCCCGGGCGCGGCAACTCGGTGACCGACAGGACAAATCCGGCCGATTGGGCATTGACCATCTCGTCAGCGAGTGCGCCTACGAGCACTGGCACCGGATGCTCTTTGCCCGGTTCCTGGCCGAAAACAATCTGCTGATCGAGCCGCAAGAGAACATGGCCATCAGCCTGGCCGAGGCCGAAGAACTGGCCAAGGAAGAAGGCGTGGATGTCTGGGTCTTCGCTTCCCGCTGCGCCCAGGGGATGCTGCCGCAGATCTTTCGGCCCGACGATCCGCTGCTCCAGGTATCGTTCGCGACCGAGCACATGCTCAAGCTGGAGAAGCTGCTGGCATCGTTGCCGCAGGCGGTCTTCACCGCCTCCGACGCCCTGGGATGGGTCTACCAGTTCTGGCAGAGCAAGAAGAAGGATGAGGTAAACCGCTCCGAGGTCAAGATCGGCGCGGACGAGATCTCTGCCGTGACGCAGCTCTTCACCGAGCCGTACATGGTGGAGTTCCTGCTTCACAACACACTGGGCGCGTGGTGGGCGGGAAAAAAGCATCGCAGCTAACGACGCTGTCAGCGCACAAGCGAAGACGAATGCCGGCAAGCGGTAGCTTTGCCGGGCGTGACGTGGGAATATCTCCGCTTCGTTCGCGGTGCAGATGGCAAGGGCGGGCCGTGGCGGCCGGCTGCCGGGACGTTCGATGGCTGGCCGAAGACCGCCGCAGAACTGAAGGTGCTCGATCCGTGCTGCGGGTCCGGGCCACTTTCTGGTCGCGGCGCTGCACCACCTCGTGCCGATCCGTATGGCCGAGGAAGGCTTGTCCGCAGCCGAAGCGGTCGATGCGGTGCTCCGCGACAACCTCCACGGCCTGGAGATCGACGAGCGGTGTTGCCAGATCGCCGCGTTTGCCCTGGCTTTCGCCGCCTGGACCTACCCGAAAGCCGGCGGCTATCGGCCGCTGCCGGACCTGCACATCGCCTGCACGGGCATTGCCCCGCAGTGCTCCGCCGACCAGTGGCTCAAGCTTGCCGAGAGTCGGGAATCCGGATGCCCAGAGGAGGGCGTGAGCCGATCCAGAACGGATTGCTGAACCTGCACCAGCTTTTCTCGCAAGCCCCAACGCTCGGGTCGCTCATCAACCCCTCCGAACTTCCCTCCGACCTAATCGCCGCCGACTACGAAACGATCAAGCCTTATCTCACGGAAATCCTCAAGGTAGAAAAAGCCGATGACGAAACGCGCGAGCGGGCCATCGCCGCCGCCGGCATGGTCAAGGCCGCCGACCTCCTGGCCGGTGAATACACACTCGTCATCACGAACGTGCCATATCTATCCAAGAGCAAGTTTGATCCGATCCTTTTGTCATATTGCGACTCGCGCTTCGGGGACTGCAAGTCCAACCTCGCTGCCTGCTTTGTTCAATGTTGCCTGCACCTCGTGCCACGCCAAGGAACCATCGCCTTGGTCTCCATGCAAACGTGGCTGTTCCAAGTTACCTACTCAAAGTTTCGGAAACGACTACTCGCCGAAACCGCGATCCGGCTTGTGGCAACTCTTGGCATGAAGGCCTTCCGAACTCAGATGTGGGATTTTGCAGCCTGTCTGCTGGTCCTATCGAGTGGAGGTCCAGGGAAAGACCAGCGGATTTCTGCCGTTTCAGTGAAGAATGGGGTTGATGCGGAGGATATTCCGCAACAACTGCCGATACTTGGTATCACCGGGTGTTTGCAACAATCGCAAGCATTGAATCCTGATTTCATCTGGACCTTCGCAGAACCGCATGACGAAGCCCTTCTCGGAGAATTTGCTGAATGCGTCCAAGGCATCAAGACAGGGGATGACGGCCGTGTCCGTCGTTTCTTCTGGGAGTTGGGATGTATTGGGTGCGGCTGGCGATTCTTCCAGAGCACGGTGAGCGCGACGGGGCATTTCGGCGGATTGGAAAACGTGTTGTATTGGGGTGACAACGGTGAGGGGCTCGCTCGGAAACAGGGAATGCGGGCGTGGGGACGGCTTGGCGTTGCGGTCAGCCAAATGTCAAACTTGCCGTGTGCGATATACCTCGGGGAGGCATTCGACAGCAACATGGCTGCACTTATTGTGAAAAGTACCAAGGACGCGCCAGTGATCGTATCGTACAGCTTCTCGGGCGAGTTCACTCCCGCGGTACGCGCCATCGACCAAGCTCTAAAACCAACTAACAGCAGCTTCAACAAGATCCCGTTTGATTTAGCACGCTGGCAAAAGGTCGCGGCAGAGAAGTACCCGGACGGCCTGCCAGAGCCAGAGAGTGACGACTCGACGCAGTGGCTTTTCCATGGCTGGCCGGCAGAAACTGACGAAGACTCGGCACTCCAGGTAGCGGTTGCTCGGCTTCTAGGCTACCGTTGGCCAGCGGAACTCGACGACAAGATGCATCTGAGCAAGCGGTCGCGGGCGATTGTAAAACGGTGCGAAGAACTCGCAAAGTTTGCTGACGACGATGGCGTCGTATGCATTCCAGCGGTTCGCGGCGAGGAACCTGCGGCTGAGCGGCTGCTTGCGCTGCTTGCAGCATGCGACATCGAGCCGGAGGGTGACCTGGACGACTGGCTGCGAAACGGCTTCTTCGAGGAGCACTGCAAGATGTTCCACGACCGGCCGTTCGTGTGGCACATCTGGGACGGTCGCAAACGTGACGGCTTCCACGCCCTGGTCAACTACCACAAGCTCGCCGAAGGGAAAGGCAAAGGCCGTAAGTTGCTCGAATCGCTCACCTACTCTTATCTCGGCGAATGGATTACGCGGCAAAAGGATGGAGTCAAGCGCGGCGAAGAAGGTGCTGAAGACCGCTTGGCCGCCGCTCTGGAACTCCAGAAACGACTGGAAGCGATCCTCGAAGGCGAGCCGCCGTTTGACATTTTTGTTCGCTGGAAGCCGCTGGCCGAGCAGCCCATCGGCTGGGAACCTGACATCAACGACGGCGTGCGCATGAACATTCGCCCCTTCCTTGCCTCCGACCTGCCCGGCGGCCGTTCCGGAGCAGGCATCCTCCGCTGGAAGCCCAACATCAAATGGCCCAAGGACCGCGGCAAAGAGCCGGAGCGCCCGAAAGACGAATACCCCTGGTTCTGGAGTTGGGACGAAACAACCGAAGATTTTATGGGCAGGAAGCTTTTTGACGGCAACCGCTGGAACGACTGCCATTATAGCAACGCTGTTAAACAACATACGCGTGAAATAGTAAGAACAACATGATGGCCGCGCAGCCCAGCACCGGAGGATATGACATATGCCCGTTGACAGTCCAAAATCTGAAAAAGCAGAGGTAAAACTCCCGATGGAGTTGAAACCCATCTACCGTGAGATGGTGGAAGATTATGAGATCCTGACGCAGTTGTTTTGGTTTAGAGGAGGATACCCGGCCTATGAAATCTTTGCGGAAATGATATTGGCAGGTTGGCGGCCAAGCGCCGACGCGCATCCCAAAAGTCTTTTGACCCGCGGAGTGACAAAAAATGGACATTGATTGCAACTTGTGATAGCCATGTTGACAAATCGCCACAATGTGGAGTGGGAGAGCACTGTGACTGAAATACTGAACTTGACACCTTCCGAATTCGAGCGCGGGTATCGCGCATTTCAGGCCCGCGAGCCGAGAGACGCCATGTATAAGACGGCGACGTTCCTGGTGGAGCACTTCTGGGGCAAGCCGCGAGATATGGCGGACGGGATGGGTATTCTGCTGCTAACATGGAACCAAGCATTTTACCGCTACGGATCTTTCGACTTTAGGCTGCTGGAGGAAGCACTCGGAGCAAACATGCCTGTGATCGAAGGCCTTCGGCCGCGCACGATAGAGTCACTCGCGCAGGCCGATGAGCCAGCCATCGAGCAGCTCTTTATGACGTTTCTGGACGCTTTGAGAATCAAGGAAGGGAAGAAAGATGGCTGCAAGAGTCCTGTCGCCGTGGCGAAGGCTCTGCACCTTCTCGCGCCTGGATTCCTGCCTTTGTGGGATGACAAGATCGCCAGAGCTTACGACTGTTATTACAGCACACAGCCGGCCAAGAAGTACATCGCGTTTGCGTACCACATGCAGTCGCTGGGTCGAGCGTTGCAGGGGCAGGTGCCAGTCGGGTGTGGCCGGACGTTCCTCAAGCTAATCGACGAGTGCAATTATGCGAAATATACGAAAGGTTGGATATAGACCTATGACGCAGTTGCTAAAGGGTAAATAGGAAATACCGTATGAACGTACATCTTGCTCATTACCGGCACGTGTTTACGGAGCAGACGCTAATGCGCTGGTCCAGCCCACACTTCTCTGACAATGAAGCAGGAGAAGAACTGCGACAAGTGGTGCTGCGTGGGATCGGAAAGCCTCTGTTTGAGGCCGATCTGAAATTCGACCGCGCACAACTTCTTTGCGCAACGAGGTTTTTCCTGAGGCGGCTGTCGCGGACCCTATTGCTGATATCGAGATTTGGAACGAGTGGAGAAGCGGAAAGCGAGCGTTTCCATATCCCGGTAAATACAGCCGACTGGGCATCACCACCCAAGAAGGCAAGACTTCCAGCAAAACGAGTGTGGGCATGATTGGGGAAATATTTGCCGGCGTGGCCAGCCAGTGTATCCTTGGCCCATGGGTTCTTGTCCGCGTTATAAATCGCTGGCCGGATTTTATTTACTACACTAAGGACGGACGGTATGCGTTCGTGGAGTCAAAGGCTTTCGGCTTGTTCAAACACGATCCTTCGTTACCAGAAAATATTCCGACCAAGGTCTTAGGCAAGTGTTTGGTGGAAGCTGTAAGACAGCTCAACACTGACCCGTTTGTTAAGGTTTGGCTTTGCTTTACGGGAATCGGCAGCATCGATCCATTCGATATAGCGGTAATATTCCTTGAATTGGATGCGCCAAACAGGCGACGAGAGAATGCCGATGAGCGAGTAGTTCCCGCCCCAGTTATTTGGGGATTGGCGCATCGTGCGATCATTCATGCGGCATCAGAATTGGATGAATACCAGGCGGATACCTTAAGCAGATTTCCAGGTGGACGAAAGTCTGAGAAACGGATTTACGTCGAAAGCCGGCTAACCCAACTTGCCTTGGAACGCATCGAGGAGGAACTTATTGATGCGGTACCGGAAAACCTTATTGCTCCGGCTCGAATGGAGATCGAAAGGGAGATCGAACGACAAGCAAGTAAGGCCTACATGCCTGAATCGGATGTTGGGCGGCGGTTCGAGGCAGCCAAAAGTCTCGCCGTTGAAGGCAAGCTAGCCCAGATCAGAGCAATTGGATCGCAGTTTTTATATCTAGCCGATCTTCCAGTAGACATGCGCCGACAAATGGAGAAATCGTGGAGACCGGACTGGTGTCAGGCAAATAAACCATGTGGCAAAATCGGTGGATCGGAACTATGGCGCGGAAGCAGCGCTATTCTGGCCCTCGGCGGGCCAGAACTTAATGGTCGCTCAGTATCAGATGCGTTTCAATAACCGGATAAGGCATTTAGGTGTCGAGCAAGCAATGAAAAAATACACGAAAGTACTAGGAACCCTGATCGAAGGAGAAGAGTAATGGCCAAAGAACGAAGCACCGACCTCAAGACAGTGCTGTTTCCAGTAGAAAAACGGCCGGTCTATTTCCGCGATGTCAAGAAGGACCTATTTGGCGATGAGCAAGAGGAAGGTACGACCTATCATGAGGTGCCGCGTTTTGAAGCCATCGTTGATGTAGAGCGGAACCACACCTTCGCGGTGGTATCAGAGCGGTATCGTCTCGTTAAAAACGACGAGGCGTTGAAGCTTAGCGAGCAATGCTTCCTCCGTGTTTTCAGTACGGCCACTGCGGACGGGATGGAGATTTTCAATATTATCCAGCCGACGACGCGATCCTTCTGCCATGTGGATTTCATTCACAAAGGCCACAACCTTGAGCCTTGGCGCGGCGACAAGTGGTGGCCTTACCTGCGCATGACAAATAGTTACAACAGGACGAAACTCTTGCGATTTGACTTAGGGTTCTGCCGGGCAATATGCACCAACGGCGTCATCTTCGGCCGTGAGCACATCGTCTTCCGATATTACCACACGCATGAGCAGATTGACGTTGAGGGCAAGTTTGAGATTGACGCTAGCCGCCTGCAAAAGCTGGAAACGAAATTTATTGAGCAGATGCACAATCTCCAAAACTTTCCCGTACCCGAGGAGCAGATGCTGGCGTTGGCATGTATGGCGTTCGAGATTCGGGTCACCGAGAAAGACTTACGTAAGCCTCGCCGGCGTAAGCAACTTATAGATTTTAAGGAAGAGATCGGCCGGATAACGGCGGAATATTTCAAAAAACTGGGCGCAAACGGGTATGCTGCCCTCAATGTCCTCACTGATTTTGCCGCCCGCCCACATTCCTATATCTCCCAAGAAGCCATGATCGATCCGCTACAGAAGCGGTGCGGCGACTGGACGGTTAATTTTCTCCAGGCAATCAAGGATCCTTCATTTGACTATACCAAGTACCTCGGTCCCTATGTCCAGACTGCCGGTGTGTTGGACGAGCCAGAAACGCGAACGGAATGAATATGCCCGACAAGGATAACAATATGAAAACACTCCTTGAGGCGGTGCAGACTTCGCTGGCACACGCTGGGCGATATAATCCCGGTGACGTGGTTGCACCTGCAGCAGTGTTGTGGACTGACGCCGATTGCCATTGGCAACCCGTGGTCGAACAATTGCGCGGGTTGATGCCCGAACTTCTTACTTTCGGCGACTATGACATCGGTACCCGGACTGGACCGGCGATTTGGCTTCGATGCGTGATCGAACCGGCAGTGCGGATGGACAAGTTCCCCGACCTCACCTGGCCGGCCGGTGCAGTGCCGGTGATCTATATGCCAGGCGTGAGCCGTCAAACGCTCCGAGCCGTCGAGGAATGTCCCGACTCTATCAAACCGCTAGTCGAACTTCAGTATCGCGGGACGGTTTGGGCACAAAAGAATGGCAAGGACTGGACGGTTCGGGCGTTCCTTGTGAATGACGAAGAGGGGCTGGGATTGGACGTGGCCGAAGACAAGCTCACGACTCAGGCAATGCTAGGTGCGCTGAAGCAGCTTGCGGTCACACCTGTTGCTAGGTTGCGTGGCGATCCACCGAAGCGATTGGAGTCCGAGGACTTCGACCGGCTAATGATCGGTGACACACCGCGAGATCTGCTCTTTTGGCTGGGCGATCCAGATGGTACACGTGGTCAATGGGACGAGGGAACATGGACGGCATTCTGCAACCGCTGCCGACAGGATTACGGCTTTGACCCAGAGGCTGACGGTGAGATTATCGGTGGCGAGAAACTCGGGCAGCACGGCGACGCGTGGTATGGCGTATGGGAGCGATTCGCCGAGTCGCCAGAGCTGTATCAAGGAATCCCAGATCTGCTACGACGTGCCAAGCCGAAGGGGCAATTGATCTACGAGAAAGAGTACTGGCCAGACGAGAATGACTCAATGGAGAAATTACTTCGCGCGGCGCTGGTGGAAGTTGGTGCGATGAAGCCAGGCGAGGCGCGACAGCGATTGGAGCAGTTAGAGTCCGAGCACGGATCGCGCCGAGGCTGGGTATGGGTGCGGCTAGGTATGTGCCCATTGGCGAAAGCTATAGAGCATCTGGCAGTAATCGCCAAACGGACTGCGGCGACTCTGGGCGGCGACTCTGCTGACGCGATGGCCAAGCTGTACATCGAGGGAGGATATCTGGCTGATGATGCAGCACTGCGGGCACTGGCATGCGTGAAAGCGGCGGAAGATACCGCAGCCGTGCAGGCAGCGGTACGATGCGTGTATCTGCCGTGGTTGGAAGACACTGCCCGGCATTTCCAAGAATGCTTGGTGATGAAGGCTCTGCCGACGGTGGCGCAGCAGGAAGGCATCGAGGCCGCAGATGGCGATTGCATCTTGTTCGCCGATGGGCTGCGGTTCGATATTGGCCAGCGACTACTGGCTATGGCCGGCGAGAGGCAGTTAGAGGTGTCCACTGGTTGGCGCTGGGCGGCGCTGCCCACGGTGACGGCGACGGCCAAGCCGGCAGCGTCGCCGGTTGCCAGAAAGCTGCGCGGCGGACACTTGGCGGCTGATTTCTGCCCTCGAGACCGCCGACACTGGCGAAGGGCTGAATACCGACCGCTTCCGCAAGCTACTTGTATCGACTGGCTTCCAGGTGCTCGGGCCGGCAGAGTCGGGCGACGTGCGGGCCAAGAATGCCCGCGGATGGACGGAGTACGGCGAGTTTGACAAGCTCGGGCACGACCTCCAGGCGAAGCTGGCGGCGCGGATCGAAGACCAGTTGGAGCTTTTACTGGAACGGGTGCAAGGGCTGCTGGAGGCCGGCTGGAAGCGCGTGCGTGTGGTGACTGACCACGGCTGGCTGCTGGCACCCGGCGGAATGCCGAAAGTGCAACTGCCCAAGTACCTGGCCGAGAGCCGCTGGTCGCGGTGTGCATCTATCAAGGACAGTTCCCACGTAGAGGTGCCCGTCGCCGGCTGGTCGTGGAATCCGCAGGAGCGGTTCGCCTACGCGCCGGGGGTGCATTGTTTCGTGGCTGGGCAGGAGTACGCCCACGGCGGCGCGAGCTTGCAGGAGTGCCTGGTTCCCGTCCTGACGTTTGCCTCGACAGGCGCGCCGGCCGGTGTGGTTGTCACGGTGCGCGAGGTCCAGTGGGTGGGCCTGCGCTGCCGGGTGAGCGTGGAGCCGGCAGCCGAAGGGCTTGCTGGCCGATCTGCGGACAAAGCCCAACGTCCCAAACTCAAGCATTACCGAACCCAAAACCCTGGATGCCGACGGCAAGGCAGCGCTGCTGGTTGCTGACGATATCTCTCGAAGGGACGATGGCCAGCCTGGTGATTGTCGATGCGTCCGGGCGCGTGGTCTGCAAAGAAGCCACCACCGTTGGAGGTGACGAATAACATGGAACTCGACCATCTGGATCAACTCGCCGCTTCAGCCTTCGACGGCTACCTCGTCCGCAAAGATCTCGTGCGGCGTTACAGCCGGCAATATCCCGTGCCAACCTACGTCGTGGAGTTCCTGCTCGGTCGGTACTGCGCGACAGTGGACGAACAAGAGATCGAAGAGGGCTTGAAGATCGTCGAGCGGCAGTTACAGGACCGCACCGTCCGCACCAGCGAGCAGGAGCTTTTCAAGGCAAGGGCACGCGAGAAGGGCTCGGTGAAGCTGATCGACATCGTCAAGGCCCGGCTCGACGCGAAGACCGACTCGTTCCTGGTGGAACTGCCGAGCCTGGGCATGAAAGATGTGCGGATTGCCGACACGCTAGTCCATGAGCACGAGCGGATGCTGACCGACGGCTTCTACGCCGAGGTGACGCTGACCTACGATGCGGCCATCGCAGAGGAAAAGCACGGCCGGCCATTCGCCATCGAGAGCCTGCGGGCGATCCAGCTTTCCAAGTCGGACGTGCTGATTACGCTCAAGAAGGGTCGGGAACAGTTCACCACAGCCGAGTGGAAGGACTTCCTCCTTCGCTCGATCGGCTTGGAGCCGGCGGCGATGTCGGACCGGGCAAAGATGGTGACGCTCCTGCGCATGGTTCCGTTCGTGGAGCGGAACTACAATCTGGTCGAACTCGGTCCTCGCGGCACGGGCAAGAGCCACCTGTTCCAGCAGATTTCGCCATACTCTCACCTGATCTCGGGCGGCAAGGCGACCGTCGCCAAGATGTTCGTAAACATGTCCAACGGGCAGCGCGGCCTGGTATGCCTCTACGACGTGGTGTGCTTCGATGAGGTATCGGGCATCTCGTTCGACCAGAAGGATGGCGTGAACATCCTAAAAGGCTACATGGCCGCTGGCGAGTTCTCGCGCGGCAAGGAAAGCATCCGAGCATCGGGCGGCATCGTGATGGTGGGCAATTTTGACGTGGACGTGGAGCAGCAGCAGCGAATTGGCCATTTGCTCAGCCCATTGCCGCCGGAGATGCGCAACGACACTGCGTTCATGGACCGCATCCACGCCTATGCGCCCGGCTGGGACTTCCCGAAGCTCAAGGCGGACGATCATCTTACGGACCACTTCGGCTTGGTGACCGATTATCCTGTCCGAATGCTGGACGAAGCTGCGCGAAGGCACCCGGATATCGGCGCTGCAAGGCCGGGCGCATTGGGGCGGGGCGCTGAGCGGCCGGGATATCGAAGCGGTGAACAAGACCATCAGCGGGCTGCTCAAGCTGCTGTTCCCCGACCCGGAGATGCCGATCCCCGACGAGGAACTTGAGGCGGTCCTTCGGATCGCCTTGGAGGCGCGGCGGCGGGTGAAGGAGCAGCAGAAGCGGTGCTTGAAGACGGAGTTCCGCAATACCCACTTCAGCTACTTCATGGGCGTGGACGGCGTGGAGCAGTTCGTCTCGACGCCGGAACTGCACAGCGACGAGGCCATCGAAGTCGACCCACTGCCGCCCGGACAAGTGTGGGCAATAAGCCCCGGCGGACAAGAGGCTGCCCCCTCGCTCTACCGCATCGAAGTCACAAGCGGACCGGGCAGTGGGGTGAAGATTCTCAATGCCCCTGTGCCGCCAGCGTTTCGCGAGAGCGTCCGTTATGGCGAGCAGAATCTCTATTCGCAAGCCAAGGAACTGGTCGGCGACCGCGATCCGCGCAGCCACGAGTTCTCCGTGCAGTTGCGGGCAATGGATACAGATCGGTCTGGTCACGGCCTAGGCTTGCCGGTGCTGTTGGCACTGTGCGGAAGTCTGATGGAGCGAAGCACGAAAGGCGGTCTCATTGTTGTCGGTTCGCTCAATCTTGGCGGCTCAGTGGAGATGATCCCGAATCCAGTGGCCGTCGCTGAATTAGCAGTTGAGAAAGGCGCTGCTCAACTATTGATGCCAATTTCATCGCGCAGGCAGCTTCTCGATCTTCCCGACGAAATGGCAACCAAGGTAAATATCGTGTTCTATGCCGATCCCACAGATGCATTCATGAAGGCAATTCTCGAATGATATTAGCAGTCAGTCAATTTTGTGAGGCGGAGCATCTGGATCTTGTCGTCCGATACCGACACGAATGTTAACGGTAATTGAAAGGATCAAGGGCTGATGGAACGGCGTATAAGGCGAGGTGGTCGTTGCCTTCTTCATCGCCGCTGTCTCCGCTCTACTTATCAAGAAAAGGACACTGCACATGTGGCCATTCCGAAAGAAACCATCCGAGCCCTTATCGCGCTCACCCGGTGACAACCGTTGGACTGGTGGTCAAGTTAACTTGGTATTACCCCCGCTTGAAGCGGCAGATGTTGGGGCCAGCGGTGCGCGGTTTCTCGAGGTCCAGTTCCAACCCGATGTTGGTCCTGAGATGTTCTTGTGTATCCTGGAAGAGAGTGAATGGGCACGGCGATATAAACTGGTGCGTGAACTCGACCTGTATGCTACAACCCTCGCCGTTCAGACAGAAATAGGCCCGGTGGCGATGGTGATCTGGCGGTTGGCTCGCGGGCAGAAAACGCTGGTGCAGTACGAACACTACCTCGACCCGTTGAATGAGCCGACCCGAAGGCTGCTTCGGCGAATCGAAGCTCAGCCGCGGCTGAAACTGGTTATGCGGGATAATCGAACAGGAGAGACTACAGGGTTTTGGGAGTTCGACAACAATTTCACATTGGGAGAATTCGCAGACAGACTCGCCCAGGCTGTTGTTGGTATGGTGGCTGGCCCCTTTAGCCAGCGTGTGGCAGAAGTTCAGCGCACATACCGCGTCGAGGATCTGATTGCTGCCGCAAAGGGCATCTGATCTGATGCCTCGTCGCATCCAAGAAGTGGCTGCCCACCTGCCCTTCGGACCTGCCATCACACTCTCGCGCTCGCGTTTTGCGTTAACCCACCAGTCGCGTTTTCGGACGCTTAACCAATGCGGCTCTGGGTTGACAGCCTTGCCGCTGCCGCACTTAACCTGTATCATGTGGTTTCGATAGGATTATGGAAATTCATCAGTTTGATTGTATTCGGCATCCTGGTGGATACGAGCATACCGATAACAATCAAGTGAATTAATCACGCAAGTTGTTGATAGATAAAAAAATAAATAACCTGCATTCAATTCTGCCACACTACTCTACTATTCTCCCCAAACCTTCCAGACGCCTCAGCTTCTGAGTGAAGCGATAACGACCCACATTTTTACCGAGGTCATCCTAAAACACGCGGGTAAACAATTGAATGTCATCGTACTTTGTTCAGAGGGTGTAATTCTATTATTTTCTTCAGAAAACGCCAGATTAAAATTATTGGGGCTGGCGAAGCCAGCCCCAATGTAAAGACACAAGTCATTTAGGATTTTACGCAGCATCGCTTGTGTCTTTGGGTTGGTTTTCCGCATAATTTGTGGGCTGTGAAACTTTGTGATCCAGAATTTTCCGCCGTGTGCGGCCATCCGGAATAGAAAGCCCACGGACAGTCCTCAAGTAGTTCATAACTTTGGTGATAGTATCTTTGCAAACTCCCAACCTCTCGGCAATTTCTATGATTAGGAAATTTGCATTTAGGAGTTCTAAGACCTGGTCGGCAATGGCTTCGAAAGTCGGCGTAACTTGATGTTTGTGCTGCAGGGTCGAACGCCGAATCTTTGCGTCCGGGACAGGAAGTCCACGCGATTCGAACCAATATTTGATCAGTTTGGTGATATGACTCGGAGCACAACCTAGTTGTTGGGCAATTTGTACCATTAGTAATCCCCGATCGTAAAGTTCCTTTGCCTTTTCAGATTCAACTTCATATTGTGCAGGTTCGCGGAAATCTATTACGATTTCTTCCCCAGCAACGTCCGGCAACTCTGCATCATTCGGCGGTGAGTTATTTTTTAGGCCTGAAATGGCTTGCACAAGAGTGGTGGCTTTAATGGTAAAACGGCCCTGTAAATAGTGTCGCTGTCGGTCGGGATTACGGATTTCGGTCACGACAATCTCCCCACCTACTAAATCACGCAGGGCGATTGCAGCTGCAGGAGTGTTTTGTGCCAGAATATCGCCGAGGTGCTGGAGTTGTTGATCGACCCAAGTATCGGTTGGTGCCGGTAGGCGGTTTTGATCTGCCTTTCTCAGATTTTTCACCTTTTCTTCCCACTCTCGTCGTTCAGCTCTTCTTTTGGCCAACTGATTTCCAACTTCGGGCCCCCCTTGTCCATCCTCTATGTGGGCGACAAGGTTAGTAATTCTACGGTCCACATCTGCCAGTGTTTTTTCTGCAGCTGCTAGGGCTGAAGGTAATTGAGCTTCATCTGACTTCCAGGCTTTGCATAGCTCATCGAGCAGAACCTGCCGCCAATTTGGATTCATTAAAATGCGGCGCCCGATTTCGTCTAAGATCATTATCTCGGCACGTTTTCGGAGAAGTTGAGTCTTACAAGTGCAAGTGCCCATATGGTACCCAGGACAAAATAAATATTTACCATGGGCACCGCCAACGTAAAATAAATTTCCGCACTCTTTACAGCGAATAAGCACGGAGAGAAGATGCCGGGGTTGATTACGGGCTGTCTGAGCTGTAGAGCCAGTTAATCTTCCTTTCTCCTTTCGTTTTTCGGCATTTTTAGCTTTATTTGCTTTTAATAGCTGTTGTGCCAGATTGAACGTTTCTTCATCGATGATTCGCAGCTCAGGGAAGTGTCGCAACCATTTTTCGCATTCCTCGGGCGAGCGATATTTTTGTTTAACCTTGCCGGTTAACGGGTCGCGAGTGTTCTTCTTTTTACCCCATGGCCAAAGTCCAACATACTTAGAGTTTTCTAAAAGCTCAGCTATATACCGATGGTGCCATGGTTTTGTACTGGATCGGTGATCTTTTGGAGCTCCCAAGCGATTCAACTCACGGGCAATCCATCGTAGGGTACGCCGCTCCACTACGAACCAATAGAAGATACGGATGACCCAGTGAGCGGTTATTTTGTTAATTTCGTATTGTTTTTTGGGTTTTCTGTTTCGACTGCGACCTTGTTCACTCCCCGGAATTGGGACCGAGGAATAGCCAAAACAACAATCGCCAACACAGAGACCATCTAGTATGACGCCCTCTTGGCCACGTAAAACATTTTCCGCAAGATCTTTGACATACCTCTCATGGACGATACTCATGATAGAGGCGATCAGCTCCCAATTGTCATTATTAGAATCTATACCCTCTGTTACGGAGATTACACGCACGCCAAAGTTGTACACGAGCCGTTTGAGCATAGGCATTGTGATGACAGATTCCCGAGCGAGTCGGCTCAAACTGTGAAAATACAACACTTTGAAACGGCCCTCCTCAGCAGCGGCTAACATAGCATCTAGTCCGGCACGATGGAGCTTTGTACCCGACACGGCCTCATCAGAAAATTCTAGTTCGGCTAAGAGCTGGTGTCCATTTGTTTCAGCTTTTTCGCGGCATGTGCGTTGCTGGTCTTTGTTGCTTTCTTCACGCTGGAGATCAGTACTGAAACGGGAATAACTGGCTGCGATCTCTTGAGGATCAACACACGAATTATCAAGGTGAGCATTACTTGATGTCATGAGAATTAACTCCATTCTTCGGTTTATGGATTTGGCCCGAGCACTACACAGAGCTCTATTGACCTGTCCATAGAGCGATGGAAATCCTTACGATTAATTTTCAGGATTTAGTAGACTGGACGGCTTCACTCATTTGGTTTGCCGCTGCGATCGACCACTTATAACGGCTCGCCGGTATCGGCCAGTGAGATTTCCAATAGATGTTCCTTCCATGGGATCAAACGCAGCCGGCGCTCAATACGCCGTTCGGCTTTGATCAACTTTTTCTGTATACTCGTATTTCCTTAAAAAAACCCTCAGTTAGTTGGTTTCCAAGGAAAGTGGTAAACATCCCTTAGACTCCGAATAACGCCGGCGGATTTTGAGGTTTTCTCGTTTTTGACCTGAAATATTAGGCCTGGTTTAGGAGTGGGGCACAAGAAAGAGTTCACTGCCCAGTATGTTGGCGTAAGCGATCACGGATTTCCTCTAGCTTCTGGATGGTCTCCTCGACATCCTTGAGAAACTCGGGCGCCTCGGGCGGATCGAGGAACGCGGCCACATCATAGTATCGTTCCGCATTAATGCGAATCATCTTGAAAAACTCCCGCAGTTCAGCTTTGTCGCTCATGATGGTGGGGCCTGTCTTGGGCCGCTTCGGCTTCTTCCGCTCGCGGCGGGAATAGGCTTTGTCGACCGACAGATTTGAAACCTCCTCTTCGGTACGGATCGCCTTGTATATCGCCTGTGCCTTCGAGGCCCGCGTCTTGTCGATGTCCAAAGATTGCAGGTACTGGCCCCACTTGCCATGCTTCCTCTTCTCCCTGGCGATGGTCAGGGCCAAACCCAAGCGCCAATACTGGGCGGCCAGTGGCTTCTCGGCCGTGGCGATAGCGTCGTGCTTTTCCCTGGCATACGCCTCAAGTTGTTTGAGGGACCATTGGGACGTTGGATTGCCCTCCGGCAAAGGTTGCGGCTCGCAACTATTCACTACCAATGAGTTCGTTGACATATAGAATTCCTTTCGTCTGGTGGATGGCACCGCTGGTTAACTCCAACGGCTGCCTCTACCTAGCGTAGGAATTCCTTACGGCGATTTTGCGCCATCATTGCTCCGTAGCGATGCCCTTGCTCATCTCAGATACCCGCCGTAACCCCTTACGAAGCCTCGTGTTCCGCCTTTTTAACTTGTTGAGTGCCGTGATAAAGATGAGCCGGTCAAGAGAATTAGTTTCTAGGGGGAGTCTCGATTAATTCATCAATACGAGAATTAGGCAGCAGCGGAAGCGCTCCCACTTTCTGTCGTAGACCAACTTGCCTTTTAGATACTTGCTGCTTCCAACTCGGCCAATCCAAAGTGGAATATAGGTCGTTATTCCTGCCTCCTGCAAGGACCTGATGATGGCTGCAGAGCCATAACCCAGATCCGCCGTCGCTGCACTAATGGTGATTTTGTATGTCTTTTGAATCCGCTGCAACTGGCCGAGGTAGGGTTGGTTGTCATGCCTCGCACCAATCGTGTCTTTGGTATCTAAAATCACGCGACTGTCAGCGTCAATACTCTGATACACTTCGTACTTCAGTTGTCGCGGCGTCCCTTTCTTCTGAGCCAAGGTGGCATCGGGATCGGTGCGACTGGTGTGCGTTTGGTTGGTAATCCGCCAAGCCGAGGACGAGTCCCTCAGCCCACGATCGCGCCGTTGCGCTATGGGTGTCTGAGCTTTGACAAGGACTCGGGGACGATACGAATGGTATCCGCACTGCCTTCGTTGCTGGGGATCTTAGATACAATTCTCGCTAATGGTGCGGAATTTGTATTATAGACCGCTAACTCCCTCCGAATCCTGGGCTTGTCCACATCCGGTGCCAAGGACATAGCCTTGGTTGCCCAGGCGATGGCTGCCGTATCGTCACCAAGCTTATGCTGGACTGAAGCCATGAGCTGAATGTATTGCCAACGACTGAAAGCGGTGACGCGGCATGCTTGTATGAGCATCTCGTACGCCTTCTTAAAGTCCTCTATGGCTGACTGTGGTCGGTCTAACATCTCCTGCGCGTCTGTAGCCAGCCTTTCTGCCTGGAGAAGATTACTGGCCTTTTGATTATCGTTTGCTGAAAGATCAACGCGGCCTTTCGTTTGCCAGAAGTTGGCTCTGGCGTGATACGCGGCGGCACCCGCAAGCCCGTTGGGGACAAGCCGAACTGCTTCATCCAGGTCTGCCTGGCAGTTGGGGTGGTAATTCGAGGCTTCCGCCCGAATAAACAGAGCATAAGCTCGCTGCGTTTCATCCAAGATTCCGCTATCAATGAGCTTGGTAATCACAGATACGACCTGAGGATTGGACAAGTTGCCCTTGGCAACCCAGTCTACCCAAATACCGGTTCTGAAGTACTGCAGTACTCCCCACGGATCCTGAGGCGCCATTTCCCGATAATGCTGGTTATCCTCCAAAGCTTTCCAAAGCAGTTGCAACTTGGCGTTGGAAGACAGATGTGCCACCCCCACATACTCCCTCAATACGTTGCTTCGTACCAGGAATGCCTTGGCATAGGTTGGCGCCAGCAAAACAGCTTGGTTGCAGTTCTCCAACGCCAAGTCAAAATCTCCTCTGAGCATCAGTCGGTTGCAGGCACTGACCAACGCAATAGCACTGTGAGATTTCGCGTCCTGGGGGTCTGTCTGTTGGTAGCAAGCCAGGTCGATACTGCCAATGCCAGCAGGCAGAGCAACCAGATTGGTCAGATTGTGATAAGCAAGAAGTTCCCAGAGACAATCGATTCGGATACCGAAAGCTACATCGGTAGTACGGTCATTATGGCGCAACTGACCTGCCTCTGTGTCGATTGCGACCAAGTGGCCATTGGGGAGGAAGATCGGCGAGCCACTAGAGCCAAACCAGGAGGAAATACTATGCTGGACGTGCTGCCGTTCTTTGCCTTTCCGATTATCACTACCACGTAGCGGGGCCAATCGTATGACCACGCCATCTCGGAAAGACGCCTGTGGATTTTCAGCAGCTTCCGGCCAGCGAGTCGTGTCACAACCGGGAAATCCAAGCAGGGCGACTGGCTGAGCAACCAGTTCGTTTAGTTCACTCGGAGTGGCCATTGGGAACTCTGCGGGAAGCTCAGGCCCGTCAGCCATATGGAGCACCGCGACATCCGGGCAAGCGAAAGCTATGTCCCCGTGCGATGGGTCTTGGCAGCGAATCATCAAGGACTGGTCGTGTATGCGAATTACGCCGGGATGGTACCATACTTTGTCGATGGTATAGGTCGAAGTAGTGCCGTTACAGCAGGCTACCATAGTCCCTGTGCGGTAGAGGATGTCCGCTACATGAGCATTGGTAGCGAGGAGGCGATGTTTCGAGGAGACCACAAAGGCAGTGCCCTGACTATGCTCAGGATCGCCAACGAGCATCACCGCCTGCGCGTATCGATGAACGCAGTCATGCCAGCTGACCGCTTGCCCGCGTGGAGGCTGTACAGGGGCATTCGCCTCCTGGGCGGCCGCCGTAGCAGCTAACACAGAAATGATACCAAACCACATGAATGTTACCAATTGTCGCGTGATGCACATAACACACCCCCTTTTTATGAACAGAGCCTGATTGGTCACCCTCCTTGGCTAAAATTTATTCCATTCCATCCATATAAGCCGGATTCGGGCGGAGTGTGGTGCAAAATTCGGAATCTGCAAATCATTTAGTTATAAGTCCTCTTATTTCTACCCCCCTATCAACCCATAAGTTAGCCAATTACAATTAGAATTTAATCGAAACTTGTCTGATTCCTGTCTAGCCAGGGAGACATAGCATGTCTGATTCCCCATCCCGCAAAAGTATTGTCAGGCATTTGAATGCAGGTACCCAGTCGGCTGCAAATATACTGGACGAGCAATACCGTTCTAAGCTTTGCCGCTTGGTAGAACGGGAGATGAATCGGCGTTTTCGTTCTAAAGAAGATCCAGAGGACGTGGTACAGTCTGTTTTTCGCTCCTTCTACACGCGGAATGCCAAGGGAGAATTTCATATTGACTCTTCGGCAGATCTGTGGAGATTACTGGTAACAATCACACGCCACAAGATCCTTAAACACGTGGAAAAGCTAAGTGCCAAGAAGCGAACACCCCAATCAGAGGAATATACTGAGGGAAACGATTTGCGTGGTCAGGAACCTACTCCTGATGAAGTCATTATAGCAGCTGATCTGATGGAAAAAGTCCTCACAGGACTTGATGATACTTATGTGAAAGTTTTTCACTGGCGGTTGCAGAAATACACAGAGGAAGAAATTGCTGCAAAATTGAACCGCCCGCGGTCGGTTGTCCAAACCAAGTTGAAACGCATACGCGGTCAACTTCAGCTTTTATTGGACGGCGACTCCGACGATGACAAAACGGATGGTAAGTAAATAAGCCATTCGGTTGTGGACATTTGAAGTCCAGGCCGCATTAGGCTCCTATATCAAATTGAAACGCCAGTTGACAAGACATAAAAGGCTTTTCAGGTTAGACCTCGACAAATCATATATTTTTGACAATATTTCCGCCATTACCCAAAATTTTCCGGCTTAGCTTTTATAGGGAACTGTTATAGCCAGACAAAACTGTTTCCAAGAGCTTGTCATGATGGATTTCAACGATCGTGAATGGGATTTGGTGGATGCTGCTGTGGAGCAACTGGAAAAAGCCTGGGGGCGAAAGGAGCCGGTGGATTTTCAATCCCTGCTCCCCCCACAGGGTCACCCCAGCCGAAATCCTAGTGCTGCAGGAATTGATCAAAGTGGACCAGGAACGATTATGGCGAGCGGGCAAACGGAAGTTGTTGGAGAACTATCTGACCGAATGGCCGGAGCTTTCACAGAAGGCCGAAGTTGTGGTTGGCTTGCTGGATGCTGAATGTAGGCTACGGGCGGATTATGACCTGCTACCTACGCCTGAAGAATTGCGGTCTCGGTTTCCTGATGTTGCCGACCTTGTGGACCTCCATGCAATATGGGAAGAAAGCAATCGCAATACTCCATCTGAAGGTGCCGATACTGGGATGCCGGTCTCTGTGGACAGATTGCCGGAGCCGTTCGATCTCAAGCTGCCTCTCCAGCCTAACGCAGTACGAATCCATTGCCCCCATTGCCATAACCCTATCGAGCTTGTAGAACAAAAGCCCATTGCCGCAATGACCTGTCCTTCCTGTGGCAGCAAATTCAGCGTTGCCAGCGGCGAGCCTTTAGACCGGCAAACCAGTGGCTCGATTGCGGCGGGTATGCAACGTACAATTGCTCATTTTGAACTGGTTGAACAACTTGGCATCGGGCGCGTTTGGCACTGTATGGAAAGCAAAAGACACCAAGCTAGATCGTTTTGTGGCGATAAAGATTCCCCGCCGTGACCAGCTCAGCCCTGAGGAGATGGAAAAGTTCCTACGCGAGGCCCGGGCAGCGGGGCAACTTCAGCACCCAAACATTGTCGGCATTTATGAGGTGGGAATTGAAGGGGATTTAGTTTACATAGTCAGCGAATTGATCGATGGACGGCCTCTTGACCAATGGCTGACCGCCAAGAAACCCACACCTCGGGAATCAGCCCAACTTTGTGTCGAGATTACCGAGGCCTTGGATTATGCCCATCAGCACGGCATCATCCACCGCGATCTGAAGCCCAGCAACATCATGATCGACGTGCAAGGGCAACCACACCTTATGGATTTTGGGCTGGCCAAACGAGAGGCAGGCGAGATTACCATGACCCTGGATGGCGTGATCCTTGGCACGCCAGCCTACATGTCGCCCGAGCAGGCCAGGGGCGAAGGCCATGCGGCAGATAGGCGAAGTGACATTTATTCACTGGGTGTAATTCTTTTTGAATTACTCACGGGCGAGCAGCCTTTCCGCGGCGAGCTTCGCATGTTGCTGAAGCAAGTGCTCGAAGACGATCCGCCTCCGGCCCGAAAACTAAAGGGCAATATCCCACGTGATTTGGAGACTATTTGTGCCAAATGCCTGGAAAAAGACCCCCGTCGTCGCTACACAACGGTAGCTGAATTGGCTGATGACTTGCGTCACTATTTAGCAGGTGAGCCGATTCATGCACGACCGGTTGGTAAGGCTGAGCGAGTATGGCGTTGGTGCAAGCGGAATCCCGCAGTGGCAGGACTATCGGCCACTGCGGTGATGTTGCTCGTGTTGGTCGCATTGGCTGTCAGCATAGGCTATGTAAGAACCAACGCGGCGTTGGCCGTTGCCAACACGGCCAGGCGCGATGCGGAAGATAGCAAGCAAAAGGCGGATCAACATCTGTATTGCACCCGCATTGCGTTGGCGGAACAAAATCGGGTCGCTGGCGAACTTCAAGAGGCGGAAAAACTGCTCAATGCGTGTCCCGTCCAACTCCGTAATTGGGAGTGGGGCTATCTCAAACGACTTTGTCGCCTCGATATGCTCGTCCTACGTAGCATATTTAGGGATTCAAACATTGCCACGAGTATAGTGTTCAGTCCGGACGGGAAGCGGGTGGCTACCAACTCCGGCGAAAGTGCGAAGATTTGGGATGTCTTCACTGGCAAGGAAATTCTTATTCTCACCGGACACAAAGATAGAGTTAATTGTGTGGCTTTCAGTCCAGATGGAAAATGGCTGGCAACCGGTGACAAAAAGGCAAGGATTTGGGACACAGCCACCGGCGGTGAAGTGCTTACACTTGACGGACACATATTCAGTATCGAAAGTGTGGCGTACAGTCCGGATGGGAAGAGGTTGGCAACCGGTGGCATGGACGGTATAGCAATGATTTGGGACCTGGTCACTGGCAAGGAAGTGTTTAAACTCTATGGTTACACAGAGAGTATCGCGAGCGTGGTTTTCAGTCCAGATGGAAAATGGCTGGCAACCGGAAACGAGGACAAAACAGCAAGAATTTGGGACGCGGTCACTGGCAAGGAAGTGTTCACACTCCGCGGTCACACAGGTGGTATCGCAAGCGTGGCGTTCAGTCCAGATGAAAAATGGCTGGCAACCGGTGGAGTGGACTATACAACAAGAATTTGGGACACGGTCACTGGCAAGGAAGTGTTCACACTCCGTGGTCATACAGCAGGCATCGCGAGCGTGGCGTTCAGTCCGGATGGGAAGAGGTTGGCAACCGGGGGTGCGGACAAAATGGTGAAGATTTGGGATGTACAAAACGGTCTGGCATTACTCACTCTCGATAATGCAAGTAATGTCACAAGCGTGACGTTCAGCCTCGACGGCAAATGGTTGGCCTATACAGGAGGTGATGGCACGATAAGGATTTTGGATGGTAGTACCAACAGTTCACCAAGCGGTTCCAGTATGCCATCGACGTCGGAACCGGCGTCCTCGCCAATTAAGCCGGCAGTATCGTCGTCAGGGACTACACCAGCGCCGATGGAAGCAACGACGGTGACCAGCGATAATGGACATTTGATGATGTCAGTCGTTCCCTTAAGCAATCCTGTGCTCGTCGGCAAGAACCTGACATACGAGATTCGGGTAAGCAATACCACTTCAGATTCCTATCGACAGGTAAGGGTTACAGCGATGATGCCAGGCAGCATGATCCCCAAACTATTGGGAACCATCGGCCCAGGCCCAGGGCACTTCATCATTGGGCGCCAAATAGTTCGCTTCGATCCAGTGCCTGAAATCCAGCCACACGAGTCGATGATATTCCACGTGAGCGTACAAGCCGAATCGCCAGGTGTGTTCCGTTTCCGCGTCGAACTCTCAACCGACGGCTTGCCGCACGCATTAACACAGGAGGTAATTACAGAGGTGTTTAAGTAGAAGTAGAATTACCATTGTCCGCCCTCTTCCTGGAAATCGCCGGTACACAATAAGAATTAACCGTTATCTGTCACGGAACGCGTTGATTTCCGAGGGGCGCATTAAAATCAGGCATCTCACTGCATGCTTTATTGTCTTCTCAGGTAGGCTCATTTTATATGCCAAATGACATCAAACAGACTTTTTAAGATAACTCCTTCTTTTTTTACACCAAATTAACTCCCAAACCTGCTTATAGGTTTAGAAGCAGTTTCCTGGTATATGGGTCTAATGGCAGTTTCGGGCAAAATCTGCGTCATTGCGGGGTCCGACACGTCAAAAGAACAAATTCTATCCCAAAGGGAGACCGCATGTAACAAAGCGTCCAATCCTCAGGCCATAACCTACAAACACATCAGAAGGAGAAATCCCATGCGTCCCAACCGTACTCTTACACTCGAATCCCTCGAACGAAGGGAAATGATGAGCGCTTCTCCAATCACGATGACAACCGTCGCGGCTGTAAAGCCGGCAGCGGTTGTTCCGGCCATCATGTCCGCCGTTCAGTCGGCCGCGCCGAAAGTTTCATCGCAAGCGGCGGACAAGATCTTCAAGGTTGACGTTCAACTCGGCGGTGGCATTCTGAGCCAAATCACCAATCTCAGTTCTGAACTGCGCACAATGGACAAAGCAATCGAATCCATCCTGGGCGAAATACCCGGCTGGCACCTCACGGCGGATATTGATAAGACCCCCCAGTTCTCCGGTCACGTGACGGGCACAATCGACAAGGCGCCGAACGGCACGCTCAAGAGCGCCTCCCTTGGCCTGACAGTTTCGGCGGACGTTTCCGCAACCATCGAGGGCTATTACGGCATTAGCGTTCTCCACGTGGGCCTAGGTGCCACGGCCGACCTATCGGAGAGCATAGCCGCTACCGCCAACTACACAGCCTGTGGCTGGGCCTTCGGTGGTTCCGTCACGGCATCGGGCTCGCTGAAGGGTTTCGCCGATGCGACATTGGCCGCGTGGAAGGGTGAACTGTACGCCCAGGGTAACATTACGAGTACGCTGGCCATCAACAATTCCGGTGCTGTTTCGGGCAACCTTGTCCTTAGCGCCTGCGTCGGGGCCGATATTCAGCAGTACAGTCTCCTAAAGAAGCAGTGGATCGTGTACCACGATTGGTCGTACTCCTTGGGCAAGAAGTCCTACGGTTACAATTTCAACGCGGTCTCGGTTTTCCAGAAGGGTGTTGACCAGGTGATGAGCGGAATTGTGGTTTGAGTGGGCTGAAGGAAGCTCACGACGCATAGAAAAAAGGTAATGCCTAAGCATCGTCCTGTGTTTCAAACTGCCATATTTGTTCGACCTTCCCGTGGTTTTCCCTCACAGGGCTTCGCCGATAGAGCTCGTAAGGTCAATTGTCCGATTAACAGCTTTTACCTATGGTCAATATGGACATCCAAATGCATCAGTGGAGTCAATCAGTCGCGATTCCCTGATTGGCAACAACCAGAAGTCCGCATTCCTGGTTCACTGTAAGCTTGATCGGCAAAGTATGGATGCACGCGGTCAAGAATACCCGCTTCGACCAGGAATGACCGCGCAGATCAATATTGTGACCAGACGTCAGTCACCCTTATCTTTATTGACCGATAAACTAAGGAATTGGAAAGATATATTCTGAGAGGTATTTTGGTGAGCATCTCGTCTCTCCGATAACCTGTTCAGGCAACCAGTACATAGAGCATTGCCCGATCCGGTCTTGCGATTCCCTCGATCTTCTTTCCCGTTTCAGGCAGCCTCGACCAATTAGCTAAATTCTTCTTCAGGAAGTGCCTTACGGTCGTGGCGGCGGTCAACTGTTAGGATTTGATAGATTGGGGGCCGCCTCAATCATTCAGATTGTCCCTGTTAAGCTTTGGTGAAGGTGGGTTATTTGGTGGGAATTCACGATTTTGAGTCCGCCATCGGTAGGCAAGAGCTCTCCCTAGGACCTGAGCAAACGCAATTTGTTCCTTTGTCAGGGGCAAGATATTCTCTTTTTGAGTAGAAAGTTTGTTTTTATTTGAGTCTGAAAGCATAATAATTTCTCTTTTTTGATGAGAATTCGGATCAAAAGACATCATGTAAACAACGGTTGAAAACCGTTGTTTACACATGCCCAAGAGCCTTATTTTAGTGTGAGCCTGGAATCCACTTTCATTATGGGTAAAAAGATTAATCAGGTTAGATCAAAAAGAATTTCCAACTATGCCATGATTACCAAATTTGGTAGGGAGCTTTTCTTCTCAAAATCTTCGCATTGCATGAAACTATGTAAACAACGTTTTTCAACCGTTGTTTACAATCAGAAAAGTAGTCACATGCAACCATTTTGGGTGGTTCATCACCCGCTATCTGCAATTTTAATCCCCCCCATTGACACACCCAATATCTCTGCTAGAATAGCGACTCATATCGGAGGGGAAAGCTTACGGCTCATTTTTATGGGCAAAGTCGTCGGAGAGACGGCAATGGATTTCCATCTTATCCGGCAGTGTGGCTTCTCGGCTCCGCAGTGGTGTTATACGGATTTTAAATACGTCCTACGATTTTAAATTTTCCACCGCTACTTTCTACCGGGAGGGCAGTCATGCTCCGCAATCTTCTCCGCAAATCAAAAAAATCCTCGCTGATCAATCCCTTTTCCTCACGGCGCACATCAAGCAAGCCTTTTACGCATCATCGCCGGCTGGTTTGCGAAGCCTTGGAAGATCGGCGATTGCTATCGTCCATAGAGCTAATCAATAACGGCAGCCTTAGCCAGCCAGTATCTGGAGCCGACTGGATTTTATCAGGCAACTTCTACGCAGAATCGAGCGGAACGCCGAACAAGTATCACACCACACCTGGCTATGCTTACCTCTCGAATGCTAGTGGAAATCCCGACAACTATCTTAGCGGCACGATGTACCAGCAGTTCACGGTACCAGCAACGGCATCGACAGTCACGCTTACGTATTGGTACAACATCAGTGGTGCAGATACGGGCGGTTACCATGATTTCTTGAATGTCATGATACAGAATTCGTCGGGAGCAAACCTCACGGGTGTGGGGTCATATTCCAATCTCGATAGTGGAACTATTGGAGTTTACAACGAAGCAGTTTACGACCTTACTAACTATAAAGGACAGACGATCAGAGTAAATTTTTCGGCAACAACGGACGGTGCGAATCCTACGGCTTTCAGGATCGACGACGTTAGTGTGCTTGCCACGACTAACGCGGACACGACGCCGCCGGGTCCGGTGACGAATTTGCAGGCCGCTGCGAGCGACAGCTTGGTGCACTTGTCCTGGACCAACCCGTCGGCCAGCGACCTGTCGGGCGTGCTGCTCCTGCGGGGCACGGGCGTTGCGCCGAACACCGCGCCCACGACGGGCCAGAGCTACACCCAGAACCAGACGCTGGGAAACGCGACGGTGTTCATAGCCGGCAGCGGCTGGTCCACGTTCGACAACAGCAGCGTGGTCAACGGGACGACCTACCATTATGCCCTCTACGCCTACGACACGTCGTACAATTACTCGACAGTGACCAGCACGAGTGCCACGCCCCACGCCGCGGACACGACGCCGCCGGGTCCGGTGACGAATTTGCAGGCCGCTGCGAGCGACAGCTTGGTGCACTTGTCCTGGACCAACCCGTCGGCCAGCGACCTGTCGGGCGTGCTGCTCCTGCGGGGCACGGGCGTTGCGCCGAACACCGCGCCCACGACGGGCCAGAGCTACACCCAGAACCAGACGCTGGGAAACGCGACGGTGTTCATAGCCGGCAGCGGCTGGTCCACGTTCGACAACAGCAGCGTGGTCAACGGGACGACCTACCATTATGCCCTCTACGCCTACGACACGTCGTACAATTACTCGACAGTGACCAGCACGAGTGCCACGCCCCACGCCGCGGACACGACGCCGCCGGGTCCGGTGACGAATTTGCAGGCCGCTGCGAGCGACAGCTTGGTGCACTTGTCCTGGACCAACCCGTCGGCCAGCGACCTGTCGGGCGTGCTGCTCCTGCGGGGCACGGGCGTTGCGCCGAACACCGCGCCCACGACGGGCCAGAGCTACACCCAGAACCAGACGCTGGGAAACGCGACGGTGTTCATAGCCGGCAGCGGCTGGTCCACGTTCGACAACAGCAGCGTGGTCAACGGGACGACCTACCATTATGCCCTCTACGCCTACGACACGTCGTACAATTACTCGACAGTGACCAGCACGAGTGCCACGCCCCACGCCGCGGACACGACGCCGCCGGGTCCGGTGACGAATTTGCAGGCCGCTGCGAGCGACAGCTTGGTGCACTTGTCCTGGACCAACCCGTCGGCCAGCGACCTGTCGGGCGTGCTGCTCCTGCGGGGCACGGGCGTTGCGCCGAACACCGCGCCCACGACGGGCCAGAGCTACACCCAGAACCAGACGCTGGGAAACGCGACGGTGTTCATAGCCGGCAGCGGCTGGTCCACGTTCGACAACAGCAGCGTGGTCAACGGGACGACCTACCATTATGCCCTCTACGCCTACGACACGTCGTACAATTACTCGACAGTGACCAGCACGAGTGCCACGCCCCACGCCGCGGACACGACGCCGCCGGGTCCGGTGACGAATTTGCAGGCCGCTGCGAGCGACAGCTTGGTGCACTTGTCCTGGACCAACCCGTCGGCCAGCGACCTGTCGGGCGTGCTGCTCCTGCGGGGCACGGGCGTTGCGCCGAACACCGCGCCCACGACGGGCCAGAGCTACACCCAGAACCAGACGCTGGGAAACGCGACGGTGTTCATAGCCGGCAGCGGCTGGTCCACGTTCGACAACAGCAGCGTGGTCAACGGGACGACCTACCATTATGCCCTCTACGCCTACGACACGTCGTACAATTACTCGACAGTGACCAGCACAAGTGCCACGCCCCACGCCGCGGACACGACGCCGCCGGGTCCGGTGACGAATTTGCAGGCCGCTGCGAGCGACAGCTTGGTGCACTTGTCCTGGACCAACCCGTCGGCCAGCGACCTGTCGGGCGTGCTGCTCCTGCGGGGCACGGGCGTTGCGCCGAACACCGCGCCCACGACGGGCCAGAGCTACACCCAGAACCAGACGCTGGGAAACGCGACGGTGTTCATAGCCGGCAGCGGCTGGTCCACGTTCGACAACAGCAGCGTGGTCAACGGGACGACCTACCATTATGCCCTCTACGCCTACGACACGTCGTACAATTACTCGACAGTGACCAGCACGAGTGCCACGCCCCACGCCGCGGTGACGCTGACGCTGAACGTGCGTTCGGGCAGCACCAGCGGCCCGTTGTTGTCGGGGGTCCAGGTGACGGGGCAGTATGCGGATGGGACTGCCTTCAGCCAGACGACCAACAGCAGCGGGTACGTGACGTTAACGGGGATGCCGGGGTGGTGGTCGTTTATGGTGACGAAGGCTGGGTATCCGACGAACGCGTGGAGCCAGTCGATCACGACGACCGGGACGAAGGATGCTTACTTGATTCAGCAAGTCGTCGCCACGACGGAACATCTGGCCTTCAAACAGCAGCCTACCGTCGTAACAACAGGCAGCACGATCACCCCTGCCGTGGCCGTGGCCATCGAAGACTCTAATAACAACATCGTTACCAGCGACCATTCCAACGTCACGCTGACCCTCAGTCCCGGTACCGCCTCCCTCGGCGGCGCAGTCACCGTTACCGCCGTGAATGGCGTGGCGACGTTCAGCAATCTGACGGTGAGCGCCGCTGGGACGTACACCTTGCAGGCCAAAGATGGAAGTGATGTGCCCGTTACGTCCGTGAGTTTTCCAGTGGCGAAGTCTCCACGCGATCAACTGATAGACGCCCTAGACGATCTCGCGAAGCAGGTCTCGGCATATCAGACCGCGTGCATAAGCGTATTTGCAGCGGCTGATGCTTCGTTGGCCGCGTTCGTCGTTAACAAGTCAAGTTCTGGGTCGGCGGTCGCCAACTTCTTTTCCGATCTTTCACAAAACTTGCCGGGTGATGCGGCTAATGTGCTTCTGAACCCCGCTGCTGGCATCGAGAACGAACTGTTGAAAGGTGTTCTAGAGTCAGCGACTGAAGACTATCTTACCTGGGCCGGATCTTGTCTCGGCGCATCAGGGCTTCCACAGCACCTGGGCGATCTTCGAAATTATTTTACCGGCCAGTTGAGTTTAGTCACCAGTCAAGTGCAGACGAGCCTTGACGGGGTAGTCAATGACATATCTGCCCTACCCCCTTCCTTACCTGGTGTTCCTCTGGCCTCGACGCTTAATGGGCTTAAGTCCCTAGCCGACAGGTTTAATTACTATACCCCAAAGACGGTCGGAGCGGTTCTAGAGGGTGATGTCGGTTGGGCTGTCCCTGGAGTACCATTGAAGGGGCCTGCTCCATTCCTGTTGGGGGCAACGAGTGCGGTAGCTGAGCAAGCCACGGAGGAGGCCAGCGCGGCGAACACGGTCAAGGACGTTACCAATGTGGTTAGTTGGGGGTGCGTTGGCCTTGAGTTGGGAGGAGCATTGTTTGCGGCACCAGAGGTGTACGAAGCTGGCAGCCTCGGTAACACCCTGTCCGGGGTGTTTGAGCTTGGGAATATTGAGGAAGCGGCGTACACCGAGGCAACGGCTCTCGGTAGCTTCAACGCCGACGTGGCGCAAGCAAGCGACTGCTTCAAACAAATTGCCGATGCTGCTAGGGATTTTGCAATAACACCGCAGAGCACTTGCTCGACGAGCATGCAATTGGCGGCGCTGTCGATCCCAAACGTCACCACGGACTGGTCAGGCTTTGGCACAGCGCAGGTGGCAGTTCCCGTCGTCAATAACGGCGGCGTTAACGGGCAAGTCCAGGGCGTGTTGGACATTTTCAAGGGTAACGTGCTTATCGCGCGGGTCCCCAATAGCGGTGGAATGCAGACCATCCACGCCGGTGCCCCCGTCCCGCTTGAGTTCACGTGCAACATCCCCTCGGCCAGCCAGTTCTCACTGGCTTCGGAAGCGACCACTGGCCTCCCACCGTGGTTGCAACCGAGTGACACCACGTACAGCGCGACGTGTATTGTCATCGACTCGGCTGGGACGCCCACGTCATGGAGCCAGAATAGAACGACCTTCCAAGTCGCCTCGCAGACGCAGAGTTTGATGGACAACTTGGGGCAGAGTGTCGGTAGCGGACTTCTACAAGCTGGGCAGACAATCGGCGGTTGGTGGCAGAGCGCGAGTAACGCGGTCGAGGACATATTCACCCTGAACTATCCTGGCAGCGATATGGACTTGCACGTTTACGACGCAGCCGGGGACCACGTCGGTTACAACTACGCCACAGGGCAGGTCGATTTAGGGATTGCCGACGCACAGTATTATTCCGGTGGCCCCGGCTCGCCGGAATACATCGTGGTGCCAGTGTCGGGTAATGGCCAATTCTATATCGAGGCAGATGCGCTACAGACTTCCGGATCGGAGGGCGCATCGGTGACGGTGGACGAGGTGGTCTCGCACCCCGCAACACTCGGGACGAGCGCGGGCCAGATCACCATCGGCGTCACGGCGGGCGGATTGGCGGTTTTCGACCTTGGCGTTGGAGAGATCGGGGACCAAGAGGATCTGACCGGTGTGGGTGTGACCATTTCGGACCTGACAGGGCCAGGTGGGGCCGTCATTCCAAGCAGCACGATCACTTTTAATTCGCCTCCCACCAGTGTTCACGCTGGCACAATGAGTGACGTTGAGTTTCAACTGTCTGTGCCAACCGTGGTCGGCAGCTATCACGGGGCTATCCAAGTCACTAGCAACAGCGGCAATTATCTAGCGCCCGTCGAGGTCGATGTCATCGCGACACCCGTCTTCAGCAATCTCAGTACATCTTACAGCATCGCCCAGGGAACGGCCTCGGTTGCTTTCTCCGGCACTATTTCCGCCGGCACACAGATTCCGCCCAGCACAGAGGTCGTAGCTGTCACGCTAAACGGCGTTACGCAAAATGCCGCAATCGATTCACAAGGGAACTTCTCAACCTTGTTCAACACGAGCCAGTTGCCTGCCTCGACGACGCCGTATCAAGTCACCTATGCGTACGCTGGCGACGCGAACTTCAACAGCGTGTCGGACAACACGACCACGACACTGAACGTGCAGCAGGTGGCTTATAGCGTGCAGCAAATCACGGACCCGACAACTGGCAACATCGAGTATCGACTGCTGTACAACGGCTTTCAATTTGGAACTGTTGTCCAGACGCCAGCGGGCGCCGTCGGTTTCCGTGGGCATCCAGATCAAAGCGACATCAACGGCTGGGGAACCACGGTGCAGGAGAACGTATACATAGCCGGCGCTGGCGTTGACGCCACTGGCGGCGTGGTCAGTAGCGCCGTGGCAGGAACCGATGGCATTCAAGTCAGCGCAGAAGGAAACGTGCCTTCGCCGCTTGGAACCGCGGGAACTTGGGGCTGGACTTCCACGATCACCTACGACCCCACTGAACAAACGGTGACGCTCAACGGAACCACCACCGTCACTCTCGCCGCTTCACTGTCCGGCGACATGAACGTCGGACGCGACGACAGTAATTACCTTTACGACTATTCGCTAAACGGCGGCGGCGTTGGCCCCACCGGAGACATGAAGTCAGTAACTATCACGTATGGCCCCGACTCCAATGTAACTGAGAACCAGTGGACGCCTCTTCCCGGATTGGAAGGCACTTCGCCGCAAGACGCCAGCGACGATGTTACTACTACTGTGTGGGGGCAGATTAATAGGTCCGATCCTATTCAGACATCCATCGCCAAGCCGACCGTCGAGCGCGAGATTGTCTCCAGCAACCCAACAACGAAGTTAATTGTCGCCTGCAACTGGGATTCCACACAAGTTGGTTACCAATACGACAACATCGGTGTTGAGCAAATAGTCCGGCAACAGAATACTACCGCCACCAATTTTGTATTTCAGAACACGGAAACCTGGACCCTACCCGACACCACTAATCCAACCATCACGGCAGACCCACTCGCAACAAGTACCCATACGCCGGTGCTGACGGGGACGGTAAATCCATCGTCGTCCAGCAAGGCAATCACCGACGTAATAGTCGTTGTCACAGGTGGCCAGACGCCACTAACGCTCCAGGCAATCCTGAACGGCACAATTTGGAGTGCGGCAGTACCTACAGCGCTACCCGATGGATCGTACAACATCCAAGCGACGGCTACGGACAATGCCGGTAACACCGCCATAGCCACTGCCGTGTTGACCGTGGGGAATCAGTCGCCGACTTTTATTAAGCTGACCGGTCCGACCTCAGGAACGTACGCCCCCGGCCAATCCATGACGATTACCTGGACGGCGGGCTACGTCCCGGTAAATGGCAACATCAGTCTGTGTTTAGACCCAGATGCCGCGTGGAACGGCAACGAGAAATGGATCGAGGTTGGCAAGAAGGCCGCCGCTAATGGCAGCGATTCCTACGTCTTCGATCCGTCGGGAATCGCCCCTGGCACGTATTACGTCGGCGGATACTTGTACAACAACACGACACATACACCCACATATTCGCACCTGTCCACGCCGATCACAATTCTAGCGCCGACTTTTACATTGGCCGCTCCGACCTCTGGAACGTACGCCCCCGGCCAATCCATGACGATTACCTGGACGGCGGGCTACGTCCCGGCAAATGGCAACATCAGTCTGTGTTTAGACCCAGATGCCGCGTGGAACGGCAACGAGAAATGGATCGAGGTTGGCAAGAAGGCCGCCGCTAATGGCAGCGATTCCTACGTCTTCGATCCGTCGGGATTCGCCCCTGGCACGTATTACGTCGGCGGATACTTGTACAACAACACGACACATACACCCACATATTCGCACCTGTCCACGCCGATCACAATTCTGGCGCCGACTTTTACATTGGCCGCTCCGACCTCTGGAACGTACGCCCCCGGCCAATCCATGACGATTACCTGGACGGCGGGCTACGTCCCGGTAAATGGCAACATCAGTCTGTGTTTAGACCCAGATGCCGCGTGGAACGGCAACGAGAAATGGATCGAGGTTGGCAAGAAGGCCGCCGCTAATGGCAGCGATTCCTACGTCTTCGATCCGTCGGGAATCGCCCCTGGCACGTATTACGTCGGCGGATACTTGTACAACAACACGACACATACACCCACATATTCGCACCTGTCCACGCCGATCACAATTCTAGCGCCGACTTTTACATTGGCCGCTCCGACCTCTGGAACGTACGCCCCCGGCCAATCCATGACGATTACCTGGACGGCGGGCTACGTCCCGGCAAATGGCAACATCAGTCTGTGTTTAGACCCAGATGCCGCGTGGAACGGCAACGAGAAATGGATCGAGGTTGGCAAGAAGGCCGCCGCTAATGGCAGCGATTCCTACGTCTTCGATCCGTCGGGATTCGCCCCTGGCACGTATTACGTCGGCGGATACTTGTACAACAACACGACACATACACCCACATATTCGCACCTGTCCACGCCGATCACAATTCTAGCGCCGACTTTTACATTGGCCGCTCCGACCTCTGGAACGTACGCCCCCGGCCAATCCATGACGATTACCTGGACGGCGGGCTACGTCCCGGTAAATGGCAACATCAGTCTGTGTTTAGACCCAGATGCCGCGTGGAACGGCAACGAGAAATGGATCGAGGTTGGCAAGAAGGCCGCCGCTAATGGCAGCGATTCCTACGTCTTCGATCCGTCGGGAATCGCCCCTGGCACGTATTACGTCGGCGGATACTTGTACAACAACACGACACATACACCCACATATTCGCACCTGTCCACGCCGATCGCAATCAGTTCTAATTCACTTCAAACGCCAGCGGCAATGTTGTCAACAGTCGATAATGTATTTACTGCATATACTTCAAAACCGAACACGAATGAAACCAAGGCGAACAGCTCGGGAGAAGAGCTTTATGTACAAAGGGAAGATGTAAAAGCGGTAGATCAAGTGTTGCAGGGTCAAGATACTTGGCTTTAAAACAATATCGGTTATTTCGCAGGGAATGTATGACCGGCAATTTCCGGAGGGCAATTTCGGGCAAGCCAGGAGACGGCAGAGTGAGTGCTTAACTGTTTGGAAAGATGTGGTCCCATGTCTGAACTTTCGCATTTTTTAGCATTGTTCAAACAACGATATTTAGATGGTTTTCCAATTGGTTTATTAATTCATAAAGGTCGACTTTGGTAGTCGGAGGACCGTTTTTAATACCTCAGGTTCCATGCTAAGGAACCTCCATGGGATTTTTCGGTGCTAGAGGTGAATAGGTCAAGGCTTCTATGCCTGCCATTATTTCACACCGTTGGAGCTCAGTCAGGTCCAGCCGGTTTTCCAAAAAGGTTCGAATCGAATCCAAAAAACTGGTCTTCGCTAAAAGTGCGTTACCTTGCACGTTACTTTCCCGGCTGCCTTGTTCAAATTCCCGAAGGTTATTAGGTATATTCGAGTCTTTGGAGGGGAGACGCAGGACTCGCTGTTGACAATTCACGAAATATAGGTAATATTCGTGAAAAAGTAGGAGCTGTTATGTCAACGCAAGCACTAACTGATACAATACTTAGCAGAATGTATGGCAAGAAGAGGGGGTGGGTCTTCACTCCGGCCCATTTTCGCGACTTAGGAAACGATATTGGCATCCGAAAAGCCCTCCAAAACCTATCTGATCGCGGTCTAATCCGCCGGCTTGCCAGGGGTTTGTACGATTACCCTCGCACACATCCAAAGCTAGGTGTTTTGTCGCCGAATCCGGAACAAATTGCATTAGCGCTGGCCAGCAAAGATAATCTGCGGATCCAACCTTCTGGTGCTTATGCAGCCAATCTGCTGGGACTGAGTGAGCAAGTTCCGGCAAAAGCTGTTTTTTTGACTGATGGAACCAATCGTAAAATTGCCGTTGGCAAACAGGAGATAATTCTCAAGCAGACTTCGCCAAAGAATATGGCCACTGCCGGACGCACAAGCGGGCTGGTGATCCAGGCATTACGATACTTGGGCCAACATAATGTGGACGATTCGGTCGTCAAACGTCTTTGTACACGTCTAAGTAAAGCTGATCGGCATGATCTTATGAAAGATATCCGTTATGCCCCTGCCTGGATAGGTGCGATTTTCCGACGCCTGGCTGAAAAGGATTCATAATCTGTGGACAATTTCGCTCGATTATCGAGCCAAGAACGCCAACTCTATTTTGAGCAATCCGCGGCACAACTCGGCTTGAGCGCTCAAATCATAGAAAAGGATTTCTGGGTCTGCTGGAGCCTGAAGCGGCTGTTTTCGCTCGAGGATTTCCGTGGCCACTTGACTTTCAAGGGCGGAACGTCTTTATCGAAAATTTATCATATCATCGAGCGGTTTTCAGAAGACGTGGATGTGGCAATCGAGAGAAGTATTCTGGGGTTTGGCGGTGAAAATGAGCCGGAAAAAGGCATAACCGGAAATGAACAGCAACGGCGCCTTGATCGACTCACCGAGGCATGTCAAAACTCGATAAAAGATCGGCTTCTTCCGCAGTTGCGCGACGCGATTGATACATCTCTTGGCCGCGAAACCGATTGGAGGTTATCGCTCGATTCTTCGGACCCCGATCGACAGTCGATATTGTTTCAGTACCCATCGGCAATCAAGGGCGATTTGAGTCCCTACTTTCCGGCCTCAGTGAAGATCGAGATGGGTGCCCGGTCGGATCACTTCCCCGTAGAAGAGCATACTGTGACGCCTTATATGTGGGATGCGCTTCCGCAGGCTTTTTCCAATCCTTCAACAACAGTTCGAGTTCTCGCAGTCACTCGAACATTTTGGGAAAAGGCGACTATCTTGCATCGGCTGCATCATCTTCCCGAGCGTGTTGCGATTCCGCCACGGATGTCACGGCACTACTACGACATGTTTAAGATGTCTCAGGGTGATATTTGGAATGAAATACTCGGGTCATTAAATCTCCTGGATCGCGTGATTGAGCAAACAGATTTTTTCTTTAAAAGAGTATGGGCCAAGTATGACGAAGCTCGGCATGGCATGCTGCACTTAAGCCCTTCTGATCGAATTGTAGGCCTGTTGAAACAGGATTACCGCGACATGCGGCCTATGTTTTTCAACGAACCGCCCCCTTTCGAACGAATCTTAGTCCATCTCTCCGGATTAGAAAAAATAATAAACGAAACAAAACAGCAGCTTTAATTGCCGTTAAATCCAATTGTCTATTTATCCAAATCATCCACAACTTTTTTAAAGCGTAAGTCGATAAGGTATCGCCCTACAGAGCGTTGTGCGTTTAACCCCCTTTACTGTAAGGGTTTCCGCCAATTTGGCCTTCTTGCCATAAGTCTCTATTTCGTGAGAGATAATCCAGGGTCCGGAAGCAACCATGGAGATTGCTGTTTTGCCCCTGAACGTTGGAAAAAAACTCTCTGAATCTCTAGTTACCGATCCCCTTAAAGTTAACAGGGCGGTTGCTTCTCGACCCTAGTTCAATGTTACTCAAATCTTGGTTAAATCGGTTGAATGCGGTTCTTTTTCCTCAAACTGGGCTGGATAAAACTGCACGCACTTTATAAAATGTGTTTGCGTTTTTATCCATGTCATTACATAAGACACCAAATGATAGCAAATACAACTACACATGCTCGAAAATTGTTCAAAGACCACGGTGGCACTCTCAGGACCAGTGAGGCGATTGCGGCAGGTATTCATCCGCGAACGCTTTATGCGATGCGTGACGCTGGGGAACTGGAGAAGCTTGCCCCTGGCCTTTATCGACTCGCCAATCTACCCCCGCTGAGTGAACCCGATCTGGCGACCGTTGCCAAGCGAGTTCCGCAAGGCGTTATTTGCTTGATCTCGGCGTTGGCCTACCACCAACTTACCACACAGATACCACATGAGGTCTATCTGGCCCTTACACGAACGGCCCGCTATCCTATGTTGAAACACCCACCCCTGCATGTCTTCCGTTTCTCTATGCAGGCATTCAAGGCAGGCGTTGAGACGCATACCATAGACGGCGTGCCTGTCCGCATTTATGGACCGGAAAAGACGCTGGCCGACTGCTTCAAATTTCGCAACAAGATTGGTCTTGATGTAGCTATGGAGGCACTGCGGGCTTATCGTAGTCGGCGTTGACCTCGGCTGCAAGAAGTTCTCGAATTTGCTCGAATATGCCGAGTCGAGAATGTACTCCGGCCATACTTGGAGGCTAGTGTGTGACCAAAGGCCCTCTAAAAAATGTGCCAGCGTCCATGCATCAGCGTTTGCTGGACATCGCGAAGCAGAACGATCGCCCTTTCAACGACTTGGTCCAATACTACGCGCTGGAACGCTGGCTTTTTCGCCTTTCCCGATCCTCTTATGGCGATCGGTTTGTATTGAAGGGTGCGCTTTATTGGTGGTTTGGAAAACACCCGTGACTCGTCCGACGCGCGACATCGACTTGCTGGGCCGAATTGGCAACGACCTTGATTCAATCCGATCCGTCATGGCCGAGATTTGCCAAACCCCGGTCGAGGAAGACGGTCTTGTTTTCGATCCGACTAGCGTGACGACCGAACGGATTACCGAAGACGCGGATTATGAAGGCGTCCGTGCAAAGTTTCAGGGCCGCTTAGGCAACGCCCGCATTGCCATGCAGATCGATATTGGTTTTAGCGATGTCATTACACCAGGCTCAACCAAAGTCAGCTACCCGGTAATTCTAGATTTGCCGGCGCCTCAACTCATCGCCTACAACCGTGAAACAATGATTGCAGAAAAGTTCGAAGCCATGGTAAAGTTGGGCGAATTGAACAGCCGGATGAAGGACTTCTTCGATATATGGCTTTTGGCCGCCAACTTCAAGTATGACGGCCTTAGCCTTGCTGCCGCGATTGAAGCCACATTTAAGCGTCGGCAAACAAGGATCGAAAACGAACCGGTCTGTTTTTCGGACCAGTTTGCCCTCGATCCATCAAAAGTCGCTCAATGGAAGGCATTCGTCGGCCGCGGATTACTCGTAAACGCCCCGGCAGATTTCCAAGATATTGTGACAAAAGTCCTGCGCATTTCTTCAGCCTGTCTCTACAGCCATCTCAGAAAATCGGAAATTCAATGAGCAATGGCATCCTGGCGGACCATGGCGATAGGCCAGCTTTTTGGATCCAAACCGATTGCCATTCTTAGATAGACCGGTGCTGGTTTACATCGGCATGGAATGTTTAGATAGTAATCAGGCCTGCAATCTCATGGCCTTTAACCGGTTGAGGGTTCGATTCCCTTGCCCTCCGCTTACGTAACTCTAAATTAAAAAGGAGTTCCCGCAAACGCTCACCGGAGCCCCTTTTCGTAATTTTTGGTCATTTTCGGGTTAGTGTTGCCAAAGTGTTGCCACAAAGTCATTTTTTGAGATGCCGCAGCGAATTCTTCGACGTTTCGGGATAGTTCTGCATTGGATAAGCGAATGCGATCCAGCAGCGTTGCTATTGTCATTTTTGTGCGGGTTCAGAAACATTGTCGGGCGTTTACCAACGTTTAAGCCAACTGGTCCGTTCATCCCTTTGACTCCAAGTAAACAAAATGGCGGCAAGATCGTTTATGCCTGGGCCTTTAAGGGTGATTGCGATCTAACCATCAAGTGCAATACCTGCACAATAGAGTGGCCGCCCCGCTCGGGTCAGCAAATGGAAATTCCTGAAATTGATCGAGTGGAATTCTACGATCTCGATACGGCGAGGATAAAGATCAAAGCGGGACAAGAAGGACTAGTGGAGGAATTTGAGGCGATTAATCTCTTATAGCTCAGCGGTCCTCCTGTACCCAAATGCCGCCATTACTAGCGACCAGATCATACACCCGCACATAATCGACCAGAAACGCATCGGGCAAATTGGCCTTGAGGATGTCGCCGCCCCATTTACCGATCTCGTCGCTCAGGAGGATGTACTCGGGCACCTGCGACACGCCGCCCGCATTGGTTCGCCACGTTTCCTTGCCATCGATGTAGAACACATATTGTTCGGGCAGCCAAAGCAAACCAAATGTGTGCCAGTCTTTCATCACGCCCGGCACCTTGGCCACATATCCCTTCGATTTGTGGTCTTTGCCGTAGCCATCCCAGTGTAAGGTGTGCGGCACCCGTTCATCCAACCAGGGTTTTTCCATGATGTCGATTTCCGTGCCGTCCCGGCCTTCATCGCCTACCTTATTGACGCCGCTACACGTGATCCAAAACGCCGACCAGTGACCGGGTTGTTCCTGGAGGCGAATCCGGGCCACATAGTAGCCAAAGCGATGCTCAAACTTGCCCTCCGTGGCTATACCGGCGTCGATGAACTTGTCGCCTTCCTTTAAGGTACTGATTACCAGATGGCCTTTGCCGTCCAGGGTTATAGCTTTTCGATCCCACCAGCCGTCCCTTCGTTTCCCCTCGGCTCGGTATACCCACTTTGTTCGATCCAGCTTATTGCCATCGAACTCATCATGCCACACCAATTTCCACGTCTTAGCCTTGGGGGCGAGGGGTAGTATGTCCTTGGTTTCTTGTCCGATGACCAAGTGGGGCAGCATCATTAATGCTGCCATATTAACAACGAGTTTCAGCAGATTCACTTTGGATTTCTCCTAAAGCGGCATGAAAAACCCTGCCTGTCACGAGGGACAAGCAAGGCGTATATTTCGAAGACAATTTCACTTCCTGCAACATTGCTTCCAACGGTAAATAGCGTCCTTCCGCCATTTAGAGGTTACCTTAAATCGGCGGAAAGGCAAGGAGCAACTTGTCAATTGACAAGTTTAACTCCTTGCACACCATCAAGAGCAACATGCACAATTCAATGGCCCGCCAACTCGGGTCAGCAAATGGAAAATCCTGAAATTGAACGAAAATATCGCAAGGAGTTGCCGCCCAAGAATATTCGGTTGCCGAACAAATCTCAAAATACCGAAGAAGTAATCCGATAAAGTTTGTTTCCCACGTCAACTCCGTTCAATCGTTGCCAGCCATGCCTTCGGGCCACCAGGGCTGACCGCCATCCTGCCAGGTAATACAGCCGACTCGAAGCGGGTTGGCTCGATCTGTTTCACCTTCCATACATCCTGGAAGGCATCTCGGATTTCCTATTGAGTGATTCGCCTTGGCCCTTCAGTCCCAGGCTCCTCGTCGGAGAAACAAAGGATGTGCAGCAATCCTCCCGACCGCAGAACTTCACCGAGTCCCTTGACGAACACGGGGCGTTCCTCGTCGGTAAAGGTGTGGAAGAGGCCGCAGTCGATCACCGTGTCGAACTCCCTGCCAAGTCTATTCAATTGGATTAAGCTGATCGATGAGTTCTATTACCTTTGACCAGTGGGATGAAGAAAGCTAGGAAGATTGCTGCAAGTAGTCCAATGATGGCGGCAGCAAGCCACTGCGTCCAAGACACGACCTCTGACTCGGGTCGATAGCGTAAGATGAAATATGCATCCATCCAAATAAGAATGCTTGTCAACAGCCCTGGTGAATATTCTCGGTAGCAGACCCGTCCACCAGACGTGCCAGAAGCCGTTACAGGTACGCTCAACCGGTGGCTTGAATGTGGAAGGGCTAGATGGTAGGAACGTCAGAATTGGTGTCCTGCAATCACAAGAGGGTGTAGCTATCATAATGCAAGAAAAATAAATACCAATCGGATCAGTAGACTGCCCCTCAGATGATCGCCTCGACTTACGGGTTGAGTCATTTCCAGAGATCGACCTCATAAGTGCAGTGAATAACAATGACAACTGAGAAATGATCCGGCATGAAAGCTGATTCGCTATTCCAACTTGCAGATGCACAGTGAAGATTTGACAAAAACGGCGTCAAAAAAAGCCGACGTGAGAAGCAGCCTGTCAACTTTACTTGGTATGAGTTTCGAGTTGCTTAACCTCTTGGGAGACTTTTTCAGATATTTCTTCTTTTACTCTCTCGGCATCTGCTTCAATTTTGTTCTCATCCACCGAGACGCTGATATTGACTTTTTTGTTGTCTTTATCGTTGCTGGTATTGGTAAAACTGAACCAGCCACGGTACAGCCCGATCCCAACCAAGCAAATCAACAACAGTGGCAGCCAGCGAAGAAGCCGTAGCATAATGGACTCCTATCTTCGATGAGTCGTTGTCGAATGAAGTGCGTAGGATATAGAAAAAGTGGGACGGCCGCAACAGCAATTAATTGTTGGCCACGCCCTGCGGCCAAACCCTATAGTGATAACCAAGTTAGAACACATCCACAGATGGGCAATTCTTGGAAGAGACTCCCCACTTGCCTAATGAAACAATAATTGGATAGAATTCTTTTAACCAATGACAATCGTTGGCTGGGTATCAATTCAATTATCTAAGGAAACGTACAAATGGCTGAAGGCACAATCAAAAGATTGACGGGGCTTCGGATTTATCACAACGGGAAAGGACAAAGACCTGTTTTTCCGCTCATCTGCACTAGTGGGTGTAAGTTTCGAGGAACTCCAGGTAGGACAAAAGGTGTCCTATACAGAAGGCCAAAGTCCAAAGGGCCTCTGTGCCGAGAACGTCAAGCCGATATAGCTCCGACGGCATTGATTCTGCCACGAACGTGAAGGTCAGATTGGGCGAAACCGACTGGAGATCGTCGATGAGGGAAGACAATGCCAATGAAACTGAACGGCAGCCAGAAGATCCACGAGTCCGTTTTGCAGCGGAACGTACGCTTCTCGCCTGGATGCGAACCGGGCTGGCTCTGATGGGCTTTGGGTTCGTTGTCGCTCGATTCGGCCTATTCCTGCGGGAAATTGCCGCAGTAGGAAATGTGGCCATTCACCAGCGATCCACGGGGTGGTCCCTTTGGATTGGAACGGGGCTCATCGTCCTTGGCGTAATCGTGAGTCTGGCGGCGGCCTCTGAATACTACCGCTTCGTCCGCATGGCAAAACGAGGACTCTCCTATGTTCCCCGCACGGCACTCCTGGCGGTTGTTGTGGCCTTCATTCTCGCCCTTCTTGGGATCGTTATGGCAATCTACCTGATCCTGCTGAGTGTGTGATTCTCGTGGCCAATGGGAGCTTCCGTTCAACGAAATGCAGATCTGAATTTCAAGTGTTAAACGAGAAAATAAAAACATAGGCTATTGGCATTGTTATTCATCTTCTTCATTTTCGTCTTCATCTTCATTATCTTCAAAATCATCTTCGGCTTCGGTTGTTGCCGAATCCATATAACTTTGAAATTGTTCTTCCAATTCTTCAAGCCCATGTTTTTTGTGATACATGCTCAAAGCATCGTTTAGAATTTCCCAATCTTCTTTTGTTCTCTCAGTTTTCTTTACCATTTTTGCCATTATTTAACCTTTCTAAATTATGTATTTGCTTCGGAGTTTCGTTACCCTGCTTCGGATGGACAATTCTATACCAGGTGTCAAGTATACGGCAAAACACGGTATTGGTCGGCGGGTCATGGAAAAACTGGGATTTCGTTGCTTGTCTACCTCGCTCCAAATGCGTAATATTGGGCAAGTTCGTGTTGCTGAGTCAATCGTGACCAGGAGGCGTTGGAATATAACTGAAAGAGAGAGACCCATGCTCAAGCGGAACAAATTAGAAAAGGTCTAGCCGTTGGCCGCTATGAAATATTGGTCCCATTTCCAAATACACTATCGAACGCTTAAATGAACTTGGCATTCCCATCAATGGCAATTCCAGATTCCCGCAGCAGGTCACAGAACAACACCTTTCAGATGCCTCCCTTGTGATCGCTTTGAAAGAAGCGGAGCATAGAGAAATGCTCGAACAGTCTTTCGCTGCTTGGGCGGATCAAGTGGAATATTGGCACATAAATGACCTGGACTGTGCCGAACCCGAAGAGGCTTTACCCGTTTTGGAAAATCAAGTGCTGGCTTTGTTGGAGAGGCTATCTTGTTCCTATTGCTGAGGCATTTGATAGGGTGATAATGGAAATTCTCTACTGCAACTGTAAAACATAGAGACTGCCCAATTTAACACCAATGAGAGTGGTTTTATTGGTCTTTTTTTAATCTGTCGGGTTTGTTATTCTCTTAGCCCTTCATCTTTTCAAATTAGCGATGAAACTGGCAACATCACTTTTGCTCATAATTGGAAAGAATTCCAAAAAATGGAAAAATGTTTGCTGCTATTATGCGTCCTTCTTGTATCAACTCTTGGAGCTTGCGGTCATTTTCCGATCATCAATCCCGCTATTAAAACTCCAGGCACACATTGCGAAAAATTTCCTTCTGAACTAATAGCCTATCTAGACGAGGCAACGACTGCCGCAAAACTACTCGAAAAAGAAAATAATGTTGATGAGTGGAAAACCGAATACGACAAGGTAAAAAAAGTGTTCGATGAAATTCCCCATGATGGGATAAACCCATCAATTCAAAAGGAATGCGACGACATCATGGATCAGATGCTACTGGGCAATCTTGCAATAGGATTGAAAAAGAACGATGCCTGGGTGGGGAATAAAAGATGCCAAGAAATTTCCGCCAAAATCATGCAAGATATAAAATTCATCAAGAGTATGAATTTCAAGAAGTAGGAGCAGGCCAAGCACTCGCTATCAGAGTCATGAGGAATTTCCCACCGCATTACCCATCGAATGCTGAACAAATATGGTGAAAAACCTTTCTGAAATTGCCCAATCTGATCCACTCCCAGGTAATAACTGAGGATATTTGCAAAATGCCTTTTTCCAGTCAGGAGTTACGGGAAGTGAGGACAAATAAGAAAGAAAAATCAAGGTTCCCATAAAAAAAAGGAGGGAGCAACAAGGCTCCCCTGGAATGGGAAGAGAGTTTACCGGGCTTGAGTCATTCGCCCTTTTTCGCTACCCTTGCCGTGCAACATGGCAAATACCCGTCTTAACCAAGAACGGGAGTGAGGAATTTGCCCGTTCCCCCCAGGCTCTCCACGCTCCCGTTCATGGTTTTCCTGCGAATCATCGCCGTTTTTCTGCTACTGATCGCCTCAGCCGCCGCAGGTCAGGATTCCAGCGGAGATTCGGCATCCACTGATCCGACTTGGTTGGATAGCCCCACAGGTCCGATTCAGCGTCTGCCTCCCGTGCCTCAAGATGAACCGTCTGCTTTATCTTCACCACTGACCGATAAGGGCATGACAGATAACGTGCCGATGGGGATGTTTGGGCAACGGTCAGCACCCTTCAGTTATCGGGTAACATGGTTCCCCACCGTGCCCGTCTCTGGGCAAAACGCCAATTTCACCATGCTCGACCAAAACCTCTTGGTCATGGTGCCACTGAGGATGATGCCATCTCAAGAGGGTTCACCAATTTCAAGTCCGGCTGACGGCTGGATGCTCTCGGCAGGTGTGCGGAATCGATCCATTCAAACTGAAGCCATTTTGCCTAACACCGGACAGCCATACCCCGATGAACTTTGGAACGTCAAAATGGGACTGATGTACTTCCGCAAGCTCGACAACGATTGGTCGTGGGGCGGGGGCGTCAATTTTGGCTCTGCAAGCGACCGTCCCTTCGCCTCGATCAACGAAATGTTCGTGGGTATGAACGCCTTTCTCCGCATCCCCAGCGGCGAACACAACGCTTGGATGTTGTCGCTGATGTACGCACCGATGGGCGAACTCCGCTTTCCGATCCCCGGTGTGGCCTATTTTTATGCCCCTTCCGATAATTTCCACATGAACATCGGGCTGCCGTTTTCGATGATGTATCGCCCTATCGACCGATTGACCCTCGAAGCCTCCTACATGCCCATCCACACGATTCACGCCAAAGCGAAGTACAAAATCACCGATTGGCTTTTCGCCTTCGCCGCCTACGATTGGGCATACGATTCTTACGCCCTTGCTGACCGTATAGACATTAACCAACGATTTTTCATGTACGACCAGCGGTTGGCTGCGGGATTGGAATCCAGAATGGGCGAACATTGTTTCATCGAGCTTGCCAGCGGCTTGGTCTTCGACCGTTACTCGTTTGAAGGCAAGCAATGGGACACTACCCAATTCAACCGTGTCAGCTTTGGCAGTGGACCGTTCGTGACGCTGCAAGCGGGGTTAAAGTTCTAATGGTGGGAATTATGAAATGCTCACCTCTTTTCTGCATGGCAGACTCTTCTTGTCTTCAATCCCGATTCCCCCTTTAAAAAATCAGGGGAGCAACAAGGCTCCCCTGGCTTCGCACGGATTGGAGGCACACCTTTTATTGCTTGATGTCTATCAGAAATCCGACCATGTTTTGTTGGGAGCCGGTGTTCTGATTTCCCGTATTCTGTTGGGAATTATTATCAAGATTTTGAAGCAGCGTAAGCAAATCATTAGTTGTGGAATTGGTGCCGCTCGTATCTTGACTTGAGGAATTCGTTGGATCAGTCGAGGCGCTTGTTGAGCCAGTGCCCTGGGCATGATGATGCCCATGTCCATGATGCCCCTTGTGGCCCTCCGTTTCATTGGCCGCAGTAGATTGGCTGTTGGGATCGATCCCCGCATCTTTGAGTGCTTTATCCACGGCATCGTGGATGACTGTCTTCAAATCGGAGGTGTTGCCTGACTGCTCGGCATCTTGGATCGCTTTCAGTACATCTTGCTGGATCGTTTTTTCCAAACTGTTTAAACTTTGGGAACCCGTGGTCGGAACTGTCGTAGAGGCAGACTGCGAATTGGTTTGATTGTCGCCATCGCTATCATTGACTGCATTCACTCCATTAGCCTGAGCTTGTTGGAGTTGCAGGTAATATAACAGGTCGGACGTACTGCTAATGCTCGAAATACCGGACATTTTTTAAGTTCCTAACAAGAGAGAGTAAGTAGCAACCTCTTCGCTATCGTGAAAGACGCCTAGCTGTTTAGTTGTGGTTTTTTAGCAGTTATTAACCTAACAAATTGGATGATCACTTTTCATTGTTGTGTATCCAACAAATAACCTAATAAATTTTGACTTTGTTGGTTGTTGTTATTTTGACTCCCTAGCAGAGAGAGTAGATCACTGGTCGCAGGGTCAATACTGGTTTGGTTTCCAAGCAAAGAGAGCAGATCACCACTCTCTGAATCAGTGCTTGATTGGTCCCCAAGCAATGAGAACAGATCACTGGAAGCTGAATCAGTGCCCGATTGGTCTCCAAGCAAAGAGAGCGGGTCATTATTCGCTGAATTAGTGCCAGATTGGTCCCCAAGCAATGAGAACAGATCACCACTCCCTGAATCAATGCTGTTTTGGCTATCCAACATAGAGAAAAGATCATTGGTCTCTGATTGGGTGCTGGTTAGGTTGTTCAGCACAGATACTAGATTTTTAGTCGAAGAATCGACGTTATTGTTTTGGTTTAAGGAAGTTGGATCGATTCCCGCATCTTTAAGAGTTTGATTTACAGCGGCACTAATGACAGTCAATAAATCGGACGTGTCGCCTGCCTGTTCAGCCTGTTGCACAGCCGACATTATGGCGACTCTAATTTTATCTTTTAGTGTATTTGAGCTTTGCGAATCAGTGTTCGTTGTGTCGGTGGTTGACGATTGAGTGGTTTGTGAATCGGTTGCGGCATTGCTATCAACAACTGAATTATCCTGCTGACTGAGGGCCTGTTGAAGCAGCGTGTTGTAAAGGTCAGAGGTGTTCCCACCGATGCTAGTGATTCCAGACATGATTCAGTCCCTTCTACTCATCACAAAGGAGTCAGACTGCTAGCTGGCCCTAAGAAAGAGGAAGTTTTAGACACTTCTACTCGCATCGACGGAATAAATGATAGACTTTAATGATTACACAAGATAGAACATTACGTCGTTAGAAATGTATGAATTAATTTAGGATTATCCGTTAAACTTTAACAATTACAGAAAGTCAAATGCCGAATAGTTGAGTCTGTTTACATTTGCTGAACTTTTATACAACCTATGGCTCATCCGAGGATATGATATTGGCTCTATTGAAATTGTGCAGATTGTTAATTTTACAAGTGAGAATTTTTTACTCAACCCAGTGGAGAGTCGTCAAAAATTCATAATTATAAAAGCCGCCAAAAAATATTAGCGGCTTTCCGAGAGTTGATGTCGATTTCCACTGTCTAACCGCCAGTGTTATCGGGTCAATTCCAAGCCCACCGACAATCCATCAAATCCGACAGTGCCAGCAGCATCATAGCCGCCAAGCTGTCGAGGGCCAAGTGCCTGACCAGTCACACCATAAAACTGGTAGCCCGCTCGCAGCCAGGTGCAAGGGGTGATACGGTAACGGAGCAACACCGAAATCTCGAAGAGTGCCGCCAAATCGGTTCCGCTGTGAGACACATCGAATGGTTGGAAGTCATTTGCCCCACCTGCGAGATCGGCCTTTCGCTGCGAGTAAGCATTGGCGAACAAACCTATTTTCGCCTCTGAACTCAGTTGGAAGCGATCCCAACCCCAGGCCCATTGTAATCCCAACTGCATTCCGATTAGATTGTTCTTCGTTTGCCAATCGAGGCTTTCGTATTTGCTTGCGAGGTCTGCCCCTGTCAAGGTGAAATCGTCGGCGAGATATAAATAGCGAACGCCCCACAGCCAAGAAAACGCCCGATATGGGTCAAAAGAAATTAACTTGAACCGCTGGTTGATTTCAGCGTTGGCAACCCGGCTGCTGTAGGTGTAGCCCAACGAGTCGTTGAAATCCGAAATTTGCAGCCAAGATGAATGTGCCAGGACGGTCTTTCCTGCCGGGTCGCCGTAAATAGTTCGGCCAATCGACCATTGTTGCAAGCCCCAACCGCTTCCCTCGATGGCCATTTGATCGGTAATGCGTCCGATGACTTGAAGCCGGATGCCAGGTTCTAAGGGAAACAAAACATCATCAGTCCACAAACTATCCGTTCGAACCGCTTGGCGGGCTTTCGATCCGAAGTTGTAACTGGTAAAGCCCAAAGGGACAGTGACGCCCGTGTCTCGTTCCAGCCACAATGCATCCACACTGAAGTCCCACCTAGGATTGCTGTCACCCGGCACAAGACTTAGACTCGGACTAGGTACAGGCATCCAATATTCTGGCGGCGGGTATACCGGCTGAGCAGGCACCAGTACATACGGCGGATAAACTGGCTTGCCAGGCTGCACATATGGTGTTGTTGGCGGATAAACCGGCTGACCGGGTTGCACATATGGTGTTGTTGGCTGCAATACTGGCTGACCTAGCGGTGATGTTGATCCCGATGGTGTATTTGGCTGAAGAACCTGCTCGCTAGATGGCAACATAACGGGCGAGGGTGATGTCGATCCAGATGGCGGCATATTTTCGATTGTGTTAGGCATGATCTGCGGTCCTGAGCCGACCTGGGCCAAGGTCACAGAACAACGCAACAGCACGGCAACCAACAGCCAATGGAAAACGTGGCGGTTCATGGGGCGGAATCATAACAAGCCTTGCCGTGTCGAGATAGACCATCCCTGACCGATACTAGCTCCCTTAATTTAGTGTCCTTTAGCCAACTACTCGATATTGTCTGGTTTCTCCATTTTGCGACAATCCAAAAGCCATACTGCAACAACGAATTACGGCAAAACCTCAAATGCCGACGGGTGTTAAGACAAACCGCTGAATGTCAACAAAGTCGGTATGCATTAGGTCAGTTGGCTAGTTTTGCCGTTAGTAAAAATTGGATAAGAACTGGCATTCACCAGTTATTCAAACGGTGGTACGATCCAATTCCTCGGCGAAACGTAGTGAATAACATGTAGTGTGAATGACTGCTTGTGCAGGAGGAGTTACCATGAAGGCGAGAACTGTTTTGATTGTTGGTGCTGTCCTGACCATCATCACATTATCATGGTCTACAGCCCAGGCAGGAGGAGGTATCCGAATCGGCATCGGTCTTCCCATTGGCATTGGAGTGGGAGTTGGCCCGGCTTAGATGATTGGTGGTGCATCTGATAAATTGCTCTTGTTCAATGCTAAGACTTAGAAGTGACACTAATTGTGACAATAAGTAGAATAGCTTCATCCTTGCGTCAGTATTATATATATGCGATGCAATGTAGAGTATTTATGACCCTCAGGAACATAAAACGTCATCTGGAATAACACTTGTTTTTATTCATCAAACATAATAAATAAATGATGGAGATGCTTTTAGAAAAGAGCATTAGATGCATGTTTTTATACAGCCGGAGATGGTTCCGGATTGCTTTATGGATCGATGGCGGACCGGGCTGAGTGTACGGGGAACGTTACAGGGCGAGTATCAAATAGCAATCGTTGATCCATGCTAGGGAACCTCCATGGGATTTTTCGGTGCTAGAGGCGAATAGGTCAAGGCTTCTATGCCTGCCATTATTTCACACCGTTGGAGCTCAGTCAGGTCCAGCCGGTTTCCCAAAAATGTTCGAATCGAATCCAAGAAACAGGTCTTTGCTAAAAGTGCGTTACCTTGCGCAGTTACCTTCCCGGCTGATTTGTTCAAATTCCCGAAGATTATTAGGTATATTCGAGTCCTTGTCGGGGAGGCCGTTGTTGTTGGTGCCAAACTGCATGACGACGAAGTCGCCCGGTTTGAGCATGGGCAAGACAAGGTCCCAGTAACCGATGGTCATGAAGGTCCGCGCTCCAGTGCCGCCCACTGCGCGATTCACAAGATTGACTTTCGCCGGGTCGAAGTAGACGGCCAACGGATCACCCCAGCCCCATTGGCCGTTAATGCCGTCGCCGCGCCCGTTGCGCACGGTCGAGTCGCCGATGAGGGAGAGGTTGGGTAGGGACGGATCGCCAGGCGCGGGGAGATCCAGATGTCGCAGAACTTCTTCCATGGGCTTGCCGCGGGCTGACAGGTGCTTGGCGGGCATGGCGTATTTGGCGGGTGCAACGTCTATCGCCCTTCCTGCGGCCGAAAGCGTATTGATGATGGCGTACTCATGCAGCGCTTTGAGTCCGCCGACCACGTTTCGGGCGTTTATTTCCGCACCCACATCGCCGGTGTGCGTGTGATCGCGCGGGAAAAGGGGCTTCACCGCGTCTTCGCCCATCTCTTCGTACTGGTCGGCGACAATGTTCGTCAGATCGATGAAGGCGATATTATCGGCCTTGGCGAGGTCTTTGGTCCATGTGCCAAACTCGCCCGAACCGCGCTCCACTTTTCCGTCCTTCCAAATGTTGCGGACGGTGAGCGATAAGAGGATGGGTGTTGCATCCTTGGTCCTGGTATCTTGGATCATTTTGTGCATATACCAGCCGAAGGTGTGGACCGTCTCATGCTCATTGGTCAGAACGTTGTCGATTTCCTGGGTTTCCTCGCCCAGGCCGGGCAACGAGCCGCGGGCAGTCGCCGGACCGTTAATCATCCCGCCGTCGTTATGGCCAAACTGAATTAGGACATAGTCGTGGGCTTTGACTTGCGAAATGATCTTGTCCCAGGAGCCGTCGGTAATAAATGTGCGGCTGCTCCGCCCGCCGCGGGCACCGTTTACTATTTTTACCTTGACCGGGTCGAATAAATCGGCGAAAGGCTTTCCCCAGCCGACGGCATTCGGGTTGCCGGGCTGTGCAGTGGAGTCGCCGGCTATGAATATGGTGGGAATGGCGGAATTGGCCGGCACCGGCACTTTGGTCGGCGCAAGTTCTTTGGTCGGCGCCGGCTCGTTTGCCGTCGGCCGGTCGGCCGGCGTCGTGGCCGGTTGGGCATTACCGCTTGTTTCTCCGCCGCGCCGCACGGCCTGGCCGGCCATGGGGCCTTGACCGTTCGGTGCGCCCGGACCGCCGGGCCGGGCCGGATCCAATTGCGGATCGGCAGGCAGCTTGAAATCCGCCAGCGGATCGGGATGTGCCGGATCGAACGGCTTCCAATCGTCGGCGATGTACTGAGCAAAGGGTAATTTATTCTCCACTATTCCGTTTACAACGCACTTGGCCAACTCGTAGCTGCCGTAATTGTTTTGGTGGGTGCCGTTGACAAAGACCTTGGGAAGATTTTCCGGCTCAAGCGCCTCGTAAAACGACATGCTCATTGCGTTCAAGTCGATAAGCGCCGCGTTCTTCTCCTTGGCTACCTGGCGCATCGCGTCGGGATACCCGTCCAGCGTCTGCACGGCCTTGCCGTTTTCATCCAGGCGGCGGAGGTTTTGCGAAGTCACCAGCACCGGCGTGGCCCCGTGCTGCCTGGTTTCGTCGATGAACCGCTCGAAGTATTGCTTGAATTTTTCAACCGGCAAGCGCCGGTCGTTAATGCCGAATTGCATCAGCACGTAATCACCGCCGTGGATTTCGCTCATCAGCTTCTGCCAGCGACGCTCGCCGATAAAGCTGGCCGTGGTTTCGCCCGACTCAGCATAATTGGCAATTAGCACCGGCGGCTTGAACCAGCGCGGGAGCATCTGCCCCCAGGCTGCCCAGGGCTCCATCATCTGGTCGGTGACGGTCGAATCGCCGATCAAATAAACCGTGATCGGATTGTCTGCCTTAGCGATCTGCACCGAACAAAGGGCCGCTTTGTCCCCGCTGAATTCGAGCGTGAGTTTTTCATCCCAATCCAACTCGGTGAACGGAATCCGCGTGTTCTCATCCCATTGGATGTACAAAATCGGATCGCGCTCTCGCGGTTTCAGTTTCACCTCGCCGCCGCCGGGAATTTGGGGAACACGCAAGTGGATCAGAAACGTCCGCATCTGAAACTGGCCCGCAGCGGCGTGAATCGCCTCGAGCATCAGCCTGCGTGTTTCGGACTTGACCGTAGTGGTCGATTCGCTCCCGGCATCGCCCAACACAACCGTCACAAGATACGCGCCGGGAGATAATTTTGCCGAAAAGAAAAACGGCTTGCCGTTCTGCCCGGTGGCATGGCCCGATTTGAGCGGATCGTCTCCGCCACGATCGACAATCGAGACTTTCGAGCCCAGATCAAATCCGTAGCCCCGCTCGGCCGAATATGCGGCGTCGGCTTGGACCTGAGTGTAACCGGGAATCGGCCGGGGACCAAACGAGAATTTTAATTCTACCGGCTGCGATGCCACGGTTGCGGCATTCTCTGGTGTGGGCGTTTGTGCCCGGACCTCAATCGTGCTAAATGCCAATAATGCGACAATTAATCCCAGACATGAAACGCAAACGCGATTCTTCGAAAACATATTAAAACTCCGCTATTCTGCGGCCGCTGTGCTCGGCTGCGCCGTTTCGTCAAGTTCCAGGCGGATGTAGTCATAAATGACGCCGTTGTTGACCGAGCCCGCCGGTACGATGAGCTTCAGCACGTTTGCGCCTTGTTTCATCAGGGATGCATTGAAGGAAAGCTCTTTCTCGAACCACAGCCCTTGGATTGCGTGGCGGGAGATGGCCCCGTCGCCGCCTAAATTTTCGACCGTGCCGGCAGGCTGATCGTTCACCGTTACGGCAATCGACTTGGCTTGATTTCCACAGATTGCCAAGCGAAGCGTCGCAGCGCCGGTCGGAGCATTGGGCAACTCGAATGCGACGGAAAAAGGAGTCGCCCTTCCACTGCCGCTGACACCCATAAAAGGTACGACCCGCGCGTTGGGATCCTCGCTGTGCGGGACTTGCTCGAAATACCAATCTTCACGGAAATTGCTCTTGTCGACGACGTAGTTCACGTCGTTGGGAAATAGCTTGATGTATTGCAAGGGCGCGTCAGGCTCGAAATACTTGTCGCCGTTCTTGAATTCCGATCCATTGCGATTGGGAATGCCGATGTCCCAAAGTTGTTTGCCTCGCCGGACCGGCTTCCACTCAAGATTGCCTAGATCAATCGATTTGCCCGGCTCGATTGTAACGTCCGTTTTTGCATATTCACCCAATACGCTGTCGGCAAATGCGTGCAGCGTGTATTTGCCGGGACGCACGTTGGGAATGGAAAAGTCGCCGCTATCATCACCGCGGACCCAAAACTCGTAATGCTTGGCATCGATCTGCCAATCGATCGGCCGGGACCTGTTTGGACTTCCGGTGCGGGCGTTCGGCGATTCATAAGCCGGATATGCCAGACCAACCAGCAAGTTGGGCATCTTGGCATTTGGCATCTGGGGATCATTCAGCACGAGCCGGCCTTTGACTGTTGCCCGTTGGTCGCGATTGGGATAGTCTACTCCCGATACCCATTGATAAGGCCACTTTGCCGACTCCTTTGCCGCCTGAGCCCGCGCGTCTTTCCACATGGCTTGCGGATCGCTGCCCGAGTTGACATAGAGCAAAAAGGGACCGATGACCTTGGTCCAGTGCTCGCCTTGCCCGACTTCCAGCATGGCCCCGCCATAGTGGCTGCTTCGCCAGTAATTCAGCGCGCACGGGGCCGCGGCTTGGGTCGTGTCGCGATGGCAGAGGAATTCAGTTTTCGTCGGCCCGCCGCTGAGGTACTCGACCGTGGGATTAACAATGTAGAAGCCCACGTTTTTTGTCGTGCTGGACCAACCATAAGCCGGATTTTCCGCTTGCACGGCCGTATAAATGTACTTGTCGCCTTGGTGCAAATCCTTGGGATAGAGCATATTGTGCCGGGCATCGACGCTCATCCAGTCGAACAAGTCGGCCAGTTTTGCGCAGTAACGCGCTTCACTCATCGAGGCGGCCGGATAATCGTCCTGATGTTCGAAAATGCAATAGGTGTATATGCCCGACTCGCCGCGCCCCAGGCTGTGGCGAATTTCGATATCGGCGGGAAAGTTGCCGTCCGGGCCGGTGCCTGCGCCATGACCCATTTTCTTCCCGCCTGATATGCCCTTAACCGAAACCTCGGCGCGATCCTGGCTGTTGGATTGCGGATCGATGCTGATCTTTGCGATCGTTTGCACGCCGCCGCTGGTGTCGTGCGACCAATACGCTCCGGCGTGTCCCGACTTATCGGTGAGTAATTCGATACCCTTGTAGACAAGCGATGTCAAGTCGCCGGATTGTTTCGAAATGCGTGCGGTCAAAATGCCGTTGGCCAGCGTATAGAACGACTGATCCTCTTGAACCGTGACGGGCGGCCGCGCTTCTGCCACTTCGGTTGACGCCTCTTGGGCGCTAAGCAATCGCTGGCTCATCATCCAGACCATAACCAAGCACAGTGGTGTCATAACGGCCGCGTATTTAATATTGCATCTCATGCGAGCTTCCTTATACGGCTGAAGTTATGCAAATTGTGATATCAACGTCCCCTCTCCCTGTGGGAGAGGGTTAGGGTGAGGGCTGTTGAATGAAAAAACTTTTGACTGACTGGTGTTCATCTCAATCCCTCACCCCCAGCCCCCTCTCCCAAAGGGCGAGGGGAGTTCAGTTAACGCATGTTTTCCGACATCCACTTGATGATTCGTTCTTGCGTTGATGCTGGAAGCCGGGCATAATCCCAGGGCTCATCCAGCATTAACTTGTCCTCGGCGTTGTAAAGATCATAAACCTTTTTAGCCTGCTCGACGTCGCGGCGGACGTCCGCGGCCGTGGCGCCGCGGTCGAGTTCGGGTTGCACGACCATCACCGGACGCGGCGCGATCGCGCCCAGCAGTCCATCGTAATCGTACGGAATTCTCGACTCCTGGCCAATGAAAAAACCCAGCCGTGGCATCAGTCCGCGCTCGTGGCTGAAGCGGGCCACACCGCCGGTTCCCTTATCGGCCGTGTCGGTGCGCATGGGCGTAAATCCGCAGATCGACACCACGCCCTTAACGCGCTGGTCCAGCGCCGCGGCGTGCAGGCCCACCATCCCGCCAATCGTGTAGCCGAAAACATATATCCTCTCTGGATCAACAAGCTTGTCCTGTTGCATGGCATCGACGGCCGCCCTCGCATCGGCCACCATCCGGCCGAACTGCGACCAGTGCGGGTAGTGGTCGTAGAACGGACCCGCTTCGAACATGCGGCTGCCAAAACCGCATTGGTCGTAGGCCAAAACTGCATAACCCGCTTTGACCAGGGCCAAAATGGGGTGCAAGTCCCTGCGATAAACCCACATATAACCCAGCGGATAACTGTAGCCGTGAAGCCAAATCACGGTCGGAAGTTTCGCATCCGCTTTGGCATTGACTGGATAATACAAGTCGCCGTGCAAGTTGTCGCCGAAGGTGATCTTGCGTGTTGCGGTCTGACTTTTTTCAGGTTCCAACCAGCCGAACGACTGGCCAGATCGCCGTATAACCCAGGCAGGCACGTCTGGCGTTGCCTGAGCCGGCGGGCTTTCGCCGCCTTCGCGATCGGATTGCGGCGTCGTCTTGGGCGGCTCATCACCCAGCAGCCACTCAACTGATTTGCGTATATCGTCGGCCTTTTTCTCCCAGTCCCATACCGATGTGATTGTTTCACCGCCGATTGTCAACAATTCGTCTGCTTTATACGGCGGATAGCGATTAATGTCGATCTTTTCCTGGCTTTTAGTTTGCCATTGGTTGAAGTCCCATGGGAAAAGGAACTTGTTTTTCCAAACTTTATCCGATCGCCCGAACTGGATGTCCATCCAATCCATGCAGGCCGTCATGTCATTAGCGCCATGAAAGCCGGGCACGCGAAGAATGCCCAGCCGCTCGGGCTGGCCCAACATTTTGTAAACCTTTAGCGCGTCATAGTAAACTTGCTCATTGCCCCAAGAGTTAGAAACCTCGTCATTCAATCCGTATTCGATCAAGCACGCTCGCGGCGCGATCAATGCAGTGAGCAGATTGCCGTCTACGGGCAGGCGGTCCTCGTGGCCGGCGAAGTATCGCAAGCGGGGATGGAACCAATCCGGAAACGACCGCGTGGTGCTTTCAATGCCTTCGGCCGCGTTGCGTTCGCCCGCCAGGCGGAAAGGCAGCGCGCCGCCCACGCCCGTGCTGCCCGCGATTACGGCCCCGATCCGCTCGTCGATGGCTGCGGCCATCATCACTTGCTTTCCGTCGCGCGAATACCCGTAGATGCCTATTCGCGCCATATCGACTTCGGGCATGCTTTGGAAATAGTCTAAAAGCATCGTCGTCGCCCACGCCCGGCGCGGCAGAGTGGCGAAATCGTATTCGGGGTAAAGCGCAGCAAGCGTTGCCGAATCGTCGTTCCGATCGTTGCCCGAATAACCCGCCACGATATAACCGCGGCGCAAAATCGCGGAACTCGAATTGCCGAACATGCCTCCTACAAGCCCCGGCCCCATCAACACGGGGAATGGGCCTTTGCCGTCGGGAATCAGCAGAGTGGCGTGCAACCGTCCTTTGCCCTCGGGACCGAACTCCAACAGCACCTTACGCGTGCGGTATCCGTCCGCCTGTGTCTCCTCGGTCACCGTGGCCCGATCGAGCTTCGGATGCGGCGGTAGGCTGCCGAATTCATATTTTTCGAAAAGCCGGCGGATTTCGGCCCTCCGCGTTTTCCAGTCGTCCTGGGTAAGCACGGGCTTGCCTTCCAGAAATTTCAAGGGATCGGGAAGACTGTTGCTCTTTGGCAGGGCATCGAAATCCGGCGGCAGTTCGCCCGTCTTATCGATCCACTGCTTGAACGATGGAACCTCCGGCAAAAGCTGTAACAACTTGTCTCGATACGCCCGCCGCTCATTTTCGGTCATCGAAAAGGCAGTCCCGGCAATCATCGGTAAAACCATGATCGCGCAAATCAAGTATCGTCGCATAATTATGGACTCCCCGAATGCTTTGCCTGCTTCTGGTTGATTGCCCTCGATATTTCGCAACGTAAAGTACGATAATTGTAAACCTGCAATATTTCCAATATATCTCATCTTGGCTGCCAAATACACCTGCCTCATCGTCTGTTTCCAGTCATCTGAATAGTCGCAATCCGCTTTATCTCAAGAATGATGTCTCTTGCTCCAATCTCTTTATTGCGTCCTACATTGCAAATGAACCGTTCCACGGCCAAACGACTAGCAAACTCGGCTGGGACAGACTTGTTTGCGGTTGAAGTAAGGATCATTAACTATATCGGAATCAGTAATAATTCACTGTTCGTCGGCAAGGCGTCATGGAGAACATTATGGATGCATTTGATCTGTTCGATCAAGGCGGTAATATCCCGCCGGTCTGCCGAGCGGCATATGGATTAAAATGGTTTTCTTCAAGCATGGAAAGACAGTAACATTATTAGCCAAAAACTGGAAAATGAAAATCGCACTTACCGGAGCGAAGGTGGCAGAGGAGTACTTCGTTCTCATACGCCCATTTCCTCGGCAGATCAAGACGATCTTCATGCTGACAATGCTAGCCGGTAGACAGACTTTTTCAACAGGCCCGAACAATTTTCGGAACACAAGAACCCAGTGCGACTTCCCTCAGTCACGCATGCGCATGTCGATAATACTGCGGATTTGTCGCCGGAAACTTTTCGTGCGATTGTAGGGATTGTAGGGCCGCGGGCCCCGAAGACGCGAGCTCTGCCATGATCCATAATAATGCTGTAAGCTATGGTTCTGGTAGAGTGTTGCATTGCGTGCCATCGAAGGAGGCAGGTCGAACGGCATGAAATATAGATATACCCTACCGGTTTTGCTCCTTGTTTTCGTCATCCTGGCCGCAGGCATCGTCGCGGCCGGCGGTCTTCTCTACCGCAGCCAGCAAGACCGTCTCCAAACGGAGGTCGAGCGCAAACTTGCCGCCGTCGCCGATCTGAAAGTGAGCGAACTCTCGATGTGGAGGAAGGAACGTTTGGACGACGCCGACGTCTTTTATAAGAATAAGGCTTTCTCGGCTCTGGTGCGGCGCTGTATTGAGCAGCCGCAAGACTTGCCTCTGCAAGAAGAACTTCGGAGTTGGCTCAGCCACGTCCAGGCCAGCTATGGCTATGACCGAGCAGCTTTACTCGACGCCGCCTGCAACAAGTTGATGATGGTTTCCGACACGGAGGAGCCGCTCTCTACCCGTTCGCTTCAGAAGGCCCGTGAAGTCCTGCGTTCGGGGCAACTGACCTTCGAGGACTTCCGTCGGAATGAGTATTCCAAGAAGGTTTACCTCCGCCTATTCGTGCCGATTCTCGACGGGCCCTCGGGCGAACGCCCGCTCGGCGTGCTGATGTTGAGGATTGACCCGAGTGTCTACCTCTACCCCTTTATCCAACGTTGGCCGACGCCCAGCGAGACGGCCGAAACCCTGCTGATCCGCCGGGAAGGAAACGAGTCCGTCTACCTGAATGAACTTAGGTTTCGGAAGAATACGTCCCTTACCCTCCGCGTATCGCTTGACAACACAAACCTTCCACCTGTAAAAGCGGCCCTGGGCCAGAAAGGGATTGTGGAAGGCGTGGACTACCGGGGCGTGCCCGTGCTGGCGTTCGTGTGCGCCGTACCCGATTCGCCGTGGTTTTTAGTGGCCGAGATCGATGCCGCGGAAGTGTACGCGCCGATGCGCGAGTGGCTTTGGCTGACGGTCATTTTCGTATGCGCCCTGCTGTTTAGCGTGGCAGCGGCGGTGGGATTCGTCTGGCGACAGCAGCATGCCGCTCTCTACCGGGAGAAGTTTGAAGCCGAACACAAGTACCGCGCTATCGTTGAAGCAAGTGCCGAAGGTATCCTGATGGCCGACATTGAGACGAAGATGCTCAAGTACCCGAATCCGGCTCTTTGCCGGATGCTCGGGTATACCGAGCGGGAATTGAACATGATGACCGTGGCGGACATGCTCCAGAAAGAATCTTTGAACAACTCCCTGGCGGAGTTTGAAAGACTGGCCCGCAACGAAGGCAAGGGTCTTGCAAAGGACATTCCATGTCTCCGCAAGGACGGCGCAGTTGTCTATGCGGATATCAACACGACCCATGTCATTATCGGCGGCCGGAATTGCCTTGTGGGCGTCTTCCGCAACACCACCGAGCAGAAGAAGGCGGAAGAAGCATTACGGGAGAGTGAAGAGTGGTACAGAACCTTGTTTGTAGAAGCCCAAGACGGCATCTCAGTGGTGGATACGAAATCAGGGTTAATCATTGACTGTAATCAGGCCATGACAGCTTTGGTTGGCAGAGATAAGGCCGATTTGATCGGAAGACCTCAGACTATTCTGCACCCGCCCTCCGAGGACAACGAACCATTTTCCCCCACGTTCAAGCAACATCTTGGCGATAAAGCGGGGCAAGTCCTGGACACGCAAGTTATCACCAAAACAGGTGAAGTCAAAGAAGTGGCGATAAGGGCCAGAACTGTGAATCTTGCAGGGATAAAAGTGATGCAGGGGTTGTTCCGTGACATTACCGACAGCAAACGGGCCGAGGAGCAGGCACTCATCTTCCGGCGATTCGCGGAGGCTTCGGGACAAGGCCTCGGCATGGCCACATTGCAATGCAAAGTTCTATATATGAATCAGACGCTTTTAAACATGGTCGATGAAGTCAATTTGGAGGAAGTGTGCAAGAAAGATTTTTTCCGAATACTACCATCCGGAATTCCAGAAACGTCTTCAGAACGATGCCTTGCCGACTGTGATGAGCGTAGGCCAGTGGGTGGGGGAATTGCCGCTCATCAGCACAAAGGGGAAACAGACCCCGACGATCGAGAATATCTTCCTCATTCGCGACGAAGAGGGCAGGCCGCTCCGGCTGGCCGTTGTGATCACCGACATCACCGAACGGAAGCGAATGGAAGACGAACTTCACAAGGCCAAGGATGTGGCCGAGGTGGCCAACCGCGCAAAAAGCGAGTTTTTGGCCAACATGAGCCACGAAATCCGCACGCCAATGACGGCCATCCTCGGCTATGCAGACCTTCTCAACGAAGATGTCATGTGTTGCCCCGTGTGCCCCGACAATACGCATTGCCCAAACCGACTGAGCGGTTGTGAGGCGGTCAGCACGATCCAGCGCAACGGCAAACACTTGCTGGCAGTGATCAACGACATCTTGGACCTCTCAAAGATTGAAGCCGGAAAGCTCCAGATCGAGCCAACACGCTGCTCGCCGGTCCAACTGGTGGCCGAAGTCGTTTCCCTGATGCGTCCTCGGGCCGTCGCAAAGAAACTGATTCTGAAGACGGAACTGGCCGGTATCCTGCCCGAAACCGTGCTCACCGATCCATTGCGCCTCCGCCAAGTGCTGATCAATCTGTTGGGCAACGCGATCAAATTCACCGATCAGGGCGAAGTCCGCCTCGCCGTCCGGCTGATCTCCAATTGTGTTTCGCCGCGTTTGCAACTCGAAGTGGCCGACACGGGCATCGGCATGACCGAAGAGCAGTTGATGCGGCTCTTCCAACCGTTCAGCCAGGTTGACAACTCGTCAACGCGAAAGTTCGGTGGCACGGGACTGGGCCTTTGCATCAGCAAGCATCTGGCAGAAGCCCTGGGGGGCGGCATCGAAGTGCGTTCCGCGCCGGGAAAGGGCAGCACCTTTATTGTGACCATTAACCCGGGGCCGCTGGACGGCATACAGATGATTCTGAATGCCCAAGAGAGCCTGCTCGATTGCCCACCAACCACGACTGCGACAACCCCGGACAAGATCGCTCTGCCTGGCCGGATCCTCCTGGCCGAGGATGGGCTGGACAATCAGCGCTTGATCTGCCTGTTGTTGAAAAAGGCCGGCGCTGACGTGATGGCGGTCGATAATGGCCAACTTGCCGTCGAGGCCGCCCTGGCCGCGCGCGAAGCGGGCCAACCGTTCCACGTGATCCTGATGGACATGCAGATGCCCGTGATGGATGGGTACGCCGCCACGCAGCAATTGCGCATGCAGGGCTACACTGCCCCCATCGTCGCCCTGACGGCGCATTCGATGGCCGGGGACTGCCAGAAATGCCTCGATGTCGGCTGCAATGATTACGCCGCCAAGCCGATTGACCGGCAGAGGCTTCTGGCCACGGTTGCCCACTGGATAGCCCGCCGTCAATCGCATAACGACCCGCCAGCTTCAAAAACAGCAGAAACACGGGAATCGCGGCGATTCGGAACGCCCGGGGCTTAAAATCTTGCCATTCACAAGTGTCTGAACTAATGCAAGCCACTGGATCTAAATGACTTGCGTCGCCCGACTTGCAGACGTTCCCACCAAACAGGTCACGCAGCCCAGCTTGTTGCTCGGCGTGCGCCCGCTTATGCTTAAGCGTGACGGCAACCATCGCCCCGCCGCCCGCGGGCAACTTGGCCGTCGCGTTGAAGGTCAGCCGCAAGCAGTGAGCCTCGAATCAACTCAAAAGCCGGCTTCTCCGCCATCGGGTATTTCTTCGCCCGCGACTTGCAGAAAGCGATCAACCAGCCCATCGGGTTCATCACGTCGGCGTTTGGCGCGAGCTGTGCGCAGGCGTGGGTGAGCAAGGATGTGCTGGAATCGGATCCGCGTCTGAAGTCGATCATGGAAGTCTTTGCGACGCAGGTTGCCGCATTCAAGTCCGCGAAGGCGGCGGCTGCTGATAACCCCGTTCCGCAGACCGAGCCGGGCGCCCAGGCCCGCGGCGGTCGGCGGGGAGGGTCGGCTAATCCATTTACCAATCAGCACAACCCGTATGTCTTGTGGAATGCCATGATCAAGCCGATCCAGCCTTACCCGATCAAGGGCGTGCTCTGGTATCAGGGTGAATCGATCACCGAGGGCTTGCCGCTCTATCCGGTGGTCATGGAGCACGTGATCACGAGCTGGCGAAAGCAGTGGGGGCAAGGCGAATTCCCCTTCTACTTCGTGCAACTAGCGGCGCAGGACGCCAACAGCAACCGCCCCGAGGTCCGCGAAGCGCAGGCCCAGGCTCTGAAGGTCCCTAATACCGCGATGGCCGTGGCCATGGATATCGGCGAAAAGAAAAACGTGCATCCCAAGAACAAGCAAGACCTTTGTGACCGTCTGGCCCGGATCGCTCGCGCCAACGTGTACGGCGAAAAGATCGAATACTCCGGCCCGATGTACGAATTGATGCAGGTCGAAGGAAATTCGATCCGCGTCAAGTTCACGCACATCAGCGGAGGGCTGGTGGCCAAGGATGGAGACCTCAAGTGGTTCCAGGTTGCCGGCGCTGACAAGAATTTCGTCGATGCGGCCGCGAAGATCGACGGCAACACGATTGTGGTAACCGCCCCCGGCGTCTCGGAGCCCCTGGCCGTGCGGTATGCGTGGCATCGCTGGCCGGAAGGTGCGAATCTGTACAACGTCGACGGTCTGCCGGCGCCGCAGTTCCGATCCGACGACTGGGAGACCCCCGAGCCGGCGCCGGCCGCTCGCGGCGGGCGTGGTCCGACATCGGCCCCACCAAATCCCGGGGGATGATTTAGCGGGGCACTTTGGGCCGGCGTTTCTGGCCAGTCGAAGTTGGCGACCAGGAGGCCATCACGGCCTGAAGATGTCGAACGCGAAGTTTCTGGTACACGCCCTGCGTCCCAAGGTGGCCATCATGAACAATGGCGGCCGCAAGGGCGGCGATCCTGAAACGCTGGACATCATTAGGAGTTCTCCGGGCTTGCAGGACCTTTGGCAGTTGCACTACGCGCCCTATTTGGCCGCCGCGTCGGGCAACTTCTTGACTTCATCGGCGGTCAGTTCTTTGACGCTGAGATCGGCGTAGATGACGCGGTACTTCTCGGCCCCCGTGGGCTTGTACCAGAAGATGGGCCGATCGGGCGTGCCCAGCTTCACGTCCTTGCCCGCATAGTGCGAGTCGTTCTCGGGCTTCAAGTCGTGGAGAAAATCGAGACCTCGGAAACACTTCATGGGCAAGTCCATGTAGGGCTTCATCAACTCATCGTCTTGCATGGCCTTCATCCTTGCCTCGCTCGACGTACCGTATTTGGCCTCGACTGCCTTCTCAAACGGGGCCTTGATTCCAGACTCAAGGTCGCCTGCGTCAAGGGTCGGCGGCAGCAGGCCATTCTGTTGGGCGGCATAAACTCGCAGCATTTCGATCATGTTCCTCTCGTCGTGAACGGAAGGGCCGATGTTCATCGTTTGTGCCGTGTCGCCCTCTGACGCTTTGGGGAAGTCCTTGATCTTGGCGGGAGCCGCCTCTTTGACGCTCAGATCGGCATAGATGACGCGGTATTTGTCAGCGCCGGTCGGCTTGTACCAGAAGATAGGCCGATCGGGCGTGCCCAGCTTCACGTCCTTGCCCGCATAGTGCGAGTCGTTCTGCGAGCCCAGCATATTGTAGAACATCATGCCCTGCGTGTACTTCTGCGTGAGCTTCTGGTTCAGCGGTCCGGTCATCTTCATCCACTCATTCATCCACGCCTTCATGAACCCAGCCTGATCCTTGCCATACTGGGCTTTAAGTCTTTCCATAAGCTTTTGAGCCTCCGGTGTTTTGAGAAGCTTTTCGGCTTGCGATATTGAGGCCGCTCGGATGGCTTGCTGGAATTCCTTGTTGTTCATCCCAATCGCAGCAGGGAAAGTACTGTCGTTGTGCTCGGCAACGAGACGCAGGGTGTTGACCAGATCATCCTCCACGGGCATCTTCACTGTCTGGGTCTGGACGGTGTACCCCGCCGGCGGTTCGAGACTGAACAGGGACGGGTCCAACTCCATGTCATAGCGGAAGTTGCTCATCTCGCCGTGTCCGCTGCCGCCGGAGTATACAACATCGACTCGAACGAGCCGGGCAGTCTGCGGATCGGCCCATAAAGTCTGATCAAACATGTTGATATGGGTCCGAAAGCCTATGACTGTTTGCCCGTCGATTTCCTTCTTGCCGAGCGATTCGACTTTCTCGCCTGGGCTGCTGCTCCCCTCCCGAATGAGTTGCCGCACCATCTCGAACTGACTCGATGGGCCAGCGGGCTTCTTTATCTTCGAAAGATCGATCGTGATGGCCAGTTTCTGCTCTGGCGCTAGTACAAGGCTTTTCATGGCCTGATGATCCATAATCATAATGCTGCTGGCCTTGGCGGAACCCAAGGACATCGACATTTCTACACGTTCGCGCGACGGTGCAAGAAAAAAGCCCTTCATTGTGGTGTTGGTCGTCTTTCCATTAATCGGGTCCTTCATATCCGTCGTGAAGTCGTATGTGGCGCTCCGGAGGCTTTCAAAGGCTTTGGCCACTTCAGCGAAGGCGACATTAGTCGAGCCGCCGCCGATCACAATCCAAGATACGAGAATGCCCAAGGCTACGAGTACGGTTGCGGCCACGGCGAGCTTGGCGATGCGTTTAATTTTTCGGGTCTTTTCTAAAGTGATAATGGGACTAACATCCGCTTTCCCAATACCCTCTGTCACATGGGCAACCGTTTCCGCCCGTCCCACACGATCCAGGATCGTCGCCCGGAGCCGCTCGGCATATTGTGGATCGGGCGAAACGCTCGGGTCTCCTGCTTCGCGGACCAACCGAGCCAGCACTTCATCATCGCTATTGAATTGATTACTCATTTGACGGCTCCTTGCTTGTCCGTCGCCCGTCGTCACAGGGCATCACATATCCGCCGAGCAGGCCCCGCATCTGCTCCCGTGCTCGGGAAAGCAGCGACTCGACCGCCTTAGCGGTTCTTCCCATGCGGACGGCAATTGTCTCGACGGAAAGTCCTTCCACATACTTCCAAAGCAGCACCTCGCGGCGGTCGTCAGGAAGAAGCAGAATCGCCGCACGCACGACAGAGCCGCGTTCCACCTGTTCCAGCACGTCCCTGGGCAAAACTGAGACGTCTCCTAATTCGGCCGCCTCCCCGAATTGACCATTAAGCGATATGGGGTTTCCAACCAAAGCACGGCGGCGGTAGTGCATGGCGACTCGCTTGCGGGCAATGCCGAACAACCAGTTCCGGAAACCACCCAGGGCCGCATTACACTGGTCGATTCCGTCCAGCGCTTCCAGCCAGGTCTCCTGATTCAGGTCTTCCGCGACTGTCCGGTCGCCCCCAACGAGGTGGAAAACAAAGCCGTAGACCTCGCGAAAGTGGCGATCGACGGCGGCGCTCCAGGCGGATCGATCTCGCCTTTTCAAATCGGTAATCAGGCTAGATTGTTCGTCGTCGGCCACACCCGCTCCCTTGTTGGTTTCCGCATGCTCATAAGTATATTTGCGCGAGGCGAAGAAATCCTTCACGGCCGGGCCAAGAAAACCGGCGTTATTCTCCGCTGGAAAGACCCCTGCCCTTACTAATAACTCAGTACTCCTTCGCCGTCAAGGACGGTATGTCATTTGCAGCCTTTGAGGTCGGGCCAAGGTCTCATTAAGTGTAGCGTTTGCGTGGCACTGGCATCTTGCCAGCGCTTGGAAAAAGACAACGCACATGAAGTGAGTTGTGGTCCGGCAATAATCGAATCTGGTGCTACACTTGACTTCTTCGGGCGCCACCATACTATTTTTAAAGGAGGGTATATCCTATGCAAAAAAGAACCGCATTCATGCAGGCTGCCGTGTTCCTCGGATTATGGCAAGTTGCATTCGGTCAAGTTTCGGAGCGTGTGGTTGACGTTCCTTCGCGTCCCGGTGTAACCCAAAGATTCCTCTTTTTAACCTCTGAAAAGCCCAAGGCCGCGGTCATCCTGCTGGCCGGCGGGAATGGACGACTTGGAATATCCCAAGACGGGAGCATTCGGTTTTTGGGCGGCAACTTTCTGGTGCGGGCCCGGCGCCTTTTCACAGACAAGGGATTTTCCGTGGCTGTGGTTGATGCGCCTTCTGATCGGCAAGGGCTGACCCTCAAGGGATTCCGCCAGACACCCCAACATGTTGCGGACATCAAGGCAGTGATTGCCTGGCTTAAGCAACAAAGCAGTTTGCCCGTCTGGCTGGTCGGTACGAGTCACGGAACGCAATCTGCGGCATTTATCGCCACGGAATTGAGCGCCGGCCAGGGTGGTTCTGACGGCCTGGTGTTGACCTCGACGATATTGTCAGATGACAGAGAACGTGCCGTGCCGGAAATGCCCCTGCAAAGAATCGCCGTTCCCGTTCTGGTAGTCCACCACGAACAAGACGGCTGCAGTCATTGCCCGTTCAGCGCGATTCCGGGTCTTATGAGAAAGTTGGACGGCGCGCCAGAAAATCGCTGATCAGCGTTCGAGGAGGCGAGAGCCGCGGCGATCCCTGCGAGGCCTTCGCCTATCATGGCTTTAATGGCTTGGAAAAGGACGTTGTGGGGAAAATCGCCGACTGGATCAATTCAAAATAAACCTGCAAAAGTTCGGAGATATTCGTATTTGCCTTATACGCAAAGCGGTTCACGATCGTCCTTTTGCGAAGGGCAAAAATCATGGTCTACGACCTCTTCGATCCAATTCGGCGAGATCCACATGGATAATTCACGATAAGGAGCTTCCGTGGCGATTTCAATGGAAGATTCTTTGACAGACAATACACGGCATGGGATTGAATCTTTACTGCGATGCCATGATCCAATGAATGGGGCGATATTCACCAGCACCCGGGTTCCTTTTTGAATGTTCATGTTTGCTCCTTTGGATTATGGTGTACAGACCTAACCATTCGTCAGCTAGCAATGCTCTCAACTTAGTTATTCTATACGGACATGTCAATTATCCCCCTCTAAATCGGTTTGCAAAAAATTTTAAATGTAACTGCAAAACCTGGGTATTCGGCAGAATAGATAAACGAGGGCATTTGAGAAAACGCTTTTTGCCTGCTCGCTGACACACATCGTTAAGGTAATGTTAGGAAAGTGTTAGCGATTGAAACACTTGAGAAAAACCGGTCTATAAATAAGAAGACATTAATATTGAAATGTCGGCAACTATCGCCGCCAGAGAAAGTATCGCCGCAGATCATGCGCGAGAAATCCTCCGCCGCAACCAATAATTCGCCCGACCTTCTCTTCCGGAAATGCCTGTTGATATGCAGTCAGCGAGTCCAGCGTTTCCTGGAGATAATCTTCGTATACCGGTTGCAGGATTTCGGAAAGCCTTCCCGGCGAGGGCGCCAAGGTGGGATCGCATTTCCATTGTTCAGCCAGATTATGCGTCAATTTTAATTCGCGCACCAGCGCCTTGTTTATTCTATCGGAACCGAACATCACGCTTCGATGCCAGATTCGCCTTGGCGAACAAACCAGGACATTTAACCGATCCGATCCAAGATCGACTAACGCCACCGGAGAATTTGCGTCTAATCCACTTGTCCCCTCTTTCTTTGGGAGAGGGTTAGGGTGAGGGCAAATGGTCCCCTCTATATTTGGGACAGCATTAGGGTGAGGGCAATACATGGCGAAGTTGTAAAGAGCCGCCATATCGCATTGCACAATAGCAATCTTAAGCCCCAATTTATGCCAACGTGTTAATAGTTCTTTTAAGAGCATTTGACGCACGCCGACATACACGACCATAAACGGCCGCTTTTGAGATTCACCATCCTCGGTCAAGTCTAAAGTGGCATGTTTCCAGATAACATCGGGCAAAGGCTGTGTGAACAAGTGCCGGGCTTCATGGGCAATGGCCGTTTCTCGTTTGCCGGCGGGCATCGGCGGCAGTTCCACCGTCTTCAACAACACCATCCAGTCCGGAAGTCCCAATATCACCGGTTCGTCGCCTAAAGGACATTGTTTCAGAAAGTTTTGCAGCGTCTCATCCAGCATCGAGTCTCTATCTTTTTCGTTTGCACTTTGATTCAAACGTCGCCGATGTTCGACCATCCGGCATTCCTGCAACAACACTGTCGGCTGCCCGCTGTTCCCTGTCCGTTGTCCGCCGGGTGCCCTCTGGGTGGCCGTACTCTTATCTTTGTCATGTTCCAATGTGAGTTTTACGGCCTTGATTCCGCTGGAGCTGATTTCCATGCCCCATGCCGATTGCGCCCGGCGTTTTGGAAGCCAGCGGCCGATTTTATCGACCCACGATCCTTCAGGTAGGAGATCGATTTTTATCGGCGCCAGGCCCAATCCTTGCAGAGCCAAGCCGCAGGCAATGGCGAAACGGCCGGGATTTTGGGCCAAAACGGCCGTGTCCGCGTTTTGTCCTTTGCCAACCGATTCCAGTTCCATAAGAAATTCTGCAGGCCCGCCCAACACGGGCGTCTGCGGGCACGCCGCCCATCGGCGGCCGGCGACGGTTAACGGCTGAAATTCCGTCTCTCGACCGGCCAACTTTTTACACAATACTCTCAGCGAGGAATCGTCGGGCAGAAACTTATGCAATCGCCGGGCATACTGAAAAAGAGTTTTATCCAAAAGCGGCGCATGCTCTATGTCCCAAGCCAAATACGCCAAATCGCCGATCTGCTCTCGAACACCTCGAAATTCATCATCCTGAAAAACCTTTGGCACCTGCTCTAAAATCCCCAATGCTTTGTCATAGTCCCCGTTAAGCGCCAGCCTTTTCGATTTGCGCATTGCGCCGCGGTTTATGGCCTGCGCCTGTTTTCGCGCTTCATCATGATCGGGCTGCAAGCTCAACAAACGCTCGACTTTCTCCACCAGATCGACCGTAAGCGATCCATCCTTCAGTTGAGCTACCGCCCTGCTCAGTTCCGTTATCTCGGCCCGGTTGACCTGCGATTCCTTTATCAGATTGCATAAGTCTTGCGAACGCAGCGCTTCGGGAATTTCATCGGCCTTGCGGGCAGCCTGATCAATGTCTCCGGATGTAAGATATTGTTTGATCTCCTCCTCCATTTTACGAATCCGAGGCGTCAACTCCTGCTGCCGGTCAAGGCATTGTTCGAAAAGATCGTTTGCCCGGCTTACAAGCGGCGCCAAACGCGAATGTTTGGCGGTAGTAATGGGTTTGAGCAGGCTTATCGCATCACCATAGCGGTGTTCTTTCATTAGAAATCGGGCCTGCGCAACATCCTTGTCGATCCGCTCCGCGATCTTACCGAGAGCGGCTTTCAGGTTCGTTCCGCAGCCGCCGCAGAATTCCTCTTCGGCCGAATTCGATTCGCCGCAATTAATGCACGGATCCCACAAATGATTGCCGCATTTGCCGCAATATCTTCTTTGTGCGCTGTTTTTCACTCCGCATCCCGCACAACGAACCGACCGAATGGAAGAAGTGGGAGGCGGTAAAAGGGCGGACAACTTCATGATTATATCCTTATCTGGGTCCTTGTTCATTACCGCGGATTTCCATAATTAAAGCCTATCCAAAAGTCCCCTCTCCCTTTGGGAGAGGGTTAGGGTGAGGGCATATTCGCCGTGAATTCGTAGTTCCTATCTCTTGCTGTGATTTAACTTTTATGTTTTGAGATAGGCTCTTGTACTATTCATGCAATTTCGCTACTTCAATGCAAAGGATTTCAACGGTCAATTCTTGTTCTTCATTGGCCGGCGGCGTCGCGCCGGTTTTGGCGCGCGTTATCAAGACGTCGATCGACCGCGTGCGATCTTCTTTTTTCATCTCGGTCAATCCGTCCAGCCACAATCCGTCCGGCAGCGGGTGTTCGATGCAGGATTTCACCTGCCGGCGGTAATAGGTCGCCAGGCGGGCGGGCTTTGTCCGCTCTTCGATCCGTAGGTAATATACCTGCAAAATATCGTCGGCAAGCTGAGGCAGGCGCGAGACATGCTCGTCCGGCCAATCGAATCGATACGCCGCGTTGACTGTGCTGTTGGGATATGGCGGAACGGGCGAGTCGGCCGCGCGAACCTCAAGCGATGGAACCACCCCGTTTCGGTAGGCGGCGGCCGCGCGGGCCAATGCAGCCATGTGACAGCGCCGGCAGTAGTCCCGCACCAGCTCCTCTATCAGCTTATTCCAGTCTGTTTCGGACGTTGACTTCATCCGCTCATCGGAATCTTGCTCCGCATCTAAAGACTGCTTGATCGGCTTGGCCGGGCGGAGCGGCTGCGAAGACCTGGCGCGGTTTTCCCGTGCCAGCGATTTCAGCACTGCCAAAAAACCCGGTTCCACAAGCCCCTTGTCCGCCACGCCCATGGCACGGATCGCTTGCGGTCCTTCCTGCCAGTGCCGCGACACGGTTCGCTGGAAGTTGGTGCGCATGGCATTGCTGGGAATCGCGGCCGCCAAAGACACCGACGCCGGTCGCTCCGTCAATGCCGTTAGGGCCTGCTGCTGCAGGTTCAGAATGTCTGTAAACGGCGGACCCCAAAGAACCGCGCCGACGCTGAAATGCCAATCGGGCGCGGGCGGCGGATTGGCGGGCTGTTGCGCAGGGAATCCTAAAAACGCCTCCAGCGCATCTCTGCCGGTCGAGGCAAATTGCTTTTCCAACTTCGCGCGCGTCGCATTATCGGTCTGCTCGCTTTGATAGATCAGCACCTGGGCTTCCAGATTCAACGGATTCGGCTCGCATAGCATGGGTAAATACTGTTTGCCCGGCAAGGCGGAAACGGTTTGCTCCAAAACCGCATTTGCCAGCATCTTTCGCATCCGCGCCGATCCGTTCGCGCGCACAATGGCAACCATCTTTTGCCGGAGCGAATCGGACTGTTGTTCGTCTTGTGCCTTCCCGGCCGTTGGCAAACTTGCAGTCAGGATCTTCAGCACGGCCTGCTCGTTTTCCGGCGAATCTCGCCGCAGCAGAGCCGTTAATACGATATCCGCGGTAGACAGCCGTTCCGCGCCCGAAAACTCTGTAGCGAACAAATCGCAGAGCGACTTTCCGGCGGCGGCCGTGTTATTGGCTGCCAAGGCGGCCGTCACTGCGCGGACCAGTGCGCCGCGGGCAGGTGCGGCAAGGGCCTCGGACCCATCCTGCGGTTGCCGCTTTACAAGCGCCGCCAGCATTTCCGCTTCTTCGCTCGTCCCGCGCGGGTGTTCGCGCGCTCGTCAACGGCCGATATCAACCGGGCATCGCCCTGATCGCGGGCATTCAAGAAGTCCTGCTCCTTCCACTCCTCCAATTTAACAGGCGCCGTGGACGCCGCTTCCATCTTCGCGCCATCATTGCCGTTCTCCCTCTTGTTCGCGATGGGCTTAATATTCGCCGGCAGATTTGCCGGCGATGTATCGTCATCCGCGCCATTGTTTACCGGAGCGGGAGGGGAACTGTTTCTCGCCGGCGGCTTGACCGGCATTGCATCGTCATCCGCGCCGTTGTTAACCGAAACGGCCGGCGGATTTTTTTCAAGGACGGCGACGGAGGCGGCTTGACCGGCGCTGCATCGTCATCCGCGCCGTTGTTCACCGCGCCTGACGAGGGAGAATTCGGTACGCTCGATCCGCAGCCCCCCAAAAATATAACAATCGCCATGGCGATAATCGCCCATAGCCGCATGGGTAATCGCACTTCGATCATTCGCATACTCTCGCTCCCTTCTTGTGCCAATTCTAACCCGGCCGGATTAGGAAATCGTTACATAATGGTTAGAATTAGATAAGTGTTGCGCGAGCCATTGGATCGGATGCGCCGTTTCACCGGGAATTTCCGGGCACATGAAAAAGAAGCCGCCTTGGAAAGTGGGAACCTCCAAGGCGGCCGGTGCGATTGGGTTTATAAAATCCGGGTGCGAGTTCATATTTGCTCCTGAAGTCGGGTTATGCAGAAAACCTCCTCGCATGTTTAACCGGGGATTTATCCGCCGGTCGGAAATAAAAATTGTGAGGTTCATTTCCCGATCTCGAAAGCATGAAGATCCCCAATCTGTCTTTCGTATGGTTGTGTCGGTGTTGTTATGTAGCTCAAAAAGACGGCAGCGATGACGCTTCTGAACGCTGTTAACCGCTGCCCTTGCCGTCATCCGTGTGGACGGAATTGGGTTTTGCCTCGGTCAACTGCGGCTTGGGACTTTGCGGCAAAACATTTTTGGGCGGTGGCTTAGCCGGTATGTATTGGTCGGATTCTTCCGGACGATTGTCGGGCGGAGGGTCCGGCAGGCTCGATCCGCAGCCTCCCAAAAATACAACGACCGCCATAACGAAAATCAACCATAACCGCGTAGGCAATCGCTCTTCGGTCACTCGCATAATCTCGTTCCCTTCTTGCGGCAAATATAACCGGGCCGGATTAGAGAATCGTTGCATGAGGTTCAAATTGGATATTGGATTGTTCTTGTTGGGGTAGCATTGTTGGGGCGGCAGGTAAACTGCCGCCCCCCAACAATGCTTTTAACTGCCGGCGGCGGATGGACTACTCGGGTATTTTGCCGCTGGAAAAATCGTCGCCTTCCGCGCGGGTGACCAAGGCCCGCATGGTTCGCGGATCGACGTTCTCGCTCAGGAAATGGACACTGCCGTCCGCGAACACGGAATTACATCCGCCCGGATGGAAGCTAAACGGCTCGTCGTTCAGACCGCAGTTGTTAACCGTCCATGGGCAATCGGGCGTTGTGGCGTAAGCCGGGGTGCTCCCTATGGCGGCCACATTGGCGGCGGCACCGGGACCGCCAAGCGGGGTCGCATTGTTATTGATGTAATGGGCGAATTTATTATCCGCGACGTTGGGCGGCCCGGAAATTCCGCTTCCGCCCGCATCGGGATCGGCCCAGCGATACACGCCGCGATTTTTGCCGTTCTGCAAGCCGGCCAGCGCGGTGGCGTCGGCCGCGCCGCCGCGCACATGCTGCTGCCATCGGTGTAACTGGACATCGTCTTGTAAAGCAGCGACGGATGGTTGCGCCCGGTGTCTTCAATTATCAATATGGTGCTGCTGGTGCCGTCGATTATAGAGGAAAGAGACGTTGCCGGGACCGACAAAGCCCCGTCCGCGCGGTTCCAAATGGTGGTGGATACCACGCCGTTTATCGATTTGTAGCCCTTGTTCCGCGCCGTAGGTGGCGCTCGCCGGATCGCCGTCGATGTCGGTGTACACCGTGGCAAAGTAATCCAACTTGCCGAAGTCGGTCGGGCCGCCGATGCCCGTATCAAGCGTTGCGCTGCTGTCCGAATTGCCGCTGGCCCCGGTCTGGGTGAAAACGGGATTATTGTAATGCGTTCCCAGCCAGGGATCGGCCGGGCACAGGTAGGCGGAAATCTCCCGCGTCGAAGCCAGCATATTCTAGTACGAGCCGCGGTAGGACTTGCTCATATCCATCGACATGTATAGCTGCGTCTGCTCGAGGTACGGCAGAATCAGCGTGAACGTGGAATTCATGGACTCGCCGGGCACTTGGTCGGTGAATGTCGTCGAAGGAGGACTGGTGGTGTAATTGGTTCCTTCGCCTCCGGTCGGCATCATCTTGTGCGTCGATTCGTAATTCAGGCACGCCAGGCCGATCTGACGCATGTTGTTCGAACAACTTGATCGGCGGGCGCTGTCACGCGCGGCTTGCACCGCCGGGACCAGCATGGCTATCAAGATGCCGATAATGGCAATTACCACCAACAATTCGACGAGCGTAAAGCCGCGCCGGACGCAGGCCCTTGCCCGCGGGTTTCTCATCTCTCGCATCCTTCTCATTTCAGATCTCCTGTAAAAAAGGGACAACGACTTGTTCTGGAACAAACATCACGCTGTTGAAATTATCCGCATTTATTATTAGAGATTTGTGAGCGTTGGGTATTTTTTGTGGTAATGTTTTGTGCATTCTTTGTTCAGCCGGCCATGGAATTAGCTGTAAGATCGCCCGGGGTCGTCTCGCAGCGACTACCCCGGAGCAAAAAGGGGCGAAAAACCAATAACCCAACGGGATTTCGCAACGGCGGACGGACTCTTATCGGGCAGCCGATCACAAAACAGGCCGCCTATCGGCCCGCGATCCGGCGGGCATGTGTTTCAGTGCCGAGCACGGCAAACGACACTTTCAATTCGATCACCGGCAAGCGAGGATGATCGGTTTTCATGCGAATCACGCCCGCATGCGCCCCCATGTAATCGCACGGGCGGGCATCGCCCGAAATCTCCACCTCGATCCGGTACAAGCCGATCTTTGCCGCTTCGTTCGTAAGCGGGAAAACCTGCACTCGCATGAACTCGGGCTCTGTCTCGATATGCTCGATGGTCAATGATTGACGCCGGTCGTTGACCTTCATAAGAATCAGTTCTTTTATGCTTTCCCCTTCGTCAAGCCCCCAATCGCAGAACCTGGTCGGAATCGACTTTCGCGCCGAAGATCGTCAAACGGCCTTCGATTTTACCCTGTATTTCCAGCCGTAATATGTGCGGCCGCTCTCTTGCATCCGCCGGAGTGGCCGCAAGCTCAAGCCGTTCCTTGAATTCGCCATATTCCATATCAGGCGGCAGGATAACCTCTACGCAATAACCGCTGCGGGCCTCCAACCGCTTTAATTGCTCTGCTGTCGCCGGTTCGATCCGCCAACTCATCCATTTCCGCGATCCCTTCACGACGCCCAGATCGAATCGATCCCAGGTTTTAGAGTAAATATAGGCTTCGCCCGATCGTTTCTCCACCGCTTCCGCATCCGTCGTTTTGATGGTGAGTGTAATGGGCGATGGCTTGATTTCCAAAGCACGCCGGACCGTGGCCGATAGTTTTAAGATGATATTCTCGCGATCCGGGTCGTTGGTGCGAATGGCAATGCTTTCGGAAAAGGCCCCGCTCTTCAATTCATCTTTCTTCGCCGCGTCGCTAAAGCCCACCTCGATATCCGCCCGGTCGCCCGGCGGAATCGGCTCATCCGGCAAATTGCCCACGGTGCACGAACAGGTGCTCGGCCCGCGCGATAGCTTTAGCGGTGAATCGCCCTCGTTACGGATTACAAACGCGTGAGCGAATTCCCCCGGCGATTCGATGATGCCCAGATCCCAATCTTGTCGGTCAACAACCGCTTTCGGGCCGGATCGAAATATATTGCCAAGCCTTATTGCAAGGGAATCCGATCTATAAGAATGCACAACCACAACGCCGACGGCTGCACCAAACATCACAATGACGATCATTACGGCTAAAGCAACGAGCAATGACCGGCGGGCGATCGGCTTGTAATTCATCCTTTTAATGGGCATAACGGGCAATGAATTGTTGCTGTGTATTTTTTCCAAAGCATCCTACGCCGGAATTGTTAGCGTTAGGTGAGCAGAAGGTTATTTCTCGATCAATTCCGCAGAGCCGTGCGGCAAAAGTATGGAAAAGACGCTTCCCTCGCCGACGGCGCTTTCCACGCTTGCCCGCCCGCCGTGTGCCTGGGCGATGTGCTTGACGATGGCCAGCCCCAGCCCGGTGCCGCCCAGTTTTCGGCTGCGTGCTTTGTCCACTCGATAAAATCGCTCGAAGATCCGCGGCAAATGTTCCCTGCCGATCCCGCAGCCGTGGTCGCGCACCTCGATTACGACTCCTTCGCCGGTGCTGTTGGCGCTGAGCTGAATTGTCTGTCCCGGCGGGCTGTATTTGACGGCGTTGTCGATAAGATTGATAATGGCTTGTTCAAGCAAAGGCGGATTGATCTGCGCTTGCAGCGTTTCCTCGCAATTCAACTCTATCCGTATATTTTTGTCCGAAGCCTTCATTTGACAGACCTCGATGGCAGTGCATAATACGTTCCTGATTGAACCCGGAGATAAAACAATTTCCGCCTTTTCAGTTTCTTGTTCGATGCGGGACAGGGTCAGCAGATCCTCGATGATGGCGTTCAGCCGGTCGGTTTGCATAGCCACGATTTGCAGGAATCGCTGTAATTCCTGGGGATTGTTCATCGCTCCATCCAACAGCGTTTCCACAAATCCTTTGATTGAAGTCACCGGAGTGCGCAGCTCGTGTGAAACGTTGGCCACAAAATCGCGGCGTACTTTTTCCAGTTTTTTCAGCCTCGTAACTTCGTGCAACACCACCAGCGCCCCGCCTCTGTTTCCCGGGCGTCGCGTAAAATGGTGCCATGCGCGTGCAAGTAACGCTCCCCGCCGCCGTTGTCGTGCAGCAGGATTTCGTCCTCCTGGGGCTTTTGCGTGGCCAGTACGTTGGCCACCAGTTGCTGGAGATCGAGATTCCGCACCACTTCCTGCAGCATCCGCCCCTGGGCCCGCGCCGCATCGACGCCGATCAGCCGGGCGGCGGTCTGGTTCAGCCGGATCAGCCGTTCTTGAGCATCGACGGCCAGCACGCCCTCGACCATGCTCGAAAGGATGGCTTCGCGCTCGTTGCGCTGTTCGACGATATCGCGTATCTTCTCGTCGAGTTCCGCGGCCATTTGGTTGAGTGCATCGGCAAGATCGCTGATTTCTTGGGATCCTGCAAGCGGCAATTTGTGTGTCAGATTGCCCCGGGCAAATCGCCTGCGCCGATGCGCAGATGTTCCAAGGGCCGGGTTATCCGGCGGGAAATCCATAAGCTGATCCCCGCCATGACAATGGCTGTCAGAATGCCGCCCATCGCAATCCGCATCTGAATGCCGGCTACCGCTCGATCGACTACGCTCATGGAAACGGAGGTCCGCAGCACGCCGATTATCTTGTCAGTCTGTCCCCTCTCCCTTTGGGAGAGGGATAGGGTGAGGGCGTTGTTGTCTTCACTCCCTGCACCTTTCCGGGCATCGACAGAAGGTTGGTCGGGAGAGGAGATTACATCAGGACTTGCTCTAAGTGGAACGGCCACATACATCCTCGATTCTTTAAGCGTGTAACTATAGCGTTCGGTCGAACCGGTGCGCCCCGCCAAGGCCTCAATCACTTCCGGGCGGTCGGCGTGGTTGTCCATCTTTTGCGGCGATTCATCCGAATCGCCCGCCACTTTTCCGCTTGGCAGGATAACCGTGATCCGCATAGATGCCTTTTGCCCCAGTTCTTTGCAAAGTGCATCGATCTGTGGAAAATCGGATTTTACTATTTTCGATTGGAACAAGTCTTCGACCAGAAGCGCCCTGGCTTCCAAATCGGCCTTTGTCTGTTCCAAGTCAAACGTTCTCAGCGCCGAAGAGGCATACCAAGCCACTGCCGTCAGCGAGACCAGCATGATAAGCAGGTACAAGGGATATAATTGCCAAAGCAGCCGTTTCTTCCGCATCGTTATTCCTCTGGCGGACAAGATTGCCCACCCTCTTTTAATCGGTATCCCACGCCGCGTATTGTCTCGATGAGGTTTCCCGCCGAGCCCAGCTTCTTCCTCAGCCCCACGATTTGCACGTCGATAGATCGGTCGGTGACAATGTAATCACCGCCGTGGATAAGGTTGGCGATTTGGTAGCGGGTAAAAACCCAACCGGGTCGCTGGGCTAACACGTGAAGAACGCGGAACTCCGTGGCCGTCAGTTCCACCGCCTGCCCGTCCACTAGAACCTCGTGCCGGCCGGGATGTATCACTATGTTTTGTATGCGCACGGTGGCGTTGTCATCAACAACGATCGCCGTCTTTCTCCGCAATATGGCCCGAATCCGGGCCAGCAACACCCGGGGACTAAAGGGCTTGGTGATATAATCGTCGGCCCCCAGTTCCAAACCGGCCACAACGTCGGTCTCTTCGCCCTTGGCCGTGAGCATGACTATGGGAATGGATTGCGTGGCCATGTCGCGCTTCAGATTGCGGCAGACCTCCAAACCGTCCAAACCCGGCAGCATAAGATCCAGGACGATCAAGTCCGGCACTTCGCTGCGGATTTTTTTCAGCCCCTCCTCCGCCGAACCGGCCAATATCGCCTGATACCCCTGCTTGATGAGATTGTAACCCACCAGCTCTCTGATTTCTTCTTCGTCTTCAACAACCAGGATTTTTTCACGTACCATTTTTGATACCGCCAGTTCAAGTTTACGGGGTACTATATTTAATTCTAACACGTTTAGTGACAATAATGTAAGAGGTCTACGAATCATAAGTTCTAATACTTTGTCATTCTGATACTCGTTATCCTGAGCGTAGCGAAGGATCTATTGATAGCCCGGATGATCCGAACAAGATTCTTCACTACGCTCAGAATGACACGGCTACCCGAATCGGCCGGTGATGTAATCCTCGGTCTCTTTCCGATCTGGCTTGGTAAATAACTTCTCAGTCGGGCCGAACTCGACCAGCACGCCCTCATACAGAAAGGCCGCCCAATCCGATACCCTGGCGGCCTGCTGCATGTTGTGCGTGACGATAATAATCGTGTATTCGCCCCGCAATTCTCGAATCAGATCTTCAATGCGGGTTGTCGATCGCGGATCCAAGGCCGAGCAGGGCTCGTCCATCAGTATGATCTCCGGATTGACCGCGATTGCCCGGGCAATGCAGAGCCTCTGATGCTGCCCACCGGAAAATCCCAATGCCGATTCATGCAAGCGATCTTTCACCTCGTCCCAAAGCGCGGCCCGGCGCAGACTTTTTCCACAACTTCGTCCAATATGCTTTTTTGGCGAACGCCCGCGATTCGCAGGCCGTAAGCGACGTTCTCATAAATAGATTTCGGAAACGGCGTCGGTTTCTGAAACACCATACCCACCCGGCGGCGAAGCTCGATTACGTCCACCGCCTTGTCGTTTATGTCCTGGCCGTCGAACTCGATCCGGCCGGTTGTTCGCACGTCGTCGATCAGGTCGTTCATCCTGTTCAGGCAACGAAGCAGCGTAGATTTGCCGCATCCCGACGGTCCGATCAGCGCGGTTACCTCATGCCTGGGAAAATCCATACTGATATTTTTAAGCGCCTCAGTCTTGCCGTAGTACAAGCAAACCTGCTCGGCGCGAACAATCGGATCGCCTACCAGCGGAACAGGCGGATATTTTGTCACTGCAGGGCTGGAAACGTCCCCGGCGGCAGGCGGATTTTCTTCAATGTTTTGGGCCATGGGCCGGGGCGGATGTGCCATGAAATGTCTCTTGTTTATGGTCTTTAACATATTATCATCATTATCAAATGAAATTATTTTACATGGCTCTCGACTGGAAGCGGGCCCTCATCCGGTTGCGGAGATAAATCGCAAAACTGCTCAGGCTTAACACGATCAAAAGCAAAAGCAGCGTTGTCACGTAAACCATCGGTTTCGTGGCTTCGACATTTGGCGACTTGCAACTAATATCCAGAATGTGAAAACCCAGGTGCATGAATTGGCGGTCCAAATGAAGGTATGGAAACGATCCGTCCAGCGGCGCCGGGGCATTTTTCACCGCGCCTGTAATCATTAGCGGCGCCACTTCGCCCGCCGCGCGGGCCATCGCCAGAATAAATCCCGTCATTATGCCGGGCGAGGCTATCGGCACTAGCACGCGCACCAGAGTTTGGAATTTTGTCGATCCCAAGGCATAGGAACCCTCTCGCATCCCGCGGGGTATTGTCCGCAATGCCTCTTCGGTCGAGACTATCACCACCGGAATCGTCAATAAACCAAGCGTCAGGCTCGCCCAGATGATGCACCCTTGGCCAAATACCGGCTCCCCAGCGTCAATCCGTTCGGGAAAGAACCACCGATCCAGATTCCCACCCACCAAGTAAATGAAAAATCCCAGTCCAAATATTCCATAAACAATCGAAGGAATGCCGGCCAGATTATTCACGGCGACACGCACCAGGCGTACCAAAAAACCGTCTTTCGCGTACTCGCCCAGGTAGATGCCGGCCAGCACTCCCAGGGGAAAGCACGTGGCCGCCATCAGAAACACCATCAGCACTGTGCCGAAGATGGCCGGAAACAGCCCACCATCCTGGTTCGACTCCCGCGGATCGGCCGTCAGCAATTCCCATATTTTGGCAAAATAATGCGCCGTCTTGCCGCCTATGCCCATCCGATTCGGACAGTAGAAGCGTACAATATCCTGTAGCGCTATTGTTTTTTGCGCCCGGAGGCGTCAACAAAGACGGCTGCGTTTGCACGCACGTCGGCCTCACGTTTTTCAATCTCAACGGTAAGCCGGTCGGATTGGTTTTTTAAGCGTTCTTCCTTGGCTTGAAGTTCCCCAAGTTCCCTGTCAAGAAGAGTTGCTTCTTCGGAATTGTTTACACGGCCCGCGGCAAGAAGTTGCTTACGCCGATAATTAATTCGTAATATTTCATACTTCACGTGATTTTTTAGTTCATCGGCCAAAGCCGCTTGCTTGGCTTGAAGCGGCGCAACTTCTCGCGCAAACATCGTTTGTGTGGCGGCCATAGCGGCAGCAAGTTGTTCTTGCATTGAACTATTCTGTCCCCTCTCCCTTTGGGAGAGGGTTAGGGTGAGGGCAGGAACGGTGTCATTGACGCCCTCACCCCCGGCCCCTCTCCCAAAGGTAGAGGGGAGAACGATCTTCCGCAAAAAACCGTAATAATTCATGTTTGTGAGCCGCTCGAGAACGTACGCGTCTTTGGGATAGACAGTCGAGCGGATTGATTTTGCTTCGATCCAGCGGAAGGCCGGGCCGTCTTCCATATTGCCCACCTTGAACTTGACGCTTTCCACACCCGTATCGGCATTGATCTCGGTCTGTAACTGCTCGCCGAGAAGTTTTTTCCCGTCGGCCAGTTCGACTTCGGCAACGGCATGCGGCCAGAAAACGCCCAACCCATTCCACAATACCACGGCCAGCAAGGCGAATGTCAAAAGCAGCGTCAGTGCCAGCGCGGCGCCAGTGGCCCAAACAAACGGCTCGCCTTGCCGCCAAAATCTACCCACACGCCGACCCGTGTTTAATAACGGCCGTAGCGTTTGCGCAGATGTTGGCGAACCAGTTCGGCCAGCGTGTTCAGCAGGAATGTCAGGAGAAACAACAGTACGGCACATAAAAACAATACTCGGTATAGCGTTCCATTGACCGGAGCTTCAGTAATTTCCACGGCGATATTCGCCGACAATGTGCGAAAACCGTTAAAAGGACTTAGATCCAAAATCGGCGTGTTGCCGGTGGCCATGAACACGATCATCGTTTCGCCGACCGCCCGGCCGAAGCCTATCATCATCGCGGCGAAGATTCCCGGACTGGCCGATGGCAAAATAATCCGCCAAAGCGTCTGCCAGCGGCTTGCTCCCATGACCAGCGAAGCGGCTGTAAGATCGTGCGGGATGCTCGATAACGCGTCTTCGGCAAGCGAAAAAATAATGGGAATGATCGCGAATCCCAATCCGAAGGCCACCACAAGACTGTTCAGCGGATCGTAAGGCTTTTCCGTTACATTAAAAAACCATTGTTTAAAATTGCCTTGGAACAGCCATGCTTCCGCGGGATGCGCGATCCAAACGGCCAATATGACCCCGATTACAATAACCGGCGCCAGTACCAGGAACTCGTAACCATGTTCCAGGCGTTTGGCCCAATCGAATTTTCGTATTTGCTGCCATAGGATCATGAAAAGCACGAATGTAATCGGAAGAGTCGCCATGCCGGCAAAAACCGCCACGAGCCACTTTCCCATCAGTGGCGCCAGCCATAGAAGGATCAAAAATCCGATCACCACCGACGGCACGGCCGCCATGATTTCCACAACCGGCTTGATCGTGCGTTTAAATCCCGGCGTGGTGAAATGGCTCACGTAAACCGCACCGAACAACGCCAAAGGCACGGCAAAACACATCGCATAAAGCGTCGATTTCAGAGTGCCGAAAATGATTGGCACAAGGCTGAATTTCGGCTCATCCCCGGTCGTCTGCCATTTATAAGCCGGCTCGGCATATCCCTCGTAGTGGATTTTGCCGAAAAGCGTAGCGAAACTGATTTCCGGATGCGGGCAATCGATTTTCCAAACCGCAAGACGGTTTTGATTGTCAAGACCGATCAAGGCATTTCCACGCGGGGCGTAACCGATTTTGGAAAGAGGCTCCCGGCCTGCCACGGTAAGCAAATGTTTTTCGCTCGTTGCATAATCAAGATTTGCCGATCCTTCGCCGCCCAGGCTTAATAGCGATTTGTCGCGGCTCGACGGCAGGATGTCATTTACGGCCTTGTCGTGTTTGGAAAGCCTGTGAATAAGTCGAAGTTTCCGGGAATTTTCATTGCGAATCTCGAACCAAGTCGTAATCTCGCCCTTACTATCGCCCACCGCCAACGAAGCATCGCCGAAAACCATGGCCAACGATGTGATCGTGCGGTCGTCGCGAAATGCGCGAATGATCTCCGAATATTCGATCCGCCCGTCGCCGCTCAACTCCCAGCGCACCAGGCAGCCGTTTGTTGTGCCTGCGTAAAGCGTCTTGCCCGCGCGATCCATGGTCAAGGCGCTGATCGGTCCGGGAATGCCTTCCTCGATCATAATCTGCGAGGTTTTGGTTTCTTTTTCACCCAGCATGTTTTCAGTGGCCGTTTGTTGGGTAATCGAAATCTTAGAGCCTATCCCAAAAGTCCCCTCTCCCTTTGGGAGAGGGCTAGGGTGAGGGCTGGATTGCCGTGAATTCGTAGTTCTAATCTCTTGAAGTTTTATTTTTTGGGATAGGCTCTTGTTTCCCGGCAGCAGTTTGACAAAAGTCGTCGTGCCTTCTTCCGATCGCCGCGCCAAGGCCATTAGCGCCGTATCGCCGCCCTTGGCCAACAATTCGCCCCAAGTGTGAAGTTCATGCTTCACGCTCCGTTGTCCGGTTTCATCGAAATGAGGGCTTAGCTCCACCTCGACCAGCGAAATCGAACCGTCGGACCACAGCAGCGAGTACATCGAGCCGGCAAAACGTTCGACATAACCAATAGCGTGCGACTTTGATCCGGCCGGCGGAGCCGCTTGCTCTCGCCCTAATACTTTGTAATCCCGATTGTCGCCAAACAGATCGAAAAAAGTGAAATTGCCATCCGTGCTCAGAACGTAAGCGGTAAGCGAATCGTTGCCTTCGCCCCGGCCTAGTTCCACAAAATCTACGCCCAGCGACAATACATCCTTTTCCGGCAATCCGGCGGGCATCGGCGTTTCGGTCAGGATCTCCGCCCTTGCGCCGCGGAATAATGGTAATGTAACCGAAACAATCAACAGCAGGATGGCAACGACGCTGGCAATGATCGTAATTCCGGACAAGGTAATCGCCCAGCGTGCGATTCTATCGTGTCGTTTTACCTTGCGGATCAAAGATTTATCGATTGTTTGCACGGCAACATCATTACTCGATCAGTTTGAGTTGCTCTTTGATTACTTTTACGGGCAAAGAGCCGAAACCGTCCTTGATGACGATCTCTTGTCCCTCTTTGGATAGAACGAATTTCAAGAATTCCTTCACTTGCGGCGGTAGAGGCTCGCTGGGTTTCTTGGCCATATAAATGTATAACGATCGGCCCAAGGGATACCTGCCTTCCAGAGCCATCGCGAAGGTCGCTTCAATCATCGGCGATTCAGCATTCTTGGCCAGCGGAATGGCGCGGACGTCGGAGGTCTTGTATCCAATGCCCGAATAACCGACTGCCTCCTTGTCGTTTGCCACGCCGTTTACCACGGCGGCCGAGCCGGGTTGTTCTTTCACCGTATCTTTAAAATCGCCCTTTAAGAGTGCGTGCTCCTTGAAATAAGCATAGGTGCCGCTGACCGAATTCCGCCCGTAAAGACTGATGGGCAAATCCTTCCATCCCCCACTGAGGCCGACTTGTCCCCATTTTGTGATCTCCGCATTTCCGCTTTTACGAGTTTGCGAAAAGATGCCGTCAACTTGCTGAAGTGTCAGACCTTTTATCGGATTATCCTTATTTACATAGACCGCCAGGCAATCGAGCGCCACGCTTATCCGCGTGGGCTTAAAACCATGTTTCTTTTCAAAGGCCTCAAGTTCGGTGTCCTTCATTTCCCGCGACATCGGTCCCAATTGCGCCGTGCCTTCAGTCAGGGCGGGCGGAGCGGTCGCCGATCCCTCGCCCTTCGTCTGAACCTTGACGTTGGGATATTCTTTCTGGAATGACTCGGCCCAATATGTCATCAAATTGTTCAACGTGTCCGACCCCACGCTGTTTAAACTACCGGAAATTCCCGACACCTTTTCATATGGCTTAACTGCCGAATCGACATCGACGCCGGCTCCCCATAAGTTTGCCGTGACAGTAATGGTAAATATCACAGCGCAAATCATCCCCCAGCGAACAAACAGTAATCGAAGCATCTTCCTCTCCTTATCGAAAGCTTGGCAAAGAATCGGCCTATATTTGCACTACAAACGGTCGCCATATATCACTTACTCCCTATAGAATCCTAAACCGCGTTTGTTAGGAAAACATGACCGTATTGTTAGCATTTGGTTAGAGTGATCGGTGATGTCGTGGACTACAAGCGACACGATGATGGATTCCCAAACCGCACAATTGCTACAACCTCTTCAATCGATGCATTATGCGTCGCATGATAGGGAACTTCCCATAATGATTTTTAGCCGTCTAGGCGGCGGCACAACCTGTTAACCACACCCCTTTTAATAACCTAGGATTCCCATAGGCTGAGGGTGGACTAGAGGCATGGTAGGGGCAGGACCATGAATGAAATAATAAGCCGTTCGGGCCTGACGGACGCCTTGCGCAAGACGTCGAATGAGACGCTGCGCGAATCGAGACTCTTCGCACCGTCGATCATGGATGCGTTTTCTGCGCATGTCGCGATTCTGGACGAAACAGGCACTATCATCGCGGTCAACCTCGCCTGGCGCGAGTTCGCAGAAGCCAATCCACCCGTGCATGCCAACGTCTGTGAAGGTGCCAATTATCTAGATGTGTGCGAAACGGCCGATGGCCCCGGCGCCGAAGGATCCGCGGCGATGGCCGCCGGCATCCGCGCCGTCATCCGGGACGAGCAGCAGGAGTTTGTTCTCGAGTATCCCTGCCACTCGCCACAAGAGAAACGCTGGTTCATCGCCCGCGTCACGCGCTTTCCGGGCGAAGGCGCCATCCGCATTGTGGCGGCGCATGAAAACATCACCAAGCGCAAGCTGGCGGAGGAGGCGGTGCGGGAGAGAGAAGAAACCTTCCGAACTCATGTCGAAAACTCATTCGACGTCATTTTCACCCTCGATAAAGAAGGCAAATTCGTGTTCGTATCTCCCGCCTGGGAACGGCATCTTGGCTATCCAGTCAGCGATGCAATAGGAAAATCATTCGGGCTATTCCTATACCCGGATGATGTCGCACCCTGCATGGAATATCTTATGCGGGTCTTGAACACTCGGCAAAGCGAGACAAGCCCTGCCTTTCGCATAAAACGTGCCGATGGCGACTGGCGATGGTTTGTCGTCAATGGCACGCCTTACGTCGATATGAAAGGCAAGCTGCAGTTTATTGGCGTTGGCCGCGATATTACCGACCAGAAAAAGGCCGAGGAATTGCTGCGCGACAGCGAAACGCACTATCGCATCCTCTACGAGAGTTCATCGGACGCCGTGATGACCGTGGCGCCTCCCTCGTGGAAGTTCACGCACGGCAACCCGGCGACCGTGAAAATGTTCGGCGTCAAAGACGAGGCGGAGTTTACCTCGCTCGGGCCTTGGCAAGTGTCTCCCGAAGTGCAGCCGGACGGGCGGCCCTCCGCCGAAAAGGCCAAGGAGATGCTCGATACGGCCATGCGCGAAGGTTTCCTCTTCTTCGAGTGGACGCATAAGCGCCTTAACGGCGAGGAATTTCCCGCCACGGTAATGCTTACCAGAATGGAACTAGCCGGGCAGGCGCTGCTGCAGGCTGCGGTGCGCGACATCAGCGAATGGAAGAACGCCAGGGATCGGGAAGCACGCTCGCTGGGACGATTGGAGGGCGTCAATCAGCTTCGCGAGGACTTGCTCCTCCCCGGTTCGCCTGAGGACAAGTTAAAGAGAATCACCGAGGCGGCCGTGAAACTCCTGGACCTCGACTTCTGCCGTATCTGGAGCGTAAAACCCTCCGATCTCTGTAAGGCTGGATGCATTCATGCCGACGTGTCAGAGGGACCTCACGTATGTCGTGATCGTGAAAAGTGCCTTCATCTGGTAGCCAGCTCAGGACGCTACACCCATGTCGATGGAGATCACCGGCGAGTGCCTCTCGGATCTTACAAGATCGGCCGCATAGCCTCTGGTCAAGACAAGAGTTTTTTGACGAACAACGTGACAACCGATCCACTCATCCACAACCACGACTGGGCCACGAGCCTGGGATTGGTGTCCTTCGCGGGTTACAAGCTCCGTGACGGAAACGGCAAGCCTGTCGGCGTGCTGGCGGCGTTTGCCAAGTATCCGATATCGGAAGAAGACGACGCGTTCCTGTGCAACTTGGCGGAAACCACCTCGAAGGTCATCCGGGACGCCAAAGATCAAGAGGAGCTTCGCGAGATAACAAAGCAAGCCCTCCTGGCCACTCGCGCCAAGAGCGAGTTTCTGGCCAACATGAGCCACGAGATCCGAACCCCGATGACTTCGATCTTGGGCTACATGGACCTCCTGATGGACGATTCGCTCAGCGCCGCCGACCGCAAGACCTTCCTGACGACCGTGCGACACAACGCGGAGCACCTGCTGCAATTAATCAACGACATCCTGGACCTCTCGAAGATCGAGTCAGGCAAGATGGCAATGGATCTCGGGCCGTGCCGCCTCCCATCCATGATTGCCGACGTAGCCAGCATGATGCGGCCCAGCGCCAAACAGCGCAAAAGCACGCTTGAGGTACGCTACACGGGCCCATTGCCGGAGACCATTCGCACCGATGGCGCCAGGCTGCGGCAGGTGATCGTCAACCTGGTGGGGAATGCAGTCAAATTTACGGAAAACGGGAACATACGGATCGGCGTGTTGTTCTTGCCGAAATGGCGATCGGATCAGTCGGCAGTGAGCGTGGAAGTGACGGACACCGGTATCGGCATCCGCCAGGAAGCGATAACACATCTGTTCGAGCCGTTCACGCAAGCCGAGAGATCGACCGACTGGAAGTACGGGGGCACCGGCCTGGGTCTGGCGATCTCCCGCCAGATTGTCACGGCGCTTGGCGGCGAACTATCCGTGCAAAGCCTGCCCGGGAAGGGGAGCACGTTCACCGTCACGATTCCCACGGGAGATCTTTCTGGAGTGAACTTGCTGCAATCACCGGGGGAGATCATTTGTGAGAATGAAGCCGGCACTCGATGGACACCCGGCGCCGGCGCCTTGCGGGGTGTGAAAATTTTGCTCGCCGAGGACAGCATCGACATCCAGAAACTCCTCCGCACCGTGCTTGGCAACGTCGGTGCCGAGGTGGAGGTCGCGGAGAACGGAAAACTGGCCATCGAGCGGGCCGATACAAACTTTTTTGACGTGGTGCTCATGGACATGAATATGCCTGAAATGGACGGCTACGAGGCCACCAGGAGACTCCGCGATCGCGGATACCAACGTCCTATACTGGCGTTGACAGCCAACGCGATGTCGGTCAACTGCGAGCATTGCCTGGCGGCGGGCTGCGACGCACATCTTGCCAAACCGATCGACCGCAAGCAACTGATTGAAACAGTGGCGCAATACGCCCTGTCCAAGTCCAGCCAGACCAATATTGTGCTTCTAGGGTTGCCGCCCGACACCGCCCACTCATAGTCGGCCCCCGCTTCCCAACCGTTGCCGAACTTCCACAACCACTTCGCCTTTTTGGGTGTGGTAAATGCGTAAAACTGATTTTACGCCGCTTATAATTTTGCATATCGACATGAATGCTTGCCGAAGAGCGGGACCAGCCAAAACCGGTTGGCAAGCCGGTCATCGTAGTGGTTTCTCTGAGAGACGGGGCGTGATGTCGGCAGTTCCCGCGCTGAGTGCGGGAAAATATGGTTCCCGCGCAGATCGTGGAAACCAGGAAAAATTCAAGAGCGTCTTATTTTTGGATGGCTTGCCTGTCTGCGCCGACGTATTTGGCCAATGTGGCAAAGAATTCCTTGCGTTGAAGGGGTTTGGTGGCGTAGTCGTTGCAGCCGGCATTGAGGCATTTTTGGCGATCGCTTGCCATGGCATGCGCCGTAAGAGCCACAATCCAACCCGTGTAACCCTCCTCGCGCAGGGCCATGGTGGCTTCATAACCATCCATTACCGGCATTTGCATGTCCATGAGGATCAGATCAAAGGGATGGCCGGCCGTCGCGGCGGCCTTGGCGGCGTCGAACGCTTTTTTGCCGTTATCGACTATTGTCACTTCGGCTCCGGCTTTCGTGAGAATATGGGAAATCAAGCGCTGATTGTCGGGACCGTCTTCCGCCAGCAGGATGTGGCCGGACAACAAAACGGAGGGAGTCACATGCGGTCCGATTGTTCCTTTTCGCGCGCTTCTTGCAGAGTGAGTAAATTCGGCATCTCCAACATGTGGACGCCTTCGACCGATCCAGAGCCAATGGTCACGCGGAAATGACTTCCAATGCCAGGCTGCGATTTCACCAATGTTACATCGCCTCCGAGCATCTCGGCCAGGCGTTTACTGATGGCCAGACCCAAGCCCGTGCCGCCGAAACGGCGCGAAGTGGAGATTTCGGCCTGGGAGAATTGCTGAAATAGAGTTTGCATTTCCTTTTCGGTCATGCCAATTCCCATGTCGATCACATCGAACTGCATCATTGGCTGATGGCCGGCCAAGAACGATATGACCAACTTTATCTCGCCGATCTCAGTGAATTTGATGGCATTGCCGAGCAGGTTGAGCAGGATTTGCCGGACCCTGGTGGGATCGGTTTGGATGGTCTCAGGAATGGAGGTATGGAATTCGACGCGTAATGCTAGGCCTTTTGCCGACGCCCGCACGTGCATCAGCGAATTCACATCGGCGATCAACTGTAGAGGCGAGCAAGGGATGCGTTCCACGGACATTCGCCGGGCTTCGATTTTGGAGATATCGAGGATATCGTTGATGATTGCCAGGAGGTGCTCGCCGTTTCGTTGGACGGTGGCCAGTTCTTCTTTACCCCAATCCCCTTGCTGTTCTTCGAGCAGGACTTCCACGAAACCGAGAATGGCCGTGATGGGGGTGCGGATTTCATGGCTCATGTTGGCCAAAAACTCGCTTTTCGAGCGCGTGGCCGATTCGGCGGCGTCTTTGGCGCGCTCGAAGTTCGGCCTGGGCGCTGTTCTTTTTCGGCGATCTCGTTGCGGAGTTGCGCGGTGCGTTCGAGTACTTTTACTTCCAATACGTTTTGGGCGGTCAACAACTGCTTTTCGGAAGTCTCCACCCGCTCCAACATTTTATTAAAGGCGTCGTACAGGGTACCCAACTCGTCGCGAGACTGCTGCCGAACGCGGATCGAATAATCGCCCGCGGTGGTGATTTCCACCGCCGTTCGCGCCAAGAGCCAGAATCGGTTTGGACACGGCCCGCTGCAGGTTCGTCGCCAGGAGTCCGGAGGCCAGCAAAGAGCATAACATCATAAGAGAGGCGATTTTCACGTAATCGTAGAGTTGCTGGCGTAAAAACATCACGTTTTCGCTGAGATACAATGTCCCTACAAATTCATTGCCGTCTTGTACCTTCCAGAACATTTCCAGCGTTCCACGGCTGGTGAATTGGTAGCCATTTTCGCCGGGCAAGGGCGGGATGCTATCAGAAATATCATCTATAGAGAACGTAGCCAGGACTTTTCCCGCACTATCATACAAACAGGCAAACTCTATCAGGGGCTGCGACTTCATGGATTTCAGCAATTGTTCCGCCGCTGTCGCGTCATGAAAACTCAGCACCGCCGTGCTGTTGAATGCCAGTACGCGGGCTTGGGTGCTAAGACTTTGCACCGTGGAGTTGCGCATCATTTGTATGTCATTCACCGCCAAACCGATACACGACAATGTCAGCGCTACACCGGCAGATGCCATCGCCAGCAATACCAGTTTCGTTCGTAATTGACAAGTCGCGAAACTTCAGCATACGTTTAACCGGCATGGATTCAAAATCATTATTTATAACCGATACGTAAAAACTTCATTTACCGCCCCTCTAACGAGCAATGAATTTCTCTTGTTGCGGCATGAGATGTAAAACGCTCATATTCAATTGGAGTTCTTTCCCGGTTGAACCCCGGTTTCCGACACTTTTTTTCCGAGGTTCAGTAATTTTGCATCGGTCAAAAACTTTTCTTGTCGCATAGCATCAACGTTGATCTCAAATCGCACCGTGCCTCCCTCCAGGTAAAAGTTTATCATGCCCCCGCGCTCGGCAAATCCAGGCACTTCTCCTACAAGCAATGTCGTTTTATCATCATTTCGTATCTTATGGATGATCATATTCTGTTGCTCAAGAGGGACCGAATGAGAGACAAATAAGATATGGCAAGGTTGCAATTCCTCGATTGTGGCCATCCTTTGAATAATGATGCGATGACCTTGGATCGTCTTGGACTGGGCAATGCGATCCAAGACCTGCCCGAACGGGTCTTCGCCGTATATCCCCAGGACAAAGGCGCCCGACCACTCCTCAAATGCGTCTTTGGGCCATTCAACGTATCGCCCAAAACTATACAGAAACGCGGCTTTGACGTTGTACTCGTACTGCGGATTGCTCGCTTCCGCCCGCTGGAACGAGTCCGTTATATTAGGTGACTGACCCCGGACCTGGGCGATCAGGTCGACGAGTAATAAAGATATCATCCCAGCCGCCCAACACGTCAGTCTAACGGGTGGTAAAAAATTGCGGGCTTTTCCCATGTGCATCCCAAGTTGAAACAGCCCCTTTGAAAAAACATCGACTATCTAACTCCGATCTATTGCTACTCACATATCTGATATTCTCTAAAAACCGACATTTCAAAATAAAATAGAGGGATTATATGGGATAATCTAATCATTCCATATATATTATGGTCTCTTTCCGGCTTCGGTTTTCGATAGGCTGCGACTGATTTCGCCACGTCCGGCAGCCGCAGGAATACATATCTCCAATGCCTATTAGAACACGACTGAGTGCAAGCTGAGCCCAACATCCGGGACAAATAGCTGTCTTTTAGTGGGGCGAGCGGCCGGGGAAGAACAGATTCTGTAGTGGGTCTGGCTTTAACTGCAATGCCCGTCGCAGTGCAAAACAGCCGCTATAAGAGTCCCCAATTCCGGTCGGTTTTCTAATCCACCTGCCGATCCGAATTAATGATCGCATGAGAGCGGCGCGTCTTGCGCATAGGGAAGGGGCGAATCTGGCACAAAGGGACGGCCAAAAGTCTCCTCGGAAATCTGTGTGTTCACCGGGTTGGGCAGCTCCGATTCGGCCACTTCTTTCAATTCCGCGGCGCCGATCACTTCTTTTTCGACCAGGCGTTCGGCCAGCGTCGCCAAGGCGCCTTTGTGTTTTTCCAAGACTTGGCGGACTTTTTCCATCGATAGATTGATGATGGAACGGATCTCCTCGTCGATTTCCCGCGCAGTTTGTTCGCTGTGGCTGCGGCTGCAAACAAAATCCTCGTCGCCCGTCGAGGAAGAGGAGTAATTATCCCGGTACGCGATCATGCCCAAGCTGCTCAATCCGTAGTCCATTATCATGCTGCGGGCGATTTCGGTTGCTCGTTCCAGGTCGTTTTTTGCACTGGTGGAGCCGAAGCCGAAAATCATTTCCTCGGCCACGGACCCGGCCAACAGGACTTGGATGCGGGAAAGCAAGTTGGTTCTGCGTCAGGAGATGATGATCGCCATCGGGACGCGTGTTGTCCTGAATGGCTAATCCGCGGGGAATAATCGATACTTTGTGAACCTGTTCGGCGTTGGGCAGGTAGAAAGCAGCCAAGGCATGGGCACTCTCGTGAAAGGCAAAGCGTTTTTTTTCGTCGACTGCCCATGACGCGTTGGCGTTTTTCCAGGCCGGAGGTAAGGCGTTCCACGCCTTCGTTGAATTCGTGCATGGTTATGCAGGATTTGTTCGCCCTGGCGGCCAGCAGGGCGGCTTCATTTACCAAGTTTGCCAGGTCGGCACCGACAAAGCCCGAGGTTATTTTCGCAATCCATTTGATGTCCACCGATTTGTCGATTTTGACCTTTTGCAAATGGACCTGCAAGATTTTTTCCCGCCCGATACACGTCGGGCCGATCGACAAGCACGTGGCGATCGAATCGGCCGGGCCGAAGCAGGGCCGGGTCGAGCATGTTGGGGCGGTTGGTGGCGGCCATGATAATAACGCCGTTGTTGGAGCTAAAGCCGTCCATTTCCACCAGCAAAGCGTTGAGCGTCTGTTCTCGCTCGTCATGAGCGCTTTCCATGCTGTTTCCGCGCATCTTGCCCAAGCGAATCCAATTCGTCGATGAACACGATGCAGGGCGCCTTGGCTTGGGCTTGTTTGAACATGTCGCGTACGCGTGCGGCTCCTACGCCTGCGAACATTTCCACGAAATCGGAACCGGACAGGCTGAAAAAGGGCACATTGGCCTCGCCTGCGATGGCCTTGGCCAGCAGAGTCTTGCCGGTGCCCGTCGGCCCGACCAATAGTACGCCCTTGGGAATTCGTCCGCCAAGGGCCAGATATTTTTTTGGGGATTTGAGAAAATCGACTACTTCGCGCAGTTCTTCCACCGCTTCGTCTATCCCCGCGACGTCGTTGAAACGTGACGCGGATGTCTTTTCGTGCATAAAGCTTGCCGCGGCTGCGGCTGAAGGCGGCCGTAAAGCCCGATCCTTTTTGCCGCATCATATAATAGACAATCAACAAGATTGGGATCAAAGGAACGAACATCGGCAGCATGTTGTACCAGATGCTGGGCGCCTTTTCGCCGCGAACGTTCGAGAATCCTTTTCTTATTAGCAGGTCGAATATGGCATTACTGTAGTTTTCCAGGCCGTACCGCGGAGTAAAAAAGGCGACTTTGTTTTCCGGTTTGGTGCGCAGAGACGGCGGGCGGATAAGTTCTCTTTTAACGGTGCCCGTGATTTCGTTCGGACCGATGCGGAGATTGTCGAGTTGGGAATATCGGTATGTCAGTTCATTGCCGTCCGAATCTTCGCGAACTTCGATGGCGGCCTTGGGATTGAGCTGAAACGGCCCCTGGTCGATCAGTTTCCAGAGATCCATTATTTGGATTTCAATCGGATTACTGTTCCAATTAATGACGCAGACGAAAGAAAATATGCCCGCCGCCGATATAAGCAAACCCCAAATGAACTTCTTATTCATATGACGAGTATGGGGCGGGTCCAACGGGTGGTTAGTTAGATTAGAACTCATAGTTGCGTCTCATGTGGGGGGCTTCAAAGAAAAATAGATTGCTAATAGCCGTAAAAGTAGTAAAATCCGGGCGTTTTTAGGAAAATATTGCTATTAGGCGAAAGGAATTTATCGGTTCTAATCGTAAATGCCGCTTATAGCGTTTATTCCCAATAAATGTCTAACGATACGGCAGAGTGTAAAACTATACCGCAGGGGCAAAGGATATACCCTGCAATTGGAGCAAAATCCCAAGTTCTCCGGTTTTTTTATGACATAAGCGATTCCAGGCTCTCATTCATCTGGGATTTCGCGTTCTGCTCGCTTTCCCCAAAGAGTTTCTCATTATCAGATTTATCTTTCGATGATTCTAGAATCGGCAAAGGATCGATCCACTGCCACACGGGATATGTAGCCGCCAAGCCGCTTGTTATCAAAGCTCCCCAACGGAAGGCCATCATGATATATCCGGCCGACAGCCCTGCGCTTACGCCGATGACCGTCCCCACGTTGATCCTGCTGAGCCAGGGAATCGTTTCGCCTTGAGCGGCAAGTGTCTTGATCTCCTTCCACAATATTTGCGTATCCATAACCGATTGCAGTGTCAGGTTTGTGCCGCTGATTTTCGTGACAATTGGTTGGCATGGCATAAGTTTGAAATCTATCGCGAATTGACAGATAATCGGCATTTGCATTGGCCGCAGTGATATCCGCCGGCCGCGCGTTGCCAGGGAATAGATTAGTAATGCTGTGGGTAATTGCTTTATTTCCATTTGCCGACTCGGCTCGAACAAGATTGTTGTTCTGCTCGGAAGATTGCATCAAATTAGAATTGACATAGAGTGGATTTTTAGGGGGTGCCGGCGTAGGCGTGGGGGAAGGCGGCGTCGGAGGAGAAGGAGGCGCCACTGGCAGCAATGGCGGGGGCGTTGATTGCCGCTTTGGAGTTCTCACTTCAATTCCCACGTTTGCCGTGGCAGACTGGGGCCCGCCCGAGCCTGAGTATTCCCTGATCGTTAACCGTAATTTGAAGATTGCCGCTGGAGGCGGACGGCATGAATTTCATGCCATTTAATGCGGCGTTGACGTCGGTGATCGAGCCCAGGAATTCCATGGCGGCACTTCCGGAACCGTTGCCGGCGATGAAACTTAATCCAGCCGTGCTTCCCAATGTCAATTGTCCGTTCGTTGCCGTTAGCTGCATGTGCATTTGATTAGGTCCGGCATCAACGTCTTCAATCCTAATTGCATTCCCGGTCGCAAGGGAGAATAAAAGGGATGTGCTTGTGATTTGTTTTGCGGGAACTGTCAGCAACGGAGCGCGATTCACGTGGTCAATGTTTATTAGCGATACTGCCGTCGTGCCCAGACTGTTATAAACCGGGTCATTGCATGTACCTCGATTCAGATTTACCGTGTAGGGCACGTCCCCGTCGGTTACATAATCCATCACTCCGGTGACGGTCACGGTTTGCGGCACGTTCCAGTTCAAAGGCGTAAAAGTCAAAGTCGTTGAATTGGTGGAAACCGTGCCTTCGCTGCTGCTCGAGACAACGGTAATGGTCACATCCGAGGTCGGCGGAGCGTTGAGGGCCACGTTGAACTGTACCGAGGCTCCGTCTTCGGAGGTTCTCAATTTGTCGGCGGAAGTCAGGACTGTACCGCCGTCCGGATTGGTTGCGATAATCGCGGGGGCTTTTGCAGTGGACATTCTGTGCGAATTCCGAAGTGTCGTTGGTCGTCAGGTCGGTTGCCGTGGCGCTGATGTACTTGCCGGCCGCCACGCTGGCCGAGAGGGTTTTTAAGAAGTTTGCGTTGCCGGCGCGTGTCCGTGGTGACTTCCGTGGAGCCCAGATACGTCTGCCCTTGGCCGTAACCGCTCGAATCTTGGCTGTCGTTGGCAAAGAATTGGATGAGGAAAGTGTGTCCCGCGGTGCTGTTCAAGGTGCCTTGTATGTTCACCTGGCTCTCGTTTGTGGCGACTCCGATCAGTTCGGGGAAGTTCTGCAAATTGTTCGGGCCCGTATCGGCGTCACCCAGGTCGTTGCCGGTAACGCCGTCGCCATTCAAGTCGATGCCCAGCCCGGTGTTGGAATAGATCTGATTCGACAGGATCGCGTTGCCGACATCAGTGGCTCCAGCGATCACCCAGACGCCGCTGCCTAAGTTGAAGGCGATGACGTTGCCGGCCCCCGGGGCAGTGCCGCCGATCATGTTGTGGGCGGATTCTACGTGTTCAAGGCAGATGCCGCTACTGAGGTTCCCGAGTGGTAGGCCGGAGGCGCTCAGGCCGATGTAGTTCCCTTGGACCGTGTTGTTCGGCCCCATGATGTCGACGCCATACGTTCCATTGCCCGAGATCACGTTGCCGGAGCCGGGTGTGGTGCCGCCGATGGTGTTCGAAGCATATCCGCCGGCAACCAAGACCCCTGCGGTGCCGTTTCCCAGGGCCTTTTCTCCCGTGCTGTCCACGCCGATGTAATTCCCTATGACGATGTTGTTCGTACCGTCGATCCGTACTCCCCAGGTTGTGTTGCCGGAAACGATATTCCGATCCGCGGCCGTAGTTCCCCCGATGATGTTATCGTCTGAATTCACGTATATGCCCGCGGGTTTCCCGGTGGTTGCAAAGCCGTTTGGCATGGCTATCGTGCCCGTCACGTCGGTGCCGATGTAACAGCCCACTACCGTGTTGGTGCTATTCATCAGCCACATGCCGTCCCCGCCGAAATGATTTATCACCAATCCGCGTATGATATTCCCGCCACATCTGGTATTGATGCCGACGGCGGTGGATCCGGCGTTCTCTCCGTTGAGTTCGATGATGGGCGTGCCGTGAAAGTCAGGATCGGTCGTGCCGTCGATAGTCAAGCTTTCAGTAATATTTGGCAATTGTGTAGTAGTTACATAGATAGTGTGTGAATGGGCCGGATCGGCTGGATTAACGGGAATATTGAAGTAAATGCGATCATTTCCGCCAGTGCCGTTGGGGGTGTTGTCCGCCGCCGTGATCGCCTCGCGCAGCGAAATGCCGTCCGGACCGTGGTTGTAATAAAGCTGAGCGATTGTATAGGTGGTTAGTAAATTGCCGTCCGCATCCCTAATGTCGTCTACATCTTTGTTGGTAGTTACGTAGATCGTATTGTAAGTATTGGTATTGTTATTTGTCACCGAAACATCATCGGCGTTCAGGCCGTTGTAGTTCAGATCTTGGCTCGCGGCCGCCGCGGTGGAAATTGTGTAAGCGACATTGCCTTCAATAATGCCATTGTTAACGCCGGCCACGGTGACAGTTTGCGCACCATAGTTGGTAGGCGTAAAGGTAAGCATAATCGATGAGACTAGATTCGCGCCGTTCACAAGCATCCCCTCCCAAGTGCTTAAACTGCTGATAGTGATGGTCACATCGGCGGTGGGGGCGTTTGCAAGCGCCACGGTGAAGGTGGCTCGCTGTTGGTCGTCCTTGTAGGTAGTCAAACCACTGGTGGGCGTTACAATAATCGCCGGCGCAACCGCATTATCGCACTGGGCGAATTCCGACGTGTTCTTCGTCGTCAGGTTGGTCGCCGTGGCCGATATCATCTTCCCCGGGGCAACGCTCACGTTCAAGACATTGCTGAAATTGTCGAAGTTGGCGTTGCCCGCGCTGTTGGTGGCAACGTTGAAACTGCCCAAATAGCACTGACCCTCGCCGTATCCGGTTGCATCGGCGACGTCGTTCGCAAAGACCTCGATGCGGTAGGTCGTGCTGGGCGTGCTGTTCAGCGAGCCGTGAACAACTAGAGTGTTGTTTAGTATCGTGGCATAAGTAATCACCGGGAAGTTCTGCAAGTCGTTCGCCCCAGTGTCGGCGTCGCCTGCATCATTTAGCGTTACGCCGTCGCCGCCCAGGTCAATCCCCAGGCCGCCGTTGGAATAAATTGAGTTCCCCAATATTTCCACGAATGTCGATGCGCTGGAAACGTTCACCCCTATGCCGGAATTGAAGGCGATCAGGTTGCCGTCTCCACTGGCCGTGCCGCCGATTGTAAGGTTCGTCGATCGATCGGCTAGAATGCCGGTAGCATTTGCCAGGCCCACGGTCCCGGCGGCAGTTGATCCGATAAAGTTGCCCTGAATTTTATTCCCCGTCGCCGTGGCCCCGTACACGTCGATTCCCGTCGTGTTGCCCGATATTATATTGCGCTGGGCGGCCGAAGCGCCTCCGATATTATTGTTTACGCCCGTGACGTATACGCCGTAACCGTTGCCCCAGCCTGTCATGCCGCCGCTGGCGTCTGTGCCCAGGAAATTTCCGCTAATGGTGTTGTTGTTGGAAAACACTTTGATTGCGCTTCCGTCGAATTTGCCGATGGCCAGTCCGCTGATGGTGCTGTCGGCGGAACCGGAGGCCAGGTCTATCGCGTCAAAGTTGCAGCTGCCGCCGGCGCTGATTTGTATTAAAATCGTGGCATTGTCGCTCGTGGCTGACGTATTAGGCGCGGCCGCCCAATGGGCATGAGTAATGGGATCGGTATACGATTGCGTGTAACCGTCGATAACCACGGGGGTGGTGATACTCAACGTCGAACCGAGAGTGATCGTCTGGACCCCGTCGCCGGGAATGCTGAAGTAAATCTGGTCCGGCGGGCGGGGCGACGTGTTGCCCGAGCCCTCCGCCGCCAAAATCGCTTCGCGCAAAGAAATCGCTCCGTCAGCGCCGGGATTGGCATACATAGCGGCAATCGACGTGACGTCGCCGTCAACCGTGTCGCTGGTCGTATTCACGTATATTATGTTATATGTATCGATGTTGGTATTCGTAAGCGATACGGCAGAAGGCGTTATCCCGCTGTATGCCGGGTCGCCGCTGACGGCCGCGGAAAAGTTGACGGTGTAGACTATGTTGCCGTCGATAATATTGTCGGGCACTCCGGTAACAGTCACAATTTGCGGTTTGGTGTAATAATCCGCGGCGTTGGGATCGGCCGTCGTAAAGGTAAGCGACGTTTTGTCGATCCTTGCCTCAGTCGCGTCCGAGCAGCTCAGGCCGATCGTCACGGTCGTCGTGGGCAGGGGCGCTTTGTTCAAGAGAACAACAAACTGAGCCTGCCCGCCGGCCTCGGTGGTGGTCAAAGGGGTGATGGGAATCACGGAAAATCCCGCCGCATCATTAGCGACGTTTATCACCGATACGTCGGCCGCATCGATGCCCGCATAATGCGCATCCCCCGTCGCCGGTGCGGTAACGATGCTGTAATTCACATTCGTGCTGTGAGCCGAGCCGTCGTCCTGGCCGGTTATTGTTACCGTCTGCGCGTCGCTCCAGTTGTTCGAGTCAAACGTAAGCGACGATTTGTCGATTTTTCCCTCGGAAGTGTCTGAACTGTTCAGATCGATCATCACTGGATCATCTGGCCGGGTATTTAGTTTAACCGTGAAAGTTGCCTGCAGTCCATTCTCGCTGGTAATCAGGCCGCTGGTGGGCGTCACGATAATGCCGGGAACGTCGACATCGATGTTATTCACCGACACGTTTGCAGGGTTCAAACCGCTGTAAATGGGATCTGAGGTGACAGCGGGGTCGGTAATAATGTGATAGAGCTTGTTGCCGTCCATAATATGGTCGGGCACGCCCGTTACGGTCACAACTTGCGGCACGTTCCAATTGTCCTGCGAAAAGGTGAGCGATGTAGTCGAAACTACGCCCTCGGCTGTGTTGTCCGACCAGATCGGAATTGTCACGTCAAACAACGGGGCACAAGTCAGCACCACGCTGAACTGGGCCGTGCCCCCGTCTTCCGTGGTTTTCAGGTCGCTGGGCGGGTTGTCCGTCGTATTCAGGCCGCTCACCAGAGTTACGGTAATGCCCACGTTCTGGGCGGTGACGTTGGTTTGCGTAAATCCTGAAGTGGTGTACAACGACAGATCGGTTGCCGTTGCGCTGATGTATTGGCCTACCGCCACGTTTGCCGGGAAGTCGGTTGTGAAACTCGCATTTCCGTTGGCGTCAGTGTGAACGGTCGTGTAGCCCAGGGACACCTGTCCTTCCATGTATCCATAGGTGTCGCGGCCGGAACTGGCAAACAGATCGATTCTGAAATCCTTGTTCGCAGTGCTGCTTAGGGTTCCTGAAATGCGAATCAGCGACGAGCCATTGGTAACGGCGCTAGTTATTACCGGGAGATTTGGAGGGGTTCCCCCCACCCAATTGATGCCTTTGCCGCCGTTTGAGTAGATGTTATTCGACTCGATCACAGTGCCGGGAGTGGGCACGCTGCTGCTTAGCTTTATGCCGTCGCCGCCGTTATTGGCAATTATATTCCCGGACGCCGCGGTGGTCCCGCCGATCATGTCGTTGCTTGCACTACCTTCGACCAAAATGCCGGCGCTGGTATTGCCGATGGGTGTGGTCCCGTTCACTCCCACGCCGATGTAGTTACTCGAAATGATAATGCCGCTCGTCCCCGCGTTATCGATTCCATAGGTCCCGTTGCCGGAAATTACATTGCCCGTGATGGTAACATTCGATCTTCCATTTATTATGCGTATGCCTTGGGCTCCGTTGGCCATCTTGGTGTTCCCCGTGGCATCGACGCCTACATAACAGTTTTCGACCAGAGTGAAGCCGGTCTTCACGCCCTCTAAGGATATTCCGATGCCGGTATTGCCGGCAATTACGCATCTATCGGATGCCGAAGGCCCGCCGATAGTAGAGGCATCGTTGTTGGTTACGAAGCTGATACCCGTGCCGTTGGGTTTGGCCGTTGTTCCCGTGAGATCCGTGCCTACGTAACAGGCTTGAACGACTATGTCGGCGTGTCCGCTATCGTAAATGCCTTTGACAAAGCCGCCGACGTCAAATCCGCGTACGCAGACATCCGGGAAGTTGATTGTAAACCCGGCTTGCTTGCTGTTGGTCCATGTGCTTCCATCTAGCGCAACGATTGGCTTGCCTGCGAAACCAGGCTGGGTCGTGGCGTCTATAATTACTTTGGCCTGGATTATGGGTAGACCGCGATTGGCGTCGCCGCTGGGAACAGACATGTTGTGAACATTTATAGTGTATGTGGTTGCAGACGAGCCATCCGAGTAGTGCGTGGTTTGGCCCATGGATGTCGGGATATCGAAATAGATCCTGGTCCGGACATCCACGCCGTTGACCATGTAGTTGCTCGCGGCGTAATTCGACGCATAAATCGCTTCGCGGATCGATATGCTCCCATCCGTCCCGGGATTATTAATCAGGTAGGCGGGAGAATAGGTGTATATTGAATTGCCGCCCGCATCCTTTACGTCACTTGTATCCGAGGTCGTGTTCACATAGATCGTGCTGAACAGATCGTTGTCCGTATTGGTCAGCGACAAGGCCACGGGCGCGACGTTCGCGTTGTTCTTGTTGTATATGGCGTCGCCCGTACTGGTCACGGATGCGGTTATGGTGTATGCGCTGGAGTAAGGACCGGTGGCGTCTTCAACATACGTGTCATCTATGCCCTTGACATAGACAGTCTGCGCCGTGCTCCAGTTGGTCGAGTTAAAGGTGAGCGTCGAAATGGGAATCGTGCAGGCGGCGTTGGCCCAAAGCGATCCCCTGGTTGGCGTACTCTCGGCAAGCCCAATCGTTACGTCAGACGTCGGCTCTGTGTTCAGCACCACTGTAAACTGCACTGGGGCATGTCCGCTTTCTTCGTATGTAACCAAGGGAGTTAGCGGCGTCACTGTAATGCCGGGAACGGCGGCCGTTACGCATTGGGAAAACTCCGAGGTGTCGGTCGGCAGATTGCCGGCTATCAGCCTGGTGGCCGTCGCCGATATCTTCTCACCTGCCGTAACGCTGGCGTTTGATAATAATTGATCGAAATTGGCGTTTCCGCTGCCATCGGTAGTAACGTTGAAACTGCCCAAATATCGCTGACCCTCACCGTAACCGCTCGCGTCGGCAGGGACGGTGGTGTTGGCAAAGACCTCGATGCGATATGTGGCGCCCACTGCACTGTTCAGAGTGCCTTTTACTGTAAATTGATTGTTGTAAATAATCGCGCTAGTAATTACGGGAAAGTTTTGCAGATTATTCGGGCCGGTGTCGGTGTCGCCCGTATCATTTAACGTCACTCCGTAAGGCGCCGAATCGTTTCCTACCAGGTCAATACCCAAGCCGCCGTTGGAATAAATGTGGTTTTTTAGAATGCTGTTGCCGGTCGCTGACCCGCCGGAGACGGCCACTCCGGTGCCGGTATTGTTGCAGATCAGGTTGCGGGCGGCCGCCGTTGTGCCGCCGATCATGTTTCCCGATCCGCAAACGTATACGCCGTAATTATTGCCCAGGCTGGCGGTTCCGGCGGCATTTGTGCCGATGAAATCGCCTGCAATAATGTTATTGTCGGATAAAACGCTGATGCCGTTCCCGTTGAAACGGTTGATTGCCAACCCGCGGATGGTGCTGCCGCTGGAACCGGAACCAAGCGTCAGCCCGTTGGCGCCGCTGCCGGCGCTTGTGCCGCTGAGTTCTATCATTAGCGCGGCATTCTCGCTGTACGTCAGTGTGTTCGCCGAAGCGCCCGACTGGGTATAACCGTCTATAATCACCGGATCTGTAATGGTATCGAGCGCGGAAGTCAGTGCAATTGTATGCGCCCCTGATCCGGAAATGTTAAAGTAAATTCGATCCGGTCCGCCGGGACCGTTGGCGGTGTTGTTGGCGGCCTCGATAGCCTCGCGCAGCGATATGCCGTCGGCTCCGGGATTGGCGTACAGCGCGGCGATCGACGTTACGGTGCCGTTGACAACATCGCTGTTGTTCGTCACCCAGATCGTATTATAACCGTTGTCTATGTTTGTCACCGACACGTCAGCCGCTTTCATATTGTTATAATTGGGATCGGCGCTGATTGCCGGCGCGGTGACAATGGTGTAAGCGATATTGCCGTCAACAAGATTGTCGTTTACCCCGGTAATGGTGACTGTTTGAGCCACGTTCCAGTTGGCAGTGGTAAATGTGAGCGAGGAAGTGGAAATCGTGCCCTCGGTGTCGTCCGAAGTGCTGAGATTAATGGTCACATTGGCGCTGGGAGCGGAGGTCAGGGCCACGTTGAAAGTCGCCTGCCCGCCGGCTTCGGTGGTAGTCAGGCCGCTTGTGGGCGTGACGTTGATTCCGGGCGCGGCGGTTGTACAGCACTGCGAGAACTCGGATGTGGCGTTGGTTAGAAGATTTGTGGCCGTGGCCGATATTTTATCGCCTACGGTGATGCTGGCGCCGAATGTCTGTGTGAAAATGACATTTCCGCTGCCATCGGTGGTGACGTTGAAACTGCCTATATAGCGTTGACCTTCGCCGTATCCGGTGGGATCGGCGGCGGCATTGGTATAGATATCGATGCAATAGCTCGCGTTGGCGGTGCTATTCAAAGAGCCTTGCACGGTGAGTTGGCTGCCGCCGGCGGTGGCGCTGGCCAGCACGGGAAAGTTTTGCAGGTAATTTGGTCCGGTATCGGCATCGTTCGTATCGTTTGGCGTAACGCCGTCGCCGCCGAGGTCGATTCCTAAACCGCCGTTGGAATAAATCGAGTTTCCCTGTACGCACACGGTGCTGTAGTTGTCAGGCGAATCATCGGAAATATTTACTCCGGCGCCGGAGTTGCCGCTAATGACGTTTCCGGCGCCGTTCGTTGCCCCGCCGATTGTAAGGCCGGTTGTATGATTGACCCTTATACCGGTAGCGTTGGCCAAAGCGGCGGTTCCGGCGGCGTTTGTGCCGATGTAATTGCCTTGGATTACATCGCCGCTGAGGCCCCAATCCATATAGATGCCGCAGTTGCTGTTTCCCGAGATGACGTTGCCCTCGCCGGCGGCAGTGCCGCCGATAGTGGTGTTGGATGTGAGGTAAGTATAAATGCCGATATTATTGGCGATGGCGCCGATGCCGTTGGCATTGGTGCCGATGTAGTTGCCGGCAACGGTGTTGAAATTCGCAGTGTCGATGTAAACGCCTTCCGCGGTGTTGCCGCTGATAATGTTTCGGGCGGCGGCAGTCGTGCCGCCTATAGTATTGTATTGACCATGGAGAATGTTCACGCCGAAACTATTCCCCAAGGCGGCCGACCCCGCGGCATTGGTGCCTATGAAATCGCCGGATATGATGTTGTTGTTGGAGAGGATGTAAATTCCGGTTTGTCCGAATCCATCAATGTCCAAGCCTTTGATCACGCTGCCGCTGGAGCCGGCGCCAAGCACCAGTCCGTTGGCGGCGCTGCCGGCCCCGGCGCCGCTGAGTTCAATCTGCAAAACGGCGTTGTCACCCACGGCCTGGGTGTTGGGTAAAGCTCCGGATTGGGTGTAACCGTCGATGGACACGATATCGGTGATGTTAGGCAATGCCGAATTAAGCGTGATCGTATGCAATCCCGATCCGGGGATGGCAAATGTGATATAGTCCATGCCCGGATTGGCGTTTGCATCCAAAATGGCCTGCCGCAGCGAGCCGAGACCGGAATCGTTGGCGTTCGTGACCACAATGCTGGTGAGCAATCCGTCCCACTGTTGGAGCGATTCGGTATTAAGCGGATTTTGCCAGGCAGACGCGTTGCCGGCCGTCGATGCCGCTTCCAACACCCAGTTCCCGCCGCGCCCCGTGTCATCCACCGAGGCGAATACCGTGGTCCCGCTCAGTTGTCCGATATTGTTGATCAAATTCTGTCCGTTTGATCCTGCCGCCACATTGCAGCCAAAAATGTCGATGCTTCCGCCCGGCGCCATCGCGGTACCCAGGCGCTGCCAGGCTTGGGCCGATTCAGCCAGGTTCGAGGAGGCAAGCCACTGGTTGCCCAATACAAAACTTCCGTTTGTACCATGCGAGAGAATGGACAGGGAGCCGATCTCGACATGATTGGTTTTTGCCCAATTGTAGACCGTGTTCAACACTTCGGTGGGCGATTCTGTCAGATGATCGTACAGCAAAACCTCGGATTTCGGATCCAGCGAGCGTATAAGTTGATCCAGGTTTTGCAGGCTGTCGTCGATGATTGTGAAATCAACATGCCGTTGATTGTCTGCCGCATGCGGATGGTTGGCATCGTGCCGTGCCCGTAAATTGGCCCAAGAAGCGGCGGGTGCGACGTTGTCCGCGCTAAGGGAAACGTCGAACGCCTGTCTAGTGTCTTGCCCGGCGTGGCCCCGATGGACGGCGAGCAAGGTTTGATCCGGAGCGGGTATCGCGCCGGCCTGGGGATTTTGAGCCGTTGCCGCACCAGTTCCGACAGTGCCCGCTTGTAACGCGGCGGCCTTAACAATCGGTGCAATACTGAACAGTACCCGGTCTTCCAAGGCGTACATGTCCAGCACGCGATCTCGCGGCGGCGTAGACCATGAGCGGTGCCATCGATACAAATGCCTCAGAGTATCCTCTAGTTCACTAACTAGGGCACAACTACGATAAAAAATATTTTTGAACATGTAATCACCGAGGGCAAGATACCGAGTCGAGTGGATGCTTGTTACAAGTTGAATGGCGTTAGCGCAAGAAATACTGGAAGGTCATACGGCCATTTTTTTATAAACGTATATTCTCCAAATGTTTAGATTCGTTGGCCCCCAATCGGTGTGCGCGAAGAGCATATAACTCCAAAGATATTAAATAGATACTATAAAATCTCACGGATAGTAAATTTAAATCGAGACGCATGTTTTTTATCCTGCCAGACAAGCGGCAAAACCGTGACAGTTTAACATCGCGTTCTTGTCAAAATGTCCATTTATGCCCATAAAATCAATGTTAAGGGAAAAGAATGTTATTACCATAATAAATTAACATTGGATTTTAACAGAAAGTCCTTTTGTATAGATAAAATCAATGTTAAGGAAAAAGAATGTCTTTTTCCTGAAGTATGCCGGAGATGTCGAATATGAAAATGGGGCGTTTTAAATGATTTAAAATCTATATCGCAAATAGATTAGATTGTTGGCATTAAATGATGACGTCCCCCGCAACTAATCATCAAAAGATTGCCTATCGAGCAAGCTGTCTGGTTGTAAGCCTCTGCGCGATTATTCTTTGTTTGTCATCTGATGAAAAATCCAATGTCCTTTTCTCGGCCGAACCTTCTGCGCGTCAAGAACTGCTTAACCCCTACGAACAACGCATGGCCTCGGTCGATGAGCAACATTCCCAGCGGATGGCCCAGATTCAACAGGACATTCCCCCTGGATTTGAGCCATGGTGGAATCAATATCTGGATCGTCCTCTGTGGGACTCGGATCGCGCATTGACGATCGACGTGGAGGGGCTGGTCCTTGGGGCGATGAAGTTTTCCCCCAAAGTCCTGGCGCTGAGCACCATTCCTGAAATTCAGAAGACGGAGATCTGTGCAGCCCAAGCCGCATTTGACCCGCGCGCCTTCCTGGAAAGCAAATTTATCCGCACTAGCGAGACCGCGACAACTATTCTTACAGCCGGCGGCGACACCTCACTCACGCCGCGGTACCGTGATTCGAACTGGTATTACAGCGGGGGCATCCGTAAAAGGACAGAGTTAGGCGGGCAATTCGAAGCGTCTCAGAAATTCGGTTTGGACGATAACAATGCCCTCATTTATCAGCCCTCCTGGGCGCCTTATCCCCAAGGATCATCAAGGCTTGTGCTTTCATATACGCAACCGTTATTGAACGGGGCAGGCCGCGCATACAACGAAAGCGTGATCGTCCTGGCGGCAATCGAAGCCAGCGCGGCTTCGGACCAATTCGCGGCCGAATTGCAAAACCATTTATTAGATGTAACTAAAGCGTATTGGACTTTGTATCTGGAACGTGTAATCTTGCTGCAAAAACGGCAACTTTTACAACAGGCCGAATCGATACTTAACGAATTGGAAGCACGAAAAAATTTCGATGCCAACGGCGGCCAAATTGTAAGGGTCCAATCAGCCGTCGAATCAAGACGCGCTGGCCTGATACGCTACGATGCAGCGGTCCATAACGCGGAAGCTAAAATCAATCTCCTCGTGAATGACCCCCAGTTCTTTGTGCCCGATCACCTTGAACTTATCCCAGTTCAATATCCCCATCTGCAATATCCCGGCATCGGAGTGCGCGATTCGCTTATCACGGCCCTGTACAATCGTCCGGAAGTCAATCAGTCCCTGCAACAGATCAAAGCGGCCAGCCTCCGCCAACAAGTTGCGCAAAAGGATCTGCTCCCGGTGTTGGATGCGGTTTTAAGCGTGTACACCATGGGCCTTGAGGGAGATAGCCAAATGGGCAGGGCTTTCGTAGATCAATTCAGCGTGGGTGAACCGGGCTACACGGCCGGTTTGCAATTTGAAGTGCCCCTGGGAAACAACTTGGCCAAGGCCCGCCTGCAAAAACGTCAATTGGAATGCCAACAATACAGTTTGCAATTAAGACAAACTGTGGCCGTCCTGGTTGAGGAAGTTGAAGTTGCCGTGCGCGACGTCGATGCTTCGTTCCATGAGGCGCAAGCTCAATACCTGGCCATGCAGGCCGCCGGCACCGAAATTGGCTATCTGGAAGCGCGTTGGCGATTATTGCCCAGCGAAGAGCAAGTGGCCGGCATAGTGCTTGAAGATCTGCTGGCCGCACAAGAGCGGTATGGAAACGCGGAATTTAACTTTGCTTCGGCGCAAGTCGGTTACAATATATCTTTGGCCAACTTGAACCGAGCCACTGGGATCCTCTTGAAATGCCTTCCCGCGTCTACGCCCCCCCAACAAAAGATGCCGCCGGAAAAAGGCCTGGAGGAAATTCCCATACCGCCGTCCCAAGTCGCCCCGCCGACGACGCCTGCGCCGCCTGTACGGCTGCCTCCCTCTCCGCCGCCGGAGCCCGCCTTAACAAACATTAGCATTCGCGCCGGAGCGAATGCGGCAAACGATGCACCGGCAAAAGCCCAAGCAAATTATAACAACACGGCCGAGGGCGCTGAAATATCCCCGCCTGCGGCAACCCGCGACGCTCAAGGCATGCCGCCGCAAGGTAAAGCGGATGCCGCGCAGTCGCCGCACGTTTTGAAAATTTCCAGCGTATCAACCGCAGGCACGACTTTGACAATCAATGCGCCTGCAAATACCCGGGCAAATAACAATAACGCGGCGCAGGGCGCTCTAAGATCATCGCCTGCGGCAATCCGCGCCGAACAAGGCGCGGCGCAGCAATCCGAAATGGATGCCGCGCCGCTTCCGCCGTCGTCTCAAGCCGCCACGCCTTTGCCGCACGTTATTATCAATGTTCCAGCCGCAGCCGCGGCGCCTACGAACGCCTTACGATAAGAGCCATTTGTGAGTAATATCGCCGAGTGAAAAACCATGCCATGATCACCGGTGTCGCTTCAGCCCCCCCATTTCCAATTTTAATTCGTGCCAAGCAGTGGCTTTGGCCTCGCACCCGTTCTGCAACGAAAGCCGAGTGGCGGCACGTTCAAAAAGTGCATGATTTCGCCGTCTCTTTACGGCATTACACCGACGAGGAACTGCTATGCCGAAGCAGGCGGCTTCGACAGGTCGTCCTTGAAGGTCAGTTTCCTTCCCGCGAAGAGATCACGCTTCCAGGATTTGCCTTGGTCTTTGAGGCGACGCGGCGCTGTCTGGGGATATCGCTCTATGATGAACAATTGCTGGCCGGCTTGATCTTAACCGGCCGATGCGCGGCGGAAATGCAAACCGGAGACGGTAAAACCTTTTTGGCAAGCCTGCCTGCGTTCGTCTATGCCTTGACCGGCCGCGGAGTACATGTGGTCACGGCAAACGAGTATCTGGCACAGCGCGATTACGAACTTTTATCGCCGGTTTACAAGATGTTGGATGTATCCGTCGGTCTGAACCGTTACGATATCTCGCTTACCGAGAAACAAGCGGCTTATGCCTGCGATGTGACCTATGGCGCCGATCAAGAATTCGGTTTCGACTATCTTCGCGATCAGCTTCGTATCTGGACTCAGCCGAAAACGGCCTTGGGCTCCGGTTTCAGGACGCTATTGCAGGGCCGGGAGTTAGCCAAGGCATTGACCGTGCAAAGAAAGCTTGCAGTGGCCATCGTGGATGAGATAGACAGCGTCTTGATCGACTCCGCTACTTCGCCTTTGTTGCTCAGCCAAGGCACGGACGGCGCCGACGTCGAGATCCGGCTCTATATCTCGGCTCGGGACGCCGCGTCACAATTTATTTGCGGCGAAGATTACCTCATTGACCGCGTCGATCGACGCATCACCTTTACCGATTCGGGAAAACAAAAAATCTTCACGGCTGGCGAATCGATGCCGAAAAGCGGGCTCCGCCGCCCTTGGGATATGTATGTCGAGCAAGCCCTGCATGCCAAAGAATTCTTGCACAAAGATGTGGATTACGTGGTAAAATCTGGAAAGGTGCTTTTGGTCGATGAGTACACCGGGCGGTTTTATCCCGATAGGCAATGGCGAGACGGTTTGCATCAGGCGGTAGAAGCCAAGGAAGGGATTGCCGTCAATCCCGAGAACAACTCGATGGCCCGAATTTCCCGGCAGCGATATTTCCAACTCTACCCGCATCTTTCCGGCATGACTGGAACCGCGCAAGGCAGCGAACGGGAGTTCTGGAACATTTACCAGTTGGAGATCGTGGCCATTCCTCCTCACAAGCCCTGCCGGCGCAAAATGCTCCCAACCCGATATTTTATTCGCTCTGATGACAAATACGCGGCAATAGTCGAGGAAATCGCCGATCTCATGAAAACCGGCCGACCGGTTCTGATCGGCACTCGGACGATCAAAAATAGCGAGTATCTGGCCGCCAAACTCGAGTCGCGCGGAATCCATTTCCGGCTCCTTAACGGAAAGCAGGATTTATCGGAAGCCATGATTGTGGCCCGCGCCGGTGAAGCCGGCGCCGTGACCATTGCCACGAACATGGCCGGCCGGGGCACCGATATTCGCCTGCAACCGGGAGTGGCCGATCTGGGAGGATTGCACGTCATTGGCGTTGAACGGCACGATTCGCGGCGCATCGACCGTCAACTTTCCGGCCGCGCCGCACGCCAAGGCGATCTGGGATCATGCAGGTTCTATGTGGCCGCCGACGATCCATTGATAAAAAAATATGCACCCGGCCTGAAACGACTAATGAACCGCCTGGCGGATGATAAGTGCGAAGCTACATTGAATTTAACACGAGAAATCGCCCGCGTTCAAAACCGCGTGGAACGGCAAAACTATTGGTCCCGGCACAGTTTGTTTCTCCATGATCGTTGGTTGCGAGATATATTAACGAAGTGTGATCAACAATCCCCATAACATATTTATTGCCCAGGGTGTTTATTCCCCGGGCTGTAGTTAAGGACCTGATATTATGAAAACACTAAATAAACTTGTCCATTTGATTAGGTGGGTATTTGTAATTGTCATGGTTTTGACGATGAACATGCAATCGCTTCATGCCAACAATGTAGACAGTTTTACTGAACCATATAGGACCATCAATGTATCATCGGCCGAACAAGGCGTAATCACCAAGCTGCTCGTCAAAGAAGGCGATACGGTGCATGAGGGGCAACTTCTGGCTACCTTGGATTCCGACGTTTTGGAAGCTGCCCTGGAAATCGCCAAAGTCAGCAAGGAATCTATAGGCCGGATAAAATCCGCCTCGGCCGCGGTGGAACTCAAAGAGAACCGTTTCACAACACTCCAGGATCTCCAGGCCGACGGCCACGCGCACGCCGAGGAAGTGAAGCATGCAAAGGCCGAATTGGAAATTGCCGAAGCAGAACTGCTTGCCGCCAAGGAAGAGCAGAAAATAAAGGAATTGGAATATGCCCGGATCGGCACGCAAATCGAGCGCCGAAAAATCATCAGCCCGATCAACGGTATTGTCACAAAACTCCATAAGGAGGTTTCCGAACAAGTTGCTGCCACGGATCCCATCGTGCTGACCCTCGTCCAATGCGATCGATTAACGGTCATTTTTCCCGTTGCCGCAGGCGAAGTTAGTCGTTTTTCCGTGGGCCAGAAAGTAGCGGTAAATTTTCCCGGAGACACCACGGCGGCCAAAGGCGCCATCGAAACCGTCAGCCAGGTAACCGATCCGGAAAGCGGCACGGTTCGGGTGAAAGTCATCATCGATAACGCGCAAAAACACTATCGCAGCGGAATGGCCTGCTTTCTTTCCATAATCCCCACCCCGCAGACGGCGCCCATGGCCGCCATGAATGAAAATAGCGATAAATAAAGTCATATAATACATATTTACATCGAGATTACTCGTGAGCAACACAACCGGTCCATCGGTTTGCTTTTCCCAACATTCCTGGGAAGATTGCCTGACAGGGCTTCCCGCGGTTGACGATTCGGCTGCTGCGCGGGCCGAGGAAAAACTGCGTTTGACGGAATGGGAAGCTCACACGGCAGCCGGCATAATGGATATATTGCAGCGCGCGGAAAACAGCGAATGGTCTCGCCGAGGCCTGCGCTAATCTGGTAAACGACTTCCAAAATCTTGTAGCTTGCAAACAGGTTGCCTTGGGGGTTTGCGGCAAACATCCGGAGACCTTCCGTATGTTGGCCATTTCCGGCATGGCGACTGTCGACCGGCGTTCCCAGAAGCGTGCGCGACATCGAAGCCGTTCTGGCAGAGGCCGTGCTGCGCGAGGAATTAACGCAATGGCCTCTTGCCGGGGACGATTCCCACCACGCGACTTTGGCTCACCAGAATCTCGCGGCCCACGCCGACGGCGTAGCGGCCATCAGCAGCCCCTTGCGCACCGCCAATGATAAAACCGTGGGGGCCTGGATCTTCCTTGGAACAAAGGACTTTGCGGAAAACCGCCTTAATTTAGGACTTATTCGCGCAAGCGAACCGCGCGTGGCATCCTGCCTGGATCTGTTGCGGCGGTCTGAGTCAAGCCGACTGCGGCGTTGGTTTCAGCGTTTGACCGAGCACCGGCGCAAGTTATTGATCACAGCCTTGCCGATCCTGTTGGGCATAGTTTTTCTGGCGTTGTGGATCCCTTGGCCCTACAAAATAAGCTGCAAGTGCAGGCTGCAACCGATTGTGCGCCGATTCATCGCCGCGCCCTTTGAAGGCATATTGGAAAAGAGCCTGGTGGAACCCGGCGAAGTGGTCAAACAAGATCAGGTATTGGCGCTGATGGACGCCCGGGAAATCAGCCTGGCGATTTCAGAGACAAACGCCGAGTTGAAACGTTCGGAAGTCAAGCGAAATGTCCAGTTGGCCAAGCAGGACCAGGGCGCCGCCCAAATGGCTGCGCTGGAAAAGGAACGGCTGGATTTGAAGCTTGAATTGCTCCAGTCGCGGAACAAAAAATTGGAAATTAAGAGTCCCGTTCGCGGGATAGTCCTGCGCGGCGACCAAAAACGGGCCGAAGGAATGCCCGTCACTATTGGACAAAATCTCTTTGAAGTCGCTCCTCTGGACAAGATGGTGGTGGAAGTGGCAATTCCGGAACGCGATATCACTGAAGCGAAAGCCGGCCAAAAAGTCACGGTCAAACTGGATGCATACCCCGGCCAGCCCCTCGACGGAACACTTATTCGCATCCATCCCCGCACCGAAGAATGGGATGCGGACTATGTATTCGTCGGCGAAATACTGGTCGATAATCCCAACGAATTGTTTCATCCCGGCATGAACGGCAGAGCTACCATCTACTGCGCAAGGCACGTGTTGTACTGGAATTTGTTCCACAAACTTTGGGAAAATGTCTTTTCTTATTTCGGATGCTAACATGAACCGCACCGGAGATGCCAGCACCCGCGATCCCAGGCAACTTTACATCAACTTGCGTAAAGATTTGCACGTATCAGTGCAATATTACCACGGCAAGCCATGCTATGTTCTGGAAGATCCTCAAAAAATCCAGTTTTATCGGTTGGGCATAACAGAAGGCAGCTTCATTGCCATGCTCGACGGCAAGACGTCGCTCGACGCCGTGCTTAACCGGTCGGCGAACACCTTGGGCAAAGATGCCTTCTCGGAAGAGGAAGCCATGCATATCGTCCATTGGTTGTTGGACGCAAAATTGGCTTATCCTTCGGGCATGCTGAGCCTGGAACACGAGAAAAACGACTCTACTCCCTCTTCCCGCCAGGGTTTTAATCCATTGGCGATTCGCATCCCCTTGCTGCATCCCGATCGCTTTTTTACAGCGGCTCTGCCCTGGTGTGTTTGGCTGTTCGAATCCGCAACCTTCGGAGTTTGGCTATGCGCATGCCTCGCGGCAATCGTGCAATTATTCTCCAGTTGGTCTTCTTTCACAAAAGAACTGCAGACCGTCGTCGTCCCTCACAACTGGATGACTATAATGATTGCCTGGATATTGTTGAAAATCTTGCACGAAGCCGCTCATGGCTTTGTTTGTAAAAAATATGGCGGCATTGTCTCTGAAATGGGGATCATGATTCTCTGGGGTATGCCGGTCCCTTACGTGGATGTCACGTCCTCCTGGGCTTTTCGCTCTAAACGGCAACGCATCTTTACGGCTTTGGCCGGCCTTTATATGGAGATGTTCGTGGCTGCGCTGGCAGTTTTGATTTGGCATTATTCCGGCCCGGGATGCATTCATTATGGGTGTGTTTATATAGTAGTCGTCGCCTTGGTAGGCAGCCTGCTGTTCAACGGCAATCCGTTAATGCGATTCGACGGTTACTACGTTCTCATGGATCTGCTGGAAATACCTAATTTATATGGTTTCGGCCAGCAATTTTGGAGCAGCGTGCGCAGAAAAATTCTGGCGGGCGGTCCTGTGGTATTCCCCGGAGACACCCCGCGGCAACGCCAAATCATCGCCTGCTACGGTTTTATCGCGGCAATCTGGCGCTGCATAGTATATTTATCGCTCATTATCGTGACATTATCTATTTTGCCATTTGAAGAATCGCACATGATCTGGTTCATTATTACGCTTTTAACCGCCTTGGCCTGTTGGCGATTCGCAAAACAATATCGCAGCCCTAGTCTCACAGAGAAAGCTTCACCAACGCGCACCGTGCTTGTCGGCGGCGCCGTTTGTTCACTGCTGTGCATATTGTTGCTATGCTGTTCCACTCCTTTCCGCATCACCGCGCCGGCGATAGTGGAATACAAACCACTTATAGTGATCAGAAATTACAGTCCCGGATTCGTCCGTAAAATCGAAGTCAAATCGGGACAAGCCGTTAGCCCGGGCCAGGTAATCGCCGTGTTGACAAACGATGAACTGGAATGTGAAAAGGCCGACTTGCAAAGAGAAATCGACATCTCCCGGCTCACTATCCGCACCTTGCAGCACAAGGAAGAAATCGCCGCGCTGAAAGCGGAACAGCAAAAATTAGAAGCATTGGAAAAACGGCAAGTAAAAAAAATCCAGCAAACTTCCAGGCTGGTAGTCCGGGCGCCCGCGTCAGGCACAATTGTCAGCCGTCAACCGGAATTGTTGTTGGGTAAGTATCTTTCCGAGGGTTCGGAGATCGTGTTGCTGGGACACGACAATTGCAAGGAAGTGCGCGTGGCGGTGGACCAAGACGATGCCGACGCTTTTTTTACCCAAGTCGGAAAAACAGTTACGATACGCGCGGGGGAACAAGTTATCCAGAACACACTGTCACAAATCGAACCCCGCGCGTCTTTGGAACCGCTCCACCCGGCGCTTGCAGCCGCCAAGGGCGGGCCGCTTCCAGTGCGAACCAAAGCAAAAGAATCGCCGGACAAGAAAGAGGAATCCAATCCGGAGTCTTATGATTTGCTCTCTCCACAATTCGTAGGAGAGGTGAAACTGTCTTTGGATCAAAGTCTTCATTTAGCCGCCGGCCAGCGCGCACAAGTGAGTTTTACGCCCCAAGGTCAATCCATTGGCGATTTCCTGTTCAATCGATTTCAGCGCTGGTGCCGCGATAAAATTCGCCGCATGCGTAATGCCTGGAATCCATGAAATCGGTTCCTTCTTTGCGGAAGAACCCCTCGGCTACATTCTGTCATTTGACAATTGGCAGGAGTAACAATCTATACAATCGGCATAACTGCTATAATTCGCGCTACAGGGAAACGATTGAATTCGTGCAAACCAGCCGCATGTAAAGCCTCTTCTCCACTGGTTTCGCATAATTTATCTCTGCGCATGGACATTTCTAGGCACTCCTAACTCTCTGGATCGCGTGAAATTTGCTTTATCGTTTGAACCCCGCATCCGCAGCGATTACTGATCGTAAAAGATACTCTCATTTTACAGGTGGCGAGCATTGCAGCGGTTAAACTCTTTAAATCGCCGCGCACTTCTAAGGTTTAAACAAATTTAATACTCCGTTGCCGGAGTTAGCAATAAGCTAAGTTTGATTGTCGTCCATGTTATAACCGGCTGTCTTTCCCCAAACGCCGCAAGTTTAAGCGGGCATTTTGAGGGAAGTTGTAATGGATGACGAGATTAACGATTTGACGAAGGGGCAATTGCATGCTGATGGAACAACTAAAATATCGCATCAAAGAAATTAGCGATGAAATTGCCCGGCGCGAAAACACGAGTTGCCTTTGGTCTTGCATGCGTCACCGCGTGTGTGATCTTGATGGCCATGACATTGGGATTGATTCCGGATCGCTCCCAGATTGCCGTCAACGACCGAATGGCTCTGTGTAAAACAATCGGATTGCAGGCCGCCATGCTGGTTTCCCAAGGCAACCACGATGGCGCGGTGCAGTTGCTGCAACTGTACCTGGCCAGCCGCAGCGACATTATATCGGCCGGTATCCGACGGAAGGACGGCAAATTATGGGCAGAAGCGGGCAATCATGGCCATGGCTGGGATCTTCCATCCTCGGTCAACTCAACCAATGATCAAATTAAAATTCCATTCATCGGTATACGTCAAAATTGGGGCCATCTGGAAGTGCACTTTGTCGCGTTGAAGAAACCGGGATTTGTCGGCTCATTGATGTCGCCTACCGTTCGTTCGATAACATTCATCATTGTATCATGCTTCTTGTTGAATTTGCTTTTTTTAAGCCGCATTTTAAAATGTTTGGATCCGTCGCAGGCCGTGCCTAGCCGCGTGCGCTCGGCGTTAAACGTCCTTGCCGAAGGCTTGCTGGTCCTCGATCATAAAGAGCGGATCATGCTGGCCAACAGCGCTCTTGAGGACATGTTGGGCATTTCTTCCCTTAAGCTTCAAGGACAACCGGTTTCTTCGTTGCCATGGGAAAAACAGGCTTCGTCCGACGATGCATTTCCCTGGAGCACCGCGATCCGCGAAGGAACCCCGCAAACCGGCGCTATTCTCCGTCTGCAAACTCAACAAGGCGGCTATCGTACTTTCGTCGTCAACGCCGCACCGGTGCGGAGTCCTACAAACTCCATATTAGGGCTTGTAGTATGTCTTGAAGATGTGACGCCGTTGGAACAGGAACGGGATGCATTGAATAAAACCCTGGTTCAACTCGAACACTCGCGAGAAGAAATTCGCAAGCAAAATGAAGAATTGCGAATCCTGGCCACGATCGATCCGCTCACGGGTTGTTTGAACCGCCGCTCCTTCTTCGAACAGTTCGATATACATTGGAAGACAAATCAACGATACGGCCATCCCATTAGTTGCATCATGATCGACATCGATCATTTTAAGAATGTAAACGACAAATGGGGCCATTCCATTGGGGATGACGTGCTTAGAGGCGTTGCCTCCACTCTGCAAAAAACTATGCGCGAATGCGATTTGATCTGCAGGTACGGCGGCGAAGAGTTCTGTATCGCGTTGCCGCATATAGATATAGACAGCGCTTTTATGGCGGCCGAACGCTTCCGCAAAACAATCATGGCCGCCCAGTTCAAGGGAATACAGATAACCGTAAGCTTGGGAATTTCGTCCTCTACGCTGGGTGCGGCCGAGCCTCAAGAATTACTGCAGCAAGCCGACAAGTCGCTATATCTTGCCAAGTACAACGGGCGTAATCAGTCCGTGCGATCCGATCAAGCCGATCAATACAAAGCAATCGACCAATCGCTAATTACCCATACCTCCCCCTTGCCGGAGACTGTCAATACCATTGCGGCAATCCCCTACCACGCCGTAAGCGCGTTGCTCTCCACACTTACTTATCGCGATCCCGGCACGGCTGAGCACAGCATCCGGGTGGCCGATATATGCGTACTTATGGCATCCGGTAAGATGCCCGCCTCCGATGTCTACTTACTCGAAACCGCGGCCCTGCTTCATGACATCGGCAAAATCGGCGTTCCAGACGCGATCCTGCTGAAACCCGGCCCGCTGAACGAGGATGAATGGAAAGTTATTAACGCCCACGAGCGGATCGGCGTCGAAATCATCCGCTTCGCTTTTGCAAATGAAGAATTGGCCGAGATGGTCATGCATCACCACACCTGGTACGATGGAAATCCTTCCCGTCCCGATCTAATAAAGGGGAAAGACTGCCCCTTAAGCACGCGCATCCTGACTATCGCCGACGCCTACGATACCATGATTTCCGACCGCATATATCGCAAAGCACACTCGAGAGAAGAAGCCTTTGCCGAACTCCGACGCTGCGCCGGTACCCAGTTCGATCCTGAGTTGGTCGAAGAATTCATCGCGCATATTTCTAATTCGCATGAACAAAAATCAAATCATTTGAGCCATATTTCCTATGAGACTGCGGTGAGTATCGGGCAAACTATAGAAAGCTTGGCCTATGCTTTGGATAAACATAAAGGATCCGATTTGGCCTCCTTGGCGAGCCGATTGAAAATCACCGCTGCGGAAAAAGACCTGCCCAACATCAGGGCCGCCGCGGAACGTCTCGAAACCGCCGTCGTCCATGACGCCGACCTCGTAAAACTGGCTGAGATCACTCAAGAACTGCTCGACCTTTGCCGTACCGTGCAACGCGCATATATCCAACCCCTGATCCGCACTTCAAAAAATTGATAACCATACAATTGACTCGCTATCTCTTAAATAACCATCTGGTTTAAAAAAACGGCATTTGCGACGTCAAAAACATTCTTAAAATCAAATGTATATATTCGAACAAGAGCTTCTTTGGTCCGAATATCGCCAATGGCAAATTTTGCTGGAACGATTGGTTTTGTTTTTCGTTTAGACATGGCTTGCTCCTTCAATCATTTGTCTCTTCCCGATCCGCTGGAATATAGGGAATAAGCCCCTTTTCAAATGCAACTTCTTGAGCTTCCCGTGGGGCATCACGAATGTCCATCAAGAATCCATTCTCTTCCAAAATCCAAACCAACGGATTGTCGTCCATCCGGCTTGGCAGTGTCCACTTTGGATCGAACTGGTGAATCTTCAGCAATTTCCGAATCTCGTTGGATTTGTTTTGTCCTGTGCTTTGCCCGACGCCAAATGCCTTGTCGATTTCGACTAGCTTCATGTGAGGCGTTTGACTAGGATCGTCCAGAAAGTTGACACGCCCGATTATTCTCACAATTCCGCTTGCCCAAGACGGCGGTGATCCTTTCAGTAGTGGCGAAGGACGCTTCCGAGCCAGCACTCCCGCCAACGTGCAACAGGCTTCGGCATATTCCTCGTTGAGATATTCCTTACAGAATGTATCTGTTAATCCAACAATGTCAGCAAGAATATCTTTAGCTTCCATCGAGCGATTGAGAGTTTGTGTGACCTTTTTCGACTTCACTGGTTTCTTTGAGATCGACAATTCATCGTGGGGCAGTGATGTGATGATCCCAAATGTTTCTTTTGCTTGGCGGTACTCGTCGTTGAGCATTCTCTTGATACCGCCACCAAAAGTAATGTTCTGCCCCCACAGAAGACCATCATAGATAATTTTGCCATTTAACGGCAGTAATACGGCATGTTTTAAGCTGGGGAGATAAGGCCCAATCAAATCTTCAATCGGGTCGGCAAGTGCCAAGACACCATAGGCTTTTGGAGGCGAGCCGTTGAGAAAGATCGTGTATTTCGATAAATAGCGATAGATGTAAAACTGTCCGATAACTGCGTGTTTCCAACTGCCGACGATTTCCAACTCGTCTTTGGGTAGATTGGCTGGATTTTCCTTGATAAATTGGTCGATCAGGTCTTGGTGTTTATAAAGGGCGTCTCGAACGAGTATTCTTTTCTCAGGAGGCATAGAAGTATATCCACGAGAATCCGAAAACTGTTCGGGTATGACATTCAGTTTTTGGTTCACAAAGGATAACAATGCCGCATATAGTTTGTAAAACAGTTTGCCTTCGTCGAACGATACTTGCATGTTGCACTTCCCAATTGAAGCTGAGGCGGTCACATCGCCATCGCAATGACCGCCATCGCAAAAATCACGCCCACCACCAAAACCACCACCACCAAACAAGCTGTTGCACAGCACCATTGTGACCATTCTGAATTGCATGGCCGCACTCAGCGAGGTGCTCCTGAAGAAGCGAATAACAGTAGCACACCAAATCATTCTCGGTGAAAAAGCGTGTCGGTTCATTTTGAAACTCGTTGATCAAACAATGTATTGCTCCTTCGACGGCACGGGCTATTTCTTTATGACGCATAGGTCGCCTCTTTTCCCAAATACGCTCGCAATAACGCCTTGAACAACTTCCCGTGGTTCGGCACTTTCAGGTGCAGCAGTTCCTCCACAATGACTCTCTTGCGAATTTTAGCCGGGGCGGTCATTAGCTCGATATTGAACGAAAGTCGGCCATTAGTGGAGCAACTGCCCCATTTTCGTTTCATGGGACGGATGTGGATTTCTTTCGGCTCCACCTTGATCCGCTTCGACCACGCATCGACTTCACTCTTAAAGAGGTCTTTGGAAACGACTTTTTCCAATGGCGTCCAATCGGCTTTGAGCAGCATGGTTAAACCCTCCGTAGCATCTTCATCAGGCGTTGGGCCACTTCCACCACGCCCTCAATGCCCGCTGTAATCAAAGCCTTATAGAGGCTCTTGCGAACCGCCTGTTCCTGATGGCTGCTGGTCTGCCAGTGGGGATACTCCTCAAATGACGCCGCCGCCGCTTGGGCAACTTCTTGGGCTTGGGCGATGCCATCCTGATGTAAAATCCAATACACTGCAAACGCCTCGGGCGATAGTTCCATTTCGACCCGCCGCTGTTGAGCCTGCCGCAACTCGGCACGCAACCCTTCCAAACCAGCTAATGCTTGCTGCGAAGTCTGTTGCCGAGCCTCGAACGCTTGGGCAATCTGCTCGGCTTTATCCCCGATGCTGATGAGATACGGCTCCTGGCGGGCATCTCGCTCCACAATGTCGTGGATGGCTTTCAATGTCCAAAAAATGCTCCAACAAGGCTTCAACGGCTTTATCGCCCGCTCGACCTTTCGTGATAAACAGATATTCCTTTCGACCCCGATCCATTAACTCGGCAAAACGCTCTTTGAGAACCTCAATTCCCTCGACCACGCCTTTAACGTCTTGACTGTCAAAGGCGAGTACCTTTTCCAAGTTCTCAAAAATGCCCACGAAATCCAATACAAAACCAGCAGGCTTTCGTCGATGAGCCGCTTGGCAACGGTAATCATCGTGTAGGTCTTGCCCGACCCCTGCGTGTGCCAAATCAGTCCTCTCCGTTTTGCTTCATCCTTCGCCCTTACAACGCAACGCTCGACGGCTCGCATCTGATGTGGTCGCAGCGCAACTTTGGAAAGTTCCTCATCCTTGCGGGTGAAAAGGATAAACTCGCTCACCGCCCGCAGCACACGCCGAGGGGCAACGAAGGTCTTGACCAGCGTTTCGTAATCCCCTGCCTGCTCGTCCCGCCAATTGAAAAGTCCCTTACGGGTCGTATTCCAAGTCGCTCCATAATAAAACTTGATGAGATGTGTGATGGAAAACATTTGGGCAACCGCCAGCAACTCGGCTCCATGCCGATGATAATAGCGAATGTCGTCCAGAGCCTTCGCCAGTCCGTCGATCTGGGTGGCGGCTTTGGTTTCCACTACGATGATCGGCACGCCGTTGATGAACAGTGTGATGTCGGTGCGAATGTCGGGCGGGGTGCCGTTCGAGAACGTAAATTCATCGGTGATATGGAAACGGTTGTTCTCGGGGCAATCGGCATCCAACAGATTGATGTTCCGCTCCCGCCGTTCCATCTCGACGAAAACGGTTTTCAAGCCTTTAAGGAATTCCCATGCGTCAAGGTTGCCCTCGATGTTGGGACGTACTCGGCAGAGTCTATCTCGAACTTGTTCAGCCCGAATATTATCCACAATGCCAGGATTGAGTCGCTGCAATTGATCGATCAGCACCGAATCCAGTAATGGACTGTTTAATCCACGTCGCAGATTAGCCGCATCCTCGGGCGAGAGATATTCCCAGCCTGCCTCTTCGGCGTAGCGGACAAAAGGCTTTTGGACTGAAGGGACTTCTCCACCAATTGGCATAATTCACCTCTAAACTCGGCTTTCAAAGACCCCTAGCAACGCCATACCCGCTCCGTACCAACGCCGTACCCTCTCCGTACTCGGGAGACCATCCTCAACACCGTCAAAGAAGCCATCATAGCGACCACCATCATCATCATCACCACAAACGCCAACATCGCCAGCCCAGCAACCGGCTCAAAACTCTTGCACTGACCTGCTCCGTCTTCTCAAAACAAACGGATGTCGCTCTAAAGCCGCCCCATGCCCGAGATGCACTAGCCACCCCCTACAAGGGCATTACACTAACAGTTCAATTCTTCCAATGCCTTCTAGTTTTAGTTATACGCAACTTCTATCTAATCAAACATTTACATCTTCCGATACGTGCATTCTCAGTCTAAATCTCTATCTAATCTTTCGGTTCCGAGGACGTTTTAGTCAGACGCCACTTTACCCAGCGAGATTTTCCCACCGCATCAATGGTATCTTGGTCAACATAAATCATTCATGATTCGCATAAACTCGTATAATAAGATTTGGAATGGATGGATTTATACGAACGCATAACCGCATAATGGAAAAGGGGTTACGCTCATACAATGTCCGCAATCGGTAGTTTTCATGGTCTAAATTCGCTGCTGTCGGCGGATTTATTCAAAAACCAGGTTCTACCTCCATGTGGAGGGTCTGTAATAATAACGCCGTCTCTTTTCATTTCCTGCAACAAGTTTTGCACTTGATGTCGCTTCTGCTCCTCTGAAAACACATCGGGCATCGTTTTAATCAGCAAGTCCTCAAAATCTTTTCGCTTCCCCTGACTATATTGCTCAAGGAACGAAACGACTAAATACTTATAGTGCTTCTTGTCAAATCCTCGATTGCGGATATATGCCGCCCTTGCTCCAGTCACGGCTGCAATATGTGCCGAAACATAGATATTTGGCCTTCGACCTTCTACAAGTTTTTGGGCTTTTAACGATTGGAATTCTTCCTCCGTCAATGGAATTTTCTTTTGCACCTTGTCCAGTGCTATAACATCAAACAGATCGAGATCGGTTTGGCTCATCAGCATCCGAGTGTAGTTTTCGTCGATGACCTTCCCGAATATCCGCACCTTCACCCTATTCGACTCGCTCAAATCGTAGTCGGGCAAAGGGAAAAATCGCTTGCGTTGCTCGGTGAACATCCGCCGAATGCCGCTGCCAATAGTGTCGATCATCTTCAGATTGACCATCGCATCCGCCAGAAACCGATTTCGATATCTGGCTTCGGGAGCGTCACGCCGAATGACTGCTTCGACGCTCCCAGGCATGAAACTCCCATAATTCGTCATCAGCAACGATCCTGGTTCTTCGACCAGAACGATTCTACCGCAAAGCGTGTAGTCTTGATGGGCGATACAGTTGTGCAAGGCTTCACGCATCACCCACGGATCGTATTGGCTGATTTCCGTCGGAAAAAGCCGCTGGTTTTGCATGTACCGATAGGTCAAATTGCGAACCTTATCAAAAACCTTGTCTACACCAAGCAAAAAAGGCGGACCAAAGTGCTGATAGTCTTGCTCGACGCCCTTGTCATCTTTTATAATCCACGTAATCTTAGCCACTGATGGAGAAATAAAGTGTTCTGATTCGGCCTTGCCCAACAAGATAATGGCCGTGCGGGTGATCTGACCATTGATGCACAGTTTCGCCTTATTCAAGAATGTTATGTCGTCCCAAGTATCAACTTCCTTGGCCAATTTAGGATTCTTCTCTTTGTATTCATCTCGGGCCGCAGGAACTGCCATCGAATCAAGATCGGCAATCGTTGCTTGCTCGCATATTTGGGCTGACCAATCTTGCTGGCTCAAAACGGACCATAGTTCTCGCTCCTTCTCAGGATGATCCTTCAGACGCTTTTTGAGGCTTCCAACACGTATATACTCCGCACCGTAGAAACGAATTGGCATGTGCGTGGCGGCGGAAATCTCCATCAACACAAAATGCTTGCCCGCAATATCGGCTTCGTGAATCCAGAACCGCACCTGCGGTTGCAGACCTCGGGTAAGCCAGTTTTCAAGCTCCTCGTTTCCCACCTTGGCATGTTTTGACCGCGCCTTTGGTGATCGACGGTTCCGTGGATGGAGACCTGTTTTTGGCTTATGTGCGTCAACAGCTGGTCCCCACACTCTGCGCCGGCGACATCGTTATTATGGACAACTTGTCGTGTCACAAGAGGGCCGGCGTTCGTGAAGCCATAGAGGCCGTCGGCGCAACGGTGCTTTATCTGCCGCCGTACAGTCCCGATTTTAACCCAATTGAAAATGTTTTTTCCAAGTTCAAATGGCTACTGAAAAGTTCCGCAGAACGAACCGTGGAGGCGCTTTGGAATCGCTGCGGACAACTTATCGCGGCTTTCAAGGAAAGTGAGTGCCAAAACTACTTTCGACACTGCGGTTACCACTACACTTAAAATTGATGCGCTCTAGTCCCAAAACAAGCGAAGGCCGTTGGCGTTTTGGAGGCTGATTTGTTGGACGAGTGGGAGCACAGCGCGAGCGGGGCCGCCACAGGGCAGTCGTGATTGGTCGGGTTGTGGGTGTTGCATGGTTCGTTTTCCCTTCTTTTGTGGCAAGGCCGCGGCGGACCGGAGCATCCGGACTCCAGCTTCAAGCTTCTCGTCTCAGCATCGCAGCGGCTTGCGAAGCTGGTCGAGCAAGCGAAAGAACACGTGCTGCCATGGGTTCCATGCCAACAGACGATAGAGAATCTTCCGCCCGCCACGGACGATCTGCGCCGGCACGTTGACCAACGCCCGTCGAAACGTGGCAAAGTCCATCCGCAGCAGTTTGCGTTTTTCCTCCCCGTGCTTTTCGCTCCAACGGCCCTCGTCGGGCAAGAGCAACGCGGCCCAGGCCTTCAGGCTCCACGCCAGGGAGGCCATGACCATGTATGCCCAGTTGCTCACCAGGTTGTCCACGGGGGCCGACAGCGACCGCACGCCGCTTTTGAGCTGTTGGAGAATGTTTTCCTGATTGCAGCGCTGGTTGGCCCCGAACACTACTTCTTCCGTGGGCGTTCCCCAGGCATTGGTGATATAGAAGAAGCACCGCGAATCGTCGAACAGCTTTTTCTGGCCTTGGTACACTTCCAGGTCTTTCCACACCGCGATCACCCGATAGCTCCTGCGGCACTTCGCGGGGCGATAGATGAACTCGGCGACGTGCTCCTTCGCCAAACGGACGTCCTCGAACCCGCGTTGTTCGACAATCTGCTGCTTGACCTTCTCCGCACGCCGCCGCACGCTGCGCACCTTGCGCTTTGGACGGCGACGCAACTCTTTCCAGGCATTTTGCCGCAGATTCTCGGCGATTTCGTACAAGGCCTGCGTGGCGTCGATGCCGAAGATGAACCGCACGCCGTCCTGATCCCAGCGATCGAGATGCTCCGTCTGCGAGAAGTCGGTGTCGCCACGCAAGAGGATCCGCCGAAAGCCCGCCTGACGACAGAGGGCCACCGCGCGGTCGAAATAGCCCGCGGCGTGTTCGTGGCTGGGCCGGTTGCCCGGGCGGTTGAGCACGTACAATACCTCGCCTGTATTGGCCAGGGAAAGCACCAAGGCGTGATAACCCCACTGGCCCTTGTGGTTGATGTCCATGCCCTGTTTGCACTCGCCCGTGGTTTCGACCATCGTGCCGTCGCCCTCGATCACGGCTTCCTCGAAGAACTCCGCGGGTTGCTGACGCCAGACCTTCAGACGCGTGGCGTTGAATGTCTCCTGCAAGGTAGAGATGTCGCCGGCCCCGAAACGGCGGCAGAAGTCGCCTGCCGTCGTCGGGTCGGGCACGCGCCGCGCCCCGAGGGCGTCGAGGTAGGCCTCGTCCTTGCGGAGAATCTCCAAGTGCTCCAGGCACGTTCCGCCCGCCAGCAGGTTATAGGCAATGTTCAGCACGTGGTCCGACTCGTGGTACGGCAGATGGATCTTGAACAACGAGAGGTTGCGGTCGATCGCCTCATCGAGTTGGAGTTTGCGCGTCAGCAGATGCAAGGCGCCGATGCCCCCGGCGGCAGTTGCCCGAGTACGATCGGCAATCTCGTAGTGGATGTTGGCGGCGGTCATCATCGGCCGCTCGCAACCCCGGTTGTCGTTCTTGTCCAGCCGCCGCGCAATCCGCCGCTTGCGTCGAGCGATCTGATGTCGTATCTTGGTATTCACTCGAAAACCTCCATGGTTCGGGTCAAGGGATGTTGTTGTTAACCCTTGATACGCCCGAAAATGCTGAAGGTTTTCGAGTTTTTTCACGCGCTAACCGTCAAACGCCTAATGGAGTTCGCTTGGCTTGGGTCTAGTATGCGATTGAATACTCATGAACTTCGCCGATGGGCTGATGCTGGCTGCCCGAGCAATGAGGAATGGCTAAAATTGAAGGAGAAGTGGATGAAGAAATAAGAACAAGAAATAAAAATGCCTCTGGATGGGGCAGGGAATCCAGAGGCGAAAGAGTGTGAGGTTTCCCTCACTGCCCCTTATTTTACACTAGCGTTTTTTCTTGTCAAATCACCCTTCCTGGTATTGCGAAGTCGGTCAGACGAGAGGTAGCATAGGCTCGGGGCACTAGAATCCTATCTTGTGGTCTCTTTCTGGAAGCTATCCGATTGGCGAGTCGGCTCCATTCTCTTGAGAGATCAGATCATGGATGGAGTGGGGCAGGGAAGAAGTAAAAAAGCGGTGTAACGCTTGGTGTAACACTGCTAGAGCACTTCTCAGATAAGTGTAGCGTGTTGGGTGCCATGCCCACGCTCGTCGTGGGCATGTTTACCCGCGAAAACTGAAGCATGGCCACGTAAGCGTGGCCATGGCACCCGCTACACTTATGGTTGATGCGCTCTAGCATCCACCTAAATGGTTGATCAGCACACAATCGATTATCGCAGTCGAGAACAAAACGACGGCAGCCCAAAGATTCTCGAAACACCGGCATCTTATACGCATTCTAATTTAAATCAGCGCGTTTGAGGTAGGGGACAGCACAGACAGACTTCATGATTTCTGGATCGAGGACCGCGGTATGCCAGGCGGTGATAGCGGCATCTTCCAAAGCGTCATAGTCAGCATATGCCCGGTTCGACCAATAGTGGCTTTTAAGATAGTGCCAGAGGTTTTCAATCGGATTAAGCTCCGGGCTATAAGGCGGTAATTGCACCAGGCTGATGTTTTCAGGTACTCGGAGTTGTTTACTCCGGTGAAAACCGGCACCATCCCAGATCATCACGGCATGTTCATTGCTGGCAAGTCTTTGCGAAAACTCATGTAGAAACACATTGACCACAGCGGTGTTCAGGCGAGGGCTTAACAGTCCTTCGGCTCTCCCTGTATCGGGACACACGGTCCCTAAAACCCACAAGTACTCGTATTGTGTCTGACGCACTGCTACGGGTCGCGATCCCTTCGATGCCCAGACGTTGGTCATGGTTCCCTGCTGCCCGAATCGCGCCTCATCTTGGAAAAAGACATGCACCTGTTTTCCCGGATGTTCTGCGGCAATCGTCATAATCTGCTCTGGCAGCCGACGCTGAAAATCCGCCTGTACTTCCGCATCGAATTTGCGATGACGCGGCCGGGGCCGCAGATATGAATAGCCCAATTGATGCAGGTAAGTAATACACGGCAGGCAGCGAGCGGAGAACGCCAAACTCCTGAGCCAGAATACGTTGCACATCAACGCCTCGAAGCGAACAAACATCATCCTCAGGCGTCGGCCCACCGTCCAGCCGCTGCCTCATTTGCTGTTCTTCCTCCGGTGTTAGTGGACCCTGACGATGTCCGCCCCATTGATCTTCGAGCCCTTGTAATCCCTGCTCATTGAACCTATAGACCCAGTCCTGGCACACGCGACGCGACAAACCAAGTGACATTGCAATCGCCGGGGCGGTATATCCTTTAATTGCTAAAATGATAATCCGCAAACGTTTGGATCGCCGAGCATCACGTTCCTCCCGCTCCAGACGCTCTAACTCTGCCAAAGGTAAATGATCTCTCACTTCCATAGCGACCTCCTTGTTCGGGTGTCGCTATACTATAATGGGCAATCTGGGAGGGCGCAATAGAATGCGCGCTGTTTTAAATTAGAATTCGTATTACACCCTGATTGACTTCGTGTCGTAAAAGAAGCCTATAATACAGCACAAAAGACCTTATGCTGGAAGGCATTGCGTCAGGATTGCCCTGCCATTGCAGGATCATTTCCCTGCAATTCTGTTACACCATTGTTACACGGACGTGCAATGCCAATTAAAAAATGGCTGACGCCAGATTGACGTAAGTCCTTGTGCCGTAAGAAGTGCGGGAAACAGGACTTGAACCTGCACTCTATTGCTAGAACTAGGCCCTCAACCTAGCGCGTCTGCCAATTCCGCCATTCCCGCGAAATTCTATGCACGTTCATTTTACCCCGCCCATGGCGGACGTCAAGATACGGCCCGCTTTATGACCACTATCGCCACGTCGTCCTGATCCGGATTGGCGGCGTGCAATCGCAGGCATTCCCGGGCCATCGAGGTCATCTGATCGGCCGAAAGATGGATATTTGCCGATAATAATTCACCCAGCCCCGATTCCTCCAGCATTCGCCCTTCACGGTCGGCCGCTATGCGAAATCCTTCGTTGAATATCACCAACGCCTCGCCGCGTTTTAGCTCATACCCGAACGGCTCATAATCGGTCTCCGGACTTTCTCCCAGCGGCGGCGAGATATGGCTCAGCGATTTCCACTCGTCTTGCCGCAGCAGAACCACCGACGCTTTGCCGGCCATGGCATAACTCACCCGGCCGCTGGCGGTTTCGATCAATCCGTAAAACATGTCCGCGTATTGATCGCCCGCCGAGCCGGTCCACAGCGTCAGATTGACTTGCTGCAGGGTCTTTTCGGCCTGGCGATGGTACTGACCGTGCGCCCGCACGGCTGCCTTAACGGCACAGGCCGTCATTGCCGCCTCGAGCCCCCGGTCCATGGCGTCGCCCAGCGTTACGCCCAGCAATCCGTCCGACAAACAGAACCAATCGTAAAACGCCCCGCCCAGTTCCTGCCCTTGGGCGGCCCATGCCGATATGTCCCAGTCGTCCAACATGGGCGAGATGGCGGGCAACTGATTTCGCTGCAATCGTTCCGCTGTGGTCCATTGTTTTTTCATTACTGCCCCGTCCACGCCTTCGCGCAGCAGCATTTCGCGTTCCAAGTCCGAGGCCAGCTTTCCCGCCACAATCTCGATAATATGTACTTGTTGATCTGTAAAATCACGCACTTCCGTGCCGAAAACCCAGAGCGTGCCCAACAGCGTCGTGCCCGACGCCACAGGCACGCACACGGCCGAGGCAAAATCTTCCGGCGACTTCCAACCCGGCATCAGCGCCGTGTTTTCCATCACCACCGCATGACCCAAAAGCGCCTCCAGATCGGCCAACTCGCCTTTCATCTGCCGGGCAGGCGCCATCAGGCGTTCGAATGGCAGACCCCAGCACGACCGCATCTTCAGTTCCGTGGTGCCTTCATCGATCAAATACAAGGCGGCCGCCTGGCAATCCACCGCCTCGGCCGCACCGCGCAGCGTGGTTTGCAATTTCTCGGCCAGATGCGACTCCTCGTCGCTCATCGGAACCAATGGCACGCCGGCCGCCAATTCGGCTTCTCGCTGCCACAGCACGTGCCGCGTTTGCTGGAGTTCGTCCAACATGCCGGCTATGGCCGATGCCAACGCCCGGGCAGTTTCAAATTCCATTGCCTTGCGAGCCGCGCCGGTATTCAACGCCGAATCCAGAGGTTCCAATCGTAGATGTCCGGGAGGCGATCCTTCACCGGGCGTTATGGGAACCGTCCAAATCCGCTCGCCCGCGGGCTTCGGCTCAGTGCCGGCTTTCGGCTCGGCCCCCGTCACGTAACGCAGCGACCACCCGGTCATATCTTGAAAAGCACGCAAAATCCCGTGCAGACTGCCAATGGCCTCGATCGGCGGCCGCTCCACTTTGGGTGAACGCTCGGTGTAAAGTTTCAAATGATGTGATGCAGGATGGGCCACGGGCATTGTCTTTCAATCCGCAATTGTTTGGGTAAATCCGTCCCTGGCTTTTCACAGCAGGCTGCCTGAGCATCCGGCATAATCGTTACTGTCCTAAAAATCAACCGACTTGCCGCACACGCACACATTACGCAGCCCGCCCATCATCCTTGACCATCACAATTTAACATCGGACGATTTTTTCCCCTACGTGAGAAGGTTTTGCAACCAGGGAAAAAGAGTTTAGAGTTTGTGGGCCGAAATTAACGGATAAAAGACGAGGATTGATGGTATAGAAAAGAATGAGAGGTCTGCCCCTTCAAAAAACGGCTTGCGGTTTCACAACGTACAACAAAACCGCTTGCGGTTTCGCGATAAAAACGAAAAATCTGTCTTTTATCGAATGATCTCTTACTTTACCTTCTGAATCTTTTCGGACATGCGATTGATCTGCCGATTGATCCGCGGAGGCTCTTTTTCGTTATCCCCTGCCGCCTGCTTCGCACCGCTCACCCCCATTCCCCAGTTGCCTCAAACTACCAAGTCCCGCTGTTTTCTTGCCTAATTATTGCAATATTCCCCTTGCCCGAATACGGCTGTTTAGGTATTTCTACGCGACCCGGTAGAACTCTGTAATGACACGACACGTAACAGTGGCCTAGCGGGACTCTTCCGTAGTAACTCTTGTCTCGCCATTTGAAGATTTGCCGACTAAAGCTGAAAGGGCCAAGGATGGCCGAGCTGCCAGTAGAAGCACATGCCGACAGATCAATAATGCCTATATACAAGGCATTATTGATGCTCTTGGCACTTGCCTTTTGCCAGCCCACGGCGGCCAGGGCGCAATACCCGCCCGACCCCAACGCCGGACCCGCTCTAACTTCGCCCTTATCCGCTCCTGAAGTATCGGAGCCCGCGTCCGCTTCAGTCATATTGCCCCCGGCAAACAGGCCCGCTCTCGAGCAAATTCCACCAGGACCAATCGTTTCAAAACCGGCAGTTCCCGGTTCTGCTTCACCCGCCGCCGCGCAATCGCCCGACGCGGGAAAAGAATTGGTGGCCGAGGTCCGCATCGTGGGCAACACCTTGCCCCTGGAAAAGATCAAGCCCTTCATCCGCACCCGCGAAGGCCGGCCCTTTGACAAGGACCTGGTAGCCGAAGACGTCCGCCGCTTGGACAGCTCGAAAATGTTCGTCAACATAAAGACCTATTTTCAGTCCACGCCAAAAGGCCGAATCGTAATTTTCGAGGTCCTGGAACGCCCCATTCTGCTGGACGTGAAATTCGTCGGCAACAACAAGATCTCGAAAAAAAGACTCGAAAAAGAGGCCTCCCTCAAGGCGGGCGACCCGCTGGATCCCTTCGCCGTCGAAGAGGCCCGGCGCAAAATCGAGGAATACTACCACACCAGCGGTTACGACAAAGCCCGCGTCACTCTGCTCGAAGGCGACAAACCCCAGGACCACCGCGCGATTTTCCTGGTCAACGAAGGCGTGAAACAAAAAGTTCAAATTGTCACCTTCGTGGGAAACACCATCGCCTCCGACGCCCGGCTCCGCACGCAAATCGACACAAAATCTCCCATCTTATATCTTATTAAGGGCGAACTCGACCGTAAGGAACTCGACGAGGATGTGAATAAACTCACCGCCTATTACCGCGGACTGGGCTTTTTCCGCGCACGCATCGGCCGCGAGGTCCGCGAGTACAACTCCAGCGAAGACGGCGCACCCGATATCATGGCCTCCCGGGCACTGCGCAACATCGACCAGTTCGAAACCGTCCAGTGGATGGTCGTCAGATTCATCATCGACGAGGGGCCGCGCTACAAAATCGGCTCTGTCTCCGTATCCGGCAACAGCAAATACACCAGCGAAGATTTGATGGCCGATCTGAAACTCAAAGGCGGCGATTATTTCAACCAGGCAAAAATGACCTCCGACGTAATGGCCATCCAGGACAAATACGGCGGCGTGGGCTACGTATTCGCCGACGTCAAGGCAGATCCCCGCTTCCTCGACGAACCGGGCACGCTCGATCTGGTCTACAAAATCAAGGAAGGCGATCCCTACCGGGTGGGTAAAATCGACGTCGCCATCAAAGGCGAATTCCCCCATACCAAAATCACCACCGTCATAAATCAATTGTCGCTCCATCCCGGCGACATCGTCGATATCCGCGAAATCCGAGCAAGCGAGCGCCGTCTCCGGTCGTCGCAACTCTTTGAAAACAATCCGGCCCACGGAAACGCCCCCAAGATCGTCTACAGCCCGCCCGATAAAGAAAACGACGAAGAGGACAATCCCACGCAAATGGCCCGCAAGCCAAAATCTCCGGACAAGGTCCGCAGCCAGAGCCCGGATATAAACGCCGGCGCCTGGCAGGCCCCGCGGCAGAACCCGGGCGTGCCACTGGCTCAGCCAGTTCAAACCGCAGGCGTGCCACTGGCTCAGCCAGTGCCACTCCCATGCGATCGCGAGCTAACCCTGGTGCTCGACGCCACCGCAACCAATCCCGAGGCCTGGCGGCAATTGCCGGAGGAAGAACCCCGCACTGGTGTGCCACTGGCTCAGCCAGTGCCACCCACCGCAAGCGTGCCACTGGCTCAGCCAGTGCCACCCAGCCGCACCGCCGATCCGCGGCAAAATTATCAGGTCCCTCCGCCCGAAACTCAAAATCCGCCCCGGCCCATGCCCGTTCAACAATCAAACCAGCAAAGTGAATTGATCGTCCGCGGTCAATACACGCCCGATTCCGGAGTTTCCACGCCTCAGGTCTTTCAGCGCCCGATGTGGGGCGGCACCCGGCCCACCGCAACGACCTCCGCAGCCACTCCCGATAACACCTCGGCCCCAACCCAGTATCCATCCACCCAGCCCAGCCAGGCAAATGCTTACCAAGGCGGATCTGCGGCTGCCCAACCGCAATATACCCAACCGCAATACGCTCAACCGCAATACACCCAACCGGGATATGCTCAACAGACATATCCGAAACAGGGCGATGCCTCGCCGGCCGGTCAACCTTATGCGCCCCAATCGCAAGGCGCTCAACCAAATGGCTATCAATATTCTCAGTCATATAACAACCAATATTCTCAGCCATATAATAACCCATATTCCGCTACCCAACCCGAATCCATCCCGCCCGGCACTGTGTATGGTCCAGGCGTGCCACTGGCTCAGCCAGTGCCACCCGCCGCGCAGCCCGTCCCCTGCCCATACAATGCGGCCGGAGCCATGCCCCCGCCGGATAGGATAGTTGAACCGATCCTTACCCCGGGCTCGCCGTTCAACCCACTCACGCTCGACCCCAACGATCCTACCCGCCAACTGCCCATGAATGTAACCGCCGAAGAAACGCAAACCGGCCGATTCATGTTCGGCGTGGGCGTCACCTCCGACGCCGGACTTACCGGCACCATTAAAATCGACGAGCAAAACTTCGACCTCTTCAACTTTCCCCGAAGCTGGGAAGACATCAAAAACTTCACCGCCTGGCGCGGACAAGGCGAACACCTGGTTATCGAAGCCTATCCCGGCACACTCGTCCAACGCTACGCCGTCAGTTTCGAGGAACCATATCTTTTCGACTCGTCCATAAGCATGGGCTTAAGCGGCTATTACTTCAGCCGCGCCTATACCGAATGGTTCGAAACCCGCATCGGCGGCCAGGTCGCCTTGGGATACCAATTCAGCCCCGATCTCACCGGCAGCATCGCCTATCGCGGCGCCCGGGTGGGCATCAGCCAGATCATCGATCCTACGATTCCCGATCTCGCCGAAATGGAAGGCAATAACGCCCTGCACGGGTTCCGCATCTCGATGGCCCACAATACCCGCGATAATCCCTTTATCGCTACTGAAGGACACTTGATCCAGGCATCCGTCGAGGAAGTCATCGGAACCTTCCAATATCCCCGCGCCGAAATCGACCTCCGCCAGCACTTCACCCTGCATGAACGCCCCGACGGGTCCGGCCGGCACGTACTCAGCCTCAGCGGAACCACGGCCTACACCGGCGACGACACCCCAGCCTACGATCGTTACTTTGCCGGCGGCTTTTCCACCATTCGCGGTTTCGCCTTCCGCGACGCCTCGCCCCTGGCTTTCGGAGCGAGTACGCCCAGTGGCGCGGTTGTCGGCGGCGACTTCGAATTGCTCGCCTCGGCCGAATACATGTTCCCCGTTACCGCCGACGACATGCTCCGCGGAGTGGTCTTCTGCGACACGGGCACCGTCGAGCCGACTATCAGAGAGTGGAACAACAAATATCGCGTGGCCCCGGGCTTCGGACTGCGAATCACGGTCCCCGCCATGGGACCGGCGCCGTTGGCCTTCGACTTCGCCTTCCCCGTCTCCTGGAACCCCGGCGACCGCTTCGAGGTGTTCAGCTTCTTCGTAGGCTTCGGACGGTAAAGGGTTCAGCGGTCAGTGGTCAGGATTCAGTATCTCGCTCTCAACTTAAGAGCCTATCCCAAAAGTCCCCTCTCTCTTTGGGAGAGGGTTAGGGTGAGGGCTGAATTGCCATTAATCCGTAGTTCTAATATCGTGCTGTATTTAAAGTTTTATGTTTTGGGATCGGCTCTAAGTCTTGAATCCTGACCGCTGAACCCTGAACCCTATTCAATATCCCCGCCTAAAACTCCACTGGATGAAATCGTTGTAATAGTTTTGATGCGTCACCGAATAAGGGCGCGACTGAGTCCCAAAATACCCGTACGGATAAGCGCTCGGACATGCCCCGCCCGATAAGGACGAATTAAAAAAAACTGCCCTAGCGCCAACCCCAACCGGCCCAGTATCATTATTTTCGACCACCTTGGGATTACATATATAATACGGCGCCGGCCCGTAGTAATGTCTGTTAATCCAGCCATACTGCTCCGCCCCCCAAAGCTCCGCCGTTGCGGACATCGAAAATAAGACAATTGCGGAGAAAACAAATAAAATTCGTCGCGGCATCTGAACGTTTCCCTTTTTTATCTGAACGTTTCCCTTTTTTATCTGAACATTTCCCTATTTTTTGAACATTTCCCTTTTTTACGTGTGGGCAATTATTACTCCCCTCTACCTTTGGGAGAGGGGCCGGGGGTGAGGGGACTGTACGGATTTTTGTTTCGGAGTGAAGTGGCACGGCCATCTTGGCCGTGTTTCTTCACGGACTGGAAGTCCGTGCCACCGCTTGACACAACATTTCTTACAACCCCGGGGGTGAGGGCCGTCCGATTGTCCCTCTTTGTTCTCAATCGTGCATTCAGATGCCTATCTATTGTAAAGCCTTAACGGTTATTCCGAATAACAACCCATTCAGGTCCGATGATACCGATTGGGAAATATAGGTAATGTCTCGCCGCCTAGAGATAACCAATCCCCAATCGACTCTTCTCACAAACGTGTGCCACGGCCAACCGTAGGGTGCGTGTTTTTGTAGGGTGCGTGCTTGCACGCACGCGCAAAATAGTCGTAGAGCGTGCGTGCAAGCACGCACCCTACAACTGCTTACGGATACCGAATCAAACTGACCGTCTGATATTTGGTAATCTTCTCCGCCCCTTTCAAACCGGCCAGCTCGATAAGAAACGCGCAGCCTACAACCGTGCCTCCCGCCTTTTCCACCAGTCGGCAGCAGGCCTCGACCGTGCCGCCGGTGGCCAACAGGTCGTCAACCACCAGCACCCGGGCGCAATGCTTGATGGCATCGGCATGGATTTCCAGGGTATCGCTTCCGTATTCCAGATCGTACGTGTGAGAAAGCGTTTTTGATGGTAGTTTTTTCGGCTTGCGGATGGGCACCAGCGCGGCATTCAGTTCCAAGGCTACCGGAGCGGCAAATATGAAACCCCGGGCCTCGGCGGCAGCCACCACGTCGATCTTCTTGCTGCGGAATGGATTGGCCAAATCCATCACCGCCCGATGAAACGCCGCCGCATTGCCCAGAAGCGGCGTTATGTCGCGAAAAATTATTCCCGGCTTGGGAAAATCCGGAATGTCGCGAATGTAATCCTCAAGCTTCAACGACATAGACTCAGACATGAAATATGCTCCTCTATTGTCCATCAGGATCTGTGCTTGAAATCAAAGCCCGATCCAACGCAAGACATAGGTAGCATATTTCGGGGCTTTATGCAATCTGCTTTTTTAGCTCGACGGGCAAACGGTCGATTTTCGCGGCCAAAATAAAATCGTTTTCCGACAGGCCGCCTATCGCGTGCGTCCAAATTTCAATCCAGGCGTGACGATAGTCGTCCAAGTGCAGGTCAGGATGATGCCCTTCTTCCTCGGCCAGTTGGGCCACGCGATTGAAAAAATCCATGCCCGCCATGAAATTTTTCACCTCCCAAGCCTTGCGTATGCGCAGGCCGTCGCCCGTAATCTGCCACCCATCCAGGGCCTCAATAAGCTCCCCGGCCTTCTCCGCCGTGAGTTTTGCAATATCGCCTTCACAGGCCGAACACCTCTTGGCCGATAATTGCTCCAAAGTGCAACTGCTCATATAAAATCCCCTTTCAAAACTGGGCAAGAATTCTCCATCGTTATCACTACAATGAACATAACTCCAATTTTTACAACGTCTTACGCTCTTTGCCTCCTTAAAGAATTTTTACCAATAAAAACCGATAGTCAACGACCTGATTGGGGACTACCCATAACAACGGGGGTGGTGAAAAAACACCAGCAAATTCGTAGTGTAGTGACACCTAGTTGTCACACCTTGCGCCTACACTTTCCGTATATGCAGGCCGATTTCACCCCCAAAACAACCCTGTCTTTATTGATCGCCGATGACCACGCGCTTTTGCGCGATGCACTTCTCCCCATGTTTCGGACTATTAAAGATACCGCCGCCATGGGAGTGGGATATCAAGATGCCATCAGTGCGATCGAAAAACACAAACCCGACGTGGTCATCCTCGGATTGGCGGCAAAACACGGCCAGTATTGGTCCATCGTCCAAACGCTTTGCCAACAACACCCGAAAACCAGTCTGTTGATCCTCGATGAAACTGTGCGCACCAGAAATATCCGCCGCACTTTGGCCTTGGGGATCCGGGGATACTGGACCAAATACGCCACCTTCGACCAAATCGCCCAGGCCGCCCGACACCTGGCCGAAGGCAGCCGCTCTTTCTCCCCCGAGGTGGATCAATACCTTTATCGAACCCGGCGCAGGCTGCGCTATCATCCGGCCCACACGGCCAACCCCATCCAGAAACTCACTCCCCGCGAGATCGAACTCCTCGCCCTCTTAGCCCAAGGTCTAACCTTAAAGAAATGTTCCCAGCAGATGGGAATATCCATAAATACCGTGGACAATCACAAAACTCGCTTGATGCGCAAACTGGGCGTCCACAAAACAGTCGATCTTGCCCGCCTGGCCTTGCGCGAAGGACTTGTCGCGGAAGAATAAAAAAAAGATGAGTGATGAAAAGACCGCTTGCGGTTTCGCGATGGATATCCTCTGGGTGACTATCTACTGCCCTCTGCCCCACTTCTTTCCAACCGCTAATTGCCGGCCAACACGGGCGTTTGCAGGGCCTTATCCGCCAGTTCCAAGAGCACGCCCGGGTCGAACGGTTTGCGCACATAATAGCTTCCGCCCATCTGATCGTGACGGCGGATTATATCCGGAATTTGCCCGCCGCACAGATACATCACCGGCACCGTTTCCAGGCCTTGGCGTTGCTTGATTCGCTCGCAAAGTTCCAGCCCGCTCTCGCCGTTCAAACTTGTAGCTGAGATAATCAGATCGGGCGGGGTCTCTTCCGCGGCGGCCAGTGCGCCTTCCGCGGTCGTCGAGCAGCGGCTCGAGTAATTGCCCGCGGCCAATGCCGAGGCGACTTGCTGCAAAATCTCTTGCTTCTCTTCGATCACCAGGACTAAAAACTGATTGCCGGCATAATCGTTCATAAACTTCTCGGGATAATCATGTATGTGAAAGTTTACAGCGCCCCGAATGTTTAAAATCGCGAATATTTCCGCTTTATCACGGATATTCTGTTGTTATATTTCGTCCCCTGCCATGCACTAGTTGATTAAATCTTTCCTGAAACGCATAAACCGCCCCATGCGCACTTCCGCTAAGATCGCCTTAAACCGATTAGAGCCTATCCTAAAAATCCCCTCTCCCTTTGGGAGAGGGTTAGGGTGAGGGTGGGAGAGGGTTAGGGTGAGGGCGGATAGGCTTTTAAAAATCTTTATTCCACTGAATTTTCAGGCTGTTCTTCGCCGTCTTGGGGTATAGCTTTGGATTTGCGTATTTGCACCAAATACACAAAGGCCAGAAAGTCATACAGCGCGTGGCTGGTAATTGGCACCAGCAAATTGCCCGTGGCCAGCCAGATCGCCCCCAAATAAAGCCCTATGCATGCGGCCAACAAAGCATAGGCGAGCGTGACACTGTGCAACAGCCCGAAGATCGCCGCCGCCGCTGCCAGGCCGATTAGTACGCCATACGGCCCGCCCGCCTTTTCGGTCACCCAACTCTGAACGATGCCGCGAAAAAGCATCTCCTCGCCCAGCCCGGCCAAAAACGCAATAACGGCCAGTTCCAGTATTCGGCATTGGCGAAACAACGGAATGAACGTCTCGTCTAGCACTTGCATGATTCTGGCAAAGGGTCGCCAGGTGGCTTTTGTCGAGATCCATAAAACCGCCAACATAGGCAATGTGGTAATAATACCCCAGCCCAGATCGATCGCTGTGAAATGGAAACTCTCCATGGGCGGTCGGCCCAGGGCCCAGCCTATGCTCACTGCCAGCACGGCCAATCCGCCCTCAAACAGCCCGGCCGTTACCGCAAAATTCGTGTTCCCCATAAATAGTGATCAGTTTACAGTTCTTGGTTTTCAGTTTTTCATCATTTCGTGCTTTATTGAAGATCGAAAAACTAATGTCACTCGCAATAGCCGGCGGCTAACAGCCGCCGGTGGGAATTCGCATTTATTCCGGCGGTTGTTGATCGCCGGCAAGTGATATTGTTATCCGAGATTCAACAATCTGCCGCCTCCGCTCTTTTTCATTCATCCCGCATCCCTCATCCTTTCGATTATCCTTGCCGGCGCGAAAACGCGATCCCCTCGATTTCCACCAGTAGTTCCGGCCGGCAAATATCGCCCACCGCATATATCGTGGGCAATTCGCCCAAGCGCACCTCGCAGATCGCCCGCGCTTGAGTGTAATCTTCGGGCCGCTTGAGATACACCCGGGCCAAGGCCAGATCGCCAAGTTTCGCCCCGAATCCGTCAAGCCCATGATCGCGGAAGTTGTCGGCGGCTATCAGGGCCTCGATGTTGTCCAGCGTTTCCACCGTCTGCCGCCGGACGTCGTCCAGGTGCCGCGTTTCCGAGGCCGTAATGCTGGCCGTGCCCGAAACGAACGTGGTAGCATAATCCCCTGCCGCAACCGCCATCGCCCGGCAAAACTTGGGACTTTCGCTCCCGTACTGGTGGGCGTAGTCGAAGGCCGATGTCTGCCTGGGATTCTCCAGCGGCACTAGCGCCACACCGGGCCGCTCGGCCCGCATCGCTATGCAACTGATCGTCACGTCCTTGTCGCCTGCGCCTATGCCCGTGCTGGCCGGAAAAACGGGCTTGCTGGGGACTGTCCCGATTTTTGTGTCAACGAAAATGGGACTGTCCCCTTTAGGCCGCCCGGCGGAAAAATTAAAATCCCGGTAAAAGTCGCTCCGCGCACGGTTCAACTCCCCATACCGTTGAGCCTGACCCTCCATTCCCGTGATGTCGCCTAAGTAAAGCCAGGTGCGGACCACTTCGTCAAAGCGGAAACCGGCCGCCGCCAGCAGTTCATCGGCCGAGCGAAAAGCGGAAAGCGTGCGATCATAAACCGATCCCGCCGCGGACTTGGCATGCACGTTGCCCACGTGCACCCAGGCGATTCCGTCGTGGCGGACGATTACCGTCTGCTCGCCCCTTCGGACGATTTCCACCTCGCCCCGCCCGCGCCCCACGCCCAAAGCCTCGATCGCCAGCAGCTTGCCCTCGCAGGGCGGCTGGGAAATGTACGTAGTTGCCGGCATTTCCTTTCCATAAAAATCGCGCATCACCTCCCGGCACGCCGCCTCATCCGCCAAATTTCGCAGGAACACCGATTGCATGACGATTGATCCGGGCCCGCCGTTTTGCATCGTTGCCGTTTCAATCATCCGCAAGGCCTCCTCGGCCTGCCGGTGAATACCTGTGCCATGCCGCGCCGCAGCGGCGATAAGAACGTGCCGAACTCCGCCCAGTTCGACGACCGAATATCCCACGCCCGATTGCGACTCTTTGCGAATCATCCGAAAACCTTTTTCTTGTTTATTGCGTTTTCCCATCAGGTTCGCCGATCTCCAGCAATCGCAATTTTCTTTCCAACTTTTGCCGCTCTTGTGAAGTAAGTTCCTTGTTGCGCAGCATCGCCGCGATCCCAACTCAGACCGATTCCGCGTCTATTGTTATACTACCAGAATCTTGCCGCAATTTCACTAACTACTCGCCCAGATTATAGCGATGGTACAAGCCCCTTATTGACTGAGCGGCATGAGATAAAAAAATTAGGGCGGCAGTTTAACTGCCGCCCCAACCGATATGAGCTTGCGTTGTATTCACAGGAGTCTTAATCCAGGAATCCCACCAAATCCTGACTGCGGCAGGGCTGCTGGAGTTTCCGCACCGCTTTGGCCTCGATCTGGCGAATGCGTTCGCGGGTTACCTTAAAGATATGGCCCACTTCTTCCAACGTATAACTGTACCCGTCGCCCAGCCCATAGCGGAGCTTGATAATCTCCCGTTCCCGGTAGCTTAGGGTCTTCAGCACCTTGGCTATCCGGTTTCGCAACATGCCGTGAGTTGCCCCGATGGACGGATTTTTGGCGGCGCTGTCTGGCAGCAAGTCGCCGAAGTGGCTGTCTTCGCTGTTGCCCACCGGCCGATCCAGACTGATCGGGTAGCGGCTCATGGCCAAAACCCGCCGCGCTTCGTCCACGCACGTCTCGCTGGCTCGGGCGGTCTCTTCCAACGTCGGCTCGCGCCCCAGCTTTTGCAGTAACTTCCGCGACACGTTCCGTACCCGCGACATGGTTTCCACCATGTGCACCGGAATGCGGATGGTGCGGCTCTGGTCGGCCACGGCCCGGGTAATGGCCTGGCGAATCCACCACGTGGCATAAGTGCAGAATTTGAATCCCCGGCGGTACTCGAACTTGTCCACCGCACGCATCAGCCCGGCGTTGCCTTCCTGAATCAAATCCAGGAAGTTCAAACCCCGGTTGCGATACTTCTTGGCGATGGAAACCACCAGGCGCAAATTGCCTTCCGACAGCCCGCGCTTGGCGTGCTGGTATTGCCGGTAAATCCCTTTTAAATAATTCACCCGGTTCCGCAGGCTGGTGGGCGATTCCTGCGTCATCCGCAGAAGGTTGCGGTATTCGGCAATCCAGGGCTCGCGCTGCTTGATCGGCCCTTTTTCGGCTACCTGTTCGTGAATCCGCGCGGAGTTCATCCACTCGCCGGCTGAATTCATCCAACGTTTTGATCATCGGTTCGATCCGCTGCGTGCGCAGGCCGAGTTCTTCGACCAGCCGCACTGCACGGCGCCGGCGGCGCCCAGGCGGCGCCAGGCTGCGCGGCGCCTGCGCCGCGGGCCATGACTTGCCCGTCGCCAGGTTATAGTCTCGCCGGTTCCGTTTAAGCAGAGTTTCCAGGGTCCGCAAATTGTGCGGCAAACGCCCCAGTATTTGGTGTTTTTCCAGTTGATCGGTCACGGAAACCTGCACCGTCCGATCAAAAGGCAGATCCCCGTCGTGCACCCGGCGCAGAACCTTGACCGCGGTCTGAATGACAAAGTCGCATTCCAAAACCCTGCGGCGGAATCTGGCCCGCGTCAGCTCGATCTGCTTGGCTAAAGTCACTTCTTCCAGGCGCGAAAGCAGGGGAATTTCCCCCATCTGCGTCAGGTACATGCGCACCGGATCGTCCGACCAAGACTCGGCTTCTTCGATCTCGGCCAGCAACTCTTCCGGGTTGACGTCGAGTTCCACTTCGTGGTCTTCCTCGCCGTCCACTAGAAGTGAAGGGTCTAATTCAACATCTTCGTCCAGAGCGTTGACTACGTCCTCGGCCAATTCCAAGGGATCCTCGGGCCGAGCCAGCGGTTCTTCGTCCAGACCATCCAGTAATGCGTCGTACAATTTGATACTCCTCAGGTGAGTATGGGGTTGTATAGACTATAATATATGTTCTCAAATCTATTATGCCGTGCACGATGGCCAAAAGCCACGAAATTCTACCACCCAATTCACCAACCGCCGACGGAATCCGCCATTTGGCAAGGGATTCGGCCTGCAGAAGGAATTCGCCAACTTAAAAGAAACCCCAAACGCTCCAAAATCCCAGATCCATAATTCGTGACCAACCACTTTTACTTCTTCCTAAGGTCAAACGATACCATCACCATATAAATGAATAGTAAAGTTGCCGCGGAAAAAACGAGGACTTGGCGCATCGACAGGGCATCAAGTCACAGAGATTTTTTAATTGTTGCCGAAAATTTTTCGACAAACATCTCCCTGGCACCCGCAGGCAAAAGATGCGTAGACTGTCACCGCAATACGCTGCAATATAATTTTAATCGCCCCCAAATCGTTGTCTAGAGTTTATTTACAAATTTCTCAAAGTTTTTTCGCATACATTCTGCCTGAAGACAACCGGGTACCATGATCTTGTTAAGATAGATAAAATAGCTAAAATAGACAAGCAAAACCGCCCCTCCTGTATCAAGTTTTTCTTATCTATTTGCCACTGGCTTTGCCAGCGTAGGTCCTGCCATAGATCCAAATATGCACTGGCGGAGCCAGTGGCACTCAACTTGTCACCTTCGACCTGGTGGATTTCTAGTCCAAACTTCTAGTCCGAAGGATACGGCGCAGCTTCGCCGATTAGTTGGCTCAGGGCGTTGCGGGCTGCGCGTTGCTCGGCCTCTTTTTTATTTCGGCCCCAGGCAGGCTGATATCGGGCGCTGCCCACCTGGGCGGCAATCTTAAAGCACTTGCTGTGGTCCGGACCTTTTTCGTCGAGAAGCTGATAGGTAGGCGTGGTGCCATATTCGCGTTGGGCCATTTGCTGCAATAAAGACTTATAGTTGTAGCCCGACTCGCCGCCGGCGGCCAGTTCGATCTCCGCCCCCACAAATGCCGTGATAAACGTCTTTGCCGCTTCAGGGTTGCCGTCAAGATAAATTGCCGCTATCAGCGATTCAAATACATTGGCCAACAGCGAAGGCGGCACCGAAGGATGGGTCGTCATCCCCTTGCCCAGAATCAGGAATTCTTGCATCCCCAGCATTTGGCTGATCTTGGTGCAAGTCTGCCGGCTCACGACAATCGACTTGATTTTTGTTAAATCTCCCTCCAAATACTCCGGATATTGGCGGTAAAGCATTTCGCATACCACCGCCCCTAGAATGGCATCGCCCAGAAATTCCAGCCGTTCGTTCGATGCCAGGCGGTGTTCGGCGCCCGAGGCATGAGTAAGAGCCGACAAGAGCAGGTTCTTATCGGTAAATGAATAACCGATCCGCTTTTCCAGCTTTTCCAGCACCGCAAGCACTTGGGGATCTAAACCGGACGTACTTTCCATATTAAATTGGTTTTTACTGTAAACAAAGAATAAATATCATCCATCTACTATTACCTTAATGCCCAAAGGGGGTATTTGTCAATCCAATTACGATAATAATGGGCCATTCAGTCGCCACGTTAGGGCAGCAATTAAACTGCTGTCCCAACATAGAAGCCCAGCCATAATCCTTAATCCTACTTGTCGGCGAAGTATGTGAGTGAAATAATTTTATCACAAGCGGGCCTAATGGTTAAAAATCGCAGTATATCCGGGGAGTTAAAAATGCCGTTAATTTCCATTTCTCGCCGATGCCCTTGGTTTATGGGTTGGTTATTCATCGCCGCTCTTGCCGCCGCAAATACCTGGGTTTGCCAATCGGCCCGTGGACAAGAGGACGAGGGCGCCGCCAAGGGAAAGAGCCTATCGAAGGCATTTCGAACTGCCGCCCATAAAGTCATTCCCACGGTCGTCAAAATTAAAAACATTACCAAGGGCAAACGCGTGGAAGGGCTGACCAACAACGCAAACGGAGAAAATCCCTTCCGCGGAACTCCCTTCGAAGATCTTTTTGACGGTGAAAATCTGCCCCCAGGTTATAAATTTCATGGCTACATCCCGCCGCACATGGGCGTGGGTTCGGGCGTTATCATCGACCCCAAGGGAATTATCCTCACCAATTACCATGTAGTGGAAGACGCCGATGAGATCTTGGTCGAACTGGTCGACGGCCGGCAACTCAAAGCCACGGACATCAAAACCGACGACCAATCCGACCTGGCCGTCATGCGCGTTAAATCCAACAGCCCCCTGCCCGCCGCCGCTTTCGGCGATTCCGACTCCATGGATATCGGCGATTGGGTTATCGCCGTCGGCTGCCCTTTCGAGCTCGATTCGACCGTCTCCGCGGGAATCATCAGCAGCAAAAGCCGCGCTTTATCGACCGACAGCCGGGCAAGCTTTTTGCAGACCGACGCCGCCATCAACCCCGGCAATTCCGGCGGGCCGCTGGTCAATCTCGACGGTGAGATTATCGGCATCAATACGGCCATCGAATCGAACACCGGCACTTACATGGGCATCGGATTCGCCATTCCCAGCAATCTTGTCAAATGGGTCGCCCCGCAGTTGATCAAAAACGGCACGGTTCAGCGCTCGTATCTGGGTGTAAAAATCGGCGAGATTAACGGCGAATTGGCCGATCATCTGGGCGTGCCCCCAAACTCCGGCGTAATCATAAGCGAGGTCCTCGCCAAAAGCCCGGCCGCCGCGGCCGGATTGCAAGAGGGCGATATAGTTCTATCCTTCGACGAAAAGAAAATCGCCAATCCTCAACAATTGCAAGAACTGGTCGAGCGATCTGCGAAGGGCACAAGTCAACAACTCGTTGTCTTGCGCAACGGAAACACAATGAAACTGCAAGCCGAAGTGCAGACCCTGCCCGACAAGTTGGCCTCCGAAACCCTTCCCTACCTGGGCCGCGACAAAAACTATGAGCGTGGGCCAAATTTAATCAGCGAAGAATTAGGCCTCGAATTAAGAGACTTGACCACGGAAATCGCCCAAAAACTCGGCTTAGACGCCAACTCCGGCGTGATCGTAGCCGCGGTGCGACCCGAGGGAATCGCAGCCCCCGCAGGCATTCGCAAAGGTATGATTATTCTTCGCGTCGGCCAAAAAACGGTTCATTCGGTAGCCGAATTCAAGGCCGCCATGAAAAACGAATCCCTGGAAAATGGCGTCCTGCTCTTGGTCCGCACGCAAAGCGGCAATCGCTTCCTGCTGATAAAATAACAAACTCTCTCAGCTTAGCGCTGAGTACTTAAGTGCCCAATGCAATTCAATGCTGGCTCTTTAAAACCGGAAGAGTCTTGTTTAACTACCAGGGGCGGGCCCGACTTGCGCACCGACAGGGGCCCGTTTTACCTGCCGATCTCCAAGAAAGCTTGTTCCAAGCGTGACTGCCACCCGATCCAGTTTTGGAACGTGCTTGCGGGACGCTCCGCCCCCAATTAAAATAAGTGACGTGCGCTCTAGTTTGGGAATGAGGAAGGCAACAGGTTTGGGAGCGAGGCATGGGCCAAGGACAATCCAGCCGCGGACCGGCGAACTCATCTGGCAATCCTCGCCATGAATGGACCGGGCGGCCGGACGATCGACCAGGCGCCGTGCGCCGCGACGGAGGCCGTGACTCCCGCTTGCCGGACAACGGTTCGTGGATCTCTGACCGCATGTCCCTGCTGGTTTTTTGCGGTCTGTTGTTGTTGGCAGTTGGGTTGGTATTTGGCCAGACCGCTGGCTTCGATTTCGTCAACTATGACGATAACGCGGGTGTATATGAAAATCGGTTGGTCACCGGCGAATTTACCCTGCGGGGCCTCTTGGGGGTGTTCACCGATCGCCACGTGGAAAGCACGGTTCCGCTGACGTACATCTCACACATACTCGTGTGGCGCCTTTTAGGGCACGACGCCGCGGTCCATCACTTGACCAATGTACTGCTGCACGCCGCTACGGCAATCCTGCTGCTTCTGGTTCTTTGGCGGATGACAGGACAACTGTGGCCGAGCGCGTTGGTTGCCGCCATCTTCGCCATTCATCCGCTACGCGCGGAATCGGTGGCTTGGGTGACGGAGCGGAAGGACGTGCTCAGCGGGTTGCTTTTCATGCTGACGTTGGCAGCCTACCTGCATTACGTGCGCCAACGGTTTGCACTCGGTCGCTATCTGGTTGTACTTGCTTGCTTCATCCTGGGCCTGGCAGCCAAACCCATGGCGGTCACACTGCCATTCTTGCTTTTGCTATTGGACTACTGGCCTCTGGGACGGATGAATAAGACGGAGCCGGACATTCCCACCCGTTTTTCCATCCCGATGAGGCTGATCCTCGAAAAGATCCCGATGTTGGTAATTGCTTGCCTGTTCTGCCTGTTGAACATTTACGGTAGGACGGCGGGAGCGTTGGTAGCCAACCAACAGTATTCCATCGGGTGGCGGATCGGCAACGCGATGATTTCCTACGTCACCTACATGGGCCAGTTCTTTTGTCCCCTGGGGTTGGCGCCGCATTATCCCCGCCGGCCCGTGTTGCCGCCTTGGCAGATAGTTGTAGCGGTTCTGCTGCTGGTTTCCATCACGGCGGTTGCGCTGCGGTGGCGGCGGCAGCGCCCGTACCTGCTGATTGGCTGGCTTTGGTACATTGGGATGCTGGTGCCCGTCATTGGGCTGGTGCAGTTTGGCCTCCAGGCCGAGGCCGACCGGTTCACCTATCTGCCACAGATCGGGCTGACGATCGCGCTGGCATGGACCGCGGCGGACGCCTGTCACGCCTGGCCGCGATTTCGTCGGATGTGGGCCGTCGCCGCTACGTGCGCTGTGATAATCCTGGCCATCTCCGCCTGGCGTCAGACATCTTATTGGCGCGACAGCCAGACGCTCTGGACCCACACTCTAGCCTGCAATGAGCGAAACAGCCTGGCCCACAACGACCTCGGCATCGTTTTAGCGAACAGCGGGCGAATCGACGAGGCGATAGAGCATTACCGGAAGGCACTCGAAATCAAGCCCGACTACCCTGATGCACACAATAATCTCGGCATCGCTTTGGCGAGCGGCGGGCGGATCGACGAGGCGATAGAACATTACGAGAAGGCACTGGAAATCAATCCCGACTACGCTATAGCCTACAACAACCTCGGCATCGCTTTGGCGAGTCGCCGACGAGACGTCGAGGCGATGGCGCATTTCCGGAAGGCACTGGAAATCGATCCCGACTACGCGGAAGCCCACGCTGATCTCGGCAACGTTCTGGCCCGCCGCGGTCAAACGAACGAGGCAATCCTTTGCTACGAACGAGCATTGCAACTGAAGCCCAGTTTTGCGTCGGCCCACAACGGTCTCGGCAACCTCTTGTCCGACTTGGGACGCGCGGATGAGGCGGAGCGACATTTTCAAAAAGCTCTCGAAATCGACCCGAACTTCGCCGAAGCCCACAACAATCTCGGCACGATCTTGAATCGATGCGGACGGGTCGATGAGGCAGCGGCGGAGTTTCAGCGAGCGCTTCAACTCAAGCCCGATTTCGCCGAGGCCCACGCCAACCTCGGCGCCGTTCTCTACCTGCAAGACAAACTCGCCGAGGCGATCGTCCATTTTCAAAAGCACGTGGAATTGGATCCCACGAGCGAAATCGCACGACGTAATTTTGCTCTTGCGGTCGGCCGTTTGCGCGGTCCTCCGGCGGCGTTGGCACACTGGCGATGGTGGATTGATTTCTATCCCGACGACGCCGGCTTGTTACGCGGCGCCGCTTGGCAACTGGCCGCCGGGGCCGACGCCTCTCTGCGCAACGGCAAGGAGGCTGTCGAACTGGCCCTTAAGGCGGTAGATTTGACCGGCGAGCAAGAACCGGCGGCGCTTGGCACGCTGGCAGCCGCCTATGCCGAGGCGGGACGGTTTCCCGAGGCCGTGCAAACTGCTCGCCGGGCGGCCGACCTCGCCACACAGCAGAAAAAATCAGAACTGGCAGAGTCCATCAAAACGAAGATAATGCTTTATGAAGCCGGAAAACCCTATCACGAGACGAGGGGAAGCGATTAGAGGCTTCGATTGAGGTTTTTGCGCGCTACGCGAATGTTCCAGGATCGTTAGGCCGCCATCTTCAAAGCGTTGCGTTTTATACCGAGATGACTTTTGGCACTGGTTGCGTCAGTCACGCGAAAGGACGCCGCCGGCCCAAACGCCCGTCAAAGCGAGTATCCCCACTCCTCAAAACTTCTCCTCCACGCCGAGCCGATCTGGGAGCGCAGCGTTGCAGGCAGTTCAGGATATTCATTCTTTCGGAAGCCCGACAACGACGCGATGTATTGCCGCACGGGCGTCTCGGCCGCTCCGAAGTCGGGTAAATCGAGTTTCGCATAGATTTCGAGCAACTGCCCTACCGGGTCTCGCTCCAGATCCTCAAAAGCGACTTCATGATACCGGCCAGCAGGGATCAACGGCCGCTCGGCGAAGAAATGGTCGTACATCTCCGAGTATCTGCGGATGAACATCTCATCCTTTGCTGCGACCGACCGCTGAAGACGGAAATACTCGACGGCAACGTCATGCCGGCGTCGAATCGACGAGAAAACCGCGTAGGGGTTTCGATGAACGTGGACAAACCGGGCGTCCGGAAACAACTCCAGAAGCAACCGGATGCGACAGGTATGGGCCGGCGACTTCAATACGAGTGGGCGATGGTATTTCCACGTGAGTTTCTGAAGGAATAACTTCAAGCCATCCTTCCACTCGGCGATCTCGCGGTCGGGCACGCTGCTCATGGTCAGATACCGGTCGTAGTGCTCCGCACGACGCGGAAACGACCAACTCAGATACGGCGAGAGCAAGGTAGCCACGCAGAGGGCAAACTCATCTTCGGCAGGCATCCCGACGTGTTGGGCCACGTTGTCGCCGAGGCGACGCTTTGGCACAAATAATGCCAGCAGCCGTGTGCCGATCGGCTCGGTACACAGAAAAGTGTGCGGGAATACGACTTGATAAAAGTTCGGATAAGCGAGCCTGTGATCGACCGCGAATAGATTGTGCAGGTGCGTAGTGCCGGATCGCCAATGGCCAAGTATAAAAATCGGCGATCGAACCTCTGTCTTCCGGACGCTCGCCCCATAGACCGCGTTCTCGCAGCGACGAAGCATCGAGTTGCCGAGACTAATGAGAGTGACCAGCGCCGCACGCAGCAGGTAAGGACGGTCAACCGCGTATCGGTTGTCTCGCAACAGGGAAAGCCAGTCGCCGGTAGTGATGCCGGCGAATTGGCCGGAAGCGACGCGGAGGAGGAACGCCTCGCGCCAAGATGCCATTCGTCCGCCTGAGCATGATGGGTGCGGTTCCGGGGAAGAAGAGTCGTGGTTGGAGAAGGCTGTTTGGCTCATGTCAGTTATCGGTGTATTACGCGTAACATGGCAGGGAAATCGCTACTTTCAAGAAAAGAATGACGAGTTTTTTCATAATCCGAGAGAAGTTTATAATATACTCCTACCAAATCCCCAAGCTCCACAACACGGCGATGATCCAACAAACAGCGCAAATTTGGCTCGATCGGGAGTTATACACGAACTCCACGGGTGATTCGCCGGCGTTTTCGGTCTCGGCCAGCCGTAGATAATTCAAAATTCCGTAGGCCACGAAGGGCAGGGAAGCCATCTCCCGGCCGTGCATGAAAACCTTGGCTTCGATGCTGTACAGCGAATAGCCCGACAACGCCACGGCCGCACAAATTATCATCGCGTGATTCAAAAACTGCAAGGTATATCCGCGTAAACTGGGCCGATGCGACTGGTCCACGCCGCTGACCAAATCGCCGCGGCGCTTGGCGAATCCCAGGAACAACGCCAGGGCGGAGGTGCATAAGAGCAGCCACGATGATGGCGTCGCGCCGACCAGCGCCACGCCCAAGAGCACGCGGATGACGAAGCCCGAGGAAAGAAGGAAAACATCCAATAGCGCGAAATATTTTGCTCCCAGCGAATAACAGGCATTGATGAGCATGTAGGCAATGCTCAACCCAACTGCTGAAGCGCAGCCGCTCGCAATCACGAGCGTTATTCCAGCCACTGCCAGAATTAGCATCTGCGCGAAGGCGAGACTCGGTGACACGACACCCGCTGCAATCGGGCGTTTGCTTTTCTTTAGATGTATGCGATCGGTTTCTTTGTCGAGTAAATCGTTGAGGGTGTAAATCGCCGAATTAATCAGGCAGAACCCGCACAACCCACTGAAAAACACCCACGGCTGGAAATGAAATGCCGTTTCTGTTTTCTGCGCAACAGCCCAAGCAAAGGGCAGCGGAATCAAGACAAAGATGTTTTTGATCCAGTGTTTGGGCCGCGCCAGGCGAAACATTCCAAGCAAGAGCTTTTGTCGGGAAAAAGACATATCGGGATCGTTTGTCATGTTATCAACCATGAACAGAACAAGTTTTTATTTTAGTGCCCAGTATTTCTTCATTCTGTATTCTTCATTCCGCATTCTTCTTTCATTTTTCCTTTTTCTCTCCCACCGCGATGGCCACCGCCGTGGCGTATGCGCGGCAGTGCGAGATGGTCACTAGAATTTCCCGGATCCCCAGTTGCTCGCACACGTCGCTTACGCCGCCTCGTATGGCGACCACCGGTTTGCCCAGCGGATCGTTGCGGATTTCCATGTCGCGCCAGGAAATCCCCTTTCGCCATCCGGTGCCCAAGGCCTTGAGTATGGCTTCCTTGGCCGCCCAACGCCCGGTAAAATGTTGCGTCGCCTGCTTGCGGCTCTGGCAGTAAGCAATTTCGTAGGGCGTGTACACCCGGTTGATGAACAATTCCCCGTGCCGCTCGATCATCCGCGCGATCCGCAAACACTCGGTAATGTCAGTGCCCAGACCAATTATTTCCATGGTTCTCAGTTCACAGTTTACAGTTCACGGTTTTTGCGGTGATCCCTCATCTCTCATCTCTTATCCCTCATCCTTTTCACGGCGGATCATATCCCCCCGGGTTCCAAGGATGGCACCGGCATATTCGCATGATGCCCCGCCAGGTTCCCAGGACGGCCCCGTATTTTTGCACCGCGCCGATGAAATACTTGCTGCAACTCGGCTCAAAACGGCAGTGCCGGCCCAATATGGGACTAAGCGTCCAGCGATAGACCCACACCGCTGCAATCAATACCCAACCCGGCAATGCAACAATCGCCTGCAAACATTTATATACGAACCCGCTTCTCATAATACCATCATATCATAAAGCCGCGACCGTTGGTCGCGCCCAAAAACATCAGAGCCGGACCGTGTCGGTCCGGTCGAACCGCCAATCCCCCGGGCCGACACGGCCCATCTCATATTTAGCCCCCGGTGAATACACCGGGGGCCATGGTTCGGACTTTATGCCGCGTTAAGTTATTCCATATTCAATTTCTGGGCGACCTTATTTGCCAGCCCCGGCAGCGATTGCATTAATACTCCTAATTCTAATTCCGCATCGTCGCCGCCGCGGGGAATCACCACCAAATCGATCCCTACCGGCAGTTCCGCACGACAAAGCCGGAAGGCCTCGCGCAGCAGTCGTTTCCAACGGTTACGCTTTACGGCATTGCCGAACTTCCGCGATACCGATAGCCCCAGCCGCGGATACGGCAAATCGTTAGGGCAGCCGAAAATCAACAGCCGGTCGTCCGCCATGGTCGCTCGCCGCCGGTAGGCCCGCTGAAAATCCGCGTTCCGCCGGATGTGATATTCCGGCCGAAATCGTCGATCTGTCATTTTCGCTTTCCAAATGCCGGTCCGTCCCGTTTGTGTGTCACTCATATTTAGCCCCCGGTGAATACACCGGGGGCCGTGTGCGGTATCTTTCCACTTTAATCCGCCCTGTACTCACCAGTGCAAATCTTTCCGCGGCTCCTGGGAATAATGTTTATCGATTTCTCCCAACGCATCCCGGTCGGCCGCGTTGAGTTTCTTAGGCAAGACAATCTGAATCTCGGCCAGCAAATCGCCGGGCGTGCCATTCTTGGGCGTCACTCCGTAGCCTTTAACGCGCAGTTTGGCCCCGCTCGACGTGCCCGGCGGCACGTGCACGCTTACCGTGCCGCGTGGCGTGGGCACCTCGATTTTCGCGCCCGCCGCCGCCTCGCCCAGCGTGACCGGCACTTTAACGATCAGGTGGTTGCCGCGGCGTTGAAAAAACGGATGTGTGGCCACTCGCACTGTAATCAGAATATCGCCCGGCGTGCCGCCCCGCGGCGCTGTCTCGCCCTGGCCGCGGATGCGAATTTTTTTCCCGTCCTCGATGCCTGGCGGTATCTTCACGGTAATGGTGTCGGTCTTGCCCGATTGCCGGCCCACCGTAAGTTGCACCTCGCCTCCACTGATGGCCGTGGCAAATGGGACTTGCACTTCGCTTACGATATCTGCCCCGCGCCTGGCGCTGCCCGTAGTTTTTGCCCCCCGCGGCCCGCCGCCGCGCCGGAACTGACCAAATATGTCGCCCAATCCCTCAGACGCACCGCCGCCGAACCGCTCGCCGAAAAATTGACTGAAATCGAACTCCTCGGGATTGACCCCCGCGCCGCTGAAACCACCGCCCGGACTGCCGCCCCAAGTGTGCGTGTATTGCGGTCCGCCGGCCCCGCGAGTTTCAAACGAGCTGCCGTACCGATCGTACATCTCCCGCTTTTCCTGGTTGCCCAGCACGTCGAAAGCAGCCTGGATTTGCTGGAATTTCTTTTTTGCCGTTTTATCGTCGGGATTTTTGTCGGGATGATATTTTTTGGCCAACTCGTAATAGGCCTTTTGGATCTCGGCCTGCGAGGCCTCGCGAGTTACGCCTAAAATTTTGTAATAATCCTCAGCCATGTTTCATATTCTAGGGCCAAAGGGTTCCATTCATCAAGCCGGCCTCCCAGCACACAACCCGTAACGGGGGTGAGTGGGGCGTGCTAAAGTTGTCTTATGGCAATCTCAGCATATTATAGAACTCCATTTGCAGTCTTATTGTCCCTGCTCGGGCTCTCTTTTACCTCGGCCCGCGGCACCACCGGGCAATTGGATTTAACCGTCATCGACAAAGACACCGGCAAACCGGTCGCCTGCCGCATGCACCTGGTCGGCCCCAACAATAAGCCCCGCCGGGTCGAAAAAGCACCCTTCTGGCAAGATCATTTCGTCTTTCCGGGCCACATCCTCCTAAAATTGCCGCTGGGAAATTATGCGTTTGTCATCGAGCGCGGCCTGGAATACCTCGATCAAAACGGCCGCTTTACCTTCGAAGCCTTTGCCGACGATTCAAAGCAAATCGAATTGCACCGCTTCGTCGACATGGCGGCCGAAGGTTGGTGGTCCGGCGATTTGGACGTCCGCCGGCCCGCCGCCGACATCGAACTTCTCATGTCGGCCGACGATCTGCACGTGGCCGAAGTGATTTCCGAGGTGAAAAAGGTGTCAGGAACCCTATCAAAGGTTCCTGACACCTTTTTCACCCGCTTCGACGGCAACCGCTACTACAATCTCATGGCCGGATCGGTCACGCGCCCCGGCGGCGAGGTGCTCTTCTTCCACCTGTCCGCCCCATTAAAAACACCGGAAGACCAAGGCGAATATCCGCCCCTGGCCAAAATAATCCAAGATGCAACGAATCAGTCCCCTCGTCCTTCGGAAACATCAAAAAAGTCCCCTCTCCCTTTGGGAGAGGGTCAGGGTGAGGACAAATCTGATGTTTGGGTCGATGTCACTCGCCCCTTTTTCTGGGACCTGCCCCTGTTGTTGGCCCTGGGACAAGTCGATTCCATCCAGGTAGCCCACAGCGATATCTGCCGCGACACGGTCATCCCCCACGAAACGGGCGGCAAACCACGCGACAAGGTCCACTATCCCAACCCCTACGGCAATCCGCTGTGGTCGCAATTCATCTATTTCCAAGTCCTCGAGTGCGGGCTGCGGATCCCACCCAGCGCAGGCTCCGGTTCGGGCGTGGCCCCGAATCCGGTCGGATACAATCGCATGTACGTCCACGTTGACGGCGATTTCACCTATGAAAAATGGTGGCAGAGTTTCCGCGCCGGAGCGGTCGTCATCACCAACGGCCCGCTCATGCGCCCCACCGTTGACGGCGAACTCCCCGGCCATGTGTTCCAAGCCGATGCAGGCTCTTCGTTCGATTTCGAAATCGGCCTGACTCTATCCACCCGCGACCCGATCAGCTACCTGGAGATCATCAAAAACGGCCAGGTGGCCGAGTCCATTCGCTTCGACGAATATGCCAAAAGCGGCAAGTTGCCCAACCTGCACTTCGACCATAGCGGCTGGTTCCTGCTCCGCGCCATAACCGACGTGGGCAAAACCTACCGTTTCGCCATGACCGCGCCGTACTACGTCGAAATCGGATACAAGCCCCACATCAGTAAAAAAGCCGCCCAATTCTTCCTCGATTGGGTCTACGAACGCGCTAAGCAAATCCATCTCGACGATCCCCAACAACAACGCGAACTAATCGAGCTGCACCGCAAGGCCCGCGACTTCTGGCAAGATAAGCTCTCCAAAGCCAACGCCGAATAGTAGTCTTTTGAAATTTGAGATATTATAATTCCATTGTGGGCGTTACTGAATTGATCCAAGCCCACGGGTTGCAACCCGTGGGCTTGCATTTTTAACAATCCAACTCCCAATGTAATACAAATGTCACACGTTTTAGAACTTCTCGCCCCGGCCGGAGACTGGGCCGCCTTAGAAGCGGCCTTGGATGCCGGGGCCGACGCCCTGTATTTCGGCCTGCGAACCCTAAACGCCCGCCGCCGGGCAAAAAATTTCTCGCCCCACGAGTTCGTCAAGGCCGTCGAAGCAGTCCATGCCCGCGGCGCCAAGGCCTATCTGACGCTGAATATCGATCTGGCCCAGCGCGAGATCGGCCAGGCGGCCCGCATCCTCGAACTCGCCCGGCAGTGCCGCGCCGACGCCGTCTTGGTCCGCGATCCGGCTTTGCTGGTCCTGCGTCCGGAATATCCGGAAATCGAATTTCATATGTCCACGCAAACCTGTATGGCCAACACCGCCGATGTGGCCGCCGCAGCCGAGTTAGGTGCAAACCGCGTGGTCCTGGCCCGCGAAATGACCCTCGACGAAATCGCCGCCGCGTCGAAAGTACCAGGCGTAAAAACCGAGGTCTTCGTGCAAGGCGCACTCTGCTTTTCCGTCTCCGGCCGCTGCCTGTTGTCGAGTTGGGCCGGCGGCCGCAGCGGCAACCGCGGCACATGCACCAGTCCCTGCCGCGTACCCTGGAGCGTGAGGGCTGGGCAATTCATTGCCCAGTGTAATGTGAACGAGGAACCCGCCGGCACGCCCCTTTCGATGAAAGATCTTTCCCTCATCGACCGTTTGCCCGAACTACGTCGGGCAGGCGTTGCCGCGCTAAAAATCGAAGGCCGCCTGAAAAACGCCGCCTGGGTAAGTCGGGCCGTGAGTCTTTTCAAACGTGCTTTTGCCGGTGAAGATGGTGATAAATTACTCGAAGAAGCCGAAAAATTGGGCGCATATACCGGCCGCACGCTCACCTCCGCGTATCTCGACGCCAAGCGTGACGATCTGACCGCCCAGGCCGAAGGACGCCAATCGCAATTGGATATTGTGGAAGAATCGACCGCTGAAACTTCAAGCGACATGGCAAACTCGTCCCCTCTCCCTTTGGGAGATGGCCAGGGTGAGGGTAGCGATGTTTTTTCCGCCGAGCCAGAATCCACCTACGATTTGCAGTTGATGATCGAGCCCAAGGGCATCGCCTGCTCCTGCGTCTGCGGCCCTCGCACCGACGAGTGGACAATTCCCAAAACCGTCATCCGCCGCCCCCACAAAGCCGTGGCAATCGCAGCACTTTTCGATCAACTCGCCCAGGGCACGTTGCAAGGCTTCCAACTCGGCCGCCATGAAACGAACGACCCCGAATTCCTGCTCACTCCCCGCGCAGTTAATGCACTAGTCGATCGGATTACCAAAACAATCCGCCTAGCCCAAAAATCGCCCGACGAAATGGTCCGCATCGATTTGCCCCCGGCCGTGCAAATAAAGGTGCCAGGAACCATTTCTGATAGAGAACCTCTTCCCTTTTTTCCCGCCAACCGTCTTCACCTGGGCAAAAAGCCCGACCGGGCCCGGCTAGATGCAAAGGCCGCACAGGCCTTTTTACAGCGCGTCCGCCCCAAAGGTATAATCATCGAAGGACTCGCCCCAAACACGCTCGGCCGCATCCGGGCATTGTGCGAGAACGTAGAATTAGTCGCCGCCCTGCCGCAGGTGTTTTTCGAGGACGACATACCCCAAATAAAAAAACTGCTCATCGAGTGTGCCCAAGAAGGCGTGACCGTGGAAGTCAATAGTTGGGGCGGCTGGCTCCTGGCCAAAACGGCCGAAGTAAAAATGCAATCCGGGCCCGGCCTGCCGGTGCTAAATTCACTGGCCGCGCAACTGCTTGCCGAAAAGGGGATAAAGTGCGTCACCCTTTCGCCCGAGGCCGATCGCCGCCAACTGGAAGATCTTTCCGCCCATTGCCCCCTGCCCTGCTCGCTTGTCGTCTTTGGCCGTCCGCCGCTAATAACCACCCGCGTCGAAGTCCCCGATCGTTTTTTAAACCAGGTCTTAACCGATCGCCGCGATATTAAAATCATCCCCCGCCGCGAGCACGGCCTGTGCGTATTCCGCCCCGTCGATCCATTCGACATCCGCGGCCTGACAAACCAGCAAATCCGCGTCCAGCATCTGGTCGTCGATCTGGTTGGCTCCGACGATCCCCTGCGCGATTGGCAAAACGCTCCCCTGCCCAAAGACGAAACCTTCCACTTCAATTACGACCGCACCCTGGCCTGAAATGGCGGCCAAAAAACGCATAATGCCGTAATTATATCACTTTTCAGCCTTTATCGCCCATTTTCTCTTTCCGGGGTCCTGGAATCCCGAACCATTTCACGATAAAATTACTCCATATAACTGCTAATCATTCCCTTTTTCCACCTTTACCAATATGGATACTACCGCAAAACTCACAATCGACGATAAAACATACGAACTGCCCCTTGTGGAGGGCACCGAAGGCAATCGGGCCCTCGATATCAGCAAGCTGCAGCGCACCACCGGATTAGTCACCCTGGACGAAGGCTATTCCAACACCGGTTCTACCCGCAGCGCCATCACCCTGGTGGACGGCGAAAACGGCGTGCTTCGCTACCGTGGTTATCCAGTGGAAGTGATTGCCGAGCGCTGCGACTTCACCGAAACGGCCTACCTGCTGATCTACGGCGAGCTGCCCACCCCCGAACAGCTCGAGGAGTTTCGCCGCAATATCCGCACGCACACCCTGTTGCACGAAGGGATGAAAACGATTTACGCCGGTTTTCCGCCCGACGCCCAGCCCATGGCCATCCTCAGTTCCATCGTCAGCGCCATGCCCATCTATTGTAAGGACTCGCTCGATCCCCGTAGTCCCGAGCAGCAAGAGTTGGCCATCTACCGCATCCTTGCCAAAATGCCCACCATCGCCGCCTTCGGGTACAAGCAATCCATCGGCCAGCCCTTCATCTATCCGGAAAACCACCTCACCTATTGCCAGAACTTCCTGCACATGATGTTCGCCACGCCCAGCGAACGATATCAGATGGACCCCGACTTTGTCAACGCCCTGAACCTGCTCCTGATCCTGCACGCCGATCACAGCCAGAATTGCTCCACCTCGGCGGTCCGCATGGTCGGCTCGAGCAACGTAAACCTGTTTTCCGCCATCGCCTCCGGCATCGGCGCCCTGTGGGGCGAATGGCACGGCGGGGCAAACGAAGCCTGCATCAACATGCTCGAAAACATCATGGCCGACGGCCGCGATCTGCACAAATACATCGACATGGCCAAAGACAAAAGCAAAGAGTTCCGCCTCATGGGCTTCGGGCATCGCGTGTACAAGAATTACGATCCCCGCGCGAAGATCATCAAGGAAGCCTGCCACAAACTGATGGACAAGCACGGCCAAAAAGACCCCCTCTTCGACCTGGCCCAGGAATTGGAAGAAGTCGCCCTGACCGATCCATACTTCATCGAGCGCAAACTCTATCCCAACGTCGATTTCTACTCCGGCATCATCTACCGCATCATGAACATCCCCAAGAACATGTTCACGGTCCTTTTCGCCCTGGGCCGCCTGCCCGGCTGGGTCGCCCACTGGCGCGAAATGCACCTCTCCCCCGACAAGGCCATCCACCGCCCCATGGACCTCTACGTGGGCTACAAGCAGCGCGAATTCGTCCCCCTCATCCAACGCGCCCACTCCGCGAAAAAAGCGTAGTTGAATTAGTGTTTGACTGAGAGGGCCGGGCAATTAAATGCCCGGTAGTGTGATACAAAGGATGAAAAATAACTTCGTTTAGCCGCAACCCCTAAGCCCTGATTGGGTTTAGCCGCGAAGCGGCGCGCTACGATAGCCCAGGGCGGAGCGGAGCGCAGCCCTGGGTCGGCGGCCCGCATCAAAACCCCCAAGCCCTGAAAGGGCGCGCCAATTACCGCCTCATGGTTTAGCCTCCGTTTAGCCCGGGATCTTGCTCCCGGAGTTTTTTTCTACACCCACGCTCCCACGCTCCCACGCTCCGTGTGGTAACACGGTTCCCGGATGTTCTGCGCCTCCAATGTGCAAGTACCCCGTCTACGGCATGTTCCCACGGAAGAGCGTGTGAACAAGAGGAAAGTTCAAGTGCCATTTACTCCCGATCCCTTATTCCCTTTCATCTTCATATGCTTTTATTTCTTGTTCAGTAGTTCTTAGATCTGACAATCGAACTAGCCAAAGATTTTTAAATCTTGCTGGAATATGAATTATAATTTCAGCACTTCCATCTGGTTTTTCAATTACTCGATAAATATCAATGCAATCTTGTACCATACTAATTTGTTCTGAATCCATATAAATTCATTCCTCTTTTTATCGATCAAACCACTTCCGCAGCGTGTGCAAAGTGGCCGCACGACCGGCGCGTCCGATGGCCGTGGTAAGAGGAATTTCCTTCGGGCATACCTTCACGCAGTTCTGCGCGTTGCCGCAGGTTTGGATTCCGCCTTCGGCCACAAGGGCCTCCAGCCGCTCGAAAGAATTCATCGCCCCGATGGGATTGCTGTTGAAAAGTTCGACCTGCGCGATGGCATGCGCGCCCATGAACGAACGCATGTTGGCCACACGCTGCCGGGCTCGATATTGCTCGTCGCTCTCGCCCGGCTTGTGCGCAAGTTCGATCTTCAAGAATTGCGGGCAGGCCTCCAGGCAACACCCGCAAGTCATGCACTTGCTGTATAAATACGCCATCTGCTGCGTTTCCTGCGACTGCCGCGGGCCCGAGCCCATGTCCAAATAACTATCCACCGGCAGCCAGGCCAAAATCTTCTCCAGGCAGGCGAACATCCGCGAACGATCGACCAACAGATCGCGAATCACCGGGAATTTGGTCGCCGGGCGCAGTTCGATCTCATCGGGCCGATCCGTAAGCAGTTGATCGACCAGCGCGGTGCAAGCCTGGCGAACCCGTCCGTTGATTATCATCGTGCACGCCCCGCACACCTCCTCCAGGCAATTGCACTCCCAGGCCACCGGCGCGACGCGCTTGCCTTCGACGGTCACGGCCCCTTCGGCGATTTTCTGCAGCACACTGATGCAGTTCATGTTCGGCTCGTAGGCCACGCGGTGCCGCTCCCAATACGGCCGCCGTCCCGGCCCGTCCTGGCGCAAAACGCAAACCAGAAACGACTTGCCGGCCTGTGCGTTTGTTTCGACTTGATTGAATGATTTTGTCATGGGATTATAGCGCGACCAATGGTCGCGGCTTAACACTTGCATATTTTCCCATCAGAGCCGGGCCGTGTCGGCCCGGAATTACCGGGGCGACACGCCCCGGCTCTGACTTTCTATGCAACATTCTTTCTCTGAGACTCACAAAACTATTTCTGATGTCTTTCCTTCCAAACCTCTTCGATCGCCTGCCCGCCGACCATGCCGTACAAACGCGGCCGCGGCGGAATGATCAATGTATCCACGTCCTCGTACGAAATCCGCGGCTCGCCGTCCGGGCCAATGGCGGCGACCGTCGTTTTCAGCCACTTGCGATTGTTCGCCTCGAACCGGTCGCACCACGCCTCGGCCTGCCGCCGGCGTTCGGCCGGGTCAGTCGCATCAATATCGGGCATGGCGAATTCGGGCTTGTAATGCGCGCACCCGGCACTCGTCCCGCATCAAAGCGCCTTTGACAATCGTCTTTGCCAACGGAAACATGTCCTGCAATGCCCGGATGAATACCACATTCTGATTCGCCCAATTCCCCCGGTCCGAAGGCGTGCAATGCCGGGCCTCGAATTCCATCTCGCAAAGCTTGGCATACGCCGCCTCCAGATCGGCATTGTGCCGCACCACCGTTGCGCTTTTGGTCATCAGCCGACCCAGTTCCAGGTGCAGCGTATACGGATTCGGTCCGCCCTCCGCACGCGCCAACATATCTTTGTACTCGGCCAGATGCCTGTAAACCGCCTGATCGAACAGTGCCGACGGCTGATCCTCGGCCTTTCCGTCGGGCAGATTGCCGATGTAGACAATCACGCCCGGCGCCACGCTGAGGCCGCTGAAAATACAGGCCACCAGCGAATTGGCCCCCAGCCGGTTCGCCCCGTGAAATTGGTAATCGCACTCGCCGATGGCGAAAATTCCCGGCACGTTGGTCTGCTGATTCCGCGGCGACCCGGGCGCCAATCCGCCCTCGGCAGTCCGCTCGTAGTCGCACCACAGCCCGCCCATGCTGTAATGAACGGCGGGAAAAATCTTCATCGCCGTCGTGCGCGGATTTACGCCCTGGAATTTCTGGTATATCTCCAATATGCCAGACAGCTTGCGGTCCAACATTTCGCGCGGCAGGTGCGATACATCGAGATACACGCACATCCGGTCCGGCTCGACACTCAGCCCCTCCTGTACGCACACCTTGAAGATTTCCCGCGTGGCGATGTCGCGCGGCACCAGGTTGCCGTATTGCGGATAGCGCTCTTCAAGGAAATAATATCGCTCATCTTCAGGCACGTCGTTGGGCGGTCTGGAATCTTGCGGTTTTCGCGGCACCCATACCCGGCCCCCTTCGCCCCGGGCTCTCGCTTATCAGCCGCAACTTGTCGGCCCCGGGAATGGCCGTGGGATGCACCTGGATGAACTCGCCGTTGGCGTAAAGACCTCCGGCCTGAAACACCCGGCTCACCGCGCTGCCGTTTGTGGCCATCGAATTGGTCGAGCGGCCGAAAATCAATCCGCATCCGCCAGTGGCGATTATCAAGGCGTCGGCCGGAAACGCGCGAATCTCCATGCTCACCAGGTCCTGGGCGACGCACCCCCGGCAACGGCCTTGCCCGTCGACCACCGGCCCCAAAAAATCCCAAAACTCGAACTTAGTTACCTTCCCCGCAACCTCCCAGCGCCGCACTTGTTCGTCCAGCGCATAAAGCAATTGCTGCCCGGTGGTCGCCCCGGCAAAGGCCGTCCGCCGATAAAGCGTACCGCCGAACCGCCGCTGATCTCGAAAACCCTCCGGCGTGCGGTTGAATGTAACGCCCAGCCGGTCCATCAGGTCGATGATCCTAGGCGCCCAATACGCCAATTCCTTGACCGGCGGCTGGTGCTGCAGAAAATCGCCGCCGTACACCGTGTCGTCGAAGTGCTTCCACTCGTTGTCGCCCAGTTGCCGGGTAAGATTGTTCACGCTGTTGATGCCGCCCTGGGCGCACGCGCTGTGCGAGCGCTTCACCGGCAGCAGGCTCATCAGGCCCACGCTGCAATCCAGTTCGGCCAGTTTCATGGCGGCCGCCAGCCCGGCCAATCCGCCGCCGACAACCATCACTCGTGGTGTTGTCATCATAAAGCCGCGACCGTCGGTCGCGCAACAATTTTTTTATCGCTTATCGTATAAATCTTATCGGAGCCGGGCCGTGCCGGCCCGGAAACACCGGGGCGACACGCCCCGGCTCTGTTCTGTTATTTATCATCGCCCCAAAACGATTTTGGCATCGCTCAATTTCTCCCACGGCAATACAATGTTTAACATGCCGTAAAGCGCTCCCAGCCCGATAATCAGCAAGGCCATGCCGAACAATGCACAGGGGATATTCGCCCAGCGCTGGGCATGCGGAGTGGTCCAAACGCCCCAGGTAATGCCCATCGTCCACAGCCCGTTGGCCAGGTGATACACGGCCGAAACAATGCCTATGAAGTAGATCACGGCAAATATTTTTGAACCTGCAAGCACGGTTGCGGCCGATACCGTGGCATGTTCCCAATCGAATCGCGCCCCGCCAAACGGCCGGGCGACGTGCGCCGTCCACCACTCCCAGCGAAACCAGCCGTGCATCTGAAAAACGTGAAAAAGTATAAAGGCCATGACCGCCACGCCAGTGACGCGCTGCAGCGTATAGCGCCAATTCTCCAAAAAAGGATAATGCCGCAGATTGCGCTTTCCCCGCGATACGATAATCAATCCGATTATGCCGTGCAGCAGAATCGGCAGGAAAATCGTGCCCCATTCCAGCACGGAAAGCGTTATCGGGCCGAGTTGATGAATAATATTAACCCGCATTTGAAATGTCGAAGGCCCGTCTAATATGCTGGCATTGGTGGCCAGGTGAAAACACAGAAATCCACCGATCGGAATCAGCCCCAACAGCGAATGCACCCGCCGCACGACAAATTCATGCCTGCCGAAAATCGATGCAAAAAATGGAATGTCCATAATATAATAAAAAAAACGGGTGTATTAAATCTAAAATCAGTTCAAATCGTTCATGAGGATAGACCCATCTGACAAGGTATTTATCCATGAAACCACCATGCGGCGATCCTGGATGAAAGGTAAACAATCAGTCCCGCCGACATGATAATTATCCAGCCGCCTACATGCAATGGCGCGGGAGCGGGCGTAGTAGATTCACTAGCAAATTGATTTATTGCAGCAAAATATGTAACGAAATAAGCCCTGAACAAACCAATGACACCAATAACGATTAGTATGCAACCAATTGCCTGACCCGCTTTCCAAATTTTACTGGTTAGTTGGATGGTACGGATTTTTTGTTCCTGAACCATATATATCACCCTTGTTGCTCAATAGTGAAGTGATATTCTAGTCATTTTCTTTGCTAAACCTTTCAAAGTCCATATTCTGTATTACAATTCTTTCGACCGAATCACCACCAACTTCTTGATTTGCATGTCTTCCATTGTATATTGAATCCCTCCCACGCCCAGGCCCGATTCCCGCAGCCCGGCAAAGGGCATCCAATCCACGCGGAAGGCCGTATGATCGTTGACCATCACCGCGGCCGCGTCCAAACGCCGCGTGGCCCTTAGCGCGGTGTCCAAGTCGCGGGTAAACACGGCCGCCTGAAAGGCATAAGGCAACGAGTTCGCCCGAGTAATGGCCTCATAAATATTATCGAATGAATAAACGCAAACCACCGGGCCGAATACCTCGTGCGTGCTCACCCGCGCGTCGTCCGGCGGATTGTAAAGCACGGTCGGCGCATATAAACGCGAGGAAATCGCCTTTCCGCCGCACAAAACCTCTGCTCCCTTATCTTTCGCCTCCTGTACCCATTCGTCCACGCGCTTCACCTCCGACTCGCGTATAAGCGGCCCGACCTCCGTATCGACCAGCGTCGGATCGCCCACCTTCAGCTTCTCGGCCAAACCGGCCAAGCGCTCGGCAAATCCCCGGGCGATGCCTTTATCCGCATACACCCGCTGCACCGAAACGCACACCTGCCCGGCATGATAAAATCCGCCCTTACAAACCAGCGGCAAGGCATTGTCCAAATCGGCGTCGGCCGCCACGATTACCGGCGCCACTCCGCCATGCTCCAGCGAACATCGGGCCCCGGGCGCCAACTTACGCCGCAAATCCCAGCCTACCCGGCCGCTGCCGATGAAACTCAAAAATCCCAACCGCCGATCCGCCACCATCGCCGAGGCTAGGTCATTATCGACAGTCACCAACGCCTGGCACCACTCGGCCGGCAATCCTGCTTCCCTGAGAATGCCAACCAGGCGGAAACATGAAAGCGGCGTCGCCTTGGCCGGCTTGACGATCACCGGGCATCCGGCCGCGATGGCCGGCCCTACCTGATGCACGATCAAGTTCAGCGGATGGTTGAACGCGCTAAAGGCCACGACAACTCCGATCGGCTCGTGCCGCGTAAAGGCCAGCCGGCCCGCCGATGCGGCGTTGAGATTCATGGGAATTTCGCCGCCCGCCTGAGTGCGCAAATGCTGAATGCACAGTTTCATGCCGTCGATGGCCCTGTCCGCCTCGATGCGTGAATCCACAAGCGGCTTGCCTCCTTCGCGCGCGGCCTCCAGCGCCAGTTCATCGCGCCGAGACTGCATAATTGCCGTCGCCTTTTCCAACACCGCAATCCGCTGCGCCGGTTTCAGCCACCCGTCGCGATTGCGGAACAAGCCACAAGCCGTCGTAAACGCCTTTTCCACCGCCGCCTTGTTCGCTTGTTCAACCGTGGCGATCAACGACCCGTCGAACGACGCACGCACCTCGGCCAATTCCCCCGCCGCTTTTGCACCGGGAACCATCAACGGCCAATGTTCCGACATTAAAAAACTCCTCTCGACAAAAATCTTAAATCAACACGGAGGCACGGAGAGTAATTTTTTATTTAGGAGCTCTAACAAAACCTCCCCTCTCCCTTTGGGAGAGGGGCTAGGGGTGAGGGCATTTTCAAATGGATACATGGTTTTGTTAGAACTCCTTATTCTTTCCTCCGTGCCCTCCGTGCCTCCGTGTTGATTATTATTAATGTATCAAACAGGGCAAACCATTCTTTCCAGTCTCTCGCTCAATTTCATGTTCTCCGAATAATCAACCGGGCAGTCGATTACCACCACCGTATTGTCGGCCACGGCTTGCTTGAGGATCGGCAGCAACTCGCCGGCCGCTTGCACCCGGTATCCCTTGGCCCCAAAACTCTCGGCGAACTTTACAAAGTCGGGATTGCCGAATCGAACGTTGCTTATCCGCTTGAATTGCTGCAATTGATGCCACTCGATCAGCCCGTAACCGCCATCGTTCCAGATCAGCACCACTATCGGCGTGCCGATCCGCAGCGCCGTTTCAATTTCCTGACAGTTCATCATGAATCCGGCGTCGCCGCAAACCGCCACCGCGGTCCTATCGGGAAAGGCCAGCTTGGCAGCAATCGCCCCCGGCAAACTGATGCCCATCGCCGCGAATCCGTTCGATATTATGCACGTGTTGGGACGCTCGGCCGGGTACATGCGGGCCATCCAAAGCTTATGCGCTCCCACGTCGCATATCACCGTCGCATCCGGAGCCAGCGCCCGGCGTATGTCCCACACGATCCGCTGCGGTTTCAGCGGGAATGAATTGTCGTCCGCCATCTCCGACATCTCGGCGGCAATCGCCTTGCGCAAATTTTCCAGGGGAAAACTCTGCTTGGGATGGACCAACTCCTCCACGCTTCTAAGAGCCCAACCCACGTGCCCCTGCACCTCCAATGCCACCGTGTAATGCTCGTCCACCTCGGCCGGAATCGCGCTGAAATGTATGATCTTCCGCCGCTTGTCCGGATTCCAGGGATGCGGATGGTATTCCACCATGTCGTATCCCACGCAGATGATCAGGTCCGCCCGATCGAACGCGCACAGCACGTAATCGTGGGCCTTCAAACCAACCGTGCCCAGGCACAAACGATGCGACGACGGAATCACGCCCTTGGTCATAAATGTTTCGACCACGGGTATATTCAGCTTTTCGGCGAAATTCAAAAGCGACTCCGTGCCTCCCGCGCGAACCACGCCGTTGCCCGCCAAAATCAAAGGGCATTGCGATTTATTTATCATGTCCGCGGCCCGCTGAATCTGTATCGGCGATGGTACCGGGGGCACCGGCTCGTGGACCGTCAAAGGCCTCAGCCCTTCCACTTCCATCTTGGCCACGTTTTCGGGAAAATCGATGAAACTCACCCCGAACCGCCCAGTCTGCGCCTGCTTAAAGGCCTTGCGCACCACCTCCGGCACTGTCTGCGGTTCGATCACCTGTGTGCAGTATTTCGAGATCGGGCGAAACAGATTGACCAAATCCAAATGCTGGTGGCTTTCCTTGTGCATGGACGTAGTGGCTGACTGGCCGGAAATTGCCACCAGCGGAGCGTAGTCCATATTCGCATCGGCCACCCCGGTGATCAGATTCGTAGCGCCCGGCCCCAATGTAGCCAAGCACACGCCCGCCTTGCAAGTCAACCGCCCGTACACGTCGGCCATGAACGCCGCCGCCTGCTCGTGCCGGGTAGTCACGAACTTGATCGTGCTGTCCAGCATCACGTCCATTATGTCCAGGTTTTCCTCGCCCGGCAGACCAAATAGATATTTTACCCCTTCATGCTCCAGACAACGCACAAATAGTTCGGCGGCTTTCATGTTCGGCCTTCAGCGTTCTGCTTTCAGAGATAGATAATTGTATGGGGAAATTATAGAACTCGGCGTGGATAAGAACAAGGTGAAATCCGTTTCACTATCCCCATGCCATTATATTGCTAGAGGCAAGGGATATCATTTACCTCCATCCTCATGGCATGACATAAATCATCCAAAGCACGCCAAAACGGTCGGTCACCATGCCGAACTTCGAGCTAAAGAACGTCTTCGCCAAAGGCATCTGCACCTGGCCGCCGTCGCCCAAGGCCTTAAAAAACCGTTCCGCCTCGGCTTCGTTCACAACCGTCAGCGAAAGAGCGAAACCCTGAAAATTCAATTGTCCGCTGCACCGGCCATCCGAAACAAGCACCGTTGTATCCCCGATCCGCAAGCTGGCATGCATCACCTTTTCTTCGCTGCCGTGCGAAACGGGTCCAGGGCTGTCCTTGAAACGCATGAGCATAGTCACCTCGGCCCCCACCGCGGCTCGATAGAAATCGATTGCCTCGTCGCAACGGCCATTGTAGAACAAGTAGGGTTGAATTTGCATAGTGTCGATCGTTCCGTGTTGAAGCCGATTGCCGCGGACGGCTTTCTGTCCGCAAGTCATCAATCATTATAACTCGATGGTCAAGCATCGAATTAGACCGACTATGACGGCTCGCCCGGACTAAAAGCCTTTCCCAAAAGTCCCCTCTCCCTTTGGGAGAGGGCTAGGGTGAGGGCTGATTCGCCGTGGTTTCGTAGTTCTTATTTCTTGTTGTGATTGAAGTTTGTATTTTGGGATAGGTTCCGAACACCGGCCGAATTATTTACTCATTCCCTGTTCTCACGGTTGTAATCGCCTGACACGGCCTGAGAATGCAGTACTCCGGCATGTTTGCTGTGAACAATAGCGACCTTTCGGTGCGGCAATTCATAGGCAACCTCTTGGCTTTGAGATTCCGTTTCCTTCAGGTCCGGTTCACGGTGGCGATGTTGCAACACTCGCTGGGCCGCCTTCCGGCCGAAGGTCCAGAACAACGCCGGGCGAACGAAGAAGTCCAAAAACGTGCAACTGATTAGTCCTCCCAGTATTACGGTCGCAACCGGATAAAGGATTTCCTTGCCCGGCTGTCCCGCGGCAAGCGCCAGCGGAATAAGCGCAATTCCCGCGCACAATGCCGTCATCAACATGGGGGCAAGCCGTTCCTTGCCCGCTCGCTCGATCATCTGCGCGGTGAAGCTCTCTCCTTCGTGGCGAACCAGGTGCATGTAGTGTGCTATCAGCAGGATGCCGTTGCGCGAGGCGATCCCGGCCAGGGAAATGAATCCCACCATGCTCGCCACGGTCAGCGATTGCCGCGTGATCACCAACGCGGCCACGGCGCCAATGGCGGCCATCGGCAGGGCGGCCAACACCTGCAGGCTCAGGTTGAACGAATGGAAAAGCGTGTAAAGCGTCAGCAACATGCAGGCCAGCGATACCAGGCTCAAAAGCCCGATGGTCCGAGTCGCCGATTGCTGGCTCTCGAACTGCCCGCTGTACTGCACGAAATAACCGGTTGGCAGCGTCGCTTGGATGGGCGATAACCGCTGCTGGATTTCCGACACCACGCCGCCCAAGTCCCGGCCGGCCGTATTGCACTGGATGATGATCCGGCGGCGCACGTTCTCCCGATTGATCGTGTTCGGCCCGCTCGAATCCACAACATCGGCCACGGCGCTGAGCGGGATTTGCCCGCGCCGCGGCAGTTCCAGGGTCATCCGCTTCAACTCTTGCGGATCGTTGCGGAACGGATCGTCCAGCCGCACCAACAGGTCGAACTTCTGCTGCCCCAGCACGATTTCCGAGACCACCCGGCCGTTCATCGCCGTCTCCACCTGTTCGTTCACTTCGGCCGAGTTCAATCCATAGGAGGCCAGGGCTTTCCGGTTCAGGTTGATTCGGAGTTGCGGAATTTCGATCTGCTGTTCCACCATCAAGTCTTTCACGCCGGGCACGCTCTGGATGGCCGCCTTCATTTCGTTTGCCTTGACCCGCAATACGTTGAGATCGTCGCCGTAAAGCTTGATCCCCACCTGGGCTTTTACCCCGGAAAGCATCGCCCCGATAACGTGTTGCAGCGGCTGTTCGGCGGCGATCACCGCGCCGGGAACCTGCGTCAGCTCCTCGCGCATGTCGGCCATGATTTCCTCGCGGCTGCGGCCCATACTTCGGATCGAAGCTGACGATGATTTCCGACATGTTCACACCTTCGGCGTGCTCGTCGAGTTCCGCCCGGCCTGTCCGCCTCCCGAAGGCGACCACACCGCGAATGTTCTTCAGCCGCTGTTCGACCATCCCGGCTATCAGGTTCGATGTTTCCAGAGAGTCGCCCGGCGGCAAAAGCACGTTGATCTGCACGGTGCCTTCGTTGAACGGCGGCAAAAAGTCCCGGCCCAAATGCGTGAACGTTATGAGGCTGATAATCATGGCCGTGGCCACGGTCCCCAGCACCGGCCAAGGGTGCCGGATGCTAAAACGTATGGCGAATCCCACCAGCCACTTGAGCGATCGCAATAAAAATCCATCCTGCTCGCGCCGCATGATTCGCGCACTGGGCAGCAGCCAATAGGAAAGTATCGGCGTGACGGTCAAGGACACGACCAGCGAGGCCAGGATCGAAACGATGTAGGCCACGCCCAAAGGCGAAAACAAGCGGCCTTCCATGCCGCTAAGCGCAAACAGCGGCACAAATACAAGCACCACAAGGATCGTGCTGAAAACAATCGAGTTCCGCACCTCGCTGCTGGCTTCGTAGACCACCCGCAGAACGTGCTTGGGATTTTCGCAATGCTGATTCTCGCGCAAGCGGCGAAAAACATTTTCCACGCCCACAATGGCGTCGTCCACCAGTTCGCCGATGGCCACGGCCAGACCGCCCAGCGTCATCGTGTTGATCGACATCCCGAACCATTTGAACACCAGGCCCGTGACCACTATCGAAAGCGGAATGGCCGTCAGCGTGATGAACGTCGTGCGGAAGTTCAACAGGAACAGGAAAAGGATAACGACCACAAGAATCCCCCCGTCGCGCAATGCGTCGATCACGTTGTGGATGCCCAGTTCGATAAACGCCTTCTGCTGGTAAACTTCCGGGTTGATGCGGATGTCGGCCGGCAAACTGGCCTTCAATCCCTCCAGGGCGGCGGTGATCTGGTCGGTCAACAGCCGCGTGTCCGCCCCCGGCTGTTTGGCAATAGTGAGCATCACCGCCGGCGAGCCGTTGACGGCCGAATCGCCGCGCCTGACCTGCGGCGCTTCCACCACCCGGGCCACCTGCCCGAGAAGTATCGGCCGCTCGCTATCCGCCTTCACTACCACGTCCTCGATATCCTCGACGCTTTGCAGCCGGCCAATGCGAGCGCACCATGTACTCGCGCGCGCCGCTGTTCAAATAACCGCCCGTGGCGTTGTCGTTGCTTGCCGCCATCGCCCGTTCGACATCGTGCAGACTCACTCCGTAGCTCCGCAATGAATTGGGATTGACCAGCACCTGGTACTGCTTGCGCCCGCCGCCCATCGTAATGACCTGCGCCACGCGGGGAATAGTCAAAAGCCGCTGCCGCACGACCCAATCGGCCAGCGTCCGCACCTCCATCGGCGACGTTTTGCCTCCTTCGCTCCACATGCCGATTATCATGATCTGGCCCATGATCGAGGAAATCGGCCCCATTTGCGGGTGCACGCCTTCCGGCAGTCTTTCTCCGGCCAAAGCCAGTTTTTCCGCTACTATTTGCCGGTCCACATAGATGTCCGTTCCCCAGGCGAATTCCACTTGCACCACCGACAGCCCAATCCCCGATGAACTGCGCACTGCCTGCACGCCGGTCGCCCCGTTCAAGACCGACTCCAAGGGAAATGTGACAAGCGTTTCCACTTCCTCCGGCGCCAAACCGGGCGCCTCGGTCATCACAGTCACGCGCGGCCGGTCCAGGTCCGGGAAAACGTCGATGGGCAGGTTGTACAGAATGTAACCCCCATACACCAGCACTACCACAGCGACGGCTATCGTCAACAACCGATAGCGCAAGGAAAAACGGATTATGGCGTTGAGCATATTATTCCTCGATAGTCAGATTTTTTGGAGGCACATATTTCAGCGATCATACTTTCAGAGCGTATCCCGGATTACAATTAATAGTCCCCTCTCCCTTTGGGAGAGGGATAGGGTGAGGGCTCATCCCTCATCCCTCATCCCTCATCCCTCATCCCTCATCCCTCATCCCTCATCCCTCATCCCTCATCCCTCATCCCTCATCCCTCATCCCTCATCCCTCATCCCTCATCCCTCATCCCTCATCCCTCATCCCTCATCCCTCATCCCTCATCCCTCATCCCTCATCCCTCATCCCTCATCCCTCATCCCTCATCCCTTAATGATTGTGCCCGGCGTGCGGATCGACCCCGCCGCCGGCCTTGTTTTTCAATGCCAACTGTATTTGATGCGCCCCGGTCATGGCCACAGTATTTCCCAATTTCAGAGTTCCGTCGTTGGCAATCACGACCCGCTCCTGGTCCCGGTACTCGACGTGCACCGGCCGCCGGTCGAAATGATCGTCGTTGGCCTCGAACACGTAAGCCTCGGCCCCTTCCTGGGCGACCGCTTCGACGGGCAGCACGATTCGGCCCGTCCACTGCTCCACCGGAATGCGGACCTGGGTTCGCTCGCCCGGCTTGAATTGCCAGTAAACAAAACGCTTGCCCTCCGCTTTGTCTTCCCGAAGTATGCGGTTGGGAAGCGCCACGTAGAAGTGGAAAGCCCTCGACTCCGGGTCCACTTTGTCGTCAAGGTACAGAATGCAAAGTCCCGGGAATGCTTCCTCGTCGCTGCTGGACTTTGTTCCCAGAATAGCCGAGACGCCGCAGCCGGCTGAGGCTGCTTTGTTAATCACCCCGATGTCCTGCTCGAATGCCTGACCCTCGATGTATAGTTCTCCATAGTCCGCCAGCGTGCAAAGCGTGTCGCCCGCATTGACGTATTTTCCTTGCGAGACTTTCAACTGCTGGACTTGCAAAGGATGCGCCTCGGCTCCCGCTTCACGCACCGGCGCGGATCGTCAGGCTTTGCAGCAGTGTTCGCTTGGAAACAATGTTATCCACTTGCTCTGGCGATAGGCCGTGCAAGAGCAACGCTTGCCTCTGCGTCCGCAGGGCAGCCTCCTGTTTTTGCTGCTCGTACTTGCGCTCCAAAAGCGTCTTGCCGGCAATCACTCCATCGGCGGAGATCTTTTCCAGACGGGCCACTTCCCGGCCAATTACGTCGAGTTCCTCGATGGTTCGCAAAAACTCCGTCTGCGCTTGCAGCAGGTCTTCGTGAGTCAGGCGGACGTCGAACAGCGGCTCGCCGGGTTGGACGGCCTGCCCCTGAATCGGATATATCCGCGTCACCACCCCCGTCATCGGCGTGGTAACTTCCATCACCGACCATCCCGGACGCTCAACGACTATGCCGGGCACGGTGATCGTTCGCTCAAAGGTACTCAATTCGACCCGTGCCACGCGCAAGCCGATGTTCCCTTTGGCCTGATCGCTTATCTTGATCGCCCCAGCTTCATCATGTACGTGATTGTAGATTTTCTTGACTTTGTGGGCGTGATCGTGTTCGTCTCCGTCGGCGTGCGCGCCGTGCTCATGTTCGTCGGCGTCGGCATGGCCCTCGTGCTGGTCGGCGGCATTTTCTCCGCGCGCTATCGAAGTCTCCGCCGCATGTAAAGCGATAGCCACCCAATTCCAGGCTTGCGGGAACCTATAGGCGCTCACCGCCACCAGGACGGCAAGGACAAGAAAAATCGCCGCCAGCCGCCCTCCCCAATGGCCCAATATCCATCGTAGAGAAAATTGAATTCTCATGGCTATATTCTCCTTGAGAAAAATATGCTGCTTTTGCCACGCAATGCGCAGCGCCAAATCGTACTGAAAAAACGAGTGCTCAGAATCAAATCAGCAGGACTTGATTAGCTAGATGAAGATGAATCGGCGTTAGAAGCCCGACTGTGGCGAAGCAGTGTTGCTCGTTGGCAATACCGCCCAAAGAAGACGGGTCTTGGAACAACGGCGCCGCAAATATTTGCGAAAGCTGACCGATCGTGTTGCCCGCTTCGGATCTTGGTGAAACAAACGAACACTTCGCTCCGTGGCATTCGGGCGAACCATGCTGCGAATGATCCGATCCGTTTCCGTGGCTATCGGGGCATTGACCATCATGCGTCGGAATTCCCCGAGACGAACATGGGCAGTCCTTACCATCGCTGGCATGTGCATGGTGTATGCAACAACCCAGCGTCATGTGAGCTGTGAACACCACAACAGTTAAGGATATGAATCAACCTGGACATGCAATCCTCTTTTTCGCCATAATTACTATCGGCCGCACAATCCTACAATCTTTACATGGGATGGTCCACCCCTCCATAGACTAAGATTATTTACCCGCTTTTACCCAGATTAACTTGCGTTTTCACTGACCCTGTTTTGAGAATCAGCTCATTTTATTCTGCTTATTAGGCAGTTCGTTTTGGGGTTTCCATGGTTTGGAGATCTCCTTCAAATTATTGTGCGATCCTCGATCTCTGCTATAATTCCCGGATTAGTAATCATTATTTCTCGAGGAGTAAACAATCATGACTCTACACAACATTAAATGTTTTCCAATTATTACTATGGGATTGCTATTGGCGGGAATAATGCTCGCTCTGCCCGCCCATGCCGCGGACACCGTGACCAAGTTCAACGGCGAGCCTCCGAAAACCATCGCCGCACCTCCCGTATCGCCGGAAACGTCCACACCGGCGGAAACGGCCGAACCGCCTGCCGTACGCGAACCGGCGGTCATCCTCACGCCTAAAACCCCACCCACCCCGCGCATCAATGGCGCAAAAGTCTTCGGCGTCCGGCCGGGTTCGCCCTTTATGTTCACCATTCCCGCCACCGGACGCCGCCCCATCGCCTTTGCCGCGGAAAATCTGCCCAAGGGCCTGCAACTCGATCCCAATACCGGCCGCATCACAGGTGCGATCCAAGAACGCGGAGAATACACCGTTATATTAAGCGCAAAAAACGATCTCGGTCAGGACCGCCGCAATTTAAAAATCGTTTGCGGCGACGCCATCGCCCTTACGCCGCCCATGGGCTGGAACAGTTGGAATTGCTTCACCGCCTCGGTCGATGACGCCAAAGTCCGCTCCGCCGCCGATGCCATGGTCCGCTCCGGACTGATCGACCACGGCTGGACATACATCAACATCGATGACTGCTGGGAAATCAAGCCGGGCAGCAAAGACCCCCTGCTCCAAGGCGAGCCACGCGACGAAAACGGCATGATCAATACCAACAAAAAATTCCCGGACATGAAAGCCCTCTGCGATTACATCCACGATAAAGGTTTGAAAGCCGGAATATACTCTTCCCCCGGCCCACTGACCTGCGCACGCTATACGGCCAGTTACAAGCACGAAGAAAAAGATGCCCAGCGCTATGCCCAATGGGGCTTCGATTACCTCAAATACGACTGGTGCTCCTACAGTCGAATCGCCAAAGACAATAGCCTGCCGGAACTCAAAAAACCCTACCAAGTTATGCGCGAAGCCCTCGATAAAGTCCATCGCGACATCGTCTATAGCCTCTGCCAATACGGCATGGGCGATGTCTGGCAGTGGGGCGCCGAGGTCGGCGGAAATTGCTGGCGCACCTCCCGCGACATCAGAGACACCTGGTCCAGCATGGCCAATAACGGTTTTACCCAGGCAGGACACGAACAATACGCCGGACCCGGACACTGGAACGATCCCGACATGCTGGTCGTGGGCATGGTCGGATGGAATGAAAAACTGCACCCCACCAAATTGACTCCCAACGAACAATACACCCACATCAGCCTGTGGTGCCTGCTCGCCGCTCCCCTGCTGATCGGTTGCGACATGGATCAACTCGATGATTTCACTCTCAGCCTGCTTACCAATGACGAAGTCCTCGAAGTCAACCAGGACCCCTTGGGCAAACAAGCCCGGCGCGTCGCCCAGGCCGATAATCTCGAAGTCTGGGCAAAAGCAATGGAAGACGGTTCCATGGCCGTCGGACTTTTCAACCGCGGGGAAGGCGAAAGCAAAGTCACGGCCAACTGGTCCGAACTGGGACTCTCCGGCAAACAGATCGTCCGCGACCTGTGGCGGCAGAAAGACCTGGGCGAGTTTGAAACTCAGTTCGCCGCAAACGTCGCCCGGCACGGCGTGCTCCTCGTCCGCCTCCGCCCGTCGGGAAAATAAAAATGGGACGAAGCTCTTTTTCTTCCCTACCTATTTCGGCCGGAATCGGATACAATATTATTATCCTTAATAAGAGATTGAGAGTTCCCTTAATCCTTGCTATGATTGTATATGTTGGCAATCCTTGTCTTTTACGGAGCAAACGATTATGACTCCATTTAACGCCAATTGTTTTTCTCTAACATCAATGGGGATCCTGTCGGCGGCAATGTTGTTTTCCTTGCCGGTCAATGCAACCGAAACCGTTTCCCTCGGTTCGCTCGATTTGAGCAAGGTCCAGCAAAGCTTTGGTCAGCCTCAGGCCGATAAATCCGCGGATGGAAATTCGCTGGCCATAGGCGATAAAAAATTTGAAAAAGGATTCGGCACTTATTCTCCAAGCAATTTGTTTATCGACCTAAAGGGAACTGCCGAACGCTTCACCGCTTTCGTGGGTGTTGACTCGGAAGTCAAATCTCGAACGGCAAGTGTTGAATTCCGCGTGCTCGGCGACGGCCGTGAGCTTTGGAAAAGCAAAGTGATGCGGGCAGGACAAGGCCCCGCAAAGGTGGACGTAAATCTAAAAGGAGTCAAAACGCTTCTGCTTTTAGTCAGCGATACCGGCGCCTCGTCCCGTTCCAACCACGCCGATTGGGCCGATGCCAAAATCGAATTCAGCGGCGAGCGCCCGGAAACCATCCCGCCGCCTGTTGAACCGGCGGTGATCCTCACGCCTCAACCGCCGGCCACTCCCCGCATTAATGGCGCTAAAGTCTTCGGAGTCCGGCCCGGTGCGCCGGTTATGTTCGCCATTCCCGCTACCGGCCGGCGCCCGATCAACTTTGCCGCGGAGAATCTGCCCGAGGGTTTGAAAATCGATTCCAAAAACGGCTGGATCACCGGCACTATCAAAAAACGCGGGGAATATATCGCCTTTTTGAGTGCCAAGAATAACTTGGGGCAGGACCAGCGCGAACTGAAAATCGTCTGCGGCGACAAAATCGCACTCACCCCGCCCATGGGCTGGAACAATTGGAATTGCTTCGCCGACAAGGTGGATGACGCCAAGGTACGCTCAGCCGCCGACGCCATGCTACAAAGCGGTTTGATCGACCACGGTTGGACCTATATTAATATCGACGACTGTTGGGAAATCAAACCGGATAGCGATGATCCCATGCTCCAAGGCGCGCCGCGCGACGAAAACGGCATGATCAATTCCAATAAAAAATTCCCCGACATGAAAGCCCTCAGCGATTACATTCACGCCAAGGGATTGAAGGCCGGTATCTATTCCTCGCCCGGCCCCCTTACCTGCGCCGGCTTTACCGGCAGTTATAACTACGAGGAAAAAGACGCCCAGCGATTTGCCCAGTGGGGCTTCGATTACCTCAGTTACGACTGGTGCTCGTACAGTCAAATCGCCAAAGATCGCAGCATACCGGAGTTGAAAAAACCTTTCCAAATTATGCGCGCGGCCCTGGATAAAATTAACCGTGATATTGTATACAGCCTCGGCAACCAACTCGGTGCGAGCAACTTCTGGGAGTGGGGAGCCGAAGTTGGCGGAAATTCCTGGGGCGTCGCCGATAACATCACCGACACCTGGTTTAGCATGTCACGCATCGGCTTCATTCAAGCCGGCCGCGAAGGATTTGCCGGGCCCGGCCGCTGGAACAAACCCGACACGCTGGTGGTAGGCGTTGTAGGCTGGGGAAATCTACATCCGACCAATTTGACTCCTAACGAGCAATACACCCACATCAGCCTCTGGTGCTTGCTCAGCTCGCCGCTTATGCTCGGCTGCGACTTGACCCAACTCGACGAATTCACCCTCAATCTCCTCACCAATGACGAAGTCCTCGATGTCAACCAGGACCCATTGGGCAAACAAGCCCGCCGCGCGGCAAATAAAAATAACCGTGAAGTCTGGTCTAAAGAATTGGAAAACGGCGATCGGGCGGTAGGATTGTTCAACCGCGGCGAACTCGAAAGCAAAGTCGCCGCCAACTGGTCCGAATTGGGCCTATCCGGCAAACAGATCGTCCGCGACCTGTGGCGGCAAAAAGACCTCGGCGAGTTCGAAAACCAGTTCTCCGAAAACGTCCCCCGTCACGGCGTGCTCCTCCTCCGCCTCCGCCCCTCGGGAAAATAAGGATTGGAGTTAGGCAAATTGCCGTTTCTATGTCCCCTCTCCCTTTGGGAGAGGGTTAGGGTGAGGGCAGAATTGCTGATGATTATTGTCTGCTTTTTTTCTTCCCTGTCTATTTCGGCTTGTCGATTCGTCTAATGACCACCCGATATCTTCATTCCGCTTAACGACTCCGCCTGGCTTAGCTTCGGCCAGCTAAATCCGTAAATGGCCACTAAAGCGAAGCAAACCAGCGGCACAATGAAACCGCGGGACATGTCGTACTCGTCGGCTACGAATCCCATCAACTTGGGCAGAACCGCACCGCCCATGATCGCCATGACGATGAAGGCTGACGCCTTTTTCGCCCGGGCCCCCAGGCCGAAAATCCCCAAGGCAAAAATAGTCGGAAACATGATGGACATGAAAAAGTAGCTCAGGAAAACGCAGCCCACGGACAGCCAGCCCAGCTTCAAGAATATCAGGAGGCAAACCGCCACGTTCAGTGTGGCGTACAATCCCAAAACCTTGTGCGCGGAGAACTTCCTCAGAATGCCGGCGCCGCTGAACCGGCCGATCAGGAAAAATATGAAGCCCAGTGACGCAAGATAGGACGCCCCATTGTTGCTTATGCAATGGATGCCGTCGTTAAAGGGCAGCGAATTAGGATAAGCGTCTTGCAAAAGCGAGCGGTTCAGGTAAAGCAAGTTCACTCGCTCAGTTTGCACCTCGGCTTGTAGCTTTTTATTCGCCCCGGACTTATTCTCCGCCGCGGCTTTCCTTTCCGTCTCGATCCGCGCGTCTTCGTCGGCCTTTTGCGACATTTGTTTCTGCGTCTTTTCGCTCAGACTAATTCCGCTGAACCGTTCCGGAACAGAAAGAAATTCCCCCGCCTTGGCCTTTCTCGGATCCTGACGCACGATTTTATTCAAGTCCTGAGCCAAAGCGGATCGAAGCGATTTGGAGTCCGAATCGCCCTTATAATCGGCCAAAGTGAGTTTGGTTGTGTCGGACAATTGGCCGTACACAAACACTGATACCGGGTCCGATTTCTCCTTCAGTCGTTCCGCAAAGGCCGGCAGATTCTTGATGTCATCTTTGTAAAACGCCGTGTTGATCTCGATCCAATCCCATTTTTTCGCCGTTTCTGTGTACCAGGAAGCGGGAATCACCGGCTCGGACGTCATGTAATTAATGAGGAAGCTGAATATGCCCGCCTGGGCCGCTACATAGAAAAACTGGGCCGCTACCGCGAACACAAAATGAGGGTGCGACCAAATCGATCGTGATGAGCCGGTTGTGCCGTCGTCCAGGTGATAATCATCCTTCGATTTGATGTCTGGAACCTCGGCAAAGTAAAAAATGACTGCCAGAACAGTTACCACCGCGGCTATGGCGGCGTAAGGAATCCAAAGGGTTTGGCTGCCCGTGCTTTGCCCGGCCGCGTCCTTGGAATAGAAAAACAAGCCGCCGATAATCGGACCAAATATCCAGCCCACGCCGTTGGCCGATTGGGCCAGGTTGATGCGCGATGCCGCGTATCGGGGATCTCCCAACACCGTCGTGTAAGGATTGGCGATCGTTTCCAGGAAGGTCAGTCCCGACGCGATGAAGCAAACGCCCACCAAAAACGCCCAGAATTTCGCAATTTGCGTGGCCGGAATAAACCAAAGTCCGCCAGCGGCAACCATCAGCAGGCCGGCAATAATGCCGCCTTTGTATCCCAGTTTGCTCGCCAGCCAACCCGCCGGCAACGACATCAAGAAATAGCCCAAGTAATGCGCCCATTGCACGTTCGCCGATTGGGACAAGCTCAAGTGCAACTCTTCTTGAAAGTGCTTGTCCATCACGTCAATCATCCCGTTGCATAATCCCCACAGGAGAAACAGCGAACTGACTAGGATAAATGTGAACATCACGTTCTTGCCGTCTTCCATTACAAAAAAACGGCTCTTGCTGGTGTTTGTATTCATGATTTATTTTTTGCAAAAAGTACCTTGGTTAATTAAATGATCACCCTCATGTAGATAAACTAAATGCCCAGCGCCTTGCGCTTTTCCTCGACGAATCGCACATGGTGCGGTATATGATTGGTCACCCGCATTAATATGGTTTCCAATGTCAGGGGGCCATACTCCGAATGGATCCCGTGACGTTGAAAATCCTGCTCCGCTACGTCACCGAGAATCCGCGAAACCTGCCGGCGAATTATTTCCACAACCCCGAGTTCCTCTTCAAGTTCGCGCTTTTGATATGCCAGCCGGGCGGCGAACATCTCCGGATTGCCCCCGAATATCGTCGGCTCGTCTTCCGCAATCACCCGCTTCATCCGGTCGGCATAGACAATCTCAAAATCGGCCAAATGACAGACCACCTCCAGAACCGACCATTTGCCCGCAATCGGCCGGGCAAGCAATTGCTCCCAGGTCAATCCGGCCACTGCCTTTCGCAAAATCCCCGGTCCGGCGCGATATTCCTCGATCATTTTTTGATATTTCATGCGATAAACTCCCCATATCCTTATGCTCGCCAGACTGTATACAAATCATTAACGCTTGCCCTCCCCCCCTTGTCAAGGAGGGCCTGGTATGGCATGTTGAAAACCTGCTGAATCTGACGGAATAAACACCATGATCAATCAAAAACTGCTGGAAATCATCGTATGCCCCGTTAGCCGTCAACCTTTGCACGTCGCCGACCGGCAGCTTATCGACCGGCTCAATAAAGCCATCAGCGCCGGGCTGGTAAAAGACAGGGCCGGCCGCCCCGCCACCGCCCCGATCCAAGAGGGATTATTACGCCAAGACGGCCGGGTCCTGTACCCGATTCGCGACGATATTCCCGTTTTGCTGGCCGATGAAGGCATCCCCATGAATGGAATAGAATAACATAAAGCCGCGACCGGTGGTCGCGATTTGATTCTACCATATTTATTTCATACGGATTCGACCATGGCAACCAAAAGCATCTTCAAAAAAATAATCGACCGCGAAATCCCCGCCCGCATAGTTTATGAAGACGACCTTTGCCTGGCCTTTGAAGACATTCATCCCCATGCCCCCACGCACTTGATTGTCATTCCCAAAAAGGAAATCCCCACCCTCAACGACTTATCGGCCGAGGACGAACCCATCGTCGGGCACTTATTCAGCGTCATGGGCTCCATCGCGGTAAAAATGGGCCTTTCCGGCGGATATCGGGTAGTGACCAACTGCGGACCCGACGCCGGACAGGAGGTCATGCATCTGCACTTCCACATGCTGGCCGGCCGCAAATTCACTTGGCCCCCAGGTTGATCCATGGTGTGGCCAGTTTATTGCCCACTGCATACTATCCACCGCCCACTGCCCACTTTCCTTTCATCCTTCATCCTTCATCCCTCCCCCCCGACACCCTCTATTTCCCAGCCCCTTTTCATATATCTGTATTTCAGCTATACTGCCGCTTTCCGAAGAGGTGTTATTGGGTTGATCTTTGGATAGGTCCAAGGAGTGCCGCAATGGCCCCGCTTAATGTGGCAAATCGGCATCCGCGTCCGGGCATGCCAATCGCCTCTTCCCCATTGCATGATGTTTTAATGAAGCCGACATCTTCGAAACCATCCCCCGATTCCACCTTGGAATCCGAATTAACCCGGATCTTTGCCTTTTCGCCTTCCAAGCGAAACCGGCAAATCCTCATGGGCTATTACGGCTGGGAGTGATGGGCAAACACATACCCTTACCGAAATCGGCGATCGTTTCGGCATCACCCGCGAACGCGTCCGCCAAATCTGCGCTAAGCTGATTAAAAAACTGCCCGCCGCCGGAACAATCTCCGCCCCGGTCATGGACCGGATCCTGGCCTTGATCGACAAACGCATACCAGCCGCGGCCGAAACAATAGAAGCGGAATTGCTTGAAAAAGGACTCACCGCCTTGGACATGTCGCTGGAGGTCGTCTCTGCCGCGGCAGAATTGCTCAACCGCCCGCCCCGCTTCAAAATCGTTAAAATCGACCAGGGCAAATCCCCGGCCGCGGCCCGCAAAAAAATAAAAGCAAAACTAAAATCAAAGCCCGCCCCGGAAAAATCCGCCCATAAACATGCGGCAAAAGACTATATGGCCGTCCGGCCCGATCAGGCGGATGCCATACAGGCAATCGTCGATCTGGCGAAAAAAGAAATCTATTTTCACGGACTGAGCACCATTGCACGGATCGAACGGATGATCTCGCGCCGATATCCGGCCGACCAGCGCCTGGTCCGGCAAGTGCTTCTGCAAATCAACGCCTTCCGCTGGCTCGATGAATCGGCCGGTTGGTTCGCCATTCAGGGCATTGCCAAACACGGTTTGCCAAAAGCAATCGACAAAGTCCTGGCCGTCGCCGGCGAAGTAGCCGTGACCGAGATGCACGCCGCTTTGAGCCGGAATAGCCGCTTGTGGAAAGAACCTCTCTCCGGAAAAAGTTCTTTTGGAATATTGCCGGCTGATGCCCGATGTGCGAATCGAGGGTAATCGCATCCGTAGCGATCCCTCGCGCAATTGGAAAAAAGTCCTTACCGGCGTAGAGGCAAAGTTGATCGGCGTGCTTAAAAAACACGGCCCCTTGATGGATCGCGGCGACATGGAGGACTTGTGCGTCGCGGCCGGCATGAACCGCTTCAGTTTTCACGCCTTTGTTTCCTGGTCGCCCGTTATCCAGCAGTTCGCCCACAGTCTTTACGGGCCCATCGGCGCTCAAGTCGCCCAAGAGCAAATCGATAATATGCTCGCACGGCGCCGAGCCCGCCGGGGAGTCCCAGCGAGTTTTGCACGACCACGGCGTCGCCGAGAACGGCAATGTTTGGCTTAAATATAGGCTTTCCAAGGCCGCCAGCACTTATGCCGTGATTACGATCCCCGCCGCGCTGAAGAAAACCGTCCGCGGACGCTTCCAGCTCCTTGCCCCAGACGGCCGCAACATCGGCACGCTGGCCGCCAAAGACGGCCGGGCTTGGGGGCTGGGCGCATATCTCCGCCGCTGCAAAGCGAAATTCGGCGACCAGGTCACTCTCAACATCGATCTGCCCAACCGTACCGCCGCCGTATCCTGGAAAAAAATAAAATAAAATGATATCTAACCCCGGTGAATACGCCGGGGGACAGTGCAAATACTGGGTGCCATGCCCACGCTTGTCGTGGGCATGCCGGGAGAATACGCCGGCCCCCCATGGATGTTTTTTTCTCTTTGTCTTTCCTGCTTTAATATTCATTATGTCTTTATTCATCCTTCATCCATTCCCTCTCCCATGAAACTCCCACCCGAAGGCGCCCGATGGTTGGTCTCCCTCCGCTGGCTCGCCTCCGCAGCCGTCTTCGCCATGACCTGGTTCACCTCCTCCGTGTTGCATGTCGTCACCAATCCCCTGCCCCTATATCTCGTCGCCTGCGCAATGGCGGGCTATAACCTGATCTTCAAACTCAACCAGCGCGATCAGGCATCAGGCGAAGGAAACGTCGAACGAAATATCTTCTGGCAAATCGCCTTCGATCTCACCGCCCTTACTTTGCTCTTGTACTTCTCCGATCTGCCCCGAAATCCCTTCCTCTTCTTTTTCGTATTCCACATGATAATCGCGGGCATGTATCTGCGCGGGTCCACGCCCTATTTTTTCGCCGCTTTCGCCACCTGCCTGGTGGGTATCGTGATGCTCTTGGAATATCTCGACTGGATCCGCCGCTTCGCCGTCCACTATCCTTCCGACGCAAACGGCGCGCCACCCTTGGACGACCTCTACCTGCTGGGCGTTTTCGCCGCCTTCGCCAGCGCTTTGTGGATCGCCGTTTACTTCACCACCTCCATCCGCCGATACGTCGATCGCGCCCACGCCGAACTCCGCCAAAAGGAAAAAATGCTCGGCATCGGACAACTCGTGGCCGGCATCGCACATCAAATCGCCAATCCCCTGGACGGCATGCAAAACTGCCTAAGACGCATCGGCGATCGCGTGAAAAACGATCCGCACCTCACCGAATACGTGCAGCTTATGGCCGAGGCCCTGGAACGCATCGAACGCACCGCCAAGCGCGTTCAGGCCTTTGCCCGCCCCCGCGGAATTACACTACAAAGCACCGATGTCAACCAGGCCGTCGAAGCCACCCTCGAAATGCTCGGCCCCGGCCACGGCAAAAATATCCAAATCCGCAGCGAACTGGGCGACGTCGCACTGGTCCAAGGCGATCTCTATACCCTGCAAGAAGTGCTCTTCAACCTCTGCACCAACGCCCTTATCGCCATGCCCCAGCGGCGGCACACTAACGCTGCGCACCTACGCCCTGGGCCGCAAGGACGAAGACCAGATGGGCTCCGTGGCCATCGACGTCAGCGACACGGGCGTGGGCATACCCCGCCTCAACCTGGAAAAAATCTTCGAACCCTTCTTCACCACCCGCGCCGACTCTGGCGGCACCGGCCTGGGCCTCGGACTCTGCCGCATGCTAATCTCCGAAATGGGCGGCCGCATCGAAGTCCGCTCCGCCCTCGGCCAAGGCGCCACCTTCACCGTAATCCTCAATCCCGCGGAGAAAACGATTAAGAACAGGCCGGAGTGAGAGATTGAAATTGGTATAAAACGTTTTCATCTCAACAGATGGAATAAACGATTGTTTGAATTCCAACTCCAGCCTGAAAGGCTGTAAATATGACAGCCCAGGGCAACGCCCTGGGAATATGCGCCTCCAACAAACCTAAAGCCCGAAGGCAACATAAATCTCCGCCGCCGCGGCTTCCCCGCTGCTCCGGATTGTATGGAAAAATTTACCATGTTTTTTGATAAAGACCCTTTATTTATGGAATCCATCCCTGAAATGGAAATCTGCCCCAAAACGTAATTAATAGATTTGACTACCCCAATTGAATTACGTACAATGTAAATATGAAAGATCTTTGCTTCACTTGGGATGAAAATAAGAACAAAATAAACCGGCGCAAACATGGCGTGTCGTTCGAGGAGGCCAGAACCGCTTTTCTCGACGAAAACGCAAAACTCTATTTTGATCCCGATCATTCGGACGTTGAAGATCGTTTCATTTTGTTAGGTCTCAGTTTTCGCCTTCACATTCTTGTGGTCTGTCATTGCTATCGGCAAAGCGATGCGATCATACGGATTATTTCGGCGCGGAAAGCGGACAAACGCGAACAGGATGATTATTGGAGCTAAAGCCATGAGAACACATTACGATTTCTCGAAGATGAAGGCCCGCAAGAACCCCTATGTTAAGTTGCTCAAGCAACCGGTCACCATTCGTCTCGACCGCGAGACCGTGGCTTATTTTAAAAAGCTGGCAAAGAAAACCGGTCTTCCCTATCAAAACCTGATCAATCTTTATTTGCGAGACTGCGCAGCCAATCAACGGAAACCGTCTCTGCAATGGGCGCCGTAACTGGCCTTCGGCCGGAATAGCCCGTCGGGCGAGTCCGATAGTCGAGTTGCTATGGTTAAAAAAATTCTATGAAAATCCTTGTCGCCGACGACGAAAAAATCAAACGCATCACCCTGGCCGACGACCTGGCCGCCCAAGGGCACGAGGTCGCCATGGCCTGCGACGGCGCCGAAGCCTTCGAAAAACTCTCCCAGGCCCGCTTCGACGTCCTCGTTACCGATCTGAAAATGCCCAAACTCGACGGCCTGGAACTCCTCAAACGCATCAAGCAAGGCCCCCTGGCCGACATGGAAGTCATCATGATGACCGCCTACGGCAGCATTCCCGTGGCGGTCGAGGCCGTCAAACTCGGGGCTTTCGACTTCCTCACCAAACCCTTCCGCAACGAAGACGTCTTCCCGCTTTTGGCCCGCATCGAACGCGAAAAAAAAGCCGCCGCCGGGACAACCCAACCCACCTCGCCCGCCGCCATACTCGAAATCGAGCACGCCATCGTCGGCCCGTCCTCGGCCATGGACCGCGTCAAGCGAATGGCCGAAATCTCCGCCAAAACCGACGCCAACGTCCTCCTCTGCGGCGAAACGGGCGTGGGCAAGGACCTCATCGCAACCGTCATACACCGCAACTCCCACCGCCGTGAATTTCCCTTCATCAAAGTCGGCTGCACGCTTTTCCCCCCGCAACTCATCGAAAGCGAACTCTACGGCCATGAAAAAGGCTCCTTCACCGGCGCCGATCAGCTCCGCAAAGGACGTTTCGATCTGGCCGAAGGCGGCTCGCTCTACCTCGACGACGTCGACGACATCCCCCTGGATCAACAGTCCAAATTGCTCCGGGCCATCGAGGAAAAAGTCTTCGAGCGCGTGGGCGGCGCTGCCACAATCAAGGCCGACGTGCGGATCATCGCCTCCACCAAGCGGAACCTTTTGGAAAAAATCGGCGAAGGCCAGTTCCGCGAAGACCTCTATTACCGCCTCGACGTGCTGAGGATCAACATCCCCCCGCTCCGCGAACACCTCGAAGACCTGCCCGAGTTGACCGATCACCTCCTAAATCGCATCGCCGCCGACCGCCCGCGCAGCATCGATCCCGACGCCCTCGCGCTTTTGGCCCGCCACGACTGGCCGGGCAACGTCCGCGAATTGCACCACACCCTCGAACGGGCATACCTCATCGGCGCCGGTCACATTACAAGTGAAATATTGACCACCGAGATCGGCGGCCCCGATCCAAACCAGCGCCTGCCCGTCGGCGGTTTCCAAACCGCCATCGACCACGCCGAAAAACAACTCCTCCAAGACGCCCTGCGCAACTCCGCCGGCAACAAATCCGCCGCCGCCGCCGCCCTAGGCATGAAACCCTCCACCTTCCGCGATAAACTCGCCAAACACGGCTTGGGGTAAAAGCTGGAAAAATCCATATATTTATATTTTGGGTCAGTATATTATTATTGGATTGTAGAAAATGAAATTGACAATAAATGAGCAAAAAACGTAAAAACGAACTGCTTTTATTGGATCATATCGAACCGTGTATTTTGATGATTCGCGGGCAGAGGGTAATTCTCGATGCCGATCTGGCGGCCTTGTATGGCGTGCCGACCAAAGTATTTAATCAGGCCATCAAACGGAACCTGGCACGCTTTCCAGCAGACTTTTTATTCAAACTCAATGCGCAGGAAGCCCAAATTATGCGGTCACAATTTGTGACCGCATCCGGCCCGACACCCTTTATGCGGTCACAAGATGCGATCCCATCCAAACGCAACGTGCGTTATTTGCCATTCGCGTTCACCGAACATGGTACAATCATGGCAGCAAGCGTGCTTAAAAGCCAGCGCAATCGAAGTAAGTGTTTATGTGGTGAGGGCTTTTGTTAAAATTCGTGAATTCCTCTCCTCTCATCGGGAATTAGCCCAAAAACTGAGCGAATTGGAAGCTAAAGTCGGTAGCCATGACCAAGCAATCCAATCGCTTGTCTCTGCCATACGCCAATTAATGAGCCAGCCCGACACCAAACCAAAACGTCAAATCGGTTTCCACTCCGGTTAATAACCAAGCTGATAAGTCAAGAACATGCCCTCCCTGGTCAAAGTCCGATCGTTTCTCGGCGTCGCGGAAGCCGAATTGGCCCGCATCCGCCTGGCCATGGACGGCATCTCCTCCTGCTTAGGCAACGCGGAAATGGTTTCCTGGGCATGGTATTACAGCAATGCCATCGGCGGAGTGAAACTTTTCGTCAGCGAATCCGACGCCCCGCAAGCCGCGATTATTCTTTCCCCGCAACCCGTCCCGCCGCTATGCCAGCCGCCGCGGTGGAACTGCCCCAAATGCCAGGCCGATGTAGATGGCCTGTGGTCCTTCTGCTGGTCGTGCGGCACGTCAAAGCATGGCGAAGAAGATCCGGATTTCCACACCTGGTATCGCGAGTCCGGCGGCTCGCTGGCGGAAAAATCATATACCGAAGTAATTGCCGCAATATTTTCGGTAATCTGCCTCGTGGCGTTCCTGACTTTTAAAAACTCCCCCAACGTCCTTTTGGCCTGGATAATCGCACTGATGACGCTTTGGGTCTTGATCTCCCAGTTTGTATCCATGCAAAAAATGCAGGTGTTCAATACCTCCGAGGCAAAACCGGAGCCCGAAGATCCATCCCCTATTAATTATGATCCTTCATGCGATGAATTTAATCCGGCCGACGATATAGCCTACAAATTCTGGAAAGCCACAATATTCAGTATTGAACCGTTTATATTTTTCCCTTTCGCCTTATGGCTTTGGCATAAAACCGCCACAAATGCGTCACTGCTAAGCGCAACAGGACTCCGCCATTATTGCCTTGCCATGATATTTCTTATATTCAATATTATGTCTCAAGTCTGGTTCTTTTTTTTATTTTTATAAGATAATTTCGATAATCTGAGACATGGAATAATTTCGTTTACTCGCCCGCGGTAATCCAAATATTCCTTCCCAAAATTCTCCTCCAGATACCGGTCCTCGCGCTTGATCAACATCTTGAAAATAATGTAAGCCACTAGCGACGCCAAAAGCATCGGCCATGACCGGCAAAGCAAGGCGATCCCAGGTAAGATGAATACTATCAAGGCGGAATAAATCGGATGGCGGACCAATCCGTATACTCCTGAGGTAACTAATACCCCGCGGCTGAATGCCCGTACTATGGTCCAAACCGCAATCGCCCACATGGGAACGCCTAATAGCAAAAGCACAATGCCCGCGCCGGCCAATATGGAATAAGAGATCGACCGTATGAGAAAAATATTTGGCCAAAAGTGCGTCGCTATCCCGGCCAAAATATCATACGCAAATGTCGGCGCCATTATTTTCGGCCCAACACCGAAATGAGTCATCTTTTGTTCCATTTTGGTTTGCTCCTTTTGTCTTTCTTCTCTCGCACTCATCGAGCAAGATTAATTAATTCTGCCGCGCCCTGCTGCAATAGTTTTTCCGCCACCCGCCGCCCCAGTTCAATGGATGCCCGTAAATCGGCATTCCCAACGGCCTCTATCTTGCGCCGACCGTCCGGACTCAGCACCCGGCCGGTGAGCGCAAGCCGCCCGTTTTCAACACGTCCCCAGGCGGCAATCGGGGCCAGGCACCCGCCATGCAAAACGGCCAGCATCGCTCGTTCGGCCAATACGGCACAGTGCGTCGGCAGATCATCGATCGCATCCAAAGCACTGAGCGCCGTCTTATCGTCGCGCCGCGTTTCCAATCCCAAGGCCCCTTGACCCACGGCCGGCAGGACGATCGACATCGGCATGGATTGAGTTATCTCCCCGATGAGTCCCAGGCGCGTCAACCCCGCTTCGGCCAGCATCAAGGCATCGTAATGGTTCTCATGCAGTTTCCTCAACCGGGTCTCGATGTTGCCGCGGATCTCTTTGGTTTGCAAGTCGGGACGCACGTGCAGTATCTGCGCCCGGCGCCGCATGCTGCTTGTGCCCACCGTGGCCCCAGCCGGCAATTGCTCCAGCGTCTTCCACACAGGCGAAACCAACACGTCGCCGCACGCCGCACGCCGCGGCACGGCGGCAAGAATTAACTCCGGCGGAGTGTCGGTGGGTAGGTCCTTCAGGCTGTGCACGGCCAAATCAATACGATTATCCAACAGCGCCCGCTGAATCTCCTTGGTGAAAACGCCCTGTCCTATGTCTTGAATCGGCCCCTGATGCCTGTCCCCGCCGGTTGTGATCGGCACAAGTTCCACCTCGACGCCCAATGCCCGCAATTCCCCGGCCACCCAATCGGCCTGCCAGCGGGCCAACGCGCTACGACGGGTGCCAAGGCGGAGAATCATGTTAAATGATGATTGATGAATGTTGAATTATGAATTCCGCACGAAAAAACGCTTGCGGCTTCGCGATGAACTGTGAACTGATAAAGGACAGCCGAAAACTATACTTTTCAAGATTTCGCTTCCGGCAACGCCGGCGCAGACCGCATCTGTTCCAGCCGCATCGACGGCACTACCACCCCGCAACTGACAATGTATTCGCAGGCCTGATCGAAGGTGATATTCAAGTCGATAGTCTCGCTCTTGCGCACGCTGATAGTGCAGCCGGTGATCGGCAATGGCGAATACGGAATCAAAACCGTGAGCATCGGTTCAGCTACTGCTGCGCGGACTTCGGCCAGCACTTCGCCCGTGACAAATCCCATTTGCCACGTCCCTTTGCGCGGAAATTCCACGGCCACGATCCGCGTAAACTCGAACTGCCGATCGGCAAAAATAAAGTCGGAAATTTGCTTGGCGGCCGAGTACACGTTGCGCACCAGCGGCAAACGGCGGATCCCGCCTTCCAGCAAATGGATAAAATATCCCCCCACGTCCACGGTTATGAACTTTCCCAGCAAATAAAGCAGCAATACAAAAAACGCTAAAAAAAGGGGAACCGCGTAAAACGGCCGCAGCACGGTCAACTCCACGTAACGGCCATATATTTCCTCCCCGCTGGCAGGCATGGCCTCGGAACCGAGCGATTGCTTCACCCGCTCGTACACGTGTTCCGGTATGAACGTGCCGCTCGGCAGACGCCGGTAAACGTACCCGTTCACGTCAACTTGTTGATCTCCCGGCTTGGCCTGGGGAAGGTCTTTATGTATATCGGCCGTTACCCAGACCAACCCTTCCCGCGCGGCGTACATCAATGGTTCGATGATATACGACTTCGTGGTATTGATGGCCCAAATCAGTATCAACACCGTCAACAGCGGCGGTAGAAAAACCCCCAGCCCGCGAAATACCGCTCGGCGAAAGGCGGCGCGGCCGCGGTTCTGCGATTGTTGCGGCGATTTTGGCCCATCGTTCATGGCATTACATTGTTCTTTTTCCCCGCCAATTGGCAAGGGGGGCGGAAGGCCGGGCAATTTATTGCCCAGTTTAATGGGATGAGAAATGTGTGATGAAAGGTGATTCAATCCAACAAACCGCTTGCGGTTTCGCGCCGCACCTCGCCCAATTCCCACTCTCCACTCTCCACTGACCACTGCCCACTGAATCCTCGCCACCTACTATCAACCGCCTACTCCCTCCCCTGCCCCGTGCGACGACTGCCACGGCAACCATCGCGGCCCCGGCCTTTTTCAGCACTGCCGCGGCCTCGCTGCACGTGGCCCCGGTCGTCAGCACGTCATCGACCAGCAGCACCCTCGCGCCTTTCAACCGCTGCGGCGCCGAACTCGAAAGGCCCCCCGCATATTGCTAAATCAATTTTTAGCCGAAAGCTCCGATTGCGGCTGGGTGTTTTTACATCGCACCAGCAGGCGGCGCCGCACTGGCACCCCCAGTTTCCGCCCCAAACACCGCGCCAGAAGTTCCGCGCTGTTCGTACCCCGCCGCCAACGCCGCATCCAATACATCGGAACCGGAATGATCATCTCCGCTTCCAGTTCGTCCAATTCGCCAAATCGCTTTTCCCCCAGAAGCCGGCCCATCGCCAAAGACAGGTTTTCATGCTGCGGATGCTTCATCTTTAAAATCGCATCGCGAAGATTATCTCGATAACCTCCGATAGTTACCACCCTGTCGAACAGCAAAGGGGGATGTTTGCACAAGGAACAATGGTCCGACGATTCCCCGTCTCCGAAAATCACGCCCCCGCAATGCCGGCATCCGATCCACTTTTCCGGCACAAGTCGGCGGCAACACTCCGCACAAATCAAGGCATGGTCCTCTGCCTGAGCAATATCAACCCGGCAATATGCACATCGCGGCGGAAACAGCAGATTCAACCCGCCCGACGCAATTTTTACTAAAGAATCCCCGACTCGCCGAACCAATCCCGTCATAAGTACATATACATGAGCAATTGAGTAAAAAGAATGAATAATTTAAAAGTTGTCCCTTTATGATAGCACTAAAATGATTGCTTTAAAGTAGGTAAATCAGTATCGCCGTCAAGTTCAAATAGGCCCCCTCTTCTTCACTATATTGCCCGATTGATCTACACCACCGAGGCATTTTATGTTATTTAAAGGGTTTAGAAGTCGAGATTCAGTGTTTGCCATGAAAATAGTAACGCAACCCTGAACCCAAAACGGGTAACACCGGTTCTTGAACCGGTGGGACGAAGTCCCAAGAGGATTTGACCAGGTTTTGCATTTCCCATTCAGCCTCTTGCGGCAAAGCCGCTCAGGTTCGAGAACCTGGGCTACCCATTAAACTGAACCCAACACCCGCCATGCAAACTCACAACGGTCTAAGCCAGCGAGCCTCTTGGGCCCCCGGGGAGCCGATTGCCACGATTTTGATGGCCAAGACCATATCTCAGCCGGACCTGATTTCTTTGGCCGCCGGCTTTGTCGATTCCGAGACCCTGCCCATCGAAACCACCCGCCTGGCCGCCGAAGCCGTTCTCTCCGATCCCCAAAAGGCCCGCGCCAGTTTGCAATATGGTTCCACCATCGGATATCTTCCCCTTCGGAAGGCAATTCTCGAGCGAACGCTCCAGGCCGACGGCCGCACTGCCAGGGAGTTGAACGTCTCCGCCGAACAAGTCGTAATCATGCCCGGCAGCAATCAATTGTTGTTCCTCTTGGGCGACGTGCTCATGGACCCCGGCGACATCGTTATTTGCTCCGCCCCAGTTATTTCGTGTACTTGGGCACGCTGGCCAATCTCGGCGTTCGGGCGGTGGGCGTCGAAACCGACGACCAAGGCATCATCCCCCAGGCCGTCGAGGCCGAACTGTGCCGTCAGAAAGCGGCCGGCCAGTTGCAACGCGTCAAGGCAATCTACGTCACCTCTTATTCCGATAATCCCAGCGGCATAACTCTGCCCATCAGTCGCCGGGCCGAATTGGTCGAGCTTGCCAAACGCTGGTCGCGGGAGAGCAAACTCTACATCATCGAGGACGTCGCCTATCGCGAGTTGCGCTATTACGGCGACGACCTGCCCAGCCTGCGCAGTTTCGATCCCCAAGGCGACACTGTGGTTCAAGCCGGCACGTTTTCAAAATCCTATTCGCCGGGAATTCGCGTCGGTTGGGGCCTGTTGCCGCCTGCCCTGCTTAAGCCCGTATTGGCCGAAAAAGGAAACGTGGATTTCGGCTCGCCCAATTTCAACCAGCTTTTGATGTCCGCCGTCTTGGAATTGAAACTGTTCGACCAGCACGTCCACCTGGTGCGGGACAAATACCGTGAAAAACTGGACGCCATCCTCCAGGCGGCCGATGAATTCTTAGGCCCGCTTAAGGGTATCCACTGGGTCCGCCCCACCGGCGGCTTGTACGTGTGGCTCCGCTTGCCCGAGGATATCGACGCCGGACTCAGCGGCCCTCTGTTCGACAAGGCCGTCGCTGAAGGCGTGCTCTACGTGCCCGGCGAGTGTTGCTATCCGGGCGAAGGCCTGGCCGTGCGAAAAAACACCATCCGCTTGAGTTTTGGCATCCAGTGCCGCTCCACTCTCCGCCGCGGCGTCGAATCCTTGGCCCGGGCCATCAAGAGTGTGTTGAAAGAATAGAGTCTTGAGTTTTTTATTGCAAATTGAAAATTGCAAAATGCAAATTGAAAATTGGACAAGTAAAAAACCTCGAGTTTCGAGTAAAATATAATATTTAGGAACTCTAACAAAACCTCCCCTCTCCCTTTGGGAGAGGGGCTAGGGGTGAGGGCGTTTTTGAAAGTGTAGTAGGTTTCGTTAGAGCTCCTTAGTTCTTTCGTTCAATTTGAAATTTGCAATTGACAATTTGCAATATTTTTGGTTGCGGCTATAAGCCGCGCCTGGTGAGGATTTACCATGGGCATCATCGACCGTTATCTGCTCCGGCAGTTTTTAAAGACTTTTTTAATTTGCTTTTTAAGTCTCATGGGACTCTATGTCATCATCGACTGCTCCACCAACATCGACCATTTCCTCCGCTGCGGCGAAAAAATGGGCGGCGTGCTCAAATTCGCCGGTCAATACTACGGCTACAAGACCTTCGCCATCTTCGACCTGATAAACGGCATCCTCGTCCTGATTTCGGCCATGTTCACCGTCTCCTGGCTGCAACGCCACAACGAGATGACCGCATTGATGATGGCGGGCATTTCGCGGATTCGAATAGTTATGCCCATAATTGCCGCCGCAATAGTTGTCAGCCTCTTGGCCATGGTCAATCGCGAATTGATCATGCCCAGTTATCGCGACGAATTGGCCCGCCGCCCACAAGATCTCATCGGCGACCAGGCCCAATCGCTCGATAGGCAATACGACTACCAGACCGATGTATTGATCAGCGGAAAGTGCACTTACGCCGAAAATATGCGGATCGAGTCGCCCGACTTTCTCATGCCCCCCTCGCTGAAGCAATACGGCCGGCAAGTGCAAGCCGAAAACGCCTATTATCAACCCCCGCAAGGCGATCGGCCCGGCGGGTATCTATTCGATAAAGTCCGCGAACCAAAACATCTCGATACGCGGCCGTCACTCTTATCGGCCGGCAGGCCCGTGTTGATTACGCCCCACGATCGGCCCGACTGGCTCAAGCCCGACCAGTGCTTCATCGTCAGTAATCTCGATTTCGAGCAACTCACTGGCGGAATGGGCTTCAAAAACTTTTCCTCCACCGCCCAGTTGATCGCCGGTCTGGACAATAGCAGCGTGGGTTTCGGCGCCGACGTCCGCGTTAAAGTCCATGCCCGCATCGTCCAGCCTTTGCTCGATATGACCCTCTTGTTCCTGGGTCTGCCCCTGGTCGTACGGCGCGAAAGTCACAATGTTTTCCTCGCCATTGGAATGTGCATGGGCATAACCACGATTTTTCTTTTAGCCGTAATCAGCCTGCAACATCTCGGATCAAGCTCCATGATTAATCCCGCCCTGGCCGCGTGGATGCCCCTGATAATATTCATTCCCCCGGCCGTGGGCCTGGCGCATTCGATGTGGGAATAAATGCGGGGAACACAAAATGTATATGAGATGGGGCGGGCAATTCATTGCCCGCTCTCTCTAAAAAAATGAGTGTTGAATGCGGGCCAAAACTGCTCGTGCTTTCGCACTACCCACTGCCCACTACATACAACTTACTTCTTTTTCGAAGCTTTCATGGCCTCTTGCGGCGTGATTACCCCGTCGTCGTTCAAGTCGTATTGGGCGAATTCTTTCGCTGCGGCATCCGTGTCGCCCTTGACTTTAATGTACTCAGACATGGTTACCACCCCGTCCCCGTCTTTATCGGCAGTGATGAACCAACTGGGGATATCCTTCGGCAGGCGTTCGGTCGGCGTCGGCGAACGGAACTTCGATTTGCCGGCATTACCGGGCGCCGCGGCATTATTCGCACCGGCATTATTCGCCCCGGCGTTCGAGGCAACCGCCGCGCTCGAGCTTTGCCTGGGTCCGCTCCCGCTGTCCGCGGCCAGGAATGCCGTCAGTTCGTCCAACGTGATAATGCCGTCGCCATTTTTATCGGCCGCCCTATACTCGGGCTTCATTTCCATCCACTCTTCTTTTTCCAACTGCCCATTGCCGTTCTTGTCGTACTGTTTCATCAAACTTTTAGCATATTGACGAATTCGATCGTCAAGCGGCGGGGTCGATGACGTGGAACTCGAAGACGAATCGCCGCTTGCCCCGCTCTTTTTTGCGCCGGCCGCGGCAGTGGAAATTGGCACGCCAAACCCGGGTATAGGCGTCAGCTTTACCGACGACACTTCCCCGAAACCCGGCACCAAAGGCGCACTTGCCGCTTCCCCGGCTTTGGCTCCCTCCGATGTTTTATCAGGCGTCGATGGAAGAGCCGACTGCCCATTTTGAATCCTGAATTGATTAGTCATTGCCTCTGTGATTTTGCTGATCGGCATGGGGTATTTCGGTTCTATTCCGGCCCCACGCAGAATGCGGTCCAACATAAAAGCGTTGGGCCCCTGAGCCTCTTCCGGCTCGATTGTGCCGTTGTGATTGGTATCGATACTTTGCAGCATAACCTGCATCCGCTGCATTCGCATCTGTTGCACGGCCTCGGGGGTCATTCCACCCATTCCACCCATTGGCCCCATACCTGCCATGCCTCCACCCATGCCGCCCATTGGCCCCATGCCACCGCCCATGCTACCCATACCCCTCATGCCTCCACCCATACCACCTCCCATGCCGCCGTACATTCCACCACCCATACCGCCACCCATTCCGCCCATGCCGCGCATGCGACCTCCGCCATATTGGCCGCCATATCCACCGCCTGGACCGCCTTGTCCCATGTCCTGTGCCGCCGCAATAGGCACAAACACGAATAAAGCAATCACAATCAGCACACATATTATCTTTTGCATGGTATAAAAAACCTTTACCGCGCCGCATCCTACCACTGTTGTGAAATTCGATCGATGATGCCGATACTTGGAAGCCGATTCGTTTGTTAAGTTTCCGCTTGCCACCCCCCGTTTGCAGCATTTATTATACACTCAACCTGAACATTCACCAAATTCATTTCGTATCCAATTACGGAATGCCAAGTTTGTACCACATTTGGATAGGTTTGCGAAACTTTCATTTAGTCATGGGGTTTACTTAATAAACCCCTAGTTTATCGTAAGGTTTCGTTTAAACCTGTCTTTTTACCCGCGTCCCAATACAAAGGAGTTTAGTAATGGCTCGAAAGTATGGTCTTTTAATTCTGGTCGGCTTCTTGGCTGCAGCACTGCTGGTCTCGGAAGCCCAAGCCCAACCCGGCGGCGGCGGCCGTGGCGGCCGTGGCGGTCGTGGCGGCCGCGGTGGCATGATGGCCGGTGCCGGAGGGCTTCTACGCCTGGCTCAAAATGCCCAAATCCAAAAGGAATTGGAAGTCGTTGACGATCAAAAAACCAAATTGGCTGATCTCGCTACACAGCAACAGACCGTCATGCAGGATCTAATGAATCTCAGCCAAGAGGAACGGCAAACCAAAATGCCGGCAATGCAGGAAGATCTGCTGAAAAAACTCGGCGATATCCTCCTCCCAAAACAGCTTGAAAGACTGAAGCAAATCCAGCTCCAGGTCGAAGGCCCCACGGCTTTGTCCAACGATGACGTTGTCAAGGCCCTTAACATCACCGACGACCAAAAAGCAAAAATGAAGACTATTAGCGATGAAGCCCAAACCAAGATGCAAGAAGCCTTGGCCAATGTAACCGGTGCGGATCGCACGGCAAAAATGCAGGAATTGAACAAGGATCTTCTCGATAAACTGCTCGCCGTTCTCACCCCGGAACAAACCGCTAAATTCGATACGATGAAAGGCCCAAAAATTGATATCGATCCGGCCACTCTCATGCGCGGCGGCCGTGGCGGCGCCGGCGGCGGCCGTGGCGGTCGTGGCGGTAGAGGTGGCGGCGGAGCCGGTGGCGGAGCAGGCGGTTAATATCCGCCCCTAAAATTATAAAATATACCGCCTAGGCGGCTGTTAATCCCTTTGATCTTGATATAATTGAAGACGATATACCCGGCCGAGAAGCCTTACGCTTCTCGGCCGGAAATTTGAGAAAAAGTGGTTTTATCGGTCTTTATAGATAGTACAATTAAATATCGTTTATCGAGCAGCGAATAACTATTGTCGTATGAATAGCCGGCGGCTAACACCGCCGGAAGAAAATCTCATATATTTCGGCGGTCGTTGACGGCCGGCTATGGGAAAAGTTTCTTAAATTGCGGGATGGCGTGTAATGGAAGCCGGTGAAATCCTCTTGCGAAAAGGTCTCCTCGACCACCGCCAGTTGCAGCGGTCGCGCGAGGCCCAAATCGACGGCGCTCGCCTCGATCAGGCCGCCGTGCAATTGGGTTTCTTAAGCGAAGAAAAAGCCCTCCGCGCCTTGGGCGAAGAAGTCGGCATCGAATTCGTTGACCTGACCGAAACCGAAATCGATCTCTCCCTCTTGAAAGAATTTCCCCTCCGTTTCATTCACCGCGAAAATCTCTTCCCCATCCGACAAAATAACGGCACCCTCGTCGTCGCCACCAGCGACCCTTTCAATTTGTATCCTCTCGACGAACTCAGCGTGGCCACCGGCATGACTGTCGTGCCCATGCTGGCCGCGCGGGCTGAAATCGACAAGCTCATTAAAACCCACCTCGGCGTGGGAAGTGAAACCATCGAGGGCCTGATCGCTCAAACCGACGACCGCATCGAACTCCTCGATCAAATCGAAACCGACGGCTCCGAACTCTCCCAAGAGGCTCAGGAACCCTCGGTCGTTCGCCTGGTCAACGAAATCCTCATCGAAGCCCTTGAATCCAGGGCCAGCGACGTGCACATCGAGTCCATGTCCACGGGCATCCGCGTCCGCTACCGCATCGACGGCGTCCTCCACCCCCAGCCCGTCCCGCAGGAGATCAACCGCTTCCAGAACGCCATCATCTCCCGCCTGAAAATCATGTCCCGGCTAAACATCGCCGAAAAACGACTGCCCCAGGACGGCCGCATTCAGCTCAAGGTGGCCGGGCGCGAGGTTGACGTCCGCGTCTCCGTCATCCCCATGATCCACGGCGAAGGAATCGTCATGCGCCTTTTAGACAAAGGCGCAATGGATTTCTCCCTCAGTAAGCTGGGCATGGAACCCAAACTTTTAAAGACTTTCCGGGAACTGATTAAACTGCCCCACGGCATCATCCTCGTCACGGGCCCCACCGGTTCCGGAAAAACCACCACCCTTTACAGCGCCCTTTTGGAAATCCGCGACGACGAAACCAAAATCATCACCACCGAAGACCCCGTCGAATATCAACTCGACGGCATCAACCAGATCCAAGTCCACACTAAAATCGGACTGACCTTCGGCACTTCCTTGCGCAGCATTTTGCGACACGACCCCGATATCGTTCTGGTGGGCGAAGTCCGCGACCTGGAAACCGCCGAAAACGCCATTCAGGCCTCACTCACCGGGCACTTGGTCTTCAGCACCTTGCACACCAACGACGCCGCAACCGCCTACACCCGTCTGGTTGACATGGGCGTGGAGCCGTTTCTGGTCTCCAGCACCGTCGAAGCCGTCATGGCCCAGCGGCTGGTCCGCACCCTTTGCAAACAATGCAAGGAGCCTTATTTCCCCAAGCGCGAGGACCTGCCCAGCGATTTCCCCTTCGATCAATTGCCGCCCGGCACCCCGCTTTACCGCCACACCGGTTGCCGCGCCTGCCGGCACGTGGGATATTCCGGCCGGGTAGGTTTGTACGAACTCCTGGTCACCACCCAAAAAATCCGCGAGCTCTCCCACCAGGGAGCCAACAGTTGGAGCATCGCCCACGCCGCCGTCGAAGAAGGCATGCGCAGCCTCCGCCAAGACGGCTGGTGCAAAGTCCTTGACGGCAGAACCACTATTGACGAAGTCGCCGGCGTCACCAAAGGAGACATAGAACATCAATCAAAGTGATTTGCGATTAGTGGTTAAGTGGATATATACTAAAAGCCAATCCAAAAAGTCCCCTCTCCCTCTGGGAGAGGGCTAGGGTGAGGGCGGAATTGCCGATAGTTATTGTATTTTAACTCGTTTATAACATCGCAGTTAATATTTTTTGGATAGGCTCTAAGTGGATATATACTAGATAATATGTCGCACTGACCACTGACCGCCGACCACTGGCCACTAATCATGACCGACTTCCAATACACAGCTCGCGACAACGCCGGCCAAAAAATATCCGGCGTAATACAAGCCCCCGGGCGGCGCGAAGCCACCGCGGCCTTGGTCGCCCGCTCCCTGTTTCCCCTCGAAATCGGCGAGTCCGTAAAGTCGGTCCAGCCCAAAAAAGTCCGCCGCGTCTCCGGCCAGTTGATCTCCACTACCTTCGCCCAGTTGGCCGACCTGCTCCACAGCGGAGTCCCTTTGCTGCGGTCTCTGGAAGTAATCCAAAAGCAGACTTCGCACGCCGGTTTGAATCACATCCTCGACGAAGTCCACCACCAGATCGAAGAAGGCGCAACCTTGGCCGACGCCATGAACCGCTTCCCCCGTATCTTCAACGACATGGCCATAAGCATGATCCGCGCCGGCGGCGAAGGCGGCTTTCTCGAAGAAGCGCTCACCCGTGTCGCTCAATTCACCGAAGCCCAGGAAGACATGAAAAAACGCACCATGGGCGCGGTCGCTTATCCCGCCTTCCTCTGCGTTGTGGGCTTCAGCGTAGTTACCATTCTGATCGTGTTTTTTGTGCCCAAATTCGGCGACCTCTTCGCACGCTTGCGCGAACGAAACGAACTGCCGCCCGTTACCGATTGGCTCCTTTGGCTCAGCGATACCCTGCGTTATCACGGCTGGTGGATTGTTCTGGTACTGATCGCCTGCGGCTGGTTCGTCCGGCGCTGGATCAATACGCCCACCGGCGGAATGTGGCGCGATCGCCTGAAATTGAAGGTGCCTGTGATAGGCCCCATTTTCCAGAGTCTGGCTGTGGCCCGCTTTTGCCGCATCCTCGGCACCATGTTGCGCAACGGCGTGCCCATCCTCCGATCCCTGGAAATCTCCCGCAACGCCACCGGCAACCGTGTCCTGGGCGATGCCATCGCCGAAGCCACCGAAAATATCTCCGCCGGCCAGTCCCTGGCCGAACCGCTCCGCACAAGCGGCCGCTTTCCTCCCGCCGTCGTCGAAATGATCGCCGTCGCCGAACAAGCAAATAATCTGGAAAACGTGCTCCTCGACGTGGCCGATTCCCTGGAAAAAACCACCTGGCGAAAACTCGATTTGGCCGTCCGCCTCATCGAGCCCATGCTCTTGTTGCTCCTGGCCGGAGCCGTGCTGGTCGTGGTGATCGCCCTGTTGCTGCCCATGTTTAGAATGAGCCAAGCTATGTAATTTTAACCATAAATCCCAAAACTATCCGCGTTTTCCGGGGTTTGTAATATTAGGGGCTCTAACAAAACTCCCCTCGCCGGACACCGACCGAAGGTTGGTCGGGAGAGGGGTCGGGGGTGAGGGCTTTGGTGTATTTAATCGGAGGTTTTTTTGGAGCCCCTTAAACGGCTTCCCCCCCATGGACGCAGCCGTATTCGATTTGTTTATCGGTAAAATTTGTTTTATAATGAAATCTCCATGTTGGGGCAGCAGTTGAACTGCTGCCCCAACATAGCGGATATTAATGAAGTTTTAAAAACACCCGATTTTTTCCGGAGTTCACTCTCATGATCCAATCTCGTTCACGCCGCGGTCGCGGCTTCACTTTGATCGAAGTCTTAATGGTCCTGGTGATCCTGGTGATCATCGCCGGGTTGGCTGTTAGTACTTACACCACTCAGCTAAGAAGGGCTAGAGCCGACGCAGCCAAGGCCCAGATCGGCTTATTGAAAACTCCTCTGGCCATGTACAACATGGATATCGGCATGTATCCGACCAGCAACCAAGGACTGCAAGCCTTGCGCTCCCCGCCCGCCGATATCCCTAATCCGGGATCATGGAACGGCCCATATTTGGATAACGACATTCCCTTGGATCCCTGGGGCCACCCATACATTTACATTTCGCCGGGCCGATATAATCCCGACTACGATGTCTACTCCTTAGGTCCCTATGGCCAAGACAACTCTCCCGACAACATCGGCAACTGGTCCCTCGGACGGTAAACATATCGTGTGCATCAATGACTATATTCCCGATCAACTGGATAAGTCCCCTCTCCCTTTGGGAGAGGGCTAGGGTGAGGGCCGAACCCAAGCAGGGTTCAGGCTCCAGGGTTCAGGATAATTCTCATAAAGCCGCGACCGTTGGTCGCGCGAATTCGATTGCAAATTGTAAATTGCAAATTGCAAATTGCAAATTGAATCCATCTAGGGCTGGGCACTTCAGTGCCCAGTGCAAAACTGCACGCGGTTTAATTCATCATTCAGAATTCAGCATTCATCCTTCCGCCTTCACCCTCATCGAAGTCATGCTCACCCTCTGCCTGCTGGTCATCATAAGCGCAATGGCCTGGCCGCAGTTGGAAAAAACTTTCTCCGGCCAGCGCCTCCGCAAAGCCGCCGATATCGTTCGCACTGCCTGGTCCAAAGCCCGAATCGAAGCCATGCGCACCGGCAGCATACGGGTTTTCCGTTACGAAATCAGCGGCAACAAGTACCGCATCGACATGCTCTCTACCGACCCTGTCGCCCTGCTGACCGGCACAACCACCGACACGGCCGCCAACGACAACGCACAATCTGCCGGCGCAAATAACACCGCATCCACGCAAACCGCCGGCGGCCTCAATCCCACGGCGCCTTTCTTCGAACAAATCCTGCCTAAAGATATTACTTTTGTCACCAGCCAGACCGGACTGGATTCCACCGCAGCCGCCGCTGGCAATACTACACCCGCCACAACCGACGCGTCTTCCGTCGATCCGTCCGTCGCCAACAGCGTGCCCTCCGCCGGCACGGGCTGGTCCGAACCAATCTTCTTCTATCCCGACGGAACTACCTCCGACACAAAATTACTGCTTGCCAACAAAGAGGGCCGGACCATCGAATTGTTGCTCCGCGGCATCACCGGAATGGTCAAAATAGGCGACATTACCATAGGACAAACAGGCTTATGAAATACTTTTGTCCAATTTGCAATTTGAAATCAACAAAGCGGGTAGCCCAGGTTCTCGAACCTGGGCGGCTTTGCCGCAAGAGGCTGAAGGGGAATCGAAAAACATTGTCAAACCCTCTTGCGACTTCGTCCCACCGGTTCAAAACCGGCGTTACCCGTTTTTTTCAATTTGCAATTTGAAATCAACAAATAAAAAAGCCTTTTCCATCCTCGAAGTTATCCTGGCCCTGGCCATCCTCACCGGCGCCATGGCTGTCCTCGGCGAACTGGGCCGCCTGGGATTCCGAAACGCCAAGTCCGCCCAAGACCTAACCAAAGCCCAAATACTCTGCGAGAGTAAAATGGCCGAATACACCTCGGGCATTACCGCGCCTCAGACGGTTGCAGCCACCCCCTTCGATGCCATCGATCAAGATTCCGCCAACTCGACTGCCTGGGTCTATTCCGTTGATATGCAGCAGATCGATCAAAACGGCCTGGATGCCTTGTGCGTCACCGTAACGCAAAATCTTCCAGCCACTCAACATCCCGCATCCTACTCCATAACCAGGTGGATCGTCAACCCAACCGTTGCACAATCCGCCTCAACCGCTTCCACGTCCACCCAACAATCCACTACCAGCGCTTCCGCAACGGGAACTAACTAATGTGCAATAACATAATGATACATGATTCCTGTCGCGCGATATCCGTAAATCATAGGGTGCGTGCTTGCACGCATGCGGTTTCGCGGAGAACTATCTGCCCACCGCCCACCGGGTACACTCTGGGTAAACGCCCACTTATTCATCATTCATCCTTCATCCTTCATCCTTCTGCCTTCACTCTCCTGGAAATAATATTGTCCCTCGGCCTGTCCGTACTGGTCCTCATGGCCGTGGGCATGGCCATCAACCTGCATCTCCGCTTACTCGATTCCGGCCGCACCAAAGTCGAGGAAGCCCAACTCGCCCGGGCTGTCCTGCGCAATATCGCCCAAGACCTCCGCAGCGCCGTCCCATACACCGCCGCCAAATCAAGCGGCAGTTCGTCAGGCGGTTCGTCCACTCCAAGTGGATCATCCGGCTTCACATCCCAAACCAGTCCCAATTCCAATATATCCCTCGCTTCCTCCCCCTCGCTGCTCTCCACGGCCATTGGCATGAGTCTGGTCGGCCAACGCGGTGCTGGCGGAGGCGCTGGCGGAGGCGCTGGCGGAGGCGCTGGAGGAGGCGCTGGCGGAGGCGCTGGAGGAGGCGCTGCAGGAAAAGGTGGTGCAGGCGCCGGAACTGGTGGAGGAAAAAGTGCCGGTACTGGCAGTGGCATGGGTACTAGTACAGGTACCGGCACAAGTACCGGCACAAATACTGGCACGAATACCAATACAAGCACCGACACCGACTCCGAGGACCGCACCTCCGACATTGCCGACGCCCCAGTGCAATCGGTGCCCGGACTTTACGGCAATGCCAATCAAATCCAAGTCGATATCAGCCGCCTGCCCCGCGTCGACCAGTACATTGCCATCTCTAATCAGGCCGACAGCGGCGTTACCAACGCCGAACTGGTGAGCGACGTGAAAAACGTGTCTTATTTCGTCATCAGTAATGACGCATCGACGCCGGCAGCGACAAATGGCGCCGCTGCTTCAACCGGACTGTTTCGCCGCGAAATAAGCCGGGCATCCGGAATCTACGCCGCTCAGCAAAGCGGACAACTCTCCGCTACCACCGGCACTTTAACCCCTCTTGCCCCTGAAGTCCTGGAAATCGATTTCCTCTACACCGACGGCACCCAATGGCTCGATACTTGGGATACCGTTTCCTATGGCGGCCTGCCCGTGGCCGTGCAAGTCAGCATCATCGTTGCCCCCCTGCATCCGGTCAATGCAAACGCTCAGCCCAACACATACCGTCTCCTGGTGAGCATCCCCGCCGCCAAACCGGCCGCGTCAACAACGTACTCGACTTCGTCCACTTCCACGACACCGGCGGCTTCGTCAACTTCGACGCAGTAGACTACCTCAATTAAACCAATCCAAAACAATGAAAAATATAACCCTCCTTCATGACCGTTGGGGCGACAGTTTAACTGTCGCCCCAACAACGGCTGCTCATTCCTCAATTTGCAATTTGCAATTTGCAATTTGCAATTTGAAACCCGCCGCCCGCCGGGGTTTCGTGCTCGTCCTGGTAGTTGTGGTAATCGCCCTGCTGACGTTGGTCTGTTTCACCTTTTCGGAATTGATGCTCACCGAAAGAAAAGCGGCCATTATAGGCGGGCGCCAGCGCAGGCCTTGGCCGCGGCCGATTCCGCGCGCAAATGGCGCGGATATTCCTCCTTAAAGACATCGCCACCCAGAACCAGGCGGGCGGCTGGTACGATAATCCCACGCAATTTTGCGGCTCCACGGTGGTAAACGACACCAATCCCGCCGCCCGTATAAAGGTTACAATCGTGGCGCCCGTGCTGCTAAACGGCATTCCCGGCGGCGGCATACGCTATGGCCTGGAAAACGAATCCGCCAAACTAAATATCAATAATTTATTGAATCTCGATAAATCAACCAAAAAAACAAGCACTGGCGGAACCGGAGGCACTGCCGGTACTGGAGGCACAGGTGGAACCGGAGGTACTGGCGGTACCGGAGGCACAGGCGGAACCGGAGGCACTGCCGGAACCGGAAGTGCTAGCGGAACCACAGGCAGTACCGCTTCAAGCACCGGCGCAACCGGCGCCGAGGCCATCTTGATGAACCTGCCCGGCCTGACCCAGGATATCGCCGATTGTATCCTCGACTGGATCGATACCGACGATCAGCCCCGCGAATACGGCGCCGAGTCGGAATATTATTCCAATCTCACTCCGCCTTATCTTCCCAAGAACGGCCCGCTCTCGACCCTTGATGAATTGCTCTTGGTCAAGGGCGTTACTCCCGCCTTGCTCTTTGGCGGCGACATCAACCGCAACGGCCGCATCGACGTCGAGGAATCCGCCAATGTGAATTTGCCCGGCGTCAACAACTCCGACGGCTCCATGAATCAAGGTTGGTCACCGTACCTCACCTTGTACTCCAAGGAAAAAAACCTCCAATCCAACGGCCAGCCCAAGGTCAATCTCAATGAAAGCGACCTGCAGCAACTCAGCACCGATCTCACTTCAGCGCAACTCTCCGATGATCAGGTCCAGTTCATCCTCGCTTATCGCCTGTACGGCCCAGATACTACTGCAACCGCAACGGATGACGGAAAACCTACGAATCAGCCCGCTAACAAAAATCAAAAGGCCGGGCCGACCGGCGGCAATAAACTCGATCTTACAAAAGCGGGCACCTTCCAGCTAAGCTCCATTCTCGACCTCATCGGCGCAAAAGTGCAAATACCGGCCCAAACTCAAACGCAAGGCGCGGGACGGCAGGGGCAAACTCAAAGTCAACCGACTACCCTCCAATCGCCCTTTACCAATTCCTCCGGCGACATGGCCACCTATTTGCCCACGCTTATGGATTGCACCACCGTCAATACCGCTCAGGAGATTGTTGGACGGATAAATATAAATCAGGCGCCCAAGGCAGTGTTGATGACTATACCCGGCATGACCTCCGACATCGTCAACGAGATCATCGCACGCCGCACGATGGACCCCAAATCCGTCGATACCAGCCATAGTTTCGCCACCTGGTTGCTTTCCGATGGTCTTGTAACCCTCAAGCAAATGAAGGCTATGGAACAATACGTAACATGTGGGGGTGACGTATACCGCGTGCAGGCTATCGGCTACTTCGATGACGGCGGTGTAGCCGCCCGTATTGAAGTCATACTTGATGCTAGCACTCAGCCGGCGACGGTGTTATTCTGGAGAGATATAAGCCATCTTGGCCGCGGATTTACCTTGGACGAACTGGGGTCCACCTCCTCGCAATAAAAAATAACTGATAATTTACAATGGGTAACACCGGTTCTTGAACCGGTGGGACGAAGTCCCAAGAGGTTTTGACAAAATAATGCAATTCCCGTTCGGCCTCTTGCGACAAAACCGCCCAGGTTCAAGAACCTGGGCTACCCAATGAATCCTGAACCCTGAACCCTGAACCCTTTCAAAATGCCCCAACTCCTTGCCCTTGAATGGAACGGTTCTGAAGCGCGTCTGGCGGTGGCCTCTTCGCGCGGCGACCAAGTGCTCATCGAACAGGCATTTGCCGTCGAATTGCGGCCCCGCGAACCCGGCGCCGATAAATCCGAGGTGGATATCGGGGCCCGACTCGCCGCCGCCCTGGGCGCTCGCGGCCTGGGCCGTTTGGATACCCTGGTCGCCATCGGACGCACAAACATCGAATTGCGCCAGCTCCTCTTGCCCCCCGCCCCCGACGATGAATTGCCCGATCTGGTCCGTTTCCAGGCCATGCGCGAGTTAACGAGTTCGACGAGAAATGGCTCTTGGATTTCATGCCCCTGGGCGACCGGCCCGACGAACCCCGCACCGTCCTGGCCGCCGCCATCGGACCGGAACTGGTCGAGCAGATTCAACAGACCTGCCAGGCCGCCGGCCTCAAACCACGGCGCTTGGTCCTCCGGCATGCGCGGCAGCGGCGCTATTGGCCCGGGCGGAATCCAAACGCCAGGGCGAATTGCGCCTGCTCATCGACCTTTTGTCCGACGAAGCCGACCTCACCGTCATGTCCGACGGCCGCGTGGTCTTTCTCCGCACTACGCGCCTGGGCGGCGATCCGCCCCAGCCCCAAGTCCTCATCGGCGAGGTCCGCCGCACCATGGCCGCCGTGCAAAACCAACTCGGCGGCCGCAAAGTCGATTCCATCGTGCTCTGCGGGCAAGGCGCTCAGCAGGCCGAAATGGCCCAGCGCATCGAAAAAGACCTGGCCGTGCCCACCGAACTGTTCGACCCCTTCCAGGGCTTGAAACTGAGCCATGAACTCCGCTCCGCACCGCCCGAGCATCCCGGCCGCTTCGCCCCCTTGATCGGCCTGTTGCTGGCCGAATTGGAGCATACCCCGCACGCCGTCGATTTCCTCCATCCCCGCCACCGACAGGAAAAACCCAAAAAGTGGAAACGCTACGCCATTCCCGCCGTCGCCGCCCTGGTCTTGCTCCTGGGTTATATCGTCTTTCAACGCATTCAACGCGCCCAACTCATGTATGAAATCAATGATCTCTGCGATCAGGCAATCAAAATACAGAATGAAAACGATAAAGCCAAAAAACTCCAAAAGACTGTGGTTGACATCGATAAGTGGAGCGCAACCGACGTTTGCTGGCTCGATGAGCTTGAACAGTTATGCCGGAAATTACCCCAGAAAAGCGATGCCATGTTCAAGCAGCTTATCTTGATTCAAGAAACAAACTCCACGGGCGGTCATATTACAATGGTCGGCCTGGCCAAGGACTCCCAGACGGTCGGAACAATGGAATCTAAACTCAGCGATATAAACCATAAGGGTTCCATTAAGAACGACAGCGAAGATGTTTCCATTAAACCTTATACCTGGAGTTTTAACGGCGAATTGAAAATTACTTTGCCTACCCCGGGCGGAACCAAAACTCCTATCCCTCAAAAAACCGGCAAATAATGTGTTTAAGTAGGGCGGACATTCCTGTCCGCCGACTTAAAAATGCACGAAAAATATAAGGATTTTTTAACATCCGAGAAGTCGATTCATGACTCTGAAAAAACGTGAAAAAATATTCGCCCTTGTAGTTGTCGCCCTATTGGTGGTCTTTGCCTTATATTGGATATGGCCTTCAGATGAAGATTCCCTGAACGCGCTCAACTCGAAAATCGCTGCGCTGAATAAAGTGAAAAGCGACGCCCAAACCAAGACTAGCGCCCCAACCAACCTTGACGCTCTCCTCGAAACAGTAAAAAAAACGAAAAATGATAAACAACTAGAGGCCGCCCAGTTGAAAAAAGACACCGACCGCCTGCCGGGTGTCCTTAGCCGAGCCCTGCCATCTGATCCCGCTATCGCTAAAAGTGTATATCAAAATTGGCTCCTCAAACTTTCCGATGATAAATTTACCAACGTGTCCCTTGATTCCCAGGAACCCCAAAAGGACTTAGAATCCAACGATAAAACCAGCCGCATCATCTACGAAAAATTGCGTTTCACCATCCATTGTCTTGGCACGCTGGACCAATTGACCGGATTCTTGTTCGATTTCTATTCCGCCGGTCATTTGCAGAAAATCTGTTCAATAAAAATTAATCCCGTGACTAATAATCCCGCTCAACTCGATCTGTCCATTGCCGTCGAAGCCCTGTCTCTGCCCGGCGCCAAACAAACCGACCAGCTCTCCACCGAAAAAGGCAACCGCCTCAAACTCGCCTCCGCCGATGCCTATAATAAAGTTATCGTCAAGCGAAACCCCTTTGTGGCCTACGCCCCTCCCAAAAATGATCGTCCCAGAGGAGAGCCTCCCCCTCCCGCAAAAATAGATCCACTGCAATTCAGCTTCCTCACCGGCATTATCGAGGCCGACGGCGTTCCCGAAGCTCTACTATACCAGCGCACCACCGACGAAACCCTGAAAGTCCACGAAGGCGAAGAATTCACCATCGGCAAGGTCAAAGGCAAGGTAAATCGCATCGGCTACAACGACATCAATATCGAAATCGACGGCAAAACACTTACCGTCAGCTTGGGCAATAGCCTGAAAATGTGATTTGCCGATAAACCGCGTTGCCACTGACTTTGCCAGTGCGTGTTCCGCGTGTGCCACTGGCTTTGCCAGTGCGTGTTCCACTAGAAATCCAAACAGGCACTGGCAGAGCCAGTGGCGCACGCGCATTTACTGCCGCGTATTACGCTGCTGTCCAATGCGGTCGGCTATCCGCCGAATCCCCGAATCTTCATCCCGCCCCGCCATCCGCTCAACCTCGTCCAAAACCGTCGGATCGGACGACGTCGCTAATAACGCAATCGCCGCCGACCGTACCTCGGCATCCCCGTCGCGGCAAAGCTCCAAAAGCCAAGGCACTGTGTCCACGCCCTGTAAGCCCGGCAACTCCCGCACCAACTTCTTCCGCACCGACGGATCCGGATCGTACAACTTGCGGACCAATTCCAACTGCACTTCGGTGAATCCCCGGCGGATCAACTCCGCCTCCGCAGCCTCGGCCCTGGTGTCGTTATCCGAGTTCAATTCCTTTATCAACTCAACCGCCTCCTCCGCGGCAAGCGAAGCCGACAATCGGCCATCGCTCGCTCCCCCGGCGACATTTGCCGCCGTGCGGACTCGGCCAGAATCGGCCGTTTGCTTTCCGCCCGTTGCACCGCGGCTTGTATCCGCCGCCGCACTATCTGGAATCCGCGACGCTCGCTGCCGCGATCCGTCTTGCCGTCCCAACATCCACGGCTGATTCGCCGCCGCATCGGCCGTTTGCGATTCTTCCTCGCCGGACTCCGCGGCCGGCGAATTAAGTTTCCCCGGCGATCCGTCCCTGGATAACGATGTCAGCCCGCCCGATTCCGGCAATCCGGACCCGGGCAGTTCAGCGGCGTTGATGAATTCTTCTTTCGCCAATACTGCCGGACCTGCAAGCTCGGCCCTTTTTATCCGGCTATATTCGCCCTTCGCACTGAACCCTACCCGCAAAACTTTTTCACTCGCGGCCAGTAATTCCTGCGCATTGACTCCCCTGCCCTTTAGCGGCCGATCCAAAATTCGCACCGCCACGTCCGCCGCGTCTCGTTGTCCCGCGGGATTAAAACGATCGACCTCCTCGGCCAGCACACGCGCCAACTCCGTCAATCGAGAGGCATTTTCACCAACCGAAAGCCTTCGCCATTGCTCCAATTGCGCATAGAGTTCTTGTTTGGCTGCCTGGGCCACACACTCCCGCTCCGACCCCAAGGCCGCCGCCAAAATCGCAGTGCCCGACCCGTCCAATTCGACAATTCGACGGATCACGTTATCCACTCCATCGTCCGGCGCAGCCGCAAGTTGCTGCCCCCAGTATGCCGCCGTGATCCGCGGGCCAATTACACTCAGTCCGTAAAACCATGCCCCAGTCCCAATCACCGCCCCAACGGCAATCGCCAGGAGTTTTATTTTTGTCATCGCCCTTTCCTCCATATCGCGCGGCATTGTCCGGATTTCACCCAGCCTAAACAAGATCAATGCAGATTAAGAGGCTCTCCCAAAACTCTCCTCTCCCTCTGGGAGATAGCTAGGGCCTATCCCAAAAGTCCCCTCTCCCTCTGGGAGAGGGCTAGGGTGAGGGGCATTTCCCTCGTTCCCAGGCTCCTGCCTGGGAACGCCCCAATGAATACCTAACAACAAGGCCCAAAAAGATCATCGCATATTATTTACCCCATCCCCTCCTCTTCCCCAAAATCACAACTCTGCCCTCGGCAAAATTTAACTATCCTAAGCCACCGCTACAAACCGAATATTGAGGAGTATCAACTTAGGATAGGGGGACCTTGCATGTTTAAACGGATCGCATCCATGCCCATCTCGGCTGGAGTGAAATGGCTGCCACTGGCGTCTCGCCCGTGTTTGCGGGTGGCACGGGCATCTTGCCCGTGTTGCATAGTCGTACTGGCGATTTGCTTTTGCGCTATTAGCACGGCAAAAGCCCAGTCCGATTCATCCAAGACCATCCGCTCCGATCCCTTCCAAGGTACTAGCAGCGAATCAGCCCGTCTAAGCGCAATCCAGGCCTTGCCCCTGGACAAACTCGACGCCCAAGACCGGGCCAAGGTGCATGCAGTGCTGGCAAATATCACCATTTTCCGCCGCATGCCCGTCCGCGTCATCGATTGCGATCCCGATCTGTATCTGTTCCTCGTCCGCCATCCCGACGTAGTCATCAATATCTGGAACACCCTGAAAATCAGCCAATTGCAACTCAGGCAGACCAGACCCGAGCAGTTCCGCTTAAATGAAGAATCCGGCGTCATGGCCAATCTGGAATATCTATATAGCAGCCACGACATGCACCTGATCTACGCCGAAGGCGTTTACGACGGCTCGACCTTCGGTCGCCAGGTCCGGGGCAGCGGCGTGTTCTGCCTGAAATCGGGCTACATCCGCGAAACCGACGGCCGCTATTACGTCACCAGCCGCCTCGACGCCTTCATCTCCGTCGAACCCAGCGCGGTCGAAATCGTGGCCAAGGCCCTCCATCCCCTGCTGGGCTTCACCGCCGATAATAATTTCACCCAAACCATCGCCTTCGTCGGAAGCCTCTCCCGCACCACCGAACAAAACTCCCGCAGCATCGAGCGCATGGCTACTCAACTATACAACGTCCAACCCGACGTTCGCGTTCAGTTCGCCAAACTCGCCCAAAAAATCTCCGAAAAACCCTCCGCTCTCGCACTGCACCGCGTCAGCGATCTAAAAGGCGACGTCCGCAAAGACGACGATTCCATCCAACGCTAATCCCCCGCCGTTGTCCAATTTGCAATTTGCAATTTGCAATTTGCATTTTGCATTTTGCATTTTGCAATAAAAACACGCACGCAAGTGTGCCACTGGCTATGCCAGTGCAATAGGCGGGGTGAAAAAATGGCGGGCTAGCCACATTTTTCATTTATCCCTATTCTCCATCAACTCCACCCGAATCCCGTCCGGATCATAAACCTCGACGATCCGCTTGCCATTCTTGCCTACGCGCTGCTTAATAGGCTGCTCGTATTTCGGCCGATACGGACTGCCCTCCAATTTGGCCTTGGCCTTTTCGATGTCCGGCACGTCCATGCAAAAGTGCGGCCCTGCCTTGGCGTCATTCATAATCTCAACGTACTCGCCGCTTACGGGCAGATTCATGTTGTACCGGGGAATTACATCATCCTTCGACGTGGGCCGCCGAGTCGGCTTGAGCCCCAAAATATCCCCGTAAAAATGCAAGGTCGCCTGTAGGTCGGCAACCACCGCCCCCGGGTGCGAAATGTGCCCCGAAATCCGCGTCTCCGGCATGAACTTCCCCTTATCCCGCACCGTCCAGCCCTCCGGCGTGTACTGCGTAAACTCAATCGACAATCCGTCCGGATCCTTGACCGAAACGTTGATGTTTTTGTGCTGCCCCAGCGACACCTTCGCCGCCGTCTTAATCCCCTGCTTCGCCAAATATGTTCGCCAGGCCTCCGCGTCAGCCACTTGAAACGCGACATGATTCAAGCGATTCTCACCCTGCTTCAACCCGGGAAACACCTGGATACTCTGCTCATCGTTCACCTTCAAACACACAAAATACAAAGATCCATCCGATTGATTGTTCAACCGGTACTCCTCGGCGAAACCCAAAAAGTCGCGGTAAAACGCCACCGATTTTTCCACGTCGCTCACTTTCACCGCGATGTGCGATATGCCCAATATCTCCGGCCGTTCCTCCGCCCCCGCCTGCACGCCCATAACAATCCCCAGCCCCAAAACCCCCGCCCGAACCAGTCCAGTAATCTCAAAAATCGTTCTCATATTCCCGTTCCTTTTTTTTGATAGCCCAGAGTTCGACGCCTCACTATTATATAATAAGCCTGAAAGGCTTGAATATGATAGCCCAGGGTTGCCGCGCAGCGGCTACCCATGGATGGAATTTATAATCACTACATCAACCCTGAAAGGGTTGCATAGTGTGGCCGGGTTCGCAATGCAATTACCATCAAGAACGTAAGGAATCTTGACAGCCGCCCTAACCCCGCTACATTGATGGGTAAATAAGCCCTGTCTTCCCTGAAACAAACTCTAAAAAAATAAACTTGAAAAGGAGCGGTTATGAGCACGCTGAAACCCACGGGAAATGCCATGAAGCGGATGCTTGCCGCCACTTTCTGTTTGTGTTTTTTGGCCGGCGCGTTTGCAACCGCATGCGCGGCTGATCCGTCCGACGATCTGGCCCGGGGGTTTGCCGTCCCGCCCGACTCGGCCAGGCCGCACACCTGGTGGCACTGGATGAACGGCAACATTACCAAGGAAGGCATTACCGCCGATCTGGAAGCGATGCGTCGGGTCGGCATCGGCGGAGCCCAGATCTTCAACGTTTCCGAGCACATTCCCGATGGACCTGTGGCCATCATGACTCCACAATGGCTCGATCTTATCCACCATGCCGCGGTCGAGGCCGATCGGCTGGGCATCGAATTGTGCTTCCACAATTGCCCCGGCTGGGCAAATAGCGGCGGCCCCTGGATTCGGCCCGAGCACGGAATGCAGACCGTAGTGACCAGCGAAACCCAGGCCAAGGGTCCGACCCATTTTGACAATTATCTTTCCCAACCGCCGACCAAAGCCGGTTACTACCGCGATATCGCCGTGCTTGCCTTTCCAACTCCTTCCGAGCAAGTTCAAATCAATAAGCCGAACCCGAAGATCCTGTCGGGCGCCGAATACACATACGGCCTGCAACCCGATCCCAAGACAATCCCCGCGGCGGCAGTCGTGGCACGCGATCGCATCGTCGATCTGACCTTTAGCCTGGCAGCCGCTGGCCGGCTTGTCTGGGATGTTCCCGAGGGCGATTGGACCATCCTGCGGATCGGCCACACTCCCACCGGCAAAACCAACCATCCCGCTCCTAAGTCCGGCACCGGCCTGGAATGCGACAAGCTCAGCCGCGAGGCACTCGATGCCCACTGGGCCGGCGGCGTCGAGCCGATTCTGAAAAATCTCGGCCCCCTAGTGGGCAAATCGGTCAACAACTGCCTCATCGACAGCTATGAGGCGGGCAACAATAACTGGTCGCCCCGCTTCCGCGACGAGTTCATCAAACGCCGCGGCTACGACCCCATCCCTTTCCTGCCGGCCCTCAGCGGCCGCTATGTCGACAGCGGCGAGGTCACCGAACGCTGTCTCTGGGATTTCCGCCGCACCATCGGCGATCTTTTCGCCGAAAATTATTTCGGCTACTTCGGCGATCTCTGCCGCAACCATGGGCTGAAATATTCCGTCGAGCCTTACGAAGGTCCGTTCGAGTGCCTCCAGGCCGGCGCCAAGGCCGATATTATCATGGGCGAATTCTGGGTCGGCACATCCGGCGGCATTTCAAGCTCGGTCAAGCTGGCGGCTTCCATCGGACATACGCACGGCATTCGCATTATCGGCGCGGAATCCTTCACGGGCAGGCCCACCAGCGGAAAATGGCTGCAACACCCCGGCTCCCTCAAAATGCAGGGCGATTCGGTGTGGTGTGCCGGCGTCAACCGCTTCATTTTCCACACCTACGCGCATCAGCCCTGGATGGACTATGTTCCCGGCATGACCATGGGCCAGTGGGGCACCCATTTCGGACGCTTTAATACCTGGTGGGAACAGTCCCGCGATTGGCTCGCCTACGTCGCCCGCTCCCAGTACCTTCTGCAACAAGGCCGCTCGGTGGCCGACGTCTTGTTCTTCTGCGGCGAAGCCTCGCCGGGCGGCAGCGTTTTTCGGCCCGATCTCAAGGCCAAAGGCTACGACTACGACGCCGTCGGCACCGACCTCATGCCCGCCCTGTCAGTAAAGGACGGACTTATCACCACTCCCAACGGCGGCAGCTACCGCGTGCTTGTACTGCCCGACACCACCTGGATGACTCCCGCCCTGGCCCGAAAGGTCCGCGATTTGGTCCAAGCCGGCGCAGTCGTCATCGGGCCCAAGCCGCAGAAATCCCCGAGCCTGTCCGACTATCCGGCCTGCGATGCCGAGGTGGGCCGAATCGCCGACGAAGTTTGGGGAACCACCCCCGGCGAGCATGCGTTTGGCAAGGGGCGAATCATCTGGAGCGGCCCGGTCGAAGATGTCCTGGCATCGCTGGGCGTGAAACCCGATTTCGCGGCACTCAATAGCGATGCCCATCCGGCCTACATACATCGTGTGGCTGATGCGGCGGACATCTACTTCGTCTCCAACCAGAAACACCAGCCCGAGTCGATCAATTGTGCATTCCGCGTTACCGGCCGCCTGCCCGAATTATGGGATGCGGAAACTGGTTGCACTCAGCCCGCGCCGATGTGGCGCGTCGAGGACGGCCGCACTATCGTGACGCTGGATCTCGAGCAGGCCGGTTCCATTTTCGTGGTCTTCCGTCAACCGGCCGATGCGCCGAGCGACCCGATCGTCAAAATCGCCCGCCAAGGCAACGTCCCCCCGGCCCAACCTATGCCCAAGTTGGAAATTCGCCAGGCGATCTACGGCAACTTCAGCAAGCCGGACGGGGCTACGGTCGATATCACCGCCAAACTAAAGGAAAAGGTCAAGGACGGATTGCTGCAAATGCCGGCTTTCAACAACCTGGCCGACGATCTCCCGCCAACGCCGCCAATCCCAAAAGTGGTTAATGAATTGCATGTCGAATACGCGGTGGACGGAGTGCTCCAATCGGCCATATTCAGGGATGGGCAGGAACTGGAATTGCCCGTGGACGTCCAAAACCTGTCTCCGCCCGCACCCGTTTGTCGCTCGAAAACGGACAACTTAGCTTGATTGCCGCAAACGCCGGCCGCTACACCTTCACCACCGCGTCGGGCGCCGAAAAGTCCGCCGCAATCGATTCTATTCCCAAGCCTGTGGAGATAACCGGCTCATGGGAACTGACCTTCCCCGCCGGACGCGGCGCCCCGCCCCGGGCGACTTTCGACCGCTTGATCTCCTGGCCCGATCACCACGACGCCGGCATAAAATATTTCTCCGGCGCCGCGACCTATCGCAAAACAATCGCCATTCCCCCGGCATGCCTGGCAAAGGATTGCACGTTGCAACTCGATCTTGGCAGCGTAAAAGAAATTGCCGAGGTTCGGCTCAATGGCCAAGACCTGGGCATCTTGTGGATTTCGCCCTTCCGAGTGGATATCACCCGCGCAGCCAAAGCGGGCGATAACGAACTTGAGGTCCGAGTCACCAACCTCTGGCCCAATCGACTCATCGGCGACGAGCAGCTACCCGACGACTGCCAATGGACCGGCATGTTTCTGAAAAGCTGGCCCGATTGGTTCCTCAACGGCACTCCCCGGCCATCGCCCGAGCGCGTGACCTTCACCACTTGGAAACACTGGACCAAGGACGCACATCTCCTCCCCTCGGGCTTGCTCGGCCCCGTGCTGCTGCGAACCCTCGTAAAAACCCCCGTGAAATGAAACCAGCGCCGACTGGTTTACTCCGGCGTTTTACGCCCTGCTATGTATATAAAGCCCGAAGGGCTTGAATATGACAGCCCAGGGTTGCTGCGCAGCAGCTACCCTGGGTCGCCGATCGCCAACCAATCCCCTCCCGCCCCAACGCGCCAACCCTTCCTCCTCTTGTTCAATTTGCAATTTGCATTTTGCAATTCCCAATTTGCAATAAAAACCCCCGCAAAACGCGATGGGCTGGGATTCGAACCCTTGTAGGGTGCGTGAAACGCACATCTTTCGTACTTCCGCACTCCCGTACTCCGTACTTTTTTCCTATGTTATGTGTCCAATGCACTCCCATCCATACCGCCGCCTTCTTCATTGGTGCGTTCCACGCGCCCGACAGCCAACAACCCCAAAATCTCCGATCTCTTTTCAACCAGGGGGTTATATTGACCTCCGCCGACTCGATAATTACAATAGTTGAATACTTTAGGAGGCCTTTTCAAAGGAACCACCTGTATTCGTCTCTGATTTCTTGGACTGATGGGGGCCAGTCGTGTCATTTACACAAAAATTTCAAACTTGGGGAATCTCCCCCCATTTCCGCATCGTGTATTTTCCAAGTACCGGTAGCCACTGATACCCGTCATGTTATACAATATAATCATGTACATTTTACACTATTCGCAAAGGATTTACTTGGTTGTAAAACCTTATAAGAACGGTGTCCGCATTTTTTCAATATCTAGATACGTAATTCCCAGATAAACCGTATTTATGAATCGTTCAAAATATTTCAACTCCATTGAATCAAGACTCAGTTTTCTTGCTTTTCGCTTAGAGATGCGTGGTGGCTTGAATATTTTAGACTTACATGTGCATTCCGAAAACTTTTATATACATTTCTTCAACATACTCTTCGATTGGGATCTTGAAAACCGCAATACTACGGATCCAAATGCGATAGGTGTTGATTTAATTGATAAGACAAAAAGAATTATTGTCCAAGTCTCTTCTACTGCAACTAAGTGGCCGTCCAAAAACAACTTCCACTTTTCGGCTAAATACTGTATAAGTAGCTTTCCGTTCCACGGATGGGAGAGCGAACTATGCAGGATGCGGTAATATATCAATGTCAGTGTTCTCACTGTACACAAGGCGACGGTCACCCCGACCGGGGACAGCATGCCCAATTGAATCTCTTGCTTAGTCGATGCGACGAGCAGCAGCGGCGTTGGATCGCAGCCTGGGAGGCCAACCGCTTGGGACATGGCGGCGTGGCGTTGCTGAGCCTGGTCACGGGCCTACATCCGGATACCATCCGCCGTGGCCAAGATGAGTTGTCTTCGGGGCTGGCGGGGCGTCCTACCGGCCAAGCCCGGCTGCCGGGGGCAGGTCGGCCCACGGTGGAAAAAAAACGCCCGAAATCGAGCGACGCCTGAAACAGATCGTGGAGCCCGAAACGGGAGGCGATCCGGCCACAGGACGCCGTTTCGTGCGGCTGGGCTTGCGGGAGTTGGGACGCCGATTGCACTTGGCTCCAGGCACTGTGCAACGTTTGTTGGGCAAGTCCGGCTTTTCGCAGCGGGTGAACGTGAAGCGGTTTACGGGGCCTCCTCACCCGGACCGGGACAAGCAGTTCCGCTATCTGCGGCGTGAGCTAGAAGCCTTTCAGCGTAGCGGTGATCCTGTTCTCAGCGTGGATACCAAGAAAAAGGAACTGATCGGCGAGTTCAAGAACGCCGGTCGCACTTGGCGAAGAACGCCCCGGGAGGTGAACGCCCACGATTTCCAGCAAGACGCCCTATTTCGTGCCGCACCCTACGGGATCTACGATCCGAAGTACAACTGTGGGCATGTGCATGTGGGAATGGATGGCGATACGCCACAATTTGCCGTAGACGCCATTCGTCGCTGGTGGCGTCAGCGGGGACGCTGGTGGTATCCTCACGCCCGACGCCTACTGATCGAGGCCGACGCCGGGGGCAGCAACGGCTGCCGTCCCCGTCTGTGGAAATATGCCCTGCAACGCTGGGCCGATGAGGACGGTTTGGCGATCACGGTGGCCCACTACCCCACGGGTGCATCGAAATGGAATCCCGTGGAACACCGTTTGTTCGGGCCGATCAGTATCAACTGGGCGGGAGAACCGTTGGATAGTCTGGACAAGATGTTGGGGCTGATTCGTGGCACCCGCACCGAAACCGGATTGAAGGTCACAGCCTCTTGCACCGATAAACACTACCCTCTGAAAGTCAAAGTCAGCAACTACGACTTTTCCCAACTCAATATCCATTACCATGCCATTTGTCCATCCTGGAATTACACCATTCGCCCTCGTGCTCCCTAAATCACGAAGTAATTTTTGGACGGCCGCTAAGCATAAGATTGAATCAGCCCTAACAAAAGACCTTTCTTCATACAAGGGCTATTGCTTCAAGTTCATGTCCATTTCCAAAGATGCAAAGGATTTACGAACCAAAACATTTTCAAATCCTCATAAACTGACATTTTGCCCTGCTCAAGATATTCTTGATGTCCAAGGTCTTTTAGCTTTTATTAATACCAAGGAAATCGAGAGGCTTAAAGAGGTCGATGAATTCCTTAAAAAGGAGCTTAAGGTCGAACCTGATCCAGAGAAAGCTGAGTCCAATCTAACGACAATCATCAAAATTCTTTCCAAAGTAGATTGGGGGCAGGGAGCATCGGACATTGAAACTATACCCTACGATATTGAAGCAAAGATTTCATTCAATCAACTGGACGCCGCCAGAGTTCTCATCGATGACTATAAAATCTATTATTCCCGTATTGATAAAATCTATTCGGACTTTGATAAACAGGGCACAAACAAGAGCCTTTCTATTCTCAATGGTATCCGATCTGAGTATCTAACTTTAGCTCCGGGATGTTCTCCAGATCAGTCATTTTTTTCGATTATTGGAAAAGTTACAAATAAGGTTCGAGAAAGTGCCAATTACATGCCCATGCCCGAAGAAGAACTTGACTTATGCGTTTCAATTCTTGTTGTGGATGCCTTTATTCGCTGCAAAGTCTTCAAAAATCCTGTAGAGAATAACCATGCTCATTCCTGATAACATTCATCCCGAACAGACAATCTACTTCAATGGTGCTTTTGTGCTTAAGGCGATTCAACGGTATCGGGTGATGGATATGCTTGATTTATATATGCAAACAATAACTGAACGAGAAATGAGCATGCCGGTTTTTGTACTCTGCCTCGATTGGCTTTTTCTCCTCAATTTGGTCACCATGAATGACCACGGCATGGTGAAATTATGTTCTTGAAATCACTGATCATTACCCGTGGCAATGGCGTCATAATCAGAGATATTCGATTCCACTCAGGCTTAAACCTCATTGTTGACGAAACACCCCTAGTAAGCGGCAAAGATACCGGTAACAACGTCGGTAAGACAACGGTTCTGAAACTTGTTAATTTCTGTCTGGGAGCCAAGGCGAAAGGAATATATTCTGATTATGAAAACAAAAAGAATGAGTATAAACTTGTCAAAGATTTTCTTATTGACAATAAAGTGCATGTTTCGCTAGTTCTAAAAGATGACCTTTTGCAGGAAGAGTCCCGGGAAGTGTTCATTGAACGAAACTTTCTTGCCCGCAAAGACAAAATTCAACGCATAGACGGAAACGTTAAAACTGATGTCGAGTTTGAAAAAACATTAACTGATCTTCTGTTTCCCGGACATTACCCGAAGAAACCGACGTTCCGACAGATAATTGCCCACAATATCCGTTACAAAGATTTAAGCATTAATAATACCCTTAAGAACCTAGATAATTATACTCGTGATGATGAGTACGAGACGCTCTACCTCTTTCTTTTCGGCTGCGACTTTGAGCAAGGAGATGCAAAGCAGGAGTTACGATCTCAAATTGACATTGAGGAAAAATTCAAAAAACGCCTTGAGTCAAAACAGACAAAATCAGCATACGAGACTTCGTTGGCCCTTCTTCAATCGGAGATAGAAGAACTTGAACGTCAAAAAGCATTACTCAACCTTAATCCAAATTTTGAATCTGAATTGGACAAACTAAACAAAGTTAAATATCAGGTGAATATTTCTTCATCTGAAATTGGCAGACTCGAACTGCGGAAAGATTTGATTTTAGAAGCCCAGAAGGAGATGCAGTCGGGTTTATCCACCATAGATCTGCAGCAATTAAGGCAGGTCTATCAACAGGCAACATCTCTGGTGAGTGAAATTCAAAAGACATTTCAGGAACTTTATGATTTCCACAACCAAATGGTTGAGTCCAAGATTCGTTTTATTGTACAGGATTTACCGCAGATTGATGCAGCACTTGTCGTGCAACGCGAGCAATTGAATCGCCTCATGGCTGAAGAAGCCAAATTGAGCTCCATTATAACCCAAAGCGATTCCTTTGAAGTGCTTGAAAAACTGATTGTAGAGCTTAATGCTAAATACCAAACGAAGGGGGCATACGAAAACACTCTAAGTCAATTGAACACTGTAGAGTCAAAACTGACGGAACTAAACAAAGAACTTGCAGAAATTGACAATGACCTATTCTCCGATGAATTCGCCCTAAAAATCAAAGAACAAGTCTATATGTTCAATAAGTATTTCTCATCTGTATCGTATGAGTTGTATGGCGAAAAATATGCATTAAAAGTTGATACAAAATTAGTAAAGGGACACCGCCTCTACGAATTTACGGCATTTAACACCAATTTCAGTTCAGGAAAAAAACAGGGTGAAATATCCTGCTTTGATATCGCCTACACACTCTTTGCCGATGAAGAGAATATTCCTTGCATGCACTTTCTCCTTAACGATAAAAAAGAACTGATGCATGGAAATCAACTTTTAAAGATTGCCAATCTTGTTAACGCAAAAGGAATACAATTTGTTGCATCAATTTTGAAAGACAAGCTACCGACAGAATTGAATAAGGAGGAGTATGTGGTTCTGAAATTATCACAGGAGGATAAACTTTTCAGGATTGAAAAGGAAAATGATTCCTAACAATTCGCTCATCTAATATCGCGCGGGTGCCACTGCTGGCTTGTCCAGCAGTGTATTTCTGGCGATTTTCCACCGCCCACCATCCACTGCCCACTGCCCACTAATTTAATTTCCCCCCTTCCCCTGCCCGCTCTTATTCATCCCTCATCCTTTTTTTCTTCGTACTGATTAGTGTTGATTAATGAGAATTAGCGTTCCTAAAATGCAGTGAATCTGTTTTAACTTCCTCAATTCTTTTTCGTGTCTTCGTTCCTTCGTATTTTCGTGTTAAATAGTAGTTCCTTGTGTTTCACATCAGACTGCTAATGTAATAAAGATTCTCCAGGTGCCACTGCAGGCTTGCCCAGCAGTATGTTCCTTGCCCATTGCCCACTACCCACTTATAAAATTCCCTCTCCACCTTATTCATCCCTCATCCTTCTCTTTGTTTTCTTTGTGTTCTCTGTGGCGATTACAAACCTTATCTTGCACCACCTCTGGGCATACCCCGGCCAACAACCGCTCTTTTTCATGAAAATTGATTTTCCCCAAATCCCCCCAAAAAACACCCAAAAACACCAAAACTGCTCAAATATGAATTTCCCCGCCCGCAACTTTTTCTAGGTGTATTCACCCTATTCGCTTTCCGCATCTCTTTATCCCCCAACCACTTCCAATTTCACCTCTGAGAATGATTCTCAATAAGAAAAATCGGCGTTTCTAGAAACAATTCATTTTCATAAACCTCCTGGGGAATAATTCCAACTCCTTATCCCGCAATCTATTTGCGCACCGTCCCCCGTAAAACTCAAAACTTTTTTTCTTCCCTACTTAAGAGTGCCCCAATCCGTCGCCCCAACCCCTTATTTTCCAACCCCTTGCACCGCCCCATTTTGACCAAGAATTATTTTTCTCTCGAATCCGCCAAAAATTCCAAATCCCCCAAGAAACTATTCCCCTTTCTTTCACTTCATAATGTTGTATCCTGAACCCCGAACCCTCATTTCTGCCCAAACACCTCCACCGCCAGATCCTTCACCCGTTTCAAATCCAGCTTGCCGGTCCCCAGCACGGGAATCGCTTCCACGCGGCGGAAATCTTCGGCCGAGGGAATCCACAACGCCGGCAGCCCGGTCTCGGGCAATTTGCGGCAGATCTCCTCCGGCTTTTGCCCCAAGTCGGTGTGCAACACCACCAGCCGCTCGCCCCGCTTGGCATCCGGCACCGATGTAACCACGGCCCGCAGGTCTTCTTCGTCGATCTTCAACAACTGGTTGATGGCCTCTTCCACGCGGATGTGCGGCACCATCTCGCCGCCGATCTTCGAGAACCGGCTCACCCGCCCCGTAACGCGAATGAATCCCTCTTCGTCGATCTCGGCCACGTCGCCCGTTATGTACCAGCCGTCGCGGATCACCTCGGCCGTCAGGTCGGGCCGGGCCAGGTATCCTTTCATCACGTTGGGGCCTTTTACCAGCAACATGCCCGTCCGATTCGGCCCCAGATCTTCGCCCGTGTCCAGGTCAATCACCTTGGCCGTGATTCCTGGCAGAGGCCGGCCCACCGTGCCTTCCTTCACGCCTTCAAGTTTGCTGGTCCGGCCGCGCCCGGGCGGAATGTTGCCTGCCACCACCGGCGAAAGTTCGGTCGCCCCGTAGCCTTCCATGGGCCGAACCTTGAATTTCGCCTCGAATGCGTCGGCCAGTTCGATGGGCAGTTTTTCCGCCCCGGCAAAGACCACTTCCAGGGTCTTGAAATTCTCCGGCTCGCAGCGGCGCTGATAAGAACGGACAAACGTTGGCGTGGCGATCATGATCGTCGCCCCGTGCCGCTGGCAGAGTTTTCCCACCTCCCGAGCCTCCAAGGGCGTAAAATGATAAATGCCCTTGGGCGCCAACGTTAAAACCGTCCACAGCGTGACTGTATAGCCGAACGAATGGAAAAACGGCAAAATGCCCAAAAGCACGTCGTCATCGCGAAGATGGATAATAGCGTCGATCGCCTCCACGTTCGAGCCCACGTTCTCATGCGTCAGCATTACGCCCTTGGGCCGGCCGGTCGAACCGGAGGTGAAAACCACAGTGAGCAAATCGTCGGGCTTAACGCGGGTCAGGCCCAAATGGCGCTCAAGCAAAAAAATCGGCATCAACCACGCCTCGGCCGCGGAAATAATCTTGTCGAAGGTTGTGATCTTTTCCGCAAAATCCTCCAGCGGTACGAACTGGGCGTCGATTTTAAAATCGAACTTCTCCAACATCCGCCGACTGGTCAATACGTGGCGAATCCCGCACTGCTTAACGCAGGAATTCATCACCTCGGAAGTGACCGTGTAATTCAAATTCACGGCAATGCGGCGGTCGACGGCCAGGGCGGCATTTGTCACCACAGCCCCAACCGAAGGCGGCAGCAAAACGCCCACGAATTGCTCACCGGACGCAAGAACGTGCCTGCGAAGAAGGCGACGTAATGCCAGCGTGCGTGTAAGCAGCCCCGCGCCGCTGAGTTCCACGCCGGTCGAGTCGGCCGCCTTGGCCTTTCGCATGTGCCGGCGGCACATCCGCAGAAATTTTCGCGGCAGGATCATTTGAAAGTCATCAGTTTTCAGGTTACGGTTCACAGTTTATCGCGAAACCGCAAGCGGTTTTTTATTCGGAATTCATCATTCATCATTCTGCATTCTGCATTTTGGAGAGTTCCACCACCGCCTGGCGGATTTGATCGATGTCCGTCGGGTGATAAATGGGTTTACCGAAGCGGATCGTCACCGGATATCGCCATTTTTTAGGCAGTTTCCAAAAGGCTCTGCCGCCTTCGAAACTGAAAATACTGCCCCACATGCCCTCGACATACACCGGAATGACCGGCAGGTCGGTGCCTTCGATGATTCTCATCAGTCCGGGCTGGAAGGGCTGCATTTCGCCGGTGCGGGTGATGCCGCCTTCGGGAAACACGCAAACCAATTCACCGCCGAGCAACGCCTCGCGGGCCATGCGCAGCGACTGGACGATCGATTTCCGCCCGGGATGGATAAGAATCACTCGCCCCAAACGCCCGAACCAGCGGAGCCAGGGGGTCTCGAAGTAATCGGCAAAAACCAGCATCCGCGGGTGGCGCGGACAGGCCAGACCCACCAGCAGGCCATCGGCGTAACTGACGTGGTTGGGCGTGATCAGCGCCCCGGTGGCCGGAATGTTTTCCAAGCCTTCGATTCGCGTCCGGTACATCAGTCGCCATAAAGCCACGACGATCATTCGCGTGGTATCGTAAGCCGTGTAGCGTATTAAAATCACGACCAAGGGCAGCAATAAAATGCCGACAAGCAGGAAGATGGCCCGCCCGGATAATCCCAACACGCTGACCAGCAAAATATAAATAAAGGAAGCCGCCAAAGTGCCCGAAAAAGTCATCAAATTGACGGCGGCGAATATGGCGCCGCGGGTTTTTTCAGGACTGTGATATTGCAGATATGCCTGTAACGGCACGTCGTACAATCCGCCCGATAGTCCCAGGAGCAACAGGCAGGCGGCTGTGGCGAAATAACCAAACGAAAGCTGAGAACCATTGCAAGCAGGCACAAAGAATAGAAGGATATGGCTAATTGCCAAGCCGACGGCTCCCAGCGGCACCAGCGACAAAATTATCCGTCGCCGTGAAATGATGCCCGCCAATACGTTGCCGGCTCCCACGCCGACGGCGAGAATTCCCAAAAGCAGGCCGACGTAATATTTCGATAAATGCAAGTGTATGGAGCCATAGCTATTGACATTTATCTGGCTCAATCCGCCCAACGACCAAAACAGCGTGCTCGCGCAAGCCGCCAGGAAGAGCGAACGGATTGCCGCCAACGTACGGATATCGCGGTATGTTTCGCCGGCGAAATTTAGGGGGAATTTTCGCGAAGGATTCGCCCTGCGCAGGCCGGCGGATCGGCAGGCTGGTGATCAATCCGGTCACGGCCACGCAAATAATCGTCGAGGCCCAAAGCCCCCAATTGGTAAGTCCCAAAGGTTTTGTCCATTCGTATAAATATCCGGCGCCACGCTGCCGAATATGATGGCCATGATGGTGGTCATGCCGATCAAGCCGTTGGCTGCGGAGATGCGATCCGAGCGGACGATTTCCGGGATCGAGCCGTACTTTGACAGGGCCGAAAATCGCGCTGTGAGAGCCCATTAAAAACAGCGTGAAAAACATCAGCCAAACGTTGCCGTGGAGGATCACTGCCACGCCAAGAATCATGAGCAGCACTTCGGCCACCTTGCATGCGACTATTACGGTGCGTTTGCTGAAACGATCGGCAAAATATCCGGCGGGCGCGGCCAAAAGAATAAAGGGCAATACCAGCATGCCCAAACCCGCCGAGACCGCGATATCCTTGTATGTTTCAGGAGAGGGATTAGAGTTAATCCAAGACACCAACCATTTGAATATGGGATCGTTAACCGCATAGTCGCCGCCGATAAAGGCCACCAGCCAGCGAAAAAGATTATCGTTTGTGGCCCCGAGGAACTGGGTGATCAAAAGCCCCAGGAAACTGGGCGAAAACAGTCCCTCGCGCTCGGCTTCGGCCGATAGATCGGGCGTCGGGTCTGCGGCGGTTGCGGGCGATTGTTCTAAATCCATCGAAATCGCATGGGCCAAGGGCGTTTGTCCGGGTATCCCGGCGGACAATTCAGCAGTACAAGTTGTAACGGATTCGGCGCTCATTGTCACGATGGATTTTGAATGTATATTGATCGCCAGATAAATAATGTCGCATTTTTTCATCGGAGCCGGGCCGTGTCGGCCCGGAAATGCCGGGGCGACACGCCCCGGCTCTGATTTTCTTCCACGACATTCTTTTTCTGGGACTCAACAAACGTCCTAATAAACGCCCCTATCGTCATTAGGCGATGTTTTCACCCCCATGTAACGTCCGATTTAAAATGGTATCAGAACTTCCATAATAGCAGGGCGGCATAGTCCAAATCGTTGGGCTTGGCTGTGCCGGGCGAACTGTTGTAGCGGTTCCGCACCGCCAGGCGCAGGCTGAGATTGGTCTCTTGATCCAAGAGGAATTCCCACCCCGCCAGGCTGTTAAGTCGGAATTCAGTAAAATCCGTTTCACTGGGCATGTAATCCACCGTGGCCACGAGTTTCTGGCGGTGGCTCACCCGGCGTTCGTAGTCAATGCCCACGATCATTTCCGGGGTAAAAATCTTGTCCTTCGGGCCGCCAATTTCATGTGAAAAACCGCTGCCGAAACGCGTCTTGAACGAGGCTTGCCTGGTTTTAAACCACCAATAACCCACGCCGGCATGGGCGGTGATGCGGAAATTAAAGTCCTGGAATTCATCGTATTCGCCCGTGCTGTCTACAAACAAGCTCCAAGGCGTTTCCAGAATCAGCCGTTCATATCTGGCTTCGGAAAACAGCCAGTTGGCCGTATTATGTGTATCCGTCGTGCGACGGTTATAGTCCAGGTCTAAATACAGCAAATGAAGTTCCGTTCTTCGTTTGGCGTTGAATCCCGCGTGCAGATTCATGGCCTGGTTGTTGCCTTCCGCTCCGTCCAGTCCGAGCGTGAAAGAGCCTTCCCACAGTTTTATTGGCTTTTCTTCTTCATCCTCCTCGATAAGACTGGCTTCTTCCTGCTGAGGTTTTTTTAGGGCCGGGGATTGCAGGTCTTGATCCAATAAAAAATCATGGAATTGGGGTTTCGACACCCAATCCGCCGGAGGTAGTGCATTTCCTACCGGCGGCAACCGCTCGACATCCGAAGCATGAACCAACGGCGGTGCGGTCGGCACGCTCGTTGGTCCTGTCTCTGACCCTACGGTGCATACGCTCATACCGAGAAATAGACTCAAAACTGATCCAACCAATGTTGCCATCCTCAGTGCACGGTATTTCTACACTTTTTTTATTGAGTCGAAAACGGTACCAGAATCGGATCGGCGAGACAAGGGCGAGTTGCCCCACAATAAGTGTAATAATATACATAAAGATGATGTACTACTTATTATGTATATCTCATAACTGCAAGATGGGGACATTCCCAAGCCTTCCCAGCTTCGATAGACTGACATAATTGTCTAAACTCATCTTGGCTGCTTGGCTATCGAGGTTATTGCATGAGCGACGTTGTGACATTGGTCTTGGGAGGCGGACAAGGAACGCGGCTTTATCCGCTTACGAAATACCGTTCCAAACCGGCGGTTCCGGTGGCGGGCAAGTATCGCTTGATCGACATTCCCTTGTCGAATTGCATCAACAGCGGTCTGACTCGTTGTTACGTGATCACCCAGTTCAATTCCGTCAGTTTGCACCGCCATATCCGCAGCACGTACAATTTCGACGTTTTCCACGGCGGCTTCGTGGAAATTTTGGCGGCCCAACAAACCCTCGATAACGCCAACTGGTACCAGGGCACCGCCGATGCCGTGCGGCAAAACCTCCGCTACGCCGAAGAGCCGGGCATAAATAAAGTCCTGATTCTTTCCGGCGATCAGCTTTATCGCATCGATTTCCGGCACATGATAGCAGCCCACGAACAGTCCGGCGCCGATGTTACCATTGCGGCCGTGCCGGTCCCCGAAGAAGCCGCTTCGGATCTGGGAATCATGCGCGTGGACGAATCGGGCCGAGTGGTGGGCTTTCTGGAAAAACCGAAAACCAAACACGATTGCGATCTGGTCCGCACCAATCCCAAATGGATCGACTCTCAAGGCCTGCAAAGCCGCGGCCGCGATCTGCTGGCAAACATGGGAATCTACCTGTTCAAACGGCAAGCTCTCATGGACGTGCTCGACAAAACCGACTACCGTGACTTCGGCCACGAAGTATTTCCCGCTACAATCCGCACGCGCAAGGTTCAGGTTTATCTTTTCGACGATTATTGGGAAGACATCGGAACGATCAAATCGTTTTACCAGGCGAATCTTGCCCTGGCGGTCGCCGATGCATCGTTCGATTTATTGTCGCAGAGCACGCCGATTTATTCCCGGGCAAGATTTCTCCCTCCCATGCGCGTCGAGGGGGCGACTATCAAAGACAGCCTGATCGCCGAAGGCTCGCGGATCGAACATGGCGCTGTGATCGAGAACAGCATCATCGGACTACGGTGCTTGATCGGCCGCGACGTCATAATCCGCAATTCCGTGGTGATGGGCAACGATTTCTACGAACTGCCCAGGGACATCGCCCTGCACAAATCGAACGGTCTGCCGCCCTTGGGCGTAGGCCAGGGAACGCATATCGAGGGCGCAATCATCGACAAAAACTGCCGCATCGGGCGCAACGCACGCATCATCAATGAAAAAGGACTGGAAGACACCGTCGAAACCCAATACGGCGTGATCCGCGACGGCATCGTGGTCATCCCCAAGGGCACCACCTTGCCCGATCATTGGTCGCAGGAATAAGGGCGAGGGATGAAGTATAGGAAAACTTCAGACCTCCTTTCGATAAAGATACAGTGAAAGCGGAGCTTTCGGTGTCAACCGCCGGTCAAGGAACGAGGGGGGGCAGGCTCGCGACGATTTTGGTCGTTTCCAAACTCACCGTTATGATTTGGCCGAGAAGGCGGACGATATATTGTTCGTCTTCTGCCCGATTCGGGTCGCTCGTGATGTTTCCGTGCTCGTCGCGACCGACTCGGTATTGGTCGATCACCCATTCCAGCGCTGACCGATTGCCGAGGCGGTATTCAAATGCCTCATGCGGAACCCCAACTAGCGTGAGGAAATCGTTGTAGAGTATTGCATCGTGTTCCTTATTAAGCTTCATCGCCTCTACGCGCCAATCAAGCATTGCTTCGGGATTCTCGACGCGCTTGAGTGGATACGCCTTTTGTTTCTCATAGTTTACATGGAGATCGGCCAACTTGCGGCCGGCTTTGGCGAAAGCGTGGAAATCGGCCCCCTTGTCGGCAAGGGGGATGCGCGGCAGTTCGCGCTTGAGGTTCTCCGAATAACGGGCGCTGTAATCGGGATGATGCAGCAATGCGTAAGTGTAATAAAAAATATCCTCGCGATTGATCGCCTTGTCCTTGTAGTGTTTCTGGAAGTGCTGCAGCGTCGAAAGTAATATATTCTCTTGCTGCTCCTTGCCGTCCTCGCTGTATGTGTACAATGGAAAAACTTGGCCCGGTGATCCAAAGCCACCCACTATTTCTTTCGCGGGAATTCTATTCACAGCAAGGCAACAGAAAGGTCGTTCGGAACTTACAGATACACAGATTGCGACATTCTCTTTCTCGGAGTATTCTGTCGGAAAAAACTTATACTGTTGATATCGGCGATGAATCAGAAGATCGTCGAAATACAAGAAACTGATCCGCAAAAGGACGGTAGATACTCGCGCGGATCTTCTTCGGATCGAAATGGAGTCTCTCTCCACGAAGTAAAGAATCCTTCAGCCGATCAGTCCACTTCACGAAACTCTTGTCATTGTTGACAAACGAGTCAATATCTTCAATAGGACCTTCCTCACACCGGTGATCCTCGGCTCGCGTCACTTCGCTATTGTAGTTATGAATAAGACGCTTTATTTTTTTTGTAAGGTGTTCTCTGCTGAAGTCATAGACCCATTCGTCGCGATTCGTTCCAACTCCAAGAGAGTAATTTTTGAAGATTACGGCGATATTGCCGTTTGGAGTTGCCTTGGCTTCCTTGCAGCCCATTGGGAAAAATTCGTTAAACTCGTCGTCGTTTCCGTTGGTTAGCCAGGTGTTTCTTGCATCCGGTTTGAGCCTTCGCCATTGCACGCCGACAATCGAACCTGTCTGCTTGAGGAAATTGTATTTTTGCTCCTTCCGCCAATCGACGGGTACGGCATGGTAGTAGATTTTAGCGTGCCGTTTCGTACCCTCCTTTTTCGGTAGGCGAATAAAGAGGTTGATACTGACGCCAACTTGAATTCCAAAGACGTTGTGCGTGGTGCCGGAGAGTTTCGGATTCTTGCGCCACGTTGCCCCCAAGTTCCAAAACGTAGATCAGATCAAAATCCTGCACGAGGTGCTTGCGCATGCCATCGAATGACTTTTCGGCGATGAAACTGTCATTGTTCACATAGCAGACCACACCCGCGTCGCCGATGCGGTCGGCCGCATAACGAATTGCTTTTACGTAAGGATCACTGAGCTTGCGGACTAATGTAGCCTTGGAGTCGGCGCCGTAAGTATTCCGAACTCGCCGATCGATTTCTTCATACTTTCGATTCTTGTTGTTGTCGTTCTCGTTGATTTGTCCGGCATTATACGGCGGATTGGCGATGATGACCTTGATCGGCGCTTTGAGTTGCCGGCGAACCCGTTCTGCGTTGGCTTCGTTGAACATTTCAAATTGCCGTTGGGCTTTCTCGGCGGTTTCAAACGTATCCACGAGACAAACGCCCTCGAACGCTTCGTAGGTTCCGGTCGCTTCCCAAAAGGCGTGTTCGATGTTCATCGAGGCGACATAGTAAGGCAGGAGCATCAGTTCGTTGCAGTGCAGTTCCTCCCAATATTTATGCGTAAGCGCTCTTTTCGGAATCAGCCGCATCAGATTCACGATGAAATTGCCCGTGCCGGTGAATGGGTCGAAAATATGCACGTTTTCTTCAGCAAGGGAGGTATCGAATTCCGTCTGAAGCACGTGTTCCACGCTGGCAACCATAAAAACCGAGAGCGGCTGTGGCGTATAGACAATGCCGTGGGTGTCGGCGACCTTGACGCAGAAGCCTTGAAAAAATCGCTCGTAAACCGTATTCAAGAACCGCTGCTTTTCGCTAAAGTCTCCAATCGTTTCGGCGGCCTTCTCGATGGCAATGTAGAAGTGTTCGAGGTTCTTGACGAACGCATCGCGGCTGAAAGAGCGCGAGGTAAGCGCCTCGATGACCTTCTCGATCTGCTGCGCAATCACGTTGCGCTGCATGAAATCGCCGATGTCGAATACTTTTCGAAAGATACGCTCAGTGAGAAGATGCTGGATGATCATTTCCTCTACGGCGTTTTCGGATAGGTTGGGATTGAGCGACGCGCGGCAAAGATCTAAAAATTCGGAAAAGGCGACCCGGTACTTGACGTTGGTTTGGCGCTCATTGCGGATGAGCCGGGCCAGGTTATCGCCCAGTTCTTGGACCCGGCCCTTAAATTCATCGACGGCTTTCTCCCACTCGTCGAAAGCAGGAGGCCGCCACCCGAAAAAAAGGTCCAGAGCGTGGATAAGCTGATCGGGCTTGGTAAGATCAGCATCAACCAATTTCTCTCCGTTCTGGTATAGGATGGCGCGCCGGGGCTCTTGGAAAAGGATGTTGTCGCGCGGGTAACCGGCCTTGAACTTGGCTTTTATTTCCTTTTCGAGGTCATCGTCGGTGTCCTTGGCTTCCCACAAGCCGAATCGCAGGACTTGACTTAGCAAGTCCACAATAGCGCCATCTGGCTCAAGCAGCTTTCCGCCCTTTCGCTTAAGTTGGTATTCGGGAATCAGTGTGCGGCCGGCTTGGCGCGCACAGTGTTCAAGGAGATTCTGAAAGGCAGAGCGTACTGCGCCTTCATGCTTGACGCCCAGTTTTTCAAACTGCGCTATCGCGTCATAGTAGGCTGTGACGGGTTTATGTGTTGGTTTGAGGTTTAGTGAAGCCATGATAGAACAATTGTATTCAACGCAACTCAAAGTCACAAGACACGTTTTAAGGCCCGGGCCTTATGCCGGAGCATAACCCGCTTGCGATCCGCCAACCGCTTCATCCAATTGCCAAAACAGGTCGTCGAGATTAAGAGGTTTTGAAAGCACGGCCGCCGCTCCGGCCGAAATGGCGCGGCGCTCGTCTTCGATGCGGGGAAAATCCAGCAAAACGACAACCGGCGCCCGCCCGAGCGCGTTGGTCAAGCGGCGGAGTTGGTCGAGTTCCTCGCCGTGCAAATCGGAACCGTCGAAAATAGCCGCCACCGCGCCCTCGACCTGTGTGTAATGTGGCGGACGCAACCAGGCAGTCGAATACCCGCACATCCGGCAGGCATCCGATAGCCAACATGCCATTGCAAATACGCAGGCGTGGATGGCGACGAGCCCCTGGCCGCGCGGCGGCGTTTGTGCCGCGCTTGCCAACAGGCGTTCCTCTTCGGTAGCCGTTACCGGCAGACCCCAACTTGGACATTGGCGCTGGATTAAGCGGCGCAACTCTCGCTCGGCCCGCGCGTGCCACTGATGCCAATAAATACGTATGGCGGCAGGCAAGGGTTGGCCGCTGCGGGTTTCACCCTCGCACCAACTGCCCAGCAGTACGAGAATCCGGCTAAGCGGCGCAAGCCGTCGCAAGCGGTCAATGTCGCCATGCGAAAACTGTTGGGGAAACGACTGGGCGATTACGATTACATCAGGAATGACTTCGCCCGTTTCCAAGACCACAATCGCCCGTTCCAACTCATTGATGCGGCTTACCCGGCCCAAGGACTCCAAAGTCGATCGGATATCGCAAAATTCCGGGCGATCAGTTTCGCCTAAAAGCAAGATAGAGATTTCGGACATTGTTCGGTTATTTATTTTCCGTGGCAAGGTTGTCGATGCGCAAGCGGAGTTGTTCCATTTGAGTTTTTTGCGTGGACGGATCGGCCTCGGCATCGACCGGGATCGGATCGCCAAGCATGGCGACTAATTGACGCGCGGCCTGGCGGCGCGTGGCTGCATCGGACCTGCCCAGCAAAATAAGCCAGATCGACGGATCGCCTGCCAGCCAAGAGGCCGCCTGCTCCGGCGAGTCGTCGCCGAGCCGCTCGCTTAAAGCTTCTATAATTCGGCGAACGCGGAATTGTTGTTCGGCGTCAAGCCGGCTAAAATCGAGTTGTTGCAGATAGTTCAACACGGCCGGATCGGCCGCGCGGATCGCCCTATCGGCCGTTTGACGCTTGGCAAAGCTCTCGTCGCCCAATTGCTCCACCAGTTCAGCCCAATGTTTTCGAGCCACTGTTTCATTATTGCCCGCCCTGCGAAGCAATTCAATTTCCAACGACGCGGCCGATTCGGACAATTTCCAGTTGGGATGCAGCAGTTCCAACAGCGGCACAAGATACTGCTTGGTTTCAGCGGGATAAGCCAAAAACAAATGCCAGAGGTTCGCCGCGCTATAAATCCGCTGCTTGCCTTCGGCACCGACTTTCAGCACGGTTTTTGCCTGCAATGGTTGATAGAATTCCACTGGAACCTGCGAATCATCACCTTTGCCGCTATAGCGAATGCGCACTTTCGAGACGTTGGAAACCTCGATGGATAGTTGCTGCTTGCCGTTCGACCAATTATAAGATAATACTGCGTCGCCGTCGTCCGATTGGATGGAAAGCGAGTCTTGCTGCTTGTCGAAGTTGTTGGCGGATTGATAATTGTTTACGCGCGAACAATCAAGCGACACTCGCCCCGCAATGACGCGGAACTGCACCAGCCCGGTGCGAACCGCCTGGTTCAAATTCTGCATGGTTTTAAGGTCTTGCGCCCGGCCGCCGCGGCCCAAGCCGTAATCACGACCACCAAAACGTTTCTTATTCTGTAATACATCGCGTTGCACCGGAAAGATGACACAAGTGCTTAAGCAAAACCTCCCCTCTCCCTTTGGGAGAGGGGCTAGGGGTGAGGGCATTATTGTTTTAAAAAAAGATTTTGTTAGAGTTCCTAAATATCGAATACACTTTAATTGTATATCTTGTTTAGAGGGATTGGAACCAGACAATCACTTTTATTCTTTGTCGGTTCGTGAGATTATCGTGGCGATTTCGCGGTTTTTTAATTATTTAGGCAATGTAAACCGGAAACTTCGGGGCGACTGGATACCAGTAGAACTTTTCCGCCAAGGCGCGGCGGCCATCAAACCGCATATCCGACGGTTTATTGTTGTTTTCATCCATGCATCCCTACCATCGGATTAGATCGTTACTGGGTAATCAAGACCGGGTCGGCAGTCAGTGATTGTCGCGATTGGCTCATAGCGCCCGTAAACAGCGAGACAATTTCCACGACATCTAAGTCCTAATCATCATTCCTGCAATGCTTGCAATCTGGTCGGCGCGTCGCCGAACTGTTAGGGCATTTCGTTCCATGCCAGATCGTTACGGCTCGACAGGCAGCGGCAGATCTTTCGCCGCAACGTCCTTGACACTCAAGTCACCATAGACCACTCGATAGGTGTTCGCATCCTTGGCGTCCTTCAGCTTGTACCAACACACAATCGCTCCCTCGTCGCCAAGTTTGACTCCCTTGCCGACATAGCGAAAACTGTTTTCTACAACGTCGGGGCTAATTTGGAAGAAATTGAAGGGATTGCTGAATCTGAACTTGTGAAATCGCTCGAACATAGCCACATACTTTTTCTCGATAGCCGTCTGTTTCTGGACCGGCTTAGCGAAGGCGGCGTTTAGCTTGTCAAGATTCGGGTAAGCAGGAAATGCTTCATCGGGAAACGTCCCACCGTTAAACCCGACAAATACGCCAAGGTATTCGAGCATGCTTTGCTCCGTAAAACGATCAGCCCAGTTTTCGTGCTTCACGGTGTAGCCTTCGGGCGGTTTCAGGCTGAAAAGAGAATCGTCTACCTTTGCATCGAAGACGATGTCGTGCCACACACAACCCATTAACGTCCGCCTAAATGCGTCCTTCCCCGGCGGCGTGTTGCGAATCGCATCCTTTTCCGGGTCGTACAGTTCTCCGGTAGGGCCATTGAAATTAATCTTAAATAATCGCTTGGTCTTGGCATTGATCCAAAAGTCGTGGCTTCGATAACACTTGTTCTCTTCGTCACGTTCGGTGTTACGGAACACGTTGACAACATCGCCGCTTGGCAGCGTCCGTTTTTCCAGCCATTGCAAATTGCCTTCGTTCAAAATCTTCTCAAATTGCTGGAAGGGGCCGCCACGAAGTTGGCCCTCGGTGAGGGGTTCTCGATCAATGATTGTCGCCTGCTTTCTTTCGGGATACAACGAAATACTGCTTCCACGTAGTCGATCTTCGATGAACACGCTGTTGTATAGACGGTCACCTTCAAAGTAGTAGTTTTTCTCGACTTTTCGCCATAGCCCCGGCGATCGGTAAGTATGAGAAGACGTGATAGTTTCTAGCCATGTCGTCTTGCCGTCCTTGCTTGCGGCATGTGAGTAATCGGTACTCTCCCACGTGACGGTTTGGGCGTTTTCGATTTGATTTGCTATGAGTCCAAAGGTTCCGGCGAATGCTGTCGCGCCGGGCTCCGTCATCGTTGGATGAAAGAGTCCGATGCCCAGCCAGGCGCACAGCGCAGCGGTCGTGGTTGCCGCCAATAAAATGATTGGTCGCAGCTGTCTTCTCCTTTGGGATAGAACGAGGATCGGTCGCGGAGTGAGCCATGCGAGTGCTGAAGGGTATCGCTTGCGCCAAGCGTCGATGTCGGCAACGGGAGGTGACCCAAACGTTTCCGTCAGCATTGCTTCGATTTCCTGGTCATTTTTAGGTTTACGAACGCTCATGGTTCCCTCCGTCCGACGCCCTTGTGTCTTAGGTAGTCGGCCATCTTGCGCCTGGCCCGACAAAGCCGACCGTGAACGGCTCTGTCCGATATGCCCAAGACCGTGGCGATCTGTTCGTGGGTCAAGCCGCTAAAGTAGCGCAACACCACAATTTCCCTGGTGCTTGCGGACAATCGGTGCATGGATTGCCGCACCAGGATCGCGAGTTTCTCGCGGGATTCTGCGCCATCATCGCTGTAATCGCCGGCCCACGGCAGGTCTTCCGGCAGGCCGCTTCGGGATTTCCACTTCACTAGACGACTTGCAACCTTGCGACAGATCGCGTTGAACCAGTGAACGAACTTGTCGCCGCAACGGAGGCGTCTTAAATCTCGGCACGCAATAGCAAACGCCTCTTGAGCAGCGTCCTCGGCCAAATGCCGATCCGACAACCTCGAATAGGCGATGCCTACTGCTGCGAGATAATACCGACGGTACAGTTCAACAAAGCTTTCGGTATCGCCTTCACGTGCGGCAGCCGCCAACTGGCCGTCCGAACGTTCCCGCATTGTCAAAATTGTGCCTCCGCGTCAGAAGCCGCTTACTGGTCTCTAAAGATAAGTGCATCTAGACAGCAAAAGTGCTCGCACAAAATCCCTTATAACCGAAAATTTGCGCAACAATAGGGGGGAAGTGCCGGCCAGCCTTCACGACTCAGGCGATGGCCCCCGACAGTGGCAGACTATGGTGAAATATGGCAGCGGGGCAGGTCACCTATTTCAATCGGCGGGTGGCACTGACAAAAGTGTTGAAATTGTGTGCCACTGGCTCTGCCAGTGCTTTGGGCGGCCTAACGCGCGAATTGAAACGGGAATACATCTAGTTTATTACACGTATTGCCTTGGGTCATCCTTCTCTTTACGATCCATGTCCGCTCGTCCTGGCCCTTCGTCCTCGGGATGGCCAATTCTTGCCCTTGAAATCCATCAGCCAATTTGCTACGTTCTTTTCTCAGTGCCATTACTGTTCTTTGGAAATGAAATTACTGAAATAAAACCGGCAAGATCAGTCCCGGAACGTGGAAAAAATGCGATTTTGACCCCAAATAGGAAAAAGTACCTCTAACTACGGAACGTGGAAAAAACGCGATTTAGTGACTAAAAGCCCCTTGAAGCAGAATATCATCGTCGTCTAAGCCGCAGCGATGAATTTCGACATCTCCGCCCCGGCCGCAATGCGTTAACAATACCGCGGAGATTTCCGGATGAGCCTGGGCATAGGCCAAGGATTTTTCCAGTCCCATCACAAAAAACGCGGTGGATAGTGCGTCGGCCAAGGCTGACGATCCGGCGACGACCGTTGCCGATAGAAGCCCTTCGGCCGGTTGGCCGGTGCGCGGATCGATGATGTGCCCATACAGTTTTCCCTTGTGCCGGAATGATTGAAACTGCGAACTGGAGGTTCCGATCGCCCGGTTGCGAAGTTTGACCTCCGCTATCCGTTTGCCGGCCTTCCAGGGATGAGGAATGCCAATGGTCCAAAAATCGGAAAAAACCTGGACGGGCCGCTCAGATGATTCCTTATTATTATGGAATATCTCATGCGGCTCGGAGCCGGCCCCATTTTTTTCGCAACATTCGGCGGCCAGGCCCATATCGGAGCCGTGGGCCAAGATGCTGCTTTGCCCCCCATGCAGCAGAAAATGCGGCATGCCGCCTTGAATAAGTTTGGCCGCACACCGGTCTAGCGCATAGCCCTTGCCAATGCTGCCCAGGTTCAACTGTATGCCCGGCCGGCTGAAATGAATGGTATTATGTTGGCGGTCGAGTTCCACGAATTGAAAACCCACTCGCGATAATGCCTCGGCGATTTGTTCTTCACTTGGCACTCGGCCGGCACCGGGTACCCGCTTGCGGGTGGCGAAACCCCAGGCTTGCCATAACGGCGTAGCAGTGATATCCAGGGCCCCTTCGGTTTCCTGCCAAATATCCTTTGCCAAACATAATAGTCGAAACAATTCCGGCTCGACCTCAACCGGCCCTTCGGCGGCAAGCAGATTGATGCGGCTGATTTCGCTTGTAGGCCGGAAAAACGACATTCGTTCTTCCAGACCGTCCAAAGATTCCAAAGTTTCCAAGGCCAGTGGAGCCTCATGCTCGCGGCCGCCGGTCATGCCGCCAACGGCACACGGGAAACGAATCTCGAATTGGGTTGCCATCGCCCGGCGGGCAAAGTGCATCATCAAGGGGCCGTCATCCGGCTGCAAGCCGTCAGCGGGTTGGTCCGATGCCGCATCCCGCCGGGCGGATGCCTGGTTATCACTGCCTAGAGGAACTTGCAAAAACTCGCGGCGAGTTTTTTTGTGTCCTTTGGATGCTGCCATTATAATCGACATCGTCAATTTGTTGGTGCGGCTACTGTTGTTGGGGCGGCAGTTAAACTGCCGCCCCAACAAGGATTATCAATTAACGGCTGTAAAATAAATTGAAACCGCCCGCGGTTTCGCATTGCCTGCCGATAACTAATGACTGAAAATTAATAAAGGGCGGACCGCGCCATGCGCAACCCGCCCTTTCATTGCTCAGATTATCGCGTACCGCGCCGGATTTATTCCATGTTGATCGCTTCCACAGGGCATACGTTGACGCACGCGCCGCAATCGCCGCAGGTATCCGCATCGACCACGGCTAAACCGTCTTTCATCGCAATGGCGTCCAATGGACATGACTCGACACAAGTTTCGCAACCGGTACATTTTTCCGGATTAACTACTGCTGGCATGAATTGTCTCCCAAGGCAAAATAGGACCAAATACTTACACTTACATGCATGGATGGGCATGTAAAATGCCATCGTATCCGTGCCTTGACGCCACAATATACAAGATTTGCGTCAAGCGCACCTTCTATCTATTAAACTTGACGCTATGAGGGTTCTTTTGTCAAGAGTTTGTTAAACGTATCGGTAAAAGCCGTTGTTTTTCACAATTTTCGCATCTAAAAAGGCTGCCTTTTCATGCGCTTCTTTCTGAACTATAGGTAGCCGCTTAAAAAGGCTGAAATTTTTGTCTCACGACAAGATGCCAGATTATGCTGCCGTAAGTGCTTATGATGTAAGTTGTTGCGATATATGGAATAAAGTCCTGCGGACAGTTGACAAGCCGATTATAAAAGGTATAATGATCTTCGCTTTAATACCGCCCATGCGCGGTAGGAATAGTTCCTATTGGGTGAATACTCATAAAAACAATCTCTAGGAGGTAGCGTCCGCCGAGCACGGCTTCCGCATAAGATGCGAGAGAATAATCTTTTCAAGCGTCGAAATTATTGGCGGTAGGCATTCTGTGGCTTGGCGATTGGGAGCAAGGTCTAGTTTCTGTTTATATTGTATGCGCGCTGCCTGACCTTCCTCTTCTTACATTTTGTTTTGCCAACCTTGTCGCACTACGGCAGTATTTGACAGAGTGAGCTGCATTTGTGCTTCCAGGGTCCATGGCTTTCAGGAACATAAATAAAGTTTAGACATGGACGTACCGTTACCTGCATCATTTGTAAATACTTAAACTACTGGGAGGATCACAAATGCTTTTGAGAAATATCGCAACTGGATTACTGGTTTTGTTAGCCGTGATCGGTCTTTTTGCGACACCTTCGTTGGCCGGATTACTTGACAGCGGAGTGTACGACGGCTGGATAGGAACGACTGATTTTACATGTCCTTGGAATCAGTTGGGTCTTACTGGAACTGTGGATTGGGCTGTCTATTCAGCGGGACAATTCCCATACGTAGGCACCGGCTACACACCTTCGGACAACGAACTCACATACGTGTATCAGATTCATAGCAATGGAACCGATCAGATTCACGAATATCAAGTGTATTTATACGACGTGGCGGACAATCCCGGTTCTTTCAGCACTTCGGTGTCGGACATCCCCGTAAGTTTTATGCAACTCGATCCAGAAGATTCCGTCTATTGGCAGTTCGCCGGAATTGGTATCGATCAAAGCAGTGTGGCATTGGTGTACAGCAGCACAAACAAACCGGATGCAAATGACTCCATTACAATCAACGGCGGGACATTTGCCGTAGTTGAACCGGTTCCCTCGCCCGGCTCCAATCCAATTCCAGAGCCGATTACGCTCTGGTCGTTACTGATCGGACTGGGTTTGCTGACGGCAAACAGATGGTTTCGACGAGGTTAGAAGCAGATTTGGAAAAGAATTTGTTTTGTGGAAAAAGTTTCGACGCGCGCCTGGCCGCACATAGGAATAGTTCAGCAGCATGGTTTAAGCGAGTTTAATGATGCGGCCCGGCCGTGTCGAACGGGCACATGACAGTTTAGTCATGCGTCCGGGGATATGGACATTGACGGCGTTTTCTCGCAAAGGAATGAATGCCATGACTACTAAAACACGACACAGTAGGTGGTATGCCGGGATCATTTTTAGCGTGGCTTTAATATCGGTTTTTCTGATACCGGCAACGATCAACGCCGATCTGATTAGTCATGTCGATTATGCGATGACTAATTACTCTACTTCTACACCAATCTCAACCTCCTCCGGGAGTCTACATGTGCAAGTGTCCTATGCTGTTTACGCCTGGGAATTTCGATAGATCTTTTTTGGGCGAGATGGATCCGAGTAAGGACACTCAATACGTCTACGCTTACCAGTTAAAAGACACTTCCTCTAGCGGCTATTACATCAGTAATTTATCTGTAGGGTTGGATCCAAATGCCTCGCCCGCGAATATTGAAGAAATAACAGATCCGAACCCATCGGTATCCACAGTTACATCAACGCCGACCCCATTTGGCACTAATCCTACCTCGGCCTATTGGAGTTATAATGGCACTACCAAGCTTCCATCGGGCAGTGAGAGTAATATTCTGATCTTTACAAGTCCGTACGGTCCGGAATGGGCGAATGGTACGATAAATGGTTACCATACAACTTTGAGTTTGAATAACGGCTTGCCTAGTCCTAATTCGTTATATGAAACATCGCCTGAGCCAGCCACGTTGCTAAGTTTGGTAATCGCCTGTGGTTTGTTCGGCGTGGTTAGATTGTTGCGGCGAAGCTATTCCAAGTAACATTATCATTATCATTAATATTCAGTTTTTCATATCTTTTTCCGAAAATATAAAGGCTCAGGTAGGAACATTACACAGCCTGAATTATAAAGGCGCCCCGTTTCGCTTTGCTTGGAGGCATCCAAGCGAAGGACTTCCAAGCGAATTTCGCGGACGGTATTATAGTATTACTTGAATTGTTATCGCTGGGACGGTTAAAACGGAGAATGTGGTATGTACGCTCCGATATGGGGCAAGCGCCTTTTCCTCGGTCTGGTAATATGTTTGCTTTCCGCCGCCGCCACACAGGGCGTTATTGGACCGGATAACGTGCTGGTTTTGTATAACAGTTCCAGCGCGGATGGAGTGACGTTGGCAGACTATTATGCCCAAGTTCATCCGGGCGTTCATTTGCTGGGGATCAGTCTACCGGATATTAATGGAGTGCCCCCGGGCGAGGAGGTTTCGGCTGATTATTATCTACAAAATATCCGCCAACCGATCCTTGATTCCGGACTATTGACTTCATCAATTGATACTATAGTTACCACAAAGGGGCTGCCGCTTCGCATCGATGATAGTGTTACATATCCCACCAATGGCGTCTATACAGATCCGTTCGGCGTATCTCGCACAGTTAGATCAGGATGGTGGAGAACCGATTCCAGCCTGGAAAGCGAATTGACTCGGATCGATACAATAGGAGCGGGCTACAATCCAAGTATTCCAAGTTCTCTGAATACGGCTCTTTACCAAATGGGCGACCAGTCTTGGAAAGCAACAGAGGGACTGTATCTATCGCCGCCTTGTCCTCAGCCCACTAAAAACCCCTATTTCGGAAGCTCTAGCTCGTTTAATTATAGCGACACCTATATTACCGGTTACGGCGGCATGCGCCTGACTTCTAGACTAGACGGCTACACCACGACGGACGTTATAAACGCCATCAATAAGGCGCAACAAGCGTATTTGCTTCCCATCCCCAATTCTACTTATATTGTGGCGGATAATGATCCGAATGCGGAACAAAGTAATCAGGTAATGGTACAGAACCTCCAGCAAAATGTCCTGGCGCCAGGCCAAACACCATATGTCACCGGAATTTGCGATAACACCACTACCGCCATCACTACCGCCCCCGGTCCGGTCATCGGCTACGACAGCCACGGCGTACACGCAACCGGAGTTAACCAAAATTATGTTCTCAATCTGAATTTCACTTTGGCCAACGGGGCCGTCTTCAATACCCACGAAAGCTTCAACGCATATACTTTCAATGGTCAACCAGGGAACAATCCCATGGGACAGGGCTCAGTGGCTGATTGGCTGGCCATTGGCGGCACGGCGGGTGTGGGCAATGTCGCCGAGCCACAAAGCGGTTCACAGAATCAGGCCAATGAAAACCAAATGTTCTCAATGCTTTTAGCTGGCAAGACATGGGGCGAGGCCGCGTGGAGTTCCATACAACAGCTTTCCTACGTTACTACAGTGGTGGGCGATCCGCTGATGACTTGGAAACAGGTTATGCCCGGCGACGCCAATGAGGACGGCATTGTTGATATCAAAGACCTCTCGTTGTTGGGGGCCCATTGGGGATATTCCAATCCCAGCATGGCCGGCGGGGCCTTGTGGTCGTACGGAGATTTTAACGGCGATGGAAAAATCGACATCCAAGATTTATCCATGCTGGGGGCGAATTGGGGTAAAATATCCACTTGGGCCAGCGGCGGAGACGCCGGTGCGGGCCAACCTTTTGACATGGATGCGTTTTTAGCAGGCGTACCCGAACCTTCCGCTATGGTATCGGCTATTGTCGGCCTGCTCGCTCTACTGGTCGGATATGGATTTAAACGAATCCAACACTACGTTCAGCACTGATTTTTTGAGGGAATTGTATAAAAATTCACTAATTATCGAATGAATCTCGTCCGGATACTTGACATTGCGTAAAAAGTTAAGATAATGATGGACTGGGTGTTTCTCCAAAAATGGATATATACGTTAGGTGCGACATCATGAGATCAGCAACACAAGTTCGGTCTTTAACATTGACATTATTTACATCGGCCCTGGCGTTATCTGCCATTCTATATGGCGGGTACGCACAGGCGGAAGTCGTTTATTCCGGTACGAATTTCCGTATCGAAGAATCTATGCCCACGGATTTAGGAACCGGGCTGGAGGCGGTCACATTGACTGCCATCGGGCAAGATCCTGTAAGCCCTTATAATCCCAATGGATTCGATAGCGGCACGGGCAGCAATGTGGGCATTTGGACCGCGAGTAACGCATTGCATCAACTTTGGGAGTTTGGCGTTATCTCCACACCCACTTTGACGCTTTCTTATTCCGGTTCCATCGACCAAAACCTTGATACCCATTTTTTGATTTCCACGGGTCAGTACGCGTCGGTATCAAATCCTCCCAGCGAAACCAAAGAACAGGGAGGCGATTTCGGAAATTCGCTTACCGGCACCTTCTCGATTACCAGCACGGTTCACCCAACATGGGATTTCGCATACCTGGTGGTGCCGGTGGGGACGCAAGTGAATCTGAATTTCACAATCGCCGGCGTAAGAGGTGTAAATAACGTGGACGTTGCTTCAGAAGTTGTAAATACTTCGTTTACCGTAACACCCGAGCCGGGCACTATTACCATGCTTTGTGCGGGCGCCGCCGTTTTAGCGGTTTATCTTTTTCGACGGCGCAAATCGTGATCGAAATTTCCGCTCTTGTTCTTCGCCTCGAGCCGCGTATTCTGCTCTATAGATAATTAAATAGTGACATTTGAAGAATGCTCGCGGTGGCCTTGAGCGAGGCTTGAAATGTGGCCTGCTGGCCGGCAAGATCGGAAACGACTTGCGTTATATCGGCGTCGTAATTGTTGGAAAGCACATTTTGCAGTTCGGTGTTTTCCGTTCCCAGGCGGTCTGTCATCGCGTCCAAGCCTTGCTGGCGGGCGCCGAGTTCGGCGTGAGAAGAATTCAACTGTTGCGTGCCGTTGTCGAGCAGTCCCACCGCCCGTTGGATTCCAGCCGTGTCGTTGTTCTCTAAAGCTTGCTTGAGTCGAATCAAAGCCGTGAAAATTCCTTCTGTTTCCTTTTTGTTGACATCCGAGCCGTCGAGCGTGCTCGCCGCTGTTATTGTCGCATTAGTCCCGTCAACTACATACCCCTGGCCGGTGTTGCCGCCAATTGGATCGAGCGAGGCATGAAACATGGAAGAATAGCCGCTCGTGTTTATCGCCGTGACAACATTGTCGGCGGTGGTAAAGCCGGGAATTATGCCCACGGTGAGCGTTTTAGCAGTATCATCGTAAACCACACCGGTGGCCGTAGAACTTAATATCACTTGCACGCCGTTAAGGTTATCACTTGTATTAGCGGCCGATACAATCACGCCGCTATTCGGAACAGGCAAAGAAGTCATCGAATCTATCGAAGTCAACTTGGCGCCATACATGATCCCGGATGTACCGTCAACCACTTTGCCCGTGCCGTCGTTGCCGCCGGCAGGATCCAACGCGGCATGGAACTTGGAACCATAATCGCTGCCGTTTATCATATTGACCACGTCGTTGGCCGAGGTATTCCCATCGTGATCAATGCCTACGGTCAACGTCATGTTGGCGGCATCATACGTCACGCCTTGGGCAGTGGCGTCTAATACAACCTGCAAACCGCTAAGATTGTCGCTTGTATCAGTGGAGGTGACAATGATCGCACTGTTGGACACGGGCTGGGAGGTAACCGGATCCGTGGAATTCAACTTGGCGGAATAGGTCAATGTTGCGGAACTGCTACTCGCCGCGCCGGCGGAGACCAGGCCCAAATCGACCGCTGAACTGTTGGATGAATCGGGGGTGACCGCCAAAGTGCCCGCCCCGGTGCTGGTATCGACTAGTTCAATGCCGTTCCCGTACGTCGCCAGGCGGGCGACGAGTTTGCCGTCGGCGTTGGCCGGGTCGTTGTTGATCGCGTTTAATACGTCGCCGACGGTCTGCGGGTTGGTAATATTGATATTCAATTGGGCGCCGTCGGCGCGTTCAATGGCAAATTTGACAACGGTTATATTAGTGGCCCCGTTGGTGCCGGGATCCGGCGTTTTACCGACGCCTTGACCGTAGTTCAGATCATCCAGCGGCGTGTTTTCGGTAAAGGTCCGCAATCCCAACTGCGCGGCGGTGGTCCCGCCGTTCTCGCCGATCATGAAATCGGCGCCGCTGTCCCGCGACCGGATGTCGATGCCGTCCTTGGCGTCGTTGATTTGCGCTAGCAAACCTGGATTGGCGTTGACGGCGTTGAGCACGTCTTCCACGGTTTTGCAGGCGGACAGGTTGATATTGAACGTTTGTCCGCCATTGGTAATTTGCAATCCGGATTTCTGATCGAGCGCTTCTCCGGCGCCGTCGCGCGTCACGGCGGCTGCGCCTGCTTCCACCAGGCCTTGTCCGCCTTGCACGTCGTCCAAAGGGTCCATGTCGGCGGTAAAGGGAAGGCCGGCCCGATCATGGGCTTTGTTTATGGCATCGATCACATTGCAGGCCCGCGTATGCCCCGCGTCGATATGCACCGTGATCGTACGAGCGCTGGGATCGTAGTCGACCGTCTCGTTCCCGTAAGTGACGTTGGGGTCGTCAACCAGGGCGATGCTCACGCCGTTCAGGGGCACGCCCGTGCCGGTGGCGGCGCCCATCGTGTCGGCCTGCAAGCGGATATCGTTATCGCCGCCGGTGGAGTGCAACACCGTGCCGGCATAAGCGCCGAGAATGTTTTCCAGCGTAGTGGTCCCGTCCAGGGCGGGATCAAGTGAACTGCTGGAAATCGGATTGTTTCCCGCGCCATCATCATTGCGAATGCCTAATTCCTCGGCCACGGTGCCGCCGCCGACTTCGCGGATGGAAAGATCGCCGCCGCCCGGTTTGACGAGTTGAATGATGATTTTATCGGCGGTAATGTCGACGTTAAGCTCGCTGCCGGCCGGCGGATGGGCGTGAATCATCGCCGCCAAATCGCCAACCGTCTTGGCGCCGCTTAAGTCGATGGTGCTCGTGTTAGTGCCGTCGGAGACCAATATGCTCCCTTTGCTGATGCCTTGGCCTTGGAAAAGATCAGCCAAAGGCGTATCGTAAGTCAAGTCCGGCGTTATTTTCACCTGGCCTTGCACCTGCGAGGAAATGGCTCCGAAGACTTGGCTGCCGCTTAAATTGGTGTTGAATAGCAGATTGAGATCCTGATAGCTTGAAAGGTTCTCTTCATTGCCCGCGTACTGAACCACGTCGCCCGCCGATTGAAAAGGCGCCGCGGCGCTTTCCGAGCCGGAAAACAGATAGCGGCCGTTGAACTGCTGGTTCGCCGTGCTTAACAATTGTTGAATTACTTGTTCCACCTGCTGCGCGGCAGCGCTGCGATCAGCGTCGGTGGTCGTCGAGCCCATTACTCCCACGGCGGTGGCGCGAACCTGCGTCAGCAAATTAGACACGCTGGTTAGCGCACTGTCGGTGGTGTCTAAATAAGACTGATTGGTGTTGATGTTGCTTTGTACCTGGGCTTTGCGTTGCAATAGCGACTGCAGACCAATTACACTCAGCGCAGCCGCGGGATCGTCGCTGATCGACTGAAAACGGTATCCGGTGCTTAACTGTGTTTCAGTGCGGTATAGATTCGACTCGTTTAATTGAAGCTGATTCAATAATTGATCGCGCACGAACAAGTCGCTGATTCGGGTGGTCGGAATGCCGATGATCGAATTCGTCATGATTCTGGGCCGAAAAAATCCGTACCTGCCTTGTCCCGGCTGCTTGACTTTTAACCCCAAAGTTCAGGCCGCCGCGGCCAGGATGCGGGAAAAATTCCTGCTTCTATATTCCTATATTTGCACCAATGTATTCAATAAATCCGAAATTGTCGCAATATACTTGGCCGAGGCCTGAAAGGATCGCTGGTAAGTCATCATGTTCACCGCTTCCTCGTCCAGGTTCACTCCACTAATAGCCGTTTGCTGACTCTGCAAAGAACTTTCAAATGCCTGGGCTGCGTCTGGCGCTGGTCTGGGCCGCCGCAGAACCTTGTGCGACATTGGCGACCATGCCGTCATATATCGCCCCTATGCTTTCGCCATTATGCGAATCGATGGGCTGGTCCACAAAATTCGCCATGATTTGGGCGTTGTCTGTGTCCGAGCCGATGCCGCCTTGGCTCGCCGCGAACTTGCCCGGATCGTCCGTAACCGCCGCGCTGACGCCTATATTGTCGGCCGACGTGCCGGTGAAAAAAACATTCAACCCCAACGACGCTAAAACGCCACTGGTGTCGTTGGCAAATGCGATCTCGCTGTCGGTCGATGTGCTGTCGATCTTCAACTTGCCGCCGGTCAGAATCTGGCTTTGAATGCCGTTTACGTTGTTCAGCGCGTTGTTCAAGTCTTCAAGCGTAGTCTCATGGCCCAGGCCGTTCAGATCTATCTGTATGTTTGTGGTGCTAGTAAGGCCGGTATTTTTGTCGCGAACAAGCACCTGGAACGATCCGTTTTGGGGTGTGAACGGCAAACCGGCCTCGTTTAGAGCCTTAGTAGCGTCGTCAACTCCGTTTGTGCTGGTCAGCGTGCTGTAACCGTTCAACCCTTGTCCGGATGAATAAATCTTGTTGAACTCGAACGCCAAGGTCTGGGCAAAATCGTCGAGTTGAGCCTGGAACCCGCCTAGAACGTTGTCCCGGGAATCGATCAGTCCCTTGAGTTCGCCTGATGTGGGGTTAATCTTCTCGTCATTGTCCGCTATGTGGATCTCAGCCGCGGAAAAACCGTTATCACTGACCGAAACCACATCGACCGGACGCGAAGTGTCCCCGTTTACCAAATAAGTGTTGCCGCAGTAGACGGTGACGCCGCCGTTGGGTTGCTCGACAGATTGGATGTTAATCAATTTGGCCAGCGATTCCAATGCTTCTTCTCGTTGGTCGGTCAGCCCGACGGCGTCGCTCGTGGAATTCGTTCCGCCTTGCAATGTGGCGATCTTTACATTCAACTGGCTTATCTGCGCGGTCAAGTTATTAATATCGCCCGCCATGTTGCTTATCTGATCATTCGCGTTGGATCGTAGCCCTTCCACCTGTTGAGACATCTGCGTTATATTCTGAGCCAGTGTTTGTCCATTCAACACAGCCTGTTGGCGCACCGTAATATCTGCCGGCTGATTGAGAATCGCAGAGATGCTGTTGAAAAAGTTGTTCATTGAAGTGCTCAGGTCGGTGCTGTTGCTGAGTGCATTTACCACCTCTTCCAACTGGGAATAATTTTGTTGCACGGTGTCGGTATTGCTCGAGTCGGAAACCGCGCTGCGTACCCGCGCCTGTAAAAACTTGTCGACCTGCTGCACCACTCCCTCGACTTCGACGCCCGTGCCTAAAATAAGATTGCCCGACTGTTGAGGCGCGGCAGGTTGCAGCACCGCCTCTTCGCGAAGATAACCCGGCGTGTTGGCATTTGATATATTCTGCCCGACAACCTGCAAAGCGATGTCGGTCGCCCGCAGCGAGTTGCCCGCCATTTGAATGGAGCCGAATAGCGACATGGTTAGGCTTTAGGGTTTTGGGTTCAGGGTTCAGGTCGAGTACTGACGATCAAATGAACCTGGACCTATTTTTTGGCCGTAGGTAGAGCCAAGGATTGTTGAATTTATCAGAATTTCCAACTAAATTTCCCAAATGCCCCATTCTATTTAAGCTGCCCGATCTACGATGGCCCCGCTGGCGTTAACCGGTTCCCCTTCTCCATATGTCGGCTGAAGACGGCCGCCGGTCGCTATAATCTCTAACATCTGCGAAAGATGTATCAAACTGCGTTGAACCACGAGCCAATTCGTGAAGCTTTGGTGTTGAAGCAGCCTGGCCCGGGAGCTTGCCTGAGCCAGCCGATCGGGTAACTCGCCGCGGCGATCCGCAGGCAAAGTCTTGGTCAAGGCCTGTATGCTATGGACAGGCAATCCTTCTTGAGCCGCTTTTTGAAGCAATTGTTCTCGCCGTTGGACACACTCTTGCAGCCGAACTATCAATTGCTCTTCCTCCGGTGCAATGGCGGCTAATCCAGCCATGTCAGAGGCAATGAGCAACTCTTTTTTCTTGGCCAAATTCACGAATAAATCGTCTTGCACGGCCAAAAGATCGTTCAAAAGTCGTGCAACTTCATTTTCCCACGTAGTTTGCATGGATACGCCTATGTTTCTTGTTTCGTTATAAGGTGAATTGTTGTTGGGGTGGCAGTTAAACTGCCGCCCCAACGCATTGGTTTCAGGTTGGTTTCTTATTTTCGCTGAAGGGTGAACAGTTCGAACATTGGTCCGCTGAATTTATCGGCGCTTGACTCGCTGATTTTTTTAGCCAGCACCTGGTCGAGTTGCTGTTGAAAAATTTCTTCTGCCCGGCCGCCGTTAAAATAGGCCGGCTTGCCCACGGTCTTTCGCATCGAGTGCAATAATTGACCGAAAACGGTCTCACCCACAAAATCATCGAATGCCTTGCGCAATTCCGGATTTTGAGCCTCGCCTGCAAGATCGGGCTTCTTCGCCGGGGCGTTTTGCGCGGCATACATGGCCGGTGCGCTGGGGAGGTCCGCATTGATCGCATTTACCATGCCTGATTCTCCGCCGCGTAGGGTGCTTGAAACGAGCCGCTTTCTATTGGTTGTGGTGCGTTTCACGCATCATACAAAAAATCACACTCTCAAAGTGTGCCGGTTACACTGAACACATCACTCGATAATTAATTGGGCATGGAGCCGGCCGTTTTTGTCCAATCCCTTGATAATGTCGATAATATCCGGCGTGGCTACGTGCAGGGCATTGAGCGTTTCCACCAGCGCCTTGAGTTTCGGCGCGCCAGGATCCGCCGAATTGACGGGCACGAACGGCCGGGCATTGCCGGCGTTGCCGGTTTCAACCACGATATTTTTATGCGACACCACGGCAGCGCCGATCTCCACGTCGCCGCTTATGACAATGCTGCCCGCCCGCTCGTTGATTACCACTCGCGGCGCAGTCTGCGGCTCCATGATGGGCAAGCTGAGCACTTGCGAGACGAACAACACGGGATCCTCGCGGTATTGCGGGGGAATGAAGACTTCCACGTTTACCTGGTTTAGCGCCCTGGCCAGCGGGCCACCGCCCGTTTGAATGCTCAACCGGCTGTTGATCAATTCCGCCACGTCCTGGGCGACTTGAAAGTCGGCGTGGTTCTTGTCCAAAACCAGGGTGATCTTTCGGTCTTTGATGAAGGAGTTGAAAAACTCCTCTTCCAATTGGCAGCCCTCGAAAACTCGGCCGCTGTTGGTGATCGATGGATCGTCCAGGGTGACGGGCCCTTCGGCAAAGGCGTAGATGCGGGGATTGGTGCGATCCGGTCCGATCAGCGGCGTAAGGAACAGCCGCCCGCCGGCCAGGCTCTTGGCCGAGCCGATGGAGCTGACCACGCAATCGATCTTGTCGCCCTGGCGCGCGCCTGAAGCCGGTATGGTGGCGGTCACGGTTACCAGGGCCACGTTCTTAGTGTCTTTGATTTCGTCCAGGCTTTTTCGTCCCAGCGGTTCGCCCATCACTTTCATTACCTTTTCCAGGCTTCTGAGCATGGGCAAAAAGCTGCTGCCGTCGCCGGTGCCCTTCAGGCCGACCACGATTCCCAACCCCTGCAAAGTGTTCTCTTCCTGCCCTTTCAGGCGGCAGATGCTTTTCAGAATTGTTCGCGCATCTAACGGCGCCGCCGTCAGGCAGCATGTAAAGATTGTCATTAAAACTACGAATCGGTGATAAATTTTATTTTTCATACGATTTAGACTAATTTCTCAACACGGAGACACGGTGGTCACTGAGAAAATCAAAATAATACATTGTTTGTTTGGGCAAATCTTCTTGGATTAGATTCATGGATGCATTTATCAATGAGCATATTGAAAATCTTATTTTTAAAATGTTTTCTCCGTGCACTCCGTGTCTCCGTATTGTATTTTTAGCGAAAAACGGCCTAGAACGGTTGATATTTATCGAGCCACTGCAAGAACCAACCGCGGCGATAACCGTCGCGGACGTGGCCTTCCTCGCGTTTTACCAATCTCATATTGGAAACGTTTTGGCTGAGCACGGTATTGTTGGGCAACACGTCTTCCGCTCGAATTTCACCGCCAAGGGAATACTCCCACGTGTCTTCGTTGTTTTTGATCGTGCGGCGGCCTTCGATGACCAGATTGCCGTTGGGCCTGATGTCTACGATGTTGCAGGCGATTTGCAATTTCATCGCATCCTTGGTTTCGAAAACCGCTTGCGACTGCAATTTGTTATCCACCTCTCCGCGGATGTGCGGCGAACCGGCGGTTTGCGGATCGGGCACCACCGAAAGGCCTTTTAGCAAAATCCAGTTCGGCAGTGTCAAATCGCCGTAACCTTTTTTCTTGCGGTCCATCTGCCCTTCACTATTGACGGTCGATGTTTCATTCACCTGCACCGTAATGATGTCGTGCAAGCGGATCGGATGCGGCTCCACCGGCTGTTGGTAAGTCCAGGAGTATTTCACCATGGTCATGCCCGCGCGCGGATCGGGTTGGCCGAAAAGGCTCGAATCTTGGGCTTTTAGATCAGCGGAAATACATAAGATGAAAAGAAATATTATTGCAAATTGTAAATTGCAAATTGTAAATTGCAAATTGCGGATAGAAGATAGTGGGCAGTGGGCAGTGGGCGATGGACGGTGCAAAACCCCGAATATTTTCGCCTGTTTATTCATAATTCAACCTTCTTCATTACTTGTTACGCATTTATTTTCTTTCCGTGGCCGGCACGACTTGTGCCAGAACTTCGGTTTCACGCATGCCGCAGACTCGCGCCTGGTACGGTTTCCGGTCTTGCATGGTTTCCATGGTCACCAGATCGCCTAAGCCGCCGTCGTCCCTTGCCCGGGCCGTGGTCCGCACGCGGATGCCCGCGCTCTGCGCATAAACTGTCACTACGTCGCCTTTATGAACCAAGAGCGGCGCTTGCAGGTCGTCGGGAACGATGATTTTTCCATCCGGGACCGCTCTCGTGGTTTGCTTGCCTGCCACTTCTTCGATACTATGGAAAACGCCGCTTTCGCCGTCGCGAGGGGCGTCGCGGACAATCGCCAAATCGCTTTCCCGGATCATTGCGCCGCGGGCAAGAGAATGCACGGCCGCCACGACTGCCGAGGGAACGGTAACTTGCGCGTCGATTGAAAAAGGCGCCAATCCCTCACTCGAATCGATCTTCACTTCAAAGTGTTGCGACCCGGTCCAGGGAGGGCTTCCGCCGCTTACGGAAATCGGCTGCACAGGGTTCGCGGCCGCGCGGTCTAGGGCAGTAGGCGTTTCGAATTGCAGGTATCGCGTCTCGCCAGACCCGGATTTCGTTTGCAAGTATTGCAATATGGCTTCTTGAACGCGGCGATGAGCCCGCTTTACGGCCGAGGGGGTCAACGACTGATCGGCTCGCACCGGTTCGCCTGCCGAGGTCAATACTATCTGGCTGGATCCGGAAAAACGGTGCTCGGCTAAATTAATGCCCCGCATAGAAAGAAGATCTTGCACTTCTCTTACTTGAAGCACGCGCTGCTGCGCCGCCGCTGGGGCCGGAAAGAGCTCAATAGCGGCGAGCTTTCCAGCCTGCTGGGGATCGGCGCTATAAATTTCCGCGATATCGCCCAGAGTTACCACCGACCCATGCGGACTGCACTGTTGGCGAAACCGCAACTCGGCTGCCTGGGATGCGCTCCATGCCAACGCCGGCATGATCATCAGTACAACAATTATTCGTTGCATATATTTCATTATTCCAAACTTATACGAAATCACTGCGCCCGCGGCAAATTCGCCACGGTCTGCAATAATTCATCGCCTGTTTTAATGGCCTGGGAGTTTAGCTCGAACGCGCGCTGGGTGGTAATCATATCGATCAATTCCTGGACGGGTTCGACGTTGGCCGATTCCAGCATGTTTTGTTGCAATTGCCCCAGGCCGTTCTGTCCCGGATTGGATATTGTCGGAGCGCCCGAGGCGTCGGTTTCTCGATATAGATTTTGGCCCAGTTGGAGCAATCCTTGCGAATTGATGAAAGACGCCAATTGGATCTGGCCCACCTGCGTCATTTGATTGCTGCCCTGCTGTTGGACAGTGACAATTCCTTCAGGCGTAATGGTGATGCCCGTGGCGTCCGCAGGTATAACGATGGGGGGATCCAGCAAACGCCCGTCGCTGGCCGAGCCCATCACAAGATTGCCGTTGGCGTTTTTTGAAAAATTTCCCGCCCTGGTGTAAACAATCTGGCCGTCGGGGTTGGTCACCTGGAAGAACCCCGTGCCCTCGATGGCCAAATCCAATTCTTGTCCGGTTTGTTTCATCGACCCTTGGGTGAAATCAGTTTGCGTGCTTTGCGTACGCACACCCAGACCGATTTGAGTGCCGGTGGGAGTATATTGACCGGCCGAATCCTGGGCGCCGGGGTATACTTCGTGGCGGTAAATCAGATCCTCGAAATTCGCCCGGTCTCTCTTGAACGCCGTGGTCTCCATGTTGGCAAGATTGTTGGCCACCACGTCCAGCTTGGTTTCCATTGCCGTCATGCCCGTCGCCGCGGAATATAGAGCTTGAATAGTCATTGGATTAGAAATTCGAGATTAGAGGTTAGGGATTTATTTGCTTGTTTTACAGAGTTTTTCGTTGTCTATGCTTTCAACACTCGACTGATCAAAGAGCTGAGTATTTGATCTTGATTTTTCATCATGTTGACATTGGCCTCGAAATACCGGGAGGCCTCGATCATGGCGGTCATTTCCAGTGTCGGACTCACGGCCGACATCTCCAGGCAACCAGAGGCGACGCGCCGCTCGGCCGGCGAAACAGGCTCCGGCCGGGTCGTCGAGCGGAACAGATTATCGCCGTACTTGACCAGATTTTCGTTGGCCGCAGGTTTGACAATCGCCAGATTCTGCGTATTGCCGAGCTGCTGCATCGCGCCCGTGTCGCTGATATCCCAATGTTTAACTTCCGGGTTTATAACGACCGGTACTCCACTTTCATCCAATACCCCGTAGCCTTGCGGGGTGACCAACTCACCACGGGAGTTAATCTCGAAATTTCCCGCCCGCGTTAGGAAAGTTTCATCGCCTTTCTTGACTGTAAAAAAACCTTCGCCCATAATCGCCACGTTGGCGGGATTCTTGGTTTGCTTTACAGCGCCGGCGGAAAAATCAGTCTTGGTTTGGCGGAACAAAACGCCTCCGCCCACGTCTTCCATATTTCCCGAACCGGGGATCGCCATGCCCTTATCGATGCCTTCGGCATACCGGGCCTGAAAACAGGCCAATTCCCGCTTGAATCCAACGGTATCGACATTGGCCAAATTGTTGGCAATGACATCCAGCCGGGAAGACTGGGCGTTGGCCCCTTCAGCTGAAATGTAAAAACCGTAAGGCATCTTAATCCTCGAACTTTTATGTTGTGGCAGCAGCTAAACTGCTGCCACGACTACAGGTCCTCGCAAAAAATCAACCCTTTCCCATTCTGTAAACTTTGCAGGAAGTTGGGGGTGCATCTCATTTAGCAACACCCGTGCCAGTTTGCTCAATTACCGCTTTCTGTTATCAAAGACGCGGCAGAACCGGCTGACCCGATAAACACTTATGAACTTTCCTTGCACATCAACTATGCGTTTTGACACACACTATCGAACGGTTTGCAAGCAGCGGGTTTTGCCGATTCGACCAGCAAAAAAAGCCGATCCATGCCTTTAGACAGGATACCGGACATTCCTGTCTGGCCGGAAAAAGACAGGCAAGAATGCCTATCCGCCCGTTTAAATTGGTCAGATTATTTTGATTCTGCGATTTAGAGCGGTATAAGCGCCAGACTGGCTGGGAGGAACAATATATTTTTACCCGTGAAATGGCTGGGTGATAGCATTCCCATTCCTGTGGTAAATACAATCCCAAAACACTACTCCAGTTGGGTTTATAGGGAATTTACTGATAGTTTTATTATCGAATCAGACTTTGTCCTTGTCTGGGGCATTTTTTTACTTGCTTCAGTTGTTTCTCATGCCGAGAAAGCTATAGAACAGAAGACACAGAAGATTATCGGCTACAGTTCAGTTTACTTGGTATACGTAAATTACCGAGCCGATACCTGATGTGGACCTTGGCGCGGATTCACGACCCATCGTGCATCTATTCTGGATGCGGGGTTAAGGCGGTCGGACGTAGATCGTGCGTCAAGTGTAGCGTTCCTTCCTGAATTAACCCCACCATACGCGTACTGCCCGCCGCCAGAATCCACAAATGCGGCCGGCAGTAAAAAGCCGTCTCCGGAAGCATAGCTCCTGCCCCCCGGGGAAAGCTTTGACGTGAACCTTTAATGAAAGGTATCTGGCATGACCCGAATCAACACAAACGTGAGTTCACTCACGGCACAGCAAAACCTTGCTAAGTCAAACAATGAATTGCAAACGGCTATGACCCGTTTGAGCACCGGTTTACGAATTAACTCCGGTAAAGACGACCCGTCCGGCATGATTGCCGCCGCGCAATTGGGCAACCAAATCGCCAGCACCAATCAGGCCATCAGCAACACTACGTCGGCCAGCAACATGATCGATACCGCCGACAGTGCTCTGTCGCAGACAACCACGCTGCTAAATCAAATCCGCTCGTTGATCGTGCAAACGGCCAACAACAGCAGTATGACCCCCGACCAGATCGCGGCTAATCAATCCGTGGTCGATTCCTCATTGGACGCCATCGACCGCATCGCACAGACGACCAATTACCAAGGTAGTAAACTCCTCGACGGCAGCCTGGATTACATTTATAACGACACCGGCACAGGCACTATCTCCTTGAGCAGCAATACTTCGAATGCGCAAATTACACAGGCAAACCTGACGGCAGGTGCGATGTCTGTCAAGGCGCATGTCACCACCGAGGCCACCCAAGGGACTCTTAACACCACCGGAATTACCACCGCCTCAGCTCCGGCCTCGGCGAGTGTTGATATGGGGGGCGCTAATAATGCTATAGCTATCTCGGCGGCGAATGATGGAACCGACTTGAATGGCACTACCATTCATTGGGTAGGAACAACGTCAGTCGCCAGCGGTGGGGCCCTTGCCTCTTACGATGCCGGGCAAAAAGAATTAACTATCAATTTCAATAGCGCCACTCTGGTTACCTCCGCCACCATCAATACCGCGGTCACAGCGATCCAAGACGCGAAAGGCAACAGTATCTTCGCTACAGATTCCGGAGGAACTGGTATTGCAATAGCTGGCACGGCGCCAGCCGACACTGTCATGACCGGCGGCTCGGACAGCGGCCTTACCGGGGCCGTGAGTTTCCAACTCACTGGCACCGAAGGCTCGCATACATTCAGTTTCGACGCCGGAACCACGGGTGTCCAGATGCGGGACGCCGTCAAACTGATGACCAGCTCCACAGGCGTGGACGCTGTATGGGATCAAGCAAACCACAAACTGACCTTCAACTCGTCCACTTACGGCTCCGACGCGTTTGTCAAGATCTCTGTTAAATCCGACTCTACAACCAACAAACAATTTAGCACTGGTTTGTCGGGCACGGACGATACAGGAAATGACATTGTTGGCACTATCAACGGTTACACCGCCACCGGCAAGGGTAATACGTTGTCGATCAACACGTCGGCGCTTGCCATGTCCGTCACGATGAATAACCCCGGTACAACCTCGCTCGCCGGCAAAGACTTAGTGCTGTCAATTACCGGCGGCGGCGCTTTGTTCCAACTTGGCACGGACATAAATAGCAACAACCAGGCCTACATGGGCATCCAAAGCGCCGACACAGGTAGTCTAGGCGGCGTTGACGGGTTGCTCTATCAACTTAAGTCCGGCGGAGGTCTCTCCCTGACCGACGGTGACCTCAATACGTCCACCAAAATCGTGGATGAGGCCCTTAACCAGGTTACTTCCTTAAGCGGCCGGTTGGGCGCGTTCCAGAGTTCCACTCTGCAAACCAATAGCAACACCTTGAGCTCCACGGTCACCGCGTTGACCAGCGCTCAGAGTTCCATCCAAGACGCCGATTTCGCGGCTGAAACCGCCAACATGACACGTGCCCAAATCCTCGTTCAGTCGGGCACCGCCGTGTTGAAGATCGCCAACCAGAACCCCCAAAATGTCCTCGCACTGTTGCAATAACCGTGGGAGGCCGACTAAAAGAACAAACCGGTTCATCCTCTCACGAGGATGAACCGGCTTTTTTTAGGCTTAAAACCATAGGCCGGCGCAATTAGGGCGGAAAGACGGAAAAAATCTTAAACCGTCTATTGCTCCCGTTCCCACGCCTAAGCATTGGAACGAGAAAAAACTGAACCCCGAATCCAGTTCACCGCCCATCGCACGCGCAAATGCCGCTAAACTTTACCCCATTTGCCAACCGATAAAAAGATGTGAATGATTGCCAGCTTATGACGTTATTTTGAAACCTGAACGTAATGACTCTTATGCAGGGTGCCTTATGACTCAAATCACATCTTCCGTGGGTGTTGTTTCGGGCATCGATTACGGCACCCTCATTGATAATCTGATTAAGGCGGACTCCACAATAAGCGACTCTATCACCTCTGAAAACACCACCTTAACCAATCAGCAGACCGCCATTACCGCTCTTATGGCGAATCTGACTGCTTTAAAAGGGATCACCGACGCTTTAGGCAAAGACAACCTTTTTAACGCCACCACCGCCTCCAGCAGCAACAGCGACGTCATCTCAGTCACCACCACCGGAACTCCAACCTCCGGCACCTACACCTACACCGCGTTACAAAAAGCTCTGGCCCAGCAGTCAATTAGTTCCAGTTACGATTCGACCGGCTCAACGGTCGGCCAGGGCACGCTCAACCTCCGATTCGGCAACAATGTCGATGCCGGTATGAGCCTGAGCGATATAAACGGCGGAAAGGGATTTACCTCGGGAAAAATCAAGATCACCGATCGCAGCGGCACGTCGGCCGTAATCGATCTTACCGGCGCGAAAACGATCGACGACGTGCTGGGGGCCATCAACAACAACGGCACGGTTGACGTCACTGCCTCGGTCAGCGGTGACTCCATCGTACTGACCGACAACACCGGCGCATCAACTTTCAATCTCAAAGTCTCGGAAGTCAACTCCGGCAAGACCGCGGCCTCTTTGGGTATCCTGGGTACAAGCAATACCAGCACCCTCACTGGCTCGGATATCGTCTACCTGGCCAAAGACCTGAGCCTCGACGCCCTGAACGACGGCATCGGCGTGAATACAAACAGTTCTAGTTCTCTGCCCGACATATCATATACGCTTAGCAACAACACTGACACCGGCGAGATCAGTCTGGCCGGCGCTAAGACCATCGGCGACGTTATCAATAAGATTAACGCCGCTTCGCAGTATCTTACTGCCTCGATCAGTTCCGACGGAAGTCATTTGATTGTCACCGACTCGTCGGGAGGAACGGGCCCATTTACATTTACCGCGGAAAACGGCTCCCAGGCCCTTAAGGATTTGGGACTTACCGGCACTGCCGTCGGCGGGGTTATCACCGGCAGCCGAATCTTATCCGGGGCGAAAACAGTACTGCTCTCCGACCTCAACGGCGGCAGCGGCCTGGGCACTTTGGGCAAAATCACCATTACCGACCGGGCCGGAAACCACACCGACGTGGATTTATCAAACGCCGAAACGCTCCAAGACGTAATCAGCTTTATAAACGACGCCGCGAGCACGGCGCCGACAAAAGTAAAAATCACGGCCCAGGTCAACGACGCCGGCAACGGCATCGAACTAATCGATTCCAGCGGATCAGCAACCGGCAATCTCAAAGTGCAAAACTATGACGACGGCACCGAAACTGCTAAAAAATTATTCGGCAGTCCCGTGGATGTCGCGAACGACAGCGTCAACAGCGGCGATCTGCACCTTCAGTCCGTCGGCTTAAACACTACATTGGCGGACCTAAACGGCGGCTCGGGCGTGGCACAAGGAAGCTTCATCATCACCGACAGCAACGGCAAGAGCGCCACCATCACCATTGACAATAGCACCACAACTATCGACGACGTGGTGAAAGCAATAAATTCGTCGTCATTATCCACCGGCGTCCTCGCGGAAATCAACGATACCGGCGACGGCATCAAAATCACCGATAGTTCCGGCGGCTCTGGCACACTCTCCGTTTCCGAAGGCGACTCCACCACCGCCGCCGACCTCAACCTGCTGCAAACCGCCACGACCAAGGACTCCTCGCAGGTAATCGACGGTTCCATGACCCGCACCATCAATATTTCCTCCGCTGAGACGCTGCAAAACCTGTCCGACGCGATCAACCAACTCAACGCCGGCGTGACCGCTTCCATCGTCTCGGACGGCGCCAGTGAATATCGCTTGGAAATAACCGGCGACAAAACCGGCGCAAAGGGCAAATTCATTCTCGACACCTCTGATTCCAACCTCGCTTTCGACCAAATTGACGATGCACAAGACGCCGTGTTGGCAGTGGGCTCCACAAGCTCGTCTAACAAGGCGGTCGTGTTTAACTCAAGCTCGAACGATTTCACCGGCGTTCTGAATGGCGTTACGCTTACCATCGAGAACGCTTCGAGCAGCCCCGTGACGGTCAAAGTCGCTTCCGACACCACCAATCTGGTATCTGAAATTCAGTCTTTTGTCAATGGTTACAACACGTTCCGTGCGACGCTGAATACCGATACCGCCTACGACACGGATACCAAAACTGGGGCCGTTTTGATTGGCGAGTACTCCGCCTTTCAGGCGGGTGTTGTCACGTCGAAGCTGATAGGCGACCAATACTCGAGCAATAACACCATTAAATCGCTGGCCCAGTTGGGCATCTCCGTCAACTCCACCGACGGCACGCTCTCATTGGATGAAAATACGCTCAGTAGCGTGCTTAAAACCAATCTTTCAGACGTAAAAGATTTATTCACCACGGCCAATACCGGCATAGCAAACATGTTTTCCTCGGCTCTCGAAAATCTGGCGGGCGACACAAATTCGCTCATGCAATTGAAAAAGACGGCCCTGCAAACTACTATCGATCGCAATACACAAAAGATCAATGATTGGACAACCCGCCTGGACGCCGAGCGGACCCGCTTGACCAACCAATTCGCCAATCTGGAAACGTTTATATCCAAAATGCAGAACAATCTGTCGGCGCTCGATTCCTTATCATGGATAACCGATACCTCTAATAATAGCAGCAACTCCAACAGTTCACTCTATTACGGTAATAGCAGTAGCTCTCAATCCTAAACATTCTATCCTTAGACATTTTATCCGATTCATCGCTTTGTTTCTCATACAGCGGGAAATATCCTTCATGACCAATACCGCCTCGAATTGCTACCTGGTCACCGAAGTAACGACCGCCACGCCGCAAAAATTGCAACTGATGCTTATCGATGCGGCAATTCGAGAAGGCCGGCGCGCCAAAAACATCGGCAAGACAAAGAAAGCCGGCAGGCCGGTAAATGTATCCTGCGCGCCGAAAAATTGTAAGCGGCATCCTCGAGGGAATGGATTACGAGGCAAAATCGGAACTCGTCGGTAAAGTCGCCGGAGTCTACTTGTTCATATACAATGCTCTTACCCGCGCCTTCCTCGATAACGATGAGAACAAGCTTGCCGAGGCCTTGCGAGTGCTGGACGTGGAACGTGAAACGTGGCGGCAATTATGTGAAAAACTCGCCCTATCGACCGGCGGCCAAACGACCCTGCAAACCAGCCGCGCACCTCTTGCCCCTCATTTTTTCTCCAATGAAGAAATCGCCTCGACTCCGCCCCACACTTCCTTTTCCTTGGAAGCATAATTGGGTAAAATCAGAAGCAAGTATTGCCTCCCGATTGCCCAAAGTCTAAAGCCCATGGCCTACAGCCAAAAATGCCCCGGATTATTCATTACCGGCACCGATACCAACGTCGGCAAGACGTATGTCGGTGTATTGATTGCTCGCGCGCTAAAAGCGGCCGGACATCGCGTGGGCGTATACAAGCCCGTCGCCAGCGGATGCCGCCGGGAAGGCGAACGGCTGATTTCCGACGACGCCTTGCTGCTGTGGCGCGCCGCCGGCGAGCCGGGTGAGTTGGACCGGGTTTGCCCACAGTGTTTTGAAGCTCCGCTTGCGCCGCATCTTGCCGCTCGGGCCGAAGGCAAGCAGCTAGATCGAAAACTTTTGCGCGACGGGCTGGATTATTGGCTGGCATGCTCCGATATCGTACTGATCGAAGGCGCCGGCGGCCTACTCTCGCCGCTGAGCGACAGCGACTACGTGGCCGATCTGGCCCGCGATTTCGGCTTACCGCTCATTATCGTCGCCCGCAACGCCCTGGGCACGATCAACCATACGCTGCTAACCCTACATGCCGCCCAAACTTTCCGCGATGGCCTGAAAATCGCCGGCATCATCCTCAATCATCCCGCCCCGCCGGGCAACGATCCCAGCACAACGAGCAATCGCCAGGAAATTGAATCCCACTCGAATGTGCCGGTGCTGGCCGAAGTATTCTGGGGAGATAACTATATTAATGTAGAAAATTTGGGAGATAGATATAAAATCTAAGTTGGGGTGGCAGTTGCACTGCCACCCCTTGCGGAGAGAGATTTGTCATGCCGCGTTCTTATAGAGTGATTCCGGATGAAGGTTATGCATATTTTGTAACATGCACCGTTATTGACAATTTATCATTATTTGTCGAAACCGTTTACGCAAGAATCATTCTCAATAGTTTGGTATACGTACGCGAGTACAAAAACACGCAACTAAATGCCTTCGTGCTAATGTCAACCCATCTCCATGCCGTGCTCTGGCCAAAGGACGGCATAAATATGTCAGATGTGTTGCGTGATTTCAAGCGATTTACTTCACGCTCTATATCTCGCATGGCTCAAGAACGCGGTGATCATAATTATCTCGGGCATTTTGCCTCCGCCCGCCTTTCAAGTCGTGCCTGTGATAGTTCCGAATTTCAAGTATGGCAAGAAGGATCACATCCCGAAGCAATTTATGGTGATGATTTTGCCCTGCAAAAGATCGAATACATCCACAACAATCCTATAAAAGCGGGTTTAGTTTCTAAAGCGACAGATTGGTCGTATTCAAGCGCCAGGGCGTATTTATTAGGCGAGCCGACTTATCCTCCTACGGACATTATGCAACTGTGGTAAGTCAAGGGGCGACAGTATAACTGTCTCCCCAACAATATAGTTGGGGTGGCAGTTGCACTGCCACCTCTTATTCTTCCGAACGATTTCCTTTTCCCAGATTGCACTTTTTGCAAAGTACTTGCAGATTTTCAAATATTGTTTTTCCACCTTTTGAAAAAGGAAGAATATGATCCACGTGTATATGGCAATTCAGATCATTGGCGGGTGTTGCCCCGCATTTAACACACCGGAAACGATCCCGGACGCAGACTTTCCAGCGAAGACCTAATGGAATTTCTCTTTTATCGGCAGCGGATAACTTACTTACTTTTTGAATCTTGAAATTGTCTGTTATTGTTGCTGCAGGAGTATCTGGAAGTTCAGATGAGTTGTTATCCTCCTGATTCATATTATTCACGAAAGCTTCAAGGGCTTTTATCCAAGTACCCCATCGACGAATATATGCTTTTGGACCAACTATGGATGGATGCTTATTCATTTCGTGATGGTGTGGTTGCCTTCCATAATGAATCCAGACTTGCATAAGATTTTCAAAGCATTCTTCATCGGAGTATCTTTTACCAAGCTTAACCTGTTGCAAGCCACATTTTTTCAATGCATTACGCCAAGAGCCAAATCGTTTTGGTATTGAATCAGCGGCAAATTCCGATTGTTCCTCAAATTCTTTTCTTGTTAAGGTATTTTTTTCTAGCCTAGAGGCAATTAATCGCATCTCGTTTAGAATTTGTTCATTTGAGATATTAGTTGAGGGGCGTTTAATGTTTCGGTAATTTGTCTTGTCAATATTATAACGATGCGATACACCTGCTGCTTCAAGGGCTTTATTCCATGATCCAAAATGATTGCGAATTGTTGTAGTATGTATGCGGGAATATTTAGCAAATTCTGCTTGCAAAATCATGCCTTCTGGAATCAGAGCAGTAACTCGTTGAATCTCAGCGATAATTGATTCTTTCGAGTAATTCGAGAGTCTTTTGAGTTGGAACTTTTCCATACGCAAGGCCCCGATAAAAAGCAATAATATTTGATTACTACATTCCACTATCATAGCAAATTTATGGCGTAATGTGAACCAGAATCTGCGCATGGAAAAGGGGCGACAGTGCAACTGTCGCCCCAACATTGACTTCAAGCCTTCGGCCTCAAGCCTTTTCAGCCCGAGATCTCCGCGACTTCGGCGGGGCTTTTGCTTTCGGCGCAGGCTGGTGTCCAGAGCGAGTTGCATGGTCACGCTCCAGCGGCCGTCTTTGTCGGCCTCGACGATCCAGTGGGGCAGGACCGCGACCGACTGGTGCACCAACTCGAAACCGCCTTCCGATTGGCTCACGGTCTCGATGGGGAAGGTCCAGAATCGGGTTTTTCGCGACATCTTCAGCCCCACATCGATCCCTTGCCACTCGTCGGTCAGGCTCAGGCCGAATACGTCGGCAAGATCGAGCCGCGTGCCGAGTTGTCCCAGGCGGTTGCCGCCGGCATCGGAGAAGTAGCGATCGTCCGCTCCGGCAGGCAGGCCGGCGAAATTCAGTTCCACCGCGAAATGCAGGGGCTGATTTTGCGGCAGGTTCTCCAAAAGATACGCCACTTGCAGCGTGGAACTGCCGGCGTCGAGCGTCAGTCCCTTGGTGATCCGCACCGGCACGCCGCCGGCCAGCCCGTCGCGGCTGAGCTGCACTTGGATGCGGTCGGGATTGCGGCGAATGCGGGCTTCATACGCGCTGTTCATGAAGTCGCCCCGCTGCGGGGCCTGGCCCGACAGCACCGCCTCCAGCGTGGCGTCGTTGTCGTAAAACAAATCGACCAGGCTCTTGCGCAGATGGTCGTCGTATTGCAGCCGTTTGTCCAGATCGGGCTGCTTGAAAACCACGCGATCGTGAATGCTGGCCACCTGATCGGAGTTTGCACCGGCCCCGGCGAGCACCTTGCGATGATACGCCTCGGGCCGTCGGGCGAGCGTGGCCAGCAAATTGAGCTTGATCTTGCGTACGTCGAGTTCCACCAGGTGGCCGCCGACGCTGGGCGCGACCATCGCCACGAGCTTGTCGTTGGCCAGGCGGACTTCCTGGCGGGCGTCGAAATTGAAATCGTCGGCCGCGGCCTCGATCCACGTTTCCCCGCGCCCGGCCGCCTTTTCCAAGAGGTTATCGGCCGAAATCAGGTGATTGTAGACCGCGTTGCGCAAGTGCGGCAGATACAGCCCGCCGAACGCCCCGTGCCAGTAAGCGCAATTGCACTGTGCGCGGTATAGTTCGATGCGGGCCCGCTCGATCGTCTCGCCGCCAAGGCCCAGGTCGATCATCTCTTGCAGCCGGCGGCTGACGATCATCATGCGGCAGTACATTTCGTCGGCTTCGGGATATTTCACTTTGAAATTTCGCCAGAAACCGCCGCGCATGAATCGCCTCAATAAACGGCCAATCCGGATGATCGCGCATTTCGTGGGCGATCCGCTCGTATTCGACCAACTGATCGGCGGGCAGGGCCCATTCGGTCATCTCGCGATAACTGCAATCGGGCAGATAGATTTTTCCCGCCGGGGGGACGTTGTCGAAGGCCTCGGCCAGCGTGGTCACCTGGATCCAATCCTGGTTGCGCGTTAAAGTGTCGAAAAAGCGGACCAGCCAGCCCTCGTCGTAAACGTGTTTTTTCGTTTCCGGCCAGGTGCCGAATTTTTCGCCGTCGTCGCCGAAAACGGCAATGGCGTTGGGATGCGCTTCGGCCATTTTGGCCAGGTATTCGACGGTCTGTTCCGGATCGGCGAAGGGGATCACATATCTCAGGCGTTCGCTGCCGGGAAACACCGACAGCGACCGGCCTTCATCCTCGGTAATCAGGTGCCCGTAAAGCTGCGAATCGTTAAGGCCCGCGGCCTTGAAGTGAAAATCGTCGAGAACGGTGTATTCGATGCCGGCGTCGACCAGATCGCCGGTAGAGCGATTGCTCCCACACGCGTTCCGGGATCCACATGCCGCGGACCGTGGCGCCCAGGCGGTTTTGCAGCCAGCGGGTATAGCTGCGGATTTGCCCGATGCGATCCCGCCCGGGGATCATGGCCAAAATGGGCTCGAAAAACGCTCCGCCGATGATTTCGATTTGCCCGCGATCGACCAACTCGGCCAGCCGGTCGATATAAGCGGGCTGATTGGCCGCCAGCCACTCCATCAGCGAGCCGCTGACGTGCAGCGACATCTTCAGCGATTCATAGCGGCTAAAGACCTCGAGGAATGGATTGTAACTATCTTCAAACGCCTGCTGGAAGATATGGTCGAAATTGCCGACGGGTTGATGGTTGTGCAGGGCCAGAATCAATCGGATTCGCGGAGGCATGATATGTCAATCAATAAATGTTGTATTATGGGGCAGAAACAATTTCTTAATCGGCAATCGCACCCCGATTTGTCCAGTTTACCTGGCCGGAAAATCTTGCGCTTCCAGTACGTCAATTTCGACTTCTCGCAGAAATGCCGCCGCTTGTTCGGGAGGGACGGGATTGATGTAAAAACCCGTACCCCACTCAAACCCGGCTGTTTTCATTAAACTCGGCATAATCTCTATATGCCAGTGATAATGGTTTAATTCCTGCGTGTCAAAGGGTGCAGTATGTATTATGTAATTATATGCGGGCTGGTCAAGCGCGGCTTCGACTTTGGCGATCACCTGGCGCATCACGCCCGAAAGCTCGTCAACTTCGTTTTTTTGAATATTTTCGTAATGACTGGAGTGATTCTTGGGCAGGATCCAGGTCTCGAAAGGAAACCGGCTGGCAAAAGGGCAAAAGGCTATAAAACCCGGCGTATCCAGCACAATCCGTTTTTCGGTGGCCAGCTCCTGTTGAATCATGTCGCAGTACACGCAGCGGCCGCGATAATTATAAAACTCCAGCGAACCGGTCATCTCTTCCCAAACGTTGATGGGCACGATGGGCGTGACGATCAATTGGCTATGAGTATGTTCCAGCGAGGCGCCCGGCAGCCGCGCCCACGTTCTTGAATATCATGCCGTACACCAGGCGCTGATCTTTCTTCAGATCGACCAGCCGGTCGCGATATACCCAAAACACTTCGCGGAGCTGTTCTTCCGATAGTTCCGAGGTGCTTATCAGATGTCTGGGCGATTCGATTATAACTTCGTGCGCGCCTACGCCGTTGATCATGTCGTAAATGCCTTCGCCGCGCTTGTTTAACTGCCCTTCGATTTCCAGGGCGGGAAATTTATTGGGAATCACGCGCACCCGCCAGCCTTCGCCATTGCGCTGCGTGCCCGGCCGGCGATAAGCGATTATCTCGCCGGGCGTCTTGTCTTCGTTGCCTTCGCAGAACGGGCAAAAACGGCCCCGCTGACGCTGCGGCGTGGTGTCGAAATCGTGCGGGCGCCGCGCGCGGCTGGTGGCTATAATCACCCAGCGGCCAACAATCGGATCTTTTCGCAGGTCGGGCATAATAGGGTTCGGGGTTCAGGGTTCAGTATTCGGATAGGGCTGGGCACTTTAGTGCCCAGTGCGAAACAGCAAACGGTTTCATTAAATTCTATTTGGCATTCATCCTTCATCCCTCATCCTTCATCCTTTTTTTTACGCTTGCCACATAATCAATTCGTAATCCGGCGAGGGAACCATGGTTTCGATGGCGCCTTCCTGCGGGATGCGTTCGACTGGTTGTCCTGCGCTCAGCAATTCCACGAAAAACTGGATGCGATCGTCGGTTTTCAGGGCCAGGCCGCGAAATGGAATCGCCAGTTCCAAAAGCTGATCGGCCGCCGCTTCCAAGCCCGGCGCCATCACCGGAGCATCGTTCAGCGTCAACTCGACAATGGGTTTCTTTTGCGACGGATTTTTTACCGACAGGATAAAACCATTCGGGCTTAGGAACCGCACTCGCAGGGCGTCGATCTTTGTCAACTGTTCGCGGAATGGACCGCCCCGGGAATCGAACCGAAGCAGCAACCGCTCCAGGTCGAATCCGAAGTACAAATCCGAAATCAATCCCAGGGTGACCATGTTCATCGTGCCCCGCGATCCGCCGCACACATAATGCCCGGCGTTGATCCATTCGAAATACGTTCGCCGGCCGTCAATTTTCACGCGCAACAGACCCGTGGGTTCGGAATAAATTCGCCGGTGGAATTGTCCTTGGCTGATGGGTTTGGCCAGTTCGGCGGGCGGGGCTTCGTCGAGCACAAGGTACACGTTCTGCATGTGTTTGCGGAACAACCGGTCGAACAGCCCCTCTTGCGCTGAAGTATGAGCGTCGCCGAACCACCAAAACCAATCGCTGCCCTCGGCAATATGGAGTTCTTCCCACGCCCGGGCGATTTTTTCGGCGGGCTTGCTTTTTTTCGCGGTCACTTCCGCCAGATGCCGCCGGGTTTCAGACAGCAAATCCCAGGCGTTGTTGCACTCGGGATGGCCGATCCAGATGCCGAAGTTGTGCTGGATCCAACTGCCCGGAAACAAATTGCCGAGTTTATCGCCGGCCGGATAGCGGGCCAGATAATCGCCCACGCGAACCGGCTTGATCCGCGGATGCTGCACCACGCGGCGATACAAGCCGCGCAGGAACTCCAGGCCGGAATTGGGATAGTATTCCCAGCAATTCTCGCCGTCGAGAATAATATTCACCATCGAGGGCCGATGCCCGGCGTTTCTGCTCGTGGCGTGGCCGATAGCCTCGATCTTGCCGATAAAATCGTTTACGGCCTGCTCCGGCACGTAGCTCTGATACTGGAACCCTATCAGATCGCTCATGGCGTGATCGCGGAACACGATTTGCAGCGGCTTGCCCTGCTCTTCCACCCGCCAGGGCCGATAAAGCATTTCCGGATTGCGCAGGTATCCGTTGTTGTCGCGCGAGACCCAGCCGTCGGTAGCCGAGGCAAGGATCTCTTCGTCAGTGGCGATCCATTGAATGCCGGCGTCGGCTATGGCCGGAATCATCGCCTGGCAAACCGATCCCTCCGATGGCCATAAGCCCCGGGGTTTTCGGCCGAATAGTTTTTCGTGCAATTCCACCGCGCGGCGGATCTGTTCCTTTCCGTCCTCGGCGTAACTGTCCAGATGCTTCGGCAGCGGGACGCCGGGCATCGCCCGCCGGGCCAGCCGCTTGTCCCACAACAACGGCAATATCGGATGATAAAACGGCGAGGTCGTCAATTCCACCTGGCCCCGGTCCTGCAATTCGCGGTGCAAGGGAATCACCTGCTTAAGCAGGTCCATCTGCTTTTCCAACAGCCAGGCCTTTTCCTGTTCCGTCCAATGACGGCCTTTTTTGCGGAATTCGGCCAATTCGGCGTCCAATTCAAAGGCCAGCGGGTGGATCCAGACCAGGTTCGACCAGCATTGCAGGTCGATAATGTCTTTTTTGTTGAAACGTTTCCGGGCGTGATCGGCCGAGTCGACCGATAGGCCGCGTTTCTTATATAAATCGAAATACCGCTGGTACGGGCGAATCATCTGGTCCGGATGGACCATGAAGAAATTGTCCATCAGGTAGTTCGTATCGGCCTCGCTCAGCCCGTCCGCCGGCAGGCGCGAAATCCGCAAATGCTCGTCCTGGCGGCCGCCCTCGGTATAGGCCAAAATCTGCGTAAGCAAACTCGGCACGAGATTGATCGTGGCATGCAGTTCGGGCGTTTCGCCCAGCAGCATGGCCATGCCCCAGTAGTCCTTGGTGCCGTGCAAACGAACCCAGGGCATGAGATTCTCGCCGGCCACGTCGTCGGGATAATACGGCTGATGCTGATGCCAAAAAAAAGCCAACGCGACTTCGTGCATGGCAGTCCTTTTGATGTTCCCTTGTTCCCACTCTTAGGCGCAAATAATTATATCCATGGCGGGAACACCGCTGTTTAATGCTCGGCGTTGATCGCGCTGCCCTGCCGAAACCGGGCGACGGTCGTCTTGTACAGTTCAACGTATTGTTTCGCGCTGCGGTTCCACGACCAATCTTGTTTCATGCCCGTGGCGATCAAGCGGTTCCAGACCTCGGGCTTGCGATATACGTCGCAGGCCTGGCGCAGGGTTTCGCTAAAGGCCAGCGAACTGTATTCCTGGAAGCTGAAACCGTTGGCCTGCCCCGAGGCGGCGGTTTGCTCGTCGTAGCCCACTATCGTGTCGGCCAGCCCGCCCGTGGCCCTGACCACCGGCACCGTGCCGTAACGCAAACTGTAAAGCTGATTCAGCCCGCAGGGCTCGAAGTGGCTGGGCATGAGGAACATGTCGGCCCCGGCCTCGATGCGATGGGCAAGCGGATTGGAAAATTCCAGCCGCACCGCCGCCTTTTGCGGGAATCGCTGCGACAGATTCTCCAAAAGTTTGTGATACTTGGGCTGGCCCATGCCTAAAATCACCCATTGCACGTCGGCATTCTGCACCCAGCGCTGCATTACGTCGGCAACCAGGTCCAGACCTTTTTGATCCGTAAGCCGGCCCACCAGGCCGACCAGCGGCACTTCCGGCTCCAGGGGCAGACCCAATTCTTTTTGCAACGCCGCCTTGCACAACGGCTTGCCCCGGGTAAACGAGTTCACGTCGTAATTCGCCGGCAGGAACTTGTCGGTGGCCGGATTCCACTCGTTCGGGTCGATGCCGTTGAGGATGCCCGAAAGCACGTCGCGCCGATATTGCAGCACGCCTTCCAAACCGCATCCCAGCGGATTGCTCTGGATTTCCAAGGCATAACGCGGACTGACCGTGCTGATCGAGTCGGCAAACACCATGCCCGTCTTCAAAATATTCAATTTCCCGTGGAATTCCATCTGGTGCCAGTTGAAATACTTCCAATCCAGCCCGGTCAACAACATGTCCCAATGCCAAAACTGGCCCTGGTACGATATGTTGTGCACCGTAAACAAACTGGCGATCTGCTGGTAGCGCGGCAGATTGTGATATTCGATCTTCAAATAGGCGGGAATCAGTCCGGTTTGCCAGTCGTTGGCATGGATCACGTCGACGTTCAAATCCAGCAATCGCACGGCCTCCAACACCGCCCGGCTGAAAAACACAAACCGCTCGCAGTTGTCGTTGTAGTCCTTGCCGTCGACGCTGTAGAGCTGGTCGCGGTCGAAATATTGATCCTGCCGCACCAGATACACGGGCACGTCCGTGCCCGGCAAAGTGCTCCGCAACAAATGGCCGGCCACCGTTTTGCTGCCGATGGGAACCACGAATTCGATCCCCAGCTCTTCGATCGGCTGCTTGCAATATCGCGTTTGCCGATACGCCGGAAGTATAACTGCGGGCCGATGCCCGAGCTTGGCCAATTCTATCGGGCAGCGCTCCACAGACGTCGGCCAGTCCGCCCGTCTTGGCAAACGGTACTGCTTCGCTAGTCGCCAGCAAGATATTCACGAGTATGCTCTCCGAACTGCGAAATAACTTAGTTTCCAATTATGTCTAATGCCTGTTCCGTGCAACAGACGGGGCCGCTGGAATCGTTAAATTCTCCTGCCTAGAATATTATCGCCCATATATACCATACAATTTATTTTGCCCATATTATCACAAAAACCGGACGCAGGGTTTCCCCCTCTTACCTTATCGTTACCATCGGAACATAAGTTCAAGGGGATGAGTCTTTTCAGGCGTAAGTTGGGCAAGATAGCCTGTTTTTACACCCCCCCTATCGAAGTTATTGATGGAAACGATTTTGACGAGGCGATAGGTGATGGAAACCGCTTGCGGTTTACGCCGCACTTATTGACAACCACTTGCGGTTTCGCATCACCACCTTCACTACCTCACTTCATCGCCTACATCCTTCATCCTTATACTTCGGCGGCTCGATGCCGAAATCGCGGATCGTAAGCAGGCTGGAAAACTTGTAGCCTTTCTTGGCAAAGGCCTCGGCCCCGCCTTCCATGCGGTCGATGATGGCGATAATCCGCTGGACCTTTAGCCCAAAGGCCTCGACCCGCTCGATGGCCTCCAGCGACGATCCGCCGGTGGTAACCACGTCTTCGACAATGGCCACGCTGTCGCCGCGCTTGACCGGCCCTTCGACATATTGATTCGTGCCATGCCCCTTGGCTTGTTTTCGCACCAAAAACCCGACAAGCGGCGTTTTGCGCACGGCCGACATCACAACCACCGAAGACGTAATCGGATCGGCCCCGATCGACATCCCGCCGATGGCCTTGGGCATGCCTTCCGCCGCCAAAAGATCCAAAATCCCCTCGGCCACCCATTTCGCCCCATAAGGATCGAGCGTGACCTGCTTGCCGTCGAGATAATAAGTGGCCTTTTTCCCCGAAGCCAAGGTAAAATCCCCAAACTTAAAGCGCTTTTGCGCGGACCAGGGAGATCAATTCTGATTTGTCGTACATTGGAATTCGATCCTTCATTGACTAAAAACTGTAATAGACTTAGTGCGAGCAGCAATTCCTTTTAAGTGTGCAATCGGTCTCAATATTTCGAGGCTTTTCTTAAGTGAAAATACTCTACAGACAAACTATGATACGCTCTAATGTATAGACAATCCGAAGGAGTTTGGAAAAGGGGACACGAAGCCCCGGTCACTTCGATTTGCAGGATAACCTGGTAGTTATCGGTGCTACGAATTTAAACGGCAGAAAAGTGTGCCCGTTGAGCATCTACAATCCACAAGAGAATCTGTCGCAAATTCAGGCTCTGGAGGATAGCCAATTCGCGCAATCTGTTAATCTCCTGTATCACTGTTTTAATGCGATTTTTGTCGATTACTCGAACTTGATACGTAAGCACGATCTGAATACATTCAATGCTTATTAGAAGTTGATGGCGATATAAGAAAAGAGCCAACAAACCGAGAATGCTATAAGCTTAGATGTAAGAGGGACCATAATCGCTGTAGAAAAGATTCTCGTGGCACAATCTATCTCGAATCAACGATAGCAAGGACGTACTCCGAATTGTTCCCTCCCAGACGGTCCAGCGGGCGGCGGCAATTGAACTCGCACTGCATCTCCTCTGTTCATCCCTCTATACCACGAAATCGTAGCTCTAGCTTTTCCAATGCTTGATCGCTTGCCGCATCCCAAGCCGCAATTTCTTCACGTAATTCGGCGGAATCGTACAACATGGATTGGATCGACTTCTGTTTGGCCGTGCGTTCGTGGATTAGCAGTTAATTAAATGTTTCATTTTTGAAAATGGAACAAGGAGAGTGACTGTTATATTCCCCTTAATCGGCGGAACTGCTTGACCAGGAGACGTACACATGTTTTTTCATGTTCTCGCGGAAGTAATTTATTCATCTGATTTTTCTTCTTGCATCTGCTTTGAATCCTGGCATCGTCAATAAATTCCCGTGGACATTTAAGAGAGTTTCGCTAGCCCAAGCAACTATCAGTGATGAAGTCTGATAGGGTAGGCAAAGGATTTTGTACAAACGTTGCCCCTTCCAGTAACTATTATGGGTCTTTACGATGTCATAGATAAAAGTGAGTTTTGCGTAGAAATAATATTATTGTCACTCTCGTTATTGCTATTGGCAATGCCACAGTTAGCGTCAAACGATGGCGCAATCTGTAATTCCGTTGGCCCCTATTCCATCAGTAATTGCGAAATACACCCAAAAAAACGCTAGCAACCGCTGGAAATACTCCCATCCGGCCGCAAAATGCACGCAATGTTCCAAAGATGGTATGCTTCCCTGTTTGCGACATCACGATGTACTCGTCTGTTACAAAGGACGATTGCTAAGCAATAAGGTTCGATATCTCCATATTCTGCTGCATCTTCCATGGAAGAAGGGGACTAATATTTATATTGTAGAAACCACTCTATCAGGTTTCGGTAATATACAGAAACTAACGTAGAATCCTTCATATATACTATGCCAATTCTATCGGCATAGCAATGTACCCGGGCAAAATGGGGACATACCGCGATTCCAATCAGGGAAGCAATACAATTTTGCCAAATTTACCATATACCCCTGTTTGAGGACAAGATTGTGAATTTGATATCAGTTTATCTCTAAGTTTCAGTTCTTCGGCTTGTAGCAGCAGGGAGAAGTCGCTGGTTGAGAAAAGATTTATCGACGATTGGGCCGCCAGCGGTTTTTCGCGGAAGTGTATATCCAGGTCGCAGCCGGCGGGGCATTCGCTTAAGTTGGAAATCGACGGGAACACGCCTTTGGCCGTTGCCCCGTCGAAAAGCAGCGTTCCGGCCGCGGCGCCTAGAAAAGCGGCGTTGTTCCAAGTGCCTTTGCAGGTGCGGATCGCGGTCCAGGGCGGATTCGTCACGCCGCTCCAGGTGAGAATGTGTTTTGTGACCGGGATGCGGACCGTGCCCTGCGAGCCGCGGCTGGAAACGCGACTTGCGTATTGCCGGGCAGATATAAATCTCCGCCGGGCAGCGTCACCTCGTCGTAAGTCAATTCGGTTGAATAGGTCAACTGGCTCTGCGAAGCGATGCTTGCCACGACATTGAGCGTCGAAGAGTCGGCCTGTTTCTGGTAACTCACCGTAACCTTGGCAAAGCCCTGATATGCATTCAAACCGCCGGCCAGATCGCCCAGGTCTTGAATTTCCAGATCGTCGGTCAGCGGTTCGACCTTGACCTTTATCGCCGCGACGCCCCCCGCGCCCGGATATGCCACCGGATCGCTGACGCCGGATTGATATCCCTCGCCCAAAATGTCCTGGACGAACGAATCGCGGTCGTCCCACGGGCAAATAAACAGGCCGCGTGGCTGTCATGCCATCGGCGCCGTACTGTTCGATCGGCGAACCGGTAAGTTCTTTGTATGCGACTGACATAAAAGTGGATAGTGGTTAGCGGATATATACTGTAAAGCCGCGACCATTGGTCGTGGACACGGCACACGATGCTCCCTACTTCATTGTTTTATTTTGGGCGATTACCATTAAACGCCGAGGCCAGGTACACCGTGCAATTAAAATCGATGGTGAATTGCCAGACGCCGTCGCCCGTTTGTTTTTCCGAGTCGTTGTGCGTTCGATATTTAAAACTTTATCGCTGCCGGCAAGATCGAAGGCCGTCCGGTCGAACGACTTCTTGATTTGGCCCGCGATTTCCGCCCCGGCGTCGTAATGATCGTGAAAAACCTGGATCCGCAGGCCGACGGCGTCGATGGCCGAACCGTCGCTGTGGTAAGTTTCGGGCTTGTCGCTTTCCTTGGATATAACGGCGAAGGGGCGCGCCGGATCGAAACTCAATCCCGTATATACCCGCGCGGCCGGCAGCAGGCCGTCGAGCGTCGAATCGGCGGCCCAACGTTGGTGGATTACTTGAGCAAGGTTCATGGCATAAAATGGAGTTTAGGTGATCGATATTTTTTATTGCAAATTGTCAATTGCAAATTTAAAATTGCAAATTGAACAAGCGATAAATATTTATGATTGAAGTGCATCTATACGTTGTTGGGCATCAAATCTCGATTTTTCCACGTTTATTGTCAGTGATCCGGCATTCTACTGAGTGTAATTGATTATTGTTCAATTTGAAATTTGCAATGAAGTTTGTGCTCTGGCGGCCAAAGGCTGCAACACATCATTGAATAATTTTTAAATTTTCACGGCCTCGATGGTTTGCAGTTCTCCCAGCCGCTCTGAGCCGGTTACGGCGGTGATTTGAAAGACGCGTTCCGTCGGCGCTGCGGATGCGATGCGTTTGATCGAGCGCCAGATCGTCTTCCACGAATATCCGGTAGGTTGAAGTTGCGCACCGGGCGGAATTTTCGACGTCGACTTTGACTTCCACGGGCTGGATTCTCGCGCGAACGCCCGTCCGCCACGTCTGCCAGGCCGGTTCGGCCGCGCCGGCGTCGGTTTTGGCATATTCGGCTTTAAGAATGGTAATGGTGTCGTCCAGTCCGTAAGCAATGGAAAGTTCCCGCGCGGAACATTTCCAGCGGGTGCGAAGCATAATCAATTCCAGCTCGAGGATCGTCCATCGCCGGCCGTCGCCGTCGAGGATCACATCGCCGATGCTGGGCGGGGCTTGCAGTTCGGCCGCGGGCAGGTGCCAGTCCACGTCGGCCGCGACGCATTGGCCGTCGCTATTTATGTATCGCCGCGATTCGTCGCGGTTTTTGGCGGCGAACTCGCCGGATTGCACCGCGCGCCTGAGGGCGTGCGCGATCACGGTCCCCGCCTCGCCCGGCGTGGCCCCGCGGCGCAGGAGCGTCACGGCTTCCGTATTGTCGGCAATCCGGCTGAAATCGTCGCCAGGATCGAAACTACTATTCATCCTTCATCCCTCATTTTTTCATCCTTTATCGCGAAACCGCAAGCGGTTTCCTTTATCCTTCATTCCTCATCCCTCATCCCTATCCTTTTACGTAATTCCTTGCGACCGCACTTCGATCGGCGTTTGCGCGGCCAGTTGGGCATCGCACCAGTCGGCGGTTGTTTGCAACTGTTTCAGGTAATCGCCCCAATCGACCTGCTGGCCGTCGATGTTGTACGTCGGCTTGGGTTCGGCGGTTATTTCCGCGATTCGGGCGAGAGTTTGAGTTTTAATCAGGGCGATTTGTTCGATATCGCTGGGCATGATACTGTGTTCCCGTTTTCACTGTCAGCATCGGCACACTCCGTGTGCCGAATCCGCACACGGAGTGTGCGGAATACAACTAAATAACATTAATTCGGTAGCGGACCAGAATGATCTGGCCCGCAAGCGGAGTCAGGGCGTATTCGATCAAGTATCTTCGGCCCGCCACGGCAAAAGCGGGATGGACGGAAACGTCGAGCACGTGCCGGAAGTTGTAGCCAATGGCATCCACGGTCCACGTCGCATCGTTCTGCAGGCTGTTGAATACGACCTGATACACCGGCAGCGCGACTTGCGAGTGCCCGGCGACCGAAGCCCGGCCGTCGGGATTCTGATCGTCGAGCATATACACGGAATAACGGATCGCGGCGATATCGGCCTGGGCGATATTCACGCCGTTGGCGCCGACGATCCGGGCCATCAGGGTCGCCGATCCGTTCTTAAACGCCGTGCCGTAAATATCCATTGCTTCAGCCATGATTCAGTTTCCGGTTTTCAGTTGTCGGTTTTCAGTTATCAGTTTTCGGTTCTAATCGCGAAACCGCAAGCGGTTTCATTATTCATCCTTCATCCTCTCATCATTCATCCCTCATCCATCTTTACGCCTTTCCCGCGGTTGCGCCGGCGTGAAAATGACAGCCCGCCGCGGCCCCGGCGACAAACATCGCCGCACGGACCGGTCGAAAGATCGCAATTTTTACCGGTCCCGCCAAGGTTGCCGATCGGAAAGATCGCGGGGCAAACGTTTTGCTTAGAAATGTGCGTTTCATGGGACAGTCGTGGTTATCGGTTTTCAGTTTTCAGTCTTACAGTTCTATCAGCTCTCCGGCCTTCAGTCTCGCCTTATTGATAAGTAACGTTGGTTCGATTTCCGCTGGCGTCGGCCGTGACCACGACGCGGTCGTGCTGATCGTCCAGTCCGCGGAATGTCTCCGATCCGCTGCCCGCGCCGGAGACTTTGCCGGCCAAGACCGAGGCGATTATCTGCAATGCCTGCCGCAGCGTCTTGCCGTCGATGGCATTGCCAAGATCCAACAAAGCGGCGGCGATCGCATCGCGCTCCGCCGACTGAAGGGTCATGGCGGAACCGACGGCGGCCGGGTTTGCGGGCAGATTGTCGGTCTTGGCTTTTACTTGCGAAACGGCCGCATCCAGATTGCTCAAACGCGAGTCGCCCACGGCAGTCAGTCCCGATCCGGCGGTCCCGAGTTGCGTTGCGATGCCGGAAAGCGTCTGCCGGTCGGTTGCCGTAAAGTCCACGGCAATCGTGTTGACAAGCTGAGTCGTGGCCACATAACGGCGGAGTTTTGCGTTTACCGTGGCGGTGATTTCCCAATAAAGGTTTTCGATGGCGTCGCCTGCCGAGTTGGTGTAAGCGGCGGTATATTTTCCCGTCGCCGGATGTTGCCAGGAAGACAACCGCGACGAGCGATCCGTGCCGGCATTGTTGACAAGCACCACGGCGGGGTTGGCGCTTGAATCGATGTCATGCGCGGTGCCGGTCTCGTCGGAAATCGCCAAGGTGATCGTTACGGTTTGCGGATTGCCGGATGCCGGCACTTGCAGGATGCCGGGGATGTTGGCGGCGATGAACGTGTTGTTCTGCACGTTTTGCACGGCGGAAAGAACACCGGACACACTCAGATGCCGTTGGCCAGTATCGTCTTACGGATCGCGAGGTTATGCCAGTCGTGCCATCGCATTTGATGCATCAACTAAGTCCATCTCCGTCGCCGGCGATGGCCTTCACGGTCAAATTGGCTTCGTCCCATCCCACCAAACATCCTGCACGCCCACGGCCTGGCTGCCGGGCGTTGCCGCCGTGCTGAGATAGTATTCCACGGCATACTCGCCGGATGTGGTGATTCCCGCCGGAAAATTGCCGACGTAAGTGCCCGTGTGCGCCGAATCCGACGTGGACTGTTCAGTGAGCGTCACCATGCCGGTCGTCCAGTTGGCGGCGGAAACCGAGCTGATCGCAACCATCGCCGTGCCGTTCCATCGAGTCGTGCGGTCCGATCCCAGGATCAAGGCCAAAATAGTCTTGCCGGTGGCCGAGTATTTTAAATTGAGTTCGCCGGACATGGTATTTCACCCTCATAATCCAAACAACATTGTAGTATGGCGGGCGGTTTTCATGCGCATTACCGTATCGCCGCCATCATTATCGCCTAGTGCTCACCCGTACTAGATGTGCTAAGTTGGTCAATCCAGTCTGTAATGAACCAACTTTACAAACATCTGTGCCATCATGCCGGACCCAATGGTATATCGTGGCTAGTGACGGCATTTGAGCAATCAGTCAATATGATCCGATTCTTCGCCGCCAGTGCCGCCTGAAGTTGAGTTACCCCGCAAAAATCGATTATCGCCATTGAGGTTCGGTATGGCCTGTCCGTTATAAACGCTATCCGCGTCGCTCAGGGTTTGACCATTGCATTCGACCCAACCCGACGGCAAGGCGGGCGTGTTCGCGTAGCTTTTAAGCCAGGCCACGATGCTGCCGATGGGCGCAAGAATCGGAAAAGGGGATATCGGAATTCCACCAGGCATGTTTAACGATCCTTTCACTTATTTAGCCCCCGGTGATTACACCGGGGGTTTGCCGGGCATTCCTGCCCGGCATTGTTCAGGCCGGGTATTCTTACCCGGCTATGCTGTTTTTGTTGGGGCGACAGTTTAATTGCCGCCCCAACCGATTTAACCAACCGCCGGCCCGGCCCATTCAATTCCGACCGTTGTCTGGCGTCCGTTGCATGGTTGAACCGCCGCGCCAACCGGGTGAATAATCCGACTCCGTTTTACGAGCCGCCGCCGCGTGCCACTGGCTCAGCCAGTGCCACCTACCGCGCCGGTGCTCTTTACAATGTAGCGCGGATTGATCACCGCCGCCGCGCCGCGTTCGCTGGCCTTGTAACGGACCACGATGTCCTGGCTGAACTCGGCCTCGCCGTGCACCGGCGAGCGGGTTACCGTGATGGGCCAGTTCTCCATGTAGGCGAAGGCCTTTTTGAAGTCGCCGATAAACCACCACTTTTTCGCCGCCGCGGCCGTCTGGCCGGAAGCAATGATGCGGCGATAAGCCAGCCGGCTTTCATCCACCCGGTAACGCCCCAGCGGATTGGCCGCCGTGGTGGCAATCTCTTCGCCGGCGGTGGTGTAAGTGATCTCCGCCGCGTTGAACACGCGATGGGCCGCATGGCGATATGCAGGCATGACCAGCACGGTCGTGGCCTGAATCAACACCGGCTCGCCCGTGTTGGGATCCAGGATGTCGGCAAAAAGTTGTTCGGCGGCGTCCACGTCGGTCCAATCCAGCAGTTCCTGATCCGTTACGTTGATCCACGATCCGTCGGGCGCCGTGCCCGTGCCGGTGCTGCTGTAAGTGTTGTAGCTTGCGCCCTTCCACTTGTAGTTGTTCGTGGCGCCGATCACCAGGTCGATCAGCCGTTTTTCCTTGTTCAGGCCGAGCACTTCGCCGACTTCCGCCGCCCGCTGAAGAATGAGATGGGTGCGATCGAAAAAGATCGCCTCCTTGGTCACCGGCACGATGAATCCCCGCTTGGTGGTTTGCGGCGTATCGATGTAATCCTCGCCGAAACCCAAGTTGGTGTACGGCATGCCCGGAGCGACCTCGGCGGCTTCGTTGCTCACGCCGCCCGATGCCCGGGAATCCGCTCGCCGTCGAGCCGGGTGGGAACCGTGCTCGACGAGCTTCGAGACCACAAACGCCTCTTGCTCGTAAGCCTGGAGGATCTTCGACCGGATCACCTGCCCGGTGATATTCGAGAAGGCCGTCACGTCCACGGCCTCGCCGGCTTCCAACAGCGCCGCGCCGCCGTTGCGCGGATCCATCTGCCGCACTCGTTCGCTGCTCAGCGTGGCCTCGGCAAGTTCCCGAATGCTGAAATCCTCGGGCTGCAAATGGCCTTGCTCCAGGGCCTCCTGCAAATGCCTCACGGTCTTGTCCGGACCGCTGAGGTCGTACATCTGTTTCAGTTCACGATACTTTATCGCTCTCACGATTTAGTTCTCCTTGTAGGTAGTTGTCGGTTGTCAGTTTGCAGTTTGGTGCAGTGCTTGCATGCACGTGCAGTTGCGTGGACATTCCGCGATGTCGTGCAATTCACTGCACCCTACCTGGACTCCCGCTATCTGTTTACACTCCGCCGGTCATGACCGTGGAGCGAACGTCGACCAGCACGCTGGTCGTGGCGGCCGCTTCGCGCTTGGCCACGCGGCCGATGGCACGATTGGCTTGGGCGACTGTGACCGCTTGTTGATTCACAAGGGCCGTGCCCGCGGCGTTTTCGTTCACGCCCATCAGGTTGCCCAACTCGAACGTCCCGCTGGGACAATCGAACTCGAACACGCCGGTGGTGGCCACGCGGATCGGAGCGGTCTCGCCCGCCCGGCTCCGCTGCATGGCTACGCCCAGGAATTTGCCGGTAAACAACTCCTGATTGGCTTCTTTCGTATTTTGGTCCGCCTGGCTCGACGCCGGCCGGGCATCGTCGGTTTCCTGGTAAACCAGGTCGCCGATCTCGATCACTGTCGCCGCATCAACCGCCGCGATCACGGGATTCGTGTCCCCGTATCGCCAACGCATCTTGTCGGTCATTTTTTTCTCCGTTTTTTTGAAGTAAGTTTTCAGTTCTTGGTTTTCAGTTTTCAGTTATCGGTTGTCAGCTTATCAATTGTTCACTCATCGTTTATCCCCGAAACTTGCTCCGGCAGATTTTTCATCCTCATCTTTCATCCTTCATCATGTAATCGCTTCGACAAAGGATCTGACATCCATTTCCGTGGGGCTGAGCACTATATTCTGGTCGCGCGAACACGGCTTTCCCAATGTCTCGAAGAGTGCGCCATGCCCGCCATTTTTGCCGATTGCGCTACGGCCGGCCGAATTGCGCAATTGCTCCCCGATTCCAGCAGACTTTGGTCCGCCTCCGCGCCTTCCAAAGTCCGCACCAGCCGCGCCCGCTCCTCGATCAATTCCCGGATGGCTTCCTCGTTTTCCGCTTCCAGCAACAATTCCAAAAACTGCTCGCTGACAATGGTCTTGTCCTTTGGATCATTACTGTCCGGATCGGGAAAATTGAATTCCCGCAGCAATCGCCGCACGGTTTCCCGCTTTTGATGCGCCGCCTCCAAGGCCGTGAGCCGCTGGACCTCGGCCTTAAGCCGCTGCTCGCTCTTCAAGCGCTTCGCGGCAGATTTCTTCGACCAACTCGGGATAATCCCGTTTCAAGTCTTCCGCCGTAAGTCGCCCGCGCTTTATCAACCGAGCATAATATCACTATTCCCGGTCGCTTTCTGGGCGGCGGATTCAAACAAACTGCGGGTCGTGGCCGGATCGGCCACCAGATCGACGCTTTGCACCCGGGTAATCGCCTCGACCACGATCTGGTCGCCCTGGCGCACGGTCCGCGCTTCGACGTTGTGCGAAAATCCCACGTTTTCCGGGGCGTGTTCGGCGTCCCAGATAAGCTGCTCGGCCAAGGCATGCTTGGGATTAAAGTAAAAATCGGCGAACAAGCCCTCGCCCGGCCGCGCATTGACGTTGCGGATCGTCCCCATGCGATCTTGATAATCGCGCGGCGCGCCCGGATTGCCCTTGGGATGGTTCACGTTAACCTTGGCGTCCTCGTAAAGCCGAGCGGCCTGGGCGAGCGCCTCGGGCAAATAGCTGCGCCGGTTGCGCGACTGCAAGCCCGAGGATCTTCACCCCGCGAATCACGCCTTCTTCCCGATCGACGCGCATCCGCACGCCGCGCGAATCGCAATATTCTTGAAGCCTTTCGGTCATCGCTGGTCCTTTCGTTTATAAGTTATCAGTTTTCAGTTATCAGTTTTCAGATTGTCAGCCGTCAGCCGTCATCTGGTGAATAAATCATTGTTCAAAAGTGCTGAACCCTGAACCCCGAACCCTGATCCCTGCTCCAGCCTACCTCCGTTTGCATCTGCCCACTGTCCACTGCCACCGCCCACTATTTTTCGATCTGCTCCACCTTGCGGCGGATGTGCTGGATCGTTCCGTCCTGCACGCTCACTTCCACCGCCGCGGTGCCGAAAAAACCCCGCTTGAGCGTCGCGGCCAACATTTCGGCCAGGGCCTGTTCAAGCTGGGCCACTTTCTTCGCGTTGCTCGTTGTGGCTGTGCTTGTCATAATGGACCTATGTATATAATTCTGCCAAAAACGATTTCAAGATTTCTTTTTGGCCACCCCCACAAATTATTAATCCCCATTCCCTAACCCTGCAGACGACTTTTAAAGTCGTCCTACTAATCCCCAATCCTTTTTCTCGATCAATTGCCGCTCGTGTTCCGGGTCCAAGCCGTTGCGCATGGCCATGGTCGCAACCGACATCGCGCCGTTGCGGACCAGAATCTGATCGGCCTGCGCTTCTTTTAGCCGATCGCGCACGGCAAGCGTGGGCGCAATGCCGCGAATATCCACGTCCGCGATCGCTTCGGCCGGCAATCGGCCCGCCTCGACCGCGTGAAAAATCACCCGCCGCATCACGTCCACGTCGTCTTCCAGCATCTCGTGCTGCAATCGCTCGAACATTTTCACCGCCGGACCTTCGGCCACCATCGTCGACGAGTAATTCGCGTTCGAGGCGTCGCTCGAGAGCATGAACTCGGGCATGACCAGCCGGCTGGCGATGGCCCGTAAGCTCGGCCTGCAACACGGCCACGTAACGCCCGGCGTCGATGCCCAGAGGCGGGAAATTCGTATTCCGTGCCCGACAGGGCGTCGAGAATCGTGCCCGGGGCAAATCGCCTGAAGTGGCTGGTCCGGCCCGTGGCCTGGCTGGTCACGCTCAGGTCGGCCTGGTTGGCCACGAATTGCTCCAGTCCCGCGTTTGTCGCGGCCGAGTGCTTGCGGATAATGGCGATGGCCGATTGAATTTCCGATACCACGCTCATGTTCCTGAGCAGTTTTTCCGCGCGGCGGAGATTCTTCCGCACCGGATAGAACAGCGGCAGGCCGCGCTTCACGTTGGCGTCGACGTTCGCCTTGCGATGCTGGATCGCCTCGGCGTCGATCCACCGGCCGTCGATCCAGTAGCCCATCACGGTTTCCACGTCGGCCGGATCGGTCACAACGCCGAAACTGGCCGACGGGTCGCCGGCGCGGTCGGCAGGCGCCGCAACCTGGTCCGGCTCGACGAACCGCACCCGGGTCGTGCCGTCCGGCGCGGGAAATAACCGCAAAAAGCACTCGCCGTCGCGGTCTTTGCGGCGGACGATCTCCTGCTGCCGCTGGTGCCAATGGTTGATGCGGGCGAACTCGTCGAGGACCGCCTGCACGCCGCTTAATAAGGATTCCGGCGCGGTCCGGCCTTTTCGCGCCACGGCCCGATACACGTGCCCGCTGCCCACGATGTAACTGATGCGGTTCTCATGGCCGTTAATGGCGAATTCATTGCCCGCCGCCAGGGCCCGGCATTGTCCGCGGATTTCGGCCAGTTGCTGTTCGTCGGTAAAGGGAATTCCCGAACCGACGCCCGGCGGCATCGCCCCGCCAAGCGCGTTCCAACGCGTGCCGTCCACGTCGTAAAGCGCATCAGCGGGATCGACAAAACTGTCCCACAACTCGTCGAAGGCCTCCAATAGCCGCCGCTCCAAGTGCATCAGCCGGGAATTGCCCGTGGAGATGCGTTGTCGTTCACTCTTTCATTCTGTGAGTGATGTATATCTTGCATTTTGGTTCCTTATTGATCTTTGAAATTCCTTATCAATCGCGCGCGAAACCGCAAGCGGTTTCTTTAGTTTATTCAGCATTCATCATTCATAATTCATCATTTCTTTCATCCCACCGGCAGACGATTGCCCAATCCGTCCTTGGCGCCCCGGCCGGCGAGCAGTTCCGCAGCCAGGCGAAGGGCCATTTCGGCCGCGTCCGGACCGTCGTCGTGATCGCCGATGGGAAACTCCTGGAGTTGTTCGACCAACAACCGCGTTCCCGGACTGTCGCTCTTGAACTTCAACCGCCCGCTGGAAAGATACGGGCCCAGGCGGCGGATGCGGACCAATTTGTTCGTGCGATTTTCCACCGGCCAGGGCCGCGCCCCCAAAATGCCTTGCCGCCGGAATTCCGCCTCGAATTCGCCGGCCAACAGGTCTTGAAACTGGTTGGCCTCCACGCCGAAAACGTCCGGCCGGAATTGGCGGAACAACTCCACCCCGTCGGCCACGATTTGCGGAGTCGCCCTGCGCTTCAGATCCGCTTCGATATACACAATTCCTTGCCGATCCACTCCCAGCATCACCAGGGCCGAGAAATCGCCCCGCCGGGCGTCGCCGCCCTTGCTCGGATCCAACGCCAAACTTTTTACGACCAACTTGCCCGGCCAATCGTCGAACCAGATCGACTCGTCGAAGTACGACTCCGGCCATTCGCACAAGTCGGGATTGATCGGCGAGTTCTGCTTTTCCCGCTCGAACGCCGTGCGCCCGCCCTCCGCCCGCATGCACATCAGCGAGTAAAGATCTTCCTCCTCGGGCCAGAGGACCTTTGCCCCTAGGTCCATTTCTTCGCGATGCTTTTCGTAAAATTTTCGAGCGGCCGTTTTATAATGCGGGTTGGCAATGTCCACGTACATGGCTTCCCACTGCTGCCACAGCGACGTGTTCTCCGGCCAGCGCACCACGGACTTGAAGATCCGCGACGTCCAGCCCGGCGTTTCGTGCAACTGCATGGCCAGGGCCTCGCGATGCAGGGCGGTGGCCAGGTTGACCACGTTCGTTCGCGTGGTGCCGGCCTTCATCAACATGCCATGGAACCAATCGCGCGAATGCCCGCGCTGCACGGCCGAAAGAATATGTCCGTCGTTTTGCAGGTCGTCGCAAATAATCAGCGTGGGCCGGTGTTCCCGGCGGCGCCGCCCGCGAATCCTCTGCCCGGTGCCGAAGGCCTCGATGACCACGCCGTTTCGCAGCACGATGGAGTTGTTCCGCCATACCCTGCCCCGCCCCGCCGCTTGCGGATAATCTTCGGCCAGCAGGCCGTTTTCCAGCAATTCGGTTTTGATGTTCTCCAGGTGTGCGCAGGCCTGATGCTTTGTATCGGAAACGATCCAGATATAAGGCTCCCGGCCTTCCACGGCCTCGCGCAAGGGAAAGGCCAGCGTGCCGATGGTCGATTTGGCCCCGCCGCGCGGACCCAACAGGTTGAGCTTCATGCCCCGAACGTTCCGCATGGCGTCGATCTTCCCGGCCAGCCAGCGGTGCATGTTCGACGACGGGCGCCCGAAATGTGCGGGCAGGTACTTAACGCCCCAAGACAAAAGGTTCTTTGCCCCGCCGCCCAAGCGCCGCGATCGCCTGGCACGACCGTGCCATAAAGCCATGTCTTCATGAAGTTGGCGCAAGAAAACCGCTATCCGTCCGGGCGGAATACCGCACTCAGCAGCGATGGTATCGGGAGAAATCATATAAACTTATTTATGATCAATATTTTTACTCTCTGTAGTATCAACATCTTTTCCAGGATTGCATGCAACAGACTCGCTGTCCATCTTGGTCAAATCTGCCAATCGTTTTATAATGGATTTGCGATATGCATCGACCGGCACTGCTTCAATTACGATCCGCGCAAAACAATCCAATAGCCTCGACACCTGCTCGACGGCAATCGTATCTGGATGCGGCGCGGCGTATTCCTCGGGATTGAGTCGTTCCAGCGCCCAGGCCGCCGCCCGCCAGTATTGGGCCTTTTTCGCGGCCGAATTGATGTTCTTCACATGCGTGACCACCGCCTGACTCTGTGCGCGATCTAATTTTTCCGCAAACTTCTCATTGCGTTCGGCCGTGTTTTGGATCGTTTTTCGATCGCAGCCGACATACTGCGCGGCAGTCCGCCGGCTGCATCCCATCGAGATGATCGCCACGATCTCCCGTTGCTTCCCCTCATCCAGTACCGGCGGTCTTCCGGGTTTCGCCACAATGCTGCTCCTTCACAATTGTGCACAGGCGTGCCACTGGCTCAGCCAGTGCCACCCGCCGATTGTGCGCCAATGTATTCGAACGACACCACCGCACGGCCCGCCGATCCGCGATAATTTTTTACAAATCGCTCGGCATTTCGCGAGCCGGTCTTTTTCACTCCCACCGCCCGCCATCGCGGCGAGCGCCGGCAGTGTGCGATCACTGCCGGATGGCTGGCGGTGATGTTCAGCCGAAACCCCTCCCGGCGGTTCAACTCGGCCACCGTTTCGGCCAGGGCCATGCCGATGCCGATCCCTTGATAATCGGGCAAGGTGACGATGCGGCTCACGCGCCGCCGGTTCTTCCGCCCCAAAAGCGCCACCGTCGCGCAAAACGCCGCCGGCACGCCCTCCCACAAGGCCATGTAACACCGCGCGTAACTGCTCAATGCCCCGCTCAAATAGTGATGACGCGCAAACAACCGCCACGCACTGCGCCGGCAACGAACGATTTCAAGCTCGATCGGCGGTCGCCGAAGACGCCTCCGTTGGAACGACGAACTCGCCATGTCGATCACCCAATCCGGCTCGAGCCACTCCGTAACGTCGTAATGGCACGTCACGGCCACAAACCGGCAGCCGATCCGGCCCGAATGAATCCCCTTTGCAATCGCCGCCGAAATGACCCGGGCCACGTTGCGGTCCACCACGCTGGTAAACTCGTCGAACGCCACAAGCCGCCATCTGTCACTGACGGTGCCACGATGCTTGGCATTGTCCAGCTGTGTCGTCGCTATTGCCTGCCTGGCTCAGCGCCCGGGCAAGGTCGCAGCGAAACTGTTCGCCGTTGCTTAAAACATGATACGGTTTTATCCACGACGGCGGCGAGGAAAATCCCACTGCCGTAAACATCCCCGTAATCTGCTTGATCGGCAGATCGCCCAGGCCGTCGATCACCGCCCGGTCCGCCGGCCACTCGTTGCGGCGATAAAGATGCTCGCCGAATAGTTTTTTCGCCAGCGTGCTTTTCCCGCTCCCCGACGGACCGACGATCAAACCGATCCGCCAACTATCAACAGGCTGCGGGCCCTCGATATCCAGCAAGTCCTCCGGCACCCCCACCCGAAACTCGCTCGTCGCCTTGGCCGCAAGCGGCACGTCAAACATGCCCGCCACCTGCTCGACGCGAAACGAATCGAACACCGGACAATCGACGGTAATATCAACAACTGGCATCCCTTATCTCTTATCTCTTATCTCTCATCTCTATTACAGCGTCAGCAACTTGCACTTGTATCCTTCGCCGCTTAGTCGCTCGTAAACCACCTGCTGATCGGCCTCGTCGCGGCACTCGACCACCACCTGAAACGCCTCGGGCACGTTGACCTCGCGCGATTCTTCATCGACAATATCTTCCACCGGCGGTTCCGGATCCTGAATCATCCGCTCCAACAATGCCTGGACCGCGGCGTTTTCGGTCTCCACATTCGCGATCAATTCGGCAAGGCATCGTCGTTTGCTTCGGCCATTCCGGCCAACGGATCGTGCAATGCAAGCAGCTTGGCCGCCTCGGCATCGTCGAGATCAAGGATCAAAACCGGCACTTCCGCGTCGGGCGTGGTTTCCGCGCGGAGATGGCCGTCGATCAATTCCAGCGAACCGTCGGGCAACTCCCGGACCAAAAGCGCGTCGGCATAACCCACCTCGGCCAGCACGCCGCACAGCGCATCACGCTGCGCCTGCGGATGCGTCCGCCAATTCCGCCGATTCGGCCGCAACTCGCTCGCCCGCACCCGCCGCAACTCCTTGATCCGATCCCGAATTTGCATCAATCACTCTCCTATTGCTATCTTAAAAGTCCCTTCTCCCGACTAACCTTCGGCTGCGCCGGAGAGGGTTAGGGTGAGGGCAGGGATTTTCTTAAACTTCCTGCAACCGATCCGAAAGGTTTTCGATCTGCAATGCGTGCATTTCCCAGCGGCGTTCCAATTCCTTCAAGGCGGTTTCGTGTTGAATGCACTGCGGCAGCCGCTCCTGATCGGCATCGACCATGCGGTCGACCTTGGTTTCCAGCCGGCCGACTTGCGTCGAACAGCACCGCCAACTTGGCATGAACCATGAACATCCACGGAGCGGTCGCCAACAGCGCCGCCGTCACTACGTAGATAACGATTTCCCATTCCTGCACGCTCATAGTTGGTTCCTTCGTAGGGCGCGTGCTTGTACGCACGTAATTTCCTTTTGTTGGGGTGGCAGTTCAACTGCCACCCCAACCAATAACCGTCGTTGGTTCAAAAGTTCAAATCATTTGGTTGTCGTTTGCGTGGTTGATTGTCCTGCGGTAGTGGCCTGCGATTTGTGAAACGGTCTTGGCCACTTCGGCCGCGGTCTTGGCGTTCGTGGCAACTCCGGTAATCTGACTGATATTTGGTTTCAATCTGAGTTTTAATCGGCTCGACGGCCGCGGACACGTGTTCGCGTATCTGCGCAGCCGCCTGGGCGGCCAATGAATTCGGCGCGATGCTTTCGATTGCCAGCGGCTTATTGTTCACCAGCTTCCAAACCACTACGCAACCGAATATCACCAATCCAACAGCCGGTATCCCGCCTCCCACGGAAACCAATTTGTCGAACGTCAATCCGCCGGCCAGTCCCTCCTTGAGCTTTTCTTTCGCAAGATCCTTGATATAGCCTTTGACCACGTCGTCAGGGTCGGCACTGGGCCCCAGTTCGGTCTTTACTTTGTTGACTCGATCAAGCGCCTTTTGAATGAGCGTCTCCGGATCGCCGCCGAATCGCTCGATTACCGAACCGACTTTTTTCACTTCGTTAACCACGCCCAAGGTCTGGTCGGCGAGGTTTTTCACCTGGGTTCCCGCATCCGCCGCGGCTGTAGCGGCTTTGTCGGCGGCCGTCTTGGCGTCGGTCGCAGCCTTGGCGGCTTCGTCCGCCTGCTTGCGAGCCTTGTCATCAATGGTCTCCGCGGACTTCGCCGCTTGGGCCGGCTGCGCCTGGATCAGAGTTCCAAGCATGTCGGCGATCTTGTCCAGTTTCTCATTGGTCGGACTCAGATCCACGGAATTTGATGAACCGATCGACAACGTCGGCCACGCCGGCGACGTGCCTCCGGGCTTCTGCGGCGATGGACTCGCTTGCTGATTGCGTTGTTGCTCCCGATTCCGGTAAGGCAAAAGATACGGCGCAGGCGCCGGACACGTTCCGCTTGGACATGTTCCACCCGGACATTGGGTTAGTGTCGAATCCTGACTTTCTCGCCACTGCGGCTTGGACTGTTTTGTTTGGCCGCCGAATGCCTCATACAAACACTGCACCGGCGTGGCAATGCCTTCCGAATCATTTACCGTGCGTGCCCGCAACACGGCGATGATCATTTTCCCTTCGGCGTCGAAAATCGCCGAGCCGCTCCGCCCGTTGGCCGGCGTGGGTAAAAAATGCAAATCCCCGCCGTTACAACCCAGGGCATGGCCCTTCCATCCGGTCGACCACGTGCCGTTCGCGCACCCCACCGAACTGAGCGTGGCCCCTGCCGGCACGGCATACTCTCGCGGCGCAATTGGAATAACGCACGGCAGCACGCCGTCGAATGCCTCTTCCGCCACGGCAACGATGGCCGCATCGGCCGTATCCGACCGGGCGATTACCTGTCCGGCCAATGGCTGCGATTGGTGTCCCTGCCGCCAAAACTCGCAGCGTACCGCGCGATCTTTTCCTGTCACGTGCGCCGCGGTGAGCACATACACCCGCCCCCCGTTGATCTCGAATACACAGCCGCTGCCCACGCCACCGTCCGCGGCCGTAATGCGGCAAGTGGCGTCAATGCAATCGGTCATCGAGGCATTTGCCGTACCACTGAGTGCGCTTATGATCGCCATGATTATCCCCAGTGCCATTATGAGCACGGCGATCCACATAATGTCCCTGCCAAGTTTAGCCCATTTGTTCGGTTTTACTTTCTTGTGCATTTCAATTTCCCCTTAAAAAAATCAGTAAAAAAATTTTCCGTTCTTTATTGTCGCGAAACCGCAAGCGGTTTCCTTTATCCCTCATCCCTTATCTATTCTGTACGCTACTGAAATAGAGCCGTGAACATGCTGTTGAATTTTCGATCGCAGTCGATCAAGCATCTTTTGCGCCGCATCGACAAGTCCGGCATCGACGTCCGGCAGCCGGTTGTCGGCCGCGGCAAAGATCTCTGGCAGGGTCTTGAGCACGTTTTCACGCTTCGCCTTGGGCAAAAGTCCCAGCAGATAGGCCGTCAGTTGCGGTATCGGCGGCGACTGAGACGCCAAACGCACGCCGTCGTGGTTCACAACCACGTGCCCCTCCGCCTGGAAAGCGCAGGATGCCTTGCCAACTTCGCCGCCGATTTTTAGCGCAACGTCGTATTCGGCTCCAGGCGCAAGCGCATCCCGTCGAAATTGTTTTTTTGCGATCGATTCCAACGCCGCCCAAGTAACAGCACTAATTTCTGCTTTGTTCATTTTCCCATTAGTCCTATTAGTCCCATTGCTCCTATTACTCCCATTAGACCAATGAGACCAACAGGACTTGTTAAACCACCTTCATCCCTTCACGGCGTCAGCGTAAATCGGTAACGGTAAAATGGCGATCGCGCCAAATCGGCCGGTTCGGTCAGCCGGTCGGCCAGGTGCGGCACCGGATCAACGCCACCGCCCAGGCGATCGGCCATTGCGCAAGCCTGGCTGCAAAACGGCGGCCGCCGGTCAACCGCGGCGTCGTCCATGTCGGGCCGAACGAACCACCGCACTATCGGCAAGTGAAAAAACGACGCGGCAATCAATCCCGCGTAACCGTAATTCCATCCGCATAACCCGCGCATGAACCGCACGGCCCCGGCACGATCATAATTCGGCCAGCGGTTCCTCGGATTGGCCTGATAAACGTCCCAGCGCCCGGGATATTGCTTAACTTGACTGACAAGCGTTACTGCCCGGCCCCCGTACCACCACAGCACTTCCAGGCAGAACAAATCGCCGTCCCACCATGCCGCCTTGGCCGCATGGCAGTGTTCGCCCCGCCCGGCAATCGATATGGCTCCCCATCGCCGATACAACAGCAGATCGCCGTCGCGAATTTTCTCTTGGGCCTCGGCCAGCGGCGCCATGACCCGCGTTATCCGCGGAACATCGATCTTCGTCATGCTTCGATTCTCCTCGATAGTCCCCTCTCCCTTTGGGAGAGGGTTAGGGTGAGGGCCGTGTGCCACTGCTGGCTTGTCCATCAGTGATGTTTCGTTTTACATTGACAATCTGTTTGTAAAAATATTTGTTCCCTTCGCCATCGACGCACTTCCTCATATCGTTCCTGATGAACCGGCTTCAAATTCAGCCCTAATAGCGTGAACGGCTGAAATGCATTCGCTCGGATCAACGCCCGAATGCCCGGTAATTTGGCCATTTCTTTTCGCGTCCGGCACAACCGGCAGGGTATATACACCATGCCGCCGCAATCCGGACATCGCTGCGGTGGAACGTCGGGAACCATGGGCTCCTCTTCCAAAAAACAAATCCGTCTGGGCTGGATGCACCGTCTGCCCGAGGCAATCGCCCCTATCGTGCCCCGGCTCACGCCGGTAAACCGCGCGATCTTGCGATAGCTCAATTTGCCCTCGACCAACAGTCGCTCAACTTGTTCCACAAGTTGCGGTTCGATCATGCTCGATTCACCTCGCGCAAAAACAAGAGCCCGGCGACGGAATATAACTTCCGCCGTCGGGCTCTTGTTGATACCTGTTCTATCAGGCCCTTCCGATACCCGCTCGATGTCGTGAACTTAGTGGCCGTCCAAAAACAACTTCCACTTTTCGGCTAAATACTGTATAAGTAGCTTTCCGTTCCACGGATGGGAGAGCGAACTATGCAGGATGCGGTAATATATCAATGTCAGTGTTCTCACTGTACACAAGGCGACGGTCACCCCGACCGGGGACAGCATGCCCAATTGAATCTCTTGCTTAGTCGATGCGACGAGCAGCAGCGGCGTTGGATCGCAGCCTGGGAGGCCAACCGCTTGGGACATGGCGGCGTGGCGTTGCTGAGCCTGGTCACGGGCCTACATCCGGATACCATCCGCCGTGGCCAAGATGAGTTGTCTTCGGGGCTGGCGGGGCGTCCTACCGGCCAAGCCCGGCTGCCGGGGGCAGGTCGGCCCACGGTGGAAAAAAAACGCCCGAAATCGAGCGACGCCTGAAACAGATCGTGGAGCCCGAAACGGGAGGCGATCCGGCCACAGGACGCCGTTTCGTGCGGCTGGGCTTGCGGGAGTTGGGACGCCGATTGCACTTGGCTCCAGGCACTGTGCAACGTTTGTTGGGCAAGTCCGGCTTTTCGCAGCGGGTGAACGTGAAGCGGTTTACGGGGCCTCCTCACCCGGACCGGGACAAGCAGTTCCGCTATCTGCGGCGTGAGCTAGAAGCCTTTCAGCGTAGCGGTGATCCTGTTCTCAGCGTGGATACCAAGAAAAAGGAACTGATCGGCGAGTTCAAGAACGCCGGTCGCACTTGGCGAAGAACGCCCCGGGAGGTGAACGCCCACGATTTCCAGCAAGACGCCCTATTTCGTGCCGCACCCTACGGGATCTACGATCCGAAGTACAACTGTGGGCATGTGCATGTGGGAATGGATGGCGATACGCCACAATTTGCCGTAGACGCCATTCGTCGCTGGTGGCGTCAGCGGGGACGCTGGTGGTATCCTCACGCCCGACGCCTACTGATCGAGGCCGACGCCGGGGGCAGCAACGGCTGCCGTCCCCGTCTGTGGAAATATGCCCTGCAACGCTGGGCCGATGAGGACGGTTTGGCGATCACGGTGGCCCACTACCCCACGGGTGCATCGAAATGGAATCCCGTGGAACACCGTTTGTTCGGGCCGATCAGTATCAACTGGGCGGGAGAACCGTTGGATAGTCTGGACAAGATGTTGGGGCTGATTCGTGGCACCCGCACCGAAACCGGATTGAAGGTCACAGCCTCTTGCACCGATAAACACTACCCTCTGAAAGTCAAAGTCAGCAACTACGACTTTTCCCAACTCAATATCCATTACCATGCCATTTGTCCATCCTGGAATTACACCATTCGCCCTCGTGCTCCCTAAATCACGAAGTAATTTTTGGACGGCCGCTTAGCATAACCGCTGGCCCAATTTCAAGAGATATTTTTGTGCCAAATTGCACTTCCTCCCCTCTCCCTCTGGGAGAGGGCTAGGGTGAGGGCTGAGTGCCACTGGCATAATACATAGAAAGACATTATGAAGGCGTTAGGAGCATTGCCCTGGTCACAAACTTATACTTCCAACATCCTTTGATCACACCGATCCAACCTTCGACGTCTGACAAATGACGAATCCTCCATCCGGCGAGGTGTTCCGACATCTCGGATCGGAGAACTCTGTTAATTTGCTTACCAGTAGGGCCTAAGTTTTGGATTTCAAAGCCTAATAATAGCCCCGCAACTTCGGCCAATGGCGACAATGTCAGTAACTTTCCTCCGCAATCGTCGGCGATGAGTTTGTGAATCTGGTTCTCCCAGTACCCATCAGCATATGACGGTTTTGGATTTGAGTATGTCTCATCACTATCGTCAAAATAGAAAGTGTAATAGAGCTTTGCCTCTATCCATACCTCAGGTTGTTCTGTTCCACTGAAAACAATATCACAATTGCCCATACCATTTGGATATGGTTTCTCTGGAGTGCTGTTGAATTGATGCACTTTTAATCGCTCGCATATCCCAGTCGTTATTGCCCTTTCGTATTGTTCGCCTGCCCGAACATACTTTCCCCACCCCCGAAGCTTAAATGGCGATTTCTGTTCCATCTCCTTTAGCACGGCGGTAATCGCCTCAATGTATTCTGGTGGCATCATAGAACGTACCTCTATTTCGGTCAAATTGAAAATAATCTATTTAATGTTTCCCGCCTTTGGCGGAGCGGAATCCCCGCCGGCCGCAAGCTGTTCCAGTTCCGCAACCGCGCGATCCAGTTCTCCAACCAGCGGCGTTGTGCCGGATAGCTTGAGGACTTCCGCAACCGCGCGATAGTACCAAAGGGTTCTTTCCCGGCCGCCTTTAAAGTGCCGCCAGATCGCCTCGCCCTGGCTGCGGTAATCGCGCAACAGCGAACGCACGTTGTGCAATTTATCGGAGGCCACTACCAACCGAATCGATGGCGAAGCGTGCGCGAGCCTGGCCAAAAACGCGTCTTTTCGCTCCTGCCAAGGCGGCTTAGGCTTGGTGTCGGAGTCGGTGCAGCCACGAACAATCGCCGCCACTGCCGGCCCAAACCGCCGCTCGATTTCCTCGCCTGTCGCAATTCCCCCCTGATCTTCGATGGCATCGTGCAACAACGCGGCAATCGCCTCATCCTCATCGGCCCCGTAATCCAATGCAAGCGAGGCCACCCCCAACAGATGCGACACATACGGCTCCCCGCTGACTTTCCGCACCTGCCCGGCGTGTAACTGAACTGCATACTGCAAGGCGTCGTTAAATCGCTCGGTAAGTTGCATAATGGGAAATGCCTAAATTCTAATGCCTAATGTCTAAAGAATGTCAAAGCCCAAAGGTCTAATGGAAAATTGCATTTAGACATTTAACCTTCGGAATTCTTTCGTCATTCTGATTTAGACATTCGTCATTCATTTGCGTTTGTTTGGCAGTCGTATCCGTTTCTCTTGACCTGCCGATAAAGCGAATCCCGCTCCACCGGTTCGCGCCCGGTCTCCGCGATCAGTCCCCGCAGCTCGTCGATCGTCAAGGCCTCGGGCGTTTTCGATCCGGCCGCATGATGGATGCGTTCATATCGCACCGTTCCATCCAGGTCGTCGGCCCCGTAGGCCAATGCCGTTTGGGCCACGCCGATGCCCAGCGAAATCCAGTATGCCTTGACGTGCGGGAAATTGTCGAGCATCAGCCGACTGACGGCGATCACCCGCAGATCCACTAGCGGCGACGCCCTGCGCATCGCCGAGTGCCACTGGCTCTGCCGATCCGCTGCGTGCCACTGGCTCTGCCAGTGCTGAGATAGTCGTGTATTTTCCGGATGAAACGCCAAAGGTACAAAGGCCTGAAACCCGCCGGTTTCGTCCTGAAGTTGCCGCAATTGCAGCAGATGGTCGATGCGATGTTTGGCGCCTTCCAGGTGACCGTAGAGCATGGTGGCATTCGAACGCAGGCCGAGTTCATGGGCCGTGCGATGCACCGTCAGCCAGGTTTCCCCGTCGGCCTTGCCAGGGCAAATTTGCCTGCGGATTTCCGGATCGAAAATTTCCGCGCCCCCGCCGGGCAAACTCCCCAAACCGGCCGCTCGCATCTCTTCTAATATCGCCCGCACCGTCCGCCCCGTAATCCGCGTAAACCAGTCGATCTCCACCGCCGTCCAAGCCTTCAAATGAATTTGCGGAAACGCCGCGTGCAGTTCCCGGATCATATCGAGGTACCAGGCGTATGGTTTTTCCGGATGCGCGCCGCTGACGATGTGCAATTCCGTGCACCCGGCCTCAGACGCTTCCCGGCCTCGCTTTAATATCTCGTCGATATCCATCGCATAGGCCTCCAGGGTCATCCTTATCCCGGCTATAAGCACACAATGCACAGCGATACGCGCAGATGTTCGTCGGATTCAAATGGGCGTTGCGATTATAATAAGCCACATTGCCATTTTTGCGCCGGCTGACAAACTCGGCCAACTCGCCGACGGCGTGTATATCCGTTTCCGGCAGAAACAAAAACTCCCCTTCCGCCGCGGTCAATCTCTCGCCGGCTTCGATTTTTTTGCTAATGCGATCCAACATCATGAAGATTTCGGTTTACGGTTCACGGTTTTCAGTTTACTGTTCAAACTTTTTTAGCGCGAAACCCCTTATCCCTCATCCCTCATCTTTTAAAACTACCACACCAAATCCGCCGCCCCGATCACCAATAATCCCACGCTAACTACGGCGTTTACCTGGAAAAACGCCCGGTTGACCCGGGTGAGATCGTCGGGCCGGACGATCCGATGTTCATAAAACAACAGTCCGGCGATACACACAATGCCGGTTAAATATATCCGGCCAAAAAAAGGATATACAAGCGGCAACATCAAAAGCAATGCGACCATCACCAGATGGCATAAAGCGGCGATACGCAGGGCCGCGACCACGCCGAATCGGGCGGGAATGCTCCTAAGCCGCATCCGCACGTCAAAATCAAAATCCTGGCAGGCGTAGATGATATCGAAACCCGCCACCCAAAACAGCACCGCCCCGCCAAGCACCAACGGCGCCGGACTAATCTCCGCCCGGATCGCCACCCAAGCCGCCAGCGGCGCAAGCATCAACGCCGCCCCAAGCCAAAAATGCGACAACAGAGTAAAACGTTTCGCATAACTATAACCCATCAAAAACAACAGCACGGGAAGCGACGCCGCCAGCGGAATCCAATTATGCGGCAAAAACAAAAGCGTGCTTGCCACAAATCCCGCCCCGCACAGCGCCGTAAACAAGGCCACGCTCGCCAACGCTTAATCCGCCGCCGGGCAAGTGCCGCGTTTGCGTGCGCGGATTAAGCGCGTCCAGCCTCCGATCGGCAATTCGATTAAACGCCATCGCCGTGCTGCGGGCGAAGACCATGCACGCCAAGATGCCCAGCCAAATCAAGATATCGAAACGCCACCGGCGGCGAACTCCGCGCGTTTTCGTTCCACGCCATGATCGCCGCCAACAGCGCAAACGGCAATGCAAACAGCGTATGGCTGAAGCGAATCATTTCCAGCATTCGGCGGACGCTTGTCACTCTTCACTCCCCACTCCCCACTCTATCTAACTCCCCCAGCGCTGGATCAAAGCGTTTTCAACGCCCAACTGATCGCATATCCTGGCCACGATGAAATCAACCAGGTCGCCGATGGATTTCACGCCGTGATAGAAACCGGGCATGGCTGGCAGTATAATCGCGCCGACCTCGGCGGCGCGGCGGAGGTTGTCGAGCATCACCAGCGAAAGCGGCGTCTCACGCGGCACTAATATCAGTTTCCGCCGCTCCTTCAAATGCACTTCGGCCGCGCGGTGAATCAAATTCGTGCTCGTGCCGTGGACTATCGCGCTTAAGAGTGCCGCTGGAACAAGGGCAAATCACCATCCCGTCGGTCAAAAATGAACCGCTGGCAATAGGGGCCAGATAGTCGCGGTAGTGATGGTAATGGAATTTGCCCGACTCGCCCGAACCCACGGCCAACACGTTGCTGGAATCGCTCGATATGCCGGCCACGGAGCGAATGGTTTGCAACTTGTGGTCTTTCGGAGTCGGCCCGGTGTCCAGCATCAGCATCGCCGGATTGAAATTATCCAAATCGACGGTCAGGTCCAGCTCTTGTTGAAACACGGCCTGTGCAGCGGCACTTATAGTCAGATGCACGTCGCATCCGGCCGCCGAAAGCACCTCCATCAATCGGATGGCGTATGTTACTCCGCTTGCCCCGGTAATAGCTACAACTACATTCTGTTTCGTCATTCGCACTGATCCTTTCCGGCAAAAGGGGGCCTGGCCCTTTTCCTGCCTTTCCTACTTCTTGCCAACGTATAATATGGCTATGCCGAAAGTAAAAGGGTAAATTGCCACCTCCTTCAATCCGGCGTCACGCATCAGTTGGACAAACGCCTCGCCTTGAGGAAATCGGCCCACGCTCTCAGGAAGATAATTATACGCCTTTTGGGTGTTGCGTGCCAGGGTCTGCCCAATCCGTGGCAATACATGTTGAAAATACCAATTATAAAGCAAATTAAAAGGCCAGATTCGCGGCATCGAGAATTCCAACACGGCCACACTGCCGCCCGGCCGGCATACTCGAATCATCTCTTGTAAACCTTTGTCCGGATCGCCGACGTTCCGCAGCCCAAAGGCCACAGAAACGATTTGAAAAACTTCGTCCGGAAAGGGCAAGCTGACGGTATCCGCCTCGATCAATTCCAGGCTATCTCCTGCGCCGGCCCGGAGAAGTTTTTTATTGCCGATTTCCAACATCGGCCGGCAAAAATCGGTCCCCACCACGCGTACTGCCGACATTCGCCGGCTGGCTCTCCAATATGCCAAGGCCAGATCGGCCGTACCGGTGCAAACGTCAAGAATCGGCCCGGCCCCGTCCCGCGGCCCTACCAACCGCACCGTTTTTCTCCGCCACGATCGATCCACGCCCAATGAAAACAAATGATTCAAAAAATCATACCACCCGGCAATCTCGCCGAACATCTGCCGTATTTTGGTAGATGGTAGATGGGTCATGGTAGATGGTTTTCAGTTATCGGTTTTAATTTAATCAATGCGAAGTACGGAATCACAGTGACAAAACTCGCAATTAGTTATGCTTTTACATCCTGCAATTTGTCATTGCCCAATTTGAAATAAAAACTTGTGTGTAAAACACACACAAACCTCAAACAAAGGTCCCATTCACCCCGCCGGCCTCCAACCTGTAGCCAAATTAGATAACTGAGGTTAACTGAGTAATTTAGGAATACGCAGAAAACCTTGCCGATTATCACGTTTGCATACAATTTTTAGTTTTTAACGGTTATTCCTATTCTAAGGGCCAATCTTGGCCGATTAGGCTGTGGTGAGATTCTATAAACTAATGATATATCAGCTATTCTTGATAATTTCGGCAGGAAAAGCAAGGAGGATAAACTAGTGAAAACGGCAACAAGGCAAATCTTGACGTTTTCAATCTGTATAGGGATGCTGTCTAGTACCCAACTCTTGGCACAGCAAACCAATCCAAATAAACAGTCTTCACAAAATACTCATTCCAAGACAATATATGTGGCCCAACAGCAAGAGTCCGCCGACCAATCCGGCGCCACTCCAACCACCCCCCAACCATCCCAGAATTCCACCCCGACACCAGCGGCCGCATCGCAAACGCAACCAAGCAATTCCGTGCCGAGCACTATATCCCCCGGCGTAGTTCCATCCGATCAGAATCCCCAAGCTGTGCCCGACAATATGACAGGCGTGGCAAACGGAATGGCAGGCGTGGAAAACGGACTGTGGGACGGCGCCGAGCCCGGAAATTGCTGTGCGGTTTGCGGCGGCGGCTATTGCACGCCCCCTTGTTGGTATCTCGAGCAAGGCTCACGTATTCTAACCCGCAGCCGTCCACGAAATGCAACTATTATGTCTGAACCCACTAATGAAATCAGTCCAGTAACAGGCGAGGTAATTGGACAGGTATATGATCCAACATTTAGTGGACATTCACTGAATTATAACATAGCACCTGGTTATCTGGCGACAATTGGGCGTTATCTAGGCCGGGACTCCATGGATCGCGACGATTTCTTGGAATTCACATACTGGGGGATGAACACGTGGGAAGACTCTCATCTCATCCAGACACCTTTCCAAAACCAATTTTCTGTAACCACCACTGACGGTCGTTTCACATTCACCAACGGAGGTGAGTTAGTTAGTCCGTTCCTCAGCGAAGTTAATCCTGATCATAGTGTACTAAATACCGCAACTTTTTTTAATCAACCGGGAGCTCTTCCTACAACTTTAAACTCTGCATGGGGAGTGGGAGGCTTTGATCACGTCGATAGTTATTCTATTCAAACAGACAGCGAGATGCATAATTTCGAATTGAATTTGCGTTTGCGCCCTCGGGGCCGCCCCGATCAACTGGTGTTGCAGCCCAGCGGCCGCTGGCGCCGGGAATGCCAACCGGGTACTTTTATGTCCTATTTAGTCGGTTTGAGATATATGACCGTGGGCGAGGGTTTTCATCTACATAGCCAGGGAAAAGTAACTATAACCGATAATACTACCGGGGATACTGCCACGACGCCCGTGTTTGGCGATTATAACACTAAAACCGAAAACGATTTGATCGGTTTGCAAATCGGCTCCGACATCATGTTTCGTCGCTGCAAATGGGCCTGGGGTGTGAGGGCCAAAATAGGGCCCTATGTAAATTTCTCTAGGGATGTAAAAGAAATTGTCAACAATCCGGTGGGTGCGCCAGAACTACAGTATTTCTTTAACGACCGCTTTACACAACAAGCACAAAGGGTCGCTCTGATCGGAGAGCTCGGCTTCGAGGCGACGTATAAATTCAAGCCCAACCTGATGGGCCGAGCAGCCTACGATTTCATGTGGATTAACGGCCTGGCATTGGCCCCGGAACAACTTACCTGGAATTTGGATCCAGGTTCTAATAATACTATTAATACCAACGGCGGCATCTACGCACACGGCGTCAGCTTGTCGCTGGAATGGTATTGGTAAAAACCGTAGGGTGCGTGAAACGCACCACCTTCTTCTCCAAGTTGCGGTGCGTTTCACGCACCCTACAAAAAGCGCAGTCGCCGTCGCTGTGAATTCCTCGACCCAATTTATCGCTATAATGCCGTCTGCTTGCCGCGACGGAATTTCCACGCAAAGAGGCTGAGCAATCCCATTATCAAGAGTCCCAATGAGGCGGGCTCGGGGACCGGCGCAATGCTGAGTGCAGGATCATTGCCGGACAGTGCCCCGGACAGATCGTTCCCGGCTGAGAGTCCGTTCGCACTGCTATCTCCCGCCATAAGTGAATTAGCCGCTGTTAGTCCCTCGAAGGTTATGGTTCCATCTGTATACAATTTCGTTAGATCCCATGTATAACCGCCTTGATCCACATTAAACGTAGTCCCATTTAGATTCACGCCGGTCCAATCGAATAAATCGAAAGTAGGAGTGCCGAGTTGCGTAACATCCACGCCATCTTTAAATGTTAATTTTAATGTGCCGCCCAACGTGACGGGAATTCCCGCCGCAAAGGAAATCGTCGATTTCCAATCCTGGTCATCAAAAGCCATTTGCAGGATGCCGTTGGTGCCCATGGTCATGCTATTTTGCACCTTGATGGGAAGGGACGCCGATGCGCCCGTTGCATCGACCGCGTAATTCCGCACTACTAGAGTATTTCCTCCGGAAAGGTTAAGGCCTTGAATCGAGCCGTCAGGCCGAATTGTGTTCACCGTGGTCGTGCCCGTGAAATTAATGCCTGTTGACCCGCGCGTGTCCGCGGCGCTAAAATCCTGCGCCGGTTAGGCTGGCGGAAGTAAGATTCGCATTTGCAAGACTCGTTTGCGCAAGTTGGCGCCGTTCAGGTTCGCAATGTACTTGGTGCCATTGTTAAGCGTCGTGTAAAACGAGGAGAACGACAGATCTTGTCCGTGGAAATCCCAACTTGTCAAATTATTTCCAGCCAACTGAATCCCTCTTAAGTCCTTGGTTTGATAACTGGCCGTGGATTGTAACTGTTTCAGAGTAAAGCCCCCGGATGTTGTATTGGTAAAGTCAGCTCCAAGGATCGTGGCGTTGGAAAAATCCGCACGGGTTAACGTGGAATTGGCAAAACTTGTTACAATGACACTGGTATTGGAAAGATTCGCCCCAGTCAGATTGGAATAGTTAAACACGGCGAATGAGAGATCTTGACCGTTGAAATCCCAGCGGCTTAAATTATTTCCTTGCAGCCCAATCCCGTAAAGATTTTTATTTTGGTAACTGCTTGTCGATTGGAGTTGGGCCTGTGTAAAACCGGTAGCGTCGCTAAAATCCGCTCCGAGGGTATTGCTGTTTCCATTTATCACGGCGTTAGAAAAAACCGTGCCATTCAGATTGGCGGCCGCGAAACACGCATTTGCGAGATCTTGTCCATGGAAATCCCAGCCGCTTAAATTGTTCATCGTTAAGCGAATATATCTGAGGTCTTGGTTTTGATAGCTGGATGTGGATTGAAGTTGCGCCTGCGTGAGGCCTTGCGTAACGAGAAAACACGTTCCGCGAACGTCGGCATTATTTAAGTTCGCGCCCGTCAGATCAGCGCCCGCTAAAGTGGCGTTTATGAGATTTGCGCCCGAGAGATTGGCATTCTTCATGGCGGCGGAGGCAAAAGTGTCGCTTGTGAGATCTTGTGCGTGGAGATCCCAGCCGCTTAAATTATCTCCTTTGAATTGCATCCCGGAAAGGTTCTTGTTTTGATAGTTTGTCGTGGATTGAAGTTGCGCCTGCGCGAAGCCGGTGGTATTGCTGAAATTCGCGCTGCTGACATCGGCATTGGCGAACGTCGCCCCCGACAGGTTAGCGCCTGCAAAAGAGGCGCTTGTGAGAGTTGCCTGCGAAAGATTGGCGCCGGTCAAGTTTGAAGTGTCAAACGCGGCGCTTGTGAGATCTTGTCCATGGAAATCCCAGCCGCTAAGGTTATTCGATACTAATTTAATGCCTGTAAGATTCTTGTCTTGGTAACTTTGCGTTGATTGGAGCTGCCCCTGGGTAAATCCCTGGGCGGTGGTGCTTGAGAAATCCGCTCCATCATACCCGGGACTTCCGATGTCTGCAGGAAGTTTTTGAATTACGGCATTTGTGAAATCCGCACCTGCCAGGATCACTTGAGAAAAATTTGATCCGCTAACTATGCTATTGGCAAAATCCGCACCCGCTAAATTTGAATGCGTGAAAATCGCATTCTTGACAGACTGCCCTTGGAAATCCCAACCACTTAAGTTGTTTCCGCCTAAACGAATTCCATCGAGGATCTTGTCTTTATAGCTGGCCGTGGACTTGAGCTGCGCCTGAGTGAATCCACGGGAAGTGGTGTCAGAGAAGTTTGCGGCGCCGGTAAAAACGGCGGGATCAAGACTTGGTTCGGGGTCTTGATGAATCTTGGCATTGCTGAAATCCGCGCCTGTCAAATTTGTCCCAGAGAAAATCGTACTCGATAGATCTTGTCCATGGAAATCCCAACCACTTAAGTTGTTGGAGCCAAAATTAATTCCTGTGAGTATTTTATCCTGATAGCTCTTGGTAGACGCAAGTTGTGCCTGTGTGAAGCCGCTTTTAAAGATTCCACTCAGGGAACCGGTGGTGGAGTTAAAATTTGCGCCGCTAATACTGGCGTTATCGATTTTCGCGTTTATCAGTATTGCAGACTCGAAAGAGGCCGTCGTGAGAGTCGCTCCCGTAAGATCGGCGCCGCTCAGATTGGAGGAGTTAAAAGTAGCGCTGGAGAGGTCTTGTCCGCTTAAATCCCAGTCCGTTAAGTTATTTCCGGATAAACCGATCCCTGAGAGGTCTTTTTGTTGGTAACTGGCCGTCGATTGAAGTTGCGGCAGAGAAAAGCTAAGAGGAGTGGTGTAACTAAAATTTGCGCCGCTAACCTCGGCATTATTAAATACTGCCCCGTATAAATAAGCCAACGTGAGATTCGTTTTGGTGAGATCGGTATTGGTAAGGTCAACTAAAGGGATATATGCCTGAGTTAAGTCTATATTAGAAAGGCTCGCGTTGGGGCCCGCACTTACATTCGCGCCGTCGGGACAGAGTGTGCTGCTTTGCTGTATGCCTTGGGTAGTCGATACCCACTGGTAAATCGCCCCTTGGGTAAGTGTCGCGGTGCATAAAACTGCGATCGTGATAAACAAACAGAAAAAAAACCGCATCCGAAACTGTTGAAACATGGTGTATCTCCCCACCGGGCCAGAAAAACCCTAGTAAATATCTCAGTAGATGCTAATGATTAGTAAAAGTCGGAGTAAAGCACCCCTCAATTATACTAAATTGTTATTTTACTTTCATATAGCCGACTTGTCAAGAAATTTGATTTTTACGCATAGATAGCCATTTGCACCGGTTATTTCCGATTCACCTATAGCCCCATGGCCGCCATCAACACAAATGGCTCGAATTTATCGCATGCCCTCTTGTTTAAATTGGAATGCTCGGATAGCTCTTAAGACAAAAGGAGTAAGCGAAGGGCGAAAAGATGTAATTCAATTTGCATTTTGCAATCTTACGCTTCCACGAATTCCGGCACGACCAGCTTGGCAAGCACGCCCGACTGATAACCCATCTCCAGCAGCCGGGCCACTGCCTGCCGCCCCCGGGGACCGAAATCCAGCGTCCATTGGTTGACGTACATGGCCACAAACCGATCGGCCTTCTCGCGCTCTAATCCGCGGCCGAATCCCAGCGCATAATCCAACGCCTCTTCGCGGTGTTCCAGCCCGTACTCGATGCTCTGCTTCAACAACCGGTGCACGTCTCGAATCGTTTCTTTGCCCAAATCCTTGCGAACGGCGTTTGCCCCCAAAGGCAAGGGAAGGCCAGTCTTCTCGAACCACCATTGACCCGTGTCCAAAATCAGTTCCAGTCCTTCTCCCATGTATGTGAGTTGGCCTTCATGAATCACCAACCCGGCGTCCACCGGCTGTCCCTTGTAATCTCCAGCCCGAACGGCATCGAGAATGCAATCGAATGGAACTGCCACGTGGGAAAAATCGGCGTTAAGGCACAGGCGCAACGCTAGATAGGCCGTGGTAAGTTCGCCCGGCACGGCAATAACGGCCCCCTTGAGGCGCTCCACCGGCATCTTTTCCCGGGCAACGACGATCGGCCCGTAGCGATCCCCCATGCTCGCCCCGCAGGAACACAGCATATAACTATCGGTGAGATACGCGTATGCATGAACGCTCACGGCCGTCAGCTCCAACTCGGCCGCAAACGCGCGGCGATTGAGCGTCTCGATGTCCACCAGTTCGTGCTTGAAGCGATATCGGCCCGTGTCAATGCGATTTTTCGCCAGGGCGTAAAACATAAAAGCGTCGTCTGCGTCCGGGCTATGGCCCACGCGAATTCGTTTAAGAGTTTCACTCATATTGGCAATCTCCTGATCGCGGCACTTTGCACCCGGACACGGAAGGCACGGAAGTTGAAAACAGTAGAAAACTATAACAGCTAGAAATTGTTGCCGCAAGGCAGGCTCCTCGCCCGCGCTTGCCATTTGCATGTTACAAGCATCGGAATAATGCAACTGGGCAAGACAATCTTGTATAAGCTACCCCGCAGAAGGGAAAGATGACGACAGAGGCCGGAATACTAATGTTGTTTTACAACCTCCGTGATCTCCGTGCCTCCGTGTTGAATAATTTCAGGCAAAGCTGCATCTTGTTTCTGAATCCACTTCGCCGGCGGCGGATAAGTGCCGTAAAATCGCTTGATATAATGCCTGTGCCAGCACGACGGACAATGCGGCGCCCAGCCCCAACGCTCGAACATTTTTGTGCTTATTCGACGGTTGCCCGCGTCGCAAAGCAGGGCGTCGCTCTGTTTCAGCCGGGCTATATAGTCGAGCACGTCCAACGCCCGCGCAAGGCTGCCAAAACTCGCCTCTTGCGTGGACAACACGTACTTGAGCACCAAAAAATTCGGAAACCGTCGCGGCTGGTTGTAATACAGCCAAAACCGGTCGCCCGGCACTCTATTATGAAAGCAATTGCCGATAAAAAAAATCTCGGGAACGGAAATGATTTTGGGAAACGGCCGTATCCTGATGCGCCGGAATCGGCCGTCAGCCATTTCGATCACCCCGTATGCCCGCCGCCTGAGCAATTCCGCTCCGGCCTCAAGGTCGGTTACTGTTTCAAAGAACCGCATTGCATTAGGGGTGTGGCGTTAAAACGGATTCCGCGTCCGGTTTGACATTGAATGCGATGGGGCCGTTTAAGCTTTCGGCCAACTTGTTCAGGGCCTCGGTTTCGATTTGCCGCACGCGTTCCCGCGTCAGGCCCAGGCTTTCGCCGATTTCTTTTAGAGTCCGCGGCAAATGCCCGTCCAGGCCGAAACGCATCCTAAGCACGGTGGCCTCGCGCTGATCCATAATTTCCAGTTGCCGCAATACGTGGATGAGATTGTCGTTCTCGACCAGCGCATCTTCGGGCGTTTGCATCCGTTCGTCCATGATCATCTCGCCCAAGGACCAGCCGGCTTCGGCCTGATCGGTCTGCGGTGTGAGGTTGTAAATGCGGATGGCCTTTTTGATGATGGGCAGCTTTTTCCGCGGCAGACCCAACACGCGGGCGATTTCCTCGGGCGTGGGCGTGCGCCCCAGCTCGTCGGCCAGCCGCGTCGTCGCCCGGCGCCATTTGGATAGCAACTCCACCATGTAGGCGGGTATGCGGATGGTCTTGGCCGAGTTGATCAACGCCCGCTTTATCGATTGCTTGATCCAATAACTGGCATAAGTCGAAAAACGGGTGCCGATGGCCGGATCGAATCCTTCCACCGCCCGCAACAGACCCAAGTTCCCTTCTTCTATCAAATCTTGCAGGCTCAGCCCTTTGCCCGTGTATCCCCGGGCGATATTCACCACCAGGCGAAGATTGGCGCGGACCATGCGGTCGCGGGCTTGGATGTCGCCGGACCCGATGGCTATTGCCAATTCGTGCTCATCGTCGGCCGAAAGCAGCGATGTTTCGTTGATTTCGCGAAGGTACGTCTCTAAAGGCGATTGTACCGATGCAGCCTGTCTACGTCGCGTTGTCTTGGTCATAATATGATATCGCTGTGCGGAGCATCCTGGTCGGCCCAACACAACTATCGACGCGCAAGATCGATTTTCTGCACCCAAGCAATCTACTGACAAGGTGAGCCGAATGTATGCGAGTTTCGGACAATGCCGAATAAAACGAACCCTGACCGCTTAAACCGGTGAATCATGGCGGTAAAGTTGGTTTTTCCGCCATCTTTCCTGCATATTCCGCTTGTTAATTTTCCAATTATTCCGGCAGTTTGGTTTAAGCAAACCGGCGCAACGCAAGAATTGTCGATTCTGCCGATTAGGCCTGAAACACAAAAACCGCGGACAATTCCAATTAAACGCGGACTGCCTGACTTTCCAGATACCATCCCCGGCGGCTTGCCTGAAACTGTCCAATCGGCATCTGCGTCGTCGCCAACCTTCGGCCCGTTTCAGGCCCCTTCCAGACAGGTAGGGAATGTCCCGATGTTCGTGTCAACGAAAATGGGACTGTCCCTCTAGGCCGCATCCACGGGGTGCGGTTTAAGCGGAATTCAACACCATAATATCCATATTGAACGTGGCAACGTTACCGCCTCTAGTGAGGTAATACCAGTCCCCATTTTGTCAGAGGCTTAAAAAAAGTAATTCATGGCATGACCTAATCGGGAATATAAAATCATGTAATTGTCGGGCAAATTCTTGTATTTTTACATGGAATCACGCTAGTCAATAAGCTGCCGGATTTAGTCAGTTAAGGTATCATTAATAATAAGGGCATTTTTTAGGTGGCGCAAACATGTCAATCGCTGGAAATTGTATGAGAGGCTCGACTTTCCCTCTTAATTGCCATATATTATCTAGAAAATTACCAAATTAATGCCAATCCGACTTGTTAAAAATGTTAAATACATCTTAATATTACAATTCTATTCTCGCCCGCGTACCTCCATTTACCGTCAGGAGGCCTAAAATGAAAGCCGCCTATATCGAAAAACCCGGTCCGCCTGAGAATATTATTTTCGGCAGCTTGCCCAAGCCGAAACCGGTCGCGGCACAGGTGCTGGTAAAGGTGAAGGCCGTCGCCGTCAATCCGGTCGATACATACATTCGCGCGGGATTATATCCCATGGATTTGCCCAAGCCGTTCGTCATCGGCTGCGACCTGGCGGGCGTTGTTGACGCGGTGGGACCCGATGCTAGCAAATACAAACCCGGCGATCGGGTTTGGGGCAGCAACCAAGGCCTGCTCGGCCGGCAAGGCACATTTTCCGAATTCGCCGCCGTCGATGAATGCTGGCTGTATCCCACACCCGAAGAAGTTTCCGATGCCAATGCCGCCGCCATGGCCCTGACGGGCATAACCGCTCATCTGGGCTGCTTCCGTATCGCTAATCTGAAAATGGGCGAAAAAGTGTTCATCAACGGCGGCGCCGGCGGCGTCGGCTCGGCCGTGGTTCAAATGGCCCGGGCCGTCGGAGCTAAAGTCATCACCACCGCCGGCAGCGAGGAAAAAGTGCAACTCTGCCGCCAGATCGGCGCCAACGTCGCGATCAATTATAAGACCGGCGACCTCGAAGCCGCGCTTGCCAAATTCGGCCCCATCGACCTGTTGTGGGAAACCCTGCGAGAACAAGATTTCGATCTGGCCGTATCGCACATGGCCATGCGCGGGCGGATCATCGTCATGGCCGGCCGCGACTCCCGCCCGCCCCTGCCCGTCGGCCCCTTCTATGTCAAAGACTGCTCGTTGCACGGGTTCGCCATGTTCAACGCCCCGCCCGAGGAGCAACGCAAGTGCGCCGCCGAAATCAACCGCTGGATGGCCCGCGGCCGACTTCGCCCCATTATCGGCAAGACCATGCCCCTGGCCCAAGCCGCCGCCGCCCACCGACTGCAAGAAGAAAACACCCTGCGCCACGCCGGCACCCTGACCGGCAAAATCGTGCTTACGGTGTGATAATCCAGATGCGCCGCGAGATAATAGGGATCTGACGAAGGGGCTGGGCAATTTATTGCCCAGTCTGGCTAAAGTTAAAAACCATATCTCTCTTTTAAGCATGAGAGCTAGGCAATTAGCTTAACTAATCCAGCCAATCCTCGGCCTTGAGCCTTGCGGGCGTGTACTGCTCGGTCACGTAGCTGATGTCCTTCGAGATCAGGGCCTCGACTTCCAGCTTGAAACCGTTTTCCAACAACCGCTCGATCTCTTTCTGCCACGGTTTTTTCTGGGCAAACCAAGGGTAGTTGGCGATTTGCCTGGCCCTTTTGCGGTCGGTGTCGTTTAATGAGATCGTTACACTTTCAGAAAGTCCGCATTCTTTAAAGTCCTTTGATCGCAGGCCGAGAAATTTGGCATCGGGAATGGCCATCCGCTGCGATTCGTAGGCCAGATTGATCGAGCCCTGCTTTATTACGCTGTAGATGTAATATCCCCAGGGATCGTTGTCCAAAAGGCAATACACGGGCAGTGTCAGTTCGTTGTGCAGCCGGTACAGCATCCGCCGCACCCCGCGCGGCGGCTGGCCCGCTCCGTGGGTGAGAATGCAGTTGTGCTTCCGCCAGAATTTGTCTTCGTTGAACCGCTGCCAGACGGTGTCTTTTTCGACGTGCAGGATGAACTTGGCCGAGCATTTTTTGAATTTGATCACCTCCGGCTCGACTATCGAGGGGATGCCGTATCCGCCCGATCCCATGCGCGCACAGTCGATTTCATCGCCGTTGTCCACGAGCATTATGTCGCCCACCATATCGCCGCGTTTTTGGGCGTATAGATGCAACTCCTCGCGCAGGGCGTTAAGCAGAACCTCCACGTCCTCGATCACTGGGTCGCACTCCGACTGGTCGGCGAAAGTTTCTTCCTTGGCCCCGTCGATAGTATGCTTTAGCAGATAATACAAACCACGGATGCTGGTGCTTTTGCCTTGTTCGATGAGTTGCGTGGCGCCGCTGGCCACGAGCATGGTTTGCATGTAGCTTTTAGCTTGCGATAGGTTGAAAAGCTGCCTGCGATTGGAGTTTCCGCCCATCTCGATAAACCGCTTGGACTTGTTGTAGCGGACGTTCGATAGCGAGCGGGCGGGAACGTCCACGTACGGATCGCGCTTTTTGGCCGCCGCCTCTGCCGTCGAGTCGGCCAGTTCCTTGAGTCGTTTTAACGTTTGCGTGTCACGGGTGTTTAATTTGGCTTTCATGAAGTAATTTTCAGTTTGCAGTAATCGGTTTTCGGTTAAGATCTTTGAAGTTGGAATTGAAGCGTCAAATCCAGTAAGTGTCGCTGGTGGTTCAATTTACATTTTGTAATTCGCAATTTGCAAACCGTGCTCGCCAAATGCACTCAAAACACGACACTAAGACTCTACCCTCTAGCCGTCTGCCTGGATTTTTTCTTCTTAAAATTCAAGACAATGAATCCGGCCGCGATCAGCCCGAGTCCGCTTATCGGAAGCAGGCTCCATAGCCACCATATAACGGTTTGTCTTTTTTGTTCGTCTTCATAGGCTATTTCAGCGCCGCGTTTGTGGTGTTCGAGTCCGCCTTTTTCCAACATCTGCCACAGGCGTAGACTTTGTAAGGGAGTACGGGTATGAGCGGCTTGTATCATCCCCTCGGGTGTGAAATTGGCGAAGGGATCGCTCAATCTGGACAACACAAGCCATACGCTAAGGCCAATCGCGATAAGAATAACCAACCCCCCCACGAATATTAAGCCATGTCCGAAAGTCCAATTAGGTTGGATCATTTTATGCTCGGCCGGAGCTTGGGCTCGTTCCAGTTTCTTAATAATCGACAAAGTAGGTACCTCTATAGAGTTACCACAATCGCATTTCACTATTTCACCGGCCTGACGCAACTGAACCGGTATTTTTCGTCCGCAAGAACAAGGAAGCAGATACATGGTATTCACTGAGATTTCTCCTTGGAAATAGTTTACCCTCACTTTCCCATTCTGGCGAGTTGGCTCTCCGCCGATTCACTAAATTACCGTTTCTTTGCCGTTGACACTTTAGGCAACAAGATTAAAATGTGGGGTTTCCCCCGGTGCGGCTATTCCTGCCGGGGGTTTGCCTTTTACCTACCTTCGCGCTAATTACTCAATAGCTCCAGGAACACCCCGTTGGAAGAAGCCATCCAAAAAGCCGACGTGCTCATTGAAGCACTCCAATGGATTCGCCAGTTCCGTGGCAAAATCACGGTCATCAAGCTGGGTGGCAGCGTCATGGAAGACGATCGGGCTATTATGCATCTACTCCTGGACATCGTCTTCATGGAAACCGTCGGCATGCGCCCGTATTGGTCCATGGCGGCGGGGCTGCCATCAGCCGGGCCATGGCCGAGGCCGGATTGCAACCCCAATTCGTCCAAGGCCGCCGTTACACCGACCAAGCCACTTTGGATATTGTAGAACGCGTGCTGGCTTGCGAAATCAACGAAGAACTCGCCCGGCGGATCAATGAACTCGGCGGCCTGGCCCAGGCCCTAAACTTCAAAACCACCAATGTCCTCCGCGGTGAACGCATCGAACTGCCCGGCGAAAACGGCAATCCCATCGATCTGGGCTACGTGGGCAACGTTACCCGCGTCGATCGGGCAACCATCGAAAACCTCTGCCGCGCCGGCATCGTGCCCGTGATCCCCTCCATGTGCATGACCAAGGAACGGCAGAAACTCAACGTCAACGCCGATACGGCCGCCACGGCCGTGGCCCAAGCCGTAGAGGCCGAAAAACTAGTTTATCTCAGCGACGTCAACGGAGTCCGCCGCGATAAATCCGATCCCGATTCCCTTATTCATTCCCTTAATCTCCAGGAGGCACGCCAATTGATCGCCAATGGGACCATCGACTCCGGCATGATCCCCAAAGTCGAGGCTTGCCTGCAAATCTTGGAGCACGGAGTACGTAAAGTCCATATCATCGACGGCCGCCTCCGACATTCCCTGATGTTGGAAGTCTATACCACAAAAGGTGTTGGTACGCAAATCGTCAAAGAATAAAATGCGCAGTGGATTATGGGCGAAATGGACAAACCATGTCTATATCGTCCATACCGTCCATTGCCCACTGCCCGCTAGTTTAGGAGTTATTACGTGGCCGATAAACCGTTAAGTTCCATGGAAACAATCGATCTGTTCCAGCGGTATGTCATACCCAATTACGGCCGTTTTCCCGTGTCCTTGGTCCGCGGCGAAGGCTCGTACGTCTGGGACAGCGAGGGCAACCGCTACTTGGACCTGTTTCCCGGTTGGGGATGCAATATGCTGGGCCATTGTCCCGCGCCGGTGGTCGAGGCGGTCCGCGATCAGTTGGGCAAACTGATGCACGTTCCCAATACCTGGTACACCGATCTGCAAGGGCTTTGGGCCAAGGCCTTAAGCCAACGGAGTTTCGGCGGCCAGGCCTTCTTTTGCAACTCCGGCACCGAGGCCAACGAGGCCGCCATCAAACTCACCCGCCTGCATTCAAAAAGACCGCGATACAAAATCATCACCTTCGAGGGCGGATTTCACGGCCGCACCCTGGGATCGACATCGGCCACGGCCCAGCCCAAGTATCACGAGGGCCTGGGCCCCTTGATGGCCGGTTTTGTCTATGCGCCATTCGGCGATCTGGACGCCGTGGCAAAACTCATCGACGATGAAACCGCCGCTTTGATGATCGAACCCATCCAGGGCGAGGGCGGCGTACGCATTCCGCCCGACGGTTTCCTGGCCGGCCTGCGCAAACTGGCCGACCGGCACGGCCTGCTGCTGATCTTCGACGAAGTGCAATCCGGCTTCGGGCGCACGGGCGAGTGGTTCGCCTATCAGCACTTCGGCGTTACGCCCGACGTCATGACCCTGTCGAAGGCCCTATGCGGCGGAATCGCCGGAGCGGCCATGCTCACCACCGCCGAGATCGCCAAAAGTCTGCGCCCCGGCATGCATGCCTGCACCTTCGGCGGCAATCCAATCGCCGCCCGGGCAGGGCTGGCCGCCATCCAAATGATCGAGCAAGAAAAGCTCCTCGAACGGGCAAAGCTCCTCGGCGATCTGTTCCGCTCTCGCCTGGAAGATCTCCGCCAAAAATGCGATCTGATACGCGAGGTCCGCGTCCAGGGCGTGATGGTCGGCGTGGAACTTGCCATCGAAGGCGCACCCACCGTAAAAGCCTGCCTGGAACGAAAACTGCTTATCAATTGCACCCATGGGACGGTCATCCGACTGCTGCCGGCCATGACCCTTGCCGACCAGCAAGCCCACGAAGGTTGCGATATCCTCGCCGACGTGCTCATGCGCCAGGCAAAAAACAACTTGCTCATACAATAATACAATAAATCATTCGTTAAATCATTCGTTTAGCCCGGTCGTTTGTGACCGGTGAAAAAAACCTTAATCTCCCGGCACAAGTTCCCGGGCCAAAAAATTAATTGCACTGTTTTCAACTGAAAACAATAAAGAGCTCCACGATGCAAAACTTGATTACCATGGCCGAACTGAACGCGGCCGAACTGGAACGCATCTTTTCCATCACCGAGGACTTGAAAACCAAGTTCGAGGCCGGTCTTCGCGAGCCGCTTTTGCCCGGCCGTGTAATGGCTCTCTTGTTCGAAAAGCCGTCGCTCCGCACCCGGGTGAGTTTCGAGGCGGCCATGATCCACCTCGGCGGCAGTTCCATGTTCCTGGGCTCCGACACCGGCTTCGGCAAACGCGAAAGCCTCGCCGATTTCGCCCGCGTCTTAGGCGAATACGTCGACGTGGTCGTGGTCCGCGCCAACCGGCATCAAACTGCCGTCGAGCTCGCTAAACATTGCACCTGCTCGGTCATCAACGGGCTGACCGATTTCAGCCACCCCTGTCAGGCCCTGGCCGACTTGTATACAATCCGCGAATTGGTGGGCAATCCCGAAGGTCACACGCTGGCCTGGGTGGGCGACGCCAACAACGTCGCCCGCAGCCTGGCCCTGGGCTGCGGAAAATTGGGCATGAAAATGATCATGGCCACCCCGCCGCGATACCAATTCACCGAAAAAGAAATCGCCTGGATCCAACGCCAGGTGCCGCAACTCGATTTGATCGTCACCACCGACCCGGTCGAAGCGGTACGCGACGCCGTGGCCATTTACACAGATGTCTGGGCGAGTATGGGCCAGGAAAGCCAAAAAGAAGACCGACGCAAGGATTTCGCCCCGTTCCAGGTAAATGCCGAACTCATGTCCCGCGCCCAAAAAGGCTCATTCTTTATGCACTGCCTGCCCGCTCATCGCGGCGAGGAAGTCACCGACGACGTGATCGACGGCCCTCAAAGCGTCGTCGTCCAGCAAGCCGCCAACCGCCTGCACGCCCAAAAAGGCGTCCTCGCCTGGCTCCTGGGGGCGAAGTCCTAACCCTCAAAACACGTACTGCAAACCGCTGAGAATCATTAAGCCTTTGCGCGGCCGGTCTTCTTGGGCGATAAAGCCCGAGTTCTCGATCAACACGGCGCAATAAGGTTTTAAAATCGGCGTGATATTATAGGCGACTTTTACTATGCCCCGACGGTTTATTTCATCGTGTTGGGGGTCGCCGATGGGAGTTGGGTAGAACTCGCCGTAATTCAGATCTATGTTCCAGTAATCGCCTTTATAGCCCAGGTCCACGTAATATCCTACGCCTGTACAAGGCACGTTCAGTGCGTTGTTCATATCGCGGTAGTAGATGCTGTGGTACCATGTAATGTCATCAGGATTAAAACCCGGCCGGCGGAAACCATACTCGTCGAAAATACATTCCCCGGAAAGCTGGAACTGCCCGAATCGAACCATGCCATCGGCGCCGACGTGGTTTTTAAATTCCTTCTGCTCGTCGGACCCGATTCCATCTTGCCACTTGACCGAAAAGCCCAGAGCCGAGTAGTCGTTTTGCAGTCCGAGGCGCGAGATCAGCGCCTTGGATGAATTGCTGTCTAGGTCCTCCGAACCGTTGGTAACCGCCACGTCGCCCACAAAAAAACCGGGTTGATAGTGGATCAAAAGTCCCGTTTCCCGCCACAAAATCGATTCGGTGCGGATATAAGGCGCGTCAATCATAGCATTGCTGTACAAGGGGAAATAGTATCTTCCGAAGGGAGTATACATTTTCCCTATCGTGATGCTGAAGTCGTCGCGGCTGCAGCAAATCAGCAGCTTCGAGATCTCGAAAGTGTTGACTCGGAAATTGGCGAGGTAGGAATGCCGCTCGGGCGAATCGTCAAGATAGTTTTGATCGAACGGCTGGTTGAGATAGAACTCGCCCTCGACCTTTGTTTCCCAATTGCCTAACTGCTGGCGAAACATCGGGGCAATCACTCCCTCGGCCCCGAATGACTCTTCCATCCCGGTCCACTGGATGCGTTGATCGTCCCGAAAGTAACCCCGGACCAGGCCGCCGACGTCCCAGCAACGCTCGGCAGCGGTGGGCAAAACGACCGGTAAATCACATTGCATCTCCGGCGCGCGCTCCGTAATCGGCAAAGCCCCGACAAATGAGTTTGCCGGCGCCGCCTGCTGCCCTGGAATTGGCACTGGAACCGCCTCCGGCTGAAAACTCGAGTACTGCGTAATGGGTAGCACCGGTTCTTGAACCGGTGCGGCCTGCCGCGAGATGTCGTCGGTAGAGTACTGTGCAGCGATAACCGCAGGTTGCTGGTACTGTAGGGCCGGGCTCTCATAAGATCCATTCAACACAGGGCCAAACCCAGCACTGTTTTGCCCCTCCGCATCCCACTCTGGCTGCTGTGCCCGTGTACCTGATGTTATGCCGAGCCACATGGCAACAACCAGTAAAATCACGTGCATGCAATCTGCCCGAGCCGACAGCACCGTAATGCAACAGGCGGCCGAATCATGGCAATTCAGGCTGAAAACCGATCGCCGGCGGGCGATGTGGCTATCGAGGGGCATAATTGATCTGGATGAAATTTATTGCTTAGATAAATAAGTATATTCCTTGGATTCATCGTCCCCCCAAAGTCAACTTTGTGAAAAAAACGCTTAAATCCAAAAGACATTGCGCAATTTACCCATTCAACCCGACCAGAACCGCCTACCAAATCGTTAAACTCGCCGAAAGGCAAAAGAAAAGAGGAAAACAAGGTTAAGGGGAAACGATAAAGCCGCGACCGTTGGTCGCGGTCCTCCAACAATATAATCCCGCTTCGCACCGATTGCCGAACAAGGATGTTTGGCCCCGACACCCGTGCCGGGAGGATTTCACCCGGATTTAATCGTTTGATATGGCATCGAAATGCGGCTATAATACAAGAACAAAATCCAATATCCTGGTTTAATTGATAATATAACGCTGGAGGTTACTGGAATGACGGTCAAAGAGATGATTCTCCAGGCGGTTGACGACTTGCCGGGTGAGTATCTGGAAGAGTTGGCCGATTTTGTTCATTTTTTGAAAATCAAGGTCGCCCATCAAAAAGTGCCTACCGCGATGGCGAGCGAAAAGGTGCTTTCACGCGATTGGCTTCGGCCGGAGGAAGACGAGGCATGGCAGGATTTGTGAAGGGCGATGTCGTCGTACTACCATTTCCGTTCGCCGACCTGGATATCATTCTTTACCGCGCGGGCCGCATCAATCGCCAAAAAATTGATGCGGCAATCGAAAAACTCATGGCACTTTTCCAAGCATAGTCTCGTGGATCAGAGAATGTCTGGGGAATTCAAATGCCGGTTTTGCTAGCGTTTTTCATTTTAGCCATGACCCGAAGAGGAGCGTGCATGGACGAAAGATATGAAATCAATTATTTCTTGTCCATCTGTGCCAAAATTTCATCCGGCGATATTGCCGTAATGCCGTAATTCTTGAAGTCTCCGATGTTGAATGTCAAAATGTGGGTGATCCCATGAATATTCAGCAAAGCCGCCAATCTTGCATCATGCACCTTTTTACCGACAACTTTTCGCTCCGTAACCAGTCGGAGCCATTCCTCAAAAACCGCTGGGGTTTCGGACAGCAGAGAAAATTGATCCAAAAGCCTACTGATTTCTCCGCAAACCGTCTCGACAGACCAACCCAAACCGTTTACATCCGCCGGACGAGTGGCAACCGCCCAAAACTCCATCAACACTTGCGGGGCCAAAAACAATTCTTGACCTTTTTCTAAGAGCAGTGCAATTACACTAACTGCCGAGGAATGTTGACCGGATGCATCAGCAACTGAGCGAAGAAGGACATTGGTGTCGATGAGATAGCCGGGCATCAGTCGTACAGATTCTCCCGCCGCAGGGATTCAAGACTGATATCCGGCGCGGTTGGGCGGGGCGATTCAGCCCACTGCCGGAACTTTTCCGCGCGCTGTTGCGGTGTCGCCCGCTGCCAAAACGGTTTGTCCTTATCCGCCGGACGTAAAACAAGAACGTCTCCCAACACCTCCAACTCGAATTTGGCGTGCGGTTTGACCGCGCCAATCAATTCGGCGGGTAGGTTCAATCCACCATCGTCATTAGCTTCCAACATAGCCACGGACGTGCTCCGGCACTAGTGAAAATGATCAAAATGCCTTACTTAAGTATCATACTATAGTGAATTAAATCAGTCAATCCTCTGAATTCCAAGCAAAAACGGGCCGCCCGCGCGGACGGCCCGTTTGTCTTGTCAGTCAATTTTCTTCGACGTCCTACACCGCTGATTTCCGCCGCCGCCAAACATAGGCGAGCAAGCTGATGACACCGGCACCGAGGAGGATAAGGGTGGAGGGTTCGGGGGTATTCTGAACGATGAGGTTGTCGATCGTTATCGCATTCCAATCTTCGGCTCCAGTGGGATTCCATGCCATGAAGCGAATATACAAGTCATTTTGGATTCCTTCCTGTTGCGCCTCAGCAGAGAGGTCCGCTGCGGCAGCCCAGGTAAGATCATTCGATGCTCGATGGATAAGACCGAATTGAGGAGTGACATCGAGCCAATCGAGATTGTTTCGGGAAATATCAATCTCGGCTTCCTCGTTTGCTGCCAACTCGTATAGGAAACTGATGCTGAGTCCGTTAAATCCGCCAGGATTCGCTACATGAAGAATGGCATAGTCTTCATTAGGCGTAGTGCAGAGAGCGTTGTTTCGCACAAGCACCATTCCGTCGTGAATGTACTGGCCGGCCGGGCTTGGGTACTGGTCGGGATCGATGACTCGCCAGACGTAGGGAGCGCCAGAATCAATCCAACCGTCATGCCCATCAATTAGAGTTTCTTGTGAGTATGAGTTAAAGTCGTTGTAATAGAGCGTGTCCCCAAGGACCGCAGGAACCGGCGTGCAGAAAAGGACCACCGACACCATTAGCACACTATACTTTTTCATCACAAATCTCCATCAAGGTTGCGGGCGACTTTACGCCCAGAAATGAAAAAACCAATACGGCAGGGAATCCCCGCCACAATTTTTTTGAATACGGCCCACTGCAAGTGAGCCGACTAAAGAATGCACAGCGAAACGCACTGACACTATTCAGTAAACCGTCTATCCGCGTGCTAACGCTGCCTCATAAAACATTGCAAAAAAGAAAAAGCAACTTTGCCTAATTTACCCCCCCCCAATGTCAATAGTTTTTGGCCAATTTTCCCGAAATCAGTGCTGTAGATGGGGTAAGGGGGGTATAACGCAATATGTTGAATCATGCGTTTCTATTTGGTATCTTTAATATGAGGGCAATTGGAGTAATTCAAGCATGGCAACCAATCTTTCGCCGGAAAACGAACAATTCATTGAAAACGTTATCGCTTCCGGCCTGTATCACGACCGCGACGAGGCATTGAATCGGGCCGTCGAACTCCTGAAAAAACGGGAACAACTGATCCGCGATGTAAATCAGGGCATCGACCAACTCGAACGCGGCGAAGGCAAAGATTGGAACATGGAAGAAATCAACGCAAAGGTTCGAGATCGACTGGAATCAAAATAGTGTTCTTTTTGAGCAATGGCCCGCTTGATAATCTCTCCCGAAGCGGAATCCGATCTTGTTGATATCGGAGTATATATCGCTCATCAAAGTGGAAGTAGTGAACGGGCCAAGAATTTTCAGGCTTCCCTATATCGAAGTTGTGAAACACTTGCAACTCAGCCGGAAATGGGGCAAGTTCGTCCAGAGTTTGCCACTGGTCGTTACCGAAGTTTTTCTGTTGGGAATTATGTTATTTATTTCTTCCCCATGCCAAACGGCATCCAAGTCGCCCGGATTCTCCATGGCGCTCGCGATCATGGAGCCTTATTAGAATGATTATTGATTTGACTATTCCCCAATTACCGCCATGATTCCCCGATCCACCGCCTCGAGAATTTTATCCAACTGTTCGAGCGTGATTGAAAGCGGGGGCATGATAACGATTACATTGCCCAACGGGCGGAGTAGTACGCCTTCGCTTCGAGCGTAATCGCAAACGCGCATGCCGCGCTTTTCTTCCCAGGGATAAAGTTCTTTGCCGGTTTTGCCGCGGACCAACTCGATCGCTCCGATCAGGCCGCACTGGCGGACGTGCCCGACGTGCGGCAGTTGGCCCAGACGTGCAAGATGTTCTTTAAGCCGGACGATTTTCGCTTGAAGATGATACAGTGTTTTTTCCTCCTCAAAAACATCCAGCGAGGCCATGGCCGCGGCAGCGCCCAGGGGATTGCCGCCGTAGGTATGGCCGTGGAAAAAGGTCTTGCTTTCGGCGTACGTGCCCAAGAATGCCCGATAGATTTCATCCGTCGCCAGCGTGGCTGCCAAGGGCAGATACCCGCCCGTAATGCCCTTGGCCAAGCAGAGGAAATCGGGCGTGACGCCCTCGTGCTCGCAGGCGAACATTTTTCCCGTGCGCCCAAAGGCCACGGCCACCTCGTCGGCGATTAAAAGCACGTCGTATTTTCGCGTCAGTTCCCTGACCCCGCGCAGATATCCCTTCGGATGCACGATCATGCCCGCCGCCGCTTGCACCAGAGGCTCGATTACCATCGCTGCGATCCGCCGGTGATGCCCGGCCAATACCCGCTCCAATTTTTCCAGGTGATAATTGCACAATTCGTCCGGTCCGACGCCTTCGGGCGTTCGATACGTATCAGGCGCCGGCACGCGGAGCGTGTCGAACAGCAGCGGCCGGAACATGGCATGGAACCGCTCCACTCCGCCCACGCTCACGCTGCCTAGGGTATCGCCGTGATAGGCCTCGCCCAGGGCCAGATAGCAAGTCTTCTCCGGGCGGGGATCATTTCTCTGCCGCCAGTATTGCAGGGCCATTTTAATAGCCACTTCCACGGCCGTGGCCCCGTCGTCGGAAAAGAAAACGTGCTTTAAGCCCGGCGGGGCAAGATCGACCAGCCGCTTTGCCAATTCGATAGTCGTGGGATTCGAACTGCCCAAGGAAGTAACATGCGCCACGCGATCGAGCTGAGAGCGAATGGCCGCGTCGATTTTCGGGTGCCTGTGCCCGTGGATATTGCACCACAAGCTGCTCACCCCGTCGATGTAACTCTTGCCGTCGATATCCCACAGCACGCAGCCCTCAGCCCGCTCCAATATCAACGGCTCGTACTCGGCCATCTGCGTAAAGGCGTGCCAGACGAGCGTGTGGTCCCAGATTTTTAACTCTTCATGTGTTGGGGGCATGTTCATTTCTCATAAGTAAAAGAGACAGTCCCCAGGTTATGAAAAAAGCCCACGGGTTGCAACCCGTGGGCCTGGAAAACCTTATTCTATAATTTGAATCCTGACCCCCTGCACCCTATTTAAAAGGCGTATTCAAACCCGGCCGTCGCCCCGTGATAAAGGAGCGTTCCGCCCATATACGGTTTTGGATTGGCACGATTGACGTTTTCCACCTGATCGCTGGCTATGGCGATGCCGTCGAGCCACATGGCTTGATAACCGAGGCGGGCCGACAAGTGCTCTGTTACCTGGAATATGCCCATCAGGCCGATTTCGCCCTGAAAGGCGGTATGGCTTGTTTTGTCGCCTAAAATAACGGAGGCAGCGCTCATTGCCAGGTCGGAATGGTTGCCGTATACGCCGGCCTTTACCACGCCCTCTAAGCTCCAGCAGCAAGTGTTAATAAACGCGACATTCAAGCCGATTTGGCCGCCGTATAAATGGTTGTCCACGTTGACGTTCAAAACCGGGGTGTCGTCAACCGTGGAACTCAACTCTTCGTGCAAATCCAAGTATCGAAAACCCATTAGCACGCTGAGTCGTTCCCATACAGGATGCCGCAAGTTAATTTCCGCACTATGCAGACGAGAAATATAGTTATAATTAACAACCTGCCCCGGCAACACGTCAATAGCCGCCGCCGGATCGTTGAAAAGCAAAAAGTCCGCGCCATCGGCGGGAGCGACTATGCTTTTAGTTGCCGACCATTCGTCGATGCCGAAGTAGCTTGCTTCCACGTCGCAACAACAAAAAATGTCTTCAGCGACAATCCCCACCCGCGGACCGGCAGCCCAGGGGAAATTAAATCCATTCGAATTTTGAAGCTCCTCGCCGGTTATGGGGTTTAACAACATGATGGATGATTTCCCTCCGCTCCGGGACATAACCATCGCATCGGCCGAGGCGGTCCAGCAACAACCCGAATCAAGCCGGTTGCGAATTATAAATGGTTCCGGATTGTTCGCGGGTAGATTGTCCGCTTGAAAATTGGAACCGGTAAAAGCCAGATCCCCATTCGTCCCGACTTGTGCCCCGGCTATCCCGGCAGACAACGACAAGGCGACCATGCCTGATAAAATGATCATAGTGCTGCGTTTCATTTCCGTTCCTCCCTGTAACGGTTAGTTTGTAAAAAGAAGCTCATTGGGCGACTCCGTCGCGGAGCGATAAGACTAGTTTCCCAGCGGCCCGCAGAGTTCACCCCATTGTTTCTATCGGCATTTTTAGAAAAGCTTGCCTAGGAATTAGTCTTTGCGAAGAGGCTGTAATGAATAAATTCCCTACAATAAGGCGCGTTAAAATTTACCTTGCTTTACCAATTTAGCATTTCGCCTATTCCCAGGCAATCACCACCGGCATTCCCACTTTCAGTCCCAATCGGGCGACCGCATTGTCGCCCACGATTGCCAGTTCCAAACGCCCATTGGATCCAATCACTGCGCATAGCGTGCCTTGCGGCTGATCGGCATAGGTATGGTAGATACCCCAAGTTTCATAAATATTGCAGGCAATGCAGGCTCGTTTGTCGGTAAGCCGGCCGGCCAGCACCTCGGCCGTGATGTTGGTTATGATATTGCCGAAGGAATCTATCTCCAACACCGCGCCGTCGATCCGCGAAGGACTGATCCGCACGCGAGGCCAATCCAAGACAATTATTTTTTCCAGCGACGGTCCCAACTGCTCTGGCGCCAAACCCAAACTCAGCCGCGCGGCCACGGGCGCCATTATATCCCGACCGTGGAAGGTGGAAGAAACTGTGTCCAGCCAATATTGAGACTCCGTAATGCGAAATATTTTCTCCGCCGGAGTCCGCTCAACCAGCCGGCTTAAAAGACCGTTGTCCGGAGCAAGATATTGTTGCGATCCAATCCGAGCGTAAACTATCGCCCGCTGGGTTCCAACACCGGGATCGACCACAGCCACATGTATCGTCTCCGGGGGAAAATACTCGGCCGTATCTTCAAGCACCAGGGCCGCTTGCCGAACATCCTGTGCGTGGATCTCGTGCGTGAGATCCACGATCGTCACGCCGGGGTTGATCGAAAAAATCACCCCTTTCATGGCCGCAATATACGGGCTGCCGGCGCCGAAATCAGTAGTTAAAGTAATGATGCCCATCGATAAAAGGATAATCCCTAAAACACTCGCTGTGAAGACGCCCGGGACCAAAATCTCATCCCCCAATCGCGGCGTTCCGGTTTTAACGGGCATTCCCATCATAGCGGCCTTCAGGCGGCGAGAACCGTGTTTCCCGGCTTTTCCGCGGCCTGGAAGCTGTGTCCGCTCCAATCAAGCTATATATGAATGGGCTATTTCGAGGAACGGAAACAAGCTATGACGTTAAAGACCGTGAAGGTCCCCGAAAACATCGAGCCCATCTTCGCACAGATGGAACCGATCGTCTCAAGCTTCTTTTCCTCGCGCATATTCAAGCCCGAGCAGGGCACCATCGAAATCGGCGGCGAACGCTATATCTTGGTCCGGGGCGCCGCGCTGTCGATCGAGTTCTTTGCTTTGGTAAAACGGCTTTTCGGAGCGGGGCGGGAGGCCGAAGCCAACGAGTTCGCCCTGAACATGCTCTTCGATTTCGCTCATGCCATCGGCAAGTCCGACGCCGAACGTTTCCATGCCAAGATGCATCTGGAAGATCCGATTGCTAAGCTCTCGGCCGGCCCGATTCATTTTGCCCACTCCGGCTGGGCCTTCGTCGACATTTTGCCCGAGTCGCATCCATCCGCCGATAAAGATTTTTATCTGATCTACGACCATCCCTACTCCTTCGAAGCCGACGCCTGGCTGCGCCACAAGCACACTTCGGAAACTCCGGTGTGCATGATGAACGCGGGCTATGCGTCGGGATGGTGCGAGGCCAGCTTCGGGCTTTCCTTGGTTACCGTGGAAATCCTCTGCCGCGCCAAGGGAGACCACACCTGCCGCTTCATCATGGCTCCGCCCGAAACCATCGCCCAACGGGTTGAACAGTATTTAAAAGGACGCCACGACACGGCCTCGCGTCTCCTGAACAGCCACATGCCGGAATTTTTCACCAGAAAACTCTCCGAGGATCGTCTCAAACACAACGATATGCTATGCGCAATCAACCGCGTCTTGGAAAAATCGTTGACTTGCAAAAATGAAGCGGATTTGGCCCAGTTATGTCTCTTGGAATCGCAAAATTTAACCAAAAGCAAATTCGGCTTCCTTGGTGAAATAAATAAGTTGGGAAATTTCGACATCTTAGCCTTAAGCGACCCGGGCTGGAGTTTGTGTCGCATTCCTAAGACCAATGCCGTTAAGATGCTGCAAAATATGGAAATCCGCGGCATTTGGGGAAGCGTGCTTAAAGACGGTAAATCATTGATCGCGAATGAGCCATACACACATCCCGATAGCGTGGGCACTCCCGAAGGACATCCGCAACTGACAGCCTTTCTCGGCGTTCCTTTACAGGAGGGAGGAAAAACGATCGGAATGATCGCCTTGGCCAATAAGGAATCGGGCTATGATGCCGCCGATCAAGAGACCATCGAATCGTTGGCCACCACCTTTACCGAAGCCATCATGCGAAACGCGCCGAAAGCCAATTGGCCAAAGCCAAAGACGCGGCAGAGGTCGCCAATCGGGCAAAAAACGCCTTCCTGGCCAACATGAGCCATGAGATCCGCACCCCCATGACGGCAATCCTCGGATTTTCCGATGTCCTCCTGGGCGACATCACCAGGCAAGAAGCCATCGAAGCGGTCCACATCATTAGACGCAATGGAGAATATCTCCTCGCCATTATCAACGATATTCTCGACCTGTCCAAAATCGAAACCGGCAAATTTGAAATCACGCCTTCGCTTTGTTCGCCCGGTCAGATCGTCTCTGACGTGCTCTCCACCATGAAAATTTCCGCCGATGCCCAGGGCCTTTCAATGTCTCTGGAATATGAAGGCGATGTGCCCGAAAACATTCACACCGATCCCTTCAGCCTGCGGCAAATACTGGTTAACCTCATCGGTAATGCCATCAAGTTCACCGAAACCGGCGGCGTGAGTGTAGTACTGCGGTCCGTTGCCGGAGAGGGTAATCAATCCAGATTATACTTCGACGTTATCGACACGGGCATCGGCATGTCGGAGCAGCAAATCGATATGCTCTTTCAGCCGTTTTCCCAAGTCGATATGTCCACCCGCCGCCGATTCGGCGGGACCGGCCTGGGTTTGGCCATCAGCCGGCGACTCGCCGTGATGCTGGGCGGCGATATCACGGTGAAAAGCGTTCTCGGAAAAGGAAGCAAGTTCTCCCTAACCGTTGACACCGGATCCCTGGACGGAATAGAACTCTCTGACCATCCCGCCCAAGCCGCCCAGCCGAGTTCACAGGCCTTAAACGAAGAAATAAAACTAAACTGCCGCGTCCTCCTGGCTGAAGACGGGCCCGACAATCAGCGTTTAATTGCCTTCATTCTCCGCAAGGCCGGAGCCAAAGTTACCCTGGCCGAAAATGGACAACAAGCCTTGAACCTCGCCCTTAAAGCCCAACAAAAAAATTGGCCTTTCGACGTCATCTTGATGGACATGCAAATGCCCATCATGGACGGATACCAAGCCACCAGAAGCCTGCGCAAAGCCGGTTACACAAAATCCATCGTCGCCCTGACCGCCCATGCCATGCTTGGTGATTATAAAAGGTGCATCGACGCCGGCTGCGACGGCTATATCACTAAACCCATCGATCGCGGCGATTTGCTCAAATCGCTGCAAACATTCGCCTTAAAAGAGGCCTGTTGCTGATCGCGACAACCCAAGCCTATTTTGAAGAAGGCGCCGTGCTCCGCGGCCCCGACAACCCGGCGCGGTAAGAATCCAACCAGTTTTGAATTTCCTTGGCCAGCGCAAACCGCCCCTTTGATCGGGCAATTTCCAAAGCCTTTTGCGCCGCGGCGATGGCCTTGGATGACTGCTGCGTTCTGGCGTAAGCCAATGCCATATTATAATGGGCAATCTCGTAATCAGGCCTCAATCGCAAGGCCTGCTCGTAACATGCGATGGCCTCCTTAACCCGGCCTGTTTTAATCAGCGCCTTACCCAAGTCATTGTAAACCTCGGCATAATCGGGCTTAAGCCTCAAGGCTTGCTGGAAATATGCAATCGCGTCACCTGGCCGGTCCATTCCAATCAAGGCATCGCCCATTAAGTAGTAAGTATCAGGATCGTTAGGGTTCAACGCCATGGCCTGCCTGCACTCCTCGATCGCCTCTTGAAATCGACCCGATGATGCAAGAACATTACCCAGGTTGAAGTGGGCGTCGGCAAAGTCGGGTTTGAGGTTCAGGGCTTTTTTGAAATGTTCCATCGCCTCTCTAGCCCGGCCCGTTTGGACCAACGCGCTGCCAAGGCTGTTTTCGGCTGCAGGAAAAAAAGGCTTTTCTTCCAACGCTTTCTTGTACTGTTCGATTGCCTCCCCTAGTCGGCCTAAATGGACAAGTGCGATCCCCAGATTTTGATGAGCCTCGGGGTAAACGGGCTTCAGCCGCAGGGCCTCTTCGCAATGACTTACGGCCTCCAGAGACCGATTGCTTTGATCCAACACCAAGGCCAAATTGCCGTGGGCGTCGGCAAAATCGGGATTCAGCCGTATGGCCTGCTCGAACTGTTCCATCGCCTCCGGCAATCTTTTTTCCTCTTGCAAGATACAACCCAGAAGAGAACGGATCATCCAGCAATCCGGATTTTTTACAAGCGTGGCTTCATACAAGGTCTTGGCGTCATGGTAAAGCCGGCTTTGCCGCAATGTCAGAAATGCAAGTGCGCACAACGTCATGATGGCCACAACACCGGCCGCCCGGCGCGATCCGCCCCTCGCCCGCTTTCGCCACATGCCCAAACCCGCCGACGCCAGCGCTATCACCCCGATAATGGCGATGTGCTGATAACGGTCGGCCACCAGCGTAAATTTCATGAAGCCCACGTCCGTAATGCCCGTCACCGGCAAAAGCGACGCGCAGAAAAATCCCCAGGCAAACAACAGCGGCCGGCTCCAGCTTCTTCTATACGCCCACAACACCGCCGTAACTATCAGCGCCGCCAAAAGCGGCACCCACCATAGCGGTTGGAACGCCTCGATCTTCCACTGCGGATAAACAAACGACAAATCGATGGGCAACAGCGCCTTGTAAAGATAAAACCACGCCACGCAACCTGCCCCCGCCAGGCGCTCCGCAAGACCGGCAGCCCGAATCACTTCGCCTGTGCCATGCCTTTGGAACCACACGTTTACTAAAACCAGCGCTACGCCAATCAGGAAAAAAGGAGCGGTCCGCACAAAATCCCATCTCGTACAGGGACGCAACCACCAGACAATACCCAAAAGAAGACCGGGCAATACCACTACTGATCCCTTCCCCAGCATAGCCAATACGAACGCCAGAAGACTAATCCAATACCAACGATTTAAACTTAGGGGCTCTGACAAAACCTCCCCTCTCCCTTTGGGAGAGGGGCTAGGGGTGAGGGCGTTTTCAAACGGATACAAGGTTTTGTTAGAACTCCTTAGCCGGCATAGAAGATTTTGCGATGATGATGCTTGTGTCTCCGCTTTCAAATACCATAAAATCGACAGCAGAAAAAACAACATCGCAGTCATGTTTTTCCGCTGCGAGATCCAGGCCACTGCCTCCACGTTCACCGGATGCACCGCGAAGATCAGCCCTGCCAAAAAAGCCCCGGGTATGGACAACTTCCGCAAAATGATCCAAATTAACAAAGATTCCACAACGTGCAAAATCAAGTTGGTGATATGATAGCCGGACAGTCGCATACCCCACAGGCGCCACTCGAGCCAGAAGGTGGTGTTGGTCGCCGGCCAATAATCTATCGGCTCGGTCGTACACCAAAAATAGTACAGGCCATTTGGTATCTTATTGATCAGATTATTGTCGGTTAGAAGCGAGGGGTCATCCAGAAGGTACCCGCCGCTTATGCAAGGAAGGTAAACGAGAAAACCTGCCACGACGATCAAAGCCGCTCCCGCCAGCACCCCAAAGGGCAGCGCCGAGAGAATGGAAACTCCCGTACGCTTCCGCGAATCAGGTTTCTTTATGGATTTATTGCGATTTGACATCCGCGGACCAAGCTAATAGAGCCAGAAATTGTGAAAACTATCTTTCTCTAGCCCAGGCGTTTACGCCTGGGGCCAGAAGCCGCTGCCATTATTTTAATGTCAATCCCGTTCACGGGATTCCTTTATCCTCAGCTTCAGTCGCCCCTAAAGGGGATGAATGAAAGGGATTGATAAAGTCTCCCCATCCCAGGCGTAAAACGCCTGGGCTAGAGAAAAGGAAAAACGTTTATGGAAGATCCAAATTGCGAATTTCATATTCCACTTGAGTGCCCAGGATTGCCCCCGGAGTTTTGTAAACGAACTTCATATTATCCGGCGGCTTATCCAGGACGAAAATGTAGGAAACGCCCACCTCGTTTTTGGTTTGCAAGGTGGTTTCCATGGTGTCGTATGCGATCGGTTTGCCGTCCGGGCCTTCCAAATAGGCCTCGTTGCGGAAGATCCAGCCGCGGTGCGAAGCCAGGGCATCGCCCGCGTCATCAAACCGGGCACGGACGAATACCTCCCAAGCCTCGTTGTTTTTACGGACTTGCTCGATCGTGACCGTCACGCCGGCCAAACGTTTCTCCGCGTTTTTGGCCGTTAGCAAATTGTCAAAGCGGAATTCTTCGATCCGCCCGGGGATCGAGGCCGTTATTTTACCCTTTATCCGGGCGATTTCCTTGGCCTCGCGCGGCGGTAATGCAAAGGGCAATGTCAGTTCCACCGCCGATTTCTGTCCCTCGACCGGGGCCTCGATCTCCGCCTCTTCCGATTCCACTTTAAGCCGCTTTGAGCCATCGTCGAGGGCCTCGACGTCGGCCAGACGCTGCGTAAGGCTGATTGGTTTTAATCGCGGCTCCCACGCGGCCTCCACGGTCAGCCGCAAAACCGAAGCCTTGGGATCGCGCAGGTCTCTCTGGGCGTCAAGCCGTACCGGCTCGAAGCGGAACGGCCCGGCGTAAACCGCGTTTTGCGCGCGGAGCGTTTGCCCCACGCCCCGGCCCACAATGTTCAATCCCGGCTCGTCGCCAAATGGATACACCGTCAATTTGGCCTGATCCAGAACCCGGTCCAGCGCCTGCCAGAACGGCGTTGTAGCAAAATGAACTTTTAGCGGCGGATCGCTCGCCGGCTGCCCGAACTGCTGGCGGTAATCCACGATTTTATTGCCCGACTGCTCCGCCAGCGCAGCCAGTACCTTGGAAAGCGGCATGGCATCGCCCTCAAGCGTGATAAGCGAAGGCTTTACCGACGACTCGACCGCCGCTTGTTGCAGTTTTTGCCGGACGCGGGCCAGGCGCTCGCGGACCTCGGCCGATAGACGCTCGGTCGCCGCCGGCAGCAACTCCAGCGCGGCCGGGCCTTTGACAATCAAGGCCTCCTCTGCCGCGTTGCGCTGGGCAAGCTCGTCCGAATCGAGTTGACGCACCAGGCGGCGGATATCCTCTTTCAAATCGTCTCCCACCGCCGGGGGCGCCTGGCCTGCCAAGGACAAGGCAATCAACATTAATCCCGTAAACATGGTTCCACCTCCGCCTTTTTGCACAATATGATAGATGGCGCGTCTTATACTCGGAGCCGGGCCGTGTCGGTCCGGAATCACCGGGGCGACACGCCCCGGCTCTGACTCTTCTTACAACATTCTTTTCTAAACTCTAAATAAATATGCACGCGGCATTCCATAAACATCCATTATTTTAAGCGTTTTTTATTCATTTTGCCAGGGGATTCGCTATATCTCCCCCCTGGCCAAACGGCCTTAAAGACAGTATAAACATTGGGGAGGTTTCGACCATGATTCAATCAATAAATCCACCGGCGCCCCGCCAAGACCAGCCGCCGTACCAGCCCGGCCAACCGGTGGCCCTGTTTATTCCCTGCTACATCGACCAGTTTTTTCCCTCCATCGGCCGCTCTACAGTGGCTCTGCTGGAGAAGTATGGCGTGCCCGTGGTTTTCCCCGACCGCCAAACCTGCTGCGGACAACCGGCCTTCAACTCCGGCTACTGGGAAGAAGCCCGCCGCGTGATCCGCCACTTCTGCAAAGCCCTGGAAGGTCAAAAATGGATCGTCTGCCCGTCCGGATCGTGCGCGGCCATGTGCCGGGTGTTTTTCGGACACGTCGATCCCAGCCCGGAAGTGGTCGATACGGGTCGCCGGGTGTTCGAACTGACCGAGTTCCTCGTCGATATCCTCGGCGTGACCGACACAGGCGCCACCTTCCCGCACAAAACTACGTTGCACATCGGCTGCCACAGCCGACGCGAATTGGGCGCGCCCGAACAACCCATGAAACTGCTGGGCAATGTCCGCGGCTTGACCTACTGCGAGTTGCCCAACATCGAGGAATGCTGCGGGTTCGGCGGCACCTTTAGCGTAAAAATGCCCGGCACTTCACTGGCCATGGGCAAAACCAAAACGGAAAACATCGTCAAAAGCGGCGCAGATGTCGTCGTTTCCAACGACGTGAGTTGCCTCATACACATCGGCGGAATTTTGCAACGCAATCCGGCCACGCAACATATCCGCACCATGCACATCGCCGACGTGCTCGTCGCCGGCTGGGAAGAGAACGGAAAAAAATAGTTTAGCCCCGGGGGCACCATGCCCAGCATGGTCGCTCCGGGAAAAGTGATTTTTTAAGACGACTTTTAAAGTCGTCCTACGTTTTTCAATTGGATATGCATCAATGCTCAATTTCACTTATTATAACCCCGTCAAAATCGTCTTTGGCAAAGGGACCGTCAAAGAACTGCCAAATCTGATTCCGGCCGAAAATAAAGTGATGATGATATATGGCGGCGGCTCGATCAAGGAAAACGGCGTGTACGACCAGGTCGCAAAGGCCATGGCCGGCCGGGCCCTGGCCGAGTTCGGCGGCATCGAGCCCAATCCCCGCTATGAAACCTGCCTAAAGTGCCTCGATTCAATCCGGAAACAGGGATCCGATTTTCTTTTGGCCGTGGGCGGAGGTTCTGTGCTCGACGCTACAAAATTCATCGCCGCCGCGCTTTGTTACAAGGGCGACGATCCCTGGGACTTAATGAAAGACGCCAGCCGAATTCCGACACGGGCCTTGCCCCTGGGCAGCGTGCTGACGCTGCCGGCGACGGGTTCGGAAATGAATAGCTTCGCCGTAATTAGCCGCGATTCGACGCAAGAGAAGCTGGCCTTTTCCAGCCCGACGGTTTTTCCCAAATTTTCCATCCTCGATCCGACGACGACCTATTCCTTGCCGCCGCGGCAAACGGCCAATGGCATAGTGGACGCCTTTGTCCACGTGATGGAGCAGTACATGACCTTCGACGCCGGCTCGCCCCTGCAAGACAGGCAGGCCGAGGCGATTTTGCTGACCCTCATCGAGGAAGGTCCAAAAGCAATGGCCAAGCCGAAAAGCTACAGCGCCCGATCGAATATCATGTGGTGCGCCGCCAATGCCCTAAACGGGCTGATCGGCTGCGGAGTGCCGCAAGATTGGACCACGCACATGATCGGCCACGAAATCACGGCCCTTTACGGTCTGGATCACGCCCAAACCCTGGCCTTGATTTATCCCGCCGTAATACGGCATTTTCAAGAGCGGAAAAAACAAAAGCTCCTGCAATACGCCCAGCGTATATGGGGCCTTGCCGGCGGCGACGAAAACGCCCGCATCGATGCGGCCATCGAAAAAACCGACGAATTTTTCCGCTCCCTCGGCGTGGGCACGCGCCTGGCCGATTACAATATCCCCGCCCAGGCCGGCACACTCGTCGCCGAGCGACTGGCCAAACGCGGCCGACCCCTGGGCGAACGCGGCGACGTCAAACCCGGCGACGTGGAGGAAATTATCGCGCTGCGCGCATGATAAATTCAACACGGAGGCACGGAGAACACGGAGTAAAAAATAATTATAATATCAAACAAAACGATTGTATTAGTGTGCCACTGCTTGCTTGCAAGCAGTGATTTCACGGTGTTATGACTTACACGTTCTATGAGTAATCCATTGCATATGTTATTTGATTCGATGCTTTTAAATTTAATATTCTCCGTGTTCTCCGTGCCTCCGTGTTGATTTTTTAGTCTGAAAAAGGTTAACCACCAATGTCCAATACACACACACATCTCGACGGTGCGGAATTCCTCACGCCCCTGACCAAAGGGCTGTGCGAACCAGACGCCCCCACGGCCCTGGGCGTAAATACAGAAAAATCCAGCAAAAGCAACCGTGCCGTAACCGACTCCGTCCCCTACTTCCAGGACTGGCGCGAGGCCGCAAGTCAAATCAAGACTTACGCGCTGGCCAATCTCGACAAGCTGCTGGTCGAATTCGAGCGCAACATCTCCGCCCGGGCGCTACTGTCCTGTGGGCCCGAAACGCCGCCGAGGCAAACCGCTATATTCTCGACATCGCCCGGGAAAACAAGGTTAAAAGCGTGGTCAAATCCAAGTCCATGGTCACCGAGGAGATGGAACTCAACAACGTGCTCGAGGCGGAAGGCATCCGTGCAGTGGAAACCGATCTGGGTGAATACATCGTGCAACTCGCCGGTCAGCGGCCCGTGCACATCGTCACCCCCGCCATTCACATGTCCGTGGCCGACGTGGGCCGCCTGTTCGCCGATAAACTCGGCGAACCATACACCGTCAAACACGAAGAACTCACCGCCATGGCTCGCAAACACCTCAGGAACGAATATCTTCAGGCGGGCATGGGCGTATCGGGCTGCAATTTCGCCGTGGCCGATACGGGCACGCTGGTGGTCATCGAAAACGAAGGCAACGCAGGCCTTTCCACTGCCACCCCGCCCGTGCACGTGGCCCTGATGGGCATCGAAAAAATCCTTCCCCGCATCGATTATCTGCCCGTGTTCCTCAACCTCTTGCCCCGTAGCGGCACCGGCCAAAAACTCACCGCCTACACGCATTTGATACACGGTCCGGCGCCGGGCAAAAAACTCTACATCATCATCCTCGACAACGGGCGAAGCAACGTGCTTACCGATCCGGCCGCATGGCGAGCGCTATACTGCATTCGCTGCGGGGCCTGCCTGAACAACTGCCCCGTCTATCGCCGCGTGGGAGGTTGGGCATACGGCTGGGTCTATCCCGGTCCCATAGGCTCGATCCTCACTCCGCAGTTACTAGGCATGCGCAAGGCCGGCAAACTGCCTTTCGCATCCTCGCTGTGCGGGGCATGCGCCGAAGTCTGCCCGGTGAAAATCGATATCCCGCACCAACTCGTGCACCTCCGCCATCGGGCAGTAAACGAGCGCTCGCCCATGAAATCCTTTAGCGAACGCATGATGTGGTTCACATGGTCCTGGTTCATGGCCGGTCCGCTCCGATACAAACTGGCCATGTGGGGCGTGCGCCTGGGCGTGCGCATGGCCAAGTTTCTGCCCTGGCATCCGGGCAAACTAGGCGCCTGGACCCGCGGCCGCGAGTTGCCCCAGCCCTCCGGCCCTCCCTTCCGCACATGGTGGAGAAAAAATAAAAAATAATCATAAAGCCGCGACCGTTGGTCGCGTCCATTGGTCAACAATTAGTTTCGTTTAGCCGCAAACGGGCACCATGCGCAGCATGGTCAAGGAGCGTATTTTATGTCCACAGCCAGCCGAGACGCCATTTTACATCGTATTCACGCCGAACTATCCAAAGGTCCGGCAGTCGAAGCGCCGCCCGTGCCCGAGGTCTGGCCGCGGCTAAACGCCGATCCCGTCCTGCTGGCCGACCGCTTCGAGGGCGAACTTAAATCTGTTCACGGCGAAGTTATCCGCTGTGCTACGATCAGCGATGCCCAAAAGCAATTGGCCGAGTTGGCCAAAGCGGCCGGGTGGACTTCGATCGGAGTGATGTACCGCCCCATCTGCTGCGAAACCGTTAAAGAGCTCGATCCCAAAACCATCCAATGGCCCAAGCCGAACTGGCCGCCCACCGAAATGGCCGACCTCGCGGCAAGCATTGTGGCGGCCGATGTTCTGCTAGCCGACACCGGCTCCTCGCTTATGGCCTGTCCCACGGCCGAGGATCGTTTGCTCTGCTACCTGCCGCCGGCCTGCGTGATTATCGCCCGGGTCGATCAATTGGCCGAGAACCTGCCGGCAGCCTGGGATACAGTGGCCCGGCGCTGCGCCGAGCGGGAACTCAGCGGCGAGTTCGTCATCGTCACCGGCCCCAGCCGCACCTCGGACATCGAAAAAACCCTAATCCTCGGCGTCCACGGCCCCAAGCGCCTGATAGTTCTGCTGGTAGGATGATTTTTCACACACTGTCATTCTGAGCACAACGGCCGTCATCCTGACGGGCACCGACGCGCAGCGTTGGTCGGCGAAGGATATCATTGTCGATAAAATTTGTCTTGTTCCCATGCTTCTGCCTGGTAACAAGGAAAATCCAATTCTTAGTCACTTCTGTCTGCCTGCACATAACCTGCAAGCCAACAAACTCGCAAGCCCCAGAATAAGCAGTCCGACGCTGGAAGGTTCCGGAACCGCCAGGTCCTGTGCGACGTTTATTGTGGACCCGGGCACGGACGATAGGCCCAGCAATTGCAATTCCAGGTTTGGGGCATCGCCGTTGCGGATCGGCTGCACCACATCGCTATAGAGCGGCCGGTCCGTGCCGGGATCCAAGCGAGAAGTAGCGTTCAAGGCATACAGATCCGCCCCGGCCGTCACGCCCGGACCCCACACGCCAAAGGGTATTGTATAGTCCAACAGTTCGGCGGGATCTGAGTGATCGAAGTCCTCTCCGCCGTGATCGGCCGTCAACACGATGGCCGTCTTGCCCTTGAATGTGGCGTCAGATGTGACCATGTCTAATATTCGGCCCAGGTAGCCGTCCACCGCGATCATGGCGTTGTTGTATTCGTCGCTTCCCCAGCCGCCTTCGTGTCCGGCCGCATCCGGATCGGCATAATGTACGAAAATATAATTGAACGGGTCGGATTTCATGGCGGTTATAAGACTGTCGGTCAGCGTAGATGTGTTTTCATCGCAGACGTAGCTGTCGAGTTTGCCGCGGCCATTGTCCGCGCCGGTTAGATCGATAGCGCCATTGACAACATTGTAAGAAGTGTCGAACAGGCTGAACTTGGTCTTGCTGGCATACATGCCGGTCCTCAAGCCGTTGTCGTGTGCCACATCGAAAACACCGGCTACATACGAGCCCTTGTTGCTGTGAATGGTTTGACCGGGTTCCGGATCGCCATTATCGGTCCAGTTGTGCCCATCGACGCCTTCGACCCCCCGGCCCGTAACCTGAGTGACATGGTTAGGCAGGGTGACAGTATAGTCATAATCGTCACGGGCATTGAAGGTCCAAGCACCGCCGGTTACTAACCGATTGAAATTCGGCAGAGCATTGTCGTTGATGAGAGATTGTATGTAACTCGATCCGCCGCCATCCACGCTGATATGAATGACGTACTGGACGCTCTGCCCAAATGCCGATCCAGCCGACCACAGAAGGATTAACAGAGTTATTAAGAACGCTTTAACATGCATAATTGTGGTCCTATATCACTCGGAATAATCGCTCGAAGTTTAGATTCCTTCAGGACAGCGGAAAGTAATATGTCGGTTCCAATGCTCGTCGTCGGTGTTGGGGAAGTCGGTGCGGACGTGTGCCCCGCGGCTTTCCTGACGTTGCAAGGCGGCCTCGATCATCAGCCGCGCCAGGCAGAGCATGTTTTGCAATTCCCAGCCGCCGGGATCGGAAAATTGCCGCGATAGAACATATCGGCACCAGTGGTTGATGCTCTCCGTGGCGTCGGTCAAGCCTTCGGCGTCGCGGCGTACGCCCACGTCGCGCCACATCAGGCTTTTCAGCGAGTTGCGGATGTCGGCCAGGTTCAAAGGCTCGGTTGACGGCTCGACGCGGGAATTCTCCACCACCAGGGCTCGGAAAGTGTCGTACATGGCTGCGGCGGCCCGCGAGGCCCCCGCCCCGGCAGAAGCGCCAAAGACCATGGCTTCCACAAGGCTGTTCGAGGCCAGCCGGTTGGCCCCGTGCAAGCCGGTCGAAGTGACTTCGCCCGCCGCCCACAGCCCGGCGAGCGTGGTCCGGCCTTCCAGATCGACCGAAACTCCGCCCATCATGTAATGCGCCCCGGGCCGGACCGGAATGCGGTCGCGGGTGATGTCCAAATCGAATTCGGCGCACACGGCGGCTATGCTCGGAAAACGGCCGCGAACCCAATCCGGCTCGAGATGCGTCAGGTCCAAATAAACGTTTGGATGCCTGGTCTTTTCCATCTGGCATACGATGGCCAGGCTCACCACGTCCCGCGGGGCAAGTTCGCCGCGCGGATCGTAGTCGGTCATGAAGCGCCGGCCGTGCCGGTTGACCAGCCAGGCCCCGGCCCCTCGCGTGGCCTCGGAGATCAGGTGCCGGCTGCCGCCTGCTATATACAGCACCGTGGGATGGAATTGCATGAACTCCATGTCACGCATTTCCGCGCCAGCCCTATAGGCCATGGCCATGCCGTCGCCGGTGGCGACCTCGGGATTGGTCGTTTCGCGATAGACCTGGCCCGCCCCGCCGCTGGCCAAAATCGTCTGCTTGGCCCAGACCATGGTCTTGCCGTGCCGGCTGTTCCAGACCAGCGCCCCGCGGCACGAGCCGTCGTGGGTCAAAAGATCGATAGTGAATGTGTTTTCCCAAATAAATACGCTGGGCAAATCCTGAACGCGGCGGATCGCCACGCGCATCACCTCCTTGCCCGTGGCGTCGCCCAGGGCGTGAGCGATGCGGTCGTGACTGTGACCGCCTTCGCGCGCCAAAGCCAGGCGCTGGCCGGCATGGTCGAATTGCACGCCCCACTCGATCAACTCCTGGATCCGCTGCGGAGATTGGCGAACCACATGCTCGACCACCTGCCGATCGCACAGCGACCCGCCGGCCACAAGCGTATCCTCAACGTGATTCTCGAACCGGTCCGCCGGATCTAACACTCCGGCAATGCCTCCCTGGGCCACGTTGCTATTGGATTGCGCGACGCCGTCCTTGGTAATCATCACCACCGATAAACCACGGTCGATGGCCAATGCCGCGCGCATTGCCGCCAATCCGCTGCCGATAACCAGTACATCGGTAAAAAAGTGCGGCACGTTTTTCGGATGAAACGGAACTAGATAACGGATTGCGGTCATGTTAGTGTGCAGAGAACTGTGGACGGTGGATAGAACGCGTGTTTATTGAGTTTCAGATCGCCAAAGTCACCATAGTTGGGGCGGCAGTTGTACTGCCGCCTCACCAATTAGAAAGAACAGTAAGTATACACGAAAAATATTTTAAAGAAATGGGGCGGCTGGACTTGTAATCTGCCGAAAGTCTGATAGTATTTACTTAGTTCTTTCACACTCTACATTCAAAAACGGCCCGCCAAAGTGTTGACGCACAATGACGGACCTAACCAAAAGGAAAGGATGAGTTTCCTATGGCTACTTCTACTTTATCTTGTTCTAGTCCCAAGCCAAGCGAACTCCATTAGGCGTTTGACGGTTAGCGCGTGAAAAAACTCGAAAACCTTCAGCATTTTCGGGCGTATCAAGGGTTAACAACAACATCCCTTGACCCGAACCATGGAGGTTTTCGAGTGAATACCAAGATACGACATCAGATCGCTCGACGCAAGCGGCGGATCGCGCGGCGGCTGGACAAGAACGACAACCGGGGTTGCGAGCGGCCGATGATGACCGCCGCCAACATCCACTACGAGATTGCCGATCGTACTCGGGCAACTGCCGCCGGGGGCATCGGCGCCTTGCATCTGCTGACGCGCAAACTCCAACTCGATGAGGCGATCGACCGCAACCTCTCGTTGTTCAAGATCCATCTGCCGTACCACGAGTCGGACCACGTGCTGAACATTGCCTATAACCTGCTGGCGGGCGGAACGTGCCTGGAGCACTTGGAGATTCTCCGCAAGGACGAGGCCTACCTCGACGCCCTCGGGGCACGGCGCGTGCCCGACCCGACGACGGCAGGCGACTTCTGCCGCCGTTTCGGGGCCGGCGACATCTCTACCTTGCAGGAGACATTCAACGCCACGCGTCTGAAGGTCTGGCGTCAGCAACCCGCGGAGTTCTTCGAGGAAGCCGTGATCGAGGGCGACGGCACGATGGTCGAAACCACGGGCGAGTGCAAACAGGGCATGGACATCAACCACAAGGGCCAGTGGGGTTATCACGCCTTGGTGCTTTCCCTGGCCAATACAGGCGAGGTATTGTACGTGCTCAACCGCCCGGGCAACCGGCCCAGCCACGAACACGCCGCGGGCTATTTCGACCGCGCGGTGGCCCTCTGTCGTCAGGCGGGCTTTCGGCGGATCCTCTTGCGTGGCGACACCGACTTCTCGCAGACGGAGCATCTCGATCGCTGGGATCAGGACGGCGTGCGGTTCATCTTCGGCATCGACGCCACGCAGGCCTTGTACGAAATCGCCGAGAATCTGCGGCAAAATGCCTGGAAAGAGTTGCGTCGCCGTCCAAAGCGCAAGGTGCGCAGCGTGCGGCGGCGTGCGGAGAAGGTCAAGCAGCAGATTGTCGAACAACGCGGGTTCGAGGACGTCCGTTTGGCGAAGGAGCACGTCGCCGAGTTCATCTATCGCCCCGCGAAGTGCCGCAGGAGCTATCGGGTGATCGCGGTGTGGAAAGACCTGGAAGTGTACCAAGGCCAGAAAAAGCTGTTCGACGATTCGCGGTGCTTCTTCTATATCACCAATGCCTGGGGAACGCCCACGGAAGAAGTAGTGTTCGGGGCCAACCAGCGCTGCAATCAGGAAAACATTCTCCAACAGCTCAAAAGCGGCGTGCGGTCGCTGTCGGCCCCCGTGGACAACCTGGTGAGCAACTGGGCATACATGGTCATGGCCTCCCTGGCGTGGAGCCTGAAGGCCTGGGCCGCGTTGCTCTTGCCCGACGAGGGCCGTTGGAGCGAAAAGCACGGGGAGGAAAAACGCAAACTGCTGCGGATGGACTTTGCCACGTTTCGACGGGCGTTGGTCAACGTGCCGGCGCAGATCGTCCGTGGCGGGCGGAAGATTCTCTATCGTCTGTTGGCATGGAACCCATGGCAGCACGTGTTCTTTCGCTTGCTCGACCAGCTTCGCAAGCCGCTGCGATGCTGAGACGAGAAGCTTGAAGCTGGAGTCCGGATGCTCCGGTCCGCCGCGGCCTTGCCACAAAAGAAGGGAAAACGAACCATGCAACACCCACAACCCGACCAATCACGACTGCCCTGTGGCGGCCCCGCTCGCGCTGTGCTCCCACTCGTCCAACAAATCAGCCTCCAAAACGCCAACGGCCTTCGCTTGTTTTGGGTCTAGTTCTTCTTTCAAGTCGGGCTATTTGACTTCCTCCAAAGCCGCACAGATTGCGGGCGTTTCACACGTTACTATGCTCAAGTGGATTCAAGAGGGAGCAATTGAGCATTACTACACAAGCGGGAAACACGCTAGGATTGATTCTAGCAGTTTGCGGGCTTACTTGTTTGGTGAAGTAGAGGAAGAACAGGTAGAAGATAAAAAAGGTGAAATTGCGATTTACGCCCGCACGTCTAGCGAATCTCAAAAAGAATCCCTTGACCGCCAAGTCGAAAGGCTTTTAGGTGAAGTCTCCGCAAGAGAAAACCTTTCCCCTGATTCAATCCCGGTCTACAAGGATATTGCATCTAGCTTTGGTTCGCGTGAATCGCTTAACCGCCTAGTCGATGCAATCATAGAAGGCAAGGTAAAAAAAATATATTGCGAATACCTGGACCGCCTCAGCCGGGTTCCCGCACTCACAAGATTGCTAGAGCATCTATGCGACAAATTCGGGGTTGAAATTATATGTCTTGATGTAGAAGATTCTGAACCGCAAGAAATTTATCAAAAGGAATTACTCGGATTTTTGACTGTATGGTGCAACCGACAATCAGCCGCGAAAAGCCGGAAAGTCACTTTCAAGGAAGTTAGCCCTGAGTGTATCGAAAAAATTATCCAGTTACGTCAAACCGGCCTTACCGTCAAGCAGATTAAGAAGGAAGTGGACAAGGAAGGCTGGAAAACAAGCAAGGGCGATTCAATTTCATACGACAAACTGCTGAAAATCGTCGATTCAAACGGCACAGAAACCGCCTTAACTCGGATTGTAAAAGGTCCAAGTGCAGATAAATTAGATGAAGTTTTAAAGGAATTTGTAGCAAAACGGGTGAAGAAAAATGAAAATTCCCGCCTATCCTGTTCAGACTTGTACCCTGTTTACGTCCAATTCTGTGAAAATCGCGGTTTAAAAGCACTACCGAATAACGTGGTAGGCCGCACGGTTGCTAAGATGCTTGACGGCCAAAGGGTGAAAATCGGCGGGGTTAGATATATAAAAGGATTTTCACTGAATTAGATATGGCGGGGCTAGTGGGCGAAAATCCTTGCCCGCCCCGCCCGCTCTTGGCTTTTTGGGTTCAAGTAGCTTGGGATGGCTTGTAGCACCTTGGAAGCGAAAGGTATCGGGGTACTTGCGTACCCTATAGATATTAGCTCCCCCTATTTATGGTGTCATTGCAATGGCAGGAGGTATACACTATGATGGTTGGATGCTTTTACTCGGGATTCATTTTTCTATTTCTAATTCTGCGTGCATTTATTTTCAAGGGAAAATTACTATGTTACGTAATTTCAGTTTTGTTGCCGTTGTCGCGTTCCTGAGCGGCCTTTGTGGACAAGCTAAGGGCGATGGCCCGTACGTGCTCACACCTACTACGACGGACCTGTGGGATATTTCACAAGGGGCAACGATAACCAACTCCTCCCCCTGCTTGGATTATATCAACTGTGGGATTCAGAACATGTTTAGCAGCAATTACTCGGCCACAACATTGTTCTATGGTGGCATAGGTGTGGATTCGGTCGAGTGGCAAACTCCTCAACCCATAACCTTACAAAGTTTTGCTCTTTTCGCTGGACATGACTCGACGCTAGATAATCGTGATGCATCGTACCGTGGATTTAGTCGCTTCTCCCTTTATTGCTACAATGACTCAACCAGTCAGTGGATGGACGTATATAATATCTTCCCGTCTAATCCTTATGGCAGCACTCCTACTCCTGCCAACACGTTCATCGACTATAGTTACGATACTATAGACCATTCTCGTCTGAGTCTCACCGCAAATATCACACCAACAACCGCACAACGCTTTCGGGCAGAGTTTCAAGAGTGGACGGTATGGCCATACATGGGGCCAAGGGTCATTAAACTTGAAGGTTTTAACACACTCTCCACCATCTTCTGGAAAGGCGGAAATGACGACACTTCGACCGCTTGGGGCGTGGCCAATAATTGGTGGAATCCCAGCAGCAACGTACCAGATGGGCCGGGCGTTAAAGTCAGTTTTGGAAGTCAGTCTCAAACCAGTCCTATTGTGGATATGGTTTCCGTCGGCCGAACCGTAGGCAGTATAGCCTTTACCGATACCACCAGCACCACCGTTCGTAGCACTTACGGATTCGCACTCACGTTGGATAATAACGGCAGCGTTTCTACCATTGATGTGGAGGGCAATCATACCGTTTCCGCCCCAGTGATTCTTAACAACGATGCCATAATTAGCGGCACTGGCACGCTCGATTTATCTGGCGGTATTACTGGTTCTCACGATTTGGAGGTTGACATCAATCTTACTGTAAAAAGTATTTATGTGGATAATTTTACCATCGGCAACGGTGCAAAACTTACCATCCAAGCAATCTCCGGCGGATACCATGGCAACACAATAGTCCCCATTCCCGAACCCTCCACCTTCGTCCTACTTGGCATTGGTGCTATCAGTCTGCTGACCTTCGCTTGGCGACGGCGGAAGCGGATAGTGTTGAGGCAAAGTGAAAAAGGGGGCACTTTGTATGTTTAATTCCAGTCATCCCCAGACACTTGAACCCGAAAAGCCAATAGCCAAGAGTGGGCGGGTGGGGAAAGTAAGACTTGAGGGGCGAAACCAGACCCGGCCTTTACCGTAGGAAATAAGGCCGGGAAATCAGACTTAGACTAAGCAGGGCCGACCACCTGGACCAGCCGCCAAGCAGGGCCGCGAACAGGGCCGACCACCTGGACCAGCCTAGAACGGGTCTTTATCAATCAGAGTAATTGCCGGTATAATCTCAAAAGAGTTAGAGCAGCAGTTTCAACCGGTCAACCAACCGACTAAGGCGGATGGTTTGGAAGGTTTAAGATTTTTAAGATTTTATAAGCCGCCCCGGAATTACCCGACTGGGACGGGAGTACAACTCCCGTCCCAACGTAGCATTGGCAATCTGAAACTCAATAACTGCGGCACTTGTGCCTGCGCCTTCCGATTCATGCGCGCTTGCGCCGCTTAAAACATCCATTCTATCATATCAACATTGTTCAATATTTAAACGAGAATGCCGTCAATACCATAGGACTCTGAGCTTTATCGCTAATTTGGGGGGTACTTTTCTTTCGCTCGCCACTCTGTTAATATAGGCGGGATTACACTTAATCATTGGAGTAATAACGATGCCTAAGTATGCTATACCGAAATTGAACAAACCTGCTAAAGTCGGCAAAAAACAAGTTCTATTGGTGGCCAGCGGCGACCTGCGATTGTCGGCCAATCAAAACTGCTGGGCCAAACAAAAAGAATTGGAAGACGATCTGGCCAAGGCAATTAGCGCGGCAGGTTACGAACTCGTCCGGGCACATCCCTACAAGGAAGACCAGAAGCACGGTTTTATCGCCTCGCAAAAAGAAGGTCTGGAGGTCTTCGCCGGCGTCGACCCAACGGCCAAACTCATCGTGGCCGAAGCCGTATGGCAATATTCTTACCACGTACTGCCCGGATTGCTCTCGCACCAGGGACCCATTTTGACCGTGGCCAATTGGTCGGGCACGTGGCCGGGACTGGTCGGCATGTTGAACCTCAACGGCTGCCTCACCAAGGCCGGAAAAAAATATTCCACCCTCTGGAGCGAGGATTTCACCGACAAGATGTTCGTCTCCGGTCTGAAACAGTGGCTCGCCAAGGGCAAAGTCAAGCATCCCACAAAGCACGTCAAGCCGCTTAAGAAAATCAAAGTCCCCGGGCCCGAAGGCAAACTCGGCAAGAGCCTGGCCGATCAACTCGCCCGCGAAAAGGCGATCATGGGCATCTTCGACGAAGGATGCATGGGCATGTACAACGCCATCATCCAGGACGAACTCCTAAATCCCCTGGGCGTGTACAAGGAACGCATGAGCCAGTCGGCCCTGTATTACGAAACCACTCAAGTCGGCGACAACGAAGCCCGCGACGTCCGCAAGTGGATGGAAGAACGCGGCATGAAGTTCCTCACCGGCCCGAACGAGGAAACCGACCTGACCGACAACCAGATCCTCACGCAGTGCAAGATGTACATCGCCGCGGTGCGCATGGCACACGATTTCGGCTGCAACCTGATCGGCATACAATACCAGCAAGGGCTCAAGGACCTTTTGCCGGCCTCCGACCTGGTCGAAGGCACGCTGAACAACGCCGACCGCCCACCGGTCAGAAGCCGAAACGGCAACGGAGTCCTGTTCGAGGGCGAACCTCTGCCGCATTTCAACGAAGTCGACGAATGCGCGGGCCTGGACGCATTGATGACATATCGCGTCCACAAGGCCATTGGCCAGCCCGTGGAATCCACGCTGCACGACGTCCGCTGGGCCGATTGGGACCGCTCGGGCACGGTAAAAGATTACGTGTGGGTCTTCGAGATCTCCGGTTCGGTGCCCCCGGCTCATTTAATCGGCGGCTGGGCCGGCGCCTCCAGCGAACGCCAGCCGGCAATGTACTTCCGCTTGGGCGGCGGATCGATAAAGGGCGTTTGCAAGCCCGGCGAAATCGTCTGGTCGCGGATCTATGTCGATTCAGGCAAGATGAAAATGGACCTGGGCCGCGCACGCGTCGTCCAACTGCCACCCGGAAGAAACCCAACGCCGCTGGGATCTAACCACTCCCCAATGGCCCATCATGCACGCCGTGCTCTACGGAGTTTCGCGCGATCAGTTCATGGCCCAGCACAAGGCCAACCACATACTAGTAGCTTATGCCAACACCGCCAAGGAAGCCGACTCCGCCATGCTCGCCAAGGCCGCCATGGCCCGGGCAATGGGCATCGAAGTCTCCATCTGCGGCACCCGAAAAGGCAACAAGGCCTGGTAACTCCCGGCGCCTAAAATTCAATGTCAATTATCCATTATCACGAAGTTTCCTGGGAAAGGATGATAGGGGCCGTGGAAAAGGTTCGCCAACGTTTAATGCGCGCCGTTGCAATCTTGGAAGAGTCGCACATCCCTTACGCAGTGGTTGGAGGAAATGCTGTTGCCGCATGGGTATCGCGGGTAGATGAAGCGGCCGTAAGGAATACCCAGGATGTCGATATTCTTGTTCGCCGAAACGATCTGCCCGCTATTATCGAGGCAATGTCAAAAGCCGGTTTCGCGCATCGGCGTTCTTCCGGCATTGATATGTTCCTTGATGGTCCGTTGGCCAAAGCCAGGGATGCGGTTCACCTCGTTTTTGCGGCCGAAAAAGTCCGGCCCGATTATTCGATTCCGGCGCCGGATGTTACGGAAAGTGAATCTTCCGCCCGGTTTCGCCTTTTGTCCCTGGAAGCCCTTGTTAGAATGAAGCTGACTTCGTTTCGCGATAAAGATCGCACTCATTTGCGCGACTTGATCGATGTCGGTTTAATACAGGCCGATTGGCCAAACCGATTTCCCCCGGAGTTGGGCTCTCGCCTAAGGAATATTATTGACAACCCGGACGGATAAGCTAGAGACTTGCGATATATTCTATTTAGCAGTATCCTAGTTTTAAGGATTAATGTTGTTTGTGGAGCATATCGTAGGTGTTAAAATGAACCTTCAGGATGGATTGAAGGACAAAAAGAAACGCCTATTACGTGTAACGGCAGGGAACCTCCGTCAAAGCCACCTATATGTCAATGGGCACTATGATTTTTTCCCTCCGGACTGTTTTGGTGGCCCGAAGCGCTCATCTAATGGTTGCCAGACGTTCGATTTGTTGCTTGATGGATTGAACCAGAAAGTTACCACCGATATCGGACGCAATGCTAAGAACGGTAAACCGCGTGGTTTTCTTCGCACCAGAGGTTGGGTGCGCAAGTTCTATGAATATCACCATGTAAAGCCGGGAGCTTTGCTGGCACTTGAGCGATTATCGGAACGCACTTATCGACTCTCGATACAATCACAAAGTCCTTCCGGGCAACTTGTTCCTGAATTTGCCGAGTTCTTTGCTGGCATCGGCCTTGTCCGCCTCGCTCTTGAGCGTCAGGGATGGCGTGTCGTTTTCGCCAACGATATTGACCCCAAGAAGGCCGAGATATACCGGCACAACTGGCCGAAAGACGACCATCTTGTCCTTGGCGACATTCATACAATTAAAGCGGATGAAGTGCCAAGCTGCACTCTTTTCACAGCATCGTTCCCTTGTAATGACCTATCAATAGCAGGACGTTGGGAGGGCTTGCAAGGTAAGGAGTCGTCGTCATTCTGGGGCCTCATTCGTATACTCAAAGACATGGGCAATCGTCGGCCGCCACTCGTGATGCTTGAGAATGTCATCGGATTTCTGATGAGTCATGGCGGGCGTGATTTCGAGAAAGCTCTTCTCGCGCTAAATGAGCTTGGCTACACGGTTGACGCAATAATCCTCAATGCGATCCATTGGGTTCCCCAGAGCCGAGCACGGCTATTCGTCCTTGCTAAGTGCGACGAAGGGCATCAAACCCGCTCATGTTCTCTAATAAGTGACGCACGGCCCGAATCGCTGTTTAATTTCATCAACGATCATCAAAATATTCGATGGGACATACGCGATGTTCCCCCGCTTCCAAAACCACACAAACGTCTGGCAGACATCGTCGAAGACCTGCCGGACGATGATCCTCATTGGTGGAATAAGAAGCGCACTCAATATTTTATGAATCAAATGAGCCCAAAACATAAAGAACAGGCGCGGCAGATGATAGCCGGTAAGTCATACACTTACGCCACGGCATTTCGCCGGGTTCGCAATGAAAAAAGTATGGCTGAACTGCGGACAGATGGAATTGCCGGATGCCTGCGGACACCACGAGGTGGCAGTGGTCGGCAGATTCTTTTCAAGGCTGGGCGAGGCATGCACCAAGTCCGCCTACTGACCGCTCGAGAGTGTGCAAGACTCCAAGGCGTGCCTGATAGTTATGTTATTGACGTGCCCCTGAATCAGGCGCTCTTCGGCTTTGGCGATGCTGTGTGCGTTCCGGCAATCGAGTGGATAGCTACGCATTATCTTTTGAATGTTCTACAACCCGCGGGATAGACAAGAGGGATCAATGGCCACAAATCAACATGAGAATTCGTTCATTGACTGGTTAGACGAACATATGAAAAAGGGAGCGTCTGACCAACCAGGCCGAATTGTCGTTGTCATGGCCACCTGTGAAAGGTTGCGAGAAAATCCGAGTCTCAGGAGAGAAGACCACCTGACTAGCAGTAATATGCAACTTATAGAACACGATCATTTCGTCGGAATTGGTCTCAAACGATGTGGCATTATCTCGCCGGTAAGTGCCTTTGGACGTCGCTCTTCGAATCTTGGGGCTTGGATTGGCCCACTTTTGGAATGGATCGAGTCGCAGGGATTTGCGTCAATGGATACTTGTGAGAAAGAGGAATTCCTTACTGAGATTGAATCAATCGCGGCGGCCCGTCTGCAAATCATCAATGAAGGTAAGCCGCTGATTGCTCGCTACAACCAGGGCACGGCGGTTGCCATAATCGAGGATATTCTCAACCAAGCGCAGAAAAAGAAACTCGCTAAAGATGTTGCCGAGTATCTTGTCGGGGCAAAGCTGCAAATAAAATTTGGGGAGACAGCGGCAAAACCTAAAAACGTAAACACGCCTAATCTCAATCGTCTATCTGATTTCCAATTGAACAATGCCGCGATTGAGGTTACTGTCAATGCGCCGGATAATCGCCATCTGAGCCAGATAAACGAAATCCTCAATAACGCGGGAGCGGACATATGGTTGCTTGTTCGACGCAATGACCGAGAAAAATGGCAAAACGCGGTTGATGCAACCGTTGATAAACAACTTAGAGGTCGAGTCGTAGTCACCGACATCGAAACATTCGTCGGACAAAATGTGTCCGAGATCGGAATTTTCATTCCTCCAAAGGTAGCAATAACATTAACGGAGTTGTTTAGCATTTACAATGATCGCTGGTTGCCAAAGGCAGGCAGCAGCGGCATCCGTATCATAAGCGTGGATCCAGAACACCATGCCTGATTTTCATATATTCGGATGATCAATTTGATCTTCCTGCATCCATTTTCTCAACATTTCTCGCACCTCGTCGGCATCGGCCTCGGTCCCATATGCGTACTCCATATAAATGAAGATTTGCTGTTCCGAATCTGGGGGAAAACCGCCGCTCCACGCCTGAAAATCTTCTTTGAACGAATTGGTTGTGTGCGCATCCATTTTTCACCTTTCGTAAACAAGGAAACATGATTGATGGGCTGACAACGGGCAGAACCATATTAATTGAGTGAATCATACCATGCCGCATGTTTGCTCCCAAAATCGAAGCAAAATTTTTCCACCAATCTGAAATGACCGACACGTTTACAAAATCCGAGCGTTCCCGCATTATGGCGGCGGTCAAGTCTAAGGACACGACTCCTGAACTGCTGGTCCGCCGGCTTGTTCATTCTCTCGGATACCGTTATCGCCTGCATGTCCGCGCCCTGCCAGGTTGTCCCGATCTGGTATTTCCACGATTGCGGAAAATAATCAATATCAACGGCTGTTTCTGGCATTTACACAAATGTCCAAGGTGCCGTGTGCCTTCGAGCAAACGTAAATACTGGGTTGCAAAGCTGCAACGCAATGCGGATAGAGATAAAGAAAATCTAAGAAAGTTGCGCCGGGCAGGTTGGCGGGTAATGGTTATCTGGGAATGCCAGATTACTGCAAAACGCTTGCCTCAACTTAAAGCAAAGATTATTTCTTTCCTGGAATAATCCAGCTTTATCTGATTTGTAATACGAATTCTAATTTAAAACAGCGCGCATTCGATCGCGCCCTCCCAGATTGCCCATTATAGTATAGCGACACCCGAACAAGGAGGTCGCTATGGAAGTGAGAGATCATTTACCTTTGGCAGAATTAGAGCGTCTGGAGCGGGAGGAACGTGATGCTCGGCGATCCAAACGTTTGCGGATTATCATTTTAGCAATTAAAGGATATACCGCCCCGGCGATTGCAATGTCACTTGGTTTGTCGCGTCGCGTGTGCCAGGACTGGGTCTATAGGTTCAATGAGCAGGGATTACAAGGGCTCGAAGATCAATGGGGCGGACATCGTCAGGGTCCACTAACACCGGAGGAAGAACAGCAAATGAGGCAGCGGCTGGACGGTGGGCCGACGCCTGAGGATGATGTTTGTTCGCTTCGAGGCGTTGATGTGCAACGTATTCTGGCTCAGGAGTTTGGCGTTCTCCGCTCGCTGCCTGCCGTGTATTACTTACTGCATCAATTGGGCTATTCATATCTGCGGCCCCGGCCGCGTCATCGCAAATTCGATGCGGAAGTACAGGCGGATTTTCAGCGTCGGCTGCCAGAGCAGATTATGACGATTGCCGCAGAACATCCGGGAAAACAGGTGCATGTCTTTTTCCAAGATGAGGCGCGATTCGGGCAGCAGGGAACCATGACCAACGTCTGGGCATCGAAGGGATCGCGACCCGTAGCAGTGCGTCAGACACAATACGAGTACTTGTGGGTTTTAGGGACCGTGTGTCCCGATACAGGGAGAGCCGAAGGACTGTTAAGCCCTCGCCTGAACACCGCTGTGGTCAATGTGTTTCTACATGAGTTTTCGCAAAGACTTGCCAGCAATGAACATGCCGTGATGATCTGGGATGGTGCCGGTTTTCACCGGAGTAAACAACTCCGAGTACCTGAAAACATCAGCCTGGTGCAATTACCGCCTTATAGCCCGGAGCTTAATCCGATTGAAAACCTCTGGCACTATCTTAAAAGCCACTATTGGTCGAACCGGGCATATGCTGACTATGACGCTTTGGAAGATGCCGCTATCACCGCCTGGCATACCGCGGTCCTCGATCCAGAAATCATGAAGTCTGTCTGTGCTGTCCCCTACCTCAAACGCGCTGATTTAAATTAGAATGCGTATAAGGAAGATGAGTCGCGGCTGGAGATTAAATATCATTCGGATATGTTCAATTAGAATCGCCCTATGAAGGCTTCTTGCCATATTCATCCACGTTGCCCTCGGCATAGACTATTCGCCACACCGCGTGATTGCCACCCTCGAGGTCCCGTGCCATCCGGACTAAGACAAAAAAGGTCTTTGTCTCCCCGGACTCGACAAAAGTAACCGCATACATCTGATCGACTATATATTTCGATTCGACGTAAAACTGATCCAGCGTGCCAAGATAACGCACCTTGGCCGAATTGCCTAACGCCAAAAGCGTGCGGACCAGGTTGGGCGATTCTTCGCTTTGCCCAGGCGCAACGTACTTTTTCAAGTTCGTGAACCATTTTCCCGCCTCACTCTCCGAATCCACGTAAAAATCCCAAATTCGCTCGTCCAAGGCATGACGTTGTTGCGGCACCAAGGTCAACTGGTATGCCAGTTCCGGCCGGTCCTTGGCCAGCAAATCGAACCAAAACAAAGCGGCCTGCCTCGCTTCGTCCCTGATCCGCCAGCGAAAATAAGCCCAATCGCTGTATGCGGCAGTCAGCCAAAACACTGCCAGCCACAATCCAACCAATGCGGCCTTGCGCCCGATCATGACCGGAGCTTTTTGCTTGATCTGGCCGAACGCCCGGACGCAAGCCGCGCACGCGATGACGGGGACCGCCCAAAGCAGCGAATCGACCATGGCCAACGGCGACAGCAGCCCGACGATCAATCCCGCCACCGCCCAGCCGCTGATCGGCCGATACTCCGCAACTTGGTCATCGGTTGGTTCGGTCACTCGGTGCTGGCGGATGTCCGGCGACATAAGCAATCACTTGTTGCTGACTGTAAGCGAGCCTTTTTCCTTGACGTTGCTTTCCAGGTTTGCCCTGCGCGTGGCGTATTTGGGGAGGAATTCGCCGCGCGGGTCGAAAATCGTTTTTTCCGCCTTCCATTCGGCGTCGCTCGCCGAGCGGGCATAAGCATCCTGCGACATCTTTTGCGTGAATCCCAGCCATTGCCGATCCGGTGCAAAGCCCAGAAACATCCGGTCTTCGGTTTTCGAGGAAAAACTTCCCCCCAGGCAATTTCTTGCCAGCGGAGCCGTATTGAGACTCATCAAGGTGAAACACACCATCACCCAGCCAACCCACAACGCTAAAACGCCGCTGCCGATCTGGTCAGCTATTTTCAAAAACTTCACTTTCACCTGCGACAGCCTGTCGGTTATGAGGCGGAATATCAAGGAAAAAATGATGAACAAGCCCCACAGCGCGATAAAATCCCAAAAGTACGTGTAGGCCGGCGCCTGTCCCTCCAGCCAATCGGCTACGGGCTCGAAAAAATTCATCGCCAGCAATCCCGCCATAATCGTATTGATCAGCCGGATGGAATTGCTCCACATCCCGTCGTTATACAACATCGCCGCACAGGCGAACAAAATGGCTATCATCAAAAGGTTGATTATCATGAGGAAAATACCCTCGCTCTTATAAACATGATATTACGAATGATTTAAAATCCTCGATCCCTCATTGTTTCAAAACTCTCATCAATTCCGGCAGCGATGTAACGCCCTTGGCCACCAGCAAGACTCCTTCTTCCTGCAGGCTGACCATTCCGTCTTTCCGCGCGGCCTGGCGCAGTAGATCTATCTTGGGATTGGTGGCTAAAATTCTGCGCGTAGTGTCGCCCACGATCAACAACTCGAAAACCGCCGTCCGGCCGTAATAACCTATGCCGTTGCATTTTTCGCATATTTCCTTGGGACGCCCCGGGTCGGCCGGGCGCGGACGATAAAAAGCCGGAATGCGGCCCTCAGGTATGCCCAATTGTTGCAGTATTTGCGGGGCCGGCTGGTATGCCTCCTTGCACGACTCGCACAATTTGCGGACCAGCCGCTGACAAAGCACCCCGGATACGGCCTTGGCGAAATCCAGCGGCGGCACGTCCAGGGCCAACACCCGCAACATGGCGTCCGCGCAGTCCTTGGCACGGATGCTGCTGATCATCAACCGGTCTTCGACTATCTCCCGGCACATCAAACTCACGGTCTGCGCATTGACCAGGTCGCGCACGATCACGACGTTCGGCTCCATGCGGAAGATCTTGATCAACAGGTCGGCCGGCGTCTGGCCCGCGGCCGCGCTGTACGTGCTCACCGACACGTTTTCCACCGGCTCGTAACGGTTGGTTTCCTCTTCCAAGGCCGCGAACTCGCGGGTAAATCGGTCGGTGCAGTGCATAATCACGCCCATCGAACTCCGCAATCCGTTGGCCGGCAGCGCGCTGAACAGCAAAAACCCCTTCGGCCGGGCCAACAGCTCCTTGACTTGTTCCTGCATTTTGGGGCGCATGCCCAATTCATCCAGGGTTTTAAAGCGTATTTTCTTTTCCGCGAATTGCACCACCGCGCGCTCGCCCGTGGCCGTGCCTTGAGTGGCCAGCGTGGCCGAATATCGCGTCGTCTTGAAATCGGCCGCGAACGTGCCCTCCTGCCTGCTCTTGCGATCTTGCGGATTCATGCCGCCGAGAAGTTTCAAGGCCGCAAGCGCCGGATCGGCCTCTTCGCGGTCCATGCCCTCGCGGGGCAGCCACACCCCGTCGACCATGATGTTCATCGCCACCGACTGCGCGGTAAAATCCATCATGATCGCCGTGGAGCGAAAGCCTAAAGCGTCGGCCAGAATCTCCCGCGCCGTGCGCAAGCCGGGCGCTTGCCGGGCGGCCAATAACCTGGCGCCGTTGATCCGCTCGTCCGCGCCGCCCTGGGCATATACCTTCACCGGCGGCCCGGACTCGTGCGGATCGGGCTTCTCGTAGGATATGTCCATGCCCAGCCTGTTCAAATAATAAGCCGATAAATAACGGATATGCTCCGGCGTTAGCACCCGATCGTCATTCATGACCTTCGAATTGCGGATAATAATAAAACTAATCAACGGCGCCGCGTAAGCGATCAACAACAAGATGAATCCAACCCAAAAATAAGGGATCAACCAGGATAATACAAATGCCCCCATGAACGAGCCGAAGATAATCGGATTCCAATGCTGGTAATCCATCGCCTTGACTTCCTGGCAGTCCGTGTTGACCCAGTCCGTCGTTCTCACCCAACACATAAACAAAATCCAACATGCGATAATCTTCGGCCAACTGAAATAGAAGCCCTGTCCGCGCCAGCCTTTGGGGGCGATGGGCAAGGCCGGCCATTCCCCCGAAGCAGCCAACAAATCGCCCGCGCAAAAAACAACGATGAACAAAATTACCGCTGATAGTATTAGGAAACGGCGCATTACAGCATCCCGGATTCGTGGAATTCTATGCCTTTAAGGGCCATCTTCAACGCCTCGGCGTTGGGGGCGGCCTCAAAGGCCGTCGCCCGGTCGATCAGGTCCAAATCTACTAGTTGTTTCAAGCTCCATGCGAAATCTTGCATCCCGTCGTCCTTGCCGATGCGGACGGCGTCGGGGAGCTTTTCGTCCTCTTCCTCCATGATAAGCTTCTTTACGGTGGGCGTGAAAGTCATGATTTCGCACGTCGGCACCCGGCCTACTCCCTGCTTGATCGAAGGCAAAAGCTTTTGCGCGACTATCCCCCGCATGTTGAAAACCAACGCGCTGCGGATGGCCGAGTGCATGTTTTGCGGAAACAGGTCGAGAATACGGCTGATCGTGCTGGCCGAGGTCGAGGCGTGGATCGTACCGAACACCAGGTGCCCGGTCTCCGCCGCCTGGATGGCAGTTTCAAAAGTCTCCCGGTCGCGCATTTCGCCCACCAGCACCACGTCCGGATCCTCGCGCACCGCGTGTTTCATGCCGATCATGAAATTTTTCACGTCCATGCCGATCTCGCGCTGGTTGATCAGGCATTTGTCTTCGGTAAAGATGAATTCGATGGGATCCTCGAGCGTCAGAATGTGCCGGCGATAATGGCGGTTGATCCAGTCCAGCATCGAGGCGATGGTGGTGCTCTTGCCCGAACCGGTTATCCCGGCCAACAGGATCATCCCCTGGCTGAACTTGCAAAGTTCTTCCAATTGCGGCGGCAGGTGCAGGCTTTCGAAATTGGGAATGTAATTGTTCACCCGCCGAGCAACCAATCCGATGTGCCCCAGTTGCTGCAACACGTTGACGCGGAACCGCCACATTTTGTCGTCGACTTTCAAGGTGTAGGCGAAATCCACCCCGCCGTCTTCCTCGAAAATCCGCTCCCGCCGCTCCTGCAGTTTCAGCATCGGCAAAATCAGCCGCAGCATCTCCTCTTCGTCGATCGGATCGCGATTCAGCGGCCTTAGCGAGCCGTTCACGCGCACATAAGGCGCCAAACCCACCTTCAAATGAAGATCGCTGCCCTCCAGTTTCACCAGCGCACGGAACAACTTGTCGACCTCGAAGTCCTGGTGTTTGCCGAGAAATTTTTTTGCGTCCGTGTCGTTTATGCTAGCCATCTGACTTCAACCTCATGTGTATTCCGCGCCGTGCCATTACACGCTTAGTCTCATCGATAGTATATTCTCCGTAATGGAAAATGCTGGCCGCCAAGGCGGCGTCCGCGCCGCCCAACAGGATGGCGTCGGCCAAATGCTCCGGACACCCCGCTCCTCCGCTGGCCACCACCGGAACGCTGACCGCATCGGTCACGGCCTTGGTAATTTCCAAATCGTAACCGTCCTTGGTCCCGTCGGCGTCCATCGAGGTGAGCACAATCTCACCGGCGCCCAGCCGCTCCACTTCCCGCGCCCAGGCCACCGCTTCCAAGCCCGTGGGCACACGCCCGCCGTTTATGTGCACTTCCCAAAACTCCTTATTATCCTTTATAACACGTTTCGGGTCTATATTCACTACTATGCACTGACTGCCGAACCGCCGGGCAGCCTGGCTTACGAACTGGGGATTCAGGCAGGCCGCCGAATTGATGGAAACCTTGTCCGCCCCGGCTATAAGCAGCGCCCGAATGTCCTCGATCGTGCGAATCCCGCCCCCCACGGTAAGGGGCATGAAAATTACCTCCGCAGTCCGCCGCACTACGTCCAGCATGATGTCCCGGCCCTCGTGACTGGCCGTAATATCCAAAAAAACCAGCTCGTCGGCCCCTTCCTCCTCATAACGCGCAGCCACCTCCACCGGATCTCCCGCATCGCGGAGATTCACGAAATTCGTCCCCTTAACAACCCGCCCGCGATTAACATCCAGGCAGGGTATCACTCGTTTTGCAAACATTTTTGTAGGGTGCGTGAAACGCACCGTAATTCGGGCATGGTAAAAAACGGGTGCATTTCATGCACCCTATGAAGGCAAATCTTGCTTGAAATCTTTACTCTAGTTGGCCATAAAAACTCGGTCAACACCCCCCATATCGGAGGGTAGATTGACGCTGCAAATAACCGAGTCCATAATTATCACAATTAGTATACACATTCACAGTAGGGTGCGTGAAACGCACCCGCAAATGTACAGGATTTGAAAACAGATACATTTCATGCAACCTATCCAAATTATTTACAAAAGAAAAGGTGAATTATGGCACAATCAGATGATCGCAAATATTTCATCGTCAAGCATGATCTTGATTCGTTTAAGGCTTTGCCCGGGTTTATCTGGAGAACTGGATGGCGATCTAACACCAAATCTCCCCCCAAATTTAACCAGATAAAGATTGGGGACTGTTGGGTTGAATTCGCATATATTAAGAATGACATTGACCGCGAGCGTTGCAGTATCATTACAGGATTTTACGAATGCACACATGAGGCATGGCTCGGGAAAATTCCGCTTGATCGTGCAAATTTAAAGGGCTTTGCTGATTGGGAGTGGGATCAAGAGGCTTGGATGATTGAGGGGAAACAATTTGGTGAACAACCTGAGTATCCGGTCAGTGTCCCGCCGATTAACGAGATGCTCGGCAAGACAGTATTTGGGCGTGGGGCTATAATTCCAGGATTTAGTGCTAGAGAGTTTGAGCGTATCCGAGTGGAGACGCTCAAACGCCAGTTGGACCCCAAAAAGATTCCACTCCTGGAGCGAGAGCCTTTGAACGAACAGGAGCTTCTGTCTGTTATTGTGGGTGGATACAGGGATCTTGGGATTGAGAAGATCATCGAAGTCCAAACTCACTTCCCGGATATGCTTGTGAAAATCAATGGCAACGAAGTCTACTTTGAGCTTGAGGTCCAAAGCCTCGGCTTCTGGGATCACATTAACAAGAAACAACTTAGACGCATTTCTGTGGGCAAATTCACAGGCAAGTTAGAAGCTAAGGTAAAGAACAAAAATGACAACAGACCTGTTGCAATTCTCTGCTGGGATGACAACGATAAGGAGTATAAGTTAGAGAAGAGCGTACGGAATCTGCGTGTTTATGAACTCCAATCTCTTCTCCGAGAAGGAAAGAAGATAGAATTATAAGGTGCGTGATATACACCAAATTAACACCACAAAATATATAATTATTCGGGTGCGTTTCACGCACCCTGTAGAGGCGTACAATGTCCGAATATCGGCGATGGTATGTGCCGGGAGGGACTTATTTCTTTACTGTTGTAACTTACCGAAGGCAGCCAATTTCTAAGTCGCCGGATGCACGGAATCTGTTAAGCGGTATTTTGTCAAAATACGCCAAAAACATGCCCTTTCAAACAATATCCTTCGTGCTTATGCCAGATCATTTTCATTGCGTCTGGACGTTGCCCCCGGGCGACGCAGATTATTCAACACGTCTACAAAAAATAAAACGAGATTTTACCTGCACTTGGCTTGAATCTGGACATAAAGAATTGCCCGTAAGTCAATCAACAGATTCGCGGCGGCCGGGGAGTGTGGCAACGGCGTTTTTGAGAGCACGTCATCCGCGATGAAGACGACCTGGAAATACATTGCGATTATATCCATTACAATCCGGTAAAACATGAACTCGCCAAATGCCCATGGGATTGGCCGTGGTCAACATTCCGAAAATTTGTTGCTACGGGACAATATCCACGAAATTGGGGCCAAACTGAGCCGGCGCATTTACATGGCCTGGATTTCGAGTAGGGTGCGTGAAACGCACCTTCATTCTGGCATGCGAAAAACTGGTGCATTTCATGCACCCTACTCAGCCAAACATTAACCTTCCTGAATTGGCAGGCTGATTTGAATGCTCGTGCCCGGCTTATCGCCTGAGCATAGCTCGATGCGTCCCCCGTGTTGTTCGACGAACTGCCGGCAGATGGCCAGTCCCAGTCCGGTGCCGCGGGGCTTGCTGGTCACCAGCGGCTCGAATAGTTGCTCTCGCAATTCTTGGGGAACGCCGGGACCGTTGTCCCTGACGCGGATCACATCGAATTTGCCCGCCCTTGTCGCTTCAATGCTGATCCGTCCCTGTCCATCCAAGGCCTGAATAAAATTTTGGAAAAGATTGTTGAACACCTGCTCCATCTGCGCTGAGTCGGCATAAATCATAAACGGTTCATGGTCAAAGGCAAAATGCCACTCTATTGCCTCAGGCAAATCCAATTCTTTCCGGACTTGCTCGAAAACGGCCGCTAGCGCGATCAGGCTCTTTTGCGGGGGTTTTCCTTGGCTGATCGCCGTGCAATTTGTTACGATCCTGTAAGCCCTTTGAATTTCATGCCTGATCATTGCCAGAAACTCATGATATTCGTGCTCTGCCTGGGGTATTTTACGCTGCAGATAGTACGCGGCGTGGCTAATGCACGCTAAAGGTGTGCGCAATTCGTGGGCAATGGACGAAGACAGTTGCCCCATCGCAGCCAGCCTGGTTTGACGCACTAGCGCAGCGCGGGCCTTGTCCAATTCGGCCTTGATCAATTCCTGCTGGTGAAGTTGAAGTTCCAAAAGATGCTGCTGTGCGGCAATGGCCTCTTCCTCGGCCTTTTTGCGCTCGGTGATGTCGCGGCTTATGCCTACCAGGCCCACCACTTTTCCAGACTTTTCCTTCAAGGGCACTTTAGTCGTCATCACCGTCCTGGGATTGCCTTCGCGATCCATGTGCGGCTCGTCCTTGTTGATCAGTGCTTGCCCGGACGCCATAATTCGCTCTTCGTCGGCACGATATTCCGCCGCCAATTCCGGCGGATAAAAATCGTAATCGGTTTTGCCCATTAGTTCGTTGGGCGCGGATACGCCCATGATATGCGCGGCAGCCAGATTGGCCGCAACAAAGCGACTCTGGGCGTCTTTAAAGTAGATTAAATCGGGCAGGTTGTCGATAAGCGTGTGCAGCAGGTCGCGCTCGTTTTCAAGGTCATCTTCCGCCCGTTTGCGGGCGGTTATGTCGCGGCAAGATTCGATTATGTGAGTCACCTCGCCCGCTTCATCGAAAACAGGCGCCGCCGTGATCTCGACCAAAACCTCCTCGCCCTCTTGTTTGAAGTGCGTGTGCATTACAGTCATGGGGAGCTTGGTCGCGATGACCTTGCGTAGCGGACATGGTTCTTTATCTCCTTCACACGGAACGTCGCGATGATGGGAAAATCGGTGACAAACCATGCACGTGGGTTCGACATTCGGCGCCATCTCGCGGGCGGCACGGTTGGCCAACACTATCCGGTAGTCCTGGTCGATAACCAGCATGACGTCTGGGATCGAATCGATAACCGTCTGCAAGAATGCTTGCGATTTTCGCAGCGCCTCTTCCATTACCATCCGTTGGGTGATGTCCGTAAACGCCGTCTTGCAAAAAGCCTCCTCATTCGCCCGCTTGATGGGAATACTATGCAGTTGCACAGTAATCGCCCCATTGTCCTTGGTCACCAGGCGCGACTCAGACGTTACTTCGCGGCGTTCTTTCGCACATTGCCGGATATGGCTCAAAAAAGCATCCCGGTCTGCCTCAACCACGTAATCGCTAAAGGCTTGGCCGGTTATGGCGTCTCGGTCCACGCCAAGCATCGCGGCCCCGGCAAGATTGATCTCCTGCACAAAGCCGTCCTCATCAAAAGTGGCATAGCCCAAGGGGGCAAAATCGTACAAATCGATATAAAGGTCCCGGTAGGCTTCCAGAAATTGCTGCGCCTCGCGCAGTTGCCGGTTTTGTTCCGCCAGCTCCTCTTGATGCTTGGCTAGCTCGGTTTCCAAATGCTGGACCTCCTCCGGCTGCGGCGCCAGCGGGTTGTGGATATAAGCGCTAAATAATTCTGCTATTGGCAGTTGTGAAGCGGGCGGCTCCATTGGCTCGATCCGGGCCGGATGCAACATCAAGAATCTCCTTAACCAAATTGAGAAGAGAAATCACTTAAAGAATAGAGATTCACTACACATCACCAAAACACGTCAAAATTTATTTTTCGTGCCCATGGCCCTATAATCTAACCATGGTCCTAATTGACAAAACAGTCAACCCAGCTTTCGACGGGCTATGATTGTTAGGTTGTGGGGCGATCCGAATACCTCTCGCATACATTAGATCATTTAATTGTATACAGGCTGTTTTAAAAAAAGCATGTTTAAAACGTAATGTCGTTAAAGATTATTACTATAGGTGTCATTTGGCATCTATGTATTACGTTCATAATTTCACTTTAGTTGTGAAAAAATCATTTTTAAAACAATATGCAATGCACACTGCCGGTTCAAAAAACAAACACTTTCATGTATAAAAGCGGAAGCCCGGGTTCTTGGGACGGCTTTGCTGCAAGAGGTCGAACGAAATACGCATTACCCTGCCAATTCATGCGTCAGCAATGACAAAAATAACTTCCCGCAGGGTTTGCTGCGCCCTTGTGCCCCGGAGAAGATCAATCAGAAAGAATTAAAGCAATCTAAAACTCATTCCTTGATTTGACGTTCGGGCATTGCCAATCGCCGTAGTTTTTTGATCCGAGCCCGTTGGATTAGACACACGGCGATCAGCCCGATTGTTAAGAGAGGCCAAATCAGGCAAAAAATAATTACGTTTATTTCCTTGTAGGTCGTACCCGTCAATCCCGCCAGCCAGACCAGCAAGTCAACGCACCATTGGAATATTCTATCAACCATCTTGCTGTCTCTTAAATCCCAAGGAAGGGCCATGCATCTATCAACTATCTGATATAGTCTCAAAATATCATAACAAATTTCTATTCCTCACCCCATGCCTTATCGCCCAATCACTCAATCAATCCTGAATCCTTCACTCCACCACCTGCCGGCAATTCGGCAGCGACGACAAAAACAGCTTGCCGTAAGATTTCGTGCGGATCCGCGGATCGAGTATCACGACCATCCCCGTATCGCGCTTGCTGCGTATCAGGCGCCCAAAACCCTGCTTGAGTTTCAAAATCGCCTCGGGCAATTGATAATCGCGAAACGGATTGCCTCCAGCCTGGCGAATGGCCTCCAAGCGGGCCTCCAACAACGGCCGGTCCGGCACGCTAAACGGCAGCCGCGTTATTATTACATTCACCAACGCGTCGCCCGGCACGTCCACCCCCTGCCAAAAACTGTCCACCCCGATAAGCACCCCGCGCGGATTCTTCTTGAACCGCGCAAGCATCTGACTCCGCGGCAATCCATCAGCCTGCGAGTACAAAGCGTAATTTTGCTCGATAAGCCACGGCGTCATCGCCGCTGCCGTGCGCTTCATCATTTCGTAACTCGTAAAAAGCACGAACGCCCGGCCACGGCTTCGGGCAACGTAGCGGCGGATCATCTCCGTCGCCTGCCGCTCAAATGCCGGACCATCGCCGGTCGGATCAGGCATGCCCTCCGGCAATATCAATTCCGCCTGCTTTTTATAATCGAACGGGCTGCCCAGGCAAACCGTTTTACACTGCGTCAATCCGATTCGTGATTGGAAAAAAACGAATTTCCCCGCAACCGACAATGTCGCACTAGTCATAATCACCGTGGGTACTTTTTGGAAAAGATGCTCCCGCAGGATCGGCCCCACATCAATCGGCGCAGCCGCCAGCGTGATGCGCTTCCGGTATTTGCCCTTGCTGCTTTCCACCCAATAGACCGCATCCGGCACCCCATGCGTGCGCCAGTCTTCGATCTCAGCAGCCAACCCTCCCAGCCTGATTGCGGCCGATGAATAATCCTGCTTTTCCTCGGGCTTCTTCAATTCCTTGCCTTTACACTGCAACAAACCGGCCAGTTTTGCCAGTCCTTCGCTGAGTGGATTCCCCACGATCTTCGGCTCTCGCACCCGGCCGTTGCCCTTGGGATGCTCGGCGATCCAATCATCGATGGATTGGAAGAAACCATCGGCCCGGTGCCGGCATTCTGTCACCACCTGCTGCGCCTCGCCGAAATGTTGGTAAACCAAGAGTCCCTTGTTGGTCCGGTCGTTGTACAGTTTTCGCAGGATATAATCGACCTGCCCGTTGGTGACGCTCAGGCCCAGGTGATCGCCGGCCACGGCCTCCAGGTTATGTGCCTCGTCGAAAATCACCACGTCATAAGGCGGCAATATGCTGGCGTTCTGCATCCGCAGCGCCAGGTCGGAAAAAAACAAGGCGTGATTTACCACCAGAATCTGCGCATGCTGCATCCGCCGCCGGGCCTGATAGTAAAAACACTTGGCATACGTCGGACACTGCCGGCCCATGCAATTGCCGTGATCGGAGGCCACTTCGTCCCAAACCGAGCCCATGGGCCGAAAATCCAGATCGGCCAGCGATCCGTCCGTGGTTTTTTTCGACCATTTGTTTATCTCCCGAAGCTGTTCCAACTCTTCGTCGTCATCAAACAGGCTCGACATGCGTTCCAAGGCGTTTTTCAACCGCCTAAGGCTGATGTAATTGCTCCGCCCCTTAACCAGCACCGCCGAAAACTCCAGGGGAATTACGCTATTGAGAAACGGCAAATCCTTTTCCATCAACTGCTCTTGCAGACTAATCGTGTGCGTAGCCACAACCACCCGCGGCGAACGTTTTTCATCAGAATCAGTCCCCTCTCCCTCTGGGAGAGATTTTTTATTAGTCCCCTCTCCCTTTGGGAGAGGGCTAGGGTGAGGGCGGTTAGCCTTCGATCCCGCCGTTAAAGATTCATCCTCATCGTCACTCGCCGCCTGCCTCTGCTCCCCCGCCGCCGCCAAAATAGCCGGCACCAGGTAAGCAAAGCTCTTGCCCACGCCCGTCCCCGCCTCGACCACCAGATGATGTTTCTCCCGAATCGCCCGATCCACCGCCTCCGCCATTTCAAGCTGCTCCGCCCGCGCCTCATAATTCGTCAGCCGCGCCGCAATGCGTCCGGAGGGTCCAAGAATTTCAACAGGTGTGAACATATTAGGATTGGATCATCGTATTTTAAATCACTTCCCCTGTTTGTTTAAGGATTGCGAGTTTTGTATGGGGTGCAAGGCGAAAGCCCATTCCCTGTAGTTTGTCAATCAGTGGATTTATTGCCGGAACGATTCCAGCTTGTTTTGCGTCGCGAAGTATTCCCAAAGTGCCCGTGATCTTGATGCCTAAAGTCTGCACAACAAATCGCGCGTGGTTGTCATCCAGAATAACAATCGCGTCATGTGATTCCAAAGCCAACATCAGAACCTCTGTTTCGCCAGGTCCAAGTTCCGATACCAATGGCAGTGCCGTCGCGCCGGCGGGACGCCTAATCGTCGCCCACCCTAAGGCTGCAACATCGGGAAGATCTATTCCGAGTCTTTTGCCTGTATCTAACTCGTTTACCACTGCGGCAGGCACTACTATATTGCCGACAAGTGAATGGAGGATATCGAGTTTCCCAAGTTGATGGAGATATTGAAGTGGAGACGTATTGCAGATAATTTCAGGCAAGCGGCGTCTCCTGCTGGAGTTCTTCTTCGGTCAATCGGAAGGTATCCACGCCGTAGTCGGCCAGCTTGGACAAAAAAACCACCCTCGGAATACCCGCCAGCACCGCGGCCGCGCCTGAAGACATCTTTCCCAACTCGAACAACTTCATTGCAGCCGCCAGCCGCAGGGTCTCGCCCATCGCTTGAGGCGAAAGCTTCAAGGCAATCAGCGCTTCATTGGGAACGTCAAAGCTTATTTGACTCATATCACTATTATATCCTGCTTAGATGCAATACAAGATATTGCTTGTTGTATTTCCGGCGGTTCTAACGGGGGGGCCAGCATGTAAAGCCGCAACTATTGGCTGCGCTTTGGTAAATGCCCTTAAACCGCGCCTAAAACACGCTGCTGGACAAACCAGCCTTCGCGCCGGCACAAACCCACGGTTATACTCCATGTTTATTCTTCACGTTTTAGATCGACCAGAAATGAAAAAACAAAGATGATGATTGCTCCTATAGCTCCTAAAAGAGCTTGCCACTTCATGGTTTCCGTGCCAGTTGTATAGAAAAAAACAGAAAGAGCAAGCATAGCGCATGCAAGCCAGCGCAACTTTCGAATTCGCAACCGGGACGGCTCTTTTTTACCATCGCTCCGCGATGCAACATCTCCAATTGTGTTATCATCCATTTGCGTGATCTTATAAGTGACGAACACATGTTTCAACGTTAATTGTCAGTCCCGTTGGGTATACATCAGCATAACCTATATTTTAATTCAATCCGCCATTACGCATCGCCCCCGCGCCAGGCCCGCAGCCGCTCGACATGTTCCCGCATCACCACCGAAATCGGCTGCGTGGCTTTCATCGCCGCGATGATGTGCTCGGTGCTACATTCCTTCTTATCGGCGAACGCTGCATACAGGCCGGAGATCACGGCTTGCTCAATCTCGGCCCCGGTAAATCCGTCCGCTTCCGCCACCAAACGCGGCATATCAAATCTCTCTTTCTCGCGCTGTCGTTTTTTGAGGTGTATCGAGAAAATCATTTCGCGTTCTTCCGGCCCGGGCAAATCCACAAAAAAGATCTCGTCAAACCGCCCCTTGCGCATCAACTCCGGCGGCAACTGCAGCTAGATTGTTCGCCGTGGCGATCAGGAATATCGGATGGTGGTGGTCTTGCATCCACGACAAAAGCGTGCCGAACATCCGCTGCGAAAGACCCCCGTCGGCCGAATCGCTCGATGCCGAGGCAAAGGCCTTTTCAATCTCGTCGATCCACAATACCACCGGCGCCATCGACTCGGCCTGGCGCAGGGCCTCGCGCAGCCGGGCCTCGCTCTCGCCGATGTACTTCTGGTAAAGCACGCCCGGATCCATCCGCAAAAGCGGCATTCGCCAGGCCGAGGCCACGACCTTTGCGCACAGGCTCTTCCCGCAACCCTGAACCCCTAAAAGCAATATTCCCCGCGGCGGATCAGCCCGAACTCGCGGGCACTGCTGGAAAATCCGCTGCATCGCAGGTTGAGCCACCGCTTCAGGTTCTTCATTCCCCCAATCTCATCCGGCGAAACGTCGGCGGCGATCGACTCCAAACAGCCCATCATCCCCAGGCGGCTCCGTTTGGCATCCACTATACGCAGCAGGTCGGCACGGTCCAATACGTAATCTTCATGGATGGCCCCGGCAACCACGCGCGTCGCCTCCTCGGTCGTCAGCCCGCGCAGCGTCTGCACTAGCATTTCTAACTCACGTTTTGTCAGTTTCGATTCGACTTGCCGGAGACTGCTCCGCTGTATCTCTTGAAAGGTCGTGCCACAACCTCGTTAAGTTCTTCCTCGCTAGGCCAACCCACGTCAAAAGGCACCGTCAGACGCCGCACCTCGGGCGGAGGCGCCACGTTATCGACCATGACCAGCGTCCATAATCGCGAGTCGGGCGAAAAATACAAATCCCAAATCGAACGCACAACCTGCGGGTCCTTGCAGTGCGGGCCAAGGTCCTTGAACAAATATATCACCCCGGCGGCCGATACATTCACATATTGCAGGGCCTCGGCCACCCTGCCCGGCTTAACTAGCGTTTCCGACTCACCGCGGGACACGGAAACTAGTCCCTCAGTCGCCGACCACATCGCAATCGGCCGTCCCAGGGCCTGGGCCGCCTCCGTAATTATGTGCACGGCCCTGGGTTCATCCGGCGTTTCCATCGAAATGATCGGATTGCCCGCCTGAATAAGAAGCAGGAGTTTCTGGCTCTCGGGTCTCATTGCACTACTCCTCGCTCAAGTTGACGCATTCCTAGGGTGGGTGGCACGGCCATCTTACCCCTGAATATCCACGATAGCACTGGGGAGACGTGAATTCCATCCCATCGGATTGCTTCCCGCAACCCAAAACAACCCGTCTTGCCTATTTTGCCTAAAGGCCGTTTGGACCCTTGTTATTGATCTAAACATGCCAATGATGGCTAACCCGCTTCCACAAAGCAAATAGTTTGAATGTTCGACGAACGCAAATCCAACAACATGGTTCGCGCGGGCCGAAGCACTCGCATTTCACTATTTATTTTCATCCTCTACCACCTCGTAAAATTCCATCTCCTACGGTAAAATGATCGCTTTGTTTTTACCGCGAATTATGGCGTTTTTTGCGACGTTTTATCGAGGACGGACCCGTCATGGTGGAAGCCATTATCGACATCCCTTTGCCGGGGCTAATGCTCGGCTCCCCCGGGGCCCAAAAAAAGGCCCCCCGGACCAGCGATGCGCCCAGCCACTTCCTGGCCGGACCGGAAAATCGCCTGGTCCAGGTAGTCGTCCGCTCCGTCCTCGAGGAAACGCCCAACGGTTACAATCCGATCGTTTTGTACGGTCCCAGCGGCACGGGAAAATCGCATCTGGCCCTGGGATTGGCGGCCGAGTGGAAAGCCCGCCATCGTCGCCGCGTGGAGTGCGTTGCGGCAGTGGATTTCGCCCGTGAACTGGCCGAGGCCATCGAAACCCAGGCCCTCGAGGAATTCCGTACCAAATACCGACAGGCTGATCTTTTGGTTTTCGAGGATATCGGTCGCATGGTAAACCGGCGCTCCGAAAAACTAAGCACCAGGACGAGTTCGTGCATGCCTTGGATGATTTGATCGACCGCGGTTCTTGGGTAATTGTTACTTCCCTGGCCGCCCCGTATGCGATGACTGGCATGTTGCCTGCCTTGCAAAGCCGGCTTACCGCCGGGCTGACGGTGCCCTTTGCCCCGCCCGAGCCGGACACCCGGCTGGCAATCATCAACCTCCTGGCCGATTTGCGGAAGATCGACCTCCCGAGCCCGGTCGCGCTAACTCTGGCTGAAAGTTTTTGTGGAACCGTGCCCGAACTGATGGGCGAATTGACGCAATTGGAAGTGCCTGCCCGGCGCGACGGCTGCCGCATAAACGTCAAAGACGTCCAATCGCTCCTGGCCAGACGCGGCAGCCAGTGTAAGACCAGCATCCACGCCATCGCCCTGGCAACCGCCAGGCATTTTGGCTTAAAATTATCGGAACTCCGCAGCCCGGCGCGGCAACGGGCGGTAGTCGCCGCCCGCGACATGGCCGTGTATCTGACTCGAAACATGATAAAATGCAGCTTCGACGAGATCGGCCGCTATTTCGGCGGACGCGATCATACTACAATGATGTACAGTTGGCATAAAATCGACAATCTATTAAATACCGATCCTGTAATGAGGCACGAGATCGAGTCACTGGAACGGGAGGTGCGAAATGTTTAGCCCCGCAGAATGTTCCAGGAGTTGATTATACAACATACAGTGGAAAACCTGGCGATTGATTGTCGATTGACCGTCGATAGAAATTTTACTATGAACACAAACGCAGGCATGCAAAAAAATATTCTCCAATCAAACATTACGGCAACACGATCGCAACACTATTACAACAAGTTTTCCCGGTATTATGTAACGCCTCAGACAAACCATAACTATATGCAGATAACTGTGTTAGAGTAACATTGTTATTAACTACCATCATTTTTCATGCCCATACTAATACTACTGACTTTAATAGAATAATAAGTCTATAAGAACGGATCTCGACATAGGCTCCGAAATCATTTTCAACACCTCACTATACCCTCAGAAAAGGTGCAGCCATCAATGAAAGCTATTTGTGAACGTGAAAAACTCATGCACGTATTCCAGACGGCCGCTGGCGTAGTTCCCACGCGGAGTCCCAAACCAATCCTGCAAAATCTCAAACTCGAGGTAACACCCGAAAAGGCCACGCTCATCGGCACCGACATGGAGATCGGCATCCGCATGGACGTGCCGGGCTTTGTCATCGAACAGCCCGGCGACGTGGTCTTGCCGATTTCCCGGTTCGGCTCCATTTTGCGGGAAAGCAGCGACGAAAAGCTCAGCCTGCAAAGCGACGGGCACAAAACACTGGTCCGCGGCGACCGCAGCGAATTCCAGTTGCCCTCGGAAAATCCCGATGAATTCCCTAACGTTATTGCCTTCGAAGAAAAAAAGTATCACGAGCTGCCAGCCGTGTTCTTTCGCGAAATCGTCCGCCGCACAGTCTTCGCCACCGATACCGAAAGCAGCCGTTACGCCCTGAGCGGCGTGCTGGTCGAACTTGCCGCCAGCGGCATCACCGCCGTGGCCACCGACGGCCGCCGGCTCGCCCGACAGGAAGGTCCGGCGAAATCGGTGGGCGGACATCATACCGGCGACAAAATGACCATCATCCCCACCCGGGCCATGCAACTAATCGAACGGGCGATCGGTGACGACGAGGAAAACATCCTCCTGGCCGCCCGCGAAAACGACGTTCTGGTGAAAAGCAGCAAGGCAACCATTTACACTCGCCTGGTCGAAGGCCGCTTCCCCAAGTGGCGCGATGTCTTTCCCCGTCATGAGTCCACTGCCAAGATCGAACTGACGGTCGGCCCCTTCCACGCCGCGGTCCGGCAGGCGGCCATCGTCACCAGCGAGGAGCGCCGCGGCGTTGAATTCGCCTTTGGCGAAGGCAAACTCGTGCTGTCCGGCCACGGCGCCGCATACGGCGAGTCGCACGTCGAACTGCCCATCGCCTACGACGGCCAGAAGCGCGACGTGATGTTGGATCCCCGCTTTGTCAACGATTTCCTCCGCGTGCTGGATCCGGAAACAAATGTCACCGTGGAAATCCGCGACGGCGAAACAGCCGTGGTTTGCAGCACCCAAGACGGTTATTCTTACGTGATCATGCCGCTTGCGCGAGACCAAAAATAATAACTATCATTCAACTCCATCCATGCCCACTGGACCTCAAACAATCGGCAACATCCTTTCCGAGCTGATGGCCCGTCGCGGACTGGCCCGCATCCAAAGTACCGACGTTTTGGAGACGGCCTGGCGCCAGGCCGCCGGTCCGCTGGCTGCCCAATACACCCGGGTAGGTGCCATACGCCGCGGCGTGCTCGAGGTTATTGTGGCCAATTCCACCCTGGTCCAGGAATTGGGCTACCAAAAATCCGAAATACTTGCCGCCCTGCAACAATTGTTGCCCGACCAGGGTATAAAATGCCTCCGCTTCAGTGCGGGAAACATAAAATAAACAATGACAAAACCAAAATGACGAATGACGAAAGAATGCCAAAATATTTTTTATCCGTCATTAGACATTTGTACTTCGACATTCTCCCTAGCCCCTAATCTCTAGCCCCTAGCCCCGATACATGTCGAACCCCAGCGAACAACAACCTGATTCTTCCGAGCTAAACGAATTTCGCCTGGTCCGCACCCCGGACGACGGCGATTACAGCGCAAAGGACCTAGAACACCTCAGCGACCTGGAGCACGTTCGCGAGCGCCCCAGCATGTACATTGCCGACACTACGCCCCGCGGCCTGCACCACCTGGTGTACGAAGTGGTCAACAATTCCATCGACGAAACCATGGCCGGCTATGCCAGCGAAATCTCGGTTATCATAAACAACGACGGTTCGGTCACGGTCGAGGACAACGGCCGCGGCATTCCCGTCGAGCAGCATCCCGACCTGGGCTTTTCCACCCTACAGGGCGTGATGACCGTCTTGAAATTCGGCGGCAAGTTCAAAAAAGGGGCCTATCAAACTTCCGGCGGCCTGCACGGCGTGGGCGTCACCGTAGTCAATTTCCTCTCCGAATGGTGCGAAGTCGAAGTCCGCCGCCAAGGCCACCTTTATCAGCAGGAATACGAGCGCGGCGTGCCCACCGGCGACGTGCGGCGCATCGGGCGGACCGACCGCCGCGGCACCAAAACCACCTTCAAGGCCGATCCACAGATATTCCCCAACACCAATTTCCAATACAACTTGCTCTATCGCCGCCTGCAAGAATTGGCCTTCCTCAACCGCGGCGTGAAAATCATCTACCGCGACCAGCGCACCGGCGAAGGCGAAACATTCTGTTACCAGCGGGGCATTTTGGAATTCGTCGAGCACCTGAACCGGGCCACCGAACCCGCCCACGAAGACATCATCTATATCTCCGGCCAGTACGAAGGCGTGGGCTTGGAAGTCGCCATCCAGTATTCGGCCGAGTACACCGAAAACGTCCATTCCTACGTGAACAACATCTGCACCACCGAAGGCGGCACCCACGTCTCCGGCTTCCGCGCTGCCATTACCCGCACCATCAACTCCTACGGCAAAAAGGAAGGGCAGTACAAGGATCTGATCCCCAGTGGCGACGACTGCCGCGAGGGCCTTACCGCCGTCATCTCGCTCCGCGTGCCCGAGCCGCAGTTCGAAGGCCAGACCAAAACCAAGCTCGGCAACAGCGAGATCGAAGGCATTGTCAACTCGGCTGTGGGCGACTACCTGGGCAAGTACCTGGAAGAAAATCCGAAAACCGCCAAGATCATCGTAAATAAGGGCCTGTTGGCGGCCGAGGCACGCGAAAGCGCACGCAAGGCCCGGCAACTGGTCCGCGAACGAAAAGGCGCACTTTCCGGCGGAGGCCTGCCCGGCAAGCTCCGCGACTGCACCAGCCGTGACGTCGAACGCTGCGAACTCTACCTGGTCGAGGGCGATTCGGCCGGCGGCTCCGCCGAAGGCGGACGAATGCGCGAGTTCCAGGCCATCCTTCCGCTGCGCGGCAAAATCATCAACGCCTACAAATCACGCGAAGACAAAGTCCTGGCCAACGAGGAAGTCCGCAGCATGATCTCGGCCATCGGCTCGGGCATCGGCGAGGAAATGGACCTCACCAAACGCCGCTACGGTAAAGTCGTCATCATGACCGACGCCGACGTGGACGGTTCGCACATCCGCACCCTGCTTTTGACCTTCTTCTATCGCCAGATGTACGACCTGGTAAAAGGCGGATACATCTACGTGGCCCAGCCGCCGCTGTTCCGAGTGCGCCAGAAAAAAGAAACCTACTACGTGCAGACCGAGGAAGAGATGAAGGCCCAACTCCTCGACGCCGGACTGAAAGACGCCCAGTTCGAGCCCGGCGACGGCCGGACCATCGCCGGGGCCAACATGGAGCGCCTCTGCCGCGCCTTGGCCTCTTTGGAGGAATCGCTCCTGGCCCTGGAGCGCCGTGGCGTAAACCTCCGCGCATTTTCCGCCCGGCAAGATCCCGGCACCGGCCGGCTGCCCATGTATCACGTTTACCTCGGGCACAAGGAACACTGGTTTACCACCCGGGAAAAACTCGACGAATTTCTCGCCGCCCAGGAACTGGAAAGCGGCGGCGAACTGAGCCTGACCGACGAGCCCGCTGAAAACGGCGCCGAGCCCGCCCCGGCCAGCCGACTGCGATTGGTCGAACTGCACGAGGTCCGCTCCATCAACACCCAACTGGCCGTGCTGCGGTCCATGGGTTTTGAAATCGACAGCCTGCTGACGCAGGAACGCACGGGCGTGCAGGAGTCGCGCTACCGGCTCCGCCGCGGCGACCTGACGACCGGCCTGGAAGACCTCCGCGGCCTATTGACCGCCGTCCGCGCAGCCGGCGAAAAAGGCATGCAAGTCACCCGCTTCAAAGGCCTGGGCGAAATGAACGCCGAAGAACTCCGCCAAACCACGCTCGATCCGGCCCATCGCACCCTATTGCAAGTCACCATGGAAGACGTTGGCGCGGCCGACGACCTGTTTAGAATCTTAATGGGCGACAAGGTCGAACCACGGCGCGAATACATCGAAAAACACGCCATGGAAGCGCGGAATCTGGACGTTTAATTTTTATTCAACACGGAGTCACGGAGGTCACGGAGAGAGATTAAAATAATAAGGGACTCTAACAAAACCTCCCCTCTCCCTTTGGGAGAGGGGCTAGGGGTGAGGGTGTCCTTGAAAGTGTAGTATGTTTTGTTAGAACTCCTAATCGAAGAATGATGTTTTATGTATCATTGATGGTTTTCCTTTTTTAGTTTTTCTAAATATCAGTTGGGCATAAAAAGTCGATTTTTCCACGCCCGGCCCTCACCCCCGGCCCCTTCGCCCAAAGGGCGAGGGGAGGATGTTTGCGGGACGCCTTTTTCAGGTGTTGCATTTTTACGTCGCTGCTTTACGGTGGATGTGGTTGGAGTTTCATGGGTTAGGGCGAGTGGGGAAATCGGAACTCTGTGAGGCTCAAAAGAAGGGCGTTCCATAAGCAGTTCAATTGGGGGAAAGGTATTAGGGATTAAGGGATTGGGAATGGGATATGGGTGTTGGTTAGTGGGCATGGTTTTTTTATTGCAAAATGCAAATTGCAAATTGAACAAGTATAACCACTTGCGCGATTTGCCATGGAAAATGTTTGAAATCCGGAGGCTGATAACTGCTGGCCGGTTAGTGTGCGCTTTTGGGATTTGGATTTCAAGGCAATTTTTTGGCCGGGGGGGAACTGACTGCAAATTACGTCTCATCTATTATTAACAGTCAAAATGCTATAATAATCCCTTGCATACTACTGATTTAATTGGGTGTATGAAATTTGTTAATTCATAAAGAATGCGGGGCATGCGATGAACAAAATTGAAATAACAAATATTTGGAAAAGGACTCTTGCTGAACAAAAACAAGATGAACATGCCGAGGCACGAAAAATATTTCGTGAGGCATTATTATCTTTTCGCGAAAGAGTAATCAAAGTTGCAGATGGACTAGATACAACTTTAAAACAGTTGACCGTCCATGGAATTTCTCACATTGATGCGCTTTGGGAGATTGCAGATAAAGTTATTGATGACAAATTCCCAATGTCGCCTATTGAAGTATTTGTTCTAGGCGGGGCCTTTTTATTGCATGACATGGGGCTTGCACTATCAGTGTATCCAAAAGGGCTTGATGAATTACGACAAGATCATTATTGGCAAGATAATGTAGCAAAATGTCTTAGGAGTGCTTTAAGACGCCCACCTACTCCGGAGGAGATTCAAAGTGCGCCAGAAGAAATATCGGACAATGCGGATGAAGATACATTACGATATTATCATGCTACAAAAGCAGAAACGCTTTGCGATATGGCATTTCTGGATTCGGGGAATGGTACGGAATATTTTCTAATTGATAATCCCGATATTAGAAAGACATATGGTAGTTTGATTGGTAAACTTGCGCGTAGTCATGGCAGCGACCTTGAACGAGTTGAGGAAGAATTTTCCGCTGTGATGGGTAGCGACCCTACATGCCCTGCAGATTGGAAGATCGATCCATTAAAACTTGCTTGTCTATTACGTGTTTGTGATGCTTGCCATCTTGATGCATCGAGAGCGCCGGGATTTCTCAAGGTTCTTAAACAACCCAATGGTGCCTCAGCATTACATTGGCGTTTTCTAGAATCTAATCAAAAGTTTTATGTTGAGAAAGGACAAGTATATTTCACATCCCCACGACCTTTTTGCTCAGTAGACCGTGACGCTTGGTGGCTCGGTTATGACCTTTTACGCCAAGCAGATAAAGAAATTCGCGATGTACATACGCTACTAAATGAAACAAGGCGACCAACTCTCTGTGTGTGGGGTGTGGCGCATATTTTGAATCCTAAGAAGCTTGCAAAATATCTGCAAACAGATGGTTGGATACCTGTGGATACGAGCCTGCGTATAACTGATGCAGTAAAAATTGTTCATACATTCGCAGGTAAAGAATTCTATGGTAATAATCCCATTATTCCATTGCGCAAATTAATTCAGAATGCTCGCGATGCGATAATAGCACGGAGGATTTTAGAAGGATTCTCTAATAATTGGGGCAGAATAACAGTTCGAATTATTTCGGAAAATGAAACTCATTGGCTAGAGGTTGAGGACAATGGGATAGGCATGTCCGAATCTGTATTGACAGGTCCGATGTTAGATTTTGAACAATCATACTGGGATTCTGGTTTGGCAATCCGAGAATGGCCTGGGCTTATTTCAAGCCAATTTCAACCTACTGGTAAATATGGAATTGGATTCTATTCTGTTTTCATGATTGGGGAATATGTAAAAATAGTAACACGACGAGATAAGGATGGGAAAGACGAAACCAGAGTGCTGGAATTCACTAATGGAATAGAAAAACGTCCAATTCTCCGTCCTGCAACAAGCTCTGAACAGCGGAACGCAACTGGCACTTTGATACGAATCCAATTAAATGCCAAACCATCGGATACAGGTGGAATCTTAGGGCCTATGCGGATCGAATGTTCTCATTTAGATACAATTTATCGCGATGTTCCGTGGCAACTTAGGGACTTATGCGAATGGCTTTGTCCGGCGTTAGATGTTGATTTAGTTACAGAAGAATACGACAACACACAAATCGCAATTCGAGCTAACGATTGGGAGACATTATCAGCCGACATGCTAGTACGCAGACTTGCATTACACGGTAATCCGGTTGATGGATTCTGGAATGCGGAACCCCTTAAAAGTTGTTTACAGAATCTTACAAATATTACAGACAATCAAAGCCATATAATTGCTAGAACATTTCTTTGGCCGAAATTAGAAATGAAGATATCTGTTCAACAGGGAATTAATTTTACACATAATAAAGTCCAAATGAACCTGGGGAATGTAATAACGGCCGGCCAATTTCGTGGAACAACATCAATGGGGACTATAGGACTTTGGCTAGGTCGCTCTTGCCAAGTTTCGCGGTCTACATCTGAACCAATAGCGTTTGATTACCCACTTAAATGCATCGAATGGGCATCTCAACAGGCTGATCTTATAAATTCTTTAAATCTTGACTTTAGCGATAAGTTAAGAGCAGCAGAACAGATTCGTGGTATAGGTGCGAATACGGGGCCGCTTCCGATTGCAATAGGAAAAAATGGATTATTGAACTTTTCAGATATTACATCAATGCGCAATCTCCCAAAAGAAATCATTCTCTTTTCCGCAGACCATAGGTGGCATGAAAAACGATTTAAAGAAATTGATTGTGGGGAAAGACTCAATGAAAATACTTTTGGGGTGTTAAATAACAGAATGGAGAGCGATTTTTTCCATGGAATCCAGGAAGATCCAAAGAAACGAGCAAAACATCCGGCTTGGAACTGTTATTTCAGGAGCCTTTGGGGAGCAGTAATCGAAGCAATCGCATTCGCATGGAATGCAGACCTTCAAAACGTACTGGAAGAATCCAGTATATTGGCCTGGAATCCGAAACTGTTCAAAAGAATCGAAATATCCAACATTAAAATCCCCAAGAGAGAAAATTTTTCTGCCGTGGTGGGTGTAGATAGCAACGGAAATGACTTGAATTATGATGAGGTAGACATAATTCGCAAACCATAGTAATTTTAAACAATCTGTAAAGAGAGACATCGCCACACCAATATTCCATCAAATTATTACAAAGGAGAAAAACAATGCCCATTGAAGTCAGAAAACCTACGGCCGAGGAAACCAAGAATATGAAAAAATTGCCGATTTGGGAGAAGGAGGTGTCGGAGTTTCCGTGGCATTATGATGAGAAGGAGACTTGTTTGATCCTGGAGGGGCAGGTGACGGTGGAATCGGCCGGGCAGACGGTTTCGTTCGGGCCGGGCGATTTTGTGGTCTTTCCCGTGGGCTTGGACTGCACTTGGAAGATCAAAAAGCCCGTGAGGAAGCATTATCAGTTTGGGTAGTCGAGAAACTCACCACGGAGACGCGGAGGACACGGAGAAGGAAGGATGAGCGATGAAAAAAAGGCTGTAGGCTGAAGGCCGGAGGATAAAAACTGAACCCTGAACCCTGACCACTGAACCCTATTTACGAGATGGCCGGTTCGCGGCGGCGGGGGGCGGGAGAGTGAGCGGAGTGGGACTCGGGCATTGGGGGCGGGGCGACGTGGCGCTGGGGGGCTGGGCCGGCGTGGTCGTAGTGGACTAGGAAGGTGTTCCGACCGATGGTGAGTTCATCGCCGGGCAGGAGCGGGGTTTTGCTCTTTACGCGCTGGCCGTTGATCCAAGTGCCGGTTTGCGTGCCCAGGTCCCAAACCATCAGGCCTTCGTCGCCGTCGTCGATCATGCATTGGTGATGGCCCACGGCCGAGTCGTCCAGGCAGATGTCCGAGCCCGGGTCCAGGCCGACGATTACCGGGAACTGGTCCACAACGAATTTTTTGCGCGAGTCCGTGCTGGTCAATTCGATTTTCATTGTGAATCTCCTATTTGAACCACAAGACAAGCATACCAGTTGCTTTGCGGGCGTCAACTATATCCCTAAATAATAGGGGTATAGTTGTTAAATCCGCAAAAATCGCGTGAATAATCCTACATGTCCAGTTGAATCTGGGCAACCGAGAAAATTTATGTTGGATAGGGAGGCTGAACATCAACGGAAGAATAGCGCAAGGGTGCCGGAGATAAGGGCGGCGACCGGCAGGCAAGGATCCTGAGCCAGATGTTGCGTGCCCTGGGAAAATGGGGTAAGTTGTATGCCAACGCCCGCGCTCGAATCCAGGGTGTTGCCATTGGAGTACTACTGGAACGCTGCATCGAAATCCAGCGGTTGGAGAATCTTGGCGAGCACTTGCACCACATCGCCCAGGGCTCGATCTTCAAGACCGGCATGGACCGGTTGTTGGTGGGAAAGTGGAAGGAGATCATCGACCTGGTGGAATCGGCGAGGGACGCCGCCGAAGAGGTTGCGCACGTGATGGAAGGAATCGTCTTGGAGAACGCCTGAACGTATGAATCGCCAATTGATTTGGGGTTTCCTGGCAATCGGGTTCGCCGTTTGCGGAATCTGTTATACGTTGTACCACGTCGGCATGCTGGCGCGGATCGCACCGGTATTCGTCACGGTGGTGATCGTGCTGGCGCTGGGCTTTGATTTTACCAACGGCATCCACGACGCGGCCAACTCGATCGCGACCATTGTATCGACGCGGGTTTTGACGCCTCTTCAGGCGGTGGTGTGGGCGGCGTTCTTCAATTTCGCGGCCGCCTATCTGTTCAACACCCAGGTGGCCATGACGGTCGGAAAGGGAATAGTCCGGCCGGACGTCGTCGATACGGCTCTGGTATTCAGCGGGCTTTTGGGCGCGATACTGTGGAACCTGGCCACCTGGCATCTGGGACTGCCCAGCAGTTCGTCGCATGCGTTGATTGGCGCGTTGGCAGTCGCCGCTATTGCCAAGGCGGGTTTGGGCGCGGTGTATGCGGTCGGAATCCTCACGATCGCCGCATTCATCGTGCTTTCGCCCCTGATCGGCCTGGTGCTGGGTTATGTGATGGGCGTAGGCATGACCTGGCTGTTCCGCAACGCTACGCCGCGGCGGGTCGATTTCCTGTTTTCCGCAAAGGGCAACTCTGCTCCGCCGCACTCTACAGCCTGGGACACGGTTCAAACGACGCCCAGAAGACCATGGGAATCATCGCCTTGTTGTTGTACTCAAGCGTTTGGAAGGGGCAAGCCTTCACGGATATCCCCTACTGGGTTAAGCTGATTTGTTACACGGCCATGGGCTTGGGAACCCTCTTGGGCGGCTGGCGGATCGTCAAGACGATGGGCTCGAAGATCACCAAATTGGATCCCTTCGGCGGCTTCTGCGCGAGACGGGAGCGGCGGTGACGCTCTTCGCCACTGCCGCCGCAGGCATTCCCGTGAGCACCACGCACACCATCGCGGGATCGATTGTGGGCTTCGGCGCAATGAAGCGCATCAGCGCAGTGCGATGGGGCGTAACCATCAATATCATCTGGGCGTGGATCCTCACGATTCCGGTGGCCGGGTGCATCGGCGCTCTGGCGTACTACGCTGTCTCTGCCGTGGCCAAAATGGGCTCCTGATAAGTTAGAGCGAATCTTGGATCATAGTAGCGCGTTGGGTGCCATGCCCACGCTGGTCGTGGGCATGTTTTTCCGAGAATTACGCCACATGGCCACGCAAGCGTGGCCATGGCACCCGCGCTCTTGATATGTGCGGTCGAACCTTGATCAGGCGTTTTCCAGCACGATGCCTTCGATGACGTGGGCGACTTCTTCGGCGGCGTCCATGGCCGCTTCCACCAGGTCGATGATTTCCTTCCACTTTATCACAAACAGGGGATCCGTGCCGTTTTTAAACAGCGTCGATAGAGCGATGTGATGCAAGTGGTCGCCGACGTTCTCGAGGCGCTGGATTTCGATGCAGTGCTGGAGGATGCGGTTTTTTTTGCGCACGTTGCGCAATTCGTGGACTGCGTCGCGAACGGCCCGGGCCAGATCGAGCATTACCTTGCCCATGGCGCTGACCTCGGGCAAAACGCTTCCCACCTCGTAAAGCGCCATGCGGCGAACGGCGTCGTCCATGTAATCGACCACTTCGTCCATGGCCAGGATCAGACGGCGCAAATCGCCGCGCTCCAGGGGCGTGATGAAGGAACGGTGCAACAGCGACATCGCCTCGTGGGTAATGTCGTCCGCTTCGTGCTCCAGTTCCTTGAGCTTATTGGATTGCTCTTTGGGATGTTCGAAGCAATCGAGAGTTTTAGAAAACTCTTCGGCGCAGCGGACAAGGATTTCCGCGTCACGGTCGAAATAGGCGAAAAACTTCGTGTTCCGGGGCAGGAAATTGAACATGGAAAAGCGCCTGGCAGGTGATCGTCTCGTTGCTTGCAACCAATAGAAAAACAACACTTTACCCGTTGCCGAGCGGTTTTGCAAGGACCGCCAATTTCGCGATCTCCGACAAATGCTAGAGTGCATCTTGGATCAGTGTAACGTGTTGGGTGCCATGCCCACGCTTGTCGTGGGCATGTTTTTCCGAGAATTACGCCACATGGCCACGCAAGCGTGGCCATGGCACCCGCTACACTCAAGTTATACGCATTCTAATTTAAATCAGCGCGTTTGAGGTAGGGGACAGCACAGACAGACTTCATGATTTCTGGATCGAGGACCGCGGTATGCCAGGCGGTGATAGCGGCATCTTCCAAAGCGTCATAGTCAGCATATGCCCGGTTCGACCAATAGTGGCTTTTAAGATAGTGCCAGAGGTTTTCAATCGGATTAAGCTCCGGGCTATAAGGCGGTAATTGCACCAGGCTGATGTTTTCAGGTACTCGGAGTTGTTTACTCCGGTGAAAACCGGCACCATCCCAGATCATCACGGCATGTTCATTGCTGGCAAGTCTTTGCGAAAACTCATGTAGAAACACATTGACCACAGCGGTGTTCAGGCGAGGGCTTAACAGTCCTTCGGCTCTCCCTGTATCGGGACACACGGTCCCTAAAACCCACAAGTACTCGTATTGTGTCTGACGCACTGCTACGGGTCGCGATCCCTTCGATGCCCAGACGTTGGTCATGGTTCCCTGCTGCCCGAATCGCGCCTCATCTTGGAAAAAGACATGCACCTGTTTTCCCGGATGTTCTGCGGCAATCGTCATAATCTGCTCTGGCAGCCGACGCTGAAAATCCGCCTGTACTTCCGCATCGAATTTGCGATGACGCGGCCGGGGCCGCAGATATGAATAGCCCAATTGATGCAGTAAGTAATACACGGCAGGCAGCGAGCGGAGAACGCCAAACTCCTGAGCCAGAATACGTTGCACATCAACGCCTCGAAGCGAACAAACATCATCCTCAGGCGTCGGCCCACCGTCCAGCCGCTGCCTCATTTGCTGTTCTTCCTCCGGTGTTAGTGGACCCTGACGATGTCCGCCCCATTGATCTTCGAGCCCTTGTAATCCCTGCTCATTGAACCTATAGACCCAGTCCTGGCACACGCGACGCGACAAACCAAGTGACATTGCAATCGCCGGGGCGGTATATCCTTTAATTGCTAAAATGATAATCCGCAAACGTTTGGATCGCCGAGCATCACGTTCCTCCCGCTCCAGACGCTCTAATTCTGCCAAAGGTAAATGATCTCTCACTTCCATAGCGACCTCCTTGTTCGGGTGTCGCTATACTATAATGGGCAATCTGGGAGGGCGCAATAGAATCGCGCTGTTTTAAATTAGAATTCGTATTACATGCGATCTAAGCGGACAACCGCTCTATTGGACAGGCTCAAAAGGCGGCTTGTGCCGCGGAACAAATGGAATACAATTGTGCTGAGAATCAATCAGGCGATTCAATCGCAGGGATGGGAAAATGCGGACTGAAAAGATATTGGCTGTTGTTTTGCGCGTCACGGCCGGGGTATTGCTGCTGGCGTTGGCGCCGGTCTTTTTTCCGCAGGCTTGGATGGCGGCGATCAACCAGGCAGCCGGGCTGGGCGAACTGCCGGACACGGCCATCGTCGGGTATCTGACCCGCTCGCTTTCGGCCATGTACGCCTTTCACGGGGCTGGTGCTTTACGTATCGCTGGATGTACGGCGCTATCGACCGCTTATTATCTGCCTTGCCGCGCTGGGCATGGTTTTTGGTGCCTTCATGCTGTCGCTCGACGTTCGCTTGGGCATGCCGGTGGCTTGGACCGTGTGCGAAGGGCCGGTGATTATGGTCTTGTGTGCGGCGATTTTGGTGCTTGTGATTCGTGTAAAAGGCCAAAGCTCGCCCTCACCCTAACCCTCTCCCGACCAACCTTCGGTCGGCGCCCGGAGAAGGGACGAGCACGCCGGTTTAGACAAACATTCTCGGCATGGAGAAGCGGAGTTCACGGAGCAATCAGTTTTCAGTGCCTGCCACCCGGGCCGAAAACTGCACCAGCACGGCGGCCGGTTCGTCGCTTGGCACAATGAGCTTTACATCCATGCGTACCCCGTAGGGTAGCAATTGGGCGATCTTTATCCGTGCCTCTGGACCGGCTGCTTGCACGGCGGTTATCTCCGGCGTGCCGGCAAACGGCGGGCAAAATGCCACGTGCAAATTACCCGTCCTCTGGCCTGCCGCCAGATCCAACCGCAGGGCGCCGCAAAACAAGTCGCCGCCCTGGGCAGTCGTCGAACGTGTAAGTTGTTGAGTCACGCCTTTTGCCGGCAAAATGTTAGTCCCCTCTCCCATATCGGGAGAGGGGCTGGGGGTGAGGGCGGAAATCGCGCCGGGCAACGTTGCAACGGGCTCAATATGTGCCGCAACTGTTTGCGGGGGATCGAATTCGAAATTGTACAGGGCCCGTTTTTACATGCCGCGATGGGTGGAGCCATTGCCCAACCCTAGGCCGCCACACCAAAATTTCAAAAGCAACGATTAATAACCAAAAACAAGCCAGCCCCCAGGCGTTTGTGCCCGGCAGACTGAGTGTAGCGGCGAATATTAATAGCGATGCGCCAAGCACGATATCCATAAACAGATCGCTGCTAAAAGATGAGTTTCGATCCGGCGAATGTCGCCAGAGCGTGCGAATACCAAGGGCCGAAATGGCCGCGAGGAATCCTGTTGGAATCAGCATGGCAATAGATAAGGGATGGACCAGGGCGCCCGAAACCCGGCGCAAGGCCAACACTAAAACCGCGCAAATAAATATTCCGCTAAAGGCGATGATCAATGCATGTCCGCACTCGGCCGCCGGAAAATTCCAGCGACGAGAGAGCACCGCCCGAGATTTTTTTATCGATGATTTGCAGGTAGACATTTACCCGTCATTTCTCGGAAATTATTTCTTTTACAGCCTTAATAACGCTTGCGGCATCGGGCTCCAGGGGCACGTCATGCTGTTGGGCTTTTTGCAGGTCTTTTACTTGGATCGTTCCCGCGGCGAATTCGTTGCCGCCGGCGATAAGGGCCACGCGAAATCCCCGGCGATCGGCATACTTGAGTTGCTGACCGAGTTTTTTTGGCTCTGGAAAAACTTCCACGCCGATGCCCGCCGCGCGCAACACGGCCGCCAGTTGCAGATAGTCGTGCAGCCGGGAAGAATCGAAATAAGGGATAAGCACGGGCGCCGGAGTGGCGACTTTCTCGATCATGCCCATTTCTTCCATCGCCGCCAAGAGCCGATCCAAGCCCAGCGATGCCCCGATCCCGGGCAAATCTTGCGCGGTGAAAAGCTCGGCCAGATTGTCGTACCGCCCGCCCGAACAAATGCTGCCGATGGTTGGCAACTTATCTAAATATGTTTCAAAGATCGTGCCCGTGTAATAATCCAATCCCCGGGCGATGGACACGTCGATATGCACGCGAGACTCGCTGACCCCAGTAGCCGTAACTCCGGCAAGCACCTCGCGGAGCTTGTTTATTCCTTCCTGACCTGTTTGACTGGCCGAAACCAGCGGCTCAACCTTGCGCAGTATCTCATCGTTGCTGCCGGTAATTTCCGAAAGCCGCACAATTTGTTTGGCTTGTTCGAGCGAAGTGCCGGCATTGGTAATCAATTCATCGGCTACGGCTTCAGGCCCGATTTTACCGAGTTTATCCAGGACCCGCAGCACGGTCGCGGCACGCTCAGCCAGACCGAGGCATTCCAATAAACCCGTGAGCACCATGCGGTTGTTCAAGTGGATTGTAAAGTCATCGAATCCGATTGCCCGCATCAGGTCGTAGATAACCAATGTGGTTTCGATATCGGCGGCAATGGACCGGGTGCCGATGGTGTCGAAATCGCACTGCATGAACTCGCGATACCGGCCGCGCTGGGTATTTTCGCCCCGCCATACCGTGGCGATGTGGTATCGCTTAAAGGGAATGCCCAACTCGCCGATATGCTGGGCGGCGAATCGGGCCAAAGGCACCGTCAGATCGAAGCGCAACCCCACGTCGCGACCGCCGTGGTCCTTGAACTTATAAAGCTGTTTGTCGGTCTCTTCGCTCCCCTTGCCGGCAAGAATTTCCAGATATTCCAAGGCCGGGGTGTCGATCGGGCTGAATCCATAGGATCGGTATACCCGCCGGGCAATGTCGATCAGCCGCTCCCGGGGGATCATCGCCTCGGGCGGATAATCGCGAAATCCTTTTAACGTGCGGGGAGTAATTCGCTGCGGTTCGGTCACGGGATGTAAACCGGGGGAGTATATTATAGATGTTTTGTCAGGGTAAATTATGCTATAAGAGTGTACTTTGGTTCACATAAACATTTGTATCGTTATTCATAACATATTATTTAGTAAACGTTTATGAGCATAAACTATTTCGGGATTGACGTTTTTGTTTGACATGTTATATTTAATGTGGACAGGTTAATGCGGAAACCGGGCATATGCTTGGAACATAAGGTCGGCCGCAAGGCTGGCAGCCTGAAAAAGGTGGTTTCTTATGCCGATTACCTGTCTTTTATTATGCACAAAAACCATATGCCCGATTCAACCATTTATGATGATTTTGAAGATCTAGACATAACAAAGCTTCTTTTGGATATATGTTTATCCCGGTTCCTGAATATACTTGATTCCTTCCCCAGATAATAGGTCTTAACGTTTCCGCATATCGACCTTCAGTCAATCCGAAACGATTTTTCTCGAATCCATAGAAGAATCCGCTTGCGACGCAGTCAGCAATCCATAATCCTTTGCGTACTTTGTGAGGCAATGCGCGAACCAAGTCCGGATTAATTGTTTCCCACGATATTTCCGTCCCTTGAGTTTTGAGATTATGAAGATATTTACTGATTTGATCATACGATAACGTTCTGCGATGAGAGAAAATAAGTTCTGTACTCCCATCTCCCCCATCCTTCTTATCACGGTGTTCAGCACATAGCCATGATACTCGCTCCATGAGCAGTCTAACTGCATAATGATATAATCTATTTTTGACTTGAAATGTCCCTTTGTCAGTCAATGAGGGCTTGTGAATAGCAATAACTATACAACGAATCCGGCATTTACTGATTTTACTAGTGTAAAAAATCCTTGATTCATGTTTTAAATCAGAAAAATGTAAATCTTTTGTGCGGCCAAGTTCAGAGCGGATCTCGTCAATCACCTTAATATCGTTAGGCTCTCGATGCTTGCGAAAGACCACCGCTGATAAAATTAACCACTCCGAAGAACTAGATCCGAAACGGAATCCATCGCAGCCAGACTCATCAATATATGTTACATAACTGGCTATCATTTTTTATTACCTTAGTAGAATATTATTTCTAAGCTAACAATTCGGGATAGATAGGGAAAGGGGGCTGTCCCCAAGATCAGATAGAGATAAAATGCTTAAGATAATCTGGTAATAAGGCATATCGACAGGATTTTTGCATGTCCAAGCCAATTCTCATTCTGCGTCATGTGCCCCATGAATCGGCGGGCACGCTGGAAAACGCCCTGGCCAAGGCCCATCTGGAATTCCAATATCTCGATGTGTTTCATGAATTTCCTTATTCGCTCGATTGGGGGCAATACCTGGGCCTGGTTGTGCTTGGCGGACCGATGAACGTCGATGAAGTGCAAAAACACCCCTTCTTGGGTGACGATATACGGTGGATTCGTCAGGCCGTCGCAGCCGGGATACCGCTTCTAGGCATCTGCCTGGGTTCGCAACTGCTGGCCAAGGCCTTTGGGGCCAAGGTCTATCCCGGTCCGATCAAGGAAATCGGCTGGTACCCGCTGGCACTGACCGTCGCGGCGGCCGAAGACCGGCTCTTTGCCGGATGCGGTCCGAAAATCACTGTCTTTCAATGGCATGGCGACACCTTCGATCTGCCCCCGGGCGCTGTGCATCTTGCCCAAAGCCCCTTATTCCGAAATCAGGCGTTTCGCATCGGCCCGTCGGCCTATGGCCTGCAATTCCACATCGAGATGACCTCCGAGATGATCGAAGATTGGCTGACCGAATCAGGCAATTGCGGCGAACTGGCTTCGCTGGACTACATTGATGCAGAGCTTATCCGCCAACAAATGCCCAAAGAGCTGCCCGGCTTGCGGACCCTGGCCGATAAAGTGCTGAGCCGTTTTGCCGAGTTGTGCCGGGAAAGAATTTAGCCCCAAACCCGGAAACCCGTTACCGCCCCAATAAGTCAGCGGACGCCCAGCCCACCTCTATATCAATGTGATCGGTCTTAACCTGCACATAGACCGATTGCCCCAAGGCTGGAGTATGCAAGGAGCTGTCCGCCGTTTTTAGGGTGATCAAACGAGGCGGGGCGGGCGTGGGGACTTTGCCCGCGTCCGGCCCTGGCAAAGGTTGCCGGGGAATATCACATTGAACCGAATCCTCGCACGTCTCCGTCGGGCATAAGGGATTTTTGATGTTCGATCCGATCGCTAAAATCACCATTAAACCCACTATAACAATTAAACCCACAAGAGTTGCCACTGTAGCTCTAAGATGTTCCATTAAAACTCCTCCAATAAAATGCACCTTTAGCACTTCGTATTCCTCTCATTTTACTCAATTGGCATATATTCTCAAGTATTTTATTGAAATACGCCTACCATTAACGTCTTATCGACAATTTAATTCAGGCATAATCTTAATAACGGTTTGGCTTGAAATGCAGCCGTAAGAAGGCCGATTCTTCTAATTAATGGGGCTTTTGCTGTCTTTTTTGCGAACATTGCTGTTGAATTAGAGCATTTGCGCAATTGAGATAATTTACGGAGATTCGCCCATGCGTTTTTTATTTATAGCATCAGCCATAACATTTTGTATTGCCGGACCTGTTTTATCACCTGCAATACTAGCCTCTGATGTTCAAAACGGCAAATCTCAGCGGCAGCAGATGGATTTCGGAATCGGTATGTGTCCTCGGCGGTCATAACGACGGATTGCCAAGCACGGAAACCTTTTACGGTTCGGATAGTGATTATACGAAGCGATTATATTGCTGCCATCATCCGACCGCGATTTATCATCCGGAAATTTACAACTATTGATATTTTTTCAATATCATTGGGCACGAGGCATATACCAACTCCTCGAATCATCGGTTTTCTTTGCCGGCAGTGAACAAGCCCGAGGAGATTCTCACTCCCGTGCCTGAACCGGAAAGCCAATTGCCCCAGATGGCCGGGTCTGCGCGATTGTCCAGGCCGGATCAAAAAAAATTCCAGAAATAATAAAACTCACGGCTTCCACTGCTTGACAAAGATTTTGATTCGCGGACAATGGCGGCTGGTATTTTAATTTTGCCGTTTGGTCAGTGCGTTCACTAAACTAAGGCGGTGCTGCGAGATTTTATATTGGGGGGCGAACCGTAAGGAACGACAGTCGGCGGCGGATGGTCGCGGTCCGGAAGGCCCCCCCCACGCAATCTTATTTATCTTGAGATAACACGGCAATCAAAGGAAGCGCGGAATGATGAGTGAAGAGTGAAAATATTTAATATGTTGAGACGGCAGTTCGACTGCCGCCCCAACGTACGGTTTATATTTATTCATAACAATTCACTCTACACTCATCATTCTTCATTTATCACTTTCTTTTCTGCCTCCCTGGCGGGAAACACGGGCTGACATGTCCAATTGTCTTATTGTTTTGGGTTCCAACCTGGGAAATCGCCGCGAGATCATCGAGTTAGCGCTGGCAAAACTCCGCCGTCACGCTCTTGTCCAAGTTGTAAGAGTAAGTTCCTTCCGCGAGACTGCGCCTATCGGAGGGCCGGCCGATCAAGCGCCTTATTTAAATGCCGCCGCAGCGATCGATTCTTCCTTGCAACCGCAGGCGCTGCTGGAAACGCTTCAGCAAATTGAAAACGAGGCCGGTCGCACGCGTAATGAAACCTGGGGGCCGCGAACGCTGGACCTGGATCTGCTTTTATACGGCGAATTGGTTCTCTCAACGCCGACTTTGATGCTGCCGCATCCGCGCATGGCCTGGCGCAGGTTCGTGTTGGAACCGGCGGCCGAAGTTGCCGGCCAGATGCTCCATCCGGTTATCGGCTGGAACATCGCCCGGCTGCTGGAACATCTCAACACGGCCTTGCCTTACGTGGCCGTGGCCGGGGGGATCGCCGCCGGAAAGACGCATCTCGCCCGGCTGCTGTGCGAAAAAACATCGGCCCGCTTGATCGCCGAACCGCTCGATGAAAAAAGCCTGGAGACGTTTTACGCAGATCCGGCTGGCAATGCCTGGCGGGTGGAGTTAGAATTTCTCGATAAGCGGGCGGAACTGCTGGCCCTTGATTCGCCCGACTGGTCCCGGTGCAGGCCGGCGGTGAGCGATTTCTGGTTCGATCAGTCGTGCGCATTCGCCCGGGCATGGTTGAGCGAATCGCAATGGCCTGCGTTTTTCGAGAGCTGGCAACGGGCGCGTGAAAAGGTCGTGCCGCCCAAGTTGATCGTGTTTTTGGACTCGCCCGTCGAGGCGCTTGTGGATCGAATCCGGCGCCGCGGTCGAAAGGGAGAACAAAATTTGAACATGGGGCAACTCGATCGCATTCGGCAGTCGATCCTGGAGCGGGCATCGCAGCCCGGCCTGGGCCCCGTGCTTTACGCTAGCGGCGCCGACATTGATTCCGCGCTCCGCGAAGCATTGGCGGCAATGCAAGCGATGGAGTAAAATGACAAAGGTCTAAGGACAAATGACCAGTGAATGTCGAAGCACAAAGTACAAATGACGCATGGATACTCAACCCCGATTAATCACCTCAATCGCCGAATTGCGTTCAAACTTGTCCGCCGGCGCAAGGCCGGGAAGCGGATCGGCCTGGTTCCCACCATGGGCGCATTGCACGAGGGGCATTTGAGCCTGGTCCGCGCAAGCAAGCTCCAGTGTGGAGTGACCGTGGTCTCGATCTATGTGAATCCCAGCCAGTTCGGCCCGCGCGAAGATCTGGCGAAATATCCCCGCACGCTTCAGGCCGATCTCGACCTCCTGGCCGCGCTGGAGACCGAATTGGTCTTTACCCCATCCGACAAGCAGATGTATCCCGCAGGCTATGGCACTTGGGTCGAGCCGGGCGCGGCGGCCGAACCGCTGGAAGGGCAATGTCGAAGCGGCCATTTCCGTGGAGTGGCCACCGTGGTGCTCAAGCTGTTCGAGATTGTCCAGCCCGACGCGGCTTATTTTGGCCAGAAAGATTATCAGCAGGCACTGGTGATCCGCCGCATGGTTCGCGACCTGAACGTGCCGGTCGAGATTGTGGTCTGTCCCATCGTCCGGGAGGCGGATGGTCTTGCCATGAGTTCTCGAAATGGCTACCTTAGCCCCGCCGCCCGAGGGCGGGCTTTGGTCTTGTGGAAAAGCCTGCAACTGGCCGAAGAGCTTGTGGCCCAAGGCGAGCGCAATGTCGAAAAGATCGTCGACCAAATGAGAAAAGTCATTCTCACCGCCGAAGATGCAAGGATCGATTACATAGCCTTGGTCGATCCCGAAACATTACAGCCTGTCAGCACGATCGCCGGCCGCACATTGGCCGCACTGGCGGTGACAATTGAAAATACCCGGCTGATTGATAATTGTTTACTGGAACAACCATAATGTAGTAAACGTATTATGATAGTACCCATAGTGCGGCCGACCAACCTTTGGTTGGTGCCCGCCGCGGCTTTACATACCGACAAACCAATCTTTATCGTTTCTCATGTGGCAAACGCTTTTTCACATACCGCTTGAAATCGCCGGCCTGCCCGTGTTTGGCGCGGGGCTAATGTTGGGCCTATGGGCCGTTTTCAGCGCGGGGCTCCTGGCATGGCTGGCGTGGCGTCAGGGTTTCAACGCCGACACGTGGGGTTACGTGCCGATCCTGGTGATAGTAGCCGCGGTCATTGCCTGGCTGCTGCCGGCCCTATGCGACGAGCAGGGTTTTCCCATTCACGGTTATGGGATCATGATGCTTATGGCCGTCGTTTCTGCCGCCGCATTGGCCGTGTGGCGGGCGAAACGCTTGGGTCTGAACCCCGACTTGATCTATGCGCTCGCGTTGTGGATGATCGTTCCCGGATTCGTCGCCGCCCGGGCTTTTTACGTCGTCGAGTATTGGTCGAGCCAATATTGGCCCGTTTATTTGGAGCGCGGCGGACTAGCCTTGTTGGGCGCGGTACTGAACATCGCACAAGGCGGATTGGTGGTTTACGGCGGTTTTATGGCCGGCGTCGTAGGACTGCTAGTTTTTGCTTATAAATACAAATTGCCGGCATTGGCCCTGGCCGATTTGATGGCGCCGAGCATGCTCTTGGGCCTGGCATTCGGCCGGCTTGGCTGCCTGATGAACGGTTGTTGTTACGGCGGAGTCTGTACTCTGCCTTGGGCCGTCACTTTCCCGCCCCAAAGTTACGCTTATCTCAGCCAGGTTGAACGCGGTCAGATGTACGGATTCAGGCTGAGCGGCGACCCAAACGCGGCCCCGATCCTGCTTGCCGTCGAGACGGACTCGCCTGCCGGGCGCGCCGGATTAAAGCCGGGAGAGCGCTTGCAAAAGATCGACGGCATGGTCATTTCCACAGCGGGAGAAGCCCGCGAGTATCTGATGGAAAATTTTCAAAAACAAGAGCCGTTAAAAATAGAGACATCCGGCAGGCCGGCCGTGGAGTTGTCGGCCGTTGATATTGCCCGTCGCAGCCTGCCGGTGCAACCCACGCAGATTTACAGCGCCATCGATGCGCTTCTGATTTGCCTGCTGCTTTTGGCCGCCGAACCCTTCTTTAGCCGCGACGGCGAACTTTTCGCCCTGGGCGTCAGCATTTACGCCGTTACGCGGTTTTTGATCGAGATCCTCCGCTGCGACGAGGCGCCTGTTTCCGGCACGGGCATGACCGTCTCGCAAAACATCAGCCTTGCGCTGTTGATCCTGGTCGTAGGGCTCTGGTACTACGTTTTGCACCGGCCTAAAGGCAAGTCATTTTCGATCTGCAATGTCGAAACTGTAAGCTGATTCACTTTGCCTCTTCTTCCTCTTCTTCGTCCTCATCTTCGTCTTCGTCCCAATCGTCGTCATCGTCGTCCCAATCATCGTCGTCCCAATCTTCATCGTCCCAGTCTTCGTCCTCGTCTTCGTCTTCGTCCTCTTCCTCCTCCTCTTCTTCCTCCTCTTCTTCGACTTCTTCCCAAGGCTCTTCTTCTTCGAGATCTTCATCCTCGTCGTCGTCATCTTCTTCGTCGTCTTCATCCTCATCGAGGTCATCGAAGTCTTCATCCTCTTCGTCATCCTCGTCTTCGTCGTCAGCCGGTCCGCCGGGACTTTGAAGTTCGGGCAAATGGCCGTGCTTGGGCTCCATCAAAACGGCCGTGCTCTCCGTGGCGAATTCTTCGGGATGAGCTTTGGTGGTAGTGAGGGTCTTCACGTTTGTCTCCTCTTTCGCTTCAGGGGAATAATTAGGTAGTTCAGCGATATGTTTTAATCCGAAAATTTGCAGGAATCGTTTGCCGGTGCCATATAAGTAGGGCCGGCCTAATTCGTCCGATCGGCCGACGATCCGCACCAGGTCGCGTTCAATTAATTGTCGCAGCACCTCTCCGGATTGCACCCCGCGTATGGCTTCTATTTCGGCTCGCAGGATCGGTTGGCGATAGGCCACCACGGCCAATGTTTCCATGGCCGGGCCCGATAAGCGAACTTCAACCCAAGCCGCTTGCAAGCGCCGCAACCAGGGCGCAAATTTTGCCCGGCTCATTAACTGAAATCCGCCGGCCACCTCCTCGATCCTAAAGGCACAACCACACGAATCGTACATCCGATTAAGTGTCCGAACCAGTGTACGCGCTTTGGTCCCGTCCGCCAAGCCCGCCAACTGTGCCAGTTTTCGGCTAGACATGGGCTGCGAGGCGAGAAAAAGTACGGCTTCCAGTTCAGCCAGCCGTTCATCCCGGGAGTTCGATCCACCTCCGATAGGGGAATCTTCCGCGGCGCTTGCAGTCCGCAGAGTAGATCGATTATACCCCATATGTGTATAAGCCGGCCATGAACCTCGCCCCCAAGGACGATAGCGCAAAGCCACGCTCCGCAATAAACAGCCGGTACTAGAAGGAAGATTTGCCATCGCCCAATGTCGTTGTTCGTTCGCAAGCGACCAATAGATTTCAGTAAATCATTGTATAAAGATGGGCAAAGGAAAAGGGGAGAAATGGGAAAAAAATAATAATTTTTTTCCGGTTCCCCGCTTTTGGTTTTTCCATTTCCTTACATTACTGCAAGCCGCCAAGAATTACCGGACTCGATCGCCGCCCCCGCGCCAATCCTCGACCTGGCGTAAGACGTCGCCCATTGCCTCCAGCGGGTTGGCGTTTATGGCCTCGAAATAGCGCGTATAGCTGGAATTGCCGCCCACCGCCATCTGACAATAGAATCGGAAAAACTGGCGTTGATTGCCCCATGTTTCCAGCAAATAATAAGACGCCCCCAACTGCCGCAGGCGGTCTTGCATGGACATAAACGGATTTGTGCCGGTTTGACCGCTGTTAAATCTCTTATTATTAAATATTCGGCTCGACTGCGGTCTGATAATCGGCGGGGACAATATTTGATGCCGGCTGACCGAATCGCGCGCTACTTTCGCCCAGTACCTGTTGAGGTAAAAGGTTCGGCTGATTGTTTGCCGTCAACTGTCCGGGCGGATTGGACTGGCCGATCAATGTTTGGCCGGGCACGGCAAGCGGATTTTGCGATTTTACATCATACGGCGGCGCTTCGGGCAACGTGCTGGAAGTCTTTGTCGAGATGGCCGACGCAATGACCGGCCAGACTTTTTCCAGCAGTTTTTTGGCCTGATCGGGCAGCGATGATCCATTAAACGCAACCAGTGGAATGCCGATTATAAAAGCCAGCATCACTAGCGCTCGAAAAGCAATGGTCGCCGACGATTGCGAAGATTGCATGTCTTACCGAACCTCCCTGTTCGAACATTCATATCCTTGTCTGGATGACTCAATAGAGCGGCGGATAATACCGCTTTTGACTGCTTTTTGGCAACGGCAATTAGTAATGTATTCAATGTTCTCGCCATTGCCAAAACGGCCAAAACTACCCAAAATACTAATGCGTCCTACATTACAAATGAACCGTTCAACTGCCAAGCGACCCGCAAACTAGGCTGGGACAACCGTGTATGGGGTTGAATAAGGATCATTGGCTACATTGGAATCAATAAAAGATGGAAACGATATATCTTGATCATAACGCCGCTACCCCCACCAGGCCCGAGGTTGTTGAGGCCATGGTGCGATGTTATGCCCAGTGCTATGCCAATCCGGCTAGCCAGCACCAGCCCGGTCAACGTGCGCATCGGATGTTGGAAGACACTCGCGAACGCATAGCCGCCATCCTTGGCGCGGATCTGACCTGCCCCCAGGCCGACCGCTTGATTTTCACTGCCAGCGGCACTGAGGCCAACAATTTGGCCGTCTTAGGCATCGCCCGGGCAGGCGGCGCTCGTAGGACGGATTTTAAATCGATCCCACAGAACGAGCATATAGAAGGGCCGGGTCAGATCGTCATTTCCTCCGTCGAGCATCAAAATGTAATCGAGCCGGCCGAGTATCTACTGGAACAAGGCTGGCGATTGGACACCTTAAGCGTTACCCAGGACGGCCTTGTCCGCCCGGAAAGCCTGCCGCCGCTTTTGAGCGAACAAACCCGGTTGGTCAGCGTTATTTGGGGCAACCACGAAACGGGCGCGATACAACCGATTCGCCAACTGGCCCAAATCTGCAACAACGCCGGAATTTTTTTTCACACCGACGCAGTGCAGACCGTGGGCAAAATTCCCGTCGATTTTCGCGCAACGGGCGCGGCGGCCATGAGCCTGGCCGCGCATAAATTCCAAGGGCCCTTGGGCATCGGCGGCTTGATCCTCCGCCACGACGTGCCCATCGCGCCGATCCAATTCGGCGGCCATCACCAGTTCGGCATCCGGCCGGGCACGGAATCGGTCGCCTTGGCCGTGGGCATGCTGACCGCCTTGGAACTCTGGCAAAGCGAGCAGGAGTCGCATCGCAAAAATATGGAATCGCTGCGCGGGCGGTTCGAGGAAGGTTTGAAAGCCGCCATGCCGGAAATAATTATCCACTCCGCGGCGGTCGAGCGCCTGCCGCAGACCAGCAACATCGCCTTTCCCGGACTGGACGCCCAGGTGTTGCTCGTGGCCTTGGACATGGCCGGCGTGGCCTGTTCTGTAGGCTCGGCCTGTTCCAGCGGCTCGAGCGAGCTTTCGCCCACGCTTAGGGCGATGGGTCTGCCGAATGAGATTGTCGCCAGTTCGTTGCGATTCAGCCTGGGCCCGACCACCACCCAAGCCGAAATCGACGAGGCCCTTTCGCGCATTATCCGCGTGTGCTCGGAAATCAAAAATTAAATCGCATCATGGAAATTCAACACGGAGACACGGAGAAGAGATTTCAATATTATGAGCGAAAAATCAAGTGTAACGGATTAAATTGGGTGGCACGGGCATCTTGCCCGTGTATTTTCTCGGCACTGGCAGGATGCCATTGCCCCACAAACGTTACACTCATCTGAAAAGCGATCTAATCCCATATCTCCGTGACCTCCGTGCCTCCGTGGTGAATTATTCTGATCACCCCGGCACGCCCAACGGATCGGCGATGGGCGATTCTACCGGGCTTGCATCGGGCGTTTTCTTTGACAGCGATTTCCGCCATTTTCGCACGGCCGGCCACCAGTTCTGATAGGCGTGCATTGCCGCCCGGCCGACCAAACGCCGCAGGGCCACCACTACGCGGCCGATGGTGTACGTCGCCGGGCGCCAGCGCGAGATGGCCTCGGTCAAAGGCCCCAGACAATCGACTGCCTGCCATCGCCCGTCGGCGTGCAATCGCTCAAGAATATTCCAGAACATCACCTGGCCCGGACTGAAGTGGGCGAAGCGCGGATCGTAACCGATTTTGTGCGCGTAATACACGCCCTTGTGCTGAACCCGTACAGCGTGGCCAGCAGATGTCCTTCCAATTCCAGAGTGGCGATTTCGAGTTGTCCCCACTGGGCCAACTGCTCGGCCTGGGCCAGGAAGAACTCGAACATGCCCCGCGTGCGCAAAACCGAACTTGCCTGCATACCCTTCCAACTGCGATCTTCGACCTCGAATACCTTTTCCAGCCACGGCCTTACCTCGCGCGGATCCAGGTGCGACTGCATTTCGAAGCGGACGTCGCCTTCGTCGTTCAAACGCCGCACGGCCTTGCTCGTCGCTTGCCGATGTGCGCGGGAAAGGTTTTTCTGGAAAAAATCCCAGTCCGGGCTGATTTCAATCCGCGCTACATGATATCGCTCATGTGTCGCCCGGGCCGCATTTGCCCGATCGCAAGCCTTGACAAACGCCCGCCACCGCGGGGAATGTATCACCGTATCGTTGAGCCAGAGCCATTGCCAGGAGGCGTCTCCCGCGGCGGCGAGAATGGCATCCAGCGCGGCGTCGGTGTCGGCGGCCGGATCCAACAGCAATTCGCCGCAGGGCGACCACGGATTGCAAGGCAGAGTGCCCACCGGCAGCAGCCCGGCAAGTCGGCCCGAGATCAACGGCAGCGCAGCCACAAATCGTCCGTCTTCCTCCACCGCAAAGGCGTGGAAATCTTTACGACGGGCAAATCGCTCCAGCCATTGGGCCAACAATTCCGCCCGCGCCGTGGGCAGCGCCACGTCACTCCGCCACCAAAGGTCGTCCCATGCCGGCGCCGCCGAGTGAAGATCGTCGATACTTTTTAAATGGATAACGTGCTGCTGTGTCATGGAAAATCCTCTGCCAATTCCCCATCAACCATAGCATTATTTCCCCAATGAAAAGAGAATATTACGAGCCTAATCCAAAACTTTTAACTTTATATGGCAGAAGTAGTTGTGTTCAGGATTTATCGAACGTTCCGCCCTCACCCTAACCCTCTTCCAGATGGAGAGGTTGTTTACGCATGCACCTAGTATACCCAAGCCAGGCCGAGGTTTACGGCGTTGAATTGTCCGCCGGAGGCCCACTCGCCGTTGTAGCGGCAGAACAAGGACGTGGCGCTCGTTGGGCAGGAAGGCCAGGCCCGCGCTGTAATACAGGCTGTCGCGGAACACGCCGGCCGGATCGGTGTCGAAAATCGTGGTGCCGCCGGCAAAACGGGCGCAGATGCTGTCGTCGCCCAGATATTCATGGGCCCAACCCAATGAGTAATCGGGCACGAACCGGACGCTGTGAAACTGCCAGATGCGATAAAACTGCATGCCCATTTTCGAGCGCAAGGAATTAGAATCGTTGTTCAACAGCGCAAGATCCGTGCCGTTGCCGCCCGTTTCGGTGAAGTCGTTTTGGTGATAGAAAATATATTGCAGGGACATCAAGGGCGTTACCATCCAGTCGCACCAATTACGCTCGCAGCCGGCCGACATGAACAGCGAAAAATCGTGGGCGTTGTATTTCCCGTTCGGCGTGCCGGATATTGTGCCCACCGTAACATCACGGGTAATATTGTTGTCGTGATAACCGTAGGTGGCCGAGCCGTCGAAAAACCAGTCGTCGCAGCAGCGGCTGAGATACGGACCCACGCGGAGATTGTTCAGATCGCCCGCGCCTTCGTCTCCTGCAAAGCGGATGCTTGTACGGGCATAAGCGGCGCCCCAGCCGTATATAAAATCATCGGTTGCCACGCGGTCCAGGGCAACTTGCACGCCTGTCGATGCGGCATGGAAGCCCACGTGATCGCCGTCGGCCTGCTCGTCGAAAAATAGGCCGAAAGGCCGGGCAAGTATCTGCCGCCGGTCGTCGGGCCCCTGATTGCGCACTACGGCCGGCGACTGCATTTCTTCCAAGGGCCGGCTCATAATAATATTGGCCTTATCAGGGCTCTGACTCTCGTCGGCAAAAGAAGCGCCCGGCTGCGGCAAACGGGTTATGCCGGAGAACTGCATGGCCGGACATCCGCATGCATAATGATGCCGTGATTGGAGATAGTCTGACATGCTCTCGGCCAGGTATTGAGTGGTTCGGCGCTGGGACGAATTGACCGCCTGGTATGTGCCCGGACTTAAAGACGGAACGGCCGAGGCGAATTCGGCCGAGTTCATAAACAGTAGCTCGTTCGACACGTCGGCAAATTTGTCGATGGCGATATCCGTATCCGAATCCAAGGCCATGGCTATGCTTTTCAAATTGCCCTCGGGCACGACCGAGGCGAATGTGGTCGATTTGGCCACTTGCAGGCCAAAAATACTTGGCCCGGTCCAATTGTAAGTCCTAAACGTCAGGAAAGACGAATGAGTGGCAACCTGTACGCCGCCGTTGGTTATGGTGCCGCCGGCGGTAATTATATTGAACCTGTCGCCGTTGCGAAAAACGGCGTTGCTTCCCTGCGTGCGGTCAACGTTGATGGTGCTTCCTGAGGCCAAACTCGCGTTGCCGGTGACGTCGAGCCTGTCGCAGAGCATAACTGCTTCTATCGGTTTCGACAATTCAATGTCCAACTTAGCGCCGCTTTGCTGGGTGTAATTTCCATTGACGGATATCAAACCGATGCTGTTGCCCGGGGCTACGGTGCCTTGATTTACGAGGTTGCCGCCTTTAATAATGGCGTTTCCGCCCAGCGTGCCCGCGCTTTCCACGGTCACGTTGCCGTACATCTGGCCGTTGATGTTCGCCGTGCCTGAATGGATAGTCATGCTGGCGAAATTTCGCACGTCGCCGTACACCGTGGCCGATTGGCCTGCGCCCGCATCGACGGCAAATGTGCCCGTGCCTCCGCCGGTTATGGTGGTGGTGGTTGGTGTGCTGGTGACAGTGCCGTCGGTGATGTTGCCTCGGACGACGCCGTTGGTCAGGGTAACCGTATCGCCCCCGCCGCCTGTTTCGATGTCGCCCTCGATCAGGCCGCTATTGGTGATGCGGTCGGCCGAGTTGCCGGAGCGAATGGCGCATTGTGTGCCGCGGATCACGCCGCTGTTGTCAACGACAAGAGATCCGCCGCTGTTTTCCACGCCGACCAATCCGTTGACCGTGCCCGTGTTGACCAGCGTGCCGCCGGCCTGAAATTTCAACACGCTTAAGCGATAGGTGTTGTCGCTATTTTTGCCCGGTCCCAAGACGGTTCCATTGTTGGTCACGGTGAAGCCCCCGGAGCTGATAAGAATTCCCGCATAGACGGTGGTCCCGCTGGCGACTGTCACCGCATTTCCGCCGCCATAGGGTTGATAATAAGTGCCGGCCCAAACCGTGTCGCAATCGCCTGTGACGTTGAAATTGCCCGTATCGCGGTTGAAATAGGCGTATGAGCCGATGCTGTAGACTCCGTAAAATTCGATGGTGTATTTGATCGAGCCGTCATACGCGGGAACGATAAATTCGGTCAGACCGACCTTGGAATCGGGGTTGCCCCAATCGTACGTGTATCCTAGTTGCGTCCAAGGATACGGCGGCGAGGCGGTGTAGGTGCTTTTATTGCCTTCGAACCAAGCGCGAAATCCCGGATAATTTATGTCCACGTCGGCGGGATATTCAATCGAGGAATTTGGATTGGTGATATCCGGATTTTTCATGGGCCGGCGCATTCCGCTCACATTCGCCCAGACCTCGACCACGCGGTCGCCCGATTTGTCGGCGGGCATACCCAACAATTGCTTGGTTCTCAGGGCCGCGTCGGTTCCGGAGATGTTGTTGTCCCGGAGAAAATTATACAAGTCGGGCGCGGCGGCGACCCAAAGCGTGCTGCGATGCGAATTATCGATATAACCCGAGTTATATCCGCTGAAGTCCGTAAACGACGAGACCAATACCTGGTTGTGAGCGGGCGTTTTCCATATCAATCCCGGAGTCGAAGCCTCGATGGTTTTTAAGTTGTTCACCATGCCGTCGGCGTTTGGCGTGTAATCGGGCGCGCCGGAGCCCATCGACCAATTCATGGCATCGATGTAATCCTGGGAATAGCCGTCGGGATACGTGGCTAGAGCGGATTGCGTATAAAAAAGTATGAAAGCAACTGCTATCAACTTTAAAAAAGTGCGCATAGTCACAGATCCTATGTAAGAAGTTGGATAGGCCGTCCCCGATCAAGGTAGACAAATAACAAGATTCCGTCGCCGCCCAGAGCGGCGCGAGGAAATAAAAAGCATTGCCCCCCTCGTTCGATCAGCCCCGATCAATGTTTTGCACACACAGATTCCATCGGCCGAACCGGCCTTATAACAGGAATTATCGTTATAATAAGAATAACCGCTTTAATTTAACATTATATTTGAGCCAATTTTAGCCGGTGATTGGGTGGAATAGAAAAGCCTGGATGAGTTTGATGACTGTCTATTTATGCAGCACGCTTTAACGGCTCAGCCGGTTTCAATTGTATCACTACAGTGTGAAGTTTGCCGTCGCAATCGACCAGCAATTCCAAGGGATCGGCCTGAGTTTTCAGCATTTCGACAAAGGCGGTTTCATTGGCGAAATCCCGCCCGGCAACTTGGTAAATGCGATCGCCGGCTTGCAGGCCTGCGCGGGCTGCCGGAGTGCCGGGAACCACGTGAGTAAGAATGATCGTGCCCGGCTCGGCCTCGTCCACGCGCCACGTTATGCCCAGGCGTAAGGGCTGGCCGGGCAATTCCACGGAGACATCCGCGATTTTCTCCTCGCCTTTGCGTTTAAGGGATAAATTCATGGGGCTTTCGGCGGTCATCACCGCGCCGATCAGATCGTCGTCAACATGAATTTCCCGACCGTCGCATTGGATGATCCTATCGCCCGGTTTCAAGCCCGCCTTGTCGGCCGCGGAATTGGCGGTCACGCGCAGCAATGTCACTCCGCCTTCGGCCGCCGGATTGGCGTCGAGGGTCACGCCCAGCCGATTGGCGGGCAAGGCGATTTGCGAAGTAATAAACTTTTCCGTCCCCGGCGTCTCCCGCCCGGCCGCCTTGCGATAGGGGATTCGCTCGTCGCTCTCGGCCAACTCGTAGACCACGCCGAAAAGCAGGCGGACAACGCGGCTCATGCCTTTGCCGTTTATTAAATCGGCCGTGTCGCTGGGCCGATGGTAATTTTCGTGCAATCCCGTATGCAACAACAACGCGGGAACGCCTTTGTCAAAGAAGGAATAATAATCGGCATCGGGCTTTAGTTCCCAGGAGAAGTCGAGTTGCAGACCCACCTCGTCGTCCTGCCGGCTGAGCAGGCGCCGCCAACCGTACCCGGTGCGGGTGCCGTAAACATACAACTGGTCGTTGCGCAATCGGCCGATCATATCCAGGTCAATACTGGCGACGATTTTTTCCAAGGGCACGGTGGGATGCGAGACCCAATATTTCGAACCCAACAGCCCTTTTTCTTCGCCATCGAAGGCCGCCACTAAAATCGATCGTTTGGGCGGGCCGGGCAAGCAACCGAACGCCTTGGCCAACTCCATCAAGGCCGAAGTGCCGCTGGCATTGTCGTCGGCCCCGGGATGAACTTTGCCGATCTGTCCCAGGCTGGTCCAAGGGGTGCCGTAACCCACGTGATCGTAGTGTGCGCATACGACAATATATTCATTTTTTAATTGCGGATCGTCGCCGGGAATCATTCCCAAGATATTGCGATAATTCGGTGGGAAAGGCTGCTCGAAGCCGTCTTTGTTTCCGGCATGGCGAAGTTTGAGTTTGGCGAACTGCTCGGTCAGATAATCGCCCGCGGCCCGGCCCCCGCGAGTGCCCGCCTCTCGGCCTTCCATCTTCGCGTCGGCCAATACATTGACATATCCGCTCAGATCGGCGCTGGTGATCGACTCCAGAGCAGAGCGATATGCCGCGTTTTTATCCGCCGCAGAAACGCATATTGCCAGACAGCAAATCCATGCAAAGGTAGCGAAAATAAGCCGCCGAGGGTTCAAGAGAATGCACATCATAATAGTGGTAGGCAATAGAGGGAGGGCAGCAATTGATAAATGGCAGACGGTTATTAGTTATCGGTTTACAGTTTACAGTTTATCGTTTTTGCTTTTGTCTGTCTGTAGTTCCCTAAACATATCCTCCAAAACGAGTGCCATTTATAACCAATTTTCGGGAGTTATGGCACGGACGAGTCGGCTGCCATAAGCGCATACGCCCGCGCCATAATACCCGCAAAATCGGCATAATCGCCTGTATTTTGACCGTGCGGAAAAACTGATGTAGATTTACTTGAATATAGTATACAAGCGAAGTATTTTTCCCGCCATTTTTCAGTCGGTTTTTTGAGCCGATCCCGCCCCCAACCCACGCGAAAAAGCATGTTTGCCAGCGTAATGGAACATCCGAAGACCGCACCGGCAAAAATCACTGCCGGCAAACGGCAAAGCATTTTGATTATCGACGACGATGAAGTCCTTTCCGACGTGCTCTCCCGCCGTTTGCTGCAACAAGGTTTTAATGCGCTAACAGCCGACTCCGGACAGTGCGGCCTGGCCCGGGCCAAGGCCGATCAACCCTCGTTGATTCTCCTGGATCTGCGCCTGCCCGACGCCGACGGGATCACGATTTGCGAACAGTTGGCCGACGATCTGGAGACCTGTGCAATCCCGGTCATTATTCTTACCGGCATGGAGCGGCCGGACATCCTTCGCCGCTGCCGCGCCGCGGGCTGCCACTATTATTTAAGAAAGCCTTATGATCCCAATGCCTTGTTGATTCTCATCCGCCAGGCCATTGTTGACGCCCACGGCTCGGACGATTACGGCACCTAGCCAAAGGATGAAGGATGAATGCGTCGCCTAGTTATTTTTAGTTTATTAGGTATTCATCGTTCTATTCTTATCCTTCAACTTGTATATTTCCGCTTAATCGTTGATGTTCATCGCTTCTTGCAAGGTGATGGGCGGATGTTTCGTAAGCTCGGTTACGATTTTCAATGTTTTTTCGCTCGGATTAAATGGCTTGATCATCAAATCGGTGATATCCACAAATTCGGCGTCGGGCGATTGATAAACGACCTCCCATTTTGAAACGATCAGATCAACGCCTGCCTGCCTGGCGATTGCCGGAACCTGATCTTTTATATGTTCGAGGATGTCGTTTACCGGGGCAGTGCTGAATCCCTGCATGTGAAACATTTGTTGCCCGGCTTTTCCTTTTTCCTCCAGCTCTTTGGCCTTTTTCTCGTCTCCGTCGGCCTTGGCCTGATCGTGCTCCTCCTTGAATTTTTTGATCCATTGTTTGAATTCCACGGAAGATGCGTATGCAACGACAACGGCCCGCGAATCGAACGTTCCTACCCGGAGTTTTGCCTTTGCGGTTTTTGCATCGGGCTCTTCAGCCCGGAGCGTGGTGTAGATCAGACAACTTCCGAACACCAAAACCAGGGCCACAACAGTTTTTACTGCTCTCATAAACGGTCCTGTCTTCGAAATTTAGACGATTGCTGTTACTTGCCCCATTTAATGGCGAAAAAGGGGCATGTTTATAACGGCCTATTATGGGAAATTGCACATCACCCATCATACGCATCTTATCCATAACGCAAATTCGAGCCAAATTCCGCATTTCTCGAAATCAATACAATACTCAAGATTAGCATAATCCTTACCGATAGATTCTGTGAATGCGGTTACTGTCAAGCGGTGCGCCCTGCGCATTGTTGAGAGGCCGTCTAAACAAGGCACTTGGCATGAACTTAACAGACCAAACTTACGCGAAAATACCAGAAACCGTAGGCGCGATATCGACCGGGCAAAAACCAGCGGATATGGCCGGCATTTATACAGGCGGTTTGAGCGACCCGGGCATGGTCGAATTATCAGTGATAGCACGCATACCAGACCTTGACGCTCCTTCACAGCCGTCCAAACACAGACGCGCATCACGGTCCAGGAGCGTAAAACCTGCATCCATGCCAGGCCGGCTGTTGGGCGCCGGTTTGTCATTGAATCTTTTAATTGGTTTGGGCTTGGTCCTCCTGTTAGGGGCCATTGCTTCTTCTGTTTATCCCAAGATGGCCGACAACAGCCAATCGAACTCCAGTGATTCGATAGGTCGCGCGTGGGAACCGCCTCTGCCCGCGCCGACTGCCGATCTTGCCCCGGCTTGGAAACCATCGGCCACGCAACCGAAATCTTCATCCCAGTTGTGGTCCAATATGGCCGAGCCGAAGGGTAAAGGATCTGCGAACTTATTGCCGTCCGACAACGCGGTCGCTATGGAAAAAGACACAACAACGAGCGACCCCAAAATCAATACCTCCGATGCCGCGAATTTCGTGCGGCGGGATAATAATATCGTGCAATCGAATATAACTACTCCTTTGCTCGGATCCCGCGCAAATGAAACACTGGCGGCCGACATTAAATCTGCTGCTGACAAAAGAAGTGGGATTACGGCCTCGCCGCTGTCGGGCGAACCCGATCCGGGGCCTGCCGCTTCCGGGCAAAGCTCTCCGTGGCCCCGCACTGCCGACGATCAAGCCAATTTTTCCGTATGGCCCAATCCGTCGCACCCTGTTTTGGCTGCGGCCGATTCCCGCAACATTGCGGCAGCGCCGGCCGGACCTGACGCCTCATCGACCAGGCCCAACGCCTTGCCTGCCGTTGCCAATCGTCAGACAGCGATCGGCGGGGCGCCGCCCGTCAGAATGGGCAATCCATCCGACTACCGCCCGGGTGAACAATACAACTATCCAGCCACCGCTGTTGCGGATCCCCGACGAAACGATCCGTTTACAGCCGACCGGCGAAATGCGACTGCGCCTGGCGGAGCCGTTGGGATACCTTCAACGCCGCCGCTTGGCGCCCCTGGCACGGCACCACCAAGTTCGGATAACGAGGCTGGCAAGGCGCAGTTTGAAGGCATTATAAATTCACCTCCCGACAGGAATACTTATGAGCGCTCTCGACCAAGCCTTCATTAAGGCATATAGACAACTGGGACCGGCGAACCGATTACGCGCCAACGGAAGTCAATCCGTCGGCGCCCGAACCCGATATCGACTCCGATCAGATTGAAGATCAAATAGCTTCGACCGTGTCCAAACTCAACGACGTAATGGCTGCTTTGCAAAAGCCGTCGGGCAAAATTTCCGATAGGCCGACGGCCGAGTCCGCGGCCGTGTCGGAAGCTCCTTATTCCGTAAAAAACGACGGCCTGGTCCCGGAAATTTCCTCTCCTTCTTCCGCGCGGGCGACCAAATCCAAGCCGGGTCAAAAAAGGAAGAAAAAGACGCTCCCCGCTCCCACGCTGGACGTAAGGGACGTGCCCGAGGCGATTTATCGGCTTGACCCGCCCTCGCCGACAATTCCCGACGGCCCCCGAGGGGCTTCGTTTGCTTCTACTTTGCCCCAAGAAAAATCCTTGCCGGCGAGCCCTTCGCGCTTGCCTCCAGGCGAGATGAACGATTCGGTTTCCGCCCCCGGGCCGATGCAAAGCGAGATCGCCGGTTCGTATCTTGCCGATACGCAAAAAACCCGGCGTTTTGATGCTCCACAAGGCGATACGCTCTGCGGCCAGGCAACCGGTCTATCGACAACGGGATTATACCCCGAAACGGTGATCCGCGTTTTTCAGCCCATGTTGCAGGTCGATCATTTTGCCTGGCCGAAAGTCTGCCAGCGCATGGAAGCGATTGCCGCTTTGGAACTCAGTCGCCTGGCCGATACACTCCTAGCCGCGGCAAAACAGGGCATGAAAGTCGTGGGCCTGTGCTCCGGCCAGCGCGGCGAAGGGGCCACCACCCTATTGCTATGCGCGGCAAGGCAGTTGGCCGCGCGAAATGTGAAAACCGTGCTCATCAATGCAGACCTCGAACAACCGCAACTTGCCAAACGACTGGGCCTGCTGCCGCAACTGGGCTGGGAAGACGTCGCCTCCGGCCGCCAACCGGTGGAAGAAGTACTGGTCGAATCGACGGCCGACAATATCGCGGTCCTGCCGCTTTGCGGGCCGCTTGCCATTTCCGATATTTCCTATGCCTCGCAGCGAATCATGGCCGAAAGCCTGGAAACTCTGCGAAAAAATTACGACCTGGTGCTCTTGGATCTCGGCCCGCTGGAAAATCCGCGGTCCATAGGCGACCTCGCGAGCGGAGGTTTGAACTGCCGTATCGACGCCGTGACGGTCGTGCACAAAGTCGGCAAAATCCTGGCCACTTGTCAGCCGGCGGTGCGCCAATCGCTGGCCGCGGCGGGCGTGGCCGTGACCGGCGTAATCGAAAATTTCGTGCCCAATACCCCAACCCCCGAATCCGATTCTGATTCCTGAACCCCAAGGTAAGACAACTTTTAAAGTCCTCCTACAAATCCTGAACCCCGAACCCTGACCACTGAACCCTTTTCATGTACGAAACCTACTGGCAACTCGACGAGAAGCCGTTTGAGAACTGCGCCGATCCGAGGTTTTATTACCCCGGCGAATCGCCTCAAGCCGCGCTGTTGAAGTTGCGCTATGCAGTGGAAAATCGCCGCGGCGGGGCGCTTTTGACCGGGGCGTCGGGCACGGGCAAGACGCTCATCGTGGCCATGCTCCGCCGTATGCTGGGCGAAACCCACGCGCCTTTCGTACACCTCGTCTTCCCGCAAATGAGCACGGCCGATCTGCTGGCTTATCTGGCCGACGAATTGGAAGGCTCGCCCACGAACTCTGAAAACGGCAGCGTTCAATCGAGCATCCGGCGGATCGAGCGCTTTTTGGGCGAAAACACCGGCAAAGGCCGGCATGCCGTCGTCACGATCGACGAAGCCCATCTCATCACCTCCGCGGAAACCTGGGAAGCCATCCGGCTGCTTATGAATTTCGAGGTCGAGCGCCGGCCGGCCCTGTCGCTTTTGATTTGCGGCCAGACCGGGCTCTTGCCCATGCTCGACCGCATGCCGCAACTCGACGAGCGCCTGGGCGTAAAGTGCCTGATGCGTCCCTTTACTGTCGAGGAAACGGCCGACTACGCGATCCACCGCCTGAAAACGGCCGGCGCGAAACGGACAATCATCAATAAGGACGCCTTTTCCACCCTCCACGAACTCACCTGCGGCATTGCCCGGCGCATCAACCGCCTCTGCGATCTGGCCCTTCTGATCGGCTACGCCGAGGAGCGCAAAACCCTGACCGCCGCGCACTTCGAATCGGTCTGCCAAGAGTTGGTGACCATCGCGCCAGAGTGAATTATTGCAAATTGCAAAATACAAATTGCAAATTGGTGCAAATTCTTTGTTCAATTTGCAATAAAAATGTATATGCTCAATATACGCCAAAAACTTCAATATTAAGATTTTATCAACTATTTCCCTATTCCCTTTTTCATCCATTTTTTCACCCCACTGCCTGCCATCCATAGGTTGTGGCGCAGGCGGGCGGATGCGCGATTGGGAACGATGCGCAATTCCAGGCTGGGCCGTGGGGCGGCGCGGAAATGGGCCTTGTAGGGCTCGTCGCCGCGGAGAAAATCGAAGACCCGATAGCCCTGCTCGATGGCCCGGCGGATGGTGGCCAGGTTCAGGAGTTTTCCCGGCTGAAATTCCATGGCCTCCGGCTCCACCCCGGCCTGATAGGCATACAGCACGCCGCCGCCGGCAAGATGATATTCCAGGGCCACGGGCCGGCCGTCAAGTTCCAGCCAATGAAATTGCAGGCGGCCTTGGCGCATCAACTCCGGCAGCACGCCGCGGATGAAGGCCGTAAACCGCGGCGAGGCGAACGAGCCCGCATCGCCAAGCGATTGGCGACGGCGCTGGTGCATGTCGATTAAAAGGTCCATTGCCCAGGGCAGGTCGTCGATCCGTTCGATGCTGTGCAAAATGGCCCGGCCGTTTTTGAAGTAATCATCCTCAAGGCGGCGGATTTGCCGGCGATAGCTGCGCGATAGCGTTTGCAGATATTCCTCCCACGAGGTGGGCAGATTGAGACGCCAGCAGTTCAATCCCTGTCGCCGATGCACCCTGCATCCGTGTCCGGACAGTTGCGCGGCCAGGCTATTGACTGCATGATCCTCGATATCTACGCCGTCGAGTAAGATCAAATCCCAATGCAGGCCGTCATGGAGATAATCGTTCTGAGCGTTCATGAGAAAATCCGCGATGGACTCGATGACCGACGCTTCCATGCCGCGCTGGCAGAGCAGGCTAAGGTAATCGGAACAGACCTCGCCCGTGCCCAGCATTCGCAGCACCCGTCCCGATGCGACCGAGCAGTCCAAATACCAGGGCGCCAGTCCGACGAGCACATCGGCTTCATCGAAAACGGCCGGCACGGCGAGTTGCGAAGTCGGATTTGATTTCCGCGTGGATTCAGCCGGTTCATAGCATCGCCACCAGTGCGAAAGCCAGGTCCAGCTCCGAAACGGCACCTCAGCCGCCAGCCGATCCCAAGCATTGGCATAAGGCGCCAATTCGTCAATACTTTTTAATAGATGGATGCGCATGACGTTTGTTTGAAATCGTTTAGCTCTGATACGCGTGCCGGGAGTTTTAGCACATTCAACTCTCGGTCATGGGTCGAGACATTCAAGTCGATTTTACACAAACATAATGCCCGTTTGTTGCCCGCCGGCGACATGTTGCTTTTTGGCAACAATCAGTGCACGGCCGGCAGCGCGGCTGAGGGCCGAAATGCCGATTGCTTGTTATCGGCAGCGCCGAACTCGTTCATTTTAAAGATGTTGCGCCGTTTTCTCGGTAGATTCGCCGGCTTGGCATTGCCTTTGCTTCCATTAGTTAGGACAGTTTTGTAAACCGTTGTAGGACGACTTTGAAAGTCGTCCCACATTGCCGCAAAATAAGTAACAACACGCATAAAACAGCCATGAACAATTCACAACTTCCACTAATCAGTCCCAAAGAATTCATTCGCATCCTGGCCGTCCGTTGGAGGCTCTGGTTCGTGCCCGCGCTGGTCGTCGGCCTGGGCGCGGCGATCTATGCACTCACATATTGCGATACTTGGGAGGCATCGCAAGCCTTGATCGTTCGCAACGAGGCGGTGAACAACGATCGCGGTCTGGGCAAGTTCAATCAGCCCGAAGAGATGAAAACCATCCAGGAAACGCTGCTGGAAATTGCCCGCAGCCACGGCGTGTTAGAGGCGGCCTTAAAGCAGGTCGGCCCGCCGGCCGATTGCATACAAGCGGAAAGTTGGCCCACCGATCGCGACATCGAAGCATGTCGCAAGGCCGTAAAACTCCTGCCCCCTAAGGGCGCCGAATTCGGCAAGACCGAAGTTTTTTATCTTACCGTTCGCGATAATAACCGCAGCAGGGCGATCGCGCTTAATGAAGCGATTTACGACCGCCTGCAAACCCGATTCCAGCAACTACGCAACGAGAAGGCCCGCAGCATGGTCGATGAATTGAGCAAGACCGCGTCCATGGCAAAGGCCGATCTTGCCGAATCGACCGGTCGGCTGGCGGCCGTGGAAACCGGAATCGGCGGTGATTTGGCCGAGTTACGCTCGATGCAAGACACCGGCGCCAGCGACAGCGCGCTTAGGCGGAGCGTGGAAGAGATCCGCAACCAACTCCGCGAAGCCCGCACAACAGCGAAATCCGACGCGGAATTGCTTGCCGTTCTCAAGGCGGCACAGGACGATCCCGGCCGGTTGGTGGCCGCTCCGAATCGCCTGCTCGAATCGCAGCCCGCGATTAAACGCCTAAAAGACGGCCTGTTGGACGCCCAACTTGCCACCGCCAAATTGCTGGGCACCCGCTCGGCCGATCACCCCCTGGTGCAAGCCGCCCGGCAAACTGAAGAAGAGATCGGACGCCATTTGCACGATGAACTGGCCCTCGCCATCCGCGGCATGGAGGTCGAAACGCGTTTAAATGCCGGCCGACAAAAACTCCTCGAAGATCAATTCGCAGCGGCCGGCGAGCGCTTGAACCGCCTGGCCGAAATCCGCGCATCGTACGAAACTCAAACCGCCGAGAACCGCAGCCGCACCGCCTTGACCGAACGGGCCGAGCAAAATCTGGCTGAAGCCCGGGCGGTTCTGGCCGGGGCAAAGGTCGCCAGCCTCATCAGCACCATCGACGCGCCCGACGCGGGCGCCAAACCCATCGGTCCCGGTCGGGCGGTCATCGCCACAAGCGGAATCCTGGGCGGATTGATCATTGGCTTGGGCGTGGTCTTTTTGTCCCTGCCTTCGAAGTCGCCTGTCAACACACCGGAAGAAAAAGCCCCCGGCATAAACCGCGTCTCCCGTTTCCCCTTGCACGACGACGCCGCAAAATCCGACGGCCGCAACGGCCGCGGCACGCTAACCATCAAAAAAGCCCTGGAAAAGATCCACCTCAACAGCCTTGTGTAGGATATACGAATAGGTTGAATGCTCCTAAAATCATTGATATAGTGCAAGAAGCAATAAGATTCCGGGCTTGACTTTTCTCGCACACTGTGGTATTATAGTACAACATGATCCATGACGGGTCGAATATCATCATGACTATGCGCCGCATTGTTCGCGATAAAAAACTTGAGCCGGAGAAAACCGCAAAATATCGGGAGATACGCAATCGCCTTGCAAAGGAACTGCCGAACTTGGTTGCCCGGCATCACGACCGGATCGCCACATTCGATCAATTCGGAACATTGCTCAAGCAGTTGAAGGCGGCCAGGGAAGAGATGGGATTAAGCCTGTCTGACTTGACCGAAATTACCGGTATGGATCGCTCCGCGCTTTCCAAACTCGAAACGGGACAACGTCCAAATCCAACCATCGAAACACTCGCTCGATACGCCGAAGCGGTGGGCAGACATCTGTTGGTTTCCTTGGCTGATGAATGATGTTTTCATTCGGGCTTGCATGCCCATGCCGATCGAGCTGACATTCACACCCTCGGTCCCAATGCGGCTTTCTTTGCCACAACAAATTCCGCCGCGAGATTTGGTACAACCGCTTCTTTAATCCACGGCCGCAGTCCGGCCGTCACGCCGGCCAGGAAGAAGAGCGTCATGTTGGCCATGGGCACCGCCGATACGTCGTGAAACATGCCGTTGAGGAAATAAGTGCCTAAAACGGCCAGCATGAGCAGCCCTTGTTGCCGCGTCCGCAAGCGGCGCGGAATTTGTTTTCCACAGGCGCCAGGCGTCGCGGGCCCAAAGAAAAACAATCGCCAAAAACAGGCCCAACCCGAGCAGGCCCGTCTCTGTCAAAAGCGAAAGAACGACGTTGTGCGGAATATAGCCGCGGCCCTTTTCCAGCACCAGTTCGGTGGAGCGGTCGGAAAGATAATTGGGATGTTCGGTCTTGTATTGCGAGTATCCGCAGCCGAAAACCGGATGATCGAGAAACATATCCCAGGCGATTTTGGCCAAGACCGGGCGCAATTCGACCGATTCGGCCGTTCTTCCGGCGTCCAGGTCCCGGTCGCGCTTGAAGGACATCAACTGCTCCCATTGCGTCACCCCGATCAGTAAGGCTAAAAGCATTCCTCCACCCAGTATCGGCAGACGCCAGTTCCAGGGCATGGCCAGGCCCGCGACAAGCGCCAGGGTCAGCAGGCCGCTTAGCCACACGCTGCGGGTCATGGTGGCGTAAATCGCCGCGAAAAACAAAAGATAAAGCGGAATCATCAGCAATTGGCCCGGGCGGCCGAGGCGGGGCCAGATCATCAGCGCCGCGCCCAGGCATATCGACAAGGCGATTCCGTTGCTGATGGGATTTAAAAACGGCCCCCGCGCCCGGCCCACGAACTCCGACGTGGCCGAAGCGGCGTTGTCGGCAATGTATCGCGGAAATACCAACTCCCAAACTTGAAAATATTCCGCCAACGATGTTACGGCCAGATATGCGCCAAAGACCGCCAGGCAAACAAAAATCGCCACTATATTTTTTTCATTGAACTCGGCCTGGCGCACAATCCAATACATGCAAAACGGCATGAGGTAGTAAAGTATCAGCCACGACACGGGTTGATAATTCAAATAAGCGTAGTCGCCCGAAAACGTGCTTACGACCATCATGCCCGTAAACAGGCAGAGCAATATCTCGGCTTTTCCCAATGGTTTGGGATCGGCCCAACCCCATCGCCGCCAAATCAGATACTGCCCCACCAGCACGATGAGCAATATGCGATCGGCCGTCAGCGGCACTGGACCTAAAGTAACTTTGAAAAATTCCACGCTGAAGCAGGCGCCGGCCAACATGACTGCCAGGCATCCGGCCAAAAGCCCTGCGCGGCGCAAAAGGATAAATCCCCAGATCAAGCCGGCAACGCCAAGGATAATTGCGATGATTTCCATATCGGATAATTCCCGTTTAATCAACTATTTAGCCCCCGGTGAATACACCGGGGGTTCACGTTCCCGGTGAACAAACCGGGGGTTGTTACATTGATGTTCATACAAGTAATATCACAATAAAGTTTAGCCCCGGAGCTTGCTCCGGGAGGAGCTGCACTGCAATTAATGGCCATACTTCGGTGACAAGATATGAATAAATGTTTTGTAGTGATGGTATGATGCCATTAGGCAACGTTGACCGGATGTTGGTCCGCGTATGTCCACAATACTCTGGATCAAACGAATTGGCCGCCCAAAAAAAATCGAAAAGAAATGAAAAATAGTTCTGATCCCGTTTTCGTGCCCAAACGATATGAGTGAGGTTTACAATGAGGAACCTATTGAGGATTCGCGATTACGGGCCGTAGTTGATTACGTGAAAGTTTGGTTGAGTAGTTGAAAATCTGGGATATTATGTAATTTCATGTCTTACTGAGGGATTATTGAGGGATTCACAAGGGCGTTTATTCAAAGAATTGTGACCTAAGCTTGTAAGGGCAACTTAAATCTTTCACTTGGAGGGCAAGAGCAATGAAATACCTTCTCGAAATCGTGAATAAGGAAGGGGTCGGTATCTCAGACGAAAAACACAGTTTCCTTGAATCGGATACGGCAATCCCAATTCCAAACGTTGGAGACAAAATCTACTTACCAAAAGAAATGGATTCAAGTGCTATATGTGTCGAAGTTGTCAATCGGGAATTCATCTTGTTCTTTAAGCAGAATGAGCTTACTGCGCAAGTTCAAGTTTTTTGCAAGGAGTCTAAGGGGTTTCACTGATAATGAAAGCATTATTTCAAGAACTTGGATTGCTGTTGTTCGTCATCCTTAGTAATTGGGCTCCTCTGATTATTATTCCACTGTTGGCTTACCAGTATGGTAACTGGTACTTATTATTCGGAATCCTATTTTACTATGTGGTAGGTGCTGGCGGTCCCCTCTTCACTTACTTTACTATCCTTTGTATCCCCGTTTGGATAATGAACGGCTTTAGTATTCATCAATATATCACATTTTACTTCTTCTGCGCTTTGTGTGGCTTATTTTTCATGCATATTATAGGGGAAGTCTTAAACCAGTTAAATGCAGTAAATGTAAATGTAAATGGGGTCAGAGCGCACTTAGTCACTAAGAAATAGGCAATAAAGGAGTCTTTGTTTTCCGGACCATTTTTCGTGTGGCCAATTCTTTCTCTTGAAAGCCACTCTCCAATCTGCTACGCTCGTCGCTCCGCGCCATTAGTGTTCTTTGGAAATCCGATTAATGAAAATCAAAGGGGCAATGCCATCCCGAAACGTGGAAAAATCGCGATTTTGACCCCAAAAACAAAAAGACTTCAACCTGACGATCGAGGAAAAATCGCGATTTGTTCCCCAACTCGATGCGGACCGTTGGGCACCCACAGCAATCAAACCCCCGGTGTGTTCACCGGGGGCTAAATACGTTAGAATTGCGGCATGAATGCAATATGTCTGGTATTTGATCGACTGCACGCGGGCTATCTTGGAGCTTACGGCAATACGTGGATCGAGACGCCCGCGATTGATCGGCTGGCCAGCCAGTCGTTCGTGTTCGACCAGGCGCTTATCGACACGCCCGATTTGAATCGTATTTACCGTTCATACTGGCAGGGCCGGCATGCCATTGCGCCGGATTTTTCGCCGGGCGATTGTCCTTCGCTGCCCGGGTATTTGCGCGAACTGGGCGTGACTACGGCCCTCTTGACCGACGATCCGCTGGTGGCCCGGCATCCGCTGGCGGTCGATTTCGATGAAATAATCGACATCGATCCACCTTGGGAATGCCGCGGCGCGGCTGAGATCGAGCAAACTCATTTCGCCCGATGTTTTGTGCAGATAATCGATTACCTGCAATCGGCTCGGGAACCGTTCATGTTATGGTGTCATCTGGCCGGGCTGGGCACGACGTGGGATGCGCCCTGTCGTTTCGCCGCGCGTACAAGGACGAAGACGATCCCGATCCGCCTATCGGGGCCGAAGTCCCGGAGCAGACCCTGGCCGAAGATCACGACCCGGACGAACTATTGGGCATTGTACATTCATACGCCGGGCAGGTGTCGCTGTTGGATTCCTGCCTGGAGGCATTTTTGGAGTTTCTCAAGGAGTTGAAGGCCGCCGATCAACCGTTGCTTGCGATGACTTCTTCGCGCGGCTTTCCGCTGGGCGAGCACCGCCGCGTGGGACCGTGCGACGAGGCCCTGTACGGCGAGTTGGTGCAAGCGCCGCTTTTGCTTCGCTTTCCCGACGGCACTGGGGCCGCAGCGCGGAGCCAGGCGCTTGTCGAGCCAGCCGATCTTTGGGCCACGTTTTTCCAGTTGTGGCAAAACAGTCCCGAGCCCGCTTCGTCCGCCGCGGCAAGTTTGATCCAAGTGGTGCGGCAAGACATCGCCGCCATCCGAGATCGATTGTGCGTTGCCGGGCGCGACGACCAGCGAGCCATACGCACGCCGGCCTGGTATTTTCGCGCGGCAGGCGAAGGCAGGGGGACTGTCCCAATTTTCTCATCAGAGAAAATGGGACTGTCCCCTTCAGATGAATTATACGTCAAGCCCGACGACCGCTGGGAAGTCAACAACGTATCGAACCGCTGCATGGAAGTCGTGGAATGCCTGCAACTGGCGCTGCTTCAGTCCGAACAGGCCATCCGTAGCGGAACCGTCGCCGACCTGCCGCCCTTAAGCGACGTGCTGATGCGCGGCCTGGGATAAAATCCAATTCCTGATTGAATCGGTCAATAAAGCATATTTGTTTTTTGGAAAGTCCTTGTAGGGTGGGTGCTTGCACCCACGCATCCGTTTTTCATGGAGAAATTGCGTGCGTGCAAGCACGCACCCTACCTCGAATAATATTTTTCGCAATAAACACTAGCTATGCTAGCGTTCGCTTGGAAATAATCCATAATCAACCATTTGTCCCAAATTATTCAGGTTATCGCCAATTTTCTTGCAACTCGACATAGTATTGCTTCGTTGACAATAAAATCCACTCAGAATTCGTTTAATCTGGGGTGGTGAGATAAAGGCGCTTCTCTATATAATCCCCGCTTTATTGTCTCACTGACATTATGTTTAGCGCCATGCGCGCCGCCGATTCCGGTTGCCGGGCACTGACGTCTCGCCAGTGTGAATAATGAATCCCACGGGCAAGATGCCCGTGCCACCCATTTACTTCTCTAGCGTTTACGTCAAACAACAAAAGAAGATTGCGATGGTCGGACAAGGAGGTCCGAAAACGTTGCGAACATTTATCCCTGCGGCAGCCCGACCAGTGGCGGCCCGTTGGCGGAAAAACTCGCGCTGGCGGCCCTTCTGGCACTGCTCGCCTTGGCGCCGTTTAATCTCTTGGCCGAAGAGCTTCGCCTGCGCGTTGCTTGGGGCGGCGGACGGGAACGGCAGTGGCAGGGAATCGTCACGCTCAGCGAAGGCCGGCTTGCCGAACCTAATCCGCTGGGCATCGAGGCCGACGAACCCGCCTCGATGTATCTGGAACCAGGCGGCACGAGCGGCCGGCAGCGATTGATTATTCGCCAGCGCAGTTCCCGGGCCTACGATGGTTTTGACGTGCTGGCTGACGCCCCGCTTTCGGCCCGCTGCACGATTCAATTGACCGCAGCCGATGCGCCAGATCGGCCGTTGACAGTCGAAATACCGTTATCCGATGTAGTGGAGGAATTCGTCAACAAAGATCTGGACGGGCAAGGGAATCGCATATTGGTGACCCGCGCGCCCGGCGACCAGGTGCGAGTCGATTTTACCCGCGATTCGCTGGTCTTTTCGCCGGGCGAGACGTTTCGCTTCAATGCCTGCCCGCACTTACTACCTCTGCCCGAGGGAACAAAAGTCCGGCTCAAAGTGCAATTGCTCGCTGCCGCCGCCGGCAAGGAAATTTGGTCTTCGCAGTACGACGCGCAAGTCGGGCGCGAAACGGCCATCCCCATTGAACTCGCCTTGCCCGAGGAAGAAGGCTCTTACGACGTTCTCTTGAGCGTATCTTACACTGCCGGCTGGTCGCAGGCGGTGCGTTGACCCTTGACCTGGAACAAAATCGTGGCCGATCGCAAGGTTGAGGTTCTGGTATTGGATCCGCAACGCCCGCCGCCCGCCGCCCGTGGGGAACGCGAATTCACGCAACTGGTCGAAATTGATCCGGCCAATCCGCGTTGGTGGGAACTGCCCAAGCTGACCCAATTGCAACTACCCAAGACATGGCGCTTGTGGAAGGGTTCGCTGGGCAACGGCAATTCCAAACCCTACCGCCACAACCTGGGCAACCTGGTACAATTAAATCCCAACGCCGATTCGCCCGATGTGAGTTGGGAGGCCTATTGGGTCCCCATCAGCCAGCCGGGCCGGCCGCACATTCTCGAAGTCGATTATCCCAGCGACGTGCCGCAAACCCTGGGCATCAGCGTGCTGGAACCCAATGCCGCCGGAGCACTGGCGACAATCGGCCTGGATTCCGGCGTCGACCTGCAAGCGGAAATAATCGCCGACGCCGACACCCCGCGCATGCTACGGCATCGCTTGATTTTCTGGCCCCGCACCAACACGCCGCTTGTACTGTTGACCAACGGGCGCGAGCATTCGCCGGCCGTGTACGGCAAGATCCGCGTTCTGTCGGGCGGCGAGCAGTTGCCGCGCGCCATCCCACTGACGGCGCAGAAAAGCCAGCGGCTCATGGCGGCGTATCTCGACCGACCCCTGTTCCCCGAGAATTTTTCCGCTGCGGAAGCATATGACGAATGGTGCGGCCGCTCGTTGGATAACTGGAACACCTTTTACGATGGCGGAACCAGGCTCATCTCTTATCTCCAGCACGTCGGTTACAACGGTTTGATGCTGGGCGTCTTGGCCGACGGCAGCACGATCTATCCCAGCGCGCTGGCGGCGCCCACGCCGCGCTACGATACGGGGGTATTTTTCACCTCGGCTCAAGATCCCGTGCGCAAGGACGTGCTGGAAATGTTGCTTAGGATGTTCGACCGCGAGGGCATGCAACTTATTCCCTCGCTGGAATTCGCCGCGCCTTTGCCCGAGTTGGAAGCCGTCCGCCGCGTCGGCGGGCCCGAGGCTGAAGCCATCAATTGGATCGGTCCAGACGGCATGCCCATAAGCGCCGTCCATCCGCCCAAGCGCGGATTGGCGCCGTATTACAACGTGCTGAATCCCCGCGTGCAAAAAGCCATGTTGGCCGTGCTCGAAGAGGTCGTCGAGCGCTACGCCCGGCATCCGTCTTTTTCAGGGATCGCCGTTCGCCTGTCGGCCGACGGTTATGCCCAACTGCCCGGCCCCGATTGGGGACTCGACGACCAAACCATCGCCGCGTTCCAGCGGGACGCAAAGCTTTCCGTGCCCGGCGACGGCCCCGACCGCTTTGCCCGGCGAGCCGACTTTCTCGCACAAGAGCCGCATCGCCGGTTGTGGATTGAGTGGCGGGCGGACCGGTTGAGCGATTTCTACTTGAAGGCGCAAAAAATATTGCTTGCGGCGCGAACGGACAGCCGCTTGTATCTGGCCGGCGCCGAGATAACCGGCGGCGAAGAAAGCCAGACCGATTTGAAACCCGCCTTGTCGCGCCACACCACAATGGCCGACGTGTATTTGAATGCGGGCATAGAAGCAAAGAATTTTCAGGCGAATCGGCAACTTGTGTTTTTGCGTCCGGAGCGCCTCTATCCCGGCGGCAATCTTGCCGCCAAGGCGGCCGAATTGGAAATTGGCCAACTGCCAGACGCCGAACGCTATTTCCAGGGCTTGCCCGTCTCCGGCAGCCTGTTTTTCCACGTGCCGCGGGAAATTCACATACCCTCGTTCGATCAGAAGAGCCCGATCAAGCCCAGTTACGCCGGCATGATTTTGCAGCCCTCGCCGTCGGGCCTGCAAAATCGCCGCCGCTTTGTTCACGATCTGGCCGCGCTGGACACGCAAGCCATGTTCGACGGCGGATGGCTCCTGCCCATGGGCCAGGAAGACGCGATCCGCGGCACGGTGGCCGCATACCGCTCGTTGCCTGCCGTGCCATTTCGACAGGTGATCGATCAGCAATCGCCGTCGCAGCCGGTCACCTTCCGCGTGGGAACTTACTCCAACCGCACGTATTTATACGCGGTCAACGATGCCCCATTCCGCGTCACCGCCCGGATCCACATCGAAGCGCAATCCGGCTGCCGCCTGGAAGAACTGACCGGCCTGCGAAAAGTTCCCCCGCTTAAACCCGATCCCGACGGCGGAATGTATTGGGAAATCCAGTTGGAACCCTACGACCTGGTGGCCGTTTCGCTAAATGAAGCGAATCTCCAGGTTGCGCGACCGCAAGTCACTTTGCCCAAAACGATCGAGCCGGCCTTGGTCCGCCAGATCGGCCAATTGGGCGTGCGTGCGGCCGCCTTGCGCAACCCGCCGCCCTTGGACGTGCTGGAAAACCCCGACTTCGAGAAATCGTCCGACGCCCGCAAGGGCATTCCCGGCTGGTCGGCTACCTCGCGCGACGGAGTAAGCGTCCAACTCGATTCCGCCGCCGCCCATGGCGGCAAGCAGTCGGCGCACATCGTCAGCAGCGGACCGGTGGCCTGCCTTGTGAGTCGGCCCCTGCCCGCGCCCACCACGGGCCGGGTTTCCATGTCTGTTTGGCTCCGCATTGCCGATCCCAATAAACAACCGCCCCTGCGCCTGGCCCTGGAAGGCAATATTAACGGTCGCGATAAATATAGTTTCGCGCCCGTCGGCCGCTTACCCGACGGAAAGCCCGCCGGCGTGAACTTGTCAGACCAATGGGCCCAATATATCTTCCAGGTTGACGATCTGCCCTTGGAAGGCATGTCGTCGCTGCGGGCCAGATTCGACCTGATGGGGCCCGGCGAAGTCTGGGTGGACGACGTGAAACTGTGCAATCTGGCCTTCAGCCTGCCGGAAATCATCGAACTCTCGAAACTCATCACCTTGGCCGACGCCAAACTGCACAACGGCCAGGTCTACGATTGCATGCACCTGCTGGAAGGCTATTGGCCGCGATTCCTGGACGAAAACGTCCGCTTGCCAGTGGAAAATCCAATCCCCTCGAAACCGGCCGCCGGCCTGGCCGAACAGCCCGCCGCGCCAACTCCCGCCGCCGAAGAGCCCCCCGCCCAAAATTCCGACCGCACTGGATGGCTCAACCGCATGAAAAACCTGCTGCCGGAAAAAATACGGTTCTGAAAAAAGTGGCTGGGTTCTGGAATTGGGGATTAGAGATTAGACAATTTATTCTCTAACTCTCATTTACCTTGTATGCTTTCACCTTTGGATATATATAATTATGGGTGTCCTGAAATCAAATCCCTTATTCGTCATTCCGATATATTGACGCCTGTACTCCGAACTCTTTCATGTTATTGCCGAAATCGGACCATTTTACAAATCTCCAAAATCTCACCGCCCGGCGGATCGTGATCCTGGACGGGGCGATGGGTACGATGATCCAACAACTGGGTTTCGGCGAGGCAGAATTTCGCGGAACGCAGTTTGCCGATCATCCGCGGGATTTGAAGGGCTGCAACGATCTGCTCTCGATCACACAGCCGGAGGCCATTACCGCCATTCATCGGGCGTTCCTGGAAGCAGGGGCGGATATCATCTCCACCAACACCTTTAACGCCAACGCCATCTCCATGGCCGATTACGGCCTGGTCGATCGGGTGCGAGAAATCAACGCGGCGGCAGTGGCCTGCGCGAAAACGGCGGTTGAGGAATTCCGCAGTGGGCAGTGCAGCACTGCTGGACAAGCCAGCAGTGGCACACAGGCGGTGGACGGTGAGCAGAAGGATAATGGGGTTCAGGGTTCAGGGTTCAGAGTTCAGGACTTAGCACCCGACCCTCATCATTCAGCCCATCGCCCTCACCCTTGGCCCCTCTCCCAAAGGGAGAGGGGAGAAAACAAAACCGGCCCATTTATCGCCGGATCGATCGGCCCGACAAACCGCACGGCTTCAATGTCGCCGGATGTAAACGACCCGGGCTATCGGGCCGTAACATTCGATCAACTTGTGGCGGCATATTACGAGCAGGCGGTGGCGCTCATCGAAACCGGCGTGGATATCCTCCTGCCCGAGACCACCTTTGATACGCTAAATTTGAAAGCCTGCTTGTTCGCCATCGAAAAATATTTCGAGGAACATAACATCCACTTGCCGGTAATGGCCTCGGTAACCATCACCGACCGCAGCGGGCGGACGCTCTCCGGCCAGACGCTCGAGGCCTTTCTAATTTCCATCGGCCACGCCGATCTCTTCAGCATTGGAATAAACTGTGCGTTGGGTCCGGAGTTGATGCGCCCGTACGTCGAGGATCTATCGAATTTATGTTCGCTGTGGACAAGTTGCCATCCCAACGCCGGTCTACCCAACGAACTGGGCGGATACGACGAGACGCCGGAACAAATGGCCGCTTTGTTGGGCGAGTTCGCTGCCAACGGATGGTTGAACATTGTGGGCGGATGCTGCGGCACCACGCCGCGCACATCCGCGCGATTGCCCAAGCGATGGTCGGTAAACTGCCGCGAGAAAATAGTGGCACTGGCCAAGCCAGTGGCACTCAAATCCCAGGCCAAGCCAGCGGCACTCAAGTCGCCGCCCGCCGCAGCCGCAGCCATATTCGCGCTACAGCGGACTGGAGCCGTATACGATCCGGCCTGACAGCACATTTACCATGATCGGCGAGCGGACGAACGTATCCGGCTCGCGAAAGTTCGCCCGGTTGGTCCGCGAAGGCAACCTGGCCGAGGCCGTATCCATTGCCCGGCATCAGGTCGAGGGCGGGGCGAACCTGATCGACGTAAACATGGACGAGGGCCTTTTGGACGGTCCGGCAGTGATGACAAAATTCTTGAATCTCATTGCAGCCGAGCCGGACATCGCCCGCGTGCCGGTGATGATCGACAGTTCGAACTGGTCGGTTATCGAAGCCGGCCTGAAATGTGTGCAAGGCAAGCCGATCGTCAATTCCATCAGCCTAAAAGAAGGCGAGGAGGAATTCTTGAAGCACGCCCGGCTGGTGCGGCGCTACGGCGCGGCCTGCGTGGTGATGATGTTCGACGAGCAGGGCCAGGCCGTAACAGTGGACGACAAGGTCAGCATTGCCCGCCGGGCGTATCACCTGCTGACGGAAAAGGTAGGCATGCCGCCGGTGGATATCATTTTCGATCCCAACGTGTTGGCCATCGGCACCGGCATGGACGAGCACGCCCGATATGCGATGAACTTCATCGAGGCCGCCCGCAGGATCAAGGAACTCCTGCCCGACGTGAAAATCTCCGGCGGCATAAGCAACGTGTCTTTCGCATTTCGCGGCAATGATACCGTGCGCGAGGCCATCAACGCGGCATTTTTGTATCATGCCATCCAGGCCGGGCTGGACATGGGCATAGTCAACGCCGGGCAGTTGGCCATTTACGAAGAAATCGAGCCGGTCCTGCTGGAACACGTGGAAGACTTGATATTCGACCGTCGCGGCGATGCCACCGAACGGCTGATCGCGCTGGGTGCCACGCTATTGGGCAAGGCCGCACACGATGCGAAAACCGATCTGGCTTGGCGCAACGCACCGGTCAACGAGCGACTGAAACACGCCTTGATACAGGGCATAATTGAATTTATCGACGAGGACGCGAAAGAAGCCCGCGGCATATATCCCAGGTGCCTGGCGATCATCGAAGGTCCGCTGATGGCCGGGATGCAAGTCGTGGGCGACCTGTTCGGCGACGGAAAAATGTTTCTGCCCCAGGTGGTAAAAAGCACCGGGTAATGAAAAAGGCCGTGGCATATTTGATGCCGTTCATGGATGCTGAGAAAAAGGCGGCCGACAGCGTGCAGTATAGCCGCGTGCGGGCACCGACTGAAGGTGGGTCAACGAGCGCGGACCTGACCAGCACTGGCAAAGCCAGTGGCACTCATCAAGCAGCCTCCGGCCCTCACCCCCGGCCCCTCTCCCAAAGGGAGAGGGGAGATGCGATCTCAACGCGCGGCACTATTGTCATGGCCACGGTCAAGGGCGACGTGCATGATATTGGCAAGAATATCGTGGGCATCGTACTGGGGTGCAACAACTACAAGGTGATCGACCTGGGCGTAATGGTACCATGCGAAAAAATCCTGCAAGCGGCCCTGGAAAACCACGCCGACATGATCGGCCTTAGCGGGCTGATCACGCCCAGCCTGGAGGAAATGGTCCACGTGGCCCGGGAGATGGACCGCACGGGCATGAGCATTCCGCTTTTGATCGGCGGGGCAACTACCAGCCCGAAACACACGGCCGTAAAAATCGCCCCAGCATACCGGCACGAGGTGCTGCACGTCAAAGACGCCTCGCGGAGCGTGCCTGCGGTCGAGCGACTCATAGATCCGGAAAAGCGCAAAACGCTGGACGCCGAAAACCGCGCATACCAGGCCCAAATGGTCACGGCCTTCAAAAGCCGCGCCGAAACCAAGCTCGTGCCATACTCCGAAGCGTTTGCCGGCCGGTTCAAGACCGATTGGGCAGCGATCGAAATTCCAAAACCGTCGTTTATCGGCACTCGAGCTTTTGCCGATTATTCGCTGGAAGAACTGGCAGGGTACATCGATTGGCAGCCGTTTTTCTGGGCCTGGGAACTGCGGGGAAAATTTCCCGATATCCTCGATCATCCCCAGCATGGCGCAGAGGCGCGAAAACTTTACGCCGACGGCAAAAAACTCTTGGATGAGATTATCAAGCACCGCTGGCTTAAGGCCCGGGGCGTGTACGGGTTCTGGCCGGCGGCGTCGCTGGGCGACGATGTCCTGGTGTACGAGGACGAAACCCGCACGGCCGAGATTGCCCGGTTTCATTTTCTCCGCCAACAATGGCTGCCTGGTAGTAGGGTGCGTGAAACGCACCAAGACACTGGCACAGCCAGTGGCACACTTGGCGACACTGCTGGACAAGCCAGCAGTGGCACCCATACTGGCACCTATCGTGACTGTTATTATTCGCTGGCCGATTTCGTCGCCCTGGCCGAAAGCGGGCGCAAGGATTATCTGGCGCGTTTGCCGTGACCGGCGGCATGGGCTCGGCCGAACTTGTCAAGCGATTCGAGACCGACAACGACGACTATAGCACAATCATGTCGAAGGTGCTGGCCGACCGCCTGGCCGAGGCCTTTGCCGAATGCCTGCACGAGCGGGCACGGATCAATTGGCAATTCGGCCGCGACGAAAACCTTACCGTCGAAGATATGATCGCGGAGAAATATCGCGGCATCCGCCCTGCCCCGGGCTATCCGTCGCTGCCCGACCACAGCGAAAAACACATTCTTTTCGAGCTGATGCAAGTCGAACGGCAAATAGGCATGTCGCTAACGGAAAGCTACATGATGGTCCCGCCGGCCTCGGTCTGCGGTTTTATTTTCTCCCACCCGGCCTCTCATTACTTTGCCATCAACCGCATTACGCGCGACCAGGTCGAGGATTATGCCCGGCGCAAAGGCATGAAACTCAAAGAGGCCGAAAAATGGTTGGCCCCCGTGCTAGGCTATGATGTGGAGTGAGAATCGGCCGGCAAAGTCAGTTGTCAATAATGATAAAAACGCTTATTATAAATAAACATAATGAACGGTGATATACACTTGCTTCAATGACCTTGCTGGGATTATTGATTCCGATATAGGCAATGATCCTTATTCAGCCGCAAACACGGCTGTTCCAGCCGAGTTTGCTAGTCGTTTGGCCGTAGAATGGTTCATTTGCAATGTAGGACGCAATAAAATAATCTGACTAAAATTTTAAGAGCGGAGATCGCCATGGATTGCCTGAAAGAAAAGAATCTTAAAGATTGCACCTGCACGTATAGTTGTTCCAAGCGCGGGCTGTGCTGCGAGTGCGTGCGATATCATCGCGAGGTGGGGGAGATACCGGGATGTTTCTTTCCAAAAGACGGCGAAAAAACTTACGATCGCAGCATCGGCAATTTTATAAAGTTTTCCAAGCGGTAGGAATATGATATTTCCGCACTTGAACCTTTAGAGCATTTTTCAGATAAGTGTAGCGTTTGTGTGGTACGGGCATCTTGCCAGTGCTGGGAAAACACGGGCAAGATGCCCGTGCCACCCAATTTTATCCGCTACAATCAACCGAGATGCACTTCTCGACCGGGGTGGAATAGAACTCATGAAGTCATCATACCGGGAGTTGCCGCAGTATGGGCGGACTGCTCGGCTTGCGCCGCCTGTTGTACCACGACCTGGATGCTCGATCCGCGAACAGAGGCCAACGATGTGATGCCTACGCCGTAGCCTTTCATGGGATTGTGCCAGAGCAACTGGCCGGTCAGCGGATCGAGGCAGTAGATATATCCGTTGGTCGAGGCTATCAAACGGTCTCCGTCCAAGAGGAACGTGACATTTCCGCCTTTCATCTGGTTGTAAGTCCAGACGATTTCGCCCGTATCGCGATCCAGGGCCATCGCCTTGCCGTTAAAACCGACGAAAATCAGTTGATCGATAATCATGTGAGTCTTCCTTTGATGGAGTGTCACCCCATAATATCACCAGGTGCAGCCGCTGTCACTCGGCGTGCAAACACCTTACACTTGTCAGCCGTATTATAAGAAAGGATCACATTTTCGTTCTTGACCCTTCATACCCGGGCAGAGTAAATTGCCAAATTGAGGTAGAATGCGCCATTGTCGTAGACCTTAATGTTAAAATGGGCAATTTGCACCTGCCTGTATAATTGTAAAAGGGTATTCTGGAAGTCTTGTTGAATTCACTATATTTTCATTTAGCCTGCCGTAAATACACGGCGGCAACTAAGCGAAGAACTATTGGGGCGGTGGTTTAACTGCCGCACCAACGGAGGATTGCCCGAAATATATTCCCGGTGTGTTCACCGGGCTTCAATGTTGGAACGGCAATTCAACTGCCGTCCCAACATGGTGGAATAAATAATTATGGAAGAAATTTTTTCACAAATCGGCGATGTGCTGGGCGGGTTTTTCGGCGGAATAGGCCGCGTGCTCGAACGCTCGATCACCAGTCTGTTCGGCTCGTCCAACGCCCGGTACCTGAAAAAGCTTCAGCCCGCCGTCGATGCCATAACCGCTTTGGAGCCTAAGTATCAGCAGATGACCGACGCCGAGTTGACGGAGCAGACCTTCAAGTTCCGCAAGCGCCTGGCTGCCGGCGAAACGCTGGACGATCTGTTGGTCGAGGCCTTTGCCGTGTGCCGCGAGGCCGGGCGCCGCGTGCTGGGAATGCGACACTTCGACGTGCAATTGATGGGCGGCATTGTTTTGCATCGCGGCTGCATCGCCGAGATGGTCACCGGCGAAGGCAAAACCCTGGTCGCCACTCTGCCGGCTTATCTAAACGCGCTGGAGGGCAAGGGCGTGCACGTGGTCACGGTAAACGACTACCTCGCCCGCCGCGATATGGAATGGATGGGCCCGCTGTATATGTCCCTGGGGCTTACCGTGGGCACGATCCAAAGCAACATGAAAACCGACCTGCGGCAAAAGGCCTACGACTGCGACATCACGTACGGCACGAACAACGAGTTCGGCTTCGATTACCTCCGCGACAACATGTGCCCGGCGGCCAAGGGCGACAATCTGTTTGCAAAACATTTACAGCAATCGCAGGGCCCGCTGCACTATGCCATCATCGACGAGGTGGACAACATCCTGGTCGACGAGGCCCGCACTCCGCTTATCATATCCGGCCCGGCGTTCGACGACGTCCGCCGCTACGCCATGGCCGATAAAATTGCCCGGCAGTTGAAAAAAGACGCCCACTTCGAGGTCAAGGAAAAGGAGCACACTGCGAATTTGACCGACGACGGCGTGCGCGAGGCCGAGAAACTGGCGGGCGTGGAAAGCTTTTATACGGCCGGGCACATGGAATGGCCGCATCTGATCGACAACGCCCTTAAGGCCCATCATCTTTACAAGCGCGACGTGAACTACGTGGTCAACGGCGAAGAGGTGGTCATCGTCAACGAATTCACCGGCCGCTTGATGCCGGGACGCAACTGGAGCGACGGCCTGCACCAGGCTGTCGAGGCCAAGGAAGGCGTGCGCATCAAAGAGGAAAATCAGACCCTGGCCACGATCACCCTGCAAAATTTCTTCAAACTCTACGACAAGATTTGCGGTATGACCGGCACGGCTATGACCGAGGCCGCCGAGTTCTGGAAAATTTATAAACTCGACGTGATCGCCGTGCCCACCAACCAGCCCCTTAAGCGGATCAACAATGCCGACGTGATCTTCCGCACCGAGCGGGAAAAATACACCGCCATCGTCGATGAAATCGAGCAGATGAACAAATGGGACGTGGTCACCTCGCTTAAAGGCGAGGCCTGGCCGGGCCGCATCATCCGCGAAACAGAAAGTGCAATCGAGTTCGAGCCGAAGGGATTCAAAAACGACGTTCAAACCATAACGCGCGACAAAATCAAGTCCATCCAGCGGCGCGGGCGGCCGATGCTGGTGGGCACGGTCTCCATCGAGCGCAGCGAACTGATCTCGCACATGCTGGAAAAACGCGGCATCGCGCACCAGGTCCTAAACGCCAAGCATCACCAGCGCGAGGCCGAGATCGTAGCCCAGGCCGGGCGTAAAAACGCGGTGACCATCGCCACCAACATGGCCGGGCGCGGAACGGACATCATCCTGGGCGGCAATCCCGATGCCATGGCCTGGGCCTTGCTGCAAGAGAAATATCCCACCCGCCTGGAAGTGCCGCAAAACGAGTGGGACGCCCTGGTCAACGAGATCGAGCAGCGCGAGCAGACCAAGGCCGAGGGACGCGACGTGGCTGCCATGGGCGGGCTGCACATCATCGGAAGCGAACGCCACGAAGCCCGGCGCATCGACCTGCAACTCCGCGGCCGGGCGGGCCGGCAAGGCGATCCGGGCTCCAGCCGCTTCTACCTCTCGCTGGAAGACGACCTGATGCGGATCTTCGCCGGCGAGTGGGTGAAAAACATCCTCACCCGGCTGGGCATGAAGGAAGGCGAAGCCATCGAAAGCCACATGGTCTCGCGCCGCATCGAAGGCGCACAAAAAAAGGTCGAGGAACGAAACTTCGATATCCGTAAAAACCTGCTCGAAGACGACTCGGTCATGGACGAGCAGCGCAAACGCGTTTATGGATACCGGCAGAGCATCCTTAACGGCGCAAACTGCAAGCAACTTATCCTGGACATGATCCGCCAGCAGGTCGATCATTATCTCGACGAATTTCTGGCCAAGGACTACGGGGCCGCGACCTTTGCCGAATGGGCCGGCAAACAACTGGCCATGGAGTTCGACGCCCGCGATTTCCGCGGCATGGACTTCGACTCGGCCCAGCAATTCGCCAAGGACGATGCCCAGCGCATGGTCGAAGGCCAGGTGCTCGATTTGATCGAAGAAAACCTGCCCCAAGAGGAAGATCCAAGCGAGTGGAGCTGGGAGGCCCTGACCAAGGCCGCCAACGTCCGCTGGAAGCTGAGCCTCCGCGATCGCGATTTACGCCAACTGGGGCGCGATCAGGCGAGCGAGGATCTGATCAAGCGGGCTCGGGCCGCGGTGGAAAAGATCGACCTTGACGACGGCCGGCGGTTCCTCGACCCCGATTTCGGAATTCGCGCGGCCTGCGCTTGGGTGCGGCACAAGTTCGGCATCGAATTGGCGCCCGACGCCGCCGGCGCTATGGAACCCTTGGCCTTCAAGGATCTTGTTCGGCAAAAAGCCGAAGCGGTTTACGAGGAACGGGAACTCGAATATCCGGTGATGGCCGCGCTGGCCCATTTCACGACCCGCGACGCCGGAGGACACAAACATTACGACCGCGAACAACTCGTCGATTGGGCTCGAAAACGTTTCGAGGTCAACCTGGACCTGGAGGATCTGAAAAACAAGCAGCGCGATGAAATCCGCGCCATGCTTATCGAGCACAGCCGCCGCTACATAGCCGGTTATGCCCCGGCCTTGGAAGAAGCCTTGGCCTGGGAGGCCAATGTTTTTCCCATCCGTATGCCCTCCGATAAAGTGCCGCACGCCGCCGAGGAAAACGGCGAACTGAAAAAACTCTCCGACTGGCTGGCCGAGAAATACCGCTACGAACTATCGCCGGAAAAGATGTTCCGCCTCAACGCCGAGCAACTGCAGCGGCACCTGGCCATGGCGGTGGAGGAAAAATACCGCCCGGAAATGCGGCGCATGGAACGCTCCTTGGTGCTGCAATTGCTCGACACGGCCTGGAAAGACCATCTCCTGGCCATGGACCACCTCCATAGCAGCGTCGGCCTGCGCGGTTACGCACAGATCGATCCCAAGGTGGAATACAAGCGCGAAGGCATGAAGATATTCGAGCGGATGTGGACCTCCGTGGGCGAACGGGTGACCGACCTGGTCTTCAAGATGGAACAACTCGACGAGGGCTTCGTGGGTTCGACCTGGGCCCAGGCCGAAGCCGTTCACGAAGACGCCTCGTCGGCCGGAGAGATCGCCTCGCAGCAGCAGGCCGCCATTGAGGGCACCGAAACCGACCACAAGCCCCAGCCCATCCGCAACCGCCAAAAGCGCGTGGGCCGCAATGATCCCTGCCCCTGCGGCAGCGGAAAAAAATTCAAAAACTGCTGCATGAAAAAAGGGTGAAAGGTGAGGGTAATCTAAAATAATCATAAAAACGAGAAATTTTAATATGCCCCTCCCAAAATTTTATATATAATTCTTCTTCAAAAAGGGATCGTCTTATGTCAAATACGGAAATACAAACCGAGTTGTTAAAACGAATCAATCAATTGTCAGAAGAGGAACAGCGCCAAGTTTTAAAATTTGCCAATAATCTTCCCCCTTCTGATCACAAAGGGCATTCAGCACATTTTTTGGATTTGGCAGGCACGCTCGATCACGAGTCCGCTAAAGAGATGCTTCAGGCCATCGAAGAAGATTGCGAACGAATAGATACAAATGAGTGGTGAATTTCTTTTAGATACCAATGCTGTTATTGCCCTGCTAGACGGTGATATGGCTCTGCGCGAATTAGTGGCCGATTCGCCAAGACTCCTCTTGTCAATCGTTGTCCTTGGTGAATTGTATCACGGCGATTCAAAATTCCAGGCTTCATGATGATAATATTGTTAGAATTGAACATTTAATTTTAACCAGTACTTTGATTTACTGTGATCAAGGCACTGCGTGGGAATATGGAATAATCAAGAAATATTTAAAGTCGAAAGGAAGGCCCTTGCCTGAAAATGATATCTGGTTGGCTGCTCTTGCTAGACAACATGGCCTTGTTTTAATGACGCGCAATAAACACTTTCAGGAAATCGAGCGATTGAACGTATCATCGTGGTAAATGCTAAAGATTATTTTCGGGAAAGGATTCCCTTGTGCCTTATCTGCTGAATGTTATATACCTGCTTTTGATTCTTTTTAGCCTGCCCTGGCTTTTATGGCAGGCGGTGCGCAAGGGAAAATATCGACAAGGGTATGCCGCTAAATTTTTGGGTCTGGTGCCGCGTCGGGCTTCGGATAAAACCTGCATTTGGCTGCACGCCGTCAGTGTGGGCGAAGTCAATCTGTTGTTGCCTCTTGTCCGGCTAATTGAACGAGAGCGGTCCAACTGGGAGTGCGCGATCTCGACCACCACTGCCACAGGGATGGAGCTTGCCCGAAAGAAATTTCCCCAGCTTTTGGTCTTTTATTGCCCTCTGGATTTCACCTGGGCCGTTTCGACAGCCATGCGGCGGATACGCCCGGACATTCTTGTGCTGGCCGAATTGGAACTCTGGCCGAACCTGATCCGCGCGGCACGCAGGCGCGGGGCAAAAGCGGCCATCATCAACGGCCGATTGAGCGAGCACAGTTTCCGCGGCTACCGGCGGATTCGGCCGTTTGTTGCGCGGATATTGCGGCAGATCAATTTAATTGCCGTGCAGGACGATATTTATGCCCAGCGTTTCCGGCAGATTGGCGACCGGCCCGAGGCCGTGCATGTGACCGGCTCGATGAAATTCGACGGCGCCCAGACCGACCGCGACAACCCGGCCACCCGGCGACTTGCCGCCATAGCGGACATTACCGGCGATGACATTGTCTGGCTGGCCGGCAGCACGCAGGAACCGGAAGAGTCGATGGTGTTGGAAATTTTTCAACGTCTGATCGCGGAATTTCCCCGTTTGCGGTTGGTCATCGTTCCCCGCCACCCCGACCGTTTCGAAGCGGTAGCCCGGCTTATCGACCAATCCGGCCTATCCTGGCAGCGCCGCACGGAATATCCTTGTCATCCTGAGCGCAGCGAAGGATCTACCGTTGGGACGACAGTTGAACTGTCGCCCCAACAAGATCCGGCATCGCCCCAAAAACAGCCTCGCATTTTACTCATCGACGCTGTGGGAGAACTGGGCGCATGGTGGGGAACCGCACAAATCGCCTTTGTAGGCGGAAGTTTCGGCCGTCGCGGCGGGCAGAACATGATCGAACCGGCCGCCTACGGCGCGGCCGTATCGTTCGGCCCGAATACCTGGAATTTCAGCGACATTGTCACATCCATGCTTGCCCAAAACGCCGCCGTTCAACTGGCCGACCCCGCCGAACTGGAACGCTTCGTCCGCCGTTGTCTTGAAGAACCGCAATATGCCGCCGAACTAGGCCGACGGGCAAAATCGCTGGTCCAATTGCAACTCGGCGCGACAGATCGCACCTTTCGTCTGTTGGAGGACCTATAACGGCATCAGGGACCGCCGGCCTGGTTTTTCAACTTCCGCGCCAGAGCGTAAGCCAGATGACGATCGTTGCCATCACCCAGACGCATAGCTTGAATATGGCCGTCATCCAGAACCAAACATTCTGCACAAACGACCAATCCAGATTTGGGCCCCACATATCCCGCAACCATTCCGGCCGGGCATTCATGATAAACAGGTAAGCGATCCACTGAATCGTCAGAAATATCGCGGCCACAAGCAGCGTCCACCAACCGGCCACCGCCGCCGCACTGACCCGTTTTTGGAAAATATCATTCATTGCAATGTTCCTTTCAGGTTTGAATTATTGATTTGACTTGAATTCAACCGAACCGTCATAGTTGCCGATGAAGAAACCGCCGTCGTGCGGCCCTAAGTTGTTTAACCAATATTCCGATGGCATAACCGGATTGACTAACCATGGAATTGTGCATTTCCACGGAGCATCTCCGATCTGCCCGGCACTAACATAGTGACATACCGGGATAGGCGGAATATCACTTTGCCCGTCATAAGCTGAGGGACAGGTCAACAGCGCCGGTCGTAAAAGGGCAAACGGAGAAATTTCTCCCGGTTTGAGCGATGGGTTCTTATACAATTCTTCCGCCAAAGCCTTCTCTTCTATATTCGGAAGAATATCAACCGACCAACCTCCTGCAGAATGCGGCGGAAACTTATGGAACGATACGCCTAAACGCCTTGCAAGCCAAAGTTGCCGCAGATTACTCTGGCAGGATACACGTCTGGCCGATTCACGCACATGCTGCAAGGCAGGCAGGAGCAAGGCGATAAGAACCGAAATGATAAATATCACCACGAGCAGTTCCACGATGGTGAATCCCGGCGATCGCGATGGGCCCGATACTATGTCTCGTCGCATTGCATTACCCCCGATCCGCCAAGCAAACGATCCGGCCGTTATCCCGGGAAAGCAGGCTTCCCACCACCCTCTATTATAGCAAACGGTGTAACCGCCAATAGGAGGGTTTTTACGCAATAATTTTATGTAATATAGATTCAATTGGGACCGGTCTATGCCCGGTTGCGAATGGCCCCGCGGATGGTTTATAATTATCGGATTAAAACCAATACTATCAGACACTATTCCATCTGTTTTTCAGGAGAATTCCCGTGCCAAAGGGCAAATTTGCATTCACCAGCGAAGCGGTCTCCCAGGGCCATCCGGACAAGTTGGCCGATCAGATATCCGACGGCATTCTCGACGCCTTGTTAACTAAGGACCCGTTAAGCCGCGTGGCCTGCGAAACCATGGTCACCACCGGCATCGCCATCGTGGCCGGCGAAATCACCACCCAGGCCGCCATCGACTATCCCGAGGTCATTCGCCAGGCCATCCGCGAGGTGGGCTACACCGACGACCGCATGGGCATCTGCGCCGATACCTGCGCAATCATGCTCTCGTTGGACCGGCAAAGCCCCGATATCGCCATGGGCGTGAATGAAGATCAATCGAAGGGAAAAGACATCGGCGCCGGCGACCAGGGATTGATGTTCGGCTTCGCCTGCGATCACACGCCCGAACTGATGCCCCTACCCATCCAACTGGCCCATCAAATTCTCGACCGCCTCACGCTGGCCCGGAAAAACAATGAAGTCGATTGGCTCCGCCCGGACGGCAAGAGCCAGGTAACCGTGGAATACGAGGACTATAAACCCAAACGCATCGACACCGTGGTGGTATCCACGCAGCACACGCCCGAGGTGAACCAGAAGCAGATTCGCGAGTTTATAATCGAGAAGATCGTCAAGCCGCTCTTGCCTAAGAACCTGGTTAAAGGCGAGATTACTTACCTAATCAATCCCACGGGCCGGTTTGAAGTCGGCGGGCCGCACGGCGACTGCGGGCTGACCGGGCGGAAAATTATCGTCAACACCTACGGCGGTTGGGCCCGGCACGGCGGCGGAGCGTTCAGCGGAAAAGATCCCACCAAGGTCAACCGCTCGGCCGCATACATGGCCCGGTATATCGCCAAAAACATCGTGGCCGCCGGCCTGGCCGAGTCCTGCGAACTGCAATTGGCCTACGCCATCGGCGTTTCCGATCCGGTCAGCGTGTACGTCAACACCAAGGGCACAGGCAAGGTGTCCGAGCAAAAACTGTGCGAAATAATACACGACATATTCCCGCTGACGCCGGGCAGGATTATAAAGTATCTCGATTTGCGCCGCCCGATTTATCGCAAACTGGCGGGAAGCTGCCATTTCGGACGCATCGACCCCGACTTTACTTGGGAGAAAACCGATAAGGCCGCTGAATTGGCCAAAGCCGCCGGATTGTAAATGGCAAACTTCGTCATTTGACATTCAAACGCGAAGGGGTGGGTTATGGCTAACCGCGATAATCACTACGAAGCGGCGTTTGAAGAATATCTCCGCGCCCGCGGCGTGCCTTATGTGGCGGTGGACGAGGCCCGGCGGAGCCTGCTTTCCAACGGCGGATCAATTAAAAGCTTGGACTTCATTGTTTCCGCGCCGGGTCAGGTCGCCTGGCTGGTCGATGTCAAGGGTCGGCGCTTTCCCTCGGGCGACGGTCAAAAACAATACTGGAAAAACTGGTCCACTGCCGACGACTTACGGAGCCTTGCCCGTTGGGAGCAGCTTTTTGGGGCGAACTTTCACGGCCTGTTCGTGTTTGCCTACGACGTGCTGGGCGACCGCGCCCCGCTGCCGGCCGAGGAGCTTTTCCAGCATCGGGGGAAATTGTACGGATTCGTGGCCGTGCCGCTTACGGCATATCTGGGCCACGCCCGGATGATCTCGCCCCGCTGGGACACGCTGGCCATGCCCACAGCCAAGTTTCGTCATTACGCCCGGCCGCTGAACGAAATATTAGGATTGGTCCCGGCCAATACTGAAGCAAAATAATAATCGAGGAAAACACCACGGAGACACGGAGGGCACGGAGAACAATGTAATCAATAAGAGTAGAAATTATTTTCTAAGAAAGAAAAGGGGACATTCTACTTTTTTATTTGTATTTTCCACCTTATTTATCATTCAATACTAATCATTTATTTCTTTCCTCCGTGCCTCCGTGTTGAGAATTTTGCGATAGAAGATTCTGCAATACCGATTGCGGGACGGCAAAGGCGGTGCCGTGTCGGGTGCCTTTGGGGAAAGTCGGCTTTCAGCGGGATATCGCGTGCGTGCAAGCACGCACCCTACTTCGGATAACAATTTCCTCAACTGAAATTAACAAATTTTCTAAAAACTTCAACGTATTAGCTTATACCGTGCCCGTCAAGCAAAATAGCTGTTTTTTAAATGTTTTTTCCCCGTCTCAACCGTATTATGCGGGCGATTGACATACTCCATTGCCATGGATTATGCTGGATATCGTGTGAATGACTGAAAGAAGGGGGGCGATCTCAAAGCACCCAGCAAGATTGGGCCATGAGGTTTTACCAATGCGGAATTTACAATCGATTCGTCGAACCGTGCGATCTGCTTGTTTGGCCGTTGCCGTTTGGTTGGGTTGCCAGGCGATGGTGCTGGCCCAAGCCGCCCATGGCCCCTCGGCCACCGATACCAGCAGTTCCTGGGTTATGGCTTATATGATGGTGCTTTTAGTGGTGACCCTGGGCCTGATCGTGGTCGTTAAATCGAGCGGCCGCCGCGACCGCGCAAAGCCGGAAGTCTACGCCGAGCAAAAACCCCTGCCCAAAGAGTAGCAATAAACACGGGGGATATTGATTGGGGATTGACCGGAATAGTGAGTGGCGGGCAGTCGCCCAGAGGGTACCCGGTGCGAAACCGCAAACGGTTAAACCCAGCCTTAATCCCTCGTACTTTATACTTTATTTCTCGCCCCTAGCCCCTAATCTTTAGTCCCCGCTTTTTCAAAAGACCTCTTGACATTTATTCCTAGACAGTCTATGATAATATCATGAAAACCATCCAAGGAGACACATTGCGCGGCCATCTAGAGACGATCATCCTTTCGGTTTTGGAACGCGGTGAAGCTCACGGACTGGAGATCCTGCGGCGACTGGATCAATCCGGCTGCGGACTTCTGCGCCTGAAGGAAGGCTCGCTCTATCCGGCCCTTTATCGGCTGGAAGAGGCGGGAAAGGTGGTAGCCGTGTGGGAAGAACAGTCGCACGGCCGGCGCAGCGCGCGGCGGCGGATTTATCGGCTTACGGCCAAAGGAAAACGCGAATTGGCCAAAGGCCGCCGGCAGTGGGCGAGTTTTGTCGAAATCATAGGCGCTATCGTGGGAGCCCAGGCATGAACGACACAATACTTAATGAACTAAAAATCCTCGTGGAACGCTCCGTGCGGCCAATTAGGGCGACTTTGCCAAGAAAACGCCGGATGCGGGAAGAACTGCTGGCCCATCTTACGGCAATATTCGAGGAAGAGGTCGAAAAACTCGGCGACGATCGCCCAGCCCTCGATCGTGCAAAACGGCGATTCGGCGATCCAAGCGAACTTATCGCCCAGCTGCAAGATGCCGTGCCTTTTTGGGATCGAGTTGGTTACTATTTTGAGAAGTGGGGCTATCAGCCGGGCGAATCCATGCCGCGTTGCGCTATTAAGTTCTTTTTGGGTTTTGCTGTAGGTTATGTCTTCTTGATCCTGGTATTTGGCATACCTAGTTTATTGTTTCGCGGTAGGCAAAATGAAATAGGTATTATGTTGCATGTCGTGTTTTACTCATTTATCGCAATATGGATTTTATGTAACGCGTTATTGTTTTTGGTCGAGCGATTTGCCCGGGCCTTTTTCCTGGAAGGTTCCGAGCGTTTGCTGCGCATGAAGGTGTTTTACAGTCTTATGTTTTTTCTCTTTTGCCCGGTATTTGCCTTCCTGTGCTATTGGACATTCACCGGCGATTTTGCCGCGAGCCTGCTTCGCCTGCGATTCGGTTGCTATATGGCCCCAGCCGCGCCGCTGTTATTCCTCTGGCTAGCCCGTCAGGTGGCCGATGAAATCCGTTACAAGCGGCAATGGGCAAGCCTTAAAATCGACGAGTAGAAACTCTACACCCTCATTTCTCGCCCCTCGCCCATAATCCCCCCGCGCTGTAAAATACTAATTGGTTTATATTATCCAATTCCAGGAGGGAACCATGAGCTCGCCGCCGCCGTTTGTGCATCTGCATTGTCACAGCCATTACAGCCTGTTGGACGGGGCCGGAAAAATCCACGATCTGCTCGAGCGCGCACAGGCCCTCAGGATGAACGCCCTGGCCCTTACCGATCACGGAAATCTGTACGGGGCGGTGAAATTCTATCAACAGGCCAAAGAACTTTCCATCAATCCCATCTTGGGATTGGAAGCCTATATCGCGCCGGGCTCCAGGTTTCAAAAAGAAGCGGCCGGAACAAAAGAAGCCAGTTATCATCTTACGCTTCTGGCCCAAAATCGCACGGGTTTTCAAAATCTTATAAAACTTTCCTCGGCGGCGTTTTTGGAAGGATTTTATTTCCGCCCGCGGATCGACAAGGAACTGCTCGAAGCCCACAACGAAGGCCTGATCTGCCTGAGCGGCTGCATTTCCAGCGAAATCAATCGGCTGATCCTATCGGGCAACGAGTCGAACCTGGAAAAAGCCCGGCAGACGATCGCCTGGTTCCAAAAAGTTTTCGGCGAGCGGTATTTTATCGAAATCCAGAACAACGGCTTGGAGTCGCAGCGGATCGCGCTGGCGGCGGCGGTCGATCTGGCCCGGCAAATGGGCGTGCCTACCGTGGCCACCAGCGACGTGCATTACGTCCGCCGCGAAGACGCCGAGGCCCAGGACATTCTGCTTTGCGTCAATACGGGCAAGTTCCGCACCGACACCAACCGCATGCGCATGGAAACCAACGAGTTTTATCTCCGCAGTCCCGAAGAAATGTACGCGGCCTTCGAAGGCCAGGAGGACGCAGTGCGCCGGTCGCAGGAAATCGCCGATTCGGTCGACATCGAATTGGAGTTGGGCCGCCGGCACTTCCCTGTCTTTACGCCGCCGGAAGGTCAAAAGTCGGAAGATTATCTCCGCGAGCTGTGCCTGGCCGGGCTAAACGAGCGTTATGCCCATCGCGAAGATCGCCTCAAGGACGGCAAGCTTTCCGACGAGGTGACCGCCCGGCTGGAGCGAGAACTTACGGTGATCGACAAGTTGGGATTCGCAAATTACTTTCTCATCGTGTGGGATTTCGTGCGATTCGCCCGGTCGAAAAAAATTCCCGCCACCGCCCGGGGCTCGGGTGTGGGATCGCTTGTTTCCTACGCCTTGCATCTGAGCCACGTTTGCCCGCTGGATTTCGATCTCTTGTTCGAGCGGTTCCTCGACGAGAGCCGGCGCGAGGCCCCGGATATCGACATCGATTTCTGCCAGCAGCGCCGCAACGAGGTGATCCAGTACGTCAAGGACAAGTATGGCATGGCCAACGTGGCGCAGATCGGCACCTTCGGCACGTTGCAGGCCCGGGCGGCCATCCGCGACGTGGGCCGGGCCTTGGGGCTCCCCATCCCGCGAGTCGACGCCGTAGTCGCCCTGGTGCCCGACGAATTAAACATCACCTTGGATAAGGCCCTGGAAAAAAGCGAGGGCCTGCAAAAAATCTACGAGGGCGATGGCCAGATCCGCGAACTCTTGAACCTGGCCCGGCAGGTCGAGGGTTTGGCCCGCAACGTGGGCACGCACGCCGCCGCGGTGGTCATCGCCGACCGACCGCTTACCGAATACACTCCAGTACAGCACGTGCAAAACAAGGAAGAAGTCATTACCCAATGGGCCATGGGCGACGTGGAGCGGGCCGGCCTGTTGAAAATGGATTTCCTCGGACTGCGGAACTTGACCATCCTTTCCAAAGTCGTCGATCTCATACAAGAGACCACCAGCCAACTGGTCGATCCCTATCAATTCCCGCTGGACGACAAAGAGACCTTCGCCCTGCTTTGCCGCGGCGAAACAAAGGGCATTTTCCAGTTGGAAAGCGGGGGGATTCGAGACCTGTTGCAGAGAATGAAGCCCGACTGCTTCCAAGACATCATCGCCACCAACGCCCTGTATCGGCCCGGTCCGTTGGAAGGCGGCATGATCGACGAGTACATGCAGGTCAAACACGGCAGGAAAAAAGCCGAATACAAACATCCGCTTATGAAGGAAGTACTCGAGGAAACACACGGCGTGATGGTCTACCAGGAACAGGTCATGCGGATCATAAGCGGCCTGGGCGGCATCGAACTGGCCAACGCCTACAGTTGCATCAAGGCCATCAGTAAAAAGAAACTGGAGTCGATCGCCAAGTACCGCGAGCAGTTCGTCGAAGGCGCGCATGCGAAGGGCCTGTCGAAAAAAGAAGCGGCCGAATTGTTCGGCATGATCGAAAAATTCGCCGGCTACGGATTCAACAAGAGCCATTCCACCGCCTACGCACTGATCGCCTACATGACGGCATATCTCAAGGCGCACTGGCCTGTTGAATTTATGGCCGCGCTCTTATCGAGCGATATTCTCGGGCGGAATTTCAAACGTAAAGATTCGCTGGTCGAACATTTGGAAGACTGCCAGCGGATGAACATCACCGTGCTGCCCCCGGACGTGAACGCCTCGCAGGTCGATTTTTCCGTGGAGAGAGCGGGTGACCAATCATTACTCCCCTCGCCCTCTGGGAGAGGGGCCGGGGGTGATGGCGTTAAGGCAGAATCGGAACAACTCCCGGACCAGGCTAACATCCGCTTCGGCCTGTCGGCCATCAAGGGCTGTGGCGGGGCAGCGGCCGGGGCACTGGTCCAAGAACGCAACGCACGCGGGCCGTTCCGCAGCATATTCGATTTCTGCGAACGGCTCGATCCGGGCGCGGTAAATCGCACGGCCATCGAATCGCTCATCAAGGCCGGGGCACTTGATTCGCTCGGTGCGCGGCGATCACAACTCTTCGTAGCCGTCGATCGGGCATTGCAATCCGGGGCCGTGGCAGCCGCCGATCGCCGCTCCGGGCAGCGCGGCCTGTTCGACGACGTGGACGAGCCGGCCGAAACCGACGCAACTTTGCTGCCCGAATTGCCCGAATGGGATGAAAAAGACAAACTGGCCAAGGAAAAAGAAGTGCTGGGCTTCTATCTGACCAGCCATCCTTTGTCAGAACATTTAGGCACACTCAAATCGTATTGCTCGCACACCACCGCGGAGGCTGCCAAGCTGGAGCATCGCACCGAGGTGATGCTGGGTGGCCTGGTTTCGGCCATCGCCGTGAAACATTCCAAGCGCGCCGATCCGGGCCGGCCTACCCGCTACGCCATGTTCGACCTGGAAGACACCGATGACCTGATCCGCTGCATCTGCTGGCCCGAACAGTTCGTCACATACGAGGAGTTTATCAAGCCCGACGCCATCGTGGTCATCCGCGGCGTAGTCGATAAGCGTCCCGGCAGCGACGAGGCGAACCTGATCGTCAACGAGATCATCCCCCTGGCCGATTTAGAATCCCGCTACACCCGCGGTATCAAAATACGTGTTTCAGAAGAGCAACACGGCCTACAAAAACTCCAGCAACTCCACGAAATCCTCCGTGGATATCCAGGCCAGTCCGAACTGCAATTGGAAATATATCTGGCCGACGGCCATAAAGTCTCCATGGAGCGATCAGATCTTAAAATTACCGTCAACGCCGAAATGCGCACCCGCGTGGACGACCTCCTAGGCCAAGGCAACTTCCGCCTGATAACCGCTGCACCGTCGGTCGGGGCAAAAAATGGCAATGGATGGGGAAGGCGGTAAATGTCCAATAGGGTAGTATGTATGTTATGCTCACTGTATATGCAGAATGATTAATAACGAAACACGTTGCCAGTCAAAGAGTTAGATACGATTTCAAATTCCCTGTCATTACCCGTCATTCGGCATTATTTTGTATGATTTCGTTTCTTATTGAGGGGTTATTGATGGGCGACAATGACGCCAGGTGCCGGAAATGTTTTGTGGTGGTAATTGCTACCCCCCGGCCAATTGACTATACTTTCAAGTAACTGGCATCACGTTGGGAAATCTAACAACAGCGATGTTTCATCCGAGAAATGAAAGAGAAAGAAACGGCCATAACCTGACCAAAAATACAACTTGAATGTTGCTCGAGCACCAAGAACTAATTCCGAGAAAACCTCAACCCTAGGTCGCAAGGGCTTTGTATCAGCAGAAGTAATGTTTGGTTTAGCTCAATTTTCTTATTGAGTTTCTATCCAAGAAGAAGATTATATTCTGACACAAAAAACAGTCGGAAAACCTTCACAAACATAAAAATACTTGATGAAACATGGAAATTATTTGCCCTGGATGTGGAACTCGCTATAAGGTTTCTGACGCGGTAACCGGCAAGTCGGTCCGGTGCAAAGTGGCAAGTTGTAGACAAGTATTCACGGCCGTTGCGGTAAGCAAACAACTTGCCCCAACTGGATCACTCCCAGCGACGTGTGCCACAGAGATAGTAACAGCCCAGAATTTCACCGGTAGCAAAAATCTGCCAGCATCGGCAGAAGCAAGTAATTCCGCAAAATCAAAAGCCGAACCCGACTATCGTTCAATAGTGGAAAAGACGATTCCGAAGTTTATACCGCAATCAGGGATTTATCTGGTGGGTGCCATACCGCCTAAGAAGGAACAGAATGCGAGGAAGAACTGTCTAATTCCTCAGCATGAAACCCTTATTGCTTTATTTGACTGCACAGTTTTCGGTTCTGCAAAGAACTGCCTGGTGTTTACTGAAAATGGAATCTTCGTTCATAACGATTGGAAATCTAAGACGCAGGGTGCATTCAAAATTCCCTATTCGGAATTTCGTTCAAGAGTCTTTGATAGCGCTGGTAAAGAGGAAATATCGCTTGATTGCAATCAATTCTTCAATCACGCGATGTGTTTAGTCCCGAGTAATAAACTTTGAGGTGGACCCAATTGTCTAGACCACTGTTTACGATCAAAGGTTAGCAGCCCGCGAGACCTATACCAAAGGTCTCGCGCGGCTGCTGAGTTCACTATAAGGGGGGAATTGCCAATAAGCTATCCCCGTTTTCGCGCGATTTCAAAACGATTTGGACCACGCATGTAAGTTTCTCTTTCATGCCGCCCGATACACGGCCAGCGGCGTGAGATAATCCAAGGCGCTGTGGATCCGCTCCTCGTTGTAGAACTGAAAAAACAACGCCAATCCTCTTTCCAGCGTCCGCACAGTCGCGTAATCGTGCAAGTAAAGGTCTTCATACTTCACCGTCCGCCACAAACGTTCCACAAACACGTTATCCATCCAGCGGCCGCGACCGTCCATGCTGATGGCTACGCCCGCCGCTTCCAAGCGGCCCGTAAACGCCACGGCCGTGTATTGCACGCCCTGGTCGGTGTTGAATATCTCCGGAGTGCCTTGCGTCAAGGCTTCTTCCAACGCCTCCAGGCAAAACGTCCCATCCAATGTGTTCGACAATCGCCACGATAACACGTAGCGGCTGTACCAATCCATGACCACCGTCAGATACATCCAGCCCTTCGTCATCGGCACGTAGGTGATGTCGCTGGACCATACCTGGTCGGGCCGCACAATCGCTATATTTCGCAGTAAATACGGGTATATCTTGTGTTCCGGATCATGTCGCGACAATCTGGGCTTGGGATAAATCGCCTCCAAACCCATCAAACGCATCAGGCGTCTGGCCCGTTTGCGGTCGATGCCCAAAATCTCGGCCATCTTCCGGCTGCCGTAGCACGGCGTCTTCAGGTATTGTTCGTCGATCCGACGCATCCATTGCACATTCTCCGCCGACTCGCCCGCCGACTGGTAATACCAACTAGATCGGTTCAAACCTAAAATCTCGCACTGCCGGCGGATGCTCACGCCAGGGCAGCGGGGCTCGATGCACTTTCGTTTGAACTCAATCGAGTCGGGCAAGTTTTTTTTTCAACCACGCCAACTCCATCTGCAAGCGCCCGATCTGCTCGTATAGGTCGGCAATCAATGCATCCTGCTCCTGGCTTTCACGCCGACGATCATCAGAGAACAGTTCGCCCGCTCCCTCCAACAACCGCTTCTTCCAGTAGCCGATCTGCGTCGGATGAACGCCGAATTGCGACGCCAGTTCGCCCGTAGTGCGGTCTCCCCGCACCGCCGCCAAGGCCGCCTTCGCCTTTAGCGAGGACTCGATCCTCCGTCGTTTCGCTCCCATCTCGGACTCCCTCCAATTGGACCATGAGTACATCTATTCTATCAATTTTCGTGGTCCAGTTTTTGGGGTCCAGTATACTTATCGCCATTCTCCGGGATATAAAGGCTGAAATCAATGGCGAGAGTCAGTCTGAGATACTTCCCTCCACCATAGAAAATGAATCCTCAATTAAAAATTCTAAATATGTTGATTTGGATGCAGAACATGGTACTGCATCTTCGATCGGTACAATTGACCCTTCCGAGGGAAATGAATCAAAATCTGTGGTGCCTTCTGCGGAGCAACCGGTGCAAGCTGTTAATGCTGTAAGTGCTCCTAAGTATGATGGTCATATTGTGTATGTTAGCGGCCCATTCGACGTAAAGCCGGGCACCAGAATGGAACTGTACTGGGATGATTCCGCAGTTATATTCAAAGGATCCAAGACATTGTTTTCAGATATTCAGGAATTATTTCGAATCCCATATGCGTCTGTGACCGGGGCGGCAGTGGACACTGCGGAACAACTGGGGAAGATGCGCACTCTCGGGGCATATGCTTTAGCTGGACCACTTGCCGCAGTATTTGTAGGTTTTGGCTTAAAAAAGAAGGACAAGCTTCTTAGAATTGATTTTCAGGATGAAACTGGCTTAAGCGTTGCGGCAATTTTTCACAAGTACGAAAGTCGTTTTTTCTCACCCCAGGGAATTGACGCTTTAGTGGGAATAATTCTTACAAGGCGGCGTGAATTATTGGGAAAGACAGCCAATTTGACCACAAATGCCCTACACCAAAACGATCTGGATAAACCTTTATTATCACCGAAGGAAGATATGACCAGCTTATTAGAAAAAATCGCGTCGCTACGTGATAAAGGTATTTTGACCGAAGAGGAGTTTCAAAAGAAGAAGACCGAATTGCTTTCTCGACTTTGAAAGGCAAATATTGTAGTGTGGCGTGTAAAACATATTTTGACGCGTCCTAGCACTTTCAAATCTTACACAAGGTATTGAGTGTCAACATGCCAGCGAGAGCAGAAAGATTTTTTTGGGTAAAAGTGGATTCAATTGATAATTCTTTTGCAACTCGGATCGACGAAGCAAACCGGGATTTTGCATCAAATCTTGGAGTAATGACTGTAGAATGTGTTAAGGCCGCTGGAAAGTCAGAGCGTTTGTGGCTATTCCGACTGGCAACGGCAGATCAGTCTGTTGCCGATTCTTTCAACAAGAAATTAGAAAAGCATTGTAAATACTACGGTAATATTTGTGGTATTCCAAATTTAGAGGGACAGCAACAAACGACTTTGCTCCAACCAGTTATACGATACAGCAAACCCAGTTGGCCTGTAACGGATTTGGGATTAAATTCAAATAACAACAAGTATAATGGGATGCTCATTTCATATACCTACCATGAAGGAAAGAATTACAATATCCCTCTTCTCGAATTGTCTGTTTTGCAGCAAGTCTATGAATACATCCTTTCTAATTGGAAAGATATTGCGTGTAATTGTCGTGAACCTGGTTGCTCGAATTGCCGTGGTGTAGGCTGTTACAATTGCTTCAAATTGGATTGCCCCAATTGTAACGGAACGGGCTGGAAAGAATTTTGCACATGGGCAAAACGTGGATATTTAGTGGATTACACATCCGGTGTTCCTATAGCAATTTTTTAAGATAATCCTCCCCGTTCGCCCGTTGCCACTGCTTGTTTGTCCTGAAGCGATGAATTCATGAAGTGAAATTAGAATTTGGGCATCGATTATACTCGAACCCATTTACGGTTCCCTTATTCCAAGGTCGCGGCAGATTTTTCGGGCCAGGAGGTTGTTGATTTCGCTGTGGCGGGGGACTGCTGAGCGGCGGCTATTTGCGGGATTGCCCCACCAAGAATGTTTTGCGCCTTCACGCACGAGTTGGCAACCGTGTGCTTTCAGATGGGCAAGGAACTCGTGCCGTTTCACGCTTGAATCCTCGCCTCTTCAAAGTCGCCCTTTGCCGCAGACAACGCTTCGGCCCGATTCATCTCCAGGGCTTCCTGCAAGGCGGATTGGAGATTTTCCATTAGTTCCTGGCGGGTCTTGCCTTGCGAATTCACTCCGGGTATCTCTTCGACCCAGCCGATCCACCAATCGCCGTCTTGCTGAATGATAGCCGTATAAGCCGGATTCATTGGCCGCCTCTTGTCTATTTCGCGTTAATAAAGAAAAGATGGTATTTCTGCTCGTTGCTAATGTTATTATACGTCACACCACATTTTCTGCAACAGGAACTAAATTGATAGCGTTCTTATACTTACCATTAGCCTTCCACCCCCGGCCAATTTTTCCACTAGAAATTGGGCCAACCACTATGGTAAAATCGGCCCTGCCCAATATATATCGAAGACCAATAAAGAAGTGCAAAGACCGAATACGTATAAGTTGCCAAGCGTGGAAAAATCGAAGTTTGATGCCCAAAAATTTTATCTAAACGCCCTCACCCTAACCCTCTCCCAAAGGTAGAGGGGACATTTTGCAAAACTCCAGTTATCAGCGTAAATCAGCGAAGATTAGTGTTCCAAAAATTGTAGTTTACATTTTTCATTAAAATATCCGGTGCCTTATGAACGCCGCTAACGCCGAGATGCTGCTTTACGCCATAACCGCCGTGGCCGTGGTTGCTTGGGTCGAAGGGCTGCGTTTTTTGACGGCCACGATTCGCAAGGAGAAAAAAGGCGGCGAGGAATTCGCCAAAGCGGACGATCCGGCGCCGGCCAACATCATATTCGGATCGGCGGAGGTGCAAGGCAGTGCAGCCGAGCTTTCGCAAAAGGCCGCCGCTGTTATGGCCGCCAGGTCCATAAAGATTTGCGAAAAGACCGATGAGTCGATCGTCTTTGAAACGCCGAAAGAATTTATTCCCGGCTCAAACATCAACCTGCCTCCGTTAAGCGGCCAGATGCGATTCACCCCGCTGTCGGCCCAAACCACGCGTGTTGATTACGCCCTGGCAAAACCTCGCGTCCGGGTGTTGTTGATTTTGGGTTTTGTGTTTCAAGCCCTGGGATTGATCGCTATAATCGCCGGATTTTTATTGATCTATTTTCTCGCCGTTCCCAATCCTAACCCGGGCGTTCGCTGGCAGACTGTCCAGATGGTCCAGGTGGTTCACTTCTTATGGCCGCCGTTTTTGTTTGCCGGGTTATATCGCAAATCGGCTTCGTTTGTCAGGGCCCAGTTCGACACGTTCATCCACAATCTGCCCTTTCTGACGGCGTAAATAAAATAAACAACACGGAGGCGCGGAGAACACGGAGAGAAATTTAGAATTAGGAATTATGAATGATGATTTTATTATATATAGAGTCAAATAATAAATTGTCACATTTAATATCCGGCGGCTAATAGATGGTATTATTTGGGCCTATTCCGGCGGTCGTTGACCGCCGGCTAGCGATGTCGCTTAAACGAGATTCAATGAACTTATTACTTTCCGCATGCTATGCCGCTCGCAATATAAGTCCTTTATTTACTCCGTGCTCTCCGTGCCTCCGTGTTGAAAATAAATGTTAAAACCTTTCCGGCGACCAAACCGGACGCTGAAGCGTGGCAGAGTTCACGCGCGTGGCAGTCCGCACCGAACGAGCGCGGCGCGGGGGCGGGGAATCGTCGGGAGACGAATCGCTCGACTCGGATTCGGCTGCTTCCGTGTTGGATCGCTGATAAGCGGTCAGCTCGCGGTCGGATCCCGCAGCCGGTTGCAGTTCGGGTCCGGCCGGCGTCCAGCGGGCGGCCTTTTCGCCGGGCAGGGCCACTTCGACGGACTGATCGGCCTCCAACTTGCGGCCGTCGCGAGTGGTGTAACGCACGAACAGGTGCAGGCGGTTGTTTTCCGGCGGTCGGTCGGGCCAGGGACATTCGACGTACATGCCCCGGGCGATGCCGTTGCCGCGGAACAGTTTGGCCGTTTCGGCGGCGGGGAAATCCCAGCGGGCAAGCTTGGCCTCCGGGCCGGTTTTCGAGGGATCGATAAGCACTACGGACACGTCGGCCGGGGCTTCCAGGCGTCGGCCCTTGGCGTCGCGGGGTTCGATAACGGCCAGCACGCCGCTGTCGCCCGAGCGGCCCTCGGCGCTATAGCCGCCGGTCAACATGCGGTTAAGCACCAGTTGGCCCACTTCCTTGCTGTCGTCCTTGGCCACGGATTCATATCCGCCGGTGGGACGAATTTTAGAAGTCGTAGCCGATCCGCCGCTTTCAGTTCCGCGCGGGCCGGGCAGACTCGGGCCCGGCGGCCCTTCAAATTGTATCGGCGACTGGGGCGTATTTAGTTTGCCGGGTTCGGCGGGGGTCCTTGTTCCGGCGGGACGTTCGAGAATTTTGGGAATTTTGCCGGGCGGCATGGCCTCGCCGGGCATCTCGACGACCGGCCCCGGAATGGCTTGGCTCGACGATTTTCTGCTGCGCGGCTCGTTTGATTCGCTTGGCGCCGCGGCCGATTCCCGAGTCCTCCGCATCTCGCCTTGGTCGGGCGCAATCTGGGCGCCTTCGGATACAGCGCAATTTTGCGTCATGCCTTCTTCGTAATCCTGAATCACCCCGCGGAGCTGATAGACTTCGTCTTCCAGCATGCGGTTCTGCCTTTCTAGCAGAGTGATGGACGGATCGGTACGGCATCCGGCCAAGACCAGACAGAACAAGCCCGCAACGGCCAGCGGCGACGTTTTCATGACAACCTCGCACGATCGAAATTCGCAAAGAACAACCCCTTGGCGTTCCTGCTCGATGACAAGTTGTTGGTTAGACAAGACGGTTGAAAAGTTTATTGCTCCCGCGTGTTTTCACTAGGGGCAAAATAATTGCAAAAATATATTTTTGTCGTACTAGCAAATAATAAGTATTTCCATGTAGGGGCAGCAGTTAAACTGCTGCCCCTACATAATGTTCGTTTATCCGGCGTGTTCGATGATATGGTCGATGAGTCCGTATTCCAATGCCTCCTCGGGCGACATGAAGCGGTCGCGGTCGGTGTCTTTTTCGATTTTTTCCAAGGGATGGCCGGTGTGTTTGATGAGGATGCGGTTGAGGCGTTCCTTGACTTTCATGAATTCCTTGGCGTGGATGAGGATATCCTCGGCGCTGCCTTCCATGCCTGCCAGGGGCTGGTGGATCATGATGCGGGAGTTGGGCAGGGCCTTGCGTTTGCCCGCCGTGCCCGCGGCCAGGAGTACCGCGCCCATCGAGGCGCATTGGCCGACGCAGTAAGTGGCGACGTCGCAGTTTACGAATTGCATGGTGTCGTAAATCGCCAGTCCAGCCGAGATGCTTCCGCCCGGCGAGTTGATATACATGTGCACGTCGGTTTTGGGGTCGTCCGACTGTAAAAACAGCAATTGGGCGACCACGGCATTGGCCACGTCGTCGTTTATTTGCGTGCCGAGAAAGATGATGCGGTCTTTAAGCAGGCGGCTGTAGATGTCCATCGCCCGCTCTTCGCGGCCGCTCTTCTCGATGACGAACGGAATCAATGACATGGGTGATGCTCCGGTTTCAAGTTATAAGTTTTAAGTTCTAAGTTTTAAGTAAAACGCAACAAACTTAAAACTTAGAACTGAAAACTTACAACTTTTATTTCATTATTCTTCCACGACCTCGACCAATTGTTTGGTAAGGATGTCGTCAACGACGCCGTATTCCTTGGCTTGCTGGGCGTCCATGTAAAAGTCGCGATCGGTATCCTTACCGATGCGTTCCATGGGCTGGCCGGTGTGCTGGGAAAGGATTTGGTTCAGGACATCGCGGGTTTTGAGGATTTCGTTGGCCTGGATCTCGATGTCCGAGACCTGTCCGCCGACCTGTCCGTAAGGCTGGTGGATCATCACCTTGGCGTGCGGCAGAGCAAATCGTTTGCCCTTGGTGCCGCCAGCCAAGAGGACCGCTCCGCCGGAGGCCGCCACGCCCACGCAATACGTGGCCACCGGGCAGGAAAGGATTTGCATGGTGTCGTAGATGGCCAGCGTGGCGCTTACGCTTCCGCCCGGCGAATTGATGTAGAAATGGATGTCCTTGCGGCGGTTTTCGCTTTGCAGGTACAGCAGTTTCATTACCAGTTCGTTGGCGTTGGCGTCGTGGATTTCGCCTTGCAAGAGGATGATCCTGTTTTCCAGCAACAAATCGCCGAGGGTCAGTTGGCGCTGCCGCTGATAATCGCGATATGAGGATAATTGCGGATCAACGATCCATGGCCGCGAAGAATTGCTCATTCCAGATCCTTCCGATTGATGCATTTATTCCGTTAAGTCGAGAGCGAATAGTGGTTAGTGGTTAGAAACCTCAAGCGGTTTCATAAAATTATCGGTAATCCTTGGCCCCTAAGTCCTTTTGTGACCTTTTTCTTCCGGGAATCCGCCCTGGGTTGGTTCGTGCGATTCCGGTTTGGCCTGGGGTATATCGCCCTGTTCGCCGCCAAGGGCTTGATCGACGGCCTCGACCTGGGTGTGCTCGAACTCGAATGGCACTTCCTTGAAAGTGGCCTGATCGAGTATGAGGTCGATGGCCTTGCGTTCGATAATCTGGTTTTGCAGAACGTCCATGTTCCCGCTTTTTTCGATTTGTGCGCGAACGCGCCGCGGCGATTCGCCGCTTTGGGCGGCGATCAAGGTGATTTCGTGATCGTAATCCGCGTCCACGGCTTCGATTTTTTCCTCCTCGGCGATCCGTTCCAGTATGAAATGTTCCTTAAGGGCCCTGGCCGTGGAGACAGCGCTGTTTTGGCGGAGTTCGTTTTCGTGGGCCTGGATGTCATTATCGTTGAAACCGCTGCGTTTTAGTTCCATTACCGCCCGTTGCAACTCGCGGTGGCTCTGGCGCTCGAGCATAGCGGGCGGCAGGTCCCAGTTTGCGGCTTCGGTCAAGGCGGCTGTGATCTGTTGCCGGGCCCGGCGGCGCTGTTCGTATTCCAATTGCCGGCCGAGTTGATCCTTGATGGCGTCGCGCAAATCGGATTCGAGTTCGAAACCCCCCAATTCTTCGAGCAGCTCCGGGGTAAGGGCGGGGATTTCAAGCTTTTTAACTTCCAGCACCTCGAAGATGGCGGTCACCTTTTTGCCGCGCAGGGCGGGATTGGGGGCGTCGGGCGCGACTTCGGCTTCGGTTTGCCGCGTTTCGCCGGGGAGGACACCGGTCATCAGCTTGTCGAAACCGGCGATCTTGCCGTCGCGGAAGCTGAGTTCCGGCCGGATGCGGATGACTTCTTCGGCAGCGGAGGCAAGAAAGAGTTCGCCGTCCTTGAAAGAGAGATTCGTGGTGATGTAATCGCCCGGTTTGGCCGGTCCGCCAAATGGCACCAGACGGCCGCGATTGGCCAGCACATTATGCATTGCCTCATCCACGTCGGCATCGGTAATTTCGCGGACCGGTTTTTCGATCTTCAATCCCTTCCATTTGGGCAATGCGAATTCAGGACGAACTTCCAGGTTGAATTCGAAGGTCAACGGGCCTTCGGCGGGAACTTCCACCGCGTCGAGATCCAAATCGGGCTCGCTGATGGCCGCGATTTTCTGCTCTTCGTGTATTTGAGCCAGGCTGTCGCTAAGCAACAGAGTCTTGACCTTTTCGGCTACGTCCTTGCGAAATCGGACTTCGACCAGTTTGCCGGCGCCCGGCCCGCGCGGAAACCGGGAATCTGCGCATTGGGCATGAGGTCGGAAAATTCCTTGTCGAAGTAGCGATCGATGTCCTCGCGCGGAATGGTCACCTTGATGTGACGTTCGCAGGTGCTGCGGTTCTGAATATCGACGGCGAGATTCAGAGGCTCCTTCTCTTCTTCCTTTTCCTCGGCGGTTTCTACGTCGGGAAGTTGTTCGGTTTTCAAAGAGTCGTCGTCCATATCGCGTTTTTTTGTTTCAGCCATGTTCCAGCCTGCGTCGAAGATGTTGCCTTTTGAATCTGCAAAAGAGCGGGTGATGGGATTCGAACCCACGACAACCACCTTGGCAAGGTGGCGCTCTACCAACTGAGCTACACCCGCTTATCAAGCGGGACTACCGGCTCATGGTTTCGACGAACCTATCACCGGCCCCAGGTCGTTTGCTATTCGACCGGGGTTGAATCCCGGAATTATAGGTTCCCAGGTGCGACATTCAAGGGCAATTCGGCCTAAGTTAAGCAAATCACGACAACTATTCGCTCGCAATACCCCCAACTTGAGTATTTGAACTATATTATCTCAAGCCAGGATAATTTTGCCGTAAAGTCGTAGACCAAAATAAAATCCAAAATATATACACATTTTGGGTGGTTTTTAAGTCATTTGGATGACTTTTTTAGCCACTGCCGGTTCTAAGTTTTACCGGGCAGCATGGTCTGCCAAAAAGGCAGAAAAATAGTCCCTTTGTCAGTGTGATATAGTCGATTCAGATTCCCTATTTTATCTAGAAAAAAATATTCATTTATTGTAACATAGAGTTATATAAGGACTTGCGAACAATTGGATTTGTCAATTAGGCAGTAGGGGGATAATGGCATTTAAATTGCTTGATAACCCAATGAACTTGTCCTTATGGAGTTTTTATCATGTTGCTGGAACACCCCTCCTTGCTAATTACCGACGATGACGCCGGGTTTAGGGAAACGCTGCGCGTGGCGTTTGAACCAAGGGGATTCCGCACGCTTGTGGCTGGAAATGGCGAGGAAGCCCTCGATATCGTCAAACATGAAACCGTGCACTTAGTGCTTTTGGACATCCATATGCCCAGACTCTCGGGTTTGGAGACCTTGCATCGCTTAAAAGAATTCCGGGCGATGTTGCCGTGCATTTTGCTTTCGGCCCAATTGGATGATCTGATTATCGAACAAGCCAAATTGGCCCATGCCTTTTCGGTCCTCTCAAAAACGGTTACCATCAACCAAATTACCGGCGTGGTTCGTCTAGCTTTGCAACGGACTTACGCTTGGAATGGATAATTCTATAAACATTCCTACCACGGCCTCGGCTGCAACCAAATTATTGCAAATTGCAAATTCTCGCAAGTTCATACATTTGTTCAATTTGCAATTTAAAATTTGCAATTGCCAATTTGCAATAAAAAACATGGCGCAAAACGCGATTAAAACTCGAACAAAGACTTTATATAGTATACGGCCCGCTCATGGCTAAGGTTCTGGTTACTGGCGCTAGCGGATTTATCGGTTCACATCTTACCACGGCCTTGGTTGGCGCGGCGACGAGGTGACGTGTTTGGTCCAGAAGACCTCGAAAATCGAGAGCCTGAATCGCCTGGGTCTGCGCCTGGTTTATGGCGACGTCACTCAACCCGAGAGCTTGCTGCCGGCCGTGGCCGGTCAAGATATCGTTTATCATCTGGCCGGTCTTACATTGGCTTTGACAAAGCGGGAATTTTTCCGCGTGAATCAAGGAGGCATCCGCAATACGGCCCAAGCGTGCGCGGCTCAAGTCAGTCCGCCCGTGTTGTTGGTTGTATCATCTTTGGCCGTGGCAGGCCCGGCTGTGGAGGGGAGGCCCAAAATCGAATCCGATCCCGCTGAGCCCGTGTCGGAGTATGGGCGGAGCAAACGTGCCGGAGAACATGAGGCCGAAACGTTCGCCGACCGGGTGCCCACGACGATTGTTCGGCCGCCGATCGTGCTTGGCGAACGAGATCGTTTGGGGCTGCCGATGTTCCGGTCGATCAACAGATTCGGCATTCATGTTGTGCCCGGCCGGGGACGGCATCGTTTTTCACTGATCCATGCCGCCGATCTGGCGGAGTTGATGATTCTTGCCGCCCAGCTGGGCAAGCGTCTTGCGCCGCTTGGTGGTAATGGATCACAGTCCGGGCAAGGTTATTATTTTGCCGCCTGTGAAGAAGACGTGGTTTATGACGATCTCGGGCATCTAATCGGCAGGGTGTTGGGACGCCGCCGTGTATTGCCGCTGCATGTTGGCAAATCCACGGTTTGGGTCGTGGCGGCAGTGATGGAAGCGGCGTCGCAAATCATGCGGCGGCCGCTTTATCTGCACATCGATAAAGTCCGCGAAATCACCGCCGGTTCTTGGATTTGTTCGCCGCGCAGGGCCGTGGAGGATTTGGGCTTTTCTGTCAAAGCCCCGCTGCTCGATCGCCTGCGCCAAATAGCCGAGTGGTATCGCAGTGAAGGATGGCTTTAGACAGAGGAGAGGGGAGAGGGATTAGTGTGAGATGTCAGGCTGTTTGGCGCTTCTTCAACATTCATCATTCCTACCGTTAATCATTCGGTATTCTCTCTCCTCTCTGCCCTCTCCCCTGTCCCCCGTCCACTTTCTTCACGTAAATCACCTTATCGTCGCCCGGGGCGTAAAAATTTTTTAGCAATGCTTCCTGGCGATAGCCGCAGCGAAGATAGAACTTTCGCGTGGGAGCATAATGGGCGCGGTTGGAGGTTTCGATGTAGATTTGCCGGCCTCCGGCTGCGCGGATGAGTTCTTCGGACTTGGCCAAGAGCAATTGTCCGATTTTTTGTCCCTGGCAGGTTTTATCCACGGCGATCCAATACAAGTCGTAGCTGGCTGCGGTAAGCGCTATCGGCCCGTAGCAGGCGTAGCCCAACGTGCGATTGTCGCGCTGGGCAAAGATGAAATGATATCCGCTGGACGGTCCTTTTTCCAGGCGCTCGTCGAGGAGTTCGACGGCCACTTCGATTTCGACGGTCGAGAAGACGCCGGTCGAGGCCACAATTGTCCGCACGTGATCTCGGTCGTCCGATTGAACGTCGCAGCGGAAGACGACAGGCGCAGAAGATGTTTGTTTTTGTGGATGAATACTCATGATTTGCCTGATTTTTACTGGATCTTGGATGAATCACTCCGTTAAACACGCAAGTTGCAACCCTTGGGCTTGGCTTCATTAATAATACGTCCGATTGCTTCGTCGAATTCGATGCCTGTTCGCTGTAAAGCCGCGGCGAAACCTGCGTCGGGCGAGAGGCAGGGATTGGCGTTGACTTCCAAGATCCAAGGCCGGCCGCTTTGATCCACGCGGAAATCGACCCGGCCCCAGCCGCGGAGCATGAACAGGTCCCAGCATTGCAGGGCCAAATCCGCCAGGCGATCGAGAAGCGGTCGGTCGGCGGCGGGAAAATCGAAGCGATGGGGCGTGTTGTTGTATTCGAAGGAATCGGCCTGCCATTTAGCCCGGTAGCCCACAATACGCGGTTTTTCCGCGGGAAAAGTGGAAAAATCGATCTCCGCGGGCGGCAACACTTCCACTCCGCTGGGGCCGGTCAACATCGCAAGGTTGAATTCCCGGCCTTCGATGTACTCTTCCGCAAATGTGGGCCGGCCGGTGTGCTTAACCCTTTCCTGCAAGCGGCTATGAACCTCCGCCGCTCCGCCGCTGAACACGGCATCGTCGTCCATATCGCGGGAGCCCTGTTCCCACACGCCCTTGATGATCCATCTAGTTAAAATCCCCTCTCCAAGCACCGACCGAAGGTTGGTCAGGTCAGGTCTGCTCGTCCCCTCTCCCTTTGGGAGAGGGTTAGGGTGAGGGCTGATGATGCAAGGCTTCTCTTTTCCTCCGATGATTTTGTCTTGGACAATCCAGCTTGGGGTGGGCAAACCCGCGCGGGAAAGCCGATCCTTGGCCAATAATTTATGTGTCGTTAAAAAAAGCGATTCGGCCGAAGCGCCGGTATAGGGCAAATTCAGCGAAACGAGCACGGCTGGCGGCAAATAAACCAGCGAGTCGTCGCCCTCGAGCGCTTCGACCAGATTAAAAACCATATCCGGCCGCAATTTCCGCAGTTTTTCCTTCATCGCGTCCAAGTCAAGCGTGCACGCCACCGCGAAATGTTCGTGGCCCAGGCGTTTTAAAGATTGGGAGACCACCTCGACCTGGACTAACACATCCTGATCTTCGATCGTGTCTTGCTGTGATACGGCGTTATAAAGAACCGCAATTCGCATGAAGATTTATTCTTTGCATGGCTGATTGTACGATCCGCTCGATTAAGGCGACATAGGGAATTCCCAGCGAAGTGCATAAAATGGGCAGATCGGAGTGCTGGGGGTGAAGTCCGGGCAAGGGGTTGGCCTCGATAAAATTCGGGCGTCCATGAGTGTCGCAGCGCAAATCGACCCGGCCCGCGTCGCGGCAGCCCAATATCCGCCAGACCGTCAGCGCGATCTCTTCGCACCGCCGCACCTGTTCGTCGCTTTCCGTGCGGACTAATTTATAATGCACCAGATCTTCACATTCTTCCTTGTTGCGATAGGAATATACATCGGCTTCGGCATGGGGGTGTAGAATGACTTCCAGGGTGCCCAAGACCTCGGCCCGATCTCCAGTGCCAGCCATGCCCACGGTAAATTCCCGGCCCGGTAAAAAGGTCTCCACCAGCACCGGCTGATGGAACTGTTTGAGTAAATCGTCGCAGGCCTGGTGCAGCGACTGCCGGTTTAGGATTTTCGAGGCCGCCGATATGCCCTTGCTGGTGCCCTCAGCCACCGGCTTGGCGAACAACGGCGGCACCAGATCGACTTTATCGAGGTCCTCCATCCGTTCGACCAAGGCAAAATCCGCGGTAGGCACGCCCGCCTGGCGGACAATCATCTTGGTCAAGTTCTTGTGCAGGGCGATGGTCATCGTCAATGGATCGGAGAACGTATAAGGAATCTGGAATAAATCGAGAATCGCCGGCACCTGGGCCTCGCGGGCCGTGCCGTGCAAGCCTTCGGCAATGTTAAAGACTAAATCCCAACGCTCGCCCCGAGTCAGCCGATCGATCAACCGCTTGCCGCTTCCGATGCGGTCGGTTTGATGGGACAGGCTTTTCAAGGCCGATTCGATGTTCTCGATCGTATCGGGCCGATCGAATTCGGCCGTCTCTTCTTCGGAATAACCCTCGGCCAAATAGTCCTGGCGCAGATCGTAAGTCAGACCGATTTTCATGATAATAATTTGAATAATTAATTATTGTGTTTTTAGTGAACTGTCAACAGGCATCATCTGTGTCAAAGCGGCAAACCTGGAAAGTGGCCATTGTACTCTCAGGCCGGATCTAAAAAAACCCTGGGATAGAAACTTGGGCCGCGGTAATCAGGGTTGGCCCATAGAATTCCGGGGCCATAGGTCAGAGAATAGGGAATCGGAGATCGGGTTGCTAGGGGGGGCAGTTCCCGCCTGATTTAGTCCAATATGGGTGGTAGATGGGTACATTGGAACTAAAAAATTAGGGCATCGTTGTGCCATTCTCGATCGGCACCCGCCATTAAAGTTCATTCCAGGGCTTCGGTGGGATTTTTAATGGCGTCGGTGATAAGGATGGCCTTGTGGCCCTTGAAAGCGCCGGGCGAAGCGTGGAATTTGGGAATCCCCTCCAGCGAAACCACCATCGGACTGTGGATGTCTTTGGCCGTGGTGATAATGTCGCCCACGCGCAGGCCCAGCAGTTCGCTGGCGGTAATCCGCGTCTGTGACAATCGCACGTTCAACTCCACCTGGGAGGTGCACACTGCGCGGCTGATCTGTTCGATGCTTTCCGCGGTGGCCTGGCGGTGGCCGTAAGTGACCCAAGTATTGGCCGACAATTTGCCGCCGATTCGCTCGATCGAATTGTAAGGGATGCAAAGGTTCATCATTCCGCAACTCGCCTATTGTGATCTCAAAACTGATCAGCACCACGACTTCGTTGGGCGGCACGATTTGCACCAGTTGCGGGTTGCTCTCGACCTGCACCACGGAGAGCTTCAAATCGAACACGTTTTCCCAGGCGTGGCGCATTTCCTGGAGAAACAGGCCCGTGATCCGCGATACGAGGCGCAATTCTATCTCCGTCAGTGGCCGGCGGGCCAGGGCGCCGATCTCGCGGCCGCCGCCCAGCATGCGGTCGATGATGGGATAAAGAATCGATGGATTGATGTCGAGAATCAGATTGCCTTCCAGGGGCTCGGCCTTGAGCAGATTGAAGCAAGTCGGATTTTCCAGGCTGAACACGAATTCGCTGTAGGTGAGTTGATCCACGCTGGTGAGCTTTACTTCAACGATGGTCCGCAATAGGGCGGAAAGCGCGGCGCCGAAGTTGCGGCCGAATCCCTCGTGCATGGTGTGCAAAGCCCGCATCTGTTCTTTGCCCACTCGCTCGGGGCGTTTGAAGTCGTATGCGACGATCTTATCGCGATAAACAGGCGGGGTCCGCACGGCGCCGCGATACTCGGCGGCGGGCGATTGTGCCGCCCCGGCCTGTTCGCGCCCGCCGGAACTCATCGCGCTAAGCAGGTTTTCCACTTCCATTTGGCTTAGGACGTCGCCAGACATAGATTTAAGCGGGCAATAAACTGCCCGCCCCTCGATTTATAGTTATTAGTTTTCAGTTCACAGTTTTCAGGTTATAATTCTGTGTTCCGAGTCCATTTTTCATGCCTGATCGCTCTTCCCTCTTCCCTCTCCCCTCTCCACTACCCCCGCACTTGTCCTGTGCCGTAAACGACGTATTTATAGCTGGTCAATTCGTTGATGCCGCAGGGTCCGCGGGCGTGGAATTTATCGGTGCTGATGCCGATTTCCGCACCCAAGCCGAATTCGCCGCCGTCGTTCAGCCGCGTGCTGGCGTTGATCATTACCGCCGCGCTATCGACCCGGGCCGCGAAAAGCCGGGCGGCCCCCAAATCGCGCGTCACTATGGCATCGGTGTGCTGCGATCCGTAGCGATTTATGTGCTCGATGGCGGCCTCCACCGACTCGACCACCTTGACCGAGATGATCGGCCCCAGATATTCCTCGCGATAATCGTCCTCGGTGGCCGGCCTGGCTTGCGGCAGCAGTCGCCGGGTTGTTTCATCGCCGCGAATTTCGATGCCGCGATCCGCAAGGGCCTTTCCCACGCGGGGCAAAAGCACGGCGGCGGCATCGGCGTGGACCAGAAGCGACTCGGCGGCGTTGCACACGCCCATGCGCTGGCATTTGGCGTTTAGCACGATTTTTTCGGCCATGTCCGGGTCGGCCGATTTGTCAAGATACACGTGGCAATTGCCGGCAAAGTGTTTTATCACCGGCATTTTGGCTTCTTCACTCACGCGGCGGATGAGACTCTCGCCGCCACGGGGAATGCAAAGGTTGATGTACTGAGGCATGCGCAGCAAATGTCCCACAGCCTCGCGATCGGGGGTTTGCAGGAGTTGCACGGCATCGGCCGGCAGACGGGCGTCGTCGGCGGCTTCGGCCAGGATTTCGGCTATCGCCATGTTCGAGTGCATGGCTTCTTTGCCGCCTCGAAGAATCACCGCGTTACCCGCCTTCACGCACAGCGAAGCGGCGTCGGCCGTGACGTTCGGCCGCGATTCGTAGATAAAGAAGATCACACCCAAAGGCACGCGGACTTTCTGCACTTCCAAGCCGTTGGGCCGGATCGACGATGAAATTATCTCGCCAATCGGCTCGGGCAACTGGGCCACTTCCTCGAGGGCCTTGGCCATGGCCGTGATCCGCTCCGGCGTTAGGCGCAGCCGGTCCACGGCCGCATCGGATAGTCCGAACTCGGGCGCCTTGCCGATATCGATTCGATTGGCCTCGGCCAGGGCCACCGATCGTTCGGCGAGCAATCGTGCGCAGCGGTACAGCCACTCGCGTTTTTGGGCCCCGGTGGCGCTGACTAATTCCTCTGCCGCCTGTTTGGCCCGTTGTGCCACGCTGAGACAGTATTCGTACAAACTATTCGATTCGCCCATTTTTTTATCCGTTTAACCGCGACCGGGCACCAACCGAAGGTTGGTCGGGGGAGCGGGTATTCGAGTAGATATCAAGACAAGGGCGGAGGGGAAAAGTCCGCCTAAGAAGTATCTCTTAATAGGCCCTGAAAGTCAACGGCGATTTGTTAAACTCTGGGCGAGATGTTATATTCATAAGTTCTTGCGGCGCAGATAGTTACGGATATTAGTCGTGCATATCAAAAAGAATATGACATTTATGTTTATTTATTATGTTCGGAGCCGGGCCGTGTCGGCCCGGTATTGCCGAGAAGACACGCTCCTGCTCTGAATTTGACTCACGGCACAAGTGCCGCGGCTAAACTCATCGGCCGCCGCAGGCATCGAACATAAGCAGGGCGTTGCGCACGGCCTGGACGTCGTGAACACGGAGGATTTGCACGCCTTGCCGGGCCAGAGATAGGGCCGCGCCAATGGTGCCGGGCAGCGGATCGGACTCGGATTGTTGGGATTCCAACGTCTGGCCGATAAAGCGTTTGCGGGAATGGCCTATCAACAAGGGACAATCCAGGGCATGAAACCGCCAGGCATTGGACAACAAGGCGAGATTATGCTCCTTGGTCTTGCCAAAACCGATGCCCGGATCCAGGGCGATGCGCGGGCTCGATACCGGCGGCCGTCAGGGCGTCGCGCCTTTGGCGGAGAAATTGCAGCACCTCGACCACCACGTCATCGTAAAGCGGGTTCTCTTGCATCGTTAGCGGAACACCTTGCATGTGCATCGCGCAAACGCCGCACCCGCTGGAAACCGCCAGCTTGAGCATTTTGGGATCGGTGAAGGCGGTGATGTCATTGATCGCCTCCACGCCTGCGACAAGGGCTTCTTCGGCCACGCCGGGTTCAAACGTATCGATCGAAATGGGCACGGGTGATATCCGGCCAAGCGCGCTAACCACCGGCATGACGCGGTCGAGTTCTTCCCGGACGCCGGCCCGCCGGGCGCCGGGCCGGGTGCTTTGTCCGCCGACGTCGAGGATATCGGCCCCCGAGCCGGCCAACTTCAAACCATGAGCGACGGCCTTGTCCGGATCAAGGAACTTTCCCCCGTCGGAGAAGCTGTCGGGCGTGACGTTGATAATGCCCATCAAAAGCGGAATCCGCCCGACATATAATGTCTTGCTGCGAAGTTTCCAGCGGTCCGATACTTTCAGGTCGGCGGGCATCATGGGAAGTAGGTAGTAGGTTGTATGTAGTTTTTTTATATTATATAAGTATGCCTTATCACCAGAAAGATAAGGCAATTAGAAGTCTACCTACTACATACAACCTACTACCTACCCTATTTTCAATTTACCACGGTTTTTCCATTAAGGAAACGATCTGCGTGGCCACGCGCTGGATGGCCTCTTGCTGGGCGACTTCGACGGACTGGCCGGTCTCGGGCGCGAGGTTGCCGGTGCCTTGGACATTGATGAGTTCGGAGGACAAGGGGACGGCCCCTGATTCGCGAAGTTGTCGACCCTGCCGATCGGTCCAACCCACTACCACCCGGATGTTTACCTGAATTTCCCGCGGATCGCCGACTCGCGAGCCGATCAAAACTTCTTTGCCTTCCCCGACTATGCGTCCGGATAGAGTGCTGTCGGCGTTGGGATCGGATACGACTTTATAGGGCGTTTTCAGTTCAATTTCTTTTGCCACGGCTTCGGTAAGCCTTTCGCCCATGTTGGGGCGGAAACTGGCCGACTGGAACATGGGCACGTAAACCGTGTGAATTTCCATGGGGTAGAGCGATTGGTTGCCGATCTGGTACCCGGCGCAACCGCCCAGCAGCGCCAATGCGAGTATCAAGATAAACAGCAATGATATTGAATTCCGCATATTTTGCGAGTATTTACCTTTTGGGGAACAAATCGGTCAACCATTTGAAATGATTTACCGGCACGTCGGGCAGGCCCTTGATGGCGTCGAGCCTTGTCCGGGCGTCCTTGGCTTTTTCGGTCGAAGGGTATTTCTGGATGAGGTCTTGATAATAGATCCGCGCCGATCCGTAATACTTGTGGTTTTCGTAATATTCGGCCATGGCGAAATCGCGGTTGGCTTTTTCTTCGAGAATTTGCCTGCGCCCTTAGCCACGTGTTCTTGTTCCTTTCCCAATTGCGAGCCGTATTGCGATAATGCCTGGTCGGCGATTTCGCCCGCCTCGTTCAGGGCCGTGGGATCGTAATACTTGCCCTGGTAGACCCGCATTTTGGCCTGCAATCCCAGGAGGTGGGCGTCCTTTTGGAATTTGCTGTTGGGATATTCTTTTCGCAGCAGATCGAAATCCTGGGCCGCGTTCTCGTACAGGCCGCGCTGGAAGTAAGCGATCGCCGTGGCCATCACGCTGTCGTCGGCCAGCGGGCCGGTGGGATCGTACATGCGCACGTTTTGAAAGGCCGCAACGGCATAGCCGAAGGTATCGAACATGGGCCGGCAGTTGTCGGTGAAATTGGGCGTAAGCGTGTACTTATGCTCATAAACGTCCAATCGTTCCCAATAGCGTCCAATGGCGAATTCGCGCTGCACGGCAATGTCCAGATGCCGCGAATTATTGTGCTTTTTCAGAAGCAGGCTGTAAGTGTCGTGCGCCTTGGGATACTGGTCGGCGAAGAATTGGCTCTCGCCCTCCATGAACAAGGCGTCTTCTTCCAGCGGCGTATCGGGCCAGCGGTCGGCCGCGGTTTTAAATTTTTCCGCCGCCTCGGCGTATTTCTTTTGCAAGAACAAGTCCTGACCTTCTTTAAACGACGACCGGGCGATGTTTTCGTTGGGACCGTTGCCAGTCGCTTTTTTAATGTCCTTCCACACGTTCTCAGGCGCCAGTTTGGACCAGAAATCATCGTCCTTGCCCTTCATGGGGTCGGTCATGGACGCCGGAGTGGGCGGGGGATCGGGCAACACTTGCGGCGGCGCGGTGGCTGCCTGCGGCTGCGGGGGCAATACCGACACCGGAAATTTTCCCGAGTCGTCTTCCCCGATCGGTTCTGACGCCACCGTGCCTACAACCGGCGATGGCGGAAATACTCCCGCCGATGGACCCGGCTGAAGGGCCGATGTTTGCGTAATTCCTTGCGGATATCCGGTGCTGGGCCCTGTTGGTTGATTGGGCGAAACGGCCGCGTTTGCATTAGGCTGGACCTGAGATTGCGGCGGTTCCTTTCCCTTGGCATTCTGTCCGGTAAGAGATCGGAACAACCAGCCTGAATCTGAGTCACCACTGACGCTGTCGGAAGAGGCCGGTTTATTCGCGGCGGTTTGAACCTGACCCGGAGCCGGCGGCACCGATGCACAACCCGAAGCGATTATCGCCATGCTAAAAGCGAATAATAACAGATAAGTTAGTCTTCGGTTTTGTGTCATTGGGGACTTCCTTGTCCGTGACGAGTTTTTCAATTAGTGGTCAGGGTTCAGGGTTCAGGGTTCAGAATGCAACTTATGATTTAAGTGCTGAACCCTGAACCCTGCACTCTGAACTCTGTTTATTACGTTTGTTATTCATCCCTCATCCTTCACTTTATTTCCCCAGCACCCCCAGGTATTCAAACATGCGGGGCTTATGACCCAAAAGGTTCAGCAGGTAATGGTTCAGCACGCCGCGTAATTCACCGAGGATGCGAGCGTTGATTTCCATGCGTTGCCAGGTTTGAGTATCTGGATCGGCCAGTTGAGCCATGGTTTTAAGCGCTCCCGCACTTACCATCGCCACTTGTTTTTTTCCCGCGCGACACTTGTTGCACAAAACTCCGCCGTCGAATTGCCCAAATGCGATGCGGCCCGCGGCGGTCACGGGCGCGCCGCACTCGGCGCAGTTTTCCAGGGCGGGCATGTGCCCTAATATCCGCAACATTCCCAGTTCAAATCGAATCACGCGTCGTGCCACCGGTTCTCCGGCGGCCAAGGCCGCCAGGGTCTCGTCGGCCAAATCGAAAAGCTCCGGATGAGGATCGTCGTCGTCGGTCAGTTCGCCCAACAATTCTGCTACGTAATAGCCTGCGTAAAGGTCGAGCAGATTTCGGCCGTGCGTCCGAAACCGCCTGAGCAGCTTGGCTTCGGTGAGCAAGTCCAGGGCATCCGACGTTTTGTGGAGGAATACTATTCGACAAAGGGCCAACAGATCAAGAGCAGACTCGAAAGGGCTTTTAAGCCGTTTTGCTCCTTTAGCCAGAGCCCCTATTTTGCCAAATTCCCGCGTGAACAGCGTTACCACCAGGCTGCTTTCGCTGAAATCGACCGCCCGGATCACAATCGCGTTGGCCTTTTCTGTGGACATGAGAAAACGAAGAAGTTTTATTTTAGATACTTTTCTCTTAAAGTCGTTGCTTCACTCGGTAGAGAAATCCTTCCTTTATGGCGAGAAACTCCAGCGTGCCATCGGGGTGGACAATTTGCGTTTCTATAAGGATCGCATCGTATGCAGACCCTTCCAGGCCGTCCACTACCAAGAACCAATAATTATCTTTCTTCGCAATATAGACCAAATGCTTCCCATCGGGGCTGAAGCCGATATTGTTGATTACTTTATATTCCGGACCCGGCTGACCGTCGAGAACCACGCTGTATTTATTATCCTGCATTATTCCATAGGCAACACTTTTTCCATCCGGACTGAATACCGGTATGCCATTGGTTAACCCATCATAACGCGGCCCTTCTTTGCCATCGACTACGACGAATTTATTCTCATTTTTTAATCCCGCATATGTCATGCGTTTGCCGTCGGGGCTAAAAATGGGCGTGCCTGAGGCTATTGTGTCATAAGGAGGTCCTGCCTGGCCATCTTGGACTACTCGGGCATTTTTGCCGTTAAGTGCAATATAGACGATGTGTTTGCTGTCGGGACTAAATAATAAGGTCCCAGCATAAATACTATCAAAACTAGGACCGTCCTTGCCATCCACAACAACGAGCCATTTTTTGTCTTTTTTTGCCACATAAGCCAAGCGTCGGCTATCCGGGCTGAAAACATACATGGCGTAGAGTTCATCGTATTCCGGCCCCTCTTTACCGTCATATACAACATGCCCTTTCTGTCCCTTTCGAATCCCATAGATGATGTGTTTACTGTCGGGGCTGAAATTTATTGAGTTTTTGGCAAGCCCGTCAAATTCCGGTCCGGCCCTGCCGTCGATCACCATAAACCATTTCGTTTTATTTTGTGCGCCATAGGCCATGTGTTTGCCGTCGGGGCTGAAAAACGGTGCGCCTTTAGAGATCAAGTTGTATTCCGGCCCTTCCTTGCCGTCCAGCACCACAACGCACTTCAGTCCTCTGCTTGCGGCATAGGCTGCGTGCTTGCTATCGGAACTGAAAATGGGCGAGTCTTTGGCAATCTCGTCGTACGCCTGGCTCTCTTTGCCGTCGATGACGGCGCACCATTTTCCTGCTTTTTTCGCAGCATAGTAAACGTGCTTGCCATCGGGACTGAAAATCGGCGTTTCATCAGCGAATTTGTCGTATGCCGGTCCTTCCTGGCCGTCCACTACAAGACGCCATTTTTTCTCTTTTTGCGCCCAATATGCCAATCGCCGGCCATCTGCGCTAAATACCGGCGAACCTTTGGATATCTCGTCGTACTGGGATCCTTCATGGCCGTCCGCTACCAGGAGCATATTTTTGTCCTTTATTGCCACATAGGTCACATGCTCGCCGCCGGGAGCGAAAACCAGCGATTTTTTGACGATCTCGTCATACCCGGGCCCCTCCCGACCGTCCACCATCGCCATATACTTATTCTTCCGTTCGAACACAAATGCGAGGTGGCATCCATCTTTGCTATAGACTACGTTATCAATTGGTTGTGGAATTGGTCCGAGTTTTTCTATGTGGAGTGCATTGTCGTCGGGCTGGGACGTTTGCCCCCAGGCAACCGTTAAAGTCATGGCCAGCAGTCCCAACATGCCGCATACCCGCTTGTTCATATTGAGTTGTCCTTTTAACGATTAAAAATATTGGGAACAATAAATCTATATGTGGTCATGCAGTCCCAAGCGGGCGAGATATTCGCCTTCTTTTTCCCGCATCACGGCTCGTTTTTTGGGCGTGGAATCGTCGTAACCGACCAGGTGCAATGCGCCGTGGATGACATAAAGCAATAGTTCATCGGCGGCGATCCAGTTGTAATTCGGGGCCGAGGCGGCGGCCGTGTCGGCGCTGACCACGATCTCGCCCTCTATATATTCTGGCGTCTGTTCCAGCAAGAAACTCAGCACGTCTGTCGGGGTGGGATCGTCGAGATATCTTTGATGCAATTCGGCGATAGTCCGATCGTCCACCACGGCCACGTTGATTTTCGCCCGTTCGATCGACTCGTCCTTTAGAATCATGCGCACGGCCCGGCGCAGCCGTTTTTTATCGACGGGCAATTGTGATTGGGCGTTGGTAACAGTGACGGATAACAATGGAGCAGGCAGCGAATAGGGGTGGGCAATTTATTGCCCGCTTGATATAGAAAATTATTATGTAAAGCGCATTTGTGCGAAGAGAGTGGGCAATAAATTGCCCAACCCTTACGCTGTTTTCTGTTCGGGATACTTGATCCGGCCGTGGTATATCGAGGTGAGCGACATGACCAGGCTGCGTTCGATGGCCCGCAACTCGCGAAGCGTCAGCCCGCTTTCGTCGAACTGCCCGTCGTCGAGGCGGTGTTCGGCTAGTTCGCGGACCAGGCTCTCGATGCGTGCCGGGGCCGGATCGACCAGCGTGCGGCTGGCGCTTTCCACGGCGTCGGCCAGCATGAGCACCGCCGCTTCCTTTGTTTGGGGTTTGGGACCGGGATAGCGGAAATCGTTTTCGTCCACTTCGCCGTTGTTGGGGTCGGATTGTTGCTGCGCACGGTCGAAAAAGTATTCTACCAGCGTGGTGCCGTGATGTTGAGCGATCATGTCGATGATCGGTTGCGGCAGGTGATGTTGCCGCGCAAGTCGGATCCGTCCTTGATATGGGCGATGATCACCAGCGTGCTCATGGCCGGGACCAGTGATTCGTGGCGGTTATCCTCATCCGGGCCTTGATTTTCGATAAAGTAGCCCGGTTTTAGCATTTTTCCGATGTCGTGGAAATAGGCCCCCACGCGGCACAACAGACCCCGAGCGCCGATTGTATCGGCGGCCGCCTCGGCTATGGAACCCACGGTGACGGAATGGTTGTAGGTGCTCGGCGCACGGCGTACCATTTCTTGCAGGAGCGGGTGCGAGACGTCGCCCAACTCCAGCAGGCTGAGATCGGTGAGAATCCCGAACATGTGCTCGATAAAGGGCAAGAGTCCGGTCATCACGAATCCCGCGGTCAGGGTCCAAAGGCCTACGATTGCGGAATGCGACAGCAAGATCAAGTCTAGAGGCTGGTCGTCGATCAAACCCAGGCCGACGCTCATCAGAAAGGCCACAGTGCCGGAAAACAGGCCCACGAAAATCAATTTGCTGCGCGTGCGGATACGGCCCAAATTCACAATGGCCGTAGCGGCCACACCCATCAATAAGAGCATTTCCGGCAGACCTTGGCCCAGGGCCATCACGATTATCAACGACAACACGCCGGTTAAAAGCAGGGCGAATTCCAGGCGATAAACAATGGCCGTGGTCATGCCGAACAACAAAAGTGGGAGGATTTCACCGCGCCAGCGATCGGTGGAAATCCAGCGTGCCAGGGCCACGGTGCCGACCGCGATCAGCAACATGACAACCTGCCTCGCCATTCCGGCCAACGGTCCCCCGTGCCGGTATCGCATGTACACGCCGCACAGGACGAAGGCCGTGAAAATCATGACCGTCATTGCCACGGCCCGCATAATTTTATAATGCATGGGCCGCTCGGCCAGCATGGAGGCGTATTCGAGCTTGAGCAACTGGATCTGTTCGGGTTCCAGTGGTTTGCCGGCTTCGGCCAGCGTGGCCCCGGCAAGGTATGGATCTTTTACCGGTTCCACGGAATTGACGGCGTCTTGGATCGCCAGCGCGGTTTGTTTAGAGTCGATTTTAAGAGTAAACGTTGAGGCCAACTGGGGATGCAGCCAGGCGAATAATCGATCGGCTATGTCTTTATTATCGAGATGATTGCGCAGACTATCGCGGATCGCCGTGCCGTCGCCTAGCAGAACCCAGGATACTTTGACGATTTGCAGGGGCTCAGCTTGCCCGACGGGGTGCACTTGAATTTCGTCCTGATTTCCTTCACCCGGCTTTTGAGGCAATTTATCGATCAAGCCGTGTTGTTCATAGGGCCCCAAGACTGCCTCCAGAACTTGCTCCAGGTCAATTTTGTCCGTGCCCGCGAATGCGGCACGAAATTCCTGGAACTGTTCTTCGGGCGTTTTTTCTTCGCTTTGCCCTTCGCCGGCAGGGGCGGGCAACTGGAACTTTTTCCAACTTTTGGGATCCACGTCCTTAAGCGCAGCCGCGGAGGTAATTTCCAGAATCGTATTTCGCAAACGGGCTCGAAGCTGAACAAGCGGCTCGGCATCTTGCTCGTATACGTATCGTACCTGGCTGCGGGCGCGAAGTTGAGCAAGCTCGGTGGCATTAGGGTTTGGGTTTGTAAACGGAGCGCGGGCGACGATGTTGCGCGAGGGAGTATAACCCGTGCGATATTCAAAAGGCGGATTCCAGCCATCGATCACAAAGCACATCGCCACCGAGGCCGAGAAGATCAGGCCGATGCGTGCGAGGGTATCACGGGTGCATAAAATCGCCCATATCCGCTCCCACAGTCCGGGAGGCAATTCCAGGGCGGCTACTCGCTCCGATCGCGTGCGTATTGGATTACCGAAAGGCATGTTTTAAGTCATTCATCAGCGACGCTTCTTGGAACGTTCGTCGTAGGCATCGACGATCCGCTGCACAAGCGGATGCCTGACGATGTCAGCGGAACTCAACGAGACCGAGACTATCCCCTTGATCCCCCGCAGCCGCGCCAAGGCGTCGACCAGGCCGCTGTGGGTATGGGGAGGCAGATCAATTTGCGTAATGTCGCCGGAGACCACGATTTTAGAGCCGGCGCCCATGCGGGTTAAAAACATCTTCATCTGAGATACCGTGGTGTTTTGCGCTTCGTCGAGAATGATAAAGGCCTCGTTCAGCGTCCGCCCGCGCATGTAGGCCAGGGGTATCACTTCGATCAAGTCTTCCTCGGTATAACGTTTGATCAGGTCGTGGTCGATCATCTCGTGCAGGGCGTCCATCAGGGGCCGCAGATAAGGATTGATCTTGGCCTGCAAGTCGCCGGGCAAATAGCCCAGGCTTTCACCGGCTTCGACCGCCGGACGCACGAGCACGATCTTGCGGACGGATTCCTTTTTCAAGGCCGCGGCCGCCATGGCCACGGCCAGGTACGTCTTGCCAGTTCCGGCCGGCCCGAAACAAAATACAATATCATTTTGACGGATGGCGTCGATAAATCGCGCCTGGCCGGGCGACTTGGGGCGAATCTGCCGTCCGGGTTTGAAGACCTCGATGGGCGGAGTTTCCGAAGGCAGATGACCATTTAATACCGCGCTTAAAACCAGCGATACGTCATCCGACTCCAAAGAGCCATTGCGGTGTGCGCAGGCTTGAAGCCTTTCGAAAACCTCGGTGGCGCGTGCCACCGCCTCGGCCGGGCCGTCGATTTGAACTACACCGTCCTGGACCGTGATATTAACCCCCAGCGCGTCACGGATTTTCCGTACGTGTTGATCTCGGGCACCAAACAGCGTCAGCAGCGACTTGGAACTAATAACCGATAATGTTGTTTCACTCATCTTCAAATAGTATAAGCTTTATTCAAACTCGGATGCAACGTATCGCCGCTGCTTAGAATCACACGACCCCCAATAAAGAAGTATAGAATAGCGATTAGTGCCACATCAAAAATCGCATACCCCACTAATGAGATGGGGGATATTCCTCAATAACCGGCTTTGTCGGCAATGTAAGTGTGGCAATAAGGGCAAATGTGGGTTCCAGAAGGGATGTCCTTGTTGCATTTTACACAGCTTTTCCAGGGGGTTTCATGACGTGCTTTATCTGGCCGATGAGGCGCGGCATCCTCAAGGTCTATGCCGCTGCCTATGCCGCTTGGCGAGGGTTGGGAAGGTCCGATGTAATCCAAAATCACTTCTTCGGACAAGGATTTCTTTTCCGGGACAGGGATAGGGACATACACATAGACTTGCCCTGCACATAAAGGGCACAAGCCCGTCTTTCCCGCCATGGAGTTTTTGACTTTTAACTTATGCCCTTTAGGGCACGTCACTTGGATCGACATTGCACGACCCCCTTTTCTGGCCCCCAAAAAAACCAAGGGAATCCTTTACTCGATGCCGGATTCTATCCGCGTCTGACAAGCTACTAAGAATGCATATCCGGCGACCTATACACAATAATGCACATTTATCGCATTACTTATCTTCGCCAATAGCAAGGATGGTTAGGAACGTATAGATGAAATATGGATTAAGACAAGTTGTTTGCAGGCAAATAATACGCTTCCCAACAAACTTTATAATAACAATTCGAGAGCCGCTTGACTAGTACCCATGTCTAGTTTCCACGGGAATTCAAAAGGGGGATGACCGCTTGTGTGGCAGGAAATTTACATGGCCTTCAGCCGGTCGATTGAAAGATCCAAAAAACCCACCCCACCGGAGCGGCAAAAAGAAGCGAATCCAAGACATCCAATACCCCCCCGAACCCGGGCATCCAGGCGCTGGAGTCTTTGCACCCTGCTTCGCGTTTCAAGAGCGATTCGGCCAGATCGCCAAAAATACCTGCTATCCCTACTAAAATTCCGTATGGAATCCATGACCAGCCCGAGACCGGCGCGGAGCCGGCAGCGTTCGTATAAGGCAATAGGAAATGCCAGCTCAACCAGGCCCCAAGACAGGTGAAGAATATCGCCCCCACGGCCCCTTCCCAGGTTTTGCCGGGACTGAGCACCGGCGCCATCTTGTGCCGTCCCATCAATTGGCCGACCAGATATGCGCCCGTATCGCCCATCTTCACCACGATTATCAGTGAGACCAGCGCGCCGATGCCCCAGGCCAATCGCAATTGGACCAGAAAACTCGCAAGCAAGCCCACATAAATCAGGCCGAATGCCGAGGCAGCCATATTGGTGATCGCCCGGCCCGGCCTTTGAAAAAGGCGCATTTCATCGACAAACAGGACCAGCGTGCAAATCGTTAATGCCACAAATGGCCAGGAAACAAGCGCCATCGCTTGCTGCCATGACAGGCGACCTTCGCCCGGCCACGGCCATGGATTCCATTGGCCAAAATGACAGGAATCCAATTGGAAAGCAGAATAAAGACGTTGCCGCAATAAACGGCCCAAGCCCTGGGCTGCGCCGGAGGCGGCCATGAGTTGCGACGTTTCGGCCGTGGCAAAGATCACAAAAATCACCGCCAGAGGCATCAACCACGTGCCCGGGAGTGAAGCTAAATGGTCCAGCCAGCACAACCCGGCCAGGGCCGCAATGATCAAGGTTCCTAAAAGCAGTCGCCAGCGGAGCATATCATTATACGGCGTAAGGATTTGGAAAATACATTGAAAGCAAAGAAAGAATCATACATTATTCCTTGTCCTGTTCAATACATATATATTTAGCCCCGGGTGAATACACCCGGGGCCGTACGCCAAATTATTATGGATACTGCGGATAATTCCGCACTTGCCATTGACTCCCGGAGCTAAGTGCGGTAAAATCCGCACATCGAGAATCGAACTGCCTCGGGAGACTCTCTATGCCGGGATTTACAAAGGGCGAGCTTGAAGTTATGCGGATCCTGTGGAAGCATGGCGAGATGAAGCCGGCCGAGATACAGGATCGATTCCCCTGGAAGATACAGAATTCCTCGCTTAGATCCTACCTGGCGATCCTGCTGGAAAAAGGCCATCTGATACGGCGACGAATGGGGAAGGCGTATTATTACCGCGCTAAAACCCGATGCGAATCCACATTCCGTTCCATGCTTTGCGACCTGACGCGCATCTGCTGCGACGGCTCGGTCGAGGCCTTGCTCTGCCAGCTCATCCGATCCGAAAAACTCTCGGAAGAGGACCTTATCGAACTTAAACGTATCGCCGAAGAAAAAAATCCATCGGCCGATCCGACAAAACAGGAGAAAAAGCGATGAACCTGCCGGAATTTCTGAGCGCCGGTTTTGCGAATTTTTTCGCAATGCCGGCCTGGGAAGTTTTACTTTTAAAGGCCACGCTGATTCTAACGCTCGCGTGGCTGATTCACTTTGCTTTGGCTCGGGCCAATCCTCGATGGCGAATGTTTTTGTGGCGCGGGGTCGTGGTCGGCCTTGTGATGACGACTGTATGGGCCATTGGTTTGCCGGGTGTAAATATCCGAGTCGCGGCTCCGGCGCCCGTCGTGACGGCGTCCTCGCCTACCCCGCAGACGGCTCTTGGCAGGCTCAATTCAGCGGTTCGCTCGCACGCGGCTGTTCGCCCGATGGATGATTATGAATCCATCGAAAAAACAGCGGCCGCTCGGCCGAATACGGTTGATATTAGTTCCGAAGCGACTATTTCAGGCGAGTCTTCTTGGCCGACAGTGTCGTGGCAAACCATGTTTATCATTATTTGGGGCGTCGGCGTATTGTTGCTAGTCGCCCGGCTGGCAATTGGATATTTGCGGTTTTCCAGGCTGCTGGGGAGCATGCAGTCCGCGCCGGAAACGGTCGTTGCCGAAGCCCGGCGGATTGCCGCCGCGCTAGGATGCCGTCGGGCAGTGCGAATCCGCGTTTCCCGGCATTTTACCGTGCCATTTCTTTATGGTCTACTGCGTCCCGTGGTGGTTTTGCCCGAGCGGATGTGTGTCACGTTATTTTGTCCGCAGTTGCCGGGGATTCTCACACACGAGTTGGCGCACGCGCGATCGTGGGATCTGTTGTGGAACGCAGGCTTGCAGTTCACGTCTATCGCGCTCTGGTTCCATCCATTGGCATGGCGGATTGCTTCCGTTCATCGGACAGCCTGTGATGCGGTTTGCGACGCCGTTTCCGCGTCATATCTCGGCGACGTGCAAGAGTATTGCCGCACGCTCGCCCGGGTGGCGATCGAGGCCACGGGCACATTTGCATCGGCAGGCCTGGCGATGGCCCGAAGCTGCGATATCCGCCGCCGGTTGGCCGTGCTACAGCGGAAAGTGTTCGCCGCACCGCTGAAATGTCGATCTGTCGTCGGCTCGGCGATAGTCGGCCTGACATGTTTGATATTGCTGGCCGGATTGCGATTCGCACTAGCCCAGCCGGCTACAGATAGCAAACAGCAAGCCCCGACAGAAGTAAATTCCGTTACTCCCGGCAAAGTGTTTGAAGACGTGGTAAACACTTACAAATCAATGGACACCTACAAGGCCGAAGGAACGGTCGTTGTAGACATGGATACAGGCGCAACAAAGACGAACATAGAGACTTCGTTTTCAATAGCGCTTAAAAAACCGAATCTATATCTCATCTCTTGGACCCAAAAGAACAAGGCTATGCCGGGCATGGCTCAATCCGGAGCAGTATGGAGCGACGGCGATCAACCGTATCTTTACATGGGATCATTGCACGCATATTCCAAAATGAGTGGCGATGACATTGCCTTGGGTGGTGCAACGGGAATCTCCGGTGGCGCGGCTTCCACAATACCGTCGCTCTTCCTCAAGCAACAATCCCCATTTATCCTGCTGAAAGACCCCAAAATTGAAGCGATTGAAAAAGTCGATGGCGAGGACTGCTACGTTATTAGCGGGGCATCAATAATATCGAAGAAGGAAACATGGTGGATCTCCAAGTCAAAACACCTCATCGTGAAGTATTCTCGTTCTCTTAGCCGTCCCGAAGGTGGCATGAAGATGCCCGAACAGACGGATGAACAACTTGAGGAATCGCTCAAACGCATGGGAGTGAAGGTTACTGAAGAGAGCAAGAAAAACATGCGGGATATGCTGACCCGTTCAAGGGATGTTTTAAATAATAATAAACTAAGCGGCACTTCCACCGAGCTTCATATGAAGATTTCGTCACCGGCCATGGGCAAAGATGATTTCCAGTATGTGCCGCCCAAAGATGCCGAACTCAAAGAGTCGTTGTTCGGCGGATTGTTGGGTAATAAGGCGCCGCAGCCATCGGCCGGGAAGACGCAGGGTCAGAACAACTTGAAGATGCTCGCCCTGGCTATGCTTAACTACTATGACGCCTACCGCCGTTTTCCGCCTACTGTTCTTTACGGGCCGGACCGCAAGACGCCGTATAGTTGGCGGGTAGCCCTATTGCCGTTCCTCGATCAGGTAGATCTTTATAAGCAGTACCGATTCGACGAGCCGTGGGACGGCCCGAACAATCGCAATGTGCTGGAGAAGATGCCTGCCGTGTTTCGTTCTCCGACGGGGCCAGACGACGCAAACTCGAAGAATGCCTCGTACTATGTGTTAGTCGGTCCGACCACGATCTTCGATGGCGGGAAGGGAACCAGGATTGAGGATATAAAAGACGGCACATCGAACACCATCCTACTGGTTGAAGCCAAACGAGACGTTCCCTGGACCAAGCCCGAAGATATCTCCTATGAGCCTGATAAGCCGTTGCCGGAACTGGGCGGTTATTTTGAGGGCGGATTCCACGTCGCCATGGCCGATGGCTCGATACGCTTTCTGCCCAGTTCCATAAGTGAAAAGACCCTCCGCGCATTAATCACCAAGGCCGGCGGAGAGCTTGTAAAAAGTGAAAAAGAGCTACAAACACCAAAAGAATCCGGCCCCGTCAAGCCTCCTGAAATGGAGTCTTCCAGTGGAAGTAAAGTTGAAGCAGAATCTGATAAGAAGGCGGTATTGTTGACATTGGAGGAGTCTACCTGTCGGGCTGAACTTGAAGCGAAGATCGAGAAAGCGCGGGAGGCTAATAAGAAGTTTGGCGGAGGCCACATTGTTTTAGGACGAATCGTATTGGACGGCCCGGGCTATTTGCGAGACATTTTAGCCCAAATGGAAATTCTAACCGATGGATACTTTGCCGGGGAAACCGAAGATCTTGATCGGCCGATTGGCTTCCGTTTGCATGGATACGCTCCGTTGGATGTCGAACTCAAAGGTCGTTCCGGAGACATAGTCGATCTCGGGACGCTGCACATGTCTCCTTTGCCCGCGTCTAAACTCTCAAATCTTACGGGACGCCTCGTTCTGGAGAAGCAAGAAGACGCATCCAAAGCCTCAGTGAAGCTATCGATCCAATATGGACCTATAAATTCGCCTGATGGCCGCATATCGGGCCGTTAACACACTCCGGATCTAATCCGTGCAAATATTGGCGAGGATGGCCGTATATCCGCGTCAGGATTCTCGCCCATTCTGTACAGGTGCATCGTCGAGGCCCCGGGTTATGTTAAGAAATCATTTGAAGTGTCATTCAAAGAGGACCAGACTTTTGATCTTGGCACTATCACTTTGGAAAAACCCAGACAAATCGAGTTAACCTACATCGTGGCTGAAAAACCACCATTTGATGCGACCAAGAAGAAAAAGACCACTATTGTCGGCGGCGATAAATGGAAGGCGACGGACGATATCTATGGCTGGGATTTGGAATTCGTCCAAGATCATGGGGACATCCTTTTCAACTATACCTACGGGCCTTGTCATCTAAAGGATCTCGGCGACGGCGAGATGATCGACTATCTTGACAGCACGATTGACACGGATATACCGGGACCGAACATGGAAAAGGTGCAAAACGGCCACGTGTACTTGCTGAATCAGGAACACTGGAAGCGATGGATTCTCTTCAGAGTGAGAATAAAATAGAATCGAAGACTGCGGGCGAGACGCCCGTGCGCCGCTGTAAGAATCCCTGAGCGGCCGGAACGGCATAACTATGCCGCCCCGGCGCTCAGTCAAAGACTCCACCGCGAAGCACTTGCCCTAAAGCGGTTGACCCAGTAACCGCGTCAAGGCAAGTATGTGCTCCTACCCAAGGAGGGAGGGTTGCGCCGGATTCCCGCAAACCCGACGCATCAGCGGAGTCCATCATTGGTTCAGATGTCAGTCCTCAGTTTTCGGTTTACAGTTCACGGTTTCTTATCGCGAAACCGCAAGCGGTTTCATTGGCTTTTCATCCCTTATCTCTTATCTCTTATCCCTCATCCTTTGGCGTACGGCTGCACTTCATATAGCCAATCGCTGGCAATCTGGCGATCGTTGGGTGATAAGCTTTCTTCGTCCTCAATTTCCAGGGTCTCATATCCTTTGCCGGCGATCAGCACGCAATCGCCCCGTTGGGCCAACGACAATGCGCGATGAATTGCCGCGCTGCGATCGGGTATTATCTGGGCATGATTCGGGTTTTCGAAACCGTAGAGCAGATCTTGCATAATCGCCGTTTGCTCATTGTCCCGCGGATTGCCGCTGGTAATGATGGCCGCGTCGGCTTCCTGTTCCACGGCCCGGCCCAAAAGCGGGCGCTGCGACTCGTCGCCGCCGCTTACGCCGCCGAACACGCAAATCAGCCGGCCTTGGGTCACGGTTTTGAGGGTTTGCAGGCATCCTGCCAGGGCGTCGGGCGTGTGGGCAAAGTTGACAAACACGCTAAACGGCTGGCCGCATTCGATTCGCTCCAACCGGCCGGGCACGTGACGGGCCGCCTCCAGGCTGCGAACGATCCGCGGCAACTCGATGCCGTAGGCCAGTCCGACCGCCGTAGCCGTCAGGCAGTTGTAAATATGATGCCTGCCGATCATCTGCGTTTGCACGGGCATGGTGTCGCTGCCGGCCGTGATAAGAAATGTCTGCTCGCTGGGGAATTGTTCGAGGGGCGTGCCCGTGACTTCGGCGGGCGAATCAATGCCGATCGTAAGCGCTGGACCGTCGATCTGCCGTAAATATCCCTCAGAAAGCGGATCGTCGATGTTGACAACCGCGAAGGCCTCGTCGCGAAGATGATCGAACAAGCGGCAACCGGCCGGTCGGTAGTCTTTAGTTATTGTATTGCCATAAAGATGGTCGCGTGTGACGTTCGTCACGCAGGCGGCATCGTAGCATACGCCGGCCACGCGCGATTGCGCCAATGCCCGGTTCGATACATTCATCACCGCGTGCGAACAGCCGTTGCGCACCATGCGGGCAAGCAGGGTCGCCAATCGATCCTGTTGCGGCGTGGCCTCGGCGGCGTACTCAACGTCTTCGCCGTCAAAATATCCCAGCGTGCTTAGCAAGCCGACTTTATGTCCAGCATGGGCCAGCACTCCGGCAATCAGGCAACTGGTAGTCGTTTTGCCGTTTCTGCCTGTCACGCCTATGATCTTGAGCTGGTTGCTCAGTTTTCGCAGGCTTTCAAGATGTCCCAAACCGGAACAAACTTGCATGACCCATGGCCTCCTTGCCAAGTCATCGGCAGGTAGGGTGCGTGAAACGCACCTCCTTCTACCGCTTCCACTGGCCTCTGGTGCGTTTCACGCACCCTACAAAAAATTCTAGTGATAAGCACGCTAATTTGGAGAAACGGCATCCTGCCGTGTTCAAGGGCCGGATTGTCTCGATTTTTGGGCTTATGTCAAGGCGGAAATCCTAGCATGCAATTCTTTGGACTGGACAAAAAGGGTATTTTAGGCGAAGATTATTGTCGTTTCACTGGATATAAACCATGCCTTACAGCGATTTTGACCTGGAAACTCTGGCCCAATACTTGCATCTCACCCCGCAGCAGGTGATAAAGCTGGCGGAGCGCGGTCATCTGCCGGGACGCAAGATCGGCGGCGAGTGGAAGTTCGCCAGGCCCGACATCCACCAGTGGTTCGAAAACCGCATCGGACTGTCGGACGAAGAGGAATTGGTCCTGGTCGAAAGCGTGTTGCAGCGGTCAGCGCCCCTGGAAAATGAGCGGGAAATCAGCATTTCCGAATTATTGCCGGTCGAGGCCATTGCCGTCCCCTTATACGCCAGAACGCGCAGCGCAGTGATCGACGGGATGGTCGATCAGGCGGCCGGCACGGGCTGGCTGTGGGATCCGAAGGCCATGGCCGAGGCCGTCCGTTCCCGCGAGGAAATGCACCCCACTGCCCTGGAAAACGGCGTGGCCTTAATGCATCCCCGCCGACCGATGCCCAAAATACTGGCCCAGCCGTTTTTGGCCTTGGGTTGTACGTTAAGCGGCATACCCTTTGGCAGCGATTGCCCACTGACCGATGTTTTTTTCCTGATCTGTTCGGCCGACGACCGCGGCCACCTTCATACCCTCGCCCGATTAAGCCGCCTGCTGACAATACCCGGCCTTTTAAATCAATTGCGCCAGGTGCAGGATGCGAAAATGGCCCACCAGTTGATCGTCGAAGCCGAAGAGGGATTGTAGGAAACGATGAGGGATGAGAGATGAGAGATGATGCTCACCGTTCATCTATGACTGGCCTTGTCGGGTCATGCTCTTTGCGCACGGATTCCATGTAATTAAACAGTTTCCGGGATAATACCGCATATTCATTCAATAGAGATTTGCACTGGTCTTCAATCATCTTGCCCGAGTCGCTTTCTACCAAAAAACTAATGTGCTCGATTGTCTCTTCGGCACTGCCGTATGCCCGAGCGAGATAATGCAAATATTCGGGTTTGTATTGCCTAAGCGCATGCCCTTCAACGATCTGAGCCGACACGCTCTTGCTCGACTTGCGCACCTGCGAGCCTTCTTCGTAAAGTTCATGTTTTGGCAGATTAAGCGTGAGGGAATGGACTTTAAGTGCTAATGCGTGTGCAATTCGATAAACTTCCAGCTTTTCATGCGGTCTTGCACTTTGCCGATTGGATTTGCCCTCATCTCTCATCCCTTATCCCTCATCCTTACTTCAACTTGCCTTGGCCGAAGCGGTTTGAATCTGCTCCAGCGAGCGGCCCAGTTTTTTGCGGGTCTTTTGATCGGGCAATGAAACAGTTTCGTTGGTCAATGCGGCCGGGCTGTTTCGCACCTGTTCCAAAAGGCGGCGGCCGATGTCCTCGCCTTGGGCCGGCGTGCCGATGTCGTTTACGGCGTCAGAGACTCCTAACAACACGGCCGAACGCACTCCATCTCGGATCCAAGTGAAAAAATTCATGATTTCCATCTCCTTAATTTAGCCCGCTGTGAAAATACGGCGGATTGCTGATCAACCTATACAATCAAAATTTAAATGTATTCCCTCATGCGGTTTCCTTAGAAACCCAAGACACTTTTGAAAGGGAGCGGAAGAATATCAAGAGATGGTTTTCCTGTCCATACGATCTAGCCTGGATTATTCATGAATTAACACTAGCCCGAAGCGCAAGCGAGGGATGGCAAACGGTTTACCTTCGCTTGCGCTTCGGGCTGGTGTTTCATATTCTGCATAAGATCCCGCCTATTAATAATTTAGAGCAAGGCAGACTGGGGAGTCGCGAAACGGGAAAAATAGCAAAAATGGCTAAACCGGGGGAGTTTTGTCTTTTGCGATGAAAGTCTTTACAATAAGCATTTCCCCTTGACCTTTAACGGATCTGCAACTGATGTCCATTGATCGATCGCACAGATTAGGAGAGGGGAATATCACCCGGCTGCTGGCAACGTTTTCCATTCCGGCCATCGTCGGGCTGCTGGCCCAGGCCCTGTATTACGTGGTCGATCGGATTTTTATCGGCTGGGCCCTGGAATCGGAGGGAATTGCCGGCATCACGGTTTGCTTTCCTTTCATGCTCATCATCATGGCCTTCGCATTGTTAATCGGGCTTGGGGCCACCGCGCTTATTTCCATCCGCTTGGGCGAACAAAAAAAAGCCGAAGCCGAATTGGTGCTGGGCAATGCCGCGGTGCTGCTGGCTGCGGCATCGATTGTGGTTACCGCCGCCGGATTGTCGCTTCTGGATCGGCTTCTGATTCTGTTCGGCGCCAGCGAGATCGTTCTGCCCTACGCCCACGACTATATGCAAATCCTCGCCCTGGGCACGGTTTGTCAGATGTTTGGTTACGGGCTGAACGCTCCCATACGCGGTGAGGGAAACCCGCGTATCGCTATGTTCACCCTGCTTATCGGCGTATTGCTGAATGTAATTCTGGCCCCGATATTCATTTTCGGCTTTGGCTGGGGCATGCGCGGCGCAGGGCTGGCCACCGTGATCTCGCAAGGGATTTCCGCCGTTTGGGTCCTTGCCTATTTTATCCGCGGCGGAAGTCTTTTGAAGATTCGTTGGAATAACTTGCGCCTGAAAAAATCGATCTGTTTCCAGATCATGGCCATCGGCTCCTCGCCCTTTGCCATACAGATATCCGCCGCGGTGATGCAAAGTGTTTTAAACTGCCAACTGGATCGGTACGGGGGCGACGAAGCCATAGCGGCCTGGGGCATCATCTGGGCAGTGGTGATGATGTTTTTTATGCCCATGTTCGGCATCAATCAGGGTGCGCAGCCGATAATGGGCTACAACTACGGCGCGGGCGAATTCGCCCGCGTCAAAAAAGCCTTGAAAACCGCCGTGCTAGCCGCATCGGCCATTGCGTTTTTCGGTTTTTTAATCATGATGTTGGCACCCACGCAAGTCGTCCGGCTTTTTAATCCCGGCGACGTGCCCTTGCAGGCGCTGACAGTGCACGCCATGCGGATTTGCGTGATCATGATGCCGCTGGTCGGATTTCAGGTGGTCAGCACGGGATATTTCATTGCGGTGGGAAAACCCCGCGAGTCGATGCTGGTCAGCCTTTCCCGGCAAATTCTGTTCTTAATCCCCGCCGTTTTAATTTTGCCTAAGTATTTCGGCTTAAACGGCGTTTGGGCGGCAATCCCCACCGCCGACCTGAGTTCCTCCCTGTTGACCGGCGTTCTTCTTTTCCTGGAATTGCGACGCTTGGGAAATAGCGGACGGGGAACTACGGACGCAAGATAGGGAATAGTGTCTTTATTTAGTCCCCGATGAACACACCGGGGGTTCGCGTTGCGTGCGACCACTGGTCGCGGCTTTACATATTGAATCCGCGGGCTTCAAGAATGAGTTTTTGCTTGCGTTCATTTAGCCCCAGTTCCAGGCCGACGGGGTATTGGTGCGGGTTGACACAGCGTTTGATTCCGCCGTGAAAAGCGGCCAGTTGTTGCCCTGTTCGCTGACGAATGACCGCCAATGCCAGAGATTGATAAACTTTTTGTCCGCGCCGCAGGATCGGCACTAACAGGTCTTCGAAAGCGGCGTCTTTGGGCATGATCTTGCGGCGCGTTACGTCGAAGGGATCGACCATTGTGCAATCGCCTTCGACGGGGTGGTTCTCGTCGAAAATAACGTCGCCGGAGTATTCGCCGTCGCGGCGATAGCGCCGCACTTGCAAAACGCCGGGGTTGGAAATTTTTACGGCCTGTTCGGAGAGTTTTATTTTAGGTTCCCAAGGGCCGCCGGCTCGCCGAATGCCCGAGAGTTTATACACGCCGCCCAAGGCCGGGTCGTCGTGCGCGGTAACCAGTCTTGTTCCCACGCCCCAGGCGTCGATCTTAGCCCCCTGCTCTTTCAGGCTGACGATGATGTTTTCGTCCAAATCGTTCGAGGCAAGTATGACGGCGTTGGGAAATCCGGCGTCGTCGAGTATCTCACGGGCCTGGATGCTCAGCCATGCCAGGTCGCCCGAGTCGAGCCGGATGCCGATCATTTCATGCCCTTGACTGCGCAGCTCCCGCCCTATTACGGTCGCATTGCGAACACCCTGCAAGGTGTCGTAAGTATCGACGAGGAATATGCAATTATTGGGCATGGCTTGGGCGAATGTCCGAAAGGCCGTCAGTTCGTCGTCGAAGCACATAACCCAACTATGCGCGATGGTTCCCTTGACCGGGATGCCGAAAATGCGTCCGGCAAGCACGTTCGAGGTGGCCTGGCAGCCGCCGATGTATGCCGCCCGGGCGGCCGACAGCGCCCCGTCGATGCCCTGTGCGCGGCGCAGCCCGAATTCTATGACCTGATCGCCCGCGGCGGCCATTACTACGCGGGCGGCCTTGGTGGCGATAAGCGTCTGGAAGTTGATGATGTTCAGCATGGCCGATTCCAGGAGTTGAGCCTGGACTAGCGGGCCTTTCACGCGCAATAGCGGCTCGTTTGGAAACACCGCGGTGCCTTCGGGCACGGCATCGACGTCGCAGAGCAATTGCATGCGGCTTAGATATTCGAGAAACGCCCGATCGAAGAGCGGTTTATCGTCGTTCCCCCGAAGCGTGGAAAGGCACTCCAGTTCGGCCTGATCGAAATGCAGATTTTCCAGATATTCGATGGCCGTGGCCAGACCGGCCGCGATGGTAAATCCGCCGTGAAAGGGATTCTGCCGGAAAAAAAGATGGAATACCGCGTCGAAGTCCTTCTTATCGGTTTTCCAATAGCCGTAGGCCATGGTCATTTGATACAGATCGGTCAGCAGTCCCAGCGAGGGTTTATAAAGTTCGGCAAGCGTATTCATGATTTTTCGCCTCAAGATGGTCCTAGTGTAATACTAGACTTTTACACAAGCCCAGTCGATGCCCCCTATCGGCGGAGGAGGTTTCGGAGTATAAAAATAAGTGGACAGTGGATAGTGGGCAGTGGACGGTGGGCAGTGCGGCTATTGCTAATGGCTGACCGCTGATGACCGTTTACTGAAAACTGATAACTGAAAACTGTTTACTGAAAACCTCATCACATGAACGGACCGGTTGACAATCTCATCGCCAAACTTCAAAACAACATCGCCCAGGTCGTACTGGGCAAGGACGAAGTCATTCGCTTGACTGTCGCGGCCCTGTTGGCGGGCGAACACGTGCTTTTGGAAGACGTGCCGGGTGTGGGCAAAACTTTGACCGGCAAGGCCATGGCCCGCAGCGTATCGGGCGAGTTCCGCCGCATCCAATTCACGCCTGATTTGCTTCCCACCGACATTACCGGCAGCAGCGTGTTTAACAGCCGCACGCAGGAATTCACTTTCAATCGCGGTCCGATCTTCGCCAATATCGTGCTGGCCGACGAAATCAATCGGGCAACTCCGCGAACCCAGAGTGCACTATTGGAGGCGATGAGCGAGCGGCAGGTATCGGTCAACGGCCAGACCCACCCGCTGTCCAGGCCGTTCATGGTAATCGCCACGCAAAATCCGGCCGAGTTCGAGGGCACTTATCCCCTGCCCGAAAGCCAGCTCGACCGTTTCCTATTGCGGATCCCCGTGGGTTATCCGGCCCGGGAAATCGAACTGAGAGTCTTAAGCAGCCATCGCGAGGGCGAACCGGTCGATAGCCTTCAGCCGGTGTTGACCTGCGAGCAGATCGTGTCGCTGCAAGGCGAGGTGCGGCATGTCAAGGTCGATGATTCAATCAACCATTATGTGTTGGACATAGTTGAGGCAACGCGCCGGTGCGAGGATTTGCACGTGGGCGCCAGCCCGCGCGGGGCCTTAGCCTTGTACCGCGCGGCGCAGGCATCGGCCCTGGTGGCCGGGCGGAGTTACGTCGTGCCCGACGACGTTAAATCGCTGGCCATACCGGTGCTGGCGCATCGGGTAATAAGCAAAGGCTATCTGCACGGCGGCCAGCGCGAGGCCGTCGAGGCCCTGATCCAACGGCTCGTAGACGAAGTACACGTGCCGGGATAATATTTAAAGATAGCACTGCATTTGGTTGTCGGTTTTCAGTAATAAGTTTTCAGTTATAAGTACTGAGTACGAAGTAGAGAGACAATGCACGCAAGTGATTATGATTGTTCAATTTGCATTTTGAAATTTGCAATTGCCAATTTGCAATAAAAAACATGCGCAAAAAAATGCGATCAAACTTCATACAAATAATCTAGTTCCTAATCTCTAGCCCCTAATCCCTTCTACCCTCCCATGTTCCGCCGTCCGCACACCACTATCTGCCGCGAGGGTTGGTATTACCTGTTGATTACTGCAATAGTCTTCATCGGCGCGATGGTCAAAGAAATAAACCTGCTGTTATTGCTCGCCGGGATGATGATGGGATTGCTGCTTTTTCACTGGCAGGTGCTTTTTGTTTCGCTTAGCGGCATGAAACTGGAGCGCAAGGCCCCGCAGGCCGTGTGCGCCGGGGACCTGTTGGCCGTCAGTTTGCGATTGAGCAACACCCGGTCGCACTTCGGCAGTTGGGCGATCACGGTGGAAGAAAAAATTCAGCGCGAACCAGGCGCGCCGGGATTGAATCACGGTTACAACAATCGACATTACGGGCATAACCACGACAAGCCGATCATAACGGGTGTGCTTTTTCCTTATATCCCTGCGGGCGAGGAGCGGACTGGCACGTATCGCGGCCGGCTGGCCCAGCGCGGGCGTTATCGGCTGGGGCCGATGCGGATTTCCTCGCGATTTCCCTTTGGGCTTTTTTCCCGCAATCTCACGGTCGGCCAGAGGGAGACGATTTATGTATATCCGCGCCTTGGCCGGCTTACACGGCGCTGGCTCGCCCGGCATCGGCGGGCATTGGCCGGGGCCGACCGGCGGCAACGCCGGCCCGGGCCTGAAGGCGATTTTTACGGAGTGCGCGAATGGCGCGGCGGCGACAGCCTGCGCCTGATGCACTGGCGCAGTTCGGCGCGGACCGGCAAATTCGTGGTCCGCCAATTCGAACAGCCGCACAACCGCGACGCCGCCATCTTATTAGACCTCTGGCTGCCCAAACTGCCCTCGAATGCGCAACTCGATAATGTGGAACTGGCAATCAGTTTTGCCGCCACGGTCCTGACCGATCTATGCCGCCAGGGCGGCGGCAAGGTGCATTTGGGCGTGTTCGACGGGCAACCGTTGTGCCGGGGTGGCCCGGCCTCGGCCGCACTGCTTCAAGATATGATGAAAACTCTTGCAACGCTCGCCGCCGAAAGCGAGGATCGCCTTCCGGAGCTTATCGAACACGTCTTGGGCGACATCGCCCCGGGCACGGAGATTGTTCTCATATCGACCCGCCCGGCGGATTTATCCGAAGGCAAGCGGTTTGCCGCAGTTTGGGCGAACCCGGCACTTCATGCCGCCGCCAGGCGTGTACGCTGTATCGATGCTTCGAGCGAAGAATTGGAGGAATTTTTTATTGCGGAATGAGATGGAAACAAATGGAAAATCATCTCGGCGCAAGAGCTGGGGCGATTGAAAATCAGTTAACCAATGTAATACACAATAGCCGGCGGCTAACAGCCGCTGGTGGTAAGTCGCTTATATTCCGGCGGTCGTTGACCGCCGGCTAGTGACTTTAATCCTAGGATCAATTAACTTGCGATTTAATTACCCCATCCTTGAACGATGAACCTTCAACGCCTGCTGCAAATCACGATGGCGACCATAGCCGTGCTGGGGACCCTGCTTTTAAGCATGGGCCAGCGCGAGTTGGTTTTGCCGCTGGTGATGATTCTGGCGGCGGGAGTTTCGCTGTGGCTTACGGACATTACCGGATGGCTGCGCTTGAACCGCACGCTTGCGAATATCGCCATGCTTTTGGCCGCGGTGGTTTCGATGCGCAAATTAATTATATATCGGGGGGGAATACAAGGCGAAATACAGGCCGTGGGTTTTGCCCGGCTGCTGATTTATCTGCAAATCATTGTGCTCTTTCAAAAGAAGGACGCGCGAAGCTACTGGCTTTTAATCATGCTCAGTTTGTTGCAGGTGGTCGTGGCGGCATTGTTCAGCCAGGGCATCGTTTTTGGCTTGATGCTGATAATATACATGCTCATAGCATCGCTGGGATTGACGCTGTTGCTGTTCCAGCGACAATGGGAGGAGTTCTTTCAGGGCGAAAAGCCGGCGCCGGCCGCCGCTCCCGGGCGCGGTCCCTGGCCGGCCAGAAGTCCGATTTTCCCTGCGCCAGCGCGGGCGGCATCGGCATCGGACTCGGCCACGAGCTTTACTCCCGGCTTTCGGGCATAGGCATGCGGACAGTGGGGGTGACGGTGCTTTTGTTTATTTTTCTTCCCCGCTTCGGTCAAGTGGGCTGGATCGGCGCGATCCTGCAGACCCAGCAGACCGTGGGATTCAGCGACAAGGTCGATCTGGGCGAATTCGGGCAGATCATCGAAAACCCCGGCGAAGTAATGCGGATCCGCTTTTATGATCAGGATAACGGCGCACCTTATAGCGTCCATGGGGCGATTTATTTGCGCGGAGCAGTTTTGCTGAATTACAAACAAGGACAATGGAGCGTGGGCCGGCCGGCCGTTGCCGTGGGGAATCCCACCTTGGAGCGCAAGGGACCTTTGCCCGAGCATCTTGTCCGGCAGGAATGCATCATCGAGGGCCTGGACAGGCCTGAACTGTTTTATGTCGCGCCGTACGTGCCCATCAAGTCGGACATCTACATTACAGTTGATGACTTTCGCCTGCGGCTTCTACGGTCGGAGCATTTGCGCGGCCAGCGCTTCAGATATGAATTGGGCACGACCGCGTTTGTCGATGGCCGCCAACAGCCCTTGGTGCCCGTCTGGATCGGCGAAAATTATTTTGCTGCCTTGCGAATCCCTCCGCCTGATGAGACAAATGGCTTGCCCAATCTCGCTCGCCTGGCACAGACATGGATCGATCAGTCGAAGTTGCCCATCGAGGATCGCGCCGGTCGGGCGCGGTACTTGGAGCGGAAACTGTCCGCTTCGGGCATGTTCAGTTACAGCCTGGAAAATCAAAATCGCGACTCCGCCATGGATCCCATCGAGGATTTCGTGACGAACCATCGCGCGGGCCATTGCGAATTTTTCGCCACGGCGCTGACGCTGATGCTCCGCAGCCAGGGCATACCCGCGCGGATGGTAGTCGGGTATCGCACCGACGAATGGAACGAGATCGGCCAATGTTATCAGGTCCGCCAGATGCACGCGCATACCTGGGTGGAATGCTACCTGCGCCCCAGTCAAATCCCGCGGGAACTGCGGCACGGTGAAGATTTCTGGCCTTGGTCGGAGTACGGGGGCTGGCTGCAGTTGGATCCCACGCCGGAAAGCGAGGTGAAATTGCAGACGAGTTGGTATACACCCATCAGTAAAACCTTCCAATGGTTCGATTATGCCTGGTCGTATTACGTGGTGGAACTGAATTACGAACGGCAGAGGAACGCGATTTTTCAGCCCATAGCCCGTGCGTGCACGTTTTTATACAAATCGTTGTTCAACGCCCAAGCTTGGCGCAACTTGTATAAGCGCATTGGTGATGCCCTGCGCCTGAGCGGCTTGCCCGGAGCGATTGCTTGGGCGTTGCTAGTTGCGACAATACTGGCCGGGGCGGTATTGCTGGCTTTTAGCGGTTGGTTCGCCTGGCGCCTGGGCGATAAATTGTGGCGGCGGCTTTCCGGACGCCAGCCCAAAAGTCGGCATGGCCTGCAAATCGAAGTGGAATTCTATCGTCGCCTGGAAGCCTTGTTGGCCAAGCGCGGCCTGGTCCGCCGCGGCAATCAAACCCAGCGCGAATTTGCCGCTTGGGCCGGATCGGCCCTGGCCGGTGTATCGGGCAAAACCGGCTTGGAATTTATGCCCCTTCGCGTGGCCGACGCTTTTTATCGGGTCCGATTCGGCCGGCTCCCCCTGGACAACGACCAATCCGAGGCGGTAGAACAGGCGTTGGCGCAAATCGCCGCTTGCGACGTTGCAAGCGCCTAACCTGTTTCATTTTTGTGCGCATTTTTTATTGCAATTTGCAATCAATATTAAATCGTCTCCGCGGAGAACCGGATCATGAAAATCGGACTTGTCGGATACCAGGGCTCGGGCAAGAGCACGTTGTTTCACTGGCTGACGGGCGTGGCCCCCGATCCGGCCATGTCGCACACCGGGCAAAGCGGAATGGCCCCGATTCCCGACCCCCGACTGCAACAACTGGCCGATCTGTACCATTCCAAAAAAATCACCATAGCCAACATCGAAATCGTCGATACGCCCGGCTTAAGCCGCAAACACGAAGGCAACGCGGCCCGCATGGCCATGATCCGCGAGGCCGACAGCCTGGTTTTTGTGGTGGCTGGCTTTGGCAACACCGATCCCCTGGCCGATCTCCGCTCCTTCGACGAGGACTTGCTCCTGGCCGACATGGAAATCCTTTCCGGCCGGATACACCGCGTGGAAGAATCTCTGAAAAAACCCATCCCACGCCAGGAACATCAGGTCTTGGAGCACGAACACAATGTGCTGAAAATCCTCTTGGCCGCATTAGAGTCGGGCAAAGCGCTGGCCGAAATTCACATGACAGAAGAACAGCGCACAGTGACCCGCGCTTTCCGGCTGTTTTGCGAAAAGACCCGGGTGGTGATCGTAAACACGGCCGATGACGCACAGGATCCCCAGCGGTTTACGCAAATGTTCAACCCAAGCCGTGCCCGTGCTGGCCATTCCCGCCGGTCTGGAATTGGAACTCTCGAAGATGTCGCCTGCGGATCGCGCCGAATTCGAAAAGGAGATGGGCCTGGTTGGCACCGATCGCGATCATCTAATCCGCACTCTACTGAAATACTCCGGGCAGATGACGTTTTTCACCGCCGGCGAAAAAGAAGTCCGCACCTGGCTCATCCGCCAAGGCGGCACGGCAATTGAGGCAGCCGACGGCATCCACAGCGATCTTGCCCGGGGCTTCATCCGCGCCGAAATAATGACGGTCGGCGATCTATTGCGCCTGGGCAGCGAACGCGAAATCAAGGCCCAACATTTAATGCGCCAGGAGCACAAAGATTATGTGATCAAAGAGGATGATATCGTTTTTATACGATTTAGCGTGTAGCTTAGGCTGTAGGCTATAGGCTATAGGCTGTAGGTATGATGGAGGGTTCTTTCGTGAGAGATCATACAAAACTACGGGCGTTTGCGCTGGCCGATGCAATGGCACTTGAAATCTACAAGGTTACAGCCTCTTTTCCAAGAGAAGAACAATTTGGATTGACTTCACAAATGAGGCGGGCTGCTGTGTCCGTTGCTTCTAATATTGTTGAAGGGTCCGCACGTCAGTCTGTTGGAGATTATCTACGTTTCCTGGATATGGCGTTCGGATCGTCCCGGGAATTAGAATATCAATTATCCCTTGCGCAACGTTTAGGCTTTTTGTCTTCTAATAAATATGAGAAAGTCAAACAAGAATGTATTGAAACGTCAAAGGTTCTCGGCGGGCTTATTCGTGCATTGAGGAAATAGGCCAGCCTACAGCCTATAGCCTACGGTCTAAAAAAATGCAAATCTCAATCATCCTCGCCCATCCCGATGCGAAAAGTTTCAATCACGCCATCGCACAAACCGCCGCCGAAGGGTTGAGGCAAAATGGGCATGAGGTCGTTTTGCACGATCTGTGTGCGGAAGGCTTTGATCCGCTCCTGCCGGCTTGCGAATTTTCACAAGGGACGACCTTGCCCGAAGAAATTGATTTGCACTGCCGGGATATTTCCGCCGCCGACGGGATAGTGATCGTACATCCGAACTGGTGGGGGCAGCCGCCGGCCATTTTAAAGGGCTGGATCGATCGCGTTATCCGCCCGGGCGTGGCCTACAAATTCCTCGACGGCGACAGCGGCGATGGCGTGCCCGTGGGCCTGCTCAGGGCAAAGGCCGCCGTGGTTTTCAATACCTCCAACACGCCGGCCGAGCGCGAGATGGCCGCCTTCGGCGATCCCCTGGAAACCCTGTGGAAAAATTGCGTCTTCGGCCTGTGCGGGGTGAAGAATTTCCATCGCGAAACGTTTGCCGTGGTAGTGACCAGCGACGAAGAGCAGCGCAAACAATGGCTCGGCAGAGTGCGAGAGATTATTGATCGGTATTTTAAAACAGATCGTCTTTAGCAGGGCGCCATGTCCACGCTTGTCGTGGGTATGTAGGAAGTAGCGGAAAACCATGCACCTGACTTTTCGCAATAGAAATCAGAGCGCGGCGTCACCGCTCTCGCCGGTGCGGATCCGCACCGCGTTTTCCATGTTGCTTATGAAGATTTTTCCATCGCCCACCTGGCCGGTCTGGGCCGCGTGAATGATCGCATCCAGCACGGTCTGGAGTTTTTCGTCAGGCACTATCACTTCGACCTTGATTTTAGGCACGAAATCGACTTTGTACTCGGCGCCGCGGTACATTTCGGTGTGGCCTTTTTGGCGTCCAAATCCGCGGACCTCGGTTACGGTCATGCCAACGATGCCGTTTTTGGTCAGGGCGTTCTTCACGTCCTCGGCCTTGAAATGCCGGATGATTGCTTCCACTTTTTTCATTAATAAACTCCTTGCGACTAATTTCAAGCACGCTCCCCGACCAACATGACGTTGGTGCCCGGTCGCGGCTAAACATGCTGTTCACTTTCTACTATCCACCGCCCACTAAATAAATATATATCCTTCTTCGTTCTGCTGGCTGAGGTCCAGTCCTTCGATCTCGGCGGCTTGGGAAACCCTAAGTCCCATCACTGCGTCGAGGACCTTGAGGATAACGAAAGTACCGACGGCCGCCAAGCCCCAGCCGGCCGCTATGGCGATGACTTGGGCCTTGAGCAGGGAACCGCCTTCCAACAGGCCGAGGAGTTGCCCGCCTTCGACGGCCCCGGTGGCCCGGACGGCGAAAATCCCGGTAAGAATAGCGCCCAGCGTGCCGGCCACTCCGTGTACGCCGAACACGTCAAGCGAGTCGTCGTAGCCGAAACGCGCCTTGACCGCGTTGCAGGCCGTGTAGCAGACCGCGCCGCCGGCCGCCCCGATTACCAGGGCGGGCATGAGCGTTACATACCCGGCCGCTTGGGTCACGCAAGCCAGGCCGGCCACCAGGCCCGAACAACAGCCCAGTATGCTCGGCTTTCCGCGATAGATCCACTCCAAGGAGGCCCAGGTAAGGCCTCCTGCCGCGGCGGCGAAATGGGTCGCGGCAAATGCGCAGGTCGCCAGCCGGCCGGCACACAATGCGCTGCCGGCGTTGAATCCGAACCAGCCCACCCAGAGCATCGCGGCCCCCATGGCCGTGTAAGTCATGTTGTGCGGCGGTATGGACTCGACGCCATACCCCAAGCGCTTGCCCAACAGCAACGCGCAGATCAGGGCCGACACGCCCGATGAGATGTGGACCACCGTTCCCCCGGCGAAATCCAGGGCCCCGCCGGCCGAAAACTCCTTGGCGTGCTGGCTGCCGTAGGCCAGGACTCCGCCGCCCCAGAGCCAATGTGCCAACGGGCAATATATAAACGTGCCCCACAGAGCCATGAACACGATCATGGTGCTGAACTTCATGCGTTCGGCGAATGCCCCGCAGATCAGGGCCGGCGTAATGATAAAGAACATGCCCTGGAACAGCATGTGGGTCATCACCGGGATCGTCAAACCGGGGGCCAGGGCCAGATTCGGTCCATTTTCGGTCCATGTGGCATCCACACCGTGCATAAAAACGTAGCGGAGGTCGCCGATCCACGGCCCGTCCCCGCCAAAGACCAGCGAGTAGCCGTACAAGGCCCAAAGAAACGTCATAAGACACATCAAAAATATACATTGCATCATGACGCTGAGCACGTTTTTGCGCCGTACCAGCCCGCAATAGAAAAGGGCCAATCCGGGGGCAGTCATCATCAGCACCAAGGCCGAGGAGGTGAGTACCCAGGCGTTATCGGCCGCATTGAACTTGTCTATCCCGCCCGAATCCTTGGCGGCCTGCATTACGGTGGCCTGATCGCCCGGCGATTGGGCCTTGGCCATGGAAATCCAGGCCGACCATGCAAGGGCCGAAAACAAGGTCACAATTAGAAATCTGCGAAGGCTTTTACTGCAAGTCATGAAACCGATTTCCTCTTAAAAAGTCTCATCTTAAGCGGTGTTTAATGAGAATTACATGGGCTTATTGGTAAATAAGTAAAATTTATTCAGGTAGAGCAAATAATGTGCCATAGAAATAAGCAGGGTTACACAAGAAATCTTAAGACTTGCCGCTACAAGACGTTATTGCCGATCATGCAGAGAAAAAAAGACTTTTTTTCTACACCCACCCTGCATGCTGCCTAATTCATAGGCAGGCGAATGACCTGAAGAAGACAATTTTGTCACTGAATGCCATCTCAAATGTACCAGTCATCGATGGCTTAACTTGTGTTTGCAGAGCAGAACGATGTTTACGCTTTTTGTGCGTTTTCGCCCGATTTGCCGTACAGATTCCCTTCGCGGAAGGCGGCGGCCATGGCCAGGGGGACCTGGGCCTCGGCAAGCACGACTTGAGAACGGTTGCGGGCAACGGCGGCCTTCATTTCCTGCTCGCGGGCAATGGCGAATGCGCGGCGCTCTTCGGCCTTGGCCCGGGCAACGCGGGTGTCGGCCTCGGCCTGATCGGCCTGCAACCGGGCACCGATGTTCTCGCCCACGTCGATGTCGGCTATGTCGATCGACACGATCTCGAATGAGGTTTGCGCGTCCAGCCCGCGGTTTAAGACGGCCTTGGAGATTTTGTCCGGGTTTTCCATGACTTCCAAATGGCTGTTCGCCGATCCGATGGCCGTGATGATGCCTTCGCCCACCCGGGCGATGATCGTCTCTTCGGTCGCCCCGCCGATAAGCTGCTCGATGTTGGTCCGCACTGTCACTCGGGCGCGGACTTTCAGTTCCACGCCGTTTTTGGCGATCGCGCTTAGAGTGGATTTTTGCGTGCGTTTTGGGTCCGGGCAGTCGATCACTTTGGGATTGACGCTGGTTTGCACGGCGTCGATCACGTCGCGTCCGGCCAGGTCGATGGCCGCCGCCCGATCGAAATCCAGATCGATGTCGGCCCGGTGTGCGGCGATGATCGAGCGGATGACCGGCAACACGTTTCCGCCGGCCAGATAATGGGCTTCAAGCCGGCGGGTGGTCACGCCGCTATTAGGTTCGGAACCAATGCCCGACTGCATGGCCATGATCTTGCCCTGGACGATCAAGCGGGAGTTAACGCGGCGAAAACTCATGCCGATAAGGCTCCACATTGTGATATCGGCGCTGGACATGTACGCTTGGAACCACAGTCCGCCGTAGTTCAGCAATACCAAAAGCACAATCACCCCGAAGACGAGCAATATGCCCAAACCAAATATCGTGGGTAAATTAAGAGCCAGAAGAACGGGTAAACCTGCGAACATGGCATCCTCCGGTCGGTTTGCGTCAGCCTTTTATATCGAAGTAATACTGTATATCAGAGCAATACTTTGAATATCGTCCAGTACCCCTCCCCACAAAATGTCACGGCATAAAAGGAGAATCGCAGCATAAATAGGCCATAAAACAAAGCAAGACATCCCCTATTTGGCGGAAAATATCGCCTGTCGGCTTGTCCTTAGAACTCCACTTCCATCAAATCTTCGCCCATTTCGGTGCGGGGGAAGATTTTCAGCGCGGCGGAGATATTGGCGGCATAATCGGCCGCAAGCAGGGGATTGATGTGGACGAGGATCAACCGGCCGACGCCGGCCGCTTGGGCGACCTCCAGCACCGGAGTAATGCAACTGTGACCGTATTTCACGGCCAGATCGGCGCGGCTATCGGGATAAAAACATTCGTGGACCAAGAGATTCACGCCGCGGATTTTATCCACGTATGCGGCATCCCGGGCGGCGGTGGTGTCGGTTATGTAGGCCATGCTATGGCCGGCCCAATCGAGCCGGAAACCAAGCGATCCGCCCGGATGTGCCAAAGGGAAGTGCGTCAATTGCCCGCCTTCGGCCAGCAGCGTCTCTTCAGCCAAGGGTTTTACGTCGAAAGACGGCCGAACGGATAAATCGTGGAAAAAAAGATGTTTTTCCACCGCATATAGTTTCTCGGGCGAGCCGTGGACTGTCACTCGACGCAGGGGATGCTCCCACGTCACGCTGAATAAATAGCTTAAACCTATGACGTGATCCAGGTGGGCGTGGGTAAGGAAAATATCCAACTCATCGGTCTTGAGATATCTGCCCAGCCGATACATTCCAGTCCCGGCGTCCAAAACCACTCCGCACGACGGCAAAACCAGGCACGGCGTGTGCCGCCGATCGCTGGGATGATATCCGGAGGTGCCCAGGAGGATGAGTTTCATTAGTCTCTATTTCTGTTTGAACAACTGGTCCAAGCCTTTGTTCAGGCCGTCTTCCAGCATATTTTTGGCGGCCGTTTTGATGAACTGGCGGCTGAGTTGCTCCATTACGGACTTGTCGAGTTGCGGTTTTTGCAGGGTTCCGGCGATGGGGATGCGGATAGTCTGATCTTTCAAGCCCGAGGCAAGGGGATTGTTTTCCAGCCACTTGGGCGGCACGGGCATTTCGGTCATTATGGCCACGGTCTGGTCCAAGCCCACCGACCCGTAGGTGCGAACCGTAAAATCGGGGAAGATCAGCTCCATATCCTTATGATATATGCGGCCGTCAACCATTTGGAAGGGCACGACCCCTTCTCGCCGCAGTTTGGCCGGTGTCTCTTTGCCCATCAGGACCGCCAATTCGTGTATCAGCGGGCCGGGCCCGATCTCGATGGAATGAATGATAAACTTCCCTGCAAACGTGCCTTTGGCCGGATCGGAAAGCGGTATGCGGCAACTGTCCATGTCGATGGAAAAAGCCCCTTGGGCCGAGGTTACATCGGCCAGCACCGGGGCCACGAATTTAAGGAAGAACGCGCACATGCGCGGATTGATTTGCACTTGCTCGACCAGGTGGCCGGGCGGCAAAGTGAGTTCCATGGGTTGGGGCGCTAGGCGGATCTTCGGGGCCAAGAAAAGTTTTCCTTGACTGACCGTCAACTCCGCGGGCTCGATCTGCAACACCCCGCCGGCAAGTACAGGCTTGATTTCGCCCGGCCCAACCTGGAAACCGTAGACGTCGGCCGCGTTCCACTTAAGCCCGGCATTGGCCTGGGCGGTTGCCAGCGACATCGGCCCGCGCCACGAGACCGGGGAAGCGCCGCGCCCGGCAAAGATGATGTTTGGCCCCATGTACGGGCGCAACAGGCCGCAGAGCCGGTCCAGATCGTAACTCACCTGCCCGGCAATATCGGCTTGAGATTGATTGTCAACTTGTGCGTATCGGCCCGCTGCCGATGCGGCCACGAAGCTGGAGGCGATTTGGGCTTGTTCGAGCCGGATCAGTCCGGCCTTGGTTTCGTAATCGCCGCGCGCCGAAAGCTGGATCTTTGGTTCTTGGAATTTTCCGCCAGTGGAATCGGCCATGACCAGATTGTTGACGTCCGCGGCGGCTTCGTACTGTATTAGATTGGCGGCCTGTTTGAATTGCAGGTTTCCGACCAGTTGCCCGCCCATGGCCCACGACGGCGGTTTTGTGCGATCGGCGAACCATTGGCTGATTAGACCGAGATCGCCCTGGTATTTTACCGTGCCGCCGATTTCAAACGGCCCGTTTTGCGGCATGGCCATGAGGAAATTGTCGGCCTGAATCGCCAGGCTGGTAGTCGCCAAAGTTGCGGGAGCAATTTGCAGGCGGCATTGCGCCTGGTTCCACGAGCCGGCCGCGGTAAGTTCGACCTCCGGCTCCTGCATATTTATGTACGGCGAAGCCAAGGAGAATTGCGTGGCATGGATTTTTGCCTGACCGATATTTACGCCGTCTTTTGACGCGGTTGCCTGAATGTCGAGATCGGCCGCGCCCGCCAAACGCCAATTCGATAGTGGCAGGAACGACCCTGCCCGGGCGGCCCAATTCTGCAACTGGCCCTGCATCAACACGCGGACCGGCCAGACGCCGCCCTGCTTCAGATCGGCGACCGGTTGCAGCAACTGCGCGGTCAGCCGATCGTCGCCGGCCTGTATGTTGACCGCGGCTGCATCAAACCGGGTGTTGGCTGTTGCGTCGGTTTTACCCTTGGCCGAGCAATACACGATCAGATTTGCTTCCTGCCAAGGCTGCTTATCGGGCAACACCACCTGGAGGTTGTGAAGTTGCAGTTCGGCGTCGGCAGTAAACTGCTGCTGCGCGTCGCGCTTCCAATTCACATTGCCGAATCCGTCGCCGGCGAGTTGCACGCTGCCCAGATCGACGAACTGCTCCAATTTGTCGCCAAGTTCTTTGAGATTCAGGCTGAGCGAGGCGGCCAGGTTGTCGAGCGTGCCGGCGGCGTGAATTTTGAGGAAATCCGATTCGCATTGCAGGCTATCGACGACCGGCGCCTGGGCCGTGCCGTGGGCGTCCAGCGCCACAGTGATCGGGTTCGGCCAGGAAAATTGCCGGCCGTTGTTTATTGCCACGAGATTATCGGTGGCGATCTGCCCGTGCAAGACCACGGTGTTTTGACCGTCGGCTGTTGTTTGCATCTTTTGAGACAAAGTCAATTGCACCTGGCCGGATGTGATTTGCGTTTCCTTGCGGATGTGGAGCGTGCATGGCATCATCGAGGCCAGCCGGGCAAGATCCACGTTTCCGGCGATCTCGCCCTGGTTCGTGTTTCCGGAAACGGTTAAATTGCCTAAATCGCAGACGATTTCGGTTTTTTCGACATCCACCCCGGCGTCCGTCACACTGATCTGGCCGGCGGCGCTGAGTTGCCTCAGTTGCACGCAGTCGGTTCCCAGCATCGCGGCGGCAAAGGCGAATCCCTCGGTCTTAAGATCGGCAATGACAATTGTTTTTCCCGGCGCTTTATTGCCGCCCCAAATGGCGTGGACGTTGCCATTCAACCGGCCGTCGAGCCTGGCTTGGGGCAAATATCGGGCAATCAACGCTTGGGCTGCCGCCAGCGGCAGGCTTTCGGTCTGCACGGCTATGTCGCCGGAACCTGTTGTTTTGTCGTCCGGCGCGGACGTCATCGACATGTCGGTGGCCAGTTTGCCCGGCTGCCGGGCGTCGGCCACCTCGGCCGAGGCCTTCAGAGTCATCGCTTGTGCCGCGTCGGCCGGCATGCTTAGATCCACGTTGACTTTGTCGATCTGCCAACTTTGCTTTGTCAACTGATCGGTAATTTTTACCGTGCCGTCAACTATCGCCAGATCGATCGCCACGTTAGTGGACGATTTTTTTTCCGGGGTATCGCTCTTGAAATTCGCCATCAGGTCTTCCACGTTGCTGCCGCCCTCGCGCAGACGAGCGAGATGACGGGCTTTTCCACGCGAAATTGGCCCAGTTGCGTGTAGTTGCGCAGTATCGACAAGAGCGATTTGTCGCTGGAGATTTTTTCCACCTCGAACAGGGCCTGATTCTGTTGGTCGCGTATGGCAACGCCGCTTATCAATATCGGCGAGAGCCAGCCCAGCGAGGCCGATTTGATCGAGATCGAGCACTTCATGCTGCCCGAGGCCTTGCGAACGATAAAACCCAAAATCGGCGTATTGACGATAATGGCGGGCAGGAACCAGCCCAAAACCGCCAGGGCGATCAGCAAGAAACCCAGCGCCGAATCCAGTGTTTATGCCGCGGCTGTTCCTGCGGAATGTTTTCGCGGAATTGCTGGTTCTGATACCGTTCGCGCCGTTCCATCCTGGCACCGGTAGCCATATCGCACCTCCTGGCTTGGCTGGTTATAAGTTCTCGGTTCTCGGTTTACAGTTCTCAGTTCTGTATTCTGAGTTATTAATTGCCCTGTATCCTGGCAGCGGGTAGCCCAGGTTCTCAAACCTGGGCGGCGTTGCCGCAAGAGGCATATTGGGAATCGCAAAACGTTGCCAAACCTCCTGGGACTTCATCCCACCGGTTTAAAAAACCTGTGCTACCGCCTCAATTATTTGCTAGCATTGCAAGCGTGAATAACGCATTTTGAGGCCACAGATTTTAGCGAAAAACCCGACGCGGGGCCAGAGGGAAAAGATCGCGAATGCTTTCAACTTTCAGCAATTAGCCCGCAATTTTCACCAACATGTGCCACTGCTTGTCGTCAGGCAAGTAATGGACAGTGATTCGAGCTAGCATTGCGTCTGCGAAGCAGTGGCTAAACAAATTATGATTGTTGTGGCTTATCCAAAAGAACTGTCCACCGACCACGCCCGCTGCCCACTTTTATTCCTTAATCATTTCCCGCACCGTCATGCCTGTGGGGATCATGGGCAGGACGTGTTCTTGGTAGGGGATTTGGACCGAAAGGATATAGGGGCCGGTGGCGTCGAGCATCTCTTGGATGGCGGGGACTAGTTCGTCCTTGGCCGAGATCGAGCGGCCGTTCCAGCCGAAGCCGCGGGCCACTGCGATGAAATCGGGATAGTAGCGCTCCTGTGGCGTAACTCCACTGCCCTGGCCTGTGGCCTCGGGATGGTCGATGGGGCCGAGATACGTGTGCGCCGGTTGGCCGCGTGGAAACGGTCTTCCCACTGCACGACCATGCCCAGGTGCATGTTGTTCAGCAGCATCACCTTTACCGGGAGTTTTTCGCAGAAGCAAGTGGCCATTTCCTGGACGTTCATCAGCAGGCTGCCATCGCCGTCGATGTCAACCACGAGTTTGTCGGGGTGCGCGGCCTTTACGCCCATGGCGGCGGGCAGGCCGAAGCCCATAGTGCCCAGCCCGGAACTGCACATCCAATGCCTGGGCTTGGTGAACTTGTAATACTGGGCCGACCACATCTGATGCTGGCCCACGCCCACGGCGATATATGCGTCGAGATCCTTGGTGAGATTGTACAATTCGTGGATGGCGTGCTGCGGCAGGATGCCGGGATAGTCGATGTTGTAGCGGAACGGTTCGTCGCGCTTCCAGGCGGCGATTTTGCGATGCCATTCGCCCAGATCGGCCGGGGCTTGGACGATCTTGTTCAATTCGCCCAAGGCGTATTTGACGTCGCTGCAAACAGGCAGATCGACCCTTTTGATTTTGTTGATTTCCGAGGCGTCGATGTCGACGTGGACGAGTTTTGCCCGGTGCGCGAATTCCGAGACTTTGCCGGTCACTCGATCGTCGAAGCGCACGCCCAGGGCCAAAAGCAGGTCGCAATTGTCCACGGCGTAATTGGCGTAAATGCTGCCGTGCATGCCCAGCATGTCCAGGCACAGCGGATGATTGCCGGGGAATCCGCCCAGGCCCATGATCGTGGTGGTCACGGGAATGCCCGTCTTGCGGACCAGTTCAAAAAGCTCTTGGCTGGCGTCGGCCGCGATTATGCCGCCCCCGGCATAAATAACCGGGCGTTTCGACTCGCGGATCCAGGCGGCGATTTTTTCGATCTCCTCGGGTTTGGCCCGTTCGTATCCCACGTGATAGCCCGGCAACTGCATGGGATCGTCGTAGTTGGGCGTGGTCTGCTGGAGCTGGATGTTTTTGGGTATATCTACCAGCACCGGTCCGGGCCGGCCGGTCGTGGCCACGTAAAAGGCCTCGCGAACCACGCGCGCGATGTCGTTGACGTTGGTCACCAGGTAATGATGCTTTGTAACGCTGCGGCAGACCTCGACGATGGGCGTTTCCTGAAAGGCGTCGGTGCCGATGACTGGAGAGCCGACTTGCCCGGTAATGGCCAGAATCGGAATACTGTCGAGTTTGGCGTCGGCCAGTGGGGTGACAAAGTTGGTCGCTCCCGGCCCGCTGGTGGCCATGCAAACGCCGATCCGCCCGGTGCTGCGTGCGTAACCCTGGGCGGCAAAACCGCCGCCTTGTTCGTGCCTGGGCAAGATCACGCGAACCTGGTCGCGAAACCGGGTCAGGGCCTGATGCAAGGGCATGCTTGCCCCGCCGGGATAGGCGAAAATTGTATCCACGCCATGATTTACCAAGGTCTGCACGACTATATCGGCCCCGCTTGTGATTTGGGGTTTGGCATTCGGATTAGACGGCGACCGGCCAGCGGCGGCCGGCTTGTTTTTTGATGCTGCGGACACTGATTTTCACCTATCTGCTTGGATTTAACCTTGGAAACGGCAATGCAACTACTTTTGTCCCAAGATTTTAGGATATGCACGTAAGCGGGTCTTTTCAAGACACTAAAACCGCTTTGGGAGTTCAAATTATAGACAAATTATATCACATTGCACACGTGAGACGCGTTTTAATGCTGATAAAAGCCGTTGAAAAGGGCCAACAGCGAAGAAAGGGGGAATCGAACCTAATCGGCAGACTGTCCCCTCCGGCAGGTTATAAGGCTGCTGCGCCTCCAAGACGCGGGCCGCTCTCCAAGCTCTAGAGCGGAAGAAAGATAGATAAACAATGTATGTTTTATAAAACTATGAAACAACATGCCCTTGAAAATGTTCCGCATATTGAAACTTAATTGCGGTAAACATCACTTCTATCTCTAATACGGCCGATTCTCACTATCCGATCGGAATCATTAATATCGTAAAGAATGCGATAGTTGCCGTCCCGCACACGATATTCGTGTTCATTATTAGTTAATTTTTCAGAACCAACCGGACGAGGATTTTTTGCTAGATTTTTTATTTTTTTCCCAATTCGCTTGCGCTGCTCTGGACTGATTTTTTTTACCAGCTTGCGAAGATCTCGGTGGGCGGCTGAACTAATTTTGACCGCAAATTTATCTGCATGGGGTTCAGATTCCGCCACAAAGATACCTCAAGATTTGGAATTAGAGGCCCAGTTCTTTTTGAACCGCTGAAAAATCCATGTCATTTTCCGGTTTCTTGAGTGAATCTCGCAATGCCCTTAAATCATCGTTATCTTCATCAGCAATACCGCCAGCAGCAAGTTCACTTAATGTCACGCTTGGCCAACTATCGATAATGAGAAAAGATTCCCTTGAAATAACATCTGGTTGCACTGCGGGAGTGATTGTAGTTTTTGGCAGAATTTTAATTGCCGCGCCCTTCTGCCATTCCAGTATATTCAATGAATTTTCTCGACAATATGCCGGTGCCATGTTTATAGTCTCCTTTATTCCAAATCAGTAGTCAAAAATGATATAAAATGATCTTTCAAATAACTCTTTACCGTTGCCAACCGCGTGATAACTGCCTTTGTTGCAGCACCATTCCATTCCCTTGGAATTGGAGGCCACTGCCCCGTGGCTTCCAAGTAAACTTTTCGTGTATCTGCAGCAAGAGATTCTGCCTTTATATCCACCGCCCATTCAGTAGACTTAATCCCCTTTTCTTTTTTGGATTTGCCCTTTGTACGTTTAGCTTTACTTACTTCAAATGCGGGCAAACCTAGCCGGATACCAACAATATGAACTGGACGTTCAAGTATTCCAAATTTTGGTTTTGAGATTTTCACTACATGATTAAACAAAAACTCTCGGGCGTCACCATCGATTGGAATTGTACCCAAAACCTTTGCCATTGATGAGATTAGAAAAGTTGGCTTGAAAGTTTTTTGAAACTCATCCAAAATGATTTCATAACGTCGTTCGAACCAATCCAGACGGTTTGTGGGTAACCTCGCCTCCAGAGTGATCGTATTTTCCTGAATGGTTACCCGAAATAATCCTGCCGCACTGTCACCTAAAGGCTGAGAAAATATCCAAGCACCATCCTGCAATTCTATTCCGCGTGGGTCAATAAAAGCGGACAGCTTAGCCCCAAATTCCAGCCCTTTTTTGCGAACAAGTTTTAGTGATTCATGAAACTGTATTCCTAGAATATACCCCAATGGCTCAAAACTCGCATCTGGTACAGGCTGGTGTGTCGGAATATGTTCTGTGTTACTCATATTAATACTTTACGTATTGCATCATTAATGGGTCTCTTTTCACACTAATCAACAATACAATAAAAGTCGAGAAGGTTACATGAAAATACCTATATAGGGGGGCGCAATATAAAAGCCGCATATTTGCCGTGCGGCTCCTTTACGGTTCCATCGGTATGAATAGGCATCCCGTCCCATATAAATTGTATAGATACCGTCTAGACAAGGGTTGTATTCTAACAGTTCGCATCGCATACGTCAATATGGGGGCTGGGCCATTTTTCGGGATTTCTGCAAATTTTACCGAAATGTGCAATTGATGATTCATAGTAATGACTACAAATTTCATACCAAAATCCACCAAAAGAGGGCATATTGTCAAATGGTATCACTACCGTATATTGGACCTTATTGCGGCAGTTCGCAAGGTTATTTATACTTAGAAGTTTCCGGACTTTGGCCCGGGCTGATAAAAAAGATTTATTGCATATTGAGGAGATCGACTGTCATGACAATGGATAAAAGTCTCAAGGTACGGCTGGGGTTGACTCGCGCCCGCAGCGTGCTTACCCGGGCCGAACGAATCCAACGGCTCAAGGCGGCCGATCGTTGGCAGGAGGGCGACGACCCTTTTGGCCTGCCAAAAGTCCGCGTGTTCAAGCTCACCATGAAGAAGAAGAAAAAGAAGAAAGAGGAAGGCGAAGAGGGCGCTGAAGGCGCCGCCGCCGCCGCTCCAGCCGCTGCCGCCGCCGAACCGGCTAAAAAAGAAGCGGGCAAGAAAGACGCTGGCAAGAAGGACGCGGGTAAAAAGGACGCGGGTAAAAAGAAGTAAACTGCTAATTGCAAATAAACAATTTTATATAAAAAATTGTTACATGTGTCTGCGGTTGTGCAATTTGCAATATCAAGCAAGTGTGCAACACACGCCCTTACTTCGATACATACACTCTAGCCACATTTCTTTAGCCTCTATCCATGATATGCGTCAGCATAGGCCGCGGCCGTCATCGCCACGTGATTGCGGAACACCGACACCTGGTAGAGCAAGGGGCCAGGCTGGTGGAGTTGCGCCTGGATTACATCAACGGCGATGTAAACGTAAAGCGCCTGGTGACCGATCGGCCCTGTCCGGTTGTCATTACCTGCCGTCGGCCGGCCGACGGAGGCAAGTACCCCGGTTCTGAAGAACAACGCCAACTGTTGTTGCGCACGGCCATCAGCGAAGGCGTGGAATACGTCGATCTGGATTATGACATTGCCGGCACCATCCCGCGTTTCGGCCAGACCAAGCGTATCGTAAGCATGCACGACTTCCGCAAGACTCCGGAAAACCTGGAGGAAATTCATCGCCGCTTATGTGGGCTGGATCCGGACATCGTGAAAATCGCCGTCATGGCCAACCATCCACAGGACAACTTGAGAGTGCTCGAGATGATCCGGCAAAGCAAGGTGCCGACCATCGGCATTTGCATGGGCGATATCGGAATACCGTCGCGGATCCTGGCGGGCAAGTTCGGCTCTCCGATCACGTTTGCCACGTTTCACCACGAGCGGGCGATGGCCCCCGGCCAGCTCACCTTCCAGCAGATGACGGAAGTATACAACTACGACAAGATCGACGCCGATACGGAAGTTTACGGCGTAGTGGCCGATCCCATCGGGCACAGCTTAAGCCCACTTATTCACAACGCGGCCTTTCAGCATTACGGGATGAACAAGGTTTACATTCCCTTTCGCGTGCCGCGAGAGGACATATCCCGGTTCATCGATGAGGCCATCCAACTGGGCATCCGCGGCCTGAGCATTACAATTCCGCACAAGGAAGAAGTAATAAAGAAACTTACCGACGTGGACGTCGCGGTGCGCGGCATCGGAGCTACGAATACGGTGATCTTCGACGGCCAGAAGCGGCTCGGCTACAACACCGATTATAGCGCGGCCATGTGCAGCCTAGAGGAAGTCATGCGCAAAGACAATCCCCAGGAAAAAACCGGAAATCTGCTTGCCGGCAAGACCGCCTTGGTGCTCGGGGCCGGCGGCGTGGGCAAGGCGATTATCTATGGCCTGAGCCGCCTCGGCGTGCAAGTCGTCGTGAGCGACGGAGTGTTGCGGCAAGCCGCTACGCTTGCGAAAAACTTCAATTGCCGTTCCATCGATTGGAACGCCCGGCAAACGGTCGCCGCAGATATGCTGTTTAACTGCACGCCCGTAGGAATGCATCCGAACGTGGATGAAACGCCCTACGACAAGCACCATCTCCGCCCCTCGATGGTCGTTTTCGACGCGGTTTACAATCCCGAAAACACGCTTCTGGTAAAAGAGGCCCGCGGACGCAACTGCACCGTAATTACCGGCATCGACATGTTCGTGCGCCAGGCCTGCCTGCAATTCAAACTTTTTACCGGCCAGGATGGTCCCGCCGATGTGATGCGCGAAACCATTCGCCGGGCCATCGGAGCGGCAAAGTATTAATCATGAATCTCATCCTGATAGGTTACCGTGCGACAGGCAAGACTACTCTGTCGGTGATTTTGGCATTGCGATTAGGTTGGGAATGGCTCGACTCCGACATCGAAATCGAGACCCGGAAAAAAAAATCAATTGCAACTATCTTTTCCGAAGACGGCGAACCAGAATTCCGCGAATTGGAAGCCCGGGTAATAGCCGACCTCTGTAGCCGCGATCAAATAGTATTAGCCGCGGGCGGCGGCGCACCGCTGCGTGAAGAAAATCGCCGCGCAATGCGGCAAAAAAACGGCAAGGTGGTGTGGCTCACGGCAAGGCCGGAAACAATTTTAAAACGCATGTCGGCCGACACCACAACTATTGAGCGACGCCCCAATCTGACGGATAAAAGCCGTTTGGAAGAGATAGTTCAACTGCTTGCCCTGCGCGAGCCGATATACCGCGAGATGGCCGATTTGATCATTGACACCGAAAACCGAATGCCTCATTCAATAGCCACCGAAATTCTGGATCAGCTGGAATTACCAAAAAAGTAATAGCGGATGGAGTTTCGCCCGTGAACTGGTTCATCGCCATCCCCATGGAAGTCCGCTTGATCTTGCTGTTTGCGGCCGGGACGGTATTCGGAGCGTTGGCAAATCTGGCGATCTATGGTTTGGCATGGAATTCGCGTCCCATCAGTCCGTGGATGCGGCCCAATCCATCTGCTCCTGCCCGGCGATGGCCCGACCGTCTGCCGATTTTCGGTTGGCTGGGATTGCGGCGCGAGGCGTCCTTACATGGATCGGGCTTTTGGATCCGCCCCCTGCTGGTGGAAATGCTTTGCGGCCTGGGACTGGCCGGGCTATATCATTGGGAAATTGGCATAGTCGCTCTTTTTCCCGCCGACATGCCCCGGCCTCCAAATCCCGCATTGCCGCCGAATTTGCCTTTCATATTGCATGAACAATTTGTAGTGCATGCGATACTCATCTGGCTCATGCTCGCGGCATCGCTTATCGACGTGGATGAAAAGACCATTCCCGACGCCATCAGCCGGCCGGGCACGCTTGTGGGATTGTTCCTGGCCGCGGTTTGGCCGTGGTCTTTGCTGCCCGACGTATACATGCAATTCCCGGGCAAATGGGACTTCAAATTTCTCTGCGTCGCCACTCCCAACTCCTGGCCGGCCTGGCTTGCAGGAGCGCCGAATTACTGGTCGCTGGCCATTGCCCTGGCGTGTTGGACGCTTTGGTGCCTGGCTATCTTGCCGCGAACCTGGTATGGGCGCCACGGATGGCTAAGGGCCTTGGCCCTGTGTTGGAATCGAGTTGTCCGTCAGGCCGACACCTACCGAATATTGTGCATGGGCGTGGTCGGGGCGCTGCTGATCGCGCTTGTCTGGTATCATGGCGGCGACAACTGGAAGGCGCTCCTGAAGCGCATTGGCCGGCATGGCTGCCGGAGGAGGAATTATCTGGATCGTCCGCATAATCGGCCGGGCCGTCTTGAATCAAGAGGCCATGGGCTTCGGCGACGTAACGCTGCTGAGCATGATCGGGGCGTTCCTAGGCTGGCAGACCTGTCTGATCGTGTTTTTCCTGGCCCCTTTTGCCGCGCTGGTGGTGGGCTTGTTGCGATATTTTCTCATCCGCGACAGGGAAATCCCTTACGGCCCGTTTCTCTGCCTGGCTGTGCTTGTTGTGATTATATACTGGGCCCCGATATGGGATTGGGCCTGGGGCATCTTCGCCCTGGGCTGGTTCTTGGCATTGGCCATGCTGGCCTGCCTGGCTCTCATGCCCCCGCTTTTGTTTTTGCTGCGGATGATTTTCAACGCGATCCACGCATGGAGAGGTTGAAAATCCGTCTCATCCGTTATCATCTCTTGATGGTCTGCTGTTTGTTTTTTGCCATATCGGACGCATATTGTTCGATTCCTACATGGCGAATCTGGCGCACGCAGGCCGCGCGGTCGGAGCGGAAAATGAAGCCGAATATTTTCGATATCCAGTTGTTGAACATACGACAGTCGCTGGGCTTTTGAAAATCCTTGCAATCGGCGCAAGATGCAAACTGGTTGCTTATGCAGCATGCCCGCACCTTGCACCAGGATGCCTTGTGATTTTCCCGGCAGCCCGGACACCTGCCGCGAAGATATGCCCTGCAAGCCCCGCAGTACAGGCCGCAGCAGGCGACCAATTTTGGATCGGCGATGATTTCTTTCATGGGGAAATTTCTGCTATGAGCTTCTATCAAAATGACGTGTGCCACTGCTTGCTTGCAAGCAGTGCTGATGGAACTACCGGAAAAACACTGCTTGCAAGCAAGCAGTGGCACTCATATTGATCTTTAATTTCATATTGTTAGAAGCTCTAAATATGCTTAACCCGGTGAAGCGGCCGGCAATCGGTTGAATCGTCTTGCCACAAGAATAAAGGCGACGGTAACGATAATCATCATTATTGTGAACAGGCCAAAATAATTGCCCGGAGACAAATCCAATCCCAGCCATTCGATTTTTGTATCATACAATGGGGTGATAACGCTATTGAGCATATTGCCGACGAAAACCGTCAACAGCCAGCAGGCGGTGATAAAACTTTTCATCGTAGGCGGCGCGGCCGAGAAGGCCAATTCCAATCCGACTACGGAGATGCAGATCTCGGCGCAGGTAATAAATATATATGGTATGACTTCCCACAACACGGAAATTCTGCCGATGGAGGCTGCGCGATATCCGGCAACGGTCATTATGCCCATCAGGACGGCCGTCAAAACGAATCCCACCAGCATCTTGTCCGTCGGGCGCAGCTTCAGCCCCAGCCGATCCAGCAAATGCCAAAGCAGCGTAACCGGGGGAAGCATGATAATGATGAAGATCGGATTAAGCCCCTGAATTTGATCCGGCGCTAATTTGTGGCCGATTAAATTCACGTGCAGATAATCCCGGGTCGTTTCCATGGCCTTAAATTGCCACGTGCCCTCGCCGTAATCGAATACATTCAGGTTTAGATGATCCTTAGCGAAAAGGGTCCAGGTGCTTTCCGCCTGATCAAAGATGCTCCAAAAAAACGAGACCACGATAAAAAGCCCCATTATGCGGCGAAAAACGATAAACTGTTCGCGGCGCTGCTGGGGCGACACTTTTACCCGCTTAACGGTTTCCTTGGCGTAAAATGGCTTTCCAATCGCAAAAAAGAACAAAGCCATTCCCATTAATCCCGCGGGGAAAAGAAATGCGATTTGATAGCCGTAAGCATCGCGCAGCGCCGGCATGGCGAATGAGGAAATGGCCGCTCCGATATTAATAGAACCGTAAAACAAGGCGAAGGCGTCGGAGCGGAGTTTTAATTGGCCCGGCCGTTGTTGGTCATAAGTCAGTCCCATTAAAGTGGAGATGTTCGGTTTTATCACCCCGCTGCCCATTGCCAACAGCCCTAAGGCTATCAACATTACCCAGCGATTTTCCACGCCGAGAATTAGTTGCCCAAAAATATAAGGCAATGAAAAAAAGACAATAGTGCGGTATTTACCAAGATAATTATCGGCGATGTATCCGCCCACCAGTGGCAGGAGATAACATGCCGCGACGAACAAGGACATATTCCTGCTGGCGCCTTGTTCGGAAAAACCCAGACGATCAATCATGTAAAGCAAGAGTATCGCCCGCATGCCGTAGAAACAGCAGCGTTCGGCGAATTCGCCCCAAAAGAAGAACCAAAAACCCAAGGGATGGGCAAAAATAGACGTTCTCTCAGTTTGGGTGGTGCTGTTCGGCTCCCCGGTATTGTTTTTGTCTGTTTTTTGCATTTTGCTTTCCCTTGAAACAACCACTTACAAGACGCAACTATGGTTTTTATAAAAAAGCCCCAAATAATTCCGAAACCCATGATTTAATCCGGTGTTTAACTAGTAGTAGCGTACCAGCCAAAAAAGGGCAAGAGACGCTGGTTTTTTATGCGCTGGAGACCCGGCTTATGTGGAAAATCATTGCAACACTGGGTTTGGCGTTGAGTTTTGGCGTGGGAATGGTTTTTGCCCAGGATGGACAGTCGAATAAGGCTGGCACTGGGAAAAAACATCAGAACCCCGAGCAGGTATTCAAGGCTAAGGACAAGGATCATGACGGCAAACTCTCTAAAGAAGAGTTCTTAGGCAAGGTCAAAGATCCTGATCGGCTGAAGCTCCTTGAAGGGCGGTTCAAGGCCATGGATACCAACGGCGACGGCTATGTCACTTTCGAGGAGTTTAAAGCCTACTGGGCAAATCGCGCACACGCTTCGGCAGGCAAGCAACATGGCAAAAGACAGACGCATCAGGCAAAGTCCAATGCCATAATCTAGTTATTTGTATGCACTGGCAAGATGCCACTGCCACGCGGCGACTTGGGAGAAAACAAATAAATTGAGGACAATTAGTCCGTGGCGACCGGTTCTGTCGGGATCGCTTCATCCCCCCGTCAGGCGAGTTCCGAGTCACAGGCCGGTCGTAGCGGACATATTTTGGCGGAAAGAGGACTCTATTGCTCCTCTTTCCGCTTTTTTTATCGGTTGAAATTTTGGGAAATGGGTGTCATACTGAATGGTTCGGATACCAATTTTCGGACAATTTAGCCAATTTTGTGGGGAATGCCGTCGTGCAAAGGTTCATGTTACGGTCGAAAATACATCGGGCTACGTTAACTGGCACCGATCTGGACTACGAGGGCAGCATCGCCATGGACCGAGCGCTCATGGAGGCGGCCGACATTCTGCCCGGCGAACAAGTTCATGTACTGAACCTTTATAACGGCGAGCGGCTTATTACTTACGCCATCGAGGCCCCGGCCGGATCGGGCACCATGCTCTTAAACGGCCCGGCCGCACGGCTGGGTTCGCCCGGCGACATCGTCGTCGTGCTGTCTTATTGTGAAGTCTCCGATGAGAAAGCCCGGACTTTCAAACCCATTGTCGTGCAGGTGGATGCGAAGAACCGGATTATTTCTTAAGGTTTTCAGTTCACAGTTCACGGTTCACAGTTTGTTGTACTGTGCTCTGCATTTTACCTGGTGCGTTTTCCCTCCAGCCTCCAGCCTAAAGCCTCCAGCCTCAACTCTAAAAAAGTGCTAGAATTTCAACATGGAATCTATCATTTTTCAGCAATTGGGAATTTCCGTGCTTTTGGGCCTGTTGGTGGGTTTGCAGCGCGAGCACGCGGCATCGGGCATTGCCGGCATGCGCACGTTTCCCCTGATTACCGTACTGGGAACGCTTTCGGCATTGCTGGCCGACTCCCTTGGTGTGTGGGTGGTTCCCGCCGCGCTCTTGGGGGTTGTGGCCGTGATCATGGCCGGCCATCTGCTGCAACTCCGCCAGACTGATCCCCATTCAGGAACAACTACCGACATGGCGATGCTCGTAATGTTTGCCGTCGGGGCCTACCTGGTCGTCGGACCGATGGTCGTGGCCGTGGCCGTGGGCGGAGGCGTGGCCGTTCTGTTGCAATTCAAAGGCGAACTGCACGGCATTGCCAAAAAACTGGGCGACGAGGACCTGCGGGCGATAATGCAATTCGTGCTTATAAGCTGCATTATCCTGCCCGTGTTGCCCGACAAAAACTTCGGACCCTCGAACTTGCTCGGGCTTGCCCAACACGAGCTGGACGTGTTCAATCCCTTCGAGACCTGGTTGATGGTCGTGCTCATCGTGGGCATGAGCCTGGGCGGATACATCGTTTATAAATTTTTCGGCGGCAACGCGGGAATCCTGCTGGGCGGGGTTCTGGGCGGGGCCATCTCCAGCACGGCCACTACCGTCAGCTATTCACAGCAGGCAAAAGACAATTTTATCGACCGGCGGGCGGCGGCCATTGTGATTATGATCGCCTCGACCGTTTCCTTTGCGAGGGTGTTGATTGCGGTCCTGGTCGTATCGCCCGACTTTTTGCCTAAAGTCTCCGGGCCGGTGGGCATTCTGATGGGTTTGACCTTCCTGCCGGCAATAATAATTTGGTTGTGCAATCGCAAGCATCCCAAACCCATGCCCGAACAAAAAAATCCCACGCAAATGAAATCGGCCTTGGTCTTCGGGGCCATGTACGTGGGCGTACTGTTGGCATTGGCGGCAGCCAAACAATTCATCGGCGGCAGCGGGTTGTATCTGGTGGCCGGACTGTCCGGGCTGACCGAGATGGACGCCATCACGCTATCTACCGCCCGCATGTCGCTGGCCGATCCAACGATTATGGCCACCGTTGGCTGGCGATTGCTCGTCGTTGCCGCCATGGCCAACATGATATCGAAATCGATGCTCGCCGGCCTGCTGGGCGGTTGGGGATTATTCAGGCAAATCGTCATTCTATTTGCCATTCCCCTGGCCGGCGGCGCGGCGATATTGATATTGCTGTAAATTGGTTAGATTGTTCGTCTCCCGGCAAAATGGTATAATAAAATTAACTTAATGACTTGCATGAGTTCTCGGAGTATCTATCGTGACCACAAAAGAAGCTTTGGAACAGATTCTGGTGGAACTGCCCGAAAATCGCTTGGGCGAGGTAGTCGATTTCGCCAGATTCTTAAGCACGCAAGACGAGAGCGAGGCCTGGCGGCAATTTGGCCGATCGCAGTTGGCCAAGGCATACGGCAACGATGAGCCGGAATACAACGAGGCAGATATTAAACCCGAGCTTAATCAATGAAGCCGGGCGACGTGGTCTTGATACCTTTGATGCAATTCTCAATCTTAGCGATTCTCAAAATTACTGCCCGAGTTCCTTTCCCGAACCCTGAACCCTAATTTTCCCCTTTTCCCTGGTCTGGACGAATATACCGGGAACATGCTAAGATGGGGTATCGGGTGTTAGTTACAAGCTGGTTTGGATATAGGTGTGGGGATTGTGTATGGTTAAAAAAGACGAAGCAATTGAAGTCGAGGGCACGGTAACCGAAGCCCTGGCCAATACGCGATTTCGGGTGCAATTGGAGAGCGGTCACACGGTAATCGCCCATGTGGCGGGAAAGATGCGAAAAAACTTCATCCGCATAGTGCCCGGCGATCGAGTCAGGGTCGAAATGTCGCCTTATGATTTGAGTAAAGGTCGAATCACCTTCCGCGAGCGTTAAAGCCAATTTGGGCCTGGGGACTTTTAGCGTGGGCCCACCTTCCCATCCCAAAGGGGTATAAGCATCCCGCCTTCGCCCCCTCTTGGACGTTAAATTTATCCCGCCTGCTGTTATTTTCTTCCTTTGCACAAGCCAAGATTCTAAAATTACCCCCGAATTATAAGCTGACAAGCTTGGGATTTTTAACGTAAACTTACTAACTCTCGGAGATATAAGTGTTTATTGACGTTTGCATGGCAGGTGAACCGAGGCCGTCCAACGGACGGCCGGAAAATAGAGTGCAAAGATTTGTTTACCGGATCATTATCCAAGCAAACATGAATAATCTCGTAGAAATCAACCTAAGGTGTTTAAAGGAGAATCGCTTGTGAAGAAGATTTATTATTCAATGTTGAGCGTCGTTTTGGTATTAAGCATCCTGAGCGCGGCTTTGCCCCTGAGTGCGGCGGCCGAGCTCAAACCGGTGGTAGCCGTATCATTTTCGGGTTATAGCGATCTGAAAGCCGACGTGGAAGCGTTCGGTAAAATGATCGGCAGAGCCGATCTGGCCCCAATGCTCGAAGGCATGCTGGCAATGGTTACCCAGGGCAAAGGACTGGCCATACTGGATCAAACACAACCATTGGGCGTAGTGGTGCTTAGCGACGGCGGCGAGGATTTCACGATATACGGTTTCCTGCCCGTCAACGATTTGCCGGCACTAATGGATCTGATGAAGCCCGTCATGGGAGGCGAGGCTCCGAAGGCCGAAAACGGCGTGTATGAAATACCGGCGGGCCCAATGAATGTGTACGTCACCCAAAAGGGTAAATGGACCTACATCGCTCAGAAAAAAGAGACCTTTGACGCCGTCTCGAACGATCCGGCGAGTTTACTTGGCGATTTGCCCAAAAGATATCTTCTGGCCGTGCGGGCATCCGTGTCGAATATTCCCGATGCGATGAAGCAAAAGGCCCTGGCTTTTTTGCCTATGCTCGCGCAAGCCTCGATGCAGCCCGATATGACGAAGTTAGATGCCGAGCAAATAGAGCGCTGGCTCAAGGAATTAGATGAGGTGATGCTCGGCGTTACCCTCGATCGGCAGACGAACAGTGGTTATCTGGACATGGAGTTTACCGCGAAAGCAGGCACCAATATGGCCGCGCAATTGGCGGCCTGCAAACCGGGTAAGACCGATTTCGCCGGGCTTAAAATTCCAGGTGCAGCCGTTACCGTCAATGCCACCTCTACTTTGACCGACGAGGACGTCGCCCGCGCCAAAAAATCCATAGATGTCATCCATGCCTCGACCCAGGACGAACTAAAGGAACAGGACCTTACCAAGGAACAACTCGAATTGGCCGCGGACGTGCTCAACCAACTGTTCGACTTGGCGATCAAAACCATCGAACTGAAAAAGACCGACTACGGCATGGCCTTGGTTTTGGAGCCAAATGCCTTGACCGTGGCCGCCGGCAGCGTAGTGGCCGATGGAGCGACACTGGAAGACATACTCAAAAAACTACTCGCCGAGGCCGAGAAAAACGAACCCGACGTGGCGAAAATGGTTAAACTTAACGCGGAAACCTATAAAGGCGTCCGCTTCGATACATTTTCCATGCCCGCCCCGGATCCGAAGCTGGCCACGCTGGTGGGCGATACGCTCGACGTTGTCCTGGGCATAGGCGATAAGCAGGTATTCATCGCGGCCGGGCGAGATGCCGATAAAACCCTAAAAGAAGTCATCGACAAGTCGCAAACCGAGGCCGGCAAGGAAATTCCGGCGTTGCAAGTCGTACTGTCGGGCTTGAAGATCGCCAAGTTCACATCCGCGGTTGCCGACGACGACCAGGCCAAGGCCCTGGCCGACAAAATGGCGGCCAGTTTGGAGCAATCCGCCGGCAAGGATCACCTGACCATCGTAACTGACCCCATTGCGAACGGCGCCCGCGTCAGGTTGGAATTGGAAGAAGGAATTTTAAAAGCCCTGGGCGAAATGCAGACGGGCATGGGTCAGTGATTGCCATCCGGCATCGACGCGCATGTCTGCGCCGATTGCCGGCCGACGGGTAGTAGCCGGTTTTGAACCGGCGGGACGAAGTCCTTTCATAACGTGTAACACCGGTTTGAACCGGTGGGATGAAGTCCCAAGAGGTTTTAGCAGGATCATGCGAGTACCTTTACTCCTCTTGCGGCAAAGCCGCCCAGGCTCGAGAACCTGGGCTACCCACTGAACCCGGAATCATGTTGCACGGATTTGTCCTCGCCAAAATTAAATAGCGCAGCAAGCGCCAGGCCCGTGAAATACACGATGCCCGCCGACCAAACCACGTCGCTGGCGAAATGCGAGCCGGCGACGATTCGGGCCAAACCCATGATCGTTCCGCCCGTCACGCCAAGGATGAAAAACGCCGCAGCCAGGCGGGGCCGCCTGCGATAGAACAAGAATCCCGGGGCCATCAGGTAAAATCCCATCGAGGCGTGGCCCGAGGGAAACGATGCCCCGTCGCCGATTCCTATATCGCCGACCGGCAGGAACGGATGCCGGCCGCTAAAGGGGATTGTGTCGTTCGGGCGTGGCCGTCCCCAGTATGGTTTTAAAATGCCGTTTATCAGCAAACCCGGCCCGAGCGCCAGCATCAGGGCAAAGAACAATCCGGCGTCGCGCCAAGATCTTAGTTTCGACCAGAACAGACTTATCAAAAAGACAATGAATCCGCCCCAGCCGATAATCAAAGCCGGATAAACGCCCAGGTCGTACAGCGATTTCCAAGGTTCGGCGACCCTTAAGGGCCAATGCGAATTTGATTTCAAAGGCGAACCGTTGTTTACAAAAAACGGCCGGGAAAGCAGCAAATCCACATCCGTAACCCAGAAAATTACCGTCGCCGAAACCAAAAGCGCCAGTGGAATCCACACACACGGGGTTTTAATTACATACCTGAACATTCCGCGCAGAAAATTAAACACCCTCATCAGTCCGTGCGCCGGCCTGGCTGCGGAGGCCGAAATAGCAGAGTCCTGCTGAGTGGCGGGAATTTTGCAGGATGGGAGCGTCATGAAAGATAGCGGTTTGCGGTAATCGTTTTTCAGCCCAAAAGTCTAAAAGCCTCCAGACTCTAGCCTTCGGCAGGCGGTATTTTTATCGGCAAAACAGCTATAAAGCCATACCAGTTTATAAGAGATCTTGTCGCGCAATTCCCCCAAATTGTTTATATTTGAATAAGGGTCTCAGAGGCGCCTGTTATTTCATTTTTTCCCTCCAGGCTTGATATTCCTCGGGAAATTGTCTATATTGGTACTTGTCCCTCATGTCTACCCCCACTAATTAACCTTAGAGGCAAGGGGCCCAAGCGAATCTTAGCGGCTTTGCGAGAATTATAAATTTATCCTTTTCATTTTGAGATTTTGGTTAAGGAGTAAAATTAAATGCCGCGGAAAAACCTAATCTGGAGTCTGGCGGCCCTGTTAGTAATTGTTTTGGGCCCGCAGGCGACAAAAGCGGCAACCATAAATTGGACCGGGACCACCGGCGATTGGTCCGATTCAACAAATTGGGGCGGAACCCTACCGACTTACAGCGACGACGCCTATATAAATGGCGTAACCGCGAACGTGACCCAATCAGGCGAAATCTGTAATAATCTCTATCTAGATGAATCGGGATCAGGTCAGTCGGGAACGATTGAAATGACCGGCGGAAGCCTTGAAAATTATACATCTGATTATATAGGCTACTCGGGTAAAGGTACTTTTACACAATCAGGAGGAATAAATTCAAGACATTACCTCGTAGGTTCCCCCTTTTATCTGGGTTACAATACGGGTGCTAATGGAACTTATAATTTATATGGAACAGGAAAACTTGTTCAGGAAAACGAATATATTGGCTACTCTGGAATCGGAACCTTCAATCAATCGGGAGGAACCAATTCAATATGGGGTGATGGTCCAGGCAACCTGTATGTTGGCTACAATGCCGGTTCCAGCGGAACATATAAATTGAGTGGTACGGGTTCTTTGGGGGCGGATTCTGAATACATCGGTTGGAGTAACAATAGCAGTGGAGTATTCCAGCAAAGCGGCGGAACAAACTACATCACTTCATATTTATCTATCTTTACAACGGGACAATATACGTTAAGCGGTGGAACCGTACAGATCAGCGGTGGATTATCGAATATGGGTATATTCGATTTCGACCACGGCCCGGGAGTATTGAATGCCTCAACCAATTCCTTGATAAATTTGGCTATGCACGGTAGCTCATTGCTCAATACGGGCTCTGCAACCTTGAATGTCGGAGCCGGTTCTTTGTTGATCGTGCCTTCCGATTTTAATACAACTACAACATTCGCACATTATAGCAATTCGGGAATGTTGCATATTGCAGGGACGCCGTTAAACATTGCAAGCGGACAAACCATTAAAATCAACGGAGTGGGCCTCATTGATGATCAAGTTAATTGCCTAGGCACTCTCAATGGAAGTATAGGTTTACTGAATGGATTGACAATCTCCGGAAATGGGAATGTAAATATCGCCATTCTGGAAATATATGACGGCGATTCGGAAATGAACGGTGGAACACTATCGGTTCTTTATCAAAGGATTGGATATAAAGGAACGGGAATATTTAATCAATCTTCGGGAACCAATACTATCCAAGGCGGACAAGGTAATCTATATGTCGGGTATATTACTGGCTCAACTGGTATCTATAACTTGAAAGGTTCGGGACATTTGAATATAAACACTAATGGAAGTGAGATCATAGGTTATTCGGGTACGGGAATATTCAATCAGTCTTCCGGAACGCACGCAATCGCTGGAACTTCAGGCCTTAAGCTTGGATATAACGCAGGTTCGGACGGAACATACAACCTAACAGGCGGAATTCTTACGCGCATATACCATCTCAAAAGGACTTGGAAATGCCGCTTTCAACTTCGGCGGAGGTACTCTCCAGCCTTCACAATCAGGTTCAATTATTTCCATTCCCATGACATTGACCGGAGAAGGCGGCAATGCGAATATCGATACCCTCGGTTTCACCTTATATATGGATAACGTTTTATCCGGGCCGGGGGGATTAAATAAGATCGGTCCAGGTGAGCTAGAACTATATGCTAACAATACCTATACCGGGTCCACTACAATATCCTCTGGTTCCTTAGGGCTTAATTTCCATGCATCACTGGCTAGCCAGTTGATCAATGTAGCGGGTGGGGCAAATTTTGATGTCTGGGTCTTCGATCTGCTTGCCAATCAAACATTAAAAGGCTCGGGGACGATCATTGGCGATCTAACGGTCCACGGCATCCATGCACCAGGCGATTCGCCCGGCATCGAGACCGTGCAGGGGAATTACAATATGCTCGGGCAACTGCAAATCGAACTGGACGGGACAACGCCCGGGACGGGCTACGATCAGGTGCTCATAAGCGGGACGAGCCCTTACAACGCCACTCTCGCCGGCACGCTGGCCTTGGATTGGACCGGTTTGGGCGGCTCGTCCGACTCGACGCGGCTTTGGATTATCGAGAATGACACGGCCGGCACCCTTTCGGGCGCTTTCTCCAATTATGCCAACGGCAGTTTGGTGGGAAATTACGACGGCCGCGACTGGCTTATCTGGTACGGGGCCAATGCCGCGACCGGAACTCTAACCGGCGGCAACGACGTCGTCATTGCAGCCGTGCCCGAACCAGGCGCTATCTGCCTCTTGCTGCCGGCCTGTCTGGCGATCGGCATTGGATTCTTCCGGCGCTACTATTTAAAACGCGGTTTAAAGCCATAGCAAAAACCCCCGGTGTAATCACCGGGGCTAAATATCCTGGGCTATTGATACTCTGGGAAATAATGTCGTAGGGTATATGGTAATTCAAAACAAGCCCACGGGTTGCAACCCGTGGGCTTAACGACATTCATTCAAATTGCTGACAAAGTCTATTTGCGTTTGCCAGGCTGCTGAGCAGGGGTTTGTTTGCTACGAGACAGCCAATAAATTCCCAAGGGTACTCCCGCGAAGAAAAATGGGTTCAGCAATCCGGTGATCAAGATCACTTCCGGTATGGAAGTGGTCTCGGAGTTTATCGATCTTACCACGCATCCGACCGCCGCGCTGGCGCAGAATGCCAAGATGCCTACCGCTATGGCAACGATTCCGGCGACGTAGAACCAGGAAGCCGGTCGGGTATGGATGGCCGCTTTATATCCGAAGACCAGCAAACTTATCGCCACCAGCACCGTTCCAGGGAAGAAGAGCCACTTGGCGGCGGTGGTTATCCCGTCAACATAATCGTTGGAGCCCGCCATTTTTTTCACCGCCTCGTTGACGGGAAACGACACCAACCAGCCTGCTATGACCAAAAACATCCCAATGGCGACGAGCCATACGGAATATCGGGGAAAGGCAATCGGCGGCCTGGCCTCTACCGCTGCCGAACCGGCTTGTTCCTTCTCGACTTTAAACAACTCCATTAACACGTAAACAATGACCGCCAGCAGGAATGATACGTAAATCTCGATATATAGGATTTTGATATCCATGGGCTTAACTCCTGTTTTTTAAAAACACCCCCTTTTATCATTTTTTTCATATCGCCTTATTTTATTTAATAATCGTCCGATTATCAACTGGAGCTTTGGACAATAAAATGGCCCGGGGAAGCGTTACTTGGGCGGGGATGAAGATTTCCGGCGGGATTGCGGCATGGAAACCCGCCGGTATTGCCCGGCAAGGGCATTTTGGCCGCGGCCGATAGGTCTTCGGAGTTAAAATCATCGACTTCGCACGGCAAAGCGGGACTTTTTTTAATCCCACCACCACTGGCCTTTGGCCAGATTGATGTTGATTTCCTGGCGGAGCTTTGGCGACTTTGCCCTTTTCATCGCTCAGGAGTTTGTCCGATTCCAGGGCCTTTGTGGGTTGGATTTGCACGCCGCCGCTGACGGGCGTCACCAACGTGCTGCCTTTCCAAACGGCATTGACGACCGTTTCCACCGTTTTGGGAATTTCATAGGTTTCAACTGGGAACGCGCTTTCGTCACCGAAAAACTCCATTTTCCAGCCGGCCTTGGTGCAATATTCTTGTTGTTGGATGTAGGCCGCGGCAATGGCAATGTCGATGAGGTTTCTCAAATCGGCGTAAAGTGGCATCCGGTCGGCAAGTTGTGGATAACTTTTGGTGAAACCCATCTCGAAGATTTTGCTGGCTTTATTAACATTGCCAACTGATCTGGCGCTGGCCGGAAGCGGAGACCAGTTCGTTTTCGCCGACTAGTTTCACGCCGTCGCCGACGAGTTCCATAGCCAAATTGTCGTTGCTCACGCGGACGCATTCATAGTCGGGAACAAAAAACCAACGTTGCAAGGCGTTGCTGTTAAATTCGCTGGCAGTGGCCCGATCCACGTAAGTCACTAGCTTAATGGGCGGTTTTTCCAGTCCAATGCCGATCAGTTTCATGCGATAATCGGCTTCGACCATCACCTGAGCAAAGTGGGTTTTGGGCGAAACCCCGTTAACACTTATGTTCTGCATGCCCATTTTGGTGCGCAGACCTGCCACGATAAATTCTACATCGTTGGGCGATGGATCGGATCGAGCGGACAAATTGCTGCATGGCGGCAAGGCCCTCTGGCGTGGGATCGATGGAACAACTGATCAGCGATGTAGCGTTTACCCTTTGGCGGAAACGACCGCAAGCCCACCACAAGGTCCTGCAATTGCACGACCGGCCGGCCCGTTGTTATGCCCACCATGCGCCCGGAAAGATTGGTGAACCAACCTTCGGCCGGCCCGGCAATAACGATGTCTTTGGTATCGGGATAGTAAAAGACGTAATGGATTCGTTGCAGGCCCGCCAAAGAACGCATCTCCTCGGAAAGCACGCCTTGATGTTGGCGAATGGCCTCTTCCAGCCGATTAAGCGATATTTTCCGCAGCTTGCTATAGACGGTCACCTTTGGATCGAGCTCGGTTTTTGCGGCGGCAATTCGCTCCCGGGTGAGTTGGCCGCTGGGATCGGGAAAGGTTTTTGTGCGTAACACGCCCTCGGCGTCCACCACAACGCCCGATTGGTTAAGGATACTGTTGGTACTGCTGCTAGAACTACCAGAAGACGAAGACGAAGTTCCCGATCCCGATGTTTGAGTAAACGCTCGCGACTGTAAAAACGATACCGCGGCAATCACCGCCAAAAGCAGACCGGCCCGGCGATAAAAAGTTCGACGACGCATGGGTATGATCTCCGATTTCATATTGTTCTAATATAGGGCGGCTTTGAAATAATTGTTATACATCCAAGGCGGGATGGTTTAAAAAACCGCCCTGCATGCCAAGTGGGACGATTTTTAAATTCGTCCACGTAATTTTCCGAAGCGCTCCCGCCACGGCAGTTAGTTCGCCACGGACAGGAGCGCAAGTTAGACCGATCAAAAGCCACATGCGGGAAAACACATTCGGGCATGATGGCTACATTATTGATCTTAATTAGGCAAGCTGGGTAAAGCAAGCAAATGCCCCCGGATTTGGGGTATTTGCCAGTTCTGGTCTTTCGGCAACTATTGAACTAACGCCGATAGGTTTATATGCCGCAACTTCTTGGCATATAAGCAGTTATGCCAGAGAATGGTGGGCGTTGGACCGTCAATACCACGAAACCGTAAGTGGTTTCTTTGAGTGCTCAGTAATAATTATCGCTACAACAGTACACGTTCTTATCTTCTTCCTCCACTCTCCACTCTATGTAACCGCCTCAAGGATGTGGAATTTCATGCCTTTTATCGGCGCGCCGCCGCAATGAAAGACCAGGCCGCCATAAGCATAGTCTGTCATGTGCTTGTGCGTATGACCGAAGTAGACATTACACAGGCCGGACCCCGGGCCTTGGCCGATCTTGTCGAGATACGAGAGAATCCGCTCCGCCACAATGCGTTTGGAATAAACCAGGTGCGGAAAAGGCTTGTGCAATCGGGTGAGCACAACCACGTCGTAAAGCTTGCTTAAAAATGGTCCGCGCCGCCGGGAGTAAAGCCACTCCTGGCGGTCGGCGGCCAGCGACTCGGCCGTATGGTTGTCGCGGTCGGCCACGTCGCCGTGCAAAAAAATGCTGCTGCCCAAGCGCATGTAATATCGATACCAATTGAAATTCGGCAATTTCCCGGTTAAATCGGCCAGGCGGTCGATCAAGGCTTGATGATAATCGTGATTTCCCAAGACGAAATGGAAATGACACCCCGGGCAGGGACGGATCAAATCTGTAAGCCAGGCAACGGCCCTGTCCACCGTTTGCCGGTTGTTTTTCGTGCGGGCCCAGCGGAAATCGAAGATATCGCCGCCGAGCACGAAGTTTTCGGCCTGCCGGGCCGCAGCGACCATGTCATCCAGATACTTCCCGGCCTTGGAGCGGCTGGCGAACAAGTGCAGATCAGAGATGAAAAAACATCTATCCATGCGTTCCTCATCCCATTGTTGCCATCAGAAGGGAAATTGTCCTTGGAACCGCGAAAAAATCAAAATGTTTTACGACAGAATCCTCTTGTGCATTAAACGGACCGCCCTTTCCAGCCTATATCTCCGAGCTTCTGAGTTGGGGCAGCAGTTAAACTGCTGCCCAACATAGTGGACTATTTCTTGTCTTCTTCGACAGCTTTCTTTTCTTCTTCAATCGGCGGTGAAGGGCCTTGAATTTCCTTGGGCACCTGGGGAGTTTCGATATTAATCACCAAGGGTAATTTGAAATCGGCCGGCCATTTATAAGGGATCATATCTGGCGTCCGTGCCACGCTGGGAACGGTTTCCTTCCCCAACTTTATATATTGAGGCTTTTCCGCCTTCTCCTGTGCGGTTGTCGCGGCTTGTTCTTTGCCGGCAACAACGGGAGGACTTGCCGGCTGGGCCTTTTCGCAACCCGCCATGCCCAGGCCAAAAATCAACAACCAGATCCGCAATGCTTTTTCAATCATGATCTGTAAACGGGAAAAAAGACACGCCAATGCCTACTTATATTATTACTTAATTAAACTATTTGGGAACAGGTGGCTGAAAAGATACCCCCCAAACCGGTTCAAGCAGCTTGCTTGATTGCGGGCGGGAAGGAATTTTGCGGAACGGATTCCGGCAACGCCGGCGCCGCGGCCTTCCGGCTGCCGCGCATGACCAGCACAAAAGCAGTCACGAGCCAGGCGGTTGTTCCCAATCCCAACAGGCCCACGCGCCCGGCATAGGACAGAAAGATGTAATGCAGATCGATGAGGATTATCGGTGCGACGGCCATGATTTTGGCCGCCCGGGCATGGTTCTGCCGGTCGAGCCACAAGGGGAGATACAAAATTGCAGGCGCAAACAGCATGAAATAATGCACCCTTGCAATCGGAGAGACCACCAGCATGGCTATGCAACCCAGGCTAAAGGCCGTTGCCAGGCTTAAGGCGTCGCCCTGAAGTCCCAGGCGTATGCCGACAACGCACAAGACGGCCAAGATGGCCAATCTTAATCCCAACAAAACCATTTCCGCTGGCAGCGAATCCATGATCATTTCCGGACGCTCGAACATCGTCTTGGGAAGTTCAAAAAAATCGGCCAATTGATCGTCCGGGCCGCCGGCGGCCTCGTGCCAGACGAAATTGCCCAAGCGATAAGCGGCGTTTTGCAGGCTTTGATTGCGCGTGGAGTGGGAATTGCCCGATCGCGGGTCGTCGCCGCCATCGTCCGCCTTGGTGAGCACGAAACCCGACCAGGTTTTCAGGTGATGCAAATTCGCATTCCAGCCGACCAGCATCGAGGGGATGACCAGAAAGAACAACAATAGTCCCAATACAAGCCCCAAGGATGTAAGCCCCAATGATGAGCCGGCCGCCTGCCGGGCCGCGATAGTGTTGGAAGGTCTACGCGACCGGCGGCTTTTTATCCAGATCACCAGTTGCACGAATATCAAAAAACTCACCGGCAGCAGGGGAACGATTTTCAACACGATCGGCAGGGCCAGCACAATGCCGCCCAGCAAGCGCGTCCAGTCGCGTGCGCCCGCTTATAACCAATCGCAATCCCAAGGCCAATAAATAAAATTTCAAAATGCCCACCTGCCCGCGCTGCAGACAGTTCAGCGTGGGCAAGGCGGCGGCAAACACGGCGGCAAGGCCCAGCCAGGGATACCAGGCCGTATAATGCCGGGCCACGTGATCGTCTTGGTCGCACAGGCAGCGGAGCGTTTTCGCGCATTCGTAAATACATCCCCAGCATAAAAGCAAGGAGACGATGAACCAGATCATCACCTGATCCTGCGAAGGCAGGACGTGCAAAGGCGCCATGAGCATGGCGAACATGGGCGGATATAAATACGTCCAGCCGCGCGGATTGGTCACTTCGTACGGGGGCCGGCCGTCGAAAAACGCCGCGCCCGCCTCGGTGTAAACTGTTAAATCGGTTTTGTGTTGCAGCGGATCCTCGGGATGAGGATAGCCGCGCTGGCGAACGTCGAACCATCCCCAAATACATACTCCAAAGAAGGGAATAACAAGCCAGCGCCAGCAAAATCTCAGGCGCAAGTAGCGTTGCCATGCCGTTTCGATGGGAAGGAAGTGAAAATCCATTATGTGATATTGGGCAATAAGCGCAATATAGGCAGAATTCCCGCCTTGCTTGCTAATAGTTCACCCTATTATGGCCCTAAGAATATCGTGAGAGCCATTTTAGAAATAGAGCGATTTTTCCAGGCTGGAGGCTTAAGACTTTAGACTGTAGGCTATAGGCTTTAGGCAAGAGGTCATAGGCGATAGGCTGGAGATGAAAACTAATTACCGAAGACCGATAAATGAAACCTCGATAGAAGCCGCTTTCGGTTTCGCCCACTGCCCACTGTTAATCCCCAATACCCGAGCACCAATCCTTAATCCCGGAGCATAGCCATGACTGACCGTGAACGCTGGATAGTTTATCCGCTGGTATTTCTTACTTTGGGGATTGCCTTGCGCAACCAGTTTTTGCCCACGAGGCGATTCGGAGCGGTGGATCTAAGGGCCGGCGAGATTAGTGCGCAAAAAATCATTTGCAACGATCTGGTGGTAAGGCAAACTGGAGAATGCAACCAACTTCAATGCGAGCAATTTCAATTCAACGAGGCCTTGGGAAAACATATCCGCACGCTTGGGCTGGCCGAATGCGTACTGCTTAAAGGCGGTCGAGGCGGAATTCGGGGAGATGCTGATCGTCAATGCCCAAGGCAAGCCGGTCGTCTTGGCCGGGCCGATAAAAACACCCAGTCGGTGTAATTCAGACCATGAACTCCAACGGCTTGCCCCTGGTGCAACTTCGCTCCACGGACACGGCGGCGCAGTGACCACGGTGGGTCAGGGCGGCAAGGTCTTGGTCGAGATGGGCCAGAAGGGACAAAATTTCGGGGTCTTTGCCAAGTTGCCCCAAATCGGCCAAATCATGCCTTTGACTTTACCGTTGCGAATGGAACCCCAACCCCTCGTGCCCAAGTCTTCGCAATCTCCAACCCCCACCACTCCAGAGCAAAAATAGTGTTATGGGTTATGGGGTCAGAGCGCACTTAGTCACTAGCGATTTACAAACATGAACGAAGGATGTCAACTAATTGATCCCGGGCACTTGTGGTGAAATGAGAATGCGTAGAAACTATTTGCGTCCCCGTTTCGACTCCCGCCCTGGAGACAAATAAGACTGCAAAACCCATTATTGACAAATAGTTTATGGGGTCAGAGCGCATTTAGTCATTAGCACTTGACGAAGTCCGACAAACATTTTAATCTTCTGGCATGGCCAGGCCTTTACGCATTGAATATGCCGGGGCGTTATATCATGTGATGTCCCGCGGGAACGAACGCAAACCGATTGTGCGGGACGATGTCGATCGCGAAAAACGCCTCGATTGGCTGCGGCGGACCGTGGAAACTTACGGATGGCGGCTCCACGCCTTCGTACTGATGGACAATCACGATCATCTGTTCGTGGAAACGCCCGAACCGAACCTTTCGGCCGGAATGCAATTTCTTAACGGCGGCTATACAAGCTATTTCAATCGCCAGCGCCGTCGGTCGGGCCACCTGTTTCAAGGCCGATTCAAGGCGCAGTTGATCGAAGAAGAGGGCTACTTTCTCGAAGTCAGCCGGTATATTCACCTCAATCCGGTTCGCGCAAAGCTGGCCCCGCTGGGAAAATATCCTTGGAGCAGTTATCCGGGCTACGTGCGGTCCGAGCGTGCGCTGCCCTGGGTGACTTATCGGCGCGTCCTCGGTGAATTCGGCAGCCGGGCGGCGGCGGCCAGAAGATCGTATAAAATATTTGTGCGGGCGGGCATTGCCCAGCGGCCGGGCTCGCCGTTTGCCGAAGCCTTTCAGGGACTTTTGTTGGGATCGACTTCTTTCATAGATCGGATTGGCCGTCTGCTGAAAGACAGGGATGACGACGCAGCTTTGCCCGACTTGCCGAATCTTCGCCCGCGTCCCGCGCTAGAGGAGATTGCAAAAACGTCTGTCGCGCACTTTGGCGGCGATCCGGACACTTGGCAGCCGGGACGCCGGACCGACGATCTCAGTCGGGCGGCAGCCGCATACCTGGCCCGGCGCCACTTCCGCTATTCGGCCCGCGAAATCGCTTCCGCCTTGGGCTACAGCGGTCACGGTGGAGTTCACAACGCCGTTAAACGCATTCAGTTCGGCCCCGATACACTCAAAAATACTATCGATAAGTTAAAGCAGACATTCCACTAATGACTAAGTGCGCTCTGACCCTATATTTCTATTTCCCTATAACACCTTCCAGCGGACTGCTGGCGGTGGCGTAGAGTTTTTTGGATATCCGGCCGGCCAGATATGCCAGGCGGCCGGACTGCGCGGCCAGGCGCATGGCCAGGGCCATCTTAAGCGGGTCTTTGGCATGGGCGATGCCCGTGTTCAATAGCACTCCGTCCACGCCCACCCCCCTCTATTGTAGAATAAAATGCAGCTTGGTATACTATGTATATTGTCGTAGTGTATTACAATATCATGTTGTGCATTCTCTTTTCTACCGGCGTTGGGAAAAAATAGGGTACGAATAAATTATGGCAGGAAATTTCGATCCTTATTATAAATGGCTGGGCATCCCGCCCAAAGATCAGCCTCCCAATTTTTACAGGTTGCTGGGCGTCGATCTCTATGAAGCCGATCCGGAAGTGATCGCCATTGCCGCCGAGCAGCGCTTACGGCATGTGCGGTCGTTTCAAAACGGGGAATATGCGATCATCTCACAAAAGCTGCAAAAAAAGATCCTTGCCGTCAGAGATTACCTGCTCGATTCCGAGAAAAAGGCGGAATACGACGCTTCGCTGAAACTGCAATTACAGCATCAGAAAACACAATCGCTGCCCGTGGCACAATCATTGCCAATTCGCCAGTCCCCGCCCAAGGCGGCTCAACCGCCGCCGGTGCAAGACAGCAATACCGACTACAGCATAAACCCAATCGTGATTACAAGAGAGACTTTGGATTGGCTGCGCCATCATAGAAAAGTGACGTCAACCATCGTTAAATTGTTATGCGCAACGGTGGGAATCGTCATTTTGCTGATTGTTTTAGCCAACGGCCAAAGCATTTTGGCTTTTATCGTCGATAAATCCTCCTATCTGATTGCGAAAGTCACGGGTTCCTCCGAAGCGAAAATGACCGAGCGCCCCAGAGCGAGAGTAGTTCCGGGGGCCAGATCTGAAAATCCGGCAAATACGAGCGAAAATTCCGGCAACGAAGATACCCATATTCCGCCGCCGGGTGCATGTGATACCAAGGCTGCGCTCCCGCCGGCGCCCCCTGATTCCGCCACGGCAGCCGGATCCGAAAAGAGCAATTCGCCGGATGCCGCATCGCCGGCTAACACCACGGAACAGCCCGCCGATAAATCATCCACCGGACCGCCCGAGATCACAAGCCTGACCTTGCCTTCCGGAAAAATCTTCAAGGCTCGCTTGTTCAAGGTCGATTTAAGCTCGCTTAGCGATTTATTCAAAGATCCCGGCAAGGACGATCCCGTGCTGTGCATGTATTATCCCAGCGGTCAAATCTTGGCCTTGACAACCCATAACAAGGGCGTCCTGAACGGCATTACCATGGCCTTCTATGAGGATCACAAACCGAAGACTTACGCCGTCTATGCCGATGGCGCTATCGACGGCATAGTAAAATTATGGAACGAAAAAGGGGAGCGCATTTATTGGTGTCAGTACGACAAAGGCGTCCGCAACGGATTTTGCTGCTATTTCAAAGACAATGTCATGCAGATGATCCTGGAAATAGATCATGACGCCATTAACGGCGTTCATCTGTGCGCCAACGGCGACTTGAAAAAGAGCTTCTCCTCTTTAGAACAAGCATCCGCCGACAAAGTCGCCCAAAAACTGCTGGATGAAGTGGATGGGCTGGAAACGGAATTAAAGCTCAACGAAGGCCTATTCAAGCGGCAAGTCAAAGATGAGCTCCAACACTTGCGCCAAGAAAAAGCGAGCATAACTCCAGCGAAGCGGGCCGCTATCCAAGAGCGCATCAACAATCGCACCGTCCAAAGTCAATTGCTGATTAAATCTTTACGCAGTTTCTGCACATTGTAAAGATTGTGAATGCCTGAATTCCGCGGTATTATAATCAGCCGCCGAAAATTCCCGTAGCGTACCAAACGCCGTTGGCGCCGCGTTTCATATCATAACCGAACAGGCGCTGTGGCGATCGAACCGCATTCCAATGCCCGGCCGACTGCCGCCAGGAGTGAACGCACTCGACGGCCGCATCGACTAAATTCTGGCCCGGCCAACTCTCGGCGCAAACCTCACTGGCCGATGAGCTGCTCAGCCGCGAGCAGATGCGATGAAAACGCGATTCCCAAAAATGATGCCCCTGAAGGCGAATGTCGGCCTGGTATTGCGATTGATTCCGGGCTTCCTCGAGCAAATACGAACTCTCTTCGCCCTCGGTGCTGGCCGGCTTTTCGGGATGGGTTCGCACGGCGTAAATCAGCGTGCGCTGCGTTAGCGTGCCGGGCGGCAGGTCAAGAATCACCCCCATCTTTTCCGGCGTGTACCAAAGACTTCCCGTGATGGGAAACGTGCTTATGACCTTGCCGTACTCCGGAGAATCCTCGCGCCGATAATCAATAATGGCGATGCCCGGTTTGCCCAGCATTTCCCGGAACGCCTCGTGCTCCAACAAGACCGTTTTTTTGCCGTCCGATATAATCGAGGCATCCAGTGCCGCCCGCAAGCAAACGTAATCTTGCAGCTTGGCGCACACCGCCGGATCGTCAAGCGTCTGGGCCTTGAAGCGATTGCAGCCGCAGTCGCCCGGATCGCAAAAATAAATCAACAGCATTTTGCCTTGCTGCTGGGCATCCCGCACGGTCCGGGCGTAATCGTCGTGCCACACGATCGGCGCAGCCTCGGTTTTGGGCCCTGGCAGTGAAACTTGAGAGATACACAATGAAAGTCCAATAAACAATAAATTAGTTGACATAACAATACAGTGAAAATATCTAAATGCTTCATCTCATCCTGTCCTATCATATAGGCGCTAAGAAGTACGCCAAATTACCCATTCGATGGGTAATCATCCGTGTTTTTTATAGATAGGCAGGTGAAGATGGTGGTCCTTGATGCTTTATCAATTGGCGTAAAGGTGGGTTATATTGGGGGGGTATTTAATTCGCCCCAGGTCTCAAAAACGATTATCCGGCTTTTGGCATGAGGCATTTTTATCAAATACTTTTGTTATCAGATTTCCCGAATAATCAAAGACCCTTGTTGATATTGGCTTCTAGTGGTAAGCTGGTCAACCATCGGCGGCTTTGCCGGTTTTTGTGGACGGGTAGTTGGGGTCAAGTCCGACGATTAGCAAAGTGGCATTAGTTTAGTGAAGCAAAATCTCATGTCTATAACCCGAATTAACTATTCGTAATCAAATGTAGTAGGCACACTCCGTGTGTCGCTCCCATAACTATTAAGGAATATCAGGATGAACATGTACAGGACGTGCCTGACTGTTGCAGGGACATTGTTATTGTCAATGCCGGCTGTAACAAACATCGCTGTTGGCGATGAGCCGGTTGCCGCGAAACAAGAATCTATGGAAGGAATCATTGCCTCTTGCCGAGAGGCAAAATCTCAATTCCGTCCGCTGACCAAAGAAGACCTCAAGTCGGTGAAAGCCGAACTGGTCGAGGCCCTTGCCCGGCTCGATACAAAATTGAAATCATCCGGCGACAACGGCCAGGACTGGCAAAAATACCTGCTCTGTGAAACGCTGCAAAAGGAGTTGCAAAAAGATGGCGCCTTGGATAAGGAGGTATTAAACGAGATTTCCAGCCGTTTTGCCTCGGGAAACGATGGATTGGGACTGGTATGGTTTGTCAACGTCCGCTCGACTTTGTGGCGCCTGATCAAGGTGGACGAAGCCATCGACAATTCCAGAACAAAAGCCACATACGAACGCACCCTGGATAATCTGATAAATAATTTGCAGTCCTTTGCCGTTAAGCCGACCACGGAAAACTCGCTGGGTATCAGCGAATCATTACGTTGGCTGCAAATTCGACAGCAGGCGCCAGAACTGGTCAAGGCCGTCCAGCAGCGGTTCAACCAACCGAACCTGTACGGGGAAGCCTCGGCTGAGTTTGTCCAGGCCGCCGTCGGCAATGCGGTCGACGATAATACCGCCATTTGCGACTGTATCCTGGGCACGTCGATTTCCGGGTCAGGCCATACGGTGGGTCACACCACCGCGGAACTTATTCCCGACGACAATCAGGGCGTAATCAACACGCTGCTGTTCGCCACCACCTACAGCGCGACCGTCGGTTCTCACGGCCCGGTGTGCATATATACCAGCGGGACGACTTGTATAGGCGCATGCAAACGGATTTGGATTAACGACCATGGATTCTTTTCCTGCCCGGCCCAATCCAACGCCGTCACACAAACCTGCATAAATGACATTCAAGCCCGCAGGAAAATCATCGAAAATGCCGCCTGGAAAAAAGCCGGCCAGCAAAAATCGTCGGCCGAATGCATTGCATCGCAGCATGCCCAGCAGCGGGTGAACCGGCGCGTGGACGACCAGGCCGCGGAAAACCTGGACAAGGCCCAAGAGAAATTTAACGATAAATTTCGCAACCCCCTTATTGATCACAAATTATTTCCCGAACAATTAAAGTTCAGCACCGATCAAGAGGCATTGCGGACGGTGTCATTGGAAACCGGCGCCTCGCTTCTGGCCGCTCCGACGCCCCCGCCCAGCGCGATAACGACCGACATGGTGCTGCGCGTGCACGAATCGCTGATCAACAATTTCACCTTGGATGCCTTGGGCGGGATGACAGTCAATGAAGACAATCTCGACAAGGCGGTAGTCGATATGTTCGGCAAGCTGCCGGAAAAAATGAAACGCGACGAGAATCAGCCGCCCTGGATAATCACCTTCGCCACGCGCCAACCCATTTCGGTCACTTTCAGCGATGAGGGTTTCAAAATTATTATTCGCGGCACCAAATTCATCAACGGCGACCGATCGTGCGACGACATGGACGTGAAGGTTGCATATAAAATCGTAAAAACAGACGCCGGTTATAAGGCCGTCCGCCAAGGTGATATCCAAATATCCCCCCCGGGACGTCAACAGGTCGGCGGTAAAGATGAAATCATACGGAATCTCCTGGCCAAACGGTTCAGCAAGATCTTCGAGCCGGAAATAATCGGCGAAGGATTTTTCTTCAACGGAAACCTGAAAAAAGTAGGCAAGATGCTGCCCGTCGAAGTCCAGTCGCTCGACGGCTGGCTAACCATAGCCTGGCGGCGCGCCCCAGCCGATCAAAAAGTTGAATAAGCTTCTAGTGTGCCACTGCTTGCTTGCTAGCAGTGCTGTTGGCAGTGCAGGAAAATCACTGATTGCAAGCAGGGCGCCGACCGTAGGTTGGTCGGTCGCGGTTTATGGAAAAGACTTCTTTGCCTATCTTTTAGCGCGACCGCTGGTCGCGGCTTGACAAATCCTTCTTCGCGACCCGCTGGTCGTGGCTTTGCACGCTGCTGTTTTATCCTCCAACTCCTCCGATAAATCCTACACAGCCTTCACTCTGGTTAATGTAGATAAAATGCGAATTATATATAGCATAAAAAATTCGCGTTATGATTGCCGGTCGCAAAGAAGTGTCAAAGTTTATCGATTGGGCTGCCGATATCAAGTTTGCCGATTTCTCCGTCTGGGGTCACGCGCAGACTTGCGCCACCTCTGGCGGAGACGGCCTGGGGGGAAAAATGGCAAGTTTATATTTATGTCTCCTGTTGGTTTGGCAGTTTAACCGCCAAAACAACGAGATAAGCAAACCGAACAGGAATGCGAACCATGAGTCGGCAGTCCCCCCTACTTATCGCTGCGTTTGCGGCTTGCTTTATCATCTTAGCAGGATGTCAGCCGCAACAGCCTTTTTATTTCCACGAAGATCCGGAGCTTTCCCACTATAAGGGGGTAGCAACCGAGATCGAATATCCCGACGTGGATTCCTGCACTCTTGGCGATGTTCAAGGGGCCATTCGGCCGTTTTCGCTGCAAAACAATCAGCCCAAGGCGGTTTGGGACCTGAAACTGGAAGATGCCATCCGAATTGCATTAACCAATAATAAGATAATGCGAGCAATAGGTGCGCGACTTATTATTGGACAAACAGGCGAAGCGCTGCAACAACCACCTGATTTTCTATTAAATGGTTCACAATTACTTCCTTCGATTTACAAGCCGGCACTTGCCGAAAGTGATCCGCGCAGTGGCGTGGAAGCGGCCCTTTCGGCCTTCGACACGCAGTTCAGCTTGAGCTCGGTCTGGGACAAGACTGACACCCCCTCGCTTACCGTTTTCCCCGATATTCTTAGCGGTTCTCTTATTCCAATTACCGAGTTGACGCTTCAAGACGCGAATAGTTTCCAGGCCCAATTGCAGAAGACTAATGCCACGGGCGGAACTTTTTCATTACGCAACATTACCAGTTACGGCAAACAATCCATATTTAATCCGGTTCTTAGCCCCCAACTGACAGAGATTCCAGCCAATTGGACCACCAATATGCAGGCCGAAATGCGGCAACCTATATTGCGCGGGGCCGGTGTGCAATTCAATCGCATCGCCGGTCCGGGCGCACAGCCGGGTTTGTACAACGGCGTGATGCTTGCGCGTATCAACACCGATATCGCCCTGGCCGATTTCGAGGCCTCCGTCCGCAACCTGGTCGCCGACGTGGAAACGGCCTATTGGGAGTTGTACTACAATTATCGCTCGCTCGATGCTTCTATTTCAGGTCGGGATAGTGCATTGGTAACATGGCGGCGCACATACGAATTATCGAAACACGGCGCCAAGGGCGGCGAAGCCGCCACCGAGGCCCAAGCCCGCGAAAATTACTTCCTCTTCCGCGAGGCCGTGGAACAAGGATTAAATCACTTATACAACTCTGAAGCCAATTTGAGGTATTTGATAGGAATTGCAGCAACCGACGGGAGGTTGATACGTCCCATCGACGAACCTACCACTGCCAAGATATCGTTCGATTGGAATGACACCATGTGCGAGGCCCTCGCCCGAAGTGTGGAACTCCGACAGCAAAAATGGGTGGTCAAGCGGCGGGAGTTGGAATTGATCGCGTCGAAAAATTTCCTCCTCCCCCAACTCGATGCGGTGGGCAAATATACCTGGACCGGCTTTGGCAATAAATTAATCGAATCGTCCGGCGGGACGGGCGACATATTCAGCGGCGATTCGAACGCCTTCCAATCGTTGACCGACGGCAAAATGCAATCTTGGGAGTTGGGTTTCCAATTCTCCATGCCCATCGGCTTCCGCCGCGAAATGTCGGGCGTGCGCAATGCGCAATTGCAATTGGCCAAGGAGCGGGCGAAATTGCAAGAGGCCGAATTGGAACTCTCGCATCAATTGGCCTATGCCATCCGTAGTATGGAAGCCCAGCAGGTCCTCAGCGCAACCAATTTCAACCGCCGCATAGCCGCCCAACGGCAGGTCAACGCCGTGGCCGCGGCCTACGAAACCGGCACTGTTACCATTGACGTGCTGATTTCTTCGCAGCAACGCCTGGCCGATGCCGAACGAGTTTATTATCAATCAGTGGTTGATTATAATAAGCAAATCATACAGGTTCACTACCGCAAGGGTTCGCTTTTAGAGTACAATGGCGTATATTTGGCCGAAGGCCCATGGCCGGGCAAGGCCTACTTTGACGCCCGGCGCAGGGCCAGGGCACGCGACGCCTCGACTTACATGGACTACGGATTTACGCAGCCGAAGGTCGTCAGCCGCGGGCCGTACGAACAACAGGCCGACGGTTCGACCGGAACCGGCGACAACGAGCAAAATACGCAAGACACCAAGCCGAGCGATCGGTCGCACCCGGAACTGGTGCCCACGCCCGATCCGCAACCGGCCAACCCCGGCTTACAACCGACCCCGGCCATGCCGGAAGAACCCAAGCCTCAGCCCGAGGCAGGGGCGGCGAACAAGGCGCGGGTGAAAAAATCGACTACGGTACAGTTAGCGCCGGAAACCGCGGTTGCCGCTTCCGGTTGGAAAAAAACGAAGATTACGCCCAAGCCGGAGATACAACAGGCCGGCTTCCAGGAAGTGTCGGCCGGGACGGCGGACAATTCCGCCCAAAATAACGATACCAATAGTTCACGTATTAAATGGCCGGACTCGACAAGTCCCTCGGCTTATGAATCTAGCACGAATCCACCGACTGCTGAATCTAATCAGTCTGCTTCAGGCTGGAAAAGGATATCACGTTGAGGGATTGGCGCAGGAATGCGGCGTCAGCCGGCGGACAATCTTTCGCGACCTGGATCTGTTGCGCTCGTCGGGCGTGCCGTTGCGCTACGACGAGGATCAGCAGCAGTACCACATAGCGGGCAACAATTACCTGCCGCCCACGAATTTCACGCCTGAAGAGGCCTTGGCCCTGATCGTGCTGTGTCACGAGATGGGCGACCGTGCTGGCCTGCCGTTTCTGAACCCCGCCCGCGCAGCGGCCATAAAACTGGAAAGCGCCCTGCCCGGCCGGCTCCGCGATCAACTCCGGGAGGTGATAGGCGCCCTCAGGATTCACCCTTGCCCAAGAATCCCTTGGAGGGCATGCGCCCCATATACGATCAACTGATCGAGGCCGTTACCAAGCGGCGCAGCGTCCGCCTGCGATACCGCAGCCTGAACGAAGGCGAGGAAATCCGCACCAAGCTCAACCCCTACCAGTTGTTTTTCAGCCGCCGGAGCTGGTACGTGGCCGGCCGGTCGTCGCTGCACCGGGCAACGCGGACCTTCAACCTCGGCCGGATCGCCGAAATCGAACTCTTGGACGATCGCTACAAAATTCCACGCGGATTTTCCATCGAACGATTCTTGCGCAACGCCTGGCATCTGATTCCCGAACCCGGGTCCGATTGGGACATTATTGTCCGCTTCAGCAAAATGGTGGCGCAAAACGTGGCCGAAGTCACCTGGCATAAAACGCAACAATCGACCTTCAATAAAGACGGAACACTCGATTTCCAGGTCACCGTTTCCGGGTTGAACGAAATTTCCTGGTGGATACTGGGCTACGGCGACCAGGCCGAAGTGCTAAAACCGCCCGAACTCCGCACCCTCATCGCTCAGCGAGTCGAGCGCATGGCGACAATGTATAAGGATGAGGGATGAGAGATTAGGGATGAGGGATGAGGGATGAGAGATGAGGGCTGGACAATTTATTGCCCAGTTTAAAGAGTAAAACCGCTTGCGGTTTCGCGCTTAAAACTTACAACTTAAAACTTAACACTTATAACTTAACGCTAACCACTATGTCAGGACTGTTTTTTTCCATCGACGGCGGCGACGGGGTCGGCAAATCGACGCAAAATGAATTGTTTTGCCAATGGTTGCGCACACAGGGCCGCGAGGTGGTCGCCTGCCGCGATCCGGGCAGCACGCAACTAGGCGACGCCGTGCGGGAGATATTACTCAACCGGCATGATCTGGCAATCCACCGCCGCAGCGAAATGCTCCTTTACATGGCTGCCCGGGCGCAAATGGTCGAGGAAATAATTCGCCCCGCGCTCGAGCAAGACAAGATTGTCGTGAGCGATCGTTACCTGTTGGCCAACGTGGTTTATCAAGGATACGGCGGCGGACTGGACGTGGAAACGCTTTGGCGAGTCGGCCGGGTGTCTACAGGCGGATTGATGCCTGATCTGACCATCGTCCTCGACCTGCCCGCAAAAGCGGCCGCCGGACGCATCAACCGGCAACTCGACCGCATGGAACAACAAGGCGCCGCGTTCCACGCCCGGGTTCGCGAAGGATTTCTGACCGAAGCCGGCCGGTGCCCCGGGATCGTGGTAATAAACGCCGCCGCTTCGATTGATGAAGTGCAAACCGCCATCCGCCAAGCCGCCGCGAAATTAGTGGATAGTGGTCAGTGGACAGTGTTTAATGGATGAATTATGCCACGTTACGTTATTCTACGGCATGAAACCGCCGGCGGGGTGCATTTCGATTTTATGATCGAGATGAACGGCACGCTGAAAACATGGACATTCCCCCAGCCGCCCATCAGCGGTGTTGAAATGCGAGCCGAAGCCTTGCCCGATCATCGCCTCGCTTATCTCGATTACGAAGGCCCGATCTCGGGTGATCGCGGCTCGGTCACCCGCTGGGATCGCGGCATGTATGAAGTGGAATATCATTCCGAATCTGAATTGACTCTGCGATTAATAGGTGAAAAACTAATAGGCAGGGCAACACTTGCGCAAAATCAGGACTTAAAAAACGATTGGATATTTTCCTTCATCACATAAAACCGACCACCCGACAACGCGCTATTTTTTCCGCTCGTTTGCGCCGGAGATGAAAATTTCGCCTTTGCCCAGGCGGATTGTTTCGATCTTCACTGCCAAATCTCGCTCACTATCGGGCGGAGGCGCGGATAGCAAAGCCACCGGATCGCCGCCGCTTTGACGCCACTTGATCCGCCACTCGGATCGCCGCGCCGCATCGGAGATGCCGTCGAGAACTTTTTCCAAGGGCATCGGCACCAGGCCCGCCCGGACCCGCACGATTCGCAATGCCAGCACGCTTTCCTCGGGCACGTACGGCTCGACGGTCAATGTCAAGACCGTGGACACGATTCCCCCTTCATAACGGCATGCCAGTACAATGCCGTCCGAGTCGATTGCCACCCGGGGATTGCTAAACAGCGGCGGCAATGCAGCAAGATGATTTTTTACGAAATCCACCGCTAGCCAGCCGTTTATTTGTTCGGCTGAAAATTGTGCATGCCATTTGCCGGATTTTCTCAAATCGCTAACCAAAGCTGCAGTGCGCTGAAGCATTTCATCGCTGCCTTGTTCCTGCGTTTCAGGTTCGACCGCCAAGGCATCGCGATAGAATTTGGGTACGTATCGCAAGGCAAGAAACACGCTCATTAAACCCGCGATCAGCACCGCCGGAATGCCAAAACCGATCCAAAGTGTAATCCGAAGTCTTCGGGACATGAGATTAGGCGATTACAAACCTCAGCAGTGCATAGTTTTTTTTGCCGGACCGCAAGACCATTACCGACTCGCCAGCCAGGTGGGCGGCAGTGAGTTGAGTTTCGATTCCTTCGATGCGGCGGTTGTTCACGTAAGCCCCGCCCTGGGTGACGATTCGCCGGGCGTCGCCTTTCGATTTGGCCAATCCGGCCTCGCACAGGGCGTCGATAATCGACAAACCCTCGCCAGCGAGCCGACTGCGGGGCAGTTCCTTGCTGGGCACGTCGGCGAAAATACCGGCCAATTGGGCATCGCTAAGCTGGTTGATCTCCGCGCCAAAAAATACATCGGTTGCACGTTGGGCTATTTCCAAGCCCTCGGGGCCGTGAACAAGCCGGGTAAGTTCCGCCGCCAATCGCCGCTGGGCCGTGCGCAGGCCCGGATCGGACTGGTGCTTTTGCAAAATCGCCTCGATTTCAGCCTGATTCAGATCGGTGAAAAATCGCAGGCATTTGCCCATGTCGGCGTCGTCCAGGTTGATCCAGTATTGATAGAACTGGTACGGGCTGGTTTTGTCGGCCGCCAGCCAGAGTGCCCCGGACTCGGTCTTGCCCATCTTCGAGCCGTCGCTTTTGGTCAAAAGCGGGCAAGTCATGCCGTAGAGTTGCACGCCTCGCAGGCGCCGGGCCAGATCTATGCCGGCGGTGATATTTCCCCACTGGTCGCTCCCGCCCGCCTGCAACTCGCAGCCGCATTTGTCGAAAAGATACACGAAATCGTAGGCCTGCAACAGCATGTAGCTGAACTCGGTGTAACTCAATCCGGCGTCGGTGCGTTCCAGCCGGTTGCGGACTGATTCTTTTGTGAGCATTACATTAACGGGAAAATGCTTGCCGATGTCGCGTAGGAATTCCAGGAATCCGAATTTCGCCATCCAATCGTAATTATTCACAAGCACGGCCGAATTCGCTCCGCAATCGAAATCCAGGAACCGGCGTAGTTGCGCCTCCATGCCGGCAATATTCGCCCGAAGCGTATCGAGCGAGAGCAGGTTTCGTTCCTCGCTTTTGCCGCTGGGATCGCCGATCATACCCGTGGCCCCGCCCACCAGAGCGATGGGCCTGTGCCCGGCCCGTTGAAATCGCCGTAAAATCATGAGAGCCATCAAATGGCCCACGTGCAAACTGTCGGCCGTGGGATCGAAACCGGCATAAACCGTGTGCGGCTTGTCCTGCAATAACCCTTGCAGATTCACGTCATCGGTAGTTTGATTTATTAGACCGCGCCAGGATAATTCTTTAAAAATGTTCATTACAAGTGATTAGTGGTTAGTGGTTAGTATGCAAGTTATCGAAAAGTTTTTTTCTTCAAAGCTTTTGAAAGGCCACTTATTAGCCTGCCTATTTCGTTTGTGGATTCGATAATTGATGATGTTTCCTTATCTTCGATAAATCCTAGGCGTTGGGAAATGATAACTTGAGTTTCCATTTCTTTCAAAGATCCATGTGCGATGGATAGAAAATGAATAAAATCGCGCGTTGTATTCCGCCCCTGACCTTCGGCAATATTAGAAGGTATAGATATCGCAGACCGACGTATTTGACTTGTTAAGCCATAAAGTTCTGCATGTGGAAATTTAGTTGTAATGCGATAAATCACTACAACGAGTTCAACTGCTTTTTGCCAGACGATTAATTCACGATAATGTTTAAGCGCCATATACAGAATTCACCTAAAAAATGACCATATATTGTTGAAGTTACGATATTTTATATTTTCTAACCACTAGCCACTAACCACTATCCACTATCGCCATTTATCGTCGTCGGCAAACGGGTTCATGCCGCCGAGGATCTTGGGTTTGGGCAGGGCCCGCAAGGCTTGCTCGGCTAAACGCAGATCCTCACGGTTGGTGATTTTCAGATTGACCGGCGAGCCGGGCACTACCGTTACTTTGTGTCCGATCCGCTCGACCAGTTGCGCGTCGTCGGTGGCTTGCAGCCCTTGTCGCTTGGCGTAAGCCTCGAGTATCAACTCGCGGCGAAATACCTGCGGGGTTTGCGCCTCCCAAAGCCCGCCCCGGGCGACCGTCTCTTCGATCTCGTGATTGGCCCCCACTCGTTTCAGCGTTCCGGCGACGGGGATGGCGAAAATGGCCGCGCCGCTCTCTTGGGCGGCCGAAAATATCTGATCGATCCACTCGTTGCAGATGCAGGGTCGGGCGGCGTCGTGAATGCATACGAAATCGGCCTGGGGTTTGACTCGGGCCAGGGCGGCCTGGACCGAATCGGCCCGCTCCTTGCCGCCGTCGACCACGTCGATGCCGAGAATGGCGATATTTGCACAAATTTGGAAATAAAATCAGCCCGGTCTTCCGGAGAGATGATCAAAATGGTTTGCATCACGTCGTCCCGCGCCAAAAATCGCTCGGCCGAATGTAGCCACACGGCTTTGTTGGCCATGGGCACGAATGGTTTTTTGTAGTTTTTATCCCTGAACCGGCTGCTGTGCCCGGCGGCAGGAAGAATTACGGCGAATTTGGCCACGATAGCATCCCCTCTGGAAGGAGAAATTGGTCGGAAAAAGATTATTGTCCGGTTTTGGCAGGCGTAGTCAAGGCGAAAAGTTATCGGGTGGCATGGCAGCGTTTGCGTGGCCATGAGGTATTTATGATGGTTTTATCATGCCTACGGCAAGCGTGGGCATGGCGCCTATGCCACGATGAGACTATTAATAAAACCGTCCGCCTTGGGCGGCCATCTCCAAAAGCATCCGGGTAGGTTGCCAGCGAGGGCCGATCGACTCCAGCGGACGGAGCATTTCCAGCAGCGCCGCCGGTTTGATCGTGTCGGCCCACCACAGCAGACCGCCGCGCCGGGCCGGAAAACCCAGCCCGAAGATGGCGGCCAAGTCGATATCCCGCGGGTCGCTCTGGGTGCCACTGGCATCTTGCCAGTGCCCGCTTCCTTCACGGGCAGGATGCCCGTGCCACACAACGCCGTCTTCAAGAATCCGTGTGGCCTCTAAAATCATAGGCAAGAGCAATCTGAGAATGATGTTTTCGGGCGAGTGTTGATGTGATGTTTTTACCCAGCGGGCGACGATTTCTATCGTAGTCGGATCAGGTTCAGCGTGTATTTCCGATGAGGACGGATCGGCGTATGAAAAAAATCCCGCCCCAGACTTTTGCCCCAACCTTCCCAACTTGATCAGCGCGACCAAAAGCGGCGAAATGGGAATCCGGTCGGTAAAGACGGCCGCCATGCACCAGCCGGATTGGAGTATGGTATCCAAGCCGATTTCATCCATCAGGCGGAACGGACCCTTGGCCATGCCGAACTCGAGCGCTGCATTTTCGATCATCTCGAGCAAAGCGCCTTCCATGAGTAACTCCAAGGCCTCGGCCAGATACGGCAATAGCAAACGGTTGACCAAAAACCCGGGACCGTCGGCCACGACAACGGGCAGTTTGTCGATGGCTTTGGAATGAGCGGCGAGTGTGGCAATGGTTTCGTCGCCGGTTTTCGCCCCGCGGACAATTTCCACAAGCGGGCGCTCACGGACCGGATGGCAAAAATGCAGGCCGCAAAACCGCTCGGGCGACGGCAGGCTCTCGGCCAGTTTTCCGATTGTGATGGTCGAGGTGTTCGAGGCCACAATTGTCTCGGCGGCGAGTAAATCATACAAGCGGCTGTACAGTTCCCGCTTGGCAGGCAGCGATTCCAGAATGGATTCTATTATCAGATCGCATTTTGCGGTTTCCGCCAGTTCGGCCGTGGGGCGAAGCAACCGGTTCAACCAATGCGCGAAAGTCTCCGCTCTCGCCGCCCGCGGCTAGTTCGGCCGAAGTACGTTCAGTTATCGTATCCAATGCGGCCTGGTTGTTGTCGAAGATTGTTACCGGCAGATTGCGTTTGATGTGTGACGCGGCGATCTCCGCGCCCATGGTCCCAGCCCCGATAATTCCCACCGACCGGATCGGCCGCGCGTCGGCCGATTTGTCGGCCAAACCGGCGTCTTGCCGTTTCCAGGCCACCATCGCCCGCACATTTTCTAACGCCCGGGCATTGAGCGTAATCATATTCGGCAAGTTATCGAATGAAAACATGGTTGAAAATCCTTGGTGATTATGTCGCAAGTCCCCTCTCCCCGTGGGAGAGGGTTAGGGTGAGAGCGTTAAGAGAATTGGGTGCCATGTCCGCGCTTGCATGGACATGCCTGTGGTGTGTGCCATACATAAAACTACTACGGCTCCGTTTCCAGCCATACTAATATTCCAGGCATGGGGTTCTGTGAAGATCTCCATGAACCGTTTGGTTGTTTTTCACCGATGCGGCGCTTCAAAAATATAATCGGTTTATCGAGTTTGCATGAAACGGCTTTACCCTCTCCAATGTTCTGCCCCTCAGTCATGTTGGCCTTTAGTATTTGATTTACAACATCATCAGAAACTGAAGTCGTTAGATTACTTTTTTCGTCTGTGGATTGACACGTCAGAACCAAAAGCCACTTGTTTTCAGGATCTTTTCGTAGAGCAAGATAAACGATGGCCTCGGTTGCCTTGATTCAGGGCGCACCATCAGAGATGCTACCGCCGCTATTGTTTGATATACCGTTAGCTGGAATATTACCGGAATTCATATGCCATGAATACTTATACCCTGCCGGAAGGTATACTCTCCACCGCCAAGTCCACGACTCACCCGTTTCAATAGCAATCGCGTAAAACAGTTTTTCGTCATCAATTTTCAGATAGCCCGCCATGTTGCGGAGTTTTACCATCTCCTGCTCGGCATTTAACATTCGCCGATACATGAGAATGCTCGTTAGTATTAGTGCGACGAATAAAATGAATAGAAGAAGCGAACGAAGCGAATATTGGAATCGCCAACGAGATGGTCGTTCGTTGCCGCTTGTGTCGGCGGGTTCGGTTGTGTAGGGAGATGTCATTGGTTCCGACATTTGCATGAATCCCGAATAGGTGATGCCAATAATTTAGCCGACTCGGCATGCCCACGCAAGTGTGGGCATGGCACCGGGCATGGCACCCGCACCCAGCCCTCACCCTAACCCTCTCCCAAAGGGAGAGGGAACTTATGGTTTCGATTGCCGCTCGTGCCAGTGTTTCCAGCGGAGGATTTGCTCGGTGCTGGTTGCGGGCGCCTGGCCGGGAGCTTGGGCCACGTCTTCGCCCACGACCTTGGGCAGGCTGATGAGCGCGGCCCGAGAGACTGTTTGGGTATCGTTAAGCAGGTGAATCAAGGTAGCCGTGAAGGCTGCGTCTGGGAAATCGCCCATTGCTTGGGCGGTTCTTGCCCGGACCGCCGGATCGCGGCTGTAGGCCAGGCGTTCCAAGGCCGGCTTGCTCGATGGATCGCCCAATCGCGTCAAGGCCAAAGCGGCTTCCAGTTGGATGTCTTCGTTCGTCGAGCCCAACAGGTTGCGCAGCGGTTTTGTATCGGGCATTTTTCCAGTCGCCGCCAATGCCCGGGCAGCGGCACAGATCACGGCGTGATCCTTATCTTCCAGCGCGGGAGTTAAAACGGGCACGTGGGCCGGATCGGGATGGGCGGCTAAATACTCGCACGCCCGGCGCCGGACCTCGGCCGAAGCGTTCCCTATGGCCATGTAAGACAGTTCAATGGCCGGCTGCGAGGGGTCTTCGGCTATCGCCCGCATCGCGTTCTGCCATACCAATGCGTCCTGCTCCTTGACGACCAGTTGCGCCAATCGCGCGATTGCCAGCCGGCCCGGCAGTTGTTTGACGGACAGATCCGCCAACTCCTCGGCGGCGCGGCGGCGCTCGGTTAAATCGGCCGATGCCAGTTGATCCAAGACGGCATAAACGCGGCCGTATTTCGGCAGCACATCACGGTAGATTTCCTCGGGCAGAAGCTGTTTGCGATCGAAGTGCAACTGCTCCAAGGCATCGACCAAGGTCGGACCATAATCGGCCAGGCCTTTTAGATTCATTTCGCGAATCAGTTGTTCCACCTCGACAACCTGCGCAGGCGAGGCTTTTTTAAGGGTCGGTTGCGCGGGAGTCGCCGGCGATGCCGAATCGCTTGGGCCCGCGCTGAATTGGCCGCGGAAGGCTTGATTTAATTTACTGAGCACTTCGGCCCTGCGCTCCGGCGGACCTTCGACGGGAAATTCCTTGGCCGCCGGCCATTTGGCGATCAATTGCTCAGCGGCCGTTTTGCGGGTGATGAAGGCCGGCTTGGACATGGCCGCAAGCAGTATCGGGCCGGATCGCTCGATCGGCCAGGCCTCGATCGCCCGGACCGCCGCCAATTGCACCTCGGAACTGCCGTCGTCCAACAGGCGCTGGGCGGCGGATTCCGCTTTTTGGTCGGGGAACAAGGCCAGGGCATCGGCCGCTTTGCGGCGCACGCGCCAGGACTGGTCGGCGGCGGCTTCGATAACCGGCCCTTCGACCTTGGCCGCGGCCAGGGCCGAGACCACTTGGGCACGGACCGAATCGTTGGGATCTTTCAGCATTTTTTGCAACGTCGCCAAGGCTTCGGTTGTGCCCAGAATCCCCAGGCCGGCAATGGCGGCTTGACGAACCCTCGCATCGCCGTCAGAAAGGCCCGTGGAAAGATAATCGGCGGCCTGCGGATGCCGGTGCGAGGCGATGGCCTCCAAGGCGGCGGCCCGAATGCGCCAGTCACCGTCGGTCCGCAGATCGACGGCTTCGATGGGCAAGGTTTTTTCCGGCGATGCCGCGTAGGCTTTCAAAGTCTCCAGCCTTACATCCGCGGCCGGACTTCGCAGGGCCTCAATGAAGAACGTGTTATCGGCCGGGCTCGCGCGACGCGCCAATCCCCGGATCAACTCGGCGTGCAATTCTGAAATATACGGAGCTTTTGCCTCTTTTCCAAACCGGCCATATTGGCCAAGCAGGTCTTTCAGCGAATCGATCGCCTGGGATTCTTTCAGATTGGCCAACGCCTCGACCGCCGCGCATCGAGCGGGCAGCGGGAGTTCCGGCGATCGAACGGCGTCGATCAATCGCTCCCGGCCTGCACTGTCGCCTGTCCGGGCCAAGACTAAAGCGGAATTCACGGCCACGATCGGATCGGCATCGCTCAGCAAGGCGTGAAAATCCGGTTGCCGGTTAGAGGGCCGGGCGAGTATGTCTTCCAGTTTCGGATAATGCCAGCGGAACTCAGACCCGGAATCAACGGTGCGGATCCACACGCTGCGCGTGCGGCCTTTGGGGTCTTTATCGGCGATGCGTGCCAATACCGCCCGATCGCCTGCGGACAAGGCTGATGCGCCCGATTCGGCGGGCGCCTGGGATGATGCGGCATTTTTGCTTCCCGCCTTGGCATCGACCGCCGCAAGGGTCGAATCGTGAAATGCTGCGCCGGCAAAATCACGGCAGCCCGTGAGCCCCATGACAGCCGGCAGGGCCAACGTCAAGATCGCACATTCGGCAAATCGCTTGAATTGTAGCGGCACGATAGGCAAATCCTTTTGCCCGATTTAACCGGATAAGATTAAGGTTGCTTTTCCAGCCAGTCTTTCAGTTTAGACTGGCAATCTTCCAGGACTTTTTTCAATTCTTCATTGTATTTTTGCTTTTCGTCGTCGCTCATTTTGCTGATATCTTTACTATCCAAAGTTTTAAGCAGACCGTCGAAAATGGCCTTGAGGTTGCTTAAGGCTGTTGTTTGAGCCGGATTGGCAAGCGGCGTTATCCCTTTAAACGTCGTTCCATCGCCGTTTAAACCAAACATGGCCGATGCCAGGCGGGCTTTCAAGCGGCGCAGGCGATCGGCCGGCGGCGTTCCTTTAGTTTTGAGTTCCGCATCGCAGGCATCGAGCATCAATTGACCTAAAGATTTTGCCAAAGCGACGGGATTTAAACCGCCTGCTCCGGCATATTTCAATTTTCCCAGGGCTTCGGCGGCGGATAGGCGAAGGAAAAACGGGGCCTTTGTGTCGCCCGCATAAGCGGATAACAAATTGGGCACTTGATTGTTCGGGCCTAAATTACCCAATAGACCAAGAATGTTGACGGCCTGCTTGTGCATCCATGCCTGACCGAGATCGGCCGCGTTGGCGCCGGTGACCAGTTTCAGCATCTCGCTAAAAATTTGATTTTGGATTTGCGGATCATTCACTCCCGCCGTTATGTGGCGATTGATGCCGACGATCGCAGCGATCCTGACGGGCACGATCTGCGTGGCATCGTTTACCGTTCGCAAAAGAACCGACATGGCCTCGGCCAATGGGATATTCTGAGCAGACTGAGTGCTATCCACCGAATTTAAATCGCCGATTGTCAGCATGGCATTAATACGAACAGACGGGTGATACTTATCGCTTTTCGCGATCTTGCCCATGTAATCCAGAACTAATTTAATAAGCCGATCATGCACCTCGCCGCTTTTGGCTCGAGCGAGATTACTCATGAGATCCTTGTGATATTCCCTCAGATTGTTGAGGGTGCTTAACTGGGTCCAACGCGGAAGGGCATAAGTTTTATAATAAGTATCAAAATCGTCTTTCTGCTGGGGTTGGCTGGGGTCGAATTTGCCCGAGTTGAGTATTGGGCCGATATCTTTGTTCATTTTAATTTTTTGGGCTGGGTTCGACGGGATCTTCACTATAAAGATCCGCGGCAACTCCCGCCCCGGCCGGAGTTTCGTCCGCACTGCCGCCTTGAGCGAAAACGCGGCCGGACATTACTCCGCCCAACAGGAGTATTGCTGAAAGAAAAACAGCCCGTCGTACAACTTGGCTGTGCGGAAAAGGGGGGTGCTTTGAACCCATATTGAGTATTTGAAGTGTTATTGCCAATAAGTATGAGAATATAGAGGTCCTATATAGGCTACCAACGATCAAGGAGTTCTGTCAAGTTGGGCTGGGTAAAAGGGGAAAATCAGCTATTCCGAGTTAGGCCGGCTGAAGTCCCCCGCATTTCGACCAATTTCCGCTTGTATAACGTTGTCATAACTCATTTTAAGATCGACAATGAGAGATTAACACAGGAAACGGCCAAAGTTGGGTGCCATGCCCACGCTTGCCGTGGGCATGTGAAGTGCCGAAAAGTGCCACGGCCTAGCCACGCAAGCGTGGCCATGGCACCGGCTGGGAATAGGAGGCTTGGAGGTCAAAAACCGAAAACCGTGAACTGATTACCGAAAACAAAAAAATGACTTTACTATATTCTGCCCGCTGCTTTTTGGACCATGAGACGGGCCATCATCCGGAGTGCGCTGATCGCATCCGGGCGATCCCGGATCGATTGGAAAAGGCCGGACTGCTGGCCAAATTCAAGCGGCCCGCATTCAAACCCGTTTCGCGGCAGCGCCTGGCCAGGGTTCATTCGCCCGGATACATCGACGAGATTCGGGCGTATGCCAAGTCGGGCGGGGGACATATCGAATCCGATACTATTGTCAGTCCGGCCAGTTTCGAGGTGGCCATGTTGGCCGCGGGCTGCGTTTGCGACGCCGCGGAACGGATCGTCCGCGGCGAAGACACCCAGGCAATGTGCCTGGTGCGCCCGCCCGGCCATCACGCCATGCCCGGCCACGCCATGGGCTTTTGCATATTCAACAATATAGCCGTGGCCGCACGAGTGGCCGTGGACAACTTGGGACTAAATCGGGTATTGATCGTCGATTGGGACGTCCACCACGGCAACGGAACGCAGGCGACTTTTTGGGAAGATCCGCAGGTGGGTTTTCTATCGATCCACCGCTGGCCGTTTTATCCGGGCACGGGCGACGAGGACGAGACCGGCAGCGGTCCGGGACTGGGCACAACCTTGAATCTACCCGTCCAATACGGCACGCCGCGAAAAGATTATTTGACCCGCTTCTGCGACAACCTGGATCGATTCGCCGCCCAAATCAAACCCGAATTGGTGCTCATAAGCGCCGGTTTCGACACCCATAGCGCGGATCCCATCGGCAACTTGGGCCTGGAAACCGAGGATTTTATTACTCTTACCAACGCCGTCCTCGACGTCGCCGCCGCGTATGCCAAGGGCCGGGTAATTAGCGTGCTCGAAGGCGGGTACAATCCCGACGCATTGGCCGATTGCGTCACGGTGCATTTGCAGGAGATGCTGAAACGGGCAAAAACTCCGTGAATTATATATGCCGGCAACGATTTTTTATTTCAGAAACTGAATTGACAAGGGATATTTCCAGAGTTCGCCGTTGTTGGCCTTGATGCCGCCAATAATTGAAAAAAATATTAATAGAGCAATCAATATAAATAACAGTGACACGCCAATATTAATGAAACCTTCAAAAATAATCCCGCATGTTATTACCCAGTAAATTATTGCACTAATACTCCAGTTCACCACGACTTTTCCGTGCGCGTCTATTTCCGGCAGGTCTGTCTTTTTTAACTGCCAAATAATAATCGGAACAATAAGTCCCAAAATCGGAATAATTAAACCCGCCAACAGCGAAAAATGCAGGAACATGGCCCATTGTCTAGCGTTCATCGTACATCTCCATATTCAATAGACGTTACTCGATTTAGCGATTCGGCCAAACACCGATCGCGATATTATACGCGAAAGTCAGTGAAACGATAAACGCCAATATTTAATCACGGCGGGTAAAATCTGTTATGATCTTAATTTTTGCCATACAAGGCTGGCGATTGTTACCAATAAGTATGCGCTTCCCGCCAGTAGGATGATCACCGGGCCGCTGGGCAGATTTACGGGATAACTAACGGCGATCCCCGCGCCGATTACAACCGCCGAGAAGATTACGGCCAGGAGCATCATCTGCCACAATTGTCGGGAAAAATAGCCCGCTATCGCCGGCGGTAGGGTCATAAGCGCGATCACCAGCACCATGCCCACCACGCGAACCAGGAGCACCACGGTCAGGGCCGTGAGGCACAGAAGGATCAGGTAAAACACTTTTGTCCGCACGCCGCGGAGTTCGGCGAACTCTTCGTCGAAGCACAGGGCGAGAAACTTGTTGTAAAATCCCAGCCCCACGGCCGCCACCAGCACGTCCATTCCCAAGACCAGCCAAAGATCATTTTTCGAGACGATAAGGATGTTGCCGAAAAGATAACTCATGGCGTCGGCCGCCCAATTTCCCGGAATTTTGTAAAGAAACAACACGCCCACGGCCATGCCTATCGCCCAGACCGCACTGATGACAGTATCTTCTCTTTCTTTTGCGTACATGCTGACCAATCCAATGACAAGCGCCGACAGGATCGCCGCGGCAGTTGCCCCGTACATGGGGTCGCACCATGTCCAGCCGACCACCTTGTCGAGATAAAGTGCGGTGCCGATTCCGCCCAGCACGCAATGCGCGATGGCCGCCGCGATGTAGGTAATCCGCCTGGTCACCACGTACGACCCCACCACGCCCAGGGAAACGCTGGAAAGCAGCCCAACCAACAGCGCATAGCGCAGGAAAGACATGCCCGGATCGCCAAGTGCGTCGATAAATTCACTCATGTTTATGTTCCGATCCGGCCAGGTGGTCGCCGTGCCTGACCATTCGCACGTCGCTGCCATAGATATCGCTGATTACTTCGCCCGTGACATGCGAGGTCGGATGCACCACGACGCGGCGATTCACGCAAATTACCTTTTCCACCAGATTCGACACGAATCCCAAATCGTGCGTGACCATGAGAATTGTCATGCTGCGGTTCAGTTCGCGGAGCAGATCCCAGAGGCGCGATCCCATGAGGGTGTCAACGTTCGAAGTGGGCTCGTCGAGGAGCAGCAACTCGGGCCGGCCGCAAATCGCCCGGGCCACAAGCACGCGCTGCCGCTGCCCGCCCGAAAGCGAAGCGAACGGCATGCGGCAATCCTCCTCCATATCGACTTGGCGCAACGCATCCAGAGCCGCTTGCCGGTCGCCGCGGTTGGGCCAGCCCAGAAACCCGCTAAATCCCGGCCGGCCCAGGCGTCCCATCAGCACGATGTCCATCGCGGTGACGGGAAATTGCGGGTCGTAAAGCACGTGTTGCGGCATATAGCCGACGTTCAACCGCGCCTGCCAAGGCCTGCGCCCAAGCACCCGAATCTCTCCGGCATCGGGCTTTAGCAGCCCAAGTATCAGTTTGACCAGCGTGGTTTTTCCGCCGCCGTTAGGACCTACCACGCACACCGATTCCCGCGGACCGATGTCCAGACACACATTCTCCAGCACCGGCGCGTTGCCGTATGAGAATGAAACGCCGCAAAGTGAAATGACAGGTTCGTCAGGCATCGGACTGATTACAATTTTCTCCCAGAGCAAGCTCCGGGGCTAAACTTCGTTATTTCCCACACGAAGCGTGGGAACGCCACAGTTCTTTAATGTTCCGTACGGGTATCCTCGAAGGCTTTTCCAATTTTCCCCGCCATGTCCTGCAAATTGGCGAGGACATCTTTTTCCATGTCGTTTATCGGCACTAGTCGGCCGCCGATGGCGTCGGCCACGGCCTGGGCGATATGCCGGTCGAATTGCGGCTGGATAAAAATTATTTTCACGTTCTTCGATTTTGCTTTTTGAATCAATTCTCGAAGTTGTTTGGGCGACGGCTGCTTGCCCTCGGCTTCGATTGCTTGCTGTTTTAAATGGTAACAATCGCCAAAATAGCCAAACGCCGGATGAAACACAAAAAACGACCGCCCGGCATACGGCTTAAGCGCCTGGCGGATCTTCGCGTCCGCGGAATCCAATTCTCGGTGCAACTCTAAAAGATTGGTTTTGAAATACGTGGCGTCGCCGGGATCGATCTTTTCCAGGGCCAAAGCGATGTTGATTGCCATTATTTTCACCAGCGGCGGCGAGAGCCATACGTGCGGATCCAACTCCTCCGGCCAGTGGCCGTGTGAATCTTGATCGCCATGATCGCCGCCGGCCACGGACGAATCCGCCGCTAAAAGCCGCTTTTTTATGCCTGCGGCCGTATCGACCACCGTCAGTCCGGGATGCACGCTGCGAATTTTTTCCAAAAGTTGATTTTCAAATGGCATGCCCACCTTGAAAAACAACTTGGCTTTTCCCAGAGCTTGGATTTGCCTTGGCCCCGGCTCGAAGGTGTGCGGGTCCTGGCCCGGCTGGATGAATACTTCGACATGCACCCGATCGCCCCCTATGTGCTCAACCAGATAGGCCACCGGCGGAATGCCGGCAAACACCTCGACCGGCTCCGCCGCTAAGGCATTTGCGGCGGAGATGGCGATTATCAATATTATCAACGAGAGTATACGGATCATTGGAACGTATCCATCGTCAACGGTTTGTGCATTTCAAAGGAAGAAAGGATGTTTTGTTGGAATTGCATGGTTCAATTTTAAATTTGCATTTTGCAATTGACAATATGCAATTTTTATGCGTATTTTATACGGTGCGTTTCACGCACCCTACTGAGTTTCTTCGCCGCGGGCGACGCACACCAGATGTACGGCATGACAATCATCGCATTCTTCCAAGGCGTGATTTTTGGCAAAGGTTTCCCAGTGCTTGTGCTGGTCGGGCGTGAGAATGCCGGACCCCTTGCACAACGGGCAAACGCTGTCCAAGGCGGACAATATGGCCGAGCGGATAAATTCCGAACGATTCTCGATCCCCCGCATGGCGTCCCAAAGCGGCTCGTCCACTTTGAAAGTGACGATCTCTTGTTTTTTCTTGGCAGTCATAGAAATGACCCCTAATATTATCTGACGCGAAAAGCCCTTGAACTCTAGGGTGCGTGCTTAAACGCACGAATGGTATTTCCCGCAAAAGCGCGTGCGTGCAAGCACGCACCCTACAACACGATATTACATTGTATTACCAGCCCGTAATTTGACAATACCCCCTAGATTTCTCGATAAATGGGCCAAGTATTTATTGTTTGCAATTCATCCCATTACCGGGAAACCGGTTTACAAATAAATTTCAAAAAAAGGGGATTGACAGGATAGTTTACCATGATAAATTTACCATTATAAACATCAACGACCTTTAAGTATCGGAGGCAAAGCCCATGAGTGCCACCCGGTTGGGACGAGTGCAAATGAAAATCATGCAGGTCCTTTGGGAAAAAGGACGCATAAGCGCTCGCGAAATTACCGAAACCCTCAACCAAGGCGAACCGATCGCCCACAGCACCGTGCAAACCTTGCTCCGCAAGCTGGAAACCAAGGGTGCTATCCGGCACGATGTCCGGGAGCGAACTTTTGTTTTTTATCCGACCGTGAACGAAGACAAAGTAAAACGGGCGGCAACCCGCGATCTGATGGAGCGGGTATTCGGCGGATCGGCGGCTGAAATGGTTTCGTACCTGCTGAAACACGAAAACGTCCCGCGCGAAGAAATCGATCAAATCCACAAGATGATCGACCGGCAGAAAAGAAAGGGAGGGTAGGCCGATGCTTTTTTTATCGAATCTCATGGAGCGATATTCGGAATTATCGCACTACTGCACATGGTTTGCGGCCTACTGGCTTATCCAATCCAGTCTGCTGATCGCGGCCGGACTAATCGCGGCCAAATTAATGCGCGGAAAAGGCGCGGCCATGCAATCGGCCATTTATCGCACAACCCTTGCCGCTGTCATGCTCTGTCCTACGCTCGCGCTTTTGTTTCAGACGACGGGCGTTCCCGGCATCGCTTTAAACCTGCACATATCGAGTGAATTTGCACGATTGCCCGAGACTGGCGTCCGATCAACGTCTATGCAAAACCCGCCCATTAATTATCCCCAGCCAGCCCCGAACGATCCGGCAATGTCGAAGTCATCGGCAGGCGCAGGTTTTGCGCCGCATCACATATCGGCAATCGAGCCTGAGAAATTTGAACCGCGGGCGGAATGGAAAAATTCACCGCTGTCAGAGTTTATCTCATCCGCAAATTGGCCAATGGTGATTTTTTGCTGCTTGACGGCGGTTTGGCTGATAGTTTCGAGCGTTTTAATATTCCGTTTGGCTGTGGCCTGGCGGCTGGCAGCATATCTGAAGCGCACCGCCTGCCCGGCCGATGAGCGGACAATCCAAGAATGTCGAGTCTTGGCTGCGAGAATGGGAGTTCAATCGCCAACGGTGTTGCTAAGTCCGTTTATCGCGAGCCCATTGCTTATCGGGCTGCGCCGGCCCGCGATTTTGTTGCCGGAGGAAGAAAAAGCCGATGCCCACTGCCGGGAAATTTTAGTTCATGAACTGGCCCATCTTGCCCGGGGCGACTGTTTTTGGAATTTTTTGGGCCGCCTAAGCACTGCCGTTTTGTTTTTCCAGCCGTTTTTGTGGATTCTAGTCCGGCGGTTGGCGGCCTCGGCCGAGGAAGTTTGCGACGATTATGTGGTCCATATCTGCACCGGTCGTGCCGCATACGCCCGCCGCCTGGTCGAAATCGCCGAGCAATATCAACCCCAACCGGCCGCCGGCGTGGGCATGATATCGCTGCGTTCGTTCGTCGGCCGCCGCATCGAGCGAATATTAGATTCTTCGCGCAAGATATCCATCCGCCTGGGCCGCCGTGCGGTTATTTCGGTCTGGGCAACCTCCCTCGCAGTAGCTTGTCTAATGGGTCTTCTGAATTTTAGCGGGAAACAAGTTGCGGCAGTCGCCGCGGATGAAAAAATCCAATCATCGGCTGAGACTAACGCTTCGCAAGCAAAGGGCGACGCCATGTCAAAGAGTTCATCAAACGATTCCATATCGGTTGTCGAGGGCCAGGTCGTCGATGCGGCCGGCAAGCCGATCGCCGGGGCGCATGTGGCCGTTCGGGCGATCCGAAACACAATATGGAAGAGACAACCCACTGAAATATTTGGACAGGCTACGACCGATCAAAGCGGGAACTTTCGCATGAGTGTGCCGGCTATTCACGCCGCCGAGTATCAAACACCTGATATTGTCGCCATGGCTGACGGATACGGCGTTAATGAAGTCCTTCTTAAAAGAGACACGCATAACCAAAAGGTAATCGTTAAGCTTGAAGCAGAAGGGCCGCCTGTAATCGGTCGCCTTGTCGATCCGGATGGTGAGCCCGCGGCGGGCGTTGAAGTGGAACTCAAGGATTTTGATGCATTACTGAACAATCCTGATGGAAAATACTATTTTCGCGGAGGCGTAAAAACGGCGGCATGGCCGGCGACTGCCAAAACCGACGATCAGGGACGTTTCTCGTTTCACGGCATTGGGCGCGACGTACCGCGTCCGATGCGAATATCCGTTGAGGTAGATGATCCGCGCTATGCGCCGCAGGAATTTCGTTTGAACATCAACGGAACAAAAGTACCCGAAGCCAAGCTGTCACCTGCGCGGATGATAAATGGGGTGGTGACTCATGAGGATACAGGCACGCCGATTGCCGGGGCAGGGGTTTGCGTCGATACAACTACTGACTATGAGCTTTTTTCAGGCCGGCCAGGCGCAGTCGTTAAAACCGACCCTCAAGGCCGCTTTCAACTGCGGCCAAGACTACAGCCCCGTGCAGGGAAGGTCTTTCAAGTGTTTCAAGTGTTTGTTTATCCGCCTGCAGGCGAACCTTATCCGGCTTGGACGCAGACATTTCCGAACAAGGGCACTCAAACAAATATGGACGTGAAAATCGAGGTTCCACGGGGCGTGCTGGTGCGCGGGAGCATGACCGAGGCCGGCTCGGGAAAACCTATAGCAGGAGCAGGAGTTGAATATGAAATCCGTGAACATAACAATCCCAATTATCACGAAGAAGTGCATTGGGCAAACATGCATCACCGCATACCGACCGACAATAGCGGCAAATTTGAGATCGCCGTGATGCCCGGACCGGGCTATCTGCTGGTAAAGGCGCCCACGCCCGAGTTCATTCATAAAGAAATAACACATGGCGAATTAGAAAGGGACACACCCGGTGGGCAATTCAATTATCCCGATGGATTTGTAAAACTCGATCCCAAAGCGAACAGCGAGCCGCTGGAAACGGCCATCGAACTTCAACGCGGCTTGACAATACGAGGCTTGGTCGTCGATTCCCAGGGCAATCCTGTTAAAAAAGCGATATTGATCAGCAGTAGCTATCAGACTACATATTTTGATTATCATGGAGAGATAATACTCATAGAAGACGGCAAGTTTGAATTGCCCAGCTGCGATCCTGCAAAGCCTCAAGAGGTGTTTTTCTTCGACAAGGATCGCCAACTCGGCGCTGTGGCGGAACTAGACGCTGTCAAAGCCCAAACAGATCCGCCGACAATCCGGCTGGAACCATGCGGCTCGGCCACAGTTCGAATAGTCGATGCAGAGGGGAAGCCATATACAAATCATGATCTTTTTGAAAATCGTTTAATGTTTTTATTATTTATGATCGCTCCCGGCGAACCGAAAAATTCATCTTTTTCAGAATACCGCTCGATGACATATGTGATCATGGACAACCTTGATCGGAATCGTTATTACGGTCTGAAGACCAACGCCGACGGCCGGGTCACGTTCCCAAGCATCATCCCAGGAGCAACATACTGGATCGACAATAAGCGAGATTATAAACAAGATTTCACCACGAAATTTTCTGTCAAACCGGGCGAAAATATAGATCTTGGCGACGTTGTGGTGAAGCGGCCGGATGAAGCAAATACGGACTAATACCAAGCGATAACCTTCCCGAGTCAAGCACCCGTTTCAGGCGGCAACCGGGCATCTTACTGAGCGAAAATGGATAACACCGGGCTGTAACCGAGATCCTTCGCTGCGCTCAGGATGACTTTTAAGATAGGTTCGCAGAATGATTATGGAGACAGGCTCTTAAAAGGCGTGTTTCACACACCCTACAATCTCATTTAAAAGTCATTTACAATAGAGGGCATGAACGATCCGCAGCCTACGTCCGCCAAATTGCTTGCCACGCCGGTGCAGTATCTCAAAGGCGTGGGACCGGAACGGGCGGAATTGCTCCATAGGCTTGAGCTTCACACGGTCGCCGACGTGCTTTTCTATTTTCCCCGCGATTACCAGGACTTTACCGACGAGCGCGAAATCGGCCGCCTGGAAGAAGGCAAACTGCAAACCGTCCGCGGCGTGGTCAACGAGATCGAGATGCGCACATCCCAATCCGGCCGGGCCGTGCTGGGCGTGCTCATCCGCTCCGGAACCGAATATCTACGCGCACTGTGGTTCAATCAACCGTTCATGCGTGAAAAATTCGATTACGGCCAACGCGTAGCGGTCTCCGGTAAGCCCAAGTATGAAGGGCTGATGTGGCAGATGCATCATCCCCGCGTGGAAACACTTGCCGAGGATGGAGAGGAGCCGGCTGGCAAAATCCTGCCCGTCTACCCGTTGACCGAAGGTTTGCAGCAGTGGCACATGCGCAAGATCGTCAGCGGCGCACTGGAGAATTATGCCGAGTTGCTCGATGAGGTGTTTCCGGGAGAATATCTTGATGTGCATAATCTTTGGCCAATAAAAAAAGCCCTGCCGCAGATTCATTTTCCAGGCGACCGGGAAAACCTGGACCATGCGCGGCGTCGATTCGTGTATCAAGAGCTTTTCGTATTGCAGTTGGCCCTGGCTGTAAAGCGACGGCAGCAGCACGACCAGTGTCGATCGCCGGCTATGGAGGCCACAGCCCTGATCGACGCACGGATCCGCCGCCTGTTCCCCTTCGAACTGACCGATGGTCAAAAGCAGGCAATCGCCGAGATCGCCCGCGACATGGCCGGACCCCTCTCGATGAACCGGTTGTTGCAAGGCGAAGTCGGCTCCGGAAAAACCGTGGTGGCCGTTTATGCCATGCTCTTGGCCGTGGCGCACGGATATCAGGCCGTGTTGATGGCCCCGACCGAAGTCCTCGCCCGGCAACACATGCTCACGTTGGATAAACTGCTCGCCTCAAGCCGTGTCCGCCGCGCGCAGTTGACCGGCGGATTGCCAAGCAGCCAGCGCGGGACGCTATTGCAGCAAATTGCCGCCGGCGAGGTGGACATGGTCGTCGGCACTCAGGCCATCATCCAGGAAGATGTTTCGTTTGCCAAGCTGGGACTGGTAGTAATCGACGAGCAACACAAGTTCGGCGTCCGCCAGCGAGCGATGTTGAAATACTCCGGACTCGATCCGCATTACCTGGTGATGACCGCCACGCCCATCCCCCGGACAATCGCACTTACGCTTTTCGGCGATCTCGACGTATCTACTTTGCACGACTGTCCGCCGGGCAGGCAAAAAGTGCATACCTATCTGGCGGACGATGAGAAGCGCGACCAGTGGTGGGAATTCTTCAGGAAAAAGCTCCGCGAAGGTCGGCAGGGATATGTCATAACACCCCTGGTCGAAGAATCCCAACAGACCGCCGCCGCCAGCCTGGACGCGACATTCGAGGGACTGACGAACGGCCCGTTGGCCGATTTCCGCCTCGGCCTGATTCACGGCCGCATGACCCCGGCGGAAAAAGACGCCCTGATGGACGATTTCCGCCGCGGTGAAATCCAGGTCTTGGCGTCCACGTCGGTGGTCGAGGTGGGCGTGGACGTACCCAACGCCACGCTGATGACCATCGAAAGCGGCGAACGCTTCGGCCTGGCCCAACTGCATCAACTGCGCGGCCGGATCAGTCGTGGAAAATTTCCCGGCTTCTGCTGCGTGTTCGGCAACGCGCAAACCCCCGAATCGATCGAACGCCTGAAGGCCTTTGAATCATCCACCGACGGATTCGAGCTTGCCGAGACCGATTTCCGCCTGCGCGGCCCGGGCGAACTGTTCGGCACCCGCCAGCACGGCCTGCCCCCGCTGATGATCGCCGATCTGCTGCGAGATACCGACCTGCTCATCGAAGCCCGCCGCGATGCCCAAGCCCTGGTCTCCGCCGACCCCGGCCTGGCCGAAGAAAACCACGCCAAGCTCCGCGCCATGATGCTTAGACGTTATGGAAAGGCATTAGATTTGGGCGACGTTGGGTAAGAAGCATATTTGTTTAGAACAGATTCCTTTGTCCGCCAACATCTTTTCCTGTAGCAATATTCCAAAATTTCACTCCTAATTCGTTTTGTGAAGCATAGACGAGTTTATAAAGTGGTCCTCTAGCACTTTTAATTGTCTTATGTTCAAAAAAAGTATATCCGAGATGTCGAGTTAATTGTTTCTTATAAATTTCCACAAATAAATTCCTGATATTATCTCCAGAGTGATTCGAAAGATCAGAAAGTTTTTCGCGCCAATGAGAATCAGGTCCTAATATCTGATCAAGTTTTGAATTAGGATCGTTCCTGTAATAATATTCTGCATTTCTGTTGATATCATAGGCATCAGCAAACAAGATGACAAAGTCAACACGCGCTTTATTAGACAACTTTTTTATTGTAGAAAAATGTACGTCCAGCCCTTTTGGATCAATAAATGCAATGGTGAGTGTGTCCGAAGGAATGAGTGGCACCACCTCATCTATAAGCTGATTGCAATCACCTTGCAGCACATGACAACTATTTTTGACATAAGTTTTCTCTAGGCGAGATTTGCATGCTTTTGCATAGTCCTTATTTTCTTCGCAGGCAATGATCTTGCAAAAGGGCTTTGTCATATTTGCTGCGATGAAAACAGATCCCGGAATTCGTTTTCCTGAATCCTTTAATGTGCAAACTCCAGCTCCAGCAAATAAATCAACATAAACCAAGCCTCCCCGAAACGGAGGCTTATCAAACATAGCGGTGGTGGTGATATCCAGATAACGGTACCAGAAATATAATTTTTGTTGGGTCCAATGTTGAGCTTCATCCCATGTAGGAAGACCGTCGTCTTTTTCCACAAGCTTACAAAGCTCAGGCCACCGATCTTGTTTTATGGGCATTATAACCTCCCTCGCTTAATGGACTTTCACTCCAAATTCGCCCATCTAGTGCTCGCCCTGCCAAAGATTTGTTCACCCCGCCCCATTGCTTGAAGAAAAATGGCACTCCACTTTTTTGGCACTGATCCCGGATTTGAAAAACCCATTTGGATTGCATGGGCCTTGCATCCGGTCCTGATTCGCCGCCCACAATTACCCAATGGATATCTTTTAAGGGTAATTTGGGTATCGGACCTAGCAATGGTTCAAGAGAAAGAAAACGAATCTTGGCGGGAATTTGCACCAATGAACGAATGCGATTGAGATAATCAGCGCTTTCAACGGTCGTGCCCATCCAAACGTTGGCAGGCCAGGGGAGATCGGGCGATAACTCCAAAGCACGTTCGGGTCGCTTGGTTAAGACTTGAAAAGTATGTTGCGAAGCCTCTTGCATCACGGCGAATACTTTGGCGATGTAATCGGCCGGGACGGCTTCGTGAAAAAGATCGCTCATCGAGTTGACAAAGATCATCCGCGGCCGCCGCCAATGCAGGGGCGTATCTAGCACGTCGGGCTGAAGCGTGACCTTGAAATCGTTGAGATAGCGGCGCTGGCCCATGGCTTTCAAACGTTTGGCCATGCGCTCGGCATAGCAATGCGCGCAGCCGGCGCTGATTTTCGTGCATCCGGTCACGGGATTCCACGTCGATTCGGTCCACTCTATGGAAGATGTTTGTGCCATATCTTTCTCCTCGTCTTGATAACGAGCAGATATAATATCAGATTCCCCAAAACCGCCAAATACCGTTATTTCCCCGAACCTAATATAGTGGACTTTAGTATATATCGCGTTTTCGCATTGGTCAACAACAATATAGGGAATTCCAAAACATGCAAAATCTGCTTAAATAGGGTTGGAATGAAATTATTGTGCACAAGAAATAATTAAAGCGTCTAACGCTCTGACAAAAACCCTTTGGTTTTATACAAAGCATTAGACGCTCTAAGACTTTTTAACCCTTTTGTCCGGCAGGGTGTACGCTTAGAATTCCAGGTCTTCTTGTTCGTGCAGGAGTTGGGCCATGTGGTGCTTGATTATTTGCTCGCGATTATCATTTCGTTTTTGGATAGATTCGCGGATGCGGGCAAGTTCCTTTTCCAACTGCTTTATTTGCAATTCGCGATATTTCTGACGGATGTCGAATTGCTCGCCGACCGCTTTTTCCAACTCGATTTTTATGGCAGCCCGATCACCTAGGGCAGTAGCGGGGGTGGAATTGTAATGGTCAACGATCTTTTCGATCTTATCCTTGCATTCCTGTTCCTTGTCCCTGAGTTCTTTGGCCTCGGGATCCGATATGATTGCCATGCTGCCTGGGCCTGAAAGTATCATCTGACCGGTTCCGCCGTCCCAGATTACTCTGCCTGCGCTAAGGCTATAGCCGCCGCCTGCCCCGAACACATCAAACTGCTCTCCGCCGGGCCCCACTTGTATGGAACGATACTCTTGCCCTATTCTATCCAATTGATCTTTGGCCATGAGCATTTTATCCTGGATCTTTTGGCTGGCTTTTCGCATTTCATCCTGGAGCTTCTGAATTGCCGCCGGATCGCTGTTTTTTTCTAAATCCTTTAGCTCTTTCTCGAACTGCTTTCCGGCTTTTTCCAATTCTTCTTGGGCCTGCTGTATGGCCGCTTGGACGCGTCGTTCCGATTGGCTGTTTTGCTTTACCTGAATGGATCGTGCTCCAGCGCACAGTGGAGAAGCAGGCGTCGCATCTTCAAATGTTCTAGGAACCGGAGATGGCGCCGTACCCGTACTAGGGGTCACGGCAGGCTGGGACCCGGTGGTTTTTGTCGTCCCCGTTGCAGTAGTTTGAGTTGACGATTCGCCATCCGGCTTTTTATCATCATTCTGCTCTGGGCAAATACATTTACGGCGAACATCATGCATAAAGTCGCCAAAAGCACAACCATAAATTTTTTTCGCGATGACATGTAAAAATCTCCTTTGTTTAAAAATATGTTTGTTAGGGAAAATCCCTGTACAGGTCTTGATTTAATTGTTCGATGCGTTCGCTAATCTCCCTCATCGACGAATCAATGCCATGCCCGGCTTCGGGCGGTGGTGATAGCGGCTTGAGTTGTTCTATTGCGGCTTGGACTTGCCGGAGTCGCTCGATCTGCGGATCTTGACGGTATTCCGGCAGTTCCGCCTGCAATTGAGCCAATTGCGAGCGGAATTGCGCGATCATTTCCGGCACTTCATCGGATGATCCGCTGGCAGATGCGGTTGCTCCCAAATCCCCAAGCTTCTGCCACAGATCGGCCATCCGTTTATCAAATGCGGTTTCTTTATTCGCATAGAACTCGTTTGTGTTTCCCTTTGCCAACGGAGCCTTGGCTCGATGAATAACCGCAATCGGCGGCGACCCTGTGCTCCGGGCTTCCTGGATGCCCAAAAACCATCGCGACAAGTGTGAAAGACCCGTTATTTCAGTGGCGGTTATCCCGGCGAGCATGAGCAACAACGCGGCGGCCGCTGCCCAGGGAATACGAGCCGCCCGCCCGGAAAATCCCGCAAATGGTTGCCATCCTCTGGACGGATAGCGCGGCCGGTGATGAGTCGACGGTTGCTCAACATGGTCCAACCAATCTTTCAGCACATTTCTCACTTCGTCGGCGGTTTGGAATCGCTCGGCCGGATTTTTGGCGTGCAGACAGGCGATAATCCGTTCCAGCCATTTGGGAATTTTGGGATTTATTTCTCGAATCGAGCGAGGCGTTCCTTCGCAAATCTGCCGCAGCACGGCCATGGTCGTTTCGCGGCGGAACGGCGACCGACCGGTGCACATGGCGTACATCACGCTGCCCAGGCTGAAAAGGTCGACCCGATGATCGACGGATTCGCCGTTGGCCTGTTCCGGGGCCATGTATTCCGGCGTGCCGGCAATAAAACAACTACGGGTGAAACTGGCGTCGTCCACCGCCCGGGCAAGGCCGAAATCGGTGATCAATACACGCTCCACGCCGTTCTCCAACAAAATATTGGCCGGCTTTATGTCGCGATGCACCAGGCCCTGGGCATGCGCGGCCGTCAGACCGGCAGCTATCTGTATGCCGATCCGCAAGATTTGTTTCAATTCCAGGGGGCCGTTGACATTGGTTAGGTGAGTGCCACTGGCTATGCCAGTGGCTGTGTCAGTAGTGCCTTCTTTAACACTGGCGTAGCCAGTGGCACTCGCCTTGGCAATGGCAGAGCCAGTGGCACTCTCGATTCGTTCTTGCAACGATATGCCGTCGATAAACGGCATGACCAGGTATGGCATTTCATTCGCCGAATCCACCGCGTAAATAGCGATCACGTGCTCGTGAACGACCGCCGCGGCGGCCCGGGCCTCGCGGGCAAACCGCTGCCGCGCCGCCGTGCTGTGCATCCATTGGGGCGCTAGAACTTTTATGGCCACGTAACGATTCAAGACCGAATCGAAACCCTTCAGTACGATGCCCATCCCGCCGCGGCCGATGACTTTCACGATCTCATAAGGCCCGAGCCTGCCCAGCTTTGTTGGATCGTCGGAAGGAGAGAGGAACTGCAATCGCAGGCCATCCGCATGGGAAACCATGCCGCGCGGATGCAAGACGTTATCGGCGCTTGTCGCGTCATTTATATTTACTATGGTGCTGAGCAACTGCTGGGCATCGCTCCACCAATCCGGACCGGCCGCCAGCGATTCCAGTTCCTTGCGGCAATCCGGGCAAGACTCGAGATGCCTGGCCAGATCGTCTTGAGATTTTGGCGGCAATTTATCTTCCAGAAGCTCCTGGAGTCGCCGCCGATCGCATTGTGAATTGGATAATACCATAATAGATTCTTGGTGTTGCAAAAACTCCCCTCGCCATTTGGGAGAGGCACCCAGAGGGTACCCGGGGGTGAGGGCAATGTCGTTCTCTCCCAGACTTAGCACCCTCACCCTAACCCTCTCCCAAAGGGAGAGGGGACCGTGTGGTAGACCTTTATTTTTTCTCCAAAGATTCGCTTATTTTTTTTCCAAGGTTTCGATCTTTTGCCTTAGCCGCGCCATTATCCGGCTGCGGGCGATGTAAACTGCGCCGGCCGATATTTTCAACTTCTCGGCCGCCTCGGGCACGGGCTGATTATCGATGCTTGTAAGCCAGAAGGCTTGCCAGGTGCTTTCGCGAAACTCGTGGCGGATTTGGTCGGCCGCCCAGGCAAAGGCCTGACGTTTGTACTCCCGGTCGAAAACTGCCGAGTCTTGCCCGTCCAACTCGCGCGGATCGGGCTGCTCGGCCAATAGTTTACGGATATCGCTGTTGCCGGACCCAGTCGGATGCCGCCGCCGGTTGGCCAGCCAGTTGATCATCAGGTTTCTAGCTATGCGAAACAGCCAACCGCGAAAGCTCCCACGCTGGGGGTCCGGGTCCCAGCGCTCGATGGCCGAGGCCACGGCCAGGAAAACCTCCTGGGTCAACTCCGATGCATCGGCATCTTGAAAACCCTGGTTTCGAGCCATCCGAAACACAAGCGGCTGATATATTGTGTAAAATTCCTCCCAAGATTGTTGGTCTTGGAGATTACGGAGACGCACCAATAAACTTGGACGGGTCGCGGGCGTGTCGTCCATTGGGTGTGCTCCTACCTATACCACAAGCCGGTTTGAGAAATCTTTCAGTAAAAACATGTTAAAATCGGCGGACTAAGCAAAATTATCCTGGAAAGTAAATGGTAAGGGCCATCCGTGGGCCTCCTGAAGTATACATAATTGCCGATCTATCCGCAGGTCTTGAAAATCCTGAAAAAACGGTGCAACCGTTAGTTGCGCCATGCCGATACGTTTGACATGCGCAAGCAGTGTCGCTCTGCTCGCCCCCTGCCCCAAATTCGGGGGCTGAGTACAGAGCATGATCCAACGACGTAGGAGCGAGATCCCATGCAAGTTAAAGTCTATGTTCCAAAAATTATTGAGGTTCCCAGCGAGTATCTGCCCGCGCTGGCCAAGCGAGCCGCCGACAGCCTGGGCGATCGCGCCACTGAAGTCTCGGCCACCCGAGGACACTTGATTCGCCAGGCCGTCCAGGACGGATTGCTAAGGGAGTTCGATTCCCTGCTCGGCGAAGATGGAACGGTTGATTTGGTTTGCGACCCGGGCATGGAGATTCCCCTGGAACTGGAGAACAAAACGCTTAGCCTGGCCGAATTGCTGGAAGCGTTGCAGTACAGGCGGACCTGGGCCGAAGTGAAATCGGCAGCCGAAGCCGCGTAATCCTCCGTTGAACTGTGTTGGGGAGTCAGTTTAAGCTTCGCCCCAATCAGCGGAATATCTTGAATTGGAACAAACGGTGCCGCCAACCGGCGGCGCCGCCTACGCTCACATACCTATGACTGCTCGCGCGTCGAACAACATCTTGAAATCGCTGGTGCAACGGGAAATCGCTTCCGGCAGGTCCGCCTTTATGCATTCGCAGTCCAAGGTTGTGGAAATACCCCGCCCTGAAAACGACGCCTGGTACGTAGTCGCCACCGACGGATCGACCAGCGTTATCACTTGTAAATCAACTTGCGATGCACCCAAGTCGAACAAGCCCAATCAGGCAATTGTCGAAGATACTACAAGAAATTTGAAAAACAGCAATCAATGCCCGCCCGATGAACCCGAGGCCGGCGTCGATCTATCTTGTCTGAATGTGGAAAAAGAAACGGTTTCCAAACTAATCGCCGGCATGAATGCCATGACCGTGGACAAAGCGGCGACTAATCTACAGCGCGAGATCAAAATGCCCTCGGCTAAAACTGACCTGCAAGAGATATTCAAAACCGACGACGTATGTATGATCAGCCAGCCGAAGGTTATTTAGCCCCTGGTGATTACACCGGGGGTTTTGGCGGCGCTTTTGCGTCGCGGCGGGATTCGCCGATCAGCGATCCTCCGAGTTCTGAAGCCTGAACTCCGAACCCTGACTGCTATTTTTCGCGGCCGCCGCGCTGGGCCCTCCGCGTTCCGATTAGTATCGCGGCGGAAAGCAAAACTATTCCAAAGAATGTCAAGGCAAGTATTGCCGGAATGAAGGATGCAGACATAAGTCATGTCCATAGGCAAATTGTTGATATAACAGTGGTAAAATTAAAATGCCAGCGGCCGTATCTCAATTCTTCCGCTTTTTTTTCTTCCCCGACTCCTTCTTTAAACCCATGGCAATAATTACCGGCAATGTCATCGGCTGGCAAATCGGATCGGCTATATCTCTTTATATGGGCTTTATGTATTGCATTTAATCAACCAGGTCGACGTATTCGTTAAACTCCAACTGAATGCCGAGACAGGAAAAACAGCAGCTTCTATGGGGGTAATTACACTATTATTTTCACAGCCCGGATTGAATCTATTCTTTCTACCAACGTCATGTTCTAGCGTTCTTCTCTTTAAGACATAAAAAGTACATATAACTGTTCATTTGTTATATTGACTTGTGTATAGTATGTGTTAATCTGCTCTTGCTTTGTACGCATGTGCACTTTTTCCGGGGAGAAATCTCACTACCGCTAATCTGAACACAGGACTTGATTCCAAGGGCGCATGATTTGGCCGCTATTGGCGATCAAGGGGCATGGATCTTGAGGATTTAATTGTTTCTTAAGGGAATAAATGCCAAGGAGCTTTTGCAATGATTGCCACTGACATTGTCAAGGAAATCCGGCAGATGTTGGCTGAGGGCAGTTTATCTCAACGAGCGATTGCCGAGCGGATGGGCGTGAGCCGGGGGACGGTTTGCGCCATTGCCCAAGGTAAGCGCCGCGATTATCCACTGCGGTTTTTTCAGATGGATATGCATTTCATTCCGCCCGCCGGCCGGCCGGTTCGCTGCTCCGGCTGCGGGGGTTTTGTGCAGATGCCTTGTTTGGCTTGTTACATCCGGCAGTGGAGACGCAGGCGAAAAAACAGCGCTTAGAACAAAACAGGAACAGGGCGGATAATAATTATCCGCCTTGATTTTACTCAATCCACGCAATTTCCCTCGGTCATCATGGATTGCTCATCGGCGCCGTAATTCTTGCCGGAATCGGCGTATCGGGCGTATGCCAGCAAGCCATCGACCAAGCCCTGCATTCCCGTCGCTCCGCCGACAACATATGGCATTAGGTCATTGTTGTCATCTTGCAGGCTCATTTGCAGTTGCGAAACCTGAGCGGAGAGTTGCCGGGTGGTTTCTTCCAGATACTCGCGGGAATGGTGCGGATCGACGTTTGTAAGCAACTCTTCGCCTTGTTCGTCCCGGAGGAGACCCTTGCTAAGCACCAAATTGCGGAACAGCCTTAATAAGGTCCCCCGACTTATGGTCCCGGTGGGGCATCCGTCTTTGACGATTACGATGCGCCGCATCGCCACTCGGCAGAGGAATTCGTAGATCGTGCGGGCGGGCGTGTCTTCTTCATAAGTGATGACGTTGGGTCTCATCACGCTCGATACCGGATGCTCCCAGCAACTCAACGATACCATGGCGGCCATCAGATCTTTTTCCGAAAGCATGCCCGCAAGTTTGCCCTGGGCATCGACGACGGGCGTGGAATTGATGCGCGATTGAATAAAGAATTCGGAGGCTTGGCCAATAGTCTTGTCTTCCCGCAGACACACGACCATGGGAGTCATGATATGCCGCGCCAGGATGCCTTTGAATAAATCGGTTTCGGTGGTTACCAGTTCGAGTTCCCCCGCATCGCTGAGCGACTCGTAACGGATCACGCGATCGCGCCCGGTTCGCTTCGCGCAAAGCAGGGCCTGGTCCGCTTGATCGACAAGGCCTTCGGGCGAATGGGTATCGTCATGCCGCTGCGACACGCCGAAGCTGGCGTTTACGCGGATATGTTTATCGCCCATGGGGATTCGCAATTCCGCCATCTTTAGGCGAGCGCGTTCGGCCCAAAGCGCGGCATCGGCTTCATTTGCTTCGGGCAAGAGGATGCAGAATTCCTCGCCGCCGTATCGGCAAACAGAATCACTGCGGCGGCTGCTTTCCAGCAGCAAATCGGCGACGCTCTTTAAAACGACGTCGCCGGCCTGGTGGCCGTGGAGGTCGTTGACCTGCTTGAAGAAATCCAGGTCCATCATCACGCACGAGAGCGACGATTGATATCGCTTCGACCGATACCATTCCTTGCCCATGATGTTGTAAAAGGTCTTCTGCGTCAACAGGCCGGTCAAGGGATCGGTATGGGCCATCGTATTCAGCCGCCGTTCCAGTTCCAATACCCGCGATCCCGCGCATCCGCGCCAGCAACTCTTCTTGATATACCGGCTTGCAAAGAAACTCGTCCGCTCCGATTTCCAACCCCTCGATCATCTCCTCCGAAGCCGACTTCACCGTGAGGAACATGATGAAAACGTAATGCGGCAGATCGAGATCGCGGAGCCTGCGACAAAGCTCCAGCCCGTCCATGGTGGGCATCTCCCAGTCGGTGATCACAAAGTCCGGACAGTCGGCCTCAATCATCGCCAACGCTTGCAGTCCGTCGGATGCCACTCGCGTCGCGTAGCCCACTTTTTCCAACCATCGCGAAAGCATGCGCAGCATGGCCGGATCGTCATCGACTACAAGCACTTTGGAGTTAGTCGGATTCATGTAATTACTGAGCTTTTCCGGAGCCGATCTAGTTGTTGCGCTAAATAACGTAAGACGCCCCCAAATCTAATCTATGGAATAACGATCCACATCTTTTCAAGATTAGCTTGAACAAAACACAAATAACGCGGTTTTTCCCATAAAAAATGCCGACAGCCGATATCCGCCCCTATTTTCCACTTTCTCCGCGAAATCGTTAATGCCTGTCTTTTCGGGTTATTCGGGTGCGTTTAACTGTACTAGACATATCGAAAGACCGCCCCTGTCACCCAGATAGCGGGGGACGGTCCAAACATATTCCTTGTAATGAAACCTTGTAATGAAAAATGCCAAATAAATAGCGGTTAGCCCAGGTTCTTGAACCTGGCGGCTTTGCCGCAAGAGGCAACAAGGAATTGCATATAATCGATTGAACCTATTATACGCATTCTAATTTAAATCAGCGCGTTTGAGGTAGGGGACAGCACAGACAGACTTCATGATTTCTGGATCGAGGACCGCGGTATGCCAGGCGGTGATAGCGGCATCTTCCAAAGCGTCATAGTCAGCATATGCCCGGTTCGACCAATAGTGGCTTTTAAGATAGTGCCAGAGGTTTTCAATCGGATTAAGCTCCGGGCTATAAGGCGGTAATTGCACCAGGCTGATGTTTTCAGGTACTCGGAGTTGTTTACTCCGGTGAAAACCGGCACCATCCCAGATCATCACGGCATGTTCATTGCTGGCAAGTCTTTGCGAAAACTCATGTAGAAACACATTGACCACAGCGGTGTTCAGGCGAGGGCTTAACAGTCCTTCGGCTCTCCCTGTATCGGGACACACGGTCCCTAAAACCCACAAGTACTCGTATTGTGTCTGACGCACTGCTACGGGTCGCGATCCCTTCGATGCCCAGACGTTGGTCATGGTTCCCTGCTGCCCGAATCGCGCCTCATCTTGGAAAAAGACATGCACCTGTTTTCCCGGATGTTCTGCGGCAATCGTCATAATCTGCTCTGGCAGCCGACGCTGAAAATCCGCCTGTACTTCCGCATCGAATTTGCGATGACGCGGCCGGGGCCGCAGATATGAATAGCCCAATTGATGCAGTAAGTAATACACGGCAGGCAGCGAGCGGAGAACGCCAAACTCCTGAGCCAGAATACGTTGCACATCAACGCCTCGAAGCGAACAAACATCATCCTCAGGCGTCGGCCCACCGTCCAGCCGCTGCCTCATTTGCTGTTCTTCCTCCGGTGTTAGTGGACCCTGACGATGTCCGCCCCATTGATCTTCGAGCCCTTGTAATCCCTGCTCATTGAACCTATAGACCCAGTCCTGGCACACGCGACGCGACAAACCAAGTGACATTGCAATCGCCGGGGCGGTATATCCTTTAATTGCTAAAATGATAATCCGCAAACGTTTGGATCGCCGAGCATCACGTTCCTCCCGCTCCAGACGCTCTAATTCTGCCAAAGGTAAATGATCTCTCACTTCCATAGCGACCTCCTTGTTCGGGTGTCGCTATACTATAATGGGCAATCTGGGAGGGCGCAATCAAATCGCCCTGTTTTAAATTAGAATTCGTATTAGGACTTCCCACCGGTTTAAGAACCGGGCCTAAGCTCTCAATACTCACTGTAGATTACCGTCGGCGCAAGCATCGCTTGGCGCCGGTACGGTAATGCGATTGGGAACGCAGCAGAGAATCGGACACGGGACCTGGACCTTTTCGTGGTATGGGACCAACACCGTGTATTTTTCCGGCTTTTGTTCGGTAACGGTCCGCATTTCTGCGACCTGGCGCGTGCGCACTTTTTTTCCGGCACCTGGACCGTATATTGCTCTTCGTGGGTTACATATTCCGGCTGGAACTCGTAGTAGGAAACGTTCTGCAACTGCGCGTTAGGTTGGAATCTGGTTACGGGGTACTGGACGGTTTCCTGCTCGTTGACCGGCTTGGTGCACGTCACGCTAATTTTCTTTGGGATCGTTACCTGCGTGCAAGTGGTGCAAGCCGGTTGGCCGCAGGTTGCGCACCCGCCGCCGCTTGCCGGATCGGCAGAGGATGCCGCGGCTTGCGACGTTGGCGGAGACGCACTGGCATTCTGATTGCACTGATTCACGGGTTCATAAACGGTCTTCTCTTCCTGAAAAGAGACCAGCCGGCACACGGTGCGCGTCGATTGACGCGCCTCGATCTGCGGGGCCATGTCCGTCTTGCGCAACGAGATGTCGCGATACAACGGATGATTGACCGTATCTTCAACCGTACGCGGCGCGTTTGCGGGACCATCACCGTGTACTCTTCCTCGATGTTCTTAATAACCGGCACGTCGCGGTTGACCAGAACCATCCGCTCGCGGGTTTCGTGCCGATATCGAGCGACCGTTATGGTGCGGTTCTCGAAGACGATTTGCGGCACCCAGACGGTGCATTCACGCGGCGCCGGTTGACAGGCCTGCGCCGCCGGCTCGCATGTATCGCAGGTTTGGGCCTGCAATGGAATCTGAAGTGCGGCGGCGGCCGCCAGCAGTCCCAACGACAGGTAAACGATAGTTTTTACGAGATTCATCACTTCACCTCCGTTTTGGTCGGTGCGGCAGCCATGTGGGGCTGCGGGGGGGCCTCGGTCGCCGCGGTCGCCGTTGCTCCTGTAACGCTTACTCCTTCCCGCTTTTGCATATTTTCCGTCAACAAGCGCCGGCCGCCCACAATCTCCACCCCGTCTCGGGCCAGCATGCTTGTTGGCACGACATCAACGGGCTCGAGTACGGCGGCAATCGACATTTGAGCGTGAGCCATATCGGTTTGTCCAAGAATCAGGTGCTCATAACCCAAAAGAAATCGCGCGTCGGACGACGAGGGATTCTGCCGAACATAGTCTTCCAGGGCGCGGAACTGCGCGCTTAACAGGGGCATCTTGTAATCATAAAAGCCATATAGCGTGGTCCAGTCGATTGACGGGGCCATGTCTACCGCCGCGCGGGCTTCGCCTGCCGCGCCGCTGTAAAAGCCCTGGGCGAATAAAATCTGTCCCATTAGCGCGTGAATTCGGGCCTGGGGCATGGCCTCGTTGGCACGCTGCGCCCATTGGAATGCGCCGTTGTAATCACCGCGCTGAAAGTCATCCCGGGCAATGGAATAATTCAGATCCGACTGCTTCGCCGGATTGTAGGCATTTGGCGCCGCGACGGTTTCCACAATAGGCGGGCCGGCCTCTACGGGCAAAGCGGGACGGTTCAGCGCGACTTCGGTTTCGCCAACCCGCGCGTACCCGCTCTGGGAGAACAATTGGATCTCGTCCCGCACCCGAGGCTGCGCCTGCGGATCGAGTTCCAGGAACCGGGCGTAATCGATCTGCGCTTGCACGCGATCGCCGAGACGAACGAGCGTCAGCGCCCGCTGCCTGTAGGCCTCAGCGTATCGAGGCGCCAAGGCGAGGGCCTCGTTATACAACTCCATCGCCTTTGACAAATTGCCCTGAGCCCTTAGCGCGGCGGCGTCGCGAATAAGAGCCTCAACCCGCGAGGCGGTTTCAATGCGAGTCGCGGGATAGGCCAGCGGCACGCTTGCCGTGGAATCCGGCGGCGGCGGGCTGATCCAGGCGGAGCCTTGATTCGGGATGGCGGAACCGGGCGAGGACGACTCTTCGGGCTGCCCGCGCATCGGGGCCTTTGCGGCAGTCATCGGCGTTGGGTTTTCTACGTTTTTTACCGCCGATGTTTGCTCGTCCGGCATCAATGCCTTTGCGGGGAGAGGCGGCGCCGGTATCGGCGCCTGTGATTGCTGCGCTAACGCCACGACGGGAACTAGCGATAGACAGAAAAGCAGTGTGTAAGCGGTGCGGCTCATTTTCGTGCCCTCTTATTTTGGCGCCTTCGATTGGGAATTGCGCTGGGTTTTAATGACGGGATTTTCTTTGGCGAAATTCACAAACATTTCAGCCGTTACATTTTATACGGCCCGATTAGATCGGACCTTGATCCGCAGAGGGGCAAGATGCGAACCATTAGGCGTTGAAACGCGTAATACAACAAAGCGGGTATTTTTGACTGTGTCCCTTATTTAAATGCCGTATCTGCCATGAGGAGATAGACTAACGTCGGCATATTGCACATCTTAATTATTCTTCGTTAGTGAAAAAGTTTTGCGTCGATATCCTAGGGGTCATTCAGGAAATACATTAGTTAAGCAGCCTTGATCGCCGGCCGTATAATTAAGTAGAGTTATATGTAAACAGAGGTTAATACCAATGAAATGGCGCTGGTGTATTGCCGTTCTTGCCGCCGCAACCTGGATTTGTCCGGCAACGAAAAATTTGCTGCCGTGCGCCAGTGCTCAAACACGAAAGGAGAATGCTTCCATGTCGAATACAATAACTGCGGATAAGGAATTGCAGTCTTTGCCCAAGACCGATGCCGAGTGGAAGAAGCGGCTTGCGCCCGAGACGTATGCCATCTTGCGTCACAAAGGCACCGAGCCGGCCTTCACCGGCAAATATTGGAACAGCCATCAGCACGGAATCTACCGCTGCGCCGGGTGCGGGCAGCCGTTGTTCAAGTCGGATGACAAATTCGAATCGGGCACGGGATGGCCCAGCTTCTGGGAGCCTTACGATCGCTCTAGCGTGACCAACAAAGAAGATAACAGCCACTTCTCACACAGCACCGAAGTCTTGTGCAGCCGTTGCGGCGGCCATCTGGGCCACGTTTTCAACGACGGTCCGGCGCCGACCGGGCTTCGCTATTGCATCAATTCGGCGGCCCTGAAACTCGATGAATCGCCGGTGGAGTCGGCTGGTAAACACTAAGAAACTCTTGACTATCAATGATCATGTATGCCATTACACAATCGGCCGGGCCGTCGCCGGAAGTCGTCGTGTCGGACGACTCTATTGAAATTCGATATCGCCGGATTGCCGCAAGAAAATACCTGATCGGCGGATTAATCTTGCTAACTCTTTCATTTACAGGAATAAAAGCCATGTCTGTCGAGCAAACCGACAGTTCTGCCCAAGGAGACAAATCCATGGCAATCGCACCCGATCAGCCATCCGTGAGCGATGCTCCCGGCAAAAAGCTGGAACAAGCCACTTTCGGCATGGGCTGTTTCTGGTGTTCCGAGGCGGTGTTTGATCGGCTCAAGGGCGTGGAGAAAGTCACTTCGGGCTACAGCGGAGGTCACGTGAAGAACCCGACTTACGAGCAGGTTTCCACGGGCCAAACCGGACACGCCGAATCGATTCAAATCACCTTCGACCCTGCGCAGATCTCTTACGAACAACTGCTGGAAGTTTTCTTTAAAACGCACGACCCGACAACGCCCGATCGCCAGGGAAATGACACCGGCACGCAGTACCGCTCGGTGATTTTTTATCACAACGATCAGCAGCGAAAAGCGGCCGAAGAGTACAAGCATAAGCTTGACGCCGCCCGGACGTTTCATGGGCCGATCGTCACCCAAATCGTTGCTTTCCAGGAGTTTTTCCCGGCCGAAAATTACCATCAAGACTATTATCGTCTTCACGGGCGCCAGCCGTACTGTCAAATGGTCATCAGGCCGAAGATCATCAAGCTGGAAAAAACATTCGGCGATAAGCTAAAAAGCAAAACTCCCGGGCCTGCACACTGACTTCGCAGTATGTCGATTATTTATATTTGGCCTGGCGCAGGCCTTAGAACCGCAACGCAAGCCCCCGGTGTAATTGCCGGGGGTTAATTATTCGCGGCAAGCAAAGACGGTGCAAGTTAACGTTGTCCGCTTGGAACATCCGGCGCCGGCGCGGTAGGAATTCAGCCAATTTTCAATCTGCATGGCCTGTGCCGTCTGCTCTTTAGATCGGGCAATTTCCAGTGCTTTTTGGGCTGCGGCGACGGCCTCGGAGGATTGGTGCATCGTGGCGTAGACCAACGCTAAATTTTTATAGGCGTTTAAGTAGTCGGGCTTAATCTTCACGGCCTGTTTAATGTGGTCGAGCGCCTCCTGAAGTTTTCCCGTCTGGACGAGTACGACGCCCAAGTTGTTGTGGGCATCGGCGTAATTGGGCTTTAGCCGCAAGGCCTCTTGGAATTGTTCGATGGCCTCCCCAGTTCGGCCCAGATAGGTTAATGCATTGCCAAGGTTGTTGTAGGCGTCGGGATAATAGGGTTTCAGGCGGATGGCCTTTTCGTAATGTTCAATCGCTTCCGGCAAATGGCCTGTTTCGGACAACAAGCTGCCCAGGTTGTTGTGGGCCTGGGGGTAATCGGGTCTTAAGAGAAGGGCTTGCTCATAGTGTTCCAGTGCCTCTTGCAGCCGGCCCGATTGGACCAACGCCGCGGCCAGATCGTTGTGGGCATCGGAGTAATCGGGCTTTAGCCGCAATGCCTCTTGGAATTTTTCGATGGCCTCCCCAGTTCGGCCCAGATCGGTCAATGCGTTGCCCAGGTTGTTGTAGGCCATCCAACAATCCGGATTTTTTTGCAGCGTTGTGCCATAAAGCGTGAGGGCGTCGCTGTAGATCGCGCTTTGTTGACCGGCGAGCAATGCGAGCGATCCGGCAGCGGCAACAGCCGCTAAAGTCGCAGCCCAGCGGAATTTATTTTGCATACCCTGACGCCACAAGCTCCAAAACGCCGACGCCAATGCGATTACGGCGATAATGGCGATGTGTTGATAATGGTCGGCCACGAGCGAATATTTCATGAAGCCCACGTCGGTAAACCCCATCACCGGCACAAGGGCCACACAAAAAAACGCCCAGGCAAACAAGAGCGGCCTGGCCCAGGTTTGTCTATATCGCCACAGCACGGCAGTAACGGACAAGGCGGCCAACAGCGGGAGCCACCACAGCGGATTACCGGCTTCGATGTGCCACTGCTTATAAACAAAGGCCAAATCGACGGGCAAAATCGCCTTGTAAAGGTAGAACCACACCACGCCGCCGGCCCCCAACAGGCGCTGGGTAAAATCGGCGCTCCGCGTCACTGATTCCGCGCCATGTGTTTGAAACCACACGTTTACCCCGACCAGAACCCCGGCAACCACAAAGAACGGCGAGATTCGCGCAAAGTCCCGCCTTTCCAAAGGACGCAGCCACCACACAATTCCCAAAAGCAGCACCGGTAATACAGCCACCGAACCCTTGCCCAGCATCGCCAGGACGAACGCCGCCAGGCTCAGCCAGTAGTATAAATGAAAGGATGAAGGATGAAGGATGAAGGATGAAAAAGTATCTCGTTCCCACGGTTCTCCATGAGAACGAGCAGGTGCCATGCCCACGCTTGCCGTGGGCATGTCCGCCTTTAAATACCAGAGAATCGACAATTGAAAAAACAACATGGCCGTGATGTTTTTTCGTTGCGAGATCCAGGCCACCGACTCCACATTCACCGGATGCACGGCAAAAAGCAGCGCCGCCAGAAAAGCTCCGGGAATGGACAGTTTGCGCAATATGACCCAAATCAACAATGATTCGACGACGTGCAATATCAGGTTGGTAACGTGGTAACCGGCCGGATTTTCTTCCCACAACCGCCATTCGATCCAAAACGTAGTGCCGGTCGTCGGCCAGAAGTCCGGCGATTCGATAGTGCACCAAAATCGGTACGGGCCATCCGTGGCGTGGATAAGGGGATTTTCCGTTATGAGCAAGTCGTCGTCCAGGACGAACCGGCCGCCAAGGCAGGGGATATAAGCCAAAAACGCGGCAACGACGATTATCGCCGCTCCTACGGCAATGACAAACGTCGGATTCGATGATGTAGCGGTTTCCGGCCTGGCTCGGGAAGCATATTTATGTGATGCTGTTTTGCGCTTAAACATGAGTGAGCAAAACCATAAAGTGAAATTTTTACCTCGACTTTATTCTACCGTATTTTGGATCAGGGGGTAGCACCGGTTCTCGAACCGGTGCGACGGAGTCGCAAGAGGTTGTGGCAGAAGTTAATATGGCTATAATTGATTCATTCATTCGCTTACCATAATCATCGATAGGGGTAGCACCGGTTCAAGAACCGGTGCTACCCGCTCCTACATTAAACCTTTAAAATTATGTTCAAGCATATAGGAATTCTAACCAGCGGGGGCGATTGCCCGGGACTGAATGCCGCCATACGCGGAGTAGGCAAGGCCGCCCGCGATCCGTTTAAAATGGAGCTGATCGGGTTCCGCGACGGGTTTCGCGGACTGGTTCACGACCGCACCATGCCCTTGGAGCCCGGCATGCTGTCGGGCATCCTCACCGACGGCGGCACGATCCTGGGCACCAGCCGCGACAAGCCGCACCAGATGCCCATCGGCGGCGAAGTCCGCGACATGACCGGCGCAATCGTCGAGACCTATAAACGCCACCATCTCGACGCGCTGATATGCATCGGCGGCGGCGGTACGCAGAAAAACGCGCTCCGCCTGAAACAGGCCGGCCTCAACGTGGTCACACTGCCCAAGACCATCGACAATGACATCGCGGGAACCGATATATCCATCGGCTTCGACACGGCTGTGAGCATCGCCACCGAAGCCGTCGACCGGCTGCACTCCACGGCCACCAGCCACAACCGCATCATCGTGGTCGAGGTCATGGGCCACCGGGCCGGATGGCTGGCCCTGTGCGCAGGCATCTCCGGCGGGGCCGACGTCATCCTTATACCCGAGATCCCTTACGATCTGGGCCTCGTGGCCGACTCCATCCGCGATCGGGCCCGGGCGGGAAAACACTTCAGCATCATCGTGGTGGCCGAGGGGGCCATGTCAGTGGAAGACGTCAAACTGGTCGCACAAATGCTCGACGAAAAGAGCACGGCGAAATCAAAAACGGACAAGAAAAAGGCATCCGAACGGCTGAAAGAGGTGCACCAACGCCACCTCGAACACACCATGCGCCTGACCGAACAACTCGAAACCCTGACCGGCCAGGAATCGCGGTTGACCATCCTCGGCCACCTCCAGCGCGGCGGCACTCCCTCGGCCGCCGATCGACTGCTGGCCACCCGCCTGGGAACGCATTGCGCCGAATTGCTAAGCCAGGGCGTCACCGGCGTGATGATCGCCGCCCGCGGCGACAGTTTCGCCCCCGTGCCGCTGGAAGACGTGGCCGGCAAAAAAAATCTCGTCCCGCCTGATCATCCCCTACTCCAATCCGCCCGGTTGGTAGGAACCAGTTTCGGTGTTTGAAGCAACCGCGTGTGTATTGGGTATCGGGATTATTCCATAAAAGCAGAATGTCAGCTTTCCCCCCTTTCTAACCTATGGTCGCATTTTGCGACCTTTAAGGTGGGGTGTTTAAGATCACAGATTGTGACCTTAAAGCCGCACGTACGTCGCTCGTCACAATTCCTTGAGATTTCAATTCGGCAAACTCCCAGGCTCGATTTGGAAGTTAAAGTCCTTTGGAAACCGCTCCGAGTTGCTTTTAACCGCCTGATTTGACCACAGTAATTTGCCACAAAAGAACGCAGAGATCGCAAAGGATTTTATTATGTTTATCCCTGATTTATTATCTGCTTTCATTTACTTTCATTGAATGTCATATCCTTGTGGTCCTTGTGTTCCTTCGCGGCTGAAAATATATTTTTTTATTTCAAATTTGAAACTACCGAAGTTTATCAGCAAACCATCTTCTATTCGCGCGGATTTAAGATAGCCCAGAATTTGTGCAATATGTTCGCTGGCAATTGTTTTACAGGCTTTCAGTTCGACTATTAATCGCCCGTCTACAAGTATGTCGGCAAAATATTCCCCGATTATTGTTCCATCTTCATCGTAAACAGTAAGCGGAAATTGTTGCTCGACTGCAACGCCGGCTTTGCGTAGGCGATGCGCCAAAGCGTTTTCATACACTTTTTCCAAATGCCCGTGCCCATAATACACATGAATATCATAAGCAGTTTGCCGTACAATGTCACAAAGTTCCTTAATCGTCTTCATTTTTGTTATCTTTGAGCTCTCTGTGTTCTTTTGCGGCAGATTGAGTTAATTAAGGGTTCCTTTTTCGATCAACTCCAGGCAAATTTCCCGCACGCGGTTGGGGTTGACGTTGGGATTTTTCTTTTTGGCCTGGCCGATGAGCTGGCCGAGGCCTTTTTGCTTGCCTTCCTTTACTTCGGCGACGATTTTGGGATTGGCGGCCAGCACTTCGCGGCAGAGATCGACCAGGGCTGACTCGTCGACTTGCACTATGCCCAGGCTTTTTATGGACTCGGCTACTGAACGGCCGGAGGCGAGCATGTCGGCCAGGACTTCGCGGCCGCGGCTGGTGTCGAGTTTGCCGGCGCGGACTTCGTTTAGGAGTTCGGCCAATGCCTTGGGGCGTAGCGGATATTTCGAGATGTCGATCTGCTGCTCGTTCAGCGTGCGAAGCACGTCTTGCTGCATCCAATTGCCGGCCATTTTGCCGTCGCCGCAGGCATCGGCCAGTTCGATGTAATAATCAACCAATGCCCGGCCCTGGTTTACAAGCACGTCGCTGTCGTAGGGCGTGATGCCGTAGGTGTTTTCCAGGCGGGTCCGCAGATCGGCGGGCAATTCACCCAGGGACGCGCGAATCCGTTGGATTTCCGCGTCGGTAACCGTGACCGGCACCAGGTCGGGATCGGGAAAGTAGCGATAGTCGCTGGATTCTTCCTTGGAGCGTTGTTCGTGAGTGATCTGCCCGGCCTCGTCCCAGCCGCGGGTCGATTTAGGCACGTCGCCCAGTTTGTGTCCGGTCTCTTGCCACACTCGATACTGGCGCTGGGCTTCGTAGGCCAAGGCCCGTTCGACCGCGCGGAAACTGTTCATGTTTTTTACTTCCACGATGGGCGTGGCGATCTTTCCTTGCGGCGTGTCGATGTGCAGGTTGATGTTGGCGTCCACGCGCAGGCTGCCCTCCTGCATGTTGCAGTCGGAAACACCCAGGTAGTTCAACAACAGTTTCAGTTCGGTCAGATATGCCTTCGATTCGGCGGGCGAACGGAGATCGGGCTGGCTGACGATCTCCAAAAGCGGCGTGCCCGCACGGTTCAGGTCGATCCGCGAGTCGGCCTTGCCGGCCACTTCGTCGTGCATGCTTTTGCCGGCGTCTTCCTCGAGATGGCGCGGATGATGCCGATCCGCTTCGCTTCGATGCGGCCCTTGGGATCGGAGATGGTCAAATACCCGTCGTGGCTTAAGGGCAGATCGAACTGACTGATCTGATAGCCCTTGGGCAGGTCGGGATAATAATAATTTTTCCGGTCCCACTTGGTGAAGTGCGGAATTGCGCAGTTCAGGGCGATGGCGGTTTTTAAAGACAGATCGAAGGCCTTGCGGTTCATTACCGGCAGCGAGCCGGGCATGCCTATGCACACCGGACAGGTTTGCGTGTTTGGCGGGGCGGCGAATTTGGTGCTGCATCCGCAAAACATCTTGCTCTCGGCGAGCAACTGCACGTGGACTTCAAGGCCGATGACGATGGTATAAGGTGCGTTCATGGGAATATTGGGTTGAAATGGTGAAAATCCTCCGGCATTGGCGTAGGGCCGCCGGGTAAGGAGTCTTGTTTGAGGTTCAAGCGCGTTTTGCGAAAGTGTTTTTTATTACAAGTTGATGATTGTAAAACACACATTCATTTACTTCCGCCCTCCGCCGCCGGCCCTCTACCCAACAACTCATCGGCGGCTTTGCCGATATCAGGTTTTGCCATTAGGGTTTCGCCGACCAGCATGGCGTGCAGGCCGGCCGCTTGGAGCGCTTCCACGTCGCGGCGGGTGCGGATGCCGCTTTCGCCCACCACGATGCGTCCGGCGGGCACTTGTTTTCGCAGGCGCATGCAATGGCCCAGGTCGGCGTGAAAAGTCCGCAGGTCGCGATTGTTGATGCCCACCAGTTGTGCGCCGGTATCCAGCACGCGGCGGAGATTTTCCGGCTGGTAAATCTCCACCAAGGGCGTCATCCCCAGTTCCACGATGGCGCCGTACAAATCGTGCAGTGTAAAATCGTCGAGACATTCGGCGATCAAGAGCACGGCATCAGCCCCAGCCGCGCGTGATTGCCACACCTGGTACCGGTCGATGATAAAATCCTTGCGCAACACGGGCAGATCGACCGCCGCGCGAACTTGCATAAGATGCTCAAGGCTGCCTTGGAAATACGGGCCGTCGGTAAGCACGCTGACGCACGACGCCCCGTGCTCCTGGTAGATTCGCGCGATATTTACGGGATCGAAATCAGCGCGGATTATTCCCGCCGAAGGGCTGGCCTTTTTCACCTCGGCGATCAAGCGGATGGGAGGGCCCTGCGAAAGCGGCCCGAGAAAATCGCGGGGCGGCTCTGCGGCGGCCGATTGCTCGCGGAGTTTTTCCACCGGCGTATCGGCCTTGGCCAGATCGACCTCCTCACGCTTGGCTGCCACGATGTCGTCGAGAATAGTAGACATTAGTGTTTAAAATGTCTTCGGCCGGTGAAGACCATGGGGATGCCTTTGTTGTTGCAGGCGGCTATGACCTCGTCGTCTTTTTTAGATCCGCCGGGTTGGATTATGGCACTAACTCCGGCTGCGGCGGCGGCTTCGATGGAGTCGGGGAAGGGGAAAAATGCATCGGATGCCAGCACCGAGCCGGTCGCTCGGTCGCCGGCCTTTTCAATGGCGATTTTAGTCGAGTCCACGCGGCTCATCTGGCCGGCGCCTGCGCCGAGCAACATGCAATTCTTGGCCAGCACAATGGCGTTGGATTTGACGTGCCGCACGATCTCCCAGGCAAAGCGCAGATCGGCCATTTGGGCCGCGGAAGGCTTTGTTTGTGTAACAACCTGCCATAATTCTTCAGGATCGGGCAGGATGTCGGCCTCTTGCATGAGCATGCCGCCTTCCAGGCAGCGATAGGTCCAGTGTTGCTGCGATGGCCCCAACTGGCCCACTTTCAACAAGCGGACATTGGCCTTCCATTTGGGCTTGGTGGTGAGGATTTCCAAGGCCGCGGGTTCATAATCCGGGGCCACGATGGCCTCGACGAACAAGCCCGGGACGGCGAGGACCTCGGCCGAGGCGGCGTCAACCACCCGGTTAAGGCCCAAGACCGAACCGAATGCGCTTAAGGGGTCGCCTGCCATTGCCTTTTCCAGGGCCGCGGCCAGGTTGTCGTCCGTGGCCGCGCCGCAGGGATTGTTGTGCTTGATGACCACGACCGCCGGCCGGGAAAAACTCCGCACCATGGCCAGTGCGCTATCGAGATCGAGCAGATTATTATAAGAAAGTTCCTTTCCGTTTAGTTGCTGGGCGGCGACGACGTTTGCATCGGTGGAATCGGGCTTGGCATACACGGCCGCCTGCTGGTGCGGATTCTCGCCGTAACGCAACACGCCCTTGCGGGTGAGATTCATGCGGATAACGTCGGGAAAAACGCCCCCGGGCGCCTCGCCGGTGAAGAAGTTGGCGATGGCCCTGTCGTAATTGGCCGTATGGGCGAAGGCCTCGGCGGCCAAACGATACCGCAGCTCTAGCGAGGTGCAACCGCGGGCCGTGATCTCCTCGAGGATCTCGGAATATTGAGCCGTGTTGGTGGCCACCGTGGTGAAGGCGTGGTTTTTTGCCGCCGCGCGGACCATGGTCGGGCCGCCAATGTCGATCTGCTCGATTGCTTCTTCCGCCGTTACCCCTTTGCGGGCCACCGTGGTCTCGAATGGATACAAGTTTACCACGACCAGTTCGAATGTGAGGATGCCGTGCTGGGCCATGGCCTGCATGTCCTGGGGATTGTCGTGGCGGCAGAGGATGCCGCCATGGACCTTGGGGTGCAGGGTTTTCAGCCGGCCGTCCATCATTTCCGGAAAGCCGGTGTAATCGGAGATGTCGCGGACCGGAATGCCTTCGCTTTCCAAATGCTTGCGGGTGCCGCCGGTGCTGAAGATTTCCACCCCCAGGGCGGTCAATCCCCGGGCGAAACCGGCCAGTCCGAGTTTGTCGCTGACACTGATCAATGCACGTTTAATCTTAGGCGATTCCATCTAGGCACCTCATAATTCAAATGGATTGAATAAAAACGCATCACCCCTTGTTTACGGGTTTTACGTAGAGTAGTCAAGGAGTGGGAAGAAGAAAATCTCACCGCTGGGCTTATAAAAGTGAGTAGCACCGGTTCTTGAACCTATAAAAGTGAGTAGCACCGGTTCTTGAACCGGTGGGACGAAGTCCCAAGAGGTTTGGGATCCGGTTCTACCTCTTGCGGCAGAGCCGCCCAGGTTCAAGAACCTGGGCTACCCGAGGAAATCGGCTACCAGCGGAAATAATCATTCCGTGAAGGGGTCTTTGCCTGCGTCGGCCTTTTTTTCGTCTTTTGGGGCGGGTTTTTCAGCCTCATTGCTGGCTTTGACGTTGTCCGCGGGCCCTTCGGCTTCTTTTGCCGCGTCTTCGCCGGCCGGTTTTTTCGCGGGTGCTTCTTTCTTAGCGGCCGGTTTTTCCTCCTTGGCCGCTGGTTTTTCCTCGCTGGTTTTTTCCGGCCCATTTTGATTGGCGATGGATTTTGCCGCTGCGTCGGCCACCTGCCTGCGGGCTTCGCCGTGGGGGATCGGCTTTGTCAAGCCGGTTTCGTGCAGGCATTGAATCAGGCCCCTCGAGTTGTAAAGATAGATTCGGTCCGTGTCGTCGTTGACTAATTTAACGCTTAGCGCCGAGTTGGGCATGATATCGAGTTGGGCGCCGGTGGCAGCGTCCAGAATCCGGATTGAACCTAGTTTGTCCACGCCGTACACGCGATTCTTACTGGCTGCCGTGAACTGGACTATGCCGGGGGCATACCAGATATGGCTGCCTGTTTTCGCGTTGATCGAGTGCAGCCCGCCCAGCGAGGTGGCGGCGTATATCCGCTCATCGATTACCACGGCCGGTTGAGTGAGCGGTTCGCCTGCCGAGAATCGCCATAACGAATCGCCCGTTTTTTCCAAAATCGCATTAACATACCCGTCGCCGGTAGCAGCCAGGATTAAGCCGGAATCGCCGGATATTTCCGGATCCGGAGGCATATAAGTAGGTTCCGCAATTATGGGAGCGGTCGTTTCCAACCGATACTTCACTTCGATATAAGCATCAGCGTTGCGGCCCACGCGCCCAATGTACATGCAGCCTTCATTCGTGGGCCAGACGACATATTCTTCCATTCCGTTTTCCCGCGTGATCAACGGCTGCACCAATGTCTGGCCCTTCGACTGGCAGGATATGGTTTTTACGGTTTTTTGAGAAAGGTGGACAATTTGGTTATCCTCGGTTTTTACTATTGTTGACGTTTCAGGTGATTGAGGGGTTTCCTTGCCCGTTTTTTTCAACGGATCGGCAATCGCTTCCACACGGTAAGACAAAAGAAGACCCTTGACCATGGGCACGTACACCCGTTGGTCGCTGACGGCCGGACCAGCGCCGGGCGCCCCGTCAATATCCGTTTCCAAAAGGATTTTGCCGTTTAAGCGATTGGCCACGTACAACCGGGAACCGTTGACTATGGCCAACAATTTGCGGCCAACCCCGGGCGTCATGCTGGGATGTTCGGGCCGGCCGATTTGTTTTGCCCAAAGCGTGGCCCCTGTTTCGGCGTCGATGGCATGCACCATCGCCTTATCGGTCTGGGCGTAAAGAATTCCATCGTACAACACCAGGTGCTTCAACCGCGAGCGGCCCGGGTCCATTTCCACCTGCGTGAACCAGGCGCGGGTCAAACCATGCCCAGCAGCGAGGCCCTGGGGTATGATTTCACTTCCCGCCGATTGGGCCCACGTCACGCAGGGCTGCCAAGCGGCCAAAACGGCAATGAGACAAAATAAACGTCGTATCATAACGTAAAATCCCTTTACAATCACACTAATACGCCCTACAAGGATAGTCCCATTTTCATTGACACGAAAATCGGGACAGTCCCCGCGTTTTCAATTTGCAACTGATGGTTAGCCAACACATTTTATAATAATATACTCCGATACGTTATGCACGCGAAAAACCCTTTGTCTCGATGGTCCGATGGGCTTGGATTGACATAAACCACTATTAAGCGGGGGGAGAGGCAATATTGGCACACCCCACCACAAGGTGGCACGTTCGGCTGTGCTCATCTTTTTTCCCATTGCCAATTTCCGTTTCAAAAAAAACCTTTATCGATTTCGGTTGTCATAACAGGCGGGCTCGCAATTTTTCTCCCGCTGGACCGATTGACGGGTTTGCCTTACCATGAGAAACATGGAACGAAACGCTTTGGGAGCCGACGCCTTGCAACTTGTTGAAGAAATCCTGGGTTATTTGAATTTTTCATCCGGCGCCGGACCCGACATTTCTAAAAAACCTTAACGACCTGTTCGCCGACATTGATAGGAACGACAGTAGCGGCGAGCCGGCTTGGCGGCGCCTGGGAACCGTGCTTCGCGAGGCTTTGCCCGGCATTTCCGGCAATTCAGAGGCCTTCCGCAGCGTGGAACAGGCCGAGGCAGTGGTGGGGCTGGTTTTTTTTCATGCCTTGCCGGGCTATCGCCTGCATCATCGCGATCTGTTGTTCCACCAGAAGGACGAACAACTGTTTTTGCCGTTTTTCATCGGCCGGATGTGCGAGGCGGTATTGCAGCAGGGGCCGCCCTGGAACGAAATCGACCGCATAGTTCGCGGCGCTGCAGCCAGGCTGAACGACTATATCGGCTACCGGCCCGTGGCCGTGCTGCAAAGCGCGCAAAAAATCCAGCCCTACGCCCAGGAGTGGGTGCGGCCGGTTCCATTATATATTCGCGGGGCCGGAGTGAGCGCGGGGCCGTATCGCGAATTGGTGGAAACCGCCTTGAAAATCCTGGGGGAAACAGACCCGGCCATCCTTTTCGACGCCATGTTTCCCCTTGACCAACTCGACGAATTGGCAGTCGATCCCCGGGCGTACGATTTCGATCATCCGGTGAACAAGCGGCCGAATTATCTTTTCGGCCAGTGGGACATGAACCAGCTCGACGGCGCCGGGCGCTGCCGCCGCTTCGTGGTGCAGCAAGCGGCGCTGGAGGCCATGATGGACCGCCTGAAAACCCGCGGCAAAATCGCCGATAAAGAACTGCTCTTCGAGGAGGCGGCGGTCCTGGCCGGCACGATGTTGATGGGCTCGGGCGTTAGCGGCAGCCGGCCCAATGCCCACGATTCGACCATCGGTTTGCCCACGCTGGTGCAGAAGATCGCCGACTATCGCGATGCGTTTTATCAGCGACTTCTCGCCCGGGTCGAAGGCGAACATGCACAGCGGCTTGGGCGCGAAGCGGCTGCGCTGAAGCAGCCTTTCGGCGGCGCAAGGCAGCACTTCAATCATTATCTGGCCCAGCGCCGCGCCGAACAATTGCAGCACGTGCATCTGGCGCAGCTTTTTACCCGCATGGGATACGCCGAGGCGGCCCGGCGCCAGGTCCGCGTGGTGCCCGTGGCCGCGGCGCGCATGCTTTGCGACATGCAATGCCGCTTGACCGCCGCGCATGGGGAAATCGATCATGGCCGGCTGGAGCCGGTCGTGATGTTGCTCAGCGAGATCGAAAATATCCTGCATCGGGCAATCGAGTGCGGGGCGATGGTCGATCCCTGGAACATCCTGGGATTCGGCGGGCAATTCAGCCTGTTTCCTTCCCCGGAAAACAGCATCCACGATTATCGCATCGACGAATTGATGAACTTGATGAGCGACATTTTCGCCTTGTATATCCGCACCGGCAAGGAAGCGGCCGCCTCGGGCAATAACGACGGTGCAGACGCTGCTTGCCGGGCAACTCCGGCGATTGACCGAGTGGTGGGATAAATTCGCCACCACCGAGGTAAGCGAAATCGGCGGCATTTCCGGCCGGGATACTTATGAATCGGCCCAGCAGGTGGCCGCCGCGCTAAAGGCCTGGCACGAAGCAGGCGCCGCGGCCGGGGACATCGCTTTTTGGCGCAGACACGTGGAGAATTTCCAAACGGCCAAATCCTACGCCCTGGTCGTCGATACCCTCTTGGATCACGGCGACCTGGTGGCGGCCCAGGCATTGTTGGTGCATTGGCTCAGCCAGGCCGACTCCATACCCCTGGCCGAGGAAAGCTATTCCTTCAACGAGTTGGCCGTCCTGTGGATGGAAGACCTTTGGCGGTCGGAACAGGAAGCCGAGGAGACGACCAGGAACAATCATCCTTTCTCCCAGGCAGCGATGGTCGCATGCGAAAAAATTTCTCGACTACTTGGAGGCCAACGCCGGCGAGTTCTGGCGCGTGCCGCATCTGGAAGCCTTTGCCGAAGGCGCGGCGGCCGGGAAAAACGATGAACTAGGAAGAAGAGCCCGGCGAGGAAAGCGATAACCTCTTCAGCGCGGCCTACGAGCATCTTACATACCGCGACAGCACCGACGACGGCATGGACAGTTCGCTGTTCGAGACCGGCCCGGACGCCGCCGAAAGCGAGTTGGTCTTCGAGGCCGAACGGATCGTGGGGCATCTGGCCTTTCTGGCCATGATCGCCCATCTGTGGAAGATGACGGCCACGGTCAGCCTTTCCGGCGTTGCCGCCGATCCTCAGCGCGACGAGGTCCTTGCCGGATGGCACGATCAGGCGGCGGCAACTATCGGGGGCTGTTGGAATTGCTCGCCTCGGTGCAGCGCTATCGCATTCCCGCCCCCAGCGGCGCGCACGATTCGATGGTCGAGTACGATCGGCGCCGCAGCGTAAAGGAGATGCTGCTGGAGAGCATCATCAACACGTGCGTCGATACGGCCGATGCGGTGCGGATGATCCGCGCTGCAATGGCCCGTCCCGCGCCCGTCGCCGATGTGCAACCCTGGGAAGAGCCCATGCATCGGGTGCTTTCGGCCGTAATGCGCGGCGAGGCTTCAACGGTTCGAAAGGGCTGGAAGGAACTTTTAACGGCGTTGGGGCACCAGCCCTTGCTCTACGTGTCCTTGGCCCGCGGCGGAAATCCGCTTAAAATCGTGGCCGCCCGCAGCCTGCAAAGCATGTTGTGCCGTTTGCTGGCCTATTTGCCCCGCCTGGGATTGATCCACGAAACCGCGCAACTGCTGGAAACCATCCAGGGCATGGAGTTCGAGCATCCCCAAGGCCCCGGCGCGATTACCGAGTTCGACCGCGTTTTCCAGATCGGCTGCAAGTCCATCGTCGCGCGCTGGTCGCGTCTTCGGCCGATTGGTCCCCGGCGCAGGGCCGCGCGGATAAACAATTTATCGACAACGAACTTATCGCCCTGCTGGAACAGACCGCCGAGTCGCTGCTGCGCTGCTGGCTTGCGCACAGCCGGGGCGTCAGGCTATCGGTGCTCGAATCCGTAAGCGATGAAAAACAATGGACCCGCCTGCAAAAATTCATCCAAAAATACGGCGGCGACTTGTTTACCCAGCATTTCATGAATTTGGGAAATCTCCGCGCGATTTTGCTGGCCGGCGTGGACGCCTACCTGGATTGGATTCGCGAAATGCCCGACGGCGAGGTCTCGCTCCGCCTGTTGGACGATTTGGACGGTCCGCTGGATCGGGCCGAGGCGGTTCGCTGGTTCGGCCTGGCCGTCGAGGCCGTCGTGGAAAACTATCCCGAGTACGTCGATTACAACAGCATCACCACGCAATCCGACCGCGGCGACATGCTTTATACGCTTCTGGACTTCCTTCGCCTGCGGGCGGGCTACGACCGCGTGGCCTGGAACCTGCGCCCCATACTGCTCATCCACGAGGTGCTGGTCCGCTCCGGGCGCGATCACGCCGCCGAAATCTGGCGCAAGGCCGTGGCCGAACGGACCGGAGACATCGCCGAGGATTGCCTGCGCCGGCTGCGGAACATGAACAAAAAATACGGCATGAAATTGCCCAGCATCGCCGAGCGATTGGAAGAAAAATTTATCCGGCCGCTGCAGGTGGACCGCCTGTGCGCGCTGGTCCGCCCGGCAATGGAGGAACTCCGCGACGGCCGCTCGCAAAAAACCTTCCCCCAGTTGGAAAAACTGGTGGGCGAATTCACCAAAAAAATCGCCGGGGCCGGTTTTGAAACGCCCGATTGGCTCGCCGATCTGGAAGACGAGGCCGAGCAGGTGCAAGCCCCGCTGATCGAGGACGATTATCCCGATCCGTATCTGGATCTGCCCGAAATCCACCTCACTCTGGATGAAGCCCGCCGCCAGGTAAAACGCATGGCCCGGGAGACGTAGAAAAGGGTTCAGTGTTCAGGATTTGGTAATCAGGATTTTCCTCGTTCCCATGCTCCGCCTGGGAATGAGATTGTTGGTAAGGAATAATTGCAATGTACGAGCATCACCGGGAACCGCTGCTGTCGAGGAAGATGTTTATCCTCCGCTTCGCACTGCACTGCTTGGTTGCAGGTGGAGTTATCACAGCGTCATTGGGGATAGGCGTCTTAGGATATCACTTCTTGGAAGGGCTGCCCTGGATCGATTCCCTGCTTAACGCCTCGATGATTCTGGGCGGGATGGGGCCGGTCAATCCGCTGGCCTCGACCGCCGGCAAACTGTTCGCTTCGTTTTATGCTTTGTTTTCGGGCATATTGTTTTTGGTGATCGCCAGCATTCTCATGGCCCCGGTCGTGCACCGCTTCCTGCACAAACTGCACTTGAACGTGGAAGAGGATGAACAAGAAAAGTAGATTGGCCTTTCATCCGCACCTCATGCCCACGCAAGCGTGGGCATGGCACCCTGTGTGACAATAACATCCGGGAGCTTATCTTTTATAATAGCAGATATACGCCACGTCGGCCGGGACATCGAGGTCAAAGGAAACATTTGGCGGCACAATAAACATGTCTTTTTCAGAGACCTGCCGCCACTGGCCGCCCGGCATTTTCACTTTCATCGCATCCGGCAATGATAATCATGTGCTCTTCGCAATCGGTTTTGAAGGTATATTGCCCCGGTTCCATCACCCCGACCGTGGCGTAACCGTCCGGCGTCTTGACGCCCAGGCTTTGCACCTTGCCTTCGAAATATGTATTGTGTTTCATGTTGGTTGTTCTCCTATAAAGCCGCGACCGCCGGTCGCGCCTTACAGCGGTTAATATCAAGTAGAATTATGCTGGAATATGATACATTGTCAATCGGGGCAAATTCACCCAGCGCGAGTCTTGGGTAATGAATTAGGGAGGACTTAAGTCTTAATGAAAACCGATTTGACGTTTATTTTTAATCTCAACCGGCGTCATCAATTGCCGGATTGCATCGAAAACTACTTTGAATTGCGAGTCGTATTTCTTTTCCAGGGTTTCTAGCTTACGAGCCAATTCAACATTCGAAGCCAGCATCCGCCGCAGTCGAACGAATGCACGCATGATCTCAACATTCACGTCAATCGCCCGGGGACTGCGTAAGACACTGGAAAGCATGGCCACCCCTTGTTCCGTAAAGGCATAAGGAGCGTATCGCCGCCCGCCGCGCCCGGCCGATATGTTTGAGGTCACAAATTGTGACCTCAAAGAGATCAAACTCTTCTTTATTCAATTGGAACATAAAATCCATTGGGAATCTGTTGATATTGCGTTTGACAGCTTGGAGCAAGACTTTGGTTCCTACTCCGTACAATTCCGCTAAATCCATATCCAGCATCACCTTTTGATCGCGGATGAAGAGTATGCAACGTTCAATCCGCTCCGACGGAATCAAACTGGTTTTTTTGTCTCGCATAGCATCAGTATATCAATATCATGCAAAAAGCATAGTGTTCTTCATGCGTAAAGCCCAAGAAAACACCCCCGGTGTATTCACCGGGGGCTAAATATGTTGGGTAATCTTTGAACTTTTTCAATCGCTGGCTTCGCGGATCATGGGTTCCATGATCTTTGTGTTGCGATCGATCGACAGAACGATGGTCCGCTGTTCGCCGCCGCTTGGGCTGCTGGCGACAACGGGCAGAATGTGGCGGCGTTCGGGCAGATTGAAGCGGACCGCGAACGTGCCGTCGCTCCGAAGCCGCACGGGCTCGCCGTGCAGGGTTACGTGTGCGCCGGGTTCGGTTACGCCGTGCACGATGAGTTCGGCGTCAACTTTGAGTTTGATTTTTCCCTCGCTGTTTGCGCCCGCGCCTTCGCCCATGCCGAATTGGGCCGCAATCGTGTCGCCCATCGGCCGTTTAAGGCGTTCTTCAAAGACTTCTTTCAGATCGCCGCGGTTTTCCGGTTCGCTGTAACCGCCGCTTAAGGGCAAAGATGCGCTCGAAATCCTTGGCCACCTCGGACCAATTCTTGTCGAAGGTGTTATCCTTGCCGGCCGCGGGAGTCGTGACCACGTTGCTGCGGGCAAGGCAGAAGAACCTGCCGGCGGCCGACAGGTAACCGATTTCCAATTGAAAAGTCTTGGGCGGATCGCGGACGTCGATGTACCAGTTGTTCACGCCGCCGTGGATTTCGATGTCCCGTTCGATTTTCCGCGCCGCTACGATGGTCCCCTCGCGAAGCACCTGGAATAGCCGCAAGTATGGGCCGCGAAGCGTGCCAGTGCTGGCTCATCGCCACCCGCGCCCGATTGATGCTCCGCCGATCCAACTCCCAATATGCATGGAGCCAGAAAGGATCGCGGACCATGACCACCAGCCGGTCTTTGCTTTGGCCATTGCCGTCCGTCTGCAGGGAAAGGTCCTTGATTTGCGAGAATTTTTCTTTGATCTTGATCAACCGGACTTCGGGATTTTCCTGATGGGAAGCGAATTTGGCATTGCCGTTTCCGTTTCGCCGCTGATTTTCACGATTGGCAAGGTTCGACCGGACATGCTTCAGCAAGGCTTTGACCAGCTCATCTTTGCGCATGGCGTGCCAACCCGGCACTTTTTGCTTTTTAGCCAGGTTGGCGAGATCTCTCACCGTTCGCGTCTTTAGATCAGCGGGGGTCATCGGCATTCCTAGGTATTACTTAACTCTCTTTAACAGGCTCTATTAAGGGACAATCCCCAGTTGCGCAAGTCCCCACACCTTAGTTTTACTACGGAAAAGCTCGCTCGCTGGGTCGGTCAATCGTTAAGCCTACGGTAACAAGGCCCCAATTCGTCGCATACGCTGCCGGTCAGGTGCCCTCGGTTTAGGTAGGCTTCATTTGTTAATTCAGGTAAAACAGGCTAGTCCGGCAGTATTGATTATATCATTAAATGCTGTTTTCGCAATGATTTTCATTAAAAGCGAAGGCGATTATGACACCGATCTATTGTCATAAGTCATTTAATATAAACAACTTATGAATCCAAGACAGTATAAGAGATAATAATTTTAACAGCAAAAATGCATTAAAATCCTGGGCTGCCATAATGCTCTTATTATGCTCTGGCAGGGATTGGAAAAGGATAAGATAATAAGCCGGTCTTTTTGGTCGATTATCATCAATCTGCCTTGTTAATTAGCCTTAATTATCCGGTTTTTCAGCCATTTTTTCATCTAACTAGCCCGAACCCGCCACAAAATGGATAATTCGCCCGACGACCAGTCTTCTTATGCCAATGCGATGGTATGGGTATCGCGCATTACCTCCATCTCGATGGAAATGGTTCTACCCGGATTGATCGGATACTACTTGCTCGATCGATGGTTGGGTACAAGAGTGGTTTTTTTAATCCTGGGATTGATTCTGGGGTTGATGGGCGGGATATGGCAACTGATTAAATTGACGAAACAAAACAACAGCCATTAATACTTTAAAACCATGTGGCAAACTTTGCGCAAACAAAGCATTTTCATCCGCACGCTGTCGCTTGTGATCTTTGAGATATTGCTGCTGGCTGTTATAACACCGTTTTTATTGGTTTTTGGTTCGGCATGGAGTTTGATTGCCGCGGGTGTAGCCGCCGGACTGTGCACGGCAGGCGCGGTTTTAGGACTATGGATCCATCATGTTTTTGGTGATCCCAAGTTGGCATTGACCGCGCTCTTGCTTGGCATGATTTTGAACATGGGAGTACCCTTGGCGTTCGGGTTGGCCATCCATTTGCACGGTGGGCCACTTTCCGAATCCGGCTTCTTGTACTATCTTTTATTCTTCTACTTGTTAACGCTGGCGATGAAAACCGTGTTGACATTGCCTTTACCGCGGCAAAGCGATGGCTGATCCAGTAAAACTCGCCGAACACGTCAAGGACAACGACATCTTCGAGTTGCCGTTTCAGACCCACATACCCATTCCGCAGCCTTTCGAAGTACTTGGGACTGAAATTGCACCTGACCAAGTTCATGGTGCTGGAACTGGTCGTGGCGGCGCTGATGCTTTTGATTTTCATACCCCTGGCGAGGCGAATCAGAAATGGCGAAATATGCCGCGGACGTTTTTTGAACATGTTCGAGGCCATGCTATTGTTCATCCGCGATAAAGTGGTGCGCCCGGCGATCGGACATCACGACGCCGATCGCTTTCTGCCTTTTATTTGGACTTTGTTTTTCTTTATTTTATTTTGCAATCTGATGGGCTTGTTCCCCTGGACCGGCTCGCCCACCGCCGATTTCGCGGTGACCAGCGCGCTTGGCTATTATCGCTTTCTTCACTGTTATCGGAGCGGGCATGAAAAAGTTCGGAATGATAAAATTCTGGACCGGTTTGTGTCCGCCCATGGATTTGCCTTTCATATTAAAAATATTTCTGGTGCCCATGATTTTGTTTATCGAAATATTCGGATTGTTTATAAAACACACCATATTGGCCGTGCGTCTTTTGGCCAACATGTTCGCGGGGCATATAGTGCTGATAGTGATCATTGCGTTTATTGCGGATTTTGCCGCCTCGATTTTTTGGCCCGGTGTAATGCTGGCCAGCGTGCTGGGCGGCGTGGCGCTGTGCATCTTGGAATTGTTAGTGGCCTTTATCCAAGCCTATATTTTTGCCTTTTTAACCGCGTTGTTTATCGGAATGGCGGTCCATCAGCACTGACATGATGCGGCCGCGGCCCCGAGAAATACTTTTTTTATAAGGAGATAAATCCAGTGAACAGGCTGATGAAAATCGCATTATTGTGCGTCGTCGTGTTGTTGACCACAGCCGCGCCAGTTTGGGCCCAGGAAACCGGCAAAGCGGATACGACCAATTTTTCCATTCTGTCAGGGGCCGCGTTTGGAGCCGGCTTGGTGATCCTCGGGGCCGGATACGGCATCGGCCGAATCGGTTCCTGCGCAGTGGAAAGCATGGCCCGGCAGCCGGAAGTGGCCGGCAACATCCAGGCGGCCATGATCATATCCGCCGCGCTGATCGAAGGAGCCACCTTCTTCGCCTTGATCGTTTGTATTGCCAAGTAGATCGAAATGCCTCGAATTGCAAGGCGACGATAATATGTTTATCCGAATTGTAATCAGCTTGATGATCGGTCTGGCCTTGTTGGCGTTCTGCACCACAGTCCTTGGCAGAAGGCACCCAGCAGGCCGCCGGCAAGAATGCCAGTCCGGCGAAACCGCGGCCGGCCCCTCACCCGGCCCCTCTCCCAAAGGGAGAGGGAAGCATTTCCGGCCAGGAGGAAGGCAATATCAATCCGATTCCCATGTCCTGGCAGCAGGTCAAAGGCGATCTGACGATCTGGACCGCCGTCGTGTTCCTGGTGCTTATGGGCATCCTCTGGAAATTCGCCTGGGGGCCGTTGGCCGAGGGGCTCGATAAGCGGGAGCGGCATATCGCCGATCAGATATTCCAGGCGAACGAGGCCAATCAAAAGGCCAAGGATTTGCTTGCCGACTACGAAAAAAAACTGGCCGATTCGCAGAACGAGGTCCGCGCGATCCTGGAAAAAGGCCGACGCGACGCCGACCAGGTCGGGCCGGGCTATGCTCGAAAAGGCCAAGGCCGACGCCAAGGCCGAAGCCCAGCGGATGCTCAAACAGATCGACGCCGCCACCACCAGCGCGATCAAGGAACTGGCCGACCGCAGCGCGGCATTGGCCGTGGAATTGGCCGGCAAGATCGTCCATGCCAGGCTCAACCCCAAGGATCACGCCAAGCTAATCGAGCAGGCCGTGGCCGGCTTTGCCAGAGCAAAAGCGGAGTAGAAATTAAGACGTGGGTGAAGTAGCACAATTCGAAACTGAAAACCTGGCTATACTGAAAACTGTAACTGATAACTGAAACTTACATGCCCGAATCACGAGACATTACCGCCGAGCATGCCCAGACCGCGGCCCGGATCGAAGCCGACGTAAGCGTCGAGCATATAGCCGAGGTCTACGCCCAGGCATTCTTGGACGCGGCCGAAAACGCCAGGCAAACCCAGCCTCTGCTGGAGGAATTCGACTCGCTTGTGACCGACGTGCTCGACCGTCAACCCAACTTCGAGGCGGTTATCTGCTCGACAATGATCTCGCACGAGGAGATCGCGGGCGTGTTGGATCGCGTGCTGGGCGGCCGGGCGTCGCCCTTATTGCTGAACTTTCTCAAGGTCCTTTCACGGCATCGCCGCCTGGACTGTTTGCGGCAGATTCACCGCCGCCTGCATGCCTTGTACGACGCACTTCAGAACCGCGTCAGAGTGCGATTGACCACGGCCGAGCCCATCGGCGCCGAATTGGCCAGCCGCATTCGCATTGCCTTGCGCGGCAAGCTCGAAGGCGAGCCGGTCCTGGATCTGGCCGTCGATCCCAAGCTCATCGGCGGCGCGGTGCTTCGCCTGGGCGACACCGTTTATGACAGCTCGATCGCCAACCAATTGCAAATTATCCGTCAACAAATGATGGACAGGAGTGCCCATGAAATTCAAAGCCGACGAAATCGCTTCCGTAATCCGGCAGGAAATTGAAAAGTACGAATCACGCATCGACGTCCGCGAAGTAGGCCGGGTGATCGAGGTGGGCGACGGCATCGCCCGGGTTTACGGCCTGTCCGGCGTAATGTCCGGCGAAATGGTCGAATTTCCCGGCGGCATAATCGGGTTGGCCTTCAACCTCGAAGAAAACTCCGTGGGCATAATCATTCTGGGCGATTACCTGAAAATCAGCAGCGGCGACGAAGTCAAAAGCACAGGCCGACTGCTCTCCGTGCCCGTGGGCGACGCCGTCTTGGGACGCGTCATCGATCCGCTGGGCAATCCGCTGGACGGCGGAGGGCCGATCGTCTCCACCCAACGCCGCCCGGTCGAATCCGACGCCCCGGGCGTGGCCGGACGCCAGCCCGTAAAGGTGCCGCTGCAAACCGGCATCAAGGCCATCGACTCCATGACTCCCATCGGCCGCGGCCAGCGCGAGTTGATCATCGGCGACCGGAAAACGGGCAAAACGGCCATCTGCATCGACACCATCATCAATCAAAAAGGCACGGGCGTAAAATGCTTTTACGTAGCCATCGGGCAAAAGGAATCGACCGTGGCCGGGCTGATCGAGGTGCTGCGCAAGTACGACGCCATGGACTACACCACGGTGATCATGGCCGGGGCCAGCGATCCTGCCCCGCTGCAATATATCGCCCCATACGCCGGCTGCGCCATGGCCGAATATTTTACCTACAAGGGCGGCGACACCCTGGTGATTTACGACGATCTGTCGAAGCAGGCCCAGGCATACCGGCAACTGTCGCTTTTGATGCGCCGCCCGCCCGGTCGCGAGGCATACCCGGGCGATATCTTCTATTGCCACAGCCGGCTCTTGGAACGCGCCGCCAAACTGAGCGACAAATTGGGCGGCGGATCGCTTACGGCCCTGCCTATCGTGGAGACGCTCGAAGGCGAGGTGTCGGCCTACATTCCCACCAATGTGATCTCCATCACCGACGGGCAGATATATTTGCAGCCCGACCTATTCTTCGCCGGCCAGCGCCCGGCAATGAACGTGGGCATATCGGTCTCGCGCGTGGGCGGGGCGGCCCAAGTGCCGGCCATGAAAAAAGTGGCCGGCGGCCTGCGCCTCGATCTGGCCGCATTCCGCGAACTCGAGGCCTTTGCCCAACTGGGCACCGACCTGGACGCCGCCACCCAGGCCCGGCTCGACCGCGGATACCACATGACCGAACTCCTCAAGCAAGGTCTGTATCAGCCCATGCACGTGACCGACCAGGTGTTGAGCATCTACGCCGGCACCCGCGGATACTTGGACAAGATCCCAATCGGCGAAGTCCACAATTGGGAACAAGGCTTCCTGCAATTCATCCGTGAGGAAAGAGCCGACATTTGGAAAAAGATCACCGACAGTAAACAAATCGACGACGCCGGCATGGCCGCCGTGGATCAGGCCATCGCCGAATTCCAAAAACGCTACGCCGCGGAACATTCCAAGGCAACCGTGACCGTGTAATGAAAGATTGCAAATTGCTGAAAAACTGATAACTGAAAACTGACGACTGTAAACTTTATTCATGGCCAAAGCCAAGACTTTTGACAAACGCCGCAAGTCTATAAAGAACATCCGCAAAATTACGCGGACCATGGAGCTGATCTCCACTGCGCGGTTCAAGCGGGCCATGGATCGGGCTATCGCCGCCTCGGCCTATACCAAACAGATCACAAAACTGGTGGGTAACCTGGTGCGCAGCGGCGCCGAATTATCGCACCCGCTCCTGGCAGCCCGTGGGGAAACAAAAAATGCGATATTGCTGGTTTTAACGGCCAATCGCGGGCTTTGTGCAGGGTACAACTCCAGCGTGCTGCGCAAGCCAACGCGCGTTTGAAGGAATTACATCAACAAACGCCTCAAGTTCGATTGGAGGTTTCGGGCAAGCGCGGCGTTTCGTATTTTCGCTTTCGCGGCATCAAGCCGGACCAGCGTTTTACGCATTTCGAGGACAAACCCGCATTTCACGAGGTCGACGTGCTTGCCCGGCGGTATTTAGAGGATTTCCAGGCTGGCTTGCTGGATCGGCTCGACGTGGCTTACACCAAATTCGAGAGTTCCAGCCGCCAGGCGGCCGTGATCGAAACGCTTTTGCCCATCGCCCAATTGGAAACAGAGGCCGATGAAGATGCCCGCATGGCCAAAACACAATATGAATTTCTGCCTTCGGCCGAAAACATTTTGGACGGGATCGTGCCCGCCAGTTTCAAGGCTAAATTGTTTAAATGTTTTCTCGACGCCGCCGTGAGCGAACAGATCGCCCGCATGACGGCCATGAAAGCCGCCACCGAAAACGCCGACTCCATGATCGCCAACCTGTCGATGGCCTACAACCGCGCCCGGCAAGGTCAGATCACCGGCGAGTTGCTGGAAATCATCGGCGGGGCGGAAGCGCTGGAAAAATAATGTTATTGCCCAATCAATTGTCACTGCTAAAAGTAAAATATCGAAAAAACGTTAGGAATACTAACATACTTCACCCCCGGAATTGTTCAATTTGCAATTTGCAATTTGCAATTTCCAATTTGCAATAAAGAAGTTCTATGCCCACAGCCACTCCAACCAAACCTGCCCAGAAAAAGAACACAGGCCGCGTAAGCCAGGTCATCGGCTCGACGTTTGACGTCGAGTTTCCCGAAAATCAACTGCCGCCTATTTATAATGCCGTCAAGGTCGAGAGCAATCAAAAGGGAATCAAGCTCGATCTGACCGGCGAAGTGCAGCAGCACCTTGGCGGCGGCCGAGTCCGCTGCGTGGCCCTGGGCAACACCGACGGCATGGTCCGCGGCATGCAGTGCATCGATACCGGCTCGTCGGTCAAAGTGCCTGTGGGCAAGGCCACACTGGGGCGGGTTTTTAACCTCATCGGCCAGCCGATCGACGGACTCGGGCCGGTCAAGGCCGACGACTACTGGCCGATCCACCGCGATTCGCCGCCTGTGACCGACCTCTCGACCGAAACCGAAATCTTCGAAACCGGCATCAAGGTGATCGATCTTCTCACGCCATTTGTCCGCGGCGGAAAGGCCGGACTTTTCGGCGGGGCCGGATTGGGCAAAACCGTGGTATTGACCGAACTTATCGCGCGGATTGCCTCGGCACACGGCGGTTTTTCCGTTTTCGCAGGCGTGGGCGAGCGAACCCGCGAAGGAAACGACCTGTGGCTGGAAATGCAACATGCAAAAATCGGCGACACCGGCCGGAATGTGATGTCTCAAACCTGCATGGTCTTCGGCCAGATGAACGAGCCGCCGGGCGCACGGTTGCGCGTGGCCCTTTCGGCCCTGACCATGGCCGAATACTTCCGCGATTCGACCGGGGCCGACGTGCTTTTGTTCATCGACAACATATTCCGTTTTTCGCAGGCCGGCAGCGAGGTGTCCGCGCTTTTGGGGCGGATGCCATCGGCCGTGGGCTACCAGCCCACGCTGGCCACAGAGATGGGCCAGTTGCAGGAGCGGATCGCATCTACCAACAAAGGGGCCATCACTTCGGTGCAGGCGGTGTACGTGCCGGCCGACGATCCCACCGATCCCGCCCCGGCTACCGCATTCGCCCAGCTCGATGCATTCATCTACCTGGAACGGGCGATCAGCGAAAAGGGCATTTATCCGGCCGTGGACCCGCTGGCCTCGTCCAGCCGGATTTTGGATCCGCAATACCTGGGCCAGCGCCACTACGACTGCGCACGCCGGGTGCAAATGACATTGCAACGCTATCGCGAACTGCAAGACATCATAGCCATCCTGGGCGTGGACGAACTGAACGAGGCCGACAAACTCGTGGTCCACCGCGCTCGGCGCATCGAACGTTTTCTGTCGCAGCCGTTTTTGGTGGCCGAGGTGTTTACGGGCAAGCCGGGCGAAATCACTCCGCTGGCCGACACCATTCGCAGTTTCGAGGAAATATGCGACGGCAAGTGGGACCACCTGCCCGAGCAAGCCTTTATGTACGTCGGCCCCATCGAACAGGCCGAGGAACAAGCAAAAAAAATGTTAAAATCTGAATGACGAAGGACGAAAAAATGTCGAAGCTCGAATGTCTAATGACAAAGTATTATTGTGGTTCATTTCGTCATTTTGGCTTTGTCATTCTTTTGTCATTAGGCCTTCGTCATTCGTCATTTCCGCCCCCACTGAACCCTGAACCCTGAATCCTTATATGCCCCAACTCCAGTGCATCATCGTTACTCCCGAACGCACAGTGCTCGATCGGCAGGCCGATTCCGTGTCCGCCACGCTGTTCGACGGCGAGATCGGCGTCTGGCCGCGGCGGGCTCCGTTCATCGGACGCTTGGGCTGCGGCGAAATGCGAGTCGCATCGGACGATGACACCGACCGGTATTACATCGAGGGCGGTTTCATCGAGGTCCTCGAAGACGTGATCACGGTGCTTACCGGCCAGGCCGTATTGGCCTCCGAAATCGACGAGGCCGTGGCCGTGGAACAACTCGGCGCAGCCAGGGCCAAGCCGGCCAACACGCCCGAACTAATGGCCATCCGCGACCGCGCGGTCGAGCAAACCCGGGCCCAACTCCACGCCGCGCGGCGTGCGATAATTCAAAAATGATAAATGCTGTATAAAACCGCTTGCGGTTTCGCGATGGGTATGCTCCGGCCGAACACGCACCAACAAACTCGCTCCCGAAGCAAGCTCCGGGGCTAAACTACAAGGTGGGCTATGAATCGGTCAACCAGCTTCACAGTCCTAGAGCAATAAATCTATTCCACGATCTCCGCCCTGATTGGCTCTTCTCTCAATTTCTGCACGGAATGATCCGTGCCGGGTTCCGCCGGCTTTTTTCGCAAAGACAGATCCCAAGGCATCAGGCCGGTGCGGCCTGAAAAGCGGTCGAAATTCCTGATGCTCGAGGAAATCAAGGCCGCGGCGGCAATCGAATATCCGATCATGCCCAGCGCATAGGCGAAAATCACGTTCGATTCCGGCCCTGACATGTTGTGGTAGGAAATGCTTTCCACGTAAATCCCGCCCGGGATCCCTAAGAGAAAAGGAATACAACCTGAGAGTATAAATATTCCCTCGTCGCCTACCCCGCCTCCGATCAATATCGGCATGCAGCAGCACATGTACAAACCGCCGAAGAACAGTCCGGTGGCCAGGGTTGCGGCCATGGCCCGCATCGAGGTGCGGCACCAAAGCGAGTACAGCACGCCCAACCCGCTGGCATACACGGCCAAGATCAGCAGCGTTCCCATCATAAACACGATGGCTATGACAAAGCGGGGATCGAGTATCGCACCCAGTCCCCAAATTATTGCCAGCATGACGAATATGCCCCGCGCGGCCCATATATTTCCCATGATCTTGGCCAGAATGATCTCGCGCGGTTCCAAGGGCGTGCTCAAAAGCGGCACCCAGCAGTCGCGTTCCTTTTCAGATGTGATCGAACCGGCGGCGCGGGCGGCGATCAACAACAGGCCGCCGCAGCCGACCAGCGCGCCCATTATAGTGCTGTACCGCAAATAGTCGCTGTAATCGGAACGCCCAGATAGTGGAGTAATAGTAGTGAAAAACACCCACGCAGTCGGGGCAAGTATGCCGAATAAGATCAGCATCACGGCTATCCGTCCGACTGCGCCCAGGCGCGAGGCGGCCGGCTCGGCTACGATTTCTTTCCACAGCATGGGCCGATCGCCTATTGCCGGGCGGAACAAGTGCAACCCTCGCCGGCGTTTTTTTGGCACGCTGCCCGATGCGGCCAGGTGCACGCGCCGCACGGCCAAGGTCGATGCCGTTATTCCCAAGACGCAGACGACTGCCTGATTGCGCAATAGCGCGAGCATGGCGTCCCATGCCATCGCGGTGTTGGCCGAACTTGCCGTTACCAGCATGTGCCCCAGCATATAAAACGGATTGGCCAGAAGCAACTGCTCGTTTATCGGATCAAGGACAACGTCGTAGAACCAAGTGCCACTCATCAAAAGCATCATCGGCGGCAATACGAGCAGGACGATTATCACCAGGTATGCTCGCACCACTGCTTCCCTGGCCCGGGCCGACCACACGGAAACGGTAATAGAGATGATCGACACCGTAAGAGCCGTGCCGAGGGTGACGATCGTCAGCAAAATGATGGCCTCGGGAGCGATCCCGCCCATGAGCATGGCGATGAATAATATCGGCATGCCCGCCAGCACCAGATACCCGACATGCATCAGCCGGGCGAGCAATTTGCCCAGTATGATTTCGGCATTGCTAAGCGTGCTGGCGAAGAGATATTCGATAGTGCGGCGTTCGCGTTCCTGGGCGATGGCGCCCGCGGCCATGGCCGGACCAAGCGCCGCTACAGCCAGCAGTTGCATTATAGAAAATACGCCAAAAAAACTCCAGGCGAATGCCGCTATTAAAGCCCTGTCCGATAGATAATGGTTCTCGCTAAAACTTGAGTAAGTGCAAAACAGGGCGAAAAACAGCACGGCCGCGTACAGCACGCGCACGATGAAATACCGAGTACGCCGTGCGCTGGTCACCATTTCCAAGGCAAACAGCGGGCCGGGCGAAAGAAATCGCGGCAGCATCGATCACCTCCATGCCGACATCATACCCGGTTTTCGGAGGAAAGTGAACCTGTCTCATGCTTATGCCCGGAATTAATCATGTGCTCTCACGGTTTAGCCCGGGAGCTTGCTCCCGGAGAATTCGGCATTTTACCGGTTGCAAGCAACCGGGCTAAACCAGTGTATTTATTTCACGGTTTTCCTACAGGCGCTGGCGGGACATAACCTTTTTGTCCGCCCTCGTAGGAGCTGAATTCGGCCCAAACCGGGAGGTGTTCGGAAATTTCCTGGGCCTGCTGCATGGTAAGATCGAACTCGCGTATCAGATCCACGACTTCCGCGCGGCCGGTGAATTCGCTCGTGGCCCGGCGGTCGAAAAGAATGTTATCCGCCAGTTGCGTGCCGCGGGTGGTGGTGGGCGTGCCGGAGATGGCGGCGGTAATGCCCAAAATTCCGCTCAATCCGCCCAGGTGGTTTTCGTCGGTCTCGAAATCGCCCAGCATGATGATGTCGTCTTCATCCGGCATTTTTTTTCGCACGGCGCGAATGACGTCGGCCAACAGATCGAGTTCCGCCTCCGGTTTGTCGGGATTGGTGTCAACGGCAATCAATATGAAGGTGAAAGCCAAGGCCGGATCGAGTCCCGCGCACGCGGAATGCGCCTACCAGCGGTTTGTGGCGGAATCGCCCCAGCGGATCCTCGACGAAATGCACCGTCGAGTGATCGATCTCCAGCGCGGTGCGATCGAACACGAATGCGCTGTAGTGTTCGATGCCGTCGCGGCGCTGGGTCGGACAGGTGGCGAAGTTGTATTGCCGCCCGGTGGCGGCGTTGATCTGTTCGACCAGCCGGATGAGCACGCCTTGATTTTTTCCCCGTATTCCTTCCAGTGCGATGAGTTCGAAATGCGGCAGCAGTCGCACCAGCACGTCGCTAATGCGCAGGCTGCCCAGTTTGTTCTCGTCCAGCCCGCCCAGGTTGAACGAGGCAATGCGGAAAGTCGGCCGAAGCGCCGGGGAGCAGGTTCGGCTTGGGATATATCAAGCCCTGATACATCCGCCCGGCCGGTGCGAGGCGTGATTTTAAACCCCGAAGCTTTTCCGTTTTCGTACTGCGTTTCGACCTGGTAATTTACGGCAAAGTATCCGCCGGCGCCTAGCAAGGCGATCAGTAGTACCACGAGAATCGCTCGATTCATGGGCCGCTCTATAAAAAGGGTTCAGGAGTTCAGGCAGGAATAAGGTGGGGAACTGAAATTGCCAAATAAACTTGTATGGGTTTGTACTATAATATCGTCATCTCGCACTACACCTCTTTGGGTGGGGCATGCGATTTACGCCTTTTATTAGCGGCTTGAATAGCGCATTTATTACTCAAATATCGGATGCCTATTATTAAAATAATCCGCTATAAAACAGCCTAAAATCTTAGAAAAAATCCGACCAGCGAGGCGATTTGATTGTGTTTATAAATGGGGGGGACGTATACTAAAACAAATAGGTCGATTTCATGTTGTGGAAACAGCCGGCATGGGGCGAAAATCGGACCATCCCCCTTCCGGCCGGAATTAGGAATCGAGGAAATCGCCCGTGGGCCGTCATCTTTTACGCTGGTTAATACTGGTGTTCGTGCTCAATGCGGGTTTTGCCTGCCGGGCCGAAGTATTCGTGCTGGCCAATGGCGGGCGCATTTCGGGCGAACTTCTGAATCGCCAGGAAAATCCGCGAAAACAATACCTCGTAAAAGTGGCCGGCGAAGGGCCAAATCACTCTGGCCGCCTCGCAAGTCGAACAAGTCCTCAAGCGCAGGCCCGAGGAAGAAGAATACGAAAAGATTCGGCCCGCCTATCCCGATACCATCGAAGGCCAATGGGCCCTGGCCGAGTGGTGCCGCCAAAAACACCTGCCCGCTGGAACGCGAAACGCATTTGAAACGGATCATCGAATTGGATCCCAACCAAATCGACGCCCGCCGCGCACTGGGTTACGTTCAGATCGACGGCCAATGGACCACTCAGGACGAATTGATGATCGAGCGCGGCTACAAACTCTATAAGGGACCACTGGATGCTGCCCCAGCAGATCGAGTTGCTCGAAACCAAAGCCAAGCTGGAAAACGCCCGGCAGGAATGGTTCCAAAATATCAAGCGCTGGCGGGGATGGCTGGGCACCGACCGCGACTCTCAGGCTCGGGAAAATTTCGGCAACATCACCGATCCCATGGCCGTCAAAGCCCTGTTGCTCAACTTGCGCGACGATGGCTGCTATCCCGGCCCGGCTGATTTATGTCGAGGCCCTGGCGAAAATCAATTCGCCGGATGCCGCCATGGGCCTGGCCGTCGCCGCTATTGAAGACCGTGCCGAAGAGGTCCGCCAAACCTGTCTCGATCGCCTGCAAACCGAAAAACGGCCGGACGTGGTGACATATTTTGTCAGCAAATTGCGGGCGAAAGACAATCCAACCGTGAATCTGGCCGGAATCGCCCTGGGACGGATGAAAGACCCTTCGGCCGTCGGCCCGCTGATCGACGCCCTGGTGACGACCCATAAATTCAAAATCCCCAAGGCCGGCGGCGACGGCAGCATGACCACCACCTTCGGCAACGGCCCCGGCGGCAAAGGCGGCGGAATGACCATGGGCGGCGGACCGACCATCATCTCCAAGAAGTTCGCCAATCAGCCCGTGCTCGACGCCCTGGCCGCCATCACCGGAGTGAATTTCACCTTCGACCAGGCCGCCTGGAAGCGCTGGTACGCTGCGCAAAAGAAGCCCGAAACAATCGACCCTCGCCGGGATTGAGCGCCTATCATTACTCTGATTGACGTGATAATTGACGCCCATTGCTTAGGCCGATATCATAATGGTGGATTAGAACTAGAGAATATTTACGATCAAAAATAAGATACTTTGGGATGGAGGATGACGAGGTGCCGGTCATATCAATGTTTTACGGGATCGTCGTATCCATGTATTTCGTGGATAATAAAAGGCATAAACGCCCTCATATCCATGTACGATTCCAGAATAATGAAGCCGTTATCGCGATATCAGATGGAAAGCTCCTGGAAGGGAAAATTCCTCCCCCAAAAATGAAGCTTGTCATGGCATGGATTGAGATTCACAGAGACGAACTTATGGCCGATTGGGATTTGGCCGTAAACGGCCAACTGCCATACAAGATCGAACCATTGAGGTGAATTATGAACCCTAGAGTAAAAGCCGTAAAAGCAAAAACGAATCATACCCTAGAGATAGTTTTTACTAATGGGGAAATTGGAATCTACGATTGCAGCCCACTTCTCGATTTTGGCGTTTTTAAAGAGTTAAAGGATGAAAAATATTTCCGGCGTGTAAAGGTTGCCTATGGGACGGTAACTTGGCCTCATGAACAGGATATTTGCCCGGATACGCTTTACATTGATTCTGTGAAGATTAGACCGAAAAGAAGAATCAGACAAACGGCAACGTGATCAAATGGCATCGGAACATGAATTTCGCCTTCGATCAGGCCGCCTGGCGCCGCTGGTGCGCCGAGCAGAATAAGACCGATACAATCGACGCGCGACGGGATTGAGATCGCTTAAATTATTTTCTTCGTGGTTTTCGTGAACTTCGTGGATAAGACAACTATGCCGCAGACGGTGTTGTTTGCGCTTTCGCCGCCCGGTTTCTTCGCCAGGGCCATCGTATGTCGCGCACGGCGGTCAGCGCCACGCGGTCTTCCAGGTTGGGGCGGAAGATCGTCAGGATCAGAAGCGGCAGGTACCAGGCGATGTACAATCCGCCGTTGTTGGCGTGCCAGAATTGGGTGGCCAGCATCACGGCCGCGGAGCAGCTCAAAAGCGTGCCCAGATTCTTTTGCGGCGGCCACAGGGCCAGGCTGCAACACAGGGCCACAAAGGCCGCCAGCACCGGATAGCGGAAGGCCTTTTCGTGGAATGTCCAAAAGCCCGACGACACCACTTCCAGCGGATTGCGAAAGCCCAGCATCAGGCGCAATTGCGGCCAGAACGTTTCCCAAGTGCCCGTGCTTAGGGCCAGCCAGGCGATCATGATTGCCAGGGCCAAAATCACGCCGATAAGAAATCGCACCACGCCCTTGCGCCAATAAAATCCGCACCAGAGCGGCAGCAGGAACCAGGGATAATAAATCACGCTTACGGCAATGCCCATGAACACGCCGGCTATCATCGGCCGGCGATAGGCCACCACTGCCCAAACCAACAGCGCAGCCGGAACCACGTGATCCACCTGTCCGGTCATCTGGCTGGTGTAAAACGTGAGCAAGTAAAGCGTTGCCGCCGCCACGCCGGTATGGATATTGTCGAAATGCCGATAACCCACCAATACCATGCCGATGACCACGGCCAGGTGGCCCAGGATGGCAGTGCTGCGGGCCGAAGCCACCTGGATTTCCTGCCGGCGGAAGGCTTCGGGCTGGGTGCTGTCGACCGGTATCATGGCCTTACTCGAAAAACCGGCGAACTGATAGAAAAACTTCAAGCCCGGACTGGGCTGGGCCGGGGCGCCCTGCTTGACCACATATGTTTCCAGCCGCTCCGGCGGCGGATATCTTCTCGATGTTGGCCGTCACTATATTTGATATCAAAAACACCAATAGCGATATGCCGGTAAAAGTCAGCCCGCTTAGCGAAAGATTCGGCTCCAACAAAGGGCGGCGAATCATGATCGGATCGATCAATAAGCGGATCAAGAAAAATCCGCTAATGCCGAAAAGCCACACATATCCGCCTTGCACCTGCCAGGGCACATGGTTCGCCATGCCGTAATATATCAACAGCAAGCCCGGCGAAATGCCGATCAAAGCCACGAGATCCAAGTTCCGCACGCTCCAGAAGCGGTGGAACTTGAAATACATGCCGATCATCAACAGCGACGACAAATAGGCCCAGGTCGTCGGGTTGAGCTTATAATCGAAAAGTATTTCCTGCATCGAATTTTATGCGAGGGTGTTGGTTCGAAAATATGCGGCGACATGAAAAGTAGTCCGCACATGCCGCGTGCGGAATCGGCACACGGCGTGTGCCGTCTACATATTGGATTCAATATGTCAAGATATATGATCCGAGGGAGTTTGCAACCCCCCCCGCTTTGTCATCCCAGGCGATCCGCGGCCTCGTCGGCCCAGGGACTATCGGGGGCCAAGGCCAAAAAACGCTCCCAATGCTCGACTGCACGGACGCCCTGGCCGATCTCGTCGAGCGTGCGGGCCAGGTGATAATGCACGTCGGCGTAATCGCCATGGAAGCGCAGGGCCCCTTCAAATGCCGCCACGGCCAGGTCGCGCTGCCCGGTCTCGGCCAACACGCAGCCCAGGTTCGCCCGGGCTTCGACATAGTCCTCGTCGAGTTCGATTGCCATGTAATAGCGTTCCCTTGCCGCCGAAAGATCGCCCTGCCGATATAGCAATTCGGCGACCATGAAACAGATCTCCGGCTTGGGACCGCCGGCTGCCATGGCGGCCCGATACATCTCGGCGGCGGCCGATAATTGCCCGTCCTCTTCCAATTCCGCGGCCAGATTGCACATTTGATCGGCAGTGGAGGGAAAAGTCTTTTCCGGCTCCGCGGAAACGTCCCAGGCGTCAAAGTCGAATCGCATCTGCCCGCCCGGCTCAATCAGCCCATCTCCCTGACGCAGCAAAATTTGCTTGCCTTGCACAATCACCGAAAGCTGCGCCAACGGCCGGGCCACGCCGGGCAAATAAGCACGCCAAGGCGTTGAGCTTTTTTTCGATCGCCGCCGGCGAAACGCCGGCCGCCAAAAGCTCCGCCAGACGACGCGCCGCGGCGACTTCCTGAAAATCGAAGTACGGCAACCGCCGCACCTCGCGGACCGGCACGATCAATCCCCGCCGGTGCCAACGCCGAATCACCGCCACCGGCACGCCCAACAGTTCGGCCAGCATGGCAGGCGTATAAAGCCGATGAATGTCCTGCTCGTGCTCGACCAATCCCAGGCGGTGCCAGAGTTGCGTTTCGGTGATGATTTCCAAATCGCCTTTTTCGGCCGCCTGCCGGGCGGATTCGTCGAACCACTGCTCCGGCCCCTCGCCTTCGGCCAAGGGCAGTTCCTCCTCGCCCACGACCACCAGATGGACCGATGCGTCCGGCCGGTCCAGGACCGTCGCCCCATGACTGCGGACCAATTGCCCGGCGTCCCGCCGCGACATGCTCGCCAGCTTTCCCACAAACGCCAGCGCTTGCCTTGAAGAATCCCAAATTTTCGTCGGCGTTTGTCATAGCGTCCATACTATTTGAGCCATGTTTGCATAGCCCATGTTTTGAAGGCCATTTTTTACCTAGCCCAGGTGTTTACGCCTGGGGCCGAATGCCGTTACTAGAAATTATAATATCAACCCCGTTCACGGGATTCATCCAATCTTCAGCCGCCCCTAAAGGGGCTCATGAATGGGATTGTGGAATTTTTCTAATCCCAGGCGTAAACGCCTGGGCTACGAGATACATGAAATCCACATTTACAGTTAAAGATGTTAAATAATATACACAGTGCGAATTACCCCTGTCAATCAGTGCATTTTTCCTTGTTTCCGCGCAAAAAAACCGGGGCACAAACCATCGACCGGCTTGTGCCCCGGTTCTAAATCGGATTTTGGCCAAGATATTATTTCAACAAATCTTTCGACGGCACCGGAACAAGATCCGACTTCTCCGTGTCCGAAGATTTCGGGGCGGCCGGCTCCGTGCCTAATTCCGGGGCTTTCTCGTGCTCGACGTGCCGTTTGCATTATCTTTTTTCGGCGGGGCCGGCGTGGGCGTTTGCGCGCCAAAGGTCGTGGTCGGCGGAACTTGGAGTGGTAAAGGTCGCGGCCGGCGCGGAAACGCCCGTTTCCGGAGCGATTACCCTCAGCGGCTCGCCGCAAGGACCGATCGGCTCGCGATAGCAAACCACGTGCGGCACGGTGTACGTATACGTCACGGGAATCCGCTTTTCCACTACATGCGGCACGCGGACCGTCTCTTGCATCGCCGCCATCTTGCACACCTGGACCGGCTTCTGCACTACCCGCTCTTCGTAAACCATGCGGCAGGTCGTCACCGGAATCTTGCGGACCTGCTGTTCGGTGACAATATGGCAGACCTGCACCGGAACCTGCTGTTCCACGCGCTCCTCGACCGGGCCGCAATACCGTATAAGGCACCTTCTTGACCACTTCTTCCTGAACTATGCGGCAGGTCGTCACCGGAATCTTGCGCACCACTTGCTCCTGCTCGTAGCGCACGGTTTGCACCGGCACCTGGCGCGATTCGGTTTGCGGCACCATGAACGTCTGCTGGACCTGCTGCGGCACGACGTTGGGCTGCCATACTCTTTGCACTTCACAGGTGGTGCGGGGAACTTGCACCCAGTAAAGCCCGGCACGTTGATAAACCGTCTGGCCCGTGCCCGGATCGACCGCGCACGTGCCCGACATCCATCGCAGCCGTGTGGCGGGCGCCTCGGGCTTCATCACCGTCTGTTCGACAAAACCGCCCCGATCGACCATCTGCGTCTGGCACACGGTCTGCGGGCGCATTACCGTGTAGGTTTCGGTGCGGCAGGATGTTTCGTATACCGGCTTTAAAACGGTGTAAGCTTCTTCCCGTTCGGCGGTTTCAGTAATCGGATGGTTTACGGTATAGCGTTCCTCGCGTTCGGCCGTTTCCTGCACGTAGCGGATGCGGGTGTAACTGTTGTCGCGCATTTGCGTTTCCCAGACCGGCTTTTGCACCGTGTAAACCTCTTCCCGCTCGCTGGTTTCGGTCACCGGCCTGGCCACGGTGTAGCGCTCCTCGCGCATCTGCGTTTCCCAGATGGGCTTGTAGGTCGTCACCGGACGCTCTTCGTAAGCGGTCTCGTATTCGATCTTATAAGCGGTCGTCTGCCGCTGTTCGCAGACCGTTTTGTAAACCAGCCGGTACTCCTGGCCGCACACGCTTGCCGCGGGCGAGATCACGCTTGTCACGATCGCTACGGCAGCAGGCGTCGCGCAATCGCATGCCCGTCCGCAAACCGCGGGCATCAAACCGGCAACGATCAATAAACTTAATGAGATACGAATAGAGGCGTTCATGTTTTTTACCTTTTGGTTATCAATTAACCATTTGCGATTAAAACTTATATGTAAAGCGGAAAACGGAAAAGGGGGAAATGGAAAAACTCAGCATGCAAAAACATTGAAAATTGTTTCCCTTTTTCCCTTCCTTCCCCTTTTCCCATTACTTACACTCAAATATTAGTTGTCTACACTCCTAAAATCTAGGTTGCGGAAAGGGCGAATTACAGTAATTTATAAATCTATCCCTTCAGTATAATCTGCCAGACAAAGCCGCCGACTGCAAATCCCCAAACGCCCCGCAAAGTTTAACATGGATTGCAACTGCAAGTTGTATAAACAGTTACGGCGGTTTATATTCCTTGAAGTTTTTCCCTGCTCGCGCCGCATGCAAAGGCAGCATGGTTTTCTCAATCCTCAGGCCCATATAGACTTGCACCTTAAGTTTGCCTAACCGTTACAACCGGCCCCCTCATGTATTACATATTACGCAGCATAGTGTTATTATGTTCAGATTGTAAAGCCGCGACTGGGACCGTGCGGAACATGGTCGATTGGTCGGTAGCGCTCCTGATTCACTGCAAGTTTGATCCAAGTTGAGGTGAATGTTATCCTGAGCGTAACGAATAATCTCCACACCCATCACTTTTCTTGGAAAAATTCAATAAAATCTTACGTATAATGGGTCTTTACTATAGAAGGCATTGTAACTGCGCTTCAGCCAGCGGAGCGGCGATGGACACATTAGGCAAACGATTAGCCCAAGGCGACCATGCCGCCTTTGCCGAGCTATACGATGCCTGCGCCGACCGCCTCCACCATTATTTGATGGTCATCCTGGGCTCAAAAGAAGATGCCGAAGACGCCTTGCAAGAGACCTTCGTTCGCCTGGCCGCAAATTGCAAGCGTTTGGCGAAAGTCGAAAATTTAACCGCATACACTTTTGCCATCGCTCGAAACGAGGCCCTGCGCTTGGCTGGGCGACGAAAAACCGCAGTATCCTTATGTGCAACTGCCGAAAGACAACGTCTATTTGAAAAAGTCGAAAAGAATAATCCCGGGGCAAATGAGTACGTAGATGCGGCAACAATGGTCTTGAGCCGTTTGGATCCGGAACTTCGCGAAATCGTGGAATTAAAATTTTTCGCCGGGCTCACGTTTCGCGAAATAGCCGACATAACCGCCTGCCCGCAAGGAACCGTGGCCACGCGCTACCGCACGGCCTTGGATAAGATGCGTGCGATTTTAGCGAAGGATTGGACATGAACCACGATCCGGAACAAATCCTTGCACTTTTAAAACCTTGCCCGACCACCGGCCAACTGCGCTCGAAGGTCCTAAGCGCGATCGACGGCCGGTTGCGCGAATCGCGTCGTTGGCGGTTGCAAAAACGCATTGGGCTGATAACGCTGGGTATGGTTATATTCAGTGCGGGGCTGAATATATGGGTCGATCATGATGTTTCGCGGCGTATTGCGGCACTTTTTCCTCCGCCGATCCCTTCGCGCGACGCCGTTGAATTAGCGGCCTTTGTATCCAAATATGCCGACCCGCAGGCCGGCCAATGGGTTTATCGGCAATTGGCAGCCAATCAATCCTCTTCAATCTCGCCGGAGGAATATATTGCATATATCCAAAAAATAACCGCCGAATCGGAAATACTTTTTAAGGATTGATTTTATGAAAAGAGCGAAAAAAATTCTCCTTTGGACCGGCATAAGCCTGGCAGCGACGATCGCGATCCTGCTGATTTTCGCGGCATGTTACAACTGGATTCTCGGCTCACGGCTTGAGAAACGCCTGGCCGCGATCAAAGCCGCCGGCGATCCGATTTGCCTGGCCGATTTTGCGCGAAAACCCATCCCGCCGGAAGAGAACGGGGCCACCTACCTCCGCCGCGCGAAAGATGGTCTCGACGCCGTGGACAAAGCCTGCATGGACTTGAAATTCAACGACAAGGAAGATTGCTATTACGCCGAGGAAATACCGCGCATCGAAGATGCGTTAAATGCATATCCCGATATTTATCCTCTTCTGGAAAAAACCGCGGCCGCCCCCGATTATGATTTCCAGGCGGATTTTACACAATTACCAAGCAATTATTTAAATCAATGTTTGAGTAATCTCGCCATCTTTCGCAGCGCCGCGCGCTGTCTCGACCAACGGGTGGAAGTCCTGCTCTCAAAAAGCGACCGCGATAAAGCGATCCAGTCGGCGATTTTATTGCTGCAATTGACCCGCCAATTGGATCGCCACCGGCCCACGCTGACCGAATTTATGGTTTCCATAGCAATGAAACACTTAGCTCTTAAAGATATTAATCGGGCCCTTCAAGCCGGGCCCGTTTCCGATCAAACGCGAAAGGCCCTGGCCGCCGAGTTGCCGCTTCATGATTCAATGGAAAAACTCCAAAAAACACTGAAATTCGAGCGGGCATACGGCCTAGATTGTATTCAGAGAGAGTTCCCCGGGCTTTGGATAGTCTCGAATAAGTGGCAGTTAAAACTCCTGGATGTGTTCGATGATTTTAATAAAATTTCCCTCCTCCCATCGGCTGATCGCGCAACTCAAGAATATCGCACACTCAAGACAAACCTGTCCTCCCTGGACTTTCCCCTGCAATTGATGCTCCCATCGTTCCAACATTCGATGATGGTGGCATATCGCTCTAGGGCGATGGTTCGGGCCGTGCGGATTATCAATGCCCTGCAAGAGAAACCGCCGCTCGACAGCAACAAGATTCCCACGATGGCCGAACTCGGTCTGCCGGACGAAGTGGGCGTCGATCCCTTTAACGGCAAACCGATGATTATCAAAAAACTACCCCAAGGCTGGCTTGTCTATTCGGTGGGCGAAAACCTCCAAGACGATGGCGGGAAAATTCTAGAAGAATCGGACAACAGACCGCTGGACGTCGGTTTCGGACCGAAAATCCCCGCTCCGCAATCAAAAGAAAAAGAACCCGCTCAATAAAATCCGCATGGACTTTTTAACACGAAAACACGAAAGTGCGAAAAGACAAAAGAGAAGCAAATAAAATTATTCTTCGGTTGTTTTTTAATTTATTTTTTCGTGTTTTCGTCCTTTCGTGGTTTCGTGATTATGTTGTTCATGCTTTCTCGATAAGCTCGTAGACCTTGCCTTTTTGTTGAATCCATTGCCGGTCGCCATGTTCGGCATGTTCGGCGATTTTGCGCCGGGTGCCACTGCTGGCTTGCCCAGCAGTGCCTTCTTACCCATTGTCCACAATTCACTTCCCCCCTGGCTAATTTTTATACTGGAAATCCGTTTGTCAATCTGCTACGCTCATCACGTTTATATAGCCGTTTGTTTTCAGTAGGCAAAAGAACAAATATGGAAGGCGAAACGTGGAAAAATCGCCATTTGGTGACCAAAATAATCCCCAAACGCAACAAGACAATAATCCTAACTATTTATTTTAACTTGATTTATGTTTAAGAGTCTAACAAAATGAGGTGTGCCACTGCTTGCTTGCAAGCAGTGCTGGGAAATGTGCCCGCAGTACCGTCCGCCAATTTGGCTTCACCGTGAACGGGCAATTATCATGTTTATACTGTAATCAACGCCATGCGTTACCTTGATCTTACCCTGCCCACGCCGGCTGAGAATTTGGCGCTGGACGAAGCGCTTTTGGAAGAGGCGGAAGCGGCCGCCCAGCCGCTGGAAACGCTGCGCTTCTGGGAACCGGCGGAAAACATGGCGGTCGTGGGGCGCTCCTCGTACATCGATGCCGAAATGCATCAAGATGCCTGCCGGGAATTGAGCATACCAATTTTTCGTCGCGTTAGCGGCGGGGCGGCAATCATCACCGGGCCGGGCTGCTTGATGTATGCGCTGGTGCTCAGCTATCAAAATTATCCCGCCTTGATTGTGGTAAAACAGGCCCATGCCTTTGTGCTCGAAACGCTGGCAAAGGCACTCAGAACAACTCTCCCCTCTCCCTTTGGGAGAGGGGCAGGGGGTGAGGGCCCTGTAGGTGAGGGCGTGCGTTATTGCGGCACCAGCGACCTTGCAATACAAGGCACTGGCAGAGCCAGTGGCACACAGGTGACAGAAGGCACTGGCAAAGCCAGTGGCACACAATTCCAGCCCTTGGGCGAATATAAATTTTCCGGCAACAGCATGCGTTGCCGGAGGCGGTGTTTATTGTATCACGGCACGATTTTATACAATTTTCCCCTGGAGCTGATTTCCTGGTGTTTGAAAATCCCCCCGCGGATGCCCGACTATCGCAATAGCCGCGATCACACGGCCTTCGTCGCAAACCTGCCGGTTCCGGCCGATGAAATTCGGCGTGCATTGATTTCCGCCTGGAATGCCGTGGAACCGTTAGGCGATTGGCCCCGGGAGCTTACATCCCGTTTGGCGGCGGAAAAATACGCCAATCCGCAATGGAACGAAATGCTTTTTTGAGACTCGTACAAGTAGAAATTGCATCCGAGAGATTACTAATCAATTAATCCCCCTTGATCTAACCCGCCGGCATTATTCGCGCCGGGGAACTAACGTGGTATTCTTGCGGATGTGAAATGTCAAAGAGCGTCTAACAAAATGACGTGTGCCACTGCTTGCTTGCAAGCAGTGCCGAGAAAAATGCCGGAAAAACACTGCTGGCAAGCCAGCAGTGGCACACAACTTGCCCTTTAATCTCATTTTCTTAGAAGCTCTTTAAAAATCGTATTGGAGTTGCATCTCAACCGTCACTCCAATAAATGAGTATAATAATACGCCATGTCGCGAAAAGTAACATTACCGCCCGATGTTCCCGATTTTACCCCGGGCTCCAAGCCGGGCGGTTGGTGGCACGAGTCGGACGACGGCACGCGCATCGTTTGCGATCTTTGTCCGCGAGGTTGCGTGTTGCGGCCGGACGATCGGGGATTTTGCTTTGTCCGCGAGAACCGCGACGGGCAGATCGTTTCCACCGCCTATGGCCGGAGCACCGGGTTTTGCGTCGATCCCATCGAGAAAAAACCGCTCAACCAGTTCTTTCCCGGCACGTCCGTATTGTCGTTCGGCACGGCCGGTTGCAATCTGGGCTGCACTTATTGCCAGAATTGGACCATGTCGCGATCCCGCGACGTGGAAGCCGCCTGCGAAACGGCCGCCCCGGCGACCATCGCTACGGCCGCCGTGAAATTGGGCTGCAAAAGCGTGGCATTCACTTACAACGATCCGATCATCTGGGCCGAATACGCCATCGACACGGCCAAGGCCTGCCGGAAAGCGGGCGTAAAAACCGTGGCCGTCACGTCGGGTTACATCACCGATACGGCCCGGGCGGAATTCTATGAGCACATGGATGCGGCCAATGTCGATCTGAAAGGTTTTACCGACGATTTTTACCGCCAATACTGCGCGGGCCGATTGCAGCCGGTGCTGGATACGCTCCGCTGGATCGCCCGGGAAAGCAAGGTCTGGCTGGAGATCACCAATCTTATCATCCCCCAAGCCAACGATTCGCCCGAAGACATCAAACGCATGTGCCGGTGGATCGTCGAGGAATTGGGCCCGGACGTGCCCCTGCATTTTTCCGCGTTTCACCCGGACTTCAAACTGACCGATCGCGGTCCCACGCCGATGTCCGCGCTGCTTACGGCCCACGATATCGCCCGTCAGGCGGGAATACGTTATATTTATACCGGCAACGTCATCGATCAAGAGCGGCAGCACACATATTGCCCCGGTTGCGGCCATGCAGTCATCGAGCGCAACGGTTATGATATCCTGAGTTTTGCCATCCACTCTGGTCGCTGCATGTTTTGCCAGATGCCGATTGCCGGCCGTTTTGAAGATGCGCCCGGCACTTGGGGCTCCCGCCGGTTGCCGGTGAGGATCGCCAGCTTATGCATAAAAATTGACAACTTTTTTTCGCTGGTGCTCACATGACTGGGTCACAAAATAATCAGGGCGCAAAGCCAAGGCTTAGCGAGGAAGAAGAGCAGCGAGTGTTTCGGGCCGCCGGGCGCCGGGTTGCGGCGAATGTGGAAATGTCGCGGCCCGAACGGATCGAGTATACCCTTGCCGAAGCGGCCGATTTGCCGGTCTACGGGGCGTTTGTGAGTCTGAAGCGGGAAGGCCATTTGCGTTCCTGTTGCGGTTATCTCAGCCCCACGGCCACGCTGGCCGAGGCCGTCAGCCATGCGGCCGACCGGGCGGCAAAGGACGATCCCCGCTTCCCGCCCATCGCCGCCGAGGAATTGGATTTTTTGGACATGGAGGTTTGGCTGTTGTGGGGGCCGGAAGAAGTCGCCGCCCGGGGCGAAGACCGCGTACGTGAGGTGACTATCGGCGTGCACGGCCTGCAAATCGCACGCGGATCGAACCGCGGCTTGCTTTTGCCGGGCGTGGCGGTGGAACACCATTTCGACGCCCGAACTTTCTTGCAGCAGACCTGCCTGAAGGCCGGATTGCCCCGCGACGCCTGGCTGGACGACGCCACGAAACTGTTTCGTTTCGAGGGATATGCCATCCACGGCCGATTGTCCGAACGCAAGGTAAAAGAGTCGCTAAATGAAAAACAGGGGACCGGCTCCGCCAAGTCGCCTGTCTCAACTTTTTCCGATCGCCAGCCAGGCGTGGCCGGCACTTTTTACCCTTCCAATCCATCCGAAGTTGAAGTGCTTCTCGATGGGATGCTGGCCGAACCGGCTGCAAAGCAATCTTGGGCCGGTGCGATGGTTCCGCACGCGGGTTGGGTATATTCGGGCCGCATTGCCGCCCGGGTGTGGCAGCGCCTGCAAATTCCCAAGCAGGTAATCATCTTCTGCCCCAAACATCGCCCCGGCGGGGCCCAGTGGGCCGTTGCGCCCCATCGGCGATGGCTCTTTCCCGGCGGACAGTTGGACTGCGACCCGGAACTGGCCGTGCGGTTGTCCGAGGCCGTCGACCATCTGGAACTGGATGCATCGGCCCACCGGCAGGAGCATGCCATCGAGGTGCAATTGCCCATTTTGGCCCGCCTGGCCCCGCAAGCCCAAGTGGTGGGCATAACCATCGGCGGCGGAGATAATTTGCCGGCCTTGCAACGCTTTGCATCGCAGTTGGCCGGCGTCCTGCAGCGAGATGCCCGAACGCCCGCTTTTGGTTATTTCCAGCGATATGAACCACTTTGCCAGCGACAGCGAAAATCGCATACTCGACCGCATCGCCCTGGACGCCATCGAGACGCTCGATCCGGCCCACGTGTTCGAAACCGTCAGGCTGCACGACATCAGCATGTGCGGGATGCATCCCTGCGTGATCGTAATGGAAACCCTGCGCCAACTCGGCTCGCTCAATCGCTGCGAATTGGTGGGCTACGCCACCAGCGCCGACGCCGAAGGACCCGCCAGTCGCGTGGTGGGCTACGCCGGAATGCTCTTCGGATAGACGGAATTTTCAGCGGTCACAGGGTAGCCCAGGTTCTCGAACCTAGACGGCTTTGCCGCAAGAGGTGAAAAGACGATTATAAAAACGCGCCACAACCTCTTGGGACTTCGTCCCACAACTTCAAGAACCGGTGCTACCCGCTTGCATTCGCGAATTGCGGTCCGGAATCGAAGAGAAATCCATAGATGAACCGCCAACCTGCATCTCAGGACTTATCGTGATCCCAATAGCGGCCGCCCGGACTACCAATGCTTGTTTGAAGTATTGGAAGCGGTGCTTGTAGGGTTTTTTTCGGGCCCATTCAAAGGTGCTGTCCACCAGGTCGGCCGGCAATATCCCCTTTTTGACTTTTTTCATGACAGACTCGATAAAGCATCCCTCTTCGGGCGTGGCGGTTCGCAAGGCGGCCTTCATGGTGGCGGCGTCCAACCGGGTCGAATCCGCTTTGGTCGTGGCCGAAACCCAGGTGAAAAAAGCGAACACTGCCAGTATTACTATGAGTTTTGTGCGAGTCCGGAACATCTTTCGATTTCCAGGGGGTGAACGGATTACGATATCCAGATAACCAGATAAGCCGAATACTTTTAACGAAAACCACCCGCCGATGCAAGGGCGATTTTTCAAGGATTGACATCCGATAGCCCCCAATAGAGTTCCATTTCACAGGCATATACCGCATAATCTACAGGGCTCGATGTAATCGAAGCTAAGGCAATATAGACAATCCTTACATCCCTCTCCCCTCTTTTAAGTGGTTTCCTTGCACCACGGGTTTTTACATGCGACAATTTCGATAACCCCAGTCGGTCGGATGTATTTGCACCCATTGCTTTTTGGGTTTCAATCTAAATGCATATATGCATCCGCTCGCATGGACACACCCGGCATTAACACTAGCCTGAGGAGACTAATCATGAACTGCTGCCTGCGAAGCTTGGTTTTAATATTTATTATTTCAGCCTGGTTGAGCCCGGCGGTAATGGGCGAATTCGCCGTCGCCGATAAGCCGGCAAAAGAAGAGCCCACTCCCGCGGCCGCAGCCCCCGATAAAACTGTGAAAGAAGAACCCGCCGCCGCTGCCAAGGCGGCCAAAGAAGAGCCCGCTGCCAAGCCGGCCAAAGAAGAACCCGCAGCAGCAAAGCCGGCCAAAGAAGAGCCCGTTGCTGCCGCTGCCGCTAAACCGGCGAAAGAAGAACCCGCAGCAGCGTTCGCCCGCCGCACCTGCCGCGCCGACTTATACCGTCAAGCGAGAGCCGTTTAAAATCCAATTCGACTTGGACGGCTACTTCGAAAGCCGCGACATGACCGAAATCATCTTTCACCCCGAGGAATGGACGTCCTTTACGGTCGTGAAAGCAGTCGAGCACGGCGCCCGGGTGAATAAAGGCGACGTGCTCGTCGAGTTCGACTCGGAGAAAATCGACAAGGCCATTGCCGATCTGCAGACCGAGCAGCAAATCGCCGAGGTGACGCTCAAGATGTCCGAAGATCAATTGGCCATCCTGGAAAAAAGCACGCCCCTGGACCTCGAAGCCAGTCAACGCTCTCAACGCCTGGCCGAAGAGGACCAGAAAAACTACCAGGATGTGATCAGGCCCAATGCGATAAATTCGGCGGATAAGTATCTGAAATTCTACCGATCAATTTCTGGAATACGACCGCGAGGAACTGGAACAACTCGAAAAAATGTACAAAGCCGACGATCTGACCGAAGAGACGGAAAAGATCGTCTTGAAGCGGGCGCGCGATACGGTCGAGCGATCCGAGTTTCAGGTGGAGCAGGAAGAGCTTCAGCGCGATCAGTTGTTGAAGTATCGAATTCCCCGCACGGACGAGCAAATCAAGGAAGCCGTCCAACGCAGAACCCTGGCCTGGTCCAAAGATCGCGTGGAACTGCCCCTGACCCTGGATAAACAACGCCTCGACGTGGCAAAGCAAAAGGTGCAGATTGCCCGTTCCAAGGAACGGCTGAAGAACCTGCTGGCCGATCAGGAGCTGATGAAGATCAAGGCCCCTGCCGACGGATACGTTTATTACGGCCGCTGCCAGCGCGGCAAATTCACTGGAAATCACTTCCCTGACCGAATCGCTTCGCCGCGGCGGCAGCGCCATGCCGCATCACGTGCTGATGACCATCGTCGAACCCCGGCCGCTGATGATCCACTCCACCGTTTCCGAGGAACGTTTGCAGTACGTCCGCAACGGCATGGACGGCAAGGCCTCGCCCACCGGATACCCGGACATCAAGCTCGACGTTACCGTGGATGAAGTCGGCAAGATCCCCATCTCCCTGGGCAGCTTCGACCTTCAATTCAGCCTGGACCTGGAAGACCAAGTCCCGAAAGTCATCCTGCCCGGCATGGCCTGCAAGATCAAACTTACGCCCTACTCCAAGTCCGACGCCTTGATCGTGCCGCCGAAGCTGGTTTCAACCGATCCCTTGGACGATGAAAAGCATTTCGTGTACCTGCAAAGCAAGGACGGCAAGGCCGAAAAACATGATGTAACCATCGGCAAGCAGAACGACAAGCAAATGGAAATCCTCAAAGGGCTTTCCGAGGGAGACAAAATTCTCCTGGAACCGCCCAAGGACGCGAAGTGAAGGATGAGGGACGAGGGAAACCGCTTGCGGTTTCGCGATGATCGTTGCTTGACTGTCCGCTATGCACCATCCAATATAAACAACAATAGGAACGCACCATGGGAAACCGACTAGGCTGGACGATTTTGCTTGTGCTTTTGGTCCTGCCTCTTTTGGCCGGCGAGGAAAAACCAGCCGACTGTAAAACACTGGCCGCTGGCCGAAACCGGACCGCGCCCGCAGCCCGTGCCCACGCCGCCGGCGGCCGATATAGACGCCGCCATCGGCCGGGGCTTGGATTTTCTCCTTAAAACTCAGAACAAGAACGGGTCTTGGGGCTCAGCCGATATTTACAGGCCGGGCGATATCCTATGCTCCCGTGCCGGGATCGCATCAGGCCTTCCGCGCGGCCGTCACTTCGTTGTGCATCTCCGCCTTGATCGAGGTCGGCGGCAACCGGCCCGAGATCATTAAATCCCTGGACCGGGCCGAAGAGTGGCTTTTCCAGAATTTGCCGCACGTCCGCCGCACCGCAACGGGCTATCCGCCAAGCGAGGAAGTCCCTGACGCCTTTTACAACGTCTGGACCCATGCCTACTCGATTCAGGCCTTGGTGCGCATGCTCGGCCGAAAACCTGACGACGCCGAGCGCGGCCGGAAAATCCACGAACTAATTAAACAGCAGATCGACATGCTCGACCGTTACGAGGTCGTCGACGGCGGCTGGGGGTACTACGACTACAAAGACCATAACGAAAAAACCCGCCGGATTCTCCAATAGTTTCGTTACGGCGGCCGTGTTGATCGCGCTGGCCGAGGCGAAGAAAGTCGGCGAAGATGCCCCGCAGCGCTTGATCGACCGCGGCAAGGCCTCGATCATCCGCCAGCGCAAGCCCGACTTTGCCTACGATTACGGCGAGTATCTCAAGTACGTGCCCCAGATGCCGATAAATCTGCCCGGCGGCAGTCTGGGCCGCTCCCAGGCCTGCAACGCCGCCATGCGGATTTGGGGCGATGCGGAAGTCACCGACGCGATTATCATAAACTGGCTCGACCGCCTGTTCGCCCGCAACGGTTGGCTCGACATGGGCCGCAAACGGCCCATCCCCCACGAATCCTGGTTCCAAGTGGCGGGATATTTCTTTTATTTCGGCCATTACTACGCCGCCGCAGTGCATCGAATTGCTGCCCCAGGCCGATCGCCCGCCTTTCCAGGACCAACTGGCCCACGTGCTTTTGGCCGTGCAGGAAAAAGACGGGTCGTGGTGGGATTTTCCCATGTATAATTATCACCAGCAGTACGGCACGGCCTTCGCGCTGATGTCCCTGGGAAAATGCCGGCACGCAGCGGAGAAGACTCCATAAGGGCCGGTCACTTCAGTGACACGGTGAAGAGCCGAAAATCCGGTTATTCTCGTTTCCCGCGTTGGTATCTTTTATAGGGCACGCCCTCTAAAAACGCCTTCAATTCCAAAGCCCTTCGCACGCCGGGTTCCAATTCCACTTTGACTTTAGTATGCGGATATTCTCGCCAGTCTTTACATATTCCGTGGCGAACGCTTTGCGTTAGGGTATAACCATAGGCGTGGCGGCATTGCTTCTCATCGCGGATACATCCATCGAAGTAGCTTTGGTGTCCCGCGTCACCCCAAAAAGGAACTTGGCGCCGCGGCAACATGTCGTTCACCAATTTTGCCACGGAACCGTGCAATTTGCGCATCATCAGGCCCAATTTCAATCCTTCTTTGCAATAGCCTAGAATATGATAATGATTTACCAGCAGCGAAGCCACCCATGGAGTGAATAACGCTTCACGCGTGTATAAATCGAATTTATCCCAAAAAACAGCCTTTGCTTCCTCGGAGGCAAAGGCGGGAAATTTCTCCCAACATCGAGCGGTTATGAAATAAACCTGATTGTCGCGATACCAGTGCTCGAAGCGGCGCTGACCCTTGTAATATGGACCGTTGGAATGAGAGGACTTTCGCGTGCGCTCATCCATGATTTGGTCCTAATAAATATTTGCAACTGCAACTGGGTCACTAAAGTGACCAGCCCTAGGTATTATTCACTAAAGTGACCAGCCCTGCCAATCACATTTTGATTTTATTGAATAATTCGGCCCGCTGCAAGATGATGCGGGGCCTAGAACCAGCCCGCGGCATTCACTTCTGCAGCCGATCGATGAATTGGCAACCCACCAGGTACATTTGCTGATCGTCGTGCTCCACTTCTTTTGTGTTCACGACTTTGGCGACCAGTATCGTGACCTTTGGCTTTTGTCCCAGCACAACGGCAAATTGCTCACATCCCGGCGGCCGTTTAAGATAAAACGAAATGCCTCCCTTGGAAATGTCATTGCATTCCACATTGAAATATTCATCCGTCGTGGGAAGCAAGCCGCCGTGCATGGGCCCGATTCGTTGGTTGAATTGATACTTCTTTCGCGGACTGGATCGCATTGTCTCGTACGACTTTTCGGGAGAACCATCTTGCTCCATCTCCGCGGAATCCTTGTCGACCACCTTCGTCGTGGACGATTTCTCCTCGCCATATTCGTGTTGCGGATAATCAGCTAAATTTGACATAGTGCTTCTCGCTCCAAACCGGAAACGGCCTGTTTCTCGCCCGTCAATCGTTTCCGTTAGTCCGGCCGGCATATTTTTATTACCCGATATCCGGAAAATAAGCATTTTTAAAATTATAGAACACAATTTATCATTTTACGCTTGCAAATTGTTACCTCCGGTGGGTGGGGGGGATATAACAAACCCAAAACCAGGCTCTACCCCATATCATGCGAATCTGGCAAAATAGCGGCCTGCTTGAGAGTTTATCGGCTTGCACAATCCCTTTTTTTCATAAGGACGGATTTCATGAAACGCAATTGGCTTAAGCGGTCCTGTGCCTTGTTGGCTTTTACTATTGGGTGTTTGCCTCACAACCGTGCCAGTAAAGGCAGCCGATCCGGCCGAAACCGCCCCCAAAAGCGAGCCGGCCGTTCCGAAATACACCAGCATTCGCCGCCTGCCAAACGACGTTACCCTGGCCGCCCTTGCCAACGGGCTGACGGTCATCGTGCAGGAAAACCACGTGGCCCCCGTAGCCACGGTCCGCTGCTTCGTGAAAAACACCGGCAGCGTTTACGAAGGCAAGAATCTTGGCGCCGGCATTAGCCACGTGCTGGAGCACGTCGTGGCCGGCGGCTCCACCTTTCGGCGAACTGAAAAAGAAATCACCAAAATCATCGACTCCTTCGGCGGGGCGACCAATGCCTTTACCTCCAACGACATGACCGTGTTTTTCGTCGATTGCCCGGCCAAGAAAACCATGACCGCCATCGATCTCGTGGCCGACTCCATGCAGCACGTCAAGTTCGAGCCGGCCGAATTCGAGCGGGAATTAAAAGTCGTGCGCCGCGAACTGGCCGACGACGAAGTCAGCCGGCAACACGTGCTTGTGGACACGCTCGACCAGACGATCTACATGGTCAATCCGGCCCGCTATCCGGTGATCGGCTACCTCGACGTGCTCAACCAAACCACCAATCAAACGATCATGGATTTTTACCACGATCGCTACGTGCCCAACAACCAGGTCTTCGTGGTCGTAGGCGACATAAAGACAGACGAAGTGCTGGACCAGGTCGCCAAACAATTCGCCGGCACGCCCCGGGGCAGAGAAACATACGTCGCCCTGACCGACGAGCCCGATCAGCTAACGCCCCGCCAGGCCGTGCGCGAAATGGACGGCGCCACCTGCGACATGGTCCTGGCCTGGCCCACGGTGAAATTATCGCACCCGGACATGTACGCCCTCGACGTGGCCGCCTACATCATCGGCGAAGGCGAGAGTTCCCGCCTGGTCCGCGATTTAAAATACGAACGCCAGTTGGTCCTATCTGTAGGCACGGCCAGCCAAACGCCCGATTACGTGCGGGGTTACTTTGCCGTGACCGCCGTTTGCCAGCCGCCCCAACAGGCCAAAGCCGCCGAGGAAATCCTCCGCCATGTGTATCGGCTGCGCGACGAATTGGTGGCCCCGGCCGAACTGGAAAAGGCCAAAAAACAAAAGGCCGTGGAAATGGTCATGGGCCAGCAAACGGTTCAGGAGGCCGCCTTGAGCCTGGGCCGCGATCTTATCAGCGCGGGCGATCCGCAGTTCGAAAAAGTGTACGTGGAAAACATCCAAAAGGTCACGGCCGAACAGATCCGTGACGTTGCCCGGCGGTATTTCGTGCCCCAGCGCCTCAACCAGGTAACGATTTTCCCGCCCGGGGCCGCTCCGCGCGAAGCCGAGAAGAAATCCGGCGGCGGGGCGGGCGAAATCAAGTCCCTCCGCCTGCCCAACGGCTTGCGCGTGCTTATAAAACGGCATTCGCACCTGCCCATGGTCAACATTCAGGCGGTCGCACTGTGCGGATCGCTGGCCGATAGCGAAGAAACCGCCGGGCGAGCGGCCCTGGTGGCCGCCATGCTCGATCAGGGCACGGCCGATCATTCCGCCCAGCAGATCGCCGAGTATTTCGACTCCATCGGAACGAATTTCACCGCCAAGTCCGGACGATTCACGATTTTCGCCGGACTGACCGCCATGCGCGAAGATTTCCCCAAGGCGGCCGCCCTGTTCGCCGAATGCATCAACAGGCCCGCCTTCCCCGAGGAGGAATTCAAACAGAATCAGGCCCTGGCCCTGGGCGCGATCGCCCGCCGGAACGATAATCCGCAAGCCCAGATCGCCGAATTTTTCTGCGACAGCCTGCCCGCCAAATCGCCTTATCACGTGCTCACGGACGGCAAAACCGAAACCGTCAAGCGCCTCACGGCCAAAGATTTGCGGGAATATCACGCCAAATACTTCGTGCCTAACAACATGATCGTTACCGTTTTCGGCGACATCGACCCTGAGGAAGCATCGACGCTTGTCGCCAAGCTTTTCGGACAGCTCAAATCCGATCCCAAGTTCGAAAAACTGTCCTTCGCCGGAAACAGCTCCATCCCCAAAACCATTACCTTGCATAAAAACATCGCCAAGCCGACGGGCATGGTTTGGCTGGGATATTCCGACCCCAGCATCTTCGACAAGGAAGATCACGCCGCAATGACGCTCTTAAACGCGGTCATGGCCGGTTATCATTATCCCGGCGGTTGGCTGCATAACGAACTTCGCGGCGAGGGACTGGTGTATGACGTGCAGGCCACGCAGATCACCGGTCCGGTGCCGGGCTATTTCGCCGTGCTGGCCCAAACCGAACCGGAAAAAGTCGACGAAGTAGTCAAGCGGATTTTGGCGAATATCGACAAGGCCAAGGCCGGCAAAATCGACGAAGACGAGTTCCGCGTCGCCGTCGATCGTGTCACCTCATTTCACGCCCAGGACCAGGAAAACACCACCATCGCCGCCCAAGCCTTACTGGCCGCGCTAAATGAATTATACGGCTTGGGATACGATTACGACAAAACTTTCGACGCCCGCATCAATGCCGTCAAACTCGACGACCTGGTCCGCGTCGCTAAAAAATACTTGGGCAACTATATACTCACCACCATGTCGCCGGAGGAAGGAAAAGAAAAATAAACATAAAGCCGCGACCGTTGGTCGCGATCCGGTGCGCAACGAATGGTCATTGTCCGATGGGCAACCAACTATCGTTATCCGATTCGCGACCAACGGTCGCGGCTTTATGAATTGAATAAACAACGATGAACCATTTCACATTTACCGCCGAAGATGAAACCGGCACTGCCCGGCTCGGCGCCGCGCTGGCCCAAGCGCTGCCTGCGGGAACGGTCGTGGCCCTGTACGGCACGTTGGGGGCCGGCAAAACACGCCTGGTGCAGGCCATGGCCGAGGCCTTGGGCATCGATCGCCGCCAAGTCGTGAGCCCCACCTTCGTGCTCATCCAGGAGTATCACGGCCAAAAATCCATTTATCACATCGACGCCTACCGGCTCCGCGACGAAGATGAATTCCTCGCTTTGGGCCCGGATGAGTATTTCGACAGCGACGGCCTTGTACTCGTCGAATGGGCCGACCGCGTGCCCGGCTGTCTGCCCCGCGATATTGTGGAAGTCCACATCGAAGTAATCGGTGAAAGCCGGCGACAATTCGACATTACGGTTACGGGCGAGAAATACGCGCCGTTGATCGCCGATTTGGCGGAAAAAATCCGCTGACTATTTTGACCGCCCCTTACACGGAAATGCGTTGCTGAAAGGTTGCGCCATGTAGCCAGAAGCCTGTATCGCCTATCTCGCGATTGCGGACGATCTTCCCTAAAAACCAGGCATTTTCAATGTCGGAAACCCGCAGTCCGACTAAAATGCCGCCCAAGGGTAGCTGACCCGGGTAAATAAAGGAGAGCCCCCCCTGAGACACATCATACGCAGTGACCCGGAATGTACGGCCTGACTGCAGGTTTAAGACGGGATTTGTCGCGTCCAGGAGGTGGATGGTGACGACGCCTCTTATCACCGTGCGCGTATATGTTCTCTGGGCGGCATACTGGATGTCAGTCAGCTTTTTGGAGCCTTCAAGTATGTCGATCGCGCAGATCCACCAGGTATTTCTGCTTTTCCGAGTAATGTTCCAAGCTGATCGTTTCCGCGGGTAAATTCTGGTCATTTCCAGACGAGGGCGCTTCCGTGATCATCCGCAAGACGTTGGAGGGAGATTCCATATCGCTTTCAGTTCCGCCCAGACATCGCCACCCCATGTGGAGGATCTCCGGATTCAAGTGGATGGCATTCGTGCCCGGCGCCGGGAGCGATTTGACGACTTCCAGGCCCGACGTGCTCAAGTCAACGATTGCCGTATCCGCGTCTTCGGGCACCTCTTTTCCTTCGTTATCTTGAACGATCTTTATGATCGGTTGGGCGAACTTGTCGCCGTTGCGGCGGAGCACCCGCGCCACGCTGCCGTCGCTTAGAACCACATAGCTGCCGATGGGAAAGAGCGATTGCACCATCAGCAGGGCGCGAACTACTTGCGGATCGAAATCGCCCGCCGCGGTTTGCCGCAGAATGCATTCCATCGCCGAATAAGGAGTTAGCGCCGGCCTGAACGGGCGGGGTGAGGTCAACGCGTTAAAGGCATCGGCAACCGCGAGGATTTTCGCCATGATATGTATACGTTCGCCAAAACGGCCCTGGGGATATCCCTTGCCATTGGGCCGCTCGTGAACCTGATAACAAATCAACGGCACCGGCATGGACACCCCGCACATCTGATCCAACATCCTCTGCGTGTATATCGGATGCTTCATAATTTCGAAGAACTCTTCCTCGGTAAGTTGTCGGGGGGTTTCGCGGATTTCCTTGGGGACGGACGCCATTCCCCAGTCATGAATCAATCCCGCAACCGCGATTGTCCGCACGTTTGGAGCATCCATGCCCATCTCCACGCCTATAGCCATGCCGAGAATGGCCATCCCCACGCAATGATCGCTAATGTTGCTTTGTTTAATGGCGTCGAGTTTGGAGGCAAGTGTGCAATCTATATCCGAGGTGATGTCATTGAGATAACTTGCCGCCAAACGCGTCACATCGCTCGAATTGATCTTTTTGCCTCTCATGGCGTTGCGCATCAGATTGTCAACAAAAATACTCGTTTCCTTGTTTCTGTCGATCCGTTCCAAAAACTTCTCTCTCTGATAACTCTTGCACCCGTGGTTGGTAATCTGGGAGAGAAGCGCGCTCTCGGAATTCACCGCGAACAAAATGCCCGAATCAACAATCTTGTCCAGACTTTTTACAATGGTCTCGTCCAATTGCGTATTTTGTACCGGTTGCTCCCGAGATTCGGAAAAAGTGAGACGCGAATAGTCTTCCCTGTGTAGTTGTACCGCGTGAATATTGCGGCCATCCAATATGCGTCTGAAATTTTGCGTAAAGACCATGCCCTCGGCCAATAGCAAAAGACCGCCCTCGTCATAAAGGGGAAACCGCAGCGAGCGGCCCACGACCAAATCTTCAACCCGAGCCATGACAAGATCTGCCGGAGGCGGGGCGTCTACAATTGTCGAATCCAAAGCAGGCGGCTCTTTTAGGGATGTTTCTGTAATAGATTCTGTGCTCATAAGAAGGCGATTACTCCTAAGGATAATATAGTTTGAAAGAAGGACCGTGTAACAATTTTCCGCCCCATCCACCCCTGCGGGTGGTATACCTGTTATTAATTTCAGTACTCAGCTTGGCTATGCTCTCCCGCATACTACCAGGAACCAAGCCTTTCGCTATAGTAATAAGACAATGGCCGATCCGTGCGCCTTCGTGGATATACAACAGAACGATCCCCAATTCATTGGATAGTCCATTCCTGAAAGAGCGGAAACATGCGATGGCCGATCCAAATCCAGTTGCTCCTTCCCATGCTTTCGGTCGTAGTGATGGCGATCGCGCTGGCCGCCGCTGTTACCGCGTATTTGGACGGAAAACACGCCCGTCAGGCTCAAGACGACAACCTCCGCCGCGTGCTTGCCACGCTTTCCGAAGCGAATTTTCCTTTAAGCGAGCCCGTGCTGCGGCAAATGAGCGGATTGTCCGGCGCCGAGTTCGTTTTTTTTGTGGGATATGACAGTCTCCAAGCCGCCACGTTGCGGCTCGACAACGACGACCTGAAACTGCTGCGAAGCCTGCTCGAAGACAAAGGACAGGGGAGCATCGACGCCGATCATGCAATCTCGATCGCCGGCCGCGTTTATCTAACCCAGCACGTGTCGATAAGACCCCGATATCCCTTTTCTCAAGGCGGCTCGCTCGTCGTGCTTTATCCCCAAGACCGCTGGTGGTCGGCCGTGCGCCAGGCCGCCTATCCGGCGCTCATGGCTGGCGCGGTCGCCGTTTTCGCCGTGATATTGGTCACCACCGTCCTCTCGCACCGCTTTGTGCGTCCGATTCACCGGCTTGGCGATCAAGTGGCGGCCATTGCTCGGGGCGATTTCCAGACCTTGCCCGTTGCGCGGCGCAACGACGAAATCCGCGACCTGACCCTGTCGATAAACCAGATGGCCCTGCAACTGGGCCGGTATGAAGACGACGTCCGCCGCAACGAGCAACTTCGCACCCTGGGAAAATTGGGCGCGGCAGTGGCCCACCAACTACGCAACTCGGCCACCGGCGCACTGATGGCCATCGAACTTCACAAACGCCGCTGTGGGGCCGATAACGACGGGGAATCGCTGGACGTCGCCCTCCGCCAACTCCGTCTGATGGAATCGTATCTACAGCGATTTCTCATGCTTGGGCAAGATCGCACAATGCCTTTCAAAACCGTATCGCTTGCGGCCGTGGTCGAAGATGCCCTGGACCTGGTCCGACCAGCCTGCTCTCATGCGGGCGTGGAACTGATTTACTCAAAGCCCGACGCCGCGATCTCGATACACGGCGATCCCCAAGCCTTGCACCAGCTTACTGTAAACTTGGTGCTCAATGCGGCTGAGGCCGCCGCGGCACAAAAAGATCGGCCCGCAAAAATCGCCGTCGATTTGGCCTGCCTGGGCGAAGACCGCGCCGCCTTGCACGTCCGCGATTCCGGCTCTGGCCCAGCCCAAGACGTGGCCCAACGATTGTTCGAACCGTTCGTGTCCGGAAAACCGGCCGGCACGGGCTTGGGCCTGTTCCTAGCCCGCCAGGTTGTCGAGTCCCATCACGGCACGATCGCATGGCGCCGTGAAAACGACATGACCTGCTTTACCGTTGAATTTCCCTGCCTTAGTCCATCACCTATCACCTATTCCCTATGACCTATTCCCTATCATGGCACATCTACTGATTGTGGATGACGAGCAGAGTATTTGCTGGGCCCTTGGCAAACTGGCCGAAGAGTTGGGCCTGAGCGTGGCACGTGCGGCAACGGCCGAACAAGGCCTGGAATCGGCGCGAGCCGCGCCCCGGACGTTATCGTGCTGGACGTCCGTCTGCCCGGCATGGACGGATTGACGGCCATGCAACATTTCCGCTCCTTACTCGGCCCCGTGCCCATTATCGTAATCACCGCTTTCGGCGAATTAACCACGGCAGTCTCGGCCGTGCGCAACGGGGCCTTCGATTACCTGCTGAAACCCTTTGATCTAAACGTCGCCGAACGGACCATCAAGCGTGCATTGCGCAGCGCAACTCAACCGCGCACGGCCCAGCCTCCGTCATTGGATAATCGCGACGATCTGATCGTGGGAACTTCCCCGGCCATCCAGGAGGTGTTCAAACGCATCGCCCTGGTCGCCCCGTCCGACGCCTGCGTGCACATTTGCGGCGAAAGCGGCGCCGGCAAGGAACTAGTAGCCCGGGCGATCCATCGCTACAGCCGTCGCTCGCAGTCGCCCTTTATTGCCGTCAACGTCGCCTCGCTGAATCCATCCCTGACCGAAAGCGAATTGTTCGGGCACGTCAGGGGCGCGTTTACCGGCGCGGAACAACCGCGAAAAGGTTTCCTGGAACAAGCCCACGGCGGCACGATCTTTCTCGACGAAATCGCCGACATTCCCTTAGCCGTGCAGGCAAAGCTGCTTCGCGTCCTGGAACACGGCGAGATTTTGCCCGTCGGCGGCGAGCAGCCCGTGCACAGCGACTTTCGCCTGATTTCTGCCACGCACCAGGATCTCAACCGGCGGGTGGCCGAGGACGCGTTTCGCCACGACCTGTATTTCCGCCTGATCACTTTCGAAATCGAAATCCCCCCGCTCCGCCGGCGCCGCGATGATATTCGCCCCTTGGCCGAGCATTTTCTCGATGTCCTATCCGCAAAAAATGAAGTGCAGCCACCCGCGCTCTCCGCCGAGGCAATCGCCGAACTGGAGCGCCGCGACTGGCATGGCAACGTCCGCGAATTGCGCAACGCGGTCGAGCACGCCATGATCCTTGCCCGGGGCGGCATGATCGCCGCCGAACATCTTCCCCCGCCCATGCTGCCCGCTAGCGCCGCCGATTCCACGGATCAACAGGCAATCTCCGCGCTTATCAGGCAATGGGCGGAAATCCAACTCCAAGGTTCCGCCGATGCAAATGAACTTTATGAACAGTTGTTGAAAATCGTGGAGCCGCCGCTTTTTCAGACCGCCATGCAACACTCCGGCGGCCAATTCATCGCCGCCGCACGCAAACTTGGAATCCATCGCACAACCTTGCGGAAAAAACTGGAAGAATTCGCGAAGGATAATTGAAATATCTATTAGAAGTTTATAATTCTGCCAACTTCCATCGCCTAATTTTCTTATTTCCTTCTGTTGATTGTGCTATGAACCATACTGATTTGACTTTAGGAATTAATCCAGTTCGTCTGCCATATAAAGTCCCATCACAAAAATGACTTACTGTTTTATTTGACAGTAGATCAATATTTCTAAGAGTTGAATCATTGGATATAATGAACTGATCGTTATAAAACAATGTTGTATTATTTATATCCTTAAATTCAATTTTAATATGATGCAATGCTATAGAATTTGTTTTTGTATTAAAAAAATTTATTGTAAATAAATATTCATGTGTATGAGGCTGCTGAATCCCATTTTCCAAAGTCCAACCTATTGATTGATCTTTGGGAATTTCATAAATGTTCCAATTTTCTATCCAGCAACGAATTGATTTGCATCTTTCATAAAGAATACCAACTATAAAACCAATTAATAATAATAAAAACCACCATATAGCATTTGCCCATAAACTGTCATATACATTGGACCAGTTTGGTACAGATTCAGAAATCAAAATAGGAAATATTCTCATCAATAGATATAACATACCATTACCTTTATTCCTTTTTCAATATTTTACACCATTTACTCTCTTTTCTCTAACGCAAGTGGAAAAATACACTTTCCTTCATTCACGCCAATCGCAAACCCTTGGGCAGCGATTCGCCGAAAACGAGCCCTTGCTCGCTCGTGTCCAGGCTGCCGGCGGTCCGCACGAGTTCCAGAAAATGTCCCGGCGCCTCTGCATCCTCCAGAAAATCAATCGCCTCTTGCCGCAGATTTTCGGAAAGATCGCGATAACGGTCGTCGGTTCGCCGGGCGATCTGCATCACGGCCAGGGGCGTTTCCGCATCGCTGCCGGCAATGTCCATCAATCGTTCGAGCCATTCTGCGGCCGTTTCGGCGGGCACTATCGCATTCAGCGGACCGTACATCGGCGCGCGTGCCCCGATCCGGCCCACGGCCCAGATGATCGGCCGCCGCACCGGCTCGATCTTGGGCTTGGGCAACAGATCCAAGAGCATCGCGCCCAGTTCGATTTTCAATTCCACGGGCAGTGTTTCCAGCGCGCCCAGCAATCGCCACATTTCGGCCGTCTCGCGCGAGGCGAAACTCATATCGCCGCCCCGCCCCTTGCCAGTTGTCAGTTGTTTATGCAGGCCGCGGATCGGCCCGATAAGCGGCTCGGCCAGCGCCTGCTGCTGACCGCCGCCCAGCCCGCCGGCAATCCGCCGCCACAGGATCCAGCCTTCCGCCCGACTGGATGGGAAGGCGAATTTGCCGGAAAGCGCGGTCCAGGTCTGAGCCACGCGCCAGTCGTCAACAGCCAGCCCAAAACCCGGGCGCAGAGCGAAACCCAAGAGGTTCAGCCAGCGGACTTCGTGCACCGCGCCGCGGCGCCGCCCGGCCTCGACCTCCATCAGCGCCTCCCACATCCGCCGGCAAAGCGAAGTCGGCCAGGCGTTGCGATTCATGCCGGTTGCCGCGGTCAATCGCTTGATCAGCCCTTCCGGTTTGTCGCTGCCGCCGGGCCCGAACACGCCACGGATCAGCTTCTCGCACTCCAGCCAAACGGCTTCGTCGATAAATCCCTCTTGTTCTGCGGCCGACTCGTGTGCGGCCACGTCGGTTTGCGTGGCCGAACGCACGTCGAATTGCAACCGCCAACTCCTCCGGCCCCCGATCTCGCCGCACCACAGATCGAGCGTGCCGATCTCGGTCAACCGGGCGTGAAGCGCAACCGAAACCGTTTCCCCCTCGCTTTTCTTCCGCGTTTTTAGCACGGTGCGAATCGGCGGCAACGGCGTCATGCGTTCGCGATCGATTGCCACCAGTTCGCCCGGCTTGTCCGTTAGCCGAGTGCTGGAAACAAACAGGGGAAACTCGACCGGCTCGGAAACCAAAAGATCGAATCGCCGATCGGCAAGCTCCACGTCATGACCCGGCTCGGCATTGGCCGGCACCAGACAAATCGCCGATCCCGCATATTCTTTATCTCCTTCGCCGCCTTCTTGCCCTTCGCCCTTTTCGTCTGCTTCCGGCCCACCCTTTTCCACGCCGATGTAATACGTTCGCCCCAGCCCGGCCGCTATCCGCACTCCCTGCCCGCGTCGCACCATGCCGTAATAGGCCGCTCCTCGGGCCACGGCCAGATCGAGCCGATCGTTATCCAATATCACGGGCTGCCATGGAGATGCTTCGCGATTGCTCGTCTCGCGAGTAGTATCGCATTTTTCGTCGGAGCCGGGCCGTGTCGGCCCGGAAATGCCGGGGCGACACGCCCCGGCTCTGATTTGTTTTACAGCATTATTATCATGAGATTCTCTAAACCAATTTTCAATGACTTCCAGCAGCCGCTCGCGCAAAAGCGGCGATTCGAATACTCCACCGTTAAAAAGCACAATATCGGGCCGGGCCGGATCGTGACCCTCGGGAAAATCGATTTCCTCCATCGCCACATGCCGATGCGCGGTCAAAAAAGCAGCCAGGTATCGCGTGACCGCCGGATCGGAGGCGAAAGGCAGGCCGAACTCCTGAAAGCCCGACCTCCGCCCCGCAGGCTTGGCGTCCAAACCGACGCGGGGAAAAAATCCCTCGACCAACAAATCACGCACCTCCTGGCCGGTTACCTCGACGTGTATTCCGCCGCCGATCAACTGCGATCCCGCCCCGGGCAGATTGACGGTGAGCCTTTCCGGTGGATTTTTTCCCAAAAGCGTTTCCTTCACCGCCCGGCAAGTCCGCACCAAAACGGCCCATTGCCTGGGTTCCAATTTAGATGTCCCCTCTCCCTTTGGGAGAGGGTTAGGGTGAGGGCTATTCGCGCTGACTGCAAGTTTTTTCTCGATATGCTGCGCCAAGGCCAGATCCAGATTGTCGCCGCCAAGTATAAGGTGATCGCCCACGGCCACGCGATGGAATTGCACCTTGCCGCCTTCGCCGCGGCGCACGCGGATCAAGGTGAAATCGGACGTGCCGCCGCCGATATCGCAGACCAGAATTTTCTGGCCGGGCTCGACCAGCCGGTCCCAATCGTCCTGATGCGTATAAATCCAGGCGTAAAAAGCGGCTTGCGGCTCTTCGATCAACACCACTCGGGGCAACCCGGCCGCCGCCGCCGCTTTACGGTCAATTCCCGCGCCACCTCGTCAAACGATGCCGGCAGCGTGAGCACGAAATCCTGCTTTTCCAACGGCTCGCGCGGGAATTTGGCGTTCCATGCGTCGCGCACGTGGGCCAGATATCTTGCACTGACTTCGACCGGCGAAAGCCGATCCACGTCATCGGCCCCGTGCCAAGGCAACAGACCGGCCGTCCGATCCACGCCCGAATGACACAGCCACGACTTGGCCGAGTTTATTAATCTTCCCGGCGTCAGCGTGCCCTGATCCCGCGCGAAAAATCCCACCGCATAACAAGGCTCCTTGCCTTTGCCCTTTCCCCGCTTATGCTCCTTGACCTCCAAGTCCTGAACCCCGAACCCTGAACCCTGAACCCTTCCCTCTGCTCCCTGCCACGGCAGCCGCATCGCCTCGGCCGAAAACTCGCCCCGGGCGGGCTGATAATGAAACGAAGGCAACGTCTCCCGGGCCTCGACCTGTCCGGGCGCCACCAACTGCGGCACGGCAAAAGTCCGCACCCGCCACGGCGACTCCTGCGTATCGACATAGCATACCGCCGAGTTGGTCGTGCCCAGATCGAATCCCACCACATACCGGCTAGGCCCGGATTGTTCGCTTGCACCGTGTTTCATCCTGCCCATCGTAATCGAAAAATGAAAAACAGGAAGAATAAGGGCTGAAAATAAACGATTCCAATCTTCCCGGCCCCCTGGCATTTTCGCCGCATATAGCGATAATCTGATAAATAATCATGGCCAAAAGTTCATCCTACCAAGACCGCATTATTCGCAGATATTATCAGAACCAGGACGCCATCATGCTGCAAAAGCTGGGCGACCTGGTGACCGATCTTTATCTGGCCGAAGGCAAGGCCAAAGCCCGCCTCTGGAAACGCCTGGCCGCCGCCCTGAAAAATCTAAAAATCCCCGACGCCCAAATCGACCACATAGTCCGCAGCGACAATCCCGCCCTGGCGGCAAATCTCCTGAAAAAACTGCTGGAAAAGAAATAACTCGCACCGGGAATTAAATAAGCCATGCGATCCATCGCCATCATGAACCAGAAAGGCGGAGTGGGCAAAACCACTACGGCGGTGAATGTCAGCGCGGCGCTGGCAGCCACGGGTTTGCGGGTCTGCTTGATCGATCTGGACCCGCAGGCACATGCCACGCTGCATTTCGGCCTGGATCTGGAACCCGAGCAGGTTTCGATCTACCAGGTGCTCACGGGCAAGACTCCGTTGAGCGAAGCCCGCCGCCAGGTGGCCGAAAACTTGTGGGTCGTGGCCTCCAGCCTGGACCTGGCGGCCGCCGAGATCGAACTGGTAAGCGTAGTCGGGCGGGAAGTAATACTCCGCGACAAATTGCGCGAAGACGACGCCGAGTTCGATTTTCTCCTGATCGATTGCCCGCCTTCGCTGGGCCTGCTCACGCTCAACGCCCTGGCCGCGGTCAGCGAGGTCTTTATTCCCCTGCAGCCGCATTTCCTGGCCTTGCACGGGCTGAGCAAACTTTTGGAAACGATCGACCTGGTGGCCGCGCGATTGAATCATCAATTGAAACTCAGCGGCATAATTCTTTGCATGTACGACACCAATACGCGGCTGGCCGCGGAGGTCTGCCAGGACGTGGATGATTTCTTCCGCAACGCCCGCAACCAGGCCACGCCTTGGGCCGCGGCGCAAACTTTTCAGACTCGCATCCGCCGCAACGTGCGATTGGCCGAGGCCCCCAGTTTCGGCAAATCGATCTTTCAATACGCCCCCGATTCCAACGGCGCCGAAGACTATCGCCGCCTGGCCGAGGAAATTCTCACGGCAGACAAAAGATAGTGCATCAATTCCCGCAGTATCGATCTCGTTAAAACCGCTTGCGGTTTCGCAATGAGCTTCTTTACACGTCAGTTTTTCAATCATCTCTTTTCATCCGGCGGTGACGATTATGCCGGTTGTGTCGGTGCAAGGGAAAAAACGATTTTTCTACATCCGTGTGTGACCGAAAGTAGAGTTGTGTATCGGCCAATGCGCTGTTGGCTGGCATGCCCACGCAAGCGTGGGCATGGCACCCTTATATATGGCACCCTCGCAAGATCCAAAATAAGTTAGCTCCAACATTCATGCGATCCCTTCCCCTCGAGCATCCGGAATCAATCGTCGCCGCTGACGACTGGCGGGCCGATTCGCTGGTTCACAGCGTGGTGTTGTGGCTTGTGCTAATAGCGGTGCAAAGAGCGGTGGGCTTTTTCCGTGCCATCCTGTTCTGCCGCTGGCTGGACGCCGAACAATTGGGGCTTTGGGACATGGCCTTCGGGTTTCTGATGCTTGCCGGCCCGCTGGCCATGCTGGCCTTGCCCGGCACTTTCGGCCGTTATGCGGAGTATTACCGCCTCCGCGGGCAGCTCCGGTCGTTCCTGGCGCGGACTTCGACGGCATGTGTTTTTCTGACCTTGGCGGCCGTGACGCTTATCGTGATTTATCGCGGCGGATTCTCCGAGTTCATCTTCGGTTCACCCGAGCACACGAATCTGGTTTTACTGTTGGCCGCCGGGCTGGTCGCGGTGGGGGTCTATAATTATTTCATCAGCCTGTTGACCGCGCTCAGGAAAGTCCGCCTGGCCGCCGCCATGGAATTCATAAACGGCGTGGTGTTTGCCGCGCTGGGAATCGTCCTGTTGTTGACCTGGCGATGCGACTCGGCCAGCGTGGTGATCGCTTATGGCGGATCGTGCCTGTTGAGTATTTTGGCCGTGTCGTGGTGGGTAAAAGCGGCATGGAAGACCTCGCCCGCCGGCATCGAAGCCCTGCCGCAGCGGAGCATGTGGTCCAAGCTGATTCCATTCGCGGCATGGATTCTGACGATTAATATGCTGACGAATTTATTCGGCATTGCCGACCGGTACATGATCATTCACTTCGCACCCGGCTCGGCCGAAGCGGCGCTGGCCCTGGTCGGACAGTATCACAGTTCCCGCGTGGCGCCGCTGCTTTTGGTTTCCATCGCATCGATGCTGGCCACCGTGTTGCTGCCTCATTTGTGCCACGATTGGGAATCCGGCCGGCGCGACCTGGTCGCTTCGCGGCTGAATCTTTTTCTGAAACTGCTGGCTTATGGATTGATTGCGGCGTCGGCGGCGGTGTTGTTTGTCGCTCCTTGGTTGTTCGGGGTGGCCTTTCAGGGAAAATTCGCCGGCGGCATGGCAGTTCTGCCCTGGACGCTGGCCTATTGCGTATGGTTCGGCACGGCAATGGTCGCCCAGCAATACCTGTGGTGCGCCGAGCGGGCGAGCCTGGTCGGGCTGGCTTTAGGGGTTGGATTGGCGGTGAATATTGCCCTGAATTTGCTCCTTCTGCCCCACTTGGGATTGCTCGGCGCGGTCCTGGCCGCGTCGGCTGCAAACCTTATCGCCCTGGTCTTAATTCTTGTATTCTCGCGGCTTTCCGGATTTCGCGCACACCGGGGATTGTGGATTATTCTGGGTTTGGCCCCGGCGATATGCCTGGGGTTTTGGGCAACCGTCGGCGTGCTTTTGGGCGTCGCACTGGAAGCGATTCGCACTGATCAAATATTGACGCGTGAAGAAAAACACCAACTCGCCGATGGCGTCATAAATTATTGGAACAATTTTATTGCGTATATCCTGAAATTAAGAATTAAAATATCAAGCGTATTTAGCCCCCGCTGAATATTTAGCCCCCGGTGATTACACCGGGGGTTTCAATGAATGCACATGGATCACATTATGTACCTCCGTGTTTTATCGGTAGCTTAAATTAACGACGAATCTCAAATGGCTGATGCGGAAATAAGCCGATCATTTGAAGTGTTCCCCGATAACAAGCCACCCGTCATAAACGTGGCGGCCGGGGACCTTGTTATCCCTGCGACAATTCTCCCGCCCGGCAAGCCGCAAATAATTCACTTGCGTTCTCTGGAAGAGTTGCGTGCCGCCGCTTCGGATTGGGATGACTTATGGCGGCGGAGCGATGTAACTTTTCCCACCATGCGAGCCGAACTGCTCGCGCAATGGATCGAGCATTTTGCGGCCGATGCCGAGTTTCACGCCATAGCGGTTCAGCAGGACGGGCGTTGGGTGGCGGCACTGCCCATAGTGCGGCGGCGAATCGGCCACATTATCCCGGCCGGAGTTCTCCCCTGCAACCAGTGGTCGTCCAGCGGCGAGTGTTTATTAGACTTTTCCGCCGATGTAAAACGTATAATGCCGATATTTCTCGATGCCCTGACTGAATGCAATTTGCCCTTGCTTTGGCTGGACGAGGCGATTTTGGAAACCGCCCGCTGGCGGGTTTTTATGCGGGCCGTCGCCGATAATCATCTAAAAAACGTAATCCGGCCGCGGTGGCAAGTAGGCCGGGTGCGCATCGACGGCGATTGGGAAGCCTGCCAGGCCCGCTGGTCGCGAAAACATCGCCAGCACATGGCATGGTCGGCCAGGCAATTGGCCCGCCAGCGCGACGTGCGCCTGGTTTTGCTCTCGCAACTTGCCCCGGATGAAACGGAAATGTGGATGCAGCGAGCCCTGGAAATTGAAAACCTGGGCTGGAAAGGCCGAAGCGGAGGATCGGTCGCAAGCGTGCCCGGCATGAGCGAATTCTTTATCCGCCAGGCCCGTCAATTGGCAGCCTGGGGACAATTGGAGTTGGCATTTCTTCAGTGCGGCGGCCGGCCGATTGCCTTTTGTTACGGCCAAAACGCGAAAGGCGTATTTCATTCGGCCAAGGTGGGATACGATCCGCAGTACGCCCGCTTTTCACCCGGCCAATTGCTGCGATATTTCTTACTGGAGCGTTTTTACGCCGAGCCGGGGCGCACGGCAATCGATTTTTTGGGTCCCATGACCCAGTCGCATGCCCACTGGCGGCCGGATGTATATACCGTGGCCCGATTTGCCGTGGCCCTAAGCCCGTTGGGACGGATGGCGCTGTGGGCGTATAAGAGGCGGCGACTATGAATTGTTATCATCCTCTTCGATATCTCCCTCAACCAGCGGTAATTCCACGCTGATAATCGTGCCTTTACCGGGTGCGGAATTGATGTCCGCCGTGCCTCCCAGCAACCGGACGCGCTCGCGGATGCCGCGCAGCCCGAAGCGCTCGCCTTTGACTTCTTGCGGATTGAAGCCCAGGCCCCAATCTTGCACGGTCAGGCGGACGCGGTTTTCCAATTGGCTTAGCTCCACGCGGATTTTGGGACTTTGGCTGTGCCGGGATGCATTGTTAAGACATTCCTGAACGATGCGAAACAGCGCAACTTCCATGGGGGCGGCCAGGCGAGAAAACTGGACCCGGGGCACGAACTCGATTTGCGATTGGCCGCTCTGGCCCCGCTCGGCGCATAGATACTCGATGGCGGCGACGATGCCCGACTCGTCGAGAATCGGCGGCCGCAGTCCCCCGATCAACCGCCGCGCCTCGGCCACGCTTTCGCGGATCAAGCGCAGGACGTCATCCAGAATTTTGCGGGCGGCGGGAAATTCCTGTTTCTCTTGGATGGTTTCCAGGCTTTGCAGTTTCAAAAGCGCTCCGGTCAATTGCTGCGCCAGGCCGTCGTGAATTTCGTATGCCATGAGCTTGCGATCTCGTTCCTGGAGGTCGATAAGATGCCGCAAAAATCGTTGTTCCTTGCGAATCATCGCTTCGGCCGCTTTGCGTTCGGTAACGTCGCGGACGACGGCCATGATCAAGCGTTTTCCGCCGGTTTCCAGACAGTTTATGCGCACTTCCACGGGATAAGTGCTGCCGTCCTTTCGCCGATGCATACCGTCAACATTTATGGGAAAATCGGAGGCCGGCCGTTTCCAGGTAAGTTCATGATGCTCTTCCGGCTTGAATCCGACTTCGAAGTCCATCACGTTCATCTGTAGCAGTTCTTCCCGGCTATAGCCCAAAAGCTCGGAGGCTCGTTGATTAACGTTAAGAATGCGGCCGTTGTCGTCGTGCAGGAAAAAGCCGTCGGCGGCGTTTTCCACCAGCAGGCGAAAGCGTTGTTCGCTGCTCTGCAATTCACTGTTCCGCTCGGTAACGAGTTTTTCCACCCGCGAGGTCCGCCCTGTAAGCAACAACAAATAACCCGCCATAAGTCCTGTAATCAGCAAACCCGTCAACAACGCCGCCGGCGCTTCCCATCCCGATTTACCCGAGAAATAAACATCCGTGGGAAGGCAATAAACCAGCCAGGTCCGGTCGGCCGCGGTAATGCGGACGTCGTAATGAATGGGTGCGGATGATTCGGCAGGCGGCGATTCCAATTTAGGCAGCGGAGTAGTGCGGATTCGGGAAGCACAGGAGAAAATAGACTGCACTCTTTTCGGATCGGTCGCGTCGAATAGATAAATGTCCACGCCCGTGGGTGGTATTAGTTCCAAAGCAATATTAATCACTTCGGGTAATTGAAATACGCCCAAGATAAAGCCGTCGGTTGGAAAGGCCGATTTGGCGCTATCCCCTGCAGGCGGCTCATTATGTGCATCGTCGAACATGTATATGGCGCATTTCGATTTGCTATCGAACCCGGGTATATTGGCATAACTAATCGCCGGAGGCCGTTTGCCTTCGGCCCGATCCATCGCGGCATGACACTCGGGCAGCGAACCTAAATCAAAACCCAGGATGTCTTGGTGTTCGACCCGCGACTCGATAAATAGAATGGGAAAGTACTCTTTGTGCTCGCCCGCCGGAACCAAAACGCCGCCGCTGCGCTGGGTTATTTGAAATTGAGGAAATCCGCTCTTCTTGACTGCTTCCTCAAATGATCTTCGTTCCTCCGACCGGATGCGAGGCATCCAGGCCAAGGTCTGGATTTCGGGATGTTCCTCAAATACCGAGTCGCTAAAGATGTTGAACTCGTTCCTATCGACTTCCAACGAGCCGGCATAAAATGCCCGGAACAGATTCATGACGCCCAACTGATTGGCAAGCGATTGCTTAATGGCCTCCACCTTTTTTGCGGCCTCGAGGCGGAACTGGACCCCGGCCATCTGGCGTTCTTCATGCCGGAGCGTCCAGAATAGCGCAAATGAAAAAATCAATCCGCACAACGCCACCACGCTCAATAACCACCACTGCTTGTAATTCAGGCGATGCGAGTGCGGGCCTTCTCCTATAGCCGCGGCCGATTCAAGATTAGTATTTCGAGTTGCCATCATAGCATACATAATATATGGCTTATCTGGGAATTGAAAATAGCCCCCTCATGATGGATGACACGTCTATACCCATTATACGGCTGCAAAAATAAATCGCCAATAACCCGTAAAATATACCCGTAAAATATAGTAGGGTGCGTGCAACGCACCGCCTTCCACCGGGTATGGTGCGTTTCACGCACCCTACCAGAAATCCTCATTATCGGCGGATTTTTTGCGAAAAATCCGGGTCGTCCCGATAAAGATATGCCTGGTAGTTTATCCGCGCGCTCCTTGGTCTGCTCGAAAGTGCCGTCGTGCTCGATTAAACCCAGGTCGTAGGCCAGCCGGTCGGCATAGCCGGGCAATAGCACGCGATAATCGTAAGGCACGCGGTCCGGCTTGAGATGATTTATGTGGCTGCGGATGTTCGTCGTGCAATTGTTCGTCAGGGTGTTGTAAAATTCCGGCTGGTCGATCAGCTTGTCCACGCGCTTCATCACGTCCACGAACAACTCCCGGGCCTGTTCCGGAGTTGCGGTGCTGCGATAAAGAAACACTTCGCTGGGCGACTTGTTGGCATTTTTGGTTATCACGTCTTGCTCATCAGCCACTATGTACATCAGTTCATATTGGCGGAAAAAACCCTTGAGAATATTGTATTTTTCCCCTTTTTCCCGGCGTATTTCCACCGATACCGCCACGTAATCCTGGCCATCGAAACCGAAACTGAGCATGGTGTGGGCAATGCCCGGCATGTCGTTAAATGGCACCACGATAAGATCGACCGTGGTAAGCTTGCCAAGGTCAAAGGTTTTGTCGTGGTAGTAAACGTCAAAATCATCGTACGTCCGATACCGGCAAGAGCGGATGTTGCTCATCGTAATCTTGTCGCCCTGGAAATAGGCCTTGGGCATCACTTCCATTCCCGGCGTCCAATCGCGGTCGTTCGATGGCCTCAGCCACTTGAATAAGTCGCCGTTTAACTTAAGCGACGGGAACATCGGTCCGTCGTCCACCGTGCCCGGAAGAGCCGCGGCCGTTTGCGTTTTCTGCTGCGCGTCGATTTTGCAGCCAAACGCAAACAGGACCAATAATCCGATCCAACCGACATAAAGCCGCCTTTTGCCGGGCAGTGTGAATAAATTGGATTTAAAGATATGCAAATTGGGCATTTTGAACAAACGCCGAAAAATAGACAAGACGGCCGTGAATTGATATAGCGACAAGTGGCGCGATTTGTACCCAGAAATCCCTTTTCATGCAAGGCGAGAAGAATGCTCAATCCAACCTCAAATCCGCTTAAACTGCCGATCGAGTTCCTCGCGGGTGAAGACCAGCACCGCGGGCCGGCCGTGGGGACAGTGGTGGGCGTCGTCAACCAGGTGTCGCTGCTCCAACAGCGCGGTTATCTCTTCCGGCTTGAGCCGGTCGCCCGCCTTGATCGCCGCCTTGCAGGCCACGGTATGCAACAAGTCGTCGAGTAAATCGCGCCGGTCGGGCTGCCTGCCGCCCGATGCCAGCCGGTCGAGCAACTCACGTAGCAGTTCCACGGGATTGATGTTCGCCAGCATCGCCGGGTACCCGACCACAAGCACCGTGTCGCCGCCAAAGGGCTCGATCTTCATGCCCAATTCGGCCAGCAAATCGCGATTTTCCAAGGCCGCAGCCGCCTCGGCCGCACTCAGATCCACCGGCTCGGGCACCAACAGGTTTTGCGTCTCCACGGCATTGGTGTTTACGCGATGCCGAAGCTGCTCGTACAAAATCCGCTCGTGCAAGGCGTGCTGATCGATAATTATCACGCCCTCGTCCGACTCGGTCACCAGGTAACGATTGTGAATCTGCAGGGCCGACATGTGTGTGTCACGACCAACCTCCGGTTGTTGCCCGGCTTGTCCAGCAGTGCCGGTCGGCAAGCGGCTTTCTCCTGTAAAATGCGCAGGATCGAGCGAATAAAGCCCCAACGGTTTTCGCTCGCTGTGTGCCACTGGCTCTGCCAGTGCTTTGTCGTCCCAGCCGGACAGCTTGCCTTTTGCCCAATCGACCAGTTCCTGCCGCATCTGCTGGGCCCGGGCCGGGTCGTGACCGCCGCTGGGATCCTCGCCGCCGAGTGCCACTGGCTCTGCCAGTGCTTGCGCCCGGGTGTTCAGATCGGTGGTTAAAAACTTACTCCGCAGCGTGGAAAGCAACTGGCTGTAAAGCCGGCCCGAATCCTGGAATCGCACTTCCAGTTTCGTGGGATGGACGTTCACGTCGATCAAATCCGGCGGCATTTGCAGGGTGAAAAACGCGATCGGATACCGGCCGGTCAAAAGCAGCCCGCGATAGGCCTCGCCCAGGGCGTGCTGCAACGAGTGGTCGCGGATGTACCGGCCGTTGAGAAAGAAATACTGCATCCGGTTGTGGCTGCGGCTCTGGCTGGGATGGGCTACATACCCGCAAAGTTTTACATCGCCGTCGATGCCTTCCACCCAAATCAGCGCGTCGGCCAGATCCCGCCCGAAGAATCGGGCGATCCGCTCCAAAGGGCCGTCGGCCGCTGCCAACTCGAATATCTGCTTATCATTGTGCTTAAGCGTAAAATGCACTTGCGGCGTGGCCAGCGCGATCCGGGTAAATGCCTCGGCAATGTGCCCGAATTCGGTCTGCGTGGTCCGCAGGAATTTTCGCCGCACCGGCGTATTGAAAAAAAGATTATAAACTTCGACCGCCGTGCCCACCGGACATCCGCACGGCGCGACCTCGCCCGGTTTTCCGCCGACGACTTCCAACTCCGCCCCGCCCGCCTCCGCAGCCGTGCGGCTTCGCAACACCGTCCGGCTAATTTCCGCGATCGAGGCCAGTGCCTCACCGCGAAAACCCAGCGTGCCCACATGAAACAGATCGTCCTCATGCGCCAGTTTACTAGTCGCATGACTGGCCACCGCCAGCGGCAATTCTTGGGCTGCGATCCCGCACCCGTTATCGACCACCCGGATCATCTCCAACCCGCCCTGCGCGACCGAAACGTCAATCCGCGTGGCCCCCGCATCGACGGCGTTCTCCATCAACTCCTTGACCACGCTCCCCGGCCGCTCGATAACCTCGCCCGCGGCGATTTTGTTGATCAGGGATTGAGAAAGGATGTGGATTGCCATATCTATCAAATTCAGAACGAAAATGCACTAAAACATCACAAGTTGTTCTATCTTTTGCACGCCAAGAATATTGGCTAATTTATCCGCGGGCAGGCGCATTAATTCAGATGGTTCCATCTTATACAACCCTCCGCCGTAAACTCGCCCCTCACTGAAAAACTCTTCCGGATGAATGGATTGCAGATATTTAAAAATCGGTTCCCATAACTTTGGGTGAGTGTCGAGGATATGCGAAATTGACTCTCTTGGATATAAAAGCAAATAAACGTTTGCGGCGACTGCGTTTGATTTATTCCAAATGAATCGAAACGGCCTTTCCCGAGATCGCCCCATATAGGTGCAAAGAATTGGTGGAATACCTCTTTTTTCCTGAGAATACCAGGGCGAGCGCCTGGTAGTCAAATAGCCCAAGTGAACTTTATTGTTCTTGCCTTTCTGCAAATAATCCCAAAACTTGGGGAATTTTTTGGCGATCTTATCTTCGGTCAATGAGCAATCAATGAGGGCCAAAGGTTCAACGAGAGCAGGCCAGCCTTTGTCATCTGCTTCAATGATTTCCTGTTTGAGAAAGCGGGGGCTGGGAAGAATAGGCCGTACGCAACTCGGCGGGATGCCATGTTCGGACAATTTAGACTTGGGAAGAATGAAGAAAGAATTATTTCCGGTTGCCAGACCGCGTTTTATTGAAAACAGGTCGCCCAATACTACACGCTTTTTCCTTCGTCCATTTTTCCGTACTTGTGGCAATGTAGTCCACTTTGCGGTTTCCCTCAATTCTTCCAGCGGTAATGTTTCCGAGCGAATCGGTTCTGATAGAGTTCCGCCAAAAGAAAATGTGACGGTATGATTACTTTTTGAAGGTTTTTTCTCATAAATTACAACCGCAGAAGAAACCAGTGCATCCTCAAACTGAACATCGGATGGACAAAAACGATGAATTTGGAGTAATGACACTTTTTCCAATAGATATCGCTTCACTACTTCCCCATAGTTTACATCCATGAACTCGGAAGGTATCAACCAGGCGGCAAAACCATTCTCGTCAAGCCAAGTGTGAGCGATCAGGAGAAAATAGCAGTATAAGCCGGCTAAACCACTTAGTTTTAAACCGGTTATCTCATGGACTTTTCCCCATAAACGTTGCTTATCTTCGGCAGAAATATGGTGGTGGCGCACGTAAGGCGGATTCGTAAGTATGATATTATACTTCGCTTCGGGTTTCTGCTTTGTGAAGTCGCCATGAATTAATTGCAAACCATGAGGACGCCAAAGAGTTCGGGCTGATTCCGCAAAGATTTTATCTAGTTCGATACCCGTCCCATTTTCAATTCTATCTTCCGGAAAAGTTTGTAAAAATGCCGCGAAAAATGAACCTGTGCCTATAGCGGGATCAAGAAAATGAAACATTTCTTTCCGGTGTTTCAACTTCTCCCAAGCATATTTTGCAATATCAAGCGCCAGTGCGGAAGGCGTGGCAAATTGCCCAAGCCGGTTCCTCTCCCGGGCAGTTTTCAACAGGTCGAGCCGCTTTTGTTCGGCTTGCCTTATAAATTCCTGTTCGAGAACCGTGCTCATTGTCTAGATTCCCAATTGGTCGAAATCTTTAATCCTATGCTCCCAAACCCAATCAATCCCATCCTGGGCTTCATACCCAAGGTATCCGGCGTCAAAGTAGCCGCATAAAAAAACCAGATAACAAACATCGTCACAGAAGGTAGTTTTAAGCTGACTTATCTTTTTGGCCTCTTCCTTTCGTCTCTTATTGGTGTTGGTAAAATCCCCGGCAGATTTTGCTTCTACAAGAATCGGTAATTTGTTGGTACGTAGTATTTTAGGCTAATCATTGCATCAATTGAAACATTTATCTTATGGTCGCCTAACCCTGTTGGTACGCTATAGTGAAATGTAAAGGTTCCCGGCTTCATGGATGCAATTAAATCACCGGGAGGATGACGTTCTTCTTTGTAACCTTTCTTCAAGAGATATTTCTTGATCATCGATAACTGACGCCTTTCCTGGGCGTTTCTAACTATCGGATTGGCATCGGCGCCGGTTAGTCTGTCGGCAACTATTGTAGAAGCCCGGTATATTTCTTTCTTTATTGGGAGCCTCTTTTCGGATATCCAAGTAAAAATGTCAGGATCAAGTAGCCGTGCAAAGATACCAACGATCCGTTTAAGGTGCCGAGAAATCTCGTCTCGACGCATATTGACTGGCACTTTTCCTTTTTCCAGCACTTTGATAAAAGATTTACTTGTATTGGCAAGCCCCACTAGACGGTCTACGGCAATTGGCGGGCAACAAGCCATTCGCAACGTTCGGAGAATATGAGGGTTAGATTGTATTAACTTTGTAGAAAGGCCGATAAAATAATTGCTTTCTTCTATTGCACGTTCAACTTCTTCAGTAACGATCTTGCGTGTTTCTCGAAAAGCTTTTGGTGCAAATTTCATGAACCATCGGTTATAATAATCCACCGAAGTTTCCGTGTCTTGTTTCCAAAGATGGGGTTTGTCAAGATTTACTGCCATAGCTTTTTATCTTTCCCTTATGCTTACAATCCATATTCCTTGATCTTCCGATACAGCGTCCTCTCCCCAATCCCCAGCATCTTCGACGCCTCTTCCCGATTTCCGCCGGCCAGGCGGAGGGTTTCGGCAATGAAAAGTTTTTCGATTTCGTCCAGGGGTTTTCCTACTAGATGGGATAGCGAATCGGAGGCCGTTTCGCCGGGGGGTTCTGTCGGGCCGGCGAGTTCTTCGGGCAGGTCGTCTACGTCCAACAGGCCGTCGTAATCCACGACAATCATGCTCTCGACCACGTTGCGCAATTGGCGGACGTTGCCCGGCCATTCGTAGGTCAAAAGCTTCCGCCGCGCGGCCGACGACACGCCGCGGATTTGCTTGGCGTGCTCCGAGGCGAATTGCTTGATGAAGTAGTCGATCAGGATGGGAATGTCCTGGCTCCGCTGCTTTAGCGTGGGCAGGCGGATGGTGACCACCTTCAGGCGATGATAAAGATCGCTGCGAAAAGTGCCTTTTTCAATGGCGTCTTCCAAATTGCTGTTGGTGGCCGAAAGAATGCGGACGTTGACTTTGATCGGATCGTTCGACCCGACGCGGGTAATCTCGCCGTTTTCCAGAACCCGAAGCAGTTTGATCTGCGTGGGCAAGGGCATGTCGCCCACCTCGTCGAGAAACATCGTGCCGCCATGGGCGAACTCGAACTTGCCCACCCGATCGGTCGAGGCGTCGGTAAAGGCCCCTTTGACGTGCCCGAACAACTCGCTCTCCAAAATATTTTCGCTCAACGCCGCGCAGTTCAGGGCCACGAAGGGTTTGTTCTTACGCGGGCTGTTTTGGTGGATGGCCTGGGCCACGAGTTCCTTGCCCGTGCCGGTCTCGCCTTGGATGAGCACGCTGGCGTTGGTTGGGGCGATGCGTTTGAGGCGCTCGATAACGTCGCGCATCTGCGGGCTGTCGCCCACGACGCCCTCGAACCCGAATTTTTCGTCCAACCGGCGCTTCAGTTCGATATTCGTCCGCCGCAGCCGTGCGCTTTCGGCGGCCTTTTCCGTGCTGGCCCGAAGCTGGGCAAGATCCAAGGGTTTTAATAAATAATTGAACGCTCCCTTGCGCATGGCCTCGACGGCCGAGGGAACCGTGCCGTGGCCGGTCATGAAGATCACTTCGGCGTCGGGCTGTTCGTCCTTGGCCCGGGCAAGGATGCCCAGGCCGTCGATATCGCTCATCACCAGGTCGGTGATGATCACGTCGAAGGGGGTTTCTTCGATCAATCCGCGCCCCTTCGACGCCGGAGCTGGCCACCCGGCAGTGGAAACCCACCCGATCCAGGCTTTCGGCCACGGTTTCGGCGTGCGACACGTCGTTGTCGATAATCAGCACCTCGGCCGGCGGGCCGGGCTGGTCGTTGGCGTTTTTCGTCGTATCTTTCATGCCGCCGATAATACCCTAATTAACGGTTTTGGACCAGAACCCATTACTTTTTAGGTGAAGACAGTTTATAATGTTATCGTAAATTACAATACTTGCCGATTCCTGCCACCAAGGGGTGGGCTATGATGTCTATTTCAACACCACAAACCGAAAGCCGCGTGGTTCTTAGCGAAGTCTCGTGGTCGACTTTCGAGGCCCTTCTGGCCGATACAGATCACCGTGGCAGCCGCTTTGCTTATGACCGGGGGAATCTAGAAATCATGTCGCCGTCATCAGAACACGAACGGATCAGCGCTTTGATCGGCCGAATGATTGAAGCCTATACCGAAGAATTGGTCATTCCGATCAGAAGCGGCAAATCGACCACATTAAAAAGCGAACTTAAACAAAAAGGATTGGAACCGGACGAATGTTATTACATTGCAAATGAGCCGAAAGTGCGGAAATTGGATGACATTGACTTGTCCGTCAATCCGCCGCCAGACTTGGCAATTGAGGTTGATATTAGTAGTAGTTCTCTCGACCAATTGGGTATCTACGCGGCCTTGGGCGTGCCGGAAGTTTGGATATGCGACGGGGCGCACCTGAAAATCTATCGTCTCCACCCTGATGGCGAATATGCAATCCAGGATCGCAGCCCGGCTTTCCCCTCCCTTCCTTCTGAAACGATTCTCGATTTCCTTGCCAAGCGAAATAGCACCGACGAAACCAGTTGGATCAGATCGTTCCGTCAATGGGTTAAAAGTATCAGATGAACGGAAGAGTTGCAAAAAAGACCGGCAAAAAGGCGTTTGTCGCTTTTTTCTTCGGTCTATGGGTCCTGATAACTTCCGGCGGGGATGGACTGTCTTTTGAAGAACCGCCGGCCAAGGGTCCTTCGGCTGCCGTTGATGAAATAGCCGCGATTTCCAAGGAAATTCAACAAACCGTCAAAGGTTTAGGCTATTCCGATGATACGGATATCGATCTGGTGCAGATTATTAGCCGCTGGAAATATGCCAATTGGAAGCAGACGCTTAGCCAAGCCAGACAGGATTATCAGGCAGAAAAAGATATCTGCCCAACAGGCGGCCCAGGAAGAGGAAAAGGTCTTAAAAGCACTCTGTAATTCCATAAAAAAAGAGTTTAGTCCCGCCGCCGCCGATTCGGAATACTTTTATCTGCGCAAGGTTGTCAACGACAAAACGGCCCAATATCTGGGTTATGCCCAATTGTTGTACGTGTTCGGCAATTCCATAGGGTTGACGGTCAAAGTGGTCGATGTTCTGGAGCCTGCCGACGGACAGTTGCCGGTTGGAGAAGAACACGCGGCCTGCCTGGTCGAGCTGGCGGACGGCAAAACGATAATGGCCGATTTGACACAGGATGACATCAGCAAGCCCTTCGTGTTCCGCGATCAGTACGGCGCCGCCGGCAATTACTGGGAACTCAAACAGAAGGAAAATCCGCTGAAAATTTCTCGCAGAATTCAGATATTGGACCGTAGCGGCATTCTTGCGGAAATCTACAACAGCCTGGGAAACGCCTATGCCAAATCCAGAAAAGAATCCGATGCCGTTTCTTACTTCTCCAAAGCCATCGAACTTAATCCAAAACTGGCTAAAGCTTATAGCAGCCGAGGCGTTGAATTCTTAATTATGGACCAGCGCACAAAAGCAATATCCGACTTGGATAAAGCCATTCAGCTCGATCCCAAGGACGCCGAGGCATATTTCAACCAGGGGATGCTATATCGCATCGAGACAAGATGCGAAAGCCATTTCCAACTTCACCAAAGCCATCGAACTTAAGCCGATATTTCCGGCGGCATATAAAAGCCGGGGAAGCCTATACTTAATGTCGGGCCAGAATCCCGAAGCCATGTCCGACCTTAACCAAGGCCATGGAATTGAACCCCAAGGATGCCGAGGCCTACTACCTTCTTGGAAACGTATATATCCAATCCGGCAAAAACGATAAAGCCATTTCATGCTTCACAAAAGCCATAGAATTAAACGCGAAATATGCCGAGGCGTATAACTCGAGAGGCGTCGAAATATGCCAAATTGCACAAATACACCGAGTGCCATTTCCGATTTCATCAAAGCCGTCGAAATCAATCCCAAATACGCCGACGCCTATTACAATCGAGCAATTACCTACGACCAACTGGAACAATACGATACGGCCATTAAATACTTTTCCAAGACTATTGAAATCAATCCGAAATATGCCGCGGCATATAATGGCCGAGGCGTCGCCTATATTAAACTGGGTAAATTATTATGATGCCAGAGCCGACTTCAGCAAAGTTCTGCAATTGCAACCGAAAAACGCCCGGGCGTATCTCAACAGGGCCATTGCCAATGCAAATTTAAAGAAAAACGAGGACGCAAAAAGGGACCTGCAAAAGGCGGCGGAGTTGGATCCAGCCTTGAAAGATGAAATTAAAAAAGTTTCGGACAAGCTGAAATAGGACCATGAAACAAGTCATCGCCGTTGTAAAACCGTTTCTGGTCGAGAAAGTCCTGGATGCGCTTAAATACGCGCCTCTGGAAGCCTGCGAAGTATGCGAGGTAAAAGGCTACAGCCGGCAAAAAAGCTACCTCGACGAATACCGCGGCAGCGAATACTCCAACGCCTATCTGCCAAAAGTGGAAATCGTGCTCTGGGTCGAGGATCTCAGGGTCGACGAAGTGGTCCGCACACTTGTGGAAGCCGCCCGCACCGGACGCATGGGCGACGGCAAAATCTTCGTCCTCCCCGCCGCAGAAGGCGGCCAATGGCCCGGTGAACCGGGTAGCACCGGTTCTTGAACCGATGCGGCTTTGCCGCAAGAGGTTGTGGAACGTGAAACGTATGTTTACAACAGTTTGTAGATGATTTATCTACGCGAAGAACATCTCTATTATGCCCATGCCGACTCCTCAACACAACTTCTTGGGACTCCGTCCCACCGGTTCAAGAACCGGTGCCACCCGCGGCGAGTGGCCCGGCGAAGAATAACGAACGCCGGATGCCGAATTCACAATTCTTCCTCATTCCGCGTTCCACGTTCCGCGTTCTGCGTTTTTTTCCCCGCTTCCGCGAAGATCCGCTCGAAGCGCTGGCGGATTTGCCGGGTGGCGTTTTCAAAATCCATCATCAAGCCGTCGCTGCCGGGATAGTGCAGCAGATGGGCCAGCTTGGCCAGCTCGGTGGGATCTTGGGGAAGTTGGTCCCGGGCGGTGGAGTTCATCAAACGCAGCCGGCCTTCGATGGTTCGCAGCAGCCGGTAACTGGCGTCGAACAGTTCGTAATCGTCCACCGAGAGCAGGCCGCCGGAATACAGCCCGCTAAGCGCCGCCAAGGTGTTCGGTTCGCGGAGTTTGGGATTGTTCCGCCCATGTTGAAGCTGGAGCATTTGCACGAGGAATTCGATATCCACGATTCCGCCCGCCCCGCGCTTTAAATCCCCGGCCGAGGCTGTTTCTTCCAAGCGACTGCGCATGTTGCGGATTTCCTCGGCGTCTTTCCGCCTCCAGCGGCGGCCGAAGGCCGCCTTGGCCACCGCGGCGTTGGCCAGGCGCTCGGCGCGCTGGGATCCGTAAACCACGCGGGCCTTGCACAATGCCTGCCGCTCCCAAAGCTGGCCCCCGCCCTCCAGAAAATATCGCACAAATTCCTTGAAGGTGGTGGTCAGTGCGCCGCTTTTGCCCGTGGGACGCAGCCGGGCGTCGACCTCGTACAGCCGCCCCAGCGAACTCAGTTGGCTGGCGGTCTTGATGATCCGCTGCCCCAGTTCGCTGAAGAAGTGCTGATTGGTGGTGGTCTGCCGGGCGGACTGCCCCGCCTCGGCCGCGGTGTGGCCCTCGGCCTCGTACAGAAACACGATATCCAAATCGCTGTGGTAGTTCATTTCCCTGCCGCCGAACTTGCCCATGCCCAAAATCACCCAATCGCAGGGCTTGCCCGCGCGGCGGCCGGCGGCTATCCGCGGCGCGCCGAACCGCGCCGCCAATCGCTCGTACTCGGCTGCGGCGATTTGTTTCAAACAGGTTTGGGCAATGTTGCTCAGCGTGCCCGTGATGGCCTGCACGTCCTCCTTGCCCAGAATGTCGCGCACGCCCACGCAAAGCTGCTGATCGTTTTTGAAGCTGTGCAGGATCGGCTCGATGTCTTCGGCCCCGCGGCAGAGTCTATCCAGGGTGTTTTCCAGCCATTCCCGGCTGGGCAGTTTGTCGAGCACAAGGCTGTCCATCAGGCCGTCGATCATGCCCGGGTTGGTGGTGAGAATTCCCGAAAGATAAGGACTATACGCGCACAGTTCCACGTATAAAGTCAAACTGGGCGGATTGAAACTGAACAGTTCCCACAACACGCCTTTGCCGCCCAGCGAATCGCTCACTATGCCCAGGTTGACCAGCGTGGAATCGGGATCGGCCGTGGCCGCGATGGCCGAAAGCAATTGCGGGGCAATGGCCGCCAAAAAATGCCGGCAGCGCCGCGTGGAAAGAAAGCGGATCTTCTCCTCGGCCAAGGCCATCAAGTTGCGATACGCCCCTTTCACGTCGCGGAAAGGATATTTTCCCAAAACTTCCAGAATCCGTTCCTCGGGCGGATCCGGATCGAGCACCAGGTCCACCTCGGCCGCCGTCTTCTCGTCCTCGCTGAAGGCGTCGTGCAGCAGGTGATCCAGAATTTTGCGGTTCAGTTGCGTCTTGCCGCGGTAGTCGGCCATGAACGCTTCCAGAGCCGATTTATCCGGCCCATCGGCGTAACCCATGCGCAAGGCCAGTTTGCGCAGTTCCGCGTCGTCTTGCGGCAAAAGATGCGTTTGCAAATCCATCATTATTTGCAAGCGGTGTTCGACCTTCCGCAAAAAACTGTAATTTTCTTCCAGCAGCGATCGCTCCAGGTTCGTCAGGCAGCCGACCTGCTCCAGTTGAGCCAGGGCCTCGAGCGTGTTTGCCGTGCGCACCTCGGGCAGGCTGCCGCCGTTTAGCAACTGCAAAAATTGGATCACGAACTCCACGTCGCGGATGCCGCCGTGCCCGGTTTTTACCTCCCGATCGTCGGCCCCGGCATGGTGGGTTTGCTGCTCGATCCGCCGCTTAAGGGCCTTGATGCCGGCAATGTCGGCCGCCGTCAGATAGCGCCGGTAAATCCAGGGCGTAAGCCGGTCGAGAAATTCCTTGCCCAACTCCGGCGAACCGGCTACCGGCCGGGCCTTGATAAACGCCTGCCGCTCCCAGGTCCGGCCGCGCAGATCGTAATAATTAAGCGCGCTTTCCATGCTGACGACAATCGGACCGCGCTCGCCCTCGGGCCGAAGCCGCAAATCCACGCGATACGCCCGCCCAAGTTCCGTGGCTTCGGTCACCAGCCGGACCATGTCCCGGGCAAGCTGGTCGAAGAATTCGTGATTGGTTATCGGCCGTTTGCCGTCGGTCTTTCCCTCGAAATCATAAATGAAAATCAGGTCGATGTCGCTGGAGTAATTCAGTTCCATGCCGCCCAGCTTGCCCATGCCCAGCACGGTGAATCGCGCCGGCCGGCCGTCCGGTCCCATGGGCGTGCCGCGCAGGGCCCCGAGTTTTCGGCCCGCCGCCCGCAATGCCGCTTCCAAAATGGCGTCGGCCAGAAAGGAAATCTGCTTTGTCACGGTCTTCAGGCTCTGCTCGCGGATGATGTCGCCGTAGGCGATCCGCAGCGTCTCGCGGCGCTTGAACCGCCTTAGCGCGCCCAGCACGGCCGCGTCGTGTTCCACGGCCGATACCTCGGCCGTGATGTCCTCGACCAGCGCTTGACGCGCAACGGGCGCGCCTTCGGTCAATCGCAGCAGATCGAAACCCTCGGGATCGTTGACCAACAGATCGCTTAGATGCTGGCTGGTGGCGAGAATTTGCAGAAGCGTGGGCAAGGCCTCCGCATCGCGCTCGAAAAACGTGCCCATCGCCAGCGGACTCCGCGCCGAGCGGATCAACCGCTCCAGGTTATTCAGCGCCATGTCCGGATCGGCGCAGCCCGGACAAGTTATCGCGAAGTTGCCTGCATATCACGGCCAACAGATCGAGCTCAATGCCGGCCTCGGCCATCGCTCAAAATATTCCCATGCCCGCGCTTCACGTCCGTAAGCCCCAAGCTGCGAAGCCAAGGCTCGGCCGCCTCCGGATGATCCAGGTATTTGCGAAGCGTCAGTACGTCCATCGTTTCAACATAAAGCCGCGACCGTCGGTCGCGTTTTGTAAACCCATGACCGTTTGTTACGTTTTGTAAAGCCGCGACCAGTGGTCGCGGCTCATCTCGTTCCCACGCTCCGGCGCGGGAAAGTCATTTACCGATATCGCGAAGCGTACAAATCGAGCAACCGGCGAATCATTTTTTGATATTGCGTGCGGTTCCGCTTCGCCCGGGCCTTAAAAAACTCGACCGTCGGCTTGCTAAGCCCGATGGTGACTTTGACCGTATCCTCTTTGAGCACGAGGTTTTCCGGCGGCGGCAGGAAATCCTCGATAACTTCCATATCCATAGGCTCGCTAGTATATTTGATTTTCTTTTTCATAAAATTTTCTCCCTTGTCGCCAATAACCGGCCCCGATGATCCGAATAATGCGGCCCCGAAAGGTGAATCTTACGGTCAATACGCCATCGCCCACGCGTCCCATGCAATAATATCTCTTTTCAGAGCCGCCGTGTTTCAGATCACGCGCGATAACTCGCTTTGGATCGAAAAACGCCTGCTGGGCCAGTGCAAAGGAAACGCCATGCTTGCGCCGGTTTTCGATATCCTTTTGTTCATCCCACTGGAAAGTAAATTTTGCCATCTATAGTGTCCGTGTTATTCAATGGCAACCATATAATATACCATATAATTATATGGCTATATTGTCCAGTGCTGGACAGCATGGCCACGCCGTGTTCGTTAAATGCCCGAGGTGCTTTTCGTCGTCCGCTCCAGTCAGATCTTGATGTCGCATTTTGCGACATCAAACTCGTAACCTCTTGTTATGTAAGGCTATAGGTAAAATCCCCCGGGTGACTGCGAGCCGCTTGTTCAATCAATTCTTTTTCGGAGGTACGCGAACCGCGATGTCATCGGCGGCTTGCTCTGCTTCCGAATATTTCGATTCGTCGTAATTTGTCCAATCTATATCTTGATTGAAATTCTTTCCGCCGTCATCTTTGCCGTTTGGACCGACACTGTAAAGTAAATAACCATCCTCCTGAAGTTTATAACGGTAATTTTCGCCACAAAAAAAGTCTTTGGGGATCATGTCGATATATTTTGGAAGCAAATCCGCCATATGTCTTGGGTAAGACCCATGATCCGCATGATATCCGGCCAACGCTAATGAGAATAAACTTAGATCTGCTATTGCTTTTTGTTTGCCTTCTATATCTAAAGAAGCAGGAGCACATGAAAATCCACTAACTAAACCTGATTGCATGAGCAGAAGCATAAATTGTTGCGTAAGGGTCTTTGGATCGGCATTTTTGGTAGTAAAATTATTGGATGACACATCCTTCAATGCCTTTTTTCTGAGAATTGAACATTCTTCATTCAAATTAGCCATTGATGTTTTACGTTGAGCGAATGTAGGCATGTTATAAGTCTCTATAACCCTATTTTGCCACTGATTGACGTATCGAAAAGCTTCGTCCCAATCGACCAAAGGATCATCATCCAGTTTTTTTATGGCCTGATTGATTTGGGCATGTTCTTTCATGATAGTAGCCACATTCTTCAGTGTTGGCTAGTTCAGTGGGTGCAGTAAATTCCCGGTGCCCGTTAATGGCGATATCCAACAATGCATCGAGAGCAAAAAAACGTTCTCCTTTTTCCCAATATTTTTGTAACGGTTGCATTGGCGGCAGTTTTTGTAAATCCGCTTGAAATTGCCTTGCTTGCTCGGCTGTAATGTTGCCATGATGTGCCAGAGCGACTGTTCCCGAATGTGCCGTGCCCTCTAATCCTATCGCCACTATCCAACCAATAAAAATTGGGCCTTGACCCACTAGCCTCGCCCAGCGATAGCAAGCTATAATATCCTCCCAGGCATGATCAATATCATTCAAATGTACGCAGAACATAGAACGAATACGTAACTGCCTGGTTATCTCTCGACAACCCGTTATTTCGCTCATATAATTGCTGCTTAAAAGTGACCCATCCTTGGAAACCAAGGGAGAATAAAATCGTGGAAGTTTTGTGGCTTGTACAATAATATTCAGTTGTACGGCATTCTTTTCGAGTAAAGCCCCAAGCACCGGGAATTCCTCTTTAGACCACGGTCTTTTTGATGCTTCTTCAAATTGGTTCCATATCTCATCCGACCATTTTTGGGATTCGGATGTATCGCTGTCGGAAACTTTCCATCCCTTGTAATTGAGAATAAACTCTTCCATTGGAACAAGATAAGGCCCCTCGTCGGACAATTCCGCGATGCCGAGTAGTTTGAAATATTTCTGTCTTATCTCTTTATCCAGTTCTTTTGGGCCAACCGTTTTAATAAAGGGAATCGCCGCATTGTTTTCCGGAGTAACACCCTGACTGCAATACTCATTCAAGGCGGCTAGATAATCCACATACCCATCAACGCGTAATGGGCCTGTAATGTAAGTAGTATCTCGGGAAATCGAAATCTTTGGCATTCTAGTTTTTGGCATCTTCCGAATATCCTTGTCTATGGATTCTGTTCCGGCCGATCCATTTTACGGTTTTCTTGGATCTCCTTAAACCACCGATCTAATTCTTCACCGCCGTCGGCCCAGGCACCGGCGGATTGTTTTATCCCTTCTCCCGGCGGCAACTTTCGCTGCACAATGGAGCCGACTAGCGTAAAAGCATCGACTTTTTCGATTTTCACCGGCAGAATTTTGCCCGTTAACTCGCGTGGACCGTCGAATACTACTATTCTATCACAGGCCGTGCGACCGACTAGTTGCGCGGTTGTTTCATCTTCGTTTTTTTTGCGACTGACTTTGCTCGGGCCTTCCACTAGTATCTCTACGGTGCGGCCGAGGAACGGTTGATTCTCTGCCAGACTTACCTGGTTTTGAATCGCCAACAGTTTGTTGTTCCGACGGCGCTTGACCGCCTCGGGCACGTCGTCCGCGTAAAGTTCGGCTGCCTTGGTGCCGGGGCGAGTGCTGTACTTGAAGATGAAACTGTTTTTGAAGCGGCCCAGACGCACCAGATCGACTGTCTGTTGAAAATCGTCTTCGGTCTCGCTGCAAAAACCGACGATGAAATCGCTGGTTACGGCCGCACCGGGAATCATTTCATGTATTCTTGCCAGCATCTCGCCGATATTCCTCAACCGTATAACCGCGCTTCATGCGTTTTAATACTTCATTCGAGCCGCTCTGGGCGGGAATATGTAAATACGGCGATACCTTGGGCAAATCGCGGACCGCAGCCAACAGGTCGTCGGTCATGTGCTTGGGATAATTCGTCACAAATTTTAATCGCTTTATGCCGTCGATCTCATGCAATCGGGCGAGCAAATCCGCAAGCCGCATCGTTCGACCATTGCTGGAATCGCTGTAACTATTTACGGTCTGCCCGATGAGCGTCACTTCCAGACAGCCGTCGTCGGCCAATCGGCAGACCTCTTCGAAGATTTCATCGGCCGGCCGGCTTTGTTCCGGTCCGCGCACGCTGGGCACTATGCAATAGGAGCAAAACTTGTCGCAGCCGAACATGATGCGGACCAGGGCTTGATGCGGCACTGCACGCACGGCGGCCGTGCGATGCGGATCGTATTTTTGAAAGCTTTCCCGCACGTTCGATCGCGTGCCCGCCTTGCGATCCAGGCTGACTTCCAGAATATGGCCGGTACCGGAACTGATGCCCTCACCCCCGGCCCCTCTCCCAAAGGTAGAGGGGAGAATATTTGAACGCGATCTCAATTGTTCGAGCAGTGCCGGAAGTTGCCGCAACTGGCCCGGCCCGACAACCAAATCCACGTGCGGCGCCCGTTGGAAAATCCGCTCCTGATCTTTTTGCGCCATGCAGCCTATCACACCGATGATCACATCGGGCCGATGCTCCTTAAACTGTCTAAGCCGGCCCAGGGCGCTATAGATTTTGTCCTCGGCGTGTTGGCGCACGCTGCAGGTGTTAAACAAGATGGTGTCGGCCTGCGCGCGGCGTGGACCAGTTCGTAGCCGGCCGCCAGCAAATCGGCGGCTACCAACTCGCTGTCGAGCACGTTCATCTGGCAGCCGACCGTCTCGATATAAAGGCGTTTCGACATGGAGGCACTAAACTTGATTACTCAACACGGAGGCACGGAGAACACGGAGATTGAACAAAACCAAGATTTAAACGCGAGATATATTTTATGCAATTGACATTATAACAAATTAAAGATACTTCGTAACATTTATCCATTCAAGGAAAACACCAGCCCGAAGCGCAAGCGAGGATGCGAATGTTATAAAAACCAATATGCCCTCGCTTGCGCTTTGGGCTAGTGCAGGCCGGATTTTAAATCTTTACGCAACCGGTAAAAATATTATGATTCTTTAAAAAAATGATCTTCTCCGTGTCTCCGTGTTGTAACTTTTAGTTAGAAATACGGATTACGCCGATCGCTGGCGCCGGGCTTTCAATTCGATTTGGGCTTGCTTGCGTTTTTCTTCTTCCGCTTTTTGGCGGAGTTCCACGAAAACCTGATTGCGACGCCGGGCCATCAGCCGCACCAAGGTCACGACCGCCAAGTATCCGGCGACCACCAGCAAAGTCACGTCCCAACTATCCATGTTCCCCATGGCCTGGCCTCCTGACAAGATGGGTGGCGGGTAAATGACCTATTTTAACACATTGCAGCGGCCTTCGGCGAGAGCAATTATTCATTCCGCTGCGAACCTATCCCCCGGTTGAATTCGGTGGCCGCGGAGAAATTCTTCGACCGACATGAGGCGTTTGCCCACGGGTTGGATGCTTTTTGGGGCAACTGCTCCAGCGCCGGCCGCGATTACCAGGCGGCCTTTTTCGGCCTTAAGAACCGTGCCGGGAGTACTTCCGCCGGCATGATCTTCGACTGCTGCCGGCCCGAAGATCAAGCGCATGGACGGGCCTTTTTGTCGCCGCCAGAATGTGTACGTCTTGGGCCACGGCTCCAACGCCCGGATCTGGTTTTTAATAGCGGTGGCCGGCCTGGACCAATCTATCAACCCGTCGGTCTTCTTCAGCCTCGGCGCTTTCGAGGCCAAGGCCGGATCCTGGGCCAGGGCCTCCAAATAGCCGGCCTTTAACGCGTCTATCGTCCGCAATACCAGCCAGGACCCCAATTCCGAGAGCCGCTTTTCCAATTCTACCGCGGTTTCATCGGGGCCGATGTCGGTCTCGGCCTGGGCGATGCACGGTCCGGCATCGACCTTGGGCGTCATGTGGATGACCGTCACGCCGGTCTTGGTTTCGCCGTTATAAATCGCCCAGTTAATCGGGGCGGCGCCTCGATACTTCGGCAACAAGGAGGCATGCAAATTGATGCCGCCTAATTGCGAGGTCGCCAAGGTCGATGACGCCAGAATCTGCCCGTAATCGCAAACAACCAGCAAATCGGCGTTATATTTTGAAAGCCGTGATTGCGATTCCGTAGTGTTGATGTCTTCCGGATCGAAAATGGGCGTGGTGTGCTGATGGGCAACATCCCGCACAATGTTGATCGGCGGCGGTTCGTGCCCGGGCCGCAAATGAAGAGGCGATGTGACCAAGGCCACAATGTCGTGATACGTGCGGTATAGTTCGCGGAAAGTGGGAGCCGCGAACGGCCCCGTTCCCATCAGTATTAATCGCATGAAAAAACGTCGGTTTTCAGCACATTGTTTACAGTATACTGTTCTCAGTTTACAGTTCAGGATTTTTTATTGATTCCGATGTAGCCAATGATCCTTTATTCAACCGCAAACACGGCTGTCCCAGCCGAGTTTGCTGATCGTTTGGCCGTAGAATGGTTCATTTGCAATGTAGGAGGTAATAAGTTATCAGTGGGCAGTAAACTGCCCACCTCTAATGATCTGCTATCCGCTATTTTCATCCCTCATCCTTCATCTCTCATCCTTCATCCTTTTTTCACGTACGCAGCGATTCCAACTCCGCCAGCCGGGTGGCGATTTGGCGATCGTCGGGAATTACCCCGCGATGGCGCTGGCCTTGAAATTCGCTCTCCAGATCAGATAAGGCGTCCTTGATCGTCATCAATGCCGCCTCGCTCACTCGATCGATAAACAAGATGCCGTCCAGGTGATCGTATTCGTGCTGAACCGCCCGGGCGAACATGCCGCTTAGTTCGTAGTTCACCTCTTCACCAGCTCAGGTTGTAGGCCGAGATGACGATCTTTTCCGAACGCTTCACCGGGGCGTATATTTCCGGAAAGCTCAAGCAGCCTTCTTCTCCCTCGGCAGTGCCATGACGCCGGCTGATCACCGGATTGATGAACACGAACTCCTCGGCCTTGGCCGGATCGCCTTCGAGATTAATAATGAAAAAACGATAGGGCAATTCAACCTGATTCGCCGCCAGACCAACGCCCTTGTGCTCGTACATCAAATCGAACATCTCGCGGACGATTTTTTTAAAATCGGCGTCGATCCTGCTGAGCGGTTTCGATTTGTGTCGCAAGGCTGGATGTGGGTAATGGATAATCCGCACAGTGCTTGACTCCATAATATACTTAATCCTTCTAGTGAATTATATAGTTTACCACCGGTTTCACAAAACGGGGTTTATACGGCCCTTTAAAACGAATCCTCTACCGCTGGTAGAGGGGGTGAAAGATGGCAATCTCACTGCAATTTGCCATTAACAATTTGCAATAGATCTCAGGCTTGAAAAACGTGTTCATACCTCAAACAAAGACGTGTTCTCCATCTTCTCCCCCCTTGGTCGCCTTGTACCGGATTGGTAAGCTATGGCCATGTCTTACTGGCGGAATAAAGTGGTAATGGTCACCGGCGGATCCAGCGGTTTCGGCCGCGTGATCGCCGAAACCTTTGCCCTGGCAGGGGCAAAAGTATCTGTTGCCGGTTTAGAGGCCGAACCACTCTCACGCACGACCGGTGAACTGCAATCCGCCGGGTTCGACGCCCTGGGCGTGCAGGCCGACATCACCCGCCAAGACGACGTGGATCGGCTGTTTGCGCAAACCCTGGACCGCTTCGGTCGGCTCGACGTACTGGTGAATAACGCCGGCCGATCCATGCGCGGCAAGCTCCTCGATACAACCCCCGAACAGTTCCGCGATCTTATGGAACTGAATCTCATCGCCCTGGTCCGCTGCACTCGCGCGGCAATTCCGCATTTGCTTAACCAGCGCGGCCACGTGGTCAACATAGGTTCGCTGGCCGCCAAATCGGCCGCCCGCTGGGTCGGCGCCTATCCGGCAACCAAATTCGCCGTGGCCGCCTATTCGCAGCAATTGCGTTTGGAACTGGGGGCCTCGGGCTTGCACGTACTGCTGGTTTGTCCGGGCCCGATCAAACGCAAGAATCCCCGCCTTTACCCGTTCATAGGCATGGAAGGACTGCCCGATATCGCCCGGCAACCCGGAGCAGGCGTAAAAACCTTGGCCCTATCGCCGCAAAAACTCGCCCAGGCCATCCTCAGCGCCTGCCGACACCGCCGCCCGGAATTGATCGTTCCCACATCGGCCCGACTGCTTTTCGCCATTGCCCAACTCTGGCCCAGCCTGGCCGATTGGATCGTGCTCCGCTTAACCGGCGGTTAAGGTTCGGGTGGCACGGGCATCTTGCCCGTGTATTTGAGTGGCATGGACGTCTAGCGTTTAACTTGGCCGCTTGCGCCCGGTGTTTGAGTGATATTCAACACTATTCAGTAATTGAACCGCAATCCGCGGCTCCGCAATTCGGCGGCAACTTGGGCGGCGGAGGCGTAGACGATGGCGTCGAAGCCGACCGCTTTCGCGCCTTCCACGTGCCCGGAAATGTCGTCGACAAAAAACATCTCCTTCGGCCGGCAGCCGGCCAACTCCGCCGCGGCCCGATACACGACAGCCTCGGGCTTTAACGCCCCAATTTTGAAACTCAGGGCATGCACCTCGAAACAATCAGTCAGGAAATGGTATTTATCGATGCAGAACTGCCAGTGACATTCGCAGGTGTTCGATAAAATTCCCAGCCGGTAACCCGCTTGGCGCAATTGTGCCACAATGGGCAGCATCGGCACGTTAAGCGAAAATATGTCCGATCCCGCCAGGCAAAGCACGTCGTAATCCGGCCTGGCGCCCGTCCGCCTGCAATACAACTCGTAAAACTCCGGACTGGAAATCGCGCCTGTTTCGTATTGTTGCATCAGGCCCCGGTCAAAGAGAATTTCCTTCAGTGCCTCCGGACTGATGCCGGTAACCGTGGCCATTTGCCTGAGCATCCGCTCCACGGAAAAATCCAAAAGAACCATGCCAAGATCAAAGTAAAGGAACCGGGGCGTTTTCATGGTTGATACATCATTCATTGGACAAACATATAATGTAATAATGGTTCTAGATCGAAAGAAAACTTCATATATTAAAACAATTTAGTAGATCAGCCGAGTTATTATTATATATGCTAATATTATCTTTCCATTGACATTTATAAAACTAATGATAGCATGGTAATAGACGGTGTTAGTATATGCATTACTTTCGTCCCGTGAATAATTCCCTTAACTTGCTTGTATTAAATCACTTACGATCATATTGACGCCTTAGCGAAAATGCCCAAAACCGCCATCCTGTTAATGAACATGACCGGGAAAAATGGCATTTTATACCCTCGAGAGCACAATGTCCATTCGACCTAAAGCCCAAGGCTTATACGATCCGCGATTTGAGCACGATGCCTGCGGCATTGGCGCGGTGGTCAATATTTCCGGACGCAGGGACCACGATATTGTCCAGTACGGCAAACAAGTGCTTTTGAACCTCATGCACCGCGGGGCCGCCGGGGCCGACGAATCGACAGGCGACGGGGCAGGCATCCTGTTTCAGATCCCCCACGAGTTCTTTATCAGCCGCCAAGCCGGTTTGGACTTTATCTTGCCCGAGCCCAGGCAATACGGCGTGGCCATGATTTTTCTGCCCCGCGATGAAGAACTACGCCGCCGCTGCGAACAAATCTTGGTCGAGAAGATCGAGGACGAAGGGCTGAAGGTTTTAGGCTGGCGCGACGTGCCTGCGGACAATTCCTGCCTGGGCGATATCGCGCGGAATTCCGAGCCGGCCATCCGGCAGCTTTTCATCGACGGCCAAGGCCGCCGCGACGAAGAATTGGAGCGGCGGTTATACGTCGCCCGCCGGCGCGCCGAACTTGGAGTGGAACAAGTTTTGGGCGAGCAGGCCGAGGAATTTTACATTCCCAGCATGTCCTGCCGCACGATTTGCTACAAGGGCATGTTTTTGGCCCCGCAGTTGTTCGCATATTATCCCGATCTGGCCGTGGAAAACGTCAAGACTTCCCTGGCAATCGTGCATCAGCGATACAGCACGAACACGTTCCCCAGTTGGCAGCTTGCCCAACCCTTCCGCATGATCGCGCACAACGGCGAGATCAACACGCTGCGCGGCAACGCCAATCGCCTGCAAGGATACGAAAAAACGATGTCCGCCCCCGAGTTGACCGGCGACATATCGGAACTCTTCCCCATACTTCAACCCGGCGGCAGCGACTCGGCCTGCTTCGACAACTGCATGGAGCTTCTGGTCCGCGCCGGCCGATCCGCCCCGCACGCCCTGATGATGATGATTCCCGAGGCCTTTGGGCTCGCTATCACATTTCCACCGACAAGCGGGCGTTTTACGAATATCACGCCGCGATCATGGAGCCCTGGGACGGCCCGGCCGCCATGGTATTTACCGACGGCCGGCTGGTGGGCGGCACCCTGGACCGCAACGGGCTGCGACCCTGCCGATATCTGGTCACCACCGACGGCCTGTGCGTGCTGGCCAGCGAGGCGGGCGTGATCGAGTTCCCGCCCGAACGGATCCAGCAGAAAGGCCGTCTTCAGCCCGGCCGCATGTTCCTGGTCGATACCGAAGAAGGGCGGATCGTCGTGGATAACGAGATCAAGGGCAAGATCACCCGGCAAAAACCCTACCGCCGCTGGCTGGAGGAAAATCGCATCGAATTAAGGGGCCTGTTCCAGCCGCCAAAGCCCGCGCCAATCGACAAAAAAACCCTGGCCCAGCGCCTGCGGGCATTCGGCTACACCCGGGAAGAATTGCTGATGGTCCTGGCGCCCATGGCCGCAACCTGCCAGGAAGCGGTCGGCTCGATGGGCACCGACACGCCGCTGGCCGTGCTTTCCGACCGGCCCAAACTGCTGTTCAATTATTTCAAGCAGTTGTTCGCCCAGGTGACCAATCCGCCCATCGATCCGTTGCGCGAAGGGCTGGTGATGTCGCTGATGGCCTTTACCGGCAAGCAGCGGAATTTGCTGGCCGAAACTCCCGAACATTGCCGGCAACTGAAACTCACGCATCCCATTTTGACTAACGAAGACCTGGATCGGCTGCGCACGTCCAACCGGCCCGATTTCCAGGCCGTCACGTTGCCGGCGCTTTTCCAGGCCGATACCGATGATCCCGCCGAAGCGCTGGCCTCCGCCCTGGACGAGTTGATCGATCAGGCCGAAGCGGCGATTGCCGGCGGCGCGTCGCTTTTGATCCTAAGCGACCGCGGCGTCACGCCCGCCAAGGCGGCCATTCCCAGCCTGCTGGCCACCGCCGCTTTGCATCACGGGCTGTTGCGGCGGCGGTTGCGGAGCGAGGCCGGCATACTGGTCGAAAGCGGCGAACCCCGCGAAGTCATGCATTTCTGCATGCTCTGCGGTTACGGGGCCAACGCGATCAATCCGTACCTGGCCTTCGAGGCCATCAACAAACTCCACGCCGACGGCGACCTGCCCCAAGACGTGCCGGTCGATCAGCTTACCGATCAATACATCACCGCCGTGAAAAAGGGCATTTTGAAGACCATTTCCAAGATGGGCATTTCCACGCTCCGCAGCTACCATGCCGCCCAGCAGTTCGAGGCCGTGGGCTTAAGCCGCGATCTGATCGACAAATACTTCACCGGCACGGCGTCGAAAATCCAAGGCTCCGATCTGGGCGTAATCGCCCGCGAGGCCTTGATGCGCCACCGCGCGGCTTACGAACCCCGCCTGCCCGCCGAGTTGGAATTGGACTTCGGCGGCGAGTATCAATACCGGCTGGAAGGCGAAAATCATCTTTGGAATCCGGAAACGATCACCAAATTGCAGCAAGCCGTGATGCAAAACGACGCGAAAATTTACGCCGAGTACGCCCAGGCCGTAAACGACCAGACCCGCAACCTGCTGACGCTGCGCGGTCTGTTCGAGTTCGCGCCCGGCCAGTCCGTTCCGCTCGAAGAGGTCGAGCCGGCCTCTGAAATCATCAAGCGATTCTACACCGGGGCCATGTCGCACGGCTCGATAAGCAAGGAGGCCCACGAGACCTTGGCCCTGGCCATGAACCGGCTGGGCGCCAACTCCAACACGGGCGAAGGCGGCGAAGATCCGCACGCGATACAAGCCCTTGTCCAACGGCGACTCGCTTAATTGCGGCATCAAGCAGGTGGCCAGCGCTCGCTTCGGCGTGACCATCGAGTACCTGGCCAACGCCAGGATTTTGCAGATCAAGATGGCCCAAGGCGCGAAGCCGGGCGAAGGCGGCCAACTGCCCGCGCATAAAGTGACCGAGGAAATCGCCCGATTGCGCCACGCCACACCCGGCGTGTCGCTCATCTCGCCCCCGCCGCATCACGATATTTATTCCATCGAGGACCTGGCACAATTGATCTACGACCTGAAGTGCGGCAACCCGGGCGTGAAGGTCTCGGTGAAACTCGTCTCCGAGGTCGGCGTGGGCACGGTGGCGGCCGGCGTGGCAAAAGGCAACGCCGACGAGGTTCTGATCTCCGGTCACGACGGCGGCACGGCGCAAGCCCGCTCTCCTCGATCAAATACGCGGGCACGCCCTGGGAAATCGGCCTGGCCGAAACCCAGCAAACCCTGGTCTTAAACGGCCTTCGGGACCGGATCGTGGTGCAAGTCGACGGGCAGATGAAAACCGGCCGCGACGTGGTCATCGGCGCATTGCTCGGGGCCGAGCGATTCGGTTTCGGCACCTCCGCCCTGGTCTCGCTGGGCTGCCTGCTTGATGCGCAAATGCCACTTGGGCACCTGCCCGGTGGGCATTGCCACGCAAGACCCGAAACTGCGGGCGAAATTCGCCGGCAAGGCCGAGTACGTCGTGCGATTTTTGACCTTCGTGGCCGAGGATATCCGCCGCATCATGGCCCAGTTGGGATTCCGCAAGATCGACGACATGGTGGGCCGCGCGGACCGGCTCTCGTGCCGCAAGGCCATCGATCACTGGAAGGCCCAAGGCCTGGATTTTTCCGCCGTATTCGCAAATAGCAGGCAATTATCCGTTGGGAGGCGTTAACTGCCGCCCAACGGAATGGATCCGAGCCCAACGGCTGCCCGCTGCGTTGCGTCCGCCCGCAAACCGACAGGCTCAAGAACCACTTGGACTGGGAAATTCTGGAAAAGATCGGCCCGTCGATCGAAACCGGCAAACCCACGCGCCTGGAAATGCCCATCCGCAACATCCACCGCGCAGTGGGAACCATCATAAGCAGCCGGATCGCCAGGCGCTGGGGCGGGGCCGGATTGCCCGACGGCACCGATCGAACTTGCTTTCACCGGCTCGGCAGGGCAGAGTTTCGGCGCGTTTTTGGCCCCCGGCGTCACCATGCAACTGACCGGCGAGGCCAACGACTACCTGGGCAAAGGACTTATCAGGCGGGCGGATCGTGGTCATCACCCCGCCCGGCTCGACCTTCGATCCCAAGGAAAACATCATCGTCGGCAATACCCTGCTTTACGGAGCGACCTCCGGCGAGGCGTTTATAAACGGCCTGGCCGGCGAACGCTTTGCCGTGCGCAACAGCGGCGCCCGGGCCGTGGTCGAAGGACTGGGCGATCACGGCTGCGAATACATGACCGCCGGCGTGGTGGTGGTCATCGGACGGACCGGCCGGAATTTTGCCGCCGGCATGAGCGGCGGCGTGGCCTACGTGCTCGACGAAAATCAACTCTTCGACACCCTGTGCAATCTCGATATGGTCGAATTGGAGTCGATCCACCAGGCCGAAGATCAGCGCATCATCCAGGACCTCGTGGGCCGGCATTACCAGTGGACCGGCAGCGCGCAGGCCAAGCGCATCTTGGACAACTGGCGGGAGATGTCGGGAAAGTTCGTCAAGGTCATGCCCATCGACTACCGCAAGGCCCTGGAAAAAATGCGCCAGCACGAGCAAGTCCGCAGCGAACAAACCCCCGCCACCGAGGAAGTGTATAGAATTTAGGGACTGGAGATTAGAGATTAGGGGTGGGCAGTTCACTGCCCACTTGTAGATAAAACCGCTTGCGGTTTCGCGATGAAGAACTGATAACTGAAAACTGATAACTGAAAATCCCCATGGCCAATCCAACCGGATTCACACAATACGAACGGGTCGAAGTCGGCCATCGCCCCATCCCGGAAAGGATCAAGGACTGGTACGAGATCGACCGGCCGCTGGTCGCCCGCGTGCTTGACCGAACAGGCCGCGCGGTGCATGGACTGCGGCATTCCGTATTGTCATGCCGTGGGCTGCCCGGTAAAAAACCGCATTCCCGAATTCAACGACCTGGTCTACCGCAACCGCTGGCGCGAGGCGGCCGAGAACCTGCACTCGACGAATAACTTTCCCGAGATCACCGGGCGCGTTTGCCCGGCCCCGTGCGAAGCGGCCTGCACCCTGTCGATAAACGACGACCCGGTCACGATCAAACACATCGAGTACCAGATCGCCGAACGCGCGTTTCAGGAAGGTTGGGTCGTGCCGCTAAAACCCAAAACCAAGACCGGCAAGAGCGTGGCCGTGGTCGGGTCGGGTCCGGCCGGTTTGGCCGCCGCCCAGCAATTGGCCCGGCAAGGACATCATGCGGTGATCTTTGAAAAAGACGACCGGTTGGGCGGGCTTTTGCGTTACGGCATTCCCGACTTCAAAATGGAAAAACACATCATCGACCGCCGCCTCGAGCAGATGGTCTCCGAAGGCGTGCAATGCGAGCCCAACGTCGAGGTGGGCGTAAACCTTTCCGGGGCCGAGTTGCGCAACGCGTTTCGACGCCGTGGTGCTTTGCATGGGTGCGGGAAAGGCCCGGCCGCTCGATGTGCCCGGCGCCGATCTGGCCGGCGTGCACCTGGCCATGGATTATCTGCCCCAGCAAAACCGCCGCATTGCCGGCGATGCGATGCCTTAAAAGGGCCCTGACAGCCTCATCAATCCACGCCAAGGGAAAGCACGTTATCGTGGTCGGCGGCGGCGACACGGGCAGCGACTGCGTGGGCACGGCGATCCGCCAAGGCGCTCTATCCGTCCGTCAGTTGGAAATCCTGCCCCGCCCGCCCGAGGGCAAAAAAAATCCCGAAACTCCCTGGCCCAACTGGCCCAAAATCATGCGCACTTCCTCCTCGCAGGAAGAAGGATGCCAGCGCCACTGGAGCGCACTGACCAAGGCCCTGGTCGGCGACGAACGGACAGGTCACGCATCTTGTGGGCTGCGAAATCGATTGGGTCGCCGGTCCCAAAGGCTGGGAAATGAAGGAACGTGCCCGGCACCGATTTCACCTTTCCCGCCGATCTGGTGCTTATCGCCATGGGTTTTGTGCACGTCGTGCACGAAGGCCTGATCGGCGAACTGGGTCTGCAACTCGACCGCCGCGGCAACGTGATAGTCGAGCACTGGATGACCAGCGTGCCCGGCATATTCGCCGCCGGCGACACGGTTCGCGGGGCATCGCTGGTAGTCCACGCCATAAACCACGGCCGCCTGGCCGCCGCAGCGGTGGACAAGTGGCTGAGGGCGAATGGATAGTAATAGGGATTAGAGATTAGAGATTAGAGATTAGGGGATAGGGAAAGGTAGACAGTTCGTCGTAGGTGGTAGGTAGTATGTGGAGAGGGTTCAGGGTTCAGCACGTTTATTTCTATGATCTGCACTCCAAACTAACTTCCAGCCTCCGGTCTACAGTCTAAAGCCTAGGTGGTGGGCAATGGATTGTGGGCAGTGGACGGTGTACAGTGGGCAAGAAGGAAGTTTTGGACAAGCCGGGTATTGACGGGCCTGCCATCATAAATCGAGGACTAACAATGCACACGCAAATTCAAACCATTAGTTTAGCAGGCGAGCGTTTTGTGATATTACCGGAGGCGGAATATCGCAAACTCAAAGGGGCGAAGGGAGAGCCTTTGTTGCCCAGCCCCGATGCCAAGGGGAATTATCCGGCGGCCGATGCGCTGCGAGTGGTACTTGCCCGCAAGATTTTAAGGCGGCGGCGTGCGGCCGGGCTGACCCAGGTGAAACTGGCCAAACTGGCCGGCATCCGCCCCGAAACCCTCAATCGCCTGGAACAAGGCAAACACACTCCCAGCATGGAAACCATCAACAAAATCGACCAGGCACTGAATAAGGCAGAGAAAAGGGCGGAGGGATGAGGGAGGGTGGGCAGTGGGCAGGAAGGCACTGCTGGGCAAGCCAGCACTGGCACCTGGTGAAGTCCCTATGCAGCCAATTTTAGCAATAGGTCAAGTTCGTACTTGAAAGCATCATTAATTGTTCCGCTTTTTAGGGCGTAGACTGCCTTATTAATCGTCTCATCTTGCTCGCAAGCAGAAGCAAGTCGCCCTAATATCGTCTGTATGAGTTCTTTGTCCGACTGTACAACGGCAAGATGTAGTTGCAAAACATCACGTATATATCTTGTATAACAATCCGCTGTAACACCAATCTGTTCCAAAACTTTCGCAGCATTGGAGTTGTCTTTTTCATGGAGAAATGCGAGTGCTGCACAAGTCTTAATACGCCCTTTTCATCATCAGATAATAGTGCAGAATCAAAATGTTTTTGTAATAGCCTCTTTGCATCTCCAAATCTTTTCAATTTTAGCAACAATAATCCTCTATAGTACTGATATGTCCATGCTCCAACTCCTGGGGGAAGGTTAATTTTCGGTATGTCGGATAGTCCACGACTTTCATTACCAAGCAGACCGAGAATTGTACCTCGCTGAATTCGTGCAGACATCATGAAAGGGGCATCGCGAACAATCTCATCCACTATTTTGTATGCATCATTAAGTTTATTGGATTGTTTCAAAATGGCGCACATTGCGACCCTATAGTAAAGCTTATCATGCTGCTTAATAGTTCGATTGTTAACGAGACTCCCATATATTTTCAAAGCTTCATTCAGATTTCCCTTACGTTTTTCAGTCTCGGCCTTCCCCGCAATGGCACGGTAAGAATCTGTCCAATGACTTAGAATTGTGTCATACTCTACCGTTGCTTCATCCAATTTTCCTTGGCAACGTAATATGCCTGCCAAAGCGGTGCGAACCGATTCTATCTGTTCCCATCCTGGAATGCTTCTATAAATTTCAACTGCCTTTTCATAATCCCGGCGTTCTGCCCACACATCCGCGATGTTGGACGTAGCTATTACGGATTGCCCTAATGCCTCTGCCTTATTTAATGCATCAATTGCATCATCATATAGACCTATACGTTTTAGATGATCCCCCCATTGAATGAGTGTCCATACGTCATTCTGATCGATTGCCAATGCTTCTTCGAGACATAATTTCTCAAAATCACTCCTAAACATATCCGCACATCGTTTAGCGATATTGCAGAGCGATTTCAATGTATGCTCCTGGGTACTGCACTGCCTTTGTTCAGCAATGAGTTCCATTAAAAACTTCGTTGCTTTTCTGTCGTTTCCATTTGCAACTTCTAGAGCAATGGTGTGTATCTGCTTCAAGGCTCGTTCATACATCTTATTGTCCGAGTAATCGACGTTATGCCACTCCTGCTCACCTTCATCATACATGGACTCTTCATCGGAACCTTCGGTAATATTTTTGCGCGTAAGAGAAGAAGATGGAAACAATCTCACAGTCATCCAATTACCAATCCGCTGAATGGCGGTTCTGCCAGTAGGAGAGGTCTGTTGAAATGCGAGTTCGTTCCATAATGTCCGAAAAGCATCACCGGTACTGGCTTCCAGTAATTTAAACAAAAATCCTTCACGTACAATGCGACGCCAAATATCATGTTGAGTCGAGTCCAATTCGGCAATGTATTCTTTAGGAATAATTAGCCATGTGTCTACTAACCGGCGAAGATGAGGTTGTAGTTCATGCAGTTTATTGAGAAGTGAGCCTATAACCGCATAGCCGTCACCCAATGCTTGCTCGGCCAACATATTTGCGCAGGCTTGGTTGTTTGAGTGGCGCGATAATTAACTCGTTTAGTATTTCCTGATGTATAGATCGGGCCTTCAGAACATCTTCACTATAGCCAAAAACCTCTCGTTCTAGCTCTTTACTAACACCTTCTAATAAACATACAATCCACGCTGCCAAGCGACGTGACCAGTACATGCGAAGGCAAGTTTCTAGCAAAGTTTGCTCGTTATCACCTTTTACTGATTCCCAATCATCAATTAATGAAAGAGCATGGCTTGCTTCCACTTCATTCCATTCATCATGATCATTGAAGTGATGCACGTCAGGCAACTCGCATCCCTCCTTAGGACATGCGAGTAAACCAGTTGTGTAAGAACAGAGTACGTCCATTGTTATTATCTTATAATCGGTTTTCTCTTTGAGAATTTGTCTAATGCCAGTTTAATCTCAATTATAACATCTTTAGAAAAATGTTTCCCTTCAACTTTGACCATTTCTTCTACAGCATCAATGTTGAATCCGTCAAAAATGTATGCCTCGATAAAATCGTCATTAGCACGCTCTTTGCCATCACTATAACATAATAGACGTTGCCAGTCTGCCGCATCTTGTCCCTTAATTATACGCCCTGTTAGTTTGGCCAATGCAAGCCAATGACGATTCTCCCAAACTGCACGATGCCCCACCGGGATGGGGGATCCTGCACGTATATTGTGATCTTCTACAAATTTATATGAGTTTGTTTCCAAGAATGATGTCCGATCAGAAATTGCAATTTCCCGCAATCGACAGCATACGTCACCGTATGTTGGCAACCCCGATTTATCCAAAGAGAGAATGCCATATCGAAGTTTGTCTCCATATGTGCCAAAAAGCAATCCTGTCACAGCTTTTCGATGCTTGTCATGTTCAAGAATCGGGGCCTGTCTTATTCCTGCTCCAACAAGAGTCTCAATATTCGCATAAACGTTACGAGGGTCCGATGCAAGGAAAAGGGCAATCCCGGAAGGCATTGCTATAACGACGCCGGACTTCCTCTCAAGTATGTCGGATAAATTATTAAATGGCTGGTCACATTTATTAGAACGAGCTATTTTCTGAGCTTTCCCCAGGCGTTCCTTTAATGCTTTTTTTCTGTGGCGCTACCGCATTCGCGCACATTTGGTGCACCAATATCATGTTTGCAAACTACGCAGTACCTATCAGCATCCGGTAAATCCGTCGAGCAATTTGGACATCGCTCGACTAGGATTTTTTGCTTTGTCATAGTATATACAGCCTTCGTTATTATTTGGCCATATTTGTGATATCGGAATTCGAGGAACAGAAAAAGGTTAGATTCGATTAGGATATAAAAGGCATTTTTATACAGTCTAAATATCCACTATTTCTGACTGTATCCCACGGAAGTGTCCTTCCGGCGATTTTACTCCCCCAACTAACCGCCGTCCACCCCCCGCTTCTTTTTCGCTCTTTCGGCTTTTCGTGATAAAAGTGGAACCTATTGCGACGAATTTGTTTCTCGCAAAGACGCTAAGGCGCAAAGAAAATAATGGGGAACACGGGCAAGATGCCCATGCTACCCTAACTTCCCTCGGCCGGTAATCGAGCGGGGATGGGCAGCTTGATGGTGAATTGGGTGCCGCGGCCGGGTTCGCTTTGCAGCGTGATGTCGCCGCCGTGGGCGAGGATCACGCGTTGGGCGATAGGCAGGCCCAGGCCGGAGCCGCCGCGCTTGGTGGAAAAGAAGGCGTCGAAGATCCGCGACCGGGTGTCGGCGTCCATGCCGCAGCCGGAGTCGATCAGATCCAATGCCACGCCTTCCGGAGTGCCGTAGGTGCGGATTACAAGCTGGCCGCCGTCAGGCATGGCCTGCTCGGCGTTGATAATCAAATTCAAAAGCGCGCCGTGAAAGGCCTCGGGATCCAGTAGCACCATGGGCAGATCGCCGGCCAGATAGTCGATCACCTCGATATTGGCTTTTTCGGCCTTGGGCCGGTAAAAATCCAACACCCGGCGGACCTGGGCGTTTAAGTCGCAGGGCTCTTTGCGAAGTCGATGGGCCTTGGCAAAACTCAAAAAATCGTCGAGCAGGTCGTGCAGGCGCCGGCATTCCTGCTGGACAAGTTCGATTTTTTTCATCGCCCGGCGGTCGCGGGGCAAATCGCTCTCGCGCAGGTCCTCGGAGAGCAGTTCCATGTTGAGGCGAATGGTCGAAAGCGGATTTTTTATCTCGTGCGCCAACCCGCCGGCCACCCGGACGAACTGGGTATATTGATCGACGAGTTTTTGATTGACTTCGTCGGCGGATTCGGCAGCGGAACGGGGCATGAGAAGAGAGTGGTCAGGGTTCAGGGTTCGGGGTTCAGGATTTTAGATGACAGGTGACAGCGATCGCGAAACCGCAAGCGGTTTCCGATGTTCATTCATCCTTAATATCTTACCCTTGTCTAATCCTTGGTTGCCAGTACCCAGCGAGGCATACAGCGGTAAGCAAACCCCCGGCGTGTTCACCGGGGGCTAAATAAATGTCGTTCAATTTGCAATTTGATATTTGCAATTGACAATTTGCAATAAAAATCATGCGCACAAAAACGCGCTCACACAACAACCAAAGACCCTAATTCCTGCCTTTGTTGCCGTCGCCGCCTTTGGGGTTAAGTTCTTTCATGGCAGCGCGGCGGCTGAGTTTTACGCGGTCTTGATCGTCGATGGAGATAACCTTGACCTGCATGGGATCGCCCACCTTGCAGACTTCGGCCACGCTATTGACGTATTCGTCGGCCAGTTCGCTGATGTGGCAGAGTCCGTCTTTGCCGGGGATGATTTCCACGAAGGCTCCAAAATCCTTGACGCTGGTTACCCGGCCGTCGTAAATTTTGCCGATTTCGACCGACGCGGTCAGGGCCTCGATCTTGGCCATGGCTTCCTTTGCGCCTTCCATCTTGTTGCAGGCCACGGTAACGGTGCCGTCGTCCTCGACCTCGATCACTGCGCCGGTGGCGTCCTGGATGGAGCGGATCATCTTTCCGCCCGGGCCGATCAACAGCCCGATCTTCTCGGGATCGATGCGGGTTCGCAGCAGGCGCGGCGCCCAATGCGAAATCTCGGGCCGCGGCCGGTTGATGCCGGTAAGCATGGTGCGGAGGATTTCAATACGTGCTTCGCGGGCCTGGATCAGGGTGTTTTTGACGATCTCTTCGTCGATGCCCTTGATTTTCAGGTCGAGCTGGATGCCGGTGATGCCGTTTTGCGTGCCTGAGATTTTGAAATCCATGTCGCCGTAGTGATCTTCCTCGCCGAGGATGTCGGTCAGAAGCACGTAGCGGTCCGGCTCTTTGACCAGGCCGATGGAAATGCCTGCCACCGGATTGCTGATGGGCACGCCGGCCGCCATCAACGCCAGGGTGGCCGCGCAAACCGTGGCCATGGAACTGGAGCCGTTCGATTCCAAGATGTCGGAAATGATGCGGATGGTGTAAGGGAATGCGTCCGGTTGGGGCAAGACGGGCTTGATGCTGCGCTCGGCCAATGCCCCGTGACCGATCTCGCGCCGGCCCGGCCCGCGGATGGGCCGGCATTCACCCACCGAATACGGCGGGAAATAATAGTGCAGCATGAACTTTTGCGTATATTCTTCCAGCAGGCCATCGACGCGTTGCTCGTCGCGGCCGGTACCCAGGGTTACGGTGGCCAGGGCTTGAGTTTCGCCGCGCTGGAAAATGGCGGAACCGTGAACCCGCGGCAGCAAATCGACGCGGCAGGCGATGGGCCGCAATTTTTTATTGTCTCGGCCGTCGGCCCGGACTCCGGAAAGGATCAGATCGCGGACCACGCGTTGCTCCAACGCTTCCCAGGCGGCCTTGAAAGCCTCGGGCGCAATAGCCCCTTCGGCCTTGGGATCGGGAATCAACTCGGCGATCATCTGTTGTTTAATGACGTCGCAGGCATCGGCCCGGGCCTGCTTGCCCTCGGTTTGCTTGGCCGCGCAGGGCGTCATAGCAACGATCCTTGAGTTTTTCGATAACGATATTGGGCTCGGGCTCGGCGTACTCGGTCTTGGGTTTTCCCGCCTTGGCAATCAGTTCTTCCTGCATTTCGCAAATTTGCCGGATGTACTGGTGGGCGGCAAGGATGCAATCGGCCATTTTATCTTCGGGCATTTCGCTGGCGAAACCCTCGATCATCAAGATCGATTCCTTGTTTCCGGAAACGATTAAATCCAGTTCGCTTTTTATCAACTCGTCGGTGGTGGGGAAGGGAATGATTTCGCCATCGACGAAACCCAAGCGTATCGATCCGATAGGCCCTTGGAAAGGCAGCGAAGAAATGCATAGCGCACACGAGGCTCCGTTCATGGCCAGCACGTCCGGATCATTCTGCCGGTCGGAGGCCAGGACGGTAGACATGATTTGCACTTCGTCCATGTACCATTCGGGAAACAAGGGTCGGATGGGGCGGTCCATGAGCCGGGCGGTCAAAGTTTCCTTGGTTGTGGGTCGTCCTTCGCGTTTGAGGAAACCGCCGGGGAATTTTCCGGCCGCGGCTACCCGCTCGCGATAGTCGCAGGTTAAAGGGAAGAAATCGCCTGGCCGAGGGGCCCCGGAGGCGGTGGCCGTGAGGACGACCGTTTCGCCGTATTGGACTAGACAACTGCCTGCGGCTTGCTTGGCGAGTTCGCCGGTTTCGATAGATAGAGTCGATGCTCCGATTTGACGTTCAATTCTGACTTTCAATGTAATTTCCCACCTTCATCTGGTTGCGAGATTTGCACTATGTGCAAGAGAGAGAAAATTGACGGGACAAGTGTCGCCGGCTACACGCGCCGCGGGGAAACCCAGCAATCGACGACACGCCCCACCGGGCGAGCCGAAATAAATGAAGGGGCATAAGCTCCCGCGCTATTTGCGGATGTCGAGATGCCGAATAATGTCGAGGTAACGCTGCGGATCCACCTTTTTGAGATAATCCAACAGCCGCCGCCGCCGACTGACCATCATCAGCAATCCCCGCCGGCAGGCATGGTCCCGCTTGTGCGTGCGCAGATGCTCGGTCAAGGCGTTGATCCGCGATGTTAGAAGGGCGACTTGGACTTCGGGAGACCCGGTGTCAGCCGGACCGCGCCGATACTCCCCAATCAGTTCTTGCTTCCGCTCTTTTGTAACGCTCATCTGCTACCACGACCGCTGCGACCCGGTTGGCTCGGGATGCTTCCCTACAAAGCGCGATCCTCCCACTTTCTTGTGAAATCTCTTCCACTTGTTTGTAATAACTACTAAGTTAATTAGCCTACCAAATATGGATTCCTACGCAAGGGGTGTTATGGGGGCTCAGGGAAAAAATTTGAACATGCCTATCAAGCCACCTTTTTGAGTGGTATGTGTGGACGAAATCTGTGAATTTGGGTATTTTGTGTGATGTCAAGATGGTTTTTATTGAACATTCTATAGGCCATAATGTATATACAAAAACTACTGATTTATGTCGGCTTGACTGTCGCGATGTTGTCTTTTGCATGCCGCCAGCGCGGGCCGGAACTCGGCGAGGTCCACGGAACGGTCACGCTCGACGGCCGGCCTTTGGCCCTGGCAACCGTATTATTTGAACCCAAGGCCGGCGGGCATGCATCCAGGGCAGTAACCGACAACGCCGGCCGATACCAACTCGTTTATCTCCGCGATACCAGAGGCGCACTGGTAGGTTCGCATTTAGTAAAGGTCTTCACCGCCTCGGAAGACGATCCAAAAGAGCGCATTCCCGCCCGATATAACAAGCAATCCACTCTAACCACGGATGTGGCCTACGGAACCAACGAATACAACATCAAATTGACTTCCAGATAGAATATCAATTACAAGCCGCTGAAACTCTAGGAAAACCGCGCCGATCATCTGCTGTACTCGATCGCCTGGGTCGATGATGCGAAAAGCGAGCGTGAACATCATCGGCGCGAATTGGTCGGTCCCCGACAAGCCCGGCTGGTACGGCTACGGCCAATCCGAGATCATCCGCCGCAACGGCGAAATCGCCGCGCAAGTGAAAAACGATCTGGGCAATGAAATCATTTATGCCGAGTTGGCGGTGACGAAAGAAAAACAGAAAGAAAAAAGATAACCACGTAGTACGACTTTAAAAGTCGCCCTACAAAGGAATTAGTGAGAAGATTTCTGTGCAAGCATTTGCCGAATGGCGGGCATTAATTCCACGGGCACAACAACTGTGGTCTGGCCCTTAATATCCAAAGCAGCCTCATCTCCCGCCACTTGGGCGTCTTCATCCAAGGCTTCGTAATATGCAATTAATCGTTGCACTCGTGCAGAGTCCCGGCAGGGTGGATACTTTTGGTCGTTCATTCTTCGCTTGTTTCTATTCCGAGAAGTAATCCAAGGGATTCCTTCAATCGATTATAATTGTCCGATAATTCATTGAATTTAGTTCTATAGCTATTAAAGTTACCACGTGGTTCATCAACATAACTCTTCAATTCAATACAATTTGCCCAGAGATCTGCAAACTTTTGACGGGTAGATTCAGGAATATGAGTGTCAGTGCTAATTTTAAGAACCTCTCTTTTTAAATCATTGAGCATCTCTTTATCAAATACAGAGACTATCAAATCAACATCCTGCCTTACTTCTTCGATTCCTGTATTAGCGCGACCTCCTTTATTTATTGATATCTCCATCGCCATCGTGTACTTCCTCATGCCTGCTCGATAAAGTGCCCCTGCGAGCGAAACATTTTTGAAGATAACCTGACTTCGATGTTTCAATTGGATAGAATTGATCTCTGTGTCCGAAAGGTCCAATGCCTTTTTTGTAGAATCATTCAATTCATTTAATGGAATGCAAAAACCCAAACCTTCCTTTTCTGTAGCTTTAAGGGTTACTACGCCAATAACTTGCCCTTGAGAATCAATAACCGGACCACCAGAATTTCCTGAATTTATTGAGATTCCCAACTGATAATATTTCTGTCCATTGAGAATAGTCTCAGTGCTCATGACACCTCTACTAATCGCGTTTTGGAGAGTGATTTCACCCTTCACGCCAGGATTTCCGATGACTATTACCTCCTGGCCACGCCGAAATGAGTATTGTGTTGCAGTATTAAGCGGTGGCAAATTAGTCTGGATTAGAAGAAAGGCCAAATCTCTCGTCTCATCTTCATATAGAAGTATTGCGGAGTATGGGCCGCGCTCGTTTATTTTTGCGGATGGAAAAAATACTTTGATATTATTAATCAGTTCGAATGAAATTACATGTTTGTTAGTGACAACAATTTGTGGCCAGATCAGAAAGCCGGTACCACTAAATATTTTGCCTTGTATGAATGCCACAGAACTTTCTGTAAGTGCAACTACTTCTTCAGTTGACAGCACTTTTGGTTGTAGTACAACAGGAGGGTTTTTGATTTTTTCTATATGTCTAGGGAATAATTCAAAGCACATTATCCCAAACATGAAAAGTGCAAATACGCCAATAAGGCTCCAGATATACAAAGGAATCCCTGCGTAAGAATGGTTTTTACTAAACCATGACGGTATTAATCTTAACTTCTTCTTTAAATCCGATCTTTCCAAAGATACGGATGCAGTGGATTTAGGTGGTATTGCATTAGCGTTCTTTTGTGAAGTCAGAATGGGGGGAGGTTGTGCGGGCAGAACTGATGGTTTTATTTCTGAGGACGGTAATGTTTTGAAGAGGCCCGAAACACGTATTGACGAAACCCATTGGCCATCTTTCCCACGCCGAACCTGATTGTTTTGATCAATTTGACCTTGTTCGGCCAATTGCTTCAATTGTACCGATGATAATGGTCCATATTCCTTACCCCCAATCTTGACATACCATTCTGATGTCATGATTCATTACCTTGGAACAATTTAACTGTCACTTCACGATATAATCATGATTTTCGATGTAACCAAATACAATACATTCCCCCCAATATTTAGCAATCCAGAGAAAAAAAATGAGATATCAAGCCCAAAGGGATAAATTTATGGTAATAAAAACGTTTACAGCTCTGGTTTCCGCGTATGCCAGTCGGTGGCTTGCTGGAACATGTGGGCGCCGCGGAGGAGGCGTTCTTCCTCGAAGGGCGGGGCTTGGAGTTGCAGGCCGATGGGCAGGCCGGAGGATGAGAAACCGCCGGGAATGGAAATGCCGGGCAGGCCGGCCAGGTTCGTGCTCACCGTGTACAGATCGAAAAGATACATGGCCAGGGGATCGTCGACTTTTTCGCCGAGTTTATATGCGGGAGTGGGTGTGACCGGGCCGGCTATGAGATCGACTTCCTCAAAAGCCTTATCAAAATCCTGGCGGATCAGGCGCCGCACTTTGAGGGCCTTTTTGTAATAGGCGTCGTAATAACCGGCGCTTAGGGCATAGGTGCCCAGCATGATGCGGCGCTTTACTTCCGGGCCAAAACCTTTGGACCGGCTGCGGCGGTACATGCGGATCAGTGCGTTTTCAAGTTTGTCCGCTCCGGCCCTATCACCGGATTTGATCAACGCGCGGCGCTGGGACTCCAGTTCGGCGACCATCTCTTTTTCATTGGTGCGATGGCCATAGTGCACGCCGTCGTAGCGGGCCAAATTGCTCGATGCTTCGCAAGGGGCGATGATATAGTACGTAGCCACGGCGTATTGACCATGCGGAAGCGAAACCTGTTTGATCGTTGCGCCGAGCGACTCGAACACGCTGACCGCCTCGCGCACGGCCGCCTCGACTTCGGGATCGAGTCCTTCGCCGAAATGCTCGCGGACCAGTCCGATGCGGAGGTTTTCCAGCGGCTTGCCGATGGTTTGGGTGTACGGCGGCACGGGCACGTCGATGGAAGTGGAATCCTGCGGGTCGTGCCCGGCAAGGACTTCCAAAAGCAGGGCTAGGTCCTCGGCGGTTCGGCCCATGGGCCCGATCTGGTCCAGGCTGCTGGCAAAGGCCACCAGCCCGTAGCGGCTGACGCGCCCGTAGGTGGGTTTCATGCCGCTTATGCCGCACAGTCCGGCCGGGCAGCGGATCGATCCGCCCGTATCGCTGCCGACGGCGAGCGGGGCCATTTGCGCGGCCACGCATGCCGCCGACCCGCCGCTGGACCCGCCGGGAATGCGGGAAAGATCCCAGGGATTATGTACGGGAAAGAAGCCCGAGTTCTCGTTCGACCCGCCCATGGCAAACTCGTCCATGTTGGTCTTGCCGATCAGCACGGCGTCGGCCGCCTTGAGCCTGGCAATCACGGTGGCATCGTAAGGGGGCCGGAAATTTTCCAAAATCCGCGATGCGCAGGTTGTGGGTTCGCCTTTTGTGCAGAGCAAATCCTTGATGGCCACGGGCAGGCCTTGCAGGCGTCCGATCGGTTTGCCGGCCTTGCGGCGCTTGTCGATTTCATCGGCCCGGGCAAGGGCGGCCGGCGGATCGACCCGCAAAAAGGCCTTCACTTTATTGTCGCACTGGCCGATGCGGTCGAGAAACGTCCGGGTGAGTTCGACCGATGTGACATCGCCCGCCTGTAATCGATCTAGCAGTGCCGCAGCGGTTAGATCTATTAGAGCCATTAGATGATTAGGGATTAGATGATTGGGGATTAGAAATGCTAAATGAATATTGGTTTAATACCATGCATAAGGCGCGGCATATTCTGGGAGTCAAGCAAATACTATCTCAGTCTTTGGAAGTTATTTGCGATATATTTCTCGAACTGTTTCTTACAATATTCGACCGTTTGTCCTGTGCTTTTGTCTTTCTTCCCACCATTGAACCAAATACTTCGTTTGCCTTTGTTCTTTCCTGTTTTGTTTTGGTTGGATTTCTCTATGAACTCCTCGGAAGTCATAATCCACATCATATCCATCCGTTCCGAATAAAAGACAAACCAGTAGTTTTCTCTTAACTCGTGTGGGATTGCGGCGAAAAGTGCTGCATCGCGATCAATCACATCTTTTAATCGAGCCTTAATTTGAACCGTGGTGAAGGTTCCATCATCTCGGCGTATGACAACATCAATGGCATCATCATCTACTAGAGGTACATATACATCGAGCCCGTCCTTCAACATCCGGCCGATAATCCAGTATTCAATTCGCTTTCCGAAACTCGCCGTGTTTCTATATGTCATTCATTTGATCCTTCCGAAAAGAAATTGAGAATCTTATGTTTGGTTGGATTTCCCGAAAGACAGACTATTTGACAATGCGGCTTCGGATGCTTTTTCTCAGGCTTCGCAACATTCTCGCTTCTTCAGTGCATTGATTGAGAAGTGTCCTGATCTGTGTTGGATTGCCGTACTTAACTCGCTCTGCAAGCATGAGGTGTGTTTCTAGTTCCGCAAGCGAACCTTGGGCGATGGCTAGATAACGCAAGAATTCCTTGGTTGACCCTATGGCATGACCTTCGGCAATATTAGCTGGAATGGATACGGCCGCACACTGAATTTGACTTCCCAATCCGTAAGTTTCGTGTTTGGGAAACTGTTGAGACAAATGATAGATTTCTTCAGTCAATACCATTCCTAATTGCCAAACTTTCAACTCTCGAAAATTTTGGCAAGCCATCATCTAACTCCTTCAAATCCCTAATCATCCAATCATCTAATTCCCTTACTTCACACTTCTCCCAACACGGCCGGCACGAGGTAGCACTCTGCGTCACGGTGCGGGGCGTTGGCCAAGGCGTCTTCCCGATCCAGGCTGGGCCGAGCCTTGTCGTCGCGGAACACATTGGCCACGTCCAGGGCATGGGCCATCGGCTCGACGTTTTCGGTGTCCACTTCCGCGAGCAAGTCCATATAGCCGAGAATGTCGCCAAGCTGATGGGTCATGGTGTCGAGCTCTTCATCGGTGAGCAACAACCGGCCCAGCAAAGAGACCTTTTCAACTTCTTGGCGAGAGATGGCCATGATTATGTAGGGTGCGTGAAACGCACCACCTTCTACTAGTTTTGGTGCGTTGCACGCACCCTACAAAAACTCCATATGCGGAACGACGGCACACGGAGTGTGCCTGCTACTTTCACGGCTTATTTCTTCGCGGCCGCTTTGGCGAGTTTGAATGGTGCCTGGCGCACGACCTTGGTAACCGCGCCGCTGCGAATGCACTGGGTGCATACCCGGACGGTTTTCCGCCTGCCGTTTGCCATGCTGACGTGAACGCGTTGGAGATTCGGCTTGAACTGTCGCCGGGAAATACCGGTGACCTTTGTGCCCACGCCGCCCAGGTATTTGGCCTTGCCGCGATGGGCGACCGAATTGCCCATGACGGGCTTTTTTCCGCAAACCTGACATTCTTGCGACATTGATACTCTCCCCTTGGGGGTCTGGCTTTTAAAATTGTGAATCCATCAATATAACTGACCTGTGAAATGATACAAGGCATTGCCCGGCAAGGAAAACTGGAAAAGGCGGTTTAACCTTGCTTATCGCGCAGTACATCTACTTATTTAGTGGGGTTGGTAGATGAACTAATTGTTTGCATTATACGTATAAATCAATGAAAAAATCCAATTAGGCGAATCGCCCCAACATTATATAATTGGTTAACAGGATTCGCAGCTAAAAAAGATATTTGAAGGAGATGATAAATGTTAATGTTGGATCCGCTGTATTATTTTGCTCGCTGCCGGCGTTGTTGTTGGGACTCTGGGCACAGATGCGCATTAAAATTGCCTATTCGCAGGCACAGCAACGCCCCGCGCCGCTTAGCGGAGCAGCGGCGGCCAGGCACATTCTCGATTCGGCCGGCATTCAAAACGTGGAGATCGAAGCCATACCAGGCAATTTGACCGACCATTACGATTCGCGGGCAAAGGTCTTGCGGCTTTCCGAGGAAGTCTATCAAAGCCGCACGTTGGCAGCGGTGGGCATAGCGGCCCACGAGTCGGGCCACGCGATTCAAGACGCCCGCGCCTATGCCCCGCTTACCATGCGCAACGCCATTGTGCCCACGGCCAATATCGGCAGCAGCATGGGTATGTTGCTGTTTTTTCTGGGAATGATGCTTCACATGAATCAATTGCTGATGACCATAGGCATAGTGCTTTTTAGTTGCGTGGTCGTTTTCCAATTGATCAATCTGCCCGTGGAATTCAACGCCAGCAACCGGGCCAAGGCGCAACTGGTGCAATTGGGCATCATCAACGACGAGGATCTGGTTTACGTCAGAAAAGTCCTCAGTGCCGCCGCCCTGACTTATGTCGCCGCCACTCTGCAAGCCATCATGACGCTGCTCTATCTAATCATACGATCTCAGGGCAGGAGGAATTAGCCCGCTTAATTCAGAAGTGGAATGCATGCTTGTAAGCACGCGATTTCGCAGGAAAAAACTATGCGTGCGTGCGAGCACGCACACTACTTGATGTTTCCGCAATAACAATCATTTCGCTTCCGCTGGAATTATCGTTATTTTGCATTAATTCGATATAACGATTCTGTTCTTATGGGCCGTTTTCTTTTCCCCGGCAGTCGGGTTTGGGCCTTGGGCGGATTTTTTCCGAGCTATCCTTCATTATATAGCGAAAATTCTTGGTCTTAGTGCGCCTTCTTTTTTTCCCCGTTCAAATCTTGCAACTACATAAGGGATTGCCTTACTTGTATAACTGAGAGTAAGAAAATGTTCCGTGATTTATTCCGATTGCGCAATTCGCGCAGCAAGAAAAAGATTACCGCGAAAAGGATCTTGCGCGCGGAAATTCTCGAGCCGCGGACTCTGCTAAGCGCGACGGTCCTTGCCGGCGAGATGCGGCAGGCGACATTCGCAGTCAATCCCGCGACTATTGCGGTCGCGGCGGCTGCGCCGGCCAATCACGCTCCGACAGTGGCAGTTGCGGCCGCCGCAGCGTCCAATCCCGTGATAGGCAAGACAGTGCAACTCTCGGTCCTAGGCGCCGACGACGCCGGAGAAAGCAATCTCAAATACGCCTGGACGACCAGTTCGCTGCCCAGCGGCGTCCAAGCGCCGAGCTTCAGCGCCAACGGCACGTATGCGGCCAAAAACACCACGGTTACTTTCAAGGCGGCCGGGACTTATAGCTTTACGGCAACGATCATCAATGCGGGTAAGCTTTACGTCACAAGCAGCGTCAAGGTTACGGTGAATCAGACAGTATCCAGCATCACCGTGCTTCCGTCCATAACGAACGTCACTGCGGGGAGAACGCAACAGTTTACCGCCACCGGCTACGATCAGTTCGGCAGTGCCTTAAAGACGCAGCCCACTTTCACTTGGACTACTACGCTGGGAACGATAGATAATTCTCATGTTTCTCCCGGCTTATTGACCGCCCCGGGCATCGGCGGCACCGGCACAGTCACGGCGTCGGTGGGTTTGATCAAGGGCATGGCGAGCATGCGCGTGGTCGGCAATCTGGCGGTGTCTCAAGCGGCATCAGCATCGTCCTATTGGGTAACGGGCAATACTGTGCAACTCTCGGTTAGAGGCACGGACGGCGCAGATGAAACCAATATAAAATATACCTGGACAACAACGTTCCAGCCTGCCGGCTCTTTGGCGCCGTCATTCAGTGTTAACGGCACTAATGCGGCCAAGACCACCACGGTCGCTTTTAAGACCGCCGGCTCTTATACCTTTACCGCCGCACTTGCCGACACAGCGGGCCACACGACCAGCAGCAGTGTCATTGTGACTGTGAACAATACGCTCACCAGAATAGCGGTCAGTCCCGGCACAGCGACACTTTCCGCAGGCGGAACAAAGCAGTTCAGCGCCATCGGATACGACCAATTTGGCAACGCCATGCCGAGCCAGCCGGCGTTTACCTGGACTACTAGCGCGGGCACGATCACGACCGCCGGCTTTTTCACTGCCCCTGCGATAACCGCTTCGGCAACGGTCAGGGCCATCGCGGGCGCGATAAGCGGCACGGCCAACGTGGCGGACATTAATCACGCTCCTACTGTGGCTACGGCAGCCGCCGCGGCTTCCCATACCGTGACGGGCAGTACTGTGCAACTATCGGTGCTGGGTGCGGATGACGCCGGCGAAGGCAATCTAACATATACATGGTCTGCCACCACGGTTCCCAACGGGGCCTGGCCTCCATTCTTCAGCACAAACGGAACAAACGCTGCCAAAAATACCACGGCCTATTTATATAAAGCCGGCACTTATGTCTTTACCGCGACTATCGCCGACGCTGGCACACTGACGGTCTCCAGCCGTGTCAGCGTAGTTGTGAACCAAACGTTCACCAGCATTCTCGTATATCCCACCAATCAAACTGTTTATCCAAACTTATCGCTACAATTAAACGCCATGGCCTTCGACCAGTTCTACTACCCGATGGCCGTGCAACCGGCATTCAACTGGTATTGCAGCGGGGGCGCGATAACATCCAGCGGGTTGTTCTACGCTTTCGCAGCCCCGGGCAACATCACGGTCTGGGCCGTTAGCGGAGCAATTCAAGGCTCCACAACTGTAACTATCGCCGGCAGCAGCAATTTCCTGGGCCTGTACGATGCCACCTTGGCCAATCTCACCCAGAGCCTGTTTGTCGATGGGTCGATAGACCGCCAGGATATGATCAATATTCTCCAGAGCGTCTGCCCGGCCACATACGGCACATTGGGTCAGGTGGATTACCACGATCTGCAGACGATTATGACAAAAGCCTCGACGCTAAACATGCCCGGCTACGTACAAGCGTTGGCCGGCGACGTAATCAACGGCAGCTATGCCAATGCATGGTTTCAAGGCCAGAGGTTGGGGAATCTCACGTATCTAACTACGGGCGTGAATTTCACTAAGCTCATCGATAAATGGTTTTACGGCACAGATTATCCCGGCATCGACGCCAACATTCCCGCCGGCCAAACGTATTCGTACACGTCGGTATCCGGTTCGCTGTTCAACGCCGCCGCGGGCGGCATTCCGTCCCATGCCGATGAGTTCCAGGGCCTGCTGGGCGATTGCTATTTCATCACGGCCCTGGGCACGCTGGCCGACAGTTCGCCCGCCGCCATCCAGAACATGTTCGTCAACAATGGCGATGGCACCTGGACCGTCCGTTTCTATTCCGGCAGCACTGTAAACTACGTGACCGTCGATCGGATGCTGCCCACCGATTCCAGCGGGGCTCTCGTATATGCCGACTTCGGCATGATGAGCAGCGATTCAACCAATACGCTTTGGATCCCACTGGCCGAAAAGGCTTTTGTCGAGCTCAATGAGATCAATCATCTAGGCAGTTACGGAACCAATTGCTACAGCTCCATTCAAGGCGGTTGTTCCGGCGACGTCTATGCCGATGTGCTCGGCTATTCCGCCAATTTCTACGATATGTCCGACCCGCAACCCCTGATTAATGCGGTCAACAACCACATGGCCGTGGCGATCGGCACAAATGGCACAACGGACCCGACCTCCGGCCTTCATACAGGGCATGCCTACGGCGTGATCGGTTACGATAGTCAGTCAGGGACATTTACACTCTATAATCCTTGGGGCTTCAGCCAACCCGGCCCGCTCACCTGGACTCAATTGCAGCAGAATTGCTCCGGATTCCAAACCGCCGATCCAACCGGATCAATTCCGATCGCGCAATTCCGCAATTCGGCGCGATGCCCCGGACACTGGCAATCACCCAAATCATAATTACGAATGTGCCCCAAAATCAGCTGGCATTTTCGGCCGAGCAGGATTTATTCCTCAACCAAGGACAAAAGCAGGATTCAACTCCTGAAAAAGTTTTGAAGGTTCGCGATCGTTTGTTCGCTTCGCAACCGGTCCAGGAATCGAACGTTTCGGCTATCAACACATTATGGGTAGAATTGGAACGGAATGGGCAATCAAGCAAAACACCCCGTAATTTATACTATCTTGCTGCCGATAAGTTTTTCGGTGAAATCCTGCCCCTGGAACTTATTTCCAACAATCCAGTCCCGCTTTGGGATAGACTTTGCTAGAGCCGGTTTGCAGTGTGCCACAACTTGCTTGTAAGCAGTATTGGCATAAGTTGGCAAATCAGCACTACTTGCAAACATGACGAGAAATGCTGCCAATTTCTTTGTCCCAAAAAAATTGAGCGCCACAGACAGCATCCTGCTGCCGGTGGCGCTCTTTCGTCGCGCGACGAACTAATGCGAGCCGCGATGGGGGTAGGGGAGCGGCTCGCAAGGGATATCTTAAAAATATAGTTTCTGTTGCGGAAACATCAAGTAGGGTGCGTGCTCGCTTGCATGTATGAAATTATTACTGGAAATCGCGTGCGTGCAAGCACCCCTACGATATACAGTAGTTTGTTATTTTACCTCGTCAAGTTTAACGGGCCGGCGCTGGCAGGCCGATTTCAGAGCCACTTCCAGCACGCGTTGGGTTTGGTAGGCGTCTTCAAAATCGGGGAGAGGCACGGTGGGCGCCTCGCCGGCAAGCGATTTTAAAATGTCATAGGCCTGGTTGGTGAACCCGTGCTCGTAACCGATGATATGCGCGTCGGGCCACCAATTAGCCACATAGGGATGATCGCCGCCGTGGGTGCACATGATCGTCGTCCAGCCTTGGACCGCGCGGGGCAGCGTGGCATCGTAAAATTGCAATTCGTTCATCCGCTCGAAGTCGAATTTCAGGGCCCCTTTTGTGCCGTTTATCTCGAAGGCGTTGCGGTTTTGATTGCCGGTGGCCTGGCGTGCGGCCTCAAAGGTGGCCACCGCGCCGCCGGAAAATCGGGCCAGGAAAAGCACGGCGTCATCCACGGTCACACGGCCTTTGCCTTCGGCCCCGGATCGACCCTGGGCGATTCCGCCCGTGGAAACCCCGGCGGGCAATGTTCGCTCTTTGATGAACGTTTCCACAATTGCCCCGGCAATTTCGGTGATTTCCTGGCCGGTGACAAAGCGGGTCATATCGACAATGTGGGCGTTCAAATCGCCGTGCGACCCGGAGCCTGCCAGATTCTTGTCGAACCGCCACAACAGGGGCACTGCCTCTGATGCCCAATCCTGTAAATATACCGCCCGAACGTGTCGGATATCGCCCAGTTTGCCCTGCTTAACCAACTGATGGGCCAATGCCACAGCCGGGCAGCGGCGATAGTTAAACCACACAAATGTCTTCACCTTGGCGGTTTTTGCGGCCTGGACCATTTCGCGGGCGTCGTCGAGCGTGCCGGCGATGGGTTTTTCGCAGCACACCGGCTTGCCCGCGGCAATGGCCGCCTTTGCTATTGGCGCATGCATGTAGTTGGGCGTGACGATATCGACCAAACCGACCTCGGGCGATTTTACAAGTTGCTCCCAGTTGGTCGAGGCATTTTTCCAACCCCAATTCGCGGCAAACGACTGGGGATTTTCCTCGGCCTGGCCAAAGACAGTATACATTATGGGGGTTAAAGGCGGCTGGAAAAACTTGGCAACCTGGCCCCAGGCGTTCGAGTGCGAACGACCCATGAAACCCTGGCCAATCAGCGCCACATTGATAGTTGCCATTCCTTTTCCTCAACGTATTTATTTCGATGGAGGACGTTTATAGATCGTTTATTCCCGCCTGGCAAGAGGCTGGCCGGCGAAAAAAATACGAAGCACGAATGATGAAGAAAAAGTGGACAGCGGACAGGGGGCAGGGGGTAGTCGCAAGTCATTGCGCTTGTTCAATTTGTAATTTGCAATGGCCAATTTGCAATGAAAAAAAATGTACACAAAACACTCTCAAAGCTCAATACAAAGACTCTGATCCAAGATTTGTCGCCATTTATTTCCCATTCATCATTAAAGTTCCATCTGGCATTTTCAGGTTAATGCGGGTAACATGCTCCAAAGGGCCGCGTGGTTTTTGGGAAAAACCGATAGGCTGCTAGCAACCATATTTCAGGAGGATCTGGAATGTTTAGGATAAGGAAAATACGCCGGATTACCTGGTTGGCGGCGGGCTTGGCAGCCGCAGCCGGTTTGTCGCTCGGGTTGATGATGGGCGGTTTATGGCCCAAAACAACGCTGCATGCCATGGCCACCGATCGGGTGGATACCTATGCCATGGCCACCGGCATGGTGGATGAAGACGTGGAAGCCGTTTATTTTTTGGATTTCCTTACCGGCGAACTCCGGGCCCTGGTATTGGGAAGACAGGTTGGCGGCGTTTCCGGAATATATACGTTTAACGTGGCCAGTCATCTGGGCATTGATCCCGGCAAAAATCCCCGCTATATGATGGTCACAGGCAATCTCAGCCTGCGGCGGGGCGGTTCGCGGATGCAAGCCGGCCGAGCAGTGGTGTATGTCGCCGAAGTCACCTCCGGAAAAATGGGCGCATACGCCATCCCCTGGAATCCTTCCTTGGCCGCGGCCGGTCAAACAATGACGCTCAGCCTGGTCCCGGTAGCCACGTATCAGTTCCGCGGGGCCCAGACCGGCATCATTCCAACTCCGGCTACTTCACCGTAAAGATAAAATCCATGGAAATTATCGTCAACGGCCAGGCCCGCGAAGCGGCAGAAGGCATCACCATCGCCGAGTTGCTCGCGGAATTACAGTTAAACGATAAACCCGTGGCCGTGGAGGTAAACCTCCAATTGATCCCGAAGCACAGGCATGCCGATCATCGGCTGGCCGCCGGCGATAGCCTGGAGATCGTCACGCTTGTGGGAGGAGGATAATCCGATGGAAAAAAAGTCGACTGCCAATAACGATTCGCTGAGGATTGGTTCGCACACATTTTCCAGCCGCCTGATCGTGGGAACGGGAAAATACGCCGGGTACGAATTGATGAGCCAGGCCCTGGCCGAGTCCGGCACGCAGTGCATCACCGTGGCCGTGCGCCGCGAACGCTTGATCGACGCCTCGGGCAAGAATTTACTGGACTTCATCGATACGTCCCGATACACGATTCTGCCCAACACGGCCGGATGCTTTACCGCCGAGGACGCCATTCGTGTTGCTCGATTGGGTCGGGAAATCCTCTCGCAATTAAAAAATCCCGGGGCCGATTGGGTCAAACTGGAAGTGCTGGGCGACACTAAAACACTCCTGCCCGATCCATTTGCCTCGCTGGAAGCCACGGAAAAACTCACCGCCGAAGGGTTCCAGGTGCTGGTCTATACGAGCGACGACGCGGTAGTGGCCAAGAGACTGAAAAACGCGGGCGCGGTCAGCGTTATGCCCGCCGGAAGCCCCATCGGCTCGGGCCAGGGCGTGCTAAATCCCAACGCCATCCGCATCTGTCTGGAATATCTCAAGGCCGACGATCCCGATTACCCGGTGATCGTCGACGCGGGCGTGGGCACGGCCTCCGACGTGACCGCGGCCATGGAACTGGGCGTGGACGGAGTGCTATTGAACACGGGCATCGCCCATGCCAAAGACCCGCTTAAGATGGCCCTGGCCATGCGCCTGGCCGCCCAGTCCGGCCGCCTGGCATATCTGGCCGGCCGGATATCCAAAAAACTCTACGCCACCGCCAGCAGCCCGCTGGAAGGTGTTATAGGGAAATAGAAATATAGGGTCAGAGCGCACTTAGTCATTAGTGGAATGTCTGCTTTAACTTATCGATAGTATTTTTGAGTGTATCGGGGCCGAACTGAATGCGTTTAACGGCGTTGTGAACTCCACCGTGACCGCTGTAGCCCAAGGCGGAAGCGATTTCGCGGGCCGAATAGCGGAAGTGGCGCCGGGCCAGGTATGCGGCTGCCGCCCGACTGAGATCGTCGGTCCGGCGTCCCGGCTGCCAAGTGTCCGGATCGCCGCCAAAGCGCGCGACAGACGTTTTTGCAATCTCCTCTAGCCCCAAAACAAGCGAAGGCCGTTGGCGTTTTGGAGGCTGATTTGTTGGACGAGTGGGAGCACAGCGCGAGCGGGGCCGCCACAGGGCAGTCGTGATTGGTCGGGTTGTGGGTGTTGCATGGTTCGTTTTCCCTTCTTTTGTGGCAAGGCCGCGGCGGACCGGAGCATCCGGACTCCAGCTTCAAGCTTCTCGTCTCAGCATCGCAGCGGCTTGCGAAGCTGGTCGAGCAAGCGAAAGAACACGTGCTGCCATGGGTTCCATGCCAACAGACGATAGAGAATCTTCCGCCCGCCACGGACGATCTGCGCCGGCACGTTGACCAACGCCCGTCGAAACGTGGCAAAGTCCATCCGCAGCAGTTTGCGTTTTTCCTCCCCGTGCTTTTCGCTCCAACGGCCCTCGTCGGGCAAGAGCAACGCGGCCCAGGCCTTCAGGCTCCACGCCAGGGAGGCCATGACCATGTATGCCCAGTTGCTCACCAGGTTGTCCACGGGGGCCGACAGCGACCGCACGCCGCTTTTGAGCTGTTGGAGAATGTTTTCCTGATTGCAGCGCTGGTTGGCCCCGAACACTACTTCTTCCGTGGGCGTTCCCCAGGCATTGGTGATATAGAAGAAGCACCGCGAATCGTCGAACAGCTTTTTCTGGCCTTGGTACACTTCCAGGTCTTTCCACACCGCGATCACCCGATAGCTCCTGCGGCACTTCGCGGGGCGATAGATGAACTCGGCGACGTGCTCCTTCGCCAAACGGACGTCCTCGAACCCGCGTTGTTCGACAATCTGCTGCTTGACCTTCTCCGCACGCCGCCGCACGCTGCGCACCTTGCGCTTTGGACGGCGACGCAACTCTTTCCAGGCATTTTGCCGCAGATTCTCGGCGATTTCGTACAAGGCCTGCGTGGCGTCGATGCCGAAGATGAACCGCACGCCGTCCTGATCCCAGCGATCGAGATGCTCCGTCTGCGAGAAGTCGGTGTCGCCACGCAAGAGGATCCGCCGAAAGCCCGCCTGACGACAGAGGGCCACCGCGCGGTCGAAATAGCCCGCGGCGTGTTCGTGGCTGGGCCGGTTGCCCGGGCGGTTGAGCACGTACAATACCTCGCCTGTATTGGCCAGGGAAAGCACCAAGGCGTGATAACCCCACTGGCCCTTGTGGTTGATGTCCATGCCCTGTTTGCACTCGCCCGTGGTTTCGACCATCGTGCCGTCGCCCTCGATCACGGCTTCCTCGAAGAACTCCGCGGGTTGCTGACGCCAGACCTTCAGACGCGTGGCGTTGAATGTCTCCTGCAAGGTAGAGATGTCGCCGGCCCCGAAACGGCGGCAGAAGTCGCCTGCCGTCGTCGGGTCGGGCACGCGCCGCGCCCGAGGGCGTCGAGGTAGGCCTCGTCCTTGCGGAGAATCTCCAAGTGCTCCAGGCACGTTCCGCCCGCCAGCAGGTTATAGGCAATGTTCAGCACGTGGTCCGACTCGTGGTACGGCAGATGGATCTTGAACAACGAGAGGTTGCGGTCGATCGCCTCATCGAGTTGGAGTTTGCGCGTCAGCAGATGCAAGGCGCCGATGCCCCCGGCGGCAGTTGCCCGAGTACGATCGGCAATCTCGTAGTGGATGTTGGCGGCGGTCATCATCGGCCGCTCGCAACCCCGGTTGTCGTTCTTGTCCAGCCGCCGCGCGATCCGCCGCTTGCGTCGAGCGATCTGATGTCGTATCTTGGTATTCACTCGAAAACCTCCATGGTTCGGGTCAAGGGATGTTGTTGTTAACCCTTGATACGCCCGAAAATGCTGAAGGTTTTCGAGTTTTTTCACGCGCTAACCGTCAAACGCCTAATGGAGTTCGCTTGGCTTGGGACTAGTTGCGATAATCGCTCCGCCAGCCAGTCCGGACAATCGACGTTAAATGTTTTCATATGTATATTATATGATAAGTTGAAGTCAGCGTCAATTCCATAGATGCGTATAAAAAACCATCAACTGCTACCTACCGTGGGTTGATTGGGCAAGCCGGGCATGGGAATGATCGCGGCGGAAATGGGGGCGACGGTCGGGCGCTTGGGGGCGGCTTTGTTGGCCGTGGGCAGTTTTAGCGTGAAGGCCGTGCCCTTGCCCACGGTGCTGTCCACGCGGATTCGGCCGTGATGCGATTCGATTATGTCGCGGCACATCGATAGCCCCAGACCGGTGCCGCCTTTGCCGCTGGCGTCCGGGCCTTTTTTGGTGGTGAAGAACGAATCGAAAATCTTGGGAAGCACTTCCGGCGGCATGCCGCAGCCGTTGTCGCGGATCACCAGGTCGATCATGTCGTTCTCGGCGTCGTAAACCAGCTTGATCAACATCCGCCCGCCGTTGGGCATGGCCTGCCGGGCGTTGATCAATAGGTTCATCAACACCTGCTGAATCTGGTTGCCGTTGACGTAGGCCTGCGGTACAGCTTGGATTTGTTTCTCCACTATGACGCGATATTTATTCATCTCGCGTTCGAGCAAAAGCAGCGTGTCCTCGATGAGTTGCTTCAGATCGGTGGGCTCCTGCCCGGCCGAACGATTGCGGGCCATGCCCAGGATGGTGCTGGTAATTCGCGCCGCACGATTGCAGGCGGTGAGGATTTTGTCGAAGCATTTGTCGCGCGTGGGCGTATCTTTGTGGCGGATGCCCATCTTGGCGTAATTCAGAATGGTCGTCAGCACGTTGTTGAACTCGTGCGTGGTTGTCCCGGCCAGTTCGCCCAGGGCGGTCAGGCGATGGGCCTGGGCAAGCTGCTGCTTGAGGATTTCGATCTGCTCATATAAATTAGAATTGTCTTCGCGGCCATTCATGGTTTTTAAATGCTCCAAAAGTCTATCCAAAGCGCCTGAATATTGTAATTTTTTCCAGAACGCCTGTTTCTCCCGATCATCCCAGCATGAGCGGTTTTGTTGTTTTGCGGGAACTTCGCTTCTTAACTCTAACCGGGATACAAAGTTAGCCCCGCTGACCGTATCGTCGAACTCGGCTGGGCAACTAAAGATGAACAAGCTATAATCACGAACCGACATGGAAGTGGGCGATATGGAGAAGCTGGGATGCACACGGTAGAAATGCTGGGACACGGCCTCGACCTGGCAGCGCGTCTGGGCTATCAAATTCGCCAGGAATACCTCAGCGGCAACAGGGGCGGAGGTTGCGAACTAAAGGGCAAGAAAATCTTTTTCCTCGATCTGGCCCTGGATCCGGCCGAACAACTGGATTCGGTCATCGATACGCTTCGTCACGACGCCGATGCACAGCAATTGCCAATGCCGCATCAGTTACGCGAACTCCTGGCGGTGCGGAAGAACACGTAACAGTTATCTTTTTTAAAAAACATTCACGCTATTCCAGCCCAAGCTCTTTTCTTATTTGTTCATAAGGAATCCATTTTCCATTTTCGGCAATAATTTTCTCCGCGTCTTCAATATCAATTTTATCCTCAGATTTTTCTGGCAAGACAACTTGATAAAGATTGTGCGTCTCGATATATTTTTCCACCGCTCGGGGTGCGTAGTAGCGGATGCTCTTTCCGGCGGCTACGCGGCGGCGGATATCGCTTCCGCTTATGCCGATCTCGGGCATTTCGACCTGGTGGCGGCAGATTTCTTCGATCCGCTGGGGCGTGGTCACCGCGGATAAACAATTGAAATCCAAAGGCGCCATGCCCGCGCGATGCACGACAACCGGGAGCGCCAACTGGCAAACCCGCTCGGGCTCTTTCCAGTGCGGAAGGTCCAGGAGCATGTCTTCGCCCATGAGGAAAAACAACTCCCGGCCCGGTTCTTCCTCGTGAATGTGCGTAAGCGTATCGACTGTGTAATTCACTCCCCCGCGGTCGGTTTCATAAGTGCAGACCGAGAAGGCCGGGTTGCCGGCAATGGCCAGTTTGAGCATTTCGATCCGTTTAGGGGCGGGCGTCAATTCCCTGTCGCGTTTATGTGGCGGCACTGCGGCGGGCAGAAACCAAACGGCGTCCAGTCCGCGCTCCGCCCGGCAGCACTCGGCCAACATCAGGTGGCCAAAGTGAATGGGATCGAAAGTGCCGCCAAAAATGCCTAATTTCATGGGGGAAGTAATAAGTTTTAAGTTTTAAGTAATAAGTTTTAAGATACATGTGTGAAATGTAAGTTTACATCTTTTAGTATTAAGTTTAAAGTATTGGCATGCAGTATTTAACCCTTTAGCACGATTTTTTTAAAGGAGTTCACTATGCAAGACCTCCGTAAACTACTGGTATGGCAAAAAGCTCATCAATTAACACTAGAAATATATCGGAAAACAAGAACATATCCAAAAGATGAACTTTATGGTTTGATATCTCAGACACGTCGAGGGGCATCATCCATTCCGGCGAATATATCTGAAGGGTGCGGGCGAAACAGCTCCGCCGATCTTGCACGATTTCTACAAATCGCATTGGGATCGGCATTTGAATTGGATTATCATATTACACTTGCACATGATCTGGATTATATCGCAAGCAAAGATAGTAATAATCTAGCCAGGGATATATCTGAAGTTAAGCAGATGCTTTATTCTTTGATCCAAAAAGTCAGCCTAAAATCCCATCCAAAAAGAACCAGGTAAATATATTATCAAAACGGGAACTTAAAACTTAGAACTTATTACTTAAAACTCCCCCATGCCCCAACAGCGCAGCCTTTTTGACAAAGAGCCCGAAGCTTGGGAAGCCGACGATCAGTCCCAGCGATTGATCGCCACGGTGATATTATCGACCGGGCCGGAGCAGGAGTTCGACTACCTGGTGCCGGACGAGCTTTGCGAGTCGATCGAGCCGGGCCGCCGGGTCCGCGTGCCTTTGGGACATTGCGAATCGGCCCGTATTGGCCTATTGCATCCGCGTGGAAAGCCGCCCGATAGGATCGCGCAGGCTCAAAACGATTCAAGCCGTCATCGACAACAGAACCTTGCTCTCGCCGCCCATGCTGCGATTGACCCGCTGGCTGGCCGATTATTATCTATGTCCTTGGGCGACGGTGCTGGAGACGGTGCTGCCGGCCGGCGTGCGGGCCGGCGCGGGCACGCGATTGACCACGTTTCTGAGCATCGATCCGGAGGCCGCAAAACGCATATCGCAAGAAAAATTTCCGCCCAAGCAAGCGGCCGTGCTAAAGGAACTCTCCGAGGCGAAATCGCCGATGACGGCCGCGGAACTTGCCCGGGCGGCCAAGTGCGGCCAGGCGCCAATCAAAACACTTGCAACGCAAGGGTTTTATCCGCTCGCAATCCCAGCGCGTGCAAATGCCGCAGTATTCGGCCGCGCCGGTGAAGCGCGAAAAGCACCTGGTCTTAAACGCCGATCAGCATAAAGCCCTGTCCGCGATCCTCGAGGCCATGAATTCCCGCGAGCATCGCACTATTTTGATCCACGGCGTTACCGGCAGCGGCAAGACCGAGGTTTACATCCAGGCGATACAAGAGGTGATCCGTTTCGGGCGGCAGGCGATTGTATTGGTGCCGGAAATCAGCCTCACGCCGCAAACGGTCGAGCGGTTCCGCTCGCGATTCGGCGAAGTGGCCGTGCTGCACAGCCATTTAAGCGACGCCGAACGCCACTGGCATTGGCAGCGCATCGCCGAGGGCGTGGTTTCGGTGGTCGTGGGTGCGCGTAGCGCGATTTTCGCACCCACGCCGCATCTGGGGCTCATCGTGTTGGACGAAGAGCACGAATCGTCGTTCAAGCAAGACTCCGCTCCGCGATATCACGCCCGGGACGTGGCCTTGGTCCGGGCGAAGGCCGAATCGGTGCCGCTGGTCCTCGGTTCGGCCACGCCATCGCTGGAAAGCTGGCACCGCGCACAAACGGGCGAATATATTCTGGCGGAAATGCCCCGCCGCGTTTTCGACCGCCCGCTGCCCGCGGTGGGCACGGTCGATCTTCGCATCGATAAAACCCGCCGGGCCGTCACTCGCGGGTCCATCGGCCGGCAATTGCACGCGGCCATCGGCAAAGCCCTCGAAGCGGGCGGGCAGGTGATTTTGCTCTTGAATCGGCGGGGATTTTCCACGCACATCCAATGCCCGGCTTGCGGCTACGTGGTTCAGTGCCCGCACTGCGACATCGCGCTTACGCATCATCGCACGCAGGAGATTGCGCTGTGCCATTTCTGCGACTACCAGATTCCTTCGCCCACCGTTTGCCCGAAATGCGAGTTCTCGGGCATTCGCTACAGCGGATTGGGCACGCAGCGATTGGAGGCGGAAGTCCGGGCCAGATTTCCCAACGTCACTTGCCTGCGCATGGATACCGACACCATGCAAGGCCATGGAAGTCACGAACGGGCCTTGGCGGCGTTCCGCTCGGGCAAGGTGAGCATCTTGCTGGGAACGCAGATGATCGCCAAAGGCCTCGACTTTCCCAACGTCACGCTGGTGGGCGTGATAAATGCCGACACCGCCTTGCACCTGCCCGATTTCCGCGCGGCCGAGCGGACTTTCCACCTGGTTACTCAAGTGGCCGGCCGGACCGGCCGGGGCGAAAAAGGCGGCCACGTGCTGGTGCAGACGTTCAATCCCGAGCATCCGGCCATTCAAGCCGCCATCCGCCACGACTACGCCGCGTTCGCCGCCGGCGAATTGCCCATCCGACGGATGCTGCGCTATCCGCCCTTTGCCAGCATGATCCGGCTGGTGATACGCGGGCCGTCGGAACCGATCGCCCGGGAGTTCGCGAATTTCCTGGCCGGGCGGCTCAACGAATCGCTGCAAGCCGAAGACACTGGCAGAGCCAGTGGCACACAATTGCAACCCGTTTTATCAGAACCGGGTGTGCCACTGGCTTCGCCAGTGTCGGAGAGTGTGCCTTCGTCAGAGCGTGTGCCACTGGCTTCGCCAGTGTTGGAGAGCGCCCGTGTATTGGGTCCAGCCCCGGCCCCGTTCGCCCGATTGCGAGGCATGTACCGTTTTCAGATTCAGCTCCAGGGTCTGGAAGGCGACAAGCTCCGCGCGGCCGTGCGCCAGGTAGCCGCCGATTTGAAAGAGCCCGAAGGCGTGCAGTGGATCGCCGACGTGGATCCGCTGGATATGATGTGAAAAGTGTGGTAAAATAGAATCTGGACTTGGATGGCCTTCGACATTAAAATGGAGTGGAAATAGACAATGTCTTCGGAAGGAGTTTTCAGATATGAGCATAGCGGAAATCGAGTCAGCCATAGCTCAACTCCCGGCAGAAGAATTTGCCGAATTAATGACATGGCTTCAGAAGTATAATGAAAAAATGTGGGACAAACAGATCGAGGATGACTTGGCGGCAGGTCGTCTCGATAATCTGATAGCGGAAGCAGAGGATGAGTACCGGCAGGGTTTGACCAGACCTCTATGAAACACTTTACTCTTCCGTGTTTCTGGAAACGCTATCGCCAACTGCCCAAAGATATGCAGGAGTTGGCGGATAAAAATCACAAAATGCTTGGTTCTAATCCGCATCACCCATCATTGCAACTCAAAAAAGTTGGCAAGTCAAAACAACTCTGGTCGGTGCGAGTGGGAATGCATTATCGTGCCTTGGGATTGGATAAACCGGAAGGCATCGTTTGGTTCTGGATCGGCACGCACGCGGAATATAACAAATTATTGAAATGATATCTACAGAAAGTCAGATATTTTCTTTATGTGCCCGCAAGACAACATCCGCATTTGCCGATGATTCAGGGTTTGCCGGAGGGAGCACTCCAATAAAAAGTTCCAAAGCACTGGCAAAGCCAGTGGCACTCAATTGGGAAGTCCAGGAGAAAGCACTGCCAAAGCCAGTGGCACGCCTCTTTTTTCCTCTGGCAAAACAGGCTGAATTGGCGTAAAATGCGGAAATCATGTCCTACAGGTCCATAAAACGCGCTTTGGGCGAAACCAGTCTGGAACGGAAGTGCCGCTTCCTGTTCGGGACCTGCCTGCTGATTCTGATTATCGCCAGTTTCTGGTCGTACGGCATTTTGACCGAGCGGGTGGTTTACGAACAGAATCAAATCAGGGGACAATTGTTGGTCGATAGGATCATGCTCATTCGGCATTGGGAGAAGCTGGAAAACATGTCGCCGAAGGTTTCGGAGAACATTCGCTACGAAATGGAAAAAGTTCTCGAAATTATGAAAAACATCACCAATAACCTCAGCAAACAAACGTTTGAAGTGAGTTTTATTTGGGCCAACAGCACCGATAATACCAACAAACCGGGAAACCCTTACGAAAAGAATCTGCTGGAAAAATATAAAAAGTCCCAGCCGGGCTCAGCCGCCGACAGCGACCTTGCCGAATTCGATGAAGGACCGCCCGAAAATGGCAAATATATTTATTACCAGGCAATTCGCGCGGATGCTTCCTGCCTGCTGGCTTGTCATCAGGCGCCGCTTGGCGGCTCGGGAGTCGACTTGAAGGTACAGGACTGGCGCTGAGCAGACTCACCACTCAACACAACGGCGATTTGTTGGCGATCGCCAAAGTAAAAATTCCCAACGGCCCCATGGAAACTAAGCTCAACCTGAATCGGGCCGTGCTGCTGGCCACCGCGATCGTCACCGTCATGCTGGCCATGATCGCCTCGTATCTGATCGTGCGCTACGTCATCGTCAAGCCTCTGCGGCATCTGCGCGACGTGAGCGATTCGATCAGCCGCGGCGACATCTCGCAACGCGCCGATATCCACACCGGCGACGAATTCGAGGAACTGGCCGTGGCCTTCAACCGCATGTTGCGCCACCTGACCACCATCCAGGAAGAACTCAGACAGGTCAACGCCAACCTTGACGGAAAGGTCGACGAGCTGGCACAGGTCAACATGCGGCTCTACGAACTGAACATGCTCAAAAGCGATTTTCTCGCCACCATGAGCCACGAGTTGCGAACGCCGCTTAACAGCATTCTGGGCTTCAGCGAAGTGCTCGAGTCGATCGATTCGCTGGACGAGAAGCAAAAACGCTACGTGCAGAACATTCAGAAGTCGGGCCGCACGCTTTTGGACATGATCAACGACATCCTCGACCTGGCCAAAATCGAAAGCGGCAAGATGGATACGCGCGTGGCCGAATTCCACATCAACAACGTGATAGCCGCCCAGTGCGACATGGCCCGGCCCCTGTCGGAAAAAAAGAACATCGATTTGCAGGTCAATATCCCGCCCGGCTTGCCGCCCATGCACCAGGACCAGGCCCGGGTGCAGCAGATACTCAACAATTTGCTCTCCAATGCCATCAAGTTCACGCCCGAGGGTGGATGGATCACCGTTTCGGCCGAGCAAGACGACAAGAATTTCCTGGTGTTGCGGGTGAGCGACACGGGCGTGGGCATTGCCGAAGAGGACCGGCAGGCCATTTTCGAGAAATTCCGCCAGGGCCGCACGGCCATGCCCACGGGCGAGGCCATCACCCGCGAGCATTCGGGCACGGGCTTGGGGCTATCGATCGTCAAAGAGCTGTGCAAACTGCTGGGCGGCGAAATTTCGGTGGACAGCGAACTGGGCAAAGGCAGCACCTTCACCGTGCTCCTGCCCTGGACCCTGCAAGAACAACCACGTCTCGATTCCGCGCTTATCGAAGGTTTCAACGAATTCGCCAAATCCCGCCTGGATCTGATACATCACGGACGGCAACCGGCGGAATAAACACTAAATAAACCGCGATCAGCGGCAGAGAATTACATGACTATAACGGCGCGACCAACGGTCGCGGCTTTATGAAATGACTCTCAGTAAAACTAAAACTATCTCATTTTCCGAAGTCCAACTATTTGCCGACGGCGCGTGCAGCGGCAATCCGGGGCCGGGCGGGTGGGCGTTCATACTGAAACATCCCGGCTCGGGAAAAGTCCTCGAAAAATCGGGCGGCCAGCGCGAAACTACCAACAACCGCATGGAACTTATCGCCGTGATCCGCGGCCTGGAAGCCCTCAAACGCCCGGCTTCGGTCGAACTAGTCACCGACAGCATGTACGTGGGCAAAGGGCTGTCCGAATGGCTGCCCAAGTGGAAGGCGAACGGCTGGCGCCGCCGCGAAGGCAAGAGCCTCAAAGAGATCAAAAACGAAGACCTGTGGCGGCGATTGGATGAGCTAATCGGCCGCCACAAGATCCATTTCACCCACGTCCGCGGCCATGCGGGCCACGAAGAAAACGAACGCTGCGACGCCCTGGCCGTGGCCGCGTATCAGAAGTATTTGCATTAGGATGAATAGCGGGTAGCTCAGGTTCTCGAACCTGAGCGGCTTTGCCGCAAGAAACTGAATGAGAATCACGGAATCTTGCCATGACCCCTTGGGACTTCGTCCCACCGGTTCAAGAACCGGTGCTACCCCGCTAAATCAAACTGTAAGGTAATTTAGAGTTGCAGCACCTGCCGATACACCTCGGCCACGCCTTCGGCCATGCTGCGGTGGGAGAAGAATTGGGTCTGTCGTTGTATAGCGCTGTCGCGCATAGCGGACCAGTCGTAACGGCCTTCGATTACGTCGGCCGCGGCTTGGGCAATAGCCTTTTGATCGCCGGCAGGAACGATTACGCCGTCTTGCCCGTGGCGGATGGCTTCGGAAACGCCTTCCACGTCGGTTGCCACTGCCGGCACGCCGGCCGCCATGGCCTCTAAAAGCACCATGGGCATTCCTTCGCCGTACAAGCTGGGCAGAACGAACAGATCCATGGCCAACAGTTCGGATGTAACGTCGCTGGCAAAGCCCGTCCACTGGATGATGTCTTCCAAGCCCAGATGAGCCGCAAGTGCGTGAATTTCTCTCTCGTACTTGGGCGATTCGAACTCGCCTACGGCCAGCAGGCGCACGGACAACCCTCGCTTTTGCATAAGCGCCATCGCCCGGAGTAAAACTTCGATTCCTTTTCGCGGGCGGAAGAGCGCCGCTGTTCCTAATGTCCACTGTCCGCGCGGCGGCCTGCGAAAGGGAACTTCATACAGCTCGGGCACGCCGTTGCGGACCACAGTTATGCGCGAAGCATCGAAACCTTGCCGGATCATGTGCTCTTTGAGACTTTGGGAAACCGCGATCAGATGGCTTGCACGGCGCAGACTGAATCGCTCAGTAATATTGTTGATCCAGTTCAGCCACGGCCGGCCCGTATTGCGCGACGCGGGGCTGTGCATGTGATAGACCATGGGCACGCCGGCGAGTCTCGCCGCCAGACTGCCCACCATTGCCGTGCGCACCGTATGGGCATGAATCAAGGCATACTGTTCCCGTCGCACAATCTGGGCGATCTTGCCGGCCACGCCCAGATCCAGCCGGTTTCGCATGGGCAGATTATAGACGGGCGTGTTTTGCGACTGCAGCAATTCGGCGAAGTGTTTGGGTTTTACACATGCGAAGGCGACCTCGAATCCGCATTGCGGCAGGCACTGGGCTAATAGATCTTGCACCCGCTCCGCCCCGGCATAATGTTCGCCGTTGACAAGATGCAGCACCCGGGCAACGCCGGCAGCGGGCATAACCCGCTCTTTCACACCAGGCATGAGCGAAGCCGGCGGCAGCACTACCGGCATGGACTCGGGCAGCAGATTGTCAAAAGGCAGTGTGGACATTGTTTGTCGCCCGCCCGGCACAAGTGCCGGAGCTAAACTCTAATCTCTAAGTCTTAATCTCTAATCAATACGCATTTTGTCCCAGGATCACCACCCACACGGTTCGCAGCATTATCTTGATATCCATCCATAGCGACCAATCGCGGATGTATTGCAGGTCGCATTCGATGCGTTTTTCCATTTTTTCGGGCGTATCGGTTTCGCCTCGCCAGCCGCTGACCTGGGCCAGGCCGGTAATCCCGGGCTTGACCTTGTGGCGGAGCATGTAGCCTCCGACCTTTTGGCGGAATTGTTCGTTAAGCGCATTGGGATGCGGGCGCGGTCCGACCAGCGACATGCTGCCTTCGACCACATTGAGGAGTTGGGGCAACTCGTCAAGCGAGCTGCGTCGCAAAACGCGCCCACGTTTGTGACGCGAGGATCATCTTTAGTGGCCTGCACGGCCTCAGTCCCATCTTCGCATACCCTCATGGTGCGGAATTTCCACACGCGAATCTCCCGGCCATCCAGACCATATCGTCGTTGGCGGAAAAACACCGGCCCGGGAGAAGTGAACCTGATCCACAGGGCGATAATCGCCATGGGAATGGCCAACAGCAACAAAAGCAAGCCGCCCAGCACGAGGTCGCACAGCCGCTTACCCATCCCGTCGATGCCGTAAAAAGGCGTCTCGAACACGCTTACCACCGGCAGGCCCAGGATGTCGGTCCAGCGAGAATGCAGCAATTCGAAAACGAAGAAATCGGGCACTACGTAGACCGAGGCCGTGGTGTCGCTCAGCCGGCTTAGCACGCCGCGAATGCGCTCCTCGGCACGCATGGGAAAGGTGATGTAAATAATGTCCACTTCCCCAGCCCGGGCACGCGCGCAACAGGTCGTCAAGATTGCCGATGCGCCGGCCGATGTCCTCGGGAACATCCGGCGTGCGATCGTCGCCGCGATCGTCGTAAAAGCCCAGGAGCTTCAGGCCCATCTCCGGCAATTTCTCGATGTTTCGCGCCAATTGAAAGCCTAGTTCCGTCACGCCGATGATGGCGAAATTCCGGCTGTTGTAGCCCAGCGTCCGTAGTATCCGCTGCAGCAGGCGAATACCCAGCCGGCAGCAGATAATTAAAACCGGCGAAATCACAAACCATGTAAACAATGCGAGACGCGAAAATTCCCCGGTATGCTTGGTCACAAATCCCCAACCCAGCAGAAGAAACGAGGTTAAGACCCAGACGAACAACAACGAGATGATTTCCCTCTGGGTCGATACGCCGCGCCAACTGCGATACATCCCGCTCAGTTCGGCAACGAAACCATAAAAAATAATGGCCGATAATCCGGCGAGAAGATAATGTTCGGCGGTAGTCCAGCGGGCCTGCGGTTCCAGCGAGGCTATGGCCAGCCCGGCAACCACGGACAAGGCATCGGTCGTGCGATACAGCACGCCGGCGGGAGGCCAATATTGATGAATCCGCCGCACTGGGTTAGGCATTGGAACGTGACCCCCTCTGCATCTCGTTCTGCTTTTTTGGATTGTAGCGATGTTAATAAATTTACCGGCATATCAGGCTCAACCGCCGGCCCTGGATAATCGGCCGAATATCGGATACCGATGTTCCCGGTTTGCAAGTATACCTTACGCATTTTGATCAAATTCCAGATAAATGTAGCGTTTGTGTGGCACTGGCATCTTGCCAGTGCTGGGAAAAAATACGGGCAAGATGCCCGTGCCACCCTATTTCACCGGGGGCTTTGATCGCGGCCGAAAGCCATGCAAGGGACCGATAATCAGAATTATTGGTCGGCGGGCAACGCGAAACAGTAAGGGGGTTTTCACATCACGGCGCCTCGCCCCAATTTATTTGCCCGCCAAATTGTCCAGCCAGGTCTCGATCAAGGTCGATTGGTTGGCGTTGCGGTCGATCTGCTGATCGGCATCCAGGCAGCGCTGCAATCGGGCGATCGTTTTTTCCACGTCCAGAGGTTGCCGCTTAAGGGCCTCGTCGATGATGCGATCGGCCTCGGCGTTTTCCTGATTAGGCGCACCGTTGGCGGCGCGGAGCAGCCGGCGATAAAAATCGGCGGCAAAACCGACGACCTGGTGCAAACGCCGCCGCCTGGGCGACGCGTCCTTGCCCGCCGCTTCAACGAATTTCGCCGTCAGTCGGGCAAGCGAAACGCTATCCAGCCTTGCCGCGGCCAGACGCTCGTTGAGCACATTGCGAAACTTCCAGAGTTCCGCATCGGCAAGTTCCACGGCACGCTGAATGCTGCCCTCGCTGTACTGGGCCAAACGCCGGGCTTCGGCCGTGTCTGCCACGATCTCTTGCGCCGATAAAAGTTGGGCCACCGCTTCGGCATCCAAGGGCTGAAAGCGGATCAGTTGGCAACGCGAACGAATCGTGGGCAACTGCTTGGCCGGGCTGGCGCCGATGAGGATCAATACCGATCTCGGCGGCGGCTCTTCCAGGGTCTTCAGCAATGCGTTGGCGCCTTCGGCATTGAGATAATCGGCGTCGTCGATCACGGCGATCTTGCGCCCGCCCATCATCGGCTTCAAGGCAATGTAATGGCAAAGCCCTTCCCGGCGGCGATGCTCCTTGTCGCCGATCAATAGTTCCAGGGGGATGAACGACTTGTCGTCGGGCTTGGAAACCAGTTGAAAATCGGGATGCGTTCCGGCAATAACTTGGATGCAAGCCGGGCAATGTTCGCAGGGATCGAGGGCCTCCGCCGGATTGTTTTCGCACAACAAGGCCTGGGCGAATTTTATGGCAAAGCTGCGTTTGCCTATTCCCGGCGGCCCGGCGAATAAAAAACTGCTCGCCAACCGCCCCCGCACCAGGGCCAGGCGAAATTGATCCACAACCTTGTCATGCCCGATTATGCCGTGCCACATTGTAGGTGATAGGTGATAGGTGATAGGAAATAGTTTAGCCGCGACCGCTCCCCAACCAACGGTTGGTCGGGGAGCGAGGAAGAAGAGTGGAGAGTGGTTAGTGGTTTAGGGGACTGTGGTTAGTGGATACTTAGGGGTGGGCAGTTTACTGCCCACTTAAATGCAAATGTATTCGCGAAACCGCATGCGGTTTTATATGTATTATTCAGCATTCAGCATTCAGCAATCATCATTCTTTTTCATCCCTCATCCTTCATCCTTTTTTTGTCCCTCGCCCCCAAACACTTCCGTGTCTGCCTCATGGATTATGGATTGTGCGGCATTCTGGCTGCTCAATTTCACGCGCAAATGGAATTGGCCGGCGGATTTCGTGAGGACTCGAACCTTATATGACAACGTTTCGCCGGGTTGTAGCGCCATTACCGGATTAAAACTGACAGTTCGATGTTCGATGTCAGGTTGAATGGAGCCCGGTCCGGTGGTGCCCAAGGGCACAGGTATCATCTCGTCGGGCACAACGGCCGTGACCGTAACAGCGTGATCTGCCGCGCCGGTATTGTTGACTACGCGGATTTCATAAGTCAACTCCTTGCCGGCCGCCACGGGATTATGCAAGGCGACGACGGTCATTGTCAAGTCGCTCGAAGATTGGGCCGTATTGGGAGCCGTATTGCCGGGGCGATATTCGCCGGCTTGGTTTTCGTCTGTTTTTGCGCGGGCGGACCATGGCGTGCCGCCGGGGGTTCCCCCGCCAGGCGTCGTGCGGTCAGGGTTTCCCCCGCCTACGCGCAGTGCCCCCGGGCGCAGCGCCGCCGGGCGTTGAGGCCCCGGACGCAGCGCCGCCCGCAGCAGGACGGATTTCCAAGTATGCAGTATCCTGGGCTTGCGCCCCTTCGCTGCTGGAAACGCTAACGGTATTACCCGCTTTAACGGCTGCTTTTACGCATTCATACTGGACTTCGACTTGCGTGTAACCTCCGGCCGGTAATTGCGCGATAGCCCACACCAGGTTTCCCCCTTCCACTCTATAATGATCCGTGGCAAACTTGGGAAGCAAGGCGGGATCGAAGTAATAGACTATTTTCAGATTGCTGAGCGGCCGGTTGTTGGGATTTGCGATTTGACTGACAAAAGAGACAACGTCGCCGACCGTATGCTGTGACGTCTTTGGACCGGATTGTTTGATGGTGACAGTCGGCACGCCCGCGGCAGTGGATGGCGGCGGAATAGTCGTCGCCGTGCCTGGTCTATAACCGGGCTGAGTTTGCGGTTTAGTTCCAGGCGCAGGGCCTTGCGTTGCGCCGGGTGCGCTGCCCTGTACGGTGCTTGGCGCGGTGCGGGAAGGGAGTTGACCACCAGGCTGCGCGATGCCCGGGGGCGGAGTCGATTGAGCCGATACCATCACGCAGGCTTGTTTGGTAGCTAATCCTTCTTTTTGCCTAAGAACTTCAACCGTGTGGCAAAGATTGCCCGCTTGAGTAACATGAAAGGTAAGGTCAAACTTGCTCCATTTGCCGGCAGGCAGATAGCCCAATGGGTATTCGATTGGAGATTTAATTACTTTTTTATCTTTTGGATCCAGAAATTCCATTCCCGGATCGAAGTGATCTTTGACTAGCAGGTTATCTAGATTGGTTCGGCTGCGATTAGTAACAATAATGTTGAAGGTAACTGAAGTGGATTCGCCGCGGAGTGTTATATTGGTCGGCCCCTCAACTTTTACATCGATTAAAGAAGATGAAGATGTTGAAGAAGGCATTGAAGGAGGCGGAGATCCAGCCGTCGGGACGCCTGCGCCCGGCGCAGCCGCCATAATTGTGGTTGTGGCGCAATCACTGACTTTCAGCCCGGTGGCGGTCATCACGTCCGCGCAATTGCTCACGCTGCCTTCTTTTTCGGCCTTGACACTGACTTCGATGGTTTGGCGTTGCCGCGGTCCCAATTCGCCCAACCGCCATTGGAGCTGCTTGCCGCCGACGGCGGCGGTCGGATTGCTGCCGAGGTAACTCAGACCGTCGGGCATGACATTGGAAACCACAATGTTTTTCGAGGGCAGATCGCCCGGATTGGCCACGTCAAGGCGATAAGTCAATGTTTCGCCCGCCTTGGCCATCGAAGGGCCGCTCAGTTTTAGGCCGATGTCGGCGGCGGTCCAGGTTTGCATGGTCGAGCCCGTGCCGATGGTCATCCGCTGGCCGCCCGCGCCGGGCAATTCGGCCGGGCGGATTACCTCGATTCCGATTTGATTGGTGCCGTGGGCGGGCGATTTTTGAACGATTTCGGCGTTTGCCTGGCCGGCGGCGTCGGTAGCCACTTCGATCGACGAGGCCCCGTCGGGCGAAAATCCCGCGGGCGGGCCGCCGGTTATCGTGTATTTAACCAGCCAGCCCGGACTTGGACATTGATTCGTCTGCCGCATTACAGTGGTGGTGAAAACGTGCTTTTCGCCCGCGGGATTGATGGCCGGCGGCGGGAATCGCCAGGTGGCGTCGGTCCAATAGATGGTGGCCGTTTTCGTCCGCTCCGCAGGGCTGACTATTTTGGAAGCGGTCACGGCAACGCTGCTTATGCCTTCAATCGGAGAGGTGATCTTGATCCACCCTTGACCGGGCAGAATGGCAATTTCCTCGGTTGGCGCGGACGGACCGCGTTTTACTTGTTCGTCTCTGGAAACGGTGCTGCCAATGCCGAAAACGCCGTTGACCAGGCGGGGCCGATTGTAATCGCCCAAAATAATATCCACGAAATCGTTTTTGCCGATATCGACGAATTGCCCCACTCCACCCGGGGCGATAGACCATTCCAAACGCTGGTTGCAGCGGAGATAACCGTCGGCCGATCCCACACCGGCAATAAGCAGGACCTCGCTGCCCACAGGCGCCGCGGTAACGCTGGGCGTTAGTATTATTGTCACGGGTTCACTAGGCAGTGGGCTGGGGGGCGGGGCTTGGTAAGGATTGGGATACGGTGGTATCGCTGCGGCCGGCGGCGCGGCAATGACATGCTCGCCTGTGGGGTCGATTCCGGACGTTCTTAGCGAATTACAACCCCCGGCAATCATGGCGCTGAATATCGCCATGAGAACGGTCTTTCGATAATTCGCCCCTGAACGCTTCATGGCCCAATCCTCGGCCTGGCAGGTGCGTGTGTTCCCGACTTCCTCGCTGGTAAGTCTCCGCTACAAAAACAGTTACATATACTTTGGGCAATATGGAGTTTTTTTGCAACATGAATTGTTGTAAAACCTAAAACATGCCGGAGCGATTGCCATTGTTAAAATATTAAGATTCCGACAAAATTACGGGTTTGGCTCCTGATATATTTAAAAAAAAGCTGAAAACAAGAATATTGGATGCCGCCTTAACCTATTTTATTACCCGATCTATTTACCCCCCATCTGGCGAAAAGATCGGTAAGGTAATTGCATCACCTATCTGGTTCTAGCAGGACGAATGCCATGAAAGCACAATTTTAGGGGATACTTTTGGGGGTGGTAGTAGTTGCGTAATTCCATTTTATTGGTGTAGATTTAGTCATTAGGAGTACAATTTTAAGATAAGGATTTATTGGCTGACCACCAGCTTGCCCCTACCAACACATTGGAAATCAAACAAGATACGGAAAGAAAAATGAGCAAGTTACGCGCCAGAGGGTTCACCCTTGTCGAAATGCTGGTGGTGATCGCAATTATTGGCATACTAATAGGAATGCTATTACCCGCGGTGCAAGCTGCCAGAGAGTCGGGACGAAGACTACAGTGCATAAACAACCTTAAGCAAATAAGTCTGGCTATACTAAATCATGAGAATGCGCGTAAAACACTTTCCCACGGGTGGTTGGGGGCGGATGTGGGTTGGCGATCCAGACCGAGGTTCTGGTGACAACCAACCGGGCGGTTGGGTTTACAACACTCTGCCTTTTCTGGAAGAAGGTATATTGCACAACTTGGGCTCGGGCATGACGGATACCGATAAGTTCTCCGCGGCCGCGAAAATGATTGCCATCCCCTTGCCCGAATTCATCTGCTCCACTCGAAGGACCGCGGAGCTTTATCCCTACCATCTCGGCCTTGATCCAAAAACCTTCAACGCCGATTGGACTGGTTCCGCCGCGCGCACCGATTATGCGATAAACCGCGGCGTTTTCTCCGCTGACGTCGATGCCGGAGACGGGCCGAAAACTTATGACGATCCAAATTACAAATGGCCCGATCCCGCCCAGATCAACGGCATTTCGTTTGTCCACAGCATGATCCGGGCAACGGATATTTCCGACGGATTGAGCAATACATATCTTGTGGGTGAAAAATATGTCAATCCCCAAGATTATGCCTCGGGACAAGATCCCGGCGACAATGCCAGTCTTTGCCAGGGCGACTCTTTCGACATCGCCCGCAATGTGGCGGTTATTGAGTATAAGGACGGCCAGCAGCAAACCATTTATGTCCCGCCCTTAAAAGACATGCGAACAATCTATGATCAGCTTTCATTCGGCAGCGCACATCCAACTACCTGGCAAGCGTCGTTATGCGATGGCTCGGTGCATAGCATCAGTTATGACATCGACACGGAAGTGCACTACCTTTTGGGCGTCCGCAACGACGGTCAACTGGTGGATAAAAGCAAATTAACCGAGTAAAGCGGGCAAAAATCAGTTATATCGCATATCCGCCATTCATCTCCTCCAAGCAACAGGGTTCAGGGTTCAGCATTCCGAGTTCAGGATTCAGGGTTTGGGATTCTGCATTCACTCCCCTCGCCGGGCACCGACCGAAGGTTGGTCGGGAGAGGTGCCGGGGGTGAGGGTTCGTTATTCGACATTCTCTCCCCTCGCCTTTTGGGAGAGGGGCCGGGAGTGAGGGTTTATGATTCATTAATTGGAATTAATTTCAATTGAATGTTTATCCCGGGCGCTTGTGGTGAAATGAGAATGCGTAGAAACTAGTTGCGTCCCCGTTTCGACTCCCGCCCCGGGGACAAATAAGACTGCAAAACCCATTATTGACAAATGCGGGCACATGTTGGTACAATCTCGACACGCGAGAAATCTCTAAAGTTAGGAATCTGTTAGCAGGCGGCGCGAATATCCCGGGCTTAAACGCACGAACGCTCTTTTCAGAGCGCGGGATACTCTTTTTTCTCGAATAGAACCCTTTTTTAGGAGCTAGCAATATGGCCAAATTATGCGCAGTTCTTGGAGTTCTGATTATGTTACTATCGGCCGCGGCAACTCCGGCACACGCGATAGTACAATATACGGTCACTGACCTGGGTGAATTTTCTCCCAAGGCTATCAATAATCAAGGAGAGATTGTGGGGGGAGGACCAACAGGGGAGGCCGCCCTTTGGAGCAATGGGATTATTACTTACTTGGGAACATTGGGCGGTTTGCAGAGTAATGCAGCAGATATTAATGACCTTGGGCAAGTAGTTGGTGAGTCCCATGCGAGTAATGGAAACCTTCATGCCTTCCTTTACAGTGAAGGCAGTATGAATGATCTTGGGAATTTTGGTGGAAAATGGGGAAGTGCCGATGCAATCAATAACAATGGACAGATTGCAATAAATATTTTCACTCAGGAAGGCGGTATTCAAGCGTATCAATATACATCTGGCTCGCTAACTAGTTTAGGCAATTTAGGAGGAAATACAACCGTCGCCCATGCCATTAACTCCAAAGGGGACATCGTTGGTTATTCCACCGCCGCTAATGGGACATATCATGCATTTTTTTATAGCAATGGTGTTATGAAGGATTTAGGATTTCCAGGGGATAGTTCCGAAGCAATTGGAATCAATGATGCGGATCAGATTATCGGATCTTACATTGTATATGATTCTTCGTCCGGCGAAGAAACAGAACATGCTTATTTCTATGACAATGGAGTAATTAACGATATCAATGGAGATAAAGATTATAGCATACCATTCGATATCAATAACAATGGTGATGTCGTTGGAAATTCATCTATTGATAATATTGCTTTTCCCTTTATTTATAAAAATGGGATTATGTATGGTCTAAATGACATAATTGAACCTACTTTTGGAATTACATTAAATTTTGTTGCTTGTATCAATGATAATGGGCAAATAGTAGCTGTAAGTTCAAATTCCCATTCATATCTGCTTACACCCATCCCGGAACCTTCAATATTAAAACTTTTATGCTCTTTATTCATTGGAATTTATATGTACATGCACTATAGAAAAGAGTAAATCAATGTCAAATAAAGGTTTATGGGGTCAGAGCGCACTTAGTCACTAGTACTTGACAAAGATCGATTAGCTTTTTAATCTTCTGGCATGGCCAGGCCTTTACGCATTGAATATGTTGGGGCGTTATATCATGTGATGTCCCGCGGGAACGAACGCAAACCGATTGTGCGGGACGATGTCGATCGCGAAAAACGCCTCGATTGGCTGCGGCGGACCGTGGAAACTTACGGATGGCGGCTCCACGCCTTCGTACTGATGGACAATCACGATCATCTGTTCGTGGAAACGCCCGAACCGAACCTTTCGGCCGGAATGCAATTTCTTAACGGCGGCTATACAAGCTATTTCAATCGCCAGCGCCGTCGGTCGGGCCACCTGTTTCAAGGCCGATTCAAGGCGCAGTTGATCGAAGAAGAGGGCTACTTTCTCGAAGTCAGCCGGTATATTCACCTCAATCCGGTTCGCGCGAAGCTGGCCCCGCTGGGAAAATATCCTTGGAGCAGTTATCCGGGCTACGTGCGGTCCGAGCGTGCGCTGCCCTGGGTGACTTATCGGCGCGTCCTCGGTGAATTCGGCAGCCGGGCGGCGGCGGCCAGAAGATCGTATAAAATATTTGTGCGGGCGGGCATTGCCCAGCGGCCGGGCTCGCCGTTTGCCGAAGCCTTTCAGGGACTTTTGTTGGGATCGACTTCTTTCATAGATCGGATTGGCCGTCTGCTGAAAGACAGGGATGACGACGCAGCTTTGCCCGACTTGCCGAATCTTCGCCCGCGTCCCGCGCTAGACCCAAGCCAAGCGAACTCCATTAGGCGTTTGACGGTTAGCGCGTGAAAAAACTCGAAAACCTTCAGCATTTTCGGGCGTATCAAGGGTTAACAACAACATCCCTTGACCCGAACCATGGAGGTTTTCGAGTGAATACCAAGATACGACATCAGATCGCTCGACGCAAGCGGCGGATCGCGCGGCGGCTGGACAAGAACGACAACCGGGGTTGCGAGCGGCCGATGATGACCGCCGCCAACATCCACTACGAGATTGCCGATCGTACTCGGGCAACTGCCGCCGGGGGCATCGGCGCCTTGCATCTGCTGACGCGCAAACTCCAACTCGATGAGGCGATCGACCGCAACCTCTCGTTGTTCAAGATCCATCTGCCGTACCACGAGTCGGACCACGTGCTGAACATTGCCTATAACCTGCTGGCGGGCGGAACGTGCCTGGAGCACTTGGAGATTCTCCGCAAGGACGAGGCCTACCTCGACGCCCTCGGGGCGCGGCGCGTGCCCGACCCGACGACGGCAGGCGACTTCTGCCGCCGTTTCGGGGCCGGCGACATCTCTACCTTGCAGGAGACATTCAACGCCACGCGTCTGAAGGTCTGGCGTCAGCAACCCGCGGAGTTCTTCGAGGAAGCCGTGATCGAGGGCGACGGCACGATGGTCGAAACCACGGGCGAGTGCAAACAGGGCATGGACATCAACCACAAGGGCCAGTGGGGTTATCACGCCTTGGTGCTTTCCCTGGCCAATACAGGCGAGGTATTGTACGTGCTCAACCGCCCGGGCAACCGGCCCAGCCACGAACACGCCGCGGGCTATTTCGACCGCGCGGTGGCCCTCTGTCGTCAGGCGGGCTTTCGGCGGATCCTCTTGCGTGGCGACACCGACTTCTCGCAGACGGAGCATCTCGATCGCTGGGATCAGGACGGCGTGCGGTTCATCTTCGGCATCGACGCCACGCAGGCCTTGTACGAAATCGCCGAGAATCTGCGGCAAAATGCCTGGAAAGAGTTGCGTCGCCGTCCAAAGCGCAAGGTGCGCAGCGTGCGGCGGCGTGCGGAGAAGGTCAAGCAGCAGATTGTCGAACAACGCGGGTTCGAGGACGTCCGTTTGGCGAAGGAGCACGTCGCCGAGTTCATCTATCGCCCCGCGAAGTGCCGCAGGAGCTATCGGGTGATCGCGGTGTGGAAAGACCTGGAAGTGTACCAAGGCCAGAAAAAGCTGTTCGACGATTCGCGGTGCTTCTTCTATATCACCAATGCCTGGGGAACGCCCACGGAAGAAGTAGTGTTCGGGGCCAACCAGCGCTGCAATCAGGAAAACATTCTCCAACAGCTCAAAAGCGGCGTGCGGTCGCTGTCGGCCCCCGTGGACAACCTGGTGAGCAACTGGGCATACATGGTCATGGCCTCCCTGGCGTGGAGCCTGAAGGCCTGGGCCGCGTTGCTCTTGCCCGACGAGGGCCGTTGGAGCGAAAAGCACGGGGAGGAAAAACGCAAACTGCTGCGGATGGACTTTGCCACGTTTCGACGGGCGTTGGTCAACGTGCCGGCGCAGATCGTCCGTGGCGGGCGGAAGATTCTCTATCGTCTGTTGGCATGGAACCCATGGCAGCACGTGTTCTTTCGCTTGCTCGACCAGCTTCGCAAGCCGCTGCGATGCTGAGACGAGAAGCTTGAAGCTGGAGTCCGGATGCTCCGGTCCGCCGCGGCCTTGCCACAAAAGAAGGGAAAACGAACCATGCAACACCCACAACCCGACCAATCACGACTGCCCTGTGGCGGCCCCGCTCGCGCTGTGCTCCCACTCGTCCAACAAATCAGCCTCCAAAACGCCAACGGCCTTCGCTTGTTTTGGGACTAGTGCGCGATGGTTGGGTGGTCGACGAACAGCAAGCGATGATTGAAGCGCTGCGCCGTTTTCTAGATTCTCATCGTCCGGAACTTATCGAGTCACAGATCCTAGCCGACGTAGAGTGGGGTATGCATGGCAAGGACTGACTTGCCGCTGATTGTCAGCGATGCCGGACCACTCATTCACCTCGATGAATTGGAATGTCTTGATCTGCTCATAGACTTGGGAACGATCCTGATTCCACGGGAGGTATGGACTGAGGTAATCGGACACCGGCCGCAATTCACCATCCGCGATCTGCCCGATGCGAATATCGTTGATATTGTCGTCGAGCCATCGGCAAAACTGCTGTCCCTGAGCAATACTCTAAGTTTGGACATTGGTGAAAGGACTGCAATCGCGCTTATGGAAAGAGTTTCGGCGAAATTATTACTTTGTGACGACGCCGCCGCGCGACTGGCTGCCGAATCATTGGGTTTCACCGTGCACGGCAAAATCGGCATTGTCGTACGCTCCATCCGTACGGCGGCGCGGACACGGCAACAAGCACTCACCGTCTTGCGAGAACTTCCCATAAGATCAACTCTGCACCTCTCTCATCAACTCCTCGAAACCGTGATTAGGGAAGTTCAACGGGCTTCCAACGATAAATAAGGATTGAATGAATCGCCGATCGATTTCTCCAGACAACATCATCCTGAACGAAGTAAAGGATCTCATCTGTAAGGCTGTATTGCCACTTTCTGATCCATTAGGCCAGAATCAGGCGTTTTCCATACCCACCTTGCCCCCTCGGCAATACGGTTTTTTGAAAAATATTGATCGCAATAGTTCTTCTGATTGACTTCTTGGGGGGGGGCGCATAATAAGAACGTTTCCCGAACTTCTTTCATCCGCTCCAGTGAGGCAGCGCCAGTTCATCCGAAAACGTTTCAACAAGGTACCCGTCTTCGTGTAAGCGGGGACCGTTTCTTGTCGGATGATTCTTTTACCTGCGCATGCTTACCTTGTTTCCACGGTCCTACGCGGGAACAAAATTAATGAATAAATAACCATCGATGGTTGTATAACATTGAGAACTGTATTTTGTAGAGGTTTATCATGTCGTACAGACAAAGGATTGTTGCGTTTTCTTATCAACGAATAATGATCTACACATTGGCAGCGATTGCGCTGCTGTTTAACTTTCCCGCACTTACTAAAGCGACGGATAACTACTGGAACGTCGCTTCCGGCGATTGGTCCGATTCCAATCCCAGTCCGTGGAGTTTGAACACTGAACCAATCAGTTCGGTCAATGCCTACATCCAAAACGGCAATACGGCAAAGATAACTCAAACCGGAGAATATTGCGATTCGCTTGTTCTTGGACCTACCAATTCCGGAACGGTTGAAATGAGCGATGGCAGTTTGACTGCGGGACATCAAGAATATATTGGCTATTCCGGCACGGGAACGTTTACGCAGACAGGCGGAATAAATACGTCTAGTTTTTCGCCGGGCTTTAGTGTTGGGCAATATCTAGGCTACAATTCCGGCTCATCCGGCACATATAATCTAAGCGGCACGGGGCAGTTGTCCGCTGCGGCCGAGTATATCGGCTATTCCGGAACGGGAACATTCACGCAAACAGGCGGAACAAATTCAATACCTTTTACCCACCTTGACCTTGGGCTTTATCTTGGTTCAAAAACCGGCTCCATCGGCACTTATAATCTGAGCGACACGGGATATTTGTCCGCGACAAGCGAAACTATCGGCGTCATTGGCACTGGAACTTTCAACCAGACCGGCGGAACAAATTCACTCACTGGATCTCTTAAGATTAGTGGCTCAGGAAGCACGTATTTTTTGAGCGGCACGGGAATTCTGTCATGTAACTCTTATGAGTATATTGGTAAGGGCGGCCCGGGATACTTCTATCAGTCCGGCGGAACGAATACAACTCATCTTCTTTATCTTGGATACAATAATTATCCTCTAGGCGATAGCACATATAATTTAAGCGGCGATGGTCAATTAACCGCTACCGAAGAATATATCGGTGATGAAATGGGTATTGGAACATTCAATCAGACTGGAGGCATCAATAATGCAATTGCTTTTCTAAAGTTAGGAGATACTGCCATCACAGGAACATACAACCTAAAAGGTGGAACGCTAATTACGCCAGAAATACAAATAGGTTCGGGAACTACCACATTCAATTTTGGCGGTGGAACGTTAATTACGCATGGAATACAAAATGGTCTGGGACTTACCGCATTCAATTTTGGCGGTGGAACGCTCCAGGCAAGTAATACTATTACTACTTCGATGCCCATGATGCTGACCGGCGACGGCGGGAATGCAAATATCGATACCGTCGGCTATACGGTCACGCTTTCCGGCATTCTATCGGGTTCCGGAGGGCTGAATAAACTCGGCTCAGGTACTCTAATGCTAAATACGAATAATTCATATACTGGAAATACTGTAGTGCAGGCGGGAACGTTGTCGGGGTCGGTCGGTTCCTCACAGATCATCGACATTCTTGACGGGGCTACGTATAGCGGCAACCTATACCTATATGGAACGCATACCCTTACGGGCAGCGGAACCATTAATGGCTCCGTTACGGTTTATAATGGTAGTCATATCGATCCGGGCGATTCAGTAGGCACGTTAAAAGTTTCCGGATCCGGTTCTTTGACTATCAACCTCGGCGCCGTGCTGGATTTTGAATTGGGTTCTATTTCGGAAAGCGATAAGATATCCTGTTCACATTTGCTTTTTAGCGGCCTGGATTTTTCGTATTTTATTTTCACCGCGCTTGATGGATTTGGCCCAGGGACATACACGTTGATCGATGCCGACACTATCGCGAGCAATTTTGGGAATAATCTTACCGGCACAATCGGCGGATATTCAGCGACGCTAGCAAAATCGGGCAACAACCTGGTGCTGAACGTCGTGCCCGAACCGGGCACGTGGATTTTATTAGCCGCATGCCTTGGGCTCTTTGTTGGAAAGCGGATGGGGAAGAAATGATGAGGGATCAGGGGTGAAAGATGGGAGATGAGCGAAGCCGCTTGCGGTTTTCCACTGTCCACTGCCCACTAACCACTGCCCACTACCCGCCCTTCCGATCCGGATAGACCACCAATTCCACGCGGCGGTTACGCTGCTTGCCTTCGGCGGTGGCGTTGGAGACTACGGGGTGGTTCGATCCGTGGCCGACGACGAAGAGTTGATCGCCTTGCAAACGGGTGCGGTTGGTGAGCACGTCGTAAACGGCCATCGCCCGGGCGATGGAAAGCTCATGATTGCTCCGCCACTGGCCGCCGGTCACCGGGTCGTTGTCGGTGTGGCCTTCGATGCCGATGAGTTGATCGGGATAACTCCGCATCAGTTCGGTGGCTGCGTTGACAATCAATTCCGGCCCCCCGGTGCGCAGGCGGTTGCTGCCTGATTCGAACAGTCGATTGGCCGGCAGTTCCACGCGGATCACGTCGCCATCGCGGCGGACAAAAACGTCGGGTAGATTGATCGCCGGCAAAGTTTGCAGAAAACTATTGTTGGGCGTGATGGTCACTCCGCCTTGACGTTGCATCGAGGCGGTCATGGTCTGAACTTTCTTGTCGGTGTTTTCCTTTTCAGACCGGGTTTGGGCAAGTTGCGCAGTCACGCCGCGCATCTGATCGCGCATGGCAGCCAACTGATCTTCAAACACCTTCGATTGCTGCCGGGACTGGGCCAAGAGTTGCCCCAATTCCTGGTTGTCTTTATCCAACGCGGTCGCCCGATTCTGCAATTCGGAATACTGGCGAGACATAGCCTGCTGTTGCTGTTCGTACTGGGTGACCTTGCCCTTGAGCACCATGGGATTGTCGGCGCAGCCGGCCAGCGCGAGCAGCGCGGCCAGCATAAAACCGAACAACCATGTCCCACCTGAAAATCGTGGCATGGCGATAATCTCCTTGAATCTACCAAGACAAGCAGGGCGGATAGTAACAAGGCCAACAGGGGGTGGCAAGAGCAGTTCGCAGGAGGCGAACCAAGGGAAGACGCGGAATTAAATTTCCCAAATAGCTCAGACTGCCTATTTTTATTGCAAATTGAACAAATATAAGTGTTGTAGGGTGGGTGCTTGCACCCACGCGGTTATTTTCAGCGATCTATGGCGTGCGTGCAAGCACGCACCCTACTGCCAATGGCACTTTCAGCAACAGAAACCACCTACCATCCTACCATGAACTCCATTTACTGCGAACATTAACCGTGCCAGGAGATTTTATCTCGGTGCCGGACGCATTTCCCGTGCTTGGGCGTCGGCGTCGGCCGCTGCTTGGTTTTCGCCCATGCGGCGTAGCAGATCGGCCAGACTCATGTATTGATGAGCCAATATGCCGTTGATCGGAGGCCCTTTGGGATCGTTCTGCGATAGTTCCGTAAGCGAGGCGATGGAAGCCTGCAGCATGGAACGCGCCTCGGGCAAATCGTCCTGTTTATCGAGCAGCATGGCGAGAGATTCGTAGATCATGGCCATGCCGAATTTGTAGGAGGTAGTTTTGGGATAGCGGCGCGCGAGCGCCGATTGCAGATCGAGCGCCTTTCGAAAGTTGGATTCAGCGTCGGCGAGGTCGCTTTCCTGAGTAATGCCCGCCAAACGCAAGCGAATGAAGACCTGCGAGACCGCGTAATCCGGAATGTTGGGATGTTTCGCCACGAGTTCCTCGGATATGCCCAGCGCTTTTCCGAGCATATCGAGCGAGCGCTGCCTGGCGTCCGAGTCGGTCGCCTCCGAGGAGAACTGACTTCGGGTGGCCTCGATGGCGTAGGTTTCGCTTAGATCATAACTGTAATCAGGGACATCCGGATATTCTTCCACCAACTTCTGCATGATCTGGATTGCCTTATCATTGGGCTGCACAGCCGAGTCCGGACGGCGGCCAAACCAATCGAAAGGCGTCTCCCGATAACATCGCGCGAGCAGGTGGCGATAGTCGGGCACATCCGCATGCTCGGCTACGAGCTTTTCCAAAATGTCGATGGCTATTTGTAGGCTTTCCTCCCTTTCTTTGGGAGAAAGGCTGGGGAACGGCCCGCGAGGACCCGGCGGAGGGCCACGTCGCCCGGGGCTGAAATCCGGCGGGCCAAAACGGCGCTCGTCCCGGCCCATGTCTTGGCCGCGGGGAGGAGGCGGCCCTTGTGGATTATCAAAATCCGATGGCCCGGGCCGCGGACCGCGTCGGCCGCCCAACGCAAACGGAGGCGGCCCCGGGTCTCGGCCCGGTCCCTTGCCAAGATAATAATGCGTTCGCGCCAACTCGTACTGATACTGCGGCGAGGCCGATGATTCCCCGGCAGCCGCATTAAGCGTGGCCAAGGCATCCAGATACGACGCGTGGCCCGCTTCCATTTCATTCATCGCCCAGTATACGTTGCCGAGTTCATTCTGAATCCGGGCGATCTCGGTGCGAAGATCGATATTTTCCCCCGGAGCTTCGGCGAGTTGCTTGTACAAGTCGATGGCCCGCAAATAGGCGGCTTTTGATTCTTCGTAATGCCCCAGGCGCTGGCGAATGTCGCCGACGCGGCGGTTGGCTTCGGCAACTTTTCGGCGGAGTTTGGCGTCGTCGCCGCCCTGTGCGGCCAAACGGTCGTAAAAAGCGACCATCCGCTCCAAGAGCATGGCCGCCTCTTTTGATAGAACGGGCTGTACCGGAACGGTGATTTCCTTGCCCGTGTCGTCCACCACGGTCAGAGCCGACGCCGAGGCAGTCCGGTCCGGGGCGAACTGCTGGAAGATGTTGTCCAGGGCCTCCAGGGCCAGGGCCGAGGTATTTTCTGCTTTTTTTCGCTGCAGCGCCTCGTCGTTGTTTGCCTGCTTTGTCCGCACATATCCAACGCTAGCCACGATGGCCACCAGCACCAGCAGCGCCAGCGTGCTCGCGCCCAGGGCCGATACTACCTTGTTGCGCCGCGACCACCGCCAAAGTTTTTCGACGGCGGATGCCCGGCGTGCCCGGATGGGCCGGTCTTCGAGAAAACACTGTAAGTCGCGGGCCAAATCCCCGGCCGACTGGTAGCGATGCGCCGGATCGCGGGCAATCGCTTTGAGTACGATCGTTTCTAAATCGCGCGGGATGCCCGGATTGAGCTTGCGCGGCCGGATCGGTTCGCCGTGCGTGATCTTTTGGATGATACCGCTGCGGCTTGTATCTTCGAATGCCGCGTGCAAGGTAAGCAACTCGTAAAGCGTCAAGCCCAGACTGTAAATGTCGCTGCGGGCGTCGAACTGGCCGGAAAATTGCTCAGGCGCCATATAACGCAATGTTCCCACCAACCCGCCGGTCTGCGTTACATTATCCTGCTCCATGGCCTTGGCCAAGCCGAAATCGGTGATCCAGACCACGCCCTGCGAGTCCAAAAGCAGATTGGCCGGCTTGATATCGCGATGCAAAGTATGGTGCGAGTGCGCGTAATTCAAAGCATCGGCTACTTGCATGCCGATTGCGGCAATGCTTCTCCAATATGCCGGGCCGAATCGCCGCGTCCCGGGCCGGATCGGCTCGATCTGGGCGTCGCGCCCGGGTGAATCTGGACTGTGACTCACCTCGGTGTTGCGAGCGGTCTGAAAATCCTTGGTAGCCTCACTCGTGCCGGCCGATTGCCCGGCAGTAGCGGCAGTCTTGTTTTTATCCAGCGACTCGGTAATTTCGTCGCAACGGAACTGTGAAAGTCCATTGCGTTGGGACGGGAGTTGTACTCCCGTCCCGATAGACGAATCAGGGTGCGGCAGTACAACTGCCGCCCCAACTCGACCGAATTGCCCCTGAAACAGAATTTCAGCGAGGCGCGAGGCTTCACTTGTGGATTTTTGGGGCGTCTGTGGTCGGTCGGACTCGCCTTGTGGCGCCGACGAGCCGGAATCGGTTTGTTGGATTTCGGCAAAAATAGCATCCAGCCCCACGCCGCGGATAAGTTGCATGACGATGTAGTGAAACCCATCCTGCTCGCCGACGCCGAATACTGGCACGATGTTGGTGTGGTGCAGGCGTGCGGCAGTCTGCGATTCCCGCTGAAACCGCTGCAAGTGCTTGGGATCTAAAAGCGACTGCCTGGGCAAGACTTTTACAGCCACGTGGCGGCCCAGTGATTCCTGAAAGGCTTCGTACACTAATCCCATGCCGCCGCGGCCGATTTCGTCCAGGATGCGGAAATCGCCGAGTCGTTCCATTTTGGGCCTGCCCAGGGAAACGCGCACTCCACCGGTCTCCACCTTGTGCGCCTTTAGTTGTTCTATGGCTGCGATGGCCGGAAACAGGTCTTGGATCTCGGCCGCCAATTCGGGATGTTTTTCGGCGTACTCGGCGATCGAGGGCGATTGCCCGCTGCGCTGCCGCTGGACAAATTCGGCCGCTAGGACTTCCAGGGGATCGCGATCGGCGTCGGCTTGACTCATTTTAGTACCCCTCTAAGAAACCGGGCACCTGGGACAAAACGGCCCTCAGCCGCTTGATCGCGCGAACGTAGCGGATGCTGGCCGCCTTTTGCTGAATGCCCAGCACTTCGGCGACCTCGCTGTTGGTGAGTTCCTCGAAATGCCTAAGGGCCAGAATCTCCTGGTCCAGCGGATCCATTTCGGCCACGGCCTGCTCGACACGCGAGAGCATTTCCTCGCGGGCAGCAGCCTGGCTTGGAGAAGTGAATTTTCCCGCAAACTGAAATGCCAACGATGCCGAAGTAGTTTGCGGATACCGGTTGCCTTGAAAGACGGCTTCCCGATTGGCGTCGCGCATCTGCGCATAGGTGGTGGCGGTGGATATCGATCAGCGTCTGCATGAGTACCATTCGCAACCAGACAAACGGGGACAATGATGAATTGTTGCCGTAGTGGTCGATGCGCTGAGCCGCGGCAAGATATGCTTCCTGAAGCACGTCGTCCGGGTCAACGCGACCCAGCAGTCGCCGGTCCATCCTGAAGCCGACCATTCGCCACAGGCGCTCGCGGTGCTGGGAAAAAAGCGCAGCCAGGGCCTCGACGTCGCCGCGTTTCAGGCGGTCCGCCAGCCCGCCGGGTTCTTCGACTGTATCGACCACGGTAAGTCTCTAAAGTAGTTAAACGAAATCACGACCACAATTCTACCATTTTATCGGCATATTCGCCTATTACAAACGAATTAGAGGGAGTTAATGCGTTTTCGGAGGAAAGGTGTGCACTATATCCCCCATGATTTATTGAACCCCGGAAATATGGGTGCGGACCTGTAGAAATTCCGCCCAGCCTCCCGTTTACCCTATTAGTTAGTTTTCGTTGCTGAAATATCAGGTAGGGTGCGTGCTTGCACGCACGTGAACTGTTTTCAAGCAATCTTCCGTCAATATTCCGTGCGTGCAAGCACGCACCCTACAATTTACCTATGGAATCTACGCGCCAAGAAAAACGCATGACCGCGATCAGCTCTCGGCTCGGAACCCTCGAGCGCCCCTCCCCCACCAATGCTCCGGGTTCCGGGCTGGCTGATGACCTGAAAATTCGATGCTCAGTAACCATAATCATCCCCGCCTTGAACGAAGCCGACGCCATCGGCCGGGTTGTCGGAGATCTGGTTGCCCAATATCCTGAATACGATATCCTTGTCGTAGACGACGGCTCCACCGACAATACGAGCGAACTTGCCACACGCGCCGCGCGGGTAGTCTGCCACGATTGGAACAAGGGATACGGCGCGAGTCTGAGGACCGGTTGTCGTTTGGCCAAAGGCGAGATAATAGTCTGCTTCGACGGCGACGGGCAACACAATCCCGACGATGTCCAACGACTCGTCGATGAGATCGGCCCGCATGACATGGTGGTGGGAACCCGATCGCGCGACTCCCACGAGCCGCTGGTGCGGCGGCCGGGCAAGTTCATCCTTTCCAATTTTGCCAACTTTCTTGCGGGCGTAAAAATACCGGACGTGAATTCCGGCTTCCGCGCATTTAAGCGCGGCGTGATCCTGCGTTACCTGCACCTTATGCCCACGGGCTTTTCTTTTTCCACGACCAGCACTTTCGCCATGCTTAAAAGCGGCCGGCCGGTGAAATGGGTGCCCATCACGGTCAAAAAGCGGATCGGCACGAGTTCGGTGTCGCAAACCCGCCATGGCCTGCAAACCCTGTTGCTGATGGTCCGCTTGACGACGCTTTTCGAGCCGTTGAAAGTCTTCCTGCCCGTCAGCGCATTGTTCTTGCTGTTGGCCGTCGGATTCCTGATTGCCAATTTGGCCGCCGGGCGCAACGTGCCGCAAACCTCGGTCATCATGTCCGTCTCCGGCATCATGGTCTTTCTCATGGGGTTGGTGATGGACCAGGTGGCCGCGCTTCGCCGGGAGAAACACGAATGAGCGAAGTTTTTGTCATGGGCCGGCGGTACAAACCCAATCGCTTCACAGTCGAGGAAGTCCGAGCCTTCTGGGATTCGGTCGCCGACAAGTATGTGCACGAGAACGAGTCGCTAAAGAAAACGCATTTTCAGCGGTTCGAGCGGGCTTTTGCACACTTTCATCCGGCCGATGGCATGCGGGCGCTCAATATTTGGAGCCGCAACGGCGATGCAATCGATTACTTCAGACAAAAGTGTGCCACTGCTAGCTCGCCCAGCAGTGCGGGGAACACGGTTGGACAAGCCAACCGTGGCACCCGTCTTCGCGCATCGAATTGGTTAATGCCGAAGTCTCCCCGCGATTGATCGCCCAGGCCCGCGCCAGCTATCCGGAAGAGAATTTTATCGAAACCGATCTTCTGTCGCTTCCGTTTGCCGATTCCGAGTTTGACTTTATCCTTTCCCTGGAGACGCTCGAACACGCCCCGATCCGCTTGGATTCTTGCAGGAGCTTGCCCGCGTGCTCAAGCCGGGCGGTAGATTGGTGCTAAGTTGTCCGCCGGCCGCGGCCGAACTGCCGCTGTGGATCTACGAACTGTTGCTGCCCAACCACGGTGAAGGGCCGCACCGCTTCCCCTCGACCCGCGAGGTCAAGGGCCTGCTGCATGCCGCTGGTCTGGAACTCAAACGGCATGAAAACACGCTTTTCATTCCCGCAGGGCCGCGGCTGCTGAGGAGATTGGACCCGTTTGTCGAGCGCATCGTAGCTAAAACGCCGCTTCGCGAGTTGGGTATCCGGCAGTTCTTTGTATGCCAACGACCGGTGGGCGCAGGTCCCTGGCAGGAACTTATTCGCGACGTGGTGGAGACGAATCTTTGCACCCGTTGCGGAACGTGTGTGGGCGTTTGCCCGTCAGGTGTTTTTGAGTTCAAGGCTATCGACGAAGCATGCCTGCCCGCCGCCGTTCGGCCGGAAGCCTGCACTGGCTGCGGCTTGTGCATACGCGCATGTCCGGGCAAGGGCGTATCGTTTGCGAAAGTGCGATCCGCGGCCGGGTATGTGCCGATCCAGAGCGAGGGACTCGGCCCGATCCGCCGTATTCGCGTGGCACATGCCCATGACTCGGTTGTGCGAGATGGTGGTGCAAGCGGCGGCATTGTGACCGCCATACTCTGCGACTTGCTCAAGCGCGGCGAAATCACAGGCGCAATCGTCCTTGACTCCCACCCTGATGCGCCGTGGCGGCCTTGGCCCCGCATAGCCCGCACGCGGGAAGAGATTCTGCACGCGGCGCAAAGCAAATATTGCGTGACTCCCACGAATGTCACCTTGAAGGAAATCGATCTGTGCAATGATCGTCTTGCGATCGTGGCCCTGCCCTGCCAGATACACGCGCTGCGAAATCTGGAGCGACTGAGCCACACGGCCATGAAAGGCGTTTCGCTTATCATTGGTCTTTACTGTGGAAATCAATTATACTTCGGCGCTACCCGGAGTTTCCTTCGCCGCCATGGCGTAAGCGATTTGTCCGAGGTTGCCGAGATCCGGTATCGCGACGGGCTTTGGCCCGGGCATGTCCGTTGCATCCTCAAAGACGGGCGGTCATTCGCGGCGCCCAAGTTTCAATTCAATCACTTGATATCGTTTTATGCCGTGGAAAGGTGTTTGTTATGCGCGGATTTGGCCGCGGAGGGGGCGGACATCTCGGTTGGCGACGCCTGGATCGCGGGAAACGGGGCCGGCCGTGGCTCGTCGCTCGTCCTTTCCAGGACCGATCGCGGCGAATCGACTGTTGCGGATCTTGCCGCCCGCGGAGTTATTGAAGCTGAAGAAATCGAGTTGGAGCAGGCCTTGGCTATGCATGCGCACGCATTGGACCTGAAAAAGACAGGCGCCTTGCTACGTATACAAAGTCTCAGTCAACGCGGGCGGCCCGCGCCGCAATACGATCTGCCCGAGCCTCATCCGCCCGTCAGCCGGCGACTGGCCGAGGTCCTGGTATCCGCGCATTTCCGTCTGCTGCGCACTCGCCCGGTCCGCTGGATTTTGGATCGGATTCCCTTCGGCCTCATAGGCCGAGTGTACGTTGGAGCGAGAACGGTATGGAGGCACGCGGCCGCGAAAAAGTGGTCCAAAAACTCCCCTCTCCCTTTGGGAGAGGCACCCAAAGGGTACCCGGGGGTGAGGGCATGGATGGACCATACAAACGATACCAACCCTCACCCTAACCCTCTCCCAAAGGGAGAGGGGACCCGTTTCCCGGACAATCAGCGATCTTGGGCACGGTGGTGGCGGATGCTTGGGCCGCTGATTTTGGTTGTCATGCTCTGGCGCGTAGGGCCGGAAAATTGCTGGTCGGCCATAAGCGGCGCCGACTTTTTCTGGTTTTTTGCCGCCTGCTTGCTTTCCATTCCCTCAATTGCCGTAAAAGGGCTGCGCTGGCAATGGATGCTCCGTGCGGTCGGTTTCGAGTCTTCCTTCAGCGAGAGCATGGGCGTATATGCGGCGGGAATGCTGGCCGGCGCGGTGACACCGGGCAAAGTGGGCGATCTGGCAAAAGCCCCCTTGCTGCTCGAGTGCGGTCTTCCTTTCAGCGACGGCGTGGCCGCCTCGCTTCTGGACCGGGTGTTCGACGGCATCGTATTGCTGGCTCTCGGGCTGGGCGGCATGCTTGCCATGCCGAGCCTGCCTGGCCGGGCAATTATCGCCGTTACGGCCCTGATTGCCATTGGCATCTCCATCGCGGCGGCCTATTTGTTTCGCGATTCGTTTATCAAGGCCCTGCACATAAGCGGCGTCGGATGGTGGCTCGTCATGATCTTGTCTACGCTTGCCGCCTCGGCAATGTATTTCGCCTCGGCGTATTGCTGCGCCAAAGCCGTCGGGCTCAGCCTGGGCATCATCGATGTCGTGGCCGGGTCATCGGTTGCCGCGGTGCTTGCGCTTCTGCCCGTATCGGTGGCCGGCATCGGCACGCGCGACGCGGCATTTGTGGCCATTTTTGCCCATTGCGGGGTCGATGCCGGGCAGTCGATAGCATTTTCCAGCCTGATCCTTGCCTGGATGCTGGTCAATTGCGTATTTTTTCTCGCGGTTTCGCGGCTCTGTCCACGAGATGTCAAAAAGTCGCAAGTTCTTACACACTCTGATGGAGCAATATCACATGAATCCGCCAAATGAAATTGAAAACGGCTCGTCCACTCGCGTTTATGCGCTCTGCGGCATCGCACTGCTGATCGTGGTCGGCATCGCCACTGCCGTGAGTTGGCGGATGTATCCGCTGTTCATCGACACTTATTATCACATGGGCGTGATCGAGGGATTCGCCCAGGCGGGCGGCGTGACAACGCGGGCCTTCTGGGAACTGGCGCCCGGCGGCCGGGTGCATATTTATCCGCCTTCGCTGCACGTCATTGGATATTTTTTGTCGCTCGTCGGCATGTCGCCGCGGACCTACATCACGCTGGTCAGCGCATTCTGCTATCTCGGCTGCATGCTGACCACTTGGATATGGCTGCGGAGGATAATCGGCGCCGCTCGGCGCTGTTTGCCATTATCTTTTTGTGCGGGCCGTACGGTTTCTTCTGGACCCAGGCGGCATTTACGGCGGTTGCGGGCGTTATGGTCCTGGCCCCGCTTGCCTTCCTGGCCCTGGAAACGGAACATTTTCTTGCCTGCGGAGTGATTAATTTTATTGTGATAACGATGCACCCCATTGGGCTTTTCCTGCCGCCGGCGTTGGTGATCAACACGCTTTTGCGTAGAAAAAAACTGCTAGCGGGTTTACTGGCGGCTTCGCTGCCTGTGGTCTTATACGGCCCGTGGCTGGCTCATATTTGGGCCAACCGGGCGTTTTTGCCCGACAACCGCACCGGCGGCGAGATTTCGCTGGGCGGTTTCGGCGGCGGCGCGAATCTGGGATTGTTCCTTGCGCCCTTGGCACTGCTTTCCATCCCATGGCTGATCATTCGCCGCGGACCGGCCCTGGGTTTGATCGGCGCACTTTCTGGGCTTTGCCGTGGTCTTTCCCATGGGCTTCGGCAGCAGGTTTCTTTCGTTGAATATCCACTGGCCGCTTGCTTGTATGGCGGGCTATGGACTGGGAGAACTTGTTCGATGGATTGAACAGCGAGTTTCGTTGCGAATGGGCGTGCAAGTTGTCGCTTTTGCCGTGGCTGGAACCGCGCTGCTTATGTATCCCGCGATCAATTCGCAAACTGGAGGTTTTATGGGCGGACCTCCCGACGGACCACGAGGCGGGGCGCAGGCTGGAATATCAACAGGAACCAGATTGTGGAATGAATTTAGTTCGATGCTCACTAATTGGCAATTCTCGGTCCAATCGGCCGCATTGCCGAAATTATTCGACACATATTCGGCCGCAGGATCTAATTCGGGCATGGGACCCGGACCGGGCGGCGGCGGGGGCGGCGGAGGCGGCGGACAAAATCAGCAAACCAATTCCGGACCGCAGATGGGGCGGGGCGGCATGGGACGTGGCGGCATGGGACGTGGCGGCCGAGGCGGTGGCGGCGCACCAGGCATGCCCGGCGGCATGGATAATATGCTCCGCAGTGCCGGCGCCGAGGATTTCATCGCCGCCGTCAAGGAAAAGGTCCAACCAGGCGACGTGATCCACATCGACGATCCGATGGGCGGATCGATGATTGTCGGCGTCACAGGCAGGTGGACCACGAGCGGAATTCTCCGCGACGTGCGGTCCGAGAACGGCAAGGCACAACCAAAAGACTGCGATTTCAAAGTTACGCTCAGCCGCGGCATGGGACCGGGCGGAGGCGGCGGATTTGGCGCGCTGCGCGGACAATCCGCATCGCAGAATCCGCCTGCTGGTTTCGAGAAGGTATTCAGCAACGACTTCGGCTCGCTTTACCGAAATACGGCCAAGGTCGATCACCCTCGCCAACCGCTTAAACCCGACGTGAGCCTGCTGCTGCTGGTAGTAATCGCGATCATGGGATTTTTATTGGTGTTGATCAATTATCTGCCCGTTTCAATCAAACATGTCCGTCCGGCGGCCGCTGCAATCGGCACGATCATTGTTGTCCTATGTTTGCTGCCGCTGACGAACACGGCCATTGGCGAGCTTCGCAATCCACCCTCTATTTCGCAGGCCCGATTTGATGGCGGCCCAGGTGGTGGCCCTGGATTCGGCGGACCAGGATTCGATCCCGGACAGTTCATCGCCCAGGCCTTTCTCAGGGAAGCGGATACGGATAAGAATGGAACAGTTTCGCTCGATGAGTTCCGTTCTCTGGCGGGACGCTGGTATAAGAGTTGGGATACCAATCATAAAGGCTATTTGGAACTTGGAGATGTTACGAAGGGGCTTCAGTCGATCTTCGAGCAGTCGCCCGGCCCGGACGGAAACATGCCGCCCATGGATGGACCGCCGGGATTTGGGCCAGAAGATTTCCTTGCCCGGCGAATTTTCATCTCATGCGATGCCAACGGCGACGGCAGACTAACGCAAGAGGAGATGGTCGGGGCATTCGAAAAATGGTTCCGCGAATGGGACCAGGGCTCGAAGGGATCATTGGACGCCGCGGCCCTGGGAGATGGTTTGCAGCGCATTATAGGCCCGCCGCCCATGTTCTGGGGCGAAAATTAAAAACGAGCTAAAACACCAGCCCGAAGCGCTAGCGAGGGAAAAGCGAGGGTAAGTTATTTGCCATCCCTCGCTAGCGCTTTCGGGCTAGTGTTTTCAATACTGCATATGACTAAAATGTTATAAAATTTCAAACACAGACAGAGATCGGGAACTCCGAATCTGCCGCGAATAAGCCCTCACCCTAGCCCTCTCCGGGCACCGACCGAAGGTTGGTCGGGAGAGGGGACTCTTGAGATAGACACTAGGAAATGGGCCTGTTTATCCAGAGTCACTGCATCTTTGTGACTGCATTCTTTACCTTCGCAGCGGATGGTATTACAATAATAGGCAATGCACCTTGGGGGGCGAACACTTTACATTAGCCAATCGGAGGTTTCCATGAATCGCAACCGGCTCTTTTGTCTTGTTCCAATTCTCTGTCTCGCCCTGTTTGTGCATGTGGGACTCGCTCAATCCAAGGCGCCGTTGAATGTCCGCACATTCGGGGCCGTGGGCGACGGTGTGACCAAGGATTCGGCCGCTTTTCAGAAGGCGCTGGACGAATGTTCGGCGGTCGGAGGGGGCGAAGTTGTAGTGCCGGCGGGCGATTACCTCATCGGCAGCATCGCGCTAAAATCGAACGCGACTCTTCGCCTGGAAAAGGACGCAAATCTGATGGGCAGCCCCGACCTTGACGATTATCCCATCATCAAAGCCCGCTGGGAGGGGGAATGGGTCAATGCGCATTGCGCGCTGGTCTCGGCCCAAGACGCCAAGAACATCGCCGTCGTGGGACCAGGAAAAATCGCCAGCAATCCGGACCTGGGCGGAAGGGCAATGCCCCGCCGCCCCTGCGTCATCGAGCCGATCAACTGCACCGATGTCCGGCTTGAAGATTTTTCCCTTAAGCAGAAGCACATGTGGGCAATCCATCCCACGTTATGTGAAAACCTCGTCATCAAGAACATCACCCTTCGCAACACAGAAACAAACGGCGATGGCATCGACCTTGATTCCTGCAAACACGTCCGCATCGAAAACTGCGACATCGAGGCGGGCGACGACTGCATCGCCATCAAGTCGGGACGAGGATTGGAAGCCTTCAAAGCCGCCAAAGTCACCGAAGATGTGCTGATCTCCAATTGCAAGCTCACCGGGCTGATGTATGCCTGCATCGGCATCGGCAGCGAAAGCTCGGGCGGCATCCGCAACGTGCGGATCGAACACTGCAAAATAATTTCTTCCGCCAAGTTCGCAATCCATATAAAGAGCCGCGAGGGACGCGGGGCCTTTATCGACGATATCAACGTAAAAGATTTGGAAGTGGGTAACGCCAAGGGCGGCTTCCTGCGGCTCGATCTTCGAAACACGGGCATCGTGGGTACCGAACCGGTCCCGGGCGAGGAAGGAATTCCATCGGCGAAAAACTACAGCTTTACCGACATCAAGATAGAAAAGTGCGGCACGCTGGTCGATGCCAAGGGGATTTCGCCGGCCAAGCCCCTCGACGGTTTTACAATCGAGAATCTCAGCGGGACTTGCAGTAAAGGGATGACGCTTGCAAACATGACTCATGTCAAACTGTTGAACATCAAGGTGCAGGGCTTCACAGGGCCGCTGCTGCAAACGGCGAACGTGAGCGGCGAAGGCCTGGAGGACGCGGTCCCGTTTAAACCGGCTGCCCGGCCCGTTCGCGACATCCCGGCAGGCGGTTAGGCAGATCCTTAAATCCTCCCCTCTACCTTTGGGAGAGGGGGCGGGGGTGAGGGCTCATGAATCTGAATATGTAAGAATAACAAGTCCTGTCTCGACTTCAGCCCTCACCCCAACCCTCTCCGGGCGCCAACCGAAGGTTGGTCGGGAAAGGGGACTTTCGAGATGGGCCAATATGGAAATTCGATGATTCGTTCCGAACGCGCCATACCGCTGGACGACGCACTGGGTATTGTGGACCGGGCGATTTCTGACTTCACGATCCCGATCCGGAAGGTCGTCGTTCGCGACGGCTTTGGACAATTGCTCGCCGCGGACCAGGTTTCCAAATTGCATCTGCCGCCCTTTGATAAGGCGTCCATGGACGGATACGCCGTTCTCGACGGCGACGTGCGCGACGCCTACAAGGTCCTGGGAACGGTCATGGCCGGAAGCGATTCGACGGCGTCGCTTGAAGCAGGCACGGCGGTAAAAGTCATGACCGGCGCACCGGTTCCATCGGGCGCGGGCCGGGTGATACCGGTCGAGCACGTTCGCCGTCATGGCGACGAAATTGAAGTCATCCGACTGACGAACGATGGTAATATATGCGCTCAAGGCGAGGATGTGCGGCCCGGCGACGTGATTCTCCGGGCCGGAAGGCGATTAGGCCCGCTTGAAATCGCCAATCTTATCAGTTGCGGAATTACCGAAGTTGACGTATTCCGGCCGATCCGCCTGGCCGTAATATCGACGGGCGACGAGATTGTCGATGATCCGCGCGACCTTGAACCGGGAAAGATAATGAATGCCAACGGGCCGATGCTGGCCTTGCTCGCTCGGCGGTATTTCATGGAAATAACACTCGAAAAATCGATTCCCGACCGGCGCGACGCCACGGTCGAGGCGATTTCAACGGCCGTCAAGTGCGCCGATCTTGTGCTGCTCTCGGGCGGAGTTTCCGTGGGCGATTCCGATTTCGTTGGTCCGGCCTTGGCCGACGCCGGGCTGTGCGTGCATTTTTCCGCCGTGGCCGTCAAGCCGGGCCGACCGCTCACTTTTGCCACTCACCCCGGCACGGCGGTTTTCGGCCTGCCTGGCAATCCGGTGGCGGTTTATGTGATGTTTCACCTGTTCGTTTTGCGCGCGGCCGCGCGGATGTGCGGCAGTCCCTGGACTGCGTGGGAGATTACGCTTCGCATGGGACGCGAATTCCATCGCCGCAAGTCAGATCGCGTGGAATACGTCCCCTGCCGCATCGAAGACGACGGCATGTTGATTCCAGTCGCGTATCACGGTTCGGCGCACCTGACGGCCCTGATCGAAGCCGACGGCCTGTTCATCGTTCCCTTGGGGATTTCGTCGATTCCGGCCGGTCAGTCCGCTGGTTTTCTTCCAATGCTGAAGGAGTGGCGATGATCGACCGCTTCGGACGAACGATCGAATATCTGAGGATTTCGGTTACCGATCGGTGCAACTTGCGCTGCCGCTATTGCATGCCGCCTGAAGGCGTGCGGCTTTTTGCGCCGCGAGGATATACTGAGTTTTGAAGAGATCGTCGACGTGGCCCAGTGCGCAGTCGGGCTTGGATTCGTCAAAATTCGCCTCACCGGCGGCGAACCTCTCGTCCGCCGGAACATCGAAACGCTCGTCGGCCTTGTGGCGGATATAAATGGGCTGGCCGATCTGACAATGACCACCAACGGCCTGCTTTTATCCAAATACGCCCAAGCGCTGGCAGACGCAGGCTTGCGGCGAGTCAACGTAAGTCTCAACGCCATCGATCCGGATAGTTACGCGACAATCACTCGCGGCGGCGACGTCCGCCGAGTCTTGGCGGGAATCGATGCGGCGCGGCTGGCAGGTTTGAATCCTATCAAGATCAACTGCGTCGTCGAATCAAATGACGAGGACCGCAATGCCAAAGACGTGGCTGAGTATGCCGAGCGTGAAGGCTTTGAGGTCCGCTTTATACGGCAGATGAACCTGGCCGCGGGCAGTTTCGAGATGATCGAGGGCGGCAGCGGCGGCAATTGCCCGATCTGCAATCGGCTGCGACTGACGAGCGACGGCCAGATCCGTCCCTGCCTTTTTTCCGATCTGAGTTTCAGCCTGCGCCGCTTTGGCGCGGCCGAGGCCATTATGCAGGCAGTAGCGAACAAACCTCAGGCCGGTTCCACCTGTTCCAACCGGCCGCTTCATACGATTGGCGGATAAAATGAACGATCTATCGCATGTTGACGAACAAGGGCGGGCGCGGATGGTTGACGTGGGCGGTAAAACGCCCCAGTCGCGCTGTGCCCGGGCTGTGGGAACCATCGAATTGGCCCCGGCCACGCGGGATTTAATCCGCAATAACCAACTCAAAAAAGGCGACGTGCTTACGGTGGCCCAAATCGCGGGAATTCAAGCGGCAAAAAAAACCGCCGAACTGATCCTGCTCTGCCACCCGATCACGCTCGACCGGATCGATGTAACGCTCACCTTGACCGATGAAGGAGTGTCGGCCGTAAGCGAGGTGGCCTGCATCGGGCGTACGGGCGTGGAAATGGAGGCCCTGACCGCGGTCAGCATCGCGCTGTTGACGGTTTATGATATGTGCAAGGCGGCCGACAAGCAAATGCGGATCGGAAATATCATTCTTCTGGAGAAAGTAAAAAGCGATGTCGCGCGATCTTAAAGTAATCTCCGTCAATGTTTCGGAGTGCAAGGGCACGGTCAAAAGGCCGGTCGAGCGCATCGCCATCGACTTAAATGGTGTGGTGGGCGACGCCCATGCCGGGCCGTGGCAGCGCCAGGTCAGTTTGCTGGGCCAAGAAAGCATCGAGCGATTTTCGGAAAAGTTGGGACGCAAAATCATGCCCGGCGAGTTCGCCGAAAACCTAACGGTCGCGGGCCTCGACTTTTCGGCCGTGGCCGTTCTGGACCGGTTCCGCTTCGGCAGTGTGGAATTGGAGGTCACCCAGATCGGCAAGCGCTGCCACGGCCAGGGATGCGCAATTTTTCAGGAGGTGGGCCAATGCGTGATGCCGGTCGAGGGAATTTTTACCCGCGTCATCTGCGGCGGCGAACTGGCCGCCGGCGCTTTGGGCCAACACCTGGCGCGGCCGCTAAGTTTTCTGATCATCACGCTCAGCGATCGGGCGGCCGCCGGAGTGTATGAAGATCTCTCCGGTCCGTGCGTTGTCGAATTGTTGCAAAACTGGTTGGCAGGCAGGCGATGGCATGGCCGGATCGAAACCAAAATTCTGCCCGACGATGCGGGCCGGCTGCGCGAGGAGATCCAACGGGCCAAGTCCGCCGGCGTGGATGTGATCGTCACTACCGGCGGCACCGGGCTTGGACCCCGCGACGTCACTCCGGAAACGGCGGCCGCATTGTGCGATAAGATGATTCCCGGGATCATGGAAAACATCCGCGTGAAATTCGGATCGGCCGAACCCAATGCCCTGCTAAGCCGGTCCATAGCCGGGGTGGCGGAAAATACGCAGATTTACACCCTGCCCGGCAGCGTCCGAGCCGTCGAAGAGTTCTTGGGCGAGATTCTTAAAACCCTGGAACATGCGATTTTCATGCTCCACGGACTCGACGCGCATTAGAAAATGGCTCAAGAGCCCATCCAGCGGCCTTTTCGATCTCAAAACTGTTCTTCCCGCACCAGGTCTTCAAAAGTTTGCCGGCGGCGGATCAGTCGGGCTTGGCCGGCATCGACCAGGACTTCCGCGGCCAGGGGCTTCGAGTTGTAATTCGAGCCCATCACGAATCCGTATGCCCCGGCGCAGGCAATTACCAGCAGGTCGCCTACTTGCGCCTCAGGCAGGCGGCGAGTGCATACATATCCGCCTTCTTCCTGGGTGAAAATATCGCCCGATTCGCACAACGGCCCGCCCACGATCACGTCCTGCTCGGGCCGGCCCTCACCCTGACCCTCTCCCAAAGGTAGAGGGGAATTAGTATTGGGAACGATCGACATCGGATGATAGGAGCCGTATAGGATCGGCCGGGCGAGATTATTGAATCCGGCGTCGGTCAGGTAAAAAATATTGTCGTCCTGCCGTTTTACGGCGCGGATTTCCGTTACCAGGTAGCCGCTTTCGGCGACCAGGTATCGTCCGGGTTCGATTTCCAGCCGCAAAGGATGGCCGAACTTTTTTTCCAGTCGTTTTCGCGTGGCATCCCAGAGGGCGAAATAGGCGTCCAGGTCGATGTATGAATCCGTGGGTCGATACACGGTCGGCAAACCGCCGCCCGCGCTTATGGACTGAAGCGAAGGGCCGATTTCCACGGCCGCTTTTTCCATCGCCCCGCAGACCTGCGAGAGATGCTCCAAATCGGTTCCCGAACCGATGTGCATGTGCGCGCCTGTTATGGTAAGCCGATGACGTTGCGCACGGGCAAGGCAATCGGCGATTTGCGTGTGCCAGATGCCGAATTTTGCTTGCTTGCCGCCCGTATTGGTCTTTTGGCTGTGACCGTGTCCGAAACCCGGGTTTATCCGCAGCGTTATTGCGGTGCCCGGCGAACGTTGCCCGAGTTGATCGATCATGTCCAAGGAGCCGCAATTTACATGGATTTGCTTCTGGACGCACAGGTCCAGGGCTTCGGCGTCGAAGATGTCGGCCGTGTAAACAATCGGCGGCGGAACGCCGTCAACGGCATAACCGGCGGCCAGCGCCCGGCGGATTTCGCCGGCGCTAACGACGTCGATCAATACGTCCTGCCGGCGCATCAAATCCAAAATCGCCAGGTTCGAGCAGGCCTTCTGGGCATAACGAATGTAATCAAACATGCGGAGATCGGCGATCCGTCGCCGTATCATCTCGGCGTCATACACAAACGTGGGAGTGCCGAAATGCTGGGCGAAGTCCAAGACCGGAACGCCGGCAATATGTTTCATTAAAGCAGGATATTCGGGCGGTGTAGGCATGGGTTAAAATCTTTGTGTTGACGACTGACGACATTAATATCAAAAATTATCATCCCAAAATCGAATTTTTTCAACCCCCTGTCATCGACTATACTTTTTATCAGATGCCCAGTAGGCGGCGGCCGTTGTGGGTGGTTTGCTGTTCTAACTCTAAAACCGCCATGCCGCGGAGTTGGGCCAGGAATTGGGCCGTGTACACCACCCAGGCCGGCTCGTTGCGTTTTTCACGGCCTCGAAGCGGTTCCGGCGTAAGATAAGGACTGTCGGTTTCGATCAGCAGCCGATCCAGGGGCACTGCCGCGGCGGCTAAACGCAGGTCCTGGAACTTTTTATTTTTATATGTCACGTTGCCGGCAAAGCTGATGTGCAATCCCAGGTCCACGCACTCCCCGACCATGCGGGCGTCGCCGCTAAAGGCATGCAGGATTCCTTTTAGCGGCGCTCGGGCAGCAGCCCGGCGAAGCATGGGCATTAAATCATCGGCCGCATCGCGGCAGTGAATCACAACCGGCAGATTCCGCTCTTGCGACAAACTCAGATGGCGATCGAAATACTCTTGCTGCACCGCAATAGGCGTATAGTCCCGATATCGATCCAAGCCGGTTTCGCCGACGGCAACCACGCGCGGATGATCGGCCAGTTCGACGATTTGATCCCAATCTCCCGGATCGGCCTGGGCGGCCGAATTGGGATGAATGCCCACGGCCGCGAATATTTCCGCATGCTCTTCGGCCAGGCGCATGGTTTTGCGGCTTGACGCCAGGTCGATGCCCACGGCGAGAACGAGTTCCACCCCCGCTTGCCGCGCCCGGTCGATCACCGCCGTCCGATCGGCGTCGAATTCCTCCTGATCGAGATGGGCATGGGTGTCGAATAGCATAAAAGTGGACAGTGAGCGGTGGACAGTATAGAGGGGAGTGAGATGTTAGTGCAGGGGTGGGCAGTTTACTGCCCACTTTTTATGTAATTATCGCGAAACCGCAAAGGGTTATCGATTTATTCTCCACACGCCACACTGACCACTGCTCACTGCCCACCGACCACTTTTTCCAGTATTTCCGCGTGGGCGATGGTGTTGCCGAGGATTTCTTCGGCAAGGGCGTGTAACTCGGGAATTGCGGTCAATTGGGCTGAAATTTCCTGCAAGATCTCGGTATCCACATGCAGCGAATCGATCAATTCGTTCGTAAGGTATTCAATGGAGACGTCGTTCAGCCCGGTATATTCCAGGGGAAACGGCCCCGGATCGGGATAAGCCCCGCGATCCAAAATGGCTTGGTTTGTGCGATTGGCAAATAGCCGGCGATCGTCCGCCAGATTGGCCAATGCCTTGCGGAGCGGATGGCGTCCCGGCTGCATCGAAGGGTTTACTTCGACCACATACGCCGGCAGCCCGCGCAAGAGCAGATGCAGAAGTTGGTTGAGCACGTCCGTCGCGGAAGATGGATTTTGCAGGTGAAGCATATATTTTCGGTTTTCAGTTCACAGTTGACGGTCTACGGTTCACAGTTCCATCGCGAAACCGCAAGCGATTTCAATTGCTTTTTGATCCCTCATCCCTTATCCCTTATCTCTCATCCTTATTAATACAGCAGTGCGGCCGCGGCGGCATGGGCCCAGTTCCACAATCCGCCCCACAGGAAAAACAATGCCACCACGGGAACGGTCAGCGTGGCGAAGTAGAACCCGGCCATGGAACCGAGCGAAATCGCCGGCAGCGGATGATCCGGGTGTTCCGTTCCCAGGGTCATGACTTTCACAACGCGAAGATAATAAAACAGGCTCAGCACCGTATTGAGCACCCCGATCATCAAGAGGGCCAACATTTTGCCTTGGATCAAGGAGATGAAAATCGTCACTTTGGCGGCGAATCCGCTTAATGGCGGCAGGCCCAGCAGGCTGAACATGACAATCGCCATGCAAACCGTGAAGCCCGGCGAACTGTGCACCAGCCCGGAATAATCGCGGAGATCCTCGGAGTCGATGGCATTTCGCAAAAAAGCCACGCCCGCGAATGCGGCCAGGTTCATAAACAGATAAATACTGATATACACCGCCATGGCGCTTACGGCGTCGCGAGCGCCTTCGATGTTACTGCCGATCATCACCACTGCCGCGGCCACGGGCATCATCATGTATCCGGCGTGGGCGATGGTCGAATAGGCCAGCAGGCGCTTCATGTTCGTCTGCCCGTAGGCGGCCAGATTGCCGAATGTGCAAGTCACGGCCGCCAGGACCGCGATCATTAGCCCGATGTATTGTCGGACCGGAGCCAGGTTCTGGAGCAGGATCGGATCGGGGAGGAAGGAAAATGCCATAGCCAGGCGGACCAGCAAGGCCAATGCGGCGGCTTTGGATGCGACCGACAGGAAGGCGGCGACTTCGGCCGACGCGCCTTCGAACACGTCGGGCGCCCAGAAGTGGAAGGGCACGGCCGTCAGTTTGAAGGCCACTCCGATCATCAGCATCAGCCCGCCGAGCAGCAACACCATAGATCGGTCGGCCCCTGCCCCGCTTTGCCAGCAATTCGGCCAGGCGCCGGGCCATGGTGGGCAGATGCGCGGAGCCGAGCACGCCGGCCAGCAGGCTCATGCCGAAGAGCATGATGCCGGCCGCGCCTGCGCCATACACGGCGTATTTCAGGGCCGCCTCGCTGCTTTTCCGCCGGTTTCGCAAGAAACCGGCCAGCACATAAGACGGCACGCTGGCCATTTCCACGCCGATCAGCACCGTTATCAGGTGATTTGCCGAAACCATCAGCGACATTCCCACCACGGCGCCTAGAACCAGCACGTAGAACTCGGCCGAATCTTCCTGATCGGGCATGCGCGATATCTGCGTGAATGTGGTAAAGAGCAGGACGAAAACCAACAGCAGGCTGCGCATGAAGATCGAAAAACTATCGTACACCAACAGCCCGGAAAATATCGGCTTGGCCGGCAAAACCGCCGTCGGAATCCAATCCTTAGGCACAGCGAAATAGAGCGCAGCCGCCGTGCCCAACAGCATCAGATAATACGAAAGCGTTTTCCAGGAGGGAAAAATCATCCGCATTAAAAGAATGGCGACGATCGTAGCGCAGAGAATGATCTCCGGCATGAACGCCGCCAGCGACGCCCACAGCGTTTGGCCGGGATTCGCCTTGTCATCAAACAGATATTGAACCAATTCGATAAAATTCATGGGATGATCATTATTGCAGCAAACTGTAATCTTGCTAAAAGGAGTATCAGGGTTCCCTCTCCCTTTGGGAGAGGGTTAGGGTGAGGGCGGGCGAGGACTTAACATCTGATCGATCCCGGCCCTCACCCCCTGCCCCTCTCCCAACAGGAGAGGGGAGTTTCGTTTTCGCGGGCGGATCATCTGGCATTTTGACCGGTGTTTTGACCGGTGTTTTGATGGGCGTTTTGGCCGGCTGGTTCTTTTGCCAGGCGGTCAAATCGTCAACGACTTTATTCACGCTGGGCTTCATGTAATCGAACAGTGCCCGCGGATAAACGCCGAGTATGATGGCAAAGACCAATAGCGGGGCGGCGATCAGCGTTTCGCGCCGTGTGATGGGCGTAAGCGCCTCGCCATGCGGGCCTTTATACTCCGCGCCCAGGTATACGCGCTGAATCGTCCACAGGATATAGCCCGCCGTTAGTATCACCACCGATGCGGCGATAACCGCCATTGCGGCGCTGTAGCTCCACGTGCCCAGGACCACGAAGAATTCGCCGATGAATCCGCACAGTCCGGGCAAACCCAAGGCGGCGAAAAATATACCCATGGCCAGCCCGCTCGCGACCGGCATCCGCGCGAACAGACCGCCGAACTGATCCAGGTTGCGGTGATGCACGCGGTCGTACAAAACGCCGACCATAAAGAACATGCCAGCCGAGCTAAGTCCGTGGGCGATCATCTGGAACATGGCCCCATTCATGCCCATCTGCCAGTAATCGGTATTGTATTTGTTGCCCGGCGCGGCGCTCCACACGGCGATGCCCAATAGCACATAGCCCATGTGGCTGACGGAACTATAGGCCACCAAGCGCTTGAAAGTCTTTTTGGGCCATCGATGCCAAAGCCCCGTAGATCATGCTCACCAGGCCGATCGTGCCGACCAGCCAGGACAATTAGTAGGCGGCGTCCGGGCAGATGGGATAACAGAAGCGCAAGATGCCGTATCCGCCCATTTTCAAGAGCACGCCGGCCAGGATCATGGATATGGGCGTGGGCGCCTCGACGTGTGCGTCGGGCAACCACGTATGCACGGGCACGGCCGGAAGTTTAATCACGAACCCGATGAACAACAGCACGAACGCCCACCAGGAAAGCGATTGTCCGCACCAAAGCTCTCCGCCGAATAGAGCCGGTACGTGCTGGCCCATTTGAGTCAAAGCCATGATGTCGAACGTATGGATGGGTTTGGCGGCGTCGGCCACGGCCAACGTGTCGGCGGCGGCCGCGGCATGGCTCTCGGCAAGTTGTTTGCCGTCAAGCGACCGCACATCGCCGGCGAAATAAAGCATCAACATGGCCACCAGGATCAGCACGCTGCCGACCAGGGTGAACAGGAAGAATTTGATGGCCGCGTATTCGCGCGCGAGTCCCGCCCCAAATGCCGATGAGAAAATACATCGGCAGCAGCATCACTTCCCAAAACACGTAAAACAGGAAGAAATCCAAGGACAAAAATACGCCCAGCATTCCCGTTTCCAAGAGCAAAAACAAAAAGCAATAAGCCTTGACGTGCCGATTGATGGGCCAACTCGCCCACATGGCCAGCATGCTCAGAAATGAAGTGAGGATGACCAGCGGAAAGCTGATGCCGTCGGCGCCGAGGAAATAATAAATATTAAAGGCCGGAATCCAGCGATGACAGACGATATTTTGCATTCCGGCCGTGCCCAGGGCAAAACGCCCCGGGGCACTTGCACCTCCGGCGGGAATGGCCATGTAAACAGTCAGCAAAAAAACCGCTACCGTGACGGCAAGCGAAAACCGCTTCATCGCCATCTGCCGGTCGCCGGGAAAGAAACACAGCAAGATCGCTCCCACGCTGGGCAAAAATATGACCGCGCTAAAAAGCAGCGTCGTGAAAACCGCCGGATCAAGTTGATTGAACGGCCACATATGTCGTTACTCTTTATAAAGTGGTTAGGGTTCAGGTTTTTTATGTTTAGCCGCGACCCGCAGGGGAGCGGTTTTGAAGTAAATTACCCGCTCCCCGACCATGCTCCGCATGGTGCCCGGTCGCGGCTAAACATGTCAATTGTCATTTGTTCTACCATCCGAACATGGAATAATTCTGATACATATTTATGATTACAAACAACGCGATTATGCCCAAGGCCAAGAGCATGATATATTGCCGCAAATTTCCGGTTTGGATTCGCCGCAACCGGATGCCCACGGCGTAAATGCCCCCGGCCAGCAGATCGATAAGCCGATCCACAAAAATCCGATCGATCCAATTGTCCAATCGCGAGCAGGCCATGACGGCCAGGGCCAGGTGATCGGCTATCCAGTCGATGACATTTTTATCGCAGGCGGCGACCCAGCCTGAAATACGCAGCACCGGCCGGACAAAAAGGAATTGATACAACTCGTCGAACCACCACTTGTGATAGAACAAGCTGTAAAATGGGGCGAAGGTTCGCCTCGCGTCGGCCGGATCGAGCGATTGCACGCCGTAAAACGCCGTCGCCAGAATAAAACCCGTCAAGGCCATGGCAAAGGCGAGCATCGAGGCGGTAAAATGCACTTCTTCCATCTGCGGATGATATATATGTTCCGGCGGCACGGTGACGTGAGGCCAGAACCAGCCGGCCGCGCTGCCTTGCGAAATGCCCGCCGGAATAGCCTGGTTCAGCAGCGGTTCCAATCCATAATTCGTAAATAAAAGATTCCAGCCGGCCACGATGCTCAGTCCGGCAAGAATGACCAGGGGCACGGTCATCGTCGGCGGCGATTCATGGGCGTGCTCATAAATATGCTTGTCGCGGGGCTTGCCCGTAAAGGTCATGAACCACAGGCGGAACATATAAAAAGCGGTCATGCCCGCCGCGCCCACGGCTATATAAAACAGCCAGGAAAACATGGGATTGGCCGTTTTAAAAACCAGGGCCTGGGCGATGATGTAATCTTTGGAATAATAGCCGCTCATGCCGATGACCGTGGGCACGCCCGCCCCGGAAATGGCCAGACAGCCGACGAGCATCGTCCAGGCGGTGTAAGGCATTTTCTTCAAAAGCCCGCCCATCCGCGGCATTTCGTTGGTCCCCGTGGCATGAATCACCGACCCGGAACAAAGGAACAACAAGCGATTTGAAAAAGGCGTGCGTGAACAAGTGGAACACGCCGGAGAGCCATCCGCCCACGCCCAGGGCGAACATCATGTAGCCCAGTTGACTCACGGTCGAATACGCCAGCACGCGCTTGATGTCGGTGGCGGTCAGAGCCATCGTGGCCGCTATAAACAAAGTAATGCAGCCGATAACGGCGATAACCAACAGCACCTCGGGCGCAAACAGCGGATAACACCGGCCCACCATGTACACGCCGGCGGCGACCATCGTGGCGGCGTGGATAAGCGCGCTAACCGGCGTGGGGCCTTCCATGGCGTCGGGCAGCCACACGTGCAAGGGAAACTGCGCGCTCTTGCCCACGCATCCGCAAAAAATTCCCAGCCCGGCAATCACCAACAGCCAATACCCGTATCCTTGTTGCCGCCAGCCGTCGATTTTCTTGCTTACTGCCGCATTATTACTCCCCTCTCCCGTTTTGGGAGAGGGGCCGGGGGTGAGGGTAAGCGTTTCAATTTCTTTTTGGGCGGCCAGTTTGACCATTCCATCCGGGACTTGTATGGCATATTGATTATTTTCCGGCCGGACCTGGCTAAAAATGCCGGGCATGGTCCTCACGTTCCCGGCGGCATCGGTGGTTTTATAATCCGAAAATGAAAACGTTCCCATGCCGGCCCACACGGCCGCCAGCCCGATGAGCATGCCGAAATCGCCCACGCGATTGACGATAAACGCCTTATTCCCGGCGTTCGATGCGCTTTTGCGCTCGTGGTAGAATCCGATCAGCAAGTACGAGCAGATGCCCACCAGTTCCCAAAACACGAACACCATGGCCAAATTGCCGGCGATCACCAGTCCCAACATGCTGAAACAAAACAGGGACAGATATTGGAAAAAGCGGCAATAACGCCCGCGGCGGTGCAGTGGTTCGCCGTTGGAAAGCGTGACCAGCGTATCGGTCACGTCGTGCAATTCCTCGTGCATGTATCCGAACGAATACACGTGGATGCAGGACGCCACCAGCGTGACCATGCAAAACATGGCGATGGTCAGGGCGTCGATGTAATATCCGATCGTCACCCGCAGCGACCCGAACACGGCCAAGGCGTACCAATCGCCGGAAATGGCCGGCACGGGTAGCGGAGACGCACCCGCCATGGGTGCCTGATCCATGAGCGACCCCGGTCAACGGAAATTGCATAACCCACAACACCAATGCCGATGCCGAAAGAACGAATGCGGCGATAATCGCCAGAGCGGCCAAATACCCGGCGCAGTGACCGCCCTTGCCCATCCGCGGCCCGAAAAACACAATCAGCGCGAACGAGACCAGCGGCAGCAGCCAGGCCAGTCCCAAAAGCATCGGCAGTGTTTGATTAAGATCCATGAAATTAAATTCCATTCATAAAGCCGCGACCGTTGGTCGCGCATCATATTTTCGATCGTTATTCGTGGTCCAGTGCGCGACCGACCAACCTTCGGTTGGTGCCCGTCGCGGCTTTATGCATTATCCTTTCAATTCATCCGCTTTATCCACGTCGATTGTGGCATGGGTATAGTAATAATTCAGTGCGATCGCCAGTGCCACGGCGGCCTCGGCTGCGGCCAGGACGATAACGAATATGGCGATCAATTGCCCGTCGAGGCCCAGGCCGGTATCGCCCGTCAAGAACGGACTGCCAAAGGCGATGAAGTTCAAGTTGGCCGCGTTTAAAATCAGTTCGATCCCCATCAGCACGCCCAAGGCGTTGCGCTTTGTGGCCATGCAAACTATCCCGCAGACAAACAGGATAGCGCTGACTATCAAATAATGCGTCAGTCCGATGGGTTGCGTGAGCAGATTCATTTAAGGGTTCAGGATTCAGAGTTTATGGTTCAGTTTGTTTAGCCGCGACCCGTAGGGGAGCGATTATTTTTGGTAATTCATCATTAAAATTTCAAGATTCATTCCACTCGTCGTTTTGCCCGGGCTAAATATGCCGCGCCAATGAGCACGACCAATAAGTGGACCGAAATAATTTCAAATACCAGCAAGTAGCCCGACATTCCCTGCCGGGCGATAGGATCGGGATTTTCCAATTGATCTGTGCGCACGCCCAAAAGTCCCATGCCCAGCCGGGCCGAAGTAGGCGAAAGACTCGGCGGTCGGCATGGAGGATTTTGGTTTGGCCGCGGACCAATCGCCCACGCTTAATGCCGTTTGCAAAAGTATGGCCAACAAGATGATGGCCAGGATAGTGGCCAAAATCCACTGGCCGCCGCCGGTTTTCATGGACACGAACGGCCCGCGCGCGGTAAGCATCACGCCGAAGACCAAGAGGACCATGGTTCCGCCCACATACACCATCAACTGCACAGCGCCCAGGAAATCGGCCCCGGCCAGGAAAAACAAACCCGCCACCGCGCCCAGCGAAACCACCAGGTAAGCGGCCATGCGCACGATATTTCCGGTCATCACCACCGCCACGGCAAACGCGCAGGCAATAATGGCGAAAAACAGAAAAAAGAAGCTTTGCCAGTTAATTGCTTCCATAATCGGCGCCTATGGTTTAACGGGGTTTGTTAATTCAATGTCCCCTCTCCCTTTGGAAGAGGGTTAGGGGTGAGAGTGTTTTGCGAATTTATTTCAGAGCCGGGCCGTGTCGGCCCGGATGAATCGCCTATCGACCGGACCGACACGGTCCGGCTCTGATCTTTGGTTGTAGTTGTGGGCATGATTTTCCGCACCACTCCGCCGGGAAATATAAACGTCCACAGCATGGCCCCGGCCAGCATCGCCGAAACCAAAGGCAAGCAATATTTCAAGCAGGTGGTCATCACCTGGTCGATGCGCAAGCGGGGCAGCGTCCAGCGCAGGCACATCATGAACGTCACCCCGGCATAGGCCTTGATGATCATGTTGCAAAGCCCCAGCAAATTGGCGATTGTCGTCACGATAATAACGCCTATTTCAGGCTCAATGTGAAGTAGTTTGGCGATGGCGTTGCCTGTATCTGGCGTCAGGTGAAGCAGCGTGGCGATGGGGATCGGCCCGTTCCAACCGCCGAGGAACAAAATCGAGGCCAGGGCGCTTATGGCCAGCATGGCCCCGTATTCGGCCATGAAAAACGCCGCCCAGCGGAACCCGGAATACTCGGTCATGAACCCGGCCACCAATTCGCTTTCGGCCTCGGGCAGGTCGAACGGCGCCCGATTGGTATGTGCCACCGCGCAGGTCATGTATATCCAAAACGTCACGAATGTGAACGGATCGTGGAATAAATACCAGTTCCAGAACCAGCCCGACTGATCGTTGCCGATCGAAACCAGGTCCATGGTGCCGGCGATCAATACGGGGACGACCACGCAAAGGCCCATGGGAATTTCGTAACTGATGACCTGTGCAGCCTCGCGCATCGAGCCGTACAGCGACCATTTCGAGCCCGAAGCGTATCCGCCCAGAATCACGCCGAAAATTTCCAATCCCGATACGGCGATGATGAAAAACACGGCCGCGTCCAAGCGTATGGGCACCCAGCCGTTGGCCCAGGGCAAGGCCGATGAACACGGCGAACATGGTGACGAAACTGATGTACGGGGCGGCGCGGAACAGCATTCGGTCGGCGTCGGCGGGTATGAGATCTTCCTTGCAGAACAGTTTAATGCCGTCGGCCACCGGTTGCAGCCAGCCGAACCGTCCGCCAACGCGAGTCGGGCCAAGCCGATCTTGGATTCGCGCGGAAACCTTCCGCTCCATCCAGGTAAAAACTGCCACCGAAACCATGACCAAGGCCAATAGCAAACCGCACTCCACCAGGCCGACAACCGAGTAGGCGATCCACGATGGTACGTATTGTGCAAAATATTCGGCCATTAAAGTTTACAGTAATCAGTTTACAGTTTTCAGTTTTAATCGCGAAACCGCAAGCGGTTTTATTACCGATCAATTTCCCCCAGCACTAGGTCCATCGAGCCAACGATTGCCGGGATGTCGGCGATTAATACGCCGCGGCAGAGTTCCGGCAGCACCGCAGTATGGCAGAAACTGCTGCTGCGGATCCGCACTCGCCAGGGAATCGCCGTGCCGTCGCTTATGACCATGAATCCCATCTGTCCCTTGGGCGCCTCGGTTTCCAGGTAGGCTTCGCCCTTGGGCAGTTTCTTTTTTAGTGGAATAATTTCACCGATGTCGCCTTTGGCTTGTGAATATTTTTCCATCCCCTGCCGGATCAAACGCATGGATTGCACCACCTCGAGCATGCGCACGTAAAACCGGTGCCAGCAATCGCCCAACACGGCCTCGGCCGGCACGGGCGGATACGGCTGATCTTGCGGATATTTTCCATCGACCTGGGCGATCACCTCGAACTGGTAATCGTCGTACATCCGTTTATAGATCGTTTCGCCGTCGCGGCGGAGGTCCCAATCGACTCCGCTGCCGCGAAGCACGGGGCCGGTGCACCCGTAATTTATGGCCAGTTCCGGAGACAGCACGCCGATGCCCGCCGTGCGGCGGATGAAAATGGCTTGGCTCGTCAGCACCGTATGCAATTCGTCGATCACCGGCTCGAACTGGTCGAGGAAGGCTGCGCATTTTTCCAGCCAGCCGGGCGGAAGGTCGGCCGTCACGCCGCCAACGGTGATGTAACTGTACGTCAGCCGCGCCCCGCAAAGTTCTTCGAACAGGTTGAGGATCAATTCCCGTTCGCGGAAGGTCCACATGAAGGGCGTAAAACTGCCCAGGTCCAAGCCGTAACAGCCGGCCGCCACAAGATGGCTGGCGATGCGGCTCAGCTCGCAGACCATTACCCGCACGTGCCGGCACTTTTCGGTCACATCCAGGCCCAGCAGTTTCTCGACCGCCAGTGCCCAGCCCAGATTCATGTTCACGCCGGCCAGGTAATCGAGCCGATCGGTGTAAGGCAGGAACTGCCGTGGGGAAAGTTTTTCGCCGATTTTTTCCGCACAGCGATGCAAATAGCCGATGTGCGGAACGGCTTCGGTAACCACTTCGCCGTCGGTCCGAAGAGCCACGCGCAACACGCCGTGCGTGCTGGGATGCTGCGGGCCCATGTTGATGATCATGTCATCGGTCCGCAGATCGAATTCCATCACTTCGGTAGTATCGCGCTGGCTTTGCATGGTTTTACCTCGACCGGACCCCGTGATACTCGGCCGGCATTTGATAATCCTTGCGCAGCGGATGCCCGATCCAATCCTCGGGACAGAGAATCCGCCGCAAATCGGCATTGCCCGGGAAATTCACGCCCATCAGGTCGTACACTTCGCGTTCGTGCCACTCGGCCGTGCGCCACACGCGGCTTACGCTTTGGACCTCGGGCAATTGGCCCGTAACGTCGCCGAGCCAGCGGGGCAGGCTGATTTTCAACACCAGGCGTTGGCGATGCGCCATGCTCGAGAGGTGATAAATCAATTCGACGTGCGGCTGCCACTCGGCCTGGGCCGCTTTTTTGGCGTCGGGTTCGAAATAATCGACCGCCGTTATGCAGTGCAACATGTCGAAACGCAAATCCGGCTCGTCGCGTAAAAAAGCGGCTATCTCAAGCAACCCTTCCGCACGGATTTCAATCCAGGGATCAAGGGCCTCGAAGTTGCTGCCGACCAGCCAACGCTGGAACGCCGGATGCAGTCGCTCGTGGATCTCCTGGATTTTCATGAGTATCCGCTCAGGTTTAGGATTCAGGGTTCAGGGTTCAGGTTTTGTGGTTTAGTTTAGCCGCGACCCATAGGGGAGCGGAAGGATTATTAAGGATTTGAGGTTATGGTCCAATGTTAGGATTTTGGGATTCGGGATTTGGTAAATAATCTTCACTCAGAGTTCTGAACCCTGAACCCTGAACCCCGAACCCTTTGACTGCCCTTACCCAGTCCAGGTCGCCCCGTTTCCACAAGTAGGCAAAACCAACCAGCAGCACGACAAAGAATACGCCCATGTCGATCATTGCCGCGGCGGCCAAGATCCGGGTCTGAGATTCCAACTCCGTAATTGGCGCAGGCGTAAGTCGATGAAAGCCGAGTTCTTGATATTTTTCCACCACGGCCGGAGACAGTTTGTTTTCCGCCGACGCTTGCGCAGTTTTGTCCGCCGCAGCGCTTTGGCCCGCAGCGTGGCTGAGGATTTGAGTCAGCTTGCCGAAGACCACCGCCGGGGGAAAGAAAAACGCCAATTCGACCTCGAAGACAATAAACAGCAAGGCCACTACGTAAAAGCGCAAATCGAATTGAACAAAACTGGATCCCACCGGCGGCTCGCCGCATTCGTAGGCCTGCGACTTTTCCTCCGTGGGCGAAACAGGCCGAAACAACCTGCCCAGCAGCAATGCCACGAGCAAAAATATAACGCCCACCATGATAAAAAGCGTCAGGTAGGCAACAATGGCGGTAGGCGTCATCAGGGTGTGCGGGCTCCACCTTCTTGGGAATGGTACTGTTAAGAAGGTGATTATTTTAGAATATGCGTAATCTTTTGCAAGCCTGCACCATTAGAGGTATGGCGGTATATACTAGATTGACGGTTTGAGGTGTCTACAGTACTTAACTGACCGCATCCGCACCGGGCATCCCGCCGGCTACGCTTTCGGCCGTTAAATTTTGACGCTGGGTACAGCCGCCATCAGGATCGTGCCAGAAAAGCACCTCGTCTTCGCCCAGTTTCCAACAAAGATGAATCTTGCGCCCCTCCAAAAAAGCCGGGAAATCCACAAAACCTTCCAGCCCCTTTTCCGAATCCACTCCCAAGGCGCGGAGTTCTTCCCGATAATCGTGCAAGCGGCGAGTATCTTTTTCCATCTCTTGTTCAATCTGGACGAGTTCTTCATGGTACAAATCATGGTCGTTGGGATTTCGGCCGGCAAGAAGGAACGAAAGCCGGCGGCGCCGATCATTGACATCGCGGGAAAGTTCCGTCAGGTCGGCGACAATCGCACGCACCAGTGGAAGCATGGCATTGGCTTCCTCGATGGAGAAAAATTCCCGGCGTTTGGTGTGTTTATGAGTCATTGGGAAAAGTGGTTCGTGGTTTGTGATTAGCGGTTCGCGATTTTAGACAAATTCATTTTACAGCATTCAACATTTCCTTAATCTCTAGCCCCCCAATCGCCAGCCCCTAGCCTCTTATCTCGAATTTACTGATTTGGGCCGCCGTGGACGGGCTTTTCAATAACCTTAGATGCCGCAACAACAGCGGGATTCAACGCGGCTCGTCCCCAGGCCACTTCCAGCGGCAACCTTGAAAAATCCACAACGCAACCGTCCCGGCTGAAACAACTCAAATCGTAAGAAGAGCCCAGAAAAATGCAATCCACGGGGCACGATTCGGTGCATATCCCGCAAAGCAGGCATTTTGTGTAATCAACCGTGAAACTGGTGATCGCAAAACCCTTGCGCGGCGGCTTTCGCTCCTTGCCGATGTAAATACATCCCGGCGGGCAATCTCTTGCACACCGCTCGCAGGCAATGCAACTAGTCAGATCAAAACGGTGGAAACCGCGGAACCGCGGGGCCATCACAAGCGGCAACTCGGGATATTCGTAATGCTCGGTGAATGTCCGGCGCGTTGGATAATAAGTTCGTATCCAGTAGCGTATGGAAACCCACAGGGCCTTAGCCACTGTAATCACGGCTTCATAGATGTTTTTCAGCCAAAGTCGCATAAAAATCTTAATTATTTAAATTGGCCTAACTAAAACTTTTTTCGGGCGCCAAAGATGGATTATAGGGGATGGGAGTAAAGCAGCAAGCAGACTTTACATAAAAGGCAGTTTACTCCAAATAGTAAAAAACTGTCCAGTTGCTAAGCGATCGATAACCCATAAGGCTGGTACAGGAGAGATTTTTTTACCGGCAAAATTGAAAAGATATTATGCTATTAATTGTTCAACTTCAGATAATGATTGCCACTCGCGGGGCAAATCATCTGTAATGTAACATATTATATAGCAATATGTTATGTATTATCATTTCCTTTATTGTCTTAACCTGGGTAATCTGTGCCGAAATCGATGACACAAACGAATAGATCGGCGGCAGGTTATTTTGTCAAAAAACACTTGAAAAAATCGCGCAAACTGGCCCGCCATTCGCTTGACTTCCCTTAAATAAGGCGTATCGTACATTGATGGCAGTCTATTAATGCAGACGCCATTTTAATGCACGTTTGGGGGGGGCATAAAGGATTAACTGGCGAAGGAACGTACCATGTTAGTGCTATCGCGTAAGAAAAACGAAAGTATTGTCATCAACGATGACATTACTATCGTGGTCGTCGAAATTCGTGGAGATAAGGTCCGACTTGGGGTTGAGGCCCCAAAGGAAGTCCCGGTTCACCGCCGCGAGGTCTTCGATGCGATTCATCGCAACGAACTCGCCGCGGGGAACAAATCGGCTGATAAGGCCGACACAACCGGAACAAGCACCAACCCATAAAGACTTTTCGGCCTGATTGTGTGCGCTTGTCAGTAAGCCTCTTCCGCTTCGTTTCCTTTTTTCCCAATCATTCTTAAAGTTTCGTTTTCATCAAACGACTCGGATACTCTGCGCTTGCATCAGATCGTATCCCACTTAAATGTAGCGGGAAAAATTGAGTGGCACGGGCATCCTGCCCGTGCTTCTGCACGGAATGGAAGTCCGTGCCACCGCTTAACACAAAATTTCTTACAGCCCTCCCTGTGAAAAAATGCGGAGGGGACCAACCATTCACCGGAGCGGGATTGAAAACCCCCCTTGACGGATGCCTTGGCGCCAAGGTATACAAACGGGTTCTGCCATTTTATCGCCCTAGAACCGGCCCCGTCGTCTAGAGGCCTAGGACACTGGCCTTTCACGCCGGCAACACGGGTTCGAATCCCGTCGGGGTCACTATGATACTATGTACAGTATCGCAAGGTTTCGCAGCGTTTTGCAGAACCCCTTGGCAGCCAAGGGCTTATTGCGTTTCTTGCGAACGCCTGCAAAACAATGCCGCCGCTTGCTGCGCCGCATTTTGAGCCGCTTTTTTTGCCGCATCGTCGGAGGACGAGTTCGAGGAGGCACAAAGGCTCGAACCTGCAAGTACGCGCGATAACGTGCCTCAAAATATGTTCTCTTTCTGGCTATCAGGCTGAGTCAACCCTGTCGGATTGATGATGCTGCTTGCTACCCCGTGATACAATGGGTAGTATGAGCCGCATGATATCTTCACTTGTGCTTAAATGAAGGTTCGTTGCGACACCGATGTGGACCGCGCGCGGCGCTACTGGTGGCTTGCCCAGCAGAGACGGTTGCGGCTGAGATAGCGAAGATGAGGCGGCATCCAGGACATCAAAAACGAAAACGGCACTGTCAGGACCGAAGCCACGATGTACTTTGCTCCACTAGAAAACAAGGAGGGCAATATCAATCATGGTTTTCCATTGTCACCACGACTTCTCACTCGACACGAAATGCGAGTGGACGTTCTTGACTTCGTTTGTGGCGCAGTACAACAAGGAGCATAAGACTGACTTCCAGCGATTCCGCTGCCTCGACGTTGAACTTCGGAACACGGCGCAGCCGGAAGTCCTGTTGGTAGACTCATCCAACGGCAATACTATGGTCATTGAACGCAAAAGCATTGTATGGCCAAGCATCTACATTGCAGATCATAAGGCTTGGCACCGGAAGGCCGAACGGTTGGCCAAAGCAAACAATGGCTACTTTGAGGAGTTCCTGCCGTGGGACGATCCAGAAAAGCTCATGGGGCAACGTAAAGATGCCGTGCAAGGATTCTCCCAAGCGTTCGGATCAACCCTTCCCGTGGTTGCGGACAAGTTGCGCAAATGGCCTCACGCAATTCGTATCTACGTTGTTCAGTTCATTGGGGAAGCGGATTGTATTGCGGATGATGATGTGGAGAGGATTGTCCGAGAGGCCGACATGCCGCCGGAAATTGACCAAGTGTGGGGCGCATGTCACGAATGGCAAAACGAGGAAGAATACAGAGTGGCATGGCGACAAATGCGGTGACAAAATGTGGAATTGTTCCAACGTGTAAGTGTGGTCCGCCCCCGAGGCCCCCAAGAACTCCGAAGAACCGACCCTAAAGAACTCATTGAGGTTACGCTCTGGTATGCCAATCAAAGTATGCCTTGACGACATGCGAACCATCGCCGCAAGACATGGGGGAAAATGTCTCTCAGACGCCTATCTCGGTGGTAAGACAAAGTTATTGTGGCAATGCGCGAAGGTCACCAATGGGAAGCAATTCCGAATAACGTCAAGACCGGCTATTGGTGCCCACATTGTGCAGGCAACGCACGTGGCCAAATCCACGAAATGGCAGCCATAGCAAGGAAGCGTGGTGGAGAGTGCCTTTCTGACACCTACATCAACAGTCACACGCCACTCTTCTGGCGATGTGCAAATGAGCATCAGTGGCAAGCATCTCCCAACAATATCAAAAGCGGGAAATGGTGTCCATATTGCGCGCGCACGCGCAAGGGGACGATCGACGAGATGCGAGGCATCGCACACAAGCGCGGAGGAGCGTGTTTGTCGAGTACGTATATGAACAGCAGCACGAAACTGCTATGGCGATGTGCGAAAGGCCATCAGTGGGAAGCCAGGCCACACGACATCAAACGCGGCGTCTGGTGTCCGCACTGCGCAAGAAAAGCACGCGGAACCATTGATGAAATGCGAAGGATTGCAGAGGCACGTGGGGGCGAATGCCTGTCCCGCACCTACGTCAATGGCAGCATAAGGTTGCTGTGGCGATGTGTCAACGGCCATCAATGGAAAGCAGTACCCGAAAGCGTGAAGCAGGGAACGTGGTGTCCATATTGTGCGGGCACAATGACAGGGACAATTGAGGAAATGCGACGTTTGGCCGAGGAACGCGGCGGTAAGTGTTTGTCACGCGCCTACAGCCGTGCCCGTTCGAGACTTCTCTGGAGGTGTGCCAAGGGGCACACATGGAGAGCCACGCCAAATAACGTTAAGAAGGGCAGTTGGTGCCCACAGTGTTCATCGGGGCTGGGAGAAAGGGTTTGTCGGGAGTTCTTTGAGCAGCTTTTCCGATGCCTATTTCCAAAGAGCCGCCCCAAGTGGCTATTGAACCACAAAGGAAACCAGATGGAACTCGATGGCTATTCGGAACTCCTCGGCCTCGCGTTTGAACATCACGGACGGCAGCACTATTCAGTGACACGTTACTTCTCAGCCACAGGAAAGGCGTTAAAGGAACGTCAGGAGGCGGACCATCTCAAAGTATCTCTCTGTCGGCAGCACGACATTGTGGTTATAGAGGTTCCTGAGATACCCGGCCTCCTGCCGGTGGCCGAAGCAAGGAAGTATATTAAGAATGTGTGTTTAGAAAACGGCGTTGCGATACCTGCCACTTTTGATGATGTTCAGATTGACCTAAAGAATGCCTACTCCACACACGACCTAAGTGGCCGTCCAAAAACAACTTCCACTTTTCGGCTAAATACTGTATAAGTAGCTTTCCGTTCCACGGATGGGAGAGCGAACTATGCAGGATGCGGTAATATATCAATGTCAGTGTTCTCACTGTACACAAGGCGACGGTCACCCCGACCGGGGACAGCATGCCCAATTGAATCTCTTGCTTAGTCGATGCGACGAGCAGCAGCGGCGTTGGATCGCAGCCTGGGAGGCCAACCGCTTGGGACATGGCGGCGTGGCGTTGCTGAGCCTGGTCACGGGCCTACATCCGGATACCATCCGCCGTGGCCAAGATGAGTTGTCTTCGGGGCTGGCGGGGCGTCCTACCGGCCAAGCCCGGCTGCCGGGGGCAGGTCGGCCCACGGTGGAAAAAAAACGCCCGAAATCGAGCGACGCCTGAAACAGATCGTGGAGCCCGAAACGGGAGGCGATCCGGCCACAGGACGCCGTTTCGTGCGGCTGGGCTTGCGGGAGTTGGGACGCCGATTGCACTTGGCTCCAGGCACTGTGCAACGTTTGTTGGGCAAGTCCGGCTTTTCGCAGCGGGTGAACGTGAAGCGGTTTACGGGGCCTCCTCACCCGGACCGGGACAAGCAGTTCCGCTATCTGCGGCGTGAGCTAGAAGCCTTTCAGCGTAGCGGTGATCCTGTTCTCAGCGTGGATACCAAGAAAAAGGAACTGATCGGCGAGTTCAAGAACGCCGGTCGCACTTGGCGAAGAACGCCCCGGGAGGTGAACGCCCACGATTTCCAGCAAGACGCCCTATTTCGTGCCGCACCCTACGGGATCTACGATCCGAAGTACAACTGTGGGCATGTGCATGTGGGAATGGATGGCGATACGCCACAATTTGCCGTAGACGCCATTCGTCGCTGGTGGCGTCAGCGGGGACGCTGGTGGTATCCTCACGCCCGACGCCTACTGATCGAGGCCGACGCCGGGGGCAGCAACGGCTGCCGTCCCCGTCTGTGGAAATATGCCCTGCAACGCTGGGCCGATGAGGACGGTTTGGCGATCACGGTGGCCCACTACCCCACGGGTGCATCGAAATGGAATCCCGTGGAACACCGTTTGTTCGGGCCGATCAGTATCAACTGGGCGGGAGAACCGTTGGATAGTCTGGACAAGATGTTGGGGCTGATTCGTGGCACCCGCACCGAAACCGGATTGAAGGTCACAGCCTCTTGCACCGATAAACACTACCCTCTGAAAGTCAAAGTCAGCAACTACGACTTTTCCCAACTCAATATCCATTACCATGCCATTTGTCCATCCTGGAATTACACCATTCGCCCTCGTGCTCCCTAAATCACGAAGTAATTTTTGGACGGCCGCTTAGCGAGTTACAGTCAATTGCGGCGGAGCGCGGCGGAAAATGCCTTTCAGAGACGTACATCGACGCCCGCTCAAGGCTCCTGTGGACCTGCAAAGAAGGACACGCTTGGGAAGCGACACCAAATCAAATCAAGAATGGAACGTGGTGTCCATATTGTGCTCGCAATAGGATAACGGGAACAATAGACATGATGAAACAGCTTGCGAAAAAACGCGGGGGGAGTTGTCTGTCAAGCAGGTATGTCAACAGCAAGACACCGCTCTTATGGGAATGCGCACAGGGCCACAAATGGAAAGCGACACCACATTCCATCAGTAATGGGCGCTGGTGCCATTCCTGCGCGGGTGTGGCAAGAGGAACGATCGACGAGATGCGACGCTTGGCCGAGAAGCATGGAGGGAAATGTCTTTCGCGCACCTATACGAACAGTGTAACGCAATTATTGTGGCAATGTAGGAAGGGCCACACGTGGAAATCGAAGCCGAGCGTGATAAAGAATGGAAAGTGGTGCCCGCACTGTGCGGGCAAGGCTAAAGGCGAATGAGAAAGGAATGAACAACGTACAGGAGCCGTTTCGCGGCGACTCCTCCACGCATGTCTAATTCACCGTGCAAAGGGAAAGGCGAGGGACGAAACATAATCGCCGACTTTCCTGCTAGGGCGAACGCCAAATCACTGAGGATCACAACCCGGTTGTATTCGTTACAATCGCTAGAATCCTGCGTTTGGCTTCGGAGTATAAATGGGGCCACACTGCGATTACCAGCCGCAAAGATGCTGAAATTGCGCAAGTCGCCCACTTTCTATCGTCAATTGCGTCGGTTTTGCAGCGCCCTGTTCGAAAAACTCTTGTTTTTCCGATGAATTTGCAGGTAGTTCGGCCACAGTCGGGGTCACTCTATTTAGAGGATAGTAAAGATGGGATGGGGGATGGGTTCTCCGAGTGAGATTGGAATGCGTTTTATGCGCATCAAACTTATTATTTCTTCAAGAGGAATGAAGCAATTAGGCACTCTACATATCTGTTTTACTTGGCTCGATCACCAGCAGCAAAGCTATAATCCCAAAGCATCGTGCTGCCCAGCCGACGAGGAAGATGCATTGGTTGTAATCCAGCATGCCGCCGAAAAACTCGAATGAACTTGTGCCATAACGGTCGAAAAGCCATCCGCCCAGGATCGTGTTGGCCGCATAACATAGTCCGGTGACGGTGAAGTAGGCAGCAATGTATGGGGTGTTGGATGCACTGGCTGAGCCAGTGGCACCCGATGACTGGCCGGGGGCAAGCTTGAGCATCAGGTTGGGCAGGCCGATGTTCAGCCCGGCGTAAGCGATCCACACAATCCACGCGCCCACGAACCACCACGGGGCCCGCGCCGTGGAAAAAAAGTAAAAAAGCGGCCCTTGGGCTGTCAAAACCAGGCAAATCAGCATCACCGACTTGTTGCCGATGCGGTCGCACATGCGGCCAAGCGCGGGACTGATGCTCAATTGTCCTAGGCGCATCATAGTCTGCACGGAGAGCATGGCCAGAAGCGAGATCCCCAACATTTTTTCCGGATAAGTGAACTGCACAGTTTGCGTCAGACCGTTGGAGAATGAAAACCAGCAACCGAACAACAGCAGACGTAAAAAATCTACTATCAACAAATGGTCTAACGAGCGATTTCCAATCGATGGGACGCCGGGTGTGGGAAACTGTTTCGGCCCTCACCCCGGCCCTCTCCCAAAGGGAGAGGGGACAAGATGCCGGGGGCATAAGCCACAGCGGCACTATGGCCGCGATCATGAACCACGCTCCCAAGCCGGCCGGAATGGCGTAGCCGATCCATTTCGGCGACTCGGCGTGATTGTTTATCCACCAATATGAGAACAATCCGCAGGCTAGTGCGCCGACGGCTTCTCCCGCCACTAGCCAGCGCTCGCGATGGCCGAAAAATCGGCCGCGGATCCTGAGCGGCGCAATGTCGGCCAGCCAGGAAAACAAGGCGATTGTGCCCAGGTATTGCATCAGGTGGTGCAAGGTCCAAAGGATCACCAAGGCGGCCAGCGACATCCCGGCCGATCGAAGCACATCCGGAGCGGACAAAAACGGCAGGCAAAATAGCAGCAAACCGCTTATGAAAAATGTGCCCAGGCAGAATGTTTTGCGGTCGGCAATCCGTCCGATCAACACGGGCGCGGCCAGGCGCAGAAGGCCAACCAAGTGTCGCATGGCGAGAATCAGACCGATGCCCAACCCGATCTTATTCGCATCCAACTGCAAGGCCAGGAAAATAACAAGCGTAGTGCTTGTCAGGCCATTGCCGATCGCCCACAGGCCAATGTTCCAATAGGCCAGATTCCAGGCCCAACGGCGCTGGGCAACGGAGAGCGCAGGCGGAGGTTTTTTTTCGCCAAGATCGGTCACGGAATATGCCACTGTCTTGCCGGCAAGCGATACACGTATCGAGCCATTATTTCACATGTTTTGGAAAAGCACTAAACCAATATAATGCAGTTAAACTACAAATACGAGTGAGCCAAAAAAGCGGGCATGCCCCGGCCTTTTGCTTGTTGTTTTTGGGATGCCCATGCAAAGAATCGGTCACGACCCTATCAGTTCTTTCGCCTCTCGACAAACGCCGTTTCTCTAATTAAACTATATTATTCTTCAATATCCATATTGTTCACCGGTAATTAAGGATAAATCCATGGATTCCAAGCGCATCTTCCTGAGCGAAAAAGAAATTCCCACGGCCTGGTACAATCTTCAGGCCGACCTGCCCAAACCAGTCCCGCCGCCGTTGCACCCGGGCACCAAGCAACCTCTCTCGCCGGCCGACCTCGAGCCGATTTTCGCCAAGGAATTGATCGCACAGGAAGTGAGCCAAGAGCGGTGGATCGAGATACCCGAGCCGATCCGCCGGGTGTTGACCATTTGGCGGCCCTCGCCGTTGGTTCGGGCAACTGGATTGGAAAAGGCCCTAAAAACTCCGGCCCGCATATATTTCAAGGACGAAAGCCACAGCCCGCCCGGCAGTCACAAACCGAACACGGCCGTGGCCCAGGCATATTACAACAAGATTGAAGGCATCAACCGGCTGACGACCGAAACCGGCGCCGGTCAATGGGGCTGCGCGTTGTCGTTCGCCTGCGCCTTGTTCGACATGGAATGCAAAATTTTCATGGTCAAGGTGAGTTACAATCAAAAACCGTATCGCCGCTCGATGATGCAGCTTTGGGGCGGCAAGGTCACCGCCAGCCCGTCGACGGAGACCAACGCCGGCCGACAGCTTCTGGCCGCCGATCCCGATAGCCCGGGCAGCCTGGGCATGGCCATCTCCGAGGCCGTCGAAGCGGCCGTGACTGCCAAGGATACAAAATACACGCTGGGCAGCGTGCTTAATCACGTCATGCTCCACCAGACGATCATCGGCCTGGAGGCTGAAAAACAAATGAAACTGGCCGGCGATTTCCCCGACGTGGTCATCGGCTGCGTGGGCGGTGGAAGCAACTTCGCCGGACTGGCCTTCCCCTTCATCCGCCACAAGCTCGAAGGCAAGGACATTCGCTTTGTGGCCTGCGAGCCGCATTCATGCCCGTCGATGAGCCGTGGCCAATACCGCTACGATTTCGGCGACACCACTAAACTCACTCCGCTCATAAAGATGTTCACCCTGGGCCACAGTTTCGTGCCCCCGGGCATCCACGCCGGCGGATTGCGCTATCACGGCATGGCCCCCATGGTCAGCCTGTGTGCCGATCTGGGCATTGTCGAAGCGGCCGCCTTCCATCAAAATGAATGCTTCGAGGCCGCGCAGATGTTCGCCAAAACCGAAGGCACAATTCCCGCCCCCGAAACCTCGCACGCCATCCGCGGCGCAATAAACGAAGCCATACGTTGCCGCGAAACGGGCGAGGCCAAGTGCATCCTTTTCAATCTAAGCGGCCACGGCCTGTGCGACATGTCGTCCTACGACAGATACTTTAGCGGCCAATTGGAAGATTACGCCTACCCGCAGGAACACATAGAATCCGCCCTGGCCGAACTGCCCGTGCTGGAATAAATAAAGAATAAATAGAGCGGGTAGCACCGGTTCTTGAACCGGTGGGACAAAGTCCCAAGAGGTTTCGACAAAGTTTATTGTTGCTGATTCCGCCCTCTTGCGGCCGAGACGCCCGGTTTAAGAACCTGGGCTACCTGTTTTTTATAAAACAAAATGTCCCTGTTTTCCCATTCTATTGTGTTATCTTTACCATCGCGTCCAGCGCGGCTTGCCGGTCATTCCAGTCGCCGCATCGCAGCAGTCCGATGAGCGCCCCAATGGCTTTTTCCGCGTCTTTGCCTATCTGCCCTAGTGCATTGGCCGCGGAAACTCTTGCAGAAGGCACATTGTCGCCTAGCATACAAATCAGGGCCGGCACGGCGTCCCTTGCCTCGGGACCGATGGCTCCTATAAGATCAGCGGCGAAGCTTCTCACCCCGGGATGCGGGTCTTGAAGCACATTAATCAAGTACGGCAGGGCGTCTATCGGTTTTGGAAACACCGTGGTTAGGGCATTTATGGCCGATATGCGGACCAGGGGTTCGCAGTCTCCTAGCAATCCTGTCAGTTCCGGGATGGCTTCTTTGGCCGCGGGGCCAATGCGTCCCAGGACATCGGCGGCTTGACGCCGAACGTCCCATTGCGGACATGCAAGCAGGTTTTTAATATCCGGGACAAACTTTGCCGTCGCTGAGCCCATCTTGCCGAGCGACTCGGTAGCCGTGCTGCGGACATTCCAGTTTTTATCCTGGAGCAAGGCAACCAGATTGCGGATCGTGTAGTCTACATTTGGGCCTCTCGGACCTATCTGCCCCAAAGCCTTGGCGGCGGCGACTTGCACAATCGGCACACAATCCCCGAGCAAATTATTGAGGGCCGGGACGGCTTCGTCCTCAAGAAGTTTGATGCGGGCTAAAGCGTTATTATTTGCCTCAGGGCGGGAACTGTTGTCTATTTCATTGCTTCCGACTACCCCCAAGGACTCCGCGGCCCATCTCCGCACACTCCAACATGGATCGCCACACAAATTTATCAACTCCTTGAAGACTATTGTCCCATCCGATTTATCCGGATCTATGGTTTTCAACGCCATAGGCATGCGATCCGCCGCAGATACATGGCTTACTAGTCCGATGTTAAGGATTATTATGGTAAATGCAATCGTTAAAAATCGCATCGCTTGTCGCTCCTGCATGGGATCGATCATTAATATTCGTCAATGTATACAAACAATCGGCCGATCGGCAACGCGATGAAAAAGGAAACATAAAGGATGATAGTTGTATTCTATTTTTTTAAGGAAGGGGACGTTCTGAATAAAACGAATCTGAATAAAGGAAAGAAGGGGATATAAGGAATACAGGGTACAGAATGTCCCTTTTTAAGAATTTGATGAATCAGGATGTCTTTTTTTTCGCATGGCTTGGGTTGGTTTATTCACCCCAAGCCGGCAAACATCATAGGCGCAGGCAAACAGTCGGCATAAAAACCAAGGAGCCCGCCAAAATGGTGCGGGCTCCTTTTAGAGGATAGGCTGGAAAAAACACAAAAGCCGGTACGCAAACCTCAATAGGCCGATCTGTTTCAAGATGGATCGGCAAGCGAACCACGCGTGCTGGCTCTCACACACACAACTTATTACAGCCTACCCTTATCCTCCGAAAACATTTTACGCCCTCAAGGCCGCCGGGCAAGGCCCTTTTCATACAGGCAAAAACGGCCAAAAAACCCGATTTGGCGAGAGGCCGATATGGTAGACAGTTTGGAAGGTGTGACAGTACCGCCACGCCGGAAAAAGGCTTTCAAACACAATCGCCTGCGTTTACAATTATGGAACTGGAAGGAAAATGGCTATATCTTTATCGTGTTAGTCATATTAGCTAGTTTCTGTTGCGGAGCCATCCCGTAGGGTGCGTGCTTGCACGCACGCGCGGTGTTTTCCCACAAAATCCCGTGCGTGCAAGCACGCACCCTACCGCGAATGACACATTCAGTAATGGAAATTATAATAGCAGCCGGTTCTTGCAACATCTTTTTTCCACGTTTTGGTGAATTATGAGTCTTACTTATCAACAGGCGCAGGATCAGCTCCACGCCTGGACGAAAACCGAATCGTTATTGAAGCACGCCCGGGCCGTGGAAATCGTGATGCGCGCCGCGGCGGCCAAATACGGAGGCGGCGATGCCGACGCGGAAGCCTGGGCTATCACCGGCTTGCTGCACGACGCCGACTACGAGCAATGGCCCGACGAACATCCCAAGCGGATCGTCGATTGGCTGCGCCAGCAGAATGAAGAAGACATGGCCTACGCCGTTTCCTTCCATCAGACCGCCTGGGGATTGTCGCCAAAGACCATGTTGGACAAATGCCTGCTGGCCTGCGATGAACTGGCCGGTTTCGTCATCGCTTGTTGTCTTGTCCGGCCCGAGGGCATCGCCACGCTGGAACCCAAAAGCGTGAAAAAGAAACTCAAAGACAAGGCCTTCGCCGCCAAAGTCGATCGCTCGATTATCCAACAAGGCGCGGAACTATTGGGCGTGGAAATGAGCGACCACATCCATTTTGTCATCGAGGCCCTGAAACCTCATGCAACCGAACTGGGAATTTGCGGAATCGCATAGGCAGGCAATCTTTTTCCGACCCGCTTGAATTGGAGACCCGGATGGCCCGGATTCTTCTTCCAGAGTTTGTAGTTTTTTCGGGCGATGCGTTGAATCCGCTGCGGCAATTTCTGAAAACAAGCACGAAAATCGTCGGTAAGATGAGATTTCAAAGTTCGTCGAACCCCATTTCCTTGGTCTTGCCGGATTGATACTCGTCGAGCGCCTTTTGGGCTAATTGATCGAGTTTATCTTGCGAATCGGCCAGGGTTTTGTCCCAGCGACTTTCCCATTCAATCTCTTCGAGAAGTGCGGATGCAAGTTCGTCTTGCAGGTTCTCCGGCAATTGGCTTGCTTTTTGGAAGGCCTGGGCCAAAAGATTTGTCATTGCTTATCTCCAATAGCGAAAATTTGGGTTCCTTTGCCTCCCTCAATTATACTATATCTAGTCATCTCCCCCCGTCAATCATGATTCTAGAAAAAAAATAGAAATGGCCCCCTTTACAAATAAAAACGCCTTGCTACAGTAATAGTGTTACATTTGTTCCATCGGTGCGTTGGTGGTCGGTTGTTTCCGCTGGAAATGCCGACGAACAGGGAACTCCGGTGCAAAACCGGGACGGCCCCGCCGCTGTGACCGAGCGTAAGAAGGACGGCCCAATCTATTTGGCCATTGTCCTGCTGTGATGGTGAATAGCCTTGGTAAAGCACTGCTTGCAAGCAAGCAGTGGCACACAAGTGTTTATTTTTCCGTCGGCAGGATGAGAAGGCCAGGCCGGACGTAAGCTCGGGAGTCAGAAGACCTACCAACGCGGGTAATGTGGTTCTCTTCGTGGGAAAGAGAGCGCGTGATAATCGATGTTGGTGTTTTCATGTCGCCCCGCCGTTTACGGTTTGTTGTCTCGTCTGGCTTTTCGCTGGTAGAATTGCTGGTGGTGATTGCCATTATCGGATTGCTGGTGGGAATGTTATTGCCGGCGGTTCAATCCTCGCGCGAATCGGCCCGGAGGATGACCTGCCTGAACAATTTGCACCAGATCGGCCTGGGCATGCTCGCTTTTCACGACGTGTACAAGCATTTTCCCCAAGGCGGCGTGGAAATGCGCATGCTTCGCGACGCGGAGGGCAATCTGCGTTTTCCAAACGGCCGGCAATTGGCCTGGTCGGCGTATATTTTGCCTTACGTGGAGCTCAATTCGCTGGCCAGGCGGATCGATTTCAGCAAGGCCTTCGACAGCCCGGAAAATGCCGCCTCTGCCGCGGAGATCGTGCCCTTGTATCTCTGCCCCAGCAACCCCAGGCAATCGTATTTGTTCTCGGGTCGCGGGGTGTGCGACTACGGCGGGATTTACGGCAGCCGCATAACGCCCAACACGAATAATCCGCCCAACGGAGTGATGCTTTACACCAGTTACGTTCGGATCCGCGACATCATCGACGGCACTTCCCACACCATGATGATCTCTGAAGACTCATTGAGCCAGGACATGCAGTGGATCAATGGCTTGAACGTTTTCGACGTTTCGGCGCCTATAAACACCGCCCCGGAAAACGACTTGCACAGCAAACATGCCCCAAGAGGCGTCAACGGACTGATGGCCGACGGCAACGCGCGGTTTATCAACGAAGACATTGATCTTGACATACTCAGTGCGATCTGCACCCGCAACGGCAAAGAACCGGTCGGCTATTATTTTTAAGTATTTTTTTATCGAAGCGCGTAACTTTAAGAAACTACAAGAAACAACCCCTTGGCTTTTTCATTTTATTTAAAAGGAGGCAGCGTTATCATGCGTTACAATTGTCTTTTTTGGCGGGCGTCCGTAGGGGCCATCTTGGCCGGCGTTGTCGCGTTTTCTTCGCGTGCTTATGCCGTGACAATCGATTTTGAGGACGTTTCACTACCATCCAGCGACTATTACAACGGCTCCGACGGGGCCGGGGGATTCACCAGTCGCGGCCAGCTTTTTTCCAATTACTACACATCCAACGTGTATAATGGAATCACTTATACCTATTGGGACAACTGGGCATGCTCGCGAAAAACCGACGTCACAACCGGCGATTTCACAAACCAGTTCAGCGCCATTGCCGGCACAGGAGCGAGCGGATCGGTCCAATATGCAGTGGGCTTTCCCAGTTTTACCACTAACTTATGCACTATCTCTCTAGCCAATCCCGGAACCGTCCAGGGCGCGTTCTTCACCAATACCACTTACGATTATTTATCCATGCTTAATGGATACAATGGGACAAAAAAGTTCGGCGGCGATACCGGCGCCGATCCGGACTGGTTCAAATTGACGATTACCGGTGAAGATTCCAGCGGCGTTACTCATGGTCCCATTTATTTCTACTTGGCCGATTTTAGAGATCCCGATCCTCAAAATCACTATATCCTCAATCAATGGACTTGGGCGGATTTGTCGAGCCTTGGCAATGATGTCCAGACGCTGCAATTCAAACTGACGTCGACGGATAACGGTGACTTTGGTATGAACACTCCGGGCTACTTTGCCATGGATGATCTAATTGTCGGTTCCGTGCCCGAACCAAGTACCTTTGTTCTTCTGGCCATTGCCGCGTTGGGTTTATTGATTTGGCGTAAAAAATGAAACGGCATGCGGAGTGTGCCTGCTCCTTTGGCGCGACCGACCGACCTTCAGTCGGCGCCCGTCGCTGCTTTACAAAAGAAGCCCACGGGTTGCAACTTGCGGGCCAAAAAAGTTGGGGTGGCAGTTCAACTGCCACCCCAACAATTATTATCTCGCGATCAAAAATCCGATCGGGATTATTTTTCTATCATGTCGGGCGCTTTGCGCTTCGACTGCCATACCGCCCACAGCAGCCCGATCACCGAAACGATGATCATCGTCCAGAACAACAGATCGGGCGAACGAGAGGCGGTCTCGACGTGCAAATCGGCCAACCCGCTATTTACGACCGGATCGTTCAAGCCGCGCAGATTGTTCAACACGGCCGTGTCGTAAGGCAAAATCAGGCCGATGATCAACAGGCTGACCATGTTCATGACCTTGATCAGCGGGTTGATGGCCGGGCCGGCGGTATCTTTCAGCGGATCGCCCACGGTGTCGCCGGTGATGGCGGCCTTGTGCTTTTCACTGCCCTTGCCGGTGGTTTCGGTGCGGGGTTCGTCCTCGATGGTTTTTTTGGCGTTATCCCAAGCGCCGCCGGCGTTGGCCATATATACGGCCAGCAACTGTCCGGTGACGATCATGCCGCCGAGGAATCCGGCCAGGGCGATTTCGCCCAGACCGAAGCCCACCAACAGCGGCACCAGGATGGCCAACAATCCCGGACCGATCAATTCTTTTTGGGCGGAAGTGGTGCAGATATCCACGACTCGCCCGTAATCGGGTTTCTTCGTGCCTTCCCAGATTGCTTTATCGCGGAATTGCAGCCGGCATTCCTTGACGATCAAGAATGCCGCCCGGCCCACCGCGCGGATGGTCATCGAACTGAACAGAAACGGCACAGCGCCGCCGATCAACAGGCCGATGAACAGCCTGGGATTGGAAATCGAGAGCATCGAGGCCACCATTTCGTAGACTGCTTTGGAGATGCCCGATGTTTCGCCCTTGCCCACCGAGCCGATGGAAACGATGTAGCTGTTGAACAGCGAAACGGCGGCAATCACGGCCGAACCGATGGCGATGCCCTTGGTGATGGCCTTGGTGGTGTTGCCCACCGCATCGAGGTCGGCCAGGATTTGGCGTGCTTCCTTGTATTTGGCCGGGCCCATCTCTTTTTCATCGTAGCCCATTTCGCCGATGCCGTTGGCGTTGTCGGCCACCGGCCCGAACACGTCCATCGAGATGGTGTTGCCCGTGAGGGTCAACATGCCGATGCCGCACATGGCCACGCCGAAGGCCACGAACGTGGCGTTAGTGCCGGTATAGATCAAGGCGCTTGCCAGGATCGCGGCGGCGATGATCAACACGGCCATCACGGTGCTTTCATAACCCACGGCTAAGCCTTGGATGATGTTCGTGGCATGACCCGTTTCGCAGGACTTGGCCAGGCTCTTGACGGGCGAGAATTCGGTGCCCGTGTAATACTCGGTGCACCTATTCAAGCACACCGCCAAGACAATACCTATCAAACAGGTCCAGGCAGGCCGCATGTCCAATCCAACGTAGCCGAAATTCGCCCAAAATCCTACCGATTGAATGCTATCCCAGGCGGTTTGAGTGAGCGTCCCATTGGCAACCATGTCGGCGTTAAATCGCAGGTAAAGGAAGCCCAGTACGATAAAGCCGAGCACGCTAAGTATGGAGCCAATGATAAAGCCTTTATTGACGCTCCTCATGGCCCCGGCCACGTCGCCCTTGTCGCCCGCACGCACGCTGTAGGTGCTGATGATGCTGGCGATGACTCCGATGGCGCGGACGAGTAAGGGGAAGATCACGCCCTTGTGTCCAAAACTGGCTATGCCCAGGATCATGGCCGCCACGATGGTGACTTCGTAACTTTCGAATATATCGGCGGCCATACCGGCGCAATCGCCCACGTTGTCGCCCACGTTATCGGCGATGGTGGCGGCATTGCGGGGATCGTCCTCGGGAATGCCGGCCTCGAGTTTGCCCACCAGGTCCGCGCCCACGTCGGCCGCCTTGGTGTAAATACCTCCGCCGACACGCATGAACAAGGCCAGAAGCGTGCCGCCGAAACCGAATCCCAACAGGGCTTCATATGCGTGTTCGCCGTAGATCAAGAAGATAATCGAACCGCCCAATAGTCCAAGGCCGTCGGTCAACATGCCGGTTATCGTGCCCGTGCGGTAGCCGAGTTGCAGGGCCTGGCCAAAGCTGGTTTGCGCGGCGGTGGCCACACGGAGATTTCCCACGGTGGCCATTCTCATGCCAAAGAAACCCACCATGGCCGAGAAAGTCGAGCCTACGAGGAAGGCGATTGCCCGACCGATGGCGATCGATGCCGGAGCATGCGATAGGGTGGCCCCATAATAAAGCAGTATTGTAATAAGAATAATCAACACAAATACCACGCGAAATTGTCTGTAAAGATAAGCGTTTGCTCCTTCGCGTACGGCATGTGCGATCTCTTGCATCCGCGGAGTACCCTGGGGGGCCTCTTTAACTTGCTTGACCAGGGTCAAAGCATAAATCAACCCGGCAATGGCTATGAAAACGTTTGCTATCAACAAAACCTTTTCGTACCATGCAAACGTATTGCTCAATATCGGTGCGAAAAGAGGAATCGAGACGGTTGCCTCCTCGCCTCCGGCCGAGGGCGCCGCCTCGGGTTGGGCGAACATCCAACCCGCCGCCGATAAAATGCCCACCGTCAAAATTAATAACCACAAGACGCGCATCCTGTGCGACGTCGGCTTGGCCGGCTTATGGCCCAAATTAACGTGCTTAACCATGCTTCATGTACTCCTATGGGGAAATAAGGAATTGCTTATATCAGCAATCCATAGAATCGCGACATTGAATAAACCGAGAAGTCTACAGAATTAGTTACTTATGTGTCAACAATAATAATATTGGGGGGGATAATAACCATGGCCAAATCAATTGGCAAACCGTTCTTTTCGCCGCTGATTTCCGAAACATGTCAGGAAGCAAGTATTCCAAATGTTCTTAATTCGCCCGAATTTGAGCAGATATCCGCATCCTGGCCGTTTTCCGCCACCCCGTCTCAAGAGTTATTTGCCCGATTTCCGGAATCCCCCTGGTTTGACTTTTTTACTTGGCTTTCTTGACCAAACTAATTAGGATATATGGAAGAGGCGAACTAGTCGCTGCACAGTAACCGGCAGGTAGTCCAAATATATCTGGAGAATTCCGTATATGAATCAGTATAAGTACAACCGGCGATTGACATTGCTTTGTTTGGTAATTGCCGCGATGTTGATTCCCGCCTTGCTTATTGCCGCCGAGGGCCGCACGCCCAAGTCAGGCGGAAGCGACGCGAATCAGGAAACGGTGGAGATGTTCAGCGCGATGGAGAACGGGCAAATCGCCGTCAAACTGATCCCCAAGGATTCCACACTGTGCCACATTCTAATCGAGAATAAAACCGATAAGCCCTTAACCGTGAAATTGCCCGAGACTTTCGCCGGCGTACCTGTATTGGCACAAGCCGCTGCCGGCGGTGGAACCAGAACCGGCGGCACCTCCACTGGTGGCGGAGGAGCTCAAAGCACGGGCGGGGGCATGGGCGGGGGCGGTATGGGAGGCGGCGGGATGGGTATGTTCAACGTACCTCCGGAAAAAGTCGGCAAATTCAACGTGGCCACCGTCTGCTTGGACCATGGCAAAGGCGAGCCCAACGAACGCATCCCCTACGAAATCAAGCCTCTTGAAAACGTCACAAATAAACCGGCCGTCGTGGAACTCTGCCGCACCTTGGGCGCGGGCCAAATTAACCAGCGGGCAGCCCAGGCGGCAACCTGGTTCTTGAACAACGACATGTCCTGGCAGGAATTGGCTGCTAAGCGCTACCGGCATGCCAACGGTACGATGGGCGAGTCATATTTCAGCCCCCAGGAGATTCAAACAGGCATGCAACTCGCCAAATCGGCCCTTAAAGTCGCCGATGAAAAGCAACAAGAAAAGCAATATCCCGACTCCATCAACCAACCCGCCACAGGACACCCATAACTTGCCGGTTGTGTTTTGCCTACTAAATTTGGCTAATGAAGAAAATAAACCCACGGGTGGAAATCCGCGGGTTTTTTTATTTGGCGATAGGATGGTTTTGTCGGAATATAAACAGCCAATATGATAAAATATCACAAGGTATCACAGTTGTATCGCATCATAACGTAGTTCTTAAGAGGTATTTGGTTACACAGTAATTTGAAAATACCTTGAGGACACTCTGACTATATTTTTTGTTGGCAGTTAAAATATGGAATTGTAATTGAAGAACACCTCTGCGAGTCTCCACGTGAAGCACAGTAGCGCACGACCTGAAGTTAAAACCAAAAAAACACCGGCCGCAAGCCTGGATCGAGCCTTGCTGGCCGCCCGAACCGCCGAGGAAAACCGCGGCGCCGACATCGTGCTGTTGGACATGCGGGAATTGACCTCCTTGTTCGATTTTTTCGTAATCGTAAGCGGCACTAGCCGGCGTCAATTGCACGCCATGAGCGAGGAAATCGACCGGGTGCTGGCCGCGGAGGGCGACCGGCGTCTGGGAATTGAAGGATACGGCGAAAGCCGCTGGATACTGCTGGACTACGGCGACGTGGTCGTGCATCTATTCGAGCCCGAAACCCGCCCCTACTACGCATTGGAACAACTTTGGGGCCGCGCAAAACGCGTACCCTACGAACCGCGGAAAGCAAAGACATAGTACAAAGTTGAAATAACGTCCAGCCGGATGCTCTTGTGCCAGAAAATTAAGCCCACGGGTTGCAACCCGTGGGCTTTACAATATTCAATTCCTGATTTCCAATAGATGGATTATCTCCTAAAATTTTTTCGAGCATGAATATCCTTTCCGAATTGAAATCGCGATTTCGCACCGCTCTGGCCGGCTTGACCGATTCTCCCGAAGAGTATCTCGACCAGGTCCGCCCCAGTCAGGATCCGAAATTCGGCGATTACCAGGCGAATTTGGCCATGCCCTTGGGCAAGCGGCTGAAGCGCCAGCCGCGCAACGTGGCGGCGGATATCATGCGGCATCTGGACGTGGCCGACATTTGCCATCCGCCGGAAATCGCCGGTCCGGGATTTATCAATCTTCGCCTGAAAGACGAGTGGCTCATCCGGCGCCTGAGCGCGATTGTGCGGGACATTGATAGATTGGGCATAGAGCCTGTCGAACATCCGCGGACTTTCGTGATCGACTTTTCCGCCCCCAACGTGGCCAAACCCATGCACGTGGGCCACATCCGCTCGACGGTCATCGGCGACGCCCTGTGCCGCACGTTGCGTTTCCTGGGCCACAACGTGATAAGCGACAATCACATCGGCGATTGGGGCACGCAATTCGGCATGATCTTATACGGATACAAACACTTCCTCGACGCCGAGGCATACAAAAAAAATCCCGTACGTGAACTTGCCCGGCTGTACCGGCTGGTGCGGCAGATAATCGAGTATCAAGAAAAACATGCCTCCGGCGAGAACGACCCTTTGGAAATCGCCCGGCTCTCGCTCGAACACCCGGAGATCAACGTTGCCGCACTGAATGAAACCGCCAAACTGCATGCCGGCGACGTGGAAAACCGCCGTCTTTGGCAGGAATTCCTGCCAAAATGCGAGGACGAAATCAATCGGATGTACGATCGACTGGACGTCCAATTCGATCATACCCTCGGCGAGAGTTTTTACGAGGACCGATTGGCGGCGGTGGTCGACGAATTGCTTGCCTAAGCGCATTGCCCAGCAAAGCGAAGGGGCGGTTTGCATTTTTTTCACCGATCAAGACGCACCCATGCTCGTACGCAAACAAGACGGGGCGTTTTTATATGCCACCACCGATCTGGCCACCATCCGTTATCGCATGGAAACCTGGTGCCCGGACGCCGTTTTGTACGTCGTCGATCATCGGCAAAGCCTGCATTTCCAGCAGCTTTTTGCGGCGGCAAAGCGGTGGGGATATGACAAGATCGAGTTTCAGCACATCAGTTTCGGCACGGTGTTGGGTGAAGATGGCCGGCCCTTTAAAACCCGATCCGGCGATACTGTCGGCCTGGAAAGCCTGCTGGATGAGGCCGTTCGCCGCGCGGCTGAGATCGTATCGGCCAACGACGACGCCAAACCCGACGGCCCGGAAATTTCGCCCCAAAAACGCGCTGAAATAGCCGAGGGCGTGGGTATCGCCGCCTTGAAATACGCCGATCTTTCCCAGAACCGCACCAGCGATTACGTATTCAGCTACGACAAGATGCTGGCCATGAACGGCAATACGGCCACGTACATGCAATATGCCTACGCCCGGGTGCGGAGCATTTTTGCCAAAGGCAACTTCGATGCCGAAGCCTTGCGCAGTTCCGGACGCGGCCATAAACCTCACACCGCCGGACAAAAAAGCCGAACGGGAAGCGGAACGCGCATTGGCCCTGGAACTGCTCCGCTTTGCCGAGGCCCTCGACCTGACCGCGGCCGATTATCGCCCCAACCAGCTTACGGCCTATCTGTTTGAACTGGCCAACCGCTACTCGACTTTTTTCGAGCATTGCCACGTGCTGCGGGCCGAAAGCGAGCCCTTGCGTCAGAGCCGCCTGCTGTTGTGCGATCTGACCGCCCGCACCATCCAAAAAGGCCTGGAGTTGCTGGGAATCAAGGTGGTGGAAAAGATGTCAGGTTCGGAAAATGTTTATTGAGTTTCAGGTGAATAATGTTGTGTTTATTCATCAGAGCCGGGCCGTGTCGGCCCGGAAATGCCGGGGCGACACGCCCCGGCTCTGACTTTTTATACGATATTCTTTTTCTGGGATTCGATTGCCCGGGCGCTTTACGCCCGGTGTTTCTCAGCAGATAGTTGGAAATCAACATAACCATGAAAATACTTGTGCTAGGCCTGGGTAATCCGCTGGTCAGCGACGACAGCGTCGGCCTGCGCGTGGCCGAAAAGCTCAAGCCATTGCTGGCCGGCCGGACGGACGTCGAAGTATCGGAGGATTATTGGGGCGGGCTGAGGCTGATGGAGCGGATGATCGGGTTCGATCGGGCGATAATCATCGATGCGATCAAAAGCGGCGCCCCGCCCGGCACTGTTCATCGACTTACGCCCGATTCCATATCCACGCAGCGCAGCGCCTCGGCCCATGACGTAAATCTGCCCACGGCACTGGAATTCGGCAGAAAGGCGGGCGTTGCCTTGCCAAAAAACGAGGATATCCTGCTTGTTGGAATCGAGGCCGAAGATATACTGACCTTTAGCGAGCAATGCACGCCCGCCGTCGAGGCGGCAATTCCCCTGGCCGTCGCGGCGGTAATGCGGGTAATCGAGGAAATGTAAAAAGGCTATTTAGCCCCCGGTGAACACACCGGGGGCCTTGGTTGCGGCTTTAAGCCGCGATAGTGTTCGGTAATTCTTTTTTTGGAGAAACAATTATGATTTCCCCTGAAACATTAAGCCGCTACACCTATTTTGCCGGAATCAGCGAGGAAGGTCTCAAACACATCGCCATGATCGCCGAGGAAAAGGCGATACCCGGCGGCACCCGGGTCTTCAGCGAGGGCGATCCGGCCAGCCACATGTTGATCATCGTCAAAGGCGAAATTAACATCGAGTTTCTACTGGGCGACGGAGAACTTCGCGTCGTCGATACGATGGCCGAAGGCGATTTGTTGGGCTGGTCGGCCCTGATCGAGCCATACAAGATGACCGCTAATGGCACCACTGCCAAAAGCACCGATCTAATCCGGATCGATGCCATTAAACTCCGCCAACTATGCGAAAAAGATGCGGTGCTTGGTTATCGCTTGATCACGCAAATCGCCAAACTCCTCGCCCACCGCCTGGAAGGCGCCCACGTGCAGTTGGCTGTGGTATAATAGAGAGATGCACGAACTATCAATTGTCGACGCACTGATCGAGCAAGTTGGGCGCGAGGTCCACAGGTCGGGCCAAAGCGGGAAAGTCCGCGGTATTGAATTGAGCATCGGCCGGCTCTCGGGCGTTAATTGCGATTCGGTCCGCTTCGCTTTCGAGTTGCTTGCGCCCGGCACGCTAGTCGAAGGCGCGGATATCGTCATTCACGAGGTCAAAGCCGCCTGCCGCTGCCAAACCTGTAACGCCCGGGTGGAAATCGACGACTTGGTCTTCAAATGCCCCAAATGCGCGAGCGTTGCAGTTACGATCGAAGGCGGGCGCGAGCTTATGCTGCAAAGCATCGACGTGGAAGATAAGCAGAAAGTGGATAGTTAATAGTGGTTAGTGGATAGTTCTGAATTAATACAAAACTGTATACTGATGACTGTAAACTGAAAACTAACATTCATGAAAATCCTTGCCGCAAAGAAAATTCTGAAGGTTAACGACCAACTTGCCGCTGATAATCGGGCAAAATTGGACGCCGCCGGCGTGTATGGCGTCAACGTGGTGGGTTCGCCCGGTTCCGGCAAAACCACGCTCTTGGAGGCCCTCTTCGCCGAACTCGGCGGACGCCTTAACCCGGCAGTGATCGAAGGCGACATCGCCGGATCGATCGATGCCCAGCGCATGGAGGCCATCGGCGTGCCGGTGGTGCAAATCAACACCGACGGGGCCTGCCATCTCGACGCCGCCATGGTCGCCTCGGCCGTGGGCGAACTCGATCTGACGAATATTGACCTGCTGATGATCGAAAACGTGGGCAACCTGGTCTGCACGGCCGGTTTCGACCTGGGCGAACGCCTGCGGATTATCGTGTTAAGCACCCCCGAAGGCGACGACAAAATCCAGAAATATCCGGCCATTTTCCAGGGCTCCCACGCCTTGTTCATCACCAAGACCGACTTGGCGCCGCATCTGAACTTCAATGCCGCGCGGATCGCCGCCGATATGAAACGCCTTGCCCCGGCAGCCCCCGTATTCCAAGTCTCCGCGCTGAAAGGCCAAGGCATACCCGAAGCCGCCGCCTGGCTGGCGGAAAAAGTTGATAAGAAACAGTTCATTGACAGGTGATGAATGTCGTATGAAAAATCAGAGCCGGGGCGTGTCGCCCCGGTGATTCCGGGCCGACACGGCCCGGCTCTGAAGATACTACATTTGTTACCTGAGACTCATTAGCCGGCGACATGAACCACCCAACATCGAATCCATCAATCGGCCGCCTGGCGATTTCCGTGCGCGGCGTGGTTCAGGGAGTTGGGTTTCGGCCCTTTGTTTACAATTCCGCCCGGGCGAAAGGGCTTTGCGGCTGGGTGCTCAACCAGGCCGACGCCGTGCGTATGGAAGTGCAAGGCCAACGGGCCGATTTGGACGAATTCGTGGAATCGTTGCGCAATGCGCATCCGCCACAGGCGCGAATCGACGCAATCGAGATTCGTGAAGTGCCTTGCGAAAAAGACAGTCCGGCGACGTTCGAAATCCGCGCCAGCCTCGATAACGCAACGCCGGGACCGAGCATTCCGGCCGACCTGGCCGTTTGCGCCCAGTGTCTGGCCGAAATCCGCGATCCGCAAGAGCGGCGCTATCGTTATCCGTTTACGAATTGCACCAACTGCGGACCGAGGTGGTCGATCATCGAGCAATTGCCGTACGATCGTGCGCGGACGTCGATGGCCGGTTTTCAGATGTGTCCGGATTGCCGCGCGGAGTACGAAAATCCCGCCGACCGGCGTTTTCACGCCCAGCCCATCGCCTGCCCAAGGTGCGGGCCGCACCTGGAATTAATCGACGGTGCGGGCAATTACATCGCCCGGGGCGAAGAAGCCATCACGCTTGCCGCGGCCATGGTCTTGGAAAACTGCGTGCTGGCGATAAAAGGTCTGGGTGGTTTTCAGTTGGTTGTCGATGCGACGAGCGCAGAGGCGGTTGCCCGGCTCCGCCAGCGCAAACACCGGCCGGATCGGCCGTTTGCCTTGATGTTTTCAACTTTGGAAGAAGTGCGGCCGTATTGCGAAGTCTCTGAAGAAGAGGCAAAAACACTCGTTTCGCACCGGGCGCCGATCGTTTTGCTGAGAAAAAGCACTAACGAAAAAACCCCTCACCCTAACCCTCTCCGGGCACCGACCGAAGGTTGGTCGGGAGAGGGGACCTTTGATATTGTCGAAGGCGTTGCGCTGGGCAATCCGTACTTGGGCGTGATGCTGCCGTACACGCCGCTGCACTATTTGTTTATGGAAGCGATCGGCCGTCCGATTGTCTGCACGAGCGGCAACCTTTCCGAAGATCCGATGGCCATTTCCAGCGAAGATGCAATTGAGCGACTAGGCTCGATTGCCGACGTGATTTTGACCCACAATCGACCTATTGTGCGGCCGGTCGACGATTCGATTGTCCGCCTCGGCCCTTGCAGATTCCAGGTGATGCGCCGTGCACGGGGATTCGCGCCGTTGCCCATCCGTCTGAAAATCGCCGCCCCCGTGATTCTTGCCCTGGGCGGACACCTGAAAAACACCGTTGCGTTATGTCTGGGAAGTAGGGTGCATGAAATGCACCAAGAAATCGACGAAGCGGTGCGTTGCACGCACCCTACTGATGATAAGGTGCGTTGCACGCACCCTATTGCCCAAGTGGTCATGACTCCGCACATCGGCGATTTGGATAATATTTTAAGCGTCCAGGTTTTTCAGCGGGCGATCGAGGATCTGGTGAATTTTTTTGCGGTCAAACCCGAGGTTGTGGTTTGCGATTTGCATCCCGATTACGCCTCAACGCGCGAGGCCGAATCGCTGGCCGCCAAGTGGGGCGTGCAGTTGGTGCGGGTGCAGCACCATCATGCCCACGCTGCCGCAGCCATGGCCGAGCATGACCTTGCAGGGCCGGTGCTGGCCCTGGCATGGGACGGCACGGGCTACGGCAGCGACGGAACCGTCTGGGGCGGCGAGGCCCTGCGCTGCCAAGGGCCGGAATTCTCGCGCGCGGCCCACCTGCGCACTTTTTCGCTGCCCGGCGGGGATCAAGCAATGCACGAACCCCGCCGTTCGGCATTGGGACTGCTGTACGAATTTCTCGGCGATGAGGCAGGCCGGTTCGCAAGTATTTGGTTCAAGGACGCGGAGACTACGGCAATAATGCGAATGCTCCAGCGACGCATAAATTGCCCCCGCACCAGCAGCATGGGCCGGCTTTTCGACGCGGTGGCAGTCTTGTGCGGGCTGCCTAAGATCACGACTTTTGAGGGCCAGGCGGCCATGGACTTGGAATTCGCCGCCGACAAGAGCGAACTGTCGGCATACGCTATTCCTCTGCGACATGATGAAAAGCAGGATCTCATCGCCGATTGGGAACCCATGTTTCGCGTAATACTTGCCGACCTGGTGCGAAAACTACCGGTCGGCATTATCAGCGCCCGATTTCACAACGCCTTGGCCGATCTGGCTTTGGACATCGCCAAGAGCGCAAAATTAAACAAAGTCGTGCTGTCGGGCGGGTGTTTTCAAAACGTTTTGTTGACCGAACGAGTATACAATCGGTTGCACAAGGCGGGCTTTTCAGTGTATCTTCATAAGGAGGTCCCGCCAGGCGACGGCGGCATCGCCCTGGGTCAAATTTACGTGGCCGCATTGAATGTAAAGCCGCGACCATTGGTCGCGCAATAGTTTAGCCGCGACCGGGCACCATGCGTAGCATGGTCGGGGAGCGCGGTCGGGAAGTATTCGAGGTAATCATCTTATGTGTTTAGGCGTGCCTGGAAAATTGGTCGAGATTTTTCCGCCGACGGAATTGCAGTTGCCCATGGGCAAGGTCGAATTCGGGGGCATTTATAAAGATATATGTCTGGCCTATACGCCCGAGGCCCAAGTGGGCGATTATGTGTTGGTCCACGTGGGATTTGCCATCAGCCGCATCGATCAGGCCGAAGCCGAGGAGATTTTTTCGTATCTTAATGAAATCGGCGAAATGGAATGACAAATAAAAAAACCGCTTGCGGTTTCGCGATAAAGACCCCCGGTATTTTCACCGGGGCTTCTATGTTGGGGCAGCAGTTAAACTGCTGCCCCAACATAAGGTGCTAAATGATATGAAATACATCGACGAGTATCGTAATCCTGAGCAAGTTAAGCAATTGGCCGATGCCATTGCCGCTGCAACCACGCGACCGTGGAACATCATGGAAGTCTGCGGCGGGCAGACGCACGCCATTATTCGCTTCGGGCTGGATGAACTGCTGCCACGGGAGATTATCTTGATCCACGGACCGGGCTGCCCGGTGTGCGTCACGCCGGTGGAGATCCTGGACAAAGCGATTGCCATTGCCTCGCGCCCGGGCGTGATATTCTGTTCTTTCGGCGACATGCTCCGCGTGCCCGGCTCGCAAAAAGATCTGTTTACGGTAAAAAGCGAGGGCGGCGACGTGCGCGTGGTGTATTCGCCGATGGACGCCGTTGCCCTGGCCCAAAAACATCCGGATCGCGAGGTGGTGTTTTTTGCCGTGGGATTTGAAACTACGGCACCGGCCAACGCCATGGCAGTGGCCCAGGCGGCGAGGCTGGGCCTTACGAATTTTTCCGTGCTGGTTTCGCACGTGCTGGTGCCGCCGGCGATCCGGGCCGTGCTTTCATCGCCCCAGAATCGGGTGCAGGCCTTCATTGCCGCCGGACACGTGTGTACGATAACCGGCATGGAGGAATATCGCCCCATCGCCGCCGAGTTCCGCGTGCCCATCGTGATTACGGGTTTTGAACCGCTGGATATTTTGCAGGGCGTATCAATGTGCGTGCGCCAGCTTGAAAGCGGGCGATGCGAAGTGGAAAATCAATACGCCCGATCGGTCCGGCCTGAGGGGAACGTTGCGGCCAGGCGACAGATGGAAGAAGTATTCCAAATCGTTCCTCGAAAGTGGCGTGGCATCGGTGAAATTCCAGAAAGCGGATTGGCCTTGCGCGAGGCGTTTGCGGCGTTTGATGCCGAGCGGCGGTTCGGAGTTGCGGATATTACAGCGGAGGAGTCCAGCGAGTGCCTTGCCGGCGAGGTGCTGCAAGGACACAAAAAACCGCCCGATTGCCCGGCCTTCGGCATCCGTTGCACGCCCGATTGGCCGCTAGGGGCGCCGATGGTGTCGGGCGAAGGGGCCTGCGCGGCGTATTATCGATATCGGAGAAATGCGAAATAATGAACGACGAATTCCAGTTGCAGTGCCCGGTTCCGCTTCGCGATCACCCCACGGTGCAGATGGCCCATGGCGGAGGCGGGCGTTTCATGCGGCAATTGATCGAGTCGATGTTTCTGCCCGGCCTTCGCCGAGTTTAGCCCCGGCACAGGGTGCCACTGCCGGCTTGTCCGGCAGTGCGGACAGCACGGTTGGACAAGCCAACCGTGGCACCCGAGAAACTCCGGCGCACGATAGCGCGGTGCTGGAGATCGGCGGCACGCGATTGGCATTTACCACCGACACCTTCGTCGTAAGCCCCATGTTTTTTCCCGGCGGCGACATCGGCAAGCTGGCCGTATACGGCACGGTAAACGACCTGGCCATGGCCGGGGCGAAACCGCTTTATCTCAGCGCCGGATTCGTGCTGGAAGAAGGGCTTGCGATGGAAACCCTGCAGCGGGTGGTGGCGTCGATGGCCGCCGCGGCCCGGGAAGTCGGCGTGCGGATCGTGACCGGCGATACCAAAGTGGTCGATCGCGGCAAAGGCGATGGCATATTCATCAACACGGCCGGCATCGGGCTTGTGCCGCGCGACGTGGAAATCTCGCCTGCAAAGGTCCAGCCCGGCGATGCGATCCTTATAAGTGGCGATCTTGGCCGGCACGGCATGGCCGTTATGTCCGTGCGCGAAGGATTGGGATTTGAGGGCGATTTGCAAAGCGATTGCGCTTCGCTGGCCGGGCTGGTCGAAGCCATGCTCGCCGCCGACCGAACAATTCACTGCCTGCGCGACTTGACCCGCGGCGGACTGGCCGCTGCTTTGAACGAAATTGCCGCCGACGCCCGGGTGGGCATCGAGTTGGACGAGTCGGCCATTGCCGTTTCCGAACCGGTCGCCAGTGCCTGCGAAATTTTGGGGCTCGATCCTTTATACGTAGCCAACGAAGGCCGGCTGGTGGCATTTGTTCCGCCGAATTCAGCCGATAAAATACTCGATATTATGCAAAAGCATCCAGCCGCGCACGGCCCGGCCATTATAGGCAAAGTCACGCGGGAACATGCCGGCACCGTGGTATTGCGCGGCTTGCTTGGCAGCGGGCGAATAGTAGACCTGCTTTCAGGCGAACAATTACCCAGAATATGTGATAATATATTAGTCGCCGGTGAATACACCGAGGGTAATACAACGAGGAAAATCAAGCGGTTTGCTTGAAAAATATCAATGGAAGATATACGCATAGACATTGACGGCGGTGAAAATCCCGAAGAGGGCTATCCCCTGGCGCTGTCGCCGCCGGCAAAAGAAATTGTTCCGCAAGTGCCGCCGAACATTAATTCTCCATCTCCCTTACGATCCCCCCCCGCCCAAAAAAAATCCCCTTTCAATACTCGCTCGCCGATATGTTTGTGTTGACCACGGCCGTGGCCGTGTTCATGAGTATTATGAGTTTGTTCCCGCTTCATACTATCGCGGGGGTGAGTGGGTTAGGGGCTTTGTTCAGTTTGATCTTGTTGATCTTCTGGCCGCCGGAGCAACCGTTGCTTCGCCTCGGCTGGTGGGTGCTGTTCGCACTTTATCTGCTGGCCTGCATCGGGGCAATTATCTTTAAGCGATAAGTCCACGTGTTCGATCATGCACGTTTCACAGGAGTCGCAGAAAGGGGTTCGTTTCCACGGTCCCAGTCGAAACAAGCGCATGACGATATAAACCGCCGCCGCCGCGATGACGATCACGGCGGCAATGTCTTGCCAGGAGAAAGTCATAATGAACCGATCCACATTCCGACTTGATAGGTTATCAAAGCGCCAATGTAGGCCAAAGTAGTCATGTAGGCGAACACGAACGCCGGCCAGCGCCAAGAATTTGTTTCACGGCGAATGACGGCCAGCGTCGGCGCGCATTGAACACAGAGCGCGAAAAACACCATGATCGACAATGCCACGGGAATATTATATACGGGCTTGTCGGTTCCCTCCCAAACTACGGTGCGGAGCCGGGTTTGCAAGGCGGTATAGCCGGTTTCCGATTTAAGGTCGGCATTGCCGCCCAAATTGTACATCACGCCCAAGGTGGCTACCACGATTTCTCTTGCCGGCAGCGAGGCCATCACCGCGCAGCCGATCCGCCAATCCCAGCCCAGGGGTTTTACAGCCGGCTCGATAACGCGTCCCAAACGGCCCAGCAGGCTGTTGTGTTGATGGGCCGTCTCGATATCGCGCTGCAATTGAACAACGCGCGCGGCAGTCCCGGCCTTGAGCGGATCCTGAGGTCCCATCCGCTCCAGATTTGTTCGAAGTTCCTGACTTTCTTTAACCAGCGGGGCGACAATCCCCGGATCGTGCGGATAATACAATCCGGCCCAAACCAAAACCGAGACCGCCATGATGAGCGTGCCCGCGCAGCGCAGAAAAACCCATCCCCGCTGCCCGACGCGAAATGCCACGGTCCTCAGCGACGGCCACTTGTAACCGGGCAGTTCCATGACGAACGGCGGCGACTGGCCCCGCAACAGAGTCCGTTTCAGGACCAGGGCCACGGCCACGGCCATGACGATTCCCAGGCCATACAGGCCGGCTAGGGTAAGTCCCTGCAAATTCACAAATCCGTGCAAGTAAGACTGGGCGGGAATGAAGGCGGCAATGAGCAAGGCATAAATGGGCAAACGGGCCGAACAGGTCAATAAGGGCGAGACCAGAATCGTGGTCAGCCGGTCACGCTCGTCTTCGATCACTCGCGAGGCCATTATTCCTGGCACGGTACAAGCAAACGAGGAAAGCATGGGAATGAACGATTTTCCGCTCAGCCCGATCCGCGACATGACGCGGTCCATGAGGAACGCCGCCCGGGCCATGTATCCGCAGTCTTCCAGTATGCCGATAAAAAAGTAGAGGATGAGAATTTGCGGCAAAAAGGCGAGCACTCCGCCTACGCCGCTCACGACGCCGTCAACCAGCAGGCTCCGCAATGTGCCTTCGGCCATGGCTGCTTCTATCCATCCGCCCAACGCGCCGATTCCCGCCTGGATGGCATCCATGGCCGGATGGGCCCACACAAAAACAGCCTGGAACATCACCAGCATCACCGCGGCGAAGATCGCCGGCCCGGCGACGCGATGGGTCAGCACCCGGTCGATATGATCGGAATAAGTATGGTGATAATGGCCGGGATCGGTAATTACGCCCTTTAAAATGCGATGAATCCAATCGTACCGGGCGGAGGTTTCCACGCTGGGAACGCTGCAGTTCGACGCAGTCAGGCGCTCGCGGGCCAATTCCAAATACGCCGTCAGATCGACATCCAAATCGGCCGAAATCGCCCGCTCTAGATATCCGTTTGAATCCAAGAGCAAGCGGCGGGCCAGAAATGAAGACATAGGCGTTTTCGCATCATCTGCGGTGGAAAACGAGTCGCACTTTTCCACGAGCCAAGACGTCTCGCGCTCAAAAACCTGTGGAAATGTCGTCTCGCTTGGGCATGGCTTGGCGGCAACTGCGCGGGCAAGGGCGATTTTCAACTCGGCCACGCCCACGCGCCGATGTGCCTGAACCCCGACCACCGGTATGCCCAGTTGTTGCTCTAGCCTGGGCAGATCGAGATCGACACCCCGGGCAATAACGACATCCAGCATGTTCACTGCCAGAACCGTGGGCAAGCCTAACTCCAGCACCTGGCTGACCAGGTAAAGATTCCTGGCCAAATTAGCGGCGTCGACAATGCAAATGATCGCGTCGACGGGCGGATAATCTTTTTGCCGCCCCAAAAGCAAATCGACCGCCACCATTTCATCGCGCAATCGGGCGCCAGACTGTACAGGCCCGGCAAATCGACCAACTCGTAATGCACGCCGGCGAATTTCATGGCTCCGGTCTTTTTTTCGACCGTGGCCCCGGGATAATTTCCAATATGCTGGTGTATGCCTGCCAGGACGCTAAAGAGCGTCGATTTTCCCGTGTTCGGGTTGCCGATCAGGGCGACTGTGATGACTGATTTTTCAGCGGCGGTGGACACAATAGTTCAAAATCTCGGAATCCCTGATCTGTAAAACCTAAATCGCGGGAATCGGTTCGACCAGCACGTGCAGCATGTCGTCGGCCCGCAAACAGATTTTATTGCATGCCAAACGGATGATGCAGGGGTTGCCCGGCCGGAACATCTCGATGCGCAAACCGTCGCGTAAGCCGATCTCTTCCAGCCGATGTATGTGGTCGGGATCTCCTCGAATGCTACGAATGAAGGCGGCCTGTCCGGCGGGCAGTTGGTCCAGAGGAATGGTTTTTTTCACCACGATCATCTACGGGGTATGCTGGTTTTGTGCATTTTAAATCATAGCGGCCCTTCATCAAATATTCTAATAGTATCAGGGAAAAGAAGCAAGTTCTATAACAATGCTCGTCATTACGAGAGTTTGTGGCCTTCGCGGCCCTGCTGATGGCCTACCGTCGTCAGCAGCGGCCCTCGAACAACTCAGCTCGAACATCACATGCTTGACATTGCCCTGTAGACTGTCGAAAATAATGACGTCCTCCACCCGACGGCAACGGTTCACGCCCCGGCCGGGGACTGGTCCAAATATCCCTTTGCACGCTGGCTCAGAATCGGAAGAAGCAAATCATGAATCGCACATGCAAAACACTCATAGCGGCGGCAATCATTGTCGGCGTGTCGGCCCTGGTGGGTTTGGCGCACGCCCAAGACACGGACGGCGCATTCGAACAAGGTTTTAGGGACCCGCCTGACTCGGCCAAACCGAGGACCTGGTGGCACTGGACGGCCGGCAACGTCACCAAGGAAGGAATCACGAAGGACCTGGAGTGGATGAAGCGCGTCGGCATCGGCGGCATGCAGTTGGCTGACGTGGCTGCGGGCGGCGGCCAGACGGTCCAGAACAAGATCATGTTCGGCACGCCGGAATGGTTGGACGCCGTCCGGCACGCGGCTGCCGAGGCCGATCGCTTGGGCCTGGAGATGGCCATCTTCAGTTCGCCCGGTTGGAGCGAGACGGGCGGGCCGTGGGTGCAACCTCAACAGGCGATGAAGAAACTCGTCTGGAGCGAAACCACGGTTGAAGGCCCCGCGAGTTTCAGCGGCAAGCTGCCGCAGCCTTCCGGGGGTGGAGGGCGTGGCGGCACCGCGTTCTACGGCGACGGCGCTGTGCTGGCCTTCCGCACGCCCGCCGGCGATGTTGCCATGGCGAGCCTGAACCCCAAGGTGACGACTGGGGCGGGCCCAATCAACGGAAAGGCGTTGATGGACGATAATCCTAACTCCGCAGTGAATATCCCCGCCGCCGGAACGGACGAGCCGGCGTGGGTGCAGTACGAGTTTGCCGAGCCGTTTGCGGCCCGCGCAGTTACCATCGCCAGTAGTAGCGGCATACCGGTTGGCCGCGTGCTGGCCAGCGCAGACGGAAAGGACTTCCGGCCGCTGACCATGCTGCCGGGGCCGCAGCTCTATCGACAGGGTCGCGAGAGGACGTTCGTCTTTCCCGAGACGACGGCGAGGTTCTTCCGCTTAGAGATGACCGGCGCGCCGTTGAAGCCGGCGGCCACCATGAGCCAGGCTCGTCCGCAGCCCGCCCAGCAGTACACGATTGGCGAGTTCGTGCTGCACAGCGGAGCGCGGGTGCATCGTTGGGAGGAGAAGGCCGGCTTCAGTTTCCTCTATCAATATGAATCGTCGCCCACCCCGCCGGTCCCTGCCGCCGCGACGATCTCGCGCCGACATCGTCGATTTGACATCGAAGATGACCCCAGACGGCAGCCTCGCCTGGGACGTCCCGGAAGGCAAGTGGACGATTCTGCGCATGGGCTATGGACTGACCGGCGCAAAGAACCGTCCGGCCACGGCGGCGGGCTCCGGCCTCGAAGTGGACAAGCTCAGCCGCAAGCATGTGGAGGCCTACCTCCACGGCTACACAGATCCGATCAACAAGGCCCTCGGGCCTCTATACGGCAAAAGCCTGCGGTACGTGTTGATGGACAGTTGGGAAGCCGGAATGCAGAACTGGACCGAGGAGATGCTCAGCGAGTTCCGCCAGCGGCGCGGCTACGATCCCACGCCCTATCTGCCCGCCCTGACTGGGCGCGTGGTGGAGAGCGCCGAGGTGAGCGACCGGTTCCTGTGGGACTTCCGCCGCACGCTGGCCGACATGTTCGCGGATTGCCACTACGGCACGATCGCGGAGTTGCTGCGAAAGCAGGGGATCGGCGTCTATGCGGAAGCCGCAGGCGTCTCGATGGAAGTCATCGAAGACACGCTGTTCAACAAAAGCAAGGTGGATATCCCGATGGGCGAGTTTTGGGTTGGAGTGATGCATCCTGACTTGCAGTACTATGCGGACGTGCACGGCGCGGCATCGGCGTCGCACGCCTACGGCAAGAACCTGGTTGCCGCCGAATCGTTCACCGGCGGCGGTTACGAAGCCCCCTACACGCTGAAGAAGGTTGGCGATTACTGGTTTGCGCAGGGCGTCAATCGCATCGTCTTTCATACGTCCGCGCATCAGCCGCTCGACACCAAGCCCGGCAACACCATGGTCGGCACGCACATCAACCGCAACATCACCTGGGCGGAACAGGCCGGCGACTTCATGGCCTACCTCGCGCGCAACTCGTTCATGTTGCAGCAAGGGCTGTTCGTGGCCGATCTGGCCTACCTCCTGCATGAAGGCGCGCCTTCCAGCCAGCCGTTCTGGGGAGCGGGGCTACAGCCGGAGCCGCCCGACGGATACAACTACGACTGCATCAACGCCGATGTCCTGCTCAACCGGCTGTCGGTCGGCCAGGACGGCCGGATGGTGCTGCCCGACGGCATGAGCTACCGGGTGCTGGTGTTGCCGCAAATCGACCGGATGACGCCGCCCGTGCTGAAGAAAATCCGCGAACTGGTGGCAGGCGGTGCGACCGTAGTGGGCCCGAAGGCGGTGAAATCACCCAGCCTCGTCGGTTATCCCGATGCCGATGGCGAGTTGCAGTCGCTGGCCGCTGACGTGTGGGGCGACCTGGACGGCGTCAGCCGGAACCAGCGCTTCTATGGGAAGGGCAGAGTGGTGTGGGGCCTGCCGCTTGCCGACGTTCTGGCTTCGCTCCAACTCCCCAAGGACTTCGAGTCCAGTCGCCCGTTGGATGCCGACCTGCCCTGGATCCATCGGCGGGTGGGCGATGCCGACATCTACTACCTGGCCAATCGGACGGATCGTCCCCAAGACATTCAGGCCCGCTTCCGCGTGGCCGGCAAAGAGGCCGAACTCTGGCATCCCGACACCGGGCAGGTCGAGCCGGCGGATTATGTCATTATCCAGGACCGCACCACGGTGTCGCTGCATCTGGCTGAGCGCGAGGCGGTATTCGTGGTCTTCCGGCAGGCGGCAGGCTCGCCGTCACGCACATTGCCCCGCCCGGAGACGGTAGTCGCGGCCACGGTGGACGGACCGTGGGACGTGAGTTTCCTCCCGAACCTGGGCGCGCCGGCGAACATCCAATTGGCGCAACTGGAGCCCTGGTCCGCCAACTCGGATGAAGGCGTGAAATATTACTCGGGGACCGCCACCTACTCCAAGGCCGTGCAGGCGCCGGATGCCTGGTTTCGCCCGGGGGCGAAAGTCCTGCTCGACCTGGGACGGGTGAACGATATCGCCGAGGTTTCGCTCAACGGCACGCCGCTGGCCACGTTGTGGAAACCGCCCTACCGGCTCGACCTTACCGGCGCACTACGACCAGGGGAAAACCGCCTCGAAATCAAGGTCACCAATCAGTGGACCAACCGCATGATGGGCGACCGCCTCGCGCAGTCCGGTAAAGCGGTGCTGACAGGCGGCGGCGCGCAGGCTGGCATGATCGGAGCGCGGGGCGGCGCCGCACGGACCGTGCCGCAGTCAGGCCTGCTCGGCCCTGTAACCGTGGTCCTCAGTTCCGATCGCTGAGTCTGGCTGTCACTGAACTTTCATTGAAAGGATCCGCACCATGAAATCCACAAGTTGCCTCAGAATCCTGGCTGCCGCCTCAGCAGTTGTCTTCTGCTGCGGCCGTGCGCAGGGGCAGATCGACGATGCGCCTGACGCTAACATCAAAGGCATCCCGGTCAATTACACCGAAGCCCGCGTCGGAAACTACACGCTTCCTGATCCGCTCAAGCTTGCCGACGGGCAGCCGGTGCGCGACGCAAAGTCCTGGTTTGAGAAGCGGCGGCCGGAGATAGTCCGGCTGTTTGAGGAAAACGAATACGGCCGCAGCCCGGACCGCCCCGCGGACATGAGCTTCGACGTGTTCGACAAAGGAACTCCGGCGATGGACGGGAAGGCTATGCGCAAGCAGGTGACAATCTGCTTCAACAAGGACAAGTCCGGCCCCAAGATGGATCTTCTGATCTATCTGCCCGCAGGCGCCGCCAAACCGGCGCCCCTGCTTCTGAGCTTGGGCTTTACGGGCAACAATTTGGCGGTCAAGGATCCGGGTGTGAAGGTGGGGCAGATCTGGGACAAGAAACAGAAGCAACGGGTGCCTGCGACCGGAGGCTTCGGATTCGGTGGCCTGAACGTCCTGCCGGTGCTGGACAAGGGGTTCGGCATCGCCACCTTTAACTACACCGACATCGATCCAGACGCTTTAGGTTGCGTCCCCTACGGCGTGCGCGGCCAATATCTCAAGCCGGAACAAACCGAGCCCGCGCCGGACGAATGGGGCGCCATCGGCGCATGGGCGTGGGGCTTGAGTCGCGCCCTGGACTACCTCGAAACCGACAAGGACGTGGACGCCAAGCGGGTGGCCATCACGGGTGTTTCGCGGCTGGGCAAGACGGTGCTCTTGGCAGGTGCCCGCGATACCCGATTCGCCATGGTTATTGCCAGTTGTTCTGGTGAAGGCGGCGCCGCCCTCAGCCGCCGCAACTACGGCGAGACCATCAAGCATCTGGTCGAGCCCACGCGGTACCCCTATCAATTCTGCGCTAATTACGCGAAGTACGCCGACCACGTCGATCAGCTCCCCGTCGATTCGCACATGCTCCTTGCGCTGATCGCGCCCCGCCCCGTGTTGCTCCAGACCGGAAACACAGACCGTTGGTCCGATCCGAAAGGCGAATTCCTGGCTGCCGTAGCGGCAGGGCCTGTGTACGAACTACTCGGCAAAGAGGGGCTGGGAACCGATCAGATGCCAGCCGCCGGCCAGCCGATTCTGCACACCATCGGCTATTACATGCACGCCGGAGGCCACGGCGCCGTGCCCTCCGACTGGGATCAGTATTTCAAGTTCATGCAGATGCATTTGTAGGTGCGGCGGAAGCGGCGACGCAAGTGGTGTGTCGGGCGTATAACCGTTCACGGGGACAGTCCCATTTTCGCAGCGAAAATCGGGACAGTCCCTGTAATGCCCTCAAAAAAAGCAGTGGAGCCGGTTTTACCGTTAACCGGCCGCTTTGGCCTTGCGTTGCGGGAACGATTCTTCTTCGGCTTCGCGGGGCTGGATTTTCAGCGTGGCGTTAGGCGGCATGCGGCGCTCGGAAACTATGCCGCGCTTAGTTGTGGACAGAAATTCATAGAATAACGCCGCCGGATCGTAAACATATTCTGTGCGCAGTATTTCCAGGATTTCCTTCCACATCAGGCCGCTGCGATAGATTACGCGATAAGCCTCTTTAAGCTGTTGGATTTTGGCCTGGTCATAACCGGAGCGTCGCAATCCAACCTTGTTTAAACCCACAATCAGGCTGCTCATGCCGTTAACGGTCACGAATGGGGGCACGTCCTGGGTGACGTGGGCCTGGCCGCCGACCATTGCCAACATGCCGATCCGGCAGAATTGATGAATGCCCACCGCCCCGGATATGTATGCCCGATCGCCTACGGTAATATGACCGGCCAGCATGGCGTTGTTGGTCAAAATCACATTGTTGCCGATCTGGCAGTCGTGGGCGACGTGGGCATTGACCATAAGCAGGCAATTATCGCCGACGATCGTGTTGCGATGTTCATCCAATGCCCGGTGGATTGTAACGTTTTCGCGAATGGTGTTGCCCGAGCCGATCAGCACCTTGCCCGGGCGATCGGGAACGTGCACGTGTTGAGGCAATCCGCCCAACACGGCGCCTTCGAACACGCGGTTCTGCGCCCCGAGCGTAGTTCCCTCTTTTATAATCACGTGATTTTCCAGAATGCAATCCGGACCGATGGTCGCATTCGGTTCGATCACGCAATAGGGTCCAATCTTGACACCTGGCCCGATCTCGGCCAAGGGACTGATAACGGCAAGCGGGTGTATGCTCACGGAAGGCACCTTGTCTTTGTGTGGGATAGGAAGGCTAAGAAAATTTATCGGTTATTCCGGCAAAACCCGTTTGTCGAGATCAAACGGTCGTAACTGTTTTCCCAGATTTGCCAGACAAACACCCCTTTAATAGGGGTTGGGCGCTTGGGGTGATGGGCTAGGGAAGACATGCGGAGAGCCGAATGCAAAGTGGAGTGTGAGAAATGACATCCATTTGGGTGGTTCTAAATTAATTATAAGATAAAAAACCAATAAGTTGAGATTGTGTGAAATCGGCTGTCCGGCGACAATGCCGCACCCTTGGGCACTTAAACATGAGTTATCAAGTCGTTAAATGCGAGTGACACGGGGGAGAAATAAGACGACTTTTAAAGTCGTCCTACATAGCAGGTAAATTGTTTGGGCCTCGCAACATTGATGTAGATTATTTTTGGCTCGCCTCCTCGTGTGAGGCAATAACGTCGCAAGGATTGCGGCGACCAAACGTTATCCAAATTAATTGGACGAGGACCTAAAGGAGGGAACCTATGGTCTCGTTACACGCGGCCTTCGTGGCCATATTGTTATCCAACCCCGGACAGACCGTCCTCTTGGATTTCTATGCCGACTGGTGCGGCCCATGCAAAGCGATGGAGCCCACGGTCCGGGCGCTTCAACAAAAAGGGTATCCGGTCCAAAGGATCAACATCAAGGATAATCCCGAGCTGGCCGCAAAATACGGCGTGCAAAGCATCCCCTGTTATGTGATGCTTGTTGATGGGCAGGAAGCAGACCGCATAACGGGCAGCAACACGACCCTCAGCCGGTTGGAGAAGATGTGTAAACTCACGTCTCCGCCGCAGCCGCCGAATGGTTCGCCCGGCTTGATGGCCCAGAATACCGCACCGCCGCAAGCGTTTCCTGAGACTAACGTCCCGCCTGGTTTCGCAAGCATGCCCGGTTCCTTGCCCAGGCGTGAGGACCAGAATGTCATTCCAGCCTCTTTTACACCCTCCGGCAATGCAGCGTCGCTTGCCGCGCAGCCGTGGTCCCAAACGCCGGCGCAGGGCGGATCAGAAGGTTTCGCCGCCGATGCACGTTCAGCCCCGCCGGGCGCAAACTTTCCGGCAAGAGGCATCCCGCTGGATGCCAAACTCATAGCCGCCAGCGTGCGATTGCGGATCGAAGACCCCAACGGCAATTCCTGCGGTTCGGGCACGATAATCGACTCCCGGGGCGGCGACGCATTGATTCTCACCTGCGGGCATATTTTCCGCGATTCCCAAGGCAAGGGCAAAATCGAGGTGGACTTATTCGGCCCGTACGCCGGTCAGCGCGTGACCGGCCAATTGATATCTTACGACCTGAAACGCGACGTGGCCTTGCTGTTCATTAAAGCCCCCGGCCCGATAGCGGCGGTCCGGTTGGCCCCGCCCGGTTACCAAGTTCGCAAAGGCGATAAAGTGGCCAGCGTGGGTTGCGACAATGGCAAAGATCCGGCCGCGCATTTTAGTAACGTCACTTCGCTGAATCGTTATGCGGGACCGCCCAATCTGCAAGTGGCGGGCCAGCCCACCGAAGGCCGCAGCGGCGGAGGATTGTTCACCTCCGACGGCCTGGTGATCGGCGTGTGCAACGCCCGCGATCCCCAAGATCAAGAAGGTTTTTACGCCGCCTTGGAGACCGTCTGCGCCCAGTTGGACGATGCGCACATGGCCTTTGCCTACCAGTCGCCTAAAGGTTTTGAAGGTCTAAGCGGAACAACTCCGCTTATGGCCGCAACAAACACGCCGCCCATGGCGCAGCAGATGGCTCCGCCGGTCTCGCCCGTTTCAATACCTAACGTTCTCCCCGAAAACATGGGACAACCGATGCCAGCCGCGGGAACATCTTCTCCGGGTCTGAATTCCGGCGAACAGGCCGCCATGGAAGAAATCCGCCGCCGGCTGAAAGAAGACGCCGAAGTGATTTGCGTGATCCGATCGCGGCGCAATCCCCAAACTAAAAGCGAGGTAATTATGCTCGACAAGGCCTCGCCCGAGTTCCTCCAGCAACTGGCCGCCGAAACTCAATCGCAAGCAGGCCGCCAAGAAACCTCGCTGGAATTGCCCCGCCCCAAACAGCCCGCCCTGGAGTGGTCTTCCAATCCAAATCCCGACTCCAAATCCTGGCGTCAAGGACAGTGATGACACGCGCTTGAGCCGAGAGTCCCCTATCTCCTTCGTAGAAGGTCAGGGCAAGGGCGAAAATCTTTTAATTAATGTGGCCGCGGAGCATCACAGAGGCGTCCCCCCCTATTTCTGGCGAAAAATCCTAAAAATTGACGACAAAATCCTTGACATGCCGGGTGGAAAAAGAATATAAAGTTTATTGATTTACTTCTTTCGGGCGGAGTATATGACAATTAGATAGCTTAGTAGAAAAGAAAGAGGCAGTCTCTTAATCCAACTTAAATCACGCGCCTGGCGGCATCGACCGTTGGCGAGTCGTTCTTCGTTGGATTTTTCCGCGTATTTTTTCCGGGTCTTTATTTTTCCGTCGCTCAAGGAGAGTAGAGAAGTTTATCATGCGTACCAAGAATTGTTTATATTTCCTTTTTGTCGTTTCGGCACTCATTCTAAATGGCCATAACCCACTTCACGCCGCGATTACTGTCTCCGATGATGTCAACCCCGCTGATCCGTCTCAATGGGTAAACAGCGTTTTTATAGGGCAGACATCAAACGGCGCTGTAACAGTTGATGGGGGCAACCATGTTTCTTTACAGAATACCTACGTCGGCAATTCATCCGGGTGCACGGGCGAGTTAAATGTCAATGGCGCCGGCTCGACGTGGTACAACAATAATTATTCCTTTATTGGCTATAATGGCAATGGAATACTGAACATCACTTCTGGCGGGGGAGTCGGCAATTACAGGGGATCTATCGGCTCTAATTCCGGTTCTACCGGCATTGTGACGGTCAATGGCGCCAACTCGGGATGGACTAATTATGAAAGTCTGTATATCGGCGATTCTGGCAATGGAACACTAAACATTGCCGGGGGCGGCAACGTTAGCAATGATGATTGCGAAATCGGCCACAATTCTGGCTCAACCGGCGTTGTCACGGTTGATGGCGCCGGCTCGAAATGGACTAATGGTTCTAATCTGTTTATCGGCGACTCTGGCAATGGAACACTTAATATCACTTCTGGCGGCAACGTTACTGATGCTAATGGTCTATATATCGGCTTCAATTCCGGCTCCACCGGCGTTGTCACGGTTGATGGCGCCGGCTCGAAATTGACCAACAATTGGGTCTCCACTATTGGTTGTAATGGCAACGGAAAATTGAATATCACTTCTGGCGGCAACGTTATCAATTCTGTTTCATCATATATCGGTGATGGTTCCGGTTCCACTGGCATTGTAACGGTCAATGGCGCCAACTCGAAATGGACTATAAATTCTGTGCTACAAGTTGGTGACTATGGCAAAGGGACACTGAACATTACTGCTGGCGGCAACGTTAGCAGTCGGTCCGGTGGCATCGGCGGATATTCTGATTCAACCGGCGTTGTCACAGTCGATGGCGCCAACTCGAAATGGACTACTAGCGCTAGTATTTTTGTCGGCTCTTCAGGCAATGGGACACTGAACATCACAGGCGGTGGGGTTGTGTCAACCCAAGGTATTGTTCTTAGTGATAGTACGTCATTGCTGGCGATAGATGTAGGCAATGATAGCCAACTAAGCGTACACACTGCCCGATTGTGGAAAAACGGTCCTTTTTCGGGCCGTCCCGCCTGGGCCATACCTTTGCTGGGAATCGCGTGTGGATCAATGTGACGAATGGCTTCAGTAAACTCCGCGACTGCTAAATCTAAATCGCCCTTCTCGGCGGCAGCTTCCCCCTTTTTAATTGTCTCCATTGCCGGATCGGAAGGCATCCCGCAACCCGCTGAAATAAGAGACAGAAGAAATCCGAGGATCGCTAGTTTGGCAAAAGCGTTTCTCATGGTTCGTCTTCCGCTACGATTTCCCTCGCTATTGTCTTGTTACCGCCCGAAATAATCGGTATCATGTGGGGAGATTTATCCAACTATAGATCTATTTTGCCCAAATTCCGCCGGCATGCACCACAAATGCTTGACAACCGGTGATCTTTTGGTAAACTTAGCCTTAAACTTCCTCATCCAGAACTACCATTATATTGAGGCAGCGCCAGCATCGATTACGAAATATACCTTGTGTAAGGTTGGATTCCGAGTCAATGCGTTCTTCGCAAACCCTGTACAAAGCTGATGCACGGCTTGGTGTAGCAGTGTATTTTCCGTCCTATTCTCGCCATCGTTGAGGGGACGTACCCTGCCATGAGACGTTGGTCGGGCGATAGCCGTCTGTTATCGGCACAGGCGTTTTTCAGGTCGCGAGCGTGCCCTGGCAACGCATCAGAGACATTAAAGCTGATTATGTAGACTGACACTATGGGAGAATCAATTATGAAATTGCGTATTTTTGAATGTATGGCTGTGGCGATTGTGTTCAGTGTCTCAGCGGTCCGGGCCCCGGCCGATGACGTTAATCAGCCTCCGTGGGAAAGGTTCCTGCCCGATACAACCTATCAGAATTTTACTTTCCCTACCAATTCCCCTGTTTCGTTGCCGGAAATGGATTACTACAACCCCAATGGGACGCCATTGGCGGCGAGTGGCGGCGAAAGTTGGTGGCAGTCTTACGATCAACGCATTGGTGTCTGGAATCTCTTTTCCAACCTAAATTACATCGACTTCACGGTCCCCAACACTCCGTATGATCCCACGCGGGAAAAGATCGTGTGGACGCAGGTTACATGGGAGCCGGGCGATGTAGGGTCACCGCTTGTCACGGTGTATGCTGGAGTGGATGGCTTTGCATCGACACTTGTCTCTTCCTCCCAAATAGGAACTAGTAATTGGATTCAATCTACCTATGAGGCTGTCTTGCCGTACAATCCGATTGATGAGGTTGTGGATGTCAGGGGTGACATGAGAGTGGACGAGGTAGTAATAGACACCATATGCGTTCCCGAGCCTGCGACCTGGATTCTCCTGGTCCTGGCGGGGACTGCGCTATTGGGTTGGCCTGCACGCCGCCTGCTGTATAAAAGCGACGGTTGATCAACATGATCGCTTAAATTACAGCAAAAAAAACAAGGCGGCTGGAGCATAGCGTTAAGTTCCAGCTGCCTTTTTGTTTAGTTTGCAGTTTACAATTTACAGTCCTCGATTTGTTAGAATAGAGCTTATCCAAAAAGTCCCCTGTCCCTTTGGGGAGAGTTAGGGTGAGGGCTAAAACGCCGGGAATGCATGGTTAACGAGTGGACCCCACCTCGGCGAATGTCCTATCGGACGGTCCGAGAAAAGGTTCCTTTGACCGGCCGTATTTCAGCGTTTCCTTGTCGGTGTTGCGGCTTGCGTCCCAGATTGCTCTGGGGTACCCTTTGATGGAACCTCGGAAAGCGTTCCGAAAAACGGGTCGATAATTAGGATTTGGAGAAAAATATCAATTGAAAACTTCAATACCTTGAACACCATACTCACAACGGCCAGGCAGCGAATAACAACTCTTCGCGTTTCGATCGTCCTTGGTTCGCGGCCATACATAATCGGCCTGCCATCCCCCCCGCGCCCCCCGAGAACGGGTTATGGTATTTGATAACTAATTTTGTTATGTAATTATGTGACAATCCCTTATTTAGGCATTTATACATAGAGGAATGGTATGTCAAATGATCTGATCTTCACTCATCCACCTTTCGAATAATTATCCGTTCGACTTTGTCGCTTATTCAGAGTTTGTAAACACCAAAGAGCTTGCTTCGTATCACTTTGCCCGCCTAACAGGGCATTGGGTGTTTGTATTAATTTGCGGCGGCGCTTTTGAACCCTTTAGATGAAGAAGTAGACTCATGGCGATTGATCACAGGGTTAGAGCATCTGTAAATGGACGGTTGCTAAATGGACCGTCGTTGAGAATTACATTCTTTCAACAACCAAATCAAGATTCCCCTGAGTCCCTCTTGCGCTGAGAGGGGCTTTCCACAATGGCCCAAGCGGCCGAGGAGGTATTATGAATCGTTTCTTAACATGTGTGTTGTCATTGGCACTATTGGCCTTGGCAATAGCCCCTGCCTTCGCAGGTACATGGCAGGGAGGGAGTTCAGGGAACGGCAGTTGGATGTCTCCGGCGAACTGGGTTGGCGGAGTAGTCCCGCCAGCCGGCGATACCGATGATTTCGGCCTGACAGGCGACGAAAACGTGACACTCGACGGCAATCAGTCGGCAGCCGGCATGACCTTAGAGCCGTGGGTGGGCTATAACTTTTTACCCGGCAACAACCCGGCCAATAGCCTGCAATTGAATAGCCTGCAATTGCCCCCCTCGCCCGTAACCTTGACCGTAGGCGATAATATCCGTTCGACTTCCTGGACCGATTATTATATCGGACCGCAATTGACCGCGCCTGCTCCGCGCACCGTCCAATTGGGTGCGCCGAAGATTACAGCCGACTTGCTTGTTCCTCAGGGCCTGAACATCGTGTTCCAGGGCGCAGATTCCGGCGATTCCTCGCTGTTGCTGGACGGCAAGGTAACAGGTACACCAGCTCATTTTATTACGGTCGGCAAGGCCGGCAATCTGCAAAATGCCTCTCTTTGGGTCACGAAAGATAATAGTTCTCTAGACGCCCAAGGAAATCCAACCGGATGCAGCGTCAGTATCGACAATTTAGGAGAGTCCGGGGCGGTGCATTACATCGATGGAGGCAATCTCGGCGGCGGCACTTTGACGATCAATGGCGGCACGCTTGCGCTGCATTGCAGCAACAGCAATAACCTCGGCGCACCAATCGTTTACAATAACGGAGCGGTCAGCGTCTCCACCGGCAAGTTTTTCGCCGACCGCAGCTATCTGGCTGACCCGACGAACAACGCCACTGGCGGCTGGAATGCGTTCAAGCAGATCGGCGGCACATTCTGCGTGGATAATCCGGGCGGTGACGCCCAGGCAACATTTACAGGCAATAACGGCTTCAATTTCGGCATCTACTACATGGACGGATACGGTATAGGCATCGGCAATAGCCCGCATTCCCATACCATTACGGTTGATTCCGGGGTAATGACCAGCGGCCGGGGCGGATTCCTCGTCTCCAGCGTGCCGGCCAATGGCCTGAACGTGAGCCTGACCACCGTTCTGGGCGATACGACCGGTGGGGGCGTCCAAGCGAACGGCGACGGCAACTACTTCGATTCGGGGAATATTCTTGTCAAGAATGGTAATGGAGTGCTCCAACTTTATATTATTGATCCGGCAAACCCTCCTCCAAATAAGTTTTTGTTTTCTACGGGTCCCAAACATATTGACGCGGGAGTGCTGCGCTTCAGCGCCGCCGTACCAGCGGGCACTGGGCAAGTTCTGCTGAACACCCGTGACTCCGCCGTGGGCGTGGCTTTCGACGGAGATACGACTGCGGCTAGTTTTAATGGGACGCTGGCCTTGGCGGCTGGTTTGACTGTACCCGGGCAATCTGGCGCGTTCGATCTTGACCTCAACTTTGCTGTAGGCTACACCGGCACGCAAAATATCACGGAAGATATCCGCAACACGGCTAACGGGTTAACTGCGCTCAGGGTCGGTTCGAGCGATACCAGCGGGAATGCCAATACCATCGGTATCATTACCCCCAGCACGGGTGCCAATACTTACTTCCTGGGCGGCGGCGGCGGCACGCTCACGATTAAAAGTGTTTTGGGTGACTTGAACAACGGTCCCGGCCCCACCGCTTTGGAGATGGGCACCAGCGGCCAACTGTTGCCTGGCCGAATCATACTTGATCCTGGCGGCACTAGTCACCAAAACACGTACACCGGCGCAACGCAGATTAAAGCCGGCACGCTGCAACTCGCGACGGCGAACGCGATACTAACCAGCGCCAGCTTGTCCGTGGGAACCTATTCGACCGGATTCAACGGACTTTACACTGGTGCTCTCAACGGAGAGTTCAACGGCCCCGGCCAACTGCTCCTCGATCCGGGCGTCTCCTATTTCGGCCCGGTTAATGCCCGTACCTTGGACGGGGGCGCGGTCGGTTGGACGAACAACAAGACCATTGGCTCTCTGCCCGGCAACTGGGGCGACACGCTGAACTCCACGCTCAATCCTGCGGCTGCCGGGCCAACCAACATTCTGCATCTTGGCGGCGAATTCAGCAGCGGAACAATGACCAAGAACAATAACTGGATCATAGCGGACAGAGCCCTTTTCAACATACCCGTGGCCTTGGTCAAGAGCGGTCCGAGCATTCTTGATCTCAGTCCAGGCGGCGCCAATACCTATTCGGGAGGCACGTCGATCCTCGGCGGTGAGATTAAGGTTTCGGACTCCAACCAACTTGGCAGCGGGCCGATCTTCTTGACCAATGCCGGCACTTTACACGTCGTCGGCCCGACGTCCTCCACGTTCAACCAAACGCTCAAGCTCTACGGCGGCGCGACGAGCGGCGCGGGCCTGGTCCAGGTCGACGGTTCTGCCCTCAGCGCCAGCTTCACGCAGCCCATCGACACCACCGCCAGTCCGCAATCGATCGTCGGTATCGACGGCGGCGGGACACTGGACTTTACCGCCTGTAACGTTCCCTACTCCACCATTGTACCAAATGGCAACCGCTGGGGCTTATATCTCAACAATGGAACAATACGTATTAATCAATTGCCGATCAATACGACGAACGATGGATATGGCGCCCAAAACGGCGCCCTGGTGGGCAATGGAGGCGTGCTGTCCGTGCAGGCGGCCCCAGCGGGCGTGCTCGTGAACAATCCGCTCTACGGATTCTCGTCGCTGGCCACGTACCAGGGCACTACTACGACCATCAACGTCGTCGCCAACACGACGTTGCGGATCAACGGCAGCGCCGCTTCCAATTTCAACGGCATCTTGGATATCAGCAACTTCAACACCGGCGTGGTGGAGATCACCTCGTACAGTCCGGGCCTTGATGCCTCGGGCAACGGAACCATTGACATGGGGACCGGCACGCTTATGCTCACGCAGCATAGCCTCGCCGCCAACGCCTCGAAACTCCTGCCGCAATCAACGGGCTTTACGCTCAAGCTCAACGGCGGCACGTTCATCGGCAACGTGGATGGCAGCATCAACGGCAACTTGATCATCAACAACAATGGAATCGGGGGCACTTCCGTGATCCAGAGTGTGGACACGCCGCACAGTCCGCTGGATCCATTATGGGTGGTCGCCGGCTCGGGCCTGACGAGTTGGAATGGGACTCTTGACAAAGAAGGACCCGGCACGGTACAGTTCAATCGCTGCACCGGCGCCGGTGACTGTAGCGTCCGGGGCAAATTTGCTCATAAACGACGGTACTTTCGAGGCCGGGGGTACAGCCGATCCGTTCACCGACAACATCACCAACCACTCGTTGGACATCGTCAACAACAGCACCGCCACCGGCCTGCTGATCTCCGGCGGCGTTAAAAATGTCGGCAACATCTCGGGCACCGGCAATACCACGATCAGCGGCCCGGCCGGCACGGAATTGATAGTCGATTCCCTCTACCAAACTAATTTCACAATAGGCGCCGGCTGCAAGCTGACTGTAAGGGCCATCCCCGGCGGTTATACAGCTTCCTCCACCGGTATCACTCCCGTGCCCGAGCCTGCGTCTTGGCTCCTGCTGTCCCTTGCCGCGACGGCGCTATTGGGTTTGCGTGCACGCCGACGACTGTATAAAAGTTGCGGTTGATCAACATGATTGCATAAATTTGCATCAAAAAATAACAAAGGCGGCTGGATCTGAGCTCAAGGTTCCAGCCGCCTTTTTGTGTAGTTCGCAGTTTACGATTTACAGTCCTCGGTCTGTTAGACTAGAGCTTATCCAAAAAGTCCCCTCTCCTTTGGGAGGTGTGGGGGTGAGGGCTAAAACGCCGGGAATGCATGGTTATCGAGTGGACCCCACCTCGGCGAAAGTCCTATCGGACGGTCCGAGAAATGGTTCCTTTGATCGAACTGTCTCACGCACGACGAGTTGATGAGACAAGAGTCCCGACCGATAGTTCAGGAAGCTGTCCGAAACCGGACAAGGTGCACGCCGACGATGCATCGGCATTGGTCCCTTAACCAACCTTTCGTTGTGTCAAGAATGGGGTCGTTTTCCGATGCGTTTCGGAATACGTATGACTTGATGGGACGCGAGTGAGCCGAACGCGCTTCACGGGCGCACGGTACTCAATGGCCGAGCGGTCACAGTGAAACACAACGCAAGTTCGACAAGCAATTTGATCTTATGAAGGGTAGGCATGGAACGGAGTAGAATCACGATAGTGGCACTCATTCGGGGCCAACTAGAACGTCAATAATCGTCACGAGTTGCAGCCGATTCCGTGCGTTTATTTTGGATCCCCGAAATACAACCGGAATGCGCCGTGATAGTCGCCTTCGGCGACGGGTGTTTGGCCCATCGGGCCCGACGCGCTGGCGGCGACGAATTTCGAGCCAATCGGCGGAATTGCGTGCAGAATCGAGAACCCCGCCTCCGGAAATTGCGCCCAGGCGTTGCCGCTGAGCGCCCGCCGCGCATTTTCACCCGGCTTGGGATCGCCGGGGAACTTGGGTCGTAAAACCTGTACAAACAGCGCCGGATCGTCAATGGTTGTGAGGATCGGACCGCTGGTCGTTTCGAGTCTCATCCAGCGGACATCGCAGTAGTATCCCTTGAATTCCGGATAGACCCAATCGGAATAGCCCGTCATCGTGTCGTTGTAAGTGTTCTGCCATACATTCAACGTCCCGCCAAGCATCCGGTTTTTCCAGACGCGGAACGGGCCATTGCCGAGCCATTTCATGCTCTTCACCTCTTTCTCAGGCAGATCGAAGCTGACGCCGTAGAATTCATGCGGTCCGGTCAGGGTGTAGTCGTACGCCGCCTCGATCCAATTATCCGGCTTGACGTGCCAGTGCGTGGCTTTCATGTCGCCGGTGTAGGTCACATTAATGACATGCTCGGAACCGTCCGCGTGATGCCGGATCGAAGCCAGGGTTGCCGATCCCATCGCCAGGTGCGGACCATTGGCGAGCGGATAACTCTTGCCGGCTCTGGCGACGAAAGTCAAATATCCGGTCTGTTTGCTGAAGCGGACCACGAGATCACCGCTGGCAACTTCGATTGAATCGGCATCTTCTTTGGCGGTCACGCTTCCGTTTTGCGCGGCTGCCGTTGACATCCGCGAGTTCCTTGGGAGTCTTCAGCGGCCAGACCCAGGTCCACAATTCCCTGCCCGTTGGATCGTCCACGCGCACGGCCAGAGCGTCGGCCTGTTGTGATTGTGGCGGGAGATTCAACGTGATAAAGCCCGTTGCGTGCGGCGCGATCGACGGCGCCGCGGCTTTCGCCTCCGCTAGAACAGTAAAACCACTTTCACTGTCGAACGGTGAGCGGAACTTCCGCAGTTGCCATGTGAACGCGCATTGATCGGCGTCGGTGAAGTCGTAGCGGTTCTCGACCGTTAATACATTGTCCTTGCGGCTGACGACAATCGGCGACCAGACCTGCTTGACCGTGAAATAGCTTCCTTCCTTCTCGCGATAAGGGCCGACGATTCCATCAGGCGCTTGATTGCCCGCGCCGTCCATTTTGCCGCCCTGATCCTGGCGTTTGACAGTTTCGTCGAGGAACGCCCAGAGAAATCCGCCGGCGGTGACTTTGCTCTTGAGAATCACATCCCAATAATCTTCGATCCCCGCACCTAAGCCGCCGTCAAACAAACCGTGCAGGAATTCGGTCGGCATGTAAACATTCTCACCCGCAACGCGCTGCGTCAGGGCGGCGAACTGTGGATAGTGATTCGTATCCACACCGCGAAAAATCTGTTGCGGATGCAGCACATGCCGCTGCTGCGGATCCCATAGGGCAAAATCGTCGTCAAGTTGCGTATTCCAGCCGCCTTCGTTGCCGTTGTCCCAGAAAACGATCGACGGGTGATTCACATCGTGGCGAATCATTTCGCCCACAAGTCTATGGCCGGTTGTTGCATCGTAGGATTTATGCCACCCTCCCAGCTCGTCCAGAACAAACAGCCCCATCTCATCGCAGAGATCGAGGAAATGCGCATCCGGCGGATAATGGCTCGAGCGCACGGCGTTGTTGTTCATGTCCTTCATCACCGTGATGTCGAGCTTGCTGATCCGCGGGCTGGTCGCGCGCCCGGATTCCGGCCAGAAGGAGTGCCGGGCAGTACCCTTGAGAATGATCCGCTGATTGTTGACGTAAACGCCGTCACCCTTGCGAACCTCGATCGTACGGAATCCAAAACGCTGGCGGTAGCGATGCACTGGTGCATTACCCTGCATGAGGCGGACTTCGACTTGATAGAGATTTGGAGTCTCGGCGGTCCATTGTTTCGGCGAATCAAACTTGGCCTGAACGCGTGCCTTGCCATCGGCCAGATTTTGCGCAAGCGGCGCACCGACAGCGTTGCCTGACATATCCATCACCTGCGCCTGGATCGAATTAGCAGTGGTTGCACCTTCGGTGTAAACATCCATCGTAAACGCGCCGTCGTGACGCGCATTGATCGCGACACGATCGACATGCTGCGTGGGAACGGCCTCGAGATAGACCGGCCGGAAGATCCCGCCGTAGTCCCAGTAATCTGCGCGGCGCTCGGCCTTGTTGATGGAGGGTTCAGCCGATTCCTTATCGACGGTTACCTCAAGCAGATTCTCAACGCCGAATTTAACTAACTTGGTGATGTCATATTTGAACGCGTAATACGCCCCTTGATGCTTCGACCCGGCGCTTTGGCCGTTCACCCAGGCTTCGGCGTCGGTCATCACGCCTTCAAATGCGAGATACACGGTCTGTCCCTGCCAACTCGCGGGAACCTGGAATCGATGGCGATATTTTCCCTGCTCATTTCGAAAACGGCCCCGGCTGGCCGTAGTTCAGGGCGCCGAATCCTTCGACATCCCAGCATGTCGGCACGCGCAAGGTAGTCCACTGCCCGCTCTTATTGCCAGCCGAGCAGAAAAAATCCCACTCGACGGCGTCATCGACTCCTGTTCCTGATAGATATTGTCGCCGCGTTTCCTGAGCGAATGCTTGGATTGAAATCAGGCAAGCGCAAACGAGAGTAAGAGTGCGGTTAATCATAGCTATAGTTCCGGAAAAAGGGTTTCTTTACGGTTTCGTGGTCGGGGCGGTGGCGGACATGGGCGTCTCGTTGACTATAACGTTGTCGAACGACAATCCGGTCACGCCATTGGAATTCAACTGCGGATTCCTCAGCAGGTTTACTTTGATGTTTTTCAGCCAGATGTCGCTGATGTCGGTATTGGGATTGTTGGCGATGGTTCCAAACGAGCCGAAGGCGCCGGTGATATCAGAGATCGTGATATTTCTTATTATGGCGCGAGGCGGCTTGGGAGGAACTTTCGTGCCGTGCAAGAGCTCGAAACTAAGAATCGGGCCGCGCCCGTCGAGCTTGATGTCGTGGACGCGAACGTTTTGGTAGTCCTGTCCCGGCGTGTCGGGGCGCATCTTGATCCGAAACATAGGCATGTTTCCCATCACTGTGCAGTGATCCATTTCAATATCGCGGATTTGGGTGGCTTCGGTGCCGAGGCTCAATGCGCCTGGCCGCGCTTGAAAGTGCAATCGGTGATGCGCACGTTCGACGTGGGTGTGCTGGCGGGTTCCTGGTATAGACCATCGTAACGGTTGCCTTTGACACAAACGCAATCGTCGTTTACTGAAAAAAAACAGCCACGGATGGTGACGTTTTGAGAACTGTCCACGTCGATCCCGTCGGAGCTTGGGCCTTTTTCGCTATCCAGAATCTCGAATCGCGACTTCTCAACAGTGACATCTTTGCAATTGTAGAAATGCAGATTCCAGCTTGCCGAAGACATGAAATCAGCGCCACTCAGGATCACATCGGACGAATCGCGGATAACGCAGAGGCGCGGGCGGCCCAGGGGCGTCCTGGCGCTCCAATAGGCGGGGCCGTTGCCGTTGAGCATTCCGGGGCCGGTGATGCGAAGGTGATCGGTGTGCTCGGCATTCAGAAGGCCGGTGGTCCATTCTGCGAAATGTCCTTCAAATCGAACCCCCGCGCGCACCTCAAAGTCTTGGGGATTGGGCGAGTTTTTCAGCACCGCGCCTTCGAGCAGTTCGACATTCACGCCGGGCTTGAGGAAGAGCGAGCCGCTGAGAAATTCACCTTTGGGGACGACCAGAGTCCCGCCACCGCCGGCTGCGCATTGGTCGATAGCCGCTTGGATGGCCGTCGTGTTCACCGTCTTGCCGTCGGCGACGGCGCCGTGCTGCGAGATGTCAAATCGCGCCGGCTCAGCGGCGAATACTGAACCGCACGCGACGGCGAGAGCCGCACAACTGAACATGGCGGTGATAACTAGATATCCGAGCTTCCTCATCATGACAATCCTTTTAGTCCTACAGGCGAGAAATCGTGCTATTCCCGCGGCAGCGATCCCACGATTCGCGGTGATATCTCGGGGTTGCCAAGTACGGTCTTGAAAGGCTCGGGCCATTGCCCGGCCGTCAGGGGCATGAGACGGAGACCGCCGCTGGCGGGTTTCAACTCACTGCCTTCTCGATTTTTACTTCCTGAAGTATAGACAAGTGCGCACCGGGCTACAAGAAGGGGCTGGGCGTTCCGCTTAAGGTTCCTTTTTCGACAGTCGTCCTTTGAAAACACATTGTAGTAGACTCTATAACTGCAACCTTCCTATATTCTCATCTCGGTAAACAAAAACCCCGAAACTCATTAAATGAACAGTTTACGAAATAGCTCAATTTCGTACGTATTGAGTTTACTAAAGTTAGATGCGACTTGCCATTTATCCAGCGGTATAGGGCAGTAAAACCGCCAGTCTGTAAACAGGCAATATTTGGTCTATTTAATCGGTATTGCCGCCTCTTTTGTTTTTATCCCCTTTCCCTAGCCAGGTCATTGTGCGCATACACGCCGGCCTGGCATTTTCATTTTCTCAAAGGAGTTTCAATATGACCCAACGTGAATTTAATCGCGCAGTAGCCCAGGCCACTGGCGAATCCATTCGCACTATTAACAACATGGGATTTGTTCCCCTGACTGCGTATCCCGTCGAACGCGAGCCGCTGGTGGTTGATTGGGATGAAATCGACGAACACCGCAGCAGTGTCTTTCCGCAGCGACAGAGACAAACCGCCGCGGCATGACGGTTTTCGACCATCTTTTTGTTTTCACATTCCAAAAGGAGCCAAAACCATTGATTACTATTACTCGTTTACTTGCCCGGCAGTTGCGTACAGTGTTTCGCCGGGTGCTTAACATCACACCGAAAGGTGTTGTGTATCCAATCGTGTTGGACGCCGGGCCTAACGGGCTTTGCGTCCGGGCGTTGAATCACAAATCGGCGGTCGAATATCGCCAGCGGGGCAACCTTGACACGGAGCAGTTTTCGCTGCCCTTCCAGTTCCTGGTCGATTGCGAGGGGCGGAAGGACGATCCGGTAACGATCGAAGCTTTATCTAAAAAGCAATTCGCAGCAAGCTGGCAGGATGGCAACGTGCCCCAGGTTGTCCGATACGAGCAGGCGGAATCTCATATTAAAGAAGAGTTCCCTGCTTTGCCCGATATGCCGGCCGAAAACCCGCCGGAATTGCTCTCCGCCCTGCACAATGCGTCGGAAACCTCTGATTCCCAGGCGACAAGATACGCAATAGGCTGCATCTTGCTTCGCGGTGGGGATGGGTCGATCTGTGCAACCGACGGACGCCAATTGCTGGTGCAGTCGGGTTTCGCCCTTCCTTGGCAAGACGAAGTGCTTATTCCCGCCTCGACCGTCTTCGGCTTTCGGGAGTTTTCAGTGAATCAGCCGGTTTATACGGGCCGCAACGAAGACTGGGTGAGTATCAAGGCCGGGCAGTGGACAATCCATTTGCGGATAAACAAGGACGGCCGCTTTCCCCAGGTGGAAAGCCATATCCCAAGTGCAGACGCAATAACAACGCATTGCCGGCTTTCCGCCGCCGATGCCGAGTTTCTGGCGGCCATACTCCCTCGCTTGCCCTGCGATGACGACCAATACCGGCCTGTCACTGTTGATCTTAACGGGAGCGTGGCCATTAGGGCGAAGCCGACCGGGCAGCGCCCGCCGACCGAATGCGTTTTGAGCAATTCCACCTGGTCGGGCGAGCCGCTAAGGCTGAATACCGATCGCCGCTACCTGGCCCGCGCGATAAAGCTTGGTTTTACCGAACTCCAGGTAGTAGGCCCTAAATCGCCGCTTGTATGCCGGGACGAGCGCCGGGCCTATGTCTGGATGCCCTTGGAAACTGATTCGGCCATTGGCCCTTGCGACGAAGCGATCCGCATAGTTTCACCTCCGGTGGCAAGCATAGATCAACCACCTCCTACCCATATAGAAGAAAGGAATACAAAACCCGTGTCCGAACCTACCACTACTCCCAATACCAACCAAACCTGTTCTAAGAACGGGAACGGCAAGGCAAAAACCGTATCCCAGTCCTCTTCTAACGGCCATGCCCGCAAATCCCCACGCCGTCCGGCCGATCAGAGGGAAATCACCGCCATAATCGAGCAGGCCGAATCCATCCGTGAGGCGCTCAGGGGCAATTTACTGAAGACCAACGATCTAATAAAGGCCCTAAAGCGACATCGCCACCGCAGCCGGATCGTGGCCAACACCTTGGCATCGCTAAGGCAACTAAAGACCATCGGCGTCTGATATTTTGCAAGTATCATCATCAACAAAACGAAAGGAGGGCCAATAACATGCCCATAAAAATCAACGTGGGACTGAGCAAGAAAGATCGGTCTGTTATGTGGCTGACCACATAACAGGCCTTCTGTGGCGTATTCGATTATGTGATCTTGTTCGTTCTTCTGGCGGTATTTCGGCGTTTCGCCGGTTCTCTGCGCCACATAATTTAGCGATTAGGCTATGGGGAGAATGTTCTGTTTCCCCGTTTCCCTATTTCCCCGGAGGTTCGACCATGTTCGAGCAACTCTTCACGTTTCCCGTTGTGGTGGCGCATCATCGTAAAGGCCCCTTGTTGGAAGAACGCATTGCCTTCCTGACACATCTTACGAACCATGGCTGTTCCCGGAAGGCCGTGCAGAGGAATGCGCGTCGTCTGCTGGTGGTTGCAGAAATGCTTGGAGTGGCCAGCCAGCCACGAAAGGCCCTGACTCTCGCCCAGGTCAAACGCGCAATTCCCAAACAGTGCCGCCTCTCTCGACTTGCCACTCGGTGGCTCCAGTTTACGGGGCGTCTGCAACAAGCCCGCGCTCCGCTCACTCCCTGCGCGAAGAAGATCAAGGCATTTGCTGATTACATGAAGCACGAAGCGGAATTGTCGCCCCTGACCATTTACGGCCGTTGCTGTTGGGTCAGGCGGTTCTTCGACCGACTACGTGTCAAAGAGGGATCTCTGCACGGAATCACTCCTCCGCGAATCGACATGGTGCTTCAGAGGTTGATCCAACCAGGAGGCTATTCGCGGGGAACGATTCAAGGCTGCGCCACCGCTCTGCGGGCTTTCTTTCGTTTTGCGGAAGCACAGGGTTGGTGCCGCAACGGATTGGCGGTGTCCATTCGGAGTCCGCGGGTCTTCTCGCAGGCGTCCTTGCCGTTGGGGCCGTCGTGGGAGGATGTGCGGCGGTTGCTGGCTATGACTGAGGGTAACCAGCGACATAACATCCGTGCCCGAGCAATCCTGATGCTGTTCGCCATCTATGGCCTACGAGCTGGGGAAGTGATCCAGCTGCGGCTGGAGGATTACGACTGGGAGCACGAAGTGTTCCGCGTCGTATCTTCCAAGACGGGAAGGGTCCGAACCTATCCGCTAACCCGAACTGTCGGTGATGCCATTCTACGTTACCTGCAAGAGGTGCGACCACGATCATCGTATCGGGAAGTATTCTTATCACTGCATCCTCCCTTCCAGCCGGTGTCCAATGGATCGCTGTGGGAATTGGTTCGCAAACGCCTGCGATCCTTAGACGTGTCGCTTCCCCATTACGGGCCTCATATCCTACGTCATGCCTGCGCCACGCGATTGTTGGCCGCGGGCTTGTCACTCAAGGAGATCGGCGACCAACTCGGACACACCGACCCCAATAGCACACGAATTTATGCCAAGGTCGACCTCGTTGGCCTCCGCGAGGTGGCCGATTTCGACTTGGGAGGTGTGCTATGAACCTTCAACGCCTGATCGAACAGTACATTTCCTATCAACGGTCGCTTGGCTCATCATTCAGGTCGAATGCGGCACTTCTCAGGGCTTTCGGCCGTGCCTGCGGCCAGCGAGCCAGTGTTGCGGGTGTTCGGGTTCGGCATGTGGACGCTTTCCTGGGGAAAGCCAGGCCAGTGACCAGGACGTGGTTCACCAAACTGAGTTGCTTGCGGTGCTTCTTCCAGTATGCCGTGAGCCGTGGTTACGTCACCATGGCCCCTCTTCCAACCACGATGCCGAAGCGCCCGCCGGTATTCGTTGCCTACATCTACACGCCGGAAGAACTCCGCCGACTTCTCCAGGTGATTGAGTCCCATCCGCAGGGCCGCAGTACCCTGGAGCCCGCGACGATCCGCACGATGATGTTAGTGTACTACGGGGCTGGTTTACGCTTGCGGGAAGCGACAAACCTGACTCGTGCCGACGTCGATTTGGGTAGATCGGTCCTGGTGATTCGGAACACGAAGTTCGGGAAGACGCGACTGGTCCCCATGGGACCGCAACTGAATCGGGTCCTAGTTCAGTACGACCGCACTAGGCCGACGGGACGGCCAGCGGACGCCCCCTTTTTCACGAACCAGACGGGCGGCCGCGTCCCTCCATGGAGGCTTGAACTAAAGTTTCGGTTTCTCTGCGACCGTGCAGGCATCCGTCGGACTGATACACGCGGAAAGCCGAGGATTCACGACTTGCGCCATACGTTCGCCGTTCACCGTCTTACCTCCTGGTATCAGCAGGGTGCCGACGTACAGCGACTCCTGCATCACCTGTCGGTCTATCTCGGTCACGTCCACTTGCAGGCCACCCAGGTGTACCTGAGCATGACTCCCGAGCTTCTTCGTGAAGCCTGCCAGCGTTTCGAGCGCTATGCCGGGAAGGAGCGACGCCATGCCTAACACCGATTTGCTGAGCCCCTGGGTACGCCGGTTCTTGTTGGAATACCTCATTGGCGAGCGGAATCTCGCCCGCAATACCCAGAAGAGCTATCGTGATGCGCTGCAGCAATTCTTACCGTTCGTCGCCCGCGCTGCCCACCGACGGATCGAGGGGCTTCGGGTAGACGACATCTCGCCAGCCTGCACCCGCGCTTTCCTTCAGGATTTGAAGAAAACTCGCCGCTGCGGGATCGCCACGCAAAATCAGCGTCTTGCGGCAATCCGTTCCTTCGCGCGATTCATCAGTTTGTACAGCCCGGAACATTTGGAATGGGCTGGGCAGATCCGGGCTATCGGGCCGAAGAAGGTCGCACGCCCACTGGTGGCATACTTGGAGAAGGACGAACTGGATGCGTTGCTCAAAGCGCCCGACCAACGTACAGCCCAAGGCCGTCGGGACTACGCGGTGCTTCTGTTCCTGTACAACACAGGCGCTCGGGCTGACGAGGTGGCCCAGATGCAGATCGGCGATCTCGACCTCGGTGGCGCATCTAGCCGCGATGCCTCGTCCGTTGTCCTGCGAGGAAAAGGAAACAAGACTCGCCGCTGTCCGCTGTGGCCGAGGACGGTTGACGAATTGCGCCGCCTCATTGATCGTCGCGCCCCATCTCAACATGTCTTCCTCAACCGTCGCGGGCAACCGCTCACGCGATTCGGGATTCATGCGCTGATCGAGCGCTATGCTGCTCGGGTGGCAGAGAAACTGCCGTCCGTAGCGAAGAAGCATGTGAGTCCGCATACAATCCGACATACGACGGCGACCCACCTGCTTCGATCCGGTGTGGACATCAACACCATTCGTGCCTGGCTGGGCCACGTGTGTCTCAGCACGACCAACGTGTATGCGGAGGTCGATCTGGCGATGAAGGCCAAAGCACTTGCCAACTGTGAGATCAAGGATGGCAAACCGAAGAAACCGTGGCGCAAGAATCCAGGGCTCATGCAGTTCCTGAGAACCTTGTGACCGCAGATTATGTGGCGTCCAGCACATCAATAAGTCCGGAGATCGCCGAGAACTCATGCTGGACGCCACATAACTGAATGCGCCACAGAAGGCCTGTTATGTGGCTGACCACATAACAGGCCGATCTTCTCTGCTCAGACCCACGTTGATTTTTATGGGCATGTTATTGGCCCTCCTTTCGTTTTGTTGATGATGATACTTAAGGTCTTTGGCTCCTTTTGGAATGCAAGAATACAAAGATGGCCGAAAAAGGTCATGCCGCGGCGGTTTGCATCTGTCGCTGAGGAAAGATGCTACTGCGGTGTTCATTGAGTTCATCCCAATCAACCACCAGTGGCTCGCGTTCGACGGGATACGCTGTCAGGGGCACAAACCCCATGTTATTGATGGTGCGAACGGATTCGCCGGTGGCCTGGGCTACTGCGCGGTTAAAATCACGTTGGGTAATATTAAAACTCCTTGTACAAAATGAAAAATGCCAGACCGGCGTGCAAGCGCACACTGACCTGGCTAGGGAAAGGGAATAAAAACAAAAAGAGACGGCAATACCGATTAAATTGACCAATATTGCCTGTTTACAGACCGGCGGTTGAACTGCCCTATACCGCTGGATTAATGGCAAGCTGCATTAAACTTTAGTAAACTCAATACATACGAAATTGAGCTATTTCGTAAACCGGTTCATTTAAGTGAGCGTCCGGTGAATGACACCCTTGACGTTCATGGTATCCTGGAGGGGTCCACAAACGCAAGACCCTCGGGAGAGAACCATGCCACGCAAGGGACCGGCGCGGGATTTGAAGAAAGAGCTATATTGGCGGGGCATTCTCCGCCAGCATCGGCAGAGTGAAAAAGGCTATTGGTGCAATGGAAACACCAATGCGCCACATGAGAAACATTTTTCTTTGCAGGTTAAAAAGTACATGATACTTGATCATTCACCGGTTCTTCGAGTACGATCGCGTGTTTTAGTGATACCGTGCCCAGGCGTCATGTCAGTTTGACATTCTCGACGGTGTAAAGTTTGACAGGCCCGATCAGGCCGGATTCCGGCGGCTCTTCACTTCCATCGTAATACTTCCAAGTCGTGAAGGTAATGCGATTGGATGTCCTGGGTGTATTTTCCACATACCAGGACGGCCATTCCTTCATGCGCCAGCCGCGGTCGCCCTTGCTTTGCGATATGATCCACTCGCGGTCGTCGGGAAGTTTTTCATCCCCAATCAGCCGGTTGGCCCAGACATTGGTGACTTTCACTTCAATACGGTTGTCGCCGGCTCGCAAGGCAGGCGTGATGCGGATACGGAAAGGCGGTTTCCAGAGTATGCCCAAGTCAGCATCGTTGACCTTAACCTGCGCTATATAGTCCACCGCACCAAGGTCGAGGTAAACATCCCATGCAGGGTTCAGCATGTCGTCGGCGGCGTTGAAATGTTTCGCGTAAGTCGCTGTACCTGAAAAGTAACGGACGCCGGGCTCTTCGTGTTTTGATAGTGAGATCAGTTTCGGCAGATTGATTGAAGCCGGAGCGCCCAGTTTTGGCGGAAAAGCGACCCCCCAGTCTTCGTTCAGATCCTTTGGCGCGGGCAGCGACTGGACCTTGGCCTCCAGTTTCCGTCCTTTGCTGGTTTTGACCTCATAGTTGCCCGGAGCCCAGGCACTGAGGATCAACGCGCCTTCCCCGGCGGTCAGTTGATAGGACGATGCCATGTCAGAGCGACTGGCATCCGCAGTGGGCCGCGCTGACTGAAACGACGTGTTCGGCGGCGGCCGGTTGACGAAAGACCACAAACACCGACCCTGAAGGGTCAAATTGCAGGGGAACCGTGGTGATTCCATCGGCTTCATCATAAACAGGGGCAGGCTCCATCAAACCGCTGTCCGCATGCCAGAGTTCCGGCAGTTTGCCGGAAACCCGGAATTTGCATTCCACGGCGGTTGTCTGACGGCTTTGATTGCAGACGAAGTAGATCTCGGCGCCATTGGCAGCCCGATGCTTGTAGCAAATGTTGGCCGATGGTTCGGCTTGATAGTCGAAGTCCGGCCTGATGCCGAGGCTGCCGAGAACTTCGTTAAGAGGCTTGCCCCAGAAAACCCGGCCCGGCCCAACACTTTGCTCGGTGACCGACTTGCCGTCGCAATTGCCCCAAAGTTCGGCGGCGATCTTCCTGATTTCCGAGTCACCAGTTCCGAATTCGCTCAAGCTCGGGGAGCGGTTCGGCGCAGGCCCAACGATAGTCGCCCCCACTTTTACGAGTTCCGCGAGCTTTTTCACTATGGCCAGCGACAGATAATTTTCATCGGGCAGCACAAGAACGCGATACATAAGCCCGTTGCGCAGGACGATCCGGCCGTCCTGAACGGTTGCCGCGAGCAGATGTTTAGCATTGACGAATTCAAAATCGTAACCATCGGGGATGGGGGGCAGGTTCCCGGTTTTCTTCCAGACTGCCATCACCCCGCCGCTCTCGCCGGTAAAGCAAAGAATGTCCGATGTTGGATGCCCCGACTGGAGGAGATACTGGCAGCGGCCGATGTATGTCATCCAGGCTTTTGACTGCTCCCACCACGTGACGGTGCGGGCAAAGTGAAGCCCCCAAGGTCCCATGGTCATCCCGGGTTTCATGGCGTCATTCACCCAGGGCTGATGGGTGAAATCGTGGAAATAAAAGCGATTGATGCCATCGCAGAACATAAAGTCGCCCAGGCCCTTTAGCGCGTATGGATAGAGCGTAAAGCGGTCCTTCGCGTAATTGGAGGTAAAGGATTCTGCCCCAACGATGGGCTTGCCTTCGAGATGAGCGGCGGACGCGACGAGCCGACTTCTGGCAGACGATTTTCCGAACCAGTTGCTGCTCCAAAATTCGGTCATCGGAATGTCATCTTCGGCGGCGTTGTCAAAGGTCGAAAAGGGCCCTTCGTAAGTCTCCGTGACCGACTTCAAGCCGTATTTGCGGCACAATTCCGCGTAGTAGCCCCAGTAGTTGTCGTGGTACAGGTCGGCAATGGTACGCCGGAAATCCCAGAGAAAGCGTTCTGTGATCTCGACGGAGTCAACCACGCAGCCGGTCAGCGTGATGAGATATGGCAACAGATCATAACCGCGCCGACGCTGGAATTCCTCGCGGAATTGGGGCGTCCAATTCTGCGCCCCACCTCGTAACTATCAATCAACAGGTTCGTAAAGCTCTTTCCTTTGAGTGGCCCCATCTCTTTCACCACCCGGTCGATGAAACTCTTGAAATGAATGTCCAGAGCCGCCCGGCTCATCTTATCCACTTCTAAGCCGCGGCCGGCCGGAACCTCCGGATGGGTGTTCATCCGGGGACGGGGGGCGTAACCGATTCGAATGATCGTCCAATCACCTTCGGGAACATCCCATGTCAGCGTGCCGTCGGCCTTGAGCGACCTCGATACGTCGATGATCTGGTCTTTCCGATAGATGGCATCCGCGGGAGCCTCGCCTTCCTCGCCAAAGCGCCAGGCCCACGTCCGTTGCGGTTTTTCGTATCCCGCCTTGAAGTTCAAATCGGGAATGCGGAATCCTTTGCCGGCAACTTCCGCCGCCGGCGTTGGGCTGGCGAAAACGGCGATGTCGCGGTAATAGTCTGGGAACCTGCCCTCCGGGGGTTCCGGTTTTGTGAGTTTATCATTGAAATGAACCGGGCCTTTGACACGCGTTTCCAACGTCGTCACTAACTGCATGGCGTGATCCGGAGTAATCCACGGACCACCGCTTGACGACCAACCTGAGCAGTTGTGCATGCCGATCTCGAGTCCGAGGCGGTCCGCCTCCTGGGCGGCATGGTGGATCGCGTCAAACCACTCGGGGCTTAGGAATTGAACTGAACCGGTTGGAATTTCATAATCGAGATTGAAAAATTGTGCGCCGCCAAGTCCATTCCGGTGCAAGGCTTCAAGATCGGCGGTGATGCCTTCCTTGCTGACATTACGATCCATCCAGTGCCACCACACCTGCGGTTTAGCGGTTGCCGGCGGAGACTGGAACCCTTGCGATATCGTATCCCCAGTGGCTGCCACATCTGCTGAACCATTGTCGTTGAGTCCGGCTCCCGCGGATCCAAGATCGGCCGCCAATACAGACCTGGCGACGACTAGCCCCGCCGAACCGATGGCTATTTGCTTGATGAATTCTCTGCGCGGAAGGAGTGGCGATTTTGTCATGGTAGTCATCCTGTAAGTAATGCAACTTTCTTTTTGCGAAGATGGATCTGGCATAACGCAGGCCAACTCGCGAGCCGGAGCCGGATCCAGCTTTACGGCCAACATTAAGGGAAGGCATTTCTGTTTCCTTGAAGGTGTTTTACCTCATCCTCAAGGAGTTCCGCAGACCTTACCCGACACATTGTAACGCTTGTTCCGAAGTCGAGGAATGGTTCGCCCGTTAACGTCCGACTGCATCATAGCAAGTCGGCCCACGTCAATCAACAACTTACTGTTTGCCTAACCATTAAGTAGTGGATTTCATTTCGGAAGTTCAAGGTTCTCGGGTAATCCACGTTTGCCTCCCCGTTCACAACCCTCTTCGTAATAATACTCTCTTTTGCAATTTTCTTAAGTGCTTGTAATAAAGAAACTTATCAATTTAGAGTCCCATTCGGTCGTCGAAAAAACGAAACCAGCCCAATGCGCAACTGCAAGAGCTGGGTTAACGATCCGAACTCCGGCAGGCCTTCTGTGGCGAATTCAGTTATGTGGCGTCCAGCATGAGTTCTCGGCGATCTCCGGACTTATTGATGTGCTGGACGCCACATAATCTGCGGTCACAAGGTTCTCAGGAACTGCATGAGCCCTGGATTCTTGCGCCACGGTTTCTTCGGTTTGCCATCCTTGATCTCACAGTTGGCAAGTGCTTTGGCCTTCATCGCCAGATCGACCTCCGCATACACGTTGGTCGTGCTGAGACACACGTGGCCCAGCCAGGCACGAATGGTGTTGATGTCCACACCGGATCGAAGCAGGTGGGTCGCCGTCGTATGTCGGATTGTATGCGGACTCACATGCTTCTTCGCTACGGACGGCAGTTTCTCTGCCACCCGAGCAGCATAGCGCTCGATCAGCGCATGAATCCCGAATCGCGTGAGCGGTTGCCCGCGACGGTTGAGGAAGACATGTTGAGATGGGGCGCGACGATCAATGAGGCGCGCAATTCGTCAACCGTCCTCGGCCACAGCGGACAGCGGCGAGTCTTGTTTCCTTTTCCTCGCAGGACAACGGACGAGGCATCGCGGCTAGATGCGCCACCGAGGTCGAGATCGCCGATCTGCATCTGGGCCACCTCGTCAGCCCGAGCGCCTGTGTTGTACAGGAACAGAAGCACCGCGTAGTCCCGACGGCCTTGGGCTGTACGTTGGTCGGGCGCTTTGAGCAACGCATCCAGTTCGTCCTTCTCCAAGTATGCCACCAGTGGGCGTGCGACCTTCTTCGGCCCGATAGCCCGGATCTGCCCAGCCCATTCCAAATGTTCCGGGCTGTACAAACTGATGAATCGCGCGAAGGAACGGATTGCCGCAAGACGCTGATTTTGCGTGGCGATCCCGCAGCGGCGAGTTTTCTTCAAATCCTGAAGGAAAGCGCGGGTGCAGGCTGGCGAGATGTCGTCTACCCGAAGCCCCTCGATCCGTCGGTGGGCAGCGCGGGCGACGAACGGTAAGAATTGCTGCAGCGCATCACGATAGCTCTTCTGGGTATTGCGGGCGAGATTCCGCTCGCCAATGAGGTATTCCAACGAGAACCGGCGTACCCAGGGGCTCAGCAAATCGGTGTTAGGCATGGCGTCGCTCCTTCCCGGCATAGCGCTCGAAACGCTGGCAGGCTTCACGAAGAAGCTCGGGAGTCATGCTCAGGTACACCTGGGTGGCCTGCAAGTGGACGTGACCGAGATAGACCGACAGGTGATGCAGGAGTCGCTGTACGTCGGCACCCTGCTGATACCAGGAGGTAAGACGGTGAACGGCGAACGTATGGCGCAAGTCGTGAATCCTCGGCTTTCCGCGTGTATCAGTCCGACGGATGCCTGCACGGTCGCAGAGAAACCGAAACTTTAGTTCAAGCCTCCATGGAGGGACGCGGCCGCCCGTCTGGTTCGTGAAAAAGGGGGCGTCCGCTGGCCGTCCCGTCGGCCTAGTGCGGTCGTACTGAACTAGGACCCGATTCAGTTGCGGTCCCATGGGGACCAGTCGCGTCTTCCCGAACTTCGTGTTCCGAATCACCAGGACCGATCTACCCAAATCGACGTCGGCACGAGTCAGGTTTGTCGCTTCCCGCAAGCGTAAACCAGCCCCGTAGTACACTAACATCATCGTGCGGATCGTCGCGGGCTCCAGGGTACTGCGGCCCTGCGGATGGGACTCAATCACCTGGAGAAGTCGGCGGAGTTCTTCCGGCGTGTAGATGTAGGCAACGAATACCGGCGGGCGCTTCGGCATCGTGGTTGGAAGAGGGGCCATGGTGACGTAACCACGGCTCACGGCATACTGGAAGAAGCACCGCAAGCAACTCAGTTTGGTGAACCACGTCCTGGTCACTGGCCTGGCTTTCCCCAGGAAAGCGTCCACATGCCGAACCCGAACACCCGCAACACTGGCTCGCTGGCCGCAGGCACGGCCGAAAGCCCTGAGAAGTGCCGCATTCGACCTGAATGATGAGCCAAGCGACCGTTGATAGGAAATGTACTGTTCGATCAGGCGTTGAAGGTTCATAGCACACCTCCCAAGTCGAAATCGGCCACCTCGCGGAGGCCAACGAGGTCAACCTTGGCATAAATTCGTGTGCTATTGGGGTCGGTGTGTCCGAGTTGGTCGCCGATCTCCTTGAGTGACAAGCCCGCGGCCAACAATCGCGTGGCGCAGGCATGACGTAGGATATGAGGCCCGTAATGGGGAAGCGACACGTCTAAGGATCGCAGGCGTTTGCGAACCAATTCCCACAGCGATCCATTGGACACCGGCTGGAAGGGAGGATGCCAGTGATAAGAATACTTCCCGATACGATGATCGTGGTCGCACCTCTTGCAGGTAACGTAGAATGGCATCACCGACAGTTCGGGTTAGCGGATAGGTTCGGACCCTTCCCGTCTTGGAAGATACGACGCGGAACACTTCGTGCTCCCAGTCGTAATCCTCCAGCCGCAGCTGGATCACTTCCCCAGCTCGTAGGCCATAGATGGCGAACAGCATCAGGATTGCTCGGGCACGGATGTTATGTCGCTGGTTACCCTCAGTCATAGCCAGCAACCGCCGCACATCCTCCCACGACGGCCCCAACGGCAAGGACGCCTGCGAGAAGACCCGCGGACTCCGAATGGACACCGCCAATCCGTTGCGGCACCAACCCTGTGCTTCCGCAAAACGAAAGAAAGCCCGCAGAGCGGTGGCGCAGCCTTGAATCGTTCCCCGCGAATAGCCTCCTGGTTGGATCAACCTCTGAAGCACCATGTCGATTCGCGGAGGAGTGATTCCGTGCAGAGATCCCTCTTTGACACGTAGTCGGTCGAAGAACCGCCTGACCCAACAGCAACGGCCGTAAATGGTCAGGGGCGACAATTCCGCTTCGTGCTTCATGTAATCAGCAAATGCCTTGATCTTCTTCGCGCAGGGAGTGAGCAGAGCGCGGGCTTGTTGCAGACGCCCCGTAAACTGGAGCCACCGAGTGGCAAGTCGAGAGAGGCGGCACTGTTTGGGAATTGCGCGTTTGACCTGGGCGAGAGTCAGGGCCTTTCGTGGCTGGCTGGCCACTCCAAGCATTTCTGCAACCACCAGCAGACGACGCGCATTCCTCTGCACGGCCTTCCGGGAACAGCCATGGTTCGTAAGATGTGTCAGGAAGGCAATGCGTTCTTCCAACAAGGGGCCTTTACGATGATGCGCCACCACAACGGGAAACGTGAAGAGTTGCTCGAACATGGTCGAACCTCCGGGGAAATAGGGAAACGGGGAAACAGAACATTCTCCCCATAGCCTAATCGCTAAATTATGTGGCGCAGAGAACCGGCGAAACGCCGAAATACCGCCAGAAGAACGAACAAGATCACATAATCGAATACGCCACAGAAGGCCTGCCGGAGTTCGGATCGTTAGGGGCAAGCTGTAACGTCGAGTTTGAAGCAGATCAGCAACTACTTCAAAAAGACATCGACGGTTTTTACCAACGTGTTGAAGAGGCCTTTGATTCCTGCCGGCAGGCGGTCCAGAACGAGTTAAACCGGCATCAACAGGCTGCCAATGCGGGCAACGGCTCGACCAAGGCCCAAAACATCCCGGTAGCAGGCGCTGGCAACCCTGCAAATGCTTCACCGGCCAACGGCAATGGCAATGGCAATAACGGCCGCAATGCCTCAGAAAAACAGATGGAGTATGCCCGGCAGCTTGCCCGGCAAATCTCCGGCCCGGGCGTACGGCGCCTGGAGAGCCTGGCCCAAAAGATGTTCGGCAAACCACTGGCCAATCTGACGAGCCTGGACGGTTCCGGACTGATCGACTGCCTTAAGGACATAAAGTCCGGCAAAATCGATCTCAATAGCGTCTTAGACGGAGCCACGGCATGAGCATCGATCTTTTGACCCGTGAAGACCTGCCATCAGCACGGGGCGGAGTATGGCAGTATATAAGCCCCAGTCGATTAAACTGCTGGTTAGCCTGCCCCCTAAAATTTAGGTTCAGGTACATCAATGGCATTCGGTCGCCCACTACGCCAGCGTTGTTTTTGGGGAAGATTTTGCATGGCTGCCTGGAGACTTTTTATCGCCACCGGCAGTTGGGAATCGCCCTGGATGTGGCCGATCTGAACCGGCGGCTTTTGGAATCCTGGGGCGAGTCGATGGATGAAGAGGCTATCCAGTTCGACATGCCCGCCGAGGAGCAGATCCTGCAAAGGCAGGCCGGCGATTTGGTTGAAGCCTATTTAGGGCATGTTCCATGCGATGAACCGCGGCCCTTGGCCGTAGAGGCGGCTGTGGAAATGCCGCTTATCAATCCTTTGACCGGTGAAGATTTTGGGATTCCACTCCTAGGCGTTATGGATTTGGTGCTTGATGGGCAGGCAGGCCCGGTAATTATTGACTTTAAAAGCAGTTCCCGCAGCAGCGAACCGCTGGAAATCGTACATGAGATCCAGCTTACTTCTTATGCGCTGTTGTTTCGGCACGTTTCCGACCGGCAGGAAGCCGGACTGGAAAGTGGTGTAGGCCGGGGAATTTCACCCCGGCCCCAACCCCAAACCGGACGTGCAAGTTTCCAAGCATCCGGCTTTCCAGACGATTCTATTCTCTTCTTTCCCTCGCGGTTTTGCGGTCGTGGCAACGCAGACACAAGGTCTGGATGTTGTCCAAGTCGTCCGCCATCGCAAGGTTGGCAAAGCGGTTGACAGGTTCGGTATGGTCCGCATGCGAGGTCTTGGAGGTAACCGTAACCGCACATCCACGGCAATGAAAGCCGTCGCGAACCAATGCCTTCCACTTGAGGTCTCCACAACCGGGGCCACGTTCATGGTAGACAAAAGCTGTCTCCCACTCATCGTCTTCCAGGTAGCACTGGTGGTTGCCAGGTTGATACGGTTCGGGTGACGCCACGTAGTGCGTCGGCTCCGTATCTGCGAAGCGGGCCAGGGTACACGCTTCGTGAACACCAATGGTGTTTCCGTAGCGGTACTTACGCAGGCACTTGGCCGTTGAAATGTCGTCTTTCCGACAAATAGCCTTCACCGCGATCCAGAAAGCCCTATAGTCTAACCCATTGGCAACTTGCGAGAAGTTGTGGGCAATCTTGAAGTAGTTCGACCAGCCACGGATGACTGCCGAAGTACGAGCAAGACGGACCGAGGTGCTTTCCTGCACCGGGCAGTGGCGAATCGCCTCCGCCAAACGGCGGTGGACGTTGGTGATCGCCTTGCGGCCAACCCTGACCTTGGGGACCAACTTTCCCGTTTTCCCAATGCCTAACAATAGGTGGAATCCGAGAAAGTCATACCCGTTTCTCACGTGGGTAATCCGAGTCTTTTCGGCCGACAGGTCGAGTCCGCATGTTTCCCGAAGGAAGTCGCGAATCTCGTCCCGTAGCCGTTCCGCCGTCTTCCGGTCGGTCCGTGTCAGGAACACGCACCAATCGTCAGCATAGCGGGAGAACCGGACATTAGGCAATCCGTGTTGCCGTCTCGTTTCCTTAGCCACACCGTGGAACCCCTTGGAGTGGATGAACCAATCCAACTTGTTCAACACGATGTTGGCTAGGAGCGGAGAGGCCACACCACCCTGAGGAACCCCCTTGGTCGTCGGATGAACGACGCCATCAATTTCCACGCCCGCTTTCAGCAGGTAGTGGAGGAGACGGAGAAACTTGTTGTCCATCACTTTTTCCCTGAGACACCGCAGGATCGCCTTGTGGGAGATTTCGTCAAAGCAAGCCTTGACATCACCCTCGATGACCCAGGTGAAGCCCGACAGCGCCGCATGGCGACATCGAGCCACCGCGTGGTGCGCACTCCGGTTGGGCCGAAACCCGTAGGAGTTCTCGTGGAACTCGACCTCGAAAATGGGTTCCAACGCCATGCGTATTGCCTCTTGGACAATTTTGTCCCGCAGGCAGGGGATTCCAAGCCGGCGCATTTTGCCATTAGCCTTGGGAATTTCCACCCGCCGTAGCGGCAGAGGCCGATACGTACCGCGTTTCAACTCCAGGCGTAATTGTTCGAGTTGGAACTCGCGGTTCTTCACGAACACGTGAGCTGCCACCCCGTCTACGCCGGGTGCTTTGCGACGGGAGCGTTTCAACACGCGATCACAAGCTGCCGCAATCCACGTGGGATTGTGCATAAGGTCCATCAGGTTCCGTATCCGACCACCGTACGGATTGGTCGGAAAGAGCGGTGTCCCTGATTCCCTGTGTTGCTTGTGGGCCTGCGATTGCTCCCAGAGCCTACGCTGGACTTCTTCGATGTTCATCTGAAAGCCTCCAGATTAAAGAACTCTTCGGTCGTCCAATCACGAATCATCCTGCACCCCTTCGCCATGTGGTCGGCTTTCCCGACCTCCGACTACTACGGGTGCTCCGCCACTCGGCTGCCTCGTCGGTAGGTGCTTCGGCCGATCCATGGATCGGCCTAGCGGTGTGACTACCCTACTCAGCCAAGCTTCCCTGGTTCCCTTGTTGGCACTCAAACGCATCCGTTTAGACTCCAACTTCTTCATACCCAACAGCGGTCTGCTGCTCCCCTAAACATCACGGGGTACTTGGTTGACCCGTGAGTCTGACCCGAAGGCCGTGGATCGTGAAACAACGAATAAGTTTCACGACCGTTTAGGACACCCCCTAGCCCGGATCTCATCCCGGGCGACTCTGATATTAACGGGAGTGTGGTATCAATTTACCGAAGGTACTAGTCGGTTCCTTTCGTAGTCTTGCGAATGCTTTGGTTAGCGGGACTCCCAAGGCTACAGAGCATTGCCAGTGTCCCACATTGTCGGGGTAGCTGTCTTGCCGATGAATCTCACACTTCATCAACGTAACCCCTAACCACGGTGGCCGACCAAACGGCCACGGTATTACGACATTGTCAACAAGGTTCGCCGGGCTTGCCCGTATTACCGAGCTTGCCCGGATACATCAGGCGCACTCCGCAGTTTAATTAAAACCAAAACGCCCAAAATCGAGTTTCACAGTTAGGGTCCCTAAAGCTTGCGGAACCGTCACGGGGACCATCTCCTCCGCTGCCGCCCAGCGGAACATTCTTCGAACGCGATCTATATTTTTGTTGATGACCCCCCGACTGTGTCCTGCCTCGATCATTTTCTGTCGAACAACCTTTAAGGCACATGGACCAAAATCAATGGCAAGAGTTCGCCCATAGAGGGGTAGTACGAACCTAACCATTACATCCTGGATTATTTCCGCCTCCCGGGTACGTTGACCCCCTTTGACATAGTGCATCAGCATACTTCCGGTAGGCATTGATAATTTCTACACAGCTAAGTCCCATGTTTTACCGTTTGGTAACCTACGACCGTTTTGAATCCATTCGCCAACAGCGCGGTCACATTCTAAATGGCTGGTTTTACTGGCCCAGGGCCCGAGATATATATCCTTGCCACTTAGGGTCACAATGGCCTGTCCCGAGGCATTGTGACGGCGATATTTGGGGAGTGAAGAGGTGAGTTTTGGCATTGTGCGATCCTGTTTATAAAACCCAAAACGGTATATACCGTTTTGGCTCTTCAAAAACAGGCCGCACTGCCGACCGCCGTCAGGTATCTTAACTATAGATTCGACAAAGAGTTATGGAAAGTGGCGGGGACAGGATTTGAACCTGTGACCTCGAGGTTATGAGCCTCGCGAGCTACCGGACTGCTCCACCCCGCGTCATATATTTTTATTTCTAATAATTGCCGTTCGTTCAATCGGGTCTTGTAGTTTATCACATTTCCATTACATGTCGAGGGCAATGGCCAATCTATTTCTTAAAGCCGTAGCTGTTACCCATGTCCCCGAACGGGGGGCGATAAAGTTTCCCTATATTCTAGTTGGATAAACCCTGACATCCACCGTTTGTTATTTGCCGCATCGCCTCGTAGGCCGCGACTCCCACGCTCACGGCCAGATTTAAACTGCGTACGTGTTTGTGCATGGGAATCCGCAGGCAGCGATCCGCATATTCGCCTAGAATCCCCGGCGGCAGGCCCCGCGTCTCACTGCCAAAGACCAAGACGTTGCCGTGAGCGTATTGGGCCTTGGTATAAAGTTTGCCGGCCGTCTTTGTGAAAAACCAGGGGCGGAAGTCGGCAAATCGCCGGACCAACGCCGCCCAATCATCGATTACTTCCCAATCGAGATGCTCCCAATAGTCCAATCCGGCCCGATGCAAGTGCCGATCATCGAGCCGAAATCCCAACGGCCTGACCAGCCACAGTTTGGCCTCCAAGGCCACGCAAGTCCGCCCCACGTTGCCGGCGTTATAGTGAATTTCGGGTTCGAACAGGACAATGTTCAACACGTTGTTTTCAGTTCACAGTTCACAGTTTTCAGTTCTCTTCGCGAAACCGCGAACGGTTTATAACAATCTCTCATCCCTTATCCCTTATCATTTCTGAGTGGGCAATAAATTGCCCACCCCTTTCTGTCCACTGTCCACTGCCCACTGTCTACTTTCATCCTTCATCCCTCATCCTTTACATTACTCCTTTCATCGTTTCCAACCCCAGCGGTTCGCGGGCGGCAAAAGGTTCGCCGAATTTTGCCCCGATCGACCAGCCCCAAACGGCCGCTTGATCGCGGATTTGTTCCAGGAAGGTGGGCGATTCTTGCGGCCGGCCTTCGATAAACTGGCTGCGATAGCAACTGATCGCCGCCAATTTCCGTTGCCAAAATTCGCTGATATCGAGCACGAACGCAGGTTGCGGAATCATGTGCAAATGGAAGCAGTAGTAATAGAAAATCCGCTGCGGATAGTGCGGTTGGCCGGGCAGGTCGGTCTTGGTCAATTTCGACCAGAATCGGGCAGCCTCGACAATCTGTGTGGCGGCGACGTGGTCGGGATGGGCGTCGATCCAATATGGGGCAAAAATCCACCGCGGCCGGGTTTGCCTGAACACGCCGGCCAACTTCGCCCGGGCCGAAAGCGTGGGCTCCAAACTGCGATTCGTAAGCCCCAAGTTTTCCCGCCAATCCACCCCCAAAATTTCAGTGGCGGCCTGGGTTTCTCTGATCCGGGTTTCGGGTGTTCCGAAAGGCGTAGGCTCGCCGGAAGTGAGATCTAAAATCCCCACCCGAAGACCTTCGGATTTCAATTTTAGTATGGTCCCGCCCATTCCAAGTTCCGCATCATCCGGATGGGGGGCGACAACCAGGATATCAAGTTCAGCGTTTGACATGGGACTAGTGATTTTTTTAAGGATGAAGGTAAGTAATTGCGGTTCAATAAGTTACGTTACAAAAACGAACTGGTTTAGAAATCAAAAACACTAGGGTGCAAACTGGGACTACTGTTTATCTATTGTACCGGCAAAACTGGACTGGACACAGGTTGGGGTTTTTGTGAAAATCCCGCCTCTTTTCCAGGTACTCCTTTTTGGTCGCGTTCTGCCATGTTCCGAACCATTAACCATTTTGGCCTCACGTGCCGGCTTGCCTGCCTTGGCGGACTTGTGGCGGCGCTCGTTTGCCTGGGATCTTCGGGCTGTACGAATTGGAACAGTTGGAACCTCCGCGGCGACGGTTGGCAGGACGATTCGCTGTCGTCCAGCATTCGCCAGGCGCGGCCGCCGGCTAAAGAAGCCGAGTTCTGGAGTTTCAGCAACAAAGCCCGGCAAATCGAGGCCGATTGCGGCTCGCAATAGGCGGTTGATCATTACATGCCGTGACTTTTTTCTTCATCTTCGCCTTCTTTCCGCGGATACCCCCGCCCTCGACGTCATGCCGGCGTAGCGGTTAAACTACTGATCTGCACATTTGAATGTCGATCTAACCGGAGATCAAGATCATGGCGAACGACATGATGCAAATATACGAACATGTTTGCAATTACGCCCGGCAAACGGCCTTGATCGCTTCCATCGAGTCGGTCCTGGGCTGGGACGAGCACGTCAATCTGCCGGTCTCGGCGGGCGATTATCGCGCCGAGCAGATAACATACATGGTCGGCCTGACCCATCAGCGCTGGGTTGACCGGCAGTTCGGCGATTGGCTGGACGCCCTGGCAGCCGGGCCTTTGGCGGACGATCAAAACGCCGATACGGCTATTAATATCCGCCGATTGAAACGGCATCGCGACAAACAGGTCAAGCTGCCCCAATCGCTGGTCGAGGAACTAACCCGGACCACGGTTCTCGGTCAACTGGCCTGGCAGGATGCCCGGCGGCAAAGCGATTTTGCCATGTTCCGGCCGTATTTGGAGAAAATGATCTCCTTGAAAAAGCAGCAGGCTGAGGCCTTGGGTTATGAAGAGCATCCCTACGACGCGCTTTTGGACGATTACGAGCCCGAAGCCAAAACGTCCGAAGTTGCCCGGGTATTAAATGGCTTGCGCGAGCAATTGGTGCCCATGGTAACTTCGATCCAACTAGGCACCCGGATTCCGAGAACGGAAATTCTCAAGCGGGATTTTCACGTAGAGACGCAAAAAAGCTTTGTCCAACAAGCCGCCGAGTCGATCGGTTATGATTTCGATCGAGGCCGGCTCGACGTGTCCGTGCATCCGTTTACCGTCGGACTGGGCCCGCACGATTGTCGCATTACCATCCGCTACGACGGGCAATTTTTCAACGCGGCTTTTTTCGCCGTCATGCACGAGGCCGGTCACGGGTTGTACGAGCAAGGCTTGCCCACGGAACACTACGGCCTGCCTTTGGGCGAAACGGTTTCGCTGGGGATCCACGAATCGCAATCGCGGATGTGGGAAAACATGGTCGGGCGGAGCCGCGCTTTCTGGAGTCATTTTTTTCCCAAAGCCCAAACACTATTCCCTCTGGCCCTCGCTGATGTACCGCTCGACGAGTTATATTTTGCCATAAACGAAGTCCGCCCGTCGTTGATTCGCGTGGAATCCGACGAAGTCACGTATAACCTGCACATTCTGATCCGCTTCGAGTTGGAACTTGCCATGATCGAAGGCGATCTTCAAGCGGCCGATCTGCCCGGGGCGTGGAACGAAAAGTATCAGAAATATCTGGGGCTGACCCCGCCCGACGACGCCCAGGGCATGTTGCAGGACATGCATTGGAGCGGGGGGCTGATCGGTTATTTTCCCACCTATGCCTTGGGCAATCTGTATGCGGCCCAGTTTTTCGCCCAAGCCCGCAGCGATTTGGGCGATTTGGACGCCATGTTCCAAAAGGGCGAATTCCTGCCGCTAAGGCAATGGCTGCGCGATAAGATTCACAGCCAAGGGCATCGCTATACGGCCGCCGAGTTGGTCCGGCGGATAACCGGCCGGCCGCTTTCGCACGAACCGCTTATGGCACATTTAAAAGCGAAATTTTATACCATGTACGGCCTAAACTTGTGATTTTGCCGTCTTTGAGCCGATTGCGCATGGTATAATTGCCGGTTCCGACGGATATGATAAAATGTGTGCCGGCTAAAAACCGAGGGATGTCCATGCCGACAATCTCCACATGCCCGCGTTGCTCGCAGATGGTGTCAATTCCCGGGGGATTGGATGCGGCAACCTTGGTTCGTTGCCCCTTGTGCGGCGGCGAATATCCGCTGGGCGCGGCAATGGATATGGTCCCTCCGAAACTGATTCCGGTGGAAACGTTTGATGAGGCGAATTTGTCGGGCCCGGGGCAGCCTGCAAATCAGGCCGATCAGCCGGAGGCCGATATTATTCAGCTTGAATCGGCGGCCCCAAAATCGATTCCTATTCAGGCAGCGGTAAAACCTCCTCCTATAAAACCTGCCTCGCCCGCGGAAAAACCCAAACCTGTCGCAGGGCCGGTTTCAGAACCTTTTTTCGCCGCCGATGCCGGGTCGGCCGGCGAGACAGCAGTACCGCCCCAACCGGCCGATGAAGTCCCGAACAGTTCCGCGCCGCCTATAGTATCTTCATTTCTGTTTCAGTATGGCGAAGGCGAAGCCGGCCAGTCCGGCTCGCCCACGATCTTCGCCCCGGGCGATGCCGAAGATACCGCCGAAACGGCGGAAAGCCCGCTCGACGACGAAGTATTCAGTCTAATTGCCAAGCACAAAGAAGAGGCGAAAAAAGAATCTCCAAATCAAACGGAATCGCCGTCCAACGGGCGCCGCGGGCAGCGCAAACCTAAAAGCGAATGGCGGTTCTTGATCGGATTAGCCCTAAGCGGCATAGTGGGATTGAGTATTGCTTACGTTGCGATGGCCTGGTTCATGGGTTCGCAATTTCCTTTGCCCTCTCCCCCAAAGGTTTTAAAGCCCGTTTTGCGATTTGTTCTGCCCGATAGAATTTGGGCGGAAAACCAACAGCCGCGCAAAAATCCTTAAAAGGCTGTGGGAAAGGTTGAAACCGCTTGCGGTTTCGCGATAAAATAATCATGCGCGTCGAAATCGGCAAAACGATTCTGGAACTCCATCAAGGCGACATCACTCTGCAAGAGACGGATGCCATCGTCAACGCGGCCAACAGCCGCCTGGCGGGTGGAGGCGGCGTGGACGGCGCGATCCATCGCCGCGGCGGACCGGCCATCATGGCCGATACCGATGCCCGCTATCCCCAAGGCTGCCCCACCGGTTCGGCCGTCATATCCACCGCGGGCAAGCTCCCGGCCAAGTATGTGATCCATGCCGTGGGCCCGGTGTGGGGTAGCGGCCGGTATGGCGAGGCCGGACTACTTGCCGGCGCGTATCGCCGCAGCCTGGAACTGGCCGTGGACCACGCCTGCCGCAGCATCGCCTTTCCCGCCCTGAGCACCGGCGCCTATCGCTACCCCATCGACCTGGCCGCCAGTACCGCCCTATCCACGGCCATCGATTTCCTGCGTGCTCATGGAAAACCCGACTTGGTTCGTTTCGTGCTTTTCGACGCTACGGCCTATAATGCCTTTGCCGCCGCGCTAGAAGAACTCATAAAAAAATGATAAACCCGTTTATATCACCACGGAGATGCGGAGTTCACGGAGATCAGACAAGAATAAGAATTATTTTATTCATTTCTCCGTGTCCTCCGTGCCTCCGTGTTGGATTATTGCGATAAATTCACGAATAAAATTCCCACTGCCCGACGGCTTCGAAGGCGTTTTCGATGTGCTCGATTTTCGGGCGACGTTGGCCGGCCGGCCATGTGACGGCGATAACGTCGAAGCGGGCGGAATATTCCAGCAGGCGGTGGCGCTTTAAGAATGTGACCGCCAGCTTGGTCAGGCGGCGCTGCTTTGCCGCGTCCACGGCCTCGGCCGGATGGCCGGCGTCGGAAGAAGTGCGGGTTTTGACTTCGGCAAAAACGATCGTCTTGCCGCGATAGGCCACGATATCCAGTTCATCCCGCCGCTTTAACCGGTCGCCCAGGGCGATGATTTTATAGCCATGCCTGCGCAAATGCCGCGCGGCCGCCGCCTCGCCCCGCTGCCCCAAGCGACTTTTCCGGAAACACCCGCCGCCACCATGCAGAAATAAATTCCCGCACGATAAATTTCCTTCGGAAAGAATTATTTTCACGGAGATATTTTTTATTTTTCGCTCTTTTCGGTATCCTGGCGGCGTTCGCGGAGTCGGACGCTCTTGCCGCTGCGTTCGCGCAGATAATACAGCTTGGCGCGGCGGACCACGCCGGAGCGTTTCACTTCGATCTTGGCGATCCGCGGCGAGTTCAAGGGGAACTTGCGCTCCACGCCTTCGCCTTGCACGATGCGGCGGACCGTAAACATCTCCCGGGTGCCGGAGCCGCTGCGGGCGATCACCGTGCCGCTGAAAATTTGGATCCGCTCTTTATCGCCTTCCAGAATGCGGCAGTGCACGTCGACCGTGTCGCCGATGTCGAATTCGGACTTTTCTTCCTTAAGGCTGCCTTTTTCGACCAGTGCTAAAATCTTTTCGCTCATTGTAGTTCCTTTCGATATCGCTTCGGCGACGGCCGTCGCCACTGTTAATGTTTCTATTAGATTCATAGTGTGCCACTCTTCATGCATTTTCCGAATCGCGCACGCTGCACCACAGTGCCATTCATTTCTGTCGTAACCGCGGTCGCGGCTTTATGTTAAGTAAATCCTCTCGGCGCGTTTGTGTTCGCCTCCGGCTGTCTTCTTCGCGCCAGCGGGCGATTTCCTCGTGATTTCCGTTTAACAGGACCTCGGGCGCCTCCAGGCCGCGATATTCCCGGGGCCGCGTGTATTGGGCGCACTCCAACCACCGCTTTTGGCCCGAAAACGAATCGCTTGCCGTGCTGTCTTCGTCGCCCAGCACGCCCGGCACCAGCCGGATGACCGCATCTATAATCACCATCGCGGCGACTTCTCCGCCGTTAAGCACGTAGTCGCCGACTGAAATCTCCTCGGGTTTTAAAATGATTCGTATTCGTTCGTCAAAACCTTCGTACCGCCCGCACAACAGCAAAATCCGCTGGTGTCCTGCCAGGCGTTCGACGGCCGGCTGATCGAGTCGGCGTCCTTGCGGGGTGAGCATGACCAGGTGACCCGAATCGCCGGACATGGCCCGCACCGCTTCCACGCATTCCACCGCCGGCTCGACCTTCATCACCATGCCGGGTCCGCCCCCGAAGGGACGATCGTCCACCGTATTATGTTTTCCTTTCGACCAATCGCGGATATTGTGCAACCGCACTTCGACCAAACCCGCCTGGATCGCCTTGTTCAACAAACTTTGGCCCAAGTATCCCTGAAAAATTTCCGGAAACAGGGTCAAGACGTCAAAACGCATGGTTATTCTTTGTCTTCCGCGGCGGTGGCTTGGGCGCGAATCTCTTCGGCGTCGGAGCGTCGAGCCGAGGGGGCTTCGGCTTCCGCTTTCTTTTCTTTGGGAGTCCTGGGCATGGGCTGCGGGGGCTCCGGCCGGCGCCGCTGCTGGGCCAACCGATCGAGCGCCTCCTGCTGGGCGGCCAAATGCGTGCCGGCCTCGCCGTATTTCTTGATAAGCACGCTTACCTTGTCCGACGGCGTTGCACCCACGCCCAGCCAATACTTGATCCGCTCTTTGTTCAATATCGCGCGGGCGTCGGTCTCGGGGATCAAGGGATCGTAGGTGCCCAGTTGTTCCAAAACCCGCCCGTCGCGCGGGCGCGAATCTCCATCGCACAAATCCGAAAAAAGGGGCGATGCTTGCGTCCCATTTTTTTCATTCTAATACGTACAGCCACTCTAATCTCCTCGTAAATATGGTTTTGATGTCATCAACAATAATTATATATGAATCATAGGGAATCGCGACCCTCCCCAACCAACCTCCGGTCGCTCACCCGATCAGCCTAATCAATCACTGTCCACTCGCCACTAACCACTAACCACTGTCTACTACCCACTGTCCACTTTTATTTTTTTTTCGCCTCGCGTCTTTTTCGCCTTTCCTCGCGCTCGCGGAGTTTTTTGAGTTTGGCCTTTTCCTGGGAAGTCAAACGCTTGCCGGTGCCGATTTTCGTTTTTGCCAGTTTTGCACCCGGATTGAGCATGCCGCCTTGGGTAAGCTGTTGCATGGTCTTCATTTTATCACGCATGCCCATGGTTGACATCCGCTTCATCATGTCGGCGATGCCGTCGAATTGTTTGACCAATTCGTTGACCTGGTGCGGTTCAACCCCGGCCCCGGCGGCAATGCGGCGGCGGCGGCTTGGATCGATCACCTTCGAGGGATTGGCCCGTTCCGCGGGGGTCATGGAATCGATAATACCCCCCAAACGGCGCATATCGCCTTCGGCATCCACGTCGCCCATGGCTTGAGCCATTCCGCCCATGCCGGGGATCATGCTCATTATCTTGTTGATGGGACCGAGTTTTTTGGTCTGTCCCAACATGTTTTTGAAGTCGTCCAGGGTGAATTGGCCTTTGCGGAGCCGGGCTTCCTGCTTGGCCATTTCATCCTGATCGATTTTTTGCTGCGCCTGTTCGACCAGCGAAACCACGTCGCCCATGCCCAGGATCCGGCCGGCCATGCGGTCGGGATGGAATTCCTCCAGGGCGTCGAGATGTTCGCCCGTGCCGATGAACTTGATGGGCACGCCGGTGACGGCCTTGACCGACAGGGCGGCCCCGCCCCGGGCGTCGCCGTCGAGCTTGGTCATGATCACCCCGTCCAGTTCCAGGGCCTCGTTAAAGGCCTTGGCGCTGTGGACCGCGTCTTGCCCGGTCATGGCGTCGACCACCAGGAAAACCTGGTCCGGGCCCACGCGGCGGTCGATCTGGGTGAGCTGATTCATCAACTCCTGGTCGATGTGCAAGCGGCCGGCCGTGTCCAGGATCAGCACATTGGCTTCCATCTGCTTGGCCTGGCGTGCCGCCGCCTGGCACAAGGCCACGGGGTCGCGGGCGGACAGGATCGGCATAAACGGGCAGGCCGAGTTGTTGGCCCAGTACCTGCAACTGCTCGATGGCCGCGGGACGCTGCAAGTCGGCGGCCACCAACAGCGGCTGGCGCCCGCGTTGCTTGATCAAACGGCCTAATTTGCCGCATGTAGTGGTTTTGCCGGATCCTTGCAGACCGCAAAGCATCAGCACGCTAACCTCGCCCCGCAGGTGCAGGGAGTGATCCACGGGCCCCATCAAATTGATAAGTTCCTGGTGAACGATATAAACGAGTTGTTTGGTGGGATCGAGCGATTTTAACACCCGTTCGCCCACGGCCTGATCGCTCACGCTGGCCATGAAATCCTTGACCACCGATAGGCTGACGTCGGCTTCGAGCAGCGCCCGCTCGACCAGTTGCAGCCCTTCGCGCATGTTCGATTCGTTGAGCATGCCTCGCCCGCGCAAGGCCCTCAATGCGGAACCCATACTTTCCTGAAGTGTTTCGAACATGTCAATTCATTAGAAAACAGCCGAATATTCGGCAAAAGCGGTGGCACGGACTTCCAGTCCGTGAAGAATCACGGCCAGGATGGCCGTGCCACTTCACCCCGACGCAAAAATCCATACAGACCCTAATTTTATAAGTCGGCCCATCTCTTGATGCGCGTAATCTCACATCCTAACTAATTTCCAGCCATTTTGACAAGGATCCTCCTGCAATAAGAATGAAAAAAGATCCGGCATGGGTGCGAATTTTCGCGGCGCCCACCACCATATAGAACTAGTTATTTTACCTACAAAATTGGGCTGGACTAGTTGGGAGGGGACAGCATATAGTTCAGTAAAGGGGGGCGGGAACCGTTTTTTCGGAGCAATCCGGCGGTTCCCCCTACGCTCGCATCCCAAAGATTCGAACGCAATAACCGAGCGAAATCGGTTTAGTTAAAAAATGAGTTCCGGATCGAATCTCTGGCTTGATCGAGATCGCCCCCCTTGGTTTTATTGAAAACTTAGAGCGAAGTTGACAGCTTTAATAAATAAACCTAGATTTCCGCGGAGAATGACTATGGCCCGCTTTTTTTACAGATAAGAGCGAAATCAATATACCAATGCCGGCCCGTGTGTTGTATATTTCCTTTAAGGACGTTTTCAACTAAGAATACTTATCCAAATATTTACCACGAAGGATGCGGGAGTACGTCTCATGAATCGTAAAATTGGATTGCTGTTGACGCTAGCAGTTTTAGCCGCTTCGCCCCTGTTTGGCCAGGAATGGGCCAAGAAGATGTTCAAGGACTCCGAGCACGATTTCGGCACTTGTGCCCGTAATGCCAGGGCCGAATACGAGTTTGTTTTTGAAAATCTCTACATGGAAGACGTTCACGTCTCCGGCGTGCGATCGAGTTGCGGTTGCACAACCCCCAACGTGGTAAATTCCACCATTAAAACCTATGAAAAAGGGGCGATTCTGGCCCATTTCAATACCGACCAGTTCTCCGGCCAGCGATCGGCCACGCTCACGGTGACCATAGACAAGCCGTTTTACGCCGAGGTGCAATTACACATAAAAGGCTATATCCGCAGCGACGTTGACATCAAACCGGGCAGCGTGCAATTGGGCGACGTCGATCAAGGCACGCCGGTCGATCAAAAGGTCAGCGTAAACTTCGGTAGCTCCAGCCAGTGGCGCATCGACTCCGTCAAATCCGGAAATCCATTCTTGAAAGCCGAAGCCGTCGAAACCGGCAGAGCCAACGGGCAGACGAATTACGATCTGAAGGTCCACCTCGATCCCAAGGCGCCCGTGGGCAATATAAACGACTATCTGATGCTTGTCATCAACGACGACCGGGGAACCCAAATTCCCGTGCTGGTCGAAGGCCGCGTGGATGCCGGCATTACGGTCAGCCCGGCCGCTTTATTCATGGGCGTGGTGCAACCGGGTCAAAAGGTTACCAAGCAAATGATCGTCAAGAGCAAAAAACCGTTTAAAATTCTGGCCATCAACTGCGATGAGAAGTCGTTCGAGTTCGACACCTCCGCCGAAAAAACGCCCAAAACGCTGCATCAAATTCCAGTGACTTTTGTAGCCGGCTCCGACATGGGAAAGGTCGTGAAAACGATCAAGATCGAGACCGACCAGGGCAAATTTACACCCGAACTCTCGGCTTATGCCGTGGTGGCAAACCAGTAACCGCGGTTATTAAACCTGAGACATTGATTGAATCACTAATTAGGACGATGGTTGATCCATCGTCCTTTTTTTATATCCAGCCCAAACTTTCGTATAATATAGGAAATTGGGGTTGTATGGGCAGTATTCTCTGGGATTAATATTCATTAGCTTTTATACCTAACTCCAAGCTAATCTTGAATATGTGGTAATATAATAAGGGGGGTAAACAGAAAAATAGAAGGGTGATATTCTGAAATATCGCTGCTTATTCCTGTCCGGTATATTGTCATAATAACCCTCCAGTGAGAGCCTTTTTTTTAACTTTCCCATCAACTTACACCTATATTGGACCTTTTTGGTCGCCGCATGAGCACTGAACAACCGTTAGACCCGCAATTAATCGAGCAAACCAAGCAGCAGATACGCTCGCTGGTAGGGGAAATTTCGCAACTCACCAAGACGGAAATCTCGCCTGAGGAGTTTTATAGCGAATTTCTCACTCGCGTGGTCTCGGCTTTAGCGGCCGTGGGGGGCGTGGTCTGGACCGCCAACCAAGACGGCCAACTGGCGCTTCAATATCAAATCAATTTGCAGGAAACCAGGCTTCGCGAGCAGGAGGAAGCCCAGGCTCAGCACGGACGGTTGCTGTACAAAGTTTTTTCCGGCGGCGAGGGGATGCTGGTGCCGCCGCGCTCCGGCGCGGAAGACGGTCAGCAGGCCGGCAATCCCACCGATTTCCTTTTGGTTTTCGGATTGTTGAAAACCGACCTGGAAACGGTGGGAGTGGTGGAAATATTTCAGCGCAGCGACGCCGCGGCAAGCGCGCAAAAAGGTTATCTGCGGTTTCTCGGGCAGATGTGCGAGTTGGCCGCCGATTTCCTCAAGAGCCATCAGCTACGGCACTTTTCCGACCGGCAATCGCTTTGGACCCAATTGGAAGATTTCACCCGCATGGTTTACGCCTCGCTCGATCCGCGCGAAACGGCCTACACCATCGCCAACGAAGGCCGGCACTTGATCGAATGCGACCGCTTAAGCGTGGCCATCCGCAGGGGAAAACGCTGCAAGATCGAGGCCATCAGCGGCCAGGACGTTTTCGATAAACGCTCGAACGTGGTGCGATTGCTGGGAAAGCTGGCCACCGCGGTCACGGCCACCGGCGACGCCGTGTGGTACTCGGGCGAAACACAGGATTTGGCGCCCCAAGTGGAAAAGGCCGTGGAAGAGTACGTCGACGAAGCCCATTCCAAAACCGTGGCAATTTTACCCCTGAAACGCCCCGGACCGCCCGAGGAGGAGGACCCCTCCAATCGCGACAAACCGGAGGAGCCCATCGGAGCGTTGATAGTCGAACAGATCGAAGACAGCCGCGTTGCGGCGAGCATGGTTCAGAGGGTCGAGGTGGTAAGCCGGCACAGTTCCACGGCCTTGGCCAATGCCATGGAGCACCAGAACCTGTTTCTCATGCCCCTTTGGCGGATCTTGGGCAAAACCCGCTGGGTGCTGCAAGCCAGAACGCTGCCGAAAACGCTTTCCATAAGCGCCGCGGTGCTGGCCGTGATATTGTTTCTCGCCCTTTGGCCGTCAAAGTTCGAAATGGAAGCGAAAGGCACGCTCGAACCCGTCGACCGCCGCGACGTCTTTGTCAACACCGAGAACAGCGTGGTAGAGGATCTGAAGGTCGATCACGGCGATCAGGTCCGGGCCGATCAATTGCTGGCTCAACTCCGCAGCACGAAATTGCAAAACGAAACCGCCATGGTGCGAGGCGAACTCTCCAGCACTAAACAGGCGATAGCCTCCAGGCAACGGGATCTGCAGGAAGAGGGCAAGCTTAGCACCGAGGTTCGCAGCCGCTTGCGGGGCGAAAAGGCCGAACTCGAAGCAAAACGCGACAGCCTGGAACTGCAATTGGACCTGTGCAAAAAAAATGAAAAGGAATTATCCATTAAGAGCCCGATCAGCGGTCAGGTGGTTACTTGGGATCTGCGCAACCGCCTTCCCAATGGCCGGCCCGTACAGCGCGGGCAGGTATTGATGCGGGTCGCCGATCCCAGCGGGACTTGGCAGTTGGAACTGCACATGCCCGAAAATCGCATGGGCCACATCGCCGAAGCGCAAAAAGAACTCTACGCTAAGGCGCGAGAAAAATTGCGCAATCTGCTCAAGGAACAATTGCTCGCCAAACTGCCAAAAACACCCGCCGAAGAAAACAACAAAACGGCTGAAAAAGAACAATCCTCCGTAATTTCTCCCCAAACAACCGGTGAACAAACGGACAAACCGCTTGAAAGCGAACAGTCTCCGCCGAACACTCCCCAGAACGCCGCGGATAAACCCAATGAAAGCCAGCAACCAATCCTGCAAACTCCGCAGGCAGCCGGAGAAACAACGGATAAACCGCTTGAACCCCAACAGTCTACCCTAAATACTGCGGAAACAACTGCTGAACGAACGGTTAAACCGGCAGAAGCCGAGCAGCCTGCCGCGAAAATCCCGCAAAGCGCCCAAGAGGAAATCAATAAAACTGTAGAAGAGGAGTTGGCCAAAATCCCCAACGAAGAACTTTACGTCCAGCAAGTATCGGTATTGAACGAAATGCTGCACGACGGTCTGGAGGAAATCGTCAAGAGCTTGCCCGACGGGGAAGCGAAAGACAAGCTGGCCGAGATTCTCAAGGAAGAATCCTACGATAAGGCGCGGGAGAAAATTAAGTCTTTCATGGCCGAGGCGACGGACTCGGAGTTGTCCGCTCGTTTAGCCGCCTTGCCCAACCGGGAACCGGAAGACGACCGCTTGCGGGTTTCCTATATTCTGGCCACCGAGCCGGGCACATACCGTAACGGGACGGTCACGGAAATCGAGACCAGCGCGGAGGTCCGCGGCGACGAGGGCAATACGGTGCTGATAAAGGTGGCCATCAGCAAAGATGATTATAAAGTTATAGCTGATGATAATGTGACATATCCCAACTTGCGTCCCGGGGCCACGGTAACCGCCAAAGTCTATTGCGGCCGCCGTCGCTGGGATATGTGCTCCTGGACGATCTGATCTCGTTTATCCAGACGCGGATCATATTCAGGTATTTTTAACAGGAAAGTTATTGCCATGTCCATTTCGGCTGTTATTTTAAGTTTGTTATGTGCCGTAAGCGCACAGCCCGGCGGCGGTTTGCCGGATTCGGTGACGATTAAAGATTGCCAGGTGGACTTGGATGAAAAGGCGGAAGTGCCGGCCCAGGAGGCGGGCGTGCTGCTGCAATTGCCCGTCAAAGAAGGTCAATATGTGAAAAAAAACGAAATGCTGGCGACAATCGATAATCTTCTGGCCTTAAAGGATCGAGACGTGGCAAAATATAAACTGAACGTCGCCGAGGAGCAGGCCGCCAGCAAGATCAATGTGGAATATACGACCGCGGCCGCGGCAGTGGCCGAAGCCGTGTATCTGCGAGATGTGGATGCAAACAACAAAATGCAAGGTTCGGTCCCGCAGGCATTGGTGCAACAGCATTTGCTCGAACACAGGTCGGCGACGCTGTCCATCAAAAAATCGGAAATGGAACTGCGCATCGCCGGTTTGCAGGCCAAAGTAAGCGAAGCTGAACTCGCCCAGGCCGCCGAAAAAGTCGAACGCCGCCTTATCAAATCGCCCCTGTCTGGACAAGTTCAGAAAATCTATCGGCACGTGGGCGAATGGGTGCAGGCCGGCGAACCGGTTGTTCACGTGGTGCAGGTCGGCAGTTTGCGGGTGCAGGGAACGCTGAACATTTCCGAATACGCGCCCCAGGAAGTCATGGGCCGGCCCGTCACGGTCAAGGTCGTGTTCGCCCGCGGCCGCACCGAAACCTTCAACGGCGATGTCGTTTTCGTCGATCCCATGGTCGAACTAGGCGGCAATTACCTGGTTCGCGCATTGATCAAAAATCGCGAAGAAAACGGCCAGTGGCTGCTCCGCCCGGGCATGGAGGCCGAAATGACTATACAATTAAAATGACGAAAAAATGACAAAATTCGAAATGACGAATGCGGTTTCATCATTAGACATTCGTGCTTTGTCATTCTCTCTTATGGTTACTCTTCACGACAGTTTGTTATCGAGTTCCGCCCGGGCCCTTACCATCCGGAAGCGCCCGGACCTGGTTGCGCGCCGGCAGCACTATCTGGGGCGGACCTACTGGGTGGTGAAAGATCCCGTGGGCTTGCAGTACTTCCGCTTTCAGGAAGAAGAATACGCCATCCTGCAAATGCTCGACGGCGCGATCAGCATGGATGAAATCAAAGATCAATTCGAAGACGAATTTCCTCCCCAAAAAATCACTCTCGACGAATTGCAGCAATTTCTGGGCATGCTTCACCGCAGCGGGTTGGTTGTGGCCGACGTAACCGGCCAGGGCCGGCAGCTCCGCATCCGCCGCGATAAGCGCAAACGCCAGGAGTGGCTGCAAACCATGGGCAACATCCTCTGCATCCGCTTCAAGGGCTTCGATCCCGAGCGTTTTTTGAATTTCCTGTATCCCTACTTTCGCTGGTTTTTTTCAGTGCCCGCGGCGGCGATTTGCCTGCTTTTGGCCCTGTCGGCGCTGCTGTTGGTCACAGCCGAGTTCGACGTTTTCCAAAAAAAGCTGCCCGAGTTCCACCAGTTTTTCAACATGCACAACGCCTTTCTGTTGGCGCTGACCTTGGGCGTGACAAAGGTGCTTCACGAGTTTGGCCATGGCCTGGCGTGCAAGCACTTCGGCGGCGAATGCCACGAAATAGGCATCATGATTCTCGTGCTCACGCCCTGCTTGTATTGCAATGTTTCCGACTCCTGGATGCTGCCCAACAAGTGGCACCGCGCGATGATCGGAGCGGCCGGCATTTACGTGGAGCTGTTGATCGCCTCGATCTGCACTTTTTTATGGTGGTTTTCGGTGCCGGGCCTGCTGAACAGCCTGTGCCTGAATGCCATGTTCATCTGCTCGGTAAGCACGGTGCTTTTCAACGGCAATCCGTTGTTGCGTTACGACGGCTACTACATTCTTTCCGACTTGACAGAAATTCCCAACCTCCGCCAGAAAGCGACCACCATTCTCAGCCGGAAATTGGGCGAGTGGTGCCTGGGCATGGAAATGAACGAAGACCCATTCCTGCCCCAGTCCAACCAGATGTTTTTCGCCCTGTATTCCTTGGCAGCGGCCGCGTATCGCTGGGTTATCGCTTTTTCGATCTGTTGGTTCTTATACAAATTATTCGAATCGTATCATCTGAAGTTCGTCGGCCAGTTGGTGGTGGCGGCCTCGTTGTGGGCCTTGTTTTTCACCCCGCTCTATCAATTGGGAAAATTCTTCTACGTGCCCGGGAGGCTCGATAAAGTGAAAAATTCTCACATGTACGTCACGCTAAGCCTGTTGGCGGCAGCGGTTTTGATCGTGCTCTTTTTACCCTTGCCGCACAGCGTGCTGGCGACTTTTGAAATCCAGGCCCGCGACGCCCAATCGGTGTATGTCGAGGTGCCCGGCAGGCTCGAGTCGATCGACGTCACTCCCGGCCGGCAGGTCGAGAAGGGAACGCAACTCGGGCAATTGCGGAACATCGAATTGGAACAGGAAATCAGCAAGCTCAAGATGCAAAAAAAACAATATCAAAGCAAACTGGAAAGCCTCCGCCGCCAAGGATACAACGATCCGCATGCCCAGGACGAGATTCCCGCGACGCTGGAATCGCTTAAGGCGTCCGAAGAGCAACTGCAAAAAAAACAGGCGGATTTTGACCGCTTGTCTCTAAAAGCCCCGATCGCCGGCACGGTTTTGCCTCCCCAACTGGTGCCTCGCCGTGAAGATCCGGACGGGCAGTTGCCCGCCTGGTCGGGCTCGCCCCTGGAAAAGGAAAATCTGGGCGCCTCCTTACAGGAGAACGTCCTGTTCTGTCAAATCGGCGATCCCCGCAAACTGGAAGCAGTGGTGATCATCGACCAGGCCGATCGGAACCTTGTCCGTCCCGATCAATTAGTGTACGTCAAAATCAACGAACTTCCCCACGACATTTTCACCAGCAAAGTCGCCGAAATCGCCGAATCGGAATTGAAAGTCAGCCCGCAGCGGTTGTCGAACAAGGCCGGCGGCGAATTGGCCACCAAGACCGATCCGCATACCGGCGTGGAACGTCCGGTGAGCACGTCGTACCAGGCCCGCGTGCCCTTGGACGACGATACCGGCCTGATGTGCTTGGGACTCCGCGGCACCGCCCGCATCGAGACCGATTGGATCCCCCTGGGTACGCGGTTATGGCGATTCCTCAGCCACACGTTCAACTTTAAACTATGACCAAAATCGCCTACCTCGACTGTGCTTGCGGCATCAGCGGCGATATGACGCTCGGCGCGCTGGTCGATGCGGGCGTGGAGATCGAGGCCCTCGGCGCGGTCATCGGCTCCCTGGGCCTGCCCGATTGCCGGCTGGTTGCGCGTGAGGTCAAGCGGCAAGGATTTCGGGCGACGAAGGTCGATGTTGTATATCAGCCCGAGCATGAGAATCGACATTTGCGGCAGATTCTCGCCATGCTCGACGCTGGCCGGCTGACGGAGCGGCAAAAAAACTCCGCCCGGCAAATATTCACTCGCCTGGCCGAGGCCGAAGCAAAGGTTCACGGCGTGGCGGTCGATAAAATCCATTTTCACGAGGTCGGCGCGGCCGACGCCATAGCCGACGTGGTCGGCGCTGTAGCGGGCTTCGACATGCTGGGCGTTGAGCGGATTGTGGCCTCGCCCGTGCCCACCGGCTGGGGTACGATCACAATGGCGCACGGCCAATGCAGCATTCCCGCCCCTGCCACGGCCGAATTGTTGCTGGGCCTTCCCCTGGCCGAATCGGACATCCAGGGCGAATTGACCACCCCCACCGGCGCCGCGATTTTATCTGTGCTGGCCGAGGATTTCGGCCCCATCCCGCCCATGATTCCCCAGCAGATCGGTTGCGGGGCGGGCAGCAACGATTGGCCCAATCGCCCCAATATTCTGCGAATTATTCTGGGCGAATCGCTTCCCGCCGGCGAATACGCCCCCACCGATCAGATCTATCAGTTGGAAACCAATCTGGATGACGCCAGCGGCGAATTGATCGGCTACTGCATCGAGCGGCTTTGGGATGCCGGGGCCTTGGACGTCTACACCTCGGCCATCAGTATGAAAAAAAATCGGCCCGGCGTGCTGCTTAGCGTATTGTGCCGGCCATCCGAGGCGGATGGCCTGGAAAAGATCATCTTCCGTGAAACTTCCACTTTGGGCGTCCGCCGTTCGTCGGTAGATCGGCACGTTTTAGTGCGAAAATCGCATACCGTGAACACCGTTTGGGGACCTGTCGAGGGTAAGATCGGCTGGCTGGATGGAGATATCCCCCGTTTCACTCCAGAGTTCGATGCCTGCCGCCGCATCGCGCTGGAGAACAACTTGCCGCTGGGCGACGTGTATGATGCCACGCAAAAGGCCTTTGATCCCGCGAAAGCGGCGGAATAATAACAAAATAAGGAGTGGGCAATTTATTGCCCACTGAGCGCACTGATAAACAAACGAAGGGTGCGCAATTTATTGCCCACTACTTCCTGCACTTGTGCCGGGAGGCCAATATATATATCTTGGGGTGGCAGTTGAACTGCCGCCTTATCATTCAAGGATGGAAACCATGAATCTTTTCAGTCAAATCGTCTCGCCTGCGCCATATATTTTTATGGTTGTGGTGTTGATCTTAGCGTTTATCCTGTTGATGCGCAACAGCCGCTATTTTAATCGGCAACGTCGGGAGGAACCCGATTGGGTGCGGACCGCCCGCCCTCGTTACGATGGCAGTGCAAACGCCTATCCTCGTTCGGGCGACAGTTCATCCGCCGCCCCGACAACACCCCCAACAACTACCCAGCGGCACTTGGACGCCATGCCCAAGACGGCTCAGTGGGAAGTTGACATGCACGAGACGGCCCGGGAACTGAAGGCCCAGTTGGACAGCAAAATGTCGGCCTTGCAAGCCCTGATCGCCGAGGCCGACCGGGCTGCTTCACGTCTAGAGGCGGCAATGGAAAGCCGGGATGATGCCCATAATGCCCCGCCGTCAAATCGCATGCCCTCCGGCGGCTCTCCGCTTTTCACCCCCAAACCCGGCCCTCCGCACATGGCAGAAAAAAGCCGGGCCGGATTGCCGACCAGTCAGGCCCAGGCCCTTCGGCCCGCGCCTGCGCCGACCGCGTCCGGGGTCTCCACCCAGAACCGTAAGCAAGAAATATATGCCCTGGCCGATTACGGACTGAGCGAGTCGGCCATTGCCCAACGCCTCAGCATGCCCGTCGGCGAAGTGGAGTTGATCCTAAGCTTCGCGGTAAAAACTAGAGCGTATCTCGATTATTTATAATGGGTAAAATTACGTGGCACGCGCCTCTTGCCCGTGTTTTTCCCAGCATTGGCAAGATGCCAGTGCCACATAAATGTTACATAGTGGAAAGATACGCATCCAACGCGGTTAGCATCTGACACGTGCCGCTGGGAAATTGCCTCATAAAAGCGGCGCCGCGCCAGCGTGTCATAAGCCGTTTTGCGATAATCCTCGCGATTGCAAATCCGCGCCAGGCGCAGCAGCAGCATCGCCGCCAGACCGTTGCCGCTGGGCACCGAGCTATCGATAAAATCTTTTTTCCGCGCGATAAGCGGCTCGTGATCGGCGGGGGTGTAAAAAAATCCGCCCTGCTCCGGATCGGCATAACTCCGCAACAGTTCCTCGGCCAACTCCACGGCCGACTGCAGCCAATGGCCGCCGGCGTTTGTTTCGTAAAGCGTAACCAAGGCATTCCCCAAAGCGGCGTAATCGTCGAGATACGCGTTGTACTTTATCTGCCCGTTGCGTGCGCAGTGCATCAGCCGGCCGGGTTCGGCGCGTAACCGGGTAAGTAGGAAAGTGGCGGCTTTGGCGGCGGCCTCGGTAAAGCGTTTCTCGCCCAGCGCGGCCCCGGCCTGGGCCAGCGAGTCAATCATCAAGCCGTTCCAGGCCACCATGATTTTTTCGTCCCGGGCCGGACGCGCCCGTTTTTCCCGGGCCGCAAAGAGTTTTTTCCGCGCCTCGGCCAGTTCGCTTTTCAATTCCGCCGGATCACGGCCGAGGATTTTGGCTTCCAATTCGATGGGGCGGGAAAGGTAGAGGATGTTTTGCCCTTCGAAATTGCCCGTCGCGCTGACGTCGTACACGCGGCGGAACGTGGCAGCCGTTTCGAGCCCCAACACGTCTTGAATCTGGTCCATGGTCCAAACATAGAATTTCCCCTCCTGGCCTTCGCTGTCGGCGTCTTCCGCACTATAAAATCCTCCATGAGGCGCTGTCATGTCGCGAAGCACGTAATCCAGCGTTTCCCGGACGATGTCGGCGTAGTGCCTTGAAACGCCCTCACCCTGGCCCTCTCCCAAGGGGAGAGGGGACTGATTATTGGCGGCCTGCCAAGCTTTCAAGTAGCATGTGCTCAACAAGGCGTTGTCGTACAGCATTTTTTCAAAATGCGGCACGATCCAGCGGGCATCGACGCTATAGCGGTGGAATCCGCCGCCCAGTTGATCGCAAATTCCGCCCATGGCCATGCGATCCAGCGAGGTGGTGACGACGTGCAGCAGTTCATCGTCGGCCGCATGTGTCCAACGGCTTAAAAGAAAGTTCAGCACCAGCGGCTGGGGAAATTTCGGCGCCGGACCGAAACCACCGTATTGCGGGTCGAACGATTGCACGAATACCGCTTCGGCCGCCTCCAAAACGCGCTCGTCCAATTCCACGGAGCCGGCGCCATGCTTGGCAAAATTGTTCTCCCGCAGAATGCCCGTGACTTTGGCCGCCTGATCGATCAATTCGCCGCGGCGTTTTTCCCAGGCCTCCGCAACCGCCTGCAATATCAAATCAAAGCCGGGCATGTTGTAACGCTTTTGCGCCGGCCAATAAGTCCCGCCGTAAAATGGTTGCCCCTCGGGCGTGAGAAATACCGACAGCGGCCACCCGCCTTGCCCCGTCATCAATTGCACCGCCTCCATGTAAATCTGATCCAGGTCCGGCCGCTCCTCCCGATCCACCTTGATGCTCACAAAATGCTCGTTAAGCAAATCGGCAATCCGCCGGTCCTCGAAACTTTCATGGGCCATTACATGGCACCAATGACAGGACGAATAACCGATCGACAAAAAAATCGGCGCCTGCCGCGACCGGGCCAACTCCAGCGCCTCCGCGTTCCAAGTATGCCACTGGACCGGATTCTCAGCGTGCTGCAACAAATATTGGCTGATTTCACCGGCGAGTTGATTAGACATAGAAAAGAGTGCTATTTATTTAGCCCCCGCTGAATCCACCGGGGGTTTGTGTTGCGGCTTTATGTCGTGCCGAGGGTCATGGCATACACGCCCCGATAATATCTTCCCTTGTCCATTTTACGCATTAAAAGAATACCGGGCGCGAATAAAGCCCAATTGCCGGTGTTTAAAGTAAAGACACTTTGGCATTGCGCAGAGAAATTGCGAATACTAATTGCAGAGCCGGGCCGTGTCGGCCCGGATTACCGGGGCCGGATTCAAAACGCCTGTTCCTTGCCGGGAAATGCCCCGCCGCGAACTTCGTCGCGATATTGGGTTACGGCCTGAACGACGACGTTTTTCAGATCGGCGTATGCCTTGACGTGCCGCGGCACGCGCCCGGGGGTCAATCCGAGCAAATCGTGAAAGACCAGTATTTGCCCGTCGCACCCCGCCCCTGAGCCGATCCCAATGGTGGGAATTTTCAGGGTCTTGCTGATCCGCGCCGCGACGTCGGCTGGTATGCACTCCAAGACGATGGCGAATGCGCCGGCCTCTTCGGCTGCCCGGACGTCAGCGAGCAATTTCTCTTCATCGCGCTGGGCCCGATATCCGCCCATCCGATGTATGTTTTGCGGGCGCAATCCGCAATGAGTCATCACCGGTATGCCGGCCGAAACCAGGGCCTTGATCACTTCGGCTTGTTCCACCCCGCCTTCCAATTTCACCGCCTGGCAGCGCGTTTCCTTTAAGATCCGGCCGGCATTCTCGATTGCCTTGTACGCGCCGAGGTGAAAGCTCGGAAACGGCATGTCCACGACTACCAAAGCATGCCGCACCGCCCGGCCCACCATTTCGGCGTGATAAATCATTTCGTCCAAGGTGACCGGCAGGGTATTGGCATGTCCCTGCACGACCATCGTCAGGCTGTCGCCCACCAAAATGCCTTCCACTCCCGCGGCATCGACCAGCCCGGCCATTGCATAATCGTAGGCCGTAAGCATGGTGATCTTCTGCCCGGCCGATTTCAGGGCCATAAAACTCGGAACGGAAATCTGCGTACCCGCGTCAGACATGTTTTTGGTCAGGCTGGAGTTTTTGTTTATGATTTGTGAACAACAATCCTCCCCTCGCCGGGCACCGGCCAAAGGTTGGTCGCGGGAGAGGGGCTGGGGGTGAGGGTAACAGGGTATCGTTTATTCCCCAAATCTTATTGTAAAACCCCGACGCTCCCGTATCCAGGGGGGCGTTTTACATAAAAATCGCTGTCCAAATTCGGAATGTAGAGGTATGCTTGAGAAAGGGCCGCTACTTAACCTGCATATATCACCAAACCGGTATGTACAAAACAGTGTGCCACTGCTTGCTTGCAAGCAGTGTCGAAGGATGTCAGCAATTCAGCACTGCTTATAAGCAAGCAGTGGCACACTCTGATGAGAAATGCAGGCTAGCCCGAGGCATTGCGTTTTTACTGTGAAAGAGGTGCTTTACATGTCCATTCGATTTTTAATAGCGATGTATGTTCTGTTTTACGCCGTTGTTTCGACTGACGCCCAAATTCCAAGTAATCCATATAATCCTTATGGTGTTAGATCGGGTGCCAGCACGCCCCAGCAGCGGCAACAGCAATTGCAGCAACAACAAATGCAACAGGCCATGCAGGTCAACGTTTCGGGCACTATCGAGGCCATGGCCGCGGGCCGAATTCAAATCCTCTCCGATTCCAACGAAAATTGGATGGTAACCTTATCGCCGAAAACAAACGTGCAAGTCACCGGCGAGGCGAGCGCGGATTTCCTGCGTCCCGGCATGTTTGTGCAGTTGAAGGCCGAAGTAGACAAGCACGGCGTTGCTGCCGACAAGATCGATGAGTTGACTATTGTCACTCCGTCGCAGCAAAAACTCCCCGGCGTTTTTTCAAAGCCCGGCGGCGAAGGCGTAAACCCGGACGGCTTCCCGGCCGGCAAGGCCGCGGCCGGCGGATCCGCCACCGTGCGAGGAAAGATCGATAGCTATAAGAAAAACAAACTGCAAATACAGGTCGATAAAGGCAAGGTGCTCTGCGAGTTGAGCGAAAATCCCAAAATTCACCTCGATCTGGCCGATTATTCAATGGCCAGAAAAGGCGACAAGATCAAAGTCCATGGCATGAAAATGGCCGGCGCCGCCGGTGCGGTTCAAGCCATGGAAGTGAAAATCGATTTGGCCGGCCCGCTGGGTGAGAAGAAGAAAAAATAACATCTCATATTTATCGTTTGCATTAAACGACACAAAACCGCAATTATTTAACGCGAAAACACGAAAGGACGAAAACACGAAATAAATTTAAAATTTAGATTTCGTGTTTTCTTTATTTCGATCTTTCGTGGTGAAAATTGAGCGTTTTGATTTTCTTCATGGATTCTATACAATCCGTTAAATAATTACGCAATAATTTATTTCATTTTCAATCGGGCTTTGAGTTTCTTTAGGGTGATTCCGCCTTTTTCTTTGCGGGCTTTCAAGGCAGCTTTTAAGTCGGCTTTGTCTTCCATGGCAGTGAGCAATTCCAGGTCTTCCATAGGCATCAGGGCCATTACTTTCTTGCCCCGCCGTTGTAAAATTACCCTTTCGCCGCCATAAGCGACGCGGTTTATAACTTCGGCTAAATTAGAACGAATTTCGGCGACTCCGATTTCCAGCATGGTTTTATCCTCCTGTTGATAATGTACCTTATGTACATTATCGCCATTATGGTCATAATAGTCAAGTGTTTTTAAGTCGAATCCCTCCATTTCGGCATGTGCGTACATGTAGACATTCACTCGCACACCGCGATCCAGCCATTGGCGCGAAAGCGGCCGAAAAACCAGGGGCTGCGCAGCGGACGTTGGCGGTCGGCATCCAATGGAATCCATTCATGAATTTTAAAACCGGCGCTCTTTAGAGCTTTTCGCAATTCGCTTTGCCTGAAAGTGTGCAGAAACAACTGCGCGATGCCGTGGAAATGGAAAAACTTGTCGCCCCATTCCATGTCGCCGTGCCGGAGTTTTTCCCACACGTGCTGAACCAGCCAGCGACGCCCCAGCGGATCGAAAAGGTTATACCAGAAATTGTGTACGTGCATCACGAACAGTCCGCCCGGCTTGAGTATCCGCCTTGCATGCCTAAGCACCGTCTGTCGGTAATCCCGGCCTCGAATCATTCCCAGCGTGCTAAACAAGCAAATCACATAGTCGGCCGAATGGTCCGCGATGCAATCCAATTCCACCAGATTCGCCTGAACGCCCTGAATATCCAGATTTTCCAGGCGCGCCTTTTCGGCCACGATTCGCAGCATGTGCATTGATAGATCGACGGCAACGCCATGGAAACCGTGTCTGGCAAGTCCAATTAAGGCCCTGCCAGTGCCGCATCCCAGATCAACCACCAGTCCCGGCCGGTGAAAAAATCGCGATAGCACCTGCTCGTCGAATTCGAAAAGCCGGTTCTCGGCGAAATATTCGTCGTATTCCTGGGCAATATGGTCCGACTGGGTGTATTCCCATACACCCCGGGTAACGCCCGTGGGGAGTTGCCATTGTGGTGGAGAAGATAAAGTAGACAAGTGAACCACTCGCCGCAAGAGTTGTCGGGTTATTAATAACCTAGTATAATTCTCAATTCTTTACATGCCTACCGTGCCGGATAAATTACCGGATTAGAAATTTTTGCCCCCGATAGTAGGGGGTAGCCCCTTTTTTACACAAGGAGACGAGTTGTGGCAATTCGCGTAGGAATTAACGGCTTCGGCCGGATCGGACGTTTAGTCTTTCGAATCCTGGCCCAAAAGAAAAACATCTTTGAGGTAGTCGGTATAAACGATATTACCGATAACAAAACCCTGGCTACTCTTCTGAAATACGACAGCACCCATCGCCAGTTTCCCGGCAAGGTCGAATTCGACGACCAGAATCTGATCGTCGACGGCAAGAAAATCCGGGCCATGGCGATCAAGGATCCCGCCACCCTGCCCTGGAAGGAATTGGGCGTGGACATCGTGCTGGAAAGCACTGGAATATTCACCTCGCGCGGCGGCGGCGGAAAGGCCGGCTATGCCAGCCACATCGACGCCGGCGCCAAAAAAGTCGTCCTCAGCGCCCCGGCCAAGGACGAGCCCGACCTGACCTGCGTGCTGGGCGTTAACGACGATCAGCTCAAGCCCGAGCACAAGTTCATCTCCAACGCCAGTTGCACCACCAACTGCCTTGCCCCGGTGGCCAAGGTTCTGCACGAGAAATTCGGTATCGTCAAAGGCCAGATGACCACCATTCACGCCTTCACCAACGATCAGCGCGTGCTCGACATGCCGCACAAGGACCCATATCGCGCCAGGGCGGCCAGTCTCAACATCATTCCCACCACCACCGGCGCTGCCAAGGCCGTGGGGATCGTCATTCCAGCCCTCAAGGGCAAGCTCACCGGCATCTCACTCCGCGTCCCGGTTCCAACCGGTAGTTGCGTGGACCTGACCTGCGAAATGGCCAAGCCCGTAACCAAGGAAGCGGTCAACGCCGCCATGAAAGAAGCCGCCGCCGGACCGCTTAAAGGGATATTAAAATACACCACCGATCCCCTGGTCTCCAGCGACATCATCGGCGAACAAGCTAGCTCGGTCTTCGCCGCCGATTGGACCTCGGTAATGGGCGACACGCTGCTGAAGGTCTTAGCCTGGTACGACAACGAATGGGGCTACTCCTGCCGCAGCGTCGATCTGATGGAAAAGATCGCGAAAATGTAAGTGATTATCAATATGAATGTAAAGCCGCGATCATTGGTCGCGCTTTAGATTGCATCAATAAACCGTTGGGGTGGCAGTTGAACTGCCACCCCATTTTGTTTTATATTGTTTATATACTTTAATCCATTCATATCTATCGACTCGCAATCGCCTTTAGAGCTAACCGCATGTAATAAATTTTTTTAACGCGAAAAGGCGAAATAACGAAAACACGAAAAGGGAACATCATTTCGTGTTTTCGTTATTTCGATCTTTCGTGATGAAAATTGTGAATATTCTGATTATTTTGTATTTCCTTGCCGCAATCTGATAAGTTGAAATTGTTTTCCGCATGCAGTACCGTTTATCAACGCTGTTTTTGATCTTTTTCATGGTCGCCGCATCGCTGGCATTGTTCGGTGCATGGGGAATATATATTGCCGCAGTTCTATCGATTGCCGCTTTGTGTCTCAACCGCGCCAAGATTTTAGGATTTGGAATAATGGGGGCTGTGTTTATCATTTTTATTGGAAGTATCTGCGCGGGTCTCTTGACACCTGCTATTGCACATGCACCGGAAGCGGCCCGACGTGCTGCATGTATTGATAACTTAAAGCTTATAGGTTCTGCACTACATAATTATCATGACGCGAACAAACATTTTCCCCCAATATATATATGTGATAAGGATGGTAAGCCCTTATTAAGTTGGCGAGTGGAAATCTTACCAATTTTGGATTACGGCAACATTTATGACTCATTGAAGAAAGACGAGCCTTGGAATAGTCCCAACAATGGCAAACTGATAAACAAATTTTGTATTCCAGAATATTTATGCCCTAGTGATTTCACCATTTCAAGCATTTATTTCACATCTTATGTAGCCGTTATTGGTCCGGGCACAGCATGGCGCGAGGATGGAAAGGTGAAACTTTCAGACTTGCCCGACGGAGGCAAACACACGGTCATAGCCGTCGAAGCTGTTGATTCGGGCGTGCATTGGGCCGAACCGCGCGATCTTACTGTGGAAGAGGCAATCGAAGGATTGAAAACCGGCAAGGGCTTGCGAATTTCCACCGCACACCCAAGTGTAATTAATGTCTTATTTGCCGATGGGAATGTGCGTCAGTTGCCCGCAAAAATGCCTATCTCGTTATGGAAAAAACTCCTGGCCGGTGAAATACTGGATTTGGATAATATCGAAGATCAGATAGACCCCACCGCGTTGGATATGGTTAACGTATCTATTGGTCCTATCGACAGATCACCAGGCAAATGGACCGTCATACTCATCATTCTCGGCGTGTTCGTCTGGTTGCTTTCGGTCCTGCTGTTATTCCGCCGGGCCATAAAAAGCCGCCCAAAACTAGCGGAAATGGAAATCGCCCAGGATTCAGTCGGCTGATCTTGCCGGATTGCAGTTCAGTAATTCGTTGGTGATTGCAGTTGAACTGCCGCCCCTTTTTGTTTTATATTGCTTGAATGACCGAACCACACAAACTCCGGCGGCATTTGGGTCTCTTCGACGCTACGACCATCGTGGCCGGGTCGATGATCGGCTCGGCCATCTTCTTCGGGCTCTCGATCATGGCCGACTACGTCATGACGCCTGGGATACTCATCGGCCTCTGGATCCTTGGCGGGGTGTTCACCGTGCTGGGGGCCATCGCCTGCTCCGAACTGGCCGCCATGTTTCCGCACTCAGGCGGGCAATACGTCTATCTCCGCGAGGCCTTCGGCGATTTTTGGGCCTTCCTCTTCGGCTGGGGACAGTTCCTGGTCATTCAGACCGGCACAATCGCCGCCGTAGGCATCGCCTTTGCAAAATACCTGGGCTCGTTCATACCGCAACTCGGCGAGGCCAACGTGCTGGCGGTCATCCCCATGGGAAATCTATTGCCCGACGCCTGGCAGGCCCATTTGCCATCGTTCCTGCTCACGCTCGAAATAAATTCGGCCCAGTTGGTGGCCTGTGTGGTTATCGCCCTGCTGACGGGCATAAATATCTGGGGCGTGCGTCAAGGGGCCTTTGTGCAAAACGTATTCACCGTGTTGAAAGTGGCCGCACTGGTGGCCCTGATCGTGGCCGGACTGAGCCACGTCCGCGACTCGTCGCACTTCTTCCCGCTCATCCAGCCGATTCCCGGCAAGGAAGCCCTGAAGGTGGGCCTGCTGGCCGCGATGGCCGTGGCCCTATCGAAGGCCCTTTTCGCCTACGACGCCTGGTATACGGTGGCCTTTGTGGGCGAAGAGGTCCGCGACTCCGACCGCACTCTGCCCCGATCGCTGTTGCTGGGCACCCTGCTGGTGACGTTTCTGTATGTGCTTACAAATCTGGCCTATCTGGCCGTCCTGCCCATCGGCGAAATCGCCGGGATTCCGGAAAACCGCGTGGCCCAGCGCGTGGCCGAGGTGCTTTTTGGCAACGTCGGCTGGACGCTGGTGATAGTGGCCATTCTGATATCCACGTTCGGCTGCATAAACGGCATGATTCTTGGCGGGGCACGGGTGTCGTATGCCATGGCCCGGGAAGGTCTTTTCTTTCGCCGCTGCGCCGCCCTGCACCCGCAAGCCGGAACGCCCGGCACGGCCCTCGTCTATCAGGGCGTCTGGTCGATGCTTTTAACTCTGACCGGCTCATACTCCGACCTGCTGACCTACACCATGTTCATGGCCGTGCTTTTCGGCGCACTGACGACCGCCGCGGTCTTTAAGCTACGCTACAGCCAGCCCGACCGCCCCCGCCCCTATCGCTGCTGGGGCTACCCGATCACGCCGGCCCTGTACCTAATTATCTCCCTGTCCTTCCTGATCTACGTCGCCCAAGGCGCCCCTGGTCAACCGTAACAGGAATATTGCTAATGTTGTCGGGCATCCCCTTTTATATTTATTGGAAGGCAAAAAGATCTGCCGTTTGAACCATGCAATTCAATTTATCAACGCTGTTTTTAATTTTTTTCATGGTCGCGGCCTCGCTGGCAGCATTGATTCCGGAAGGGCTGCCGCATTTAGCAATTTGGATTGATGCGGTAATTCTGTTCGCTGCATTATGCCTTAATCATTTCAAGAAACTGAAATCAGGAATTATTTTCGTTTGTTTCATATTCTTTTTTGGCATAATCCTCCCATTGCCATTATTTAATTCATCTTATAGCCAAATAGCCCGACGTGTTGTATGTATCAATAATTTAAAATCGGTAGGAGTCGCACTGCACGATTATCATGATGCAAACAAACATTTCCCTCCTGTAAATATTTGTGACAGGAATAACAAACGTTTATATAGTTGGAGAATGCAAATTTTACTTCAGATGCAATATTGTGTTCTTAATGATGCACTGAAAAAAGATGAACCGTGGAATAGCGATTATAATTATAAGATATTAAGACTAGCTCGCATATATGAATATGAATGTCCGTCTGCACATGTCAATGAAAAGGATTTCACCACAAATTATATCGCCATAACCGGCCCGGGGACGGCGTGGCATGAGGACGGGCCTGTTAAACTCTCAGATTTACCCGACGGCGGGTCTCACACAATCATGGCCGTGGAAGTAGTAAATTCGGGTGTACATTGGGCTGAACCGCGAGATCTTACGGTCGAGGAAGCTTTAGACGGTTTAAAGACCGGCAAAGGATTGCGAATTTCGAGCCCTCATCCCGGCAAAATCAACGTGCTGTTCGCTGACGGATCGGTTCGGTCATTGCCGTCAAAGATGCCCATTTCCTTGTGGAAAAGACTACTTGCCGGTGAAATAACGGATGTGGAAAATATAGAAGAAATGATAGACCCATCCGCGCCGGATATGGTCGATGTTTCCGTTCTCCCTTCCGAGCCCGGAAAACGGCTCATCATTCTCAGCATAATCATCTGGCTGCTCTCGGTCGCATTGCTATTCCGCCGTGCCATAAAAAGCCGGCGGAAACCTGAGGCGGCAACCCAAACCCCCGGTGTAATCACCGGGGGCTAAATAGGACTCGTAGGGTGCGTGCTTGCACGCACGCGTTTTGTCATGTTGCGATTGATTAGACGCGTGCGTGCAAGCACGCACCCTACCGCCTATTCCGCCTCGATAACCTCAATCTTCAGCCTTCCCACGACTTGCACCACCGGCAGAAAACTGCTGTAGGCCGATGCGCCTTTCAGGCTGCTGTGCGCCAATTCGAGATGCCCGGCCCCGATGCCGCCTTTGGCCAGCGTGGCGTCGATGGGTATCCAATGGTCGTCGATGAAAATCTCCGTCCACATGTGATAGCCGAACCCTTGAGCAGCCGGTACATATACAAGTCCAATCGCCACCCGGGCAGGAATGTCCCGGGCACGGCACAGCGCGGCCAAGAGCACGGCGTATTCGGTGCAATCGCCCTCGCGGGTTTCAAGCACTTCGGCGGCAGAGGCAAAGGCCTGGGAATAATCCGTGCGATTGATGTATTTGTGCACGAATTGCTCCAACTTCACGGCCGTTTGCCAAGGATCGGTTTCCTCGCCGGCCGCCTCCTTGGCCAAAGCGATAATCTTCGGATTGTCGCTTTGGATCCAATTGTTCGGCTCGCGATCGGCGGCGGTGGGCGGATCGGAAAAAGGGGATAAGTCCAATTTATGCGCAGCACCCTCCGGGCCGTTTCGGTAAATTGGACTTATCCCCTTTTTCTCCGGCCTAACAGAATATACTGTCACTTCCGCCGTATTGGCATCAATCGATTTTACCTTTTGCGTCGATCCGGAGACAAACACGGCCGCCGGATCGCCGCCTGTAAGATGCACGCGGTACACGGCCCGCCGCGTGTCGTGGGCGCCGGGCCATGGTTTTTCCAACTTGACGTTTGTTTTCAGCCCGACGTCGAACCGCGCGGTTTCCGATTTTTCCAGGGCTTCCTCCTTGGTCGCGCGGAAGGTCTCCATGGCCATTGCCGTGCTGCTGGTTTTAACTTTTTCGCCCGCATGGTCGGTCCAAAGGGTTTGCTCCAATCTGTTTCCGTCGGGAAATATGGCCACGCTGTCGATGCGGAGCAACTCGTAAGCGCCGTGCAAAAGGGGCGTTTGTTCCCAATCGCGGGCGACCATCTCGAAAGTGGCCAACTGGTTGAATCCGTCGATCAAAATATGCAAAGTTCGCTCCTCGCCGGGCTGCATCGGTTTGCGCAGAAGCGATTGCTCGACGCCGAAAAAACCGGCATACTCCGGCGACCAATCAATAACACTGGGTACTTTTTTGCCCGGCGACGTGGTTTCCATGTGTAGGCGATTGTTTATCACCACGCCGGTGATAATAAGCGGCGCGGTCCCCATTTGCATCTCGCTTTTAAAGCGTAGCAGCCGGCCCTCGGGCGTTTCGAGGCTGGTCGAGCGGAACTCCTGTTTTGTCTCTTCGCCGTTTCGATTGATCGCGACATGCATATCGCCCTCGATCCGCAAGGCCGGTTTTCCAACCTCCGAAGTCCGATAGTAAGCAGTTTGCACATAACCGACACGAACGCCTTGGACGAAACACAACTCCCAATCTTCCCGATACGGCGTATCGGCCGATTTGACCGGGGTATTTGGCGGGGAAACTGAACCCTCGGGAGCGGATTTTGAAGCGGAACATCCGCAAAAAGTGAACAAAATGCAGACCCCGGCAAAAGCGGCCATTTTTGACGCGGCAAACGGTAAAAAAGAATGCGTAAATACAGATTTCTTTTTCAACATAGGGAAAATTCCTAAATTTGTTGATCGTTATCAGCGCTAAATGCCCACTTTGCTTTCTATTGTAAGTTTAACGATTGAACGTCCCGGCGGCTACTGCTGCCAAACTCTCCGCGAACCGAAAAACTGCATCCTGAGTGCTTTAATCCGCTTGCAGAAAGCCTCAAACAACCGACCGTGTAATTTTTATGGTGCTAAACTTCCCTATCGAGTCGCGCATGGATGTTGATCGTTGTTTTACATTTTACTACATGAGGCGATGTGTAAACACAAGCATGGCCGGTTATGGCGTCGGTGCGGATTGTTCAGCCTGTAGCACACCGGGTTCCCAAGCAGTTCGTTTCGCCGGCGGCCGATTACCTCAATGCCGCTAAGCGTAACCTACTGTTCAATGAGAGGACTCCCAGCTACTGTTAGTTCAATCCCCAAGAACAAGCATCATTGGATCACAAAGCAGAGAGCATTCATGGGATTTTTGAAAAGATTTTTCCGCAATGTTTTCCGCGAAGGCGCAATGCCCGTGGGCACCAGCAGCTTCGAACACCTCAGCGAAGAGGAGTTGGAAGCTCACCTGGGAGTGTCCAGGTACGGCAGCTATTCGCTGACCGATGCCGTGCGCCCGTCGTATAATCTCCAGGTCGTGCCCGCCGAAGGGTACCGCCACGACTCCTATCACGACGAGCAGAATCGCGCCAACGTGCCGGTGTTGATGATCGCCGTTTCCAGCGAAAAAATATTCGACGTTTTTCTGGATCTTTTGGATCCGCTGGGATTTACCGTCGATGCGGTGCTGGAGACCAGCCACAATCACGACAGCAACGGCCATAGCGATTTATATCGCGAACACATCGATTTACCCGTGCTGAAAAGCATCTTATATGAATACGAAGACCTGTTGATGAACGACGGATGCACGGGTCTGGCCGTGCTTAACCCGGGCATCCCGCAAGAGATCCAATTCGACGAGCACAAGCTGCTGATCGTCTACGGGGAGAACATGGGCGAGTTTGAAGATATTCTGCAAAATAACGGCATTAAGTGCAACGATCAGATGAAATTCATCACCGAGGCCGAGCACGTCCACTCCTCCAGCGATTCTTACACCCGCCAGTTCGAGGAACTCAAAACCCGCCTGGGCATGGATTGCGCGTACGTGTAAAAAAGAGATTAGGGATTAGGGGTTAGGATGGCGTTGTTCGTTATAGTTTAGCCGCGAGCCAAAGGCGAGCGGGTTTATGCGCTATCGCATGACATTCATCAACTGAAACTCAATAGCCCTGGCATTTGTGCCCAGAGTTATTCAAAGAGAAATCGCGACCTTCTTCGCGAAACCGAAAGCGGTTTCTTCGGCATTCAGAATTTAACATTCGTCATTCCGCCTTCATCCCTTATCCCTCATCTCTTATCCCTCATCCCCTCTTTCACCCACTCCAGGTCCTCGCGCAACTCTTCCAGCGTCTGTTGCAGGCCGACGAAGCGGCGGCGGAACCAAACCCGGCCCAAATAAACGCATATAACGGCCGTGCAAAGCAATCCCAGGCCGAAGATCAACAGCCAGCCCCTGCGGGCGATACCCAGCCGGCCGTCCAGCGTTTCGGCAACGCAAGTCGCCAGAAGCGGCAAAGACGTTAAAGCCATCACAGCCGCCATGCCCCAGACAAAAGCCAGGCGTTTTAAGTGCCCTATATCGGCCTGGATTTCCAGCCTGGCAAGCTCCCAATGCAACTGGAGCATTTCGCTTACATCGGCCTTCAAACCGCTTAGCTCGGACTTTAGATCGGCCAGCAGGCTGCGATCGGGCGAACTCATGGCTTGGCTCCCGACTCGGTCCAAATCCGCTGAACTTCCTGCCATAGATGCCGCCCGGTCGCTGGGCCGTATGGCGGAGTGCCTGAGAGCCCAACCGTCGCAGCAACCGGCCCCGCCAGGCCCCGCCCGAGGCCGCCAAGCCAACGCCGAAAGCGGCCAAAAGCGCGTAACTGGGATATCGGGTCACATATTCCCGCCACGAAACCAGCCGGCGTCCTTGTTGTCCTGCAGCATGCAATCGGTTATTAATCCGCCGCCGCATCCGGCCGATCCGTATATGAAGCTCTCGCTTGTGTTGTTCAATCTCGGATTCTTTCATTGTTTTCAGTTTTCAGTAATCAGTTTTCATTCATCCCCCCGTGGGCCTCCAGCCTATAGCCTTATTTCTTAAAAAACCTCTGAAACCAGCGGCCCAGGCAAAAACCCATGGCGGCGCTAATAATCAAACTCGGGCCGGGATGCCTTTTTACCGTTACCAGCGTTTTATCGATTACATCTCCCACCGTGGTTTCGCGGACCTCTTTGATTTTATCGGCGGCCTGGCGGCGGATGTCCTGGTAGAATTTCTCCGCCTTTTCCAGTTCGGCCTTCGCCAGGCGCACCGCCTCGGCCGCCAAATGCACCTCGGGGCACTCGCCCGCGACATCGGCGCACTTTTCAGCGTCAGTCGCGGCGCATGCCGGTTGCTCGGGTTGATCGTTCTTAGCTTCTTCACTCATGGCATTTCTCCTATCTCTAAAGTTTTATTTGTGCTATGGAAATCTACCTTATCGCAGACCCGGATAAAAGTAACAAATGCAAATTTACCTGAACTATTCGGTAAAAAAGGAATAGATCGTTATACGATAGCCTGTATTTCAAAGGGCCTAGAGTTTTTTAACCCTGATCCCATTGACATTATATAGTTGGCCTACACCCCCCCTCTGTAGAATGCACGTTCGAAATTGTTTAATAAAAAATCCGATTATCGTGGGCGCGCACTGGTTCCAGTTCAGCGACCAGCCCTTTACCGGCCGCTTCGACGGCGAGAACTACCAAATCGGCTTCGTCGACGTCTGCGACACCCCCAATCCCGAGATTATCCAAGCCTGCCGCGAGATCGGTGAGAAAATGTATTCGGTTAGAATGTCTGAGTAAGTAGATTAAGTGTGTAGAGTAATAATTGTTCCTGATACTTTTTTCTCGACTAGCAGCCATATCAAAGATCCAAGGAACTGTTTATGGTCTTGTCTGATGAAAAGTTATAATCAATGCCTTTCTTTACCTTTACTCCCATAGGTATTATTTTTTAAACTCTTTGATGTACTTTTTTCCTCGCTTAAAAGATTGAGATTTTCTGTTTGGGCAAGCCAATTTGTAAAATCAAGGGCTTCGTGTCCCCAAACATCTCTTAAATCAACTTTATTTAATTTTGATAAATTCTTTTTCATGGTCTTAACCTTGTTTGAGGATAATCTCGCGGTCTAGTTCATCCGGAGGGATAAGAACTGTTTTACCGTCACGCCATATGACTAGCGGCTGGCCCTTTTGTTTATGTTCCAGGATGGCATTTCTAGCTGCTAAAACTATTGCTTTGTCGATGAGTGTCCCTTCGCTAATAATTCGGGATATATCTTTTTCTTCATTTGCCATGTGAGTATTCCTCTTCACTCCAGCCCGGCGTTGACGTCTTTGCCGTGCTGATCGAGCCACTCGAGCATTTGTTTAACGCTGCCGGTGGCCAGGGCGATGCAGGTGTCGGCGGCGCCGTAATAGAGGCGGAGCGTGTCGCCGTCGCCTTCAAGGACATATCCGCAGGGGAAAACCACGTTATTCACGTCGCCGAAGCGTTCGTAGTTTGCTTCCGGGCCGAAGACCCAGGCATCGCCGCGGCGCAGGCAGACCTCGGGCGAATCACGATCCAAGAGGGCCAGGCCCACGCGATATAGCTTCCCCGAGGCCGTATCTTTCACGCCATGATAGACCAGCAGCCACCCCTGCGGCGTTTCGATGGGCGGCACCGAAAGTCCGATTTTTCCGGCATCCCACCACGACCCGCGCCGGGCGCGGATTATCAGCTTATGGCTTCCCCAATGCCTCAGGTCGGGCGAATATGAAATCCAGATGTGCGCCCCTTGGGGACTCACAGGTCGATGAATCAATGTCCAATAGGAACCGACCCGTTTAGGCAGCAGGGCCGCATCCTTGTCCTCGGGAGGCATGATCTGACCGAATCGCTCGAAACTGTGAAAATCTTCGGTCAAGGCCAACGATACGCCTGGCCCACCTTTCGAATAAGATGTGTATACAACTGCGTATTTATTGATCTCCGCAAGGAATGTGATCCGCGGGTCCTCGATGCCCCAGGCTTCTTCCGAATGTTTTTCGAGCTCGGGCAATAGCGTAGGCGCGGGATCGACGATCCAGCCGTCCACGCCGTTACGAGAGCGTGCGGCGCACAAATGCGACACCCCTCGCCGGTCTTCCACGCGGCAAAGCAGCAGTGTCGTGCCGTCGGCCAAGAGCGTTGCCCCGGCGTTGAAAATGGTGTTTATCGCATACGGCCAAAGCTCAGCGGTCAGCAGGGGATTTACCGGGTGCCGCTTAAAGAGCATGTCCCGTTCTTGCAAGTGGTTCACGACGATACCTTGGACAACTGCTGCGTAATTTTTCGCGATTTAGGCGCGGGTGTTTGACCGTTGCCGCCGGTTATTTTTCGCGCCCGGCGGGGATGATATATTCCAACAGCCGCAGTTCGGTCAGGGAAAGCAGGAAAACCAGGGTCGATTCCGAACCTTGATTGGCGCTTGGCCCCTCGGTCGATAGTCCGTCGCAGCAGCCGCCGGTGAGCGAATCGTACAGGGCCACGCCCACGTCGTTGCGGCCCAGATACCATTCGAAGGCCCGAATCGCCTCCTGTTTCCACCACGACTGCCCGGTAAAGTGGAAGGCCTCGATACATGCCGAAACCGTGGCATGCGCCTCGATCGGCTGTTGATCGAAGCGGGCGCAGTTTCCGCCGCGGGGATAGAATCCCTGGTTGCCGACGGGAATAAAGTGACCCTCGCTCGAGGTCTGCACCGCAATCAGCCACTCCAAGGTCTCTAGTCCGGCCGCTTCCATCGCTTTTTGTTGCATCGCTTGACCGGAAAGCAAAAGCGCGTGCGGCAGCGAGGCGTTGGCATAAGTCAGTTGATTGTCAAACCAATTCCATTCCGCGGAAGCGTTTTGTTGGTAGGCCTCATACAGACGTTCGGCAAGCGTGGCTCGTATTTCTTGTGCCGCCCTGTCCCGGGAAAATGGCGCAAATACGTATCCAACGCGATTAGTGTAAATGATACCGACCGAAGATCTTGAAATCCCCGCGCGGTCGGCAGCGTTCGTTCGAACAATCGCGCCGCAGCCCGACGCAGCCCTTCCTGTCGCGACCGGCCCAGAACCGTGGCCAATCCCCAGAGGGCCCGGGCGTGGCTGTCCGGCGATCCAGTCTCCTCGAGCCAGCGGCGGTCGTAGCCCATGAAGTTGCGGAAGTGTCCGTTTTCGTTGTTATATGCGTGCCACAGAAACGCCAGGCAACGCGTGGCCAATCCGTTAAGCTGCCGCAGGCCTTCCTTGCCCAGTTCTTCCAAGAGTATGGCGAAAATCAATCCCCGCGCGTTATCGTCGGTGGTGTAACCTTCGGAATAGTTTGGCACCGTTCCTATGGCATGTTGAAAGATGCCCACGTCGTCGGTCAGCCGATGAAGATGCATGAGGTTGAACGGCGGCAGTTCGATCTGGCCGTCGGCCAGCGTTTTTGCGTTGTAAACCACGCGCGGCAAGGCTGCCCGTTCCTGCCAGGCCCCCTCGAAGGTTTTCATATATTCCCGGGCCACCACCGGCCAGATCATGTTTCTGCCCATGAGGTAGGCTTGCTTGCGCATGGCATGCCGCCGGGTTTCGTCTTCAACCAGATCAATGACGGCCCGTGCCAGTGCATTTGTGTCGCCGAAGGGGACGATAATTCCTTTTCCGTCGGCCAATAATTCCTCGGCGTGCCAATAAGGAGTGGAGATGACCGCCTTTCCAGCCCCCAAGGCATAGGCCAGCGTTCCGGATGTGATTTGCTCTTTGTTCAAATACGGCGTTACATAAAGATCGGCCGTGCCGATGGCCTCGATCATTTCTTCCTGGCTCACGAAACGATTGTGGAAAATGACATTTTGCTCGACCCCTAATTTCCTGGCCATCAACTGCAAGGAAATCCGATAGGATTCGCCCTCGGATTTGACAACGTGCGGGTGCGTGGCTCCCACAACCATGTAAACCGCGTTCGGGCAGTGCTTGAGGATCTCGGGCAGCGCCTTAATTACGTTCTCGATGCCCTTGCTCCGGCCCAACAGTCCGAACGTCAAGATTACGAATTTCCCCTCGACTCCAAAATGGTCCTTGTAAAAATTAGGATCGGTAAAAGGCATGTCATAAATGCCGTGAGGCACGAAAACCACCTTGTTGGAAGAAAAACCATATACCTCGCGCAAGAATTCAACCCCTTTGTCGCTCATCGTCACCACGCGCTCCGAACGCTCGACAATCTCCGAAAGCACTTGGCGTTGTATTGGATTGGGTTGGCCGGGAATTGTGTGCAAGGTGGTAATTACCGGCGCCCGCAGATCGCGAAGCAGCGAGAGGATGTGACTTCCCTCCGGTCCCCCAAATATGCCGAACTCGTGCTGCAGGCAAACGAGGTTTACTTTATTGACATTCAAAAAGTCGGCCGCCTGCCGGTACGATGTAAGATCGTTTTGTCGCAGTTCGAAACGCACCCGTGGCGGGTAATTGTAGCCCACCTCAGTGTCGTTGACCGGAAGGGCGAAAAAAGTCGCATCCGGAAACTCCGCGGCCAGCGATTCGCACAAATCGGTGGTGAATGTGGCAATGCCGCATATCCGGGGCAGGTAATTGCCCACGATGGCGATTCTTTTCATGATAGTATCCTCCTGCTAATAGAGTCCGAAACCATTTTGCTAACCCGCAAAACCAACCGGGCGGCAGTCAAAAGATGCAGCACTTTGCACTGATTTTTTTCCAGGCCTGTATAAACCTAATGGAAAAAGGTGTGAATTTCTTTATTCAGGCCTTTAACTCACAAAAACTACATTTTGCTTAGATTTCCTGATTCTTTCAGCCATTCTCGACGTTTTCGGTCGTCAAGTTTTCCTATTCCAAGCAAAACCAACGTATTATTTAAGATGACGGTTACGTCGCAATCCCTGTAGCAACTATGCTATAAACAAACGCATCCGTCTGAATTGGCAGGAAAACGATGTAACTATCATCTTTAAGCCTACGTTATTTAATTATCTAAATATAATATATGTGTCTAAGCGGCGATAGGCCACCCTCCTATCATGGGGGTGATAACCCTTCAAACGCTGTCTTTGTATAATTGTTTGGATACATTGCAACTATGGAAACCACGAAAAAACACGCCGGTCGTAAATCGTTGAAGGTTCAACGGTTGCCGATCCGGTTTGTGAACGATATTCGCCGGGTAATTACCCGGCCGTTCGACCCTGGCGGCGAAATGCGAGTCCGTAAGATCATCGATCGCGTCGCCGGACTCCCCGATGCCGAAGTCGATCGCGTTTTGGACCAGGTGCTGGAAAAATTCCAAGGCCGCCACAAACAGATCACGGCCGTTTTTGACGAGCATTATCAAGACGCCGTCGCCCTGGTCGGCGATACCGACAACATCTCGCCCCAGAAGCGATTGTTGATCGGCTCCTATTTTACGGCGGAATATTCGATCGAGTCGGCCGCGCTTTTTAATCCCTCCATAGTCAAGCACCGCAACCAGTGGAATCTTCGCAAAGGCGAGGTCCGCTTCATCATGAGTTTTCGCGCAACGGGCGAAGGCCATCTTTCCTCGATCGTTTTTCGCGAGGGCGTCATCCATGCCAATCACAAAATCACCATGGGCCCGCCCAGCCGCTATTCGCACCGCGTGCGAATTTCGCCCGATAACCTATACGAAAAACATCTGTTCCACCAAAAACTCCGCGATATAGCCGTAGACGAGGCGGCGGCCGGCGCAGTAATGAATCTGCTGCCCGATCATTTCACCTTCATCGAACTCGAACGCGCCATTGCCAAGGCGGCCGATACCGCGCCTGATAAAGTCGTTTTCGACCAGGCCCATGACAGCATGATATTGCTGGCCAGGTCGAATTACCAATTGGAGCTATCCAAAGACGCCGAGGCGGCCGAAGTGGTCATCTTCCCCCAAAGCAGCAACGAACGGCACGGCATCGAAGATTTGCGGATGGTGAATTTTGTTGAGGACGACGGCTCGACCACCTTCTTCGGCACCTATATCGCCTTCGACGGTTATCGCATGCTGCCGCAGCTTATGGAAACCACCGATTTCCTCCGCATCGGCATTCACACCTTAAACGGCGCACAGGCCCGGAATAAAGGCATGGCCTTGTTTCCACGGCGCATCGACGGCCATTACGTGATGTGCTCACGCGTGGACGGCGAAAATCTCTACATCATGTATTCCGACATCGTCCACTTTTGGGAAACCGCCGAATTGCTGCAAATCCCCAAATATTCCTGGGAATTCGTGCAGATTGGCAATTGCGGCTCGCCCCTGGAAACGCCCGCCGGCTGGCTGCTTTTGACCCACGGCGTCGGCCCCATGCGGACCTATTGCATCGGTGCAATGCTCTTGGATCTCAAGGACCCCACAAAAGTCATCGGTCACCTGAAAGAACCGCTGATCACCGCAAATGAAAAAGAGCGCGACGGCTACGTGCCCAACGTGGTGTATACCTGCGGCGCGATGATCCACGACGACCACCTCTACATTCCCTTTTCCACCTCCGACCATGTCACCCGCTTCGCCTACGTCTCGCTTCCCCGCCTGCTCGAACGGCTGCTGGATTGAGGGCCTGTGTTCTGTATTTGAACAGGAAGTTTGATGTTCCTGAAATCCCCAAAATCAGACTTGTAACGGTTATTCCGGCACAAGTCTTGGGCATTCTATAAAGGGCAATGTTAACGGCGCCAAATTCTTCGACCATTCCGCAAATCCGAAAACCGCACAATCGTTTTAAAGCTTTTTAATTGTTCTTCATTTTCGGAAAAAAATGCTTTTTTTACTTATAAAAAGCTATTTTTAATCAATGCGGGGGCAGTAAACAAAGAACCACCCCAAAAGAATTACATGAGCATACTCGACAAAGCCGTCGGGCAGGCCCCCGCGCCCACCATCGACGAGCAACTGCAAAACATCGACGAGCAATTGCAAAACCTTGTCCGCAAGGAAAGCACGGAGCAACCCGTCAGGCAAACTCCACCTCTCGATGACGGGCAATCGTTCAGTCGAACTCTGCCTCCGCTGGCGCCTCCCGCACATCCGCAGCGCGTCACATATAAGCGATTGATCCGGATGGCTCTGGGAGCCGGATTGCTTTGTTTAGCACTTTGGGCCCTGATTCCACTGTTCATCGACGTCCGTAGCATACAGGCCGTAGTGAACGCCCCGATTGTAACCCTGCGTTCTCCAATTGACGGAACAGTGACCTTCCAGTGTCAAACAGCATGTGGCGCAAACGCCGGGGCAAATTCGCTTCTCTTTGATGTAAAGAATCCCTTGGCCGACGACGGCCGTCTCGACGTGCTGAAGGACGAACAGGCCCTGCTCGAGGCACGAATCGAGGGTTTGGGGCAACAACTTGCGGGTTTAAACGATCTGCGGGAAAATTTGCTTGTTTCCGCCCACAAGTATAAAGAGGCCCGCCTGCGTACGCTCGAGTTGGAGCGTGACGGAGCCGCATCTTTAGTCAAAGCGGCGGAGGCCATCGAGAAACAGCGCGAAAACGAAAAAGACATGTATGTTCGCCTCCAGCCCAGCGGCGCAAAAAGCGCGCAGGAAGTGGATGCCGCCCGATATACCGCCGAGGCGGCCCTTCATACCGCAGCCCAGGCGCAGAAGAAGGCCGAGAGCCTTGAGGAGCAGATTCGGGCCTTGCACGACGGTGTGCACGTGGGGGAAAATGACGGCCGGAACGATCTTCCTTATTCGGCCCAGCGCCTTCACGAAATCGCCTTCCGCATGGAAGAAATCAAGGCCGCGTTGCTGCAGGACCAGGCAAAACTTGACCGGATTGTGCGACATATCCGAGCGGATGAGGAACGCCTGGCCCGGCGAACGAGTTTCGCGGCAAAGGCATCGGCCGATTGGGTTGTCTGGAGGCAACACGCCATCAGCGGCACTTCCGTCAAGGCCGACAGCCCGCTGCTGGATTTGATCAACCCTGCCGAAATTTTTGTGGATGCAGTCGTTTATGAGAAGAATTTAAACCGCATACGGCCCGGAGACACCGCCCGCGTCCGGCTGGCGGGCTCTGACAAAGAATGCACGGCAGTAGTGAAGCAGGTGCTCGGCCGAACTCTTCCCTGGCCGGACCGGCTATTGGCGGCGGAGTCCGTTCCTACCGTCAGGCAGGAGGCCCATGTTATCCTCTGCTTCAAAAATCCCTTTTCGGACGGAAAAGGCCACGTTTCAGTGCCTGTCGGATTGCCGGCCGAGGTGACGTTTGTTTCCTCTCGCGATTTGTTAAAAAAACTGTTCGGACTCCGCGGCACATAGTTAAGACAACGACACTACTGATGCACTTGTCTTATGATGAACGACCTCGCGTTGGCTCTTAATCTGGTCGTGCTCGGTTTTTTCCTGGCCGTGATGCCCTTCTTGCCAAAGGAGCGGACCTGGGCGCGATCGCTGGTAATCATTGTCGTGCTGGGACTTTGGATACGTTATATGGTGTGGAGAGTGACTGCCACAGCTCCCCCCGATCTGTCATCAGGCATGGGCCTGTTCTTCTTGGTCGCTCTGTTCGTCGAAGTATTTATGTTCTTCAGTCTGATAGTCTTCTTGGTAACGCTCAGCCGCGTTTCCAACCGCTCGCACGAGGCGGACCGCTACGAGAAGTGGCTGCGCTGGCTGCCCTCCGAACGCTTGCCTACCGTGGATGTCTTTCTGCCCACCTATAACGAAGGCCGGGAATTGGTCGAGCGGGGGATAGTCGCCGCCAAGTCCTTGGATTATCCGCGGTTCCGAATTTGGGTTTTAGACGACGGCCGTCGCGACTGGCTCCGCGAATTGTGCGCGGAAAGGGATGTAGGCTACATCCGCCGGCCGGACAACAGACATGCCAAGGCGGGAAACATAAATCACGCCCTAAAGCTCACCAACGGCGAATTGTTCGTGATCTTTGACGCCGACTTTACTCCCCACCGCAACTTCCTCTACCGCACAATCGGCTTTTTCTTCGCCGATCCCCGGGTGGCCATCGTGCAGACTCCGCAGCATTTCTACAATCCCGACATATTCCAGATCAACCTGGGGCTTTCAAACGTCATGCAGGACAACGAGCGCGAGTGGTACGACGAGACCCTTGCCTCCAGGGATGCCTGGAACTGCGCTTTTTGTTGCGGCACCAGCGCCGTTTTCCGTCGCGACGCCATCGAGGCAATCGGAGGCATAGCCACGGAAACGGTCACCGAGGACATCCACACCTCCTTGAAACTGCTCCACAAAGGTTATGTCACCCGGTATCTTAACGAGCGCCTTAGCATGGGTCTGGCCCCTGAAAATGCAAAAAGTTTGCTTATCCAGCGGCGGCGCTGGGCCATGGGACACATTCAGTTGCTGTTCCTTATGGCTCGCGAATTAGCCTCCAAGTTGACGCTTCGCCAGTGGCTGTTTTTCATACCGTTGCATTACTTGACGGATTTTCCCTGTCGTGCACTCCTGGCCCTGTTGCCCCTGGTGTATTTATGGACCGGTTGGTCGCACTTCTACGTCGCTTCAACGGCGGAGTTGTTCGCCTATCTGGGGCCGGTGCTGATATCGACTTTTTTCGTGCTCCAATGGCTCATTCCACATGCACGCGTGCCGTTGCTTTCTTCCGCGACAACCTTTTATCTATCCGCTCGGATTTATCCGACGGTTCTGAGTAGTTTGGTCAAACCGTTCGGCACGCCGTTTAAGGTCACGCCAAAGGATCGGAGCAGCCTTAACGCCGGCGGCGACCCGGCGGCCAAGTGGGAACTCGCCTTGATCATCATTCTCACGGTCGGCGGAATCATCGCCGGGTGCAATGCCCCGGGGCAATTCTATAGCCAAACCGGGCTCCTGATTGCCACCTGCTGGGCATTGTGCAACCTCGTATTGTTCGGGTTGACCTTGCTATCCGTATCTCAGCGCCCGCGACTTCGCGGCGAGGAGCGGTTCCCCATCGGACGGCCGGGATCGTTGGCTGTAAAAGAACGAACACAAAGCTGTACGGTGGTCGACCTGTCCTTGACAGGCGCACTTATCGGCGGCGCGGCAAATCTGGCAGTGGGCCAACCGGTCCGGATCTCACTCGATGACCTAAGTGCCTTGTCCGGAACTGTTGTCCGAAAGATCGGGGACAATATAGGGATTCTCTTTACCGACCTTGCAAAGGCCGAAAAAGATAAGCTCATCGTCTACCTATACACCTCCGGTTTTTACAACCAGGTTCGGGAGATAAATCCATTTCAAGTCCTCTGGCGGTTGCTGACCAAGGCCTTTCTCAACCCGACATAAACGCTGAATTCCAAGCGGAAGGAATTCGCGCGCCTCTGGTGACGTCTCGCTTGTGCAATGCTCCTCGACTACCCCGGATTGCTTGCCAGACTTTGCCTACGTATTGTAGACATAGTAATTTGAAGAGCAGCCAATTACAATCAATGGACAAACCTTTCGACCGGCGACAACAACCAGATGATTTCCGACCACGTCACCCGCTTCGCCTACGTCTCGCTCCCCCGCCTGCTGGAGCGGCTGCTGAATTAATCAAGAAAAAATAGCCGCGTCCCCTTTAAGGCTCTTTAAGGCTCGGTTCCTGACGCTTCTCCCCCCCATAAATTTGCAAAATGTTGCTTGACTATAGTGAACCCCTCCTGATATATTTAACGTGGGGATGACAAGTAAAGATAGACTGCGCTAGGGTTCTTTTGCAACTGCTTCATCTGAATCTACATAAACCCTATCGCACGTTCCTTTACCATAGCAGCCGTTAAAACAGTCTCGGGCTTTTGACGAATCGGATCCCCGTATGGTTCGTTGCATCTATGCCTATGTTGCGCAGGTTTCACTTTGCGGAGGTCCGCAAACCGCTTGCGGTTTCGCGATGAGCCGACAAAATGCTGTTTTCCTGAAATAATTGCCAACTCGAAAATGTGTCTGAATGCAGTTTTGAATTAGATTTGGTATTAAAAAGGTTTTGTTTTTCTCTTAAGGAAAAAAATATGAAAACCAAGTGCTCCTGCTCCATTATCCGCCTCGGACTGATGTCCGGGATGGTTATCTTGCTTTTGGCTTGCTATTGCCGGTCGGAAACGCCGGTATCGACCGCTGCCCCGACCGACGTGCCTGCCGCAAATCTGGTCCGGGCGGCCTTGGAAAACGAATTGGCCGGACACAACGACCAGCGCGAGGAATTGCTCAATCAGGCCGTAGCTATGACACCCAATGACTCCGCCGCCCACTGGCAACTCGGGCAGGTCCGTGTCGTAGACGACTGGCTTACCACTTCGCAGGCCGAGCACTCCGCCCAGCAAGATCGCCGCCTGGCCGAATATCGCCGGCTCCGCGATGCGGCCTCTCCCACAGCCGAGGATCAAGTCGCTTTGGCAAAGTGGTGCCATAAGAACAAATATTTTGAAGAACAACGCCTCCATTTGCTTTTGGCCAACCAGTTGCAGCCGGGCCAACCCGAAGCCGTTCAGGAGCTCAGCAATCTCGGCCTGCACATGTACGAGGGAAAACTGATGACCGATATGCAAATCGCTCGGGCCAAAAACCAGGCGCAAAAAATAAATAAGGCCATGGAACAATGGCGCCCGCTGGTGACCCAATGGCAGCGTGCGGACGATCACCGTGAAATGTCGCCGCCCACTGAGGTGCGGGAAAAAATCGACCAAATCACCGATCCGCCCGACATGCTGGGATTGGAATGGGCCATTCTCCGGCAAGTCAACACAAAAAAAGATCAACGACATCGTATCGTACTTGCACTGGTTAAAACACTGGAAGACAATCCGCACCCGATTGTGGCCCAGTTCTTAACGCGTCAAAGCGTTTTTTCGGACTTCGACGACGTCCGCGCCGCTGCCGCGATTGGGCTGAAAAAGCGCCCCTTCGACCATTACGTGCCGCTTTTGCTCTCTGGTCTGCAAACTCCTATCGAGGCCGACATCCAATGCATGTTAAGCGCCACCGGACAACTTGTCACGCGAAACTCCTATTTTCGGGAAGGTGCATTGGCTGATTATTCTCTTGAATTTATTTCTGAACCACCACGAACCAACCCTCCCATTTTAAACGATGGCGGCTCCGGGAAAGCGATCATTACCATGGCTATGAATCAGCAAAAAAACGCAGCAATATCTGCGATACAGGCAAACCAACGAACAGCGGCTTTTCACAACCAGGTTCAGACCATAAATGACAATATCGAGCAACGCAATGCCCGGATTGTTGCCGTGCTGGCCCAAACCACGGGAAAGGACCTGGGAGAAGAGCCGACGAAATGGTGGGAATGGTGGTTGCAGGACTACAATGGCATGTACAACATCACCGGCGATGATAGTTCAACTGATAGCGACTCGGATAAACCCGTCTACCAAAGCCCGCCGCCCCCGCCCGAGTACGAAAGCAAACCGCGCAAACCTGTTGTAAGAACCATCAGGTACACGTCGCCCCATAGTTCCTGTTTCGCGCCAGGGACCAAAGTCTGGACATTGACCGGCCGGATGCCTATCGGGCAAGTCAAAATCGGCGACCGGGTGCTTGCCCAGAACGTGGAATCGGGCGAATTGGCCTACAAGCCCGTCTTGGCCGTAACCACTCGCCCGCCCGGAACAAGAATAAAGGTCGGTCTGGGCCCGGACACCATCACCTCCACTCCCACCCATCCGTTTTGGGTCCTTGGCGAAGGTTGGCAAATGACAAAGCAACTCGAAGCCGGCAAAAGCCTTCACACGCTTTCAGGCGGGATACCAGTCGAGACCATCGAGAAGCAGGCCGAAGCCGACCAGCTCCCCGCCGAGTTCGCCTACAACCTGATCGTGGACGATTTCCACACCTTCTTTGTCGGCGATCAGGGCATCCTGGTCCACGACAACACGCCCCGCGATCCCACCGCCGCCTTGATTCCGGGATTATTACCGCAAGCGCCCGATGCAGATAAAAACCATCCACAAAAGTAAGAACCGCCCGCCAGGACAACGAAGACCTTGAGCATGTACGAGCTAATGCCATCGGTGATTGCCTTTACTCATGGACAAACTGGCTCAAATATTGTTTAATAATGTTATATGTGGCATTTTGCCATACAATCTGATATAATTATATAGGAGCCAGACACACGGCTTATTACGCCCGATTCGCAATAATGAAGGTGCAAAATGTCCAGCCATGCTGTGAATGACGATGCCAGTCAGAATGATGCCAGGTTGAACTTCCGCTTGCCCGCGGGACTCAAACACACTATTGAGGAAGCAGCCGCGCGCCTAGGTCAATCGGTCAGCGATTTCGCCGTTTCCACGCTCGTGCAAAGCGCCAGAGATGTCATAGAGCAGGAGAACATTACTTGGCTGTCAAACCGGGATCGGGACGCCTTTATCTCACTCTTGGACCAAAAGAAAATCCGCCCTAATAAAGCACTAACGGCCGCGGCCGGAAAGTATAAGAAACGCCGTGGGTAAAACGCCCCGATCCCCATGGGAAATTCAAAAAATCGATAAATCACACGATAGATCCTCGTTTGATTGCGGCAATACCCAATTGAACGAGTGGATTCAGCGATTGGCCGGCCAACACGAACGCCGGGACTTGTCCAGAACATACGTCGCCGTACAATCAGGAGAATCCAAAGTTATTGGATATTATGCCTTATCGAATCACCAGGTCAGCTACAAGTCGCTTCCAGAAGAACAAGCCAAGGGATTGCCTGCTATTGACATTCCCGTGGTTTTACTGGGCCGGCTTGCCGTGGACAAAAGTGTTCAAGGGCAAGGATTGGGTGCTTATCTTTTAATCGATGCTCTACGTCGGGCAAACCATATTTCACATCACATCGGGGTGCGGGCCGTCGAAGTCCACGCAATTGATGAAGATGCCAGGCGGTTTTACCTGAAATACGGGTTTGTGTCCTTATCGGACGACAAGTTCCATCTATTTCTGCCCATGCAGGTTATCAGAAAATTAAACCTGCCGCCGCTTTAAAAAAGCTGGGGAATAGGGATTTGAACCCCAACTAACTGATCCAGAGTCAGTCGTGCTACCGTTACACCATTCCCCAGAAAGCGATTTAATGTCTTAATCTATAAGACTTTGCGTTTTTTCATCTTGAATACTCTTTACACTGGATACGAATTTGGATACGATTATCTCTTGTTTGCTGTCGGATACGATTTTTCAATTATACCACGAACAAGGAAACTCAGAAGTGGCCACCCGAAAAACAAAACTCACTTGGGATGAGGCAGCGTCGAGGTGGAAGAAAATCTATAAAGGGCGAGTTTGGTATGGGAAGCGGGGGGTGAAGAAAAGCGATGAAACAGCCTACCGCCAAGCCCTAGCGGATTTTGAGCAATGGCGTGGTGAGATTGACCTGCAAGTGGTCAAACCAAATACCGAACAATACGAACAAGCCATCGGCATCAGGGAGGAAATGGTGCAGATCTGCCTATTTGAGGGAGAAACCGAAGAACACGAAAGGCTTATCAAGGAAATTGCGTGGTTAAAGAAAAATCTCGCCAGAGCCAATCCACCAAAGCTGACTTGGGACACTCCCGTGGTACCTGACCCTCTCGCCGAGGCAACCGTCCCTGAAAGGATGAAATGGTATGACCGAGTAGATGCTTTACGTCAGCATGCTAAATGGACGCAACCAGCAGAAAAGGACAAGATGATCAGCAAAAACATTGAGACGTTTAATTCATCACGCAAGAATAAGGTCGAAGCGGGGCAACTAGCTGCAAAATCTTTCCACAGTTGTGCCGAGCGGCTAAAACTCTTTCTGGACTTCGTGGGCGACATGTCCATTGATAATTTTAATGGCGTCCATTTATCTGCCTATTTCGACCATCTAATGAAAAAGGTTAAAGAGAAGAAATACTCAATAGCAACAGCCAAAGGGTATTTTGTGGCTGTAAAAACTTTTGTAAATTGGCTTTATGATGTAGAAATTATTGATGCCGTTCCCCGCATAATGAAAAAATTAAGCATTAAATTGGAAACCAAAGCCGTTAAAACATTGAGCATCCCAGAGGTAAAACAAATACTTGATTCTGCAAAAGGCAGGGCCCGACTTTATATTCTTCTAATGCTAAATTGCGGCTTTACTCAAATCGACCTCGGGGAATTATCTCCTGATGAAATTAAAAATGGTAGGATTATTCGAAAGAGGTCAAAAACAAAGATGAAAGAAAATGTTCCAATGGTCAATTATCTCTTGTGGAAAGAGACAGCATCACTTTTAGACCAATACGGACAAAAACAAGGGGAGCGAGCGTTATTGAACGCAAAGGGCAATCCCGTGCGTGATATAACATTAAAAGGGGACAAGTTGCATACCAATGATAGCGTGAGAAACTCTCTTGTTGTTCTCTGCGATAAATTGAAAATAAAATGCCCACCACCTAAATTATTCAGAAAAACTTCGGCATCCTTACTCTTTAATAATCCTGCCTATCGTAGTTTGCACCAGTTATTTCTCGGCCATAGTGCAAGTTCCATTGCGGAAAAACATTATGTGAAAAACGATGATACTATATTGGATGATGCTATTAGATTTTTGGGGGAGCAGTACGGAATTACATAAGACTGCACGTGATATGACAGGCAACGGAGATCTCTTTATCGGACAGATCGATCAGTTCCCCACAATCTTCCCCGAGGGTATGCCAGTCGCCGAGATTGCAGCGGCGGGGGGCTACTAAGCAGACTGTTTAACTACAACGCCACCTGTACCCTTTGCCTTTACTAGATTCGATCTGCTCCCGAACATCTTGAGGCAACTTTTTGTAAATGTTGCGGTCGATACGGTAGTCTTCAGGCAAGCCTAAGTATTTTTTGATTTCGGTTCCACTAACCCAACCCCCTTTGAAATCTATGATCTTCGCTACAAACTGTGCCTGTAATCGGTCCACTGCCACAGGTATACCCATCACTCTGATCACGCCTTCTTCAACATCGACTTGTAAGGATGGCGGAACACTAGCAATTTGATCCGGCAATACTTTTGCTATTTGATCCAAAGATCCTTTTGCTATTGATATTGCCTCAGCTTCGAGTTCAAGGAAAGAAAATTTAAAAGGATCGGATATATCAATCTCATGTTCTTTATATTGCGTTATTTGATTTGTAAGTGCTAACTTAGTAAAAGCATTTAGTGTCAAATGGTAGCCTGATAGCGGTTCTGGATTCAAAGATATGAAACCGTATTGTAAAGGTTGCCACTTATATTTTAATGGTGGAACATACAACTCCGGTGTCAACTCGGGATGTCTCTGAAAAAATGCATACATGATTCTGCACCATTTTATAAATGCTTCCACACCTTTCTTGTCCCCCCACCATAGTATGCAAAAAGTCGCATTAGGTTCGGGATCGAATCCAACTTCTTACAGGACCTATGTCTCGAACAGGGTGGACATAATGTGGTTCGCATGATTCCACAACTTTTCTCCATATATCAGAGTGGATCTTACCATCTGGTATTGCTCGTAGTATTCCGTAACCAAAAAGTTCCCATGCCCCATCCAACTGTATCAAATCTTCTTTTAACCGTTTGTGTTCTTGCCAGATGTCTTCCATATCAACTCCGCTTGGCATAGCTGTGGCAGTTTTTGTCCTTAGACCAGAGCATTCTAAAAGACTACTATAACACGAGAGGAAATTAAATGGGAGATGCCACTCAGTGGTGTACCAGTCAATGCACAAAAACGATGTGGGCATTCAGCGGAATTAAGGGAGTATCCATGTTGCGTCTGCTAAACGAAAAGGAACTGTGCCACACTAATTCCAAGCGGCAAAAAGAGTCTACCGACACCCAGCCCGATAAAAGCTGGTCATTGGAACAACTCGGCAAGTTTGCTTCCTCGGGACTAATTGAAGCTCGTCGCCTGGATACGGCAGCGGCATGCCTTGCCAAGAAGTCCACTATCCAGGTCTTCTGGGCTGGGGCAGCATTGACCTTCGCTCAGCCCAAGTCTGTAAGCCTGGATCGTGGATGTTATGTTTCAGCCATCCCCGCACCTACCATCGGTTAGCTTGTAATATAGAGGATGCTGGATGGGAGATACGAGATTGCATCATATGGCTATATGGGCAGGGTTTTCCAAAAAGCCACGACTTGGGCAAGGCGATGGGGGATGACGCATGGAATGGTTACGGTACTTGTTTGAAGCCTGGCTACGAACCTATCATTTTGGCGATGAAGCCGTTCGACGGTTCATTTTCCAACAATGCTCGTAAGTGGGGAGTGGCTGGGCTCCACATCAATGAATGTCGAATCGGCAAATCCGAGGGCACGTTTCCCGCCAACGTTATTTTGGATGATAACGCTGCCAAACTATTAGATCACCAAAGTCCGATCCGAAAAAACGGTAAGTATCGGAAAAGCGGTAAACGTGATCCTCGACACAAGGGCAAGCAACTTTATGGCGGTGGTGGAGCAAGTCGTTTTTTTTATTGCCCCAAAGCGAGTAAACGTGAAAGGAATGCTGGGTTGGAGGATTTTCCAATTGACCGTCCAGACAAACGCATTGGAAAAGCAATGGGAATTTTTGATGAAAAAGGTGTACAACCCCAACAAAATTATCATCCCTGTGTAAAACCAATCGCCCTCAACGAATGGCTAGCACGTCTGATACTTCCTCCCGAGCGATCCACTCCACGAAAACTCATCGTCCCCTATTGTGGTTCTGGATCAGAAATCATCGGTGCGATGCATGCGGGCTGGGATGAGATTATCGGGATCGAACGGGAGCAGAAATACATCGACATTGCCAATAGTCGAATTGAAAGGTGGAAGACGAATGCGTAAGGGGAATATAAAAATACACAACTGTAAAAAGCACGAAACGAATAAACCAGGCTTTAGCTCGCCGCATCGAGCTAACAATCATCAAGCAGCCAACAACTGGAATATCGAAAATATCCTTCCACCGTTGACACCCGATGAATATGCATCCCTCAAGGAGTCAATTCGTCAATTTGGCGTTCAAGTCCCAATCATTGTAGATAAACAAGGCAATATCATTGACGGTAAGTATCGTGAACGAGCACGCAAGGAACTAGGGATTAATTGCACTCGGGTGGTACGTACCTTCGACTCTAATGCCGATAAACTCCAAGTTGCCATTAGTCTTAACTGTCACCGTCGGCACCTCAAACCGAGCCAACGGCGAGAACTGATTGCCACTTATCTTAAAACTGATCCTCGGATTAATGATACTCACCTTGGAGAAATTATTGGCGTATCCAAAAATACGGTTAATGGTGTGCGGAAGGAGTTGGAGCGAACTCGTCAAATTGACAAGTTCAACAAATTAAGAGGCAGAGACGGGAAGGAACGTCCTAGCACATACAAGAAAATCATCGCCAATACGCCGAAAGAGGTTGAAACAGCATTACGGATCATTGATCATCTTCCAGAAAACTGCAATGGAAAAACGCTCGATGTGACTTCTGCTAAACGGCGTGCGAAGAAACTTTCCACACAAATCCGGCTAGACGACGAGGTGATAAAACCTCTCCAAGGCGACGACATCCGTCTCTACCACTGTCCTTTCCAGCACATCGAGCAGATTGCAGGGCTTGCTCCCTCATCAGTGCGGGCAGTCATAACAGATGTACCATATGGCAAAGATTTTGTTACACAATTCCGTGATCTGGCAGCACTCTCTCAAAGGGTACTGGTGGATGGAGGACTTTTTATCACGTACTACGGGCACCTCTACTTATATGATGCGATGAAACTATTGGCCGAACATCTAGATTATGCCTGGATGGGGTGTGTTCGTTGGGATGGGGTCGGTATGGCGTGTTACCCCAGAAATGTAATAAGCAGATGGAAACCAATCATCATTTATTCCAAGGGGCCATGGAAAACTGTACCCCGTTGGTATGATGTGATATCAGGATCAGGACTAGAGAAAAAGTGGCATGACTGGCAACAACCTGTTGCGGAGTTCGAGATGTTGGTCCGCTATTTCTCTAAGCCAGGTGATCTGATTCTCGATCCATGTGGCGGTTCATTCACGACTGCTCTAGCATGTCGGAATCAAGGTCGGAAATTTGTGGGCTGTGACGTGGATGAGTCGTGCATAAAAAAGGGACAGATGAGATTGGCGGAGGAGACTGCGTAAAGACTTTACAAACCTGACAAGCACTACCCCGCATGCTGCTCAGGCTTTTTAAAATAAGCGGGAATTGGAGTAACAAATCATGTCAGATTTACTAAAAGCACTAGAACTGTGCCGAGGAAGGGATTGTTTTACGCTCGATGTCACGGGTTATGACACGCCAGAAGGAACGTCAATAAAAATAGCTCGTGATTTAATCGAGGAGACTGAGGGGCAGTTTGAGGATGGATTTCCCGATTGGGAATTGTTGGGTCTGATTGGTGATGTAGCAATCAGTGATGATATTATATTCAATCGATTAGTCGAAATCGTGACAGCCGAAAAAGCCAAAGAGGCATGGGCAGAAGAACGGGCGGAAATACGGGCAGAGGAACGGCACAATAGAGGTGGATCATGAGGTTTTGGGATTTTCAAGATTATGGATTGAAAAGGTTTGCGGAAAGTTTAAAGGTAGGCACCCCAGTAATTAAAAATGAGGATGATCGGTTGGCGGTTATTGGGGCAACCTGTTATACAGGTTGGGTTGCCGATCATCGTCCCTATTATTCTGTATATCCAAGTATTATTCCCGTGCTTACTCGGATCAATCTGGATATACCTGCCTCCCAAATTATTCCACCCTTACGCAACCTATTGATTAGGTTGCCAGTGGAAAAAAATCCACTTGATCCAGTCCGCACAATTTTAGTTTCCGTTTTCAAGTTTAGTGGCCGTCCAAAAACAACTTCCACTTTTCGGCTAAATACTGTATAAGTAGCTTTCCGTTCCACGGATGGGAGAGCGAACTATGCAGGATGCGGTAATATATTGATGTCAGTGTTCTCACTGTACACAAGGCGACGGTCACCCCGACCGGGGACAGCATGCCCAATTGAATCTCTTGCTTAGTCGATGCGACGAGCAGCAGCGGCGTTGGATCGCAGCCTGGGAGGCCAACCGCTTGGGACATGGCGGCGTGGCGTTGCTAAGCCTGGTCACGGGCCTACATCCGGATACCATCCGCCGTGGCCAAGATGAGTTGTCTTCGGGGCTGGCGGGGCGTCCTACCGGCCAAGCCCGGCTGCCGGGGGCAGGTCGGCCCACGGTGGAAAAAAAACGCCCGAAATCGAGCGACGCCTGAAACAGATCGTGGAGCCCGAAACGGGAGGCGATCCGGCCACAGGACGCCGTTTCGTGCGGCTGGGCTTGCGGGAGTTGGGACGCCGATTGCACTTGGCTCCAGGCACTGTGCAACGTTTGTTGGGCAAGTCCGGCTTTTCGCAGCGGGTGAACGTGAAGCGGTTTACGGGGCCTCCTCACCCGGACCGGGACAAGCAGTTCCGCTATCTGCGGCGTGAGCTAGAAGCCTTTCAGCGTAGCGGTGATCCTGTTCTCAGCGTGGATACCAAGAAAAAGGAACTGATCGGCGAGTTCAAGAACGCCGGTCGCACTTGGCGAAGAACGCCCCGGGAGGTGAACGCCCACGATTTCCAGCAAGACGCCCTATTTCGTGCCGCACCCTACGGATCTACGATCCGAAGTACAACTGTGGGCATGTGCATGTGGGAATGGATGGCGATACGCCACAATTTGCCGTAGACGCCATTCGTCGCTGGTGGCGTCAGCGGGGACGCTGGTGGTATCCTCACGCCCGACGCCTACTGATCGAGGCCGACGCCGGGGGCAGCAACGGCTGCCGTCCCCGTCTGTGGAAATATGCCCTGCAACGCTGGGCCGATGAGGACGGTTTGGCGATCACGGTGGCCCACTACCCCACGGGTGCATCGAAATGGAATCCCGTGGAACACCGTTTGTTCGGGCCGATCAGTATCAACTGGGCGGGAGAACCGTTGGATAGTCTGGACAAGATGTTGGGGCTGATTCGTGGCACCCGCACCGAAACCGGATTGAAGGTCACAGCCTCTTGCACCGATAAACACTACCCTCTGAAAGTCAAAGTCAGCAACTACGACTTTTCCCAACTCAATATCCATTACCATGCCATTTGTCCATCCTGGAATTACACCATTCGCCCTCGTGCTCCCTAAATCACGAAGTAATTTTTGGACGGCCGCTTAGTGGCCGTCCAAAAACAACTTCCACTTTTCGGCTAAATACTGTATAAGTAGCTTTCCGTTCCACGGATGGGAGAGCGAACTATGCAGGATGCGGTAATATATCAATGTCAGTGTTCTCACTGTACACAAGGCGACGGTCACCCCGACCGGGGACAGCATGCCCAATTGAATCTCTTGCTTAGTCGATGCGACGAGCAGCAGCGGCGTTGGATCGCAGCCTGGGAGGCCAACCGCTTGGGACATGGCGGCGTGGCGTTGCTAAGCCTGGTCACGGGCCTACATCCGGATACCATCCGCCGTGGCCAAGATGAGTTGTCTTCGGGGCTGGCGGGGCGTCCTACCGGCCAAGCCCGGCTGCCGGGGGCAGGTCGGCCCACGGTGGAAAAAAAACGCCCGAAATCGAGCGACGCCTGAAACAGATCGTGGAGCCCGAAACGGGAGGCGATCCGGCCACAGGACGCCGTTTCGTGCGGCTGGGCTTGCGGGAGTTGGGACGCCGATTGCACTTGGCTCCAGGCACTGTGCAACGTTTGTTGGGCAAGTCCGGCTTTTCGCAGCGGGTGAACGTGAAGCGGTTTACGGGGCCTCCTCACCCGGACCGGGACAAGCAGTTCCGCTATCTGCGGCGTGAGCTAGAAGCCTTTCAGCGTAGCGGTGATCCTGTTCTCAGCGTGGATACCAAGAAAAAGGAACTGATCGGCGAGTTCAAGAACGCCGGTCGCACTTGGCGAAGAACGCCCCGGGAGGTGAACGCCCACGATTTCCAGCAAGACGCCCTATTTCGTGCCGCACCCTACGGGATCTACGATCCGAAGTACAACTGTGGGCATGTGCATGTGGGAATGGATGGCGATACGCCACAATTTGCCGTAGACGCCATTCGTCGCTGGTGGCGTCAGCGGGGACGCTGGTGGTATCCTCACGCCCGACGCCTACTGATCGAGGCCGACGCCGGGGGCAGCAACGGCTGCCGTCCCCGTCTGTGGAAATATGCCCTGCAACGCTGGGCCGATGAGGACGGTTTGGCGATCACGGTGGCCCACTACCCCACGGGTGCATCGAAATGGAATCCCGTGGAACACCGTTTGTTCGGGCCGATCAGTATCAACTGGGCGGGAGAACCGTTGGATAGTCTGGACAAGATGTTGGGGCTGATTCGTGGCACCCGCACCGAAACCGGATTGAAGGTCACAGCCTCTTGCACCGATAAACACTACCCTCTGAAAGTCAAAGTCAGCAACTACGACTTTTCCCAACTCAATATCCATTACCATGCCATTTGTCCATCCTGGAATTACACCATTCGCCCTCGTGCTCCCTAAATCACGAAGTAATTTTTGGACGGCCGCTTAGTAAAGATGGAATAAGCAGTTTGAGTATCAATGTGGATTATTCAACAGGTTGTGGTAATAGTAGGATGATTCTGGATGAACAAAAGGTTTGCGATGTTGTAAAGGAATGGGAAGAGGCGGATAAGCGGGGCGAAGCCCTATTAAATGTTACCACCAAAACGGCTGACATTCTAAAATTGGTCACTACTCTTTGCCTACTTGAAAACGATCCCACATTGATTGAACCCGATGTATTGGATAAGGATCGGGGGCGTTATGAGTTTGGGGACGAAGAGACAAAGCGATTTATTGAAGAGCGGGCAAGAAGGCGGGGCAAGATTGGTTATTTGATTGGCGGGTATATGGAACGGGGTGAAGCGGGAATGATTCCGCATTACCGCCGTCCCCATTTACAGATCTATCATACTGGCAAAGGCAGAACAATTCCCCGCCTTGTGAATGTTAGGGGTTGCATAGTGCATCGGGAAATAGTGGCGAAGATCCCAACTGGATATGAAAGGGATGAAGAATGAATGAACTTGGCGGGAAGCATAGCCAACGAAAGGATTAATAACGCCCATGAAATGTACTCAATCTAATGTCTTACTGGCAAATATGTTATCTTGTGAACGAATGGGGGGTGAGAGACATCTGTGTGGAAAAGTTAAACCTCTGACTTAGTCCCTTTGTTTTATTGAGCATGGATTTTCCAATTGCCCGTCTGCACACATTTGCGGCGGGCAATGAGTCATCCTGACGTTGCGGTTTGCAGAGAATGGCTCTTGGGCGAGGGCGAATAGGCTATTTTCAACTTCTCAAAATGCAAAGTTGAAGTCTAAAAGTCTAAGGGAATAGGCACGACATGAGATGTTGATTTCCGTCTTTTCCGGGTTTCCGCTGGGTATTCAACGTGTGTAGTTGCCAAACAGAAGCCACCCACTACGACCATTTTGCACTTCTTCCGCAATTCAGGTAAAATAGCCCCATCTGCCTACTTCCCAGGACAGGAGCACAATAAATGTCTGACGGCTTTGCAAAAACCCTAGAAGCTGTGGCCAATCGCATTGCCGCCATTGCGGAGAGCGATCCCGAACTGACCTCGCTTCTCCGACAACTTGCCGAACATTTTCTGCAACAAACTAAACCAAAGATTGAAGAAATCAGCATTGAAGCTGCCAAAGCAGTCCCCATCCAAACCATTGAAATTCAGCCATCTATCTTTGCTCCATCTGTTTCTCCCGAGCATGAATTATTGGCTCCCCGTATTGAAGTTCCTGTAGGCTGGGCGAAACGGCTAGAGGTCGCTAACATCGACCTTAAATTACTTGAGTCCCGGTGTCGTCTCAAGGCAGAAGGAGCACGATGGGTGGCGACTCGGCAGCGACGAATTCGGGAAGGTGCGAATTTTTATACCGAAATCGAACCCAGGGACCGGGAGATCATTGACAAAGCCAATTCCCTTGCAGATTGTTTCTTATGGATGAATCATCCCAGCGGACCGAATCCTCGAAATTTAGAGCTATGGGAAGACGTGGCGGGTTGTTTCGACGCAAACGCCGCCGCAGTCGCCCTATTGCGGGAAGTGGTAGGCAATTTCGATGAATATGGTCAAGTATTTGAGCATGCTCTCGATTTAGCCGCCGAAGCCCAATCGGCTCTCCGAGTGTCAATCGAGGCCCTCGAAGGCAAAGCCGACACCGACCAATTGCAGATATTTATATGGCTCAAGGAGAACGCCTCGCAGCATCAATTATTCATTCAACGCTACATGCGGATTGACGATCCCGCCGATTCTAAGGCGTGGATGGAAATTCAAGAACGCATTGGATTATTGGATAGTGGATTGCAGGATATCCGCAAGGAAAAGAAACGGCGGCAAGGGCGGCTGCAACGGTGCCAATACCACGTCAGATTGATTCGAGAAGGCAAGAACCTGGATTATAATTGGCCGAAGGTCATTGAGATCGTGGAGGAAATGATTACCGACGGCATCGCCCCCAGCAATGCGGACTTACGGGAGCTTTTACTGACCGTGGTAGAGGATATACCCGAGATCAGAGAAATACCTCCAGGATTCCAACGAGTGCTGAGCGAAATCGACCGCTTTATGGCGACTAGGTTGCCACCCTCTAGTGAAACCGTACAAGAAATAACTCCCGAGGTGAAAGAGGTCGCCAAGCTTTTGGAAGGTAAAAGCATCGTGATGATCGGCGGCGACAGGCGGCTATTCACACAGGAGGCATTGAAAACCGCTTTTGGATTGAAGGAATTGATTTGGATCGAGACACGAGAGCATGAGTCCATTGAAGGCTTTGAGCCTTACATTGCACGTTCCGATGTCATTCTGGTTCTGCTGGCTATCCGCTGGTCAAGCCATTCTTATGGGGAAACCAAGGTCTTTTGCGACAAGTATGGAAGACCCTTAGTTCGACTCCCCAGTGGCTATAATCCCAATCAGGTCGCTTTCCAAATTATGAAGCAATGCGGGGAGCGTTTGGGGAAAAAGGCGGAATGATTATAAGAGGAACATCCCATGCGATTGGCATGGCTCACCGATATTCATTTGAATTTCGTGAAAGGCGGCAAGCGGGGGCAGTTTTTGGAAATGGTCAAGGATCAAGCCGATGCAGTCGCTACCGAGGGGGCGAATTGACACAGTGTGCTGCTGTGTTATACTGGCCTTTTTATCAGATCCTATAACCGAGGTAATCATGGCGAAGAAGACCACAAAGAAGAAGCCTGCTGCAACAAAGACTAAGAAAAAGGCATCAGCCAAGAAAGTTGAGTATGTCGAGATCGAGCTTGATCCCGTTGAAGCAAAGGCTTACGAACTTGCCAACTCCTCGGGCGAACTGTGCGAGGAATTGGAGTTGGCAGTTTCGGTGGCAATGTCCAAGGCAGTTCGCAAGGTCTTCAAGCTGCACTGCATATCCCTTACGACGCCGCAGGCCCAGAAAGTAGCTGTGTTTTTGTTTGGTGATTAAGGACACAATGTCTAACTCGATAGGAGGCATTGGGAAAGGTAGGTGAACTATGAGTTTGGGTACGGCTTTGTGGCAAGAAGTGGCGGCCTCTCTTCCCGACAACGTCGAGATCGCCCGCATTGTTGTGCGTCTACTCGTTGCCGTTGTACTCGGCGGAATCCTGGGCCTTCAACGAGCCCATGTGGGCAAGGCGGCGGGAGTGCGAACCCACACGCTCGTATCGCTTGGGGCGGCCATTGTGGTTCTTCTGCCACATTTGATCGAAATGTCCAGTGCGGATGTGAGTCGGATCATTCAGGGGATTCTTACCGGGGTCGGCTTCATCGGCGGCGGCGTAATCCTCAAAATGAGCGAACAGCATCAGATTGTGGGAATAACGACTGCTGCTAGTATCTGGCTTGCTGCAATACTCGGAATTGTAACAGGCACAGGGCGTCTTGGCCTAGCTATTGTCGGTGCGATTCTGGCTTTTATCATCCTCAGCTTCTTCGGTTGGCTCGAAAATGAGATGTTTGGGAGACATGAACCAACTGAAACGCCACCAAATGGGGCGAAAAACTAACGCCACGTCGTTCAGTAAATGCTACTCCAGATAAGTGGACCGTCGGGTGGTGATCCTACGGGGCGGCGAGTGGAATTCTTTGATCTCGATAAGGCGAGGATAAAGATCAAAGCGGGACAGGAAGGATTGATCGGGGAACTTGCTCCTTTCTAATTCTCCTTATTCTGCCCTTTCTATAATATCCCATATATTAAATGGTGGGGAAGCTGGAGAGATTGAATATTTGACACTCGTCTTGATCTCAGTTCCCTTTTGACTCCGAACCACTTTCGTGACAGAAACTTCATAGCCTGTCCTAGTTATTCGAAATTCACCTATTTCATAACGCATTAAAACTTTGCCGCCTTTATACTCGGAGTCTGCAAAATTAACATTATAGTGATCTTTCTCATATTGCTTATTGGAAGTACCAGAAACCCAAGCATCAAGAGCCTCTTTCAGTTTCTCTCTCGCAGCATCCATTTTTTCCTTCGCATCGTCCGCTATTGCTGTTTTGGCAGCATTTTCCGTTGCGATATTAGAGTCAGGCTTAGAGCATCCGATCAACAAGGTTGCCACTCCAAAAACAGAAAAAAACAATTTATTTCGGTTCATATATCCTCCTTTTAATGGGTTGGACTTTTTTGATAACCCAAAAAAATATACTACGCTTTGGGCAAAAGAAGTCAACCACACAGTGACTTGCCTTAGGGAGCAGGTCGCATACGAATTGAATAGTTGATTTTTTGATGGGCATGCGATTGAAAAACTGGGGAAAGGTCGGCTGTCGGGAATACTCATTGATTCACCCTCACCCATTCAGTCGCCAGATAGCCAAGTTCAGTACGCAGGCGAAGCTCACCCAAACCAGATATGGTACGAAGAGTATTCCGGCCGCCGTAGACCGACGCCAGAAAACCACCGTTGTGGCAGCAATTGCCGTCCATAGCAGAACAATGTCAACTGAAGCAGCACTGGGACTATGCAGCCCGAAGAAGAGCCACGACCACAGGGCATTAAGCAACAATTGAATGCCGAACAGTGTCATCTGCACAGCGACATCGTCATGCCGCCAGACCAACCAAGCGGCAACAGCCATACTCAGATATAGCACTGACCACACCGGACCGAATACCCAGTCAGGCGGTGTCCATGATGGCTTGACCAGATCGGCGTACCAGTTGGGGATGCTTGGAGTTGTGACCAAGCTGCTCACACCCGCCACGGCAAAGCAGAGAATAAGCAGGACGATCAAGCTGCCCCAAGGATATCTTGGCGGTGAGTATGTCATTGAGCTTCAAAGTGGTACTGATGATTGGTGAGGATCGCTGCTTCTTCTCCAGTTCCACCTCGCTGATCTTGCAACAAAAAGGGGGAGCCCAATCGGCCCCCCCAAGAAAACGTTTTGTGCTTACTTGGGCAGCATCACTGCGTCGATGACGTGGATCACACCGTTTTCACACTTGATATCGGTCTTGGTCACATTGGCGTTGTCCACCATGACCTTGTCACCATCGACCTTGATCGTTACCTCGGAGCCCTGAACCGTCTTGGCCTTCGAGAGTTTCACAACATCAGCAGCCATGACCTTTCCCGGCACAACATGGTAGGTCAGGATTGCAGTCAGCTTTGCCTTGTTCTCGGGCTTCAGCAAATCCTCCAAGGTTCCTTTAGGTAACTTGGCGAAGGCTGCATCGGTCGGTGCGAAAACGGTGAATGGCCCCTTGCCTTCCAACGTTTTCACCAAATCGGCAGCCTTTAATGCTGCGGCTAATGTCTTAAAATCACCAGCCGCCACTGCCGTTTCCACAATGTTCTTCGGCTTGTCTTTATCCGCCACTGCCGTTTCCGCAATGTTTTTCTGCCTGTCTTTGCGTTTTTCTGCTGCAAAGGTAGTCGCAAGCGACAGCAGACTCACGACAGCCACCACGAACAACGATCTGTAAGCGAGGCTCTTCATAACCAGCACTCCTTTAAAAAACCACCGGAAGGTTTGGAATATTTGAGTTTCTGTTCGCTTAGAATTCGATTCGCTACGAAACGAATTATTCCCTCGGAGAGTAATAAAGGTAATTTTAGAGGTAGCAAACATGAAGGCAAGTGGACAATGGCCTCCTTGTGTTAGAAATTCCGTCTCCGTCCCTTCCCCACCGCAAAAACGACTTGGAATTTCGGGCTATGGACGAGACGCCCCCCGTGGTGAAGTAGTTTTCCGTCAGATAAAATGATCTGGACAGCCGTGTGATCGGAAAAACTGCAATGCAGAATGTGGAACCCAGATGCCTAAGAAAAAACCGAGACGCAATGAAATGATGCATTGAAAATAATACGTTGAGAAAAATCAAAGTTCAATCTTGAATGTGAGGTAACAATTATGGACTTAAAAGGATCACAAACTGAACGAAATCTGGTGACGGCGTTTGTTGGCGAGTCTGTGGCTCGCAATCGCTACACTTTTTTTGCCAGCCAAGCCAGAAACGAAGGTTACATCCAAATCGCCACCATCTTCGAGGAAACAGCGAACCAGGAAAAGGAGCATGCTAAACGATTCTTCAAGTTCCTTCAAGGCGGCGAGGTAAAGATCGAGTGTGCCTTTCCAGCAGGCGTAGTCGGAACTACCGCCGAGAATCTTTTAGCGGCTGCCAATGGCGAACACCACGAGTGGTCGGAGTTGTATCCTGTTTTTGCCATTATAGCCAAGAAGGAAGGTTTTAATGCAATTGGGATTAACTTCGAAAAAATCTTCGTGGCTGAAAAACAGCACGAGCGGCGTTTCCGTGGCCTTTTGGAGAGTATCCAAAATGGTCTAGTCTTCAAGCGGAATCAGTCGGTGAAGTGGCGGTGCATGAATTGTGGCTATGTTCATGAAGGTCCAGAGGCTCCAGCCGCCTGTCCCGCCTGTGCCCACCCCCAGGCGTATTTCGAGTTGCTAGCAGAGAATTGGTGAATAATCATCAAATGGAATCTAAGTGCAAAATGTTCCGGTGCCGAATAATTATTATGTTTCCCTTTACGCTAAAGGTGGTATGAATTCTAATTAATTCATACATTTCTAACGACGGAATGTTCCATCCTGTGTAATCATTAAAGTCTATCAATTAATCCGTCGATGCGAGTGGAAGTGTCTAAAACTTCCTCTAATTTAGGGCCAGCTAGCAGTCTGACTTCCTTTGTGATGAGTAGAAGGGACTGAATCATGTCTGGAATCAGTAGCATCGGTGGGAACACCTCTGACCTTTACAACACGCTGCTTCAACAGGCCCTCAGTCAGCAGGATAATTCAGTTGTAGATAGCAATGCCGCAACCGATTCACAAACCACTCAATCGTCAACCACCGACACAACGAACACCGATTCGCAAAGCTCAAATACACTAAAAGATAAAATCAAGACCGCCATAATGTTGGCTGTGCAAAAGGCTGAACAGGCAGGTGATACGTCCAATTTATTGACTGTCATTAGTGCCGCTGTAAATCAAACTCTTAAAGATGCGGGAATCGATCCAACTTCCTTAAACCAAAACAATAACGTCGATTCTTCGACGAAAAATCTAGTATCCGTGCTGGACAACCTGGTCAGCACACAATCAGAAACGGATAGCCTTCTCTCTATGCTGGATAGCCAAACCAGCACCGATTCAGGAAGCGATCTGTTCTCATTGCTTGGAGACCAATCCGGCACTAATTCAGCGAATAATGACCCGCTCTCTTTGCTTGGAGATCAATCCAGTACGGACCCTGCCACTAGTGATCTACTCTCTTTGCTGGGAGGTCAAGATCTCAACAGCCAACAAAGTCAAAATGTATTAGGTTATCTGCTGGACACGCAGCAATAATCGCAAAAGGAGTTCCAATCATGTCTGGGATTTCAAGCATCAGCAGTTCGTCCGACCTGTTATATTACCTGCAACTCCAACAAGCACAAGCTAATGCTGGGAATGCACTCAATGATAGCGATGGCGACGATCAAACGAATTCGCAGGCGACCTCTACGACAGTTCCGAGTACTGGTTCCCAAAGCTTAAACAGTTTGGAAAAAACTATCCAGCAAGATGTCCTGAAAGCGATCCAAGATGCCGAGCAGTCTGGCAACACCTCCGATTTGAAGACAGTCATTCACGATGCTGTAGATAAAGCACTCAAAGATGCGGGGATCGATCCCAACAGTCAATCCACTGCGGCCAATGCAACCGAAGGTCACAAGGGGCATCATGGGCATCATCATGCCCAGGGCACCGACTCAACGGCCACCTCGACCGATCCAACAAATTCCTCAAGTCAAGACACGAGCGGCACCAATTCCACAACCAATGATTTGATTACGCTGCTTCAAAATCTTGATAATAATTCCCAACAGAATACGGGAAATCAGAACACCGGCTCCCAACAAAACATGGTCGGATTTCTGATAGACATCAAGCAATAAAACACGTGCCTCCAATCCGTGTTAAGCTAGGGGAGCCTTGTTGCTCCCCTGGCTTTTTAAAGGGGGAATCGGGATTGAAGACAAGAAGAGTCTGCCATGCAGAAAAGAGGTGAGCATTTCATAATTCCCACCATTAGAACTTTAACCCCGCTTGCAGCGTCACGAACGGTCCGCCGCCAAAGCTGACACGGTTGAATTGGGTAGTGTCCCATTGCTTGCCTTCAAATGAGTAACGGTCGAAAACCAAGCCGCTGGCAAGCTCGATGAAACAATGTTCGCCCATTCTGGATTCCAATCCCGCAGCCAACCGCTGGTCGTACATGAAAAAGCGTTGGTTAATGTCTATACGGTCAGCAAGGGCGTAAGAATCGTATGCCCAATCGTAGGCAGCGAAGGCGGAAAGCCAATCGGTGATTTTGTACTTCGCTTTGGCGTGAATCGTGTGGATGGGCATGTAGGAGGCTTCGAGGGTCAATCGGTCGATAGGGCGATACATCATCGAAAACGGCAGCCCGATGTTCATGTGGAAATTATCGGAAGGGGCATAAAAATATGCCACACCGGGGATCGGAAAGCGGAGTTCGCCCATCGGTGCGTACATCAGCGACAACATCCAAGCGTTGTGTTCACCGCTGGGGATGCGGAGAAAGGCGTTCATACCCACGAACATTTCGTTGATCGAGGCGAAGGGACGGTCGCTTGCAGAGCCAAAATTGACGCCCCCGCCCCACGACCAATCGTTGTCGAGCTTGCGGAAGTACATCAGTCCCATTTTGACGTTCCAAAGTTCATCGGGGTATGGCTGTCCGGTGTTAGGCAAAATGGCTTCAGTTTGAATGGATCGATTCCGCACACCTGCCGAGAGCATCCAGCCGTCAGCCGGACTTGAAATTGGTGAACCCTCTTGAGATGGCATCATCCTCAGTGGCACCATGACCAAGAGGTTTTGGTCGAGCATGGTGAAATTGGCGTTTTGCCCAGAGACGGGCACGGTGGGGAACCATGTTACCCGATAACTGAAGGGTGCTGACCGTTGCCCAAACATCCCCATCGGCACGTTATCTGTCATGCCCTTATCGGTCAGTGGTGAAGATAAAGCAGACGGTTCATCTTGAGGCACGGGAGGCAGACGCTGAATCGGACCTGTGGGGCTATCCAACCAAGTCGGATCAGTGGATGCCGAATCTCCGCTGGAATCCTGACCTGCGGCGGCTGAGGCGATCAGTAGCAGAAAAACGGCGATGATTCGCAGGAAAACCATGAACGGGAGCGTGGAGAGCCTGGGGGGAACGGGCAAATTCCTCACTCCCGTTCTTGGTTAAGACGGGTATTTGCCATGTTGCACGGCAAGGGTAGCGAAAAAGGGCGAATGACTCAAGCCCGGTAAACTCTCTTCCCATTCCAGGGGAGCCTTGTTGCTCCCTCCTTTTTTTTATGGGAACCTTGATTTTTCTTTCTTATTTGTCCTCACTTCCCGTAACTCCTGACTGGAAAAAGGCATTTTGCAAATATCCTCAGTTATTACCTGGGAGTGGATCAGATTGGGCAATTTCAGAAAGGTTTTTCACCATATTTGTTCAGCATTCGATGGGTAATGCGGTGGGAAATTCCTCATGACTCTGATAGCGAGTGCTTGGCCTGCTCCTACTTCTTGAAATTCATACTCTTGATGAATTTTATATCTTGCATGATTTTGGCGGAAATTTCTTGGCATCTTTTATTCCCCACCCAGGCATCGTTCTTTTTCAATCCTATTGCAAGATTGCCCAGTAGCATCTGATCCATGATGTCGTCGCATTCCTTTTGAATCAATGGACTTATCCCCTCATGGGGAATTTCGTCGAACAATTTTTTTACCTTGTCGTATTCGGTTTTCCACTCATCAACATTATTTTCTTTTTCGAGTAGTTTTGCGGCAGTCGTTGCCTCGTCTAGATAGGCTATTAGTTCAGAAGGAAATTTTTCGCAATGTGTGCCTGGAGTTTTAATAGCGGGATTGATGATTGGAAAATGACCGCAAGCTCCAAGAGTTGATACAAGAAGGACGCATAATAGCAGCAAACATTTTTCCATTTTTTGGAATTCTTTCCAATTATGAGCAAAAGTGATGTTGCCAGTTTCATCGCTAATTTGAAAATATGAAGGGTTAAGAGAATATCAAACCCGCCAGTTTAAAAAAAGGCCAATAAAACCACTCTCATTGGTGTTAAATTGGGCAATAATGCTGGTGCTTGCGGCGGCGGCACAGGCATATTTTGCCATTGAGAAGAGTGTTTTACTTTACAAACCAAGTCTTCGCAGTCGGCTCTGTCTTGAAGAAATCGATTAGAATTTCAGCGACTTTTTGCCGCCCGGCAAAACTAGGATGGGTTCCATCAGGTCCAAAATCCTCGGATTTCCAATTCAATTTATCGGTTTTCCGACCTTTTTCGCCATTGGCCCACAAATACGGCCCCCAAAGCAAGAGCGGCGATTTCACCGCTGCCTTGCTCGGATCGTAATTCAAGGACGGTTCTCCCTTGATTTGGTCTTGGATCAGCCAGCGAACAGCAAAGGCCGACTCGTAAGCGAAAGGTTCGGGATTGAGGGCGGTCGAGGCATACCCCGCATAAATGCGGCTCGATAGGTAGGCGATATGTAGGTTGGGAAACCGTTCCTTGAGCTTTTGCAGGATAGTTATCAGGTGCCGCTTCAATTCCTCGGCGTGTTTGGGAAATTCGCCCAGTGCGGCGGGTTGGGGGATCGCCTGCTTGATCCAAACCACCTGTACTTGCTGGGCGGTGACATCGGCATGTTTGAGCCGCTCGTTGAGAACCTCCCACGGATTGCGTGCATCGGGGCGGGGCAAACGCTCGGGGTTCGCCCAACTATTCGCCCCCATACCGCCTTGGGCTCCATCCACGATGACTAGTTTTGGCAATTTGATAGGATCTTTATCGGCTAATTTTATAAATTGCGAAAACTCTTGCGTGGTGTTGGACATGCCCAGAGAAATCAGTACGATCTTACCGTTCTCAGTGGGCTTTCCCTTCGAATCCAAAGGCTGAATGAGTTTGGCTTGTTGTAATGCTGCTTGAAGATGCTGTTCGGGTGGAGTATTTTTGCCACCTCCGTAAAGGCCGCCGTCCTGGCTCTTGTAATCATCCTTGGCAGTCATGTCGCATAACGGCATCAAGCCAACAGGAGGTTTGGTTGGCGGCAGTGAGCCCATAGCCTGTAGTACCTTTGCGGCCCGGTCGTGGTACGCTTGCTCCTCCTCCGTGAGCTTTTCACCATTGACGAACTTCTGATGAATCCGCTTGGCTCGTACCCAGTCGATGTTGTCCGAATTTTGGGCGACTGCTTGAACAAATCCCAACCAGAGTATGCAACCCGTCAAGGTTGCTGTGTGCGTCAGATACCGCAAGAACATTGCTTATTTCCTTTCCACCAGATCATAAACCCGCACATAATCGACCAGAAACTCATCGGGCAACTTGGCCTTGAGTATGTCGCCGCCCCATTTACCTATCTCGTCGCTCAGGAGGATGTACTCGGGCACCTGCGACACGCCGCCCGCATTGGTTCGCCACGTTTCCTTAGCATCAATGTAGAACACATATTGGTCGGGCAGCCAAAGCAATCCAAACGTGTGCCAGTCTTTCATTACACCCGGCACCTTGGCCACGTATCCCTTGGATTTGTGGTCTTTGCCGTAGCCATCCCAGTGTAAGGTATGCGGCACCCGTTCATCCAACCAGGGTTTTTCCATGATATTGATTTCCGTGCCATCCCGGCCTTCATCGCCGACCTTGTTCACGCCAGAGCAAGTGATCCAAAACGCCGACCAGTGACCAGGTTGCTCCTGGAGGCAAATCCGGGCGACATAGTAGCCAAATCGATGCTCATACTTACCCTGTGTATCAATACCGGCGTCGATCACCTTGTCGCCTTCCTTAAATGTCTTGATGACCAAATGTCCCTTGCCATCGAGACTCACGGCTTTTCGATCCCACCAGCCGTCCCTTCGTTTCCCCTCGGCTCGGTATCCCCACTTTGTTCTATCTAACTTATTGCCGTCGAATTCATCGTGCCAAACCAGTTTCCACGTCTTGCCCTCCGGGGCGAGGGGCAAAGTGTCCTTGGCTTCTTGTCCGATGACCAAGAGGGGCAACATCACTAAAATTGCCAAACTAAGAACCATTCTTAGTGTAATCACTTTGGATTCCTCCTAAAGAGGCATGAAAAACCCTGCCTGTCACGAGGGACAAACAGGGCGTATATTTCGAAGACAGTTTAACTTCATGCAACACTACTTACAACGGTAAACAGCGTCCTTCCACCATTTAGAGGTTACCTTAAATCGGCGGAGCGGCAAACCCTAACTTGTCAATTTGACAGGTTCAAATCGTTCATTTCCGAGTTTTCCGACTTTCCGCCGAGGGAATAAATCCCTGTTAGGCAATCTGGCATAATTTCGACAATTTGGTATAATAAACGCATAGGGCAAGGATTTAGATTAGAAGTTAGCGGAGGCATCTCATGCGTCGGAACTTGAGTTGCATTATCGGTCTGTTGTTCGTGATGTTATTCGCTGGGTTGGCGTCTGCTGCCTTGGCCAAAGCGGTCCCGGCGAAAGGAACGGCCAATGCAGAACTTATCCAAACTCTGAAATCGGCCCACAGGCTCTTGGTCAGTGCCGACTACGACTACGAAGGCCATCGGGCCAAGGCTGCCAAAGAAGTCCGCAACACCTTGGAAGAACTGGGCCACCATCACAAGAAGGCCCAGCCTGGTTTGACTTCCAACAACGGAGCCGTTCCACCGAAGGCCGCTCATGCCAGTCACGAAAAAGTGCATGAACCCCAGGCCACCTCGGATGCTCAATTGCGTGAGGCCCAGCAACTTCTGCAAGGTGCTTTGACACAGTTGAACGTCAGGCACCCCCAGGCCACCGCCAGCGTGAAGGCTGCCATCACCGAGATCAATATGGCACTTGCGATCAAGTAGATCGAACCTGACACGTTTTGTTTTCAGTCGATGGCAGTGCTGTGCGGTTCAGGTGAGTCAGGCCAGGCAGAACAGCCTCACGATTGTCATGAAGGTGAAAAGCAAGATGAAATATAAAGACGTTATATTTACAGTTCTCTCCGAAGTTACAGGAAAGAGTGTTGAGCAGATTCGACAGGACTTTCCCATGCCCCTGGATACCCCAGCGATGGAAAAGGAGTTGACAGAGGTCGAGGCAGCTAAGTTGCTAGAGGACCTACGGAATGACAAAAACGGGATTTTCAATAGGTTGTTGCAAGGATTGAAATAAAGTATTAAGTATCTAAAAAAAGGCGTTGGAAGAGTTTGAGGATGCCCATTTAACTTGTCAAAATTGACTCTTCGCAAAAGAAAATATTGCAAGGAGTAGCTGCCTAAAATTGTTCGATTACCGAACAAATCTTATAATTCTGGTAAAACCTATTCCCACTTGTCTTTCGCCTTGGCTTCTTCAATCGTCTGCCATTGCATATTGCTGGGAGAATCCGCACCGCCTCTCTTCAAGGGAATGATGTGGTCCACCACGTAACCTGGTCTGCCATTTGGATAGCCTGATTGCTTCATGAATTCCTTTTTCGCTTCTTCGGAACGTTTGATCCGCCCGTGTGAATCTCGCTCGACTCCGATAGCGGCCTTGCTGCTTGTTGTTGCATCGTGATGACTTCCAGAGGCATAGTAGCCATGGGCCGTACTGCCCGTTGAGTAAGATCGACCGTGGTAGTTGCTGGAATGGCTTCCAGAAGAAGAGTTACTACTTGTATGCGATCCTCCCGAATAGTGCGATCCTCCCCCAGAACCCTTGGCAAAAGCGTTGTTGAGAATGGAAGAAGCTGTCAATGCCAAGATCAGCAGAATTGTTCCCTTCTTCATGGCACGACCCCTTCGATGAATTGACCACCCTGGATTATATGAAATTGGTAGGGGTTGTCAATTATTTACGGTTCTGCAAAGATAGGGCAGTGCTTTTATGATTACTGGGTCTATCATTTCATGAAAGGATATATTATGCATTTCTTACCAGAGAATTTTTGGGCAGGATTAGTGGGGTCGTTAGTGTTTGGACTACTCGGCATGGTTTTATTGCTGCTGGGCTATTGGCTTTTCGATTTGATTACGCCACGGATTGATGTACAGAAGGAACTGAAGGAAAAAAACTTGGCTGTAGCCGTGGTCATCGGTGCGTTGCTCTTGGGAATTGCTTATATTACTGCCCATGTCGTTCAGTGATCGCCATCTCTCAGGAATGACACAGGATTTCGCCCATGAATCGGCTTTTCATGTTTATCGGGATGACGGTTGGCGGCTATGTCGGCTGGTGGATTGGTGAGTCCATCGGATTCGGGCTGATGGGGACGTTTTTTATAAGTTCGCTCGGCAGTATAGCAGGTGTGTACGGGGCATGGAGACTGGGAAAGTATTTCCTCGATAGCTAACTACTCCTATGATTTATCCCCTCTCTTCTTCAACACCAACGTAAAAGCTGATTCACCAAAGTGATCGAAATGGAGGGATACCGAGATGGACAGACCAATCACAATACACCCAATAGGAATCGTTCATTCTCCGTATATGGAAGCCAAAGGCACTCCCATCCAGGGTGTCTTTGCCGACAAGGCAGTGGCATGGGTCGAATTGAAGGAGAAGTACGTCGAGGGATTGAAAGACCTGGATGGTTTCAGCCATGCCATCCTACTCTATCACTTCCATCTGTCCGACCGAGAGGATATCGTGGGGAAGCCGTATCTTGAGAAGGAAAAACATGGGATTTTCGCCATCAGAATTCCGCACCGCCCCAATCACATTGGGTTTTCCATTGTGAAGATCGAGAAGATCGAGAACAACAAGCTGTACTTCACTGAAGTGGATGTCCTGGATGGGACACCAGTTTTGGATATTAAACCTTACGTGAAGCAGTATGACTGCCGCAACGATGCCGTAAGCGGCTGGATTGAAAAGCATTTCCAAGGCGGCAAATCGCCAGAACATACAACTGCACACTGAGGTCACGGTCAACCACCCTTACCTAACCTATCCAACAATGCCAGCACTTCATTTTCCAGAGCAGAGTGATCAGAAAGCCTCCAAGAAAGGGAGAAGCCCGCTAATGCACGAATGCGGGCTTCTTCTTGAAGGAAAAATTATCTCGGGGAGAGGCAGTACGTCAACCTCGGTTACGTGCCGTCCATTATTATGGGGCCAGCCCTCGAACCCGGCGTATCGGCTCTTCCTTTCCGATCACATTTTTCCTTCCGTACCAATGTTATCTTATACAATACTATTTGATTGTCAAGCATTTTATCAATCTTAGTGAGTCTTGCCAGACAATGCCCGCTTATATGCAACTGCTGGGAGCTTCCAATCTCACTTCCAGTTCCAGAACCAGAACCAGTAATCTTCGATCATCTGGAAGTTGGGATTGTCCTGCGGCAAATGCAACTCGATCAACGGCAAGTTGATCTCGTATTTTCCCTTGCGGATTTTACAGAAGATGCCATCGAAATCATCAAAGATGTCCTTGGCGGGGTCCAGCAATTCCAGCACGGTGCAACGGTACTGCACTTCTTCAAGCGAGGTCGTTGGCTCGGGATAATGAGCGGTGAACGGGAAACAGAGATGTTCCGCAAGGTACTTGTAGTACCTAGAGAGCGGCTCTTCGCCAACCCTCGGAATGTGACTCACCGAACCGAGAGCTTCGATGATCCGCTCCGTTTGAACGTACTCTGGGCAGGAATCGGCAACGACTTTCAGACCATTCCCATGAACGTTAGTAACAGTGGCTAACATATTCTCACCTCCATGAGAAAGAGCACAGGAATCTTTCGTGAGTGGATTCCAAACGTCTTTCGCCACAGATAACAAAAAAAGCCGACGTGGCGGAACACCATCAGGTATTCGACCACGTCGGCTTACTCTTTAACAAACCCACCGGCAGAGCCAGTTTGTTTTTCATCTAGTCATCCGACAACTTTTATTTATTATACAGCCTGGAATGGGGAATGCAACAGCCCTTGACCGGCCCTCCCCACCGATTGGCTATAATGTATTCCTATGAGAATCCAGTGAAAAATTTCCATGAGAACACAGGGAGAGATCGAAGCTGCCATCAGTTATGGGGTTAGAAGCAAGTCTGAACACGACAGGGGAATTGAGTGGCCGACCAGGAAATCGTTTGTTTCCCAGGTCAACTCCGTTCAATCGTTGCCAGCCATGCCTTCGGGCCACCAGGGCTGACCGCCATCCTGTTAGGCAATTCAGCCGACTCGAAGCGGGTTGGCTCGATCTGCTTCACCTTCCATACATCCTGGAAGGCATCTCGGATTTCCTGTTGAGTGATTCGCCTTGGCCCTTCAGTCCCAGGCTCCTCGTCGGAGAAACAAAGGATGTGCAGCAATCCTCCCGACCGCAGGACTTCACCGAGTCCCTTGACGAACACGGGGCGTTCCTCGTCGGTAAAGGTGTGGAAGAGGCCGCAGTCGATCACCGTGTCGAACTGCCTGCCGAGTCTATTCAATTCCAGGGCGTTCCCGACCAGGAAATGGGCGTCGATTCCTCGCTGGGCAGCCTTGGCCTTGGCTCGCTCGATAGCAACTGGCACGAAGTCGAGTCCCCAACTCTCGTGGCCTTTGGCTGCCACGTACAAAACGTTCTCGCCAGTGCCGCACCCCACGTCGAGAACACAGCCACGAATCAGGCCCACCTCGGCCAACCTGATGATGGCAGGTTGAGGCCATCCAGTGTCCCACGTAGCTTGGTCTTGGTATATCTGCTCGAATAGCTCACGATCCATTGCAATTTCTCCGACTGCACCTATTCTACCTAAATCGGAAAGCCAATGGTAGAATATCTCCCATGAAACGCCACTGGATCGAGTACGCCGAAAATTGCCCCCCGGCTCAATGAAGTTATAACCATGAACAACATTCCAATAATATTTATAATTATTTGCTGGGTATTTTATCTGCTTTATTGGGCAGTCAGTTCTTTTTCACAAAAATCAGTATCCGAGAAACCCAAATCACTGAGATTTGTTGTCGTTGTCCTTGTATCTGGTATTTCATTTATGTTGCTCCTTGTACCTGGGTATTTCAATCTGTCAGCAATCCTCATAAATAAATCATGGTTATTGGAGATTACCAGTATGCTGATTTGTGCGTCAGGACTTGCGGTTTGTATCTGGGCGAGAATAAATCTTGCAGGAAATTGGAGCAATACTTTGGATTTTAAGAAAGATCATGAACTCATTCGAAACGGTCCGTATAGATTTATTCGCCATCCGATTTATGCTGGCCAGTTATTAATGTTCACTGGCGTGGCACTGGCACTCGGCAAGATCGGCGGAATTATAGGCATCGTGATTTTCTTAGTCAGTTGTTTGTTGAGGATTGGACTTGAGGAAGACTTGATGATGAAGCATTTTCCAGTGGAATATTGCGAATACAAGAAGAAAACGAAGGCACTTGTTCCTTACTTGTGGTAAATCTGGAAATGTCCGACTTGCATTATAGGTTTAACCAGACTTTCACCAGAACTACTGGCAATCGTGCCGACCCTTGATCCTTTCTACGACAAAACATATCTTTTCCAATTCATGTGTCTTCTGATTCTCAGGGTCCAAACGTACAATCACAGTTTTCAGTCCTTCTGGCACGCTTCCTTCTTCAAGATGATCACGACCGTAGATGCAGAACATTTCCTCTGACATGAAATCCATGCCGAGGATGATGTCCGCATCGACAAGTATCCGGCGACAAACATCCTTCCCTCGGAGATTCGGGTGAATACCACCGTCCCTCGCCTCAACTATGTCTCGATATTGTAGCACAATAGCTTGGTCGGGAGGGAACTCGAACGGCTCTCCTATTAGAGGAATCCACTGTTTCTTGTAGGCTTCGATGAATAAATTACAAAGTTCTTTTTCGTTCTCGGTTTCATTCTCGGATACCTGTCCCATTGAAATGGAAACAATGGTGCCGACTACCTGCTCGCTGTTTGCGGCTTCAGGGTGCTCAGCCACATAAAGATCAAAAGTCCGAGCTATGTTTTCCCAAATCAGGATTTCACGCCAAGGGTGCGTATCTCGCATGAACCCTAGTTCCCATTGTTCAAACGTCGGATAAACGAAATGCCCAACCTTTGAAAAGAGAACTCTTGCGAGTTCTTCCAAAAGTGGAGTAAGTCCTTTCTTGTGGCGAATTGGGCCTTGCTTGATGTCTTCAAGCGGCACTTCTCGTATCTCGCTATGCCCCTTCTTCTTCCTGGCCATATTCTCCGTATCCTTTCCGGTTTGTTGTCATTGCGTATGACCTGATTTTGGCCTTTTGTGCCGTACTGGTCAAGCGGTCGCTCGCTATCTCCGCCCAAACACCCCGCCAAACACAGTAAAATCAATTGTGATGAATTGAAAAACATGAAACGACCTGGGACACCACCTGGTCTCGTTTTGCAAAATTTGCAAGAATAACAAAAAGCAGAAAATGAAAACTCCCGCTTTTATCACACCACTGCTGTTTCCAAGCCAGTGGCCCCAGCACATCATTTCAGCAACACCTATCGTCTGACATCGTAATAGAAATGATCGGCATCTTCCTGGGATTTTCCCCTAAGAATTCGCCGCACCAGCCGGGGATTCGTAAGCAGATACCAGTCCCCAAACTCATCCCACTTGCGGCACGACGTTATGATGTGAGCCTTCCTGCTCGTCGTGAACAGTTTTCCTTTATTCTTGCCAAAAGCCTTGAGCCTTTGGGCAAAGTCGAGGTCTTCCAGGCTGACGAGATTCTCATTGAATCCACCAATCGCCTCGAAATCCTTCCTCAAACACCAAAACAGCCCCCCGGATACTCGACGCCACAAAAGCATTAATGCCAGCAGCAGTACCGTCACCATAATGCCCAAAGACCATCGCTCGGGCCGAATTGGCACGCCGCCGCCAATATATCTCCCCGTTCGCAGCAGTCGGTCGATCTCCACTAACATGTTGCTGGTCATTTGGCTGTCAGCATCGATGGTAACGATGATGTCCCCAGTTGCGGCTTTTGCCGCCGCATTTCTGATTCTCGCTAGATTCCTGCTGTCTTCACGCACGACTTTAGCACCATGCTTCAGTGCAATTTCCTCAGTATGGTCGGTACAACGGTTTAGTGCGACGATAATCTCGACCTGGTTTGGAAACGGAGTTGCGGCCAACTTGATTGAATCAAGGCATCTTGGGAGGTAGTTTTCCTCATTGCGTGCTGGAATCAGGACGGAAAATCTTGGCATCCTTTACCCCTCGCTTTCATCGTAATCATGTTTGCGGGCTGCTCGCCATCCTGCTTCCCAGGATTCCCGCTGAGCGGCATCAGTGTTTTTGTCGTAAGGATTATCGCTGACATCGACGCCTTCCCAATAGGCGTTGTAACCGTCCTCAAAAGCATCGTTAGTACTTACCAATCTTGGCATTGATAAGAATCCTATTATGAAATTCCGGGATATTAATGACCGATAAAACTGTCCGGCCTGTTCACGTTAAGCCGGAGACCGCTCGGATTCCAACTGGGACCGAACAAAGGACAACCCATCCATGTCCGTCGTGCTTAGACATTTCTTCGACCGCACGTTCCCTGTCATTAAATACTCTAAATACGGCCCTGCGAGACAACACAAGGGGTCGATATGGTTTGCCAAGCTTTCCTGCCTCCTTACGTGCCGCCTTCATGAGATGGACCATAACTCCACGAAAACTTATCGAGATCTTCTCAGTATACAAGAAATCGAGAACGAAATTGCAGTGATGCTCGTCAACCAAGCAATTCAGTTGCTTCTGCACCGATAGACATTGTTGAACGCTGGCAATGTTGTTACGCAGCTTGACAACGATTATCTCTCCAACTTGTTCGTACTCAAGAGAAACCGGACTAGCTTGGCTTTTCGGCATACCGATTTCCGAGAGAAATTCTACTATCCAACAGATAATGACCAGTTCCCCGATGTAGAGAACAATGGCAATCACGCAGACGGCTAATATTGCCACAACAATGAGCGTTTCGAGTGGAAAGCTTTTGGAAACCCTGAGCAACACCACACTGATCGTCAACAAAAGCATGATTAAGACCGAGATACCCAGAATGGCTTGCAGAATTGAGCGGCGATAGAGGAAGAGCTTCATTGGTACTTCCCATCAATTTGATTTTGCACAGATAATCTCCTTCGGTTTTCCAGCTTTCTTCATTGTTTCAAGTGCTTTTTGATAATTTGATGTGCTGCTTGGCGTGACATACCCGCCGCAAGTCCGATAATTTCATATTCGTAACCTGCCTTCCTCGCAGCAATCATGCAACGAGCCATTTCGTCTCTAGTTTTGGCCTTGCGTATTCTCATCAGATTGGGACTGCCGAGAATGTGTTTCTCTTTGAATTCCTTTCTCACTTGCCGTGATGTCGAGTCTGCCCAATAGGTAACCGCTGGACTTATTTGCTAGCACTTATCAATCTTGGCAGTAAAGAGAATCCTATTATAAATTTTCTGAGATATCAATGACCGACCAACCTGTCTGGCCTGTTCACGTTAAGCCGGAGACCGCTCGGATTCCAACTGGGACCGAACAAAGGACAACCCATCCATGTCCGTCATGCTTGGACATTTCTTCGACCGCACGCTGCCTGTCCTTAAACACTCTGAATACCGCCCCGTGAGGCAACGCAAGGGATTGATATGGTTTGCCAAGCTCTCCCGCTTCCTTACGTGCCGCCTTCATGAGATGGACCATGACTCCACGGAAACTTATCGAGATCTTCTCAGCATACAAGAAATCGAGAACGAAATTGTAGTGATGCTCGTCAGTCAAGCAATTCAGTTGCTTTTGCACCGATAGACACTGTTGAATGCTGGTGATGTTGTTACGCAGCTTGACAACGATTATCTCTCCAACTTGTTCGTACTCAAGAGGGACTAACCTTGCTTGGCTTTTCGGCATGCCGATTTCCGAGAGAAATTCTACTATCCAACAGATAATGACCAGTTCCCCGATGTAGAGAATAATGGCAATCACGCAGACGGCTAACACCGCCACAACGATGAGGGTTTCGAGTGGATAGCTATTGAAAACCCTGAGCAACATCACACTGATCGTCAGCACAAACAATATTAAGACCGAGATGCCCAGAAAGGCTTGCAGAAATGGGCGGCGATAGCGGAAGATCTTCATTGGTACTTCCCCCAAACCTCATCGGCAAATTCTCCACGACTTCCCGTTTTCGTGCGGACCTCCAGCCCTCTTCCCAAGAGCGATGCTTGTCCGTGCGGATTATCGCTGACATCGACGCCATCCCAATAAGCATCGTAGCCTTCCTCAAAGGCAGCGTTGGTGGACCCTGTCATGTCGTTTTCCGTTTCGACTTTTTTTGCGGCTCTCGTTTGAGAACAATCCCTGACTCATCACCGTGGTGAATGGTCGTCAGAGGATGCCGCCGTGAAACATTCCAAATGCCCATGCCAGCATGAGTGCCATGACCAATATCCCGAGGCCCAGGACTAACTGGAACTCGGCCAGCAGACTGCCGTCTTTCTGCTGCGTTAGCTTCTGACTTTCGTGCCAGTTCGATTCAGACACATAGCGGGCTACGGCAGGAGTGAACCACACCTTGATCTTCACGTCATCATCTCCGTGGTAAACACCAAACGACTTGGCCAAGTGCTGCTGAAGATCGAAGTCGTCGGGCCGCTGGAAATGTACCTTGGTAACTTCCGCAGCCTCGATCCGGCTGATCTTCCAGTGGCAGATTTCCTCACGCTGCGGCGACCGGCCCACCAAATACAAGGCACCACGGTGGTAAATCAGGCCGTAGGGGTAGACATCGTAGGTAACCGGCTCCGTCGCCCGCAGCGATTGGTAGGTGATGAAGACGGCCTTCCGGTCTTCGATGCCGACCATTAACTCGTCAATCAACTCGGCCTTCTTGGTGTAGTCGGCGGCCCCGACCATCGTCTGATGGAACATCGTGCCGAATTGGTCGATGTATTTCAGAGCATCAGCACCCAAGGTAGCTCGGATCTTCTTGAAGGCTTGTTGGGCAGCTTCCCAGAACACAGTCCCGGCCAACGGTTCCAGAAAACGTCGGCCCAGATACAAGGCAATGGCTTCATCGTAGGCAAAGTTCAAGCCCGGCTCGCCCTTACCGGCGTCGATGTGCCATTTTTTGCGGCCAAACTCTCCCACGACTTCTGCCAACGGGAAACCCGCTACCCGAAAGGTCTCTAGGTCACGGCGAATCGTCTTTTCGCCCACGTTCAGTTCATGGACCATATCTTTGATGGTCACGCCGTAATGACGGGAGCAGAGCATCCGTAAGAGAACCCATTGACGTACTAGGGGCAGTTGGTCGGCCATCGCAATATCTACTCGGTTGAGGTAGCATCGGGATAGAATATGAGCATAATCCATTGATCTGCTAATTGTAAGTCTGGAAGACTTATCCAGCAACACGGCGTTTGTTGTGGTCGGCAAATGCATCTCAAGACCTCTTCTCACTCGGGCATCTCGGACAAATTCATTCTCCGTCACTGAATGCCGCCAAATGGCAGACCCAGCCGTCATAAAGCAGAGCCGCCCCGACAAGCCCCTCGCCGGTGATTTCTAGTTCGTCGCCCAAGGCCAAGGCTTGAACCCGTGGCTTTGCCGCATTTCCCAGCCGGTCGATGAAGCGTTGAGCATGATCGACCGGGGTCGGTGGAATAGCACTTGGGGCACGCAGGGCGTCAAAGAAATAGGCGTCCGACAATCGATCCCAAAGCGTCTTGAGCGTCGTCGGAGAGTCGAACAAGTCCATGCCGATAATCCGGTCGCCACGCCCGACCAGAACGCCCGCAGCACCTTCCGGCAACACCAAGCGTTTGCAGTGTTCCTTTAATTTCTCCTCGGCGGAAACGAAAGCATCGGTCAACGAGGCCGTCTCCGAGTGAGTGTCCACGCCAGAGAGGCAGGCTTGCACTTCGTCCCAAACCTCGCCCTGGTCGCTTGCCGCAGGACCTCCCTCCGAACGATTCCTGTTGACCGCCTTCAGCTTCTTATTGCGGAGGGAAGGCGGGGCACAAAACTTCGACTCGAAGTGCCGGGACTGGTATCGCCAGCGGCCCGCCTCCACGCAACTGACCGGCAGAGTGAACTTCACGCCTGCCGCCACCAGGACCGTGACGTTGATGACCCGGTTCTGCTTGGCTCCAATGAGAATTTCGCCTTCGGGGATCAGTAATGGCCGTTTGCACTTATTCGTAACGGCCAAGTTGGGAACGCTGCCCGACTCGTTGACTTCTTCCACCACGGCCTCGCCATCCTCAATCGCTGTGCTGAGGAGTGTGTACGACGGTTCATGGGTTTCCGGCCAAAGCAGCGGAAAGAACGTTAGGTTGTGGTGGTGGGTTGGCTGGCCGATGGTGAGGGTGCTGAGCAGTTGCCGGAACTTGACCGTTGTCCGCATTGTTTGCGACATGCGTAGTTCGTGGGCCATTCGGGGCAACAAGGCCAGCAGCAGCCGGGTCTCTGGCAACAATGCCTGCTTCTCCAGCGGTCGCAATCCTTTGGCCAGTCCCAGGATCAACTCGGGATTACGATAGCTTTGGGCATTCTGGTAAGCCTGAAGAACGGTCTGATGGATGGCATCAAGCTCGCTCTTGGGTTCGGCGTTCTCCAGCAGGTGACGGCCCTTCTCACACTGGAAAACCATGAGATTGATCGGACACCGACTTGGCTCCTCGCACGTTGCAGAAGAAACCTGCGGCACGTAGCCATCCAAATGGATTTGGTCGCTGTCGATCAACATGGCCAACCACGAAGCTATCTTCTTCGGTAGATAGCCCATCGGGTCACACTGACCGTTCTCTACCCGGATGGCACGTCGGTCGTGTGCATTTTTGGAGTCCCGCTCCAGATTGACCTGCTCGCCAGGATGTATTTTGGCTTTGTGGTACTGCATCCCGACGATCTCGGTTTCGATTTCACCGAGGAACGGATTTCGGCCTTCTTCTTTTACTTCTTGCTCAGTCATTTTCAGGCTCCTCTCAATTAAACTGCTCAATTAAAGATACAGAGGTGCCTGGTCAGATCACGTCCAACCCATACAAAGTTTCAGGTGTTTTGAGCTTCACAGTCAGGTCTGGACATGAAAGAAGGGCCAAATAGCCAAATTCAGCCAAACATAAAGGCATTTCGAGGCCGAGGACGCCCACGAAATGGATCTTTTTCAGCGGGCGATCCACACCAACCAGACCATCGGCTGTCCGATACAGCCTTGACCGTGATAGGAAACGATCACCAGTGGGCTGATCCCTAGCCGCTGAAAAAGATGTTAAAGGCGGTGGAGAGGACGATAGAACACAAAGACTAATTGATGGACACAAAGTCCGTCCACAAATCGGCAAAGGAACTCTGCGAGGCAGTCACCTATGCTTCCGTCATTGCCTCAATTATTCCATTTGTGATGTAGTGGATGGATTGGGCCTTGGCAACTCCCCAGAACTTGCTAATATAATTAGATGGTCAAGGAGGAAAAGGTGATGGCAATTCAACAAGAAACATTCCGCAGCATTAGTATTTCTCCGTTGGAATGGAGGCGTACCTGTATCGACCACCGCTACGACCAAATGACGGCGGAGGAGGTGGCAAATTACAGGAGCGGCTTGGATAGTCTATCGTCCGATAATGGGCTCTGGTTTCAAATGGATTGCGGAAAGTTCCTTGTGCGGTTTACCCATCGGGATCAAGCTGGCATCGCCACGTTCTTTTGGTATGAAGGCGACCAACCAATTGGTTTGTGCGTGTCTGCCTTATTGTGTGGGATTGATCCGAAAAAGGATCAAGAAGAATGGGATCAGGCGTGGCGAATAGCTAAGCAGAGCTTTCCGCTTTTTGACCTTGCTCCAGATCACTGCCATGAGATTAGCGAGGCTCCACCGCTGATAGCGTCTCTGATATATCCGGCACAAGTCCCCGACAAAGTCTGGGAGCGAGTGGGGCGATTGGAGGTTACTTTTGGGGCGGCATTTTTTTTAAGGGCGTATAATATGAGTTCAGCAGAGGATAGAATTGACATGGTGCGAATAAGTGAAAGCGTTGCCTCGTTGCATCTTGACCAGCAAATTATCGAAAAATGCGTCGATGAAGCTAAGGCAAGTCAAGATAAGAACAACATAGTGGATATCCACTACTTCCACTTCACTCGTAACGGTGACGAGGTTTGCATCGCCGTTGTGCTGAATCATCCGAAGATGCACATGCCGTCGATTGATGTTCTTTTAGAATCAGAAGCGAAAGCATTGAAGGATGGTCTTAAACCCTGAAAAAATGGGTAAGTCAGAAGTTCTTTCAGCCTAACACCATCGATTCCCAATCCCTGTCCAGCCCCCCCCCTCAAAAATTATTGGCGACCTTTTTCTACCGCTTTTCCATCAAGAAATTGCCCTCAAAATCCTTGTAAAGGTACCAGATTGGGATGGGTGGAGGAGTACAAACACTACAAGATGATGAACAAATCGTTATTCAACCAAGCTGCATTGACGGGAATCGTTGCCATATGTACTATTGCCACCCTCTTTTGCAGCCCAAGGAGAGTGGTCATGCATCTCAGCCAAGTCCTACCCCAACTCTTCGTCGGTTCATGCCCCACAAAAACCGACGACATCAACCACCTGAAAGCGGACTACGGCATCACGTCCATCCTGAACTTGCAGACCGACCACGACTTCGACTATTGTGATTTGGATTGGGGTCGAATTGAGTCACGCTGCAACGAGTTGGGAATCGTAGTGTTGCGGATTCCGATCAGAGATTTCGACGGCGAAGATTTGCGAAGGAAGCTATCCCAGTGCGTGCAGGCATTAGATACATTGTTAAAAAACGGCCAGACGGTTTACACCCACTGCAACGCTGGCATGGGCCGGTCGCCCAGTGTTGCCATCGCATACCTTGTCTGGAGGCAACGCTGGGATCTGGACGATGCCATCGAACACGTCACACGCTGTCGCTCTTGCTCGCCTAATATCGAAGCCATCATAAAAGCGGGTAGAGATCGAGCGGCGGCGTAGGCTGCCGGTTCGATTGTAGACCGAAAGTCCGCTCAACCAAAGACAGTGTGATCACAAGTGGATTCTACTGGCTGGTGGCAACCGCTTTTTATTCATCTTCAGCATCATCTTCATCTTCAGCATCATCTTCGGCTTCATCATCATCTTCGTCTTCGGCTGTTTTCGAATCCATATAACTTTGAAATTGTTCTTCCAATTCTTCAAGCCCATGTTTTTTATGATACATGCTCAAGGCGTCGTTTAGAATTTCCCAATCTTCTTTTGTTCTCTCAGTTTTCTTTACCATTTTCGCCATTGTTTTAACCTTTCTAAATTGTGTAGAGGTAGGGAGCAACGTACGTGATCGGAGTTCCGATATATAGCTTAGATGGACAATTCTATGTCGGGTGTCAATCCCTGGGAAAAGCACAGTGCTGGTCAGCCTCGCCTATGAAAGAAAGGAACTGGACTTGAGATCGGCAAATACTCAGCACAGATTTGACGGACACAGCGTCTAAAAGAGCCGACGTGAAGAGCAGTCAGTCAACTTTACTTGGTATGAGTTTCGAGTTGCTTGACCTCTTGGGAGACTTTTTCAGATATTTCTTCTTTCACCTTCTCGGCATCTGCTTCAATTTTGTTCTCATCCACCGAGACGCTGATATTGATTTTTTTGTTGTCTTTATCGTTGCTGGTATTTGTAAAACTGAACCAGCCACGGTACAGTCCGATCCCAACCAAACAAATCAGCAAGAATGGCAGCCAGCGAAGAAGCCGTAGCATAATGAACTCCTAGCCTTGATGAGTCATTGTCGAAACGAGTGCGTAGGATATAAAAAAAGCGGAACTGCCGCAACAGCAATTAATTGCTGGACTATTCCCTGCGGCCAAACCCTATGGTGAAAACCAAGTTAGAACCCATCCACAGATGGGCAATTCTTGGAAGGGGCTACCCACTTGCTTGATGACTCAGTAACAGTACAATTCTTTCAATCAACTCATCGTGGCCGAATGGTCAATATAAATAATAAGGAAACACATAATGGCTGAAGGCACAATCAAAAAGTTGACGAACAAGGGCTTTGGGTTTATCAAAACGGAGGGCGACAAAGACCTGTTCTTCCACTCCTCCGCTCTCCAAGGCGTCAGTTTCAACGAACTGTACGAAGGTCAAAAGGTGTCCTACACGGAAGGCCGAGGTCCGAAAGGCCCGTGTGCCGAGAACGTCAAGCCGATATAGTTTTGCCAGGACAGTCCTGCTTACACCGTTCAAGGAAAGGGCGACCACATGAATCTAGTGGAGTAAGCCATGGCAATTGCAGAAATCGAGAAATTGGGTGGCGAGGTTGTTCTCGATACTAGAGATCAGTGGGGTGTTCATCGAGCCGGAGCAATTTGCCCGAGCCTAGGATCGTTTTGCCTGACCCTGAAATCGGGTCGCCCATTGACGTGTTTTGCCACCGTTTCGAGTAATTGGTTTTGATCAATAGGCTTAACAATGTAGTCGTCGCAGCCAGCATCAAGACACGCTTGACGGTCCCCTACCATAGCATTGGCGGTCAAAGCGATGATCGGCCTGTTGTAGCCAACATCTCTTAACTTCTTTGTTGCTTCATAGCCATCCATGACTGGCATTTGCATGTCCATCAGAATTGCATCGAATGGACTTCCGGCCTGCAATGCCGCAAGTGCAAGGTCAATAGTGATCTTCCCATTCTCTGCCATAACCACTTCGGCTTCCGCCTTACGAAGTACAAGGGCAATCAATCGTTGATTGTCGGGACAATCCTCGGCCAAGAGGATGCGGCAGTTCAGATTCCTCTGACCTCCTGCTGCTGGCGACTGTCGATCAGCAATTTTACCGGACGGATTCTCAACGAGTCTTGCTCCATCCGGCTGTCCAGCGGCAATACACACGCTGAACGTGCTTCCGCTGCCCAGATCACTGGTAACGGAAATATCCCCACCCAGCATCTCTGCCAATCGCTTGCTAATCGCCAACCCGAGGCCAGTGCCGCCAAACCGCCTATGTGCAGAGGCATCGACCTGGGAAAACGGTTGGAATAGTTGAGCAATCTGTTCCTTCGACATGCCAATGCCCGTATCGCTTACGTCGATTCTTAACCAGGCGTCGCCATCAGAACTTGTATCCATTCGTGCCACAACCCGAACACTGCCGACTTCGGTGAACTTAATGGCGTTGCCGATAAGGTTCACAAGGATTTGCCGTAGACACGTTGGATCGGTTATGATCCTCTCGGGGAGATTTTCCCGCACGTCGAGCGTCAGCGGAAGCCTTTTTGCATCGGCACGCACCTTCATCAATGAGATTGTGTCGGCTGCCATTTGGAGGGGCGAACAGACAACACGTTCAATGCTCCGCTTGCTTGCCTCAATTTTGGCTAGATCGAGGATATCGTTGATGAGATTGAGAAGGTATTCGCCATTGCGTTTGATGATCTGGCCTGATTCGACTACCAGATTTTCGGATGGATGCTCCAGCAGAACATCAGCAAATCCCAAGATCGCTGTCATTGGCGTGCGTAGCTCATGGCTCATATTGGCCAGAAATTCACTTTTTGACCGGTTGGCTGCTTCGGCAGCATCCCGCTGCTCCTCAATAAGCCGGGACAACGAGAGCAATTGGGCCTGAGCGACCAAAAGCACTTGGGTGTCGAGGAGCCCGACCCGCCCGCCGTAATCGACCAGGATTGGCTCGAACGTCCGTTCGTGCGGTCGTGCCAATGCCAACTCAGCGGCACGGTTGATCGTGCAGGTGGCTTCCAGCCGAAGAATATCACCGCACCACATCTTGACGAACGCACGGATCGGACGCTTCAAAAAAATCTCACGGAAGAACGCCCGACTCAAGTGCCGAAACAGGCTGTCACGGGAAATGACCTCCAATATCTGATCGCCGTCCATGACAATCGCTCCGGCCAAATCGGCTCGGCGGTCAAACGCCTCCTTCACAGATTCCGTCTTGGCGTCGGCATCAACGGTGAAATCACACGTCGGAAGCTCCGAAATGGTAGTGCCAATAGTTGTCTTTCCGCTCTCTATGGCCTGCATCGTTGTTCCCATAATCTTTCCAAATATATGAGGATGTCCTTAAATTCAAACCACACTAACACCTTGAAAAAATTAAGGAACTATGCTCAGGTTGAAAAAACAAGTGGCAAATTCGAAATGAGCAAATTAAAAAATGTGAAAATCCTCATAAAATCGGTGATTTGTGGAATATGAATTCAAGATACCCTCAAATATATGTTATGTAAGCATGACGGTTGGTCATTATTGGAAGACGAGGATGACAGAGATGCCGATTATAGCGATTGTTCGGACCCAACCACGCTGGCCGGAGGGTTTTTCCATAGATCAGTTTTTCCTTTGCAGGGAGGTAAGCGGGATCAAGTCCTGGCAGGTCTGTCGTCGTAACAGGGACGGGGCAGTTCATGGATTTTATCCTCTAACACGTCACATGAAACATGCTGATGATCTTGCCTTCGGCCTCGTTCCAGACCTGGATAGCTTCAGGTGTTATGTGCAATTCAACAGTACAGCCCTTCTCCTTAAAGTAACGTTCCGCTTCTGCGGAAAGACGCATTGAGTCTTGCTGACCGCTCCCAATTATCAGCCGTTCCGCACCCTCATCGAAGATATACTCGGCCTCCTCCAGAGAAATAATGTGCGAAGTGCCGTATTGCTCCTTCGAGAACTTCTTCTTCCGCTTTTTCACTTTGCCACTCAGGCGAATCACTATGTCGTGATTGAACACCTCTTCTTCCACGGTAATCAAACCGAATTCGGTGTTCTGAATGTGCGGCTGTGTCTTTATATCCTTTTCGTGAACGTCGGGAGTGTGTGAATTGGACTTTGGAAATAACTGACCATATTTTTTGACGGTCTCCTTGATACCTTGCTCTGCTTTCTTGAGATCATCGGGGATCATCACTGGAACGAGTTCGACGCTTGCCTGAAAAGCGTGAAACCAAGGCTCTGCCAAGGCGGGAATCTGTGAAGCATCTTCCATGTTCACGATGAGGTAAACTGACCGCTTTCCACTCGATGCCAGAAAATATACCGCTTCAGGTTTCAGGTCATCCAGGATCGAACGAAAGGTCTTAGCTAGTCTGCCATTCTGAATCACCACATTGCCGATCTCGATGGGAAGCTCTGCCTTCAAGAGAAACCGCATAAAACACCTCTTATTATGGTACCAAATATTTTCCATGAAAATTATTACAATTACAGCGAAGTAGGCAAATTAGACAAAATCCCGCCATCGTTCTATTCAATTACTGGACGCATTTTTCCCTTTTATCCATCTGTGGTAATCAGCGGCATACAGAGCGGCGACCGTCTCATACGTCTCTTCCTGCTTCGCCAACTCCAAGTCTGATTTGATGAAGTTCTCGATCTTTTCCCTGGACCGACCCAACAATTGCTGCCATGCCTCCCGAAAGTGGGTCATCATATTGGAATCGCCGGTAGATGGAGAACTTTGAGTAGCTATGAGGCAGTCAGTCAGAGCCCTTTGAGCAGCCGTCATCGGGTGTTCCAATATGTAATTGGAAACCATCTCGGCTACAGCTTCCCAATAGAACGTCTCTCGATAGGGCCTAGCCTCTGCACAAAACAACTTTATCCAAGATTCACTATCGTCGCACCAGTCAATGAGATCTCCCAGTTTAGACCAGAGGTTTTGTAGTCGAACCTCCAATTCATCAGGCAGACTTTTTCTTTCGGTCTTTTTAAGACGTTTGGTGGACGAACTCTTGAGTTGCTTATTCTTCCTCGTTACCATCATGCCGACTCGCAGAGTTTGAAGAACCAGGGGATTGACATTCTAACAACGTTAAGAATCGGAAGGTAGTGCAGACTGCTTGAGTGGCCAAAAACGCCGCCCTAATGTTAGAAATGCGTTAGTGCATGTTGGAAAAAGAAGTGCAACTATGGCCCTTGTAGTCTCTTTGGATTAGGTAAAGCCACTCTAAATAATCAACTTAAGCCATTTGAGCCGATGACGAACATTATTGCAGATTTTATAATATTCTCTTTATTTGTTCTGTTGGGATGTGGAAAAGTCCTAGAATACATCGCCTTTGCTGTCAACGCCATTAGTTTTACGCACGAAACATCTATTCATCTGCAACTCCCTTCAGATACTTGATGCATTTTTTGACGAACCCTTTGTTCAAGGCTCTTACAAGAAATAAAAATGCCCGATGCCGGGAGAGACATCGGGCGAAACGAATATGTGACCTGCATCACGGGCTTTATCTTACAATAGCGATTTCAATTGTCAATGAGACGATTCTATTGTTAATAAATTTCTAACAATGTTAGCATTATGTTTTTAAAAAAGCGACCATCTGAAATGATTTGTAAGAAATCAATATCTGGTCTTGGAAATCCTCCACAATTCTAACAAATTCCAAACAGTAAAAATCTTCGAACGTCCTCTTTCGGCTCCTAGGCGGCCACGTAGAGTTACTCTGGTGGCTCCTAATCGCAGATTTCAACATCTCTCCATTCTTGTTGGCAACGTTTGTCATTTTTGATTCCCTTTATGGAGAAATTGGGATACCGCCATGAGGGAGATTTTGAGTTTTTGGGGTTGGAGAAGGCTTTCACTCCCCACTTGCTTAACGACACAGGAACAGTACAATTCTTTCAACCAAGGGCAATCAACTCAATCAATTACTCAGGGAATTTTCAAATGGCTGAAGGCACAATCAAAAGATTGACAGACAAGGGCTTCGGATTTATCACAACGGGAAAGGACAAAGACCTGTTTTTCCACTCGTCTGCTCTAGAAGGTGTCAGTTTCGAGGAACTCCAGGTTGGACAAAGGGTATCCTACACGGAAGTCCAGGGTCAGAAAGGCCCGTGTGCCGAGAATGTCAAGCCGATATAGTTTTGCCACCAAGTCAGTACAACAGAGGCTTCATCGTGCGTATCGTCATTCAACTCGCCTGCTTCTGTTATTGGATACTGCTCACAGTCTTGCTCCTGGTTCCCAACCCCGCCGCACTGGTCGGTCTTCGGGAAGTTCCAATCTTTCCTTGGGGTAAATTTGGAATTCACCTGATGTTCTTCACCGTCCTTAGCATCTTGGTTCATGCAACTCGCTGGCCGAAACGCCCCTGGTGGCCCCTAATTGCTCTACTCGTAGTGTATGGCATTACCACGGAAACGCTGCAACTTTTCGTACCTCATCGTACCGCTCGGGTAATGGACGCTATTGAAAACATTCTGGGAATTGCCCTGGGAGCAGGAATTTATTGGCTTGCTCGACAGCTATACCTAAAGAGCGAACTTGCTGCTGGGTCGGTGAAGCACACCACTGAAGCGGACGCAACCGATGATGTGCGATAAAGTGACAGATTTGGAGCAAAACCTGTCACGCCTTCTATTCAACGGCCAAGCCCACGCTTCGTGAAATGGGAAGACAGAAACGCCCTGCTATCGCTTGATAGGCAGGGCGTTTTTATTAGCAGCAATGTTGCATTGACTTTAGAGATCGTTTATCAATCTGGCCGCTGTCCTTTTGGCGTCAGTTTTAATCTCCTTAACATCCTCTTTCGCCTCTTTGGTCACATCATGTACCGCTTCGGCTTCTGCCTTTTGGGCGTCAGCCTTTATTTCTTGGACATCAACCTTGGTCTTCACGGCTGCCCTATCAAGATCGGCTTGGACCTTTTCGACAGGCTCCCGGTCGTTGGTTACCCTTTCTTTCTCGATTACTTCATTCCTGGCTTGATTTGTATCGGACTTGAAGGCGGGAGTCTTGTCCCGAGCTTCTCTGGCATCATGGCTGCGGCCACAGCCAACGCGAACAGAGCGACAACATCAGTACAGCTAATGCGATTTTTTTCATTGAAGAATCTCCTTATTAGGGTTAGATCATCCTTGGATTACTGCCCAAATTGTACTTTTGCCGAGAAGGAAGCTGCAATAGCAATAATTTTGATAAGTTACTGACAATATGAACATCGCTGAGGGTGACATCGACACTAAGCTGCGATAAACCGAACTATTTCCAAAACCACGACTATGAAGCCTTGAATCCCGCTCTGCCCAACAACGATTTTGACGAAAGACGTGTTCCCGTAGAGTCCCCGCCTCGCAAGTGGTGTGGATACCCTCAAATGTTGCCCGAGTTGGTTGATAATAGCGAAGTCTAGGACAACCTGTATCAGTCGTAGCGAGTAAGGCAGTGCCGATTCCCAATCGGCAATCTTTTTTCAGGCGTGTCTTTCCCGCCCTTTACCTGAAAAAGCTATGCTTTTAATGCGGAAGCGTATTCTCATCTGCCTTCCACGCCATTTGCTAACGGCTGGCGATTCCTAAGCCACGTAAAACCTAATTCTAAGGAGCATTTCCATGACCAAGCATCTAATAACGGCATTGTTTTTCATAATATCTTTTACGGGACTTGCCCAAGCTGGAGATAAGAGCCCATCTCATCCGGTAAATAAGGATGTCAATCACGTCAAGCAGGACCACCATAATCTTTCGCAAGATCAAAAGGCACTGCACAACGACCACCAGAAATCGGAACAAGACCACAAGAAAGTTGATTCCGACTGGAAAACGATCAACAACGACTTGAACTCAGGCAACACAACCCAGTTGCAAAAAGACCTTCAGCAATTAAAACAGGACCGGCAACAGTCTCGCACGGACCGCAAGCAAACCAAAACCGAGCAGCAGAAAGAGGAAGCTGATCGCCACGAGTTGCGGCATGACGAGCGACAGTTGGCCGAAGAGCTTCGCAACGATGGCACACAGAACTCGGGACAACAATCTAATTCCGGATCGTCTCCATCAGGGTCAGGACAACAGAGCAACTCCCCTCAAGACCTGCAACAGATCCAGCAAGTATTAGGCAATATTGCCCAGGATCGCCAAACCCTGAGCAATGATTATAGCCAACAGTCCCAGGCACGGCAGAAACTCCAGGCCGATTGGCAGAAGATTCAAGCCGATCTGAATTCGAAAAATACCGCCCAGTTGCAGACAGACTTCCAGCAACTCCAGCAGGACCGGCAGCAGTTTCGCCAGGACCGCACCCAAACCCAAACCGATCAGCAGAAACGGGAAACTGATCGCCACGAATTGCGGCATGACGAACGGCAGGTAAGCCAAAACCTTCCCAGCGGCGGCAATACCCAGAGTGCAGGAAAGACCACTACGTCCAAGTCGAAATAGACTGTGCCGATGGGCATTCGGAAAAGGCTACTTTTTGCAAAATCACCCTTACAGGAGTGGAGTGTCTATTCCCTTAGACTTTTAGACTTCAACTTTGCAATTTGAGAAGTTGAAAATAGCCTATTCGCCCTCGCCCAGCAACCACTCCCGTGCTCGTTCGACCAGCAATAGCTCGGCGGCTGATTGTCGAAGTTCCAATTGCCGTTCCATATCAAGGATATCAGAGTTTTCGTCTTCGTAAACGCTGGGATCGAATGGCTCCGTCTGTCGAGCCTTTTCTAAATACTCGGCCAATTGCCAACGCTCGAAGATCGTCTTGATCTCAGCAACGAAGGCGGGGATTTCTGCTCGGAAGTCGGCGTCGGTTTCGGCGGCTTCGAGGAAGTTAATGAACTTTTCCCCGATCAGGTAAGCCAGTGCTTTTTCCGTGCCGAATTCGGCTTCAATAGCTACCGCCGCTTCGCAATGTTCGATCCAGATTTTATGTGGTTGCATGGTTTTCCGAGTCCGCTGACAGAATTGCTTCCTCTGTCAGCTTTTTGTAACGTGATATTCCGTCAGCCAATTGGCGATCCTTATCTGCACATGCAGCCAGGGCCTTGTCGAAGCAACTTATCGCCTCATCGTATCGTCTCAGATGGTAACAGCATAGCCCCTTTTTGTACCACGCCGTCGAGCGGGGACGCATTTCCAATACTTTGTCGAAGCATGGAATAGCCTCTTCGTATCTTTTTAACTCCAGTAAAGAGTTTGCCTTGAGCCCCCATGCAGGCTCATAATCTGGATTCAACCGTAAAGCCTTGGAACAATACGTTACCCTCTTGTCGTGATCAGTTTCTCCCAGTGCGAAACCGACCCAGTACGTAAAGTCCTTCCTCTTAAAAAGCCGCTTCAGAAGCTCTAACAGGCCCGTTGGTCGGGAGGTAGCGGTCAGGGCTGGAAGGACCACTTTTCCTTTTTGACCGACATCGGTGCCAACTTCCTTACGATTAGAGACTGAGGGCGATAAACTTGCCGAGTTCGTGTTATCAGATTGCGGTTTTAATTTCTTCTCGGGTCGTGCGAGTCGTCTTGGTTCAACGAAATTCTCAATGAACCAATGCATGAACTGGATTATCCCCCACACCACCAAAACGACAACATAGATGACTGCCATGAGGAGGAGCAACTCAACCCAGGGCATGACGGCAACCTCCTACACTGACCAAGTGTTGCAAAGGAGAACTGGTTTCTGAAATAACTACATTATAACAAAACGAATATCGATGAGGATGCCCACTTTACCAATGCCGTCATCGTTTGCCAGAAGAATATTATTTTTTCGGAGTATAAGGTTTAAACACAACAATCTGAGCAGCCTTTTCATTGTGAAACCATATGAAAAGCCCTTTTGAAGACCATTCAAGTTTCTTTGCGTTGATATTTTGCACTACCGTCGAGTCGGGCTCCCCATACGCTTCTATTGCCTGTTTTAGTGATGATCCGATTTCTATACCCGCCGTAGTCTTGCCTTTGAATCCCGTATCGAATCTAAGCTGATAAGCACCTCGTGTATCGTCTATCAAACAATGTATACCATATTTTTTTCTCCATTGAAGCAATTCATCATTAGTGTCAGAGTCGGGTTTTCCAAATGCTTTAATTAATTCCTCTTTGGTGGCACCAATGCAAAATGTCTTCCATCCAACACCTTCAATAATATCGGAAGATAATTTTTTAGTGTTCGTGCTTTTCGTCACTTTGTCCTGTGTGAAACCATCTAAAGATGAAAAAACCAGAATGAATGGAATAATTATGAAAGTTTTATTGTGCATGATATTTTCATTCCGCAACATTGAGATAAGCCAAAATGCTGGCATCTGTTATTGAGATTTCATCTATTAGCTTAGCGGTCTTTTTCTTAAAAACAATAGGTATGTTTATACAACTTCTGGCACCAAGGATTTGCCACACAATGGTTCAATCCAGTTAGGAGAACCCACCCAGAATCAAGATGCTACCGACGCCTTCCCATTTCCATGCGACAAACTGGCCGATATGCGATGGGCGAACTCATTGCCGAAATCGGCAGTTGCTTCCTCGCCACAGAATTAGGAATCCCCATCGCTGAAAACTTATCCAACCATGCCTCTTACCTGCAAAACTGGTTAAAGGGGATGAAATCCAATCATAAGTGATTCGTAAGGTACAACTTGCATCCAGGGCCACGCCCAGAAAGCATTGCCCAACAGTGGATGTCGATCCTGCCGATCTTCGTTGCTTGCCTGCATTGCCCCGCTTATCGACTTTGCTCTTGCTCCCGATGCCCCGCTTCGGCATAATGCTCCACCCTACGCCAACGGGCAGGACTTGGCGACTCTGCCATGGATTAACATAATAATATTCGCAACTGATGATGGGAACGGCACGCAAATGACTCGGCTGCAAGCAATGGGGCGAGCATTGGCTCATCGCAACTTCCGGTTATTTTTTTTCGGCCAAGGCATCTCCCTGATCGGCACCTGGACACAGCAGATCGCCTTGATCTGGCTGGCCTACCGATTGAGCCATTCAGCCCTGTTTCTGGGACTGGTGGGGTTCGCATCGCAGATTCCGGCGGCTCTCATCACGCCTTTCGCTGGCGTGTTGACGGATCGTTGGAACCGCCACCGCACCGTGTTTATCACCCAGGTCGCAGCGATGATCCAGGCTTTCGTGCTGATGGTGCTGACGCTCACTGGAGCGATCTGTGGATGGCAGATTGTCTTGCTCAGCATGTTTGCTGGCCTGGTCACCGGGTTCGACGTGCCCGCCCGGCAGAGCTTCCTGGTGCAAATGGTCGAACAGCGTGACGACTTGGCCAATGCCATCGCCTTGAACTCGTCGATGTTCAACGCCGCCCGGCTGATTGGCCCGGCCATTGCCTGTCTGCTGATTCGAGTGCTGGGAGAATGGCCTTGTTTTCTCATCAACGGGCTGAGCTACCTAGCAGTTCTCGGCTCGTTGGCGGCGATGCGAGTCAGGCCCGTGGCAATGCTGAACCGTGAACAAGGAATGCTGACAGGCATGAAGGAAGGGTTCGGTTACGTGTGGTCCTCGCCAGCGATTCGCTCGGTACTTGGACTACTTGGCCTTGTGAACCTGATGTCGATGCCAACGACGATCCTCCTGCCGCTGGTGGCCACCGAGCTTTTGCACGGAGGGGCTGATACTCTGGGACTTCTTACCGCCGCCCTGGGCATAGGGGCGTTGGCCGCAAGCTTGTTCCTGGCCGCCCGCAAGAGTGTGCTGGGGTTGGGACGACTCATCGCCTGGACAACCGGGGCATTCGGCTTTGGAATGATCGTCCTTTCCTTCTCCCACCTACTCTGGCTTTCCGTCCTGACGCTCCTGGGAACTGGATTTGCCATGATCGCACAGATGGCTGCTAGCAACACTATCCTGCAAACTATTGTTGAGGAAGATAAACGAGGGCGGTTGATGGGGTTTTATACCCTGGCCTTTGTGGGCACGGCCCCGATTGGAAGTCTGTTATCGGGGTTCCTGGCCAGCAGGATCGGCACACCTGTCACCATCCTGCTATGCGGCTTATTTTGCGTGGGCGGATCTCTGGTATTTGCCTACCTGCTTCCGAGTCTGCGAAAGGCCCTGCGACCGATTTATTTTCGGGTTGGGATTCTGAAGGACACTGCCAGGCAGACCGAGCCGGGGAATTCGCCAACTCCAGTCATGATCCCGCTTGGCAACAGCCTGTCGGAGTCATCGGAGTTGCCGGGAACGAGGGCAGCGTGATCTTCGCAAATGGATCGTCCCATCGTTCCCCACAGATGGATCGAGGAACATGTCGAGATCGAGCCGTGGCAGTGGATTGGATGTTCCATCTGAGTATTCAGTGGTCAGCAGGCGTTTTTCCTAATCTCATGATTTTGAGACACCTCATCGTAACTTCTGTATGGACTTGAACTTACTATGTCTCAATTTTTCGCTCCGTCTCACTGCATTTCTCAGCCGCACAGAGCCACTGAGACGTGCCCCATGTGTTCTTAAGTCTCAATGAGATTTGAGACAGATTCTCTAAGTCGTTCTTGGCAAAGAGGTTCCGACGACCGACCACCGTCGCATTTGCCAAAATTTGAGACAAAAGCCTCCCCCAGTCTCATTTCTCATGAGATCTCCCAAACGCCCTACACTCTTCCTGACACCGACTTGGGAATTGTTACGAAAAACCCAAGTGCAGGAGATTAAAAATGGCTACGCAAAACGAAATTCGAGAACGAATTACATCCACTATTATTCAAGCCCTGGAAAAGGGCGGCTTGCCTCCCTGGCGAATGCCCTGGAGATCCGATCCAAATGCTGGCTTCCCCGTGAACATCGTCAGCAAGAAACAATACAGGGGGATCAATCCGTTGTTATTGACGATTGCTTCAATGCGGCATGGCTTCCAATCGAAGTATTGGGGGACGTTTAAGCAGTGGCAAGAACTCGGCGGACAGGTTAAGCGAAGACCAAATAACGTCGAGCCAGGTTCATGGGGAACGTCCATTATTTTCTGGAAACCCTGAGGTGGACCCAATTGTCTAGACCACTGTTTACGATCAAAGGTTAGCAGCCCGCGAGACCTATACCAAAGGTCTCGCGCGGCTGCTGAGTTCACTATAAGGGGGGAATTGCCAATAAGCTATCCCCGTTTTGTGCGCGATTTCAAAACGATTTGGACCACGCATGTAAGTTTCTCTTTCATGCCGCCCGATACACGGCCAGCGGCGTGAGATAATCCAAGGCGCTGTGGATCCGCTCCTCGTTGTAGAACTGAAAAAACAACGCCAATCCTCTTTCCAGCGTCCGCACAGTCGCGTAATCGTGCAAGTAAAGGTCTTCATACTTCACCGTCCGCCACAAACGTTCCACAAACACGTTATCCATCCAGCGGCCGCGACCGTCCATGCTGATGGCTACGCCCGCCGCTTCCAAGCGGCCCGTAAACGCCACGGCCGTGTATTGCACGCCCTGGTCGGTGTTGAATATCTCCGGAGTGCCTTGCGTCAAGGCTTCTTCCAACGCCTCCAGGCAAAACGTCCCATCCAATGTGTTCGACAATCGCCACGATAACACGTAGCGGCTGTACCAATCCATGACCACCGTCAGATACATCCAGCCCTTCGTCATCGGCACGTAGGTGATGTCGCTGGACCATACCTGGTCGGGCCGCACAATCGCTATATTTCGCAGTAAATACGGGTATATCTTGTGTTCCGGATCATGTCGCGACAATCTGGGCTTGGGATAAATCGCCTCCAAACCCATCAAACGCATCAGGCGTCTGGCCCGTTTGCGGTCGATGCCCAAAATCTCGGCCATCTTCCGGCTGCCGTAGCACGGCGTCTTCAGGTATTGTTCGTCGATCCGACGCATCCATTGCACATTCTCCGCCGACTCGCCCGCCGACTGGTAATACCAACTAGATCGGTTCAAACCTAAAATCTCGCACTGCCGGCGGATGCTCACGCCAGGGCAGCGGGGCTCGATGCACTTTCGTTTGAACTCAATCGAGTCGGGCAAGTTTTTTTTTCAACCACGCCAACTCCATCTGCAAGCGCCCGATCTGCTCGTATAGGTCGGCAATCAATGCATCCTGCTCCTGGCTTTCACGCCGACGATCATCAGAGAACAGTTCGCCCGCTCCCTCCAACAACCGCTTCTTCCAGTAGCCGATCTGCGTCGGATGAACGCCGAATTGCGACGCCAGTTCGCCCGTAGTGCGGTCTCCCCGCACCGCCGCCAAGGCCGCCTTCGCCTTTAGCGAGGACTCGATCCTCCGTCGTTTCGCTCCCATCTCGGACTCCCTCCAATTGGACCATGAGTACATCTATTCTATCAATTTTCGTGGTCCAGTTTTTGGGGTCCAGTATACCCATTCAGGTCACCGAGGAGAACGAAAACGGCATAGAAAAAGAGAAAATCGTGTTCGTAATGCGAACATATACTGTTTTCAACATCGATCAAGTTAATGGAGAATGCCTCAACTATCTGCGAGTTGGTCATTCGATTCCGACTGACACCGACTCGATTGTTCGTTACGAAGAGGCCGACCGAGTAATAACGAATACTGGTGCAGATATTCGCTACGGCGGCAACCAAGCCTACTACAATCGACTTGGCGACTACATCCAAGTGCCATTGCGGGAACAATTCAGTGCTGGTGAGTACTACGAAACTGTTCTGCATGAATTAATACACTGGACTGAGAAGAGGCTCAATTGGAATCGAAAAGATGGCGGGTATGCCCTTGGCGAACTCATCGCCGAAATGGGATCTTGCTTCCTGGCTACTGAATTGGGCATTCCAATCGCCGAGAACCTACCCAACCACGCCAGCTATTTACAAAACTGGCTGAAGGCAATGAAAGATGACCATAAGTTCATATTCCAAGCCAGTTCACAAGCCAGTAAAGCGGCTGATTTTATCTTGTCTTTCAGCCGAGTGGAACAGCCAATAGAAGAAGTCATGGCTGAGTAGTCTCCTGTGCGAGGTGGAGCAGTGGCGATTGCTACTGCTCCACTTTGATACCGACTAGATCATTCATCCTTTACTTGCGGATGTGGAACGGGATCAAGCACGACAATCAGAAAAGTGGCAAAAGGGCCAAGAATAAGTGAAAGCAGCCACCATCCCAGGCCGCTTCGTCCCTTGCTTTGTGCCAATCCAGCGTTAATTAGCGAAAGAGTTCCCCATCCGACAAAATATGGAGTTTGCATTGTTTCTCCTTTTTTATGACACCGACTTTACAGGTCATTCATGCTGACTTGAATTCACAATACGGTAGCCCATTGATCTGACAACTAAGAGCGGCAGTATGATAAAAATATATTGCAATATAAAGAACATGTACATTGGCATTACGACGAATTCCAACCAAACATTATCCCTATATATTCTTGTTTTGGCGAACCAAAATATAAAACCAACAAACGAAGCTGCAAACAATCCTATTAAAAGTCGGATCAACGTTCGTCCCTGTGCCAAACCCGCCCAGACAGCAATCAGTGCAACTACCATCGTTGGAAGGCAAACATCCGTGAGGAAATGTAGGTCAGTGTATGGGACGAAGAGTTTATTTATCCAATCCACTTGAGAGGTATTGATTGCAGCAAACAACAGGGCAACAGCCAACGTTAGACCCATCAGGCTGAGGAGCGAGAATTGAAATCCTTTATCTTGCCGACATTTTGGGTCGAGAAGGCGTAACCTCACACCGAATCCATGGATAAGAAGTAAAGATCCTGCAACAACTACTGATTGCAGAAAGAATTCTGATAGAAACGACATACAATCAAACTTCATGGTGGAGTATGTAATATTTGTCGGTAGAATCCATCTATCCACAATCACCATTATCGCAAAGTTAATAATGCCGAGTGCTGCTCCAATCACCCGTCGCCATAAAGCTATTCCGCTGAGACCGACCCAGATTCCCAGCAACGAAATACAACTGTAAGCAACCACAACTGAGACATCCGAAAATATTCGGCTGTAAATATTGGGAGAGAGCCACATGATGGCTGCCAATGCTGGATAGAACAAAATATAGGGCGTCAGAACCAGCCACAACCTGAGTAGGTATCGCTTCTGAATATCGGAAATTTCTTCCATTCCACTTTCCTCTTTCTATATCCTACAGGATTTTAGGCGTTGATCCAATCCCCATTTGGTCGTTGAACTTGACACCGACTAACGGTTCGTCATTCAAACAAATGGAGATAATCATGCGACTTGGTGAAATGGAAATTGAAGCTGCCGCCCTAGAAGCAGCCGGGAATTGGCAGCACTTCACTTGCTTCAGTTGGCATAGGGCCAGCGAACTCATCGACCCTGAAAACTGGACGATCATTTATACTCATCACCGTGACTCTGGCTTGATTGCATTGAGTAACGCCGAAGCTATTACAAATGCACTGAAACCGTTTCTCGGTAAAGACATAATAGCGGAACATCATAACCACTGGGCAGTTGGTTGGATTGATGGGTATTCGATCCGAGTTTATCGCCACGGAAAAATTACACGAGCATTTCGCACTTATCACGAACTGGCCCAACGGCTCACTGATTATCCTCTACTCGATGAAGAGGATTATAGCCGCAGGGAATATGAAGCGACGATTGAGAACCTTGCCGATGCTGCATGGCGGCTTAAACACGAATTTGAACTGCCCAAAGGCTGGGAACAATCTGTTTACAATTGGTTCTCGGAACACGACTGTTCTGCGATTGAAAGCAGCGATCATGGTGGTTATCCAAATAAAGATCAGCTTCGAGCAGCGTTTGAGGCACTCAATTTTCCTCAGATTGAGTTGGTTTGACACCGACTCAATGGCCGAAAGGAACAAGCTATGAAGATTGTCAGATTATTCGATATTCATTGGGATAAGAATTCAGAACCTCCAAAGGAGCGTGTCATTATCGCAAATGACGATTGGAGGCCGCAGGATGCTGCAGTACTGCTTCTGAAAGAGTTCAAATGCCAAGCGGTCATGTGTTCGTGTGAAGTCCTCGATAAAGGGCAATTTAGCAAAATACGAGACGGGTGATGAAAACCCTGTTCGAGTGACACCGACTTAGAGGTTGAAAGGAACAGTATGACTACCAAACTACTCAAGGCACAAGAGTTTTTCCAGCGGAATGTCCAGGAGTTTATCGAAAGTGTTGGGGCAATGAAAAACGACGATAGTTTAATTCTTACAACGCCAATTGGTTTGCTGAATATCCATATTTATGAAAATTGGATCGATTGTCGTTTTGAGGACGTGCATGCTGCTACAGTTTTTACAAAAGGGGTCAGTAATCGTTTTTCAGGCAAGTGGAACTGGCACTATTACAACGATCCAGTCACGCTGAATAACGGATTAGCGATTGGCGATTTCGTGCATGCGATTGAAAGTCTGTTGGCATATAAGCCAACCGAAGAGGATGTTGCGGAAGTGAACAGATTGAAAACTCTGACACCGACTAAGAGGTCGGGCAATGGACAATAAGAAAGGAATATTATGAACGAGTTTAATCCCGAAATAACCGTGGAGCCAGGGCTTTCGGCATTGGAACAGAAACAGCAACTCCTGGCACATCACGTAAAAATGGTGGCCAGGAAGCTTTCCCATGCCTTGTTCATTTTCGGAAGTCAGGGCGGATTGGGGAAGTCTAGGACTGTGTTTCGCACTCTGGACGAAGAAGGCATTGTTCCTGTATTAATCAATAGCCATGTAACGCCTTTAAGTTTGTATTCCATACTTTTTCAATTCAAAGACGAGCAAATCTTGTTTTTCGACGACGTAGATTCGATGTTTTCGTCGATGGCCCACCTTGGCTTATTGAGATCTGCTCTATGGGGCAATCCCAGAGTTGTCACCTATGGATCGAGCCAGTTGCCAAGTAATTTGCCGCCGCAGTTCGAATTCACTTCTCGCTGCATATTTTCGGCAAATGTGATTCCTGGCAAAAATGATGCGTTCAAGGCGGTCTTGTCCAGGTGCGACATCTTCGAACTATCAGCAACGAATGAAGAGGTTTTGGATTTGATGCGATGCGTATCGTCACAAGGATTTCACAATATTTCATCCGAGGATTGCTCGATGGTCATCGACTATATCGCTGACAATGCCGAGGATCGCCAGTTGTCGATGCGGCTTTTAACGCCTTCCTTACGCAAACTTCAGTATGCTCGATCTGAGGGCTTGGATTGGCGACCGTTGGTTAAAAGCCAGTTACAGACTTTGGGACTGAAACAGCCTGCAACAAAACGATTGGACTCCAAGCATCAGGATATACGCCTACTAAAGGATGCTTTAACTCGTTTTTCTGATGTCAAAGACCAGATGGCTCACTGGTGTTCCAGAACACAAAAATCCAGAGCGTCATTCTATCGTATCCTTGCTCGCTACAAGCAAGAGGAATAGGGACACCGACTAATCCCTCGGAGGATATTCATGAAACGAGAATTTGAAATCAAAGTAGTCAGCGGTACTTTCCACCTGCTCCTCGACGATGACAGCGGGGTATGCACAAGCGATCTCCATTGTTTGAAGGTAGATCATGATGAAGCCTCGTGGCATCGGTATGAAGGAGCGATTGACAGTCTGGAATCGTTTATCCTGGCTGCTGCTCTAGCGGGAATTGATGTTGAAAGTCGAGCATTCAAGTCAGTTTTGCAAACAACGCTGGATGGAATTGAGAATCATCTGGAGTGAGGCAGAGTGAGGGTAATGGGCAATAGTTGTTGCCCTTCTACTAGTTAACAAAATGATCTACAATAATTGAGGGTTTCCCCGTGAAGTAGCTAAACAACATGGGAGTTCCAGAGATGAACGACCAGGACGAAACTAAGCAGCAACGCATTGAAGAATTGGCCGAATTTCGACAGCGGGTTGCAGAGTCGGAGGTATTTAGCAGTCTTTTCCGAGATTCTGTCGTTGGAACGGTCGTGGTGACACCGAACGGCAGTGTTGTCCAAGCCAATAAAGCCTTCTGCGACTTTCTAGGGTACTCCGAGCCTGAACTAGTCGGCCAGACCGTCCTGTCCATCACGCACCCTGAGGACCGTGAAGCAAGCTCCACGGCAATCCGTCAAGCAGCGGAATCAGTGGCTCGCATCCAGCGTCTCGAAAAACGTTATCTCCACAAAAGCGGTCAAGTCCTTTGGGGCGAGGTAAGCTCCACCCTGATCTTCGATGCCGAGGAAAAGCCAAGCTACTTCATCACCCAGGTATTGGACATCAGTGAGCGGAAGCAGGCCGAAGAGGCGTTGAAGAAAGCTCACGATGAGTTGGAGCAGCGAGTCGAAAAACGCACCGCCGAACTGCGGGAAGCCAACCTAGCACTGCAACGTGAGATTGACGAACACAAGCGGGCTGAGGAGGCACTGGGACAAAGCCACGACGAGATTAAAGCCATCTACGACCGTATGGTTGACGGCCTTCTTATTACGGACATCGAAACGCTGCAATTTGTTCGGGCGAATGCCTCAATGTGCCGGATGCTCGGCCACTCTGAAACGGAGTTGCTGTCCATGTCGGTTAGGGACATTCACCCCGCCGAGGCACTTCCCTTCATCCTGGAGAGTATTCGTTCGGTAGAAGAAGTCGAACAGACCCCCAGCGGAGATATTCCGGTCTTACGCAAGGATGGAAGCGTATTCTATGTGGAAGTCATCGGCAAGTTCTTGACTTACAATGGAAGGCCCTGTGCGATGGCTATCTTCCGTGATGTCACGGAACGAATACAGGCCCAGGAGGCATTGAAACAGAGCCACGATGAGCTTCAGGCTATCTACGATCAGGCGGTGGATGGCATCATTATTGTGGATGCCGCTACGAAGAACCCCGTTCGGGCAAATACTGCATTCTGCCGTATGCTCGGCTATTCTGAAAACGAGGTGAACACCATGACGCCAGAGCAAGTTCACCGGCCGGAAGTGCTGCCGGTAGTGCGGGAACACCTTGAAGCGGTCAAACGGGGCTGCGTCCACCGTATTGACGATCTGCCCTTTGTGTGTAAGGACGGCAAGACAGTCTATGCGGATGTCATCTCTAGTCCAATTCTCTACAACAAGCGGCCCGGTTGGATCAGTTTCTTCCACGATGTCACCGAACGAAAACTGGCCCAAGAGGCCTTGGAGCGGGAGCGGCAGTCGCTTTGGAGAATGCTCCAGGCCAGCGACCACGAACGGCAGATCATATCCTACGAGATCCACGATGGGCTGGCCCAGTATCTTGCCGCTGCGGGGATGCAGTTTCAGGTATTCGATGGGCTTCGGGAGAGTAACCCGGAAGAGGCGAAGAAGGCTTACGACGCAGCCACGCAACTCGTTCGTCAGTCCCACTCCGAGTCACGGCGGCTGATCAGTGAAGTACGTCCATCCCGTCATCGACGAGAGCGGGCTTGAGACTGCGATTTCCCATCTGGTTCACGAACAACGGCGACAGTGGAGGCCCGAAGATCGAATGCAATAGCAGCGTGCAGTTCGGCAGATTGCCGCCGATCTTGGAGAACGCCCTTTACCGCATTGTCCAGGAGGCATTGACAAATGCCTGCAAGCATAGCAAGAGCAAGAAGGTGACGGTCACCCTGACTCAGGAGGGGCAGGACGTTCGGTTGGAAGTGCGGGACTGGGGGATCGGGTTCGACCCAGAGTCGGTTGAGAAGGGGCACTTCGGCTTGGAGGGTATTCGGCAAAGGGTGCGACTGCTTGGCGGTCGGCTGACCATCGAGAGCACGCCGGGTTCTGGAACCCTGGTTCAGGTCGTTGTGCCAATCGTGGAGAAGCAGAATCGAAGGATAGGGTACCGTTTCGAATTCTTCTGATGTTGCATTCTGCAATGTAGATCTTGCAGAATGCATGATTTGAACTGAACGGAGGCATTTGTCGTCCGCCCCCCATAAAGCGTTTCTTGGCTAGCCTTTTCAACTTACGGCCTATCATTGCCCTCTCAACATCTTGGCACGCCATCTGCATGTGGTGAATAGTCGGATCTGCCGAGTTGTCTCGGCACGTCCGAACAACATAAGGATAAAGACCATGGCGACAATGACATTTTCAGATCTACTCGCATCGGCAACACGTCAACTGACCGTAACATATCCAACGGGGCTGCATATGCGACCATGCAGTGCCATAGTCAAGACGGTCAGCCACTTCCAGTCTAAGGTGCAAATCCGCTACGCTGATCATGAGGCGGATGCCAGCGATATTTTTGATATATTGTCGCTGGGAGTGCCACGGGGGGCCGAGGTCACTTTGCAGGCAGTGGGGCCGGATGCCGAGGCGGTTCTCGATTCGCTCTCGATACTGTTTGCTTCGTTCTCGATACTGTTTGCCGACAATATCGGTTTGCGATGAGTGGGGGCATCCTCACACATTGGTTGCAGTGGGCATTTTCCTCAATCCCCTACAATCGCCATTAAACGCTCGAACATCGTTTAGATCCCAATTCCAAAGGGATCAAAGAATCGCTTGAGCGTGAAATTGGCGAACTGATGGGCATATATGAGCAGTGGGAAGGACTGACCAACCGCTCTAATTATCAAAATACCTTTCCAAATCAATCAGACGGCCCAGCCGTCTCAAACCCCATTATAATTAAAAAAACAAAGCCTGAAAGGCATTCCTTGACCGCATCGGCAACCATTCGACGATGGTACTATGGTTGCAGAGAAGGTGAAGGAAAGCTGCAACCCAAAAAAAAGAGCCACCTGCCCGATGGCCCTTTGATTCGTTTGTCGATAGCTCGTTGCCCTACGATGCTATTCGTTTTCGCCAACCATAGGCGAGTAGGCTGATGGCACCGATGCCCAAGAAGATGAGCGTGCAGGGTTCGGGGACGACGGTCGCCACGACCCAAGGGTAATACGAAAATTCAGGTGCTACTTGGCCCGAGGCGAAAAGGGGACCAGATCCTTTGCTGCCTACCGTCCCCATGTAGCCTGCCCAGTCCATAGTGCCCACGACCCATGGATTTGCGGGTGTGTACCACTGCAAATCGGCGGAACTGTTGGCACCGCTCACCCCAGTCGAGCCTTTCAAGTCGAGAAACCCGTCGGGTGAAGCCGAAGTCAGTGTGATTTCTGTTGGGGAGACAGAGACGTTTACAGCAGAGGAGATCGTGGCCGAGGCGACGGTGTAGGAGGCCGTACCCATGATGGTGAATGAGGCGGAACTGATGAGACCCGTCGTCGGATCGGCGGTGATCGTGCCCGACACATGGTCCACAAGATCCGTCATCGTATCGACCTGATAGGCCGGATAGTCTACTATGGCGTAAGTAAGAATTTCCGCCCAGGCGTTGGATGTGGAGGCCAGCATCGCCACACCCAGCACTGCAATCATAAAACGTTTCATTTTCAGAATCCTTTGGCCCGTTCGGGCCGTCTAGTCGATTTCAGCAGTTGAGAATTGACACACGTGTAATCTCAGCAATCTTCCTCATTGTGGATTATGATTGATAAAGAACCATCGCCGTCCGTGAAGATTGATCCGCAATCCGTGGTTGATTACGTACAAGGGAAATACCCAGTCCAAGAATGGATCGCCGCAAAGTGGTGCCTTGCATGGCGAGCACGGTGACTAGATATGCTAACGCTGCCTCTATAATTGGGCCCCAACAATTACTCAAGTAAATCTTGAAGCATTAAATATACCAAGAATCGTGGAAATATCCATTTATTTGAAAATGGCTCCCCCGAGAATTTTGAAAATGGCATCTGTCGGGGGAGAAAACTGTCGAAAAATTGGCCCAATCGGGTTAAGGAGAGACGGCACTGAATCGAAATTGAAGTGAAGCAGTGAGATGGGGACTACTTCATTAAGCAGAAGGAACTCCACTTCATCCTTATCTTCAGCTCCTCTAATCGCCCTGATACGCTCTCACATTGTTCAGATCCCCGTGCCAAGGGAATTAAACAATTGCCGAGCGTGTTGAGCGGGCCGAGGGGCAGCAGTGGGAAGGGCTGACCCTCTTTCCAAGTCAACTTGTCAATTTGACCAGTTGAGACCAGAAATTGTCTAACGTTCGTTCCTTGATACCCATTTCTCAAATGGTAGCCAATAAATTGGCTAGGTTTTGCGTCCCAACACGCTTTCACATTGTTTAGATCCCAATTTCAAGGGGGATGAAAGAATCGCTTGAGCGTGTTGGACGAACGGAGGGCCAATCCTTCACGCTGAAGGATTTGAAAACCGACTGAATCCTGCTCGAACCACCCAATGAAAGGCTTATTAATAACCAAAAATCAAGAGCCTTGTTCCGAAAAACAAGGCTCAGGCATATTTTATTTTTTCTGTAAAAATATTTCACAGAAACACTATTATATGGTATGGTTCGTACCAAATATAATAGTGATGCAACGAGCAATTCTATAAGAAAAAAAGCCAATATTTCTCAAATTTGCTTCGATTCTTTCGAGGCATTCCACCCATTTATCAACGTTTTCGACTGCGGTATTACCAGTTCTGACGGCCCATTTCACTTGATTACCAAAGAAGACTGGAAACTCTATTCCAGGCACAAAGGTGGTGATCGTAATCTAACCTACTCGGATGGCAGCAAGTTTAACCCGTATGTGGATGTAATCCGCAACATTTTCAGTGCTGAACACGTTCAACACCATCATGAAGACAACCAAACGACATACTTCACCTCGGGCAAAATGGGCCTGGGATTGTTGTACCTTGATATCGACGCCCATAACGAATGGCAAAAGGACGAATATGAAGCGAAAGGAGTTTTAGAAAGGCTGTTTCCATTCGAATATTTCAGATCGTCTCGACGTGGCCAGAATGGCTACTTAAAGGTTCGATACACCACTATTGAAGAGTTCAACAAGCTGGCCCTTTACCTGCAAAATGTCCTTCAACGGCTATTCCTGCACCTCGGAATCCTATGTGATATTGAAGTTAAGGGGACAATTACCCATCGGGGCAAATCAGGATCATTGGCAAAATTGCCGTTTACAAACTTGTATCCTTGCTACCAGAGGGACGACACTGACCACTGGAATTACGAGACATTAGCAATGTTCAAGGCTAGCCCCATTGTAAATAGCCGTCGGATTAAACATATTGTCTCCCAACTGGATATAGATGATGACAGGGTTCAACGTTTTGCAGAATACAAACGGTCATTGGATGTAAAAGAGAAAGCAGTTAAAAAGACTAATCCTTTCATTTTGCTGACGCAAAATGAAAGCCGTGCTGCGGTGCAGCACGGAGCATGTCTAAAAAATGCTAACGCTGTTGATCGCAAAGAAAAGACAGGCTCATCCACTGGCGATGCCTTTCTCCGAAATCGGAAGGTTCTATTGCCCTTCATTCGTGATTTCTATAAAAAGCACAAATCGTACCCCACGGTCGAGGATGCTTTGGCCTACCTGCACAAGGAGGGATTGTTCTCGGGCGATTGGAATGATCGGGCCAATAAACGAGCAATTAGAGTTGGTCAAATCCTTGATTTTTACGAACCCGATTTTGATCCTAACAAATTGTCCAATGGAAAGCACAATCCAATCGTTTTGCGTCTGGGACAATATTCATGGTGGGTTCGACGAGTATTTGGGACTGGAATTAGGGCAAGCTATCAGGATAAGGCTCGTTTTGATCCTGTCTCCATGAAGGCCCCCATTGTTAAAGCTTTTATTCCAGCCAAATTCATTGAGACATTTTTAGTCGTGGCAGACGCTTGTCTCAAGCAAGACCCATCGGACAATAACGGTGTTCCAACAAATCGTTTTAAGAAGTTGTGGCCAATGGTTGTTGACGGCTCTCCCTGGAACCAAAGGTACTATCAAATTGTCAGGGAAAAGTTCCACAAGTTAGATGTGATTAGGATTATTGATCGTAATCACGAGAAGGACAAGGCATGGAGATGGGTAGTGGGAAAGCATTTCCCTGAAAACAACTTTAAAGCAACGCTGAGGAAGTTAAGGAAGAGAGTCCCTAAGATTGCCAGAATAATTATTGTAAAAAAACATAAGGTACATAATACCCTGTATAAGAATAGAGATAGTTTTCAGGAACTTTTGGTCAAAGTGCCCGTCATTCGACCTCCCCCATGGCAGAAAGATGGTTTTCCGAGACGATTTATGATTGAAAAAAAGACATTTGGACAATGGCTGCGGGGAGGGTCTATACTTAGTGACACAAAGGAGGAAAATGATTAAACAAGACCGATGGTTAAATGAGTTTCTAAACGATTATGGATACACTGATGCCGATTACAGGTTCAATGTAGCATACGATGAGACTGGTGAAGCCGCTGGGCCTGCTTATCAGCAGGTCTACAATGAATTATGCAAATTGTCTTTCCCCGAGTTGATGGACAAATACAATCTGCCTCGTGTCAGCGAGGATGATTTTAATTGGCTATTGTCGATGGGTTGGAAGGACAAAGACGACAAAGAGTTTATATCGCAGGAGTGCTTCGAGCATATAAAAGGGCTGATTGATAATGGAAGCATTGCATTTCAGGATGATATGGTCGTCATTCAAAGGGATTATATGTGGGATGACTGATCGATCCTTCAATTAAAGTCGCCTAAAATGTACGAATGAGACCGACTTTCTCAGCGTACAACAATCCTCTTTTACAAAGGACGCTCCATACGTAATGAATTAATCCAGAATGGACGGTTCGACAATCGTTAGAGCTTATCCAACCACTGATTGAAATTATCATCCGTCATGTGTCCGTTAATAGCCTCTGGACTGACAAGTCCCTGTCTGTGAGGGGGTGGGGGGGCCGAGGGCTGTGCTTGGCCTAAAGTATCTCGAATCTTTCCGAGGCTATTGGCAATGTTAAAAACGACAATAAACATTTCACAGATCACCCGACAAATTAGCAGCCCTATAATACAGCTTAATACTGCGACGGCTGAGAAAAGAATAAACCATGCCGTCCCCCTAAAGTCCATTTCCGTCAAATACGGGGGATATTCTCGCTCTATTCTGTCAAGCTCTGCCTTTAATTGATCAAGACTCATGTTGGCGTATGGATCGGCAGGAGTTGGCTGGGCCTTGGGTGGCTCATCGTTCCTGAATTGCGGTTGCCGTGGCTCCTGCCGTATCTGCAGTGTTTGAGGCGTGGACAATTCTTTTTTTGGGGCCTCTATTGTCTTTTGGTCGATCAATTGTTGAAGCCTCGCTATTTTGTCGGATTGCGATCCTCTTTGAGGATTTGAGACTTTAACGGTTTGGGGAGCGGCATTTGGCAGTTGAGTTAATAGCCTCAAACCGAGAGCACAAATACTCAAAAGCAAGACGAGTGCCCACACAATACGAATGATCTGCGGAGTTAGATAGCGTTCAAACTTGAGGTCGAAAATATAAACGAACCGTTCCCATAATCCTTTAGGCGATATGCGAGTATTATTGGCAAAATACCATTGCCGAACGGCCTCTTTCGGTTGAGTCCGATTGGCGGCTGCAAGGGCTTTACGTTCCGCCGCCTCCTCTGCGGCTTTACGTTTGCGTTCGGCTTTTTGCCGTTTGAGTTCCTCGGCTTCCAGTTTCTTTTGTTTCCGCTCTTGTTCCTCTTGGTATTCTTCTTGATACTCTGGAGCAAGCCGTGATAAGGGAGGCATGCTGACGGGGCGTTTACAATACGAACAGGAAATGGTTTGCCCAACGAGTCGGATGTCATACTCGATGGATTCTTGACAATATGGACAAGGCAGTTTCATAACGTATGCTCCCGCAATACAGTATCTCCGTACCCAGTATTTCATTCACTGCATTATCAACAGTGAACGCAGTATTCTGCCACTTGGCAGATTAAATTCACTTCATGACATCAGCATCAACCACGAAGCTGCACTAAAATCCACCGCAATAGAAGCTTATCCATAGGTGCTCAAACCTACTTAAAGAACAGATCAGGATAGAGGACAGACGCCACTTATTTTACCAGTTCTTCAAGGGCTTGCAATAGCCGACCGACAAAGCTGTATTTGCCCAGACTTTTATGGGCTCATCGTCCCATCACGTCAAAGTTAATACGGGTTATTTGAAGGACACCGACTTTTTCAGCGTCCAACATCTTCTAACACACAGGACGCTCCATGCAATTCTCAATCATTTACTCTGTCGATATTCCCGCTCACGAACGAATTAGCCATTATGTTCCCCCGCATGTCCGCAAATTCTGGGATCTAACCGAGGGCGACGAACAATACGACTACGGCTATCTTGAAGGCGAATGGGAAAAGGGCCATCACAGAAAATGGTGTTCGATCCTGAACAAAGAACAGTTCGAAGAGTTTATTGACCACTGCGGATTGTTTGCCGAAAGTACTGAGACGATGGGCAGTCTCGGGGCTCCAGGTTTCGGCTTCGGCTGGAGTCCAGCAATCTCATTTCAATCCGACAGCCCAGATGCAATCTTGTCGGCCTACGTCACGCCGATGCCAGAAGTTAAAAAGCAGCACGGTGACGAACGGGACTGGAAACGGATTCGGGAAGCAGTGTTGTCTTTGTATGGGTGATAAATTGACACCGACTTCTGGTGAAAGAATCACCGAAATAAAGGGACAACCCATGCCATCATTATTCGAGGACTTCGGCCCAGAGGATTACGCAGCACTGTGGGGCTGCGATCCTGTTTATGATCGCCCGCCACGGGAACGAGGGGATGGCTACTTGTTCTATAACTTTGCGGTAGAGCTAGACGATCCCGATTTCCTGCGAAAGTTTATACCTGCAATCGAACGGACCATTGAGAGCGTGGAGGTCGAGAGAACGAGCGAAGAAGACAAGGCGGACTTAGAGGATCTGTTGGATTACGTCAAGCAGTTGGTAGAGGTGGGCTGACACCGACTTTTGGTGAAAGGAGAAAACCATGACAAGAGACATTGTTGTTTTTAGAAAATGGCGGGATGGATTTGGCGTCATTGCTTTATTCCCCGAGCTTCCCGCTGACCTGTATGGACGATACTGCGATTCCTACGAGCATGTTGGTCAGCATGGTGGAGCCGATTACCACGGAGTAATCATGAATACCAGACCAGCCAATTCAGAAGAATCCACCGATCTTGCAGAGGAACTGACCAGGATCGGCTATGTGCTACGTCCCATTAAACGTGCATCGCAAATCCACCACGAAAAACGGCGACGATTGGCACGTCACCTTGTACTGGCTGACACCGACTGATTATTTGTAACGAAAACAACAGCAATATGGAGAATGACAATGAACACAATCTGCAAACCAAAGTTTAATCTGGGACAAGTAGTGGCAACCCCAGGGGCGTTGGAGGCATTAGAAGCAAGTGGGCAAACGGCACAGTTCTTCCTGGAAAAACACCAGCGTGGAGATTGGGGATCATTGGATGAGCAGGATAAGCAAGCCAATGACCGAGCATTGGTCGATGGCTCACGATTATTGAGTGCATACCGAACGCTCAAGGGCGAACGTCTTTGGATCATCACCGAGGCAGTTGGCGACGATGGACGACGGTCTTCAAGCACGATTTTGAGGCCGTCTGAATATTGATTTCCCATCTCATCTGACCGTCTCAGTGACACCGACTAAAAAGGCAACAACTACAGGAGAATAATCATGGCAATCCCTAAAGGACACAAAGATAACTTCCAAACACTTGTTGATGCTTTTCAGAACAATGATGTTGCTCTGATGGAATGCGAACTTGCGGCGACAAAAGAAACCGTCGCCGTGATTTGTGCGGTCAATCGCCTTACTGATGGTGATGTTCAGTTTGCCCCATTCGCAATGTTGTTCAACGACAACCCTTATCGAGTCGTCAATCCACCAAAACCCGATGGTGGATTTTGCAGCCAGGTGGAAGTATGGAAATGACATGGAGAGAAGTCGCCCCCCGTGACACCGACTGAGAAATAAACAACAGGAGAATAGAATGGGACTTACAATTCACTGGTCTTTCCAGGGACCACAAAAGAAATCCGAAACCACAACCATCATCGAAAAGTTGCGGCAACGAGCGATGGACCTGCCGTTCGAGTCGGTCGGCGAGGTCGTTCATTTCAAGGGAAAGGATGCCCAATTCGACCACGATCCACCAGATGGTGAGTATCGTTGGCTCAAAATCCAAGCTCGGGAATGCATCTGGAACAAAGCACGAACCATCGGCTGGGATTGCCCTGCCCGTGAAATCGTTGGTTTTCAGATCAATGTTGCTCCTGGCAGCGAATGGATGGAAGTATTCCTGGCAACTTATCCCAAAACGATCCAAATCAATGATGAACGAACAGGAAGAGCAAAACGCATTCGCACAAATCTTACTGCTTGGTCGGGCGGTGGTTTCTGCAAAACCCAGTATGCCAGCCACCCTGATTGTGGCGGTGTTCCCAACTTTTTGAGGGCACATCTTTCCGTTTGCCGTCTGTTGGATCACGCCAAGGAACTAGGAATTCTCTCCGAAGTTTCAGATGAGGGCGACTTTTTTGAGAACCGAGATATTCCCGCCTTGGTCAACACGATTGCCGACTGGAATGCGTTTATCGCCGCTGGGGTCGGGGCCTTCGATGAGATTTCCGGCGGCAAGGCCGTGGCCCCAATCAAGGCGTTCCCCAACTTCGAGCATTTGGAGGCACAAGGCCAGGACCAGATCGACGGACTGCTTCGGTGGCTCAAAAGGCAACAGTTGGGGGTGGAATAGGCTTTCTCCGATCTGCACAACAGTGACACCGACTGAATAAGGCGAAAGGAGTGAGTCATGTCATTCACAATTACTGCCTTCAATCATGTCGAATGGAAACGGTATGGGCTTGCAGACTATGGCGATTTCGCCGACATGATTTCAGAGTGCAATGTCGGCGAGGATGCTTTTTCAGGCTACGGCGAATGGTTTTATGTCCCAGAAAATCCGCTTTCGAACAACGACCGTGTAATCTACTACGGAAGTTGGGGCAACGACAACTGCCCAGGGGCTTCGATGTATACCTACGCCGAGATTTTCAACATGGACGATCCAAAGGATGCTGCTGATTACAAAAAACAGGTGAAGCACTGGGAGAAACAACCTGAATGGGAAGCATGCGACACCGACTAATCTCATGTGAGACAAATTGATACTTTTTATCAGGAGAAATCACATGGGATGGTTGTTCAAGCAGGGCTATTCACGTCGGGACTTGATCGAAGAGCGGGCAAAAAATTGGGAAAGAGTATCTGGCGAGATGCTGGTCAAATCAGCCTGCCTTGCTCATTGCTACAGGGGCGGCGTTTTCTCAGGCATTTTATGGGCAGTCTGGGAGAGGACTTTTACAACGAATGGACAAACCGTCCGTCCAATGGAACGTTGGATCACCTGTGACCTGCTCAGATACCAGAAGGATTATGGGTGGGGCTATAAGGACATGGAGGAGAGCATGCATCCCTATTACTACTCGTGTCCGCTTTCTTACTTGGAGTTGGTTCCAATCGATCAATACGGCGGTAATGCAGAGTGGAGAGAGGGCGTGCAAAGGTATCACGCTATGCAAGCAGAGAAACGCATTCAACGACGATGTGCCTGACACCGACCACTGGATGAAAGGAGCAATCATGACTCTCATACAAAAACTACATCCGACTCGTTTCACCGCTATGTCGGGCAAGATGACGGCAATAGTTGCCCACATCCTCGACCAAAAATGGACTTCACCCACCATCGCGGAATTGGTGATTACATCCGATGGTCATCTGCTTGCACGGCATGAAGGAGATTGCGGTTTTAACAACTACATTGGTCGTGCTGTGGACCTGGAATGCAATTGGAAGCGACTGTTGGTTGCAGCAGAACTTTCCGATGCCGAACGTCAGGAAGCGGAGGCTGCTTATGAACGGGCCTTGCTGACACCGACTAATCGGTTGTAACAAACCTGCAACCCTCAATCATAAGGAGCATTCGTATGTCCGATCCGACCGAACCGATCCGCCGAGAATTGATGGCCGAGATCAATGCCCAGCCAGGAAGCAAGGAAGCCCTGGAAGCCGAACACGGGCAAGTTTGGGATACCCGACAACTTGGTGAAGATTTCGAGGTTATCGGCTTTGCCGCCCCACTGGTTGTCGTTCGACGCAAAAAGGACGGCGTGAAGGGCAGCCTCTTTTTCCAACACAACCCTCGGTTTTATTTCTGTTTCCAGCCCAAGTAATGAAAGGGAGGTGACTGGGGCTCCTGCATTGCGGGAGCCCTTTTGACACCGACCAAATGGAGAACAATCATGAAAACGGTACGAATTGTTGTTGAGGGAGGCGTCGTTCAAGAAGTTGACTGCCCAAAAGGGGTGCGGGTCGTTATTCACGATTACGACACGGATAGCATTCCTGAAGACGAACTTACCAAAGATGACGAAGGTGACGACTGCATCGAAACAATTTGGGAGTGAACCATGCCAACGTTTGAAATTGAACAATATGAACTTCACACCATGAAATATCGTGTGCGAGCAAACTCACAAGCCGAGGCTATCGCCAAGCTGCTGAATGGTGAGTTGGAGCCAGTAGAAGGCAGCCTGGAGTTCATTGAAGTGGCCGAGAACTTGGGATTGCCAGCGAATCATTATTCCAATCTTGCCGTGACACTGAAGAAACTTGGGGTAGCCGTTAAACATGTGATCCCGTCGATCCGTGGCATCGAGAGGGTCGAGGGCTGACACCGACCAGTGCCATGAGAAATGCAAGACACGTTTCGTAAGAGCTTACCGGGATTGGTCATTTCTTGAGACGTTTGAACAGGACACACCCAACTGAATAAGTGGCCGTCCAAAAACAACTTCCACTTTTCGGCTAAATACTGTATAAGTAGCTTTCCGTTCCACGGATGGGAGAGCGAACTATGCAGGATGCGGTAATATATCAATGTCAGTGTTCTCACTGTACACAAGGCGACGGTCACCCCGACCGGGGACAGCATGCCCAATTGAATCTCTTGCTTAGTCGATGCGACGAGCAGCAGCGGCGTTGGATCGCAGCCTGGGAGGCCAACCGCTTGGGACATGGCGGCGTGGCGTTGCTGAGCCTGGTCACGGGCCTACATCCGGATACCATCCGCCGTGGCCAAGATGAGTTGTCTTCGGGGCTGGCGGGGCGTCCTACCGGCCAAGCCCGGCTGCCGGGGGCAGGTCGGCCCACGGTGGAAAAAAAACGCCCGAAATCGAGCGACGCCTGAAACAGATCGTGGAGCCCGAAACGGGAGGCGATCCGGCCACAGGACGCCGTTTCGTGCGGCTGGGCTTGCGGGAGTTGGGACGCCGATTGCACTTGGCTCCAGGCACTGTGCAACGTTTGTTGGGCAAGTCCGGCTTTTCGCAGCGGGTGAACGTGAAGCGGTTTACGGGGCCTCCTCACCCGGACCGGGACAAGCAGTTCCGCTATCTGCGGCGTGAGCTAGAAGCCTTTCAGCGTAGCGGTGATCCTGTTCTCAGCGTGGATACCAAGAAAAAGGAACTGATCGGCGAGTTCAAGAACGCCGGTCGCACTTGGCGAAGAACGCCCCGGGAGGTGAACGCCCACGATTTCCAGCAAGACGCCCTATTTCGTGCCGCACCCTACGGGATCTACGATCCGAAGTACAACTGTGGGCATGTGCATGTGGGAATGGATGGCGATACGCCACAATTTGCCGTAGACGCCATTCGTCGCTGGTGGCGTCAGCGGGGACGCTGGTGGTATCCTCACGCCCGACGCCTACTGATCGAGGCCGACGCCGGGGGCAGCAACGGCTGCCGTCCCCGTCTGTGGAAATATGCCCTGCAACGCTGGGCCGATGAGGACGGTTTGGCGATCACGGTGGCCCACTACCCCACGGGTGCATCGAAATGGAATCCCGTGGAACACCGTTTGTTCGGGCCGATCAGTATCAACTGGGCGGGAGAACCGTTGGATAGTCTGGACAAGATGTTGGGGCTGATTCGTGGCACCCGCACCGAAACCGGATTGAAGGTCACAGCCTCTTGCACCGATAAACACTACCCTCTGAAAGTCAAAGTCAGCAACTACGACTTTTCCCAACTCAATATCCATTACCATGCCATTTGTCCATCCTGGAATTACACCATTCGCCCTCGTGCTCCCTAAATCACGAAGTAATTTTTGGACGGCCGCTAAGTGCGATTTTCAACCGGACCCGAACCAATTAAACCAACATATTCCCAACCCTCAGATGCAAGTCCACTAATTATTCTTGCATGAGTGCTTTCCATACCTTCACCTACCCTGAAAGGTTCAACCTTAAATTCCCACGTCTGTTTTTCCTGTTTGACCTGTCCTTGTGCTTCTGACTGTTTCATAAATGATGAGGCACTAAGTCCAATGGCCACGCCAACCACAATAAGAATAACCAGTTTACCTTTCATGATTATCTCCAGAAAAAGGGGGATTGTTGTGAGTTCCCAATAGCCTATGTCAGATCCCGCTCATGAACAAGTGGTTCACTCCTGCGACTATAGCTACCGACTAGAAAAGCATGAAAAAATTGTAAACAGTCAGTATCCGTCAAAACCAGCCCAAAGAATACTCAAAAACTGGGTGATTATTGAGACGGATATTGTAAACGGTCACGCATAGAAGAGAGTTGCTGACTGTTTTGACAACGACTCAACGACAATCAGAGGTTTGCGGCAAGCATACTTACATCAACTTTGAAGTATTTTGCCAGTTTTCTGATAATTTGACGGCTGAAAGGTTTTTTGCCAGCCAATACTTCAGAGATCGTTGATTTGGCAAGTTGAGTGTCCCGATGAAGATCAGCCTGGGTGATGCCCTTCGCTTCCATTAAGTGGCGAAGCATGGCGGCATCCGATGCAGGCTCAATCGGGTAATGCACGTCTTCATAAGCAGCGACAAGATCGCTAAGGGCGTCGAGATACATCTCTTCTCCTGAACTGAGCTTTCCCTTGACGAGCAATCTGTCAATGACCTTCTGTGCCTCGTTGAACTGTTTCTCTGATTTGAGCGAGGTCAATGGGAACTCCAGTATCAGGTGCAGATAATCGTCTCGGATCTTGCCTTTGGGTAAAGATGAAGTTTTTGTAGTCATGATTATCGCCTTCTATTTGCTTTTTGGTGGCGGCTCGAAGCAGCCGCACTCCTCTTTCCATTTGTCTTGGTCGTATTCCTTATGTGTCATGACCTTGAGGATAAAGACCTTTTGACTGGGATATAAGATGCGGGTAACAAGCCTATACTTGTTCCCCCCAATGTTAAATACGACACAATTGCCAACGTGGCTCGCACTACCGAAGTCTGCTTTCACGTCTCCCCAGGATTGCCATTCAACCGTCCTGTTGCTGACATGTGTGTACCAAGCCCTCAGAGGGTCTTCTGCATCCTTAAAGGACTTCCAGAACTCCCTCAATCGTGCTTTCGAGATGATTCTCATATCCTTCCTTTATCGGCAGCACAATCCATTATAGTTCGTAAAATGCGAACATGCAAGACATAATTTATTATTTATGCCCTATTGGTGGTAGACAAACGCTGACACCGACTTAAACACCATGAGAAATGCGAGATTTTCAATTTCGCATAATGCACCGTCCCCGAAATTCATCAGGCTTTTTAGTGGATAAATCCTATGAAAACAATTGAAAACATGCCCAATTTCGGATCGCAAAATGGAAAGGCGAAATCAAAATTCGTCTCACAGATCGTCCGAATTGTTCGGAAGGCGGGTCTCGATTATGATGGCTGGCGTTATGTCTCGAAGAAAGTAAGGCAGGTTTGCGATCTGCGACCTGCGAAGAAGGGCAGGCGTTTGCCCCGTGTTCTAACTGCCGAGGAGTTTCGACGCTTTTATCTAATTGTGGATCGGGCTGATGATGTTCAGCACGCTTTAATGTTACGTCTGTTGTTCTATACGGGCGTTCGTGTTTCGGAGCTTTGCAGAATCGAGGTCAGTGATGTGGATTTGGAGAACTGCAAAATCTTCGTTAGCCAAGGCAAAGGTAGCAAGGATCGTTATGTCCTCTTTGGAAAGACCTTTGCCACTGCCTTACGGACGCATATTGCCGCCCATCATAATCGCTGGTTATTCCAAACGAGACGAGCAACAAGGTATTCGACACGCAGAGTCGAGCAGATCGTCAAGCATTACGCCGAGGAGGCGGGGGTTCGAGCAACGCCTCACACTTTCCGGCACCAGGCAATCACTTGGCTGACAAGGCACTCAGGCATGGCCGACGCCGAGTTGCAATTGATCACTGGACACGCCAGAAGGGAAACGCTGGCAGTTTATCAACACGTAGCACTGGACGGGCAGTTGGAAGGAAAATATCAAGATGCAATGGGGAAATTGGGATTATGAATGAAGGCGGTTGGGGGGAAGACCAAAACTTTCTTCCCCCAAACGTTTCAGTGTTGCAAAATTAGAAACAAAAATACTCTTGGGTATCTGTCCTATTTACCTGACACCGAATAGCCTCTTACCAGCACGTGTTCCGCCAGACACTTACAAAAAAAGAGCCACCCGTATGGATGGCTCTTTTTTTGCTGATGGATTCGCTTGGGTACCCTATGTCGCCTGTCTTCGCTTTCGCCAACCGTAGGCCAGTAGGCTAATGACACCGATGCTAAGTGGCCGTCCAAAAACAACTTCCACTTTTCGGCTAAATACTGTATAAGTAGCTTTCCGTTCCACGGATGGGAGAGCGAACTATGCAGGATGCGGTAATATATCAATGTCAGTGTTCTCACTGTACACAAGGCGACGGTCACCCCGACCGGGGACAGCATGCCCAATTGAATCTCTTGCTTAGTCGATGCGACGAGCAGCAGCGGCGTTGGATCGCAGCCTGGGAGGCCAACCGCTTGGGACATGGCGGCGTGGCGTTGCTGAGCCTGGTCACGGGCCTACATCCGGATACCATCCGCCGTGGCCAAGATGAGTTGTCTTCGGGGCTGGCGGGGCGTCCTACCGGCCAAGCCCGGCTGCCGGGGGCAGGTCGGCCCACGGTGGAAAAAAAACGCCCGAAATCGAGCGACGCCTGAAACAGATCGTGGAGCCCGAAACGGGAGGCGATCCGGCCACAGGACGCCGTTTCGTGCGGCTGGGCTTGCGGGAGTTGGGACGCCGATTGCACTTGGCTCCAGGCACTGTGCAACGTTTGTTGGGCAAGTCCGGCTTTTCGCAGCGGGTGAACGTGAAGCGGTTTACGGGGCCTCCTCACCCGGACCGGGACAAGCAGTTCCGCTATCTGCGGCGTGAGCTAGAAGCCTTTCAGCGTAGCGGTGATCCTGTTCTCAGCGTGGATACCAAGAAAAAGGAACTGATCGGCGAGTTCAAGAAACGCCGGTCGCACTTGGCGAAGAACGCCCCGGGAGGTGAACGCCCACGATTTCCAGCAAGACGCCCTATTTCGTGCCGCACCCTACGGGATCTACGATCCGAAGTACAACTGTGGGCATGTGCATGTGGGAATGGATGGCGATACGCCACAATTTGCCGTAGACGCCATTCGTCGCTGGTGGCGTCAGCGGGGACGCTGGTGGTATCCTCACGCCCGACGCCTACTGATCGAGGCCGACGCCGGGGGCAGCAACGGCTGCCGTCCCCGTCTGTGGAAATATGCCCTGCAACGCTGGGCCGATGAGGACGGTTTGGCGATCACGGTGGCCCACTACCCCACGGGTGCATCGAAATGGAATCCCGTGGAACACCGTTTGTTCGGGCCGATCAGTATCAACTGGGCGGGAGAACCGTTGGATAGTCTGGACAAGATGTTGGGGCTGATTCGTGGCACCCGCACCGAAACCGGATTGAAGGTCACAGCCTCTTGCACCGATAAACACTACCCTCTGAAAGTCAAAGTCAGCAACTACGACTTTTCCCAACTCAATATCCATTACCATGCCATTTGTCCATCCTGGAATTACACCATTCGCCCTCGTGCTCCCTAAATCACGAAGTAATTTTTGGACGGCCGCTAAAGAGGAGGAATGTCGATGGTTCGGGAACGACCTCAGCCACGGCAAAGATCGGGGGACCATAATCATGAGCCCAGTTTGCAGTATCCTGCCAGTCGTCCCACTCGCTCTGGACCGTATAAGCGAATTCGCCCGAAATCTGTCCCGTATCAGGACACATGACGGTGCATGGCTCGTATGCACCTTGATAGCCTTCACCCGGACACCAATTTGTATAGGTTACGGGTTCGCCGTCGGACCATTGCCAGCCGCTTCCGTAGTCGTGCAGCCCGATCCATAGGAATCGACTGACGCCCCCGTAGTGGGCGAATGTTCCCCACACCCAATTGTTCTCCGCTGCGTCACTGATCACTGCCAGATGACCGCCCAATGTAGTGGCGTCAGCCTCGGCGGAAGTCCAATTGCTCTGAGACAGCAAGTAGTAAGAATGGTCGTTAGCGGGGTTTGTGATCGGGCCTGCGATCACCGCAGCAAACACGCTGACTGGAGTTAACAAGAAGGCGACCAACCCTGCCAAGGCTGCCCGTTTTCCAGTTTGCAGGCAGTATCCGCCTGGACCAGCACCGGCCAACACCCTGCATTTATTCAGTTTTCTCATTTGTGGTTTCACCGTCATCTTCCACCGTCGCCAACCGTAGGCGAGTAGGCTGATGGCACCGATGCCCAATAGGACAAGAGTGGAAGGTTCGGGGATGGCAACTGGTCCCGTAAAGTCTGCTGTAAAGCCAGAATAACTAGCTCGGTTTCCTTCAGGCTGGTATGCGTCGTATTGCGGGGGAGCGGGCGAGTAAAACCAATACGTGACCGCTTCCCCGGGGACTTGTCCTGGTGCGACATTGCTCGCCTGAAAGCTCAATTCCGCCGTCGTAAGTTGTGGGTATACCGAGTCAGGACTGAGCCCCCAAAAATATAATCGTTGGTATCCTGGCAGTAGCGGGGACAACGAGTCTAGGTATGCACGAAGCGGGTCAGTGTTTTGTGGTGTTTCCATATACCATACCCAGTTACCTCCGGAATAACCGGCTGGGACTACGACGTTTGAGATTGTGGCTGAAAGGGGAACCTGTATGTTGAACCCGTCTAACCCGGATCGCTCGGGACTCCAAGTCTGGTTTACGTTCGTGATGTCGTACACAAAGTTCCAAGTGTCAGCACCCAAATCTGTGGTTGTCACATTGATGGTGTATTCGCCATTGAGTGCCATCGCAAACGCTGTTGGTGCGACTCCAAGAATTATCGTCAGGAAGAGCCCCAAATGTACCCCCTTGTTTTGCATGGCCGCACCTGACGCTGTTCTCCCCACGACAAAAACACTCGCTGCTAATCGTTGCCCAGCTTGCAGGCAGTATCCGCCTGGATCAGCACCTACCAACACCACCCTGCATTTAATCAGTTTTCTCATTTGTGGTTTCACCGTCATCTTCCACCGTCGCCAACCGAATAGACAAAGACTAGCGGCACTTATACCCAACAAAACGATAGTGGAAGGTTCAGGAACATTGAGAAACTGATCTGGAGTAAGTGCAACATCCGAGATGCGGACCTCATCGATCAGACCATTGAAGAATTGGTAGGGTAATGAAGATTGGAGATCGCCGATGCCAAGCCCCGGATTCGGCCCCGTTAGTGCTCCGAGTGCACGAACGGAAGTGACAGTGGAGTCCACAAGAGAACCGTTCACATACAATTTCATCACACCGGTCTGATCATCAAGAGTTCCCGCCACTTGCGACCACTGATTCACTGCAATCGGAGCATACAGTTCTGCCAGTTGCCCTGCCGCATCTTGGATGAAGAACCCGATAACGTTAGTCCCACCGATATTCATGACCCACAAGGCATAAGGGTCGAAACCAGCTCGATCATCGCCACAGAACAAAATATAATGATTCCAGCCGTCAGACGGGATTACAGGGTCAATGTACGCCTCCAGCGTCAGGCTATGTGTCAACTGAAACTGCGGGCTGTCAGGAATTGAAATTCGCTGATCAATCCCGTTGAATTGCATCGAAAGATTGTTGGTGGCACCCGTCTGCGGGACCGGGTTTACCGGAACATTGCTTGTGTAAACTGGACCGTTGACGGGCGTTCCGTTCAGGCCGTTACTAGATGAATCTAATATACTGTTTGTTCCTGATGCTGCAGTATTAGCAGTCCCATTTTCGAATCAATAGTAAGCGACAGTTGCCGCTTCCATTGGGCTAACAACTAGGAATATCAATCCCGCTAAAACCACCCACCTTCTCTGCCGCCGACCAAATACCAGCAGGATGATGGCACCGATGCCCAGAAGGACGATGGTGGTCGGCTCGGGGACAGGAGTTGAAGAGAATGAGAAACTTCCGGTAGCGGATATCAATGCTCCGTCCGAAGGACGTGCACCCAAAATGGTCACTTGATGAATTGGAACATCCGACCACAGGCCCGCATACGAGAGCATAAGTGCTACCCCCGGTTCGTTATAATAAGCTATAGGCCCAACGCCAATATTCCCCCATGAACTCCAGAACACGTCTCCGATGATGCTTCCCGCCGAATCATAGGCGATCATCTCGTAGCTAGTGTTTCCCAGGTTGAGGTATAGGTTGTAGGGATCGGAGGAGGGACTTGGCACCACTTCGGTAGCTCCGACTGCATAGACAGGATTAGTAAAAGTGAAACGCAGGCCGACAGAATTCAACGTCTGTCCGCAGGGAGCAAATGAACAACCACCAAGACTCCAGGGAAGGCTCCTTCCTGCGTCGCCCCCAGACTGCCACCCTGAACCATTATAATAAACGTCCTTCGTAATCCCGTATCCGCCCAGAACTGTTCGATCAAGCCAGCCGCTGGAGTTCGGGAACAAGGTAACCCGATCAGTTGGCATATCCGAGTACGAGTGAATATCGACTCCGCTCGCAAAGCCGCCCACACTTAACACCACACCCAAACACCCGAGAGTAATCAACCATTTCATCTCACACCTCCTTAAAGATAAGGCGATATCGCCCTGGAATGGAAGAACTAAACGGCAGAGAATCTCTGCCACAAAAATCTTGGAAAACGGCCCACAACAAGTGAGCCAATCGAAGAATGCACCCGCCGATCTGATACGATCAGAAATGATATGCCCAGGTGCTAACGCTGCCTCTATTATTGTTTAAGAAGGATGGATAAACCTAATATGAAAGTACATCGTCTCCATGAGCCGACATGACCCACGGGCTTTTAAAATGTGGAAGAATCTATGCCAGAGAGAAACGAGATCAGATTGCCTGAAGTACTGTGCAGTTCCACTTATTGTGGCTTATCTGCTGTCTCTGGCGAACGCTGCCTCGTGTTGGTTGAAGAAGATGGCTATTCTTAAAGACCCATCAACAAGAAAAAATAAGGGGAGCACGCCGAAGCGTCACCCCTCTCGAAGCCCTGCGACGGGCTGTGAAGATAGCAACGTCCAGCGGCTCCCGTTTCGGGAGCCTGTCCAGACGCCTACCTTCACACTGAAAATGTCGCAGTTTTCGAGAGAGGGCGGCGGGCAAAGGCTAGTTTGCACGTCGGTAGTTAATGGTTGCCTATCGGCTTAGTTTACTACTCCTTATTTTTTCCATTTCAGCAAATAGTTACGGAAACAATGCCCCTAATATATGGTACGGAAAATGGTTTGTCAATCATTGTTGTAGGCAAAAAGCATTGTTTTTAGAGGGGGTTCATTGGGCAAGTTAGTGTAAATACCCTCTTCAACTTTCTTCCCCCAAACATTGCTGTGTTGCAAAGTTGAAAACAAAACAATTCATGGGTATCTGTACTATTTACCCGACACCGACTAGCCCTCCACGGGGCTTCCTGACCACCTTTTCTTATTCAACAACTCGAAATTTCTCCACCCAAGGGTAAAACACTCTGCAAATTCTTGCCCCCCAAAATCCCGCCGCAAAAAATTCTAAATCCGTCATAAGAAAATTATCATACCCACGGAAAAAGATTCACATTATCGAGTTCCCAAAAATCACCGCCGCCATTTTTTGGCGGGCGGTAGGGCCGCCAACTATTCAGTTGTTTGTTCCACTTTATTGAAATCTACCTGGATTACTGCCATTAAAGCATTTTCTTTCTCATCCCCAAAGTCAAAACGCACATGCGTGGCCAACCAATCTTGAACCTCAGTAATACTGATAGGATTAGTTGCCTTGATTTCAATTTTAAGTGGAACAATGAATGAATACAGCTTGCCTGGAACTTCGCTCATCATCAATTCACGGAGCTTTTGTCCTGCATCGCAAGCGTCTAAATAGAGTGCTGCCTTTTTTGGATCAGCAGTCCAACAGTGATCCATTTCGCTCCAATAATTATTATTGTCATCCATTATGCACATCCGAGGTGCAGTTGGTAGTCCAGACGTACCCAGATATATGTTTTTGGGCATGGGAACTCCTCATTTGTAAAATGGAAGGGTCAAGGTTGAGCAATTAGTCCGTCGAGCAATTTATCACGTTGCACTGCCGAGTCAGGCGTTTGGTCGTCCGATGCATTGAGAAGTTACCATCGTTTAGCTGGTTTTTTTGGTCGGTGTCAGTCGGTGTCTTTATTCAGGAACAATTCGGTAATGGCATTGGAGATTACATCCCAGTTAATGCCCACGCAAGCATCGAAGTTTCGCTCAATGTATTCCATCACCTCAATGGCCTCATCGTCCGATAGTTCCACGCCAATATCATCGGCTTGACCTTGAAGGTCGCCCACTGTCCACGATGAAATCATGAGGTGTTCATTGGGATTGTGATTTTCCGTCAAGTCTTGAATGATTGTTTTCACTTGAGTCATGTCGGTCTCCGTATCAAAAGCTCTTCCAGCACAATTTGAAAATATAATATGCCACTACTATTGCCACCGGAATTACCCACCAGCCACAAAACATGGCTAATACCGCTATTTCTGGTCCGGCCCACCATATAGTTGCCAGGAAACAAAGGCATAAATAAGTTCCAAATCCCATTTTCACAATACGTTACTCCTTCGATCTTGAATGATGATTTACTTATTAGTAGTCGGTGTCAAGCATTTATTCTGGATCGTTTGTTAAAGGGTAATTTCAAGTCGATAAAGCTCTTGAGCGGTTTACAGTTCTGAGGACCAGCCATCATTTTCGTCGGCTCGCTTCCACCATTTGGTTATTTCTGAAACTGATACGTTAATACGCATCAACTCGGCAACGCAGCCCAAAGATCGGCGGAAGTCTCAGCAAGGACAATGTTCGACCACCAGCGGGCATTGGTCAGGATTGAACGTGCGGATGGCGTTCCCACGGCATAGGATCGGCTGGAAACCCAGGCAGGTATTTCCCAAGACATCAGAACTCCTCTCACGTGGATGGTTTAATCTTCGGAGGATCGCCAATCAAATGGGTATGGCAGTATGGGCAGATGACGCCATTGCGTAGTAAATCGCCAGTAACCCTCTCCCAGATTTCGTTGCTACAAACCGGGCAAAATAGGGAGTTCCCTCGGCATCGAATTTGAGGAGGATTCCCAATCAGATCGGTGTAACAGTAAAAACAATTAAGACCTTTATCCAAGTCGCCGAAATTCGGCTCTGTCATCTGACGATTACACGCAGGGCAAGTGAAACGGCGTCCTGCTCCAGGCGGCGGAAGCATCAATATAGTGCCGCAGTACCAGCAAACATTTGTGCCTGGTCTGGTGCGTGCTCCGCAAATCTGACATTGCTGTGTCCAATCTGGCGGCGGAACATAGGATCTCCCCCATAAACTGTAGCTGGGTTCGGCTATCTTCCCTGTAACCAACTCTTTGAAAAGTTCTTTCCATCTACCCATTGCGAAGTCTCCTGTTTGAGATTATCCCAATCAGCCCTATATGATGGTCATGGATTCTTTCGCCAGACCAGTGTTTCACAAGCGAATAAGTCGGTGTCAGCCAGCCGTAGGGAAGACCAATAAAAAAGGAGCATCGAACTGATTTCAATATGGCCATATTCACTGAAATCGAGGAAAAAACCATGCAACAAGCCCTTCGTTTTAACGCCACCGAGACCATTCAGATCGAAGACACAAGTCAACTGAGTGATTATCTGAAAGCGGTTGTCATGGAAGCATTGCCCTGGGCGGAAAAAATCCACAACTTCTTTTGAGTTCAAGAGAAGCCGCTAAATTGCTCAACATCAGCGAACGAACCCTTTGGACTTATTATAATTCAGGTCGCATATTGAAGTCGATCCGCATTGGCACGAGTGTGCGATGGAATGCACATGAACTCCGACGATGGGCCGATGCTGGTGGCCCGTGCAATGAGGAATGGCTTATAGAGAACAAGAAATGAAAAAGCCCAGCGGTGGGGCAGCACCCGCTGGGCGATATATAAGAAAGTGAGTTTCCTCACATGCCGTCATTTTACATTATCAATTCTGATTGTCAATTAGTAATTAAAAATTCTATGAAAATTTTTCAAACCGAAAAACTATGCCGCCCATTGGGCTGAATTTCGCCCTGCGAGATTACGACCCGCCCAATAATCTTCGGTTACTTTTTGCTCATCAATCTGCTTGCGTTCTTCATCCAAATCCACTTGGACTTCATCGGGAAGAACAATCTGTTCTGTGACAATACGAAGCTGAGAAGAATCTTTACTGGCCTCTGGCGTACTGTACATCATAATTAGTCCTTTCTTGCCCAGACTATCGATAACAGTCATTTTCCCCGTCGATACATCTAACAACATTTGTCTGGATATATTACCAGACATGCATAAACAGCAATGATGAAGAGAACTTTGCCCGAGAATCGAAGTCTGCATTGCCAACCAGCCAAAGTAGTTTCAGACAAAATGATGAACTACTATTCTCCTGGGCAATCGCTACCTCGTCTTATATGAAGAAGTGGAATGTTTCAGCAAAACCAATCATAATATAATAAAATAAGCTGAAATGTCAATTATTTCCCCCTATAGTAGTTGTATTGTACCAAAATGGGTTAGCATAGAACCAATGGACGTAAGTAGCATCCTTCCCAACTTGTTTGTCGGTCCCAGCCCGCAGAGTCCTCAGGATATTGACCAACTCAAACTGGATCAAAAGATCTCAGCGGTGCTCAATGTTCAGACGGACGACGATATGGCCTATTGGGGAATTGATTTGGCCACTCTTGAAACCCACTACCGCAAATTGAAGATCGAGGTACAGCGGATTCCAGTGCGAGATTTCGACCCCGATGATTTGAGAAGGCACTTGCCAGAATGTGTTAAAGCTCTGGACGCCCTTCTAAAACTGGGACACAAGGTTTACGTTCATTGCAGCATGGGAGTCAATCGCTCGCCGAGCATTGTGATTGCGTACCTCACCTGGATTGGAGGATGGGATTTTGAGGCAGCATACGATCACGTTACCCGAATCCGATCTTGTGACCCTTATGTGGAAGCGATTCAATTGGCGGGGGAGGATAGGGAATAGGCGGACATTACCCCTCACTTCTAAACTGCTCCCAAAGTCGTTGAAAGCGGCTCTCGTAAATCATTTCATAGAGTTGTTCCCGATCAGGGTAAAGTTCGAGGCAGTGTTCTCGGACCTTGTTTTTATCGATCTCGATGTCGATGGCAGGAAGATCGCTGCTGAGGATTAGAACGCAGACCCGATCCGCTAAACGTTGGAGTTCCTGCATTGATTCCCTTGTCATGGAATCGTATCCAGATTCGTATCCAGTGTGAATATAGACAAATTACGGAGAGTTTATAGCTTTGAAAACAAGGCATCTGAATTTTAGTCAGTTGTGAGGATGGATACGATTTGCGGATACGATTTTGCTCCAAAAAAAGGAAAATCGTATCCAAGAAACTCAAAAAACCCCGTAAATTACGAGGTTTTTTAATCGTTCCCATTGTCCAGAGTCAGTCGTGCTACCGTTACACCATTCCCCAAGTTTTTTCGCTTTTACAGATTCTTCGCTTCGCTCAGAATGACACGTTTTTGGGAAAGGCTCTAATACACCTCTCCCCCTATATGGCTGGTAAATCACGCCATATTCACCTTCTAAGCCTAGATATCCAGCCGGTTTCCGTCAAGAGCGGATGCCCGGCAGTTGAGCTTTTAATGCTTTATACCTAGAATCTGAAGGCTGATAATGAATATTTCTCATACTGATAACTGAAAACTGATTACTTATAACTGACAACCGATAACTGAAAACTAATCATGGCAATACTCCTTGCCTTGCAGGGCCCAAGTCCCGGACAAATCTTTTCCCTGGACGGCCCGGCGGCCGTTCTCGGCCGGCATCCGGGCGTGCGATATTGTTTTGGAGTCCGGGTCGGTCAGCCGGCAGCATGCGCGGATAACCAACATCGAGGGCAACTACTATATCGAGGACCTGCACAGCCGCAACGGCACGTTCGTCAACGGCCGATTGTTGACCGGGCGGCAATTGCTCAAGGAAAACGACGAGATCGGCATCTGCGAATTGTCGTTCGACTTCCACTTGAATCCGCCGATACCCAGCGACACGCCTTCCGCAAGCTGCAAAGACCCAGGCCGGCCAAGGCGCTACAATCGTCGACGATGAAGAAATTTCCTCGGGTTCCACGATCATGTCCCAATTGGACGTATCGAGCGGTTCCACGGGCATGCGTTTGCAGGTCAACACCGAGGCCAAACTCAAGGCCCTTTTGGAAATCAGCCGGAACCTGGGCCGGGCGATCGGACTGGTCGACGTGCTGCCCAAAATTCTCGACAGCCTTTTCAAGATTTTCATCCAGGCCGACCGGGGATTCATCGTGCTTATGGAACCGCAGTCCGGCCGGCTGGTGCCCAAGGCAATCAAGTACCGTCGCTCCGAAGACACGCAAAGCGTTAAAATCAGCCGCACGATCATCAATAGCGTGATCGACCTCGAAACAGGCGGTTCTGTCGGCCGACGCCGCCTCGGACGAGCGCTTCGACATGTCCGAGAGCATCGTCGACTTTCGCATCCGCTCGATGATGTGCGCGCCGCTTATAACCGGCGAAGGCAACGCCCTGGGCGTGATCCAGATCGACACCCTGGATTCGCGGAACCGGTTCAATCGGGAAGACCTGGACGTATTGGCCAGCGTGGCCTGCCAGGCGGCCTTTGCCGTGGAAAACGCCCAATTGCACGAAACGGCCCTGCGCGATCAGGCCATCAAGCGCGAATTGGCCGTGGCCCATGAAGTGCAGCGCGGTTTCCTGCCCGCCGAATCGCCCAACCTGGCGGGCTACGATTTTTTCGAGTTTTACGAATCGGCCCATGCCCTGGGCGGCGACTACTACGACTACGTGCCGCTTTCCGGCGGGCGGTTGGCGGTGGTCCTGGGCGACGTGTCGGGAAAAGGCATTTCGGCCTCGCTGCTGATGGCCAAACTCTCGGCCGAGGCCCGCTATTGCCTGGCCAGCGAGCCCGTGCCCGCCGACGCCGTTACCAAACTGAATCGCGTGTTCTGCGGCAGCGGTTGGGAGGACCGTTTCGTCACCCTTGTATTGGCCGTGCTCGATCCCATCGGTCATCAGGCCACGATTGTCAACGCCGGTCATATGCCGCCGCTTTTGCACCGGAGTAAAGATTCCATCCAACCGGTGGGCGGCGAAATCTCGCATCTGCCGCTTGGGGTCGATATTCAAACCGCTTATGAACAATGCGTCATACCCTTGCAGCCCGGCGATTCGCTTATCCTCTACACCGACGGCATTACCGAGGCCATGAACGCCGGCGACGAACTCTACACCCACCAACGCCTGATGGCCCGTCTGGCCGCGGACACCGACAGCGTAGCCATGCTCGGCCGGCGGATCCTCGACGACGTCCGCACTTTCGTAGGCAGCCGCCAGCAAAGCGACGATATGTGCCTGGTCTGCGTCGGCCGGCGGAAAGAAGGATGAAGGATGAAGGATGAGATTAATGTCATGAAATCAAATAGCCATTTTACCGGTGATTTTCATTCGTTTAGCCGCGACCCGTAGGGGAGCGGGTCTTGCGGTTTCGCACTTTAAGTCAATAAATAAGAATCCCGAACCCTTTATAGGTCCTAAAATGCTGTCTTGCTGCCAGAAAAAGGATAAATAATACTATTTATGAATGAGTCCCGTATACTAATCATGTTGCTCGGTTTTCTTTTTTGTGTTGTAAGCTGCAAGCGTTCACCGAGACCAGATGAACACGCATGGGTGTCAATTACTGAGCAAGGTGACAAAGCTGGCATTGCCATAATCTTGTTCGAGAAGGCTGGCAAAGTTACGGCTGGTAAGTTCTACATTTTTGAACACGGTCCTTCTCCCAATCTGTACAACGGCATGGGCTACAGGTTGAAGAATTTGAACCATGAGGATAAGACTGTCAAATGCGATGTCACATTAATTGACGACTCGTCCCCCACGGGGAAAATGGACATGCATATGACAATTACACTCAAAGCGACATTTGAGGGCGACAGTATTCCAGCAGAAGTTCAAGAAGGGGCTAATGAGAAACAGGGCATTGTGTTTTCCAAAGAGAATGGTATTCCGACAGGTCTAAGAACGATGCCACAGATAAATGAATAAAGAATAAGGAATAAAGGGGTCGTGAGTCTTTTCTATTGAATAGGTAATCAGTTTTCAGTAAAAAAGTATGAATACGCAGTAATGCTAAAAACGTGCAAGTGATAATAGTTGTTCAATTTGCAATTTGCAATAATAAAACATGCTCGAAAAACATACTCAAACCTCAAACAAAAACTCTAATCTCTAGCCCCTAACCCCTAGCCCCTCTCCCCATGCCTTCCACGATCCGTTACCTTGTCTTCGATACCGAAAGCGTCGCCGACGCCCAATTGGTTGCAAAGCTGCGTTATGCCGGTCAGTCGCTTTCGCCGGCCGAGGCGGTGCGGCGCTATCGCGACGAGTTGATGCAAAAATATGAGAGCGATTTTATTCCCTACAGCTTTCAGTTGCCCATATCGGTGGCGGTGGGCAAGGTGACGGCCGATTTCCGCCTCGAGGACGTGGTGGTCCTGGACGAACCCCAATTCCGCCCTCACGTTATTACCGAAAATTTTTGGCGGGGCTGGGAAAAGTATCGCCGGCCCACGCTGGTCAGCTTCAACGGCCGCGGTTTCGACCTGCCGCTTCTGGAGTTGACCGCCTTCCGTTACGGCATCAGCGTGCCCGGCTGGTTCCAAACCGCGGGCAAGTCGTTCGACCAACCCCGCAACCGTTATAATACGGCCGCACATATTGACCTGTGCGAATTGCTCACCAATTTCGGCTCCGCGCGAATGACCGGCGGGCTGAATTTGGTGGCCAACCTGTTGGGCAAGCCCGGCAAAATGGACGTCCAAGGCGACATGGTCCAAGACATGTACGACGCCGGCCGGCTGACCGATATCAACGACTATTGCCGTTGCGACGTGTTGGATACCTATTTTGTTTTCCTGCGCACGCGGGTTATGCTGGGGCAATTGGACCTTGCCGCCGAACAGCAAATAATCGCCCAAACCAAAGCCTGGCTGGAAACCAAGGCCAGTGACGTACCGGCCTTCCGCCTGTATCTCGACCATTGGGGCGATTGGCCCAATCCCTGGGAAACCAAATTAAATGCTGAATTGAACAGCTAGATCACTTCCATGTCCATTAGTGCGATATCCCTCACATAGCTATCCGCTATATGGGGGTATAAAGCCTGTAACCTCGTTAAATCTCCGTCCCCAAGATTCAACCGCACTTGCCGGACACTTTTTTTGACGTATATTTCATTAGTCAGGACGTTAACAGCGATTGCCTCATCGATGACGTTCTGACAGGGACACCGCACGAGGCGTCAGGTATATTCCCGCGGTGGAAGCCCGTTGCAGACCGAAACCTGACTGGTCTTTAGCGGGCTTTTTTCATGCGCATTGGGTCCAATTACCCCCCCTTTTTTCTTTTTTTAAGAATTTGCACAATTTGGCCGCATTGACGAATCGCCGATAATCAGGTATACACTAGTATAGTTTATCGGCGTCTTGGGGAAAGACTTGGGGACCGTCCCATTTTCCTGGCGCCATGCGGCCGGCATGGCCGGCGAAAATGGGACTATCCCCTTGGCTGGGAGTTGCCTGGTGATGTCGAACCATGCCAAGGACAATTTACAGCGTTTAATAGCGGCGGCTGGCATGTCGCTTTGCCAGGTCGCCGGGCTGACCGGTCTGGACAAGCGCACCATTCGCGGCATCTTAAACGGGGTCAAAAAGCCTCATGTCCGCACCTTGCATCGCCTGGCCGCGGGGTTGGGGATATCTGTAGATGAGCTTTTCATCGATCCGGCCCAATTGCTATATCGCTCTTTCGACCGCCTGACCAATCCCATGGTTGAACAAGTGCTGGAAAATCACGGCGAATTATTCCACGGCTGGACGCAGGCCGATTTCGACGAACTCCAGAGCCGCGTCGGTCTGGGCGGCCCCCTTACCACGGAAGGGGCGCTTACGGCCGTCCACCTTATGAACCGCAAACGCGAACTGCACGGAAAACTGGACGTGCTCCTGGAAAGCAGCCAATCGGAAGTGGCCGGCGAAATCATCGAAGTGCTTTACGAAAAAATCGCCGTCCGGCCAAACTCGTCTCTTCCGCCGCATGGAAATGGTTAGACGAATCGGTTATCATTGTCCCCCATGACCGATCCGCAATGGCTTGATCTGTCTTTATCGACACCATAAAAAACGCAGGTCTTCATCCATGAGCGATTCACAGTCTCGCACTGATGTTATTGACGGTCCGGATATTCACGGGCCCTGGTTTTACCAGTTGAACCGCTATCAATGGTTCGTATTGACGGTCTGCACGCTGGGTTGGGTCTTCGACACCATGGGCCAGCAACTGTTTAATGTTGCCCGCCAACGGGCCGTGACCGGGCTTTTACCCGATAACTCCGATGTGGATTTGTACGCCGGCATAGCAACTTCGTTAATGCTCATCGGTTGGGCCACCGGTGGAATTATATTCGGGATCCTGGGCGATAAGATCGGTCGTGCCCGCACCATGGTTATGACCATTCTCATATATTCCATATTCACGGGCATCAGCGGTTTTGCCCAAAACTACTGGGATTTTATTCTTTATCGCTTCCTTTGCGGACTCGGCATAGGAGGGCAATTTTCGGTGGGCGTGGCACTGGTCGCCGAGTATATGCCCGGCCACATCAGGCCGCGGGCATTGGCTTTTCTGCAAGCCATGGCTAATTGGGGCAACGTGACCGCCGCCTTGATCGGCATGGGATTCAGCCGCTTGGAGGAAATTAGCGATATCCATCTCGGAACTTCATGGCGTTGGACATTGGCCATCGGTGCGCTGCCCGCTTTCTTGGCCATCCCCGTGTTCCGCAAACTCAAGGAACCGGAAACCTGGCAAAAATCAGTGGCTTCGGGCGGAAAGAAGAAAAAAGCCGGCTCGCTTTTGGAACTGTTCGGCGATCCGCGCTGGCGGAAAAACACCATCATCGGCATGATCCTCGCTTCGACCGGCGTTATCGGACTCTGGGGGATCGGTTTCTTCAGCATCGATTTGAACCAGTCCGTGTTTCGGAAAATGTACGAAGCAAAAGAGCGGACCGGCGGCGAAGCCGAAAAAGATCGCGAATTTATTTCGCTTCTAATTGGAACGCCCAAGGATGCCGCAGATTTCATCAAAAAAATCCCGCCCAAGTTTCTGCTTGATAAAAAGCCCGGACTGAAAGACTCGCAACAAATTTTCGCGGCGATCCTTGACCTGCGCAAAGGCGACAATGAAATATCCAAAGAAACAATTATTGCGTTGGTCGAGAAGAACCATCCTTTGCCCGATGCCAAAACTAAAACGCGCCATGAGCGTTTGTCGGCGTATCTTTCGCAGCCCCCCGAAAAATCGACCTCGGATATTGCGCAACACGCCAAGAGGATTTCCGATAGGGCGAAAAAACTCAACGGGCTGGCGGGTTTTTGGGCCGGGATGACTTCCATGTTGTTCAACATCGGCGGATTCGTCGGGGCTTATTCGTTCAGCTATGTGACGGCCAAAATGGGACGCCGCAAGGCCTTCGCCATTGCATTCATCCTGGCCGGCGCAAGCACTTGCATCGCATTTTTGTTTATGAACAATTGGTTCGATGTGATTTGGATGACGCCGCTGATGGGCGGCTGCATATTCATGATCTTCGGAGGCTATGCCGTCTACTTCCCTGAATTATATCCCACCCGCCTGCGCAGCACCGGCACATCGTTCTGCTACAACATCGGCCGATACGTGGCCGCCATTGGACCGATTACATTGGGACTGCTCAGCAGCAAGGTTTTTGTTAACCAGCCCGAACCCATGCGCTACGCCGGCGCGACCATGTGCGCGATCTTCGTGGTGGGTTTGCTCGCCTTGCCCTTCGCCCCGGAAACCAAAGACCAGCCCCTGCCGGAATAAAGGGTTCAGGGTTCAGAGGTCAGAGTTCAGGATATAGATTTCGTAGTGTGGAATGTGCTCTTCCAGCAAATTACTGAACCCTGAACCCCGAACCCTATCGGCTGACAATACCCTCACTCCCTTTGCCCGCATTTCCGCGATGGCCCTTTCCACGTCGCCGGGCTGCAGATTCACTCCACGGCAGGCGTCTAGGATCACGCGGGTTTTAAAACCCAAATCCACGGCATCCAGGGCGGTGAATTTTACGCAGTAATCGGTGGCCAGCCCGCATAAATAAACTTCATCGACCCCTCGTTCCTTCAGATATTCGACCAAACCCGTGCCCTTGCGATGCTCGTTGTCGAAAAATGCGCTATAACTGTCTATGCCTGGATCGGCGCCTTTGTGAAACACCCGGGCGATCCGTCCCCGATCCAACCCCGGATGAAAATCGGCCCCCGGCGTGTTTTCCACGCAATGCACCGGCCAGAGAATTTGCGGCAAGCCGTTTAAGTCGATGACTTCCCCGACCTTTTTGCCCGGATGATTGGCCGCGAAACTGCCGTGCCCCCGCGGATGCCAATCCTGCGTGGCCACGACCAGGCCGAACCGCTGCTGCAATTGTTTGATAAGCGGAACTACCTCATCTCCTTCCCGGATAGCCAACGCCCCGCCCGGACAAAAATCGTTCTGAATGTCGGTAATAATTAAGGCCTTCACGGCTTAAAACCTTGTTCCTAGGTGCACCTTCGACTTGTTCCCAGGCTCTGCCTGGGAACATTATATACATCATTGGTGATCAAGAGGCGAAGCATAAAATTCTTTCGTTCCCTGGCTGAGCCTGGGAACAAGGACTTCTATATGCCCACTGAAAGCCTGGGCATGGCGCTTGCATCCACACATGACGCCCGCGCTATTCTTTATCCAATCGCAAACCTTCTTCTCGGGCGATGCCTAATGCCTCAATATATTCGGCGCTTGTAACGCGGCGGTTTATCGATGGATAACGGCCGGCGTGTCCGCTAGGATGGTACTGGGCCATAATGTTAACGTATGTGTTGGGTGAAATCTCTTGGGCAAGGGAATCCAGCACGACATATATTATATCACAATGCGCGTGCGGATCCCTTTTGCAGGCGGGGATGGAATCTAAAAAAGCCGCGTTCCCAGTTCCTTCAATCTCTCGGATATTTTGCTTAACGCAAAGGCAACGGCAATTATGATTGTCATGGAAATTATATAGTTTACCATCGGCCAGTTGGCCATTGGTTTAACAAACAGGTATGTATGAATGAAGTAAATTTGCATTATGCTGCCGGACAATACAATAATCTTATCGAGATACAAACCGGGCAACTTTTTGTTCAGCAGATATTCGACTATTGCTATTGAACCGATAAGTATCAAAACATAATTTGTCGCATTAAAGTTAAGGATTAATTTTTGACAAAGCATCAACGAAAAAGAGCCCAAAAAAATCGCCACTGCATACGCCGGGCGCAAATTAAAGGCGTACACGCCCGAGTACGTACCGAAAATAAAGGCGAAACTGCACATCCACAACATATAGCCTACAGGCATCGTGTATTGAAGGATGGTGGTGGAGATTAAAGATACGAGTAAAAAGGCGGCGGCGAAGATGCGTTTTTCGTTTATCAAAGCTATAAGCGGGTAAAACGCGTAGAACAGCAGCAACAACGTGAAAAACCACATGCCAACTCCAAATGGAGACGGATTTGATATACTTAACCAATTCAAGAGTCCGTTAAGCCCCAAAAGCGAGGGCAACGTCTGCCAGGCATAAATTCCCGTCCTCCCCTGCATCAGGAAAAGGAAAAACAGGAATATATCGATCACTACGATGGGATACAAAAGACGAACTATTTTGGCATGCCAAAACTCTTTCTTGGAAAAAGGGCGGCGATACTTGCTTGCCGTAAAATACCCGGAAGAGAAGGCAAATATGAATAAACCAACTGTTGCGAAAATCGAGAGTATTCCGCCAAAATAGTGCCCTGTGGCGATTATCAAAATGGCCAGTACTTTTGCAATGCTGAAGTTGTAGCTGACCTCTTCAAACCGCATAAATGTGTTCTTCACGCTGGGCTATGCGTTTGGAATCGCGTATGCAACTACGGCGCAACTTTGGGGATTCCTGATTTTAATAATTTTTCGGCATAATACAAAACAACCCCACGGGCTGCAATCCGCGGGCCGGGGGGCAAAATAAAGTTTGGGCGGCAGTTGAACCGCCGCCCAAACTTGTACATGTTATTAATGCGTTCCCACGATCCTGGTGAGAACGAAACTTTACGGCATGGGGTCTGGATACCGGTAGGTATTCCCCTCGTAGTTCCTCAAGAGCAGGTCGTTGCCTTCGCGGCCCACGACGGTCGTGGGCTGCAAGGGTATTTTCCCGCCGCCACCCGGGGCGTCGATCACGTAGTTCGGCACCGCATACCCGGTTGTATAGCCACGTAGCCCCGCGATAATCTCCAGCCCCTTTGAAACCGGAGTGCGAAAATGCTCGGACCCCGAAATCGGATCGCACTGGTACAGATAATATGGCCGCACCCGCATCATAAGCAAACGGTGGACCAGTTTTTTCATGGTCTCCACGTTGTCGTTCACGTCCTTAAGCAGCACGGTCTGCGAACCCAGGGGAATCCCCGCGTCGGCCAGCCGGGTGCAGGCCAGGAACGATTCCGGCGTGCATTCGTCCGGGTGGATGAAATGCAGGCTCATCCACAGCGGGTGGTGTTTGCGGAGCATCCGGCACAGTGCGGGCGTGATCCGCTGCGGCAGCACGGCCGGCATCTTGGTGCCGATCCGCACGAACTCCACGTGCGGAATCTCCCTTAGCGAGGTGAGGATCCAGTCCAATCGCTCGTCACTTAAGGCCAGCGGATCGCCGCCGGAGATAAGCACGTCCCGGACGGCCGGGGTCGAGCGGATGTACTCGAAGGCCTTTTCCAGCCGGGCCTCCTGGGGCGCGATATGCCCGTGTCCCACCATCCGCGACCGGGTGCAATACCGGCAATAGCTCGAGCAAAAATCGGTCACCAGAAGCAAAACCCGATCCGGATACCGGTGCACTAGGCCCGGTATGGGGCTGTCGGCTTCTTCGCCCAGCGGATCGTCGGCCTCGCCCGGGGCTTTGTAGAACTCCTGGGTCGAGGGGATCACGGTCCTGCGCAAAGGCTGGTTCCTGTCGTCGCGGGAAACCAGGCTCATATAATAGGGCGTAATGCTCACCGGGAGCATGGATTTCGCCTGGGAAAGAGCATCCCGTTCCTCGCCCGCCAGCACTAAAACCTGTTCCAATTGGTCCAGGGTGCGTATGCGGTTGCGGGCTTGCCAGTGCCAGCTATTCCACTCCTTGTCGGTAACGTCGGGGTAGAAAGTCTTGCGAAAAGCCCTGGTTTGGAAGGTGGTTCGTGGTTGCCGGCCCGAAAATCCACCCGGGGAGAAGGGATCTCTATCCGCGAGAACTCGACGACGTTTCACTCGGGAGACAGGCGCCTGGAGGCGCGGGGCAATAAATTGTGACGTAGTACCCGGAGGTTCTTCGTCGCAATACGAACACGCATCAGCTTCTGAGCTGGTCATTCAGTATCTCCTAGAGGCAGCAACAATGCTCGGGCACGACATCCTAACCGGGCCCTGGTATCCGCCGCCGGGCCGGCCAATGTTCCCTGACCAGCGCCAAACGGAAGATTCATCTTATTCAATTCCTTTTCGGCAATCGTTCTGTCTTTCAAAAACAATTCATATCGCAATTGGCTAAAAAGTCAAGAGGAAAATATTGAAAAGGATGATGGATGAGGGATAAAGGATGAAAAAAAGGGACAATGAACAGCAAAGCTAAGTAAGAAGGCGGATAATTTTATGCCGATCACTGAAACCTGGCCGCTGATTACTTTAACTGATGACTGTAAACCGTAAACTGAGAACTTTTTGCTGAAAGCCGACTGCTGACGGCGGCTAGCCCTTAACCAATTCCACGCAAATGCCCCCGGCGCGCAAGACGCGATGCATGCGGGTATACCAAAGTTCCTTCTTCCAAAGCAACCCCACTTCCTCGCAAATTCGGGCCAATTCACGGCGATTATAGGTCCGGCAACGCCACATCAAACTCGTGCAAGCCCCGGCAAAATTGTCTTCGGTCGCCAAAAGCAGCATCCGGGCCCCGGGTATCATCACCCGGCTTAACTCGGCCAGTCCGACCTTCGGATCCGGAACGTGCTCCAGCACGTAACCGCAGGTAACGCAGTCGAATGTTTCCGATGGGAAAGGCAGCCGGGTAAGATCGGCCACCACGAACCTGGGCCGGTCGCTTTTCAGCCTGTTCCTGGCCCGGCGCAGCATTTCGTGCGAAAGGTCAAAACATGATAATTCGGCTTCCTCGTCGGCATACTTCAATAAATGTTTGGCTATTTGGCCCGCCCCAGAGCCCACGTCCAGGATATTGCGCACTCCGCTCAGGTCGAACTTCCGCTCTTTAAAGAGACGTTCGCCAAGCAGGGTATGCAGTGAAATAAGGCTGCAATAGGCCAGCATCGCCCCTTGGGGACCATCGTACACGTCGCGGACTTTTTCCTGATATTCCTCGAAGCTTACCCGGCGTATAAGGTTGTTTTCCAACAAACGCACAAGCAGCTTCTTGTTCCGCGCCCGGGGAGAGAGCGTTTTATGCCGTTTTACAGGTCGTTTTCGGGTTTTTGTCTTGGTTGCCATAATATCCAGAGTGACGCATCATACAAAATATTAATAGCCGGCGGTCAACGACCGCCGGACTGATTCAATATATGCGTCGATTATAGATATACCATTCGACCAATAATACCGCTAGGCCGATCAAAACCACGGTTTTCCAAATTTCCTTACGAGCGGCCTGCCATACGCCTTCTCCCTTGACCTCTACGTCGCCCACTTTAATGGAAGGCGAGCGATTCGGCCGGATGTCACTTTCCCCGGGATCGAAAAGATTTACGGCAAATTGATCAATTGTTTTTCCGCCCGATTGCACGTGGTAAATACCCAAATCCCCGGTTTCCGTAAAGCTTAATTTACCCAGTTTCCCTGATTTCAACTCCGTTTTGCCACCCGTAGGGGATACGATGCTAAGCGTCGTTTGCCCGCCGGGCGATTCCAAAGTGACCGACATGCCCGGCCGGACGTTTTCCCCGCCGCTCCCGGTTCGGCCGCCGCCGTTGTATTCAAACAAATTCCTTATAAAAACTGGAAAACTCTGCCGCGTGGGCCAATTGGTCCCATAATATTTTTTTGTCTTGCCCTCGGCCCCGGCTTGTTCCTCGATAATTGTAAATCCCAGCACCACGTCCTCGAACGAGTCGCGCGGGGCAATGGCCATCATCGGTCCTAGATCGGAATCCATAAGCACCGTGGCCCCGGAGGGCGGCTTTAGCGGCGTGCCGGCGGCCAATAAAACGTCGCCCATGTCCATCCATTGCATAAGCGGATGGGCCGAATCGATGTCGATAATCTGCGGCACGTCGGCTTTTTCCTCTGCCGACCACCCACCGTCCGCCGGCAATGCCCCTATAAACAGCGTGTTAGCCTGCGGCATCGAGGTTTTGCCTTGCCCCTTCCCTTCGGGCCGGCAGCGGTCGAAAATCACCAGGTCATAAGCCCCGGCCGCCGCTTGCGATTCGTAAGTCTTGGTTTTCAGAAATTCGGGCGATTCGATCTCGACCTCGGCTATTTCCCGGGCCGACTTGGTTTGCACGGCCATTTTCAAGGGTTCATTGCCCGGCGTGACCAGCAGCACCTTGGTCCGCCGGGGCGGACTAAGGACCAGCCAAGCCTCGTCGTCCAGCGCTAGGTGGTCCTTGGCCTTGATTTTCAACCTCAAAATTCCGGTATCCACGGCCGTTATGTCAAAGGCCATGCCTTGGGGCTCTCCGGGCGAGACCTCCACCGAATCGGCATCGACCAGCCGGCCGTCAAGATATAGCTCGGCAGGCACTTTCACGGCCGATGGTCCGAAATTATCCAGCCGGGCAAAGGCCTGCAAACGGTCCGGACTGGTCTCGTTCCGCTGGGCGCTAAAGGCCACTATGCCCACATTCACAGACTCGGGTGAGCCGATAGGGATGAACTTCGGCTCTAAATGGCCCAGGGCAAACCCTGTAACCGGTGGAAATTTTCCGTCGCTAAGGATATAAAGTGTGGCCGGCAGGGCCTCGGCCACCTGCACGTCCCTGATGTCCTCTCCGCTGCGGCCCGGATTGGCCAGGCCCGCGGCCAGTTTCAAGGCCTCCAAGAGCGATGTGGACCGATTGGTAGGTTTAATGGCCTCGAGCCGCCGATTCAATAGGCCCCTGTCGTCGGAAAAGCCCTGTTCCACCCGGGCCGTGTCGGCAAAACTGATGATCATCGCCACGTCGCCCGACTTCATCTGATCGATCAATTCGCCTGCCCGGCTTTTTGCCTCTTTCAGCCGCGTAGGCTTGACGTCGGTGGCCGACATGCTGGCCGAGTTGTTGACCAGGAAAATGAATCGGTTGCCGATAAGCTTGGTCCCCTGCCAACTCGGACGCAACAAGGCCCCCATGATTAAAAAAATGATTAGTAGTTGCAGCAACAAGAGTGTATTTCGCCGCAGCCGCTGCCAGATCGTGTTCACGTGCAGGTCTTCGATCGATTTGTGCCAAAGATAAGTGCTGGGCACGATCAATGGATGGCGTTTGAGCTTCAAAAAATACAATGCCACAATCGCCGGCGGCACCGCCGCCAGTATCAACCACTGCCACCAGGAAAGCATGTTGGTCAGGGTGGGGAGCATTGTTATCCTAATAAATGTGCAGGGTTACGATTATCTTCTTAGCCGCGAAGCAGCACGCTATGATATCCAAAACGCACGCCATGATAGCCGCAAAGTGGCGGACTACGATAGCCGCGAAGCGGCGTACTACGATAGCCCAGGGCGGAGTCACGCAGCCCTGGGTCCAGGGCTGGATTTCATATCTATTCAAAAATTCGCGGAATTCCTCTTGAAACGTTCGCACCCGATGATGTTCATTTTGCCCGGCAATATATTTTTTGACAATATCCAACTGCGACTGTCCGATGGAGAACGCCCCGTATCCATTTTGCCAGGAAAAATCGCCCCACGATGTTCGTTGGGTTTTAATCCATTTGGACGAATCGGCCTTGATCGTCCCGATCAAATCGGCCATGGTTATCGTCCGCGAAAGAGAGCAAGCGATATGCACGTGATCGTTCGTCCCGCCGATTTTATGCGCCGGACATCCGCAAGTGCGGCAGGCCGTGGCCAAATAAGCATAGAGCGGATTTTGAATTTCAGTTTCAATATAGGGCGCGCGGTTTTTCGTGCTAAAAATAATATGAATCAATACATTTGCCAGAGATTGGGGCATAAAACAAATTCTCGTTTGACGTTATTAATTCCAATGGTAGCGCGCCCTTTCAGGGCTTAACGGGTTTTGACGCTGTTCGTTTACCCAGTGCTGCGCTGTGCTCCGCCCTGGGCTATCATGGCACGCCGCTTCGCGGCTCTCTTCCACACTGCCCGGGTTATCATGGCACGCCGCTACACGGATTATGTTCCACTTGTCAACATTTTTATCGCACCAATCCCCGCGTGGCCAAATATCCCGTGACCAACTGATCGACCGGTATTGATGTCCGTGCCAGCAAGTATGCCATGCCGCGGCGGGTGCAAAATTCCTTGGCCGAATCGACAAATGCCGCCAGGGTTTTTTTATATCTATTTAATAATGGCCCGGTCACTGTTACCTCGGCCACGTCGTCGTCCTCGCAATCGACCAGGCGCAGATCGCCTTTCACATCCGGGTCCAGTTCCTCGGCCGATAAGAGTTGCACAACGTAGATGTCCATATCTTTCGAGACCAAATATCGCAATGCGGCCTGAAAACCATTTTTGTCCATCAAGTCGCTGATTAAAAGCACAATGCCCTTGCCCGAGTTCCGCAGGCAGAAACTCTTGATCCCTTCGGTCAGCGAGCCGTTCTGACCGGGCTGGATCGTTTCCAGATGTTCGAGCATACGCCACAGGCTCCGCCGCCCGCGAAACATGGGCGAGACCTGCCCGCCGGGTGAGCCGAGAGTCTCGATTTTCACCCGATCGCCCCGCACCAGCCCGATGAATCCCAAGGCGGCCGCCAATTGCAGGGCGTATCGCAGTTTGGTGGGCTCGCCGAAATCCATCGACGTGCTGGCGTCGATCAGGGCGTAAAAGTGCAGGTCCTCCTCTTCCAGGAACATCTTCAAAAAGAGTTTTTCCAGCCGGGCGTAGGTGTTCCAATCCACAAACCGCAGGTCGTCGCCCGGCACGTAATTGCGGAAATCGGCGAACTCCACGCTCTGCCCCTTGCGCGGACTGCGGCGCTCGCCCTTCATCCGACCGCGAAAAACCTTGCGGCTGACCAACTCCATCTTTTCCAGTTGGACCAGCAACTCGGGCGATAGCAGTGCGGACGTGAAAGGCATAAATTTATTCAAATAAAATGTGTTGTTTACAATTCGATGTTGATGTTTGATTTATCTCCATCTGGTGCATTAGCCCCAGTTCTTTTGCAAGAGCAATTAAATTAAGTTGTTTCAAAACATCGACTGTTATTGGCCGTTTTGCATCCCAGAATACGAAAGCTGAATAGAACTCTTGCGCTACTTCACTGCTCAAGAGAGAGTGAAGAAAAAAAGCCTCCTTTTCACTTTGACATGCAATGAAATACGAAGCATCGTCAAGTACGATTGGTTTTCCATTGTAAGGGCCAATCACTGCAAAGCGGAATCTTTTGTAGAAGCCTGATATGGCGACCTTCCAGGGAGCAAAAGTGTAATCACCTATTCCAAAGACTGAAAAACGCGAACGTTTGCGATAGATTGAGCTGCCTCGACGATCTAATGCATCTGCGTGGTCGTTCAAATACTTCCAGGTCTTTGGTGCTATGGATTTTATTGCCGAAGTATCTTCTCCCGGAGTATGCTGAGTAACAAGCATCCATCGCTTAGGTTTATAAGTTGATTCATTTGCGACTTCCGAAGTTTTCAACATTGGATATATGTAATCAGGCTCCAATTCAACAATTTCTCCGAATCCGTTTCGAAAGGCATTTCCTTCAAGCCATAACTCCATTACCTTTCTGCAATCATGTTTCACTCCCGAACGCCATTTGTAAATACACTTTCCACGCAAGTGTTTCCAGCGTTCATATGCTTCTATATTGGCAATAACTAGTTCATCGCGAAAGCCGATTACTTTTGATGTTTTTCGATCAGCCAAATCTTCATATATGTCACATTCACAGTTCTGAGAGCCGGGAACAAGATTACAAACTAGAAGGCATGCTTCTACAGAAACGCCGAAATAGCGGTCCGCATCAATTAAATGGATGGAAGATTGGTCTAGGGCGATCTTCTCTTTCCACACATGATGCAATACTTTCCGTGCAACGGCCGTCTTGCAGAGCATGGCAAGAGTTGCTTTCCGACCGTTCAAATTCTCAAGTAATTTAATAAGCATCCATTCCGATATATCGAAATTAGCTTTCCCTGTGATGGCATCAAGCCCATTACGTCCCTGGAAGTTGCTTTTTTGCGGTGCGTTACAGCTTCCCAGCGATCCCAGTTCCGTATTTGTTACCCAAGGTGGATTGCCAATGACCAAAATCGGATCGACACAACTCAAGAGCAGATCGGCGAAGTTAACAGCGTAGAAATCTCCTTGCCGAATTTCCATCCTGCCGTTCAAAACGTCGCATGCATTTAACTTTTTTGCGATTTCAACGTATGCCGGATTAATTTCGATACCAAGTATCTTGGAAGCGCCGGGAAATCTTTCCGCTGCGGCTTTCAGAAATGCCCCTTTTCCGCAGGTCGGCTCAATAATAGTATTAGGTTGTACATGTTGCCGGTCAATAGCGCCACAAACTCTTTGGGCTAGCGCCAAAGGAGTTTGAAAATCTCCATACTCGGCAATTTTTTTCGTTTTTCCAATAACTGACATGTTTCCCCGCAACTTAATTGACTGCTAACGCACTTTAACAACGCCATTTATTTGTCCCGCTTTATCAATTACTCTTGCATATTGTAATCGCCATTGTAGGGCATTAGATATGGTTAAATACCCAATCTCTGGCGGATTCGCCATGAGATCTTTAGCGATTTTCGTCGCTTCGATTTCGTCAATGGGAAGCATTTTGTCATGCATAAATGCTATTAGATCCTCCTCGTTTCCGCTATTCTCCAGTATTTTCCGCAAACCAGTCGTCATCTGGTAATCCGCCGTGCGTTCCTTGATGACAAAAATTGTATGCAGGATGTTGAGAATAGCCGCATGCGTCTTCTCATCATCCTTCTTATCGTAAACAAATACCAAGAGAGAATAACCAAGCCCGAATATCTTTTGTCTGCCGGACTTAAAGGGACAAGATGATTGAGGCTGTTTGATACTCGTTACTTTTAAATCAACATTAATGATAGGTAAATCGATGCCCTTTGCCGAATTGCTATCCCCACAGTTGTAATTTGTTTCCAAGTGCGCACGGAACTTTTGTTCAACATAGGTCCCTACAGCTTTGCCATCGGTTACACCGTATAAGGAGGGTTCAGCATACTCTGATTCTGTAGCGGCAAAGGTAGCCGCCTCCTGCAAGAGAGCATCAATAGTCAAATCTTGTTTCATGCCATCCTCATTTAATCCTACTATTTCATCGCGTGTTTATATTTTATTACAGCATTTCCCGAAACTGCCCAAATAGATAATTGCTGTCATGTGGCCCGGCGGAGGCTTCGGGGTGGTATTGCACGCTGAAGGCGGGCATGGTTTTGTGGCGCATGCCTTCCACCGTGTTGTCGTTGAGATTTAGATGAGTGATTTCCAGTTCCGCGGGCAGCGAATCGGCATCTACCGCGAAACCGTGGTTCTGCGTGGTGATTTCCACTCGGCCGGTGAGCTTGTTCAAGACGGGCTGGTTCGCGCCGCGGTGGCCGAATTTTAGTTTGTAGGTTTTCGCACCGCAGGCCAGGGCCAGGAGTTGATGGCCCAGGCAGATGCCGAAGATGGGCTTTTTGCCCAACAGGTCGCGGATGGTTTTTTGGGCGTAGTCGAGGGGTTCGGGATCGCCGGGCCCGTTCGATAGGAACACGCCGGCCGGATTGTAGGCAAGCACTTGCTCGGCCGTGGCCGTGCCGGGCAGGATGGTCACGCGGCAGCCCGAGTCGAACAGCCACCGGGCGATGTTCCATTTCATGCCGTAATCCAAGGCGATAACCAGCGGCAAGTCGGCGACGTCTTGTTTTGTGCTATCGGCCACTGGCAAGATGCCAGTGCCACTCGAACCAACCACTGGCAAGATGCCAGCGGCACTTGCACTGGCAGAGCCAGTGGCACTCCCACTTAGGCGAGTCCAAGGGCTCAAGGGTTCGTGCCACTCTATGGCCTTTTCCGGAATCACTTCGCGGACCAGGTCGCGGCCGACCAGGCCCGGACTGGCCTTGGCCTTGGCCACCAGGCTGGCGTCGTCCAGATCGACGGTCGACAGAACGCCTTTCATCGCGCCTAATGTGCGAATCCGCCGCACCAACGCCCGGGTATCGATGCCTTCCAGGCCGACGATGTTGTTTTTCTTGAGATAATCGCCCAGTTTGCCGTCGGCCCGAAAATTGCTCACCCGGCGGCTACTCTGGCGGACGACAAACCCGGCAAGTTGCGGCTTATGGCTTTCCACGTCCTCGGCATTGATGCCGTAGTTGCCGATCTCGGTGTACGTCATGGTGACGATCTGCCCGCGATAACTGGGGTCGGTCAGTATCTCTTGGTAGCCGGTCATCGAGGTGTTGAAGCAGACTTCGCCGTCTACTTCGCCTTCCGCGCCGAAGGAGGTTCCCGAGTAAACCGTGCCGTCTTCCAGGGCGAGTTTTGCGATTGTGGTCATGATTTTAGTTTGAATCTTCGGATTAGTCACTTAAAGTCCGACCGGTAGTCGGCCCGATAGCTGTTTATACTGGCTGCGGGTCTCCGAACTAGCACCTTTAAGATGCATGCGTTCGGGCAGCCTGAGATTGGGTTCTTGTACCGGCGAACAGGAACCCTTTTTTATTTCATAATTGCGCAACTATCGGCAACAGCCACTGTTATGATTTTACTCGCATTCGCCATGGCGGCATAGATACCCGAGCACCACCATGCCGGGTGGGGTTGAAATACGACCGGCGTTAAACTTTTCGATGTTAGGCTGTAGGCCGGAGGCTGAAGGTTTACAACTGACAACTGAAACCGACCCCTGAAAGCTGACAACTGATAACCGTATTATTATCGATGATCCGCTGCAACGTCAGGCGGTTTTGTGCGAGGCCTTATCGAGCCTTGTTCCAAGCGTAACACGGCCAGCAGACTGGCCCCACGTGAATATCCACGCGATTCTTGCCGAATCGCCTTAACCAATTGTTTGCCTTCGCCGGCAAGAGTTTGCTCGAGCAAAAAATTGCTAAGCGGATTGGGTATCCAGAAATCGGTGCCTGCACGGCCCGCCGCACGATGGCGACGTTGGTTCCAAGCTCGAATAATGCGAATCAACGGGAGCAGCCGGCTGTTAAAATGGGAAAAAAGTAACGGCATCACGGGCAAACCGGCCCAAACCTTTTCCAGACGGCCCGCATCGTAGCGTCTATAGTGTCCGAAAGACTCGTCATGCTCGCTCCACAGCGACTCGTCGGCGGGAACTGTCAGCAGGAAATAGCAGCCCGGCGCGGCAGAGGCCAAAAGCCGCGAGAAAAAAAGAAAATCATCGCTTACATGCTCCAACACGTCCATCAGCAAGATCAAGCGGGCCTGCCGGGCCAGGTCGCCCAGGTCGTCCGGGGCCAGGCCGGTTAAAAACCGCACTTGGGGAAATCGAGCGTGTGCCAACTGAATCGCTTCGGCCGAGGTATCGATTCCCACGCAGGCAAACCGGTCGGCCAGTGCGGCTATATTGGCCCCCGTGCCGCAGCCCACGTCGATTACCAGCGACTGCGGCGAGGGCGGCAAAATCTCGGCCGCCAACCGCGTCATGATCCGCCGCCGCCCGACAAACCACCAATGCCTTTGCTCGATGTCGGCGTGCAGTTGGTATTGAGCGGTTTGCATGGAAAGTTATAAGTTGTCAGTTATAAGTTTTCAGTTTATTGGGAGCAGTGTCGATTGTACTGCTCGGAAGGCTATTGGACAATTGGAAAGGACCGTAAATCTATTTCCTGTAGCTTTTTTGTCCTGGACGAAGTCTATAGCCTGACATATTATGTAAATATGAAGTTTACGCAGTATTTTCTGCACACACATGACCGGCCTGATCGTCGCGACATTCGGATTGAATGGATCGAACAAGTAATTTCCCATCCGATCGAAGAAATCATTCAAAAAGATGGAAGGATTAAAAAATGGGGGAGAGTCCCGGAAGCTGGGGGAAAATATTTGCGTGTAGTGCTGCTCGCGGACGGCAAAACCGTTCACAATGCTTTTTTTGACCGACGATTTAGGGAGGTGGAAGATGAAGGTTAAGTACTTTCCAGATACTGATACGCTTCTTGTCAATTTTAGCGACAAAAAGATCGCGGAAACCCACGACCTGAACGAAAACGTTCTAGTTGAACTCGACGAAAAGGGACATGTTGTCAGCATGACTATCGAACATGCAAAGCAACAAATGGATGTCAGCGAATTTTCCTATCAACTAGCCCCCGCCTGATGAGTCCAGCTTTTTTCACACTTCCCGACCAACCTTATGTTAGAACCCGATTTCTGCTAAACGTTCTCCCCCTTATTTTCCCAAACATCGCCCGATTTGCCGCACGGCTTGGCGGAGCCGGTTTTCGTTTTCCACCAGGGCCAGGCGCAGGAAGCCTTCGCCCGCCGGACCGAAACCGGCCCCGGGGCTGACCGCCACGTCGGCCTCTTGCAGCAGTTTCATGGCGAATTCGAAGGAAGTCGTTTGCGTTGCCCAGGGCTCGGGCATTTTTGTCCACAAAAACATGCTGGCCTTGGGGCGTCTCACCGGCCAACCCAGCCGTTCCAGGCCCTCACATAGCACGTCGCGCCGCCGCTGATAAATGGCCGCTTGTTCTTCCACTGCCGCATCGGTGTGGCGCAAGGCCACGATGGCCGCAATCTGGATGGGCTGGAACATGCCGTAGTCGTAATAACCTTTAATCGTGGCAAGGGCCCGGAGCATTTCGGCATTACCGGCGGCAAAACCCACGCGCCATCCGGCCATGTTGTAGCCTTTGCTCATGGTGGTGAATTCCACGCCCACGTCTATTGCACCGGGAGCGGCGAGAAAACTCGGCGTCTTGTACCCGTCGAAGGCCACATCGGCATACGCCAGGTCGGAAATAACCATGAATTGCCACTTCTTGGCCAGATTCACCACCTCGACGTAAAATTCCGGCTCCACCACGGTGGCCGTGGGATTGTGTGGAAAATTGATAATCAACAATTTCGGCCGGGGTTCCATGTGCCGGCAGGTGTAATCAATGTTAGATAGAAATTTGGCTGGATCGGTCACCTCCAAAAGGATAGCATTAGCGGCGGCCATTGCCACCGCATAAAGATGGGCCGGATAGTGAGGAGCGGGAACGATTGCCGTGTCCCCCGGCCCCACCAACGCCAGGCACATGTGACTGAATCCCTCTTTCGATCCAAGGCACGCCAGGACTTGATTTAGCGGGTCGAGTCTTACGCCGTGTTGTTTGAAGTATTTCGAGGCCACCTCACGCCGCAGACTCAAAATGCCTTTGGCCTCGGAATAGCCGTGATTTTTCGGATCCCGGGCGGCTTCGGTGAGCTTTTCCACGACTATATCTTGCGGCGGATCGCTGGGATTGCCCATGCCCAGGTCGATTACGTCGTCGCCCGCGCGGCGTTTATCGTACAACAATTTGTTAATTTGGGCAAAGAGATAGGGCGGCAGACGGCGCACGCGATCGGCCACCTCGATTTTAAACGGTTGGTTGGTTGAAGTTTGTTCGCCTATGGACCGGTCATCGCTCATAAATTAAATCCTCAAGAAAACTACTCTTAAGCATAACCCGAATGAATGAGATCCGCCAGACCGGACGGATTGGGAAAAGCCCCTTGAAACCGCTTGCGGTTAATCGAGACGTAGGGTGCGTGCTTGCACGCACGCCATATCTTGGTATAGAACGAATGCGTGGGTGCAAGCACCCACCCTACAGTGACTTTGCGCAACCGAAATTACGTATGTTTTTGACGCACTCTCGTTAACCGGCCATACGTGTAATGCGGTTGGGGATTTGCGCGGGAATTTTTTCCGGGCGATAGCGGTATTGCATGATATAGGCGTCTTCCGGTGTGTCGGCGTAATAACTACGCAACACCGATACCGCGCGAAAACCGTTCTCGCGGAAAAACAATTGCGCGGAAAGGTTGGTTTCGCGGACTTCCAGCACAATGCGGGTGCGACGCCCAATGGAGAGCTTGGCCGCAAGTTTGGCGATCATTTGACTGCCCACGCCTCGGTGTTGGAAGTCTTTCGCCACCACGAAGTTCAGCACGTGAATGCGAGTCTTATGGAGTTCATAAATCATGAACCCCACTACCCGATCGTCTTGTTCGGCCACCATGCCGATACAATTGCGCTGCCTGAGACAATTGACAAAATCGTCTTCGCTCCAGGGATACTCGAAGCACTGTTTTTCAATAGCCAGGACTTCGGGCATATCGCGCCGAATCATCCAGCGAATGTGGACTCGGACTTCCTGTTTCTGGTTGGAATGCATGCCGGCCTCCTTCCTTGTAGGCCGGTCACTGTCTCTAAAAAGAGCGTGACCTGTGCATCGTTCCCGGGACGCTCCTTCGCGTCCTTTGGCCATGGGCAACTAACTCCGTGTCGCCCACTCGGCCTCATTACCAGCGGGGCATATACGGTACCATAACCGGGCCTCACTTCCAATACGAAATGGCGGCGGTTTTCCAGACAAATAACTGATTTCGTGCTAGCATGTATAACTCATTGTGCGGCAAGCTGATACATAAAAAGGCCGGTAACCAGGAGGCCGGCCATTCTTGTCCGGCTGGAAAAAGACAGGAAAGAATGCCTGTCCGCCGTTCAATGATTATTAGATTTTTTTGGCTCTTCCGTTTCTGAGTGCGAAAGCCGCATTTCACGTTGGAATTGCACGAAGACCGTTGCCCGTTCAAACCCGGAGTCAGCGAGGCAAGCAAAGGCAGACCACAAGCCCTCGTCGGACTCATGGCCTGTCTTTTGATCGGCCTCGGCCGCGACTTTCGGCCTGCCCGCGCAGGAAAAGGCCCCGCCCGGCAGGTCGCCGGACGGGGCTTGTATAATTGTGTTCGATAAGGTCGCCGAACGTTAGGCCCAATGACGTCGCCGAGCGAAGCCCAGCAGGCCGATGGCACCGACGCCGAGAAGGGCGAGGGTGGAGGGTTCGGGAACAGGGTTGTAAGTGTACGTCACAGTACCCGTCAGTGCCGCGTTAGTCACTTGCGAAGCAGAGGTGTTTCCGCCCGTGTTACTGAGGTTCGTCTGCGTGAACGTCGAGGCATTTAAAGAAATCGTGCCGGGTCCGTTGAACTCAGCTAACACGGCTGCGAGTGTATATATGTCACTGCTACTGCCATTCTTCGTCAGCAACCCTGAAGTGATGCTCCCGCCGGGGCCCAAAGTGTAGCCAAAAGCCGGCGAAAGAATGTCAAGTTCCGGGGAAATCAGGTTGTTCCCGGCATCCTGTACAGTAACCATTAATTCTGTCTTAGCGTTTCCACTGGATCCGAAATCAGAATTGTTTATAACTGTGAGTGTCGTGGTCAAGCCACCGCTGAGGTCCAACTCCACCGAATCGAGTGTTCCGAGGGCCGAATTGAACTTCGGGAACGCCAACGAGCCAACCCAATCAGTCAACGTGGAGGGAATCGGCGTGGAGGTGGTAAAAGGTCCGGAAATGTCTGCCCGAACAACTGATACAAACAGGCCGCATACAAGGCAGCCTAATAAGATAACTAACAATTTTTTCATGTTCAGTTCTCTCCTTGTTGAAAATACTGGTATTAGAACTGTGATTATTTGATTCCGCCCGTTACTACACTCGGCTCTGGTGTTTTCTGTATTTTTTCGCCACTACATCTCTTGCTGCACGACCGGCATCTGGGTCATATATGTCCTAACCGCTGTGCACAACACGTCACACAGCGAATCACAAACAAATGGGAAACATCCAGCCCAAGAAAAGCTCTCAGCCATGTAATGGCTCACACAGCAAGCAATTGGACTAGATATGTTAACGCTGCCTCTTCTGGAAAAAGTTGGCAGAAAGGGTGAATTGTCAGTCATTCTATATTAATTCTCGCAGTTGTCAACAATCCAGTAAAAAAAATGTAAAAACAATGATCATCGTGAAGATGGTGTTTTCGCAAAGGCGTCTCGGCGTATTTGCCCCCCCCACCTTAAGATATGCCAGTATCGGCTCTGGATAGCGTTTTCCCGCTTTATCACTCGGAGTATCAGGACTGTGGTGACACCAGAGAATCGTCACCAGTCTGAATACCATTTTCCCCGCGTTTTTCACACCTAAAGCCGGGGGAGGCATTTTGTTGATCTATCGTCTAATCTACTTGGTCGATGAACCGCCCGATGATTTGGCCCGATTGTCCTTGGATTGCTGTTTATTGTTCGTTTCCGGCTTCTTGGACGTTTGAGATGAACTCTTCGACTTGGAAGTGCCGTCTCCCAGTATGTCGGACAGGGCCTCGCGGGCTTGCTCGCTGGTGACGCCTTGCCCTAATTTGACGACTTTGATGGTGGAAGTCGGCGCCGCCGCCTGGTCAAGGTCGGTAATCATCTTGTGCACCTGATCGAATAGATATACCGGGGCGGACACGACCAGGGAGTTCGACAATTCGTCGATTCCAATGGAGAGCTGCCCTTTGAATTTCGGCATTTTCTGATCTTTCTTCCCATCCTCGCCGCTGGAAAATTCATAGATGTACATCCGCCCGGAATCGCGATCGTTGCCTTTTGCCCCCTGCAGGGCCTTATCGTTGGCGCTGAGCAAATCGCGGTACACGTCCTTGATGGTTTCGGCAACCACCTTGGCCTTGGAATATTGCAGATGGACGGTCTCGGTTTTGCGGACCGATTGGGAATCGTCGGGCTGCTTGTCATAAAGATCGATCAACTCCCCGATCGTTTTCAATTGGGCCGCGTCGGCGTTCTCCACGAGAATGGTATTGCTTTCCGCATCGGAGATGAATTTCAGCGGGCGCCGCTTGGACAAGCGGTTTTGCTGATCGTCTTTGGAATCGTTCTGGCCGGAACCGTAATAATAGTCCCAGAAATTCGTACGCGTTTCCTTTTTCTCTTCGTCCTTGAAAAAATCCACCAGGTTCTCGGCCACCCCGTATGCCCAGGCATATTTCAATTTAAATATTTTGTAATCTTTGCGGGGCGCGGCGAGCTGAGCCGCTAATTCCTCGATCGAGTCCAAAGCATCGGTATCTTGGCTTGATATGATTAAGTGCCCCTGGGGATCCATCTTGATCTCCACCGGAGGCGGAGTATTCCCGGGAGATTCTTTCGATCCCGTCAATGACGCTCCTTCGCGGCTGAATTGGACAAATTTAAGCGCAGCGGACTCCATTGCCTCAGTTCCGGCGCTTTTAGTGGCCGGCTCCGGCGGCGGAAGTTGTTCTTTCGATGGCTTAGACGGTGTTTTATTCGAGTCTTCGGAAGGATTAATCAATAAAGGATTGGGCGCTACCGACGGCCATGCCTGCCGAATCCGCTCCAGCAATTCCTCTCCCTCCTTGCCGTCGCGGACGTCGATCATCCGCACCGTGTCGCGGCGGCTGCCCTTGGGCGGAATTTCGCCCAACTTTACCAGCAGATTTTCCACCTCGCCCAATTCCACCTCGTTGGCCCACAGCAGCAAGCGGTTGTGGTCCACGTCGGCCTCGACGCGAAATTCATTGGTGCTCTTGTCCTTGTTGCTGCTGGACGACTGATTTCCATAGTCCATCATCCAGTACGGCTGGCGGGCGGGCTTTTCCTTTTTCTCCCCCACCATCATGAACATGATCGAACCGGCCACGTAATCAGCCGCCAGACGCCGCAAGCGAATCACATCAAACTTCCGCTCGCTGCCGCTGAGCTTTTCCACCACCGAGCGTATCGTGACGTGGTCGGCCAGCGAGGCATAGGCTATGATGGCTTTGTTATTCTTGTCGATTTGCAGCCGGGTGGTGGGATCCAGGTTGCCGATTTCCTGCAACGTCTTTACCACCGGCTCCGGATCAACGCCCGTTATATGATATATTCGCATGCGGCTCACGTTGTTCAGCAACGATTGAGTAGTGTCCAAGGGAACGTCGATGGCGTTGACGGCTTGGATAATGATGGCCATTTTATCGGGCGGGGCCTTCGCCAGAATGCTGTTCCTCCGCTGGTTCACGACCAGCATCACCTGCTGTTTCGGTTTAGCCGCGCCCTGCGCTCCGGGCTGACCTCCTTGTTGTTGCTGCTGTTGTTGCTGCTGCATGCGGGCCATCATCATGGCCTGCTGTTGCTGCTGGGGATTGTCTCCGCCCTGCTGATTGGACCCGCCGGGCATGCCCGGCGTACCCTCGCCCTTCGCATCCGGGCCCAGCAAAGTCTGCAACTGTTCGAGGACTTCGCTGGCACGGGCATATTGCAGGACGAACTCCCGCACCAGCCGCTGCTGATTGTCGGCCGACTGCACGTCGCTTAACAGCGCACGTATTTCGCGCAAGTTAATCACCGCATCGAGGGCTTCCAGCCGATTCGTGGATTTGAGCGGAGTGAGCTTCCCGTTCGGGCTTTTCATGGGATTAAGCTCTTCGATGATCGCATCCGCCATCAGCCAATCCAGGGAAAAGGAGACCTTCACGAATTCGTGGGGATCGCGCTTGTCGAGTTCCTCGGGCGTGACTCGGGGCACCCGGCTCGGGTCGAGCTTTTTGATATTGGCCACCGACAGGACCTCGCCATTGCACAGCAAGGTATATCCCCGCGCCAGAAGATGCAGATTGATTAAATCCCGCGTCTCGCGGATCGTGTAACGTTGCCGCGATTTGAGATTCAAATAGTCTCCGGGCAATTCCTGCCAATCCAGGCTCATACTGGATCTTTCGGCCAACCATTCCAGCACCGGTTGCCAAGGCTGATTGTTGAAATTGAATTGGAGTTTTCCATCCGCATCGGGGCGGACCTTTAATTCTTCGGGATCGGGCGGTTTGGGAGGTTTTGTGGGATGCTGGATGGATTTGGGTTCTTCAGGCTTGGCCGGACCGCCCTCTTTGCCCGGCTGCCCTTCAGGCTTGCCCGAAGGCTCGCCCGGCTTGCTTGGTTTTTTCGCTTCTTGGGGCGGGTCTGCTTTGATCGCCCCTTCGCCCGGCTTTTCAGCGTTGACCACCGGTTGTTCGCCGGATTTGTCCCCATTGGGCTGTGCTTTTGATTCGGATCCCGAATCGGATGTGGTCGAAAATTGAACGGTACCGCTGCCTGCCGCATTCTTTTCATCATCACCTATGGAAACGGCTGGTCTCAATAAAATAAGCGCCAGCAGAATTACGGACCACAGAATCCGCCCTGGCCATCGACCTCTTTCCAGCCTAATTGTCATGATAATTTCCCCGTCGCTACATAGACATGACGACAAAATTCAGGACTTGGACTTTATCACCTCTTATTCTGTCAATTCCCAATTAAAAAAGCAAGTATTTAATGGGTTTGCGGTCCACTTATTTAGGGGGGAAAATGACGACAATATTCTTTTTTTTCAAAAAGGACGTGGAGATGTGGGCAAAGTTTGTCGATTATTCGTGCTGCGTAGTTAGTGCGCTTTTTGCGGGTCGTATACTAGGCCCTACAAGATTTCCTTTTCCCCCTTGTACAAGAGTACTTAAATGCCTGTCAATAAATCACTTACGGGAAATGGGCAGTTACTGAAAGCCTTGGCTTTCCTGACTATTTTGGCAGTTGGGGTAATTTTATTGGCCGATACGCCCATGCTAGCACAGCAACAGGCGCCCCAGGATGCCGGACCCATTCTTAAAGCCTATTCTTGTCCGGTTGGGATCATCGAGGGTACGGCGGCCCGATTAAAAGAAAAATTCAAAGGCCAGCCTGAAGTGCGGATTACCACCAACCTTCGCAACGCCCAAATCCTTGTGTACGCGCCTCTTGAAGCACAATCGCAAATAGCCGAAAGCATGGCCGGCATTAGGGGCCCAACCGCATCGCCGCCTAATCGTGCCGCTCCGGTCCATAATCCGCCCGGCGAAACCGACGCCCGGGCTTCCAAATCGATTTCTATTTCTTTGCAGAACATTAGTGGAAAACAACTTGAAGAAACTTTATTGAACATGCTGGGCAATCGCCTTACGGCGGTCCCGCCCGCGGAATTGGGCGCCAGCAGTTTCCAATCAATTCTGCCCGGCGGCGCCGTTGTCCGGCTGGACATTCTGCCGCAAGTGAACAGCTCCAACTTGTATGGCACGGCGACGGGCGTGGATTCGTTTGCCCGGCTGATTAAAACTCTGGATTCGCCGCCCCGCGCGGGTGATGAAAGCATGCGGCTGGTTTCGCTGAATGATTCGAGCATAGCGGCGACGCGGCGGGCGGTCGAAGCCATACAGTCCTCGGACCTGGACAAGATTCCGCGCAGCCCCGTGGCAACAAAACTATACCAAAATCCCAAAGATGATCTTAAGCCTAAAGACGGGCCGACATTAGTCGCTCAGGCCCAAATGAATCCCCAGGAAGAACAGCAGGAGCAGGAAGAAGATCAGAACGCGATGCAGGTGATTCAGCCGCCGGGCGGCTCGGCGGAAAAAGCGGCCATGGAAATCGGCCAAATCGGACCGGTTCAGGTGGAGATGCTGGAAGGGCTGGACGTGCTGATCATCCGCGGCCATAAAAAGGACGTGGAACAAGTGATGAACGTCATCAAACAGGTCGAGCAACTAAGCACTAAAACCGAACCGGCCATAGAAATCTACAAATTAAAGTACATCGATTGCCAGGCCTTGGCCGACATGATCATGGATGTATATGGCAAAGTGTATGAAATACGCCAGGGAATGGTGGGCATTACCGCCCTGGTCAAACCCAACGCTCTCTTGATCTTGGGGCGGAAGGAAAACGTCAAAACCGTTTTGGACCTGGTGCGAAAGTTGGATCAGCCCACAGCGCCGGAAACGCAATTTCATGTATTCAGATTGCAGCACACGTCTTCGGCCACGGCATTGGACATCGTGAACAATTTCTATAACGCCCAATTACGGAACGGATTGGGTACCCGCGTGCTGGTTTCGGGAGACAACCGATTGAACTCCTTGATCGTTCAGGCCAGTCCCCGCGATATGGCCGAAGTCGCGGAATTGATCGCCCGCATTGATAAACCGGCCAGCGAAGCGGTAAATGAACTGCGTGTAATTCCCCTGAGATATTCGATGGCAAACGACTTGGCCACGATCCTTATGAATGCCATCAGCGGGCAGGCGCAGCGAGCCCCGACCCCCGGCGGATTCGGCGGAGCCGCTCCAGTCGCGGCCGCGGCGGGCACAGCCGCACAACGCTCTGCCGTGCTGCGTTTCCTCACCATCGATACCAAGGGTCACAAGCTGCTGCAGTCGGGCATATTAAGCGACGTGAACATCTCGCCCGACGTCGGGGCCAACTCGCTTATCGTATCCGCTCCGGCCGAAAGCATGGACCTGATGGAAGCCTTGATCCATGAACTCGACACCTTGCCTTTGGCCGAGGCCGAGATCAAGGTCTTCACCATCAAGAACGGCGACGCCTCGAGCCTGATGACGCTGCTGTCGAATCTTTTCGGCACCCGGGGCACAACGGGTGTAGGCGGCGCGGGCGGCTTTGGCGGCGGAGGCTTCGGCGGAGCGGGCGGCGCAGGAGCGGCCGGCCTGCAAACGGTAACCTTGGAAGGCGAAGGTTCGCTGATTCCGGTCCGCCTGGCCGTCGATTCGCGAACAAACAGCATTATCGCATCCGGCAGCCGCGGCGATTTGACCACCATCTACACGATCATCTTGAGCCTGGACGGCACCGACGTGCGCAACCGGGAAAATTACGTGTTCCGCTTGAAAAACGTATACTCCGCCAACGTATATACGGCAATCAATACCTATCTAACCAACCTCTACTCCATGGAAACGTCGCTGTCGTCAGCAGGTGCAATCACCCCCTTCGCGCTGATCGATCAAGAGGTGATCGTGGTGTCCGAGCCGACGACAAACAGCCTGATTGTCAGCGCCACGCCCCGATATTTCCAGGATATCAAGAAAATAATCGATCAACTCGACGCCCGTCCGCCGATGGTGCTGATCCAGGTGCTTATCGCCCAGGTCACACTGAACGATGATGAACAATTCGGCATAGAATTGGGCTTGCAAGACGGGCTGCTGTTCGATCGCAGCGCGGCACTGACCCCGACTTCCAGTGCGCCCGGTGCCGGGAATTCATTGAATCCGGGTTATGCTTTTAACAACTCGACTTTGGGCAACAGCGCCAACAGGTCCCGACAGCACTAATGCGACGCTTACCAATGCGCCATTAGTGGGAACGCAAGGGCTTACTAATTTCGCCCTGAACCGGGCCGATCCAACTCTGGGATTTGGCGGATTGGTCCTATCCGCCTCCAGCGAAAGCGTAAACGTATTGCTCCGGGCTTTAAAACAAAATAAACGCGTGGAAGTGCTCAGCCGGCCCCAAGTCATGACCATGGATAATCAAGAAGCCATGGTTCAGGTCGGCCAACAAGTGGGGATCCTCACCGGTTCGACCAGCACCACCGTCGGCCAGACAAACACCGTGACCCAGGCAAACATCGGCCTGATCTTGCTGGTCACTCCGCGGGTGAGCGACGAAGGGGTCGTGGTCATGCAAGTCGCCGCTCAAAATTCCAACCTGGGACCGGAAGCCGCGGGCACTCCAATTACCGCCGTAAACGGCCAACTCGTCCGTCAACCGCCAATCAATATAACCCAGGTGACTACCACGGTCAGCGCCTTGGACGGCCAAACCATTGTCCTGGGCGGGCTAATCACAAAAGACAAATCGGACATCCACCGCAAGGTGCCTTGGGTGGGTGATCTCCCGATATTGGGACATTTGTTCCGCTATGATTCCGTGTCCAACGAGCGCGACGAATTACTGGTCGTGATGACCCCGCATATAGTCCGAAGCGAAGCACAAGCCGATGAACTCAAGAGAATCGAGGCCGCCAGAATGAACTGGTGCCTGGGAGACGTAATTGCGATGAGCGGCGACATCGGAATACGGCCCCGCAACTCCGATTGGCCCGACAACGAGACCGAGGTGATTTATCCAGACGTTAATCCGCGGGCGGAAAAACCATGCAACAACGATGGAAAATCTCCGGCAAACGAAACCATCGCCACGCCGCCCGCCGTAATCAATCCGGATAAAACCCCGGCCACCTCGGGCCCGTCAGCCGCACCGCCTGAACCGCCGCGCGCTCCCCAACCCGACTCCGGGGCCATGGCGCCGCAGCAGCGCTTCATGCCCGCTAATTCGGCGTTTTACTTTAATACCAACGGCCAGGTTCCTTTGCAGGCGTCAACCGCGCCACAGGGCGTGAGAACGGCGACTTATGAGCGGCCGGCCGGTTATCCGCCGCAACCCGCCGCGCCAATTTCATATCCGCCTAATCCCAACGCTTCCAATGCCGTGACGCCCGCGGTTTACGATGCTACACCGCGCTATCCCACAACCCAGCAACCGTTTTATCGATAAGTTTTGAAACATTATCACAACAAAAGCATGATATTTGCAGGAGAGAAAATCGAATGTCGCGATTAAACTCCTTGAAACAAAGCGTTTTCACGGTCATTGCCTTGGCGATGGTCGCCGGGTGTGCGCCTCTGAAAATATCGAAACCCAGCGTGTGGCCGTTTACGAGCGAAGAATCGCCCGGAACGCCTACGCGGATCGTCGCCTCGTGGACCGATACCATCCTATATCAGCCTAATCAGGTTCCCATGCGAGGTTTTGGCGGCCGGCTCCTGTTTTATGCCGGGGATAAACCCGAGCCTATAAAAGTCGACGGCACGCTGACCGTTTATGTTTTTGATGAAACCAACCGCGATCCAAACAACGCCAAGCCCGATCGTAAATACGTGTTTACCAAAGACCAACTCGCCTCGCATTACAGCAAATCGAAATTGGGCCATTCCTACAGCGTATGGCTGCCCTGGGACGAAACAGGAGGACCGGAAAAAGAGATCAGCATGATTGCCCGCTTCACACCCGATAAAGGCGGCGTAGTGGTGGGCGAGCAAACCAAACAAATGCTGCCGGGCAAAACTCAGATAATCGCGAAAAATCCCGCGGACGGCACTTCGCCGATGCCCGCGCCGCAGGCAATACCCGCACAAAATCCTTATCCTTCACCACAGAACTCCGCGGTGCAGGCGGCTTCCTATGTCACGCCGCTGCCGCCGGTGGATTCCAAACCACAATACGGTGAACAATCCGGCATGGATCAATCGCCCGGCCTTAACACCACAACCATAAAACTTCCTCCCCAAAGCAGCCTGAAAAATTCGCTGCTGACAAGCAATGTGATAAATCCGCCAACGATGAGCGTTCCAACGATAACCGTTCCAGCGATTGATCCAAAGAACACAGCCGGAACCGGAGTAATAAACCCGGCGGTCCCAAGCATGGGAGAGAATCAGCCGGCACGCTACGTGGAAACCAGGCCCTTCAATACGGGGATTACCGCTTCGAATCTGGCGTATCAGCCTGTTTCACCACCAAGTCGTTTTGCACCTGGTCAACTCCCGGCTCCAAACGCACCAACTTCGCTGCCAAGTCGCGATCTCGGGCCGTGGCAACCACCCCCTTCAGCACCACAGTTCGCCCCTGATACGACGCCTCAATCGACGATGGTGAACGACTACCAATCGTCCGCTTCAAAAGCTGGTTCAATCCCGAACTAACATCGGTGCTGGGAATAATTGTCGCATTCTCGATATCCAAGCGTCTAGTTACTTTCAGTTGGATCTGATTGCTATTGTTTTGCATGCCATATCCGCCACCCATTTGGCCGAATTGATTATTTCCGCGCATGCCACCAAATTGCCCGCCCATTCCGCCCATCCCTCCAAAAGAATTCATGCCTGTGCCGCCGCGCATCATGCCCTGATTTTGCCCGGTCCCGGTCATGGTATTGCCGCCTATAAACGTCTGACCGGTATTTCCACCGATAAATTGCCCGGTCTGAGTGCCCATCGTGCTTCCCATCCCACCCATGCTACTCGTGCCCATACCTCCCATACTGCCCATGCTGCTCATTCCCATGCCTCCGAGGCCCGAACTGCCCATGCCCATACTGCTCATGCCTCCACCCATGCCGCTCATGCCCATACTGCTCATGCCTCCACCCATGCCGCCCATGCTGCTCATACCCATGCCACCGCCCATGCCACCTGAAGATCCGCTAAAAGTAGACATTCCCATGGAGGCTGTTCCGCCCACATTGCGCTGGCCAAACATTCCGGATGTCATTGTCTGTCCCCAGGCTTCCAATCCGTACATGGCCAAAAACATGAATACAACGGCTATGGATTTGAATTTCATTATATCTACTCCTAAAAATTCCTCCTCGTAATAAGACGTTCGGAGGGTTTGCCTCTTAACTGCACACACCACTATTAAACACCGGAACCATCATTATACACCGGTGGGTACCCCAGATATTATCGTACAACTACCTGCAGAATAGCAAATTGTAGTAAACGGGGAAAGCATTGAATTCTAAGATTCATGCAGTGTTTTTGCATGAAGTCCGAGACATATATATATTAACCCCCAATGCAGGGTATATGAATAGATGGATCAGTAAAAACAAGAAATGCAGGCAATATGTATATGAGTGACTTGGGGAGGCCATGCTCACGCATATGCATGTTTACGCATGCTACTCACCACTCCACCGACACGGCGGCAGTAGTCAATCCGGCCCCGACCGAGCAAAGTATGAGCTTGTCACCCGGATGTAGATTGGGCTCGGCCTCGACCAGCGCCAGGGGAATGCTCGCGCTGGACGTGTTTCCCACCTCCTCGATATTCAGAATGAAACGATCGATGGGCACGCCGCCGCGTTTGGCCGCCGCTTTAAGAATTCGGCCGTTGGCCTGATGCGGGACGACCCAGCGGGTTTCCTCGGCGGTCCAACCGGTCTTGGCCAGTGCGTCGCGGATGATGGCGGTAAAACTCTCCGTGGCGGAGCGGAACAGGGCCTGCCCGTCAAGGCGGATCCAGGGATCGAATTCCGGTTTGCCGTTGCTCACCGCATACCCGGGCTGTTCGCGCCGCGCCATGTGCAGGCCTGCCGAGTCGGCCCCCAGCAGCACCTGGCGGATGTGGTGCCCGTTTGAGCCGGCCGAGATGATCGCCGCCCCCGCCCCGTCGCCGAAAATGAAATACGCGCTGCGGTCGGACGGGTCCAACAGCCGCGATTGCATATCCACGCCCACGGTAAGCACGTTGCGGGCAAGCCCGGAAAAGATCATTCCCCGGGCCATCGATACCGCGTAAAGCCAGCCCGAGCAAGCGGCGTTAAGATCGAAAGCCGGGATCGTCGGCAGGCACAATCGATCCTGCAAAATGCAGGCGGTCGATGGCATGGCCGCGTCAGGCGTGGTCGTGGCAAGTATTATGGCGTCGATGTCCTTCGTGGCGATACTCGATTTGCGGATCGCTTCCAACGAGGCCTTAAGCGCCATGGTCGACGGTTTCTCATTCTCCCCGGCCCAGCGGCGCTCCCGTATGCCGGTCACCTGATATACGTATTCCTCCGATATTTCCGGAAACTTTTCCACCAGTTCGGCATTGGTCACCACGCGTTCGGGCAGATAGCTGCCCAGGCCCAGAATGACCACGTCCTGATGTGTGTCGGCCGGGTGATAGAGCAGCGCAGCGCGTTGGACGATATTTTCCGGGTGTTCATGGACCACGGCCGGCGGAATCCAGTTCTTCATCCCCTCGTCGGCCGTCTCGATCTCCACGATCGGCTCGGTTATCGCCACCGTCTCCCCGTCCAGGTGCAGCCGGCGGATTACTTTGCCCTCGCACGGCGACTCGAAATCGAAAACCGATTTCGCGCTGTCGATCTGCGCCAATGCCTGGCCCTTGGTGAAACTATCGCCTTCGGCCACGTACCATTCGATGATCGTGGCTTCCAACTCCGACGCCCCTTGGGCAGGCAAATACAACGGCATCCGGAATGCAGTGGCGTCCATTATTTTTTGGTTGTCAGTTATCAGTTTTAAGTTTTAAGTTTAGCCGCGAACGGGCACCATGCGGAGCATTGTCGGTGAGCGAGTTTGTTCGTGTGTGATGAAAATGGCGGCGCTCGGTTGCCATCGCGAAACCGCAAGCGGTTTCATTCATCCCTCATCCCTCATCCCTCATCTCTCATCTCTCATCCCTAATCCCTAATCCTTCAAAACATCTCCTCAACGGCCGCGAGGATTTTTTCCGCATTTGGCCGGTAATGCGATTCCAGTTCAGGGGCAAAGGGCACCGGCACGTCAGGGGCCGACAACAATTGCGGCGGACATTTTAACGCGGAAAATGCCGCCCGCACCACCCGGGCGATCACCATTTCGCCTAGCCCTTGCGTCATGCCGCACTCCTGCACCACCATCAGCCGGCCAGTCTTTCGCACCGATTCGATGATCGGCTCGATGGCCAAGGGCTGGAGCACAAACGGATTCCAAACTTCGATGCCTCGCGATGACTTGCCCGCCGCCGACAGGGCCTCGTATACCATCGCGCCGAAGGCCACCAACGTCAGTTCATCGCCATCGCTATACTTTCGGGCACGCCAAACATCGGCCAAACGGCCGTCGAAGTCGATCGGGCCGCTCTTGCTCCAATACAGCAGCTTGTGTTCGAAAACCAGGCAGGGATTCGGATCGTAAAAACCGGCCAACAAGGCCTCGAACGTCTCCTGCGCCGTGGCCGGATACAGCAACTTCAAACCGGCGAATCGCGACCAGAGCCCCTCGAACTCGCCCGAGTGGAACGCCCCCATTGTCAGACCGCCCCCGCACGGCAGGCGCAGCAATATCGGAGCGGGACTGCCTGATCGGTAATACCACGTGCCGCAATTCAGGCCCAACTGCGAAACGCTTTCCGTGGCAAAGTCGGCGAACTGATATTCCATGATCGGCTGACCGCCCACCTGCGACGCGCCCAGGGCGAAACCCACCATTGCCGATTCGCCCAGCGGCATGTCTATCACTCGGTCCGGCCCGTGCCTATCCACCAGCCCTTTGCACGTTTTAAAGGCCGATCCGTAGCGCCCGATGTCCAATCCCAGCATGAAGGCCCTCGGATGCCTGGCCAGCAGATAATCGATGGCCCGGTTGACCGCATCGCCGTTTTTCACCTTCGCGGCTCGATACGGTTCCACTTCCAACGGGGCCGTCGGAGCATAGGGAGTCCAGGGTTGTGAGTCGGGTTCCGGCCGTGCGCAAGCCAGGGCCGCCTCGATGTCCGCTTGTATTTCGGCCTCGATGAGTTTTTCCATGGACGTGATTTCCGCCTCGGAAAAACCGCTTATATCATGAATTTTACGCCGCGCAAGGGGCAAAGGATCGCGGTCCAGCCAATCCCGCATTTGTCCGGACGAGATGTAGTCGCCTTTGTCGTAGGCCGCATGGCCCCGAAGCCGCAAAGTCATGCACTCCAGTATCCGCGGCAAGCAATCGGCGCTCATGCCGTCCAAGGCATCGCACACAGCCGAATACACCTCCCAAACGTCTGTGCCGTCGATGGTTCGGCCGCTGATGCCGTAGCCCTCCGCCCGATCGGAAAGTTTCCGGCAATTATATTGGGCGCTGATGGGCGTGGAAAAGGCGTAATAATTGTTCTCGATCAGAAACAACACGGGCGACTTTTGCACCGAGGCGATGTTCAGCGACTCGTGGATCTCGCCGCAGCTCGACCCGCCGTCGCCCACAACCGCCAGCCCGAACACGTCCTCGCCCGCGCCGCGCGGCCCAAGTCGCCCCGACCACCAGGCTGGGCATTTTTCCCAAGTGGCTGATCATGGGAAAACGCCGCGTGGCCGCGTTGCCGTGATGCACGTTGCCCTCCCGGCCGTGCGTTGGGCTTTGGTCGTTGGCCATGTACTGGCAAAATAATTGATACGGCGTGGAACCCAAAAGCAAATGCCCGATAACGTCGCGATGCATGATAGAAACCACGTCCCGACCAGCTCGCAGCGGCATGATCATGCCCGTCGATGTCGCCTCGTTGCCTATGCCCGTGGTCACCGTCCCCTTGGTATATCCCTTTTTGAAGAGCTCTTCCATCCGCTCATCGAGGTGCCGGGACAGATACATGAGCGGATAAGCCGTGGCGTAAAATTCCGCTTCCGTCATCCGCTGCGGCCAGCGCACCAGCCGGAGATTGGACGCATGCGCGGAACCTACTCGGCACGACGACAACTGCGCCAGCAACCCATCGATCCACGCCGCCCCATCATGCGCCACGATAAAAGGTCTATTGGCCGACGACCTGCTTGTCTCTCGAGTTTCCAGAGGAGTAGTCACGGCAAAACCTTTCGTCGGCAATTGACAGGCGAGGCAATATCAATTCGATAGGATATTTGGCCCCCGGTGAATACACCGGGGGGATTGTTTACGTTAATATATAGACAAAGAATCGAAAGCGATTTTACCGGGCGCCAACAGCCTTGTCACTGTCAAATCGCATCGATTTTATAGCCATATCTCCCAAACTACGCACTTTTCCCATTTTGCGCAGCCACAGTCCCCTTTCCGACTGAGTTTTATGAATACCCTGCCCTCAATCCCCTGACCAGACATCATTGATGATTTCACATCGGGTTTACACAAGTATTACCCTATTTACATGCTTTCCCCCGCCAAATACCCGGTGCTGAAGGCGGCTTGAAAATTGTAGCCGCCGATGGGGCCGTCCAGATCCAGCAATTCACCGGCAAAATAAAGGCCGGGCACGATCTTGCTCTGCATCGTTCTGGAATCGACTTCGTCCAGGGCCACGCCGCCGGCTGTTACTTCAGCCTTGCGAAAGCCCATCGTGCAGGCAACGGGAATGGGCCATTGTTTTATGGCCATAACAAGCCGGCGACGCTCGCACTTGGAAAGTTCAGCACACCGGCGCTTAAGCGGCACCTCGGCTTGCTCTAAAAGCGTATCGGCCAAGCGCCGGGCAGCCGGCTGTCCAAGATAACCGCCACTTGACGCCCTCCGGCCGATGCACTCTGGGCGGCGATATGCGCATCCAGTTCTTCTTGTTCAGAGCCGGGCAGAAAATCACACTGTAAAATCAACCTTTGCGCCGGGCTGTAACCGCTGATTGCCCGGCTGACATCCAACACGGCCGGTCCGGAAACGCCAAAATGCGTGAACAAGAACGAACCGCGCCGGCTGGCAAGGCAGCGGGTTTTCCCGTTTGCCTCGTTTATCTCATCGAACGGCTCGATAACTTTAACCAGCACGTCCGCGATTGTTATGCCCTGTAGCGCGGTGACCCAGAGGGCGTGAGTCACAACCGGCGCCAGCGCGGCGTGAAGCGGAACGATCGTATGACCCAGCGCGGCGGCCCAACGATATCCGTCGCCGGTCGTTCCGCAGGCCGGATACGATTTCCCGCCCGTCGCCAGCAAAATCTTTTCCGCCGATATGGTCCTTTTTGAGGTAATTAAATTAAATCCATTTGCTGATTGTTCTATTTCAAGCAGCGACTCCTCGGGCGCAAGTTCGCAACCGCTTTTACTGAGCCGGTTGATGAGCGCAGACAAAACGTCCGATGCCTGATCGCTGGCCGGAAAGATTTTGCCCGTGTCCGGTTCGATCTTTTCGGGCACGCCTTCGGATTGAAAAAAAGCTATGACGTCTTGCGGTCCGAAGGCGGCCAAGGCCGAGTGCAAGAATCGGCCCGATGGCCCAAAGGCCTCGACGATTCCCCGGGCGTCGGCGGCGTGGGTGAAATTGCATCGCGTGCCGCCTGAAAGCAGGATTTTCACGCCCGGCCGGCGGTTCTTCTCCAAAAGCAGCGTTCGCTTGCCGCGCTGGGCGGCGCGAGCCCCGGCCATCAGCCCGGACGGCCCTCCGCCTACAATTGCAATATCCCAGGTATCCATGAAATAATCATATACTTTATGCTACAATTTCCCAGAAGGACAATCATGCAAGATTCCAGCACATTATCGCCGCCGCGCCCGGCATTTTTGATTACCGTCGATACCGAAGGCGATAATCTTTGGGCCCGGCGCAAGGAAATCACCACCGAAAACGCCCGATTTCTCCCGCGCTTCCAGGCGCTGTGTGAAAAATACGGCCTGAAACCGACCTGGCTCGTGAATTACGAGATGGCCGAGTGTCCGGCGTTTGTCGAGTTCGCCCGGGACGTTGTCAAAAAGGGCGCCGGCGAGATCGGCATGCACCTTCACGCCTGGAACTGCCCGCCCCTTGCCCCGCTAACGGACGACGACATGCGGCATCATCCCTACCTGACCGAATACGCCGAGCCCGTCATGCGCGACAAAATCCGCTTCATGACCGATCTTTTGGAAGATCAATTCCAGCACAAGATGCTCAGTCATCGCGCCGGACGCTGGGGGTTTAACGCGGTTTACGCCCGGCAGCTTGTCGAGCACGGTTATATGGTCGATTGCTCGGTGACGCCGCACATTTCCTGGGCCAAATATCTCGGCGATCCCAACGGCCAAGGCGGGCCGGATTTTACCCGCTTCCCCGAGCAGCCGTATTTTATCGATCTCGATCAGATCGACCGGCCGGGCGATTCGCCGCTGTTGGAAGTGCCGGTAAGCGTGATCGAAACTCGCTTTGTCCGTTTCAACGCCCGCATGGAATCGAGTCCAAAATGGCTGCGGCGTTTATCGCAGCGGATGTGGCCGCCGATCCTGTCGATGTTCCCCCGCGACAAGCGGCGAATTTTCCGCCACATGCAGACCATATTGCGCCATGCAGTCGATCATCGCAGGCCATGCGCAATGCTGGCCACTCATTCCTCGGAGCTCATGCCCGGCGGGAGCCCGTTTTTTCCCACCGCCAAGTCCATCGAACGACTTTACGGCCGCTTGGAAATTCTCTTTGCCTCGGCAGCCAAGGAATTCCGCGGCATGACGCTGAGCGAATTCAGAAAGTGGATAGTGGACAGTGGTCAGGGGAAAAGCGAGTTTAGCCGCGAGCCGTAGGCGAGCGATTAGGCGAAACCGCAAGCGATTTTTTACGAGATAAACTCCTTGCCCACGGCAAATCCTTTGCCGATCAATCCGCCGATCTTGTAATACATCCGCGGCCCGGGCGCGAACACGAAGGGCTGCACCTTGTCCATATCCGGCAGGCCGTCGGGCCCCAGCACGCTTTCATCGGCCTTCACGTCCATTATTTCGCCGATAAATTGCGTATGCAGTCCGATCTCGATGGTGTGCAGCAATTTGCACTCCAGCACCAACGGGAATTCTCCCACGTAAGGCGCGTCAACAAACTCGCCCTGGACCGCCGTCAATCCGGCGACCGCAAACTTGTCAACATCCCGGCCCGAGGCGATGCCGAAATAATCCGCCTCTTTGGCATGCGCCACCGAAGGAACGCTCACCGTAAAGGCCTTGCGCGCGACAATGTTGCCGTACGAATAAGTAGCCTTTCGCAGCGACACCGCCAAACACGGCGGCTGCGAACAGCAAATGCCGCCCCAGGCAATCGTCATCGCGTTGGGCTTTTTGTCCTTATCGTAAGTACCCACCACCCATGCCGGCGTAGGATAAATAAGCGTATTGGCGCCAAGTGATTTTTTCATGAAATGATTAAATATTCACTCACGGCCGAACCGTAGAATTGTTCGGCCTAAGCCCAAATCTCAGGAATGCCAAGACGGCAACGGATAACAATACCATGACACTGGGTTCAGGGACGGGTTCCGTGGTGTCGCCAGATGTCTGTAATGCGCTTGGAGCCGGACTACCGGAGAGGGCGGCAATCGTGATATCAGTACCGGTATCGGTCGCCAGATTGCCAACGGTAAGAGGGCTGCCAGTCAGAGCATAATATCTGTTAATAAGTGTAGTAGTGCCTGAGCCGACAATATTGCTCACCAGCGAATCACTGTTAATATTTATTGTATCGACATTGATGACGCCCCCGCTAAGCGTGACAGTGCCTGCTCCGGTTTTTGTTAATATCCCCACGTTGGCAGCAAGTGTTGTTCCAGATAGCGTTACGCTATTGTTTAACTGTAAAGCGCCCGTCTGAACATCGGTTAATCCATCGTAATTCAACGTGACGGCGCCGCTAATCATTACATTAGAGGGCAGACTGTTGTATACAATGGCATTGCCGATATTCAATGTGCCCGAGCTGGCATTCAAGATTGCACTGTTAAGCTGCAATGTGTCGCCGTTAACAATGGTTGCGCCGGCAGGGTTGCTTAGCGTGGTAGTGCCTTCCAGGCTTAAAACGCCCTGGTTGATGCAGACTCTGCCCAGGGCCGAATCAAGCGGTGCGCCGACCAACATGATCTGGTTATTGCCGACCTTGGTGAGGGTGTAAGCATGTCCGTTCGTATTCAGTGTCGCCGTTGATCCGGATTGCGCACGCAAGGACCAGCGACCGACAAATTGATTTCCGGGCAGACCGGAATTGGTGGTACCGGTGGTGGAAGTGCCGCCGATAGTCGTATTGTCGCTTAGCGTGACGTTGCTCACATCGTATTGGGTATTGGCAAGGGCGACGGCAGTGTTATTGTTGACGATCGCGCCGTTGTTGCCAACACCCGCACCTTGGACATCGATCGGTTTGGTATAAATTGGTATGTTGTTGAGGTCGAGCGTGCCGCCGCAGCTAATTGTGGCTGCACCGGTATAGGTATTGTTTCCATTGAATATAAGAGTACCTGCACCGACTTTTTCTAAACTACCGGTGCCGCTAACATCGAGTGTTGAGCCGGAAGATGTGCCGGCTTGAATTGCATTAGTCGTTAAAGTTCCGGGCCCAATTATTAATGGCTCGCTCCTTGTTATATCCAATGCGCTTCCGAGAATTATTCTGCCGGTATTTATGGTGGTCGTTCCAGTATAATCACCACCTAGTGGAAAGCTCGTTGGTGAACCGGGATCCGCTATGAATGTGACGCCCATGTATGTGCCGCTATCATCGCCCCGGCACTGCGTAAAAGATTGTGTCCCAATCAGAATCACAACGGTTGCTGCAACTATGGTAGAGAATTTTGAGTGCTTCATTTCGTTTCCCTGCACAGTCCGAAATTTAACCGGCGCCAATTCCAAATTCACAAACACGAAGAGCAGATAAAATGACTACTGGAAAGATAAATATAACCATTCGATTAACCCAATTCAATCCCCCCGCTTTCCTTAATTTTTATCAAAACTTGCAAAACAATCACTAATCTTGTAATGTATTTGGACCCTCTCCTCCTTGACGTTCAGTAATTGTGCTGATAGATTTAGCAATTTCCTTCCTAGTAAAACCCCGCCTGACTGAAAATCTCAACTCATTTTGCCTTTATTACAGTCGCGGTCACTATAAATTGCCCATTTTTCAAGCGAAATACGCAATAATTTGAAGTTTTAATGACATTTTTTGGAGGAAAGCCGGTTATGGCAACTAAATACGTTTACTATTTCGGCCCCGACGGGACTGAAGGCGACGCCAGTATGAAGAACACCCTGGGCGGCAAGGGCGCCAATTTGGCCGAAATGGCCAAACTCGGCCTGCCCGTGCCCGCGGGCTTTACCATCGCCTGCGAGTTTTGCTCGGTCTACATCGCCGAAGGGAAAAAATTCCCCGACTCGCTAAAAGAAGAAGTCGCCCAAGCCCTGCAAAAAACCGAAGCAGCGATGGGCATGAAATACGGCGACGCGGAAAATCCCCTGCTTCTTAGCTGCCGCAGCGGCGCTCGGCAATCGATGCCCGGCATGATGGAAACCGTGTTGAACGTCGGCCTGTGCTCGAAGACCATTCCAGGTCTGATTAAAAAAACCAACAACGACCGCTTCGTGTACGACGCCTATCGCCGCCTGATCATGATGTATTCCGATGTGGTCATGGAAAAGGCCGAGGACATCGAGCCTGCCGAAGGCAAGGGCATCCGCGTGCAACTCGAGCACATCATGGCCAAGATGAAGAAGTCGAAAAAATACGCCACAGACACCGACATGACGGCCGACGACCTCAAGAAACTCTGCAAAAAATTCAAGGAAAAAATTGCCGAAGTCCTGGGCCGCGAATTCCCCGACGATCCGCAAGAGCAGCTTTGGGCGCTGACGGCGCGGTGTTCAAAAGTTGGGAAGGCAAACGTTCGGTTTCGTATCGCAAGATCGAAGGCATTCCCGGCAACTGGGGCACCGCCTGCAACGTGCAGAGCATGGTCTTCGGCAACCTAGGCAACACCTCGGCCACCGGCGTGGCATTTTCGCGCAATCCGGCCACCGGCGAAAACAAATTTTACGGCGAATGGCTCATCAACGCCCAGGGCGAGGACGTGGTGGCCGGCATCCGCACGCCCAATCCGCTTAACGAAGGAACCAAAAACCCACAGAACCAGCACCTGTCTTCGCTGCAAACCGAGTGGCCCGAACTATACAAGCAACTCGACGATAACCGCAGCAACCTGGAAAAGCACTACAAAGACATGCAGGACATCGAGTTTACCATCCAGGAAGGCAAGCTCTACATGCTCCAGTGCCGCAACGGCAAGCGGACCGGCACGGCCGCCTTGAACATGGCCATGGACATGCTCGAAGAAGGCCTGATCGACGAAAAAACCGCGGTGATGCGCGTGCAGCCCGCCCAACTCGACGAACTCCTGCACCCGATCATCGATCCCGAGTCCGAGAAAAAGGCTACCGCGTTTTTAACCGGTCTGCCGGCCGGTCCTGGCGGCGCCTGCGGCAAGATCGTTTTCACCTCGGTTGACGCCGTGGCCAAAAAGCGCGCCGGTGAAACAGTCATCCTGGTCCGCGAAGAGACCAATCCCGAGGACGTCGAAGGCATGCGCGCGGCCGAGGGCATCCTCACCGCCCGCGGCGGAATGACCAGCCATGCGGCCTTGGTTGCCCGCGGCTGGGGTAAGTGCTGCATCGTCGGCGCGGGCGACATGAAAGTCGACATGGCCGGCCGGAAACTCACCGTCGGCGAAGTGAAACTCAAGGAAGGCGACGTGATCACCTTGAACGGCACCAAGGGCCGCGTGTACGAAGGCGCTTTGGAAATGATGGACGCCACCGAAAACCCCCGCTTCCAAGGCTTCATGAAAATCGTCGACAAATGCCGCACCATGGGCGTGCGCACCAACGCCGATACGCCCCAGGACGCCAAAATCGCCCGCGATTTCGGGGCCGAGGGCATCGGGCTGTTCCGCACCGAACACATGTTTTACGGCGCCGGTTCCGACGAGCCGTTGTTCAAGCTCCGCAAGATGATCCTCAGCAAAACGGTCGATGAGCGCAAGGCCGCCTTGGCCGAGTTGTTTCCATTTGTAAAGCAAGCCGTCAAGGGCACGCTCGAAGCCATGGACGGCCTGCCCGTCACGATCCGCTTGCTCGATCCGCCGCTGCACGAATTCGTGCCCCAGGACCCGGCCAAGCAAAAGGAACTGGCCGCCTCGCTGGGCATTAAGCCGGCCGATGTGAAAAAACGCGGCGAGGCACTGCACGAATCCAATCCCATGATGGGCCATCGCGGCGTCCGACTGGGCATCACCTATCCCGAAGTCACCGAGATGCAAGTCCGGGCGATCTTCGAGTCGGCCGCCGAATTGAAACAAGCCGGCAAGTCGCCAAAACCCGAGATCATGGTCCCGGTGACCTGCGACGCATCCGAACTCGACGACACCAAAGTCATCGTCGATCGCGTGCACGAGGAAGTCAAACAGCAGACCGGCATCGACGTGCAATATCTCTATGGCACGATGATCGAAATTCCCCGCGCCTGCCTGCTGGCCGACAAGATGGCCAAAACGGCCCAGTTCTTTTCCTTCGGCACCAACGACCTCACGCAGATGTGCTTCGGCTTCAGCCGCGACGACATCGGCGGATTCCTGCCCGACTACCTGGAAAAGAATTTGCTGGAAGCCGACCCCTTCCAGACCATCGACCAGGCCGGCGTGGGCCAGTTGATCCAGATGGCCGTGGTCAAGGGCCGCTCGACTCGCGGCGACCTGAAGATCGGCATATGCGGCGAGCAAGGCGGCGACCCGGCCTCGGTGCAATTCTGCTTCAAGAGCGGATTGAACTACGTAAGTTGCAGCCCCTACCGCGTCCCCATCGCCCGCCTGGCCGCCGCCCAAGCCGCGCTAAAGGCGGCGAAATAGGAGGCTATAGTAATAAATGTCATCCTGAGCGCAGCGAAGGATCTAAAACCTACGTTGGGGCGACAGTTATACTGCCGCCCCCTCTTTATGCACACCCGCTTATGGTTTTCATTGACATGGGCATCCCCCAGGACTAAAATCACCATAGGAGGGGGAGTGCATGATTCCTGAATTCGACGCACGCGGATATTTGCTGCCATGCATTCATCGGGCGACACTTGAAGAAATAGAACAGCGTTTCGGACGTCAATCCGAACTGCGGCGGGTGCAAATGGAATCGCTACGCTGGCTGGTCGATATGGCTCGCCGGGCGGGCGTTTTGCGGCTGGTTATTAACGGCAGTTTTGTTACCGATGTTTTCGAACCCAACGATGTGGATTGTGTTTTATTGGGTGAAACCGGATTTCCTCGCGATATTGAGGCTGAAAGCAATATAATTAACGGATTGCCCTTTTTAGAAGTTCAAATGGTCAATCAGGAAGGTTTCGATTTTTTTGTAGAAACTGTGTTTGCCACTGATCGAGACACTATTCCCAAGGGCATGGTGGAGATAATCTTATGAAATTGCATGAAATCAGAAACATTGAACCGACTCGTGAAAAACTACGTTTGTTGGAAGATCGCTATGAAAAAATCCGCCGCGAAAAATTGGGCGATGATCATTTGCGGGAACTAACCTTGCAATCCTTGAAACGTATGATCAATCAGCTCACCGAGGAAATCGCCCGCTACGAAGCCCATGCCGGCGGCGGGGTGAAATAATAGCATAGTGGGCTATCGCACGGGCAGAAAACAATGGCTTCTTCCGGAGATATTTAGCCTCTTTTCCTGTAAAATATCTCCATTGCCCGTTTTTCGCGCTCATTTTTCCTGCCCGGCGGCACTAGTATAGTGGGCGCTGATTTGCAACCGGCAACGACACGTACGTGGTGTAAAGAATGTCAGAACGCACCGATGCCGAATTGGTCGAGGCGGCCCGCAATGGCGACGTCAGCAGTTTTGGCGAGCTGTACCGCCGTCACTATGCGAAAGCCGTTGGGATCGCGTATTGCGCGACCGGCGACCGTCACCTGGCCGAAGACGCCACCCAAGAGGCTTTTGCCGTCGCCTGCCGCGACTTAAGGCGTTTGCGGCAAGCCGATAAATTCGCCGCTTGGTTGATTGCGATTTGCAGAAAGACGGCCCGGCGTGTGGCAAGATCGAAATTCCGACACCACCTTGTCCGAAGATACGCCGAGCACTGCGGATCCGAGCCCCAATGATGACAGAGGAGAAGCGGTGCGGCAAGTCGGTGCGGCGGTTGCCCGGATCGGCCAGAGAAGTAATTGTGCTGCACTATTTTAGCGGCCTGTCGCACGAGCAGATTTCCGCCGCCTTGGGCATTTCCCCACAGGCGGTTCACGGCCGGCTCATTCGAGCCAGACGGAAGATCGCCGAAGACCTCAGGCGCAGCGGCCTGGCAAGGAGAGAAATATGAGTTTTCCCATAGACAACAACGAACTGGATAAGGCGTTGGCCGAGGCGTTCGCCCCGCCGCCGGTCGCCAATTTCGAGGCATGGCAAAAACAACAATCCGATGCGTTGGAATATCTCAATCCACAGCAAAACAAAACTATATCCACAAAGAGTAGACTTATGAGTCGAACTGTCGTATTCGTCGCAGCCGCCATAGTTCTGCTCTGCGTTTGGCTCGGTTTATCCGAGTTCGGCTCTCGCGGACCCGGAAGCGGAGCCTTCGCACAAGTTTTGGAGCAGATTGAAAAAGCCAAGACCATAACGTGGAAAGTGAACTTCTTCGAACATATCACAAGCGAAGATGGAAAGAACACGTGGGCAAAAACTCAAGTTGCTGAATGTGCATACAAAGCACCGGGATTTCGCCGTGAGGTAAGGTTCGACGAGGAGGGGCAAGTCGAGACTGTGGAAATCAGTGATTACATCCATGGTCGCACATTGACCTATACTCCAAAGGAGAAGAAGGCAACAATTAGAGGAAATTGAACCTGAATGCGAACCCTTCAGGACCATTCGATTTTTGTCGAAAGACACTGAATGCTCCCGACCTGCAATGGGTAGGAAAACGAAAGACCCGACTGGTGAGGTCAATGTCTTTCGGCACGCATATAGATGGTTTGTAGGTGGTGAGCGCGATTGGAGCGATGACATCTGGATTGACACTAAGACCAAGCAAGTTGTAGCGACGTATACGTCCTGGCGCCGATATCTACGATCCCGAGAACGATCCTGTTCGCAACAATCCACCCGGAAACGCATGGAGCCATACTGCAATGGGGGGCGGGGAAATTGACATTCATTACGATGTGGCACTCGATGATTCGCTTTTCCGGCTTGAACCGCCCGAGGGCTATGCAGTAGAGATCAAACAGCGCGACCGCGTAACCGAGAAAGAAATGATCGACTACTTCGGCATTGTTGCCGATTTCAACGATAAGATGTTCCCAGATCAGGCAATTCCGCAGCCAGAGAACCTGTTGAGATAAGATCAATCGCGCCATGCATAAGAAGCCTATCGCAAGCCCGGAGAAGACCAAACTGCGGCCGAGCGAAAGCTATTGGATACGGACATGCGTTACTCATGGCGTTTTGGAACAGCAGGCAATGCGCCAATCTTGGTATTTTTCTCTTGGGATCCCGACAGCATAGTCAAAGACAGCTTCCGCTACCTGGGCAAAGGCGTCAAACTCGGCGACAAGGATCGCATCGTTTGCTGGTACAAACTGAAGGATGCCAAGGATCCCGAGCACTTACCGAGTGGTTTATGGCGATCTGAGCGTGAAGGACGTTGCTCCGGAAGATTTGCCTCTGCCGGTCGAGCCATAATGACAGCCAATAAAGCCGGTTTGTATCTAAGCCAAACGGCGTGCGATGGGTTAATCCTTTTACTCGGGTGTCCCCAAGGCAAATCTCAGCGACGTCGAAAACAGCGTATAAAGAAAACTCTGATCGACTTTGCGTGCGGTAGATCGGCGGGCGGTTGGAACAGAGTGTCTTTCTCGGGTGCGTTGATCTTCCAATCGACGAATTTCACGCTGCCTTCCACTCCTGGAAAATTAAATGTCAGAGTTTGCGGCGTGCACTCTTCCGGTTTCACGGGAGGAACATTTTCTTTGTCGCCGACCATGCGGGCATAGCGCTTGAAATTTGCGATAGTCCCAAATCGTCCCCGGACTTGAGTTCCAATCGCATGCCGGCGGGTATTCTTCCCAAAAGCGATATCTGAATCGCCCGGCCGCCGCCGACAAAATCCTCGTCTTTGGCCGTGATCAGCCGCTCCAAAACGTCCGGGGCAAGTGCCACGCTATTGAGCACGCCGCAAAGCATCCGCAGCAGGGCCACCTGCTTGGGATCGAAAAATTCCAGCGGATCTTTCAATCCCGGACCCGGATTCTCGGTCCCTTCGTAAACCTCTTTGCCTCCGGTTGCCATCCAGGGATGATCGTTCTGGCCGATGGAAATCTCCGTTCCAGCCGGCAATTTGCAGGAAAAAGCGAACTTGCCCTGCGTGCCCCGGACCAGGCGAAAATGGCCTGACTCTTGCGGTTGATTCATCCTGGCGATAGTTACCTCGAGATCCACAATGTGACATTTGCCCGGCTCGGGCTTGGTCTGGAGGATCGCGGCGGCCTGCCCGAGCACTGCGGCGATAGTCTGAAAAGGAGTGTCTCGTTTTTCCACAACCGGCGGCGCAGCGCCGGGCGGAAGGTCTTGGGCAAAGAACTCGGCCGTAGCCTTTAACACCCGCGGCAGTTCGGCCATCGACGTGTAATGTCCCAAGCCTTGAATCCACACAACCCGATCGCTCATCTCCATGGCGGCGGCGAGTTTTTCGGTGCACTGGCGGGGAATCACCTCATCCTCGGCCGCATTCGTCATCATCACCTTTCCTTGCATTGCCTTTTCTTTAAGCCCCGCGGCGAATCGGAGCGGATCGACCTCGGCGATTTTGCCTTCTATATCGCTCCGCTCCTGCGGTGGAAGCGACAGAATCATTTTGCTCAGCGGCCGTGTTTCCCGGGCGTGATGGAGGATTTTCATCAGATCGCCGCCGGCCAGGAAAAGCGCGGCCCGATTGATTCGCGGCTCGCCGCCGGCAGCCGTGGCCGCGATTATCCCGCCCAGGCTGATGCCCGTTACTCCGATTCGATCCGCGTCGATTTCCGGCCGGGAGGCCAGCACGTCGATGGTCCGCCGCAAATCCTGTCCTGCCTGGGCGATTGCGCCGGCAAACATTTTGGGATCTTTTGCCAGAACCTCCGGTCCGCCGGGCAGACCGCGCTCGCCATAATACGGCAGGCGGAACATGATCGCCGGAACGCCCCGCAAGGCCAGCACCGAGCAAACCAGGTCGGTCAAAGCGTCGTTGCCGTCGAGGATGGGCAGGCAGATCACGGCAGGCCGCCGCGCTCCGCCCTGCAACTGATAATTTCCCGGCGCAATGTCGTTGGGAAGATAATAATCGGCCATCACCGTGTTGTTCTGCTCCAAAGCCGTTTTCACCGGCGAGGGATATTTTATCTCGTACACCCGGTAACCGTTGCGCTGCGAGCGAAATCTGATCTGATAATCGAACTTCGCGCTATCAAAGCCTTTGTCGACAACGACTGTTTGCCAGGCGCCGTCCGGGCTGGCGGTGGGTGGATAATCGGCCAGTGCCGGTCGCGCATCCAGCCAAACCAGCACACTAAAGAATCCGAAAATTGTTATCGCAATAGCCGACTTTTGGCAAATCCGTTGCGGCATATAGTTCCTTCTCCTTGAAATCGGGCGGCAAATCATGTATTGTCTTCATTTAATAGAGTGCCAGATTTTCCCTTATAATGCAATTGCAAAACACACTCATTTAGGCCCATTGCGGCATTTTTAAGCCCACGGGTTGCAACCCTTGGGCTTCATGGATTCAATTACAAAACCGAATATTAAATAAAAAGGAATTGAAAATATGCCGCGAAATAATCCCTGGCTCGTGTTTCTATTACCCTTCGTGGTGTTTATGCTGGTCGGTTCCCTGGAGCCCGCGCCCGACGCGCCCGGCGGTAAATCCATCGGCCTCGCCATTCCATGCAATTGGTATCCGATGGTTTATACTGTAAAAGTCGCCCTCACGTTGGCGGCCATTGCCTTTGTGCTGCCCGGGTATCGGCAGTTTCCCTTCCGGATAAGTTTGTTGTCGATTGTGGTGGGCGTGGCGGGCATTTTTATTTGGGTCGGCCTGTGCCGATTGGATGTGGAACACTTCTATCTTCAACCTGCATTGGAACGCGTTGGGCTGGGTTGGATAATCGGCTCGGGCCAGCGGGCGGCCTTCAATCCCTTCCAGAAATTGGCCGACCAACCCGTCAGGGCCTGGATCTTTCTGGCCACTCGCTTTTTCGGACTGGTCCTTATCGTGCCCGTGATCGAGGAGTTTTTCCTCCGCGGCTTTGTGATGCGAATCGCCGTCGAACAAGACTGGTGGAAAGTCCCCTTCGGCAAGGTAAATCGTCTGGCCATAGTTTTAGGCACGCTGGTGCCGATGCTGATGCATCCGGCCGAACTGCTCGCCGCCGCAGCATGGTTCTCGCTGATAACATGGCTCATGCTTCGCACCCGCAACATCTGGGACTGCGTGGCCGCCCATGCGGTAACCAATTTTCTCCTGGGCATATATGTGGTAAGCTCTGGAAATTGGAGATTAATGTAAAAAAACCGCTTGAGGTTTCGCGATCGATATTTTCGTATATGCCATGCCATACTAAAAAGCTAGAACAACTGCACAATAAGCGAGGCGAAAATGAGAAAAATGCCGCATTTTGTGAAACTCGCGGGTATAACAAGTCTGGCAGTCATAGTAATTGCCGTCGTGTTGACAATAATTCTGAATTGGACTTTATTCAAAAGGGCCCTGATGCCGATAGTTGGCGGCGGATATGAGTTAGATAAGTTTACCAGGGATTCGATTGTTAAATGCTCCATCGGATTTTCTGTAGCCATAAACCTCATTGTAGGTACTGTTCTTTTCCTCCTGGTTTATCGCTCACGTCTCCATCCATTTCCATCTATATTGATTTATATTGCCCTTTCAGTGTGCATCGCATTCCTTCCCGGAAAACTCATGACATCTATCGCCAGCGCAATCGGTCATGAATTTTTATTCGCAGGTGATGCAGGTTGGGTATTGCTATTAACTCCTTTTTTTATGTTCCTGTTTTCGGGCGCCGCAGTCATTGTTTATATCATCTGCATTTGCGTTAATATTTACTTTAGCGGCCGTCCAAAAATTACTTCGTGATTTAGGGAGCACGAGGGCGAATGGTGTAATTCCAGGATGGACAAATGGCATGGTAATGGATATTGAGTTGGGAAAAGTCGTAGTTGCTGACTTTGACTTTCAGAGGGTAGTGTTTATCGGTGCAAGAGGCTGTGACCTTCAATCCGGTTTCGGTGCGGGTGCCACGAATCAGCCCCAACATCTTGTCCAGACTATCCAACGGTTCTCCCGCCCAGTTGATACTGATCGGCCCGAACAAACGGTGTTCCACGGGATTCCATTTCGATGCACCCGTGGGGTAGTGGGCCACCGTGATCGCCAAACCGTCCTCATCGGCCCAGCGTTGCAGGGCATATTTCCACAGACGGGGACGGCAGCCGTTGCTGCCCCCGGCGTCGGCCTCGATCAGTAGGCGTCGGGCGTGAGGATACCACCAGCGTCCCCGCTGACGCCACCAGCGACGAATGGCGTCTACGGCAAATTGTGGCGTATCGCCATCCATTCCCACATGCACATGCCCACAGTTGTACTTCGGATCGTAGATCCCGTAGGGTGCGGCACGAAATAGGGCGTCTTGCTGGAAATCGTGGGCGTTCACCTCCCGGGGCGTTCTTCGCCAAGTGCGACCGGCGTTCTTGAACTCGCCGATCAGTTCCTTTTTCTTGGTATCCACGCTGAGAACAGGATCACCGCTACGCTGAAAGGCTTCTAGCTCACGCCGCAGATAGCGGAACTGCTTGTCCCGGTCCGGGTGAGGAGGCCCCGTAAACCGCTTCACGTTCACCCGCTGCGAAAAGCCGGACTTGCCCAACAAACGTTGCACAGTGCCTGGAGCCAAGTGCAATCGGCGTCCCAACTCCCGCAAGCCCAGCCGCACGAAACGGCGTCCTGTGGCCGGATCGCCTCCCGTTTCGGGCTCCACGATCTGTTTCAGGCGTCGCTCGATTTCGGGCGTTTTTTTTCCACCGTGGGCCGACCTGCCCCCGGCAGCCGGGCTTGGCCGGTAGGACGCCCCGCCAGCCCCGAAGACAACTCATCTTGGCCACGGCGGATGGTATCCGGATGTAGGCCCGTGACCAGGCTTAGCAACGCCACGCCGCCATGTCCCAAGCGGTTGGCCTCCCAGGCTGCGATCCAACGCCGCTGCTGCTCGTCGCATCGACTAAGCAAGAGATTCAATTGGGCATGCTGTCCCCGGTCGGGGTGACCGTCGCCTTGTGTACAGTGAGAACACTGACATCAATATATTACCGCATCCTGCATAGTTCGCTCTCCCATCCGTGGAACGGAAAGCTACTTATACAGTATTTAGCCGAAAAGTGGAAGTTGTTTTTGGACGGCCACTTAGCTACACTCGCAGAAAGAACAACACTACAATTCCTTAAACATTGTTACTCATGTGCCTGAACTGTGGTAGACGCCAATTTTTAATAGGCGCAATGCGCGATGAGCGCAAAAAAGGGCCAAGGAATTTAATTGAGAGTGTCCCGAAATTGATTATCCCGTTAGTGCGGCAGTTGTAGTGCCGCACCTATGTTCGACTGATCGAGGGGCGACAGTACAACTGTCGCCCCAACAAGGTTTTACGGCATGGCTTCTCAGGACAGATTCATTTAATTACTAATCCGTTCCGGGACGCCTCGAATACCGGAATTTTATTACCTTTTCTTCCAATAGAATAACATTCCCAAAGAGGCCGCGATTAAAAGAATGATGCTCGCAGGCTCGGGAACGGGTACGATTTCGCCCGTCGCCAGGATTCCCGCTTGATAGGTGCCTGAAAGACCGTTGGGATTTGTGAAGATGATGTCGTTCAACTGACCCAACGCAAGGGCTGAGTAGGAAGAGCCGAAAAACAATTCGTCTGCCCCGCCGCCGCTTAGAGAGCCGTTCCAGTTGCTGATCGTCAACGTGCCCGACCAAGACGTCAAGTGGCTGTCCGCGAATTTGAGGATACTGCTGCCGGAGATGCCCATGTCGATCATGGAATCGCTGCTGAGCGTTAGTCCGCCGAGCGAGTTCGTTTGACTGAAGCTAGCGGTGGCCAATGTTCCGCCGCTTAAGATCATGGACGAGGAGGTTGGCAGTACATTATTGCTCCCAAAGGCCAGCGTGCCATCGCTGATGGTTGTGCTGCCGTTGTAGGCATTCGCGCCGCTGAGGATCAGCGAGCCGGTGCCGATTTTGGTCAACGATCCTGCGCCGGAAAGAATGCCGCTATAAGAGGTGGATTGCCCGTTGCCTCCCACCCGTAACTGCACGGCAGCTGAACCCGTGTTGGTCAACGATAGACTTTGGTTGCCTTTCAGGCCGCCGAAGGTTGCGCCGGTCAGCGAGTCGAAACTCAACGTTCCGCCATAACTGTTGTAATCGAGAGTGCTGTTTTGCAGTGCGTTGGCGTTAGACAACGTGATGTTGCCGACGCTGATTTTCGTGTCGCCGGAAAAGGTATTCGAAGCGGTGAGTGTCAGAGTTCCTGTGCCGTTTTTAGTCAGTCCGCCTGTGCCGCTTAAGACGCCGGAAACCGTGCCAGAATAGCCGTTCGTGTCGAACGTCGCCCCGCCCGCGCCGATTGTTGTCGGGACGGAGAACGTCAACATGCCGATGGCCTGCACAGTGCCCCCGTCCCAGGTGCACGTGCCGCCGGTGGTCCAGTTGCCGGGCGTGCCGCCGCCGAGAACAACCTCGCAGGCCTTCAAAGTGCCGCCGTTTATCGACAGGGCTCCCGTATATGTGGTGCCGCCCACGGTGTTGCCCAGTTGCACGTTCCAAGCCTGCACCGTGCCGCCGCTGTTGATTTCCAGCGTGCCGTTGCTCTGATCGCCGACATAAATGGTATCGCTGGCCGTTAGTGCGCCGCCGGAGTTGACGGAGACCTTATCGGCGGTCGCACTGCCGTTGCCCCCGATATGCAAGTCAAAACACACTGCGTTGTTCGTGACCGCGACCTGGCCGTTTGCGCCTGTGCCGTCGCCCACTACGTAGGCGTTATCGTCGTTCGCTGGCGTGGCGCTCGACCAAATTGCCGGCGCGGCCCAATCGCCGCCGTTGCTGTTCCAGGTTTGGCTGATGTGGACTGCGCCTAGCTCGTTGATGTATTGCTCGACCATGGTGTAGCCCAAGGGATTGAGCAAGTTGCGGTCGGCGGCGTTGTTGGGATTCAGCCCGTGGGCGGTTTCCCAGGTGTCGGGCATTCCATCGCCGTCGGTATCGAAGCCGGCGGGCCTGGTAACCACGGTCATTGCCGGCTGGCCGCCCACCACGGTCTCGTTAGCGATGACCGCGCCCAAAGTTCCCAGCGATTGCACTTGACCTATCAGCCGGGTATCCACCGGGTCGCGCACCAGCGCCCCGGCACCCGCAATCACTTTGGCGTAAGCCACGGTTGCGCTGTCGGTGGTTACGGCAACCGTCGGGTGGTTATATGGAGCAGGCTGAAATGTCGGCCCTCCGGAAAAGTCGGAGGGAGTCATGGCGACGCCGTTAAGCGTGCCATCTGTGTTCATGTCCTTCAAGTTGCCCGATTGATAGACCTCGTCGTCTGAGTTGAATTCGCCGGCGATGGTGTTGGTGGAACTAGGCCCTTTGATGAAATAGTTATTGATGACGTCTTCATACCAGGGTGCCGAGGAATGGCCGCCCGAGAGGCCCTCTGTCGATCCCCAGTTGTACACCACGTTGTTAATGTACTGAAGATTTCCCTTGATCTTGGGATTGCGGGTTTTGGCATCGAGCCAGAGGTCGTGGCTGAGCGTGATATTAGTGGAGCTGTCTACAAAGCCGCCGGAGTATTGTGAACCGATCGGTTCGCCCGAAATACTGTTCTGAAGTGTAATATTGTAGGAATTTGAAGTAAAACCAAAGTTATCATATCGTGCCCACTCGATCGAGAGATGATCGAAGATCATATCGTGGCCGGTGGTGACATTGAGGGCTTTTATGTCCGAGGCGGTGTTCTCGCCCGAGCGAATTCGAATATCGCGCACGATTATATTGCTGTGGCTGCTCCCTGATAATTCATTGCCGTAAATGGTTATGCCGTCGCCCGGCGCGGTCTCCCCGGCTATGGTGATGTTGCTGCTCATAGAAAGCGCACTGCTGATATTAATAACGCCGCAGACGTCGAACACGATGATGCGATTTGACTGCGCTGATGGCGTCGCGCAACGATCCGGCGCCCGAATCGTTAAGATTTGTAACGTGATAGATCGTTCCGCCCCGCCCGCCGGTGACAAGGGCCCCAAAACCCTCGGCCTCGGGAAAGGCCTTTACCTGGGCCAGCGCGGTATCGCCGTATAGACCGAGAATACTTATCAGGATTGCAACAAAAAGAATCGATGATTGTGTGCGCATTGTAGTTGCTCTGCGTTTGGAAAATATGAAAATCAGTAGCGGGACTTTGTATATATTACAAGACGGCTCTTGGTTTCGAGCCGAAAAAGAATGCACCCCCACGATCTCCATTGAGATCGAACGATCGTTTAGTTTTGGAGTGCGGGCGCTGACCTCTTCATAAAATGAAAGGGAAATTTAACTATCGCTAAGTATACCTAAAGATTATCCTTTGTCAATAGTCTAGCTGGTAATTATTCAAAGCCACCTAATATAGGTGGAAAATACCGTTGCAAAACCGCTACCAATAGGGTTATGCAGGAGGTGTGAATATAGGATGTTGCTACTCCGGTTTAGCGTGTTATTGAAATCTCTTCCAATAGAATAACAATCCCAAAGACGCCGCGATTAAAAGAATGATGCTCGACGGTTCGGGCACGGGGACCGGCAAGGTCCCGGACTGTGCGCCGCCGGGTATAGCGGCAATGGTCAACTTGGCTCCGACGCCGAGCGTAAAGGTGCTTTGGAACATGGAAGTCGCCGTCAAATTGGCGCCGGCTGCCACAACCGTGTTGCCTTCACCAGCGATATTGCCTACGGTATGCGTGCCGGAATCGACTTGGAACGTGGCGGTGGCCGACGTGGATATGTCCGAGGCCGTGGCGATCTGGCCCATGGGCGCCAACTCCAGCGTGCCGTCGCTGATAATCGTGTCGCCCGTGTATGTATTGGCGGCGCTAAGGGTGAGAATGCCGGAGCCGGCCTTGGTCAACCCGCCCGTGCCGCCGTTGCCGACGGAATGAGTCAAACTGATGTTGTTGCCGTGGGTATCGAGCGTGGCGCCGCCGGACTGGAAGGTCATCGTGCGCACCGATGGATCGTAAACTCCGCCGAACTGCAATCCGCCGCCGTTGAACGTCAATGCGCTGCCCGAGCCGAGGTTGTTGAGGCTTGCGGCATTGATCAAACCGCCGTTGAAATTGACCGCGTTGTTGAAACTGTTGGAGGCCGTAAGTGTGAGGGTGCCGGTGCCTGTTTTAGTCAGCGATCCTGTGCCGGAAAGAGTGCCGCTATAGGAGGTGGATTGTCCGTTGCCGCCTACCTGTAACTGCACCGCAGCGGAACCAGTGTTGGTCAACGATAAACTTTGGCTGCCTTTAAGCCCGCCGAGGACTGCGCTGGTCAGGGCGCCGAAACTGAGCGTTCCGCCATAACCGTTGTAATCGAGTGTGCTGTTTTGCAGTGCGTTAGAGATGGACAGGGTGATATTGCCGCCGCTAATTTTCGTGTCGCCGGAAAAGGTATTCGAAGCGGTTAGTGTCAGAGTTCCTGTGCCGATTTTAGTCAGTCCGCCTGTGCCGCTTAAGACGCCGGAAACCGTGGAAGCAAAGCCGTTCGTGTCGAACGTCGCCCCGCCCGCGCCGATAGTCGCCGGCACGGCGAACTTAAGCGCGCCGATTGCCTGCACAGTGCCCCCGGACCAGGTGCAAGAGCCGCCAGTGGTCCAGTTGCCGGGCGTGCCGCCGCCGAGAACAACTTCGTTAGTCATCAAGGTGCCGCCGTTTATCGACAGGTTTCCCGTATATGTGGTGCCGCCGGTGGTGTTGCCTAGTTGCACGTTCCAAGCCTGCACCGTGCCGCCGCTGTTGATTTCCAGCGTGCCGTTGCTCTGATCGCCCACATAAATGGTGTCGTTGACTGCCAGCGCGCCGCCGGAGTTGACGGAGACCTTATCGGCTGTCGCACTGCCGTTGCCGCCGATATGCAAGGAAAAACAGGCGGCGTTGTTCTGCGTGACCGCGACCAGGCCGTTTGTGCCTCCGCCATTGCCCACTACGTAGGCGTTATCGTCGTTGGTGGGCGTGGCGCTTGACCAAATTGCCGGCACGGCCCAATCGCCGCCGTTGCTGTTCCAGGTTCGAGCGGCGTGGACTGAGGCCAGCTCGTTGATGTATTGTTCGAGGAAAGTGTAGCCGATGGGATTGGTCAGGTTTGCATCGCTTGCCATGTTGGGATTAAGTCCGTGTGCGGTTTCCCAGGTATCGGGAATACCGTCGTTGTCGGAGTCGAAACCGGCGGGCCTGGTCACTACGGTCATGGCCGGCTGCCCGCCCACCACAGACTCGTCAGTAACTCTTGCATTGCCCGAGGTTCCCAGCGACGTGAGTTGAGCGACCAGCCTGGTATCGACCGGGTCGCGCACCAGCGAAGCCCCTGCGCTGGCGACAACCTTGGCATAAGCCGTAGCGGCGCTGTCGATGGTTACCGGAATCAAGGGTTGGTAAGTCAGCGTGGAGGAGGAGGAGAATGTCGGACCGGGATAAGTAGAAGATTGATAAAAGTCCGCCGGGACGAGCGCGACACTGTCAAGTACGCCGTTCTTATTCAGGTCCTTCACGTTGCCGGTTTGATAGACGTTGTCGGTCGCCGTGAATTCTCCGACAGCCTGGTTGTTGGAGCTGGGACCTGCGATAAAAGTGTTGCCTATGCAATCGAGATAGTGGTCTGCCCCTGAATGTCCGCCGCACAAGCCCGTGACTGCCCAGTTATACACCACGTTGCCGATATACTGAATAGTTCCCTTGACCTTGGGACTGCGGCTGGTGTTATCGATAAACAGATTGTGGCTGAATGTGACATTATCGACATTTTCGAAAAGGCCGCCAAAGTACTGCGGGTTGATCGGTTCGCCAATCAGGCAGTTCTGGAATGTAACGTTGCCGGCAGTTCCTGTGTCTTTAGTCACGCCGATATCATCCCACCGTCCCCATTCAACCGAGACATGGTCGTAAATCACATAATTACCGTCGGTGACGCTGAGCGCTTTAGCGCTACTGGAGCTATTCTTGCCCGCGTGAAACCGTACATCTCTGATGATATCATTGCAAATTCCATTAACGCTGCTCAGCGAGGTGGAATTGCCATACACGGTTATGCCGCCGCCCGGCGCGGTCTGTCCGGCCACCGTAAGATTGGGACTGAGCACCAGCGGACTGGTGAGGTTAATCACGCCGCCGATATCGAACACCACTATGCGATTAGGCTGGCTGACCGCATCGCGCAAAGACCCAGTGCCGGAGTTGTTGAGATTGGTGACATGGTAGACCGTCCCACCCCGGCCGCCCGTGACCATAGCCCCAAAACCTTCGGCCTCGGGAAAGGCCTTTACCTGGGCAAACGCGGCATTGTCGTATAGGGCAAGATTGCTAATCAGAAGCACGACAAAAAGAGATGGATGGATGCGCATCATGGTTGCTCCACATAGACCAAAGGCAGGAAGAATTGGACGGGACTCCATTATATATAATGTAAAACACAATTGCAATCCTATTATTCAAAATTACGCAGCATAATTATTGAGCCGGTTTCGAGCCAGCGTGGACATTATTTAAAGCGACTTCCAAGGAGTTGCAAATTCCCAGCCCGCGTTACGACTTCCCCCCAGCCCGACTCCCGGCCGAAGGGCAATTCCCGGCGTTGAAACAACAGCCTTAGATGGGTGGCGTACCCACGCTTGCGCGGCAGGTGGCATGCCCACGCTTGTGTGGGCATGTGTGAATTATGATAAGAGTTTGCATGGCCCAGCGAGATCGGCCTTCGTACTTGTTAGATGCTCTGAATATAACTCGCGATTGCTTTTTGCAGCTCCTGTCATTTGTCAAGCCATTCGACTTTGCCGCTATCGAGGTGGTACACCCCTGCAACGATTTTGAGCTTCTTTTCCTCTACCGCTTTTTTCAAAACCTCGCTGTGTCCGGTGGTCAGTTCGACCTGGTGAAGAACATTGTTCCTGACGGCGGCGGACAGGCCGGCCTCGGTTTTTTCGGGCAATTGCTTGCCTACGTACACGTCGTTTATAACCTTGCCCAGGTTGCCGCCGGGTTTTTCCGCTTCCAGCGCGGCCGCCACCGCCCCGCATTTTTCATGACCTAAAACAACCACCAGCGGCGCGTGCAGGTGTTCGACGGCATATTCGGCGGAGCCCAGTACGAACGGATCAGCGATATTGCCGGCTACGCGCAAGACAAATACGTCGCCCAACCCCTGGTTGAAGATCAATTCCGGCGATACCCGTGAATCGGCGCATGCCAGCACCACGGCAATCGGATGTTGGCCCTTGACCAGTTCCTGGCGCCGCTTTTGGCTTAGATCTTTTTTTTCCGGCCGATCCGCCGCGAATCGATCGTTGCCGTCTTTCAAAAGTTGCCAAGCCTGCTCCGCCGAAATCGCAGCCTTTTCTTCAGCGGCGCACAACATATTAAAATATGCGCCGCCCGCAAAAACGATGGCCGCCAGGCACAATGTTTGTTTCCGAAGTGTTCTCATCGCAACCTCCCAGGGTAACCCGGCCCTAAAAAAATTACTTGCCAATAAACCGCATAGACCTTGCCAAATCGCCACAACCCATCATGCTTTTTTAATTTGCACTAACACATACAGATCGTGGAAGCATGTTAATTATACTACCCTTGCGGTCAAAAGGAACGCTAATCAACGCTGATCTTCACTGATCGTTGTTATTAGCGTAAATCAGCGAGAATTAGCGTTCCCTTGTTCTTTCCTATTCCGAGATGTCGCCTGTTGCCACGGCCGCTTTGTATGCCCACCACTTTCGTGTCCTGACGGGCGGTGTGTACAAGTCATAAAGACCATGAGGACTTGCCGTCATCCCCACCTTCCTCCGCTTTAACACCGGCAGTCTCGCTAGAATTTTCATGATATTTGGGCGCAGTATCACAGTGGAGGATTGATTAACATGCGGTGATTTTGTAGGCTTATCAATAGTTCTAAAGGTCATTTCATCCGAATGAAGTGGAGTGACCGACCAGGATATATGTAACAGAAATTTACTTTCCCCAAATTTTCCCCAAGATCAAAATTCGCGGCCGGGTGGCACTGACAAAAAAGGGTGAAATTGTGTGCCACTGGCTTTGCCAGTGTTGTTTTTGAGCTTATCAATAGACGGCTCCATTGGGCTCATGAATTAGCGGCAGGCTGAATTCTCACTTCATTGGCCTGCTTGCCGTTGTTTCATGGCCGCTTGGTTGATTTCCTCGACGGATTTGTCCGGCCAGAGGGTCCGCTGCCACTGTGTGTAATCAAACGGCTCGCGTTGGATGAGAGCGATAAATTTTTCGGCTTGAACGTCGCCCAGAGCCGCAACTAATGCGCGGAAACCCGTGGCTTTGATTTCTGTGTCTGTAATCATCACGCCACCTCAATTATAAACTGTGTTGGGTCGATTACTGTGATTCCGGAGAACTCTCGCATCTTCTTCACCACTAAGTCATCGGTAGTCAAGAAGAAATCGCATTCCGCTGCGATGGCGCATGCGACATGCAGCGCATCCTTGGCACGCAGACCACGGTCCAATATCTTTTGGGCTTGATGCAAAATGGCCGCGGTTTCTTCCACGTCTACCACCACCGCCGTCTTCCACCGGGCAATCACTTCGCGCCGTTCGTCGAAGGGATTTACATAGTTTTCATAGTCCAGCATGTATGACCAAGCCAACTCGATTTTCTTGTCTTTAATGCGTTGCTGTATTTCCAGTTTGGCCTCCGCTTCAAGGCGAATCCTTACTTGCGACTGATCATCAAAAGGGCGGTTAAAGCAGCAGTTATCCAAATACACACGCATAGGCCAACTCCTCATTGTGAGTATACATTAGGCCCAAATATCTGACAATCCACGCTCTTGCTATTTTACCAGAGCATAAAAAAGCAACCCCGGCCGAGGATTAATCTCGGGTGGGGTTTTTATGCAAATGGTAGTGATCGAACTTCGTGATCTGAAACTTCAAGACGATTTATAAAATCGTCCTACAGGTTGAAGGACTTGGCTCCACAGATTTTATATCTAACAGCGTCGCCACTGTAGATTGTTAAAAAATCCTTAGAAAGGAGGTGATCCAGCCGCACGCTTCCCCCTACGGCTACCTTGTTACGACTTAGTCCCAATCGCGGAGTTCATCTTCGGCGCTTAGTTCCCTTGCGGGTTACCTCGGCGACTTCGGATGCCCCCCACTTTCGTGGCTTGACGGGCGGTGTGTACAAGGCTCAGGAACACATTCACCGCGGTGTGCTGAGCAAGCGATTACTAGCGATTCCGGCTTCATGCAGGCGAGTTGCAGCCTGGGGCACGTTTTTTGCGATTTGCTGGCTCTCGCGAGTTTGCGTCGCTTTGTGCGTGCCATTGTATGACGTGTGCAGCCCTAGTCATAAAGGCCATGAGGACTTGACGTCATCCCCACCTTCCTCCGCTTTAACACCGGCAGTCTCGCTAGAGTTTTTTGGCATTTGGGGGAGCAGTAATACAGCGGGGTGTTGACCGGCGTAATACTGTGGTAAAGGCTAATGGACATTGTATTGGTCGTTTTGTCCTAGCCAAAGCAAGGCGACTGGCCGCTATGACAGAAATGGTGATGGAGAAGAACCGGGTGCAAATTGCGCATTGTGTTTTAGAATTCACCCCCCATATTCGGAGCAAAGACACTCGTGAAGACTCAAAATCAGTCAACGTTCCGCATATTGCTAGGTGCGGGCTTGGTATGTTTTTTCGTGGCAGGAATGACTGTCTATGAGAACTGGCCGACTGAAGACACCTATTCTGAAATGCCAAAGGAATTAACCGGCCGCAAATCGACGCATGACTTTATTTGGCACAACGCTGTGCCACTCAAGCACATCACTGGTGGGCGACTGGCTCCGATCGGAATCATCCCTGGCCTCGATTATCAGGACAATGTGGACCATTTTGGGGGCTTCAGTGAAGAGTTCTCTTTCAGAAAATTTATATCCAGCATTCAGGGCATCGCTGTGATTGCACTAGTCCCAAGCCAAGCGAACTCCATTAGGCGTTTGACGGTTAGCGCGCTAAAAAACTCGAAAACCTTCAGCATTTTCGGGCGTATCAAGGGTTAACAACAACATCCCTTGACCCGAACCATGGAGGTTTTCGAGTGAATACCAAGATACGACATCAGATCGCTCGACGCAAGCGGCGGATCGCGCGGCGGCTGGACAAGAACGACAACCGGGGTTGCGAGCGGCCGATGATGACCGCCGCCAACATCCACTACAAGATTGCCGATCGTACTCGGGCAACTGCCGCCGGGGGCATCGGCGCCTTGCATCTGCTGACGCGCAAACTCCAACTCGATGAGGCGATCGACCGCAACCTCTCGTTGTTCAAGATCCATCTGCCGTACCACGAGTCGGACCACGTGCTGAACATTGCCTATAACCTGCTGGCGGGCGGAACGTGCCTGGAGCACTTGGAGATTCTCCGCAAGGACGAGGCCTACCTCGACGCCCTCGGGGCGCGGCGCGTGCCCGACCCGACGACGGCAGGCGACTTCTGCCGCCGTTTCGGGGCCGGCGACATCTCTACCTTGCAGGAGACATTCAACGCCACGCGTCTGAAGGTCTGGCGTCAGCAACCCGCGGAGTTCTTCGAGGAAGCCGTGATCGAGGGCGACGGCACGATGGTCGAAACCACGGGCGAGTGCAAACAGGGCATGGACATCAACCACAAGGGCCAGTGGGGTTATCACGCCTTGGTGCTTTCCCTGGCCAATACAGGCGAGGTATTGTACGTGCTCAACCGCCCGGGCAACCGGCCCAGCCACGAACACGCCGCGGGCTATTTCGACCGCGCGGTGGCCCTCTGTCGTCAGGCGGGCTTTCGGCGGATCCTCTTGCGTGGCGACACCGACTTCTCGCAGACGGAGCATCTCGATCGCTGGGATCAGGACGGCGTGCGGTTCATCTTCGGCATCGACGCCACGCAGGCCTTGTACGAAATCGCCGAGAATCTGCGGCAAAATGCCTGGAAAGAGTTGCGTCGCCGTCCAAAGCGCAAGGTGCGCAGCGTGCGGCGGCGTGCGGAGAAGGTCAAGCAGCAGATTGTCGAACAACGCGGGTTCGAGGACGTCCGTTTGGCGAAGGAGCACGTCGCCGAGTTCATCTATCGCCCCGCGAAGTGCCGCAGGAGCTATCGGGTGATCGCGGTGTGGAAAGACCTGGAAGTGTACCAAGGCCAGAAAAAGCTGTTCGACGATTCGCGGTGCTTCTTCTATATCACCAATGCCTGGGGAACGCCCACGGAAGAAGTAGTGTTCGGGGCCAACCAGCGCTGCAATCAGGAAAACATTCTCCAACAGCTCAAAAGCGGCGTGCGGTCGCTGTCGGCCCCCGTGGACAACCTGGTGAGCAACTGGGCATACATGGTCATGGCCTCCCTGGCGTGGAGCCTGAAGGCCTGGGCCGCGTTGCTCTTGCCCGACGAGGGCCGTTGGAGCGAAAAGCACGGGGAGGAAAAACGCAAACTGCTGCGGATGGACTTTGCCACGTTTCGACGGGCGTTGGTCAACGTGCCGGCGCAGATCGTCCGTGGCGGGCGGAAGATTCTCTATCGTCTGTTGGCATGGAACC
>CAWJPM010000011.1:1040000-1201740 GCA_963844755.1 Pirellulales bacterium
ATAATAATAAATGCCAACTGTATTAAGAATTGGTTCATATCAATTCTTCTTTTACGCGGGAGATGCTGTTGAACCAAAGCATGTCCATATTGAACGAGATGAATATATCGCCAAGTATTGGCTTGATCCCATTAGACTTCACAAGAGTGGCGGATTCAACCGAATGGAAATCAGCAAAATTCATAAAATAATTAACGAGCACCATACAAAATTATTGGAGGCATGGGATGAGTATTTCAGCGGCTGAAATCGAGATTCCAAGGGCTGAAGATGTTACAGTTAAAGATGATACCTTGACTGTAGACCTAAGCGATGGAAGAACAATTCTGGTTCCATTGGAGTGGTTTCCCCGTTTGGTGCACGCAACTCCCGAAGAACGTAAAAATTGGAAATTAATCGGCAGGGGTCAGGGTATCCGCTGGGAAGATATCGACGAAGACGTTAGCGTTGAAGGTTTATTGGCCGGTAGACCATCCGGTGAAAGCCAGGTTTCCTTTAAAAAATGGCTGAATAAACGGCAAGAAAGCCTAGCGAGCCATTCTGGTACGCGGCGCTTACGTGGTCGTTAATTTTCTTGCCGTTAGGTAGCTTCAATACTCACGCCGTTGAAGCAATATTCTTCAAGGAAAGTGAGACAATTTTTTGGCATGTTCGAATTCTCTTCCAATGTATGGAAATGGATGAATGACAACGGAGGCGCCCTCGGTGCAATTATTCCGTTGTTAATCGCATTAATTGCTGTCACGTGGTCTTTCCTTTCTTATTTATCTCTCAAAAAAAAGGAACTTCATCAAAAGCGAATGGAGTTGTATCACAATCTTATCTTAAGGCTTGTCGCAGGAGATCCCACTAAAGGTCTATACCTAGACTCGCAAATTGCTATTGTTTACGAGTTAACTAATTTTAGAGAGTATCATGCTCTAACTCTCCGCATTCTTACTGGGATAAAGAAGTCTTTTGTTGAAAACCCCAAAAACCAGAGGTTGATTGATGAAATCAATATCGCTATTAATTCAATAGAAAAACAGCGAAAGTAAATACTCAACAACACAAACAGAATTGGAGCTGCCATGAAAAACGCAATTCGATCGATCGGCGTTATTGCGGGCGGTGTGGTTCTGATCGGCGCAAGCTGCCTCTTCGCCCAGAACTGGTCTCAATGGCGAGGCCCGAATCGAGATGGAAAAGTAAGCGGCTTTGCCGCCCCAGCCGCCTGGCCAAATGAACTTGCACAAAAATGGAAAGTTACCGTGGGCCAAGGCGATTCCACCCCGGCTCTGGTCGGCGACAGACTCTACGTTTTTGTACGCCAGGGCGACGAGGAGGTCCTCCTCTGCCTGTATGCCTCCGACGGAAGCGAAGAATGGCGAAGTAAGTACGACGCCAAGGCCATATCCGGACCGTCCGCCTCCGCTCATCCGGGCCCCAGAAGTTCGCCCGCCGTGGCCCAGGGAAAAGTCGTCACCATCGGCGTCAACGGCATACTATCATGCATGGACGCGGCCGGCGGCAGGCGCGTGTGGTACAAGGACGAATTCCCTGACGTCGTGCCCCAGTTCTATACGGGCAGTTCGCCAATGATTGTCGATGGAATGTGCATCGCCCAACTGGGAGGAAAAAAAGAAGGCGCCATCATGGCCTTCGATCTGAACACGGGCGATTTGAAGTGGAAATGGGCCGGCGAAGGACCCCAGTATGCCTCGCCCGTTATCATGACCGCCGACGGTGTAAAACAGGTCGTGACATTGACCGATAAAAGCCTGGTCGGCTTGGCCCTGGCCGACGGAAAACTCCTCTGGCAAATCCCCTTCGAGCCCAAAGGCATGGCCTACAACATCGCCACTCCCATCATCGACGGCCAAACAGTGATCTACACCGGGTCGGGGTCGGACCGAGGCACCAAGGCCGTAAAGATCGAAAAACAAGGTGACGAATTTAAACCCACTGAGCTTTGGAGCGCTCCGCCCGCCCCGCAATTTAATTCCCCGGTGCTAAAGGACGGCCTGCTATACTGCATCTCCGATAAGGGTAAAATGTTCTGCTTAAATGCCGCGGACGGAAAAGAAGCCTGGACCGCACCCGACAGTATCGGACGATTCGGCTCCATTGTCGACGCCGGCACGGTTCTATTTGCCCTCCCCGAAAAAACCGGCCTGATCGTTTTCAAACCCAGCGACAAGCAATTCGAGGAATTGGCCCGATTCAAGGTTTCCGACACCCCGATCTACGCCCATCCCATAATCGCCGGCAATAGAATCTTTATAAAAGACAAAGATTCCCTAAGCCTGTGGATGATCGAATAAGTAAGGCCGTGTGTTTGATGTAATTATTTTATGCTGGGTTGGAAATTTAACTGGCACCCCAACATAATTCCTCAGCAAAATCAGCCGATGGCAACTGCCTTATAATGCTACATTTGTTTAAAAAAACTGTATCAAAATAAAACAGGCGAGTTGAGGATCGCTCGGGCGTCAATCCTCAACTCGCCGTCAGTTTTCGGAAGCTCCTTGCCTCCGATAGCAACGATGCCTTTGCTTCTCTCTTCCTAACAGGGGATACTTATATCCGGGATTTCCAATCTAATTTGTCTTACGCGCCATCTACTTCAAAAGGAACTTTTGCAGGCTTCTTCTCTGTTCCGGCCCCGCTCAATTCCCATTAGTTGATTGTTGTAAAACTACCTATTGGATCCTCGCTAACATATTAAGTGCAAAAAATATGCCAGAAAAAAAGGTGCCAGGAACCATTATTGACTAGTATTACTGCAATTTGATAGAATCCCCACATGGGACGACCTTTAAGGACAACGGCCGGCGGTTTTGCGTACCATGTGCTTAATCGAGCAAATGCACGTTTGCGGATATTTGACAAGGCTGAGGACTACAATGCCTTCGAGCGAATCCTCGAAGATGCCGTGCGTCGAGTGAAAATGCGTTTGCTGGCATATTGCGTGATGCCAAATCACTGGCATCTGGTGCTTTGGCCTCGAGAGGACGGAGACCTTTCCGCGTTCGTAGGTTGGCTGACGCTTACACACACCCAAAGATGGCATGCACACCGACATACCGAGGGCTCGGGCCATTTGTATCAGGGGCGTTTCAAGTCGTTCATGGTGGAATCGGACGAATATCTCTGGACTGTGTGTAGGTACGTGGAACGAAATGCCTTGCGGGCCGGATTGTGCGAGCGTGCCGAAGCGTGGCGTTGGTCTAGCCTTTGGCGACGCGAATTTGCAGATGCGGAAAGTCAAGCGGTTTTATCAAAATGGCCTATCGAAGTGCCTACGGACTGGCTAAAACGCGTCAACCGGGCAGATAGCCAGCGCGAACTGGATGCATTGCGGTGCTGCGTGAACCGCGGGCAACCCTTCGGGAGCGAGAATTGGATTGAGCGGATGAAAAACCGCTTCGGCCTCGACTCCCTGTTCCGTCCCCGAGGCCGGCCATTCAAATAAACCACAAACAATGGTTCCTGGCACCTTTATTCCCCCATTTTTGGTATAATGTGGCTATTTTAGCGAGGGCTGAGTATGGACGCCGACAATCCAACCGCCGATCAACCCGTTCAGCAGAGACCGCATCGACGCTGGTCTCCCTATCTTTTGGTATTGGCGGCTATTCCCATTTTTTATTTCGTGAACAAGCTGCTTCTTGCGTGTTACTATGGGGATGAAATCCTGATGTATACAGATTATGGGCCTAGAATCAATCCAATATTGATTCTCATCGAGACAGGATCTTTGGTATTCCTACTCAAGTTTTCGAAACGTCGATGGTATCAGTATAGCCTACGAACGTTGGTGATTGCTGTAACATTGTTTGCCTTTGCCTGCTCTTGGTTTGCAGTGAAGATGCAGCAAGCCAAAAGACAAAAGGATGCAGTAGATAAGATAAGGGCCCTGGGAGGGTACGTGGATTATTGCGACCTGGCACACAAGCACTACATGTGGGCGGGCCGTAGGTTGCTTGGCATAGATTTTGTAAGTGGCGTGCGTCAAATCGAATTTGAAAGTTATCAAGTCACAGACGACGATCTTGAATGCCTCAAGGACTTGACGGGTATCGTTCAGATCAGTTTGTGCACCGCAAGCATTACTGACGTTGGTCTACGACACATCACGGTGTTGAAACAACTCCGTAGTTTAGATCTGTCTTATACTCATATTAGCGACGATGGTCTAAAATACCTCAAAGAATTACCTCAACTGGAAACTCTGATCCTTTCGGAAACCGCAGTCACCGACAAGGGGATTAAAGACCTTAGCGTAGCACTCCCAAATCTGAAGATCCACCGATAAATCAGAATAAAGGTGCCAGGAACCATTGAATTCGCTTCTAATTGAGACAGGATTTGGATTAAATATTGGTTCCTGGCACCTTTATTCTGATTTATTTTTACGCCGTCTGCCGCAAATCGTCGAAGTGAATCTGGTACAGCCGGCGATAAAGACCCGATTTGGCCAGCAGCTCTTCGTGCTTGCCCACGTCAACTATCCGCCCGTCCTCGATGACCACGATCCGGTCGGCCAAGGCCAGAATTGCCAGACGATGGGTAATGATAATGACGGTGCGGTTGAGAACGAACTTTTCCAGCACCTTTTGAATGGCCTGTTCGCTTTCCAAGTTGACCTGGCTGGTGGCCTCGTCCAGGATCAGGATCGACGGATCGCGGAGTATGGCCCGGGCAAGTGCGATACGCTGCCGCTGCCCGCCAGAAAGCTTATTGCCCAATGTTCCTGCCAGAGTTTCGTAGCCCTGCGGAAGTTCGTTTTCGATGAACCTGTGTGCATGGGCCTGTTTGGCGGCTTCGATGACTTGCTCTCTTGAGGCATCGGGCATGCCGTAACGGATGTTATTGAAGATCGTGTCATCGAACAGGGCCGTTTCCTGGGTCACAAGCCCGATCTGTCCGCGCAAATCCTTTATCCGCATATCGGTCAGGCGCACGCCGTCCAAGCGGATTTCGCCCGCCGTGGGATCGGCGAATCTGGGTATCAGGTGCGCAAGGGTGCTTTTTCCCGATCCGTTCGGGCCGACTATGGCTATGGTTTCGCCGAAGCCCACGTTCAGATTCACTTTTTGCAGCACGTTTTTCCCGGGATTATAAGCGAAATCCACTCCTATGAACTCCAAGTTGCGATGATGCCTGGCGATCGATACCGGGCGCTGCGGATCCCGCACCGCGGGCTCGCGTTCCAGCCGGGCGAAAATTCTGTCGCAGGCCGCACTGGCGCATTGCAGGCGGTTGAAAACGTCGGATAGTTTTCGCAGCGGGTCGGCGATGCCCGCCAAAAGACTGTAGAACAACAACATATAGCCGGTGCTTATGGGCCGATCGCTCATGCGGATGCCCAATAAATGCGTATTCTGGGTAAACACAAGCCATGCCCCGGCCAACATAACTATGCAAAAGGTGATGATTCCCAGCACTTCGGTTATCGGATGCACCAGGGCGTCGTAACCGGCGATCTTCATGGCCTTCTTGAAATAATTCTTGCTGTTTTTATGGTAACGCCGCCGCTCTTGGCGTTCGTTGGTAAAGGCCTTGACGATTTTTATGTTGCGGAAGGTTTCTTCCAGCGTGGTATAGATTGTGGCCATTTCTTCCATGGCCTTGCGATTCGCCCGTTTCAGCGATTTGGCCAGCCAGCGCACGGCATAACCGGCAATCGGTGCAATCACCATCGACAAGATTAAAAGTTTCCAGGAAATCCAAGCCGCGCCTATCAAACATGAGGCCATTTTTAGCGGTTCCACTATGGATTTTCCGAAAAGCGTTTCCACTCCCGACGACACTTGGTTCATGTCGTTTGTAAAACGCGAGAGCAAATCCGATGTGCCTTCGTCGTTAAACGTGGCCAAATCCAAGCGCAACGTGCGGCGATAAAAAAGCTTGCGCAAATCGAAGGCGGCGAATTGGGCCATCCGAGCCACTAATATGCTGTTGGTGACCAAAAACAGGTCTTTTAGAACCGTGCCCATCAGAAACAACCCGATAACCACCGCCATGAATTTGAAAGGGTTCTCGGGCAGATACTTGTCTATAAAGGGCTTGATCCGGACATAATGAGATTGGGCCTTTTCTTCCGCCTGCAAACGCGTCCGGGCAAGATCGATGCTGCGATTGATCACTTGTTGCCGTTCGGGCGCGGCCTGCGGCAGCTCCTTTGTCAGGGTCGCGATTTCGGCTTTTTTCTCGGCCGCGGTTTTTTCCGTTTCGGCGATTTGCCGATTGATCCACTTTTGCGGCGATTCGGATTGGAATGTCACCTCTACGATCGGATAAACCGCGCTGATATTACATCCCCAAAACACCGCCACAATCAATGCGCAGAGGATCGAGCAGAAAAAGGTCCAGCGATAGCGGATCGCCATCCGTATGACTTTGAAGAAATTCATGTTGCGTCGTCCATCCGTGGTAACTGAAAGGTCATGCCATAAACCTATGGCATCAATTTAGTCCGGCCGCCTGCGGCCTGAGACCCAGACCAGTCAAAAAAAACGCTTTTCAACGATGCCCCAACACACAAAATTTCCCCGCTCCCAGTAAAGGGCACTTTTTAGCAAATACAGGCGATTTGTCCAAGGTCGAATCGAAAACAGGGGGGCAAAGAATTGCCCAAATCGCCTATCCGTCCCATCTCTATTCTCTACCCACTGCCCACCTGCCCGCTCTTCCCCTTACTATTTCAGTTTCTTCACCCGTTTGAAGATTTCCGCATGGCTCAATTCTTGATTGGTAGGCAGGATCAAGTAGCCGGCATTTTCGCTACAACAGTCCAGGATAATTTGCATGTCGCTGGGGGCGAAATAACCTTCCACACAGGGCTCATGTCCATTGATAAGGATTCGTGCCCCGACGAGTTCGGCAAAGGCACAGGCGTTTTCCCGGCGCTGATCGCGCCCCCAGACCAACTGGAAAATGCCCGACTGCTCGAAGTATTCGCTATATCCCAACTCCCGTTGGAACACGTCCGCGTCGAAATCTTGCGTATCGCAATCTTCCGGAATGCTGTGCGAAATGAACTCGCCATGCGGCAAACGCACTGCCAAGGGGCAACTCTGTAAAAAAGGAAGATAGGCCTCGCGGATTCTTTCCGTGTCCGGTCCGTACATTTGCTGCAACCCCAGCCTGAAAAGCATATTTAGCAGTTGCTTGTTTTTCTGGATGGGAAAATCGGTCAGTTCGGCCAATTCGTGGTTGCCCAGGATAAAGTGCACCCGCTCGGGATATTTGTTTTTCAGGATAGCCACGTCTTCAAGCAGTGTGTGCGACATGCATCCGCTGTTTTGTATGTAAAGCGGCCCGCCGTGGCAGACCTCTTGCAGCACCAGGTGGCGTTTGGGATGCTTTTCCAGATCGGCGATTTTTTTGATGAGATTAAAATTCCGTCTATGTCCATGCAAATCCCCGGTGATCATCACATCGTCGGCCGACTGTTCGGTGATGACAATCACATTTCCTTCTCTTGTGGGGGTGCGGAGATTGGCCTGGGTGGCCTGGCCGAACATGGCAATGATTTCTTCGATGTATTGATTGGAAGCAACCATGATCTCAGCTTTCCGCCCGCAATCTCACGCCAATTTATCTATTTTACGCCACGGATGCAAAAACGTCGGGCGGAATGACTTTTGCCAGTCCTGCCGAATACAACGGTTTTACCGATTTTCTGGATTCTATGGATTATACGTCCGATGACAATTCCAGAGGGCTTTGACCCTTTCCTATTGCGTCCCACATTGCAAATGAACCATTCCATGGACAAACGACTAGCAAACTCGGCTGGAACAGCCGTGTTTGCGGCTGAATAAGTATCATTGTCTATATCGGAATCAATAATATCGAACGAAAAGGAATCGTCGGATATGAAACGTGCCATCTATGCCATACTGGCTGTAACCGTATTGATCTCGTTGACCGGCTGCCTATCGGCCCACGGCCATAGGCCGATTGCCTGCGTGCAAGGCAGTTGTGCCCAAGCGCCGGAAAACTGTGCCTCCTGCGATTGCGGCAATTGCCAAAATTGCCAAGATCCCAATCAGCAAGCCCCCTGCCAACAATGCGGCGGTCGAGGCTGCCCACTGTGCCGCCAGCGCGGCGGCCCTGGCGATGGCGAAGGTGAAGGTTTCGCACCGGGCCCACCCGTAGGACAAGTTGCATATCCATATTATACAATTCGTGGTCCGCGCGATTTTTTAGCGCCCAATCCGCAAAGCATCGGTCCCTGAGGGTTTGCCAACTCGTGACCGACACTACGCCGGCCGGGATTTCCAGGGAGGGGAACCCCGGCCGGTTGCATTTTATGGATGAGGGATGAGAGATAAAGGATAAGAGACGAGGGCTGGGCAATTCATTGCCCAGTTTTTTCGAGCGATAAGGACGATTTAAAACCGCTTGTGGTTTCGCGATGTCCGCAGCTCACTAATAACTGATTACCCCATCGTCATTTCTTCACCCGGCCGTGAACATATACATCGCCGCCGATTTGTTCCATCTCGGGCGTATCGATACATAAGGCTTCCGACATTTGCACAATGCCCTCGCCTGCCAACGGAATCCGCGCCTGCGACCCGCCAATTAGCTTCGGCGCGATAAACACGTGCACTTCGTCGATTTGCCGGGCGTCCAGAAGCGATCCCAATACCCGGCCGCCGCCTTCCACCAGCACGTTGGTCATCCGCCGCCGCCCTAATTCCTCCAAAAGCCCGTGCAGCCGATCGATGTGCGTCTCGCCCGGACACTCGAACACCTCGCAGCCTGCATCGATAAGCCGGCGACGATTTACTGCTGATGCCCCCTTTCCCACGGCAACCAGCACGGGCGCTTTCGGCCGCAGTGCGAGCCAGTTGACTATCAGGAGAAAGCGACGCCCGGGTGTCGAGAACTATGCGTAACGCGGTGCGCGGTCCAGGCGGCCGTGCGGTCAGCATCGGATCGTCCTTTATCGCGGTCTCGCGTCCCACGATAATCGCGTCCATCCGTCCCCGCAGTTTGTGAACCACTTCTCGTGATTGCTCGTTGGATATCCAGCGGCTTTCCCCGCCGGCAGTCGCCAGCTTGCCGTCCAGCGACATGGCCCATTTGGCGATGATCCACGGCCGGTCGGTCTCGATCAGTTTCAGATATGGGGCATTCAACCTCCGGGCTTCTAACTCGAGCACGCCGAATTCGGCTTCCACCCCGCCACGGTGCAACTCGGCCGCTCCGGCGCCCGCGACTTGGGGAAACGGGTCCTTCATGGCAATGACCACCCGCTTTAATCCCGATGACAAGATAGCCTTTGTGCAAGGCGGCGTTTTGCCGAAATGGCTGCACGGCTCCAGCGTAACGTACATGGTAGCCCCGGCGGCACGCGGACCGGCCAGCGCAAGGCCTCCACCTCGGCATGTGGACCGCCAAACTGCCCATGCCATCCTTCGCCGATGATCTCCTCTCCCCGGGCGATAACGCAGCCCACCATCGGATTCGGCTCCACAAACCCCTGCCCATTGGCCGCCAATTCCAAGGCCCTACGCATGTGCCAACGGTCAAGATCGACGGTAACCATGGGAAAACCAAGGGATTGCGGCCAAATCATTTACCCCCCGGTGAACACACCGGGGGTTTTGGTTACATTATTCATGCATGTTTTCCATTGCAAATTGAACAACGATAAACGCTGATAGTTTATACCATACAGGGTGTAAAATTGCCCTGCAAGTCGCTTGCGGCTTCGCGGGAAGTGTTTTCCTGGCTTAAAATGCACCTGCCGCAATGGTTATTTGATCTTGCCAATATCTGATGTGTTAGTAGATTTAGAGCACCGATTATTATGACCGATTTTATCCAAGTCCTCACCACTACCGAAAGCCGCGACCTTGCCGAGACCATTGGCCGGGCACTTGTTGACCAGCGCCTGGCTGCTTGCGTGCAGATCGTCGGGCCGGTGACCAGCATTTATCGTTGGCAGGGCAAAATCAACACGGCCCAAGAGTGGCAATGCTGGGCCAAAACCAGGCGCGAGCTTTACGACCGCATCGAGGAAACTATCCGCCGCCTGCACACCTATCAAGTGCCCGAAATCCTGGCAATCGCCGTCGCTGCCGGCAACACCGATTATCTGGCATGGCTGGCGGATGAAACCAAGAAAGATAAATGATAAACTGAACCGCTTGCGGTTTCGCACTGCCATCTGTAATTTCCCGTGCAAGATACCCCCAAAAAACAACTGTCGCTCTTCGATTCCACCTGCCTGATCGTGGGCATCATCATAGGCGCCGGCATCTACGAAGTGGTCCCGGACGTGGCCAAAGGCACTTCGTATTGGTGTGCCTTTTTGGGTATTTGGATCGTTGGCGGCCTGATCTCGCTCTTCGGCGCACTGGGTTATGCCGAACTGGCCACCACTTATCCCAAAGAAGGCGGCGATTATGTGTACTTAACTCGGGCTTATGGACGCTGGGCCGGATTCCTCTTCGGCTGGCTCCAACTCGCGGTCATCCGCCCCGGCGACATCGCCGCTTTGGCCTTTATCTTCGCGCGGTATGCTCAGTACGATTTACGATCCGTTGCCACGTCCCGTGGCACAGTATTGGAGTCATCTGATCTACGCCGCGGCTGCGGTAGTCATCCTAACCGCCATCAACGTCATCGGCGTGCCGCAAGGCAAATGGACTCAGAACTTGCTGACCGTCGCCAAAACGTTGGGATTGCTGGCCATTGTCGCCGTGGCGTTTTTCGGGCCGGGAGCACCACCGAGTTCAACCGTCGCCGAGTCCGGGCCGCTGAGCCTGGCGTTGATTCTCGTGCTATTCACTTTCGGCGGTTGGAACGAAATGGCCTACGTGGCGGCGGAAGTGAAAAATCCTTCCCGAAACATCGTGCGAGCGCTGGTCCTGGGCACTGTCGCCGTGACGATCCTGTATGTGCTGGTAAATGCGGCGTTCCTCGGAACACTGGGACTGGCCGGGATGGCAAAATCCCAGGCCGTAGCCGCCGATACCGTTGCCACGGCACTTCCAAAGTTCGGCCCGGCTCTGATTAGCGCCTTGATCTGCATCTCGGCCTTGGGCGCAACAAACGGTTCGATCTTCACCGGCGCAAGAATTTCCTATGCAGTAGGAGTGGATCATCGGATTTTCCGGGCATTGGGCAAGTGGAACGGGCGAACCGGCACGCCGGTCCGGGCGCTTATCCTTCAGGCCCTGATTGCCGTGGGCTTGATTCTGTTGCTCGGCTCCTTTGTAAACGCTATTCTCTACACTGCCGCTGCAGTATATTCGTTTTACCTGGCAACGAGCCTGGCAGTCGTCGTTCTCCGTTTCAAAGAGCCTAACGTCGTCCGCCCTTACCGAGTGACCGGTTATCCGCTGACCACGATTGTGTTTAGTGCCACATGCGCTTTCTTGATCCAAAGCGCCAGGTCATATCGGCCGGAAGTCGCCAAAGTGGCATTGCTAATTTCCCTTATTGGATTCCCTTTATATTGGTTAAGCAGCCGGTTGTGGGCCGAGAATACAAAATGATCTGAGTTCCCTTCATTGCCGCCAAGGGGCAAACACAAATAGGGCCCCCACGGCAATAAATATGAAGCCGGCCAAGTAGTTCCATTTCAGCGGTTCGCGCAGATATAGAATAGAAAAAAAACAGAACACCGTCAGGGTCACGACTTCCTGGATGGTTTTCAGTTGCGCGGTGCCGATCCCGGCGTTCGATCCTAGACGATTAGCCGGTACCTGGAAGCAATATTCTATAAAAGCGATGAGCCAACTCACCAGCACGGCCAGCCACAAGGCCGTTTGCTTGTAGCGCAAATGGCCGTACCAGGCGAAGGTCATGAAAATATTAGAGACAGTCAATAGTATTAGAGTAACCAGCCACATAGTTGCATGTCATTGGGCGTCAGATATTCAGTTTTTTGCACGCCCAGAACACGCCCCCGCCCACGATGCTTGCCAGCACTATGATGATGACAAAATCCTTGAAATGCCACAAAAATCCCCTGCGGATCAGGCAAAACAGGATCTCGCACAGAATGCCCGTAATGCAAAAGGCGATAATGGCAAACATGGTCCAACGTTGAGTGTTGTCGTCTTGCGCCATAAATTTTTTCCTTGTGGCAAGCAGGAACGCGACGAAAAAGCCCGATTCCTACATAGTTTTACGAGAAACAGGCTCTATGTAAAGAGGGAAATACCGGGAAAAAGAGGGCAATTTTGACCGCCCTATGGTTTTTTATCTGGGTTGTCCGGTTTTTCAGGTCTATCGGACCCTCGTCTATCAGGACTAAAGCCAGGCCCCGGCGGCTGGCCCGCACCAAATTCATCCGGCCGGCGAGGATTCATTCCCGGCGGCCTGTTCTTCATAATATAGTCACGCTGCAATTGCTGTTGCATATCCTCGGGGGGCAGATTCATCAAGCGGTCGCGTTCTTCGTCGCTTAAATCTTTTTCAAAAAACTCGGCCAGCAATTTGTCGTTGACCGGACCTTCCACGCCCGGCCCCCGCCGCGGGTTGTACTGCCGCACAAGGTTATGAGCCCAGTTTTGCACAATCGCCATTTGTTCGTCTTTGGACTTGGCTTCCAGCAGTTTCTGGGTGCCCGGCGTAAAAATCGATCGCAATCCGATCAGATCGCCGTCTGTAAACGGAGACTCCTTGTTTTGTCCGCCCTGCGGGCGCTGCCACATCATTCCCATTACCCAGCGGCGAATAGCGCGCAGGGGCCATGCCCTTTAAATCTCTCTGCATTCGGTCCGGCAGGTTGTCCACGAATTTTTTTTCATGCTTGTTTTCATAATCTTCCATCCATTTCCACATCGCTTCAGAGTCTTTGCCTGCCGGAGGCCTGTTGCTGATTTCCGTTTGTTCTTGCTGTTTGTGTTTTGTAATCCATTCGATCCGTTCTTTGGCCGTCATGTGGGGTAATTCCAGGCGATAGTACGAGGGCAGCAACTTGAACCATTCGTAATAACGATCCATAATGCCCCGCAACTCCTCGGCGTGTGCATCAGCCTGGATTTGTTCGTGCAATTGCCGCAATTGGTTTTGTTCAGCCGGTTCAAGACGGGTGAAACTTTTTTCCTTCTGCAGTAGATCGGCTTTTTGGTTGGGATCTAGATCCTTCTTGATGTGTTGCGACAGATCCTCCCCTGCGCAGAGCAGTCGGCTGGTTTGAAACCGCATCTCCCTCTTTAGACTCGATCTTGGAAAATAGCCCGCTTTCTTCCAGCATACGCAGGAATTTTATATCTTGAATCTGCTGGTATTCGTCAAGTTTTTCCAATATCGGCAGGTCTTGAACCAGTTCCTTGTTAAGTTCCCTGTTGGGATTCGAAGCGATCAGAATAAATGCCAAGAATCCGGCCAGGCCGGCCGCAAGCATTCCCCCGCCGCAAAGCAGCCACAACCGCCTCCGCCGCCGCGGCCCCTCTTCAACGCTTTTGCGAACGTCTTCTTCCGCCGCCATGGCCACCATTTCCAAGGTGGTGCGGGTAAAGTCTTCGCCCACCGGCGCGGTATCCAGTTCGTCGAGTACCTCCCAGGTCTGCTCCAGCCAATGCAATTTCCGGCGGACCTCGGGATCGACGGCCAGCAGTTCCTCGATGCGGCGGCAGGATTCGCCGTCCAACTCGCCGTCGAGATAGGCTACTAGTTGCTCTTCGAGCGAGCTTTCGGCATTGATGGGCTCTTGCGATCATATTGTCTTGTTGTCCGCCACTTTCGTTATTCTTCTTTTGTCTTTTCCTGTGTATCTTCAACCCCGCCGATCGCCGGCAGTTCCCCGTGCTCGAAATAAGGTTCAAGCACCTGGTGCAAATTCACTCGCGCACGCGAGAGCAACGACTTTACCGCCTGAGTCGAAAGCTTCATGGTTTCGGCGATATCGGCGTAACTCATGTTTTCAAATTTGTTCAACAGTACCGCCAGCCGCTGCCGTTCGTTCAGCGATTCCACCGCCACCCGCACTACGTCGCGGATTTCGGCCTTGGCCAATTGCCGGGCGGGCATTTGACCCGTGCTGGCCTGCAATATCACGTCCAGCGGCGTAACGCCCGTCGCCCCGCTGTCCAATGGGGCCAGCATTATCTCCGGACGCCGGCTCCGCGTCCTCAGCGCGTTGGCGGCTACGTGATTAGCAATAGTAAAGAGCCAGGTGGCGAATTTCGCACCCGGCTCGTAGCTCTTTCGCGAACGATACACCCGCATAAATACTTCCTGGGCCAGATCCTCCGCTTGATCCGCATCGCCGACAAGGTGCCTTAAAATCGTTACCAGCCGCCCTTGATAGCGCAACACCAACTCCTCGAAGGCCGCGGCGTTGTCGTCGCGAACTTCGAGCATCAAGCGGACCTCGGGGTCCAACGCGTATTTGCGGGCGGACGATTCGCTAACGACCAAGGCTATTTCGTCCTCTGGCGGAGATCGACCCCACCTAATGGGTGGAAACAATGGGCTCTTGCCGCGACTGGGTGGCTATTTTCATAAATCCGGCGGGCGATCGCGGCTTACTTTCCGACTTACCCGTCGGAATACTGGCCCGAGTACTAACTGAGATCAATTTTATCTCATCTTCAGTGACCGCGACCACCCACCGGATCGATCTCCACGAGTCTGTATAATATTGAAACACCAAAACGGCCCATTAGTTTCGATATATTCAATCCGCTGGCGGTTTTGCACTGCCCGCCGTCCATTGCCCTTGCGCGGCCTGATGGCCACAAATAAGTTAAAGTAGATGGTAGATTGTAGATGGTTATCAGTTTTCGGTAATCAGTTTTCAGTTAAGGGTACGAAGTACGGAGTGAAGCAGCGAATCGCGCAAGTGGTTATGGTTGTTCAATTTGCAATTTGAATTTTGAAATTGTCAATTTGCAATAAAAAAACATGCGTGCAACATGAACTCAAACATTAACATAAAGACCCTACCCCTTCCCGCGCCGCAATTGCCCGCAGGCCGCCTGAATTCCCTCGCCTTTGCGATACCGTATGTTCGCCGTCAGACCCCCGCAATCGAGAATTTCCACGAACTCCGCCGTAACAGCCGTATCCGGCGTTTGGTACGGCAGACCCGGCACCGGATTGTAAGGAATCAGGTTCACCAGTGCCGGCCGCCCGCGCAAAAACTTGACCAGTCCCCGGGCGTGCTCCGGCTGGTCGTTGATCCCCTCCAAAAGCACGTATTCAAACGTCACCCGCCGCCCGGTGCGATCGAAATACTCATCCGCCGCCGCCAGAATCGCCTCCATGCCTATCGAGCGATTGGCCGGCACCAATTGGTTGCGGATTTCATCGTTAGGCGCGTGCAGCGAAACGGCCAAATGATACGGACAATCCATTTCGGCCAGACGGCGAATGCCCTTGGGCAATCCCACGGTGGAGATAGTCACCCGCCGAACGCCGATCCCCAGTCCGTCGGCGCCGGTGGCCGCGGCCAAGGCCGGCATCAAGGCGTCGATATTCATAAGCGGCTCGCCCATGCCCATTACCACGATATTGCTCAGCCGCTCGTCGGCCGCAAGCAGGCGCTGCAATTGCAGCATTTGCTCAATGATTTCGCCGGTCGGTTAGATTGCGAATAACGCCGTCCAAGCCGGTCGCGCAAAACACGCATCCCATCGAGCATCCCACCTGGGTGCTGATGCATGCGGTGCAATGATGCCGATCGTCCCTAAGCAGTACGCATTCGACGCTCTCCCCGTCGTGCAGTTTCAAAAGCAGTTTTTCCGACCCGTCCTCCGCCTTTTGATGCGCGGCGATTTCAGTCGACCAAATCCTAAAACTCTCGGCCAATTGCGTGCGCAGCGCCAGCGGCAAGTCGGTCATCTCCTCAAACCCCGCCGCCCTTTTCTTAAACACCCAATTCCGCACCTGCCGCGCGCGATAACCCGGAAAACCATGCTCGGCAAACCAGTTTTCCAATTCTTCCGGCGTTTGATCAAGAAGGTATCGCATGAATTCATCTTCGGCGATACGCAAGATATTGGCAACCACCCCAAGAGCAGGACCGACGTAACACTAATCTCCACTGATCTTCACTTATTTTTTCTGATTGTAAGTATCAGCGTAGATTAGTGGAGATTAGTGTTCCGCGTTCCTCCCTCATGCAGATCGGAAAGAATAAACCTTTTCCATTGCAGTTCGCCTTTATGCCCGAAGTTGATGAGGTAGCCTACCGTTTGTCGGGCGATTCGCATGTAGTTGAACAGTTGTGCTTCATGCTCCGAGATCAGTTCGGCGACCGCCTTCAGTTCAACGACGATACCCCCGAAAACAAATAAATCCGGTATGTAGCGGACATCCAGCAGCCTGATCCTTGTAGAATACCGTCAACTCGTGTTTCGACTGGAACGGAATTTCTTGCAGGGCGAGTTCGATCTCAAGGCTCTGCTGATAGATCTCCTCGGCCATGCCGTAACCCAGTTGATTATAAACCTCGAACGCCGCTCCCATCAATTTATAACCTTCTTCTTTGAACATCATTTCCTCCAAAACTTTAGTTAAACGGAACACTAATCTCCGCTAATATCCACTAATATATTTCCTTGTTACAAACGTTTTTTTTAAAATACTGATGATATTTATCGTAAAGAATAAAAACATGCCAGAGTAAAAACCCAGTTTGTTTTATCTGAATTCATTTCTAAAAAACGTCGTTTATTTTCCCGTTTAAGTTTATCCGATTCATAAAGTATTTACATTTTGATTTCGATCAGCGTAAATTAGTGGAAATTAGTGTTCCTTTTTTTCTTTTCAGCGTTATTTATTTCCTCGATTTTTTGCCGCAGGCTGCCGTCGTTTGCCGCCGCTTCAAATTCCGCAATGTCCGCATATAAAATATGGCTGAGAAATTTCACGGCCCAGTTGTGTTTCAGCGGGCTGATCGAAATCACGACCGCGCCGTGTTGATATGCCTCCCACATCTCGATGGCCGTGCCCATCGAGGCCTCGGGCAGGTAGGCCAGGAGCACGTCGATTTCGCGGCACATGAAATTATGCCGGAAAAAAACCTCCCGCCCTGTCGTCCGCTTTGTATTCCAGCGATTTCTTGTGATTCGCCCGGGGATCGTAAATTTCCGCCTCCGGAAAGGCCGTTTTTAGCAGCGAATCGATCCGCCCGCGATAGTCCTGGTCGTGAATCGCGGCCTTGGCATGAGAGCCCTGCATTATTCCGGCAATAAAAATTCGCATGTGTATAATTCAGTAATCTTTGCAATATGCAATAAAAAATCTGTAAAACATAATCACATATCACTATAATGCCGTTTGTCGAAGACAACAACCGCGATCATTGATCACGGCTTTACAAAATAACCAATCCACTAATCTCTAATCCCTAATCTCTATTCATGTCCGACTCATTTATTTCCAATGCCGAAAACTTGCTTCGCGATTTATTGCCCATTCCCGGCCGCAGCGGACAGGAAAAAGAGGTGGCGGATTACATTACTCAAAAACTGCTCGATGCCGGGGCCGACCAGCGTGGATCCGGACCGACGACGCCCATCGGCGCAGTCCCATTCGGCGGCGAAGTCGGGAAACCTGGTTTTCAAAATGCCCGGAACCATTCCCGGCAAACGTCGCCTGCTTTCGGCGCATCTCGATACCGTGCCCCTTTGCGTCGGCGCCCGGCCGGTCCGTCGTGGAGATTTCCTCTATCCGGCCGATAAAAACACCGGGCTCGGGGCCGACGACCGCAGCTGGAGCGGCCGCGATCCTGGCCGTCGCCCTGGAGATTCTCAAACGCCGCCTGCCGCATCCGCCGCTTACGTTTTTCTGGACGGTCCAGGAAGAAATCGGGCTTTACGGCGCCCGTCACGCCAAGCTCGGGCTGTTGGGCCGCCCGCGATCTGGCCTTTAATTTCGACGGCGGAAGCCCCGAAAAAATCACCATCGGCGCAACCGGCGGATACCGCATGGAAATTCAAATCCGCGGCATCGCCAGCCATGCCGGCAATGCTCCGGAACTCGGCGTAAGCGCCATTGCCATCGCCTCTCTTGCCATTGCAAAATTGCACCGGGAAGGCTGGCACGGCAAGATCGAAAAAGCCGGGCAATTCCGGCACCAGCAACGTGGGCATAATCCGCGGCGGCGATGCCACGAACGTCGTTACTCCCTTTGTGGAAGTGCGTGCCGAGGCCCGCAGCCACGATCCCCGCTTCCGCCGCCGCATCATCAAGGCCATCGAGCAGGCCTTTCAACTGTCGGCACGGCAGGTCTGCAATGCGAAACGCCAACACGGCTCCGTGGAAATTGCCGGCCGACTGGATTACGAATCATTTCGTCTGCCGGCTGACGATCCAAGTTTACTGGCCGCCGAGGCAGCCATCCGAAAAATCGGCGGCCAACCGGTCCGCGCGATTTCCAACGGCGGACTGGACGCCAATTGGCTTACCGCTCGGGGAATCCCCACGGTCAGTCTGGGCTGCGGCCAGGAAAACGCCCACACCCCGGCCGAACGCTTGAATTTGCCCGAGTTCCGCAAAGCCTGCCAGATCGCCCGGCAACTTGCGACCATTACAGAGCTAGCGTGAAGCGATCAAATGGGGTATGATAATTATCAGTGCGATCCACCCGCCTATACATACTTTTATGACGTATGCCCCCTAAACAATGATTTTTCCAATCTGCCGAGGGAGATTATGGCTCGTAAGATATTGAATCGTAAAGAGATACGTCAAGAAAACGAGGCAGCCGAGCGCTTGGAGGCCGAAAAGCCGGCCGCCGTAAAAAAACCGCCTGCCAAACGAAAAAGCCGTGCCAAAGTGGCCAAAGAAGTCCGCCTAAAGGCCTTTTGGGGCGTTTTTAATCAATCACTGCGGCGGATCTCCGTCTTCGAGTACTCCCAGCGCCAAGAGGCCCAGAAAAAGGCCGAAGACCTGAGCGAATCCCAAAAATCCCCCCATTTCGTGCAACTCGTCAAGGAAGTCATCGAAGAATAATTTTGAGTACGCCGGTGCCATCTCACACTTGCGTGGCACGCAGCATCTTGCCCCGTGACTTACTGGTTTCCCCGCAAGCGGCGGCAACCAGGTATAAAGATAATACGCCTTGGGCGTACCCATATCCAGCAATGCGGCCAAATCTAAATTCGCCGGCTTGGCCGATTGGACGCCTAACAGCAGATTCGCCAGACTTGGCTCGGGCTTGTACTTGACCACCTTGACGTTGTCTTTATCGAGATGCGCCAAGGCAATCGCCCGATCCACGGCGTCATCCATGAATCCGATCTTGTCGATCAGTCCGTTTTGCTGCGCCTGGTCGGCGGTAAAGACCTGGCCGGTCGCCAACTTGTCCAGCGCCGCCGGATCCTGCTTGAATTTCGGCCGCCCGTATTTGACCACGTCCTTGAATCGGGCGAATCCGTCCTCGACCAGGGCTTGAAATATTTTGCGTTCTTCTTCGGTCATGGGCCGGCTGAAACTGCCCATCTCCTTCAGCGGATTGCTGGCGATGCTGTCTTCCGCCACGCCTATTTCTTTCATCAATCCGGCGAAATTATAATGCGGAATGACTACGCCGATCGACCCGGTCCAGGTCGTCGGTTCGGCAAAGATCGCATCGGGCGTATCGCCCACGGCCATCGAGGCGTAATAGCCCCCGCTGGCCGCGATTCCGCCCATGCTCACCACAATGGGTATGTTGGTCTCTTTGGCCAGTTCGCAAAGATGGTGATACATGTAGTCGCTGCCGGACATAGTGCCGCCGGGCGAATTTACCCGGACCACCAATGCCTTGAGATGCCCGTCCTTGGCGTCTTTCAGGGCGTGATCGATTTGCCGCTTGAAAAATCCCTCGCCGGAAATAATCACGCCCTCGATGGTAAGAATCGCCACTTTGTCGGTCGCATAGTATTGATGGGAATAAAATCTCTCTTGCACCCGGCCCTCTTCATCCATGGAACCGAACCAGGCCATCCCCAATAATGAGAGAAATAGAAAATTCAAAAGCAGCGATCCAATGAAAATCAGCACAAAAAAAGCGGAAATAATCCGCGAAAATATCGGAACGACGCCGCGGTTGATAGCCAATAGGCGGCGGTTGAATAACCGTAGCCATAACAGGTTGTCCGGTAGTCCCTTCAGGATGGGGTGAGGTTTCCATTTTTTAGCTCCTTTGAAAAATCTGGATGTGCTATTGTACCCCGCTTTTGTGTCTTGACAATGATGGCCGCGGAACACGAAGCCCCTGGTGTTGCCATAAAGAGCTATCCGACGGTAAGCTAGTGTTCCAACCACACAGCCCATACTTAACGACCGACTGATTAGCCGCCGCTCGAAGACCGACAATATAGCCGGCGGTCAACGACCGCCGCAATGCGTTGCATTTTTTACCGTTATGCGATGTGAAAGGAGCTAAGAGTGTTTGTTGCCGCCACTAGCCGATGTTTTCCCGAAATGCCCTTGGATGCAGCCTTGATGCAACTCGCCGATCTGGAGTACACCTGTGTGGAACTCATGATCCACGAGATCGGCGGACACATGCAGCCCTCCGCCGTGCTGGACGATCCCGAACGAGCCGTAATGCTCTGCCGCCAAACCCATCGCTTGACCCCCATTGCCTTCAGCATCGACATCGAAGCCCCGGAATCCCTGTACTACCGCCAGTTTGCCGCCTGCTGCAAATTGGCCAAGGCGGTTAAAGTCGTGACCCTTACCGTCCGTTCGGCCGAGTTGGGCACGCCCTTTAACGCCGAAGTCGAACGACTCCGCGAAATGACGGCCATTGCCTCGCGGGACGGCATTCGCGTCGGCCTGCTGACCGAGGGCGGACGCATGACCCAGGATCCCGATACCGCCATCGTGCTCTGCGACAACGTCAAAGGCCTGGGCATCACGCTCGATCCCAGCCATTACGTCTACGGACCCCACGCCCGGGAGAATTACGAACACATTATGAAATACGTTTACCACGTCCGGCTGCGCGACACCAACAAATCCCAATTGCAGGTCCGCGTCGGCCAAGGCGAACTGGAATACGGCCGCCTGGTAAACCAACTCCACAAAGTCCGCTACGATCGGGCCCTGTGCGTCGACATCTCCCCCATGCCCGACGTCGATCATCTCGCCGAAATGCGCAAAATGCGCCTCCTCCTGGAAAGCCTGCTCTAGATATAAGAGCCGACGAATGACGTGTCCACTGCTTGATTGCAAGCAGTGCATTGGAACTGCCGGAAATAACACGGCGGCTAACAGCCGCCGGTGCGAGATTCACCTTGGTTCCCACGCTCCGCGTGGGAACCCGCGTTCGTTCACTGTCCGCGTGGAACCGCGTTCACTGCACTGCTCACTGCCCACTTTTAAAACTTCCCTTGCACAGCCTCGCCGCCGTTTCGGGAAAACAAACCTTTTAGCACTTCCGGATCGATCGAGGCGGAAAGCGTATGTACCGATCCGTCGGCAAAACCGACCAGAAAAACACTCGGATGCAGTCCGGCCAGGCCCTTTAGCGGGTTTTGATTGTCGATCTCGAAATCGTCCGGCTTGGTCCAAATCACGGCCTTTTCATCCGCCGCCTCGACAATGGCTATCGTAAATGCCGTGCCGTCCGTGATGTCGGCAATGCGAATGCCTTGCTTGCCGGGAAACACCGTGTTTTCGCCGCGCACCGTAAGGTAATTGGTTTTTCCCTCGCCCGCCTTGCTGTTGGGGCTCCTGTATTCCGCAGGCATTTTGGCGATCAGTTTTTTATTGTTCTCGCTGTCCCAAGGCTCATCCCGATGAAATTGGTTGTATAAATCCTCCATGTCCCATCATCGGCAGAATGAGCACCCGCCAACTCAAAAGCGGCTTGCCCTCCTTGTCGGCCTTATAGGCGGGCGGAAATCTCTTGTTGGCATCGTGATAATTGTGCATCGCAAGCATGATCTGCTTCATGTTGTTTATCGACGCCGCACGCCGGGCCGCCTCGCGCCCGGCTTGAACCTTGCAGGCAGACAGGAACGCCAAAGCAATCGGAGCTCGATTGTGTAATGCCCAAGCCCGGCAGCGGGGTCCGCTCGGTGATCTCGATGCCCGATTTCGTCCGCCGCACGGAGGAAACCAGCGGCGTTAAATGCGGGCTCGATCGCCTCTTGCGGCGGCAACATGCGAAAAATCCAGGTTGATCCCTTGCTGCTGCAATGCATGGCCGCCACATGGGCAGCATGCGGATAGATCTGATCGAATGTCTGTTGCATGTTCCAATAGAACAACAGCCGTCGGTCCGGCCTCGCCCGCTGAATAACTTCGCAATCTCGGGCGATTGGGCCAACGACTTGAATTCCGCCGGATGGGACAGATAAGTCCTGCGACGCCTTGCTGACGATCAGCGAACAATGAGTTCTTTTTCTGTCAAACACCAATATAGTTGGACAGGCGGCATGCCCGGCTGTTGGACGCTAAATAGTGTACGCTTCTTTGCCCGATATCGTTGTCTTTTCCGAGCTTCATGGGAATAGGACTGCCTTTTGCAACCTCCTCAAATTTCGTTTGAATCATCGGCATCAATTTCGAAAACGTCTTTGCCGCTTGTTTGGGATCTTTGACCTGCACCATGGCCATCATGTTCGGCGTGCCCATTCCACTGGATTTAGTATACAAAGTGACATTGTCGCCCAGCGGGGTCAAAATTTCCTCGCCGTATTTTCAATCCCAGTTGCGATTCCATCTGTTCGATGTCGCGGCGCATGACTGGCCGCCGCTTGCGGATCGGCCTTTTCCAGCCATTGCCATATAAGTCGTTAAAAACGCTCAAGGGATTGATCTTGGCGGCCAAAGCCATGGTGGCGTCGGCCGGAATCGACGCCATGTCGTCGGCCGAAAGCGGCTTGATCGAGGCGAACTGCATCAGTCCTTGCGGCTCCCCGTCAATTGAAATGAGTATTTTGTGTATGTAATTGTTTTGATCCAAACCCGCCACCGAGGCAATGTTGTTGACATTGCTTATGCCCAATGGCCTCCAGGGTCACCGCAGCCTGCGGCCCGGCCATGGGAACAACGATTTTAAGAATCGCCTTGACGTTTATAAATCCCACCGTCGATACCCGTTCGACCGGCAAATCCCGGCGGATTTCGTTAGCCACTTCGGTGCATTGCCGCCGGCGCGTTTCAACAGCGCCTCCATCTCGCCCTCGCCCATGGCGGCAAGAAAGAAATTCTTCTTAAATCCCCAAACAATCGTGGCGTTGGGCGCAATCTTGATGCTTTGGAATTTGTCGCCGTTTATATCCCGCGTCTCGACCATTTGCGGCGGCAGTGTTTTTGTAAGCTCTTCCAGCCTGGTTTTGAGTTTCTCCGCATCGTCGCCGATTTTGATCGCCGCCGCCCCGCGGATATTCGGCCCCTCCGGGCCCATCTGAATGTCGGAAATATAAACCGCCATGGGCCGCGTGAGCAGCATTTTGGCTAAATCCACCACTTCGTCGGAAGTTACTCCCGGCGGCAGGCTGTCTTTGTCCATCGACTTGGACAAACCGCTCCCGGATCATTTTTTCGATTTCACCAAAGGTCTTTTGCACTTCCGGCTCGGCCAGGAGTTGCTCGGTTTGGTTCGTGCTCTTGGAATCCGGCGCGGCCATGCCCGACGATGACGCATAAAACAAACATTCTTCCGGCGCGATTTTCGAAAGAAGTTGCGTTTCCGGAAGCGGAGGCACGCCCAAGGGCAATCCCCAGAACTGCCCAATAATACAAACGAAAGAAAGCCACAGACTAGATCACGGCTCGCATTGTTAATCCCCTTAAGTAAGAAAAACTTGGATAAAATCAGCACGCGAATTACGGAATTATAATAATATAATCATTTGGGTAATCAATACCCCCCGAAAACCGCTCGCCGTTTCGCTCTTTCCAACTATTTTACGCTCCCCGACCAATCTTCGATTGGTGCCCGGTCGCGGCTAAACTGCCCACTGAACCCTGAACCCTGAACCCTTTCTATCTACTACCTACTCCCTTCCTCCGCCTTCCGCCTTACATCTCTTATTCGTTAAAATTGCCGAATTATTGATTTAAGTTGTTTTAAAAACTCCGATCTTCCGACTTTCCCATGAAATCACCTTTCCCCGGTTATGTCCCCCCGGAATTGGACGAATTAGACGCCATGACGATTTGGCCCACCATCGGCGCCCACCCGCTGGGCCGGCTGGTCGGCCGCTTGTGCGCAAGCAAGATCGGCATCGGCCGATTCTTTACGCTCGGCAAGCTTTGGGCGCTGGTCACAATTCCTCTGAGCCTGGCCGTGTTCTGCTGGCAACTCATGCCCTACATCTGCCGCCGCTACACGCTGACCAACCGGCGAATCATCATCCGCCGGGGCTTGCAGCCGCTGGATGCGAAATGGGTCGATCTGGACGGCTTCGACGCGATCGAGGTTGAAGTCCTGCCCGGCCAGCAGTGGCTCCATGCCGGCGAATTGATTTTCAAACGCGGCGAGACCGAAGTCCTCCACCTTTCCGGCGTTTCCCGGCCCGAGGTATTTCGGCAAGTCTGCCTCAGCGCTCAAAACGCACTTCTAAGCGTCCGCAAAGTGGTCGAGCAACAAGCGGCCGTCGAAGCGTAATTCGCAACCGCTTGCGGTTTCGCACCGCACGCCGTCCCCTCTCCCTTTGGGAGAGGGATAGGGTGAGGGCGATATGGCTCCCAATTTACAATTTTGCGTCTTGTAATTTGCAATAAAACGTACGCAGCCAAAGGTCGCGGCTTTTGCAAAATCCTAAACACAGAATCCTGAGTCCTGAACCCTGACCTCTGAACCCTGACCCTATTCTATTCCCGTGCTCGGGTATATCGTGACCGGCGATTGCGGATATTCGGCCGCGTAACGACCGGCCGGAATCGGAGCCTCCTCGTAAACCGGCGGCAATCGCCGCACGCCCGGATATTGTCCTCCATCTTGCAAATCCGTTGCCATTAAATAGATAGCCCGGCACCGGCACCAATGGCACATACGCGGGCGACGATTCGGCGCCGGCCGGTTCGGCCTTTACCGCTGCGGCCTGGTCCGAAAAAACCGCCGTCGTGCCCTTGCGCTTCGGCCAATGGCTCAAAGCGGGATTATCGCTTGGTATGGATGCAATCACTTCGTCCGCTTTTGCGGGTTGTGGAGCCGCAGCCGACTCCGCGCCGCCCGATTCCTCCGGCAAATGGGCCGACGCTCCGACCATCTCCCAAACGATCGGATATCGCGCAGTGTTAAATCCGATCGAAAACGCAATTACGGCCACCGCCACTATGGCCGGCAGTGTTTTCGGCATCGCTTGGTTCCCTTGGTTACTCTGGCAACTGCTCGCACGAAACCATACACCATGCCAAGCCCAAGGCAAGTAAAATAGGGGCCTCAGTCAAACTTGAAGTCCCAAACCACACGAGACAAAAAGCCTGCGCAAACTTGAACGAGAATATGGTGAGGAGTGGACTGTGGGCAATGAGGGATGGGCAGTTTACTGCCCACTATGCGAAAAAGAATTCAATTTTTTATTTACAGTCTGCGAAATAAAATGGCAATTCACGCAACTCATTACTGTTATATAATTTGCAATTTGCAATTGCTCAATTCGCCATAAAAAAACATATTCGCAAAATTCGCCCAATAATCGATATAAATACTTTTTCCATATCTACACCGCCGACCGCACCTTTGCCGGCCCGCGTCCTTTCAAAGCCTCTTCTATTGCCGCAAGCTGTTTGTCCGAAAGTTCCCAGTCCGAGCCGCCCGCGTTTTCGCGAATCTGCTCCGGCCGTTTCGCCCCGCACACCGCCGAGGTTATGCCCGGCTGGCGCAATATCCAGTTGATCGCCAATTCCACCACCGTGTGGCCGGCGTCTTGGGCGATTAAGCGGAGTTTTTCCACCAGTTCCAGATTTTTTTGCAACTCCTCGCCTTGAAACTGGGGATATTTTCGCCGGTTGTCGCGATCGTGAAGCTTTTCAGGACGGATTTTACCGGCAAAAAGCCCTTTCATCAGCGGCCAATACACCAATACCGACACTCCATGTTCCCGGCACCAAGGCAGCGTGTCCGACTCGATCCCGCGCTGCAGCATATTGTAAGGCGGCTGGAATGCGGCAATCGGACATTCCGCGGCGAATTGCTCAAGTTGTTCCAGGTTCACGTTCGACACGCCCATCGCCAAAACCTTGCCTTCGTCTTTCAGCCGCTTCAACTCCCCTGCCGACTCGGCCAAGGGCACATTTTTGTCCGGGGCGTGCAGATAGTACAGTTCCACGTGATCGGTATCGAGCCGCCGCAGACTCTCCTCGCACTCCTGCCGCAGCGCGGCCGGCGAGGCGTCGTGAATCTGGCTCCCGTCCGCCCCCCAATGAAATCCGCCCTTGGTGGCGATAATCATCTCGCCCCGGCGATTGCCCAGCGCCTTGGCTATCAGCCGCTCGCTTTCGCCGTTGGCCCCGTACATGTAAGCCGTATCAAGATGATTGATGCCCAGCTCGAAACATGCCCTGATCGTGGCGATGCTGTCCGCGTCGTTCACCCCGGGCGAGGTCATGCCGGCAATCGGCCAGCAACCCAAGGCCACCTCCGAAATTTGCATCCCCGTATTGCCGAGCGGTCGATATAACATGGTTGGCTGCGACCTGTAAAGCCGCGACCATTGGTCGCGCCTATAATTCAACATTCATCATTTTATTTTCTCGGCCTGTGCATCGCACTTGCGCAGCGATATCGCATCCACCGGGCACACGTTGATGCAATTCCCGCAGCGAATGCACTGATCGCTGTCGATCCAAATGTACGTGGCGGCGTCGGGCTGCGCGGCCGACGCCTCGGTCCAACTCTTCGCCGCCCCGTCCGCGTCGAGTTCCAAGCGGCCCAGCCGCAAAATGCAATTCCGCGGCGATACTTTGATGCACCAATCGCAGTGGATGCACTTGTCCTGGTCGATCTCGAACTTGTGGTTGCACAGGTAGCAGCGCCAGGCGTGTATGTCGGCGGCCTCGGGCGAAAATCCCAATTCCACTTCGTCCCTCGGCCCGCGCTCGGCCAGCGGCAGCATGGGCATTTCCGGCGTGTCGACCAGGTCGTGATCGCGCAGCCGCCCGGTAATATCGGCCTTTTCCACTTGCACGAACCGGCGGCGGCGTGTTTCGCCCATTAAATAAGCGTCGATCTTCTCGGCCGCAAGTTTGCCGTCGGCAATGGCGTTTATCACGTCGGCCGAATTGGCGGCGAAAAAATCGCCCGCCACAAACAGCCCTTTCAAGCTGGTCTGGTGGTCGGTTTTGCCGATTTTCACCCCCGCCGGCAGCACGTCCAATTCCCGATCCTGCCCGATCGAGAAAATCAACGTGTCGCAGGGCACCTCGAACTCGCTTTGCGGCACTGGCAATAAATGCCGGCTTGTTGCCGTCGTTGGTTTTGCCCAGTATGTTTCGTTGAAAGATCACCGCTTGAAGTCTGCCGTCCTTCGACTTTGCGGCGATGGGCGTTACCAGCGTTTCAATGTGGATACTCTCCTGGCGCATGGCCTGCAATTCTTCCTGCGTGGCCGCCATCTGCGCCTCGCCCCGCCGATACATTATGCTCACCCTGGCCTTCGGTCCCAACAATCGCCGGCTAGTTCGGGCGCAATCCACCGCCGTAAAACCGCCGCCGATGACGATCACGTCCCCGTCGATTTGCACCGGGTCGCCGTCGTTAAATCGCTTCATGAATCGCAGCCCTTCGATGGCCGCCCCTTCAGGCAGGCCGTCCAGTTTCAAAGCCCGAGGCTTGTTCGCCCCCGCCGCCAGCAGCACCGCATCGTACTGGCCGGCCAGTTTCAATATTTCTTCGCCTCTGCACGGCATGATTCAATTTTACTTCGATGCCGCTTTGGATTATGGCGGCGATGTCTTCCTCGACCACCTCGCGCGGCAGGCGGAAAACCGGCACGCCGATGCGGACCTGCCCGCCCAAATACGCCTCGCGCTCGAAAATAACCACATCATGCCCATAGCGTTTCAACTCCCTGGCCGCGGCCAAACCGGCCGGTCCGCCGCCGATGATCGCCGCCTTCTTGCCCGACGCCCCGAAATACGCCGGCAAAGGGCCGAATTTTTTCGCCTTCCCGTCCGCCGCCGTTCGTTTCAAATGACAAATCCGCACCGGCCCCTTGATGCTGGTCCATTGATACCGGCACCGCGTCTCGCACGGCCTGGTGCATATCCGCCCCAAAATACCCGGCAGCACGTTGTCTTCCTGGTTGATCAGTGCCGCCTCGTCCAGCCGGCCATGTGCGATGTGCCGGATGTACTCGGGAATGTTGGTCCGCGCCGGGCAGGCCGTGCGGCACGGCACGTCGCGCTCAAGCGTCTTGAAATCCAAGATCGCTTTCGCCCCGGCCGGTAACGACCGAAGTAGCTCCAAGGGATTTACCGCCTTTTCGTATCCGATGCCCAATGCATCGACCGCCCGGCGATAAGGCTCAATGCCTAATCTCTCCACGTTTTCCGCCAGCGTTTCCCTGCCGTCGCCCAATTGCATGAACGTATCGAGGATCGTGCCTATCACTCGCAGGCAATCGTCTTGCTTGAACTCGCCCACCGGCCGGCCGAAATTCTGCTGCGTGCCGCCGACCGTAATCAGGTATCCCTCGGTCGAGCCTTCCAATCCGCGGATCCGCAGCCCGCGCATGCCGATGTCGGCGATGCGATACGGCGAGCAGGAATTCGGGCAGCCGGTGATATTAATCAGCACCTTGTCGCGGATGGCCGCGTATTTGGCGTCGTGCACCAGGTCTTGCAGCATGTCGAACATGCGATGCGTGGTCGAGACGGCCAAGGGGCAATAGGTCGTGCCCACGCAACTCACAACGTCGCTTAAACCGAAAAAATCCTCGGTTTCCAGTTGCATGGCCCGAATTTCAGAGCGAAGTTGCTCCAGCCGCTTGGGATCTACTCCGTGCAATTCCAGATTCTGCCGGTTGGTGCTGTACACGAATTTATCGCCGTACATTTCCGCCAGGTCGGCGATCTTGGCCAGATGGTCGGAGCTTAATCTCGCCCTTGGGAATTTTGATTCGCTGGATGGCCAGGCCATCGTCGCCCCGCGGGCTTGGCTCGCAAAGCGGACGATGCGGAATCGCCGGCCCGCAATCCGCAACCGCCCCAACTTCAAATTCGCTCCGGTCGATGCCTTCCTTATCAAGATACCCTTCTACGATCTCCCGGCATTTGGCGATGCCCAGCCGGTTGACGACGAACTTCAGCCGCGCGTACATGCGAATGTACCGGTCGCCGTAATCGCGGAACAAGAACCCAACCGCCCGGCATAAATCGACGATCTTCTCCGGCGGCACAAAACTATAAAGCTCCTGGGCCACAAAACCCTTCCACCCCATCCCCCCGCCGATGACAACTCGAAACCCAACACTGATCCATCTCCCCTCTCCGGGCACCGACCGAAGGTTGTCGATGTCTCCTCCCCTCTCCCTTTGGGAGAGGGGCCGGGGGTGAGGGCCGGGTCGGGGCTGAGGGCCGACGGTGCCGACTGCATTCCGCGCATGGCCGTTATCCCCACACAATTAATATATGGCTGTCCGCAGTCCCCGCCGCACCCCGAAAAATTAATCTTGAACTTCCGCGGCAAATTATCCAGTTCCCGGCACTCCGCAATCGTGCCGCCGCGGCCTTGGCATAGGGCAAAACATCGATCCGCCTGTGCGGGCAGATCGACGCCCAAGGGCAAGCCGCCACGTTCCGCGTCACGTCGCCGCAGCCGTGAAAGGTCGTCAGTCCGGCCGCCTTGATCTCCCGCAAAAAATGCGGCAAGTCCCCAAGCCTAAGACAATGCAACTGCGCTCTGCCGCGTGGTAAATGAAATCCGACCAGGTGCGTATTTTTTCGAGATCCGAGCCAGTTCCCGCGCTTGCACCGACGTGATCTGCCCGCCCGGGATCACCACCCGGGCCATGTGATTGCCCGGCTGCCGCGAATGATATATCCCATACCACTTGGCAATGGAAATTTCTTCCCGCGACATCGAGCCCTTTCGGGCGATCTCGTCGAAATCCAGCACCAGGCCCGTTGCCTTGACGGCTTCTTCCTCGCTCCGTCGGAGTTTCGATAAATTGCGTTGCATGAAAATCCTTATATTTGTGACTACAGATTTTATTCTAAGTCCTTATCCGGTCAAGCGTTATTTATTGCAATCTCTTATTGAAATCAATTAAATTAGACTTTTTGTGATGCATCTTAATCCGTTTAGCCGCGACCCGCAGGGGGAGCGTGTAATGAACGGTTTTTACGCCAATTTTCCAATTTCATCCCAGATGCCTGTAATTATACAGGTGGCAAATCTGGCATTAACCATCATGTGAACCAGTATTCACATAAGTAGCTCAAAATATGAGTTGCATAGATAAAATAAATTTGCTAGAATTAAGTAGACGGACCAGTCAGTCCGTAATTAGGAATACCCCCACACACGTCCTTCGGGGATTTTGCCTTGACGATAAAAACCGAAAAACCCGCTTCCAACGACATCAAAGCCCGCCGCGAAGAGGAAATCCTCGAGGCCGCCGCCACTTCTTTTCGCCGAGTGCGGCTACTCCCAGGCCGATACCCAAACCCTGGCCGATCGCCTGGGCGTGGGCAAGGGCACTATCTACCGCTATTTTCCTTCCAAGCGGGAATTGTTTTTGGCCGCCGTCGATCGATTGATGAGCCAATTGCACAAAAAAATTACCAACGCCATTTCCGACGATTTCCAAGATCCAATCGATCGAATTCTTCAAGCCATGAACGCCTACTTGAAGTTTTTTTCCGATCGCCCGGAACTCGTCGAGTTATTGATCCAGGAGCGGGCATATTTCAAAGATCGCGCCAAACCCACGTTTATCGAACATAGCGAAAAATTCGTCCAGCAATGGCGCGGTGAGTTTCTCGAGATGATCGCCGCAGGGCCGCGTGCGGGAAATGCCCTTCGAAAAATTCAACGACGTGATGAGCGATTTGCTCTACGGCACGATGTTCACCAATTATTTCGCCCGGCGAAACCGCCCCGCCGCCGAGCAAGCCAAGGATATCTACGATTTTGCCCTGTACGGCATATTAAGCGATTCGGAACGGGAAAAAAGAATAAGAATGAGGGATGAATAAAACCGCTTGCGGCTTCGCGTACTATTCGAACTGATAACCGATAACTGACAACTGACAACTGAAAACTAACCCATGAGCACAAACAATAATAAACGATGGTTTTTCGCCGGCGGCACCTTTGTCATTGCACTGGCTGTATTTCTTCTGGTTTTCATCGAGCTTAGCCCGCCCATTCTCGGCCAGTCGTCCTCGCCCGCGGCTTCTGCCGAAAACAATGCGAAAAAAGACGCCGCCAAGGAAAAAGACTCCGCCCCGCAAGCGGCGGTTCCCGTGACCGTGGCCAAGGTGGAATTGCACTCCATTCAGCGCACGGTCGACGTAGTCGGCAGTTTCGAAGGTTACGAGGAATTGACGGTCACGCCCAAGGTCGACGGCCGCGTGGTCCGCGTTCACTGCGACGTGGGCGACATCGTCCGCCAGGGCGATGTGCTCATCGAAATCGATCCCACCGACTATAAACTCGCCGTCGAGGAAGCGCAAAAGAAGATCGAAACCGAATTAGCCAAGGACGGTTTGACCGCCTTGCCCGGCCCCGACTTCGACATCATGAAATTGCCCACCGTGGTTCGCGCATCCAATCAATACCGAAACGCCTCGATGCGGTTCTCGCGGGTCGACAGCCTTTACAAGCAAAAAATCTCCACCAAGGAAGATTGGGATCAGTCATACACCGATAACGAAGTGGCCAAGGCCACGGTCGACCAGGTGAAAATCGAAGCCCAGACGAATATCGCCAAGGCCCGGGAACAAGCGGCCATTTTGGACACCGCCCAGCAGCGGCTCCGCGATACGAAAGTCGAGGTGCCCGCGCCTTCCGTTGCCGTATCGAAGGTGGCCCGTTCGCCCCAGGAGGTCGAATACGCCGTGGCCGATCGCATGATTTCCGAAGGCGAAATGGTCGCCCACACCAATCCCAAGGGCGTGTATCGCCTGGTCATCGACAAGTTGTTGAAATACAAAGCCTCCGTGCCCGAGCACTACACGGGCCAGGTCAAAATCGGACAGAAAGTCCAACTCCGCGTGGAGGCCTACGAAGACAAAATTTTTGACGGCGTCGTATCCCGCGTCAGCCCAACCGTGGACCGCTTAAGCCGCACCTTCCAAGTCGAGGTGCTGGTGCCCAATCCCCAGCGCGATCTGAAGCCGGGCGGTTTCGCCAAGGCCGCGATCCTCACCCGACTGGAAACCCAAGCCAAAACCGTGCCAGTCGAGGCCCTGGTTACGGCCGTGGGCACGACGAAAATTTTTGTCGTTGAAGACGGAAAAGCCCATGCCCTGGAAGTCCAAACCGGTGTCGCCGACCGCAAATGGGTGGAAATCACCAGCGAGCTGAATCCCAACTCCCAAGTTATAACCACCGGCCAAAACCAATTGGCCGAAGGCACGAAAGTAAAAATACGATGATGGGTAGCACCGGTTCTTGAACCGGTGGGACGATGTCCCAAGAGGTTTTTGGGAAAGTCGATGTTTTCCTTAAGCCTCTTGCAGCAAGGCCGCCCAGGTTCGAGAACATGGGCTACCCGCTAGGGGACAAAATTAAACTCTGATAACTAGCAACCGATGTCTGAAAAACAAGAACTGTAAACTGTAAACCGATAACTGACAACTAAAAATGACCATCTGGGATCTCTGCATAAAACGCCCTGTTTTTACGGTAATGTTGGTTTCCGCCCCGCTGGTGATGGGCGCGGTTTGTTACATGCAATTGGGCGTGGACTTGATGCCCAACGTCGAATTGCCCATCGTCACCGTCACCACCACCCTCAACGGCGCTAGCGTCGAGGAGATGGAAACCAGCGTCACTAAGCCGCTGGAAGAGATCATCAACACAGTTTCCGGCATCGACGAACTGCGGTCCACGACCAAGGAGGGCATCTCCCAGGTCGTGATTTCCTTCGTGGTCGAAAAAAATCGCGACGTGGCCGCCCAGGAAGTCCGCGACAAGGTCTCCACCATTCTCGCCAAGCTGCCGGTGGGCACCGATCCGCCCATCATCGACAAATTCGACCTCAACGCCGCCCCGGTGATGACCATCGCGGTTTCCGGGCGCCGACCCATGCAGGAAATTACCGAAATCGCCCGCAAGCAAATCAAGGAAAACCTCGAAGGCCTCACCGGCGTCGGCGCGGTGATCCTGGTCGGCGGGCGGCAGCGGGCAATCAACGTTTATATAAATACCGACAAACTAAACAGCTATAACCTCTCCGTCGAGGACGTCCGACTGGCCCTCATACGCCAAAACCTGGAACTGCCCGGCGGGCGCGTCGATCAAGGCAACCGCGAACTGGTGCTCCGCACCATGGGCCGCGTGGAAAAATCCGCGGGTTTCTTGGACCTCATCATAGCCAATCAAAACGGTTATCCCATCAGGATCAAGGACGTCGGCCGCGTGGAAGACACCTTCGAAGAACCTCGCGGCCTGGCACGCCTCGACGGCGAAAACGCCGTCAGCCTCATCGTGCAAAAACAATCCGGCGCCAACACCGTGGCCGTGGTCCAGACCGTGAAAAAACACCTCGATGAACTCAAAGATGTCCTGCCCAAAGACATCAACACCTTCGTGGTCAAAGACCAATCGGTGTTTATCGTCCGTTCATTCGAGGAAGTGCAGATGCACCTCGTCATCGCCGCCATCTTGGTCGGAGTGACCATCATGCTTTTCATCCGCGACTGGCGGACCACGATCATCGCCAGTTTGGCAATTCCCGCCTCGATCATCAGCACATTCGTGTTCATGAACTACATGGGCTACACGCTCAACAACATGACAATGCTGGGCCTGATATTGGCCATCGGCATCGTCATCGACGACGCCGTGGTGATCAACGAAAACATCTTCCGCCACATGGAGGAAGACAAAGTCGGCGCCCGAGCGGCGGCCTCCTCGGCCACACAGGAAATCGCCCTGGCCGTTATGGCCACCACCATGTCGCTGTTGGTGATCTTTCTGCCCGTGGTGTTCATGGGCGGGCGGGTGGGCAAATTCTTCAGCAGTTTCGGTGCCACCGTGGCCTTCGCCATTTTCATGAGCCTTTGCGTGTCCTTTACCCTTACGCCCATGCTTTGCTCGCGATTTCTTAAATCCCGGGAAGGCCGCGGCAGCAAATCGGGACGCATCTGGGGGGCTATCGAAGGCTCTTACGGCCGCTTGCTGGCCTGGTCGCTCCACCATCGTTGGGCGATCGTGTTCTCAGCGTTCGCTTGCCTGGCGGTCACTCCCTTGCTGTTCCGCATCGTGGGCTTCGAGTTCGTCCCCCGCGACGACCAAAGCGAAATGGAAGTTGCCGTAACCATGCCCGAAGGTTTTACCCTGGATCGCGCCGGAATGCTCTTTAAGGAAATCGAAGGCCGCCTGGGCGGCTTGCGCGGCGTACAACATGTCTTCAGCATCATCGGCGACACCACCGGCCGCATCAGCCGCGGACAAGGCGACGTCACCGCCGGCACAATCTACATGCGCCTGACCGACTTGGAAAAACGGCAACGCACCTGGTACGATCCCATGTTCTGGTGGAACGGCCTGCAGCGGCGCGGTCGAAAACAACGACAAGTATTACACCCAGTTCGACGTCCAGGACGACGCCCGGCGGATCATGAAGGACTATCCCGACCTCCGCGTCGCCATTCAGGACGTTGCCATCATTTCCGCTTCCGGTTTCCGCCAGTCGATGATCGACTTGACCATTCGCGGGCCCGATCTGGACAGGCTCCAGCACTATTCCCAGCAAATAATGGACTGGATGAAAAACGAAAAAGGCTTCCTCGACGTCGATACCAGCCTCTCCCTGCGAAAGCCCGAACTCCGCGTTATTATCGACCGCGAGCGGGCATCCGACCTCGGCATCCCCATTCAACAGATCGCTTCCACGCTAAACGTGCTCGTGGGCGGCGAACCGGTCACCAAGTATAAGGAACTCGACGAACAGTACGACGTCTGGCTGCGGGCCGATCTCTCCTTCCGCGAAAAACCCGAGGAAATCGGCCGCTTGATGATCCCTTCGCCCAAGGCCGGCCTGGTGCAACTGGCCAGCGTCGCTCGGCTCGATCCGGCCAAAGGACCCGCCAACATCGACCGCTTTTCCATGCAGCGGCAGGTGGAAGTTATCGCCAACCTCGAGCAAAACCTGCCCACCAGCGATGCCGTGGAAAAAATAACCAAACTTTGTCAAAGACCTGAATCTGCCCGCCGACTACCGCTGGGAGTTCATCGGCAAAGCCAAGATGCTCAAGGAATCGAACCAGAACTTCCTGATTGCCTTCATCGTCAGCTTCGTGTACATGTACATGATCCTCGCCGCCCAGTTCGAGAGCTTCGTGCATCCCATCACGATTCTCTTGGCCCTGCCCCTCACGCTGCCCTTCGCCCTCGTCTCGCTCATATTGCTGCGCACGCCCTTGGATCTCTTCGCCATGTTCGGATTGTTCATGCTCTTCGGGATCGTCAAGAAAAACGGCATCCTTCAGGTCGATTACACCAACGTGCTGCGGGCAAAAGGCCTGCCGCGCGAGCAAGCCATCATCGAGGCCAACCACACCCGCCTGCGCCCCATCCTCATGACCACCGTCATGCTCATAGCCGCCATGATTCCCATCGCCTTGGGCCGAGGGCGCCGGGTCCGGCTCCCGCGCAAGTTTGGCCAAAGTGGTCTTGGGCGGTCAAACGCTTTCGCTGCTCTTAACGCTGCTGGTCACGCCCGTGGCCTATACGATATGGGACGACGTGGGCCGGTTCTTTTCAAGGCTTTTCGGCCGACAAAAACCGCCCCCCGCTCCCGAAAAGAAGGTCGAACAAGATCACAAAGAACTGCCCGATAAGCGTTTTGTCAAAGAAGAATCGGATCGCAAAAAACATCGCGAAAAACTCCCCGCCCCCTCAATTTCCCGCATAGAAATTACTCCGGAACATCCGTAATCCGGAACATCCGTGACATCGGGAAAAACAATCCCAAAAGTCCCCTCTCCGGGCACCGACCAAAGGTTGGTCGGGAGAGGGTTAGGGTGAGGGCGGCATTTGGTGATGATACTAGTATCCCCATGAACTCTTTTAATAATAGTGCGTAGCATAAGTATCGTCCCGGCGGTCGGCAGTTAAATTGACTTACCGCCACCGGCGGCGTATTATTGATTAGCAGCAAGAGTGATATAAAATTTGTCCGGCGTTTTTTATTATTGCTCGATTCCGATATTTATGACATTATGTGTTTGCCATGTGGATTACTAAGTCTTACATCGCGAAATTGCTGGTCTGGCTGGCGGCCGCGCTGATGCCCGCGGACGTGCTTTTGGCCGGCCCTTGTATGTGCGCCGGGCCAATGGCCGGCGACGTGCAAGCAAAACCGGCAAACACGCTTCAAGCCAGACCTGCTGTTGTCATCCCGGCGAGGTTTGCCAATGCTGTCATCGGGCGAAAAAAACACAACATTCCGCTTGTTGCAAAAACCGCGACTCGCAAGCCAATTCCACGCAAAGCGCCGTTTCCACCGTCCTGCAATTGCCCGGGCGGAAAAACCCCCGCACCGCAAAACACTGTGCCCAATTCATCTGCCAAGCAACTAATCAACCATGCCTATGCTTGCCTGGCGCCGGCGTCCGCGGCCATATTGCCCCCCGGCGCCTTGCATTCCATCGATCAGTGCCCTTCTATACCGGCGACTCCGCTGGAGCGATTAAGCAATCTTTGCCGCCTAATTATCTGATTCGCTATTTCTTATAGTGATACTGCGCGCCGGGATATGATTATTCCCCGCAAATAACTCGCCTATTCCGCGCAAATCCGCTTGCGGTTTGCGCCGGAAATAAAAAAAACCGCTTGCGATTTCGCGATACTGAAAAAATTACTTTAAGGAGAAACCCTCATGACCACATCACGTTTCCTGTTGTCCTTGTTGTTGGTTGGTTTGGCAATTGTCATTGTCGGTTGCAACCGTCAGCCTGCTAAAGATCAGAATCCATCCTACGCCCGCAACGTCGCCAGTTAAAACAGAATCGGCCGACCAAGCCTCGCCGGACGTTTCCAGCGGCCTGGCCGAATTAAGCGTCGAAGATCGCGAGTTGGCCAAAAAACAACGCGTCTGTCCCGTCAGCGGCGAATTGTTGGGCGCCATGGGAAAACCCTTTAAAACCACCGTCAAAGGAAAAACCGTGTTCCTCTGCTGCGAAGGCTGCGAACATGATCTAAAAGAAAATCCCGACAAGTATCTGGCAAAACTAAAAGACGCCGAAGAAAAAAAATAATCCTTTCCTGGTTCACGCACAATAGCCGGCGGTTAACAGCCGCCGGTGGAGTTCGCTTATATTCGGCCGTCGTTGACCGCCGGCTAGTGACATTATTAACTGCGTTTAGCCCCGGGGGTGCCATGCGAAGCATGGTCGCTCCGGGAGGTGTATTATGCCGAACTCAACATTTTGGAAAAAGTTCTTTCTAGTCCTCAAGGTGATCGAGGTGCGTTTGCGCTTCATCGCCATACTGCTCGTCACCGCGCTGGCGATCGGCTATTGGGACACCATTACCAACTATTGGGACAAGTGGACCCGCTCCGCCCCGACCGAGATCAGCAAACTGGCCAAGGACGAGGAATTTTATTGTCCCATGCACCCGCAAGTGGTCCGCGACGATTTCGATCCCAACGGCCAAACGCCCCACTGTCCTATCTGCGGAATGCCGCTTTCCTTGCGCAAAAAAGGTGCACCGCCCGTACTGCCCCCGGGCGTAACCGGCCGCGTGCAACTCTCGCCCGAACGTGTTCAACTGGCCGGCATCGAAACCGTCGAAATCGGCTACCAACCGCTCGTCAAGCAGAACTGTTACCGTGGGCAACGTCGCCTACGATCAAAGCCGGCTCTCGCGGATCGTCAGCCGCGTAAACGGTTACGTGGAAAAACTCTACGTCGACAAAACTTACGTCGCCGTGAAAAAAGACGAGCCCCTGGCCGAGATTTACAGCCCCGAATTGTATCGCCTCCTCGCAAGAACTCCTGCTGGCCGCCGAAGCGCAGGCGCGCGATTCCGAGCTTGCTCGCCCCTGCCCGGCAACGCCTGAAATTGCTGGGCGTCGCCAATGAGGAAATCGACGCCATGATCGCCGCCGGCAAGGCCAGCCCGCGCCTGGTCATCCGCTCGCCGCGCGCAGGGCAGGTCATCGGCAAAAATATCGTGGCCGGCTCGCGCGTCGAAGAAGGCATGACCCTCCTGGATATCGCCGATCTATCGACCGTCTGGATCGAGGCCGACGTCTACGAAAAAGACATTCCCGACATCCGCACCGGCCAGGCGATTCAGCGCGACCGTCGACGCCCTGCCCAATCGCGTTTTCCAAGGCGAAGTGGCCTCGATCTACTCCCAACTCGATCCCGCTACCCGAACCGTGCGCGTGCGCTTCAAAGTCGATAATGCCTCCGGCGAACTTAGGCCGGGAATGTTCGCCACCGTGCGGATCGACACCCCGCTGGACCAATCCGATCAATTCAAATCCGGCCAGGTGCTTGCCGTGCCCGAGCGGTCCGTAATCGATACCGGCACAAGACAGATAGTCTACGTCCAGCGCGAGCCGGGCTTGTTCGAAGGCGTGGAAGTGCAATTGGGCCCCCGCATCGGCGAATTCTATCCCGTCCTCAAGGGTCTGAAGCCCGGTGAAAAAGTCGCCGCCGCCGGCGCCTTTCTCATCGACGCCGAAACCAGGCTCAATCCATCGGCCGGCACATACTTCGGCGCCAGCGGCGGGCCGTCTTCCGCCGCCGAAAGAAATGTAATTCCCCAGACACAATCCGCAACTAATGCCCAACAACCGCCGGCCTCGGCCGAAACATCGACCATAACACAAACCCCGCCGCCAAATGCCGATGATATTTCCGAAAAAGTCAAAGCCAATCTCGCCAAACTTCCGCCCCAAGATCAAAAACTCGCCGCCCAGCAAAAATTCTGCCCCATTACCGGCCTGTTGCTAGGCTCGATGGGCGTGCCCGTAAAAATCACGCTTAAAGACCAGCCCGTTTTCCTATGTTGTCCCGGCTGCGTTGACGAAGCCAAAAAAGACCCCGATAAAACCCTGAAAAAAGTCGCCGAACTGAAAAAAATGGAATCGTTAAAATCTGCTCAATGTAGCCACTCGTTCCGCAGGCTACTGCCTGAACGGAAAACTAGGCCAATAATCCCTAGCTCCCTGAATTCCAAATCCTGAACCCTGAAACCTGAACCCTGACCACATATGATCGAACGCATAATCGAATTTTCCATCCGCAATCGATTCATAGTAATCCTGCTCGCCGGCGTGGTGGCAGTGTGGGGAATCTATTGCGTCATCAACACCCCGGTCGACGCCATTCCCGACCTCTCCGAAAACCAGGTCATCGTATTCACCGATTGGATGGGCCGCAGTCCCCGCGAGATCGAAGATCAAATCACATATCCGCTGTCTGTCAATCTGCAAGGCCTGGCCGGCGTAAAGGCCGTGCGATCCTCCAGCGAGTTCAACTTCTCGATGATCAACGTCATCTTCGAGGACAACGTCGATTTCTACTTCGCCCGCCAACGCGTGCTGGAACGCCTTACCCTGGCAAGCACGTTCCTCCCGCCCGGCGTAACCCCGTACATGGCCCCCGACGCCACGGCCTTGGGCCAAATTTTCTGGTACACCGTCGAAGGCAAAGGCTACGACCTCGGCCGGCTGCGGGCGATTCAAGATTGGTACGTCCGCTATCAACTCAATTCCGTGCCCGGCGTGGCCCAGGTCGCTTCGGTGGGCGGTTTTCCCATCGAATATCAAATCGACGTCGATCCCAACAAACTCCGCTCCTATGGCGTTACATTGGGCGAAATATATTCGGCCGTGGCCCGCTCCAACTCCGCCGTCGGCGGCCGGGTGATAGAAAAAGCCAACGCCGAATACCTGGTCCGCGGCGTGGGCTGGATCCGCGACAAAAAAGATATCGAAGACATTGTCATTAAAACCAATCCATCCACGGGCACGCCGGTATATGTCTCGAATCTGGCCACCGTAAGCCTAGGCAGCGAGTTTCGCCGCGGAGTCCTGGAAAAAGACGGCAACGAGGCCGTCGGCGGAGTGGTCATGATGCGCTACGGCGAAAATCCCCTCGCCGTGACCAAGGCCATCAAGGAAAAAATCATCCAACTCCAGGCCGGTCTGCCCGAGGGCGTACGCATCGTCCCCTTCTACGACCGCACTCGTCTGATCCACGGAGCGATCCACACCCTTACCGAAATACTCACCCATGAAATGATCATCGCCTCCCTGGCGATACTGCTCATTCTCATGCACTTCCGCAGCGCCTTTGTTATCTGCCTCACGCTGCCCATGGCCGTTTTGATATCGTTCATCTTGATGCGTTATTTCGGCATTGCCTCCAACATCATGTCGCTCTCCGGCATCGCCGTGTCGATCGGCATCCTGGTCGATCAGGCCATCGTGATGGTGGAAAACGCCACGCATCACCTCACCGCCCATTTCGGCCACGAACGAGTAACAGGCGACACCCGCGAACTGATCCTGCCCGCCTGCCAAACCGTGGGCCGGCCGATTTTCTTCTCGGTAATGATCATCCTGCTCTCGTTCATTCCGGTGTTTGCCCTTTCCGGCATGGAAGGCAAGACGTTTCATCCCCTGGCATTTACCAAAAGTTTCGCCATGCTCGGCGTGGCCATTCTTTCCATTACCCTTGTGCCGGCCATGATCCCCACCTTCATCAAGGGCCGCTTGCGGACCGAGGAAGAAAACTGGCTCGTCCGCAGCCTGATCGGCATTTACAAACCCGTCCTCCGCTGGGCCTTGAATTATCCCAAAACGGTAAATTGGTTTTTCATCGTGCTTCTGGCCCTGGGCTGGCATCTTTCCGGTAAGATAGGGCGTGAATACATGCCTCCCATAGATGAAGGAAGCATTTTGGATATGCCCGTCACCGTGCCCCGCGCGTCGGTTACCGAAGTGGCCGACGACCTGAAGGCCCGCAACGCCGTGCTCCGCCGCTTTCCCGAGGTCGAACAAATCGTGGGCAAGGGCGGCCGGGCAGACACGCCCACCGATCCCTCGCCCATCGAAATGGTCGAAACCGTCATCAACCTCCGTCCCAAGGAGTTCTGGCCAAAGCGAAAATTGTTTTACACCGACGCCCAACGCCAAGTGGAGATCGCACTAAAGTCCTTGGAAGACCGCGGCCTGATGCGCCCGCCCAAAGACGAGGCCCAGAAAAAATCAATCCTCGACCCGGCCACCATGAGCGCCATAAATCGTTTTGACGCTGCAATGCGGGAATTGGCTTTCCAGCGGTTCGACGAGTTCGAAAAGCAATTATCTCCCCAGTTGGTTCGCGATTTCACCGCCCAACTCGTCGAACGATGGGAAAAGAGTGGAAAAATACTCTCGACCCATAAAGCCGCGACCGTTGGTCGCGCAATGATTGTGTCTAATGCCGGCGACAGCGCAAGGGCCATTCTCGACTCCGACATCGACTCAATCGCCAAAGACCTAACCCCCGAGTTCGGCCCATATCTGGCCGCCGCGCCTACCCAGGAAGACGTCAATCGGCTCATGCAAAAAATCGGCGAACACCTGGCGACAAAAAATATTGTCAAGTTCAATCCCGATCTTTTCGATTTGAATTTCAACTTCATCAAAGAAGGATTATATTCCGTCAGCGGCGTGTTGGGCGTCGAACGCCCCACCCTCTTTACCGAAATGTTAAATTTCATCGACGTCCGCCGCGATCAACTCTGGAGCGAATTCACCGGCCGCATCAATCACGAACTATTCGATCAGGCCCCGGGCGCATTCAATTGGTATTGCCTCGAGGAATTGCGGAAAATCGCCCAAAAGCAAGAACTTTGGACCGGTGCAAAAGATCTCCCCGGCGACGAGCCGGCCTTGAAAAAACTCCGCACCGATTTGGATCCGCCCTTTGAGCACCGCCTCTTCTTGTGGCGCAAGAATAAGCCCGACATCGTCCAGGAAATGGACAGTGCCATGCAAATGCCCGGCTGGGGTAACATCTGGACACAGCCCATAATCAACCGCATCAACATGCTCGCCACCGGTGTCCGCACCATGATCGGTGTAAAAGTTTTCGGAAATGATATGAATAAAATTCAGGAAGTATCCGAGCAGGTAGCTGCCGTGCTTATAAAAATCCCCGGCGCGGTCAACGTGGTCCCCGATCAGAACGTCGGCAAGGGCTACCTGGAGATCACAATCGACCGCCAAAAAGCCGCCCGCTACGGCGTCAACGTGGGCGATATCCAGGACGTCATCGAAGTCGCACTGGGCGGAAAACCCATCACCATGACCGTCGAGGGCCGCGAGCGTTTTCCCGTCCACATCCGCTACGCCCGCGACTATCGCAAAGACGAACAGCAAATCAAAAACCTGCTCGTAAGCGGCGGCGGCGCGTCGCCTCCCATGCAAATCCCCCTGAGCATGGTCGCCGATGTAAATATCGTCGAAGGACCGGCCATGATCAAAAGCGAAAACGGCATGTTGCGATCTTACGTGCAACTCAATGTCAGCGACCGCGATATCATCGGATTTGTCGAAGAAGCCCAACGCGCAGTTAATCAGCAAGTAAAACTGCCGCCCGGCATGTATCTCCAATGGAGCGGGGAGTTCGAGCATCAAATCCGGGCCAAAAAAACCCTGCAAGTCGTGTTCCCCGCCGTTATCCTCCTGATCTTCATCATTCTCTATCTCACCTACAACGACATTATGGACGCCGTGCTCATGATGATGGCCGTGCCCGAGGCCCTGGTCGGCGGAATATTCCTCCTCTGGCTGACAAAATTTAATTTTCTAGGCCTGACTCAGCAAAATTTTAGCGTGGCGGTCTGGGTCGGTTTCATCGCCTGCTTCGGCATGGCCACCGAAACCGGCATCATCATGCTCGTCTACCTCCGCGAAGCAATTGAAAACCGCGGCGGCCTGGAAAAAATCGCCTCCCTCGACGAACTCCGCCAGGCAGTGCTCGAAGGCGCGGTCCACCGCCTCCGACCCAAACTCCTCACTGAGGGCGTGGCCATCGTCGCGCTGGCCCCCATGCTCTTCGCCTCCGGCGTCGGCCATGAAGTCATCACCGCCATGGCCGTCCCCGTCCTCGGCGGTTTGCTCGTGTCCGACGAAGTCGTCGACATCTTCATCCCAGTCCGCTTCTACTGGGTCCGCCGCGCCCGCTGGCTAAAATTGCACAAAAACGACATGTAAAAAAACCGCTTGCGGTTTCGCGGTGCATCATCAAATCACGTTATAAACCCCTTGCCGCGATAAAATCTCCAAGCGTGCAAGACGCGGCGTGAATAAGTTGACATATACCTCAATAGGGTCTAAAATCGCATAGAATTTTGCCACAGACCCCGAGCCCTATAAGCCAAATGCTCGACACATCCGCACGCAATATCGTCCTATTCATGGCGGCAATCGCGATTGCCGCCGCAGCCGCATCCGCGCAAACCGCTCCGCCCGCCTCGGGGCCGGATCCCAAGGAAATCCCCGTTCCTGAAATAAAGACCGACCTGGGAAAAATGCCCGGCGTCAATGAGTTGCCCGTCCGCGCGGACCTGCCCGATCCGATGGTCACAAACGACGGCGCAAAAGTCACCACGAAAGAACAATGGATAAAACGCCGCGAGGAAATCAAACGCACGCTCGAGTACTACGCCGTTGGTGCAATGCCGCCCCCGCCTGGAAACGTCAAAGGCGTCGAGATCGCCGGCGAGACCGTGCTGGACGGCAAGGTCAAGTACCGCCTCGTGCATCTGACTTTCGGCCCGGAGGAAAAGCTCTCCCTCGACATCGGCATCTTCACGCCGGTCGAAGGCGGGCCGTTCCCAACCATTATTTTGCAATCCGGAACGCCGCCTTCTGCAAAGGCATTGCCCCGGCTTCCGCCAGGCCCCAACCAGGGGCGCGGACAGGATGTTCTATTGATGGTCGGCCCGGCGCCCGATGCCGCCGATTCGGGAACAGCGGCCGGACCACGGGTAACCAATGCCCCGCCTCGCGGTTTCGGAGGTGGCGGCGGCACTGCGCAAGCCATCGCTGCGGACAACAGCTTGCTATTCCAGCGCGGCTATGCCCTCGTGGTTTTCAACCCCAATGATTGCGCCGAGGACACCACACTGCGCAACGCCGACGGCAGTTGGGCCTTTCGCAACACCCGCTTCATGCCCGCCTATCCCGGCTACGACTGGGGCATTCTCGCGGCCTGGGCCTGGGGCGCCTCCCGCATCGCCGATTATCTCGTCACCGATCCCGCCGTCGATAAAACCAAAATGATCATCACTGGCGCCTCGCGCAACGGAAAATCCTCGATGATCGCCGCCGCGTTTGACGACCGCCTCATGGGCGCACCGGTAGTTACCGGCGGCGGAGGCGTCGGCGCCTATCGTTTCGCCGGCCCCCGCAAAAGCGAAACTCTGGACATCATGCAGAAAAAATATCCCAACTGGTTCTCGCCCCACTTGCACGAGTTCTGGGGACAGCGCGAAAAGCTCCCCTTTGACGAGCATTGGTTTCTGGCCTTGGCCGCGCCCCGGCCTTTCATCGCCTTGGAAGGCGATACCGACGCCATTTCCCTGCCCGACGCAGTCAAACATTCCATCCAGGCCGCACAAAACGTCTATGAATTCCTCGGCGCAAAGGACAATCTCGGCGTTCACTATTCGCACCACGGCCACGCCTTTACCAAAGAAGATTGGATCGCGATGCTGGACTTTTTCGACAAGTATTCTCGCGGCATGAAAGTTGATAAAACCTTCGACCATTTTCTAACGGATGCGGAAACAGACGCCGCTGACTCCCCTCCGCCGGCGCCCGCGCCCGCCGCGTCGGCTCCCAAAACCTTTAACGTCCGCGATTTTGACGCCGTCGGCAATGGCGCCGCCAAGGATACCGTCGCTTTTCAAAAAGCGCTCGATACCTGCGCGGTCAGCGGCGGCGGCGATGTCTTAGTCCCCGCCGGCAACTATCTCATCGGCAGCGTGCAGATCGGAACTCGCACCATTATTCGTTTGGATAAAGATGCCACGCTGACCGGCACAACCGACTTGGACGACTATCCCATTATCGACGTCCGTTGGGAGGGCCGTTGGCAACGAGGCCATCGCGCCTTGATCTATGCCGCCAATGTCGATCACATCGGAATCGTCGGCCCCGGTCATATTGCCGCCAGTTTTGGCCGTCCCGGCGGTCGAGGCGCTCCACAGCCGCCTAATAATGCTACCGCCGACGCCGCTGCTCAACCCGGTGGCAGTGTCCCCCGGCCTCCCAGTGGAACGCCCGGATCAACGTTCACTCGCGGGCCTCTACTTCTTGAACCCATCTCCTGCAACGATGTCCGATTTGAAGACTTTACCGGCGATCATACCGGGACCTGGGCAAACCATCCCACCTATTGCACCGGCGTCGTTTTTCGCAACCTGACGCTTAATAATACATCCGACGGCCTCGATATCGATTCCTGCGACGGCGTTGTCGTCGATCATTGCGTCATCGATGCGGGCGACGACGCCATAAGCATCAAATCCGGTCGAGGCATGGATGGCGCACGCCTGGCCAAAATCTGCAAAAACATCCTGATCACCAACTGCTCGCTTTCCGATCGTACCTTTGCCTGCATCGGACTCGGCAGCGAAATGTCGGGCGGAGTCAGCAATGTGCGGATCGAGCATTGCAAGTTTCTTCGCTCCGGCCAACGTTCGTATGCCATTTATATCAAGACCCGTCCCGGTCGGGCTGGAACAACCGAAAATATCACCTTTGATGACATCGATGTCTCCGACGCCGCCGGATTCCTTCGCATCAATACCCTCAATGGCGGCAACACCAGCACGGTGGACGATGCGGTCGAAGGCGATGTCGGAATCCCGCTGATTAAAAATATTCGCGTATCCAACATTCGCGTCAAGAATGTCGCGAACCTCGTGGCGGCCTTTCAGACCAATCCGAAGAAACCCATCGAGGGCCTGACGCTTGAGAACATCACCGGCGACTGCGGCAAGGGTATAACGCTGGTGAACGTCAACAATGCGGTTCTAAGCGGCATCAATGTGACCGGCTTTGCCGGCCCGTTGCTGACGACCGATAACGTCACCGGCGCCGGCTTGGAAGGCGCGGTCAAATACACCGGCGCCCGCAGCGGCACCGAGCAGTAAGCAGGCCCTGAAGCCGCATTCGCGATTTTGTGAAGCGAATATCAAACCTTGCCGGTCCGGTAAACATTACCGCCTTTGCCGGTCTAGCTTCCAATAACGAATATGCTGAATTCTCCTATACTGCCAGACCGATCTCCTCCGATGGCGGATAACTGTAATCTTACAAAGTCAATCGAAACTCTTTGCATCTTGGCGACTTTGCGAGAATTATTAATTTGGCTTTTTTACACTCTGAGGATTTTACTGTTATCCCCTTCGTGCCCTTTGTGTCCTTAGTGGAGAAAAAACCGGTCCGAGTTCAGTCGTGTTGAAATCACTTTCCAAAACTCCCTGCACCTCCCTTGCCCTTTGCGCCCTGACTCTGTTGGCAGGCTGCACCGCCACCGGCAATCGCCCCCAGCCGCCCGCCGCCGCCCAGGCAAATCCTCCATCCCCGGTAGTTCAAGCCGCCTATCAAACCCAAAATTCACCTGCCGGAGCCGTTCCCACACCTCCGCCGTTGCCAACTCATCCCAATCCGTTGCCGCTAGATAATCCGGCGACCAGCCCCGGCACTATCCAATCTCCTGCCCCCTTTTATCCCTCGCCCGCCCTCGAGCCTATCGAATCCCCCGCCCCAATCCTCTCCCCCGACGATCCCTTTGCCGGCCAGTCCGAATTATCCGCCGATTGTCTGATCTATCAGGTCCAGGCCCGCAACCCTTCGCTGGCAGCCATGATCGCCGCATGGCAGGCGGCGGCCCAGCTCTATCCGCAGATGATCTCGCTGGACGATCCCATGTTTTCCTACATGCTGGGCACAAAAGGACTCGGCCCCGACGGCGGCTATATGTTCATGGGCTCGCAAAAAATCCCCTGGTTCGGCAAACGCCAACTCCGCGCCTCCGCCGCCCAGGCCCAGTCCGACGCCGCCGGCCAGGACGTCGCCGATCTCCGCCTCCGACTGGCCGAGTCCGCCGCCGACGCCCTGTTCGATCTTTACCTCGTCCGCCGCGAAACCGAAATCAACGCCGCCAACACCGGACTGATGCGCGATTTCCGCTCCATCGCACTTGCCCGATACGAGTCCAACCAGGTCACCCAGCAGGACGTGTTGCAGGCCGATCTCGAACTGGCCGACCTCGAAGCCCGCACCGCCGAACTGGCCCGCCAGCAGTCCGTCGCCATCGCCCGCATCAACACGCTCCTGCATCGCCCGGCCGACTGCCCCTTGCCCCCGCCCGCCAACCTTAGCCCGCCCTGCAACCTGCCGCCCGTCGAAGCGCTCCGCGACATGGCACTGGCCCGCCGCCCGGACCTCGCCGCCCAGTCCGCCCGCATCCGGGCCGAAGAGGCCAACGTCAACCTCGCCTGCAAGCAGTACTATCCCGATCTGGAAATTGTGGGCAAGTACGACGCCTTCATGCCCGAGGAAATGCGACCCCAACTCGGCATGAACCTAAACGTCCCCCTCTGGCAACACAAACGCTCCGCCGCCTGGCGCGAGGCCACGGCCAAACTCGAGCAAGAACGGGCGCAATACGCCAACCTCTCCGACCAGGCCCGCTTCGAGGTCCAGTCAGCCTACGCCGAACTCGTCGAATCCGACCGGCTCTTGCACCTCTACGACGAAAAGATCATGCCCGTGGCAAACCTCTACGTCCAATCCGCCCGCGCCAACTACACCGCCGGCAAAACCGACTTCCTTCGCCTCACCGACGCCCAGCGCCAACTCTACGGCCAATGGGAAAAGTTCTACCAAGCCCAAACCGACTACCATCGCCGCCAAGCCGCCCTAACCCGCGCCGTCGGCGGGACGTTTTAATTGGGAAAGGATTCAGGGTTCAGTGGGTAGCCCAGGTTCTCGAACCTGGGCGGCTTTGCCGCAAGAGGCTGAAGGGGAATCGCAAAATCGTGCCGAAACCTCTTGGGCCTTCGTCCCACCGGTTCAAGAACCGGTGTTAGCGGTTATGAGACGGACCTTTATAGTGCGATGCTAACAAAAAAAGAGGGCTGGAAAAAAATTGAAATCGAAACACATACCCGCGACACAAAGGGTAAAAAATATGCAAAAACAGAGGTACTATGGATGAATAGCCAGTTAGTAAAAGCAAAGAAGACAGAAAAGGTTCCTATCCGGCTGAGCAAAAAGGAAAGACTTAATAATAAAATTAATCCGGAGAGGAAACGTTCCTTATAATATTCTGAACCCCGAACCCTGACCACTGCACACTATCTATATTACAGGGCCAATACTGAAGAACGCTCCGGAGCGTTGCACTACCACCACCAACGCGCCCAGGGCCGCGCATAATATCGCGGAGCGTAATATGCCGGTGCGTAATAGGCCCTATAAGGCGCTGGGTAGTAGGCGGCGGCCGGCGCATAGTAGGACGTATACGCTGGGGCGTAGTAAGAAGTATACGGCGCTGGCGCGTAGTAGGACGTATACGTTGGGGCGTACGCTGGGGCGTAGTACGCGGTTGTCGGGGCGTAGTAGGACGTATACTCTGGGGCGTAATATGCGGTTGGCGCGACGCCGCAACCACATTGCGCTAAGACGGACGAAGCAACCAGGCACGAGACTAAGAACGCAAGACTGGCAATAGACCTTGTGAACATGGGTGTCCCCTTTCGTTTGGTTGTGTGCAAGGAGTGCCGCAAATCCCATCGACGTTGGTTCAGCGGATATGATGAGATTTCGGGCAACAAATAGATTCTATTATATTATACCTTATTAGAAAAGGGGCTATTTCTTGCGGTTTTTATAGGCGAGTCAAGGGAACACTGATTTTCACTAATCTGCGCTAATAAAAGAACCGCGAGACATGTTCAATCCGCCGGGAACGAGTTCACGGGCTAAAGGGGGAATGCAATTTGGTGTTTACAGTTCACAGTTTACTGTTCACCGCCCACTGACCACTGAACACTGAAAACTGACCACTGAACACTACCCACTATCTGCCCGGATTCCAGGGCCAGTATTGCATTTTGGTGCGGCCGAGGCGGATTTCGAATGCGCCGGTGGCGGAGAAGTTTTGTTGGGTTTGGAAGATGCTGCCGCCGGCCAGGGCGATGTTGTCGGTCAGTTCGACGCGGAAGATGAGCCAGTCGTTGAGGTGTTTTTTGAAGCCCAGGCCCACGGGCATGCCCAGGAGGATGCGGGCGTAGTTGGTGCCCAGGCGGTCGGTGAATTTGATGCGGTCGGTGCCCACGCCGAAGAGCAGGTATGGGCGGAAATGTGCGTCGCCCCAGGGATAGTAGAGGAAGTCGAAGTCGCAGATGAACTGGTCGGCGTTGCGTGTGCCGGCCAGATTGGCAAGCGGCAAGCCGCTGCCGCCGGTTTGGGCCAGTTGGGCTTCGTAGGCGGGCTCGGCGTCGTAGATGGGGATGTTGGCGGTCGCCAGGCGGAGTTCCATGCCGTAGTCGTCGTCCATGTCCCAGCCGAAACGCATGCCGGCCAGGGTGCCGGTCTGCTGCCCGACCCAATCGTTTATCAACGGGCTGCCCACGATGGGACCGACGAATACGCCCACGCTAAAGGGGCGATTAATCCAGGGCTCGTGATACACGGGCGAGCCGGGCGGATGGCCGGCGAAGATCTGGGCTGGAGAAAGCATGCACAACATTCGGCGGATCGGGCCGCAAGTGTCGCAGGAGCCGAGAATGGGGTGATCCAACGGTCGGCCGCACTGCGGGCAACATTCGTCGCCGGGCATGGACTGCTGGGATGAGTCGGCGGGTGGCACTGGCTGAGCCAGTGGCACGCCGGCAGCGGACTCGGGCTGCTCGAAGATGGTTTTGTGCGTGGGACTGGGTTGCTTGACGTTGGGCTCGGACAAACCGACGGCATCCGATTTTGCCTTCGTGCTGAGGGAGGGAAAGATCGTGGATTGATTTGCGGTTTGGTCGGAGGACTGGCCGCGGGCGCTTACCGGCAAAGCGATCAAGGCGGAAAGCACAAGCCAGGCGATAAGTAGAGGCGAGCCGCGGGCGGGCATTGGTTTTAGGTTTACAGTTTACGGTTATCAGTAATCAGTTTTCGGTAATAAGTTTTAAGTTATCAGTTATCGGTTTTCAGTTTTCAGTAGGTGGTGGGCGGTGAATAGGGTTCAGGATTCAGATATCAAATTAATGGGTAAGAGGTCATAGGTTATAGGAATGAATTAGAGAGTCGAAGATGGGGATTGCAAGTATCGTATCTACACCATCCTTCGGCTTGGAAACGAGGGCCTAAGTTTTGGGCAAAATGCGGATTGGAACAGAAAAGTAATTTAAAAGACAGCGCAACGGTACCGGGCGGGACTTGCCCGGTATCGGAAGGTGGGATTATCCTGAGGCGGTCGAGGTATGTCAATGCGGAAATACGATACTATTGCGGTTTGCGGGATATTTGTGCATGCTAGCATACCCCTTAAACGAGTAATTTTAGTTGACTTTGATTTAGAGTCCCATTAGTCTGTAAAGTGTGGGAATCTGATTAGTATGGCGTAAACAGGTAAACGTCGGTGCATTCTTACCGTGTTTTGCATTGCAGGCCTGTTTGTATGTACCCCTTAAATGGGTAGGAAAAGAATTCGGAGCCGCTGATGGTCGCGAAACGAAAAGGAAATTATGTTGATATCCTAGTCCGTAAGGGGGTTATCAGCACTGATCAATTGGCCGAAGCCCAGCAGATGTCGAAGGAATCGGGACAGAAGCTGGCAGAGGCGCTTATCCGCCTGGGGTATGCCACGGGCGAGGACATTACACGGGCCATGGCCGAACAGCACGGCATGGATTACGTGAATTTGAGCGAGGTGGTTATCCCGCCGTCGGTAGTGGAATTGGTGCCGGAGTCGGTTGCCCGGGAAAACGCGGTAATCCCGCTGTCGGAAGGCGACGGCAAATTGACGGTTATAATTAGCGACCCGGACGATTATGAAACGATCGAGAAATTACGGTTTATTTTGAATCGGCCGATCGAGACGGCGTTGGCCCCGCGCGATGCCATAACCGAGGCGATCAACCGGCATTACGGGCAGACGGTGGGCGAGAGCGCGGACTCGATGCTGCAAGAATTCACGGATACGGCGATTGATTTTACAGAGACCATGGATGAGCAAGGGACGCGGGATGAAGATGTAGACGAGACCAGCGCACCGATAGTCCGCTTGGTTCATATGATGATTACCGAAGCGGTGCAGTTGCGGGCGTCGGACATACATGTCGAGCCGTTCGAGGATCGCATACGGATCAGGTACCGGATCGATGGGGTGCTGGTGGAGCGTGACAGTCCCCCCAGAAGGTTGCTTGGGGCATTGCTATCGCGTTTAAAGATTTTGTCCAAATTGGACATAGCCGAGCGGCGGCGAACGCAAGACGGGCGGATCAAGGTGACGGTTGGCGAGAAGGAGCTTGATTTACGGGTTAGTGTGATACCCACCAATCATGGGCAGTCGGTGGTGATGCGGATATTGGATAAGGACAGCATTCGGGTAGGGTTACGGCAATTGGGGTTTGCAGACGACGATTTTCAAAAGGTGAAGAACATAATTCAGCGGCCGAATGGGATTCTGTTGGTGACGGGTCCGACGGGGTCTGGAAAGACGACGTCGCTATACGCGGTTTTGAATGAATTAAACACCCCGGACAAGAAGATCATAACGGCGGAAGATCCGGTGGAGTATTATTTGGCCGGGGTAAACCAGGTGGAGATAAAGCACGACATAGGGTTGGATTTTGCGCGGGTGATCAGGGCGATGTTACGTCAGGCGCCGAACATTATATTGGTTGGTGAGATGCGGGATTTAGAGACGGCACAGATGGGGATACAGGCATCTCTGACTGGACACTTGGTATTCAGTACACTACATACGAACGATGCGCCCAGTGCCATTACACGTCTAATAGATATGGGCGTACCCTCATATCTGGTTGCAAGTTCGGTGGTTGCCATCATGGCACAACGACTTGTTCGCGTTATTTGCCAGAAATGCAAACAATCGTTTTCGCCGCCGCAGACTATGCTCGAAGCGGCTGGCATTACCAAAGAAATGACGGCAAACGCCAATTTTCTCAAAGGGCGGGGTTGCGGAAATTGCCAGGGAACCGGTTTTCGCGGCCGGTTGGGGATTTATGAGTTGATGACGATGTCGCCTAAAATACGTGAACAAACATTTAACGCTGAGCCTACGGATGTTATCCGCCGTACCGCCCTGGCTGAGGGTATGAAAACACTGTATTGGGACGGTATTTACAAGGTATTGCGGGGCGTTACCACGCTGGAAGAGGTGTTGTCGATCACAAAACGCGTAGAGGGAGACTAAATGCTGGGGATCTGCGAATAATACGGTCAAAATAACGGAAATTTTTGGCAATATTCGCATACCTACGAATAATATCAACGTGTGAAAGTCTCCATTGAGTTTTGGCGATCGGCCGGTGAAAAAGTTTACCTGGGACAAACCATTCGTCAACCAGCGAAATAGACTACGGCAGATTTTAATAACAATACCAATTTAGTGATGATTTGAAATAATTTTTCACCTTTTACTCCTTGGAAAATTGATGCAATGGGCACGATTCTGATTGATAAACTCCTGCACACTGTTGTAAATCGCAAGGCGAGCGACTTGCACATTACCACGGGGCAACCGCCGGTGGTTCGTATTGACGGGCATCTTCACCGGCTGGAAACCAAAACATTGGAGCCTGAAGACACGATGGCGTTGATGAAGAGCATCGCCCCGGAGCGGTGTCAGCAGGAATTGCAGGAGGTGGGCGGATCGGACTTTGGCTTTGCATTTGGCGACATGGCCCGATTTCGTGTTTCCATTTTCAAGCAAAAGGGGCACGTGGCCATGGTGCTGCGGCAGATCCCCAACAAGTTATTGAATTTCAAGGACTTGGGCACGCCGGCGGTGTGCGTTGAATTGTGCTCTCGTCCTCGCGGGCTATTCTTGGTCACAGGTCCGACGGGTTCGGGCAAGACGACCACTTTGGCGGCGATGATCAATTACGTCAACGAAACTTTCGACCACCACATCATTACAGTCGAGGACCCGATCGAGTTTTATCACACACACAAGAAATCGACGATCAACCAGCGGGAGTTAGGCGTGGACGTTCCCACTTTTGCCGAGGCCATCCGCCGGGCTTTGCGTCAGGACCCGGACGTGATTCTGGTGGGTGAATTGCGTGATTTGGAAACGATTGAAACCGCGATAACGGCGGCGGAAACGGGGCACATAGTATTCGGGACGTTGCACACGACCGGGGCCACGGGCACGGTGAATCGAATCATCGACGTATTTCCCACCAGCCAGCAAGAGCAAATCCGCACGCAGCTTTCCACATCGGTTATCGGCATCTTATCGCAAGCCTTGTTGCCGAAAATAGGCGGCGGGCGAGTGGCGGCTTACGAGATGTTGGTGGTTGAGCCGTCGGTGGCCAACCTGATTCGAGAAAATAAAACTTATCGAATCACATCGGTGATTCAAACGGGCGCGAAAAAGGGCATGCAGTTGTTGGACGATCACATGTTCAGATTGTGGAAAGAAGGAATCGTAGAAAAAAGCGAAGTGATATTGCGGGCCGTGAATCCCGAGGAATTGTCGTTGAAGATCGCGCGTGTGGAACGGGGGATCTTTGAGGACGAGGAAGACGAAAAGGGACGGCCCGATGCCGCCTGAGCGGGCGGCAATGGAACGTATATATTGCGAGATTTAAAAAAGGAAGCAGTATAACTGCCCTCACCCTACACCCTCTCCCAAAGGGAGAGGGGACTATGAGACGGCGTGATATAACAGCGTGAGATTGACAGCGTGATATAACAGCGGGGGTTTTTCAGACATGGCTATTCGGCGAATCGGTCAGATTTTGGTGGATCTCGGTTTTTTGCGCGAGGATCGCCTGGAGATGTTGTTGGAGGAGCAGCAGCAGCGACCGGGCGAGATGTTGGGCCATATCGCGGTGAGCATGGGATTGGTGACGGACGATCAATTGGCCCAGGGCCTGGCCGAGCAGATGGGCATGCAGGTAGTCAGTCTCGGCGACGCGGCCATTTCGCCCGAGGTTTTGGCGATGATAACCGAGCCGATGGCCCAGCTTTACCGCATCGTGCCATTGACGTTCGAGGACAACACGCTGACTATCGCCATGTGCGATCCGCAGAAGCTGCAGATTCTCGACGAGTTGAGGACATTTCTGGGGTACGAGATCAAGGCCATGGTCTGCACCGAGAAGGACATGATGCGGGCATTGGAGCGTTATTACACGGTGGGCGGGGAGAGCGTGGAAACCCTGATCGCCGACATGGAGCAGGACTCCGATCTGAACATGGCGGCGATAGCCATGGAGGCCTCGTCGGTCGTGGACCTATCCAGCGCCGAGGCCCTGGCCGACAGCGCGCCGGTGCGGAAGTTATTGAACATGGTATTGTTGTTGGCGATTCGGGATCACGCCAGCGACTTGCATTTCGAGCCCTTCGAGAACGAGTTCAAGATACGCATACGCGCGGACGGGATATTGTACGAGATGGTGCCGCCGCCGCGTCACCTGGCGTTTGCCATAACCACGCGCATCAAGGTGATGGCCGATCTGGATATTGCCGAGCGGCGCATGCCGCAGGACGGGCGGATTCGCTTGACGGTGGGCGGGCATCCGGTGGATTTACGCGTCAGCGTGCTGCCCACGATGTTCGGCGAGAGCGTGGTGATGCGGATCCTGGACCGGTCGGTGGTGATGCTGGATCTGGACACGATGGGCATGTCCACGCAGATTCTCACCGCTTTCCGCGAGGTGATTCGCAGGCCCAACGGCATCGTGCTGGTTACCGGACCGACGGGTTGCGGGAAGACGACCACGCTATACGGTGCGTTAAACGAGCTCAATTCGATTGAAGACAAGCTGATCACGACCGAAGACCCGGTGGAGTACGATATCGACGGGGTGGTGCAGATGCCCATCGACGCCTCGATCGGCAACACGTTTGCGCAGTGTTTGCGATCGATACTGCGGCAGGACCCGGACAAAATCCTGGTGGGCGAGATCCGCGACTTGGAGACGGCGGAGATCGCGGTGCAGGCCTCGCTTACAGGTCACATGGTGTTCAGTACGCTGCACACGAACGACGCGCCGGCCACGGTGACGCGGCTTAGGGACATGGGATTGCCGCCGTTTTTGATCACGGCCACTCTGGAAGCGGTGTTGGCTCAGCGATTGGTGCGCAAGATTTGCAAGGATTGCATCGATCAAACCACGCCCAGCACCGAAACGCTGGCGCAATTGGGCCTGACGCCGGAAGAGGTTTTGAACAAGAAATTTTTCCGTGGCCGGGGATGCGCCGTGTGCAACAACACGGGATTCAAGGGCCGCACCGGATTGTTCGAGTGGTTGCCCGTGAACGACCAACTGCGGGACATGATCAATCACGGTTGCTCGACGGAAAAGCTCCGCGAGACGGCATTGCAAACCGGCATGATCCCGCTAAGGGAATCGGGTCTGGAAAAAGTTTTCGGGGGGATCACCACTATTGAGGAAGTAATTCGGGAGACTTCGGCGGAATAATAAAGGATAAGGGATAAATGCAGAAGGATGAAGGATGAAGGAAAACGCTTGCGGTTTCGCGAACTCCGGGCACAAGTGCCCGGGCTAAACTTTTGAACCGAAAACTGGAAACTGGGAACCGGAAACTGGGAACTGTCATGCCGACATATCAATTCGAGGCCATGGACGCCACCGGACAGGAGATCAAGGACGTGCTGGAAGCCCCCAGCCAAGACGAGGCGCAAGCCACGATTCGGCAGATGGGTTTATTCGTGACGAAGATTGCCGTGAAGAAGAGCCGGGCCGCGCCCACGAAAAGTAAAACGGCAAAAAAAGGCAAAACCTTCGCTTTGGGGGGCATCAAGACCAAGACTTTGACTACTTTCACCCGCCAGTTGTCGATATTGCAGGACGCCGGCTTGCCCATCTTGCGGAGCCTGAAGATTCTCCAGGAACAATCGCCGCCCGGGGCCATGAAAAACGCCCTTATAGACGTTTGCGACGAGATCGAAAGCGGGGCCACGTTATCCGAGGCCATGGGCAAGGTCCCCAAGGCATTCAACCGGCTTTATGTAAACATGATCAAGGCCGGCGAAGCGGGCGGGGCCTTGGAAATCATTCTGCAGCGTCTGGCCGAGTTCCAGGAACGGTCGGAATCGTTGAAACGCAAGGTCAAGGGCGCGCTGGTTTACCCCATCACGGTGGTGATTTTCGCGGCGGGCATATTAGCCTTCATCATGATCAAGATCGTGCCCAATTTCGAGAAAATATTCAGGGACTTCAAAACCGATTTGCCGGCCGTCACCAAGGTTCTCATGGCCGCGTCGTATTACACGATCAACTTCTGGTATCTTTTGCCGGGCATTCCCATCGGCATTTGGTTACTGGTAAAACTGGTGCGGAAATTCCAGGCGGGCCGTCGGGGATGGGACCTCTTCATACTGAAAATACCCGTGTTCGGCCCCTTGATCGAAAAGAACATCGTGGCTAGAACCATGCGCACGCTGGGCACGCTGGTGGCCAGCGGCGTGCCCATCCTCGAAGCCTTGCACATAACCAAGGAAACCGCGGGCAATTGCGTGTTTGAGAATATGTTCCAAAAGGTCTGGGAATCGATTCGCGAGGGCGAATCGATTTCCAAACCCATGAAGGAGAATTCCAAGCCGGGATTCGACATCGTGGCCTTGTTGTTCTGGTTTTTCTTTATCGCCGGACCGATCGGCGTGCTGATGTACCTGACGCGGATGAACAACCGCATCGTGGACGACATGGTGGTGAACATGGTCGACGTGGGCGAAGAGACCGGCGAACTGGATACCATGCTCTATAAGGTGGCCGATACCTTCGACGAAGAAGTCGCCGTGCTGACCGAAAGCCTCATGAGCTTGATGGAGCCGCTTTTGATCATCGTGCTGGGCGGAATGGTGGGCTTTATCGTCATCGCCATTTTCATGCCCCTCATCGCACTGATTACAAAACTCACCGGAGGTAAATGATTGAGGAAGGATGAGGGATGAAGGATGAATATATGAGACAAGAGGTAGGGCATAGAAAAACTGAATACTGATAACCGAAAACTGACAACTGACAAAAAGGGCAAGGTTGGTTTCGTGTGGTGCGCTGTATGCGCAAGGCAGACAGGTTAAGCCTTAATTTACAGAAAATACTGCCGGGAGAAACCGCCATGAATGAAAAATGCCCTAATAAAGGTCGGAGGTTGGAGGCCGGGGCTCGGGATTTGGGGTTCAGGGTTCGGGGTTCAGGGTTCAGGATTCCACATTCAGCGTTTACGCTAATCGAGTTGCTGGTCACCATCACGATCATCAGCATATTGGCGGGCATGTCGTTGGGCGCACTCCATTACGCCCGCCAATCCGCCGCCGAAGACAAAACCAAGGCCACCATCGCCAAACTCAACGCCCTGGTAATGCAGCGCTACGAGTCGTACCTGACGCGGCGCGTGCCCATCGATTTTAGTGCATTAACAGTGACAATAAGCGGCGTTCAACAAAAAGTACCTCCAAAACAAATAGCATTGTTACGTTATTGCGCTATTCTCGACTTGATGCGAATGGAAATGCCGGAAAGAACCTATGATATTGTTAATGATCCTTTAAAAATTAAAAAACCCGATATCTCAACAGGAACTCTTCAATTTTGGACGGCGCGGCCTGCTCTTAGCCAGATGTTTTATCAAAAATATACACAGCATAACCCTACATTGAACTATGTGGCCGCAAAATATCTTTATATGTGGATCAGCATGACCTATCCGGAGGCCATGTCGCAATTCGGTGAAAATGAAATCGCGGATATTGATGGAGACGGCTGGCCGGTTTTTGTTGATGGGTGGGGAATGCCGATCATGTTTCTCCGCTGGGCGCCGGGTTTTATACCTTCCAATAATTGTGATACCGACATTCAAACCGGCGACCAAATAAACGACCATGATCCTTTTGATACACAGAGAATATTTAATATTTCAAATCAATATTATCGTTTAATTCCCTTATTATTCTCCGGCGGTCCGGATCAGGCTGGACATGAAAAAAAATATGGAATAATGGTAACAGCGCAAATAGGCGGCGTAGAATATCAAACCTATTACGGGGTTAATCCCTCCGTAAATACACTAGGTGATCTAAATCCTTATGCAAAAGTATCGACGGATTACGGGGATATTTTAGTTGGATCGCCATCTAATAGTCCTTCCGATCCCGCAGTTAATCGTCTCGACAACATCACCAATCATCGCATCGAGCAGCAGTAACATGCCATACCCTAGCGGACACAAAACGAATTGCTCAGGCGGTAGCCGGCGGTCAACGACCGCCGGAATGCGGCCGGCGGACAGGGTTCAGGGTTCGGGGTTTAGGGTTCAGGATTCGGAATTTGGAATTCATCCTTCATCCTTCATCCTTCATCCTTCCCGCCGCGGCGTGACGCTGGTGGAGATGCTGATTGTGATTTCCATTATTGTGATCTTGACGGCCGCATCGCTAAAGCTCATTGCGCCTGCCGAGGATCGCCGCGTGCGCGAGGCCGCCCGGGCAGTGAACGTTTACATTTCGTCGGCGCGGAGTCGGGCCATAGAACTCGGCCGGCCTTGCGGGGTGATCTTCCGCCGCGCAAACGGCACCAATTTTCCCACCGCCTCGACCATGCTGGACCAATGCGAAGTGCCGCCGACATACGCCGGCGACACGACGGACGCCGTTGTAAGAGTTATGCTGGCCGGTCTTTCGCCGCCGACGTTAAAAATCCAGATCCGCACGGGTGATTTTTCCAACAATCTTATCCGTCCCGGCGATTTGATACAATTTAATAACCAAGGGCCTTTTTATAACATAGCGGTTCCCGACTCTTCGGGCACTCCGCCTGATTTCCCCATGGACGCAAGCGGTGATGGCTATATTGATTTTTCCAATGCATCACCGCTGACTACGCCTCCTTGGATTGACGCGCATTATTTTACCGTCACTCTGAATACCCAAGAAACGCCGATGCAAGTATTGCCGTGGACCGGCGCGTGGTCCGCGCCGGTTGCATTCAAGATTATGCGCCAGCCGGTGAAATCCGCAGCTTCGCCCTTGCAACTGCCGGCCGGGGCGGTGGTGGATTTGGATTTTTCGGGCACGGATTATCAAACGTTCCAAAATCCACCCGGCTATAGTTATGACGTGGCGGTAATTTTTTCCCCCAACGGGTCGGTGGAAGGCTATTACTGGAATAATCTGCGATACCCCGCCCTCGGGCCGATATTCATACTCGTCGGCAGCCGGTCGCGGGTGCGTGATTTTCGCGTTGCCGCCCAGCAGCTTCCGGCAACTCCAAATCTGAATGATTTGCCCAACTGGGCCGATCTGTCGAGCACCTGGATTACGATCAATTATCAAACGGGCATGGCCGTGAGCGACGAAAACAGTGCAATAAATTTGCATGACCCCGCATTGAAATGGAATGATACGACTACATGGGGGCCGTTTTTGCTCCAATCCCGCAATTACGCCCGGCAGTCGCAAAGCATGGGGGGACGGTAAGATGGAAATAATGCAGAATACAGAATGCAGAATGCAGAACGAACAAAAGGGTTCAGGGTTCAGTGTTCAGGGTTCAGGAATAAGTGGACAGTGGGCAGCGGGCAGTGGGCAGTGCATTCTTTCTTCATCCTTCGGCCCTCATCCTTCATCCTTCGGCCTACAGCCTACAGCCTACAGCCTACGACCATCCCGCCGCGGCATCAGCCTGATGGAGGTGCTGATATCGATCTTCGTGCTCTCGATCGGGCTATTAGGCGTGGCGGCTTTGATTCCGCTGGGCCAGATGGCGCTGTGGGAAACGGCCAAGGCCGACCGGTGCGGGGCGTGCGGCCGGGCCGCTTTGCGGGAAATCCAAGTCAGCCGCATGCTCGACTTCCGATATTGGTATTGGACGCCAAGCACTCCACCTAATCCGGCATTTCCAGGAAGTTATTGGGGATTCACTCCACCTTATTCGGTAACTAATGCTATTGCCGATGATTTCGCAACAGTCAGTGGTTGCTCCGACTCCTTGCCATTTGTGATCGATCCGTTGGGTCGGGCAAAGGGATTGCCGGAATCGTTCGGGCAAACAACGACTGGCGTTTTTTTGCCGCGTCGAACACTGCGGACTGCGCCACTGTCGCCTACGAGCGTCCCCACACTGTTGATCAATGCGGAATTATTCTTCTGGTCGGATGATCTGCCTTTTAACGCGCCGAAGAATTCCTCGGCGCGGCCGACATTGGTCACCAGCGGCGGTAGCGTATTAAGCACAGGCGATTATTCCTGGTTTTTCACGGTTATGCCGGTGGCGAGCGAAGCACAGATCAACTATGCCACTACCCCGCCAACTGTTGTTCCTCTGCCGGTGTCGGCGCGGCGACTGTTCAACGTATCGGTGGCGGTGTGTTATAAGCGGAATCTGCAAAGCAATTCTATGTATACTTTGGAGGGTGAACACACGGCGACAATAAGTGCAAGCACCGGTTTTCCGGGCATGGGCATAGGCGGCGGCACTGTATTTTGGGGATCGGTAATCTCCGTTCAACTTAACAATCAGGTGAATACTAAAGAAAATCAATGGGTGATGATGTATCATCTGCATGTAGATGGTACCGGCAATCCAATATATCCGGGGTATCCGCAATTGAACCGCTGCAACTGGTACCGCGTGGTGGGCGTGGGCAAAGATGCGAATATGCTGAGCCTTAACGGGCCGGATTGGGATCCGAACCTGTCGGCCGTGCTGGTCGTGGTTCCGGGCGTGATCGGCGTATATAACACCACGATGGAACTGGATTGGGATCCGCTTTGGACGAAATAAATCAACATATTTCTCGCAAAGTCGCAAAGACGCAAAGAAACGAAATAAGAATCAGAAATTACATGAATAATAATGAATTTGATATGTTTGATAATACAATACCCTTTTAATATTTTTATTAAATATGTTTTTATGAATAATTACTTTGTGGCTTTGCGACTTTGCGAGAAATTGATTTATTTGGGGAATGTTTATAGATGACTGAAAATGAAATCGCCGCGCAAGTTGTCGATGCGGCTTATCAAATACATGTTAAGCTTGGCCCGGGATTATTCGAGTCTGTTTATGAAGTCGTGCTTGCATACGAATTGAAAAAACGCGGGTTACAGGTTGAAAGACAAGTTCCAATAGCGATTGAATATGAAGGAATAAAGTATGACGAAGGATTTAGAGCGGATGTTATTGTGGAAAACAAGGTGCTTGTGGAACTTAAGTCCATTGAGAGTCTTGGCAATGTTCACAAGAAACAAGTTATGACGTATCTTAAATTGACAAATATGAAACTTGGTCTTCTCATCAATTTTGGTGAATCGCTTATAAAAGACGGTATAGTGCATATAGTAAATGGCTTATAAAATCTTTGCGACTTTGCGGCTTTGCGAGAAATAACGATAAATGGCGGTTTTGCGAGAAACTGATTATAGGATGAGCCTTATGAATGGTAGATTATCCCATACCCGCCGGGGCGTGTTGCTGCTTTTGGTGCTGGCGCTATTGGCGCTGTTCGCCCTGGTGGCCGTGGCCTTCGTGATCATCTCGGGCCAGTCGCAGCGGAGCGCGAAAAACATGCAGCGCGTGGACCAGACGCTGGAGGATCCGCAAAAGCAATTGAACGAAGCCATGATGCAAGTCGCCCGGGGACCGAGCAATCCGGTTTCCGTGCTGGGCCTGCATAGTCTGCTGGAGGATATGTATGGGAATATATCGCGGGTCGGTGCAGTTGTGAATAATCCCACATATCCGTATTCATCTGTTGCCGGCGGGCAATTAATTCAGATCGGAGTCCAGTTGCCTGTGCCTCCATCCGGTAAAAGCGCTTTGCCGGCGCCTATGCTTTCTAGTCCGTTGAATTGGTGTTCCGGCATGGTGATTACTTTCCTTAACGGATCGCGGACAATGGGTCGTAGCACTAGGATAGTAAGTCATATCCCTGCAAACACTACGGTTATACCAAACACTCCCGATTTTTTCCAAATTGTCGCCAACGACGAAATCACTTACGGCAACATCCTGGCCGATTTGACCGATTTAAATGGCGAAGCGCTGTATTATTTAATTAACGGCGCGCCATTTAGCGGCACGGGCTTTGGATTTAACCCGGCAACGGGCAGCCTCGATCTTGCATACAACCCGGCAACCCAGTCATTAACAACATCTCCAATTCCGGGCTCGACATGGCCAGCGGCGTTGCTTCCAAACCTGCCTCTTTCCACTTACTATTCCGCCGTTCCCACTCTTATTACTAATCCGCAGAGCAATCCGCCGGGCGGGGCCAATGAAGACTACGACGCGGCCGATTACCAGAACATGGCGCCGGTGCGCCTGATAACCGGCGCGGGCGGCAATGTGACCGGCGTTATACCTTCCTTGCACCGGCCGGCATTGGCGAATTACTGGTTCAACCAACTGGCAACCCAAGCTTCTTTTAATCCTACTTTTTGGCAAGGGTTGACTCTTACTACTGCCCAAAAATGGGAGGCTTTATTGCGTCCTTATGGTCCGGACTACAAATGGGGCAGTGGTGATGAAACATGGTATAATCCTACCGATCCTCAGGCGGTTGTGACACAGGTAGCCCAGAATATCGTTAATTTCAAGCGGCGCATCATGCTTCGCCCGTTGATGGAGGATAACCCCGACTTCAACGGCAGTAATCCGACTTCACGCACGTCTATTGGCTCGGGTTCGTTTTGGGAGCGCGACGCCAACCTGGTCGCCAACCCGCAGGGCTACCGCTGGGACGTGGACAACGACGGCGACGGCGTGGCGGATAGCGTATGGGTCGATTTGGGCCTTCCTGTCCGCGCTGCAAAAGACGGCAAACTATACAAGCCCCTGTTCGCGATCCTGTGCGTAGACATGGACGGGCGGCTGAACCTCAACGCCCATGGCAACTTGGCACAGGCAAATCCCTCGCCTGCGTCAACTTATACTTATAGCGGTACGGCAACCGCCAACAGCGGATTATTGTTTACTGATGGAAGTGGCGGCGGATCTGCGGGGGCTATCAATTTAGCCTGGGGACAAGGATATGGTCCGGCGGATATCAATCTTTTTTCTTTACTCGGCAGCGGTGCAAGCAGCAATTATTCAAAATTACTCATTGGCAACGGCACTTATGAAGGGCGTTATGGATCGAGGGGATTGCCAGGCATAGATAATATTGATCCTTTGACGACAAATAAATGGTTTGAATACGGCGGAAATTACGCCGATTTCACATTGGCCAATAACGCAGGTTCGTACGGGTCGCCGCCGGACCTGCAAGGGGCGGGTGCAGTGGGGTTGGACCCAATGGGTCGGCCCATATATGCGAATTTTGGCGTATCGAGCAGCGATATATTGTATTATGGCGGTCTAGGCACAACTCTGGCGAACATCCCTTATGCAATGAATTTGGGATCGAACACATCCAAAGGATTGCCGGCGGCCCTTAACAATCCGTTTAGCGTGAACGAATTGGAGCGGATACTGCGGCCGTACGATCGCGACGCGGCCAATCTGCCTGCCCGATTGGCCGCATTGACATCGCCCAGCGGCACTCCGCCGTATTCCGATTCCGCGCTGATTCAGAACCGGAATAAAGTGACGACCGAAAGCTGGGACGTGCCCGCGCCGCGCCCAATACAGCCGCGCTTTCGACGACGGAACGAGCCTTATTGCCCAATGGCCGGGCAACGAGTTTAAGCGATTTATTAAAGGCAAAAGGCGTTTCCGAGTCGAATTGGAGCAGTTATTTTCCGCCGGAGATGCTGGCAGGCTTGAAATTGAATCTGAATCGGCCCTTTGGCGACGGGCGCGACAGCGACGGCAACGGCGTGGTAGACGAGCCCGGCGAGCCATTGAATCAGTTGTCATTATATACTGCGCCCGGTTCGCATGGGACTTTTTCCGGTGTTTTCGATCCGACGCAAACGGCTGCGGACTCCTTGCAAGCCCACCAATTGCAGGCGCGATATTTGTATATTTTGGCGATGTTGGTTGTCAACCGTAGTGCTTTGAAAACACAACTCAATACGATTTTGGGCAGTACCGCTACGGATGAGGACGTGGCGCGGTATTTGGCCCAATGGGCCGTGAACGCGGTCGATTTTCGCAATCGCGATTCGATAATGACGCCGTTTATCTACGATCCTGATCCGTTCAACGATTACGGCTCAAACACAACTCCACCCACCTGGCGAGCGACACTCGGTTTGCCCACTGCTGCCGACATTGTAGCTAATCATGTAGTTTGGGGCTGCAAACGTCCGGAGCTGTTGATTAGCGAAACAATGGCATTGCACGACCGGCGCACGCAAGACACGGCTGCCGATCCATCGGGATTGAGAGTTAAACAACCCGCTGATCCTCCGGGAACTTATGATCCTGACTTCGATCAGAGATTCAAGCCGGAAGGCTCGCTATTTATCGAGCTTTATAATCCTTGGACCGATCAGGAGCCGCGGCCTAACGAGCTTTCCAGCGCAATTAACGGCGGAGTGGATTTAACAAAAACCCACACTGGCGGGCCTGGCGGGTCGCCGGTATGGCGGCTGGCGATTGTCACAGACCCAACAACAAAGGATAACAATCCTGACGATCCGACTCCTACTGTGCCAATAGCGCGATCAGTTTATTTTTCCACTACGGCGACTCTACCAACCGACGATGCCGGCGCCGCCGTCAGATTTACGCCCACAAGCGCTTACGCCGCGAGAATAGCCCCTATCAAGCCCGGGCGCTACGCAGTCATCGGTCCGGCGGAAACCACTTATATCAGTTATCGTACGGGTATGACGCAAGGCGATCCCACGACGCGGCGGATTGTACTAACGCCGCCGACAACTTCGCCTCCGAATCCGGACACCCCGGGACAAATAGCCGTCTGGCCCGACGGTACTGCGGATGCCACGCCGAATGACGACGGCAGCAGCGGCGCAAAAGTCATCCAGCCGCCGGTGGCCATAATCATTAATAATCCGCAGCGCCTTAGCATTTCCGAACCGGCGACAGGTTATCTGGATGTCGGTCCGGACGGGAGAGCTTATAATTCGACCCTAGGATATCCCACGCCATACGATACACCTTTAGATAAATCCTCATCACTAACTCTTTGGGACAATTATTTAAAAAACGACGGCACTTATCCCCGATACGCGGTTGTGCATTTGCAGCGATTGGCGAACCCATTGCGAGCCTATGACTCGGTTACAAATCCGTACCGCACGATAGATTCGATGTCGATAAATTTGACGACATTTAACGGCATAACGCCAATGGACGTAACCAACACAACAAATCAAGACGAAGGATTCCCCGCGACGTCATTCGCGGGGTTTGATTTGACTTTGGGATTTTTCACGCGCGAGCGCGGCACGAGAAACGATGCAGCACACTCGCCGAATCTATGGCTCCATGAATCAGATTCCGTGGCAATAGACGATATAAAAGGCGATCGTACTGCGTCCACTAGCGCCGCTCATAATATGATCCAAAACATTAATCAGTCATTTGGGTATCTGAATAGTTGTTTTGGTGGTCCGGTCAATACGATTGCGGGATATGAGGGCAGTCCGTCGTCGCCGTTCCCTTGGATGACGTGGAACAACAGACCATACGTCAGCAATATTGAGCTAATGCAGGTTCCGGCGGCGAGTTCATATCAACTGCTTAGAAGATTCGCCCTACCCGGCACGACGCCCACTCCATATACAAATTATATCAATCCGGCCACGAATTTTGTTGATCCCTATGGACATTTGCCGAATTTTTTTAATAGCGCCGATACGGGCGGAGCTGCTACTGCCGTGGAAATGCATCGATTGCTGGATTATGTGAGCGTGCCGTCGCGATTCGTAGGGACGGAAATTCAAGGCGATCCGACATACATGACCGGCGTCAATCATGTATTTAATCCGCCGTTTAACTTTATACCCACTTACCGCGAGCCGGGAAAGATAAATTTGAATACGATTTATAGCCGAGATGTTTTGCAGGGATTGTGGAATATTCCCCCCGCTGCCATGCTTCCTCCGCACACATGGATAAACTTACGGACAAACTTTGTGGCCAGTCGAAGAGGAGATCCGACAAATATCACTGATAATATCCTTGCCGAAAACAATGGGATTCCCACGGAATTTGCCCGGCCATTCCGTTCGGCGGGCAACGGTTCGCTTGTACCGCCGGTGAATGCACTTTCGGGTTACACACTGAATCCGTTGTTGCCTAGCAGAGAAATCAACGCAACCTTATTTCGCACATATCCGGAGACTTCCAACGATCCATTGTTCAATCGCATATCCACTCAAGCGGTGGATAATACCGATCGCAATCCGTTTTTCCGTTACCAGGGATTGGAACGATTGGGCAACCTGGTTACCACGCGGTCTAACGTGTATGCGGTGTGGATCACGGTGGGATATTTCGAGGTGAAACCACATAAGGATCGCACTGATCCACTATACCCAAATGTCCCGCCAATTATTGATGCGGCGCATCCGGACGGGTATGAATTGGGGCAGGAATTGGGCAGCGATACGGGGGAGATCGTCCGCCATCGGGCGTTTTACATGATCGACCGCACCATTCCCGTCGGGTTCCAGCGCGGGCAAGATCTGAACGTGGATAAAGCTATAATTTTGAAGAGATATATTGAATAGAGATTAGGGATTAGAAAGTAGGGTGCGTGCAACGCACCTATATAAATATTGCCCGATTATCGGTGCGTTTCACGCACCCTACGTTTATGTCACGCAATGTCAAAAAAACCGCACGCATGCCGGCCATGAAGTTTGCCAAACTGCAAAAAAAACTGCGGATGAGTGGCACTGGCAAAGCCAGTGGCACGCGAGCGGCACTGCTTGCAAGCAAGCAGTGGCACACAGCGGAAAAAACCCGGCGGAGAAAAATCGATCGTTAAACCGCGAGCGGTTCGCCGGGCGCAAGCGCCCGGGCTAAACGACAATAACTCCCCCGGTGTATTCACCGGGGACTAAATATCGAGCAAAAACACCGGTGTATTCACCGGGGGCTAAATATTATACTATTCCCTATCACCTATTCCCTCTTTCCTATCCCACGATCATGGGCTACCGGACGCTGCGGCAATGTGTTGAGGATTTAGCGGCCACGGGCCAATTGGCGGCCATCGAGGAGCCCATCGACGCCGAGTTGGAGGCGGCGGAAATCCAGCGGCGGGTGTTTCGCGCGGGCGGTCCGGCGATTTATTTCGCGCGGGTCAAGGGCTGCCAATTCCCCATGGTCTGTAATTTGTTCGGGACGATGGACCGTGTGCGATATATTTTTCGCGACTCGCTGGCGAGATTAAAGCGGCTGGTGTCGCTGGGGGCCGATCCGGCCGATGTATTGCGCCATCCCAGGCTGTATTTGCGTTCGTCTTGGTTTGCGCTGAGCATGCGGCCGAAAAAGGTCCACACCGGCCCGGTGTTGGCACACGAGATTACGCTCGATCAACTGCCGCAGTTAAGATCGTGGCCGGGCGACGGCGGGGCGTACATCACATTGCCGCAAGTTTATAGCGAGGATCCGGAGGAGCCGGGACTTGCCCGTTCGAACCTGGGCATGTATCGCGTGCAGATATCGGGGGGCCAGTACGAGCCGAATCGGGAGACCGGGTTGCACTACCAGTTGCAGCGGGGCATTGCCGCGCATCATGCAAAGGCCCTGGAGCGCAAGGATGTTTTTCGGGTGAACGTTTTCGTGGGCGGGCCGCCGGCGATGACCGTGGCCGCCGTGATGCCCCTGCCCGAGGGCATGAGCGAGTTGGGATTTGCCGGTCTTTTGGGGCGGCGGCGGGTGTCGATGATCTGCCGGCCCAATAAACTGCCCATTGCCGCCGAGGCCGATTTTTGCATCACCGGTTATCTGGATCCCAAACGGTTAAAGCCGGAAGGGCCGTTCGGCGATCACCTGGGATATTACAGCCTGGCCCACGAGTTTCCCGTGTTGCACGTCGAGCACGTGTATCACCGCCAGGGAGCGATCTGGCCGTTCACGGTCGTGGGCCGGCCGCCGCAGGAAGATACGATCTTCGGGCAATTGATCCACGAGCTGGCCGGGGAGACGATTACAAAAATCATTCCGGGGATCAAGGCGGTGCATGCGGTGGACGCGGCCGGCGTGCATCCGCTGCTTTTGGCCGTCGGCAGCGAGCGCTACGTGCCTTATGACGAGCGGCGCAGGCCGCGGGAACTGCTCACGCTGGCCAATGCTCTTCTGGGTCAGGGGCAATTGTCGCTGGCCAAGTATCTGCTGATAGTGGCCGGCGAGGATCAGCCGGACCTGGACGTGCGACACGTGCCCGATTTCTTACGCCATTTGCTGGAACGGGTCGATTGGCGGCGAGATCTGCATTTCCAGACTTGCACCACGATCGACACGCTGGATTACAGTTCGGGCCGGTTGAACGAAGGCTCGAAAGTGGTGATCGCGGCCGCGGGTCCGGCCAAGCGGATCTTGCCGGTGGCGGTGAACAGCATGCTTACATTGCCGGAGGATTTGGGCTTTCGAAAGGCGCGGATTTTTCTGCCGGGGATATTGCTGGTCGAAGGTCCGCCGTTCCGTGCCGAGGCCGACGGCAGTGATTCGGCCGTCGAGCGGTTTTGTGCGCGTTATACCCGACATGACGTGATTAACGCTTTTCCCTGGGTGGTGATTGTCGATCAAAGCGAATTTGCGGCGGCCAGCCTGGAAAATTTTCTTTGGGTGACGTTTACGCGCAGCAATCCGGCCACGGATATCTACGGGATCGAATCGTTCGTGGTCGATAAGCATTGGGGGACGAGAGGCTCGCTGGTTATCGACGCCCGGAGCAAGCCGCATCATGCCCCGTCGTTGGCGGAGGACCCGGCGGTCGGCAAACGCATTGACGCCATGGCCGCCCGGGGTGGGCCGCTGCATGGTATTATTTAGAGATTAGGGGCTAGGGGCTAGCGATTGGCGATGCCTGTGAGTTTGTTGTTGCAAGATGGCTGATGAAATATTATTGGTTGCCTGGTTTTTTGTTGTCGGCGCGGCGATCGGCAGTTTCTTGAACGTGGTTGTATATCGGATGCCGATAGCCATAAGTTTGATTGCGCCGCCGTCGCATTGTCCGGCGTGCAAACATCGAATCCGCTGGTTCGATAACATCCCCATCGTTTCCTGGCTGGTGCTGCGGGGAAGATGCCGGGATTGCCGCACTGCGATCTCCGCTCGATATCCGCTGGTGGAAGCGATAACCGCTTCCATGTTCGCCCTGCTAGCGGCGGCGGAGTTCACATTCAATGGAATAAACTTGCCCGTGCGGGAAATTTATAAAATCGGGAATACAAGTATTTCCAGCGGGAATGATTTTGATCTTCGCGCAATATTGCTCTATCACTTGCTGTTTTTATGCACGCTCCTGGCGGCGGCGCTGATCGAGATCGACCACAACCGTCCGCCGCTGCGCCTGTTTGTGCCGGCCCTGGCCATAGGTTTAATTGCGCCGCTGATTTGGCCTTATCTGCGGCCGATGGCTGCATGGCCGGGACTTGCGGATTGGTCAAGCCGGATATTGGATTGCTTGGCGGGATTGACGGCGGGTGGATTGCTGGGTTATATATCCTGGCGCAGTACAAGGAACAAAATCGCCCGGCGGCATGGCCTGGGGACTTTTGTGCGTGGGAGTTTTTCTGGGCTGGCAGGCCGTTTGCGGCGTGGCAATAGTGATTTCGCTGTTGGCTTTGCCGGCCGCAGCAGTCGGCAAACGCCGAAAAATGGCCGTGCCTTTGCCATTTACTCTGTGGCTGTATACCGTAACCTTTGGATGGATATTGGCATGGTCGGCGATTGTCGATTTGATAAAATGGATTGCACATTAGAATCTCCCGGAGCAAGCTCCGGGGCTAAACGAGGAATGCCGCATCTATATGATATTTAAAAACACGCTTAAATATTTCACCGTAAACTGAAAACTGAGAACTGTGAACTGAAGAATCATGAACGAAGATCGCCAGCGGGAGATGAATCTGCGAAAGATTCTCGAGTCGCTTAGTTATCGAGTGGCCTACAAGGACGTGGATTTCCTGATGCAGCCCGAACTGCGGGCCGCGCGGATGGAACTCGAACTCCTCAAGCCGGAGTTGTATTTTCAACGCAACAACATCCGCTCGACGGTCGTGCTGTTCGGCAGCACGCGGATTATCGAGCCGGCCGCCGCGCGCGAGCAGTTGGAACGTGCTCGCACCCGACTGGCCGAAACGCCAAACGACTCGCGTCGCCAGCGAGCGGTCGATCGGGCCGAGGAAATTTTCAAGCGCAGCCATTATTACGAAACGGCCCGGGAGTTCGCCCGGCTGGTTTCGACCGTCAATCAAAAAGAAGACGCTTGCGATTATGTGGTCATCACTGGGGGCGGGCCGGGCATTATGGAGGCGGCCAACCGCGGGGCGTACAAGGTAGGGGCAAAATCCATCGGTCTGAACATCCGCCTGCCGCACGAACAACAACCCAATCCCTACATCACTCCCGAATTGTGTTTCCAATTCCATTACTTCGCCATGCGCAAGTTTCACTTCCTTATGCGGGCCAAGGCGCTGGTGGTGTTTCCCGGTGGGTTCGGCACGCTCGACGAATTGTTCGACGCCCTGACGCTTCGCCAAACCGGGCGGATGCAGGAAATTCCCGTCATCATGTTCGGGCGCGAGTATTGGCAACGCGCGATCAATTTTACGTTCTTGGCCGACTCGGGCACGGTCGAGGACGCCGATCTGGACCTGTTCTCGTTCGCCGAAACCGCTGAAGAGGCCTGGAACATGATCGAGCAGTTCCATCGCCATCGCCGCTCACCCGGCGAGCGGACCGACGCGGGCAGCGATGCCTGGGCCACCGATTGAACCGCCATACTATCGCAAGTAAAATTATTGGTTTTAAAGCCCACGGGTTGCAACCCGTGGGCTTAGGATTTATCATCGTCATTACTATCTTGTTAAGGAATTCAACATGGCACAAAAGTGGATATCCATCGTCAGTTTAGGCATGGCATTGTCGCTGGTCACACCGGCGCTGGCCGATGAGAACAAAGACAAAAAGCCGGAAGTCAAACCGGCAGCGGAAAAATCCGTCGATAAAAACGCCGCGGGCGATCCGTATGCCGTACCTGAAGGAACGCCGCAGGAGCTAAAGGGGTTTATAAAAAAGATCATTCAAAACATGCCCCAGGACGATGAAACTCGCAAAAAGGCCCGCGCGGCCATGCTCAAGGCGGCGGAAAAAATCCTGGCCGGCAAGCCCAGCGAAGAAGAACTGGATTTCGCCGTCGAGGTGAAAACCCACACCCTTGATAAATCCGAGGATATCGCGGCCTTCAGCGATGCCTTGAAAAAGGCGGGCCATGAAAAACAATCGCGCTCTGCGCGAAGCTACGGGCTGCAGATATCTTTGCGCAACGCCCTTATGAGCGATAAACCGGACCTGCTGAAAAAACAGATCGCCGCGGTGCTGGATTATTTGAAAGACGCCCCGCCGCAATCAGCCGATCTGGGCCTGGCTATCATGGCCGGACAAATCGCCGAGTCCCAAGGCGACAATGCATACGCCCTGGATGTCTATGGCAAACTGAGCAAGGCATTCAACGAAAGCAAGGACGAGCGACTTGCCGAATTCGGCAAAAGATTGGAAGGAGTGGTGCGGCGGTTGTCGCTTCTGGGCCATAAGATTCAGTTGGAAGGCAAACTCCTTTCCGGCGAAGCCTTCGATTTCTCGAAATACCAAGGCAAAGTAGTGCTGATCGACTTTTGGGTGTCTTGGCGGCAGACTTGCGCGGCGGAAGTGCCCAAGCTCAAAAAAATCTACGAAAAGAACCACGATAAAGGTTTTGAGATCATCGGCTTCGGCTGCGATTACCGGCGCGAAGACGTGGAAAAATTCGTCCAGGAAAACAATATGCCCTGGGCTACCGTTTACGGAGACAATGGCCCCAGCCCCACGTTCGAGTACTACGGAGTAATGAACTTTCCCATTGGGATTTTAGTGGGCAAAGACGGCAATGTGAAACAGCTCAACGTCAACACGGCTGAACTGGGCAAAGAATTGGAAAAACTCCTCGGCCCGGCGGAAGAGAAAAAGTAGGGTGCGTGAAACGCACCGTCTGTAATAGATCATGGTGCGTTTCACGCCCCCTACAGCCCTCACCCCCTGCCCCTCTCCCAAAGAGCGAGGGGAGTAATTTATGAACACCTTGGCAAACATGACAACATACTCATACATTATTTTTGGTCTGGTCGGTCTTGTCATTCTCGTCACCGTCCTGTGGCGAGTCGCTTCCCGCCGTCATTCGCTCCCCTGCCCTGTGTGGTTGAGTTGGCTTGTCGAATTCGATAATCCTTTCGCGAAAGTCCATCGCTCAGATGTCATTATCGAGCATTTGGATCTTCAACCGGGCATGACAGTATTGGATATCGGCTGCGGTCCGGGCCGGCTGACGATCCCGGCCGCCAGGCGAGTCGGCCCACAAGGCCATGTCGTGGCCATAGACATCCAACCGGGCATGCTCAGCCGCGCACGGGATAAAGCCGTAGCGGCCAACCTGACTAACATCCGATTTCAAGAGGCCGCTGTGGGCGAGGGCAAATTAAAACACAATAATTCTGACCGGGCATTGCTAGTCACCGTTTTGGGCGAGATTCCCGATCGGCCCGCCGCGCTAAAAGAGATTTTCGACGCCCTGAAGCCGGGTGGCATACTATCCGTGACCGAAATCATTTTCGATCCTCATTATCAGCGCCGTGCCAGAATTCTACGCCTCGCTGGCGAGGTTGGATTCCGAGAGAAAGCGTTCTTCGGGAATTGGGTTGCGTTTACACTGAATTTGGAAAAGCCAAAAAGCGGCTAACAACGGCTTACAGGCGCCATGGCCACATTTGCGTGGCCATGATTGGGATTTATCTGCACTTCCCACATGCCCGCGACTAGCGTGGGCATGGCACCGGGCGTGTTGCTAATCGCGATAAAATCGCTAAAATAAGGGTTAGCCGGAAGCGTATTCCGGCAGAGGTCCATTGTGAAATCCCGGCGAGAACTACCATGCGATTATTACTGCTGTCCATCGTGTTTTTTGGCTTGATTGCTGTATCGTTTCCACTCCCGGGGCAAGAGCCGCCCAGCGCCGTCAACGTCTCCGCCGCCGAGAAGGTGAAACCCGCGCTGCCGGATATTCCGGACCGCACGTTCAACCTTGTCGATTTTGGCGGAGTCGGCGATGGCAAGACGCTCAACACCGAGGCGTTCGCCAAGGCCATCGCCGCCGTCGAGGAAGCAGGCGGCGGAAAACTCGTCGTGCCCAAGGGCGTCTTCCTCACTGCGCCATTTACGATCTGCTCGAAGCTTGACCTTCATCTCGACGACGGCGCCGTCATCAAAGCCCCCGAGACCTTCGAGGAACTCGGCCTGCCGCATCCGTCCACCTTCAAGACCCAAGCCGAGGCCAACGCCGCATTCCACGTCCCGAAGCCGCTGATCAGCGGCAACAAACTCCACGACGTGGCCCTTACCGGTCCCGGCACGATCGACGGCAGCGGCCGGCATTGGTGGGAGTGGTCGGAGCGGGCACGCCGCGAAGACCGAGCCCGGCCGCATCATTTGTAGCCGCCCGAACCTGGTGGTCATCGACGGCTGCGACCGCCTGCTGGTCGCCGACATCACGCTTACGAACTCGTCGAAGTTTCACCTCGTGCCAAAACGCGTGAACGATCTTACCATCGAGCGGGTAAAAGTCCGCGCACCGTTGAATGCGCCGAACACCGACGCCATCGACCCCGGCCCCGGCGTCCAATTTCTGGATTCACGACTGCGACATCGACACGGGCGACGACGACATCGTGATCAAATCGGGCGGCACGAACATCCTCATCGAAAACAACACCATCAAGCACGGCCACGGCATCTCCATCGGTTCCGAGACCACTGTCGGCGTGCACAACATGCTTGTCCGCCACTGCACCTTCGATCGATACCGACAACGGCATCCGCATCAAATCCATGCGAGGCGCAGGCGGCCTTGTGGAAAACGTGCGCTACACCGACATCACGATGAAGAACGTCAGCAACGCCATCGTCCTCCAACTCGACTACATGGACAACAACCGCCCCAATTTCAAAGGCGACCCGACGAAGATTCCCGCGATCCGCAACATTCTTATCGATCACGTCACGATCGAAGGCTCGCGAAACGCGGGCATCATTCACGGCCTGCCCGACAGCCGTATTACCGGCATCACGCTGCAAGACATTACGCTTACAGCCGGAAAGGATTTTGACATCCGCGATGCCGATGAACCCGTTTTCGAGCGCAGTCACGCGCACGATCAAATCCGGCATGGAAGAACACTAATCTTCGCTGATCTTCGCTAATTGCTTTTAAGAGTGCCGATTTAGTGGGGATTAGCGTTCAAAAAAAAGCTGAAGATGAAAGAGTGGAGAGTTCTGAATCCCGAAACCAGAAACCCTAGATTGGTATAATATCGCAACCAGACCCCCGGTGTATTCACCGGGGGCTAATTGGATATTAGATTCTCGCCGCCGTCGGGCAGCGATATGATGATGAGTTTGTGGCGGTCGGCATAGGCGATCACGTCGGCTTGATCTAGGAGGATGGTTTTACCGGCTTCGACTGCCAGGACCGATGCGCCGGCTTGGACCATGGTCTCCAGCGTGCCTAAGCCGATGGTGGGCACGTCGAAGCGCATGTCCTGCTGGGGTTTGGCGACTTTGACAACCGTGAATCCGCCCGCGGGACAGAGCGAGCCGGCGCGGCGGATGCACTGGTCGGTGCCTTCGACGGCCTCGACGGCCAGCACGGCCTGGTCCTTGACGGCCACGGATTGGCCGATGTCGAGGCGGCCCATTTCCTTGGCCATCCGCCAGCCGAATTGGATGTCTTTCATCTGCCACGAGTTCGGCCCGCGGCTGGTGATGCGGCCCGGCGGCAGGAGCAGTTCGGGTGCGTAATCGGTGGCCGGGGCCATGCGGATCCCCTCGGAGGCGAACTCGTCAACGATGGCCGTCATCAGCGAATCGTCGCGGCAGTCTTTTTTCCGCGTCCAAAAATGCGGGAGGAACATGCGTATCGTGCGCCAATCGGGCAGTAGGTGGATCCAGGCGAAACGCTTAAACAAACGCACCTTGAAAATCTTGCCGGCCATGGTGACTTCGCTGACGCCGTTCCGCTTGAAATAGCGGATTGCGCTGCCGAACTTGGCCAAGCCCAGCCAGCGGAAATGATCGCACGCCCGGGCCAAGGCCGGATCGGCGTGCCCAATAACCGCCTGGCAATAGACTTCGCATCCCTGGCGCTTTAGTGCCTCGGCTATAACAATTGGATAGCGTCCCCAGCCTGCGAGGATGCCCACGCGGCGCGGCAGGGCACTGGCAGAGCCAGTGGCACACGGCGATGTAAGGTTCTCAGTCATAATTCAGTTAGTTTGGAACGGCTTTGATAACAATTTCTAAATCACTATCTCTGAAAGAAGCGACCAATTTCTTGTTCAATGTCACACGCTTGATCACTTGCAATTTTCCGGTGCACCAAGAAATCTCGCCATCTGTATCGTTGTTCTTGGCTGCATGGCCGGCCATTTCGAGAGATACGTCTAATATTGCCTCATCATTATCTTTTCTGAAAATCGTTGCTTCTAAGGTAGTGCCTTCAGTATATTCACGCTTAATCGGTGTGCTCGCACCATTTGATTTGGCATTGGTACTGAAAGATATTTTATAAATGTCCGAGATTGACTTTTTCTCTCCTTCTTGAATGGTCATTTTAGGAATATTAATAACGGGTATGTCGCCTTTACGTTTTGAGATAATACGAACATCCATTGTGTACTGTTGTGTGGACTTTGCCTGAGTGGTTGTTTCGTCTGGCGGAGACTCTTTACCCGACTTTGCCTTAAGATCCACGCTAAAAAGAATACAAAGCACAAACAAGCAAACAGTTATTCGCATGGCATCGCTCCTTGGGCAACGGAGAGCTTGATTTTCGATGTTTTACGCTACCGCACGCCGATCTTCGGAATCTTTTTCAACCGTTTCGTTATTAACGCAGAGACCTGATTCAATTCCGTTTTGGGCGGCGAGTTTGTCCACGATTCGCTGCAGCATTTTCAGTTGTTTCCGCATTTCGGGGAGTTTGCCGAAGGCGGCTTGCTTGAGTTTTTGATCGCGTTCGGGCGTGGCGGGAATGCCGATCATCCTTGCTCCCTCGGGCACGTCGTTGGTTACGCCGGCCATTGCGCCCAGCACCGCGCGGTGTCCGATGTTGACGTGATCGCGGACGCCCACTTGTCCGGCCATGACTACGTAATCGCCGGTGGTCGTGCTGCCGGCGATGCCCACTTGCGAGCAGAGCATGTTGTGCCGGCCGATGCGGCAGTTGTGGGCGACCATTACCAGGTCGTCGATTTTCGTACCCTCGCCAATGACGGTCGGCCCGTAGGTGCCGCGGTCGATGGTGGAGCCGGCGCCTATCTCGACATCTGCGCCCAGGATCACATTTCCCAATTGCGACGAGAGTACGTGGCGGCCGTCGGCGAAACCGTAGCCGAAACCATACGCGCCCAGCACGGCGCTGGCATGGATCACGCAGCGCGGGCCGACGACTGTATCTTCGTACAACACGGCGTTGGGGAAGATGGTTGCATCTTCGCCGATCTGCGAGCCGGACATGATGTGCACGCCGCTGTGGATCGTCGATCCGGCGGCGATAATCACGTCGTCGCCGACGGTGGCGTAGGGGTGGACGTCAACGTTTTCCGCGATCCGGGCGGTGGGGCTGATTACGGCCAGGGGACTAATGCCGATCCGCCTGGTGCGGCGCTGGGGGTGGAAATGCAGAACTACGATGGCAAAGGCCCGATGCACGTCGTCAACCAGGATAGCGGGGAAGTCCTGGCACGTAAAATTTTTAGGTGCGATGACGGCGGCGGCCCTGCATTGCTGCAAGAGGTGATTTTTTCCGTCGCCGTCGATGAGCGTAATTTGACCGGGCTCGGCGTCGCGAGGGAGGCGGCGCCTTGGATCAAAATATTTTCATCGCCGAAAAGCCGTCCCTCGACCAGCGCCGCCAACTCGCCCAGAGTAGCCTGCATGATGCGGATTCCTTTCCATCAGGCCCCCGTCCAAACCCCCAGAAAAGATGGGTAGGTTACCAGAGGCAAGGCAATTTACCAAACCCCTGCTGAGCGGACAAGGGCAAAAGATAAAGACTAGGGGGCGTAGCTATTTATTATTGCAAATTGAAAAATGCAAATTTCAAATTGCAAATTGAACAATCGCAAAAACTTACGTCAATAAAAAAATTACTTCTGCAAGACGTTTGCGTCGGGCGTAACCTGGTCGATATTTGGGGGGATTTCGGCTTTGGCGTTTCCCAAGGCCCAGGCTATGCCGCCCAGTAGGATCTGCTGGAAGATTTTGTTGGTCCAAATATCCTGGCGGTGTCCCAGCGAGGTGTAGAAGACGCGGCCTTTGCCGTACATGTGGGCCCAGGTGGCCGGGAACGGCGGGCGCTGATAGGTCGCGCCTTTCATGCCCTCGGTCTCTTGCACCAGGATTACGTGCAGATCGTTGGCGAATTTTTTGAAGGTATACCATTCTTCCATCAACTCGATTGAATCGCCGAGTCCTTGCATGCCGGGAAATTTGGGATCAACAACGCGATTTTTCGCTTCTTGTTGAGCGTCGTGTTTAATGAACTCCGCGCCGACCATGGCGATGTAGGGATCAATTTCCGGGCTGTCGGGTTTGCGGAAGGTGTCGGCGGCCGAGTGGATGCCGATGAAGGGTTTGCCCGCCGTAATGGCATCGAGCAATTTTTTCTTTTGCTCGTCTGAAATTGGATTATTGATCGGCTTGTAGCTGGAGGAGGTGTAAAAGGCGATGGCGTCGAATTGATCCAAATCGCCGTCGAAAATGTCGGGGTCTTGGCTGCACATGACCTCGAAGCCGGATTTTTCGCCCCATTCGGTGAGCAATTTTTCCGAGCTGCTGAGTTGGCCGTCGGTTTTCGATCGATCGACTTCAGGGTGCACGAAGCCCGCGCTTTTGGTGTAGTAGAGGATTTTTTGTTTTTTATCATCGGCGGCCGACACCCAGCCCAGGGGAAAGGCCGAGAGCCCAATAACGGCTGCTCCGGCGGTCAATAGCATTTCACGGCGATGCATGGGGAAATCTCCTGATTAAAGTTTACGGTTAACAGTTATCAGTTCACAGTTTTTTGATTTTAAGGTATTCCAGCCGGGCCAGGCCGGCTGCGCCGATATAGCCTGCGTCGCCGCCGAGGGCGGCGAAGTCGATCACGGTTTTTTCGGCCAGAATGGGATAAGCGCGGCGTTTGACTTCGGCCTTGATTTCGGCGAGGAATCCGCGGCCGAGCTGGTTTTCATTGCCGCCGAAGGTCATTGCCCCGCCCAGGAGTATGCCGTTGGGATCGAGGGTGTGCATCACGTTCGTGATTCCCACGCCGAGATACCGGGCGGTTTCCATGACGATGTCCAAGGAGAGTTGATCGCCGGTTTCGGCATGCCTGGCGACCAGCAAGGGCGTGAGTTTGTCGCCGCGGTTTAAATCGGTTGTAAGCGAACTGGATCGGCCGGCATCGAGAGCCTCGCGGGTTCGTTTGATGACGGCGGTGGCGCTGGCGTAGGCTTCGAGATGACCGCGCTGACCGCACGGGCACAGGCGTGCGTCGGGCGAGAAATTTATGATAATATGCCCGCATTCGCCGCCATGGCTGTGCTCGCCATCGAGGGAAAGACCGCCGATGATAATTCCGCTGCCGATGCCCGTGCCCAGGGTGAACAGCACCATGCTGTGGAATTCGCGCCCGGAACCGACCCAGAACTCGCCGTAGGCGGCGGCATTGGCGTCGTTGGCGAAAGTCACCGGCAGGCCGCAGTGGTGACTGACGCGGTCGCGCAAAGGGAAGTATTCCCAACCTTTGAGATTTGCCGGTTCAAGGAGTTTGCCGGCTGGGATGTCCATGGTGCCGGGCGAGCCGAGTCCAACGCGGGCGATATCGGAAATAACCACGCCCGCTTTTTCGGCCACCTGCAAGGCGGCCTTGCCCATACGTGCAGAAGCGTCCTCGGGGCCTTTGGGCACGTCGGTAGGGACGCTGAGCCAAGCCAGCGATCGGCCCAGGTCGTCAACTATGCCCGCCTTGATGTTGGTCCCTCCTAAATCAATACCGATGAAATAGGGTTTTTGGGCTTGATCGCGGGAGATGAACTGTTGGTTGTCTTGGGCCATTGGCAAGCACCTGGTTTTGTGAAAATTGAGGGGGGACTGGTGCGTGGAACTGATAATATAATGTTTTTTTGCCTAGGGGCAATTGGTGGCGATTGTCGCGCATCCCTCCCCTAGGCCGTGGTTTCCGGGTTTTGTAGACTAAAGTTGTGTAATAATAAGTCCCGCCCGAAGGGGAACAACACCTTTTGATACAATAGATGTAGGGTGCGTGCTTGCACGCACGCGATATCTCGCAGAAACCGACAGCGTGGGTGCAAGCACCCATCCTACAACGACAAGAAACCCTTAAAAACCAGGATTACTTCTTATGTCGACAGCCGATCAACTTTACGACCAAGCCATTGATCTCCAACAAGCGGGCAAACTGGATGAAGCGGTAAACAAGCTTGAAGAACTTATTGTATCGTTTCCGGATTATGCACTGGCGTATGCCGGGCTGAGTGTATTTTACGGCAAGTTGGGGCGGCACGCCGAAGCCGTGGAACACGCCCGAAAAGTTTGCGAACTGGATAGCGAAGACCCGTTCAGCTACATGGCCTTAAGCCTGATCTGCCAGCGGGCCGGATTGATTCCCGAGGCGGAAACGGCCATGAACGAGGCATTGCACCGGCAGTGGGAGGCGAGGCAAAAGAAAGATGAGGGAGGGGGGATGAAGGATGAGGGATGAAAATGATGAATGACGAAGCATGAATGACGAATGTCGAAAGAAGGACAAAGTCCAAATGACAAACGTCAATGGGAATCAGCCATCTCATGTCTTGAGCAGGCCGGAGGGAATTCCTGCGAGATTTAATCGCTGAAGCGGAGTTTAAGGACGTATTGTTCCCAGTCGCGCTGGAAGGCGTCCATGTCGTCGCGGTTAAGAATGGATTTTAGGGTGTTGTAGCCTGTGGGGTCTTCGCGGCGGTTTTTGTAGAACTGGTGATAGAATTTTTTTAGCAGGTCGTGTTGCTGGAGGTAATAGCACAGATATCGGGCTTGGGCGTAGTTTGTGCCTTTGTCTTTTTCGTAGAACTCGTTTGTGCCGGTGGAACAGAGTGTTTTGAATGACGGCACTTTTTTAGCCCGGATGGCATCTTGCAGGCCGGGCAGGCGCCAATTGGTGTAGCCGTGGATTTCGCCGTTTTCCTCGCCGCTTTGTTCGTAGAGCGAGCCCAGGCCTTCGTTGAGCCATGAGGGGCAGTCGGGAAAGTTGGCGGCCATGAAGGGATGCACTATCTCGTGAACCAGGGTGCCTCCGCCGGTGGCGATGTTCATCACCAAACCCTAGCCCTCTCCCGGTGGGAGAGGGGACTTTTTTATATCTAACAGGCGGCCGGTTATTTGGCGGCTTCCAGGCTTAGAGGGACTTGGATTAGTTTGCCTGCGCGGATAACGGTGAGCATTACCTGGTCGCCGGGGCGTTTGCTTTCGATGGCGTCGAGGAAATCATTGGGGGTTTTGATCTGTTTGCCGTCAACAGCGGTGATAATATCGGCGGCGGCCAAATTGCGGGAAAGGACGACAAAAATACCCTCTTGTTTTCGTTCGGTTTTGGGTACTTTCAAACCGGCTTTTTCCGCCGGTCCGCCGGGCACAAGGGTCAGGATCAGTAAACCGCGATCGGTTTGATACACCTTGCTTATACCCGATTCGGGCCGGAGCACCCGGCCGGTTGTGATCAATTGCGGCACGACGCGGGCGATGGTGTTTATGGGGATGGCAAAGCCCACGCCCTCGCTTCCACCGGTCGAACTGGCGATGGCGGTGTTCATGCCGATCATCAGGCCGTGGGTGTCCAAAAGTGGTCCGCCGGAGTTTCCGGGGTTCATAGCGGCATCGATCTGGATCACCGATTTGATGATGCGAGCCGTGCGCTTGGCGGGCAAGGAGCGGTTTAAACTGGAGATGATGCCGGCGGTCAAGGTGCGTTCCAGACCGAAAGGATTGCCAATGGCAAAAACCCTTTGGCCCACGAGCAGATTGGTGGAACTGCCGAAGGCGACCGGAAAGAGCAGTTCGGGCGGGGCGTTGATTTTCAGCACAGCGACGTCGGTGGCTGGATCTACTCCCACGATTTGCGCCGGATAATCGCTGCCGTCGAACAAAGTGACCTGAATTTGCTGCGGCGCCGTCGACGACGTGGAAATTCGTAAGGACGTGTCCTTGGCGGTCGATTACCGAACCGCTGCCTTCGCCTTCGGCAGCGACGCCGAAAAAGGAACGTTCGCCCGTGGTATTGATGTTGACCACGCTGCGGTTGACGTTTTGATAGACGAGCACGTTGACTCGCTCGTCCGGAGTCAAGTTTTGCAGATCGGCGGCAATCGGTTGATCCGCGGCGCCCTGTGGCGCGGCAGCGCCAGGGGCCGGACCGCTCGGGGGCACATACCCACTGGGCGGCGACCCAGTCGCCGGTTCCTGGGCGACTGATTGGGGTTCCACGGCTGGTCCGCCGAACCACACAAGGGCCGCCGCCGTGCCTGCAATGCCGGATAATAAACAAAGGAAAACTAGTTTCTGCATGGAGTTCACCAATAATAGTAAATGGGCATGTAATTATGTTTATATTTTGTCCAGTAGTTGTTTTTGCCGGTGGCAGTTCCTCGCGAAACCGCAAGCGGTTTGTTTGTCAGCGGCAATAATTTAACTGGAGAATGTATATTTGACCAATCATTAGCAATCATACACCTTTGTGCCCACGTTGGGGAGACAATGCCGAGAAAGGCATAAAGAAACTAAATGTGTTTTATGGCAGAAGAAGGCGGAAGTTTTTTCATGAATGCAAGTGTCGATTTTATAAAGAGTTGCGACGATAATTTTGAGATAATACAGAAACAATTTTGGAGGGATTATACAATCATAAAATGCCCTCACTTCTTACCCCTCTCCCAAAGGTAGAGGGGACTGATTTGCAAAGCACTCCCAAAGGGAGAAGGGATGGATCTGCATAACCCTGGAGAAAAAATTATTGGATAGTACTTCTATCCCCCCGATGGTATGCAATTGGCCGGATTACCCTATACAATCATTACTCCATGTTTTTATAGTGGCAAAAAATTGATAAGCTAGATAAAATAAGGTTGGTTGTATAGGGTAATTTATTGCCAGCTAGCAGTTATCAAATTTTGGGTTACAGGATCCGGGCCGGCGAGAAAAATGTTGCGAGCCTGGATTTCTGAAACGGAACATATCGCCATTAACGGCGTCCGCGTCGATTTTTCAAGTGCTTATATTTGTTGGAGAAGTTTAAGATGGCTAAAAAACATCTGATTCGCCTGGTTGTTATTTTATCGGCAGTCATATTGTCCGCGACCATGCTCGCTTATAGTCCCGCGGCCGCTTATGCAGGATCGATTGAGTCGCGTATGGACAGTTTTACAAATCCCGACGGGACGAACTATTTTGCCGTCAGTCTGAAGCCGGAAGGGATCGCCGCGGCAGAAGGGCCGCGCGACGTGATTGTATTGTTCAATACATCGGCCGGTCAGACGGGCGAGTTTCGCGACAAGGCATTGGAAGTGCTGCAAAACATGGTTGCCGGCATGCCCGAGGGCGATCGGGTTCAACTGATGGCGGTGGATTTAAATGCCAATGCCATGACTAAGACATTTGTCGATCCGAAGAGCAAGGAGATGGCCGATGCAATGGCCCGGTTGAAAGATCGAGCTCCGCTGGGCGCAAGCGACATGAAAAAGGCATTGACCGCGGCGGCGGGCGGTTTTGCCGGGGACGATGAAGAATCCCAGGACAATAATTTACATCGGCGACGGCCGCAGCACGGCTAAATTCCTTACCGCGCAGGAATCGGACGAGTTGATCAATAAATTGGTTGAGAAGCGAATATCCATGGACAGTTACTTGATCGGGCCGCGGGCGGATATGCAAATCGCGGGCGCGCTGGCCGGTCAGACGGGCGGGATGGTTATAAGCGACACCGCCGACACTACCGCCGCGCAAGCAGGCGCGGCGCTGAATGCCGCGGTCCGCTCCGTGGTGATGTGGCCGCAATCGGTGATATGGCCCGAAGGTTTCGCGGAGGTATTTCCCAAACATACGCCGCCGCTGAGGGGCGATCGCGACACGGTGGTGATCGGCACATATAAGGGCGAGGGGCCGTTTGAAATTCAATACCCGGTGAAGACGCCCGGCGGCGAGGAAAAACTTTACGCGGTGGTGAAACCCGGCGTTTCGGACGATGCCAATAATTACCTGATGCAAGCGGTCGATTATGCGCGGCAAAACGGCGGGGCGACCTTGCCGCTTGCGGGAAGCGCATTCCTTGGAGCAATTGCGCGCGGCGGTCAACGCGGGCGAGATGGGCATCAAGGCATTAGCGCGTCAGGCGCTGGCCTCCGGCAATCTGGAGAGCGCGGAAAAACTCATTGGCGAAGTCCTGCGCCAGGATCCCAACGATCCCGGAAGCCACGGCGCTGAAGGGCGCGCTGGCCAAGAAACGCCAAGGCAACCCGTCGGCGGGCATCGAAGCCGTGATTTCGCGGCCGCCGGCCTCCGGCGGCGAGGGCGAATTGAATCTGGTCGATCCGGCCGCGGTGATCAACGACCCGCAGGCCGGGGCATTGGCCGAGGGATTCCAGCAGGAGCGTAGAATCATCGCCCAAGTGATTCAGGCCGAAGTGGTAAACGCCATCAACCAGGCCCGCAAGCAAATGAGCTGTCGAACCGGACGCGGCTGCGGAGAACCTGAGGCTGATGCTGCAAAATGTGCGGCAGGCGGCGGATCTTAATCCGGACGTTCGCGATCAGTTGTCCGAACAATTGCGTACCGCTTTGCGCGAGGCCGCGCGGCGGAAAGTCGAAGTGGAATTTCGCCGGCAGCAGCAGCAGGAAAGCATGGCGGCGGCCAGGGAAAGGCAGTTGATCACCGACAATCTGCTCCGCGACCAGCAGAGATTGAAGCAATTGATGGAGCGTTTTGATTCATTGATGGACGAAGCCAAGTTTCAAGTATTTGATTTGGACCAGACCAAATATCGGCAGGCCGAAGAGCAAGTCGCGGACGAGGCGGTGAAGGTCGCCGCGGTCGCCGCGGCGAATGGCGCCGAGGACAATCCAGTGCCCTTGCAAGCCGCGACTTTTTCGCGGACTTTGGGTTATTATCGGCAACAAATGGCAGTTCATCTGGCTCAACAAAAGGCCTTTGTCGATACGATGTATCTGGTTGATAAAGCGGCCATTCCTTTCCCCGACGATCCGCCGATCGTATACCCTTCGGCCGAGATCTGGCAACAGTTGACGATCCGGCGGAAAGACAAATACAGTTCGATGGACCTGGCAAAAACCAGTCCGGCGGAAAAGAAGATCAAGGACGCGCTCAAGTCGGAGACCAAAATGGAGTTTGTGGACACACCGCTGTCCCAGGTGATCGATTTCTTGAAGAATTATCACGGCATCGAAATTCAACTCGACACCAGGGTGCTGACCGAAGCGGGAGTAACTTCGGATACGCCGGTGAGCAAGGATCTCAAGGGTATAACTTTAAAGTCAGCTCTGCGTTTAATGCTCAAAGATTTAGGGGATCTGACATATGTGATCCAGGATGAAGTGCTATTGATCACCACGCAGGATGAAGCTAACAGCAGGTTGGTGACAAAGGCATATCCGGTCGCCGATTTAGTGATACCAGTAAACGCAAACATGGGGGGAGGCATGGGTGGCATGGGAATGATGGGTGGCGGAATGGGTGGCGGAATGGGCGGCGGCATGGGTGGCGGAATGGGTGGCGGAATGGGCGGCGGATGGCGGCGGTGGCATGGGAATGTTCGATGTGCCCCACGAATTACTGCCCCTTATGCAGAGACAAATGATGCAGAGAGTTCCGGCCGGAGGCTTCCAAGCTTTTGCGGTAAAGGATGATCTAAGCGCGCCTGCCAAGGGCAATGAGCCTGCCGGCGCCAATATTCCGGCTAAGAGGGAAGCGCCCTCACCCCCTACCCCTCTCCCAAAGGGAGAGGGGAGTTCGATGGATCTGAAAGGCGCAGGCGAGACGCCCGCACCACAAACGCCTGCACCACAAATAAAGTCTGCGCCGCAATTGGAAAATATTTCCATCGAGATCGCGCCGGGCGTTAATGCGGAGCAATATTGGGAAAAATATTTTTCCACGCATTCGCCCCAGCCCGCGGCCGTGCGCGACGCGGTCCGCAGGTTGATGAAAGACAAGAAATACGATCATGTGATTGCGATGATTAACAGTGCCTTGCGCCATCGCCAGGCGCAGCCGTGGATGTACGAAGCCATGAGTTTGGCGATGCAAGCCGCGGGCCGTCCGAAGGAGGAGATCGAGCGGGCGGTAATGTCGGCCGTCGATTTTTGCGATAACACGGCCGACTTTATGTACATCGGCACGTATCTCATGAAGTTAGGCTTAAAGGAGCGGGCATTGGATATTTTTCGCCAGGCGTCGGAGATGGATCCGATACAGCCCGAACCATATATGCTGGGCCTGAAAGCGGCCAGGGAATTAAACGATACGGACGGTTTGCGCTGGGCCAGCCTGGGGATTTTGAATCAGGCCTGGACTAAGGATCATAACCAAGTTTGGCAGGCGGGCGTTGGCGTGGCAAAGGAAATTCTCCAGCGGATGAAAACAGATAAACGCGACAAGGAAGCGGAGGCGTTCCAGGCGGAATTGGATCAGGCGGTGGCCCGGGATTGCGTGGTGGCCGTCCATTGGACCGGGGACGCGGACGTGGACCTGATGGTGGAAGAACCATCCGGCGCGGTGTGCTCGTTGCGCAACCCGCGAACCGCGGGCGGGGGAGTCATGTTGGGCGACGTGCTTTCGCAAACCGGGAGCGACAATTCCGGCGGTCATTCGGAAGTCTACGTATGCCCTAAGGGCTTTGACGGCGTCTACCGTTTGAAAGCCTGGCGAGTTTGGGGAAAGGTAAACACCGGCAAAGTCACGGTGGAGATCACGACCCATTTCCGCGATAAAAATCCCATTACGGTCAGCAAGATACTTCCCCTGGAAAAGGACGAAGTGCTGGCGGTTTTTGACTTAAAGGACGGGCGCCGCAAGGAATCGCTGCGCGAGCAGCAGATTGCCAACGCGGCGGACGGGCAACTTGCCGTAAATCAGCAAATTCTAGCCCAGCAAATTACCGCCGCGATCGATCCTCACGTGCTTGGCAACCTTGCATCGAGCGCCGGCGGCACAAGCAGCGGCAGCTTTGACGGCTCGGCCGACGGCGGCGTTGCAGGCCAGTTCATTCCATTCGCGGCCCGAGGCGTGGTGGGATACCAGCCGGTAATTGCATGGTTACCCGCGGGCGCCACTTTTAGCGTCACTGGCGTCGTGTCAGCGGACCGGCGTTATGTGCGCGTTTCGTGTTCGCCATTTTTCTCCGGCATCGGACAGGTTTCGACGTTTAATACCAGCAGCGGTACAACCGGCTCAAGCTCGGGCAGTAACAGCGGTTCAGGAGGCAGCGGAATCGGCAGCAGCGGCGGCTCCAGCGGCGGCAGTTCCTCCGGCACCGGATCATTCTAAACCACTTGGCAATCTAAATAATTTTCACATCCAGCCGCAGGTTTTGTCCGGCTCAGGCGGGCATAAAACGTGCGGCTTGTTTATTGTCTAATGAGACTCGCTGGGAGACTTGATATCATTTGATATCTTGGCGCGGTAGGATTTCAACCATTCCTCGATCTGCCCGGCCAGGGCCGTCTGCCCCTGAAATCGCGCATGCTCGAGTGCAATCCGGGCCGTGGCGATGGCCTTGTAGGATTGGCCAGTTTTCGCATAAGCTGACATCAGACTGACATATGCCATGCAGTAATCGGGGCTAAGGCGTAAAGCTTGTTGATAATGTTCGATGGCTTCCGGCAGCCGGGCCATCCTGGCCAGGGTAAGGCCGAGGTTATAATGCCCTTCGAGGTTGGGAGTAATCGCCAAGGATTGCCGGTATTGTTCTATTGCTTCCTGATACCGGCCTATTTGTGCCAATGCAATGCCAAGGTTATTGTGGATTTCGCAATCGTCCGGTTTCAGGCACAGGGCCTGCTCATAACACTCGATTGCTAATTGATACTGGCCGGTCGTTTCGTATATATTGCCCAGGTTGTAATGTGCTTCGGGGAAATCGGGTTTATACCGTATCGCCAGCCGGTAATGATCAATTGCATTCTGAGTCCGGCCTGTTTGTTCCATGATTTTAGCCAGATTGTAATGTGCGGCGGAGTGATCGGGCTTTTTTTGCAGGACTTGCAAGTAATTTTCGGCAGCTTCGCGCAACATGCCCATATCTAAAAACGCATTGCCGATGTCGTAGTTTATGCCGACATAGTCTGGAGACTCTTTCAAAGCCTTCCGGAAAAATTCAATGGCTTTTGCCGGCGAACCCTCGCGTGCCGAAATAATGCCTAAGTCGTATTGGGCTATCCAACAATCGGGATTTTTTATCGCGGTGTCGCCGAACAAGGTAAAATCATCGCGGTACAGCATGCATTGCCGCCAGGTTGCCAACACAAGACTCCCGCCGCGAGGCCGGCGGCGGCGATTGCCATCCGGCGCACCACAGGCCGCGCATGCAAAGTCCATGCACTAAATCCGGCCGAGGCCAGTGCAATCACGCCGATGACGGCAATGTGCTGATAATGGTCCGCCATCAAGGAGATCTGCATGAATAAAGTGTCCATGAATCCCATAACCGGCGCTAATGCGATGCAGAAAAAACCCCAGGCCAACAAAAATGGCCGCCCCCATGTTTTCCTGTAGCTCCATAGCACAGCCGTAACAACAAAAGCCGCCAAGAGCGGCAGCCACCAAAGCAAATTGCCGGCTTCAATATGCAATTGCGGATAGATAAAGTCCAAATTGACGGGCAGGATCGGCCTTGTATAAATAAAACCAGATCACGCACCCTGCCCCCATCAGACGTTCCCAAAAACCGGCGTTGCGGATTACCGCAACCGTATTATGCATTTGCGACCACACGTTTAGGGCCGAAAAAATAACAGCGACCAGGAAAAAAGGCGCTGTCCTGACAATTTCTCTGCGCATAAAAGACAATAATCCCAATCTTGTCGGGATAGAATCCGGGATAGACCCCAAGGATTGCACCTGCCAGGCAATTCCCAACAGGAGCACCGGCAAAAACGCCGCCGACCCTTTGCCGAGCATGGCACATATGAATGCCGCCAGGCTGAGCCAATAGCAAAATTGAAAGGATGAAGGATGAAGGATGAAGGATGAAAAAGTGGGCCGTGAATGGTGTAGGGCAGATAGTTTAGCCGCGAGAGGGCATGGAGGGCGCCATCGGGCACCGACGCACAGCGTTGGTCGGCATGGTCGGTTGGTCGGCGAGCGAGTTTGACAAATTTCAAATACCACAGAATAGACAAGAGGAAGAACAGCATGGCCATCAGGTTTTTCCGCTGTGAGATCCAGGCCACCGACTCCACGTTCACCGGATGCACGGCAAAAATCAATGCCGCCAAGAATGCCCCGGGAATAGAGAGCTTCCGCAATAAAATCCAGATCAGCAATGATTCGGCTACGTGTAAAATCAGGTTTGTGACGTGGTAGCCGGCCGGATTCATTTCCCACAGCCGCCACTCGATCCAAAAAGTGGTATCGGACAAGGGCCAATAATCCATAGCTTTGTCGGAACACCAGAATAGGCGCAGGCCGTCAGAATTTTTGACAATTTTGTTGTGTACTAAATAGAAATCATCGTCGCAAACAAACCCATTTTTCAGCGATGGGAAAATAGGCAATGAAGGCTAATAAGGACGATCAGCGCCGCTGCTGCTAAGACGTCAAATGACGCCGCCGACATGAAATGAATTTCCTGCCCGACATGGTGAGCATGTGCATCCGAGGATTCATCAAGTTGGGGCATTAGCGGACTATCCGAAAGGAAAACCCGGGGGCCTTTGAACGCTTATTTTATTATACTTTATTTATTGAACGCTATTTTGCCGGGCGGAGCATGCCGGGATAGACGTCGAGGTCCAGGCTCTCGATGCGGCCGGCTTTCAGGCGCTCGACGGCAATCGCGCCCATTACGGCGTTGTCGGTGCAGAGTTGCAAAGGAGCGATATGCAGGCGGACGTTTTGCCGCTTTGACTGTTCGCTTAAGCGTTGGCGGAGCCGGGCGTTGGCCGCCACTCCCCCGCCCACGCATAGCACGTGCATGCCGGTTTTTCTCAGGGCGGCCATGGCCTTGCCGGCCAGGCAATCGACAACCGCCTCTTGAAAACTGGCCGCCAGGTCGGCCACTTGCGCGGAAGAAAGATTGAGGCTTTTGAAATCGGGTTTTCCCGGCCCGGCAATCGCGTAGCGGACGGCGGTTTTTAGTCCGCTGAAGCTGAAATCGAGGCGATTATCGTCGCCTAAAAGTGCGCGGGGGAAATTGTAAGCCTTGGGATTGCCCCCTTCGGCGGCGCGACCGAATGGCAGGGCCGCCGGGATAGGGCAGGCCCAGCATGGCCGCCACTTTGTCGAAGGCCTCGCCCGCGGCATCGTCGATGGTCGATCCCAACAAATCGAATTCCAATGCATCGCGGCAGGAGTAAAGACTGGTATGGCCGCCGCTGATGATCAAGCCCACGCAAGGAAACACTTCTTCATCGCTGGACAGCCGGCAAGCGTAGATGTGGGCTTGGAGGTGGTTGACGGCCAGAAGCGGAATGCCTTGGGCCAGGCAAATTGCCTTGGCGGCGACGAGTCCCACGAGCAAGGAGCCCGCCAGGCCCGGGGTATTGGCAACCGCCACGGCGTCGATGTTTTTCAAAGTAAGGCCCGCTTTGTGCAGGGCTTCGTGGATTACGGGCAAGATGCGTTGGACGTGCGCCCTGGAGGCGATCTCCGGAACCACTCCGCCGAAGCGCCGATGCAGATCGTCTTGCGAGGCCACGACCGAGGATAGCACTTCGAGCCGGTCGGTCACGATTGCCGCGGCCGTTTCGTCGCAAGTGGTCTCCAGGGCGAGGATGTTCATGGGATGAAGGATGAGTGAAGAAGGATGAGGGATGAAGGATGAAGGATGAATAATGGAATGATGAAAAATGAATAAGCTAATGTCGCCCCTTCAGGGCTTTAAGAGGAAGTTTCGCTTTTTCCCAGGGACTAACGTCCCTGGCTACACGACGTCGTCCCTTGGGACTAAGACATTAATCGGCAATTTACTTACATTTCCTGGATTCATGACCACTGTCCACTGACCACTATCCACTATTTGCCGTCATCGTTTTGTTTGTCCAATTCGGCGGTCAGGTATTTAACGGCCATTTGCAACTGGCGATCGACAAACGGTTTTTCTTTTTTGGGGGCGGGAGAGTTTTTATCGGGGGCCGGTTTATCGGCATTTCCGTTGCGCAGGATATCGCGCTGGCGGCGGTCTTTATCGAGTTCGACCATTTCTTTATCGCTTAGTTTCAGATCAAAACCTTTATCGGGCAAAACGCCCCATTCGTCTTGATCCTTGGCGTCGGGGAAGCGGTGGATGTTTTTGCCGCTGGGGCGAAGATAGGCGGCGGTGGTGAGTTTCAAGGCGCTTTTGCCGTCCTCCAGTTCGATCACGCTTTGCACGCTGCCCTTTCCCCAGGTGCGTTCGCCCATGACCACGGCTCGGCTGGTGATCTTGCAGGCATGCGGCGACGATTTCGCTTGCGCTGGCGCTAAAACGATTGACCAGGACGACCATGGGAAAGCCCTCGAAGGTGCCGGGCTTTATGGGCATCCCAGGAGCGTTCCGGCGAACTGCGGCCTTTAGTGCTGACAATGCGTCCCTCGGAGACGAACAGATCGCTGACTTCGATGGCGGCGTTGAGCAATCCGCCGGGATTGAAGCGCAGATCGAGGATCAGGCCGCGCATGCCGGCCGCCTGCAATTGTTCCAATGCCCGTTGCAATTCGCCGGAGGTGTCGCGGCTGAAGGCCGTCAGCCGGACATAGGCGATGCGGAGGTTGGGATCGAGGAGAAAATCCCATTTTCCATCGGGTTTTCGGCGGTCGCCTAAAACGGTTTCGACGTGGATTCGCTTGCGAGTTACCGTGATCTGTTCTTTATTTTCGCCGCCGGGATGGATCACCGTAAGCGTGAGCGAAGTTCCTTCCTTGCCTTTCAGTCGGGCGGTGGCCTCGTCGAGAGTGAGGTTGTCGGTGCTTTTGCCGTTGATTTCCACGATTTTATCGCCGGCCAACAATCCGGCTTTATAGGCGGGCGTGCCGTAGATGGGACTGAGGATTTTCAGTTCGCCGTCGTCAAGGGTGACTTGTATGCCGATGCCGCCGAACTCGCTTTCCACGGCGGTGCGAAGTTGTTCGATATCGTTCGGGCCGATGTAGGAGGAGTAGGGATCGAGTTTTTCCATTACGCCGCGGATGGCCGCTTCGATAAGTTCCCGGCGATCAAGCTCTTGAACGTAATTCTCCTGGACCTGATCGATCGAATCGACCAGGAGTTTGTACAACTCGTAATCGTTATCTTCGCGCGATTGCTTGTTTTCGTTTTCCCGGGCGGGTTGTTTCTTTTCATTTTCTTTGACAGTTTGTTTGTTTTCGGGCCCGAGCGGCCAAACCGGCGCCGCCGAGAAGAAATCCCAAAAGCAGCATTATTACACAGCGACGTCGCAACATGGAACAACCCAAGTATTAGCAATAAACAGTGAATAATATTGGCAATAAACTAATGAAGTATGAGAATTCACTTTCGCAGGTGGTGAACCCAGGCGGGCGGAACGTTGCGCCACACGGCGTCGCGGCGGATTTCGTGAATTTTAAGCACGTCGTGCATGGCGCGGCGGATGCCGCGTAGACGCCGGCGTTCGGCCGGGCCGCTTACGATCGCTTTCATGCGCCGCATGGCGATATACTCGAAGAACGAAAGCGTTCCGCCCGGGACCAGCAGATTTAGAAATATTTGCAGTATTTTTTCCACCAGATCCACGGAAAAATTATTCAAAGGCAGGCCCGAGACGATCAAATCGTAAGTCGTGTCCCCGGGGAGTTCTTGCACGGGGCAGTGCAGTATTCGAGTGCGGTCGGCAACCGGCTGGAAAAGCGGATCGGATTTAAAGCGGCACTCGAGCCGGCGGACGAACGATTCGTTAAGCTCGACCAGATCGAGCCGATCAAGAGGATGCATGGCGCTGATAATATGCCTGGTGACCGCGCCGGTTCCCGGTCCGACTTCCATGATCCGCCGCTGTGCCGAAGCGGGCTGGGCCACGTATCGCGCCAAGGCTTTGGCCAAGGGACGGCCACTGGGCAAGATCGCGCCGGTGGTGTGAAAATTCCGTATATACTCGCGAAAAAACAACCCGTATTCAGACATGAGCGTGGCAAAGGAGTCGGAAAAAATGCAAACCGGCTTGCTTATAATTGCCGGGCGGCTGTTTAAACGCCGCCCAAACAAGGCTTCAATAAACAAGCAAGATACCCGGTTTATCCGGCAAGTTCAAGGCGCTTTCACTGCCTGATAATACTCTGGCCGGATTCGGGTTCCAGAGGTTGGTCGAAAGACGCCTGAATGGTATTGCTATTGCGATCGTTTAGCAATGCGGCGGCCGGCGTGGTCAGAACCGGCACGCTATAATCGGCATAGAAATGGGTAATTGCAGACCTTTCGGCTACGTTCAACAAACCGGCCGGTTGCTTGATGGCAACTTGATCGCCGGTTGCCGGGCGTTTCATTGGGCTTGCGGAGATTTTCTGCTGGACCGGTTTATCCGCGGGGGCATTGCGGGTTTGAGATCGTTCGACCGGCGGCGGCATGGGAGGCGCCGGATTCTCGGTCTTTGCAGATTTTTGCACCCGTCCGACCGTGGATGGATTGGGTTGATTGTCGTCTTCCAGTAACGGCGGGGGCGGCGGAATTATGACGACCTCGGCAGTCTTGGCAGCCGCATTGGGCTTCGCCGTTTTTGCAACAGACTGCTTGGGCGTTGTTGTTTTTGCGACGGTCTGCTTGGGCGTTGTAGCTTTTACGACGGTCTGCTTGGGCGTTGTCGTTTTTGCAACAGATTGGTTAGGAGGCGCGGCTTCTACAACAGTTTGTTTGGTAATTATCTCTTTTACAATATAAGTCTGCTTGGGCGTCGTCTCTTTTACAATAAAAGTTCTGCTTGGGCATTATCTCTTTCACAAAAGATTGCTTGGATATGCGTCTCGCCCAGCTTTGATTTATTAATCCACGACAGATCCGGGGCGGGGAAATTAGCCATCAATTGTTTGTCGACGACGCGGGGTGTAACCAAGGTCATCGGGCACGGACTGATCCGGCGGAGAAAGGCGATTAATCGTCTCGACCAGGCCGACATATTCTTTCGCACTGAGAATATCTTTGGCATGCGAGAGGATGTCGCGGCGCTCGTCCGGAGTGATTTTGCCGTCGGACATGGCGGCAAGCACCTGGTTTTTGATATTTCTGTTTGGCGGCAAAGGCGGCAGGCCCGGTCGATTGGGCGGCACCATTGCCCGCTACAAATCCCGAATACCGCCGCCACCAGACATGCGAGAAGCATAGATTTAAAATGGATAGACATGAACGATCCCCCCTGAAAACTTAGGTAAGGCAAAATTCCCGTCAATTCAATCGTGTTACTGGGTCAAAGACGGTAATAATCGCCACAACAAATGGAATTGTCATTACAATCGTCATAGCTAAAAGATTCATCGGAATCGGCTTTACCGGAACTTAACGCACAGTCTGCCTAGACGGAATCATCGAGCAGAACAGGCCGGAATAATCGGAATAACCGACAAATCTTCCCAGATTAGCCTATTTTGACAGAATTGGCAGATTGCCGGGGAAAGCAGGCGGATTGTAAGAAATTTTGTGTCAAGCAGTGGCACGGACTTCCAGTCCGTGAAGAAACACGGCCAAGATGGCCGTGCCACTTCGCCACGACACAAAAAACCATGCAGTCCGCAAGCAGGCGGCAAGAGTGTTTTAATAGTCGTACCACAGACCCATGCCGATTTGTTCCTCGTGTGTGCGGTAGAACTGCTCCATAGTCGCTCATGCCGTTAAAATATTGCATTCCGACGCGGGTGAGATGGCCGGAGTGTCCGCGCCATTGCCAGCCGGTTTGCACGGTAATATTTCCGCTGTAATTGGTCTCTTGAGAGATCATGCCGTTTACGGCGAAGAATGGGCAGGCCCATTGCCCGCGCTGCGTAGGTTCAATGGGACTATATTCCGCGCCGAATTGGAATTTCCAAGGATCAGCGCCTTCTTCGACGTTAAATCCATAATCGGCTTCGCAATACAAGCGGATATCCGGAGTGATAAAATAGCCCACGCCAAGAAGCAGGCAGTCGCGGACGTAGTTGATCCGATCAAGTGTTTTATTGCGGACCATGTATTCGTCGCCGAGGTGGGAGCTGAGGTGATAATATCCGAATTTTCCCTGCCAAGGCCCCCGTCGCATGGTCAGGGGAACGCCGAAGCGGAAATCCGCCCCATCCACGTCACGATCGTGTTCCAGATTCATCCGTACAAAGGCGGCGCCTTCTATGTCTAACTGATAGCCTTCGGGCCAAGGACTATTGACGGTGCCGTATCGCAATATGCCCGCCCGTCCGCCTAAAGTCGCGTCCCACTGCCAACCTATATTCTTTTCATGGATCCATTCAGAGGCAAAGCGAGGTTCCTGGTTGCCGGCCAGATAGGATTGATACAACAAACTGTCGGGGAGGATATTGCCAAGTCCAGGCTTCCTCGAAATACAGCGGTCTTTCGGGTTCCAGGGTGACAGGCAGATAAGGATTAGCGCTTAAAGCCGGATTAGCGGCGGGGTTCACCGAGTCCTGGGCTAAGGTTGATCGGACCTTGATTGCCTGATTGAGGGATTGACAGATAAGACGTTCCGCTCGCGGCAGGACCTGACTGGGCTGCGCCCGGCATGAAATTATAGGCATTCGTCCCGGCATTTGTTTCGGGATAATTTGTTCCTGTAGGAATGGGATAGGTCGAAGGCTCAGCCGGAATTGCCGGGCCTGATGGAACGGGTAAAAAAGGTGTTGTGGAAGAAGGCGTTGATGGCGGAACACCTTGGGCTAAAGATACTTTATCGGCGCCGCAAACTATCATTAATACCGCACAGGTGAAGTAGATAATTGGGTAATTTCGCGACATGGGGAAAGACTCCGGAAAAATCTGAAGAGGGGGCATACTATAGCGATCTTGGCCGGGCAATGGCAGAGCGATTTTTTATAGTCCGTAACTTATTTAATAGCAACAAGTTATGGCGGCGGGCTGTTCTTTTTTCAGGGCTTTGCCGCTTGCCGCGGATAAAATTGCCGAAAAAATGCACTCGAATAGCCTGCGTAATCGATTAGATGCGATGACTTGGCCGTAGTCTGGTGAATCAGTGGTTTGCAGTAAAATAGAAAGGAACGGCCTGCTTTTTCCGGGGTTTATATAAAAATATAATCATCTTTGAAAAAATGCACGGGTTGTAAGCCCTGCAAGATCGCGAAGGAAAGGCCTTTAACTACATGACCGTACAAAATCCGACGCAAGCCACAAGTTCCTTGGGCTCGGGCCGCTTCCTTCCTTTAATATTGCTGTTGTTTGTGGGCAGCGGCTGCTCCGCGTTGATATATGAAATCGTCTGGTTCCAGTTGCTGCAACTGGTGATCGGCTCGACGGCGGTGTCGCTGGGGGTGTTGCTGGGCACTTTCATGGGCGGGATGTGTCTGGGCAGCCTTGCCTTGCCGCGGATGATCTCGGCGCGGCGGCATCCACTGCGAGTATATGCCTTGCTGGAGTTGGGAACTGGGATCATCGGCATCGCGGTTTTGTTCGTCATTCCTTTTGTCGATCGATTTTACGCGGCCAGCGCCGGGCATGGACTGCCGGGAATTCTGCTCCGCGGGGCGGTATGCGCGGCGTGTTTGTTGCCGCCCACCTTGCTGATGGGCGCCACCTTGCCGGCGATTGCCCGATGGGTCGAGACCACGCCTGAAGGCGTTTCGTGGCTGGGGCTTTTTTATGGGGGAAACATCGCCGGGGCCGTGTGCGGTTGCCTAGCGGCGGGATTTTATTTGCTTCGGGTCTACGACGTGGCAACAGCCACATATGTGGCCGCGGGCATCAACGGCACAGTGGCTTTGATCGGGCTGGTTTTGGCGGCCGTTACGCCGCACAGTGCGCCGGATGAAAAAAATAGCCGGATCCAGCCGCGAATGCCAGGGGATTGTGGCCGGTTTACATTACGATCGCACTATCGGGCATGTCGGCGCTGGGCGCGGAGGTGATTTGGACGCGCATATTGTCGTTGATGCTGGGGGCCACGGTGTATACGTTTTCCATCATCCTGGCCGTGTTCCTGGTAGGATTGGGCATTGGCAGCGGCATCGGGGCGTTTGTGTCGCGCGGAAGGGTGCGGCCGTGGATAGCGCTGGGCTGTTGCCAAATGCTTTTAGCGGCGGCAATTGGATGGACGGCCTTTATACTTGCCGATTCGCTTCCTTTTTGGCCGATCGATCCCTGGCTTTCCACAAGCCCCTGGCTTAAATTTCCAGCTTGACCTGGTGCGTTGTGCTTGGGCCATTTTTCCGGCGACCTGCCTGTGGGGAGCGAGCTTTCCCTTGGCGATTGCGGCGGTTTCGTCGCCGGGAAAGGACCCGGGACGATTGGTCGGCAACGTTTATGCCGCCAATACGGTGGGCGCGATCCTGGGCGCGGTGGGTTTCAGCATAATCCTGATCGGCTGGATTGGCACCCAGCAGTCGCAGCGGGTGCTCATGGGATTGTCGGTGGCGGCCGGTTTGTGGATGTTCGTGCCGTTGTTATGGCCGTTCCGGGCCCGGACAGCGTCCGGCGACGCGTCCGGGAAGCCCGGGCTTGGGACCGCGGGCACGGTCGTCTTGGCCGCGGCGATCGGGCTGGCGGCCTTGATTGCCTGGAAAGTGCCTGTTGTTCCATGGGAATTAGTCGCATACGGGCGAGTCGTACCGTCCAATATCGGCCAGGCGAAGATGCTTTACGTGGGCGAGGGCATGAATTCTTCCGTGGCTGTTTCAGAGATGGAAAACGGCGTACGGAATTTCCACGTCAGCGGCAAGGTGGAAGCCTCGAGCGAACCGCAAGACATGCGCCTGCAACGGATGCTCGGCCACATACCCGCGCTGTTGCACTCCGGGCCGCGTTCGGTGCTGGTCGTCGGATGCGGGGCGGGTGTTACGGCCGGCACCTTCGTGTTGTATCCCGAGGTGGAGCGAATCGTGATTTGCGAAATCGAGCCCTTGATTCCGCCCATTGCCGCGGATTATTTCGGCCCGGAGAACTACAACGTGCTGGACGATCCGCGCGTGGAAGTGGTTTACGACGACGCCCGGCATTACATCCTCACCACTAAAGAGACCTTCGACCTGATCACCTCAGACCCGATTCATCCATGGGTCAAAGGCTCGGCCACGCTGTATTCGAAGGAATACTTCGAGATGTGCCGGCGGCACCTCAACCCGGGCGGGGTAATCACCCAATGGGTGCCCTTATACGAGAGCGACGAAGGCGTGGTGAAGTGCGAAATCAAGACTTTTTTTGACGTCTTTCCCGATGGAACGATTTGGGGCAATGACATAAACGGAGGAGGTTACGACGTAGTCCTGTTCGGCCAGAACGGCGTGACAAAGATCGACGTGGACCAGATTCAAGGCCGGCTGGACCGCGATAAGCGCGTGATGGGGTCGCTGGCCGATGTCGGATTTTTCTCGGCGCTTGAGTTGTTGGCCACCTACTCCGGTCAGGCCGCCGATTTGCAGCCTTGGCTGGCCGACGCCGAAATCAACAGAGATTGGAACCTGCGCCTGCAGTACCTGGCGGGCATGGGGTTAAACCTCGATCGTGGCAAGCAAATTTTTGCCCTGATGTTGACCTACTACAAGTTCCCCAAGGACCTATTCGCCGGTTCCGAAATCCGTAAAGCGGCGCTAAAGTTCATGATCCAGCAACGCAATCAATCGGCCATGCTGCGTACGGCCGAATAGTGAATAGCAAGCAGCGGCAGGGATAAAAAAAGGTCGCCGGAAGTTCCTCCGACGACCCTTGTGGGGTTAGGGGTGGCTGAGGGGACTTGAACCCCCGACATCCAGATCCACAATCTGGCACTCTAACCAACTGAGCTACAGCCACCGTGTACGAAAGACATAGACGTTATTATATAAGAATAGTTCGTGCAATCGTCAACAGAGGAGGGGAAATAGACGGCTGGAAACGCCCTCACCCTACCCTCTCCCGGAGGGAGAGGGAAATGTTAAATATGCTGAGAGATTGGGAGGAATGTCTACCGTGCTTTGGCAACTTGGCGGAGGTTGAGGTAATCCAGTGCGATGTCCAAGACCTCATCGAGGTAATAATCGCGGACAATGCCCTTATTGCTGGAATTGTTGAGTTCCTCGTAGGTTTTTTCTTCTTCTTTGTCGGCGTTGAGCTCTTCCCGCTCCTTGACGAACTGCGTTTCGTTCAGGGTAACGGTTTTTTTGGCTTTTTGTTCTTTATAACGAACAATGTTCCGCTGTTCCTTTTGGAATTTTTCCGAAGTCTGCACGCGCTGCTCCGATAAGCGTTTGAGTTGCTCGCGGATGGGCGGGGTGACGAAATCGAAGTGTTTAAAGGACATGGGATCGACGCGATCGAATTCCAGGGGGTAGTCGAGATCGGCCTCGCCGACGTCAAGATTGCTGGTCAAGGAGGGAAGTTCGATATCGGCCAGCACACCGCGTTTTTGAGTGCTCTCGCCGCTGGGGCGATAGAATTGCTGCATGGTTACCTTCAGTGCGCCCATGGAGGACATATTGGGATAATTGGAAAACAGATGCTGGCTTATGTCCAGCAGGCTTTGTACAGTACCTTTGCCGTGGGTGGAATGGTCGCCAACTATCAGACCGCGGCCGTAATCCTGGATAGCGCCGGCCAGAATTTCGCTGGCCGATGCGCTGAATTTGTTGGTGACCACCAGCAGCGGTCCGGACCAGACCATGGCCGGGTCAAGATCGTAAAACGGGGAAACGTGTCCATCGGCGTCCTTTACCTGCACGACCGGACCGGTGGGAATGAACAAGCCGGTGAGGTTGATGGCCTCGGTGAGCGACCCGCCGCCGTTATTGCGAAGATCGAGGACCACGGCATCGACGCCTTGTTTGTTAAAGTCATCGAGAATCACCTTGACGTCGCGGGTAGTGCTTTTGAAATCGGGAATTCCCTTGCGTGCGCCGGTCATGTCCATGTAAAAGCTGGGCAGATTGATGACGCCGATTTTGAAGGGCGTGCCGTCGGGGCGTTTGCCGGCCTCGAAGATTTTCGCTTGCGCCTCGCTATCTTTGAGTTCGATTTTTTGGCGGGTCATTTTCAAGATTTTCTTTTCGTTGGCGGGAGTCAAAACCTCGAGGCGGACGACCGTGCCCTTCGGGCCGCGGATGAGCTTGACCACGTCGTTGAGTTTCATGTCGACCACGTCGACGATGGGGCCTTCATCGGCCTGGCCCACGCCCACTATCTTATCCTCGATTTTCAAGCGGCCGTCTTTATCGGCTACTCCGCCGGGCACGAGATGCTTGACCACCGTGTAGCCGTCGTCCGATTGCAGCGACGCCCCGATGCCTTCCAGTTCCAGGCGCATCATGATGTCGAAATTTTCCTGCGTGGAGGGCGACATGTAGTCGGTATGCGGATCGAACGAAGTAGTCAGCGAATTCAGATAGGTTTCCAGCAATTCGTCGGCATCGGTCTGATGCATGCGTTTGGCAAAACTATGATAACGCTGGGTAAGGCGTTCGATGGGATTTTTTTCTTCTTTCGCATCCTTGGGCTTGGGCTCGGTTGCCGGCTCGGTTAAAACCTGTTTAATGTCGTTTGCATCGCCGGAGCCTTGTACAGGTCCTTTGGCGCATTCCGCGGCCGCGGTCTTCTTTTCCTTGTCTGTTTTCAGTACCAGAATGTCATACTTCAATCGTTTTCGCCAGCGTTCGCGGGCTTCGTTGGGGTCCTTGGGATATTGGAGCAGGTCGCGGTCCACGGTCATCTCCTCGTTGACTGTGAAGTCCATGGGTTGGGCCAAGAGTTCATCGACCATTTTCACCCGCTCATCCACCCGCTGCAAATACCGCTGGAATACGAAATAGGCAAAACTAATGTCGTAATTATCAAGCATCTTGATCAATTCATCCTGGCGCCGAGTGAATTCGTCCACGTCGGACTGGTAGAAATAAACCTTCATCGGATCCAACGCTTTCAGGAAGGTTTTCATCCACCGGGCGGCAATTTCCTTGTCCAAGGGGTGCCGCGAAAGGTGCTCCTGTAGCAGCAGCCTTCGGACCCCTAAAGTGATTTGACGGTCTTCCGGTCTGGGACCTACCGGATCGGCCCAAGCGGCCGGGACAAGACAAGCGGCAATAATAGCAATAAACAACCCCATGCGGGAAAAACGACGGACATGGAAAGACCTATTGAAAATCGAACTCATTGCGGAACCTTTGCTAAAATGGATAATTTGCACAAAAGCCGTAGATATTTCCGGCTGGATGTCTTAACTCATAGTACTCGGGATGGAAAAACGAAGCAAGATCGAGACTTTTTAAATAATTGCCGTCGGACATAGACGGGATGTTTATCGCTAAGTTGTTTTTTCCTTGATCATTATCAGCATCATTTTAAACGGTTCGACGGCCTTGACGGCATGGGGTTTTCCAGCCGGCATAACGACCATCTGTCCGGCGGTAAGTCGCAGGGGTTTGCCCGCAATTGTTATTTCGGTTTCACCGTCAAGGACATAGACCAAAGCATCGAAGGGGGCGGTGTGTTCGCTGAATTCCTGCCCGGCGTCAAAAGCGAATAAAGTAACCGTACCGGTTGGCTTTTTGATCAGAGTTCGGCTGACGATTGCCCCGGTCTGATACTTTATCAACTCGGCCGTGTCGGCCACCTTGGCGATGGGTGTATTGTCTGCTGTTTGGGATTCGGTTTTCATATTATCTTCCTTAATTACGGCACATGATCTGTTATTGTTTACCAGTTTGGCCCTCAATCGGCTGTTGAATTGTATCTAAAAACCATGACTTAAATAGAGTTCCCAAGGCAGTTGTGCCCTGCTGAAGAGTGGATCGATAATGGCAATTTTGGTAAATATCGAACGAATGAATGATTTAACGCCTTATGCAACAAGATGTTGCGACTTATAGAAAGCTCTGGAACTTACCTTGATCTTAAGGGCGGGGGTACATATAATCTGGCCCGCCTGCAATAGGCGACTTTTCTCGTAACGACTTTTCACGATTTGTGTTACTGCTTCAACTCGGGTAGACCGGCAAGGTCGGCCCGACGTGGCAAGGATGCTTGTCTGCTGAAATCACGGCCTGAAAGACCGGTTGACGTCCGATGCGCCGGGCTGCGACTGTGCGCTCGCGGAGAAACCGCGCGCACGGGGAATAAATTGCAAATTGAAAATTGCAAATTGAAAATTGCAAATCAGGATTCAGGGGTCAGGGTTCAGGGCTCAGGATTCTCAAATTCTCCTTCACAACAATCAACTAAGCACTTGGCCATCGGACAAAGAGAGAGAGAACAAAAGGCGGCGCGAAGCCGCAAGCGGCTTGTGCCACCAGAAATGCAACCAGCGCGCAACTGCAAGCGGTTTGCGACATCAATTTGCAATTTTCAATTTGCAATTGTCAATTTGCAATCATTATTATTCGGTGGTTTAGTATCAATTATTATCGCTTGCGTTGTAGCAACCGCGCGGGGCGAGGTGGATTTGCCGGAGGCGAATCGAAGCGATCCGATCGCCGTGAGTGCGGATGCGGCCAATCGGTGGACATCTGGGTCTTATGACGTTTGGTTGCTGAGGGGCAACTGCCGTATACAGCAGGGCGCTTCCGAAGCGCGATGCAGCGAGGCTTTGCTATGGATCGAGCGTGCCGACGGCGACGAGCGGCCCCAGAGCAAGATAATCGCCTACTTGGAAGGCGGCGTGGAATTGGCTCGAAACGGCCCGACCGCGCCGGCAAAAGTCAAAGATCGGACCTGGCTGGGGCGGTTTACAACTAATCGCGAGATCCAGGTGTATGCCGCTCAGGTAGCCGGAGAGCCGACTCCCATGCCGCCGATTTACCGGCGTGCCATGGAGCGGCGCAATCCGATATCGGCCGACACGGTGACGCGGAGCGAAGTCCGCCCTGTTCAGTTTGCCGCGCCGACCGGTCAGCCGGAGGTAATTCAGGCGCCGCCGGCCCAGCCCCTGCGACAAGAACTGAAGAATTTGCAGGTGCGGCGGGTTCGCATATTTTCCCGCGGCGACGTGAACTACCAGGCCGAGTGGAAGCCCGATCCGCGGGGCGGGAATATGTGGATCGGCGTTATCAACGGGGGCGTGAACATGGTGATTGACGTGGAAGGGCCGCTGGGATCGATCGACATTTCCACCGACCGGATGGTCGTCTGGACCGTTAATCCCATGAATAATTCCCAGGATCAGCCTGATTTTTCCGGCAACAGCTTCGTGGACGAGCGCACGCCGCTGGAAATATACATGGAAGGGAACATCGTGTTCCGGCAGGGCGAACGGACGGTTTTTGCCGAGCGGATGTATTACAACGTGCCCAACCGCACAGGCACGATACTCAACGCCGAAATACTTACGCCGGTTCCGAATTACGAGGGCATGTTGCGGCTTAAATCGGAGATGATCCAGCAGACCGGTCGCGACACATATTACGCCCAAAACACGTTCATCACATCGAGCCGGATGGGCGAGCCGGGCTACAGGCTGCAGTCGGGCGACGTCTTGTTCGAAGACATTCAAAGCCCGATGATCGATCCCATGAGCGGTCAAGTCCTGGTCGATCCGATGACTAACCAGGAAATAGTCGAGCATAATAAGATGGCGACGTCGTCGAACAATTTCTTTTACATCGGACCGGTGCCCGTGTTTTACTGGCCTGTATTTTCGACCAATTTGGAGGAGTCGTCGTATTACATTCGCCAGGCCCGGGCGAAGTTCGACCAGGTTTACGGCATGCAAATATTGACCAAGTGGAGCGGATACGAGTTGCTGGGCGTGAAAAAGCCGCCGCCCGGCACCGATTTGGATCTCAGTTTTGATTACTTGGGATTAAGGGGTTTTGGCGCGGGCGGGAGTTTCAAATACGATTTGCCGGGCATTTTCGAGATGCCCGGGCAGGTCGGTGGTCTGTTCGATTATTGGGGGATTCCCGACCACGGCAAGGACAACTTGGGCGTGGACCGCAGTAGTTTGGAGCCTGAAAAGTTTTATCGTTTCAACATGTTCTGGCAGCACCGGCAGATGCTGCCCGAGGATTGGCAACTATCGGCCGAATTGGGCTATATAAGTGATCGCAATTTTATGCAGAGTTATCACGAGCGGGAATGGGACACGTTGAAGGACGAGACCACGGATATCGAGTTGAAACAAACCCGGGAGAACCGATCGCTGAGCATTTTGGCCGGCGTGCGTTTGAACAACTTTTTCACGCAAACCGAATGGTTGCCGCGGGCCGATCATTTTTGGCTGGGCCAGCCGCTTCTGAACGATACATTCACGTGGTACGAGCACAGCACGGCGTCATTTGCCCGGTTCCGCCCGGCCAATACGCCGGCCAATCCGAATGACCAGCCGTTTTATTATCTGCCGTGGGAGACCGTCACGACACCGAGTTTAGTGGCCCCTGCCCCGGAGCGATACGGCGAGATATTTTCCACGCGCCAGGAAATCGACTGGCCGTTCCAGTTGGGCGCGTTAAAAATCGTGCCTTACGCCTTGGGCGAATTGGACCATTGGGGTCAGGATCTGGAAGGCGATCCCTTGAACCGGGCGTACGGGCAGGCCGGGGTGCGGGCCAGTTTGCCGGTCTGGTCCATCGATCCCTCGATCAAGAGCGAGTTGTTCAATGTCAACGGGATAGCGCACAAGGTGGTTTTCGAGGCCGAGTTCGCCTTCGCCGATTCGAGCCAAAACCTCGACCTGCTGCCGCTTTATAATCCGCTGGACGACAATTCGGTCGAGGCCGAACGGCAGCGATTCCGCATATATTCGTACAACAGTCCGCCTAATGTCTTCCCCATCCAGTTGGACGAGCGCTTCTATGCCGTGCGAACGGGTCTGGGGGGCGATGTCACCGCGCCCACAATGGAAGCAGTCGACGACCTGTCGGTTTTTCGCCTGGGCGCCCGGCAGCGATGGCAGACGAAGCGCGGCACGCCGGGCAACGAACACGTTATCGATTGGATCACGCTGGACACCAACATCAGCCTGTTCCCGGATCCCAACCGCGACAATTTCGGCCAGGTGCCGGGGTTGGCGAATTACGACTTTGTCTGGCACGTGGGCGATAGGCTGTCAATTCTTTCCGACGGGATGTTCGACTTTTATAACCAAGGTGAGAAGATGTACAGCGTGGGGGCATTTCTGAGCCGTCCGCCGCGGGGCAGCTTTTACCTCGGTTTTAGGGAAGTGGAAGGCCCGATCGACAGCCGGGTGATTTCGCTTTCATATACTTATTGGATGAGCCCGAAATGGATATCGACCTTCGGCACGACGTACGACTTCGGCCAGGAAGGCAATATCGGCCAGAACTTCAGCATCACACGAGTCGGCGAGTCGTTCCTGGTGAATATCAGTGTGACGGTCGATCCGTCGCGGAACGACTGGGGCGTGGGATTCTCGATCGAACCGCGATTTTTGCCCAAAACCAGGCTGGCCAATATGGGCGGGGCCCATGTTCCAGTGGCGGGAGCGTATGGGCTGGAATAAAGGATGAGGGATGAAGGATGAAGGATGAAAACAACCGCTTGCGGTTTCGCGATGGAAACCGTGAACCGTGAACAGTAAACCGTGAACTGAAAACTGTAAACTGAAAACTGAAAACTTAAACTTATGATCGATATAGAACCAAATCCCGAGCGTCCTTGGCCGCGAAAATTTCGCGATGCCTTCCGGGGCATGAAGGCGGGCGTGCGCGGACAGAGCAGTTTTTTCGTGCATTTTTTCCTAACCGCCGCGGTGATCGTCGCCGCAGTGGTGCTGCGCGTGGAACTGATCGAGTGGTGCATTCTACTCATCTGCATCGCCATGGTGCTTTCGGCCGAGATGTTCAACAGCGCGTTGGAATCGATGGCCAAGGCCATTACCGGGGAAACCGATCCGCACCTGGGCAATTCGCTGGATATAGGCAGCGGCGCAGTGCTCGTGGCCGCGATTGGGGCCGCCATAGTAGGCGGCATCATCTTCATTAACCGGCTGGGCATGATGCTGCAGTGGTGGTGAAAATAGTTTTCAGCAATCAATTATGTGTTTATTTTTAATAAATATATGGTCAAGCGGGCCGATTAACGGTAGAATTTTAAATATTAAAAATGCAATAAACAAATCGCTTATAACTACCTGAATTCATTTTACCCGGGTAGTGCATGAAAACACGGTTAGAGAGAAACGTGTAGTTTGGGCCATCTTTTTTTATATTAGGTGGCCCATTCTTTTTGGAAAACAAAAGATAGAATCGACTTGAAAAAATCTGTAACGCGGACACGGAAAAGCGGAAGGTGGGCCGTGGAATCTGGAAAGGTTTTTGTCGGCACGTCGGGTTGGACCTACATGGATTGGACGGAAAAATTCTATCCGTCGGAGGTCAAGGGTAGCCAACGGCTGGCGACGAGTTGGGGTCAAAATCGTGATTTTTCCACGTTTTGGGACGGCTTTGTCATGCTTTTCTTTCACTAATCACGTTTCCAAAGAACAATGACAGCACGGAGCGAAGAGCGTAGCAGATTGGAAAGCTGATTTCAAGACAAAGAATTGGCCACACGGCGCCCCCTTTCGTTTTTTTATGAAATTTAAGTTATCTTCGTAGCTTTATAAGCCCAAGGTACTGGTTCAACCTCACCCTGACAACGATCTGATACTAATAACCTATTGGCATAATTTCCATTGTGCCCACAAAGATGAAGGAGAACTAAGTCTAAATACCATAATGACAACTGACAGGCTTCATAATACGAATTACCTGAAATTATTGAGTTGCTGTCCGGGTGAACAAGAGAATTACGAATATCTGTTATGGCATGCAATCCATCAATCCATTTTTTTCCCGGATTTCCATGGAGCGCCGACAGGACACGTGGCACTTCTTTTGGAATATCTAAAGAGGACATCAAAAGGCGGAATTTGTCTGATGCTTTAAGGCCACTTCGCTGTTTAAATGCCTCAGGCGAAACCATTTTTTGATCCTGAACACAATATGTCCATGCGAGTAATTCTAAAGCCGTCTGAGAAAGAATTAAACCAGTATCGGGGCCTACTCCGATGCTAGTCCCAAGCCAAGCGAACTCCATTAGGCGTTTGACGGTTAGCGCGTGAAAAAACTCGAAAACCTTCAGCATTTTCGGGCGTATCAAGGGTTAACAACAACATCCCTTGACCCGAACCATGGAGGTTTTCGAGTGAATACCAAGATACGACATCAGATCGCTCGACGCAAGCGGCGGATCGCGCGGCGGCTGGACAAGAACGACAACCGGGGTTGCGAGCGGCCGATGATGACCGCCGCCAACATCCACTACAAGATTGCCGATCGTACTCGGGCAACTGCCGCCGGGGGCATCGGCGCCTTGCATCTGCTGACGCGCAAACTCCAACTCGATGAGGCGATCGACCGCAACCTCTCGTTGTTCAAGATCCATCTGCCGTACCACGAGTCGGACCACGTGCTGAACATTGCCTATAACCTGCTGGCGGGCGGAACGTGCCTGGAGCACTTGGAGATTCTCCGCAAGGACGAGGCCTACCTCGACGCCCTCGGGGCGCGGCGCGTGCCCGACCCGACGACGGCAGGCGACTTCTGCCGCCGTTTCGGGGCCGGCGACATCTCTACCTTGCAGGAGACATTCAACGCCACGCGTCTGAAGGTCTGGCGTCAGCAACCCGCGGAGTTCTTCGAGGAAGCCGTGATCGAGGGCGACGGCACGATGGTCGAAACCACGGGCGAGTGCAAACAGGGCATGGACATCAACCACAAGGGCCAGTGGGGTTATCACGCCTTGGTGCTTTCCCTGGCCAATACAGGCGAGGTATTGTACGTGCTCAACCGCCCGGGCAACCGGCCCAGCCACGAACACGCCGCGGGCTATTTCGACCGCGCGGTGGCCCTCTGTCGTCAGGCGGGCTTTCGGCGGATCCTCTTGCGTGGCGACACCGACTTCTCGCAGACGGAGCATCTCGATCGCTGGGATCAGGACGGCGTGCGGTTCATCTTCGGCATCGACGCCACGCAGGCCTTGTACGAAATCGCCGAGAATCTGCGGCAAAATGCCTGGAAAGAGTTGCGTCGCCGTCCAAAGCGGAAGGTGCGCAGCGTGCGGCGGCGTGCGGAGAAGGTCAAGCAGCAGATTGTCGAACAACGCGGGTTCGAGGACGTCCGTTTGGCGAAGGAGCACGTCGCCGAGTTCATCTATCGCCCCGCGAAGTGCCGCAGGAGCTATCGGGTGATCGCGGTGTGGAAAGACCTGGAAGTGTACCAAGGCCAGAAAAAGCTGTTCGACGATTCGCGGTGCTTCTTCTATATCACCAATGCCTGGGGAACGCCCACGGAAGAAGTAGTGTTCGGGGCCAACCAGCGCTGCAATCAGGAAAACATTCTCCAACAGCTCAAAAGCGGCGTGCGGTCGCTGTCGGCCCCCGTGGACAACCTGGTGAGCAACTGGGCATACATGGTCATGGCCTCCCTGGCGTGGAGCCTGAAGGCCTGGGCCGCGTTGCTCTTGCCCGACGAGGGCCGTTGGAGCGAAAAGCACGGGGAGGAAAAACGCAAACTGCTGCGGATGGACTTTGCCACGTTTCGACGGGCGTTGGTCAACGTGCCGGCGCAGATCGTCCGTGGCGGGCGGAAGATTCTCTATCGTCTGTTGGCATGGAACCCATGGCAGCACGTGTTCTTTCGCTTGCTCGACCAGCTTCGCAAGCCGCTGCGATGCTGAGACGAGAAGCTTGAAGCTGGAGTCCGGATGCTCCGGTCCGCCGCGGCCTTGCCACAAAAGAAGGGAAAACGAACCATGCAACACCCACAACCCGACCAATCACGACTGCCCTGTGGCGGCCCCGCTCGCGCTGTGCTCCCACTCGTCCAACAAATCAGCCTCCAAAACGCCAACGGCCTTCGCTTGTTTTGGGGCTAGGATCGCATGCTTCCAAATACCAGTAAAGTGCAGAAGCAAGCGGCTGTTTCCAGAGAATATTTTGCCAAAGTAAGAAAAATCCTGGAAAGACTTCTGACAGTAATTCTCCATTCATACGGTCAAACCATGAGCACATAGGATTCCAATGGCCACGCGCAATTCTCCGAATTCCCCACTGTTCAAAGACTCGGTTTCCATCACGATCAAAACCGATAGGCAATGCTAGACCTGCCCAACATCCTAAGACAAGCGAGAGAAAATAGTGCAAACATGTAAGTAGTTCGTCTACTTGTTCACTTGTAAATGTTGACCCATCTTCATGGAAAATCTTGCCTACATGCGTTATGACATAACCGCCGTGGTCTTCCAGTTCTTTTTCCAGGTCATACGTTCGGTTAATGTCTGTGATGATGATTATCCATCCCTTTGCCTTCATCACAACTCGCTTACATTTGTTTTCATTTTGAACCGAGGTTGTTTCTGTTTTGAGATCAAGCTGTTCGGATGCGAAGAAATCCGGGAAATTGAACAAATGGAACGTTGCTGTAGTGATAGTGGCAGATGGTGATGTTACTGTGATTTCCGATTTCGAGGGTGAGAGGACGATCCCACCATACTTTCCGCCAAGACACATGCAAATGAAATCGCTTGTTATATTTCTGTCGGGTAATGTAACCTTGAATTTATCTCCCACATGTATTGATAATTGATTAACACCTTCTAGCGGAACGATGAATTTCAAATCAGTTCTCGGTAGAAAATCCATTTTGACATTGGCTATTTTGCTATGGGATGAACCATGACAATTGATTTGAATGGCCACTTGTCCAAGGTCAATGGATTGGTTGGATTCACCCTGCGAATAAATTGGCGTGATGGACTCATTATTAGCATTAATTTGATCATTCATGGTATAAGATTAAAAAGGGGTGAAAAAGGCAAAGAGAAAAAAGTCGGAGCATCAGAACTGTTTTCATTCACATTCCAGCTTCTCCAGTCGGCCGTGGGGCAGTATTAATAAGTCCAGATTAAGCAAGCGGGACAATCTGTTAAGTAATGAATCTTTGCGCCGATTGCCACTGCTGGCTTGCCCAACAGTACTGGATTTTGCAGGCACGACATCAATCCATGTACATCTATCTTAATCAATTGCCTTCACAAAGACATCCCTCGCTATCGGCATAAAAATAGTCCAGGAAATTAACTTGAAATTGGGCCACCCGCTTTGCTACAATCCCCCGCCACGTACTCATCACGCTCCGCGTGATGCCCCCATTGCAGTTTTTGGCCTCGCATTAGCGTCGATCAGCGAAGATTAGCATTCCGAAAAGAACCAAGAAAACCCCTGTCGCGGAACACCCTACCTTTGAGACCCCGCGAGTTCCGTTTACACCACTTTCCATAACCCTAACTCCCAATGCCACTTCCGCCCCGCAACAAAAACCTAAAAATGGAACACTTGAAAGAGGCGTCCCGCGTTTCGGCGCTAATGTTAAACGACGCATTACAAAAAGCGCAACGCCGGCCCCCAGTGTATTCACCGGGGGCTAAATAACTGACGCGCAATTTCGCCCAAACGGACATGCGAAGGCAGCAAATCCTGCCTTTACAGTATTTTTAAGAACCGCTCGTAGGCCCCGTCCCAGGCGGAGGTGTTTTTGGGTTCGTATTGTTCGACTTCGAAGCTGCGGCGGATTACTTCGCGGGCTTGGGCGATCGAGGACACGTCGCCGGAGGCCACGGCTTGCATCATCAAGTTGCCGGTGGCCGTGGCTTCGATGGGTCCGGCCACAACGCGGCGGGCACAGGCGTCGGCTGCGAATTGGCAGAGTTGGCGGTTTTGAGTGCCGCCGCCCACGATGTGGATGGTTTCGATCCGGCCGCCGGAGAGTTGCTCGCACATGCCCAACGTATGCCGGAATTTCAGGGCCAGACTTTCCAAGGCGGAGCGCAGAATCGCGCCCTTTTCGCCGGGCACGTTTTGGCCCGTGCGTTTGCAAAGCGCGCGGATGGCCTCGGGCATGTCGCTTGGTGCGAGCAGTTCGGGGGCGTCGGGATTGACGAAGGATTTTAGCGGCGGTTGCGAGGCGGCGAGTTTGGTCAAATCGTCCCAGGAAAATTTTTCGCCCGACTGGTTCCATATTCGGCGGCATTCCTGGACCAGCCACAGCCCAGCGATATTTCGCAACAAGCGGGTCGTTCCGCCTACGCCGCCTTCGTTGGTGAAGGCCAATTTTTGCAACTGATCGGTTACGACCGGCTGGGGCGACTCGATGCCCATCAAGGCCCAAGTGCCCAGGCTGATGTAGCACCAGTCGGGACGCTGGCCGGGCTTGCTGGCTGCTGGCACGGCCATGACCGCGCTGGCCGTATCGTGCGTGCCGGGCAAAACCACTTGCATTGCGCTTAGACCGGGTTCGGCGGCGAGATTTTTCCGCAACGGTCCAAGCCGAGTGCCGGGCTGCGATATGCGCCCGAAAATTCTTGAAGGCAGGCCGAATTTTTCCAAAAGCGGCCAGGCCCAATCGCCCTTGATCGGATCATAACTTTGGCTGGTGCTGACGTCGGTCATCTCGTTGCTTTTCACGCCGGTCAGGAGCCAATGGAACAGGTCGGGCATCATCAACAGGGTTTCGGCGGCGTCTAAAAGGGGCGAATTGCCGAGCTTCATCGCCAGGAGTTGATAGAGCGTATTGAACTGCATGAATTGCAGGCCGGTGTGCTTAAAGATTTCTTCCTTGGGTACTATGGAAAAGGCTTTTTCCATCATGCCGTTGGTTCGACTGTCGCGGTAATGATAGGGATTGCCCAGCAACACGTCGCCGCGGCCGAGGAGTCCGAAATCCACTCCCCAAGTGTCGACTCCGACGCTGACGATCTGGCCGTTGGTTTTGCTTCCCGCAATACGCAGCCCTTGGCAAACCTGAGACCATTGGCCCAGCAGGTCCCAATGCAGGCTGCCGGCCACATCGACCGGACCGTTATTGAAGCGGAAGACCTCTTCGAGTTGCAGTCGTTGGCCGTCGAAACGCCCCAAAACGTGCCGACCGCTAGAGGCCCCAAGATCCACTGCCAAATAAGCCTTTTCTTTCATATAGTCTGGCACCTTTATAGTTGATTAAGTGTCCAAATTGAGTGAGAAAAATGACTAGTTTGCCATAATGCCTCGGGGGAAATCATTAGTCAAGTAGGGCATATATTGGCTTGGCGTGGTAAAACTAAATACTTGCTATTGTTCACAAACATTAGTATAATTGATTTTTACACTAATAAGTCGATAATTTCAATGTGAGCTTAATTGGTAAGTATTTATTTTTATCAGTGAAACTATGAAAATCTCCGCAAAAACCGAATATGCCTGCATAGCGATGATGGAGCTAGCGTCCCAGTTTGGGACCGGCGAGCCCGTTCGCATTCGGCGGATTGCCGAGCGGCACGATGTTCCGCCGCGATTTCTCGTGCAAATACTGCTTCAATTAAAAGGGGCCGGATTGGTGGCAAGCATTCGCGGCGCGGCTGGAGGGTATCAACTGGTAAAAGCCCCAAAGGATATTTCGCTCGGACAAATCATGGAGGTTATCGAAGGGTCAACCGAGGAGAACGGGCAGACTTGCAGCGCATCGCCCGATTCTCCGGCAGTTAAAGTACTGATGAAAACCTGGCAGGACGTCACCGCCGTGGAACGCCAGATGCTGCAAAACATCTCCCTGGCCGAACTACTGGAACGTGCCAAGGAACAAGACGAGCAGATGTATCATATATAACGGATTAGGGATTAGGATCTAGGGATTAGGGGCTAGGGTTTTTGTATCTGAATTTGTGTACATATAAACTTCAAATTATATTTAATCCGCCATGCTCGCGCTAAGGACGCACTGTGCTTGGGTTGTGGAACCGGGCCGTGCTTCTTATACTGTTAACTTGCTTAGGTTTTAAGCCTGAGGCCGAAAACTTATTACCGTGAAACGTAAACTGAAAACTGATAACTGAAAACTGTGAACTGAAAAGGAAATGCCGATGAGCGCCCTAGTGCCCCCGCATGGCGGATTGACCGAGCCCGTTTGCCGAACCGTTGCTGCCGATGATATTGCCGATTTTCTCGCCCGGGCCAAAACGTTGGAGCGGGTGCCCGTGTCGGACGCCGATCTATCGACCGTTTATCGCTTCGGCGACGGGGGCTTAAGCCCTTTGACCGGACCCATGGATTCGGCCGCGTACAACCGCGTGCTCGACGAATCGGTGATCGAACACAACGGCCGGAAATATGCCTGGACCATCCCGCTCGCGCTGCCTGTGACGGCCGATACGGCCAAAAAACTGAAGCCGGGCCAAAAAGCCGCGCTGGTGAATTCCGACGGCCGGATCGTGGCCGTTCTGGATATTACCGACGTTTTTCCTTGGGATAAAATGCGTTACCTCCGCGGCGTGTATCTAACAGAGCGGACCGATCATCCGGGCGGAGACATGGTCCTCAAGGGCGACGCCGACAAAACGCACCTCTTGGGCGGCGCGATCGAGGTCCTGCCGCAGCCCAAGCATCCGGTGTTCGGCAAGTACGTGCTTTCGCCGGTCGAGGTCCGCAAACTGCTGGCCGAAAAAGGCTGGCAGCGGGTCGTGGCATTTCAAACCCGCAATCCCTTGCACCGCGCGCACGAGTACGCCTTGGTTTGCGGTTTGGAAACTCTGCTCCGGGCGGGCCACAACGCCGGCGCGTGCCTGAACCCGCTTATCGGCGAGACCAAGGGCGACGACGTCCATGCCGACGTCCGCATGCACACTTACGAGGCCCTTATCGATCAACGAATGCTGGGCGAAGGCGACAGCGATCCGGCGCTGTGGGGTCTGCGCGGCGAGTCCGTGCCCGATCGCGTCATCCTGTTGGGCCTGGACATCAAAATGTTCTACGGCGGTCCGAAGGAAGCGGTGATGCACGGCATTTACCGGCAGAACTTCGGCTTTACCGATATCATCATCGGGCGGAAGCACGCCGATGCGCCTTATCACGACGGCAAGCCCATCTGGGGCGATTTCGACGCCCATGAAATTTTCAATAATTTAAAAGGCGATCTTAAGATCAAGCCGCTCAACGTGGGTTTTGCCGCCTATTACGAGTCGCTCGGCCGGGTTGACCTGATGGAAAACCACAAAGAAGAAAAACCTGTTTTCATCTCCGGCAAAGAAGTCCGCCGCTGCCTGATGGCCGGCGAACCGGTCGATCCCCGCGTCATGCGCCAAAGCACGGCCGCAATACTAAGCGCGGCCATGGTCGGGAATAAGACCATAGTCAATGGATAAAAAGAAAAAAATAGCCCAGGTTAGCCTCTCAAGAGCGGCAAGCCTGGGCTGTCATATTCACTTGGGATAAATTTTCCTTTATCCTTTTTTCCCCATTCCCCCTTAGTAAATCTTGATTTGGCTTATTATACGAATTCTAATTTAAAACAGCGCGCATTCTATTGCGCCCTCCCAGATTGCCCATTATAGTATAGCGACACCCGAACAAGGAGGTCGCTATGGAAGTGAGAGATCATTTACCTTTGGCAGAATTAGAGCGTCTGGAGCGGGAGGAACGTGATGCTCGGCGATCCAAACGTTTGCGGATTATCATTTTAGCAATTAAAGGATATACCGCCCCGGCGATTGCAATGTCACTTGGTTTGTCGCGTCGCGTGTGCCAGGACTGGGTCTATAGGTTCAATGAGCAGGGATTACAAGGGCTCGAAGATCAATGGGGCGGACATCGTCAGGGTCCACTAACACCGGAGGAAGAACAGCAAATGAGGCAGCGGCTGGACGGTGGGCCGACGCCTGAGGATGATGTTTGTTCGCTTCGAGGCGTTGATGTGCAACGTATTCTGGCTCAGGAGTTTGGCGTTCTCCGCTCGCTGCCTGCCGTGTATTACTTACTGCATCAATTGGGCTATTCATATCTGCGGCCCCGGCCGCGTCATCGCAAATTCGATGCGGAAGTACAGGCGGATTTTCAGCGTCGGCTGCCAGAGCAGATTATGACGATTGCCGCAGAACATCCGGGAAAACAGGTGCATGTCTTTTTCCAAGATGAGGCGCGATTCGGGCAGCAGGGAACCATGACCAACGTCTGGGCATCGAAGGGATCGCGACCCGTAGCAGTGCGTCAGACACAATACGAGTACTTGTGGGTTTTAGGGACCGTGTGTCCCGATACAGGGAGAGCCGAAGGACTGTTAAGCCCTCGCCTGAACACCGCTGTGGTCAATGTGTTTCTACATGAGTTTTCGCAAAGACTTGCCAGCAATGAACATGCCGTGATGATCTGGGATGGTGCCGGTTTTCACCGGAGTAAACAACTCCGAGTACCTGAAAACATCAGCCTGGTGCAATTACCGCCTTATAGCCCGGAGCTTAATCCGATTGAAAACCTCTGGCACTATCTTAAAAGCCACTATTGGTCGAACCGGGCATATGCTGACTATGACGCTTTGGAAGATGCCGCTATCACCGCCTGGCATACCGCGGTCCTCGATCCAGAAATCATGAAGTCTGTCTGTGCTGTCCCCTACCTCAAACGCGCTGATTTAAATTAGAATGCGTATTAGTAGGCCCGGATCGAGCGGGGCTAGGCGGATTTTTACTGTGCCGTCCTTGTCGAGTTTGTGAGTAGACTTGCCGAGGCAGTAGCCGCGCCCCTGGGATCGCTGCCGGCAATCACCAGGGCGCGGTCCACGCCCTCCAGCGGATGCTCGACCACCGTGATCAGAAAGGTCTCCCATTTTCCCTGAATCCGGTCCGCCGGAATTTTTTTTGCATTGCACATTGCCTTAATAAGGCTGGATCCTTCCATCGAACCCATGATTATCGCGATCTTAGGAAGGTTTTCGCCGCTGGCGCGAATGCCGGGTTTGACGCCGGTCACCAAAGCGATATCCTTGGCAAGAGCCTCGGCAACCGTTTTCACAACGGCCGCGTCGTTGGCATCAAATACGATCTCGGCGCTCTGACCATCGTGAACCAGTGGAAAGGCCTTGGGCGTTTGTTGAGATCCGACAATGAAATCTGTGCCTCGCGTCGTAGTTTCATCCGCCGGCATGAAACCGGAAGCAAGGAAATAGAATATCAGGAATTGAAGAGGAAAAGACTTTGTCATGGTTTTTTTAGCGGAGAAGGAGGGGAAATGGGGACATTTTCGCTCCCCTACGGGTCGCGGCTAAACGAATGAAAAAATGCGCGTAAGAACAGCCATTCAATTTCAGGACATTCTCATTTATTTGTTGGGCGATTCACAGTACCGTCGGGTTTGGAATCGCCGGAGGCCAGGACTTTGCCTTTGAGGTCGGGATTTTTGGGGTCTTTTTGCACGGCCCAGAGATATTGCTGCGAGGCGACGTAGAGCACGCCGTCGGAGACAGCGGGGGTGGAGCGGATTTGGGAGCCGAGGCGGATGTCGCCTAGGATTTTTTTTTCTTTCGCGGCGGCAAATACAAGCAGGCTTCGGCGGGTGCCGATGTAGACCTTGCCGTCGGCCGCCAGGGTGGAACTCCAGATATCGGACTTGGCGTCGTGCACCCAATAGCATTTACCGGTGTCGGCGTCGAGGCAATGAATATGTCCGTCGGCGTCAGCGATGAACACCAGACCGTATGCGACCGAGGGCGTGGACATGCTGCGGTCGATGCCGTCGTAAGACCAGATTTTGGCGGTTTGCGAGACGTCTCCGACCTGGGTGGCATCGATACAATTTAACACGGCCTTGCCCAGCCCGTGCCGCGGATCCTGTCCGGTGGCCACGTAAACGCGGTTGTTGTAGAAGACGGGCGTGCCGATGATTTCGCTGGGACCGACGTAGGAGCCGTCGTTGACAAAGTCCTCATTTTCCAATTTACTGCCGGCCCAATAGTCGATGGGTTTGCCGTCTTTGTACCGGTACTCGGGCGGATTGCAATCGAAGGACCAGACTCTATGCAAGTAGGCGGGCTTGGGCGGGGCGGCGTGCAAGGCCTCGAAGGCGTAACAAACACCGTCGCCGCCGCCGAAGAAGACCAGGGTCTTATTATCAGCCAGGTGACCCAGCGAAGGCGAAGACCATTGCCCGTGGAAAATCCGCGATCCGATCATCTCGTCGTCTTTTGCGGCCAGCCGGCCGGTGTGCTTGTCCAGGGCAATAAGGCTGGGCGACATGGGAAAGGGGGCTTTTTTATTATCCACGCCGTTGCCGGTGTTGACGTACACCAGGTCGCCGTAAACAAAGACGGAGCAACTGGCCGCGTCGTGGGGGAACACCGGAAGTTCGGAAAGCATGTCGTAGCGCCAGATGATGTCGGCATCGCCGGGGAGTTGGCCGGGAGTGGGATCACTAAGAGCGCCAGTATAGCGGCGTTCGTCGTGGAAGGGGCCGTCGTTGCCGTTGGCCATGCCTTCGGTATCGAGACAGAGCACCTCGTCGCGGTTGGTGACTACATACACCCGATTGCCCTCCACGCAAGGCGTGGAACAGATGCCCAATTCCATGTTGTCAAACTCGGTGCTGCGCCGGCCGGATTCCAGTTTTGGAACGACGAGTCGCCAGAGCAATTTTCCGGTGGCTTCGTCGAGGCAGAGCAGCACGCCGCCGCCTGTGGGTTTGTAGCGTGGATCGTTGAGATTGACGTCGTTGGTGCCGATAAAGACTTTTCCGCCCGAGACGACCGGGCCGGAGTAGTTTTCGGTGCCCAGGCGGGCGACCCACTTGACGTTTTTCGTGGTTTGCATATCGATGCCCGAGCCGTCCGTGCGTTTTTTGCCGGGCACGAAGGAGGCGGGCAGATTTTTTTCCTCGGAGACCAGGTTGCGATCGTTGTCGCCGCCGAATTGGGGCCAGTCATCGCCCTTGGCCGGCGATAACGTTATCGCAAATATGGAAAAGAAAAAGATTGCAAATTTTAAATTGCATATAAAGCCGCGATCGACCAGCCGACTATGCCGACCAACGCGATCATGATTCGCATGTTGCCCTGTTAGTGCCCGATGGCGCCCGTTGGCCCCAATCGCGCTGCGATACAGATAATAATCGGTTGTGTGGATGTTTTGTAATCTTAGACTTCGTAGGAGGTGCATCAAAGCAGTCCGGATGGATTATCGCCGGTGTCTAGCGATTCTGTAAAAAGAAGATCACAATTGTAGCTAGCCGGCGAGTTTATGGTGGGTGGTTACACGCAACAATTGCGGATGCGTGGGAGTGAATTCAGGTACACAGCGAAAAAAATTGGAAAAAATTGCAAAACCTTTTTTTAAATATCAATATGATTATATTGGAAAACCTCAAAGAGGCCCTTATTTGAGCCAGGTTAGTATTATGAAGTTATATTAACCTAAATAAATACTTTTATCTTCCCACTATCGAGTTATTCAAATATATCTAAAAGACGGATTATCTTATTTACAACTACTAACGTATTTAAAGGTAAATCGCCGGTATTTCTGATGATTCTCTAGTAGTAGTTCAGCGATTTTTCCAGTCGATGTTGGACATTGCCGCCAGGGCAAGATGTAAGGCCTGGGTGCCGTCGCGACCGTGGCCGTTGGCTTTTAGCGAAACATACAACTGGTGGACCAGGGCCAGGCCGGGCAGGCAAAGTTCCATGCGACGGGACTCGTCGAGGATGATGCCCATGTCTTTGATAAAATGTTCAACAAAGAAGCCAGGGGCGAAGTTGTTGGCGATAATGCGAGGGCCGAGGTTTGATAGGGCCCAACTGCCGGCCGCGCCCGGGGCCACCGATTGCAATACTTTGTCCAGATCCAGCCCGGCTTTGTAGGCGTAAAGTAGGCTTTCGCACACGCCGATCATGTTCGCGGCGACAAGGATTTGATTTGTGAGTTTGGCGTGCTGGCCTGCGCCAGGCAAACCTTGATGGACGTAGGTTTTACCCATCGCTTCCCAGCAGGGAGTCAAGGCCTCGACCACTTCTTTTTCGCCGCCGATCATGATCGAGAGTTTCGCTTCGCGGGCGCCGACGTCGCCGCCGGAAACCGGGGCATCGACGGCATTCGCGCCGATTTTAGCGGCGGCTTGGGCGATCTCCACGGCCAGCGAGGGCTGGCTGGTGGTCATGTCTACGATTATCATTCCGCTCTTGCAGCCCGATAGCACGCCGTTTTCGCCGAGAATCACGCTGCGCACGTCGCAGGGGTATCCGACAATGGTGAAGACCACATCCGAGGCCTCGGCCACGGCCCGGGGACTATCGGCCCAAGCGGCCCCGAATGACAAGAGTTTATCGGCCTTGGCCTTGGTGCGGTTAAAGACCGTGGCGGCGAAGCCCGCGCGCATCAGATGCCCGCACATGCTCGCGCCCATCACGCCGGCGCCGATCCAGCCGATGCGAGTTTTGCCTGGGGAGACGTTGATCATAAAAAATCTCACTTAACTACAAAATTTACCATTTTACCTGGGACAACGATTACTTTAATGACTTTTTTACCGGACAGATGTTCGGCGACTTTGGCGTCGGCGCGGGCCAGGGCTTCCAGGGCGGCGTTGTCGGCGCCGGTCGGGGCTTGGATGCGGCCGCGAAGCTTGCCGTTTACTTGGACGGGCACTTCGATCGTGTCTTGTTTGAGCATGGCCTCGTCGTACGCGGGCCAGGGCTCGTAGGCCAGGGTTTTCGCATTGCCCAGGGCTTGCCAAAGCTCTTCGGCCAGGTGCGGGGCATAGGGCGAAAGCAATAGCACGAGTTTTTGCATCGCCTCGCGCGGGCGAACTTCTTCCTTGAAAAAGAAATTCGTGAATTCCATCATCCGGGCGATGGCCGTGTTGAAGGACATCTGTTCAATGTCGTTGGTCACGGCCTTAATGGTCTTGTGCAGCATGCGGTTTTGCTCGGTCGTGGGCGCGGCGTCTTGCACGGCCGGGTTGAGTTGCATGGTTTCTGCGCGGTCGTCGATAATCAGGCGCCATACGCGGTCCAAAAAGTTTCGCACGCCGCATACGCCGTCCATGCTCCAGGGTTTTACGGCCTCCAGTGGGCCCATGAACATCTCGTACAGGCGCAGGGCGTCGGCCCCGTATTCGGTCACTACCTGGTCGGGATTGACCACGTTGCCGCGGCTTTTGGACATCTTTTCTGTCTGGATTGTTAATTCGTAATTGGTACCTTTTTTATATGGTTTACCTGATCTGATTTCTACATCTTCCTTCTTTACATCTATAATTCGATATATTTTTTTCCCTATTTCTATATCTGGGAAAGAAACAGGTTCACCTAGGCTCAAATCCTCATTCTCGTTTACCCAAAGTTCATAACGTGGTTCCCCCAGTATCATTCCCTGGTTGACCAATTTTTGGAATGGCTCCGGCATGCTGACGTAACCGCGGTCGAAAAGCACTTTGTGCCAGAATCGGGCGTAGAGCAAATGCAGCACGGCGTGTTCGGCGCCGCCCACATAGAGATCGACGGGCATCCAGGCCTTTTCGAGCTTGGGATCGACCAGGGCCTTGTTGTTTTTCGGGTCGAGGAAGCGGAGATAGTACCAACAGGAGCCGGCCCATTGCGGCATGGTGTTGGTTTCGCGCTTGTAGCGCTTGCCGCCGATGTTGACGTAGAGCCAATCGTGCGGGGCCTTATCCAGGGGTGGAGTCGGCTCGTCGTGCTTTGAGTCGAAGCTCATTTTCAGCGGAAGATCGAGGGGCAGGTCTTCAGGATTCAATGGTCTGATGCGGCCGTTTGGTTTGCCGGCGGAGTCCAGTTCGTGGAGGATTGGGAAGGGTTCGCCCCAGAAATGCTGACGGCTAAAGAGCCAATCGCGGAGTTTATAATTCACTGCACTGCGCCCGATGCCCTTTTCGGCAAGGTCTTCGGCGATTTTCTTCTTGAATTCCGGCGTGGAAAGGCCATTGTATGGGCCGGAATTGATGGCCGTGCCGTCGGCGATGAAGGACACACGCCCGGCCAGAAGGTCATCGCGCAATTTAGTCCCCTCGCCCGACCAACCTTCGGTCGGTGCCCGGAGAGGGTTAGGGTGAGGGTTGTTCGCACCGCCGGCCCTCACCCCCTGCCCCTCTCCCAAAGGGCGAGGGGAGACATTATCGCCGGGATCGACCACGGCGATGATTGGCAGATTGAATTTTACCGCGAACTCGAAATCGCGGGTATCGTGGGCGGGCACGGCCATGATCGCGCCGGTGCCGTAGCTTATCAGGACGTAATCAGCTATCCAAATTGGAATCGCCTCGCCGTTAACGGGATTGATGGCATAAGAGCCGGTAAAAACGCCGGTTTTTTCCTTGGCCAGGTCGGTGCGGTCCAGATCGCTTTTGCGGGCCGACTGTTCACAATATTCGCGGACTTTTTGGGCTTGTTCGGGCTTAGTCAGGCGCTCGACATAGGGATGCTCGGGCGAGATGACCATGTAAGTGGCGCCGAAGAGCGTGTCGGCCCGGGTTGTGTAGATGCGGAGCACTTCTTCGTCGGGCTTATTGAGCCAGCCGGCTATTTTTCGATCGACAAGCCAGCCCTGGTATTCCTTGGGAGAAGGTTTGCCTTCTTCGTCGGTAATGATACCGATGAAAAAATCCACTTCCGCACCTGTGCTGCGTCCGATCCAGTTGCGCTGCAACATTTTGATGCCTTCGGACCAGTCGAGCGAGTCGAGGTCGTTTTCCAGGCGGTCGGCGTAAGCAGTGATGCGGAGCATCCATTGGCGCAGTGGGATGCGGACGACCGGATGCCCGCCGCGCTCGCTAAGGCCGCCGACTACCTCCTCGTTGGCCAGGACAGTGCCCAGGGCCGGGCACCAATTTACCGGGGCTTCGAGTTGATAGGCCAGGCGGTGCTCGTCGCGATATTGGGCCACGGCGTCTTCGCCTTCGTCGGCGATATCGGCGGGAATGGGCAGTTCGACGATGGGCCGGCCGCGTTGTTGGGCCTCGTCGAACCAGGTATCGAACAGCACGAGGAAGATAAATTGCGTCCAGCGGAAATACTCCAAATCGGTAGTGGCCAGTTCACGATCCCAATCGTAGGAGAAACCTAGCATCTTCAACTGGCGGCGGAAGTTGTCAATGTTTTTCTCGGTGGTTTCACGGGGATGGGCGCCGGTTTTTTTGGCGTGCTGTTCGGCGGGCAGGCCAAAGGCGTCCCAGCCCATGGGGTGCATCACGCTCGTGCCTTTCATGCGATTGAAGCGGCAGACAATGTCGGTGGCGGTGTAGCCTTCGGGATGGCCCACATGGAGCCCATCTCCGCTGGGGTAGGGGAACATATCCAGGACATATAATTTGCGGTCTTTGGGTAATCTGGGTGCACTAAATGTGCGATTTTCCTCCCAAAACTGCTGCCACTTGGGTTCGATAACGGCCGGATTGTAACGAGGCATGACACACTCCGCTTGAAACAGCCATGTAAGACGACTTTTAAAGTCGTCCTGCAACTGAAAAGCCCGATTCTACCTATTTTCAGCTTCAACGGCAAACGGAGTAAGATAAGAAGGGAAGAGATTATTTTGGTTCTTCAAATGAACTGAGAAAATCCTCACGAGAGGTACAACTATGAGTAAAAATCATTCAATAGACATACAAAATTCTTAGTCTACACTATGACTCATCAGCCATAGAATTTAGTACGGATAACTGATCTTGACAGGCATTCCTGAACATCATACAAGCGGTCAGAATTATAATACATTGTATAAACACAATCTTGTGGAAACATAGATGGAATACGGAAGCAAACATATAATACCCTATGAATCTAGTTTTTTAGAGCAATATCCTTTCTTGGATGCTGTAAAATACCAAGGCCCAGTAAAGGGCTACACACACAACCTGTATAAATATCCTGCCCGATTTTCACCTGTATTCGCACGATCTGCCATCGAACACTTCACTTCTCCGGGAGAGATTGTTCTCGATCCATTTGTTGGTGGTGGAACTACGATGGTCGAGGCTAGGCTATGTGGACGCCACGCATTTGGTAGTGACATCAGTTCGTTGGCAGTCTTTCTAACTCGCACAAAAACAGTCCCCCTTTCAAATGCAGAATTAGAGTCTATAAAGCGGTGGTTCCAATCCATTACGGAACGACTGAATATCCACCAATCTGTAGAAAATCTTCGCACTCATAAATTTGCGGGATACGACCGCAACATGCCATGGCGTTTGCGTAAACTCTGTGAACAGTACCTTGCTTCAGTAAGAGAATTACCATCACATAGACACCAACGATTTGCGAGATGTATTTTGCTGAGATGTGGCCAGTGGGCAATGGATTGTCGCAAATATATTCCAACAGTTGATGAATTTAGGGCCGTTCTTGCTGAAACGTTATCTCTGTCAATTGAAGCGGTGCAGGAATATCGTCTTGCCTTAGTTCAAAACGAGAAGTTGACAGGGCAACGAGCTGTCTTCCGATGCGTGCAAAACTCCGCAGATGAACTGAAAATCGAATCATACGGACGCTCCCTGAAAAAAAAGACTAATCTTATTCTTACTTCACCACCGTATCCTGGCGTGCATGTTCTTTACCATCGGTGGAATGTTAGGGGACGAAGAGAAACCCCTGCTCCTTTTTGGATTGCATGTGTTTGGCCATTCAATGTAAATACAATACCTTCGTCATTACGGTAAGTTTTTGCCTTGTCTTTCTTGAAAGCGTATATTGTCGCTTTCATCGACTCGCTGCTTGCTGCAAGCGGGCAAGATGTAGGGAATCCATCTTCGAGATTGTTTGTCTTGTCGTCTTCAAGGCGAACACTCAGGCCGGTCAGAGTATTCTCAAAACTCCCTGCATGTCCTCGAAATTCCCTTGCCTCACAGAAGCGGATCGGAAGTGCAGTATCGGGTAGAAGTAAGTCGGTACGTCTCATCAAGCCATCTGCCATCAAGATGTTTGATCGACCACCAGCGGAGCGGGCAGTGAGTATTCGTATAGCTTAATTGCTGTCCCCCACTTTACTTTCCGTCCATATGGATTACGGTTGTTCTCGCTTTCAAAAAGCGGGAAGAGCGGAAAATCATCGGCAGCGAATCTCAAAACGCCCCCGTTTCCAGGCTGCACGTCTTTTCCCATGGGGGCTAGATATGTAAATACCGAGCTTCGTCTGCCACGTTCAGGGTCTTCTCTGCGAACAACTGTAAAACCCCATAAAAGCTGATCTCTGCTGTAACCCTTTAAGGCTTTCTGGTGTCAACGAGTGATCACAAGTTGAAGATTTTGCTTACCGCAGAATTTGAATACTCCAGTCCCGCCCATATTGAACTTCCCCTGGACAAAAGGAATTCGCAGTTTGTTTGTTCGAGTCAAAGAAAGAAGGGTATCCGGCATTTCATCTGGTGTTTGCCCCTCTCTTGCGTCTGCAATTGTGAAACACGGATTGCTCTTTGAGCCAGTCGCAACAAGAGTGATGAATTGAGCAACCTGCGTTCGTTTACTGGCTGGCCATGTGCGAATCACACCAGCATGCGGATTGTTTTCGAGGGTCGTGTTATCGAAAAACTGTGCTACCGCTGCTCGCATACTTCGTGGGGCTAAACTTGCGGTAGGCTCAATCCCCGCAGCATAACAGTGGCCCATAAGGGTAGCATCGACTGCATTTACAAGCTTCTCAACTAAGGCGGCATGTGGACTGCTTTGTTGATTTCCAATGGTACTCCAGTTATTTTCGAGATCGCCAAAATAGCGCCATGCGTCTCGGTCACTCCAATAACCGGCCTCCGACAGTAAGCCAACAACTTCATCTTCAGTATCTGATTGCAGCAACGCCAAACAGAGTTGGTACTCGTTCACCATGCTAATCCTTGTATTTAAGGTTACGTATTATTAAATAAATCGAATTTTCGCAAAGCATAAACGATATTGTAACAAATAAGTATTGGCAATTTCATCCCCGCCGATTTGATGGGTAGGTTTGCCTATTTTAACAAGAACGATTTTTGTGATTTTTTAGCGTAATACCAATTCTAATTCAAACCTGCACTTAGACACATGTTTGAATTGACAATTATTTCAGGAAAACGGCATATTGTTGGCTTATCGCGAAACCGCAAGCGGTTTATCAGCATATATTCAATTTAGGATGTGTGAGTTATCTGGGTATTAGACGCGCGGGTTTGAAATAGAAAGCGTATAATACACCTTTTAGAGTCCAATATTGCGTTAATAAGTTAAAACAATGTTGTCAATCTATTGCCCTTGAATTGTCCGGCGTATTTCGGTACAAGTTTGCGGCCTGTGAATCTCTTCTTTGCACTCACCCTATCCCTCTCCCAGAGGGAGAGGGGACTTTAGTTGGAGTCTTTTCTGAATTTACAAGTAATTTCATTGCCGGGAGGCATTGCCATGCCACGGTTGCTGGTTGTTTTTGTTGGTTTAATAATATTGTCCGTGTCCACGGCTTGCGGGGAACAGGCGTTTCCGTACAAGGCTTATGCGACGGCCGATGAGGTGGAGGTGCGCTCCGGGCCGGGAGAGGATTTTTATCCCACCGACAAGCTGCAAAAGGGCGAGATGATCGAGGTGTATCGCCGCGATGCCGGGGGCTGGTGCGCAATCAGGCCGCCGGAAGGGAGTTTTTCCTGGATCTCGGGCCGGGTGCTAAAATTGCAGGATGGCAACCTGGCCGTAGTAAAGGAGGACGACGTCGCCTCCAGGGTGGGCAGCAGCTTGAGCAACGTGCGCGACGTGATCCAAGTACGGATGCACAAGGGCGAGGCGGTGGAAATTTTGGACTCGAAAGAGACGCCCGGCGGGAAATCGCAGGTCTGGTACAAGATTGCCCCGCCATCGGGCGAGTTCCGCTGGATTTCGGAAAAGTTTCTCACTAAAGAGCGGCCGCGCGATGGTTTGCGCGGCGGCGGATCGGCCGACTCCGCATTGGGGCAGGATTCATCGAACAATCGGCAGGAGGCAGAAACGGACGCACGTTCATCGGGCGGGGGCGACAAAATATCTTCAGAGCAGTTCCAAGCCGAATTGGATCGGATCGATCTCGAGCTGTCGATGATGGTGGTCGAGGAGCCGACGGTCTGGTCGTTCGATGCCATGCGGATTCGCGGGGAATCGCTGTTGGATCGGGCGGATTCGGCGGCGGATAGGGGCAAGGCGCGATTGCTTATAAACAAGATCGCCCGATTCGAAGACATCAAGCAGCGATACGATTCGATTACGCGCCATGCGCGAGCAGAACGCGGTTTCGAACCGTTTTCTGGCTGGGCTACAAAAGACCATGGAAAAAGCGGCGGCCACGGCCGATCCGGACGGGCAATTCGACGGGGTGGGCCAGTTGCAGCAGGTGTTTTCGCCGAAGGTCGGGGCGCCGCGTTACGCCTTGGTCGACGAGGCGGGCAACGTGCGGTATTACGTCACGCCAGCGCCGGGCGTGAATTTGCAGAATTACGTCGGCCGGCAGGTAGGCATAACCGGCACCCGCGGGTACATGCCCGAACAAAGGGCGCAGCATATAACTGCTCGGCACATATCTTCGCTGGAAACGCGACTGCGATAGACAATTTATATATCCCGGTATGCATCGCGACGATGCCGGACATAATGTATAAAAATAAATTTCGCCTGCTCGTCAACCGAGTAAATAATTCGATAATCACCGACTCGGACGCGATAAAGATGATCCGCCCCGGAGAGTTTTGAGGTTCCTCGCGGAAAAGGGTCCGTTGCTAAACTGTCCATACGCTCCATTATTCGGTGCACCATGGAGCTTGGTAGTTTTTTGAAATCCTTTTCTACGGAATTTTTAAAGCAGACGTTATAAGAGGCCACTTTTTTTCATCCGCTTTTTCATTTCGGTCAGTGTAACTGTACCTTCCTTGCGGCGTTCGGCGACTACCGCTAAATCGTGGATATCTTCCAGCATTTGATCATAAACTTTCGCAGGCAGGATAACGGCGGTTCGCCGGCCGTGGTCATCGACAATATATTGTTCTTTATTCATGAACAGTCTTTCCTTGGCGTAAAATAGATCAAGGACATCAATGCAATCTATCTTCCTATTATAGATTGTCATTGAATTTTGTAAATAAAGACGAACCGGCTGCAAGCCGCCTTTTTTCTTCCGCCTGAAGAGTTATTATCGCGGATTGCGGGCTTGGAGCGATTGGGCTCCGCCGCGGGCGATTTCCAGGGCGGCTGTCAGCATGGCGTCGGATTGGCCGGCCGGGGAGATGGATTGGCCGTCGACCGGTTTTGCCACTTGGCGGGCCGGGGAAACGTCGGGTTCAACGCCGATCCCGCTGTACGGGTGGCCGGAGGGCGAATAAAACTTGGCCGTGGTCAAGCGGATGCCGGCGGTGGTGCCATCCAGGGGGAAGATGCCTTGGACCGAACCTTTGCCGTAGGTCCGCACGCCGACGATTGTGCCGCGATGCAGATCTTGAATTGCGCCGGCGAAAATTTCGGCCGCGCTTGCGCTGTCCTGATCGACGATGACCACCAGGGGTATTTGCCAGATCCCTTCGGCGTGTGCGGTGAAGGTGTTGTCTTCCTGTGCGCTGCGGCCGTGGGTGGTGACGACGACTCCATGGTCGACGAAGCGATTTACCGCCTCGACCGAGGCCACCAGCAGCCCGCCCGGATTGCCGCGGACGTCGATGATCAGGCTGCGCATTCCGTCGCGCTGGAGTTTCCACAAGGCGGCGTCCAGATCGTGGGCGGTGGTTTTTTGGAAGCAATTGAGCTTGAAATAGCCGACGCCGTTTTCGCGGTCGATCACGCTCACCTGATCGACGCTGGGGACATCAATCCTTCGCCGGCGGACGTTCATCTGCCGCTGCTGACCGTCCGCGCCCGTCACGGTCAGGGCCGCGTAGCTTCCATCGACGCCTTGCAGGAGGTTGGCGGCCTGGTCGGTGGACATGGAGGAAGTTGTTCGCCCATCGACGGCGACGATGCGGTCGCCGGGGCGAACGCCCGCTTGCTCGGCGGGGCTGCCGGAAATCACCCTGATGATAGTCAGGGCGTTGGCCTGAACCTTAAGCTCGATCCCCAGGCCGACGAAGTTGCCCTCGATTTGGGAATAGACTTCATTTAATTGATCGGGGGTGAGGAAGGAGGAATATTGGTCCAGGGAGTTGGTAGCCCCGCAGAGATACTCCAGCGCAGCGACGGTGGACGGAACGGCCAGGCGATTTTGGGCAAGCTCGGCAGCCACGGCCACGGCCTGGCCGGCTTCTTCGCGAGTGCGGATGGGCCGAGCGCCGAGCACCGCCCTTAGGTCGGCGCAAAAACCGCGGGTTGCCGGGCGGTAGGTCTCGGGCACGTAACGCTCCAGGAAAACCGGCTCGCTTAAGGCGACCTCCAAATTGTTGGTGCCGCGCTCGACCAGGTTTTTCCAGTCGGGCGAATCGACGTAATGGGAATCGATCTTCAACAATACTTGGGCGTAAAGGTCCAGTGCCCGGTCCAGAGGCAGCCGGGTGAGCGAATCGCTGAAGCTGCGATCGACCGAGCGGCGTTGGATATCGTAGTGCAGTCGGGCGGAATCGAAGCGGTGCTGCAACACGCTATCGGCGGGGAACTGGCGAAGGGCCTCTTCGTAATGGGTGAGGGCGTCGCCCCAGCGGCGTTCCAATTCCATTTGCCGCCCGCGATTCAAGAGGTCGTCGACCAATTGGGTGCGGCTGGAAATGGTAATCGTGGTGGGCAACTGTGCCACGCGGTTGCACCGAGCAAGAGGAGGAAGGCCGTGAAAGTCGCGCGTAAAAGGCCGGTGCTGATCCGTCGCATGGTGTAATCCGTCGAAGAATTTCGTTGCCGGCGCCTATCCGTGGGCGGCGTGTCTGTGGGCAGGTTGTTTGTCAACAATATGACCGGCAGGCTGGCATGCAATACCGGTCACTTTTAAGTTTAGGTTATTTTTTCCGGCAAGTCAAAAAAATGGCGCAAGATTTTTGGGTTGAATTTTACCCAGCCCTCACAGCCCGACCGCCCCGTGCATAAAACTCCGATAACACCTGGAAATAGCGTAAAAAACAGTTTTGCCATTTGCATCAGCAATGTATGCGAAAACCGTAAAAAACGGTGGTAAGGCCGTGGCGTCAAGATTGGCACGTCCGGCAGAAAGCGTAGGGACGGAATTTGGAAAAAAACGTAAAGATATGTTTAAAGCCGTTGGGGCGGCAGTTAAATAAACAGCTACCCTCGTTCCCAGGCTCCGCCTGGGAACGTATCGCTATTCACCAACTTGTCACCACGGGCAAGCAGCCCGGCTGTCCGGCATAATTCCTTGCGCTAGAGTATCGCCAATGCAGAGGATCATCAACATAACCGCGTTTGACTGGATTATTGTGAATATATTCAAGTTTCTGCCACATAATTTCATCATTTTGAATCATCTGAGGATGACTGCCTTCCTGCCATAATTGATAATCCTGGTCTACCTTATGTCGCTTTTTGCTGAACTGCAACCGGCATAAAATTTGTTGAATGTTCTGCTCGGTCAATAGGTCAATAATTTTCCGTGCAGTAAACGATTTAAACCTTTTAACCACATTTGCCAAATCTGAGGCAGCCGCGAGGAAATGCAGATGATTGTCGAGTATCACATATCCAAACAAATCAAGCCCGTCGTTCTCGGAAAGATATATCCATGACTCGATTACAATTTGTACTGTATCCGGCCGGGTAAATATCGGAACCCAATCAACTGTCGTACATGTTAGAAAATGAGGGAATGCCGTGTCGTATATTTTATAGCGGGTTCGGCTCATAGGCGGAATTTTTTGGAGACAATGCTCGTGGGTATAATCTCGTTCCCAGGTTCCACCTGGGAACGTAGATTGCTGTAGGCTTCATCTAGTCCAAATATTGTCTGTCCAAAATAGCGAGTGATATTTTCTTTACCAATCCAATACTTAAAGCAAGTCACCCCATTATTACTGCAATCTGCTTCTACTTTAATCCACAGACTATTTTCTTTTTTCATCGTCTCTTTTATTTTCAGCCATTCTTTTGCAATATTTTCAAAAAACACACATGGGATACACCCAAAGTGGAAACCACTTGTTTCAACGAAATAACAATCAATGACTTGACCCTTCTTTGTCACTCTCGGCTCTAAGTAGTTAAGCTGCTTTGGAGGACTTATAATCCTAGTATTATCAATACGTAGAAGGCAATCGTTGCCATCCCCTTCCACTTTTCCTTCGGCCAAACCATGGAATCGTTCATCAGTCATTCCGAAGAAGTATATATAGCCTTGCCTTTGTAGCCATTTACTAAGATTATTGTTCTGAATTTTAACGCAATATTGACGGTCTCCTTTAGGATTATTGGATTGGATACGGCATTTGTGTGATGATTTAATTTGTCCACGCTTAACCTTAATTCCTTCCTTTTCAGTTAACCACAAATCGTCGCCTAAATCAGGTTCCGGAGTAGCGACTATGTATCCTTTCTCTAAAAAGTGAGCCTTTAGTAATGTCTCGAAAAGGCATCCTTTCTGTTCATTTTGAAAGTCATCTGCGCTAAATGCGATATTAATAGTGTTTGGTATTTCTGCCATCATCATATTATTTTGTTATTTCCTAATAAAGCCATTCAACCTCCTACGCAACGGCGCAAACGTGATTATGGGTTACCTCCTCCTTAGAAGTCAATCGGCCTCCGTAGTGAACTCACAAGATTTTTGAGAGTAAAATTATCAGTTTACAACGACCCCGAATATGGCGACTAGTATAGGGTTAAAAAAGATTAAGTGGAAGACAAAATCCCGTTCCCAGGCGGAGCCTGGTAACGAGATAATGGATGACAAAAAAACCGTGGCTGCTATTAGGCGGCCACGGTTTTGGATATTTTACACTAGCGTTGCTAGGCAGAGCCTAGCAACGAGAAGAGGGCAGCCCGTTCCCAAGTGAAGCCCCGTTCCCAGGCAGAGCCTGGGAACGAGTACGAAAAAAGCCGCAACTGCAATCAAGCAATCGCGGCTTGTGCTCACGTTCCCAGGCGGAGCCTGGGAACGTGGAGGCCTATTCGGCGGGCGGCGCTTCGGGCGGCGGTTCGGGAGGAGATTCTGGCGGTGTTTCCTCGTTGGCGGGGAAGCTGATCAGCGGCCCGCTGCCGGAGCCAACGCCGCCTTTTAGTTCGACAGACTCGGTGGTTTCGACAGTGCTTTCGACGGGTTGTCCTTCGGCGGCGGCCTCAGCTTCCTCGGCCCATTCCACGCGCTTTCGCGACAGGCCGATCTTGCGCTCGTCCGGATCGACGCGGAGGACTTTGACTTCGATGACTTCGCCCACCTTTACCACGTCTTCGGGGTTATCGACTTTGTGGTCGGCCAGTTCGGAGATGTGCAGTAGTCCTTCCAAGCCGTCTTCCAGACCCACGAACACGCCGAAATTGGTGATCTTGGTGACCGGGCCGTGGACCAATTGGCCGGGCTGATACTTGCCTGGAATGTCGGTAAGCCAGGGATCGTCGGTCAACTGTTTCATGCCCAGGGCGATGCGGCGGCGATCCTGATCGACGGAGAGCACGCGGCATTCGACCTCCTGGTTCTTTTCGACCAGTTCGTTGGGATGGCTGATTTTGCGGGTCCAGGACATGTCGCTTACGTGCAGCAGTCCGTCGATGCCTTCCTCGATCTCGATGAAGGCGCCGTAGTTGGTCAGGTTGCGGACCGTGCCCTTGACGATTGCGCCGGGCGGGTATCGCTCGGCTACCCGATCCCAGGGATTTTCCTGGGTTTGTTTCATACCCAGGGAGATTTCCTGCTTGTCCTTGTCGATTTTCAGGACGATGACTTCGATTTCTTCCTCGGGCTGGACCAGTTCGTTGGGATGGCTGATGCGCCGGGTCCAGGACATCTCGCTGATGTGCACCAGGCCCTCGATCCCCTCCTCCAACTTGACGAACGCGCCGTAGCTCATCACGTTGACAATCGTGCCCTTAATCCGTGCGCCGACCGGATATTTTTGTTCGACGCTTTCCCAGGGGCTGGGCGTGCGCTGTTTGAGACCCAGGGCGATTTTTTCCCGCTCGTGGTCGATGTGCAGGATTTGCACTTCGATTTCCTGGTCGATGGAGAGCATTTCGGAGGGGTGATTGATGCGTCCCCAGCTCATGTCGGTGATGTGCAGCAGGCCGTCGATGCCGCCCAGATCGACGAAGGCCCCGAACTCGGCGATATTTTTGACGATGCCCTTGCGGCGCTGGCCGGTTTCCAATTCGGCCAGGAGTTGCGATTTTTTCTCGGACCGCTCGGACTCGATAAGGGCGCGGCGGCTGACGACGATATTCCGCCGGGCTTCGTCGATTTTCAGCACGATGCACTGGATTGTGCGGCCGATGTAATCGCCGATGTCGGTGGGCCGGCGGATGTCGACCTGGCTGGCGGGCAGGAAGACGTTCACGCCGATGTCGACCAGCAGTCCGCCCTTGATCTTGCGCGTGACGATGCCGGTGACCACGTCGCCTTCGTGGACGGTTTCGATGACCTTCATCCAGGCCTCGATTTTTTCGGCCTTGCGCTTGCTCAGAGTGATCATGCCGCGGGTGTCGTCGACGAGCCCGTGGATGTCTTCCACGTCCTCGATCAGCACTTTGACTATTGCGCCGGGTTCGGGCAGTTTTTCGCCTTCCTCCCACTCGCTGCGGAAAATGATTCCTTCGCTTTTATATCCCACATCGACGAGCACTACGTCGCCTTCCACGCGCAGGACCCTGCCCTGCACGATTTGATTGAGGTCCATCTCCTGAGTAGTCCAGTCGAGGTCCTCGGGCTTGTTGCCCTCCATAGCGTCGTTAAGCTCGCTCTGCCAATCTTCTTCTGAAAGATCTAAAGATCTGATTAAGTTTCTGTCAACCATACGTAAAATATTTGTCTAACAAAATGGGGAGAGGCACGCTGTCGCGATTCTGATTTCAGCAGAATTTGGGGAAGCGCCGGGAGCCGGTCCCCATTTTGTTAGACGTCCCTATAGAGGTTAGAGGTTTGCTCCGCCAGCCCGGCCTTCGACGCAAAGGACCGATACAGCGACTTGCGGATAATCCTGCAAATATATCAGGGTGGGTGGGGAAAGACAATGGCGAGCAATCAATATACCATATAAACAGGGGGGTTGAACGAGCATTCGGCGTTAGTCTGGAGAAGATTATCCCAGTTGCTTAAGAGCTTCAGCGTGGCATTGGCGAACGCGATTTTCCACTAAACTGACGAGTTCTTGCTCGTTTAAGCCTTCAAATTCCTGGGGTAAGATGGGCCGGCCGTAATGGACGCGGATTTTGCCGGGGCGGGGAAATGTTTGGGTCTTGGGCCAACATTGAAAGGCACCCGCGATGGCCACCGGCAGGATCGCCGCGCGGGATCTGACGGCCAGGCTGGTGAAACCGGGCCGAAATTGTTTTACCTGGCCGTCGGGCGTGCGGGTTCCCTCTGGAAAAATCAGGAGCATCTCGCCGCGCTTCAGGCGCCTGAGCGATTCCTTGATGCCGGCGATCCCAAATCCCTCGCGGTCGATGGGGATGGCGTTGATGGATTTTATGAGCCAGGCAAACGGAGTGAAGTCGAAGAGGGTTTCGCGGGCCAGATAATTCATGTGTCGCCGGCAGGCCATGCCGACCAGTGGCGGATCTAAATGGCTTTGGTGATTGGGCACCACAAGCACGCCGCCTTCGGATGGAATATTTTTCCGGCCCGAGTGGCGAACTCCGAACACCAGTATCCCTGTGAGTCGCACTAACATCCGCAGGAAGCTATACCACAAGCGGTTGGGCAATGAATGCTGGGACATGGGCGGATGAGAGGGGGCGGGGTTCAGGGTTCAGAATTCAGGGTTCAGGGGATACAGTATAGTTTAATGACGAAGTTCTAATGACGAATGACGAAAGAATGTCGAAATCCGAATGTCAAATAAAATCTTTGTCATTAGGAATTTGTCCTTCGTGCTTCTTTTGTCATTTGTCATTCGGCATTTGTCATTATTGGCAGGATGCACTATTTATCACTTCTTCTTTTCTCTTTTATGGCAAACGATCTCTTCCAGTTTATCGACCACTTGGTCGAGCGAAAGGCCGTCGGTCGAGACTTGTATGGCGTCGGGGGCGGGAACCAGGGGGCCCAGGGCTCGGGAGGAGTCTTCCTTGTCGCGGCGGGCTTGGGCGGCCAGGACTTGCTCGATGCCGACCGGCTCGCCCTTGGCCGTGAGGTCGCGGAGCCTGCGCTGGGCCCGTTCCTGGGGGCTGGCCGTGAGGAAGATTTTACACTGGGCGTTGGGAAATGCCAGGGTGCCTTGATCGCGGCCCTCGGTGACGATGTTCTTTCCCGCCGCCGCGGCGCGCTGCAAATCGACCAGATGCCGGCGGACTTGCTGGTTGTCGGCGGCGTACCGGGTTACGGCCGTAACGGCCGAGGTGCGGATTTCCTCGCTCACGTCCTCGCCGTCGAGATAGATCCGGTCGTCTTCCAGGTTAAGATCAATGCGGTGGGCAAGGTCGGCCAGATCGCCGGGCTGATCCCAATCCAGTCCTTTTCGTTTCCCGGCCAGGGCCACGGCGCGGTACATGGCGCCCGTATCGAGGAAGGCGAATCCCAGCCTTCTGGCCAGCGCCCGGGCAACCGAACTTTTTCCCGCTCCCGCGGGGCCGTCGATGGTGATGATCATGGCAGTAGTAATATCACTATGTTTGCGCTTTGGCAATGACGTTTTGGATGAAAGCATTCACCGCGTCGGCGTGGGTTAGGTTTATGAGGTGGCCGCCGTGGGGGAGGATTTCGTCGGGCGCGACGCATTTTAAGGGAATGATTCGATCGTGCGCGCCGTGAATTTGATACACGGGCGTTTGCACAAGCGGGACAGGATTCCAATTCAATATTGCCGAGATGGCCCAGTGCATGAAACGGGAATCAGTTTCGGAGAACATTTGGGCACAAAGCCGCCGATGCTCGGGCATAAGCTCGCCGAACATCCGCAAGGCCGGAATGGAAATGAATTTGGCGACCTTAAACGCGCCTGAAGGCACGATGGGCCAAAGATGACCGGCGGCGCGAAAGAATCCGCGAATACCCTGGCGGGTCCGGCAACTGGCGATAAGCACCACGGCTTGCGGTTTTACGTGCCGGGCGATTTCGTAAGCCAGCATCCCGCCCAGGGAAACGCCGCCTAAAACTATCGGCTCGAGTTTGCGTCATTTTCGCGAAGATAATTTCGAAGCCATTCGCGCGGCGTAATCGGCCAGGCTTTCGTTATCGCGAACCAAAATCCACGGCGGCACCCACAGATCGGGAAAGGCCGAACGCTGCCGCTCGAATAGTCGCTCGTCGGTGCCCAGGCCGGGAATAAGAATCAATTTTGGGGATTGGTATGGCATGTCTTAATTGATTGTGAAAATAATCTGATTATTGTGCATTGCGAAACCGCAAGCGGTTTATTGTAACTTAAAAAAATGTTTCCAAATCAATCGATTGGTAGGGACCGATGGCGATATCGATACGATCGCCTTCGATCGGCAAATTAAGAGGCGATGTTTTGCCGGGCTCGATTTTACACGCGGAGGCGATCGGACGGAACGATCGCAGGCCCAATTGGGCGTGACGTCCTTCGGTTTCCAGCAGATGGACGCGGAAGCCGATAATAGGCTTTAGGCTGGAGTCTGGAGGCTGGAGTAACGCTCCCCGTTGGGTCGTGGCTAAACTATTCTGAATCCCTACCTCTGATTCCTGAACCCTGAACCCTGAACCCTGAACCCTATCGCACTTTTTGCCTCTCCGCCCTCACCCTGCCCCTCTCCCAAAGGGAAAGGGGACTTGATTGGAGATTCTCCCAAAGGGAGAGGGGACTTAAACATTGGCTGCCAGCGGGTGGCGATTACGTTGCGATGGTCGATGATGGAACAGCCAGCCGTGCTTTGTCGGGGGCGAGGCGGCAGGGAAACTTATCATTTTAGGGGCCAAAAAACCGAGGGCTGCGTGCATGGCATTGGGCAGGTCGATGCCAATGCCCAGGCGGAACGTGCGGGCGGTTTCGCCTTGAACTATAAGCAGCGTGTCGAGTTTCCGTAGTCCAATGCGGCGATGGTATGGCAGGCCGCCGCATAAAATCGTGGTGCGAAGCGGATCGGAGCGGATATCAATAAAATGCGGCGACTCGAAACGCGTAAGTTCGGTGGGCTGAGTAGTCAGATTCACGCCGCGAAATAAAGTACTGGCCTCGTCGCTCCAGGCAAATCGGCAGGCATAATATGAATTCCAAGGATTTGGATCGGGTTGGCGGTCGACGTCCAATTCGATTTCCAATTCCAGGACGCGGCAGCCGCGCCATGCCCGGGCGGTTTGTTTGAATCCGGCTAGTTTACGGCCCTGGCGGTCGGTGATTTTGCCGCTGGAGACGATTTCGCCCATAACCGGCCCGGTCGATGTAATGCGAATTTCATCGGCCGACATGATGGAATAATGGGCGTCGCTGTCCGGATCTTGCTCGGCGGCGTGAGGCATTCGCAGGGCGATTTGCTGGGCCAGGCGCGGATGCCGGCTGCGATAATCGGAGATCGCCCGAATTGCGCCGGTGTGCGGATCGATGATGGCCTGGAAAAACTCGTTGCGCAGGGTGTTTTCTTCGGCTATGGGCGGAGCGGATTTGTGTTTTTTTGCGAAGAGGCGGGCTTTTTTAGCTCCGGGCTGCGGTGAAGAGAGTTTTACCGAACTGGGGCCGATCCAGGCGAAGCCCATGCCGGGCAGATCGACTACGGCCCTGTTTTCGTCTGCCGCCCGGATTGGATCGGCCACTTCCGGCGGCGCGGCAAGCTCGGGCAGATCAACGCCCAGGCGTTGGGAAAAACTGCAAGGATTGGCGAGCAAATAGCCGGTGCGTTGCGAAACCGCAAGCGGTTTTTCTGGCATCCCGGCAATAGATTCGCAGTAGCGTTGCAGGGCGGCGTTTAGGGTTTGTTGGAGAAGTTGATCCAATTTGGGATCAAGCGGTAAGTTGGGATTGAGGGAATCTTCGATGATGGCCGGGATTTTTTGGAAATCCGTTGCGAAACCGCAAGCGGTTTCTTCGGAGGGGTTTGGCGGATGGGTTTTAAGCATTAGGGCGGCGAGAGTATGTAAAGGTTTCGATGGATTCCCAGATTGCCCGGCGGCGATAATAACGAACCCAAAGCGAAATGGGATCCGCCCGATTCGCGGCGACATCTTGGGCAAGGTAGGGCGAGCGGTATTGATCGGTATTGTATTTCACTTTTTGGCCGGACTGGGCGGCTTGCTGGAAATAATCGTCAAGCGTGCAAAAAGTGCCCAAGACACGGGAGTAAGAAGAAATCCGCGCCAAGTCGCCGTACCAAGGACAAACGCGGCCGGGCCAGTGGGCGAATACCACCGTGGGCGGATGGTCCATTTCCATGCCACTGCCGAGTTTTTCCGGGAGGCGGAAAAACGAATCGGCCCGATTGGCATCCAGCGGAATTTTTGCCAGTGCATCGAGCGACGTGCCGTCAAGCCCTTCCCATTGTATGCAGCTTTGGTTGCCGGTGGGAAATTGGCCGTCGTCGAGGGTAAAGTGCACAGCCGCCGTAAAGCCGGTTTTTGCGAGTATTTGCGGCAGAGTCTGGGGTAAGTCCGAAGCGGCGCCGGCCAAAAATCACGGGCCGCCGATCGAGAAGATGCTTGTAGACTTCAAGTCCGCGTTGTAAATGGAACTCGATGGCATCAGGAGGAAGCAAGGGCAATGGGGCTTCGGCGAATTCGCCGCCCACGATGGAAATCGAGTTGTTCGCCAAGGCCTGCTTTAATCGCGGCCAAGGTAGCCGGTTCGCGCCGGGCCATGTCTTGGAGCGTTTCGGCGGAAATAAGCAGGTTGCGGGGCGATGCGGTGGATCAATTCCTTGCGCAGCGATTCTCCCAAGGTGGTCGAGGCGGCCAGTGTGAAATCGATCAGCCGGGTTTCGACCGGATAAAAATATTCCCGGGCCTCGTGGAGCCGATCGAAGGCCGATTGAAGCTCAGCTTTGGGCGGTCGCGACATCGCCTTGTACGGCCGCTTTGGCTGCGGCCAGCACGGCCGTTTGCAAGGCCGTATCGTCGATATGGCTCATGTAGCGGATATTTTTGCGTCAACAATTCGACAATGAAACGGCAAAAACCCAGGGCCAGAAAATCGGCGGCCAGATCGGGGTCGATTGTCGTGAGGCCGAAGCCAACGCGTTCCAAGGCGGCTTGGACCATTTCCGGCCGGTGTTTGAATTTACGCAACAGCAAAACTCCAGAAACCTCGGCACGCGCCAGCCAGCCGTCTGGCAAAAGCGGCTCGCAACATTCGGGCAGGATGATCAGGCTTCCGGCCGATTCCTGGGGGGGGTGATCGGCCGGATGCCAACCAGGCATGGCTTGGGCGGCATCGATCAAAGCCGGGTGCCATAGGGCCGACCAAGCCGATAGAAGCTCCTCGGACTCGTCGGGATTGCGGTCAAGCCGCAAATCTTCGAGGTTGGAACAGGGCAGGAGTGTTGTTAAACAACTCGATTTTCATGGATCAAATAAAACCGCCGGCAAAGCGAATATGTGCTTGTACGGTCGTATTGTTTGCACGTATTTTTTAATACGAAATGTATAAAAGCAATACACCCTTATGCTACTTAAAGGGGATGGAGTATTTAGGCTTAATTTGTGTAAACGGGCAATAAGTTTGATTATAATGAGGGGATTGCAGGAAGCCACCCTCTAAGTGTCGGACAAATACGGCACTTCACACCTTGCGGTAGGAACCTAATGGTCCTTATTCAACTTAAAGATATCTGCAAGAAATACAAACTGGGCGAGGTCGAGGTCCACGCCTTGGCCGGGGTTTCGCTGGACATCGAGCGGGGAGAGTATCTGGCGCTGATGGGGTCCGTCGGGATCGGGCAAATCGACGTTGATGAACACGCTGGGATGCATCGACCGCCCGACCAGCGGCAGTTATTTGCTCGACGGCGAAGAGGTCGTTGAGCATGTCTCTAGACCAGCGGGCCCGACTGCGGAACCATAAGATCGGTTTCGTTTTTCAGAGCTTCAATCTGCTGTCGCGGACCAGTGCGTTGGAAAATGTGGAATTGCCGATGATGTACTCACATCGATTTTGGGGCCGGCAGCGCCACAAGCAGGCGATCATGCTGCTGGAGAAGGTAGGACTGAATGCACGGGCGGATCACTACCCTTCGCAGCTTTCGGGCGGAGAACAACAGCGCGTGGCCATTGCCCGGGCCTTGGCCAATGAACCGCCGATTCTTCTGGCGGACGAACCGACGGGCAATCTCGACTCCCGCACCAGTCAAGAGGTGATGGAATTGTTGAATCATTTGAACAAGGACGACGGCATTACAATAATCCTTGTAACTCACGACCAGGAAGTTGCGCGTTGGGCTCGAAGGAAGGTCGTGCTGCGCGACGGAGAAATTATCCGCGACTCCGCCGCGGAAACAACAGAGAGTTATGAATATGCTATTTAGAATCACAAAACGCCGGGTGTTTTGGATGCTTGCGTGCGTCGCCTTTGTGGGGGCAATACCGGCGGGATACATGAAATTGCAGAACTATAGGCAAATATCGGCGGCCGATCGATTTCGCACGTCGTCCGTTCGCCGCGGCGACGTCAAATACGAGGTGAAATGCACGGGCACCGTGCAACCGGTGCTTAACGTGCAGGTCGGTTCCTATGTATCCGGACCCATTCAGAAAGTCTGCGTGGACTTTAACGACAAGGTCCAAAAAGATCAGCTTCTGGCGGAGATCGATCCCCAGGTTTACCAGGCCCAACGCCGGCAGGCCAAGGCCTCGCTGGCCCACTCCATGGCCGATCTGGATCAGTTCAAGGCAAGGCTCAATCAAACGGAGCGGGATTATAAGCGAGCCAAGGAACTTCACGAAATCAAAGACATTCCCGGACTGGATCACTCGATCAAGGGCATTGCCGACAGCGACTACGACCTGGCCAGAGCCAATTTCGAGATGGCCACGGCAAACGTGGAGGTTGCCAAGGCGACGGTCGAGCAGAACCAGGCCCTTTTGGACGCGGCTGAAACCAATCTGACCTACACCGCTATTCGATCGCCGGTGGAGGGCATAATCATCGACCGCAAAGTTGACGCGGGCCAGACCCTGGCCTCGCAGTTCCAAACGCCGGTGATGTTCGTGGTCGCCCCGGATTTGGAGAAAAAAATCTACATACTCGCATCGGTGGATGAGGCCGACATCGGTCTGATCCGCAAGGCACAGGAAAAAGAGCAGCCCGTGCATTTCACGGTCGATGCTTATCCGGACGAGCCTTTCGAGGGGAAAATCAGGCAAGTCCGGCTCGGGCCAAAGGCCGCCCAGCCAAATATGCCCGTAAATGTCGTGACGTACACGGCTGTGGTCGAGGCCCCCAATGCGGAACTCAAACTCCTGCCGGGCATGACGGCCAACTTGGTCTTTCAAATTGATAAACACGAGAAGGTGCTGAAGATTCCCAATGCCGCCTTGCGATTTCACCCCAAACCGGAATATGTTCATCCCAAACATCTGGCATTACTCGAGGGACTTCACGCGGAAAACGAAGAGGAAGGAGAGGAAAAAACAGTCAAGACCGCCGAGCAGGATGAGGACGCGGATGCGGATCCGGCCCCGGACGCGGAGAGCGCGTCTAAAAAAGAGGTTAAAAAATACGTTTGGATCGTGGACGGCGATTTGCTGTCGCCGGTGGAAATAAAAGTCGGCATCAACGACTCGCATCACACGGAAATGATTTCCGGAGACCTGAAAGAGGACCAGAAGGTGGTTACGGGCATAAAAACGGCCGCGGAGATTGTGACTTCGCAAAAGAAGAAATGATTCTGCCCGAGGTTTATGATGAATATTTTGATCATCATTCGCGTGGCCCTCCGAGCGTTGGCTAAGAACAAGATGCGCGCCGCCTTGACCGTGTTGGGCATAGTGATCGGCGTGTGGGCGGTGATATTGCTGGTATCGATCAGCCAATCGGCGGGAAACAAAGTGCGAAACGAGATCATGAGCCTGGGCGGGACAAACGTGATATATGTTTTTCATAGTTGGAAATCCGAGGATGGCGAAAAAAAACGCAGCGGGACAGGTTTAGTCTCGGCCGACGGCGACGCCCTTGCCCAACAGTGCTCCGGCCGTGCTGGCCGCCTCGCCCATCGTCGGCGACAACGGCCAGATCGTGGCCGGGGACCTGAATTGCCACACTGATGAATTACTTGGCGTCAATACGCTATATTTGACAGTGCGCAACTGGGAGATTGCCCGGGGCGGTTTCTTCACACAAGGCGACGTACATTCCGCGTCCAAGGTTTGCATCATCGGGCAGACCATTGCCGAGAATCTGTTTCCCGCCGCCGATCCGATAGGTAAGACCGTGCGCATAAAAAGCATTCCCTTTCAAGTCATCGGAGTGCTGGAACAAAAGGGGCGAATCTCTTCGGAGAAGATCAGGATAACATCGTGCTGATGCCGATTTCCACCATGCAAAAGCGCGTATATGGATTTTTTGATGATTGGGTGCCTTATGTTCTGGTTTCGGCCCAATCCGCCGACCGCATGGATGACGCCGTGGACGAAATCAAGACCTTGTTGCGCGAACGGCATCGGATCATAAAAGGAGTCGCCGACGATTTTGAAATCCGCAACACCTCGGAAATTCACAATGTCTTCAGCACGATCACCACGGTCATGACCATATTGCTGGGATCCATAGCCGGGGTGTCGTTGATCGTGGGCGGCATAGGGATCATGAATATCATGCTCGTTTCGGTCACCGAGCGGACCAGGGAAATCGGCATCCGCATGGCCGTGGGCGCCAGGCCCCGCGACATACTGCGGCAATTCATGATCGAGGCGATAATGCTCTCCACGCTGGGCGGCGTGCTGGGGGTGATACTGGGCGTTGGTTTTACTTACGGGATAACGTACGCCATCAATACCATTTTTACCTTCACAAAATGGCCGGTGACAATTTCGATAAACTCAATTATCATCGCCCTGGCATTTGCCGGATCGGTGGGATTGTTCTTTGGCTTTTACCCGGCTCGAAAGGCGAGCAAACTCGATCCCATCGAGGCCCTGCGATATGAATAGAGAGGGTCCGGGACAAGGCACTTAGCGGGCAATGTCTTATACAGTTATCTTATACCGTCCAACGATGTGAGTTTTTGGTCTTATGCCACCCGCAAGAGGCATGGGATGGTTTTACAGGTTGGAACAGGATATGCAAGGCAGTAAATCTTGACTATTCCCAAAAGGTTGACAGTGACCCGACAGCGACGATAAAGTGAAATAATAGCAATAGTATGGAGTTAGAGGGTCATATTTATAAGGGATTTTTAAAAACTCGCAACATCAATCATTGCAATAACTTATTGTAAAAAATAGGGAAGACATCCGCACAATTTTCTAAGTGTAGCAACTGATTTATTGGTAATATTGGCACATATATTGCTAAAAATATCAACATAACTTTTATGTTTCACTGCCGAAGGGAGTGACATTATGGCCAGAACGGGCGCTGTTTGGGGGATCGACGTAGGGCAATGCGCGCTTAAGGCCTTGCGATGCCGTGCTACGGCCGCCGCTGACAAGATCGAGGCCGACGCCTTCGATTACATTGAATATCCCAAGATTCTCAGCCAGCCCGACGCCAATCCGGCTGAATTGATCGATGAAGCCTTAAAGCAGTTTTTGTCGCGGAATTCGGTGGGCGGCGACAGCGTGGCGATCTCGGTGTCGGGCCAGGCGGGTTTGGCGCGGTTTATCAAGCTGCCTCCGGTGGAGGCCAGGAAAATACCGGACATTGTGCGCTACGAGGCAAAACAGCAAATCCCCTTCGACTTAAACGACGTTATTTGGGACTACCAGCGATTGGGCATCGGGACCGAAGAGGAAGGATACGCCCTGGAAACGGAAATCGGGCTTTTTGCCATGAAGCGTGAAGCGGTGTTCCGGGCGTTGGAGCCCTTTCAGAAAGCCGGGATTGAAATCGATTTCGTGCAATTGACTCCCCTGGCCTTGTACAATTATTTGCTTTTCGATCAATTGCGGAACCTGCCCAAACCGGATGAATACGATCCGGAAAATCCGCCGGAATCGACGGTAATTCTTTCCCTGGGAACCGACGCGACCGACCTGGTCATCACCAACGGATACAAGGTATGGCAGCGGAGCATTCCCTTGGGCGGAAATCACTTTACCAAGGCCCTGACAAAGGAGATGAAACTTACCTTTGCCAAGGCGGAGCACCTGAAGCGCAACGCCACGGCCGCGGCCGATCCCAAGGCGGTGTTCCAGGCCATGCGTCCGGTATTCAACGAATTGCTCACGCAGTTGCAGCGTTCCATCGGATATTTCAGCAATTTGGAGCGGAGCGCGAAAATCGGCCGGATCGTGGCCTTGGGCAACGCCATGAAGCTGCCCGGCCTGAGGCGTTATTTGGCCCAAAGCCTGGGCTACGACATCGAGCGGGTGCAATCGTTCCGGGGGCTGGTGGGATCGCAGGTCCTTTCCTCGCCCATTTTCAAGGAAAACGCCATATGTTACGGGATATGCTACGGGCTGACGTTGCAGGGTTTAGGGAAACCGGGATTGCACACCAACCTTTTGCCCAAGGAAATCGTCAAGGATCGTTTGATCAAGCGGAAAAAGCCGTGGGCGGTGGCGGCGGCGGCTTTGTTGCTGTTGGGCTGCGGCATCAGTTTCGGGGCTTATGCCATGGCCATGAACTCGGTGGAAGCAAGCTGCCTGGAAATCGGCCACCGAGCAGGCCGACGGAGTCATCAGGGAGAGCAGCGGATTAAAGAACGAGGCCAGCTGCCGCCGAAGGCGGTTTCAAATCCACCGACCAGATCGGCCAGCATTTGGTGGGAAACGTGGAAGGTCGGATCAGGTGGTTGGAATTGATCCGTGCGATAGATCAGTGCCTTCCGCCCCACAAAGTCCCGAATGCAAATGCAGCCAAAAACGAGAAACCCAAGGCGGATGCCGCTGCGGCAAATCCGGCCGACGTAATTAGCGGGAATATCAGCGATCGCGAGGAATTGCACGTTAAGAACCTGGAGTGCCAATATTGCGACGACGTTTCCGCCTGGTTTTCCCTGGCCAAGCAATGGTACAAGGGTCCCGACGTGGCGGCACAGTCGGGCGGCGCACCGGCTGATGCATCCGCGGCGGCGCCGGCCGCGGCTCCGGCTCCGGCGGCGACGACCGGCGAGCAATCCGGCGAGCAGGCCAATCTCACCGGCCCCAAGGGGCCCGGCTGGATCGTGAAACTCGAGGGTTGCCACTATCACAACGATATGCAACGCCGGCAGCAATTCCGGCGCACAATTCGTCCGCAACACGCTGATTGACAATTTGCTGAATGCAAAGGTGAAATTGCCCAAATGACAAGGAGGACGTCATGGAAGATGTTTCCATGCAGGAACTGGGGATCACGTATCCGGTATTGGTAAGTCCGAAGAAAATTGAGGATGAGGAGATCGATAATCCAATTGCAGGCGGCGTGAGGGGAGAAATAAAAGCGGACGGGTCGGGCAGCATTAAATTGCAGCGTTTCGATTTTAACGTGCAGTTTTGCTGGCAACCCAAGTCGCCCAGCGAACGCCGCGTATTGAAGGAAAAGGAAGCCGCAAACAAGGCCCAACAATCGGCCGGTGGAGAACAACCGCCGGCGCAGCCGTAATGAGGGATGAAGAATGAAGAGACCGCTTGCGGTTTCGCGCTTTGCAATTGAAAACAGATAACGGGTAAGATAATGGACAAATTAAAACTAGTTTTGGATTTTTTGAAAAAGTATGTTTTCTGGTTCATATTTGCGGGGACGATCATCCTGGTCCTGGTATGCTGGTGGATGTCGACCGCTTCGTTGGCAAAAAGTTTTCAACAGGAGCAGGTGAAGATCAAGAAAAAATTTGAAGAAGTGAAAGCGATCGAAGACGACAAGCAGCATCCTACACAGGATTTTATCAAGGCCGTTAGCGAAAAGAATCAGAAAATGAAAGAAGGCGTACTTGAGGTTTGGAAGACTCTTTACTACGCACAACAGGAAGAGAATCCCTGGCCGGAAATGCTTGGCAAGGAATTCAAAAATCTTGATCCCAACAAGGAGATTCGCGAAGATCTTAGGGAGAAATACCAGAACTACATCAGGGGATATTTTCCCAGTTTGTTCAAAATCATCGACATGCGTCATCCACCGGAAACTGGGGAAGCGGGCGGCGGTGGCGGAGGTAATGCCGCGCCCGCCCTTATACGCCAGTTATTTAGGCCCGGCCCCCAACTCGGACGCAGGTCCTCGGAGGTTACTGTGGATAATCCCGATTGGGTCGGCACGGTCGATTGGGATGAGAAGGATCGGCAGCGATTGGAGGATCGTTTCAATTGGGCAGCGCGGCCGGACTCGGACGTGATTCGATTAAGGCAAGAGGATTTGTGGGTCTATAAAACTCTGCTGCAGGTGATCCGCGAAACCAATTCCGAGGGCAATTCCGAGCATCTCCAGGCCAACGTCAAGCGCATCGAATGGATCGAAATCGGCGCCGATGCAATCGGGTCCTGGTTGAAGGCGGACCAATCAGTTTTCAGGCCCGGGGAAGCGGCGGGACAAGCCTCACCAAGCGATACAAGAGCTGCGCCCTCGCGTGAAACCGCCGCCCAAGACAGTAAAGATCAATTGCTGAAGGATCGTTATGTAGACGACAAGGGGGTTCCGCTGGATGCCACGGCCAATCAGCCGTATTCGGAATTCAAAATGATGCCTATCAGCATGAAATTGCACATGGATCAGCGTAAAATCAGCAAATTGCTGGTGGCGTGCGTCAATAGTCCGATGCCCATCGAAGTGCGTCGGGTTAGTATACAGCGTGTTGCGAGCGAGTTACTCGAATCCGGAGGAACGGCAGCCGCAAGCCCGACAAGTCCCAGTAGAGATTATAATCGCAGGACCTTAGATGTACGGGGATCCTCCAGGCCGACCGGCCCCGGAGGCGGCGGTGAAGAAGGCGGAGCCGGGTCGTATGATATTCCCGTGGAAATACAAGGCATTGTTTATATTTACAATCCACCGGATCTTAACACGTTGGGAACCGGAACGGCTGCGGAAAAACCGGCGGAAACCCCTGCGGGCGGCGCTGCGGCCGCCGAAGCCGGCGCGCTGGCGCAACACCAGAAACAGTCCCTGCAAAACCGGCGGAAACCGTGCCTGCAAAGCCTTAAAGACGGTAAAAAGGATGAGATATGAGGGATGAATAACAAAACAATAAATGCCCGGGATCTGTAATAAAATAAACCATCCAGATCAGGAGGCCGGACATATTTGTCCGGCCTGATAAAGACAGGCAAAAATGCCTGTCCTCCTGTTCGACTCCAAGCGGCGAGGAAACATACCATGAAACTAAAAATCAGTTTTGATAAGATGGCGATCGGCAACTTTTTTCTCGAGCACTCGGAAAAAGTGCTGCTGGGGGTGTTTCTCCTCGTGTTTGCGACCATTATGTACGGGGCGGCGATACGGCGGGAAAAATTCGACAAGTATCCCGAGGATCTGCGAGTTAAAAGCGAAGCTGCCAGGCGGTCGCTGGAAGGCGAACGCCCCGAGAGGCTGAAGGAACTGCTTTCGGATATACAAGCCAGGGAGGATAAAGGAGATTATAAAAAAGTTTTGGATAAAATCGCCGCAATCAAGAAACAAGGGATCAGCGTAAAGCCGTACGAGTGCGATGTCGCGTTGGACAAGCCGTTGTTCGGCCAGAGAGGAAAGCGAGGGCAGCCCGAGCTTTTTGACGTGGAAGAACTTCGCACGGCGGCGGATCGCGGGGCATTTCAATTCGTTGAAGCATCCGGGGGCGGCGCCGCTGCCCCGCCTCCGCGGGCGGGAGGCAGGCCGGCGCAGCCTCCAGTCGCGCGCGCTGCCGGGAACACTGCTGTCCGCGGCAAGCACTGGGTGGTGATAACGGGATTAGTGCCCGTCGAAATGCAGGCAAATGCCTATCGCAAGACCTTCGGGGACGCAATTGCCTATGATCCGGTCAATGACGTGCCGACTTATGCGGGGTATTTTGTGGAACGGGCCGAGATCAACAGTCCGGCCGATGAAAAAAATCCCAATTTCACCAAGAAATTCAACTCCGTCGAGGCTGAAAAAGAGGCCAGCAAGGATTGGCCGCAGAAGCAGGCGGACGTGGTGGAGGGCAAGTACATCGATCCGATATTGACCTTCCCCCTTGGTCCGTTGCAGTACCGCGGCTGGGGCGCCAACGTCGCACACGCGCCGGAAATTCCTCTCATAAATGCCTATGGCGGAACTGAAGGCGAAGCCGGCGATAGAACAGACACTCAAAACGGCGCCGACAATCTTCCCGCGGAAGCAGCTCCAGCGCCCGGCCCGAACAGAGGAACACCCGGCATTAGAGGCGGTCCACGAAATCCGATGGCACGCCCAGATAGAGGCGGAGGCAATAGCACGGAGTCGACCGCATGCAAATTGTTGCGGTTTTTCGATTTTACGGTCGAGCCGGGCAAGAGTTATATATATCGAGTGAGCTTGGTCTTGAAGAATCCGAATTTTCAACTTGACGCCGGTAAATTGGATAATGCGGAATTCGCCAAGGATAAATACCTTTCTACGAATCCCCCCGCAAATGACAAATTATCCACGCTAACTGCTCGTGTCGTCGTGCCCAAAGATTCTCAGGTATTAATCGGCGTGGCAAAATCCGACGATCCGGGGCCGGGTAAGTTTCCCGTGATATTGTTGACGTGGGCGCAAAAAAGCGGTCGAGCAGGCTACTTACCCGTTGCGAACGTCGATCATGGCCAGGTTCTTAACCTCATGAATCAAACTGTCGTTCCAATGGGAAATGAACCGCCTAGCGGGCGCACCCCGGATCCGGAAGACGCAAAAGCCGATCTCATTACCGACGCCACCCTGTTGGATATGGACGGGGGGAAAAAGTTCACAACGGGCAAAGGCCCCAAATCGACCGTGCCGCGTGAAATGCTGTTCATGGTGGTTAACGGCAAGTCGATAACGTATATGCTGCGCGAGGAACTGGACGACATGTCCGAGATTAATCGGATAACGACCAAGCCTGAAACCGCCCCAGTCCCTGGAAGTCGAGGGCCGGCCATTCGTGGAGCAACAGATCCCAGGACTCTTGTACCAAGCGGTGGCGAGTCCGGCGGAAGGCGTCCGCCAAGATAAAATCCCAGTATAGGTGGAATGGGGTTTTGGATTATCTTAATCTCTTTTCTTACCCATCAATACATGGGGATAAAGGCCCTTTTCGCCCTCCCATAGTAGTACTTGTGTTACACCCGGTTGGGGATATTGGGGAGAAACAGGAGGTTTGCGGGGCGAAATTCTTAAAAATGCCCTTGACCTAAATACGTGCAACCGGTATTTAACCCGCTCTTATCTGATAAATCCCTGAAAATTGTTGGGGGAATTTTGCGCGTCTCAAAAGGAGATATCTTTTGAACACGACCGCATCAACACGCATCGGCTGTGTACTAGTGGCGATATTGATATTGGCAAGCAGGGCTGCGGCCGGACCGCCGCAAGCCAATGGGAATGCTGCGCAGGCCGCGGCCGGCGGTGTTTCGGCGGCAAGTACGCCAGCGGATGACAAAGGCCAACAGGCGGCCGATCTGCTGCGCCGTGCCCGACAAGCCATGGCCGAAAATGATCTGACGGCGTCGGAATCGCTGATAGCGCAGGCCGAGGCGTTGGGCGTGGAGTACAGCAGTTTTCACTTGGGCGATACGCCGAAAAAGGCGCGCCGCGACTTGGAGCGCAAGCGCAGCGCGGCCGGGCCGACAAAGCCCAGCCAGATGTTTTCCCCGATAGCGGGAGCCAAGAAAAACGCACCCGCAAGCGATCCGTTTGCTGGCCGGACGAGCGGCGCACCGGCGTCTTTACCGGATACAAAGCAGGTCATGCCCTTGCCGCGGGTCGATGGCGGCGTAACGGCCGACATGCCGGCCGTATTGAAAGCCGCTTCTTCGCAGGCTCCGGCAAATCGGGACTATCCCTCGACGGAGCCGGGTGAAAACGACTTGGTTTTGCCGCCGTTTCTGGCCAAGGGATCGGCGCACGCGCCGGCGCAGGCGGCAGTGAAATCAAGATGGGGAACGGCTCGGCGTTGCTTGGTGCGCGGCGGGCGTTGGCAGTCGGCGATATTCGCCGCGCCGGCGAGTTCGTGCGACAAGCCAAGAGTGAAAATCTCCAATACGGCCCCATGGACGACACGCCGGACAAGGTGGAGGCCGCCATCCAAAAAGCGCAGGATTTGGCTTCTCTGGAGAAAAACAGCGAAGTCTATCGCCGCACTTACGCCCGGAACTTGATGGAACAGGCCGAGGCCTTGTTGCAGTACGGCGAATTGGATGAAGCCGAGCGCCTGGGCAGTGTGGCGGCTAGGCAACAGGTATCATACAATCTCATCGAAATGAAACCGCAGGATTTGCTTTCGCGGATTGCGGTGATGCGATCCGGTCAAACCACGGCGGTTCGCGGCGCGGCGGGCAGCGACGCGCTAAGGGGCGCGCAACTTCAGCCCGGATCACTCCAGCGTCAAGACGCATCCTTGGAACTGGTCCGCCAATCGCGTGAAGCCTTGGCGGCCGGCCAGTTGGATCGGGCGGAAGAACTTGCCCGCAAAGCGCAACAGGCGCGGCGGGGCGATTCGGCGCCGGCGCCCGGCGAAGACCGGCCGGAGTTGGTGCTCTCGGATATCGGCAAGGTGCGCCAGCGCGACTCCTCGGCGGTGATTCCCGCTGCAAATAACGAAGCCCTACAAGCCATGGGTCCAGATGCAAGGCACGTGGCTTCGGCGGCGGTGTACGATCCGGCCAACGATCCGACTCGGAACGTCACGGCCGCAGCGGGGCAACCCGGGTATCGACCGGCCCCGGGCTATAATCTAGCTCAAAACGGCGCATTCGGCGATGCCGTCTCCACCGTCGATTTCGCCGGAAGCGATTCCCGCGCCCAACGCGTCCAGCCAAGGAGCACTTCCCGGGTCGGCATTGAGTTTGTTCCAACAAGGCGAAGCTGCGCTTAAGGCCCACGACAGGGATCGGGCGTATCAGCTTTTCGTCCAGGCTGCCGCGCAGAACGAATTGGATCCGGCAGTTGCACAACGTTTGCAGGATCATTTGCAGTTGCTTTCAAGTCCGGCGCAGCATGGGGCGGCCCAATCCGGCGGCCAATTGCCCAGTTTGCTGGACGAGACCGCCGCCCGGCAGCAGGTCATGGCGCGGCAAGTCGCCGCCGATCTGGCCCACCTGGAAGCGAACGCCCGGGCGATGCGGGAAACGGACCCGAAAGGAGCCATGAGTTCCCTGGAAGAAGGCCGCAAAAAAGTGGAACAAGCAGGTTTGGAACCGGGTGCGCACGATCAGTTGCTGCGAAGGGCTGATCGTGCAATCGGCGAAACCAAGCAGTATATCGACGAGAATCAGCCTCGATTGGATCTGGCGGAAAAGAATAATAATACTCGCCAGGAGGTCAACCGCGACAGGCGGGTGAAACAAGAGACAAAAGAAAAAATCGCGCAAAAACTCGACGAATTCAACCGTCTGCGCGATGAACAGCGCTACGAAGAGGCTCAAATAGCGGCCAGACAGGCGGCGGAACTCGATCCAAACGATCCGGTTGCCCAACAATTGCTCACCGATGCCAAGTTTTTGTATCGGGTAACGAGCAATAATGCCTTGCGGGACAAGAAGGAAGAAGGATTCTGGACGGCCTTAGATAATGTGGACCAATCCAGCATACCTTTTGACGATAACCATCCTTACGTCATGCCCGACGCCAAGACTTGGGGCGAAATCGACCAAGAACCGGGCGAAACTGACGCAAGCCGAGCACCGCCGCAATCGGACCGAGCGGGAGATTGAAATTGATAAGAAACTGAAGACTCCGGTTTCGCTGGATTTTGACAAAGCGCCGTTGAGCAAGGTGGTCGATTACCTGAGCAAGATCGCCGAAATCAACTTATATCTCGATCCGAAAGGCCTGGCCGAGGAAGGCGTGACCACCGATACGCAGATAACCATCGAAGTGCGGCACGAAATCATGCTCAAAAGCGCCTTGAATTTGATCCTTCAACCGCTGCATTTGAGCTATGTGGTCAAAGACGAAGTGCTGAAGATCACCAGCGAGCAAATGCGCGACAACCAGGTGTATACGGTAACATATAACGTGGCCGACCTGGTGGTGCCGATTCCCAACTTCGTGCCCATGCCCATGGGCTTAAGCGCGGCCTATCAAAACGCGATGGGGACCATCGGCTTTAACGGCGGCGCACGCGCCATTCGGTTCAACTAATTCGCCGCTGGCCGTGGTGGCCAGCCACGACGGCAAAGGCGGCTCGGGAATGGTCAACCCGAACGTGCTTTCACAAATCACATCGCCTCATCCAACCGGGGGCTCGCACAACCAATCGCAGCAACCGATGGGATTCGGGCCGGGCGGGTTAGGCGGCGGCACGCAAGCCGACTTCGACAGCCTGATCAATTTGATTACCGGCACGGTGAAACCACAAACCTGGGACAGCGTCGGCGGGCCGGGCTCAATCGCGCCTTTCGAAACCAACCTCAGCATCGTGGTCAGCCAGACTCAGGACGTTCATGAAGAAATAGTGGACCTTCTGGAACAATTGCGGCGCATGCAAGATTTGCAGGTGACCATTGAAGTCCGTTTCATAACGCTTACGGACAATTTCTTTGAACGGATCGGGGTGAATTTCGACTTTAATATCCACGACAACGCCAAGAACCAGACGGCCGGATTCGGGTCGGTGGTCGTTCCTGGCAATCCGACACTCTCCCCGCCGCAAGAACCGGTCTTCGACACCCTGGACTCGGATCGCCAAACAAGCGCAGTGGTGGGGACGACTGGGCCGGGGAACACCGCCGGGGTGTATACCTCGGATCTGGATATTCCATTCACCCAGAACAGCTTCGGCTTGTCGGTCCCGCAATTCGGCGGTTTTGACGCCACGGCCGGGGCCCAAGTGGGATTCGCCATCCTCAGCGACATCGAAGCGTACTTTTTCATCAACGCGGCTCAGGGCGACAGGCGCACCAACGTACTGCAAGCCCCCAAGGTCACTTTGTTCAACGGGCAACAAGCGACGGTCTACGATCAGACGCAAAATCCCTTCGTTATCAGCGTGATTCCCGTGGTCGGCGACTTTGCCGCCGCGCAGCAACCGGTGATTGTCGTGCTGTCTGAAGGCACGTACATGTCCGTGCAGGCGGTCATTTCCAATGATCGGCGATTCGTGCGGTTGACGATCGTGCCCTTCTTCAGCCATATCGGAACGGTCAACACCTTCACATTCAGCGGTTCGACGAGCACCACGACCGACACCACGCGAGAAGGCGTCCAAACCACGCCCAACGATGCCACCAAAAATGACAATCATTCGATCCAAGTCAACCACAGGCGTTACAGTCCAGTTGCCCAGCTTCTCCTTCGTTTCGGTTACCACAACGGTCAGCGTGCCGGACGGCGGAACCGTGCTTTTAGGCGGAATCAAGCGGCTCAGCGAAGGCCGCAACGAATTCGGCGTCCCCATTCTCGATAAAATCCCCTATCTGAACCGTTTGTTCAAGAATGTGGGCGTCGGGCGGGAGACCCAAAGTTTGATGATGATGGTCACTCCGCGAATCATAATCCAAGAAGAGGAGGAAGAGAAACTGGGCGTCACTTCGCCGTAAAAACCTAAGTTGGGGCGACAGTTAAACTGTCACCCAACGATGAAATATCGACAATTCACCCCTGTGTGTTGATTGTCCTCCCGGTGCCGTCGCCGTCTTGCCCCCCGAGCCGGCGACGGCTTTATTTCTTGAGGTCGGGTGATGGAATACTTTCGTCGAAGACTAATTGCAAAATCTGTGTGGGGTAATTTATATTGCAAATTGAAAATTGCAAATTTCAAATTGCAAATTGAACAAGCGTAAGTAGTTGCGCGAATAGTCGTTTTACGCCGCGTAACGTGCTTAGCGACTAATTCCCAGTATCTGAGCCGTTTCGATTATCTTACTCTCCCCCCTGCCTCACGTCTGCGGCCGCTGTTTCTTAAAAAAAAGCCCTTGACATTGATTCTCGATCTGCTACTATATAACCAAATCTAAATAACCAAATATCGTGATGGACCACCTAATGAGCCTTCGGTCCATGCCGAAAAAAACTGACCGAGAAAGGAGATCCTTTCCATGGCCCGGCCCTCTGCAAAAGAACTTACCGAGCGTGAACTGGAAGTGATGCACGTCTTTTGGAACGCCCAGCAGGCGACGGTGGCGGAAATACGCGACCGGCTGGCCACTGCGGGCCGCGACTTGGCCTACACCACGGTGGCCACCTTGGTCCGCATCCTTAGTGAAAAGGGATTTTTAAAGCAAATTAACGACGATCGCCCTTTTCAATACCGCCCGGTCCGAAGTTATGAAGAAGTGTCGCGAAGCATCTTGGGCGATCTTGTGGAGCGGGTTTTTCGCGGGTCTCGGGAACAATTGCTTTTGAGGCTTGTGGAGGAACGCAAACTCAGTCGCCAAAGGAACGGTCCGTATTGGAGGCGATCCTCCGGGGAGAAAAACGATGAATACCATTGGAATCGCGCTGGTATGGTGTGCCCTGCAAGTCACGCTGATCGGGCTATTGGCAAGCGGGCTGTATATTTTGCTCAGGCGGATGCGTCCTGCCGCGGCCGAGCCTGTTGTGCTCACCGGCCTGGTGATGGTCGTATTTTTGTCGATTTTTGGCGCTTAGTCCGTGGCCGCGATGGACGATCGGCCGATCCGGCAATACGGCACAATCGGCGGCCGCATCAACTAATATGTCCTTAGCGCAAGCTGATGATGCGATTCAAAAAACATCTAGTGCCTCTGCCATTGTGGCTCCGGAAGAAGAATCGCATAAATCTGCCGGTCCTTTGGCAGAAGGTCAAAAAAGAAACTCTCCTTCACGGACTGCCAGCCCTCACCCCCTGCCCCTCTCCCAAAGGGAGAGGGGAGAAGGCAGCGGGGCCTTTTGGGAGTCAATAGTCGAAGAATTATCGCAACCGCAAGAGGCTGAAGCTGAATCTGCAAAAACCTGGCGCTGGCCGGCAGTGGCGGCGATGCTGATCATGGTCGCCATGATTTGCGGACTGGGATGGCTTGTGCTTGGCGTTATGGCAGTACGCCGGCAAGTGCTTCGCAGCAAGCCGGTGGTTGACGGCAAGCTGCTGGAACTTGTCGATGTGATTCGCGCGAAGATGGGCTGTCACCGTCCGGTCGAGATCCGCCAGTGCGGTGATCTGGTTACGGCGGCCACAGTGGGCTGGCTGAGGCCGGTAATCCTTTTGCCCGTCGATTGGCAGACGTGGACCGACGATCAGCGTCATGCGGTCCTGGCCCACGAGATCGCGCATGCCCGGAGCCAGGATTTTCTGGCCTTGCTTTGCGGGCAATTCGGACTGATGCTGCACTTTTATCATCCGCTTATGCACTGGCTGATGAACCGTTTGCGATTGGAGCAGGAATTGGCGGCCGATGCGGCGGCGGCGAGCGTATCGGGCGGGCAGCGGCAGTATTTGACCACTATCGCGGAACTTGCCTTGCGAAAACAGGAGCGGCCGCTGTTGTGGCCTGCCCGCACGTTTCTGCCTACAAAAAATACTTTTTTGAAGAGAATCGCCATGCTCAGGGATTCCAAACTGCGCATCGACCGACTCTCGCCGGCGGCCCGTTTAATTACGGTCGGGGCTGTGCTGTTGTGCGGACTGTTGGTGGCCGGTCTGCGCGGGCCGGGAAATTCCAGCTCAGCACTTGCCGAAGATCAAACAAAGATTACTCAAGACGAATCGAAAAAAGCCTTCGAGGCCCGGCTACCCAGCGGCATCACAGTTGAATTGCTGGGCGTTTCTGAAAATCCTTCAAAAGACAAGCCCTGGTGGCGACCGGACGGATCGCCGTTGGCGGAACGTCCATATAACTCGGTGATTGGACATGTATCCAGCGACCAAGATCACGTTATGCGGGAGTTTGCCGTTCTGGTGCAAAATTTGCCTTCGGAACCAGTGGGCACGCAGTTGGAGTTCGATCCGACTTATAACGCGGCAGGGGGCGGGAGTCCAAAACTATTCGACCCTTACAAAGGCGAACTTCATGCGATGGCGGTAAGTTTGCCCAACAGGCCGACCGTAACCGTTCGTTTCGCCATTGCCGACGGGCCGTGGGAGACCGTTATTGAAAACCAAGGTAGTGCAGCAATGGGCACGACAAAGGGAGGGTTTGTTTTCTCTCGGCCAGTCGAAACTAAATTGCCTAATTCCGACTTCCACGTAATTCTTATTTCCGTAACCCATGAGATCACCGGCGATGAAACCCGCCTGGTTGCCGTTGGAACGGACGGGCGAGAGCATGCCGCTAGTTCATCCACCGGCGGCGGTGCTGATAATTTTATGCAGATTACGGCAGAGTTTTCCAAGATTCAATTGAAAGACATAAAAACATTTCGTCTGCAAAAACGGCCGTACAAGTGGGTCGAATTCCGCAACGTCTCGCTGAAGCATGGGGAAAAAACGGACGTTCAAATCGTTTGGCCAGAGAAAGTGGAGGCTAAATTTCAAGCACCGCACCCACAGCGACTTTATCTTCGTCAGATTGATGCCAACACTGCCGGGCAGGAGGCCATAAAGCTTTACGACACCAATCATGACGGCAAAATCAGCGGGGCGGAATTGGATAAAGTGCCATCATTAGCTTCGGTCCAGGCCATGGCGGATTTTAAATCTACCAAGGAAAAAGGCGTTACAGCCGCCGATATAGCTGCCCGTATCAAAGCCTGGCAAGCCACCAAAGTTGGCCGGATTGGCGGGATTGTTGCCCAAGTAACTGCGCAATGGCAAACCTTTGCACCTCGCCGAAGTTAAATTCGTGCCAGAAAGATTTTTAGGAGACAAGATGCCCGTTTGCTCGGATAAGACCGGACCAGACGGTACATGCCAGATTACGGAACCCCTTAGCGGCGCGGGCGATCCTCCGGGCGTACCGCCGGGATATTATCGCGTGGAAATCACAATGCCCGATGGCAGTATTCCCGCCAAATATAATACTCAAACGATTCTTGGCGAAGAAGTATGCCCTGATGTACAAAGAATGAGCGGATATGTTTATGACATAAAATGATCACGCGTGGATTTGTAATGAAATTTTCCACATATTAGCCCCCGGCGAGTCGCCGGGGGCTAAATAATTCTGTCACGCCGGCGTGAGGGTTTCGAGTTCCTTGGCCAGGCGTTTTCGGGCGACGTGCAGGCGGTGCTTGATCGTGCCGACCGGGGTTCCGAATTTTTTGGACATTTCGTTGATCGATCGGCCGTCGAAATAAAAGGCCACCAGCGTTTCGCGATCCATGGGGCGGAGGCGGCGCAATCCGCGGCGGACCTGGTCTTGGCGTTCGCACTGGAGCAGGACCACCAAAGGCGTGCGGTGTTCGACGCAGTCGGAATTCAACATGTCGGTGTCGGCCGAGGTGCACGGTCCGCGGCGCATCATGCGGTTGATCGACATGCGGTCGGCAATCGAGCGCAGCCAGCCGCCGAAGCAGCGGGGATCGTCCAATTGATCGATTTTCCGCATCGCCTGGAGGAATACGTCCTGGCATAGTTCCTGGGCATCGGCGTGATTGTTCAACCGGCGGTAGGCCGTGGCGTAGACGGCCCGCTGGAAATTTTCCACCAGCCGGCCGAATGCCAGCCGGTCGCCGCGTTTAGCGGCGTAGACGGTTTCGGCCAGTGGTGTATCGGTTTGAGGCATCGCGGCATATTGGGTATTCATGATTATATTTCCGTTTGAAAAAAGCACTAAAAAAACTGGGATGTAGGAAAACTCTAAAACCGGTGGAAACGGCAAAAAGGCAATTAAACGCCTTAGGCCGTTTGCCCGGCGGAGGAAGGAGTTTTATGATTCGGGGGAGTTAAGTTTTTATTTTCCCGAAACATGCCGCGCCATTCCGGCCGGACGCCTGTTGGCCGAGCTAACACGTACTGTTACAAGCACATGTTGGCCGGCCCAACTACTACCGCTGCCGTGGCGCAATCCCAGAGAGCGCAGCAACGAACTAAGACCGGAATCCTGAATCGCCAAACCACTACCGCAGATCTCCTGGTTGTTGATACCGAGAAGAATGGAAAGCTTGCGGACAATGGCGGAGATGTAGCGATTCATTTTTGATCCCTTTAAGATCGTTGCGTTAAGCGCTTAAATAGTGGACAGAAATATTAATATACCTTGCGGCCGCTTTTCAATTATCGAAATGCCGACCACGTAACCTTTGTCTTAGTATAAGCACTAATGCCGAATTTGTCTATTCAATCTACAATTTGGTTAAATATTTCTTTTATGTTGACTGATTAACTCAACTTAACATCAAGTCGTCAATAAATTGGGATATTACTCCCCTAAGACCTGATAGAGGATATCAGAATAGTCACATAAAACAGAAAAAGGTTCGGTGATGAGAAAAATAATTACTATTAGGTAATCTTAGACTGTCATTCCCCCCCAGAAGAATAATGCCATGCCTATAACGAATATTTTTTATGGCAACTGGTGGGGGTAATCGTGGGCATGGCGTCTACAATCATCACAGCAATCCTTTGAACCCCGCTTGTTGAAAATGATGATCTGCGGATAGAGCCTCATGCAACTTGTTTTGCTCCATAACCACAAAGGAAATGCAGTCGGTCAGGGACCATTCTTTGTCGATGCGTTTAGAAAACAATTCCAAACCTGCATCGAAAAGTTCTTGCGTGGCAGGGAAAATAATCACATCTGGGTCGGAGCGCAAATCATTGACGAAATCCGTAGCGAGTTTCCGATAGGCCAATTTGCATAAAGCATCCAGAACTTCCGATAAGATCCAAGTAGTCGTAAGCAAGCAGCCGGAAACCGATGGCGTTATTTCCTTTGCGCGAGGATGTAATTCATCGCGGTTGTTGAGCAATGCCAGAAAATAATTGCTATCGGCGAATACTCGTTTCACTCTTGCGGCGTCCCGTGGATATAGTGATCATGGTTTCGAGCTAAATCGGCGGGCAAGCCTTCAGCCTTGCCGGCGTATTTCATCAGCCGTTGGCCTAAGCTGGAATCGGCGGGAAGAGCCGAGGGCATGATTTGGACCTGCACTTCGGTTCCGTCGGGAAAAAACGGGGCGTCGTTCAATATCACTACGCCGTCTTTAATGTGTCCATGATATGTCATCGCCGTTACTCCAAATCATACGGAAATGATTGCCACACAACTATTGTAGCCTGGAATATGTAATAAAAGAAGTGAAATCCTTGAGATTTAATGCCCAATTTCAAATCCAAAATACTTTGCAGCGTTGCGGTAGCAGATGTCTTGGACCATGGAGCCGATGAGCTCCATGTCGTCGGGCAGCAGTCCGTCTTTCATTTCCTGGCCCAAGAGGTTGCAGAGGATGCGGCGGAAGTATTCGTGGCGGGTATAGGAGAGGAAGGAGCGGCTGTCGGTAATCATACCCACGAACCGGCTCAAGAGCCCGAGGTTCGACAGCGCGGTGATTTGTTTTTCCATGCCGTCTTTTTGATCCAAGAACCACCAGGCGGAGCCGAACTGCATTTTGCCGGGCAGGCTGCCGTCCTGGTAGTTGCCGATCATGGTGCCGACGATTTCGTTATCGGCCGGATTGAGGTTATAGATGATGGTTTTGGCCAGGCGGTTGTCGCGGTCCAGGCGGTCGAAGAATTTGACCATTTGCCGGGCGGCGTGGAAATCGCCGATGGAATCGAAACCCGTATCCGGCCCAAGGGTTTGGAACATGCGGGTGTTGTTGTTTCTTAGCGCGCCGTAGTGGAACTGCTGGGTCCAGCCTTTTTCCCGATCCATTAGGGCCAACTCGTAGAGCATGGCCGAACGGAATTTAAGCACGTTATCTTGGGAAAGATTGGCGCCGGAACGAACGCGGCGGAAAATGGCATTTATATCGGAGGCCGTGTAATCTTCGGCATCGAAGGTTTCCAGGCCGTGATCGGAAACCCGGCAGCCCATGTGGTGGAAAAAATCGTGGCGGCTGCGCAAGGTATCCATAAATCGTTTGAAATCGTCATTTATTTCCATACCGCTTGCCGCGGCCAAACGTTCCACCCAGGAGTTAAAGGCCGCGGGATTTTCCACGGCCATGGCTTTATCGGGGCGCCAGGCGGGCAAAACTTTGACGGGAAACGAGGCGTCGGCGGCGATGGCGGCGTGATATTCCAGGTTGTCGGCGGGATCGTCGGTAGTGCAGGACACCACGACGTTCATCTGACGCATGATGCCGCGGCAGGAGAATTCGGGTCGGGCCAACTTGGCGTTGCACTCGTTCCAAATGCTTTCGGCCGTTTTAGGATTTAAAAGCCGGTCGCTAATGCCGAAGGGGCGTTTCAGTTCCAGATGGGTCCAATGAAAGAGGGGATTGCGCAGGGTTTGGGGCACGGTTTCGGCCCATTTTTGGAATTTTTCCCAATCCGTAGCGTCGCCGGTGATGAAGCGTTCGGGTACGCCGGCGGTTCGCATGGCTCGCCATTTGTAGTGATCGCCGGCCAGCCAGATTTGGGAGAGGTTGTCGAAACTGCGGTTTTCGGCGATTTCCCGGGGCGGGAGGTGGCAATGATAGTCGATAATCGGCATTTTTTCGGCAAAACGATGATACAGCTCGATTGCCTGGGCGTTTTGCAATAAAAAGTTTTGGGTAATGAAGATGTCGGACATGACCGGCTCGCTTTTTGGTGGGGAAAGGGAACGTGCTAGGGACGCCTTTTTCAGAATCGGCGCTAGTTTATCAGACCACCCGGCGTTTGGCAACCACCTCAGTGCAATCGAGAAAAAAAGAACGATTGGACAAAATAGAGAGATTGCCGCGTATCGTTGTTTAAGGAGTGACGAATCGGCTGGCGCGTTCTTCGGGCGAGCCCATGAAATTCTCGGCGTATTCGTCCAATATATAGATTTCCACGCGGGAGTTGTGCGAGTTGAGGGAGGGATTAGAGTCGAGCGAGTAGGGCTCATAGGGACCTCCCTGGCTGAGGCGTAATCGCTCGGCATCGATCCCGTGCTGAACCAGGAATTTCATTACCGCCTGGCAACGGTAGTAGGATACTTGCCAAGGGTCATTTTCGGGTTGTTTTTCTGATTGGGAAGTTCTGGTGGCATGGCCGCGGATCTCTATTTTTTGGGATTTGCCGCGAAGTTCGGTAACTACCAGCATCAACCGTTGTTTTGCCGTATCGTCCAATTCGGCCGAATCCTCGGCAAAGAGGATCATGGTGCCCATGCAGCGGCGGTTGCCGTCGTGAAGGACGAACATGGAGGGTTTCTTCTCGCCGGTGCCCAGTTTTAAATCCTGATCTTTTCGGAGTCGCTCAACTCCGAGGGCATTGCCGGGTTTGGTGCCTGGGACAATCGAAGGGCCGGGCATTTGACCGGGTTTGGTCGAGGGCAACATCGGCGGTCCGCCCGAAGATTTTTTAGAGTTGCTGCCCGGATCTTGAAAATATTGTGCGATGGCCTGTTTTACGGCGTTGTTTTGGGCGGTAATCCACATAACCATAAAAAAAGCCATCATGGCGGTGACGAAGTCCGCGTATGCCACTTTCCAAGCTCCGCCGCCATGGCCCGCCATGAGATATTATCCTTGGTGTTGGTTTATGGTCCGGATGATTCGACTTCTCTGAGCCAGTTGTCCATTTCCTCGCGGCTGGGCCGGAACTCGGTAACGACGCCTCGGCGGGCCTGTTCGAGCACGACCTTGGGCGACAGATCGCCCACAAATCCCGGAATGGCGGTGGCGATGATTCGCAGAAAGCCGATTTCGGCCGCGCCCAGGAACTCCATGCGCACGGCCATGGGGGCGAAGAATCCGTAGGACAACAGGATTCCCAGGAAAGTACCCACCAGGGCGGCGCTACTTTTTCGCCGATCTCATCGACTGGTCCGTTGATGGAACTCATGGCGATAACGATCCCCAGCACCGCCGCCACGATGCCAAACCCGGGCAGTGCATCGGCCGTTTTACTTAACACGCCCATGGGTGCATGATGCTCTTCTTCAATAATCTTTAAGTCCTCTTCCAAGAGGGTGGGCAGTTTTTCCGGCTTTACGGTTCCATCCACAAGGGGCGTCAGAGCCCCGGTGAGAAAAGTCATGGCATGATGATTATTCACAAGTTTCGGATATTTGCCGAAGATGGAGCTTTTATGCGGATCGAGTATATGCGATTCCAGGGCCATGAGTCCGTCGCGGCGGGCAGTGCGAAACAGACTATACAGCATTTTGAACAGATCTTCGTATGAGCCTTTGTTGTACGGGGTTCCTTTCACGCATTGCAGGACTCCGCGAATCAGATCGACGAGGACCTTTTTGGGCGACATTACAATAAGAGCGCCCAGGGCGGCGCCGCCGATGGTAAGAAACTCGGAGGGGTGGATGAGCGAGAGGATTTGACCCCCGGCCATGGCAAAGCCACCCAGCACCGCGCCCAGAACCACGATGAATCCAGCAATAACGAGCATCTTAAGGTCTCAGTGCCGACAAACGTGTAATGCCCCAGATTCATCAAATCCTCCCCGCCAATCTCTTAAGATATATAGCATGCAGAGATCTCCCGGCGCAATAAATAAATCTGACGAAAGACACGTGCGTGCGGATTGTGCGTTTAATAAGCATCTTAGGGGCGGCAGGGCGCGTAAATATTGCTAATCGGGTCTCGCCGGCAAGCTACATTTGGTAGGCACGCCATAAAACCGCCGGGTAAAATCCATGGTGGTTTTGAATTCCCCACACCTGGGCCCAACGACCGTGGATAACTTTCCCGCCGTTTTATTCGATTACCGCGTATTACTGTTCACACTGCCACTGTTTATGTTGGCAAGGCAGACGGGGAAACTCCGTTTACACCCGGATCAGTCGGCCCCATGGTCATTTTTAATTTGGTTTGGACTGGGATATGGCCTGGCAGAATGTCTTACGCCGTGGTCGGTGGAACCGGCCGGGCCTTTCGCGATTAAAGTGATCCAGCGGCGATCATGGCGCCTGCGCTGTTTCGCTTTTGGAATTCGGACGGCGACAGGTTCGG
>CAWJPM010000012.1:0-173603 GCA_963844755.1 Pirellulales bacterium
GCCCGTTGAAAAAGTCATTTAACGAGGCTTGAAAAAGTTTTGTCGCAAGAATATATTATGGCCATCATGCAATGCAGGAGGCAAGAGCGATGGCATTGGGAAAGCGTAAGGACGAACAGCAGGAGATGTGGGTGGCGACCACCAGCTTGCCCAAGTCCCAAGGGCATGTATTTTATCGTAAACTCAATCAGTTGCTGGCCGAAGCCGAGTTCGACCGGACGGTGGAGGACATCTGCCGGCCCTATTACGACGAACACATCGGCCGTCCGGGCATTCCGCCGGGCGTTTATTTCCGGATGCTTCTGGTCGGTTACTTCGAGGGCATCGGCTCGCAACGAGGGATTGCTTGGCGTTGCGGCGACAGCCTTTCGCTGCGGGAGTTCCTTGGCGTCCCGCCGACCGGAGACGCGCCCGACCATTCCAGTCTGACGCGGGTCCGCGACCGTCTGCCGCTTGAGGTCCACACGGCTGTATTTCAGTTGGTCCTGAAATTGACTGCGGAAAAGGGGCTGCTAAAGGGCAAGACCGTGGCCGTGGATTCCGCCACGCTGGAGGCCAACGTGGCCATGAAGTCGATCGTGCGTCGCGACACGGGCGAGGATTGGAACGACTATCTGCGGCGTTTGCTGCAAGAACAGGAAGGTGCGGAAAACCCTACGGATGAGGAGTTGCGCCGCTTCGACCGGCGGCGCAAGGACAAGCGGGTGTCGAATGAAGAGTGGATGTCGCCGACCGACCATGACAGTCGCATCGCCAAGATGAAGGACGGGCGCACGCATCTGGCCTACAAGGCCGAGCACGTGATCGATCTGAAATCGGAAGTGGTGTTGGCTGCTCCAGTGTATCATGCCGACGTGAGCGACAAAGACACGCTGGTCAACAGCGTGATGGAAGCTCAGGTAAATCTCTCCGAAGCGGGCATCGACGTGGAGATTGAAGAGACGGCCGCCGACAAGGGCTATCACGCCACCGACACCTTGGAACTGGCCGACTCGCTTAATATTCGCACTTACATCCCGGAGCCGAAGGGGAAAGGAAAGCGAAACTGGCGGGACGTGCCGGAGGAGAAGCGCCGGGCAGTTTTAAACAATCGACGCCGCATGCGGCGCCGAAAAAGCAAACGTCTGCAGCGCCTGCGCAGCGAACGGGTGGAGCGCAGCTTCGCCCATGTGTGCGACACGGGCGGCGCACGGCGGAGTTGGCTTTGCGGGATCGAGAAGGTTCAAAAGCGTTACTTGATTGCCGCGGTGGCCCGCAACCTGGGCCTTATCATGCGCAAGGTGTTCGCCATCGGGACGCCAAAAGGCTTGCAGGCCGAAGGCAGCCTTGTTTCTTTTGTTTGTCTTGCCCGACTTAACGTTAGCTTTAGTTTCGGTCGTTTGTGCCGTGTGTCGATGTCGCCAACCATGGATTTATACGCCTATGCAACCGCCGCTTGAAAAAAGAACTAATCGCATTCGCGGCCCTTTTTCAACGGGCTGCTAAGGATCAGCCTCCTCATCATTACCGCTTGCTTGGGATTGATCTGTTCGAGGACGATCCTGAAGTCATCCGAGACGCCACTGAACGCCAAATGGCCCATGTGCGAAAATATCAGTTGGGCCCCCACTCCGCGATATCACAGAAAATTCTCAACGAACTGGCGGCGGCCAAGGCTTGCCTGAGCAACCGCGACAAAAAAGTCGCATACGACGCCGCGATTAAGGCCAAACTGCGTGTAAGCGGCGATTCCAAGGAGCAGTTCGATCAGCCATTACCGCTACGGCCTCCCTCACCGCCGCCTCCGCCTGCTAGGTCGCCATTGCCGCCGATCTATAAAGAACGTCCGTCGCCTATCGCAAATTCGGCAGGAAAAGTTAAAACCGATGATCCTATTGAAGAAAAAGGCCATAAGCGCCGTAAAACAAATTGGTCCCCGTATATTGGGTTGGGAGTCGCTGTAATACTTGGAGGCATATTAATAACAATATTCGTGATGCACGGCAATAAACAGGCTCCGGAAATTTCAATTTCCAATAATCAGATGGCGCAAGCTAACGGCCGCGTCGATTCCCCCTTGCGAAATGCGGATGCTCGGAGTGAAATGCCCGGCGAGGGCAAATCCTCGGACGCAAGAGTCGGCGGATCTGTTACTGTTACGCCGTCTGCCGGCGATCAAAATACTCCCGCGGATAATTCCGGCGACTTTGCCGATAATCCCGGCTCAAAAATTCCTGTCCCGGCAGAAACTGAGCAAAAACCGACTATTAAACCACAACAACAAGCCGAAATCCCGCAGCCCGGCCACGAGACGCCTTCATTGACAACGAATAATCTCCCTCCCAAGGGGATCTTAGAACCGGTGTCCGACCTTTCGCCGTTTCCGCAATCTAAAAATCATACATCGCCGCAACCGCACATAAATGGACCGTCTAGAGCGAATAATAAAATCACTTTGAAGTCCGGAGAAACGTTTGACAGTCATTTATTCAATGTCGATGTGAAATCGGTAGAAGGTGCCTTAAAAGACAGGCAAAAAAAACTAATAAAAGACAACGATTATAGAGGGCAAGTGATTTTACTGGGTTCGCCTAACAGTGTCCATGCCTGGGGCGAGCAGGATCAAGGCAAACTGGACGGCGTACTCCTGGCCTTTTACAACGATCGCATTCCAAAGATTTACGCCACCTATATCGATGGCAAGTCCGACGGCATGCTTATAAAATGGAACGAGAATGGCGAGTGCGTATATGGGTGCCAATATAAAAAAGGTTTTCGCCAAGGATTATGTTGCTATTTTAAAAACAATATTTTGCGAATCCTTTTTGAAATAAACAATAATAGATACACGGCGGTTCATCTTTGCATCAACAGCGAGTCGATAAAAAGCTTCGATTCAATTGATGAGGCTGCGATTGATGAAGATGCAAAAATGTTTATTGGTGAAGTGAAGACGGCCGAATCGGAAATAAAAGGCATTGAAAATGATTATAAAAGTCAAATTAAAAAGGAAGTTTCTAAAATCCAGAACAAATCAATCGGTGAACTGAATCAACAAAGACGTCAACAAACTTTAGAAAAAATGAATCAACGCCACGTTGAACAACAACAAGCGGATAGGGCATTCCGCGATAAAATGGGATTGCCCTAAGTTTGATAATGGCACAAAAACTCTTTTTATCCTTTATGCCGTTTATCCATCCAGTAGCCGAATACTTCATCCCAGACTTCGTCTTCTTCGTCTAGTTGCTTGGAGGGTTGGGTTTTTTTCGGTTTTTCGGCCGCCACGCGCTCGGCCGGCTGAAGGAATGGAGGGACTTGGGGCTCATTTGATTCGGCTGTTTCCGCCGGCTTAGGTTCCGCCGGTTTAACAACGGGTTTTGCAGCCGCTGGTTTGGGCTCGAAGACCATGTAAGGGCCGGATTCGGAAAGATGGACCAGGTCGCCCGGATTGAGCCAGAGTTTGCGTCCGGGCACGCCGTCGCCGACCTGCAATAGCCAGTCGCCGGCCGACTCGATCATCCATTTGTTGGCCACTTTTATGATCTTGGCATGGATGGGTTGGATTTTTGGCGAATTAACAATGCGGATGTCGCTTGCCGGATCTTGTCCGATAGTTGCACAGTCGTGCTGGACGGTAATTATTTGACCGATGCCAAGTTCTACAGTGATTGCCATGATTTTTCGTTTAAAATTTGCAATTTGCTATTTGCAATTAACAATTTGCAATAAGCTTCATCAAAAAACCCTCACCCTAGCCCTCTCCCCGACCAACCTTCGGTCGGTGCCCGGAGAGGGGACTTTTTTGGAATACTCCTTAGGACATTTTAAGTGGTCCGTCTTTTTTTTGAATTCGCTCGTTCCAATTTTTCATAACTTCGACCGTCATTCCCGTGGAGCGCTGGATTTCCGAGGTGGCTTCTTTATTCAGATCGGGGAGCCTGGCCTTGACCGTCAGCCGCCCGTTTTGGCCGTAGCGGAAGGTGACGTCGATGGGAGTCCGGGCGGGCAGGCCTGGGGGCAGATTGCGAATAACGCATTTGCCGATGGGAGTGGCGTCGTTGCCGCTGGCGTCTCCGCCCTCGACTACGTTGACGGCCACGGCGGTCTGATTTTCCTCGTGCGTGGCAAAGCGGGAGGTTTTAACGGCCGGCAAAGGCGAGTTGCGGGGTATCATCACGCGGTTGCGAGGCAAGCCGGTCGCTTTTTCGATTCCCAATACGCCGAGGCTGTGAGAATTCACGTTGCGCACCGAGAACTCGGGACGCTCGCCGGTGTTTTGGTGGCCATGACCAATCCGGCATAAATGGCCGCGCCGTGGGCGACCGATTCGTCGGCCGACAGGGATCGGTCGGGTTTTTTACCGGACAGTTCTTCGAGCATTTTCTGGACCATGGGCATGCGGGTCAAGCCGCCGACCAGCAACAGGCGGGTGATGTCATCCCATTTCAAGTTTCTTTCCTGCATGAGATTGACCACGGTAAAGCGGGTGCGATCGAGCAGATCGGCGGTCAATTCTTCGAACTGCGAGCGAGTAAGCGGCACTTGAACCATGAAGCCCGCGTGCTCGAAGGTGATAGTGGTCTGATCGCGCACCGACAGGGTGCGTTTTGCATCGTCGGCCTCGCGGAGCAGTCGCTGGAAACCGGCGGGGTGTTCCTTGGGATTGATGCCCCGATTTTTTTTAGTGAACTCGGAAGCCACATAATCGGCGATGCGTTGATCCCAGTCGATGCCGCCCAGATACACGTCGCCGGCGGTGGCCACGGCGTCGTAGTGGTTGCCGTCGATGTCCATCAAGGTCACGTCGAAGGTGCCGCCGCCGAGGTCGTACACGAGTATTTTTTCGTGCTCACTGGCTTCGCCCTTGGGCGAGAGGAAACCTTGCTGCACGCCATAGGCGATGGCGGCGGCCGTGGGTTCGTTGATGATGTCGATGACCTCCAGGCCGGCCAGCGAGCCCGCGTCCTGAGTGGCCTTGCGCCGCGGTTCGTTGAAAAAGGCGGGGACCGTGACGACGACCTTGCGGAAATCGCCGAGTTTCAAAGAGGCGTCGCGGCGGAGTTTATCGAGGATGAACGATTGGATGACTTCAGGCGGAATGTGTTCGCCGTGGATGGGTTTTCCATAGAATGTGCAGCCCATTTCGCGTTTCATGAACTGGGCCACGTCTTCCGGGGCGGCAATCGCCGCTTTGACGGCTTCTTTGCCGACGATGATATTATTTCCGTCGAAGAAAACTGCGCTGGGCGTAATCAGATCGCCCTCGGCATTGGGAATCGTCCAGGGCCTTCCGCTGGGATCGAGATGGGCGATGACGGAGAAAGTGGTTCCCAGATCAATGCCTACAGGGGGCTGATTTGAGCCATGCATGGTCCGGCCTGCGGAGGAGTTTCCAGGTAATCGGGTACATTCCAGTTCGAGTGGGATTGCACTACCCGCCGCGTCAGTTAATATACAAATAGTATACTATTTTCAGGAATTTATAACAAGTATGCCCCGTGGGCGGGGACGCGGCGTTTATTTTTTTCATATAAAAACGAGAGAAACGTTTGATGTTCGATCCATATCATAAATGGCTGGGCATCCCTCCTAAAGATCAACCGCCGAATTATTACCGGCTGCTGGCGATCGACGTGTTTGAATCCGACCCGGAAGTGATCGACGCGGCGGCAAACAGGCAAATGGCTTACGTGCAGCAAAGGGCGACGGGCGAACATATCGCGGAGTCGCAGAAGTTGCTCAACGAACTGGCGGTTGCCCGATTGTGCTTGCTCGACAAGAAAAAAAAGGCGGCTTATGATTTACAACTGAAAGTGAATCTCAGACTGCAGGCCAGGCGGGCTGGAGGAGGTCAAGAAAGCCGCCCAGGATTACTCAACCGGCGGGCTTTAAATCGGCGGCGCCATTAACAGACCGAGCACAACCGCCGCCGGTCGTGGGAGCCCAGCCGCCATCGGCCGAAGACATGCCGGCGGAAGATACTCACTTTTCCCGAGAGTTTGGGGCGGATGCGTGTAATTATTTTCGTCTTGGGAGGCGGTCTTTTTCTGGTTATGGCCCTGGTAATTATTCTGCTACTTCGTACCGGGCCGGGAAAAGGAACCTAATTCCATAGCGGACCAGGCGGCCTCGAAAGCTGCAACCGGCGACGCAAAGGGCAATCGGACTGAAAAGCAGCCCCGCAGCGCGGGGGCTGGCCATTTACGACGTGGAGATCGACCCTCCTTCGGCTACCCTTGCCATCCAGAACAACATGGGAACTATTACCGGGTCTGGAAGGACGCGGCAAATCCGTTTCGATAATATTCCCTGGCGGAGTTATGTGAATGTCACTGCATCCTGCGAGGGTTATAAGCCATACAGTCAATTGCTGGCCCCCAGGCCCGGCCAGAACGAGAAACTGTCGATTGTGCTGCAAAAAGAAGCAACGATCGCCGTTGAACAACTCAAGCGTCAATCCCCCGCAACCAACGGCGAATGTTACAAGCAACACGCCGCCGGCCAGTACGAATAATCCGCCGATTAATCCAACGATAAAAATCAATCGGCCCATTAACGCCAGGCCTGAATCGGTTCCAAGCGCGGTTGAGACGCCGAAGACGGAGCGCCGCAAGGTGTTTGTATTCGGCGGAGAATCGGCCATCGTGACACCGGTGCCAGCGGTCTTTGCCCTCGACCGTGGAAGCCTGGATTTGGTGTCCGGCGCCGGCCGAAAACGCCGACATGTACGTGTTCGGCTCGCGACAACCCCAAACAATCGACCGGCGGGCTGGGCGTGCGCATCGGCGAGAATGGTCAATTGGGCGGGCGGCGCATGCAAAAAAACAAAGATCTGCGGGACTTTTGGACCGGTGAATTTCTGCCGATTCGGAAATGGACCCATCTGGCTGTGACCTTTGATGATGAAAAAATCTGTTTTTTCGTGGACGGGCATTTGGTCCACACGGATAAAGGCGCACAAGAGACAGGTCCGGCCATGTTCGTTGTGGGCTATATAGGCATAGTGAGCATTGGACAGTACAATCCTAAATACACTTTTGAGGGAAAGATCCGTGCGGTGCGGATTTCCACCGGCATTCGCTACAGCGGCGAGTTCCGGCCGCCGTTCGATTTCAATAAAAATCAGGACAAGGAAGGGATCAAGACAAGCATTATATACGATGCCTCGAATGCCAGAGGCGACTTCATCGCGGACATAAGCGGCAATAACAAAGACGGCACGGGTATCAATATCAAGATCGCGGAAGATGAATTTCCAATACAATAATCAATTCCCGGGCTAAGGCCCGGGCAAATATACCCGGTCTCGGCAGATTATTATCCATCCTTACCGATTGTGCATTACCCGCCGCATATTTGCGGCGGGCTATTGAATCTCAGATTAAAAAATATCAATAGCCGGCGGTCAACGACCACCTGAACATAAACGAATTTCCACCGGCGGCTGTTAGCCGCCGGCTGTTAGTCGCCGGCTAATACATGTAACATTAGTTTTATGATTTTGGATAAATACATATAGTTCCAAAAGGAGAATTGACATGCCTCGAACGATCCTTTTTCTTGTTTTTTTCGTGGTTTGCGCTTGCGGTCAAGCGCTGGCTCAGTTTGTTGATAGTAAAGATATCAGCCCCCTCACGCAACCCGCGCGTGCATTACTAATATCGCCAACGGCGTCATTAGAAACCGCGAAAGCGAAAGCGGTTTACAACGTGCGGGATTATGGGGCGACAGGCGACGGGAAAACGCTGGATAGCCCGGCCATCAACCGCGCTATCGAAGAGTGCGCCAAGGCCGGCGGGGGCACGGTCTGTCTGCCTGCCGGCACCTATCTATAGCGGCAGCATACATCTGATGAGCAACATCAATCTGCTGATCGACGCCGGAGCGACCATCCTTGGCGCGCCGCAGGACATGAATGCCTACGACCCGGCCGAGCCTTTCGAGGGCCCCGCATATCAGGACGGCGGGCACACGTATTTCCACAACAGCCTGATTTGGGGTGAAAACCTCACGAATGTGTCGATCACGGGCCAGGGCATGATCAACGGCGGCGGGCTGGTTTCCAATGCCAATATTTTAGACCAGATCAGCGGTTTTTCAAACTTCGGCCGGGCGAATCCCGCCCCCGTGCCGACGCCTTTAGAGCCGGTGCGCCAGGGCAACAAGTCCATAGCGCTGAAGTTGTGCCGGAACGTTCTGCTCCGCGATATCACTATCTTTCACGGCGGTCACTTTGCCGTTCTGGCGACAGGCTGCGACAACATGACCATCGACAACGTGACCATGGACACCAACCGCGACGGCCTGGACATCGACTGCTGCCGGAACGTAATGGTTTCGAATTGCCGCATTAATTCACCGAACGACGACGCCTTGTGCCCGAAAAGCTCCTTCGCCTTGGGTAAAAATGTGATCACGGAGAATCTGATGATCGTCAACTGCCAGGTATCCGGATTCCAGGAAGGCACGCTTTTGGACGGCCGGATGCTGCCGAGCGTAAAAAAGAACGGCCGGATAAAATTCGGCACCGAGGCCAACGGAGGTTTCCGCAATGTCACCATTGCCAATTGCACGTCGCGCGGATGTCGGGGGATCGCCCTGGAAGAAGTGGACGGGGGCATTATGGAGAACATCAGCATCTCGAACATCACCATGATGGACGTCGCGGTATATCCGATTTACATTACCTTGGGCCGGCGCAACCGGGGTCCTGATGTCACGACTGTGAGTTCGGCCCGGAATATCAGCATCAGCAACGTGATCGCCACGGGCATGGATCCGTTTAGCGGCATACACATTACCGGCCTGCCCGGCCACGACATCGAAGGGGTCCGGCTAGAAAACATCCGGCTTGTTTTCAAGGGCGGAGGGAAGAAGGAGGACGCCGCCCGGGTTCCGCCGGAGTTGGGAACTCAATATCCGGAGCCCAGGCGAGTGGGGATCACGCCTGCTTACGGAGTCTTTGCCCGGCACGTCCGCGACCTTGAACTGGCGAACATCCGCCTGAGCTTTGAGAGCGAGGACCTGCGCCCGGCAATAGTTTGCGACGACGTGGATGGATTGGAGATCGACAATTTCAAGGCGCAAATTGCGGATGGCGTGCCGGCGGCCAGATTCGAGGCCGTCAAACGGCTGGTGATTCGCAACTCGCCTGTGCTCATGAAATTGGATGTCCCGGCAACGGAACCAACTGCAATACCCGGCTCACCGGCCGGTCCCGGTGACAATCCGTAAACACTCGCCGTAACAGGAGTACCGAACATTCTTGCCCTGCCCGAAAAGACGGGCAAGAATGCCTGTCCTCAAGTTCAAAATTGGCGAGGTTATTTTGATGCGGCGTCTTGACGCCGATCTACTTTAATGCAGGCGTCGGAATTCTTCCGGTGAGAGTCCAAAGACTTTTTTGAAGGCCCGGGAAAAGTGGAATGGATCGTTGAATCCCAGTTGCGCGGCTGCCTGTTTTACCAGCAGTTCGGGATTCTGCAGTCGCTCGGCGGCCAGGTTCATTTTCAAACGCATGAGGAATTGATAGGGACTTTGGTGGGCATAGCGGCGGAATAGGCGGCACAAGTAGGCGGGATCGACGCGGCATTCACGCGACACTTCGGCCATGCTCCGCAGCCGCGCATGGTTGGCCCAGATGTACCGGTGACAGCGTTGATATGTGGCAAAGGCCGGGGTCTCCACTCCATGCCAGGGCATTAATGACTCGGCGATCTTGAGGATCAGGTATTCCAGGAGTTTTACGCATAGAGACGGCGAGAAGTAGGTGTGCCTCAAACCGTTGCGGATCAGCTCGTCGAAAACGTCTTGAATTTCGGCTGGGGCATAAACACGCCCGATGTGTCCGGGCGCCAACGAGTGTTGCTTCCAACAATTCCAAAACCCTGGATCCGGTGAAGGTAATGAAGTATTTTCCCAGCGGATCATCGGCGACGGTTGTAATGTCGTGTGGAACGCCCGGGCCGTATGTAAAGATCGTTCCCACGGTCAGGGGGTAATCCTGGCCGTCCAGGGTTACGGAACCTTTTCCCCGGGCTACGAACTCGATGGTGTAATAGGGAAAATTCATGCGATGGATGGCATAGTCAGTGGCACACTGTTCGTAACCGCCGCAGACTACGGCGATGGGCTCGGTGGGCGGCGGGGCAAGATCTAAGTAGAACCTTTGCGCCTCGCGAACTTGGAGCGAAAAAAAATCCGGTTCTTTATGCGGCTGAACTGAAGTATCGGGCAACTGGTTCATAGAACATGTCAAAAATAGTCATGTAGATGTCAAGTTTTAGCATGGTTGCCTTTATAATAAATAAAACCTATCTCATTGGCAAGTCAATTTTAGTAATGGTGGGGAAAAACAATAAAATTTTGGTTAGCATAGAAATTCGAGAATTTTACTTATCGGATAATCATTTATCATGTGGATGTTTGTAAGGCTAAATATTATTAGTTTTTTAGGATGTTCTGAAATTACGTGATGTAACATCTTGTTGGGGCGACAGTTATACTGTTGTCCCTCGATAAAGTGCTTTGAGAATTTGACAAAAAACTTGTCCGCCGTCATCTTCCCGTCACGTTAGCCTTTTATGACATTGCCGGTATGTTTGTGTGGCATGTCTAAGGCATTGTAAAAGGCTATTTTTAGAACTCTGCCGCCACACAATCTTTTCAATCGTCGTAATGGATAGCCAGCCAGACCGTCTGCTGGGTTTGACTGGTTCGCGCAAGGCGGTGTTTTACGTGTGCCGGGATGTTTAGATAAGAGCCTGGATGGAGTTCCACGGGTTCGGGATCGCCGTCGAACTGAATTGAGGCGTTGCCTTCCAGGACAATCAACCATTCGTTTTCGATTTGGTCGTACCAGAATCCCTGCGGAGAGCACTGTCCCTGCGAAACGATCCGTTCAAGGCGAAACTTTTTGGCAGTATGTATTGTGGTGAACAATTCCTCGGCCAGTTCGGATGGAATATCGTTGAAAATGTTTTTTACGTTCATGTACCGGCCTGCCTGTTGCGATAATGTTTTTCCATTAAAATTAGTGGTTTGGATACGGTGTTCAAGTTTTGATATAACTCAAACTGTATATGTCAACTATTTTAAGGTTTGACGGGGAGAAAAACCATGGCAAGAGAAACCGTCTTGATTACCGGGGCGTCATCGGGCATCGGCTTGGAATTGGCGAAACTGTTTGCCGCCGATAAAAGCGATCTGGTGCTTGTGGCCCGGAACCGGGCCGCACTTGAAAAACTAGCGGAAGAACTGCGGCGGGATCACGGCGTGGAGGTCTTGGTTGAGTCCAACGATCTGGCCAATGCCGCGGCGCCGCAAGCCATTTTCGATAGCTTGACGGCAAAGTGCTAGTCATACCAGGGTTCAGAAACAAATTCGGGGCCTTCGCGGTTCGTCTTGTTCCGCGATTGGTGGTCAGAAAGATGGTCAAGCGGCTGCAATCCTGAATCTCGTGGTAATCCGCCGGAGATACATTGCGAAACCGCAAGCGGTCATGGGATTCCGAGATAATTGCCATCAGTATAAGTACTTAGAGCCTATCCCAAAACATAAAACTTCGATCACAGAATGAGATTAGGACAACGAATTCACGGCCATTCAGCCCTCACCCTAGCCCTCTCCCAAGGGGAGAGGGGACTTTTGGGATAGGCTCTTAAAGGGACGGGTGTAATTAATCTGCAAGTTGGGGATATGCAATTATGTCGGGTTGCGGGGTTTGGGTTTTTTATCATTACAATCGGCAAATTCCCTATCCAGTGTTATTACACTGGGCATATTACTCGCGAGCGAATGGATGAGCGGGAGAATTATGACCTAAACTTATTAGAGAATACGAAATAAATGACGACGGAAAACCCATGACGTATAACTGGATACGTGAAGTTATTCATTACGCGGCCCGCCTGGATCCGCAGCAGTGGCTGCTGGTCTTGGGCGCGGTGATTGTTATCGGTCTGATTTGCCTGCGGGGATTTGGTTCGCGGTCGCAGTATTAGCGGCTATTTTAAAAGGCACTGCCGCAGCGGCGCGCCTATATGTCGGGATTTAGCGGGGCATCAACATACAGATTATCGAAAAAAGGCTATGCAGTACCTCTTTGGCGACTTGGATGTCTGGATGGTTCAGATCCCCATTCCCCTGGCTTTGGCCATCGTGGCAACCATCGGGTATTTAGTGGGCCGGCGGACGCGGAAGGCGACCAACGAAATGGTCGAGCATTCAAAGCGGGAATTGCGGCATGCGCAGACCGTGGCCTCGGAATTGGAAAAGATCTCTTGGGGAATCCGCAAGAGTTTGGCGAAACACCATGCCAATGTCACGCGTTTCAAGGATCGCATCGGCAGGCTCAGCGATCAGCATGAGGAATCGGCTTGGAAAGAACTCTGCCGCGAGGCCGAGGAGATACTGAAACCCACGCTGAAATTAGCAACGCAGATTGCCAACGCTTACGACGAAATCCGCCAGCAGAGCGCAAACCTGATGACGTTCACGGAAGTGCGAACCGATCCGTTGACGGGCGTTAAAAACCGCCGCGCGCTGGACGACGCCATACAAGCGCAGTTTGCCCTTATGAGCCGATATGATACGCCGTTTTCGCTGGTGATGTTCGATATCGATCATTTTAAGCGCATCAACGACGAGCAGGGACATCTGCAAGGGGATAGAATGCTTCAGGATCTTGCCCGATTGTTCGATGAGTATGTGCGGGAAACGGATATAGTGACGCGATACGGCGGCGATGAATTCGTGGTGGTCATGCCGCAGACAGATCGCGACGGGGCCTGCATACTCAGCGAACGTCTAAGGGCAAAGGTGCAGGAGAAATTATCGTTGACCGTCAGCGGCGGCGTGGCTTCGGCCAAAAAAGGCGACACCCAGGAATCATTGCTGACCCGGGCCGATGCGGCGTTATACCAGGTCAAGGCTTCCGGCCGAAATTGCGTTTTTTGGCACGATGGCACGAATATTACTCGGGTGCCGGAAGAGGAAGTTCTCAGCGCAGTGTAAATTTGGCGCCGCATCAAAATAATCCGGCCAATTTTAAACAGGAAGACGGGCATTCTTGCCTGTCTTTTTTTATCTGTTTTTTCAGGGCAGACAGGAATGTTCTGCCCTCCAGAATGGGCCAATTACTTTGAGCCTATCCCAAAAAAGATGACTTTTGGAATAGTCTTTTCTTGCCAGCCCCTCTCTCAGTGGGTTGGAAAAAGCAAAAGCATTTCAACCCATTGACGCCGGCGGTTAATAGATTTACAGTTAAGCTATAGTGTTCCTTCCAATTAATCACTGCCCGCCACCTCCCTCCTAAAGGCACGATCCATGCCCTTGTTTGAGATTGAAACCGAGTCGCACATCATCATTACCTGGGCGGCCGACGAACAGGCCGCAACCCAAGTCGTAAAGGAGAGCTATCCTCACGAAGCGTCTATGCGCGTTACCAGGCGTCCCCGCGATACCTGGGTGATATCGAAGGCGGCATTGGGCATCAGCGGGTCGGCCGACCCCTGCCACACGGCCCGGGATTGTCTGGCCAAGGCCGCCGGCGACAAGTTGCACGCCATCCGGCTCTACATGCAAAAGACCGGCTCCGACCTGGATCACTCGCGCAAGGTGATCGAGTCGAACATGGTAATGGGATGGTAGGAGTAGGGAATAGATAAAACGCTCTGTGCTATTCTGCAGGATAATTTCCGCCGCTGCCCAGGATCGGTTGATTGTCGGGATTGCGGGTTTCGTTTGCGCTGGTCACGCGGATCGCGGGGCGGTCTTTGTATGGACAAACGTGCTCGCATATCCCGCAGCCGATGCATTTTTCCGGATCGACATGAGGCTGTTTGATCGTCTTTTTTTCGCCGTTTCGGTCTTGAATTTCGACTTCCAGGCAGTAGATCGCCTTGTCCGGGATTGGGCAATGTTCCTCGCAGACCATGCAATTGCGCCCGTAGGCGTAGGGAATGCAGCGAGTAACGTCGAACGATGCCAGTCCAATGCGAGTTGCATGCTTTTCGTCGAGCGTTAGCGGCACGATTGCTTCGGTCGGGCAGACCTGGCCGCATAGATTGCACATGTAATCGCAGTAGCCGATCTGGGGCACGAGCATCGGGGTCCAAAGACCTTCCAGGCCGGCCTCGGTCAGAGTGGGCTGGAGTCCGCCGGTCGGGCAGACCTTCATGCACAGCCCGCAGCCCGTGCAGCGTTCGAGGAACTCGCGTTCCGGCCGATGCGCCGGGGGGCGGATCAGCGCCGGGTTGAAAGTCCTGCCGCGTGCCTGGGGGCTTATGCGCATGGCTGCCAGCGTTACAATCCCGCCGATTGTGGCCGCCATCATGCCTCGGCGGCCAAGATCGATTGACTCGACCTTGGGTTCTTTGCGCCAGGGGGAGACGAATTGGAATGACAGGCTATTGCGGCGGCAAGATTCATTGCAATCCATGCATCCCAGGCATTCCATGGGTTTCCAAGCCCCGCCCGGCCCAACGGCTGCCGCCCCGTGGCACGACATGCCGCAAAGGTCGCACTGGTTGCAGGATTGCGACTTGACCTTGCGCCGCAACAGGGGCCGCCATGAGAAAATCCCCAAAAATGCGCCCAGCGGGCAAACGTATCGGCACCAGAATCGCGGCCGCCAGGCATTTAGGGCCACCATGATTGCAAAAAGCAGAAGGATTAAGCCTGCGCCGATATAGGCCGGGTCGTGATCCGATCCTTCCAGCCCGAATACGTATTTGTTTGTGAATTGATAAGCCGGTTCGACGACTTTGTCGATCCGCACCTGTCCGATTCCCGGATCGCTCTGGTAAAGGGCCGTGGAACTAGTTTTTGCGGCCCATTGGGCGGCGGGCACAAGGGCGGTGCTCGTGGTCCGCGTGAGCCAGACAATAGGGTCCAACACGCAGATCCAGTGCAAGCCGAAAATCGCCCCGGCCAGCAGTCCAACCAGAATATAATACTTGGCCAGTTGCCATCGCGACCAATTGCCCAGGCCCTTGCGGTTTTTTCGGCGGCGGAATAACCGGCTGCTGATGGCGTGGATCGTTCCCATCGGGCAGATCCAGCCGCAAAAAACCCGGCCTAAGAGGATCGTCACGCCAATTGTCAGCAAGGACCAAAGGGCGATTTTCGGCACGCTATGGGCGGTCAGGGCCGTGACGGCCGTTATCAGCGGGTCGATCAGGAAAAATACTTTTAAAAGCGGAGCCGGGGCCTGCAATGCGGGCGGCGAATCGGTTTTTCCATCCGGCGAGGCGACCGGCGATGCGGCCTGAAACCGCGTCAGAAGCACCAAGGTGAAAAAAACCGCCAGCAACAAGACTTGCACCACGCGGCGGACCCGCGCGGTGGTAAGCCATCGGACCGCTTGACTCATGAAACGGCGATCTCCTTGGCGATCGACTTGTAGTCGATTATACCCAGCCCGACTTCCGCGCCTTTTTTGACCGAGGAGATATCGGCGGGATTTTTGCCCATTATTTCCGCGCCCCAGGCGTCCAGTGCAACGACGTCGGTGCCGGCGGCCAGGGCGAGTTTCAATTCCACGTCTGCAAGATTTCCGCCCTGTGGTCCATGGGCCTTAAGAACCCGAACCGCATCCAGTACGCTGATCCGCGGCTTCATAAATCGGGTGATGTCGCTGAGGCAGGTGCCTATGTCCTGGTGGAATGTGGGCCGCTTCTCGACCACGCCCATGTAGTTTTTCATGCACATGGTCAATTTGGACAAATCGTGGTGCTTGATAACCGGAACGTTTATGACAAGGTCGCAATCCAGTATTTCCGGATAAATGGGGATGCTCTTGATCCGATCGCCCTTGATATCCGTGACCTTGAACCGGCTCTTGTCCATGAAGACTATTTCGGCGCCGAGCGACTTTGCGGCGTCGGCGATGCCGCTGGAAGCATAGGACTTGGCCGCTATGTTGCAGGAATTGTCGCCCACCTTGACCGTTTTCGCCCCGGCATCCAGGCACAGGCGGACGAGCGTGGCTACAACGTCGGGATTGGTGTTGGCGGCCGTTTCGGGCTTGCGGTCCCAGCCGATATTAGGCTTGATCCAAACCACCGAGCCATTGCCGATGAACCGCTTCAACCCGCCTATGGCTTGGATGGCATTTTCGGTCAGTTTGACGGCGGCCTCTTTTATTTGCTCGGGATTAAGATCGGTCGGGCCGCTCCACTTGGCGATGGCCATCTCGGCCGGATCAGCCGCTTCGGCCGCAAAGGCGGCGTTTGTCAAAATTCCATGCGACGCCAGGGCCAATGCGCCGGCTGCCGAATGGGTTAAAAAATCTCTGCGAGAATACTGACTCATGGAACGGCCTCCTTTGGCCTGCAAGGGATGTGATATCGGGTAGGCTATCGGTGATTTTACACTACTTGTTTCGATTTCGTCAATCAAATTAGTCCGCGACCCCTGCAAATGGAGCGGGATCGCAACCAGTTTTAGGTGTTTTAGGATGTCACGAATAATAAAAACACATTATGCAATGCGAAAAACCTCGAGAAACCGGCTGAACTCAAATGATGCGAAAAATTCCACAAATGGCCTATTGCCAATACCGTCGTTCTTGTCGTCCGATCCTATCAAAAAGCGAAGGTCCAGTGATTGGGACTGTGCTGTTTTATTCCTATACATTTTGATTGTAATGCGCGACGGCGCGGACGACCTTCATATTTTTGTCAAGAAAAATCACCTCCGCGGCGAGTCTGCCAAATACCGACCGGTAGTAGATAGTGATGCTATTTACGCCGGTTAAAACTTCGAGCAATTCGAAGCACAGATCGGGGACTCTATCGAGCGCCTTTTCCCAGTACGCCCGGATGCGCTGTTTGCCTTTGACCGTGCCGGAAGGCTCTTTCAGGACGGTTATAATAAGTGGTGATGTCAGTTCGCAGGCATCGGCATAATGTAAAAGGATCTTGTCCAGATCATGCAAATTCCAGGCTTTAACCCACTGCTGTGCGAAGTTTTTGGCGGATTCCATTGAAATCATAATGCACCTCAGAAAATCATGGCTTTTCAGACGCGAAGGCATGGGCAAAAAAAGTATGTTAAACCGAAAGATTCCGCCCCTGAAGGGGGACCGAATGGATATTGCACTGCAAATCGTGTTTTGCATTGGCCTATCCGGCCCGTCTTGACGCCATGCGGCATGCTACCCTACTATAGGGGATTCTATCGCATTGTTATTACTCCATATATAAGCTTCAATCAGCCATGAATACCGCCAAAGTCGCGATTGTAGGTTTTGGTACCATCGGTTCCGGGGTTGCCCGGCTGCTGTTGGAACATAAGGATCGGATTGCCCATCATGCGGGCATGCCCGTGGAATTGGCCTGCGTGGTCGATACCGACCTTCGCCGGCAGCGGAACGTATCGCTTCCGCCCGGTCTGTTGACCGACGATTTCAGCAAAGTGACTAATAATCCGGAGATTTCCGTGGCCATCGAACTGGTCGGCGGTTTGGAGCCCGCGCGGTCGATCGTCCTGAAATTGCTGGAAAGCGGCAAGGACGTGGTGACGGCCAACAAGGCCCTGCTGGCCGAGCACGGCGGGGAATTATTCGATCGGGCAAGGCAGTTGGGGCGTTCAATCGCCTTCGAGGCCGCCGTGGCCGGGGGCATTCCGATCATCGCCGCTATTAACGAAGGCCTGACGGCCAATCAGATCGAGTCGATTCACGCCATCCTCAACGGCACGAGCAATTTCATCCTTACGCAAATGGATGAACAAAACATGGACTACAATGCCGCCTTGGCCGAGGCCCAACAACGCGGCTATGCCGAGGCCAACCCGGCCATGGACGTAAACGGCAGCGACGCCGCGCAAAAACTGGCCATCCTTTCCCATCTGGCATTCGGAGCGCAGGTAAATTGGCACAAGATTCCGCGGATCGGGATCGACGTGGTGGAAGTGGCCGACATGCGTTACGCCAGGGAGTTGGGATACAATATCAAACTCTTGGCCGTGGCCGAATTGGTGCCCGAGGGGCTGGAATTGCACGTTTCGCCCACCCTGGTCCGCAAGGGTTCCCCCTTGGCCGAGGTCCGCGGGGCTTATAATGCCATTCGCGTGATGGGCGACGCGGTAGGCAGGGTGTTTTTCCAAGGTCTGGGCGCGGGCCCAAAGCCCACGGCATCGGCGGTGGTGTCCGATTTGATCGATACGGTTTTGGGCCGCATGGCAATAACCTTCCGCACGCTAAACCTGTGGTCGAGCGAGCGTGAGGCCCGGGTAATGCCCCGCGATCCAGCCAAGGTTCCCGGCCGGTATTTCCTGCGTTTTAACGTAGACGATCGGCCGGGCGTAATAGCCGAGATTGCCGGAATCCTGGGCAGGCATAAAATATCCATTGCCTCGCTGATCCAGCATGAAACCGAGGAGGAAGAATCCACCTGCGTTCCCCTGGTCATCATGACCCATACCGCCCCCGAAGGCGCGATGCAGGAGGCCTTGCAAGCCATCAACGGCCTGTCCTGCGTGCATCCGGGCAGCGTGCGGATGAGAGTGAGAGATTAGAATGATGAATGCGGAATGATGAATGTTGAATTAAAATTAAAACCGCTTGCGGTTTAGCGATGTAAATATTAAAAAGCGATCGGCAAAAGAGTGATCAGTAAACATACCACCCCTGAGATTCCATAATCCATAATCCTGAACCCTGACCTCTGAACCCTGAACCCTCGCATGAAATACGCCCTGATTATTCCCGATGGATGCGCAGACGAGCCGCAAGAGTCGCTTGGCGGCAAGACGCCCTTGGAAGCGGCGAATATTCCGGCCATGGACGCCGTGGCCGCGGCAGGAGTGGTGGGCCGATCGAACAATACGCCCCAGGAACTTCCAGCCGGGTCGGATACGGCCAATTTGAGCCTGTTGGGCTACAATCCATTGGAGCATTTCACCGGCCGTGCGCCATTGGAGGCCGCCGCGCAAGGCATCGAACTTGGAGCGGAAGATTGGGCCATCCGCTGCAACCTGGTCACGATCCAGGATCAGGTGATGCAATCGTTCACGGCCGGCCATATTTCCTCGCCCGAGGCCGCCGAACTGATAAAAACCGCCCAGGAAAAACTGGGCAACGACCGCTGGCAGTTTTATCCGGGCGTAAGTTATCGGAACTTGCTGTTATATCGCGGCGCCGGCCGGCCCGCGCCGTTTTCGCCCGATACTCGGACCACGCCCCCGCACGATCTGACGGATAAATCGGTGCTGGACGATTATCCCCGCGGCCCTGGCAGCGATGTTTTGACCCATCTGATGTCCGAAAGCGAGGAAATCTTCGCCGATCATCCGGTGAATGTGGCCCGGCGTGCGGCCGGCAAACCGCCGGCCACGAACGTTTGGCTCTGGGGTTTGGGCAGCACGCCCCGATTGACGCCCTTTGCCCAGTTGTACGGCGTACAAGGGGCCATGATCACGGCCGTCGATCTTTTGCGCGGGCTGGCCGCGCTAATGGGCTGGAAGCGGATCGAAGTGCCCGGGGCCACCGGCTATACCGATACCGACTACGCCGCCAAAGGCCGTTATGCCGTTGAGGCGCTAAAAAATGCCGATCTGGTTTGCGTGCACGTCGAGGCAACGGATGAGGCATCGCACGAAGGCAATGCGGCGGCAAAGGTGAAGGCCCTGGAAGAGATCGACCGGCACATCGTCGGCCCGGTGCATGCGGCCTTGAAGACCTACGGCGAGTATCGCATCCTGGTGAGTCCGGACCATCCCACGCCGCTGCGGACAAAAACCCACAGCCACGGATATGTGCCCTTTGCCCTGGCCGGCACGGGCGTTAAGCCCGACGCCGCGGCCACCTATGATGATCCCACTGCGGAAAAATCCCCCCTGGTTTTCCATGAAGGCTGGAAATTGATGGGGTATTTTTTGGGATAATAAAAACATAGCGCGGCCAATGGCCGCGGCTTTACAAAACCTTCTAACCACTATCCACTAACCTTTAAAATGTCCATAATTGTACAAAAATTCGGCGGCACGAGCGTTGCGGACAGCAAGAAGATTTTGGCGGCGGCGCGCAAGGCGATCCGCGTGAAAAACGAAGGAAACCAGGTGGTGATGGTCGTCAGCGCGATGGGCAAAAACACCGACGTGCTGGTGGACCTGGCCAAGGAGATTTCCGACAATCCGCCCGCCCGGGAAATGGACATGCTGCTTTCGACCGGCGAACAGGTCAGCGTGGCCTTGATGGCGATGGCCATCCATTCGCTGGGCCACGAGGCCATCAGTCTGACCGGCGCACAGATCGGCATCATCACCGACAGCACGCACACCAAGGCGCGTATCCGTTCGATTTCGACCGAGCGGATCCGCAAGGCCCTGGACGAGGGGAAGATCGTCATCGCCGCCGGATTTCAAGGGATGGACGAAGCCTTCAACATAACCACCCTTGGCCGCGGCGGCAGCGACACCACGGCGGTAGCCTTGGCCGCTGTCCTTGGCGCGGCATCCTGCGAAATCTACACCGACGTGGACGGCGTTTATACGACCGATCCGCGGATCGTGCCCGAGGCGCGGCGGGTCAGCCAGATCAGTTACGACGAGATGCTGGAACTGGCCACGGCCGGGGCGGGCGTAATGCACAACCGCTCGATAGAGTTCGCCAAGAATTTTTCCGTGCCGGTACACGTGCGCAGCAGCTTCAGCGACAATCCGGGCACGATGATCGTTCACGATCCGGAATCGCGCAACGCGGCCGTATGCGGAGCGGCGGTGATCAAGGACGAGGCCCGGGTGACAGTGCTCGGCGTGCCCGACCGCCCGGGAACCGCGGTAGCCATCTTTTCCAAAATCGCCGCCAAAAACATCTCCATAGACATGATCGTGCAAAACGTGGGCGCGAACGGACTGGCCGATATGTCCTTCACGATTGATCGAGATGAGTTGCCTGCCACGCTAAAGACTATTGAAAACGTCGTCAAGGAACTCGGCGGCGAGGGATATAACTTCGGCGACGACGTGTCCAAAGTCTCGGTGGTCGGCCTGGGGATGGCCACTCAGAAGGGCGTGGCCGGCACGATGTTCCGCTCGCTGGCCGAGAAGGGCATAAACATCCAGATGATTACCACCAGCGAGATCAAGATATCGGCCCTAATCGACCGGCAATTCGCCCAAGAGGCCCTGCGGACCGTGCACGAAGCGTTCCAACTCCACAAAGCTCCCGCCGATATATCGGCGCATGCCGGCGTTGTTCAGGCGCATGGCAAGACCGACGCCGCGGAACTTGTCAGACAATTGGAGCGCGTCGCCCGGCTGGAGCGGATGGAAAAACTGATCATCGACAATATAACCCTGGACCAGACCCAGTCGCTAGTTACGTTCGTGGACCTGCCCGACATGCCGGGACTGGCCGCACAGACCTTCGACGAATTGGCCGAGGCCGGCATCGTGGTCGATATGATCGTGCAGAGCATCGGTCGCGACAATCGAGCGAATATTTCCGTAACCGTGCCCAGGAATGAATTGAAAAAGACCTTGGGCGTCGCCCGGGACCTGGCCGAGACATTGGGTTGCTCCGAGCCCACGCATTCGGCGGAAGTGGCGAAACTTTCGGTATTCGGCACCGGCATCCGCAGCCACGCCGGAGTGGCCACCCGCATGTTCCAGGCGATGAGCGAGGCGGGAATCAACGTCGATATGATCAGCACCAGCGAAGTTCGCATAAACGTGGTTGTGGCAGGCAGCCAGGGCTCCAAGGCCCTTGAAGCGTTGAAAAAAGAATTCGCCGACTCGCTGATCGACGGCAGCGCGGAACGGAAAAGCTAAGAGCACAGAACAAAATGACATATGTCTATGATTGCTTGCAAGCAGTGCTCCTTGAATTGCCGCAAAAATGATGCTTGTTAATGAGGAAATGCCGGGCACCATGCCTTGTATGTTCGGTCGTTGCACACAAATTAATAATTTTCCCCATCTTGGTAGACGTTCTTAAAATAAGAGGTGTTTTTTTCATTTATTCCACAAATTATGGGAAAAAAGTGGTTTCTGACGCCTTTTTACACCTGGCCCCCTAGTTATCTTTCCCAAAATGTGATAATATTTTTTCATCGTTAACATCAATCTTCTTTAGATTATTGATTACCTTTTAGATATTAAAAATCCACTCCAATTAGTTGATAAGGGGAAATATATGTATCAAAATAAGGATTTTTTCTTTATCCTTGGTATGGTGGCCTTGTTGATTGGTTGCTCTAAACCCGATTCTAAATCAAATACAAGCATTCAAAATCCTGAAATGGTGAAGCAACCTGCTGCAACAGCGAAAGTAACAGAAATAAAAAAAATGGATGCATCTAAGGATAATGATAATATTGATGTTGCAAAAGCAAAGTTGAAAGAAGTCCTCGATGCTTGGGTTTTTGGTGATTCATTTGAAACATTTAAAAAAGATCACCCAGATGTTATTTTTGTAGATCCCGAATTTATCGGTAATAAAGTTTTAATGCGTTATGAAATCACTGCATCCCGACCACTTGGAACTCTAGGCTACGAATTTGCGATTACGAAAGTGTACCAGAGCGTCGGAGGAACTGAAATCAAGCAAAGTATTAAGTATTCAATATTACATTCTAAATCAAATAACAATTGGTTAATTTCAGAATCGGAAAAATAGGGAAAAGAGCAAATGGCATACGATTATACACCACTATTCCGCGATATCCTCGAGTAATTGTATCCATGCCTCAGAGGTTTACTAGCCATGAGTTTATTCTTCAACTGGCTAAGAAAAATCAGAGGTTGTATATTGATGCTTTAAACCACTATCACTCTTCACCTTTTCGACGGGTACATGCCGTACTTTCAAAGCATCTCCATACGTTCACTCAACTGGAATACTTAGGCAAAGTTTCTAGCAGAGATATTTTTAGAGATAAAGTTGAGTGCGCTAAATGGCGTCAAAGATGAAGGTGAGAATAGGTGTCACGAACCTTTATTTATCTTGCCAAGGGAAGAATACGCACACGATTATTTCGTTCTTCCACAACGATCAGAGCGCCATTCTCAAGCTGGGATTGGTAGACTTTAAGTATATCTGCCACATGCGATTCAAGATTATCCGGCAAGACATCTTCGGTGCGGAACTGGATCACGCTGGGTTGATGGGCATGAGTGGCGGCAAGTAGTGCGCCAAAATCCAAATCGTGTGTAAATACGATGTATCCATTCTCGGCGGCCCAGCGCATAATTTCAAAATCATCCGCATTGAATTCGCCAATTGTGGACCAATGAACGGCTTCGTGTCCGTGCCGGGAAAGAACCTCGCTCCATTTGGGCGAGAGATTCATGTCGATTAAGATTTTCATGGCGATGAAAGGGGAATTTCGATTTCTTCCGCTCGCCAAGCGGCATAAGTAAGGGCATCACGGATGTCGGATGGCCTGAGATAGGGATATGCTTCTAAAATTTCCGATTCCGTGCGGCCGGCCGCGAGTAGGCCTACAATTGTGCCCACGGTAACACGCATCCCGCGTATGCACGGTTTTCCACCCATAACTTTTGGATCGCGTGTGATTGTTTCAAGACCGTTCATTGCAGGTTTCCTTTGTAATGTCAATAATCTATTATACAAAAGAAATACCACTTATGGAAGTGATTGAATAAGCGGAACAGGTACGATTATTAGCCTATATGCATCTTAGTGGCCGTCCAAAAACAACTTCCACTTTTCGGCTAAATACTGTATAAGTAGCTTTCCGTTCCACGGATGGGAGAGCGAACTATGCAGGATGCGGTAATATATCGATGTCAGTGTTCTCACTGTACACAAGGCGACGGTCACCCCGACCGGGGACAGCATGCCCAATTGAATCTCTTGCTTAGTCGATGCGACGAGCAGCAGCGGCGTTGGATCGCAGCCTGGGAGGCCAACCGCTTGGGACATGGCGGCGTGGCGTTGCTGAGCCTGGTCACGGGCCTACATCCGGATACCATCCGCCGTGGCCAAGATGAGTTGTCTTCGGGGCTGGCGGGGCGTCCTACCGGCCAAGCCCGGCTGCCGGGGGCAGGTCGGCCCACGGTGGAAAAAAAACGCCCGAAATCGAGCGACGCCTGAAACAGATCGTGGAGCCCGAAACGGGAGGCGATCCGGCCACAGGACGCCGTTTCGTGCGGCTGGGCTTGCGGGAGTTGGGACGCCGATTGCACTTGGCTCCAGGCACTGTGCAACGTTTGTTGGGCAAGTCCGGCTTTTCGCAGCGGGTGAACGTGAAGCGGTTTACGGGGCCTCCTCACCCGGACCGGGACAAGCAGTTCCGCTATCTGCGGCGTGAGCTAGAAGCCTTTCAGCGTAGCGGTGATCCTGTTCTCAGCGTGGATACCAAGAAAAAGGAACTGATCGGCGAGTTCAAGAACGCCGGTCGCACTTGGCGAAGAACGCCCCGGGAGGTGAACGCCCACGATTTCCAGCAAGACGCCCTATTTCGTGCCGCACCCTACGGGATCTACGATCCGAAGTACAACTGTGGGCATGTGCATGTGGGAATGGATGGCGATACGCCACAATTTGCCGTAGACGCCATTCGTCGCTGGTGGCGTCAGCGGGGACGCTGGTGGTATCCTCACGCCCGACGCCTACTGATCGAGGCCGACGCCGGGGGCAGCAACGGCTGCCGTCCCCGTCTGTGGAAATATGCCCTGCAACGCTGGGCCGATGAGGACGGTTTGGCGATCACGGTGGCCCACTACCCCACGGGTGCATCGAAATGGAATCCCGTGGAACACCGTTTGTTCGGGCCGATCAGTATCAACTGGGCGGGAGAACCGTTGGATAGTCTGGACAAGATGTTGGGGCTGATTCGTGGCACCCGCACCGAAACCGGATTGAAGGTCACAGCCTCTTGCACCGATAAACACTACCCTCTGAAAGTCAAAGTCAGCAACTACGACTTTTCCCAACTCAATATCCATTACCATGCCATTTGTCCATCCTGGAATTACACCATTCGCCCTCGTGCTCCCTAAATCACGAAGTAATTTTTGGACGGCCGCTTAGTGTGATAAGTATGATCTAATAAGCATACTTATTCCCCATACCCTGATTTCTCATACTCTGATTTGGGTGGATTAGATGTACTGTCTGACTTCGTCGGCTTGAAATAGCTGCGGTTGAATATCTCAGGGTCGAAAGGATCTTTGGGCGTAAATTCCGGCGGAGCGGCGCCGCGTTTGATCTTCGGCGATTGGGATTCTAGGTCCAATGAAGATTCAGCATCAACAGGCTTTGATGCTGGAGCAATGAATGTCGCCTGGACAGCCTCGCGATCAGGCAGTGTTGCCGGTTTGACTGACCGAGCATTGCCGGACAAGCCGCCAGACGCAGCCGAATGTGCAACGGACGGCAGAGGGCGGGCTTTTCTAGCGTCTTTTGGCAGAATATGCGGGGGTGTTGCGGGCGATGTGGCATCGGGAAAGGTTTCGGCCATAATCGGCTGGCTGTTGGGAATTGTCGCCGGCGATTCGGGCATGTCTGCCGGACCGAGTTGCAGCACCCATTCGACTAATCGTTTGTATTGCGTTACCTGGTGCTCGGTAAAGACGGCTGTCTTGGCCGTGCCGTGTGGAGCGATAGGAACGGTCAGTATTCGGCTGGCCAATGGATTATCGCGGTCGACATACCGCAGGACGGTGTAGATGTTGCGTTGCGTCGTCCTTCGGCCGGCGGGCTGGTCCAAGGCAGTACGCTGCAGGCGCAAGCCGGATTCCGATTGCGGACCATGACAGCCCGACGCGGTGCAGTTGTGCATAAGCAAGGGCTGCACCGATTGCGTGAAATTTTCAACCGCCTTTTGGGGCAATCCGCGGATCATGCGGTCCAATTCGTCGTTGGGTAGTGAATCGTCCGCGGCGATTTCGGCCTTGGGCCGTTCGGGCTGAGGCTCGAGTGTAATCCGCAGCCGCCGCTGCAAAAAGCCGACCATGGGATTATCCGGAGCGATTGTTGCGGCATCGGCCAGTTCGGCCGCGGCGTGGTCGTAAAGCTTGTGCTGCTGGCACCACTGGGCAAGGTCCAGGTGATCGCGGAGACTGCCCAATGGGATTGCCGCCCGTTTTCGCTGATATGCTTCTTCAAAATCATTACAGAGCAGATTCCACGTCGGATGGTTTGACGCGGATTTCGCCGTTGGGCAAAACGACGCGATAGACATCGTCCGATCGGCTGATTCGCCCTTCCAGGGCCTGCCCGTTATGCAGCAACAACAACTGCTGCCCGGTTGCCCCCTCCGGCCCTTGGGCCTTTAATATAGACGCCAGGCCAACCAAGCAGGATGGAGATTATCAGCGGTTGGATTTTATGTAACATCATAGCGGCCAGAGGGTAAGGATTCGGATTGGACGGGTCAAGAGAAGTTGGGCAAAGCGAGGTCTATCCAATAAACTGGGTATAGAAAAATGTTGAGGAAAAGGGTGCAGATACACCTTCAACGTTATTGGAGGTAAAAATTACTACTTCCACCCCACTGGGTGACAGTGTCAACTGTCATCCCGGTAAACCCCCTGGCATTTCCATTTGCCTTGCGCTATATTGGTTAGTTTGGGAGGTTCGCCAGCAATGGCGGGTAACGAAAACGAACAGCGCGAAATATACTACTCGGGTAGGGTGCAGGGTATCGGGTTTAGATATACCGCCCGATCCATTGCCGCGGGTCGTCGAGTAACCGGATTTGTGCGGAACCTGCCCGATGGCCGGGTGCATTTGATCGTGGAAGGCGCCCTGGACGAAGTGCAGGCATTTATCGGGTCGCTTGAGGCCGAAATGGGCGCCTACATACGCGACGCCCAAGTATCGGTCCGTCCGGCGACAGGACGGTTTCGGGGGATTCGAAATTCGCTTTTAAATGGCCTAAAATAATGAACTTTCGGGGTAAATTTTAACGTAAATAATAAGGTAAGATCTGAGAACAGAATATGTTGCATAATAAATCCCGGGGCAACAATTGAATGTGGATATGGAATTAGATATCAGTAATATCGTCCTTTTTGGCATGGCGTGGCGGATACCTCTAGGGCTGGTTGGCTTAGTGGTTATAATAGCCTTGGCCATTTTTGCTTTTCTTGTTGTGTTTCGAAAACGGTTTTTTTAGTAACAAGTACGAAGCACTAAATAAAGCGGCAAATTTTGAGAAAAATCTATGCAATTAACCATCAATAATCTCGTTCTTTTTGGCGTAGTGGCCTCGACGTGGCTGAAGCCGCTTTGGCTGGTTGGCCTGGGAGTGATCATTGCCCTGGCTTTTTTTGCCCTCATTATTGCATTGCTGAATTGGGCCTTTCCCAAGGTGGCCGCCATCGCTCGAACCACTGCAAAAGAGGCCGCCTCGCAACCGCTGTTTTACGTGATCTTGGCAATTGGCATTTTTGGCCTGATCTTCTTCCCCTTCGTCCCTTACAACACCTTTGGGGAAGACATCAAAATGCTCAAGGACACGGGACTGACGTTGATCATGATTCTGACCGCGATTCTGGCCCTGTGGACGGCCAGCGTTTCGATCGCCGATGAGATCGAGGGCCGCACGGCCTTGACCTTGTTGTCCAAGCCCGTCAGCAGGCGGCAATTCATTGTGGGAAAATTCCTGGGGATTTTAGGACCGGTCGTAATCCTGTTCATCGTATTTGGGGCGATCTTCCTGGCCAGCATTTCGTTCAAAGTGGTGTACGACGCCCGGGAAACATCGCGGGCCGAGCCAACATGGCAGGAATGTCAACAGGAAATGCAGCAGATTGCGCCGGGTTTGGCCCTGGCGTTTATGGAAACGACCGTGCTGACGGCGATCAGCGTGGCCATTTCAACGCGCCTGCCGATGATGGCCAATTTGATTATCTGCGGGGCGATCTACGTGTTGGGACACCTGGTGCCGATGCTGGCCAATTCGGCCTTGGGGCAAATCGAGCAAGTCGGGTTTGTGGCCGGACTTCTCGCGGCCGTCCTGCCCGTATTGGAACATTTCAACATCTACACGGCCATTGCCACCGGTCAGCACGTGCCCTTGGCGTATCTGGGTTTGGCCGGCGTCTATTGCCTGCTCTATAGCTGTTTGGCAATGGTGGTGGCCCTGCTGTTGTTTGAAGATCGCGACTTGGCGTAAAAAAGCGAGATCCTGTCAAGTATGTCCGACGGCAATAATACAGGCAGCGGGGAAAGACTTTCCACCGGCATCGAGGGACTTGACTCGCTTTTGGGCGGCGGCCTGATGCCTGGCGCACTAACGGCCGTGATAGGTGCTACCGGCATAGGAAAGACCCAATTCGGCCTGCATTTCGCCCAGGCCGGCTTGAATCAAGAGGGCCGGCGCGGGATAGTTTTCGATATGTGCTCGCGGGGCGACTCGCAGAATCATGCCGCTTACGCCCAACGCATGTTCGGCTGGCAATTAAAGGCGGTCGAGGCCGAAAAACATTATGAAATGGATGAATTTTTCGAGTGCCTGTACCCTGGCGGCGATTATATCCACGTTTTCCAGCGGCAAGGTCACCGGGTAACAAGGGCGGACTTGGAATTCGAGGCCTGGCACGATTGGCAGGCCGAATTGTCCCGCCGCCTTTCGGCCACTATTGCATTTTTTTACGGCAATTTCGTGCAAGGCGCCTGCCGGGCAGTGGTCGACGGCATCGAACCGGTCGATCGCCCCAGCGAATCCATCCAGTTTGAACTCTTCGAGTACATTTACCACCAAATTCTCCGCAAAGACGCGGCATGGGTGGCTCGCGATCTTTTCCGCGAGCGTTACAGGGCCAATGCGGAAACAATCGCCCGGCACGCTTACGACCCGGCTCGCATCGGCTGCCTGCTCTTGTGCACGTCGCGGGAAAGCAGCCTTGGACGCCTTGATCGAACGCCCCTTGGACGAAGGCGACGTGCTTTCCAACGCCAACACGGTAATCGCCATGGGCAAAGTTCGCGAAGGCGCCAAATTCCTCCGCGCGATGTACGTCGTTAAACATCGCGGCGGCGCGTGCACCGACGAAATCGTCCCATACCACATCGAGGACGGCGGCATCCGCTTGGGTTGGTAGAACGGTGTGGGCGGATATCATGCTCTTTATACCGCCCCGGAGGCGATGTAGAATAGTATCTTAGTTTCTGTTTATCAGCCTCGGATTGCCCGCTAATGTCCAAGCGAAAAAAATCCTTGAATAGAAACACTTCCCTGGGCCGGTCCGGGACTTCTTTCACAACGGCGCTGCCGTTGGGCACGGCGGCCGGATTAGTCCTGATCGCCGTGGTTGCCTTAATTGCTTACATGCCCTTCCATAAGCGGCGGCTTCATCTGGGACGACTATCTTTTGCTTGTAGACAACCCGTTGGTCAAAGCCTCGGACGGTTTGCACCAAATATGGTGCACCGCGCAAGCGATAGACTACTGGCCGGCCACCAATACTTCATTTTGGATCGAGTGGCGGATATGGGGGATGAACTCCACCGGCTACCATGTCACCAACCTCGTCTTGCACGTTGCCGAATCACTGCTGATTTGGATCATCTTAAGAAAGTTGTCCATTCCCGGGGCGCTTTTAGCGGCCTTGATCTTTGCCGTGCATCCGGTGAACGTGGAGTCGGTGGCTTGGATCGCGCAACGGAAAAACACGATGGCGATGTTGTTTTTTTTGTTGTCGATTTTGTGGTATGTGAAATACCTAGTGGGTAGCCCAGGTTCTCGAACCTGGGCGGCCATGCCGCAAGAGGTTGAAAAGAATTCACTAAACTTTGCTATAACCTCTTGTGACTTCGTCTCACCGGTTCAAGAACCGGTGCTACCCTCCACCCATTCCCACCGTCCACTGCCCACAGTATTCCTTGGTATTGGTTGAGCATGGCGGCATTTTTGTTGGCGATGCTCGGCAAGGGATCGGTGGCGATGTTGCCCGTTGCTGCTTTTAGGCATCATCTGGTGGCTGCGGCCTCTGAAGTGGCGGGATCTTGCTGCGAATCGCGCCGTTTTTCGTTATCGCCGCGATTCTTGCCGCGGTGAATGTGGAATTCCAGACCCATGCCACGGATAAAGTAGTTCGGGCGATTGGCTTTACCGAGCGATTGCTTGGGGCCGGCGGCGTGGTGTGGTTCTACCTTTACAAGGCGCATTTTTCCACTCGATCTGGCCTTTGTCTATCAGCAATGGCACATTAATGCCGGCGATATTCTATGGTGGCTGCCGCTATTGGCGGTGCTGGCCCTTACAGCGGTTCTTTGGCGGTTTAGAAAGACCTGGAGCAGGGATGTGTTGTTTGCCTGGGGATTTTTTTGCGTGGCCCTGGCGCCGGTGATGGGCTTTACGGACGTAGCCTTCATGCAATACTCGCTGGTGGCGGACCGCTATCAGCACATTGCGATCATCGGCCTGATTGCGCTAGCCTCGGCGGTCTGGAGCGCATGGCTTCAGAGCGCCCGAGGAGGAATACACACGGTGGCGATAACCGTTGCTGTTGTGGCTGTAGGCGCGCTTATATTTCTGACTTTGCGGCAAAACGCGCTATACCGCGACGCCATGACGCTGTACCAGGCAACCCTGGAAAAAAATCCGGACTGTGTCATGGCTCAATTCAACTATGCCAACGCATTGAGCAAAACCGACCGGCCGCAGGATGCCATCGAGCATTACAAGCAAGCCATAAGGTTAAAACCCGACTTTGCCATGGCCCAATACGGCTTGGGCAATGCATTGATCAACACAGGCCGGCCTGAGAACGCAATCGAACATTTTCAGGAATTCCTGCGGCTGAAACCCGGCCATGCCGAGGTTCACAACAGCTTAGGCAACGCACTCATACAACTTGGCCGCCCCAAGGAGGCGATAGAACAATATGAAAAAGCATTGCAGCTTGACCCCGCCTTTTATATGGCACATTATAATTTGGGCAACGTATTACTTCAAGAACGGCGGCCCCAGGAAGCGATCGAACATTTCCAGCAAGTTGTGCGATTGCGGCCGGAACAACCCGAGGCTTACTCCAATGCTGGGCATCGCCCTGGCTCAAACAGGCCGATTGCCCGAGGCGGTGGAAAACTTTCGCCAGGCCCTGCGGCAAAATCCTAACGACCCCGAGACTCAGAAAAACCTGGGCAAAGCCTTGATGCAAACAGGCCGGCCTCACGAGGCAATCGAACACTTCAAACAGGCGTTGCGGATCAAGCCCGATTATATCGACGCCTATTTCCTATTGGCGTCGGCCTATGCCAGCATAAACCAATCGAACGAGGCAATAGCAGCGGCCCAAAAGGCTTTGGATCTTGCCCGAACTGAAAAACAAATGGACTAGCCAGGCAAATTGAAGATTGGCTGAATTCTTACCGGGGACGACCCGCAAGCAACGATGTGCGCGGGGATAATCGCTGATACACGGGAAAAGAAATCGGTTGGTTGGCACGGGCATCAGATTGAGTGGCATGGGCATCTTGCCCGTGTCTTTTCCAGCACTGGCAAGATGCCAGTGCCACATGGCTAGCCAGGCGGCAATATTCGCACGCGGCGCGATTCGATCCGCACTCGCCCTTCGGCGATCAGTTGCACGGCCTCGGGATAGGCCTCGCACTCGGCCTGGAACACGCGGGCGGCAAGCGCATCGGGCGTGTCGTCGTCGAGGACCGGCACGGCCTTTTGCAAAATTACCGGCCCATGGTCGTATTGATTGTCGGCGAAATGGACCGTGCAGCCGCTCAGTTTTACGCCGTATTCCAGCACGGCCTCGTGCACGCGATGCCCGTAAAATCCCGTGCCGCAAAAGGCCGGGATCAGCGCGGGGTGGATGTTGATTACGCGATTTTTGAAATCTTCCGGGATGGTCAACCGCTTGAGGAATCCGCCCATCACTACCAGGTCCGCGCCTGCGGCCCGACAACGGCCGAAAATCTCGCGGCTGAAGGCGTCTTGATCGGGAAAATTTTTCTGTTCGATAACCAGGTTGGGTATATCGGCATCGCGTGCGAACTTCAACCCGCCGGCCTGCGGATTGCTCGAAATCACGAGACTAATATCCACATGCAGCTGGCCGGCGGAGATCCGCTCGATCAAGTTTTTAAGCGTCGTGCCGCCGCCGGAAATCAACACTGCGATCTTGAATAATCGGGAACTTGGCGCGGACATAAAAAACTCCGTATTCTCTGCTATTATGCTTTTTTTACAGATAGCATCGCACTGTAATCGCCGACTTTTACTTCCACGGCCTCGGCGCCGGGCGGCGGGGTAAAACCGATCTCCAAGGCCAGGGTTTCTCCTTGGATGTAACTACGGAACTGTTTTACGGCTTCGGTAAGCTCGTCTGAATCGGTGACCAGGCCGACAACGATCCGGTCGGTAAATTCCAGGCCCATCTCCTTGCGGCGATCCTGGATTACGCGGACCAGATCCTTGGCAAGCCCCTCGGCGATCAATTCCGGGGTTAACTCCGTTGCCAATACCACCACGCACATTTTTCCTTGCGCCGCGGCCCAGCCCGGCTTGGCTTGCAGGCGGACTTGGATGTCCTCGGCATCAAGCGCTACCGGACCGTCCTGTAAAGTGATGGTTATCTTGCCCTGTGATTCCAGTTCGGCGAGCAATTTAGCGCCGTCCGCATCGGCGAGCATTTTTTTCAAGCCCGGCAGGCGTTTGCCAAGGCGCGGCCCGAGTCGCTTCAAATCGGGCAGGATCGCGTAAGTGATGTATTGATCGGCCTTGGCCGTGAATTCAACGCGCTTGACGTTCAACTCGTCGCAGATCAAAGCGTCGTGTTCCCTCAGCCAGGATTGATGGACGTTATCGGCCAGTACGATTTCGACTTGCGAAAGGGGCTGGCGGACCTTGAGTTTCGCCCCCATCCGCGCGCTGCGGCCCAGAGATACGATTTCCCGCACCAAGGCCATGCGATGAGAGAGCAACTCGTCGAGGGCCGCCCGGTCGGCAACCGGATAGTCGCACAGATGCACGCTTTCCACGGGCCGTGCTTGGGCGGGTTTGTCGGCGAAGGCCGCAACTGCCAGGTTTTGCCACATTTCCTCGGCCAAAAACGGCACAAATGGGGCGATCAACTTGCAGGTCGTCAGCAGGCATTCGTAAAGCGTCCAATATGCGTCGGCCTTGTCGGCCGATTGTTCGCCGCTCCAAAACCGGTCGCGGCTGCGGCGAACGTACCAGTTGCTCAAGGCATCGACGAATTCGCTTAAACAGGCGCAGGCGTCGAAATTGTCGTAGGCGTCCATCAGCTCGGTCACCGCGGCCACAGTGCGATTTAGCTCGCCGATGATCCAGCGGTCAAGCTCAGAGCGTTTAGCGACGGGCCGAAAATCCCCGGCCGTGGCCAAAACCTCGGCGGTCAACTGCCCTGCCCTGCTGCTGATATGGGCCGCCGGATCGAACTTGTCGATGTTCGCATAGATCACAAAAAAACTATAAACGTTCCGCAGCCGCAGCAGAAATTCCGGGAATGCAGTCCTTGATGGCCTGTTCGCTGTAGCGAATCGAGGTCCACGGCGGCTGGTTGGAAAAGAAATACCAGCGCAGGGCGTCGGCCCCGTAGCGGTTGAAGATTTCGTTTGGCTCGCGATAATTCCGCTTGCTCTTCGACATCTTGCCCCCGTCTTCGCCCAGCATCAGGCCCAAGACAATGCAGTTGCGGAACGGATGGGGATAATCGAGTGGACAGTGGGCAGTGGGCGAGTGGGCAGTGGGCAGTATCTTTACTCCCCTCTCCCTTTGGGAGAGGGGCCGGGGGTGAGGGCGGAACAGTCGTCCTGATCTCCATTCTTCCCAAACAGCAGCGTGCTAATTGCCAATAGACTATAAAACCAACCCCGTGTCTGGTCCAGCGCCTCGCTGATAAAATCGGCGGGAAATTGGCCATTGAAATTCTCGTGCGAGCCCGGCTGATGCGGATAGCCCCACTGGGCAAAAGGCATTGCCCCGGAGTCGAACCAGCAGTCGATAACCTCCGGCACTCGGCGCATCCGCGCGCCCGGAGCCTTGGGCGAATCGTAAGTAATGGCGTCGATGTAAGGTTTGTGAACCGCAAGATCGTCGGGCAGATCGGGGTTTTCGCGTTTGGCCTTTTCCCAAACTTCGATTCCTGCCAGTCCGGGCTTTGCCAGCAGTTCGGCGTAACTGGCCACGGCTTCGGTGTAGCCGGTTTTTTCGCAGACCCAAATCGGCAGCGGCGTGCCCCAGTAGCGCTCGCGGGAAAGGGCCCAATCGACGTTTGTTTCCAAAAAGTTGCCAAAACGCCCGTCGCGGATGTGTTCGGGCAGCCAATTGATGCGGCTGTTGTTGGCCAGCATCGCATCCTTGAACTTTGTGGTGCTGATGAACCAACTGCGGCGCGGATATTGGATCAGCGGATCTTCCTCCGCCCGCCAGCAAAAGGGATAATCGTGCAGATATTGCTCTTGATGAAAAAGCTTGCCCTCGGCCTTGAGTTGCCAGATAATATCGCGGTCGCAATCCTTTACCCAGCGGCCTTTATAATCCGGGGCGTCGGCGGTGAATGTGCCATCGGGAGCGACGCAGCAGATAAGCGGCGGACCTTCGCCCTGCGCAAATCTGGCCTGTTCGTCACGGAGCAAGGCAAAGTCCACTTCGCCGAAGGCCGGCGCTTGATGCACGATGCCCGTGCCCGTATCAACCGTAACAAAATCCGCAGGCACAACGCGCCAGGCAAGGTGTTCTTTCCGACCGTCGATGAGATGCCCTTCTTCTTCACCTTGGGTTTTGTGATAGTAATCAAATGGAGGCGTGTAGCGCCACCCGATCATTTTTTCGCCGAGGAATGTGGAAATGACGCGGGCTTCCTTTTTCACCTTGCCGGCAATTGTCTCGACCAAGGCGGAAGCGATTATTATTTTCCGCGTCTCCCCTTCAAATTCCACCAATGAATATTCCAAGTCCGGTTTGACGGCGGCGAATTGATTGCCCGGCAGCGTCCAAGGAGTGGTTGTCCAAACCAGTAAATCGACATCAGATCCGCCCTCACCCTGGCCCTCTCCCAAAGGGAGAGGGGACATGAGCGGAAACCGAACATACACGCTCGGATCGGCCACTTCGCGGTAGCCTTGGCCGACTTCGCCGGAACTTAGGGCCGTGCCGCCTTGGGCCCACCACCAGACGATTTTATATCCCTGGTAGAGCAGGCCGCGGTCGAAGAGATTTTTCAGCGCCCACCACACGCTTTCCACGTAACTTTGATGGAAGGTTACATAGGCCTCGTCCAGGTGGATCCAAAATCCCAGCCGTTCGGTAAGCTGTTCCCATTGTTGAGTATAGCGGAATACGCTCTCGACGCACTTGCGTATGAACGGCTCGACTCCGTAGGCCTCGATTTCTTCTTTGGAATGGATGCCCAGTTCCTTGCAGACCTCGACTTCGACGGGCAGGCCATGCGTATCCCAGCCGGCCTTGCGCTGGCAAAGGTATCCGCGCATGGTCTTATAGCGGGGAAAAAGGTCCTTGATGGCCCTGGTCAGGCAGTGGCCCGGATGAGGCAGGCCATTGGCCGTGGGCGGTCCTTCGTAAAACACGAATGATGGTCGCGCCGGTCCGGATAGCCAGGGATTTTTCGTAAATACCCCGGTCTTTCCAGAATTGGATGATTTTTTCTTCCAGATTGGGAAACGATATGGAACCGGTTATAGGTTGAAACATGAGATAATTAAGTTAGCCAAGACTTTCATGTGGAAACTACCAATAGACCATGCCCGGCCGAGTTTTTCAATCGGGGGGTGAGTGCCGGCGGGCAATATCAGCGGATTTAACGTATTGGAAATGGCCACTCGCTCGCCTCCGGCTCGCGGCTAAACTTGTAGATAACATCTCGCGGCTAAACTTTTTTCGCCTCGTGAGCGAGAATTCCCAGCACAATGGCCCGGAGTTTGGGCTCCGCGCCGGCGGCGATTTTGAGAATTTCCTCGATGCTGGCGGGCTTTAGAGCGTCGGGCAGGCACATGTCGGTTATCACCGAAAGCCCCAAGACGCGCATCCCGCCGTGGACGGCCACCAAGACTTCCGGCACGGTTGACATGCCCACCGCATCGGACCCGATGGCGCGTAAAAAACGGTATTCGGCCCGGGTTTCCAAATTCGGGCCGGTTACGGCGGCATAAACGCCTTTATGGGCGGCGAAATTCTCCCGCCGGGCGATTTCCAGGGCCAGGTCGATCAGCTCTGGATTGTACGGACGGCTCATGTCCGGAAAGCGCGGGCCGAGGGCATCTTCATTTGCTCCGATAAGCGGATTTCCCAGCATCAGGTTGATGTGATCCTCGATGACCATGATGTCGCCCAGGCGAAATTGGGGATTCAATCCGCCGCAGGCGTTCGATACGATCAGCAGTTCCGCGCCCAGGGCCTTCATCACCCGCACGGGAAAGGTGATTTGCCGATGCGAATATCCTTCGTAGGCATGGAAGCGTCCTTCCATGGCCGCCACCGGCAGGCCCTGAAGCCGGCCGCAAACCAATTGGCCGGCATGGCCGATAGCCGTGGACCGGGGAAAGTGGGGAATTGAAGAATAATCGATTTTGGCTTCGGTCTGGATTTGCCCGGCGATGCTGCCCAAACCCGTACCCAAGATAATTCCCACCCGGGGCGCGTCGGTCCATTGGGAGCGGATTACTTCGGCGGCCTGAGCGAGTTGTTCGGATAGTTCCTGCATAAGGATTTTATTACTCCTCTCCGCCCGGATCTTCTTTTGGATCGGAATCTTCTTCCTCGAAGTCTTCGTCGTCCAGATCGTCATCATCGTCGAATTCTTCTTCGAAGTCGTCGTCGAAATCCTCTTCGAAGTCGTCGTCGAAATCATCGTCGAAGTCGTCGTCGTCAAAGTCGTCGAGGTCCTCGTCTTCAGCGGGCGACTGTGCAACGCACAGGTTGCTTGGGGGCTCGGCCTGGGGTGTCCAAGCGCCTGGGACTTCGATCCAGGACCGCTGGGTGGAATCGATTTCGTGGGTCATGGATAAAATCCTCAATGGGTAGGAGAGCTCCGGTGCGAGTCGATATCCGGCGGCTCTAGGACCAAAACGATTATTGATGAATAATAACAATGTGTGCCGAATTGTTAATTACGTCAACCGATCTGTCAACTCCCGAACAATACATCATTAAACATCAGCCCCGAAAAATCAATTGCTTGCGATGCAAAGAATAGCCATCCGCCATTAAAGGGGGTCAACTTAAGATCGAGAGTATTTTGATCCGCCTTTTACCGTTTTATCCGGATGAATACCGGAGGGGAGGATAGAAAAACGATATAACATCATATAAAATAGGATGTTACGTATCTTCTGTAATCGACATTTCCGAGGATGCGACGTGCTCTATTAAGGGGATTTTGATAGGATTAACTTCAGCGATAGAACTGCCTGCATCGACCCGATACTGCCGAACGGCGGTTTTCGCTTTTCCGACTCGCCTCTTCCTCTTTTTTAATACAAATAGCATTTTGTGTTTCCCGCACTGCCGCGATATATGCCAAGAGTTCAGGATTTGCCGGTTCCAATTTTTGCCACTCGTCGAGCACGGGCCTGGCGGCCTCGGCTTGCCCGTTGGAGAGCAACGTGACCGCCAGCCAGCGCAGACACAACGCGCCGCGGCAGCCCATCAGATAAGCGCTTTGCAGATAAGCCAAAGCGGGCGTCCATTCTTGTTTTGCCGCTTTGCATGCGCCGCGAATGGCCAAGATAAGCGGATCATCCTGGCTGGATACCATCCCGTTGCGCTGGGCTATTTCCACGGCTTGCTCGGCATTGCCGTTTTTGATATATAAATCGACGGCCAGGCGCAATAACCGGGCCGATTGGGGATGGCGTTCCAAGGCTTCTTCCAAAACGCGGCAGGCTTCCTCGTCTTTACCTTGCAATTGCAGAGCCAAGGATAGGCATGACGCCGCCACTTCCGGCAATTCGCAAAGATGCCAGGTTGAGGAATTGGTTTGTCCGAATTTGACGGCGGTCTCGAAAGCCCGCGCGGCCAGATCCAGGCGGTTGCATATTTGAAAATAGCTTCCGACGGCCAAAAGTAGTTGGGCATCCAAGGGAAAGACCTCCAAGGCATTCAAACATACGCGCATTTGAGCGTCGCGCATATTCGGATCGTCGTTGTATCCTGTCAACAGGCCGTAATAGCCCTCCAACATCTCTGTGGAGCCGGGATCGGAGAGTTCAATCGCCTTGATGAAAGCCTCTCGCGCGTGATCGTAACTTCCTATATTTACATAGGATTCGCCTTGGGCCAGGAACAATCGCGGATTGGCTCGCCCCTCATCGATCAATTCCAATTCCACCAGGCCAAGATCGCGATTGGCCAGCCGGGTTTTCCGGGCTTGAGAATGTTGCCGTGGATGGCGGAAGATTCGCCCGGGGGCCGTTTCGACTTTCAAACCGGCGGCCTAGAATCGATGGGTATAAGGTTTCGCGGACTCGGCCTTCGAATTTCAAACCTGCTTTGGCGGGCAGGAGTCGGGGTTGTGCGATCTGTTCGCCGGCGGTACAGCTTTCGGTTGGGGGGATCTCGACCATAATCAGATAGGCATTTTGAGGATCGGCGGTGGTGTCGACAAAGTTTCGCAGTTTTTTCGCGGCAAGATTGTCGAGTTTTTCGCCCGCATCGAGCCAAAGCACCCAATCGGCGGTGACTTTGGAAAGGCAGGCGTTTCGGGCGGCAGAAAAATCGTTTTTCCAAAAACCTTGAAAGACTTTTGCCCCCTTTTTACGGGCCAAATTGATGGTCTCGTCTTCAGATCCGGAGTCCCAAACGATTATCTCATCGGCGATTGTCCGGATACTTTCCAGTGTTTCCGCGATGACTTCCTGCTCATTGCGTACGATAATAGCCACCGACAATCGGGGCCGACCATTATGGAACTGCTCGGGTTTCATATTGCCTTCCTTGGCAAGGAGTAGAGGGGCTCAAAAGCGGGAGGAGTTTAACGTTTTGCCCGGTTGGAAAAAAGAGCATTTTTTATACTATGAGACTGGCCCAAAACAGAATTACATTTAACAGATCGTTCGAATATGCCCTCACCCTAGCCCTCTCCCAGAGGGAGAGGGGACTTTGGAGATAGACCTCTTGGAGGGAGAGGGGACGTTTTGGATAGACCTCTTGGAGGAAGTCGGGACTTTGGGGGAAGGCTTTGAATGCCTGGAGAATTTACATTAACATGTAATCCTAAAGGATTTGCATAAAATCAACCACTTTGAGGGGATTAAACCTCTGATAGCAAAACATAGATTATTTTGGCAATAAATCAAATGTTTTCTATTTACCACACTACGCAATCAACGAATTCCGAATGGATTCATTCCAGCAAATCTTGAATCGAGATTCCCGGACCGATGTTAGCGAAGAGAGAATAACTCTGGTCGAACTCCAACGGGCAGTTCGGTCAGCCGAGCCCAAGGCGCGGCTTATCCTTCCCCGGATCCTTCGCCGGGTTATTAAACAAGATTGCGGCCTGACGGGATTTGCCTTTCGGGTGCCGCATCGGAAGAGCTACGTTATCGATCGGCAGTCGCTGTTGAATATCGTCGAGCCTGATGAAATCGGCATTGATGCCGGCGGGCTCCTTCCCGATAAGCTTATTCTCATTGCCCAGCCGGATCCGCGGAAACTGCTGGATACTTCTCCCGACGATGCACTGGTCCGCTGCTGGAGGCTGCTGTTTCATGCCCGCCTTCACATGGCGGTTCAAGAGCGCGTTGCCGAAAAGAGTCTTAATCCTTCGGCGTTGCGGGAGCGGATCCACGCAGATCGGAGAAGTGGAATTCGACGAGATACGCTCGGTGCTTGGCCAGGAGGGATATTTATTGCCGCCGCGGAATGATGGGGGCATATATGAGGAATTCGCCGCGGTTTTTTGGGAATTGCGATACTTTGCCTGGAACGCCTTGCCGCGTTATTTTCCTTCATTGGAAGACCTGGATGGGGTGGCGGCCGTATTGAGTCAGGATGTCGATGCCCAGTGGTTGTACCTTACCACGCGGCCTTTAAACGCGCCTGACCCGATGGACCGCTCGGCCAGCGACGATTTGGGGGCATGGATAGGAAGCAGCGACGACGCCCCTTCACCGCCGCCGCAAAAGAAGGAGCCGCCTTCGGCGTCGAAGTACCGCAGGCTGATGCATAAGGCGCGGCGCCCGGAATCGCTGGGGAACGTGGTGGGAGGCGCGATATGCCACGTCAAGGCCTTGCGTTGCGCGCCGCCGGAGAAGGCCGATCGGAGCAAAACCGCTGTAAAGGAAGACGTGAATCGGTTGATCGGCCGGCTCGAGGCCGCATTGCAACTTTCGCGGGAAGGGCCGCAGCCCTGGCACGATTCGCTGCGAGGGCTGGTGCTGCTTTCCGCCGACGGATATTGGACCTCCGAGGCCCGTTTGCTGTACGATTTGCAGAAGGTTTGCGTGGATTACGAACGGGATATTTCCAAGATCGATTTGTTCCGCTGGTTGTTTTCGTTTGGGCGGCGGCCCATCAAGCGGCCCTTGCCCAACCAGCGCGACGTGCTCGCCTCGCAGCATTTGCACAGCGCCCAACGGCGGCTTGCCTCGGTGCGGCTTCCGGAATCGCAACGAAAGCATTTGGCGGCGTTGATTCGCTCCGCCATGGAGCAGGTCGAATCGCGATTGCGCCAGAAATTCCGGCCAAAAATCGCAGGCGCATTGGACGCGGTGGGACTTGCGCCCCGCAATCCGCCCGAGCAGGCGGCGCAGAAAAAAATCGTGGAAGAGTTGCTGGATCGGGTTGTGGAACGGGGATTTCTCTCCATGGGCGACCTGCGCGACGCGCTTTCGCGCAACGCCTTGAAACTGCCGGACATCGGCGGCCCGGGCACGTTGATATTCGGCGATCCGCTGTTGCAGGCCGACAGGCGCCTGGCCGAACTGCTCGAAGGGGTCTATCGTCCGGCCGAGTTCTATTTGCGCTGGTTGCAGCAACTCAGCTCCCTGGGATTCGGCACGCGGATCGGCCGATTCCTCACGCTCAATCTGGTAGTGCCTTTCGGCGGATCGTTCTTAATTTACAAGGGACTTAATCACCTTGTCGGTTTCTTTCTGAAACATAGTAAAGATATTAATTACTACGAGAATTTTTCCACGATCGTGCTTTTGGGCGTTTTTATCTTCGGGCTGGTCAACGTCAGGTGGTTTCGCAAGTTCGTAGGGCAATCGCTCTTAGACGCATATCATTCCACCAACAAAAACTTTGTCACGCCGCTTTGGAACATAGTTCAATTGCGCATTGTGCAAGTGATCTTCAGCAGCATGATTTTCAGGCTATCGCTGCGGTTTCTGATCAAACCGGCGATCTGGACTTTCCTGGCCTGGATGGTCTTCCCGCTGGTGGGCGTCAACTGGCGGGTTTCGTTGACCAGCGCGGCGTACATTTTCGTGGCCTTCAATGTATTTCTTAACTCGCGCGTGGGACGCAACATCGAGGAAATGGTCGTGGATTGGGCCGTGCAAACCTGGAATCGCTACGGGATACGCTTTTTCATGGGATTGTTTTGGCTGGTGATCGATTTTTTCAACGGAGTCTTGGAAGCAGTCGAACGCCTGTTGTACGGAGTGGACGAGTGGCTGCGATTCCGCAGCGGCGAAACCGCCATGACCTTATGCCTTAAAGCCGGCTTGGGGGCCGTCTGGGCCTTTGTGGCTTATATCCTGCGATTTTGCATCAACTTGCTGATCGAGCCGCAGTTCAATCCCATCAAGCACTTTCCCGTCGTGACCGTGTCGCACAAACTGCTGTTGCCGCTAACAGGCCGCCTGGCCTCGATTTTTGAATCGAGAATGGGCATGGAAAAAGGCTGGGCTTTGACGCTGGCTCCGATTGTGATTATCTCCATTCCCGGCATCTTTGGATTTCTAGTGTGGGAGCTTAAGGAAAATTGGCGCCTGTACGCGGCAAACCGCAAAAAAGGCTTAAGCCCGGTGGTTATCGGCAAGCATGGCGAAACCATGATCCGCCTGCTGAAGCCGGGATTTCATTCGGGAACCCTGCCCAAATTGTTCGCCAAACTGCGACGTGCGGAACGCAAGGCCCGGGCCAGTGGAAACTGGCGACCGGTGCGAAAATATCTGCACGCGTTGGAACGCTTCGAGTTGTCGATCCGCCGTTATATCGAACGCGAATTTCTGGCCCTGCTCGCGGGATAGCAATTGGCAGGGGGCGGCTGCGATCAAGGCTCGGGAAATTCGCCTGGCTACCAATCGAGTGCAAATCTTCTTCGCCCGCGATAATTTTGCAAACGACGATTTGTCTCTCGCATTGGAAATCCACTGCGACTGGCTGGCGGGCGACGTCGCCAGGGCGGGCTGGACCGAACGCTTGCCGGATTACCAACGGCAGGCGATTATTTCGGCCATCCTCGGCCTGTACAAGACCGCCGGCCTGGAATTGGTCGAGCAGCAAATCAAAGCCGCCTTTTCTCCGCTCGACGTTGCATATGATATAAGCCAGCGAGGAATAATCGTTTATCCCAACACTACGCTATGTCATTCTGAGCGTCATCCTGAGCGTAGCGAAGGATCTCTTCAAGCCGAGATATTATACGATCTTAAAGAAAATATAATCGTTACCCCTCAAGTCGCTGCCGGAAACTTGCAGCCCGTCATGCCCGCGGTGGATCGCTCCAAACTAATGTTCAGCGAGTTCCAGATCACGTGGCGGCAATGGGTCGAGTGGTGGGAATCTTATCAAAGATAATCCCGACCATATGCCACCAGCCGCTTGCGCCGTTTCCTGTTTTACCATTGACCGAATAAATGGGCTTGTAAGAAATTTTGTGTCAGTTGGTGGCACGGGCTTCCAGCCTGTGAAGAAACACGGCCAAGATGGCCGTGCCACTTGGTAAGCACTGACATAAAAAATCCATTCTGTCCCAATAAGGCAGTAAACGGCATCTAATGTTAAGTGATCAATGTGAGGAAGTAAAACGCGTCTCCTAAAGTTGATCTTATTAGTGATTTATATATACATAATAGCATAAAGTATTGACAGTATGATTCCGATAGTATAGATTATGTTGGATTTACTTCCCAAACCCTAACACTTGATAAAATGTTTTGCCATGCAAATTTCCCAAAAGTGTCAATATACGCTCCGGGCACTATTCGAACTGGCCAAACGGCGAGGGGACGGCCCTATTAACGCGGCTGAAATCGCAAAAGCCCAGGCAATTCCGCCTCGTTTTTTGGAACTGATTCTTCAAGGATTGAAGAACTCGGGGGAAGTTGAATCGAGGCGCGGAAACAACGGCGGATATGTGCTGGCGGCTTTGCCGGAAACGATTACCGTGGGCGAAATAATCCGCTCCGTCGATGGATCGCTTGCGCCCGTCAGATGTGTGTCGATCAGAAGCGAAAGCTTATTGCCCGCTGAGCGGTCGTTGCGCTTTTATGGGAATTTGGCGGAAAGCCCTGGAAGCCGTGGAAAAAGTTTACGATTCCACATCCCTTAAGGACTTGATCGACGACGAACGCGCCGCAGGCGAGCGGATGGAACCGCTGCAATATGTAATTTAAAAAAATCTACTTATGAAAGGAAATTTAATGTCGCGAAAAAAAACCTATCCTGATATCGTCCACACCACCTTCGACACGCCGCTCGTCAAGCTCAAGCAGCTTGTACCGCCGGGACACGCGACCGTCCTGCTGAAATTGGAGTTTTTCAATCCGTATTCGAGCGTGAAGGACCGCATCGGCCGGGCAATGATCGAGGCCGCGGAAAAATCGGGGATTCTCACCCGCAATACGAAGATTATCGAGCCCACCAGCGGCAATACGGGCATTGCATTGGCGTTCGTGGCCGCCGCCAAGGGATACGACTTGACCTTGACCATGCCGGAATCGATGAGTTACGAGCGCCGCGGGATGTTGCAGGCGCTCGGAGCCAAGCTTGTTCTAACGCCGGCCAAAGACGGCATGAAAGGCGCGATTGCAAGGGCCTAGGAACTCGTTGCTTTGACGCCGAACAGTTGGATGCCGCAGCAGTTCGATAATCCGGCCAATCCTGAAATCCATGAAAAAACCACCGGCAAAGAAATCTGGGAAGATACCGAGGGACGAGTTGACGCGATTGTCGCGGGGGTAGGCACGGGCGGCACGATCACCGGCGTGACCAGGTATATCCGGGCGAAAAATCCCCAGTTCAGGGCGATCGCCGTGGAACCGGCCGATTCCCCGGTAATTTCGGGCGGCAAACCCGGACCGCACAAGATCCAAGGCATCGGCGCGGGATTCGTTCCAAAGAATCTCGATGTCTCGCTGCTTTCCGGCGTGGAAACGGTTACAAATGAGGAAGCCTTTACCTGGGCCCGCCGATTGGCGCGTGAAGAAGGAATTTTGGGCGGGATCAGCACTGGGGCCAATGTGGCGGCAGCGGTTCGCCTGGCCGCCCGGAGTGAATTCCGCGGGAAAGTAATCGTCACAGTGGCCGCCAGCTTCGGCGAACGATACTTGTCCACACCGCTATATCAGGAGTTGAACGCCAATGAAGCGCCCAAACCCGCTGCCGTTGCGGTTCCTGCTTAGATATGATCGCCACAAATAGAAAAACGATAACATAGTGAATAGGTTTCATGTTCTCAGCCAAATCGCCTGAAGAACAGGCCCAAGAACTTCGAATTAGAACCGCTCTCGGGCTTGACAAGGGCCCTCTTCCCAATGTGGAGATGGAGTGGTTGCGCAAATACTACGAATATTTGGCGGTCAATTTATCGCTGCCATTCGATGCCCAGTATGCCGAGGAAGGCGATTATTATCGGAAACCGGCATATCATCAAGTGAAGGTGCTTGCCCTTCTGGAGCCCGATAAAAAAAATCCCGGGCAAGAGTACCATGGTTTGATTTGCCGAACGCGTGCAACCGATCGGGAGATCGAAGTGCCGCTGGTGGACTTGGAAATTGATGCGGATAATCCCAACTTCCAACTCATCGAGGATTATTGGTACTGGATTTGGAACTGGCGATTCGATCCGCGGATTTGAGGATCATTCCAAAATGTTTCAAATCAAGATCTCTAATCTCTAACTCCGATTTTCAATTCGTCCGAATTTCCTTTTAGCTCCGGGGCGTACATGGCCGAGGCCCGGGTGGGCAACGCGCTGAACTTGCCGGGGATCTCGGCCCGCATGCGATAGGAAACGCTGTGCTTGCCCCGGGCCAATGCGCGGGCGAAGAACACCACGCGATTGTCGCGGAACTCGACGTAGGCGCCAATCTCGTTGCCCGTATAACCGCTGCGCTGATCGACCGCTTCGAATCCGGCGGGCTTCATGTCCTCGAAGACCAGGTATTCATAATCGTTCTTGGAGTCGATTTCCAATTCGATTTCCACCAGGTCGCCGCTTTTAAGCTCCGCTCCGCTGGGCAATTCCTGGCGATCGTATTTCTCGACTTTTTCATCGACGGCCTGCCCGCGCGATCCGGCGGCCTTGATCGTCTTGTCGGCCTTGACCAGTTTATAGTACTTGCGGTTGACCTTTATTTCCAACCCGGCCTTGGTGATGAAATCTTCCAGGGTGAAATTGGTGGCGTAGCCGTTATAGTACAATGGGCCCGTGCCTTTTTTCTTTAGTTCGACCTGGTGTTGGCCCGTGGAAAGTTCTTCGCCTTCGAGCACGAATTTATTATCGAAGGTAAATAGGTTTTTGGGCGTGATTTCCACGGCCTTTTGCAGTTTGCCGTCGAAATAGACCTCGACGGTCATATTCGGCTCGGCCTCGCCGCTGGCGCGGATGAAGTCGGCCATGGCCTCGATGCACAACGCCGTGTCGCGGGTCGAATTCCAATAGGTGGCGTGCTTGCGGTTGTTCAACAGATACTTGACGATCCGCGCGGCCAACTCGCCCTTGGGATCGGTTTTAGCCAGCAGCTTGAGATAATAGGCGTGGGCCTCGTATTCGCTGCCGAACCAGTACCACCAATAACCGTCGGGCAGGCGGAGCCAGGCAGTTTGGTTCTCGTCGTCCTGTTGGACGTACTGCCCGATGTTGCGCATGATCATGTCGAGTTTTTCCTTTTCGCCCTGTTTTTCCAGGGCAATGCCGTACATGGCCATCGCATACACGGAAAGTTTCGTGCGGTCGCGATATAAGAAATCGAGCATGTCGGCGTTCTTTTCGCCGCCATCGACAAGCACCATGTAAACAAAGGCGTCGAGGTTGTCGGCATAATCCTTCCAGCGGAGACTGGCGGGCTTGTCCTTGACGGCCGCATTTTTGATGAGTTGAATTTGCTCGTCCTGATAGTGTTTCAGCCACTCGATGCCGCGTTCCAATATGCCGGGCACCAGGGCCACGTCGTTTTGCCGGGCGATTTGCAGGCCGTGGACCACGTAGGCCGTGGTGTGCGGCGAGGAGTGTTCGCCCCAGCCCGAGAACCAGCCCCAGCCGCCGTCGGAAAGCTGCATGTTCGTAAGCCGGTCAACGCCTTCCTTGACCATGTTGCGGACTTCAGTCTCGTCGAAGACCGGATTGCGGTCAAATCGCTTCCATTGTTTTGCACGGTCTGCGTCGTTGCCGATTTCCTGTGCGTTAAGGTTCGTCCGTTTTTCCTGAATTTCTTTCAGATTAAGCTTCATGTCCAAGAGGACCTTTTGCGTGATCACGGTGGGCAGGAAGCGATTCAGCGTCTGTTCGGTGCAGCCGTAGGGATAATCGACCATGTATGGCAGGGCGTCGACCATTGCCCCGGCCAGGGTGGGCGAATATCGCACTTCGAGCCGCGATTGCTTGGGCCGGCGCTGTTCCGGCACGTTAAATGTAAACTTGCCGCTTTCGTCTTTCGGCCGAATAACGCCGGAGTAGGAATCCGTCTTCAGCATCCCGTGGATATAGCAGGGGAATTTCTGCTCCATGGCGTCCGATTCCTCGTCGGTCAGGGCCTTCATGCGTATGACGGCCTCGCCTTCATCGAGGACTTTTACGCGCCAATCGATGCGGGCTTCGGCGTTGGGATCGATCTGGACAGACTGGGTCAAATCGTTCATCGGCTCCAGTGTTTTACCTTCCAATTCGAGCGACACCTTGGCGGTTTTTTTCGTTTTCAGATAATTGTGCACAATCGCCGAGAGCACGACTTCGTCGGTTTGCACGAAGAACCGCGGGGCTTCCATGCGGATGATGAGATCCTTGCGGGTAACGACGTCGGTGAATCCCTGGCCGACCTTTGTGCCGTGGCCCATGCCCCAGACCTTGATCCGCCAGGTGGTCAAATTTTCGGGCATGTCGAGCGATACCTCGGCCGTGCCGTCTTTTTCGGTCGTTAAAGCGCCGACCCACAGCGCCGTGTCGGCGAATTTCGTTCGCACGGTAGGCTCGACCAGCGGAGCCGCGCCGCTCTCGCCTGCGCTTTCCAGACAGCATCTTTGAAATTATCGGCCATCCGGCCATGGGAGGCATTCCCGCCATTGCCGCGGGAGCAGCCGGCATTGCGGCGCTCTTGGCCATTGGCGCTTCTGGCCATAAAAGCCGCTCCAAGTCGCATGCCGTTGCCGCCGCCAAAACCGCCCGCATCGGTCTGTCGTCTTTGTCTTTGTTCGATGCCTGTCGCGTTTGACCGAGATAGTTCATCCATTTCCTCGGCCACCGTGCCGCCGAATATGCCCAAGTCGGCCATGGTTTTGGCATTGGGCCGCACAAAGGCCGCGAACCATCGGGCCAGGCTGTTTTCGTTATTATTAGGATAATGGCTGCGCCGCCATTTCCAGAAAAACTCCTTGATGTCCGGCACGTTCGATCCGCCGGAGATATATTCCAGCGATTTATCGTATATGGCCACCACAGTGGAGCCGGAAAACGGCTCGCCGCTCAGATCGGTGAGCTTGATTTTGACTTTTGCCTTTTCGCCCGGCTTATATGCTTCGGCCGAGGGCTTGATTTCCACGTTCAGAATGCGTTTTTCCGGCGGGACGACGATTTCTTTCACTTCGTTGTTTACCCGGCCGTCGGCAACGGCAACGGCCTCGATGAAAAAGTTCGGCATGTCTTTTTTCGCCACGGCCACGTCGTAAACAGTGCTCTTGCCGTCCAGGCGGAGCAGTTTTCGGCGGCAGATAAATGCCATTGGACGGCCGGAGGAACAACAGCACCGTGCCGCCGATGCGATCGGTGTTGATTTGCAATTTGACGGTTTCGCCCGGGGCGTATTCCCGCTTGTCCGGAACGAGTTCCAGGCGATTGAAGCGGAACTGCGCGGCATCGATGCCTTCGCCGATGATCGTGAAGATGTAACCGCCTTCGATGTGTTTCTGCGGTCCCCTCTCCCTTTGGGAGAGGGTTAGGGTGAGGGCTGGCAGCGGTCTGAGTCTGGCTCTACCCTCACCCCCGGCCCCTCTACCCAAAGGGCGAGGGGAGGATGTTAGTTTATAAGACAGCCGATACTGCCCTGCCTGCCCGGCAGTAATTTGCTGGTGGGCCTGGCCTTCTTCGTTCGTATCGATCTGCCAGGTTTGCACCGGGGTTTCCACGGGCTTGTCTTTTTCATAACCGATTTTAAGCAGCGTAAGTTCGCCTTTGCCTTCGACCGGTTTGCCGTCGATGGTTCGGGCCGAAAATCCGACCTGAATCGTGTCGCCCACGCGGTAATATCCGCGATCGACCCAGGCGTAGACGCTAAACGGTTTGCGCGCGACCAGCACGTCGCCCGTGCCGACGATTGTGCGCCGCGACTCGTCGACCACTTCCGCGGTGATCGAATATTTCTGGTCCTCGTCCGGATGGATGGCCTTGGCCACGGCGGTGTCGATCTCGACCTTTACCGTGCCGTCCGGTCCGATATCGACTTCCTGGTCGGCGACCAATTCCGGCGGCTGATTTCCGCGCGGCCACCAGAAAGGCAGCGGGCGCAGGCAGCCCCAATTGTGCCAGCCCGGATACCAATCGTAATCGTAGGCGAACCACCAATAACCCGGACCGTAGAGCCAATCCCACGGCCCCCATGGATACCATTGCTCGGTGTGGCTGGAACGATAGATTTTGTACTTCACCTTTGCCTTTGTCACCGGCGAGCCGAAGTAGTATTTGGCCTTGATCGTGGCGGAGATTTTTTCGCCCAGCATGACCGGTTTGGCCGGGGCGTCGACGGTGACTTCAAACTCGGGCTTTTTATATTCCTCGACGCGGAAACTGCCGCCGCCTTGATCTTTTACGGTGAGATTGAAAACGCCCAGCGGAGCGTCGGCCGGGATTTTGTATTCGCCTTCGATCCCGCCCCAGGCATCGGTCTTCTTTGCTTCCGAAACGACTTTTTCACCCTTGGGATTATAAATTTCAATTACGAATTGGACGTTGGCAAAATCGGAGACGTCTTGCATGTCGTACTGGGCGTGGCGGACCCAGAATTTGTATTTCACCGTCTGATCGGGCCGATACACGGGGCGGTCGGTTATGGTGTAGACCTTGGTGGCGTTGTATTGCTGATCGTACCAATTGCCTTGCCACACATTTGTGTAAACCCAGATAAGCGAGGCGTCCTTCCGCGGTCCGGGCGATGATGAGCCACTGATAATCCTGCGGCTGGCGCTTCAGATCGAGAATCACCTGGCCGTCGGCGTCGGTATATTCGGCGAAATCCTTGACCAGTATTTCCGGATCGGCCGTTTTGGATCTGCTTTTGTTGCCAGCCGAAGAATTCGACGTTGGCCTTGGCCACCGGCTTGCCGGTTACGGCGTCGGCGACGAAGTAAAAAGTTTTGCCGTCCATGGGCTTTTTCACTATGGCCGTGTCGTCTACCCAGAAGACGATGAAGTTGGTATTGCCGTCCTTCATTTTGGCTTCGACCAGATACGCCCCGGGCTTCGATAGCGGCGTGGTCACTGTGATGCGGCGGTCGAAATGATTTTCCCGGGGCTTCAGTTCCATTTGCCACTGGGCGACCTGCCGGCCGAGATATTGCTGCCGGTTCTTTTCCACAAGACGATAGCCGATGTTGCCGAAGTCGATCTTTTCCCAATTGACCTCGTCGCGGATTGGATTTCAGATATGCTTTAAGGTCGTCGAGGAATTTATCGATTTTGATTTCATGGGCGGTAAAATCCACGGCCGTGCCGTTGCGAAAGCGGAATTCGACCGTTGCCCCCTTGCCCGCCGGCTGGGTTGATATCTGCTCGAATTGCCCCCAATTGCCCACGATTTGCTCCAGCCGGTCGTTCCAGCCTTGGCGGTCGGTTTTTATCGGCGTCGGGAAATTCCTTTAGCAAACGCCGCCAGTAATCGGCCGCCTTGGGATATTGCCGGCGGTTTTCGAAAATTTGCGCCAATTGCTCCAAGGACTCCATGGCATAAGTGCTTTTCGAATCGGCGGCGATTTGTTGGTAGATTTTGATGAAATTGAACTCGTCGGGCAGTTCGAAGCGTTTTACGCCCGTGGCCAGCCGGGCGATGGTTTCGTTTTCGCCCAGGGTGTGCAGGGCGAAAGTGCCGCTTTCGTCGTTCTTGGTGTCGTCGGTCTGCATCCGGCCGAATCGCCAGCCGAATTGGGCAATCGTTTGTTCGCCGAACTGCTGGTAAAGAAAGTCGGCGAATTGTTTACGGGTATTGTTCAAAAGGCTGGGATCGAATTCCACCGCTTGTTGCAAACACCAACGCCAGCGTTGTCCGTCGGACTCGGCGGCCTCAAAACTTTTGGGAATCGTATGAAAGACCGGTTTGCCGTCGGCATCGACGGGTGCGCCGTGCGTTTCGCGATAATTGCCCCAGCCGGGTTCGTAGTCGGGCAAGGTCTTTAGATCGCTGAGATATTGCAGTCGCCAGGCCTCTTCGACCCCTGCGATTGGCCAATAACATATCGGCCAGCGATAGAAAGAAAGCCCCGACTTCGCGGTGATTGTCGTCTTTTTGGGCCAAGGGCATGGCCTGGACCATGAGTTGCAGCGCCCGGATGCGGTCGCGATCGTTGGTGTTGACCCAGTTCCCGCCGCCCCGCTTGTTGCCGCGGTAAAACTTGCCCGCCACCATGAAGCCGTAATGCGGATCGTTAAGATAGTTGGCGGCGGCGGCTTGCAGCAATCGCCAGTTGTTTTTATGGACCTCGACGACCGCTTCGCGAAAATCATCTAATTCATCGGCGCGGTTGAGCGGCTGGAGGCAGGAGGTGGCCATGCTTAGATCGTCGCCGGCCAGGCGCGGATCGTCGTTTGGGTCCAGGGCCAACTTGCGATAACCATCGTAGGCATCCTTGTAATTGCCCTCTTGATAGGATTTATAAGCCTGTTCGCGCTGGGACTGCATGTCCGTTAAAACCGTCGCCGACATGGCCCATCCTCCTAAAAATACACTGCCGAATGTAAAAAGACCGAGCAACACTTTTATTTTCATGGCAAAGGCTCCATCTGATAACCTGGCGGAGATACCTGAATTTTTATATTGGCATTTTTTCCGGCTTCATTGCCGGCAAGTTGACCCTTAAAAAGCGCGGGGACTAATTTCTAAAAAATGGTCCTATTGCTTTGACGAAGCCGGGCTAAAAAAAGTTCCCTGCAAGCATAACGTGAAGTGCAGTTTGGAGCGATCCCCACGACAGGGTGGTGTGATTGGCAGGAGTTTAATCGCGGATGCCGGGCAAAATGAAGCAGCCAAATCAGGATGCCGGAGATTTTTGTTCAGTTTGAAAAGACAGGCAGGAATGCCTGTCCTCCCGGATTAGAAGAATTACCGCGGCCGGGGAGCTGTTCCGCTTTTATTGCGGTTATCTTCGCAACGAACCGGCGTATCATCAGGACAGATAATGCCGAGTTTTACCTCGTTGCCGTTAACCTCTAGAACCACGATATCAATGGCATTGTCAATTACGATGCTCTCGTTCTGTTTGCGGGTGAGAATGAGCAGCCGCTGTCCGTTTTGATTGAAAACGTAGTAGCTCGAGGCGGCCCCGCGGACCATGGGAATGCCGTTTTGCAATTCGCACGACAAACGCGGTTGAGCATAATGGGAAACGGCATGCGCTCTGCCGGCCGTGACATTTTTTATGGAAGCGCCTTGACCGTGATTTGTGTTTGCACCCGTGATGTTCCGAGGTTCGCATTTCATTGAGGTATGCATCGATAAGCATCCTGTTTTGGCCGGACAAAAATTTTTCCTTGATGGGAAATCGTTAAATGCACATCACTTTTTCAACGGGCTGCAGGTTCAAATTCTCGGATTTTCCAATGGAGAAGCGGGCAATCAGTGGGCTTGCTCCCGGTTCTTAAATGCACATTGCCATGCATTTGGCTGTTCCATCCGTCATCGGACGTGGTCGGACGTCAACACGATGCCAGCGAATGGTAAACGGCGGCTGCGGGCAGAGGTTTGCGGTCGCAACGGGCCTGCCGTTTGGTCATGGGGCTGAGTTCTTGACGGCGAATGTTTACTTGCGGCGGAGCCGAAAAGCCAAGTTTAACCGTGTTGCGGCTGATAGACAGCACCTTGACTTCTATCTTTTGACTGATGCAAACCGTTTCACCGTTTTTTCGCGTAAGTACCAGCATTATCAATCTCCTTATTGAGTAATGTTTAAAAACACAATTGTAAAAAACTAAATATAGCGGCGCGGCTGGGGGTTATGGTTAATTGGACGGCAATTGGATTGCCTGGCGTCTATGGAAGGGACAACCTCCAATTGATTGTTCAGTTTCAATATTCCCGCCAGTTCACAAAGAAGCGATTGAGCCAATTGTTTTAAATGATAACTGGGCACGCGTCCCTGGAGCGTGAGGACCCCTTCGTGAAAATCGCAGGAAACGTTTCGCAGTTCAAGATAGTCCGAGTGGCGAAGCCGTTCTTCGGCCGTTTTTCTGGTTTCCCAATACGCGAATGCCCGATTCTCCGATTCATCGCTTAAACCGGGCGATTTCATATCGAGTTCATATCGATGATTGACATGGCATATCTCCTACATGCATGTTTGAGTGAAGCGGTTTATCTTATCCTTTGGAATATCAAGTTTGTTTAACAGAGTCGGCTGGTGGAGGAACCCGGTTTTTTTACCGCCCTTTTTTTTCTTAAATAAATCCCTTTCCCTGTTCGTTAGTAATTTGGATACAGCGAATTGTAAATTAACTTAGAAACTTACAAATCGGGACAATCATTAACTTGACATCGGGAAAACCCTTATCCCGCCCATGACTACAAAGTAGTATAAATAAAGAAAGTTAGGGTAGCGATAAATAATAAATAGGCAATATATCAGGGGATTTTTTGCATTTATCGCTTGTTTTAGCCGCTTGTTTACACTCATGCTAGCTAGCATCGCTCGGGACATATCATGACAAGAACCGGCATTGACGTTATTGGCGATGTGCCTTGGGGAACGCATTTTTGCCAATTCTATCAAACAAAACAGGATCTGATCGACATCCTGGTGCCGTATTTTCGCGAGGGTTTGCATCAGAATGAGTTCTGCATGTGGATCACTTCCGAGCCGTTGAATGTAGAGGAGGCCAAGGCGGCGTTGCGCCAGGCCGTGCCCGACTTGGACGATTATCTTCGCCGCGGCCAGATAGAAATTCTCGATTACGGCAAGTGGTACACGGCAACGGGAAAATTCGAGGCCGATCGGGTGCTGCAAGGCTGGATCGATAAAGAAAAATACGCCCGGGGGCGCGGTTACGAGGGCCTTCGGCTGACGGGCAATACCTTTTGGCTGGAAAAGCAAGATTGGAAGGATTTCTCCGATTACGAAGCGGCAGTCAACGAAGTGATCGGCAATTACCGGATGATCGCCATCTGCACTTATTGTGTTGATAAATGCGGGGCGTACGAATTGATCGACGTGGTCAGCAACCATCAATTCGCCTTGATCAAGCAATCCGGCGAGTGGAATATCATCGAAAGCCGGCAGCAGCGAAAGGTTGAAACCGCGTTGCGCGAAAGCGAACACCGCTACCAATCCCTGGTCGAGCTTTCTCCCCTGGCCATAGCCGTGCATCGCGACGGCAAATACATTTACGTCAATCCGGCTTTTACGCGGATGTTCGGCGCTTCCCGGCCGGAAGAAATCCTCGGCAGGGATGTGCTGAGTTTTGTGCATCCCGACGATCGTCAACAGGTCGCCGAGCGAATAAGCCAGATGCAAAGTAGCGGCAAAATTGCTCCTGTTTTGCGACTCGAAACTAATACGGCTCGACGGCGAGACGATTCATATTTCAACTTCCAGGGCCATGATCAATTTCGACGGCCGGCCCGCCATCCAGGTTGTCATGCAGGACAACACCGAGCGCAAACGGGCCGAAGAGGCCCTCGGCAGGGCTCGCGACACCTTGGGATTGCAGGTTCAGGAGAAAAGCGCCGATCTGGCCAAGGCCGTCGAAGCCTTGGATAAAGAGACCCGTCGCCGGTTGGATGAAGTCGCAGCCCGCGTGCATGCCGAAAAGGCGCTCAGTGAAAGCGAACGGCGCTACCGTTCGCTTACCTTGGCCACGACCGAAATCGTATGGACCACCAACGCGGCCGGCGAGGTTGTGGATGATATGCCTTATTGGCGCGAGTTTACCGGTCAGAGCGTTGAAGAGATCAAGGGCTGGGGATGGAGCAATGCCGTGCATCCGGACGACAGGGAACGCACCAAGGCCGTCTGGAGCGAAGCGGTGCGATCGCAACACCTCTACGAAACAGAATATCGCTTGCTCCGCCATGACGGTGAATACCGAAGCGTGGCCGTGCGCGGCGTGCCGGTTATGGAAAAAGACGGGAGCATAAGCGAATGGATCGGTACTTGCGTGGACATCACCGAGCAAAAGCGGATGGAGGAAGAAGTGCGGAGCGCATCGCTATACGCCCGCAGTCTAATCGAGGCCAGCCTCGATCCGCTGGTGACCATCAGTCCCGGCGGACAAATCACGGACGTGAACAAGGCCACGGAAGTGGTAACGGGCGTTGTCCGGGAAAAGTTGATCGGCAGCGATTTTTCCGCTTATTTTACCGATCCCAAAAAGGCCGACGAAGGTTATCACGCCGTTCTGACCGAGGGATCGGTTACCGACTACCCATTGACCATTCGCCACACGTCGGGTTGCACGACCGACGTGCTTTATAACGCCACGGTCTACCGGAACGAGGCCGGCGAGGTGCAGGGAGTCTTTGCCGCGGCCCGCGACGTAACCGAACACAATCGGATGGACAAGGAATTGCAGGCCCTGCACAAGGCCCTGGAACACCGGGCGGCCCAGTTGCAAAGCCTGGCGTCGGAACTCACCTTGACCGAACACCGCGAACGCCGCCGGCTGGCGCAACTCCTGCACGATCACCTGCAACAACTTTTATATGCGGCCCGGCTAAGCGTAACGACCCTCAAGCGCCGAGTGCCGGACAAGGAGTTGCAGAACATGATCCAACACCTTGATATGTTGCTTGGTCAATGCATCGAGGAGTCGCGGTCGGTTACGCTCGAACTTAGCCCGCCCGTGCTTTACGACGCCGGCCTGACGCCGGCCCTGGAATGGCTCGCCCGGCAAATGCAGCTTAACTACGGACTTTTGGTAAAGGTTCACAGCGACGTCCAGACCGAACCGGAAGCCGAAGACATCAAGGTTTTGCTGTTCCAGTCGGTTCGCGAGTTGCTCTTTAACGTGGTCAAGCACGCCGGAGCGCAAAACGCATCGGTAAAAATGAGTTTGACGCCGGATCAACAAGTCCGCATCGATGTTGAAGACAAAGGCGCCGGTTTCAACGCGGAACAGATGCAAGCAAACGACGATGGCGTCTCCGGACTCGGCCTGTTCAGCATTCGGGAACGGCTGGAGCAGATGGGAGGGCGGATGGAAGTTCACACCGGCGCCGGGCAAGGAACCAGCGTGATCGATTTTCGCCCCCTGCCGTTGGCAACAGTCGTCCGTTGGCGGCGGCGCCGCGATACGGCAGTCGATGGAGGGAACGCAGTTAACAGAAGGAACTCCCGATCTTATTCCGAAGAATCAATCCGTATAATGCCCCCCTCCCGGAGGATACGTGTTTTGCTGGCCGATGACCATACGGTTCTACGTAAAGGCCTGGTGGGAGTGCTTAATCAGGAAGCGGACATCGAGGTGGTCGCCGAGGCGGCCGACGGGGAAATGGCGGTCGAACTTGCCAGGCAATTTAACCCGGACGTGGTATTAATGGACGTGACCATGCCTAAAGTTGATGGAATTGAAGCCACGCGGCGGATTACCGCGGCACAATTGGGAGTAGGCGTGATCGGTTACTCCGCCCATAAGGAAGAAGATTTGGCCCAGGCGTTGTACAAAGCAGGGGCCATAGGTTATTTATCCAAAGACGAGCCGGCGGAATTCTTGATTGCCGCCATTCGCAATGTTGCACCCAGATCGGCCAATGGTCATTCAAAGGGCGGTGATTGACATACAATATTGCATAAAATTGTTGTCTTTAATCAGAATAATTATCAACGCCGCGCTTGACATCAAATGTCACGACCGTTCTAATAATAGACATGAATCTTACCAGCAAATCGTCGAATGTGCAGAAAAAGCATAAAGTATTGGTCGTCGACGATCACCCCATTGTACGGCGCGGCCTGGCTGAACTGATCGCCATGGAACCGGATATGGAGGTCTGCGGCGAAGCCGCCGACATGGCCGAAGCCATTAAGCAGATTGAAGCGAATTGCCCCGATGTGGCCATTTTGGATATCTCGCTGAAAAGCGGCCACGGTCTGGAACTTATCGAGCACATCAAGGCCAACCATGCCGAGCGTAAAAATGCTGGTCTCCTCGATGCACGACGAATTGCTGTTTGCCGAGCGTTCGCTTCGGGCCGGCGCTTTGGGCTACATTCCCAAACAAGAGGCCACGGAAACGTTGCTCGATGCCATCCGCCAGGTATTGCGCGGGGAAATATACCTGACAGCGCGGATGTCCAACCGCCTGATGCACAATCTTGCCGGCAAACCTGCCGACACGGATCCCATCAAGACTCTTTCCAACCGCGAAGTGGAAGTTTTCGAAATGATCGGTCAGGGCCTGACCACCCAGCAAATCGCGGGAAAACTAAAACTCAGCGCCAAAACAATCGAAACCCACCGGGAAAAGATCAAGGGGAAATTGGACCTGAAAAACTCCGCGGAACTAAACCGCCGCGCAGTGCAATGGGTGCTGGAGAATTCGTGATCTCTTATTCGTAGCGCAGGGCTTCGATGGGGTCTAACCTGGACGCTTTCCAGGCCGGATAAAAACCGAAGACAATGCCCACGCCGGCAGAGACGGCTACCGCTGCAATTATGGCCGGCAGCGAGATTTCGGTGGGCCAATGTTTGATGGTCCGAACTAAAATCGAAGCACCCCGGCCTACGATGATTCCTATGGCGCCGCCGAATAGACAAAGCACGACAGCCTCGACCAGAAACTGGCGCAGGATGTGGTGGGATCTTGCGCCGACGGCCATGCGAAGTCCGATTTCCCGAGTGCGCTCTGTGACCGAGACCAACATGATATTCATAATGCCCACGCCGCCGACAACAAGTGAGATCAGAGCCACGATCAAAAGCAAGGTAGCCATCAGTTCGGACGTTTGAGCCAGGGTTTTAGTGAGTTCAGTCATATCGCGGATGTTGAAGTCATCGGGGTCGCCTGAGTGAATGTGATGTCGCTCGCGCAGCAGCCCGGTAATTTGATCCATTGCCTGTGGAATCTCTTCCGCCGATGCTGCCTTGACGAGAATTTGGTCCACATTAGTGAAGCGGATCGGTTGAGGCGTGTCGGCCGCTTGAGTGGTTGACGGGGTGACGTACAGGGCGGTTGTGCCGGGATACAAATTACTCAGCGTATTGACCGCCGTGCTCGTGCCGCCGGCGGCGGCGTTGGCCGCGGCCGCGCTTTGGTTGGCGTTGCTCATTTGTGCGCCGCTTATGCGGTACTTGATAGTTGTCCACGGGGCCAGCAGGATGTCGTCTTGATCCATGCCCATCATATTCGCGCCCTTGCGGCGGAAGCACTCCAAGCACCTTCATGGATACATTATTTACCCGGATATCTTTCCCGACGGGCGACTCGTCCTTGAAATAGTTCGCGCTTCAGGGTTTCGCCGATCACGCAAACCTTGTTGGCTGCAACAACATCGCGATCGGTAAACATTTGCCCCTCGGAAAATTCATCGTAATCGCGGACCGCCAAAAACGACGGCGTGGTGCCGCTGATTTGCATGGGCACCCAGTTGCGGTTTCCATAAACAATTTGCGCGCGTGCGGACAATCGGAGTCACGTCGGCAACGGCCGGGCACTGGCGGGCGATCTCGGTGCAGTCTTGGGGCGTGAGGGTCATTACGCTTCCGGAGCCGAAACTCACCCCGCCGCTGGTGGCCGCACCAGATTGGACTAAAAGGGTGTTTGCCCCCATGCTGGCAATCGTCTTTTGCAAGGCGTTTTTGGAACCCTGGCCGATTTCCATCATGGCGATAACCGCGCCCACGCCGATAATAACGCCCAGTGCAGTCAGGGCGGAACGCATTTTATTCCGCTTAAGGGCTTTTAACGCCGTAATAAACGTGTGGGGAACCAGCAAGGGCATTCTCTTGCGGCGTGTTTTAAAAATTACATCCCCAATCAACGGAGCGGTACTGGTGGCGGCCGGAGCCGGCAAGGCATGTTTGACGAGCGCCGGGCGCCGCGATAGCCGTCATGACGCCCGAATCGCCATTTAACACGGCGGGACTACCATCTACCGCGCCCGAATGACCGTCTATCGCGCCTGCATGACCGTCACGTAAGTTTCCACCCGCCCTCATGTGATGCGGGCTAAGGGCCGGATGGACTGTACCCGGCTGGAGATCTGCCCCCATACCGGGCCGATTGTCTCCGTTGCCGGATTTGTTCGATCCGTCATTTTCAATCAGCCCGTCGCAGATTCTGATGACCCGATGAGCATAAACGGCTACATTCGGGTCGTGCGTGACAAGTATGACCGTAATCCCCTCGGCGTTGAGCTGCTGAAACATCTGCAGGATTTCGACGCTGGTGTGCGAATCGAGGTTGCCTGTGGGCTCGTCGGCCAACACCAGGGAAGGCTGGTTGACCAGCGACCGGGCAATTGCCACGCGTTGCTGTTGTCCGCCGGACATCTGCGAGGGTTCGTGGTGGCTGCGATCGGCCAGCCCGAGACGATCCAAAAGGATCCCGCCCAGCCGGCGGGCTTCGGAGGCGACGGGCCGTTTAGGATTATAGTCCAGGGGCATGATCACATTTTGCAGGGCCGAGGTCCGCGGCAGGAGATTGAAGTTTTGAAACACGAAGCCGAGTTTTGTGGTTCGCACAATCGCCCGCTGGTTAGGCGTCAGACCGCTCATCTCCTCTCCGTCGAGCCAGAACTTGCCCGAGGAGGGGTGATCTAGGCAGCCGAGAATGTTCATTAATGTCGTTTTTCCGGAACCGGAAGCGCCCATCAGCGCCACCATCTCACCCCGGGCAATCGAAATCGATATGCCCTTGAGCACAGGCACGTCAACTTCGCCCAGGTGGTAGGTTTTATGGATGTTTTCCAGTCGAATAAGTTCCATGGTAGTATTCCGGTAATAATTACCTGCCGCCCCTGCCGCTGCGGAATATCTTAGGTGCAAACGGATTTGTGGTTTCGCCGCTGTCGGCAAGTTCAGGGGTTTTGGATTCACCTCTGACTACTTTCATGCCTTCTTTCACCTCGTCGCCGGAGACCTCGGTTTGGGTCCCGTCTGTAGCGCCGATTTGGATGTTGACGGGCCTGACGAAATTTCCGTCTTTTACCCAAAGCCGCCCGCGGTCTCCGCGTTCTTTCAGCAGTTGTTTGACCGGCCTTGGGCCGCTCTGAGATCCCGAAGTGTTTTGCGGATCGCGGTCTCCGGATCTGCCGGCAAGAGAGAGGCCATTTTTTCTCGCAGTTCCGGAACGACTTGTTCGAGGCGGGAGGGCTTCCATCGCACCGCAACGTTGGGCACCAGCAGCACGTCTTTGTGCTGCTCCACCTCGAACTGCAGATTTGCCGTCATATATGGCAAGAGTTTCAGATCGGAGTTATCGAAAGCCACGACCACGGTGTATGTAACCACGTTTTGTGTGCTATTGGCGTCCAAGCGGATCTGAGCCACTTTTCCGCGAAACACCTCTCCCGGGTAAGCGTCGACAGTAAATTGCACCGGCATTTCATTGCGGCTGCGGATCTTTCCTATGTCGGCTTCGTTTACCGACGCCCAAACCTGCATCTTGCTGAGGTCCTTGGCGATAAGGAACATGCTGGGCGTGTTAAGGCTGCCGCCTGCCACAGTTTGCCCAATGTTCACCCGGCGATGCGACGATCACGCCCTCTACCGGTGATTTAATAATGGTATAATCCAAATTGGTTTTATCCATGTCCAGGGCGGCTTTGTTCTGAATGATAGTTGCTTCTCCCACGGCCACGTTCGCCTTGGCTACTTCGTTGTTGGCAACGGCCAGGTCGTAATCGCTGTCGGCAATGCCCTTGATCGGCCGGTCCGTGCCCGGAATGTCTTTTATGGATCGCAGTTCTTCGGCCCGCTTCCGGTCACGCTCCGTCTGTAGCAGCTTGGCTTGCATCTGCTTCAAGTCGGCCTGGGAGCGTATATAAGCCGCTTGAGCCTGATCGACCTGGGCCTTGTACATGGCATCGTCGATGTAAGCCAGTTCGGTGTCTTCGTGGACGACAGAGCCGTAGTCGATCCGTTTCATTTTCGCCAGTTCCTGGGGATCAATGTCTGCGGGTTTTCGGGCCTTGAGTTCGATGGGGTCGATGCCAAAATCCTTGATTCGGCCCACAACCTGCGCGCCCACGTCCACGACCTCTTCGGGTTCGACTGTTCCCGTGGCGTTGATCGTGGAAAGCAGGTCGTCGCGATTGACCGTCGCGGTGAGGAAATTAGTAGGCGGCTCGGCCGCGACATATACCGTATAATACGCCGCTCCGCCGGCCACGATAACGATAACAATTATAATACTTAGTGCCAATTTCATGAAATTCACCTTCGATATTAATAATTCCCTTTGCTGATGGTGCGAGCCAGCAGAGCTATTGCCGTTGGTCGTTTTTTCATTTTTTACGGCGGCGCTTGCCTCCAATAATGTTTCCAAGGCGGCCAGTATTCCTTTGCGTTCATCCGGTGACAAATGGTTTATTGCAGCCGACACGCTGTGGATTCGAGAATCTTCGTGGCGGCGCATGATCTTTTCGGCTCGGGGCGTCAATTGCAGACAACGAACCCGGCGATCTTTTTCCTCGGCGACGCGACTGACCAAATTCGCGCGCTCCAGGCGGTCGGCTATTTGGGTCATGGCGCTTAGCGTAACGCCGAGTTCCCGGCTCAAGGCCGACATCGGAAGAGGTCCATCTTGCAAACTGAGACAGACCCTTAACTGAGCCAGCGGCAAATCCGCGGTCAGATCGTCATCCAGTGTAAAAAGCTGTCGCATTATCGCGGGCAATAGCGTGGCGATGGCGACTGCTTCTTCCGGTTTGACCGAATGGTTCATGGCATCCAACCCCCTCGAAATGGCATATAAGCCCATCCGCAGAGTTCTTTTAGAATCAAGTCCTTAATTGTCCTATATATTTAATATATATAAAGTATCTTGGATAGTCAATAACTTTTTTATAAAAATAAACGGTCCTTATATTACTTTTATAGGGGGTATGAAAGCCAATGATTTATATCATGATTCAATTGGAATATAGAACAAATTTTATTGTTTTCCGCCCATGGCCTCGACAATCCATCGCACAAAAAGTAAATTACGAAATTCGCCAAAAATGAGATTGAGAGCGACACGGTTAATTGTGAATTCCGTGCTCGTCCGGCAACTTGTAAATAACAATTACGAAGGTATGGTCCATGCCAGAAGTCAAGATTCAAATCGGCGGTCGGTTTTTTTTACCGCGATCAGGCCTTAGACGAGTTGATTGCAACTCTCCGTAAAGAGGGTTATACCGTCTTGGGCCCGGTGATTGCCGACGGTGCGGTTTCTTTGCAGCCCCTCCAATCGGCCGCGGATCTTCCCAAAGGAATGAAGGACGATCAGGACGGGGGCAAGTATCGCCTGGTGGCAGGCGATCCCGAATTGAACTTCGAGTACGTGGTTGGTCCCCAGGGACCTAAGCGGCATTTTTTCCCCTCCAATCTCCAGTTATTCCAATTCCACATCGAAAAGGACAGGTTCGATCTCGACGCCGGACCTCCGCAAGTGCCAAAACTGGCCTTCCTGGGCATTCGGCCTTGCGAACTGGCCGCCATCAAGGTGCAAGATCGCGTATTCGGCATGGGCGATCCGGACGTGTTTCGCTGCGAGTCGGAACCGTGGTATATGCAAAGCCGCCAGGAATCGTTGATGATCGCCGTGAATTGCAACCGGCCCGGGCGGCACCTGTTTTTGCGCTTCCTGGAACACCGGTCCCAAGGCCACCGAGGGTTTCGACCTTGCTTTGACCGAATTGCACGAAGGATTCGTGATCGACGTGGGATCGAAACGCGGGGCCGCGCTTGCCGAAAAACTGCCCATTCGCGAGCCTTCCGGCGCGGAATTGGAACTGGCCGACTTGAAGCTCGAACGCGCCCGCGAGCACATGGGCCGGCAACTCGATACCGACGGATTGAAGGAGTTGCTGGACCAAAGCATCGGATTTCCCGAATGGGACGACGTTGCCAAGCGCTGCCTTTCCTGCGGAAATTGCACGATGGTCTGTCCCACCTGTTTTTGCTGCACCGTAACCGATGCCACCGACTTAAGCGGAGAAAAAATCACTCGCACCCGTCAATGGGAATCGTGTTACACGCATCAGTTTACGTATACTCCCGCCGGTCCGGAGCGGAACACGATTCGCGGACGTTACCGGCATTGGATGCGTCACAAGCTCTGCACCTGGTGGGATCAATTCAACACGAGCGGTTGCGTGGGCTGCGGCCGGTGCATCACCTGGTGCCCGGTGGGCATCGATCTTACCGAGGAATCGAAACGCCTGCGCGAAGTGGCGCCGACACATTTACGCGGTTCTTCGACTCGTGAAAGAGAGGTTTAGGATGACTGAAACGCTGACTGCCGCCCGTCCGGAACCCATCTGCGGGATGAACACTTGGATGCCCGTTCCTGCCCGCATCCTTGACGTGCGCACGGAAAATTCAAACACGAAAACCTTCACTTGCCAGTTCATCGACGAAGATATCCGCAAGATGTACGGTTTTTTGCCCGGGCAATTCAACATGCTGTATGTGCCGGGCGTGGGCGAAGCGGCTATTTCCATCAGTTCCGATTCGGAGCAAAAGGACCACTTACAGCACACAGTGCGCATCGTGGGTTCGGTCACCCGCGCGGTGGAAAAGCTTCCCAAGGGATCGATCATCGGCCTGCGCGGCCCGTTCGGCACTCCCTGGCCGCTTAAGGAAATGGAAGGAAAAGACGTGGTGATCGTGGCCGGAGGAATCGGCCTTGCCCCGCTGCGTCCCACGATCTATTGGATCTTGCGGCACCGCAAACTTTACAAGCGCGTGGTGCTGTTATACGGTTGCCGCACGCCTGAAGACCGCGTTTTCGCCCAGGAACTGGAACAATGGGATCGGGACGGGTCGATTCAAGTCCTGGTCACCGTCGATAACGCCACCGGCGCATGGTCCGGTCCGGTGGGAGTGGTCACAAACCTCATGCAGCGCGTGAAGGTGAACGCCGACCGCACGGTCGTGCTTGTTTGCGGCCCGAAAATTCTCAACCGCGTGGCCGCCTGGAACTTTTTGCAATTGCACGTGCCGCCGGACCATGTTTACGTCAGTCTGGAGCGGAACATGAATTGCGGTTTCGGTCGGTGCGGGCATTGCCAACTGGGGGCGAAGTTCATTTGCAAGGACGGGCCCGTGTTCAGTTTCGCCGAGATCGCCGATATCTTTACCAAAGAGGAGATGTAAAGATGCCCCCTGTTAAACCCAAAGTGGCGGTTTACAAGTTTTCCAGTTGCGACGGCTGCCAATTGCAGCTTCTGAACCTGGAAAACGAATTGCTCGATTTGCTGGGCGCCGTGGAAATAGCCTATTTTCTCGAAGCCCGCCGCCGTGTGCTTCCCCCGCCCTACGACATCGGACTGGTCGAGGGAAGCATCTCCACCGCCGATGAAGAAGAACGCATCCAGCAGGTCCGCCGCGATTGCAAGTATTTAATCGCCATCGGCGACTGCGCCACCTCGGGCGGCATCCAGGCCCTGAGGAATTGGGCGAACGTGGACGATTACATCCGCTGCGTTTACGCCAAACCGGAATATATTTCCACCCTGGAAACGGCCTCTCCAATCGCCTCCCACGTGTTCGTCGATTTCGAGTTGCGCGGCTGCCCGATCAATCAATATCAATTGTTGGAACTAATCTCGGCCCTTTTGACCGGCCGAAAACCGAACATCCCCACGCACAGCGTGTGCATCGAGTGCAAGCGGCGCGGGCTTTCCTGCGTCTTGGTATCGCAAGGAAAACCCTGCCTGGGGCCGATCACCCAAGTCGGCTGCGGAGCGCTGTGTCCGGCCTGCGATCGGGCGTGTTACGGCTGTTTCGGGCCGATGGAACAACCCAACATCACTTCGCTGGGCCGATGGTTCACCGACCAACTTGGCCAAAGCGACCGCGACATGAAACGCATGTTGCGATTGTTCAACGGATATCTTGAACCGTTCAAACAGGCCAGCGAATACTACGAGCGGCTGGAAAAAAAGCAATAAACTTCGCACATCAGGGCCTTTAAAGCTGTTTAAACAAGCGAGTGAATATTATGAGCGACGCGAAAAAAAGCGGTAAATCCGGCACGAGAACGATCAGCGTAAAAGCCCTGGCCCGCGTGGAAGGCGAAGGTGCGCTGAATATCACCATGCGCAACGGCGTCGTGGAGGATCTGCAATTTAAAATCTACGAGCCGCCCAGGTTTTACGAGGCCTTTTTGCGCGGCCGGGGTTTCGAGGAAGTGCCCGACATCACCGCCCGCATCTGCGGCATCTGCCCGGTGGCCTATCAGATGGGCGCATGCCACGCCCTGGAAAAGGCCATGGGCGTTTTCGACCAGGTCGATCCGGCCATCCGCACTCTGCGCGATCTGTTGTATTGCGGCGAATGGATCGAAAGCCACGTCCTGCACATGTTCATGCTGCACCTGCCCGACTTTTTGGGATATGAAAGCGCGATCAGCATGGCCCAGGATCACGGCCCGGTGGTGAAACGCTCGCTCAGGATCAAAAAGGCGGGAAACGACCTGGTATCGCTCTTGGGCGGTCGGTCGGTGCATCCGGTGGGCGCGTGCGTGGGCGGATTCCACAGGGCCCCGCGCCGGCCGATGTCGCCGCGCTTCTGCCGGAGATAAAATCCTGCCTGGACGACATGTGCGATCTTGACCCTGACCTTGGCCAAAATCGTGAAATTCCCCGAATTGGATCGCGATTACGAATTTGTCGCCCTGTGTCCGGATAACGAATATCCCATGAACCTGGGACGAATCAAAAGCAATAAAGGCCTGGACGTCGATCAAAGTGAATTCGGCGCGGTGGCAAACGAGTTTCAGGTACAGCATTCCATGGCATTGCAAGCCAGGTTGAAAGACAGGGGTTTTTACGTGGTCGGTCCCTTGTCGCGTCTAAACCTTAACGCCGAAAAACTGCATCCCAAGGCGGCCGAAATCCTCAACTCCGTGTGCAAGACGCTGGGAAAATCATTGCCTTGGCGCAACAGTTTCCTTAATTTCATGGCCCGCGGCGTGGAAACCGTCCATGCCTTGGCCTTGTCCGTGGACATAATGAAAAACTACACCTTGCCCAAGCGATCGCGGATTCCCATCACTCCGCGGGCGGGCATCGGCGGTCACGGCACCGAAGCGCCCCGCGGCATCTGCTGGCACGAATACCGCACCGAGGCCGACGGCACCATCGCCACCGCCCGCATCATGCCGCCTACCAGCCAGAATCAGCCCACCATCGAAGCGGACCTGCGCCAATTGGCCGAACAAATCGCCTCGCAATCCGATGAAGAGATGGCCCTAGAAATGCGAGCATCTCATCCGCAACTACGATCCCTGCATCAGTTGCGCCACGCATTTTCTGAAGATCAATAGAAAGCAATTGGACTAAAAGGCGTCCCCTCTCCCTTCGAGAGATGGCCGGGGTGAAGATTGTTGCATCAGCCATCCTCTTTTTGGGTTTTTCCCCTTGACTGTATTGCGTTATGCAATACAATTAAAGAAAGGAGGAAATGATAATGCGAACGTCTCAAGCAGAAAAGAAAGTGGGATCGCCTAAAGCGGCCAGCCCGCTTATGGTTCGTTTGGACCACGAAAGCAAAAAATGCCTCGCGAAGGCAGCCGAACTGCGGCGGATTAGCGTAAGCGATTATGTGCGGACGGTGACGATCCCACAGGCGCGGCATGAGGTTCGTGCGTCCCGTGAGCAGGTTGTCGCATTGACGTTTGAAGAACAATTGACATTTTGGAACGCCTTAAACGAGAAGCCCAAGCTGACGAACCGTCAACGCAAACTTGCTCGAGTAATGCGAGGCGAATCGTGAACGGCGTTCGATTTCCCGAAGGCTTTTCTCAAGAGTATCTCCGCCGCGATCATCCGCGGCGCAAATTCAGTTGCGGCGAAGAAAAGGCGGATGAATGGCTAGCCGCCAAAGCACTCCAGCATCAGGAAAAGCATCTTTCGGTGACAAAAGTCCTGGTCGATAAATCGGGGACAATTTTTGGGTACTATACGTTGGCTACAGGACAAGTCGATTTCAGTGAATTGCCCGCCGAAATAACAAAACGATTGCCCCGCCGCGTGCTGCCGGTGGCAGTGTTGGCCTGGCTGGGAGTCGGCACTACGCATCAAGGTCAAGGTCTTGGACGACTGCTTTTTGCACAAGCCCTGCGCGATTGCCACGAAGCCGGCAAAACGTTTGCGTTTATCGCTGTAATCTTAGACTGCATAAACGATGTCGCCAATTCCTTTTATCAACACTGGGATTTTCAAGAACTACCCGGTCATCCTTATCGACTGTTTTTGAGTGTGAAGCAACTGGACGAAATGATGAAAAAATAATGCCGGGTCCGTTGAACGAGTTTCGAGGAAGTCTTTAGTTGATGTGGTAGTTTTCCCGTTGTCCTGACAATTATTCTAAAGCCCACGGGTTGCAGCCGGTGGGCTTATATTTTATTATCACTGCTTATGGAACAAAAATTACCGGCTGGACGGTTTTCGAAGACCAAGATTGTGGCCACCATCGGCCCGGCCTGCGAATCGCTGGACCGGTTGAAAGCTTTAATCGTCGCCGGGGTGGACGTCTTCCGGCTGAATATGGCCCATGGAAGTTGCCAGGAGCAAGAGGTCCGATTGGCAGCCGTGCGCCAGGCCATGGACGAAACCGGCCAATTCGTGGCCGTGCTGGCCGATCTGGCCGGGCCGAAAATCCGACTGGGCGAACTGCCTGGCGGGCAAATGGATTGTCACGCCGGCGCAAGTGTGCGATTTGTCCGCGGCACAATCGCCCGGGGGCCGCAGGAACTGACAACCACATACGAACCGCTGGTCGATGAACTGGCGGTCGGCGACCGGGTGATGCTTGCCGACGGCACCGTAAGCCTGATTGTAGAACAGCGCGGCAAGGATTTCGCCCAATGCCGGGTGGTTCAGCCGGGCCTGATCCGCAGCCGGCAGGGCGTCAATTTGCCCGGGGTAAAATTAAGCGTTCCGGCGCTCGGTCCGATCGATCGCGAAAACGCCCTTTGGGCCAGCCCGCATCGGGATCGATTTTATCGGCTTGAGCTTTGTCCGCGCAGCCGATGACGTGCGCCAACTAAAAGCACTACTGGCCGGCCCTCACCCTAACCCTCTCCCAAAGGGAGAGGGGACAAAGGGAGAGGGAACACTGCCAGTTCCTTTTTCACCACAGGTGATCGCCAAGATCGAAAAGCCGGAGGCCTTGGACCATCTGGACGAAATCGTTGCGGCGGCCGACGGCGTGATGGTCGCCCGCGGTGATCTGGGCGTGGAAACCGATATCGCCCAAGTCGCTTTGGCCCAGAAGCATATCGTGGCCGTCTGCAATCGGCAGCGCAAACCGGTGATTATCGCCACGCAGATGCTCGATAGCATGCAACATTCATCGCTGCCTACCCGGGCGGAGGTGACCGACGTGGCCAATGCGATTCTGGACGGGGCCGACGCCTGCATGCTGTCCGGCGAGACGGCAATCGGCGATTATCCCCAGGAGGCGGTCGAAATGATGCACCGCATCGCTCTGGCTACTGAGCCCATTTTGCCGCGTTGCCGGCTCTCCCTGGAACACTGGCAAGATGCCAGTGCCACAGGCCAAGTGGAAACGTCGGCGGTAACTCCGATTACCCAGGCAATTGTCGACGCTGCGGGCCACATCGCCCAGCAGGTCGCGGCAAGGCTCGTCGTGGTGGCCAGTTCCAGCGGGGCCACGGCCCTGGCCCTGTCGAAAAATCGCAATTCTGTCCCCATCCTGGGCGTAAGCGAGAGCCAAGCCACATTGCGGCGGATGTGCCTGTACTGGGGCGTCTTCCCCTTGGCCGGGGCCCCGGTCGGAAAAAGCAAGGAATTGCTGGAATATGTCACCCAACTGGGCCGGCAAAGCGGTTACCTCAATCCCGGCGATCGTATCGTGCTGATCATCGGCACCGGCCTGACCGCCAGCGCACATAATGCAATCGTGGTGCATCAGTTGGCAGGGATAGAGATACACCATGATTATTATTGGAACGGCGAATCGAAAGAAGGGCCAAGAATTGGCCGACCTATTCCAGCCCCTGGGCGTGGAGCTGAAAACGCTGGCCGATTTCCCCGATGTGGTTCCCGTACCCGAAAATGGTGAAACTTTCGCCGCCAATGCCGTGCTCAAGGCGGCCGGATATGCCCGGCAATTGCAGCGATGGGTCTTGGCCGACGACAGCGGGCTGCTGGTCGACGCCCTGGATGGCGAGCCCGGTGTCCTTTCCGCCCGTTTTACCGGAGACGACGCAACAGACGAGGGCAACAACCGCCTTTTACTCGAGCGCCTGGGCGATACGCCCATCGATAAGCGATCGGCCCAATTCGTCTGCCACATGGCTTTGGCCGATCCGGAAGGTGCAATCCGGGCCGAGAGCGAGGCGGCATGCCGCGGGCGGATTCTTTTCCAGCCCCGGGGCGAAAACGGCTTCGGCTACGATCCGCTCTTCGAAATTGTGGAATATCACCGCTCGTTCGCCGAATTCGGCCCGCTGGTCAAGGCCTGCCTGAGCCATCGCGCCCGTGCGGCCCGGCTCATGATCCCATACTTGATAGAACTGCTTGATTCGGGAAAAATGATTGATTAATAAATGAAGGGAAGATGATTCGCACCCATAAATGCCGATCTTAGGAACTCCAAGGAGCCCCCTGCCCTATGACGCACGGCGATGACGATTTTTCCGATCCGCCTGATGGGTCTATCGATCCGGAAACGGAAAATGCCCCTTCAATCCCGGCCAAGCACGACATCGAAGCCAACGACCGCTGGTGGATCGACAACGTCTATTGCGGCGACAAGATGCGGCAGCTTTCGGTCCGGGCGATTGTATCCGGGATGCTCATCGGCGGACTGATGTCGGTCTCGAACCTTTACGTGGGCTTGAAAGCCGGCTGGACCTTGGGCGTGACCGTCACGTCCTGCATTATCGCTTACGCGGTATTCAAGTCGTTGGAGGCCGTGATTCCGGCCTATCGCCGAAATCCCTTCACCATTCTGGAAAACTGCACCATGACCAGCGCCGCCAGTGCGGCCGGTTCCATTTCCGCGGCCGGCATGGTCTCCTCGATCCCGGCCCTTTACCTGCTTACCGGGCGGCCCTTGCCCGCCTGGCAAATGATGATCTGGATGGGCTCGATTGTGATATTAGGGCTGTTTATGGCCGTGCCCTTGAAGCGGCAGTTGATCAACATCGACAAACTGCCTTTTCCCTCGGGCACGGCCACGGCGGCGACCTTGAAAAGCCTTCACTCCACCGGCGGCAAGGCCGTGCAACAAGCAAAGGCCCTGTTTTACTGCACTATTTTCAGCGGCTTGCTTAAGTTTTGGGTCGATGCCTGGGCGCCGACCATGATCTGGTTTGGAAATAAGCTGAAGCGTCCCGACCTGGGAGCAACCTTGGCGAAGTACGCCTGTCCCGATAACTTTCCCCTTTTCCCAGGCAAAGTTGGAAATTATCTACTCGACCACTATACGATCTGCTATGAAGGCTCTGTATTCATGATGGCCGCCGGGGCGATCATGGGCATTCGCATCGGGGTTTCGCTGCTTTTAGGGGCAATTTTTTTCTACGGATTCATGGCCCCCATTTTGGAATCAGCAGCAAATTATCACCATAGTGCCCGGCAAGGCATTGTCCAGTATATCTGGGGGCTGGACTGTTTGGCCGGCCGTCGCACTAATGGTCTCTGCCGCTTTGACCGCTTTTGCCTTGCGATGGCGGATCATACTTCGGGCCTTTAGCGGATTGACAGCTATGTTTAACACAAAAACCAAGGACAAAGACGTCTTGGCGCAAATCGAGATGCCTACCTGGTGGTTTATGGCCGGAGTGGCAACGGCCTGCGTTTCCTGTGTAATCTTTGGGCAATTGTTCTTTGACATTAAATGGTGGATGAGCGTTTTGGCCGTGGCGATCACATTTATACTATCTGTTGTCGCCGCCCGCGCCACCGGCGAAACCGACATCACCCCGATCGGTGCAATGGGAAAAATCACCCAACTTACTTACGGCGTAATTGCTCCGACAAACATCACCACAAACCTCATGACCGCCTCGATTACCGCTGGCGCCGCATCGCAGTCGGCCGATCTGCTGACGGATTTGAAAGCCGGATATCTTGTAGGGACAAATCCCCGCCTACAGACTATCGCCCAGTTTTTCGGCGTGCTAGCAGGCGTGCTCGTTTGCGTGCCTATTTATACGATCATCGTGAGGACGCCTGTTTTCGATCCCAACACCCCCACCGGGCAGGTGGCGAGCCAAGGCACAAAAACCGGCTCGTCCGTCGATTCCGTAAAGGGAGATGCAGATTCCGCGCGTGCCACTGGCTCAGCCAGTGCCACCCTCACAAGTCCGGCAAAGGACAATTCCGCTAATAATATGCAAACTAATTTACTTACCAAGGAATTTCCCGCCCCATCGGTTGCCGTCTGGAAAAGCGTGGCCGAACTACTTGCCGAAGGTGTTCATAAATTGAGGAAGGGGACGGTAATCGGCATGATAATCGGCGGGATCCTGGGCATACTGATTTCGCTGGCCGAAGAGTTTTTACCCAAGCGCTATGTAAGATGGATTCCCTCGGCCACGGGCTTGGGCATCGCGGGGGTTATCCCGGCTTATAATTCCATTTCCATGTTCATGGGGGCATTTGCGGCCTGGATTTGGATGAAAATTCATAGTAAAAGCGCGGAGAGTTTCGTAATTCCCGGTTCCTCCGGGCTGATCGCCGGCGAATCGCTGACGGGCGTAGCAATAAGCATCTGGCAAGCGGCGCCCACGATTGGACCCGCCATTTGGCGATTCTTCTTCCACTAAAACTGCTTCTATAAAATCATTGAATATGAGTATATTCAGATATGGTTACATAGTTGCCTGCTATTGCCTGTTGGGAAAAGTAATTTTCATTTCTTTTCATTTTGCGCTTTGCAATTTTTTTTCTGTCAAGTAGAATTGGATTGTGACATTGCTGAAGGCTTTTTTTTATGAAACTCTTTTTCAATGCTTACTTAATTAGGATTTTCCTGCTTTGTACGGGCTGTGGAGAAATCCGCTCACCCTTATAGGCGGATCATCAAACAGGTACCGTAGCGACAAAATATCGCTACAAGGGGCCAGGTTCATACAACGGCAAAACCTCCGAAGTATGCTGCCTGGCCCCGATTTTTTTTATTACAAATACAATTCCGTGTCCGAATTCGAACAACAACGACACAAAACACCGGCGCAATTAGAACGCCCGCGCGAACTGATCGTGGCTTGCGAGCCCATGCGCAGCAACGTTAATCTTTCCCGAATTGTCAGGGCTGCCGGATGTTGCGGGGTAAAACGGGTAATCTGCTGCGGCAATGCCAAGGTAGTGGGCAAAATCGCCCGCAATGCCAGCGAGGTTATCGAGATCGATGTCCATCGCACCCTGCCGCCGGTGCTTAAAAGGCTGCACGAAGAGGCATATCAGTTAATCGGCCTGGAGCAGACCAGTAATTCCAGCCTGCTCTATGAATTCCCATTCCAGCGGAGAACGGTTTTGGTGGTTGGCAATGAACGGTCGGGCATCGACGAGGAGGTATTGGCGTTCCTCGATCGGACCGTGGAAATCCCCGTTTACGGCCTTCCTTATGCCCACAACGCAGCCACCGCCGCCGCCATGGCCCTGTACGAATACTGCCGGCAATATCCGCTCGGGTAGGGGATAAGTATAAAGTCTTTGTGCAGGATTTGAGCGTTATTTACGAGTAATTCATTATTGCAAACTGCAAATTGAACAACCATAAACACTTGCGCCTCATCCCTCATTCCTCATCCTTTTACTTGCTTCTCCCTCCCTTGTGGTTGTGGTTTATGGACGATAAACTAGCGGGGTTTGGGCAATTATTACTTTGTACACTGACCTTTATTGAGGATTTAAACGGTGACCGCGACTTGTGTGATCGGTTTGCAATGGGGCGATGAAGCTAAAGGGAAGATCGTCGATCTGCTGACCGAACAGCACGACGTGGTAGTCCGTTATCAAGGCGGGGCCAACGCCGGCCATACGGTAGTCACTCAGGGACAAACCTTCAAACTTTCCCTGGTTCCCAGCGGCATTTTCCGCCCCCAAGTGCAGTGCGTTATCGCCAACGGGGTAGTGCTCAATCCGGCCAGTCTATTGGCCGAAATCGAAGGATTGATCGGCCGGGGCGTAAAGGTCGCCGAAAACCTGATGATTAGCGACCGGGCCCACGTAATCTTCCCCTGGCATATGGAAGAAGACAAACTGCTCGACGCACAATGCACGTCCGGCGAATCGATCGGCACCACCCAACGAGGCATCGGACCGTGCTATAGCGATAAGGTCGGCCGCTCGTTGGCCATCCGCATGGGCGATATGTATCGTCCTGATTTTTTCGAGCGGATTGAAAAAATAGTCCGGGTAAAGAATCAGTTGTTTTCCTCCGCCACACCGGTCGTGCCGATCAAACCGCTTGACGCCAAGGAGATATTCCAGCAATACCAGCGATACGCCCAACGGCTGAAACCGCATGTGGCCGACACCACGACTTACCTGCTCGACGCCCTGGACTCGGGCAAGCGCGTGCTTTTCGAGGGCGCACAGGGCAGCATGCTGGATATCGATCACGGCACTTTCCCCTTTGTCACCAGCAGCAACAGTTCCGGGGTGGGCGTATCGCCGGGTTCCGGGGTGCCGGGCCGATACATCACCAAGGTAATCGGCATTATCAAGGCCTACACCACCCGGGTCGGCGGCGGCCCGTTCCCCACCGAGCAAGATAACGCCACGGGCCAGCACATCCGCGACCGGGGCAACGAATACGGAACTGTAACCAAGCGTCCGCGCCGTTGCGGCTGGTTCGATGCCGTGGCCGTTCGTTATGCCGCGCGCCTGGGCGGGGTGGATGTATTGAGCGTCATGTTGTTGGACGTGCTCAGCCAGTTGCCGGAAATCAAAATTTGCACCGCCTATGAATTAGACGGACGGAAGACGACCAATTTTCCCAGTCACGTGGACGATTTGCGCCGCGTTGTGCCGGTTTACGAGACCCTGCCCGGCTGGCAAACCGAAATCAGCAATATCCGCCGCATTTCCGATTTGCCGGCCAACACGCGGCGATATATCGACCGGCTAAGCCGAATAATCGGCATTCCGGTGGAAATCATCTCGGTGGGCCCGGACCGCGAGCAGACGATCTTTACAAAGGATGAAGGATGAAGGATGTAGTGGGCGTTGGGCGGTGGGCAGTGGGCGGTGAACAAACGGGGCTGGGCAATTTGTTGCCCAGTTTATTGCCCGGCATAGAGGATGAAGGATGAATAAAAATTCCCTTTCCCCCATTCCCAATCCCCTATCCACTATTGAAGTGCCGCCGGAGAAAATGCCCCGGCACATCGCGGTCATCATGGACGGCAACGGCCGTTGGGCCCAACAAAGAGGATTGCCGCGCATCGAGGGCCATCGGCAAGGCACGGAAAGCGTGCGCCGGGTTACCGAGGAATGTGTCCGGCTGGGCATCGAGCAGCTCACGTTATATTGCCTTTCCATCGAAAACTGGAAACGGCCCGGCCGATGAGCTTGATTTCCTCATGGAACTCCTGCAAAAATACATGTCCCAACAGCGCGACACGATCATGGAGCACAACGTGCAAGTGACCGTAATCGGCCGGCGCGAGGGACTCCAGCAAAACATACTCCAGGAAATCGATAAAACCGTAGACCTTAGCCGCGGAAATACCGGTTTAAAAGTCTGCCTGGCGATCAACTACGGCGGCCGGGCGGAATTGGTCGACGCCATGCGATCCATTGCCCGGGAGGTCCGGTCCGGAGGACTCGATCCGGCCGATATCGCCGAAGCGACCATTGATGCGCATCTTTATACCGCCGGCATGCCCGAACCCGATCTGTTGATCCGCACGGCCGGCGAAATGCGCGTGAGCAATTTCCTTTTGTGGCAAATCAGTTATGCTGAAATATGGGTAACCGACTGCTGTTGGCCCGACTTTGACGAGGCCCAACTGCACCAGGCCATCCGCGCCTACGCCGCCCGGGATAGACGATTCGGAGGATTGTCGAGTTGAATTTACTCGAGATTGAAATTGGAATGAATTTTGTGGGTATATATCATATTGCAAATTGACAATTGCTAATTTCAAATTGAACAAAGCTAAAGGCATAATTTCTACATAGAACAAGGTTTTATTAGTTCTAGATCAATTTGCAATTTACAATTTGCATTTTGCAATGATTTAATCATTTCGAAAGGTCTTTCATGCCATTATTAACTGGTTTCGAGCAAATCGTGCGGCAGAATGAGCCGCTGGCCATGCACACCTGGTTGCAAGTCGGCGGAGGGGCAAAATATTTCGCCGAACCGGAAAACCCGGAGCAATTAATCGAACTCATCCGCCGCTGTCACCAGGATGGCGTGCAGGCCAGGGTGCTGGGCCGGGGATCGAACATCCTAGTGCGCGACGAAGGCTTTAAAGGCATGGTGCTTCACCTTTATGCACCCGCCTTTGCCAATATCAAGATCGAGGGCCGATCGGTAACCGCCGGCGGCGGGGCACTGCTGGGCCGGGTTGTGACCGGCACAGTGCATCGGGGCCTGACCGGACTGGAAACCCTGATCGGCATTCCCGGCACCGTCGGCGGCGCATTGCACGGCAACGCCGGCACTCGCGGCGGCAGCATCGGCCAGTGGACCATCCAGGCAACTGTTATCTCGGTTACCGGCGACGTATTCCAGCGCCAGGCCGACGAACTCGAATTCGGCTACCAGGAAAGCAGCCTCGACGAACTGGTGATCCTCGAGGCCGCTTGCCAACTCGACGAAGACGAATCCCCAGGAATTGGCCAAACGCATGCAAAAACAATGGATCCTCAAACGGGCCTCGCAACCCATGGGCCATCAGTGCGCAGGCTGCGTCTTTAAAAATCCCCGCGGCACTAGCGCCGGAGAACTGATCGATGCGGCCGGCTTAAAAGGCACGCGGATCGGCGGCGCGGTTGTCTCCGACCGCCATGCCAATTTCATCGTGGCCGAACCGGAATGCACCACCGAAGACATATTGCGCTTGATCGACCTCGTGCGCGAACAAGTCCTCCAGCGCATGGGCATGGAATTGGAGCTGGCCCTGGAAATCTGGTAAATCGAACACAAGGTTTGGCTGAAAACGCTTCCTGGCTACTTTTTCCAATTATTTGTTCATTTTCGTGTTTTCGTTCTTTCGCCCTTTCGTGATAAAAATGGAATAGACTTATCAATGTGATACGATTTTGATGTGTTATCGGAGTTTATAAGGTTATATGTCGGCGAAAAAGAATTCTTCATCACAGTCTGATTCAAAAACTTCAAAGCAAATTTCCCAGTGGTTTTCCGGCCTGTTGGGAACGGTCATATTGTGCCTGGTCTTGTTAGGCATATTCATCGCTTGCGCGTATGCGGCATGGCAAAAAATTGGTCCCCGGGTTTTGGCCTCGCCGGAGTATTTCATCGGTCCGCGGCAGATCGAAATCACGCCGTCTCCGCCTTGGCTGCACCATACCGATCTAACGGCGGAAGTGTATCGCGATTTGACGTTGCACGGGCCGGCATCGATTATGAACGACGACTTGATCGAACGTGTGGCCGCCGCCCTTTTACGCCAGCCTTGGGTGGCCAAAGTCCGCACTGTCGCCAAGCAATATCCGGCCAAAATTAAGGTGGATATTGATTTATCGCCAGCCGGTTTGCATGGTCAAATTTGGGGATCAGCTATTGCCTGTCGATGCCGAAGCCGTGCTTTTGCCCCCGGACGATTTCGACCCGGTCGAAAAGTCCAAGTATCCGCGGCTGGAAGGCGTGGACCGGGGGCCGATGGGCGGCGTGGGCAAACGTTGGGGCGATAGCCGGGTGGCAGGCGGGGCGGAAATCGCCGCCGCGCTCTTGCCGGTCTGGGAAAAACTCAGTCTCCAATCCATCGTCCCGTATTTGCCGCCTCAGACGGCAGCCGGCGCAGGACCAGGGCCGGCAGCGGCCCGTCGTGCCAGCGACTATTATTTTGACGTCATTGCCGGCGGCGGGATGCGGATTATTTGGGGCCATTTCACCTGCCTCCGATATCTCCGGCGAGCCCTCACCGCAGCAAAAAGTTAAAAAACTGGAACAGTTTTTCGCCGAACATGGATCGCTGAATTATCCACAAGCCCCGCGCGAACTCGATTTAAGACAACCCTGAAGATTAGGCCGTAGCGGCCTTTTTCGTTTGCTTATGTTCGCGCATTTGATCTTTGATTTCTTCGCGAACCACCGGCAGGTTTTGCGGGGCTTCCACGCCGATGCGGACTATTCCCTGCGCAACCCGAACCACGGTAACGGAGATATTATCACCGATGAGAATTTTTTCGCCGACTTTTCGAGAAAGTACAAGCATGTTATCCACTGAACCAAGGTCTTGCCCTAAAACAAGATGTAAATCAGGCCCGTTTTAGCGCAAACCTCAAGACCCTATCTCGGCATCATAGAATTAGGGTAGCAATGCTAGCATAATACCGCAAGGGGCAAGGTATTGGCGGTCCCATAATTGTGGACGAATATCCCCCATAAGTATATATTGTGGATAAACAGTTACTGTAAACCTGGACCGATTATGATAGTTTGTCTAGAATTGAATTTCCGAATAGTTTGTTTATATTGCACAGCCCTCCCATCTTTAAATAGAAATCCATTTATTGTTTTGATGTCTTTCGCATGGGTATTTATCAATCCGTTTGACATTTCCACGTTCCGTTCCATAAGTTAGGCAGGTTTATCCGCGGCTTCTGCATATTGATGTTGGCTGCCAGTTTAATTCCGATCCCGACAAAGTCGCTATTTTACATGCCTCGAGCCCCTAGAAATAAGACGATAGTTTGGATATTTTAATACTGTACTTATCAAGAGTGACATTACAGGGAGCAAACCATGTACGATGGTACCGAACTTTACAATGCAATTCTCACGGGCGACGCCAAAAAAGCCGAACAAGTGACCAAAGCGGCCCTGGCTGAAAAGGTCGATCCCAGCGAACTCGTGCAGAAGTACATGATTCCGGCCATGGCTGAGGTCGGCAATCGCTTCGAGTGCAACGAGTATTTTGTGCCCGAATTGCTGATTGCCGCCCGGGCGATGAAGATCGCCTTGGAGCTAATCTCGCCGCTATTGGTTGCCCAGGGCGCCGAGCCGATCGGCCGGGTAGTGATAGGAACTGTACAGGGCGATCTGCACGACATCGGCAAAAACCTGGTGGCCTCGATGCTCGAAGGCGGCGGATTCCAAGTGGTCGACTTGGGCGTGGACGTGCCCCCGGAAAAATTCGTCGAAGCCGCCCAGGAAAAAGAAGGCACTATCGTGGCGCTTTCGGCATTGTTGACCACCACCATGACCATGATGAAAAAAGTCATCGAGATCCTGGAAAAGGTCGGCATCCGCAAGCAAACTAAAGTCATCATCGGCGGCGCTCCCATCACCCAGCAGTTTGCCGACGAAATCGGCGCCGACGGCTACGGCGACAACGCCAACTCGGCCGTGGCCCTGGCGCGAAAACTGGTGGCCTCGGTGAATTAAAGGGACTGTCCAGGTTTTCGCGTAAACGAAAATGGGATTGTCACTCTTAGGGAATTAAAAGGACTATCGACCGCAGATCGATTGCCGTAAACTGAAGGAAGCAGGAAACTGCTTGCGGTTTCGCGATGGAAACTGATAACCGACTACTGATAACTTAAAATCTCCTGAAAATGGCTTCCAACGACGGTGTTACCTTTAGGGAAATGCTCTTAGGCGAGCGATTCTATTACGGCGTGGAAGTGGTCACTACCCGGGGCTTCCAACTTCCAGATGCGCCTAATAATCTTGCCTCTTTCGCCCGCGATTTGCTTGGCGATTCGCGCGTGGGCTGGATCTCGATCACCGATAATCCCGGCGGCGGGCCGATGCTCCCGCCCGACTGGCTTGGCGGCGTGGTTGCGGATCGTCGTGATCGGGTTGTTTTGCACATGACCTGCAAGGATCTCAACCGCAACGGACTGGAAGCCGCCGCCTGGCGCTACGCGGCCGAAGGTTTTCGCAACATCCTTGCCATTACCGGCGATTATCCCACTTCCGGATTCGGCGGACTTGCCGAGCCGGTGTTCGACCTCGACTCGGTCGCACTGATTACCATGCTGCGGGCGATGAACGAAGGTCTTAAGGTTCCAGGGCGCTCGGGCAAAATTGAAACCCTGCCGAAAACCGATTTTTTTATCGGCTGCGCGGTCTCGCCTTTCAAACGCCACGAGCGCGAACTGTTGCCGCAATATTTCAAGCTCGTCCGCAAGATCGCCTGCGGTGCGCAATGGGTGATTCCCCAACTCGGTTACGACATGCGGAAGTTCGACGAAGTGAAACTCTTCCTCGATGTCCGCGGCATCGACATACCGGTGATCGGCAACGTGTATTTGCTTTCCCGAGGGGTGGCGAAAATGTTCCACAGCGGCAAGTTGGCCGGCTGCGTGGTGACCGACAAACTCCTGGAAACAGTGGAAAAATACGCCGCCGGAGCGGATAAAGGCAAAAAGTTCTTCCTCGAACTGGCCGCCAAGCAATTGGCCGTGCTCAAGGGTCTGGGATTTGCCGCGGGCTATATCGGCGGCATGGCCAAGGCCGAGACCTTCGGAGCAGATCATCGACATGGCCGAAAGTTTCGCCCCCGGCGATTGGCGCGACTTTATCAAGGAAATCCAATATTCCCAGCCCGACGAGTTCTTCCTTTTCGAGCACGATCCATCGACCGGCCTGTGCGAGTCGCGTTCGATCAATCGAGAGTACCTGGAGTCGCTGCGGCATCCCAAGAAATCGAAGGAAGTCACGCTGAATTATCGGCTTTCCCGCCTGGTCCACAGTGTGGCCTTTACCCGCGACAAGGCCTTGTACCCGATATTGAAAAAGATATTCGCGCGATTGGACAAAAAGCCCGGATTTTTAAGCCGCATGGCCTATTCGTTGGAAAAGGCGTCCAAGTCGGTGATGTACGGGTGCCAGGATTGCGGCGATTGCAGCCTGCCCGACTGCGCCTACATTTGTCCCAAAAGATGGTGCTCCAAGTGCGGCCGGAACGGCCCTTGCGGCGGTTCGGCCAACGGGCGCTGCGAACTGGACGACAAAGAATGCATCTGGGCGCGGATTTACCAGCGCCTGAAATATTACGGCGAATCGGAACAAATGCTCGAGCGCCCGGTAACCTTATACAACGCAACGCTTAAGAACACATCTTCATGGGCGAACACTTTCCTCGACCGCGATCATAACTCCCCACACGAAGAAATAAAAGAAACCACACAATAAAATGTCAAGCCGCGACTAATGCTCGTGGTTTTAGATCAATCTGGATTAAGTAATACGGAAGATTATCAAGGATTATACTCATGCCCATTGCAGGTCTAACAATTATCGGCGAATCGATCAACGATTCGGTGCCGTCGACAAAAAAGATTTTCGAGGCCGGCGACGTTGCCGGGATTTTGGAACTGGCCCGCACGCAGGACCAAGGCGGGGCCGCGTACATCGACGTGAACGTCGGGCCGCGTTCGGCCGGAATTCATGGCCGAGCTGGTCAAAAAAATTCAAAGCGTGACGGCCAAACCCCTGTCGATTGACACGCCCGATTTTGCCATCGCCAAAGCCGGCCTGGAGGCATACGACCTCACTCGCGCAGGCGGAAAAAAACCGATCCTCAACTCCGTTAGCGCACTTCGTTTGGAGATGTTCGACTTGTACAAGATCCGGCCCTTCATGCCGATTCTCTTGGTATCGGAAAACGTGGTCGGCGGCCGATCGCAGCCTTGCCGCACCGCCGATGAAACTTATGCCGCCGCCAAAAATTTAATCAAGACTTTTCGCGAGCGTTGCCCGGGAGCGACAAACGCCGATTGCATTATCGATCCCGGCATCGCGCCGATCGGCAGCGATTCGGAGGGCAACTTGCATCGGCTCATCGCCGCGCTGGATCTTTTGCGCAAGGATTCCGATTTTGCCGGCGTACACGTCTCGGTTGGTTTGAGCAATTTTACGGTCATGTTGCCGGCCAAGCGTGCGGACGGCTCTCCTGTTAAAGGTCCCCTGGAAAGTGCATTTCTCACCAAGGCCATGCCCCTGGGACTGGATACGGTCATCGGTTCAGTCAAGCGGAAGTACGAACTGCTGGATGTCAGCCATCCGGCCATGGTCTGTTTGGAAGATTGCCTGAAGCTAAAGGGCTTCGACGTGCTCATGCGCATCCGCGAATTCTATGTATAATGCTCATCTTTATTTGCATCGCCGCGGATTAAAATCATCATCTAAACAAGTTTTACGCGGCATAATCGTGTGCAGACGCCCCGATTTCATGCTATTATTGGTATAAACCACCTGAACCGAATGTAGTAAGCATTTGTCAATAGTATATATGGGCATATATTGCACTAAACAAAACATCACCCGGCAAGTGCCGGGGCTAAACGTCGTGTATTAAATCTTGTCCCTAATCCCTAATCGTTCCTAATCATGACACGCACGCTTCCGCCGGATATTGAAATCGCTCGCCGGGCCAACATGCTGCCCATCGAGGAAATCGCCGCCAGGCTGGGCATTCCCGATGCCGCCTTGGACCATTATGGCAGAGTCAAGGCAAAGGTCTCGCTGGACTATTATCATGGCTTGGACAACGGCTCAACCGGCAAGCTGATCCTGGTGACGGCCATTACCCCCACGCCCGCCGGCGAGGGCAAGACAACCACCAGCATCGGGCTCTGCGACGCGCTGAATCGCATCGGCAAGAAGGCGTCCGTATGCCTGCGCGAGCCGTCACTTGGGCCGTGCTTCGGCATGAAGGGAGGGGCAGCCGGCGGCGGTTATTCACAGGTCGTGCCCATGGAGGACATCAACCTGCACTTCACCGGCGATTTCCACGCCATCGAATTGGCCCACAACCTGCTGGCCGCACTGCTCGACAACCACATCCACCAGGGAAATAAATTCGACATCGATCCACGGCGCATCATCTGGAAACGCGTGGTCGACATGAACGACCGGGCGTTGCGCGACATCATCGTCGGCCTGGGCGGAACCAACAACAGCATGCCCCACGAAAGCGGCTTCGACATCACCGTGGCCTCGGAAGTGATGGCCTGCTTTTGCCTGACCGAGTCGCTCCAGGATCTTAGGCAGCGCCTGGGAAAGATCATCGTCGCTTATACCCGCGATAGAAAACCCATTACCGCGGCCGATCTGAAGGCCAACGGAGCGATGACCGTGCTCTTGAAAGACGCCCTGAAGCCGAACCTGGTGCAGACGCTGGAAAACAATCCGGCATTCATCCACGGCGGGCCGTTCGCCAACATCGCTCACGGGTGCAATAGCATCATCGCCACGAAAATGGCCATGCGGCTTTCGGAATACACCGTTACCGAGGCCGGTTTCGGCGCCGACCTGGGCGCGGAAAAATTCATGAACATCAAATGCCGAAAGGCCGGCCTTAAGCCCAACGCGGTGGTAATCGTGGCCACCGTGAAGGCCCTGAAGCTGCACGGCGGCGTGCCTTTGAAGGATATTGCCAAGCCCAATGTCGAGGCCCTGGACAAAGGCGTGGAAAATCTGAAAAAACACATCGAAAACATCCACCGCTTCGGTCTGCCGGTGGTGGTGGCCATCAATCATTTTTCCTTCGACACCGATGAGGAAATCCAGTTCATCAAGGACAAGTGCGCTTACCTGACGGTCAAGATTATTACCGCCGACCATTGGGCCCGCGGCGGGGCCGGGGCCGAGGAGCTTGCCCGGGCAGTGGTCGACGTGGTGGAAAACACCAAGACCGATTTCTCACTGCTTTATCCCGATACCTGCACGCTCTGGCAAAAAGTGGGCATTATCTGCCGGGAAATGTACGGCGCCACCGACGTCCTGGCCGACAAAAAACTCCGCGAAAAATTCCACGCCCTGCAAGATGCCGGGTACGGGCATCTTCCCGTGTGCATGGCAAAAACCCAATACTCGCTCTCCACCGATCCGCTTCTGCTGGGCCGGCCGAAAAGTTTCGACGTGCCGCTTCGAGACGTGATGGTGGCAGCCGGCGCGGGCTTTGTTGTAGTCCTGACCGGCGAGATCATGACCATGCCGGGTCTGCCTAAAACGCCCGCCGCCGAAATGATCGACATCGACGAAAAAGGCGAAATCGTCGGGCTGTTCTAGTGGGTAGTGGTTATTGGACAGTGGTCAGTGGTCAGTGACCAGTTAGTTTAGCTGCGACCGGGCACCGACCGAAGGTCGGTCGGGAAGCGGGAAGCGATTGGGGGGTGGTTTACTCCCCACATTCTATCTGCTAGAATAATCGCAAGCGGCTTTTGATGTCTTCTTAAGCACACTTTTCCAGGGTAGTAATCATGAAACTTCCTTGTCCTTACTGTACGGAAAATATCGTCTACGATCATAATTTGGCGGGCAAAACCATCAAATGCTCCTACTGCCAAAAAAATATTTTAATGACGCCCTTTGATAAACTGCCGCCGGATTATCAACAAGAATATAAGGATGAACTGGAAAAGATTCGAAAAAAACAAGAAGCGGAACAAAGGAAAATAGAAGAGAAAAGAGTTAAAGATTTAAGAAGACAGGAATTAGAGAAACAGCAAGAATTAGAGCAACAAGAAGCAAAGAAACAGAATAAAATTAAAGAAAGATTTGACAAAGTCAAGAAGAAAAAAGAAAAAAGACGTCAACAATTGATGCAACAAGATTGGGACAACAAAGTTGCAGAAGCAGAAAGGAGAATTCCTGAAGAAGAATTAATACAATCAAATTATTTTGGAATTGTGGTGAACAGAAGTTATTCGGTTTTAAGAGTAATTGCTTTTGTGAATATTATTATAGGAATAATTCTTTTCATTATCGGACTTTTTTCATTGATTATTGGATTAAATGAAGGACATTTGGGCTATGAATATGGATACAACATATTTTGTCTTTTATTTGGCGGTATTTCATTATGTGCCAGTGCTGAATTTATTTTTTTAATGGTAAATATTGCTGATGATATTCGGGTTTCCAAGGCATTATTGAAACGCATTGCTTATTCGAGCAAAGAGGTAAATACTCCAAACATTTCTGAAAATCCAACCATTCCCGTTGATGCAGATATTCATAATCTATTTGATACAAATCTTACACCGATTAACGATAATAATTTAAAAAAAGATTCGAATGAGATTATACCACCGCCAATTCGTCAAATACGGGAATCTAATCAATAAAGTTCTCGTTTATTTATCGCCCCAACCAATTTTTCATTCCCAGCGAGAAGATTATTCCTAGCGCGCTGAGGGCTTCGCGGGAATCGATTTTTGATTGGCCGAGCTTGCGGTCGATGAAAACAAAGGGCGTTTCGCCGAACCGGGCCCCAAGGCGCTTGAGATGCCAAAGGATTTCCTCTTGAAACGAGTAGCCGCGGGAGCGAACGGCGTCGAAATCGAGTTTTTCTAAAAGTGAAACGCGATAACACCGAAACGATCCGCTGCAATCCGTAACTTTCAGACCCAAAAGCAATCGGGAGTAAAGATTCACGCCGCGGCTCATGATGTGTCGTTTCAGGCCCCAGCCTTCCACGCCTCCACCGGGTATGCGGCGCGATCCGATCATCACGTCCACGGTCGGCCCGCCGGGCGGATCCATGCCGGCGATAAAATTCGGCAGGCACTTGGGCGGATGGCTGAAATCGGCATCCATGTTCAGCAGATACCGATAGCCATTTTCAATGCCGTATTTCATGCCCGCTATGGTGGCCGTGCCCAAACCGAGTTTGCCCGACCGGTGCAGGCAATGAACCCGCGGGTCTTCGACGCCTTTTTTGTCGCACCACTGCCCGGTGCCGTCGGGCGAGTTGTCGTCGATGACCAAGATGTCGGCCTCGGGCAGGTAGCGGAAAATATCTTCCACCAGCAATGGGATATTTTCCATCTCGTTGTAAGTGGCCACGGTAACCAAAGTTTTTTCGGCGTTGGACATGATAAGTTTTCAGTAATAAGTTTTGCATTAAGTAGTCAGAATTCAGCGATCATACTTCTTAATTTAGGAGCTCTAACAGAACTTCTTGACAACACAATAATGCCCTCACCCCTAGCGCCTCTCCCAAAGGGAGAGGGTAGGTTTTGTTTGAATTCCTTAATTTATTCTTTTTCCCGTCCCATAACAAATGAACCGGGCACTGATAACTGCCCATTGTCTACTGCCCACTTCACTATTACCTTTCACCTCGATAATAATCGACCGAGCGGCGCAGGCCTTCCTCGAAATCGACTTCGGGTTTATAACCGAGCCAGCGCCTGGCCTCGGTCACATCCGCCCGGCTTTCGCGGACGTCGCCTGCCCTGGGCGGATCGTGGCGCGGTTTAACGTCCACTGCCAACAGGCGATTAAGAACGTCCAAGAGCGTCAATAAATCGGTCGACTTTCCGCTGGCGATGTTGAAGACCCGGCCGGAAACGTCGGTAGCGTCGGCGGCCAATAGATTCGCCTGCACCACGTTTGAAACAAAACAAAAATCGCGCGATTGCAGGCCGTCGCCGTAAATCACCGGCTGCTCGCCCTTCAGCATGGCGGATATGAAAAGCGGAATCACCGCCGAGTAGGGACTGCCGGGATCCTGCCGCGGTCCGAAGATGTTGAAATATCGCAGGGCCACCGTTTCCAAACCGTGGGTGGCAGTGAAGGCCTGGCAATACAACTCGCCGGCCAATTTTGCGGCCGCATAGGGCGACAACGGGGATAGCGGATCGGTCTCACGCTTGACTGCGGCGGGCTGGTTTCCGTAAGCGCTGCTCGAAGCCGCATAAACCACGCGGCGAACCCCTGCGCGGCGGGCTTCCTCCAGGAGTATCAGCGTTCCGGTGGCGCAAGCGGCGTGGACGTCCAGGGGCGCTCCACGCTAAGCGGCACCGATGCCAGCGCGGCATGATGGAAAACGCATTCCACCCCGCGCACGGCTTGGGCAACCGACGAGGCGGCCAGCAGATCGGCTTGGATAAACTCGATCCGTTCCCGAAAACTCGCCATGTTCTTAAGATGCCCGGTGCTTAAATTATCCAACACCCGAACCCGATCGCCCCTGGCAACCAATGCCTCGGCAATGTGTGAACCGATAAAACCCGCTCCGCCTGTAACTAAAAAAGTTCGCATGGTTAGTGATCAGTGGTTAGTGATTAGTTTATTGAATGTCAGGTAAGTAATCTTGTTACAATTGTTTAGCCGCGAGCGGGCACCAACCAAAGGTTGGTCAACGAGCGCGTTTATGCGTTTTCATACGACATTTATTTCCTGAGACTAATTAGCCGCGACCGGGCGCCGACTTTATGTCAGTCGGGGAGCGAGGCGGTCAGCGAACATTATGCTAATCTTGTCGATCGATCATTATCACGGTTTAGATAAATTATTTATAAGTCCAAAATAAGAAAACGCCAGGCGGAAAATCATGCTGATTATAATCCCCGCGATTATCATCCATACCAAAAATGCGGCTACCGTATTTATTGTTTTAATGGCGAACTGGGCTTGCTCATGGTACTGGCGCGACAACGTGGTCATCGCATCATCCAGTTTTCCGCTCTGCTCGCCCACGGCTATGGCATCGAGGAAATCGGCGGGAAAACAAGCGGCTTGCGTAAAGGCCTCGAAAATGGAATTCCCTTGCTCGATTTCCCTATCGATGGTCTCGATTTTATCGGTGTATCTGGCGTTGTTCGTGCTGGCCAGGCTCAACTTCAAGGCGCGGCGTATTTCCATACCCGATTGCAATGTAGCGCTTAACGACCATGCCAACCGGGCAAGCGCCAACGTTTCCAACGCCTTTCCCAATGCCGGTATTCTCATTATCGCGTGTTGAATAGGGCGCGTCCAAGCCAAACCCCGGCTTATGGCGAGAATCGTCAGCCACACAACCGCCGCCACAGCGGAAACGAAAGCCAGGTAGATCGCCAATCCCCGGTTCCCATATAGTCCGAATCCCAACAGATCGATGCTGTCCGGGCCGGGATTCGGTCCGCGCATGACGCCCGTGATCCAAATCAGAAAACCAATGGCCCCTATAGACGCGATTAGTTCAATCAACGGCCAGGTGATAACGCCCAGAAATAGACGGCGCAGTTTTAGCTTTTCCTGGCATTGATCGGCCAGTTGGGCAAAAATGGCTTCCAGCTTGCCTGTTTGTTCTCCTACATCGACCATCTCGCGAAACAGCACGGGAAAGAATTCGCCGGTGCCTCGCAAAGCGTTGCGCAGACTTTCGCCCTGATTGACAGCCTGGCTGATGATCTCCAACCGGCTGCGAAGCTGCCCTGTTGCCCTTTGAACCTCTTTGCCCCACATGGTCCTGGCGTCAATCCCGGCATCCACCGAAATAGACAATCGCCGGCAAAGTTGGGCAAGTTCGCGCGTGGATATGCGGGGAGAAAATAACATAATATCTAGCATAGCGAATTTAGGGGGGAAGAAAAAGAGGGGAAAACTAATTTACTGGCGTGCCAATACTGAAAATTCCAAGAAAAAATCTTGCTATCGTGGAAATTAATTCATTCTGGAAAGATATTTTCGCACGATTGACTCGTTTTGCCCTTTGATTTATAATCTGCGTGCCGTCGAAAATAGCGGACAAGACAAACGGAGTTGTCTTACTTGTGGGTCCTAACGCGAAATGGATTTCGCCCCTATGGCCACTCAGGAGTTAACGGTGTCAGGCGGATTGTCCTTCGACACCAAAGAACGCGTCAAACAAGCTGTCGACATCGTCGAGCTTGTCGGCGGCCACATTCAATTGCGCCGTCAAGGGCGCAACTACGTGGGCCTCTGCCCCTGGCACGACGACACCCGGCCCAGCCTGCAAATCAATCCCGAGCACCAATCGTTCAAATGCTGGGTCTGCGACATCGGCGGCGACGTGTTCACCTGGATAATGAAGACCGAAGGCGTCGAATTCCGCGAGGCCCTGGAAATGCTGGCCGATCGGGCGGGAATCACCCTGGAGAAGCCGAAAACTCGTCAGGAAGGGCAGCCCAGCGGGGCTTTCGATAAACGGGCCTTCTATCGGGCCATGGTTTGGGCCGAAAAACAGTACCATCATTGCCTCATCGAAACGCCCGAGGCCGAACCCGCCCGGCGTTATCTTGAAGAACGAGGGATCACGCCGGAGAGCATTGAAAAATTCCACCTCGGCTTTTCACCCGTTGATAGAGACTGGATTCTACATCAAGCGAGCAAGAACGAAGATGCAAAAAAAATCGCCGGACGTAGGAAAATTCTCGAAGCCGTAGGCATCTTAGCTCGGACGGAAGGTGGGAGTTTTTACGACCGATTCAAAGGCCGATCTGCTGTTTTCCATCCGCGATGCCCAAGCCCGGCCGGTGGGATTTGGCGGGCGGGTGTCTGCCGGACGTGGCCACTATCACGCCGGCCAAGTACGTCAACTCGCCGGAAACGCCGCTTTTCACGAAAAGCAAATTGCTCTACGGCCTGGATCTTGCCCGGCAGTCGATCCGCAAAAATGGCGCCGCCTTGGTGATGGAAGGATACACTGACGTGATCGTGGCCCACCAATACGGCTTCGATAACGCCGTGGCCGTGTTGGGCACGGCGTTGGGCGCTGATCACATTAAAATACTCAAGCATTATACCGATCGCATAATTTTGGTTCTCGACGGCGACGAGGCCGGTCAGCGGCGCACAAACGAGGTGCTGGAGCTTTTCGTGGCCGAGCAGGTCGATCTGCGGATTTTGACCCTGCCCGAAGGGTTGGATCCGTGCGATTTTCTGCATCAAAAAGGCGCGGCCGCTTTTACCGAACTGCTGGACAACTCGGCGGTCGATGCCCTGGAACACGCCTTTACATCAGTTGCCCGGGGAGTGGACGTGGATCGCGACGTGCATGGCGCCAGCCGGGCCTTGGAACGCTTGATTTCGATCGTGGCCAAAGCCCCGCGTCTCCGCGCCGACACGACCGGCGAGGACCGTTTCCGCGAAGAAAAAATCCTCCAGCGCCTGGCGGCCTGGTTTCGCATGGACGAAAAAGAAGTGCGGCGGCGTCTGACAGCACTTCGGCGGCGGAGCCAAGGCCGCGCAACAAATTTGCCAATGGCAACGGAGGCGGGCTCAGATACCCAATCCGGCGAACTGCCGGAAACTATCGATCCGACCCAGCGCGAGTTTTTGGAATTGCTTATGACCCATCCCGAATGTCTGCCTTCCGTGCGCGAGCAAATCTCACTTGACTATCTCGGCAAGGGAATTAGTCGGAAAATATACGATGCTTGCTGCAGGCTGGCGGATGAGGGCATGGATCCGACGTTCGACCGGCTGATGCTCGAATTCGACGAGCCGGCCGATAAAAATCTGCTCGTCGATCTCGACGAAACGAGCCAATCGAAGGGGCGGCGCAAGCGATCCGCAGGAATTGTTACGCGAATTGATCAACACCTTTAAAAGAAAGGAGAGCGAAAAGCAGCGGCCGGGGCAAATCACGGCCCTGCGCGAAGGCGGACTGGACGAAAACCGGCAAATCGACATGCTCGAGGAAATCCTCCGCCAGGAACGCGACCGGCAAGGTATTACCAAGCCCACGGACGGGTAAGGGCCTTCAGCCGGTAATTGTCTCTAGGTAGTTTTTGTTGCGGAAAGTGTAATTAGGCGTAGGGTGCGTGCTTGCACGCACGCTATACCACACATTGGACAATTTACGCGTGGGTGCAAGCACCCACCCTACAAAAACAAAAACTAGATAGCTCCCGTGCTATCCTGGGACAATATTAAAATCCCTTTCCACCCAGCGCGTCGCATGGACGCGAAAGGAGCTGTACGAAATGGATCTTTTCGATAAAGATTTACAGGAACTTGTAACCAAGGGAAAAACACAAGGCTACCTGACTTACGACGAGGTGAACGACTATCTGCCCGACGAAGAAGTCAATCCCGAACGCCTTGATAATCTGCTGATAGCCCTGGAAGAAGAGGGCATCGATCTGGTGAACCAGCGGCCGGAGCCCACGTTTTACGATCCCACGGATCAAGAGGAAGGCGCGATTCCCGGCCGTCCGGCAATCGAGGAGGATTTTTCCGCCCCCGCGGCCGAAATTCTGTCCTTGCCCGGCGAACAGACCAAATTCAGCAGCGATCCGATACGCATGTATCTCAGCCAGATGGCCGAGATCCCGCTTTTGGCCCGAGCCGAGGAAATTTCGCTGGCCAAAAAGATCGAAGTCACGCGAAAACGCTTCCGCCGCACGGTGCTCGGCTGCAACATGGCCATGAAATCGACCATTGCCACGCTGGCCAAGGTCCACAAAGGCGGATTGCCCTTCGATCGCACGATAAAAGTCTCGCTTACCGAGCGATTGACCAAAGAGCAGATTATCGCCCGCATGCCGCTTAATCTAAATACGCTTAGTAACATGGAAGCGGAAAATCGCCGCGACTTCGCCAAATTGTTGAACAAGCGCACGTCGCCTGAAGATCGGGCCGCGGCGCGAAAACGGTTCATCCGCCGGCGGCGCAAAATGCTCACGCTGGTGGAAGAACTGAGTTTGCGCACGCGGCGGGTCCAATCCATGATCCGGCACATGGAAGAGGCCGTGGCGCCGGATGGACGAAATCCGCCGGCGTCTGGCGCACATGCTCGACAATCCGGCCACGCGCGACAAACGCGCGAATCTTCGCAGGGAACTCCGCGACCTGATGCTCCTGACTCAGGAAACGCCCAAAAGCCTGCGCAAACGCTGCCAGGTTATGCGGGCCCAATATCAGGATTACGAGCAGGTGAAGCGCCAGCTATCGGGCGGGAATTTGCGCTTGGTGGTGTCGATCGCGAAAAAATACCGCAATCGGGGTATGAGTTTCCTGGACCTCATTCAGGAGGGCAATACGGGCCTCATGCGAGCGGTTGATAAGTACGAATACCGCCGCGGTTACAAGTTTTCCACATACGCCACATGGTGGATTCGCCAGGCAATTACCCGGGCAATTGCCGATCAGGCCCGCACAATCCGCATCCCGGTGCACATGATCGACGTGCTCAGTAAACTGCGGAATGTGTCAAAAAGATTGCAGCAGGATTTGGGCCGGGAGCCCACGACCGAAGAGCTATCGGCCTCCGTAGATATATCGGTGGACGAAACCCGGCGGGTTTTATCGATGGGAAGACACCCGGTAAGCCTTGACCGGCCGGTCGGAGAGAGCGAAGATAGTTGTTTTGGGGAATTCATCGAAGACGGTGGATTGCCCCGACCGGAAAAGGCCGCCGCTAATGAATTGCTCCGCGAACGCATCGAACAACTGCTTAAGACGCTCACTTACCGCGAAAGGGAAATCATCCGCCTGCGCTACGGCTTGGGCGATGGCTACACCTATACGCTGGAAGAAGTGGGCCGGATATTCAAGGTCACCCGCGAACGCGTGCGGCAGATCGAGGCCAAAGCGGTCAAAAAATTGCAGCATCCCGTCCGCAGCCAGCAGCTCGCCGGATTCCTCGAGCGAGCAGCAGGCTGAAGCAGGCCATAAAGCCGCTGGTTCCCCAACCGGCGGCTTTTTTTATTGGAATTGCAAATTGCAAATTGAAAATTGCAAATTGCAAATTGAACGACGGCAAAATCTCGTAGAACCGATTCAGGGTTCCGTATCCAAGTTTGCCGGTTGCCATGGCCCACGCTTGCCGTGGGTATATCGCGCTCTGGATGCACATATCCCGAAAGTCATTGTTGTTCAATTTGCATTTTGCAATTGCTCAATTTGCAATAAAATTATCGCAATTATTTTATAACCTATCACATATCACCAATCCCCAACCTCTATCCCCTTCCTACAATGCCAGAACCACAAACCGTTAGTACCGAGATCCTTCGCACGCTGCATCGCATCCATCGCCAGTTAAGCGATTTGAATGAGCGGCTCGATCGTTGCCCCAAGCGAGTGCGGGCGGCCGAGGCCAACATGGCCCACCGCGAATCGTTGCTGGCCGCAGCAAAGAAAGAAGAAAAAGACTTTCGCATGGCGTCGGATCAAAAGCAACTGCAACTGAAAACATCCGAAGGCAAGGTCAAGGAACTCAGGATCAAACTGAACACCGCGCAGAGCAACCGCGAATATCAAACTCTGTTGGAGCAAATCCAGGCCGCCGAGATGGCCAACAGCGTGCTGGCCGACGAGATCCTCGAAGCCTTGGACAAGGTTGACGAGCACAAGAAGAAAGTCGCCCGATGCGAATCGGACCTGGCCGCCGCCCGGCAGAAGCAGGAAAAAATCCGCGTGGAAGTGTCCCAACAGGAACCGCTGCTTGCGCGGCGATATCGACCGTTTGGTAGCGGAATTAAAACAGTCCGAAGCCGCCTTGCCCCCCGAGGTCCGCGAGCCGTACCAGCGCGTGGTGCATCATCTGGGCGAAGACGCCCTGGCCCCGGTCGAAAACCAATGCTGCGGCGGGTGCAACCAGCAGATACCGCTGAACCTGTGCAACAAGATCATGACCAACCAAGCCGTTTTCTGCAAAAGCTGCGGCCGGATGCTGTACATGACCGATGCCAGCATGTCGCGGCAACGGGAAGAATAAAACAAGTACAGGGCTTTTATGCAGAAGTTCGAGTACGTTTTTCAGACGCCAATTACAACGTTATTCAATATGTAAAGCCGGAATAATATCGCAAAAAGACTCAATACTCCTATAATTATTTTACGAGGAGAAATCCATGTCTGAAGATTGCCGCAAGAAACCGTTGGTAGGATCTGAGGGGTTGAGGTGTGTCATGATCGTTTTGCTGTGTCTGCCTCTTGGATCTTTGGTTGGGACACTACTAGGCCTAATCAGCGATTTCGGCCTCAGGCACATAGTGTGGAACATCCAGGCCAACCCGGAAGTCTTCGCCAATCAATACGCGGGGCCTCTTGTTTACAGTGGATGGACCGCCTTAATGTGCCTTATCGCGCTCGTCGTAATCGTAGGTATCCAGTTGATGTTGACGTGGACTAGGAAAAAAGAACAGGCTATGGCAAAACAATAGCATGGAACCGGACTTCCGTGTAGTGTTTCCTAGCCCTTGCAAGTGCTTAGAAACTAATCGCGAAAATATTCACGCGTCAAGTACAACAATCTTTAATATGTAAAGCCGGAACAATATCACAAAAAGTCTTCCGACCCTTTCTATGTCTATGAGTCCTTTTTTTGCGAGGATGGATCTATGGACCATGGTGAATTACTCATGCTGATGATTTTGAGTTTTTTATTTGGTATCGCTCTTTCTATTGCCAGATTAAAGAAGACATTGGAGTCTCACAATGCCAATATTCAAGCTCTATTAGCTGAGATTCGTGACAAACTTGGCAAATGATAGGATATCTAAATAAAAGGCGTTAATACGAAAAAACACCATGACCAAACATATTTGATCATGGTGTTAATTATCGAATTATTGAAATTCGCACTTTTTTGGATCAGTCTTATTATGCGGCGGGCAATTCTTTGGGAATTTTCCTCACGGCCAAGGCAAGCATGATCCAGCTCCAGCCGTTAAACAGCAATTCAATGCCCACTAGGAGTCCTATCACCCACAGGGCGCTTTCGGGAAAATGGCGATAAATCACGACTCCCAAGAGCAATGTGATAATGCCATTCAGCAGAACCCAGCCCCATTGAGGGAATCGAATCGCCAGCGAGCTTACAATCCTAAACGAACCGAGCACAATAAACGTGGCGGCGATGAACAAAGTCATTACCATTGCCGCGGCGCCCGGCCGTTCGGTTATCACGAAACCCAGGACCAAATAAAGGATGCCTGCCAGCAGGTGCAACAGCATTCCGCTCCATTTGCCGATCCAAAACGAGCTGACAATGGTCACAATTCCCGCCACCATGAGCACGACGCCTAAAACAATGACCGTGATCAGCGAATAGGCGACAGTAAACGGCGGAACAACTATGGCCGCCGTGCCGCAGAGCACAAGCAGGACTCCCAGCATGAGAAAACAGCACCAACATGATCTGACATGCTGGAATTCCTGGACAAGCTGGTTTTCAACTCCGCAACATTCCGATTTCTGATTCATGACATTTTCCTCCAAATGTATCTTAAATACCTACTACGCCACTGATAAATTATAGGTCGGTCATAAAGGAAGTTATGATTTCAGTTCATAACTCCTTATGTCACCACACATTACAAATCTTGCCCATATTATAAATCTTACCCAAATTGAAAGTGTCCCTGATTCGGGTGGGTTTCAGGTTTTTTTAAGCAGATCGCGGATTTCGGTCAGCAACTCTTGGTCCTTGGTCAACGGCGGCGGCTGGACGGCCTCTTGCTGCTTGGTTTTTACAATCCAGCCCAGAAACTTGACAATGAAAATGTAAAGCGCCAGCGCGATGATCACAAAGTTAACCACTTCGGCGATAAACAGTGCCGTAAGGAATAATTTTATCCCCTATTTGTAATTTCCAACCCATGTAACCTTGTTCGCCGGGCAAGACCAGACTGACCAACGGCATGATGATGTTTTTTACCAGTGAATTCAATAATCTTGCCGAACGCGGCCCCGATTATCACGCCTATTGCCAGATCGATTACATTGCCTTTAAGGGCAAAGTTTTTGAACTCTTCGACAAATGCAGTTAATTTTTTCGCTGGTTCCATTAAAAAACTCCTTCCGATGACCATGGGAATTATTTGCTGAAGGTCAATCCTGGATCGTTGGGGTTGTCGCCGGCGAGTTTAAAGTTAAAGCGGTTGCCTGCCAATTGAGTTACCTGGCCGACCATAACCGGGTTGTTGCCCTGTTTCAGGATCAGGAGATTGTCGGCCACCGTATAGTCGCCGCTGAACTCTTGCGGTTTGTCTTTTTGGGCGAACTTCCAGGTGAATTTCCCGTCGGGCATGAGGCTCAGCGCGATGGTGGCCCCGTCCGCGCGTGTGCTCTTCCAATTTCCCGCCAGGCCGGCGGCATCCACGGGCTTTGGCGGAGCGGCCGGTTCGTTGGGTTTTTGCTCTTCCGCGCCGGTTGGAGCAGTCAGCGAGGCAAGCAATTGAGCCGACAACTGATCCTTGGGATTCAGGCTCACAACCTCCTTCAATTGCTTCGCGGCGGCATCGTTATAGCCGCAGGTCAGATAGTTATATGCAAGAAGGAAATGCGACTCGGCCGATTTCGGATTATTCCTTGCATATTCCTCCAGTGCGCGGAGTTGCTCGGTATATACATCCACGTTCGGATACAGGCTGCTGAGCGTGGTCCAATCCCAGCCCGGACCAACCGACATCACGGCGTAGACCGCCCCGGCCGACTCTTGATAGCGCTTCAAGGCGAAGAGCGTAAGTCCCCGAAATTCAGCCAAAACAGTGTCGTTGGGAAGCTTGGCAATAGCACTGTTGACTTGCGAAAGGGCGGAATTGTAATCGCCTTGCATAAACGACTCTCGGGCGGTATCGAATATCTGCATGGCCTGATCCTCGGCCGTTGTCGGTGCCGCCTGGTCGTTAACCGTATACTGCGGCTGCGCGGCCGCAACGATAGGCTGCGAATAGTCGATGGTTGTGCCGTCGATCACGATCGGAGCCGTGCAATATGGATTGTAATAAGGCCAGTATCCCCACGACCAGGGCGCAACTGCTGCACCCCAACCCCAACCGGCCGCGAAGCCTGCGCCCCACCAACCAGCCGGCCAGCCGTGCCAATGGTTGTCCCAGTTGCCGTGCCAGTTGCCGTGATACCAATTGCCATAATTGCGACCGTTGATGTTGACCGCGCGATTGACGTTAAACTGGTTTCCGGCGATTGTCTCGATTCCCGATATTGGTTCGATCGCCGATATTTGTTCGATTTCGATATTTCGTCTTGATATTCGCTCGATTTTCAAAATTGGCCCTGTCCGCGATTCCGGTCCGATTCTCGCCGAAACCCTGGCGATTTTCGATATTTCCGCGCTGGCCCACCTCCAGTCCTTGTCCAGGGCCGGACTGCCGGCCGAAATCAGTGCGGTTGCCCGACGCGAAATTCGATCGGTTGAAATCCATATTTTGAGGAAGCGAGCGATTTGAGAAATTTGCATTTGAGCGGGAGAAATTGCCGCCGGCGGGCGCATTAAACGACGGCGTGTGACTGAATGAAGCACGGTTCGCACCTCCGCCTCCGCCAAAACCGCCACCGCCTCCGCCAAAACCGCCGCCGCCTCGTCCGCCTCCTCCTCCTCCGCCCCGCCCTGCCAGTGTCTCATCCAAAGGCAGCGCAACCAGCAGTATTACAATAACAATGCCGATTAGAACCTTGTACATGTTTATATCCCCCCTTAAAAGTTATATATTGTTTATAAAAATTGCCTTGTAAGACTGTATCATGTTACAGGGGTTTTGGCGGCTTGTGCACGATTGGCACCTCTTCGATGTCCGGCATCTTTTCGCCGCCGATCAGCCGATCGCGCGATTGCCAGGTCATGCGGTCCTTCGACAGCATGGTTGTGATATTTGTCGAAGACGCGGGCTTTCCCTCGCGAGTCACGCCGTTCATTTTCACGATCCAGCGGTTGCCCTCCCGCGTCCAGGCGCCTTCGGCGAATCCGCCCTGGGAGTCGAATACCCAGCAACGAATCTGCTTGGTCAAGGGATCCCAGCCAAAACGCTGGGAACCGGTCATGGCCGGATTGCCGCCGACCTGAACCGTGAAGTCGCCGAGGATGAATTGATGATTGTCGGCCCAACGGTAGGAAGTCACGACCATGGCGTCCGGGCTTTCATCGACCCAGTCGCCTATGAGCCATGCAAGTTGTTGGAGTTGATCTTCGCCGGAGTTTTCCTCGTCCGCGAGATCCCGGGCGCTGGCCATTATCCACTTCCCGTCCTGTTTGACGTGGACCACCATGTAGCGATCCCGCTCCGGCGGTTCGCCCGCCTCATGCGTAACCGTCGATGTTCCGTCCTCAATGGCCGTCACTGGGGTAACGAAGCGGATCGACTTGATGGAGATTTCTATTTTGTCCTTGGGATGTTCCTTGAAAATTCCGTCAAACACCCGTTCGATATTTTCCCGCCCTTGGAAGGCGTTGCCGTCTTCATCCACGATCTCGGCCTTAGGCGCGAACATCGAAGCCAGTGTTTTTGCGTCCTTTGCGTTATAAGACTTGGTAAAGGCATCGGCGATCTGCCGAATCGATTGCTCATCCTGCTGGTGCGCGGGCTGCACGGCCGAAGCGGATTGCGCGGCCGGCGCGGCACGCTCCGCCTGTTGTGCCGCCAAGTCGGATGCCGTTGCCATGCACGCAACGGCCAGGGCGATGATTAAAATGGTATGTCGCATAATTGTGATCCTTTCATATAAAGTCATATAAACTATAGGTTACAAAATAAGAATATATATCGAGTCTAATGTGATGAATGCCGTTAAGCCCACGGGTTGTAACCCGTGGGCTTGGCTTGATTTACCATCTACTCCACGACGTTATTTTCCCAACTCTCAATAGCCCTGGGGTATGAACCCTAAGGGGCACCGGCATATTGCCGTGACCGTCGTCGAACCAGTACTGGCAAGATGCCAGTGCCACCCGCCTTGAATCAATGATGGAATAAACAAGAGATTTCGGATTTTCTATGATAATGAACAATTTTATGGGTCCGCCTCCATAAGGCAAACGACATCATCAATAATATTCCCCAAATGAGCGTCATTGACCGCACATAAGCGAATGCAATAATTACCTATTATGCGCCGATAACCCACATACAAACCGCAATGGGAATGTTTCAATGAAGGATTCCCTCTGAAACTACCGAAGGAGAGACAAATGGTCATGAAATCGACACACACGCGGCGTGATTTCATCTTGGCGGGGACCGCTGCGGGAGGCGGACTCCTGCTGGCCGGTTTTCCCGCAACGGCCGTGGCTGCGCAAACGCCCGCCGGCCAATCGCAGAAAGAAAAAGCAAAACCTGTGGAAGATATTTCCCCGGCCGAAGATCTTATGCGCGAACACGGGCTTTTCGAGCGGATTCTGCTGATCTACGACGATTCGGTGCGGCACTTGAAAAATAAGTCCGAATTGGATCTTGCCACGCTGGCCGGCACGGTAAAAATCGTCCGCTCTTTCATCGAAGATTATCATTCCAAGCTGGAAGACGACCAGGTATTTCCGCGTTTCGAGAAGGCGGGCAAACTCGTCGAGCTTGTCAAACTCCTGCACCAGCAGCACCAGGCCGGCCGGAAACTGACAGATCAGATTCTGCAATTGGCCGTCCCCAATAAAACCCTTGACGAAGAGAATAGCCAAAAGCTGCTTACAGCCCTAGGGCAGTTCACTCCGCATGTATCGCCCCCACCTGGCCCGGGAAGATACTGTTTTGTTTCCGGCCTTGCACGCCATAACCACGCCCGAGGATTACGACGTCATGGGCGATGAATTTGAAGATCTGGAGCACAAATTATTCGGCGAACATGGATTCGAGAACGTCGTCGAACAGGTCGCCGGCCTGGAAAAGACACTTGGGATTTACGAGCTATCGAAATTCACTGCCAAGGTGTAAAGACTAATTTGATGGCTGGGAATCCTGCTCGTTTTCATGAATGGCTTCGGATACTTCGCGGCGGTTGCCGATGTAGTAGCCGATGCCCAAGGCGGCGACCAGCACGGTAATCAGCCGGTAGCACAATGCCACCACCAAGCCTTGCCCTTCTGGAATCAATCGCGCCGGCTTGAGGGCACGTGAGCATAAAGAAAATCAAGCACGCAACTCGGTGGGCCCAAACGACAGCGGCAGCACTCCCACGGCCGAGCTCAAGGGCCAGATCACGAAATGCGTGCCCAGCGACAGCACATCGCCGGGCAATCCCCTGGCAATGAGATAAATGCTGATGGCGAACAAACATTGCACGCCCACGCACATCAGCGAGGAGATAATCAACGCCAGCGGTTTGTAACGATACAATCCCACCGCGTCGATCAAGCTTGTGATGAGTCGGCCCACGCGCGGCAAGCGGCCCAAAGCGCGGCTAAGGGGGCCGTCTAATACGCCGGGCACGTACATCAAGGCGATTCCAACCGCCCCGCCGATGGTGATAATGAATGTGGCGATGCAAATCATGTGGATTTTGGGCACCTCGATCTGCCAGAATCCTGTAAGCAAAATGGCCGCGGATGCCACAATAAATAATATGTATAAGCCCTATCACCCGGTCGAAGAGCACCGAGGCCACGGCCTTCGCCCGGTATTGGCGGTGCTCGTGGGCGAGCATCACGGCTTTGACCAGGTCGCCGCCCACGATTCCCAACGGGGCGAGGTTGAAAAGGAATCCCCAAAAACTGATGCGAATGGCATCGCGAAAGCGGCAGGGAATGTCCAGCGCTCGGACCAGGTACCACCAGCGAATGAACGTCAGCACAACCGCCGCCGCCGAAAAGGCCCAAGCCCAGAATAGCATCCACCAGTCTTTAGGTTCATCGACGAGATTGGTAAAAACATCGACGTTGCCGGGGCCCCGAGTGCGGGTAGCCTTCCATACCAGGTAGGCGATAATTCCGACAGAAATGCTCAGCTTGAGCAAGGTAAGAAGGATTTTTTTCATGTAATAAGTCCGGTGCTTTATTCTTGCGGCCCGAGTTCTTTTAACGGCAGATTGGGCAAATTCAGGGGGATTCTGGTCTTGGTTTTAGGCCCACTCCGGGACTTGTTGACTCGCCGGCCGGAATTTCGCCGCTTGCCTGGGCCGGCACAATGGGTTTGTCTTCCACCAGCAGACGGACCAAGGCGTATAAAGTCTCGTAACGCAAACGCATCGCCGCGTCCGGCTCCACCATCCACTGCTCTTCGCCGCCCATCATTCTTGTCGATAAACAACGAACTGAATCCAACGGCCATGACCGCGCCTTTGCCATATTTGGCGACGGCCGCCACCGGGCGCTCGCCCAATTTGCCTACAACTATACCGCCGACAATCTCATTTGCCGAAGATATTTCGATGCCCGGCCAGTTATCGACCATGGTCAGCGTTCCCTGCCAAACCTGCTTGTGATTAATCGAAAGCCCAAACGGCCAGAGCAGGCTGTTGGCGGTGGAATTTGTGTTTTCGGGCGAATCGAACACCAGCAACCTGCCGCCGCCGGAAACATAGCGTTCCAACTCTTCGCGGAACGATGCTTCCACCGGCCGATCCGGGCAAATCACCACCAAGGCATCGCCGGAAAAGGCATCTTTGCCTTCCTGGCGGATAGTATAATATCCCAGCCGGCCGATCAACTGTTCCAGCATGCCATAACCGATTCCATCGCCTTGGGTGTACGCACCTTTCGACAGCAATGCATCCGAAACCGTCCGGTCGATGACTACCTGCGTCATCGGCCTGATGATTTTCGGCATGGGCATGGACCATGCATGTAACGCGGCCACGCCTTCAGCGGCTAGCACCCAGCCACAGATCCCGGCAGCCAATAGAACCAGCCAGGCAACCGATCCGTGTCGGGCAAGAAATATCCCCGCGCAAAGCGGCGCGATTCCCAACAAAATCAGCCACGGCCGCGGATCTATAAGCGGATTGGCGTGATTAAGCCATTCGATCATGCCCAGCATGATTTCGGCATGCCCGGGCTGGAACGTGGCAAAATTTGAAAATATGGTCGAATCGGTATAGGCCATGGCCCGGCCCTGTCCATGCCATGCCGCCCAAACTTGAACAAACGCGCCATAGCGCATGTCGGCGCAGTGTTGTGGGATGGGATGGTAATTATCGTTGTGATATTCCGGCGGCATGCTCCACAAGCCCGTGCTGGTAATTACCGAGCGGCCGTGGCTGAAACCCGGATCGATCGAACACGACACGGCGAATTCCATGGGCGGCATGTATTGCAGGCTGGGGTGCGGCGCCCAGGGCGGGTCGAAGTGCTGGTCGTAGGCCGACGCCTCGTTGCTGAACAGCAAATCATCGCGAAAGATAAATCCCATCGGCCTGGTCATATCGTTCATGATCGTGGCCATTCTATAAAGATTCGTATGATCGCCGATAAACAGCACTCCCCCGCCTTTTTCCACAAAACGAAGCACCGCGGCCACTTCATCCGGGCTGTAACGGGCATTCATGGGTGTTTTGATGATCAACACGTCGCACTGGCCGAGCGTCTGGTCGTCGATTTTGTCCGACTCCAAGAGCCGCGACATTTCGTAATACTGCCCCAGGTAATCGTAAATCGCGGCATAGTTGTAACCGGAGATTTCGCCGTACCACGTCGTATCGTAAGGCCGGGTCGTGGGTTCCCAGGCGGAGTGCCGCTCGACGACTTTCACCCGGCCTGCCAGGCGTTTTCCCACCGGATTCCACTTGATCGCCGCTGTAAACAAGAACGCCGCCAATGCGATTAGAATAATTGGCACGGCATAATGCGGGCGATATCCATGGGCGTAATCAGAGCGGTTGCACTCTGGCATGCTTTCGGCCGGCTTGATCGGATGCTTTCACGTCTTTTACACGCAGAAATCGCCAAACGAGAAGAACCGGAACCGCAAGCAAAATAAGCAGCGGCCACGGGGCAAAAAAATGATTCATCACATAAAGCGCCCGGTCCGGCTCGGCCCGCAATACCCGGTACATGTAGATGGCGATCAGAAGTGCCGCCCTGACCGGCAGCCAGGCGATAATAATGAGCGAAAAAATCCGCAATCCGCGAATCCACGCCGGCCAGCGCCGGCCTTCGGGCAGTTCCTGCCAGGCCGTCAAGGCCATGAGCACCAGTCCGCCGATGAAAAAGCAAAATGTCGCCGGATCCAAGAGCAACTCCCAGGTGGCCCCAATCCGGTGCACTTGGCGCATGGAGTGCATGGCGATTTTCGAGCCGTCGGCCGCGGCGTCGATGGATAATAAATTGGCAATGCCGGCGAATAAATCAGGCAGGGGCCAGGGCAGTTCATGCGACAAGGCGGTTTGCGCGGTGTAAAATGCCAAGGCAAGCGATTGGGCCGCCATTATCACGCCCGCGCTCACGGCGCCTTGTGCCAGCCAATTAATAGTCCCCTCTCCCGACCAACCTTCGGTCGGTGCCCGGAGAGGGTCAGGGTGAGGGCCGGGCAGCAAATGTAAGGCTAATCCTATTACAATCAACAGCGGTATGATCTTTAGCGGCCAGGGCACAAAAATCAAAGCCGGAATCAATAGCACAAGCGCGATCGCCGATTCCCGACCGCCAGGCAGTTGTTTGAAAGAACCGCCCAACAGCGCAGCGCCGCCGATTACCAGGGCCGCCCAAATCCATGGATTGGCCGGATAAAAATAATCCAGCCCGAACATCCACGAACCGGCCAACAGGGCTACGGCGATCCACGCTCGAATCATTAACTCCAATATTTCCTATTGCTACTGTGGTCCTAATTCGGGGATGAGATCGTTGTCTTTCCCCGGGCCTTGCTCTTTAATGGGTTCGGCGGGCGGATTCCAGGCTTGCAGATGCGTTATTTTAGGCAAAAACCAATGCCAAAAATTAATGTGGTCGGGAAATTCATTCGCGGTAGACTCCAAATTCCGATTGATGGCAAAATTTGTATCGGCAATCACGGCAATTACTCCGTTGCCAAACGGAGCACCAGCCGCCACCGGTTCTTCACGATCTCCTTCCAGCCAATTAAGGTATGGTATGGCATTTTTATTATCGAGTTGCAACGGCCAGGAGGCATAAGTATCGATATAATGTTTGGAATCGCTTGAATCGCCGAAATTCTGCCGAAAAGCGCCCAATGGATAGGGCTCGCGGATTTCCTCACCCGGCCGAATCGGCGATGGAGAACCTTGAATTGAAATTCTTCCAGCAAGCGACGCAATAGGCCGGGCTTCTTCCGCGCCGACCAAACATAGGAACGTCCCGCCTTGTTCCACGAACTGGCGCACCACGGCGATTTCCTCGGCCGAGAACCGCCGCGCTGGGGCCATGCAAACCAACAGCCCTGCCCGCTCCAAACGTTCGGCAGTCAATTCACTTATCCTAAGCGGCAGAAAACCGCTCCGCATCAGCACGCGCGTGAAACCCGCAATGCCGTAATCGTTCCACAAATCGCCGCTAAAGGCTTCCAGATGGGAAGTATCGATGTAGGCCAGGTTATTCGGGGTCTGGGCGCGGCCGTCGGGCAGCACCTGGTTTGCGCTATCGCTGTAGAATGTGCATAAAATCAAGGCCGCGGCAAAAACTACGCTCGTCGCCGCGACTTGCGCCGCTTCGGCCTGTTTCATCAACAACCAAACCAGCGATATCATTGCCGCGATAGACAATAACTGCCGCCACAAGTCCTGGGGATTGGACGAGCGATGGGCAAGATATCCCAACAATCGGCCGGCAAATTCGCTGCGAGCAAGATAGGCGCTCGTTGTTCAAGCACGACATGTCGCCCAGCACGACTATTCGCCCCTGGCCCAAGGGCTCTTCGGCCGCCAATACAATATCGCCCAGCGGTTGGCCTTCCTGGTATTCGGGCGACTTTTGTTTTACGGCGTCGCTTCCGGGCGCGCTCCATCCCCAGCGGCCCACGACGACCGGCCGGGCCGACCAGCCCAAGCGGATCGAAGAGCCGCGCTGGAATCCAAAACGATTGTTTTCATCGTCCAGGCCCAACGTGGCCGGATGCGAAAGCAGCTTGGTACGACTGTTCCCAATTGGCCGAAAGCGGAATCGCCGTGTCGTAGCGGACCTTCATGCCCGCTGGTTTCAGAACGTCGTTAAAATGGCTTTCCGACTGCGCCGTCGCGGATATAATTTTCGGCTCCCAATAAGAGCGAACCGCCTTGGCGGACGAAATTTTCAATTCGCTTTAATTGTTCGTCGGTGAACGGCGAATCGGGATGCAGGAGAATTAAAACGTCGGCCCCGGCAAGATCTTCCCGGGAAAGGGCCGGCGATTTGACAAAATTCCCGCCCAGGCTGTGGATAAAAATAGGCAGCATCCCGTAGCCGCCTTCGATCGGATTGTCATATTCCGGCTTGAGCCAACTGAGATGACCTTTGTCGTAGGCCACCAGGGTTTTGCCCTTCAAGCCGGGCTTGTATAAACGAAAGCGAGGTTAGCACCCCGATCAGCACGGCCAAAACCACGGGCCCAAATTTAAATGTGGCGTCTTTTGCTACGTCGCGGAGATTAACTACCTCGTCATGCCTGGACATGGGGTAGTTTTTTTGCTTGTCGGGCTTGGCAACCGGCAGCCAATCGGCCCAGCGGAACATGCAGGCCGCAATAATGCCTTGCAAAATCATCGCCAACACGGGCAGATTCCAGGGCAAAAACGTTCGCACGGCATTTTGCCAGGCCCAAGCCCCGACCCGGTTGATATCGGTTTCTGTGACGTAAAACGGGTCGGGCAAGAGAGCGGTAATCTTTTCCGAATACGCAAGAACAACAAGATACCCAAGATGTGCAAGCACAATTGCCGCCCCGGCGTAGATTCCGAGTCTCCGCCGTGGAGGGGCAATGTTGCATAACCAGCCGGCGTAAAGGGCGAACATCAACACCAGAAAATCGAGCCCGCCAAATGTTGCACCGATGTTCAACGGTCGGCCGGTCAAGCCGCCGGCCAGCTTTCCCATGCCGCAACCCAACACGTCGGCCAATTGCCAAACTATCGGGATTGCAGTTAATGCCAATCGGAATATGGCCAGAGTCATCGCGGCCAATGCAGCCAAGAGAATTGCCCGGCCGGTTTGCCCTTCGTGAATGTAGGCAAGAGTTGCCAGGACTAAGACAACTCCAAGAACATTGACCGTCGGAAGAATTGAGCAGTTTAAAAGCAGGGCAACAATGATGCAAGCCGCCAAGATTGCCCAGTTTTTCCAATTGGGCTTAGGCCACGGCCATGCGGCAAGAATTGCAATGCCCAGGGCCAGGCATGTCAAGGCGTGACGTAAGCTGTGGCCCCAGAAACCCGTCGAGCCAGCGGCGAACCATGCGGCCGCGATCCCGGCGATTACCACCACGACCGTTTGACCGGGCAGTTTGCCGATTATTCCCGCGGCTGTTGAGTTCGGTTGGTCATTCCTTGACTGTTTATGCATGATTATCGCATTATAATGCGTTTCAGATATTTTCAATATGCAAACCCCGGCGGCGGCGCTCTGTACGGCGCGTGTCGTCAATCAGTCCTGACACTTGGCTGACGTTCTCGATGCCGAACAACAAGAGTTCAGGATGGGTATGGTCACTGGAGGCAATCTTGATGGTGCCGACCCCCACAATGCGTTCGACAACTCCCTGTTCGAAGGTGATGTCGTCAATATCGATCACTTCGATGCGGTCGGTTATGCGGCGGAGAACGCCCGATTCGTGAATGAAGCGCTGATTAGTAAGCACATAACTGACGCTTAAACGGCGATGGATCAACTTGATCAGGTTATAGCCCCAAAAGCCGATTATGATCAACAATATGATTATCCACGGCCAAGGCTTCATACCCACCCAAAAACAACCGATAAGCAACAAGACAATGCTGACCAGTGCGCACAGGCACCATGCCCCAATCATGGCTTTTGGCGAATAACCGCCGCGCCACAGTTCGCGTTCCTGTTCTTCGCTGGAATCGAGCCCGGCGGCAGCCGCCTTGAATTTATCATTAGGCGTTAGCGCCGGGGCTGGAGTTTCTGCCTTACCTGTAGACGAGCGCCGGGGTCGCTCGTGGATGACTCTGCTCCGAAATCCGATGACCGCATTTATGACAAAAAATCGCTTCCGTGACGATTTCCGCACCACACTGAGGGCAAACCATTGCCACAACCCTCCTACTAGTCTGATTTTTGACGGGATAGGAAACAGCCGCATTATAGTAGATGATAGATGGTATGTGGTAGATGGTTTTCAATTTTCAGATTACTATACTGAGTGATTCTATCCACTCTGATTAGGTTTGATAAGTAGATTTTATCCGCAAAATTTCTATCTATCTACTTGTATTATGGGGCAAAACTGCTAGAATCTAATGTATCTAAAAAATCGTGGTTGCCTAAGTCGGTAAAACTCAGACAACCACTAAACAACACTAGCAAAACAGGTGCTAGATATGTCTGTTTCTACTTTACCTACTCTCGGTCTTGACCGTCAAGCATCCTCCCAAACCTCATATCTTTCAATAGGGCAGGTTTCCACGATATATGGGATATCTCCGCAATCGCTTCGCCGGGAGGCCGATAATGGCAAAATTTCAGTATCTAGGAGCATAGGGGGTAAAAGGTTTTTCCGCAAAGATGCTATAGAAAATCTGCTAGGAATTGAAGATATAAGTAATGGACATAATCAAATAAATGGACAAAGAAAAATCTATTCTTACAATAGAGTATCATCATTCAAACAATCACAGAATAATTCTACTATTATTGATAATATGTCAGATTTGGGGCGACAAATTGATTCAACAACAAAGTATGGATTAAATAAGTATAAGTGTAAACCTGTTATTATTAAAGATATTGGGAGTGGTTTAAACGATGAAAGACCGGGTTTTCAAAGTCTATTAATGATATACTGAATAATAAAATGAATAATAGTATACTTATTGTAAATCACCTAGATAGGATATGCCGGTATGGTTTGGGGGTATTTAGACTTATATTAAAAGTACACAATATAACCTTAGATGTAGTAAATACACAAGATGTAGTAAGTGATGAAAATGATTTAGCTAATGATGTTTTAAGCATCATAACTTTCTATACTGCTAGAGTTAATGGAAGGAAAAACAAGGTAAATAGTGAGTATCATCTATCGGCAGAATGTATAGAATTAGCAACCAATATGAAACAATCAGGATATACAACACTAGGTATCTTAAAAGAAATAAAAAAACAAGGTTATCTAATGGAGAATAAAAGGAATAGTAAATCTATTTCTCTATGGGTACTTTCAAAATATTTATCTAATGGAAATGGGCAGTTATTGGAGGAAACATTCTGCGAAAATGAAGATATTGAATTAAGTAGTATTGAAAAGTTTATCAGTGAATGTATTACAATAACCGGTCAGCATAATGATAAGATAAGTTTTAAAGCGATTAAAGAATTATATACAACATACTGTCAAGTTAATGAATACGCACAAGAAGGAATTATAGCAATATCACAACATCTAAGGAAAATCAAAGGTTTAAAAAGATATGTACAGAGGGGGCAAACAATGTATAGATTTATTACGGTTAAACAATTAAAATAGGGGAAATAAAATGGAACTACTTTTTTTAGGTTTTTTTATAGTTGGTTTTATTAAGGGTATTATACACATGGGAAAGGTTCATCGGGGAGAATTACCGGGAGTGAAACAATCTGACAATATGATAGATTATTTTTTTAAAACTTAGGTAATTGTATCCAATTATTATTTTACCTACTGTCATACCCAATATATAAGAAGATGAATTGGGGCAAAAAAGAAAATAAGGTACAATATGTATCTTTGCAATGATTGCTATTGCCGATTTACTGAATTTACTACTAATGAAAATGGGCAAATTATATGCCCTGCTTGTGGTAGTTTAAATGTTGAGGAAAATCCATCATATCTTTTTGAAGATGGTGAATCGACCACCGATGATGAATTTTAATTACTTTAAAAAAGTAACAAATAATATAGTAAATACAGGGCAAAATAGGGGTAATTTCAGTTATAATATTATATAGAGATATCGGGAAAATTAAATTATACTTATCGCCCTTGTGGTCTTTCCGATATCAGATTATGAGGGCGGTTTTATTTAATTCGATGAAAGATTATAATGGGCAAAAGGTGGAGTAAAGAAGAATTAGAATATTTAATATCTAATCATGGCAAGATGAATAATTCAGAGATAGCAAAATATCTTAATAGGACAAAAAAAGCTATAGAAGATTGTGCCAGAATTTTACATATTACTAAATACATGAGTCGTTATAAAGGTACTAAAACATTATCTAATCATCCATTATATGGAATATGGAACATAATTAAAATTAGATGTAGTAAAAAAGCACAAGCACATGATTTACCATATTATTATTTAAAAGGTATTAGAGTATGTAATAAATGGAAAAAAGATTTTATGTCATTCTATAATTGGGCAATTGTTAATGGATATAAAAAGGGATTACAGATACATAGAATAAACAATAATAAAAATTACTCTCCAAAGAATTGTATATTTATAACTCCAAAAGAACATATAAGGATACACTGTAAATTAAATATATATCAAGTGATATCTATATTAAATGATAGGTATATAAACAATATGAAATATAAAACTATTAAACATAAATATAATATATCAGATGGATGTATAAATGGTATTGTACATTATAAAATATGGAAAGATATTTCTGAAAAATTCTTTAAATTACACCCCGAATATCGGCCCTCCCATAATGGGCAAGTGGGGGCAATATGACACACCCCCCAAAAATATCGGGATACGGGCAAGGTTAATTACCCATATCCCTAAACACAGTAAAGTTAGTTACCGTATCTGATTATTCTTATACATTCCATCTTGGACGATATCAACCCCACCACCCCCCGGAAAGTTAAAACAAAATATCCATGTCCTATGTACTTTTATAAAAAGTACCAAAATGTAGGTCTGGATTATTCCAGTGAAGTTAAAAACTTACCAATTACAAAATATACATGTCTATGTTTATAAAGATGGTTTTTGTCTAATGCGGATATATTGGGAAAAACACCCTTGATATGTTATCTAATTCCTCTTGACAATATAAAAAGGTAAAATATGATGTTGATAGTATTGTTTATTGTATACATTAACATCTAATTAAGTGAGGGAAAATCATGTCTAAGGTATCCCATGAAGAATTTATTAAATCCTATGAGAAGTCGAAAACCCTTGAGGATTTACAAAAATCGACCGGTATGGATGAAAAACAAATAGCGACCCGTATTAGTTTATTACGGTCAAATGGGGTCCATCTAAAGACATTAGCACAATTAGGATTAACTACGGGTAGGACGGGGGGTATTGATGCCGATGCCCTAAATGATTTACTCAAAACTATGCCGAATATCAAAGCAAAAAAAGAAGAATTACCACAACCAAAAAAAGGTAAAAAATAATAGAAAAAATATACGAATATCTATTGCTTAAAATGTGGACGATGATATAATTAAATATGTTGAGTGATACATGTCGTATCATTAACAAAAAATCCTTAGTTAGAAGGAAATTGTATCATGGTTAAATTAGCGAAAACTATCGTATCGACTACCCCCGAAGTGAAAACCCCCGTCAATGGCAATGGTAAAGAGGCGGAAATTGTCAAGTTTTTAAAGTGTTACAAGGAAAGCACAGATCGTATCGAGTTTATTAAAAAACTCCAAATGTTTGATATGTTCAAAGACATTAAAAACGACTTGGAGAAAATCGAATTGAGGGCAAAAGCAAAATTGTCAACATGCAAAGCGAAAATGCCCCAACTAAATATACCCTCCTTTAAAAATCGGGGGTGGGTATCGGCAGCAGGAAAAAAGCAAATTCAATACGGTACTATCTGTACTGAGTTAAAAGACCTGTTTTCGGCCATCCAAGATTTACAAACGGCATAGCATCAAAGAAACAAAAAATCAATTGTTTCAACCCCTCACTATCTATATGATTCTGAGGGGTTTTTTCGTTGTTGGGGTGCCCAAACCCCGAATAAGATAAAAAGCATAAAATTCCACTGTTAATGATAATGAATGTAAATGATGAATGTAAAAAGAAGATGTAAATAAGTGAAGGAAAGACCCGTTTTTTAGTGAGTGATAGCGAACTATGTAAAATCGGGAAAGTAATAACTTTTATCAAAAGAATTACCTATTTTAACTGCCATAAATCTAATGGTAATTCACAGAATTGATTGTAATGCGTTCAAACGGTCTTTGATATATTATTCTACATGCTGCCGGTTGCCGGTCTTTGTGGTCATGCTCTGACATATCAAGGCGAATTATTCAGCTAGGCCGGTCATTCTCTGCCGGTCATTCTCTGCCGGTCATGCTCTGCCGGTCTTTCCCGGTCATGCTCTGGCTTGCGAAAGCAATATGAAAATCTATCTACTTTTAAAAAAAGTAGCAAAAAAAAGAGTAGTTAATTTTTAGCAATAACAATACAATCAGTTATTAGAAAGCGGTGGGTAGTGGGCAGTGGGTAGTGCGAAACCGCAAGCGATTAATTTATAACTATTCATCCTTCATCCTTTATCCTTCTCAACCCGCCCCTTTCCCCCCAACCCGGCATGGATTATAGTGTAGTTTCATAATTTTACAGGAATGGAGACGTCCGCCGCCATGAAATGTCCTTTTTGTCATGTGGATAATGATCGCGTGATCGACACCCGGGCGAGCGAAGACGGCATTGCTACTCGGCGCAGACGGGAATGCCTGGACTGCAAACGGCGATATACAACCTATGAGCGTATCGAAGGCACCACCGTAAAAATCGTGAAAAAAGACGGGTCCCGGGAACCTTTCGACCGCGCCAAGATCAAACAGGGCTTGGAAAAGGCCTGCTGGAAACGTCCCATCAGCGACGCCCAACTGGAAACCATCGTTTCCGACGTGGAAAACGAAATAGAATCCAATTACGAGGCAGAGGTCGAAAGCCCCAAGGTCGGCGAAATGGTCATGCGCCGGCTCCGCGTGCTCGACCAGGTGGCATACGTCCGCTTTGCCAGCGTCTACCGCCAATTCAAAGACGCCCGCGATTTCGTGGACGAACTCCGGCCCATGCTGGCCGAATCCAAGCGGTTGGAATAAACATATTGGCTCGCATCGGATAATCAAGTGGCCCTGGCGTCTCACCACTGCAAGAATATGCACGGGCAAGATGCCCGTGCCACTTCTATAACTGCCGGTTGACTACAAACTCGGCGATCCCATGCAGGCTCTCCAAGGCCGGACTGGGCGGCAACGCGGCAAGTTCCTTGGCGGCCGATTGGGTAAAGGAAATGGCCTGGTTCCGGGCGTGGGAAATCGCATCGGACTCGTCGAACCATTTGCGCAGCATTTCGAGCCGATGGTTGCCCGAGTCGGATAACAGGCCCACAAGTTCGTTTTTTTCGCTTGGCGAGGCCTGATCCAAGAGCCGAATAAGCGGAAGCGTGGCTTTTTGTTTATGTAAATCGGTGCCCAGCGACTTGCCCACGGTGTTTTCGTCGCCCAGCAGGTCCAGCAGGTCGTCGGCGATCTGGAACGCCATGCCCAGGTTATAGCCGTAACGCCTTAGTGCTTCCAAACAGTCGTAATTTGCATCGGCGTAATAGGCCCCCAAGCGGCAACTGCAGGCCATCAATTCGGCCGTTTTGTTGCCGATAATCGAAAGGTATTGGTCTTCCCGCGAGATTGTAGTTTCCCCGGTTTTCGATCTGTCTCAACTCGCCTTCGCACATGATTTTGGCGGTTGCGCTTAGAACTTTTGTGGCGAAATGATCTTCCAGCGTGCTGGCCAGGCAGATGGATCGGGCGAACAGATAGTCGCCCAATAATACGCTTGCCTCGTTGTCCCAGCGGGCGTTGATCGTATCGAGATGCCTGCGGATAGTGGCTTCGTCCAGGACGTCGTCGTGAATCAAGGTGGCTGTGTGAATCAACTCCACCACCGCCCCCAGCACAAAGTGTTCGTGCCGCAATGGGCCGCAGGCCTTGCCGGCCAGCAAAAGCAAGGCCGGGCGGAGCCGCTTCCCCCCCAAACGGAAACCATGTTTAACCAATTGATCGACAAAGGGATGATCGCTGCGCAACTCGTCGTGCAGAATGTTCTCGACTTGTTCAAGTTCCGCGGCAATAGGAACATACAGCGTGCGCAAAATATCCGGTACTGTTGCCTGATCCTTGATCGATTGTTTCATGAATTACTTTCCGAGACAGACCACTATAAGGCGGCGATGCCGGTTTTCCGGGGCGGAAATCGCATGAAAACCAGCGATTTTCGCAAAACTATTCGTTTCGCGCACAACTTCCACCAGCTAACGATAACTCAATTCTAATAATTAATAGCCGTTCGTCGAGGGGAGCATTTCAATCACAAAGAATCAGAGTATAACAAAATTGCTTATTTTCCGCGGATTATACGCAAAAAATCATCTCTAAAATACAAAAAATGATTGCCCACCCGATGTAGGGGTTTTATATGACTGGAACAATAGCCTGTAAAAGTCTATAATCGCCACGATTTAAATTTGCTTAGATTATAACGCTTCATGTTGACATATCGCAGTTTTCGAAACGCCGATCCTCCCATCCTGACGGCCCTTTGGCGCAGCCGTGCAGGTCAGCCTGGACTTATGAACCTGGTCTCGCCCGATCTCTTGGAGCAACTCGTATTCGCCAAACCATACTTCGATTACGCCGGGTTGATTCTTGCCTTTGCGGACGGCTCGCCGGTCGGTTTCGCGCACGCGGGATTCGGTCCCAACGAGCAGCTCAATGCGATATCGTTCGATTTGGGAGTGACCTCGATCGTAATCGTTCGGCCGGACTGCGCCGAGGGCGAAGTGGCGGCAGGCCTGCTGGATCAATGCGAGCAATATCTTCGCGCCGGGGTGCAAAGGTGTTTTACGGCGGCGGCATTCAACCGCTTAATCCTTTTTATTTGGGATTGTACGGGGGCAGCGAGTTTCCCGGGGTGCTGGACTCCGATCCGGTGGCCCGAAATTTATTCCAGTCGCATGATTATCGAGAAATCGAACGGACAAGAATCGGGCAAGTCGATCTAAGCCGTTTCGAAGCGGTGATCGACCGTTCGCAAATGCAAATCCGCCGGCAAATGCTGGTGGAAGAGACGATTGATTTTCCCACGCGAAACTGGTGGGAGGCCTGCACGCTGGGCGAATTCGACCTGACGCGATTCGAAATGGTCCCACGCGGCGGCGGACCCGCCGTGGCACGCGCTATTTTCCGCAGCATGGAACCGACCGGGACCAATACGTCGGGCCGGCGGTCCGGCTTGATCGAATTGCACGTCGATCCCGCCTATCGCCGCCGCGGTTACGCCGTTTTTTTACTCAGCGAAGTCTTCCGGCAGTTTACGCGCCAAGGCATTACAATCGTCGAGGCCCAAACCATGGAAAGCAATGCCCCGGCCATCAACCTTTATCAAAAACTGGGCTTCAAGCCGATCGGCGAAGGAAGCATGTATCGGAAAGGATGAGATGAATAAAGAGGATAAGTCCAATTAATTGCAATTAATTGCGATGATGACACTTAGCTCGTTACGCGGAAGTGAATTGTGTAAATAATTGGACTTATCCCCTTTATGCTTCCCGCTTCCGTGGGGAGGACACGGAGGCTGTGGGATTCAGCCTGTTATTCCAGGAGGAGATTGGATGCATCCGTGGACTATTCCCGGAAACATTGGACAGTACCCGTACAAACGCGGGGTTCAAGGCGCGTGGACATATTGAGGCGACCATTTACTGAATTTGCGGCCTTACAAGACATGATACAGTTGGGAGGATACGATGCGTAGATGTGCTCGATGGATCGAGACGTTGTTGGTTTTCTTCTACTGCTCTATTGTTTTTGCAAGCACGAAGGAGGAACTACTGACAAAAGGAAAGGCAGCATGGGAGCAGAAGGATTATGCCATTGCTGTCCAAATGTTTACTCAGGTAATTGAAATGGACTCAACATGCGCTGACGGCTATTACGGTCGCGGAATTACCTACGCCGCTAAAGGCGATTATGAGACGGCAATTCGAGACTTCTCCGAAGCGATTCAACTGAATCCACAGAAGTGGAAAGCCTACCTTAATCGCGGTAGGGCATTTCTCGCGCAGAACAAGACTGACCAAGCGATCGTTGATTTTACAGAGGCAATTCGCCTCTCGCCAAAAGACACATTAGGGTATCTTTATCGGAGCACCGCCTACAGCACCAAGGGAGAGCATCGCAGCGCAATTGCAGACGCGAGTCGAGTCATTGAACTCGATCCGAAATGTGCGGACGCTTACGCAGGCCGTGCGAGGGCCTACGGTGATCTGGGGAGCGTTAAAGAAGCCATTCAAGATTACGCAAAGGCTGTTGAACTCGATCCGAAATCCATGCAATCGCGGGTCTATCTCGCTTGCCTTCGTTATGGATCGGGCGATTACGACAAAGCTATGGAAGGTTTTGCGGACGCAATTCGCCTTGACCCTCAATCGTCACTTGCTCGCTACTGGCGCGGCAAGGCGTATTTTGAGAAAGCACAGATACCCCAAGCGATCTCCGATCTTACTGAGGCAATTCATCTCGACCCGAAAAACGCAACGGCCTACTCAGTTCGGTGTGCTGCCTACTTGGCAAAGGGCGATTACGACCTTGCGATCTCGGATGCCAACGAGGCGATTCGTCTCTAGCCAAGTGACGTGTCGGCATATCTGAACCGTATCGCAGCCTATGGCCGCAAAAAAAATTACCAAGGGATAATCGCCGACGCCACGCGGGTTGTCGCTCTCGACTCCAAGTGTGCAAACGCATACTTTAATCGCGGTTGGGCGTATGCAGAGCTTGGGAAGTTCGACGAAGCCATTCAAGACCACACTCGGGTCGTCGAGTTGGACCCTAGATGCAAAGATGCTTACATCAACCGCGCTGATCTCCGCTGCGCAAAAGGCCAGTTCGACGAAGCTGTTGCCGATTACACGGATGCCATTCGGCTCGACCCGAATTACGGATTGGCATACTACGGACGTGGCTTTGCCTACGCGAGGCAAGGCCAGAATGCAAAGGCCGAAGAGAATTTTGAGAAGGCTAAGAAGCTCGGATACAAGCCCGCCCAGAATCCCTGAATGCCATTGCCCACGGACATAGATAGCCAACTTCACGCCTCACTGGTAATCCGGGAACACAATACTAGTATTGACAAGATGGGGTATTTTCGATAAATATCCGGCACGGCAAGATTGGCACGGCTGGTTATCCCTGGTTTGCCGCATCACATAACGCAACGTGGCAACTGTCGTCAGAAGACTTTTTTCAATGAGAATAAAAAGGGGATAAGTCCAATTATTTGCGTTTCCTCGGTCTTCCACGGGGGTGAAATGCAGATTCAAGTCCTAATTTCGCGGCGGTCATTTCCTGCCAGGTCGTGGTTCCAAAGTGACGGCCGCGACCCACTGCCGTTTGCAATGCTTCCAACTCCGCTTTGGGCTGGGGGCGGTTCACCTGCTGAAGCCATTGTCGAGGCCTATCCACGGGCCAAGCCGTCAAAGGCGGTACTTCCTCGATCACTTCGGGGTGCCGCCAGCGCCATAGACTTGACCAGCGCCACTCTTCCGCACGTTCGACCAAGCCCGCTCGCAAGGCGTTTCGTTCCACGTAACAGAGGACTGTAAGCAAATGCTCGTCGGCCTCGATTGGAAATGATTTGTATGTTCCCTGATAAAGATGCCCGCAACCGACGGTCTTTCGATATAAATGCCAACGCCGCACATGCGTGGTGGTGAGCCGCTGCATGAATGCCCCCAGATCGCCGTCGTGTTTCGGCCATAGAACAAGATGCCAGTGGTTTGGCATTATCAGATAACCCAAAATCCTCATCGGTTTCCTGGCCAGCGTTTCTTGCATTACCCGCTCGAAGGCGGCGTAATTTTCCTCTTTGCCGAAAATCCGCGCCTGCGCATTTGCGCGGTTAAGCACGTGAAAGATCATTCCACCGGGAGCTATGCGGGCTGTTCTTGGCACGGGATGAATTTAACATAACCGACATTGCTTGTCAATAATTGGACTTATCCCCTTTTCACGCTGCTTGACGTTTTTTCTGTTTTGGCTCTCTGGTATCCTTCCAACGCCGGTGCAGCCACCAGTATTGGTTCGGGGTACGGCGAATGAGTTCTTCCAGGCGCGTGGTATACCATTGGGTCAGTTCGCGGAGAGTGCCCAGGTTGCCGTCGATGGCCCTCGGATCGGCCATGGCGTAATTGTGCAGGTGGAAATGCATGGGCTTGTGCTTGCGGGTTGCGGCGCTAACGGCCATTACGGCATTGTATTCCAGCGCCAACAGGGCGATAGCCTTGTAGGCCGAGGCCGGCCGCCCGAAAAAATCAACCCAGCATCCCTTTGGGCCGGCATATTGATCGGCCAGAAAGGTCATCGTGCCGTTGTTGGAGAGCACACGCTCGATCTCATCCGCGCCGCCGTTTTTGGGGATGATATGCTGGCCCGTTGTGCCGCGAAATTGATTTACAAAACGATCGAGATAAATATTATCCATCGTGCGCGCGACCGTATAAGTCGGAAAGCCGAGAATGCCCAGCACGTATCCGCCCACCTCGAAATTTCCGAAGTGGCCGGTAACGATCAATAGCGGCCGATTTTCAAACAATAACTTGACCAGGTGCTCTTCGTTTGTCAGTTCCACGTAATCGCGCCAGTTGGTCTCGTGGATTTTTCGCGGTGTGTGGGCGACTTCCAGGACCAGCAGGAAAAGATGTTCCCACATTTGCAACTGCAGCCGCTTTCGGGCATGGGCCGATAGGTCCGGAAAGGCATGGGCAAGGTTTTCATCGATCACGCCGGCACGGATCTTTAGTACGTCGCAAAACAGCCAGGCCAACCGACGGGCAATAGCCCGGCCCGTTTCGATCCGCACCGCCTGTGCGACGCATATCAATAATTCGAACCGCCAGATAGACGAGAAAATCGACAACCTGTTTGCGATTCATTCCCGATTCCTTCCTTGGAATGTCAAATTAGAATGCATCCCGCCTAAATGTAGCGGGTTAAAATAGGTGGTAAGGGCATCTTGCCCGTGATTTTCTAAGCACTGGCGTAACGCCATTGCCACACAAATGCTCCACTTATTTGGAAAGCGATCTAGCGTGTATAGACGGCATTTTCCCAGGAATTTTGATATAGGGAAAGATCGGTTTCTTGGCTTGTTTAGATTACGAATCGGCTTTTCTGGCTTTTAAGGGGGGGTCGGCCAATAACGGCAGGGGGACCGCCCGGCCAGTTTCGGCCGATTTATAAATGGCCAAAATAATCTCCACCGCCCGGCGTCCTTCCAGCCCGTCGATCAACGGTCTTGTGCCTTTGTTTATGGCATTGACGACGTCCTGAAACTGCCGGGCATGGGCCTGGTATCCGATTGCGGCCGGATCGGCCGCGCCGCCGCCGCTCGTTTTGCGTTTGGCCATTTTGTGCAGAATCGCATCGTCGGCCTTGTTTTTTTTGGCGAAATCCCACTTTACCAGGTCTTCTTCTTCCAAAACGGCCGAACCCAAGGACCCACTGATTTCTATCCGTTTCAGATAGCCCGGATATGCTGCCGTGCTGGCCTCGATAACGCCCAGGGCCCCATTTACGAATCGAATTGCGGCCACGGCAGTATCTTCCACGGCAATACGTTGGTGGGCAAGCAGAGCGGTTTGGGCATGGACTTCTGCCACAGGCCCCATCAGCCAGGCGAGCAAATCGACACAGTGAATGGCCTGATTCATCAAGGCCCCGCCGCCGTCGAGCCGCCAGGTGCCCCGCCAGGCCCCGCTGTCATAATAAGCCTGCGTGCGATACCACTTTACAATGGCATCGCCAAGCACTAGCCGGCCGAATCGGCCCTGATCCACGGCCCGTTTTAGTTTTTGACTTGCGTCATGAAATCGGGAGGGGAAAACCGTGGAAAGCACCACGCCGGCCTTATCGCACTCGCCGATGATCTTGTCGCAACGGCTAAGCGTGATTTCCAAGGGCTTTTCCACGATGACATGCTTGCCGGCGCGTGCCGCCGCCACGGCCGGTTGCAAATGCGATCCGCTGGGCGTGCCGATGGTCACCACCTCGATTTCCGGATCGGCCAGCATGTCCTTCAGCCGGCGATAGGCCTTGCAGCCGAAGTTGGCCGCGAGTTTATCGGCCGCCGCCGGCTGGGCGTCGAATCCGCCCACCAATTTCGCCCCGCGAACCTCCGCAATCGCCCGGGCATGAAAACTGGAAATCATCCCGCAACCAATGATGCCAAAACCCAATGCCATGATAATTCCTTTCAGTTATCAGTTGTCAGTGCTCGGTTATCAGTAAGAAGTTCGGAGCATTCAGTAATCAGCACTCAACAATTTTATCCAAACCCCCCCAAAAAAACCATTGCCAGGCTCGTGGCATTCAAGGCCATGTGAAGGGCAATCGACGGCACCGCGCGGCGCGTTCGATAGTATAATAATCCCAGCGCAAGGGCAAAAAAGAAAATAGGGATCGGGTCCGGGGCGAACTTTTTTGGCAATAGTTGCGATACGGCAATCATGCACCCATATATCGGGACTGCAATTGCCGCGAAGGTGATCAATCCCAATCGCACGTCGGCAAGAGCGTTTTTCGGCGCCCATCCGAAATCAACCGCAGTAGCTCCTACCCGCCAATGCAAAAATATAATACTGAAGATTACGGTCAATATTCTTACAATGCCATCGCACGCCAACAACAACATGAAAAGGTCCACATTTACCATTGGGGCCTCTTTGCGAAAATGTTGTCCGGCAAAAATGATCGAGGAAATAAAGATAGGCATCGCGGCCGGCGGCATCCATCGCCTTAGCATGGGCAAGCGGCGCCGCCAGGTGCGTTCGGCCTTTTCCAGCCATCCTTGCAACAAAATGCGATAGAAAAACTCCTCGGTGACGGGCGCCACAGCAACCGCGGCCGTGCCGCATAAAAGAAATGCCACCCAATCCTTCACCGCCAACAATTGAATGATCGGATGAGCAGTACTGGTCTGCCCGGTCGCTGTGTTGCCGGAAGTTTCATTTGATGCCAGCGGCCAAAAATATTGGGCCAGATGAATTAAAACAACTACTCCGGCAACATAAAATGCCATCACTGCCAGCAAATCCCAAAACTGCCAGGGGACGCGGCGCCTAGGCTGATATGGCAGAATCGCCGCGCCTGAGACCATGCGCTCGATGATCGCCGCCCACGCTACCAGACAGATCCCAACGGCCAAAAAAATCAGGGTCACAAATCCCAGGGCCGGGTCTTGCTGGGCAAAGATGTTCATCTACTTTACTAAGCCAGAACTTTGATAGCCGCGCGAATATACACCGCGCCGGAATAAACCGTGGAAATCACCGCCGACCAAACCGAAAACACCAATAACACTCTACACCACTGAGGTGCGTTTTCCTGCTGATTGGCGTAATACATGTAAAACAGGCAAGCGCTGGCGGCAAGGCATTGCAGCACCATCTTGATCTTGCCCGACCACTGGGCCGAAAAATCCCCGCCCCGCTCTTCGATAAAACTCCTAAGCGCAGTGACCAATATTTCCCGGCCTACGATTACCACCACCATCCATGCCCGCAGTCCCAACGGCACTTCAATCATTTTCGGATTTGCCGCCAGGAAAATGAACGTCCCGCAAACGATTACCTTGTCCGCAAAAGGATCGAGAATGCGGCCCAACGTGGTGACCTGGCCGTACTTGCGGGCGTAATAGCCGTCGATCCAGTCGGTGCCGGCCCCGATTATAAATAACACGAGACTCCAGAGGTAACAGTCGTAGGCCATCAGGAAAAAAAGCACCACCGACAAAACCAAACGCAGGGACGTCAATTGGTTGGGCAGATTAAATATCTTTGCCCTAGCGCGGTCAACCTGTTTGATGTCGCTGGTCATATAATAAAATCCACGTTAAAGGTATTTGGGAGTATTCAAAAAAATAGAAATCTTTGTTGATAATCCAACCATATTAATCCGTCAGTATTTTAGCGATCATTCCCCCTCACATGCTACTGCTATAAGATCATAGCCTTTATAAGCAACAATTTCAGCAGGTACGATTTGGCCCAGGCTTAAATTTGCGCCAGTTACGTATATTACCCCGTCTATCTCGGGGGCATCGGCATAACTACGACCGATAAAGGCGTTTTTCTCTTTGGGAATGCAACTATCGATAATAACCTCCATGCGCCGGCCTATCTGCTCCTCATTCCAGGAAAAGGCGATGGTTTGTTGGGTCGCTAAAAGTCGGTCGCGCCTGGAGTTTTTTACATCTTCCGGCAATTTGCCGTCCAATTCCACGGAGGCCGTTCCCGGCTCTTCGCAGTAGGCAAACGCCCCAAGACGTTCGAATCGCTGCTCCTCGACAAAATCGAGCAATTCCTGAAACTGCTCTTCGGTTTCTCCGGGAAAGCCGGCTATCAGAGTGGTGCGCAGCACTAAAGAATTGATCTTGGTCCGCAGCCGGTGGATCAATTCCTCTGTTTCCGACCGGGTAACGCGGCGACGCATCCGGCTGAGGACCTCGTCGTTTATGTGCTGTAGCGGCAGGTCAAGATATGACAGTACTTTATTAGCCGTTGCCACGGTATCGATCAACTCATCGGTTATGTGCATCGGATAAAGGTACATCAACCGAATCCACGCCAAGCCCTCTAATTTATCCAGTTCCCGTAGTAACTCGGCCAATTTCGGTTGGCCATATATGTCGATGCCATAAAAACTGCTGTCCTGGGCCACCAGGATCAGTTCCTTAACGCCGTCCGCGGCCAGTTCTTCCGCCTCAGCCGCGATCTGCTCGACCGGTTTGCTGGCATAAGGCCCTCGCATCTGGGGGATGGAACAAAAACTGCATAGCCTGTTGCAACCTTCGGCGATTTTTAAAAAGGCCAAATGCCGGGGTGTAATCCGCAATCGATGCGTATCGGCAAGCGGACGGCTGGGCGCAGGGCGGAAAATCGTCCGCTGCTCGCTCAGGCCGGAGTACATGCGGGCAACGGCAGTGACGATATCGTCGCGTCCGAAGACCCCCACTAGTTGGTCGATTTGGGGATATTTCTGCAGCAGCCGATCTTTTTCCCTTTCGGCAAGGCAGCCGGTGACAATCACCCCGCGAATCTTGCCCTTGGCCTTCAATTCCAGCATTTCTTCGATGGCCCGATGCGATTCTTCCCTGGCGTCGGCTATAAATCCGCAGGTATTTATGACCACGAAATCGGCGCTTGTGGGTTGCTTGACCAGGCGAAAACCGTCCAACCTCAGCAGGCCTGCCATCCGCTCAGTGTCGATCAGATTTTTCGGGCAGCCAAGACTGATAAGGGCGTAACTGCCTTTGGGAGGTTTTTTGGTCATGATCTCGGCAAGGGAGGAAGGAAAATAATGAATGATGAGTGCTGAAAGATGAATGATTTAACAAATTATTATGTTATCCGATCTGGGAAAAAATGTAAGTGGCGCATATTGGCACTTGCCAAAAATGAGAAATATGATATAGTATACATATATACACTATAACTGAGGTTCGATTTCAAAAGGGGCGGAAGATGTTGGCCGATTTAACGCTTGAAGAAATATCCGCGGGCTTGGATTCCGTGGTTGAAGAAATTCTCGCCCAATGCCGCTGGGAAGAACCGCCTGTGGATGCCTTTCAGATTGCGCAGGCGCTGGGAATAACCGTGGCCTTGGATGATTGCCAGGCGGGCCGGGCAAGGTACGTGCGACTGAGCAATCGCAGCGCATTGCGACCCAAGGCGACGATATTATTGCGGTCCGATCCGCGCTTGGAACGCCGGCAATGGGCAGTAGCCCACGAAATCGGCGAACACGCGGCTTATCGCGCGTTCGATCGCTTGGGCGTTAATCCGTGCGAATCGTCTTCCCGCGCCCGGGAGCAGATCGCCAATCAACTGGCTGGCCGATTGCTCATTCCTTCCCATTGGTTTGGCGAGGAAGCCGCCGCATTGAACTGGGATTTATTGGCGCTTAAAGGTCGATATTGCACCGCCAGTCACGAGTTGATCGCTCGGCGAATGCTCGAATGCCGCCCGGCGGTGATAATGACCATTTTCGATCAAGGCCGAATAACATTTCGCCGCGGCAATCTTCCCGGCCGGATTCCGCCGCCATCCGCGGCCGAATGGAGTTGCTGGCGCCTGGTCCATGAAAAAAACCGGCCGCATGTGGAAATCGACGGATTGAACTCTATCCAGGGCTGGCCGGTGCACGAGCCTGATTGGGAACGAGAGATTCTACGTTATGAATCGGCGGAATTCGAGGAGTAGGCATATTTAGCTCCCGGTGATTAAACCGGGGCCGTGCGGAGTATTTTCCAGTTTTAGCCCCCCGTGTATTCACGGGGGGCTAAATACATGGCGGGCAAAATATTTCTTGGAAACTGTAAATTGATCGTCACCCGCCCGACTGTTTAGTCGCTTGAACGCCGGCGGAGGACTGGCCGTCCTGAAGCGACTGTTGCAGCGCATCGAACTGTTCTGAAAGGGCCAACAGGCTCGCCTGGATCTGGCGCAGAGTAGCGGCGCGGATGGCCATGATCAACAGAACCGTACAAACGGCGGCCGCCAGCATGATCGCGAGTAACACCAAGATTCCCCAGACGGTTGCAAGCAGGATCATATACAGTACGTGGCATTGCTCTACCGCTAGCATTGCGATTCTGGCCAGCGGATCCGGCTTGGAGGGTTGAGGTTCCAGCTTGGAGATGTCCGAATACATTACGGGGATGCCTCGCCGTAACCCGTTCATTTCGGGCACGACCTTTATGTAGTACCAATAGGCAGATAGGCAGATCCCGATGACCGTTAACAGGAACAATCCGCTCATCGCCCGCGTAAGGAGTCGGACCCGCCGCCGATCGCGACTCAAGACCTCCTTGGCGACTTCACGCCCCTCGGCCGACGAAGTCGGCATCCGACTGTCGATGGCCAACAGAGTATCCGCAAGCGTCTTTTTCTCCGCCGATTGTTCGTGCTTAGCGTTCATGTCGATCTCCTGTGTTCGATTGCCTGGCGCAAGGCCGACTTGGCGTAGTACAGCCGGGAGCGGACTGTGCCGATCGGACAGCCTGTCACCTTAGCGATCTGTTCGTAGGTCATATCTTCCAAAAACCGCAGCACCAGGATTTCCCTCTGCTCCGGGGTGAGCTGGTCCAGACCCGCGTGAATTTCCTGGGCGTCTTCCCGGCGGAACTCGTTGTCTTGCGACGGCTCCTCGACGAGATCCGAAACATCCAACAAACGCTCCGGCGGCCGTACGCGCCACTGGACCGAAGCCTTGTCTCTGGCAATGCGGTAGAGCCACGCCGCCAGCGCGGCCGGATCGGCCAGTCGCGGCAGCGCCCGGTACACGGCCAGCCAGACTTCTTGGAGCACGTCGTCCGCGTGGTCCGGCGCGGAAGAATGCGGCGAAGATAGTATCGCAGCCGCGGATGGTAGCGCGCGACCAGTTCTTCAAACGCATCTTCATCGCCGGCCTGACAGCGTAGGACCAAAAGCTGCTCATACAGTTGTTGGGCTGCATCGGTCATTGAGCTATCTGAACCTGAAAAACCTGGCACAGCCCGTATATCAGGTTGCGCACTGCGGGCAAGAAGTTCAATTAGTGATTCTTCATATTCCCATTTCCGCTTTCACTTTCAGGAATGCGTCCATGGCGAATTGAAGGTCTTCCGGCGTGTGGGCGGCGGAAATTTGCACGCGGATGCGGGCTTTGCCTTGGGGGACTACGGGAAAGGAAAAACCGACGACGTACACGCCGCGCTGGAGCATGGCATCGGCCATGCGGGCGGCAAGGGCGGCTTCGCCAAGCATGATCGGGCAGATGGGATGCACACCGGGAGTGATCTGGAAACCGCGATCGGCCATGCCTTGGCGGAACATTTTGGTGTTAGCCTCCAAGCGGTCGCGGAGTTCGGTGGATTCAGAAAGCAAATCGATGGTCTTCATGGCCACGCCGATGATAGGCGGCGGGACGGTGTTGGAAAACAGATATGGCCGGCTCCGCTGGCGGAGCATTTCGATAATTTCCTTTCGCCCGCTGGTATACCCTCCGCTGGCCCCGCCCAGTGCCTTGCCCAGGGTGCCGGTGAGGATGTCGATGCGGTCCATTACGCCGTGATATTCGTGTGTGCCGCGTCCATGCCGGCCTAAAACGCCCACGGCGTGCGAGTCGTCGACCATTACCAGGGCCCCGTATTTGTCGGCCAATTCGCAAATGCCCGGCAGGTTCGACACGATGCCGTCCATGGAGAAAACTCCGTCGGTGGCGATGATGATGAATCGGGCGCTGGCTGCCTGCTTGAGTTGGATTTCCAGATCGGCCATGTCGTTGTTTTTGTATCGATACCGCTGGGCCTTGCAAAGGCGGATGCCGTCGATAATGCTGGCGTGGTTCAGCTCGTCGGAAATTACGGCGTCTTCGAGGCCCAAAAGGGTCTCAAAGAGTCCGCCGTTGGCGTCGAAACAGGAAGAGTAAAGGATTGTATCTTCCGTGCCCAAAAAACGGCTGATTTTTTGCTCCAATTCCTTGTGGATCTGCTGCGTGCCGCAAATGAATCGCACGCTGGCCAGCCCATATCCCCAGCGGTCCAGGGCTTCGTGGGCGGCGCGAATCACCTCGGGATGATCGGCCAGACCGAGATAGTTGTTGGCACAGAGGTTCAATATGCCTTTGCGGTCCAAGACGGAGACCCGCCTTGCTGGGGACTGGTGATGATCCGCTCGCCTTTGTAAAGTCCGGCGTCGCGGATCACCTGGAGTTGATCGGCGAGAAATTTTTTCATATTACCGAACATAGGTTATCCGCCTTTCATTCCCCTTTCCAGGTCAAAATCACCTTGCCGGAATTCCCCGAGCACATGGCTTCGAACCCCTTTTCAAAATCGGAGTAACTGTAGCGGTGGGTGATTACCGGATCGATATCCAGGCCGCTTTGGATCATTACCGTCATTTTATACCATGTCTCGTACATTTCGCGGCCGTAAATGCCCTTGATGGTGAGCATGTTGAAGATCACGGTGGACCAGTTGACAGACATTTCCGCGGCCGGGATGCCGAGCATGGCGATTTTTCCGCCGTGACACATGTTGTCCAGCATGTCGCGGATCGCGGCCGGATTGCCCGACATCTCCAGACCCACGTCGAAACCTTCCTTCATCCCTAGTTTTTTTTGCGCATCGCTGATTGTTTGGGTGCGGACGTCGAGGACCAGCGTGGGCTGGACCTTCCGGGCCAGTTCGAGGCGGTAGGGATTTACGTCGGTAATGACCACGTAGCGTGCTCCGGCATGGCGAACAACGGCTGCCGCCATGATGCCGATCGGTCCGGCCCCGGTGATGAGTACGTCCTCGCCCAACACCGGGAAGGTAAGCGCGGTATGGACGGCGTTGCCCAGGGGGTCGAAAATCGCCGCCACGTCGCGGGGAATGGAAGGATCGTGATGCCAGACGTTAGTCATGGGTAGGGAAATATATTCGGCGTATGCGCCGGGCCGATTCACGCCGATGCCCAGGGTTTCCTTGCAAAGATGGCGCCGGCCGGCCATGCAGTTTCGGCACCGACCGCAAACCACGTGTCCTTCGCCGCTTACTATATCGCCTATGCGAAAATCCTTGACGTTACTGCCCATATCGACGATCCGGCCGACAAATTCGTGGCCTACCACCAGCGGGACGGGAATGGTTTTTTGCGCCCAGGCGTCCCAATTGTAAATGTGGACGTCGGTGCCGCAAATGCCCGTGCGCAAGACCTCGATCAGCACGTCGTTGATGCCGATCTCGGGCAGCGGCACGTCTTCCAACCACAAACCGGGTTCCGCTTTGCTTTTGACCAGGGCCTTCATTTTTTTCATGAGAGGTTCCTTAGCGAGGGTATCTGAAGGTTTATATTGACCGCGCCCGGATATAGAGCGGCCGTCCTTGGAGAATTTTACTACAGGCAAGATATATGAACAGTGGCGGAGGCGAATATTTACGTCACTTTGCGCGATGTATGAATTCTTCCACTTCTTGTAGTGTGGGACAACCGGCTTGCCCGCCGCGCTTGGCAGTTTTTAGCGCAGCCGCCGCCGAAGCTATTTCGACGCACTCCGCCGGCGATGTGCCCCTTGCCAGGGCCGCCGCATAAGCCCCATGGAAAACGTCGCCGCAGCCGGTCGTGTCGATTACCTTTACCGGATGAGCCGGACAATGAAGGGGCTTTTTAAAACCTTGGGCTAAATACCAACTTCCCTGAGCCCCGCAAGTAATCACAACTGCCTTGCGTTTTGGCGTCCACAAGGCTGAAGTTGCCTGGTCGGGGTCGGTGTTTCCGGTCAATTCGGCGGCAAAGCGGGCAGAAATAACCAGGTGATCGACCAGCGAGAGTAGTTCGTCGAAATTCCCTTCCGGCTTGCGTTCGAAATCGGCTACAACTGAAACGCCGCTAAGACGGGCAATGCGAGCGGCGCGTATTGTGCCTTCCAGTCCGTGATGATCGACGAGAATAACATGGGCGGAGCGAATTAGGTCTTCCGGGGGCGACTGGGCATCGGCCCCGATATCTCCGGCGAGCGAAGCGAAGATGGTCCTCGTCTTTTGATGCTCGTCCACGATGATAGTCGAATGTGCCGGTCGGGCCGTGGCGCGCCGCACGCAATGTGCAGTATCAATGCCCTCGCGGACGAAACAATCCGACACATATTTGGACAACTCGTCATTGCCCAACAATCCGACATACGCGCAGGATGCTCCCAATCGTGAGGCTGCAACCAGCGCGGTGCCGGTCAACCCACCGCATTGACGCAATCGATGTCGGACCCGGACTTTACTCTCCGCCGGCGGATAATCATCGACGTATAGAAGATCGTCCACTGCAACCGCGCCAAAACCCAGGATGTCGAATATCGGCGTTGTCATTTCCGACTGCCGTTATGCGCGAATAGCTACCGGGGTGAGTTGCTCGATGGCCTGTTCCGCTTCCCGTCGAACCCGGGGATCCTCGTCGTCTAAAAGACGTGAAATTGCCGGCACTGCGCCTGCCGCTTTTGTGCCTTGCATGCGCAGGCGCCGGTAGCATTGCGGCGGACCCGCGGATCTTTGTCGCCAAGTTTTTCGATGAGTTTCCGGATAAGCAGCAGATCGAGTTCTCTGGAAGTCTTCATTACTGGGCCTCTAAAAGAATTTATCTATTTTGCTTATATCGACTTGCAATGCCTGCCGGCTTGCTGGTTGATGCCAAGATTTAATTAATAATAGATAAAATGCGCAGGTGAGGCGGCAGTTGGCAATTATGCTGAAGGTCGAATCGCCCGGATATCCTTGGTTATTATAACAATCTTTCTTATAGTTATTTCTTTCTTAAAATACGCAATTATCAATAATCAATGGCGGTTTATTTTCATAAAAATGGTAAGATGGTTTTGCGATGGAAAAAGGGGCAGATGTATCAAGCCGCCACTCAAACAGCGAAGTAACGTCCTATGAATGAAACTATACACGAAATCGAGGAAACGTTATTGGGATGGTGCCTGCGCCGCGTAGGACATTATGCATCGATTACTGTGGAAACGGACCTGTTAAACGAGGGGCTGCTGGACTCGCTAATGGTGATGGACCTGGTGACATCGATAGAAAAACAGTATGGATTCGCCATCGACCATGGGGAGATAGCCCCGAGACATTTCCGCAGCGTTCGTTCTCTAGCCACGTTGGTTGCTTCGCGTAAGGCCGATTTAGGGAAAGACGGTAACGGAAAATCACTTTGAAATAACAACATCAACCGGGAAAATGAAATGGAATGGCCGCTCGAACGCCGACCTTTGCGATTTAAAGAAACGCCCATATGGTCGTCTTACTATTTGGCCGCTTGCCCAACTCCTTCAGACCCGACGATTATATGGGGAACCGAGGTTCCTGTAGCGGGACTGGAAACATATTTGAAGCAAGTGAACGCCGATAGCGAGGTTTTGATCTCGCCGGCACACATACTGATACAAGCCGTGGGAAGGTGCCTGGCCGAGCATCCCGAGTTCAACCGCCGGGTGATCAGGCGACGGCTTTACACCTTTAAGGAAGTGAACATTCTCATTCCGATACAGGGCGGTTCCAGCGGTCCCGAGGTGTGTCTGGTGTGCCATGTCGATCAAAAATCACTCGTCCAGATCGCGTGCGATATTTGGGAACATTCGCAAAAACTTGCCAAGGGTTTCTCGACATATCAGCGCGACGAAAAGCTTTTCCGCCTTATTCCGCAATTCATGAGGGGGCCTCTTTTCCGGCATGTAATATGGTCAACCAACCTGATTCGTTGGCCCGCGGCTTTATGGGGGCATCGCTTGTGCCGCGCGGGCACGATGATTAATTACCTGGGGCATCGCGGGGCGCCGCCCATGATGATGTTCAAACCCAGCCGTTTTCCCAACGATGCCTGCACTCTGAACATAACCATGGGCCCGTCTCAGCCGTCGGCTTTAAACGGTCCAACCGCGCCGCTGTTTGCCCGGGCCGATCATCGCGTGGTTGACGCCTATAAACTGGGGCAGTTCTTGGCCGATCTGCGGCGCTACATGATGGATCCCGCGGAGATGAAAAGGGGAGTTAATGTAGCGTAGATCTATTTATTACGCTTCGCTAACTCCTTAAATAGAGAACCGTGCGGATAAAAATATGAACCCCTTTTACACCGTTTGATCTTTTTTGATCGCGGCGTAAAAGGGGTGAATGATCAATTATCGTATTATTTTAATAGCGGTCTATCAAACAAAACGCCGCCGAATACCTAGTAAACCTAGTAGCCCGCAAGCCAACATAACGAGCGAGCTGGGTTCGGGCGTGGGCAGCATTTCCTGGACAAAATTGATGGTGCCGGAGGAAGTGAAATTTACTTTATATCCGAACTCCAACGTTCCGGTGTCCGGAACTGGCGTGCCGGCATAATAGTCGATACTCCCTTCATACTGGTACGTGTCGCCGTGGGTGTCGGTGTGGCCACCCCCGGTTACAGATGTAATTATAGAATTGGGATTCCAATCAAGGGGATCATTTACGAAGGCAGAATTGGCAACAATCGTGAAAGGATGATCCATATAAATGTTGATATGATAGTCGGTCCAAGTCTGTCCAGTATCATTATCGATAGAGTCGGTGAACTTGATGGTTGGATCGCCATTTGATACGAACGATCCTACCATATGACCATAATCCAACAAAGTATCCAACGAATGGTGTGTCGCATCCATGGTCATTCCGTAATAACCCGATCCCCAGTCAACCCATGTGGGATCGCTATTCGCAGTAATAACGCCATCACCATCTGGTGCGCATTCCCAGTAACTAATCTCTGCTTTGCTAATAGAAGCACATGCCAGAAGCGTTACCATAACCGCAAGTATTCTGAATTTCATAAACACCTCCCTTTCGATGTTCGTTTTCCCGAGTTGATAAACCTAATTGGTCTTGCCTTGTTAGCAAATATGTGAAAGCACCAACGGTTTAAATGTGCGTATCTCCGGTTTTAAAAAACTATGGGCGGCTTTCTCGACTGCATTTCGCACGAAACCGGCGCCGACAGAAACTAAGGCGAACAAGAATTACTAGCAGCGCAAACCATCCAAGCTTGAATGGACGTTTCAGCGAGATTTAGTACGTGAAAGCGCTGCCTCGCGGCTTTAGTGTTATATTGTTTGCATATTAGCGCCTCTCGTTCACGTTAACCGAGAAACACTAAACTTCAAAATTAGTATAAATGAAATTCTAAAAAATACAACTATATTCCGGATATTTTTTAATAATAAACGCTGTTGTTGCTTCTATCAAATCACTGCAATTGATTGTTTTCCAAGTCGCCAACCTGTCAAAACTCGTCAATAAATGATCGGCATACCCGTCATCATTATGGATAATACGCCATAAGAGTTATATATAATACGACATAGAGGGGGAGATTAAATTTTGCGGCATTCCGTAATTCCCCATAAATAATTCAGGGCGGCTGGCGCCAAGTGATTTGATGTCCAACATTTCCAGTTTGGAAACAATAACGCTTTGCCGCCAGCCGCCCTGGCTGTGTCATCGGATAAATATTTTATTCCGTGCTGAATTTATGAACCGTGGAATGTTTATAGGTTTTGCCCGGATGGAGCACGGTGCTGGGGAATGCCTGTTGATTGGGCGAATCGGGATAATGTTGAGTTTCCAGGCAGAAAGCGGCGTGTTTCTGGTAGGTTTTTCCGCCGGCGGTTATGGTGCCGTCGAGGAAGTTGCCGGTATACAATTGCACGGCCGGCTCGGTGGTGTAGACTTCCATTACCCGGCCGCTTTTCGGATCGTCTACTTTCGCCACCAACGTCAATGCGTCTTTGCCTTCTTTTTTGTTCAGCACGTAGCAATGGTCGTAACCGACCGGGTCTCCCCCGACCTGAGCGATTCGCGAGCCGATAGTCATAGGCTTGGTAAAGTCCATGGGCGTGCCTTTGACGGGTTGGATTTCACCAGTGGGAATCAAGCCTGCATCGACGGGCAGATAACTGTCGGCATTAAGCATCAGCACCTCACCAAGAATGTCGCCCGAGCCCGCCCCGGACAGGTTCCAATAGGTGTGATTGGTAAGATTGACCACCGTGGGCTTATCGGTCGTGGCGGTGTAATTCATCTTCAGTTCGTTCTTGTCGGTCAGGCTGTAGATGACTTGGGTGGTGAGCGTTCCAGGATAGCCTTCCTCGCCGTCGGGGCTGACATAAGTGAACTTCACGCCCACCGAATCCTTGCCCTTGACCGGCTCGGCCTTCCAAACGACTTTATCGAAGCCTTTCAGACCGCCGTGCAGGGTATTCCCGTGGTCGTTTTTGCGCAAGCGTATATTCTTTGCCGTCGAGCGTGAACTTGCCCTTGGCGATGCGGTTGCCGTAGCGGCCGATAGTGGATCCGAAGTATGGCGTGCTTTTGTCCATGTAATCTGCTAGCGAATCGCGGAAAAGAGCCACGTTTTCGAGTTTGCCGTTGCGGTCGGGCAATTCGACGTCGGTGATCGTGGCTCCGTAAGTAATGATCTTTACCTTCAATCCATTGGCATTGCTGAGGGTGTAAAGGTCAACTGCCGTGCCGTCCGGTATTTTGCCATAGGATTCTTTCTTGACGCTCATTTTATTCTCGCTCTCGCTTGTGCTAGGGGTGGATGGGGTAGTGGTTTCGCTCGCATTTACCGCTTCTTCTTCTTCGCCGGCGGCGATAGTCATGGTTGGGTCAACAATAGTTACGCCCGGCTCGGTTTTTGGCGTTGTTTTGTCCTCATTAGCCGTGGATTGGGAAGTTGCCGATGGCGTTTTTTTCGGCTGCTCGCTGCAACCCGGACCGAGCAACAATGCTCCGCTTATGGCGAACGAAAGCCACCATTTCCAGAATTTATTCATAACTGCCTCCTCGTTGTTATAAATCAATTGCGAGGCGACTCGCTGCCTACGCGCATGTTACTTAGCACCTCTTTGCTTTTTTTGGCGTCGGCATTGTCCGGATCGAGATCGAGTATCTTGTCGAAGTCGGACAGGGCCCGATCCATATCGCCGAGCTTGTAAAAAGCATAGCCCCGATTAGAGTACGCTGGAATATATTTAGGATCAAGCCGGATGGCCTGGGTGTAATCGATCAGGGCTTGTTCGAGATTGTCTTTCTGCCGGTATGCCAGGCCGCGGTTATAATACGCCTCGGCATAGCGTGGATAGAGCTTAACAGCCTGATCGTATTCGGCGATGGCCTTGTCTAATTCGCCTTTTTTATGCAGGGCGATCCCCGCCTTGGAATGCGATTGAGCCTCGTCCTTGGCCTTTTGCAGTGTCTCTTCCAAACCATCGACCGCCTTGCCGCGTTTTTCCTTGTCATCAGGCCGGCCCCAATTTTTATACTCTTCGGGCGGCAGGGCATTTATACCGATTACTTCCTTGTATTCCAGCAACGCTTTTCCCAGGTCGTTTTTATCCAGGGCAATCATGGCCTTTTGAAAATGGGCCTCGGCAAAGTGACTGTCGGATTTCAGAGTCAGATCGTAATCTGATATCGCCTTGTCGATATCTCCTTTTAAATAACTGGCATAACCGCGGTAATACAAGGCCTCGGGATCGTCGGGCGAGAGTTGGATGGCTTTTTCCAGATCGGCCATGGCCAAATCCGTGCTGCCTTGGTACAGCAGGGCATGGCCGCGCTCGCGAATAGCTTGGGAATAATTCGGATCGAGACGCAAGGTCTCATTGAATTCGGCCAGGGCTTTATCCGTTTCGCCTTTGCCCAATAGGGCATATCCCAAGGTGAAATGGATGGACGCCTCTAGGGGCGACAATTTCACGGCCCTCTGGGCATCGGACAACGCGGCGTCGAATTCCTTTTTCATGGCGTAGGCGTTGCTGCGGTCGCACCAGGTTTCGGGATCCTGCGGTTCGAGTTTTATAGCCTTGGAAAAGTCGGCGATTGCCCGATCCCAGTCGGCCAACTGCGAAAGCGCTGCCCCGCGGCTGGCGTAGGCGGCGGCGTCGTTGGGGGCCAGGCGGATGGCCTGGTTCAAATCGGCCAGGGCTGTGTTTGTATCGCCCTTTTGCAGGCGGACAAAACCGCGATCGCGATATGCATCGGCGTAATTGGGCGCCAGGCGGATGGCCGTACTATAGTCGTCGAGCGCTTTTTCGACTTCGTTTTTGCGGAAATAGGTGAAAGCCCGGTTGAAATATATCCTGGCGCCCTTTGGCTCCAACTGGATGGCCGTATTGAAATTCGTAAGGGCCTTGTCGAAATCTTGTTTGGCGGCATAGGCCATGCCCCGGTCGCAATAAGCGGCGGCATATTTCGGATCGGCCTGGATCGCCCGGTCGAACAGGCCGATGGCCGCATCGTAGTCGCCTTTGTCCAGGGCGTCCGTGCCTTGCTTATAAACATCGGTTGCCGGACTGGCCGCTTGCAGGTCGGCGATCTTTCCCATGCCAGGCAGATCGGGTAATTTTCCCAAGCCCGGGGGCTCGGGGATTTTTCCCATGCCTGAAAGATCGGTTTTTGGTTTTTCACTGTCCTGCGTGCGGGCGCCGCCTCGCAGCCGGAATCGCAATCCGCCTTCAGGAGGTTTGTTGGCATTGGCATCGGTTGCATCGGGCGGCTGGTCGCCGTCCGCGCCGCGCAATCCTGCGCCTAATCGGCTGCGTGGGGCCTGTGACCAGCCCGCCGTGTCTATCAAACCAATCACGGCCAGTGCGAGTGCCAAAATAGTACAATTTCGATATATTTTTTGCATAACAGTTCCTTCCATGTGAACAATATATAAACGATTTTCCACTGAAAGCCCAGTTTATCCGCTCTCGATAGAACTGCAAGAGCGAAGGCCGGGATGCCCTTTACACGCGTTGATTTTTTACGTCAACGCACCACATCCGAAGTGCCGTTGGTATCGAAAGTTATGACGAGGGTTGAAGACGGGACTTAAAGCCTTCCATAATAGGGGTGTTCCGCGAGTCGCCTTGCTCAACATAAAAGGTATGTTGTGCGTGCAATTTAGTTAAAATAGGTAATCCAAGTTGATTGTCAGTGTGGATATAGGTTTTAAAAGTGATTAGTATTAGTATACGAAATCGCCTGGCCTAATTTCCAGTGGGAAAAATGGATTCGTACAAGACAGATGGGTTACCATTTTATGATTTGAATTAAGAAATCGTGGAAGAGATTTAATATGTCAACCGATTTAAGACAAATTAATCATTCAGGCGCAAAAAAGCGGGCCGGCATCGGACTAAAAAAGAAGCTGTGACCGCGGCGCTTAAAGAATATATCGCACACAAACAACAACAAGAAATCACGCAATCATTCGGCGACTTCGATTTTGACCGGAACTATGACTACAAAAAGACGCGGAACCGATGAAGGTTTTGGGAGATATAATCGTGTGTCGGTGGTTTTGCGCTACTAAAAACCCCGGTGTGTTCACCGGGGGCTAAATAGGGGCGACATTTGGAATAGACTCCAAACCAAACAGCCGGATTATAGGATTGTAGGGTGCGTGAAACGCACCGCCCAATAAATCATGGTGTGTTTCACACACCCTACAAATTATTTTGATGTGGAATCGGATTTGGATTTTTCCGTTTTTGGCGGGCTAATCCACTTGATTTTGCGAATCGTGACCTTCCCGTCTTCGACAGGCAGCGGTTGGTAGCCGAGTTGGTATTGCTCCAATTCGGGGATCGTTTTTTGAATATTATCAATTGAGTTTTTCAATTCTCGAATATATTGGGGTTGGGAGAGTATTATTCCTGTGAGTTTTTCCCGATTCTGGGCGCCTTGAATAATACGATCGATTTCCGTTTGTTTGGCGTCCAGGCCGCGGAGTTCGATTTCGGCGGCGACCCTGGCGGTTTCGATCTGATCTTTGCGGGCGTCCGGTATGTTTCCTTTGGCGAGCATTTCTTGGCAGGCCTTGATCCGCGCATTAATGCCCGCCAGATCGACCGCAAGCATCCGCCGCTGTGTTGTTAGAGTTACAATGGCTTCAGGTTTGATATCCTCAAATTCCTTATATTTATCGATTTCTTGTTTTGCATTGCCAAGCCTTGTTTCGGCATTTTTGAGTTTGTCATTATTTTCCTCAAGCGCCGAAAGTATATCTTCATCAAACTTATGCAGTCTTTTTGGGCGTGATAACAAATTCCGCTGTCATATATTGCCAGCCATTTTTCAACCCATTGCCGGGCTTGTTTGTCGGTGGGAGCAAGCAAGCGAACTTCAATAAAGTTCGCATTGCCGGCAGTATTGGGCCAGAGGTTGTTTTTTATTTCGATAAAAGGGGGATTCTCCCACGCAATTGAAGACATGATGTCTTTTGACAGCCGATACTCCGGGTTTCTACCATTCATCATGGGAAAAAAATCTGAGACCTGAGGAAAAGACGCCATTTTATCTGGTACACTGAATAAAAAATACCGGAAATTATCAAATATGCGTAAATGTTCTATGATAATTCTATCGCCTGAGTCTCTCGCCATATTAGGCCTAAGGTACTGATAAAAACCAATTTCATACATGCCATTCATACGAGATCTAACGGAACCGCCTTCAGGCGAAGATTCGGCAGGCTTTTCTGTTTTGGGTAATACTAATCTGAAAGTGGCCACGTAGCGCTGATCGAGCATCCCTTCTCGCATATTTTCCAAGGGCAACGGCACTTCTTCCTCGGAAGCGTCGAACTTCAATTCCCGCTTGGGTATGACCGGTTCGTCGGGCACGGTGGGGATTGTTGCCATGGCCTGATCTGGTAGGCTTTTTTGCGGTTTGGCTTCAGGCTCGGCCGCCGATAATTCTGATAATACGGTTGCCGCCAAAACTATGAACAACGTCAAAAAGTTTTTTTTGAGGTACATGAATGGGTTCCTTGAGTTGGTGAATATGTTTTATTTTATGACATGGTGAGATATTTCAGCCGCAGCCCTCACCCCCTGCCCCTCTCCCAAAGGGAAAGGGGAGTAAGTGATATTGGTTATTTACTGGGGCGTGGTTTGTTGTTTTTCGAGCATTCGCACAGCGGCCGTGTCGGCATAATGTTCTTTTAGGTAGCGTTCGGCATCGGCTTTGTACTGTGCCAATTCCGGCCGGTCGGCCATGATTTGCACCGAGGCAGCCAGCCGGGCCGAGCGTTCTTCGCGGGCAATGTATTCCATAACGTCTACATCTTCATTAGGCCGGGCGGGAGCGTATTGCGTGGCATTGTTTTTCACTAATTCGATTGGTTGATGCGAAATACCCGGGGATTTGAATAGTGATAATACCGATTGTCCGAATAATAAGAGAATAACTGCCGCGCTGATTGCCACAGCCCCGCCGATCCAGGCGAGCGGGCGTCGGACGATCCTGCGCCTCTGGCCCGATGCCTCGCGAAACCGCAAGCGGTTTTTTTGCCGTTTGTGAAACCGCAAGCGGTTCGCCGCTTGCTGCTTCGTTCCAAACCTCCCGGGCAAGGGCCAGGGAATGTTCCAGCAGGCGGAGTTCTTCGCGGCAGGCGGGGCAATGCGCCAGGTGGCTGGCGATTTGTTGCGTCTCATCGGCCGGCAGCGCTCCGTCGGAGTAGTCCACCAGTAATAGCCGGATTTTATCGCAAGTTTCATTCTTCATGGCGATATCCTGTTTGGCGGAGCCGGTCGGCCAATTTCTGCCTGGCGCGGCAAAGCCGGCCGCGGACCGTGGCATCGGGCAATTGCATAATATGGCCGATTTCGCTCGAATCGAAATCGGCGAAATAACGCAGCACAAGGAGCGATCGCGTATCGGCATCGAGCGAGTGCAACGCCTGTCGGACCAGTTGCCGCTCCGCGTCGCGGGAGAGCGACTCGGCGGCGGAAGCGTTTGTGGCGCGACGCTCGAACAAATGCGTCAGGGCGATAAACGCCCGACGCCAGCGTCCGGTTCGCCGGTGTTCTAATCGGCAGCGGTTGACGGTTACTCGAATCAGCCATTTTCGCAAATCCTCCCTCACCCTAGCCCTCTCCCGGAGGGAGAGGGGACTTATTAGTGCCTGGGGACATTTTTCCCGTGCCGTAAGATACACTTCCTGGAGAATATCGTCCGCGTTGGCCGAGCCTACGCCCAGTGCCCGGACCAGGCGCGATAATTCCGGCCGAAGTTCCTCCCATGCCGCAGCCAGGTTCTCCGTAGCAGGTTCATGCACGGCGTTTTTATCCGGAAATAGGCTATTTAGCGGCATCGGCCGGGGCGGGGGGTAAACATCCGGGCAGTTTCATCGCGAAATCAGCAAGCGGTTTCTCGCATTATAAATACAATGCGCGAAGGCGGGTTAGTGTTTGCATAATTTATAGACCCTCACCCTAACCTCTCCCGAAGGCGGGTAAGTGATTTTGCGACAACATTTATATATTTAGCGTTGGCAAACGGGGCAGAAAAAGGTGGAACGCTGGGCTTGCACGATGCGGACGATCTCGGCGCGCCGCATTGCAGGCAGGGTTGGCCGGCGCGTTGATAAACGCGGTGTTTATCTTGAAAATTGCCCGGTTCGTCGTGGGCGGCGCGATACGTGCCGTCGCGGAGCGTGGATCCCTGATGCCGTATGGCCTCTTGCAGGACTTCTTGCATGGCTGCGTGGATTGCTGCCCAGTGGCGCGGTTTCAATTCGTTGCAGGGCCTGGCCGGGTGGATGCCGGCGCGGTGCAATAATTCCGAGGCGTATAAATTCCCTACGCCGGATAGGGCATGTTGATCGAGCAGGGCCACTTTGATCGCCCGCCGGCTGTGGCCGAGACGCTCCTTTAAAATTTCCGGAGTAATTTGCAGGGCATCGGGACCGATCCGCTCGGGGCCCAACGCTTCGCGGAATTGCCGGGGCGAGAACAGGCTGACGACGCCCAGCCCGCGCTGGTCCCAAAACAATAACCGCCGGGCCGAGCCGCCGGTCAACTGAAAAACCAGCCGAAGGTGTTTTCGATCCGGCGCATTATCAAGCAGGATCAAGCCGGTCATGCGCGGCTCGATCACAATCGAATCGTCGTTTTCCAACTCAAAACAACCCGCTTGCCGATGCGATCGACGGCGACGATCTTTTGTCCTTTCACACGGCTGCAAAACTGGGACAATCGCGGATTGATCAAGATCGATTGCAACGGCGAGTTGGGGCGTTTCAAATCGCTGATCCGGCAACCGACCACCGCCGCGATGCGCCGGCACATGGTTTCAACTTCAGGAAGTTCGGGCATGGAGCGAATATTTAAGGAGGAAAAAAGGGAAAGGGGAAAAAATGGGAAACAACGGACATCATTGACAAATGATAACCGGTTTTTCATTTCTCCGCCACTACGAGGTTCACGCTGAATTTTTGGACGGGGGCTTTGTCTTTTTCCCAAGGGCGGAGGTACTCGAATTTGAGGGTTGCCTTTCCGGGTTTTGCGGCAATGAATTTGAAAACGTATGTTCCGCCCGAACCGACCCGGGGCGGAGTCGTACTTGTCGGGAATATATTCGCCCTTGCCGTCAGCCTTTACCACTTCGCTCTTCAGGTCGACCATACGCCATTCAAAGCCGGTGGTGGGATTCCCCTTTAGACTGATTTCGATTTTCTTCCCGGTTGCTGCCTTTATGGTTTTGCCGTCGTCGGCCAAGGTGAGCTTTATCGCGTCGCCATCTTTATCTTTTGGCTTATCCGCAGCCGGCAGGAATGGACTGAGACAAAAAAACATTGACAAGCCGATAAATCCCGTCATTAAGTATTGCATAATGTTTTTCATGGTTTTCTCCTGCGAAATGAGATTGGAGTCTTTGTGTATCACAAAACTTTGACGACCACGATTGTGATATCATCGCGTTGGGGCTGATTGCGGCAGAAGCCCTTGATCTCGTCGTGGAGCGATTGGATGATCTCTTGGGCCGATTTCTGCCGTTCGGAGCGGATCACTTCCAAGGCCCGGGAAAAACCGAAACGCACCAGGCCGGGCGATTCGGACTCGACCACGCCGTCGGTGAAAAACGTGACCAGGTCGCCGGAGTTCAATTGATAAACCTGCGAGGAGGGCACGATGGTATCCTCGCGGATGCCCAGGGGCAGGCTGGTCGAATCCAAGATCGTCACGTTGAAACCTGACTGCAACAGATAACCGCGCTGCCCGGCGCTGGCATAAACCATTGTGCGGTTATGCGGATCGAGTCGGGCCATGGCCAGGGTGACGAAATGCAGTTCGGAGCTGTCGGCGGCAAGCACGCGATTGGCGCGGGTGAGGATTTCGCCCACGTCCGAATGTCCTTGTGCCAGAGTGCGGAGGCAGGCCCGGGTTTCGGACATGACCAGGGCCGGGCCCATGCCGTGACTGCTGACGTCGCCCACGACCAGCGCCCAGGCAATCGTCGAGCATGGGGATGTAGTCGAAATAATCTCCGGCAGTGGCTTTGGCCGGATACAACGCGCCGGCGATTTCAAAACCTTCCAAAGTCGGGGCGCGGGCGGGATACAAGCGTTGCTGGATCACTCCGGCCGCGCGGAACTCTTCGGAAGTGTCGCAGCAGGGCCTCCTCGGCATGATGGCGGCGGCTCCGCTCGATGGCATAGCGCAAGGACCGCACCAGCAGCCGATCGGTCAATTGGCCCTTGACCAAATAATCCTGCGCCCCGGCTTGCACGGCTTTTACGGCGGCACGCTCGTCGCTCAAGCCGGAAAGTACGACGATAGGCACGTCGCCGGCATGGGCGTAAATCGAGAAAAAAGTCTCCAGGCCGTTGCTGTCGGGCAGACCGAGATCCAAGAGCACCACGTCGAACCGCTCCTCTTGACAACGTTCGATGGCCGCCGAGAGCAATTCAACGTTCACCAGCTCAAACGGTCCGTGCCAGCGGTCGCCCAGCAGGTTCTGCATGATGTAGACGTCGTCGGGATCGTCTTCCACCAGGAGAATTCTTACACGTTCTTCGTCCATGTTATGAGTGAATCAAAAAATATTGAGTTGCGGGGGTTATTCCGGGCTGACGCAGTCCGGCTCCGAGGGAGACTGTCCCCGGAAGGCAGTTCTACGACCTCGAACCAGTATTTGCTCAAAGTTTTGATGATTTCCACCCACCGGCGAAATGTGGTGGGTTTGGCAATATACGAATTCACGCCCATGTCGTAGGAAAAGGCGATATCGTCTTCGACAGTGGAAGTAGTCAAGACGACGACGGGGATCCGTCGCAGTTGCGCATCGGCCTTGATCTCCCTGAGGGCTTCCCGGCCGTCTTTGCGCGGCATTTTGAAATCCAAGAGAATCAGATCCGGTCGGGGCGCGGCGCGTGCAAGTTTTCGTACTCCCCGCGATGCCGCAGGTAGTCGAACAATTCTTCGCCGTCGCGAACGAAACGAAGATCATGCGTTTGGCCCGCCTCGCCCAGGGCGTCGCGGACCAACTGACAATCCTCGGCATCGTCGTCGGCTATCAATATCGTGCGCCGTTTGCCGGATTCCACCATTTGTAAGGATTCAGGATTAGGGATATAGGTTTCAAGGTTCGGAAAAATGCGAAACTGCAAGTGAATTTACAAGTTTACTCGGCATCCATTATTATATTCGTCCTTTGTCATTCGACATTAGACATTTACATCGTGTGTATGCTATCGCTTTCCGGTTTCCTCTTGGGGGGCATGACCGGCAGGAGGATTTCGAAGGTGCTGCCTTTTCCCGGAACGCTATGGGCGGTGATGGTCCCCTCGTGCTGTTGGACGATTCGCCGGCAGATGGCCAGGCCGATTCCGGTGCCTTCGTAGACGTCGCGGGGATGGAGGCGCTGGAAAATACCGAAAATTCGCGTGCCGTATTTTTCGTCGAATCCGATGCCGTTGTCTTCAACCAGGATACGGCACTGCTGGTTGGTTAAACGGCCGGGCATGCGTTCTTCCCGTCCGGGCATGTATCGCCCGGACACTTTGACCACCGGAGATTCATCGGCGCGGTGGAACTTCAAACCGTTGGCGATTAAATTTTGGAATAGTTGGTGCATTTGTAGGGGATCGGCTTGAACGCTGGGCAGTTTATCCACTTCCACGCGGCCGTTGACATTTTTGATTTGGACTTCCAGATCGGAGATGACCTCGGCCGCCACCCGGGCCAGATCGACTTGTTCGAATTTTTGTCCCTTGGTCGTCACCCGGCTGAGGGCCAGCAACCCGTCGATGAGTGATTGCATTCTGGCCGCGGCATTATGCATGCGCTGCAGCGAATCGCGTCCTTCCTCGTCGAGTTGTTCCGCCTGTTTTACGAGCAGGCGATCGGAGAAGGTGCGGATTTTGCGGAGCGGCTCCTGCAAGTCGTGCGAGGCCACGTAAGCGAATTGCTCCAGTTCGCTGTTGGAGCGTTCGAGTTCGGCCGCATAACGGGCCTGTTCGGCCTCGGCTTTTTTCCGGCGCTTATGTCCCGGAAGAAGAAACTCATCACCGCGGCGTTGTGTTCCTGGCTGATGGTCATGGCCATTTCGGCGGGAAAACTCTCTCCGTTTGCCCGGACTGCGGTCACTTCGACTCTGTGGCCCAGGAGCGAGCCCTCGCCGGCGTTGAGATAGCGCTCGATGCGCTGCTGCTCGCCCGCCGCCATGCTCGAGGAAAACAAAACGTCCGTGGGTTTGGTGCCGATGATTTTGTCGCGGGTATATCCGAATGTCTGTTCGGCCGCCCGATTGAACTCGGTGATAATTCCTTCGTGATTGATGGTGATGATGGGATCGAGCGAGGATTCCAGGATGGCATGTTTTCGGGCTTGCGATTCGGCCAGGGCTTGTTCTAAATTCAGGCGATCACTTATTTCACGATGGATAATGGCCAATGTTGTGGGCCGATTTCCCTCGGGCGATTTCACCCGCAGCATGGTGGTTTGGACAGCAATAAATTCGCCGTTTTGCAGGTTGCGCAAGCGGCAGGCCCCTTTCCATTGGCCGGTTTTATTGACGGCCGGCACGGCCGTATCGCGGAGTTGAACCCAAGATTCGGGATCGTAAAACTCCCGCAGATTGGCGTTCGATACATCCTGGTCCAGCGTCAATCCCAGCATCCGCCTGCCTGCCGGATTCAGGTAAAACGGCTCCCCATGCGAAGTGGCCAGGCAAACGAAATCGTTGATCCCCTCGGCCATGGCCAGGAAGCTATCCGTAAGCCGGACGTCGAAAGCAGGAGAGTTTGGGGATAATTCGGTCATCACACCCCCCGTATTGATTGTCGGCTATGTTCGACCGACTTCAATGGGAACGCTTATCTGCTATTATAATCACGATCGAATATAAAAATCAGTGAAAATTTGGAGGTACTTGCTCAGGGGCATCGATGATGAAATAATTGTCCAGCCATATATTATGCAGCCCTTGAAGTACCGAAGGGATCAAATTTTAACATATTTGAAAGGAAAAAACCGTGGCCAAAAAAGCCTCTGCCCGACACATTCTAGTTCCTACTAAAGAAGCCTGTGAAAAACTCAAAGCCGACATTGCCGCCGGGGCCGATTTCGCTGATACCGCCCGGAAACATTCGCAATGTCCCTCGGGCAAGCAAGGGGGCGATTTAGGCGAATTCCGTCAAGGACAAATGGTGCCCGAATTCGACAAGGTCGTGTTCAGCGACGAAATAGGCAAAGTACACGGTCCGATTAAAACCCAATTCGGCTATCATCTGATCGAAATTACCAGCCGAAGCGGTTAATAAAACTGTACGACTGGCCACATCTCAGGCCGAAACACTTTTGTACCCACGCCGGAGCGCGGGAACAAGTAAAACCTTTGGTTGGCGCCCGTCGCGGCTTTATAGTTCGCGAATCCAAATATTGCGGAAGCGGACATTGTTCTTGTGGTATTGCAACAGTAAGGGTATTTTGGCCGGATGGGCTGTATATTTAGGCGCTTCGGTAAATGAAGTCGCGCCTTGCAGCTCGAAGTGATTCTGGACCAGGACGCCGTTTTGCAATACGGTGATATATGCCGGTTTGGCGAGTTTGCCTTGATCGTCGAATTGGGGGGCGGAAAAGACAACGTCGTAAGTTTGCCACTCGCCCGGTTTGCGGCAGACATTTACCAAGGGGGGCTGTTGTTTGTAGATTGCGCCTGCCTGGCCGTCGGGATATGTGGAGTTGTCGTAGGAATCGAGAACTTGCAACTCGTACAGGCTCATGAGGAAAACGCCGCTGTTGCCGCGCCCCTGGCCGCTGCCTTTAACCTCCTCGGGCGTGGCCCATTCCACGTGCAACTGGCAATCGCCGAAGGCTTGTTTTGTATGGATGTCATGTTTAGTTGTAATCACGTAGCCGTCTTGGACTTTCCAGGCATCGCCGTCGACCCATTGCGACATATCTTTACCGTCGAAGAGCACTATGGCGTCGCCCGGTTGTGCGCCCGGGTCGCCGGGATCGACTACCTTTACTTCCGGCCATTTTATGCCGCTGAGATACTCCTTCAATCGTTGTGCGTACAACATTGAACTTAGCAACAGCGCTGCGGCGACGGCGACCGCGCTGATAATGGAGCGGCGGCTCAATAATCCTTGCATAGAGGCAGGAAAAAAACGCGGCATAGTTGAGTGTTCCTTGAAAAAGAGGATAAAAACCGGTTTTATTGCGGTTTTTTCTTTGAAGGCGGCTTTTTCGGAGGTTTTTTGGGGGGTTGCGATTCAGACTCGGTTTGAGGGGCGGAGGTTTGGCTGTCATCCTTGACCTCGGCCGGTTCCACGACTGGAACTTGGGTATTGAACAACTCGACCTTGTATTTGCCGTAGAGATTAAAAACCCTGTAATGAATTTTACCTTTATTGTTCAATGCTTCGTATAATCCCTTTAAATCTTGGAGGAAGTCAATCGGCTCTTTCAGTTGATTGAGTGTTTTGCCGGCAGCCTTTTTTATGGCGGCGCAATGGCGGGATTATTGAGTGTGGCTTGCACGCCGGCTTGTCTCTTGAGAAATTCATTGAGCATTTTCAAAGCTTCATTGGACTTGAACAATTTCAGTTGCGGTTCGGTAATTTTATTCTGTTGCACTTGGGGAATTTCATAAAAGGCCGTGGCTTTAAGTTCAAGTTTTTGACCTATTATTTCCGCGGTAATTTTCACCTTGAAGTTGGCAAACTTCTGTTCGGTGAAGGCAAGTGTAATTTCACTGTCGCCTTCGGGTTTTATTTCTAAAGTATCGCTTGGTTGCAAAGCATTAGGGGGAAAGGCGCCATCCCTATCGGTGATCTGCACGCGTAAATTGCCCGACTCCGGCGGCGATCCTATCTGAAGAGTAACTTTTGCCACGCCATCGTCCAGATCCAGCAGCAGCGGCTCGACCTGTCGTGGACGGCACAATTGCACAAATTGCCGTTGGCCTTGGGCGAAAGCAAGTATACCGCAATTATCCAGAGTATCGGCATAAGCGGAAGTTACATTTGGCATCCAGTTAAACATGAGATTTCCAGCGATGATCCTGAGTTGGGCGATTTCGATCTGTCCAGCAGGATCGCCGTTTTCTTTAGACGTCGTTTCCACGTAAATCTGCCAAAGTTGCGATTGCCGGGCAGGTATCATGATTATGGAATCAGAACCTTTGACGGCTTTATCGCCGCCGATAAGCACAAGCTGTAAATTCATGCCCGGGGACAAGAGGACCTTACCCAAGGACGCCGTATTTTCGTTTATGTTTTTTGGGTCAATTTTAGAAATTTCAGGCAACTCGACGCTGGCCGCCAATTCCTTCAGTGGGTTGGTCGTGGGCTGCTCCGGTGGGGGCTGTTCCGGTTGTGGTGGCTGCGTAACGGTGGGCTGAGGTGTTGTTTCCACAGGTGGCTTGGTAACGGACTCGATGGGCTGCTTGGGGATTTCTATGGGGGCGGGCGGGGGATTTTTTGCAGTTCCTTCGCCGCCGTTTTGACTCTTGCCAGTTCCGGGTTTTTGTATATTACCGGCTTCAGACTCCGGCGTCCGCGCACCGTTTTCCACCGGTTTCAACTTCGTCTCAGTGGTTTCACCCTGACCCGCGATTGTTCTCTCTCCGTTATGACTGCCAAAAAACAAAATTGATGCTATGACCAGCATTACGACAACTGCCGCCGAAATGCTCAGCGTTGCGATCGTCCGCAGCGGGGTGCTCAGCAACGGGCGCAAGGCCGGGGGCAGCTTATCGAGCCGGCTTGGCGGGGGCGGCTTTCTGGAGATTAAAGGAGCGGTTGCCGAGACCTCTATCCCTTTGCGGAACAACTCGCTTAAATCGGTGCCCAACAAGTCGGGACCGGGCAATTCGTCCACCGGCTCGGCCTTTTGCAACTGTAGTACGCGTTGCACGCGCTTTTCCCCGGGCCGCCACGCGGCCAAGACCTGGCTTAGTTCGGCCGCCGTCTGATAACGGTCCGCGGGCCGTTTAGACATCATTTTATTACAAATCTCGATCAGGCTTTGGGGCACGTCGGATCGCTGGGCCGAGATGGATTGCGGTTCTTGGTTCTGATGTTTGAGAATCCGCTCGGGCAGGGTTCCTTCGGGGAACGGCGCGTGACCGGTTAGCAGAAAATAAAGCGTGCAGCCCAAGGAATATATATCGGCGCGATGGTTGAAATCTGCGGTGTGCAACGCCTGCTCGGGGGCCATGAAATCGACAGAGCCCAGGATTCGCTCGTCTTCTTCGCTTACTTTGCCGCCCACCTTTTCCTGGCCTGCCAACCGCGCAAGGCCCATGTCCAGAATTTTTACCACGCCCTGTGGGTTGACTATTAGATTCGAGGGTTTTATATCGCAATGGACCATGTTTCGAGAATGGGAATGAGCCAGACCGTCGGCCGCCTGCCGGATATAGTCCACTGCACTAGCGCAATCCAAGGGGCCTTCGGCTTCGACCAGGCGATTGAGATCCAGGCCCTCGACATACTCCATGACCAGGTAATACTGATCGCCTTCATTATCGACGCTATAAGCCTGGACGACATTGGGATGATCCAGTGAGGCGATGGTTCGGGCTTCGGCGAGAAAACGTTCCAGGCCGGCGGGATCTTTGCCTATATGGCGAGGAATGATTTTCAACGCCACGCGCCGGTTCATCATTACATGCTCGCCCAGGTACACGCTCCCCATGCCGCCCCGGCCGAGAAGCTCGAGCAGCTTATATTTGCCCACCGTGCATTTGCTGCGCCCGGCCAGTAATTGACCGGCCTGCCAGCGGGTAAGAGTGCCGTTTCGAACCAGGGTTTTGGCCAAATCAGGGGGATCAGTCGCCTCTTGGGCAAGACGCTGGACTTCGGCAAACTGCTCGGGCTTAAGAAGCTTGCTGTGTTCGAGAACTGCCAGGAATTCATCCATTGAGCCAGAAGCCATGTTCGATGAGACCTTTAAGGCTTGGCGATTCCGTATAAAATCTCGCCTGGTGCGCCAACATGGATTCTAACAATTTTTCCAATAAAAAGCAATCTAGGGGGTAAAATCGGCTGCCGGATCGATTCCTTCGACAAACCTGGCCAGCAGGTCCGCCGCACGATCGATGTCGTCGATGGAGATCATCTCCACCGGGCTGTGCATATAGCGGTTGGGGATGCTTACCAGGCCGGTGGCCACTCCGGACCGGTTGATTTGAATGGCGTTGGCGTCGGTGCCTGTGGCCTTGCCCGAGGCGGCCAATTGGTAGGGGATTTTGTGCTCATCGGCGGCCTGGATCAAGCGATGCACAACCTTTGGGTTCATGTTCGGACCGCGATGTATTACGGGGCCTTTGCCCAGACGCACGTCGCCTTCTTCCTTCTTTTCAATTGTCGGGCAGTCGGTGGCGTGGGTCACGTCAACGGCTACTCCGATCTGGGGATCTATGCCGAATGCACTGGTCCGGGCCCCGCGAAGCCCGATTTCTTCCTGCACGGTGGAAACCGCGTATAGACCGCATTTGAGTTTCTTCCGCTTGCCCGTTCGGCGCAGGGCCTCGATCACCACCCAGCAACCGGCCTTGTCGTCCATGGCCGGCGATACGGCAAAATTGTTCTGCAATTGATGGAAGGCCAGTTGTACCGTGACGGCGTCGCCGATACGTACCAATTTCGAGGCTTCCTCCTTGTTGACCGCGCCGATGTCCAGCCAGAGATCCTTCATCTTCGGCACTTGTTTGCGTTCCTCTTCAGTAAGCAAATGGATGGGCTTGCGGGCGATAACGCCCGTGATCGGGCCGCCTTCGGCCCAGACAGTCATAAGCTGGCCTATGAGGACTTCGGGATCCCAACCTCCTATGGGCTGAATATAAAGAAAACCCTCATCATCGACGTGTTGCACGATCAGACCGATCTGGTCGCAGTGTCCGGCCAACATCACCCGCAGCGGGGATTTCGGATTTTTCACCACGATCAAATTGCCGTGCAAATCGGTCCGCACTTCGTCGGCGAAATCGGCCACATATTCGCGGACGACCTCCTGCAAGCGAGTTTCATAACCCGACGGACTGGGTGTTTCCAAAAGATTTTTGAAAAATTCAAGCGCGGAAGATTCCACGGCAGCTCCCTCGAGACAAAAAAGGAAAGATTAAATGGCGACAATACGGTAAGTATGGCGATTGCCGGGATTTCCGCAAGGGAAGAGTAAAATCTCTCACAAGACAAAAAGTTGCCAAGTTGGCTTGACTAAAGCAATTAACTCTTACTACAATTTAGGGGTATAATGAATAACTTGCGGAGATCAAATGATGAGAGCTGTAATGCCTGAAGTTCCCCAATTCGTGTTGGATTGGCGAAAAAAAACCGGCGCGGAAATGTGGGATGAAATGTGGGAAGGAATACTTCACATGACGCCTAGCCCAAGTCGGACTCACCAAGACTTTAAAGGGGAATTAGAGCACTGGATGCGTAATTTTTGGGTACGTCCATTTGGCAATAAAGTTTACCATGAAATAAATGTGGCCTCACCCGGGGGATGGCCGAATAATTATCGCATTCCCGACTTGGTGCTTTTGACGCCGGACTGTTCTGGTATCGACAGAGATGAGTATTTCGAGGGTGCCCCAACCGTAGTTGTGGAAATTCACAGTCCGGGCGATGAAACCATGGAAAAATTGCCTTTTTACGCCCAAATCGGCGTGCCCGAAGTGTGGGTAATCGATCGGGATACAAAACAGCCAACTCTCAATCGCCTCAGTTCCGGCCAGTACAAAGAAGAATCCGCAAAGCAAGGCGGCTGGCTCCATAGCGCGGCAACCGGCGTCCGTTTTCGCCACGAACCGCCCAATAAAATTGCGATTCAATTGGGCGAAGACCAATCCACGCGGCGGATTTTGCCGGAGGCGTGATTTCTAGCACCCCTCGCCTTTCGGAAGAAAGGCCGGGGGTGAGGGCAAGCATATAATTAAACGTGCCCCCTTCTAGATTTCTCACTCAGGGCTCGAATAAGCTGTCCGGCATTGGGGCATTGAAGTCGTAAAAACACCGCATAATGCCGTCGTACGGCGGCTTTTCGCTCCCGATGAGGACGTTTCTTTTAAATAAACGGATTACGGTTGGGTACCATTGTCCCTGGGGATCTTGTGTCACTCCCTCAATCGCATGACCACGGATGATTTCTTCCTTCCCTTCTCGCGTAACCAGTTCCTCGTAACGTATTACCAGGTAGCCTTGCTCCGGATCGATCCAGTAACGCCACATCTGTGGATAATAACCGCCGGCTGTCCAGTGCGAATTTTGTACCTCAAGCAACACTGTATTCGGCGGCCCCGAGGCCGGTTTGGGATTCAACTTTACCTCGTCAGGGGAGTAGCCGAGGGCAGCAGAGTATGGCAACGGACGCGCCAAATACTCGGGATGATTATCTGCACAATATATGAATTCCCCATTAGCCATTCCAGGGGGAAAGGCCATTCTTCGTTGCTTCTCATTCGATGCAAGAAAGGGTTTGTCTTTGGGAGCGCCGGCGTCGATGTCTGCCTGTGTAGGCATTCGGCTTGAGTACAGATATAACCATAGCCACTTGCCGTCGCAGACTTCGTATGGCATAAACTGTTCTTTATCCACATTCTGCCTCCACCATGCTGCCGCGTCGGCATCTTTCGGAGGCGACTTGCGCTTAGTGATGTCATATCCCCAACTCCTTTCAACCTTCCACCGACATCCGTTTCGCCATACGCGATAAATCCCAGAGTAATCCCACCAATGCTGATTATCTCCCCCCTCGACAACCAGTGCATAGTACTTGTCTGACTGCCACCGGGCGGCTCGCACACCTCCTAAAAGACACTTCGACATCTGCCGGTGTTTTGTCCAAGAGGCGGTCGAGCACCTTTGCGGTCTTTGGCACGCCCAAGGCGTAAATGTCGGCTGGGCCTGTCTCCGGATAGTCAATATCGTAACGGATACAATCGTCCTTTGACGGATTGACATCCTTATCGACCTCCTTGAGGTGGTGTATCCGGTCCCAGCGAAACGGAAGTTGCGTGTCAGGGTCAACATAGACGATACATTCGCTGGAAGGCATTTCGCTTTCGTATTGATTGTCTTCATCGTGCATCTTGAAGTGATGTTCAATCCACCGTTTCCCATCCTTGTTCACATCACGTTGCTGCTGGTGAATTAGCTTGAAGCGTCCGGCATCGATACTTCGCCCAGCCTCGGAGGAAAGGAATGACTTGAAAATGTTTTCGACAAAAAACTTACTTTCTTGCCCCTCATTGTCGGGTACACGGAGTATAGTATTATCACTTGGGTTGTAGAACTCTCTAGACTTTTGCTTCAAGTCGCTCCAGTCCACCATTTTATCAGTCTGTGTGACTATTACGGCCCGGTCAGCAGAGAACCACAGTTCGGCTTTCTTGCCATCCGGTAGTGTGCATACGGAGTGAAGCCAGGGCTTTTTCGCTACGGCTTCAACCACCTGAGCCCAGGCAGTCGATTGTCTATTCAACAGGAGGATGGCGACGAATAAAAGAGCGGCGGCGATTGCCATAACGGCAAGCAATTTTCGAGACAGGTGAGAGCGATTAGATATTGCCAACTGATTGACCTGCCGAGCGCGGTCAATCGCCTGGGCCATGTCTTTTTCGTCAATCGGTTCGCGAAGAACTTCTTCAACCGATTCCAGCAATACGCCGGAAAGTTCCGTGCGATGAGGAATATTATTCGTATTATGGGCAAAGCCGTTCATTTTTTGCCTCCTTTTACTTTTTCCTCCAGCAGGGACTGGAGTTTGACGCGGGCCTTGTGCAAGGCTGCGCCGCCGCGCTTGGTTCGATGCCTAAGATCTCAGCAATTTGCTCGTATGATCGATCATCGAAATAGCGCAACGAAAAAACGGCGGCCTGGCGATCCGGGAGTTGGCTAATCGCATTGCGCAATCGTTCGGCCAATTCTCCCGCTACCACTTTATCCAACGGGCCGTCCCCCGGGTCGGAGACCTCGATCATATTTAAAGCGTCCGTCCTACGCCGGCGGCGAAGCCGATCCAGGGCCCGATGGGTTGCTATCCGGCGAAATAATCCGGCCCAATTGTCCACCTCTTGTTTTTTACGAAACTGAAAGACCTCCAAAAATACCTCTTGGACCACGTCTTCGGCGTCCGGTCCGGGACCCAAGATTCGTCTTGCAAGCCGAAAGACAAACGGGCCGTGCTCGTCTACGATCTGATCCCAATTTGTCATGTCCGGCCTTTCACAAGCGGTCAGGAGTGCACTTTCTACATAATAGGCGAGTCAAGGCAGTTGCGAATTACCCCAAATTTAATCTTTTTCAGGAGTTCTTGGTAAATGGCCCAACTATCTTACCATGGCAATATGCATTATTCCCGTTAGAGTGCATCAACCATAAGTGTAGCGGGTGCCATGGCCACGCTTGCGTGGCCATGCGGCGTAATTCTCGGGAAAAACATGCCCACGACGAGCGTGGGCATGGCACCTAACACGCTACACTTATCTGAGAAGTGCTCCATAAGGCGGCATCGGCCGCCGACATTTCGGCAATACGCTCCCCCCATAGTAACGTTGCAGGTATTGCCTAACAACGTTACCCTACGCGACCAAAAATGGTTCAGGCTGCATGCATTGCTGGCATGGCGAAAAAGGGCAAAACACAAGGACAAGATTCAATGAAAAACTCAGCCATTGTTTTGATCGCTGCTTTGATGATCCTCGTCGCGATGAGTAGTTGCCCCATCTTGGCCGAGGGTGTTAATTCAAGCGGGCAGATGTCCGGTCAGTCGGCGTCTTCCGGCGCCGTCGGCGCGGACTCGCCACAATTGATCCGCGGGCCATCGTCATCCGATGTCTATGCCCGACCGGCGGCCAATTCGACGGTGTATCCGCCCATGTTGTATCCGCCCACGTCATATCCGCCGGATTCATATCCGCCACGATCGTATCCGCCCGCAGCTTCTCCGCTTGCATCGTATCCGCCGGCGTTGACCGGGCAGCAGTACCAGAATTTATCCGGCCCGGCCAATGCAGCTTGCGTTCCGCCCGACATTGCCATGCCGGCCCTGGGCAACAGGCTGATTGAATCGACTTGGTACACGCGGGTGGATTATTTTAATTGGAATGAGCATATACCAGGTTCGGATGATGTCAACGAGTATGGAACGTTGTTAACTTTTGGCTATATGCGGCGGGTGGGCATAGAACGCTTCCACGCGGCCGTTTTTGGGGCGACCATGCGGTATGTAGGTTCCAGCGAGTCTGATAATGGCGACGGCACGTACACCGATGAGCCGTTGACCTCGGCCACGGGCTACCTGGGCGTGCTGGCCGAATACGATCTGCACATCGAACCCGATTGCTGGCCGAATCTTAGTTTTTTCGTGGGCGTGGGCACGCGGTTTTGGATCAGGGATCTCAAAAACGGAGTGACCGATTACGGTAATCCATCATACGGATACCAGGAGACGTGGTGGACATTCTATCCTTACCTGGGCGTGGAAAAAAAGCGGTCGCTTGACGGCGGCTGGGAATTTTATTATGCCGGCCGGATCGGATGCACGGCCATGACATACCAATACGCCACGTGGGGCGGAGTGCCTTTGTATCCCAAGGCGGGCCTGACCGGCCAATTAGAATGCGGGCTGCGCGGGAAAACCGTCTTCGTATCGGTCTTTACCGAGGTGTTTTTCTGGGGACATTCGGATGTCGTGGAGGATTATCTCCAGGAGGGTTTTTTCCAGCCCGATTCGCGGCAGTTTACCATCGGTCTGAAGACGGGCTTTTGCTTCTGATGTCTAGCTAGCGCGAATATCATCGCTGGAGAATGGATGGGAGACCCTGATCCGCCACGCCGGTTCTTTGCCGAAAATTCAGTAGCGACGTGCACATATACAAACCGGGGCGGAGCAACCGACCTGGAGCATTATGATAATGCGAGTTACTGGAATATTGTATTGTCGATAGTGTGAACAGGATGGGTGGAACCAGAATAATCAGAACAATAGCCGCTATCCATGCGGTTTGCAAGCATTTCGTGTGTATAAATATCTATATCATAACGGATGCTTCGCACGGCGCCGTCGCAAAAGCACATATTGAATGTCGAGGGGTGGGCACTGCCAAATTGGTTATTATGAGGGTTATCAGTCGCCTGTAAATCCCGTGCTGGGGGTATTGATATCGAACCCCATCTATGCGTGTCGTAATCAAAACCACCGAACAAGGCACTGTCGTTGCCATCATCTTGAGTGCCGGTGGAATAATTTCCAAGGCCGTAATAACAGTTTTTCTTAACATTCTTTTCGCCGACCAAATAGGTATGGGACGTCCCATCGCGGATATCTTTGATCCCGACCGTGCTTGTAAAAAACGACACCCCATTCATAAAAAGCGGACTTTTAGTTAGGTCAGGTAGATGGTTCACCATATTTGGGGAATTGCAATCCGGGTAACTGATGTTGGTGATCGCAGCCGCATCGGGGCCATCTGGTGGAGGGGTCCACCAGCCGCCGGAAGTTGGGTTTAAAGTGCCCGCGTTGGCTGCATAGTCGCACATGCCGCTTTTTGGATCGGTGCCTAGACTCCCGGCATTTTGCGGGCGGTCAGCCAGTATCTGAAATACTGGCGGTCGCCGAGTAGGACAATAATATTCGTTTACCATATTTTGTGTCATTCTTTGCAATGCGTTTTGCTTATCGACGCCTGATGTACCAAGGGCCATGTCGTGGAGTTGCTTGTTTTCCATCCAGGGGAGGATGTTGTACGTCCAACTGCCCGGCTGTCGGCGGCCATATCCTAAATAAGGATCGCCGCACCAATGGGAGCTCCAACCCCCTGTGGGGAAGAATTTTTGCGCACTTTCGTGGTTAAGGCAGGCCGTGGCAATTTGCTTGAGATGATTAATGCATTCCATGCGCCTAGCGGACTCGCGGGCTGCTTGGATGGCGGGCAATAAAAGCGCGATTAAAATGCCGATGATGGCAATAACCACGAGCAATTCCACCAGTGTGAAACCGCGTTTTCCACGTAAAGATACAGCGGGATTATAGACTGTCATATTGACTCCTCTTTTCCTAAATGATCAAAGAATAAGTAGCATACCCACATATTAAACCATCATTCAAATTATAGCAAGATTTTTGAATTTATGTCTACCCCCACCCTGATAAATTTGTCTCGCTAATTAGAAGCATTTGCCTTGTATTATTTAGTTAAACAGGAAAGGCATGCCAAAAATAGACTGCTACAGGGTTATTCTTGACCTCCTCATAGTCTGGCTGCCAGAACCACCTTTGGGCGGAACCAAACAGCGACCGATTAACCGTCGGTTGATCACCGTCGCGGACTGTATGGATTTTTGTGTCGCGGTGAAGTGGCATGGCCATCTTGGCCGTGTTTCTTCACGGACTGGAAGTCCGTGCCACCGCTTGATACAAAATTTCTTACAACCCCCGCCATGGCCTTAAATACTATGTTCGGACATGATCCGCACACTATTTTGCCCCAAAGCAGAGGAGGTCGCCTTGCGTGGTGCCGATCACCAATCGGCCCGCGGCTACGGCGGGAGAGGCGAGAATGGCGCCGCCGGTCTGGTAGTCCCAGAGTTTTCGGCCCGTTTTGAGGTCCAGGGCGTATAGTCGGCCCTCGGCTGAACCCTACGAAAACCCGTCGGCCGACGACGACCGGCGAACTATCCACGCGGCCCTTTGTTGCGAATGCCCACAAGGGCAGGCCGGTTTTGGGGTCCAGGGCACGGACGTGCTTGTCTTTCGAGCCGACGATCACCTCTTCCGCCATAACGGCGGCCGAGGAGATATCCTCCGAAACATTTTTTTCGGCCCGGCGGCGCCAGAGAACTTTACATAGTTTTGCGTCAATGGCGACAATTTCCCCGCTCTGGGTGTCGAGATAGATTTTCCCGTTAAAAATGGCCGGCGCGGAGCCGGTGGGCGAATCGATTTCCACCTCGCTTAGCTGCTTTCCGGTTATCAGATCGAGGACATGCAATTTTTGGTCGCAACCGCCCACATAACATCGGCCGTCGAGCAGGGAGCAAAAACAGCGGACCTCGTAATCGCTTTCGAACTTCCATGCCGGTTTGCCGGCGGCGACGTCGAGACAATATACGTTGTAATCGCGGGAACCGAAGATCACGTTGTTGCCGTGAAAATTCGGGCTGGAATCGATTTCGCCGCCCGTATCGAAATTCCATAGTTCCTTGCCCGTTGCGGCATCGACGCAATAGAACCGCCCGTCCGTGTCGCCGATAAACACGCGTCCTTGATACACGCCGGGCGAGGCTTTAAATGTTGAATGCGTGGAAAAGATCCAGTGTTGCTCTCCGGTAGCCAATTCTACGGCATAGAGATTTCCATCCAAGCCGGCGATGTAGACCATCCCATCGGCGATAACGGCGGTTGACTCGAATTCGCATTTGGGCGGAGTGAAACGCCAGAGGAGTTCCAGTTTTTCGGGCAGATCGCCTTTAGCCACGCCTGTTGCTTGGGCGTCGCCGCGAAAAAGCGGCCAGGCGTCGTTGGGAATTGATGCAACTTTCGCCGCTTGGGAACCCGTGGAATTATTGGATGCACCGGTTGGAGCACGTGACGTACAGGAAAAAGGTAACAAAAACGAAGCCAGCAGAGATAATACCGCAAAGCGGAATAGAATTGGCTTCATCATTCGAAAAAAATAATGCCTGCACGAGTGCGGGCGTTAAACACCGACGTCAGGGCGTATTGGGAGTATTGGCCGGGTTGGGCACTGCGCTTAGTTGCGAAAGGACTTGCAAGATGCTGTTTAGATGGGCCATGCGCGGACCAAAACGGTCGACAAATTCGTTGAGCATGAATTCGCCTTCTAATAGCGACTCGTAATTAACACTGATTTCCTGGGTAAGGGTTTCCAGGAATTCGGTTTGCACCTTGCCCAGGGCCTCGGTGGCCATCCGGCAACTACGCGCTAAATGCGGATTGGCTTGTTTCCATTGTCCAAGTTCGGTAGCGCGCTGTTTTCCAGGGCGCTAAGCTGAGCGACAAGTTCCTCGAGCAATTCGTTTTGCCGATCCTGGGCGGCGACTAAATCGCGTAAAAGCCTGGTCTGCTCGGCCACATCGCCGCGAGCCTGGGGCGCCGTAGGATAAGCGTTGGGCGATACGTCGATCTGTGTATATAGTGGTTGACGTGGGCGTATTTGCTCTTGACTCATAGTATGTATCCCCTGAAACAAAACATTCCATTCAAGTGCAGTATAACAAGAAATCACATAAAAAGTCGAGTACCCAAGTTATTATATTTGCCGAAAATCCCAAAAATCCACATAAGGAATTAGTTGCGATTGGCGGCTATAACGACTTGAATTACTTATAGTTATGACATTTCTAATTACTACCGACAAAGGGGAAAAAGATAATTTCCACATCTTGGCGTTAAAGTCGTTATTGCTCCGCACCCGATCCCCCTGGAGGCTAATCCTGCCTTAAAAGCAAAGTTTGAAGAATGCGTAGATTGGATAATATAAGGGAGATAAGGCGCTGTGATGGGCAACACGGAAACAAGATCAAAACCAACGTTATCGACCCCGGCCTTGGGCTTTTTAACCATAATCAATAACCCGCTGCATGGATTTTTCGGCGGATATTTAATTCTGAATATGTCGGGGCGTCCATTGGAGTTCCATTGCACTGCGCCCATCAAACCTAATCGGGCGCAAGAAATTCTCTATGGGCCGACGCTGGAGGCGTTCATTTATGGCGAGCAAATCGGACAGACGTTGCTAAAGCAGTCGAGCCACGAGCCACTGATGGTTTGCACCGATCGCGAGCCGGCCCTGGCTGTTCGACAGTATGTTTCATGGCCCGTGGCGTTGGTGCTTCCGCCGGAGCAATCGGTGACCGTCGAAAGCGAGCAAAAATTTTTCCGCTTCGACCAGCCGCATGGCGGCGGGCCGAAATTGCTGACCTTCGAATTGGGCCGAAATCGGCTGGCCTTGCCTGAAAAAGACGAAGACCAGCGCATGGTTATCCAGCAGCGGTTTAACGAGTTGCCCGAACCGTTCGACCTGGCCGAGCCTTTCGGGCGAATTCGCGAGGCCATCGAAGAAGCGCAACAGGCCGTGCGATGAGCAAAAATGCGAATGATCTCAGCGCGAGTGGATCCGTAGAGCGATTTTCACGGCCGAGGCCGTCTTCTCCGGCCGTGGTCGGCGTGGATTTGCAATTTGACACGCCGTTGAGGCCAATCGATTTAAATGGTCTGTTGCTGCCGGCCGAACCGCAGGTGTTTTCGCTCTCGGTCGCAAACAATGCGCCTCGGGCAATAACAATTCCCATTGCAAATCCCCCCATTCGCGTGCGAAGTTTTATATTCCCCGAACCGGCGGTTATGCCGGCGACGCCCGCCGTAGCCGTGGCGCAACGCTCGAATCAAGCCGTTTTTTCGACATCACGGCAATCGGCCCATACAACTCGCATCAAACCACCCGGCGATGTGATCAAGTTGGAAGATCGGCTGCATTATCTTTTGCAGCCCTCGCTGGAGACGCTGTTAAATGAAGGCGCATTGACATTTCCCTGCCGGCCATATCCGTATCAATTCGAGGGCATGGCCTTTCTTTACCCCAGGCAAGCGGCCATTTTGGCCGACGAGATGGGATTGGGCAAAACCATGCAGGCCATCACGGCCATTCGGCTTTTGCTTCATCGCCTGGAACTCCGCCGCGTACTGTTGGTTTGCCCCAAAACGCTGGTGACCAACTGGCAGTGGGAATTCCAACAATGGGCCCCCGAATTGCCGGTGCTCGTGATCGAAGGCGATCAGTCCAAACGCGTCTGGCAATGGCAACTCCCGGACGTGCCGGTGCGAATCGCCAATTATGAAATTCTCCTCCGCGATCGGGAGATCTTTGAGAATGATCAGCCGGTGAATTTCGATTTGGTGCTCCTGGACGAATCGCAGCGGATAAAGAATCGCACAAGCACGACGAGCCAGATTGTGCGTTCGATTTCGCGCAAGCGGAGTTGGGCCTTAACCGGCACGCCCGTGGAAAATAGCACCGATGACCTGGTGGGCATATTCGAGTTTCTTGCCCCGGGATTTCTTTCGCCCGATATGAAGCCGCGAAAAATGGGCCGCACCATAAGAGACTATATCTTGCGGCGGACAAAAGACCATGTGCTCGCCGATCTGCCGCCGAAAATAGTTCACGATGAGCAACTTGAGCTGACACCCGAACAGCGCGAAAGTTACAAGCTGGCCGAGGACGAGGGCGTGCTGCGTTTGACCGAATTGGGCCTGTCGGCCACGATCCGGCACGTTTTTGAACTGATTTTGCGGTTAAAACAGATCTGCAATTTCGATCCCGCCGCTGGAACCAGCGCAAAACTCGAGCGGCTAGAGGCCGACTTGGAGGAAATCGCCCAAAGCGGACGCAAGGCGATTGTGTTCAGTCAATGGGTGACCACAATCGAAAAACTGAGCCGGCATTTGGCCCGATTCGGCCCGCTGGAATATCACGGGCGGATTCCAACCGCCCGGCGCGACGGCATTATCGAGCGATTCCGCGCGGACGATTCCAGCCACGTGCTGCTGATGACCTACGGTGCCGGCGGCGTGGGCCTGAACCTGCAGATGGCCAATTACGTGTTCCTTTTCGACCGCTGGTGGAACCCGGCCGTCGAAGATCAGGCCATAAACCGCGCCCATCGCATCGGCATAGACGGCCCGGTGTACGTGACTAGATTTCTCATGCTCGACACCATTGAAGAGCGCATCGAGCGAATCCTTCAAGAGAAGCGCGATCTTTTCGACACCATCTTCTCCGACGCCGCCGCCCATCAAAAACTGGGCCTAACCCAAGAAGAACTCTTCGGCCTGTTCCAAATCAAATGCCCGACCGCCCCGATCGATAAAGCCGCGTAACACAAGCGTGACCAATATTAAGTTTTCTCGTTTTCTTCAATAATGCGTTTACCGCCGATGCGGTTATATAATGGAAGAGTTCCAAATTCATTGCGATATTCATCAAGCCATAAAGTTTCCCATTTTTCTTGTTCTGTAGGATCAGATATTATTGAATACTCTATTGAATCTATATTCCATTCTGCACGCTCTTGGCAGTTGGCTCGTGAACGGATTTCGCCGCGACCTATGTAAACAATTTGATCGCCTATTTTATAACGATAAATTCCACTAAGTCCATGTTCGATAGACGTCTTAGATGTGACATGAATTTCAAACGACGGGCGTATATTAAGCACCCATAATCCATCCGCCGGAAGCCAATTAGGTTTATAACGGCGTACCGATTGACTAGGTAATTTTGCAGCAACGCTAAGCCACAGATGTTGTTTCATTAGTGCTCTAACTCCAACTCTCCGTGAATCGCTTCCTTTGCCACCAGATGTCAAGGCAAATGAATTTTGATCAGTTGTATCAGAATGAAATTTAAGGCCCACGCGGTATTGCGAAGCATCACAATATATGGTGATCCTTGGATATTCTTGAAGCTTATTTATCCGGATAAAGTGAGAATTAAATGCAAATTCCGTTGGGCGCAAAGTAACAAGTGAACGGGCATCCGGTGTTTGCCCATCTGTTCGGATGAATTTTGTCCAGTTTCCCATAACAGATGTCTTGCTTTATATATTGTGATAGATGCTTTTAAAGTTTTTCATTTCGCTCCGCCAACCAATGTCCCAGTGATTTTTCACTTTCGCTACTATGTCGGCCTGCTAGCAGTCCTTCGATTCCGATATGTTCGTCCAGATCGGGCCATTCTATTGCATATCCATTCCCCAGCAACTGCCAATGCTGTCGTTCTTGTACAGTGCCGTTCATTAAACGAGGATACCACGTCAGCGGCACCGTAATGCTGCGTCCATCGGCCAGTTCCACAATTAGCCGATCTTCAGTTACCTGGGCTTTAGTTGCCAATGGTTCGGTTTCAAGCGTTAAAGTGGTCATGCCAAGCCTCTAATAAAATCTGTCGATTTTCTTCGACTAAATGTTGGATTTGGTTTATCTCATGATCTTTAAAACCGCGATTTTTAGCCAAAACAATAGGGTTCAACCAAAACTTTACGACAAGTAGGTCTCTTTTTACATGGATATGAGCCGGCTCGCGTTGGTCCGAACTGAAAAATACAAAGCTATATGGACCAATTTTTAGAACCGTAGGCATAGTACATCATAATATTTGATTATTGTTATGCTAATTTCATTTTAATCAAGTTTTCATCCACTGGATACCACCCTACTCGACATAGTATATTATACACTATGTCATCTTATAAATACGATTTCGACATCATCGTGATTGGCGGTGGGCACGCAGGCGCTGAGGCGGCGCTGGCGGCTGCACGGATGGGGGCGAAAACCGCGCTGTTTGCTAGCAATCTCGACACCATCGCGCAGATGAGCTGCAATCCGGCAATCGGGGGCGTGGCTAAGGGACAGATCGCCCGTGAAATCGACGCCATGGGCGGGGCCATGGGGCGGGCAATCGATAAGACGGCAATTCAGTTCCGCATGCTTAACCGCAGCAAGGGGCCGGCCATGCACGGGCCAAGGGCACAGGCCGATAAATGGGCCTATCAGCGGGAAATCAAACGAATTGTCGAATCGCAGCCTGGACTGACTTTGCGCCAAGAGACAGCAGATGATTTGATCGTGGAACAATCGGGCGGAACAACGCAAGTGGCCGGCGTACGCGTTTTGGGCGATGCGGTCTATCAAGCAAAGGCGGTTATTTTGTGTGCGGGCACGTTCATGCAAGGCCTGCTGCACGTGGGCGAAACAAGCATACCCGGCGGACGCATGGGCGAGCCGACACACGCCGGACTGAGTCGAGCCTTGGCCAGATTGGGATTTACCATCTGCCGCTTCAAGACCGGCACGCCGCCGCGAATAAACGGGCGGACCATCGATTATTCAAAAACCGAAATGCAGTGCGGCGATGATGAGCCCGAGCCGTTTTCATTTATGACTGACCGGATCGAGTGCCAGCAGATTTCTTGTTGGATCACATACACCAACGAAGCCGTGCATGAATTGGTACGGGCGAATCTGCACCGGGCGCCGATGTATACCGGCCAGATTCAATCGACCGGCCCGCGGTATTGCCCATCGTTTGAAACAAAGATCGTCCGCTTTGCCGATAAGCCGCGACACCAATTGTTTTTGGAGCCCGAGGGGCGTAACACGCATGAGGTTTACGTCAACGGATTGTCGACCAGTTTACCTCGCGACGTGCAAGAGGCCATGCTGCGTTTTATTCCCGGCTTGGAAAAGGCTGAAATCCTCCGCTACGGATATGCAATCGAATACGATTATCTACCGCCCGATCAGTTGCAGATTTCGCTGGAAACAAAGCGCGTGGCCGGCTTGTATTTCGCGGGACAGGTAAACGGCACCACGGGCTACGAAGAAGCAGCCGCACAAGGATTGATGGCGGGCGTGAATGCGGCGCTGGCATTACAGGGCAAAGTACCGCTTGTGCTCGCGCGGCACCAGGCTTACATCGGTGTGATGATCGACGATCTGGTTACCCGGGGAGTGGACGAGCCCTATCGGATGTTCACCAGCCGGGCCGAATATCGCTTGATGCTCAGGCAGGAAAACGCCGATCGCCGCCTTACACCGACAGCCCACGGCTTGGGCTTAGTCGATCCACAGCGATGGAACAAATTCCAGGCAAAACAAGAGGAAATAGAGCGAATCGCGGAAATTTTGGAAACCACGCATGAAGGATCGATTTCGTTGGCCAAAATTTTGAGGCGTCCGGAGACGACATGGAAAGACGTGGCGGCCAGGCTGTCGGAATTGAGCGGAGTTTCGCGCGAGGTGGCTCGACAAGTGGAATACGACGCGAAATACGCAGGTTACATTGCCAGGCAGGAAGTCGAAATCCAACGGCAACAGCGTTTGGCCGCGCGTCGAATACCGGGCGTTTTGGATTACAACGCGGTGCCACATTTGCGCCAGGAAGCCCGGGAAAAACTGGCCCGTGTGAGACCGGCGGACCTGGCACAAGCCGGGCGGATCAGCGGAATTACGCCGGCCGATATTGCTGTTTTGATGATCCACTTAACTGGAGGTAGAGGAGAGCGGATGTGGGATATCTGATAGAGGACTTGGGGACAGAGGATTGGGAATGGAAACTGAGTTGGATGGTTTCCGGGGAATAAATCAGGTGGATAAGAGACAGAAAAACGCACGTTTTGGAGTGACAAATATCGATCCGCCCTTTTCATGCAATCGACAAGATCTATGCGATATCCCCAAGTCGCGTTATTGCCCTACATTGCCTGGACTGGAAAAATTGTATTAAAAGAATAGTGTTGTAAATTATAAAGTCTTATGGTTTATAGACTTATAAACTTATGAGTCGTATTGACAAGGTCGGGAAGATGGCTATAATTAAGCCCGATTGGTAAGTTCGGTAATGTCGGAAGGACCGGATGAGCCTGTTGTTTATACGCAGCGTAGTGATGTAAGAAATTTGCGAACACGGCGAACTCAAGGGGATTTAATGCCTGTTTTTCCACGGATGACCAGAAGTCGCTGGGACGACGACCGACAGCGGATCCAGCTTCTTCGCTATAGCTGGTTGCCCCGGGCAACTAGTCAAGGGATGGTGAAACGAATATGAAAACTGTGTTTACGACCGGCGAGGCTGCCAAGATTTGCAAGGTCAGCCAGCAGACAATCATTCGTTGCTTCGATTCAGGACAACTAAAGGGGTTCCGCGTACCGGGCAGCCGGTTTCGGCGAATTCCCCGCGATCAACTTTTCACGTTCATGCGCGACAACGGCATACCGACCGATGCCTTGGAAAGCGGCAAGAGAAAGATACTCATCGTCGACGACGACGAAGAACTGGTCGAGTTGATCAGCGATGTTTTGGAACGCGACGGCCGTTTCGAGGTCCGCACGGTCAACAACGGATTCGACGCGGGAATGATGGTCAAGGAATACCGGCCCGACCTGATCGTGCTCGACGTAATGCTGCCCGACATCAACGGCAAGGAAGTTTGCCAGCGGGTCCGCAGCGACAAGACGATGGACGACGTGCGGATCATCTGCATATCGGGCATGGTTGAAGAAGACAAGATCAGCGAGCTCAAGGCGGCCGGCGCGAACGACTTCTTGCACAAGCCGTTCGAGGTGGAAAAGCTGGTCGAACGGATGTGCGCGCATCTGGATATCGAAGTGCCGGCCAGCGCCTAACCGGCGGCCGTCCTGCACTGGAAAAACGAAACGCCCTCTTCCAATAAATCGTTTATTAATTGGAGAGGGCCGTTTTTGCCGCAAGGCGGACAAAAAGGAATATGTCGCGGCAAGCCCTGCTTTTGTCGAAGCAGCGGCGCATTCGTTTTTAGTCATTGGCGGCGGAGCCGGACGATGGGATTGGTTCGGCTTCTTCCTTCTTTTTAGTCCGGAGCATGTCGGTGAACGAGGCGGAGTTGGCTGCTATTCTGTCAAGATTGGCAATATTGGAAAATAAATTCCAAGAGGCCGTGGAAACAGAAAAGCTTGAGGCCATGGCCGAGTTCGCCGCCGGGGCAGGTCACGAGATAAACAACCCGCTGACAATCATCGCCGGCCGGGCGCAATTGTTTTTGCACGGGGAGACCGATCCCGAGCGGCGTAGGTCTCTGGCGATTGTGAATTCGCAGGCCATGCGGATTTACGAAATGATCGCCGACATGATGCTCTTCGCCAGGTCGCCCCAGCCGAATTTCGCCTTGGTCGACGCGGCTAAAATAATCGACGAGACGATTGCGGACCTGCAAACGGCCGCCGCGGGGCAGGAAACCGTGTTAAGCCGACGAGGGCAATCCGGCCCGCTGGAAATCGAGGCGGATGGCGTGCAATTGGCCGTGGCGATTCGGGCCCTTTGTCAGAATTCGCTGGAAGCCCTGGGGCACGGGGGACACATTGAAATTGATCTAAAGGCCGACAGCGCCAACGTGATGATTCGGGTGTCTGACAACGGGCCGGGAATTACGCCCGAACAGCGCCGCCATATCTTCGACCCCTTCTTTTCCGCCCGGCAGGCCGGCCGCGGCCTGGGCCTGGGCCTTTCAAAATGCTGGCGGATTGTAACCAACCACTGTGGGCGGATCGATGTCCACAGCACTCCCGGCCACGGCGGAATTTCTCGTCACGCTGTCCCGGCAAAAAAAGTCGGATGACTAACACGCACCAGGTCGATGCGGCTCTTTCAACGATGCGTTTTAAAAGAACGCTAGATCCCTACTTGAATAAAAACTATTCGTTTTCCGTCTTCAAGCGAAACACTTCCGCTTTTCCAACGGGAACGGACTGTGAAAAGCAATGGTTTGTAAGCTCCGGTCTTGAACCGTCATCCGGATTAATCTGATACGAGGGAATCGTAAACGCATTTTCGTAGCCGGGAACATCATTTAAGATGCCCAGTGTATCAATAATCCATTTAGGCTTGGCCGTCAAATGACCAAAAGCTTGATCGCCCAAATATTCACGAACATACTTTTCGGTCGGTTCATCCAATTTCAGTTGAATAAAGTAACGATCGCCGAGATAATAAATGGCGACATCTTGCGTATGATTGGGTAAAGTACGTATTGCCGACTCGTTATCAGTTGGGCCGTGCAGTTCATCGCCTAGATGGGAATTTATACCATCCCAGATATTTCCCGGGGGATGAAATATTTCAGAGTAAACCGGCGGCATCCAAGAGATGGGAACTTCTCGTGAATACGGACTTGCCCAGTATGAAATTGTGAACGGATTAAAAACGATTACCACCGCGCACGATATCAAATACAAACGCTTGAATGGAATAAGCGAGTTAAGAAGGATAAAGCCGCAGATCATGGCAAAGACCAGTAGATGGGGCATGAAGCGAATATACGAGAGAATTCCGTGTGTTTTGGTGAATCCATATTCCTTTACGTATCCGAAGACAACAGCCGTTGCGGCCATCTGCACAATAATGTTAAAAAACACGAATATGGGCAGCGGATCCCTGAGCATATCCGCAATGGTTTTCCGCCCGCGATAAATTAAAACAGCAAAAAGTATCGTCCAAAACAGCAACGGGACGCAATCGACCGCATCCATATCAACCAGGAGGACTAGAAAACTATTCAAAATATATTGGAAATATAAACCGAAATGCGTGGTCAGCAGCCACCAAATGCTCTCGAATAATTCCATGTCGGAGAGCGGGGGACCAAGTAGTTTATACCAAACAAACCAGGATATAAAACCTATGCCGCAGGAAATGAGATAAACCAGGAAAGACTTTCGACGGAAAAAAAGACAATACAAAAGCAGTGAAATACCGGAACAAAGCGCCACAAAAGGATGGGTGTGAAAAAACAATATAAAAATCAACAAGGCAGCGGCATATCGAACTCTGACTTTCTTGAAATCAACCGATAAATGCCAGACGAGCAAGGAGTAAAGCAGAATCAAAATCGGGAAATATCTGGCATTTCTTTGATACAACACAATTTGCGGAGCAAGCAGTGCGAAAGCGGCGACAATATCCGGATACGCAACCCGTTTTTTTAAGATTGCATAAATTGGAAAGAAGGCCGCAAGACCGACTATCGCAAACAAAATACGCAATCCGGCCGTGTTATCGCCGAAAATCGTAATTGATAAAGCTCCCAGGTAATATTGAACCCAGGGGATCTGTTTGTAAATAAAATTCTTATTGACTTGTATGCCGGATTCATAGAGGCTTAAATTTCTGCCGTCATACGCAATGGGCAAACCGCAGCGAAGAAAACTCCGGGCCTCGAAGCCGGTCTCGGCCTCATCGCACCACAAAGGCGGTCTATCGATTCTATACAGATAAACCACCGCAATCACACCCACAATAATCAGCAGCCTATACCAAGGCACGGGTTTATCGTCTAATATTTGCCTATCAACAGTCGGCGGCGATCTAGGCGCAGCAACTCGACTTTTTGGCGGTTTGGGCTTTTTCTTCATTGTTTATTGTGGATTCGCAGCTATGAAAAACTCTCGACAAGTCAATACAATAAAATGTAAGTTGTCGAGTTGACAATTGCACTTGTACGCTTAATGTATTAAAAATCGGCAATATTACAACTATTGTAGCCCTTATTGAATTCCGATTCCTATCAACCGCTCGATGAACTTGGCCAATTGGGCAGAAGTGTCCAGGGAGTTTTCTTTTAACGTCCAAAGGTCTTTTATGCTTGACGGGCGGCGCCAGATTGCTGCCAGTGCTGCGCCCAAGCGGGCGGCTTCGGATTTTTGACGCAGCAGGCGTTCGACATCGGGCGGCAGGGTGTCTCCGGCGGCGTCGTGGATAATACGGACGGCGAAAAGCTGCACTCCGCGGCTACGGCAGACTTCGGCCACGGCAAAGGTTTCCATGTCCACGGCCAAGGCTTGGTGCTGTTGATGGAGGGCTTTTTTTTCATCCGGCTCTCGAACCACATGATCGACGGACATGAGTTTGCCGACGCGGAGGCCGGGCCAATCTATTTTAGAAATATCGAATGGACATTGAACCAGCGGCCATTGAAGAGGCTGTCCCTTGTTTGTAATATCAGGTTGCACAGCGGATTGGCCGAGGATAATTTGCCGGCTGGATAAGTCAATTACACTATCTGCCAGCAGTATGTCCCGTCGTTTAAGCGATGGATCAAGCCCGCCGGCAAATCCGGCAGAGATAACGATTTGAGGATGGTGTCCGTCAATCAGTACTTCTGTGGCCCGGGCGGCGTTTTCCCGGCCTGCACCTGAGCGGATAATCACCACGCGGCGGCCTTTTAATCCGCCTTCCATAATAAAAAAACCGCTGCCGCGGATGCGAATCGCTCCGGAAAGGAGGTCTTCAAAACTGCCGGACTCAATGCCCAGGGCAAAGACGATTCCATAGTGACAAGGTTTGATTTCCAGGCTGGACATTGGTGGGTTATAGGTAATAGGTGATAGGTAATAGACAATGGGGGATTAGTGCGCTGCGTGATACTGCGATCATTTATTTTTAGAGCCTCTAACAAAATGAAACAAAATGACTATATACATTTCAATAGATGACAATTTACCGAGGTTTTCACAGCACTGCTAGCAAGCTAGCAGTGGCACACTTCATTTTGTTAGAGGCTCTTAGAATATTATCGCAAAATATCCATACCCTCTAACCTATTACCTATAACCTATGATCTACTACTTCATTTGCCAGACGGCCATGCGAAGGATGTCGCGAATTCGTTTGTTGGCCGAGAGCACGGCGGCGGGCTCAAAACCGCAGTGGACCAGGCAATTCTCGCAACGCGGATCGTTGCCAGGGCCAAGGCGGTTCCAATCGGTTATGTCGATGAGTTGGCGGTAGGTGAGGTAATGTGCGTCTCCGCGCAGATAACACGGTCCGCGCCAGCCGCGTACGTTGAAGGTTGGATTAGCCCATGCCGCGCACTGCAATTCGCGCCGTCCGCGGAGAAATTCCAGATAGATGGGCGAGGCCGTGAGTTTAAAGCGGCTTAGGAGTTTTTGGGCGAGGCGAAATTTTTCGTGAATTTCCCGCCGGGTCATGAAAATGTCTTGTGCGTCCTGCGCCTGGGCTTGTACCACGGCATCGTAGCCGTAGGCGGGCGAGATCATCATGCCGTCTATGCCCAACTCGGTGAGGAAGGCGAAGAGCACGGCGATTTCGTGCATGTCGGTGTCTTTATACACCGTCGTATTGGTGCAGACCATAAAGCCGGCATTTTTGGCGGCCTGGATGCCGGAAACCGCCGCCGAAAAAACGCCTTCCCGCCGCACCAGCCGATCGTGAGTGGCTTCCATGCCGTCGAGGTGGACGTTGATGAACAAGCGTTTGTCGGGCCGCAGGCCGGGCAGTTTATTTTCCAAAAGCAGGCCGTTAGTGCACAGATAGACGTGCTTTCGCCGGTTGACGAGGGATTGGACCAGCACTTCGATCTCGGGATAGATCAGCGGTTCGCCGCCGCAAACGCTCACGATGGGAGAACCGCACTCGTCAACCGCGGCCAGACATTGGTCGATTGTAAGCCGGCAGGAAATTGTGTCGGCATACTCGCGGATCCTGCCGCAACCGGTGCAGGACAAATTGCAGGCATGCAACGGTTCGAGCATCAAGACCAGGGGGAAGTGCTTTTCGCCGGCGAATTTCTTTCGCAGCAGGTAACCTGCGATCGAACGCGTAAGGGACAAAGGGAATCGCATGATAATATTGTTTTCAGTTTTCAGTTATCAGTTTTAAGTACGAAATCGCAAAAAAGATGTAATTTAAAACGGTATACGAAACTGGGGCTGATTTTGATCGGAAATTATTATCCCCTCACTCTAATCCCCCCACCGCTGCGCTGCACCTGGAGAGGCGAATTGCACACTTAGAAATTTTCGGCGCGGGCAAAAACATATTCGGATTTTTTCCTGGCGGGAAGGATGGTTTCGGAGGCGGAGTGTTTTTGCCGAAGAACGGTCAATTCATTGTCGGTTTGTTTAGGATTGACTTTAAAAGCCCATTGCGACAGGGCAAGAAGGGGGAAATAAATAGGATAGTAATGATAGCGGAGATAATACACTTGCGGGAATCCGGTGCCGGTAAATTCGGCTTCGTCCCATGTGCCGTCGTCGTTTTGCATGATGGTCAGATAACGGACCGCCCGGGTGACGGCTGGATGCCGTTCCAGTCCTGCGGCGATCAATCCCATGACGGCCCAGGCCGTTTGCGAGGCCGTGGGATCGCCTTGTCCGCGGAGATGCGGATGTTCGTAGCTGTCGGGCGATTCGCCCCAGCCGCCGCATGCCTGCTGATGAGTCAGAAGCCAATTGGCCCCGGCGGCCACGGCAGGGTCTTCAGCCGTTACGCCCACGGTGGTCAGTCCGGTTATGGCTTGCCATGTGCCGTAGATGTAATTCACGCCCCAACGACCGAACCAACTGCCGTCGGCTTGCTGGGCGCGGCGAACATAGGCCACAGCCCGGTCCACGGCCGGGTCGCCCAGTCGGCGGCCAAGTTTTCCCAGGGCCTCCAGAACTCGGCCGGTCATATCCGGGGTGCTGGGGTCGATCATGGCATTATGATCGGCGAAGGGGATGTGGCAGAGAAATTCGCGGTTGTTGTTGCGATCGAAGGCGCCCCAGCCGCCGTCGTCGTTTTGCATGGCCAGAATCCATTGTTCCCCGCGGTGTATTGCCTTGACAATTTGTTCGAAGGTGTACGCCTCATCTTCGCAATCGACGGTTTCGGAGATTAAACGCAGGGCAGGCGGCAGGGAGCCGGTTGTGTCGAGACCATCGTTCAGATGGGCGTGGAGGGCCATGAGAGTCATAACGGTATCGTCGACGTCGGGATAAAAGGCATTGGCATACTCGAAACACCATCCGCCCGGCTCGACTTTTACTTTTTCGGCCCAATCTCCGGGTCGGGAAATCTGCCGGTTTAAAAGCCAGGCGATTGCCTTGCCAATTGAGGGAATATTCTTGCCAAAGCCGCCGGCCGACAAGGCCCGCAGAGTTATGGCAGTGTCCCAGACCGGCGATTTGCAGGGCTGGACGCGGGCGGTGTCGTTTTCAGGGTCCTCGATCACCAGGTCTTCCAATTGCTTGATGCAGTCGAGGACTTCGGGGCTATCGTCGGCGTAACCCAGACACTTTAGCGCTAAAATGCTCCAGACGATGGGCGGATAAATCGCTCCCAGCCCGTCGCTTTCCTGGAAACGATCGAGCATCCACTTTTTCGCGGCGGCGATCGCCCGCCGCCTTAGCGGCAGGAAGCGATGACGCCGGCACCATTTCCAGAGACCATCGATAGTGCGGAAAAAGCGATCCCAACTCAACAGTCCGGCGCCGCCTTTCAGGCCGGGGCATCTTAGCGGGGGCCAATTTTCCGGTTCGCGAATGAACAATTCGCGGATGCCCAGGCGAGGATCGATTTTACGGACGGGCTGAAACGCGGAAACTATCGACAGGGGCACGATAATCGTCCGCGACCAGGCGCTGACGTCATAGATATTGATGGGGAACCATTTGGGCAAAAGCATGATTTCCGGGGGAACGGCCGGGCACTGTTCGTAAGAGATTTGTCCCAGCAAGGCCAGAAAGAAGCGGGTGTAGCTATTAACGGCATCGGCTCCGCCATGAGCGAGAATGGCTTCGCGGGCCCGCTGCATGTATTCGGCGCTGGGGTCGTGTCCGGTGAGCTTCAGGGCGAAATAAGCTTCCACGCTGCTGCTGATGGCCAATTTTCCGCCCTGATACATGGCCCAGCCGCCCTCGGGGAGTTGTTTATCGACTATATAAGCGGCGGCCCGCTCGGCCAGATCGGAGTTTTCCCGGCCCAAAAAGGCCAAAAGCAGGATAGTTTCGGTTTCGGTGAGGGTATCGCCTTCCAACTCCGCACACCAGGAACCATCAAGCTGCTGCTCGGTGAGGAGCCATTGCCTGGTGCGAGCGATGGCGCGCCGCACGGGCGTGCCCAGTGTTTTGAGGATTTGAGGGTCAGCCCCCCCTATTTCCCGCGGCTGACCTGATCCATCCGTAGACCAGGCAGAAAGACTCCGGATCGAACTCATCGCCGGCCTCCTACAGTTAGTGGACGCAAGCGATCTGATCAAATCTTTGCCCAAAACCTTGCGAGGCGGGGGCCGTCCACATATGAATATTGAGCGACGCGGCGGTGGTCAGGCCGTTCTGCTTGCCCGGGGTGAACGCGATCGTCGCTCCGGTGTTCACGATGGTTCCGGTCACGCGGACCCATCCGGTGGAATCCACGATATTATTCGGATTGTCGAAGCCTGGGATGATGGCGGTGTCGCCGACGGCGAGATTGCCGGGGAATCCTTCCCGGCGTCCAGTTGAGCGGATCGTTCCAATAGGTGTTGTAATTTGGCGCCGCATCGTCGGCGCCCGTCCAGGTCCATGTCGGCATAAGACCCTCGCGATACTCGCGCGCATAGCGTAAAAAGCCGAGCGATCAGATCACAAGATCGCTCTCTACATCAATTACATGCATCAAATCTTAGGTTACGTAGAAACAAGACCAAGTTCCAGCTTCGGAAAGTACGGCCCCCCAGAACGAATGACCGTCGACGGCGTCCGCCGAGGTTTTTTCGGCGTCTTTTCAGACGCGCCGTCCTTCAGCCTCCGGGATCACGTCTCAGGCGACCTCTTCGCGCAATTGGCGCGGCAGCGGGAACGAGACATCCTCGGTCGCGGTCGTCACCGTTTCGATGTCCAGCTCGAATTTTTCGGCGAAGGCGTCGAGGATTTCCTCGACCAGAACTTCCGGCGCGGAGGCGCCGGCGGTGACGCCCAGCGAGCTGATGCCCTCGAGTCGACCAGTCGATGTCGGCCGCGCGCAGCACCAGCTGCGCATGGCGGCAGCCATTGCGTTCGGCCACTTCCCTCAGCCGGTGCGAATTGGAGGAATTCGGCGAGCCCACGACGATGAACGCGTCGACCTGCGGCGCGATTTCCTTCACCGCCTCCTGGCGGTTGGTGGTGGCGTAGCAGATGTCTTCCTTGTGCGGGCCGACGATGTCGGGAAGCGCGCCTGCAGCGCGGCGACGATCGTCGCGCGGTGTCGTCCACCGACAGCGTGGTCTGCGTGACATAGGCGAGGTTGCGCGTCGTCGGCGAAGTCGAGCGCCGCGACATCCTCCGCGCGTCTCGCACCAGGACCACGGCGCCGTCGGGCAGCTGGCCCATGGTGCCGACGACCTCCGGGTGGCCCTCGTGGCCGATCAGCATGATCTCGCGGCCGCGCGCGATGATGGCATTTCGCCTCGCGGTGCACCTTGGTCACCAGCGGGCAGGTGGCGTCGATGGCGAACAGATTGCGCCGCTCGGCCTCGGCCGGCACCGACTTCGGCACGCCATGGGCGGAGAAGATCACCGGCGCGTCGCCGTCCGGCACTTCGTCGAGCTCCTCGACGAAGATCGCGCCCTTGGCCTTCAGGTCCTCGACCACATAGCGGTTGTGCACGATCTCGTGGCGCACATAGACCGGGCGCGCCGAATTTGCGCAGCGCGCGCTCGACGATGTCGATGGCGCGCTCGACGCCGGCGCAGAAACCGCGCGGCGCGCAGAAAGCAGGCATTGAGAGCAGGGTCGGAAAGTCATCGTGGCCTCATGAAAGGAGCAGCCGAGTCAGTGGCGTTGCCGCTCTCTTGTCGGCCCAGCCGTGCCGCGGTTTCAGCGTCAAGGCCGTAGAAGCTGACACTTGCAAGCCGCCCTTGTTTCGGCCGCGATTCTCGCCTTAGGTCGGCGAGGCGGCGATTCGCCCGTCCGACCAAACTCCAGAAGATTCCCATGCCCGAACTGACCAGCGAGACGAGCTTCCTCGTCCCGATCCTGATTTTCCTCGCCGCCGCGGTGGTTTTCGCGCCCTCTGTTCCGCTCGCGGGCCTCGGTTCGGTCATCGGCTATCTCGCCGCCGGCATGGTGATCGGTCCGTCCGGCCTCGGCCTGATCGCCGACCCGCACATGACTCTGAACATTTCGCAGCTCGGCGTCGTGCTGCTGCTGTTCCTGATCGGCCTGTCGCTCAAGCCGGCGCGGCTGCGCGCCATGCGCCGCGACATCGGCGTGCTCGGGCGTCGGCCAGATGGTCTTGACCGCCATGCCCATCGGCTTCGCCGCCAGAAGCTTCTGCACTTGAGCTGTTCGGCGCGGCGGCGGCGGGCATAGCGCTGGCCTTTTCGGCCACCGCCATCGCCATGCAATTGCTGGAGGAGCGCGGCGACACGCAGACCGCCTTATGGACGGCGCGCCTTCGCCGTGCTGCTGGCGCAGGACATCGCCGTGGCCCCGGCTGCTGGCGCTGATTCCGCTGCTTGGCGGCGGCGGGCGTCGCTCGCCGGCTCGATGCACGACGCCTGATCGGTTTGTCGCAGGCTTTCGCGGCGCTTGGCCTTCATCATTCTCGCCGGCCATTACGCGCTCAATCCGCTGTTTCGCCTGCTGGCCCGCGCCGGGCGCGCGCGAAATGCTCACCGCGGCGGCGCTGCTCATCGTGCTCGGCGCGGCCGTGCTGATGCAATCGGTCGGCATGTCGATGGCGCTCGGCGCCTTTCTCGCCGGGATGCTGTTGTCCGAATCGAATTTCCGCCACCAGCTCGAAGCCGATATCGAGCCGTTTCGCGGCCTGCTGATGGGCCTGTTCTTCATGTCGGTCGGCATGTCGGTCGATCGGCATCTGGTCGTGGCGCATCTCGGCTTTCTCGCCGGCGCGGCTCTCGCCATTCTCGCGATGAAAATGGCGGTGGTGTTCGTCCTGTTCCGGCTGACCGGCTCGCATCGCGCGACAGCCTTAGCGCCGCCGGCGTGCTGACCCCGGCGGGCGAATTTTCCTTCGCCATTTTTCCGCTGGCCGCCGAAGCGCATCTGATGCCGGCGCCGCATGCGAGCCTGCTTTCGGCGCTGGCGGCGATCACCATGGTCGCCGGGCCGTTTTTCGCCAAGGCCACGGAGCGGCTGGCCGGGATCGCCGAGCGCCGCAGGCCGGCGACGCGCCCGCCGGTCGCCGCCGCTGACCGTGATTCCCAAGGAGCGGCGCGGCAAAGTTCTGGTGATCGGCTTCGGCCGCTTCGGCCAGCTCGCGGTGCAGCCGCTGCTCGCCGAGCGCATCGACGTGACGGTCATCGATACGTCGGTCGAGAGGATCCGCAACGCCGGCAAATTCGGCTTCAAGGTCTATTTCGGCGACGGCTGCCGGCTCGACGTCTGCGCTCGGCCGGGGCCGACGAGGCGCGGATCATCGCCATTTGCGTGGGGACCGAAAGATCGCCAACGCCATCGTCGATCTTGCGCGCGAAAATTTCCCGATGGCCAAGGTTTTCGCCCGCGCCTACGACCGCATCCACGCCATCGACCTCATGGAGCGCGGCGTCGATTACCAGATCCGCGAAACACTCGAAATCGGCGCTGCTGTTCGGCGGCGCGGCGCTGGTCGAATTGCGCGGCGATCCGGATCGGGCGCGCGAAGTGGTGGATCAGGTGCGCCAGCTCGATCTCGACCGGCTCGCGATCCAGCAGGCGGGCGGCGTCCGCCGCCGTTTTCGCGCTGGAGTCTTTGCCCTCCGCTGAGCCCGCGCCGCGGCGGTTGGCGCCGGAGCCTCTGGTCAAGCCGGCCGGCAAGTCGCAGGGCCTGACCAAGGAAAGTCAGGAGATCGTGGAGAGCGGGGACGTGTGACAAAACGTCGCAATTCAGGGTTTGCCGCAGCGAAAGCTCGGTCAAGTCTTAATTTTGTGTTAATATTTACGTGCAGCGTTCAAGTTCGGACGCCCGCTCTTTCCGGCGAGAGACGTAAATGGTTAACTCCACCTTCCCCTGTTGAAGCCCCGCACGGCGACAAAATCGGCGATCTAGCCCAGCAATTCGGCATCTCTCTCGAAAAGGCGAAAGAGGCGATCAAATCGCTGGGACCGAGCCTCGCCCACGACGCCGAAGACCTGATCGCCAAAGTCTCGGCCGAGATCGAAGTCGACACCGAGAAACTGAAGGCGTTCACGGCGGCCTTCGCAGATCTGGTGGCGCGCGGCATCGACGCCTCCGTCCCAGCCAGCCCCGCCGGAACCTCCCCCGAGTCGGAGCCCGCGGCGGCGGCCCCCGTCGCGGCAGCGCCGGCCGCTGCGCCCGTCGCCGAGGAGCCGAAGCCCGCTCCCACTCCGCCGGCTCCGGCCGCCGCTCCCGCTCCCGCTGCTGCGCCCGCCGCCGCCGAGCCCGCGGCGTTGTCGCCGGGTCTCGGCGCTGCGGTGAGCAGCATCATCAATCCGCTGTTCGACTGGATCGGCAAGGCCCTCCTGAAGAAGAAATAAGAGGGCTTCGGCTGCGCCGGGGGGAACGGCTGGCGCGGTCCGCCTGATTGCGCAAAGCGCGGCCACCTTTTTATCTAAGGGTCGATGGCGCAGGGGTGTCGGCGCTTGCCGGTGCCATTGTGCGAGCGTCTGGAGGCGAAGACTGGCAGGCCTCGCTCGCCCCTTGGAAAAAGTATCAAAAGAGTTTCATGGCCCGCGACGTTGTCGATGAAACCCCAATCTCGTCGCGCGACGAACTCGTCGGCTGGTTTGAAGCGGGCAGCAAGCCGCACGGCCCGTTCCTGGTGGGAACGGAGCACGAGAAAATCCCTTTCTATCGCGCACGATCTGCGCCCTGTTCCCTATGAGGGGCGCGCCCGGACCGAGGCGGCGTCAAGGCTTGCTCGAAGGCATGCGCTCCGCCCAGAACTGGGAGGCGATCGAGGACGGCGGCGCCCTAATCGGCCTTTTCGACAGTCATGGCGGCGGCGCCATTTCGCTGGAGCCGGGCGGCCAGTTCGAATTGTCGGGCGCGCCGCTCGAATTCGGTCCATCAGACCAAGGCCGAATTGCGAGGCGCATTTCGACGCGCTGGCGCCCCTGAGCGGAAACTGCGGCCTCGGTTTTCTCGATCTCGGCATGAGCCCGATGTGGACGCGCGCGGAAACCCCT
>CAWJPM010000013.1:0-45880 GCA_963844755.1 Pirellulales bacterium
TCGGCGCGAAAGCTGTTCGAAGGCCTCCCGGGCCGCGGCAACCGCCTGGTTCACGTCGGTGAACAAGCCCAATCGGCCTTGGCGCCCGCCGCCTGTATGCGCAGTCGCTCCATTGGAGCCCAGCCGTGTAATCACCTGTTCCACTACGCTGCGAATGAATTTTTCGTTAACTTGCATGATTATTCTCTTTTTTTAAAGTTGGGTGCCATGGCCACGCTGGCGTGGCCATGCTGCGTTTATCTTCTTCTCATCATGCCCACGACAAGCGTGGGCATGGCACCCGCTAATCAATGATGGCTACTTGTCTTTTTGATACACGCACGATTGCCCCACGTGCACTGAATCGATGATGCCGATGATCACCGTATCGACGGGCAAATTTTTGGTCTCAGGAGTCAGCCGGCGCTGGAGCCCTGGGTGATCAATACATACTCGCCTTCGCCCGATCCGACCGTATCGACCGCCACAAGCGACCGGCCCGTGGTCACCAGGACATCGCGGTTTTGGGGATCGAGGCGGTAAGGCTCGACGACCAGCATCTTGTGCCCTGTCATCGACGACACTTTCTGAGTGGCCACGAGCGATCCGGTGACTTTGGCAATAAACATGATTCATCTCCCCGCTAAAAACTCCGCCGCCTGCCGGGCGACGATCAATTCTTCGTTGGTGGGCATAACCCAAACTTGCACTTTACTGGTATCCGCACTGACTTTCGCCTCGCCTTTGGCCGAATTATTGATTTCCGGATCCAAGATAATTCCCAAGGACTCCAGATTTTCAAGCACGGACGTGCGGATCGAGGGGCGATTTTCGCCGATGCCGCCGGTAAAGACTATCGCGTCGACTCCACCCAGCTCGACCATGTACGCACCCAAATAATGCCGCACGCTAGTGGCAAACACGTCGAGGGCTAATTTCGCCCGGGCGTTGCCGGCTTCGGCGGCTTGGGTGATGTCGCGCAGGTCGGAGCTTACGCCGCTTAGGCCCAACAGCCCGGCTTGATTCGCCAGCATGTCGAGCACATCTTCCAGCGACTTGCCGGTCTGCTTTACAAGCACCGGCAAAGCAAAGGGATCGAAATCGCCCACCCGATTGTTCTGCGGCAAACCGCTCTGCGGGCTGAAACCCATGCTCGTCGCCACGCTTTGCCCGTCGCGGATCGCGCATAGCGAACTCGATCCGCCCAGGTGGCAGGATATGATGCGTAAATTCTTGCGGCCTAAAAGCTGTGCGGTCCGTTCGGCTATGTATCGGTGAGATGCCCCGTGAAAACCATATCGCTTCACCAAGATCTTTTCCGACCATTCATAAGGGATGGCATAGCAGCGGTTCCGCTCGGGAATGGATTGGTGAAAATCTGTTTCAAAAACGGCCACCAATGGTATCTCGGGCAACTTTTCGGCCAAAAGGCGCATGGCTTTGATATAAGGCGGATTATGGGCGGGCGCCACGGCATTGACTTCCTCCATGGCCGAGAGCACTTCATTGTTGACCAGCCTGACCCCGCTCAACCGGCCCCCATGCACCGTTTTGAAGACAATCGCCGAAATCTCTCCGGCTTGTTTAAGGCAGCCGATTTCCAGATCGGTCAATTGGGCCAGGCATTGGTGGACCGCTTCGGCGTGATCGGGCACGCAGAGCATCTTTTCCTGACGCTTGGCTCTAATCTCGACAACGCACTTGCTCTCGGGCGAGCCGATCCGCTCGATGCCGCCGTGCGCAAGCTGAGTATTGCCGTTTATATCGAATAAACGGTACTTGAAACTAGTCGAACCAAGGTTGGCCACCAGGACCTTCATGGCATCCTTTCTCGTGGAGGGACTAGGGATTGGGAATTGGGGATTAGTTTTACGATTCTAATCCGCAATCCCTGATCCCCAATCCCCCTTTCCTTTAGGCCAAATAGGCGGCGATCACGCCTTCAGCCGGGCGGGGAATAATGTGGCTGGCCACCAGTTCGCCGACTTGCGAGGCCGCGCTGCGCCAGCCTCGACGGCCGCACGAACGCTCCCCACGTCGCCGCGGACGACCGTGGTCACCAATCCGCCGCCGATCTGAATTCGCTTGAGAATCTGTACGTTGGCCGCCTTGGCCATGGCATCGGTCGCTTCCACGAGCGCTACCAACCCTTTCGTTTCCAACAATCCAATGGCGTCTTGCATTGCAGGTCTAACCTTTCTTCACTAGGATAATTTGAAAATGTTTTTGTGTTTTCGATTCACACTAAGGATCTCTTAAAGCCCAAGGCCGTGTTCAGTTGATTTCTAAAATACCAATGATCGGTATTTTAAAATCCTGAACCCCGAACCCTGAACCCTTTTTAATCGGCCGAGGCTTGCTTGACTCGCGCCGGCAGGACTACTTCCAGGTCTTCGTGCGGACGGGGAATAACCTGTACGCTGACCACTTCGCCGATGCGTCCGCCCGCGGCGGCCCCGGCATCGGTGGCGGCCTTAACGGCGGCTACGTCGCCGGTCACGAAGGCCGTGACCAGTCCGGAGCCCACTTTGTCCCAGCCCACGAATTCCACGTTGGCTGCTTTGAGCATTGCGTCGCTGGCCTCGACCAGGGTCACAAAACCCTTGGTCTCGATCATGCCCAACGCTTCCATTACTTTTCTTGCCATGGTTGATATTCTCCTTGTGGGAAATTTAGTAAAAGTTTCTGTTTACAGTTCACAGTTTACAGTTAACGGTTTATAGTTTTCGGCTCATGGCATATTGTTAAAAAACTGAAAACTGTTAACTGTTCACTGTAAACTATTTAAATAGCTCCACTTTCGTCGCGTGATCGATGTCGCAGGCGTTGCCTTCATCGGTGTCGATGTGCACTTCCAGCTTGATCTTCTTGCCCACCCGAACCAAAAAATTCTGGAATACCGCCGGGCAGGATGAAAATACCCGCAGCGACATGCGATCGTTGTCTTTCACGCCGTAGTATTCCGCGTCGGAGGGTCCCATGTGGACGTGCCGTTCGGCGCGGATCACGCCTTTTTTCAATTCCACCACGCCCTTGGGCCCGACCATAACACAGCCCGGCGTGCCTTCTATATTACCGCTTCCGCGAACAGGGATATCCAGGCCCAACGAAATGCTGTCTGTAAACGCCAATTCCACCTGGCTTTCAGGGCGGGTTGGACCCAGCACACGCACTGTCGGCAACATTCGCCGCTTTGGACCTACGATCATCACCGTTTCTTCCGCGGCATAATAACCGTCCTGATAAAGATCTTTCATCACGGTCAGCTTGCGGCCGGGACCAAAAAGTGTTTCCACGTGCTCGTCGGTCAGATGTGCGTGGCGGGCCGAGACGCTCACTACTAGGTTCGGTTTGCCCGGTGGACCGCCGACATGGGCCAGCACGATCTCCCGGACGATCCGCTCCACAAAACTTCGATCAATAGGCGGTGCGGCTATGCTCATGGTTTTAAGTTTTCAGTTGTCAGTTTTTTAGTTATCTGTTATCGGTTTTCACTGCACCATCGCTGCCACGTGCAACTTCAGGCCTGTCGCTGCAATTTTTGCCATCCACTCGGGATCGATCCGGTCGTCCACGACTATGTGATCGACTTCCGCCAATGGACACAAATGAGTCAAACTCTGGCGGCCGAACTTCGAGCTGTCGGCCACGACGATCACCTCGTCGGCGGCCTGCATCATCTGCCGTTCGGCCTCCACTATCAGTAGGTTGTTGTTAAAAAAGCCTTCTTCGTTGATTCCGGCCACGCTCAGGATGGTCTTGCGGACCCGAACCTTAGAAAGCATTTCCACGGCATACGGTCCCCGGGCCACGCCCGTGCGCGGACATATATTGCCGCCTACCAATACTAGGTCGCTGCTGGTATCCGAGGCGAACAAATTGGCCACCGGCAGCGATGTGGTTACCACGTGAATCGGCCTGCCAACCAGCAATCTTGCCAACTCATAGGTGGTACTGCCACCATCCAGGAGTATGGTATCGCCGTCCTCGATCAACTCGACCGCCCGGGCGGCAATGGCCTTTTTCTGCTCCCATTGCATGTCTTGCCGGGCGTCGAAATGGGGCAGCATGGGCGACGTTCCCGTATAAAGCGCCCCGCCGTGAATCCGCCTGGCGCAGCCTTGGTTTTCCAAATACTCCAGGTCCCGCCGCACGGTCGATTCCGAGACTTCCAGCCTATCGGCCAGTTCCGGCAGTGAGGCGAATCGCCCCATGCGTACAAACTCCAACAACCGGCTGCGACGTTCTTCTACGAGCATGACTTATCCACCCTTAATAACAGATCAGAATGGGTCTATTTCACATTATGCCATATCTATAGAATATATCAAGCAAATTCCGTCATTATTATGGAAGATTTCTTCCATTATTTACCATAATTTATCCTTCAATTAGTCATTCCATGATAATCCCGAGTGTTTATAGCCCCACCATAAGAATGGCAAGGACAGAAAAGCCCATCTTAGATCGCTGGAAGCTCAGACGATTAAAAAGACTTTTTTGGATAACTTTAGGTTGTCTGGAATTGAAGAGAAGAAAGCTCTTCATTTGTCGCTCGCGCGGAGATGTTAAGAAATTCGATTCCTACCACGTTTTCTTTGTCATCGAAATCAAGAATGATGCCAGGACGCACTTCTTCCGACTCCACAATTTTTGATTCATCGAGGCGAAAATAAAGGGCATCGCTTTTTTTATCGATTTTAATTTTCATATCTCTGTCCTCAATCTCCGATCAAAAAAGACCGTTACTCCACGATTCGGTTCGACCGTTATATTGACTATCACTCTCAGCCATCTATTTCCCTGTTCTTGGATCATTTTTAAATAATGCCTTGTTCCATCGGCATGATCTTCAATTTTATCTGGTTGTTGGATGGCGCGTTGCACCCAGGTTTTCAAGATGCCCCGTTCTTCCAGCATGTCATCAAAATGACCTGTAAATTCCATATCGTTAGTTTACCACAAATCTAAAGCATTGTCAGCCTGCTCTGATACGCATATTACAGTGGTTTTATCGTTTTTCCAAAAAAAGCCTTAAGGCATCGAAGAATTGATCGGGTGGCATGTCGTTGTGGTCGTGGAGGGGAAAAACGAGCAACTGCTTGGGTTCGTTGGCCGCATCGAATAATCGATGTCCTAATTTGAAGGGCACGATCGTGTCGATCTCACCATGCATCTGTAAAAGCGGGCCTTTGTAGTTTGCGATCTGCCCGAGGGCGTCGAGCCGCGTTCGCATCAGCAGGCGGACGGGAAAAATTGGATAATGGTATGCCGCCACGTCCGGAGCACTGGTGAAAGTGCTGATAAGCACCAGCCCTTTTGCCCCGTCTTTTGCCGCCAGATCAACTGCCACGGCGCCGCCGAGCGATTCGCCCATTACTACAATATCTTTTTCCGGTATTTTTTCGCGCTTAGCCAGCCATGCTCGGGCGGCCCGGGCGTCGGATAGAATGCCGGCTTCATTAGGTTTGCCTTCGCTGCGTCCATAGCCGCGGTAGTCGAAGATCAGGACCGAAGCGCCCGCGGTGTTATGCAATTTTTCCAAGATGTCCGCACGGTTGGTAATGTTTCCGGCATTGCCGTGGCAAAAAAGGATCGTTGCCAGGGGTTTTTCGTGGGGCACGTACCAGCCGTGCAGTTTTGTGCCGTCGGCCGCCTGGAACTGGGCGTCCTCGAACGACAGCCCCCAAGGCTTCCAGTCGCCTTCGGGATATTTGGAGGGAAAGAAAATCATCGATTCTTCGAGAAACATCATGCCTACCACTACCAAAAGATATACTATGGCCGCGGAACGGATCAGCCTAAGAATCCGCCGCCGCCAGGATAATTTTATAGTATCTTTAGTCACGATTGTCATCAGGAAATATACCACGGAGCCACGGAGAACACGAAGAAACCAATTTTTAAATTTATCTCCGTGTTTTCCGTGCCTCCGTGTTAAACTACATTTTTAAATGCAACGACCTCGCGCCGTTGTGTTAGTCGGCCCGAGGTCGCAGGGTTTTATCGTGTCTACCGCTGATCAATCGATTAACGGAAGTGGTAATTGGGGTTTTTGATATCGAAATCGGCATCGGTGAATCCGTTATTGAGCTTTAGATTCACATAGGTGTATTCCTCTATTAATTCCGGAGGGCCGCCGGGTTCTTTCGGCCAATCGTAGGACTCGTAGCGGATAGGTATGTTCAGCTCGTCGTCAACAAAAATGCGTGCCATGTGAAAGCGGAAGTTCCGCCGCGGCACGGGATGCACGACTTGAATGCACGTGCAAACGCGGTTATTGATCTTTGCGCCTTTGAAAAACTTCACTTCGCACTCGCCGAACTTGACGTCTTCCTGGGCCACCTCGGCCAGGCGTTTGGTAAGATTTAAAATTCCCAATTCGGTCAGCGGATAATGTTGGCCGATCATGGCGACCGTTCCGTCGGGCTTGATCCTTACGGTCCCGATCATCTTATCCTTGATTCCGGTCGTGTGCGCCCACATGAGGCCTTCGTTTGTTCCTTCGATGTAAATCACTTCCTGGCCTTTAGGCTTGGTGAGAAAATATATGTATACGCTAAACGGCTTGTGGCGGATTTTGACGAACATGTGATCGTACTCGTTTATTTTGCCGTCGATCCGTTCTCGTTTGACCACGGTGGCCTGATAGTCCGTGATTTTTTCCAGGTTGCCTATGCCTTCGTAGGCCCAGCGCAGCGCGGGCATGAGCGGGTGTTCATTGATTTGAGCGGCTCCCAACGCCGGGGCGGGCACCTGGGAGGTCGACTCCGATCGCTCGGCAACTTGAAAGGCCTGCTGTGGTCCGGCAGACTGCTGGCCGGGTGCCGGGGGATTGCCATTAGAGCCTGTACCCGCGGCAACTTGGGCCCAAACCCAAGAGGCCGGCAACACGCAGGAAATCAATATCGGTAATCCCAGGCGATGAATGTTGTTACTGAGCATCATGAAAAAAGCCCTCCTTGCGGGGCACCGCGGCGGTTAAGTGTGCATTTTACTCGCCAGGCGAGCTAGTTGGCGATGTCCGATTTTCATCCTTGAAACTCTGCTTCATGCAGCGATGATATACACAATTCAAGTGATAGCAATTTTTATGCCACATTAACTCTCGTCAACTTTAACTGAAGAAGATGACGACGAAACCTCCTGTTATTACGGCTCCTGCGAAGGAAAAGGCCATATCACCGCCTATATTCGCGGCCGTATCTATTTGGACGTTATCGCAATACTTATTGGATAGAATTACAATGTTTCCTGTTGTAGGGCGTGCTTACCCAACCGGTTATTCAGGCCCTACCATAAGATTCAACATTAACCACTACATTTTACCTATTTTCAAGGCACATGGGGAGGTCAGTTTCTTGGCGGCAAATAAAATCGAAATTACACCCATCTTGTCGATCCCATTCGAGGAAAATGCCTACGTGGCACATCTGCCCGATAGCACCGATTGCTTGATTGTCGATCCTGGATTTGAACCGGAAAAAATCATCGACTACCTAGAAAGAAGGGGATTGATCCCGTCCACTATTCTCATCACCCATGCCCACAGCGACCACATTGCCGGAATCGAGGCCATAAAAAATCGCTGGCCCGAGTGCCAATTGGCCATCGGCGCGGCCGATGCGCCCAAACTCACGGATCCCCGCTTGAATTTGTCGGCCATGTTCGGCCTTAATTTAGTCAGTCCGCAGGCCGACGTCACTCTCGAAGACGGCGAATTATACACTGCCGCGGGAATCGGCCTGCAAATCCGGGCAATTCCCGGCCACTCCAGCGGTCACGTGGTTTATATACTCGAGGACTGCAATCCCGTGATGGTTTTCGTGGGCGACGTGATTTTCGCCGGCAGCATCGGGCGGACCGACTTTCCAGGCGGCGATTTCAACCAACTGGCCGACGGCATTCGCAAGATATTATACGCCCTGCCCGATTCCGCCATTCTCCTGCCCGGCCATGGCCCGACAACCACCGTGGGTCGGGAAAAACGCGGCAATCCCTTTGTGCGAGAAACATCGTAGGGTGCGTGAAACGCACCTTTGTTAATGTAATCTATTTTGGTGCATTTCATGCACCCTATACTTCGCCGGCCAAGGGCACCACGAACGGCTTGCGATAATCGCGGGTAAGTAATTTGTTCGCCGTCTCGTTGCCAGGGAAGGTTTCGCTTGTCGGATCGAAGACCAATTCCGGACCGACGCGGAGTTTTATTTCGTCCATTTTAATTCCATTGTCGGTCAGGTGGGCCGTCACCCGGTCGAAGGTTTCCGCGGCGTTGTCGTTGCTCTTCATCTCGGCCAGGCGTTTCGTCAGATCGGCACAAGTCATTTCCTGGCCGAGATTATAGGAGATATTTCCCATGTTGCAAAGCGCGCTGGAAAGGTGACCTTGGAGGATATCGGCATTGAGGTCATCGTAATTCCCGCTGCGCACGGCCTTGAGGAAATTAGCGTGATGATCGCCGCCGCCGGCGAATCTTTTCACAACATTTCCCTCTAGATCGAATGCGGCTCCAGATGTATAAGAGTTGATCACGACGTAGCCTTCGGAACCGTAGAAAATCACGCCGATTTGAGCACCCTTCAGATTATCCGATTTCAGGCCGCGGACCTCGAATACAAGGGTCTTCCCGTCATCAGGATATTCGTGCGTTATAATCTGTGTATTGGGCGTTTCGCCGGCGTCTTCGTAGCCCAGGCGACCGCCGTAGCTGAACACCCGATTGCTTATAGCGTTTACGCCAAGTCCCCAGCGGGCGATATCCATCTCGTGAATGCCTTGATTGCACAAATCGCCCCCGCCATAGGGCCATTGCCAGTGCCAATCGTAATGAAATCGTTTCCGCGTCAAGGGTAAAACAGGCGCCGGCCCGGACCAGAGATCGTAATCCACGCTTGCCGGCGCCTGGTAATCGCCGGGCGCGCCGATCGAATCGCGCTGTTTGTAACAAAGTCCCCGGGCGAGTTTCACTTCGCCGATTTTCCCGGCAAGGACATAAGCTACCGCATCGGCGGTTCCGGGGAATGAGCGGCATTGTGTGCCGCCCTGGCAGATTTTATTGTGTTTCCGCGCGGTCTCGACCATGCGGCGACCTTCGCTTACGGTGTAGCTGACGGGCTTCTCGACGTATACGTGTTTGCCGGCCTGCATGGCCCAAATCGACACCAAAGCATGCCAGTGGTTTGGAGTCGCCGTGGTTACGATATCGACCGACTTGTCGTCGAATGCCTTGCGCAGATCTTGCACATATTTCGGTTTTCGGCCTTGGATCTCGGCAACTTCTTCCACCCTTTTTTGCCCCACTGCCTCGTCCGCGTCAACGACATAAGTCACTTCCGTATCTTTTCGGTGGGAATAAGCCTCTAAATGGGAATTTCCCCGGCCGTGAACGCCGACTACCGCAACGCTGAGCTTTTCATTTGGACTGGTGCTTTGCTTTTCTTCCGCAGCTAGAAGTTCGCCGCCGGGCAAAACGGCCATCGCCGCCGCGGCCAATAAAGAATCTTCCAAAAACTGCCGCCGCGTGAAATGGCCCATGAATAATCCTCCATCTAGGTGGCATGCATAAAAAAGGCGGGATGCTATCTGGATGCAATAAATAGTCTAACCGATTGCAGATGCAATTTGCAAGCAAATATGTGGAGGGCAGGGGACTGCGAATTGGGAATAGTCAATGAATCAATGTGAAAAAGCAGAGCCGGACCGTGTCGGTCCGGAGGATTCACCTCTTCAACCGGGCCGACACGGCCCGGCTCTTCCCACTACTGTGACCGCCGAACCCTTTTCAGGCGGCGGCCAAGCGGGCCAGGCGGCCCAGGCGGTAGTGGTGGGTTTCCAGATATTCGGCCAGTTCGCCCGATGTGAGCAAGCGAAGTTCGTTGGGGCGCTGGGAAGCCAGCGGATCGGTCCAGCCGTCGTCCTCTTCGCTGCTTTGATACGCGGCGGTTTCCAGGGCCGGATGCAATCCGATTTCCACCGCATCGGATGGCTCACCGTCGCCGAGAAACAAGCGGATCAAGGGCATATCGATTTTGCCCGCATGGGCCGTGCCGTGAAAACAGGCCGGATAATGCACTTCGAGTTGGTCCATGCGGCGGTGAAATTGTTTGGCGAAAAACTGCTTTATACGGGCCAGGATCCAGGCCCGCGGCGAATGGCTTCGAAGCAGCGCGGAGCGAAGAAGCGACCGTTCCTCGGCTACCCGGACTACATGAATCTCGTATCTGCACAATAATTGAGGGATAAAATCGGCCACCACTGGAAGCATCTCGATGTATTGATGGCCGTTAAGGTGCGTCGGTTGCAGGCCGTGCTCGAAGAGAAATTCAACCTGCCGGGCCAATTCGCTTTGGATCTGCCGACAGAGGCGTACGCCGTGTCGTTGCAATCGGGAAAAGAGGGCGAAAATGCCGGGAAATCGCCCGGCGCCGTCCAGCAATTCGCCGGGATAATTCTTGCCCGTAAGAGGCCGGCCCTGGGTCAAATTCAGATGCACGCCCAGATCGAAGCGGCTCATTGGATCCTCCAGCCTGGAGCGCCAGGCATGCAGGGGCAATCGGGCAGCCGCTTGATCGTCGATGAGTTCTTTCCACAACTTCAAGGCCCGGGCGGCGTCCGGGGCATTCGATAACAACGATGCGCTGGTCAAAAGTCCCTGCCGGAAACCCTGCATGATGCCGTCGGTAACGCCACGGTTCATGCCCAAGTCGTCGGCGTGCAAGATTACCCGCCGATAATCGGGATTCTCCCGCTTTTCTTCCATCAGGCCGCCTTTTCAAAGATAAAAGGGGCAATCTCCTCGCTGCCCGCATCGCTTCCTTGATTCAAATGCAATCCGACTCCAAAGCGGATCCCATTTTGTTTTTCCCATAAGGCGGCCCACTTCGATTCATCCAAGTCTCTTTCCAAATAAACCAAACGTGGAATCGGAGGGAGTCGCTTGAAATTCGCCCGCCACCATATTCGCAGCACTTCGGCCAGCATGGGCAAGGCGTTGCTGCGCAGCGACAAGGTCGAGGCATAATCGTTTACCAGAGTCACCGGAATGCGCGGAATGATAGACCCAGCCGATGAGTCAAATAGACCACTTCGGCGTCAAAGGCAAAACCGGCGATATTCACACGGGAAAAAATGTCCAGCGCCGCTTGCCGGGTAAACAATTTCAACCCGCATTGCGTATCGGTGATCTGCCGCGAGATCAGCGTTTTGACTATGGCTCGGAATACATAAGTCGCCATTTGCCGCGTCCAATGTCGCGGGGCTAGAAAACGCGATTCGGCCAGATCGCGCGCCCCAAAAACTACTTGGGTATTACCCGCCTTAAGAATATCGTAACCTCGCCGCAAAGCGGCCAAATCGAAGGGCAAATCGGCGTCGGTGAAGGCCAGCACTCGTCCGGTTGCGCTGAGCATCGCGGCTTTTACCGCCCGGCCTTTGCCGCCGTGGCTCTTAAGACTTATCGTGGAAAATCGCGGCCCCAATCCATCCGTCAACGCAACGGTGCGATCGGTGCTTCCGTCGTCGGCAACCAAGACCCGATAATCAATCGCCCAATCCTCAAGGAAAACGGCTAACGAATTGAGCGCCCAGGGCAGCCTTTGCTCTTCGTTGAACGCGGGAATAATGACCGTCAAATCATGGTCTGCCGGAGAGACCTGAATTTCTTTCAACGTCTGCTTCTGAAACGAAACCGCGATCTGATCCATCGTCCCGCAGGCAGGCCTCATGCCTTCGTTCCCTTTTAATTTCTTGTTAAAAGCAATTTATTTAGAACAATTTAACAACCAATCCATGCGCTGATGTTCACTGGTTAATGTTGATTAACGGGATGAGCCAATCCTAATAAAGCGCGAACCTTAATCGATTCGTTGGAACGAGTAAACGTCATTAGCTGAAAACCGTTTTTCATGGTAAAAATCCGAAAATATGAGTAAGACATGCTTAATGGGATAAGGAGGTAAACTGGGAGGATAGTAACTGTTTGCGCCGTTAGGGATGAATTGATAAAGTATCAACATAACTCGCACTTTTTATGGTGCGCAACCAAACGCCATTTCCCAAAAAAACGACTTCTTTTACTTGTTTGTTGCAATCGGTGTAATTTGCATAACCCACTGCCAGTAAAGGATTTTCGTGCGAAAAAACCAATCTTTATATAGACAGCGCCAGGATCGCACCGCGATAATGAACCGCATGTCCAGCTATGCATTACAAAAACGCAAGTTCATCATGCACTCGGCCCATCCGACGATCGGGGTTTCGGTAGCGCTGGCTGCCCGCCGCTTTGAATTCGCGGTAGTTAGACCGCGAAAAGTATTTGCCCTCGCGGGTCCCAAAGATCGGCACATTGCCGGGCTGGTGCGTGATCATCTCCTCGATTTTCACGGCGATGAATATCCGCTCGACTGGAATTGGGTTTCGATAAAAGCTAAAGGAATGCAGCCGGAGGATATCAATCCGCACGATATCGACTGCCTGATTCTATTCGGACATCCCGAGGCTCTAAGCGCAAAGGCCCTGGACCGAATCCACGATTATTGGCAATGCGGCGGATCGTTGGCCGCGGTTCGCATCGCCGATTTTGCCTTGCGCGGCAATGCCCGGTTCGCCGACCAACTTTTCGGCGGCGAATATTATTACGAGCATCTGTTGGAGCCGGCCAAAATCAGTTTGTTGCACGATGCCGGGCATCATCCGCTGCTGCGCGGAGTGCAGCCCTTTGTTTCGCGCGGCGGCCTGCACCGTTACGAATTGCCCCTGACCGATGCCACGCCGATATTGTTCGGTTCGGCCTCCGGCGAGACCTTGCCGGTGGCCTGGGTGCGATCCAAGCTGGGGCGGCGGGTTTTTGCCACAACTTTGGGCTCTCCCGCCGATTTCCGCCATCCTTGCTTCCTTCGCCTATTGGCCAATGCCGTTATTTGGACCGCCCGATAGGAAGCGCTTCTTATAAGGGGCCATTTTAAAGGCGTTGATCAAGGACAATAGGCGATTACAGAACTCGGCAAAAGCCGTAAAACCGCAATTATCCGTCTTTATCGTCTTTTATCCCGGATTATTCATGAATTTACGCCAGCCCGAAGCGCAAGCTAGGGCAAGCAAGCGCAAGCGAGTGATGGCAAACAGTTTACCCTCGCTTGCGCTTCACCCTGGTGTTTCGCGCCTTGCGTGAAAAAATCCTTGGTTGCCAATAATCCGGGTCATGGACGATTTGTTGCGCCTCGCTGGGAAGTAAACTTATTTTGAGAGTGTGTACATTTCTTCCACGCGAGTCCGTTTGGGCAATTATTTCGTTAATGGGGGCATCCAAACGCGGGACAAGGTTTGCGCGCCTGCCGTCGAAATCCGCCGATGGATTCATGAAAATAAATCTCGATGAATACCACGAATAAAATCCGGATCTTGTACGTCGAGGACGACCAGGCATTGGCGCCGCCTGGTCAAGAAGCGATTGGAAGACTTGGGCAACGACGTCGATCTGGCTTTCGATTCCAAGGGCGGACTAAAACAATTTCAATCGTCCTCTTATGACGTGTTGATCGTCGATCAGACTTTGCCCGAGGGAAACGGGCTGAATCTGGTCCGCGCCATTGCCGCGTCAGGCCCTTTGCCGGTGACGATCATGGTCACGGGCACGGGCAACGAGACGATCGCGGTCGAGGCCATGAAACTCGGTTTGAGCGATTATTTAGTAAAGGATCTTGAAGGCGGTTTCCTAAATTTGCTCCCCATGATAATCGACAACGCCCTGCGCCAGCGCCTGCTTCGCGACGAGAGCATTCAGATGGAGCGGGAATTGGCCCAGGCGCACCGGCTGGAGGCGGTCGGCCAATTGGCGGCGGGCATTGCCCACGAAATCAACACCCCCATGCAATTCGTCGGCGACAATACCCGATTCCTGAAAAACGCTTTCAGCGACATCAATGCCCTCCTAGATAAGATCAACCGGCTCTTGCAGGCGGCGAAAAAAGGCTGCCTGACTCCGGAAGCATTGGCCGAAGTCGAAAATTTCTTTAACGACCCGGACATGCATTACCTCAACCGCGAAATCCCCAAGGCCATCGACCAATCGCTGGAAGGCTTGGGCCGCGTGGCGGCCATTGTCCGGGCCATGAATGAATTCTCCCATCCCGGCAACACGCAAAAACTGAACGTCGATCTCGCGCATGCCATCGAAAACGCCCTGACAATCTCCCGAAATGAATGGAAATCCGTGGCCAAGGTGGTTACCGACTTCGACCCGCGTTTGCCCATGGTGGCCTGTTTGCCGGGCGATCTGAACCAGGTGATTTTGAACCTCATCGTCAATGCGGCTCAAGCAATCGCCGAAAAAAATTGGCACACGAACCGGACAAAAAGGCACTATTACGCTCCGCACCCGGCAAAACGGCGACTGGGTCGAAATCCACATCGAAGACACCGGCGCCGGCATCCCCAAAGAAATCGGCCACCGCATCTTCAATCCGTTTTTCACCACCAAAGAACCCGGCAAGGGCAGCGGCCAAGGACTGTCCATCGCACATAACATCATCACAAAAAAACACGGCGGAACAATTCAATTCCAAAGCCAAATCGGACAAGGCACTACGTTCATTATTCGTTTGCCTATGAAAGAAAAAACGGAAGATAAAACAACCGGCGGCGAAGTACAAACCGGGCATTAATCACATAAGCAATGGAGTTAGTGCACTGCAAAAAATACGTATATAAATACGCAAAATTATACAGATGAGACATTTTTATGGGTATTCGCCCTGGGGGTAAATACGCATATCGGGTGGGTACTTTCCTCCTCTTCTCAGTAAAAAACATGCTATTCTTGAAAGAGAAAACGTTTTGGCGAACCGTCTGATTATGCTAAATTCGCAAGGAGAATCTTGCAATGAAACCGATTGTGCTCTTGATCGATGATGACGAAAACGTACTCAATGGCCTGGTCCGGTCGCTGCGTAAGGAGCCCTACCAACTGCTGACGGCCAAGTCGGGCGACGAGGCGATGTTGATCCTCAAAAACCGCGAGATCGACGTGATCGTGATCGACGAGATCATGCCCGGCATCTCTGGCGGCGATCTACTGGCCTGGGCCGCTGAAAATGCACCCGATACCATCCGCATCATGTTGACCGGCAACGCCACTACCTCGATTGCGATCCGCGCCATAAACGAAGGTCAAGTTTACAACTTCTTCACTAAACCCTGCGACGACGTGCAATTGGCGGTCGCTATTCGCAAGGCCATCGAACACCGGGCGCTTTTGACCGAGAATAACCGTCTCCTGGAGCTCAACCGGCGGCAATTCTACGAGCTGCAACAGTTCTCGAAAAAACTCGGCCTCTTGGCCCGGGTGGTCGCCAAGGACCTGCGGGTCCCGCTGGAAAAGGTGACTCATTCCTGTTTCGCCTTGACCGATCAATACGCCGAATTCTTTGAGCCCAAGGCCAAAATCATGCTGGACAACGCCGTGGAAGCGGTAAGCGAAGTACAACACATCGTCAACGACCTGTTGAACTGCGCCCGCTCGAATGTCCTCAGCGATCTTTCCGCCCCGCCGTCTTCCCTTTCTCCCGCCGAGGAACCGGTTGCCATCGAAAGATGAGGGATGAGGAATGAATAAATTACGGAAACCGCATGCGGTTTCGCATTATTCGCCTCCGCCAATCTCTAATCCCTGATATCAAATCCCTAATATCTATCGCCCGGGCAACGTTCCCAAGGGCACATTGCGCCATGGCGCAGTTGTGGCGGAAAAACAGCGGCGCTCGTAGTTGGCCCGAAAGGCAGTTGGTTTGTTGAGCGGATGCTTAAGCGCCACGTGGCCGCGTGTTGAACGTGCATGGGTAAATAGGTGATTTTGGGCATCAGCGACCAGGATTGGACGCCGACCCTTTCGGGGATGGAAATTCTTGGACAAGTTCTCCCGAATCCGGAGATTTTTTGTGAGCGGTAATTGATTGACTTCTCCGGGTCAACAAGTTAGATTAAGGATTGCGCATTTTTTCGCTGTCAATCCGGCATGGACTGGATCTTTATCGACCGCCAAGAGGGTACTTTTTCTTTGCCCGCAGTTGCGAGGTAGTATTTGATGAGCATACCCCAGGTCAACATTTATCCCATATCAACATGTTGCAGGGTATAACTCAAGACAGGTGACTCATGGATAGTCGGCTTCGTAACCGTCTACGTTACTCATTGCCGACTTTATGCGCCGGCATCTTCGTTATGCTCATTGGCGCGGTCGGTTTGCTGGGTTGGATTTTCGATATTGAAATATTTAAGCAATTCCTGCATCACGGGATTGCGATCAAGGCCAACACGTCTATCGCCCTGGTGTTGGCGGGTTTGTCGCTGTGCCTTTTTATTCTGGATCAACAACATAGATGGTCGCAACGGGTGGGACAGGCATGTGCAGTGCTGGTGCTGATCGTCGGCGTGCTGAGCTTTAGCGAGCACACGGTCGGTTGGAATTTGGGGATCGACCAGATATTATTCCATGAACCTCCGGAACCGCCGGGAAGTTTGAGCCCGGGGCGACCGGGACCGCCGGCTTCGCTGTGTTTCATATTGGGCGGCCTTGCTCTTTTGCTCTTGCACGAGCGATCCAAGAAGAACCACATCCTTATGCAAATTCTGGCGGTGGGCATCGGCTTGATTGCCGCACCCGGACTGATCGGCTACGCCTACGGCGCCGAGTCTTTGTACGGCATAGCGCAGTACACGGCCATCGCTTTCCACACGGCATTGGCCTTGGCGATTTTGGCTGCCGGCATTTTATTTTCTTATCCCAACGAAGGTATTGCATCGCTAGTTTATGACAAGGGAATCGGCGGCAGCATTGCCCGACGCCTTTTGCCGCCGGCAATTCTTGTGCCTCTTGTCTTGGGATGGTTCCGCCTCCGCGGAGAAGAACAGGGGTACTTTATAGCCGCCTTCGGCACCGCGGTGATGATGCTCATTATGATGACTTTGCTCTCCTCGCTTGTTCTTAGGACCGCGGCGGTATCCAGGCATTCGGAACGCCAGCAACGACTGGCCGAGGAAGCCTTGATAATGGCCAACCAGGAGTTGGAACAGCGCGTGGCGGAGCGCACCGGCGAATTGCGCGCGGCATTCCGTTATGCGAGGAGCCTGCTTGAAGCAAGCCTCGATCCGCTGGTGACCATCAGTCCCGAAGGCAAGATTACCGACGTCAACCAGGCCACCGAACTGGCAACAGACCTCACCCGCAAAGAACTTATCGGAAGCGATTTTTCCAGCTATTTTACCGAGCCGCAGAAGGCAGACGAAGGTTATCGCAAGGTAATTTCGGAAGGTTTCGTGAGGGACTATCCGCTGACGATTCGCCACGTTTCCGGCAGGACGATGGACGTGCTCTATAATGCCACTGTTTACAAGAACGAGGCCGGCCAGGTGCAGGGCGTGTTCGCCGCCGCCCGCGACATTACCGAGCGCAAACGGGCCGAAGAAGAACTTGAACAATTATCGCGAGCACTTGGAGGAGCTGGTTACACAGCGGACCGAAGAGTTGTCCCGCTCGAACCGGGACCTGGAACAGTTCGCCTACGCGGCCTCGCACGACCTTCAAGAACCCCTGCGAATGATCGCCGGTTACCTGCAACTCTTAAGCGAACGCTATAAAGGGCAACTCGATGAAAAGGCCGATAAATACATCGACTACTCGGTAGATGGGGCCTCGAGGATGTCCATTCTGATTCGGGACTTATTGGACTTTTCGCGGGTGAACACGCGCGGCGAAGAATTGCGAAACGTGGACTGCAATAAAGCCTTCGAGTCGGCAATGCGAAACCTTGGCTCGGCGATCAAGGAGAGCGGCGCAGCTATTACGCATGATTCGCTGCCCGTGCTGAGCGCGGACCAGACGCAATTGGCCCAACTGTTCCAGAACCTCGTCGGCAACGCCATCAAGTTCCGCTCTCCCCAGCGCCCGCCCCAAATCCATGTTTCAGCGCGAAAAGATCAGACGCATTGGCTCTTTCGCGTCGAGGACAACGGCATCGGGTTCGAGCAGCAGTACGAAGACAAAATATTTATGATTTTTCAGCGTTTGCACGGCCGCGGACAGTATCCGGGCACAGGCATCGGCCTGGCAATCTGCAAGCGGATCATCGAACGCCACGGCGGCAAAATATGGGCCGAAAGCGAACTGGACAAAGGCACAAATTTCTTTTTCACCATTCCAATATAGGACACTTTCATGAATCAAAATTCAAAAGATTGGCGATCGATTGAGATCCTTCTTATCGAAGATAATCCGGGGGACGTGGACCTGACCAAGGAAGCCTTGCAGGACGCCAAGGTCCGCAACCGACTCAATGTCGTGGATGACGGCGCAAAGGCAGTCGACTTCCTCTACAAAAGGGGAGAGTACGCCGATGCGCCTCGACCCGACATTATCCTGCTGGACCTGAACTTGCCTAAGAAGGACGGCCGGCAGGTGCTGGAGGAGATCAAGGCCGACCCGCAGCTTGCGGAGATTCCCGTTGTGATCCTGACCACTTCACAGGCCGAAGAAGACATTATCCGCTCCTACCAGTTGCATGCCAACTGCTACATTACCAAGCCGGTGGATTTCAAGCAGTTCATGCACGTCGTCAAGTCGATCGAGGAATTCTGGCTGACCGTCGTGAAACTGCCCAAGCGAAAATCTCTGTAAAGCTGCGAGGAAAACACTCTATGAGCGAAGTCGCTCTCCATATCCTGTTAGTCGAAGACAATCCCAACGACGCGGATTTGCTGCAAGAGACGCTGGCTCAGGTTGTCGAGCAACTGGATATCACACGCTTCGAACGTTTGCAGAAAGCTGCTGAATACATCAAGCAGGGAGGTCAAGTCGATGTCGTCCTGCTCGATCTGGGGCTGCCCGACAGCATGGGTATAGCCACGCTGGAGCGGGCCAACTCCGCCGCTCCGCACCTGCCCATCATCGTATTGACCGGACTGGAAGACGAGGCCGTGGGAATCGAGGCCGTACGCAAAGGCGCCCAGGACTACCTGGTAAAGGGCCAAACCCCGTCCCGCATGCTCCTGCGGTCGATCCATCATGCGATCGAGCGAAAGCGGATGGAAAAGGCTTTGCGGCAAAGCGAGAAACGCTTACGGCAACAGGCCAAATTGCTGGAGCATGCTCCCATCCTGGTTCGCAACCTCAACGATGAAATTATCCTGTGGAACGCCGGCATGGAAGCGATTTACGGCTTCTCTCGCGCGGAAGCGCTTGGAAAAGTCGTATGCGACTTGCTGCAAACACGCATTCCGCAGCCGCGTCTGAAATCCAAGCGGCGCTGCATCGCGACGGCCGCTGGGAAGGCGAACTACATCATGTCACCCGCTACGGCCGGCGGATCGTGGTCGCCAGCCTGTGGATCTTGCATACCGATATGCATGGACAACCTTTGGCTGTCATCGAGATCAACAATGACATCACCACGCGCAAGCAGGTCGACGATGCCCAAACGTTCTTGTTGCAGTGCGGTTACGGCGACTCGGGCGAAGATTTTTTTCAATCACTGGCGCGATACCTCGCCCAGAATCTGGAAATGGACTATGTCTGCATCGATCGGCTTATGGGCGACGGGTTGACGGCTCAAACGGTGGCCATCTTCAACGACGGCAAGTTCGATGATAACGAGGCGTATGCCCTGAAAGACACTCCCTGCGGAGACGTGGTGGGAAAGACGATCTGTTGCTTTCCCAAGGACGTGTGTAAATTGTTCCCCAAGGATGCGGCGCTCCAGAAGTTGAAGGCCGAAAGTTATGTCGGAACCACGCTCTGGAGTTTCGACGGGAAGCCGATCGGCCTGATCGCAATCATCGGGCGAAAGACCCTGGAGCAGCCCCTCCTGGCGGAATCGATACTGAAACTGGTCGCGATCCGCGCGGCCGGAGAGCTGGAGCGCAAGCAGGCCGAAGAGGCGATGGCTGCCGCCAAGGCCGCCGCCGAGGCCGCCAACCTGGCCAAGAGCCAGTTCCTGGCCAACATCAGCCACGAATTGCGCACGCCCATGAATGCCATTTTAGGAATGATCGAGTTGACAATGCAAAAGGCTGTGTCCGCGGAAACGAAGGATTTTTTGCACACTGCCAGGCAATCGGCCGATTTGCTGTTGGCCCTACTAAACGATCTGTTGGATTGCGCGAAGATAGAATCGGGGAAAATGGAACTTGAACTAGCCCCCTTTAGTCTTCACCACGTCTTGGATCAGATGACGCAAGCGCTAAATGTGCGCGCGAGCGGAAAGGGATTGCTCTTCTCGTGCCGGATGCCCGCCGGGACGCCCGATGCGCTGGTGGGCGACCAGATGCGATTGCGCCAAATCATCTTCAACCTCGCCGGGAACGCCATCAAGTTCACCGATCGCGGCGAAGTGGAAGTGAGCGTTCGCGCGGAGTCACAGGATACAGAAGAAGCCTGCCTGGAATTTGCCGTGCGGGATACCGGCATAGGCATTTCGTCCTCGCACAAGGAACACATCTTCCAACCCTTCGCCCAAGCCGATGCCTCGACAACTCGCCGATTCGGAGGCACCGGGTTGGGACTTTCCATTTGTTCGAGTCTTGTGGGACTGATGGGCGGGCGCATTTGGGTCGAAAGTGAAGAGGGAAAAGGGAGCACTTTCTACTTCACGGTTCGATTGCCCTTGGCAAAGGAACTGCCCGCCGAGCCGGCGCCTATTTCCAAAGTGCCCGCCGTTAAAGCGTCCACGCTGCGGATTCTGCTGGTGGAAGATAATCCGGCCAACCAAAAACTGGCGGCTTACATCCTTCGAGATCGCGGCCACACGGTCGAAATCGCCCCGGACGGCCGGCAGGCGCTTAGGATGTCACAGGAAAACCAATACGACGTTATCCTCATGGACGTGCAAATGCCCGGCATGGACGGCCTGGAGGCCACGGCGGCCATCCGCGCCCGGGAGAAAGGCACGGGGCGAGTGCCTATTATCGCCATGACCGCCTACGCAATGAAAGGCGACCGCGAGCGGTTTCTTGCGGCCGGAATGGACGGCTACCTGGCCAAGCCGATGGATGCCCAGGAAATGATTGGGCTGGTGGAGACATTGGCTGCCGGCTCGGCAACCAATGCGGCCGCCGCGGTTGCAGCCCCGCCACCGCCGGCAGAACCCGCGAATCCTCAGGCTGCGCCCGTCTTCGATCCCCAGTTGGCGCTCAAGCGATGCTTCGACAATCCGAATATGCTGGGGGAAATGATACAATACTTCTTCAATGAAGTTGACACTCTATCCCAGCAGATGCGCGCGGCACTGGAGAAAGGCGATTTGGCCGAACTTGGCCGCCTGGGGCACCACATGAAGGGGACGATGGCCTTCCTTGGGGCGCAGCCCGCCACGGACGCCGCCAGTGTCGTCGAAAGATTTCATAAAGCCGGCGGCGGGCAGATATCGAAAGCGGATGAAGCAGTCAGGGCCCTGGAAAGCGAAATCGTCGCGTTAGCAAAAGCCTTGGCCTCCTATCGCCAAACCGATAAACAGCCTGCCGCAAAGGCTCCTTTGGGGTCGCCCCATGACCCAAAATAATAGTTTTTCCCCGTATCGTTTTTGCCCATTTGCCAAGCAAATGAGCGTATAAGTGAAAATCGGGACGGGCTTTACGCGGCTGGGCCGTTTTGACCGCTTTACCTCCTACGGTTTGCTTGTTAAACTTAGCCATACGTCGCCCAGATATATAGGTTAGGTGGCGTCCAAGCACCCGCCGGATGCTGCCGACGGGTGCTAAACTAGGAACATACGTTACCCTTGCGTTGTAAAGAACCGTAAAACGGGGAAACAAGGAAAAGGAAATAAGCCATAAGTTATTGCTATATAAAGACTTGGGGTTGTAGCTCAGCCTGGTAGAGCAACGGACTTTTAATCCGTAGGTCTTGGGTTCAAATCCCAACAACCTCACTTCGGCATGTCATTTTCGCCCAGACCCACGATTTCCAGCAGTTTCAGGGCGTTGGTCGTGGTCGCAATGCCGGGATGCAATATGTAGTCGAACGTCATGGGATATTCGGCCTGCCGGTCGTGCAATGTCTCTTGAAAATGCACGCAGCGGCAGACGCCGGACAGAGGTTCGCTGGCGGCCAGGTCCAAATCGTGCGTCGAAACCGCGCCGATTGCCTCGCGCTGGACCAGGCAATGCAGCACTCGCACCACCGCTATATGCCGTTCCTTGGAATTCGTGCCTAAAAGGATTTCGTCAAGAAGGTACAGAAGCCTGCGGTTGTTTCGCTTCTCCGGGTTGCGGGCAAGGTCCACGATCTCTTTCAATCGCATCAACTGGGCCATATAAAACGACACGCCGTCTTCCAGCGAATCGTGGATTCGCATGCTGGTTGCCGGAACGAGCGGCGGCATCGACAGGCGCTCGGCGCACACCGGAGCGCCTGCCTGCGCTAGGATCGCATTTACGCCGATCGCCCTAAGCAGCGTGCTTTTGCCGGACATGTTCGAGCCGGTGACCAGGAGGCATGAACCGGCCGGCCCGATCTCCACGTCGTTGTCCACACGGGCGAGGCAGGGCAAGAGCGGATGGCCCAATTTGCGGGCGTGAAAACGTTCGGCCGAAACATCGACCTCGGGCATCGCCCATTGCGGATGATCGTGGGCAATGGCCGCCAACGAGGAAAGGGCCTCGAATTTCCCCAGCGCATGGAACCAGACCCGGGCGTACTGGCCGTATCTGGTTTGCCAGGCTTCCAACAGATTCAGAATGTGAAAATCATACAAGAACATAATCTGCAAGGGCAGATAGACAAAAATACAAAGCAGCGGATTGTGGCGTATCATGGCCAACACGGCAATCCGGTTTAACTGCCGCATGCGAAGCAGCACGCCCCCGCCATGGCTCCTTGCCTCGGCCTTTATCGCCTGTAGTTCGGCGCTCGAGTCCGGCATCGAGTACATAAGCCTAAAGATATTCAAATATCGTGCCGCTTCGTTGCGCCGCAGGTTGATGAGCGAGAAAATATTGTGGACTTTGCCCCCAAACAAAGTCGTGATCAGGGCATTTATAAGCACCACTACAATAACGGCCAACACGCCGATCTCGACCGGAATAATGCGACAGCACATCAAAACGATGATCAACGCGGCCGCCGCCGACACAATGCGAACCAGCCACAGGAGCCACGGACGCGCGGCTAGCCAGGCGTCGCCTTCGGCCCAATCGATGAAGCGTTCCGTCGCTCGTCCCCGATCCGCCAGCAAAAGCCCGTTTAGGATCAGATTCTGGCGCAATTCCAGGTGCGGTGCAAGTTCCAAGACGGCCTGCTGCCGCCGCTTGATCTCGTCCGGAGATGCGGGATTCAAAAGCCAATCCCGCAGGGTCCGAATCCCAATCGGCGTGGTGGCCGAGCACAGGAAGTGGAACAACGAGGCATGACCGAACAGGTCGAGATCGGCGGCAACGGCCTGGTGTTCCGCCGGCACCGCGACGTGCGTCATGTGCAAAGCCGTCCAGTCGCGGCCCAGCCGGGCAATGGCCTGCTCATTTATCTGCCTTAACAGGCCGTATCGCCGCATCTCGCCGCGGACGCGTTGGTGATATGCCACCAAGGCACAGAAACCGGCAATCGCAATACATCCCGCCAGGTACCACAATCGTCCTTGCCCGCTATCCCAGCCCAAAACGAACATCGCGGCGGCGACGATAAAGGTCGCCACGCGCAAGTTCATCACCATCCGCTCTCGAAGCGCATACCGCTTCTCCGCCGCGGAGAATTTGTCCGCGCGTTGCCCGTATATCGACTCAATGGCGCTTATGTTGGAATCCATTTGAATTTGGGAGTAATTTCTTAATCGCCTGCCGCGGCGGCAAGCGGCCGCATCATTATACCCGGCGGAAATAAAATCCTACAACAGGTATTCGATAGCCGGCGGCGGTTATTGCACGGCCTTTCCCAGGAATGCACTACGTTTGCCTTGCCATATTGGTATAATGGCAGCGTCAGGAAATTCCAACATTCATTTTTCATTGTTTTTCCCATGTCTGTTCTTCCTCCTTCCCGATTTTTTCCGCCGGCCGAGGATGCCGACGCGGATGGAATCGTCGGGTTCGGAGGAAAACTTTCGCCCGAGTGGCTGCTGGACGCCTACCGGCACGGGATTTTTCCCTGGCCCATAGGCGACATGGATGAGCCCATGGCCTGGTGGTCGCCCGACCCGCGGGCGATCATCGAATCTGGACCGCTTTCACGTTTCCCGGCGGCTGCGGCGGACTTGCGACAGCGGACGTTTCACGGCGACCATCGACCGCGATTTTCCGGGCGTGATTCGCGGCTGTGCCACGGCCGGCAACCGCGTCGGCAATACGTGGCTTACCAAAAAGATGATCGCCGCTTATATTCGATTGCACCGGCTGGGCCATGCCCATAGCGTCGAGGTCTGGCATGAAGAAAAACTTGCCGGCGGGACATACGGCGTGGCGATCGGCGGATTTTTCGCCGCGGAATCGATGTTCCATCGCGTGCGCGACGCCTCGAAAGTCGCCCTGGTGCATTTAGTCGAGCATCTAAAACATCGCGGATACGTGTTGTTCGACATCCAGCAACTCACCCCGCACACGGCCCGGTTCGGCGCCGTAGAAATTCCCCGCCGCGAATATCTAGCCCGCCTGGCCGAGGCGATTGAAGAACCGGTTGGCTTATTGTAGGACGACTTTAAAAGTCGTCGCTTGTTTGTTCTTTGTAAGACGACTTTTAAAGTCGTCCTACTGATCGACAAACCTCCAGCCTAGTTTTTCCCATTCCGGACATAACCATCTTTTGCAGGTGTGTAATGGCAGTCCTGCTTTCTTCGCGTTAGAACCGATATACTGGATACAGCGGTAAAGGTGTTCTTCATCGCGCACAATCCTATCGAAACTCTCCTTTTGCCAGAGCGATCCACTGCGTCCCAGTTTCTCATTGATTTGCCTTGCGGAATGCCTTTTCCAGCTATGAATAATCCGTTCCAACGGGTCATCTACATACACCATCGGCTGCACGATAACATGAACATGGTTTGGCATTATGATATATGCCGCCAATTGGTAACGCTTACCATCAAAAAAATGCATTGCCCGTGCAACCGTCGCCGATGCATCGGCATTGCCAAGAACGCAGCTTCCCATTCCTTGATCGAGCCACACCTCGACTTTTTTCATGATTTCACGTGCAAACTCTTCCGATTCTTCCTTGGAGCGTGGTTGCGGATGTTGTCTATTCCGTTCTTTGCGCAAAAAAGACAATTCTCTGAGTTTGGGTTGAGGCAGTGAATCCCCGAGTCGAAAAGTCGCGTAATAAGTCGCTCCATCTTGCCGCCAATGGGGCAAATGTCGCATATGAACTTTCAGGTCCAAGTCGTCTCGCAAGCCTTGAAAGCCCGGCGGCGCCGCCAGATTCCACATTGTGCAGATCTCCGAGGAATTGTAGGACGTCTTTTTAAGTCGTCGCTTGTCATAGAGGAACGACTTTGTAAGTCGTTGCCTTTATAACGCCCCCTAAGACGACTTAAAAAGTCGTCCTACGGATTATTATCCTCCGGCTTTTTACGTCGGGCGCGGAAGTATTCAAACACTATTGGCATTACCGAGATGAAGATGATGGTCACAATTATCCAGGGGAAAATGGTTTTTATGTCCAACTTATCGGCTAAAAATTTTGTGGCAAAATATCCGCCAAAAACGAACAGTCCGACCCAGGCCACGCCGCCGGCGATGTTGTAAACTGATGAATCTCGCATAGTTCATCGCGCCGATGCCGGCAACAAACGGCGCGAACGTGCGGATGATCGGTATGAATCGGGCAATGACTATCGTTTTGCCGCCATATTTTTCGTAAAACCGATGCGTGCGCTCCAGATGCTCTTTTTTCAAAAAGCGGATATTGCCGGAAAAAGCCTTTGGGCCGATGTAATGTCCGGCCCAGTAATTCACCGTGTCGCCCGCAATGGCCGCCACGCTCAGCAAAATAAAGAGGACAATGGGATTCAACGATCCCAGGGCCGCGAACGCCCCGGCGGCGAATATCAGCGAATCGCCGGGCAGAAACGGCGTTACCACCAACCCGGTTTCACAGAAAATTACCACAAAAAGAATCACATAGGTCCAGGGGCCGCATGTATCCAGAATCTGTTTCAGGTGTACGTCAAGATGTAGGAACAGGTCGATGAAGTAATGAATCCACTCCACTGGAATCTCCGACATTTAATAACAAAATTCCGGTGAATTCACCGAAACTAAACCCCCGGTGTATTCACCGGGGGCTAAATAATGGATGCCTAGCCCCTGGTCAGCTTGTGGAAGCGCGTCATCATATCGCGGGTCATCGGGCCGGGCGAGCCGGAACCGATTGTGCGGCTGTCGACCTTCACCACGGGCACGACCTCGGCGGCCGTGCCGGTCAGGAAACATTCGTCGGCGATATATACGTCGTGCTTGGTCAGCGGCGTTTCCAGCACAACGATGCCGGCCTGGCGGGCCAGGTCGATGACCACGTCCCGGGTAACGCCTTCCAAAATGCAGGCATCCAGGGGCGGAGTAGACAGCCGGCCCTGGCGCACGATGAAAATGTTGTCGCCGGTGCATTCGGCCACCTCGCCCTTGCAATTCAGCATCAGGGCCTCGATGCAGCCCGCCTGCACGCCCTCGATCTTCGCCAAAATGTTATTCAAATAATTGAGCGACTTGATCCGCGGACTGAGCGCGGCCGGATGATTCCGCACCGTGCTGACGGTAATGATCTCCAGGCCTTGTTTGTATAGTTCGTCCGGATAAAGGGAGATAAGATCGGTGATGATGATTACTTGCGGATCGCTGCACCGGTTGGGATCGAGTCCCAGGCTGCCCGCGCCGCGGGTGACCACCACGCGGATATAACCGTCTTTGATTTTGTTGACCGCCAGGGTGTCGTAAATGGCCTTGGCCATTTCGGCCTTGCTCATGGGGATTTCGAGTATGATGGCCTTGGCCGAGTTCCAGAGCCGATCGAGATGTTCGTCCAGGCGGAACACCTTGCCGCCATAGCTGCGGATGCCCTCGAACACCCCGTCGCCATAAAGCAGACCGTGATCGTAAACGCTGATTTTGGCGTCCTCTTTATCGTAGAGATCGCCGTTAATATATATCTGAAGGGAAGTTTTGGAAGACATGGCGGATAGGAATAGTGGATAGTGGTTGGTGGATAGTGGTTAGTGAAGGGGTGGGCAGTTTACTGCTCATCTATTCATCCTTCATTTTCGATCCTTCCCCGGGCAAGGCGGACAATGCGGTCGGCCTGAGAGGCCAGGGTCTGATCGTGGGTTACCATCACTATAGTGAGGCGATGCTCTTGGTTCAAGGTTCGCAGGATTTTTAAGATTTCCTGGCCGGTGGCTTGATCCAGGTTTCCGGTGGGTTCGTCGGCCAGGAGTAATTCAGGCTGGGCGACCAATGCCCGGGCAATGGCGGCCCGTTGCATCTCCCCCCCCGAGAGTTCCCGCGGTTTATGCTTCAGCCGGTGGCTAAGCCCCACTGTTTCCAAGAGCCCCATGGCGGTGGCGCGGTGTTTTTTCCGATTTTTAAGGTATTTCCAAACCCCATCGGCGATCATCAGGGGCGAAAGCACGTTTTCCAGCGTGGAGAGTTCGGGCAGGAGGTGGTAGAACTGGAAAATCATGCCGAAGCGCTTGTTTCGCAGGGCGTCGCGCTCGGGGACGGGCAGGTTGTCGATCCGCCGGCCGTCGAAGTGGATTTCGCCCTGGTCCGGGGCGTCGAGCGTGCCCAGCAGGTGCAAGAGCGTGCTTTTTCCCGATCCGCTCTGCCCGACGATCGCGATAAATTCCCCGCGGCGGATTTCGATATCCAAACCCGTGAGCACGGGCACTTCGGCCGGGCCCTTGCGGTAACTTTTAAAAAGCCCCACGGCCTTAAGATGCTCCGCCGGCATTCGTTTTTGCGGGGTGACCGGATGCGGAGCGTCGGTAATTTCGTCGGGCTGTTGAAGTTGTGTCATGGAATGATGCGGACCGAGAATCAGATGGGGGTGATCTTTGATCAGAATAACCTCGGGCGTTGACTTGGGCTCCGAAGGCGAATGGTGCGTTTCACGCACCGTACCGCCGGATCGCAAGATTTCTTCGAGTTCGCTACTCATGTCGCAAGGCCTCCACTGGATGCAATCGGGCGGCGCGGCGGGCCGGCAAAATGCTGGCCGCCACGGCTATGGCCACCGCGCCGATGACGATGCACGCTACAGTGCGCGGAACGATGATCGTAGGTATTTTATAAAAATAATAGATCGTGGGATCGAATACCGGATGGCCGGTGATTCTGCCCAAAAGATCGGCAATTTCGTTGATATAACGGATAAAAAGCAATCCGATTACCAAGCCCATGCCCGATCCGATCATTCCCAAAAGCAGGCCGTAGGACAAAAATATTCCCATCACACCGCGGCCCGACGCGCCCAGCGACTTGAGGATGCCGATATCGCGGGTTTTTTCCACCACGATCATGTAAAAGATGGCCAGAATGCCGAAACCGGCCACGGTAATGATCAGAAACAACAGCACGTTGAGGATGGCGGTTTCCATCCACACGGCGGCCAGAAGCGGCCCTTGCTTGTCGCGCCAGGTTTCCACCAGCGTATTCTTGCCAGGGAAACGCGGCCGCCAATTTGTCGCGGACTTCTTCGCCGTTTGCGCCGGGTTTGAGTTTGATCTGGATCGAGTTGACCATTCCATCGCCGGTAGTGGGATCGATCATCCCCCGCAATTCCTGCAATTTGCGAATGGGCACAAAGGCGAAACTCGAATCGTACTCGCTCATTTTGCTTTCGTAGAAATCGACGACCGTGAAGTTGTCGCTATGTGAACTTCGGCGGTTGGCCTACCGTAAGGGTAGTCAGCGCCACGTCGTCGCCCGGCAGGAGAAGAAAACGATCTTCAAAACCCGCACTGGGATTTTGCTTGTCTTTTAGGATATCGCCTGCTGGCCATGGCAATGCCCAGCACTATGCCGGTGTGCTGCTGCGTGGCCATGTCGAACTCCTGAGCTTTGCCCTGGCCGGACAACGGATCGCCGGATGGGCCGAAGATTCGGCGATGCGCCGCGGTAGGCGAAGGGATCGACCGCTGGAGCGTTCGGCGACTGCATGGGCAGCGATCCGGGAGCCGGATCGTCAGTGTTATTTTTGATTGTTATTGCCGTTTACGCTTTCCTCGTAGGCCGTCGCGGATACGCCTTTAGAACCATTTGCCGGCAGACTGATCTGCCCGCGCCGGATGCTTCCTGCTTTTCCTTTTTGTAAATTTCTTCCTGAAAGGCCTTGATCCGGGCCATTTCGCGGCGATGTTTCCAACCGGCGCCGGCCATTTGCGGGCGCTCCGGCGCGCCCGGCCCAACCTGATGATCGCGGACGTCATAGCCGCCGTCGCGAAGTTCGAAACTCATATTTTTGCGGTTGGCTTTGTGTTGCAGATATTTGCTGAAATCGCTCACCGCGCTTTTGGTGCTTTCGTCTATGCCGATCAATTGCACGGGCTGCGTCATGGATTGCCCGCCATAAATATCCTTGAAATTGAGCAAGGCCGGCACCATCACCATGGGCGTCATGGCCTCGATCGAATCGCCCGCTATGCGGCGGATCTCGCTCATGTGCCAATCGGCGTCGCGCATGCCGTTTAAACTCCGCGATTCCAGGACCACGTCGGAAAGGATTCCGTGGATGCGATTCTGCATCTCGGAGGTAAACCCCTCCATCACGCTGTTGACCACGATCATCGTGGCCACGCCCAACATCACGCTGACGATCGACACCAGCGCGATGTACCGCGTGCACAAATATCGCCAACATATAAGCAGTTTGTACATGTTAGGGATCAGGGAAAAATGGGACAGGGGATCAGGGAAAATGACAAAGCACTTATGCCTAATGACGAACAAGTTCATTCGTCATTTGGACTTCGACATTCTTTTGTCATTCGAGCTTTGTCATTTATCATTTTTCTCCTACGCTTCCGGCCGCAATAAGCGGGAACAGTATCACCTCGCGTATGCTCTGCGAATTGGTCAACAGCATTACCAGGCGGTCGATGCCGATGCCCAGTCCGCCGGCGGGCGGCATGCCGTGGCGCAATGCCCGGATGAAATCGCGGTCCATCTTGGCCATCGATTCTTCCTCCGGCAGGCCTTCGAGCTGGCTGGAAAACAGTTTTTCCTGCAAGTCGGGATCGTTCAGTTCGGTGTAGGCGTTGGCCACTTCCATGCCCTGGATGAACAGTTCAAAACGCTCGGCCACGGCCGGATTGTCGCGCTTGCGTTTTGTCAACGGGCAGATACTGGCCGGATAATCGAGCACAAAAATCGGGCCGGTCAGGGCGTCTTCGACAACCTCCTCGAAGACCATGCTCTTGATCACGTCCGGGTGTTTTCCCACGGTCTCCAGGCCGAGCCGCTCGGCAACCGCCTTGACCGCCGCCTGGTCATGCGGCGATACGCCCGCATGTTCGGCAAATAGCTCGTCGTAGGTTTTTCGGGCAAACGGCGGAGTGAAGTCGATCATTTTTTCGCCCCAAGGCAGTTTCAAATCCTGGCCCGATGCGCGGATGGCATCCACGATGATGGCTTCGGTCAGGGCCATCATGGTCTCGTAATTGCCGTAGGCTTGATAAACCTCGAGCATGGTGAACTCGGGATTGTGCCGTTGGCTTATGCCTTCGTTGCGATAAACCCGGCCCAGTTCGTACACGCGCTCGATCCCGCCCACCAAAAGCCGCTTGAGATGCAGTTCCAAGGCGATTCGCAAGAATAGATCGATATCCAGGGCGTTGTGGTGGGTCGTAAAAGGCCGGGCGGCCGCACCGCCGGCAATGGCGTGCAGAGTTGGCCCTTCCACTTCGACGAATCCCTGCCCGGCCAATGTATTACGGATCGATTGAACAATCTTTGTCCGTCGTAAAAAACGTTCCCGGACGCCTTCGGTGTAAATCAAATCCAGGTAGCGCATGCGGTGGCGGAGTTCGGGATCGTTCGAGTCCGGCCCATTTTTCCGGCGGCGTTTCGATCGACTTGCTGAGGAAATGCAGATCGTCGGCAAAGATCGTCAATTCGCCTTTCATGGTGCGATGAAATTCGCCGTCCACGCCGACCAGGTCGCCCAGATCGAAGCACTGGGCAAGTTCCCAATTTTTATCGCCCACCTGGTTCTTGCCGATCATCACCTGGATGGTGCCGGTCCAATCGCGAATTTGCAGCCAATGGACCTTGCCCGACGGACGCCGCAATACAATCCGTCCTGCCGCTCGAACGTGGGGGCCGTGCTGTTGCGGAGGTTTTCCAGTTTCACACTCGCCTGCCGGTTCCACAACAATTTCATCAACCCGGTTGCGGATCTGGGCAATTGCCTGGTGCCCATCAAATCGGGAACCCCAAGGGTCCACACCCAGTTCAGCTATTTTGCGCAATTTATCCCGTCTGGCTGCCTCCAGGGTCTCTGCTGAGGTTGTCGGTTTGGAATCCGGATGCTCGGACATGACTTATTCGTCGCATTACAAAGAGAATAAGGCAAAATTACAGGTTGCGGCATTGTAGTAGAACCTGCCATAGGGTCAATGGCAAATAACGGGGACGATTAGGACACAAGGGGATTTCTTGAGCACGGGGCTTTCCTATTTTGCTTTTCGTATGGGGAAGCTATCATCATTCTCGTGCCGTTTGACTTGATTCCCCAGTCAGTGTTGGGCTTAAACAGCTACAAGTGAAGGAAGCTGACCATGAAACTGGCGATATTCGAGCCGAGCGCGTCGGGTCACCACATGATATTGCACGTCCGCCACGTGGCGCGCGAAGCATTGGCCCGCGGCTGGCAAGTGCGTCTGGTCACCACGCCGGAAACGCTGCGGCACCCAGCCACGCAGGTCGTGCTGGACGAGGGCAAAGGCAGAATGCAGACGTGGCTGATGGACGGCGGTGGCGCCGACGAAAAAGGCGGATGGCGCCTCCTGCGGCAACAATGGCGACGGTATCAGGCGTTTGTCAACGCCTACGGGAAAATAGCGTCGGCCGATCGGCCGGACGCCATCTACCTCGGGCACTTGGACTACGTGCGCAAATTCATGTGCCTCCTAGGCTCACCCTTCGCCGGCGTGCCGTTCGTCTGCGTCCTGATCGGGGCCTGGTTTCATCACCGGCGGATGGGAATCATGAGCCGGCGGTCGTGCCTGGATTGGTTCCGCTGCCGAGAGTTTATGAGATTACTGCGCCTGCCGTCGCTGCGGTGCTTGCTCACGATCGACGAAACGCTTCCCGAGTTCGTCCGGCAACGGTGTCCGGCTCTGGGGTCGAAGGTCCGCTACGTTCCCGACATGGGCGCACTGTCTGGACACTGCTCGCGAGAGGAAGCCCGGCTCGCGCTCGGATTGAAAGATGACGACTGCGCGATTCTGGTTTACGGCTGCATCACGGAGCGCAAGGGCGTCGATTGCCTGTTGCGGGCGGCGGCCGATCCCCGTTGTCGCCCCCGCGCGGTCGTGCTGCTCGCCGGACAGATTAATTCCCGCGTGGAACCCATGCTCGACGGTCCAGAGGCGCGGCTGTTGCGAGATGAGGGACGGCTCGTCGTGCGGCGCGGCATGCTAGCCGACGAGGAAGAATGGGAAGTCTTCCGCGCCGCTGACATCGCCTGGCTCGGCTATCGCGGATTCTACAGTATGAGTGGGGTCATGGCTCAAGCAGGATCGATCGGCCTTCCGGTAATCGCCTGCTCCAAGGGCTTGATCGGTTGGATGTGCGACAAGTACCGGCTGGGAGAAGTCGTAGACGTCCGCCACCCGGGGCAGGTCGTCGAGGCAATCAATCGGCTGGCTGAGGACAAGGGGCGTCGGGAGCGGCACAGCCTGGAAACCAGTCTGTTCGCCGAGAGACACTCCCCCCGGAGCTTTGCCAATGCCGTCTGCAACGCGATCTCGGCCGATTGACGCCGGATTGTGACGAACTTGCTACAATTTGCAATATGCAATAAATTGGCTACGGCCGCAGGCCGTGCAAAAGACCATCCCCTGAAATAAGCCGAGATATATAGAGCCCATCCCAAAAGTCCCCTCTCCCTTTGGGAGAGGGCTAGGGTGAGGGCTGAATCGTCGTGAATTCGTAGTTCTAATCTCTTGCTGTGATTGATGTTTTATGTTTTGGGATAGGCTCATAGCTCCTGCCCTCTTACTTCTCCGCACTTCATTCTTTGACTGTTCCCGGATCGGTGATTTCGATGGCCAGGATATCCACTTCTAGATCAATGGGTTCTTCGACTTTTTGTGTTAAATCGACCGCTTGTTTCTCGGAGCTAGTAACCAGAATATCCAGAGAGCGTTTGGTGGCTGGTTGCAAGCCGGGTTTGATTATTTCCAACCATTGGCCGTTAGGCATATTGTGAATGTCGCCCTTGGCCAGTTGCTTGAAGGTGGTCATTGTCCCCTTGAGCTTTCCATTTAATTGGAGACGGAAAAATTGAATTTTCAGTACGCCAAGTTTGAGCTTTCCCATATCGGCCGGCGCCTTTTCCGGCCAGTTGAGTTCATAAGCGGCGATGATTTTCACGTCTTTGAGGTTTTTGGGAGGGATTTCAAATTCGTCAACCTTGGTGGGCTGTTCCAGGGTTTTCTGCAGTTTGCGCGTTCTTTTTTTGTTCTTTGTAGGCGTCTGTGAAGCGATTGCACCAGGCGTCCACCATTTTCGACAGCATTGTCAACCATTCCGTATCAATTTGTTCTTTTTTCTGGGCCAGCTCGATCTTGGAAGGTTGTCCTGCAGCGCCGCCCGCATCGGCCCCGGGCGGTCTGCGCGGCGGAGTATACCGGCTAGGCGGTGTCGGAGCAGGCGCGGTTGCCGTCCCGCTGCCCGAAATTGCCGCCGTCTTCAAGTTTTTTGATCGATTTTGAAGCATAAGTTTCATTACCACGAGCAAACCCGGATCGGTCACTACTTTGTCGCTCCATCCGGCGGCCTCGAGGAATTGCGGACTGTCGCCTGACCGTTTCTTGAGCATCTTAAACATGGCTGCATGAATCGAATCCAGCGGCAACGTCGAGGCCAGCACAATATCCGTAGTCGATTTCTCGAACGTTCGTACATCGCCCAAATGCGCGGTCATCAAGCCTGAAAGCGGTTCGCACCATAATAACTTGGCCACGTATGCGCCGCGTTCGTAGTCGGTGGCTTTAGCCTTCGAGACATCGCTGGGCGTGGTCCCGTTGGCTGGCGTGCCCGGGCCTGGAGTCGCGGTCTTGCTGTCTCGGCTGCTCGGGGGCGGCAGCGTCCACGTGCTGGCAGATATCGCCGCATCGGCTGCAACAGGGATCCCCATCGTCAGGTTGATCGCTTGTGAACTGTACTTCAGGAAGTACTGCTCCAATTTGGTCTTGGTATCCAGGGGGAGATCTTCGCTTTGATACAAACGTAGTTGGGCGTTGAGATTGGCGGGATTGTCTTGTAACAGAAACTCCACCACCGGATCGTTGGATTCCAGCCCTTTTTGCGCTAGATTGTCAGCCAATTTTATGGTCAGACTCTCAGAGGGATTCAGTTTAACTAAATCCAATGCCCGCGATCGCAACTCGGCAGGTTGCCAGATTCCTTGCTGGGTAGCCGGACGGATCTCCTCCGGAGAGATAATCACTTTCATCAAGATATCATCGTTTTCGGCCGAGGGCGTTTGTATCAAGGTCTTTAGAACCGCTTCGACCGCCGTTTTATCGTCGTCGGTCGTAAACTTGCCGCTCAATATCTGCATCAGCGTCTTACGGGCGGCCTGGGAGCCGTTCTTACCCAAAGCGTCGATAGTCGCCTCGATCAAGCCCTGTACGGGACCTTGGGGGTATGTCGCGGCATTCGGATCCGTCGGCTTGGGCGTCTTTAACATCTCGGCCAATTCCTGCGCGGCCGGTACGCTGCCGGGCGACTTCTCGCCCAAGTATGCTACCGCTTCCAGTAGTTTGGGGTTGTTTTCCTGCCGGGCGCGGATGAAGTCGCCCTTTTCCCACTTTGTAATATCATCAGGAGTCTTTTGCTGGGTGGATGAGTTTTCGGCCCCGGGCGCAGTACCACAGCGCTCCCACACCGGGTTGCTGCTGTCCCGGCTGAGCTTCCGCTTGGGTTTCGGGGGATTGTCCCTGCTTGTTCTCTTGTCTGGTTTGGGCGTTCTGATCGGCGGATGTATCTTTCTGATCGGGCGTAACCGGCACTGGCTCGGCGGGTATCTGCGGAGGCGAAGGAGCCGGCGCGCTTGATTCGAGTTTGAAGAGGCCGTGGGCACGTTCGGTTTTTTTCCACCGCTGTCGCCTGACATCAGTAGAACGCCGACTATCAAGACAAGCAACAACACCAGCGCCCCTGCCACACCCGCCTTAACGGCATTCGACTGAAAATATTTCTGCCAGCCTTTTCCTTTGCCAAATGATTTGCCTATCGGCTTAAGCTGGGGTGTAGCATCTAGTCCATTATCAGGTTTCTGCTTTTTGGACATGGACTATTCTCCGTCTGCACATGCTCTTAAAAAATATCTCTGTATTACGTCAGTATGTATTCCAGTATTACACAATTTGCTATTAAAAACTACCACCCATGAGAAAAGAGTTGCCTGCCAATTAAAGCCAAAAAATAGCAAAACAATAGCTTAGTCATAGGGGGGGGTCTGTTAATACCAATATACTAATTGAAAAATATTAAATTTTGAGTTGTGATCCTTTAATTATTTCTATTTGGAAACCATCCGCGGACGGTGGGGGGTATCGGCACGAAGTCCCTTACGCTTCAGCACTTCCAGGCCCGAAAACGGTTTGGGCATGACCGGATGGGCCGCATAGCTGCCTACGGCCGCGTACGAGCTTCCACCCCGTCCAAATCTCCCTAGCGCCGGCCAAAGTAAATGGGCATTTTCACGCAAATATTCCCAGCGAAAGTAGAAATTATTGAAACACCGTCCGTGGAGCCGCGCCAATTCACGGGGTGTAAGGTTATCATAATTAAACACCGGAGCATAAGAAGAGTATCGGCTGAAGTCGAAATCGGCTATGCGCTGGCGATTCTCGTCGAAAAACTCGGTTCCCGGATATGGCGTGACCACATTGAAGTTGGCGAATGTCGGATTCAGCCGCTTTGCATACCGCCCCACTTGCCGGATGGACTGCTCCGTGTCGTCGGGAAAGCCGATCATAAATCCGGCCGTCGTGCGAATGCCCAATTTGCGGCAGACCTCGATAAACTCCCTTTGCCGATCCTCGCCCGGCGTGCTCCGCCCGTAACGCTGCAACAGGCTCTTGTCGGGCGATTCAATGCCTATGGTAATGCTTGTAAGCCCTACGCGCCTAAGCGCGCGGAGCATCTCGGCCGGCATAAATTCAATTCGCGTTTCCACAGAGAATTGTATCTTTCGCGGCAATCGTCCGATCAATTCCGCCAATTGATACGCACGCGCCGGGCTTTGCCCAAACAGCGGATCGCGGAACTTGAACGATCGAAAACGCCAGCGCTTAATACCCTCTCGGATTTCATCGGCCACTGCCTCGGGATCGCGGAACCGCATCGAATTATCCGCCAAAATATATGGGCAATATCCACATTTGAACGTGCATCCTCGGCTGGCCTGGATCAATGCCGTGGGAAATAGCCAAAAATCGTAGCCGATGCAAAACGTTCGCGGACGAAACGGCGACCAATCGGGCAAGGGCAGGCGATCCAAGTCCTCGATCATGCCTAAATTAACGGCGGCGGCTGGCCGGCTCAGCACTTCGTCCAACTTCCAATACAATTGCTCCGCTTCGCCGCGGACGATCGTTACATCCAAATCGCTAAACGCCTCCGGCATCGCCGATGCCGCCGTCCCGGCCACAATTATCACCGCTTTGGGAAACCGCGATCGTGCCTCCACAATCGCCTTCCGCTCCAAGTGCAAGGTGACAAGCGCCGGGCAAAAAACAATCAGATCGGCCCCGCCCGGCATGCAGTCCTCGACATATTCAACCGTATGTCCCAAACCGCGGAAAATCGCCGCTAAATATGCAAAAAGCAAGCTCACCGGCCGGCGATCGCGGGTGAAAAAACGGCGGATGATCCAGCCCCGCCATCCCCCGTGACCCGGATGCTGCCCCACGCCGAACCCTCCGGCAAAATCCTTGGAAACATCACACTTGCGCGTATCCCATAGTACAACGTGCATTGCTATGTCCCCTCTCCCTTCGGGAGACGGCTATTGCTAAGTCCCCTCTCCCTTTGGGAGAGGGCTAGGGTGAGGGCCGGATTGCAAATTGTAAATTGCAAATTTCAAATTGCAAATTGAACAAAGAACTTGCAACCCGATTTCATAAAAAGCCATTCGTGCGTGCAAGCACGCACCCTACTCTTATATTAATGAATCTTCATGCGACCTTCTGATAATCGGCCATTCTTTGCTTCGATATCGGAAGATCGGCTGCAAGTCCGGGCATCGGCAGCACGGCCGGGTCATTGCTCCGCCAGGATCCCGTAATCTTCCCGTCGGTTGCTAAACGGTAGCTGATTCCCCTCCAGCTAATATGCCGCCCAAATCCGGCGCTTAATACAATTATTCCATGAATCAGGCTGATGGCCGGCTGGAACAAAATGTCAAATCGCTTGGCTTCTCGCAACGTCCGGCGTAGATGCGGAAAATACAAATCGGCCAGATCCTGGCGCATTTTGCCGCGATAAACCGCCAGCAGATATAAGAGCGATATCACCGCCGCGGGAATCCAGGCCCAACTTGCTCCCTTAAGAAATCCACATGTCAGCAAGACCAGATTTCCCAGCCATGCCAAATTGCTCAGCACCACTGACCCAGCGGCAAACGCCCACCAATCCCGGGCATAAAAATAACTTAATTGATATTGCCGCCGCGAGAACGAAATCGCCTCGGAAATGGAATTATCCATAGGCGAGGCCACTACACATGCCGGTTCAAAACGAACTTGCAGCTTGGCCTGGCTTAATAACCGGCTGGCAATCAGGTCGTCGCTAAGGGTTCCTTTCCAGGCCGAATGTAAACCGATTTTATCGAACACCTCCCGGCGAATGGCCCACGATCCGCCCCAGAGTAGATGATGGCTGTCACGCCCCAAAAGCGACATCACATTGCAGTTTAAACTGTAAAGCAGTTTGTTGGCCGCCGAATTCTCCTCCGGCACGAGCCAGCGATACCCGGTCATCGCTCCGATGTGCGGCCGGTACAAGCGCGAGATCAACATTCGAAGCCACTCGGGTCTGGGCCGGGCGTCCGAATCGGCGAATGCCAGATATTCAATACGCGGCGAGAGCCGGGCCGTGCCTATCCGCAAATTGTGCACTTTTTGCCCGCTATCCGAGGCCCGGCCGGCCACGATCAACCGTGCCGACATCCAGGGATGTGCGGCCATCGCCCGCCGAATCACCGCGCAGGCCGGATCGTCCGCGCTCTCCACGATGAACGAGACCTCGTAGTCGTCGTAATCCTGCTCCAAGAGCGCGCGTATATTGTTTTCCAGGTTCAGATCCCGCCCCTTGCATGGTGCGCACAACAAAACCCGGCCGCCGGGTTGATGGCGCTCCCAGCCCTGCATCGAACTCCGCACGAAACGGCGGTGCTCCCAGGTCTGCAAAACCAAAAGCAGCGATTGAACAATCGCCACCCCGGCGATGGCCCAATATAAAATCCACCAATAAGCTTCCATGCCTCGCCCGCCGTACCTTCCATGGTGCAAGTTAGAGGTCGGTTTATTGAGCGGCAACCCCCCGGCCACCGCAAAGCAACGAAGAATAACCGCCGATCGGAGACCGGTCAATATCAACGGCGCGGAAGACTGGGTAAAATAAGGAAGCTGTCTTAAATTTTCCCTATCAAAACCCCACGCCAATTTTCAAATTAAACGGTACGACAACCGTCTTCATATCGTCCCAGTAAGTAATTACGATTTTCGCCGAATCGAGTTTGTCTTTTAGTTGATATTCCCATGAAACAATGTAATCATTCATTGGTTTTAAATTGTCCCATGAAACTCCATAACGATTGGACTCGATTTTTTTGCCGGCGGCGTCAAAGAATTGGATGTCGGCAATACTATCCAGGTTCTGCTTGGCCTCCAATACGATGGCAAAATTGTAATCGCCACCGCTCAATTCCGGTTTGCCGACTCGCGTTATAGTTAATGGGATTGGGCCGGCATTAATCTTAGTGTCTTTTTTCAGTTCAACCTTCTCGGCCGAGTAATCCTTCTTCTGTGCAGCGATCTTTAAAACGACTTCGCCTGAAATTATCAGCTTTGTGGCATCCTTTGCCGGTAAACTGGGTACAGTGATCGTTGCCCTGCAAAGTTTGCCGTCCTCACTGATATGAGGGACAACCTCAAATGGCGGCAAAAGTCCAAACTCTTTTTTAATGTCGGGTTTAGTTAAATCTTTACCCTTGTCATCGATGAACGATTTCAATTTGCTCGAATTGCTGTCAAATACGACCAATCCCCCTTGCGGCACTTTTATAAGCAATCCCACCGAAGTGCCTGAAGGCATACGATCGAATGTGAGTTCATCGTCGTTATGTCCTGGCACTTGTTTGCCGATGCGCAGACCATGTGCGTCAACTGTAATATCTGATTGAGAGTTATTGTCGGCCGCAATACCCCAAGAACTTATTCCGACGAATATTGCCAAAGTTGCAAGAATGTCCGCCTTCATAAGAATTCTCCTGTGAAATAAATTGCCAAATAGGTCCGGTGCATGCATCAACCTTATAGAAGATAAGTATATCTATCCCAAGAATGGCGCGAACCCTCAGCGCCCAATAAAGATCATTCACCCGGCGTAAGAAGAAGATTAACCCTTACGGTGTCGAATCCTGGCCCGATTGCGGCGTTTCTTACGGCCAAGTTTCCGGCGGCCTTTTCCAGACTTTTTGACTCCCACAACATGCTCCGTAAAGGGTTTTTATACAGGTCTTTACCCGTGTCCGACCGACGCTATTTGACACAACCACTTATGCTGCAATCCCTTGCGTCGGAAATGAAAACTCGTCCAATAACTCAATATAACAAGTTCGCCTCCCATCTTACAAGAGGGTGCAATAAAGAATTATGGGCTTTCGTCGTAGGGTGCGTGCTTGCACGCACGCGCCGGATCGATCAACACCGTAACAAAACGCGTGCGTGCAAGCACGCACCCTACAGGTTTTACCCCTCCGTGTACTCCGTTTCTCCGTGGTGAACTTCTTATGATTTATGCGATTACATCGCACTTCTGAGCGGACGCATGGCCGGGCTGTTGGCCGCGCATGTCTCCAGCATTTTTAGCCAAGTCTGCGGCGAGCCGGGCGTAAGCCGGCCCAATAGCCGCGGCGTCTCGGTCTTGCTGATCGCCGTGTGACTGGCTGGGATTTGGTCCATGTAAAGCAGGGCCAATACGCCGATGCAGGCCGGCTCCAGGGCCCCGACAGGCATGTGAAGTTCGGCGTCGCGGATCAGCGGGGCCTTGATCAGCCGGCCGATCTCGCGCAATAGCATGCCGTTTTGCTGGCCCCCGCCGGTAACGATGATTTCATCGAACTCGGCATCCTCGGGCAGGCGCCGAGCCAGGGTATCGGCAATCATTTCCGCGATAAAACACGTGGCCGTGCAAAGCAAATCCCGCACCGACCAGTCGGCCGATACGGCCATTTGCAGGGCATCGCCCAAAAATCGTTCCGGGCGCACGCCGCGGGGATGCCAGCGGGGCGGCGGCACATCGAAATACGGATCGCGCATCCAATGCCCGATCAGTTCCTCGATGCGATGTCCTTGCACGGCAAAACGCCCGCCCGGATCGAAGTGCTGTTGCCCATCGGTCAAACGCTGCACGAGCATGTCTAAAATGGCCGTGCCCGGGCCGACCTCGAACGACACGACCTTGGCATCCGCCCGATCGGCCGAAGCCGCGGGCAGATAGGTCAGCCTGGTGGTGCGGCCCAAATCCAAGAGCACGCGATTGCGGAGTTGCGACCGCAACAACATCCATTCGGCCACGGCCGTGACCGGCCCGCCCCGGCCGCCCAAGGCCAGATCGCGGGCGGGAAATGCGTCGACCACGTTCATGCCGGTCGATTCGGCCAATCGGGCCGCGTCGCAAAGCCCAAGATAACCGGCCGATTCGCCGTGCACGGTGTCCCACAGACCCGGATCGTGCACGCCAAGGGCCAATATCCGGTTTGAACTTAAAGCCATTGTCGCCGCCAATTTATTGACCAGCGCGGCTTGAACGTCGGCCAATTGCGCGCGGCAGGCGGCGATCATGCCCGCCGAAATCTTGCCCGGTCCCGATCCCGTAAGATCGTTAAACAGGGCCACGGTTTGCCTGGGAACCTCGGCCTCGGCGGCCTGGACCACTTCGACCAGCAAGTTCCGCCCGCTGCCGCCGGCGCCTACCAAGGCCGCCGATACCCGCGTGCACCGCGACGATACCAGCGCGCCGACCGTCCAACGACGGCCGTCAACACCTCGCGGCATGTCCGGCCGAAATAGCTTAGGCATATTGTTGTAACATTCTCCCCTCCCTTTGAGAGTGGCAGGGGGTAATAGGGTATCGGTGTATAGATGCTTCGTCTAACAGCCTGCATAAGCCCTGACAAGCGCGACAGGACTTTTTCAATAAATTACGCCACCATCCGCGCTTCTTCGATTACTTCGCCGGTGATGCCGGCCACGAATTCCTCGAATATCCGCAAATCCAGGGCCGAGGCGGAATCGTTCTCGGGATGGAATTGCGTGCCGAAGGCGAACCAGTCGTCCCGGGTGCTTTCGATGGCCTCGACCACGCCGTCCGGACAACGGGCGGTAACCGCAAAGCCCGGCGCTACCTCGTCGATGGCCATGTGGTGCATGCTGTTTACGCGGATTTCGCCTTCGCCATATACCCGCTCCATCAACGAACCCTTTTCGACCACCAAGGCATGGCGGTGATTGGGATCCATCTGATCGGAATGAGGCAGTGCGCGGGGCAAATCCTCGGGAATGTGAAAAAACAGATTCCCGCCTTGCGATACGTTCAATAATTGCAGGCCGCAGCCGATGCCCATTACCGGCATTTTTCGCTCGGCAACGAGTTGCATCAGCAAGCGGTCGAAATTTTCCCGCCGTGAATCCAAGAGCCGCATCGACGGATGGATCATGAATCCGTCGTGTCGCGGATCCAGATCGGCCCCGCCGCATAGAACCATGCCGTCTACATGTTCCAATATGCGATTTATGTCGTCTTCATCGGTCAAGGGTGGAATGATTACAGGTATGGCCCCGGCCTTAATCAGGCAGTTGTAATAGCCGGCGGCAAGATAAGAAAAAGCAGGAGCGTCTTTCCGCGAGGAACGATAGTCGCCATTCAGACTAATCAACGGTTTAGCAGCCATTGCACACTCCTTCCTGGACACTTCCTGTGCCCAAATAGTGCGGAAGCCGGAGAAAAGGGGCTGAAAAAGAATCGTGGCAATTCGGCTTGGCCGCGTATACAGAAGAGGGAAGAGTTTTCTCCGCGTTCCGTCAAACGCCGGGAAAACTAAGCTTAATGCTTAGGAAGCAGGCCAAAACGCCATTCCTTGACGTCCGGTCCGCCGACCTTACCCACCGGTCCGTAGTGCCCGGCCCTGGGCACGTTACCGGGGCGATTTCCTTATCAAGTGGCCTCGTACTCCTCTAGCTTCGACATGTCACCGTCGATTGAAGTCCAAGTCACGGCAGAGTTTATGTAATCGTTAAAATCAACTCAACCACCCCCGGCTATTTTGTGGTGCTTACCCACTTTCCCCACAAGGGGTTGTATTGACAGCACTGCTTGCATTGTGGTATTCCACAATTACATCCAATCGAAACCGCTTGCGATTTCGACTAGGATAAACACATTGTCCTCGTTGCGCTTTCATCTAGCAATTTGCAATTTGCAATTTGCAATTTACAATTTGCAATTTGTTTGCGTGCTTGAATTTAAACTGGGCCATAAGATTCCAATGTTATATCAAAACGTCTGCCTGGAAGCCATTTCCTACACCTTGCCCGATGAAATCGTGACCTCCGAGGAAATCGAGGCCCGATTGGAACCGCTCTATTCGCGTTTAAAACTGCCCCAGGGCCGTTTGGAACTGATGACCGGCATACGGGAGCGGCGATTTTGGCCGCCGGGCATGCTGCCCAGCGAAAAAAGCGTCGAATCGGCCGAAAAAGCCCTAAATGCGGCCGGCATCGATCGGCAACACATCGGCGCACTGATCCACGGCTCGGTGTGCCGCGATTTTCTCGAGCCCGCCACCGCCTGCGGAGTGCATCATCGCCTGGGCCTGCCCCAGCAGTGCATGGTCTACGACGTTTCCAATGCCTGCCTGGGTTTGCTCAACGGCATGGCGCAAGCGGCCAACATGATCGAACTCGGGCAGATCCGCGCGGCCGTGGTTGTCGGCACCGAAAGCGGCCGGGCACTGGTCGAAAACACCATCCGCGAACTCAATTCCAACACCTCGCTTTCGCGCAACGACATCAAACTCTCCGTCGCCTCGCTTACCATCGGTTCCGGCAGCGCGGCCATGGTGCTTTGCCATCGCGATCTCAGCCGAACCGGCAACCGCTTGCTGGGCGGCGTGGTGCGGGCCAACACCGATCAATGCGCCCTATGCCAAAGCGGGCGCGACGAATCGGCCGACGCCCGAATGCAGCCGCTCATGCAAACCGACTCCGAAACGCTCATGCGCGAAGGAATCGCCGTCGGAAAACTGGCCTTCGACGATTTCCTGGCCGAACTGGGCTGGCAACGCGAGCGACATCAACAAAACCTTTTGCCACCAGGTCGGCAAGGCACATCAAAAACTGATGTTCGAATCCCTGGGCCTCGATCCGAAAATCGACTACACCACGCTGGAATACCTGGGCAACACCGGCTCGGTCGCCGCCCCCATGACCGCCGCCATCGGCATCGAAAACGGCCGCCTGCGAAAAAGGCGACAAAGCCGCCCTGATGGGCATCGGCTCGGGAATTAACGTGATAATTCTAGGCTTGGAATGGCATCAATCAAATGATAAAGAAAAACGTTTGGAAGACATTGCGCTCTGAACTTATACCTTCTATAGAGGAATTAAACCGCGGTGAAGGAAAGCCTTTGGATATAGAAAAAATCATCACCAGAGCCGAAGTGCGGCATGCCGCCCAAAAAGAGACCTAGAACGCCTAAAAAGGATTGACATTAATTGTATTAGAGAGAACTTTTTTTGTATGCCAATTGAATCACCAGAATCCCGAAAACCAGTCACCCAAGGATTTCAATATAGTCTTCTTGATCTGTTCTTATATTTTCTGGCAATTACTCTTCTGATAAGCGGTTATACAACCGCATGTTCGGCCGCAGTGTCTGAAAGTGTATCTTTTTATATTAGGTATCTGTTACCAGCCCTTTCAAGGTGCTGTGACTTGTTGTTTTAACCTGTTATTTTCATTTAAGTTATGATAACTTGCCGCTTTCCGAGATACGATTTGAACTTTCTCATGGAGGCGACAAGGATGTTGCTTAGTAAAATGTTTGAGCGGTTCATCGAGAAAAGCCCGGCAAGCGTGATGGTTCGCGGGGTTTTGGAAAAAGCGTTGGCCCCGGCAAGGATCGACGCCTTGTTTGAAGGAACGGCGGAACAGCAATACACGCGAGATTTGTTTTTCTCGACATTGGTTAGGTTGATGAACGAAGTAGTTTTGGGCGTAGCGCCATCGGTTCGCGCCGCGTATTTGGAAGCGGAAGAAAAGATTCCGGTTTCGATCACGGCGGTGTACGACAAGTTGCAGGGCGTGGAAACGACCGTTTCGGCGGAATTGGTGCGGGATTCGGCCCGGCAATTCAGGCCGCTGGTCCGCCGCTTGAAAGGCCGCGCCACGCGTCTGTTGCCCGGCTATCCGATTCGCATTCTCGACGGCAACCATCTGGCGGGAACGGAGCATCGGATCAAGGCACTTCGCACGTTGCGGGCAGGCGCTTTGCCTGGCCAGGCCCTGGTAGTGCTGGACCCGGACGCGATGCTGGTTACCGAAGTTTTGCCCTGTGAAGACGGTCATGCCCAAGAGCGTTCGCTTTTGGACGACGTTCTGCCGTTGGTTAAGGCTGGCGAATTGTGGATCGACGACCGCAACTTTTGCACGACGAAATTCCTCTTCGGCATCCATCGTCGCAAGGGCTATTTTCTCACGCGACAACACGCTTCCACGTTGCATTGGAAGGCGGTTGGCGAGCGAAAGAGAGTCGGCCGCATCGAAACCGGCATGGTTTTTGAGCAACGCGTGGAACTGTACGATCCCGAGCATGAGGAAACGCTGCGCGTGCGGCGGATTACGGTGGTGTTGGACGAGCCGACTCGTGACGGCGAAAATGAAATCCACCTGTTGACGAATCTCCCGCGGAGCGCAGCCAACGCCAAGCAAGTGGCGCAGTTGTACCAAAAACGCTGGACCATCGAAACGATGTTCCAAACCTTGACCGTGACGCTCTGCTGTGAAATCAACACGCTGGGCTATCCAAAAGCCGCGCTGTTCGGATTTTGCCTGGCGCTTTTGGCGTACAACGCCGTTTCGTTGGTGAAAACTGCCTTGGGAGCAGTTCATGGAGCGGAACGTGTGGCAAACGAAGTTTCGTGGCATCGGCTGTGTACGCACCTGTCGCGGGTCTATGGCGGCATGATCATCGCCATTCCCGCTTCGGCATGGCTTGTTTTTCACCGCCTCAACGACGATCAGTTGGCTGATCTGCTCAGGCAATTGGCGAAGAATGTCGATATGTCCAAATTTCGTAAACATCCGCGTGGTCCAAAAAAACCGCCTCCGAAAAAACGGAGCGGTGCAAAAATCAAACACGTAGCGACTGCAAGAATCCTTGAAAATACATTACAATAGCACCTTGAAAGGGCTG
>CAWJPM010000014.1:0-322687 GCA_963844755.1 Pirellulales bacterium
ACATAAACGCCTTTGTCCCGGCTTTGAGGATGTTGCTGCGGATTTGCCTGCAGCTACCTCGTGGGCCGGGCGAGGGACATTTCTAGTCGTCCCCTCACCCTCTAAACGCCGTCCCTCCATCGCTCCACTGAGCTGGCGCAGGAATGTTGACCTGCTATCCATCGTCTACGCCTTTCGGCCTCGACTAAGGTACCGGCTAACCCTGGGCGGAATTACCTTCCCCAGGAAACCTTAGGCTTTCGGCGAACAGGATTCTCACCTGTTTTATCGTTACTCATTCCGGCATAAGCACCTGAAGACCCCAACATCGCTCCTTACGGTACGACTCGTGTCTGATCTTCGGCGCTCTCCTACCACTCTTGCGAGTCCACTGCTTCGGTGTCGGGCTTACTCCCGTTCATTATCGGCGCAGAACTGCTCGGCCAGTAAGCTGTTACGCACTTTTTAAATGGTGGCTGCTTCTAAGCCAACATCCTGGCTGTCACGGCAATTCAACTTCCTTAGTGACTAAGCCCGACTTCGGGACCTTAGCAGATGATCTGGGTTGTTTCCCTCTCGACCCTGGAGCTTATCCCCCAGAGACTGTCTCCTGAGATAGTCGCACCGGTATTCGGAGTTTGGTTCAGCAGGGCAGTCTGGGAAGATCCCCAAACCGATTCAGTATCTCTACCCCCGGTGCGTAGTGGCTCAAGGCTATTCCTAAAAATATTTCGGAGAGAACGAGCTATCCCTGCGTTTGATGAGACTTTCACTCCTCCCCACAAGTCATCCCCTCGGTTTTCAACCCAAGTGGGTTCGGTCCTCCACGCGGTATAACCCGCGGTTCAACCTGCTCATGGGTAGTTCACGCAGATTCGCGTCCACCGCCAACGACAATGTCGCCCTATTCAGACTCGGTTTCCCTATGGCTCCGGTCCTTAAGACCTTAACCAAGCCGCAGACGGTAACTCGCCGGATCATTATGCAAAAGGCACGCCGTCACACATTGCGAATAAATTCGCCATAGTGCTCCGACCGCTTGTAGGCACACGGTTTCAGGTTCAGTATCCTCCCCTAGCAGGGGTTCTTCCCATCTTTCAGTCGCCCTACTGAGTTCACTATCGGTCGTCAGGGAGTATTTAGCCTTGCGGGATGGTCCCCGCAGATTCAGTCGGGATTCCACGTGGCCCGACCTACTCAGGTACCTCTCGAGAGACTATACAATTGCCGCTTACGGGACTGTCACCCTCTGTGGTCTGCCTTTCCAGACAGTTCTGCTAGTTGATAGTTTGGTAACTCTCATGTGAGAGGCCCTACAACCCCGCAGAGGAAAACCTCCGCGGTTTAGGCTCTTTCCTTTTCGCTCGCCACTACTGGGGAAATCGAGTTTTCTTTCTTTTCCCACGGTTACTTAGATGTTTCAGTTCACCGTGTTTGCCACATGCACCTATGTATTCAGTGCATGTCAGTTCGGGTATCCCGGGATCAACGCTCGTTTGACAACTTCACCGGGCTTATCGCAGTCTTCCACGCCCTTCTAAGCCTCCTGACGCCAAGACATCCCCCGTGCGCCCTTAGTAGCTTGGCCACATGAATCCAACGCTCCATAATCATGTCCCCTCTACCCTTTGGGAGAGGGTCTAGGGTGAGGGCTGTTAAAACCCCGTCCCCATTATGAAATTTCAGACTCATGGGTTCGCTATCGGAATCGATGCATTTCGATTCCTATGTAACGATTGCTCTTTGACCTTGTAGGACGATTTTGAAAATCGTCTTACATGGATGAACCATGCGGTCCACCCATCGGTCATCTAAGTGCCTCGGAACCGCATAAAATTTAAAGTAGGACGACTTTGAAAGTCGTCTTACATAACTTCCACGCGGATCAAAATTTAAGATGCCACTTCATTACCACAACCAAATTGTCAAAGATCATCGAGGCATAGCACCCTTTTTAAGGGCTACGCCTTACTGTCAGATCGACAGGGGTCGCGCTCCAAGGGCTGGCCATACACAGCCTTAAGGGAACCCGACCCCTGTTGATCTTTATAGGGTTTATTTTTTCGCCCAAATTGGCGAAACCTTGACTCTATCAGGACCAGAAATAGGTGTCAACGCCCAATAACTCTTTTAAATGGTTTTTTCCCCAATAAATTTTAGGGGGTAGAATATTACCTCACATATACTATCTTCTACTCTTTATAATATTATTATATCGGTCTGAAGACCAGAAACAACCCACCCCGAATTTACTGACTTTTACCGCTTTTTTTACTTCATGACACTTTCCGTTTGCGAATCACATGCCAAGCCAATCCCAAACGCTCTAACAAGCGGATCTCCATATACGTCACGTCGATTTCCCACCAACGATGCCCATGCCGGGCACTGCTGGGAAACGCATGATGGTTGTTGTGCCAGCCTTCACCGTAAGCCAGCAGCCCTACCCACCACAGATTGCGGCTGTTGTCGTCGATCTCATAATTTTTATAGCCCCACATATGCGAGGCGGAGTTTACCAGCCATGTGACGTGCATCACCCACACCAAGCGCAAGAAAACTCCCCACAGTAAAAACGACATGCCGGTATAAAAATTCCAACCTATCCACCCCGCGAAAAGAAGCATCGCTCCCAAGGCGAAGTGCCAGAGCAGATATGTCTTGTCCAACAATCGCATAAAGCCGTCTTGCGACAAGTCTCTTCCATACAAGTGCATCATTTGTTGCCAGTCGGGGTCGCGGGGACGCGGAAACAGCCAAAGCACGTGACTCCACCAAGCCGCCGTCGTGCGGCGAATGCGGATCGCCTTCCGCGTCGCTGTTGAGATGGTGTTTTCGATGCACGGCCACCCAGGTGATAGGCGGACCTTCGCCGGCCAATGCGCCGCACAGGGCAATCAACCTTCGAAGGAAACGGTACGTCTGGAAACTCCCGTGCGCGAGCAGCCGGTGATAGCCCAAGCAAATGCCCAGCCCGCCTGTGATCCACGACAACACGAAAAATATCCCCAAGGCCTTCCAGGTGAAGAAAAACGGCGCGGCCAGTGCGCAAACATGCACTACGCCTATCCACAAAACGGCCGGCCAATCCAATCCGTTGGTCCAGCGCTGCTTACGATCGGGCGCCAAGGATTCGGCTCCACCCTGGTTTGATTTGGGACAGGAACAACGTCCGATAGCGCTGTCGTCACTAGTGTATCATTGAATGTTTGCATTTATGTGTATCCCTTTTTGCGGTGTTTTCTTTGCTGCAAATCTCATTTACAATTCCATTCTTAAATAACAATTTCCTCTATAAAATTTTTTATTTTATGAACCTGCAAGACTATATTTGCAAGGTAAAGGGCAGGTAAAACTTGGGTAAATGCTGCAATTGCGGCGGCATTATTCCATGCCTTCTTCAAGAAACAATAAAGGGGCTGGTTCCGACTCCATATTCTGGAAAATCGGACCAGCCCCTGCGGCATTTTCGCATTTAATTTCTACAGATTCACAGCCTGAAGCCTGCTTATAATCCCCCGTCGACCACGTAACGTTTGGCCGGATTGTCATTCCTTATAGCCAAATTGTGCTTGTGAGATTCTCCATTTTTGAACTTTATCTCATAAGGTACAAACCATCCGGGGTAAGGCTTGGCCTGGAACGGCTCGCCTAGACTTATTACTTGCAGTCCGCCCAAGAATTCCTTGAATCTTTCATCCACGGGCCCATTCCAGAACTTTTTCACTTCATCCCATTTCTCCTGGGAGCAGGCCTCAAAAAATGCCGTGGCAGATTCTTTAGGCGTCATTTTTTCATACTTTTCATTATCCGGAAGCTTGGCTGGCTCTTGAATCCAGAAAACATCCTTGGGCAAGTCAAGTACAAAGGTCGCGGGATCAATTGGCTTGTCGTATTCGATATTCTCAGTTTCAAAAATCAGAGTCTCTTTGTCTTTTTCTCGAACATAAATACTTGCTTTTTCTAATCGCTTTGTCGCGGCATCGAAGCGATAAACCCGACGCGCATCCGCATCGTCGATAAATTTGTTTTTAAAGTATTCTTTTCCTTTTACCAGTCTGGCTTTTTCCTCGTATGTGACCAAGAGTTTTTTTACTCCGTTAACATCTTCGTTGGCGATCTTCAGATCTGCTCCCGCTTCCAGGCCATTGCGGATACCCGCGACAAGATCCCGCACTTCTGAAAAATCGAGCATCCAGCGGGAGTCGAAAGCACCGGGGGTTGCATAGGGAATTTTGACCGCTTCATTGGGTTTCATAAGCATGACTGTTGTGTCGCCGTCCATAACAATTACCCGTTCCGGCTTTTCGACCCGGTATTTCGGTTTTTCGCCGAATTGTTTCCATAGATCAATGGGAACAAAGTCCAAATCGGGATTTATGGCGGAAAAATTGTCGCCCGGCGGAGTGCGAATCTTGCCCTGGATGTGGACGCTGGACATATTCGGAGCGGGCTTCATATAAGCATCGAGGAACGCCTTGACATTATCCGGCAAATCGCCGGGCTCTTTCAGCCACACGACGTCTTCGGGCAACTTGAGCGAGAATACGGCGGCATCCATGGGCTGATCGTAATCGATGCCGTCGGATTCAAAGATCAACACGTCTTTGTCTTTTTCGTGAAGATATATTTGAATGGCCTGTAATCGCTTTGTCGAGGCGTCGAAGCTATATACCCGGCGCGTGTCCGACGTATCGATAAAAGCGTTCTTCCATCTGACATCTTCAATCGGCTCGGCCTTCGCTTCGATGGTTACTATCAGTTTCTTTTCGCCGCCGGTTCCTTCATGGGCAAGTTTCATATCCCAGCCTTTAGCCAAGGCCGTCTGCAATTCTTGCTCAATGAGCACCTTCACATTTGTTAAAGAAAGCAGCCAGTAGGTGTCAAAAGCCCCGTCAGTCGGTTGGGGCAATTTAATCGCTTCATTTATGGGTTTCATCCACATAATCGTGGAAGCGCCATCCATAACAGCCACCCGTCCCGGCTTCTCGACCCGCCATTTTGTCTTTTCACCGAATTGTTTCCACACCTCGATGGGCACAAAATCCAGGTGCGTACTTATCATAGAAAAATTATCGTGCGGCGCGGTTCGCATTTTGCCCCGAATATGGACACTCGATATTTCAGGCACGCGCCTTCGCGCCTTGAGCAAGCGCCTCGGCGGCCTGGACCCTGTTGTCGGGCTGCTGCCATCTGCACGCCCGCGATAATGAGCAAAACTACCGCCGCGGTCAGATACTCCGCCAATTCCCAGTAATCGAATTCGTTTTCGCATCTGAAGTCTCCTGATAGTTAGGGCCTGCTCGTGAATGATCCGGTCCATCACCTGGTTTTCCAACGAAATCCCGGACGCACCAGGCCCGTGCGCGTCAGACGGACCACAAGACGCTGCATCTGGTCGAATTCGGCCCGGCAGGCCGGGCATTCGGCCAGGTGCGACGTTGTCCGGCTTTCCGCCTCGGGGTCCAACAGACCTTCCAGATAAGCGGCAAAATCGTCTCTACATTCCGAGCAATTCATGATTTCACCTCGCTGTTTCCCTTGGGGTTTTCCTTCTGAAGGCATTCTCTGAGCAGTGCATAAGCGCGCGATAAGCTCTTGGTCACCGTACCGATGGGCATTCCAGGTCCCGGCTGATTTCAGCACAGGAAAGCCCTCCGTAGTACCGCATTAGCACAACCTCGCGATACACATCGGGCAATCGGCCAACCGCATCGGTCACACCGTGATCCGGACTATCGCCGGAAGCGTGTGTGTCTCGGCCATCTGTCGCTCATCAAAGGCGACGCACTGATGTCGCTTTTTGGTACGCCACGTTTCCTTCACTACTCGGTCGGCGATGCCCACAAGCCAGGAAAAAAACGATCCTAGCTTATGCAGGCCTCGCAAGGCGAAGTAGGCGCGCACGAACGTCTCCTGGGCGGCTTCGGCGGCCTCTTCCTCGTTGCCAACTCGCCCGCGAAGATACCCAACAGCGCAGCCTGATGGCGCGACACCAAATGCCGGAAAACCTCGGGATGGCCGTCAAGGCAATCGCGTATGCACTGCTCATCTGTTCGACACACGAATTACCTCCGGATGGAAACAAAGCCGGATTCTACCCTAGTAGTGATGAAAGACTGTTTTTGCGACATAAAAAATATATTTAGCCCCAGGTGAATACACCTGGGGTCCGTGCTGGGATGCAGATACCCCTATTGCCCCGCCGTGTATTCACGGGGGCTAAATACGTAATCCAAGGACATCTTCAGTTAATACCACCGCATGTCGAATGGCATCTACCAAGCCGGACATGGTGTATTGCTCCGCTTCCACGGCCGGTTCATAACCCAGTTCGCTGCAGGGTTGTCGAAGTCACCGGGCTGATGCTGGCCAGTTTGCTCTGCCGCAATTTCTCGCCGAAAAGAGCCATAAGCGAGCGGGCAATCGAGGAACTGGTGACCGTGATCCAATCGATCCGGCCGGCGGCAAGCATTTGCAGCAATATCCGGATCGGGCTGGTCCACGTCGCTGCTGGTATAGGCGACGACTTGCTCCACGATGGCACCGGCCGATCTTAATTGTTCGGCCAGGATTTCCCGTCCCGCGGCTGGCCCGAACCAACAAGAATCGTTTGCCCGAGGCCTGGCCGGCCAGTGCATTCGGCCAGCGATTCGCGCGGAACTCGGGAGGAATTACATCGGCAAGCAGGCGATGCCGTAAAAGCGCATCGGAAGTGGCCGGGCCGATGGCCGCCAGTTTTACCCGGCGTAATTGCCCGAAATCGCCGCCGATATTAAGCAGCCGCTCGATGAAAATATTGCACGCCATTGGCGCTGGAGAAAACGATCCAATCGAACTGATCTAAGCCGGTCCAATACGTTATCGACCGCTTGCCAGTCGGGCGGATCGGAAATGCGAATCACCGGCTGCACTAATACTTCAGCGCCCAGCTCGCGCAATTGCCTGGTCAAAGCGTCGTCTTCGCCGCCCGGCCGGGTAACCATCACCGTTTGGCCCGCCAAGGGATGAGAAGACTGTTTTCCGAAGTGATTCTTCCACCATGTAATCTCACAATTCCAATTGAAAATCGGAGTATTCACCACGGAGCCACGGAGAACACGGAGCAACAAAAATTATAAAGGATTTTTATGTTATTTCCTATCCATTCCGTGCTTGAAATGATCCCCTTCTTATGGTAGAGTAAGTTGGTGGACTTTGAGATTAAAAATGTATGAAGCACACGGCATTGGAAAAAAAGAAATCAAAATCAAACGGTACATCTCATAAACGAAATACGGCACGAATGCCATCATCTCGCGGCCGTTTCGTGTTATGCGTTCGCAATGACGGTTATCCTGCCTCGCTGGAACTACACAAGGTTTACCGCGTTCTTCCGGATCGTTCCGCCGCTAAAGAAAAGATGCTTCGCATAATCGACGAATCCGGCGAAGATTATCTATATCCCGCCGACTTTTTCTTGCCTATCTCAGTGCCAAAAAAAGTCCAAAATACGTTTACCATTCAGATTCCACGCTGAAGATATATCAATAAATCAGAAAAGACATGAAATTTCATCGAATCGAGATTCCGGTCGGAGTCACAAAACGAGGCGCAGGAAGCAAGTCAATGTGACAAGCGTGGAAGTGGCGCTCTCCACTTCCGAGATCAAGAACCTGATTCAGGAGCTTGAGAAACTCAAGCGTGAAGGTCTACGCAAGATAGGATATCACATCCACCTATCTAATTTGGCCGAAAAGAATAGCGACAGGATCGAGGTTACACTCTTTCACGAAAAGACTTTTCATCCCCAACGCTCTGCGGAGATTGCGGAGATTATCGTATTCAACGATACGAAGAAGTGAGAAATATTTACGCGAGATACCCCAAAATTCATGCCTTTGAACCGATGAACAAAACTGATCCCCAAAAATCTGTCTCGTTTGTAGCCGATGGACAGCGACGTGCGATGGTCGGCTCCAAGCAATATCTCGCAGAGCGGCATGCCGCTGTTAAGGCCCATATCATCGAGAAATTTGCCGAGCAATTTAATCAAGCGGGTATGATTCGTCGTATTTGGCTTCGATTCCTGATGGGGCATGAAATCCGCAAAGAAATGCGTCGCGAGCTAGATAAAATCGCTCCCCATGATGGTCTTTACTTGAGTAAATCACCCGTTCGTAAATCGAAATAACACCCGTTCATTCAAGCAAAGCGCTGGCGGGTGATTTGGCGGACTTCTTTAAGCCAATCTGCGCGTTGTTCAGGCGTGCTCATGATGATCGATTCGAAGTTGCGGCGGTAAAAATCATCGACTCCGCAGAAGTTGAAGACGCAGGTTTTCCAGAGATTTTCCAGGGGATCGCCGAACAGTTTTAATTCGTCTTCGCGCGGGGTGTTCGAGGTGGTAAAGACCACGGCCTTGCGGCCTTTTAAAAGCCCATTGACGCCCTGGGCCGTAAATTCATAGGCCACGCCCTGGCGCAACACGCGGTCGAGCCAGCCTTTGAGGATTGCCGGGGGCATGGCCCACCAGTTGGGATGCACGATGATATAGCCGTCGGCCGCGAGGATTTCATCGCAGTGCTGCTTAACGACCGGGTCGAGTTCGCCGCTGCAAAGGATTTCTTCATGGAGCAGTATGGGATCGAATTTTTCGGCGTACAGGTCGTGATAAATAACGGAATGGCCCGCCGCTTTGAGTTCATCCATGGCGGCGGCGGCAATGGCATGGCAGAAGCTTCCCTGACGTTGATGGCCGAGGAGAACGAAGATTTTCATGGGGAGGGATAGGGGCTAGAGATTAGGGGCTAGAGATTAGAGGCAGGTGGATACTAGCCCCTAGCTCCTAATCTCTAGCCCCTTTTATTACTTCACATTCATATCGCAGCTTAGGCCGCCGGCGGCGTGCAGGTAGGTAAAGCGGACGTAGTCGGCCACCATGCGGTCGGCGCTGAATCGCCAGGCCAGGGAACTGATGGAGTTCATCATGCGTTTGATCCACGCCCGGGGCAGGCCGTCCACGTCGCGGTCGTAATACAGGGGGATGACTTCTTTGGTCAGCACGCGTTGCAGATCGGCGTAATCGCGGGTGTCGGTAATCTGGTCGTCGGCGTGTTGGGTGCCCTTGCCGATGGCGAAACCGTTTGAGCCGTCGTAGGCTTCGGCCCACCAGCCGTCGAGGATGGATAGATTCAAGGCCCCGTTGAGCACGGCTTTTTGGCCGCTGGTTCCGGAGGCTTCCAAGGGCCGGCGTGGATTGTTCAGCCACACGTCGACGCCCTGGATCAGGTGCCGGCAGACGTTGATGTCGTAATCTTCGACAAAGGCGATGCGCCCGGCAAAGCGCGGGTCGTGGCGCAAGTTGGCGATGCGCTGGATGAGTTGTTTGCCGGGTTCGTCGGCGGGATGGGCCTTGCCGGAAAAGATGATTTGGATGGGCCGGTCCGGATCGTTGACGATCTTGGCCAGCCAATCCATGTCGGTCATAATCAAGGCCGCCCGCTTGTAGGTGGCGAAACGCCGGGCAAATCCGATGGTAAGGATGTTGGGATCGAGGATATTGCGGGCGGCTTCGACGGCTTCGTCGCTTTCGCCGCGGCGCCGGCACTGCCGGCTTACGCGGCGGCGGACAAAGGCCAGGAGCAGATTTTTCAAGGCGTAGTGCGTTTCCCAAAGCTCGCCGGGATCGACGTCGTTGATCATTTGCCAAACTTCGGGCTCGCCCATGCGTTCCATCCAAGTGGCGGGGAAATAGCGGTCGTACAATTGTTGCATCCCGCCGGCGAGCCAGCTTTGGATGTGAACGCCGTTGGTGATGTGCCCGATGGGTATTTCCTCTTCCACGTGCCAAGGCCAGAGATGGGCCCACATCCGCCGGGAGATGTGCCCGTGCAGGTTGCTCACGGCGTTTGCGCGGCGTGAGAGTTTCAAGCCCAGCACGGTCATGCAGAATGATTCGTGGTCGTTCTGCGGTTCAACGCGCCCCAGTCCCATGAGTTGATCGAGCGAGACGCCCAATTCGTCGCGCAGGGGGCCGAGGTGTTCCTCGATGAGATTCTTGTCGAAGCGGTCGTGACCGGCGGGAACGGGCGTATGGGTGGTGAATACGGTGTGCTGGGCCACGTCGCGCAAGGCGGAATCGAAACTCATGCCGTCGTCTTTCATGCGTTCGCGGATGGCTTCCAGCGTGGCGAAGCCGCTATGGCCTTCGTTAAGATGATACACGCCGGGGCTTATCCCTAAGGCCCTGAGTGCCCGGACGCCTCCTACTCCGGCCACTATTTCCTGGCGGACCCGGGTGCGATTGTCGCCTCCATAGAGCCGGGCGGTCAGTTCGCGGTCTTCCGGCGAGTTGCTGGGCACGTCGCAGTCTAAAAGGTACAAATTCACCCGGCCCACGCGCATCAGCCATACCTTGGCAAGCAGGCGGCCGGTGCGGGTGTCGATGCGAATGGTGATCGGCTTGCCGTCGGTGCCCATGGCGGGTTCCATGGGCAGGTTTTCGACCTTTGTATCGATGTATTCTTCGTGCTGCCAGCCGTTGAGGTCGAGATGCTGTTTGAAATAGCCCTGATCGTAAAACAATCCGATGGCCACAAGCGGCACACCCAAGCCGCTGGCGCTTTTGATATGGTCGCCGGAAAGCACGCCCAAGCCGCCGGAATAAACCGGCACCGATTCGTGGACGCCGAACTCCAGGGAAAAATAGGCCACCGGCTTGGAGCCCAGCACGCCGCCATGGGTTCTACCCCAACGCGGAGTTACGGAAATATATTCTTTCAACCGGCGGTAAGCCTGATTTATACGGCTATAAAGCACCAGTTCGGCCGCCCGCATTTCCAGGCGTTCGGGGGTAAATTCCGATAGCAAGGCAATTGGGTTATGATCGAGTTGCCGCCAACGGATGGGGTCGAGGTCGCGAAAAAGATTGATTACTTCAGAATGCCAACTCCACCACAAATTCCGCGCCAAAGCAGTGCATTTTTCATACAGGTTTTCAGCCGAATTCCCAATAGGACTTAGGGATAGTGGCGGACGTGTTACAAGCGTATCAGATTTGGCTCATACTAACCCATTCGTATTAACTACATCAATTTTTTAATAGGAACATAATATTATATCGAAATAAAATTACTGACGCGACCCCACCCGGGCAGGAAAAGTCATACTTATTGATGATTTTAATGAGGATTCGTGACTATTGCAGAAAACTCAATGTCAACGTATCATGCGCGGGTTTACATATTTGGGTTCGAGGTTCAGAATTAGAGATTAGAGATTAGGGACAAGGGTCTAGAGATTGAGGATTAGGTCTTAAAATTGAGTTTTTTAAATCTAAATCATTTTGGGTTAATACCGCAAAAAATATACGGTACCCGTCGGCAGAATGGTGCCGCTACCACATTTGGGGCATATGGGAGCTGATCGCTGTATAAGCATTCATAACACTCGATAATTTTAAACCAAGTGAAGGATATTTTATGACAACCGACCATCAAGTTCAGGTGCATTGGCACGATCATGCCGTAACCCGCGAAGAGCGAGAAAAACTTAACCGCCACCGGGGATGCGTGATTTGGTTTACAGGTCTGAGCGCCTGCGGCAAGAGCACTGTGGCCAATCTGATCGACCACAAACTCCACAGTTTTGGTTTGCATAGTTTTGTGCTTGATGGCGACAACATTCGACACGGCCTGAATGCCGGACCCGGCATGCTTAAAGAGCGGCATGGGGAAGAATTTGCCAAGCGATTCGGCCTGGGGTTTTCGGCCCAGGATCGTGAGGAAAATATCCGCCGCATAGGCGCCGTGGCCAAACTTTTCAGCGATGCAGGCATAATTGCCATCACGGCCTTTATCAGTCCCTATCGAGTGGATCGCGATAGGGTCCGCGCATTGCTCCCGGCGGGCGATTTTATCGAAATCTTTGTCGATGCCCCCCTGGAGGTCTGCGAAGCCCGGGATCCTAAAGGACTCTACAAAAAGGCCCGGCTGGGAGAGGTCAAGGGATTTACGGGCATAGACGATCCTTATGAAGCGCCGCTTAAACCCGAACTCGTGCTGGACGCGGGCACCAAACCGGCCGACATTTTGGCCGAGGAAGTGCTGGCATATCTTAGATCCCGGAAAATACTAAGCCGCTAGCCCGGATTATTCATAAATTTACACTAGCCCGAAGCGCTAGCGAGGGATAGCAGAAAACCTGCCCTCGCTCGCGCTTTCGGGCTGGTGTTTTTCACTCTGCATAGCCTTCCAACTGCTTATAGGGATTGGAAACGCGAAAAAACGCTTGGGGGATAAAGGGGCAATATGAATTTGGGCTATGAAAAATCGTCCGATTTTCGGCCGTTTCTTGGTGGTTTTCCGATTTGTCCCATTTCATAAGTGTCCATTCGGACTGACGTTTCCATACTAATTTACCCGACTTGTCAGTTCGCAAAAAAGTCGGAGTTATTAGTGACAGGCCTGCAATGTCTCTCTAAATTATCCCGATTACCAGTACCCCAAAGGTTTTTCATTTTCGTCGATATCAAGGGTTCCCAGTCACGTAATGCCACCAGTTTATATGAGACTGACGGCCATGGGTTTGATGAAAAAAAGTGCTAGCATTTAATGGATATGCAGGCGATATAAAAGGCCCCCAGATGGGCTTAGACGGAAAAAAGAATCTGCTTATTGTGGGATTGACTTTAATTGATTTTTAGAGCTTAATTAACAGTCTAGGGGAAGTCGCAACTTTGACCCTGGATTACATTGTCAAGCTCCATGTGACTAGATTATCCGCCGCGGGCGACCGGTTTGAATATCAGTCGGATAAAGAGACCTTCATGATTTGACTGATCTGTATAAGATCGGCCGAAAGTGCGGCGGAGCGAGTTTTAGTGAAAGCGTGAGTGGAATTTGAGAAGGAGCTTAAGTTGAATGACTGCGACATTGATTAACGAATTGCATGCCCGAGCCCAGGCGGCATTGGCCAACAGCCCGTTCTTCGAATTACATGAATTACAGGTCGAGCAACGTGATGGCACGCTATTTATATCCGGCAACGTTTCCAGCTACTACCACAAGCAATTAGCACAGGAGGTCGTCCGTTCGGTCTGCAAAGGGATTGAAGTGACCAATTCGATTGAAGTGGAATTGGCCGAGTAAAAGCGCGGGACGGAATCGCATCCGTCGGGATGAATTAAAAAATCATCCTGCGGGCAACGCTAAAGCGCAGTCGCACGGAACGAACCTGGATGGCGTACATACGTTGGAACACGGATGTTCCTGGGCATTTCCACTGATGCCGCTGGATGAAGGGATTCCTTGCGGCTATAGAGGAGAAATCCATGGAAGATCAGCCCGCCTCGGCCGGATTGGCCTTACGGACGTTCCGCGATTATTTGCCGGAAACCTTGGAAGAAGCAGAAGAGCTGGCCGCTTCGATTGAACGGGCCGTGCAACAAGAGACCGGCCACGGAGTGCGAAATCTGAGCGTCGTAGTCGATAACGACTCGGTCGTGCTCAAAGGACGCTGCGACAGCTACTACTGCAAGCAATTGGCCCAACACGTGGCCATGTGTCTTTCGCACGGCGAACGGCTGGTAAACGGAATTGAAGTGCTGTAACCGCTCTGACCGGATCTATGTAACTCGTTACGTAGAGAATACGTCGCGGTTGACCAGCGATAGGGTTCATTCGTAAATCGCCTCATCGTCGGCATTCTAAATGCCATAAGGAAACCGCCACACCATGCACAATTCTTCCCGACGCGAATTTTTAAAACAATCACTCGGTCTTGGCGCACTTGCACTTGCCGCGGGACCGCTTTGCGATTCACTATTATTCGGCGCTGAAAAGCTGGGCTCGAAAATGAAACTCGGGCTGGTTACATACCTCTGGGGCAAAGACTGGGATCTGCCCACCCTGCTGGCCAACTGCGAAAAAGCAAAACTGCTCGGCGTCGAATTGCGCACGGAGCACGAACACGGGGTGGAACCAAATCTCAACGATGCCCAAAGGAAAGAAGTGCGGAAGCGTTTTACCGATAGTCCCGTGGTTTTTGTCGGGATGAGCGTTAACGAATGCTTCGACAGTCCTGACACGACCAAGCTGGCCCAATCCATCGAAAAAGCCAAATCTTTTGTCAAACTAAGCCACGATTGCGGCGGCAGCGGCGTAAAAGTGAAGCCCAATAACCTTCATGACGATGTTCCGCGCGAAAAAACGATCGAGCAGATAGGCGCATCGCTTAATGTCCTGGGCCGTTTCGCCGCCGATTATGGGCAGTCGATCCGCCTTGAAGTGCACGGCTCCTGCGCCGAATTGCCCACGATCAAGCAGATCATGGACGTAGCAACCGAAAAAAACGTCGGCGTGTGCTGGAATTGCAACGACGAAGATTTGCACGGCGAAGGGCTGGAGTACAACTTCAACCTGGTGAAAAACCGCTTTGGCGATACCGTGCACGTGCGGGAGTTGAACATCGGCGATTATCCCTACCAGGAATTGATGAACCTATTCGTGAAAATCGATTATCCCGGCTGGATCCTGCTGGAATGCCGCACAAATCCCAAAGACCTCGTGGCCGCGATGATCTAGCAGCGCGAGGTCTGGCAAAAAATGATTGCCAAGGCACAGGGATAATAATGTTGGCTCTGGATCGTTAAATATTAAGCGCCATATTAACGCGGTTTGCTCAGACGGTCGCGGACTAACTCGGGCAAATATTTCACCGGAACCGAGCCAGGGGCGAGCACTGCTTCGTGGTACCTGCCGAGATTGAAATCTTTTCCCATCTCGCGCTCGATTTGTTGGCGCAGGCGGTACATTGCCATTCGTCCCACGAAATACGTGGAAAGCTGGCAGGAGCTTTGCTTGGCGCGGATGATCTTCAACCGCGCCTCGCCTTCGGACTGGTAGGCGTCGATGACCAGGAATTTTAAGGCCTCGTCGTCGGTCATCGCGGTGCAATGCATTTTATAGTCCAGGATGGCGTTGGCCACGGCGCGGAGATAGAACTTCTGTTGGGTCAATCGCAGTGCCATGTCGCCGTCGCCGTAGCCTTGATCGAGCATCATTTGCTCGGTGTAAACCGCCCAGCCTTCGATATATACGCCCGATTCCAACACCCGGCGAATGAGCGATGGATTGCGGTGGGCGTATTCCAATTGGACGAAATGGCCGGGGTATGCTTCGTGGATCGTCATTATTTGCAGCATGTACGAATTGTATTCCTCCAACAGGCTTTCCACGCGATTGGCGTCCCAATCCTTGGGCGGAGGGCTGACGGCAAAAAAAATAACGGCCTTGGGATCCAAGGGCGGGGCAGGTTCGCAATAGGCCGTGGAATTGCCGCGCTTGAATTCGGGCATCTCCACGACCCGGCAATTATCGGGGTCGGGCAGGCGGAGGATGTCGTGCCCGGTGATGAACTTTTTTATCCGCTGGACGTCCGCCCGAGCGTCGGGCACAAGATCTTCCGGTTTGCCGTGCTCCAGGGCCACTCGACCCAAAACCTGTTCGATGCAAAAGCGGCGGCCTTCGGCGTCGTCCGGCGGCATCGCCTGTTTGGTAAAGTAGCGGCTCCAAAGCTGCCGGGCGATCAGATACATGTCACGCTGCACTCGGGCAAACTCCGACTCGGCCTCGGCTAGAACCTGCTCGGGCGTCACGTCGGCCTCGAGATCGAGTTCCAATTTTTTGGCGAATTTTTCCTTGCCCAATCGCCACTCGCCCCGGGCGCGCGGCAACAGATCCTTTTCCAGAAATTGCTGGTACTGCTTTAATGTTTCCACCAGCGGCCGGGCGGCCGCTTTTAAGGCGTCGAGTTGGGGCGTTTCGCCGACTAACTGAAAAATATCCAGCTCGTAAAAACCGATTGCGCCCAGGTTTTGCTTGATGGCCGTTTCGGTAACCACGGCCGGGGGATTTTGCAGGCTTCGCTCGGCTTCGGCAACCACGTCGGGGATGCGTATCATGCGGGCGATGCAGTTCGATATATTGGTTTCCTTGGGCAGGGTGGACTGGGTGAGTGGCACGTATACGCTCTCGTTGATATAAGCATTGTAGATGCGCGGATCCAATTCAAAGGGCCGCAGGTTTTCCTCATCCCAAATGTACGATTTGAGATTAAGCTGGAAAATTTCAAAGTCAATCTTTCCGTCCCGCGACAGTTTTTCGTAGTCCACCAGCTTGGGCAGTTCTTCCAAAGTTTTCCGCGCATGTTCGATCCAGGTTGTTCGGGCTTGGGGGGAAATATCGTCCAAGAGGTTGTCGAAACGGTGGTCGCCCAGGCGCGTGGCGTCCAGCGGCCGAAGTTTAAACGTTTCGTCCAGATATTGCTTGAAAAAGGCATTGAGCTTCGCATCTGCGTCCTGAGCGAGATCCATAGAAAAACAGGCCGAGACGATATACAGCGCTGCCATGATGCTTCCTATCAATGCGATTCTCATATTAATCGGACTCGCTAATTTGATTATTGTGAATATACCTGGATAACTTGATATAAGTGCCGCCCTATACCATTGATAATAGATCTATTATAACCGGAATTTACCGTATATAATACCTTTGTAAAATGGATCTTTATTTTAGGCAATAAGTTATTTTTATATTTTATGACAAAGGCTATCAGATAGATGAAAGCGACTTTTACGAAATGGATTTGGGGCTTGGCAGCGGCGTGCTTTTTGAGTTTGCCGTCGCCTGTTTTGGCACAATCGACTTTGTTCGACTTAAATCAAGGTGGAAAATTGCCGGGATTGGGCGACGACGCTAAAGACATTGTCAAACTGAATGCCCGATTCACTCCGCCCGCCGGAAAACAGCCCGCCATGTTGTTCATCACGGCCGATATAAAACAGGGCTGGCACATTTACTCCATAACTCAGGAGCCCGGAGGGCCGATCCGCACGAAGATCGAATTGGCCCCATCGCCGCAATACCGGCTTGCCGGCGAGTTCCAAGTCGCAGCCCAAGCCTAAAAAGGAAAAGGAACCCGACGCCTTCGGCGATCTGGCTATCGAAACTCATTACGGATCGGTGACCTGGTGCGCCCCCTTGCAATTGGCACAAGGCACGGATCCGGCTGCGCTGAGGATTGAGGGAAAGGTTAATTTTCAAGCCTGCGATGCCTCGTCTTGTCTCCCACCCAGGGATGTTGCTTTTTCGGCGTTGCAAGGACAAGGCGTTGAAATGCCGGTCGAAAAAATGGCGTTCGGGCTTTGGATAAAATTGGGATGGGCTTTTTTGGGCGGCCTGATTCTGAACATCATGCCCTGTGTCTTGCCGGTAATCAGTTTGAAGATTTTCTCGTTTTTGCAGCAGGCCGGCGAGCATCGCTCGCGCGTGTTCGTTTTGAACCTTTGGTATTCGCTGGGACTGCTGGCGGTTTTCATGGTGCTGGCCGCATTGGCCGCCACCGCCGGATTGGCCTGGGGCGAACAATTTACCCTGCCCTGGTTTAAGGTGGCTCATGACCGCCTTGGTGTTTGTAATGGCGCTGAGTTTTCTGGGCGTATGGGAAATTCCCATTCCTGGTTTTGTGGGATACGGGCAAGGCCAGTGAAATCCAGGCCCGGGAAGGACCGAGCGGGGCTTTTTTCAAAGGGGCATTCGCAACAATTCTGGCAACGCCCTGCAGCGGACCGTTTCTGGGGCCCGTGTTCGGGTATCTGTTGCAAGAGCCGCCGTACATGGCTTATTTGATATTCGGCGCAGTGGGGCTGGGCATGGCTTCGCCCGTATCTGGTGATCGGAGCGTTTCCCGAACTGATCCGGTTCCTGCCCAAGCCCGGCCGTTGGATGGAAACCGTCAAGGAACTCATGGCATTCTTGCTCTTGGCCACGGTAGTTTATTTATTCAGCACGCTCAACGCGACATATTTCATTCCAACTCTGATCCTTATTGGTAGGCCTTTGGTTCGCCTGTTGGTGGATCGGGCGCACGCCTTTGACCGCGGCCATGCCTTCGCGGGTTGCGGCATGGCTGGGCGGAACATTGGTGGCCGCGCTTGTGGGCTGGTTTGCATTCACGGCCTTGTTTCACCAGCCGAAAATCGCCTGGCAGCCGTTTTCGCCCCAGGCCCTGGCCCAGGCAAGGTCCGATGGCAAGACCGTGATGGTCGATTTCTCGGCCGATTGGTGTTTGACCTGCAAGACCAACTTGAAATTGGCCATCGACACCGACGCTGTGCATGAACTCATCAAGGCCAACGGCGTGGTTCCCATGCTGGCCGACTGGACCGATCAATCGCCCACCATTAAAAAAGCCTTGAACGATCTGCATATGCAATTCCATTCCGCAATTGGCCATTTGGCCCGCCAATTCCCAGGATGATAATGCGATTGTGCTTTCCGATTTATTGAGCGAAAGCCAGGTGCTAAAAGCCCTGAACGATGCCGGGCCGTCGAAATAGGGCTCAGGGTTCGGGGTTCGGGATTATAGATTAAGGATTCGCGAAACCGCAAGCGGTTTTTCAGACTTTATTCCGCATCCAAGATTTTTTATCCATCCCTCATCCTTCATCCTTCATCCTTTTCCCAAACCACTCCTTGCGGGCCCTTTTCCGTGCAGCCGATGGGCCAGCTTTGTAGTTTAAAGCGTTTTAATTGCTGGCGGATGCTGTCGGCATAAAAGGGCGCGACGACCAGCACCAATCCGATGCCCATGTTGAACACCTGGTCCATTTCGGCCTGATCGACTTCGCCCAGGCGCTTTAGCCATGTAAATATCGGCGGGACCGGCCAGGCGCCGCGGTCGATAACCACTTGGACGCCTTCGGGCACGATGCGGGCGAGGTTCTCGCACAGGCCGCCGCCGGTGATGTGGGCAATTCCATGCACGATGTTCTTGACCTTATAGTAATTCAGTATTTGCCGGACCGGCCGGGCATAGATTATCGTGGGTTCGAGCAAGGCCCGGCCCGCGGTTTGACCCAGTTCCTCCACGTGGTCGTTGACCGATAGACCGGCGATGTCGAAGACGATTTTCCGCGCCAGGCTGTACCCGTTGGAATGCAAGCCCGAGGATGCCACGCCCAGGACCACGTCGCCGGGCTCAATGGCCTTGCCATCGATGATGTTTTTCTTATCGACCACGCCCACGCAAAAGCCAGCCAGGTCGTAATCGCCGGGGGCGTACATATCGGGCAGGATGGCGGTTTCGCCGCCCAACAGAGCGCAATCGCTTTGGATGCAACCCGCCGTAATGCCTTCGACAAGCTGTTCCAACAGGTCCGGGTCGTCCTTGGGCATGGCCACGTAATCGAGGAAGAACAAGGGCTCGGCCCCGCAGCACAGGGCGTCGTTTACGCTCATGGCCACCAGGTCGATGCCCACCGTGTTGTGCACGCCCATGGCCGTGGCCACTTTCAGCTTGGTTCCCACCCCGTCGGTGCAAGAGACCAGCACCGGTTGTTTGTAATTCCGGGAAAAGAGTTTATTTTCGAAATCGAGTTGAAAAAGGCCAGCGAAACCACCCTCTAGTGGTATAACCCTGGGCGTGCAAGTCCGCGATAAAAGCCCGGGCAGCCGGGCCATCGCCTGACGGTAAACATCCAGATCAACTCCGGCATCCTTATAAGTTGCTTTGGCCATTTTGGTAAATCGTCCCCTCTCCCGCCGGGAGAGGGTTAGGGTGAGGGGGCTTCGAGTATAGGTGCATAATGCCGCCAAGCCCACGGGTTGCAACCCGTTGACTTAAAGGAAAACATCAATGTTTCATCTTCAATATAACTGAGGAAACTGTCTATTTTAATACCCAATCTATAAAATGGAAAGGCTATAAGGAACCATTGAAATATCTTGCCCTGCGGTGCTCAAAGTAACGGGCAAATATTGGAATACATAAAAAGCGGGATTATAATCAGTCACTAACAAGATCTTCTATCTGTTCAGCATCTTCATAGCGGGATGGCATTGCATGTCTAAGCTTTTTTGGCAAAAGATTTTCCAGCCTATAAATCAGGATACCAATCAGGACCGCCGCTATTTGTGGATCGAAATGGGCGTAGTGCTAATCTTGATGGGAAGTCCGACCCTTGCCTGGATAGCATGCCGATTGCTTTGGGGAAGCGATTATTTTCAATATAATCAATGGCTTTCGCTGCTTTCGCACAGGACCTCAACGGCGTTCGAAATTGATAGAATGGAAAGTATTTTCTTTCACCTGCGATTTATGATTGTCATTCTCTTCATTATGTGGCGCAGCGGGGATAAATGGTCGCTCTTCGGATTTGTTAATCCACAACTGGAGAAGGATATTTTGATAGGTGCGGGCTTGATGGTAATCGTCGGCTTCGTGCATCAGATTCCTCGAGTAATTGTAAATCCATTTAGCCATCCATACTGGAAAGATTTGTTTCCATCGTCGGTTCCAATCGATAAGGCACTACTTATCTTCGCTAGCTGCCTTGCCACCGGTTTCCACGAAGAGTTAGTTTGCCGTGGATATCTTATTCCGCGATTTGAGACCTTGTTGGGTTCTACCTGGAAGAGCATCCTGTTCAGTTCAATTGTGTTCGGCACCCTGCATGTACATAAAGGAATGGAGGGCGTAATAACGTCAGGTCTTTCAGGTGTCATTTGGGGGATCGGATTCTGCGCCACCCGCCGCATTTGGCCCGTGGTTATTTCACACGCTTTATGGGATTACGTCGTTGCGACTCATCTGTACCACCTACTCCCCCCGTAATAAAGAGGCTGACATTTCGCCGTTAGTCAGTTCCGATTCACGGCCCCCCGCATTATTTCTCAATCCATAGCCGGAATATATTGATTATTCCGGCATTTCCGCAGGCAAAGTGGACTTTTTGCATCTTCCCCGTTGGCTTGATGTTGAAAAAAAGCTATATCTTCCAGGGGAACTCCGCTTAAGCGGAGGATTCCCTGAATTCGTTGAATACACACCTGGTTGTAAAGGGGCAACTAAGGATGAGCAATGGATGTCACCACGATAGGCGGGCTGATACTTGGATTTCTGATGATGGGCTGCGCGTTGGCCTTTATGGGAATGAGCGGCGAGGGGGGCGTGAACCTGGCCGGATTCATCGACCCGCCGGCCATCATGATGGTTCTTGGCGGGGGCACGGCGGTTATGCTGGTGGGTTTTCCCCTGCCCCGCGTGCTTTCCATGTTCCCCATCGCGAAAAAACTCTTTTTCCGGAAAAAGGAAAATCCCTCCGAGTTGATTCAAGGCGTGGTCAAACTGGCGGAGGTCGCACGCCGCGACGGACTATTGGCCCTGGAAAACAAGACCAAGGACATTAAAGACCCGTTCGTGGCCTTGGGCATTCAGATGGCCGTCGATGGAATCAAGCCCGAGATCGTCGAGGAAATCATGCGTACGGAAATCGAATCCATGGAAACCCGGCACAACGAAGGGCGGAAGGTGTTGGAGACCATCGGGCGCTGCGGTCCGGCGTTTGGAATGATCGCCACGCTTTTGGGATTGGTGATGATGCTGGGCAACCTGTCGAACGCGGCGTCGATCGGCCCTTCGATGGCCGTGGCATTGATCGGAACGCTTTATGGGGCCGTGACCGCCAATTTAATTTGTATTCCCATGGCCGAAAAACTAGCCTGCCTCAATCACGAGGAGGTGCTGATAAAAGAGATCGTGCTCCGCGGCGTATTGTCGATCCAGTCGGGCGATAGTCCCCGGGTGGTCGAGCAGAAGTTGATTACATTCTTGCCGCCGAAGATGCGGCCTTTCAAGGAAGCAACGGCATAAGGCCGATCCTGATGCCAGAACATGCTATAAATCAAGCTAATACGACTAAAAATATTCATAAATTTATCTTCAATCCAACCCTCACCCTAACCCTCTCCCAAAGGGAGAGGGGACCAATGTAATGTCGAAAAAACTCCCACCACCGTCATCCGAAGGCGGAGCGCCGGAATGGATGGTATCCTACGCCGACATGATCACCATTGTGATGGCGTTCTTTGTCGTGCTCTATGCCACCACCAGCGGCGCGGGGAAACACGACAAGGGACATTCCGCCTCCGACAGCAAAACCGAGGCCAAAAAAGACAACCCCGGCGGTGAAAAGGGCAAGGGCGGCAATCTCGATGAACAAAATGAAAAACTAAGGGAGGTGTTTAGCTCTTTGTGCGATCGGTTCGGGCCGAACTGGACGCTGGCCAATTGCTGGATCGGCGGGCCGACCGCGCTTCAGGGCCGGGTGCCGGCCGAACTGAGGGCCAAACCGGGCGACAAACGGGCAAAAACTCTCGGCCGCGGTCAGATTAACGGCGAAAGCAGCGTCACCCTGGTGGTGAGCAGGCCGGGCGAATCGACCGTGCCCGGCGGACGAGTCTATTTCAATGAATTTTCGGCCAAACTGGATGACTCGCAAAAAGCAGATCTGCGTTTCGTGGCCGAGTCGCTTGCGGGCAAATTGCAAAAAATCGAAATCCGCGGACACACTTCCCGGCAACCGCTGCCCGCTGGCTCGACATTTCAAGACCATCTTGATCTGGCCTACGCCCGATGCCGCGCCGTGCGCGATTATCTCCAGTCGCAACGGCATCGACCCGCGGCGCATCCGCCTGGGCGTGGCGGCCGAAAATGAGCCTGCCGATACGGTTAGCGCGCCGGCTTATGGCGAAAAGAACTCGCGCGTGGAGATTCGGCTTTTAAACGAATGGCTGAAAAACACGGAGGAAGATCAGGCCGGAATTTCCCCTACGGCGCCCGCCATGGCGGCAAAATAAACCTCTTGACAGGAAGCTGAAAAGCTGCAAAGCTCGGCTTTTCAATAGCCAGGTAATCCCCCCAAAACAACAATCTCGTTGGTGCGGCAGTTATGCTGCCGCATCCGTTCCAGATCATACAGGAACGACAGTATAACTGTCGCCCAAACAAGGTTTTTAACGATGAATTTCAGGACACGCTCGAACTGTTAGGAGCATAAGCGTCATGCTAAGAGCAGGAATTAGTCGATCATTCGTGGCGTCGATGGGGCTGGGAATTGCGATGGTTTGGATATTCGCGGCCGTTTGCGCGCTTGTGTCCGCGGCGGGATCGGAAAATAAGGAGGATCCCAATACGCCGGCACTGCCGGACGTGCCGAAACTTTCTTCCTTTGCCCCGGCCAAGGACCTGGCCGATCAAGTTCGAGATTATATCAAGGAAATCGAAACCACGCTGGCAGACGAACAAGAGTATAAAGATTCGGAAGGGAAGATCGGCAGATGCGCCAACACCATGGCGGTGATGGCCCTTTGTCTGGGCATGCACGATGAAGACAACCAGTACAAGGCCCGCGCGCCGGCAATTGATTAAGGCCGCCCGGGAACTTGCCGCCGCCGCCGATTATCAATCGGCGAAAAAGGCATTCGACACAGTTAAGTCGGCCGCCAATGGCAAGTTTACGACCCAAGGCGAATTGAAATGGGAAAAGGTGGCTTCCTTGCCCGACCTGATGAAGCAAGTTCCCAATATCAACACCAAGCTGAAACGAAACATAAAGGGTCAGAAATTCAAAACCAAGGCCAAGGAGACCGCGGGCTATACGGCCGCCATTGCCGCGATTGCCCAAGGCTCGATGGCCGACACCGACGCAGCGAAAAATCCGCAAGAGGTAAACCAGTGGTACGGGTTTTCCGCCGAGATGCGCGATTCAGCGGGGGCGGCCAATGCCGCTATCCACGCCGGCAACGAGCCCGCCGCGGCCGAAGCCATGCAAAAACTCGCCAAAAGTTGCACCGACTGCCATACCGTTTTCCATCCCGAGGCGATACTCACCGAAGAATCGGAAAGCGAAAAATAGCGACAGATGCGCGCTTTCGAGGATCGCATTGATCAAATTGGCTTAGCCCGCATTTCTCACCAGACTGATACTTCTCAAGACAGTGTGCCACTACTTCGCAGAAGCAGTGCTTGCTCGAATCACCGTCCAATGCTTGCCTTACGTCAGGGCACCGACCGGAGGTTGGTCGTGGCACGCGTTGGAGAGAAATGCGGCTTAGCGTCTTGTCCGGCCCCCGGTGTGTTAACCAGGGGCTAAATTGCCAAACACCACACGACTTTCCCTACAACGGCGAGTTTCCTGGGGCAAACTGCCCAAAACCACGCAAAGCCATAAAAATCGTTAGATTTTACAGCATCTGCGGCTCATGCCGATAACAAGGGATATGGAAGGCTCTTTTTAGGCCATGCGACCCAATGGCCGAAAGATAGGTGAACGAATATAGGGGGAGCCTAGTTTCTTGCTGTTTCATCTTGCCCAAACAACGTAACCTATAGTTTCAACAGGTTTAGCATGTCGATTGACGTAAACCAATGGTACGCCTGCCAAGTAGGGATAGTTCCAGGATATAGCACCGGGCTCGATAACAATGTTTGAACGTCCCGCAGTATTAAAATTTGCCCACCCCCTTCCTTATGGTGCGATTGTACACGACGGTGGGGTGCAATTCGTGGTTTTCAGCCGCCGCGCCACGGCCATGCGGGTGCTTTTATACGACCATGTTTCAGACCGCGAGCCCAGGCAAAGCATCGATTTCGATCCGGATTTGAATCGCTGGGGCGATATCTGGAGCATCTTTGTTCCGGGCGTGGGCCCGGGTCAGCTTTATCATTATCAGGCCGACGGTCCGCATGAGCCCAATAAAGGAAATCGCTTTGATCCCAAGGCCCGGCTGATCGATCCTTATGCCAAGGCCCTGGCCGGCGATTTTTTGCCGTCCGACGACGGCCTGGTCCGCCCGCCCAAATGCGTGGTCATAAGCGACGAGTTCGATTGGCAGGGCGACAGGCACTTGCGCCGCTCCTTGCCGGAAACGATCATTTATGAAATGCACGTGCGCGGATTCACCCACTCGCGGTCCAGCGGAGTGGATCATCCAGGCACATATCTGGGCATAATCGAAAAGATTCCTTACCTGCAATCCCTCGGCGTGACTGCCGTGGAATTGATGCCGGTGCACGAGTTTTCATCCGACATCGATTGCTTCGGCCACAAACAGGAGCGGCCGAATTATTGGGGATACGATCCGCTGGCCTTCTTTGCCCCGCACCGGGGTTACGCCACGGGGGCTGAGCCGGGCTGCCAGGTGCGGGAATTCAAGGAGATGGTCCGGGCCTTGCACCAGGCGGGCATCGAGGTGATTCTCGACGTGGTATTCAACCACACGGCCGAAGGCAACGAATACGGGACCCACGCTAAGTTTCAAGGGCTTGGAAAATCGCGTTTATTACATGCTGGAAAACGGCGGGGGCACTTATCGCAATTATTCCGGCTGCGGAAACACGCTCAACGGCAATCACCCCATAGTCCGCGAATTGATCTTCCTTTGCCTGCGCTATTGGGTTCACAACTGCCACGTCGACGGCTTCCGCTTCGATTTGGCTTCGATCTTAAGCCGCGACCGCAACGGCGAACTGATCCCCAATCCGCCGGTGGTGGAATCGATCGGCGAAGATCCGCTTTTGGCCGACACGAAAATCATCGCCGAGGCCTGGGACGCCTCGGGCGCGTACCAGGTGGGCACCTTCGGCTCCATGCGCTGGGCCGAATGGAACGGACGGTATCGCGACGACGTGCGGCGTTTTTGGCGCGGCGATGCAAACATGGTCGGTCCGCTTGGCCACGCGCCTGGCCGGATCCAGCGATCTTTACCAGTCCAGCGGGCGAAAGCCGTATCACAGCATCAATTTCATTACCTCCCACGACGGCTTTACTCTGAACGACCTGGTCAGTTACAACGAAAAACACAACGAAGCCAACGGCGAAGGCAACCGCGACGGCGAATCCAACAACTATAGTTACAACCACGGCGTCGAAGGGCCTACGCGGCGCACGACGGTCGAGAATATCCGCAATCGGCAGATTAAAAACATGCTGGCCACGCTCATGCTCAGCCAAGGCGTGCCCATGATACTTTCCGGCGACGAGTGCCGTCGAACCCAGGGCGGGAACAACAACGCATATTGCCAGGATAACGCCATTTCCTGGTTCAATTGGTCGCTGGTGGAAAAAAATCAGGCCCTGTGGCGGTTCTGCCAGGCCTTGATCGCTTTCCGCCGCAGAGAACCGAGCGTGCGGCGAACGAATTTCTTGTACGGCGAGCCTCCGCTTCCCAGCGGGTTTCCCGACGTCACCTGGTTTAGCGCCGCCGGAGAAACCGTCGACTGGACGGGCGAGGAAAACACTTTGGTTTGCCTGCTTGCCGCCGCGCCGCGACAAGACCTGCTTGCGCCGGAAAATCATCACTTGCTGATGATGTTTAATGCCGGAATCGGCCCGCAAGAGTTTATTATTCCCAACGCCGTGGGCCGCATCGCCTGGCGGAACTTTATCGACACCGCGGCCGATAGCCCGGAAGATATTTATCCCTCGCTTAACGGCCCGCCGTCTCCGGCCGACGGTAGACTAATAATTGACGGACGCTCGATGCTCGTTTTCATCGCTCCCGATGAAACAATCGTATATTGAAGATCGCCGGGCGGGCGAACATTCCTTGTAAAGCCGCGACCATTGGTCGCGCTCTGCTTGCTTAGACCTCGCGGCACAATAATTAATCAATCTTCATTACCATTCATATATCTGGACTCCAAGGCTGTCAAACCAGTCCAATTGCAGCAAGGGTGTTCTGCGGGATCCTTGCAAATCAGGCATCCGGGCGCGATAATTTGATATTATCGGACCTCAAAAAAATGATGCCGGGGAAAAAATCAGAGCCGGAGCGTGTCACCCCGGCATTTCCACACCCGACACGGCCCGGCTCCAATAAAAACTGCTCCGATCCATGTTTACCAAACACTCAATACCCCGAAGAACATTTCTTAAAACCACGGCCGTTGCCGGCGGAATGATTGCCATGGGTGATATTTCTCCATTATGGGCCGGGGAGAATTTGGAAAAATCGCCGAGTTGGATCGACCGCCCCACGCGCTGGGCGCAGTTAACGCTTGTCGAGGACGATCCGGGAAAATTCGATCCGAATTTCTGGCTGGATTACTTCCGCCGTACGCGGTCCGATGCTGTCTGCTTAAGCGCGGGCGGTTGCGTGGCGTACTATCCCACGAAGATTCCCTTTCATCATCGCAGCCAGTGGCTGGGCGATAGCGACGTGTTCGGCGATCTCGCGGCCGGTTGCCGCAAGCTGGGAATGGTGGTCGTTGCCCGCACCGACCCGCACGCCACCTACGACGATGCATGCCAGGCTCATCCGGAGTGGATAGCGGTGGGAGCCGACGGCAAAAAGCGGCCGCATTGGGCCTCGCCCGAGATGTGGGTAACCTGCGCACTGGGACCATACAACTTCGAGTTCATGACCGAAGTTAAGAAAGAAATCATGTCCCGGTACAAGGTTGACGGAATCTTCATCAATCGCTGGGACGGTTCGGGCACATGCTACTGCGACCATTGCCGGGAGCTTTTCAAGGCCGCCACCGGCTGCGACCTCCAGCGCACCGCCGATGTGCGAGATCCGGCGCACCGCGATTACATATTCTGGCGACAAAAACGGCTCTTCGAACTTTGGCGGTTGTGGGATGCCGAGGTCCGGAAAATAAATCCCGACTCGTGCGTCATTCCCAACATGGGCGGAGGGGCGACCAGCTCTCTCGACATGAAGGCCATCGGGGAGTTGGCCCCCATACTGATCGCCGACCGCCAGGCCAGACGCGGCCTGGCCCCGCCGTGGCTCAACGGAAAGACCGGCAAAGAATACCGATCGGTGATGGGCACGAAACCAATTGTGGGCCTATTTAGCGTGGGGTTGGAAGAACCGTACCGCTGGAAAGACTCGGTCCAAACCGAGGCCGAGATCCGAATCTGGGTCGCCGAGGCGATTGCCAACGGCATGCAGCCGTGGTTCACCAAGTTTTCGGGCGTGATTCACGACCCTCGCTGGTTGAAGGTCGTCGCCGACATTTATAAGCGGCACCACCGCGCGGAAAAGTATCTGCGCCGGCAGATGCCCATTGCCCGCGTCGGCATGGTCTATTCGCAGCAGACCGGCTGGTTTTACGGGGGAAACCAGTCGCGGGAAAAAGTCGAGGATTACACGTTGGGCTGGTACCAGGCGATGATCGAAGCCCGCATACCCTTCGAGATGGTCCACGACCAATTTCTCGACGCGGCCCACGTAGATCGGTTCAAGACGCTTATCCTTCCCAACATCGCCGCCCTATCCGATGCCCAGTGCGAGGAACTGCGCGGTTATGTCAGGCGCGGGGGCAGCCTCGTGGCCACTTACGAGACTTCGCTCTACGACGAGCACGGCGAGAGGCGTAAAGACTTCGGCCTGGCCGACGTGTTTGGCGTGGCTTTCAAGGGCCGCGGCGAAAGCCAGATGCATAACTCCTATCTGCGATTGGAAACCGATCCGGCCACTGGCAAGCGTCATCCGCTGCTGGCGGGTCTTGAGGACGCCCCGCGGATCATCAACGGAACTCAGCGATTGGAGGTCGAGACGCGTGAACCTTTTCCGCACCCGCCGCTTACGCTGATTCCCTCCTATCCCGATCTGCCCATGGAAAAGGTTTATCCCCGCGTTGATAAAACGGACGTAGCCGAAGTGTATTTGCGCGAGTCTGGTCAAAGCCGCGTGATTTATTTCCCCTGGGACATTGATCGGACTTTTTGGGAAGTGCTTTGCGCGGACCACGGCAAACTGCTGCAAAATGCGATCACCTGGGCGACAAACGAAGACCCGCCGGTCCGCGTCACCGGCCCGGGCGTGCTCGACGTGACGGTTTGGCGGCAACCAGCCTCGCTGACCGTGCACCTTGTCAATCTTACCAATCCGATGATGATGAAAGGCCCTTTTCGGGAACTGATCCCGGTCGCAGAGCAGAAGATATCCGTGCATCTGCCGGCGGCGCGCATGCCAAGAGTGTGCAACTTTTGGCGGCCGAAAAGTCGCTGCCAGTCGAGCAAGAAGGCCAGTATCTGACCGCCGTCGTGCCTTCGATCCTGGATCATGAAATCGTGGCGATCGACCTTTAAAGCCGCCTCGTAAATGGCCCTCTCGGTTGTCCATCTGGCAATTTGCGTGTAACAACAAGGGCAAGTTCCACCTACTTGGGGCAAAGAATGAATCTTGACTTTAAAAGTCCATATTGCTCTACTAACCGCTTGCGGCTGTTGCTCCTGAAACGGCCTAATAGCAATGACTGCAAACACTTAGAGCCTATCCCAATTAGCCCTCACCCTAACCCTCTCCCAGTGGGAGAGGGGACTTTTGGGATAGATACTTACAAGGATTTTTTAATGCCGCCGATCAAAGTTAATTCCGTACTGGAACTGGTTGGAAACACTCCGCTGGTGCGCATTAATCGCATGAATCCGGTTGCCGACGTCGAGGTCCTGGTAAAACTCGAGTTAATGAATCCGGGGGGATCGGTTAAGGATCGCATCGGCCTGAGGATGATCGAGCAGGCCGAGGCCACGGGCGAGTTGGTTCCCGGCAAGATCGTGTTGGAGGCCAGCTCCGGCAACACGGCCATCGGGCTGGCCATGGTCTGCGCGGTCAAGGGCTATCAACTCCTGGTCACGATGAGCGAGTCGGCAAGCGAGGAACGCAAACGCATCCTCAAGGCCTACGGGGCGCAGATCCTGCTGACGCCCGGCTACCGGGGCACCGACGGGGCCATCGAAGAGGCCTATCGCCTGGCCCGCGAAGAGCCGGACAAGTATGTCCTGGTAGATCAGTTCAACAACGAGGCCAACTGGCAAGCCCATTACTACGGCACAGGCAAGGAGATCTGGGAGGCCACCGGCGGCAAAGTCGATGTCGTGGTGATTACCATGGGGACCACGGGAACGTTGATGGGTATCACCCGGGCCTTGCGCGAACTCAATCCGGCCATTCGCGTGGTCGGCGTCGAGCCATTCAAGGGGCATAAAATCCAAGGCCTCAAGAACATGAAGGAAAGCTACGCGCCCGGGATCTTCAAGCCCGAGGAACTTCATGCCATCGTCCACGTGGACGATGATCCGGCGTACGAGGCCGCCAGACGCCTGGCAAGGGAAGAGGGGATCTTTGTGGGAATGAGCGCCGGGGCGGCCATGAAGGTGGCCCTGGACGAAGCTCGGATGCTGGGCAAAGGCACGGTTGTCGCCCTGTTGCCGGACGGGGGCGAACGCTACTTGTCCACTTCTTTGTTCGTCTCCGATACGGTGCCGGAGCCATTGCGATTCTACAACACCCTGCCCGGCCGGGTAGAACAGTTGGAGCCCGTATCGCCCGGCAAGGTGACGATCTATTCCTGCGGGCCCAGCCTGGACGGACCTCCCGACTTGGGGCTCTGCCGCAGGGTGGTCTTTTCCGACGTGCTGCGCCGCTATCTCGAGTATCGCGGCTATCAAGTCAAGCATGCCATGAACCTCGGCGATATCGACGACCGCACGGTCCGCGAGTGCCTCAAGTCCGGCGAGAAACTGCAGAAATTCACGGCCCGCTGGGAAAAGGTTTTTTTTGAAAGCCTGGATATTCTCCGCGTCAAGCGGGCGCACCACTATCCCAAGGCCAGCCAGCACGTCAACGACATGGTCGAACAGACCCGCAGTCTTTTGGAAAAAGGGCTGGCCTACGAAAAGCTGCGATCGGTCTACTTCAGGATCAACAGTTTTCCCGACTATGGAAGGCTATCCGGAATCGAGCCGAAGCGGATGCGGCGCGAGGCATCGACCACCTACGACTACTACGAGAAGGACAATCCGGGCGACTTCGCGCTTTTCAAACGCCCCACGCTGGCCGAGTTGAAGGCCGGCATATTCTGGCCCACTCCCTGGGGCAACGCCAGGCCGGGCTGGCACGTGGAGTGCGCTTGCATGGCCGTGGGATGCCTGGGCCAGCCGTTCGACATCCACACGGCCAGCACCGACCTGACCTTTCCGCACGGCGACAACGAGATCGCCATTGCCTGCGGCCTGCAAGACAAGCCTTTGGCCAGGCTCTGGATGCACTGCGAAGTGGTGATGGCCGACGGCAAAAAAGTAAGCCGCGCCGCCGGCAACGACCTCACCCTCGAGCAACTCCTGGAACAGGGTTTTGACGGGCCGACGGTCCGCTACTGGCTGCTGGCCACGCATTATCGCACGGTGCTGAACTACTCCGAGGCAGAGCTTAAGCGGGCCGCGAATTGCGTGTCGCGACTGAACGAGTTCGTCGCACGGCTGGGGCATTACACCACCGGCCGGCACAGCCCGGAACTGGATCAAGCCCTGTTCGCTACCCGCGCAGGCTGGCAAAACGCCATGGACAACGATCTGAACCTCCCCAAGGCCATAGGCAGGCTCTTTGCTTTTATTCGGCACGTCAACCGGCTGCTTAGCGGCGGAGAACTGGACGGCGATCAGGCCCGAGCAGGTCCTCGACTTCATGCGCCAGGCCAACAAAGTCCTGGATGTTATCGACTTCCAGAGCGAACAGCCCGACCAGCAGGTGGCAAGCCTTGTCGAAGCCCGCAACGATGCCCGCCGAGCAAAAGATTTTCAAAAGGCCGATGCCCTGCGCAAAGAACTGCAATCGATGGGCATCCACCTGACAGACGGCCCCTCGGGCACGTCCTGGAAAAGGAAATGAACAAGCCCCGGATGGAAGATCCGGTCGGTCCAGAGCGGGTCGTGGAGCCTGTCAGGCTACGAGATTGCCACCACCGGTTCACCGCGAGACTGGCTGTTTGCCGATAAGGAGTATTCCGACTTTCAGGGCTGGTTTGGATAGGCTACTTTCCTAAGTTTATTTGATAAAAAAACCACTCTTGCGCCGAAGCACAAGAGTGGTTGAGATAGATTAAAACAGGTGTTTATAAGTATTGGGGTGACGGTTAAACCGTCACCCCAATGATGTTGTTGTTATCTTACCGGCGGCGCCAGTAAATTCCCAGTCCCATGGCTGCCAGCATGAGCATTGCCAAGGTGGACGGTTCGGGAACCGGCATTATCGGACCCGAGCTTTCAGACGGATTGTATCCGCCGGCGACCGCTCTGATGGTTAACCTGGCGTTGTTGCCAAGGGAATAGTTAGCCGTTTTGACGGAATCGGCCATTGTGGTCGTGTTGTCGCCTAAAGCAAGCGTGCCGGTGCCGGATACGGCAGCCAGGTCAATAACGGACGTATTGATCTGCAGCGTACCGTTGTTGACAGTTGTATCGCCGGTGTAGGTGAGATTCGTGCTGTTAATAACCACCGTGCCGGCTCCTGGTGCGGTCAGGCCGCCCGAACCGGTGATATCGCCGTTGATGGTCAATATCGCGAGGGGATTCGGAGAAGGATTGTCGTCTCGCACTCCTCCGGCGTTGAATATGCCGCCGTTAGTGAAGGAAACCGTTGCCGTTGCAGCGATCGTATTGTCGGTGGGATTGACGTTTGCTAAGGCGTAGAGTTGGCCGTTATTTAGGAGTGAAATGTTTTTGGCCAACGGGGTGGATAGGTTATTGAGTTGCAAAATCGAGCCGCCGGCGGGCTGGCCAGCGCCAGTGCCGTTGACCTGGATCGTACTGGCCGGGTTGCCGAGTGTTGTTGTGCCTTCAAGGCTCAAAACACCTTTGTTGACATAGACGTTAGCCAAAGCGGAGTCAACCGTGGCATCGACCAACATGATCTGATTGTTGCCAACCTTGGTAAGGGTGTAAGCATGTCCACCCGTGCTCAGTGTCGCCGTTGATCCGGATTGCGCACGCAAGGACCAGCGACCAACAACACTTCCGGGCAGACCGGAATTAGTGGTGCCGGTGGCGGAAGAGCCACCGATAGTCGTATTGGCAGCTAGCGTGACGTTGCTCACATCATATTGGATAGGAGCAGGGGCGACGGCAGTGTTATTGTTGACGATCGCGCCATTGCCGCCTACACCAGCGCCTTGGACAACGATCGGCTTGGTGTAAATTGGAACGGCGTTGAGGTCCAATGTGGCCCCGTTGGCGATTGTCAGCGTTGTAGACATCCTGCCCAGAGCGTAGGTATTGCCGACTCTAATTGTACCCTGGTTTAGGAATGTCCCGCCAGTGTAGTCATTAGAACTGTTGATGGTCAAAATGCCGGTACCGCTCTTTGTCAGCGTTGTACCGCCGTTGATACCGCCAACCCCACCGAACGTGTAATTCTGGGTGGCATTTACCAAGACGGTGCCTGGTTGCACCCCACCGGCAGCGATATTCACGGTATTGTTCGCCGTGCCATCGAGAAAGCTGACTTGGTCGGAGGTCCAGAATAGATTATCGCCGCTGCCTGTCCAGCTTCCGGTGCCTGACCAGTTCGCGGTGTTTTTGACGTCCCAAGCATTGGCGTTGTTTCCTCCAGCCCACACAAGGTTGGCCACCGTACCGGTCAAAACCAGGTCGATAGTCTTATCTGAGGGATTTGAGGTATTATTGACGATGCTGAGAGCTTGCCGCGTTCCCAATGTTGGCAGTTGGAAATAAGATGGCATATTTACTCCATCTCCAGAAAATGGATCCAAATACATACTGCCGTAGTGGACCAACGCGTAGTGGGTGCCGCCGGCACTGCCATCCAAATAGCCGTTGTCTATATTGATAGCGATGTTAGTTACATTGCTCAGGGACAGCTGACCGTTTACATTTATCCGGTCATTTCCGCTGAGTGCGGTATTTGACAGATCCGCAGTTAACGTACCGCTGCCGCCCGTTCCGAGCGAGAGATTATTACCGAAGGTAAGAGTGCCAACCGCTCCAGAGGACGCTGTACGCGCCGGAGCGATGTTCGTACCATACGAGTCAGAAACCGGGCCGTTGATTGAGCCGGTGCCGGACAGGACAACTCCAGGTGTAGCCTGGTACATGGTAATGCCTCCGGCCCAGGTACCGGTGACGATCACAGAGCCCTCCTTTTCTAGCATGGTTCCGTTAAACGTATTCGCAGGATTTGAGAAGGTTACAGGGCCCGGTCCCAGCTTCGTTATTATAGCAGCGGTGGTGCCGCCAGGAGCGTTTTGGACCACGCCGCTGATTTGCAAGTGGGAGTAAGTGTTTGCGGTGGTGTAGTCGCTGCGCGTCCCTCCGATGTTTAATGTGCTGCCGTTACCCGTACCCATACTATCAGTAACGGAGATCGTGCCGGAAATCGTGTTATAGCCGACATCTGCGCTGCCGTCTACGGCATACACATTGCCCCCATCTAGCATGATTTTTTTGTTCAGCGTAATAGTCAAGCCTTCGACTTGGATGGTGGCGCCAGAGGCCACGTTTATGCTATGGGCGGGGTCGCCCACGGAGGTGACTGATATCAGGTCTAAGATTCCTTGGTTGACATTAATGTCGCCCAGGGCGGAATCAGCGATACACCGCACAAAGGAAACCTGGTTGTTGCCCACTTTGGTAATGCTATAGGCATTCCCGCCGGTGCTGATGGCCGCCGCCTCCGATGTGCTTCCGCGGATCTCCCAACGGCCAGAGTTGCTAAGGGCGCCGCCGAGAGTGGGATCGGTGGCGGCCTGACCGCCGATGGTTGCGTTATTTGCCAGGGTGACAAAGCGAAGGGCCAGTTGGGCAACAGTGCTGGAGACGGTGTTATTGTTGACAATAGCGCCAAGTCCGCCTACGCCTGTGCCCTGGACGGTAACCGACTCGTCGCCCAGGCTAAAGTTGTTGATGTCCAGCGTGGCCCCGTTGGCAATAGTCGTGCCGCTGGCCGTGCTGCCCAAGGGCGAGGTCGTGCCGGCCTGCAAAGTGCCCGAGGTAATCGTCGTTACGCCGCTGTAGGTGTTGGTGCCGGTAAGAGTAATAATGCCGGCTCCTTTCTGCTCCAGGGTGCCGGTCCCGGAGATGCTGTTGGAAATTGTCCAGCTATCAGGCTGGTTGAAGACCAATTGTCCGTTGTTGGCAATCGCTCCGGTTCCGATAGTGACGCCAGTGGTTGAGCCGTCGCCGACTTGCACTGTGCCTTGGGCGATAGTGATCGGGCCGGTGAAATCGTTAGTTTCACCAACGCCGCCGCCGTTGGCAATTGTTAGCTTGCTGGCCCCGGACTTGGTCAACGATGCAACGCCTGAGATCTTATACGTCCCTGCAAAAGTGTAATCATTCCCAACACCTGAGTTCACGGTGATCGAGAGTGGCCACACGTCCGTAGACGTTATGTTGACCGTTCGGTTCGAGCCGTTGCTGAAAGTGACGTTGTCGAGGTTATAAAAGATATCCGCGGTGGCGCCGTTTAGCCAATTGTGGTCGGTTTTCACGTTCCATTGGGTGCTTCCGGTGCCTGTCCAAACCAGATTACCGATCGGACCGCTCAAGCTGAAATTAACCTGTTGTGGAACGGAAGTGTCGACGGTGAAGGTCCGCCGCGTGTTAGCGGGTACGTTCAAGAGGGCGAAAGACCCAGTACCGGATTTACTTCCGGTGTAGTTCATCAAGCGATAGGAGTTGGTTGCCATCGTAGCAATGTTGGGAACGGCAATGTTGGTGACTCCGGAAAGCGACAGATTACCATTGATGTTTATCAAGTCGCTCCCAAGCGCGGGGACGGATAGATCGTAATTGATCTGGCTGCCGCCGGTTAAAGTAAGGCCGCCAAGGTTTAACGTGCCCACGTTCCCGTCCGCTTTGCTCGCGCCGATCGCAATGAGCACATTGGCGGAATCAGTGAGTGTGCCGGCGATCGTGCCTTGGGCGATCAGAGTAGGGGTAATGCCGGTTGTCGCGTATGCGGTTGTTAATGTTACTGCCCCCCAGATAGGCGGGCGTCACAGGGTTGCTGAGGATCAAAGTGCCGTCGTTAACGACAGTCGTACCGGAAAAGGAACTGCTGCCTGACAGGGTGACGGTGCCCGGCCCGGTCTTGGTTAAGGTAGCCCCGCTGCCGCCTGTTATCGAGCCCGTGAGGAACATTCTCGCGTTGGCGTTCGCGGCAAGTCAGCCCGCACGCCTCCGGCGTTCAGGACGCCGCCGCTATCAGCCACGGCGATCGGCCCTGAGATAATGTCTCCGCCAGTTGAATCGGCGTCGTTTTGCATGACGTAGATTTGGCCGTTATTTGAAAGCGAGACGTGTTTGTTCAAGGGGATGGTTAGATTGTTCATCTGCAAGATCGAGCCGCCGCCAGGCTGGGAGTTGTCGAGTCTAGTGGTCGGCTGGCCGCCGGCGCCGTTGACGGTTATGGTCCCTGCCGAGCTGCCCATGGAGGTGCCTCTTTCCAGACCCAAAATGCCTTCGTTGATAACGAAGTCCGTCGTGGTGGAGTCAGCCGTCATATCTACCATAAGGATCGTAGTGGCGCCGGTTTTGGTCAGAGTATGTGAGTTCCCTATCAGGGTATTCGAGCCGCCTGCGTTGTAGAAATCCCAACGGCCTACCGTATTTGCGGGTAAACCGGCATTATAGACAGTGTCGGCTACGCCGACGCCGCCGAATGTGGTGTCTCCGCTTAGCGTGATGTTGGAAATGTCATTTTGGTATGCAGTGTGAGCGCTGGTGGAATTATTCACAATCGCGCCGAGGCCGCCCACACCCGCCCCTTGAACGGTGATGGCTTTGCTGCCGAGCGAATTGTTATGGAGGTCGAGCGTGCCCCCGTTGATTGTCATTGAGCCGGTGCCCAGGGCCGCGGAATTGGCGAGAACGATTGTGCCTCCTGTGAGATTTGTCGTACCCGAGTAGGTGTTGGACAAACTAATTGTCAGCGTGCCGGTTCCGCTCTTGGAAAGGCCTGTAGTGCCGCTGATCTTATCGCTTCCGGCCGTGTTAGCAGTGAATGTATAATCAGTATTGGAATTGACCGTAACTGACCCGGGAGTGAAGCCTTGGTTGGCCGCGACCGCACCGGGAAACAGGTTTGTGAGCTTGATGTAGCTCGGCTGGAGGCCGGGATCAGACACAAAGGTCACGTTGTCGAGGTCGTAATACGTGTCCGGGGTGGCGGTGCCGGATGGCGGTGGGACTGGGCTGGTCCAATTGGCGGTTGTATTCCAATCCCATACCACCGACGTACTGGTTGAGCCCGTTCCGCCGGCCCATGTCAGGTTGTGCGCTGGCACGTAACCGACAACCAAATCCAGGTTCTTGGTGGTTGTGTTAATAGAGGGGGCGGACATAGTGTTTCGAGTCGGGTTGGAAACATTCCAGGTGGTTGAGCCGGACATCGATGTATAGTTAAGCAGGTGGTAAGTGCCGGTAGCAAAGGTGGAACTTAGCGGGTTGACTTTTACCGTGGTAGTGCTGCCGCTACCAAGGTTAAGAGTGCCCACGCTAATTTGGTCGTTTCCGCTGGCGGTGCTATTGGATAAGTCAAAATTGAGACTCGAAGTCGAAAGGGTCGGCAGCGTCAGGTTACTGACGGTAAAGGTGTTGTTGTACCCGTTCTGCAGGTTGATTGCCCCGCCGTTGTAAATCGTTAGTGGCGTGGTAAGCGTATAATTGCTATTGGAACTGCCATTTACCTGGAACGTGATGGCTGTGATAGCGGTCGTATTCACAATGCTTCCACCGCTAACGGTAAAGTTATTGATAGGCCCTCCCGCGCCTATGGCGTGGCCCTGCATGTCGAGGGTGCTGCTGTCCCTCATCATGATATTGCCGTAGCTGCCGTCGGTGGCGCTAACGATGTAGCCGCCGGCCGCAAGGTTACCGTTAATGGTGACAGTCGCGGAGTTCCTGATGTTCAGCGTGCCGGTCGATGTTCCCTGGCCGGTAAAGTTTCGTGATCCCAGTATGATGCCTCCGGTGCCGACTACCAGATTTGCCGTGCCGTTGGCGTTAATGGTTCCCGTATCACCGCCTCTACCCGTGTTCAAGCTTGCAACCATATTGCCGAGAAGCACGTTAGTTGCATCAACGGTGCCGGCGGTGAATGTTAAAACTCCACTGCCGCCTTGTGAACTAGAACTGCTGGAAGCAGTTGACGTGCCCATTTGGAGCGTCGTTACCTTGATATCCGCTATGCCGCCCGATAGATCCAGTGTTCCGCTGGACATATTAGTGCTGCCGGATACATTGCCCGTGGCATCGCCGAGGGAGATAAAGGTGACACGGCTGACGCCGTCAATGCCGCGCATCGTCACGGTCGGAGTGGTGGTGAATTGTGTACCCCCGCTGAGCATGTTGGGATTGAACAACATGGAGACAGTTTCTCTTCGGCCGCCAAGAACCGCGTTGGCCATGTTTATCGTATTAGTCGTACCGAGGTAGAGAGTAGATGCCTGACCAGACGAATGATTTCCTGCGAACCCGAGTATCAAGCTCCCGTTCGCAGTCGCAGCACTAGCAATCGTGCCTGTATTGTTCAATGTAAGCGTGTTATTCACCGCCAGGTACATGACGGCGTTGGGCCGATCCTGGCTGCCGCCTGTATTTGAATAAGCGACCAATAACTGATCAACATTGGCGTTAAACGAAGACAGGCCCGACAGATCGAGTATACAGTTGTGGGCGCCGGCGGTACCGTTGGTCGAGCGCACTACAATGTCGCCGCCCGTGTTGCCGCCCGAAGAACTTGCAATCTGCATCTGACCGCCGCCCGTGAATAAGCTCTGTGAAACAGAATTTGCACTGTTGGTGTCTGTGGCTGCCCAGAATGACATGGCTCCATCTCCATTAGACGGAGGGGCAACCGTGCCCTGAATCCTCATGAGTATGCCGGAGTCGATCTTGGTGGTCTGAACATTGACAAGCGGGACATAGGCCAGGGTGTTGATGGTTGTACTATTCCTTACCTCGTTAGTGACCGTTGGGGGATTGGAGTACGCTTGCGTGCCTGTGTCTCCGAAGGTAACGTCATCGGAAGTGCCTGGGACAGAAGCCGGGGTCCAGTTGGAGCTAACATCCCAATATCCGAGGCCGCTGGTGTTGGGGCGATTCCACGTTACGGCACGCCGAGGCCGACAAGGCCAGAGCCAGAAGAATTGCGGCCGGAAGTATAACCCGCACGGCTCGAACTATAAAATTTGAACTGAAAATGAAAATCTTACGATCGCGGCTGGTTCGTTGGGTCGGACTCATGAGGTAACTCCTGTAAAAAGTTATACGTCAAAAATGTGTTTTTAAACTATTCGAAAAAACGTTAAAGACTTGTTTGACAACGAATTTTACATTTTATGAAAACAAGGGGTTGGCCCGCGATTTCCACAAATCAACCGACAGGATCGATATGAAACTGACGGCTTGTATTTTTCCTCCAAGCGCCAATAGACAGGACAAATTCGAACACCGGCCATTACGCCGGGGTCCAAACAACTGGCGCGGCCAACGGCTTATCACCGCTGGCACATAATATATAATTCCTCAACCTCGCCACCACTTCCACCGACCGAAAAACCAAGACCGAACCGCAATAACAGCCGTTATCCTCCGGGAAAAGGTTACCGACAGCTATCCGGCCCTAATTTTCTCAGCTTAGTTAGATTCCAGCGGAGATGGAGCTAAAACTTGCATCATGAAAAATAAATCCTTAGTTGTAATACTTATACATAACCAAATCGCACAGCACCTAAACAACAACTGTTGCACAACAATTGCTGCAACAACCGGCTTGTTTGAGTGCTGACGGTTTAACGCAACCATATACTCCATTTATTCAGAAAGCCCCTTATAAGCGTTCATTGTACCTGCTATAAAAAAAAACGCAATACTCTATTTTGAAAAATTTATATTTATTTATGTCTCCAGACGTGTTTTTGTGTCTTCACCCCCCGGTTTCAGGTGGCTCAGTCATCATGGAAATAGAAATATATTGTATAGGAGGGGTATGGCTCCAAACTGATTTAGATTAACCCCGGGAAAATCTAAAACGGCTCAGAACGCCTCTTGGCTAAGCGGATACCATGCGCGGCATGGCCGGTGAAAAAGGGACCGATTCCGTCTGTAACTTCTTGATTTTCAGGCGAAACACGGTGACCATATCCGCCGGAAAGTGCGCTTTAAAACTCTTCTCTGCATGCTGAAACTGATGGATAAACGACAAGACTTTTGCGGGTTTTCCAGGCTGGTTTCATTAGTCGTTTTTTCTATGCTGGGCACGATTGCCATGCCCGAAGTCTGGACTTTATCCACGCCGGCAAGGCGGATATCGGTTTACTGGTCGTCTATCATACTGTTAATCCTTGTTTCCTTGCCGGAGCGTGGAAACGTGTAAATATGAGATTTACAATCGATTTACGGCATAAGATATAGTAATATTAGCCGCGGGTAAAAAAGGCTGTTGCTGGAGACCGACTTGCCCTTGCCAAAAGTGGCCGAAGCGGTGGGGTACAACAGTACCAGCTATTTGGCGGTCGTCTTTCACTAGGCAGTCGCCATGATCCCGGCCAGATTTCGCTATCATGTCCGCAATTGATGAATGGTATTCCAATAAAGTAGCGAGTATGCTCCTATGAAATTGGCCGCTACACTTCGCGTTGGTTTTGCGGCGTTGTTGCTTGCGGCGATCGTTGCCAGTCTGATCTTTTTACCGGTCCAACCGGAAAACGAAAGTAGGACGACTTTTAAAGTCGTCCTACTGGACTTCAAATGGGCTCTGGAATGGATCCGGAGTTTGGGGCCTTGGGGACTTGTCTTGTTCGTCATATTATATATGGTTGTCTGCCTGCTTTTTCTGCCCGGATCGGCGTTGACTTTGGCCGGCGGGTTCATGTTCGGGATGGCAAAGGGAATTGCGGCAGCCTCTCTGGGCGCAACATTGGGGGCTGTGGCCGCGTTTCTTATCAGCCGCGCAATCGGCAGGCCGTGGCTCGAACGCCGATTGATGACCCATCCCCGCTTCTTTGCCATCGACCGTGCCATTGGCGGTCAAGGCTTCAAGATCGTGCTATTAACCCGGCTTTGCTCGTTATTTCCTTACGATTTGATGAGTTACGTGTTCGGGCTCAGCGAGGTTCCCTTGAGCAGATATGTGTTGGCAACCTGGCTTGGCAGGCTACCGGAAATAGTGGTATGGGCGTACATCGGTTCCAACGCCAAGAACCTCTCCGACCTCGTCGCCGGCAAAATTGACGCCGGAATCGGAGAACAAATCCTCCTATGGTTGGGGCTGGCTTCAATGATTGCCGTGGCGGTTATCGTGGCCATAATCGCTCGCAAGGCGCTACACGAGGCGGTCAACGCTCAAAATGAAAAAGAGTGAACAAAGGTGGAAATAAATTGTTCATCTGTAAAGCAAGCGACCAACCAACATTTGATTGTGCCCGTTGCGGATTTACAAAGGCTTTTTTTGCAGAACCAGGTAGCCCACGGGTATGAGCAGACGTGTTAAGAGCATGTTCGCGAACAACCCGCCGATTACCGCGATTGCCAGGGGTTGCTGCATTTGTGCCCCGGGGCCTAGGCCCATGGCCAAGGGCGCTAATCCGAAAATTGTGCACAAACTGGTCATGAGAATGGGGCGGAATCGCCTTCGGCCGGCGTGGATCAGGGCTTCGTTAAGGGTCTGGCCTTCTTTTCGCAACTGGCCGATGTACTCGATCAGGATGATGCCGTTTTTAACGTTCAGGCCGATCAGCAGGATCGCGCCCATGAACGAGGAAACGTTCAGCGGCGTTCCGGTGATCCACAGGGCGAATATCGCGCTGGCCAGCGAAACGGGCTGGATGAGAAAGATTAAAAGCGGCAAAGTCAGGCTGCGGAACTGAAAACCCAACAGCAAAAACACGATGGCCGCGGCCACGATACCCAGACTGGAGCGGTAAATCCGGCCAACGCCGACCACCCGCCGCAATTCTGGCAGGAGTGACAGACCACGTTTGGAAGTTTGATGAACTATTTTTGGCTGTTGCGTGATGGGTAAACCCACGCGCAATAACGCACTTGTATCGACGCCCCCCGAAAAGATGGCACAATATAAGACACCGACCAAGCGTTAGTGGCTTGTTATACGAATTCTAATTTAAAACAGCGCACATTCTATTGCGCCCTCCCAGATTGCCCATTATAGTATAGCGACACCCGAACAAGGAGGTCGCTATGGAAGTGAGAGATCATTTACCTTTGGCAGAATTAGAGCGTCTGGAGCGGGAGGAACGTGATGCTCGGCGATCCAAACGTTTGCGGATTATCATTTTAGCAATTAAAGGATATACCGCCCCGGCGATTGCAATGTCACTTGGTTTGTCGCGTCGCGTGTGCCAGGACTGGGTCTATAGGTTCAATGAGCAGGGATTACAAGGGCTCGAAGATCAATGGGGCGGACATCGTCAGGGTCCACTAACACCGGAGGAAGAACAGCAAATGAGGCAGCGGCTGGACGGTGGGCCGACGCCTGAGGATGATGTTTGTTCGCTTCGAGGCGTTGATGTGCAACGTATTCTGGCTCAGGAGTTTGGCGTTCTCCGCTCGCTGCCTGCCGTGTATTACTTACTGCATCAATTGGGCTATTCATATCTGCGGCCCCGGCCGCGTCATCGCAAATTCGATGCGGAAGTACAGGCGGATTTTCAGCGTCGGCTGCCAGAGCAGATTATGACGATTGCCGCAGAACATCCGGGAAAACAGGTGCATGTCTTTTTCCAAGATGAGGCGCGATTCGGGCAGCAGGGAACCATGACCAACGTCTGGGCATCGAAGGGATCGCGACCCGTAGCAGTGCGTCAGACACAATACGAGTACTTGTGGGTTTTAGGGACCGTGTGTCCCGATACAGGGAGAGCCGAAGGACTGTTAAGCCCTCGCCTGAACACCGCTGTGGTCAATGTGTTTCTACATGAGTTTTCGCAAAGACTTGCCAGCAATGAACATGCCGTGATGATCTGGGATGGTGCCGGTTTTCACCGGAGTAAACAACTCCGAGTACCTGAAAACATCAGCCTGGTGCAATTACCGCCTTATAGCCCGGAGCTTAATCCGATTGAAAACCTCTGGCACTATCTTAAAAGCCACTATTGGTCGAACCGGGCATATGCTGACTATGACGCTTTGGAAGATGCCGCTATCACCGCCTGGCATACCGCGGTCCTCGATCCAGAAATCATGAAGTCTGTCTGTGCTGTCCCCTACCTCAAACGCGCTGATTTAAATTAGAATGCGTATTATATACCCCCACGGCCATTTTTCAAGGGAAAAGGCGTAATGGATCATTCATTCAAGAGGTGGGGTTGCGGATTTGTCTTAGCCATGTTTGCACCACTCGGGGTACTTGCAGCAATCCTGGCGCATCAAGATAACCTTCACGGCGCATTTTGGTGGCTGATTAGCGGATTCTCCCTACTTACTGTGATTGGGATTCTTTGGCTTATCGTTGTTGCGGAGCCGTGGAGATGGTTCGCTGCTGCCCCGCCAGCATCCCCAAACGCCGATCAACAAACCGACATAACAATTCTTCTCGGCGAATGGTCAGTCACGAAGCCCGACTTAATTCAGAAGTGGATTTTTTCGCCAGATGGGATCGTGATATCCGATAAGGGGGGCGCGATTACCAAGGGGACGTGGAAACTTGAGGAATCCTGCGTCCGAATTAACTGGAGCAGTCTAAATCTACGCACCCGAGCGCATCACTGGGCGACGCTAAAGCGACCACTCAAGCCAGAGGGCACCAAAGGGGATGCCTGGGATGGACCCGACCTGATATGGGCAGAGAAATTATAGCTTAACTATTACTCATACCCTCTCGATGAAAGGATCGACCAATGACACAGCCCTTCATGCAACCATCGAAATAAATGCCGCCGATATTGCAGATTAATTGGTACAAAATCGGGCGCGGCACAGCCACAATATTTCCCATCCTTCGCATCATATCTCTTGTTATTTATCCTATTGTTTCTCACTGGCTTTCTAAAGTGGCTTGCAGCAGGCATGGACCATGCATGGAGCGAACAATGTTCTGCCAATTGTTTGCCGTGGTTCAATCAATGGATCATTGCCATGCTTAGCATCGGCTTAGTTGATATCGCCATGTCGTTAACACGTATCAAGCGGAATGGCACCACGCCACCGAAAATTTGAAATTAGGACACTACCTGAAATCCTGGCGGCGCAGGCCCAGGTCGCCGGATCGCACGATGCCGTGTCGTTGGCCCGGGCCGATCGGATTCCCATCCCGTCGATCGGGCCGGTCTACGAAAAAGACGAATCGAACGTCAGCTTCTACGGCCTGGGGCTGAGCAGCCCGATTCCAATTCTTAACACCGGCACGCCCATGCTCCGCCAACGGGAATCGGAATATCACCGCGACGCGGTTAGTCTCGATCAGACGAAACAAAAAGTGATCGTTCAAGTCAAAACGGCCTTGATCCGCTGCAACGAAGCCAAGAGATTGTTGGATAAAACCAATGCCATTACCGGGCCATTGCAGGAACAGGCCGCCCGCATGGATCGGCTTTATGAGGCCGGGCAGTCGGATCTGGTCAAACTTTTTCAGGTCCGCCAGCGCTTGATCGAGGCCGAGAACACCAGGCTCGACGCCGTTTGGCAGATGATCCAGGCCTATGCCGATTTGTTGACCGCGCTGGGCGCAACTCCGCTTGTCGTGGCAATTCCCAATCCGTCATACGAACCTGTCACAACCGAGCGCCGCTAAAGAACAGCGCATGTGTGGCACTGGCATCTTGCCAGTGCTGGGAAAATCACGGGCAAGATGCCCGTGCCACCTAATTTTGCATGCTAAATTCAATGGGATGCGCTCTCGCGCCATCTTCCCGCTGTGCCTTCATTTGTCTATCATTGCGTGTATGAGCAGCCAAGACTTACATCAGCAATCGTGCGATTTGTCGGGCAGAGCGTGGCCGCATCGCTGGGCATGGGTCCTGGCCTGCGGGGTGTTTCCGCTTATTTGGATCGGCGGGCTGGTAACCACGTATGAGGCCGGCATGTCGGTGCCCGATTGGCCCACCACTTACCATTCCTGGTTCTATCCACTGCAAAAATGGCTGTGGAATTTCAATGACCTGTTTCTGGAACATTCGCACCGGACTATCGCCCAGATCGACGGGATCATCGCCATAATATTAATTGTCTCGATCTGGCGCTGCGAACCGCGCAAAAGCGTGCGCTGGCTGGCGGCGGTAATCCTGATTTGTCTTATATCGCAAGGCGTTCTGGGCGGGCTGCGCGTGTTGCTCGACCAGCTCATTCTGGCCCGGATCCACGGATGCGCGGCCCCGCTGGTCTTTGCCTTGTGCACGGCCATGGTTTCCATCACCTCGACCGCGTGGCGCGATAATGCACAAAGGCTTGAAAATCCAGATTCGAGGAGCATACAACGGCTCGCCCTGGCAATATGCTGCGGTTTGTATACAGAGATCGTTTTGGGGGCCCAGTTCCGGCATCCGCTGCCGGACGTCTCCACGGTTTTGTCGCTGGTTTTGCTGTGGATCAAGGTAAATATCGCCGCTTTTCTGGTAGCAGGGATGGCGTATCTGCTCGTGCTTGTTTTGCGGCATTTGCGCCAGGCCCCGCTGCTTGTTCGACGGGTGAAATTGCTGGCCGCGTTATACTTCCTGCAACTCGCTCTGGCCGCGTGCACTTGGGTAAGCAATTTCGGCTGGCCGAAATGGTTCACCGATAACATCATGACGATGAAGTACACGGTCGTGGAAAACGGGCGGTTGCAAGTTTGGACAACCACTGCGCACGCGGCCGTGGGTTCGCTTTGTTTCGTCGCTGCGCTGAGCGTGACGATGTGGTCATATCGTTTGCTTCGGGAACCATAACAGTGCGCGAATATTGGAAACTTATCCGGCCGAAGATCGTGGTCATGGTGCTGGCTGCAATGCTGGTCTCGGGTTGGACGTCCGCCGAACCTGCAGAACCTCAGAGCCGGGCCGTGTCGGCCCGGATATGGATTAATCTCCTTAACGCCATGCTGGGCACGACGGGCGTGATTATCGGGGCAATTGCCCTGAACCAGCGTTTGGAATGTCAAGGCGACGCCAAAATGCCCCGCACCGCCGATCGGCCATTGCCCGCCGGGCGGCTCACGGCCGGAGAAGTAACCCGGTTCGGCGCGATCACGACTCTGTTGGGCACGGCGTATTTAATCTGCTTTAGCAATCTGACAATGGTGATTCTCGCCATTGTGGGCTGGATGGTCTACGTGCTGGCTTATACGCCGCTTAAGCGGCGATCGATCTGGCAAACGCCAGTCGGCGCAGCGGCTGGGGCTATGCCCGCGCTCTTGGGAGCGGCAGCGGTCGGCTCGCCACTTAACCCGATTGGATGGAGCCTTTTCGGCATCGTTTTTTGCTGGCAATTGCCGCATGCCATGGCCATAGCCTGGCTGTATCGCCGGCAATTTGCCGACGCCGGCGTCCGCGTGGCCACGGTAGTCGATCCAACAGGGCGGATCGCCGCACGGTTCGCCGTCTTCGGAGCCATATTGCTTATGCCCGTGAGTTTTGCACCCGTAATGTTTTCGCAGATGGGATGGATTTACGGCGTGCTTACCGCTTTGTTGGGACTGGGATATTTTTTGTTTTCTTTTGCCTTTTATCGCAGCAGGGACGATGCCACGGCTTGCCGTTTGCTCTGGGCATCGCTCGCATATTTGCCGCTAATGCTCTTGGCGGTGGCGGCGAGGAATTTTTAAGAAGTGGAACAATCGTCCAACGAATAAAGCCCTGGCTCATGCGTGCCGAGATTATTGTAAATAAGAAAACTATTGTCACACACAATAGCCAGCGGCTAACAACCGCCGGGGGAAATCCACTTATATTCCGGCGGTCGTTGCCCGCCGGCTATTGACATTGTTAACCTGATATTCAATAAACTTTTCGTGCATTTTTTTGATGTGTTAAGGCTGCTGGGCCTGCTGCCAGGCTTGGATATCGGGCTGATATTGGAACGTATCCAGCAGGGTCAGCCCGAGGAACAGGGCCACGAACACTAGCGCGGTGATAAACACAATCGCGTAAAAAGGATTATCGTAGCGCAAGTGCATGAAGAACAAAACGACTAATGCCGCTTTGAACGTTGCAATGCCCAGGGCGATTATCAGATTCCAACTTCCAAGATCGTACCAGGTGGCGGCCACGGTGAGTCCAGGTCAGCAGGAGTAATGCAGCGAACACGGCGGCCAAAACCGGCAGCGGCACGGTATGGGCGTAATTTTCCTGACCGGGTGCCGAATGCTCCGGCGACATCGTTAATGATTCGGCATGTGACATGGTTTATAAAATACGCATGTTTAATGAATATCAGGTAAATATTGTCTTTTTTTATCGGAGCCGGGCCGTGTCGGCCCGGAAATGCCGGGGCGACACGCCCCGGCTCTGATTATTTTCACGACCAATAGTGCAACTGTCGTCCCAACTCCTGTGTTAATGAATCAAATATAATAACGGGAACAAAAAGATCCAGATCATATCGACCAGGTGCCAGTACAGGCCCGTGAAATCGACGGGGCCGAAATAACGGCTGCCAAAATCGCCGCGGATGGAACGGGCCAGAACCCAGGCAATGGCCGCCATGCCGGCGATTACGTGCACTCCGTGCAGGCCGGTCATCATAAAGTAGATGCTGAAAAAGATGCCGGCGTTGCGCGGGCCGTTTTCCAGGGTTGCACTGGCATGGCCCGGATCGGGATAATGCTTTTTCAAGAACTCCTCGGCCTCCTGATTGGGCTTGAAATTGCCCGCCCACAGCAAACCGTCCTGCCACTTGTGCTTGTATTCGACGTATTTAATTCCCAAAAAACAGCAGCCGCCCAGGAAAGTAAGGCTCAAGAGCACGACCAGGCCGGCTCGCCGGTTCCTCTGGCGCAGCGGACCGCCCAGGCCATGGTAAAACTGCTGGCAATAAGCACCGCCGTGTTGATGCCGCCCAGGGTTTTATCGAGGAACTGGTGCGCCCAGATGAAAATTTCCGGATGGTGCGAGCGAAACACGGCATAAGCGCAGAACAGGCCGCTAAAAAGCAGAATTTCGGTCAGTATGAAGATCCACATGCCCAGTTTGCCGGCGTCGAACTGCTGGGCGTGCGAGTCGAAATGATGCGCCAAAAACGGGGCATGTTCGGCGTCGGACATTGTTTCCGATTGGTTGCTCATGGTAAACAGTTCACAGTTTTCAGTTCACAGTAATCAGTTAAGCGATCAAAATCTGCAATAGTTTTTCTCCTTCATTCTGAGGCTCATCCCTCATCCCTAATTCTTCCGTACATATCCCTGAATCGCGGGATCATATTGGATATTGGAGTAATCGTAGGGATCGCCTGCGGTCGGCGTGGACGCGAAATTATAATACGGCGGCGGCGAGCCGGTTTGCCATTCCAGGGTGGCGCTGCCCCATGGATTGTCGGGCGCACGCCGGCCGACGAATAACGACGCCAGCAAATAAATCAGCATTATCGTAAAGCCGGTCGCCAATATCGCCGCCCCGATGGAGGACAGAAAATTATACGTGGCGATTGCGGGATTGTGCTCGGCCAGGACGGAATAATCGAAGTAACGCCGCGGCATGCCGTGGGTTCCCAGCAGGAATTGCGGGAAGAAAGTGAGATTAAAGCCCACGAACACAAACATCGCGGCAATGCGTCCCCAAAAATCGCTGAACATGCGCCCTGTGATTTTGGGCCACCAGTAGTGCAATCCGCCCAAAAAAGCGACCATCGACCCGCCGAACATCACGTAATGGAAGTGGGCGACGACGAAATACGTGTTGTGCACGTGCACGTTTACCACCAAGGCCCCCAGGAACAAGCCCGTCAGCCCGCCGATGCCGAAAAGGAACAAAAACATCAGCGCGTAGCACATGGGCGTGGCCAGCGAGATCGAGCCTTTGTACATCGTGGCCAGCCAGTTGAAGACCTTCACGGCCGAAGGGATGGCCACGCCGAAGGTCATGATGCTGAAGATCATGCTTGCCATGGCCGACTGCCCGGAGGTGAACATGTGATGCCCCCACACCAAAAATCCGACAAGCGCGATGGCCACGCTGCTATAGGCGATGAATCGGTAGCCGAAGATGTGCTTGCGGCTGAAGACCGGGATCAATTCGCTGATGATGCCCATGCCGGGCAGAATCATGATGTAAACGGCCGGATGCGAATAGAACCAGAAGAAGTGCTGAAACAGCACCGGATCGCCGCCCAGTTTGGGATCGAAGATGCCCAATCCCAAATAGCGTTCCACGAACAAAAGCACCAGCGTGATGCCCAGCACGGGCGTGGCCAGCACTTGAATCAGCGCAGTGGCATAAATCGACCAGAGGAACAGGGGCATTTTGAACCAGGTCATGCCCGGCGGGCGCAAGGTGTGAATCGACACGATAAAGTTGATGCCCGTGAAAATGGAGCTAAAGCCCAGGATAAACACGCCGGTAAGCGCGGGCAGAACCTTGGTCGCGGTTTCGGTGCTATAAGGAGTGTAAAAAGTCCAGCCCGTATCCAACCCGCCGCTGAGCAGCGTTATCAGGAAAAACAGCGCCCCGCCCCACCAGAGCCAAAAACTAAGCAGATTCAAACGCGGAAAGGCCACGTCTTTTGCCCCCAGCATCAAGGGCAGCATGAAATTTCCCAAAATGGCCGGAACGCCGGGAATGAGGAACAAGAAAATCATCACCGTGCCGTGGATGGTGAATAACTGGTTATAGGCGTCTTTAGTGAAGATCTCCCGTGGGAACCAGGGTTATCTGCGCGGCCTGGCTTTCGGCGACTTTATTGGGATACATCAATTCCATGCGGATGAGAATGGCGAAAACGCCGCCCAGCAGGAAGGCGGCCAAGATGGAAATCATGTACATCAGGCCGATCCGTTTATGATCCAGCGTAAACAGCCACGACAGCACGCCCCGGGGATGCCGAAGATAGCTGTCGCTGGCGGGAATTGCGGGAGATATCTGACATTATATAAACCTTGTGCTCTTCCGATCAGAGCCGGGCCGTGTCGGCCCGGAATTACGGTGACACGTCCCGGCTCTGACTTTTTATGCGACATTCTTTTCCTGAGATTTAACAAACAAAATATATCTATGTGTTATATAATTTCATGGGATTTTATTTTAACGATTTAATAAATTCTGCCAAATCCGTGATTTCTTCGTCCGTCACCACGCCTTTGAAGGTCGGCATTTGGTCGCGGTATCCCTTGACGATCTTGGCCGACGGATTAAGGATCGATTCGCGGATGTAATTTTCGTCGACCTCGACGGGCTTGGCGTTGCTGAATTCTGTCGTCTTGCCGAAAATGCCCTTGAAACTCGGTCCGGTGCCGGCCGTGCCGTCGATGGAATGGCACTGGGCGCAGCCGCGGCGTTGATACAGCAACTCGCCGGCCTTGGCGGGCGGAAGGTCTTTGAGCGGATTGGCCTCTTTTTTCAGGTAACTCTGGAAATCGCTCCGCGTGTGGACCACGACCTTTGTAGTCATCTCCGAATGGCTGGTGCCGCAGTATTGGGTGCAATACAACTGGTACTTTCCCGGCTCGACCGCGCAAAACCAGATTTTATTGTACCGGCCGGGCACCACGTCCATGTTGATGCGGAAGGCCGGTATGTACAGGCCGTGGATCACGTCCTGCGAAGTCATTATCAGGCGCACCGGTTCGTCCAGGGGCACGTGCAAGACCTCATCGACGTGCCCGTCGGGATATTTGAAAAGCCATTGCCATTTTTTGGCGATGACGTTGACTTCATAGGCCAGGCTGGGCGAGGTTCGCATGTCCAGATAAGCCGTGAAACCTTGGTAAAAAATGAATATGACGATGGCCGACGGGATCAGCGTCCAGGTGAGTTCGAGTTTTGTGTTGTGGTCGGGCGAGGGCCCGCTTTCAACTCCCTCGCGGCGGCGGTAGCGAACGACGAAAATCGTCATCAGCCCCACGATCAGCGCGAAAAAGAACAGCGATATGGCGTAAATGAAATAAAACAGCCAATCGACCGCCGGGGCGATCTCCGATGCCTTGTTCGGGCAGCCAGAAAGACTCCCCGATTAAAGAACGAACCGGCCGGCAATCGACCATGTGCATATCGACGGCAGCGATGAAAGCCACATCATGGCGCCCCTTCCGCTTGTGCGCGTTTTGCCTTGCGCCATTCCCGTCAGCCAAAATATGGTCAACATGCCGGCGAGGATTATCAAGGTCAATGCGCCGCCGAATTGCATGAGGCGGATCGCCGCCCAGGAATAAGTGCCCGATTCGGGATCGTAATGGAAACAGAGCATCAGCACCTGGTCGGTGACCGAGCCGACCTTGCCTTCGCCGGCTTCGTATAAAGCGAGAGCCGCAAATCGCGAGGATTGTACTTAATGCCGCTGAAATAGCGCGACACCCGGCCTTCAGGCGTGCAAATCGTCAGCAAGGCGGGATGCATGAATTGCTTTTTCGCCGGGTCGTACTTGTAGCCGAAGCCGATGCAATCGGCCAGTTTTCGAATCCGCTCTTCCTTTTGAGTGGTGAGAAAATGCCATCCCGCGCCGCTCCCCAGCCGGCCGTACTGTTCCAGGTATTTTTGCTTGGTCAATTGGGCGCGTTCGGGCGATTCCAGTGGATCGATGCTCACGGTGATGATTTGATATTGCTCGCCCAGGTTCCAGTTCATGGGCTTGATGGCGTCGATCAGCCCGTTTAGTTGCAGGCTGCAAAGCATGGGACAGTCGGAGTAGTTCATCGTGAGGATCGTGGGCAGTTTGCCGTCGAACAGTTGCCCAAGGGTGATTTTCTTGCCGCTGGAATCCGTAAATTCGAGATCCAGGGGAATTTGGGCGTCGAGGTTTTGGGTGATCGTGACTCCTTCCAAATCTTTGGGCAGGACGTTTGTGCCCTGGGCACACACGGACTCCGCCTGCGCCGTCCAAACGGTTAGACATAGCAGTAAAAATATCGGCCAAGTCAGTGCAGGGGTTTATTGTGCATGGGATTTCTCCTTTTTGCCCTCACCCCGACCCTCTCCGCAATGGTAGAGGGGGTTTTTGCGAAAGTTCATCCACCACAAGTTCCATGGCCCGCTTGATGGGAATGGCCACGATTTTCTGTTTCTCGTCTATCCATTGATATTTCGCAAGTTTGGCCTGCTGATCGGCCGTTAGATTGGCGATTTCCAAGTAGGGCTGGTCGATGTCCTTTACCAGGTGCTGTTGGGATTGGGCCCAATAAAACATGACTTGCATCAGTATGATAAGTGGCGAAAACAACGATCGCCCCGATAAATCCCACCACGGCAATCTTGGGCGTGTTCAGATCGTCGCTGAAATTGGACATGGATCAATCCTTTAACGGCAATTTATAACTGTTTTATCCTGGTTCCCACGCTCTGCGTGGGAACCTAATAGTGGCGTTCCCACGCCGGAGCATGGGAACGAGTAAATTTACGTATTTTCAAAATTCAGCGATTCCTTCAAACGCGGATCGGCCAGGGGCACAAGCGAATTGTCGCCCGCCACTCGGACCGCGCTGGCGATATAAATGCCTAACATGCCCACCAACAGACAAATATCCATTATATCAAAGGGCAGTTTATCTTTGCCCAGGTTTGGCATGACGATCCAGTAAAGGTCGATCCAGTGCATAGCCAACAGCCACAGGGCCCAAAATCCCAAAAGCAGTTTTTGCCGCTTGACGAATCGGGGCAAAAGCCCGCAAAACGGAATCAAACAGTTGCCGCCTACTAAAAATACCAGCGAAATCCATTTCCACCCGCCCGCTTGACGCACCAGATACCATTGCGTCTCCTCGGGAATGTTGCCGTACCAGATCAACAAATATTGTGAAAAGGCGATGTATCCCCAAAACACCACGAACGTAAGCAGCAGTTTGCCCAGGTCGTGATAGTGTTCGACGGTGATCACGCGGGTCAACCGGCCGGTGGCCTGCAGGCATAATGACGTGAGTATCAATGTCGCCAGCCCGGCCACGGCTATTCCCGCAAAAAAGTATACCCCAAAGATCGTGCTGTACCAATCGGGAGTGAGCGACATGAGCCAGTCGATGGCCGCAAAGGTCACCGTGCCGGCAAACAAAAGCATCGCTACCGGGCTCCAGCGTTCCATGCGCAGGGTTTCGGCGATATTTCCAGTGCGATCTTGCTGCAAGCGACCGAGCAAGGAAAAACCGCGTAAGGAACAACCAGACTGCGAAATATCCTACTGCGCGGAATCCAAAAAATGTTGGCTCAAGATAAACGGCCTTGTGGCGGAGCAACTCGCTGCCGGTTGCCGCGGCCGGATCGGCCCAAGGATATAGTACGGCGTTGCCTTGCAAAACAGGAATCAAAATGGGTAAAAAAAGTGCCAGCAGGCAAGGAATATTCGCGCCAAGGCATTCGGCCAGCCGGTGAAGCACGACGCTCCATCCGGCCCGGGTAATGTGTTGCATGTTAACAAAAAACAAGGCCCCCAGTGCGATGCTCAGCACGAAGCAATAATTCAGCAGATAGGAGTGAAAGAAGTATCGCCAGCCGTCGTGGCGGGCCCATCCAAAGGCAATGCCAGCGGCGAGTCCTAGCACGCCCAGCAGTCCGAAAACAATAAATGCCCAACGACCCAGCCCGCCCAGCCGGATGTTCTCGTCCGCGGGAATTTCGTTTATGGGATGTGCTGAATGGTTATCCTGCATTGTAATTGTTGTATCTCTCCCCTCTCCCTTTGGGAGAGGGGCCGGGGGTGAGGGCGTCAGTGATGAAGGTGAATGATTAAATGAATCAATTGTATTTGATCATCCGCAGCCCTCACCCTAACCCTCTCCCAAAGGGAGAGGGGACATAAATAAAAAACTCCTATCTAATTGCTCCCTTAAATCTTCAGGCACGTCTTTGAGCGTTGCGTTCTGGCTCAGTTGCAAGGCGCGGATGTAAAGGATAATGGCCCAGCGGTCTTCCACGGGAATTTGTGAGCCGTAACTGGGCATGGTCCGGACTCCGTTTGTTATAGTGGCAAAATACTGTCCCACTGGATATGCGACGATCTCGGGTTTGTGCAGCGACAGCGGCAGTACCCACTTCGGATCTTCGCGTTTAATCGCCCGGATGGACGTGATGCCCGTGTTGCCCCCTTCGCCCAGCAGCCCGTGGCAGGTGGCGCAAAAGATACTGAACCGCTCTTGACCCCGCTCGATCATCTCCATGCTCACGGGCATGGGGAAAGTCTCGGCCGGCTTTCCATCGACCAAGCCGCGATATAGATGCTCGTTTTCCTCCAAGTCTTTTTCCGAGACCGTGCCGGGAACCGGTTTGCGCATCGCCCGGCCGTCTTTGAACAAGCCGCTGGCTGCCTGCGCTTTGTATTTTTCCTGGAAGGACATGTCTTGAATGGGATGGATGCGGGGCAGGGACTTGGTTTCGGCCCGATATTTGGCGATAAACAGGGGCGGAAGCACGGCCAACAAACCGACCACGGCCACGGTCCAGTAAAAGGCCGAGGGAATTTTTTGCCCTTCAGCCGGTTCGTAACACTCTTCGATCGTCTTGGCACGAAGCGATTCCATAAGCCCTCGCACCACCGGCAGGTCGAATTTTGCATCGGCGGCATCAATGGAAATGAAAAAACCGTCGGTCGTTGCCCGGGCGAATCTTCGGCTGGAAAAAGTCCAATGCCAGAACTGCGGGAGCAGATTCAACACCAAAGCCCCGCCAAAAGCCGCAAACGCGCCCAGCAGTACAAGCAGTTCAAAGACGATGGGTATGTTTGCGGGCAGACTGAAATACGGTTTTCCGCTGATGACCATGGGGTAATTTATGGCGTTCATCCACCACTGCATCAGAAGCGCCCGGCCGCTCCTACAATCCCTCCGCCCAGAACGAGCCAGGGCAGCCGAGTCGTGCGCACGCCCATCGCCCGGTCGATGCCGTGAATGGGGAAGGGGCTGTGGCTGTCCCACTTGGTGAAACCCTCGTCGCGCAATCGCCGCGCCGCCGCCTTGAGCGATTCCGGCCGAGTCGAACTCGGCCAGAATGCCGGCGATTTTTGGCGATTGCTCGGTTATGGATTGTTCGGTTTGGATATCCGTCATATTATTGTTTAGCTGCGATCTGCTATTCCGGCTTTTACGGCATTTCACCGCTAAACCGCAAGCGGTTTTCTAATAATCTGCCAATTCCCGTCCTCTAACTCTCTAGTCCCCATCCTAATCTCTATTTATCACTTGCTTTACCTCGTGCACGGCCACCATGGGCAGGTAGCGGCAGAACAAGAGGAACAAGGTAAAGAACAAGGCAAAACTGCCGGCCAGCATCGATAGATCGACCCAGGTCGGGATATAAATAAACCAACTGGAAGGCAGGAAATCGCGATTCAGCGAGGCGACGATAATCACGAATCGCTCGAACCACATGCCCACGTTCACCAAAATGGCGACGATAATCATCAATCCCGGCGTGGTCCGCCATTTTTTGAACCAGAACAACTGCGGGGCGGCGACGTTGCAAAATACCATCAACCAGAAGGCCCAGGCATAAGGACCCATCGCCCGGTTGGCCACCGCGAATTCTTCGTAGATATTCCCGCTGTACCAGGCCATGAAAACTTCTATCGCGTAGGAATATGCGACAATGCAGCCGGTGGCCAGGAGGATTTTGTTCATGTTGTCCAGGTGGCGGATCGTGACCAGGTGTTTCAGCCCGAAATACGCCCGGGCGGGCACCATGAGCGTGACCACCATGGCAAAGCCGCTGAAAATAGCCCCGGCCACGAAATACGGGGGAAAGATCGTCGTGTGCCAGCCGGGCAATTGGGCCACCGCAAAGTCGGTGCTCACGACCGAGTGCACGGAGATCACAAGCGGAGTGGCCAGCCCGGCCAGAAACAAATACGCCCATTCGTACACGTGCCACTGCCGGGCCGATCCCCGCCAACCCAAGGCCAGCGTGCCAAAGATGAAATATCGCAACTTGCTGGTCGCCCGGTCGCGGAAGGTCGCCATGTCCGGAATCATTCCCAGATACCAGAACAACAAGGAGACCATAAAGTACGTGGATACCGCGAACACGTCCCACAAGAGCGGGCTGCGGAAATTAGGCCAGATCGACATCTGATTCGGATACGGGGCCATCCAATAGGCAAACCAAATCCGGCCCATGTGGATGCCGGGGAAGATCAAAGCACAGATCACGGCGAAGATGGTCATGGCTTCGGCCGCGCGGTTGATGCTCGTCCGCCATTTCTGCCGCAGCAGGAATAAAATGGCCGAAATCAGCGTGCCGGCGTGCCCGATGCCGATCCAAAACACGAAAGTTCGTGATATCGAAGGCCCAGAACACGGGGCTGTTGTTTCCCCACACGCCAATGCCCGTGCCGATCAGGTAGCCGATGAGGATGAAGAAATACACCGTCAGGGCCGACGTTATGGCAAGGCCACGAACCATGCCCTGGGCGTTTTCGCCTCGGGTATGCGGCAGACCATGTCGGTGACCGAGGCATAATCCTGCCCGCCGGTCACCAGCGCAGCCCGCTGCGTCGGGTCGTCGGTCGTGTTGTCGAAAGGTATCGATTGCAAGGCTCATGCATAATTGACCTCCCCTCTCACCTTTGGAGAGGGTTAGGGTGCAGGTGCATTTTTACTCCCGGCACAAGTGCCGGTGTTAAACTTATTTTTCATCCTTATTTTTCCAATTCCGGATTGGGATTGCGTATGCGGGCCAAATACGACGTGCGTGGTTTTACATCCAATTCGCTAAGCATCTCGTAAGACCGATCGCAGGCCTTGCTTTGGGCCACTGCGCTTTGTTTGTCGCTTAAGTCGCCGAATATAATCGCCCCGGCCGGGCAAACCTGCTGGCATGCCGTTTTGATCTCGCCGTCTTGGATCTGACGCCGTTCGTTTTTGGCCTCGATCTTCACCGCCTGGATCCGCTGCACGCAATAGGTGCACTTTTCCATCACCCCGCGGCTCCGCACGGTGACTTGCGGATTGCTGGCCATCTTCAAAATTTCGTTTCTCGCTTCTTCGTATTGTTTATGGTAGTTGAAAAAGTTGAATCGCCGCACCTTGTAGGGGCAGTTGTTGCCGCAGTAGCGCGTGCCCACGCAGCGGTTGTAGACCATGTCGTTAAGGCCTTCCTTGCTGTGGACCGTGGCCCCCACCGGACAGACGGCTTCGCATGGGGCCATCTCGCATTGATGGCAGGCGACCGGCTGGACGACGATTTGCGGATTGTCCACGTCGCCGCGAAAATAACGATCCACGCGGAGCCATTGCATTTCGCGGTTGCGGAAAACGCGCTCGCGCCCGACCACGGGCACGTTATTTTCGGCCACGCAGGCGATAACGCAGGCCCCGCACCCGGTGCATTTCGCCAGATCGATGGTCATGCCCCAGCGATGGCCTTCGAACTCGTGTTCCTGCCACAGCGATTCCAGGGGCGGATGATGGACCACGTGCTTGGCGAAATCGGGATGCTTTTTATACTCTTCCAGCGTTGCCTCGCGGACCAGTTCGCCCAGGCGCTGCTTCTGGCCTTCCATGCCCACGCGATCGATGGCAAAGTGATCTTGCACGGTGGCGAGTTGATATTTTTTCCCGGTCGGCTCGACGCTCAAGCCCGTGCCGAAATACATGGCGTCGCTGGTGCGGAGCTGATAAGACATTCACGCCGACACTGGGCACGTCTGTCCGCCGCGCTGCCGCCGACCAGGCCCGCCGCGGTGCGACCGTAACCCAAGGAAACCGCCACAGAGCCGTCGGCCTGCCCGGGCAGGATATAAACGGGAATCTCCAACTCGCGGCCTTTAATTTCAGCTTGACCAGCGTGCTGTCTTCCACGCCGAGTTTTGCGGCCGTCTTGGGACTCATCACCGCCACATTGTCCCAAGTCAATCGCGTTATCGGATCGGGCATCTCCTGCAGCCACCCGTTATTGGCAAACCGCCCGTCATAAAGCGCAGGACTGGGCCGAAACACGATCTCCAATTTGCCGTTTTCAATAGCAAAAGTCCCATCTCCCTTTGGGAATGCATCCACAGTCCCCTCTCCCTTTCGGAATGCATCCACGGTCCCCTCTCCCTTTGGGAGAGGGTTAGGGTGAGGGCCTGGATTCTTGATCTCTTTTTGTTTCAAAGTCCCACCCGACAAAATTCCGTCGTGAACCGCCTCCCGCCATGGCTTCTCAAAATCATCCTCGCCGATAGCTGTTTTCGCGGTTGCCTGTACAAGGTCCAGGGCCGTTTTTGTGGCCGGCTCACCCAAAATCATCGCCATAAACTCGATGGCCGACCGGCCGTCATGCAACGGTTCGATCATCGGCTGGGCGATGTTATAGGAGCCATCGAACGCCCGGGCGTCGCCCCAGGATTCCAGAAAATGAGCCTGCGGCAAGTGCCAAGTGCATTGCCGCGATGTCTCGTTGCGAAAAAGGCCTAAATGAATGCTCGTCGGCACTTTTTTCAGCGCCCCGGCGAAATCAATGTCGGCAGGGGTGTTATAAACCGGATTGCCGCCAAGTATTAATAATGTCTCGATCTTGCCGCCATTCATATCGGCGACCAACGATTTTAAACCATCGATTTGTCGTTGCTGATCGACGGCCGGCGATTCGGTGTAATCGATCGTCTTGCCGATGTTGCTCAACATACGGTTGATGTCGCGGACCAGCGATTGCACTTCTTCCGGCTGCCCGCCGCCGGCGACTACCACGCTTTTACTCTTGTGTGCCAATAGATCATTGGCCATGGCAGACACAAATTTAAAGACCGGCGATCCATCCACTTGCATTGATCTTCGCCATGCTATTGCTTAAACCGTCTATTGAATGGTGGAGCATTTTCGCAAACGAAGCAATCTGCCCGCTGCGAATCGGCAGCCGATGATCGGCCATTGCTCCGGTGATCGAGTAGCAGCTTTCGACGACGTAAAGGCGGCTCATCTTGCCGTCAGTCGCCTCGCGTCCGGCGGCGAAATCCCGTGCATGCTTTACCGCGGCGGGATGATTGCCGAATAGATCGGCGTCTAGCGAGACAATCACGTCGGCTTTATCCAAATGAAGATGCGTGCGCAGGTCGCCCGATTCGTGCTCCACGGATTCGTATTCCACCCAAACGGCCTTGGGGAAATCCTTCAATAATTGTTTGCGCTGCGCCGCCAAGGTGGGCGAAGTGCTGACTTCAGCCAGAACGGCCAGGCCTTGCCCGCCGTTTTTCCGCAGTTCGCCGAAATGCGATTTTACAAAGGCGGCGAACTCGTCCCAGGATTGAACCTCATCGCCTTCGTCGGTTTTTTGTACGATATTCCCACTGCGGTCGGGATCGTAGAGTTCGAGAATAGCCGCCTGGGCGTAGGCGTTGGTCGCGCCCAGGCTGGATGGATGTTTTGGATTGCCCTCGACTTTGATGGGCCGGCCGTCAACGCATGTCACCATTAGCCCCAGCACCGTGCCGCTCATGTCCATGGTTGTGGCGAAGTGTTCGAACTTTCCAGGCGTGCGGTTGGCAGGCCGCTTTTCGAAGGGGAGGAGTTCGCGTTTTTCCCAGCGGCAAGATGCGGCGCCGGCCAGGACGACCGAGGCCCCCATGAGTTGCAGCCAGCGGCGGCGCGATATGCCCGCCGGATCATCCTTGGCGGGAAATTCGGCATTAAACGCGGCCTGAAATTCCGGCGTGTTGTAAAGCTCGCCCAGGCTTCGCCAGTACGAATTTATCTCCCCTCTCCCTTTGGGAGAGGGGCCGGGGGTGAGGGAGTGCGTAGGAGACGACGTGAAAATATACTTTTTCTTCATCTCGCCCTCACCCTTACCCTCTCCGGGCACCAACCGAAGGTTGGTCGGGAGAGGGGACTTTTTTTAATATTTTCTACCGATGACATGTTGAGCAATCCGTCGAAGGATTGATGTTGTTTTCCAGGCGTAGTTTTTCACCTATGACTTCCGGATCTTCGTTAGGGATCCAGTCCATCTTGGTGATGAATTCCTCGGGACGGAGATGCGGATCGGGATGGCGGTGGCACTCCAGGCACCAGCCCATGCTAAGCGTGTGAACCTGGGTAACCTGCTCCATCTTGTCGATACGCCCGTGACAGGAAAAGCATCCCACTCCGCGCGACACGTGTGCGCTATGGTCGAAATAGACGTAGTCGGGCAAATCGTGGACCTTCACCCAACGGACCGGATCGCCGTCGGCCGCGCTCTGGCGGATCAGCAACAACTTGGCGCTATCCGCAGCGATCGTGGCGTGGCAGTTCAGGCATGTGGCCGTGGGCGGAACCGCGGCAAAGGCCGCCCACTCGACCGTGTTGTGGCAATAGCGGCAGTCCACGCCCAATTGGCCCGCGTGCATGGCATGGCTGTAGGGCAGGGGCTGCACGGGCGAGTAGCCCACGTTGATGGTTTGCGGAGAACCCCAATAATAGGCCAGAAATATGACGTAAACCGGCACAATCGCCAGCAATGCGCCGGCAAAGGGCCGAGTGCGATCGATCCAAGGCGGGAAGCGATATCCATCCATTTTATCTTGCTTAGATGTTCGTTAAGTCAAGATTTCCAGCATGCTGATTGCGCCAAAGGCCCGGGCCATAAGTCCTAACACCAAGTTTGAGCAATTCTATCAATTGCTGGCTCCTTGAAAAGTCGAAAAAAGCCGTTTACTTAGAATTAATACCGAAAAAAGCCGTATTTTTTTAACATCGGCAGCAGGATTATGCTTAGGCTGGGGTGACTTTTAGCCATTGTATGCTTTCATTGCATGGCAGTGGCGATAAAGGTCAAAACGGCCATGAATCATCGATCGATGGTTAATTCTATTTACGATTCTAGCGTTTCATAGTACGAAAAGACCAATATTTGCCGGTTGTTGGCGAACATATTGTATGGGGTTATAATAATTGCTTCCAATAGCGTGTGTTTATCGCGCAAGGGAAGAATATCATGTTTGATGATAATTGGTCTCGAATATTATCGATTATTCTACCCGTATTAATTCCTGTCGTGGTGGTAGTATCTATAACGACCGTTGTAATAGTGAAGAAGGCGATTTCTCATCGCGAACGCATAGCCATGATCCAGCACGGGATCCATCCCGATTATCCACCCCAGGATCAAGAAGAAATACAAAATCCTTAACGGAGGAATATCATGGATAAAACCATTTGGCTTCGAATTCTACAGCCGGAAATAGTGGTTTTTCTCGTCCCGATCGTGGCTATTATTGCAGGGGCGACAATCAAAATTGTGAAAATGGTTCATGCCCATAACGAACGCATTGCCATGATCCAGCAAGGCATGCACCCGGACTACCCGCCCGAGAATGACGAAATTAACAAGGCGCAGTGAATGATAGAGTGCTTCCCCAAAGAGCAGATGGACATGATCGAACCAGGGATCGCTTCGGACGATCGGTTGTCAAGTCGAACGCCGCTTTATGTGTCCAAACGCTCTTTCAAGAATTTGTGGCAGGCATATCGCGTATATCTGGACCGCATCGAGCTGCAATGCTGGATCGCGTTACATACGCTGAAAATCCCCGTTCGTGAGATTGTCGATATTCAGATTAGATCGCCCTTTTCATTCTGGGATTTATTTCGGGGAAAAGTATCGCTCAGTCTTCGCGGTGTAAAAATCGATCAGTCCGATTTATACCGTCATATTGCGATTACCAGGAAATCGGGATTATTAAAACACATCGTTTTTACCCCCGACAACCCGGACGAATTCGCGGATATAATTAAGTTGCTTATGGAACATGCGGATAAAATAAGTTCGCTCATGGAAAATGAAGAGTGAGATAACCGGCACCGGCGGAAACTGGTGCTAATCCAGCAAATATTGTCGTTGGTGCCATGCCCACGCTCGCGTGGGCATGTTGAATGCCACGTCATACAGGCAAATATTTCGGGGAAGAGGCACTATTGCCCGCGGCCTGAGCGACCGGGGCTTGTCCTTTAGGCGGCATCACGTCTAAAATGGCGCATTATCATTAAAAATCACGGGGAGGGTTTGCCATGGCATCCGCGCCAGCCCACGAATTGCACGTCGTTACCGGGGCATTTGGATTTTCAGGAAAATATATCGCCCGGCGCCTGCTTGATGCCGGGCTGCAGGTCCGCACGCTGACCAACTCCATGGGGCGACGCAATCCATTCGGCGACGCCATCCAGGTCCGCCCCCTCGATTTTGAACATGAGGATAAACTCGCTGAATCTTTGTCCGGGGCAAAGGTCTTGTACAATACCTATTGGGTTCGCTTCAATTATGCCGGTTTTCAGCACTCCACGGCGGTCGATAACACGCTTGACGCTCTTTCGCGCCGCCAAAAAGGCCGGCGTCTCCCGGGTGGTGCACGTGAGCATCACCAATCCTTCGGAAGATTCCAAGCTGGAATATTTCCGCGGCAAGGCCCAATTGGAACGAGCATTGATCCGCTCGGGCCTGTCTTACGCCATATTGCGCCCGGCGGTGCTTTTCGGCCGGGAAGATATCCTCATAAACAACATCGCCTGGACGCTGCGAAAGATGCCCGTGTTTTTTATTTTCGGCGGCGGGCAATATCATTTGCAGCCCATTTACGTTGACGACCTGGCAAAGCTGGCCGTGGAACAAGGCCGGAGTAATGAAAACTGCATAATCAACGCCATCGGCCCGGAAACGTTTACATATCGCCGGTTGGTGCGAACTCTGGCCGAAATACTCGGCAAGCGCCGGTTGTTTATTTCGGTGCCGCCGGGCATCGGATATTTGGGCGGAAACATGCTCGGCTGGTTTTTACGCGACAAGATGTTCACCCGGGAAGAGATCGAAGGCTTGATGGCCGACTTGCTTGCGGTCGATGCCCCGCCCGCCGGCGAAACCAAATTGACCGATTGGGCCCGGCAGCATGCCGACCAGTTGGGTCTGCGCTATGCCAGCGAATTGGCCCGCCGCCGAAACCGCGCGGAAGCCTACGAACAGCGCTCATGATGTTTAGACTCCTGCTCACTCCTTTGATTTTCGCCAATTCGGCTTCGGCGTCGGAGAGTTGTTTTTCCAGGTTCTTCAGTTCAGCCGGGTCGTCCAATTGCTTTTTGGTCCCGGCGATCTGTCGGCGGAGATTCTGGATCCGCTGTTGGAGAGTATCGATTTTCTTCTTGATTTTTTTGTCCATAATCTCTCCACTCCCCACACTGCCCAGTCCTTACACAGTCCACTGTCCACTGCCCACTCATCTAGCCTATTCCACCGGCGGACGGCTCAAAGCCGCGCTGATGCTCTTTTTGGGCACCATGATGGGAATGGGCTGGATGTCGAAGTTTATCCCGGCCAGTGTTTTACACGACATGGGAATTGTATCTTTAGGCAATTGGGCGGTTAAGTCCAGGGGCTGTGCTCCGAAAGTTTGCATTATTTTGTGGATTTTCGGATTGATCTCGATTTTGCCGTCTGCCCGGGGCATGCCCACCGAATCAAAACTGCCCACCGTTACAATGCTGGCGTTGCGGTCGTGGAATTCGTAGGCTTCATAACCTTTCATCCGCAGGGCCTCGGTCAGTTGATGGGCCTTCATGGCCGCTTCGGTCAGGTCGCCGTTGAATTGTTTTTCGCCCTTTTCAATCTCTTCGATTTCATTCTGCTTGATAATCACTTGTCCCTTGAAGGTCGCCACTTGAACGCTGTACTTGCCCTGACAATCCAGCAGACTGTGCGGAACATTCTTATTCATCTCGATCACCAGCGGGTCCAGGCCGCCGGGAACGAAATAATCTTTCGGTAAAAGTGGATTCGTGGTTATAAAGGCATGGGCCATGGGGCCTTTTTCCTTGTTCGAACTGCCCACCATCGCCTGCAAGGATCTATAGGCCGCCAAGGTCTGATAAGTTCCCTTGTTTGTTTTGACGTCTAAACACTGCGGCACCGTATATTTGAGTTTTTTCAAAACCTTTTGGGCCTCCGCATCGTCGACAGTGGAATAATCGCCCACCAAAACCGCCACCTCCGTGATTTTTGGATTCTTGTAGTATTGCATCTTTACCGGCGAGCCGATAACGATCGAGTTTCAATCCCTTGGGATCGCCGAAATCGAATTGCTCTTTGTTGATATAGGCCGGCAATTTGTATCTTTTACGCAGTTCGCAAACAAGGTCCTGGGCCTGCTTTTCCGCTCCCTCGCCCGAAAAACTGCAAGCCATGATCATCCACGGGCCGTTGTTCTCGGTAAGAGTATAAGTTTTGTCGGGCTCGGCCTCGACTTGTTTGAGACGAAACCATATCTGTCCAAGGCGGCGCGGCCCGGACCTGCGCACAACAACAGCCCGCTAATACCAATCCGAAAACAATGAGCCGGAACGTCATTTTTCCGCTCATGATTTGCTCCTCCGCTTTGCTAAGACGAGATCGATCGACGACTGTCGCCCGCCGTCGCCCGCTTCCCCGGAACTTAAGTCGCAACTTTTTTGGGTGTGAACACCAGGGAAAATCGGGCAGGTTTCCAGCCGTCCTACAACCTTGAAAAGTGGGCCGGAGTGTAGCAAATGATTTCCAAATAGACCAGAGCGATTGTAATCCAATAAGCGCGGTAAAGGTTATTACTTATTCCCAAATACGCCTAAACTACTGATGTTAATATTGGTTAAATCTGCAACTTGGCATATATGCGTTGGCTTATTTAGACTCTTGTGAGCGGAATCATTGATGTATACCCGTAAATAGTTAATGTATATTAAGCATTTCAACCTTACATGTCGATTTATAACGGTTGGAAAAGGGGTACGGAATAGTTGGCTCATAAATTTGGGGATAATTTGTCCCACCCTAAAGATTGGTTAAAAGGAGTGCTTATCCATGTCTGGAATTTCAGGAATCAGCTCAACTGACACGAACCTTTTGTACATCCTTGCACAGATTGCCGCCCAGAGCGGCGATGGATCGGTTACCGACTCGGCCGCCGCGGATACATTGCCGGTAAGCAACACGGACGCCCAGACCAGCACGTCCGGCGCCGATACGACAAATGCAAACAGCCTCCAAGAGACAATTCGCCAGGCTGTTTCATCCGCCATTGCCGAAGCGGAAAAATCGGGCAATACGAGCGATTTGAAAACAGTGATTCAAAATGCCGTTTTGCAGGCTCTCAAAGACAACGGAATTGACGTTGACAAGCTCAAGTCGCAACTCGCCGCGGGCACGGGAAACGTCGGTCACAAGCACCATAGGCATCACGGCCAGACTGCTGCCGCCGGGCAAACGACCGACACCAGCTCAACGAGCAATGACAATGACTCGGACGATTCGAGCAGTACGGCCAATACAAGCAGTGTTGAAAATCAGACCAGCCCGCAGATCGATGCCAAGACCGGCGATTTGCTGGCACTACTTTTGTCCTCCCAAAACAACAACCAGAATCCGACCGGGTATCTTTTTGATGCGGGACAATGAAGTTGAAATAGTGATGTCATTGCTAGCAGCCGACGAAACCAGCCCGCTTTAGATAATAGAAACGCTATTTGCTTCTTCCCTGATGATTGGTAGTATCCAATCTTTGGATCGGCCGTTTCAAGTAGCGGGCGGGCATGATTGCATCTTCAGGAGATTTGCCATGAATGCAAAAAAATTCTTTTTCGTTTGTGCCATATTGGCCGTTTTGGCCTTTGCCTGCGCCTCAGTCCAAGCCGGGGGTAAGCATCGGCATTGGTCTTGGCGTCCCGGCATATCATCCACACCCGTACTGTTATCCATACCCATATCGCGTGTATGTGGGGCCTGCACCGTATTATTATCCGCCTCCTCCATCTTATTATTATCCGCCTCCACCGGCATACTACCAACCGGCCCCAGTATATGCTCAGCCGGCATATGCGCAGCCGGCCCCCGTATATGCACAACCAAACACGGCCTATTCGCAGCCCCAGACATTCGCGCAACCGGGTCAGCAGGCGCAGCCCACATATCAAACTCCGCCCCCATCGCCGAATCCGGCAATGCAGCCTGCGTATCAGCAGCCCGCCGGGCAGCCGTACTCGCCCCCGCCGTCCGCTGCGAATCCTTCCGCTCAGCCGTCAAACGCCAATCTATAACGGATGCACTTTACAGTTCAAACCCGTGCGTCACTTGCGGTTTTGCAGTCAAACCGCTTGCGGTTTTGCGATGAGCCGACAAAATGCAGCTTTCATGAAATAGTTGCAAACTCCAAAATGTCTCTAAGTGCGGGTTTACATTAGAATTTGTAAGCCACTCAATAATAGATCCTGTCATCGCCTAATTTTTTCCGGCGATCAGGCTTTGAAGAAAATCGGCCAGGGCCGCGTTAGGATCTGGAATTGCCGCGTTTAAGCGTTCATAAAAGCCCGTGGGAATCCCGTCACGGCGTAGGTCGGAAATATATGCCCGCAGCACGTCTGCATATTCATGGCGCGTTTCCAGTAAAAAGTAGATCCAGGCCCAGGATTCGGCGTAGTCATTAAGCGACATGTCTTTGGCCGGATCGAGTTGTTCCAATCGTTTTAAATCCGGGCGCCAATGTTCGCGCGTAAGCCGCTGGCCGAGTAGATTCACATATGGGCGATTAAGCCCGCGCTCGTTTCGGGCCACTTCATAAAACTTGGCCAGGCCCTCGTCCAGCCAAAGCGGCATATTCGGCACCGTGGAATGCAGATAGCCGTGCGTGATCTCGTGCCGCAAATCCTCGGCCACCCTATCGCCCCACTGGGCATAGACCGAGAGTTTTGTGTCGGTTTCCAGGAAAAACGCCCGCCGATCGGGAAAATCGGGGTGGTAAATCTTCATGAATCCCTTGAAACGATCCACATTTTCGAAAAGATACACGTGTATCGGCTCATCGGAGTTGGGCAGCCCCAAACGCCGGTTCAAATCGGTTCGCTGCGCGACCAGTTCGTCCAATAGCCGATGGTGCGGCGGCAAAACGAAATCGCTGTGGATGGTAAGTTGCTCACGAACCACCGTGTTCTGATCCGGCAGCACCAGCCGATTGGCCAAAGGCGTATGACACCCGGCCGCCGTCGGAATCCAAACAATTATCGCCATGTATAAGATGGTTCGCATTATGAAATGGCACGAACGGAATAAATGGAATTAGTCCCGAGTGAACACATCCGTAGGATGTCTGGAATTGCCTTGCGTGTTGTCTGCCGCGTATTCGCGGCGGTGTAAATCGTACTCCCAGGAAAATTCCTCGGACGTGTAAGGCGGTCGAGTCGAATCAGCGTTGCCTAGCGTTGCATCGGCGAATTTCGGCCACCATGTGGCGATGCCATATCGCTTTTCGGCCAGATATCGGCCGGCGGCGCCCAAATCTGTTTCGCAGCATCGGGTCGGCCGCCAAACATGCAACCGCCTCGGCCCATTGTTGCGGAGTGGATGCAAAAAATCCGCTTTCGCCGTGAATGATCATCTCGCGGTGCACGCCCACGGGATTGGCCACCACGGGCAAACCGGCGGCCATGTATTGCAAAACCTTCAGACCGCATTTGCCCAGACTCCATGAATCGTCCGGCATCCAGGCCACTCCGATATCGCCCTCGGACAGGTCCGCCGCTTCGATTTCTATCGACCAAGGCTTCAAAACCACGCGCAGGCCGGGAAAATCGGCCGACCTGTCGCAAATCTGCCGAAATTCCATGCTTCCCATACGCTGAGCCACCGCTTTTAATTCTTCCGCGGCCATGCCCAGCGATTGCAACGTGCCTTGCTGCCCAATCCAGACCAGCCTTGTCTCCGCGCCGGCTCGACGATGGATTGCAGGGCTATACCGGCTGGTGTCGATACAAGTTGGAATTAACGCACACCCGGTCCGGACCGATTAAAGCGGCGGTGACTTGTCCAAGATAATCATTGCCCGCTATGATCAGATCCGCTTTGGACACGGCAGCTCGATATTTGCCCGAGCGCGACCGGCTTTTGGAACCCTTGCTGCTATTGCTGTCGCGTTGAAAAACCGCGTCGTCCACATCGAATATCAGGCGTTTCGACCAGCGCCGCAGCAACAATAACTGCCAAAGCGGCAAGAGTTTTCTCTGTAGAACGACAACGTCGGCCGATTTTGCCTTGCGTAAATTGCCGATTCTGTTCAAAAGTCCTTTTTGGAAACGCACAACTTCCAGGCCAACACCCAGATCGGCCATCACTTCGGCAAAACCCTCGATCCGATACCGGCAGCAAACCGCATTGGCATCTTCAATCAGTGCTAATACTTTCATGGGCGAAGATGATAACAGAATACCCTCACCGGCAAAATATGTGTTGAAACTGAGATGCAGATACCATTGACAAATTGGGGTATATGGGATATTTTGCGGGTGAAGTACCATGTCAATGCGCAGTTCAAGGCAATTTTTTTGGCGAAAATGTCAGTCAAGCCGATGCAAGGTATACTAAGAATGAATAAGAGAATTATTGCTCTGATCGCGGCCTTTCTTGCTCTAATTGTATCGCCGATCGTTCTCCAACACTTGTGTTTTCTTAAATCTAGTTTGATTGAATTCATCCTGACTTTTTGTGTAACGTTACTTGCATATTTTTGGGTGTCGTCTTCTCAACTCAATAAGACGGCATGGAAAAGAGTGTTGTATGTAACAATATTATCATTTGCTCTGAATATTTTATATTAACCTGGCTGCATTCAGATTATTTTCCCCAATTCCTTTTGGACAAATCTTCTATCGAACACATGAAGAAAGAATCTGTCATTCATCAAAAGATAGATTTAAACCAACCATGACATTTGTTTACGTAGATTTCGCCCAGTCCTTGACTTTCTATCCCGGGACTTAGGTAAAATCCGCCAGGTTGCGGGAAAGCAGTGTCGCGCCGCGAGACAAAACAATCGCGGCAACATTTCGGTTGCTATTTTTTTATTTTCGACATGACTTGCGGGGAGAGAGCGCTTGCCGATACTTCTTGCCTAGTTTCATGGCTTGTTCATATACTGGATCTTTTTCGAATGTGCCCGAGATTCGTTCCCACCAAGGCTTTCCAGGCCCCACGGTTTCAACCCTGCTTTTCAACTTGGTTAATTCTTTTTCCAATGTGGCAACTCGCTTTTCAAGTTCTGTCGGGCTCATTTTAGACTCCTAATTGACTATGCCGAGGAGGCATCAAAACAGGGGTGCAGCTAGTATTGACAAATTAGGCAATCGCGTCAATACAAGCTTCGCCCAATGCTATCTGCGTCCAGAATTTCTTTCTGCTGTCCCCGCAATTTCTTGTCTCTTTGCGTTACTTTACCGTTAATGTCGCCTCATGGCTTGTAACGCTTCCCGAAGGATTCTTTATAGCAACACTATAGTTGCCCGCATCAGTGGCACTGACAGACTCTATGCTTAGAACCGCATTCGTTGCACCGCTTATAGCCTGGCCATTTTTGAACCATTGATAGCTTGCATCCGGGATAGCCGCGACTTCTCCATTGAAGTTTGCCGCCTGGCCTTTTTCCGCCTTTACTGCTTTCGGTTGCGATAGAATGATGGGCGCCATCGCTGGCGTCCAGCCGCCGAGTACATAGGCGGGATTGGTGTAGTCGGCAATAGTCGCGGCATCTTTCTCCATTGTCAGTTGTCGCGACACAGGATGACGCCGGCTTACATCCGCCGGTTTCCCATCGCTGACATTAGTGCTGTTGTATTCCCATAGATGCATGTTAGTTGTATCTCCTCCGATAGGCCCCCACCCAGCAGGAGAAATGCCCCCGATCGCGCAATTAATCAACACTGCTTCAACATAAGGATAACCCTTGCCGCCGTTCATTGGTGCGCGTGCAAATACCGTTTCTCTCCCTTCGGGAGTCATAAATTTACAGTTCACAAATACATTGCCATGATTGGCGGACGTGTTGCGTATCCACATGTATGGGCCTCTGGAGGTCAGCTCGCAATCTTTGAAGAAGCCGGGCCCGCGTCCAAGTATCGTATCCCCCGCACCCTCGATGCGGCTGTGGGCGTAGTAGGCAGATCCATTCGATTGCAGCGCATCGCCCGAACCGCCGATAGTGACTTTGTAAATAATGTTCTCACTTCCACAGACGAGCAAACCTTCCGCCTGAGCCATCGGGGCGGTTGTCCTGATAGTAAGGTTTACGAGATGAATCCGGCTTGAATGATCCACGGCAAATGCCGCACGTCGGGAGGGGAAAGTTCCCTCTATCTCATTGGTCGATATGTTCGACGGGTGAGGATTGAAGACTTCTTTGTTCATATATTTGACAATAACTTTGTCCCTGTCTTCGCCCAGTATTGTTATGTTGGTCTTGTTGCGAAAATAAACGATTTCCTCGTATATGCCGTTTTTTATGAAAACCGTGACCGGTTTCGGATTGTAATCCGCAGTAAAATCAATGGCTCCCTGAACAGTATTGAAATCACCGGTTCCGTCAGCGCTCACGACCAGTCTTTCCGAATCGGCGGGAGGAGGTGTTTTTTTAGTGCTGAATACCCAGCCCGTTTTTCCATCTATTCCCTTAAAACTGTCATCGCCAAGGGTTAACACGTCCGGATCGATTTGAACATAATACGACTTATCGTAATCCAGAAGATTGTTGTGAGGATAAATGGTCGCAGTATTGTCGTGTACGATAACAGGGTAAAAATGAAATCCATCGGTAAATCCGCCAATAATGGTCAGTTGATAATTATCCGGCGTTGGCGCTGCTCCACCGGAAGGCGTGCCGGGTTTGGTATTGGCGTTTGTGAACTTCCCCGAAATATATTCATAAGGTTTTTCAATGTACGGCGCCTTTGGAGCAGTGGACGGAGCGGTAGGTCCGGCGGGAATGCTCATGTCGAGCATATCGACCAGTCGGTTGTCGGCCGTGTCGTATATGCGAATCTGTCCTTTTGCGCCTAATGTGGGTGCGGCGGGAAAAGTGAGTTCCAGATGCGTATCCGGATTTACATCTCGGCCTTTGTCCGCCGGAAACATCACAACTGTCTTCGATGCAATTGAAGATGTTTGTGCACACACAGTAGGTGCACCATGTAGCCATAAGAGAATTACACATAGGTAGAATGCCCATCGCGTTTTTATCACCATAAATTTTCTCCTATATCATGGCATCCAGTTCGGCTATTAGACGTGGTATGATTTCCTGGTACGAAAAGGCCCCCAGCGCCGTGCCGCCGCGCTTGAGATTGACGAAATTTTTTCCGCACCATAGCCCTAAATCGGCCTTGTCGGTTTCGCCCGGCCCGTTCACGCGGCAGCCCATCACGGCAATGGTGATAGGATAGGCCGCGGCATATCGCGTGGCCTCGCGGACTGCTTCGGCAAGTTCGCAAAAGGCGTCGTTCTCGACCCGCGAGCAACTCGGACAACTTATTATCTCCAGCCCTTTTTTCAGATCCTCTTCCGCGCGGCGATAATATTCACGCCCCAGCAGCCGGCCGGCCAGCACGTCGGCCAGGATTTGTTGCCCGGCCAGAACTTCTTCATGTTTCCGGGCAACCGGCACTGTAAGCGATACCCGCAACGTATCGCCTATGCCCGCCGATAATAATTGTTCAAAGGCCAATCGCGATTTTAAAATTCCTTCGGGCGGCATGCCCGCCTCGGTTACGCCCAGGTGCAGCGGCACGTCGGGACGCTGGGCGGCAAAACGGCGATTGATCTCCACGACCCGGGCTGGATCGGAATCCTTCAGCGATACGCAATACCGCGTAAAACCCAGGCGGTCGAGCAGTTCGCAATGTTCCCAAGCGCTTTCCAGCATGGGACTGATTTGATCGTGGGCCGGAAATTTTTCCAGCTTGGCCGCATCCACCGATCCGCAATTCACGCCCACCCGCAGGGCACAATCGTGCCGGCCGGCGATATCGACCAAAAACCGGACCTTATCCTGCCAAGGCTTTTCGCGGTCGTGGTGATAAAGATGCCCCGGATTGTAGCGAATTTTGTCGCACAAAGGCGCGACATCGGCGGCCAGGAGGTAGTTCTCTTGCAGATCGACGGAAAGATTGGCGGTCGTGCGCCGTCGGATTTCGGCCAAGGCCCGGCAATCGCGGTTGTTATCCACGGCAATCCGCACCACGCCCGCCCCGGCCGCGGAAAGTTGCTCGACCTGCGCCACCGTGGCCTCGATATCCGCGGTCTTCGTGGCGCACATGCTCTGCACCACGATCGGATTCCCGTCGCCGATGGTCACCGAGCCGATGCGGACGGCACGAGTTGGATTGCGGATTATTGAATCAGTCGTTATGATGATCCATAGGGAAAATAGCGACATAGTCACCCACAGTGTGTATGGGACATCTTTATTAAATCATACCAATCTCATCTAATGCCAGTGCATAGACTGCCTGAACTGCCAGATTGCATGATTTAAATTGGAGAAACTGCAACGACTTTACCGATAATACGAGCGACTATTGATGCCAGGATTAGCTTTTAATAGCCTATCCCTTTTCGCAACTGCTTGTCGGTAAATATGTTACGTCTTTTCGTCGTATCGCTGTGCATGATGCTTTGCGGCTGTGCCATCCTGCCGGAAATGTCGCGGCAGCCGCAGTTGCACAATCCGTTTCCCCAACTTTGCAAAGTTGCGGTGGCCCCGTTTTTCAACCTGACCAACGAGCCGACATTAGATGGCCGCAAGGTGGCAATTGCCTATTTTAACGAGCTTCAATCGGTACCAGGTTTTGAAGTCGTGCCGGTGGGCGTGGTGGAAACGGCCATGCAAGAACATAAGATCGAACTGCGCGGACCTGCCGAGGCTCGCCGTCTTGCCCAAATTCTCAAGGTCGATGCCGTGGTTGTTGGTGCCGTGACCGATTACTTCCCCTATTATCCGCCGCGAATGGCCTTGCAGGTCGAGTGGTATGCCGCCAATCCGGGATTCCATCCGATTCCGGCCGGATATGGATTGCCATGGGGGACATCGGAGGAAAAAGACATACCCGGACCGTTGATTTTCGAGGCTGAACTGGCCTTGGCCAAGGCCCAACTAAAAACACAAACTCCGCCGCAGCCGGCAACGCCGGTTCCCGAGCCGCCAAAGGTTCGCGGCGAGAAGTCGGGCAATAATTCTTCGCCCAACAATACCAGCGGCAATTCGCCGGGCGAGGATGGCAAGCCGCCCGCACCCGGAGGCGCAAGCGGCAACGGTGGAGTGCAACCGCTGCAATATACCGCTACCGTCGATGCAGTCGCTACAAGTTCCCCAGCCCATGTAAGCGGAACCGGACTTTCCGCCGGACTGGCCTGATCCGCGGGGATTTATCCCGCCGCCGCCGCGCACCGAGCCGCCGCCCAGCATACCCAGCGATGCCCCAGTATTGCGTCACACAAGGACTTACAACGGCAACGACATGGAATTTACAACTGCTCTGAGCAGTTATTACGCTTTTCGCGACGACGCCCGATTTGGGGGCTGGCAAAGTTACCTAAGTCGCAGCGACGACTTTATCCGATTTTGTTGCCACATGCACATCAGCGAAATGCTTACTGCCCGGGGCGGCGCAGGAGAATCTCGATTGACGTGGAGATGGCCGACTATCCGATAAAAGAATAGGGAAAACTCGAATCACATGGAGTTGCGCGGTTCGGGCGATCGGCCTTGATACTGGGCCGGTCCGCCGCGGCGGACGCAAAAAACATCCGCATGCGAGCGTGCCGAATCGTGCAACTCCATTTCGGCCAATTCATGCCGGGAAAAGAGGCGTTGGCGGCCGGAGCGGACATTGAATGCCAGGAGATACCAGAGGTGAGCCAAGATATTAACGTGTTAGCACTGGTTAAAGGGGCGGAGCGATACGTATTTTTGTACGACGACGCCAGCCGCGCCGAAACCCTGCGCACGCTAGGCCGCTATGCCTCGAATCCGGAGTTGAGCTTCACCTGGTACGACGCCGCGGTCTTAAGCCAGAAGATCCGCCAGGAATCGCAAAAGTTTCAAGCCAACTCGCGTTTCGAAATTCCCATGCCCGCCGATCCAGATGAATTCTGATGATCCATGTCTCGAAGACGCCATTGACCAGATTTCTGCAATATCTGCGCGTTGAGCGGAACGCCTCGCTGTACACTTTGAAAAGCTATTCCGAGGATCTTTGCGCGTTGGCCGATTATTTGGCCGAAGCCTCCGGCGGCAAAACGCCTTTGCCCGGCGACATTACCGTGCTCGATTTGCGCGGCTACGTGGCCGCCATGCACGAGGCGGGCTATGCCAAAACCACCATCGCCCGGCGACTGGCCTCGCTGAGGAGTTTTTTCCGCTTCGGCCAGCGCGAGGGATGGACCAAATCGAATCCGGCCAAGCCGCTCCGCAATCCCCGCAAAGGCCGATCGCTGCCGCACTTTCTCTCGGCCGAAGACATCGGCCGCTTGCTCGAATCGCCTCCGGCCGACGATCCGATGGGCCTTCGCGACCGGGCGATTCTGGAAACCATGTATTCGGCCGGCCTGCGCGTAAGCGAAGTCGTGGGCCTTAACGACGGCGATCTGGATTTCGAGGCCGACGTGCTTCGCATCCGCGGCAAGGGGCGGCGCGAACGACTCTCGCCCGTCGGTTCCTACGCCATCCGCGCCCTTAAGCGCTGGCTAAGCCTGCGAAAATTAAATTCCCGCGAACCGTCCGGCCCATCCGCCCCGGTGTTCGTCAACAAATTCGGCCGCCGCCTGACGGTCCGCAGCGTCGCGCGGATGCTGGAAAAATACCTGAAAACCGAGCGGCCTGGACGCCCGCACCACGCCCCATTCCCTGCGCCACAGTTTTGCCACGCATCTTTTGGACCGCGGCGCCGACATCCGCAGCGTCCAGGAACTCCTGGGCCACAAAAGCCTGGTGACCACGCAAATCTACACCCACGTAAGCTCCTCCGCCCTGCGCAACGCCTACTGCAAAGGCCCATCCCCGGGCGAATTAAAGTGGTTAGTGGTCAGTGGTCAGTGAGCAGTGGTTAGTGGGCGGTGGTCAGTGAAATAAACCGTAAACTGTGAACTGAAAACTGATTACTGACAACTGATTATTTTGTTCACCAAATCGCGATTTTTCCACGTTTCCAGGTCGGTTGCCGTCTCATTTTAATCATAAACAAGAAAAACGCTGATCAACGCGAACACACGAAAGGGCGAAATCACGAAATAAAAAATTGCATTTCGGAATTTCGTATTTTCGATATTTCGCGGTTAAATTCAGTAGAAACTTGTTTTCTGCATGAGCGTAGCAGATTGGAATGTGGATTTCCAGAGAAGAAATTGGCCACCCCGAAAAAGGGTTCAGGGTTCGGGGTTCGGGGTTCAGCACATCTAACTCGCCACTAAAAAACCGATAGGACCGTTTACGGTCCTTTTCCGCATCGCGGTCTTAGACCCGGCGTTTACGCCGGGGAAGGAAGGCTCAATTAAAAAAACATCATTTTAAAAAAGTTTCAATTTTATCAGCAATAGGTGTTAAATCATTGGGCTTTATTTTACATTCCCAAATAATCATTACTTGCCAGCCTAGACGTTTCAATTATTACATTTGTTTTTTAAATACATCAATATCCGCATTTCCCATCTTGGCAATCAAGTGCGATGGCAAGTGCGAGTGCATTCCTTAGCATAAAAACACCATAATATTTCGCCATATATATCAAGTCGTTTGCTGCAGATTTGGTCCAATCCGCCTTGCTTATTAATACATCTTCTAATTCTGATAACGAATCATCAATGTTGCATAAGTCTGCTCTTTTAGCGGCTTCCTCTACTAAAGTATCATATTCGTAGCATAACAATTCTACGTTGAAATTATTGATCATATCTCAATCCTATATTATGTTGCGAAGACATTCACTCTATGCCATTCGAGAAATTTCTGCGAAGGGAAGAAACGCTTGGGTTTGTAAATTGGTCTATTGTGAAAAATTAATATTTGCTGCTGAATATGCTCATCTTTTGATTTGAGTAAATTGTTTGAAACGGCTATATTTAGATCATCCGTAAGCGTAATAAGACCTGAGTCAAATAGTTTATCAAATGTTGCGCTTAGGCATAGTCCATTTGTAGGGTCCGCTCTTAAATCTTCTTCTGCTGCCCATGGAATAATGTGGCTAGCGATTAAGACTTCCGGTAAATCAAGACCTGTAATACAGCACCGATATTCATAACTACTTAACACAACTTGTCTAAAAAATGTTTGATGTATTCTTTGTTTACTCGAATACCTTCGTTCAGATGGACCGGTTGGCTTAGAGATTTCTAAATCATAATAAATTGATTCATCAAAAGATTTTCGTAATATATCCGCCTCCTCCACGAGGCCGTTCCAATTTCGATGGAACTCATCCCATATTTCCCGATCTTGTTTGCTGCCATGTGTTAATCCGGTAATGTGTTGCTGTTGAAGTTGAGGATCAAAGGCACCAAAATTGCCGAGTTTGCGAGCGACACTTGCCGGTGAACGTTGAAGTATTGATGATAGTTTTTGGACTTCAGAATTATTGGCCTTGGTATTTTTAAATGGTATTCGGCAATACAAATCGTATGCCAAAATTAATTCATCCCTTGTCCATGACTCACCATATCTTTTGGGTTTCGGTGTTTTGTTTTTATGAGACATTTTGTCACTAAAGGCTGCGCTTTGTAGGATTCGTGAAACGCATGGACATTTGGAGAGACATTTAAACTGCCGCCCCAACAATTCCAGCATTTACTCGGCCACCTGGAATTGCATGGTCCTTGTTTCGGCAACTCGTTTCGAGGCGTCTAGAACCTCGATAGCCTATGAGGTTGCCGTCTTTGTCGTAATCAAGGATAACGCCGGGCTTGTCCTCGTCGCTTTCGGCCACCGGGCCGGATTTAAGCTCGAAGGTTAGCGTATCAGTCTTTGGATCGTAGGTCGCTTTCATATTTGACTCCTGTATTTCTCAATTTTACTCGTGCGGTACACGGTTACAACCTCCGCCGGGGTTCGATCCACATCCACAAACACCCGCAAGAGGTATAGTGCTGAACCCCGAACCCTGAACCCTTGATTGGGGTGGCCAATTTTTCCACTGGAAATGCGTTTTCCAATCTGCTAAGTTTACGCGATTAATTTCTGTGCGGAAATCAGGGCTTGTAAGTTGGTGGCACGGGCTTCCAGCCCGTGAAGAAACACAGCCAAGATGGCCGTGCCACTTGGGCATTGATACTAAAATCTTTAAAGTTCCAAAAACGAACGTTGGAGATAGCATGATGGCTCATACTGCGCGAAAAAAGCGACCAAAAGGGCAGGGGGGAGAAATTGCACTTCGTAAGGCAAGTAAAACGCGCCGGCAGTTGGGGCGGCAGTTGAATAGTCGCGGCAAAGGCATTCAGCAATTCAGCCCTCACCCTAACCCTCTCCCAAAGGGAGAGGGGACTAAAGGCAAGGAGCTTGCAACGGTTGAACCACGGCCGCGGAATCTGCCGCTTTGGGTGCCGGAGGGGGTTGATCTGCAGTTCGTGCCGGCCGAGGTGCAGCAGGCGGTGGGCGAACTGGTGCAGCCGCTTTATGATCAATTCGTAGTCGGGGCGGCCGACGGGCTGGAAAAATCGCTGGGCGTTACCATCACCCATCTCTTGTGGCTGGAAATCCTGGAACAATTCGACATCAAACGCGAATACACCCAGGTCGAGGCCGTCTGAACCTCGCGGGCAACCGGGCTGAAATGATCGACCGGCACCTCCGCCTGATCGACTCGAAACTCCGCGTGGGCTACTTTCTAGTCCGCATCCAAGAGATGCGCAAACGCATTGCCGAACAAGCGAAAATCGGCCCGCCGGTCGTAAGTGAATTATCCGGCAATGGACCGATGGGCTTGATACTCGATCCGCCGCAGGTTGAAAATTTGCCTTATATCCAACACGGAGACACGGAGGGAAAGGATGAGGGATGAGGGATGAGGGATGAGGGATGAGGGATGAGGGATGAAAAGGGGAGGCGGAAACGTGGAAAAATCGCGATTTAGTGCCCAAAAAAACCTGGGCCGATTCGAGCAAATTAAAACGCAAATCCTTTCCCGTGCTACGCTTTTTACTCGACAAGGGATAGTAGTCGCTACTTGGCGAAAATATGGCAGTGCCCGGCTGGGGCCATATTTCAGACTGAAGTATTATGAGGGCAGCGTGCAACGGTCCATCTATCTTGGCGCTCGGAAGAACTTGCCCAAGAGATCCGCCGCTGGCTTGCCGGTCTGCAATTTGGGCGGACCTGCCGCCGGCTGCGGACGCGACTGCGTAGCTCGTTACGCCTTGAAAAAACACGGCTACAAGAAAACCTCCATGCCCGGGGGTATCGCATGAAAGGATTTGAGATACATAAATCTCAAACTGTAAAAAGATAAATTAATGTTTCTCGCAAAGTCGCTAAGATGCAAAAAATTTCGAAACCCTCACCCTAACCCTCTCCCGGCGGGAGAGGGGACGGTGAATTTGCAATTTGCAAACCTTCAATGATTACTGAAAACTGACAACTAAAAACTTTTTTAGACCAAACCTTTGCGCACGGCCCAGACTGCGGCCTGGGTGCGGTCGCTGACGGCGATCTTGCGCAGTATGTTTTGCACGTGTTCCTTGACGGTTTCCACGCTGATTTCCAGGGATTTACCGATTTCCTTGTTGCTTAGGCCCAGGGCCACGTGGCGGAGGACTTGGGTCTCGCGCTGGGTTAGGGGCACGTCGTCGTCGTCGATTACCTGGCGGACTTTCATGGCCGCGGCGATGCGTTTCATTTCGCCGCTGCGGCTGGGCGATTCGCCGGCGGCCGCCGCCACGATAGTGGCGATAATATCTTCGCGGGCCGAGCCCTTCAGGACATAGTCGCATGCGCCTAAGGCCACCGCCCTGGCGATGTAGGTGGGGTTGTCATAAGTTCGACAACATCACCACTTTACTTTCGGGAATCTTTGCGCGAAGTTTTTCCAAGGTGGACAAGCCGTCGCCGTCGGGCATGCGGATATCGAGCAAAATAACATCCGGCTTTTCCTTCAATGCGGCCTTGATGACGTCTTTGCCATTGGCCGCCTCAGCGACGATTTGAATGTCGGTCCCAGCCAATAAACAAGCCAGGCCGGTGCGGATGACTTCATGGTCATCGCAAATTAATAGACGAATAGGCATATTTAGCCTCCCTTAAAATTTTTTCGACCGCAAAACGGTCCCAATAAAAAAAGCTCATTACGTTTTTGTGGTTAATAGAGAAGAAAAGTGATTCCTCTCGTGTTTCTCAATATTTTCATTCTTTATGTTTAAAATCCAAAGGCCCCAAAACGGCTTCCCTCAAATGTCGGTCGCTTAAGAAGGGGGATACTCTATCCTAGTACACTACCGAGCAGCATGAAAGCCCCCAATGTAACGAAATAACCCCCCCGACTCAGCGGGATAAATGCGGATTCGATGGCCAATTCGAGGGGAGAAAAGATAACAACTAAAGAATGATGTATTAAGGTGGTTTATCGGTAAATTACCTTAAAAATAGGGGTAATAAGGACAGTCTGTTGCAATTCATTATCCAATTCTAAGTGTTACTAACCGAAAAAACGCACCTAATTCCCACTGAATATCCATTAACGGGCAAAATAACCCGTTTATCTGGATTTTGCTTTGACACAAGTCGCCCCGTAACGTAGATATTTTGCATCAACCTTTGATAAGGGATCGGGTGATAATATGAAACAACAAGGCACAATATTGCTTGTGGACGACGACCGCCAGGTTCTGGCCTCGATGGCCGATTGGCTTCGCGATCAGGGTTATCCGACCGATACCGCTTCAACTTTGACCGAAGCGACGGGCGCCGTTTCTCGCAAAACATACGATCTGATTTTGGCCGACATCCGTCTGGGAAACGAAGACGGTTTCGATCTGTTGACTTATTGCCGCAAGAATTACCCGGGTATCGCGGTGATAATGATCACGGGCTACGGCACAGTGGAAACGGCCGTGGAGGCAGTTCGTCAAGGCGCTTTCGATTTTCTCACAAAGCCGCTTATCGACGAAGAACTGATGATGGCCATCGAGCGGGCGTTTAATCAGAAAAAAGTTATCGAGGAAAACAAGACGCTCAAGGCCCAACTCGATATGCGTTACGGCATGGAAAATATCGTGGGCCGCGATCATCGAATGACGAAAGTCTTCGACGTGATCGACGCCGTGGCCGACACCCGCGCTACCGTGCTTATTACCGGCGAGAGTGGAACGGGCAAATCGCTTATCGCCCGGGCAATTCACCGCCGCAGCAGCCGGCGCGACAAGCCGTTTGTCGAAGTGGCTTGCGGCAGCCTGCCGGAAACGCTATTGGAAAGCGAACTGTTCGGTCACGTGGCCGGCGCTTTTACGGGCGCTGCCGGGGATAAAATGGGCAAGTTCATGCTGGCCAACGAGGGCACGGTTTTTCTGGATGAAATCGCAACTGCCTCGCCCGGCATGCAAGTGAAATTGCTGCGCGTGCTTCAGGATTTGGAGTTCGAGCAAGTGGGCGGGAACAAGACGTTCAAGATCGACACTCGCATCATTTTGGCCACCAACGAAGACCTGGGCAAGGCCGTGGCCGAGGGCCGCTTCCGCCAGGATCTTTTTTATCGCATCAATGTGATCAACATCGAATTGCCCCCGATCCGCGAGCGGATTTCCGACATTCCTATTCTGGCCGAACACTTTTTGGCCCGTGTGTGCGAAGACTCGTGCAAAAAAGTACAGGGCTTTACCGAGGAGGCCATGCAGGCCTTGCAGCGCTACCGCTGGCCGGGCAATGTGCGGGAAATGCAAAACGTCATCGAACGGGCCGTGCTTCTGGGCAAGGGCAACATGATCGGCATGGAAGACCTACCGGCGGGCGTCAGCGCAGGCGGCGGCGTGACCATCGAACCTTTAGGCAGTCGTTCGCTCAAGCAAGTCATGGAAGGCCCCGAGCGGCAGATCATTCTCGAAGTGCTGGAATCGAACAACTGGAACCGCCAGATTACGGCCGAGGCCTTGGGCATAAACCGCACCACGCTCTACAAGAAGATGAAGCGTTTGGGGCTGGAAGAACTGGCCGTGTCGATGGGGCGGTAAGAATCTGTCGAAAAACAAATGTCATCATGAGTTCGGCAAATTCAGTCGAGCCGAGTGTGGCGAAGGATCTTCTCGCCGACAACATTTGGCCCATTATTGACATAATGCCAGGCCGGAATCTTTTTCATCCGGAAAGACATTGGGTAGACAGATTAATCTGACTTATATATAGTGGCGATATGATGCCAACCATTCATGAAATCGCCGCCTTTCTCGAACAATTCGCTCCCGCGCATTTGGCCGAGGAGTGGGACAACGTGGGGTTGCTGGTGGGCGATGGGCGTCGGGAAGTTAAAAAAGTGATGACTTGCTTGACCATCACGCCGGAGAGTGCGGCGGAGGCGGTCGAGGAAAAAGCCGATCTGATCGTCACGCATCATCCGCTGCCGTTTATCGCGATAAAGCGATTGACCACCGATACGACTCCCGGGCGTTTGCTTTGGGATTTGATCGCGGAGCGGATTTCGATTTACAGTCCGCACACGGCGTTCGATTCGGCGCGGGAAGGGATTAATCAACGTCTGGCCGTCGGATTGGGTTTGCGAGGCATACAGCCGCTTGTGCCGCTCGATGAAGGTCTAGGAGCGGGCCGTTGGGGATGGCTGGAAGAACCGCTGAGACTTGCTCAACTTGGCGAGCGGTTAAAAATGTTTGTGCACATTGATCGCCTTCAAGTAGTCGGCGATCCTGCAAGATCGATTCGCACCGTAGCAGTGGCCTGCGGGGCGGCCGATGAATTGCTGGCCACCGCACTATCAGTCGGTTGCGATTGCCTGGTGATTGGGGAAGCGCGGTTTCATACTTGTCTGGAGGCCGAGGCGAGCGGAATCGCGATGCTTTTGCCCCGTCATTTCGCCAGCGAACGATTTGCCGTGGAAAGTCTGGCCGAAGTTCTTGCGACACAATTTCCCCAATTAAAGATCTGGGCCAGTGTTAAAGAGCGCGATCCGTTGCAGTGGATGTGAACGTGGACGGCGGACTGTGCGTCGCGAAACCGCAAGCGGTTTTCTAACGTTTTGTCGCGCTTCTTCCCAACATCCTATTCACCGCATAAAATTGTTGTATGGATTATCGTACACTAACCGCATTGCCGGTGTATAACGAGGCGGCCAATCTGCCGGGAGTATTGGCCGGGACGCTGTCGTACAGCAAGGAAGTGCTGGTCGTGGACGACGGCTCGACCGACGGGACTTCGGAACTGTTGGCGGCCCGGAACGACATTTACTTGATCGCCCATGAGCGCAACCTGGGCTATGGGGCGGCCCTGCACTCGGCCTTTGCATTCGCAATACGCGAGGGTTACGACGCGCTGGTGACAATCGACTGCGACGGCCAGCACCAGCCGCAGTTGATTCCGCGATTCGTAGAGGTTTCGCATACGGCCGACATCGTGTCCGGCAGCCGGTACTTGCGGCGTTTTCCTGGCGACAGCGATCCGCCTGAAGTCCGCAAACGCATCAACATGATTTTGACCGAGGAAATAAATCGCCGCATGGGACTTAACATCACCGACGCCTTTTGCGGGTTCAAGGCTTATCGCACCTCGGCTTTGGCCAAGATGTCGCTTACCGAAACCGGCTACGCCATGCCTTTGGAACTCTGGGCGCAGGTGTATTGATTGGGTCTGAAAATCGTGGAGGTGGCGGTGCCCATGATATATCTGGATGAAAAGCGATCGTTTGGCGGGGCGATGGATCAATCCGAGGTTCGGCTGGCCGTTTATCGCCGGGTGTTGGAAGACAGTTTAAAGGCGACGGCAAAATCGCCCTCACCCTAGCCCTCTCCGGGCACCAACCGAAGGTTGGACGGGAGAGGGGACTTTTTTGTCCTGGTTAAAAATTCGCCGGTTGTATGATTTCAGATAAAGCACAAAAACATTTTCGACGGCTTCACGCCCCGCGGGAAAACCGGGCGGTGGTGGTCCATCCTGCCTGGGACAGGGTGCCCGATCTGATCCTGGAAAATCTTTCCCTGCAATCACAGGCGGATTATGACTTTCAGGGTCGCCGGCTGTCAGTACTTTGTCGGAAAGCGCGGCTGGAATTGCTCGAAGCCGCGCGGCGCTGGACGGCGGCTTATTGCGATGTCGGCCCAACGCCGATCGATTCCCAGGGCTTGATCTTTCTGGCCGGACATCAACCGCAGATTTTTCATCCCGGCGTGTGGCTGAAGAATTTCGCACTGGGACGCCTGGCGGAAAAATACCATGCAACCGCTATAAATTTGATCATCGACAGCGATGCAATTTCGAGCACATCGCTGCGGGCGCCGGGCGGATCGGCGGATAATCCCACGGCCACGCAGGTTGCCTTTGACCGGCCGGACCCGGCGATACCTTATGAAGAACGCCACATCGAAGACCGGGCGTTGTTCGATTCGTTCGGCCTACGCGTGCGGGAGCAGATGGCCCAATTAATCCCGCATCCGTTGATGGAAAAATTTTGGCCCCTAGCGATTCTGCAATCGCAAGAGACCGACCGGCTGGGGGCGTGCCTTGCCCGGGCAAGGCATCTTGTTGAAGCCCAGTGGGGGCTCAAGACACTGGAGATTCCGCAAAGCCGGGTCTGCGATTTGGAATCATTTCATTGGTTGGCGGCCCATTTGTTGGCGCGGATGGGCGAATTTTCGGCCGTGTACAACGAGTCGGTGCGTGAGTATCGCCGCTTGTATGGCATTCGCAGCGCGTCGCATCCCGTACCCGACCTGGCAGTCGATGGCGAGTGGCAGGAGGCGCCGTTTTGGATCTGGTCGCAAGAAAATCCGCGGCGAAGACGTTTATTTGCCCGACATGCCGGCAATGAAGTGCTTATTACAGACAGGCAGGACATAAACGCACGATTAACGCTTAACGACGAGGGTGATGCATCGAAAGCGGTTGAGCAGTTGACGGAGTTGGCCCATAGCGGAGTGAAAATTCGTTCCCGGGCCCTTGTGACCACGCTGTGGGCCAGAATGGTACTGGGCGATTTGTTTATACACGGCATTGGCGGGGGAAACTACGATCTTGTGACTGATCGCATCATGGAGCGATTTTTCCACCGCACACCGCCGGGTTTTATGATCCTATCGGCCACTTTGCATCTGCCAATAAACCGCGATGCCAAAAAAACGGCATCTCCCACAAATATCGAGCGGAAATTGCGCGAATTGACTTATCATCCCGAGCGATATTTAGACGGTATTTTCGAGAAGTCTAAGGACATTCCCGGCGAAATTCAAACATTAATCGACAATAAAAGAAAATGGATCGAAACACCGCAGACCATTGAGAATGCGAGGACTCGCTGCCGAGCAATCCGGGGCATAAACGAGTCCTTGCAACCTTGGTTAGAAAATCTGTTGCGGCAGTTGTACGATAACCGAGAGAAAGCCGCCAAGCAAGAACAAGCCGAGCGAATTCTTTCCTGGCGGGAATATGGATTTTGCCTGTATCCCGAGGAAACCCTGCGAGATTTCCTGGATACGCTATTGCCTGGGTAATAAGCTTTAGGCTAGAGGCCGGAGATAGAAAGAAAATAATTTACCACAACGTTCACGAAGAGCACGAAACATAAAGAAAAATATTTCTTCGTGTCCTTCGTGCTCTTCGTAGTAGAAATCTAATCTCCGTAACTCCGTGGTGATTTAATCTCTCATTAGCTCTTTTGCGGCGGCCAGCACGTTGTCGACAGTGAAGCCGAAGTGTTTCAATACCACGTTGACCGGAGCGGATGCGCCGTAGCCGCACATGCCGATGAATTTTCCGCGACGGCCGATGTATTTTTCCCAGCCTTGCATAACACCGGCTTCGACTGCCACTCGGCGGGTTACATCGGGCGGAAGCACGGCGTCGCGATACTCGGCTGGCTGCTCGTCGAACAACCGCCAACTGGGCAGGCTGACCACGCGGGCTTGAATCCCTTCGGCAACGAGTTTTTCGTAAGCGCCGACGCACAGCAAGACTTCGCTGCCTGTGCCGATGAGAATCAGTTCGGGCTTGCCGCTTGGGGCGTCTGCCAGGATGTAACCGCCGCGCTTAAGTTCAGCGGCCGGGGCGTATTTCGTGCGGTCGATCGTGGGCAGGTTCTGCCGCGTGAGGACCAGGGCCGCGGGCCGATCCTTCTGTTGCATGACGACCCTGTAGGCCTCGGCTACTTCGTTTGCGTCGCAGGGGCGGATCACCAGCAAATTCGGAATGGCTCGAAGGGCCGCGAGTTGTTCGATTGGTTCGTGAGTCGGGCCGTCTTCGCCCACGCCGATGGAGTCGTGGGTGAATACATAAAACACGGGCAGTTTCATGATCGCCGCCAGGCGGATGGGCGGGCGCATGTAGTCGGAAAAGATGAAAAAGGTGGCGCCGAAGGCCTTCAAGCCGCACAACACCAGGCCGTTGCAGATCGAGCCCATGACGTGTTCGCGAATGCCGAAATGGAAATTGCGGCCTGCATAGTTGCCGGCGGAAAAATCGCCCGTTCCGTCGAACGTCAGCAGCGTATTAGTCGAAGGGGCCAGGTCGGCCGATCCGCCTAAAAGCCAAGGCACGCGCTTGGCGATCTGGTTGAGCGCCTTGCCCGATGAAACCCGGCTGGCCATGCCCTTGGCATCGGCGGGAAAATGTTGCATTTCGGCGTCCCAATCGCCGGGCAGTTCGCGGCGGGAAATTTTTTCCAAGTCGGCGGCCTGGCTGGGATAATTTTTTTGATATTTGGCGAATAAAGACGCCCACTTGCGATGCAGTTTTTCACCCCGGACGCCGATGCCGGCGTGAAAATGATCGCGGACCTCCGGCGGAACCAAAAAGAACTCGTTTTCCGGCCAGCCGTATACGGCCTTGGTCAAGCGGACTTCGTCTTCGCCCAGCGGAGCGCCATGTGCACCGTGGGTATTAGCCTTGTTGGGCGATCCGTAGGCAATCACGCTGCGGACGATGATCAAAGTGGGACGGTCCTTGGTTCGCTGGAATTTTTTTATGGCCTTGCGCAGGCTATCCAGGTCGTTCACATCATCGACCTTAATGACGTTCCAGCCGTAACCTTGGAAGCGTTTGCCCACGTCTTCGCTGAATGCCAGTGAAGTATGGCCTTCGATGGTGATCGTGTTATCGTCATAGATCCAACATAGATTCGAGAGGCGCAAATGCCCGGCGATTGACGCGGCCTCGCCGCCCACGCCCTCCATCAGGTCGCCGTCGCTGCAAAGGGCGTAGACGTTGAAATTGAACAAATCAAAGCTTGGTTGATTGTATCGCGCGGCCAACCACCGGGATGCAATGGCCATGCCCACGCTATTGCCGATGCCCTGACCTAACGGCCCGGTGGTGGTTTCCACGCCGGAGGTGTGGCCGTATTCGGGATGCCCGGGACAGCGGCTGTTCAATTGGCGGAACTTCTTAATTTCGTCCAGTGGGACGGCGAGTTCGTCCAAGGGCCGGCCGTTTGAATCTAACTGCTTCACGCCAGCCAGGTGCAAAACCGAATATAAGAGCATCGAGGCATGGCCGCAGGAAAGCACAAAGCGATCGCGGTTTGGCCAGGCAGGCTGAGCCGGGTCGTAACGCATCACCTCGTTGAAAAGCACGTACGCGACTGGGGCCAAGGCCATGGGCGTACCCGGATGTCCACTTTTGGCGGTCTGAACGGCATCCATCGAGAGGGTGCGGATTGTATTAATCGAAAGTTGTTCAATCTTGTCTGCTTTGTTTGACATAAATATACAATCCAGGGTAAAATAGGAAGGAAATGGATGTCGTCGTCTTGTCTACATTTAATAAACGTGAAAGATTTATCAGTTTAGGAAAGGAATACGGGTTCGTCAACGAGGTTTTATCAAGGAATGACGGATCAACAACAAGAGAGATACAGACAACAAGATTGTATGATAGATTTAAGAAATGGGGGTATTCACCCCGATTTGAATAGAGACTCTATGGCTTATATATATTATTAACTGTGTTATACTAGAATTTGATAAGGAACACTTGTAAAAAATATTGTCAACTTGCTTAATTATGCGGCTCCTTCTGGTCTAAAAGGGATTCCCTGCCCCATCCCTTCAGGGGGAGTCGCACCTTTTTCTTGATATATACTTGGATATGGAAACAAGTGCCAATCACTGGGGCGAATTCTTTTTACACTGGCCGGCCGATCTGCCGCGGCGAGGCATAATAGTCACCGCTTTTAACGAGCAGATATCGTTTTCGGCTTTTTGGACTAGTGAAAATTTTCTGTATTTGGAGCGGCAAACACCTGATTCGCAGGGGGCTCGCTCGGTTGTGGTGCCTTATAATCAGATCCTCGCTTTAAAGATCGTTGACGTTGTGAAGGCGAAGCAATTTAAGGCGGCGGGATTTGAAGTAGTGTCCTCAAAGTCTTAGGGGTTTCGGAAAAGGGCAGGAGCCTGAGTTTCGTCTCTTAGAGCCCGGTAATTCCAAGGTGGCTTTTTTAAGCCTATCTACCAGCAATAAGATAAGTTGCGTACTTTATTCCGCGCAAAAAACAGGCCGATTCCCGAAAATTTCTCTTACCCGATCATTTCATGGACTTTTTTGGGGGTGTAAACTTGAAAATCGGGCTGTACTCAGATAGGAATTAGGTGCAGAAATCCAAACTAGCAGCGGAAACCAAGCAAAATATATCAATCGGTTCGACTGTAACCTTTATTCCAAACAGTTACGCCCATATAATTGTTCAATCCTGCAGTTCTAACGCATCATATGTTTTTTTAGGTTATAGTTTACTAATTACGTCTAGCAAAATGGGGACTTACTCTCGGCTTGTCCTGGAAAACACGCGAAATAAGGACTACGGGAGGGTGCTTGTCCCCATTTTCCTAGAAGCTCTAATAGTATTAAATAACTTAGGGATCCGTAAAAAATCTTAATTTGTAAGGAGATTATTGTGACAGATTCTGACAAACCTGATCGTGACGTTGATGATATTTCGCCGAAGCCTGAAGCCGGCCCGCCTGCCGCCGCGGCTCAACAGCAGCAGCCTCAAAGGATCCAGGTCGAGATTGACGATTCGAAGGTGTTGGCAAACTATGCCAATTTCTGCCGCGTCACCGGGACTCCGGAGGAATTGATAATCGATTTCGGTCTTAATCCGCAGCCGTTCGGTATACCGACTCATCCCATCCCGGTCAGTCAGCGGATCATCACCAACTTTTACACCGCCAAGCGGATGCTGCACGCCTTGCAATTGACCATCCAGCGTCATGAAGCCACATTCGGCGTGCTGGAAACCGACGTGCAAAAGCGCGTCCGCCCGGGCGTGATGAACCAGCGTTAGAAATAGGCGTTAGGCTATAGGCTGTAGGTCTTATAAAAAGAATCAGCGATAGTGCATTAATTAAGCCCACGGGTTGCAACCCGTGGGCTTTGTGTTTCCAGTTCACAGTTAACTGTTTACCGTCAACTGTTAACTGTCCTTTTCGGTTTGTAGATATCGGTCGCCGTGCCGTAAAATATTTCGGCGGCCGCGCCGAGGGTTTCGGAAAAAGTCGGGTGGGGATGGATTGTTTCCATAACGTCCCGGGCCAATGCGCCCATTTCAATAGCCAGCACGGCTTCGGCAATCAGATCACCCGCTGTATAGCCCACTATGCCGCAGCCTAAAACGCGCTCGGTCTGCGGATCGATGAGCCACTTGGTCAATCCGTCTGTCCGGTCGACTGCCTGCGCCCGGCCGCTGGCAGCCCAAGGGAACATGGCCAACGTAATCGCACGGCCTTGTTGTTTGGCTTGGGTTTCGGTCAGTCCGGCCCAGGCTATTTCCGGATCGGTAAAGACCACGGCCGGTATGGCCCGGGGTTCGAATGTTACGGCATGACCGGCCAGGGCTTCCACGGCGGCTTTTCCTTCGTGGGCGGCCTTATGGGCAAGCATCGGTTCGCCGGCCACGTCGCCGATGGCATAAATGTTCGCATCATTCGTCTGCCGGCGGTTATCGACCATTATGAATCCCTGCGGAGTGACTTGAACCTTGGTCTTTTCCAGGCCCAAGCCGGCGCCATTCGGTTTGCGGCCAACGGAAACCAGCACGCGGCTGAAACGCTGTACTTTTTGCTCGACATTTCCTTCCAGGGCGACTTCGATCTCGTCTTTAAGGTCCTTTATCGCGGTTACTTTTGTATTTAGATAAATTGCCGCAAATTGGCCTTCGAGTTTTTTGTGCAGGGGCTTGACCAGATCGCGATCCACGCCGGGCAAAAGGCCGTCGGTAAGTTCGACCACCGTTACTTTGCTGCCCAGGGCGGCATAGACGGTGCCCATTTCCAGACCGATGTATCCGCCGCCCACGACCAGGAGCGAATCTGGCACGTCGGGCAGATTAAGCGCGGCGGTGGAATCCATCACGCGAGGCGTGGGCAGGCTCAGGGCGGGAATGGTCGCCGAGCTGGAACCGGTGGCAATGATGCAGTGCTCGAAGCGGAGGCGATCGTCGTCCAGCGGTTTGTCGCCCTGGGTCTCGATCTTTAGCGTGTTGGAATCCTCGAATGTCGCCTTTGCCCGGATTACCTGGACGTTTCGCTTGGCGGCAATTTGCTTCAGCCCGCCGGTCAAGTTGGCGATGGCCTTTTCCTTGCGGTCGCACATTGCCGCGACGTCGATTTTCGGCGGCGCGAAGTTCACGCCCCAATCGTCAAGGTGCCGGGCGTCGGCCATGGTTTTGGCCACATGCAAAAGTGCCTTCGACGGGATGCAGCCCCGCAGCAGGCACACGCCGCCGAGTTTTGCATCCTGCTCGACCAGCGCAACCTTCATTCCCAAATCGGCCGCCAAAAACGCCGCCGCATACCCGCCGGGTCCTGCGCCGATAACGACTAATTGTGTATTCATGGATTACCTCGTTGAGTCAGAGATATTTTCACGTCTGACCGGAGATAATCAAGGGGGGAAGCAGTTGGGGAACAAATCGCGATTTTTCCACGTTTTGCAGGATGACGCAGGGTGGAGGCAAGTCTGACTTTTTGGGCACTAAATCTCATTTTTTCCACGTTTTCCCGTACTATGCCATTTAGGTCTTACTTGATTTGGAGATATCGCAAAATTGAGTCGGTTGGATTGTATCAGAATGGATGGCACAATTTCTAGAGAAGTTTTTGGCCAGTTTATAAATAATGGGGAAAATGTGTCAGCGCCTAATTGGTGAATCTTGAGGCAATTTAGTATAATTCTTACATGAGATGACCCTTTAGGATGACGACTTTAAAACTGGTTCCCAATATCATATATTCCTCTTTGGTCATCGATTAGGAGACTCGCACCCAAATAATATATAAGGAATAATCTCATGTCTACAGACACGAATGCAGACGCAAGGGGATCGCCACACAAGATTGCATCCGTTGAACTCCACGACGGGAGACTAGGCCCAAAACAAGCGAAGGCCGTTGGCGTTTTGGAGGCTGATTTGTTGGACGAGTGGGAGCACAGCGCGAGCGGGGCCGCCACAGGGCAGTCGTGATTGGTCGGGTTGTGGGTGTTGCATGGTTCGTTTTCCCTTCTTTTGTGGCAAGGCCGCGGCGGACCGGAGCATCCGGACTCCAGCTTCAAGCTTCTCGTCTCAGCATCGCAGCGGCTTGCGAAGCTGGTCGAGCAAGCGAAAGAACACGTGCTGCCATGGGTTCCATGCCAACAGACGATAGAGAATCTTCCGCCCGCCACGGACGATCTGCGCCGGCACGTTGACCAACGCCCGTCGAAACGTGGCAAAGTCCATCCGCAGCAGTTTGCGTTTTTCCTCCCCGTGCTTTTCGCTCCAACGGCCCTCGTCGGGCAAGAGCAACGCGGCCCAGGCCTTCAGGCTCCACGCCAGGGAGGCCATGACCATGTATGCCCAGTTGCTCACCAGGTTGTCCACGGGGGCCGACAGCGACCGCACGCCGCTTTTGAGCTGTTGGAGAATGTTTTCCTGATTGCAGCGCTGGTTGGCCCCGAACACTACTTCTTCCGTGGGCGTTCCCCAGGCATTGGTGATATAGAAGAAGCACCGCGAATCGTCGAACAGCTTTTTCTGGCCTTGGTACACTTCCAGGTCTTTCCACACCGCGATCACCCGATAGCTCCTGCGGCACTTCGCGGGGCGATAGATGAACTCGGCGACGTGCTCCTTCGCCAAACGGACGTCCTCGAACCCGCGTTGTTCGACAATCTGCTGCTTGACCTTCTCCGCACGCCGCCGCACGCTGCGCACCTTGCGCTTTGGACGGCGACGCAACTCTTTCCAGGCATTTTGCCGCAGATTCTCGGCGATTTCGTACAAGGCCTGCGTGGCGTCGATGCCGAAGATGAACCGCACGCCGTCCTGATCCCAGCGATCGAGATGCTCCGTCTGCGAGAAGTCGGTGTCGCCACGCAAGAGGATCCGCCGAAAGCCCGCCTGACGACAGAGGGCCACCGCGCGGTCGAAATAGCCCGCGGCGTGTTCGTGGCTGGGCCGGTTGCCCGGGCGGTTGAGCACGTACAATACCTCGCCTGTATTGGCCAGGGAAAGCACCAAGGCGTGATAACCCCACTGGCCCTTGTGGTTGATGTCCATGCCCTGTTTGCACTCGCCCGTGGTTTCGACCATCGTGCCGTCGCCCTCGATCACGGCTTCCTCGAAGAACTCCGCGGGTTGCTGACGCCAGACCTTCAGACGCGTGGCGTTGAATGTCTCCTGCAAGGTAGAGATGTCGCCGGCCCCGAAACGGCGGCAGAAGTCGCCTGCCGTCGTCGGGTCGGGCACGCGCCGCGCCCCGAGGGCGTCGAGGTAGGCCTCGTCCTTGCGGAGAATCTCCAAGTGCTCCAGGCACGTTCCGCCCGCCAGCAGGTTATAGGCAATGTTCAGCACGTGGTCCGACTCGTGGTACGGCAGATGGATCTTGAACAACGAGAGGTTGCGGTCGATCGCCTCATCGAGTTGGAGTTTGCGCGTCAGCAGATGCAAGGCGCCGATGCCCCCGGCGGCAGTTGCCCGAGTACGATCGGCAATCTCGTAGTGGATGTTGGCGGCGGTCATCATCGGCCGCTCGCAACCCCGGTTGTCGTTCTTGTCCAGCCGCCGCGCGATCCGCCGCTTGCGTCGAGCGATCTGATGTCGTATCTTGGTATTCACTCGAAAACCTCCATGGTTCGGGTCAAGGGATGTTGTTGTTAACCCTTGATACGCCCGAAAATGCTGAAGGTTTTCGAGTTTTTTCACGCGCTAACCGTCAAACGCCTAATGGAGTTCGCTTGGCTTGGGACTAGGGAGCTTTACAGTTCAAAACGGGGGCAGCGGCTTTCTGAGTTTTACCCATATCTGTGTCTTCATTGAGAAATCTTATGAACGCTATGACGTTTGGAGTTACCGTGCGGACTTGCTTCTTCAAGGCATTGAACAACTTTCCTTTGATTGGATATCGGAGAGTTCTGACTATGTTTACGATGGCTCCGTTATTGATAACAATGGTCGCGAGATTGAATTGGTATCAGCGTTGGAGTGGACGCCTGCTAAAAAGATAGAACTGAGTTTCTTTTCTTCGACGAAGTTATCATTGAAGGTGTCTCATGTACAACTGAAGCTAATGGAGCCTTTGGAGAAGCTAGAGGAATGGATTGGTCCGCTAAAAAAACCTGACGGATAATACTTGGCAAACCCAAATTCGACTCACACATCAAATCGGAGGAATTTATGGGACACTTAAAATTCCTATTGCCCTTGTTATTTGGCACCGCCTTCATCCAGGCCGCCGAGCCCGAGATACAGGGCAAAAATGCGGAAGAAATTCCCATGCCTTCGGTTGATAGGATTGATTATTCCAATCCCAAGGCCTATTTATTTTTGAATGATAAGATGGGCAGCCGCGATCGGATTATGAAAGCGGCCGAAACGATTGAGGGATCGACTCCGGAGAAAAAGCTATTGGCCATCTATCGCTGGATCGAGTCGAAAGTGTCTTATAAGGCGGATTATTACAACGAGTGGCGAACTTTTGATCAAATGCTCGATGATGGTGCGTATGGAGGTTGTGCGAACTATTCGGTTCTGTTCGGTTCCTTGGCCCGGGCCTGTGGGATCCCCACTGTATGGGTCAAGACTCTGGATGCCGATTGGATCCGCGGTTTCCGCACTAAGGGTACGGAAGGAAGCTGGAACGGGCACGTGTTTTTAGAAATTTTCATCCATGACCGCTGGATGCTATTAGACGACACCCAATTGGTTTTATATGAGGACTACGATCCGAAAACGCGGATCATGCCCGGCAACCGCTATGCCTACGACAAGGGCGGCGATCCTTACGAACTCGTTCTTTCTGCCCGGTGGGAGTTGTGGAAAAAACAAGTTCGAGCAAACTTTTCCAATTTTGATCTATCCAAACTGCCGGTGGGAAATGGGACTGACCTGCTGCATAACACGATTGCTAACGCCGGCAACAACATGCTTGCCAACGCAGGCGATCTTAAATATCCCGCCGTGTTTGTTTTCTGTTCGGGAAAGAATTACAAAAACGTAGGGGATTTGGGCAAAATCATGTTCAAAAAGCTCACTTATCATTACACCGGCCGGCCTCATAATCCCAAAGATTATGAGGAACAATTTACTAAATTTGTTAAACCGGGAAATACTATTATTCTAATGCTTACCGTTGATGAAAAAGATTCCATACCAGAGGCATTCAGGGATCTTTTACCAAAGGCCTGGCCGGAAATTGAAGCGGAGGTTGGCAGCCAAGGAGCGGTAAAATACGACAGCACGGCCCGAAATCTGAATATCATTACTCTTGTGGCCAAAGATTCAGCCGAGTTGTCGAAATTGGTCGAAAAAACCTCTTGGTAGAATTGGACCACTTTGGATACCGTGATTGGCGGACAAAATTGGCGGGCATATCGCGCGACCACTGGTCGCGGCTTTACAATATGAATAGATAAAATCCGCTAATTACGCGCTCTCGGCCTTCCAGCGTTTGTTGGGGGCGCGGGGGTTGGAGTCGGTGGAGTCGTCGTTTGATTCTGATTCGTCGTCAGCTTCGGCATCGGATTCTTCGTAGTCGGATTCTTCGTCTTCGTCATAGTCGTCGGAATCATCTTCCTCTTCGTCTGATTCGTCCGTGTCAGTTTCGCGCGCGTCGGTTTCTTCATTGGATTCTACTTCATCCGATTCTTCGCCTGAATCTGCCCTCACCCTAGCCCTCTCCCGGTGGGAGAGGGGACCTGATTCTTGGTCGTCTTCATCTTCGGCGGTATTTTCAGGCTCTTCTTCATCTTCCTCGGCGTTGTCTTGGAAGGATTCTTCCTGGGAATCTTCGTCATCGAAGGCGGTTTTGTTGGGCTGGGCGATGAAGATTTTGTTTGTCCGCCGGGGCTTGGACTTTTGAACCTCGTCAGGCGTGGCGGGGGCTTGGCCGGTCATGGCTTCCCATTGGGACATGGTGACGAGGATATCGCGGGCTTGGGAGCCGTTGTACGGGCCGACGATGCCGTCCTCGGCCATGTAGTCGATCAGCCGGGCAGCGCGTCCGTAGCCTATCCCTAAAGCCCGTTGCAAAAGCGAGACGCTGCCGCGGCCTTCGCGGATGACGATGTCCACGGCCGACTCGTACAGGTCGTCGCCGCGGTCGAATTTTTTCGTTTCGCCCTCGGGCTGCGAAGCCTTGAGCTGCACGAGTTCCTTGACGAACTGCGGCTCGGACGTGGCAACCGTGGCGATGACACGATTGATTTCGTCGTCGCTGAGGTACGTGCCTTGGCCGCGGATTAAAGTGCCGGTGCCGGGCCAGAGGAATAGCATGTCGCCGTTGCCCAGGAGTTTGTCGGCGCCCATTTCGTCGAGCACCACGCGGGAGTCGGTGCGCGAGGCAACCTGGAAGGAAATTCTGGCGGGAAGATTCGATTTTATCAGGCCGGTGATTACGTCAACGGTGGGTTTTTGCGTGGCCAGCACCAGGTGGATGCCGACCGCGCGGCTCTTTGCGCCAGGCGGATGATGTGGCCCTCGACTTCCTTGGCGGCGGTCATCATCAGATCGGCCAACTCGTCGGTCACTATGACGATGTATGGCATGTGCAAGGGGATTTGGCGGCGTTCCTCATCGTCCTCGGGCTGGATACGTTCCATGAGTTCCTCTTCGCCCAACTGGTTGTAGACACTGATGTGGCGGACTCCGGCGCGGGCGAGGAGGTGATATCGCTCTTCCATTTTATCGACCGCCCAGGCCAGGATGGCCTCGGCCTTGCGCATGTCGGTAACAACCGGGTGCATGAGGTGCGGCAGGGTTTTATATGGGCTGAGTTCGACCATTTTGGGGTCGATCAAGAGCATGCGAACTTCATCGGGCCGGCGGGTCATGAGCATGGAAACGATGATCGAGTTTAGGCACACGCTTTTGCCGGTGCCGGTCCGCCCGGCGATCAACAGGTGCGGCAGGGTGCTAAGATCGACGACCAGCGGATTTCCGGCCACGTCCTTGCCCAGGTAAAGAGGGATCCGCATTTTCATGCTCTTGCCGTTGGCTTCTTCGATGACCTCGCGGAGCCGGACGATCTGGCGTTGGGTATTGGGGACCTCGATGCCGACGGTGTTTTTGCCGGGTATGGGGGCCACTATGCGGACGCTGGGCACGCGGAGGGCAATGGCCAGGTCGTCGGCCAGAGCGGTGATTTTGCTTAAGCGCAGGCCGGCCTCGAGTTCCACCTCGAACTGGGCGATGACCGGGCCGGTCTGGATTTCGACCACGCGGACGTTGAAGCCGAAATCGAGGAAGGTTTTTTCCAGGATTTTGCGCGGCGTCGGACTTCTTTCTCGTGCTCGTCGAAGGAGTAAGTTTCGCCGGGCAGGAGAAGGTCGAGGGCGGGCAGTTCGTAGTCGGCGGCATTCTGGCCGGGTTTTTCGGGCTCGAATTGCTCGAATAGTTTTTGCCGCTCGGCTTGTTTGCCCTTTGCCGCGGACTTGGCGGCTGGCTGATTGCCGGCCGGGATAACAGCCACCGCTTTTTTGTCGTTGCCGGCTTGATCGACGGCTTTTGCCTCGTCTTCTTCTTGCGCGACCGACGGTCGCGGCTTTATGGTTTCAACTTCTTCATTTGCACGGCCACTGATGCGGACCGCTACTTTATCGTTTACTTCATCGGATTCGTAGGCGTCGAGGTCGGATCGGCGGCGGCCGAGTTTGTGGGCGTATGCCGCGCCGACCTGCAACACGCCTCGGCCTAAATGTTTGGTCGGCATGCTTATCATCCATACAAAGGCGCGAATAAGCATGTAGTCGGTCGTCAGCAGCAATCCGCCGGCAAGGAGGCTGACGGAGATGATATACGCGCCGAGTCGGGCGAAGTGCAATTCCAAAAGTCCCCGGCCGGTTGCGCCAGGTATCCGCCCGGGCCGATCACGGGGCCGGGCGAAAGCCGGGCAAGGGCCATGGCGGCCAGGGCGGTCAGGCCCACAAGCGACAGCAACCAACCGCCAGCGCGGAGCCAGGGTTGCGATATCCGCCGGTGCATGAGCAAAACGGCGTCGAGCACGATCAGGGAGATGATCAAATAGTATGCGCCGATGCCCAACGTTTCGAAGAGCAATCGGGCGACAATGGCCCCTGAACGTCCGCAAGTGTTGCGGATTTCAAGATGCGGTGGATAGACCAGAGACGTGGGCGGATCGGCCGGATTGTAAGTGAACAAGGCCGCCGCGAGAAAGATGACCAAGGCCAATAAGGCCAGGGCCAGAAGATCGCGTTTCAATTTACGTTCTTCAAACATAAAAACGATGTGGCAAAAGGTGGAAACGATAATCTACATTCCGGAGCGGATGGGGCGGGCCGGATCGCATCCGTGTCTAAAACAGATCCTGCATCTTCGACCTAAGTATCGGCCATTTCAGAACTTGTAGACGAGTTTCCATGTGCGGCGCGTTGCCGCTTGCGCAGCGCAAATGCCATGCAAATCCATTTGAAGAGGCACAACCGGCATAAGAGATTATTGCCGAGTTACCCAGGAAGGCGGTGGAAGGATTAAAATCGGGTGAACACGAATCGCAGTATCGGCGGCATGGTGATTTTACCGGCAAATCCCGGTCATTTATCGGAATTTGCATTGAAAATGCTATGTATCAATGCGGAATTTATCTGTAAAATGGAGAATGCGGGCAGGGTTCCCGGCCAAGCCTTGTTTTAAGCGAGATCGGGGCATATAATGGGAAAATTAACGCCAACCGTTAATAGTTTTGTTATAGGCTTTAAAAAAAACAGAATTCGAGGTTTTTTTTAGTCAAACCGATTGAAAGAAACGTGCCGATGGGTGAGAATAAAGGGTAGGTCCATTCGAGCCTTGATTCCCGGTTTTTTTCCCTTCTTATCCCAAAGTCAAAACTATTTATTGGTTTTTTAAACCATGATGTCCGTCGATCAATTCCTGGCAGTGCTTAAAGAAAAGGATCTGGTGCCCGGCGATCTGTTGCTCAGTCTTTATAATCGGCATACGCATCATGTTACGGCGGCCGATATAGCTCAAGTGCTGATCGATAAGGGCTACCTTACGCCGGCATTGGCAAATCGGCTGATGGGAGTGGACATAGAGCAGTCGGCCCACGGCCTGGTGGGATTTCAGCAGGAGGGCGGGCCGGAACAGGACATAGGTTTTGCTCCGGTGAAAGAGGAAACCGAACCCCGGCCGGTTCTGGGCAAAAAGCCATACAGGCCCGGCGATAGTTCGAAGATTTCGGGGACGAAATCTCCGGCCTCCAAAAACGCAACGCCGTCCGAGCCACCGCCGCCTAAGCCTTCGCTATTGGAAAAATTGCCGCCCTCGCGCTGGGCCACTTCGGCTTACGATCAAGAAATAGATACATCCAAAGGCATCGTGTCGCCGCGCCTGGTGAAGCTGGCCGGAGTCGAGCAAATTCCCACAACCCTGTTGGTAGTCAGGCGAAAGAGATGGCTGACGTTGTTAATTCGCGGTGGGATTATTCTGGGATTCGTGGTTATTATCTATTTGTTGATCGATATGATTTTTTTCAGGTGATTTTCATAACAAACAGCGGTTCTTGACGGCATTGTGGAATCAAGGCGGCTTGGAAAGGCCTCCTGAAGTGGGCGGCATATCCCGCGGGTCCGGCTGACCGGCGCTGTAGGAGTTCAACCAGACTTCTATCCTACTGGCCAAGACAGTCTGGCCCTGAGATCGGGCAAGTTCCAGGGCCTTCCCGGCCGCGGTCGCGGCCTCGGATGATTGGTGCATGGCGGCATAGGCCACGGCTAAATTATAATAGGCTTCGGCGAACTCGGGTTTCAGGCGCAAGGCTTGCCGAAGTTGTTCGATTGCCTCTCGGGGTCTGTCTGCCTGGACCAATACGCCGCCTAAATTAATATGTGCCTGGTCGAAATCGGGCTTCAGAACCAAGGCTTGCCGGTATTGTTCGATCGTCTCCGGCAGACGGCCTAAATTATACAGTACGTTTCCCAGGTTTAAGTGGGCCTCGGCAAAGTCGGGCTTAAGGCGCAATGCCGTTAAGATATGCTCGATCGCCTCCTGGGAGCGGCCGACTTGATTCAAGGCGTTTCCCAAGTTGTTGTGTGCCTCGGGATAATCTGGTTTAATGGCCAGTGCTTGTTGGTAATCATCGATTGCCTGCCGCGGCCGGCCGGAATCTAAAAATGCGTTTCCCAGGTTGAACCAGGCCTTTTGATAGCCGGGTTCAAGACGCAACGCCTTTTCGCAATACTCGATGGCTTCTTCAGGGCGGCCGGTCTCATTCAATGCACTGCCTAGGTTGCTGAGGACCGTGGCGTAATCGGGTTTTAACGACAAGGCTTTCCGGTAATATTCAATCGCCTCCTGCGGCCGGCCCATATCAAGAAAGATGTTGCCCAGATTGTTGTAGGCCTCGGTGCAATCCGATTTAATGCGCAAGGCCTGCTGGAAATGGTCCTTGGCATCTTGCGGTCGGCCCGTATCCAAGAATACTTTGCCCAGATTTATGTGCGCCATCCAGCAATCAGGACTTTTATTCAGCGTGTCAACATACAGGGTAAATTCGTCGCGGTATAGCCGGCTTTGCTGCCAGGTCAGAACTGCGAGTGTTGCCAGTGCCGCAATGGCCGCCGCAGTCGCGGCACGGCGGCCCCATTCCAGTGCCGGCCGATGCCATGCGGCCCATAGAGCGGAGGCCAGTGCAATCGCCGCGATAATGGCAATATGCTCGTAATGGTCGGCCGCCAAGGCGTAACGCATGAAGTATACGTCGGTCAAGCCCATCACCGGAACAAGCACGACGCAGAAAAATCCCCAGGCAAACAACAATGGCCGGCTCCAACTTTTTCTGTATCGCCATAACAGGGCGGTAACAGCCAATGCCGACAACAGCGGGAGCCACCACAGGGGATTGCCGGTCTCGATGTTCCAATGTGGATACACAAAGGACAGATCGATTGGTAAAAATGCCTTGTAAAGATAGAACCACACTATGCATCCCGCCCCAAGCAGGCGCTCTGTAAAACCGGCGATACGGATTGCTCCTTCCACACCGTAAGCTTGGAACTGCATATTTACCACGGTGAATACGATCGCGACCAGGAAAAATGGCGCGGACCACACCATGTCCCGCCAAGTTAGCGGGCGCAGCCACCACACGATCCCCAACAGCAATACCGGCAATACCGCAACCGATCCCTTGCTGAGCATCGCCAAGGTGAACGCCGCCAGGCTCAGCCAGTAAAAGCCTGAAGGATAAGGGATAAGGGATGAGGGATGAATGAAATCGCTTGCGGTTTCGCGACCGGGCGCCCTCTGGGTCACTGCCCACTGTATTCCTTTCATATACCATAAAATCGACAACAGGAAAAACAGCATGGCCATCAGGTTTTTCCGCTGGGCGATCCAGGCCACCGATTCCACGTTCACCGGATGCAAGGCGAAGATCATGGCCGCCAAAAATGCCCCGGGAATGGACAGCTTCCGTAGAATCATCCAAATTAGCAGGGTCTCGGCAATGTGCAATATAAAATTAGTGACGTGATAGCCGGCAGAGTTCATTTCCCACAGCCGCCACTCGATCCAGAACGTGGTGTTGGTCACCGGCCAATAGTCTATCGGATTGGTGGTGCACCAAAATCGGAAGGGGCCGTCTGAGGCCTTGATGAGATTGCTGTCGGTAATAAGGTCGTGGTCGTCCCAGATGAATCCGCCGTTTATGGATGGCAGGTAAGCCAGAAATACGGCGACCGCGATGAGCACTACTCCTGCCGGCACGCTCCAGGGCAAGGCGGATGAGAAAGATGTCCTCCGCCGAGCTTGGGGGGTTTTTACATCGGGCGATTTTTTGGGCTTGGACATGGGCGTGCTGCTGGGTCGCTTAATCGGCCGCTTAAGTAGATGCCAAAATAACATTTTAGCGTATAACCGGTTTCAGGTTAACGGCCCTGGGCGGCGACCGTACCCCCTGTTACATTCTTTTCCCTTGCCTGATATAATTTTGGCATGATTATGGAATGAAATTGGCCGGGAATTGGATCAGAAAAACCGCGGCAAAAACGCCAGGAGCGACCATGCTTCGCATGGTGCCCCCGGAGCTAAACGATGAAACTGCGTTGGAGCAGCAGTTTAACTGCTGCCCCAACATCTGCGGCCCCAACATAATGGGCTAAACGATGAAGGATAAAAATGGCGGATAAACCCGTTGCGATTGTAACCGGGGGAAGCCGGGGAATCGGCAAGGGAATTGCCATGGAACTGGCGGGCTTGGGGTACGACGTTGCGATCAGCCATTTCGACTTCGACGCCCAGGGCCGGCCGGATGAATGTGCAGCCCTGGCCGCGAAAGATGAAATCCAGACCTGCGGGGCGGCCTGCCTGTCGCTTAGGGCCGATGTGAGTTCGGCCGAGGACCGCGAACTGCTTGTCCGCGCCGTTGAAAAGCGTTTCGGGCAGCTGCGACATGCTGGTGAACAACGCAGGCGTCGCGCCGCTCGAACGGTCCGACCTTTTGGAAGCCAGTGAGGAAAGTTACCAGCGGGTGATGAAGATAAATCTCGAAGGGCCGTATTTCTTAACTCAGCGGGTCGCCCGCTTGATGATCGAACAGATAGCCGAGAACCCGGGCCGCAAGTGCCGCATCGTCAATACCGGCTCGATCTCGGCCTACACCAGTTCGCCCGCGCGCGGCGAGTATTGCATGAGCAAGGCGGGCATCGGCATGATGACGATCCTGTACGCCGACCGCCTGGCTGAATACGGCATCGGCGTGTTTGAACTCCGTCCGGGCATTATCGCCACCGACATGACTACAGTGGTGAAAGACAAGTACGACAAGATGATCGCCGAAGGTCTGACGCCCATCCGCCGCTGGGGCACGCCGCAAGACGTGGCCAAGGCCGTCGGCGCCATTGCCGAAGGCCGGTTGGATTTTTGCACTGGGCAAGTGATAAATGTGGATGGGGGATTTCATTTGCGGCGGTTGTAATTTTAATATAAAGTCGCGACCTTTGGTCGCGCACAGGATCGTTACCAACAGTGGCGATTTTATGACATGAAAACAATTAAAATAAAAAACCAGAAAATCAACGTCCACCAATACCACACGCTGATTGTCGGCACCGGGGCGGCGGGCATGAATTGCGCGGTGCATTTGTATGAGTTTATGACGCAAAAGGGCGTGGAAAAGGCGGAGAAAAAGATCGGCGTGATTACGGCCGGACTGGGGCTGGGGGCGTCGCGGATGAGCGGATCGGACAAGCAGACGTATTACAAGTTGGGCACTAGCCCGGACGTGGCCGATAGCGCCGATGATTTTGCCAAGAGCATCACCGCCAACGGCTGCGTGCACCACGACCTTGCCTTGGCCGAGGGAGCCGGGTCGCTGCGGGAGTTTTATCACCTGGTCCAGGCGGGCGTGCCGTTTCCGCACGACGCCCAGGGAAGTTACATCGGATACAAGACCGATCATGATCCGTACCAGCGGGCAACCTCCGCCGGACCGAAGACCAGTAAATTCATGAGCGAATGCCTCCAGCGCCAGGTGGAACGATATAAAATCGCCATTCACGACAACCAGGAGGTCGCCCGGCTGATTACGGTGGATTCCAATCATAGAAAAAGCCCTCACCCTAGCCCTCTCCCAAAGGGAGAGGGGACTGATATTTCTCTCCCAAAGGGAGAGGGGACTAGCAATAAGCGGATCGTTGCGGTTGTGACCGTGGACCGCGGCCAGATCAGTCCGGAGGATTACGCGATCAATGTATTTGCCTGCGAGAACCTGGTGCTGGCCGCCGGCGGGCCGGGAGAGCTTTATGAGACAACGGTCTATCCCCAGGGACAGTTTGGCATCCACGGACTGGCATTCGAGGCAGGTCTGGCGGGCGAGAACCTTACCGAATCGCAGTTTGGGCTGGCCAGCATAAAATATCGCTGGAACGTATCGGGCTCGTACATGCAGGTCATCCCGCGGATATACAGCACGGACGCCGACGGATCGAACGAGCGTGAATTTCTGGCGCGTGTGTTTCCCAGCATGCGGGAAATGGCGAGCAAGATTTTCATGAAGGGCTATCAGTGGCCGTTCGACCCGCAGCGGATCGAGAACCTGCAATCGTCGCTTATCGACGTTTTGGTATTCAACGAAACCCGGCAGGGGCGGCGGGTGTTCATGGATTTTTTACACAATCCCAAGGGCCCGATGCCCCCGTCTTCATCCCAGACGGAAAACACGGGCAAGATGCCCGTGCCACCGGAAATGGCGGCCTTCGACATCGAGGACCTCGAGCTTGAAGCCCGGATGTATCTCTTATACACCGGGGCCACGCAAGAGCGGCCTATTGACCGGCTGATGAAAATGAATCCGCTGGCCATCGATATCTATGCCGAGCATGGGATCGATCTCGGGAAGGAGCCGCTGGAAATTGCCGTTTGCGCCCAGCACAACAACGGCGGACTCGCGGTGAACAAGTGGTGGGAGTCGAGCATTCCGCACACCTTTGTCATCGGCGAGATGGCAGGCACGCACGGCATAAAGCGGCCGGGCGGATCGGCACTTAACGCCGGGCAGACGGGCGGGCTGCGGGCGGCCGAATATATCGCCAACGTGTATACGCCGGGCAAACGGGCCGCGGGCGTGCGGTCGAAAGTATTGGAGGAAAAACTGGGGGCATTTGTGGGCGAGATGGCGGCGATGTTTGCCGGCGGCAACGGTCTGGCCGGTGAATATGTGATGGGCGAGATTCGCCGCCGAATGACGGCCTCGGCCGGACACATCCGGCGTTTGGAAGATGCGCGTGCGGCGCTGGGCAAGGCCGTGGAACTGTACCGGCAAATCGGCCGGCAGGGGTTTGCGGCCCGATCGGCGCAAGAGGCCGTGGCAGCCATCCAGGCGCGACATCTGGCCCTAACGAGCACGGTCTACCTTAAAGCCATTGTTAGTCTATTGGAACAAGGCGGCGGTTCGCGCGGTTCACACCTTGTGCTTAGCGAAGACGGAGTGGAAATTCATCCCAGCGTTATTGACCAACAGACCGGGCGGCCGCTGCGGTTCAAAAAAGAAAACGTGGAATTGCGGAAGGAAATCCTGCAAGTCCAATACGATCCTGAAAACGAGGATCTGTTCGCATGCCGAAACGTGGCTCCACGCGCTGCCGGCAAGCCGCCGGTGGCCTTTGAACCGGCCTGGGAAGATTTTCGCGAAGGAAAGATATATTTGCAATAAAATAATTTAACAATAAAATACAACACGGAGGCACGGAGTACACGGAGATAGCGTTTAGAATTAAGAAGAATTAAAGATTGAATTATTATTGGGGACACAAGTTCTAGAGAATAATTATTCACTTTATGCATTTACAATTTTATTCTCCGTGATCTCCGTTTCTCCGTGTTGATTAATACTTTTTTCAATTTATAGAGGAGAAAATGATATGGCGCGATTTAAGCGGTTGGAAGTGCTCAATGCCCTCGGGCAAAGCGGGCTGGTGCCGTTATTTTACAATTCTCAACTTGAGGCGGCGAAAAACATCATGCTGGCCTTAGCCAAGGGAGGGGCGCGGACGATCGAATTTACCAACCGCGGCGACCGGGCGCACACGTTGTTCGTCGAACTGGCCGAGTTCTGCCAGAAGGAACTGCCGGATATGGTTTTTGGGGCGGGCACGATCCACGACGCACCCACGGCGGCGATGTACATAGGGGCGGGGGCGAATTTCATTGTCGCTCCCGTGCTCAGCGCGGAGGTCGCCCGGCTCTGCAATCGGCACAAAATAGCCTATATACCCGGGTGCGGCACGGTGAGTGAGATTTCCGACGCCGAGGAACTGGGCGCTGAGATCGTAAAAATCTTTCCCGGCGGGACTTTGGGGGGGCCGGAATTCGTCAAGGCCCTGTTAGCCCCGTGCCCTTGGACCAGCGTCATGGTCACCGGCGGCGTGGAAGACACCCGTGAGTGTATCGAAGCATGGTTCAAGGCCGGCGTAACCTGCCTGGGCATGGGCTCGAACCTGGTCAAAAGCGATCTGGTGGCGGCCGGCGATTATAAGGCCATCACGGCGAAGGTGGAGAAAGTGGTAAAGTGGATCGCGGAAATCAGACAACAGAGCAAGCGGAAATAAAGTCCAAAACAGGAGCCCCGTAAAACGGGGCTGACAGACGAAAGACGAAAGAATCATTAGGACTTTCTCACCCGGCGTAAACGCTGGGCCTAATACCGCTTGCGGCGGACAACGCCCATGAATGGGCGTAAAAAAATAATTATAAATTCCAGCCGGGCCGACACGGCCCGGCTCTGAGGGTTGGATAACTCTGAGGGTTGGGAGAAATATTCTCTTTCACAACCCGCATATTATGGCAGAAAGATCAGGGGCGAGCGTTTTTCCGCGGTCGCTTTACCTGGCATGATTTCTATCCGGGAAGGGGCGCGCAAATCGACCCTGAGTTTATCCCGCTCGGCGGCAATGGCGTCCAGCGACTTTTCGCGGACTGCTATGTCGGCCCTGAGCATTTCCACATCGACCCATGAACTGCCGAATTGCTCGGCCATTTTTTTCAGCTTTTGCACCTCTTCTTCAATGGTCTTTTGCTGCTTGCTGGCAATTTCGATGGCCGCTTCCAGGCGCTTGATTTCCTTTTCTACTTCAGTTTGACGCTTGTGCAGGATTTCTTCCTTTATTTTGCCTATGCGGTTTTCGTATTCATTTTCTAACAGTTTTAATTGGGCTTGGCGTCTTTCGGCGTCTTTATTGGATTTGTCTTCCGGCGTCTGCGACTGCGAACCGGACTCCTTATCCATCTTCCGCTGCAAAATTTCCTCGGTTAAAGTTTTCAAGACCGGATCGGACTGGGCGAACAATTCGCACTCCAGGTCGGATATGTCGGCGGTTTTCACGGCTTGAAGTTCGGCTTGACGCGATGCCAATTTGCTTCGCAACCGCCCCACATCGAAATCGCGCTTTGCCAATTGATTCCGATACAGCACCAACTCTTCCAGGGTGAGCTTTTGTTTCAGGTTGAGGTTTTCCGTTTCGGCCGCTCCCAATTGTTCGGCCAATTGCTTAAGATCGTTGCGTTTATTATGTACTAGCTGTTCATTATTGGTATAAATTTGTTCCAGTTCGTTTACGCGGCTGCGGCGCTTCTCCATTTCACTATCGATAACTTCGGTCTTGTAGGCGTCGACCACCGCCGTAACTATATCGGCCGCCTCCTCGGGATCGTCGGCGGACAGGCTGACTTTTATGATCTCTGAATGGCCGGGGGACGATACGGATAGGTGTCTTTGCAACCAGGCGACCGGATCATCCTGCTTGCGGAGGATGGGCAGGCGGGAAATCGGACGTCCATCTGGTTTATGAAGCGCGGTGGCGAGAACAAAATGGCTATTTATATACTGCATTTGGGTGTTTTTGAACAATTCGTACTCATTTTCGTCCGTACGTTGCGCGTTGGGAAAGACCATCGTTTCTCTTTGATAATGCAGGTGTATATACAACCTGGCGGTATACCTTGGCGTAAGCAGGCGCCATCCTATGAAAACACATATCGCCAACACGATGGCGATTGAGAAAAGACATCCAAAGGCCCGGCAACAGCGGCAACAACTTCGCTTTTCGCAAACTGCGGGGGAAGTCGGCTGGGGGGGCGCTGGGGGTTGTTCGGAAAGATTATTCGGGGCACTGTCGGCGGGTAAGGGATTGTCACTCATCATCATTTCTCCCGGTTAATTGAAATGAACGGTCGTGTATTAAACGGCTCTTTTTAGGGCCGTTGGGTTTCTATCGAATGACCGTAATCCGTTGCCGCGGTTAATGTTATGCCAGGTATTCTTCGGCCTTGGCCAGAAGATAATGTGTTTATTTAATATAACATGTAGTGTAATACGGGCAGGTGGGATTTTGGTTCAACAAAGCGGAGTGGTTTTTTGACATTTGAAGAGTGCATATAAAAGATGCAAAGGCCACATGCCCACGTAAGCGTGGGCATGGCACCCGATGTAAATAAAAAACCCCCGGTGTAATCATCGGGGGCAAAATAACAAGTAATTTCCCGCGATATCGCGTGCGTGCAAGCACGCACTCTACGGATTAAGGTGCGTTTCACGCACCCTACGATTTTTTGGCGGCGGCCAGGTTTTTTTCCACGAAGTCCCAATTGACTACGTTCCAGAAGCCGTCCACGTATTTGGGGCGTTCGTTGCGATAATCGACGTAATAAGCGTGTTCCCAGACGTCGATCGTCAGCAGGGGCGTTTTGCCATGTTTCAGCGGAGTGTCGGCATTGCCCAGGGGGAGGATTTCCAGATTGCCGCTGTCATTAACCGCCAGCCAGGCCCAGCCCGAGCCGAAGAGTTTCACCGCGGCCTCGGACATGGCCTTTTTGAAGTTTTCCAGGCTGCCGAAGTCGCGTGTCAATCGCGTAGCCAGATCGGCTTTGGGATTGCCTTTGCCCTTGGGTATCATGCAGTCCCAATAAAAGCTGTGGTTCCAGGCCTGGGCCGCGTTGTTGAAAAGCGGGCCGGCGGCGGCCTGGATGACCAATTCTTTAAGCGGCATATTGGCCTCGGGCTTGCCTTCGACCAGGCCGTTGAGGTTTTTAAAATACGCGGCGTGGTGCTTGGTGTAATGGTACATTATCTGCTCTTCGGACAGGAACGGTTTCATGGCGCCCATGGCATAGGGCAGGGGGGGTTGTTGGAATGGCATTTTTGCTCCTCCTTCTTGTGTGTTTGTATTCGGTTCGGCGGCGGAAAGCTGATTGCCCAGTGCAATACCGGCCCCGACAGCCAGGGTACCGGCGAGAAATTCGCGTCGTTTCATGGGACTATCCTCCTGAAAACAAAAATGCGAGGGGACCGGTTTTGCCAATTTTTTTATGAAAAAGGCAAATAAAATTAGTGCCCATCCCGATTTTGTCAGAGTTAAACGTGTCGCTTAAGTATACGCAGACAGGCAAGAGAAAGAGGTCGCGAGGTCGGACGTTATCGTCTAAGATTTATTATAACATTTATGACAGATTATTATGTTATAATAGTCGCGTGAAAGATTTTTTAACGCATGGCGAAACCGCGAGCGGCTTTTTGTCAGGTTTAAAAACTACGCCGACCACACGCCGGCGATTGCCGTGGAGCAGAATTCGCACTTGCCGCCGATGAGGTGATTGGCCAGGACGCTGAACACGTCGCGCTGGATTACGGCTTTTTTGCATTTCGGGCAATAGGTGGTTTCGGCGTCGGACACTTCGCGGCAATTGCCGATGTACACGTGGTTGAGTCCGGCTTGCCGGGCTATGCTCTGGGCTTCGAGGAGAATATCCTTGGGCGTGGGCGGCAGGTGTGTCAGTTTGTGTTGCGGCTGGAAGCGGGAGAAGTGCAGGGGATAGTCCGGCCCGATGTTTGCCAACAGCCAATCGCACATCCGCCGGATCATGTCCGGCTTGTCGGTGTAGGTGGGCACCACGAGGTTGGTCACTTCGAACCACACGCCTTCGCGCTTGAGAGTTTTAAGCGTGTCCAGTACAGGCTGGAGTTTGCCGGCGTTTAGATCGCGATAGATTTCATCGTCGAAGCTTTTCAAGTTCACGTTGGCGGCGTCGATGTACTTGCACAATTCCTTAAGCGGCTCGTCCTGGATATAACCGCAGGTGATCCAGCAGTTTTTGATGTTTTTCGCCTGGGCTGCCTTGGCGATGTCAATCATGTACTCGAACCAGGCGATGGGCTCGGAATAGGTGTAGGCGATCGAGGGGCAAGAGAAATACTCGGCCATGGCAACCACGTCGTCGGGAAACAAGCTTAAGCGGTTAAGGTCTTCGGAAGTGAGGGAGTCGAGCCTGGACGGAGTGAGAACCAGTGGTTCGCCGTGGGGATCCTTGGTTTCCTCGGGCTTGCGTTGGGAAATGTCCCAATTCTGGCAGTTCAGGCAGCGGAATCCGCAACCGGCCGTGGCCAGCGAAAACACGCTGCTGCCGGGCAGAAAGTGGAGGAGCGGTTTTTTCTCAATGGGATCGAGATGGAATGCGCAGGGATTGGCATAAGCCAATGTATAAAGCTTGCCGTCCTTGTGGACGCGGTTGCGGCAGTGGCCGCGATCATCGGGCTCCAAAACGCACTCGTTGGGGCAAAGCTTGCAAAGAATGTTCCCGCCCGGTTTCAGATAATGCCGCGCCTCTGGGCCCAGCCGCGCTGTTGCCATAGTTCCCAGATCTTTCCGGAAGGGGCGTCGCCTTTGAAGACCGTGTTTGTTGCGTCGGCTTTGCATCGTCGGGCAAGGAAGAAAACGGCCGAACCTCCGCATGCCAGGCAGGCCAATCCGGCCGCGCTGAATTTTATGGCATCGCGGCGGGAGACTTTTGGGTTCAACAGTTTTTGCTTTTGCTCTTGATCCATCCCCAACGCCTGAAACTGAAGTAAATTGTGATCGATGCGTGGATCAGAAAAAGGAACACCAGCGGCCATTCGAAAACTTTATGAATGTGCAAGGCGGTTTGCAAATCCATCAACCGGCTCATTCCCAGTTCGCCGCACAGGGCAAAACCGGTCAATATATATAATAGCATCAAAAGTAAAAGCAGCCAAGCGCTAAGCCGGGCGGTCTTCAGCAGGTAATAATGGATGTTCTTTTTCAGCATGATTGGATGTTTAATTGCGTTCCCACGCCGGAGCGTGGGAACGAGTGGAATTAATGTTTAGTCATTCCTAAATATAATCATCATTCCCGCGGCAAGTAAATTCAAGCCCGCAGCTATGAGGCACACCGCGGTTACGCCTAGGACGGGAATCAGCAACGTGCTGACCAACAGGGCGCCCAGGGCGGCGCCGATGTAATCGGCCGTGTAAAGCCGGGCGGCAGTGGCAGTAACCTCTTGAAACCCGACCTTGCCGGCCAAGGGAAATTCCAGGCCAACTAGCATCGCCAGCAGTAAAGTTATAACCGGGATTGTCGCCCAAGTGGCCCAGGCGGCGGCCGGCAATTCGCTTTGACCCAAGGCCATTAAGATATAAGGTACGCACGCGGAATATATCGCGATTGCCAATGCGAGTGCGATCAGATGATTTCGTCCGCAACGCGGCAGGAGCCGGTTCATGAAAAGCGAGCCGATGCCCAGCCCCAGCATAAACATGGTTATGATCAGGCCGACTTGATGATAAACGCAACCGTACAGGATCTGGAATCCCAGCAGTAGAACAACTTCCAATGCCGTGGCGGCAAATCCGCCTGCGAATATGGCTAGCGGCACGGGCCGCAATCGCACTAGGTAAACCAGCAAAAGAATCGCCAAAAAGCCTTCCAAGATTCCGAAGCGGAGAGTGAATTGGCTGATCCAGTAGCGGAGATGATAAAAATACAGAATGGGATTGAAATCTTCATTTATTGGTGCGTCGGGTGAGAGTACGCGGTGGACGTCGGCCATGCGGTCGGGCGTGAGCATGGCATCGCAATAGCTGCGGTTTACCAGCCGGGTGGAAACACCCGCCCGTTGGATGCGCTCGGCCACGGCCGGGGTCAATGGGCCGTCGGAAGCAAGGAAGAAATTCCGCGTGCCCGGCAGGATGAGCACATTTTTATAGGTTTGGACCAAGGTGCGATCGGCCACGGCGATCAGTCCGGCCAGTTCCTTGCTGATATAACCTTCATATCCGCTCAGCGAGAACGACATTACGCCATCTGGGGCGAGAATGCGATGAACCTGCTCGAAAAACTCCCGGGTATACAGGCGATTGATCTGCGAGGTAGACGGGTCCGGGGCATCGACGATCACGACGTCGTAGCCCTCACCCTGGCCCTCTCCCAAAGGGAGAGGGGACTTTTGTAGGTCCTCTCCCAAGGGGAGAGGGGACTTTTGTGAGAATTGTTTGACATACTGTCGGCCGTCGGCATTGATTACATGAATTCGGGGATCGTTTAATTCTTCGGGCAGGAAACGGCGGGCGATGTCAAGCACGAGCGGATCGAGTTCTACATAATCCACTTCGGCATGGGGATATTTCAATATCTCCCGAGCCGTGTCGGATGCACCGCCGGAAATCAAGAGAACACGTTTTGCATCGGGCCGCTGGGCCATGGCGTAGTGGACGGTTTCTTCGACCTGCTCGGTATTATGCGTGGAAAACAGCGGCACGCCGTTTTCGATGAAATTGTATTGGCCGGCGTCTTCGGTCACTACAAGCATTCCGTATGGCGATGCGCCGTGATAAACGACTTTCTGGCCTTTGAACTGAAGATTATTGGAAACGTCATCGAGATTATAAACGGCAATTGCGGCGATCAGGCCGGCGGCGAGCAGTACGGCCGTAATTGCCAGGATTCTTTGCCGGGCGAAGATGGCGATCAGCGCGGCCAAGACCAGGTTCAATATGGCCGGGAAATAGAGGATGCCGAAATGACTGAAAAGGCGGATCAATACGAAGGTGAATAGAATTCCGCCCAATACGCCGCCGAGGTTATCGAAAAAGTACACACGTCCTATACTCTCTTGTCCCCTCTCACTTTGAGAGAGGGTTTGGGTGAGGGATGTGCTTTTGCCGACGTTATCGCCCTCACCCCCTGCCCCTCTCCCAAGAGGAGAGGGGAGTATTTTTTCTTCTGCCCCTCTCCCAAAGGTAGAGGGGAGTTTTTCAGCCGCAGCCATACAGGCCAGGGTCAAGAGATATCCAGTGGCCAGGCAATAAGGGGCCATAAGCACAAAGCAGGCGGCCACGGTTTCGGTCAGGCCCACTTCGGCGCCGCGGATAAAAACGACATTTCGCAAAGTTCTTAGCAGAAACACGTCGGCCACGGGCACTAGAGCAATGAGAATTTGCAGCGCGGCCAGAACGGCAATGGGCGATTTTAGCCGGGAGGCGGATTTGCCCAGGGCCGAACCGATGCCCGTAAGGAGCATCCAATTTCCCAGCACGATCCCGAAGATCAATTCGTTGCCCGAGAACGCAGCAAGCAACTCGCGCATCAGCGTGATTTGGGTCATGAAGGCCGAAACGCCAAATGCGGACACGGCCAGGAACAGGATCGGCCGGGGAACGGAACTAATATAACAATTTCGCTTCATGGTTTAAAAGTAGGGTGCATGAAATGCACCAATTAAAGCGAGGTGCTTCACGCGCCAAAAAGCCCATGAGTTGCAGCCCATGGGTTTACAATACGAAACATTCGCGGTGCGTTTCACGCACCCTACTTGATTTCCGATTCCTTGAAGGCCTCGACTTGGTAGGTCAGCACGGAAGTGCCATCATCTCGCCAGGCCGAGGCACTCGCGCCGGCTTTCTTGGCAAGTTGGTTGAGGAACTCGGTTTTATCGGGGATTTGTTCCCAGACCTGTGGCAAGTATATTGATTGTCGCCTTCCCATTATCAGTACCACGCCATCGATGTTTGGGCGGAGTTTTTGCAGCAAATCGTCGGGCGATTTGAATTCCAGGAGGCGGGGTATGGTCAACACGCTGATCTCGATCTGGATGTCTTTTAATTCCTCGGGACGGACGGGCGTAAAACGAGTATCTTCCAACGCGGCCGCCTGTGTACGGCTGACAACCGCTTGATACAAAGGCTCCTGGGGATAAAGGCTGCCGATGCATCCGCGAAGATCGTTGTTTTTAGTGAGCGTGACAAAGCAGGCCCGGGCGCTGCGTAGATTTTCGGCAAGACCGGCGGCGTCCGCTTCCGGCATTTTTTCGCCGTTTGCAGCGCGGGTTACGCTCTTGCGGGCCAGTTCGAGGAGGAACTTTCTTTGCTCGGCGTTAAATTCCTGCTTGCCGGTTCGGGGATTTTCGGCCGCTGCGGATTCTTTGTCCTCGGGTTCGTAAAAGGCGATCGCCGCATAGCCTACAACCGCGTCTTTATTGCCCGAGGTGTCGCCGCTGTTGCGACAATCGAGCAACTTGGTCTTCCAGCCTTTTTGCCTGGCGATTTCCATCAGGGTGAGGATGGGCACTTTGCCGCAGGCCTCTTCCTGCTTCATTCGCCTGACATCCAGATCGCAAATCGCTTTAACACAAGCAGTGTCTAATACTTTTGCCGTATCATAGGGATAGTAGTGACTTAAATCGGAACTGACGACCACCAGCGTGCGGTCGTCGATAAATTTCATCAGCGCTTTTGCCGCGGCCTCGGGATCGACTTCGCCATAGACCACGGGCACAATGTTAAATTTCTTCAGCGTGCGTTGCAGAAACGGTAGTTGGGCTTCTACAGAATGCTCCCAGGTGTCGGCTTCGTTTTTACCGAAGTCGGGCTGTTTTTTAGTCGATTCGCTTGACCAATTGGGTTGCATTACCGAGCAGGGCGGATTAATTGCAAAAGGCTGAATCTTGCCAAGTTCGGCCGCAATGGGAGAAACAGGAATTATGCCCAGCGGCGTTTCGTAGGCGTCGGCGGAGGTTACTGCCGCTCCAGTAAAGATTGCATAATGGCTGGGGCCGAGAACGATGACGGTGTCGAAATCGCGCCCGAGCAGTTGCTTGTAGGCCGAGGCCGCGATCCGGCCCGAGAATTCGTAGCCCGCATGCGGGCAAACAAGTGCGCGGAGATTTTTGATGGGCTCGGCCTTTGCCTCGGCCAGGTACTCGTCGATCTGTTTTGTCAGATCGGTTTCGGACTTGGGATAGAAGATCCCGGCGACCGCCGGGCCGCGGATTTTTTCAAAAGATTTTTTCTGCTCGGCCGCCGCCTGCGCCTTTGGTTGCGTTTGCGATTGGGCCGGCTGCTGGGCACAACCGGTCAGGACGGAAATAATTCCCAGCGCGAGAATCCATCGGTAAAATGTGTTCATGATACACCCCACACAAATAACAAGAGGTGGGACTCGGTATGTTTACTAAATTGCGAAACCGCAAGCGGTATGTCGGTCTTTTCTCTCCTATGTATGATGCGCAATCTGGGGCGGTTTGACAAGGAAAATTACAATCGCGGCCAGAATTAATAGGGTAGAAGCGCCATAATAAGCATAAGTGAAAGTATGATAATTATCGTAAAGATACCCAGCGCCCAACGAGAGCATGAATCCGCCCACTCCCCAGGCTGTAAATATCAAACCATAGTTTACGCCGAAATTCTGTAACCCGTAATAATCCTTGGCGATCGACGGGAACAGGGAGAGATTAGCGCCGTAATTAGCTCCGATGAGCGCTGAGAGTAAAGCCATTAGATATACATTGGCCAAAAAAGTGTCGGCTTGCGTATGAAGTAAAACCATTACTAAGAGCGCTTGTATAACAAAGCAACTGAACAAAGTCGGTTTGCGCCCAATCTTATCGGAAATCACCCCTGCCAGAATCCGGCCTGCGCCGTTGCCGACGGCCATTGCGGCAACCATCATGGAACCCATTTTAAGGAGTCCCGCTTGATCCTCAGCAATCGGCGACAGCTTGGAAATGATCATCAATCCAGCGCCTGCGCCGCAGGCGTACATGAACCATAAGAGATAAAACTGCACCGTGCGGAGCATTTCCCAAGGGGTGAAGTCTTCTTTTTTGGCGTTTGGACCGGGGGCGGGTTTGGTAACTGAGCCGATGGGTACAAAACCTGACGGAGGCGCAACCAACATTTGCGACAAGCCGACCACCACTATTGTGAATGCTATGCCCAATGTAAGCATCGCATGAGGCAAGCCGAATTCGGCAATCAACCATTTGGTTAGATGCGAGGCGTAGACCGGCGAAAGTCCGAATCCGGCTACAACGACGCCCGCGATCAATCCGGTTCTCTTGGATGAAAACCATTTCACGGCGGGTGGAGTAGCCGAGGCATAGCCGCATCCGATGCCGGCGCCTGCCAGGATCCCAAAACCCAGAGTGTATCCTAAAGAAGTTTTAGTAAAACTGGCCAATATCATGCCGGCGCCTACAAGCAAGCCGCCGATGGTGGCCACAATACGCGGGCCGAAGCGGTCTTGAAGCCTGCCCGCCGGAACCATCACCAGGCTGAAAACCAGACAAGCGATGGCGTATGGCAAGGCTTTTCCGGTGTCATTCCAATTCCAGTCGGCGGGGATATCCTTACGGATTACGCTCCAGCTATAAAGGATGCCCAGGGCCAGGTTGATGCCCACCGCCGCCAATGTCACGCGAACTCCGTAATTCTTAATGGGTTGATCCATGATAAGCGGTCCTTTTTGGAAAGAGAATTTTTCAAGAATAAGGCGGATTGTAGCACAGACAAGGAAAGATAGCCAGATGAGGAAAATCAGAAAAAACACCTGGCACGAACGCCCCGGCTATTTAGTCTCAGGTAACTAATTTCACAGGCAATAGCCGGCGGCTAACAGTCGCCTGTGGAAATTCGCCAATATTCCGGCGGTCGTTGACCGCCGGCTAGTGACATTATTAAATGAGACTCAATAAACTTTAAAAATTCGCCGCGGGTCATTATAATGATCGATCCGCGAAAACCGATTTGAGAAGCGAGCATGGACATTTCACAACTTGGCGAACTGGCTGCGATAGGCACTGCGTTTTTATGGACGCTCTCAGCCCTGGCATGGACCTCGGCGGGCAAAGACATGGGCGCGCTGGCCATGAGCTTTATCCGCCTGGTTGTGACCTGCGTGTTTTTATCGATTTACGGGCAAATATCCCGGGGAATGGCCCTGCCGTTGGACGCCGACGGCAAGACCTGGTGGTTTTTAGGGATTTCGGGTTTGCTCGGTTTTTTCATTGCCGACGTTTGCCTGTTTAAGGCGTTTTTGCTGATCGGCCCAAGACTCGCTCTTTTGCTCCAATTGCTTGCGCCGCCGCTGTCGGCGATTATCGCCTGGGCTTTTATTGGCGATAAACTGCTGCTGAAAGATTGGATCGGAATGGGGATCACCATCTCCGGAGTGATTTGGGTCATTCTCGAACAGCCGGAAACGCCCGAGGAACACAGACGCAGGCGCCATTTGCGCGGGGCATTTTTTTGGCCGTGATCTCGGCCGTGTCCGGGGCCGTTGGCATCGTGTTTTCGAAAAAAGGGATTGGCACATACGATGCCGCCTCGGCGACTTACATCCGCGTAATCGGCGCACTGGCCGGATATTCGATTCTGCTGACCTTGGTGTGGCGCTGGCCGGTGGTCTTCAGGGCGATCCGCCTGAAACGGGCAATGTGCATATTAATGTTCGGCTCTTTTGTGGGACCGTTTTTGGGCGTGATCCTGTGCATGATATCCTTGCGATATTGTCACGCCGGCGTGGTCTCTACCATTACCAACACCATGCCCGTACTGATCCTGCCGTTTCTCATAGTGATCTATCACGAAAAAGTGAGCCTGCGGGCAGCGGGCGGGGCCGTGCTATCGGTTCTTGGCGTGGCAATGCTGGTGCTGTGATCCCTATTCTTTCGGCTCGACGTGGATCACCACCCGGCCCAGACTGGGGATCTTGGAGCGGAGGTATTGTTCCAGGCGGACGGTGAAATCGTGGGCGTCGACGATGGGTGTGGCGGGTTCGAGAGTGCAATGCAGCGAAACGGATAATTCCGGGCCGGTTTGCTGCACGATAACGTCATGGGGATGAAAACGGGTTTTGGTCTCGTTCTGGAAGCGGGAGAGAAATTTGTGGATCAGAAGTTCGCCGGCCGACTGGGAACGGATCGTGGCGGCGGAGTCTCCGGCGGGTTCGAGATGCGTGACAATCCGCTGCAGGCTGGGGATGGCCTCGCGCAGGGCCTGTTCAAATTCGCTGGCCTGCCGATGGGCTTCCTCCAACAGCAGCGATTCGTTTACCTCCAGGTGTAATTCCAGCCAGCGCTGGCGGTTCTCTTCGTAGATACGGATGCCGTGCGCGCCCAGTCCGTGGCGGGCGGCCAGCAGGCGGACTTTGGTGGTGAGGTCTTCATCGCTGGGTATGGCCGGTTCCATGTGGACCACGACGTCGGCCTTGGGCAGTATGGAGCGTATTGCGGCTTCGGCGTCGTTGGCAATGTCGTGGGTTTGTTCGAAGGCCGCGGCCCGAACTACGGCCAGGGTTACGTCGGCAAAGACTTCCGGCCCGCTACGGCGCAGTCGGACTTGGCGGACCTCGGCCACTCCGGGCACTTGTCGAACGGCCGCCTCGACTTGTTCCTGCATCCCTTTGGGCACGCTGTCCAAGAGGTCGGCGACTGTTTTTTTGCCCAGTTGCAGGCTTACCCAAACGACAATTGCGGCCACGCCCAGGGCGGCCACCGAGTCGGCCTGGACCAGCCACGGCACGCTGAACCGCTTGGATGCCACTACGCCAATGAGTCCGAATAACACGACCAGCGAGGACCAGACGTCGGTGGAAAAGTGCAGGGCGTCGGCTTCGAGGGCCTGGCTGGCGTATTTGTCGGCTGCGCGTTTTAAGGTCCGAGATCGGGAGATGTCGATGATAATCGAGACGATTACCACCACGAATGCCCAGATATATCGAGGCCCTGTCAGATCAACCTCCGCTTTTGCATGGAAAAAGAGCCTTGCCACGGCTTCGTAAATGATCCATATACAGGTGACAAAAAGCAAGAACGTCTCGAACAGTGCCGAGAGACTTTCGAACTTGCCGTGCCCGTAGGTGTGTTCGCGGTCGGCGGGCAGGCCGGAGATGCGCACGGCCCAAAGCGTTATTGCGGCGGCAACCATGTCCAGCCCGGAATGGGCGGCCTCGGCAAGGATGCCCAAGCTGTTGGTCCGGTAGCCGACGCCGATTTTGAAGGAGGTCAACAGCAGGGCCGCCAGCAGCGAGGCGGTGGCCACGCGGCGTTTTTCCTTATCGGCGCGAGAGATCGTATTGGAAAGGCGGGCTGGTCATGCGAATTGCAGTCGGTCATTGTGTAACAAGGAAAAAGGGAAGCATGGGAAAAAGGGGGAAGCGAATAATAAATGAATGTAATAAGATAGTTTTCTTTTTTCCCTTTTCTTACCCTGCCACTGCAATTTTAGAAAACGTCACGGTTTTTGTTTTTGTTTTTGAGTCGCCCGCCATGCCAGGCCGAGCATCGCCAGGCCGAAGATCAGCGACGCGACGCCGGACCATAGATTGATGTTGATTCCCATGGAAACTTTGTAGATGTCGGGACTGGAAAGCAAGCCGAAAACCAAAAGGATTGCGCCTACGATGGCGAACATCAAGCCGATGGGAATGCGAATATCGAGCGACATATTGAACCCCTTTACTTAAGATTACCAGAAAATAATATTCAAGACAATGGATACGGCGAGCACGAAAACGCCCAGTATCCAGGGGCGTTCGTACCAATGCAGGCTGTCGTCTTTTGCCACGTGCGGCGTGAGCGAATAAACCAGTCCCTTGAGGTCGTCGTCGGACTTGTCGCGACTGGTAAACAATGTAATCACGATGGTAACCACGAAACAAACGGTCCAGGCATAAATGGCGGTCCAGAAATTAAGGGCCATTTCGGTTGGATAATGATATAACACCGTACCCAACCACCCTCCCTTGAAGATAGTGGTGGCATTTTCGGGAGCCGTGAGTCCGCAGTGAATTATCGCTACGCCTGTCCCTGTTACCAATCCCCAAAAAGCGCCAGGTTTTGTGGTTCTTTTCCAGAACATGCCCAAAATGAGCGTGGCAAACAGGGGCGCGTTGACCAGCGAAAAGATCAACTGCAGGAAATCCATGATGTTGTTGAACTGGGCCGCGACATATGCCGCGCCCATGCTTACGACAATGCCAAAGATGGTTGCCATCCGGCCCATCCACAAATAGTGGTTGTCCGACTTGTTCGGGGCAATATAACTTTGATAAATATCATACGTCCAAACGGTATTAAATGCGGTCACGTTTCCGGCCATGCCCGACATGAACGAAGCGATCAATGCCGTGATCCCCAATCCCAACACCCCTTCGGGCAGATAGTGCACCAGCATGTATGGAATCGTATTGTCAAAGTCTATCTCCGTGCCATTTGGTTTTAAGGGAAGAACAAACGATCCGCTTTGTCCCGATTTGAAATACAGAGCCATGGCAATCATGCCGGGTAAGACCACCAGAATCGGGATAAACATTTTCGGAATCGCGCCGATCATCGGCGTTCGGCGCGCGGCCGACATCGAATTGGCTGCCATGGCCCGTTGCACCACCAAAAAGTTTGTGCACCAGTAACCGAATGAAAGCACGAATCCCAAACCCATCACAATGGCAATCCAGCTCACACCCATGGAGTTTTCAGATGCATCCTTTGTGTAAGTCCAGCATCTAAACCAGGTGTCGGCCGGCAAGTGATGTTGGGTCGCCATTTCTTGCAGTCTCTCTTTCATGCCGGCCCAACCATTTAAAAATGTTCCTTCTCCCACGTCTTTAAGACTTAAATAAACCAGGGGCGTAAGCCCGGCGACAATCAGAAAGAATTGCAGCACTTCGTTGTATATGGCCGAGGTCAAGCCGCCCAGGTAGGTATATACCAAAACGATAATGGCCGACATTACAATACTAAAAATGAAATTCCAGCCCAGCATGATGTTCATCAACTTTGCCATTGCGTACATCGATATTCCGGAGGCGAAGATCGTCATGACGGCGAAGGTGAAGGCGTTAAAGCCCCGGGTACGTTCGTCGAAACGGAGTTTCAGATATTCGGGCACGGACCGCGCCCGGGAACCGTAATAAAACGGCATCATAAACAGGCCAAGGAAAACCATGGCGGGTATGGCGCCTATCCAGTAGAAATGGCAGGTTGCAATTCCGTATTTTGCGCCCGATGCCGCCATGCCCATGACTTCCAACGCACCAAGATTCGTGGAAATGAAGGCCAGGCCGGTAATCCAAGCTGGAATCGATCGGCCGGAGGTGAGAAAATCACTGCTGCTGCGCATGAAGCGTTTCAAGGCCCAGCCGATTCCCAGCACAAATACCAAGTACACAATGAGGATCGTGTAATCGATCGTTCCCAGGTGGGTTTTGAGTTCGGTTACCGGCGTATTTCCCGGATTTTCCGCGGTAGCAGCGGCAAATATGGACCCCAGGTGCGATGAAAGTTCGTGTAAAGGCATGTACAGACGTTCTTGGCACTAAAAGGATTTGAGGTTCCCGAGGCGCGGTCCGCTCCGCGCCAGAAATAATTCACACATTTTATATTCCGGAGAAAGCAACTTACAAGCGGCAAATATATATTAAGTACCGGAATTTTGCCCCTGTAGTAATCGCCAAAAGATGGCGCATGGCCCGAAGGAGGGGGCGGAGCGGAGGACCTCGAATACAAAGATTCAGCAGGTTCCCACAAGGCATATGTCACCCAATGAAGCAAGTCGTTGTGTTCCCACGCCTGAGCGCGGGAACAAGGTCAATGAAGCAAGTTCAGAAAATGACAATTCATAAGGGTTATCGAACGAATGCAAGCTTGATCTTCCTTATGTATTATTGAGCGGCCATTGTGCTAATAAACCAGATTATTAATGAAACCAATAAGCTTTACACAAAAGGCACGCGCCGCTTATTGGACATCATATTTTTCGTAACCTGGTCATATCCGGAGTGGAAATACCGGGGCGACACGCCCCGGCTCTGACTTTATTTGCCCGGCTCCGACTTTTTCCGCGGTATTCTTTTTCTAACTCTCAATAAACCTCGGCTGTTAAATATGCGAAGATTCGCTATAACCATATTGTTGCGCACCGCCAATAATTTCAGACAATCTTTCCCCATCCGCATTGCATGACTACATCCATCGAAATCCAACCCGCCGGTCCCATTTACGGCTCGATCCGGCCGCCCGGGTCGAAGAGTCTAACCAACCGGGCCCTGGTTTGCGCGGCCTTGGCCCGGGGCGAATCAATTCTTACCGGGGTTTTAGAGAGCGAAGACACCTCTTTGATGATCGAAGCTTTAAGGCAGTTGGGAATTGCAGTAGACCCTCACCCTGGCCCTCTCCCAATGGGAGAGGGGACAAGCCATCACCCTAGCCCTCTCCCGACCAACCTTCGGTCGGTGCCCGGAGAGGGGACTTTGGCCAAGGCCAAAACCGTGCGGGTTTCCGGGTGCAATGGGCGGCTGCCCGCGGCGCAAGCCAATCTGTTCGCGGGAAACAGTGGGACTACCATACGGTTTCTAACGGCAATGGCGGCCTTGGGCCGGGGCCGATTCCGCCTGGACGGCACGCCGCGGATGCGCGAGCGACCCATTGAAGACCTGCTTATCGCCCTCAAGCAACTGGGGGCAAAGGCTTATTCGGAACTAGGGTCCGGTTGCCCGCCGGTGGTGGTCGAGGCCGCCGGGTTGCGAGGCGGCCGGGCGGAAATAGCGGGCGATATCTCCAGCCAGTTTCTAAGCGGACTTTTGATGGCCGCCGCGTATGCCAAAAAGCCGGTGGAATTGGTCATTCGCGGCCGGCTGGTGTCGCAACCTTACGTGTCGATGACCACGGCCGTAATGGCGGCCTTCGGCGTTCAGGTCGAGACTCGGCCGGAAGGGTTTATCGTGCCGGCCGGCGTCGGATATCATGGGCGGGTTTATGAGATCGAACCGGATGCCTCGGCGGCTAGTTACTTTTTCGCGGCGGCGGCGATTACAAGCGGAAAAATCACAGTCCAAGGGCTTTCGCGTCAGAGCCTTCAAGGCGACGTCGCTTTTTGCGATTGCCTGGAGAAAATGGGTTGCACCGTGGAATACGGCAAAAATGAAATTACGGTCCGTGGCGGAAAACTCCGCGGAATTGACGCCGATATGAACGCCATCAGCGATACGGTGCAGACCCTGGCGGCGGTTGCCCTGTTCGCCGATGGACCCACGACCATCAGCCGCGTGGCTCACATCCGGCACAAGGAAACCGACCGCATTCATGCCTTGGCCTGCGAACTGCGCAAGATCGGGGCCGGCGTGGAAGAACGCCCCGACGGGCTGCGGATAATTCCCGGCAAGCTCCGCGGGACAAGTATTGAAACCTACAACGACCACCGCATGGCAATGAGCCTGGCGCTTGTGGGCCTGACCGTCCCGGGTATTATCATCCTGGATCCGGAGTGTACGGCGAAAACCTATCCAGATTTTTTTGCCGACCTTGCGCGAATAACTCAGAAGTCAGAGCGCGGAACTCAGAACGATCGACGCAAATAACTGTAAACAGTGAACGGTAAACTGTAAACAGATTGGAAATATTAGCGTGGATGAGTGATGCGCGATTGCATTTTCTGTTGCGAAACGGCGGCCAATAATTCTTCGGCGCGCCGCAAAATAGACTTTTTGCTTTCGCCGCAATCGGAACGCATAGACGGATCGGCGGCAGTCAACGCCCCTTGACAATGCTGGCAGACTACTCTTCTGCCCAGGTACTCCACCCTAATATTCAGACTCCGACCGCAGGTCGGGCATTCTTGTACGAAATAGGTGGGGTTAGACATCGGGGAACCTCCTATAACTAGACCGAGCCTTCCATCGACGATAATTATCATTTTGCATTACTTTTTGTCAACGACAATTTTGTTGATACATGTATCCAGGTTTTAGATTATCGTAAGGGAAAACTGGGCAATCTGCGCAAACTTTGATGGTCAAGCAATATTGTATTATTGAATAGATCCGCAAGTTGCCTGGATTTCCAGCCGTTTAGTAAAACAGGCACCATGCATTGATAAATCAGGGCTGTTTAACTGCTAAGTTTAGCCGCAGACAAGTGTCAACATTATGCCAGCCGACAAAAGATTGGTAATTTGGCGAATATTTGGGCAACAAGACAAAATGGGGTGAGGTGGATTATGAAAAATCAACATCGTTTTGTGAATGGTTTTATTTTTGCCATTGGCTTAATGACTGCCATGTGGCCGATCGAGGCAGTCTGGGCCCAGAATAAGCCACAACCGCTGCCGAAGTTCGATAAGATCGAAGCGGCCGTTTGGCAATATTTTCAATCGCAGAAGGATTTTCAGGCCTCGATGCTTATTACCAAAGAGCAAGTCGAACCTCTCTTGAGTGGATTTGCACGCATGGGATTCAATCTGCCGGAGCCAAAGTCGATCCTTGATAAATTGCCGGCCGGGAACGAGTTTCTGGTGACCGAATTGTATACGCCCGCCGGCCGGAAGTTCATGGAAGGCATTGCCAAGTATCCGGACGCGTATGATCGACTGGATCGGCTGAGCCGCTTACCGTACGGAAGGCAAACCGTGCATGATCTGATACAAAGACCCGGCGGCGAAAAGATGACGCAATATATGTCAACGGCCTCGGGCGGGAAAGAAATAGGCAAGAAGTTTGCCAATGCGCCAGGCGCGACCGACTTCAACAAATCTACCGGCCGGATCTATACCGTGGCGATGCTGCTTGGGCAACTCCAAGAGCAATATCGCGCAGTCGAAAAGAATTCCGCGGGGAACAAGTAATGACTACTTAACGCGGCGGATGGATTTGATGATCACGGGCTGGACTGGTGTTTGATCGAACTTCTCGGTGTTTTCGACCGGCGTTTCCGCGATCTTGTCAACCACATTCAAACCCTGGACCACTTTTCCAAATACGCAATATCCATATCCTTCCGGATCGCCCGGATCGCGAGTGCGGCAGTCAAGCACCGGATTATCGGCCACGTTGATAAAGAATTGGCTGGTGGCGCTGTCTATAACATCGGGCTGGCGGAGCATGGCTATGGTTCCGCGCAGGTTTTTCAGGCCATTATGGGCTTCGTTGCTAACCGCAATTCGGGGACGAATTTCAGTTCCGCTTGCGGTATAGCCGCCTGACAGAACGGCTTGGTTTTTATAGACCTGATGGACGATGGTTTGATCGTATGAGGCCACATCTACGTAGGCCAGGAAATTGTCAACGGTTAGAGGGGATTTTTCCTTGTCCAGCTCGACGGTCAAGCTGCCCAGCGAGGTATCGATAATAACTTGGGGGTGTTTCAATTCGAAGTCGGTTTTATTGGAGTGGAGGCCTTGGGTTTTTGAGGCGCTGCCGCTTTCTGTGGCGATGGACGCGGCAGTCTGGTTTTCGGAAGGATTTCGTCCGCAGCCGGGAATTGTCAGTATTGCCGCCAGCGCGGAGGCGGAGAGGAGTAATTTTTTATAACGCACCGCAAATACCTCCAAAATCGGATAAAAAAGCGGTTATTTAATAGGGGTTTTGGCCCCCCGTCCGATTTCTCGGGGCTTATATCATCCCTGGAATGCCGGTTTTATGCAATGGCGGTTCTTGCCGGATTATCGGCAGTATGGAGAATAGATTAATGGAGGGGTCTCTATTATGTTGGGGCGGCAGTTTAACTGCCGCCCCAACATAGCAGACTAAATAGATATGTATAGCCGTTTATTTAACATTATTGTTTGCTTGATGTGGCTGGCGACCATGACCTGGCTGATAACCCAGAAGGTCGTGCCTGCCTTATGGGTGGGGCAACCGCCCAGTTACCAGGCGATTGTAGAGGCACAAAAACGCGAGCCCGTAGGCTGGTACTTGTGGATCAACAATAAGCAATTGGGCTGGGCCTTAAGCACGTTGGAGGAACAAGGGCAGGGGCCCACGGAGATTCGCAGTTTCATTCATTTTGATGAACTTCCCATAGATGAATTGACTTCGGGTTGGGGTCGAGCGCTGTTTAGATTGATGGAACAGCCTTCCGGCAAAATTGAAATGGACGTGCAAAACATTTTGACTATCGATAGCTTGGGCAAATTGTTGCGTTTCGATTCTAGAATACAGTTGGATGCTTCGAGGAATATTTTGCGGATGCAGGGGATTGTCGACGGACTACAACTACACGTGGAAATTCGCTCCGGCGATTTTTCTTATTCCAGCGACGTGCCGTTGCCGCATAACGCCTTGTTGAACGACGCCCTTTCGCCGCAGACGCAATTACCCAATCTGGCCATTGGTCAAACTTGGGCTGTTCCGGCGCTGAATCCGCTGCGGCCCACCGCCAACCTCATGGAAGTGATGCGTGCCACGGTGGAAGAGAAAGAGCCGATATACTGGAATTCGGAAATTTACGACGCCTGGGTGGTGGTTTATCGGGGCGATCCAGGCGCTAGCTTTGCGGCGAAATCGGGTAATCGCGGTAAACTATGGGTCCTTGAGGACGGCACGGTTATCAAGCAGCAAGCCATGATTTTCGATTCCATACTGAGTTTTGTGAGAATGTCAGGAACAGAGACCGCCCATTTAGTGAAGGAGCGCAAACAAAGGGCTGATTACGAAGAGTGAATACTTTTATTAAAGCGATTATCAAGGCCCGGCCGCCGCCCGCAGAGAGCGAAATAGAGTTTGCATGATCGAATTTGACCACGTCACCCGTTCTTATTCCGGTAAATTGGCGGTAGACGATCTGAGTCTGAGCGTTCCGCCGGGTGAGATCTTTGCGCTTTTGGGCGCCAACGGCGCGGGAAAGACCACGACGATCAGGTTGCTGACGGGTTTGCTCCGGCCCGATTCCGGCACGATCCGGGTGTGCGGTCACGGCCTGGACGGCGATCTTCGCCAGGCGCTTAGGTGTTTGGGTTATGTGCCGGACGAACCATTTCTCTACGACAAGCTTTCAGGGCGGGAGTTTTTGGAATTTACCGCCCAAATGCGGGGCTTGAACCGCCGCGACGTCGAGGCCGGCATTGCACAAGAGACGCATAATTTCGAATTGGCGGATTACCTGGACGACTTGATCGAAACCTATTCGCACGGCATGAAACAGCGACTGATCTTTGCCTCGGCCTTGTTGCACCGGCCCCCGGTGGTGATTATCGACGAGCCGATGGTCGGACTGGATCCGCGGAGCATGCGGATGGTAAAGGATCTTTTGCGCGAGCAATCGGCCGCGGGCATGATTGTTTTCATGTCCACGCACATTTTGGCCGTGGCCGAGGAGATCGCCGACCGCATCGGTGTTCTCGATCGCGGCCGGCTGCAATTCCTGGGATCGATCGCCCAATTGCGAAAGGAATTGGCCTCGCCCCAGACTTCCCTGGAATCGTTATTTTTACAAATTACCGGCGGCGCAAACGGGATGCCGGCGGCGCCGGCCACATCCCGGCCCGAATCAGTGGAGTGATTCGCTGTGAGCCAATTAACCAGTTCCATCCCGCCCGCAACGGAATTTCTCTCGCCCGAAGAAGAGGCCAGGGCCTTCTGGCGGCTGCGCTGGCGGATCGGCAAAACGCGGTTTAAGCAGATTCTCCGTCAGGCGCATTTTCGCGCCTCTTTAGTGGTGGTGCTGAGCATATTGTTATGGTGTGGGCTTTTATTCATGTTTCTCAACGGTTTTGGGTTTTTGCGCATGGCGATCCCGCATCCTGAAATGCACGATGAGATGGTCCACGGAATATTCGGAATGTTCTTTGCGGCGCTGATGGTAATGCTCATATTTTCCGCGGGCATAATTTTGTATGGATCGTTGTTTCATTCGCCTGAAACGGCCTTTCTCTTGACCATTCCCGCCCGCACGGAAAGAATATTCCTGCATAAATTCCAGGACGCGGTGCTGCTGAGCAGTTGGGGTTTTATCCTTTTGGGCAGTCCGGTGATCCTGGCATACGGGATTATAGCCGGTGCGCCCTGGTACTATTACCTGATGATGTTTCCATTTATATTGTCGTTTGTATACATACCGGCGGCGATGGGGGCCGTAATCTGCATGCTGATAATCTATTTCATGCCGGGCAAGCGGCGGATAGTCGCATGTGTCATCGGCGGGCTGCTCTTAGCCGCTGTTTACTGGTTGGCCTGGTCGTTATTGAAGGGTCCGGAAAGCAACCTGCTCACACCCAATTGGTTTCAAGAGATTTTGGGTCGATTGCAGTTTACCGAGCGGCGGCTATTGCCCAGTTGGTGGCTGAGTTCCGGGCTATTGGAAGCCGGGCACGACTCATGGTCCGAAAGTCTGATGTTCCTGGCATTGATGTTTTCCAATGCCTTGTTTTTTCGCCAGTTGGCCCTGTTTACCGCCGTTAGGATTTATCGAAAGGCATACAGTTCGCTCATCGGTAATACGACAAGATCCGCCCCGTGCGAACGGCATTGGTCGACCGGATGTTCTTGACTATAACGCGGTTTTTCCCCTTATCAATGCGGCTGTTGATGGTCAAGGATCTGCGGCTTTTTCGCCGCGATCCCATGCAGTGGTCACAATTTTTGATATTTTTCGGGCTATTGGCCTTGTATTTTTTCAACGTCCGCCGTTTCAACTACGACTTGTATTACATCGGCTGGGTAAACATGGTCAGTTTTTTGAATCTTTCGGTGGTGGGGTTATTGATGTCCACTTTCACCACTCGATTTATTTACCCCATGCTCAGCCTGGAAGGACAACGATTTTGGCTATTGGGCCTTTTGCCGGTCCGCCGCGAGACGATTCTCTGGAGCAAATTCCTATTTGCCGTCGGCACGGCGATTCTGCCTTGTTCGATTTTGATTTTTCTCAGCGACTTGATGCTGGATATTTCCCTGTTGGTCATACTTAGCCATCAACTGACGTGTTTGATTTTGTGTTCCGGGTTGGCGGGGATTGCCGTGGGAATGGGAGCCCGGCTGCCCAATATTCATGAGACCTCGCCTTCGCGGATCGCTGCCGGTTTCGGTGGAACGCTTTGCCTGGTCATCAGCACGCTTTATATTCTGGTCGTGGTGCTGTTGACGGCCTTGCCCACCCATTTTTTAAACGCCGCCGGGAGCATTTATGGCGGCCAAGCCGTGGTTGAACTGTACTGGCTGCATCTGTGGCTGTTGGTGGGCATGCTGGGAAGCATCGTCCTGGGGATAATTGCCACGCTTCTGCCTCTGTTCATGGGAATTCGCGCTTTTAAACGCATGGAATTTTAGAAAGTGCGGTTATTGAGTATCGGATAAACAATGCCATTAAGCTCACGGGTTGCAACCCGTGGGCTTGGTTTGGTTTACCAATAGGTCATAGTTCCGCGATGGACACAAACAAATATATCCTCGCATTGGATCAAGGCACTACTTCGAGCCGGGCCGTAATCGCCGACCGCCGCGGCCGCATCGTTTCGGCGGCGCAAGAGGAATTCCCCCAAATCCTTCCGGCTCCGGGAATTGTCGAGCACGATCCGCAGGCCATTTGGGCCTCGCAACTCGCCGTGGCCCGCCAGGCAATCGCCGAGGCCGGACTTTCGGCCGACGACATCGCCGCTATCGGCCTGACCAATCAACGCGAGACCACAATCCTTTGGGACCGCGAAACCGGTCGGCCGGTGGCCAACGCGATTGTCTGGCAAAGCCGCCTGAGCGCCGGCGTGTGCGACCGGCTTAAGGCCGACGGCCTGGAGCCGCTCGTCCGAGCCAAGACGGGGCTGGTAATCAATGCCTACTTTTCCGGCAGCAAAATCAAGTACCTTCTTGATACTCTCGAAGGGCTGCGCCAGCGGGCCCAGTGCGGAGAAATTCTTTTCGGCACCGTCGATACTTGGCTCATCTGGCGCTTAACTGGGGGCAAACGCCACGTCACCGATTACAGCAACGCTTCCCGCACCTTATTATTCAACATCCACGCGCTGGACTGGGACGACGAGTTGCTGGCAATTTTCGACATTCCCCGCGCAATGCTGCCCGAGGTTTGCCCGTCTTGCGGATTTTTCGGCGAGACTTCGCCCGAACACTTTGGCCGATCCGTTCCCATTACCGGTGTTGCCGGCGATCAGCAGTCGGCCGCGTTCGGCCAGGCCTGTTTCCAGCCCGGCAGCGTGAAAAACACCTACGGCACCGGTTGCTTCATGCTGATGAACACCGGCGACAAACCGGTCATCTCGGAAAACAATCTGCTTTCGACCATCGGCTGGTTCTTGGGCGGCAAAGTAACTTATTGCCTGGAAGGTTCGATATTTATTGCCGGGGCCGTGGTCCAGTGGCTCCGCGACGGATTGGGGATAATAAAAAACTCTACCGACGTGGCGGAACTGGCCGGTTCAGTGGCTGACTCGGGCGGAGTGTATTTTGTGCCCGCCTTCGTCGGACTCGGGGCCCCGCACTGGGATCCTTACGCCCGGGGAGCCATTCTGGGCATCAATCGCGGCACAACCGCCGCGCATATCGCCCGGGCGGCAGTCGAGTCGATGGCCTATCAGACCTGCGACGTGCTCCGGGCGATGCAAAAGGACGCGGGCATGGAATTGTCCGAACTAAAAGTTGACGGCGGGGCCTCGGTAAACGATTTGCTAATGCAATTCCAGGCCGATCTCTTGGGAGTGCGCGTCAGACGCCCCAAAATTGCCGAAACCACGGTCCTGGGCGCAGCCTTTCTGGCCGGGCTGACCGTCGGCTATTGGCACGATCTGGCGGAAGTGGCCGGCTGCTGGGCGCTTGATCGGGAATTCCAACCGCAAATGCCGCCTGATAAGCGCGAAAGCCTTTACCAACGCTGGCAGGAGGCCGTGCGCAGGTCCCTGAACTGGGCGAAATAATGATCCAATTCTAAGCCCATGGGTTGCAACCCATGGGCTTTAAGGTATTAATTACCTTTGGAATGGTACGCATTATGAACGATCGCAATCAAATCATCGAACAACTGACCGGCGCCGAACTCGACGTGCTTGTGGCCGGGGGAGGGATTGTCGGTGCGGGCGTTGCCCGCGACGCCGCCATGCGGGGTTTGCGCGTGGGGCTGGTCGAACAACACGATCTGGCCTTCGGCACCAGCAGCCGATCCACGCGGCTTTTGCACGGCGGATTGCGTTACCTGGCGCAAGGGCATATCGGCCTGGTTTACCAGTCCAGCCACGAAAAGAAAATCGTGCACCGTATCGCCCCGCATATCTCCCAACCGTTGCCGATCATATTTCCCACGTATCGGCTCACGCAATGGCCGTTTTGGAAATTGCGAATCGGCGTGAAAATTTACGACCTGCTCTGCGGCGGACGGAACCTGGGGCCTTCATTCGGAATGAGCCCGGGCGAGACACTTGCCAAGGTGCCGGGATTGAATCCCTATGATCTTACCGGCGCGGTGCGATACTTCGATTCGCAGAGCAACGACGCCCGGTTGGTCATTGATACGCTTCGTTCCGCGGCCGGGCACGGGGCAATGGTTGCCAACTATCTGCGATTGGAAACGGCCATTGCCGGCAAAAACCGCTGGGAATGCCAGATCCGCGACACTTTTGCCGATCGAACGCATCGGGTTTTCGCACGCACCGTGGTCAATGCCTGCGGGCCATGGTCGGCGACGCTTCCCAACAGCAGCGTACGATTGCGGTTGACAAAGGGTGTTCATCTCGTGATCGACCGGCAGCGATTGAACGTACCCGACGCGGTGATGGTCACAAAAGGTGAACGAACGCTGTTTGTCATTCCCTGGGGCGAGCGGAGCATACTGGGCAGCACCGACACCGACTACGACGGCCCGCTGGACGACGTACACACCGAGCGCGACGACGTTCGATACGTGCTCGATGTGATAAATCACTATTTTCCGGAGGCCAAAATCACGCCGTCGGACATTCTCAGCACTTGGGCCGGATTGCGCCCGCTTATTGCCTTGGGACACAAAGATTCACCCTCTGATATTTCCCGGTCGCATCAAATACGCATGCCCAAACCGGGATGGATCGACGTGGCCGGCGGAAAACTGACCACGTACCGGCTGATCGGCGAGCAAGTGGTCGATCGCATTGTCCAACATTTGGGCAAGAAAACGCCACCTTGCAAAACGGCGGAGGAACCTTTGAGTGAAGCGTTTGAGTCGGGTGCCATGTCGGGTGGCATGGCCACGCTTGCGTGGCCATGTGAAGCCAGTGGGAACAGGGATATGAAATCCATCCCTCAACATGCCCACGACAAGCGTGGGCATGGCACCCAAGAATCACAATATCAAGAATCACAACGCATTGAAAGCGGCGTTCTGCCGCCGCCGGTTTGCCGGGCAGTAGTCGAGCATTATTGCAAAGACGAATGGGCCGTGCATCTCGACGACGTAATGATCCGGCGGACGAGTTGGCATTATTATCTTAATAATCCCCTGGAAACCGCGCAACAAGTGGCCGCTTGGATGGCGGAAATCTGCGTCTGGGACGCCCAGCGCCAAGAGGCCGAATTGATCCGCTATCGCCGGCAAGTGGAAATCGACACCGCCTGCCGCAGTAACTTATGAAGATGCTTATTAGCCGGCGGTCAACGACCGCCGGAAAACCATTGAAATCCCTCCGGCGGCTGTTAGCCGCCGGCTATTAATTGCAGCATCATTAGTTGAATCTTAAGAAATATTTTATTCCGCATCTTCGCGAACGCTGAATTCCAGTTTCCAACGCTTATTGGTTTGGGCGTTCACGCACCAGAGTTCCAAAACGCCCAGTTCGGTCACGTGCGATTGGAAGCGGATGGGCACGTAGGCCTCTTCGAGCGACTCGTCGGCGGGCAGGACTGTCTCCAGCGAATCGGTTTCTTCGATATCGTCCGAGGTCCAGGCGGAAAGCACTTCGCCGGACTTGTCGTGGCGGCGGGTGGAGGAACTGAAAAAGCGGAATTGGGCGTCTGGCCCACGATGAGGCCGATCTCATCGCCGGGCACGTCTACCCGGCTGCCTTCTTCCATGCCAAAGGGGGCGACGCACAAGGCCCGAAGCGGTGCGGGGCCCCAGGCACTGCCAGGCCGGCCGTCTCGATGCCCACGTAATACGATCTAGCCGTTCCGCCGCGGATGCGAACTCCGCCCTGCTTTTTGATCCAGCCGTAGTATGCCGCTCCGCGCGCGGCCGCGTGGTCCAGATCGTGTTCGCCTTCCAAGAGTTTCGGCGGACTGGGGGCGGCAAACCAATCACTCAGGACGTCCAGTAATCGCCGCCGGAGTAGGTCGGCCTTGAACACGCCTCCGTTAAACAGTACGTGCGTGGGCCGGATTGGATTGCCTTGATCGCGGCCTTGGGCCTGTAGAAAGGCGGCAAGATGCCGGGTAACGGCCGTATCGGATTGAAAGGGCAGGCCGATTTCGCGGAACCCGTAGACGTGTTTTTGTACGGGCTGGTCCGATATTTTGCAGCGCGGGAAAAAACCTTCCAGCAAAAGTTCGCTCACATTGCGGCAATCGACCTCGACGCTGACCGTGCCGCCGATCAGTTTTCGTCCCTGGCCAAGCACGGCGATGCTGTGTTTTTCCGGGCCTTTGGGCGTAAGCAGGATTTCTTTTGCCGCCCGGCATGAATGCCACAGGGCGACGGATTGCCAAGGGTCGAGTTTCACGTTTTTTTCGGTGAACAGCCCGGCCGCGTAATGGGCCAGGGCGAGGTCCATGTTGTCGCCACCTACAAGCAGGTGATTGCCCACGGCGATGCGGCGCAAGACCAATTCGTTTTGCTCTTCGGTCAGTCCGACTAGAGTCAGATCGGTGGTGCCGCCGCCCACGTCGCAAACCAGCAACGTATCGCCGACCTTCAACACTTTGCGCCAACGCTCGCCGGTGGCTGCCAGCCAGGCGTAAACCGCGGCCTGCGGTTCTTCCAACAGCACAAGGTCTTGCGGCAGTCCGGCGGCCAGGGCGGCCTCGCGCGTCAGGTCCCGGGCGCTGGCGTCGAACGAGGCCGGCACGGTCAGCACCACGAATTGCTCAGCCAGAGGGGCATCGGGAAAGGCGTTTTCCCAGGCCGCGGCCAGATGTTCCAAATATCGCTGCGACGCCGCAACCGGCGAGACCTTGGGAACGTCGGCCGGGGCGTTCCAGGGCAGTATCGGCTTGCGGCGGTTGACCTGGCTGTAACAGAGCCATGACTTGGCTGTGCCCACGGTTCGATCGGGCACTTCGGCCCCTTGGCGACGGGCGTATTCGCCCACCGCGAAATTTCTTCCGGCTGCCCAAGGCACGTCATAAGCACCGCTTTGGGCTTCATGTTCCAGGCCGAGATACATGAACGAGGGCAACATGGTTCGCGATTCGACCGTGGCGGCGGCCACCAGTTGCGGAACCGGCAGCACGTTTACCCGCGGCTTATCTTCGTCCAACGAAGAATAAGCCAGCACGCTGTTGGTCGTGCCCAAGTCGATGCCGATGCAATATTTGGGTGGCATAAGGGTCAGAGTTGGTATTATGTTAAAGCAAATAATGTAAGTAATAATGACAAAGTCTCAATGCCTAAGGACTAAAAAAGTCCAAAGTCATAAGTCCCAATGTCGAGTCGCTTCTTTTGCCCTCGTCATTCAGGCTTAGGCATTCTTTCGTCATTCGTCATTCGTCCTTTGTAATTTACGTAATTTCCACTTCCGCCGGGGCGACGACGCGGGCGGAATCTTTGTTGCCAGTCCAGGTGGGCAATTCACATTTCGCGGCTTCCCAGCCGGGATGAACCAGCCGCCCGCAAAAAGGCGGTTCGCCGGCGACGTTTCCTGTCAGGCGGAAGCGCCCGGCGTCGAATCCGGCTGGCACGTCCATCTGTGCGCCTTCCTCTTGGGATACCGCGGGTTTCAGCGCAAAAAGGCGATCGATAACGGCGGCCGATTCGCGATGCACGTCGCGAGCTACCGCGCCGATTTGGGCGTCGCTGTATCCGGCCAACGACTCCTGGATGAAATCGACAAAACGCGCCTCGCGCTGGAGCGTGGCCAAAAGCGTGATCGCATCGCTGCGCACCGGCTGTTTGGGCGTCGGAGGCTGTTTGGGGTGCGGCGGCGCTCCGCTTGGCGCCGGTTGCGCCCCGCCGAGCAATTTATCGATCTGCTGGGCAATCGCCGCTTTAAATAACGTCAGGAAAAAAATACGGATGGCCAAAATAATGCGATGCATAATCGGATTCAGGGTTCGGGGTTCAAGGTTCAGAACTAATTTTAAATGGATTATATTACCTGGAACGCCCTCACCCTAGCCCTCTCCCGGAGGGAGAGGGGACCTTTAATATGAACCCCAAACCCTGAATTCTGAACCCTGAACCCCGAACCCTAAATTCTGAACCCCAAACCCTATTTCCAGCGATCGCTGGGGCGTTGCAGGATTTCATTAAGCACGATTGCCTGGCGGAGATTATCGATATTATTTAGCATGGCTGCCAATCCGGCCCCGGCTGCGGGCAGGGCGGCGTCCTGGAATATTCCGGCGGCCTGGGGCGTTGGCGGGGATGCGGTTTCGCCGGGCGTGGCGGCCAGTTTGCTGATGCCGTGCCCGAAGACCTGTTGTAGATGCTGTTCGATTTTCGTATCTGCCGCGGCCACATCGCCGCCGAGTTTTGACGCCCGCTGGTCGAACTGCTTTTCGTCGAGATACTTCTTGACGTGTGCACTGACTGATCCGCCGACGGGTCTTTCACGGACCACCTCGGCCTCGACGGGTCCTACCCGTTGAGCAAGCGGGGTTGAGGGTTGCGAGATGCGGCGGGTGGGATCTTCCCGTTGAGCTAACGGGGACATGGGTTGTGAGATGCGGCGGGTGGGATCGGCCGGAGTTGCCGGCCCTTGATTTTTCTGTGCTGCGCGGCGGAGGAACTCGTCGATTTCTTCCTTGACCGATTTGGGCCGGGCCGTTTGTGCCTGCGGTTGCCGCGGTGGCAGCGCAGGTTGGTTCTGGCGGTTGCTAGGCGGCATACCCGGGCGATTCGGGCTGCGCAGAGCCGCGATTATTTTTCCAATTACCGACCCAAAGATCACCAAGAGGACCACAACGATCTTGACGACCTCGCCGATGTCTACAGCAGCGAACAGCGCAGGCGCGTTCATGCGGCGGTCCCTGATTTAACGACCGTGCCGATGCCGGACTTGGCGATCGCCGTGCGCATGTCGGTATCGGCTTGGATGTTGCGAAGTTTGTAAAATTCCATAAGACCCAATTGCCGGTTGCGGAAGGCGTCGGCGATGGCCTTGGGGACTTCGGCCTCGGCCTCGACCAGTTTCGAGCGGTTTTCCTCGATCTGGGCGATCATTTCCTGTTCCTCGGCCACGGCCATGGCGCGGCGTCCTTCGGCGTTTGCCCGGGCGACGCGCATGTCGGCCTCGGCCTGGTCGGCCTGCAATCGTGCGCCGATGTTTTCGCCCACCATTACGTCGGCGATGTCGATGGACACGATTTCAAAGGCGGTTTGCGAATCGAGCCGGCGGGCGAGCACGGTTTTGGAAATCCTGTCGGGCGAGGCCAGGACTTCGGAATGGGTTTTGGCCGTGCCGATGGCGCTGACAATACCCTCGCCCACCCGGGCGACGATGGTCTCCTCGGTGGCCCCGCCGATCAACTGCCGCAAGTTCGCGGACCGTGACGCGGGCCTTCACTTTTAATTGTATGCCGTTTTGGGCCACGCCGTCGAGCGATTCCTTGCCAAGACCCCGGCTAGGGCAGTCGATCACCTTGGGATTGACGCTGGTTTGCACGGCCTCGAGTATATTTCGGCCGGCCAAATCAATGGCCGCGGCCAATTTAAAATCCAGGTCCAGTTTGGCTTTGGCGGAGGCGATCAAGGATCGAATGACCAAGGGGACATTTCCTCCGGCGAGATAATGGGCCTCCAGGGCCTTCGACGTAACGCCCTGGCTCTCGTCGATGCCGGCCTGCACGGCCATGATCTTGCTGCGGACGATAACATCCGGATTGACCTTGCGGAAGGTCATGCCCAGAAGGTCCAGAATGCCGATGCCTGCCCCCGTCATCCAGGACTGCATCCACCAGCGAAAGAAGCGGGCGAAAATGAACAAGATGAACAAGATAATAATTATGACGGCAATGATGCCGCCGATGATAATTAAATTCATTACATTTACGGGCGGTTCCGGCTGGGCAAAAAGGTACATGCAGTGCTCCTTTTGATATCAAGATACTTATGCAATCAAGTTTATTTGGTCTCAGAAGAATAATGTCTTTTAAAAAGTCAGAGCCGGGGCGTGTCGCCCCGGTTTTACCGGACCGACACGGTCCGGCTCTGATTAGACATAATGACATTAATTTTCTGATCCTCAATATCCATGACCGGGTACTATGGTCAACATGGTCGGGGGGCGCAAATAGTTCTCCCGTCTACAGCCTAAAGCCTATAGCCTGCCGCCAAACTGTCAAGCCGGGTGGTCTTGAAAGGGATCTTCGAGGATGGCGTCGATGGGACGGCGCATGGGGTCTTTGGCGGTTTCGGATGGGGCGTCTAATTCGATGGGCCGGACCACTACCCGCTTGCCCCGGATCTGAACGATGCGGACTTCCTGGCCGGCTTCGATAGGCATGCCTTCGGTAACGGCCTCGACGTTGCGGCCGTCAACTGTCACCACCCCACTGGGGAGCAACTTGCTCTTGGCCTTGGCCGCCTTTCCCACCAACGATTTTAGGTATTCTTTGTCTCGATCCTCGGGCAATACGTCCTCGCTGGTTGGGGCCGATAGCAATACCCGGCGACCAAAAGATGTCCGCGGCCAGTATTTAAAGGCCAAGACTATGGCCGTGGGCATGCCGGCCATGGCCAGGATTAATATCACGAAACCGGCCACCGGCCCTTGGTAAAAGGCCAGAATTACTGCCACCACAATAGAAGCGGCCGACAGGAAGGCCAAAAGACCCGCCGAGGTGAAAAAGACCTCCATTATCCCCAAGCAAATGCCCAAGACCAGCAACAAAATGGCCCAAACCCAATAATCCATGGTCAATGCTCCAACCTTTATTAACATTCTAGCAAATTTTATTGGCTCGTGCTAATCGCCCGCGCAATTTGCGGGAGATGGTATTGGCTCAGGTTCCCTCTCCCTCTGGGAGAGGGTTAGGGTGAGGGGAAACAGGTTATCAGTAAACAGTAATCCGTTTTCAGTTATCATTTTTGACTTCCGGCCTTCGGTTTTGAAGCCTTTCTCCTAAAGTCTAAATCTAGACACTGGGGTCCTGTCAGGATATTTTAAGAAAGCATGCAATCTAATAAACGAGGTTCGATTTCATCTACTCTCCTGGAATCGGTCAAGGCTCGACGACCAGAGGCCTGGCGGCGGCTGGTCGATTTATACGGGCAGGTGGTCTACCGCTGGTGCCGGAAGTCGGGCCTGAAAGCGGAAGACGCGGCCGACGCGGTCCAAGAGGTGTTTGCGGCGGTTTCCACGCACGTGGCCGATTTCAGACGCGATAAACCATGCGATAGCTTTACGGCATGGTTATCGAGCATCACGCGGAATAAGATTTGTGATCATTTCCGGCGCAGCACCGGCCGGGCGCAGGCCCAGGGTGGGACCCGGGCGCAGAGCGCATGCGGGATATTGCTCAGCCGGAGAATATCCAAATAGATTCCGGTGCGACAGTCCCCGGCGAGTTCGACTTAAAAGAAGCCGAAAAAATCCTATCGCAGCGTGCAGTGGAGCTGGTCCGGGCCGAATTCGAGCAACACACATGGGAGGCCTGGTGGAAAACGGCCGTCGAGGGCCGCCCGGCGGCAGACGTGGCCGCAGAGATGGGCATGTCGCTGGCCGCGGTTTACAAGGCAAAGTCCCGGGTTCTGCTGCGTCTCCGTCAGGAATTGGCCGGCTTGCAAGAGTAATATTGCAAATTGCAAATTGAACAAGCGTAAATGCTTGCGCTCGCCGCTTGGCTTTTCGATAATTGCTGTCAAACGCCCGCGTTATATCTTATGGTGAGATATCGCGGTAAAGTGTAAGTTTAGCCCCGGAGCTTGCTCCGGGTTGTTCAATTTGCAATAAAATAACAAGGACAAAATCATGGTCGCCACGGCATGTCCTACGGCGGATGAACTGAAAAACTACACACTTGGCCGTTTGTCGGAGCCGGATTGGGCGGCGATTGCCGAGCATCTGGAATCATGCCGGCAGTGCCAGGCGGCGATTGCCACGGTCGACGATGTTGCCGATACGCTGGTGACGCAACTCCGCGAGCCTGCGCAGGGAGACTCTTTTTTAAACGAATCGCAGTGCGAGGCCGCGCTAATGCGGGCGCGAGATATCGAGGGTGGCGCTGACGATTCGCCAGCACAGCCTGAAATAAACACGGGCAGCAAGCTGCCCGTGGCACCCGATGAGAACAACACAGGCAAGATGCCCGTGCCACCTGGCGTGGAATTCGAGGGTTATCAGATTTTGGAGGAATTGGGTCAAGGCGGCATGGGGGCCGTGTATAAAGCCCTGCACACTAAGCTCGACCGCGTGGTGGCGATCAAAATTCTTACCCGCGGCCGCTCCGGCGACCAACGGGCGATCGCCCGATTCGAGAGGGAAATGAAGGCCGTGGGACGCTTCGATCATCCGCATATCGTCCGGGCGTACGACGCCCGCGAGATCGGCAGCGCGCCGGTGCTGATAATGGAATTCGTCGAAGGCATGGACCTTGGGCGCCTGGTGCGGCGCATAGGCCCGCTGCCGATGGCCGAGGCCTGCGAACTGGTCCGCCAGGCTTGTTTGGGACTGCAATATATTCACGAGCAGGGGCTGGTGCATCGCGATCTAAAGCCGTCGAATCTGATGCTCACCCGGCAAGGGACGGTCAAGATTCTGGACCTCGGGCTGGCTCGATTTCATTTCGAGCAGTCCGAAGAAGAGATGACCAACTCCGGCCAGGCGATGGGTACGGCCGATTACATGGCCCCGGAGCAGGCGTCGGATAGTCATGCGGTCGATATCCGCGCCGACATCTACAGCCTGGGCTGCACGCTTTATAAACTCCTGGCCGGTTGCGCGCCGTTCGAGGGCAGCCAATACAAGGGCACGTTCGAGAAGATGACGGCCCACGTCCAACAGTCTGCTCCGCCGATAGCAAATCTTTTGCCCGAGATTCCCCAGGAATTAGCAGCCATCCTGGAAAAGATGCTGGCCAAAAACCCGGCCGATAGATATGCCCAGCCGGCCGACGTGATCGAGGCCTTAACGCCGTTTTGCACCAACGCCGCACTGCCGGCTCTTTTGGTCCGTGCCGAGGAAGCCAAGACGCTTCCATCCGGCGAATTTCCTGCCCGCACGCCGATGCGATCCGGTGCTTCCCCGACACATCCCGAGGCAAAGCCAACCCGCCGCCGCACATCCGTCTTCGCCGCCATCGGACTTCTATTATTTGCGGCTGGATTCGGCCTCGGTTACAACTTCGGCATATTGGTCACTATCAAGAAAGGTGAAAAAACATCCATTATCGAAGCCCCGGAAGGAAGCAATGTGCAGGTCAGCGAGCAAGGAAACATATCAATTGATTTAAAGGGCAACGAAAATAAGGCACCAGCGCAACCCGGACAACCGACGAACGAAGTCAAAAAGTCAGAAAAACGCAAGCAGCGTTTCACCGTCGATATGATCCCTGTGCCTGATTCCTACCGTCTCAGCCCCGGCGATTCGTTGGTGGTCGAGGGTGGAATGTACGAAATAAAACACTTTGGCGAATCCAACGGCGGAATCATCGAAGTCGCCGGCGATGGGACAATAACATTTGATAAAATCTTCGGCCCAGTAAAAGTGGAAGGCATGACGCTCGACGAAGCGGAATATGCCGCGGAAAAACGAATTAAAGAAGTGTGTTTCAATCCGAAGATTTCCATCAAACTGATAGCGGATGAAAAAACATCCGCAAAGCAACCCGATTCGGAGTCTCACCTCCTCGCCAAAGGCGATAAAGTGGATATCCAAATATCTATAATGCTCAATAGTGAAGAATTTCATGAAGAATGCACAATAGAACCTGATGCAGTAATGGTTGATAAAAAGAGTGGCAATGGCACATGGAAGATAATCGGGCTTACTCTCAAAGAAGCGGAAATAAAGTTGCTGGGAATTTTAAGAAGCCAAATGAATAGAAATTCGTATGCTACCATTACCCTCGTTAAACTAAAGAACAAAGATCAAAATCAATCGGAAACGCACAATATCGATTTATCCACGTCCGACGGCAAGACGGCGGTTCCGCCGGAGCCTTACACGATTTTACCGGGTGACTCGCTTGTAATTCGTGCCGTGGGGACGATTCCAGACGCGCCAATTGACGGCATCTATACAGTCGAGCCGGCAGGTACGGTTGATCTGGGGCCGGCATATGGCCGGGTGAACGTCAAAGGATTGTCGCTGGTCCAGGCCGAACCCGCGATTACAAAACAATTGCAACAGATTTTGCGCCAACCTGAAGTATCGGTCACGTTGTCAGGTTGGGTTGATCGATCAAAGCCGCAAACGCCACCTCAGGAGCATATTATAGATCCGGGCGACATATTGGATATATGGGTTATTGGAACATTACCTGATCAGCCGATCAACGGTCCATTTCTGGTTGAGCCTGCTGGGCAAGTCGCGCTCGGCCCGACTTATGGGAGAGTGAACCTCAAAGGGCAGACTTTCGAACAGGCCCAAGAAACGGTCACAAAACAGTTGGTAGAGATTCTTCGCCAGCCCGAAGTTTCGATAACCCTGGAAGGTTGGCGCAAAATGAGAAAGCCAAGCGCCGAGGAAGAGTTGAAAAAACAGTTGGATAAAGCGAATCGAGCCATTGAGCAACTACGAAGAGCAAATCAATCCAAAGAAGTAAAACCTTCAACGCAAAACCCGCCGGCCACGGAACCAAAGAAAGAGGAGAAAAACGAATAACGACAAAATTTGGGGGGGGGAATTTGCTCGCAAAGGCGCGTAAGACGCAAAGATCAATTTTGAATTTCAACGCGAAATGGCGAAAGATCGAAAACACGAAATTTTTATAGACATCTGTTTTCGATCTTTCGTATTTTCGGTTTTTCGTGGCTAAATAATATGTCGCATTCTATTTTGTGTCTTTGTGGCTTGACGAGAAAGAATTATTTGCTCTCCGTGTTCTCCGTGCCTCCGTGTTGTATTTCTTTTACGTAGTTGTAGATCGAGATTCTTCGCTGCGCTCAGAATGACTCTTAAACGACCTCCCGCACCACGACGCGGTTGCCGCGGACTTCGACCACTTCCACGGTTTTGCCCGGGTCGATCATGTCGCCGTCGGCGATGACGTCGATCACCGCGTCGCCGAAGCGGGCCTTGCCGGCGGGCATCAGCGGCGTGGAGGTTACGCCTTGCGTGCCTACCAGTTCGTGCAGATCGACCAGAAGCTCGCGCCGGCTAATGGTTTCGCGTTCCTGGGCCTCGGGCGGGGAGAGGATCATGTGGCTGAGGATCGGGGCATGGGGCAGCCATTTGCGGCTCAAGAGGGCCGCGGCGAAAAGGGCAGCGGTCGCCCCGCCGATTATGAGCAACGATCGCTGCATTTCGGCCATTTGCTGGGAACTGCGGGGCATGACCAGGATTTGACTGGCCAGGACCAGGGATAGTATCACCATTATTCCTCCGCCCAGTCCAAAGATGCCGAAGCCGGGGATCACGAAAATCTCCATTAGAATGCAGGCCACGCCGGAGAGGAACAAGATGGAGATGAGCCATCCCGGGGCCCCGCTTAGGAATTGGCTCCAAAAGAAGAGCACGAAACAGACCAAGGCCACGAATGCACCCAGACCCAGGCCCGGTGTATGAAATTCGAAGTACAGTCCGGCCGCGCCGATAAACAAAAGCAGAATGGCCACGCCACGGGAGCCCAGGGCCTCGATGAGTTGGTCAGCCCAGCCGGGTTCGACCAAAGCGGGCTCGTTTTCCAGGGCGTAATATTGTTTGAACTCGCCAAAATTCGGCACTAAGGCATTGGCCAAATGCATTTGCAAGGCTTGATTCCCATCCAGTTTTAAAGGCACATTATGCAAGGAGATTTTCGGGCCTTTTTCCCATTGGGCCAGATTAGGCTCTTGGGCGAGTTCTTCCGATGAAAAATATTCCACCTCGCCCAGGCGCGTACATTGATAGACTTCCAGATCGGGATCGATAAGCGCGGCCATAAGCGACCAGGATCGTCCTTTGTGCGGGGCCAGCATCTGGCGGATTAGTTGACGCAACAGGGCGACGTCGTCTTTCGTTATTTCCAAAGCGCCCGGCCCGCCAAGAATTGCCTTGGGATTCATCACCACCTGGTCGCAGGCCAGGGCGATCAAGGCGGCGTCGGATCGGGCCTCCTTGGGGATGTAGGCCACGGTGCGGACCTGGCTGGGATTAAGGCTGAGCAAAAAATTTACCAGCACGCCGGTGTCGGCCGGCGACCCGCCCGGACTTTCGATCCACAGGCAGATGAAGTTTACGTCATGCAGGCTGGTTTGATCTTCGATCATTTTTTGCACCTGCCGGACTTTGTCGCCGGTTACCGGTCCCTTAAGGTCGATGCGCACAGCCTTCCAGGGATTTTCTAGGGAAGGATCGTCTTCGATGGCCAGCGGCGGCAGGTCCAAGGCCTGGACAAGTTCGCGGCGGTTGGCTGCCAGATATGTGACAAACCCTAAATCGCGGGCTTTTTTGCCGGATAGTTGCAAGGGTTCGCCGGCCGGCTTGAAGACATCCGGGACCGCGGCGGCTTGGGTTTTTTTCAGCTCGTCGAGACCTTGGGGAGTGACGTATTCGGTGCCGACCTCGGTCTGCACGGAGAGGATTTCCAGCAACGGATCCAATAGCCCGAGAGCCAAGGGCACGGTCAATTTGCGGCGCCGGCCGGCTATTTCGCGGTATGCGGCGCGGACCGTTTCACTGATTTGGCTTTTCTCTACGCCCGCCGGTCCGATAGAGGCGTCCGGGGCCATGATAATATCGTCGCAGGCCATGACCGCCAATATGGCGTGGCCTTGGATGGATTGGGGCAAATAGGCCACGGTCTTGGCGGCGTTCAGATCTCCGCCGGTCAAGTAGTTGGCCAATTCGTAGCAGGCGCCGAAGTTGCTGGCCTTGGCGAAATTTTCCTGGCCAGGCGGGATGTAGAACTCGAAGATCAAATAGGGTTTGACGTTTTTCGATTGGGCCTTTTCCAGGGCCTTGCTGACAAACTGCTTTACGCGATTGGCGGCCTGATCTGTAATGGGCAGAGGCAGGCGGATGGAAAAAGCGAGTTGTTTGGGGGCCTCCGGCGCGGCGGCCGGCTGCGTTTGTTTGCCGGGAGGGCCTTCATTGGCGGCGACAAGATCGCCCGGGCAGCTAAAAAATAGCACGCCTGCAAGCGCTGCCAGGGCCATAACCGGGCGGCGGCGAAATAGAGCGGTTTCCATGTTTGGTCGGATCATTGTTCCAATCAGCCTGAAAGGCATTATCCTTTAGATTATAAGATCTATTTAGCCCCCGGTGAATACACCGGGGGCCACATGGAGTATTTTATGTGCCCAATAACCCCCCGTGTATTCACGGGGGGCTAAATTCACGGGGGGCTAAATATCAGTTCCAGAATGCAGTTGGAATAGAGATTGGTGTAACCGCCACTGAAGCCGTGAAGCGGCAATAGCATGTATCAAGTTGCGAAGAAGCGCTGCCGATGTTCCGACATCTATCGCGACTTGCCGCCGGGCCGGCCGGCTTGCTGGGTGGCGGCGTCGTCCACGATCTTTTCCCAACCCCGCGGCGTGTATGCCTGGAAAGGATTCCCCTGGAAAAATTTCAACGGATCGTTGATCACCACCTCAAAGAATGCATATGAGGTATGGCTCTTGCCGTTGGGCTGATAGATTTCCAGACAGTTGGGCGTCATGTCGGGAACATTCAACATTAAAGTCGCCGTGCGGAAGTTGGCGGCATCCTGCTGGTAGCGAGGATAAGCCTGAAGGCAAATCACATTTTGAAGGCCCGGCGGCGACGCCACTGTGCGGATCCAATATCGTTGGCGAAGCTTCTGCGCTTCTGCGCGAATAGAAACGGCAGCGGACCGTCAACAATGGCCTTACCCTGCATTTCCGGCGGCAATTTGTGCTCCACCAACTGCTTTTGCTTGGGTAAGTACTGGTAAACCGATTTGCCATCGCAAATCCAGTGGTCAGCCCGGTCTTCTTCGACGGACACAAGTTTGCCGTCCGGGCCTTCGGTCGACAACACGCGAAAGACGCCTTTGTCCGGAGCGGCGTACTTCAGTATGCCTCTATCGACGTTTACCGGGGCGTTTGGATCGGCATTTGGCTTGGGGAACACGGGATCGTATTCCCATCGCTTGAAGCTGGCATCGAAGGTTTTTATATCCTTGCTCTTCTGCTCCCAGGCCTTTAGCACGCGATCTAACTGGGCCTCTTCCTGGGGCGTAAGCGTAAAAGGCGCCGGAGGCGGCTGTTGCGGTTGCGCGGCGGCGTTTTGTTGCGGCAGCGGAAACGCCGCACTCTCTTTAGGCAAAAGCGGTTGCGATTGGTTGCCCGCCTGGCCTGGCGGCGAGTATTGACGGGTTGCATCCGGCGCAGCGCGGGCGCTGGATCGTTGGAATCTGCGGATTGACAGGCTGATCCGGCCCGGCCGCTGTATCGGGTGGACGAATGGGGTTTGGCCCGGGCCAAGGTTCGGTCTGCGCTTGCGCCCAAAGCGAACTTGCGCTCAGGCAGAAAAAAACCGCTGTTGCCCAGCTAAGTCGACGAGCCATTGGGATCCTCCCAAAAATTATGGAATTTATTCCTTATTCCAATCGGATTTTTCAGATGCCAAGTTGTCTGTTCGTGGTCAGAGGCGTCCGACCGCTAAAACCCATCCAACCGGCCGCAGATTCTAACAAGAACCTCCAGCCTGCCATAGAGCGAATAATAGTGGAGAGTGGTTAGTGGAGGGTGGTTAGCGGGCAGGGGGGTATTGTTATTTAAAATGGATAAAATGAGTAGCCTGGATTGAATTGATTCCTTTTTGATATGACCAACATCATCAATCATCCATAATATCTGCCCACTATCCACCGCCCGCTTCTCCGATGATCTTAACCAGCACGCGTTTTGCCCGGCGGCCATCGAACTCGCCGTAAAAGACTTGTTCCCAGGGTCCGAAATCGAGTTTGCCCTTGGTAATGGCGATCACCACTTCTCGGCCCATGATTTGCCGCTTGTGATGGGCGTCGCCGTTGTCTTCGCCGGTGCGATTGTGGTGGTATGTTTGCGGCGACGGATCGTAAGGAGCGAGTTTTTCCAGCCAGGCCTTGTAATCTTCGTGCAGGCCCGGCTCGTCGTCGTTGATGAACACCGAAGCCGTAATGTGCATGGCATTGCACAGCAGCAGTCCTTCCTTAACTCCGCTTTTAACCACCGCATCCTCAAGACGGTTGGTGATGTTCACGAAGTCCATGCGTTTGGGGACGTTGAAGGTCAGGTATTCGGTGTGAGATTTCATAATATGGTTCGGGGTTCAGGGTTATTGTGGAACAAATATTTTAACATCTAATCTCCAATCACCAATCCCCACTCCCTAATTCAGTAAGGCACCCGAAACTGGACCGGGTTGCATATTTCTCAGAGGAAAGCTATTTTTTGCATTTAGAAATAGGAGAATCAAGCATGCGGATTGTGGTTTTCGACGGATATACAACCAATCCCGGCGATTTGAGCTGGGCGGAATTGGAAAAATTGGGCAATTGCGCGATTTACGATCGCACGCCTGACGACCAGATTATCGCCCGGGCGGCCGGGCGCAGATCGCGCTTACCAACAAAACTCTTTTGATGCGGGAAACGTTGGAACGGCTTCCGGAATTAAAATATATCGGAGTGCTGGCCACGGGCTACAACGTTGTGGATATGCAGGCGGCGGCGCGGCGAAATATCGTGATAACCAACGTGCCCAGTTACGGCACCATGTCGGTGATGCAGGCGGCCTTTGCCCACCTGCTCAACCTGGCTATGCACGTGGCCGAACACAGCCGGGGCGTTTCGGCCGGACGGTGGACGAGTTCGCCGGATTTTTGCTATTGGGACTATCCGCTGGTCGAACTGGACGGCCTGACGCTGGGCTTGATAGGTTTCGGTCAGATCGGCCGGGCAATGGCGCAAACCGGGCTGGCCTTCGGGATGAAAATTCTGGTAAACGATCCCATGCCGCCGCATAACCTGCCGACAGGCGTGCAGTTGGTTGACCTGGATACGATATTCCTCAAAAGCGACGCAATAAGTTTGCACTGTCCGCTTACCGATTCCAACCGGCATTTGGTAAATGCCGATCGATTAGCACAAATGATGCCCACGGCATGGCTGATCAATACCAGTCGCGGACCGCTGGTGGACGAAGAGGCCTTGGCCGACGCCCTGAACTCCGGACAAATTGCCGGGGCGGGTTTGGACGTGCTGGCCATCGAGCCACCGCCGGCCGATCATCCACTGCTAAAGGCGAAAAACTGCTATATAACTCCGCACAACGCCTGGGCCACAAAGGCCGCCCGCCAACGCCTGCTCGACGAGGTGGTGGAGAACATCCGCGCGTTTCTGGCCGGCAGGAAACGGAACGTGGTTAATTAGCAGGCAGCGGTTCGCCGGGCAGCGTCTCTTTCCAGACGGAAGCGAATTCGGCGGTAATTTGCAGTTGCTTGGTCCAGAGCGCCAAATAATTTCGGTCCAGCGAAGCGAAATTGAATTTCAATAGTGCGGCAACGTCCGCCCTATCGATAAGTCGGCCGGCCAGTAATTTATGGAGGATTAGATCTTCGCAAGTCAAGATGGCGATGTCCATGGGAAGATCGGGCAACCGGGTCGGTATGCGGCGATCTAGAGCAGTCCGATGATAGTCCGATTCGGCAAGTAATAAATCAATTTGAACCTCCATATAAGCTTCCGGAGGTTCGTAAAGAAGTTGGATAATATTCAACTGGCCAAGTGAAATGATCGGAGGAGTTTGTTTCGGCCGAATTCCTATTGATCGAAACTGAGACAAGATTTTATCCGACTTCTGAACATCAACGCCTATTAGTAGATCCACGTCGCGTGTTGACCGGGTGTATTTCCAAAACGACATGGCCAGCCCGCCCATAACCGCGGCGGGAACATCCATTGCACTTAACGATTGCCAGATGGATTGCAGGGCTTTAATCAATAGTTCAGCCGCCATAACCGCCTCCGCGTTTTGAAAATTCCTCCATCATGTGATACATCATTTTGTCGTGCTCCTCCATTTGCTCTTTATACCATTTCCTATATGCGGCCTTTAAATCGCCGTCGGGGCCGATCTCGCGGCGCAGGCCGGCCAGCAGAAATTGCTCGCTGGCATCGAGCAAGTCAAGCCAGATTTTGATGCGCATCTCCATCGGCGTATCGTCGGAAATTCGCGGCGTTAAATCAGGCTGAGGGTTCATGGTAGGCAGTGGGCGATGGGCAGTGTAAAAACTGTATTACAATTTGACATCCAATTCTAACATTATTTGGGGCGTAAGGAAACCACGATCGACCAACCGACCATGCCCCGCATAGTGCACGTTGGCGCCCGTCGCGGCTAATGAGTCTCAGAAAAAATAATGTCGCATGAATAGTCAGAGCCGGGGCGTGTCGCCCCGGTAATTCCGGGCCGACACGGCCCCGCTCTGATGGGAAAACACGACATTTATTACCTGATTGTCAATAAACAGACAACCATCCACGGTCTACCTATCACTATTTCCCGGCGGGAGCGGGAATGGGTGCCGGGGCGGAAACGGTTTCGGCCGCGCCGCCGCCGTCGTGATATACGCCCACGGTATCCACGCCGCTGCCGGTGAAGTCGCCGGCAAATGGTTTGTCTCCGGGGCTGCCCAGGGCGAAAACCTTGTCGGTGGCGTCGAGCACGTGGTTATTATTGGTGTCGAGATAGAAGGTGCCGTTGCGGTACACGCCGAGTTTTGTGATACCGTCGCCGGTCCAATCGCCGACCACGGGAATATCGCCTTCCTGGCCGAATTCGACGACAACGTCGCCGGTGCTCCAGCGGCCGTCGCCGTCCATGTCGAGGAACCATGTGCCGTTGCGGAAGATGCCCACGGTGTAGACGCCGTCGCCGTTCCAGTCGCCGATCACGGGCACGTCGCTCTCGGTGCCGAAACGGAATACGTGATCGATCAGATCGGATCGCATATTGCCGGCCGAAGTGCGTTTCATGGTCCGCCAGCCGATTGTGGCGTCCTCGGGTTCGGGCGGCATGTTTTTGTAGCGGTTCTTAATGGGATTTTGCACGTCGGGCAAGCCGGGTTCGGCAAGCAGGGCCTTAGGATCGCCGAACCAACTGGGTCCGAAGATGCCGATATCGGTTTTGCCGTCGCCGTCCCAGTCACCGGTTACGGGCCGGTCGCCTGGTTGGCCGAGTTTCGCCCACAGGTCGTTTTCGTCCCAAATGCCGTTGCCGTCGAGGTCCAAGAACCACAGGCCGTTGATAAACACGCCGATTTTGGTCACGCCGTCGCCATTCCAGTCGCCTGTTACGGGCGTAGCGCCGCTCAGGCCGAAGCGAAATTCTTTCACGGGCACGCCGTTGGCGTCGGCGATGATCCAGATGCCGCCTTGATTCAGGTCGGCGCCGGTCCAGGAAGCAGGGTCAAAGAGTTGGGTCTGGCCATCGACGGAGAATTCGCCGTTTTGCAGGTTGCGAGGCTGGCCCCCGTCGATGACGCTTAAATGCCAGGTATAACCCGGAGGTCCACTCGATCCGCCGGCAAGTTGTTGCGGCATGATGATCGGCGGCAGCATGTAGGATACGCCGTATCGTAAGGGGTCGGGCACTATAGGCGATTGCGGCGGAAACGGCGTAATGTTGGGCGGAATGGGGAAAAAAGGTGGATTGGGGTTGTCGGGCGGCGTTACTATCTTCACCACGCTGAAGTTGTTCTGCACGGCCGCATCGCCCGAGTTGACCGCGATCTTCACGATGGCGTCGCCTTGCGGATCCACAGCCAAGGTGCTGAGGAATAATGAGTCGAGTTTCGCGTAACGGTTGACCACTACTCCGCCTTTGCTTCCGGCGGTATCGACGCCGGGTATATAACCGTCGGGCACTTTGGCCAGCACCGAATAATCGCCGGGCTGGAGTCCGGCGAATTCGTAATAACCGCTGGCATCGGTCACGGTAGTGATGGGATTGCCTTGCGCGTCTTGCATTGGGTAACCGTTGCCGTCGCACAATTGCATTACGATGCCAGAAAGGCGTGTATCGTCCGGCGTTAGTTTGCCGTCGCGCAACGAGGTGATATTGGGCAACGGATCGCCCTTTTTAACCTGGATGGCCGGTCCGTCCTGGAATACGTAGCCCGAGATCTTCGCCGGCAAAAGTTCGGAGAAGTCGTAATGCACTCCATTTACGCCCGGACCGAGTTGGACGTCGATAATGCGGTCCACGCCGTCGAGGTTTCCGCCTACCGATCCGACGAAATCGGCGCCTTCATAGTATCCGGCCGGTTGGACTTCTTCCGTGCCATAAGTGCCCGGTTTCAGATCGGTGAAGAAATATTCGCCGTTTTGATCGGTTTGCGTCACTGCGATATGGGTTTTCGACTGATCGATCAAATATATGGTTACGCCCGGAAGGAGCGGATCGCCCTGGTTGAACTGTCCGTTGTTGTCGGCGTCAACAAAAACTTTTCCGCTGATGGTTGCCGGCAGTATTTCGCCGAAGTCATAGTCTTTCCCGCTGACTCCGCCGGCCAAGGTAATGGCATTGATCAAGTCGGGATTTTGCACCGCTCCGCCCACCGAGCCGACATTTGCCGCGCCCTCAAGATATCCGGCCGGCTGGGTCTCCGACACGGCATAAGTTCCGGGCGACAAGTTCTCGAATTTGTAATAGCCGTTTTCGTCGGTTACGGCGGTCTTACCGGTGGAGTTGCCTTGGGCATCCAGGAGAGTAACTGTCACGCCGCTGATTCCGGACTCGGTCGAACCGAACAAGCCGTTGTTGTCGGCGTCATAGTAAACGTAACCGCTGACAGAAGCGGGAAGAGTTTCGCCGAAATTGTTGTTGATGCTGTTGTCGCCGCCTTGCAGACTTATGCCGCTTAGTATGTCTACGGTTGTTGTCACACCGTCGGTTATACCGTTGACCGTGCCCGGCGCCGAGCCGACGCTATAATAGCCGTCGGGCTGGGTTTCGACGATGCGATAGGTGTCGGGCAGCACGCCTGTGAAGGTATAATGCCCGTTGGAATCGGTGGTCGTCGTGTTGCCGGTCGATACATAATCGCCGTTCACCAGACTGTAAAGCGTAAGGGTTACTCCGCCGATGCCGGACTCGCCCGAGTCGAACTGGTTGTTCAAATTGCTGTCCACATACACGTTGCCCGAAATGGTGATCGGCAGCGGAGTTTGCTGGATCGACGCCATGACGCCGGCGGTGAACACGGGCTCGGGCGGGGCGGCCGGCGGCATGTTCGTGGTGAAAATCGCCGACGAATTGTCGTAGTTGTCATCCGGCAGGTTCAGCCCGTAGGTGGCAGTCGGATTAGAATACACATTGCGAAAGAAACCATCGACCGTGGCGGTCTGATAATTAGGCGCGGCGAAGACTGCCTCGAACGACGTGCCATCAAAGTCGGCGCCTTCGACGACCCGCTTGGCGTCGCCGCCGGACCACGATTCCATGATGTCAAAGTTGACTTTCAGCACCAGGCGGCCGCTGGATTGGAAATCCTGGCCCACGAATTGGATGTGAAGCAGAGTGGAATCGTTGCTGACTGTAATGACGGGCTGGGTGGTTCCAGACCATTCGAGCACCTGAGGGGGAACTCCGCTCATCGTGCCGCCCACGCTGCTTGGGGCAGTGTGGAAGAACACGTCGCCGACGACCGGATTGGTGACCGTGAATTGCGGATTTACGCCGGCAGCGACCTTATGGGTGTCGATATAGAGGTCTGTCATCTGCGTGGACTGCCCCCCGCCGTTCCAACTAATATAAAGCAGACTGCCAACCGAATCGTTGCCGTCGTGCGGCTGGTAGTACGTGGCCCCGACATTAAGCACCGGCGCACTAACCGACAGCAATTGCCGCTGTTCCATTTGTTCGATGCGGCACTTGTGCCAACGGTCGGAACTTGAAGTCCGTTTCGACGACCGGGCAGGTCTGATATTATACAACCGTTTAATTGCGTTGCTTAGCAAGCTCACGACAACCTCCATGATCGATTCCATTCGTGCGGCGACGGTTCAACTGCCGCCACAACAATTATCGTTGCGAAATTCCCTCGCGATGGTTGGTAATTTTCCAAGCGCGGACCGTGGTGTCGAAACTGCCGGAAATCAGCGTTTCGATTTGCGGATTGTAGGCCAGCGCGGCTATGGTGCCGGTGTGACCGAGTAATTGATTCTCCTCGCTTTTTGAGGAAAGATTCCAGAGGCGGATCACGTTGTCGGTGTCTCCGGCCGCCAATAGTTTTTCGCCGCAAAACTCCAGGGCCCTGATTTTCCCGAAACGCTGGGGCAGTGCGGTCAAAACTTTGCCGGAAATCGGGTCGAAAATTCTGATCGCGCGATCGTCGCCGGCCGCGGCCAATTGGCTGCCGCCGGACGAATAGGCCAGGGCGGAAATCCGCCGGGTGGAGGCCTGAATTTCCGCAGTCGTCGAAGCGGTTGCCACGTTCCACAGGCGGATCGTGCCCGCACGCCCGGCCGCGGCCAGTTGCGTTCCATCGGGCGAAAATGCCAAGGCCGTCAGGTCGCTGCCCGGCCCGTCCAATTCCCTGGGCAATCGGCCGTCGCTAGTATAGAGCCGGACCTTGTCGTCGAATCCGGCCGAGGCCAAAAGCTTCCCGTCAGGACTGTAAACCAAGGCACGGATGGCCTGGGGTTGTTCGGGCAATTCGGCCGGCTGTCCGGCAGTGGTAATGTCCCAAATGCGGATCCGCCGATCATTGCCTGCCGTGGCCACGGCCTTGCCGTCGGGGCGGAAGGTTACCGACTTGATCCAATCAGTATGGGCTGTAAGCCGGTAGAGCACCGTGCCGTCGTCGAGGTTCCAAATCCGCAATATGTGATCGTCGCCGACCGTGGCCAGCATTTTTCCCGTGCGGTCGACGGCCACCCCGGAGATGACCGGGATTTTTTCCACACTGGGGCTTTTGTTCAGTTCGATGATCCGAACCGGAACCTGTCCGGCAGTCGGATCGGCCCCCCATGAAATCCCCACGTAAATGCTATAGGCCACAACAGCCGCAATCGCCGCCAAAAGTCGCCATTTTGTCATTTTAATCACCAATTAAAATAGATGCCGGTGCGCAGCGCAAAACCTGAACGAGCGCATCACACTTGATCTATATCGACATTGGGTGAAGATGACGTTTGGGAACTTTAGTAATAGGCATTTCGATTATGATGAAGGCGTAATATGGGCAATATAAGAAACATGGATAAGCGAATACTCGCTTCTTTCCTTGCTTTGCAGGCTTAGTGGACCCCTACAGCGTCCAAGGTTTTTAAATGATAAAAATATGCGTCTGCCACTAAGCTTTCAGACGGCAAGTGCATCGCTACTAAAAAAAACCACATATAATGAAAGGAATTCTTACTTTTAAAAATTATGCAAATTTACCTCTCGGGCTGTTGATAGAGAAAATTCGATCGACTTTGATTATAGAGACGACTTTATGAAAAATTGCACTATTCACTTGGCGGGAATTCTGTCGGCAATAGTTATTGTGTTTGGCATGGCCGCTGATAAGTCTCATGGCTTTGCGGAAAAGGGCGACCAACAGAAACAGGATGACGCCCCGTTGTTGAAAAAAGCCGAGCATGCCAAACAGCAGGAAGAGAAAGCTCGTCAAGAGAAAAGAACCGGTGAAGAAGAAGCGGCCCAAAAAGAACAGATCGATAGCCTGACGCCGCGCGGTTCAAAATCTCATCCAGAAACAACGCTATGCCGACGCGGACAAACAGTTGCGGCAATTGGAACGCCAGCAAGTCCCTTTCACGCCTGAATTAACCCGTTTATGGGTGCAAGTGTTGGTTCAACAAGACGAATTCGATCTGGCGGCGACAAAAGCCCGGCAGGCGGTTTCGGAGAAATCCGACGATTATAAAGACCAAATATGGCTGGGGCAGATTTTGGGAGCCGCGGCGCGGCGTGCAAAAGATCAAAAACGCGATAAAGATTCTTCAAACTACTCGGCCGCGGCTATAAAAAGTCTTCGCCGAGCCGTGGAACTGAAAAGCGACGTGCCGGAGACATGGGTCGCTTTTGTGGAATTTCTCAGCCTTTCCGATAGGACCGGCGATGCCGAGGCAGTCATGGATCTAGCGGGTCGCGCGCTTCCCGCCGCTCAGGCTCCGCTTATCTTGGCCAAGTGTTATGAAGTGATGGGAAGAAATGACAAAGCCCAAGAGCAATACAAGATCGCGCTGGGAGCCAAACCGGACGATGCAAGCGTGAACTATTCAATAGCCGAATTCTATCAAAAGATCGGCAAAATGGCCGAGGCCGAGGAGATATTGAAACGGATCACCGATGGGAAGATAAAAGCGGGCGAAGCCGATATGAATCAGGCCCGCCGGCTATTGGCGAAGATTATCCAGGCCAAAGGCGGTCTGAAGAACATGGAAATTGCCCGAAATCTGATCGAACAGAACCTGGCTTCAGCCGGTAATTCGGTCGATGATTTGCGAATTAAAGCACAGATTCTCACGCTTATCGGCAACCGCGGCCGCAATGACGAGGCAATCGTCGCTTTGACGAAAATAGCAGAAGGACAACAAGCCGCGCCCGACGACATCTATAACCTGGCGATGCTTTATCTGTCCAAAGAAAAACAATTGCAGGACACATCCCAGCCCGCGGCAAATGCCGGTCAGCGAGACTCCGATGCCTGGAAAAATGCCAATAAATTATTTCAACGACTGGAGTCGTATCAAAGCAACGATCCCCGTTACATGGCGACTTATGCCAAAGCCCTGCTGGATCATGGGGATATATCCGGTGCGGAATTGTATGTAAATAGGTTGGTTAAGGATTTTTCCCATGCGGCCGCAACCATAATTGTCCAAGCCGAGTTGCTCTTTCAGCGCAATCAGTATGAAGAAGCATTGAATTTATTGAATAATTTTGTTGACCAGAAAAACGCTACTCCGCCCGAACGCTCTAAACGCTTGCGTATGATGGCCGAAGAAATGGAGCAATTGGCCGTACGGCTAACGGATCCGGAGCAGAAATCAATGGCCGATCGCTATATCCGAACCGCTGAAAAGTTATATAGTCAATACATCACCGAATCTCCCAGCAAGACGCTGGACCTTGCCGCCTTTCTAAATCGGCAAGGCAAAACCGAGAAGGCTATAAGCATGCTCGAACAGACTTGGAAAAATAGCGATCCTTGGAGCATCGCCCAGGTCAGCCTGACCGTCGCACATGATGGAAAAGGCGACAAGGATATCGTTGAGCGGGTGGAAAAAGTCCTCAAGAATGTGCGAACGTCTCGGAATTTCAAAGACCATCCTGCAATTCTCATGGCCCTTGGCGATTTATGTTTCGGACAAGACCGCTTGGAAGAGGCGGAATCTTTCTACCGAGAAGCTTTGAAGAAAAATCCCAACTACTACGCGGCAATGAATAACTTCGCCGTACTCTTGTCTCTCCAAGGCGAAAAACTCGATGAAGCTTTGACTAGTATCAACAAAGCATTGGAAATAGCCGGGCCGTTAGGATCGTTGCTGGATACCCGGGCATGTGTCTATATTGCCAAAGGCGATGCAAAAAATGCCCTCGCCGATTCGGATAAGGCAGTCGAAGACAATCCAAGTGCCCTACGATTGTATCACCAAGCGCAAGCTTTCCTGGTGGCAGGCCAAAAGAGCAAGGCAGTCTCGACAATGCAAAAAGCACTTAAAGCCGGGCTCGACACAGAGGATTTATATTCGCCTGAAATTCCTATATTTGAAAAAATGAAAATTCTGGCCAAGGATCGCGACGCTCAGGCAGACAAATAATAATAAGAACCATTAACAGGGGGCTCTAAGCGTAACTGGATGCCCCGGTATTTTTTCTAAATAACCGCCATAATCCTTTCCGCCGCCAGTTCGCCGCCGTGGATGCAGTCGGGAATGCCCACGCCGTGATAGGCGTTGCCGGCCAGTTGCAGATGGGGAAGCGAAGCCGCTCGGGTTTCGATCCGGGCGACGAGATCTTTGTGGCCCACGTGATACTGCGGCATGGTGCCGGGCCAGTGGGCGATGTCGCAAAAAACCGGATCGCCCTGGATGTGCAGGAGTTTTTCGGTGTGCTTGCGGACCAGGGGCAAGAGTTGATCATTGGGCATTTCGGCCAGTTCCGGATGCCTGGCCCCGCCCACGAAAATCCGCAGCAAAGTTTTGCTTTCCAGGGCGCGGTGGGTGTATTTCCTGCTGCTAAAACTGATGGCCAGGATGGGGCTGTGCTCGATGGCCGGCACCACCGCGCCCATGCCGTCCAAAGGATGGCCGACTTGCCGGACGTCATAGCCCAGCGAAACAATGGCCGTGCCTTGGTGGGTAATTGCGGCCAGATCACTGGCCAGCTCGGCGTCTATCGGCTGGAGCAGTTTGGCAGTCATTCCCGAGGGCGTGGCAAGGATCAGGGCGTCGAATTCGCCGGATTGAGTTTCCTTGTAAAATACACGCCAGGAATTTTCCGCCCTTTCCAGCCGTTCCACCGCTATGTTTAATCGGATCGCATCGGCGGGCAACCGCGCGGCAAGGGCATCGACCAGGCTTTGCAGACCCTCGCGCAAGGTGACGAACATGCTATAGCGTGCGCCGCTTTCGGAAGATGTCTGCCGATTGAGCTTTTTTTGCTGGCGCATCGCCCGGATCAGGCTGCCGTACTGAATTTCCATTTCGCGGAAGCGGGGAAGGGTGGCCAGGAGGCTGAGCTTTTCCATATCGGCTGCGTAGACCGCGCTTACCAGCGGCTCGACCAGCCGGTCGAAAACTTCGCGGCCCAGGCGGCGGCGTACGAACGCGGCCATACTTTCGTCCGAGGGGTCTTTTCGCGCGGGGATGAAATATTCCATTGCCGCCCGGAGTTTTCCCAAGGGACTTAAAAGCGGCGTGACCGCCAGAGGCCACATCCGCGTGGGGGCCATCATCAGAAAACCCTCGGGCAGGCGATACAACCGCCCGGCATGGACCACGAAGGTCCGCCGGTATGCGGGATTGGTTTGGACGAGTTGCTCGGCCAGGCCCAATCGATTGCAAAGATTTACGCCCCAGGGGATGGTAGTAATGAAATTGTCGGAGCTGCGTTCGACTTGAAATCCATCGCGATGCACGGTGGAAATAACGCCGCCCAGGCGATCGGAGGCTTCAAAAAGCGTTATTTCGCTCGACTGATCTAATTCCACCAGACGATGCGCGGCCGCCAGTCCGGCAATCCCCGCCGCCGATTAAAGCGATGCGTCGTGTTTGGGGCATGGGAGTTGTCGGTTCACGGTTTACAGTTCACGGTTTTCAGTTATCAGTAATCTGTTTTCAGTTCACAGTTTTTCGAAGACTATCGCGAAACCGCAAGCGGTTTTAGGCGTTAATATATCATAGATTCTTTTCATCGCGTCTAATCTCTAGCCCCAGTCCCTAGTCCTTAATTAAATCCACAGGTGCAAGCGGCCATCGAGCATATCGGGAATCGCTTTTTGCACATGGGTGCGAATCTGGCTGGAATTATAGCGGGTGCTGAAATGGCTGGCGATGATCAATTCGTTGCGGAACTTCCCTCGGCGTTCGATCACGTCGTCCAGGTGAATGTGGCCGAATTTATGGATCTTGTCTTTGCGATGCCGCTGGGCCACGAAGGTAACTTCCATGATCAGGACCTCGGCCTCGAACATGGCGGGGCAGGCGTCCAGGCCGCCCGGGCGCTGTCGCCAAATAGGCCACGTGCGGGATGCGGATTTCCTGCGTCACTTCCGTGCCGGCAAGGCGGAGATCGCGGATGCGCTCGCCGGGTAGGCCCACGAACTCCGTTTTGAGTTTCCGCCGCCGCTGCCAAACCACAAAGCCCAGCGATGGCACCGCATGCTCGGTGGCCGAGACCGTCACCACCTGCTCGCGTGATAGTTCGATTTCGTCGCCCGGCCTTAGCGGCGCCAACGTGCAGGGCAACCGCCCCCGGTCCAAGCGGCTTAAAAGACGCAATATCCGTTCCATGGGAGCCACGGCGTGTTCGGGCAGATAAATCACGGGCGGTTCCATTTTCATCATCCGCCGCCGCGCCACGTACACCGGCAAACATACCAGGTGGTCCATGTGCGTGTGCGAAACGAACCACGTGGGCGTGCCCATGAACGACCAGGGCTGCGCCGCCAGATCAAAGCCGATCTTTAATTCCGGTATCCGCCAATAAGTTTGCACCGCCGCCCGAGAGTAGCCCTCGATGGATATATCCTTGTGCGTGAGCGTTTTAACCGGCAGATTGTGGATCATGGCGTGGGGCTAGTCCCGATGTTCTCATAATTATCGGCGTCGGAAAAATCCAGGGGCTCTGTGCAATTTTCCTCGATCAAGAGCCAAATCTCGCCGAACAGGGCGTTTTGATCCACGCGAACGCGGCGATGGCGGACCAACTCCAACACGGCCAGGAATATGCCGATCAACGTCGATTTGTGCATGCCGGGCTGGAACAATTCGCGGAAGGCTATGCGGCCGCATTCCACCAGCCGGGTGTGGACGCGGGCCATGTACACGCGGATCGGCGTGTCGTCGTAAACTATGTTCGAGGGCTTGGCCGCTTCGGTCTCCCGCATAATCCGCCCAAACGCGCTTACCAGGTCCCACAATTCGGCCTCTTGGATAGGCTCCTCACCGAGATCGCGAACCCGGCCGGGCAGATCGCTGGATAGCCGCGGATAGTGCTCCTGCCAGACCCGGCTCCGCTCTTCCAGAATACTGGCCGCATCGCGATATTTTTTGTATTCCAAGAGCCGGCGGACCAATTCCTGCCGGGTATCGTCGATCTCCTTCTCGATTTCATCGCTCGCCGGCAGCACCTCGTTCGACTTGATCTCGATCAGCGTACTGGCCAGGGCCAAAAAATCGCCCACCGCGTTCACATCCACTTGCTCCAGCACGGCGATGTACTGCAAATACTGATCGGTGATTTCGGCAATGGGGATGTCGACGATCTCGACCTCGTGCTTTCGCACCAGGTACAAGAGCAGATCCAACGGTCCGCGGAATAGGTTTAAATCAACGCGAAAATCGACAGGCATATTTATTTAACCAAGTTTGTCCATTTGGAGTGACGCATATGAATACGAATTCCAGTCTAACGCCGATCCGTCCGGGGGGCGAGACGGCGGGTTTGTTTCTCAATAAAACTCTGGAAAATTTTGCGTTATTCCTGTATCTTGTTTCGTCGGTATAAACCTTTTAACTTGAAAAACGTTATATTCAGGAATACTTTATCTATTTTCCCCGCGATTTACGGGCGAAATAGAAAACCAGCGGTCTAAGAACAGATTTTTCCATCCAGTAGGGGGGTGAATAAGTGCATTACGAACAGATTTGGGCACCATGGCGAATGGGTTATATTCTGGGTGAAAAGTCGGCCGCCAAAGCACTGTCGGCCGAGGAACTACTGCCCGGGGCCGATGCGGAATGCTTCTTTTGCCAGTGCGTGCCCCAGGGCGATGACCGCCAGCGCTTGGTCGTCTGCCGCAGCAAGCAGACAATGGTGGTGTTGAACCGATATCCTTACAACAACGGTCATTTGCTGATTGCCCCGCTAAGGCACGTGGGTCAATTCAACGAAATCGATGCTGCAACGCATTTAGAATTAATGCAAACTCTGGGGCGGATGATCGCATTGTGCGAAAAGGTTCTGAAACCGCAGGGATTCAACGTGGGATTGAATTTAGGTCAGGCGGCAGGGCGGGCGTGCCCGGTCATCTGCATTGGCACATCGTGCCGCGCTGGTTCGGCGATACGCACTTCATGCCCATCCTGGCCGGCGTGCGGGTAATCCCCCAATCGCTGGAAGCGCTGTGGGAATTGCTGGCCAAAGAACTTTCGTGAAAATAACTGTGTCTCCTTTTTCTCGCTATTCAATCATCCACAACGTCAGTGAGTCTTTGTCTATTATGAAGATGCGATTTCCGGCGATTACGGGGTGGGCGTAGACGGGCGTGTCGGAAACTTTGATCTTTGCCAGTTCCTCATATTCTTTGTCGCTGGGTTTGTAGACGATCAATCCATTTTTTTCAGTCATCGCGATGAGCACCGAGCCGGCATCGATGATCGATCCGAATTGGGAGAGCTTGTCTTTGGCGGTCCAAGCCTCCTGGCCGGTTTGGGCATTCAGGCAGAATAAACTGGCGCGTTCGGAAAGGCCGTATAGCAGGCCGTCTTTCAGCACGGGCGTGTTGAACATCGGGGCGATGGGCGAACTCCAAAGCTCATTCACAGTGAAGCCGTCGCCTTGTTTTTCTATCTTCACGGCCTTGGTGCCGCGCCCCGCTCCGGTGTAGATCACGGTTTGGCCGTCGATGATTGGAGTGGGCGCGTTAAAAGACCGCCCTTTAGGCACGAAGGGAATTTCCCATAAAAGCTTTCCGTCGGCCGTTGCTACGCCGACGATTCGCTTTTCGGTAAGGGTGACGATCTGTTTCACATCGTCAACGGTCATCAAGACGGGCGAGGCATAACCCGGACAATCGCCCGGGCCCCATTTCCACTTTTCTTTGCCGGTGACCAGGTCCAGGGCAAGAATAACACCCGTGTCTTTTTTGCCAAGCTGTGCGATGCACATCCCATCGACAACGATCGGCGACATCGAGGCGTAAAATGGGGATTCGGTCGTGACGTAATCTTCATTGCGCCAGAGCAGATTGCCGGTGGCGGCGTCAAGGCAGGAAAGAACGCAGCCCACGCCCAGCGTAATAACTTTTCCGTCGGCAACTGTGGGTGAACTCCAGGGGCCGGGATGAGAGGAGGGCGGACCGGTTATGGCTATGGCCGCGTATTTGTTTTGCCAGATTTCCTTGCCGTCGGCCGCATTAAGGCACATGGCCACTTCATCGTCTCCCTGGCGCGTAAATACATAGAGCCGGTCGCCCACCAGGGCCGGGGTTGCATCGCACAAGCCCACGGTAATTTTCCATTTTTGGGCGAGTTCCTTGGGCCAAGTGGCCGGGGCGGTGAATCCGCTAATTTTCCCATCCCGATTCGGGCCTCGCCACTGGGGCCAATCCTGGGCAAAGGCCCAGGCGGCGGCGAACAGAAGAAGGCAGGCTGTAATCACGCCGATCGATCAATTTGTTCTTCCCATGACAACTCCACTCCTTTTTTGAGTTAAATCTGATTGCAAATTGTAAAATGCAAATTGCAAATTTAAAATTGAACAACTAAATAAATTTCAATGTACATTAAAAAAGCACATGAATGTTGGAGAAAATCATCCCGGCACAAGTACCGGGGTTAAACTCACTCTATCCGCGCTCCCCTTCGGGTCGCGGCTAAACTTTTATACACTCGCCACTGCCCACTATTTCTTCTCCCGCACGTCGTAACAAAGCAGCACGTCCTGGTCGCGGACGTAGAGCATGCCGTTGGCTATGACCAGGTATGGCCAACTGTTGAGTTTGCTGCGGTCGGGCTGATCGAAGCGGCCCTTGAGTTTGAAACCGTCTGGCGTGGCTTCGACAAGGCTGATCGGGCCGTTTTCGTCGCGGCAGTAAAGCATGCCGTCGGCATACAGCAGCGAGCATTTGCCCGAGCTTTTATCCGACCATTTTACATCGCCCGTATTAAAGTCCATGCAGGTGAGATCTTTGGGATTGCTGCACCCGTAAAGCATGCCGTCGATGAGTACCATTCCGCCGTGATGATTTTGCATTTTTTTGCTAAAATAAACTTCTTTGGCCTCGAACTCATCACCCGTGCGTTTAACATCGACCCGTCCGCCGCCGATGCCGTAACCGGTGGCGGCAAACACGGAATCTCCGGAGACGATGCACATCGAGATGTTAATGCCTTTTTTTCCCGGGGCGTCGTACCGCCAGAGGAACTTGCCGTCACTCGCCCGGACTGCGATCACGCCTTTGTTTGTAAGAGTGATATATTGTTTTACGCCGTCGATCGTAGCCTTGGTCACCGACGCATATCCGGCCGGATCGCCCACGGCCGCGCCCCACACTTTTTCGCCGTTGGTTTTGTCCAAGGCGACGATGGTATTTTCTTTTTCGCCGGGCGTACACACGACCCAAGGACCGTCAACAAGCACCGACTCGGCATATCCCCAGTTGGGCGCCTTGCCGCCGAAATCCTTGACAAAATCCTTCTGCCAGATGATCTTGCCGTCTTTTCTGTCCATGCACACCACTTCGCCGGCCATGCCCGTGGTATACAGTCGATCGCCGTCGATAGTAGGCACGCTGCGAGATCCGGGTCTTCCAGCGCCTTCGTGCCGGACCGGTCCGAAATCAGCCGCCCAAATCAACTTGCCTTTATTGTTCACATCCAATGCCATGAGCCACTGCTTGCCGTCTTTATGACCTTCAGTGTAAAGCACGTTGCCCACTACCGACACGGAGCTAAAACCCTCGCCCAGCCCGGTGATCTTCCAGGCCAGGGGCGGACCGCCTTCAGGCCACTGTTTCAGGAGTCCGGTTTCGCGGCACATGCCGCCTTGCTGCGGACCGCGAAAGGCGGGCCAATCATCGGCCGAAGCGGGACGTGAGAGATTGAACATCAATACCGAGATTAAAATCCACAATCCTATAAAGCATTTCCGCATTAGTTATTTCTCCAATTGAAAATACAGTGAATATTCGCAAGCATGGTCCTAGGTTGCTTAATGACAGTGTAAACCAACCGATTTCAGATGGCAACGGTATGGGATTTGTCCATTATCGCGGGGGGTATGGAACTTTTTTCTCCTCTGCCTCATCCAAGACTGAGAATTGTTAGGATTCTATATGCCCATTTTATCCGTTTTGCGTGTAGAATGGCCCTGTGTAAAATCCGGTTAAACTGATCCCATTTTTTTCAAGGAGTCTGCCCATGCCTAAACGTATCTATACAAATGCCTTGGTGCTGAAGGTTGCCGTAATTTCTTTGGTCATCGCCGCTCCTATATTCGCGGCCGATGAATCCCAAAACGCCAATCTGCCGCTTAAACGCGTGGTGCTGTTCAACTCCGGCGTCGGCTTTTTCGAGCATTCCGGCAAGATCGACGGCAATGCAACCGTGGAGATGAAATTCAAAACCGATCAGATCAATGACCTCTTGAAAAGCATGGTGGTGCAGGACCTCGACGGCGGGCAGATCTCCACCGTCAATTACGGTTCAAAAGATCCCATCACAAAAACGCTGAAGACTTTTTCTGTTGATCTGACCGAAAATCCCACCCTGGCCCAACTCTTAGATCAGATCCGCGGGGAGCGGGTCGAACTCGAGGCCCCCAACAAACTCGCCGGGCTGATCCTGGGCGTGGAAACGCGGAAAAAACAAGTAGGCGAACAAACTTTCATCGACGTCGATATCCTCAACCTGCTGACCGACGCCGGTTTGCGAGCCGTGCCCATGGACACCATCAGCACGCTTAAATTGACCAACGAAAAACTCGACGCCGAATTGCGCAAGGCCCTGGCCCTGTTGGCCTCGGCTCATGCCACGGACAAAAAATCCGTCGAGCTGAGTTTTTTAGGTAAAGGCGAGCGGCGCGTGCAAGTCGGCTACATCCAGGAAGCACCGGTGTGGAAGACCACTTATCGCCTGGTGCTGGGCGGTGACAAATCCGATGATAAACCGCTATTGCAAGGCTGGGCCATCGTGGAAAACACCTCCGAAGAAGATTGGGACCATGTTAACCTGTCGCTGGTAAGCGGCCGGCCGATTTCGTTTGTCATGGATCTTTATCAACCCCTGTACGTGCCCCGCCCGGAAGTGCAGTTGGACCTTTTCGCCTCGCTCCGCCCGCAGACGTATGGACAGGACATGGCGGGAAAAGAGATACTATCTAGCGAAGTGAGACAGAGAAACCAATGCACCTGCGAAGGCCCGTTTCGAGGGAGGAATGGGCGTCGGGGTTATGGGGAGGATGCTCGCTCGCGCACCGGCTCCTGCTGCCGAGGCGCCTACACAAGTCGAAATGCCCGAAGGGTTGGATGTGTCAATTACTCGTGGGCATGGCGTGCAATCGGTGGCACAGGCGGCCGAGTTGGGCAGCCTGTTTCAATATAAAATCGACACGCCAGTCAGCCTGCCGCGCCAGCAGTCGGCCATGTTGCCCATCGTCACCGCCGACGTGAAGGGCGAAAAGGTATCGATCTACAATCAGAATGTCCAGGCCAAGCATCCGCTGGCCGGAATGCAATTTACCAACACCACCGGCTTGCACTTGATGCAAGGCCCGATCACGGTCTTCGAGGGCGGGAGTTATGCGGGCGACGCGAAGATCGAATGATCTTCCGCCCGGCGCCGAGCGCCTGATCAGCTACGCCGTGGACCTGGACACCGAAGTCGCCCCGCTGAACAAGAACCGGCCCGAAGAATTGCTCAGCGTCCGGCTCAATAAGGGCACAATGATCGCCACGCGCAAATATGTCCGCGAACAAGAGTACACGGTCAAGAATTCCGGCAAGGCGGAGAAGAAAGTCTTGATCGAATATCCTCTGGATGCTTCATGGAAACTGGTCAAGCCGGAAAAACCGGCGGAAAAGACCCGCGATTTGTACCGCTTCGCTGTTACGGCCAAGCCGGGCGAGCCCGCCGTGCTAACGGTCGAGGAAGAACGCACCGACAGCCAGCACATCGCGCTAACCAACATGGACGACGGTTCGATCAAGTTCTACCTAAGCGCCAAGGTTGTCAGCGACAAGGTCAAAGACGCATTAAGGGAAATCGTCAAGCGCAAGGCCGATTTGGGCCAATTGACGGCCAAGAAGCAGCAACTCGAACAGCGCATCCGCGAGATCGGCGACGACCAGACCCGCATCCGCCAGAACATGGCCCAACTCGACCGCAACAGCGACGTGTATAAAAACTACGTGAAGAAGTTCAGCGATCAGGAAGCGGAGATCGAAACCCTTCGCGCGCAGATCGCCAAGCTTGTCGAGGAAGAGTCCGGCATGCGCAAGTCGCTGGACGAGTACATGACAGGGCTGGATTTGCAGTAATTGGCTGTTAATCCCGAAATCCAGTATTTTTAATCCGGGGTGGGCTTATTAGCTCACCCCGATCGATTATTAATCATCTAAGGCCTTTTGCAAAGAACACTGAATCAGGTGATCAGGGCCCGGCGGAATGAATTAGGTGATCTGATATTTGCTTCACTTCTGCTCTAAGCAATACAACAATCACCGCCGGAAAAACCGGGTTTGGACCGGAGTTTCAAGTGGAATAATCGGTCTTTTCACACCATCTATAGGGGCGATTCCGATGCGGTCATAACGACCCTCGCTATGATGCGCGATGTGCCGATTGAGGCGAATTACGGCCTTGTGTCGGCCGCAGTAAATTCTTTCCACCAAAGGGTTTCCGCCTGCCGATACCCTGCAATGATTAAATATCAGCAAAGGAGTTGCACATTCAAGGATTTACGCCCATGGGAAAAGACACCTATCGCGTGGTTACACGCGGCGCGGATGGCGAGATTCGTATTCGCGATTACGACAACCAAGAGGCATTGCAAAAACGGCACACGCAAATCGGCGTGGACGATTGCAGCACTGATCTGGGCCTGCGAGGGCTGCCAGTTTTCCGCGGCCTGGTCGGGCCAATGCCCGAAGGAAAAAACATCATCCGCTACGAATCGCCCGAGGTCTTTGAAACTCTCACCAAGGATTGGAGCTCGGCCAAGGCTTCGCGCCGCCGGCGATCGCGGACTCATCCGCCGCACACGCTGGGCATAACCATCAACGACGTCGACGAATTGTATTCCATCGGCTCGAATATCGAGCCCGACGTCCTGGAAGGCATAGAATAAGGAGCCTGCATCAAAATAAACCGACCAATTTCAACCCGAAGGACAGGCATTCTTGCCTGTCCTTTTTTGTTGCCTGTCTTTTCCGAGCCAAAACAAGAATGTCCGGCCTCTCGATTTGAATATGAACCAGACAAGAATGTCTGGCCTCCTGAAATCTAGATTGCGAATATCGGCGCACTCCAGATAAGATTAGCGCGTAGGTGAAACTGTTGCGGTCGAACGCACGCCGTAGCGGGGCGGGTCTTGATTCAATCGGGCGATGCCCCCGATCTGTTCGCCGCTGGGGATTGGGCCGGGAGTTCCAACATACGTCTGCGCAGGATAAGCAACTGCCTGCCCAACACACGGAACCGGACTGCTAACGGCCACGCGACTGACTACGACTTCCTCGGAAACTAACTTCTGCGTCGTCACGGGCACTTGGACCTGCTGAACCTCGGGCACCAGCTTTCGGCAGGCGACCGGAAGCTTTACCACTTCGGTTCGCTGCTGCCAGGTGGTTTGTGGAACCCATCGCGTCTCCAAATAAGGCTCGACAAATGGATTCCAACGCCCGACCCAATATGTTTCAGGCTGATAAGTCGTCACCGGGCACCATGAAACCTGTGTGACGTCCTTGGTCTCGGTGTAGCACTGCTCTTTATAGACAGTTCGGGTGGTTGGCTGCATCGTGGTTTCACAAACCGGCCGCTGAACTGTTCGCCGGGTTTCACAATAAGTGATGCCGTTCTCCTGATAATATCGCACCTGGTCCCCTGCCGCCGAAGACGGCAGAAAAAACGACGCAAATATCAGGACCACAAGGATTTGACGAACCAGCATCATCTCCGCTCCCCCGATCTTAAAGCTTCCAGCAAAACAACAAACTCAGCCAGCGGGAACACCCCATCTCTTATTATCGGAGTTTCCGGCACAAACAGATTAGATTAAAGCGGATATGAGACTGCGGTTAAGAATGAAAAGTGAACGGTGGGCAGTGGGTGGAGTGGGGTGGGCAGTTTACTGCCCACTTGAATATTAACGTATTTGCGAAACCGCAAGCGGTTTTCATCCTTCATCCTTTATCCTTCCCTCCCTCACTTTTCCCCGGCCGGATGTGCAGGCAGCAGCAGCCTTCGCCGTTGGGCTGATATGTGTCGGCCTGAAAGGCAAAGCCCGCGGCCTCGAATGTGCCGTAGTCGATCCGCGAGGCGATTCGGCACAAGAGTGGCGACCTTTTCTTCGGGCAAGCCGGCCTCTTTCCAGGCGTCGCGCAACGGGCAGGCGTGAAATTTAACGTCCAATCCGGACTCATCGCCGCGGATCAACTCGGGTTGGAACATCCGACCCTCGTCGGCAATGCCGCCCAAAAAAGCCTTTTGCAGGCCCGGCAGGTCCTTGGGCGCGTATGGAGCATATTTTTCCCGGCCTTTTTCCGCGCCGCGGCGATATATGGCCCGGCCGAGAATTTCCTCCGCGCGCTTGGGACCAAATTCGGCACGCAATTCATCGTAGATTAAATAATAGATCATCGCGCGATTCTTGTACGAATCGTATAACTGCTGGCGAAGTGTTTCTTCTAGCATGGGAACGCTTCCGTTATTCCTTATTCGCTACTGATTTGCGGCCGACTTGCCGTGCGGGAGGAGTTGCTCTTGCCGGCTGGGGCGAAAACGACCATCTCGTCGGTGGCCATAAAACGCTGCTCACGGGCAAGTACGCGAAACCGGTCCGGGAGTTTACCTTCGACTTCCGTTTGGTATTTGTCCAGGGTGATCACATAAGCCTGCGGCGTTTGCTCGAGAAATTGCTGCAACTGTTCGGGGTCGTCGCAGAATTGAACCGCATGCCCGGCGTAGTAAACCATGCTCTGGCGGAAAAAACGGTATGCGCAAACGGGCGGCGGATCGGGACTATCGCCGCGGATCAGGGCCATAAGCCGCTTGGCATTCTGATGCCGGTCGACCCGCTGTGCGGCAAAGCCGAAAACGGCCGTTAAAAAAATCACCGCCGTCGCGGCAAAAACCGTTACAACCCGCTGGCGATGCCGGCGCTTGGCATAATTCAAGCACAAGTATCCACCCGCTATCAGGATCAGTCCCACCAAGCCGATCAGTTCTTCGCCGGGCAGAAAAATCCGCGCCACGATGCCCACGGCCGCCATCATGCCCAAGCCTGCCGCAATGGTTGTTATCCAGGCGTTCTTCATCCAACCGGGGCCGACGCGTGCCGGCTCGGTAATCCAGGTCTCTAAAAAACACCCGGTCAACAACGCCAAGGCCGGATAAACGGGCAATATGTAATGCGGCAGTTTTGTGCTGCACATCGACCAGAAGACAAAAAACACGGAAAACCAGCATGTCAAAAGCACGTACGCATACTGCCGGGGATTGCGATCGCGGATCCGCCGTATGGTCTCGATTATCATGGGCCCGAGAAACACCGACCACGGAAAAAATCCGACTAAAAGGTAAGGAACGTGCAGCCAGAACGGCCCGCTATGACCGAGAATAGGCTGCATGAACGGGCGCAAATTGAATTTAGTGAAGAATTGTTGCAGCCATAATCCGTCGGTGCGTTGTCCAACCATGACATACCACGGCAAGGCCACGCATAGAATCACAATCAGGCCCGTTATGGGACGGAGTTGCCACAGACATCTGAAAAAGTTCATCGGCCGAAACGTGTAGAGTATGGAAAGGCATTTCGCCTTCCATCCGGTCGTCACAGGCGGGGTTTTTAAATCGTTTGTTTCACGGCGGGAATTAACAATCATCAAAAACAAGCCCAGCGAGACCATGGGCAGCAAGAAGCCCACCGGGCCCTTGGCCAAAATCGCCAGACCCAGGCAGGCATAAAATAGTTCGAATAAGCCAAATTGGACAAGAGAATTCTTGCAAATTGCAAATTTAGGTACGGCTTCAGATTTATCATTCCCGATTCCCGAATCCTGAACCCTGAACGCGGCGACAAAGCAAAGCAGGGCCAGAGTTGAGACGAACACCAAGGCCGAATCGACCGTGGCGGCCCGGGCCGAAACGGTGAAGATGATCGACGATGCGGTTATCAACCCTGCCCACAGGCCGACTCTGGGATTAAACAGCAGCCTTCCCAGGTGATACGTAAGAAGCGACGTGCCCACGCCCAGAACCGCGGAAAAAAATCGCGCGGCGAATTCGCTCTGTCCGAAAATCTCGAATCCAGCTATCATCAACCAAAACATCAACGGCGGCTTTTCGGGAAATAGATGCCCGTTGAACATCGGCACTACCCAGTCGCCGCGCTGGAGCATCTCCCGGGCGATTGAGGCATAAAGCGTCTCATCTTCGTCCCACAGAGACGCGGCCCCCAGATAGGTAAAAAAAATGATCGCCGCCGCAGTGAGGATCCAAAGTTGATAACGGGTATTTTGAGTCATCAGTTGATCTTTCCTGTCTTGGCTAATGATTTGTCAATGAGTTAGGAATCCGATTTGTTGTTTTTCCGTCGCCAATCGACCTTGACAGATTTTCACACGCAGTCTAAGGAATTCTCTAGCATCCACCAACGCCATTTTTCTTGAGATAATCGGCAAAATACGACAAAGGGGAAATTTGTGCAAACTGCGAAAGCTAAAAAACCCTGCGATACCCACTTGGAATCGCCACATTACTCGATTGTCGATCTGCCTTACGATGAACCGGCAAAACTTTCTGCCGCAACGCAATTTCTTTGGCTGGCTGTGCCGCTAATATTCATCCTCGCCGGATTTCTGGCATTGACGGTCGATTGCCCATTGGGCCGCTGGTGCGTGGAAAAGAATTGCCCCGCGTCGCTGGAAAATCTCTTTTCCACTCTGGAACCCTTTGGCAACGGTTTGGGCGTGGCAATCATCGGCATAACGATTTTTTGCCTGGATCCGCGGCGGCGTTGGGCCTTGCCTCGAATCTTGGGTTGCGCCTATTCGGCCGGACTGGCGGCCAATGGGCTGAAATTGCTGGTGGCCCGCACAAGGCCGCATTCCTTCGACTTTCACGGCGGCGTCTTACAAACCTTCGGCGAATGGTTCCCCATGTTCAGCGCGGGCAGTGTGGGGCAAAGTTTTCCTTCCGGGCATACCACAACGGCTGTCGCCTTGGCCGCGGCACTGGTCTGGCTTTATCCCCGAGGCTGGCGCCTGTTTCCGGCGCTGGCCGTGCTGGTCGGTTGCCAGCGGATCGTATCGGGCGCACATTTCACAAGCGACGTGCTTTGGGGCGCAGCCTGGGCAGCTTTATTGCCCTGGCCTTCCTAAAAATCGGTCAACTTCCCCAATGGCTCGATGGGCTGGAAAAAAGAATGAAGGGGGAGGATTTAAGAATGCAGAATGCAGAATGCAAAATTCGGAATTAAAGATGAAAAAACCGCTTGTGGTTTAGCAAAATACGTTTGCATTCAAGTGGGCAGCAAACTGCCCGCCCCCCACAGCCCACATCCTACTTCTCACTATTTCCTATCCTCTGTCCGTTGTAAATTGTCGGTTATTTCGTACATTCGATAACGTCCAACCGTTTTGTAGGGCAGGCCGGCAAGATCCGCATATCGATAGGCCTGATCGCCGCGCTGCTCGGGCAGCACAATAATCGTGCCTGCAGGAACTTCCGTCGGCTCATCGTAGAAAATCATTCCGATTTGCTTGTCTTTCAGCCGCAAGCGCAAGGCCGGCTCAAGATAAAACGGCAGCGAGCCCAAGCGCTCTTCGGCTACCAGCAGGCGCACCGGAATCCGGCCGGCATGGTTGAAATACTCAGCCAGTCCTCGGGCGGTGAGATTTTCCGCCACGATTGGCACGATCAAGGCTAATGCGACGACGAATTGCAGGGCAGTCGATAGCGTAGATGCGGCCAACATCGCAGGCCATTGCTGTTTTTTCAAAAATACAAGTGGAATTAAAGCGGCAAGCCCGACCAAACACGCGGCAACCCAAACCGGCCAGGGAACGGCAAATGCAAATACTTTATGCGCTACGTAAACCGTCAGCGGCAAAACGATCGGCCCGCTTAATGATGAGAAAAAAAATGTCCGCACAAGCCGTCGCCTGGCGTTTTCCATAAGCACCCCGTCGAGCAGCCTTGCCCAGCCCACGGCCGCCAACACGGCCACGGCCGGGAACACGGGCCAAAGATACGTGGCCAGTTTCGAATGCGCCAATGAGAGCAAAATCGTGCATCCTATCAACCAGCAAAACAACAGCGTCATGGCGCCGCGGGAATCTTTCCGGTTATTTTGGTCCAGTGCGTCGCTTATGGTCACCGGCAGATAACCGACCCACGGCAAGCCCCCGCCTAAAAGTATCGGCAGATAATACCACCATGGCGCCTCGCCGTGCAATTGCGTGGACGTGGCAAAACCTAAAATATGACGCTGGATGAAAAAATAACGCAAGAATCCAGGATGTTCAAATTCCACGGCAATAAACCACGGCAAGGACACAAGCACTGCGACTGCAATCGCCGCCAATCCGCGTAAACAAACTCCCTCGCACCACCGCCGGGTAACGAGCACATAGCAGCCGTAGGCCGTCAGGACCAATGCCATGCCGATCAGTCCCTTTGTAAGCACGGTTAAGCCTAGTAATAAACCTGTCGCCGCGACGTAGCCCGCCGCGGCCGACTTTGATTCTGTCCAATCCGATTCCCAGAGAAAAAGAATGGCCAGGTTGATGCAGGGAATAATCGCCACGTCGTGCGATGCGGCTTGGGCCATTGCCACGGGCAGAATCATTGTGCCGTAAAAAATTCCCGCCACCCAACCGGCCGTGCGCCCGAACATCCGCCAACCGATCAGTCCCGTGGTGACCGCCCCCAACAAGCCGAACATCAAACCCGGCAATCTAACGGCCGCCTCGTTCATGCCGAACGATCGCAGCGACAGGGCCTGGCACCAGAAATATAAAATCGGCTTGTCGAAAAACGGTTCGCCCATAAAGTGCGGCGTGAGCCAATCTCCCCGCTCGACCATCTCCTGAGCAATCGAGGCATGAAGCCCTTCATCCGGATCGAGCAGCGGAAAATGAACCGTCAGCGGAAAGACAAATACAATTCCCGCCAGCGCCGCCGCCAGTGTGAACATCCATCGGTCGTGAGTTGATGAAACCGTTTTCAGTTTCGTATCGTCCACTATCCACCGCCGCTAACCACTATCTGCATTATTTATTCAATTCCCGGCAGATTGCATCGGCCATTTCCCGCGTGCCCACGGCCTTGGGGTCGTTGCGATCGGCCTTCATGTCGTAGGTCACGTACTTGCCCTGGGCGATAACTGCCGCGACCGCGGCTTCGAGCCGATCGGCCGCCGCTGTCTCGTTTAAGTGCCGCAGCATGAGCATGGCCGAAAGTATAAGCGCTGTGGGATTGACCTTGTTCAGTCCTTTATATTTGGGCGCACTGCCGTGGGTAGCCTCGAAGATCGCGCAATCCTTGCCGATGTTCGCGCCGGGCGCAACGCCCAATCCGCCCACCAATCCGGCAGCCAGGTCGCTGAGGATGTCGCCATACAGATTGGGCAGCACGATCACGTCGTAAAGTTCGGGCTTTTGCACCAACTGCATGCACATGTTGTCAACTATGCGGTCCTCGAATTCGATATCCGGAAACTCGGCCGATACCTTCCTTGCCACCGCCAAAAACAGCCCGTCCGTGAATTTCATGATGTTCGCCTTGTGCACGGCCGTTACCTTTTTGCGATTGTTCGCCCTGGCGTACTCGAAGGCGTAACGCACGATCCGCTGCGTTCCGGAGACGCTTATCGGTTTGATCGATACGCCGGTTTCATCGCGCCCGGTCCTGATCCGCCGATCGGGCGAAATCTTGTTGATATAGTCTATCAACTCGGCGGTGACCGGCTTGCCCGCCTCGAACTCTACCCCTGCATATAGGTCTTCCGTGTTCTCGCGGACCAGCATCAGATCCAAGTCTTCGTCGCTGAAATAACTCCGTACGCCGTGATAAAATTTGCACGGCCGGAGGCAGGCATATAGATCGAATTCCTGCCGCAAATGCACGTTGATGCTGCGGAAACCCGTGCCTACAGGCGTGGTAATTGGGGCCTTTAGTGCACAGTGTGTGCGGCGGATGCTTTCCAAAGTAACCTCGGGCAAGGGGGTCCCGGTGGTCTGCATCACGTCCACGCCGGCTTGTTGAACGTCCCAATTGATCTTCACGCCCGTCGCATCCACGCACTGACGGGCCGCTTTAGCCAGTTCCGGACCGGTGCCATCGCCTAAAATCAATGTAACATCATGTGTCATAAGTAATTCCGCTTGCAAAAGGTGGTAAAAATAAATGCGAAAGTACCAAGGTAGCAGATGATTTGTCTACGGTCAATTAACAACAGAGCATTCGCGCCCCTAATCAGGGATATTAGCTTGATAATATGATTTTTGGAATCCCGCCGCCGTTGATTGCATCTATAATGAAGGAGGCACAGAGAAAACGCAAATTTGGAACTAATCCCCCATGTCCGGTGGAACCACAACCCCCCCGCTACTGCCGCAATCGCCGACTCCGCCCAGTCAGCCGGTTGTGCCACAGCAGTCGCCGCAGGCGGTCTTGATCGAAGACCGCATACACAAAACCCGGCGACAGGTTAAGGGCGTCGATATTATCGCCGGGCTTTTGACCTTGACCGTAGGCACGGTGACATATCTTTTTGCGGCGGCGCTTGCCGACCATTGGCTTGTGGCCGGCGGTTTGGGTTTTTGGTGGCGGCTTTTGCTTTGGGCAATTCTGATCGTTGCCGCCGGAGTATATTTTGTCAAATCCCTGTGGCCTGCCTTGGTCTTAAGCATCAATCCCGTTTTCGCGGCGCGGACCATCGAGCAGTGCAAGCCGACCCTGAAAAACAGCTTGATAAACTTCTTGCTCCTTCGCGGCCGTGAAAACGATTTGGCGCCGGTCATTTACCAGGCCCTCGAGCAGCGGGCGGCCTCCGATCTGAGAGAAGTGCATATCGAAACGGCCGTCGATCGCCGGCCCGTCTTGCGTCTTAGTTATTTACTGCTTGCCGTGGTGGGCGTCATCTGCCTGTACTTGGCCCTATCGCCGAAAAACGCCATGACTTCCGCCCAACGCGTTCTCTGGCCCTGGACGAACCTCCGCGCTCCGACTCGGGTGACTATCGAAAACATCCGGCCCGGCAATACCACGGCCTATCACGGCGATTTTATCACAGTCTCGGCCGACGTGATGGGGCTTGACCAAGGCGAGCCCGTGCTCCTGCATTACAGCACGGCCGACGGCGAAATGATCGACCAGGTCATCCCCATGATCGAGGAAAACGGGGCTTATGGCCGCCAGGCAAAATTGCCGCCCGACAGCCGCGGACTTCAGCAAGACTACAGCTATTTTATTACCGCGGGCGATTTTAAAACGGCTAAGTATATTATCGAAACCCAAATCCCCCCGCTGATAACCGTTAACAAGGTGGATTTTCATTATCCGCCCTACACCGGCATTCCCGACACATTCATCCAGCGGCAAGGCGACATCCGCGCCATCGAAGGCACGCAAATAACCATCCACGCCACGGCCAACCAGCCCATCGACCGGGCGGAAATCGATTTTTCCGGCCGAGGCGTGCGCGGCATCCGAATGGACTCCGAAGATCGCACGGCTACCGGCCGATTCACCCTGCGCATGCTTTCCGACGACCCCACGCGCGGAGAACACGATTTTTATCAACTCCTCTTTACCGACAAAAACCATCGCAAGAACCCCCGTCCCATCCGCTACAATATCGAGGTACTGCGCGACCTGCCCCCGGAGGTGCAAATCGTCGAGCCGCAAAAAGACGAAACCAACGTGGCCTTGGACGGCAAGTTGGAAATTCGCCTGAGGGCCGAGGATCCGGATTACGGACTTCGCCGCGTGGCGATCCGCGCGGAGTTGAATAAACAGGAACTGAAAATCCCGCCCCTTTTGGATGCCCGGCCGCCCGAAAAACCCGTAAGCGGCCAGTTTCATGCCAAGTACGAGTTCGAGCCGAAAAAATTCAACCTCAAACCGGGCGACCGCGTGGCGTATTGGGCCGAGGCCGAAGACGACAAAGACCCCTCGCCCAACATCACCGCGTCCGGCAAACAGTGGATCGTGGTTGTCCCGCCAGAAAATTTCCAGACTAAAAGCGATCAACAGCCGCGCCGCGCAAAGCCCCGGCGAGAAATCGTCTAACGACGCGTCACAGTCCCAAAAAACCGGCCAACAACAAAACGAAAAATCCCAGCCCGACCAATCCCAAGGCGAGCAAAATCCATCGCAAAAAACAGAGCAACCCAAGCCTGGTGAGAAAAATAAAGATCAAGCCAAGCCTGGCGAGAATAGCAAAGAGCAATCCAAGCCTGGCGAGAAAAATGAACAGGGTAAAAAGGGGGATGGGAATCAGAAGGGCGAAAAAAGCGATGAAAGCAAAAGTGGCGAGAAGGGCGGCAACGGCGATAAGAGCGGCAACGGTGAGAAAGGTGAAAAAAATAATGAAGGCATGAAGGGTGAGAAAGGCAGCGGGAGCGAAAAGAGCGAGGACCGTGGCCAATCAAAACAAGATTCGCAGGGCAGATCAAAGCAATCCTCGCCCGACCAAACGCAATCGGCCAACCAAGGTAATTCATCACAAAGCGGCAAGTCCGGCGAAAAATCCGCCTCGCCCCAGTCGGGCCAGAACTCGCAACAAACACCCGGCAACCAATCTGGCAAAGCCCAACAGCCAATCGATCCCAACGCCAATCCCGGCGACGCCATCCAGGAAATCCTCGAACATCGCCAGGAGGAACAACTACAAACTCAATCCGGCCAACAACAGCAAAATAATCCTCAGCAGGCCGGCAATAAACAATCCAGCGAAAATCAATCCGCGGGCAAACAAACATCCGACAGTCAAAAACCGGGCGATAAAAACTCTAGCGGCGATAAGCAGCAATCGGGCGATAAGAAACAATCCGGCGGCAAACAGGACGAGAAGCCGTCTTCAGGTAATCAAAATACGGGCAATCAACAATCCGGCGGCCAACAGCAACCCGGCGAAAAACAACAATCCGCAAACCAACAACCCCAAGGTAGTAATCAAACCGGCCAAAAACAGCCTGTTGATAACCGATCTGCCAGCGCTCAGCAGTCCGGCGAAAAAAATCCCGGCGATAATCAATCAGCCGACAATCAACCTTCCGGCACTCAGCAATCCGGCGAAAAGAAGCCATCCGGCGATGCACAGCGCTCCGGCAGCAAACAGGGCGACGAGCAACCCTCCGCCGAAAAACAACCCGATGCCAAGCAAAGCGATAAGCAGCCGGCAGGCGAGTCGAAATCCGGCGCTACGGATCAATTAAACAAACAGCAACAAACATCCGGCGCCGGACAGGGATCGGAGCAGCCCAAGCCCAGTCCCGAAGTCGCAGGGCGCCAACCAGCCAAGCGAAAAGCAATCCGGTCAACAGGGCCAGGATCAAAACAACAAACCCGATGAAGGCCAATCGCCCAGCAATTCGCCCAAGCAATCAGACTCCAAGGGCGATTCAGCCGGCGACCGATCCGGCGGCGGCCAACAAGGCGGCGGTCAACAAGCCCAAAAACCCGGTCCCGGCTCACCGGGTTCGCAAACTCCGACCAATGAAGGCGGTTCGAAAAGCAACGAGCAAGGTCCGGGCGAGACGGGCAACAAGCCCGGCGATCAAAATCAATCCCGCAATTCCACCGGCAGCGCGGCAAAGCAACAGGCCCAGCAAGGATCAAACGGCCAAAAGCAGCCTGGTGCTGAAGGCGCCGGTCCCGAGCAGAAACAATCGCCCGGTTCGTCCTCCGGCCAGGAACAACAAAAACCGTCCGACGGCGGAAAGCCCGACAATCAGTTGGGCAAGGCAAATTCGAAAAGCGGCTCGGGCAATCCCGGGACCGGCGGCCAGGAGGGCGGGCAAACAGGTATCAATTCCCAGCCCGAGTCGCAGCCATCGGCCGCCGACGAGGCCAATTTGGATTACGCCCGCAAGCAAACCGAACTCGCCCTGGAACACCTCGAAGACCAATTGGCCAAAGACAAGCCCGATTTGCTGGAGCGTCTGGGCTGGACCCGCCAACAGGCCCAGCGTTTCATCGATCGCTGGCAACAACTTCGCCAGGCGGCCGACGAAAAAAGCCCTCGCGGCGAAGCGGCCAAAAAACAACTCGACGACGCCCTGAAAAGCCTGGGTCTGCGCCCCGGTACTACTTATCTAAAACACGGCGGCACGAAAGCCGACCAACTCCAAGACCTCCGAGATTCCGGCCGCTTCGCCCCTCCGCCCGATTGGGCCGAACAATTCCGTGAATACACCCGCGGCGTAGCCAATCAAGGCAAGGCGGCAGCGGATGGGGAACAGGGATCAGGGAATAGGAATGGCCTTGTCGAATAATTTAATGCCTTGGAAACAAACCACTTACATTTATTTCACATGCAAGTTTTCATCAATTTCGGTTGTTATCTAGCCGCAAATCCTATGCTGATAATTGTTTAATTGTTCGACAAGGCCGTTTTCAATTTGCAATATTTTTACAAGCGCGACCGACGCAAAGCGGCTTTATGTTACATGAAGCTTTGCAGCACTTCCGCCGGCGCGGGACCGTAGGAATGCGGCTCGATGGTGCAGGTGGCGCGGCCTTGGCTTAAGCCGCGCATAGCGGAGGAGTAGCCGAAGAGGCTGGCCAGGGGGGCGTGGGCGTCGATCACCGTGTTTTTGCCGCGGACGTGGGTGCGGACGATGATTGCGCGGCGCTGCTGCAGATCGCCCATGATTTCGCCCAGATTTTCCTCGGGCGTGGTGACTTCCAGGCGCATGATGGGTTCCAGCAGTACGATGCCGGCCTGGCGCAGGCCGTTCATAAAGGCGTCGGCGGCGGCATAGCGGAAGGCCAGTTCGTTCGACTCGGTTTCGTGCACTTCGCCTGCAAGCACGGTTATTTTCACGTGCATCAGCGGGAAGCCCAAGAGTCCGCCGCCTTCGCCTTGTTCGCTTAGGACTTCGACAAGGGCGGTGAGATACTGCTGGGGCAACTCGACGCCCGGGACCGCGACCACGGTTACCGGTTTTTGGCCCTTGGGGAATGGTTCCATGCGGATACGAACCTTGGCCGAGAGCATCTGCCCGCCCACGTTGCGATGGCACAGGCCGGCAACCTCGACGGCCTTTTCGATGGTTTCGCGGTAGCTGACACGCGGCTTGTGCACGCGGACGTTCAGTTTGAAGTCTCGCAGCAGTCGATGCTTGATGACTTCCAGGTGCAACTCGCCCATGCCGGAGATGAGCGTTTGCCCGGTCTCTTCGTTTTCACGTGCGCGAAAGGTAGGATCCTGCCGCTTCATCATGTCCAGAACGTCGGCCAGTTTCTTGCGCTCGGTCGAGGTTTCCGGCTCGATGGCCATGGAAATGACGGTCTCGGGAAAGGCGATCGATTCCAGAATGATCGGCTCGTGGAGGTCGCAGAGGGTGTCGCCGGTAATGGAGTGGCGAAGCCCGATTATGCCGATGATGTCGCCGGCCGAAACCTCATCGACCTGCGTGCGGCGGTCGGCCTGGATTCGCCACAATTGCGGGATATTTTCTTTTTTGTCCTTGCCCGGATTGTATACGCGGGAGTTGGCCTTCAGTTGACCGGAATAAACCCGCAGGTAGTGCAAATCGCCGTGCCGGTCGGCTTGGATCTTGAAAACCAGGCCGCAAAACGGTTCGTCGGGGTCGGGCTTGCGGACGATTTTCGCATCTTTATTTTTCGGGTTTACGCCTTCCACTGGCGGGACATCAGCCGGGCTGGGCAAATACGCGGCCACGGCGTCCAGCACCGACTGCACGCCGATGCCGTCCAGGGCCGAGCCGCAGAACACGGGCACGATCATGCCGTGCAGCGTGGCGTTGCGGATGACCTTGTGCAATAGCGCGTTTGGCACGGGCGTGCCCGCCAGCATCAACTCGGTCAGTTCGTCGCTGTAAAGCGAAAGCTGGTCGAGAAGCTGCGAGCGCCAGAGTTCGGCCTCATCGTGGAGTTCATGGGGTATTTCGCCTGTTACGATCACCGCCTCCTTTCGATCGTCGGAAAAGGCGAGCGATTGCATGGATACGAGATCGATTATTCCGCGAAATGCCTCCTTCACGTGCGGCGGGCCTGCGCCGATGGGCAGATTCAGGGGGATGGGTTTGCAATCCAAGCGGGTGCGGATTTCGTCGAGGGTGCCGAAAAAATCGGCCCCTTCGCGGTCCATCTTGTTGATAAACGCCAGCCGGGGCACGCGATACTTGTCGGCCTGATGCCAGACGGTCTCGCTCTGGGCCTCGACGCCTTCCCGGCGCTGAAAACAACCACCCCGCCGTCGAGGACCCGCAGGCTGCGCTCCACCTCGGCTGTGAAATCGACGTGGCCGGGCGTGTCGATCAGATTGATTTGAATCTTGGGGCTGGCGACGTCGCCGGGCTTGATGGTTTTCACTTCCCAATCGAACCTGACGCAGGCGGAGTTTATGGTGATTCCTCGTTCCTGCTCCTCGGGATCGTAATCGGTGACGGTCGTGCCCTTATCGACCTCGCCCACTCGGTGACTGAAACCGCTGTAAAAGAGCATCCGCTCGGTGACGGTGGTTTTGCCGGCATCGATATGGGCGATAACGCCGATGTTGCGGAGGTTTGTTAACATAGGTTTACAGTTCACGGTTTACAGTTCACAGTTTAATCAAATTTTTAAGAACTGAAAACTGATCACTGTAAACTGTAAACTTGCGCAAAAAAACGCCGCGCCGGCAAGGGGGGCGCCGGCGCGGCAGGGGATAGGGTATATTGTTACCAGGCGAAGTGTGCAAAGGCCTTGTTGGCGTCGGCCATACGGTGCACGTTTTCGCGTTTGGTCATGGCGGCCCCTTCTCGGTTGTAGGCTGCCAAAAGTTCGGCGGCCAGTTTTTCGTGCATGGGTCGTCCTTTTTTCTCCCGGCACGACTGCAGAATCCAGCGGATGGCCAGCGAGAGCTGGCGAGTCTTGTTCACCTGCATGGGGACCTGATAGGAAGCCCCGCCCACGCGCTTGGAGCGGACCTCGATGTTGGGTTTTACGTTTTCCACGGCCTGGGTGAAAACATCGATGGGCTCGGCGTCTTTGACCTTTTCGGCGATTTCATCCAAAGCGTCGTAGAAAACCTTAAGTGCCACGCTCTTTTTGCCGCTCCACATCATGGAGTTGACGAACTTTCCGGCAAGCGCCGACCCGTGCTTGGGATCGGGAGCGAGCATTTTTTTACTGGCGGTGAGACGGCCCATGGTTTTTTCTAAGGGATTAGGGATTAGGGATTAGGGATTAGTCCCTGCGTTTTATGATTTTTTCGCTCCGTAACGGCTGCGCGATTGTTTGCGGCCTTCGACGCCCAGTGTATCCAGCGACCCGCGAACCACCTGGTAGCGGACTCCGGGCAAGTCGCGGACACGACCGCCGCGGACCAACACGATGGAGTGTTCCTGCAAAGTGTGCCCTTCGCCGGGGATGTAAACGGTGACTTCCTTGCCGTTGGATAGTCTGACGCGCGTGATTTTACGCAAGGCGGAGTTGGGCTTCTTGGGGGTCATGGTCTTGACCTGCAAGCACACCCCTCGTTTTTGCGGGCATTTATCCAATACCGGGGCCTTGCTGAACTTGCGCGGCTGGCGCCGTCGTTTGCGGACTAACTGGTTGATGGTGGGCATCGTGTTTTTCTCGAATTATTGCGATTAATAGTTCTCATTTTATGAGAACCCTTTATTTTGCCGGATTATTGTTTATTGTCAATGGGGGGTATTTGTACCTTTATCCCTTTAGAACTGAGCGGCACTAACCCGATATCACGCTTGGACATGCGCTTTGCGGCGGTCTTTTTTCCCGGGGCTGGGAGGCTGATTCGGCGCTTTGCGTTCAAGGGCAATTTGCCTGGCCAAATAAATCTTTGCCAGACTTTGGTAGGGAACGTCTATTTTATTGGCCAGGGCTTTCAATTCCGCCAACATGCCGGACGGCATTCGGATAGAAATTGATTTTAAAGATGGCTTCAAGCTTGGAAATGATCCTCTTATGATTTTATTGGAATTGAAATAATCGAGAGGTGAATGAGACGCCCAAAATTTTCGTTCCTCATCCTCGTTCTTGAATACCGGTATATGATTATCCCGTTTCTTCATAGAATCTTATTTCCTTTCGATTCATGTCTCTTGCCGAGATGGCCCGAATCAGATTGCCTCTTATTGTAAAGATCACGACAAGAAGGCGTCCGCCATTTGTTTTACCAAATGCAGCCAGTCGATTCTCGACTCTGGAGTGTTTAGGATCGTCAAGAATCAATAAAGGTTCATTGAAAAATACTTGTTCACACTCCCAATTCTCAACGTTGTGCGACTCCAGATTCTTGTCGGTATTACCCTCATCCCATTGGAAACCGACTACATTGTCAAGCATGCAATCTACCCTATCTATTGTATATTATAACAATATACAAGTCAAACTATTCCTCCTCCGCGATGTCATCGTCGATAAAGAAGGCGTCCAGGGGGCTGATAGCCGACTTGGTTGGTTGCTCTTCTTCGTCGATGATATCGTCGGGCAGTGGCACTGGGCCGGCATCGAGTTCGCTTTTCTGTTCCTCGGCGCCTTCCTCCGCTGCGCCGCCGTCGAGCAAGGGGAAGTGGCGGGCCAGGACGTCCTCTTTCTCGGGGACCAATCCTTCCAGGGCCTGGGGCCGGATGCGGACTTCACCTTCCTGATAGGTGCGGAAACCGGTGCCGGCGGGAATCAGGTGGCCGAGGATTACGTTTTCCTTCAGGCCCACGAGATTGTCGATCTTGCCGGCCAAGGCCGCTTCGGTCAGGACCTTGGTGGTTTCCTGGAAGCTGGCGGCGGAGATGAAGCTGGAACTTTGCACGGCCGCCTTGGTGATGCCCAAGAGCTGAGTGCTGGCGGTGGCCATTTTGGGTTTGGCGGCTTTTGCCAATTCGCCGCCAATGGCCTCGAGTTGGGTGTTGGCCTGTTCGAATTCGGTTGTAGGCACAAGGGCCCCGACCTCGAAGCTGCTGTCGCCTTTTTCGGTGATTTTCACGCACTTGGCCAATTCGCGGTTGACCGCGCGGAACTCGAACTTGTCCATTACAGAGCCAGGCAGAAGACCGGTGTCGCCCACCGATTCCACGCGGAGTTTGCGGAGCATCTGGGAGACGATGATTTCGATGTGCTTATCGTTGATTTCCACGCGCTGGCTGCGGTAGACGTTCTGGATTTCGCGGACCAGGTATTGCTGCACGGCCTCTTCGCCGGAAATGCGGAGGATGTCGTGGGGCACCAGCGGCCCGTCGACCAGTGCCTCGCCCGCCCGGACAAAGGAACCGGTGTGCACGCGCAGGTGCTTGCCGTGTGAAACCAGGTGTTCGCGTTCGATGCCGCTTTCGCTGCGGACCACGATGGTGCGTTTGCCGCGGCGTTTTTCGCCCAGAATTTCCACAGTGCCGTCGATCTCGGCGATTACGGCGGGGTCCTTTGGTTTGCGGGCCTCGAAAATTTCCGTTACCCGGGGCAGACCGCCGGTGATGTCCTGGGTGCCGGACACCTCGCGGGGCGTCTTGGCCAAAAGGGTTCCGGCGGAAACCGTCTTGCCTTCCTGGACCTCGATGTGCGCCTTTTCGGGGAGATAGTAGAAGTCGAGGATCTTGCCGGACTCGTCTTCCAGCACGATTTGCGGATGCAGGTCGCCTTTGTGCTCCATGACCAGCACGCGGACGTGGCCGGAAGGGTCTTTTTCCAGACGCATGGTTTCGCCTTCGATTATATCCTCGAAGCGGACCTTGCCGCCGACTTCAGAGAGAATGGGAATGCTGTGCGGGTCCCATTGGCAGAGCAAGGCGCCGGATTCGACTTCATGGTTCTCATCGATAAACAGAAATGCGCCGGCCGGGACTTCGTATTTTTCCAGTTCGCGGCCCTTGGGATCGAGGATCAGGATTTCGCCGTTGCGGGTCAAGACGACTTGCTTGCCTTCGTCGTTGCGCACGACTTTCATGCGGGTGAACTGCACGATACCGCTTTTCTTGGAGCGGATTTCGCTTTCTTCCACGGCCCGGGCGGCGGTGCCGCCGATGTGGAAGGTACGCATGGTCAACTGAGTGCCCGGCTCGCCGATGCTCTGGGCCCCGATGATTCCCACGGCCATGCCCTTTTCCACCATGCTCCCGGTCGACAGGTCCATGCCGTAGCAACACTGGCACACGCCCAACGAGGCATCGCAGGTCATGGGGCTGCGGACCTGGATCTTTTCCAAGCCTAAAGCCTCGATCTTCCGGGCCACGTCGGTGGTGATCAGATCGTTTTCGCGGACAATCACTTCGTCGGTGATGGGATTGACGATGTTGATGCGGCTTACCCGGCCGCGGATCGAATCGACCAGGCTGACTTCGACCTTTTCGCCGCGGTAGATCACTCCCTTGGTGATGCCTTGGGTAGTGCCGCATTCATGAATGGTGACCACCACGTTTTGGGCCACGTCGGCCAATTTGCGGGTGAGATAACCCGAGTCGGCCGTCTTCAGGGCCGTATCGGCCAGACCCTTGCGGGCGCCGTGGGTGGAACTGAAGTATTCCAGCACGCTAAGGCCCTCGCGGAAATTGGCCTTAATGGGCGTTTCGATGATCTTGCCCGACGGCTTGGCCATCAAACCGCGCATGCCGGCCAATTGGCGGATTTGTTCCACGCCGCCGCGGGCGCCGGAGTGGGCCATGAGGAATATCGGATTCACGTAGTTTTCATAGCGGTGGTCGTTTTCCAACTGCTCCATCATTTCGGTGGTGATTTGTTCGCGGGCGTGGGTCCAGGCGTCCAGTACCTTGTTGTAGCGCTCGCCCTCGGTGATGATGCCGCGTTGGTATAGCTTTAGGCTCTTGAATACTTCCTTTTCGGCGTTGCCGATGATCTTCGACTTGCTGGTCGGAGTGATCAGATCGTCGGTGGCGAAGCTTAGACCGCTTAAGGGTGCTTTGCCGGAATCCCAGGCGATTCATCTCGTCCAACAGATCGATGGTTCTGCGCCGGCCAAGGATTTCGTAGCAGTCGGAAATCACGCCGGCCAGGTCGCTGGAACGCAGCGGCGTGTTGTAAAAGGGCATGCCGACAGGCAGCATGGAGTTGAACATCACCCGGCCCACGGTGGTTTGCACCTTATTGTTGGGCTTAACGCCGCGGTCGCCTTTGACCTTTCGGTTTGCGGGCAAACGCACGGTGATGGCGGCGTGAGTAGCGACCACGCCCTCGGCGTAGGCCATTAGAACCTCATCGGGCGAGGAAAAGCTCATGCCGTCGCCTTTGCAGGCGGGCTGGCTGGAGGTGATATAGTAGCAGCCCATCACCACGTCCTGGGAAGGGCTGATGATCGGCGCCCCGTTGGCCGGGCTGAAAATGTTATGGATCGACATCAACAGGGTGTGGGCTTCGACCTGGGCCTCGATCGACAGCGGCAAATGCACGGCCATCTGGTCGCCGTCGAAATCGGCGTTGAAACCCTTGCATACCAGCGGATGCAGCTTGATGGCGTTGCCTTCGACCAGCACCGGCTCGAAGGCCTGAATGCCCATGCGGTGCAGGGTAGGGGCCCTGTTTAATAGCACCGGGTGGTTCTGGATCACTTCTTCCAGAATGTCCCAAACTTCCTCGTCCTTGCGCTCCAGCATCTTCTTCGCGCTTTTGATCGTGTCGGCATGGCCCAGTTCCTTGAGCCGGCGGATGATGAAGGGCTGGTACAATTCCAAGGCGATCTTCTTGGGCAGGCCGCACTGGTGCAAGCGCAGGTACGGACCCACTACGATCACGCTGCGGGCCGAATAATCCACGCGCTTGCCCAACAGGTTCTCGCGGAACCGGCCCTGCTTGCCCTTGATCATGTCGGTCAAGGATTTTAGCGGCCGGTTGCTCGAACCTAGCACAGGGCGCTTGCAGCGGTTGTTGTCGAACAGGGCGTCGACCGATTGCTGCAACATGCGTTTTTCGTTGCGGATGATCACCTCGGGCGCGTTCAGGTCGACCAGCTTTTTCAGGCGGTTGTTGCGGTTGATGATCCGCCGGTACAGGTCGTTTAAGTCGCTGGTGGCGAAATTGCCCGAATCCAAAAGCACCAGCGGGCGGAGGTCGGGCGGAATCACGGGAATAACGTCCAGGACCATCCATTCCGGGCGGTTGTCGGAGTCGCGGATGGCCTCCACGATTTTCAGCCGGTTGATAAGGTCCTTTTTCTTTTGCTTGGAATTGGTTTCGATCAGTTCGGCGCGCAACTCGACGGAAAGCTTGACCAGGTCCAACTCGACCAACAGTTTGCGCACTGCCTCGGCGCCCATGTCGGCCTCGAACGATCCTTCGGGATACTGTGCCCGGGCGGCGCGGTATTCCTCTTCGGTCAAAAGCTGCTGGGGCTTCAGCGGCGTGTCAACAGACTTGGTAACCACGTAATCCTGGAAATAAATCACTTTTTCCAGGCTCGTGGTTTTCATGTTCAACAGCGCGCCCAGGCGGCTGGGCATGGCCTTGAAAAACCAGATGTGCACGACCGGGGCGGCCAGTTCGATGTGGCCCATCCGCTTTCGCCGCACGCGGCTGTGGGTGATTTTCACGCCGCAGCGGTCGCAAATCATGCCTTTGTATTTCATTCCCCGGTACTTGCCGCAGGAACATTCCCAGTCCTTTTCCGGTCCGAAGATCCGCTCGCAAAACAGGCCGTCCTTTTCCGGGCGGTAGGTGCGATAGTTGATCGTCTCCGGTTTCTTCACCTCGCCGAAGGACCAGCTACGAATATCGTGCGGCCGGGCAAGGCTGATTTTTACCGAGGCGTAATCGTTTATACGGTCGTATGTAGTTTCGCCGACACTCACTGGGCACTCTCCTTGTGGTTAGGAGGTAGTAATCGGTTGTTGGTTTTCGGTTAACAGTTTTCAGTTTTCGGTTTAACCGGGACCGGGCACCGACCGAAGGTTGGTCGGGGAGCGGGAAGCGGTTAGCGGTCATTATCGCGAAACCGCAAGCGGTTTTGTTTTACACTCTCGCTTTTTCCAATTGCATGTTCAGGGCCAAGCCGCGGATTTCGTTGGTCAGCACGTCGAAGCTGGCCGGGGTGCCGGCTTCGAGGGTGTTTTCGCCCTTGACCATGGCTTCGTAGATTTTCGTGCGGCCTTCCACGTCGTCGCTCTTGACGGTCAAGAGTTCCTGGAGAATATAGGCCGCCCCGTAGGCTTCCAGGGCCCAGACTTCCATTTCGCCGAAGCGTTGGCCGCCGAAGCGGGCCTTGCCGCCCAGGGGCTGTTGGGTAATCAGCGAGTACGGGCCGGTGGATCGGGCATGGACCTTGTCGTCGACCAGGTGGTGCAATTTCATCATGTAAATTTGGCCCACCGTGGATAGCTGCTCGAATTTTTCGCCGGTCCGGCCGTCGTAGAGTTGGGCCTTGCCGGTTTCGGGCAGTCCGGCTTCGTTGAGGCAACTGCGGATGGCGGCTTCATCCGCGCCATCGAAAATGGGCGTAACGGCCTGGAATCCCAGGGCCGCGGCGGCCCAGCCAAGATGCGTTTCAAGGATCTGGCCCACGTTCATACGGCTGGGAACGCCCAGGGGATTGAGCATGATTTGCACGGGCGTGCCGTCGGCCATGTAGGGCATGTCTTCCTTGGGGAGAATTTTGGCGATCACGCCTTTGTTTCCGTGGCGACCGGCCATTTTATCGCCCACCGAAATCACACGCTTGGCGGCGATGTAGACTTTAACCATTTGCAGCACGCCGCTACGGAGTTCGTCGCCGCGTTTCATGGAGTTCAATTGCCGATCGCGGGCGTCGATGGCCGCTTCCACCGCCGGCCAGTAGGTCTTGTGGACTTTTTCCACTTCGGCCCTGCGCTGCGGGCTGCGGATATCGAGCGAATCGATGTTGAACTGGTGGGCCTGCTCGGCCACATAGCGGTGTTCCTGGCCTTCGACAAGGTGATTGCCTTCCTCGTCGGTGAGTTTTTTCTTGAGGATTTCCTCGATTTGGCCGACCAATTCGCCGAAGGCGGCGGCGATGCGGGCGTTGCCGTGAGACTCCGCCTCTTTCAGGTCGGTTTCGAATTGTTTGCGTTCATCCTCGTTGAGGCTCATGCGGCGCGAGAATTTCTGCGTGGATATGACGATGCCTTCCACACCGGAGGGCACTTCCAGGGAGTCGTTCTTCACGTCTTCGCCCGCCCGGCCGAAAATGGCGTGCAGCAGTTTTTCTTCCGGGGTGAGTTCGGTCTTGGACTTGGGCGAGACTTTGCCCACCAGGATATCGCCGGGATGGACGAAGGTGCCCACCCGCACTATGCCGTTTTCATCCAGGTTGCGGAGTTGTTTTTCGCTGACGTTGGGGATATCGCGGGTGAACTCTTCGCGGCCCAGCTTGGTTTCGCGGATTTCGATGTCGAATTCCTCGATGTGGATGGAGGTGTAGACGTCGTTTTCCACGAGATCTTCGCTGATGATGATGGCGTCCTCGAAGTTAAATCCGTCCCAGGCCATGAAGGCCACCAAGACGTTTCGGCCCAGGGCCAGTTCGCCCTTGTATGTGCCCGCCCCGTCGGCAATGACCTGCCCTTTTTCGATTTTGTCGTCCACCGCAATGATGGGTTTTTGATTCTGGCAGGTGCGTTCGTTAAGGCCCACGAACTTGCGCATCTTGTACACGTCGGGACCGATTTCGATGTGATCGGCGTCGACCTTTGTGACCACGCCCTTGCGCATGGCGCGGACCAGCATGCTTGAATTTTGGGCGGCCTCGACTTCCAAACCGGTCGCCACCAGGGGCGGCTCGGTAATCAAAAGCGGCACAGCTTGGCGCTGCATGTTGGAACCCATCAAGGCCCGGTTGGCGTCGTCGTGTTCCAAAAACGGAATCAAACCCGCCGATACGCCAACCATTTGCGAGGGGGCCACGTCGATGTACTGCACCTGATCGACCGGTATGAGATGGAAATCGCCGTGGTGCCGGGCGACGATGGTCTCGCCGACCAGGCGGCCGTTTTCTATCTTGGCGTCGGCCGGGGCCAGAATCGCCTCGTGCTCCTGATCGGCGCGGAGCCATTCGATCTGGTCGGTCAATTGCCCTTTGTGGACTTTCTGATAGGGTGTGACCAGGAAGCCGTATCCGTCCACGCCGGCATAGATGGCCAGGCTGGATATCAGCCCAATGTTGGTGCCTTCAGGGGTTTCGATGGGGCAGATTCGTCCGTAGTGCGAGATGTGCACGTCGCGGACCTCGAATCCGGCCCGTTTGCGGTTCAACCCGCCGGGACCCAGGGCCGAGAGACGCCGCTCGTGGGTGAGCATCGATAGGGGGTTGGTCTGATCGACGACCTGGGATAGTTCGCCGCGGCCGAAGAAATACTCGATGGCCGCCGAAATGCTCTTGGGGTTGACCAGGGTGCGGGGCGTCATGTCGGCGATGTCTTTAAGGCTCATCCGCTCCTGCACGGTGCGGCGGAGTTTCAGAAAACCCTTGCGCAACTCGTCGCAGGCCAACTCGTCGATGGTCCGCAAGCGGCGGTTGCCCAGGTGGTCGATATCGTCGATTTCCACGACTTGATCGAGACTGTGCCGCCGGCCTCTTCCAGTTCCTTCTTGAGCTTCTCGGCATCTTCTTTCGAGATCCCTTCCTTGATTTTGGCGGGCAAGCCTTCGACCAGATCCTTGGCTTCTTTCAGGCCCAGCGCGTTGCCGCGCGGACGACCTTGATGACGCCGATCTTTTTCTCGCCGAAACCTTCCAAAATAACGTCGAATTCGGTCTTTTCCGCGGGTTTAGCCGGTCCGCCTTCGCCCCCTGCGGGGCGCCATCATCACCGCGCCGCCGGCCGCGGGCTTGATGCCGTGGACCTCGGACAAATAGTCGCTTAGTTCCTTGGCCTCTTTGAGGGTCAACTCCACGATCTTTTCGCCCAACTCCAGGGTCAATGCGGAAAACTGGCGGGTTGCTGTATCTGTCGCCATGACAATCTCGATCCTTTCTCACCTTGGCGTCGCGAACACGGTGCTGCGGGCAACCGGTCTCGACACGTTACTATAAATCTAATTGGTTATTATTTTTCTTTCCGGGAACGTACCCGGATTTTACGTCGATTATGTACACCCGGCACAAACGCCGGGGCTAAACTTGTTGACTTTCCTCTTTAACTTCTTCCGCTCCTTTTACTTCTTCTTCCGCTCCCTCGCTTTTTTGTTCGATCTGGCTGGCCAAGGCCGCGCCTGCGCTTTCCAATTGACTGGCCAGGTTCGCCCCCGGGCTGAGGATTTGGCCCATAAGCATCGACAACTGTTCCAAACGGTTGGGCCACGTGGCCACTTGCGCCACCTGATCGGCCGAGATGCCGTTCGCCGTCCATCACGCCGCCGCGGGCTTCAAAGGGCTTGTTTTTTTCGTCTTTTACCAGCCGGGCAATTTCCTTGGCCAGGCTGACGATATCTTCGCCGCCCCAGCAAATAGCCGAGGTGCCGGTCAGGCCATGGAACATGGGCTCCAACGGCGTGCCTGCCGTGGCCCGGGCGGCCAGGCTGTTTTTGACCACGATTACATTCACGTTTTTGCCGGCCAATTCGCCGCGCAAGCGGTTGTTGGCGTTGGCCGAAGTCCGACCATGTTCACCAACAGCGCGTCGTTGACGTTTTTCAAACGCTCGCGAAGATTTTCGGTAATCAGATTCTTAACATACTTGCTCATAGTTATCATATGGCGGCAGGAATGCCTGCCCTCCTTTACGCCGCTTGAATTCGCACGCCTGGGCTCATGGTGGCGCTTAAGGCCAATAGTTTTGACGTATTGTCCCTTGACTGCGGCCGGTTTCATATTGACGACAAAATTGATGAAGGCGGTCACGTTTTCGGCCAGTTTATCGGCATCGAAACTTAATTTTCCCACGATGGCATGGATGTTTCCGCCCGCATCGTTGCGGAACTCGACTTTGCCGGCCTTGTATTCCTTAACGACTTTGCCCACGTCCGGCGATACGGTGCCGGCCCGCGGCGAGGGCATCAGTCCGCGCGGACCCAAGACCTTGCCCAGCGGACCGACCACGCCCATCATGTCCGGGGCGGCGATGCACACGTCGAAATCGGTCCAGCCGCCCTTGATTTTTTCGGCCATTTCCGGCCCGCCGACTTCTTCCGCCCCGGCCGCCTTGGCTTCGTCGACCTTGTCGCCCTTGGCGAATACAATCACCTTTAGCGACTTGCCGATGCCGTTGGGCAAGCACGATCGATCCGCGCACCGCCTGGTCGGCCTGTTTGGGATCGATTCCCAGGCGCATGACGATCTCCACGGTCTGATCGAATTTCGTCGTGTTGTATGTTTTTAACAACTGCACGGCGTCTTTCAGCGGCAAGGGCTTTTTGCCCGGCGATTTTTCCAGCATCGCCGCCATGCGTTTGGGTTGTTTGGTTTTTGGCATTTTTTAAACTCTCCACTTCAACTCTAACCAGTGAGGCCTGGTCACTTAGTGACCCAGTGCCGGCCAGAACCGGGTCGGGCGTTTTAATTCTCTAATTCCAGGCCCATGCTGCGGGCGGTGCCCAGCACGATGTTCCGGGCGTGTTCGATATCTCGGGCGTTTAAGTCGGCCATTTTCGTGCGGCAGATTTCATCGACCTGGGCGATGGTCACCTTGCCGACTTTCTCCTTGTTGGGCACGCCCGAGCCCTTGGCAATGCCCGCCGCCTTTTTCAACAAGCGCGGCCGCGGGCGGGCTCTTGGTGACAAACTCGAATGTCCTGTCGTTGTATACTTTTACCACCACGGGGATGGGCATACCCCCGGCGTCTTTCGTCCGCTCGTTGAACTGCTGAACGAATTGGCCCAGGTTGATGCCGAAACGGCCCAACGACGTGCCGACCGGCGGGGCCGGCGTCGCCTGACCGCCCGGTACCTGGAATTTCACTTCGCCTACTAGTTGCTTGGCCATGTTTCAAACCATCTATTAAAAAATCTATCGGATCTTTTGCGCGATCTCGATCAATATCTTTCGGTCGGTCAAGCCGCCGGTCGCGGCTACACTTCATTCATTCCCTAATGCCGCTAACTGTCCACTGCACATCCCTTTTCTTATAACGTTTCGATCTGCCAATATTCCAAGGTAACCGGCGTGCTGCGGCCGAAGATGTTGATCATCACGGTCACTTGGCCGTTGGTCTGGTCGATGCTTTCCACTTCGCCTTCGAAGTTTTCGAAGGTGCCTTCCTTGATTTTCACCCGTTCGCCCTCGCTGAAGCCGATTTTGAGTTTCGGGGCTTTTTCGCTCTTTTCCTCGGCCTTGGCCACGATGCGCTGCGACTTCGTGCGGCAGCATGGCCGAAGGCCGGCCGGCGGCCCCGGTAAAATCGCCGATGCCCGGCGTCTCGCGGACCAAAAACCAGGTGTCGTCGTTGATTTCCATGTGCACGACCAGGTAGCCGGGATAGAGCTTTCGTTTAATAACGCGTTTTTTCCCGCCTTTGAATTCGGTGACCTTTTCGGTGGGGACGATCACGTCGCCGAAATAACGGTCCAGCCCGGCAATGGCCACGCGGCGGAGCAATCCTTCGCGGATCGATTCCTCGCGGTTGCTTTGCACCTTGAGGATATACCACTCCATTTTATCCGATTTTGGTTCCTGCGGGTTTGGCCCGGCGTTCGGCGGCGCAGCGGTTTCCGCAACGGCCGGCGCCGCTTCGCGGTTTCCGCACTCGGCGGCTTCGGCCGAAGGAACCGGCGCTTCGACCGGCTCGATGGCGTCTCGCTTTGCGATGTCTGGGCTTCAGCCGGCGGGGCGATACTTCAGCCGGCGGGGGCGGTGGATTGATCGGCGGCTCAGCCGCGGCCGCCGGTTCTGGCGATACGGGCATACCTTCAGCCTCTGCCGCCAGTTCGGCGGGATCCGGCCCGGTCGGCATACGCAATCTCTTGCGATATGTTGGGCGGCTCAGGAATCGGATTGTTCGGCTCGTCGCTCACGTATGCGTTCCTGCTGCTACAAAATGTGCAAACGTATTGGAATATTATCCGCCAGAATATATCGTAGCCGTAAAGTACAATGGCCAGGAAGATGATGCAAATCAGCACTACCATGGAGGCCCGAAACAGTTCGCTGCGGGTAGGCCAGGAAACCTTGTTCATTTCGGCTTCCACGGCGATTAAAAAGTCGGCGAAACCGGGCAAATTAACCACCCGGTACGACACCCACCAGCCCACCAGACCCAATAAACCAGGCAGCCAAAAGGAAAGACCAAAAAACTCATTGCCGATACTGGCATCTAATGTTTGGTAAAGGCGGAAAAAGCCCAGGGAAAGGCAATGGCCAGTGCGGCGAAGGTCACCTGCCGGGTGATCCGCCCTTGGCTCCGCTTGTAAATGCCGACGGTAAGTAATTCTTGGAAAATTGCACCCATGTAAGGGCCCGGATTTAGGGTTCAGGGTCGACTTGGTTCGTAGTTACATTCGGGTTCGGTTCGCGGTTCCCGGTTCAGGGCAGAACTTCAAGATTCAAATACTGAACCTGAATCCTAAACCCTGAACCCTTTTGTCTCCAAATGGCAGGGGCGGGGGGGATCGAACTCCCAACCGCTGGTTTTGGAGACCAGTGCTCTACCAATTGAGCTACACCCCTGCATGTTTTTGGGGATGTCGGCCGTGAAACTGCGTGGTTATTTGATGACTTTGGTCACTACGCCGGATCCGACCGTTCGGCCGCCTTCACGAATAGCGAACCGCACGTTGGCGTCCATGGCGATTGGGGAGATCAGTTCGACTTTAAGTTTGACGTTATCGCCGGGCATGCACATTTCGGCGCCGCCCAACAGGTTGGCCGTGCCGGTCACGTCGGTGGTGCGGAAATAAAACTGGGGCCGGTAGCCGCTGAAAAACGGCGTATGACGTCCGCCTTCTTCCTTGACAAGCACGTATACCTCGGCCTCGAAATCGGTGTGCGGAGTGATCGAGCCGGGCTTGGCAATCACCTGGCCGCGCTCGATATCTTCGCGTTTGATGCCGCGAAGCAACAGCCGACGTTGTCGCCGGCTTCGCCTTGCTCCATCGTCTTGTTGAACATCTCCACGCCCGTGCACACGGTTTTCCGCGATTCCGGGCTGAAACCGACGATTTCGACTTCTTCCTGAATCTTGATCGTGCCGCGCTCGATACGGCCGGTGGCCACGGTTCCGCGGCCTTCGATGGAAAACACGTCTTCCACCGCCATCATGAAGGGCTTGTCCTTCTCGCGGGTCGGCTGCGGGATGTAGGCGTCGATGGCATCCATCAATTCGCCGATGCACTTGATGGAGGCCGGATCGCCCGGCTTGTTGTACGCCGTCAGCGAATCCCCGCGGATGATGGGAATCTCGTCGCCGGGAAATCCGTGGTGAGTCAACAATTCCCGCAATTCCAGTTCGACCAGTTCGAGCAACTCGGGATCGTCGACCAGGTCGATCTTGTTGAGGAACACGACCAAGGCGGGCACGTTCACCTGCCGGGCCAAGAGCACGTGTTCGCGGGTTTGCGGCATCGGGCCGTCGGCCGCGGATACGACCAAAATCGCCCCGTCCATCTGGGCGGCGCCGGTGATCATGTTCTTGATGAAGTCGGCATGGCCCGGACAGTCGATGTGGGCGTAATGGCGTTTTTCGGTTTCGTATTCCACGTGCGCGACCGCGATGGTCACGGTCTTGGTGGCGTCGCGGACCGTACCGCCCTTGGCGATATCGGCGTATGACTTGGTCTTGGCCAGGCCTTTGGCTGCTTGGACGGCCAAAATGGCCCCGGTCAACGTGGTTTTGCCGTGGTCAATGTGGCCGATGGTGCCGACATTGACGTGGGGCTTGGTGCGAGTAAATACTTCCTTGGCCATGTCTTTGTCTTTCTCCCTGCGTTGGATCAAGCGGGTAGTTTAAATACAATAACCCGGTCGATGCAATTTCCGCTCCGCGCGGTCTTGCATCGGCCGACAAAAAGCTGCTGAGGGGATTCGGACCCTTGACCTCGTCCTTACCAAGGACGCGCTCTACCGACTGAGCTACAGCAGCACGCGTGGTTGTTCGAGTCCCCATTGTTTTCCGGTGCGATGATAATCCCCGCACTCGGGTGTTATTTCTCCTGTTTCATTTCGCCGCCAAACTCGTGTTTGGCAATGCAATAACGCTGCGACCTGCCGCACGGCTCGCGGCTAAACTAATTATTCGCCGCCGGATCTCATTTTTTCCACCCCCACCTTTTCGTCCTCTGTTTTTTCGCCGGTTCGACTGACTTTTTTGTTTTGCCCGCAAAGCGGGTGAAGGGAGTCGAACCCTCGTGAATAGCTTGGAAGGCTATGGCTCTACCGTTGAGCTACACCCGCAATAATGGAGCCTCAGAAATCCAATGTCGCGAGGCCGATCAACGCGAGGCCACATCTTCCAAAAAATTATCGCACGTTCACGACATTATTTCTGATTGTCAAAAATCCTGGTTAAGTGGTGTGGAAATGGGGGGTGAAGGATTTGAACCTTCGAAGGCATTGCCATCAGATTTACAGTCTGACCCCTTTGACCGCTCGGGAAACCCCCCTCCTTAATTTGCTTGATTCTCTATCGTTTTCTGAACTGCAATTCGACCCTCAGAAAACATATGTCCTCAGGCTTCAGCAACAGGCGACCGATTTTCCAATAAATCGTTTTACCGCCCGGACCTTATACAATTCAGCGCCAATAAACTTCACGCCAAAAACAACCGCTTTTTTCAGGCGATTTCACAGGGGTTTCCGATACGAGCTAGCGGAGGGACTTGAACCCACAACCTGTTGATTACAAATCAACTGCTCTACCGATTGAGCTACGCTAGCCGGTCGAGTCTTAGCACGCGAACCTCTTAATATAACCAACCTCCAAAACCACGCAAGGCGGCTGAAGCGGAAAAAAAGCATGCCGCAAAGCCCAAAACCAAAAAATTTGCCCAAAACCACCCATAAGTGTAGTATTTTGCTTTTATTCCCTATAATTGCGAACTAATAAATTCATTCTCACCACCCATAATAGCTATATAAATGCCAGTCTCGCGGAAAAGGGGGACAGGCGCGCTTATTGACGAGAAATCGCGATTGTGATAGTCTCTGGGGATGCCGCGTGCCGCACGAGTTGCTCCGGGAGGGATGCTGTTCCACGTCTTGAATCGAGGCGTGGGGCGGATGGAATTGTTTTCCAAGGAGAAGGACTATGCCGCGTTTGAAGGTCTCTTGGAGGAGACGCTGGAATCGCGGCCGATGCGGATTTGCGCATATTGCCTCATGCCCAACCACTGGCACTTCGTGCTTTGGCCGGAGCATGACGGAGACTTGGCCGCCTTCATGCAGCAACTCACCACCAAGCACGTGCGACGTTGGCAGTTGCACCGCCGGCGAGTGGGCTATGGGCACGTTTACCAGAGCCGGTACAAGTCGTTTCCGGTCGAGGAAGAAGAGTATTTCTATCAGCTTGTGCGTTACGTGGAGCGCAACGCGCTGCGGGCAGGTTTGGTCGAGCGCGCCGAGGCATGGAAGTGGTCCAGCCTTTGGCGACGGACCTCGCGGCACGCCGGAGCAAAAACAATTGCTCAGCGCTTGGCCCGTGCCCTATCCGCGCGGTTGGTGCAAATTGGTCAACGAGCCGCAAACGGAGGCGGAGGTGGAGGCGATCCGTCGCTGCGTGGCCCGCGGCCAGCCCTACGGAGGCGAGGATTGGGTCCGCCGGACGGCCGAACAACTCGGCTTGGAATCGACACTCCGAGCACCGCATCGCCCAAAAAAGGTTGCCGGAAAGCCATGACCCTCCAATAAGCGCGCCTGTCCCCCTTTTCCTTTTCTGACATTATATTGCGTGGCATTATGCCGCATGGTAGAATGTGCGGCGATGCAATCGCAAGACCCAAGTTCACAACGTCGCCGTCTTGGTATTATATCCGCCATACAAAGGAAGTCTGTTGATTGCGGCAGTGGTGTTGTTCTGGGATGTTAGCAACGAAGGATTCTTGGGGTTCTGTCTGCTAATTTACCCTCCGTGGTTCCTGATAAGTGTCGTCAAGAACATCATACAGCGTCCAGGGTGGGGAATTGCCGCTCTTAGGGTTTCGATGCCACTGTAGACCTTTGCGATTGCCTTCGGTAACGGCAAATTGCAGTGGAAGATTTCAGACGCTAAAGCCGAGCGAGTTATCAAAGCATGTGACGAATTTCGAGTTGCCAACGGGCGATACCCAAACAAGCTTGACGATCTAGTCCCCCAATACCTTCCGTCCGTCCCTCCCGCCAAGTATTGCATGATGGGCAACTTCTTGTATGTCAACTCAGACGGCCATGCCATGTTGTCGAGGACTCGGTACGGGTTCTATGCGCAGGATTTCCGATTTTGATGAAAAGCGGTGGAGCAATCTCGACTAGCGTATTCCCGCCTCGGTGGTCATCTCTATGACCTTTTCTTTTGGCCAGTTCGTTTTTGATCACAGCAGGATAGGAAAAGGGGGACAGTATCACTTATTGGCGAGAAATCTTGATAGTGATAATCTCTGGGGATGTCGCGTGCCATACGAATTGCTCCTGGACGGATGTTGTTCCACACTTAGAATCTACCTCTCACGAGCACCACAGCCGCCGAGACAGGTTCCGAGAAGCAATGGGCTACCCGGTATAAACAGACCTGTCCCCCTTTTCCCCTTACCCCTTTCCCCTTTTCCGCCTTCCTTCGGAGAGTTGACCTTAGATCGTCGAAAAACAAATCCGCCCGGCAGACTGCCATTCGCAGGATCTGTGAACCGCGAATACCAGCCGGCCGGGCGGGGTTTCAACCAACTCGTTTAATTTCGCTTTAGCCTGGGAATTCGATTTTTTCCTCTTCGACGGCTTTTCGCAATTTGCTCAGGGCCCGGGCTTCGATCTGGCGGATTCGTTCCTTGGTAACTCCCAATTCGACGCCGACCTGTTTGAGCGTCAGCGGTTCTTCGCCGCGTTTCAGGCCGAAGCGGCGGACAATGATTTTTTGCTCGCGGTCGTCGAGACAGGCAAGGATCTTTTCGATCTGGGCTTCCCGCTGCAACTGGCTCGATTCGATCTCGACCTGGTCGGTGCGCTCGTCCTCGGCCGTGGCGAACATCTCCGACTGGCTGCTGCGGAAACGGTCGTGATAGCGGTGTTCGTTGGGTATCGTGCGGGCGAAGTTCTTCATTATCGCCCAACTGGCGTAAGTGCTGAATTTGTTGCCCCGGGCGAAATCGAACTTTTCCGCGGCCCGCATCAGCGACATATTGCCGTCGCTTACAAGCTCGAAGAAGTTTTCCGCCGGGCCGACGTGCCGCTTGGCAATCGACACCACCAGGCGCAAGTTCGCCCGCACAATTTGGTTCTTGGTTGCCACGGCCTCGTCGTAGGTGCGTTCGATGTGTTCCATCAAGATGCTTTTTGGATGTTCCGCATCGAGTTTCGCCCGCATTTTACTGGCTTTAAACTTGAGGTAGTTCATTTTGCGGAAGAGGTGGGCCTCTTGCCGGCGGCTTAATAGCGGCACTTCGTACAAACTCGCCAAATACGGGGGCAATCCGCTGGGCAAGCGGGCTTTTTTCGCCGCCTGATCGGCGGGCGGCATGGGTCCCAAAAACCGCTGCTCGATCTTTTGCGATTTGACCCGAATATAAACCGGGTTGGGGATATAGTCCAAAGGCAGTTCCATGATCCGCCTGGCTCGCATCTCGGCGATGATGCGGTAAATGCTGGTCCGGGTGCGGCAGAATCGCTTGGCCAAATCATCCACCGATTCGCCGCGGTGATACTGCTGGTAGATCTTCCGTTTCGTGTCCATGCCCAAGGGGCCGTGATTCTCCGGGAATACTGCCAGGTCGGGATGGTCGCGGTCGAATTGTTTCAGCGTGTAGCGGATGGTTTCGGCGCTGCGGTTCATTTTCTCGGCCAGGCGCTTGGTGACGTCGGCCGGGCAGGCACCGGCCCGGGCCAGGCGCCGGGCACGTTCGACAATCATCGCCCGCTCCTCTTCGGTCAACTGGCTGAACTGCGAGCCGCGGCGGACTCGCTCCTGGTTTTGCTCGACAAAGCGATCCACCGAACTCTGTAAAAACCCTACCCGCTTGCGACCGTCCATGACAAAACGCCGGCTGATCAGCCCGTGGCGGCGCCAGCGGGAAATCGTCTTGGTCGAAACGTTGAATTCCTGGGCCAGGCGCTCCACCGTTAGAACCGGTTCGCCCATGGAATCGGCAGCCACATTGGCGGCGTCGGAAACGTCTTCCACGAAAAGCCGCAGGTCGTGGTCGGCTTCCCTGCCGCTGAGCTTCAGATCGGGATAGGAATCCGGCCGAAAACTCGTGATCCGGTAGCAAACATACTCGTAGGTGTAGGTTCGTTTGGGATCGAGCTCGCCCAGGAGTTTTTCGGCCTGAGCGACCTGCTCGATTTTTTTCTCTCGGGGTGCGAAACGGACTTGTTGATCTCGTAATTGTCGAATGGCGGGGTTAAGGTAATTTGTGTGCATGATGCCCTAGCTCCTTTTATTGGAGTCCCCGCAGCACACCGGCATGTCCATACGCCGGTTGGGACTCTTTTCAGTGCATTCTGCCGGCCTTCTTTTGCCGACAGTGGTAACTCCCTCAACCGTTAGTATACTCGCATGCCCGAATTTTAACAGATTAATCTGTTAAAAATCAATAGGCATGCTTTACTCACCCCATATAAGTATAGTTTTCTTGCCCCCCATCTCAGGGATGGTGGACATTGGATGACTCACTCCTCTTGCCGTAAACATTCCATTATCCGGATGTATTGGTTTGATTTTCATAACGGCTTCAACCCGGATCGGTATTATGTACGTTTAATAGTGGTTTTATGGTCATTAAAAGTTCACAACTTAGCAGGTTAAATTGGAGTTGAGCAGGTATTGTATGTGATTAAATATCCTTGAATATAAGTATTTTCCTGATGCTTGTTTATTACCTGCGGAAGAATCTTTCCTAAATTCAAGAGACTGCCAAAATTCAAGGACTATTTGACTGTAAAATCATCGATAAATCTAGACGCGGCAGTTTTTGGGAATGGTTTTTAAGCCATCAACGGCACCAATGTGGTTTCCTAATTGATGCACAATGCCCAAGTTAAAATTTCTCCATAGGAAATTCCGGAAAGGATCGTTAAACTGCCAATCAGAATTTGCGAATTTAAGGAATTATCAGGCTCCGGGTAAGGAAGCATGGATATGAAGTCTATTGTCATATATGGTTGCTTGACTTTCTTCTGCATGACGGCTATTTCGTTGGCTCAATATGCGACTGGGCCGGAAAAGCGACCTTTACAAACAGCCGAGCGAGGATCTCAGCCCGCTCGCGCCAAGGCGCTTGTCGCCGACAAAGCTAAGTACGAATTTCCAAACAGCCGCACTCCGGGCCAGATCGACCGCGTGAAAGTGGAGTGGAAGGTCGGCGGCGAGGTGATCGACGTTGTGGATAAAAAAGAGCATCGGGAAAAATTGAGCGTTGTATGTAATCTCGACTATGAGGAAAAAACCCTGCAAGTCCCGACCAAGGCCCAAGACCTATCATGTTCCCTGCGTTATTACCACCAGGCCGAGGCGGCCGAGCAGATCGGCGACCGGTCATTCAAACCTGTTCTTCGTACCCAGCGGAGTTTAATTGCCGTTAGGATTTCATCGCAAAAGCCGCTAGTTGTTTTGTCCTAGCGGAAGCTTGATAAGAGAGGAGTTGGAACTGATCGACGTGCAAGGCAACAGCCTTTTGATGGATCGTTTTTTACCCGACAAGCCCGTGGCCATGGGCGATGCATGGCAGCCGTCCGAAGAGTTGATGGCCCAACTGTTAGGTCTGGACGAGGTGGGCCAAACGGATGTCAAATGCGAGTTGAAGGAAATTACTGACGACGTGGCCCGGTTCGAGATGAAAGGCAGCGTATCGGGCGCGGCCGATGGAGTGACGGCCGCCATCGAGCTGAAGGCCCGCTATCGTTACGATTTGAAACGCAAACGCATCGATTGGCTGGGGATGGTCGTGAGGGAGCGGCGGCAGACCAGCCCGGTTTCCGATGGGCTGGACGTGGCGGCGCAGTTGCAAGTGATGATTGTTCCCGCCGAGGGAACAAGCCGTTTGGACGAATCCGATTTGACGGAGCTTGTCCTCAATCCCACGGCCGAATCGACCCGGCTCTCGCACGTATCGAAGGAAGGCGGGTGGGAACTCCTCTACGATCGCAATTGGCACGTTTATCGCGATCAAAAAGACGTGGCGGCCGCCGTTTTGCGGAGGATCGAACAGGGCGAGATGATTGCCCAGTGCAATGTTTCCGCTCTGGCGAAGGGAGAACCTGATAAACTGGTGTCGTTGGAAAAATATCAGGAAGACATACAGCACGCCCTGGGCAGCGATTTCAAGGAGTTCGTCGAGGCCGGCCAGACGATGGACAAAGAAAATCGCCGCGTGTTGCGGGTGGTCGTCCGCGGGACGGCTTCCGATCTGCCGATTGTGTGGAACTATTATCACATAGCCGATCAACAAGGGCGACAGATGGCCTGCGTCTTCACATTTGAAGAAAAATACGCCGACCGCTTGGGAAAAGCCGATCGGGAGATCATCGACTCGCTGCGGTTTATCGACACGAAGCAATAGTAGAATCAAACCTCTCGCCGATTGCGACTGGATGCGTCGCTGCGAGACGAGCGAAGATCGCGCGTGCTACTGCACAAGCCTTCGAGGATCTCAGCTCACGCTAATGGGTTGGCACCTCCGTCGGAATACCAGGCGAGAGGCTCGATTCCATCATCGATATTCACGAGGAATATCGGCTATTTCGCTCTCCCGCTTGCAACGTTTTTTGTCGCTTTCGGAAGAGCATGTAATGTGCCTTCTCCTAAGTTAATTCTAGTTCATAAAAAAACCAAAACCACCCACCCACAAGGTGGAGCGGCGCTTTACATGACAAATATTGGGTTCGGGGCTCGGGATTTAGGATGTAGATTCATTGGGTTTTTGATTGAGTCGCATTATGCGTGCATGTTTTTCATGGCAAATTGAAAAATGTAAATTGCAAATTGCAAATTGAACAACTGTAACCACTTACGCGATTTGCCGCTTAAAACAGGACTTTATATTCTTAACTTAAAACTGATCACTGAAAACTGATAACCATCTACTATCCGCCATCTACCGTGAACTATACAGTGAAACCTTGGCGAGTTGCTTGAAATTGCTATAATTGGGACGATTCATTTATGACAAGCAAGCGTATCAATACCTTTAACGGAGAGACTTTGTGAGTAAAAAAAAGGATGCCGAAAAATTAGTACAGACTAAACTGGCCCTGGCCCAAAAGTGCGACAGGCTGATAAAAACATGTAAGAGCAAGCCGAAACAAAAGACCTTGAAGAATCAGGCGGAAAGATTCCGCCGCCAGGCGGAACAGTTGTCGCGACTGTGATTTTTCCTCTCCATTTTTCATTGTTGTAAAGTTTTTGCGTTTTTCGGCATCGTTTTTGATGTTGGGAAGTCTGTTGTTGTTTAAACGTCTTTTTTGATGTTAAAAGTTTTATGGCCTCGCTTGCCGGACATTTTCTGGTGGCCTCGCAAAATCTGATGGATCCGAATTTTGTCAGGTCCGTAGTCCTGCTCGTGCAGCATACCGACCAGGGGGCGCTGGGCGTCGTTGTAAACCGGCCGATCGGCAAAAGCGTGCAGGATTTATGGCGCGAAGTGGGCGGCGGACCCTGCACCAACACCCAGCCGGTGTACTTGGGCGGACCCGTGCCCGGCCCGCTCATGGCCGTGCATAACCAGGATTTGCTGGGCGAGGTGCAAATAATTCCCGGCTTGTTTTTTTCGGCGTCTAAGCAGAATCTCGACGCCCTGGTTATGAGCCCGGAGCCGACCTTGAAAATATTCGTCGGCCATTCGGGCTGGGGGCCCGGCCAACTCGACCAGGAATTGGAGCAAGGCGCCTGGCTGACCGCGCCTTCCACGTCCGAACTAGTATTCTTCGACAGCAGCGAACTGTGGGTCTCCGTTTCCCGCCTCATCGGCCGCGAGATGATGCAATCCATGCTTCACATAAAAAATATTCCCGACGACCCGACGGTGAATTAGGGAAGGATGAGGGATAAGGAATGAGGGATGAGGGATGAATAAAAAATGTTGAATGCTGAATGCTGAAATCCTCAAATTACTTGACTTTTAAGACAGTCGCTCCGTACTAAAAACAGACAACTGACCACTGAAAACTGTCTACGGCCCACTGTCCGGCGCCATATCAAACACCTCCTAATCGTTTTCCTTTTGGCATTTTACTTGGTCAGCTTGTGACAAAGGTACCAGTGCATGCCCGACAGCGGCGCCGTTGGAAACGTCTTTATGAGATCATACTTGGTGCCTACACTATTTTTCACATAGTCTCCAGGAGGTGCCGGATCCTCGAACGACTCTTTATGGCATATCAACCACTCGGGGCTGTGTTGCTGCAAAGAGTCCTGCGGGTAGTATTTGTAGTTATTGCGCCCTATCACTGCGGGGCAATAGAACCGCAACACCATCCCGATGCGAAAATCGTGATCGCCTCCGATCGTCACGGGTGAGCCGTTCGAGTGCTCGGCCAGGAAGCCGACGGCTTCGCTATAGTGTCCGCGGCCGTATGTGAAGAGCTTCGACATTTGCCAGCCGTTCGCCGTAAGGTAGCCAAGGAGCAGGAGGGCGCAAATCGCCTTGGCCGTTGATCCTCGGTTATATATGTCGGCCAAGACGAAAGCGGTCAGAATCAGCAAGAATGCGATACTAATTATGAAAAACCTCACATAAAACACGTTGGAACGCGCAATAATGCCGAGGAAAATTGGAAACACAAAAATCACACCTATAAAAAACACCCACGAGTCCGATTTCTCGCGCCACAGCATACTCAATCCCGCATAGAGTATCACGACGGCGGCGATACAGCTCAAAGGCACCATGAAATCAGCCCAGGGCGTTCCCAGCGCCCATACCAGGGCATTCACGTAACCATTTAGTAAGGTCATGGGAGGTCCTCCACCCATCACAATGTGGCGAATATCAACCATGTACAGCGCCGTCAAGAACAGGCAGGGCAGGGCGTGGCAGGAAAATGCCGCCGACATGATTTGCTTCAGCCCGGACCGTGACTTCATCAGCCGATAACCCGACCAAACCAAAGCCGCAAGGTAGAAATATAAAAAAGTCAAATGCGACAAGAAACCCAACACCACGCTTATGGAAAACATCAGGCCGATTTGCCAGCTTTTCCTTTCCAAGTAAAAGTCGAGCAAGTAAAACGATAATAATGAAAAAAATACCGCCGGGGCGTAACCCTTTGCCTCAGATGAGTAAAGAACCAACACGTACGAGAAGCCTACCAACAACATCGCCAAGAAAGCACTGGCCCTATTCCGCCGGCGGCCGATCAGACCCGCTACAGCCACTGTGCCGATGCCCGCCAAAATGGACGGAATTCGGTAGCCGGGCCAGTTGCCTTGAGGCCCTACCAAGTATAGATACAAAGTGTTGAGATAGTGGTTGTTGTCGTGATGAATCTTGGTGAAGATTTCCGCAACCGATGATATATGGCCGGCCAAATATAACGACCAAATCTCGTCCAACCACAAATCGTTAAAAGCAGAAAAGATCCGAACCGCCGCGGCAACCGCCAGAATCACGACACACGCGGCAATGCAAAGCCATTTGCCCCTGTTGGCGGAGACGTTTCTATGCGGCAGGTATTTCGGCATCGGGATAGCATCCGCCTCTCAACACACAACGGCAGTAGCCGATTAACATCCAATCCACGCGGACTATCAACATAAACTGCATTACCATGATTATGAACCGGCAGCCCGTGGAAATCAAGCCAATGCGGATGGCATCCACAAAACAATCTCCAGATTTAGGAGAACTTACCTGGAAATTTTCATGCGGGAAAGGGTCGCCGGTCAGAAGACTGGTATGAGTGATGAAGGATGAATAAACAAAAAAAACCTATTGCAGTTTCACACTGCCCACCGTCCGTGCCGCCCACTCCCAACAGCCTAACCCCTCAATACGTGCATTTCGCACCCTTGACAATCGGCATACCATGAAATAGGTTAAATACATCATGGTTATCGTGGAAACGCTTATCACTGCCGAACAATTACTGCAGATGCCCGCGGTGGAACACTGCGAGCTGGTCCGGGGAGAAATTATCAAAATGTCGCCTACCGGTCTTGAGCACGGTCGAGTAGCCAATCGGATCAGCGTTCGTTTGGGCGTGTATGTCGAAGAGCACCAACTCGGAATAGTCACGACTGCCGAGGCCGGTTTTCAGATCGCCCATAATCCCGATTCGGTCCGCGCCGGATGTGGCGTTTATCTCTGCCGCCCGAGTGCCTAAAAATCCAATGCCGGGCTTTTTCGACGGCCCGCCGGATTTGGCGGTAGAAGTGCTTTCGCCCAACGATCGCGCCGGCGAAGTGCTTAAAAAAATCCAAGAATGGCTCCAGGCCGGTTGCCGCATGGTTTGGCTAGTCGATCCCGCAACCCGCACCGTCTCAGTTTATCACGACCTCCGCACCGCCCAAGTCCTCACCGCGGAAGACACGATATCCGGCGATGTTCTTCTGCCCGGCTTTTCCCTGCCCGCGGCCGAATTCTTCGATTAAAAAAGTGGGCTTGGGAATTCATTGTTTACTACACACTGTCCCTTTTTCGTCTCCGATACGGTGTATCCGTTTGTTAGATTCCTTGCGTTTAATCTTCGCATTTTAGTGGATCTTTGAACGCGCAACAAAACATCAATGATTCCCAAAACAATAGCGAAAATAAATGAAGATTCTCGAACTCAAATCTACGGTATGAGAACACGTCACCACATGCCATTTTGTTATCAACACCTTGCCACGACAAACTGTATAGCTCGGGAACATCTGATTCTTCTAGGCATAGCCGAATATCTTTGCAGTTCTCGCGAGGCATGTAGACGCACCGATCAAGATAAAACAACCCTTGGGCGATTTTAATCACCACACGTTGAGATCGGTATGGATCAAGGTCGAATTGAACGATGCCTGGGGGTAGATGGATACCGCCATCTGTAACAGTTGTGAATGTCTTGAGAATACTTCGTATCATTGCGGGCGTTTGTGGTTTGTGGGTACGACGAGCGAGATCGCTCAAAATAGTTTGACCCATTTGTGGGTTATTCTTTTGAACGATACCGTACATTGCATGGTAAAAGTATTCTTCGTCTTCTCGATAATCATTATTGCATCGTTTGTGAGTCGGTGCCTTCCATAGATTTGGGCTTTTATGAATACGAAGTTCTCTTGGATAGAACTGTTTCGGCGGAACGTGATCCATCGAAAGTGCATCTTCCGGAGACGTCACGTTGGAGTCTATTTGATGGCCACATAGGCAGCAAATATTCGTATCCATTTTCTTTATATTCAGGATAATATCCTTTATAAATGTGCGGCAATAAGGAATCTAAAGTTAAAGGGAAAGCTGTCAGGAAAAAAACCTGAGCCCCAAAAATTACATCAATTCGATAATCCGCTAGGATGCATTGTCAGAATTATTTAATTCTTAAGCCTGCTCAGATTGTTGTTCACAGCCTCAATATTCTGTTTTCGAATGAGTTCTTGTTTTCGATCCAATTCCTGTATGGAAGCCAAATATGAATTAAATTTGCTCAAATCATCTTCACTGGAAAAAATAATCTTGCCGTCTTTTACTACCCAAGATCCCTCTTTCGCCGAGAGGAGGGTGATGATATTTTTGAATTCAGAAATGACTTGCGCTTCTAGATCCCATATTTCATCAATTTGAGACTTGGAAGATACCATACTCTGTTCAAAGCCAGTTGCCATTCTTCGCTTCAAATCTTCACTGATGTTGAGGTTGTAGATATCATTTAGAGCATTATCGAATAGGGTGAAAGTATTAGTTCTATACTTGTCAACAATTTTGCTACATTTTTGAATTATCATATTGCTCTCGATAAGTGACTTGTCCGCTTTCAACCTTTCTGGCGCTAATATTTTATCCCAACCAATTCCATTCAATTCGATTGAGTAATCATTTCTCTGTGATGCGATCTCATTCATGAAAACCTTCATAAATTTCTCAATTTCTCCAGACTCGCCTTTCGTGATAGTTGTATTATCTAGAAGAAAACTTTGTGGATCAGTGGTCGATCTAATTAATGTTGAGAAGTGTGTGGCATGCATTGATACGCTGTTCTGATGGTAATAGCCGATTATCCCACCCACTATAAGCGATCCATATATTGCAAGGAACGATCGAAAAGCGTGTTTCTTAGCCTGTTTTCGGCCTGCAAGCACTGTAACTACATGGAAGACTATACAAATTAACATACCGAGTCCGAGGTTGGAGATGAAAAGACCCGCAAGATCGCACGTTGAGTTCTCATAATAGAAATAGCCGTGAGCGAGTATCCCCAGGCAAACGAGCAACAGAGCGCTCATCCACATGCTGTTGTTTTCGCCTTTAGCATTGTATTCAGTTTTTTCTTCCATAGTTCCCCTTTTTTCGACGATTTAATCTTCCGATTAAGTTGCACCCGGCGATAGCATGAGCCTAAATTGGCGATGTGGAAGTCAAGCCAGTAGGCTGGCTTTACCCTCCGAGAAATCTTCGGAATCTATAGAACTTTTGCATGAATTCCTTTCCGGCCATTAAAAGCCTCGTGCTTTTGCCCACGGTCAATTGTCTAAAGTCTCCCCGGTGTCGGGATCGAAGAAATACAATCGATCTTGGTTTGCGGCCAGCGTTAGGGGATCGCCTACGCGTGCGCCGTGGTTCGATTGGGTGCGGCAGATGAAGGGCAGGGGGCCGGAGCGAAGGTGAATGTGCGATTCGGCGCCCAGCGATTCGATGGCTTCCACCACGGCGGAGATTTTTAGAGAGCCTTCGCCCGCGGACGCTTGTTCTAAATAAAGGTGTTCGGGACGGATGCCCAAGATGATCTCTTTGCCGCGGTAAGGCTGCAAAATGGGTTTCCAATGATTTGTGACCGGCCAGGAAAAAAAAATTTCGCTGTCATGAGATTCGGTGCGTTGCACACACCCAACATCTGCAAAGCCCTCACCCTGGCCCTCTCCCAAAGGGAGAGGGGACTTATTCGGGCTGTCTCCGGGCACCGACCGAAGGTTGGTCGGGAGAGGGGACTTATGGGTGCGTTGCACGCACCCTACAAATTGAAATACCAATCCATCGCCGCACTCTGCAATTTTGCCGGGAAAGAAATTCATCGCCGGGCTGCCGATCAAGGAGGCCACGAACCGGTTTGCAGGGCGATTGTAGAGAGTTTCCGGATCGGCCGATTTGTTGCACGCGCCCGTTATTAAGTGCGATAATACGCTGGCCTATGGTCATGGCTTCGGTCTGATCGTGTGTGACGTAGATCATCGTGGCCTGTAGGCGTTCTTGTTGCAGGCGGACAATTTCGTGGCGCATTTGTTCGCGCAGGCCGGCGTCGAGATGCGAAAGCGGCTCGTCGAGGAGGAAGATTTTCGGCCGGCGGACAATGGCCCGGCCCAGGGCCACGCGCTGGCGCTGGCCGCCGGACAGTTCCCAGGCCTTTCGCTTTAGCAGATCGGCGATGCCCAGCACGGCGGCCGTTTCGGCCACGCGGCGCTGGATTTCGGCCTTGCCCAGACGCCGCAATTTCAGACCGAATGCCAGGTTGCCGTAAACGCTTAGATGCGGATAGAGCGAATGCTGCTGAAAAACCATGGCCACGTCGCGCAGTTGCGGAGGAAGGCGGTTTACAATGCGGCCGTCGATGTAGATCGTTCCGCCTGTAGGATTTTCCAAGCCGGCGATAAGCCTTAGCGCGGTGGTCTTGCCGGAGCCGGACGGACCGAACAAAACGACCCGTTCGCCATCGGCCACATTTAGGGAGATATCGTCCAGGGCACGGATGCCGCCGGGAAAGATTTTCACCAGGTTTTTTAAGGCCAGAGACGCCATTTATGTTTTTTTCAAAGCTTATGTGTAAAGAGGAAAAAAGGGAAAGGGGAAAAATGGGAAAAACATAAAATATTAATATACACTATATTACTTTTCTGAACACCAATAGACCGGCCGGTTTGCAATATAAAGGAAGTTATACGCGGGGGCTGTTGATATGCGGACATGTCCTTTAAAATGTAGAAAAATTGCACATTCCCACGCGGAGCGTGGGAACAAGAGAAAAAATCAGAGCCGGGGCGTGTCGCCCCGGCATTTCCGGGCCGACACGGCCCGGCTCCGAAGATAAAATGCGACAGTATCATTACACATTGATATTTTGCTGAATTGTTCGTAAAGAATTGAGATATATGCTTGGAATAAAACCAGCCGCCCTTGGGACCGCATGTTGTATCATGGCCGCCGTGTGCTACACGATCGGCAGCATTTGCATGCGCCAGGTTTCCGCGCTGGGTTGCGACCCGAGTTGGGCGGTATGCGTCAAGGAATCGATCACGGTGCTTGTGATCGGACCGTGCCTGATTTATCGGGCGGTCCGCGGGTTGAGGGTCTTTCCGCCGCTTAAAATATTATTTATTTTGATTCTTGCCGGACTAGTCGATCAATTGCTGGGCAACCTGGCCTGGCAATATGCCGTGGGCATCGTGGGCCTGGCCGTGACCGTTCCGGCGGCGTTCGGCGTGATGATTACCGGCAGTGCAATTTTCGGACGATTCATGTTGGGCGAAAGGGTAACGCCGCGCTCGATGGTTGCGATCGGTCTGTTGTTGGTTTCCTTGATCCTGCTCAGCATGGGCGCGGAATCGGCCGGCGAAGTGATGGCCAAATCGTCTCACGCGTCAATCGCCGATCCCGGTCCGGCGTCAGCCTCGTTATTAGTTGCCGAGGCCGTGGTCGTGGCCGGGGTGGCCGGCGCGGCCTTTGCCCTGCTGAGCATTGCCGTCCGGCATACTATGAACGCCGACACCCAACAGAGCACGTTGATGTTTATCATCACGGGCATTGGCGTGATAACACTGGGGCCGATCAGCATACACCGTCTGGGATTGGAAGGCCTGATGTCCACGACCGGGGAGCAACTTGCCTGGATGGTAGCGGCGGGGTTTTTCAATCTGCTGGGTTTTATAGGATTTACCAAGGGACTGCACCTGACCACCGTGGTTCGCGCCAATGTGCTCAGCGCCTCGCAGGTGGCGATGGCTGCAGTGGCCGGCATACTCGTTTTTCAAGAGTCGCCCAATTTATGGCTGCTCTTGGGCGTGGGTTTGACTCTTTCAGGCATTTTTCTCATCGACCGGCCGGTCGCCGAGGAGGCCGTGGATCGGGCGATTTGAAAATTTTTTAATACAAATTGAAAAATGCAAACTGCAAATTGAACAAAGGGAGTTTGAAGATTGACGTACAGTGGTTAGGTTAAATGGCCATGGCACCCCGCGAAAACGCAAGCGGTTTTTTAGATAAAAGAAAAAGCCCCGGGTGTATTCGCCCGGGGCTTTGATTTTATCCTTAACCTAACAATGTCTCAATGAAAGATGGAACTCCACAACCTCTCAACGAAAGAGGGAACTCCTGTGAAGTATAGGTATGCGCCGATGATGAAGAGCAACACGATGACCGAGGCGATCAAATCGGCGGTGTGCCAGCTTTCGCGCATGGCGCGTGCATCCTCAGTTGTGGCCGTGCCGAAGGTCAAGCCCTTGATGTGCTCATACGAAGGCGTCTTAGTTATATAGCTGACCAGCACCATCACGATGAGCGATACAAGGGTGATAAGAATACTGAAGTACTGGAAAAAGATATGGTTTACGACCCAAAGGAAAGAGCCTTCGGCATATAGATTGCCGACCCACGAGGGGAACTTATCCAATCCCAAAGTAACAGGCGTATCGACTAACATGCGGAAAATTCCGAGGATGAAGCCCACGATCATTGCCCACAGGCACCCCTTGGCATTGAGTCGTTTAAAAAACACGCCGAAGAAAAACACCACGAAAATCGGCGGGGCTAAATACCCTTGAATGCTTTGCAGGTATTCATACAGGCTGCGAGAGTTTTTAACGACCGGGATCCAGGCAATGGCAATAACGACCATTACCGCCGTGGCTATGCGGCCCATGCGGACGATTTCACTCTGCGATGCCTTTGGGCGGATCTTTTCGTAAAGGTCGACCGTAAACAGCGTCGAGCAGGCGTTGAACACGCCGGCCAGCGAACCCATCAAGGCCGAAAGCAAGCCGGCCACCACGATGCCTCGCAAGCCCGCGGGGAGCAAGTTCTTGACCATCATGGGAAAGGCCCCCTGAACCGCCGCGGGTATGGCTTTTCCGGTAGCAGGATCAATCATGTTTGCCAAAGCTTCCACCTTTCCGCTTTTGGCCAAGGCGAAGCAGATCAAGCCTGGGATAATGAAAAGGTAGACCGGGGTCAATTTCAGGAAGGCCGCGCAGATGCTGCCGCGCCGGGCGATAGTCTGGTTCGGCGCGCCCAATGCGCGTTGGACGATGTATTGATCGGTGCACCAGTACCACAGTCCGATCACAGGTGCGCAGATGGCCATGCCCAGCCAGGGGAAATTATCGTTAAAATACCAGGCCTGCTTCACAATCTCCCCGGCGGCGTCCCTTTGAATGATCGGGGCCCAGGTTCCTTCCTGGCCGGCTGGAATGAGCGGCTTCCACAGATTGAACATTTCCGAACCGCAGATGTTGCGCAATTCAGTCCAACCGCCGAGCTTGTGCAGTCCGTAAACAGTAAGCGTAGCCGAACCGATAATCAAGACAATCGCCTGCACCGAGTCGTTGTAGGCCACGGCTCGCATTCCGCCGAGAATGGTGTATAAACCGGTCAGCAGAATGACCAGCACCGAGCCGATCCAAAAACTGTCGATTACCCCGTATTTACCCAGATTGATTTGCATGTCGGGCAACAATACGCTGAATACCAGCCCGCCGGCGAAAATGCCCACCGCTATCTTCGACACGATGAAGGTAATGATCGACACAATCGACAGCACGTATCGCGAACTTACGGAGAACCGCTTTTCCAGGAATTCCGGCATGGTGAATACCATCGACCGGGCGTAAAAGGGAACGAATACCCAGGCCAGGACCAAAAGGCACCAGGCATGTAGTTCATAATGGGCCATGGCCACGCCATCTTTTGCCCCGGAACCCGCAAGACCGACGATATGCTCGGAACCGATGTTCGAGGCGAAAATCGAAGCCCCGATGACCCACCAACCGAGATTTCGGCCGGCAAGGAAGTAGTCGGTCGCGGTATTCTTGGCGCAGGCTGACCACCCACCAGGCGACACCCAAGAGAACGCAGAAATAAATTCCAATCGTTATCCAATCCCACATTTCCAAGGCGTGGGTCGCCACCCCGGCAACCGGCGCATCAACGGCAAATAGAGGCATGAAACTGTTCATAAGACTTCCCTGTAAATTGTGGCAATGAAAAGCTCCGGGCCATGGATCCGGAGAATTTGTTTATCCAGCAGCACGGACTGCATGGGTTTTTATCCGAATTTTTGTTTCGAAAAATCCGTGAACCGTAGGGTGCGTGCTTGCACGCACGTAAAGTATTTTCCTGCAAAATCGCGTGCGTGCAAGCACACACCCTACATAATATTTCCTCAATAAAACTTACAAAATACGAAATCACAAATAAAACGGGAGCCGCGGCGTGTACAGCCCCGGGGTGTCTTGCGTGGCGTGGTAGACTTCCATGCCCAGGTAGTTGCCAAAGGCCTCCCAAAGCACGTTGCCCACGTGCTGCTGGGTGATGGCCACGTGATGGGGGAAATACCTTACCAGCACGTCGCGATACAGGCGCTGGAGATTGGGAATGCGGCACCATCCGTAACTGCCAAAGGTAACCGCCGGATTGTCTTCGATTTGTCCGTGTGCGATGACGGTTTTCCACTGTCCTTCCGGGCTTTGAGTTGTACGGCATAGTGTTAAGGGCGAGGGCTTGGCGATAAACTCCACCGTGCCTTCCGAGTCTTCGTACCTTGCACCGCCGCTGGAGGCGATAATCTCCTGCACTCCCAGCTTAATCGGCGTCTTGGCAAACGACTTGGGGAACACTCCGCAGTGCCAGATGTTGGCCAGTTCGTCGTCGTTGTTGTGCAGGTTGTTCCAATCGGCTAGCCCGGCCGGCGAACCGGAGGCCAACTGGCAGGCGTGCATCGACAGGGTGCCGAGGATATCGGATTCGCACGCGCATGGCACGCCTTCGTCGCCCAGTCGGCTCATGGTGGTGCAACTGCACACGCCATAGTTGGCTTGGATCGAGGTCCAGCATTGAATGGCCATGGCATCGACATCATTCTCTTCGCGCCATCTGCGCAGGAATAGTTCCAGTTTGGCGCTGCGGACCAGGCTGGGCGGCTTAACGGCCGAGGTATCGGCATAAAGATTGATCTGTTTCACGATTTCGTGGACCTTCGGGTCGTCGTCGCGATATTTGTTGGCCCCGGCAATGGCCTCGCTGAGATCGAGCACCACGGTGGTGGGCCCCAGGAGTTGCAATTGTTTTTCGTTGAAGCGGCAGGTCCAAAACCCTTCCGGCGCGTGCGCCACCTGGCCGTAGCGGGCGTTTTTCACGCCCTGCACCACGCGGCAAACGCGGACGAACCAGTCGATGTCCTTGGAAAACGATGCGTCCGAGGGAAAACAAATGGGGCGCTGAGCGACGCTGTATTTGGCCCCGATCTGCCGCAAGGCCTCGCCTATGGAAAGCAGGCCACAAAAGGCGTCGCGGCGGCGGGTTTTCATGGTCAGGACCTCTTCCTCCTGGCAGCCGAAGATCAGGATCGGCACGCCCAGGCCCGCCTTGCGCACGGTCCAGGCGGCGGCCTGCTCGTCGCCGAAATTGACCGCACCGATCACGATGCCTTGCACGTTATTGCGGCGGAACAGGTCGGCGAAGATCTCGGCTTCCTTGCGATTTTCCACGCAGCCGACCTTGGTTTGCTCGGCGGTGGGCGCCACGACCTTGATGCCCAGTTTTTGCATGGCATCGATGGTTTGCTGGCGCATGGAGGCGGCTAGTTCAGCGCTAAAAAAACCGCGATTGGCGGGCACGAATCCCAGGGTGATGTCTTTTTTCAACACGGTCATGAGTGGGTCCCTTTGCATATGGTTTTCAGTTTGCAGTTTTCTGTTATCAGTTTAGTGCTTTTAATCTCTGTCCACTCGCCTTTGGCTCGCGGCTAAACACACTCTCCACTCTCCCTACTTTTGTCCGTAGCGTTCATTATATCGTTTATACCATTTTTCGGCTTCATGGGTAGAGATCTCCCGGGGCTGGCCGATCTGCATGGCCAGGTGCACGGTTTTTGCCACGTCTTCGACCATCACGGCCGCCTTCAGCGCCGCCTGGGGAGTTGCGCCCCAGGCAAACACGCCGTGGTTGCCCAACAGGATGGCCGGGGCCCGCCCGCGATATTTTATTATTGCCTCGCCGATGTGGTCGCCTTCATTATCAATATACGGGGCACAGGGTATTTCCTGGCCAAATTCGTCGGCTATGGCCGTCAGGCACAGCGGAATGGGTTTGCCCACGGCTGCAAAAGCGGTGGCGTAATTACTGTGCGTATGGATGACCGCGGCAATCTCGGGCATGTTCCGGTAAAGATAAAGGTGATGCGGCAGGTCGACGCTGGGGCGAAGTTTTGAATCGACGAGCTTGCCGGTATCCAGTTCGACCTCCACAAGGCATTGCGGAGTAAGCTTATCGTAATCCATGCCCGACGGCTTGACAACCAGCCGGCCGCTTTGGCGGTCCAATCCGCTGGCATTGCCCGAGTGCATGGTCACCAAGCCCGTCGCCGGCAACAAGCGGTTGATCTGGCAGACTTTTTCGCGAAGTTCAGTGAGGTTCATTCGTTGAAAAAATGGATTTGAATAAGTACTCCCCTCTCCTTTTGGGAGAGGGGTCGGGGGTGAGGGCATGGAAAGCATGATAATTATTTATTTCCACGCGTTTCAAAAAGCCCTCACCCTAACCCTCTCCCAAAGGGAGAGGGGACTAAAATTCTTGTTAATCCGCTTTTCGCACGCGGTGGCGAATACTAATCAGGTCCTTCATTACATGGTAGAGTTTGCCTTGATAATCTCGGGTGCCGAAGGCGTCGTGCAGCGACAGGTATAGCTGATAGAGTTCGGCATAGGTTTTGGCGGCTGCCTTGTTGGGCCGGAATACGGTTTTTTTGACGCCCGTCATTTTCCGTTGTGCCTGCTCGGTCGTTTTATAGGCCCCGCCCACAACCGCGGCGAAAATGGCCGCACCCAAGGCGCAGGTTTGCGCGGAGCGGCTGATTTTCATGGGCCGGTTGCAGACGTCGGCGTAGATTTGCATGACGAATGGATTTTTTTCCGCGATTCCGCCGCAATTAACGACTTCATCCACGCCCACGCCGTATTCTTCGAAGCGGTTAATGATCCTCAGTGCCCCGAAGGCCGTGGCCTCGACCAGTGCCCGGTATATCTCCGGGGCGGTGGTGTGCAAGGTTTGTCCCACCAGCAGGCCGACCAGCAAGTGATCGACGAGGATGGTGCGATTGCCGTTGTTCCAATCCAGTGCCAAAAGGCCGGATTCGCCCGGCCGTAGTTTTTCGGCCTCGCGGCTGAGATTGGCGTGCGGGTCGCCTTTGGCCGTATATTGCGCCGGCGTGAGGTATTTTACGAACCAATTGAAGATGTCGCCCACGGCCGATTGCCCCGCCTCCAGGCCGAACATGCCGGGAATAATCGAGCCTGGGACTATACCGCACAAGCCTGGGATGTCGGGCAAGGCGCCGTCTTGCGGAGCGACCATCATGTCGCAGGTGCTGGTGCCGATGATTTTTACCAGGGTTCCGGGTTTAATGCCCGCCCCGACCGCGCCCATGTGGGCGTCGAAAGCCCCCACGGCCACGGGCACGCCTTCCGGCAGGCCGGTCTTTTTGGCTGAGTCCGCCGTCAACTTACCTGCCAATTGGTCGGCTGTAAGGGCCTGCTCGGCGTAACGGTCGCGCAGCTCGGCCAGGGCCGGATCGAGTTGAGCAAGGAAGTTTTTGCTGGGTAGTCCGCCCCACTGGTCGTTGTACATTGCCTTGTGCCCGGCTGCGCAGATGCCGCGTGGCAAGGTATGCGGATCGAGATTGCCGGTAATATACGCCGGAATGAAATCGGCCAGTTCCACCCAGGAATAGGCCGCCGCAAAAACCCTGGGGGCCGTCCGTTTGCAGTGCAGGAGTTTGGACCAGTACCATTCGCTGCTGTAAGTGCCGCCGCATTTGGCCAAATAACCTTGGCCGGATCGGGCGGCCTTTTCGGTGATCTCGGCGGCCTCGGCATGGCCGGTGTGATCTTTCCACAACCAGGCATGGGCGGCCAGGTCCTTTTTAAACTTGGGCATCATCGCCAATGGCAAGCCTTGGAAATCGACCGGTATCGGAGTGGAACCCGTGCTGTCCACGCCGATGCCAATCACATTTTCCGGAGAAAAGCCGCGGAGCTTTTTGGCCGCCCCTATCACTCGGCGAACGGATAGATAAAAACCCTCGATATAATCCGCCGGATTTTGCCGGGCCAGATTGGGGTCCTTCGAGTCCAGCAGGATGCCGGCCTCGCCGCTGGGATAATTATACACGTAGGAAGCGACTTCACCGCCGTCGGCCGAGTCAACTAATAACGCCCGTACGCTGTTGGTTCCATAATCCACCCCGATCGCATATTTTCGTTGCCCGCGATTCGCCATGGATTGAACCTATCTCTAAATGGTAAGTAGTTTTGAGAATCGTTGCACGGCGCGATGGATAATCCTGCCTGGTCGTTTTGCACCGATCAGTTTAGGTTAATTCTGATCGATAATCCTCCCATATTAAAGCAACAGCGGCTAAGACTTTCAACAGTCCCCATGCCGGAAAACGGAAATTTATAAAAGAAAAAAGTGCTCTCGCATCGGACATGAATCGCAGTCATGGTCGCGCGATTGTTTTGAGGCAACTCTTTAGCAAGGACCTATCGCCTCTCATCCCATCATTTATGGGATAAAAAATGCCAATTGTTGGACTAGGCCCTTTCCAACTAATAGTTTCCGCCGGGGCGGCGGGCAACCAGCGGGACCGATGGGCCGCCGGATTCCAAGTACATGAATCCTCGCAAAAGTCCGGCCGATTGGGTTGCGGAAGGGCTATGCAAGTCGTGGTTTATTTGCTTTACTTCCTTGTTTTCGGCGGATTCGTACAAAGGGATTACGACACGGGCAGTTGGGGGAGCGTCGGAAGGGATCGCCAATTGCAACACGAATTCCTGTGTTTTGCGGGCATAGACATTCTTCAGCGGAATGGAAATGTAATCGTCGTCGTCGGCCTTCGCCGGATCGACGTGGTCGGCGGCCAAAAGGTCTTGTTTCCCGTCCGCGGCGATTTTAAAAAGTGTCCAATCCAGGCGTTTAAGCGAGCGTCCTTCACGGCCGATGTGAACCTGCACGTCGATGCGGCGAAGTTCTCCGTCCTTCTGGACCGAAAAAAGTTGGTCGAACGATTGCCCCGGCGCAAGCCGGACCGGTTCGATATTTTCGGTTGCCGGTTCTTCGGCGGAGATACATTCCACTCGGACCGCCTGCCCGGATCGAGGCGATGAGGAGCGATAAAGACCGAGCCGGGCTGTTTGCAGCCAGACAAGGCGGGTAGATATCATTTCCCGCGCCGCGTGTCCCCACTGGTCCGCGTAGCGCACGCCCAGGGCTTCCGCCGAGATGCCGTCGCGCATATCCTGCTCGAATTTCCCTATTTTTTTCCAGAGGTTTATGGAGTAGCTGATTCCCTTTTGCGTGTTTACAACAAAAAGAACGCTCATCAATGCAAAAAGGATCCGCGGAACGTGTCGTTTCAGAGCGGGGCTGCCGTGGACTTCATACAGGAAAAACACAAGCAGCAAGAGCGGCGCGGATAAAGTGATATAGCGAGTTTCAAATCCGCCCAGCGGACCAATATATGCCCGCCCAAAACCGATCGCTATCGCCAACGCGAAAATTCCCGCAAAAAACAGCAAAAAGCCAGCCGCTCGTAGGCGTTGGGCAGGTTGATTGCGGAAAACCATCAGGCATTTCCGCACAATTATTGCGCAAAGGATAAGAACCAAAAAACCGGAAACGGGCCAGATTTCCTTGGCGGCCGGTCCAATGCCGAAGCTGATAAACTCAATACCCGTTCGCAGCGAGGCGTAAAGCCCCATATAGTCGGGGCTGGCGTAGAGTCCGTGCAAATACAACACTACTAGCCCCGCCGGCATTGCCGCGAACACTAACATTACTAGCGCGATTTGCTTGGCGCGGGGCCCGCCGCTGAGCCACTTGCACGCCGAGGCGTAAAACAGCCAACACGCCATCGGCGGCAGGAAAACCAAACCGTACGATCCGCACAGCCCCAGTAAAACGAGACATAATGTAACGAGCACAACCGATTTTAAAGAGATTTGGCTCCCGCATCGCAACACAATTAGCAGGATGGCGCATTCCAGAACCACGGAAGTAACGAAGTTCAACTGAAAGCCCCAGATCAGATTGTCGAATTGCCCCCAATGTAATAGCACCAGCGGGAAAAAGGCGTCGCAAAGAAGAGTTTTTCCGCGAACTGCCCGGGCGGCCTTCATCATTGCCAAAGACAGGCCGCTCAGCATAAACACGTTAAAGTAACATCCCAGGCGAAAGTCAAAGCCGCTTATCGCACCAAGACCTAAATAAATCAAACGCGGCAGGAACATGCGATGCTCGTTGTGCTGCGACCAGAGCCACGAAAACGTCACCGGTTCATTGCCCGTTGCGTGCCCGATCCATAGCCATTCATCAATGCCAAAGGGAAAAGACAGGCCGTATATCGCAACAAAACATAATCCCGCCAAAGTCAAAATGGCCCAGATGGCCCAGGCGAATAAAGTCCCGCGATCGGCGGCGCCTAGCGTTTGGCGAATTGATGCCACGGGCCAGCGTCGAGAAATCAAATTTCCGTCAGGGGCGTGTGCGGCCGTGGACATCGGCATCTTTCCGTACGATCCCATTCTTGGGGAAGCAGTTAATAGTCGATTGGTGGTGGTGCATTTTATAGTGAGTATTGGATTACTATTCAATACGAATTTCTACGCGGCTTTAAAATACATAACTTCATGCAGGGCAAGGTGTTAGCGATTCAAAAAACGCACGCGTTCATCTGGATATTTTCTTCAGCGGCTCCAAGGACTTGCAATCCGGTTCGGCGGGAATTACCGTTTGTTTACAGAAACTGTCCGGTGCGGTTAAGTTCCGGCATGCATAAAACCGCGTGTTTTTTAAGATCTGCAAAACCAGAGACAACAAACAAGGGCCCTGTATGCCCGTAATGTGAGGCTACTATGAACGTGCGGCATCGTTACTTGGGTTGTTTTTTTCTTATCGCAACTTTGATGATTTCGGCCGGGATTACGCACCTCAAGGCCGCCGATTTCCAGGGCGCTAGCCCCGGCAAGGATGCGCCGGCTATGGATGACTCGGCTATCGATGCCAAGGTGGATGCCTTGTTGCGTACTATGACGCTCGACGAAAAAATCGGTCAGATGACACAGGTCGATCTTAATGCGATTAAGGACAAGGCCGACATCGAGAAGTATTTTATCGGATCCATGCTTAGCGGCGGCGATTCCGATCCGCCCGACAATTCTCCGCAAACTTGGGCAAAGACCTGCGACGAGCTCCAATCCTGGGCCTTGAAAACCCGCCTGAAGATCCCCTTGATATATGGGATCGACGCCGTTCACGGCCACAACAACGTCCTGGGCGCGGTTATCTTTCCCCACAACATCGGCCTGGGCGCAACCCGCAATCCGGACCTGGTCGAAAAGGCCGCCCGCATTACGGCCCTTGAGGTGGCGGGCACGGGCATAAACTGGACCTTCGCCCCATGCATAGCGGTGGCCCGCAATATCCGCTGGGGCCGGACTAACGAAAGTTTCGGCGAAACTCCCGAACTGGCCGAGTTGCTGGGTGCGGCGGCAGTCCGCGGCTTTCAAGGCAAAAACCTGGACGATCCCGGTTCGGTAGTGGCCTGTGCCAAGCACTACATGGGCGACGGCGGCACCACCAACGGCAAAGACCAGGGCAACACCGAATGCGACGAAGCCACGCTGCGGAAAATCCATTTGCCCGGCTATATCGCCGCCATTAAGGCCGGCACGGGCGCGATCATGGTCTCGTACAGCAGTTGGAATGGGAAAAAAATGCACGGCAACAAGTACCTGCTCACCGACGTGCTGAAAAACGAACTGGGGTTCAAGGGTTTTCTGGTTTCCGACTGGGCGGGAATCGACCAACTATCGCCCGACTTCAAAACCGCCATCGAACAATCCATAAACGCGGGGATGGATATGGCCATGGTTCCCCACGGACCTGGTCAAAAAAACAACTACATTCAATTCATCGGCCTGCTCGAGGACCTGGTCGCCGAGGGCAAGGTGCCGCAATCGCGCATCGACGACGCCGTGCGGCGGATACTTCGCGTCAAGCTGAAAACGCGCTTGTTCGAGCAGCCGTTTGCCGATCCGTCGCTGACAGCGGCCATCGGCTCGGCCGAGCATCGCCAGGTGGCCCGCGATTGCGTGCGCCAGTCGCTGGTATTACTGAAGAATGAAAAGCACGCCCTGCCCCTGGCGAAAAACCTCAAGCGCCTGGTCGTGGCAGGAAAGGCCGCCGATGACCTGGGCATGCAATGCGGCGGATGGACCATCAGTTGGCAAGGGAAAACCGGCAAGGTGACCAGCGGCGGAACTACTATCCTTGCCGCCATCCGTCAAACGGCCGCGCACGGGACTGAAGTCATATTTTCGCCGGACGGCGAAAACGTGCAGGGGGCCGACGCTGTAATCGTAGTCATAGGCGAATCGCCTTACGCCGAAGGAAAAGGCGACCGAAAAGATCTGAGCCTTTCGAAAAAAGACCTCGACCTGGTCAGTAAAGTCAAACAATCCGGGGTTCCGCTGATCACCGTTCTCCTATCCGGGCGGCCGATGATCTTAGGCCCGGCACTGGATGAGAGCGACGCTTTTATCGCGGCCTGGCTGCCGGGCACCGAAGGCCAAGGCGTGGCCGACGTGCTGTTCGGCGATTATAAACCCACGGGCAAGCTGCCGCACACCTGGCCGAAAAATATGGATCAGGTCCCGCTGAACGTGGGCGATCCGGGCGCCGATAAGGCGATGTTTCCCTACGGATTCGGTCTGACGTATTGATCAACAGTCCCCTCTCCCCTTGGGAGAGGGTTAGGGTGAGGGTTGAGACGTCAGGAGTGTACTCATCACTGGCTGCCTACGCCTTTCACATTCATGCGGATGCCGTAAAGCCCTTTCGAGGCGGTGATAAATAACGTCTGACGATCTTTGCCGCCGAAACACACGTTGGCGGTCCACTTTTCGGGCACGTCGATGTGTTCGATTTGTTTGCCCGTTTTATCGAACACGGTAACTCCCTTCCCTGTCGCGCCCGGGCCTCTTCCAGTCAGGTAAACGTTTCCCTGATCGTCGATGGTCATGCCGTCGGAGCCTAACTCGCAAAAGAGTTTTTTGTTCTTAAGCGTGCCATCCATTTGGATCTCGTATTGATAAGTCTTGTTGCCCTTGATGTCGGCGATGTAAAGTGTTTTGTCGTCCGGTGTGCCGATGATCCCGTTGGGCTGTTTCAGATCGTCGGACACGCATAGGAGTTTTTTCCCATCCGACGGGAGAAAATATGTGGCCTCTTTCGCACGCTCCACGGACTCTTTCGGCCAATACTGACGCGGGTAGAGCGGATCAGTAAAATACACGCCGCCGTCCGCTCGGATCCACACGTCATTGGGGCCGTTGAGCTGTTTGCCCTCATAGTCTTTTACGACCACAGTGATTTTCCCGGCTGGATCGATCCGCCACAGTTCGTTCTTTTCGTCGGCGCAGGCCCAGAGATTTCCCTGGCGGTCGAAGCACATGCCGTTAGATCGCCCGCTGGGCTCCATAAAGGTCGAGAGCTTGCCGTCTGTGCTCCACTTGAGAATCTTGTTGTTGGGCTGGTCCGTAAAAAAAACGTTGCCATCCGCATCGCAGGCTGGCCCCTCGGTAAACGTAAATCCATCGGCTAGTTTTTCCAACTTGGCGCCCGGAGCGATGATTTGATCATCCCCGCCAAAGATCGCTGCCTGGGGCAGGAGGACTAAAACTAAAGTCATCAGAAAAAAATATTCTTTTCGCATGATTACTCCTTCATTGGCAAGAGGCGGCGGGAATTAAGCTATCGAGAAACGATGTTACCACAAAATCCTGCCTCATTCAATGATGTGCCCGGGTTGCCATCGGCACCCGCCATTCGTACAATCCAAAAGCATTATAAATTTCATGTAAAGCCGCGACCATTGGTCGCACTTGCTTGCTACTACCTATTATCTATCACCTACCACTTACCAATTTAGAGCCCATGTCCAACGAACAACTCGACGTAATTGCCGTGGGGGCCCATCCCGATGATCTGGAAATAACCTGCGGGGGAACGATCGCCAAGCTGGTCCGGCAGGGATATCGGGTGGGCATGATCGACCTGACCGACGGCGAGCCCACGCCGCTCTCGCCCGGCCCGGAAGTCCGCCTGGCCGAGGCCCGGCAGGCCGCCGAGGTCCTGGGTGCGGCCGTTCGCGTAACCCTGGACCTGCCCAACCGGCGGCTGTTCGACTGTTTCGAAGCCCGGGTGGCCCTGGCCAAGGAGTTTCGCAAATATCGTCCGCGCCTGGTCATTGGGCTGGGCGGAAAAACGCCCATGGCCTCGCCCGACCATTATCAGGCCTCGCTTATAACCGAGGCCGCCGTGTTCTATTCCAGACTAACCAAGTGGGACCAATACTTCGACGGCCTGCCGGTGCATTCAATCTCGCGGCACTTGTGCTCGTCGCTGGCCTTTCGCCATTTCGCGCCGGATGCCAATGGAATAGTGGTTGACATCGGCGACACGCTGGAGACCAAGCTCAAGGCCATCGCCTGCTACAAGACCCAATTCCCGCCGGAAAAAAGCAATGCCGTGGAACGCTTCCGCGCGTTCGCCATACAGCAAGGCATGGCCGCCGGCTACGAGGCGGGCGAAGTCCTGGTAAACCCGACCGCCTGGGGCACGAAAGACTTGATGGCACTGCTGTTTGGGCCGTAATGTCCTCGCTCATTAGCCCGAAGTGCAAGCGAGGGATGATTGGCAGTTTACCCTCGCTTGCGCTTCAGGCTGGTGTTTCACAATCCATCGTACTATTCGAACCAACATTCAATTTATGCTCTGGGCGGCAATGCCCGCACGGCCTATCGGCTGCTACTAACCGATGCCTCCAAGTACGGCGCGTATTTTTTGTCTTCGGTTTGAATATGCCCCATCCACCATTGTTTTAGAAAGGCAAGTAGGTTTTGCCCCGTCACAAAATCGGCGTTATCTTTTAAGTCTAAAGTTTTTTGCCGAATCTTGTCGTGCATGGCCCGATGCTCGATTAAGTCCGGATACTCAACCGCCGCCATGGCTTCCTCTTCGCTCTTGAAATGCTCGAATGTGTATTTCACCAAACGGTCCAGGATAGGCTTTACCACTTGCTGCGTGGATTTCTTTTCCATGGCATCAAATAGTTCATTTATGACGCCCACGATTTGCTGGTGTTGAGAGTCCAGCGACGCATCGCCCACCGAGTAGAAATCTTTCCAAGTAATGGCTGCCATTGTTTCTGCCTCCCTTTAGTTCTTGAGAAAAACGATAAACAACTCTCCGTTTGAACATTACTGCGATGCGACCCTCTATTGCCGCCGGCAGATATCCATATTACAAACATAGCATATTAAGAGTTGGCAATTTCGCTCTAAAAAAGGCCTATGAAAGCTTGCTATTCCAATAATCCCGGAAGCGGTTTCGCCGCCGTTTGCATGGGCTTGACAATATTGACGAAATTTTTTGACTTCGTCGTCCGGTCCCACCGCCTCAAGATGATCGGCCGCTTACATTAATATGTACCGCGTCTCTCTCAAAAATCGCAAACTGCGGCGGCATAATTTTGGCCACAACAACGAAAAATTAAACCCCGGGCGAACACACCCGGGGCTTGCTTTAACATAAAAAAAGATGGTGCGGCAGTTTATCTGCCGCACCAACTGTATGCTATTAACCCGCCGTGTATTCACGGCGAGCTAAATAATTGACAATCAATTTCGCGGACGGTAACGGCCTCCGCCGCCTCCGCCGCCACGTCGAGGCCGATCCGACTTGGGCCGGGCCTCGTTCACCGTGATCGGCCGGCCGCTGATCTCGCGCAGGTTTAGCTGCTTGATCGCCTCGGTCGCCTCGTTGCTATCGGGCATTTCCACGAAGGCAAACCCTCGCGGGCGTCCCGTTTCGCGGTCCTTGATGATGCTCACGCTCGCGACCGCTCCGAATTCACCGAACACCTGGTTCAACTCGTCTTCAGTAGCTTCATGGGCCAAATTGCCCACATATATACTAGTCATGGAACTTTCCTTTTCTAATTTTTCATTAAACGGGTTTAACCTTTTCCGCGCGGGGGCCTTTTGGGCCGCGCCCTTCTTCGTAGATCACTGCCTGTCCGACACGCAGTGCCTCGATACTCGTTCCTTCCACCGCGCTGTGGTGAAAGAATAATTCGCCTCGCTCTCCTTCGAGGAATCCAAAACCTTTGTCTGCGATCAGCTTTTTGATCGTCCCTTGCGGCATATTGCCACTCCTTATAAAAATGTGAAAAACGCACTCAGGCCGTCAATTCTTCACCCAGAGCCCCTTCTCGTTAAGGAAGATGTGGCCAAACGGTAGAGGGAGAAAATCAACCGTAATTGGAGATCGGCGCCTACTTTCACAGGCGGCCGTTACGCTAATCGACGGGTGACCAGAACGAGAGCACATAATAAAATCGGGGCTCACATCGATTCTCACCACTATGTTTAAGTATAGCAGATTCGTTGTCATATGGGAATGGGTATATTTCAAAGCGATACGGGGGGGTCGGAAAATCAAGTGTTGGAAAAGACGTTTAATCCGGTCACTTGTGCCGATGCCACACGAATATCTCATGCGCGAGCAATAGTGTTAACCTCTAACAAGGTACCGACTTGCGAAAACACAACAGCCTTTAATGATTTGTGGGCGGCTACTGAACCGCTTGGAGCCATGGAAGTGTCTTTTCGCCGTAATTTGGGTATGATATTTCTTACCATTACCGCTAGAATCCCACTTCCCGGCGTTATCCAACTTCAACTTCATAATCTATACACTACAAATAGCAAGGTCACCGCCGCCGGAGTCAAAGAACTTCAAGACGCATTGCCAAATTTGAAAATCCAACAAAAATGACTGATGTTTCGCTAGCAAAAAATCTCAACGATCCCATCGCCCAACACATGCGCGGCGGTTTCGCCAGCCTGCTGGTCGATCAGACCGTCGGCGAAGCGCTGGAAACGGTGCGGCGGCAGCCCGCCCGAGGGCAGGATCATTTATTTTTACGTCTTGGATCAAGAGAATCGACTAAAGGGCGTGGTGCCCACTCGCCGTTTGCTTCTTAATCCGCCGGAAAAACCGATCGCCGAGATCATGGTTCGGGAGGTGATCGCCGTGCCGCAAACGGCCACCGTGTTGGAAGCCTGCGAATTCTTTGTCATGCACCGCTTGCTGGCCTTTCCAGTGGTCGATCCCGATCGTCGCATGGTGGGCGTAATCGACGTGGAGTTGTATACGGCCGAATTGGGCGACATCGATCGCAGCGAACGCTACGACGAATTGTTCCAACTCATCGGCGTTCATCTCAGCGCGGCTTATCAGGGCACTCCGCTTTCGGCCTTCCGCAACCGCTTCCCCTGGCTGATATGCAACATAGCGGGCGGAATTTTCGCGGCCTTTATCGCCGGATTTTTCGAAGGCGAGTTGCAGCGCGTCGCCGCCTTGGCCATGTTTATACCCGTAGTCCTGGCCGTGGCCGAAAGCATTAGCATTCAATCCGTCAGCCTGACCCTGCAACTGCTCCACGGTCAGTCGCCCACATTGGGAACCCTGCTCAGCAAAGTCCGCACCGAAGTGGCAACCGGTTTACTGTTGGGCATCGCCGCCGGGATTGCCGTCGCCTTGGCGGCCTGGATCTGGCGGGGACATTATAAAATAATGCTGGCCGTGCTGGGCGGCATCGCCGGCGGAGCAATGTGTTCGGCGGCCTTCGGCGCGGCCATGCCCATTTTGCTGCGACTTTTCCGCCGCGATCCCCAAGTCGCCGCCGGACCGATCGCCTTGGCCGTCTCCGATATGATTACCCTGCTGATTTATCTGCATTTAGCCCGATGGCTATGGACGGGCATTTAATAGGGGGCAGGGTTCAGGATTCAGGATTCAGAGATAAACCTCTGTCAACTGTGTATACAAATAACGTCGAATTCGATCGATTTATCGACTCTTAATATTCTCCGCGAGTCTTTGAAACTCTGAACCTCGAACCCTGATATCTTCATCGAATTGTCCGGAGCAAAACCACGCCAGCCGGCCCAATAAACGAAAATACACAATTAAAAACAATGGCAAAATAATGGAAATAAATATAAATTCCATCTGGATGTTTCCAAATGGAATCACTCGCAACAAATATACAAACGTCTCGCCGATCAGCAACGTCAGCAGATAAAACAGCACCCAGGCAGTGCCAGGCGTACCATAGACTTTTCCAGACCGGTTTTGAGTATATTATAATTGGCGATTTCCTTTCAGATGCCGACATTAGAAAAATTGGGAACAAGAGGATTTCGGAAAATAAATAGATCGGCAATCTAATTTCGAGCTTGATGGGCAATACAAGAAATTAAAACGATTGCAGGCACCGCTCCATAAAAAAGATTGGCCACTAAGTAACTGGCATCCGCAAACCAATCGGTATACCAGCCTAATTGCCGATTATAAAATTTCTCCACACCCTCCGAAGTATCATGGAATATAGTCAAACAAACGGCCGAAAGCAGGAATAAAAAAAATAGTGCAAGCAGCAAAGTTAGCGAGCTTAACATCGCACTGGCGAACCATTTATCGGCGCTGAATATGTCGTCCGAGGGAAAAGTGCTGAAATACACCGCCATTGATGCCGATCCAACTGCGGCGATTGCGAGCAGCAAAAGCATTAAATGCCATCCCCACACTCCCGCGGCAAACGGAAACGAAAACGTTCCCTTCAATAAAAGTCCCGGCGGCGGCGTTGCCATCGGACGCCAACTCGGTTTTTCCGCCGCAAGTTCCGTTTCCGATTGCGGGGTTTTTTTATCGGACGGCAAAACATTCCCGCCGGTTGTCGCCGGGATTTTGGTTTGCAATCCATACCCCCCCATTGCATCTTCGTTGTCTTCATCTTCCGAGGCCCGCGGAATCAGCCTGCTCGAAACCACAAATTCGATATCGCAATGCGGGCATTTTTCTTTAGACCCCAAAGAAATGGCCGGCAACGTAATCAAACGTTTGCAATATGGGCAGAGGATTTGATTTGGTGCGGAAGTTTCTTCAGTCACAATTGATTCCCCTAGATTTATTCCCGCGTCACTCCCGTTCCCATGGCCGTGCTATATTGCTGCCATAGTTCCTTGCCCAACTCGTCGATCGTATCGCAAACTCGCTGGACCAAATGGTCCAAAGCCGGCCAATCCAGCGATTCGAAACGGAAGGTCAAGGCCGACTCGGCCGCGGAAGGCCGCACCAGAAACCAGCCCCCGGGGGTCTCGATCCGCACGCCGTCTAGGACCTGCTGCGGGAAAGACGACCATTCCCGCCGGATCTTTTCCATGATTCGCGCCTGCAACTGCAGGGGCATGCCGATCTGTAACTCCGGGGTAATGTACATGGGCGGGCATTCCCATCGCCACTGCGCCAGTGTTTTCTCGTTTTGGGCCAGGAAGGCGATCATCCGGCAGGCGGCATAAAGGCCGTCGTCGCAGCCTTTCATTTCGCGGAAGTAATAATGCCCGCCCAACTCCGCTCCAAACAAGGCGCCCGTGGCTATCATCCGCTTGTGGACAAAACCTTGCCCGCTCCGCTCCGCAAGCGGCTCCGCGCCGAGTTGTTTCGCCCGTTCGCTGACACGGTCGGAAAATCTCGGATCGTACACAAATCGCTCCTTGTGCATGGCCTTGCCCAGACTTTCCATCAACATCCAGGTTGTTTCTTCGTCCGTCAAAGCCATGCCTTGATTATCGACCAGGGCCACCTGGTTTCCATCGCCGCCGAAAGCCACTCCCAAATGCGCCCGTTCGCGGTAAACGGCGTCGCACAGATCGTGCAAGTGTTGCCAACGGGAGCAGTCGGGCGCTTGGCCGTCGAAGTCGGGATCGGGCGTATCGTTGATGGCCGTTATCAGGCATTGGGGAAAAATGGCGTGCAGATACCGCCGCGCCTTGCCCGACCAACTGCCGTGCATCGGGTCGATCACTATGTGCAGTTGGGCCCCCATTGCATCGACCCAAGTTTCCTGCAGATTGGCCACATAGTCGAAGGAAATGTCGATGGATCTGGCTTCCCTGCGCTGACGGGCCGGACTTTTGCCCGCCGGGCTTTCGGCCGCGACTTGCAAGGCGTAAACGTCGTCGGGCATGGGCGGCCGATTGCCTATCATCCATCTCAATCCGTTGATATTCCCCGCCTTATGCGAACCTGTCACTATTGCGCATCCATCCGCGCTTAAACGGTGCCGGGCGTAGTAGATCATGGGCGTGGGAATTTGCCCCAGGTCCACCACGTCCAATCCGGCCTGGCACAAACCCTCGATAAGAGCACTCAGGAATTCCGGCGTGGAAGCACGAATATCCCCACCCGCCACGAATTTGGCGTTCGGCTGCAGTTCCAACCCCAATGAGTGGCCCCAGCAACGGTATAGGTCCGCATTGAGTTCCCGGGCCGCATCGCCGCAGATGCCGCAAGGTTTGTAAATGCTCACCGGCGCCCTCCCTATCGCACCGCAAAGCCCCCCTAATGCTCGATGGAGAAATCATAGGAATAATAGCAGGAAATTGGTAAAAGTAAAATTTAGACTTACCTCTTTTGGGGCAGTAAATCGATAACCATCAACTCTGGCCGGCAAAGAAAACGCATCCGGGGCGCGTAATCGCGCTCCATGCCGATCCCCCTCGAAACGAGCAATTTTCCGCCGCCGGGCAGTTCGGTAAGTCCGGCCGCCCAAGAATGCGGAACCCCGCAGTTAGTGACCATCGCACCGATCAGGGGAAAACGCACTTGTCCGCCGTGCGTATGACCGGCGACCAGCAGATCTCCCCCGATATCCCCCAATGCAAAATTCGGAGCATGCCCCAAGACAATATGAAACTTTCCCGGATCGGGATTGCCTACCACGGTGGAAGTGTTAAACGAATCAAAGAGTCCCAGACACGTCAGGCTCAGCGGGCCTAAATCGAACGATTTACGGACATCCACGCAGGTCACTCCCAAATCCGCGAAGATTTCCGGCCAACCGGCCGGATCGACGTTTCCCTGCACGGCAAACACCCCGTAAGATGCGCTGAAATGGATTTCGCGCAGAAAGGCGTTGATTTCCCGGCTGATCGCTCCATATCGCTTATCAGATATCTGGATGTAATCGCCGCCCAGTAGTATAAGATCGGGTTTCTCTTCCATGACCCGGCGCAGAACGCCCCGTTCGTAATCGCCGAATGCATCTGTTTGCAAGTCGGCCAGCACGACGATCCGCAGTGCGCGGTTAATCTTGGGACTGGCGATTTGCCGATACGAGGTCTCCAGCCAAAATGGCTCGATCAAAAAAACATAATACACCATAACTGGCAAAACCGCGGCACTTGCTCCGCACATAACCGCTAGTATTGTTCGCTTCCGCCAAAATATAACGGCAAATCCCGCTGAAAAAACCCATCCATGCAAAAAAACAATATATGACACCAGGCGGATAAAATCGAAACGATCCCTCGATATCATCCCCGCCAAAAGTATCTCAACCAATACTACGGCAGGCAAGATAAAACACACACTCAACGCCGTTCTTAAGCGCCTTACATGATACAAGGCCGCCAGGTCCAGCACAAACAAGATTAGATTAAAAAAAATGGTCATGTTATTGCTTTATTGATGCCTGAAATATATCCAAACCTTGCCGTTAATGTTTTTTTGACCTATTGAGTCTCAGATAATGAATGTTGTTAAGCCCACGGGTTGCAACCCGTGGGCTTGGCTTGATTTACCATCTACACCACGACATTATTTTCCCGATTTTCAATAGCCTGAGCCTTGTTGGTGGTCGCATTGCAATACAATTGGCCCCAACATTGTTCCCAATGTGTCAATCACGGGCAAGATCATATTTTTGTTTCAAAGGTATTATCCCGGGGGTGCTTGCACAATTCCCCTCTAATCAAGAAAATACCTCTTTTCCCGAAATCATCTTCGATTTATACATTTAAAAGGAAATAATACATGAACGGAATTCCGGTCTTAATGGTCCAAGGCGATTGCATCGCCCGGGCATGGGAAAACGCCTTGCTGGAGTTGTTCCGCTCGGGCTGCGACGTCAAAACCCAATACGACAAGCCGGACGATCCGCCCAGCAAAGACGCCACCATGATCGTAACCATACTCGATCCATTGGCCGAGCCCATGATCCACCGCGATTTTCCCGGCGGTTTCGAGGAACTGGAAGAATACGCCATGGAAGTCTGCGAGGGGATAAAGGACCATTGCGTTCGCGATCCCAACGATCCCAGCGACACCCGCTGGGAATATACCTATCATCAACGCCTGTTCCGTTACGAAGTGCCTTCGCTTCCGCCCATCGACCAGATCGAGCGTTTGTGCCAAAAGCTGGCCGAAACGTCGCATACCCGCCGCGCACAAGCCATCACCTGGAAAGTCTGGGAAGACGGCTCCTGCTACGATCCGGCTTGCCTGCAAAGCGTTTGGTGCCGGATCACCGATCAAGGCGGCGGGCCGGTACTGAGCATGAACGTCCGCTTCCGCTCGAACGACGCCTACAAGGCAGCCTTCATGAACATGTTCGCCCTGGTCCGCCTGCAATCGAACATCGCCTCGCGGATAACCGAACTGACGGGCAAACCGGTAACGCTCGGCCGATACTGCCATATCGCCGATAGTTTTCACATCTACGGCTCGAACCTTGCCGAGTTCCAGGCCCGCTTCTTGGGGGCGATCGAGAAACGCACCTTCCCACAGCGGACAATGCGTTACGAAGACGTTCGTGAAATTATGGAGACCGCCCGCCCCGCAATCCTGGAAAAAGCCCGCAAAATGGCCCGGACTTAGGCAGTGGGCGGTGGACTGTTTAGCCGCGAGCCGTTAAGCCGCGAGCGGGCACAATCGCTGCAGATTTCGCGAGACATGTCCGCGCTCGCCTTCGGCTCGCGGCTAAACAATCACCTATTCCCTCGCCCGCTTTTTCATAACCATCGAAACCACTACCGATATGCCCAGCAGCACGGCGATTATCGCCAGTTTGCCCCAGGTGGGAATGAAATAACCGCCACTCGGCTGGAACCAGTATTCGGCGATCATGTTCAGCCCTACAAACCCCAATATAGCGCTCAGCCCATAGTGCAAATATTCGAACATTTCCATCATCCCGGCCAGCAAAAAGTACAACGCCCTAAGGCCCAGAATGGCGAAGATATTCGAGGTATAGATTATAAATACGTCTTGGCTGATGCCGAAAATCGCCGGCACGCTGTCTACGGCAAACAGCACGTCGGTGCTTTCCACCACCAGGAGCACTAAAAACAGGGGCGTAAAGCACCACCGCCCACTTTCGCGAACAAAAAAGGCATTCCCGTGTTCCCGATGATCGCCCTCGGACACCTTGAAAAACCGCCGCGCCAAGCGGAGGAAAATATTTTTCTCTGGATCCACTTCGCTTTCCGATTGCAGGCTAAGTTTAAATGCCGTATACAGCAAAAACAACCCGAACAGGGGCAATACCCAATCGAACCGCTTGATCAACGCTCTGCCCAGGACCACGAACAGCAAACGCAACACAATCGCCCCCAGAATTCCCCAGAACAATACCCGGTATTGATATTTCAGCGGAATGTTAAAGAAGCGGAAGATCACGGCGAACACGAACACGTTGTCCATCGACAAGGCCCATTCCACGACATATCCGGTGAGGAACTCCGCGGCCGGTTCATGCCCCGGCTTGGGCACCGGCCACAATTTGTCCTGCCACCACCAGATCAGAGCGTTAAAAACCAATGCCAGAGCGCACCAAAAAAGCGTCCAGAGGGCCGACTCGCGAAGCGTCGGGGCGCGGTCGCGGCGGTGGAATACCGTGAGGTCCAGCGTCAGCAGAGCCGCCACCAATGTCCCAAAGGCAATCCAAGGCCACAACATGTGTTCAGGCAAATCCCCTACCTCCCAGTCCCTTTATCGGATCGTGGTTTTTTCCCCGGGATAATATCGCACGTCAGAACGAAAAAATCGCATTTTCCGCCATTTGCGCCTTATCATAAAGTATGGTCCCACATGCCGCAATGTCTAACAAAACCTGTATTTATTGGAGTCTGAAAACTAATGTCGTATGATTAATCGGAGCGGGGGCGTGCCGCCCCGGATTTTCCGGGCCGACACGGCCCGGCTCTGAAAAGAAATCATTATATTGCTTATCTCAGTCTTTATAGCCCGCCATTAATATACGGCGGGTTGCTGATGAAGGTAAAAATAAAGTATACTCTTACAAGAGGCAACACAAATGCACTACCGGCCTTCATCCCGAGCGATATATATCATCTTGTTGCTCGCTCTGGTTCCATGGCTCTATATATCTTACCCTTTCTGGAAAGGCGCCTTTATATCACTTAAAACAAAGGGCCTTTCGAGCATCCCCTCGGCATCTTTCTTTTATCGGGCGGCGTTTTGCGGCTTGACGTTATTTTTTATTCTCGCCGCTGGCTTGATCGTTTATTTTCTGATCGTGTTCTGCATAAATAAATTCCACAAAGCGCGAATGTCCAAATCCCTTCCAAGCATACCTCTCAGTCCGGAGGAAGAGGAATTATATTCCGCCTTGTTAAAGCCCAAATTCCCGGAATCCAAGCTCCGCTGGTATCAGTACCGTCTTGGATCTCTGATGTTATGCGTTCTAATCGTAGCCTTAGGATCGAACTTATTCGCCGTATTTCAGAAAAAAGCCCGGCGGCAAAGCGAAGCCGCGGCGATAATCCAAGAATTAGGCGGGCAGGTCGCCTACGACGACCAAGGAGTGGTGCCGCCCGATGCATTCCCCGGACTGCGAAAACTGCTGGGTAACGATTTCTTCGATAATGTAATACAAGCAACCTTCCCTCCCGCGGCCGGCGACGCCGATCTGGCCTGCCTTGAGGCTTTGCCAAAACTCGATACCTTGGACCTCAGCGGAACCCATGTAAGCAACGCCGGCCTGGCAAGCCTGGAAGGATTGGCCCAACTTGCTTTCCTCAACCTGGATCAAACCAAAATAACCGACGCCGGTCTGGAACACCTCAAAGGTTTAACCAACCTCCAGGAATTGTCGCTCGGAAATACCCGCGTCACCGATGCCGGCCTGGCACATCTTGAAAAATTGTCCAAACTCCAATTGCTCGTTCTCGATCAAACCCCTATAACCAACGCCGGCCTGGCGCATTTGAAAAATTTGAAACAATTGCAAACTTTAAACCTGCAAGGCACGCAACTCACGGACGATTGCTTAAATTACTTTGCAATGTTGTCCCACGTCCAAAAGCTGGATATCTCGGAAACCACGATCACCAGTGCCGGTCTGCGGCGCCTCAAGGAAATCCCCCGGCTGCGATCCTTGACCCTTGGCGGCTTTCTAATTACCGATGATGACTTGAAATGCCTCAAGGACTTGCCCTATCTCGAATCCTTGACCCTTATCCATACCATCAACTCCGATGCCGGATTGGAACATCTCAAAGGGCTGGAAAATCTTTACAGGCTTAGTCTCACGAATACCAACGTGACCGACGCTGGAATTCAAGACCTGCAAAAGGCATTGCCTCATTTGAAAATTTCCCGCTGAAGGGTGTTTTCAGATACACACAAACCGATCATTCAAGAAAAACAAAAGGGGCTGCTGTAACCGCAACCCCTTATGCCGTAAGGCTTTATCTTAGCGAGGGCGACGGGAATCGAACCCGCAACCACCGGATCGACAGTCCGGTACTCTAACCAATTGAGCTACGCCCCCAAACCAACAAAACATTGAATTATAGCATCCGTTTTTTGGCTCGCAATAAGGGTTCGTTTGCATGTTATGCGGGGCGTTATTCCCCCCATACACCGAAACGCTCACAAAATGGGGACCGGCCCCGGGGCGCTTCTGATAAAACGGCTTAAAGCAGGGGCATGGGAGGGCGCCTGGTCCTCATTTTGTTCGATTTTTCCGGTAATTTGCAGCAAGTTTGCATACTCTGGCCACGAACCGATATAAAATATCTTAGGGGCTTAAAACCGGCATGATCTGGCCTAATGCCCGTTATACTTATATGATCTTGGACATGAAAATCGCTCCTCACTGCTACGCATGCTTCGCGGTTTTAGCGGGAATCCTCATTTCCGCGATGTGCGATCCGCTTCGCGCAGCCGATGTTACGCCCGAAAAACCTTCGGCTGAAAAATCGTCGGCCGGAGAAACAAAGGAGGATAATCCCGCCGCCAAGGCCAAGGATGCCGCCCTAAAGGAGCAGATCGACAAATTGATCGAGCAATTGGGCGACAAGGATTATTACGTCCGCCAACGAGCCCAAAACGAACTGGCCCGGCTGAGCTTCGACGCCTTCGACGCGCTGACGGCGGCAACAACCAACGACGATTTGGAAATCGCCTCCCGGGCGAAATACATCCTGCGTTCGATGCGCGTGGAGTGGATGGCGAAGAACGACCCGCCCGAAGTAAAGGAAAAATTAAAAGATTACGAACTCCAGCCGGAAGACGCCCGCCAGGCCCGCATGCATGACCTGGCGGTCATGTCCGACGGCAAAGGCATTTCGGCCCTGTGCCGGTTGATACGATTCGAAAAGTCGGACGCGCTTTCGAAAATAGGCGTGATCGAACTGCTCAAATCGCCTTCCGGCCTCGAGCCGCCAAAAGTCCCCCGGGCCGAGACCATCCGCAAGCTTTTTGAAAAACGCGGCCGTGCCTCGGCCTCCTGGATGCTTGCCTGGCTTCAACTGGCCGACGATCCGCAAACTATAACTCAGTGGAACGACTTAATCCAAGCCGAATTCTCGCTTTTGCAGCGCACGCCCGGGGAATCCAACCGTGAAATTGTCGGTTCTTTGATCCGTTATCAAACCGCCTGGTTGAAAAAACAGGGCCAAACGCAAGAGGCAACGGCCGCCATGCGCCGGCTGATCGATTTGGAAGACAATGGAGATTTGGATACTCTCTCCAAATTACTCGATTGGCTGGTGGAACAAAAAGCTTGGGAATTGGTTGACGAATTGGCGGCTCGTTATATTCCCCGCTTCGAAAGCGAGCCCATGCTGCTGTACATCCTGGCCCAGTCTCAAAAAGCGCAAGGCGAGGCGGCAAAGGCCGAAGAGACCGCACACCGGGCGTTTGGGCTTAATCCCGGCCGCGAGGAAATGAATCTGCTCAAAAATTACGACCCCTTGAATATAATGAATTTATATCGCAATATGGTGGGCGGGAGCGAGGAAATAAAACTCTACCACCGTTACTTCATCGCGCAGTATTTTTTGCACCGGCGTGGATTGTTCGATTGGGCAAAGCGCGAATTCGAATATGTAATTGCACAGGGTCGCCCCACGGATGTTACCACCATCAGCGCCCAATGGGACCTATCCGGAATGTTTTACGAACAAGGCGATTATGTGGCAGCCGCCAATGTGCTGGATGGCATGCTCAAAATAGTGGACGCAAAGACGTACGCCGCTCTGCCCGCCCACATCAACTCGGTGCTTCAAGGCTTTTACTTGTTCCGCAAAAAGTCACCATCGCCGGACAAGCTTATCGAACGCACAATTGCCGAGGTCCGTGCGCAAATACTTTTTGCAGGCCAGCCACTGGGATGCCGCCGGCGACCAGGCCAAGCGCCGCGAATGCCTGACCGAAGCCCTGGACCTGGAACCCAGCGATATCGACGTACTCATAGCCTGCTACCGCTTGCCCGATCAAACCCCCGAATACCGCAAAAAAATCAGGGATTTAATTCGCCAGGCGAGCGATGATATTCTAGTGCAGATCGCCGCCGAACCGGAAATCGATGATTACTACAATGAATTCGCCTGGCTGGTGGCCAACACCGAGGGAGACCTCGATGAGGCCTTGAAATACTCGCAAAAATCCCTGGAGCTCAAGCCTGACACGGGCGATCTGTACGACACTTTGGCGCGCGTGTATTATGCCAAGGGCGATTATGAAAACGCGCTGAAAAATCAACAACGCGCCGTCGAACTGAAACCCTACAACGTTCTGATCGCCAAACAATTGGAACTGTTCAAAAAAGCCTACGAAGAACACAAGAAGTAGGTAATAGGTGATGGGTAATAGGGGATAGGGGATAGGGGATAGGGGGTAGAGCATAGGGAACACCCATCGAACCGCTTGCGGTTTCGCGATACACAACATATCAATTGTTCTCAGGATAAAATATCCGATTTATTTATTGCAAATTGGCCACTGCAAATTGAAAATTTAAAACAATAATGGCGAACATGAAAACTTTTCCGATTAACGGAATAAATTTAGCTTTTGTCGATAGCGGCAAAGGGGCGCCGCTTCTGCTGCTGCACGGCTTTCCCCTGGACCACTCCATGTGGAGCGGGCAGATCGAAGCCCTTTCGGCCCGGTATCGCGTGATCGCTCCCGACTTGCGCGGTTTCGGTCAAAGCGGCGTCAGCGAAGGCGTTGTCACAATGGAACAATTTGCCGGCGATCTGGCCGCCCTGCTCGATTTTTTAGGAATCGACAAGGTGCTGCTTTGCGGCTTGTCGATGGGCGGATACATCGCCTTGGAATTCTGGCGTTGCTATGCCCAGCGCCTGCAAGGTTTGATCCTCTGCGACACCCGTGCAAAAAACGACACGCCGGAGGCCGCAGCCAATCGTTTGGTCGTTGCCGAAAAAGTCATCCGCGAAGGATCGCATACCGTGGCTGATGCCATGATTCCCAAACTTTTCTCCCCCATCACCATGCAAGAGCAGCCGCATTTAGCAGAAAAAATAAAGCAGGTAATCGATCGCACCGATCCCCGCGGCATTGCCGCCGCCGCGCTAGGCATGGCCCAGAGAGCCGACTTCACCGCCGAATTAGCCCGCATACGTTGTCCTACGTTGCTCATAGTGGGCGAGAGCGACGCGATTAGTCCCGTCGCCGAAATGCAAGCCATTTCCAAGGCCATCCCCAAGGCCGAATTTAAAATAATATCGCAAGCCGGACACATGGCCCCGATGGAGAAGCCGGCTGAAGTAAATGCGGCAATCGAACGTTTTCTATGGCAGAATGGGATAGTTTCTAATTAGAATCCGGCACTGCATGTCGAGGCGGCAGTTAAACTGCCGCCCCAACAATGGTTATCATTTGTCAAAACAGCGGCTTTTTACCCAATTTTCGGCGAATGGAAACGAATTGGCCGGAATGCATCAACCAGTGATTGCCTAAAATCATTAACACCGATCCCACTGTCGGAGCATATTCGCGCATCGATTCCGGGCCGGGCTGATCCAGCGTGTTTTCCGGCGTGGCGTCGATGGCTTTCAGACTCGCCTCCTTCATCTGTTCCTCCAAGGCAAGATATTCCGCCTTAGTGGCAAACTTTTTTGGATCGTCGGACGCGGAAGTCTCCTTGGTATATGCCTCCGCAAAGCCCGCCGGCAAATCAGGCGCCGCTTGCCCCAAGCCATTTAGCATGTGTTGCGTGCTGGTAATCATATGCCCCATCTGCCAGGCTATGTGATTGCTGCCGGGCACCGACCGAACCAGCAGTTCAGCATCAGTAAGATCGCTTACATAATACTGAGTGACCATGTGGTTGAATTCCACAACTTGCCGAAGGATATCTTTCCCAGTCATGACGTATTCTCCTTTTTAGCATTGCTAATAAACAAAAAACCGCTTGGGATTCCGCGAACTTAAAAAAAACGCACAATTAAACGTCAACAAGTGACGTGCATCAGCGCCGCCCTGCGGCGCTTCGATTTGTTGTAACTTTCCGCGGCCTTGGCATTGGGAAGGATTTTGAATTTGATCGAACGCGTGTCCAGGAACCGCCCGGCGTCTTCGCCCATTTCCATCTGGCCGCACGCGCCCGCCCCGACAAACAAAATCTCCGGCCCGCCCTTGCATACTATTTCCAATTCCCTGGCCCCAATCTGGTGCGGAAAACCGGTGGCCTGTTGGGCCGCGATTTCCTCAATTTTCTTCACCTTGCCGTTGACGGTTATGTAGACGTCGTCTTTATACTGTTTATCCCCCACGGCAATCTCGCCTTCCTTGCATTGGGCGATTTGGGGATAGATCGGCCTTACTTTATAGCGTTTTTTAAGGGGATTGCGCCCCGCCTTCCGCTGCGCAGCCGCCACCGCGCCCAGTACGACCGCGTCGTCGCCCAATGCGGATAGTAAAATTCCGCCGCCCTCCCGGGCGCCAACTAATGGATCTTCTCCGATGATGCGCCGGACAACAGGTAGGATATAGTCCGCGCAGGCTTCGATCACACCGCCGCCCAGCACGATCAGATCGGGATCGATCAGGTGCCGGACGTTCAAACAAGCATAGCCCAGCACTTCCGACGCCCGGCGGACCACCTCCGACACCAACTCGTCCGAAGCCTCCAAGGCGTTGCGGATTATGCCGCTGCGGATGATGCCCGAATCGCCGCCGGCCAATTCGAAAATCGCGCTATTTCGCCCGGCTGCGATTGCCGCGCGGATGTCGCGTTCGATGGCCGTCCGGCTGGCCAGGGCCTCCAGGCAGCCCAGGTTTCCGCAACCGCATTTCGGCCCGCCTATTTGCATGATCATGTGTCCGATTTCCCCGGCCGACTCCCGCCGGCCGCGCCAAAGCTCGCCCCGCAACACCAGGCCGCCGCCGATGCCGGTGCCCACGCAAATGTAAAGAGTGCTTTTCGATTTTCGCGCGAGCCCAGCCAGGTCTCGCCCAGCGCGCCCAGGTTTCCGTCATTGCCCAGCGTGACCGGCGTTTTAAATCGCTCCTGCAAACGCGGGCCCAAGGAAACGCCGCCCAGGCACAGGTTCGGAGTAATCGCCACATATCCTTTTTTCGGATCGACCACGCCGGGCACGGCGATGCCGACGGCCGCCAGGTCGTCGCTTTCGATGTCGGCTTTTTCCATCACGTCTTCGATGGTTTTTTCGATTACCGCCACGACCACGTCCGGATTGTTATCGCGCGGGGTGAGCGTTTTTTCGCTCCGCAGAATCAATCCCGACTCGTCAACCAGGGCGGCCAGCATATTAGTCCCCCCGACATCCATCCCTATATACAAGCCATTCGATTCACGCGATTTATTTGCCGGCTTCATTTGCATTCCTCCCGCTTGACGACACAAACTGTCCAGACCCAGACGTTGGAATTGTACCAGGCAAGGAAAGCGAATTCCAGTATTGGCTTCGCCGTTTTATGAGAGCCGGAAAAAAAGAATGACATCTGAAGAGTCAGAGCCGTGGCGTGTCGTCCCGGTGATTATGAAAGGTCAGAGCCAGGGCGTGCCGCCCCGGTAATTCCGGGCCGACACGGCCCGGCTCTTAGGCGAGAATGCTACAATCATTGCCAGAGACTCTTTGGCTGTGGATTATCTTTTCTTTGCGCGGCGAAAAGCATTGCCAGAGCGCCAATGCCAAGCAGCACCAAGGCGCTCGGTTCGGGAACCAGTACCAAGGCGTTCGGTTCGGAAACCGGCACAATATTCAATTCTTCACTCTGGTGGCCGCCTGATATCGCCGCAATAACTACTTTCGTACCCGCGCCCAGGTTAAACGTGTTGACTTTTATGGACTTGACGGTCAACACCGTACTGGCGCCGTCAACCTCCAGATTGCCTGCACCGGAAATGTCGCCGAGGGTGGTGCTTTGATTGTTATTAATTATCAAGGTCCCGGCGTTGATGGTAGTTGCACCGCTATAGGAAACCGTGCTGTCTAATTCCAGAATGCCCGAGCCGTCCTTGGTCAGACCGCCGGCGCCGGCATTGCCGAAGGTACCTTTGCCCACGGTAATATTGTTGGCTTGGGTATCAAAAGTGGCTCCTCCGGCCAGGAAGGTTATTGTGCGATTGTCCGAAGAAGGATCGAACTTGGCGGCAAACTGCAATCCGCCCCCGTTGAACTTAAGCGCGGCGGCATTGCCCAGGTTGCTCAGGCTGGCGGCATTGATCAAACCGGTGTTGAAATTGACCGCTCCGCTGAAGGTATTGCTGCCCGTAAGGGCAAACGTGCCCGAGCCTATCTTGGTCAGCGATCCTCCGCTGGCGCTGGAAATAACTCCTGCAAAGGCGGTGATGCTATTATCCCCCGTGGTCAACGTGCCCGCGCCGAGCTTCACTTCAGTGCCGGCCACGCCCGTCAGCGAGGCGATTGTCTGGGAATTCCCGTTGATGTCCAGTTTTGCCCCGCTTGCTGTAAGGTTGACCGCCGTGGTGGCCGGCAAGATGACCCCTGAGGCAAGCTGCAAAGTGCCGGCGTTAATGTTAGTTCCGCCTTTGTAAAAGGGCGACGCAGATAGGGTAAGCATGCCCGAGCCTTGTTTTGCCAAGCCGCCGTCGCCGCCATGGCCGATCGAATTGGCCAATATGACGTTGTTGTTCAGGGTATCGAGCACCGCCCAGCCGGTCTGGAACATCATCACTCTCGACGAAGGATCAAACGCGGCGGCAAACTGCAATCCACCGCCGTTGAAGTTAAGCCCGGTGCCATTGCCCAGGTTGCTCAGGCTGGCGGCATTGATCAAACCGGCGTTGAAATTGACCGCTCCGGTGAAAGTATTGCTGCCGGTAAGGGTAAACGTGCCCGAGCCCGTCTTGGTCAGCGTTCCGCCGGCGCCGGACATAACACCTGCAAAGGTAGTGGAGGTGTTATCCGTCGTGGTCAATGTGCTGTCGCCGAGCTTCACTTCAGTGCCGGCCACGCCGGAAAGCGAGGCGATAGTCTGGGAAATCCCGTTGGCGTCCAGTTTTGCCCCGCTTGCTGTAAGGTTGACCGTCGTGTTGGCCGGCAAAGTGGCCGCTGAAGCAAGCTGCAAAGTGCCGGCGTTGATGACAGTTGCCCCGTTGTAATCGGGCGACGCGGAAAGAGTAAGCATGCCCGAGCCTCGCTTGGTCAATCCTCCGTCGCCGCCGTTGCCAATGGAATTGGCCATTATGATATTGTTCGTTTGCGTATCCAGTATCGCGCCCCCGGCCAGGAAGGTTATCGTGCTCCCGGATGGATCAAACACGCCGTTGAACTGCAATCCGCCGCCGTTGAAGTTCAACTCGTTGCCGTTGCCCAGGTTGTCCAGGGCGGCGGCCTTGATCATGCCGGCATTGAAATTCACCGCACCATTAAAGTTATTGGAGCCGGTAAGAACAAGCGTGCCTGTGCCTGCCTTGGTCAATCCCCCATCGCCGCCGTTGCCGATCGATTGGGCCAAGGTAATAGTGTTTGTTTGCGTGTCAATTATGGCATCCGCTTGGAAGGACATGGTTCGCGTCGAGGGGTCAAACACGCCATTGAACTGCAATCCGCCCCCGTTAAAGTCCAACTCGCTGCCGGCGCCAAGGTTATTTAGGGTTGTGGCATTGATCAAACCGTTTGTGAAATTCACGGGACCGGTGAAAGTGTTGTTTCCGGTAAGGGTCAACGTATTGCTACCCAATTTGTTAAGGCCCTGGGTTCCACTGATGGCGCTGCTATAAGAGAAATTGCCTCCGGTGGTGTCGATACCAAAGTAACTGACGGTGTTGCTGCTGCTGTCGGTGTTGAATGTAACGTTAGTCAGCAGGGTGCCGATGTCCGACGCGGCCCATTCGCCTGTCGCGGCCCCGGCCCGAACGGCCAGCGTGGCCCCTGGATCTACTGTTATCATGCTCGCCGCGTTGTATCCCGGCAGCGACGCCGTTTTTCCCGCCGTTAGTACACCGGCGGCTGCTTCGGTATTTCCGCTGTAGGTGTTGCTGCCCGTAAGCAGCAAGGTGTTATTGCCCAATTTGGCAAAGTTCAGGCTTCCACCCAAAGTGCCGCCTGAGGCGCCGTAACTGAAATCGCCGTCGCTGGTGTCGATGGCCAGGTAAGCTTGGCTGTCGATTACCGCTTTGCTTTGCAAGGCGTTGATTTCCGATTCGGCCCATTCGCCTGTGGTCGCCCCGGCTTTAACAATCAATACCGCCCCGGGACTGACCGTAACCTTGCCCTGCACGTTGTATCCAGGCAGCGAGGCCGCTTGGGCTTCAACTAGAAAGCCCTGGTCTACAAGCGTGTTTCCGGCATAAGTATTAGTGCCCGTGAGGGTTAACCAGCCCGTGCCCGTCTTGGTCAGCGATCCGCCGCTTGTGCTGGTTATCGAACCGTCGAAAGAATAATCGGTGGTATTGTAGTCGCCGGTGGTCAAGGTGCTCCCGCCGAGCTTTATTTCACTGCCTGCCACGCCTGCCAAGTAAACGATGTGCTGTGAATTCCCGTTTAAGTCTAATTTCGCAGTGCTTGAGGTGAGTGCAACCACCGTGTTGGCCGGCAACGTCACTCCGGAACCGGGAGAACCGAGTTGCAAAGTCCCGTCATCGATGAAAGTGGTGCCCATGTAATTGGGCGAGACCGAAAGGGTAAGCATGCCGGAGCCTTGCTTTGTTAAACTGCCTGAGCCGCCGTTGCCGATGGAATTAGCCAGAACGATGTTTTTGTCCTGCGTGTCGAGGGTGCCGCCTCCGGCTTGAAAAGTGATCGTCCGCACCGAGGGATCAAAAACTCCGTTGAACTGCAATGCGCCGCCGTCAAAGTTCAGTGCAGTGCCATTGCCCAGGTTGCTTAGTGTAGTGGCCACAAGCGCGCCGCCTTTAAATGTCACCGGACCGGTGAAGGTGTTGGCCTGTGTAAGCGTCAAATTATTGTCGCCCAGTTTAGCCACGCCCAAAGCTCCCCCAATTACGCTGCCGTAAAAAAAGGAGCCGTTAGTGGTATCAAAGCCCAACAAGCCGCCGGCATCAAAGCTCACGTTGTTTTTCAGTATATTGATATAATCTTCCGTCCATTGGCCAGGCGTGGTCCCGACCTGAAGGGCAAGAGTCCCGCCTTCATTCACCTTGATCCTGCCCGATACATTGTATCCCGGCAGCGACGCGGTATTGGCCGCCGTCAGCGTGCCGGTTTCTCCCACTATTGTGTTTCCGGTGTAGGTATTGGTGCCCGAAAGGGTAAGCGTTCCAATGTCAGTCACCCCCAATTTGCCGGCGCCGCTGATTGCGCCTGTTATATTTAGCGTTCCGCTGACACTGAAAATCGTATTGCTGTTCAGAACAACAGAGGAGCTAATGATCTGGTCGCCCAGCGCGTTTACCGTTGCGGTTTTGCCATTGTTGTCTATTGTCAGGCTTTTCCCCCCGCTGCTCTGAATAGTGGTGCTGGTAAAAGGGGTAAAGTAGATGTTGCCCACGGTCCGCCCGGCCGAGACCATGTCAATCACGCTGTTCGCCGAATCCTGGCTGCCTATGTCTACATTAACCCCTTTGCCGTCCGGTACGCTGGAACCGGAGCCCCAATTAGCAAGCGTACCCCAATCGGTCGGCGCCGAGGTATTGCCGCCTTTCCAGGCCACGGTGGGAATGACGTTCGTGTTTAAGACGGTGACGAAAATCGAGCCGTTGCCGGCCAAGGGCACATCGCTAAAAGGGCCGTTCTGCGGATCGCTGGGAAAGTATAGGGAATTGAGGTTATAGGTCGGCAAAGCGGCCGCCGCGTCGATCAACTCCATACCCTCGCCCACCACGTGCCCAAAGACCGTGAACCGCCGTTTGATTGTCAAGATGTAGGGCGGCTGAGAGTTATCGGTAAGATTGATAAACCACTGGTTTGTTGCGCTATTGACATTGGCGGATCCATTAGAGAGGCTTGTTAAAGCCATGGCAATCGTGCCGCGAAGATTTGACCTGGAAGCGTCGAATTCGCTCTGGATCGCGGGATTGGCGGTGATCGGACTAATCCCCGTGACATGGTTGTTGCTGTTGACATTCAGCGTGTATCCTCCGCCCTGAAGAATATAGCCCGTCATGTCGCGATGGAAAATCGTGCCGTTATACGCATTTGTATTGGCATAGTTGAGAAAATTGGCGACGGTGATGGGAGTCTGACTATCGTAAAGTTGTACCTGATAGCTGCTGACCTGATCGCCGAATAACCCGGTCACGGCGACCATTCAAATTGACTTGAATCACGGTGTCGGCCCGGGCCGCACACGCCATGATCGCAATAGCTAGAATTCCCGCGGACAGGCGCGCAATAAAAGCGGGCACGTTATTCATTGTTGTTTACACTCCAAAAAGGATGTACGTGCGAACGATCATGGGGGCCAAGATACGCTAAACGACACCCCAGACTATACTTTCGATTATAATTGAAAAGAAAACCCAGTCAATTATTTTGGCGATTCTCCCCGCCACCCGCCCAAAAAACGCGCATTTTCATGCTTAAAATGGCCCTGAATCCTTGTCGTGCGTACCTCAATCCCCCCGTCCGCCGTCATCTTGGGGAAAAACTACTCCACGACAATGCCTTCCAAGCCTTCCTCTGCCGGAGGATATTGGGGGTCCATTTTCTCCAACGTTTTGCACAAAATGCGGCTGATCGCCAGATTGCGAAACCACTTCCGATTCGCGGGCACGATATACCAAGGCGCCTCTTCCGTATTGCAGCGCGTAAGCGCGACGTCGTAGGCCGTTTGATATTCATTCCAATATCGCCGCTCGGCCAGGTCGGCGCGGCTGAATTTCCACAGTTTGGTCGCATCGTCCAGGCGCGATTGCAATCGCTTGCGCTGTTCGTCCTTGCCGATGTGCAGAAAGACTTTGACAATCGTCGTGCCCCCGGCAACCAGAATGTTTTCAAAAAGATTAATCCGGTCGTATCGAGTTTGCCACTCCCGCTTGGGCACCAAATTATGCACCCGCACCGCCAGCACGTCTTCGTAATGCGAGCGGTTGAAGATGCCGATGTTTCCCTTGCGCGGGACCGCCCGGGCGATCCGCCACAAAAAATCGTGGTTCAGTTCCTCGATGCTGGGCTGTTTGAACGAAGTAACCTGGCAGCTTTGCGGATTGAATCCCCTCATCACGTGGCGTATGGTTCCGTCTTTGCCCGCCGTGTCCATGCCTTGGAGGACCAGCAACAGCGAGCGGCGATTCTCGGCGTATAGCCGATAACCCAACTCAGCCATGCACTTGATGTTTGCCTCCAATTCCTCCCAGGCTTTTTTCTTGTTTTTGATGCCGCCCGTGTAATCCGGATCGAAATCCTTCAAGCGCACCTTTTTACCCGGTCCAACAGTAAGCGATTGATGCATGATCGCGGCCCTCTAAAGTGCGGTGGTGTTTATCAATCATAGCATTTAATATTGTATAAATCATGGACTATCTTGGATTTCAGATTCTTTACGAACAAGGGCCTTGTTTGGCTGTAAACAAGCCCTCCGGACTTTTGACCCAAGCCCCGCCCGGCATCGACAGCCTGGAACTGCGCATTAAAAATTTCATCCTGAAGCGCGGCCACCCCTACGAGTCCGTGTACCTGGGCATACCCCACCGCCTGGACCGCCCGGCCTCCGGTGCCATGGTGTTTTGCACCAAGCGCCGCGCCGCCCGGCGACTGGCCGAACAATTCGAAGAGCGCCAGGTCAATAAAATTTATTGGGCCTGCGTGGAAGGGCAAGTCGCGGCGGAATCGGGCACTTGGGAGGATTATATTCTAAAAGTCCCGGGCAAGCCCCAGGCCGAGGTGGTCGCAGCCGGCCTTCCCCAATCCCGGCATGGCCGTGTTACATTATCGAGTTCTAGGCGCTGGCCCTTGGGGATCCTGGCTGGAAATCCGCCTGGAAACCGGGCGCACGCACCAGATCCGCATCCAGGCCGCCTCCCGGGGCCATCCCCTGCTGGGCGACGCCCAATACGGATCAAAAATCTCCTTCGGCATACAATACGACGACCACCGGTTGCGTGCCATAGCACTACACGCCCGCGTTTTGGAATTCAAACATCCCATGACAAAGGAAATGGTTTCCATCACTGCTCCGATCGATGAAAATTGGAAGGAAATAAAAGTTTAATAAAGCCGCTTGCGGCTTCGCGATGAATTATCAAAAAACTGGAATCATGTCCAAACCCCTGGTAATCGCTTACCATTTGATCTGGACTGCATATGGATATTGGTTGCCCAACGATCCGCGAGGCAGTACATCTCATAATATAAGGAATAAGAGAATAGCCGAACTTGGCCAGTGGCACTTTGGGCGGCATAAGATCCAACCGGCAGGCAAGGTTGTTCGGGAATTCCAGGAAAAAGCCTCGGAAGTTTTAAAATATTCATTGTTGAAATTCAATCCGCCGGAAGTAAAAATCATTACTAATGCTTTTGCGGATGAAATTACTCGACAATGTTACACTTGTTATGCATGCGCTATTATGCCCGATCACGTTCACATATTAATCCGAAAACACAAGCACACTGCGGAGGAGATGATCGAAAACTTGCAGGAATACAGCCGCTCGCGGCTTCGCAAGGCTAATCCAAAGTTGTGCGATCATCCCGTGTGGGGCGGAGAAGGTTGGAAAGTATTTCTTAATCATCCTACTGAAGTTCGCGGGATTATCCGCTACATTGAAGAAAATCCCATCAAATGGGGCCTTCCCCGGCAAAAATGGCCTTTTGTCGCAGAATACAATAACTGGCCTTTGCATCCGGGCCATAAGCCAAATTCACCCTATGCAAAAGGTTTAAAGAATTATTTACCATGGAAATATAAAAACAAATGATGCACAAAGCACCGCGTCGCGAAGCCGCAAGCGGTATAATTATCCCAACAATGCCGCTTGCCGCTTAGCGATAACATCAGTCGCTTGCGGCATCGTGAAGAACTTTAAATAAAACCTGAAATAAATCGAGATCCTTCCCATGTTCGATCCCTTCAACGCCCGAGATACTTTCGACACCGGCGCAGGTCCGGCCGGCATTTATCGTTTGACCCGCTTGGAAGACGCCGGTTTGATGCGCCTCGGCGCCCTGCCTTATTCCATCCGCGTCTTGCTCGAAGCCGTGCTGCGCAATTGCGACGGCTATGAAGTCACTGAAACCGACGTAAAAAATCTGGCCTCTTGGAACCCCCATAAGCCCGTCAGTGTGGAAGTGCCTTTCAAGCCCGCCCGGGTAGTGCTCCAGGATTTTACCGGCGTGCCGGCAGTGGTCGATCTGGCCGCCATGCGCAACGCCATGCATCGACTGGGCGGCGATCCGCGGAAAATCAACCCCCTCATACCCATCGATCTGGTGATCGACCATTCGGTCCAGGTCGATCGCTTCGGCTCGTCCGACGCACTTTTGGAAAACGTCAAATACGAGTTCCAACGCAATCGCGAGCGCTACGAATTCCTCCGCTGGGGACAAAAAGCCTTCCAAAACTTTCGCGTGGTTCCGCCGGCCGTGGGCATCGTTCACCAGGTAAACCTCGAGTATCTGGCCAAGTGCGTGTTCTTGCGCGAAGACGCCTCCGGCACGGTGGCCCTGCCCGATACCTTGGTCGGCACCGACAGCCACACCACGATGATCAACGGGCTGGGCGTGTTGGGCTGGGGCGTGGGCGGAATCGAGGCCGAGGCCGTCATGCTCGGCCAGCCCCTGTACATGCTCGCCCCGGAAGTGGTCGGCTTCGAACTTGCCGGCGAACTACCGCCCGGCACTACCGCCACCGATCTGGTGCTTACCATTACGCAAATCCTCCGCAGCGAAGGCGTGGTCGAAAAGTTCGTCGAATTTTTCGGCCCGGCATTGGCCGGCATGAAGGTGGCCGAACGCGCGCTGATCGCCAACATGGCCCCCGAATATGGCGCAACCATGGGATTCTTTCCCATCGACGATCAGACGCTCGATTATCTCCGCGAAACCGGCCGAACCGCCGAGGAAGTCGATCTGGTCGAGCGCTACACCAAAGAGCAACATCTCTTCCGCCGCCCCGATGATCCGCCGCCGACTTATTCCAAGCTTTTACATCTCGACTTAAGCACCGTCGAGCCCAGTCTTGCCGGTCCCAAGCGTCCCCAGGATCGCGTAGCGCTTAAAAACGCCAAGCAGGCCTTTCACGCCGCATTATCCGCGCCTGTGAAAGATCGCGGATTCGCCCTTGCGCCGGAGGGCATCGGCAAAACCGCCGCCTTCGACGGCAATACGCTTTCCCACGGCGCAGTGGTCATCGCCGCAATTACCAGTTGCACCAACACCAGCAATCCCAGCGTGATGTTGGCCGCCGGGCTTTTGGCCAAAAAAGCCGTGGAAAAGGGGCTTAAGGTCAAATCCCATGTAAAAACCAGCCTTGCCCCGGGCAGCCGCGTAGTCACCGATTACCTGGAAAAAACCGGCCTGGACAAACCGCTCGATCAGTTGGGATTCCAAACCGTGGGCTACGGCTGCACCACGTGCATCGGCAACAGCGGTCCGCTGCCCGACGACGTGGCCAAGGCCGTCGGCGAGGCGAATCTCGTGGCCGCCGCCGTCTTAAGCGGCAATCGCAATTTCGAGGGCCGCATCAATCCCCTGGTAAAGGCCAACTATCTGGCCAGCCCGCCCATGGTCGTCGCTTATGCCCTGGCCGGAACCATCGACATCGACCTAACGACCGAACCGTTGGGCACGGGCAGCGACGGCAAACCCGTATTTTTGCGTGACATCTGGCCATCCCAGGCCGAAATCGAAGCCGTCCTGGCCCACGCCGTCACTCCTCAGATGTTCCGCAAACAATACGCCAATATCTTCCAGGCCAACGAAACCTGGAACGCCCTGCCGGTGGCCGAAAGCGAATTGTTCCCCTGGGACGATAATAGCACCTACATCCAAGAGCCCCCGTTCTTGCTCGATCTGGGCATCGAGCCCCAGCCTATCCAACCGATCCTTGATGCCCGTGTTTTGGCCGTATTGGGCGATTCGGTGACCACCGATCACATTTCCCCGGCCGGTTTCATAACGGCCAAAAGTCCCGCCGGAAAATATCTCATCGAGCGCGGCGTCTCGCCCGTCGATTTTAACAGTTACGGCTCGCGCCGCGGAAACGACCGGGTGATGACCCGCGGCACGTTTGCCAACATCCGCATCCGCAACTTCCTTGCGCCCGGCACCGAGGGCGGCGTCACTCGCCATCTGCCCGACGGCGAACTCATGCCCATCTACGACGCCGCCATGAAATACAAAGCCCAAGGCGTGCCCCTTATCATCCTCGCCGGCACCGAATACGGCTCCGGCTCCAGCCGCGATTGGGCCGCCAAGGGCACGCATCTGCTCGGCGTTCGGGCGGTCATCGCCTCCAGCTTCGAGCGGATTCACCGCAGCAACCTGGTGGGCATGGGCGTGCTGCCCCTGCAATTCACCCCGGGCGCTTCCTGGGAAACCCTCGGCCTCAGCGGCGAAGAAACCTTCCACATCCCCGATCTGACCGACCGGATTCAGCCCCGCTAGCGAAATTACGGTCCGCGCTGTTGCCCCCGACGGATCCGTTAAAGAATTTCCCGTAAAGGTCCGCATCGACACGCCCGTGGAACTCGATTATTATCGCAACGGCGGCATATTGCAGACTGTGCTGCGCAAGCTGGCCCGATCTTGATGCTTATATGTCCAAACGCAAAAAATCTTTTGATAAACACGCTCCCCAAATCCGCTCGAAAACCTTTGTCCCATCCGGGCTGCCCGTTGGCGTGCTGGCGGGAGCAGCGATAATCGTCGTCGCCGCCTTTTTTGCTTATTCCCCTCCTTAAACGGCGGGTTCATCTGGGACGACAAAGATCTATATCTCACCGAAAATCCAATCATCAAGGCCGCCGACGGCCTGTTCCGGTTTTGCTGCACCACCGAACCTTGGGATTTCTACCCGGTAAGCAATACGTCTCTCTGGATCGAGTGGCGGCTGTGGGAAATGAGCTCGACCGGCTACCATCATTACAAATCTCATATTGCACATCGCCGAGGCCTTGCTTGATCTGGATCATCTTGCGGAAGTTGTCCATTCCCGGCGGATTTTTGGCGGCCATCATCTTCGCCCTGCATCCGGTGAACGTGGAATCGGTGGCCTGGATCTCGCAGCGGAAAGACATGCTGGCAGTGCTGTTCTTTCTGCTCTCGATTCTATGGTATTTGAAGTCTTTAGCGGGTAGCCCAGGTTCTCGAACCTGGGCTGCTCTGTCGCAAGAGGTGGAAAGGAAATCGCGAAATCTTGCTACAACCTCTCCGGACTTCGTCCCACCGGTTCAAGAACCGGTGCTACCCATTCTCCACTCGCCCCTTTGGTACTGGCTGAGTTTTTTGGCTTTCGTTTTGGCCATGCTCAGCAAGGGATCGGTGGCGATCCTGCCGGTGTTTCTGCTGGGAATCGTCTGGTGGCTGCGCCCTCTGACAAGGCAGGATCTGCTGCGTATTGTGCCCTTTTTCGCCGTTGCCGCGGCATTGACCGTAGTGAATGTATGGTTCCAAAGGCATGGTTCAGAAGTAATAATCCGCAGCGCCGATTTTGCCCAGCGCCTGCTGGGCGCGGGCGGCGTTGTATGGTTTTACCTTTACAAAGCGCTTCTGCCTCTGAACCTGCTTTTCATCTATCCCCAATGGCACATCGAACCCGGCAATCCGCTGTGGTGGCTGCCTTTGTCGGCGGTATTGTTAGTCACGGCAATTCTGTGGCAGTATAGAAAAACCTGGAGCAGGCCGGCTCTTATTGCCTGGGTTTTTTTCTGCGTGGCCCTGGCCCCGGCTATGGGTTTTACCGACGTATTCTTCATGCGCTATTCCCTGGTGGCCGACCATTATCAGCACATCGCCCTTATCCCGGTGATTGCATTGCTCGCGGCCGGTTTCAGCTTGTGGCGTCGCAGTTTGCAGGGCAGGGCGCATCGGATGGCAACCGAGGCGGCCGCCTTGGTCCTGGTGAATCCTGGCGTTTTTAACTTGCCTGCAAAGCGCGGAATATTCCGATGAAATCACACTATACACGGCAACTGTTGAAAAAGATCCAAACTCCTGGATGGCGCATAACAACCTGGGCAGCGCTTTATGGCAAAAAGGATTCCAACAAGAGGCCATCGATCATTTCGAGCAATCCCTGAAACTCAATCCCAATTATCCCCAGGTACATGTTAATCTCGGCGCCGCGCTGCTCCATACCGACCGCCGCCAAGAGGCCCTCGATCATCTTCATGAGGCCCTGAAACTCAAACCCAATGACTCCCAAGCCCTCTATATCCTTGGCAATGCGGCGCGCGAAGAAGGCCGGTTACAGGATGCAATCGATTATTTCCGGCAGGCATTGTCCGCCAAACCCGACTACCTCGATGCGCTAAACAATCTGGGATTGGCGTTGGTCCGGGCCGGCAGGCCTCGAGAAGCTATCGAAAGCTACCAAGCGGCCTTGAAAATCGACCCCGACCTTTTTGGCACGGAGTCCAATCTGGGCAATGCTTATAAACAGATTGGTCAATCCCAACTGGCGATTGAACACTTTGAAAAGGCCCTGGAACTTGCCCGATCTCAAGGCCAGACTGACCTGGCCGATAAGATTGAAAAATCGTTGAATTCCTATCGCGCCGATCTGCTAAACGCGCCAAATTCGCCGTCCCCTGCAAAAAATCCTCCCCCACTGCCTTAGAGTTTTTTTATTCACCGCACATACCACGCCAGTAATCTTGTGAGTTCCCCCAGCCGGTTCAAAAAGGCCACCCGCCGCCGATGCCGCCGACCAAGCAGAAAGTCGCACCCCAGGCCCCTGTCGATTGTCCTTAGGACCTTGATAACGTCTTCCAATGCCGGTTTCCTATTGCCGCAGGTCAACCGCAAAAGCCACATGGCCGCGGCGTGCGAAACGGCCATCGTGCGAAATCCGTCGACCAGCGTCCAACTCGTATCGCCCAATAGCAAATACTGCTTTGCCGCCGTGCATTTTTCATAAAATCGATTAAGCGGCCGCATAACGTCTTCCGGTATTTCACCCATGGGTCGCTCCAAGGCCGAAAAAGTCGTGGCCGGAAAATGCTCCCCGGCAAACGCAAGCGGGCCTTTACCCCGGGCAAAGGCTATTGCCCCGCCGATCACCCGCCACCGCTCGCCCCATGTAGCCCAGGCATGATAATCCGGGTGCAATCGCAGGTATTCAAACAAAATCTGCCGGAACAATAACCGGGCAACCATTTCCGGCCGCCGCGCCTGGCGAAATATCTCCCCGCTTTTCTCCTCCGACGACGCCGCGGCCGCCAACTTTTCCAGCAACGCCGCAAATTCATCGCTGCCGATCCCATTTAACCGGCTCTTTTCGAGCAGATCGCAAAATTGCACGCCGTGCACCAGCCTTCGCGCGACCGGATAACGCTCGTCGTGCATCAGCCGATCCAGGATGCCGGCGACCATGAGCAAATCCTTCCAAGATCGCGTACAGCCCGGAAATATCGCCGGCAGCTTAATGGGCCGTATCGTCAATTTGCCTTCTTCGGCCAATTGAGCGATGTATTGTAGATGCTCCTCCAGGGGCCGGCCCTTGTCGGCCGCCGCCGATGGACAGTATTGCCGCAAAGTTACATAGGCAAAATCCTCCAACGGCACCAATTGAAAGGGAAACAAGCGGCAAACCAAGGGCTTGGCCGACTCGCCCAAATCGCGATGTATGCGGCAGCGGTTGTCTTCGGTCAAAAAAATGCACGACCCATCCGGCCGTTTGCCCAGTTGATAATATTTCCACAGCCAGCCGCGTTCTGTGACAATCGGCACGCCCCGAAAGTCGGGATGATTTTCCCACTTTTGCTCGCGGAGTTTTTTTAAATCCTCATCGCTGAGCCTGAACTTCGTGCTGCGACAGCAAAATCCGCAACTGTGGCAGTCCCAGCGTTCGACTAATCGGAAGCGTGCGTATGGGCAATGTCATGTCGTTATCATTTTTTTCGGAGCCGTTTTTCGGAGCCATTTTTTTCGGAGCCGGGCCGTGTCGGCCCGGACATGCCGGGGCGACACGCCCCGGCTCTGATTTTATTCAGGGAATCATCTCAACCAATCTCATATAAAAAATTCCGCACCGGACGCAGCAATTCGCCGTCCGAAGAACTCAGAATCGCCACCAAAATCCCATTCTTCATCAACCGCGGCCGTCTCCGCTGGGTGCCGAAGGCTATCCGCCGTGTGCCACTGGCTCTGCCAGTGCTTCGGCGCGTTTTTAATTCCTTTCGCAATTGATTGACCGCGATGAACGCGCCTGATTTCTTCGGTCGAAAGTTCCAACCGCGGCAGATCATCCAAAGCACGGATCATGGGCAAAAGCCGACCGCATATATTTTCCTTCGTCAGCTTGCCGGGATCCAGCGATCCCTCCAAATCGAACTTGCCGATCGCCGTCCGCACCAACGCGGACATCACTGCCGCGGTCCCCAACGATTCCGCCAGGTCCCGGCCCAGCGAGCGAATGTACGTCCCGCTGCCGCAGTCCACTTCCAGCACCATCTGCGGATATTCGTACGACCGCACCGCGATGCGATATATGCTTACGGGCCGGGCCTGCAATTTAACCTCCTCTCCCTTCCTGCGCCATCTTGTATGCCCTGCGCCCGTTGATTTTAAGCGCGGAAAACGCCGGCGGCCGTTGCAAAATATTGCCTTCGAGTCTTTTCGCTGCGTCTTGAATTTCTTCCAACACGGGCATGGGCGGATTGGCCAACTCCACAACCTCGCCTTCGATATCCTCGGTCGTGCTTTGCCGGCCCAAGAGAAACGTGCCCACATACGACTTCGGCATTCGCTGCACGTACTCGATCAATCTGGTGGCCGATCCCACGCATACCACCAACACGCCGGTAGCCAATGGATCGAGCGTGCCCGCATGCCCGACTTTGGCCGGCCTGACCAGGCGCTCGATCATATCCACCGCCCCTCGCGAGGTCATGCCGGCGGGTTTGTTTATATTTAAAATTCCCGATATCGTCATAATTAATATTGTATCCCCTGAATCCCGAATTCTGAACCCCGAACCCCCGGCCGGGTAACACCGGTTCTTGAACCGGTGGGACGAAGCCCCAAGAGGATTTGATAAATGTTGAGTTTCCTTGTCAATCTCTTGCGGCAAAGCCGCCCAAATTCGAGAACCTGGGCTACCCAATAACCCCTTAAATAATAACCCTCCCTATGGCGACTACAACTCCCGCACTATAAAATGTAAATATCAGTCAACCTGGGATATTTTAAATGCAGATCGAACGACTCGGACCTTATCAAATCGTGGGCAAGCTCGGGCGGGGCGGCATGGGAACCGTCTTCGAAGGCGTAAATCTGGAAACCGGCGAACCCGCCGCCGTCAAACTCCTGTCCGCGGCCCTGGCCGAGGAAGAAGGATTTCGCGGCCGCTTCGAGGCCGAAATCGAAACCCTCCGCAAACTCAACCATCCAAACATCGTCAGGCTGTTCGGCTTCGGCGAAGATGACACACGCCTATTCTACGCCATGGAACTGATCGACGGCAACAGCCTGGAGGAAGAACTCAGTCGCGGCCGGCGTTTCGATTGGCGGGAGGTCGTCCGCATGGTCATCGAAATCTGCCGCGCACTCCGCCACGCCCACGACCGCGGCGTGATCCACCGCGACATTAAGCCCGGCAATTTGCTCTTGACCGCAGGCGGCCAGGTAAAACTCTCCGACTTCGGCATTGCCCGCCTTTTCGGCAATACCCGGCTTACCAGCGCCGGTTCGGTACTGGGAACGGCCGAATACATGGCCCCGGAGCAAGCCGCCGGAAAACCCGTTGACCAGCGAAGCGATCTTTACAGCCTTGGCGCGGTGATGTACGTGCTTTTGGCCCGCCGCCCGGTTTTTAAAGGCAACTCGCTGGGCGAAGTCATTTATAAACAGCAGTTCGAAACACCCGAGCCTCTCCGCCGCTACAACGACGACGTGCCCGAAGAACTTCAGCACATCATAATGCAGTTGCTGGAAAAAGATCCCGCCCGGCGCATTCCCAACGCCACCATTCTCAGCCGCTGTCTCGAGGCCATGCAGCACGCCATGCCCTCGCCTGCCGCGACCCTTCAGGCCGACGCCTCTTATTATCAAACCGCTTCTCCTTTTGACCCTCCGTCTGGTCCGGATGCCGCGGCCGTTACAATGCCGGCGCCAGAAAACGACCCTGCGCAAAATGCGGAACTACCGGACACGCAGGTATTCACCCCTTCTTCCCAACACCCGCCTGCGCCGCCCGCCTCCCAACCCGCGCCCGAACTGCCCGAAACCGTGGCCACCGTTGCCCTGCCTCCGCAAACAGATGCCGCAGTCGGCACGGAAACAAAATCCACCGGCCATTTCGTGCCCGTTAGCCCTGAAGAACTCGGCAAAGCGGAAATCGAGGAACCCAAGCCAGCCATTATTTCCCTGCAAACCTGTGCCCTGGCGGCCGGACTGCTCATGGTGGGCTTCACCGTCTGGTACTTCCTCCAGCCGCCAAGCGCCGATTCGCTTTACCGTCGCATCGCCGCCCGCACCGAAGATGAAAAAATCGAATCCATAATCCAAGCCGAAGATGACATCCGTGCGTTTTTAGAGCAACATCCTGACGATCACCGGGCGTCCAAGCTCCGCAAATATCAACATGAGATCGATCTCGATCGGCTGCAACTCAAATTCGATCGGCTCGAAAAAGGTTTCACCAGCGAGGAAGACCTCCTGCCCATCCAGCGCGCATATCTCGAAGCCATCGGCTATCAACACTTCAGCACCGAACAGTGCATCGCCAAACTCCAGGCCCTAGTCGATCTGTATCAGAATTCCGCCGAAACGGCCGGGCCCACCGTCGATTGCCTTACCCTCGCCCGCCGCCGCCTGCAACAATTAAATAAAGAATGTCGAACAGTTCGCCCCCGAACAGCTTGAAATAATCGAAAAACACCTGGATCAGGCCGACACCCTGTTCTCGAGCGACCCCAAACGCTCCCAAGACATGTATCTCGCGGTTATCGAACTATACTCCGACAAACCCTGGGCCGCCGACGCCGTCCGCCGCGCGCAATCCGCACTTGATAAAGTAAAAAAACCATGATAATGGTATCATTGCATCCGTTCATCGTTAACCCAGACGCTCTCGCATGATTTCGTTCAATTTGCATCTTGCAAATTGCAATTTACAATTTGCAATAAGAGCCTATCCTAAAAGTCCCCTCTCCGGGCACCGACCGAAGGTTGGTCGGGAGAGGGCTAGGGTGAGGGCTGAATCGCCGTGAATCCGTAGTCCTAATCTCTTTCTGTGATTGAAGTTTTATGTTTTGCGATAGGCTCTAAATATATTTGCTGCCAAAAGCCGCAAAACGGAGTAAATAAAAATGACTGATTTCTCATCCTTCCCCACCACTCGACTCCGACGCCTCCGTTATAATCCGGCCATTCGGGAATTGGTCAAAGACACCCGCATCTCGCCGGCCGACCTCATCCTTCCGCTCTTTGTCCGCCCGGGCAAGGCGGTAAAACAGGAGATCGCCGCCATGCCCGGCAATTTCCAACTCTCGCCCGACATGCTCGCCGACGAAGTTTCTCAGGCCGTCGAACTGGGCCTGGGCGGCGTGATCCTCTTTGGCATACCTGAAAAGAAGGACGCCACCGGGTCCGACGCACTTTCCGACTCCGGAATCATTTCCCAGGCAATCCGCGTGGCAAAACACGCCTCGCACGATTTTCTGGTCATAACCGACGTCTGCTTTTGCGAATACACCGACCACGGCCATTGCGGACCGGTCGCTCAGACCACCGGCCGGCACGACGTCGATAACGACGCTACGCTCAAACTGCTTGCCCAGCAGGCCCTGGTCCACGCCCGGGCAGGGGCCGACATGGTTGCCCCTTCCGGCATGATGGACGGCATGGTGGGCGCGATCCGCCAGGCGCTCGACGCGGCCGGGTTTTCGCACCTGCCCATCATGAGCTACGCCGCCAAGTACGCCAGCGCGTTTTACGGCCCGTTCCGCGAGGCGGCCGAAAGCGCGCCCAGTTCGGCAACCGCCGCGGATATCAAATGGATCCCGCCGCATCCGCAGGCCAGGCTATGCGCGAGATCGAACTAGACCTGGGCGAAGGCGCCGACATCGTGATGGTCAAGCCCGCCTTGGCTTATCTAGACATAATCCGCCAGGCCAAAGACCGTTTCCCCGGCGTGCCCTTGGCCGCCTACAACGTATCGGGCGAGTTCAGCATGGTAAAAGCCGCCGCCCAGAAAGGCTGGCTAGACGAAAAAGCCGCCGCCCTAGAATCCCTAACCGCCATCCGACGGGCCGGGGCCAGCATCATCCTGACGTATTGGGCCAAGGACGTGGCGCGATGGTTAGCTTGATAGGGTTCGGGGTTCAGGGTTCAGGGTTCAGTAAAGGGATTAGGGATTGGATAAGAATTGGGAATTGTTTTACGGGGGATTTGGGTTTTTTCACCGTGGACGGGTAAAATTTTTTTTACGACCAATGGGGCAGGCATTAAGGGGTTGGAAAATAAGGGGTTGGGGCGACGGGTTGGGACACTCTTAAGTAGGGGAGAAAAAAAGTTTTGAGTATTGCAGGGGACGGTGCGCAAGTGACTTAGAGGATAAGGAGTTGGAATTTTTCCACACAAGATTCTTGAAAATGAATTATTTCTGAAAAGTCGAAAAGATGATTTTTGAAAAAGCCATGTGGGGGGTTTTGGGTAAGTTGTTGAGTAAATTAGAGATGCGCGGAGCGATAGGGGTAAAGACACTATAAAAAAGTTGCAAGGTGGAAATTCAATAGTTGGTCGTTTTTGGTATTTTTGGTCGTTTTTGGCGGTTTTTGGTGGAAATGGATTTTCGTGAAAAAGGGGAATTGTTGGAGGTTTCGTAGCCAAAAGTAGCAAATAAATTCACCACCGAGGACACAGAGGACACGAAGAAAAACTTTAAGAGGGAGGCTGCCGGCAAGAGATCAGAGATTGGAGGTTATGGAAAGGGGACTCTGAAATTTATTTGGTCTTTCGTTTCTTATTTACGGTAGAAGCAATCAACGGGACAGTGAGTTTTTCGTAAAGCGCAAAAAGAAACTCCACTCGCTGTCGCTCACTGGTGAAGGGCTGACTACGATAGCACCGATCCACCGCCCGGTCCAATACATCGTGGGCCTTTACCAATTTTGCAGGCATAGCCAACGGATCGTAAAGATCGGCAAGTGTCGCACCTTTTGTAAAATGCTCCTGGCGTGCATCCAACACAGATTGAGCCGCTGCCTCGACCGCCGCCCGCTGCTTTTCGGTCGGAGCCTCCGGCCAGGGATAATTATTGTAAACAAGTCTTGTAGAGTATCGATAATCTGACTTTATGCGCCCACAAATGACTTTTATCCACGACATGTGCATTACCGAGGATAAAACTCCGAAATGGTATATCGCCGCATCAGGAATACATGAACAACTATCGTGGAGAATCACATTTGGCTTGAAATATCCGAAAGTAACATAACGACGAGTCTCTGATGTATGACGAGGTACAACAATGTATCTCCTCAATGGTTGCCGAATTTCAGCAAAGAGTGCCGGCTCTTCAGCCTTACGGCGAGTTGGTTCCTTCTTGCTTGCGAGGCGAAAATTCCGGACTTCTTGAACACGCGCTTTTATGCCAGGATTATTCAATATGTCTTCCGGAGAAGCTTGCACAAGCCAGAGGCACCATCTCGGAATATTGTGCAAATATTCTTCCGCACAAAGCAACGGGCGAAGGAATTTCTTTGCCCCCGGGTTCTCTTTCAAAAACTTCTTGCGATCATCCTCCTCGATAATAAGGAAACCTCCATCTGTTGGTTTGTTTCCATACTCACAAGCGGGGACATTGGAGATGGGTTTACTGCGTGAAATAACAGCAATATCTGGCCCCTCAATGAGATATGGGCTGATATTCTTTACTGTCACGACGGTAATGTTCTCATCGTGAAATTCGTAAATACGCTTATTCGTGTTGTCAAATGATGCGAAACCGATAATAACCACATGGACATGGGCTTTGCCTCGCGCCTCGCTTTCCCAAGCGAAGGTCCGATGTGCAAAATGGATTTTAAGCCCGAAATGCTGGAAAAGTGGATTCCATAGTACACCAGCTTGTTCGCCTTGGCTGATAGAATTAGTGGAGACAAAGCCCACAACAATGTGTGTGCCTTGAATATATTCTGCTGCTTTGCGATACCAGCCGGTGACATAATCCAGAACACCTGCTCCGTTGTTTTTTCCCCAAACGAGTTCCATATCTGCACTCTGTTCATCAGTCATGAGGTGCTTTCCCACAAATGGCGGATTTCCTAGCACATAACTGCATTCTTTGGATGGTAAGATTTGTTCCCAATTTAACCGTAGCGCATTTCCGAGTACGATAGTGGGCGATTTTTTTAGCGGCAAACGTACAAAATAGTCCCCAAAAGTTACCGAAAGCCTGAGGTTCATCTGGTGGTCCATAAGCCACATGGCCACTTCCGCGATTCGGGCGGGCCACTCGCTTATTTCGATCCCATAGAAAGCGTCCACATCCAAGAGCGAAAGAGTAGATATGTCGAAATGTTGTTGTTCCTTGCCGTACAGGGCAGTCAGCACATCGAGTTCCAGCAATCGCAGTTCCCGATATGCAATCACCAAGAAATTTCCGCAACCGCAGGCTGGGTCGAAGAATCGCAATTTGGCCAATTTTTGGTGAAACTGTTTGAGTTGATTCTTGTTGGTCTTGATCTTCTCGAATTCCGCACGCAGATCATCGAGAAACAACGAGCGAACGACTTTCATGATATCGCGCTCACTGGTATAATGCCCGCCTATCTGCCGCCGCTCGCGCGGCTCCATAATCCCTTGAAAAAGAGAACCAAAAATGGCGGGCGAGATGCTCGACCAGTCGAAAAGAGTGCATTGCTCCAAGGCAATATACATATTACGGTTGAAGTCGGCGAATCCCAAATGCTCAGAAAAAAGTTCACCGTTCACATAAGGAAAGGCGGCCAGCGTTTCATCGAGATTCTTCTGCCTTTTCTCCGGCGGAGTGTTAAGCACCGCGAACAAATGCGACAATTGCGGTCCCAGATCGCTTCCATCCGGCTTGGTTCGATCCTTGAGATAGAGTCTAAATGCATCGCGCTCGAAAATCCCAGTATCTTCGGCAAAAAGGCAAAAGAGAATGCGCACTAAAAAACGTTCGAGTTCGTGGCCGCTGTAGCCGCCATCTTCCAAGGCGTCGTGCAGGGCATCCATGTAACCGACGGCTTGAATGTTGATCGGATCCTGATCCTCAAATTTATGCTGCTGGTAGCCCGCGATAAAGGCGAACTGATGGATATTCTTGTGCAGTTCATCCAAGGGGAATTCGATGCTTTCGACGCGATATTGATCGAATAGAGGGAGTTTCTTTTGTTCTTCAGGCTCTAAATCGTGAAGCGCAGAATCGGGCAAAGTCCGAAACGATGACATATCGCGGGATGTCCGCTTCTCGGCCTTCCCGCAACAAGTCTCGAATGTATTGAAATGCTTGGGATTCGGCTTTGCCCAAGTCTTTGCCAAAGCTTTTATGTTCGACAAGCAACATTCCGCGCAAAAAAGGTCAATATAGCCATAATCGCCTGATATTTTCTTTACCGGTTCCTCGAACGCAGCCACCGTGCGGCGGCGAATGCCAAATACCTCGAAAAAGTCATTCCAAAAGGTCTGTTTTTCGGCACTCTCGCTTTTGGCCCCGGCCCATTCTCGCGAGAAACTAATGGCGTTTTGGCGGATTTCGTTCCAGGAAATTGGCATATAGGAATATCCTTTTCCGGCATGTGAGATGATGCGATATTATATCAGTAATATGTGATTGCATGAATATGGGTGCGTGGGAATATTTCTACAGGTTGAAGAGGCCCGTTCGCGGGACATTTTGGATACAGGGGGCTTTATTGAGTGTCAGATAAATGATGTTGTTAGGCGGCGGTCAATTTGTTTTTGGGGGACGGGAATACTCGCGAAAACCTACCGGCGGCTGTTAGCCGCCGGCTGTTGAAGAGATATTTATTGCATGAGTGAATTTCGGGCCGTGATGGGCAGGAGCCTCGTGAACGAGGCTGACATAGAACGACATATCGGGACAGTTTTCTTACCCGGCGTGAACGCCGGGGCTAAGACCGCCAAAGCGGAAAAGGGCCGTGAACGGCCCTCTCGGACGTCCACTCAGCAACTTGTGTGTAACAACAGGACGCAAGCACCCGGCATTAGCAGGCGGAGGCTGGAGACGAGAACACATGCCCACGCAAGCGCGGGTATGGTAGCCGGCATGGCACCCGGCAAGCGTGGGTATGGTAGCCGGCTCACGGCACAATACTTGGTCGAAAGAAACAGCGTAGGGGAGTGCCGCCACGGCAATTCCGGGCCGACACGGCCCGGCTCTGACGAAAACAATGCCGGCTCTGATGAAAAAATGACGACTCTGTTGAAAGAATGTCGGCTCTGATGAAAAATGCGATATTAATTATCTGACAATCAATAGCGCGACTGCTTCGGTGAATTTTAGCGGCGGCCGATTGGGGAGGGGTCGTTGGGACCGGATTCCAGGGTGCGCATGGTCTGCTGGAATCTTGAATCGTCTTCTGCCGCCGCGGCGGACATTGGTTCCGTGGCCGATTTGGACAATAGCGGGGAATGGGGCGGGGGAACGGCCTGGTTTGGTTTTACAGCCGGCTCCCACCAGGCGACGCCCATCTCGCGGGCTTTATCGACGGAACAGACTAGCAGGCGAATGTGGATGCTCAGCAATTCGACGTTGCAGAGCTTGATCATGATGTCGCCCATGATAACCACGCCCTTGTCCAACACCCGCTCGAGGACCTCGGGCAGGCCTTGCGATTGGGTGGACTGAGTTATTGCCTGTGCATGCGCCATAATCCGTTTCCTCGTTTCGATTAACGCAATTTTCCCAGCGGGCCCAGGTCGAGATTCAGGTCTTCGTCGCTTAGGGCAAAGTATTTTTTTAAGCGCTCGATTTCTTCCGACAGCCGGCAGAACGTCTGGCCGAGTCGTTCGATTTGATCTTCGGTAAGCGTACCGGCCTCGACGCGGCGCAGGGCCTGCCGCTCGAGGAGTTCCCGGATCAACTCGACAATGGTGAGCACCAGTTGGGCAAGGCCGTTGCGAACATTTTCCGGATTCAGCTTGATTTTAGGGGCCGGTGGCGTTTGCGCGGCCGAAGCGGGCTCGTCGAGCCTGGGCTGCCACGCGGGGGCGTTGGGAAAATACGTGCTTGACATGGGAATAATTTCTTCTAGGGGGATTTTAAAGCATCTAACAAACGGCAACCTGTTTGTAAACAGTATTTTTCCGGCAGTTCTAACAGCACTGCTTGCAAGCAAGCAGTGGCACACGTCATTTTGTTATAATCTCTTAAATATTCTGTACGGCGGCTTGCGTGTGGTGATCGGCGGCCCAATACCAACCGGCCTTGCGCGGTCTCGACCGAGGAAAGCAGCAACTGGGCGCGGAGATAGATCAAGTCAACATCGGCCACGGAAATGGCGATATCTCCGGCCACGACCACGCCCTTGTTCAGCAGCCGATCGAGCAACTCCAAAATGCTGGAGTCATCATCGTCGACCAGTTCACGGTGGTCTTCCATGATCTTCACCTTCCAAGCTCAATAAATTTTGAATGGCGTCGAGTTGATCCAAGAGCGCGGTTTCACGCTCGTCGAATTGCTCGCTGCCTATTGTTTTCGATTCGAATAGTTGATGCAGTTCGCTTAAGCTGTTGAGAATTTCCTTCTCCTGGTCTTGCGAGTCTTTTTCGGCGATTTCCTGGACTTTTTGGGCAATGGCCATCAAGCCTTTCACCGGGCTGAGCAGGATGTCGTCCAGTAGAAACATGGTGAAACCGCTTTCCGCGAGGGCAATCCGGGCTATAATCATTTGGTCAAGTATCGGTGTTCAATTCGATTTCGGCAAAGTTGTAGGGTGCCCAGGGGCCGTTGTATTGAAAGCAGTAATTGTTGTCGAAGGCCTGGGCGGCCGCTTCCACGCCGCTTTCCCATTGCTGCCGGTGACTCTTTTCCACAAGACAGGCAAGTTTCATGATCATCCGCTCTTCGTTGGGATCGATACTGCGGATTTCCAGGCAGTAGGGCGACAGGGCTTCGATTACCCGCTGCGTATGACGGCGCCGGCTCTGCTCGGATAGGGACTCGAACAGTTTGCCGAGCTGGATTTTTTCCTCGACGGTGGGCGTTCGTCCCGGCTTGAACAGGCGGTTGCGCATTTCTTCCAGTTCACGGTGGGTCGCCACGAAGAACTCGAATATGTTGGCGGTTTCCCAGTAAACCTTGAGCGTCATTTCGACCATGCCGCGCAAGCGATTGAGTTTTTTAAGCAAGGCATCGTAATTTTGCCGCATGAAGTTGCGCAACTCCTCTTCGCCGTCGGCTACCGTGCCGAAAACAACGGGCAAAACAGGCTGCCGATTGGAGAGGTCGCTTAAGACCAGGTGATGCGCGGCCAGATTGGAACGCTGCGGGCGGACTTTTTGCACGGCCAGCCGGCTCGTCAGGGCCGCCAGTCGGCGCTCCACGATCTCTTCGACACAGGCGCCGGCCACTCCGGGCGGGTGTACGGAAACAGCGTCGCCGGCCACCGTTATCCCGTAAAGATAAAGTCCGGTTTGAGGGGTAGTTGCAATACTCGCCATGCCATATCCTCCTTGATTTGCTTATTTTATTGATTTCGATGTAGCCAATGATCTTTTTTCAGCCGCAAACACGGCTGTCCCAGCCGAGTTTGCTGGTCGTTTGGCCGTGGAACGGTTCATTTGCAATTTAGGATGCAATAATAACAATTCTTTTCGTCCCATGTCATCCTGAGCGTAGCGCCCGTACCAGGTCATTCTGAGTGTAGCGAAGGATCTGTCAGACGTGGGCACTGGCCCGCAGTCCAAATTTTCCTGCCCCAAGATTCTTCGCTACGCTCGGAATGACACGTATACGGATTCTTCGCGTCGCTCGGAATGACATGTATTATATATTTCTTATGCCGGTTATGGTTTTGTATATGCATTACGAACTGTATTGCGTGGACTGATCAACGTTGGAATGCATGTTTTCGGTGTTACCGGCAGGCTCCACCCATTTAATCTGACCCTCGCGCGTGCGGATCGTAAGCAGGCCGCCGCAGGCAAAGCACTTGACTAATCCCTCGTAGTCGTCATAGGCGTCGCGGAGGTCCACCGTATGACCGCAGCAAAGGCAATTTACTTTCATAATTTCAATCCTTTTATTCAATTGGGCGATGTTTATCCGTCCTGGCGGATGGATTCCCCGATCTCGTAGGCCAATATGTTCAACAGATTATCCAAGCGCACCAGGTAATGCTCTTGATCGAGCACGGGCCGCTGGGTTTGAATATTCAACGACTTCAGAGTCGGATTGGGCTGCCAAACGTCGGCTTCGGCCTCCCAGCCGCCATCGGTCGTTTCGATCTTGGCGACCTTGGTGATATTCACCCGGCTGACGTCCGGCAATGATTTTTCCAGGAAATTGCGGACGGCGGTTTGTGCTTTGATAATCGTTGACAATTCATGGCCCTTATTGATGATTTCCGTCAATTCAAACAGCACTGCATGCAAGCAGTTGCACACACATTATTTTGTTAATAGGTTATTTGAAAATCAGTATTGTTTTCGATATTTTGAGGCGTTATTTCTCGATTATCGTCAAGTATGAATTTTTTGGCGTGCGGCGGGCCGATAGCGGGCGCGCCTACGCCCGGATTCACGACATAAATCGCTTCCATCAGCCGGGCTTGTTCGGTTTCAATTTCCGCAAGTCGTTTGTCGAGATTTATCATTTGCTCTCGGGCTTTGTTTATTTCCTTGCTTCGGCGGACTTTCTCCAACTCGAGGATTGCCAGTTTGATGTATTTTCGTTGCGGTTTTTCCGCATCGCTGACCCGATCGGAGAGGGTTTTGATGTTCTGCAAATTTTTTTGCGATTTTCTTCTCATGGCGAGTTTCTCCAAAAAATCGGGAAAAAAATATGTATTTGTCAAGCGGAATCGCCGGCGCCGGCATCGGCCAATTCGCAGGCTTCCTGAATTGCCGCACGCACATCGTCAGGCGAAAGCGGATTCTCGTCTGTCCCGTAGCCCCTGGCCCCGTTCAGTCCGAGCACGTCGCAACAAATGCACTGAAAGAGCAAATCATCCGGATTGCAGGCGGCGTGCCGGTAGGCCATTACCCGGGCGATTGTAATCGCCGCGCGGATGCTGGGCCGGTGGCCGCCGATCTTCCGCCGCCGAAAATTGCGCACTATGTCCACGATCCATTCGGCGTCCTCGACGGAAATATTGCTTTTCGCCGCGGTGATCGCCACCTCGGTTTCCCGATCGTAGTGATCCATGTGAATGGTGACCAGCCGATCCATGAGTGCGTCCTGGCTGGTGTGCACACCGGCATATTCCTGCGGATTCGAGGTGAAGATCGCCCGAAAATCGGGGTGCACATTAAAGTAGCCCTCGCCGGCGCGGCGGAGCTTGGGAAGATCCATTAAACCTTCGCCCAATATGCTCAACAACACGTTGTTGGCCTCCGGCCGGCTGCGGGTGAACTCGTCGTATATCAGCGTATGGCCGTGGCGGCACGCGGTCGTGAGGCGGCTGTCCACCCAAAAAGATCGCATGGTCTCCTCGGTTTTCATCACGGAATGGATGAAATTATCGACCAGCTTGCTTTTCTGATAACCGCTGTCGTTGCCCACCAGGTCGGAACTGCCGAACTCGTCGTCGCCATGAATCAAGGTGACCGGTTGGTCGAGTTGTGAGGCCAGGTGCAGGGCCATGGTGGTCTTGCCGGTGCCTGCCGGCCCGGACAGATTGACCGGATAACCGGCCTGTAAGAAAGCGAGCGCCCGTTCGGCAAGCTGCTGAACCTGGGGAGTTAGCACAAAGGCATCGCCGGGCACGGGCCGAACCGTGGTTTGATCCTCCACGGCCGATTCGTGCACGGCTAGCCGCTTATGGCCATTTCCTTGACCGATCATTTGCTTGGTCCTTATATTCTATATGGCTGCCTTATGGTGAGAACGGTGTGGCCGAGCGCCGCCGGATTGATTACCGCTGCGAAAGGCTACGCTGCCCGCCTGTAAATCGCTGGCAAATTCAGCCAACTGGGATCTTAGCTGTTTGGCCGATGCCTTGATCTGTTCGCGGGTATTCTGGTATAACTGCTGGCGATCCGTATGCAATTGATCGATGTTCTCGCGCAGCTTGGTGAAAAATTCGGTAAATATCGTCATGGTTATGCTCCTGATTTTCTATTCTAAATGGCGGGTAGGAAATTCTTCATCTCCCGTGTTGTAAAGCAACTTTTACAAATCCGCGCCGGAAGGAAGGCACGCGACATGCAATTGGGTGTCTTGTTATGGACATATCCGTCTTGCTAGCGTGCCTCCTTCGAAGCGGCTGTCATCATGGGAACTGAAAATCCTTTTTACTCGCACCCAAGTTTGTTACACCCCGCCCCGATTTGCACCTCCCGTTGGACGCCTTATTTTTAAGTGCCGTCTTCAGGAATAATATCGCTTACCGGCGCGGGAAGGCCGTTGTCCTGCGGCTTGCCGGGTTCCGATCCTCGAAACCGACACTACGCAGGCATGGCGGCTGTGGCGGTCAGGCCAATCGCTTCGGCGTACTTCAAGTACGTCTCGACGCTAGCCACGACCACGCGAGCCTCGATCGACAACAGCTCGATCCCAACCAAGGAAACCTTGACCCAGGCGTCAATTACAATGCCCTTGTCCAGGATGCGATCAACAACTTCTGCAAGACTGGACGAGTCGGTTGCTTTCTGTACCTTAGCCATCATTACTCTCCTTTTCAAAAGGAATGATTCTTTGCACTTGGAATAACATCATCCAAGATCGAGAATCAACAAATCTGTAAGTCTTCCCACGGTGATAATGATGGATACTGCTTATCGTAGTTCGTCGCATCCGTCCGTGGTACTTCAAAGAATATATGTGGTTTACACACAGTAACTATTGTATGAATCACGCATTTTATACGGTATTTCATAGTAGTTTCTGTGGACAAACCACGCCCCCTGGCTTATCTATGCAAAACCTAGCTCAACTTTCCCAAGAGTCAAATCTTAACATGAAGAAAAAAAATATTTCACGCACAAGTTATTCAGGCAAAAGAAGTTGACTTTGCCGGCAATAGTTGGAAATAGCCGTAAATAAACCATGAAAAGCGAGATCATTAGTTAGAGAATAAAAAACTCACCCAAATTGGCTTGAATCGTTAAACTATTTAATGCAAATACCCTAAATCCTCTTTTTTGGTGTTACTACATAACAAGTTCACACAACACAAGTTATGGCTGCATAAAATGTCATTTTATCCGGGTGGCGTTTTTTATTCGTTTGAATTTGACGGGGGGCAATATGTGGCCTAGTGTTATCTTGACGTGGTGAAACCACAGATTAAACGTCAAAGTGACGATAATCAGTATAGACCTCCTTCGCATGTAAGCGGCATCGGGCGGTCTGGGAGGGAATGGGCTTGGTAAATAATTTCTTCCCGGTATTCTTAAAGTGCTTGGCTCGATGCCGCGGGCCGCCAGGTTTCACGCATTTCATTTTTTCAGTGCAGCCGATATTTGCTTGGACAGCGGCAGACGCATCGCACGCCGATCAGATTGTTCTACTGATTATCGACATGCTGCAACGGCTGTTTTTTCAACTGTAAACCAAAGTCAAAAACGAAACAGAAACGGCACTGAACCCAAAGGAGATCGCAATGCCTAAAGTACGAAACAACCAAACCAAGGACCGTCGTCCCGGCAACTCGAATACGCCCGAAAAATCAATGGAATTCGGATTAGGAGGCCTGCTGGGAAAATTGGGCGGCTTCATCGAAAAACTGGGCGAATTGGCCGAATCCGGTGAAGAATTGACCCGATCGGGCGAAATCAAGGGTCTCGACCCCGGCGGGAAACTCCGCGGAGTATACGGGCTTTCCATCAAAACGGGTCTCGGCGAACACGGCCAACAAGAAATGAAAGTCGAGCCTTTCGGCAACATTAATCGCCAGCCGACCGGCGAACGGATGAAAAAAGACATTCGCGAACCTCTGGTGGATGTATTCGAGGAAGAGGACCACGTTTTGGTATTGGCGGAGATTCCCGGCGTCAGCAAAAAAGACGTTCAGTTGGAACTCCACGACGATCGATTGACTCTTACCGCCGAACATGGCAATAAGGGCTATTGGAAGAAAGTGACTCTGCCTGGAAATTTTTCGCAGGAGAAAATGCACTGGGAGTGCACGAACGGAATCCTGAAAATCCGCTTGGAACGATAAATGATTTTTTAGTATCAGGAAAAGAATGTCACAGGAAAAGTCAAAGCCGGGGCGTGTCGCCCCGTTAATTCCGGGCCGACACGGCCCGGCTCTGATGGTAAAACACAACATTTATTACCTGAGCCGCAATCAATGTAGCGTGCACACTCCGTGTGCCGTCTACATTAAGGAACTTATTCATGGGGAAACAATCCACTGCAACCGCGGAGATAACATTGAAGGTCGGCGAATCCATCGGCAAGGAAGTCGGCCGGGGAATCGCGCGGATCGATCCCGCCGATATGAACCGGCTGGGAATCGACGTGGGCGACACGGTCGAGGTGGTAGGCCAGCGGAGGACTATCTGCAAGGTGCTGCCGACCTTCAAGGAACATCGCGGCAAAGGGCATGTGCAGATCGACGGCATTGCCCGGAAAAACTGCGGCACGGGCATAGGCGAGTTGGTAGTGCTGCGCTCCGTATCCGCCCAGCCGGCGGTGAAATTAGTGCTTGTTCCTCAAGGCAACACTCTGTCAAACCGCGACCTGGAATACATCGGCAGCTTGTTGGACGGCTTGCCGGCGATTGCCGGCGACAACGTGCGCGCCACGTTGTTCGGCAATCGCTATGCCGATTTTCTGGTCGAGAAAACTATTCCTGACGGGCCGATCCTTATCGCCACGGATACCTTGTTGAAAATCGGCAACGCCCGCAAGACCAAAGGGGCAGCTCCGCGGGCGTTGCCTACGATTTCTTATGAAGACATAGGCGGATTGAAACGCCAGCTCGAGCGGATTCGTGAAATCGTCGAGTTGCCCTTGAAATATCCCGAACTTTTCGAACGATTGGGCATAGACGCTCCCAAGGGCGTGTTGCTCCTCGGACCGCCCGGCTGCGGAAAGACGTTGATTGCCAGAGCCGTGGCGCACAAAACCGAAGCGAATTTTTTTGCCATCAACGGGCCGGAGATCGTCCATAAATTCTATGGCGAAAGCGAAGCGCATCTGCGCAAGATCTTCGAGGAAGCGACACGGCACGCGCCGAGCATCATCTTCCTGGACGAGATTGACGCCATCGCTCCCAGGCGAGAGCGGACCATCGGCGACGTGGAGAAACGGGTCGTAGCGCAGCTTTTGGCGGTGATGGACGGACTTTCGCAACGTCAGCACGTGATCGTGCTGGCGGCCACCAATCTTCCCAATGCGCTCGATCCTGCGCTAAGGCGTCCGGGGCGGTTCGATCGCGAGATTACGATTCCCATTCCCGACCAGCATGGCAGGCAGGAAATACTGGAGATTCATAGTCGCGGCATGCCGCTTGCGTCCGATGTAAATCTGCTGCGCCAAGCCGCCATCACGCATGGTTTTGTGGGCGCCGATTTGGAGGCCCTTTGCCGCGAGGCCGGCATGGTCGCCTTGCGCCGGATCCTTCCCCAAGTCGATTTCTCGCAGCAGAGCATCCCTTACGAACTTCTCAGCCAGTTGGAAGTCCGGATGAGCGATTTCGACGAGGCGCTGCTGGAAGTCGAGCCTTCGGCCGTTCGGGAAGTATTCGTCGAGGTTCCCAACGTTACTTGGGATAACGTGGGTGGACTGGACGAAGTGAAGCAGCAGTTAAGGGAGGCGGTCGAGTGGCCGCTGAAATACTCGGATTTGTTCGAATCGTTTCAACTCGTCACGCCCAAGGGGATATTGCTTTCCGGCCCGCCCGGCTGTGGAAAGACATTGATCGCCAAGGCCCTGGCCACCGAGACCGAGGTTAATTTTATATCGGTCAAGGGCCCGGAGTTGTTGTCGATGTACGTGGGCGAGTCGGAGCGCGGTCTACGCGATGTCTTCCACAAGGCTCGCCAGGCGTCGCCTTGCATTATCTTTTTCGACGAGATCGACGCGCTGGCCTCAACGCGCTCCACGGGCCGGGAAGATTCGGGCGTAAGCGGCCGGGTGCTAAGCCAACTACTCACCGAACTGGATGGAATTGAAGAACTCAAGGGCGTTCTGGTATTAGCCGCCACGAACCGCTACGACATGCTCGATGCCGCGCTTTTGCGGCCCGGGCGGTTCGATATTCACCTGCAACTTCCCTTGCCCGACCAAAAGGCGCGGGAAAAGATTTTCCAGGTGCATTTACGCGACCGGCCGCTTGACGGCGAGGTCACAGCCCAGTGGCTGGCCGAGCAGACGCAAGGTTTCAGCGGGGCGGAGATCGAAGCCGTTTGCCACCGGGCGATGATGGCGACCATTTCCGAACGGATCAAGCTTACACCGGATAAACCCGACACCAATAAACTTTTCGTGCATCGGGAACACCTGGTAAAAGCGATTCAGGAACTTCTTCCCAAGCCGGATTGAAATGATATGAACGAGAACTATTATTTATATGCGTTGACTCGCGGGGGCTGCCAGGCCGGTCCGCTGGGCCAGGGAGTAGATCCCCGTTTTCCCGTGGAAATAGTGCCCTGTAATCAAACCTCCGGCGTGGCCAGCCGGGTAGGCTTGGATCAATTTGACATAAGGAAGCTGGAACGCGACAATACCGACGTCAACTGGTTGAGCCAGGTGGCGATCCGGCACAATCAAGTCATTTCCGACGCGGCCAGTTACCAGCCGTTGCTGCCGTTGAGACTGGGGGCGCTGTTCCACTCGCGCCTTTCCCTGATTGCCAAGATGGAGCAATGGGAATCGGTAGTGATCGATTTTTTGGACTCTATCGGCGACGGGCAAGAATGGGCGGCCAAAATCTACGTTGACCCGCGGCATGTGGAAGAAGATTTCGCCGCCGCGAACTGTATTTCCTCACTTCAGACAACTGACGTTGGGACAGGCACGCGATATCTTACGCAAATACAGAACCAGCATCGAAAGTCTCGCTCTTTGAAGGATCGTTTCCAGAAGGAAGTGGCAAAAATCGAGTCCTCGCTGATGAATCAGGCCGACCGCTATTTCCGCTCGCGCCCGCTGCCCGCCAACTTGACCGGCCGCCCAGAGAAGATGCTTTGGAACGCGGCGTTTCTCTTGTCGCGCTCCGTCTCCAATCGCTGGTTGGCCTTGGTGGAGAAAATGCGGAGCGCCGCGACTTCCTCGGGCTTGCTCTTGGAAGTGAGCGGTCCTTGGCCGCCTTATCACTTCTGTCCAACGTTGGAATCATGACAAGAGGGTTTCGACGCGAATATCGGTTGAGTCCGCCATATCGAGCCGGTGCGCCGCCCCTAAAAACAGCAGCCCTGTTTCCTCGGCCTGAAGCGTTTCATCGATTCTTTTTGCAATGAACCGATCACGGGCTTCCAGCAGTCGCGCGGATTCTTCAATTATCTCTTGATTTGCAAGGGATTTGTCTTTCTCGTGTTGATGTAATTGATATTCCTGAATTAAAAGTTGCGGATCCTCGGTTCCCATCAGTTCGGCGCCCTTGCCGACTAACTCCAAAATGAATTGATGGTTGCTGCTGCCCGCCTTGGCAAGTTCCTTAACGATTTCCCGCTCGAACCCGCACACGGGCAACCCGTCCTGGTAGATTCGGGCTTTTTTGTAATCGACGTCTAAAACGTTTATTTTTTCCTGAATGTCGTTCCACAGTTTCGCCACAATCTCTTCCCGTCGATTCCAAACCGACGGCCCAAACCGTTTTAAATAATGCTCCTTTACCGATTCCGACATGGATCCCAAGTCGACGGATGTGTGGATGATCGGAATCAGGATGAGTTTTCTCATGGTTTTTATTGGTATTTGCTTGGATAATGATTTGGCAAGTAAACCTTTTTGCCTCATTTTCCGGCCGTCCGTTGGACGGCCTCGGTTCATTCACCGTACAAACGTTAATAGATGGCGGATGCGGAATGATTTCCTTTGGGCGCCGACCGGCGAATTGTTAGCGAATGCCTGCCTGCTCCCTTGTGTAGACAATAATTCGGAACAGAATTTTTCCTCGAAACCATTGCAATGCGCCCTTTAAGTAAGCGGTGGTAGTTATTACCCCTATTTCCGTCAACTATTGGGCACAATGCCGACCGTCGGCAGGTAATTTGACTTTAAATTTCGGCGAGGATTACAAAAAAGTGGAGACGATGGGTTTCCATTTTAGATGTCGTAACTCCTTATTTATAAGGACTTAAGGAAATGCAACAATTCTAATTGGCTACCATATTGGCTACTTTTCGATTCAACGATTTTCCGACAATTGTTACACGAAACGGATTCTAGCTCGCTCCAGCCTCTAACTTGTCTCCAGACACGTTTTCTAAAGACCATCTTAACGCCGAGAATGCGTCGTGACAAGCCAAATCGTGTCGGCTGTGTCGGGTGTGTAGCGATCACATTAAAAAAGAAATTAAACTGCCAAATGGCGGTGTAAGAACTGGTTGACTAGTTTGAGGGTTCAGTCTTGTCAAAATCATCATCTGAATCTTTTCAGGCGATATTTCTCCTCATCTTCCGCAGAAGCCTTGTCCTCGTTATTATGGCTTTCCCGGACTGCCAACGCCCTTTCTAGCTCATTCAGTTTATCAACGAGTCCCCCCAAAAATTCATAGCCGTCCGTTTGCAGAAGCTCATAATACCTCAACACATAGGGCCAATATTTACTTCGCAGTAAAGGGTGTATCTTTGCAGCCCGCTCCCCAGTTTCCTTGAGGTCGTCAATCAGATGCTCTGACCATAGCTCGTCTTTTGAATTTAGCTCAAAAAACCGCCGCAAACGGTCGAGTAAGGTATCGTTGCTAGGTCGGATTTGTTTTAGCCCTCGCCGTGACAACTGCCGCAGCCATTCCGCCGGGACGTTCGCTTCTATGGCGATGGTCGCTTTTTTTAACCCACTATGTTTAATGAGAAATTATATGTTTTTCTTGAAAATGTCTGGTTTCCGTTCTCTTATCTCGTCTGTTGGGAGATCGGCGAAAGACAAATGGAATCCATGCTCGATGTTTTCCGATTGAGCGGATTCTGGGGCACTATCCTCCTTCATTATTCGCTTTACTTCATTAGCCTTCCTCACTCGCTCTGCCTTGTGTTTTCGCATTTGCTTTTCTCCCGATTTTCACATTTTCGTGACAAATTCCCGTTCTGGGAAATCATACGATTTTCACACAGCGTTACAAGAACCCCCGATGACCTTGGATTTAGAGAGGAGCCATGTTTTGGTCGTCGCCGTGTGGTGGCGGGCGTGGTCGCCTGGTTTGAATAGCCAGATAGTAAGGAGTTATCCGGCTTCAGATAATTTTTATTGTGTGATAAGCCACTCATTGAGGTGGCTTTTTGCGTCATTGGAGCCGCCGCTTATTAGTCCCGTGTGGGACGGGCGGCAACTCCATCCCTTTTTATGAAAGGAGTGCTTATGAAGCATTCTGTTTTTGTGATCCGCTCCAATCGCTATCTGCGACGGAGCCACCTTTGTGAGATTGCAGACAACGCCGACCGATGGGACTACAACCGACAGTTGTGTTCCAAGGCCGTGCGAAGACTGCCAAAAGATCGTCACCTTGCATATCCGGTCATGCAGACCCTTCTGCATGAGCATCGACACATGGAGCCTTGTGAACCTCACATGAGGCTAGTGATCGATATACAAGGGGATACGGCTTTTGCTGATGTACCGTTGGACTACTTCGACAAGTTGCCGAAGTCGTACTCAGTATTCAAGGGCGAACGTGGCATTCTGTTGGTACTCCTTGATGAAAAAGGGGAACCAGTGGATATCTATGCCGATTCAGGTTCGCCCGACCTTCATGGGGCTGTGAAGTATTTCAGAAAACACTGTCAAGAGCCAAAGGTCATCAAATTCGTCGATGACCAATTGGAATCTCTGGTCGGTTATTAATCTGAAAGACCTGTCTTAGAGCCGCTTTTCTAAAAGGCTCCCATCGTTTATGTGGGGATACCGTCTGTTGGCTTTTGCTGATGGGCGGCGTCCCCACATTTCTTCTTGAACAAGTGTTTCGGCTGTACTCGGCGTGCAGCATGTGCTATTGGCGGTGGTCCATCAAGATGGATGAGGTTCATAGAACGCCAACGCAAACGTTTGGCGTTCTATGACGGGATTTAGTCGCTCACGGGGAACGAGTTCTTCATAAGTCTTTGTGTTGCAATGGGTTATTGTCGATTGTGGGGATTGAACATGACAAAGCTTGATGGCTTGGTTTCACAGCCACGTACAAAATTTACTACCTTTATTAGCCCATTATAAGGCGTATCATTTCCGCCGAGGTCAGTCCATTTCTGCCTCGCCATAGCCGGAAGACCGCTATTATAAACCCGCCTGACCACCGCTCCGTTGCGTCATCCAACTCGCATGAGCCTTTCTAAATCAATTGAAAAGTATCCATGCCGCCTGGGACGACCTCCGAGCTAGAGCCTCTGTCAGCGATGTCCGGTGTCGATCCGATGCTCCAGGTCGGCCATTCCTATTCCTCAAGTTGTGTTGCGGTCGCCCGAGAGGTTGGCAACGTGGTTGGAAAAGGAGCTATCCATAAATGCACAGGAATTGGCTTTCAATTCCAAAGGACGAGACATCATTTATCAAATCTACTAGGCACAAATAATTAAAATATTACAATGTACGATGTCTTTGTATATTCCACGTAAGGCAAATCTCCAATGTCTACAATCCCTTATGCCAATTTGGTTCAAGTAGTCTGTGGCTCAAACCATTGATGGCTGCCATTGGTTGGCAAAACAGTTGGCACTGTAAAAAAATCGTTGAGGGAAGTATTCAACATTTCATATTTCGCCGACCCATGGGTAAATGGTAACCTCGCTACTATTTCGGATAGGTTGTCGGCTGGGGACTCACTAGAATTCATTCTTCCCTTTGGATTTAAAGGAGGAAAAACACAGCAAGATTATCCACTTGCCGAAGCTCTTATTACTGCCGATTCGGAACTTCAAAATATCAGAAAACATATTAAAATCGAAAACCTTTCGAATGAAGAGACGTTATTACTCGTTACAGAACATTTCATTCAAAAGTATGGCCATCCCGGCAAACATGAACAACCTGTATTTCAGGAAGTTGCTCGCCAACTGATTGTAACAGCCGTGGCATTAAGCGATCTTCACAAATCAGGGCAAACTATTGAATTGGTAAAAAATGTTCATTTTGACCCACTCTCTCATATTTTCTTTGTTAAAGGCAAAGAGAAGCGGGGACTGAGTGAACCACAGATGGATGTCCTACAAGCCCTCTATCAAGCTGGTGAAAACGGTTTGAGCAAAACACAACTCGAATTAAATAGCGGACACTCGGACGCACGAGGCATTCTCAAACGCCTCATAAAAGACGACCCTGATTGGGCGGCGGTCATTCATTTCCCTGGCAAGGCCCATCGTGGATATCGTCTAGCCTAGACACCCGCACTCATCCACACTCTACCCCCACTCTCCGACACGACAAAGAATTGTCGTTATCTTAAACTTGGGGTGTCTTAATTTGAGACGATTATAAAACTAACCCCAAAAGGAGACCCATAATGGGCTTACAAATCAAGAATGAAAAAGAACTGGTAAAACTGGGAGCAATCATCGATCCCAACAATCCCACGCAAGCCATTCCAATCGCTGACATTTTCCGAAACGGAAAATATGAAGAGATGTCTATCGATGTTCTTATAAATCATGCGAACAGAATATTCGACAGTATCTTAAGTAACGAGCGATGCCTCGTAACCCTGTATTGGCAGCTTGGAGATATTCTCCGAGTAATTCGCCAGCAGCACAAGCATGGCAGTTGGATGGATTTCGTCAAGGAACAGGGCTGGAGCTATAAGCGGGTCTGGCAGGCCATCAATATCAGGAACAATATTGTAAAACCCGAAGCACTAGACGATCTGACTGTGGAAGAGGCACTGCACAACGGCAGAGAGTCGTTTACAGACTTACCAGAAAACGTTTATGACCAACCTATCGCCAAAAAGAAACCTGCACCGGTGCATAATGTGGGTATCCAGTCCATTTCTAAGACCAACAAGACTCCAGGCCAACCCGGCGACACAGAGGCCGGGGAAACCGACATGCCCAGTCTCAACGAGTATTTAGTTGAGTTCGTTTTGCATTGCAGCATGTCCGTGGAGGCTGTTGATGAGATGTCCGCACAGGCCCAAATTGAAGAGGATGAAGACCTGATTGGAGGCATGGACATCAGCCATGTTGACGGTATTGAGGTTTTGAACGTGATGCCGTTCGACGAGTATTTGGAAAAGGTGAAAAAGGAAGAAAGGAAAAGGACACAATGAACTTCACAACTGAGGAATTGAACTTGATGCGATGGACTATGTTGAATTGTGATGGCGATGGCCCGGCTCCTTCCGAGCAGGACCTCCTGGGGTGTGTCGCCGACCGAGCGATGGTGGATGCGGAATCATGGCTCTCGGAATACGATCCAGAAGTAGAAGCCTATATCGACACCTCATACCACCTTAGAACCATGCGATTTTGGAATTACTGCTGGTACGTTGTTCCCGACCGTATGCAAGCGTTGGAGCCTTATTATCATCAGCAGTTTGCTGAGGCAGTACGGCTCATGGGTCACGAGGAGTTGATTACCGACGAGGCGATGGCGACTGCAAATCTCTGTGATTGGCAGCATGAGGGGTTCTAGTGCTGGCGATTGCAAGAGATGGTCGGCATATGGTCGCTCGTGACGATGCCGTGATTTCCATCACAATTTCATCCTCTAGCCGCCTTTACCTCACGCAGGCTGAACTGTTTCGCCTTACCGAACAGGTCCGTCAGGAATTAGTTTGCCGGAGATCCGACCAAGTTGACGAGCCGGTCATGGTGGCCGACATACCCTTGAGTCCCGCCCAGGCTTGGCAACTGGTGGACACATTGGAGGACTCGTTAGAAGAAGGCGAAATCGACTGGGCCATGGAGGGGTTTTGAAAGAAGATTCTCGGATATGGCCCAATTCTCCCTTGATAACAATCGCTTCGGTACATAAATATCTCTATGACAAACAACTCAGTGTGGAAACTTTTTGGCTTCCAATACAACCAAGCCGTCGCTGACCGAGATTGCCTGCGGACCAAAATTAGGAGGAGACTCGGCTCTGAGACGGGTGCCGAGATCCAATTTCACGTCGAGATTGCTCTCGGGCGGCTCAAAGCCCACGGTCTGCCGAATCCCCAAATCATGGCGATGCATGAGTTCTATCAATTACTGGCGGCTGAGTTGGCCGTTCAGGAAATCGCAAGTCGAATCCAGGCCACCGCTGTATTTCACGACCACGACCCCGTCCACGGTTAAGCCAAACTTTGTCGGTCTGCATTGGACAGTCGCATAAAAATACGGCAATTCTTCTGATAAAATTGTTGGGATCGCAATGAACTGGACGTGACTGTATAACGGAAGGACTTTCGGCTGGCCGAAAGTTAACCCACCCCCTATGGAGGCTATAAAATGAACGTCCCTAATGAGACTTGGGATTTGGACACGCTGGCTGAATATGTTCTTACGGGGTTGGCAAAGGTCGCCCTGCGGGAAAGGAAAATTAGACAACTCAACCGCAGAACAGCCGTAGAAACACATCGGATTGGTTTCGCCCTCGCCCTTGCCCGAGAAAAAACGAAACCCGTAGGCCGGTGGGGCAAGTGGCTCAAGAAACATGGCATCCCCACAACCACCGCCTGGGAGGCGATCAAATTATACGGGGCGGCATCCGAGGAAGAGGTGGGGGCGATGACCATCAGCGAGGCGAAGGCCCGGTACGGCATTTACCCAGAGTTTATGCCTGACGAAGCCGACAAACAAACTGATGTAGCGAGGGACATGGGTTCGCAAGACCCAGGTTACCAGTTGGCACTGATGCACCGACGGCTCAAGACGGTGGCAGAGACAATCAATTCCATCGAATGGCAGAAAGACCTGCTCTGGTCGGTTGAAGTAGATGAGCTACTAAAATTCTGCAAGGCGGTTCTGAAGACCGTTACCAAGCAGCGGGATCGGGTGCGGCAACCAAAGCGAGAGAACACACGCCGGTATCTTGAAAAGCTTCGTTCCCTATGAAAACAGTAGGCATAATCGACGCCGAGTTGCTCGTAAATCAACAGCATCGGTTCCCTAATTTGGCTTGCATGAAGCTGGCTTCGTACCACAAAGAGCGAGGCGATGTTGTGACACTCGTCCCTAGCTACAAGTATGTAAACGATTTTAGCCGTGTATATATTTCTTGCGTCTTCACGGATATCGCCAAAACCGTACCACCCTCAGTGCTTAAACTCCCGCATGTTCGCTTCGGTGGCACCGGGTTCTTCTTTGATAAGGCATTGCCCTTGTCAAAAGCAGTCAAACATAGTCCACCTGACTATGACCTCTACGCTGGCTGGCTGCAAGGTCGAACCGGAACGAACATCAAATATTACACAGACTACTCCCTCGGTTATCTCACCCGTGGATGCTCCCGCCGTTGCCCCTTTTGCGTGAATCGAAATGCCAGGAAAGCCGTGCGAGCCTCATCGCTACTGGAGTTTTACAACCCGAATCGAAAAAGAGTTTGTTTGCTGGACGACAATATCTTGGCCTATTCGGATTGCCAATCGCTCTTGACCAATCTAGTCCGCACATGCGAGCGAGATGGAAAGACATTCGAGTTTAAGCAAGGGCTTGACCTCAGATTATTGACGCCGACCATTGCCAAGTTGCTCCAAACTGCTCCGTGCAGCGGGGAGGTCATCTTTGCTTTTGACCGCATCCAGGATGCAGCCTCGATTCGACGGGGATTAAATATCTTGCGGAAGTATCTGCCGAACAAAGGGACTAAATGCTATCTATTATGCGGTTTCGAAGACCAAACCTGGCGGGACATTGCGGGCGTGTTTCGGCGGTTGCAGGTTTTGTGGGGGAGCCATTGTCTGGGATACGTCATGCGTCACGAGAACCACCGTTTGGCATCATCCGTGTGTCGAAGCATCTACACACATCTGGCACGGTGGGTAAACCAGCCAAAGTTTCAACGTACTATGTCGTTCCGAGAATTCTGTGAAAAAAGTGGCGGCAAGGCGGCACGAGCCGTGACTGCATTTGAAAAGGCTTATCCTGATGTGGCAAAGGAATACTGCACCATCAAATATGGGGATTTTGAAGGCCGAGGATAGGACCAGTCACTAGTGGAGGCGACCCGTATTACACAGAGGGGAGATTGGCGGTCGGAGTTCTGCGTCCAAATAATAAATAATAAATTCGCTTTTCCGAGGACAAGACTGATGGGCCTGACGATTCACTACACCTTGCAATCGACCGTTACCGACCCCGAAAAGGCAAGGCAATTGGTGGGGCAACTCCGGCAAGCGGCTCTCGATCTTGCCATGTCCGAGGTCAGCGAGGTCATAGAGTTCTCGGGAACCGCCTACGACTTCCAAACCGACCACGATGACCGTTTCCATTGGCTTCTCGTCCAAAGCCGCCGCATGATCTCCGTTGGTGAGGCATACCGTTTCGTCGTGCCGAGTCGTGCCTTTGCCTTTACCACTTGGCCCGGCGAGGGTTGTGAGGCAGCCAATTTCGGCTTGGCGGTCTACCCTGATACGGTTGAAACCGAAGATGGGACAGTCAGTACCGGTCTCAGTGGTTGGTCGTGGCAGTCGTTCTGTAAGACGCAATATGCCAGCAACCCTGATGATGGCGGGATGGCTAACTTCGTCCGGTGCCACATCACGGTGGTTCGTTTGCTGGACCAAGCCAAGACGATGGGCATCCTAGAAGCGGTCAAGGACGAGGGCCATTTCTGGGAGAATCGGGATGTCAAAGCTCTGGTTGAAACCGTGGGCCAGTGGAACCGGCATATCGCCGGAATGGTAGGGCAGTACAAAGACAAGATCGGCGGCGGCGGCGCCGCTCCGATTGCTGAGTATCCCGACTTTGAACACCTGGAGGCAGAGGGCCGGAAGGAAGAAGGCCGTGACCATATCCATGCCGAAGAGTTGGGGATAGAAAGTAGGGTGAAACGGAAAATGCAGGACGAGGCAAGCTATATCTGCGACTCATGTGGGGAAGAGGTTGTGATCCCGCTTGACCCGTCAGCCGGATCGAGCCATGAGTACGTCGAAGATTGCCCCGTCTGTTGTCATCCGAATGTGATTCACGTCGAGTTTGAGGAGGGTGAGGTGCGGGTGTGGGCAGAACGGGAGCAGTGAGAACTCCATAAAATTGAAAGCCGAGCAATGGAGGGCTGAAACAATGGCCGTTCGCAAAATGTGGTCGCCCGACAGTGGACGTACCAAGTTGACTACAACCGAGGTGGCTCAACTCTGGGGCGTATCCGTCGGGAAAATCATGACCTGGATTCGCAACGGTGAACTGCGGGCAATCAATGTTGCCCAGAGATTGGGAGGACGGCCACGTTATCGCATTGATGTTGCTGACCTCACGGACTTCGAGAATCGAAGGGCATATCAGCCAAATGTACCAGTGCCACGGAGGCCACGCAAACGCCGAGATGACTACGTATTCCAATACTTTTGAAAAGCGACTCACCAAGATGCTCAACATAATCATCGTTGAAAAGGGAATGATTCATGGATGAAGATGTATGGGATGACAACAACTCCGAGACGGGAGACGAGGAACCAACCATCCCTTGTCCGTATTGCAAACGCCAGATCCATGAGGATTCACCCCGCTGTCCCTATTGCGAAAACTACATCTCGGAAGAAGATACTGTTCCTGCCCGCAAGCCTTGGTGGATCTATGTTGGAGTATTGTTCGCTTTCTATGTGGTATATCGGTGGATCGCTGGCTGACCCTGCTGGGCGGCAGATTTCGGTCATTGTTGAGGGCTCACTGTCGTCATCGCCCTGCTGACAAAACTCCACGAATGTGTACAATGCTGCTGAACGAATCCTAAATCACATCAATCTGAGGAGAGCAGTATGGCCGCTCACATCTGCCCCTGGTGGGCTGTTCCGTTCACTATCAACACTCCATTACGTCGCTGGCTTCATGACCCACAGAAGATTGTTGGGCCATACGTCAAGCCGGGGATGACCGTGATGGACGTGGGTTGCGGTTTTGGTTGGTTTTCAATCCCTATGGCGAGGATGGTCGGTGACAACGGGAAAGTTATCGCCGTCGATCTCCAACAGCAGATGCTCGATATGCTACGGCAACGAGCAGAAAAGGCGGGCGTGGCTACCCGTATTGATATGCATAAGTGCGAGCAAAATCGGCTCGGGGTCGATGCCAAGGTTGATTTTGCTCTCGTCTTTGCCATGCTTCATGAAGTTCCAGACCAATACCGCCTGTTGAAGGAGATTCATGATTGTCTAAAGGATGGGAGTGGGTTGCTACTGGCAGAGCCTCCATTGCATGTGTCTGGCAAGAACTTCGACAGGGAGGTTGCCCTTGCGGAACACGTGGGATTCCGACTTATTGAACGGCCACGGGTTCGGTGGAGTCGGGCTGCTTTGTTCATAAAGGCCGATTCAGCAGACAAATCACCTTGAAAGCCAGGGTAATAGACACCGCTCAGTGAGTAAACCATGAATCAATGGAATCCCAACGAGTACCATCAGCACTCCTCCCAACAGCAGAAATGGGCTACAGAACTCCTCGCAAAGCTCGCTTTGAAGGGTCATGAGCGTATTCTGGACATCGGTTGCGGCGACGGAAAAATTACGGCAGAAGTTGCCCAGCATGTACCAAATGGATTGGTAGTGGGGCTAGATGCCTCCGCTGAGATGATCGAATTTGCCCGCAAGGAATTCCCTGTCGAAGAGATCTGGAACCTTCGCTTTAAGCTAGGGAACGCCCAATCGTTGGACTTCCAAGAAGAATTCGACTGGGTGATCTCCTTTGCCTGTCTGCACTGGGTGCTTGACCATCGACCGGTACTTAAGGGTATTCGGCAAGCTTTATGTCCTGAAGGGCGTGTCATGTTGCAACTCGGCGGCAAAGGAAATGCTGCCGAGGTTGCTAGGGTCGTATTTGATGTGATCGCCAGACCATTATGGGCCGATTACTTCGGCGGTTTCACGTTCCCGTGGGGCTTCTATAGTCCAGACGAGTACCGCCCCTGGTTAAATGAGGCCGATTTGGTGCCCACACGGCTGGAACTGATTCCCAAGGACATGACTCACGAAGGCCGGAAAGGGCTGGACGGTTGGCTGCGAACGACATGGATGCCCTATTGGCAACGAGTCCCAACGGATTTGCAACAGCAGTTTCTTGACGAGATCGTCCAAGAGTACCTCAAAAGCCATTCGATGGACTCCGATGGGCTGATTCATGTGCCTATGGTTCGTTTGGAGATCGAGGCGATTAAGGAACCGACGTAACGATTCTTGTTATTGGTGGGAAACAGAATGGCCTTTCAACTTGACCAGGTCGTGCCGTGGGGAAGATCGTTTGATGAATATGTGCGAATGTTCTCACTCACGGATGAAGACCTGAAGAAAAAAATACTTGGATGTGGTGACGGGCCTGCCAGTTTCAATCTGGCTATGCACGAGCGGGGACATCGTGTCATGTCGATAGACCCGCTCTATCAATTCTCTGTGGGTCAGATTCGAAAGCGGATTCAAGACATCTATCTAACAATGATTGAACAACTCGTTGCGAATCAGTCAGCCTATATCTGGACAACTTTCCACTCGCCACAAGACCTGGGCCGTATTCGCATGGAGGTGATGGAGGAGTTCCTTGCGGACTTTGAGGAGGGAAAAAGCGTAGGCCGATATTTGCCCCATGAATTGCCCAAGCTACCGTTCAACGATGGTACATTCGACTTGGCCCTGTGTTCCCACTTGCTTTTCACCTATTCTACTCAGTTCTCGGCCGAGTTCCACTGCCAAGCCATGTTAGAGATGTGTCGAGTTGCCAGGGAGGTGCGAGTGTTTCCACTACTTGACCACAGTGGGCAGCGTTCACCACACGTTGATTTAGTTCGCCTTTGTCTTGAAGATCATGGATATAACTCGGTAATCCAACCGGTAGATTACGAGTTCCAGCGAGGCGGCAACGAAATGCTGCGAATTCAGTGACCGGCAGCTTGGTGTAGTGGTGTTTACACTTTATTTGTGATACACTAGCGGCGAAACTGCAATTGTTGTCCTTGAACTGGAGGTAACTGATATGGACTTAAAAGGATCACAAACTGAACGAAACCTGCTGGTTGCTTTCGCTGGCGAATCACAGGCTCGAAACCATTATACATTCTTTGCCAGCCAAGCTAGAAACGATGGTTACATCCAAATCGCTACCATTTTCGAGGAAACAGCGAATCAGGAAAAAGAACACGCCAAACGATTCTTCAAGTATCTCCAGGGTGGCGAGGTGAAGATCGAGTGTTCTTTTCCAGCAGGCGTAGTCGGAACTACCGCCGAGAATCTTTTGGCGGCTGCTAATGGCGAACACCACGAGTGGACTGAGTTGTATCCTGTTTTTGCCACCATAGCCAAGAAGGAAGGTTTTAACGCAATTGGGATCATCTTTGAGAAAATCTCCGTAGCAGAAAAACAACACGAGCGGCGTTTCTGTGGCCTTTTGGAGAGTATCCAAAACGGTCTAGTCTTTAAGCGGAATCAGTCGGTGAAGTGGCGGTGCATGAATTGCGGCTATGTTCATGAAGGTCCAGAGGCCCCAGCAGCCTGTCCAGCATGTGCCCACCCCCAGGCATATTTCGAGTTGCTGGCAGAGAATTGGTGAATCAGGTAACTACAGCAGAAAGGAATTGCATCCATGAGCCTGCTTCACATCGTCATCCTTGCCATTGTGCAGGGTTTTGCCGAATTGCTTCCGGTCTCCAGTTCTGCCCATGTGATCGTGGTTGCCAAGCTCATGGGATTGAATCCCTCCACACCTGATATGACGCTGCTGTTGGTGATGCTCCATACAGGAACGATGTTTGCAGTAATCCTCTACTTCTGGCGGGCCTGGAAAAACAGCATATTTTCCTCTCGTAGCGTGTTCAGGCAACAGGCGGTCAGACTCATTACGGCAACAATGCTAACTGCCGCCGTTGGCATACCGCCTATTTTGGGAATCGAGAAGGGTGCCGAGAGGTCAGGCTACTTGGTCAAAGATGCGAGTGGTCATCTGCCAAAGGCCGAGATCGAGTTGCTATTCGGCAACCTCGGCCTTGTTGCTGGAGCATTATTGGCGGCAGGGGTATTGATCTTAATAGCCGGGCTAGCTGAACGTGCAACGGCTCGCAACAGAACGATTGGGATTCGAGAGGCTGCCTGGGTCGGTGCCGTCCAAGGATTGTGTCTGCCGTTTCGGGGGTTTTCACGGTCTGGGGCAACGATTTCAACCGGCTTGCTGTTGGGTGTTCTCAAGGCGAAGGCGGAGGAATTCAGCTTCGCTCTCGCAGTAATCATCACCCCAGCGGCTATCGGGCGTGAGGTATGGCGATTAGTCAAAGCCCATCAGGAAGCCGGGGATTTCGACGTAACATGGAGCTTATTCGGTCCTAGCCTCTTAGGTATGGTCTGTGCTTTCCTGGCCGGTTTGCTGGCCCTTAAATGGCTCTCCCGTTGGTTAGAGAGTGGCCGTTGGTATCTCTTCGGCGTATATTGCCTGGTGGCTGCGTCCGCAGTGTTCGTTCTCCATTGTCACGGTTATTGACCAAGTTAGTGCCACCTACCGAGGAACCGGGGATTGCTTGGCTGCTTCGGCAGTTTTCTTTCGAGCAATCTAAACTAACTCCTTTAATCCTCTTAACGGCACCAGCTTGACCACATTCTTGGCGGGCTTGGCCTTGAAGACCGTTTCCTGTTTTGTGAATGGATTGATGCCCTTGCGTTCTGGAGTGGCGGGTTTGCGGACGACTTTGATTTTCAACAAGTTAGAAATGTTGAAGATGCCTGCCCCTTCTTCACCGAGTTCCTTTTTGATGAGCTTGGCGAGTTCATCGAACAGACTGACAACCTGCTGCTTGGTCAGACCAGTTGACTCAGCCAAAACGGCGATCATCTCCGTTTTGGTCATGGGTATCTTTGATGTGGGGGAGTTCATTGGCGTTTCCTTTGGTTGAAGTGGTGGGTAAGCCCATATTTCACCTTCAAGGGGCAGTATTGGCAAGCCCCAACTTGTCAATTTGACAGGTTCAAATCGTTCATTTCCGAGTTTTCCGACTTTCCGCCGAGGGAATAAATCCCTGTTAGGCAATCTGGCATAATTTCGACAATTTGGTATAATAAACGCATAGGGCAAGGATTTAGATTAGAAGTTAGCGGAGGCATCTCATGCGTCGGAACTTGAGTTGCATTATCGGTCTGTCTATCTCGATGTTTTTCGTTGGGTTGGCGTCTGCTGCCTTGGCCAAAGCGGTCCCGGCGAAAGGAACGGCCAATGCAGAACTTATCCAAACTCTGAAATCGGCCCACAGGCTCTTGGTCAGTGCCGACTACGACTACGAAGGCCATCGGGCCAAGGCTGCCAAAGAGGTCCGCAACACCTTGGAAGAACTGGGCCACCATCACAAGAAGGCCCAGCCTGGCTTGACTTCCAACAACGGAGCCGTTCCACCGAAGGTCGCCCACGCCAGTCACGAAAAAATGCATGAACCCCAAGCAACCTCGGATGCTCAATTGCGTGAGGCCCAACAACTTCTGCAAGGGGCTTTGACACAGTTGAACGTCAGGCACCCCCAGGCCACCGCCAGCGTGAAGGCTGCCATCACCGAGATCAATATGGCACTTGCGATCAAGTAGGGCGAACCTGCTGCTGGCTGACCCCCAATACATGTTTCCGGCAAAACGTTCGCCAACGAGGTGGTCATTCCAGAAGAAGTGGGCTTCCGAATGGTTGAACAACCTCGTCTTCGCTGGTGCCGTGCCGCCGTGTTCATAAAGGCCGACCCAGTCTAATGCACGAACGAAGGACAAATATGCAAGTCTCTCATGACCTTCAGCAGTTCCGCAATGATTTTATCAAGAACTTTCATCGGATCGGCATGAACACGACTCCGGGTGATGCTCGCTTTCTCCGAATCTTGATCGAAAGTTCAAGGGCGAAGAACGGCTTGGAGATCGGCGTGGCGACAGGCTACGGAGCCATTGTGATGGGGCTAGGTTTTGAGCGAAACAAAGGCCACCTGACAAGTATTGAAATCGATGCCGATATGGCTACAACTGCCCGTGCAAATATCAGGAAGATGGCATTGCACAAAACGGTTTCTGTTGTCAAAGGTGCCGCTTTAAAGGTGATTCCAAAGCTCGTAGGCCCCTTCGATTTCGTGTTCATTGACGCATTGAAGGAGGAGTATCTCGGCTACCTTCGGGCGGTGGAACCGAAGCTCAAGGCGAGGGCGATCATCGTGGCCGACAACGTGATTCAGTTCGCCAGCGAAATGCGAGACTTCTTGGATGCAGTGGGGAATGATCCCAAGTACCAGTCGGTTGTTGTCCGAGCCTCAAAGGAGAAACATGACGGGATGATGGTGATTTACAGGAGGTAAGGAATGGCTTCAATCACATTAGTTCCTCTCTGAGGATTGCATAGAATCTATCCTTTGCTTCCCTTTCGATCCAGGGCAAGTGCCCGCAGTTCTTGAGCAAGATGAATCGAAAATCTTTCACCACGGCGGTCAAGGGCCTTTCAACTCCAGCAGCAGGATGCGGATCGTATTCGCCGTGGATCGCCACTACGGGACATTGAATCATTTTTCCCATTTCCAACAGTTCTCCCGAGGAACGTAATGCCACGGCGTCTTTCCACACATTCTGATAGACATCGTATTGGGGCTCTATCACTTCGGTGTCGAGAGCCAGCGGATCGTAAGCATCGGTCTGTGTGAATAGAACACCAAGCCTGGTGAAGGTGGTGTTCCGATGACAATTGGTTGGATCATCCAAAGATTTCATCAGGGAGCGAACTTCTGCCCGCTCTTGCTCGGTGAGTCGGCTAAGCCGGGTCTCCTGAATGGTCGCCGCATACCGCTCCTCATAGACTCCACTGCCGACGAGGATGATTTTCTTGACAATTTTGAGACACCGTGCAGTAAGCATATAGCTCAGCATAGCTCCCCACGATGAGCCGATTAGAGTAAAAGGAGGATCGCCATTGGCGGTCAAGAGTGACCTCAGTTCTTCAATCTGACCTTCGAGAGAACGTGCCGTTTGCAATGGTTCCAGCACACCCCGGTCAGTGGAAAGCTCTCTTGCCACAGGAGCCATCTCACCGGGAGCACCAGGGCCTCCATGAATGACGGCTACGCTAAACGGCGGCTGTCCGTACCTTCTTGGGTTCTCCATATCGTTCGTCACTTCTGTCAGCCCCCGGCTCGTTTCACTCGATAGCCCATTCCTTCGAGTTCCGCAACAATCCGATCCCGATGATCGCCCTGAATTTCAATGCGTCCATCCTTGATCGTTCCGCCAGTGCCTAATTGCTGCTTAAAACATTCTGGTAAGCCAAACCAACCCATTCTCCAAGCCGTTGCGGCACTTCGCCCCCAGGTTCTATGGCGTAATACTTGGTTAGTCCTTTGTAAGCGGTTCCGGGCAATGCTGGCCCCAATTCCTCCGCTTCGTATCCCTCGGGCAAAGCCAAGCCGACAATCAATCGCTTAGTGTTCTTCAACCAGATCGCAGCATACGTGGAGCTAGTGGGAGCGGTGCCGACAGTGAACTTGACATAATATGAAATGATCTCGCTCTTGGCATCGGCGGATACATTCAAAAACAACCGACATATTTCCAGAAGTTGCCTACGAAGCGGTTCCCAGGCGGGCGTTTCGACCCTAGCACCGAGTTCTGACAACAAATCCTCCATCCAATTCTCCGAATATTTTTCAAGATGTTTCACAGTTGCGGTGGCAAATTTCCATTATCTCATAAAGGTCGCATCATTTCCTACGATAGCTAGGCTGCTCTGCTGCCAGTATCCTCTTGATCGAGACTGACCGTCTTCAACAGATCGCCATTTTCATCGTGGAACTCAATGACATTCCGGTCCGTCAGCCAAACCACCAGAATTCCCTCGTGTGCTTCCGAGTTGTGGTCGAGCGAAGTCGCCTTGACACATGACCAAAGGGAATCGGACCTTCCAAGTTCAGCAAGGACACTTTCGATACGCTGTCGCAGATGTTCTATGTCGGAGATGCTCATGTGAATGCAGAATCCCGTCGGAGAAGCGAGGTTATTTAAGAATGAATGCTTGTGTAAGGTAATAATTCCAATCTTCAAGTGATAACCCAGAGCATTGTAGGTACTCAACTATCTCTTCTGGCCCTGGGTCGTCGTCTACTGTACTGTCAAGGATGGTCACGACATAGTACCGCAGGATTGAGCGGGTCAAGCCTTTTAACTTGGCAAGCAACATCTTGGCTTTTTCTTCCGCCACATCCTCGACGGCGTGATTCTTGATAGATTTCGTGTTCTCGACTGTTATGACCATTGTCGTCACTCTGGGGCTAAGTTACCGTGGCAAGACTCTTTGGAAATCAAATGTGGTCAGCAAGTCTTCTTTTTTCGAAGCACACTGAATGCACTAGGCTGCATAGGGGATAGCTTGGAACTTCGCTCAATCTCTGTTATCGATGGCTAATCATCGTCCATACTGTTATTCATTTGATGAGGGAAAACAAAACCGGCTCTAACAGGCGGGGGCATAGTTGTATTGGTTCCACGAACCGATTTCCAAACAATTTCATTCAAAAGAAGATCGTCTACTGCATCAGCTTCGCTAAAATCAAGTTTCTCTGAGACTTTTGCACCCCAGCCGGATGAAGAATTTTTTTCATTCAGATCAATGTTAGGTGGCAGATGTTTATAAGGTGCGAGATCGGGTCTGGCCTGGAAAGAGGCATACATCGGCAATGCTGCGGCATCAAATTGTGTCATCGGAGGAATGCCCAAAATCAACTCCATTGTCCTTAACATGCTAGAGGTGGAGTAGAAACTTGAATCAACATAATGTCGTTTTGTGTAGGGACTGATGACCAGTGCAACAGTCCGGTGGGCATCTACATGGTCAGAGCCGTTTTGAGCGTCGTCCTCAACCACAAAAATTGCCATCTCTTTCCAGAACTTACTATGACTGACAGCTTCGATAAATCGTCCCAAAGCAAGGTCGTTGTTAGCAAGCATTGCTAGGGGAGTGAGTTTGTCCGCCTTTAGTCCGGCGGTATGATCGTTCGGCAACCGTAACACGATGAATTGCGGCATTGCGTCTTCTGTTTCAAATAGATGCAATTCCTCGATAAACCTATCGACACGTTTCTGATCTGAATAATCTAGATCCCAGCCCCGATAAAATGGATCAAAGTGCCCTTCTAATGTTTTGACTTTCGTAGTACCAGGTCCGCCCACCTTGATGCCATCATGATGCACAAATTCGCCATAACTACGATAGGTTAATCCTGCTGCCTTGCAGCGGTCCCAGATATAACCGCTTGAAGGAAAAGCAATCTCCATGTCCCCTTCAGATGGGTATCCAACAGTATGTTCTTTACTTGGTCGATAGTTCAAGGGCCAGCTTTTTTCAACAAAATCAGTGGCATAGGCAGCCATACTCCATTCATGGCCGTCCGCACTGACTTCGGCATCGGCGTAAAAGTTGTCCAACAATACAAATTCCCGGGCGAGTGCGTGATGATTGGGCGTAACTTTTTCGGGAAAAATACAGAGATCTTTATCTCCGTTGCCTTCAGGCATGTCACCAAATACCTGATCGTAGGTCCGGTTTTCTTTCACAATATAGATACAAAACTTGATCGGGCAAGATTCACCGATTTTCGATGGGATTGGATTATCCGATTCCCTAATCTGTGTAATAGGTTTAAAATCTCCACACAACGGACTACATGCATACGAATCCCGGGTGTAGGCAGCCATCTCCTTCGGTGATGGGGCTTTAATAATAGATAAAGTTCCTTGATATAGGCTAGCAATATATTCCTGGATTGTCTTTGGGCTTCGTATCAATGGGTTAGGTCCGTGAATGTTTGTCTTAGGAGTTATTCCCTTGCCATTGGCCACATAAATTCTATCGCCACTAACATCGAAACGAACTGAAGTCGGATACCAACCGGTAGGAATAAAACCCTGCGACTTACTCTCGCCTCGTTTTGAAACATTGATTACTGACACGTTGTTATTGTCAGCATTGGCAACCAGTAGTTTATCGCCCTTGGGCGAAAGTGAGAGACTATTGGGCGTGCTGCCATTGGGTGCCTTGGGATAAAGTGCCGTTTCGATAGTTTCTAAAACCTTGCCAGTTGCAGTATCTATCGCCATCACGGCATTGCTATTCGCACAGGCAACATACAAGATGTCTTCCTCGGGAGACAACGCCATTTCCGTAGGATGAGATTCCGTTTTCCAAAGATCTTCAGCTTTATTGGATTTAATATCGATTACTGCTACCGCTGACTTACCCCATAGACTGACATAAAGTTTTGAGCCATCGAGAGAAGGTAAAGTTGTATATGGATAGCTTTCATTCTCAAAATTGGTGAACTGAATTTTGTTGGCATCGTCCAGGGGCAATATGGCAACATTATCATCCCAGGCATTAGCTGCGAAAAGCATATTCCCGTCATGACTGCATGAAATGCCAGCGACAACGCCCTTTTTAGAGGCATTTGCTACTCGATGTTTCTGATGTTCGGATAGATAACCATCAGAGAACTTGTATTGATGAATAACTTCTTGTTCGCCACCGCTGGCAAAGATACGTTTTCCCTCTGTATCAAAACAAATGCCATAAAAACACTGCGGTATTGTGACCCGGCTGACAATTTTGGATGTATCCAAAGCGACAATCACAATTTCATGTTCACCATAGCCTGCATGAAGGATAGCCGCATAATGCTCTTTTGGATGCAGGGCTATGTTGACCGGAAAATCTCCCAAGACTACTTGCTTCCCCGCAGGTTTCACAGACCACTGATTGGAAAGCAATATTTGCTCATTATTTTGGATGCCGGGCAATTTTCGAGGAATATTTTGGCGAGGGTTCTCGCTACCCGGGTCTTCACCGAATGTCTTTCCACTGAATGGATGGCAAAAAACACAGACCGTTATTATTAAAAGGAGGATAATTCTTATTTGATGTAATGACATTTGATATTCTTCCAAGTAATTATCGTGGCAAGACTCGGTGCTTTGATCCTCTTTGGAAATCAATCGGCTCAAGTTCCGAAGCACACTTAACGCACTGAGCCGCATAAGGGATGGCTTGGAGGCGGGATTTATGGATTTTCACACCGCATGTTTCGCACTGGCCAAAACTTCCATCTTCGATCCGTGCTATCGCCGCTTCAATCTGGTCAAGTGCGTCCTCTTCGCTTCCTAATAAACTCAGCGTGAGTTCCTGTTCGAAGTTGCCGCTACCAAGCTCTGCCATATCGGTCGGCATACTTGTGGACCGGGAGTGATCGTGGTTCAAGGCATTGTCGGCCATCTGAATCATAACTCCTCGGAGTCTTGCTCGCAGAGCCAAGAGTTTTTCCAGATAAGGCGTTAAGTTCATCGTCACCATTTCGTGGGCCTCCGTGTTGTGGTTGGTCTGTAGTTGCTTCGCAGGAAAAAACAAATCGGTTTTGACCGATGGTCAAGATGTCGCCGGGGGATAACTCGGCCTTAGTGACAAGGCCACCATTGACGTAGAGAGGAAAGTCATCGCTTAGATTCCAAACAATTGCACCGCCGTCAGCCCGCTTACCAATCATATACTGATACGGCGAAAGCATCGGATCATTAAGCTGAATATCTGCGGTCGAATCTCGTCCGATGACCACCGGCAGTAAGCTGAACTCGAACCTGTTATTCGTTGCCATCTCTGTCAGTTGCAGTTTCATATTCATCAGTCTCAAATCTGCATTTGTCCGCAGTGTGTCAGATTCTTGCAGCTATCAATAACCGTTTATTCATATCTGGGATCAGTGAGAATATGATGAGGATGTCGTTAGCAATGTGTCTTAAATTGGTGTGTAAGTGGAGTTTTTTAGGTCGCTTCGGCGATCTTCTATCTCGCCTCCGCTGCCTCGGACGAAGCTGCTGACTTGACGCCAAACTAATCTGCTCATCTAGCACATTTCCGATACCCCCCTAATTGTAGAGCAATACTTCTCTACTAGCATCACACGGGGTCAGAGGCACGACCGCAACGGGCGTGAAGTCCAAAGCCGCCATTACCACAGCTTTGTCCGAAGTAAGTTGATGATCTCACTCTTGTTGAGGTCTAAGAATCGGTGTGGTCGGATCTTCTTCTGCTCGGCCCGACGCATCAATTCACCGATGTATGCAATAGGGTAGACGACAGCAATCTGCTCGAATGAAATAGCCATCAGCGGGATGGTCTTCCCATAAGCATCAGTACGAGGTGACGACCCATCTTTGCCGCTCGGTTCACAGAAGTTAACGGTGATCTCTTCCAGAAAATCGTTAAAGTCATTTATGCTTGGCTGGCCGCTGACCTTGCTCTTTCCTCGAAGCTCGATCAATCGTGCGTTCAGCAGCACGCAGGTGCTTGCCAAGCCCTTATTGATTGTCGCATGATAAAATCCCGCACAGGCATAGCCATTGCATAGCAGAAAAGCGACGGGAACATATTGGTCGTCGTCCGATGCCACCCCGACTGATTTCACAAAATCATCTCGATTCATGGCTTATCCTCAGTCATCGACTCGTTAAGGAACTGTGTTTCTATTTGTTATCGCAATTGCATTTTCGCTCATGCCCGCTCGTCGGACCAAATACTATGCCAAGAGCCACTGTAATTGCTATTCCGATAGCGATGTTGTTTGTTGCTATGCCGATACCTGAACCTAACGCAACTCCAAGAGCTAATCCTATTCCCAACGAATTTGCATAGGTACATGATTGATGTTTTTCGGACTCCTTTTGATCGCTCATGATTGTCTCTCCATGTCAAAAACCAAGGGATATTGGTCGTCGTCCGATGCCACCCCGACTAGTTTCACAAAATCATCTCGATTCATGTTCATCCTCATTCACAGATCAAAGAATAGCAAATCGCATTAAAACCACCCAAAATACACCCGGCGACTGCTCGAAGTGGTGACCAATGCAGGTGATCGAACCATCCGAGCAAAAATGTTTCCAGCGATAGAGGACATACTTCGATGAGGAGACAGTGATTTCTTCGATGCCTTCTGGTTCTCCGAACACCTCGACCCAATTATCTCGGGAACAACTTACATGCACCTGCATTATTTGGCGAGTGTTGCAGCTTTTTTGCAGTCGGCAAATCTTTGGTTCCGCCCCGAGTTGCTGGAGGGCCTGGAGGAAATCGCCACGGGTGCCAGGTTCATGGGTAATATGGAAGCCCTCTGCCCCCGACACCAAAGCGGCCCGAAAAGCAAAACTTCCTTCGTAGTCCTTGTCGAGCAAACATACGCCTTCATCGCAAGTAATTTCCGCCATTGAATGGCTCCTTTTGCAATATGAGGTGCTATGCACACTCGGCTTCTTCCAAGGTAGGAACCCCATTCTCCCTGTTATGGATCTCGCTCCGCTGAATGGGTAAGTAGGCAGGGGCATTGAAGCCGAGTTTCACCCTATTTCCTCGGACTTCCAGTACGATAATCTCGATATCGTCCCCAATGTAGACTCGTTCTTCAGATTTACGACTAAGTACCAACATGTGATTACCCTCCTTGTGAGAACCCGATTTTAATACCCCATTTCCGCCAACTCCACCATGGCTGCCTGCCAGCCATTCCTGGCCGCTTCTTCCAGCCAGCGTCGTTTCTCGTTCAGTTCACTGCATACCAATCCTAATTCATACATAGCTGGGACATGGCCCTCTTCAGCAGCCATTCGCAACCAACGTCTGCGTTCGCCAGAATCATTACACTCTTGGCCGAGCAAGTACATGGCCTGCACATGTCCCTCTTCAGCAGCCATCCTCAACCAACGCTTTTTCTGCTCGGAGTTTCCGCAATTCAAACTGTAATCGTACATGGCCGGAACGTAGCCTTCATGAGCAGCCTCTCGGAGCCATCGATTCCGTTCATCGTAGTTGTTGCATTGCAGCCCAAGTGTGTGCATTGCTGGAACGTGGCCGTCCTCAGCAGCCTGCCGTAAGCAGTGTTCTCCGCTGTCAACTGATGATTCTAAACATATGCCCATTTTTCTCTCCTCTCGTTCGTCAGTTTAATCAGCCACTTCAATTTCATTTATGATGTGCCTGACCCCCGCAAGCCGTCGAACCGTTTCCTGGGCCAACTGTTTGTGGTGGAAATTGGGTAGACGACCACGCAGTACAAGTCCACCAGCTTCGAGGTCGCAGGTAAGACTTCTCAAGGAAGCGTAGGGACTACTGCGGAGTCGGCCTCTTGCGATTTCCACTACATCATTAATGGATTGTGACAATGTTGCTTCCATCTCACTCCTCCGTGACATCTAAAACGACGTATCCTCAGTATTCATACTAGAACTGAGGGATGAGGCGGAAATTAGATTCCCGTCAGAAATATGTTAAATGATGGGAAAACAATATGCAGGTCAGCAATAATATGCGGAACTGCCGTTCAAATTGAACACAACCTTCGCTGTTCAGCTAGCAATACCGCCAATCCCCAAGCCCCTTCGAACAGTGTCGGCGACGGTTGGTGGGCTATGAATTCGGCAGTTGGACAGAGACCAACCGTTTTCAGCAACGATAATGATGCGGTCTCTATGCCCGGAATCGAAATCCAACGCCACGCACGGTTTGGATCAACGTCCCGAGATTCCCTAGTTTCCTGCGAATCTCCATCATCTGGAAATCAACGGAACGCTCCGTCACGGGGCGTTTTGGCTTGTGAACGGCGTCGATAATTTGCTGTCGGGTGAAGACTAGCCCCACATTGCTTGCCATGAAGTGTAACAATCGGAACTGGTCGCTGGTCAGGGGGATCGGTATGCCCTCAGCCAAGACCTCCCATCTCATCGGGTCGATTACGATCCCATGAATTTGAATCACAGTTGGGTTTTCGGTCATACTGATGTGCCACGAAGATGCAAATCCACCCGATCTCATTTTCATGGCAAAGTGTTAGAGGGGAATCAGAATACTGTTAGAAATTGATGAACAGAGTAGCTTTACCCTTTAGTGGGAACGCTCGCTCATGAAAAGTGACTATAAGGAATGATAACATGCGAAAGATTAAGAGCGAGTTGTGAAGATTATGCCTCTGTTTCTTGGCCCTTCTCAGATATTTTAGCCACTTTAGACAGGGTATTTTAATGTCATGACATGAAGAAGCACCACTCATCCGAAGGTGGGCGGGACCTCTACTCAGAAGCCCGCTTCACGTCATGCGATACGGCTTTCCACAACTCGATCATTGAGGAATCAAAGCATTTGCAGTCTTCCCGCCAGTTATCGTTCCTCAGTTCTGTCGGTCACTTCAATGGTGTTGATGATTTGCCTGACACCTGTCAGCCGTCGCACCGTCTCCTGGGCCAACTGCTTGTGGTGAAAACTTCTCAAACGCCCACGCAGCAGGAGTACGCCATTCTCGAAGTCGCAGGACACGCTACGAATCGCCACGTACTGGCTGTTGCAGAGGCGACCTCTTGCGATCTCTGCCACGTTGTCGATGGGTTGTGATAATGTTGCTTCCATCTCACTCCTCCTTGCCGTCTGAAAGGACATATCCCCAGCATTCAGACTAGCACTGAGGAATGAGGTGAGAATTAGATTCCCGTCAGAAATGTGCGAGACGACGGGAAAAACGGCGTGAGGATCAGGCAGTAGGCCCGGAACTGCCGTTTCAGGCGGGACACGACCTTCGGCGTCCATGTGGCCAGGAATGCCGCTCGGAGATCCTCGGTCGCCCGTTCTTCTGCCAGCAGCAGCCCCTCCAAGAAAGCCTTCTGCTCCGCATCCTCGGATTTCGACAGCCAATCTCGAAACAGCAGTCTTCGCCGTGGCGTGGTCGTTGACGGTTCCCAACAGGTCTTGGAAGAGCGTCACCTGCGGATAGAGCTTCTTGCGGAAGGCGGAATCGAAGGCTACGGCTACAATCTCCATCGTATACCGCAGCTTCTTCGTGCGGATACGAAGAGCATGGAGGGCTTCATCGCTTCCAAGGTCGGACTCTGCGGCCTTAAAGAATTTCTTGACGACGGGGGCAAGGTACCGAGGAGCCTGCCGTCCAAACCGCTGTTTTCCTTCGCCCTGGCTGTGGGATTCGACTTCCTGGACCAGCTTCTCGATCTTCGCCTCGCAGGCGTCGGTTGCGATTTCCTGACAGACCGCAACAATCGGCCCCTGGACTTCCCGACGCCGGGCTTTGATCTGTTCCAGGAACTTGGTCGGAATGTCGCCACCATGTGAGAATCGCTCAGCCATCACATCCCAATTGCGAGCTTCGTCGGCGGCAAGACGGATTTGCCGCAAACGATCCCGTAAAGCATTAGCCTCAGCTTCTTCCATCAGCCCAGAGAAGATCCTCACGGCTTCAACGGCCCGTCGAACCGAAATCCGAAGTTGATGGATATGCTCGACATCTTCGTCGCTTTTCTCTGCGGCGAGTGGAAGACAGTGGCAAACGGCTTTGAGGCGGGCGTCGAGAACCCGACCCGCCACCTCGCAAACAGGTTGATCCGGGGAGATCCCGGCGATCCATTTGCTGTCAGTTGGAACTGCGGTTGGCTCTGCTTCGAGAAGTGTTTGTTCGGCCATGGCTTTCTCTTCCATATCGCATCGGGGAAAGCTCCGTCTCTATAGATGGGCCGACTCCATCGGCTCGTATTGTTAGGACAATGTTAATTTTCAATACATCATTATTAGAATTTCTTTCTGACCGGCAAGGCCCACCCCCCGAGAGAGAAATCTCTAATTATCAGGGTATGTTAGATAAATTGAGAAAATCAAATCAAATCAGCATGGCAGTCTTGTCAAATTAGTGGCTATTCAGGCACTATATCAAACATCAATATTGACCAGATTCTCCAATTTGCCATATCAATATTTTATTCTTTTAGGACAACTAAGTCGATCATCGAGACCATATTGCTTCGTGACCGATGTTATATTGGCCGCAATTTCAGTGTGGACGGATACAAGGCGATCTGGCTGGCTGAAAAAACATAATTGAGGTCTTCGATCAAGTAGTGAAATCAATTCAGGCAATCAACGTGGACGAGATATTGGAAAAAGCGGCATGAAAAAGGCATTTTTATTTGAATGGCAAAAGGAAAACCCCGCCTGCCACGAGGGACAAGCGGGGCATATATTTTGAAGCTCGCATCACTTCCTGTGACACTGCTTCCAACAAATTGGCAGCGTCCTTCCGCCTTGTTCAGAGGTTACCATGAATCGGCGATCATGCAAGGGGAAACTTGTCAAAATGACAAGTTTGACTACTGTGAAAGAATCTCTTCATCACGTCCCAATCACGAGTTACATCGCCGGTCCACTGGCCGAGGGCCAATCCGTGTGTGCCACCGCAACAGTAGCTGAGTAAACGGTCAACAATCACGAAGCCCACTTTCCGTAGTGCCGCAACATCTGCGGCCTTGGGTTATTCAAGAAGCATGGGCGATGCTTCTATCAATCCAAGTCCTCTGTACCCACAAGGACAACTCACGGTATGGATAATGTGTACTGATTTCGATGTGAGGGCCATCGACTGCTATAACTCTGCACGAGATCGCTTCTTTGCAGCGTTGCCGTGACCCAATGAACGGGGCCAGATTGACCAGTATTTTGTCCCCTTCTTGAATGTCCATGGCACACGCTCCTTTTACATCTCTACCTGCGTGAAGGGTATCGACACAATTTCGTGCTTCCGTCACGGCAGGCGGCAATATATTTTGGGGATCTCGCAACTTGCTATCAGTTGGAGTTGCGATTGGTTCTACTGCGAGAAGTTCTTCGGTCATGGCTTTCTCCATCACTTCGCATCGGGGAAAGCTCCGTCTCTCTGGATATGCCGACTCCTTCGGCTCGAACTGTTAGTGAAACGTTAGACTGGATTACTTCATTATTAGAGCTTCCTCACGACCGGCAAGGCCCACCTTAAGAAATACCTCAATTGTTAGAGCGGTGTTAGAATCAAATGAGAAAATCCACTCAGCAGAGGCGGGTTCTTTGCGTAATCCAGCAGGTGGCTTGGGCAATTACGAAGACTGGTTGAGATAGATGATCTCTGCCACATCCATTATAATCTCCCAAATCTCGTTACCTCCAAATCGTCCACGAGTAATGTTCGGGAGACCGTTGAGGATCTCCTAAGTCTCCGTCAAACGTAGCAGAATCAATTGTAATCAATGCAAAGAAAGAAATGGGAAGGGAACACAGAAATGGAAAAACCGATCACCATGCACCCAATAGGAATCGTTCATTCTCCGTATACGGAAGCCAAAGGCACTCCCATCCAGGGTGTCTTTGCCGACAAGGCAGTGGCATGGGTCGAATTAAAGGAGAAGTACGTCGAGGGACTGAAAGACCTAGATGGTTTCAGCCATGCTATCCTGTTCTATCACTTCCATCTGTCCGACCGAGAAGACATCTTGGGAAAGCCATATCTTGAGAAGGAAAAACATGGGATTTTCGCCATCAGGATTCCTCACCGCCCCAACCACATTGGGTTCTCCATTGTGAAGATCGAGAAGATCGAGGGCAACAGATTGTACTTCACTGAAGTGGATGTCTTGGATGGGACACCAGTTTTGGATATTAAACCTTACGTGAAGCAGTATGACTGCCGCAACGACGCTATGAGTGGCTGGATTGAAAAGCATTTCCAAGGTGGCAAATCGCCAGAACATACAACTGCACAGTGAGAGGAATCACTGCTTGGTATTGAAAGCATTTATCAGCAGAGTGAGGTTTTGAACAGCCACCATTACCAAACCTCTCCAACAAAGCCAGCACTTCATTTTCCAGAGCAGAGTGATCAGAAAGCCTCCAAGAAAGGGAGAAGCCCGCTAATGCACGGATGCGGGCTTCTTCTTGAAGGAAAAATTATCTCGGGGAGAGGCAGTACGTCAACCTCGGTTACGTGCCGTCCATTATTATGGGGCCAGCCCTCGAACCCGGCGTATCGGCTCTTCCTTTCCGACCACATTTTTCCTTCCCTACCTATGTCATCTTATACAACGTTGTTTGATTGTCAAGCATTTTATCAATCTTAGTGAGTCTTGCCAGACAATGCCCGCTGATATGCAACTGCTGGGAGCTTCCAGTTTCACCGCCAGTTCCAGAACCAGAACCAGTAATCATCGATAAACTGAAGGTTGGGACTATCGTGGGGCAATTCCAACTCGATCAACGGCAAGTTGATCTCGTATTTCCCCTTGCGGGTCTTGCAAAAAATGCCATCGAAATCATCAAAGATATCCTTGGCGGGGTCTAACAATTCCAGCACTGTGCAACGGTACTGCACTTCTTCAAGCGAGGTCGTTGGCTCGGGATAGTGAGCGGCGAACGGGAATGACATTCTCGCAGACAGATAGTTGTAGTATCTGGCAAGAGTCTCCTCATCAACTTTGGGCAAATGTTCGCCCCATGCCCCGAGAGCCTCGATGATCCGATCCATTTGGTCATGCCTTGCGTTCGATTCGGCAACGACTTCCAAGTAATTTTCATGAACGTTAGTAACAGTGGCTAACATAGTCTCACCTCCATGAGAACAGGAACCTTCCATTATTGGATTCCAAACGTCTTTCGCCACAAAAAACAAAAAAAGCCAACATGGTTGAACACCCGAAGGTATTCGACCACGTCGGCTTACTCTTCAACGAGCCTCACGGCAGAGCCGAGTTGCTCCTCATATAGTCATCCGGCGAATTCTGTCCATTATACAGCCTGTAATGGGGAATGCAACAGCCCTTGACAGGCACCCCCTAACCACCTTTGTGATGGGGGAAACTTATTAGGTGAGGGAGTGGGTGGTCAAGCAGGAGATCCCAACTGGGGCATCGGTGGATTACTGTCGATAATCTCGCCCGTGGCCGACACCGTTAGATAATAGGACAGCCCAATGCGGGGAGCAAACTTAACGGCGAAATCCTTATTTGACTCGGGATGTTGCCAGATGTTGACTCGGTACTTACCGTTGTGGTGTCGGGATATCTCCAAGCGATCCAGTCGAGGTGGCTTGCCGATCTTCGCCAACACTTGGGACTTGATCCGCTCCGTGTGGTTCGGCACCGCCGCAGCTTCGTCCTTGTTCGGGAAAGTGTTCTTTGTATTTTTCATTATTTCCTCGGGTTGGTGAAAACGCCGTCACTTGCAGTACGTTCCCATCCTTCGCTAGAATAAAAAAAGCCGACGTGGCGGAACACCCAAAGGCATTCGACCACGTCGGCTTACTCTTCAACAAACCCACCGGCAGGGCCGGGTTGTTTTTCATCTAGTCGTCCGACATCTCTTTATTGAATTATACATCACGGAATGGGGAATGCAACAGCCCTTGACAGGAACCCCCACCGATTGGCTATAATGTAGTCCTATGAGAATCCAGTGAGAAATTCCTATGAGAACACATGGAGAGATCGAAGCCGCCATCAGCGAGGGGATTAGTCGCTTCGGGCAGGATTACATGGGCCGTGGCCCAAAGCACATCCACACCTGCTCGGGGATTTAATCGTCGTGCGTCTCCAAGGCGTTTTGACCGCAGCCGAGCAGCAATTGGTCAAATCGCTTCCCGCCGAAAAGGGGCGGGATTTGCTGAAGCAGGTGCGGACCCATTTGATTGAAACCGCCCGTCCCATCATGGAGGCGATGGTTGAGAAGGTCACTGGAGTCAAGGTCGTGACCTTGCACCATGACATCAGCACCATAACCGGCGAGGAGGTTGTTATTTTCACCCTCGCCCGGTCGCCTGACTTCCGTGCAGCAATGACGAAATAGCGTTTCTGGATACGTAGGGACAAACAGGAGGACAACCTGCCATGGCAAAGTACGGACCTAAATCCAAGAATGAAGTAGGAAAGGCGATGCACGAGTTCAAGGAGGGCAAGCTCAAGAGCGGCAAATCGGGGAAGAAGGTCCGCAATCCAAAACAGGCCATCGCTATTGGCCTCTCCAAGGCCCGCAAGAAAGGCAGCAAAGTGCCCGCTAGGAAAAGCTGAACACGAGAGCACGACTTCCCGCAACTCTTCCGCTTGCTCTTTAACGGATCGGCTCTCCCGACAGGTCAGTTGCTTGCGAGATTGTGATTGCGGCCTTCGGCACGATCTCTGCGGTGGGTCCACCGGTGCTCAAACGCCCAGACAGGGCTTTTTTTGCCAGTCTGCTTAAAACCATGATGTTCCATACTCAAATGGGTCGCAACGCCCACCGCCTGTCGTGACCGCTTGGTGCCGTTCGGGTGTTCGGCTAACGGGATTTGCTCGGGATAAGTCTCGGAGTCTTGCATCGGACACTGTCGGCCTCCGCAAATGAATAAGTCGAGTACAGAGTCCTGAAGAAAATCGTGACGGGTTGTAATCAATTTGGGCATAGCGTTCTCCAGTCCAGTTGGTTATGGCGTGGTGCATGTGCCGCAGCCAAACGGCTCAACGGCGGGGGAGAAACCCGAGCAATAGGGCGATTCAGAGCGGTTACATTAAAATTCTATGCTTGCCCTGATGGATTACCATAACCCGAGTGGCAACAAAGTTTGGGGCGATCAGCCCTAGCTTTTATCGTAGCGTTCCAGCTTTCTTCATTGTTTCAAGTGCTTTTTGATAATCTGATGTGCTGCTTGGCGTGAAATACCCGCCGCAAGTCCGATAATTTCATATTCGTAACCTGCCTTCCTCGCAGCAATCATGCAACGAGCCATTTCGTCTCTAGTTTTGGCCTTGCGTATTCTCATCAGATTGGGACTGCCGAGAATGTGTTTCTCTTTGAATTCCTTTCTCACTTGCCGTGATGTCGAGTCTGCCCAATAGGTAACCGCTGGACTTATTTGCTAGCACTTATCAATCTTGGCAGTAAAGAGAATCCTATTATAAATTTTCTGAGATATCAATGACCGACCAACCTGTCTGGCCTGTTCACGTTAAGCCGGAGACCGCTCGGATTCCAACTGGGACCGAACAAAGGACAACCCATCCATGTCCGTCATGCTTGGACATTTCTTCGACCGCACGCTGCCTGTCCTTAAACACTCTGAATACCGCCCCGTGAGGCAACGCAAGGGATCAATATGGTTTGCCAAGCTCTCCCGCTTCCTTACGTGCCGCCTTCATGAGATGGACCATGACTCCACGGAAACTTATCGAGATCTTCTCAGCATACAAGAAATCGAGAACGAAATTGTAGTGATGCTCGTCAGTCAAGCAATTCAGTTGCTTTTGCACCGATAGACACTGTTGAATGCTGGTGATGTTGTTACGCAGCTTGACAACGATTATCTCTCCAACTTGTTCATACTCAAGAGAAACCGAACTTGCTTGGATTTTCGGCGTGCCGATTTCCGAGAGAAATTCTACTATCCAACAGATAATGACCAGTTCCCCGATGTAGAGAATAATGGCAATCACGCAGACGGCTAACACCGCCACAACGATGAGGGTTTCGAGTGGATAGCTATTGAAAACCCTGAGCAACATCACACTGATCGTCAGCACAAACAATATTAAGATCGAGATGCCCAGAAAGGCTTGCAGAAATGGGCGGCGATAGCGGAAGATCTTCATTGGTACTTCCCCCAAACCTCATCGGCAAATTCTCCACGACTTCCCGTTTTCGTGCGGACCTCCAGCCCTCTTCCCAAGAGCGATGCTTGTCCGTGCGGATTATCGCTGACATCGACGCCATCCCAATAAGCATCGTAGCCTTCCTCAAAGGCAGCGTTGGTGGACCCTGTCATGTCGTTTTCCGTTTCGACTTTTTTTGCGGCTCTCGTTTGAGAACAATCCCTGACTCATCACCGTGGTGAATGGTCGTCAGAGGATGCCGCCGTGAAACATTCCAAATGCCCATGCCAGCATGAGTGCCATGACCAATATCCCGAGGCCCAGGACTACCACATGCTTCGTTTGCCGCAGATCAAAATGACCAACTCGGACCACCAGGACGTAAGCCACGACTAAGTTGAACATTCCCCATAAAACGTTGACAGTTGAAGATGACAAGCCCTCGCCGGGTGGTGATGCGAACGGGCTTTGAAACGGGCTTCCCGAGATGCCGTTCACAAGATGTGGAATCGTGTTTGCCAGGAAAGCCCCACCGAAAAAGTAAGCAATAAGGTGATACCAGCGTGTCTGCATAAGACCTCCACTCAATCGTTGTTTCGTAAACAAAGACCGTTGTCATGGGATGGGCTGTGGTCCGCCTCTCTTGCCAACCGAGCCACAAGTTCATGCACTGCTCGAATGATCCGTCCCCACACAAGCTGCCTGGGTGAGAACATTGTGTCCGAAGTCGAATCCCGCTTCCGTTAATGCGGCTTCCACTTCCTTCTTGCTGGGTGGCTGGCCGTCCATGTACACCAAACCCCAGAAGACCGTGCAGCCGCCATCCTCATGCACTCCCGTTGTAACTTCTTTAACCATGAGTTTCGGATTCAACCTCGTCATCAAGTGCTGAAAGGCGTAGAACTCATGTTCATCACGAACTGAAAATGCTTTTGGTAGTTCAATTTTGGTTTGCATAATATAAGTCCCTCCCTAATAGCATTGTAGGGCCAACCACACGTTGTTGAAATCCCGTTCCTCCAACTCCTGTTGCCTAATCCAATAATAGACCCGCCCAACGTCGCCCCAAATTGTTCCCAACTCCTTCTCATCGGTATCGATTTGGAACAACAGCCGCCAGTCAGATGCTCCTTTTTCTAGAATTTTACGCCGAGGATCTTTGTATCCAGTTTCATTACCCATATACAACCCATTCGATGCAAGTTGGCATTCTAATTTCATATCGTTCTGAATCTGGTTAGGGTGACCAAATAGGCGATGAATTATCTCTCCCTCGTTACGGATAGATTCCAGAAGGTCAATATAACCATCTTTTTCTTTCTCTGATAAATTCAATTGTTCTCGTTCACTGGTGAGCCAGGATGGTATGTCCATTTCATTTGTGAATGTCAATGCACAGGATCGAAAATGGCTTTCTTTTGGCAGGTTATTAGGCGAGGCAATGGAATGAAGTTTACTAGAATCGCCATCATAATAAATAACTTTCCAATTGCCTCGATCTTTAGGATCGAAACCCCATTTCTGTTCTTTAGCCTCGTAGAAAAAGTAAAGCATTCCAGTCCTTGGCAGTTGTCCATCAGGATTGCATGGAACAAGTTCTGACAATTGAAATTGAGCAAGAAAAGCCATCGGAACTCCGTCACATTCAGGCCAAGCCGGACCTTCCGGCAGGTCAGGCGTCCCGCCCATTTTCGAACATCCAAGGTGCAGTTTGTCTTCAGAGACAGATTTAGTCCTGATACGGATTGAAACCATCATGAACTTTTCGATATCATCTGCGACTCGGGAAAGGCCAATGTTTTCGATTTGTTTTCGCAGTTCTTTTTTAACGGAGTCAATTCGCTCTGAATAAGGCGTCATTTTGTCCCTCGATACTTCGGTAGAGATATGTATTATATTTTGGGGTAGGATTGCTGGCACACCCTACTGTTAAAAGAGCCAATCCCAGAGTGTTGTCATTCCAACATGCTTCATTGTTTCAAGTGGTTTGTGACAATTATGTGGACCCTCTGGCGAGTAAGACCTGCCGCAAGTCCGATCATTTCATATTTGTGACCTGCCTTCCTCGCCGCAACCATGCAGCGAATCATTTCTTCTCTGGTTTTAGCCTTGCGGATTTTCATCAATATTTTATTGCCAATAATAGCTTGCTCGTTGAGATCTTCACTCACTTGCGGTCGAAGATGTGAATCTTTGGAAATCGCCCAATAGGTATTTCCTGGTGCGTGCGGTTTGTACTTGTTATATCTCCGCAATCGTGCATCATTACTTGGAGGCTCACCAATATCCTTTCTGAAGGCTTCATAATCTTGCCATTTCTTGGACAATAATCCATACCACTTCAAGCGAGACCATATTAAGCGGCCGTCCAAAAATTACTTCGTGATTTAGGGAGCACGAGGGCGAATGGTGTAATTCCAGGATGGACAAATGGCATGGTAATGGATATTGAGTTGGGAAAAGTCGTAGTTGCTGACTTTGACTTTCAGAGGGTAGTGTTTATCGGTGCAAGAGGCTGTGACCTTCAATCCGGTTTCGGTGCGGGTGCCACGAATCAGCCCCAACATCTTGTCCAGACTATCCAACGGTTCTCCCGCCCAGTTGATACTGATCGGCCCGAACAAACGGTGTTCCACGGGATTCCATTTCGATGCACCCGTGGGGTAGTGGGCCACCGTGATCGCCAAACCGTCCTCATCGGCCCAGCGTTGCAGGGCATATTTCCACAGACGGGGACGGCAGCCGTTGCTGCCCCCGGCGTCGGCCTCGATCAGTAGGCGTCGGGCGTGAGGATACCACCAGCGTCCCCGCTGACGCCACCAGCGACGAATGGCGTCTACGGCAAATTGTGGCGTATCGCCATCCATTCCCACATGCACATGCCCACAGTTGTACTTCGGATCGTAGATCCCGTAGGGTGCGGCACGAAATAGGGCGTCTTGCTGGAAATCGTGGGCGTTCACCTCCCGGGGCGTTCTTCGCCAAGTGCGACCGGCGTTCTTGAACTCGCCGATCAGTTCCTTTTTCTTGGTATCCACGCTGAGAACAGGATCACCGCTACGCTGAAAGGCTTCTAGCTCACGCCGCAGATAGCGGAACTGCTTGTCCCGGTCCGGGTGAGGAGGCCCCGTAAACCGCTTCACGTTCACCCGCTGCGAAAAGCCGGACTTGCCCAACAAACGTTGCACAGTGCCTGGAGCCAAGTGCAATCGGCGTCCCAACTCCCGCAAGCCCAGCCGCACGAAACGGCGTCCTGTGGCCGGATCGCCTCCCGTTTCGGGCTCCACGATCTGTTTCAGGCGTCGCTCGATTTCGGGCGTTTTTTTTCCACCGTGGGCCGACCTGCCCCCGGCAGCCGGGCTTGGCCGGTAGGACGCCCCGCCAGCCCCGAAGACAACTCATCTTGGCCACGGCGGATGGTATCCGGATGTAGGCCCGTGACCAGGCTCAGCAACGCCACGCCGCCATGTCCCAAGCGGTTGGCCTCCCAGGCTGCGATCCAACGCCGCTGCTGCTCGTCGCATCGACTAAGCAAGAGATTCAATTGGGCATGCTGTCCCCGGTCGGGGTGACCGTCGCCTTGTGTACAGTGAGAACACTGACATCAATATATTACCGCATCCTGCATAGTTCGCTCTCCCATCCGTGGAACGGAAAGCTACTTATACAGTATTTAGCCGAAAAGTGGAAGTTGTTTTTGGACGGCCACTTAGTGCGCGCGATATGCATAAGATTTTTCCAGACATCATCTTGAGTAAACCCGCTTGCATGATATTTTGCTTCCAATTCTTGATCACTATCGTCATCAATAAAGAATTGGGATGGTTCAATAATTGCGAGAACGCCGGGTTCATTTAGATATTCAAGCAACGGTTGAAGTAAATAGTCTAGTTTATTATTTGCCAACTCTATCTGATTCCTATACTGGACCCCAAAAACTGGACCACGAAAATTGATAGAATAGATGTACTCATGGTCCAATTGGAGGGAGTCCGAGATGGGAGCGAAACGACGGAGGATCGAGTCCTCGCTAAAGGCGAAGGCGGCCTTGGCGGCGGTGCGGGGAGACCGCACTACGGGCGAACTGGCGTCGCAATTCGGCGTTCATCCGACGCAGATCGGCTACTGGAAGAAGCGGTTGTTGGAGGGAGCGGGCGAACTGTTCTCTGATGATCGTCGGCGTGAAAGCCAGGAGCAGGATGCATTGATTGCCGACCTATACGAGCAGATCGGGCGCTTGCAGATGGAGTTGGCGTGGTTGAAAAAAAAACTTGCCCGACTCGATTGAGTTCAAACGAAAGTGCATCGAGCCCCGCTGCCCTGGCGTGAGCATCCGCCGGCAGTGCGAGATTTTAGGTTTGAACCGATCTAGTTGGTATTACCAGTCGGCGGGCGAGTCGGCGGAGAATGTGCAATGGATGCGTCGGATCGACGAACAATACCTGAAGACGCCGTGCTACGGCAGCCGGAAGATGGCCGAGATTTTGGGCATCGACCGCAAACGGGCCAGACGCCTGATGCGTTTGATGGGTTTGGAGGCGATTTATCCCAAGCCCAGATTGTCGCGACATGATCCGGAACACAAGATATACCCGTATTTACTGCGAAATATAGCGATTGTGCGGCCCGACCAGGTATGGTCCAGCGACATCACCTACGTGCCGATGACGAAGGGCTGGATGTATCTGACGGTGGTCATGGATTGGTACAGCCGCTACGTGTTATCGTGGCGATTGTCGAACACATTGGATGGGACGTTTTGCCTGGAGGCGTTGGAAGAAGCCTTGACGCAAGGCACTCCGGAGATATTCAACACCGACCAGGGCGTGCAATACACGGCCGTGGCGTTTACGGGCCGCTTGGAAGCGGCGGGCGTAGCCATCAGCATGGACGGTCGCGGCCGCTGGATGGATAACGTGTTTGTGGAACGTTTGTGGCGGACGGTGAAGTATGAAGACCTTTACTTGCACGATTACGCGACTGTGCGGACGCTGGAAAGAGGATTGGCGTTGTTTTTTCAGTTCTACAACGAGGAGCGGATCCACAGCGCCTTGGATTATCTCACGCCGCTGGCCGTGTATCGGGCGGCATGAAAGAGAAACTTACATGCGTGGTCCAAATCGTTTTGAAATCGCGCGCAAAACGGGGATAGCTTATTGGCAATTCCCCCCTTATAGTGAACTCAGCAGCCGCGCGAGACCTTTGGTATAGGTCTCGCGGGCTGCTAACCTTTGATCGTAAACAGTGGTCTAGACAATTGGGTCCACCTCATCCAGCCTTGACCATTATCCATATTGATTGCCGCTTTCAATCTTCTAAAATCTATTACCGGCCAATGCAGAAAATTATTGCATAGGATAAATTGAGCATTCTCACAAGAGGGTAAAGCCTCTCCAAGTGACCAATAATCACCCAAATGATATTCAACAATTCCATCTTTATGCTTTGCAAAACGATCTCTTACATCAGCGATGCATTCACGAAAAGACTCAATTGCTTTCATTTTATCTTTAGCAAGATATGACGATGCAAATACACTAAACTCCGGTGTTAGCCAAGAATCAATGGCACATTTCCATTCTTTTGCTTGTTCATCACTCTATACTGGACCCCAAAAACTGGACCACGAAAATTGATAGAATAGATGTACTCATGGTCCAATTGGAGGGAGTCCGAGATGGGAGCGAAACGACGGAGGATCGAGTCCTCGCTAAAGGCGAAGGCGGCCTTGGCGGCGGTGCGGGGAGACCGCACTACGGGCGAACTGGCGTCGCAATTCGGCGTTCATCCGACGCAGATCGGCTACTGGAAGAAGCGGTTGTTGGAGGGAGCGGGCGAACTGTTCTCTGATGATCGTCGGCGTGAAAGCCAGGAGCAGGATGCATTGATTGCCGACCTATACGAGCAGATCGGGCGCTTGCAGATGGAGTTGGCGTGGTTGAAAAAAAAACTTGCCCGACTCGATTGAGTTCAAACGAAAGTGCATCGAGCCCCGCTGCCCTGGCGTGAGCATCCGCCGGCAGTGCGAGATTTTAGGTTTGAACCGATCTAGTTGGTATTACCAGTCGGCGGGCGAGTCGGCGGAGAATGTGCAATGGATGCGTCGGATCGACGAACAATACCTGAAGACGCCGTGCTACGGCAGCCGGAAGATGGCCGAGATTTTGGGCATCGACCGCAAACGGGCCAGACGCCTGATGCGTTTGATGGGTTTGGAGGCGATTTATCCCAAGCCCAGATTGTCGCGACATGATCCGGAACACAAGATATACCCGTATTTACTGCGAAATATAGCGATTGTGCGGCCCGACCAGGTATGGTCCAGCGACATCACCTACGTGCCGATGACGAAGGGCTGGATGTATCTGACGGTGGTCATGGATTGGTACAGCCGCTACGTGTTATCGTGGCGATTGTCGAACACATTGGATGGGACGTTTTGCCTGGAGGCGTTGGAAGAAGCCTTGACGCAAGGCACTCCGGAGATATTCAACACCGACCAGGGCGTGCAATACACGGCCGTGGCGTTTACGGGCCGCTTGGAAGCGGCGGGCGTAGCCATCAGCATGGACGGTCGCGGCCGCTGGATGGATAACGTGTTTGTGGAACGTTTGTGGCGGACGGTGAAGTATGAAGACCTTTACTTGCACGATTACGCGACTGTGCGGACGCTGGAAAGAGGATTGGCGTTGTTTTTTCAGTTCTACAACGAGGAGCGGATCCACAGCGCCTTGGATTATCTCACGCCGCTGGCCGTGTATCGGGCGGCATGAAAGAGAAACTTACATGCGTGGTCCAAATCGTTTTGAAATCGCGCGCAAAACGGGGATAGCTTATTGGCAATTCCCCCCTTATAGTGAACTCAGCAGCCGCGCGAGACCTTTGGTATAGGTCTCGCGGGCTGCTAACCTTTGATCGTAAACAGTGGTCTAGACAATTGGGTCCACCTCACTCCATAGTAAATCGGCTAATCTCTGGAATGATGGGTTATTATCCATGCAGTGAATCATTTTGAATCGCTTTGTAGCCATCCAATATGCAGATGTTCCGAATGCTGCCCCCATATCCATTGATGACAGAGATCCAACTGTTTTTTTCCCAAGAAGAGCAGCGACCCGTTTAGCTGCATACTCTGCTGGCTTATCGTACCAATGGTGACAAGTAGAATAATGGAGATATATTAAAGGATAATATGCGCTGAATAGGCTGGATGTTATGCACGTTTGGAGCTGTTCCATATTTTTTTGAAAGAAATCCGCATCGTCAAACGAAGTGGTCTTAAATTTATTTTGAACACTAGAAAGAAGAGACTTATAAAGTGCTTCAGTTGTTGGTTGAATACTTTCCCACTGGGCTTCCGCGTCTTTACAATCTGGTTGAATCAAGAGAGTACTGAAAAGTCGAGCCAATGCTGACTTTGGCTGTTTTTTATACCAATCCGCCAATAATGCCTCTAACCTGTATTGTTGTTCAAGTAAGAGAGCGTATGTTGCCTTTTTCTTTCCAGATATGCGTTCCTCACTTGCCTTTTGCAGGATAAGGACTTTACTGTTAAGCAGTTGTTTGATTTCTCCAATTATTATATCGTTGACTAATACATTATCGAACAGTGTGAATACTTCCAAAAATGTCATTATAGCTAGATGCAAATCAGCTATGCTCATATTACTAATATTTTTGTGTTTTATGCTAGCTCGCAAGGCATAACTCGGAAGATATCGAACTGTACCGTAGATTCCTATTCTCCCAAAAACACGTGCACCGCCAAAATCTATAATTTTTAATAGATTATTCTCAAATAAGATATTATCCGACTTAATGTCACAGTGATAGAGTTTACGAGCATGAAGTGTATGCAAAGCATTAAGCACTTGTATAAATGTTTCACAATACTTGTACAGAATAAGGCGGTAATCAAGGTTGGCATTAATTAACTCGGAAAAATGTTTGAGTATGTTATCAGCATTAATATATTCAGTGATAAGAAGAAAGATCGCTTTACCATCATAAGATCCGCCCTTGTCAACAACCCTCCCACGAATTGGTTTATGCAAGGAGACCCAAGGAAAGAGATGGTTACAATTGGTTTTGTTAGCACTATCAAGATGACGTTGTTCAGTTGACCACGCCTTCTTTGTCCGGAAACCTTTTACAAAAAATTCACGTACAAACCAACGATATGGACAAAGATGTCGTTTTATATGTTCAACATCGTCAATTATATCAGTGCAAAAGACTAACTTTTTCTCTTTCTTTTTGCTTAAGGGCTCATCAGAAGATCGTCCACAAAATTCTAAATGTTGAAGAGTTATTTTTTTACCTTTTAAAGAAAATACGACATACATCACTTTTCTCCTATTCAATTTTTACCGACAAGTATGGCAGCCTCCAAATAAACAGAGCTACGCTGCCTGCTAATCAATTGTGATCATGTGTACAATGCAGCATGCCAAAATATTGATAAATGATACCTTTGCATAAATTATATTAAAAGTCTCTGACTCCCATTAGGCGTTTGTTCATTATCCTTTAGAACCTTTATTACTATATGGGGGGCGGCCCACAAACAGGTGTTTTTGGCTATACTCGGACAGTATATTTTTAATGCCTTTTTTCAGCAAAATATCGTCTGGAGATTACTTGAGGTTTTTGGTCCAGTCGCTGAGGTCTCTATCAGACTAAGGACTACCTAAAATCCAATGTGCGCATATTGACGAACACTACCGGAACACTACCGACAGGCAACCCCATTCAGCGCATCAACTTATCGTGTGACTTCTTTTTAAACAGGACGATAGGATTTAATCATTGGTGACGGTTTCGGTTACTATAACATCACTGTTTCGAGAACCGAAAACGGAATATGCTTCCGGGTCGACTTCATACGAGATGCTATGGACCGAGCCGTCGCAAAAAACAAAATTACAGGCAGAGGCGTGGACGCTGCCAAACTGGACCTTCAGAGCCTCCTGCTTGTCGAGATCTCTTTGATCTGGCGTGGGCGGGATTGATGTAGTCCGGCAAGTGTCGTTATTATTGCCGGAATACATGGACTCATTATCGCCGTGGTCCAAACCGTCTAAATAATGATTGTGGTTAACGTATTTTTCTCCACACATAATTGTGTGACTCGAACCACGAAGGATATCCTTCGGCTTGACCATCGAACGCAGATAGATAACGCCGTCTTGGTAGTCAGGGCTAGTTTTTGAGTCGGTATCGGACCACTTAAAGTCAGGGTCCGGCAAGGTTTTCGTGCGCTGTTTAAGCGGCGCGCCGTGAACTTCGTTCTTCTCTACCGATCCTACGCAAGCTGCATAATCGCCGCGAAGGACAGAATCTGAATTAGCAGCGTTATTGGCGACGAATCCTCGGCCGTGTACATTATGGATATTGGAATATATCATTAAAGGACGACGAGAAGGGCAATTCATAACTGCCAATGGAGTAGTTGCCACTAGGGTACTTATTTCATTTTTTTGGGGACTGAATATGGGTAGGCCCTGACCCAAGTCGTGCATCTTCGACATCTCGAGCCCCGGTAATATATTGTATAGCCAAGACCCCGGTTGAGACTTGCCGTAACCCAGATCGGGATCTCCGACCCACGCATATGACCAGCCGCATGTGGGATAGTGACCTTGCAGGTTTACATGCGCCATGCAAGCCAGACCGATTTGCTTTAAATTGTTCTTGCATTGCAGTCTACGTGCCGCTTCCCGCGCCGCTTGCACCGCCGGCAACATTAATGCAATCAGAATCCCGATAATGGCAATTACGACCAACAGCTCGACTATAGTAAATCCGCGGAATCGAGCATTCGTGTGTTTTTTGTATTGTGGAGACATAATCATTTCCCTTTTTGTGTTTGACGTTTATCTCTGAGGATTTTCGATCCTCGATAAACACTGTTGTTGAAGATGAATTTTTCAAAATCCCGCTGCATCCAAAGATACCGGTTCTAACATGTTATTCACCCAATGAACATCTCTATCTAAAAGGTTGTCCTGAATTGCCGTAGGATTGGCCGGATCGTATTTAACGCCTTTTGTAGGATCTCTATCTCTGTGATCTTTGGGATCGGAACAGTTGATATATTCCGGGTTTTGTCCGTCGATGGTGGAAAGGGCGCAGTAGACGGGCATGGATATATCATCCCTGACGAACACTACATGGCAGTCGCCAAACGCGAAGTTCGCCCCGCCTGGATGCCGGCTTTGAAAAGCTCCATTTTGAGGACCGACATATTTGGAATAAGCATGTCCCATACCTGGCTTGGTGTTTAGTGGATTCGATGTATTGCGCAGGGACTCGAAACGATTGCCGTAGCTCCACGATGTTTCGTTATTCACCAGACCGGGAACTAATAGATGACCGTCATAAACTTCGCCCACGAAAAAAGTATGAGCCAAACCGTCTTTAATTTGTCCTCGCGTGATTTCCCTCTCATATATGAACGGGCCCGTGTTGCCAAGTGTGATCCCCGAGTGAGGCAGCTTATTTAACTTTCCATCCATTCCCCTGCTGCCGCTGTTCATCGCATAACTGCTGACTCCCGACTCGAACGGCTTCCCGAATTCCATTACAGTCGCTTGCGCTGTGTCGGATGGACATACGAATTGATCCGGTCTTTGTCTTGCCGCCTCTGTGTTTTGGGAATTCATGGGGTACGTCATGTTTGACGCATCAATTATATGTAAGTCGTCCATGTCGATACTCTGAAACAACTCCATTAGCTCGATATGAGGGAGAATAAAAACGAAACCGCTGGCTCCTTTTTGACCTCTTGTAGTTTCCTTATTGAGTTGAACCCGGGGGATATTTCTTGTGTGCCGATTCGTAACCGTCGAATCCTTTCGCTAGCGCGCTGATTTTGCTCGCGCATTGACTGCAACGGTTTTTTTCCCGGGACGCCTGAATCCCGGGCATAAGCAGCGCCAACAGTATACCGATGACGGTGATTGCCATAAGCAGGTCCACAAGACTGAATCCAAACCGCTTGTCTATTGTTTGTTCGCCGACCGATAGTAGAGGTGAATTATCAATCATGCCGCACTTCCTTTCTAATTTCATCTCTGCTCTGTTGATTCTCGAAACCTTCCACCTTCCCGCATTCCGGCAGAATAGGCCCTATGCAAAAATCTGTTTCATTTTCTTCCGCCTCCGAATGATCAGCGATGGGCGATGTCCTCTGTCGCCGCTGATCGATATACCCTGCCACGCGCACAATCACCAGCAAAGCACAGGGAAGTATGAGGATATGCCACCATTTCCAGGGATCGCAGCCGGGCGGCGTCCAGCAAATCGAAGCCCCGCGTCGTTGCGCCAACATCCATCCCAGAATATCGTGACTTTCGAACGCATCCGTCCAAGCGTCATGTCTCCCCAATTCAGGAATATGAGTCGGGAGGGTCAGATGAACATTGCCGCCTGCCGCCTGCACTGCCGCTACCATCGCTTCGTCGCCAGTCATTGGGGTACCTTGATCATCAAGATTATGAAATACCCATATTGGGATGTTTTTCAGTCGATCTGCGCGTGATTCATCGCCGCCTCTGGAAGATATTGGCACAGCCGATGCAAATAAATCCGGGTATCGCAAGGCCAATTCCCAACATCCATTGCCGCCGCTCGAAACGCCCATTACCGATATCCGATCCGGATCTATAGGATATTCGCGCATCGTCTTCCGCAGGATATCGACAAGAACTGTCAATATATCGTCTGGTTCTTCCCTGCCAGATTGTTTGAACCACATGGGATTATCTTTGGTAGTCTGAACTACCAGAATGAAGAACTGATATTGCTCGGGGTTTGTGTGGTAAAAGTCCTTAAATGCCAAGTATTCAATGTGTCTAAGGCTTAGTAGATTATCCGAACCGGCCTCACCAAAGCCGTGCAGCCAGATCAGCAATGGATATCGCTTTGTGGGTTGCAAAGAGCGCGGCACAAATAAACGATATCTGAAAAGCTCGTCCTGGTATTGTCCGCCCGTGTAACGATGTTCAAAAGTCGCCGAAAACCGTCTCAGAGTCACCGGGTGAGGCGGACAACAAAGTACCGGCAATTATTAGCGATGCAAACACCGAGAGATTTCCTTGTTCTAGCTGATTTTGTTAGCCGCTCGTGATAAAAATTCAACCGCCATTTATGTCCCTTTAATCAACGATTTCATAACGATCATTTTGCAACTACCGGATTCACTTTTAATTTCTGACTTCGGCGCTGGGCAAGCAGCCACTCCCAGAACTGTTCGTTCTGATAGGTCATCTCCACAATGCCGTGACCGGCTCCCGGGTAAACCGTGAACTTTACCTCGCCACCGCATTTCTTCACGGCATCCACCATTTCTGGCCGGACTCTAGCGGCACCGTCTTATCGTTCTCGCCGTGAAAAGCCCAAACAGGCACGTTTTGCAGCCGCTCCGCTTGGTTTATGTCGCCGCCGCCGCATAAAGGCGCAATTGCCGCGAAACGGCCGGGATCAAAACACGCTGTATTCCAAGCACCAAAGCCGCCCATGCTTGAGCCGGTCAGATACACCCGATCCCGATCCACCGGCCAAGAACTGCAAATATGCTCGATAAAGGCTACTATCAGTTCAGTTGACCACACTGAATCCGGCGGGCATTGGGGTGAAACGAGGATGAAAGGATACTGCTTGCCGCTCTCGACCTGCTTGGCTACTCCTTCCCGACGAACCAAATTCGGGTCTGTTCCGCGCACCCCAGACCCGTGCAGGTACACCACCAACGGCCACTTGCGACTATTATCATATTCCGGCGGTAGATAAAGCAGATAATCGACGGGAATTGTCATTGCATCCGCGCCGCTGCCTTGCTCCACAAGGTATTGCTGCGGCACTTGCATCGCCGGTCGAGGGCGGTTTTTCCATGCCTCGACAGTCGGCCCGAGAAGCTGTACGAGCAACTGAGTGGATAAACCCACGATTGCTGCTATCAACAGCCAATCAACCCACGTAAACGGCGCTGCTTTTTTATCCATGGAAACTACTCTTCGCTCTGCTTGCCCTTTGTCAGCAGATGGCTTTTATTGCCCGGCCGATGTCGAATCATCCGCAGACTTTCCCACAATACTACAGCCACTACAAGACACTTCCACCACTGCCAGATGCACACGTCCAGAGCCGAAACATACCAACCCCACCAGGCGGGAGACAGCCACAAAAAAAATCGCGCCCACGATGACCAATACCAAGGCCACTGTGATCAATACCAGATCAATTTTGCCAAAAATAAAACAATTTCTTTTCTTCCCGTCCACGAACATCACCTCACGCTTTCTGTCTGACGCGAATCCAAACCAAAACAACCAATACAGCAGCGAGAGAAACCACCAATCCCCACTTCACCCGCCAATAATACCACAAATTGCCCAGCACGTTATACCACAAGTCTCGCAGGAGGCACCAATACCTTATCCATGCCGCCCACACGTCCCGTGGTGTTCCTAGGTTTAGCCAATTCGGCCACCATGATGTGATCGGAAACAAATATCCCAGTATAACAAGCGCCACAATGCAAATCGTTGCCAGAAACAGCATGACTTTATCTGACTTGTATCCGGTCATGCGCGGCAGGCAATGTCCGAGATAGAAGATCGCTGCTGCCAGCAAAATTCCGGCCTCGACCAAATTCGTCCATAACGAAAAAGGCAGCAGCGGAGAGATCAGCGAAAATATCAGAAGGCCGATGGCAGCCAGCAACGCCAAGTTCTTCTCGTCCAACTCGCTTTCTGCCCGCTGGATTAGCGCCCAACTGAGTCCCACAAGTCCCAGGAAAGTGCCGCCATTATACGCCCACTTCAGGAGCGCCGACTCGGTGTCCTTCGGCACCATAAAGCTCACCACAACAACCGCCAGAATGCCGACGATGATGTTCATGCCGTCGAATATCTCCCCGCTTGGGCGTCTGATGCGTCTGATGACCACAGCCCCTAAGGCCGCCAAAATAAATCCGCCCACACCTTGCCAAAACCAATCTGTTGGCAAGGAATTCAACAGCACTAGCACCACCATAAGAACGATGGCAGACAGCAACAATTTATCAATCCACTCCCAATCGAATCCATGTTTGCCGAATTCGTCGGTAACTGTAAGAGCAGCAGTTGCACCGGCGGTTTGCTTCAACGCCTCAACCGGCCTTGCCTGTTGAAATGTCACGACCTGGGGTGGCGACGAGGTAGATTTATCCTCCGGCTCGACCCACTGGACGATCTTCGCATCGCCTTCGTCAGCCTCCGCAGAAGTTACGGCATGGTGAACAGCCGCATGCGCTATGGGGGCCGGCGATTTCTTTGCCACAGCCTCGTCCGCACTTATCCGTACCTCAAACTCCAGCGCGGCGATCTTGATCCGGTCGCCGTTTTTAAGATTCTGCCAGAATTTGATCCGCTTGCCATTGACGAACGTCCCAATCGCCTCCCCGCAGTCTTCAAGAGTCACCGAATGCTCGCCCACTGTGATTATGCAATGTAGATTGCCGATCAGGACGCTCTGCGGCCGAATGTGACAGTTGTTTCCCCGGCCGATCAAGAATTTCGGCGTCGAAACAGGAATCTCCATCCCCGTCTTCATACCACCTACTACTACCAACTCGACGTTCATGGCTCGCTCCCCCATTTCTTCAGCGTCCCGTGTTCAGCCTTTTCCCCTCCGACTTTCCCTCTCCATCTCTCCGCCCTCCCCTTCCGATTTCAGTTCCGGCAAGCCAAGTTCTTTGCGCACCCGGTTCGCCTCATCCAGGGTAATATTATAGATGTAGATAGAATAGCCCGCCACAGCCACCGGCTGAAAACGTTGGAAATAACAATAATTGTAGTTGTCATTAACATTTGGTACAATCCCCCCGTCAATACATGCCACTGGGGCGTCCGATCCATGTAAGTGATTCACATCTATGGCATACCAGCCAGGCAAAGGCCCGAGTTTATTTTGATCCACATCAGTCTTATCTACAGTTGGTGACGCTAGGCCAGTCGCCGGCAGTACAAAATCAATGCCTGCAAGCTGCGGATCAACATAGCCCAAACAGGCAAAATGAAACGGTTTCGCTTGGGGATGCTCATCCAACCATTCCTTCAAGTAAAACAGGTCTTGGCCCCATGAGATGTTGCTATCAAGTAAGTAGTAATGACCGTTTTTCGGACCACCCACCAGTTCATTGAAATATGAAAGGCTATGTGGATAGTACCAAAGACTGCTGACTACCGCCCAACAAAGTGCTGCGCCAACAATGGCCGTAATTTTCCACTGTCGCAATTGAACACAGCGTCCCACTTTGCTGATCCAAATATATATAAATGGCAACATCGGCAGTATATAGCGGGAGTGAATGCTGAAGCCAGTTTCGGAGCTAACCAGAATCAGAATCGCAAATGCCGGTAACAGCAAAACCAGTTCATCGCGCCATGCGACTGAATATCCTCGGATAAACAGACTCGCTCCTACGGCTAGAAAAAACAATGCCCAGGTTCCAAGAGGCAATTTGATCGCCAGTGCGTACAGGTAGTAATACCACCAACCGCCTTTTTTCCATTCGCCATTTAAATACGAAAGTCTGCCGCTGACAAAATCGGCTTTCTGTGTGTCAATCCCTTGTAAATAATTCATAGGAACCGGCACCAGTAGAGAGCCCAACCAAGTACCGGAAAAGCGATTCCCGCTTTCGGATGAGATTTCTTTTTGTGCTAGCCCCGTGAACAGTGCAGATTGAAAGCGAAAATCTCCTAACCGTTTTAACGATCCCTCAAAACCATAACCTAGATTGATTATATATATGCTCAAAATAATTATTGAAGCAAGCATCCCAGCTTCACGAAACCATTGCTGGTGATTAGTTTTACGCCGATCGGGTAGTCGATAGATAATCCAAATCGCAAGCCACAATGGATAAAATACCAATAGCGTGAACTTGCACAACTCGGCCAACCCCAATACTAAGCCGGCGACCAGTGCCTTCCACCAAACAGGCTCTTGCAGCCAAAGCCAAAAAGCGTATGCCGCTACTATTCCCATTGAGGCCGAATGTGCATCGGTAGATATGGTAGATGCATGGCCAAGAATGTAAGGGCAAAAACACCATAGGATTAATGCCATAATGCCAGACGCCTGCCCGTATAGTTTTGTGGCCCATAAGTAACAGATCCATCCGCCCAAAAGGCTAAATGGAATAACAGCCCAACGGGCGGTAGTGATATACAATAGTGTTTTTGATCCATTGGCTTTTGCAAAATCCTGGCCGACAGTCATTTCAGAACGTGTTGTGGGAGAACTATCATATCCACTCCAATCCACCTTTGGCAACATCATCGCAACCGGTGCTGCCGCCACGGTTCGCACCAGGGGCGGATTGACCCGAAACAGGTCGAATTGCCATACATATATCTGGCTCAATCCCGAAGCTAAAAAATGTACTTCATTTGTAACTGGAGAATGAACGTACGCACTCCTGGCCAGAATTACGGTATGGATAGAGAGTAAGAATAATACTGCAACGCAGTACCATTTTTGATGAACATTTCGCGGCCGCAGACCAACTATATGTGTATCCATGGCTTATACCTGTCATCTATCGCCATCATACAAAGTGTTGAGACCATTGAAACAGCCCATGTTACCGTCTGCAATTGAGTAGCCAAATGCGAAAAGGTCGTGTTAGCTATGGATTTTAGAGAAACTTAGCCGGGGCATGAGTTTACCTCTAGCAGCCCGTTGAAAAAGTCATTTAACGAGGCTTGAAAAAGTTTTGTCGCAAGAATATATTATGGCCATCACGTAATGCAGGAGGCAAGAGCGATGGCATTGGGAAAGCGGAAGGACGAACAGCAGGAGATGTGGGTGGCGACCACCAGCTTGCCGAAGTCGCAAGGGCATGTATTTTATCGGAAACTCAATCAGTTGTTGGCGGAAGCCGAGTTCGACCGGACGGTGGAGGACATCTGCCGGCCTTATTACGACGAACACATCGGCCGTCCGGGCATTCCGCCGGGCGTTTATTTCCGGATGCTTTTGGTCGGTTACTTCGAGGGCATCGGCTCGCAACGAGGGATTGCTTGGCGTTGCGGCGACAGCCTTTCGCTGCGGGAGTTCCTTGGCGTCCCGCCGACCGAAGACGCGCCCGACCATTCCAGTCTGACGCGGGTCCGCGACCGTCTGCCGCTTGAGGTCCACACGGCTGTATTTCAGTTGGTCCTGAAATTGACTGCGGAAAAGGGGCTGCTAAAGGGCAAGACCGTGGCCGTGGATTCCACCACGCTGGAGGCCAACGTGGCCATGAAGTCGATCGTGCGTCGCGACACGGGCGAGGATTGGAACGACTATCTGCGGCGTTTGCTGCAAGAACAGGAAGGTGCGGAAAACCCTACGGATGAGGAGTTGCGCCGCTTCGACCGGCGGCGCAAGGACAAGCGGGTGTCGAATGAAGAGTGGATGTCGCCGACCGACCATGACAGTCGCATCGCCAAGATGAAGGACGGGCGCACGCATCTGGCCTACAAGGCCGAGCACGTGATCGATCTGAAATCGGAAGTGGTGTTGGCTGCTCCAGTGTATCATGCCGACGTGAGCGACAAAGACACGCTGGTCGATAGCGTGATGGAAGCTCAGGTAAATCTCTCCGAAGCGGGCATCGACGTGGAGATTGAAGAGACGGCCGCCGACAAGGGCTATCACGCCACCGACACCTTGGAACTGGCCGACTCGCTTAATATTCGCACTTACATCCCGGAGCCGAAGGGGAAAGGAAAGCGAAACTGGCGGGACGTGCCGGAGGAGAAGCGCCGGGCAGTTTTAAACAATCGACGCCGCATGCGGCGCCGAAAAAGCAAACGTCTGCAGCGCCTGCGCAGCGAACGGGTGGAACGCAGCTTCGCCCATGTGTGCGACACGGGCGGCGCACGGCGGAGTTGGCTTTGCGGGATCGAGAAGGTTCAAAAGCGTTACTTGATTGCCGCGGTGGCCCGCAACCTGGGCCTTATCATGCGCAAGGTGTTCGCCATCGGGACGCCAAAAGGCTTGCAGGCCGAAGGCAGCCTTGTTTCTTTTGTTTGTCTTGCCCGACTTAACGTTAGCTTTAGTTTCGGTCGTTTGTGCCGTGTGTCGATGTCGCCAACCATGGATTTATACGCCTATGCAACCGCCGCTTGAAAAAAGAACTAATCGCATTCGCGGCCCTTTTTCAACGGGCTGCTAGGTCGTGTACCAATAACTGCCAATAATAATGCCGGATACACCAGCTAATGGATACCATTTACTGAATCAGTCATTGAGGCGGATGTTCATAGCTTTACCATCATATGTATTTTTTATGTTTCAATTGAATAATTGCGCAGCACAATCCGAGCCCTAATCCGCCAATGAGGCCAAGGAATAGACCATATTGCTATCCGACAGAAATCCCAAAACGATGACGATGTCTGTTCGGTAAAGCGTACAACTGATGAAGCCCATTTTATTATTGAGTTGGCATGGTCCTGTTGTCCAGAAATAAGTGGATGAAAATATTCGGTTCCATCGCGAATATCTCTGCGTACTGTTCCTGGTAGAAGATTAAGCTGAAAATCTTCTTCGACAACATTACTGTTTACACGAATATCCATAATCTTGAACTTCGCATTAACTACTAACCGTTCTTGACTCTCTTTTGAAGAAGCATAGGAGTCAAATAATTGATTCGTGAATGTTTGAGGCAACCACATATTGCCACCATAATTCATGTAGCCATCATAATCACAACGCCACGCTAGAGCACCTGTCTTGTCGTTAAAAACCTCGCGACGCAGAACGCAATGTGGTGTTGAGGCGTCCAACCATAGAATATCAATTCCTGGTTTCTCTAGAACAACGCAGCGTCTACCTCGAAGTATAACAATATCTGACCGAAGGCGATAAATTTCATTAGTGAGTAAAGAAGTCATCGACCAGGAACGCCCAAAGAATTTAGGTGGTGGCCAATCTGTGTAAGGCCACCAACATAGCACACGAAATAACAGCTCATTCTGGACGTCTAGTGGTGCTGCATCTGTGGTTGTGAAGGTAGGGTTGAGAATGACCCGGTTTAAAGTATCCAATAATATATTTTCATTAGGATGAATCAATAATGTTTTTCGCAATGGGTCATTATGCCAATCGAGTCTCGCATGTCCATGGCTATTGTCACGAAAGAACAAACAGGGTGATCTAAAGGCAACACAGCGACGCACATAGCCATCGACAATTCCGTTTTGATTTTTACGTGAGATTTCACGATAGACGGCAGCAAGCGATTCTAACTCCTTGTTTCGGGTAATTAATAGGTCAGTCAGCTCATCGATCTTAGCAGCCCGTTGAAAAAGGGCCGCGAATGCGATTAGTTCTTTTTTCAAGCGGCGGTTGCATAGGCGTATAAATCCATGGTTGGCGACATCGACACACGGCACAAACGACCGAAACTAAAGCTAACGTTAAGTCGGGCAAGACAAACAAAAGAAACAAGGCTGCCTTCGGCCTGCAAGCCTTTTGGCGTCCCGATGGCGAACACCTTGCGCATGATAAGGCCCAGGTTGCGGGCCACCGCGGCAATCAAGTAACGCTTTTGAACCTTCTCGATCCCGCAAAGCCAACTCCGCCGCGCCGCCCGTGTCGCACACATGGGCGAAGCTGCGCTCCACCCGTTCGCTGCGCAGGCGCTGCAGACGTTTGCTTTTTCGGCGCCGCATGCGGCGTCGATTGTTTAAAACTGCCCGGCGATTCTCCTCCGGCACGTCCCGCCAGTTTCGCTTTCCTTTCCCCTTCGGCTCCGGGATGTAAGTGCGAATATTAAGCGAGTCGGCCAGTTCCAAGGTGTCGGTGGCGTGATAGCCCTTGTCGGCGGCCGTCTCTTCAATCTCCACGTCGATGCCCGCTTCGGAGAGATTTACCTGAGCTTCCATCACGCTGTCAACCAGCGTGTCTTTGTCGCTCACGTCGGCATGATACACTGGAGCAGCCAACACCACTTCCGATTTCAGATCGATCACGTGCTCGGCCTTGTAGGCCAGATGCGTGCGCCCGTCCTTCATCTTGGCGATGCGACTGTCATGGTCGGTCGGCGACATCCACTCTTCATTCGACACCCGCTTGTCCTTGCGCCGCCGGTCGAAGCGGCGCAACTCCTCATCCGTAGGGTTTTCCGCACCTTCCTGTTCTTGCAGCAAACGCCGCAGATAGTCGTTCCAATCCTCGCCCGTGTCGCGACGCACGATCGACTTCATGGCCACGTTGGCCTCCAGCGTGGTGGAATCCACGGCCACGGTCTTGCCCTTTAGCAGCCCCTTTTCCGCAGTCAATTTCAGGACCAACTGAAATACAGCCGTGTGGACCTCAAGCGGCAGACGGTCGCGGACCCGCGTCAGACTGGAATGGTCGGGCGCGTCTCCGGTCGGCGGGACGCCAAGGAACTCCCGCAGCGAAAGGCTGTCGCCGCAACGCCAAGCAATCCCTCGTTGCGAGCCGATGCCCTCGAAGTAACCGACCAGAAGCATCCGGAAATAAACGCCCGGCGGAATGCCCGGACGGCCGATGTGTTCGTCGTAATAGGGCCGGCAGATGTCCTCCACCGTCCGGTCGAACTCGGCTTCGGCCAGCAACTGATTGAGTTTACGATAAAATACATGCCCTTGGGACTTGGGCAAGCTGGTGGTCGCCACCCACATCTCCTGCTGTTCGTCCTTACGCTTTCCCAATGCCATCGCTCTTGCCTCCTGCATTGCATGATGGCCATAATATATTCTTGCGACAAAACTTTTTCAAGCCTCGTTAAATGACTTTTTCAACGGGCTGTTAGGTAATGTACCGGCAATGTTTTCACTGCAAGCGACTCCCAAGGCCAGAACTGCAATCGCCAAGTAGAGAAAAGATTTCTGGCACATTTTTCAGGTTAATCCCTCTTGGCATGACGGTTTACTATTCACATCGGCTTGAAAGATCTGCATGTTTTACCTCTTAAATTGATGAGGTATCATGCTTGATGAAACTTGCGACGCCATACGAAGAACACTAACAATACGACTAAGATGAAAACATTTAGTCCTATTAGAATCGTACGTAGATACCCATTGGAACGCTTGAACTTTTCAATAGAACCGGGGACTCTATAAGAGAAGGGTTTCCTATAACTTGCTTTCTCGTGAGTGTAATCATCCACGTTGACTCCAGGAAGATCGAACCAGACCTGAAAGTCTTTGTCAGAGAAATCCATACGGTCGGTTATTTCGATCATAATCTTTGTTACATAAGCAGGTGTCTTTGATGAAAACGTCGGTCGGGTATAATAAGCATAGGAAGCCACCTCGCATTTTAGTGGTAACCATAGTCCATTTCCAAGATCGCGGAAGTCTGAATTGCTGGTATTGAAAAGCAACTCACCACTTTTCTCTCTTGACTCACGAATATTTATGACAGCGTAGTTCATGGTTAGGTCGAGCACGAATCGACAAATTCTGTTATCTCTAGCAAGTGTTCTCCGATCCCGTTCAATTTGTTTCTGAAGATTTATCGACTTAGCATCAATTAGGGAAGTAAATTTAGGATCGTTCTCGATGTTTGAATGGCTAGTACTCATCCAGGGATCTGGATAACGAATCGTCAACTCGAAGACCTCTCGACCGTTAAATTGACCCACACCTGCTGACAATAGAGTTCCTTGGGATATTCTATATAAAACAAGTGAACGCAATGGTTCGCCCAACTCGGATGCGTTTTGCGATCCTTCAAATCCGGCAGTTTGGAGATACCAAAGTTCGAATAGTTTTCCAGAGAATTCTTTTTCTTTTAACGTTTTATGCGTATGAATCATTAGCAATCCACCAGAATTAGCACCGGTCGGATGAACAGAACCAGAATAGTACTTTTCAGAATCATACGAGTTATGTTCTACGCTGTCAGGGGAATGGTATTCGCCGGGTGGATATCGTATCTCTTCATGTATGCGATCTCTATCTAACCTGAGATCAAATGAGACTTTCTGAGTAAACTCTGCTTCACTTTCCAGTGTGCCAAGTTGTTTTAGAGTTTCTTGAGGGTTACCCAATATATTGTTTTGATATTGGCCACGTATATGCAAGCCGGAAAGATGCTTAGCATTCGAGCGAAGAGCATCTATAACTTTTGATGGTAATACTACTGTCTGCTGATCACTATTGCCGTTATTCATAGACACGACACATAATATAATTATTGTTGATATCATAGTATATCCTTTATTGAATACTGATCTATATATTCACTCTGTCCAAATTGGTAAGCATCCATCTACGACCAATTACAACACCAACTATTAAGCCCATTCCCAACGTGGAAATAAAGGATGGGATAAGTAATCGTTTCATTATAGGTAGATTGGAAACTACAAGTGCATGCCCTGTCCAGCGACGACGAAACTCATCTACAGAAATCACATTCACAACCATGGGGCCAGTACGGAGCAAGGTCACTTCATCCTCATCGGCAGCTAGAATGAGGCAAAAACTCCCTTCGGTTTCTTCGCCATAGCGAAGCAGGACGATTGACGGAATGCAACGTGATAATTCGGCGAAGGTCAAACTGCGAAGAGATGTCGGGCAATTATTCTGAAGCAGCAATGCCCTCACCTTTTCTATAGTCATCGAGGCATCTGCATCTTCAACATATTGATCGAATGAAGTAAACGGATTGCCAGTGACGCATCCAAGCATAATAGCAACTGCATTCAATCCCCCTCGTGAGTTAGATCTCAAATTTTCATTTGGTATTGAATTCTCAGCCATAAGCGTTCCGTGAAAACTTAACAAGCAATAAATAGTGATGATACTCGTTTTCCGACGAAATAGTAATCTCATCCAGGATATTTCGCTAAACATTGATATTGTTATTATTATAAGATTCAACATGCTTATTAAGAACAGGGAATCATGTGTAACGTATTGTCGTTTTTCCACCACTAAGCATACTCCGCTCCAAGCATCGGAGAATGATCGCCAAGGCCAACATGGAATAAGTCGACAATCGATTGGATCTATCGTTTCTGGTCCTTCCAGTCCAACGGAACGGACATATATGAAATGGCCATTAGTATTGCCTGTATAGGTGCTCGAAAGGTAAGCGATCAAAGGTGTTCGACAGCCCAGTAATTCATCCGGATCAAAACGCCGCACAGAACAGGCAATACCGTAAGAGCGAAGGCATTGTTCCAATCCGTTAATGGACGACCCGTTATCTGATAGAGGTATGGCAT
>CAWJPM010000015.1:0-332599 GCA_963844755.1 Pirellulales bacterium
TTATTTTTAAGCGTAGCCTGGTACAGCGTCAAGGCGTCGCTGTATAGTCCGCTTTGCCGCCAAGTCAGAAATGCGAGCATGCAGACCGCAATGGCCGCCGCCGAATTCGCCGCCGAGCGGTTGTGCCCTCGCTGCCGCTGACGCCAACTGCTCCAGCCCGCCGCCGCCAGCACGATCACGCCGATCAGCGAGATGTGCTGATAGTGATCGGCCACCAGCGAATGTTTCATAAAACCCACGTTGATCAGTCCCATCACCGGAACGACGCCACGCAAAAAAATCCCCAGGCAAACACAAGCGGCCTGGCCCAAGCGTTTTTATACAGCCAGAAAAGCGCGGTGACGCATACAGCCATTATTAGCGGCAGCCACCACAATAGTTTATCAACGTGAATCTGCCACTGCGGATAGATAAAAACCAGATCCAAAGGCAAAAGGGCCTTGTAAACATAAAACCATATCACCCCGCCTGCCCCAGCAAACGCTGCATAAAATCGGCATGACGGAGTTGTTCTCCGGAACCGTGCGTTTGGAACCACATATCAACTGCCGCCAACAATAACGGCAACCGCGAAAAACGGCGAGATCCGCGCTAAATCCCGCCTCGTCAAAGGGCGGAAGTACAAACGATCCCCAGCAGCAATGCCGGCAAGACCGCCGCCGATCCTTTGCTGAGCATTGCCAAAACAAACGCCGCCAGGCTCAGCCAGCACCACAGTGGAAAGTGGAGAGTGGAGAGTGTAGTGGATGGAGCGGAGAGTGGGGAGGGGGAAGTGGAGACTGGAGAGGAATTACGGGTGCCATGCCCACGCTTGCCGTGGGCATGTCGGCCTTTATATACCATAGAATCGACAACAGGAAGAACAGCATCGCCATCGTTTCTTTCCGCTGGGAAATCCACGCCACCGACTCCACGTTCACCGGATGCACGGCGAAGATCATGGCCGCCAGGAATGCCCCGGGAATGGACAACTTCCGCAAAATAATCCAAATCAGCAATGATTCCAGAATGTGCATAATCAAGTTTGTGACGTGGTAACCGGTCGTGTTCATTCCCCACAGCCGCCACTCGAGCCAAAACGTGGTATTGGTCGCCGGCCAATAGTCCATTGCTTCGGTCGTGGACCAAAACCGATACAAGCCATCAGAGTCCGTGATTAGACGGTTGTTCGTCATAAGCGAGTCGTCGTCCAAGACGAACCCGCCGTTTATGGATGGGAAATAAGCGACAAAGACAATGGCTGCAATTGCCGCCGCTCCTGCCAACACATGACGGTGCAATGCCGATGTGAAAAAAGCTTTGCGGCTTGACTGGGAAGCGATCTGATTGGCCGATTTTCTTCGTTTGTTCATCAGCCGACTGCAAAGTGACAACTACAAGACTTGCCGAAAGCATTATTTTACGTTGCTTTCGGTTGGGTTTGAAGAGTTCGTTAATCAATGCGAGGAAAATTGTATATCGAGCCTGTTTTTTCTCTTATTTTTTTGATGTTACTACAAATGACATTCATATCCATCCACTACCTTATTTCGTATTAACAAGCCAATACCCATGTCATTGTTTGGAATCCTGCGGCTTAAGGATTTACGAAATGCAGAAAACCCTCCCATCTCGGGGGGGGCTTGCGATGGGATAGACATTCCCCCGCGACTGCTCTAAAATGGGGGCTTAGACGTTTATACCGTGGCATTTGCGCCGTGGGGCTGGATATAACCCTGCCGACGCCGCTGCCAGGGATAAAATAAGTATCACCACTTTTCTCACCATAAATAAACTTTCTCAAGGCATAATGGTAAAGACTTCGCCGGCCACATTGGATAATTATGCCGAAACGCTCTGTCCGCGGATCGAGGCGGCTTTGGATGGCTACTCCGACCTGGGCGAAGGCTGTCCCATAAAACTCCGCGAGGCCATGCGTTACAGCCTTTTAGCACCCGGCAAACGGCTGCGCCCGATGCTGGTGCTTTTGGCGGCCGAGGCCTGTGGCGGGTCGATCGAGGACGCCCTTCCTGCGGCGTGTGCGGTGGAAATGGTCCATGCCTATTCGCTCATCCACGACGATCTGCCGGCCATGGACGACGATGATCTGCGGCGCGGGCGGCCCACCTGCCACAAGGCATTCGACGAGGCCACTGCCATTCTGGCCGGCGATGCACTGCTTGCTTTGGCCTTCGAAGTGTTGGCCAAACACGTCCATCCTTCGGCATTGGCGGCCGCGTGTTGCGCAGCCTTGGCCGAGGCCGCCGGGGCGTGCAATCTGGTCGGCGGCCAGGCCGACGACATGGCCGGTACGCACTTCGACGAAGGACTGGAATTGCTGGAATCGATCGACCGTCGCAAGACCGGTGCCTTGATCCACGTTTCCCTGCGACTGGGTGGTATAACTGCCAAGGCCGACGCCCGGCAGCTTTCCATTCTCGACCAATACGGCCGCCACGTCGGGCTGGCGTTTCAGATAATCGACGATCTGCTGGACGTCAATTGCAGCGAGCAATCGCTGGGCAAACGAGTGGGCAAAGACGCCCGGCAAGGGAAGCTTACCTTTCCGGGGGTCCTCGGTATTGACCAAAGTGCCCAGTATGCTGGAGAATTGATAAATAAAGCCTGCGAGGCACTCGAGCCCTTGGGATCTCAAGCCGCCGGCCTGGACGCCCTGGCCCGATATGTCCTGAAAAGGAATCGCTAATGGACAAATTGCTTTCGAGCATTCATCAGCCGCAAGATCTGAAAAAGCTTTCACACGAACAGCTTAAGCAGTTGGCCGCGGAGATACGCGAAGCCATCTGCCGGCTGGCTTGCACGCGGACCGCGCATTTCGCTTCCAACTTGGGCGTGGTGGAACTGACGCTTGCCCTGCACACCTCCTTCGATTTCAGCCGCGATCGCCTGGTTTGGGACACGGGCCATCAGGTTTACGCCCACAAGATGCTCACCGGGCGTTACGACGAGTTTCCCACCATGCGGGCCAAGGGCGGGTTGATGGGCTACCCCAATCCGGCCGAAAGCGATTACGACCTGTTCATGACCGGTCATGCCGGCTCGAGCGTGGCCACTGCCTTGGGATTGCGCGTGGGCGACGAACTGATTGAGCCCGAGCGGCCGCGGCACGTCGTGGCCGTGATCGGCGACGGCGCCTTCCCCTCCGGCATCGTCTACGAAGCCATGAACAACGCCGGCGGATTGAAAAAGAACCTCATCGTGGTCTTAAACGACAACAAAATGTCGATCTGCCCGCGCGTGGGCGGTCTGGCCGAATCGCTCGATCGCCTGCGGATGAATCCATTTTACACGGGCCTGAAAAGCGAGGTTCAAAAACTGCTCACCCACGTGCCGGTCATCGGCGATCCCGTGGAGCGTTTTCTTTCGCAGATCAAAGATGCGGTCAAGGCCGGGCTTTTGGGCGGGATGTTCTTCGAAGACCTGGGATTCCGCTATATCGGGCCGGTCGACGGCCATAATATCCGCCAAATGCAAAAATACCTGGCCATGGTCCGGGAATTTAAAGGTCCGGTGCTCCTGCACGTGGTGACCGAAAAGGGGCACGGCTTCAAACCGGCCGCCGACGATCCCACCTCCTTCCACGCCCCGGCCCCGTTTGAAAGCAGCAACGGCGAGGTGCTGGAATTCAAAACTTCCGACTCGCCCTCGTATTCGCAGGTCGTGCGCGATGCGGTCCACGCCCGCATGAAAACCAATCCCAAAATAACGGCCATCACCGCGGCCATGTGCCAGGGGACCATGTTCGAACCGATCCGGGACGAGTTTCCAGATCGTTTTTTCGACGTGGGAATTTGCGAATCGCACGCCGTGGCCTTTGCCGCCGGTCTGGCCAAGTCCGGACTGCGGCCCGTGGTCGCCATCTACAGCACTTTCATGCAGCGGAGTTACGACCAGATTTTTCAAGAGCTGTCGCTGCAGGAACTGCCGGTTACACTGCTTCTGGATCGCGCCGGTCTGGCCGGGCCGGATGGCCCGACCCACCACGGCGTATTCGATCTGGCTTATTTGCGGCCGTTTCCCAACCTGGTGATCATGGCCCCCGGCGATGCCGGCGATGTCGCGCCCATGCTGGACCTGGCTCTTGAACTGCCTTGCCCCACGGCCATCCGTTATCCCAAGGCCGAAGCAATTTCGGTCCAGCGCCCTGTCACTCCCATCGAACTGGGCAAGGCCGAGGTGCTCCGCTGGGGCCGCGACGGCATGATCGTGGCCTGCGGATCGCTGCTATTGCACTTGTGTGGAAGCGGCCGACCGGCTGGCCGAGGAAGGGCTGGATATCGGACTGATCAACGCCCGATTCGTAAAACCCCTGGATACGCAAAACTATCCTCCGCGCAGTGGCCGAATCTCCTTTTGTGGTCACGGTTGAGGAAGGCGTTCTGATGGGCGGATTCGGCAGCGCGGTGCTGGAAGCCGCCTGCGACGCACATCTCGATGCGGGCCGCATTCGACGTTTGGGAATTACCGACCAATTCATCGAGCACGGCACGCGCGACGAGCTCCTGGCCGACCTCGGCCTCGACGCCGATGGCATCGCCCAAGCCTGCCGCCAAATGGCCGGACCCAACGCCCAAGTCTCCGCTCAAGTCCGTGCGGAAAAGCCAATCGTTTAGGCCAATTGGTCCTACATTATTTCCACCGGATCCCAAAATCTAGACTGTGAAAAAGGTTAGATTAGCAGTACTAATGATCCAAATGGAGGGAGTTCGAGATGGGAGTTAAGCCACGAAGGCTTACTCAATTTTCACAACAAGGGTCCAATGCGGCCGTATCTTGGTGGATGATGAATATATCCGTTGGTAGAAAAATTACTTAGTATGGTGTTGACAAATGAAAATCTCTTGGTAAATTTACACATAATTAACTTATACGCATTCTAATTTAAATCAGCGCGTTTGAGGTAGGGGACAGCACAGACAGACTTCATGATTTCTGGATCGAGGACCGCGGTATGCCAGGCGGTGATAGCGGCATCTTCCAAAGCGTCATAGTCAGCATATGCCCGGTTCGACCAATAGTGGCTTTTAAGATAGTGCCAGAGGTTTTCAATCGGATTAAGCTCCGGGCTATAAGGCGGTAATTGCACCAGGCTGATGTTTTCAGGTACTCGGAGTTGTTTACTCCGGTGAAAACCGGCACCATCCCAGATCATCACGGCATGTTCATTGCTGGCAAGTCTTTGCGAAAACTCATGTAGAAACACATTGACCACAGCGGTGTTCAGGCGAGGGCTTAACAGTCCTTCGGCTCTCCCTGTATCGGGACACACGGTCCCTAAAACCCACAAGTACTCGTATTGTGTCTGACGCACTGCTACGGGTCGCGATCCCTTCGATGCCCAGACGTTGGTCATGGTTCCCTGCTGCCCGAATCGCGCCTCATCTTGGAAAAAGACATGCACCTGTTTTCCCGGATGTTCTGCGGCAATCGTCATAATCTGCTCTGGCAGCCGACGCTGAAAATCCGCCTGTACTTCCGCATCGAATTTGCGATGACGCGGCCGGGGCCGCAGATATGAATAGCCCAATTGATGCAGTAAGTAATACACGGCAGGCAGCGAGCGGAGAACGCCAAACTCCTGAGCCAGAATACGTTGCACATCAACGCCTCGAAGCGAACAAACATCATCCTCAGGCGTCGGCCCACCGTCCAGCCGCTGCCTCATTTGCTGTTCTTCCTCCGGTGTTAGTGGACCCTGACGATGTCCGCCCCATTGATCTTCGAGCCCTTGTAATCCCTGCTCATTGAACCTATAGACCCAGTCCTGGCACACGCGACGCGACAAACCAAGTGACATTGCAATCGCCGGGGCGGTATATCCTTTAATTGCTAAAATGATAATCCGCAAACGTTTGGATCGCCGAGCATCACGTTCCTCCCGCTCCAGACGCTCTAATTCTGCCAAAGGTAAATGATCTCTCACTTCCATAGCGACCTCCTTGTTCGGGTGTCGCTATACTATAATGGGCAATCTGGGAGGCGCAATAAAATGCGCGCTGTTTTAAATTAGAATTCGTATTACCTAATTCTTGCCCTCTATCACCACCCATGTGAGGCAGCGGTGAGGTAGCGTTAGCATCAAGATGAAGAAGACTTAAACTTACAAGTCTTTTTTCTTGGTGCATTCTTTGGTTAGCCGGGCCGTGTGATTGGCTTTCCCTTTTTTGAAGCGATTCCTCGTTGTTTTATTTCACACTCTTATTTTTCAACAAGGGAGATTATTCTCCCGCAAATATATAGGAGAATCAGTACATGTCTTGCAACAAATTGATTTTGTTTATTGGAATTGGATTGGCATTATTAATTTTTGCCCAGTCGGCGGTGGCAGACGACATCAATCCGGCACCTTGGCGTGGCCAACCCGGCACCACGATGGAGCAATGGGAGTTTAGCACTGACAACGCCCGGAACGGCGTCGCACCGGATGTCGTCAATAACCCTTTCGGCAGTCCTTCTTTGACAATGAATCCCAATGTTTGGCCAAAGGCACCTGATCCGAATGGTTTTGATTGGGCAGACCAATTTCTAGGGCGCCAAGGCGTTTATTCTCTTTCCGGCTCTTTTGACATAACGATTCCTAACGCCCCAATCCCCAACGATACAAAAAAAATCTGGCTGCAAATGACCTGGTACGACCAATCTCCGTTCGACGTAAACATAAATGATTGGATTGGCGACCACGGACCCGGTGAGACCTATGGCGATAATGGGATCTTTATCAGTTCTTCGACTCCGCCTTCTCAGTTCACGACCGCCACCCTGATTTCCGACACTTTAGTGCAACCCCCGGTTAATGACCCATGGTCCGGTCACGAAAACAATTGGCACCAAAGTGTTATCGAATTGACGATGGGTCTCAATCCTTCCGTCGAGACTATCCACGTCCGCGCCTCTATTTACGTCGATGAAGTGGTTGTTGATACCATTTGTACTCCTGCCCCTGAACCTTCCGCAATTATCCTTCTAGGCATGGGTGTTATAAGTCTCCTTGCCTATACGCGTCGGTTGCGGAAATCCATATAGTTAAAATTTATAGATAAGACTCATTGTTACAAAATAAACCCGTGTCTTTTGGCACGGGTTTATTTTTGGACATTGGAAGAGGGCGGCTGTGCGGCACACAATATCAGCCCCTTTTGTCATTGACCTGCGGTATTTATATTGTTCCAAATTTTGAAAATATGTGTACTTCAATCCACAAATATGGAAACACTTGTAATCCTCAAGATGGCTGGTTTTAAGCATCACTTTCTACAGATTGGCAATAAAGTAAGTGTTTTTTAGTCGGCATGCAATTTTTTATGTCGAAACTCCTTGTCATGCCTATAGTTACGGCTTCCAATTCCCGGCAAATTCCTCTTGCCCTTATAAGGGCAGTTCGTTAGAATCCCCACCCTTGCCAGTCTGGTTAAAACCGGTCTGAGTTCGCACCAATACATCTCGGGGAACGAGTCTTCTCTTTCCTGTGCATGACACCCAGAATACCGGGGACAATCGTCCGGATTATCAACTGAGAAAGAGCCTATTATGCCCGCGGAAGGGACGCCGCACGAAAACATATCGCTCTTAGGGCGTTTGCTGGTGGGGGTCACATGGCTTGTCCTGCGATTTCCCCTGGCCACGGTTATCATTGGCGTGATAGCGGCTGTGGCTTCCCTGTATCTAACTCAAACCCGATTGGGTTTTCGCACCAGCCGGGCCGATCTGCTTAGTCCAAAAAGCAATTTCAACCGCCTCTGGGTGGAATACACTAAAGAATTCGGCGCCACGGAAGACGTAATAGTGGTTGTCGAGGGGGCCGGCCGTGAAAAAGTCGTTCCTGTCATCGACGAACTTGCTGCCGATCTGCTCCGTGAAACCCGGCTCTGGAATACGGTATTGTATAAAATCGACCTGGCAAAGATTCGCACCAAGGGACTGTATTATTTGAAACCCGAGGAACTCGCCGGCATCGAGCAATTTATCGATAAGTTTGCCCCAGTGATCGGTGGCAACTGGGCACAGATGAACCTGGGCAGTATGGCCGCCGAAATGGGAAAAACCTTACAGTTTTTTCAAAACCCTCAAGGCCAAGATCCTCAAACACAGGCACAAAAACAAGCCATCGTTAAACAGATCGCGGGCTTTTTTGACAGCCTCCAAGTAGCCCTAAGCGAGCCCGGCCGGTATCAATCGCCCTGGCCTGATATGGCCGATAAAATGGCGCGATCAACCCGCCGCTCAATATCTTTTGGCCAAGCAAGGCCGCATGGGCTTCATTCAATTGAAATTCGCCGCCGCACCCAAGGAAAGCTTCACCGGTAATAACGATGCAGTCAATGCACTGCACGGGTTGGTAGGCCGGGCCCGGGCACGCCATCCGGAAATGCTTATCGGACTGACGGGGCTGCCAATTATCGAACACGATGAAATGTCATCCAGCGAATCGTCCATGGCCGTTGCCACCGTGTTGTCGATGGTAGGCGTGGTCATAGTAGTGCTCTTGGGATTCGGCGGATTGCGACATTCCATGCTGCCCATGGCTGCTTTATTTCTGGGCATGATCTGGTCGCTGGGCTATACGGTGTTGACGGTCGGGCATCTGAATATCCTTAGCAGCGCGTTCGGCGCGATTCTTACCGGCCTGGGCATCAATTACGGCATTTACATCGTCGCCCGCTACCTGCAATTAAGAGAGGCAAAAAGATCGGTTGAAGAAGCCTTGCTGGAAACCTCCGGGACTATCTCCCCGGGCATAGTCGTGGGGATGATAGCCACGGCCGTTTCCTTTTACATGGCCGGATTTACGGAATTCGTGGGTGTTGCCGAGTTGGGCGTTGTCGCCGGCGGCGGAGTGCTGTTGTGTTGCCTGGCGGCAATGACGGTCTTGCCGGCTCTGATCTACTTGTCCGATCGATACCAGTACCGCCTTTTGCCCCAGCCTTTAGAGTTTCACCGTTGGCTGAAACCAATTTGCGCCCACCCCAGAGGCGTTTTAATCTGTGGCATGGCAGGCACGTTCTTGTTGGCCTTTGGCATGCACAACATATGGTATGACCACAATCTTCTGCACATGCAGGCTGAAGGTCTGGAAAGCGTGGCCCTGGAACAAAAAATATTGACCGAAGGCGATCAAAGCGCTTCTTTCGCCATTTCAATCGCCGACGACGCGCAAACGCTGCTTGCTCGAAAGAAACAATTTCTGCAATTGACCTCGGTGAAGAATATCATCGAGATCGACTCGATCCTGGCCCCCGACGATCCTATGTCGGCCTCGGCCATTGCCGCCAATCGCCCGGTGATTGAGCAGATAAGTTGCAGTTTGACAAATTTGCCCGGCCAGGTGCCGCAGATTCCGCTGGCCTCGATGGAGGAACTGGGCCGGATGTTCGCCGCAGCCCAGGCTATGCCCTTGGGCGATGCGAATAGCGATTATATCCGGCAGCGAATGCAGCAGATCGGCGCCTTGTTGCAGAAATTGCCGCAAGCCGAGTGTTACGCCCGGCTGGCCGGATTTCAGCAAGCCATGGCCAACGACGTTTTGACTCGCTTATACGCCCTGCGATCGGCTGCCAATTCCGAGCTGCCGCAATTAAGCGATTTGCCCGATAGCCTGGTCGCACGGTTTGTCAGCCCCTCCGGCAAACATCTGATGAAGATCTTTTCCAAAGGCGACATCTGGGATATGAGCGCCATGGAACAATTCGTCCGCCAGGTCCGCAGCGTCGATAAAAAAGCCACCGGCAACCCCATCCAGGTCTACGAGGCATCGCTGCAAATGAAACGCAGTTATGAGCAGGCCACGTGGTTCGCACTGTGCACAATCCTGCCCGTCATGTTTTTGAACCTGGGGAACCTCCGCGACACTTTATTGGCGGTTTTGCCGTTGGGGGCTTGCATGCTGCAATTGTTCGGGATCATGGGTTTTTTGAACATCCCCTTTAATGCGGCGAATATGATCAGCCTCCCCTTGATGCTGGGAATGGGCGTGGATAACGGAATAAATATCGTCTACGATTTCCGCCGCCAGACGGACAAATACCGCATGAGTCCCTCAACGGCCGTGGCCGTGATTCTCAACACGCTTACGACCATGGTCGGATTCGCGGTGTTGATGTTAGCCGATCATCGCGGATTGCAGAGCTTAGGACGGGTTTTGACCATCGGCATGAGTTGCTGCCTGGTCTCGTCGTTGATCATTTTGCCGGCGTTTTTGGCGTGGATTACCCGAAATCGCCGGGAAGAGGATCAAGAAATGCCCCGGCCCGCGGCCGATGAGCAAATTGCATCTGAAAAGTCTCAAAGTGCATGCGAACAGCCTGTTGTGCCTGAATTCCAAGACGATTTTCAAGATGTTTACCCCCATGCGGTTGCGGGAGTAGATCAAAGCCCGCCCTTGTCGGACATCTGGCGGCAAGAGAACTCCAATCCGGACGAGGAGGAAGAGGGAGTGAATAAAGAGGAGATCCTCAGTTTTCCGCCCGCATCTACGCCCGACAGCCGACAGGCATGGTTGCGAAAACGAAGTGCCTAGTTTTTTAAAACCATTGAAAAGGATAATCTAGGAGTTCATTAGACCCCATTTATTCTCTCCGTTAGTGGGGGTTGCCGAACCCCGAGCAGTTCGGAATATGCCGGTCCAAAACCGCTGATTAACCGGCATTTGCCCATCTTCCCAGCAAGGAGAAGAAATTGTAAACTTAAGGATTCGATATCTTTTTAGAAATTACAGTTTTATTTATAGGGACCGATTGTTATGGCCAAACCGCATCGAGTATTAAAAAAAGCCAACCACGGCAAACGACCCGCCAACAGCAAAGCCCGCCGTAAAAAACGCGGGTTGGTGAAGACCTGACGGGGAGAGGAGGCGTCGAGAGACGCCCGATCCTTTTTTTCATCCGCTGAGGAGTGCTTGCAGGCAATGAAATCGCTGATCCTCGAATTTTCCGAATACGATTTGAACGACGTCGTCGCCGACATCGAGGAGATTCGCCATTATAATCCCCAGCGCTATGAAATGGAACAACTCACGGCCATCTGCTATGAAGATCTATCACGCAACATTTGCGTGGGTTATAAGGATCTGCGCCAGGATGAGTTCTGGGTACGCGGACATATGCCCAACTTGCCCTTGATGCCCGGCGTGGTAATGTGCGAGGCCGCCGCTCAATTGGCCAGCTATTACAGCCACAAGTATAAACTGATGGAGGGCGTAATCGGCTTCGGCGGCTTGGATGAAGTGCGCTTCCGCGGCGTGTGTCGCCCCGGCGATCGTTTTGTGATCGTCAGCCGCCTGCTGAAACTCCGCCGCTCCATCATGACCTGCGAATTCCAGTGCTTCGTCGGTCAGAACATGGTTTGCGAGGGAATCTTAAGGGGCGTCTCGCTGCCCCTGGATCTGATTACCGGGGTAGAACCGCCGGATGTGGCGTGAAGTGTGGAGAGTGATTAATTAGGGGTGGACAGTTTACTGCCCATTATTTCAATTATTAGTGCAAAACCGCAAGCGGTTTTATTCGGCATAAAGCATTCATCTATTCTACAACATGGGCCGACGCGCTTTGCGAAAACTCGATCCCTCGCTGGATCTGACGAAGCATCTGAAAACCCTCGACCAATTGCCCCGGCCGTGGGATGCCTCGTTGCTCTTTGGCCGCCAGGCGTCTTTGCAGGTCGAGGTCGGGTCGGGCAAGGGACTGTTTTTGCGAAGTGCCGCCGCCGCCCTGGCCGACACCAACTTTTTAGGCATCGAGATAGCCGTGAAATACGCCCGTTTCGCCGCCGCCATGCTGGCAAAACAAAACTTGCATAATGCCATCGTGGTCCAAGCCGACGCCTTGCGGATTTTCAACGAATTGCTGCCCGACGCATCGATTCAAGCCGTGCACGTGTATTTTCCCGATCCGTGGTGGAAAAAACGCCACAAAAAACGCCGGATAATGCGGGAATCATTCCTCCGCGACGTCGAGCGAACGCTTGCCTCCGGCGGCACTCTCCACTTCTGGACCGATGTGGAAGAATATTTTCACACCACACTGGAACTGATAGCCGCCTGCACCGCTTTGCAAGGGCCGATCAATTCGCCGGAGACCCCGGCCGAGCATGACATGGACTACCGAACCCATTTCGAACGCCGCATGCGGCAAACGAACGAGCCGGTATACCGGGCCGAATATCTGAAACAGTAAGCCACTGCTGGCAGTTTCGCGGTTCAAAACCGGCCATTTTTGCCAATCAATCGGCAAGATTTGCCGCCGCGCACTATCTCCAGCCCACTGCCCTACCCTGCCTTTTCTGCGATTTTTAGCTCTAAGTCTCTGAAGAACAAGATCTTCAACAGGATATATTTGTTTACTCGATTGAGTCGCCATGATTGGCACAAGTCTTGCTCTAATTCCACCGGCTTATTGTCTTCCAACTTCTTTTCATCCGACCGAAACTTCAACGGGTATAAGAATCATGCAAATCAGCAATGTCATTTCCGGGCTGGCCGATCCGACGACTTGGGGGAAAAAAAGCGAAACTGCCTTAAATACCGGTGCAAGCGCCACCAAGTTGATCGATTCACAAGTCCAAGCTTCTCCGGCCGCGCAAAAGGCATCGGTCGAAATACTGCGTCAATACGATGTCACGAACATTACCCCGGAAGCTTTTTCGCAGTTGGTTCAAAAACTCTACAAAGCCGGGGCAATTTCGGAAAAAGATTTTCAAGAACTCTCGGCTGTTCGTGCCGATTTGGAAAAAGCCGGCGTGGAATCCAACGAATCCGTCAATATGTTGGAGTTCTACTCCGATAAACTCGGCAAGGCCCAAAAAAATCTGGGCTCAACACTTGACGAGGCGGCACGGCAACAAAGTCTAGGCCCCGATTTGCGCCGACTGGATTGGATGCAAAAATTCGCCATGATCCAAGCCAATCCCGACGCCGCGGGCCTGGACGTGGCCGGCTAAAAAACGGCCAACAGTTTACAGTTGACTGTTTACAACGCCGCCTGCCCCTTAAAGGTTTTTTTTCCGGTAATAAAGCACTTTCAATTGTTTGTCGGTCGGTTGCCGCGCGGCATAGGTTTCCACCATGTCTTTCAGGTGCATTAGAATCCAAGGTTGGGTGAAGTGAAAACCGTTCTTTGTGAAGACAATGTCATCGGCTATGTATACCGCCGCGTGTATGGCTTGGTTATCGTCACCGGACAAAAATACAAGATCGCCCAGTTGCGAGGGTTGTGCAATTATGTAGTAATCCTGAATAAGTATTTGATGCGTGAATTCCATGTCGCTGAAATGGTCGTCCGGCTGTTCATTGAATGCATTGAAAGCCGACCAGAAACAATCTTGCTTGGGAGCCTGCTGGATCAGAGGAGGGGAAGGGATAAGTGTAAAGACGATCGCGGATGAAATGCGGCAAAAGGTAGACCAGGCTCATGTTTAAGCCCCCTTCCACGCGCTGCAACGAACTTAATAAAGGAAGAACATCTTTATGTCTTCCACCCACGCCCCAATAACCGGCCACAGCCTCGATATCCGAGTCGGCGTCGATTTTTAACCTCGCCATAAGCGTGGTCTTGCGGGATATGGTTTTGATGAACAATCGTTTCTCTTTGTCACTGGGTATTTGATGCAGGGCGACGTTTTTGTCGGCAAACAAAAGCAACGGGGAACCATTGCGGTAAAGAAGGCTTTTCAACAACTTGATCGACGAATCCGCCAACCCGCTCTCTATTAATTGTTTATCCAGCATTTCAGGCTGGAACCACATAGGATCCATTTGATCGTTGTTTTCGGGATACGCTACAAGAATGGAATAAATCTTCGATCGACCCTCCGGGCTGAGACCTAATATGAACTCGTCTCCGGGAGTTAGCCATGTGCCGTTGTCTTCCGATTTCCAGGCCGAATCGGGGAGAAGCTCGTCGATCTGAGACCGGGAAATATCCGCCGATTCGAGCAGCTCGATTACTTTATCTTTGACTGTAATCCTTGAAAAACCAGCGAATCGGCGGTTGGTCCGGAGGCGGAAGGATAACAAACTCGTCCGGAATATCGATCATCACGTTCACGTACACCAACTGCCCCCAGGGGCCGGGATTGCCCAGCCGCCTGGCTTGCGTATAAGTCTCATCAGAATTTGTGCTAAGCGGCCTGTTGCTTGGCCGAAAAACTCGGGCGTAACTCAAAGCCGCCGAGACGATCAGACAAGGGCTTATCAACAGAATCGCCAAGAGAATTAACATCTTGCGCGAAACGTATATGTGCATGGCCGGCACGGATTCGGCCGATCGCACGTCGCGTTTTATTTCAGGTGAGGATTTTGCCACTTTAGAACTTCCGTTGCCGTTGCCGCAACGCGAGGGAGATAGTTTCACAGATGCCGTTCCGAAAAAAATTACGTATCAACCGATTTGGGTGGGGTTTCCGGTTGATAACTCTAAAATGCCCTTCATCTTTAAGATTAACACCGATTGTAATGGAAATCTAGAATAAGATCGATTTTGATGCTATCGATCATTAATTTGGACTAATACAAAAAGTGAATATTCCTTGCCGGTTAAATTTTTGTCACGATAAAATTTACTGGAAATACGGCCTTTTTATCTTATAGTGGATTGTCATTCCACCTAATTGATGTAGTGTTTATTTAAAAAATAGTAAGCTGTTAGATCTATTAGGAATTAAACCCGATTTAGACTCTAAAGTTTCGCAAAAATAAAAAGTGCTTACTTGCGAGTCTTAAACTCACATGCTTCTTCCGCTTATTTAGTCCCATGTCAGTACACCGGGGGCCTTGGTTCCGGCCAAAAAAAGTAGCGCTAGACAATCGGTTGTTTACAAGCCCAAACCGTCAAGACATAATGCATTTCAGAATGCATTTCGGTGTGAAGTGTTGTTGGAATCCGCTTATTCGTTTTCGGCCACGCGGAAACCGAGATTCACGCAGCGGCTTCGCGGCGTGTTCCAATTGCGGAACGAGGCCCGGGCCCATAGGGGGAAACTGTTCCACCCGCCGCCCCGGCGCACGCGGACCATCGCCCGAATCCGGGCCGGCCGGATCGTCCAGCGGCGATTTGGAATAATATTCCTCGCCGTACCAATCCGCGCACCACTCCCATGCGTTGCCGTGCATGTCGAACAGTCCGAACCGATTGGGCTCTTTCCCGCCCACGGGAACCGTGAACCGCGGTTTTTCCCCCGCTAAATTTGTCAGCTCTTGGACGTGTGGAAAAGTGGTCCTGCCCTTGTCGTCCAGCGTGTTGGCCACTGCCGCCAGGCCGGCCGGATCGTCGCCGTTTTGATACCGCGTCGAGGTTTGCCCGCGGCAGGCGTATTCCCACTGGGCCTCGCTGGGCAAACGGTAAGTTTTCCCCTCCTTGGCGCTGAGCCATCGGCAGAATGCCGCGGCATCGTTCCATGTTACGTTGAGCACGGGGTGATCGTCGCTTTGCTCGAAGCCCGGATTGAGCCAATTGAACTCTGGCTTGCGCCCCTCGCACTGGCCGGTTTGTGGATTGTAGCCCCATCCGCCCGTGCCGTCGGTTTCGGCCTCGGTTTTGTAGCCAGTGTCGTTGACAAACCGCCGAAACTGCCCGACCGTCACCTCGTACTTCCCCAGATAAAACGGTTTGGTAATCCGCACGCGATGTCGCGGATACTCGTCTTTGAAAAATTCCGCCTTCCGGTTGTAGGCCGCAAACGCCTTGACCAATTCCTCCGCCGACTCCCCGCCGCCCATCATAAACTCCCCCGCCGGAATCAGTGCCAGCTTCATGCCGATGGAATTAGTGATCTCCCGCCCCTGCGACGTTGCTTGGCCAGGCTCATCAGCCAACGAGGGCGATCCACAGACCAAAATCAAAAATAACGTCAATGATTTGAATAAAGGGGACATAGAAAAAGGCATAGAAATAAAGGATGTTCAGTCCTGAATATTGTCTGGGCGGGACGAAGATGATTTCGCCGGCTCGCCTGATATACGATTGCGAACAGTTCCGTAAATCATCAAATCAATGTGGGGGTGTTCGGGATAATCGCTGAAGACAGGGAACTTTTTACAAAACTCACATTCGCTTGACGGACAGTTAAATGTAACTTCAACCACAATATCGGACCAAGGCGAGATTTCCACAGGAAGGCTCTTAAGCTCGTTGCAGCCATCCTTGCCGCAGGTCTGTTCCGCTCCGATTATGCAAATTGGCTTTGCCGTTCGGTTCCGGAATATGAAAGGGACGATTTTTTGTTCGTCCGGTGAAACCAAGCCGAGATCACGCGACGACGCATCCAGAGTCAAGCCCGACTGCTTCGAATATTCGCAATACGCCAAAATACCCGAAACTATCGCCGTTGCCGCGATTCCAATTACAACGACGATAAATAGAAATCGACGTATCATCTATAATCACTCCCAATCGTATGGTTCCATACTTGATCACTTGCCAAGTATCATTTTTTTCCGGTATTGCCGCCAAATGAAAATCAATACCAAGACGATTAGCGCGGATAAAGCAATCCACAAATGAATATTCAGCCGTGATTGCGGACCCTTAAGTGGAATATCCGGTAATCCGTAAGCCGATAGAGCAAATTGTCCTTTAGGAACGGCATCGGGTTCCGCGACAGTGAATGTAGCAACCTCGTGTCGGAGTTGCTCCGCTTTACCGCTAGTCGTATAAATCATCTCTCGATCTACTTTTTTGGGAAATACAAGGCTATTTGAGCTTTCGTCTCCATATTCCACTTTGCAGTGAATTGTCCTTCCGTATGGCTCGGTGAAGTCTTCGAGCAATTCAAATTCCGTGATGGCCCAATTCCGACTGGTATCGAAGACCGCGTGCCCCCGTTTATACCAAAAGTTTTTGGATAGCCCGGTAAACTCCATGGCGACCAGTTTTCCGTCTGAGGCATCCACATACCGAACGCTGTCGATGCGGCAATCCTTTTCATTCAAAAGGAGATTTCCCGGACTACCGTACATTATAAAAGCGGCTTCGGCATAGTTTTTAGCAAATACATCGGTGGAAAGTTTTGCCCTTCCCATGTTTTTCTCTTGGTCAGTGTGCTGGATAATAACATATTCTTTACGTCCCGCTTGTTTGACGAGAATAAAACAATAGGATGTCGTGTAGCAATTCACTGATTTTGTCGGATGATGCTTATCAAGTGAGTTCGCAGCATTGCAAAATTCATATTGGATTGAATTTCCTTCAATGTAGAAGGTGAAATCAGCGTCCCGTGTTATCCTGGAAAATTTAGCAACGTCTTTCCACGAAGCATGATCGTAGTCGCCGCTTGCCTTTCCTGGAGCATCATCAGGGATATCGGCGAGTTCCTCTTTCACGTGTCCTTTAGCAACGAAATTGCGAAAGGGTGAGGAAAGTATTTCGTAAGCCTTGGGATACTCATCGAAAAAGCGCTGCCTGGCGTCTTGATGTATAGAGGTAGACGAATCTCCATTCATGAATGACGCCGCAACCACAACTGAGTTCGAGTTGATCTTTGGAGGCAGGAACATGAATGTTGCACATAGGAAACCTATTGCCCATACTTTAGACACATGGCATATACCATTACACGAAACTATACGAGCCAAATATTCGGGAATATTCGGGGAGCACATTAATTAATTCCTACATCTTCTTGATCGCGTATTTTGTAATTTAGGCTTCAGACCGGGTTTTTGCCGTTTCGCAACCCGGTCAATAAGGCTTGCCAAACTATCAAGAGGGAATAAGGGCATTTCGCTTTTTATTCGAGGATACTTACTTTAACGCGTCGGTTGCGTTGCCATTTCATACGTCCGGCCCGCCACGTTGTTGCGATAATTATCCAGGGCCACTTGGGCCAGGTGCTGGCCGCAGGGAGTGGGATATTGGCCGGTGATGCAGGCGCGGCAGAGATGGTCGGCGTCCATGCCGATGGCCCGGGCTATGGCCTCCACGGGCAGATAGTGTAGCGAATCGGCCCCCAGTTGGGCCGCCATTTCCGCCTCGTGTTGGTGCGCGAGCGGCTCGCCTTTGAGGAAGTTCGGGGCAAATAGTTCGCTTACCGTCGACATGTCGATGCCGTAAAAACAGGGCGCGATAATGGGCGGGCAGGCCACGCGGACGTGGATTTCTTTGGGCCGGCCCAGTTGCCGAATCCGCCGCAAGAGCACGCGCAGAGTCGTGGCCCGGACTATCGAATCCTCCACCAGAATCACCCGTTTGCCTTCCAGAACTTCGCGCAGCGGCGTGTATTTCGTCTCGGCCTTGCGCTTGCGGTCCATGTTGCCTTCGATAAACGTCCGCCCGGAGTAGCGATTGCGGATCAGGCCTTCCACGCAGGGGATTTTCAAGCCGTAGGCCATGGCGTCGGCCGCCGCCTTGGAGGTGTCGGGCACGGGCACGACCACCGTATCGGAATCGATGGGCACAGTTTCCAGCCGGGCCAACTCCTCGCCCAAGGCCTTGCGCGACAGATACACGCTCCGCTCGTCCAGCGTGCTGGCCACGTTGGCAAAGTAAATCCACTCGAAAAAACAATGCGCGTGTACCCCGCTGGTTGCGAAGGGCAGGATTTCCAACTCGCCGTCGGTGATGATAACGGCGTGTCCCGGCGGAACCGGCTTGATCTTCTCCGGCGTGATGCCCAAGTTGAGCAAGGCCACGCTTTCGCTGGCCGCGGCGAACAGCGGTCCGTCCACCGCGTAGCACAGCGGCTTGATGCCCAGCGGATCACGCGCGACCATCATGTCGCCCAAGGCATCGAGAAATACGATGCTGTATGCGCCGTCGAATTTCCGCGCGAAATGCCGGCACACGTTTATAAGCGGAGTGCGGTTGTCGGTCGACAAAGCCGCGCAAATCTGGTGCATGAATATTTCGGTGTCGGTTTCGCGGGCCAAGTGATTATCCTCGTTATCGAGCAATTCCTCGCGCAGTTCCATGTAATTGGCCAACTGCCCGTTAAAGGCGAAACTGAACCATTTGTGTTTTTTGATGTGGTGCCGTTCGAAAGGCTGGGCGTAACTGCGGTCGTCGGTGCCGCAGGTGGCGTAGCGCACGTGCCCGATCGCCGCACGGCCGTTATACTCCCGCATGATCGAGTCGTACTTGCTGCGGTGACTGAGGCGAAAGACCTCGTTCACGCTTCCCACGTCTTTATATGTATCGATAATCTGCTTTCGATGCGGATTATATGTGGTAATCCCGGCGGCAAGTTGCCCCCGATTTTGAATATCTAACAGCATGCGGGGCATCAAGCGGGAAATATCATCCGGCCCCTGCTCCGGACACAACGGACTTTTGCCCTGCCCGCTCAGGTGATATATCGCGGCTACGCCGCATTCTTCGTGCAAGTCGCTCATAAAAGAATCCGACCCTCCTAGTGGAAAGAAACCCGAATAACGCGTGCCACGGGCATCTTGCCCGCACTTTCCCGGCAATCACTGACAATGTGGCACTCATTCATTCTACGGCTAAATGAACAATCCCACAATCAGCTATAATGGGGGGAAACATGAAATTCCCTTGCCTGAAGGACTAGTAATTGGATATCATTAAGGGCATGAAGTTGAAAACAGCCCGGACTATTTTTGTTTTTGTTTTCACAGCCCAATTCGTGTTAATTGCGATTATGGGCGAAGGATTGCACCTCTTACCTGGCATGGGCCATTCATGCGATTGTCATCTTGATTGCATGGTTTCTTCCCCATCGGCCGCTCACCTTGACGGCTGTTGCGGACATCATTCTCCCGCCGTCACGCATGCGGATCCAAATTCAAGTGAAATAAAAGATGCCGCCGATTGTCCGATATGCATGTTTTTATCGCTGGCCAAATCGTACCTATCGACGCAATATGCGGCCTGCGATTGCCTGCCCATCGTCGAGCGCCTGGTCGTTTGTACTCCACTTCTTGAAAGCCGGTTTGTCTGCTCTTATCACACTCGCGCCCCTCCCTCTGACATGTTGCATATCTAGTTGTCCATCATCGCGATGCGACAATCTTAAATTGTTCGCCCTCACCCTATCCCTCTCCCAGAGGGAGAGGGGACTTTTAAGATTATTTCTCACTTCTAATCGGAGGATTATGATATGTTCCGACGCTATGCGTTTACACTAGTCGAATTGTTGGTGGTGATTGCCGTCATCGGCTTATTGATAGCGTTGCTGTTGCCGGCAGTCCAAGCCGCCAGGGAAACGGCCAATCGCATGCAGTGCACGAACAATCTCAAACAGATCGGATTGGCTCTGCACGCCTATCACGATACGTTTAAAATATTTCCGCCAGGATACATCTCTACGAATGGCCCTGGCGGACCTGCGGATGATAAAGGTCCGGGTTGGGGCTGGGCTGCGTTAATCCTTCCATATCTTGAATTGAGGAGTCTTAATAGCCAAATTCATATTGATAAAGACATTACCGACCCGCTCAATGCCGATGCCCGAATGACGGTTCTGCCTGTGTTCCTTTGTCCATCGGACGGTGGCCAGAAGACTTTCACGGTAGATATTCTTAACGATTCAGCGGCCGGCTATTCCACTCCTCTTAAAGACAAAAATGGCGATCCGGTGCAGGTTGCCCATAGCAACTATGTCGGCGTCTTCGGCAATCCGGAGATTACTCCCGATCCGGGTTTCCTTTCTTTGGCCCCCGAGCGCGATACAACCCATCGCGGCATGTTCTACCGCAACAGCAAGGTGCGCATCTCCGATGTCGTGGACGGCGCCAGCAGGACAATCTTTGTGGCGGAACGGAGCAGCAATCTGGCATACGCCACTTGGACGGGATCGGTTACCGGCGGGCAAGTGCCCCCCAAAACACCCGATCCCTATAATTATGGCCCGGAGGGGGCGCCGGTGCTGATCCTTGGGCACACGGGCGATGCCTCGGATGTTCCGCCGCACACGCCCAATAGTTCGGTCAATCATGTCGATGATTTTTGGAGCAGGCATGTCCAAGGAGTAAACATTCTGTTTGTTGATGGCTCTGTGAAAACCATCAAAGATGATATCGACCCGACGATTTGGTGGGCCCTTGGCACTAGAGCAGGTCACGAGGTGATGGATCAGGATTATCTGGGAAATTAAAAATATGAAACATCGAGTTTTCAATAACATATACGTGATCGGCTGGTTGCCCTTTATGATTCTATCGGCTTGTATCTGCGGCTGCGGAAATACGGCCACGGTAACCGGCAAGGTGAATTACCAGGGGCGTCCTGTGACTCATGGTTCGGTCATCTTCATTTGTAAAGACAAAATAGCCCGGTCGGGCGTCATCGAGCCCGATGGCTCATATTCAATTGAAGGAGTTCCACTGGGAAACGTGACAATTGGGGTGATCAGCCGCAACCCCTCCATGGGCCGTTCAGTAGTTCGTGGAGAAAAGCCTGCCCAACCGGGCAAGAAAGAAACGTCTTCCCAAGAATTGACGGTCAAAAAATGGTTTCCATTGCCGCCTAAATTCGAGAACCCAAAGAATTCCGGTCTTGGATGCGCCATTACTTCAGGACGCGTCAGTCATGATATCGATTTGAAGTAGTCGGTTAATGCTTCTCTAAATTCGACTTATGGATACAATTATATGCGGTCATGTTGTGGACAATAGTAATTATCCATTTCGCAACCTAAATGAAAAAATGTATTCTGCCGGCATTTAACTCATATAATCCATGTCCGCTATTCTTGAAAAACCAGGTACATTAAATCAACTTCGCCAATCCGGTTGGAAATCGAAGCCGGTCAAGCGGGAGATATACGATAATTTCATGCGCATGCTCAGCCATGGCGAAACGCTTTTTCCCGGCATCATCGGCTACGACGGCACGGTCATTCCCGAGATCAACCTTGGTTTGATCGCCCAGCACGATCTGCTCTTTCTTGGCGAAAAGGGCCAGGCCAAAAGCCGGCTGATGCGGCTGTTGGTCCGTTTTTTAGATGAAGAACTGCCGTATCTCGACATTCCCGGCTGCCCGGTTCATGAAGATCCGTATAAACCCATCACCGCCCAAGGCCGAAACCTGCTTCAAAACGCGCCCGAAGATCAAATCCCCATCGCCTGGTGGCCGCGCGAGCAGCGCTATGCCGAGCGTTTGGCCCCGGGCACCAAATTCGCCGACGTGATCGGCGAGATCGATCCGGCGAAGTTGGCCGGCGGCGTGAGCATGTCGGCCGAGGAGGCCTTGCATTTCGGCCTCATTCCCCGCATGCATCGCGGCCTGTTCGCCGTCAACGAACTGCCTGAGCTGGACGAACTCGTGCAAGTCGGCTTGTTCAACATCCTCGAAGAGCGCGACGTGCAAATCCGCGGCTATCCCATCCGCTTCGACATCGACGTGTTGATCTTGTTCTCGGCCAACCCGGCCACTTTCAACCGCAGCGGAAAGGTGATACCGCAATTGAAAGACCGTATAGGCACGGTAATACACACGCATTATCCGCTAACCCGGCAGTTGGGCATCGAGATCATGGAGCAGGAAGCCAAAGTCGAACTGGACGGCGATTTTCCCGTCTTCGTGCCCTATTTCATGCGCGAGATCATCGAGCAGATGAGCGTCGCCGCCCGGCAAAGCAAATACATCGATCAGCAGTCGGGCGTTAGCGCCCGGTTCAGCATCGCCAATTACCGCACCATGGTGGCCAGCGCCCGGCAACGCGCCGCCGTGCTGGGCGAGCGTCCGGCCGTGCCGCGGATCAGCGACCTTGGGCATCTTTATTCCTCATCGTTGGGCAAATTGGAACTCGATCTGATGAGCAGCCACCAGATGACCGAACGCCAGGTTCTCGACGCCATCCAGGCCGAGGCCGTTCGCGACGTGTTCGGCGAATACGTCGACCGCCACGGTCTGGCCGAGATCGCCGAGATATTTTCCAAGGGCGTGAAAATCGAAGTCGGCGACATGCTGCCTTCCAGCCTTTATGCCGAACGTTTAAAGCGCATGCCGCCCGCCTGGGAAAAGGCATTCGAGGTAAACGCCTCGAGCGATCCGGCCGTCCGCGCCTCGTGCGTCGAGTTCGTCCTGGCCGGCCTTTATGCCACCGAGCAGATTTCCCGCGCCCAACGCCACGGCCGGATAGTTTATGAAATTACATAATCATCGACCACACTTACTTGCATGCACTATTAAAACATACTATAATGGTAATATCCAAAAATTGGAGTTTAGTGATGACAGAATTGACATTTTTCAGGCAAAAACGTTTTGATGGCGGGATTCGCACAGGAATAGAAATCGACGGGCATACGCTTTTGGAGAATTATTCCCCCGGTATTCCCGATGAAGATCCTTCACTTCTTTGGTATATCGACTTAAGGTGTGTCGGTGATACCCTCCCATCTGATCCAGAAGACGTGCGTCAGTGGTTCATTGATAATGGAGAGACCTTAAGGGAACAATTATTGTTGATAGCAAACATGAATCTATCCGTTGGATTCGATACGGAATTAAAACCTTTTCAGAAAACATTATGTTTTAAGGATGTCTCAGGCAAAATTATTGTGACCGCAATCCGCCGGATCACAGCTCGAGATATTGCCTCGGAACTCCAAGATTTATGCAATAATTGGGACAAATTATTAAATAATATGGAAAAACTCAGCCCGGTTTGAGGTTCCGACGTGCGAAAACGCATTCTTGACTCAAACAAGCTGATAAACCATTGGCATGCTGAATGGATTAAAGCCAGTAATAGTCGCGGTCAACTGACAAAAGATAATGTCAGGCAGTGAGCACAAGATCTTATTGCAACTGTGCAAAATGATGCTATTCTCACGCCTATCTATATTGAGTTTATTGCAGGAACACGTTCTTCCAACGAGTTAGATTTGGCGCGTGCATTTTTGGGGGAATTTGATCGCATCGACAAAGGTGAAATTACATCACAGGATTGGCGTGAAGCAGAGCGATATGCCTCTCGTGTTCCCGAAGATGGACATGCTCGGGGATTGGTAGATTGTTTGATTAAGGCAATTGCTAAACGATTAAGGATGGATATTGATACCTCAGATAAACGTTTTGCCCGCTGAGGGTTTGATGCTAAAATATATTTGGAGTAAGCAGTTTATTTTACGCAATCGAACCGAAGCACTAAGCAATGTCTAATATTGCTCGTCCCGGCGGCATCATTCATACGTACCAAAAGTACGATCCGCGGAATTTGCCCAGCCCGCTTGCACCGCAGCCCGACGTGCTTTCCGGGGCCTTCGAGCACATGCTGGCCTTTGGCGACATGCGCGAACTCAGCGATGAAGAACTGGCCCGGGCGGTTCGCCTCGATCCCAGCCAAATCGCCGGTCTCGGCCCCAGCCTCGACGCGATCATGGAATTGCTCCGCCAGCGCAAGAAAAAGATTTTGGAGACATACGAAACCGAGCGCGTCCAGCAGGCGGCGGCAAAACGGTATTCCGAGTTCGGCCGAAAAATGCAGCCGCCCCCAAAATTCAAAGGCCCTTTCCTTCAAGCACTTAAAGAAGAGCAATTATACGACATCGAGCGCATCTGGTATCAGGCCGACCGGCAGCGCGGCGATTTCGCCCGGCAGCTTGTGCACTTGATCGACCGGCTGAGCGAAAAATATCAGATCGACATTCTGGCCGGCAAATATCAATTCACCGGCCGCGTCCAGATGACTATTCCCCAGGCCTTGGAAATCAAGCGCGAACTGGAAAAAATCGACCGACTTCTCGAACAGCTCAAGGAAGCCGCCAAAAACGCCCAAATCGGCGTGATAGATTTGGAATCTCTTTCCGAATTCGCCGAACCGGGCGATATGGAAAAACTAAACCAGTTCGCCCGGCAAATCGAAGAGTATCTTCGCGACCTGGCCGAACGGCAGGGATTGGAAAAAAGCGGCCAGGGTTATAATCTCACGCCCAAGGCGTACCGACTGTTCCAGGGACGGCTGCTGGATCGAATTTTCAGCAATCTCGAGGCCTCGCGCACGGGCCGGCATCAAGGGCCCATATCGGGCGAAGGCGCGGTCGAGTTGGAACGGACAAAACCATACGAGTTCGGCGATTCGCTTGGCAACATGGACATCCCCGGTTCGATGATCAATGCCCTGATCCGCGACGGCCCGGGCCTGCCCATTCGGCTAAAGCCCGACGATATCGTAATCCATCGCACGCGCAACTCGCCCAAATGCGCAACCGTGGTCCTGCTCGATATGAGCGGATCGATGCGTTACGACGGCCTGTACATCAACGTCAAGCGCATGGGCCTGGCCCTGGACGGACTCATCCGCCGCGAATATCCGGGCGATTTCCTGCAATTCATCGAGGTATTCACGATTGCCAAGCCGCGTCATCCGGGCGAGATCGTCAAGCTCATGCCCAAGCCGGTTACCATCGGCAATCCGGTCGTCCGCCTCAGGGCTGATATGAGCGATCCTAATGTTAGCGAAATGCTTTTGCCGCAGCACTTCACCAATATTCAACACGGTCTGCAACTCGCCCGGCAGATGCTCTCCGCCCAGGACACGCCCAACCACCGCGTGATCCTGATCACCGATGGTCTGCCCACGGCCCATTTTGAGGGAAAATATCTGTACCTGCTCTATCCGCCCGACCCGCGGACCGAGGAAGCGACAATGCGCGAAGGCCGGCTCTGCCGGCGCGAGGGCGTCGCCATCAATATTTTTCTCCTGCCCACCTGGATGCAATCGAGCGAAGACGTGCACTTCGCCTACCGCCTGGCCGAACTAACCTCCGGCAAAGTCTTTTTCACCGCCGGCCGCGACCTGGAGCGATATGTAGTCTGGGACTATCTCAATCGGCGGCGCGACATCGTGGCATGATAAAAGGGTTCAGGGTTCGGGCAATCATTTTTTTCCACGAAGGACACAAAGGATTTAGGGTTAATATTTTGGTCACCAAATCGCGATTTTTCCATATTTTATACTGAGTTTATTTCTTTTTCTTGTCTTTTGTAATGGTAAATATTTGGTGCCAAAATTGCGATTTTTCCACGTTTCGGAATGTAGCAGGCACACTCCGTGTGCCGTTGGTGCCGTTTTGTTTTGACGTGGACTCTATTTTCGCAGGGCGGATTCTATCAAAACGGCTGACACGATTTCAAGTGAAAAAATTGGCCATTTTAGAAGTGTATGCAATGAATCAGGTTAAATTAGCGTTCTTAACCACGAAAACACGAAACAGCGAAAGGACGAAATGCGGCAATTGATGCAAAATGCCCTCTTGGATTGTAAGTATACGATCTAAATTTACTAAGTTCTGCAATATATGTACCTGTCCCCATCTTTATCCCCGCTCAATTTATCATCATTAGGCTTCGGGTTGGCGGATTGGTTAGGGGCCATGGGATCGGTCATTTTTTGTATTGAAATTTCAGATTTGGCAATCCTTTTTGGAGGTCTTTAACTGCGGCGTCAGTGACGTTGGTACCGTCAAGTGTGAGAAATGTGAGATTGTTAAGCCCAGAAAGGTGCTTTAGTCCAGCGTCGGTGACATGGGTGTTCTTTAGGTCTAACAATTGGAGTTTGGTCAACCCTTCGAGGGGTACCAACCCGGCATCGGTGACTTCGGTATCCTCCAGGATGAGAGTGTCGAGTTTACTCAACCCTCTGAGATGTTCTAGCCCGTTGTCCGTGACTTGGGTGTTCATTAGCAGAAGCGTAGAGAGTTGGAGTAACCCTTCAAGGTTCGCCAGTCCGGCATCGGTGATTTTGGTATGGCTGAGTACCAACGTTTGGAGTCTGGTCAAACCCTTGAGGTTTACCAATCCGGCATCGGTGATTTTGGTATGGCTGAGTACCAACGTTTGGAGTCTGGTCAAACCCTTGAGGTTTACCAATCCGGCATCGGTAACATTGGTATGCTCTAGGCTTAACCAGTGGAGTTGGGGTAACTCTCTGAGATTTTCCAATTCAGCGTCCGTGAGTGTGGCCTTGTCGAGCCTCACACCACCGACCGTTGCGAAGAAGTATTTGCCAAGCAGTTTTCCCAGCCATACTGGTCCTGGTGGTTCTCCAGTAACCAGTAGGCCGTCGTAACTAACGGTGCCGCCCAACTCCTCGATTGCCCGTATTGCTCCCTGCTGCCGCTTCGCCTGCTGCACCTTTATACCAAGCCAGCTACACGGCAGGGAACAAAGCGTTACTAGCACCAACAAGCTTCGCAGGCTGTATTGGTACCAGCGAAGTTCGCCCTGAGTTGTTTGGCGTCTTGTCAGAATGAGAAACGCAAGCAGTCCCATAACTATCGACTGAACCAAGATGACCAACAGCCAAATGATGTATGCAAGATGCCACGCATCCTTTTGCGTGACACGAGGGAAGTAATCCGGCAAGAGCCAGCTATCAAGAGCCTTGAACGCTGGGATTGCTACCAAGAACACCAGTAGCATGTACAGGCTGTCCTGAAACCGGCGAAGCTTGGACTTGGGGACTTTGGCCATGCCGTAAATTATAATCGAGCCCATCATGTGAGGGAAGCCGTTCGGCTCAACTTCTTCGGCTGGACCGTGCTGTGCCGTCATCAACTAATATATCATGCAATTTTACATCATAGCAATTGCACCGTAGCGCGACGGCAATTGCCATCATGTAAAATCCACTTCCATCCATGCGCCGCTTTAGATCAATGCCGTAACTCCGTGGGTAAAAACCAATTGCGGCAAATATCGCAAAATCTTCCACGAAGGACACGAAGACCACGAAGATGACGGTCTTCAAAATGATTGGTTGCGATGTGAAGTCATATCATCACCGCCTCGCTGAGAATTTGTCGGCCGATGCGGGGTTTCAGCGAGTCCTTCATTACAAGATCTATCTTTACGCCTATGTTATCCGATAGATAATTCTCCAACTCGATGAACTTCAGCAATGAAGGCGTCTCGCTAAACGTCACAAGAACGTCTATGTCGCTATCAGGGCGCTGTTCGTGGCGGACGTATGAGCCGAAAACACTCAAGGATTCGACCTGGTACCGCTGCCTAATTAGTTGGAGTTGCCGTCGCAGAGATTCGATGACTTGAGAAATGTCTATGTGATCTTTCATAATTGCCATCCTACTTTTGCCTAAGCATATCAGGAGTGCACCGTGAATTCAAGGGGATGCGCGGCATGTGAAAGTAGGGTGTGCGAAGCACACCGAACGGAGGCAACAATCCAAAGCCAGGTGCATTTCATGCACCCTACCGCAACGGAGCGGGGTCGCGGTTGACCATCTGCGGTTGTTGCGATTGATCGATGGGAACCGTGGGCACGGAAGTGTTCATGGGCACGACGTAGGGATTCGTGCCCGCTTGCAGGGCAGAGATGCGCGAGGCAACCTGCGGCTGGTGGTTGTCGTACCAGAACGAGCGCTGGTAATTGGCCAGGGCCTGGGCGGCGTCGCCCGAGTCTTCGCGGATCTTTCCCAGGGCGGCCAGGGCGCGGGGATTGTCGGGCTGGATGGTGAGGGCTTCGACCAGGTGTTCTTTGGCCGAGTTGCGGTCGCCGAATTCCTCGCACAGGCGGGCCAGTTCGATTTTGGCGTCGGCCGACGTGGGCTGCTGGTTCACCCAGCCATCGACGAGGCGGAAGGCCTCTTGCGTGCGACCTTCTTCGGCCAGCAGGACCGCCAGGCCACGGTAGCAATCGGCGTGGTTGTTGTTGCGGTCCAAGCAAAGATTGTAATATGTTTCGGCCTTTTGCAGATCGCCCTGGGCATTGTTATTCATCTTTCCCAGCCGATGGTACGTGGCGGCCTGATTGTAATAGGCGTCGGCGTTACCGGCATCGGCGTAGGAGGCCTCCTGGAATTCGCGCAGGGCCTGATCGTATTGCGATTGCTGGAAAAGGCGCACGCCATCGGCGTTTCGTCCCGAGGCCGTGATGCCACCGCATCCGGTAAACAAAAGCGGCAATAGGGCGAGAATCAACAATGCGGCGGCACTCACCGGGTCACTAAAGTGACCGGCCCTTGACTTTAGAGGGTCACTATAATGAGCGGGCCTTATTTTGACCGGGTCACTAAAGTGACCGGCCCTTGACTTGAGCGGGTCACTGAAGTGACCGGCCCTTACCGGTTGCATTCGCGTTGCGAAAGTGATTGAATTCACGTCGTTTGCGCCTCGCGTTAGCTTTGGACTAAGTTATGAAAAGACAAAAGCGGCGCACTGAAAGGCGCCGGTCCACAGTAACAGGAAGTGGAAGGATAACCATCTGTCCGGCGGCTTGCAAGATGGAAATTCCCCAAAAAGCCGCACAGCTAGCATTGCTAGCGACAGTTTAAAACACTGCCAGGGGCGGGGTGATATCGGGAACAAGCGTGGGTTCTAAAATGGGCGGCGGAATTGGGGCGACGCGTTTTTCGTAACCCAGGTTTTGCAAAACCTCCAATACCTCGCTACAGGTGGGGAACATCCGTCCGCTGGTTCGCTTGTACTCTTCGATGGCATTCATGAACTCGATTTCCGGGACAGTATAGTCGCGTTCGCAAGTGGTCGGATCGATTTGACGGCGCCGGCTTACTTTCGCCCGGCGCTCGCACACGCGTTGTTCCACGGCGACGGGAATGTCTTTTTGGCGTCGGTCGGCGCCGCGGCGGCGATCCTGCTGCTGGCTGATGCGGCGGTTTAGACTCACCGTCTTATATTGATTCTTGATCTGGCCATGATCTTCATGAGGCTTGGCGACTTTTTTCTCGATTATCGACTTTTTGGTTTTGGGTGTTGTTACGGCTGTTTTTTTGCTCTTTGCCACGGCTGGCCTCCACAGTTCAACCCCGGGTGTGTTCACCGGGGGCTAAATAGTAATTGATGACAATTCAACGAGAAAGAATACATCAACGTTGCCAAAAGTCATCGAAAAAACGGCCAGGAAAAGTTCAGCAATTAGGAAAAATGGGATATTGTAGCAATGTTTCCGTATTGCACAAATATTAGCAGATACGCAAATTTTACGATCGCGCAACTGGTATAGATTTCAACAGTTGCCGGTAGAATCGGTAGAACTGATATTACCCGTCAGGCGGCCGGCGGTTTGATCTTTTGATGCCTGGAACTGAAGGCAGGCGGCGGCTCAAGAGATAAATGGCAAATGTCAACAGCCGATTGCCAAGGGCTGAAGAATCATGGAAGGCCGACGGAGTCGGTAATATCGCGGCAGATGTCGCGGAGTTCGGGCAACGAGACGTCTTCCAGCCGTTTGCCGCGTCGATCGAGGCATTCGTTGATTTTAACCGCGGTTTCTCGCATAAAACAGTGGGAAGCATCGCTTCCGCCCCAGAGAAGGAAGTTTTCTCCCCGCGTAACCCGGGTTTGCCCGTCGTTATTATCGAAGGCCAGGCCCAGCAAGGCGGCCGATTTTTTTGGTTTGCGGGAGGCTCTCAAGGCAGGTTTCTCTGGAAGCCGGTTGCGAATTTACTACTTTTTGCGGTTGAGAAAATTATTGAGAATCTCATTGGCCGCGCTTTTACTGTCTTGGCTGACTGGTTTTTTCTGGCGTTCGAATCGGACGGGTGGTGTTGAGGGTTTCTTTTCCTCTTTTTTCGGACTCTCTTCGGCCTTTTTAGGAACGAGGTGAATGGTCGTGGTATCGGCCATTTTATGCCCGGTGGTATGAGTATCCTTTACAGACAAGTTTTCGTTTGAAGGGGGCGGATCAGAGGGCTCTTGTTCACCATCTTCCAGCCAACGGGTAATATCGAGGTCATCCTCTTTGGGCGCGGTTGTTTGAACCGTTCGTGCGGCGGCCTCCTGAATCGTATGCACCTTGGGTCTGGTTTTTCCGCCTACGCTGACGACTAATTGAACTTCAAATTCCAGGACTCCTACTTTGAGCCGGTCGCCGTTTTTCAGTTCGCGTTCGGTGGCGACTTGTTCGCCGTTGACAAAAGTGTGGTTGGTGCTTTTGAAGTCCACGATCGTGACCCGGCCTTCTTGCAGGCGGATGGCACAATGCTTGCGGCTGACGCGGTCGCTGGACGGACGCAAATGACAATTTTCGCCGCGTCCGATGATGAACTCTGGCTCGGTGACAGGGATTTCGCGGCCCTGATTTTTTCCGCCGATTACTACCAGTTTGACTTCCATGGCCTAACCTTCACCTGCCGAAAACGCAATCGTTTCACCACAATTAAAACTGAAACCTAGATCGAAGAAAAGCCCAAGTTACAGTAATTGCATCGAATTCTCCGCATGCTTTTCAATAGTCCATTCGGCAAAGGCCGGGGGAATGTCGATACTTAGCTGCACCTTGATGGTACCAAGTTATTGAGAAAGAGTCAAAATACTTTTACCTCATATTGGGTAAACGGCGGCAGCGTCATGCTCTATAAGGGGGGATGGGTTGAGATGTGCCCGCTTTTTTCTGCGTGCATTTTGCCTCCACGACTGCGAGTCCAATCGGTTGAATCGTATTTTTCCCGAACCAAGTCTTCTGCCTGGCGTCGCTCGGAGCCGCTCAGTATTCCTGGTTGTAATTGCATCGAAAATGCCTCGGCCAGCTTTGTTAGCCAGGTTTGCACGAATTGATCGAACGATAAGTCGATAGTGGCTGCTTCGGCAAGTCCGGGCAATTCGGGGGCGGCGGGAGAACGGGCCAAAAGCAGGCTGCCATGCTGCAAAACCGCGCCGCGGCGGCGACGCTGGGCGCTGCCGGCGATCTTCACCTCCGGAAGCAGTACATCTCCAGGCGACCGCCGTTGGAAACAAAGAAAAGGCTCTTTGACAACCGGCTGCCGGCCTTCGCCGCGGCAGAGCGAGGCATTTATTCCGTAATCGGTCAACGCTTCGATCAGCACGGCGTGCATGGATTCATAAAGTGTAATATGTTTTAAAGCATAACGATGGCCCGGCGGAACCGTGAAACTGTATGTGATTTCGCGGTCGTGCAAGATGGCGCCTCCGCCGGTTGCGCGGCGGACCGCGGGGCAATTCCGGCTGGCCGCGTGCTGCCAACGATCGTCGTATTGCTGGAAGTAACCCAGCGATAGGGTCGGCTGCTGCCAGCGATAAAATCGCAGCGAAAATCCCCCGCCGTCGGCCGCCGATTCCAGCAAAGTTTCATCCATCGCCATGTTCCAGGCTCCCGAGGCCGGCGGATCAATGAATAATCGGCAGAACATAAAAAGGATGAGGGATGAAGAGGGAATTTAATAAATCAGAATGTAGAATGATGAATGATGAATAACTATGTTTTCCACTTTAAGATCGGATTGCGGGCGGCCAGGACTTCGTCGGGTCGGCTGACCGGCGTGGCGTGGGGGGCTTCGTGCAGCAGTTCGTAGGGCTCCTCGGTAATACGAAAAAGGGCCTCGGTAAATGCGTCCAGAGTCGCCCGGCTCTCGGTTTCGGTCGGCTCGATCATCATCGCCTCGCGGACAATCAGGGGAAAGTATACCGTCGGGGCGTGGAATCCGTAATCCAACAAACGCTTGCCGATGTCCAATGCGCTGATGTTGCGATCGGCCTTGAGTTTGGATGCCGTGGCCACGAACTCGTGCATGCATCGTTGGCCATTGGGCACGGGCAGAAAATGCTTGACCTTGGCCAGCAGATAGTTGGCGTTTAGGACGGCGTTTTCGGCCACGCGCCGCAGCCCGTCCGGCCCGTGCGTGCGGATGTAGCAGTACATGCGGACCAGCACGCCCACGCTGCCGATGAAACTTCGCACTCGGCCGATGGAATTGGGGTGGTTGTAATCGAGGTGATATCCGTTGCCGTCCTTTACCACGATGGGGACGGGCAGATAGGGCCTGAGTTTTTCGCATACGGCGATGGGGCCCGCGCCCGGTCCGCCGCCGCCGTGCGGGCCGCTGAACGTCTTATGGGGATTATAGTGCATCAGATCCGCGCCGAAATCGCCGGGCCGGGTGATGCCCAAAATGGCGTTCATGTTCGCGCCGTCGAGATACACCAGCCCGCCGACGCCATGGACCATTTTGGCGATCTCAGCGATCTGCCCGTCGAACAGTCCCAGCGTGTTCGGATTAGTGATCATGAACACGGCAGTCTTGTCGTCGAGCTTGGCGGCCAAGTCATCGAGATCGACCAGGCCTGCGTCGTTGCTTTTTACCGGCAGGACATTGAAATTTGCCATGGCCGCGCTGGCGGGATTGGTGCCGTGAGCGGCGTCTGGAATGAGGACAGTGGTGCGTTTTTCGCATATATCGCGGAAATAGGCCGCCGCAACGAGCAATGCCGTCATTTCGCCATGGGCCCCGGCGGCAGGTTGCAGCGAAACGGCCGGCAAGCCGGCGATCTCGGCCAGCATGTGCTGGCACTGGTGCAGGAGGAACAAGAGCCCTTGCACGGTCGATTCGGGCTGATACGGGTGCAGATCGACCATGCCCGGCATGCTCGCCAACCGCTCGTTCCGCTTGGGATTGTACTTCATCGTGCATGATCCCAGCGGATAAAAGTGCGTATCGACCGACATGTTGTAAGTCGACAAATTGGTGAAGTGGCGGATGACGTCGATTTCGGAAAGCTCGGGCAATGGAGACGGCGAGGAAGAAATTGCGCCTGTCGGCAGCATTTTTTCCAGCGGTTGGATAGGCACGTCGCATTTCGGCAGCCTTACCACCCGTAAGCCGGGTTTCGACATCTCAAACAGCAGTTGTGTGGCTTTGGTGTTTCGCATTTTTTTGATGTTTAATTATTCGTTTTATTCACTTTTTTAATTCCGAATCCATATCCACTTCATAAGACATGTAATTTCCTATTATATTAATGGATTTGGGATCGAATCCTGCATTTGAAAGAAATAATTCGATAATATTTTCAGTATCTTCTATGACCCTATCGACGGATTCATTTGATTGATACTGTTTTAGGCATTCAGGATCCATCCAATTGACTGAATTATTCGGATCATCTTTGTAGATTATGTTTTGTATTTCTGTAGTCTTTCCATGTGCAAGGAAGTCGCGGAATTTGAATAAATGTTTGAGAGTTTGAAATGGTCGCTTTCCATAGTCTATAGTGATATTATATTCTTTTGATAACAAGCAAATTTTATCTTGCCAAGAAAGCCTTCTTTCTATGATATCCCAGAAAGATAACTTTTCTTTTCCAATATGGTTCAGAGTAGCTTCGATTGCAAATGCAGAAAAAAGCACAGAAGCCATTCGGCAATATCCCGATCCTGGTTCATGTTTTTTCGCTGTTTTAAGTAAACTTTTTGTGCAATTAAATAAATCAGCGTAAGGATAATAAGATCCTGAACCAGTCATTGTGACGGTTGGTCTCATAATTCTTGAACCTCAATTCTTCATTAATGACTTTGTCAAGTTATCGATTTCTTCTTTGGTGCGTTTTTCGGTGACCGCTACCAGCAGGCAGTCACTCAAATGCGGATACCATCTTCCCAGCGGCACGCCGGGAAGGATGAATTCTTTTTTTGCGGCTTCGAACAGATCTTCAACACGGCCGTGGTTTACGCGGACGACGAATTCTTTGAAAATCGGGCGGTCGAAGACTTTTGCCAATTTGCCGCCGGCAGTCAATTGATTAAGGGCGTAATTCGCTTTTTGCAGGCACAGTTCGGCGACGTCGCGCATGCCTTGCGGGCCCATCAGTGAAAGATAAACCGCGGTGCGAAGGGCGAACAGGGCTTGATTAGTGCAGATATTGCTGGTGGCTTTTTCGCGGCGGATGTGTTGTTCGCGAGTTTGCAGGGTTAGCACCCAGCATCGTTTGCCGCGGCGGTCGGTGGTCTGGCCCACAAGCCGGCCGGGCATGCGGCGGAGGAACTGCTCGCGGCAGGCGATTATGCCCAGGTACGGTCCGCCGTATGCCATGGGATTGCCCAGCGATTGCCCCTCGGCCACGCAGATGTCGGCCCCGTACTCGCCCGGCCGCTTAAGCAACCCGAGGCTGATCGGATCGACGGCCGCGATCATTAGGGCGCCGGCCTTGTGGGCGATTTCGGCAAGGGTTTCCATGTCTTCAAGACAGCCGAAAAAATTCGGATGCTGTACCAGCACGCAGGCGGTATCGGCATTAACGGCCGCTTCCAGATCGGCGGGCGAAATCGCGCCGTCCTTGGTTTTCAGAGTGACAATTTCCGTGGGAAAATTTGCCAGATAGGTTTTCAAAATCTGGCGATATTCGGGATGCACGCTTTCGGCTACAACGACCCGGCCGCTGCGGCGCGTGGCGTCCAGCGCCATGAGGATCGCTTCGACCGCTGCCGTGCCGCCGTCGTACAGGCTGGAGTTCGACACGTCCATGCCGGTCAATTGCGTGATGAGGGTTTGATATTCGAAAAGAGATTGCAGGTTGCCCTGGCCGGCTTCAGCCTGATACGGAGTGTAAGAAGTATAGAATTCGCTGCGCGAGGCGATTGCATCGATCGCGGCCGGGATGAAGTGATCGTAACTGCCGCCTCCGAGGAAACAAGGCACGCAGGCCGCCGAGAGGTTTTGCCCGGAAAGCTGGACCATGTGCGCGGTCAGTTCCAGTTCGCCGAGGGCCGGTAGCAGGCACAGTTCGCGGTTTAGCCGTAGTTCGGCGGGCACCATGGCGAAGAGTTCGTCGATCGACGCCGCGCCGATGGCTTCCAGCATCGCCTGTTGGTCTTCTGTGGTATTGGGAATGTATGGCATGGTGGATAGAAGACGAAGGATGTAAATGAAATTTGGATTTGCTCTGTTAGTTTACTGGATCACTAAAGTGACCAGCCCTTGCGCACAGATTAGTGATGTTCTTCAGCGCATTGTTTTTGGTAAGCGGCGTAGTCGAGCAGATTGGCGATGCCGGCTTCATTGCTGATTTTGATTTTTACGAGCCAGCCGGCCTGGTATGGATCTTTGGCAAGGGTTTCCAGATTGTTGACCAGTTTGGCGTTGACGTCGGTAATCTCGCCGTCCACTGGGCTCATCAGATCGCTTACCGCCTTGACCGACTCGATTTCGCCGAAGGGCTGGCCTGCGCGGACTTTGCGGCCGACCTCGGGCAAGGACATAAAGACCAGATCGGTCAAGACCTCGACTGCGAAGGCGGTGATTCCGACGGTGGCGATTTTCCCGCCGGCGCCGGGCTGGATGTCGGCCCATTCGTGCGTTTTGGTATACAGCAGTTGCTGCGGATTCACTTATGGTTTCCTTTCTTATTGCGGTTGTAAAATGGAAGCGGTACGATCCGGGCGCGGGCAAGATTGCCTCGAATGTCTATCTGGAGTTCTTTGCCCGGGTGGGCAAATTGGGGAGGAATATAGCCCATCGCAATAGGTTTTTGCAGGGTGGGCGAAAATGTTCCGCTCGTGACCTCGCCCACGCGCTGCGAGTCGGCCAGGATTGGACAACCTTGCCTGGGCACGCGCCGCTCGGACAATTCCAGGCCGATGCGCGTCAGACGCAGGGGTTGTTTCTCGATTTTCAACAAGGCGTCCCGGCCGGGAAAATCGTAGCCTACCAGGTGGCAGGCGTATCCCAGGCCGGCCTGATAAGGGTGAATCTCCTCGCTCAGCTCATGGCCGTAAAGCGGCATGCCGGCTTCCAGGCGAAGGGTGTCGCGTGCGCCAAGCCCTGTAGGCACTATGCCCAGGGGCTGGCCGGCCTCGAGCAAGGCCTCCCAAATACCCAAGGCGATCTCGGAGCCCATGCTCAACTCGAACCCATCTTCGCCCGTGTAGCCCGTGCGGCTGATAATGCCTCCCTGTCTTTGTGCGGCAGGGTGCAATAGGCGGACTAAATTTCCGCGGTAGTATTTCATGCTGAACAGATCGACGTCAACAAAAGGCTGAAGCAAATCGATCGCCCGGGGACCTTGAATGGCAAACATGGCCCAGAGCCGGCTTACGTCGCTGAAAATAATTTCATGACCCGGCCGGTTCGCCCTTTCGGACGTAAGATGTTGGTGTATCCAGTGGACGATTTTTTCGTGATTCGAGGCATTTACCACCAGAAGATAGAACGGCTGGCCGTATTCGTTGTGATAGTAGCCCACCAGCACGTCGTCGAGTATTCCGCCCTTTTCGTTGGTAACGAGCGAATAGCGAATTTGCCCGTAAACCAAGTCGGCGACCCGGCGGGTGAGCAATTCGGCGAGGAAAACGGCCGCTCCGGGTCCTTCGAAGCGGAGCCGGCCCATGTGGGAGATATCGGCCATGCCCGCGGTGCTTCGCGTGGTCTGATGTTCTTGGATAATCGAAGTGAATTGGACCGGCATCATAAATCCGGCGAATTCCACCATCCGGCCGCCGTGCGAAACGTGCCAATCGTATAATGGGGTTTTGTTCATGTTGGGAAACGTCCTTGTCCCGGGATAATGTTCAAAGCATCGGCAGGCTTTTTTAAATATCCCAAAATTAGTCGTGTATTTCCTGGTGGAATGAAAAAAACATTTTAGCCTTCGTTGAAAATACGACTAGGGGGCGGGAGAAAATCTTTTCCGCGGAGATATAGCGGGGAAAAAAAGATAATAATGCCGGATTTGCAGGCCGATTTCCCGTCAACCCCGATCCAACCTAAATCGGTTGCGGGCGTTTGAAGGGATTTAGACAGAGTACTTGGTGCAGATATTGGGGCGAACGCTGCTCGTGGCTAGGGCGCTCATAGTGCCATTTTGGCCCGGTGGGCATCAGGCTCTCGCAATATGGCCAAGGATCGAAAGGGTTGTAACCCAGGGACTTTGTGAGCTTGTCGGAATTCATCGAGACGTTGCCGGCCCGGGGCGGGATCGGCCCGGCCTTGTGGCGTGGGATGCCCATCAGGCACTCGGCCGGATATCCGCCCACGCGATTGATGATCTGGGCGATTTGATACAGGCTCAATCGCCGCGGTCCGCCGGCATGAAATAGCCCGCTCAAGTCATTGGCCAGCATCCGTTCGTAGAGCAGATTCATGCAATCGGTGTAGGTGGGCGTGCGGATTTCGTCAAAATAAAGCGTGGCCGGACGGAATTTTTTGAACCGCGAGGCGATCCAATCGATGGCCCCGGCATGGCCGTTGGCGCTTACGCCCATGGGCAGGGAAATGCGCAGAATGCAGGCCAAAGGATCGGCCGCAAGAACGATCTCTTCGGCCGTGGCCATTGTTTTGCCGTAAACCGTGACCGGATCGGTGGCATCTTCCTCTACGTATCCACCGTCGCGCAGGCCGGAAAAGACCAGGTCGCACGACAAGTGCACCAGGCGGAGTTTGCGCGGCACGGTTTGCGAAAGGAGATTTTTTACGCCTTCGACGTTTATCCGCCAGGCGATTTCCGGTGCGCATTCGCACTGTTTCAAGGCGCAATTGCCGGCGCAGTCGAGCACGGAGCGGAACTTGTATCGATCGAACAAGCGGGCGAGTTTTTCATGGTTTTCGGCATTGCAAGGCACGACGTCTTTGCCCTGGATTTTTATATTGTCCTCCTGCCGGATGCCGATCACCTGCCCCGGATATCGCTTGCGAAAATAATGCCAAGCATTAAATCCCGGCACCCCGGCAAGTCCGGTAATAAGAAGAGGCAGGGGAATGGTTGGAAATGGATGGACTTGGCGGATCATAATCGATTAATCGAAATCAAGTTGTGCCGTCATATAGGGAAGGAGTTTTTCCTTCGTGTCTGATATGGATACGACCACGGTATAAGTGACTTTATTTTGTAGCATTTGAGCATTTAAACGGATTTGTTTGACTTCCCCCTCAAATTTATCGTTTGGATAGGCATCAACCTTGAAATGCACGTGTTGTTTTTCATGGATCTTAGTTATATCGGCCTCATTTACAGAAGCCCAAACCTGCAGATTCTTTATATTTGCGATCAGAAAGAGGCCAAGACCTTCAGAGAGAGGGACTGTTTGGCCAACACTCACACGGCGATCAATAATCACGCCATCAATGGGCGAAGTGATTCTGGTACTTTGGAGATTGTGTTTCGCGGCATCCAAATCGGCTTGTTTCTGATCGATGTCCGAATCTATTACTGCCAGAGAAGCCTTGGCTATTGAGAGATTATCCACAAGCAATTCAATTTCCGAGGGGCCTATTGATTCTTTCTGCGGCGCACTTTTTGCATGTTCCAAACGATCTGATGCCAGTTTGATATTTGCCTCCGCCAGTACTTTTTCACTTTTAGCATGCTGTAATTTTGCTTCAGCCTGTTTAACTTGAATTTGATAATTTTCGTCATCTAATTGTGCTAATAAAGTGCCTTCTTTGATAATTTTACCTTTTTCATTTTTCACCGGTCCGCTGACTGGACATCCAAAATCGATCGTGCGCCGCTTTTCGGGAGGTTGGTTTTCATCTCTGAGATCCCAGCCGAGTTTAGTAATTATGCCGGAAACCTGAGCCGATACACTGGCAGTTTCCTCGGGTTCAATCGTTCCCAAGGTATGGACTTTATTTCCTGATTCAGCTTGTTGAATAATTACCGTTCCTAGAAACGGCTCTATATTGTCGGCGGCGGAAATATAGTATGCTCCCACAGTTCCATAAAATCCCAACCAAACAAGCATGGTAATTAGTTTTTTCATGGCAATTTCCTAAGAACGTTCTATAGAGGCAGGAAACGTTAGTTTTTTAAGTATCCGACAGAAAAACATAACATTATTGTACAATATGATGGGAAAGAGAGATTATAATACATGTGAAGATTAACGTCCACCGGCCACCAACTCCCCGACCATGCTTCGCACGGTGCCCGGTCGCGGCTAAACGCAAAACTGTAAACTGAGAACCGAAAACCGATTACTTGTTTTCTGCTTCTTTGATCGTGAATTCGATGGTGGACTGGCCGACTTTCTGGCTTTGCAGGTCTTCGATGGTCATTTGCAGGGTGTATTTGCCGGGATTGATGCGCTTGGGCATGCGCAGATGGTAGCCGATGAAGAAATCGCGGCGGGTGTTTTGACAGTATTCTTCCGTGGTGGTGAAGGTGTGATCAGCCACGCGCTGGCCGGCGGAGTCGAGAATCTGATAGCTGCTCCGCAACTGGGTATGATAACCCTTGGGCGTGGACTCGGAGGCGAAGTTGTCCATCTCGGCGTAGAGCAGCGCCTCTTGATCGGGCGTGAATTCGTATTTCTTAAACGGCGTGAAGCAGCCGTAACTTTGGATCGCCGTGCAGAACGACAGGTTGCGAACCAAAAGCGGCGCGGTTTCGCCCAGTCGCGAGAGGGCTTCGGAGAAGATTTGCTTGCTTTCGGCCGCGCGGCTGGTGGCGTCGGACTTTTTTTCCGAATCCAAGAGCGTAGACAGGCCGTAAAGCTCCTTGGACCAGAATTCCTGCATGGCGGGCGGGGCCGAGGGGATGGGCTTCAATGCGTCGTCCCTACGCCCGGCAAGCACGTAAAGCATACGCAGACGCGCCTGCTGGGCCAACTCGTCGGCCGTCTTGGGATTGCTCGGCGTAGCGGCCTCCATGGCCTTGATTGCCGCCGAGAGCTCCTCTTGCTTATTGTCCGGCACGTCGGAGACGGGCGCATTGAACGAGGCATTTACCACTTGATTGGCGGTATCTTTTGCAGGCCGCTGGTCTGCGGCAGGTTTAACGTTTTGTGAAGCGGCGGGCAGTTCCGATGCGGCCGGATAGTAATCTTTAGGCAGCGGGTTTGGTGCGGCCGACGACTGAGCGACGCGATCGGCAGTTTGATTTTCGCCGGGCAAAAGATTGCCGCCGGTTGGAGCATTGCCATTGGCTGCCATTGTCTCGCGCTGGGCCGCTCGGCGTTTATAGGCGATAGCGGCTCGGAACTGCTGCATTACCAATGGCCAGAGGGCCGGATCGGTTTGCTTGAGGTCTTCCATCAATTTATTTTGGGCGGCCGGATCGAGCGTGCCGAGTTGGCGCAATTCTTCCATAATCTCCTGCATGGCTTGAGCATTAGCCTGGCGATTGGCCTGTGTGCCCTGCGGATTTTGGGTGTTAGCCTTGGACGCATCCGCTGTTGCCGCGTTTGACCTGTCGGAGACCGGAGAGGCCGTTGATCGGTCTGGCTTGGTCCCTGCCAAATACGGCGACGAAACGCAGCCGCTTAGGATTATCCCAGTTAGCAAAAGCCCGGTGATAAAAGGCAATCTGCTCATGTCGGAATGTCGAATGACAAATAACGAATGGAGGACCTGGAAAAGTCGGATGTCAGGCCGATAAGCCACAGAAGAGGGGGGATGGTACTTAAAAGGCTTGTTTCGTGCAAGACGGATTTGGAGATTATAATCCCATATTGTGGGTGGCTAGTCGATTGCAAGAGGCAGAATATTATGTTACACTAATTGGCAAGGATGGTTTTGCTTAACAAAGCAAGCCCACCCAAAAGTGTAATATGTAGATTTGCCCGTACAATCATTCACTCACGGTTCCACTCCGAATTTTTTTTCACGCGAGGCAGTGTTTAAGACACCTTGACGACGATCCTTTGATCTCGAACGCCGGTGTCCGCTCTATCAATCGCTGCCCTGGAACCTAAACGCATCCGTTCTCGAACGCTGCGATTGTTTGCTGCGCCAATTATAAAAAAACATTGGGTTTGCGCGTTCGCAGGTTTCATTTTGAGTTTTGGAAACGGCTTATTACTTAACTAGCAGGATTGGGAATGAAGGGAATTTCATGAAAAATTTACGTATAAAACCAATATTGATTTTGTTTGTTTTTTGTGTATTTAACATTGAGGCATTATTGTCGGTCCAGGCGGCGGACCCGGTCATTATACGCGGCGCGGACGTGCAACCTCTACCAGCGGAAAGTATGCCTATCACCGTGAGCGACCGCACAGTAACGACTTGTTCCCATGCATCCGTGGATCTGACTTTTGGGCCCGGGCTGGCGGGAAATATCCCAGCTCAACAGGCATTTACACGGGCCGCGGCAAGTTGGTCGGCGGTTTTGGCCGATCCGGTGACGTTAAATATAACGGTAGACTACGAGCCTCTAGCCTCGGGTATATTAGGCCAAACCAATGCCACCATACTTTCAGGCAGTTACTCGGAGGTGCGGGATTTGGTCGCCAACGGGGCCGACTCCGGATCGAGCCGGGAGGCATTGCTGCCGCAACTTCCCACTATCAATCAGTACTCCATGTATGTGCCCTCGAATGTTCCGACCTGGAGCGGTAATGCTTCGATAACCCAGGCCAATTATCTGGCCCTTGGGGGATACCATCTGACCCCTAGCGACGGCAGCATTACCTTTACGAGCAACTACTCCTGGGATTTCGATCGGAGCAATGGGATCAGTCCGGGAAGCTTCGATTTCGAAGGGGCCGCCATACATGAAATGGGGCACATTTTGGGCTTTATAAGTGATGAAGACAGAGTGGATTATTACCTTAGCCAGAATCAAAACGCGGATCCTTACCCTACGCCTCTGGATTTTTTCCGCTTCCAAACCAGTGATTTGGGGGCGGGCTTTGATTTCACGACAACGCCGCGGATTATGGCGCCGGGCGGGTCGCAGTCTTTTTACTACGGCGACGGATCGATACCCATGGCCACGGGCGTATACAACGGCGACGGCGACCAAGCCTCGCACTGGGAGGATAATATGAACTTGGGCATAATGGATCCCACCGCCGCTCCGGGCGAAGTCCTTAGTATCTCCCAGAACGATCTGATTGCCATGGATCTGATCGGCTGGCAAGTCGTGCCGGAGCCTTCGACGATCATATTGCTGCTTGTGGCGGGGGCAATGATGATTGCCGGCCATGCCCGTAAGCGTTGGCAAAAATAGCTGATTTAGCTAATTTATTACGACCGGCTGCCAATTGGCCCGGCGGCAATGGCAAGGGCCTCCTGCGGGGCGGCCAGGCGGAGCACAAGGCATTCGAGGACCAATCGCGGGGGCATGGCGCTGTCGCCTTTCAGATCCAGATCGGCATCGAGCAGCCATTGATAGAGTTGTGCGCCGCGATTGCGTCCCAAGCGGCGGAGTTGCCGTTCGGCTTTTTGCAGCACAAAGGGTTTGACTCCGGCCTGTTCCAAGGCTTGGGCCAGGGCGATGCGGTGGCCGGCGGCCTCGGCTTGCAGGACCAGGCGCGTGGCTGCTGCGAAACGCCGCAAGGAAGCGGAAATTTGCGCCAAAATTCCCACCGGCTGTTCGCCGGATGCCAGCAACCGTTCGATTTGCTGCATGGCCTCGGGCACATTGCCGTCCAAGGCGGAGTCGAGCATTTCCCAGGCGGTTTTTGCCCGCCACCCGCCCACGTAACGGGCCACAAGTTCGGGCGTAATGCGTTTTCCTTCGCCCAGGGTAACGGCCAGTTTGGCGAGTTCCTGGTCGAGCAGCCCCAATTCGGAACCGATCAGTTCCACAAGTGCATCGGCAGCGGCCGGCGAAAGCAGCAGATTGTGGGACTCTCGAGCCCAATCGACCAGCCATTTGGTCAGACGGGCCTCGGCCGGCGTGCCGCAATCGATGGCCAATCCATCGGCGGCGATCAATTTGTACAAGCCGGGTATTGGCCGGAAAAGAGTCGAGGTCCAAAACCAGCACACCCGTGCGACTGGGGCGTAAAACATAGTCTTCTAATTGCTGCCTGATGGCGGGAGACGAAGCCGTCGGCCTGTTCGACCACTACCAGGCGTTTTACTCCGCCGAACATGGCCACAGTGGCCAGTTCGTCGAGCACGAGGCGAAATTCGGCATTGTCGCCTTCAAAGGCGGTGAAAGAAAAATCCCCTTCTTCGCGGCCGAGGACTGCCTCGCGGAGCTTTAAAAGCACTTGGCGGCGTAAAAACGACTCATCGCCGTAGATTGCCGAGACCGGCCGGGGCGGATGTTTTTCCGCCTGGGAAAGATAATCCAAGGCATGAAGAGATTTGGGGCTCATGGCGATAACTCGCTCCCTGTGTGCATGCCATTTTAGCAGCATTTTTTCCAAAGGGAAGAGTTTTTTGCAAGAAAATAGTTTTTTGTTTAAAAGCGCACATAGGAAAGATAGCCCGGAGCATCTTTACAAGGGGTTTTGGAAATTCGTGCCGCATCGTAGGCGGCCGTCGCCCGCCTGGCCAATGAGTCTCAGAAAAAGAATTAGCATGAAAAGTCAGAGCCGGGGCGTGTCGCCCCGGTAATTCCGGGCCGGTACGGCCCGGCTCTGATGGTAAAACGCGGCATTAATTACCAGATTATCAATAGACGATGAATACGATATTATTTGCATAAATGTTGATAATGCCACATTATTTTTCCCCCGTCCAATAATTAACGCCGATGCGATAAGCCGCTTATTTCTTCCTGCACGCGCTTCAGGTCGGCGTTGACCATCATTCGCGCCAAATCGGGCAGTGAGACCGTGGGTTCCCATTTTAAGATTTGCCGGGCCTTGCTTGCATCGCCGCATAGGGTATTTACATCGGCCGGCCGGAGATGTTTTGGATCGACGCGCACGTGATCGTTCCAATTGAGGCCCGACATGCGAAAAGGCCAACTCCAGGAAATCGCGGACGGAGTGTTTTACTCCGGTGGCGATCACATAATCGTCGGGTTTGTCCTGTTGAAGCATCAGCCAACATGCGCGGACGTAATCGCCTGCAAAGCCCCAATCTCGCAACGCGTCGAGATTGCCCATCAGCAATTCCTTTTGCAGGCCGAGTTTAATCCGGGCGACGCCGTAGCTGATTTTACGGGTAACAAACTCCTTGCCCCGCAGGGGCGATTCGTGATTGAAAAGTATGCCGGAGCAGGCATAGATGTTGTAGCTTTCCCGGTAATTCACGGTAATCCAATGACCATAAGCCTTGGCCACGCCATAGGGGCTGCGTGGCCAAAAGGGGGTATGCTCGTTTTGTGGTTCTTCGCGGACCTTGCCGAACATTTCACTGCTGCTGGCCTGATAGAAGCGGATCGTCGGATCGATCAAACGAATGGCTTCGAGCACGCGGGCCACGCCCAGGGCGGTGAACTCGCCCGTTAGAATCGGCTGTTGGAAACTGGTGGGCACGAAACTTTGCGCCGCATAATTGTACACTTCGTGCGGCCGTGTTTCCTGGATCAAATTGATAATCGACAACTGGTCCAGAAGATCGGCTTGGTGCAGGATTAACTTGTCTTGAATATGGGCGATTCGCTCGAAATTGATCGTGCTCGAACGGCGCACCATGCCGTGGACTTCGTAATTATTGTCCAGGAGAAATTGGGCCAAATAAGAACCGTCTTGTCCGGTAATTCCAGTGATAAGCGCTCGGCGAGTCATAAGATTTTAATGGTTAGTGGTTAGTGTGTAACCGCAAGCGGTTTTAATTAGGCTTTGCAAATTTTGTCGCGGAAATGGGTGATATTTTTCGTGGCGTTGCGGGTGTCGATTATCAATGGCGCGTTGCGGACGATCAAATCGTAATCATACGCGGAGTGATCGGTGGCAATCAACACGCAATCCAGACCGGCAAGGAACTCGGGCGTGAGCGGAGTGCTGGTCATGGCTGGCAAGCGGCGATAGTGCCGCATCTTGGGCAAAACCGGGACATGCGGATCGTTGTAGGTGATTATCGCCCCGCCGGCAAGAAGCAATTCCATCAATTCGAAGGAAGGGCTTTCCCTTGGATCATCGACGTCTTTCTTATATGCCACGCCCAGAACGCAGATTTTACTGCCCCGCAAGGGCTTGCTTTTGTTGTTTAGGGCCTCCTGCAAGCGATTGACCACATATCTGGGCATGAAGGTGTTGATCTCGCCCGCCAGTTCGATAAATCGCGTTACCAGGCCGTGACGCCGCGCCAACCAGGTCAAGTAAAAAGGATCGATTGGGATGCAGTGTCCGCCCAAGCCCGGCCCGGGATAAAACGCCTGAAACCCAAAGGGCTTTGTTTTAGCGGCCTCGATTACTTCCCAAACGTCTATGCCGATGCGGTCGAAAAGCATCTTCAACTCGTTGACCATTGCAATATTGACGGAACGATAGGTGTTTTCGATGATTTTGGCCGCTTCGGCGATTTCGCAATTCGACACCGAAACAACCTTTACCACGGCATTGGCATACAAAAGGGCAGCCAGGCGGCCGCTCTCCGGGTCGATGCCGCCCACCACCTTGGGAATCGATTCGGCCGAGTAATTGCGGATTGCCCGGATCTTCCCGTTCCGGGCTGAATGCCAGAAAGAAATCCTCGCCCGCCTTCAAACCTCCGGCAGTCAAGATCGGCAATACCACTTCGCGGGTTGTTCCCGGATAAGTGGTGCTCTCCAGCACGATCAATTGACCGGGCCGAAGCGACCTTGGCAATGTGCCGGGTGGTGTTCACGATGTATGTCAGATCGGGATCGCGGGTTTCATTCAAGGGGGTGGGCACGCAAATTAGCAAGGCATCGGCCTCGGCAAGCCTCCGCATGTCGGCGGTGGGTTCAAAGCAGCCATCGCTTACATGCTTGGCAATCCATTGGGAAGGAATATGCTTGATATAACTTTGACCGGAGCGTAACTTGTCGACCTTGGCCTGGTCGACATCAAAACCCATGGTCTTAAAACCGCCTGAAATGAATGCCCGAATAAGCGGCAATCCCACGTAACCTAAACCGATTACCCCAATCTTTGCGGATCTATTGCGAATAGCCTCTTCCAATTTGTGGTTCATGGAATTTCCATAGAATACAATGTGCATCAGTCCGTCAACGATTTGATAAACTCACGTTGGCAATCAAGACGGACTTATTTTCGCCAACTTACGCAAATTTACCACAATATTGTTTTTTGGCCCAAAATAAGTAAGGTCCCTTTTTCCCGGGCGGTAGGCTTGTAACAATAGCTTATGTTTCTAACATGTCAATAATACACAATGAGTTAAGCCATGTCTTCGTCGAATTTCCCAGATCAGCGAAAAGAGTCTCTGGTTTTTGTAGAGGGGCCGATTCACGGCGTAGTATTTAGACAAGTTCTAATGCACACCGATCGGCGCGGATGGTTGGCCGAAATCTATCGCCAGGATGAATTGCCTTCCGAAATTCATCCCGTAATGGCTTATATCAGCGAAACTCTTCCGGGCGTGTCGCGAGGTCCTCATGAACATGCCGCCCAAACCGATTACTTCGCCTTCATCGGCCCGGGCGATTTTGCCCTTTATTTATGGGATATCCGGGTGGCATCGCCGACATGGGGCAATCGGATAAAAATGAATGTCGGCCAGTCCAATAAACAAACAGTGATCGTGCCACCGGGCGTAGTTCATGCCTATAAAAATGTGGGAACTGTACCTGGCTGGGTGACCAACGAGCCGAACAGGCTTTATGCCGGAGCAGGACGGCAAGAAGCCGTTGATGAGATCAGACACGAAAATCTACCAAACACCCCATTTATCCTGGATTGACATTTCTTATCTGCAAAAATCCTAGATATACATATAATTTTGCTTTGGGCAAACAAGGCAAAGTATTGTGGTTGAGTTTGCCGATTATTTCGACATTGCCGAATAGATAGTGTTGGCAGGTATTTTCTTGTCATTATTATGTTTCCGAGGCCATCTATTTTGACCAAATTATCATAATCCTATCTTACAAGTCTCAGGCTTTTTCCGCCCTAACATCCATGTTACGCAGATCATCAGTCGTGACATTTCCAAGTTTAAATTACCGTCGGATCACGGCTGGATGGATGGTGATCTGTTTTTTGTTTGGGGCAACGGGCTGTAGGTCGTTTGATTTTTATACCAAAACATTGATGTCGCCCGTGCCGGGGAATTTGGAGCCGCCGCGTGAGTTGTCGATGGTTTCCCTGCCCGCATACCGGGTGGAAGCGCCGGATGTTTTACAAATCGAGGTTCTTAAGCTGGTTCCACGCCCGCCTTATCGCATCGAAACTTATGATCTGCTGATGATTAGGGCCGCGGGAACGATACCGGACGCCCCCATAAATGATTATTATCTCGTGGATGACGAAGGCGCGGTGAATTTGGGGCCCGCTTACGGCAAGATTCGCATAACCGGCTTGACAATAGATGAAGCCACAAGGGTGATAACGGACTTTCTCGGACAAATTTTAAGGGCACCGAATGTATCGATCCAACTTATGCGAACCGGTGGAACGCAACAGATAACCGGTACATATTTAGTCCAGCAAGACGGCATCGTCAATTTGCGGCAATACGGGGTGGTGAACGTATCGGGCAAAACAGTAAGCGAGATAAGACAGGCGATCGATAAGCACCTTGAGCAGTTTTTCGATTCGCCCGAGGTTACGGTAGACGTTGTCGGATATAACAGCGAAACGTACTTTGTGATTCGGGAAAATTCCATCAACGGCGAAGACGTGGTTCGCTTGCCGATTACCGGAAAGGAAACGGTGTTGGATGCGATCGGGGCCGTTGGCGGTTTGACGAGTGTATCGAGCCTGCGGATGTGGATAGCTCGCCCCGTGCCGGGTAGTTTTGGCTGCGAGCAGATATTGCCCGTCGATTATCTAGGCATTACCCGGGACGCCGACTCGTCTACCAACTACCAGCTTTTGCCGGGCGACCGGTTATTTATTGCCGAGGACGGACTAGTTGCCACTAATTACTTTATCACCAAGCTTACCAACCCCATTTATCAACTCCTGAATATTACCCAGTTGGGTACATATACGACTGTAAGCTTACAGACCATGGGCCGGCACTTTAACAGCCAAACGGGACTGTAACGCCGGGGAGGCGGCATCCGAAACCGGGTGCGCAAGGCTTGGTTAGTCATCGTTGAACAGTTCGCCGGCGTCGATTGTGGCCTGTGCTTGATACACGGCCGGGTCAATGTCGTCGTGGACATTCTTTACGCTGCCGTCGCACATGCAGAAATTGGCTATCGAAGGGTGCCGGCTGCTAAATCCATAGGAAGAAGTAAAGATAAACAGAAGACTGAATGCATGCCGGATTGGGCGGACTGGATAGTCGGGATTTTTGTAGTTCAACGGGATTCCGCAGGTGGCCGTGGTGCCCTCGAACCAATACCATGCATTGTAATTGCATGAACTGACAACGACTTCGCCGATGGCAAAAGTACGCGAACGGCCGTCGCGGATGTCGTTGTCGGCCGTGAGGATGGGCTTGAAATTCTTATTAGTGGGATCCGGATTGTTGTTGCGGCAGATAATTCCATTGCCATGATCAAGCCCGTCGGCAACGTTGGCAGCGTTATTAGGGTCAACGTGGTTTCTGCATTTTTTGTACGGAGACAACAGAAAAGGATTAGGATTAGGATTAGTAGGGGACGAATAGACATTAGGGATGTTTAATAGTTTCTGAGTGTTGGGATCGACGGTATATTGCCAGTTCATACCGGCGCATGCTTTATAATTGGTGCAACCAATGGGCCCTGTTGGAGGATTTGGATACATAATACTATCATTGGTCAATCCGGTCGTGCTGGCGTCCGATGGGCAAATCAGGGTGTTTATTTTTTGTTGGGCCGCCAGCAAGTTATTATATATCCCGCCGGGCGTGTATCACATAGTCCAGTTTCTGATCGAATTTAATGTGGTCATAAACAGGCCCCATTTCGATGTACGGGCAGGATTTTTGAAATCCAACTATAGCCGTCAACATTTGGATATCCCAGAGGGGGCGTTCCATCAGTTTTGCCCGTGGTGCCTTGGTTATTAGGCAGATATTGAAAGACGCTTTCGTAATGGTTCATGCCGAGGCCTAGTTGCTTGATATTATTCACGCACTCGCTGCGGCGGCCCGATTCACGGGCCTGCTGAACGGCCGGCAATAACATGCCGATCAAAATGCCGATAATGGCGATGACCACCAGCAATTCCACGATGGTAAACGCCCGTCGAGATTTGGATAAGCCAAACATCAATGCTTTCCTCCGGATTTAATGTGACGCCCCCGCCGCGTATTCACGGCGGGATGAATGCAATTTCCGGGACAACCTGTAATCCAATATATCTGAAATTGTCGTTTTAGGAAAGTTTTATATATCTTTAACCGCAAAGAGGGGGGGTGGCTTTAATTCATTTGCGTTTACACCGGCATAGCAGGCACAGGACGCCGATTACCATCAGAATCCATGTGGACGGCTCCGGCACCGGTGTCAGGCGACTGCCCTGCGGACCGCCTGGAATCGCTCTGATGGTTACCCTTGTTCCAGGAGCAAGAGTGAATGTATTTTGAAAGATGGAGTCCGTCGTCAAGGTGCCCGCCAGCACTACGGTATCGCCATTGCCTGAAATCGAGGCGACTGAATGGTCCCCTGCCAGGAATTGCAAGGTTGCATCATTAACGATGGCCGAGTTTTCTATCTGGCCCGTTGTGTTCAATGCCAAGACGCCTGCATTAATTATCGTATCGCCTGTAAAGCTTTCATTATTGGTCAAAATCAACGTGCCGGAACCGGTTTTTGTGAAAGAGCCGACACCGCTGATTGGGCCCGATAATGTCATATTTCCCGATCCACCCGCGCTTGCATCGCCGCCTAAAGTCAGTGGTCCGTTAAAAACCGCCGTGGCCGAGGTGTTTCTATTGACAAGTGCCCCAATTCCGCCGCTTCCAGTGCCGGAGATCGTAAGCGGCTCGTTGCCGATGTTCAAACCGTTCAGGTCCAAGGCGCCGCCGTTTTGCACGATCGTGCCGCCGGCGGTAGTGCCCAGAGCCGAGGTGTTTGCCAGTTGCAGGACGCCGCTGGCAACGGTTGTGAGGCCGGTGTAAATGTTGTTGCCGTTGAGGATCAAGTCCGCAGTGCCGGATTTTGTAAAATTACCCGTGCCGGAAATTTGGCCGGAAAACGTTCCTGCCGCCGTTTGATTGACGGTGAGAATGCCCGATCCGAGTTGGATGTTGCCGCTGGTACCGGATAGGGATCCGATAGTTTGGGCTTGACCGTTGAGGTTGAATACCCCGCCCTGGAGATACATTGCCGTTGAGGCGCTAATTTGTTGGGCAGTGTCGGTCCGCAAGATCGCTCCGCTATAAACGGTGATTTGCGAGCCGGAAAGCGCCGCGGCGCCGGCCGTTTTGTCAAGCACCAAGAGGCCGGACTGCACCTGCGTGGCGCCGGTGTAGGTGTTTGCCGAGGCGCCGGAAAGAGTGATTGAGTATGAGTTGGGATCGCCGCCCTGGACAATCAAATCGCCCGCGCCAAACAATGTCCCCGTATAAGTTATGTTGTTTGCGCCGCTTTGAAAGGTGAATTGGTGGCCGTTGAAATCGACGGGAATGGAGCAGTTGCCGGTCAAGTTTCCAAAACCGCCGTTGCCGATAAGTTGCGAATTTTGCCATCCAGTGCCGATTGTCGCATTGGGATTATTCATAACGGGATTAATCGCAGTTCCGGAAAATTGAAAAACTTGCACGGCGGCGGTGATCTGATCGCGATAATAGCTCAAATCGACGGCATAACTGGAATCGCCGTAAACCGCCGTGCTGGCCGGCTGATTGGTATATGTGCCCATGGCTTCCAAGACTCCCGCCAGCGTCCAGCCACCCGCCGCGGTTTTGTAAAAAAGCGCTCCTCCGGAATCGCCACTGGATACTTGAAATTCATCAGTCCCGCCGGATTGATCAAAAATTGTTTTAATTGCATAATTATCGCCCCATCCGGCGTTAATCAGGGTGGAAACGCCGCTGACTTGATTTAGACCCCAGCGCTTGGGGTTATTTCCCGCCCAGAAATATCCAGTGAATTGTGCGGGGGGATGCTGAACTTGAACCCACGTTGGATTCCCATAATTCCAATAAGTCGGCGACGAAGCGCGATCTACGCCGAAGCCCATCCCCATCACAGTTTCTTGATTTGCCGGCGTCGCGCTGCTGATCGGGAGGCTGTTCAATCCCGGCGTATGGCCATATTGATCAGCGACCTGGTATAATGACAGATCAATTGGGTCTGAGCTGCCGGGTGCGTGCAAGCGAATGCTCGTTCCGACCAGATTGTAAGTAACTCCATTGAATGTGGCTGTTTCCGAGCTGTCAGCCGAGCGGCAGTGGGCGGCTGTCAGAACCCAGCCATTTCCGATGTACTCACAGCCCAAACCGTTTGCGGTAGTTCCCACGTTTGACCAACCGGGGTCATCCGAAGGGGCGTTAAGCGTGGCGGCATCTGTTCCCGAAATGATTACCGCATGGAGCTGAGCCGCGGGTATAGTTAATAAGGCGACGAGGCTCAAAATCCATGCTATATTCCTTTGACCAATTCTAACGCAGCCTCCGGCGACTTTAGCACGCCAAGATTTCCACATGGTTGTCATCCCCCGGACTGTGCGCGTCATGGAGTCTTCGATTAGAGCAGGTTGCATGTAAATCCTTGCTTCAGCCTCCTACATTTTAATTGAAAACGCCGATTTTACAAGGATTTAAGAGAAAAACACGTATAAGTCGGGGAAAAACTAAAAAAGAGGGCAGTTTACCGATCGCTTAGCTCAATATGCATGTTTTAACCCGCATTTTTGGATTAACTCATGCTAAAAAAACGAGCTTGAATTCGCCGGGGCGGTTGCTAACAAGCCGGCGATCCAATTGATGGGAAGGGTATGCCAAAACCCCCTTTAGTCCGATGGGGAGACTCCAACCTTATGTGCCTTTTTTATCATCCGGCGTGGTCCCCAGTTCCCCGGCGAGGTTTCGCAGTTTTTCAAAAGCGGGAATTTCCGGGGATTGCAGCATATCTTTGGTTAGTCCCGCTTTAAGGGCCTGCTGCATGGTCGAGGATGCGGCATATTTTTGATTGGCTAAATTAAGGGCTTGTGCTTGATGGAATAATCGGGTGGGACTGGCTTCGTCGGCAACGGCCTCATCCATATCTTTAAGCGCTTTTTCGGCGTTGCCTTGCGCGATATACACGCATGCTCGGGTATCTATCATCGAAGCCAGGTGCCCGCTTCTTTCAATGGCTTTGTTGATCAGCGAGAGGGCTTCGTCGAGTTTTTTCCCTTGCAGGGTCAGTAGCCAGGCGAGGTTGTTCATGGCTACGGAGTGCTCGGGATAGCTAGTTAAAATTTGTCGGTAGAATTTTTCGGCATCCGCGTAACGATCCTGATTGACGCGGATATCGCCCAGGGTTAAAAGGATGCCTGGATGGTTTTCGAATTTAACTTGCGCATCCGTCAGCACTTTTTCCACTCTTTGCGTTATCTCCTTGGATTTTTTTTCGCCTTGGATGATACTCATGCAGACCTGGCCGACGGAAATGGGCTCACAATTTTGCCAGGATTGTTCCAATAGGCTTACAGCCTCATCGATTTCATCTATGGCGAATGAAAAACATTACCAGGTCCATGGATTGTGAGGGATGTTCGTCGACATATTGCCTGTAGAACATTTCCGCGGTGCGGATATAATGTTCCGCCATGGTCTTCTGGTCGGGCCCTTTCATCCGCTCGGCTATTTGCTCCATGGTATCCGCCATCATGCGAATGCGTTTGGAACGGTCCGACGGCACGGCATTTTTCATATCGACGAAGCTTTTCATTAACTCAAGCGCCGCGTCGTACTGGTTGCGGCGGGACCAGAATCTGGGCTTGGAGAATGGCGGTCACGGCAGTGTTTGAATAGTCCTTTGCCAGCTTATTTATATACAGTTCGGCGCTGTGTACGTCCCCATGGTCCAGAAGCGCATTGATATAGATTGCAAGGTAGCGGGGTTCGCCCTCTTGAGACACGATCAAGTCGCGGAGTATATTGCTGGCATTGACCCATGCGGAGACATCCTTGCCGCCGGTATCGGTTTTAAAGCCCGATGACGAATGCGATTGCTGTTGTTTTTCGGTGGCCAGATAAAGTATGGCCAGGTTAAACCGGTCCTCTGGCGTGGCTTGTTGCCCCTCCATCATTTTGTTTAGAATGTCGATCGCTTCGTCCTTGCGACTGCGTCGCGGGTCCAAAGTGTCGAATTTCACCATGATCCGCCAATCGTCGGCCGAATTGCTGGTGGCGGCCAGGTTCAGTTCGATCAACTTTCGCGCGGCTTCCATGTTTGACGACCCGCCTTTAGCCGCGGTTAACAAGGCCAGTTGGCGCCGCGCCCAAGACAGATTGGCTGCGTCTCCTTTCACCTTCCCGTCAATGATCAACCGCAGCATCGCCTCGGCTTCCACGGTCTTGCCGATTCGTTGATAAAAATCGGCCATGCTTCGGACTACCTCCGGATCGTTGGGTTTGGCGGCAATCGCGAGCTTGTATTGCTCCATCGCCAGATCGTTTTTATCCACGGCTTCGTAACATTGGGCCAGGGCGATGGGGGCCTTATCGGCGGGGATTTTGCCGCGAGCTTGATCAATAACCTCCTCGGCCTCGCTCGTCTTATCGACCGAACTTAGCAATTCCACCAATGACACCCATGACTCCGGCGCGTCGCTCTTCAATTCCACGGCTCGGCGCAGGCTCTTTTCCGCCTCGGCAGAGAGGGTTGAAAAATCTTTATCGTGTTTTTGCGACTTTGCGCCGCGCCGCGACTCCCAAAATTTGCCCCAGCCATAGATGCTCTCTGTAGTCGTCGGATTTTTCGGAAACGGCCTGGCGGGCTTTTGCCAATGCCAGATCGAATTCGCCTTGTTGAAACAACAATTGCACCCATAGACGGGTTAATTCAGGCGTGAAAGGGACTTGCTGGCGATCCAATTGCCGCAGGATTTTGTCCGCTTCCTTGTAGTGTTGTTTCTGGAAGAGAATTTGCACTGCGCGTCGCGCCGCCGCGAGATTGCGGTCGCCCATGTCGAGGGCATCCGTATAACATTTCAGTGCCTGATCCGGTTTATTCTGCTGGTCGTAAATGATTCCCATGAATAGAGGGATGCGCGACCAGGAGGGCCGTAAATCGCGGGCTTGCGCAAGGTTTTGCAGGGCTTCGTCAAGCAGGGCGGGATTGTTTTCTTTCTGGGCCCTGACGGTTAACAGCCGGGCCTGGCCGAACAGCCACAACGGCCCTTCCCCTTCCACTTTTTTCACGTCTTTCATGATCTCTTCCAAAGCGGCCAAGTCCTGGCTACTTGCCGCTTGTTCCAAACGTATAAAATGAACTTCCAGGTTGTTTACGTCCTTTTGAGCAAGCAAGTCTACATATTGTTTGATCAGTTTGCCGTCGCCCAACCGCCGGGAGGCGATTAAAAGCCCGTTCCATAACTGTATCCGCTCGGCATCGGAAAAGCCGTCGATGTTTTCGCCCAGTTTCACGATGTACTCTCCGGCTTTGACATCATAGCGATGCAAGAGATATTCGCAGCGGGCCAAGCGCAGATCGGCGCTATCGCCCATTTGTTTTTCGTAATCGGCCAGGATTTTTTCGGCTTGATCCCATTTCTTCTGCAACGAGGCAAGATTGATCATTGCCTTCCAGTACTCGGTTTGCTTGGGATTATTCTGATGCGCTTTTTGCAGGATTATTTCGGCTTCGCCATTGAGATTCTGGGCGTGAAGGACTTCGCGCGCAAGAGAGGAATCTGCTCGGAGTCGGGGTTGACTTTTTCCGCCTCGTCAAGCACTTTCATCACATGCTCCCACTTTTGCTCGTTGGCGCTGCGTTGCATGTTCTGCCTGATTAAAAGGTGGACGAAGGGAATCATCGCGCTGGCCGGCAGCTTTTGCGTCATGAGCAGAGTGCTGTATTGCTGCACCGCCTCGTCAACCCTACCCGATGAGAGCAATGCATCAGTGAGACCTTGACGAGCCGGAGTGGAAAACGGATCGATTTTCACCACGCGCTGGTAGGCGTTGATTTCCTGATCTACGTTGTGCAACTGCCCGTAGCAATATCCCATGCTTAAGTCCGCCTGCTTCAGCAAAATCGGCATGGAGATCAATGAGGGGCGCAATTTTTCAAAACGACGGACTGCTTCCGACCAGTCTTTTTGAGCAAAAGTCATCCTTGCCTCAAGATAATCTATCAAGGGTTTAGCATATTGCGTGGTTTGCAGTTGCTTGATGGCTTCGCGCGCCTCGTCCAGGTTTCTCAGATCGATAAGATAATTTGCCTTGTACCAAAGTATATGGGGCGAATTTTTGGTTTCTTTCAGACCCTGATCTAGGACCTCAATCGCTTTTTGCCTTTCGCCGCCGCGCACGATGATATCGGCCAAAGTGGTATATATAACGGGCGAATCCTTGTGGACTTCCAGGTTGTGTTCCGTGTATTTGCGGGCCTGCTCCAATTTGTTCGAGGCTAAAGAGCAGCGGGCCGCCAGCAGCAACGCATCCTGGTTCAGAAGAAACGCGTCCTTGTCTTCCGGAGAGACATCCGGAGCCAATTCCACGGCTTTTTCGGCGGCCTTTAGGGCCTCTTCCCTGGGATCTATGTCATAATTGGCAGTGGCCTTCTTGGCCTCTTCTTGATCCATGCTTACCCAATAAGTGCCCAAATAAATGTATGCTTTTGCCGAATCGGGGTTGTTTTTAACCAGGTTTTGCATGCAAGCGTATGCCTCTTTGGGCTTTTCCAGGTTTTGCCGCAAGAGGTTGGCCAATTGCTGGTAAGTGTCGATTTGCTTTGGCGAATATTCTATGGCTTTTTCATAGGATTGTTGGGCTTTTTCGTACTCGCGAGTGGCCTCTTGGCACTGGCCCAAAAGCTGCAGCAGTTCCGGATTGTCCGGCGACTCCTTAAGCAAGTAATTTATGTGCTCCAGGGCGTCGGTAAAAGTCCTGCCTAGTATCTGCAAGTCGATAAGTTTGCGCCGGGCGGTATTGCGGGTGGGATCCTCGCGAACCACCTTGTCAAGCAAACCTTTTGCCTGGTTGAAAAATGCATGGTTGAAAGTAGTTCCATCGATTATATTATCGGCATAGAGCAAGCCCAATTCTTCCGTCACGTCCAGATCGTTCGACCTGAACGACAGATACCATGACAAGTTTTTCAACTGCGTTTGCAGGGCTTTTGCTTGTTCCTCGGTTTTTTTCTCTTTTTTTGCATTTTCCGCATCCTGCTTGGCGATATTGGCTTGATCGAGGAAGAAAAAGGCGTTGCGATACTGTTGTATGTAGCGAATGAAATACAGGCCCGCGCCGCCAGCGACCATGATGACGAGCAGAATTACCGCCAACCGCACATTTAAAGTTCTCACGAGTTCACCTCGTTGAAAAATAGTTAACTTGACAAATTAGAAATTAGAAGGGACGTCTAAACTAGTATTATACACAATAATCTCCGTCATGCACCGGCACGGCATTCGGAGCTGCGCGATCTTGAGGATGGATTTTCATAAGTGCAATAAAGGGGTCTAAGAAGAGCCGGGAACTTCGAGTGTTTCATTTTTCCGCACCATTCGCAGGAGAACAAATACAAGCCAAAAACAGGCGAATCCAATGGCAATCCCGCCTAAATCTTGCAACCAATCCGCCCATTCCGGCGTCCTGGGCGGGATAAACCCCTGTATGATTTCTGTTGCCCCGCCGTAAACCGCCAAAGACAACAAAATGCTCCACCGAGGCAACGGCAAACAAGCGGCAAAAATCAGCAGAGATAAAACGGAAAAACTGAGCATATGGGCAAAGGGCATCAATATTTGTAAAAGCATAGGAACCCTGCCCGAAGTGCCAATCCAATTTTCGGGATGTTGGCTGAATAAAAGAATGGACAGATATATCCAATATACAAAAAGGGCTACTCTCATGATAATTATATAAAATTTTAACACTATTTGCAAACCGCTGAAAATTCGTGTTTGGCCTTTGCCAAAGACTATTTTACATTATAGCACGTAACCTTTTACGTGCCGGATATATAGGGTGTTCAATGTTATTCTAAGCGATTTTACTGCCAGTCGAGGAAATTAGCGACTTGGGGTCAAATTCGCATAAATTATTGTTATAACCATTAAATCATGCTCTATTTGGCCATAAAAACAAAAAAATGGCAAGCCTATGAAAGACTCGCCATTTAGCAAAAATATCTTGTTTTATTTCACATAAGTAAGGCACTTAGCGGCTCGTGGAGGCATTGATTACTTGCCTCGTCGGCGATAAACATGGAAACTCAGGCCCATCAATCCGGATAGCATTAATGCGAAAGTTGCCGGTTCGGGCACTGCGGTGCCAATGGCATTGATGCTGACGTCCGCATCAGGGTGGTTAGTGCCATCGAGAATAAACTTGATGGCCCCAACATTGCTGAAATCGGCTCCGCCGCTGGCGCCTTGTAAAACGGTGAATTGAGAAAAGTCAACATATTGAGGGCCGGATGCCCCGCCATGAAAAACATCCGAGTAAACCGAGGCGTGACTAGAATCGGTATATATCTCCACCATGTATGTTAGATCTATATCAATATTTTCAATATCAGTAACCCAGCCGGTGGCGCCGCCAGATGTCAAATTGGCCCGCGGGGTTATATTAGAAGTCAGTCCCTGATTATTATCGCCATCCCATATTAGAGTCAGCTTGGCACTTGTGTTAGGTCCTTGGGCAAAGTCCAAGGTTCCGCTGCCGGCTAAATTGGCGGTGGAATAAGCAATACCAGTGCCGCTGACGTAGTCCATCTGAGTGTCCCGAAAACCGCCTATTATATCACTGGTTGATCCGGACTGCATATCAAGCACAGTTTGCGGCGAAAGAGGGACAGGATATACCAACAGAACCGGATTAGTATAGCTGACATCGAAGGAATCGATCATCGTTGCATAGGCGTTGCCGGCCAATAATAACAGGGCCATGACCGCCGTGAATTTAGCTATGCCCCGAAGTGCGCGTACTCTGACATTTTTCCCCATGGAATAGGTGCAAAAAGAAATGTCCGAACTCACCGCTGCCTCCTGGGCGTTAGCGCCCGGCTGATTGTTACATAATGATGTTGGTCAACGCCGATAAAAAGCCAACTATAAACTCAACCGCTGTAAAGCACTTTTTCTCGCTTGGTTTTAAACCGACCAGGAGAATGGATTTTCTACAGTCTCGCTAAATGTGTTTCTGGAAATGAACGTTAATAAATTCGACGCGGAAATGTTATTAGCCTGATTGCACCGGGCGGGAACGTAACATTCGACGGCCGGTGAAGATTTGAAAGCGGATTTAGAAAACCCAAGCGCATAATTAGCGGCGAGTTGAGCGGATGGAGGCAAAAGTTCCGAAGAAATCGGAGATAAGATGTGGGGCGGTTTTCCTTCGATGTTTGTGATATTCACGCGGACGACACTAGCCGGCGTGCAAACAAATATGGCGTTCAAAGTTCGCGAGGGATTACTCTGCATTGCGCACATAAGAAGCGCATAGAGCAATGGCCATCTTGCCGAACTTCGAATTCGCACCGCTGCCTCCTGGGTATTTATGCCCGGGTAATAGATTATCTCTCGTAACTACTAAACTGCCTTGATTTTACAGAAACCTTCCGGTCTGTCAAGCATTTTTTAAGCATAATTGCGAATATTTATATCCCCAAACGGTGGGGTTTATCAAAGCCGTTGCTATTGATCGCGGGAAAAGAGTGGCAAGGCTGTCGATTTTTCCACAATTACGACCGATCGGCGATGTCGACCACGGTTGCGCCGCGGCCCCCATCGCGGCTTTACAAGGAATAAGGAAAAGCAATATCAAGCAGCACAATAATATATCGATTTACTGAATTGGCGGTTTCGTATCCGGCAGACTGAGCAAGTATTGCGAGTAGTTATTGTTATACTCGCCGGCTAATCGACGAAGTTGATCGGCATTGAATGTAGCCTTTATAAAAGGCGATTTCCTCGATGCAGGCGATTTTCAGTCCTTGTCGTTCTTCGATGGTTTGCACGAAATTTGCCGCCTGTAAGAGCGAGGTTTCCGTGCCCGTGTCGAGCCAGGCAAACCCGCGTCCAAGGCGTTCGACGTGAAGTTGTCCGCGTTTCAGATAAGCCTGATTTACGTCGGAGATTTCCAACTCGCCGCGTTGGGAAGGCTTTAGAGCGGCGGCGATATCGAGGACTTGATTATCATAAAAGTAAAGCCCCGTAACGGCGTAGTTAGAGCGAGGCGCATTGGGTTTTTCTTCGATGGAAAGCGGATTACCCTGTTGGTCCATCTCGATGACGCCGTATCGCCGGGGATCTACAACGGCATAAGCGAAAACCGTGGCGCCCTGCGATCTCTCGGCGGCGCGGATAAGCCCGGCTTGAAATCCCTGGCCGTAAAAAATATTATCGCCCAGGATCAGTGCCACGTTATCGCGGCCAATAAACTCTTGACCGATGATGAAGGCCTCGGCCAATCCATTTGGTTCGGGTTGAATGGCATAACGAATGGAAATCCCCACTTGGCTGCCGTTGCCCAAGCAGGCGCTCGAAATTGCCGATATCACGGGGGGTGGAAATCAATAATATGTCCCGAATCCCGGCCAGCATCAGGACCGAAAGGGGATAATATACCATGGGTTTGTCGAAAACCGGCAACAGTTGTTTGCTTACGGCACGTGTAATGGGATGCAAACGGGTGCCTGCCCCGCCGGCCAAAATGATCCCCTTGGAAAAGCATGCCGATGATGCCATAAATACACCTTTAGGCTGCAGCCAATCCCAGCCGTTCTCTGCGATATGCGCCGGAGTTGATACGGCCGACCCATTGCAGATGGTCTAGATACCATCGGACTGTCAGGCGTATGGCCGATTCAAAGTCGTATTGAGGCCGCCAGTTTAGCTCTTTTCGGATTTTAGCGGCATCGATGGCATAACGCCGGTCATGACCTGGACGATCCGCGACGAAAGAAATAAGCGATGAACAGGGTGAATGGGGAAGATTGGGACATAATCCATCGACCATGCGGCAAATCATATTTACGATATCTATATTAGATCGCTCGCAATTTCCGCCAATATTATAGGTTTCACCCGGCCGTCCCTGGTTCAGCACCAGCCAAAGCGCCCGGCAATGATCTTCGACGTACAGCCAATCGCGGACGTTTTTTCCGTCTCCGTAAACAGGCAGGGGCTTGCCTTCCAAGGCGTTAAGGATCATCAGCGGGATGAGTTTTTCGGGAAATTGATAGGGGCCGAAATTATTCGAGCAATTAGTCACCAATCGCTGGCAAGTGGTAGGTGCGGAAATAGGCCCGGACAAAATGATCGGCCGCCGCTTTTGAGGCCGAATACGGCGAACTAGGGTCGTAGGGACTCGACTCGGTGAATTGCCCCTCTGATCCCAGCGATCCGAAGACCTCGTCCGTGGAAACGTGAAGAAATCGGAAGGCATCGCGTCGGGCCGGGGGCAGACGAGCCAGCCAGCGGCGAGCGGAGTCTAAGAGGTGAAAAGTCCCCTGCACGTTTGTCCGCACAAACTCGGCGGGGTCGTCGATCGAGCGATCCACATGCGATTCCGCGGCGAAATGAACGATGGCGTCGGGTTGGTAATCCTTGATGATTTGATCCACTGTCCGAGGATCGGCAATATCGCCTTGAATGAAGCAATGATGGGGATGGTGGAGGTAAATGTCAAGCGAATCCAGATTGCCTGCATACGTCAATTTATCCAAATTCACCACTTGGACTTGCCGTTGATTAAGGCATTGGCGCACAAAACAACTACCAATAAAACCGGCTCCTCCGGTAACGAGAATCGTTCTCATTGCCCAAACCTCGCTTCCTTGCGTTGCCCCAACCACGCTTCCTTTCGTAACCCCATCCTTTGGAGAGAACTGATGGATAAGGGCACATTTTCCCGTTTTTAATAAAACTAGGCAACATCAATCGGCTGGGTAGATAGGCTTAATGGGCATCACAGGGTAATACTACTGCAGTAAATAAGTACATAGCGCAATTCAGTAGCAGCGACTAGGATGTTTTTTTTCATCATCGATGTTGACAAAGACAATATGCATTCCCTATATGGCAAATCTTGATTGATATTAAAAACAAGTGGATATAACTATCGTAACATATTATCTACAAACAACTTAAGAACATTTGACTGGTAAAATATTTCCACCCTTGGCATATCCTTTGCTTAAATGCAGAAGCATTCCTAAACTGCATTAAAAACAGGGATTTAAATACAAATAATAGTTTAAGGGAATAAAATCAAATTTATTGCATTTATGGGTTGTTTTTTCCCAATTTTTTTACTCTTCCAATCTCCATAGGTCCGGTTGTTGACATTTTTAGAGGGAACGGTCAAGCTGAAATTATCGCCAATCGACCTCGGTATTTTGAAGTCTTCAAGATTCGTATACCTCGACAAAAACCGGGGCAAGACCATTAGAAGGGATTGTCAACTCATATGATTACTAACACCAGAATTAACGAATGGAAGACGATTCTGCGCCAGCCGCAGGTCATAGTTACCGGGGCCATATTGATAGGTTTATTTTTTTTCTTCTACTATTACACAATTCTTGGTTTGATTCGATACATATTGGAACGATCCGGACTACGTGCATGGTTTTTTCGTTCCGCTGTTTTCTTTGTATTTATTGTGGTATCGTCGCGACATGTTGCCCTCGGTGCCCCAAAAAGGCAGTTGGTGGGGATTGGCGTTTTTTGTTTTTTGGGCATTCATTGTATGGTCGGGGGCCTATTTTGCTTACCAGTGGTTTGAACCCTTTTCCATAGTTCCATGCCTTGCCGGGATCGTGCTTTTCATCGGCGGATGGCAGGTCTTTCTTTGGGCCTGGCCGGCACTGGTCTTTTTATTTTTTATCGTGCCGCTGCCGGGTCTGCTTTCCAGCTTTTTAAGCGGTCCCCTGCAGAGCATTGGGACCCATGTGAGCGTCTTAGTGATCCAAACGTTGGGAATTCCGTCAATAGCCCAGGGAAACGTGATCAACCTCCGGGATTCGCAGTTGGAAGTCGAAGTAGCCTGTAGTGGAATAAAAAACCTGATAATGTTTTTTACCCTATGCGTCGGGGCCGCATTTATCATGCGTAAACCTGTTTGGGAACGGGTGTTAATTGTCGTCAGCGCCCCCCCTATTGCGATACTAGCCAACGTTTTTCGTATTACGCTGACGGCCATACTCTTTGAAATGGCTCACCAATGGCCTTCGGTCGTAAGTAAGGAATTTGCGGATAAAGTGTACCATGATTTTGCCGGCCTGCTGATGGCGCCGGTGGCTTTATTGATTTTATTGGGCGAGATGGCCCTGATGTCCAAGTTAATGGTGCAACCTGTCACCGATCGGACCCTGGTGGTACGGGAGGCTTCGCGCGGGTTGCTGGGAATGGGAATGAAAACCGGGAAGGAAAAACACGACAAATCCTAGAAGGAGGCTGGGAAACCGTACGGATTCATGATCGATGTCCGGCAGGCGGCCAAATATGAAAGCCAATCGGAATTGTAAAAATTACAATCAAAAAGAACCAATATTGATCTAACTGCGTACGTATAAACTACTTGCCCGTCGATTTGAAGCACGGTCAACTGGAATACCTCAAACTGGAGAAGAGATTTATGTCGATTGATGAAAGGCCACTATTGTCTGAGGAACAAAGCAATATCCAAGCCTTGGCGCTAACTCAGGCAAGTACGCTTTCGCAACCTGCCGGATCACCGGCACGGTTTAGCCAAGAGATCGCCATTCAATCCGGGACCGCCACCGACGTGATGACTTTTTTTCATGCATTCCGGCGAAATTGGCTGTTGGCCATGGCATTGGGGGTGTGTTTTAGCACCGCCGCCGGCCTGGCCGTATGGTTTGGGATGGGGGCCAGGTATACGGCCGAGGCCTATATCCAATTGCATTATCAAAAAGAAGCCATGGTGTTTGCCTCTAATAATCAGACCGTTGAGTCCGAGTACGAACTCTTCAAAAACACTCAAATGCAATATGTGTCGAGCAATTTTGTGTTGGCCGCCGCTCTTCACAAACCGGAGGACAGCCCGATTTCCCGCCTGCCGATCCTCAAGAGCCAAAGAGATCCCGTTCAGTGGTTGATGAAAAAACTCTCCGTGTCATTTCCCCTTAAGGGGGAGGTCATGAAAGTTGAGATGACGACTAACAATGCCGAGGAAGCGAACAAAATCGTTTCCGCGGTGGTCGACGCCTACAAGTCCGAAGTTGTCGATAGTGAAATGAATAAACGCCGCGATCGCGTAAGCGAACTCGAACGACTTTATACCGATAAGGACCAGGAAGTCCGTAATAGACGCAACGATCTTAAGCTATTGGCCGAACAATTGGGAGCGGCTGAAACGGAAAACCTCAACCTGAAACAAAAGCTCACCCTGGAAGAACTGGCTTTGTACCGGAATCAATTGGCGCAGCGCGATTTCGAAGTTGGTCGCCTGCGAAGCGAATTGGCTTCCCGCCAGGCCGAACTTCAAAGCCGTGCAAAACTGCCGATGTATCGGACACCGAGTGTGAAATGTATGCCCAGGGCGATCCGGTTTTGAGGGATTTGATGCAGGAGATCATGTGGCGCAAGCAGGATTCGGAAAATGCCTCGGGCGTACTGAAAGACAGCGGCCAGAAAGATACCGCTAGAAAGCCGAATCGTTTTCTCGACCAGTACCAGGGCCAATTGGATCGGTTTGAAAATGAATACAAAGATCGCATAGGGAAAATAAAGGAGGAAATCCTCCACAAGCGTCAAACCGAAGTGGAAAAGGAAATCAAGCGCCTGGAAGCGGCCATTGAAATCGCCAACAAGCAACAGAAGAATCATCGAAGAAGAGGTGCAACACTTGAAAAAACAGGCCGAGCAATTCGGCAGCTCCTCGGTCGACGTGGAAATGTTGCGGGCCGACATTGCGGTGCGCGAGAAGTCTCTGGACCAGATTGCCAGCGAACGCGACAAACTGAAGGTGGAATTGCGTTCTCCGCCGCGTATAGAATTGCAGCAGAAGCCCCCCGACTCCCGTGGAGCCCTCTAATTCCATGGTACGGGCGGCCATGACCGTGTTCGCTTCGCTGTTGGGCTTGTTCCTGCCAGTGGTAGCAATCACTTTGTGGGATACCCGCCGCCAACGCATCAATACGTCGGCGGAAGTCAGAGAACGGCTTGGAATTCCGGTGATCGGGGCCATGCCTATCATCCCCACCCGGGTGCTTCGCCACCTGGGCTCGCCTTCCAAACGGAATCAACTTTGGCAATTGCGTCTTACCGAATCCGTGGATGGAATCACGGCCAGGCTGTTGCGACGCGCCGAGTTGGAGCAAAGGCGCGTGGTGATGGTTACCAGTGCCGTAAGCGGCGAAGGCAAAACTACCCTGGCCGCACAGTTGGCCATGAGCTTGGCCCGGGCGGGCCGCCGCACCGTGCTGGTGGATTTCGATTTGCGCCAGCCTTCATTTGACGACGCCTTCGGCCTGGAGCGTTCTCCGGGAGTAAGTGAAATCCTGAGAAATGAAAGCGATCTGGCCCGTGCCGTCCAGCATACGCAAACCGGCAACTTATCGGTAATTACGGCAGGGCGGTGGAATCGCATGGCTTTGTCGGCCTTGGCTAATGGAGGAGCCGACTCGTTATTCAAGGAGCTCCGCGACGAATACGAGTTCGTGGTCGTCGATACCAGCCCGATCCTTCCCATTGCCGACGCCAGGTTCGTCAGCCAATATGTGGATTCAGTGGTGCTTTGCGTATTCCGCGACATCAGCGAAGCCCCGAGAATCCGAGCGGCTTGTGAGATTTTAGAGGCCTTCGGCGTGCAATGCGTCGAAGCGGCAGTCGCCGGAGCAAGCGAAAAAGACAGTAGCCGGTCTGGATATTATCATTCCAGCGTTTCGGCGTAATATTTGTGCGTTGGATGATTTCCGCACCAGACTTGTTCAGAGGGAAAGTTATTATGCGAGGAAATATCTCGATAAGAGTAATTGTCGCCGCCGCGGTAATTGTATCGACTTACCTCGGCGTGCGTGTCGTTGGCAAGCTTAGGGAAACTCCGCCTGTCGTGCTCCCCAATTGGAAAGTGCAAGATTTACCAAAACAGTTGGGCGAGTGGAAGGGGGAAGATGCAAAGTTGGACAAGCGGCTTTTCGAAGCCGAAGGCGCCCATTCGGTTGTGGAACGGCAATACCGTAATGAATCGGGAATGGTGATATCTTTACATGTGGCCTTATTCGACAATCCTACCGAGGGCATCTGGCACAACCCTATAAGCTGCTATACTTCCGCCGGTTGGGTTCCCGTCGAAATAACAAGTGCGCCAATCTCCGAAACCGCTGAGAATAGCGATAAGATAGCCCTTTCCACATGGGAAAAAAGCGGAGATCACGACTATCGTTGGATATTGGTTTCAACTTGGCGAACATCGGCTATATGGCCGCTGGGACTTAGGCTTTAACGTGCGTTGGCAGATGAGAGGCCGGAAAACGTGGCCCGCTCTTATAAAAGTCTTGCTTTCCACGGAGTCCGGCCCGAAACCGGAAGACACCAAAATCCAATTGCTTAAATTCGCGGATCTGCTTCATCAATGGATTAATCAACCCCAACATCATAACACCGATGATGAGTCGGCCAACGCCGAACCTCCTCCTGCTCCTGCTGCTCCCGACATAACCTCAGTGAAGTGAAAATAATCAGAAACAATTCAAGCCGGAGCAGTGACGGGTTAAGATTCCATCGGCTCATTCTGTACAACAAGAGGTGCGGCGTTCCATTAGCGTAGAGATTATACCGATTTTATGGATAATAACGGTCAATCGACCTTAATAGAAATCGCAATGTTCCCCTTAAACGGGGGGGGATGATCACATAAGGCGTCAAATTCCATTCGAGCCAATTTGAGACACAATTGTGAAACTTATAATAGAAAAAGGCCCATAAGACGGCCTTTTCCTGTTATGCATAGATCAACCGCCTTATCATCGCAGGCGGCAACTAACACCTAAAAGGTGTTTTTTTTAAGACATGGATGTCACCCACGGGAACGGAGTGCGCGCGGAAAAAAGATTTTTGATCGGTCTCAAAGATATTGTTAATGCCATTTATATTACTTACTCAAGTTAGCTCAGGCCTGTTGTGTTTGTATTCCGCGTAAGACACGCGAAAACGTACTCTGCTTATTTTGGAAGATTCTCGATTTTTTTTAAGATTAGAGAGTTCGTCGACCTTGAGCGAGGCCAAGGGGAAATTCAGTCTTTTGAAGCCAATAATGCGATCGAAATTAATTCCGTGCTAATAATGCAAATTTGATTCGATTGATAATGAATCTCTTCGCCTAGTTTTCATGCTAATTAAAAATTATTATATAGCACAGCGAACTGATCACTTCTTCTGTCATGAGACGGTTTATAATCTTGAATGAATGACATAGTGCACCATGCCGAAATACGGAAGAGGCTTTTCCAAAATAGCGCCCTGATGGGTTTGTCTCGAATGTTTCTTATTTTGGCGTCAATTGTTTGTGTTCCATTCATCATCAATACAGTGGGATTGGAAGGATATGGCGTGTGGGAAACCGCACTTGCTCTAAGCGGTTTGACTGCGGTGCTAATCGGTCCAATCAGCGGCACTTTATTATGGAGAATTGCCAACTTATGTGGGTTATCAACGACAAAGGACGCACTACGTTTGATGCGCATAGGAATTTTTTTGAGTTTGCTGCTTTTTGTCATAATCGTACCGCCGGCGTGGATATTTCGAGATAAATTGGCTGGACTCTTGCATATTCCCCAGACTTACATTACGCGTGTATCCTGGCTTTTACCTGGATTGATTGCAATGAGTATATTGGGGGGAATTAATGATTCAATGGCTTCATTTCTCAATGGATATCAAAGGTCGGGAAAGGTGTCTTTGATCCAAATGACAGCCACACTGCTTCAATATGGAATAATTATATCGGCGCTTTACGTCGGATTTGGATTTTTCAGTTTGTTAGCAGGAATCTTGGGGAGCAGTCTTATATCGGGAACAGGATATTATTGGAATATTTCCAAGATCATGGGCAAACCAAATCTTACGCCGGTCATCCCTACAAAAGCCGATGTACATGCGATGCTTGGCTATGCAGGATTGTTGTTGGTTGGGACGCTCTCTTCAATAATGAGAGAGCAGACAGATAGACTGGTACTGGCTGGATTTGGAACCTCGATAACATTGGTTGCTTGTTATGGAATTGCCGCTCGGTTGGCAAATTTACTGATGCAATCCTATTCATTTTTTGGCATTCCCATGATTTCTGCGATCGGAGTATTTTTTGCATCCAATGACTGGCAAGGGATAAAGCGCTTGTATTCCAACATGACCAAGATCGTTGTTTTTTGCTCCGGGATTTTGGTGGTTCTGATTTTGGGATTTTACGATCGGATTCTGGTTATGTGGCTGGGGCGAAATATATCCGGAATTTTACCTATTCTGGCATTGCTTCTGATAAGCAATTTTATCATGATTATTTTTACCGGTCCCGGTTCGGCCACATGTCGAGGTATAGGTAAGGTTGGAATTGAAACAAGATATATACTCATCTATTTTATCTTGAATGTAGTTCTAACGATTGGATTAGTTTGGTCGCTCGGCGCTATTGGAACAGTCATAGCATCCGCCGCAAGCATGTCCATTTCCTCTTTGATCTTTGTCTGGATTTTGTATTGCAAGCTTGATCTGGAGCGATCCTGCCTTCGTTTGTCCATCCTTTCCATACCAATCGTAACTATATGTGTCATCATGTCTTGGTGGATTTCGGCATCCTTTCCTTTTCCTCTTACGCGGCTACCCGCTATGTTTTATGCTGCGATATTGAGCCTGCCCGTTATTTTTGTTTATATCTTTTTGATGTCGGTCCTGGGAGTCGTTCCGTATAAAAAACTTACGTATCTTGCTTTAGCATATTTAAGAGGCAACACTATCGATCTTTGAGATATTCATCTTTTTAGCAAAATTATTATGAATTTTCTCCGGCGGCAATCTAAGCCATCAATTACTCCCAAAGAATCGTTTCCGTTGGTTTCGATCTTAACTCCAGTTTATAATGGCAGTCTATATCTTGAAGAATTCATTCAAAGCGTTCTTGCACAAGATTACCCGCGTATCGAACACATAATCATCAATGATGGCTCGAATGACGGCGGAGCAACGATAGAAATTTTGAAACGCTATCCTCATTTGCGCTGGTGGAGCCGTCCGAACAAGGGGCAGTACCCGACTATGAATGAAGGTTTTGCCGCAGCGACGGGTGATTATGTAACTTTCATGAATGCCGACGACTTATATGCGGGACCGAAAGCGATTTCTTCACTCGTTGAAGTATTCCTCAGAGATCCGCGTTTGGATGCTGTTTATGGAGAATTTTATTCAATAGATTCGCAAGGAAAACCACTTCCACATACTGGTCCTGTTTCGGCGCCAATGTGGCTACTGAGATACTGCGCCCTACTTCTCACGCCTGCACCCTTGTGCGGAAGAAATTCCTGATCGAAGCAGGAATATTATTCGATGAAACAATTTGTTATGTTTCTGATTATGATTGGTTCAATAAACTTGTTTTGGCGGGATGCCGATTTCGGCGATTGCGAAAACCAGTTTTATTAATCCGAATGCATTCCGGGAGATTGTCGAACCAATTTTGGGGCCCGAAAGTAGCCGCCGAAAGAGAAATTATGAGGAAAAGGTATCCTTATAATAGTTTCTTGAAATACTTGGTGTCAAAAATTGTGGATTTAATTTCCATGAAGAATATCATACAACATTATGGTTTGCGTCACACACTAATTAGATTTTGCGACAAATTAAAAAGTAAATTATTTCGCCATAATGGATGAGAGTATTATGGCTAATAGCATTTGGGTCGCCATTTGGACCCCGGGTGATCGCCGGCGCTATTTATGCGAATATGCAGTCTATTTGATGGGGGCGGCCTCCTATCGCAAAGCCGGGTCTCTTGAATGAAAACCGTAGCGTCGTTCAGTGAACAAAACTCGCGCGAGGATGCTTCACCTAAAGTATGCTGGGAAACAGCAAAAGAAGACTGTTGAGAAATCATGATGCATTCCATTGTGCCTGAAGCAATACGCCGACTATTTCGTACAAAGCCGAAACGTTGCTATATGGTCGGCGGGATCCCGCCGCTGGGCGGCACCACAACGGCCTACGGCCGTGCCTTCAGAAAACGCGGTCTTGAGGAATGATGCAGAAAACAAAAGTGCTTTTTGTATATGATGCCATGGTCGTAGGGGGCAGCACGACAAGTTTGTTGTCTCTTCTGCAATGTTTAAACAAGGAGACGTATGATATTGATCTGCTATTATACAGAAATAGCGGTCCATTGTTTGATTCTATTCCGGACAACATTGAAGTATTGCCTGAAGCTGCACTCTATAACAGGACAACCATTTGGCAGATTGTAAAACAACTTAGCATATTCCTATTTAAGGGATATGCCTTGAAGGCACTGATATGGAATGCAAAGAAGAGAACTCTTGGATTCTCTGGACAAATACTTGCGAACATGCAGACGGCCGAATTTTCAAGGACTTTGGATAAGGAATACGATATTGCAATAGGATATATCGAAGGTTGGCCTGACCGATATGTAGCGAGAAAGGTTAAAGTGCGCAAGAAGCTGGCATGGTTGCATGCCGAACTTGACAGAGTCGCGCCTTTTCTGGAACTTGAATGCAAATGGATGGAAAAGGTAGATTACATTGTTACGGTTGCCGAGAGTTGCAGAGTGGAGTTTGCCGCAAAAATGCCCGCTTTCTCAGCCAAAGCGCTGTGCATAGAAAATATCGTGAGCACGCATACGATAAGGCAACGTGCTGAACAGGTTGAAGAGCATGATGATGCATACGACTACTTAAAATCCTTCAATGGCTTTAAAATAATAACAGTGTGCAGGTTGGATATAGAACATAAGGGGCTTGATAGAGCAGTGATGTGCGCACGCGCCTTGAAAGGATTAGGGTATTCCTTTGTATGGTATGTCGTTGGAGAAGGAGCTGACCGGTGCACGCTGCAACACATGATAGACGATAACGGTGTGAATGACTGTTTCAAATTGATTGGAAACAGGTTCAATCCATATTGCTTTGTAAAGGAATGCGATGTTTTTTGTATGCCTTCTCGATGGGAAGGAAAGCCGATTGCGATAACCGAAAGCATGATGCTTGGCGTGCCGCCTGTGGTTACGGAGTATCTTTCGGCGAAAGAACAAATCAAGAATGGATATGACGGAATTGTTGTCGCGAATACAGACAATGCCATATTGGACGGAATAAAGACAGTATTGAACGATACGGCTCTTCTCAATAGATTGAAAAGCACGCTCCAGAGCAATGATTACGGAAATGAATGCATGGTGAAATCAATTGAGGAGGTGATTAATCCATGAAAGGAATCGGCATACAAAGAATTTGTGTACGTATTTACAATGCATTGCACGTCCTGCTTATAAAAGTAAAGTATGGGAACAGGGTTAAAATAAGTTTCAATCAACGAATGAATTTAAAGGTGTCGTTACAGGTGCTGGGATGCGGAACCCTGTGTATGGCGGACTCCTTATCCAATCGCGGTTATCTTCAGATAGTAGTGATGGATGGAATATTGAAGATTGGTAAGGGATGCTTCTTTAACTCGAATTGCAGCGTAACGTGCCTTGCGCGTGTAGTAATCGGTGACAATTGTTGCTTTGGCAATAACGTGGTTGTTGTGGATCACGACCACGACACTGGATCGGGGGCGGGAGGGTTTATTACGTCTGAAGTTATTATAGGCGATAATGTTTGGGTAGGTGCAAATAGTGTTATTTTGCGTGGATCAAGAATTGGAGATAACTGTGTCATTGCTGCAGGGAGTATTGTCCGCGGTGAAGTAAAGTCAAACAAGCTGTTTTATCAGAAGCGAGAGTCGATGACAAAAGACATCGGATCGACTACTACGGCGGCGTCGAGATCTACGGGCTCGACATGTTAGTCGAACTGCTCCCCACGTCGGCGCAAACAATTACAATTAACGCGAGCAACTAAACGAACATCGAGTCCGGAGTAAAGGATGGCAACGAAGCAAGCAACGAATAACGAGTTTTTCATGGTGGCAGCCGTCATTGCAGCAATCAGCCTGCCCACCATATTCTTTTTGCAATCCGTCGCCGGCTCGGAGATAAGATACGGGGTTTATTTGCCGTGGCTCATGATTTTAGCCGTAGCTTCTCTATGGTCGGCCCTTGTGCCAATCGGTGTTTTGGTTATGTTGTCGTCGAACGCTAATTTTGAGGGGCTCCTAACCGCCACGGCGTATATTGCGTTCGGAGCCACCTGCCTGCATTATCGCGTCAATATTAGGCGCCACATATTCTCTTGGCCGACACTTCTGTTCCTTTTCTTCATTGCCATTAGTTGTTGCTGGGCAACAGATCCTCTTCTCTGGATTAGTGAATACCCGACATTCCAAATGCAGGAGTTGCCGCTATGGCTTTTGGCCTTTTCCGTTGCCCTAATTGTTGCCAGTGATCCCGAACGTTTCCCCCATTTACTTTGGATTATCGTCGGTTGTGCAATGCTCGGTTCCATAATGATATTTCTGAATTTTGGAACGGCAACGTCAAAAGACATATACCGCCATCAAGGATTCGGCAGGACCGACATGTTTGCGGGCTGGCCTATGCTGGCATGCATAATTCTGGTCTTCGAATCGATCAACTCAAAGCGGCTGCTGATATGGAGAAGCGCCTCTGTGTGTCTGGCAATAGCGGCCCTGGCGGCCACGGCATTCACCGGTGCGCGAAGCGCCGTAGTGGGATTGGCGGCCGGTTGCCTATCGCTTGTTCTTTTTTCGTTCAACATCCGCCGCAACATCATGGCGGCATTTATTTTAATCATAATCGTCGGTGCAATTCATTATTACATTCCGTCTGTCTCCGAGAACATCGAAGGACGGTTTTCAGATAAGTCAATAGAGACTGGGTCGGGACGCCTGGTTATCTGGGAAGACGCCTTGAATCAAGTATTTCCGACGGCGCCGATTGTGGGGGTTGGCTGGAACAATTTTGCCCAAGCCATGGATCTGAAGGGATTTGGCTATATAGGCGCCCACAACGTTTGTGTCCAAGTATTGGTGGAATTAGGCGTCGTCGGGTTTGCAGTTTTTTCGTGGTGGTGTCTGTCGCTCTTTTGGTTCACGAGAATTGGCGCACAAGGTCAACTCTTGAGAGCTATGCTTGTTGCCGTTTTAGTGCAAGGTCTTTTTTTGCATCCGCTTTATTGCGCCTATTTTTGGATCGTCATCGGTTTAGTCGAAGGGTCGCGTCGGTGCCATGCACAACTAAAATACCAAAATGCGCTGCAATCCTATGCGGCTCCAATGCCCGCCATCAAATTGAATGCGGTATAGTCCGAGATAAGCATGCCGCGCTAGCCGCACCTAATTACATGCACGAGATGCTGAAAAAAAGAATGTCCGAGAGAAACAACACAAACGGCGTTTCGGTTGCTGAAGGGAGGCTGGTGATTCGGAGGTTGAAATGAGCCGGTTTTCAAGTTTAGTATGTCGCGGTTCCTCCGGTGGGGTCATCAGGAACTTCTGGAAGCGTATATTGTGGGGCCCTGCCTTGGCAGCCGCACGACTGATAAAGGCTATTGAGCGTGTAGGCGACGTCGGATCTGTGGAAAAAATGAAACGCAGGCTCGGCGCTTGTGGCAAACAGGTTTATTTCGCTCCGGATACAACGTTCTTGTCCCCGGAAACAATTTTTATTGGCGACCATGTCTGGTTAGGTTGCGGCGGTCATTTTTCAGCGATAAATACTTACATTCGCATCGGTAATAAGGTTGTTTTTGCACCCCAGGTCGCCATAATAGCGGGTGATCACAACACAAGCGTGCTGGGGGCCTACATGTTGGATGTGACCGAAAAGCGTCCCCAGGACGATCAGCCGGTCATTATCGAGGATGATGTATGGATAGGTTTTCGTGCAATAGTGATCAAGGGAGTAACCATTGGACGGGGAAGTATTGTGGCGGCCTGCGCCGTGGTTACGCACGACGTGCCGCGGTATGCCGTTGTCGCCGGCGCGCCTGCAAAGGTCATCCGAATGCGTTGGAATGAAAACGAGATTGTCGAACACGAGAGGATACTTTATGGTGCGAAGTGACTCCCAACAGACGTCATTTGAACAATTGTGTGCCGCGGAACAACATCTATGACGCCGAACTCCAAGCGAATCAATAATCGCTGGAAAAGCCGGTGGCTTAACAATTGAATAATAATTGTAGGCATGAAAACACAATGAACATAAAACTAACTATCTTCCGGCTCCCACTGGTAAGAACAACTCAACGCACCATCGAGCAGGTGCGATACGGATCGCTTGATGTATTCAAGTTTCGTTCGCATGTTGGAAACGACAAAATCGCCCACGTCATAAAATCAAATACTCCCGCCGCTATTGGTAAGATAGGTTCTTGTGAATTAGGGGCACTTAGAGCCTATTTGCGATACAAACAGACGCAGAATAGAGACGAGACAACCGCACCTTTCAGAAAACCTCTATTCGAGAATGCCGGAGTGCATCCTGGAGACTACAAAACATTTGCAGCTTGGGCCGATTTCTGGCTTGCTTCGGTTCTCCCGCAAATGACGCATATTGGAACTTGGTTCAACTTCAATGAAAGTCGGATCATAAGGCGTTATGCAAAGAACGCCGCGGTTTTCCACAGTTATGGGTTGGAGCCCTACAGATTTCCCAACCCATGGTCGGCGGAATTAGCGGGTAAAAAAGTGGTGGTGGTTAGCCCATTTTCACAAACGATCCGACATCAATATCCGCTTCGCGAGAAGATTTGGGCCGCCCATCCCCGTGTGATGCCGGAGTTTGATCTGCACACTGTACAATGTCCAACGCATCCCCATTTGGTGCGTCCAAAGCACGATAATTGGTTTGGGTCGCTGGAAGACATGAAGCAACAAATCGTGAAAACCAACTTCGACGTTCTGCTGGTCGGCGCCGGCGCGTACTCGTTGCCGCTCTGTTCATTCGCGAAGTCGCTGGGAAAAATCGGCATTCACCTCGGCGGCAATACCCAGTTGCTCTTTGGCATTCTCGGTCGTCGCTGGCTTGTGCCGAATTGCTCGATTGATCACCGCTTCTTCAACGACGCGTGGATCTATCCGCTAGCGGAGGAAACGCCGGATGGCTGCACCAAGATTGAGGACGCCTGTTATTGGAAGTAAAACACCTCCCGTGAAGCTTTTAGGAGACAGAGTTGTGTTAAAATATTTTCAGCCCATGAGTAAGGCATTGAAAAGACGGAGCCATTTTTACAGAAGGTTTCACGCATCATGCTATGCATGGCGTGATATACTCAGGCGGCGGGCGTCCTATTCTCAATGGGCCGAAGACGCCTTGATTCGCGACTACCTCAAAGAAAACGGTGGAATTCCTCCTGGTTGGATGTATGTGGACGTGGGGGCAAATCACCCCACAGTCATCAGCGATACCTACTTGTTCTATAAGTCCGGATACAACGGCATTTGTGTTGAACCAAATGTTGAACTAGCCGATCTATTTGCTCGTTTCCGGCCGCGTGACATCGTGATTCCGGCTGCGGTTGCTGCTACGAGAGGACTATTAAAATTCTATGTCACGGATAACCCGGTCTTTTCTTCACTCTCAGAGCAAACTTTGGAGGATCGGGTGGCGTCTGTCCGGTTGGTGCCGGTCATTACTCTGGACGATTTGGTGCCGTGTTTCGACCTTCCCGGCGTGTTTCTTCTTAAAGTGGATACCGAGGGGCATGATTGCGCGGTCTTGGTGGGCGCGACCAAGCTGCTACAGCGTACCTTGGTGGTTCTCACGGAAACGAGGGACGAACAGGAGCGACAGGAGCACTTGCGGGTTTTGGGCGATGGATGGGAAGTGATTTGGGCAGAAGCCAACACAATCTTCGTGAATAAACGGCTGATGGCTCAATGCCAGAGCAGGAGTTGAATGGCAGTTCCAGTATATCATTCGCACAACACGCGCCGGCTCGACGTGGACGAAATGGCGGAGATGCTCCGCGGCCTGCACTACGTCAAAGCCGAGTTGAAAGGGTGGCGCCCATGATCGTCCTCGTCACCGGTGCGCGCGGATTCGTCGGCAGGAATCTCGTCCAATCGCTGCGGTTGCGCAAGGATATCGATCTGTACGAGTACGACCTTGGATTGCCCGAGCAGCAGCTTTGCGACGGGCTGGGCCGGGCCGACGTGGTCTTTCATCTGGCGGGCGTGAACCGGCCGACAACGCCCGAGGAATACGAAACGGGAAACGCCGGCTTCACGCAGGAGATTTGCGACCGGCTCGTCTCCCTGCGGCCGAACGCCCAAAATCGTCTTTGCCTCCTCGACCCAGGCCGAGTTGGACAACCCCTATGGCCGAAGCAAGCTTCACGCCGAGCAGTGCCTGCGGCGGTTCTCCGATGCGACGGCGGCCCGGGTCACGATCTTCCGCTGGACCAATTTGTTCGGCAAGTGGTGCCGCCCCAACTACAACTCCGTCACGGCGACTTTTTGCCATAACGTGGCCCACGGCCTTCCGATCCAGATTTCGGACCCCAACCGGGAGATCGAGCTGGCGTACATCGACGACGTCGTGGCGGGGCTGCTGGCCGAACTCGCAACGGATGAAGGCCGGGACCGGATCTGCCTTGCCTGCGTGCAGCCCACCTATCGCGTGACGCTCGGCGCCCTGGCGGCAAAGATCCAGTCGTTCCGCGATTCTCGGACCGACCTGAAGTTGCCGGACATGAGCGACCGGTTCACCCGCTGCCTCTATGCGACCTATCTTTCGTATCTTCCGGAAGGGGAATTCGCCTACCCTCTCGATATCAAGCGCGACAACCGCGGCGAGCTGGCCGAGTTTCTCAAATCGCCCCACTGCGGCCAAATTTTCGTTTCCCGCACCAAGCCGGGCATCACCCGCGGAAACCATTTCCATCATACGAAGGTCGAGAAATTTCTCGTCCTCGAAGGCGATGCGGCGATCCGCTTCCGCCACATCGAGTCAAATGCCGTCCTCACATACCGCGTATCCGGCAAGGATTTCCGAGTCCTCGACATTCCGCCGGGGTACACGCACTCGATCGAGAACGTGGGCACGGGGGAAATGGTAGTGTTGTTCTGGGCCAGCGAGATTTTCGATCCCGCGACTCCCGACACGTATTCCGCGGAGGTGCTGCATGGATAAGCTCAAGGTCATGACCGTGGTGGGCACCCGGCCCGAGATCATCCGCCTGTCGCGGGTGATCGCCGCGCTGGACCGGGAGTGCGAGCACGTCCTGGTCCATACCGGCCAGAACTACGACTACGAGTTGAACGAGATTTTCTTCGACGACCTGGATATCCGCAAGCCGGACCATTTCCTCGAAGCCGCCGGCGCCACCGCCGCCGAGACGATCGGGCAGGTGATTGCGCGGGCCGACCGCGTTCTGGAGACGGTCGCTCCCCAGGCGTTTCTGGTCCTCGGCGACACGAATAGCTGCCTGGCCGCCATCGCCGCCAAGCGCCGCAAGATTCCCGTCTTTCACATGGAAGCGGGAAACCGCTGCTTCGACCAGCGCGTGCCCGAGGAGATCAACCGCAAGATCGTCGACCACATCAGCGACATCAACATGCCCTACAGCAGCATCTCCCGGGAATACCTGCTTCGGGAAGGGCTGCCGCCGGACCGGGTGATCAAGACCGGCAGCCCGATGTATGAAGTGCTGACGTACTATCGGGCGAAGATCGAGCGGTCCGACGTGCTCAAGCGGCTGCGGCTGACAGAGCAGGACTACTTCGTCGTGAGTGCGCACCGCGAAGAGAACATCGACTCGCCCGTCCAGTTCGCCAAGCTGGTCGCGCTGCTGAACGGCTTGGCCGAACGCTACGGCAAGCGGGTCATCGTCTCGACGCATCCCCGCACGCGAAAGCGGATCGATGCGGAACATGTGGCGATCGACGACCGCGTCGAGTTGCTGAAGCCGCTGGGCTTCTCCGACTACGTAAAGCTTCAGACCTGCGCGGCGGCCGTTCTTTCCGATAGCGGCACGATCACCGAGGAATCGTCGATCTTGAACTTCCCGGCGCTGAACATCCGCGAGGCCCACGAGCGACCCGAGGGCATGGAAGAGGGTGCGGTGATGATGACCGGCCTGGAGTTCGAGAACGTCGAACGCGGGCTGGCCGTGCTGGCCTCGCAGAAGCGCGGCAACCAGCGGAACCTGCAGACTCGTGGCCGATTACAGCGTGCCCAACGTGTCGGAAAAGGTCTTGCGAATCATCCTCAGCTACACCGACTACGTCAACCACACGGTATGGAAGACATGATGGCGAAGGACGGTCTGGAAACGCCTCGCCTTTGTATTGTCTCGGAACCCTACTATTCCGAGGAAACGTCCGCCGGCAAATCTCACCCATTTCCGTTCTACACTGATTTAAAAAAATGAAAACACCGGCGCCGTACACGATGGTAATCTCTACTTGCGACGCATATCGCGATGCGTGGCCGCCCCTTTTTACGCTCTTCCATCGTTACTGGCCGGACCTCGATGTGCCAATTGTGATAAACACGGAAACGGCCGAATACGCGCATGAGGGGTTCAACATTATTTGCCCACAGCTATATAAAAGACATCCCGATCCGCGTTCAATACCATGGTCCAAACGATTGCGAGACACACTAACGCAGGCGGTAGATACTGACCTCGTGATGCTCTTTCTTGACGACTTCTATCTGCGAAGCCGAGTGAATTCGGAACGCTTGGACGCGTGCCTTCGCTTAATCAGAGAAAATGAGAAGACTGCAAACGTGGCGCTCCTTACCTGCCCGAAACCTTTTGTTGAGGCGGTGGAGGGAATGCCATGGTTGGCCAAACGTTCTAAGAGAGCCCCATATCTGTTCAATCTTCAGGCAGGTTTATGGCGAAAAGATCGCCTGCTCCATTTCTTGCGCAATCATGAGAGTCCATGGTACTTTGAGCGTTGGGGATCTATCCGTGGACGTCGGTATCCCGATGACTTTTATGGCGTGGCGTTAGTTGACGGCAAGGAACCAATATTCGATTATGATCCGGCAAGGGAGGGCTTAAGCAAGGGAATGTGGCTGCCCCAAACAAAAGAGTTATTTGAATCCGAGGGCATACAGGTGGATCTGAGCATTCGCGGCGTCATGCCAGTCAACTGGCACGCGCCCCGCAAACGCCGGAACTGGTTCAAGTCGGCTTGGAATATTTTTCGTTCCCTGCGCCCGTGACGACGATGTGTTACGTATGGCATCAGACGGTGATGTATCGAAAATGACGATAGAAGTTCTAATCACCGGCATTACTGGCCAAGTCGGCAGCTACATCGGCGAGTGGAATCGTAACTAAATGGTTGAAGACTCGAAATATCCCCGCGTGCTTGTGGCGACTCTGGGTCGCATCAATGCGGTCGATTCCTTTAATAATGGATTGCTGCTGCGCAATCTTTTCGGCGGTTGGCCGCGCGAGAAGCTGGCCCAGATTTATAGCAGCGGCGACACGGGCGACGAGGGCTTTTTCGGACACTACTACAAGTTGGGGCCGCAAGACCGGCGCCTGGGCCGGTTGTTTTACCGATGGAAGACGGAAATCTTGGACAAGACCGCGAAAACTGCCCAAGCTCAAAACAACTCGGCGGCTCATACCGCTACCGCCGGTTCCTGGGCCAGACGGCTGCTGGTCGATACGGGTCTCTACGAAGTGATCTTCGCACCTCGTCTTTCAGCAGAGATGCGGGCATGGGTCGAGGCATTCCAACCCGATATCATCATGGCCCAAGGTTATAGCTTGACATTTGCCTGGTTGCCCGTACTGCTGAAAGAGGCGACCCGCGCCAAGTTGGCCTTTTTTTGTACCGATGATTGGCCGACGTATCTCTACGCGGGCCTAATGGGCGAACCGCGTCTCTTGCGTTGGTTGATCGGTCCGGTCGTAAGAAAATCCGTATCTCGCCTGCTCGACGCGACGGACGTGCCGTTGGCCTTTGGGCACCCCATGGCCGAGGAATATGCGGCCCGTTATGGTAAAACGTTCTCCGTTTTGTCTCATGCGGACGACCCGCGGCGGTTCGAGTCGGCCCAACCCATTCGCGTTCATCCGGCAGGCACATTCACTATCATGGCTGTCGGAAACTTCAACCGATTCCGTTGGCCCCTGTTGCTGGATGCAAACGAGAGCTGCCGGCTGTTGAATGAGCAAGGCATCACCGCTCGCGTAGCAGTGCTCTCCTCGGTTATCGATCCCGAGGGGGCACGTCAACTTGCCAACGCGCCTTACATAGACATTTTTGACGATCCCGGCAACGACAGGCTGCCATGCTATCTGAAGGGAGCCGATCTGCTTCTCCTGGCGGAGGGATTTGACGAAGGATTCGTCTCGGCCATTCGCCTTTCGATTTCCTCGAAGGCGCACCTGTTCATGTTCAGTCAGCGTCCTATCATCGTGTATTCGCATCCTGATACGGGCATTGCAAAATATGCCTTGGTCCAGCGTTGGGCGCGGGTGGTTTCTCGACGCGACTGCCAGGCGCTGACCGGAGCGCTTCGAGACCTTCTGACAAACGATAACGAAGCCAACGCGGTAATCAGTCAGGCCAATGAAACCGCCCGGACTTTCCACACGCATGACGCGAACCGGAAGCAGTTTTATAGAGCGATAATCGGCGATGCGGATTCCAAGGATTAGCCCATGATGCCCGGAAATTCGATCATTTTACAGTTGGTAAACAAGTTATTCGGTTTCACGCCGTTAACCCGATGGTATTGCTTGCGTGCGCAATTATTGCGGATTGCGGGCGTGGATTGTGCTCGATCCGCTCGAATCGTCTCCTCGGCGACTATCGTAATCAGAAATTTGTCTATCGGAGAAGATACGTTTATCGGGCATCAAGCGTTTATCGGCGGCAATGCCGATGCAAAGATTACGATTGGAGATAATGTTGACATTGCACCTCGAGTTGTTGTCAACAGTGGCGCTCACGAAATCGATATGCTTGGGGCGCACTCCGCGGGCATGGGAGGAGGCGGAGAAATCAACATCCAAGACGGCGTATGGATTGGGACAAACAGCACTATATTACCCGGCGTCACCATCGGGCGCAAGGCCGTTATCGGAGCGGGTAGCTTGGTTTGCCGCGACATCCCCGCCTTCACGGTCGCGGTCGGCACTCCATGTCAACCAATCAAAAGATGGGACCCGGAAACGAAGACTTTTGTGAATATTGAGGGATAACGCTTTGTATCTATCGCACGGGATTGGCATCGGCAGCCATCGCCAACTTATATTTTATCGCCAGAGAAACTGATGGCTCCAAGCATTATATTGATATCCAATATACCGTCACACCATCAATTACCCCTGGGTGGCGAACTGTACCAGTTACTGGGAGATAATTTTAGGATAGCTTTTACTTCTCCGCCGGACCAGGAACGTCTGGCCCTGGGATGGGAAGATGCCAGCAAGGATTTACCGTGGGCTATCCGCGTTTGGGAATCCAAGGAACGAGAAAAGTATTTGCGTCATTGTATCGATACGTTTGACTGTGTAGTTATTGGCGCTGCTCCGACGGACCTGATTCGCAAGCGAATATGCAGCGGAAAACTGACGTTTAGATACTCGGAACGCATGTTCAAGCGAGGATTTATTCCAGGATTTGTATGGTGGCTTCGACGCCTTTCCAAGGATTGGTGGCCCTTGAATCGGCCCAACTACCATCTTCTCGCAGCGGGGGCCTACTGCCCATTGGACATGCAGCGTATCGGAATGTTCAAAGACCGAAAATGGACCTGGGGATACTTTACGGCCGTGCGGGCAGAACCTCCCCTGCATCGAGAGAATAACGTCGTAAATATGCTCTGGGCCGGGCGCATGCTGGATTTGAAACGGGCGGATTTGGCGATAGAATTGGCTCGGAGATTGAAAAGTCGGGCATACCGGTTTTCTCTGGACGTGATCGGCAGTGGTCCCATGAAAGCGAAACTCGTTCGACAATGCCAGCGGCATGGATTGGAAGATGTCGTGAGTTTCTTCCCGCCAACGACTCCGGAAGGCGTTCGCGACGCGATGCTCAAGGCCGACATATTCCTGATGACCAGCAACTACCGCGAGGGCTGGGGGGCCGTGATCAATGAGGCCATGGATTCCGGCTGCTGTGTTGTTTCGAGCAAGGGGCCTGGGGCTGCGCCCTGGTTGATTGAGCATGGGAAAAACGGCTTTCTTTTTGAAAGCGGCGACGCGGCGCAACTTTGTTCCATCGTCTCCACATTACTGGAACAACCAGAAAAATGCGGGGAAATCGGCGCGGAGGCCTGGAAAACAATAGCGGCGTATTGGAGCCCAAAAATAGCTGCGGAACGTCTTGTGGCCTTGATTGAAGGACTTTTGGGACGGCGGCCCGTCGCCAATTTTCAAATAGGCCCTTGCAGTGTCGCCAAGGTGTTGACATAAAGAAATTGGATCTTTATGAGAGAGCTTTCGCGAGGGATAAGTGGAAGAATAAAAAGTGACAAAGCGGCGGAGGCGATGTTTGTCGGAGTGATCCGAGATGTGTGGTTTATTGCAAAATTTAGCTATCGAACATAAGAAATTATTGGTGTGATGGTTATGAAATCTGCAGATGATAACAAGCATAAACCCAAGGTGCTTACTCTAGTTGGTTTTTTCACACCGGCATACAAGGCCGGAGGACCAATACGGAGTATCGAAGGTATTGTCCATCATTTGAGCGAGTACTTTGACTTCAAGATTATCACTCGTGACCATGAATATGGCAGTTCAGTTCCATTTGAGGACGTAAAGGTCGATGAATGGCAACGAGTTGGAAAAGCAGACGTGTACTACGCCTCACCCTCTCAAATCAAAATGGGTGCATTCAAAAGGTTGTTCAATGGACTGGACTACGATGTGTTGTATCTCAACAGCTTCGTTGCTCCCCGGTTTACCATCGCGCCGCTAGTGTTACGTAGATTCGGCTTCATCGAACGCAAGCCCGTGATCCTTGCGCCCCGCGGCGAATTATCTCCCGGCGCCCTTAGGTTGAAGTATATACGGAAGCATTGCTATATATGGTTGGCGAAGTTATTGGGACTATACAACGATGTCACCTGGCAGGCATCCAGCGAGTTCGAGGCCAAGAATATTCAGGAGTATTTTCCGCATGCAAAGATTTATCGCGACGACTTGGAATGCGATAAAAATACTTCATACATTCGGATCACTCCGAATTTGATTGTGCTAATGGAGGCCGCGTCCGAAATACGAAAATCCGAGAAGAGTCGCGATTCGCTCCGAATTGTTTTCCTGTCCAGAATCTCGCCCATGAAAAATTTGGAATATGCCTTGGACGTTGTAAGCCGGGTGAAGGGGAAAGTGCTTTTCGATATCTACGGGCCGGTCAACAGCGAAAAATACGCCGAGTACTGGGAGCAGTGCAAGCAACTGATGGAAAAGATGCCCGCATCGGTGGAAATCAACTACAAGGGTGAAGTCGAGCAGGAACACGTGCGGGAAGTCTTTTCGCAATACGACATATTTCTGCTGCCAACCCTAGGCGAGAACTTCGGCCATGTCATCGCGGAATCGCTATCGGCCGGCTGCCCGGTGCTGACGAGCGATAAGACGCCATGGCGAGATCTTAAAGAGAAACATGCGGGTTGGGATCTTCCGCTGGATCAACCCTCCGCGTTTGTCAAGGTATTGCAGAATATGATGACGATGGGCATCGAAGAGTATGCATCGCTTTCCGAAGGCGCAAAAACACTTGCCCTGGCTACAACAAATAATCCTGAAACGCTGCGACATAATCGGGAACTGTTCTCATGCGCCATAAAACGCAAGCACGATGACGCACGCATGAATATCCTGCAAATCAATTCAGGCTGCGGCATTGGAAGCACCGGCCGGATTGCTTCGGATATACACGCGCTGCTGGTGTCACAAGGCCATTCAAGTACGGTGGCTTTCGGGCGTCTCAGGGCAAAAAACTGTGAGCCGAACATTCGCATCGGCGGTCCTATCGGCACATATCTGCACGTTGCTCGGAGCAGGCTCTTTGACGGACACGGTTTCGGCTCCGCGACCGCCACAAAAGCTTTAATAGCAAAGATAAAAGAATTGGATCCGGATCTGATTCATTTGCACAACCTGCATGGATATTATCTCCATGTCGGATTGCTCTTTGAATATTTAAAACAGGCCAAAAAACCCGCCATTTGGACCCTGCACGACTGCTGGGCATTTACCGGTCATTGTTCGCATTTTGACTTGATCGGCTGCAACCGTTGGAAGAGCGAGTGTCATGACTGTCCCCAAGAACGGGAATATCCAAAATGCATTTTTCTCGACCGATCGCGGAAGAACTACCAGCGAAAAATGAAGTTGTTTACGGGTGTTCAAGATTTAACGATTGTTACTCCATCAAAATGGCTCGAAAATCTGGTCAAGGAGTCTTTTCTGCAGGCCTATCCCATCGTGCGTATCTACCACGGAATTGACCTTAACACGTTCAAGCCGACACCAAGCGATTTCCGTTCTCGTTACAACTTGTCGGGTCAATTTATTCTGTTGGGGGTTGCATCCATTTGGAATCAGCGCAAGGGGTATCAATACTTCATCGATCTTGCCAAGCAACTGCGCGAAGATGAAAAGATCGTGTTAGTAGGGGTCAGTGAACGGCAGATCAAGCACTTGCCGGCGGGGATTATCGGCATTACCAAGACAAACAGTACCAGGGAACTGGCCGAAATCTACAGCGCTGCTGATCTTTTTGTCAATCCGTCGCTTGAAGAAACTTTTGGATTGGTTAACGTGGAAGCATTTGCCTGCGGGACTCCGGTCGTCACATTTAACAGCGGCGGCTGCCCGGAATGTATGGCTGACGGGTGCGGACTGGTGGTGGAGCGGGGAGACTTGCCAGGGCTGGTTGCGGCGATTGCGATGATGCGAAAGAACGGCAAGGAATTTTATTCCGATCAATGCCAAAAACGGGCGAATAATCAATTTGATAAGAGTGTGCAGTTTGCCGAGTATTTGAAATTGTACAAAAGTTGTCTGAAGAGAATTATTGTCTGACAAATAATTGTCATCGACGGCGCCCCGGCTGAAAGGTAATTTTGAATAAAGAAATGAAACAGCCGCAATCGGCAGCGCAAAAACAGAAAGCAGGCGTTATTTGGCCGGCTTGTAATATAATCCGGATTTAGTCACAATAATCTATAGTCGAGTAAAGAAAGGTTCACTGAATTGAAAACATTAGTTACCGGCGGAGCTGGATTTATCGGCTCCAATATCGTGCGTTTGTTGCTGGAAAACGGGCATCAAGTGGTCGTGCTGGACAATTTAACGTCCGGGTATCGCAAAAACTTGGATCCATTTCCCCAGGTGCAGTTCATCGAGGGCGACGTGCGCGACGCGGCAACTGGTCGAGCAGCTCGGCACAGGGCGTGGAGGTGATTTTCCACCTGGCGGCCTCGGTGGGCAATGCGCGGTCCATCGAAAATCCCATCGAGGATGCGGAAATCAACGTGCTGGGCACGCTTCGGGTGTTGGAGGCGGCGCGCCGTGCAACGGCGTGCGAAAAGTGGTGTTTTCTTCCTCGGCCGGGCATTTTCGGCGAGCTGAAGACGTTGCCCATTCGCGAAGATCATCCGGTCGAGCCCGATTCGCCCTACGGGGCCAGCAAACTTTGCGCGGAAAAACAGTGCCTGGTTTATGCCAAGCTGTATCCGTTGGAAGTGCATTTGCTTGCGGTATTTCAACGTCTTCGGCGTCAATCAGCGGTTCGACGCATACGGAAACGTGATTCCCATTTTCGCCCATCGCATGTTGCACGGCGAGCCGGTAATGATCTTCGGCGACGGCGAGCAAACCCGCGATTTCGTCAATGTCCGCGACGTGGCCCAGGCCAATTACAAGGCGGCCATGTCCAGGGGCGTTTCCGGGGCCTTCAACGTCGGCAGCAGCACCCGCGTCACCATCAACCGGCTTGTGGAACTGATGATCGACGCCAGCGGCATTCATCCCGCGATTGAATATGGCCCGCCGCGAAAAGGCGACGTGCGCGACAGCCTGGCCGACGTATCGGCGGCCAAAAAAGCCTTCGGCTTCGATCCCTCCGTCAAGCTCGAAGAAGGCTTGAAAGAATACATGGATTGGGCGAAAAAGGAGATGAGTCTGATGTCAATGCGAGTTTTGATCCTCGGCGGCGTGGGCATGTTGGGGCACAAAGTTTACCAACTCTATCGCCGGCGTTTCGATGCCTGGACCACAAACCTATCGGGCTATGAAGAATTTGCCCGCTACGATCTTTACGATCCCCAGCGTTTCGTGGGCGGCGTGGACGTCGCCAATTTCGACAGCGTAGTCCGGGTTTTGGCCGATGTAAAGCCCGATGTCGTATTCAATTGCGTCGGCATTATCAAGCAACTGAAAGCCGCCAAGGACCCGATTACCAGCCTGGTCATCAATTCGCTGTTTCCTCACCGGCTGGCGAATCTATGCCGGGCAAGCGGAGTACGAATGATCCACATGGGCACCGACTGCGTTTTTTCCGGCCGAAAAGGCGGGTATACTGAAAGCGACGTATCCGACGCCGAAGACCTATACGGGCGGACCAAGTACTTGGGCGAGGTTGACGCCCCCGGCTGCCTGACGGTGCGTACATCGATCATCGGCCGCGAACTGAATACTTCCAACGCTTTGATCGAATGGTTCCTCGGCAACAGGGGCGGCAAGGTTCGGGGATATAAAAAGGCGATTTATACCGGTTATACCACCATGGCCTTGGCAAACATCATTGCCGACGTACTGGAGAACCATCCGAATTTAAGCGGCGTGTATCAGGTCGCATCGCAGCCGATCTCAAAATTCGACTTATTAACCTTGATCAACGAAACCTATAGTTTAAATATTCAAATTGAACCGGACAATGAATTTGTATGCGATCGCAGCCTGGACGGCTCGCGCTTTTGTAAAGCAACGGGATTTACGCCCCCTAGTTGGGCGGAGATGATAAGCGAAATGCATCGCGATCCCACGCCTTATCACTTGTGGAGAAAAAAATGATTCTAAAAGGCAAACGAATAGTTGTAACCGGCGGCACCGGCTCGCTGGGCAAGGTGCTGGTGCGCCGCTTGCTCACCGGCGAATTAGGACAGCCCAACTCGATCGTGGTGTTTTCCCGCGACGAGGCCAAACAGCACGACATGCGATTGGCAATACAAGAACCGGCGCGTATCGACCGACGAAGTCGTGTACCACAATTTCAACGAACTGTTGGAGTTCGTCATCGGCGACGTGCGCGATTATCACGCGGTGGCTTCGGTGCTGCGCAATGCCGACGTGGTTTTCAACGCCGCCGCGCTGAAACAAGTGCCCACCTGCGAGTATTTTCCCTTCGAGGCGGTGCAGACGAACATCTGCGGACCGGAAAACATCGTCCGCGCGATTCGCGAAAACCACCTTGCCGGTCGAAACCGTAGTCGGCATTTCCACCGACAAGGCGGCCAAGCCGGTGAACGTGATGGGCATGACAAAGGCCATCCAGGAGCGGGTGTTCATCACCGCCAATCTGACCTGCCCGAAAACGCGTTTTATATGCGTCCGCTACGGCAACGTGCTGGCTTCGCGCGGCTCGGTGATTCCGCTGTTCCACGATCAAATCCGCAACGGCGGGCCGGTCACGATCACCACCGAAGACATGACCCGTTTCCTGCTCAGCCTGGAACAGGCGGTGGATACGATTTTCGCCGCGCTCCGCGGGGCCAAACGCGGCGAAACTTATATACCCCGCGTCCCTTCGGCGCGGATGATCGATCTGGCCCGGGCATTGATCGGCGACCGCCAGATCAAGATCGAGGTCACCGGCATCCGGCCCGGCGAAAAGATCGACGAGATCCTGATTTCCGAGGAAGAGCGGCTACCGCACAGTGGATCGGAAGAAGTACTACGCCATCCAGCCGATTCTGCCGGAACTTGCGCGCCGCGCGACGATACGCCGGCCAATCTGCCCGGCGAATACAGCTCGGCCACGCGACGTGATGAGCTACGAAGAAATGTGCGCGCTGATAAAAGAAAAACGCCTGCGGTTGGAAGACGTCGACGCCGCCGAAGGAGAATTCTTGCGATGAAAATTGCCACCGTACTCGGCACCCGGCCGGAGATTCATCCGCCTCAGCCGGGTCATTGAAAAAATCGACGCTTTGGCCGATCACGTGCTGATCCATACCGGCCAAAACTACGATCCCAACTTGAACGATATTTTTTTCCGCGATCTGGGGATTCGTGCGCTGAATGGAGTCCGCCCCCGGAGTATCTAGTCAAGGATGTTTCCAGCATTGTGGTCAAAATACTCCTGGGTTATTTGCGTTAGCGAGAATCACGATGCGAATACTATTCCTGACACAGTGGTACTTGCCCGAACCGTTGACTTATCAGTCCGATCTGGCCGAGTCTTTGCAAGCCCTGGGACATAAAGTGACCGTATTGACCGGATTTCCCAACTGGCCATCAGGCAAATTATCGCCGGGATATAAAATGCGGTTGTACCAACGGGAGGTCATTAACGGCGTGCAGGTGCTTCGCGTCCCCTTGTTTCCGGATCATAGCCGTTCGACAACGCGGCGAGCGATGAACTATATGTCGTTCGCCATGTCGGCGTCGGTGCTTGGACCGCTGATCGCTCCGCATTGCGACGTGATTCACTGCAACTTTCCGCCCGTCACCTTGGCAGCTCCCCTCTGGCTGCTCAGTCAACGGATGCGCGCTCCGGTGACCTTCGAAATTCAAGACATCTGGCCCGAAGCCTTGACGGCCACCAACATGATCAATCGCCGCTGGGCGCTGGAGCTTGTGGATCGTGCGGCCAAGTGGGGCTATCGAAAGGCGGCGGCGATTCGAGTCATCACACAAGGGTTCCGCGATAATCTGTTGTCCAAGGGCGTCCCGGCCGACAAAATTCATGTTATTTCCAATTGGGTCGATGTGGATCGCTATGCTCCGGCGGAACCCGACCCGCAACTAGCCCGTGAATTGGGATTCTCGGATCGCTTCAACGTTATGTTCGCCGGCACAATCGGCCTGCCACAGGGATTGGGAACGATATTGGACGCCGCTCCGCTGCTGGCGGACTTGCCGGCCGTGCGATTCGTGCTGGTTGGCGACGGCGTGGACTCGGCTAGATTGCAGGCCCTTGCCGCGGAGCGAAAACTTACGAATGTGGTGTTTCTGGGGCGTGTGCCCCCGAAGCAAATGCCCAAGCTCTATGCCCTGGCCGACGTGTTGCTGGTTATGCTCCGCGATTCGCCCCTGTTTCGCATCACGATCCCGCACAAGATTTTTGCCTGCATGGCCAGCGCCAAACCCGTGCTCGTGACGGTCGAGGGCGATGCCTCGGCGCTTGTGTTGAAAGCAAAAGCCGGACTGCAATGCGCTCCCGACAACCCCCAAGCCTTAGCCGACGCCGTACGAATGTTCTACTCCCTGTCCTCTGAGGAACGGCAGATCATGGGCGCAAACGGCCGCCGAACGGTAACGGAAGAATACGGCCGCGAACGGCTCGTGGGGCAAGTCGCCGACATGCTTGAATCGGCGGTCAGCTCGCGGAAACGAAAATGAAACGCACGGCCAACGAAGCTCATCACATTGATCACTCCGAGGAATTTTGAAGTGGACGACAACAAACAAGCAGGTGAATTTTTCGATCGCTTTGCTGAAATATTCGACACTTTTTACGAAGGCAAACGCAGCAAATGGATGCAATGGGTGGACAGACATTTCCGCCCGGAGATTTATCGACGATTCGATCTCACTTTTGAGACTTTCGGCGATTTGAACGGCAAAACAGTGATCGACATCGGTTGCGGATCGGGCGTTTACGTGATGCAGGCGTTGCGCCGCGGCGCAGCCTGGGTCCAGGCCGTCGATCCGGCACCCGGCATGTTGAAATTGCTGCGAACACGGCTGCAAAACGCGGGGTTGGAACAACGTTGCGAGTTGATTCAAAGCGCCTTTCCGGCGCCGAATCTGAAACCGGCCGATCATGTGATCGTCATGGGCGTCATGGACTATGTTAAGGACGCCGAGGAATTTCTGCGCCTTGCGGCCTTTGGTGACGCGGTCCGCGGCTGTGGCATTCCCCAGCAAGCACTGGTTGCGCACGCCCTTGAGAAAATATCGCTACAAATTGCGCAAATGTCCAGTCTATTTCTACGACGAACCGCAAATCAAGGGCCTGTGCAAGTGCGCGGGATTCGGACAAGTGAAAGTGTACAAAATCCCCGGCGCCGGACAAGGTTACCACGTAGTATTGCAGCCGTGACAATGACGGACGAACGAAATAAATCCATACGCGCGGAGTGCGTTTGACATGAAAGTCGCCGTCCTTTCCATGGACATAGAAAATTGGTATCACGTGGACTATTTTCGCGAGTCCTCGTGCGACAAAAGTCGATCGCTCCTTGATGGGGTGGATGTTTATTTGCAGATTCTCAAAAAACACGACATTCGTTCGTCCTTTTTCGTTCTGGGCGAATTGGCGGCGAGTATGCGGGGAACACTGACGGAATTATCGCGCAAAGGGCACGATTTAGGCGTTCACGGCTGGGACCACCTGCGTCCCATGCAAATGACTATCGAGCAATTCGCCGAAGATTTGCGAAAATCCAAGGACGTCTTGGAGGAGGTCATCGGCGTGCCCGCGGCCGGTTATCGTGCGCCTTGCTTCAGTCTCGATCGGCAGCGGCTCGATTTGGTCGAAGCCGCCGGATTCGATTACGATTCGAGCCGGATCCTTTTTCGCAGTCACCCGCTTTATGGTACGCTCGATCTGCAAGGTTTTCAGGAAGCCTGTCCCAACATTTTTCGGCGGAACGATTTTTTCGAGTTCCAGGTCAGCACCATGACGCTGCTGAAACAGAATATACCCGTTTCAGGCGGTGGATACCTCCGTATTTTTCCCTGGCTGCTCATGCGACGGCTCATCCATGCTTACCTGCGCAGCGGGGAGTTGTATGTTCTTTATATCCATCCTTACGAGCTTTCGCCCCAGCCTTCGCCCAAGTTGCCGGCCAACTTGCCGATGCGGTCGCGAGTTCGCTTCAAAATGGGGCGGGCCGGAGTCGCGAAAAAACTAAACCTGCTGATCGAACTTTTACGAAAAAACGGATACCGTTTCACGACTTTCTCGGAATTGCGTCGCGAACTTTTACCGCAAGATCTGATAAACACCGCGCCATGAGCCAGCAACACATCGTGGTTACCGGATGCAACGGCTTCATCGGCGCCGCGATTGTGCGATCGCTAACCGAATCCGGTCATGCCGTGTGGGGCATCGATCGCGAATGCGAATCGAGAGATCGGATGCTCCGGGCCGATCTACTCGACGAAGAGGAAACCCGAAAAGCCTTCGCCGGCGTGCCGCAATACTCCGTTGTGGTGCATGCGGCGGCCTTGGCGCACGGCGAACGCTTATCGCCCGGTCAATCCTACACTAATATCAATTGTGCGATCACAGCCAATGTTTTACGGGCCGTCCGGGAAAGAAATCCCCTGTTTATATTTTTTAGTTCCGTGGCCGTTTACGGCGAGGATCGTCGCGAGGGTCCGGTCGGCGTCGAGCCAGATCTCCGCCCGGCAACCGACTATGGTTTGAGCAAGCAGAAATGCGAATTGCTGATTCTGCAATCCGAACTGACGCATTGCTACATCCTGCGGTTGGCCCCGGTATTCGACGAAACGCACCTAAGGGACGCCCGTAAAAGAGCGTTTTTGCCTGGGATATCAAAAATCAAACTACACTTATCGCCGCCGCCGTCTTATTCCTTGTGTCATATCGACACTCTGACGAAAACGGTTTTGAATATTATAGACAACTTGCCGGCGGGACGAAAAACTATGAATGTGGCCGATACCGTTCCCTACGATCAGAGACAAATCGCCGCGTGGTTTCCCGGCAGGGCGATTTGCCTCCATACAGGACTTATTCAGCCGCTGTATTACGCAACCTATCTCTTACCGGGAAAACTGGGCTATCGAATCCGGTGTATGTATTGGAAACTGACGAAATCCAATATTTATCGAGTTTCCGAAATCCCCCGAAATAACCGTTAATGAAGATTGAATTTGTGATAAATGCGACTGTAATCACAGCGGCGCTCATGCTCGCCTTCAGCGTCCTTGCCTGGCTGATGGTGTATGGAATCCGAATCTGGGCCATGCATCGAAAGGTGTTGGATATTCCCAATGATCGAAGTTCTCACACATCTCCGGTTCCCCGCGGCGGCGGTTTGGCCATAGTGGCGCTGAGCGTGGGGGGCTGGTGGAGTTACCAACTGTGGTCGGGAACACCATCGGCCGGAACAATCTACTCTTACATGACAGCCTCCGTGCTGATCGCCTTGGTAAGTTGGATTGACGATCTCCGCGGTCTGACTAATAGTGTCCGCTTTAGCGTGCATCTACTAAGCGCGATTTTAATCGTGATCGGCATCGGCGCCGCATGGAAAACCGTTGCCCTGCCTTTTGTCGGCGATGTAAGTTTGGGCATACCGGGCACGGTTCTGGCTCTGTTCTGGATCGTCGGTCTTATAAACACCTATAATTTCATGGACGGAATAGACGGAATCGCCGGCGCACAGGCCTTGATGGCCGGAGTCGGTTGGATGATTTTGGGCGTCATGAGCGATCAACCGGAATGTGCGGCGTTGGGATTGCTCCTTTCCGCCTCGACAATGGGTTTTTTGTGGTGGAACCTTCCGCCCGCGCGAATTTTCATGGGCGACGTGGGCAGCGCATTCCTCGGTTTCAGCTTTTGCCGTTCTTGCCGGTTTTGGCCGCGCAAAGAATAATCGCGGATGGCCGTGGCAGGAATCGTACTCGTGTGGCCCTTCGTCTTCGATTCGATTTTCACACTCTTTCGCCGTCTGCGAAAAGGCGAAAATATATTTTAGAGCCCATCGCTCGCATCTCTATCAACGGCTAGTGCAAAAAGGTTGGACGCATGGGCAAGTAAGTTCTTTATACGCGGTGCTGGCCGGCATAGGTATCGTGCCGGCTGTAATGTTTGTGCGCTGGCCAACGGCGGGATCGTGGTTAATCGTCATCTTGCTTCCCCTATTGGCGGGAGGGTTATGGTCATTGGTGGTTTATCAGGAGAAGCGTTTATCCTGAATAATATGCAATATTATATTTCAACCGGTTTCTTGTGCAGTGTTCTCTATGAATGGTAGTTTGTCCGCCGAACTTCGGAAGAAAGACCATTGGACGAAGTAATGTATAAAACGCTGCCGCGTTGGAAGGATGGACTATTGATAGCCGGCGAAGTGCTGGCCAAGCGATTATACAGGAAATCGGCTTGGCTGCGAAAAAAGATCGAACCTTTTCGATGGAGAGACAAGCCAGAGGTTCAAACCGCGAAACGGGAGGAATTAAAGCAATATCTTCGCGAAATCGGCGTCGACAAAGGGGCGCTTGTGATGGCCCATACCGCCGTTTCCGATTTGCGGTTATATGATGAATCGCCGGAAAATCCCGCCCTAGGCGGTTTTTTGGCAGCGGCCAACAACCTGGTGAACGACCTGCTCAATCTGGTTGGTCCGACGGGTACGTTGGTCATGCCCGCCCATGCGCATTATCAAGGCGAGGATGCTTTGCTGAACTCCGCCCAGCGCGACCGGACGATTTCTTACGATCCGCAATCCACGCCCTGCGCGGTGGGATTGGCAAACGAGTTGTTTTGGCGGCGAAAAGGCGTTTTGCGCAGCTTGCATCCCTATAATTCCCTGGCGGCTTATGGCCCCTTGGCAGAGGAACTGTTTCACGATAATCTCAACCGTGATAAGCCCTTGCCCCAGGGTATTTATTCGGGGTATTATCGCTTTTCGCAGAAAAACGGGATTGTCATTAGTATCGGCATACCCTTGCGTAACAGCATGACGCTTATGCATACTCCCGAAGAAGTCCGTGATCAGGATTGGCCCATAAAAGATTTTTTTGAAGAACGCCGCTACCTGGTGCGGATCAACGGCCAGGATGAATTGTACGTCGTTCGCCAGCGCCGGCCCGAATACGGCCTGTATTGCGTTTGCGTGCGTAAGGCGTTTCGCGACCTCGTTGGCGAGGGGATCGTACACGAAGCCTCGGTGGGCAGCGTCCGCGTCGACTGGGCTTGGAGCAGGGATGTGTTCGATTTCTTCATGATGCACAACAAAAACTCGCATTATCCATATTATGGCGTTAGGACGATCCGAGCGAGGAACTAAGCAATGACCGATTTCGCTTCTGCTCTGCAAATTCAGGAAAAAGTCCCCGGCCGCGCCCAGTATATCGACTCTCAAGGCAGGTTGTATATTTCCCGGCTTTATGACATTTTCCGCTCTGACGACGGAGGCGCCATCTGGCAACTCGATTGCTCCGTCCCCCTATCGGGATACAAACCCGCTTTGGCCCGTTTCTCCCTGGCCGCTAGACTCCTGCGATATTATGTCGCCGTCTTCCAGATCATGGACGACGGCACGCGCATTGCGGTTGCCAGAGAAGGCATCTACCGCGCCGAACCCGGAGAATCGCAGTTGTCCCTCTCCTTCCGAATCAAGCGCGGATCCCGGCCCATGAATATCTGCGTGGACGGTCCTCGGGTGATCTTCGGCGAGTACGGTGACTGTTATAAAAATCAGGAAATCTATATTTACGTTTCAGAAGACCGGGGACGTACTTTCGATGTCGCCTATACTTTCCCCCGCGGCAGTATCCGCCACGTGCATAACGTAATCGTCGATCCCTATAGCGATCATTACTGGGTCCTTGTCGGAGATTATGACACGCAGCCGGGAATAGGCGTCCTTGACAAGGACCTGAAGAACATCGATTGGCTTCAGCGCGGGGATCCGGAATCGCGGGTCGTGGGCGCCATCGTCAAGCCCGATTGTCTGCTCTACGGCACCGATTCGGACATCACCCGCAATTTCATCATCAGGCTGGAAAAGCAAAGCGGCAAAAGGACAAAATTACTCGAAGTCGAAGGCAGTTCCCTGTATGCCGCCTCTTTTGGTCCTGTCATGGCCATTTCCACCTGCGTCGAACCCAATCCCTGCTGCCCTTCCAAAGAATGCTCAATATATCTCAGCAGGGACGGCGATGCCTGGACACGTGTCATGCCACATCGAAAAGATCGCTACCATCCTTCCTTGTTCCAATACGGCGCCTTGGTGCTGCCAATCGCCGAGAACAAACAGGCAAAAGGCATGTTCAGCGGGCAAGCGGTCATTGGCGCGCATAATCTTGTTACCTTGTTAAATTTCGACGGCAAGGAATAATTCCATGCAATTACCTGGAATCCGCGCAATCGTAACCGGAGCGACCGGGGGTATTGGTTTGGCCTTGGTAAAGGCCCTTCTCACCGCCGGCGCCGCCAAGGTCGGCATGTTGGCGCGAAACCGGGAAAAACTCGATGCGGCCCTCGCCGAACTCCAATCGGATCAATCGGACTCGCGGATTATTCCCATGCTGGCCGACGTACGCGACGCCGAAACCCTGGCTAAGCAATTCGCCGATTTTGTGCGGCAAGCGGGCGGATTGGACGTATTGATAAACAACGCCGGCGTGCTCATCGACGGCGCTTTGTTGTCCTTTTCCTTCCGCGGCATAAACCGGTACTCCCAGGAAGACTGGCAAACCAGCATCGACACCAATTTAAAGGGTCCGTTCCTCTGCGCAATTGGCCGTGGAACACATGTTCCGCAAAAGATGCAAGGGAGTGATTATCAATATTAGTTCCATCTCTCGATTGGGACGCGCCGGGCAGACCGCGTATAGCGCCAGTAAAGGCGGGCTGACTTCAATGACCTTCACTCTCGCCCTGGAATTAATGCCCTATAACATTCGCTGCGTGGCGATTGCGCCGGGTTTGGTGCAAACTCCCATGGCCGATAAAATCCCCGAGGATGCCCGCAATAAAATGATTTCCAACGTGGCCGTCGGCCGCATGGGACAGCCGGAAGAAATCGCCCACGGCGTGTTGTTTTGCATCGAAAACGATTTCTTCAACGGCCGGGTCCTGGAACTTGACGGCGGCGCTTTCGGCTAATATAATCCTGGATCATTAAAGGGCGAGCGAAAGGATAAGGTTGCATAATGGCGATGAGCGAGCGTTTGGCCACTGTATTTCAAAAGGCATTTGGACTCGATGTCAATTCTTTTTCACCGAACCTGGCTCCTGAAGAAGTTCCCAATTGGGATTCCATCGGCCACATGAACCTGGTCATGTACCTGGAGCAGGAATTCAACCAGCGTTTTGAAGTGGATGAGATCATGGAGATGAGTTCGCCCGCGAAAATCATGGAAATTCTCGCGGCAAAAGGCGTTGCAGATTGATTTCACCAAGATCAGGATCACAATATTGCCGAAAAAATCCTTTCCGGCGGCAAACCGGATCGGCCCGCCATATTCTTCGGCGACAAAGATTATTACCACGGACAACTCCGCGCGGCGGCATACGCCTGGGCCGCGAGGTTGATCGAACACGGTTTTGACCCGGGCGACCGCATCGGGTTGCTGCGCCGAGAACGGCCCTTTTTTCATCGCCGCCTATTTGGGCGTAATTCGCGCCGGGCTGTGCGCGGTCCCTTTTCCCGTCGATTGCGGCGAAAAAACCCTGGAGCGGATAGCTGCTGCCACGGGCATGAAGCTGATGCTGATTTCCGCCCGCTTCCGGCCCCGCGTGGAGCCGCTTGCCCAGCGTTTGGGCATGGCTACTGGAAGACGAATCGGCCGTTTCGACCGATTCATCCGCCATGCCGGCTCGGGGCGACGCCCAATACTCATTTCCCGCCGATCGATCCGCGCCGCGATCTGGCCGCCATCATGCTCACATCCGGATCGACCGGCGAGTCCAAGGGCGTGATGGTCACGCATCGCAACATCGAATCCAACACCCGCGACATTATTGAATACCTGGAACTCGGCCCCGGCGACAGCACCATGACGGTGCTGCCTTTTTATTATTGTTACGGCACGTCGCTTTTGCACACGCATCTTATGGCCGGCGGCATCGCTGGTGCTGAACAACCGCTTCATGTTTCCCGAAAAAGTGCTGGACGAAATGGCCGAAAAAAAATGCACCGGTTTTGCCGGCGTGCCCTCGACCTACCAAATTCTGCTGCGCCGAACGCATTTTGCCAGAACGTTCGTTTCCCGCCTTGCGCTGGCTTCAGCAGGCCGGCGGCAAATTGCCCAATCCGTTCATCCAAGAGATCCGCCGCGCATTTCCCCAAGTTCGTTTGTTCGTCATGTATGGACAGACCGAGGCCACGGCCCGGCTGAGTTACCTGCCGCCCGAACTATTGGACGAAAAACTCGGTTCAATCGGCAAGGGCTTGCCCGGTTCGCGATTGGAAGTGCTCAAGGAGGACGGCACGCCCGTCCGGCCCGGCGGCGATGAAGTCGGCGAGATCGTGGCTTCCGGCGACAACATCACGCTGGGATATCTGGAACGACGCGGAAGAAACCGCCCGCTTTTTCCGCAACGGCCGGCTTTTCACCGGCGACATGGCCCGAGTCGACCGGGACGGTTTTATCTTCATCGTCGAACGGGCCCGCGATTTCATCAAGGCCATGGGCAACCGCGTCAGTCCCAAGGAAATCGAGGAAGTCCTAAGCCAGATGCCCGAGGTGGTCGAAGCCGCAGTGATCGGCGTGCCCGACGAAATCTGGGGCGAGGCGATAAAAGCCTACTTGACCACGAACAAACCGGGTCAATTAACCGTAGAAGACGTGCGCAATCATTGTCTCGGCCAACTGCCCAATTACAAAGTGCCCGAATATGTCGAATTCCTGTCGCCAATTGCCCAAAACGGCCAACGGCAAAGTGGCAAAAGAAGTGTTGCGGAAGATGTCTGCGAAAGTCCCCTCGCCCGACCAACCTTCGGTCGGTGCCCGGAGAGGGTTAGGGTGAGGGCTTTTGTAGGTAAAAAAAGTCCATGCCATCCCCAGGCCCTCACCCCCTGCCCCTCTCCCAAAGGGAGATGGGAGAAATTTGCAAATCGATTTTTATTTCACCATGAATTGTTAAATGTTTGATCAATCCCTCAGCATTGAACAGCGAGTGGACGCCTTGATCCGCGGCCCGCAGTACGCCATGCGACAGGCCGAAAAGGATAGCGTGTTGACGGCGATCCTCCGGGAACTATGCGCGGAAATCGCCCGGCATTGTCCGCCTTACGATCGCTTTTTGCGGCGACTGGGCCGCTGTCGCCCGCCGATTGGCAAAGCGCTGTCCGACGTGCCGCCGCTGCCGGTTTCGATGTTCAAGCAATATCTCCTGGCCGCCGTGCCGCCTGAAAAGGTGGTTCGCGAGTTGCATTCGTCTTCGACCACCGGCCAGCAGCCCAGCCGGATCGTGATCGACAAGACCACGGCCTTCCGCCAGGCCCGGGCGCTGGCCTCGATCCTCAAAGAACATCTTGGCGGACATCGCCGGCCTTACCTGGTGCTGGACGCCCAGGAGTCGGCCGCCGCCGGCGATACGCTCACCGCGCGGGGTGCGGCTATTCGCGGGGTGGGCAATTTCGCCTCCGAAACGGTCTACGGCATGAAAAAACAAGCCAAACGGCGATCTGGCGGCCGATTGGCCGTGCAATCGAGGATTTTTTCCAACGTCACTGCCAAGAGCCGGTGCTGTTGTTCGGCTTTACCTTCATGGTTTGGACGCGATTTGTCGAAGAGGCCGAACGCCGGGGAGTAAAATTCCAGGCCCCCAAGGCGCAACTGTTGCACTCCGGCGGATGGAAAAAACTCGCCGCCCAAGCCGTTACAAAAGAAGAGTTCACTCGCCGAACCAGCGATGTATTAGGCTGCGATCCGCGGGGGATTCTCGATTTCTACGGCATGATCGAGCAGGTGGGCACGGTATTTGTCGATTGCGAGGCCGGCAACAAACACGCCCCGGCCTTCGCCGACGTGCTGATCCGCCGCCCGTACACTCTCGAACCGGCGTCGATCGGCCAGACAGGCATTATCGAGGTCGTTAGCGTGCTGCCCACCAGTTATCCGGGGCAGGCATTAATAACCGAAGATCAAGGCGTGCTTATGGGCGTGGACGATTGCCCCTGCGGCCGGTCGGGCAACTACTTCCGTTTCACAAAACGCATCGAGCAGGCCGAGGCCCGCGGCTGCGGCGACACCTTTGCCCAGGCAAGAGAAATCCGATGAGCATATTGCGAATTACTCACCGCGGCGTGGAACCGGCCGGCGACTCGTCTGCTGCCAATCGTCGAGTCGCTCAACAGCCGGCGCGAATGGCTGGCGAAAATTCCCGTCGATAGCCTGGTCGCGCTGCATGGCCGACTTTGCCGCCCGATTGATCCGCGACGAGCGCACCCGATCGTTGGAAGGCTGCATGTTTCTTTCGGCCTGGCTGGGAAGCAACAATCTCAGCCAGCTTTTGGAGCTGAATCTTAACGGGAATCCGGCCTATCTCGACGGTTTTGTTCCCCAGGGGCGGAACTATCTGGCAGCCAAACCCCAGGGCCTGGTGGCCATGTGGATGGCCGGAAACGTGGCCACGCTGCCCATGTTTTCGCTGATTCCCGCGCTTTTGGCCAAAAACGTGTGCCTGGTGAAACTCGCCTATCCCGAGCCCGAGGGAACCGATAGCTTGCTTGCGGTACTGGCCGAATCGCAAGCCGGAGACATTCGCGGCGCCGATCTTCTGGATGCCGCGGCGGTGGTCTGGTTCGATTACCACAATCGGCAACTGAACGAGCAGATGTCGCTGGCCGCCGACGTGAAAATCATCTGGGGCGGCGCGGAGGCCATAAAGGCCATCACCGCCCTGCCCCGCCTGGAACACTGCAGCGAGATCGTCTTCGGACCGAAATATTCCATCGGCGTGATCGACCGGAATAAAATTCAATCCGATCCGGAAAAACTGGATGAAGCCGTGGCGGGCTTTGTCCGCGATATTGCCGGTCTTCGACCAGCGGGCATGCTCGGCCCCGCAAACGATTTTCGTCGAGCGCAACTCGCGATTATCTCTGCGGGAACTGGGCGAATTGTTCGCAAAGCATTTGGCCAAGCTCCCGCCCAAGCCCGGGTCTGGATCCTTACACCACCATGCAGATCGTCAACGTGCGCGCCGCCTGGGCCATGGACGAGGCAAAAGACGTGATTGCCTCGGCCGACGGCGCCAATTGGACCGTATGTTTGGATCGCGATGTTTCTCTAAAACAGGCCGTTCAATCGCGGACCATCTTCCTGACCGAGGTGGACTCCTGGCAACAGATCATTCCATTGTTGTCGCCCAAGGTGCAGACGGTGGGGGTGGCGTTCGGCAATCGGGAAGATACAATCAAATTTGCCGAAGCCGCCTCGCAAGCCGGGGTGGCGCGATGCGTTCGTCCCGGGCTGATGAACAATCACGAATCGCCCTGGGACGGCAAACTTCTTATCAACCAATTGGTCCGCTGGGTGATGCTGAAGCCGTAATTCAAGGCCCCATGTGTGCTCTGGGCCAACTCAGGAAGCGGGCGACGGTATCTCAATTTTCCGCTTTCCCCTTTGCAAAGCTGTTAAACCGCATTTCTTGCCTTATATTAGGGCACTGCTTGAAGATTGGCTGGGTGCACAGGATGGGAAAAGCGGGTTAATTTTCCTCTTGTGTTAAATTTCATATTTTAATATAAACGGTTTTCTTTGGTTGAGTTTTTACACCCCTTTTATAGCATCGAAGAAATGGCAAATATCATCAAAGACAAACCGAAACAGATTTTAGAAGAAAAAGGCGTTCCCCTGTTGGATCTCGGACGCCAGCATCAACCTCTTTTGGAAGAGTTGACCGCATCGCTTCGCCGGGTGTGCCAGAGCGGGGCCTTTGTGCTTGGTCCGGAAGTGAAAAATCTGGAACAGGCCGTCGCCTCCTACTGCCGCGTGAAGCATGCCGTGGGCTGCGCCTCGGGCAGCGACGCCTTGTTGCTGGCCCTGATGGCCTCGGACGTGGGGCCGGGCGACGAAGTGATTATGCCCAGCTTCACCTTTTTCGCCACGGCCAGCGCCGCCACGCGATTGGGCGCCAAACCCGTCTTTGCCGACATCGATCCCGTAACCTTCAACATCGATCCGCTTGCCGTCGGCCGCTTGATGACACCGGCCACCAAGGCGATTATTCCGGTGCATCTGTTTCGGGCAATGCGCCGACATGGATGCGCATTAATCGGCCTGGCCCAGCCGGCCAAGGCGGCTGTGATCGAGGACGCCGCCCAGGCCATCGGCGCCGAATGGGAAGGCCGCCGGGCAGGCTCGCTGGGGGCGATCGGTTGCATCAGCTTCTATCCCACCAAAAATCTCGGCGGCGCGGGCGACGGCGGCATGCTTACCACCAACGACGATCAACTCGCCGAAACGCTCCGCCTGTTGCGCCAGCACGGCATGAATCCGCGATATTATCATAAGGTGGTGGGCATCAACAGCCGCTTGGATTCCTTCCAGGCCGCCGTGTTGAACGTCAAATTGCCCCATCTCGACGAGTGGACCGCGCTTCGCCAAGCCAATGCCGCGCGATATGAAGAACTGTTTACCGAGGCCGGATTGGACCGCGTCTTGACTTTGCCCAAAGCACTTGCGAACTGCCGTCACGTATGGAACCAGTACGTAGTCCGCGTGCCGGACGGACGGCGCGATGCATTGCGGGAATCGCTGTCCAAGGCGAAAATCGGCTCAGAAATTTATTATCCCCTGGGACTGCACGATCAGGAGTGTTTCCGCTATTTAGGCTACAAGCCGGGCGATCTGCCCGAAACCGACAGGGCCGCGCGCGAAGTGCTGGCCTTGCCCATCTTCCCGGAACTAACGGCCCAGGAACAACAACTGGTGGTCGCTCGCATTGCCGACTTTTTCGGCATATAATATTTAAACGTATCCTGTTATAGCCCTCACCCCCGGCCCCTCTCCCAAAGGGAGAGGGGAGAATTGTTGGACACGATCTTGTCATGACAAAACGTTATTTAGTGACCGGTTGTGCGGGCTTCATTGCTTCGCGGGTTACAGAATTGCTTTTGGACGCCGGGCACGCCGTCGTGGGCGTCGATAATCTCAACGATGCCTACGATCCCAGATTGAAACATTGGCGTCTTGCCCGCTTGCAGGGTCGCAAGGGATTTCACTTTCATCAATTGGACATCTCCGATTTCGACGCCGTAACCGGGCTTTTCAAGGCAAGCGCTCTTGCCGCGGATGATAAAACCATTGAAGAAAAGCCTTTTTCCGCCGTGGTCAATCTAGCGGCCCGGGCCGGAGTGCGCCAGTCGCTGGAAAATCCCTGGGTATACTATCAGGCCAATTGCATCGGCACGCTTAATTTGTTGGAGGCCTGCCGGATCTTCGCCGTGAAAAAGTTTCTCATGGCGTCCACGTCCAGTCTTTATGGCGGGCACAATCGCATCCCCTTCCACGAAGACGACGACACTAACCGCCCCCTTTCGCCTTATGCCGCCTCGAAAAAAGCGGCGGAAGTCCTGGCCTATACTTATCATTATCTCTACGGGCTGGACATTTCCATTCCCCGTTATTTCACCGTATATGGACCTGCCGGCCGGCCCGATATGAGCATCTTCCGCTTTATCCGCCGCATTGCCGAAGGCGAGCCGATCACGGTTTTCGGCGACGGCTCGCAATCCCGCGATTTCACCTTCATCGACGACATCGCCCGGGGCACCATCGCCGCGCTAAAACCGTTGGGTTACGAAATCATCAACCTCGGCGGCGATCAACCCGCGGTCCTCTCGGCGGTCATCGATCAGATTTGCTCAACTTCTGGGGCGCAAGCCGATAATCGATTTTCAGCCCCTGCATCGGGCCGACGTGACCGCCACTTGGGCCGATATCGGCAAGGCCGGGAAACTGCTGGGTTGGCGTCCCCAAGTTCCCATCGAAGAAGGCCTGCGCCGCTCGGTCGAGTGGTATCGGGCTAACCGCGAAGCAATTCTGCCTATCGACTTGGGCGTGATGTAAAAGAGCAAGGGGCGGGTAGTTCACCGCCCACTTTATAAAGATTCATCGCGAAACCGCAAGCGGTATCCTTCCGACTCTAGTCCTTTCAATCCAATCTTTCCAAAAGATAATCATCGACTTCGACCGATGCGCCTTTTTGCAGGAAATTCACCCTGACCAACAATCGCGTTACTCCGCGGCGCACCAAGACGGTCCCCTCCAATCCCATTAGTGCGCCTTGCTTGACCCGCACCCGATTGCCCGGCGCCAACTTTTGCTCCACGCTCAGGGGCGCATTCGAGGCGATCAGGCGGCGGAGTTGTTCCAGGTCGTAGACCAACTGCTGCGGATCGTTGACCGTCAGAATCCGCGAGATCCTATTGGTGGTCATGCTTTTTATGCGTTCCGCTTCAGTGGAGAAGAGGAAAACGTACCCCGAAAAAAGCGGGACGAACGACATGCGTTTTCGTCCCTTGACAACCGAGGTCTTTTTTATCAAAGGCAAGTAGAAAGGGATGCGAAAGGCGAACAAATCCCGGGCAAGCGATTTTTCCTGCCGGGCCTTGGTGTAAATCACCCACCAATGGCGATCCGATGTCTCCTGAATGCTATCTTCCAGCAGAGTTTCCGGAAAAAGGCTGGGTTCTTCTTTGAGAATCGGCACGCTTATTTTCCTTGGTAATTTGCTTTATTTACGCCTTTTAGCGGGGCCGGTAATCTTACTCCTGCACAGCAGCGTGAGTGCGAAAACGCTGGGAGTCAAAATATACTCTTCCCCCGCCTAATTGACTATAGCCGCTAATATATCCCCAATTGCTCGCAGACAATTATTTAATTTTTTACCGCATTGACTAATAGTCGTAACTTATTGTATATATAATAGTTATGTTCTTCATTTGCCGATGGTCTTGCCGTATCTCGGCAATTGGCCTATCGGCGTTTTACCTAAGTTCGTGTATGCTAAATTCGGCTAATACTATGTACGAATATCATTAGTAATATCAATTTCTTTGCAACATCTTCCACTTGCAGGAAACACGCTTATGTGTGGAATAGTTGGATATATCGGGCCTCGCCAGGCAGTGGAATTTCTCATCTCCGGCCTGCACCGCTTGGAGTATCGCGGATACGACAGCGCAGGCGTGGCCACCATTAACGGCGGCGGAACTTTAAACGTGGTAAAATCGGCGGGCCGCATCGAACGCCTGGAAAAAAAGCTTGCCGAAACCCCTTTGAGCGGCTCGGTCGGCATCGGCCATACGCGCTGGGCCACGCATGGCGCGCCCAACGACATCAACGCCCATCCCCATGTAGGCGACAACGGCACGTTGGCCCTTGCGCACAATGGGGTGATAGAAAATTTCCGCTCCATTAAACAACGCCTGGAAAACGAAGGTTACAAATTCCGTTCAAACACCGATACCGAGGTGATAGCCCACCTCATCGACAGTTGTTTGAAAGAGCAAAAAATCGACGGCGACATGGCCGCCGTGCATTACCAGCCCTTGGTTGCGGCCGTGCAAACGGCCTTGGCTCAGCTTCAAGGGACCTACGGGCTGACGATTATTTTCCGCGATTGGCCGGAGGTGATTTTTGCCGCCCGGCTGGGCAGCCCGCTTATCGTCGGCGTGGGCGACGGCGAGCATTTTATCGCCAGCGACGGTTCGCCCTTGGCCGGCTACACCGATAAGATCGTTTACCTGGCCGACCACGAGTTGGCGGTTGTCACGGCCGACAGTCTCCGCGTGATCCACCGCGACCACGGGCACGTCAGCCCGAGCGTCCACGTGCTCGAGATCGAAGCCGGCGAAATGGACCTGGGCGGATATGAGCATTACATGCTCAAGGAAATCTTCGAGCAGCCCGAGTCGATTCGCAATGCCATGCGCGGCCGCTTGGATCGCGACGCGGCCACGGCCAGATTCGGCGGGCTGAATCTTACGCCGCAGCAGCTCCGCTCGGTCAATCGCATATTGATGACCGCCTGCGGCACAAGTTGGCATGCGGCCCTGGTGGGCGAATACCAGATCGAGGCCCTGGCCCGCGTGCCCGTCGAAGTGGAATACGCCAGCGAACTCCGCTACCGCAATCCGCCCATGGACGATCACACCCTGGTGTTCGCCATCACGCAAAGCGGCGAAACGGCCGACACCCTGGCCGCCCTGCGGGAAATGAAACGCAAGGGCTGCCCGGCGCTGGGCATCTGCAACGTGGTGGGCAGCACCATCGCCCAGGAAAGCGACGGCGGCGTGTACCTCCGCGCCGGACCGGAAATCGGCGTGGCCTCGACCAAGGCCTTTACCTCGCAATGCACCGTGCTGGCCATGCTGGCCTTGTTTATGGGCCGCTTAAGGCACCTCAGTTTTTCGGCCGGCATGCGGATCATCAAGGAACTGGAAGAACTGCCCGATAAGGTCAGCGGCGCATTGGAATGCAACAACGCGGTGCGGAAAATCGCCAACAAGTACGCCGAGTGCAACAATTTCCTCTACCTCGGCCGGCAGTTCAACTTCCCCACTGCCCTGGAAGGGGCCCTGAAACTCAAGGAAATCAGCTACATCCATGCCGAGGGCTACCCTTCGGCCGAAATGAAGCACGGCCCCATCGCGCTGGTCGACGAGCGCACGCCCAGCGTGTTCATCATGCCCTTGGGTCAGATGTACGATAAGGTGATGTCGAACTTGCAGGAGATCAAGGCCCGGGGCGGCCCGGTGATCGCCGTGGTTTGCCAAGGCGATCGCGACGCTGTACGCCTGGCCGACGACATAATCGAAGTCCCGGCCGTCGAGGAGTTGTTTCAGCCGATCGTATCGGTCATTCCCCTGCAACTTCTGGCCTATCACATCGCCGTGGCCCGGGGCTGCGACATCGACAAGCCGCGAAACCTCGCCAAAAGCGTGACCGTGGAATAAATGCGCAGGGTGCGTGAAACGCACCGCCAAAAACGGGTGCATTTCATGCACCCTACCGTCTGCTCGCCGCACATATCAAATTCAAGCCCACGGGTTGCAACCCGCGGGCTTTTTGAATTTATCAATTACTGGTCACGATTTTATTGCCCGCTTCCCTATCCCTTTTTCTTATGGCAAATCGTCGCCAATCGTGCCTTTTGTGAAATTGGTCTGGTCGTCGATGTGATCGAAATTAGTCGGATTCGCAGTTATGAGGGTAATACCTTTACTTGGATCGTTCAAATCGGTTATCACATCTGCTGGAACACCGGGTAGTGTTGTCGCCGTAAATGGGAATATCGATGATGGCATAGTACCCGTTGGGTAAACATTTTCCAACCCGAACCTTCCGTCCAAGCCGCAGCAGAGGATTTGGAACGAATCAGGATTCACCCAGCCCATGTTCCGCTGATCCCAATAGGGTTGAGCTCCTGAGCTGCCCTTCTTGAACGAGTAGGCCGTGCCATCATAGTTAAAGTATTCTCGTTTCGGTTCCGGTTGCCCTAATTCAGCGCGTAGATAAATATACGGCTGGCCGTTCCCTACAATTATCCCAGGTGCATAATAAGTGTTGCTCTGCAATCGCCCCGGATCGAATTCAAAAAACGGACCAATGCGGCTGGGCGTAGTAACCGGACTCTCGAATGGATCTGCCGGATTTTTGCTAAATCCGCTCAGCCTGCCTTGGGCGTCGGGCATTCCGCCCAGCCAGAATACCAAAGCCGTGGCAGGAGTCATATTGTTGAGATTGATTAGGTTATTTGAATTGGTCTTAATTTCAGTCTGTAAATTAGTCCATTGTAGAGCAATAGTGCTTCCAAGTATTGTAAAACGAGGAAATGCCTTGGATATATGGCGCAATATAATTGATTTGCCGTTGTCCGTGGTCAAATCGCCGCTGAAATCGGGCGGATATTCGCCGAACTGCTGTTTGTATTTTTCTAAGGCCATGGAAAGCTGCTGGATATCAATGCTGATTCTGGCGACCTTTGCCCGAGCAAGGCCCCGATAAGCGGCGGCCGAGATCAGTCCGGCAAGGATCGAGACGATCAACAATACGACCAGCATCTCAACCAGCGTAAAGCCCCCGCCATGGTTCTGCTTGCTCATTTTCTTATTCACTTGCCTTTTCTCCCGGCACGGAACTGCCTGTAATAAACCAATTCGAACCCTATACTGACCCTACCATACATTATTGATAATTCGGCGAAAACCACAAGCAAAGTTTTGTTTAATGCCCAATAAGAGGGGGCATCGGAGGCAACAATGGTCATTGGTCCATTAAATTCCGCCCGTATGTCACTGCCGCCCGTTGATCGATCCATCCCTCTTGCCCGCCGGGCAATCTGATCAAGAGCCAATCGCCGCGGCGTTCCAGCAAGCGAAATTCCGTGCCTTCCGAAAGCTTCTCGTTTAAGGCCGGCTCGTAACTTTCGGCGTTGCCTTTGCGGGCGACCACGTCGGCCTGGGTGATCACGCCGCGGACCACGTAGTCGAAGCGGTACCAATCGTAGGCGGCCGAAATAATCATAAGCGCCGTAATCGCAGCGCCTGCCAAAACAAGCCGACGCCACAAACGGTGGCGCGACGTAAATAACATGATTATGGCGAAACAAAACGTCAGCAATGCGGCCGCTGCGGCGGCGTAGAATTTTTCCGGATAACCGAGCCAATTCTGCCAGAAAAGGATAGTTTCGAATATCGGTCGATGGGCGGATGCGCCCGGTCCCAAGGCGTACTGCAAATTCGCGTCAAGATATGGATTGCGGGGGAGATAACGCTGGGCCTGCCGGTATGCGGCGATCGCCCGGCCCGGCTGCTTGGCCCTCATCCATGCATTGCCCTGGTTGTAGAACACGGCCCCGGAAACGGCCCCGTCGTCGATCATCTCCTGATACATGGCGGCGACCTTGACGAATTCCTCCGGCTTTGTGGACCGGTCGAACGCCGTTTGCGCGGCCTGAAATCTTTGGGCAAGTTGGGGATCAAAATTTCGAGCACAGCCCGAGAGAATGAGCAAACCGAGAATTAAAATTGCAAATTGTAATTTGCAAATTGCAAATTGCAAATTTGGGTGGGGGCTTCGTTTTTTACTTATTAATATGTATTTTTTCATTTGGATTATTCTAAATCGCGACCACTGGTCGCGGCTTTATAAAACACTTATCACATGCAAAGCGCGACCAACGGTCGCGGCTTTATGTTTATTCACGGTCCACCGCCCACTATTTTTTCTTCCGCAGTGCATGGATCACCGCTTCCAACACGCCTTTTGCATCGCGGCGCAGTGCCTCGCCGGCTTGCGGGGTCGCGCCGTAATGGACGCTTTCGCAGTTTTCCAGGAATCGGCCGGCGTGCTGTAAAACTTCGCCGTCGATGCCCAGCGATTCCAATTTGCGGCATGCCTCGGCCGGCGTCATGCCCGCGGCGGGCGTATTGCTCCAATCGGCCACTAGGTTGACTAGCGCCGACTCCAGCCGATCGGCGCCTTCGCGGACCCGGCCGGCCAACAATTCTTTGGTTGCCTCGCTCACCGAACGTCGTGCCTTGCCTGGCGCGGTGCGCCGCCGCTGGCGGACCGTATCGCCGCTAAAGCGTCGCAGACGGACCACGGCAAAGGCCATGGCGGCGTACAATCCCGCCAGTCCGCCCAAGGCCGCCAACCAACGCTCGGACCGGATCGATTCGTCTGTCAATTGGCCCGGATCGGTGATGTTCGCAAAAATTCCTTCCTGCCGCGTCTCCAATTCCTTATCCGCCGAATTTAGTCCGCTGGACGAGGCGACAATATCGCGCCCGGCAAGTTTGTCGGCCTTTTCGATATCGATGGGGATGGGCTGGGATGTGAGTGTGACGTATTTTTCATCCTGCACGTCGAAATACGAAACCGCAACTGGCGGAAATTCCTTTATGCCCGGCTCCAGCGGACGCAAACTGCAGGTAAACTGCCGCTGGTTGCCCTTGGTTTGCGCGGTGGGCTCGTAGATTTTGAAATTCTCGGCGATCTGGGGGATTTTCGATAAATCGGGCATGGTCGCCCTATCCAAGCTTCCCGGTCCACTGAGTGTCAAGGTCAAGGTCATCGGATCGCCGGTCTTTGCCTTTAGCGGAGCAAGCTCGACCTCGAATTGGAAGCGACCGATCGCGCCGATGTAGGTTTCCGGCCGGCCCTGCTCGGGTACGTCCTTGATTTTCACCGTCAAGGCCTTAGCAATGGCGTAGATGTCTTTGCTCTGCGCTGCACCGGATGCGCTAATCCCCCCGGCGAAGATGCCTTTGAGCGAGACCGGCCCGAAAGTGTACTGATCGACATTTTTGGCGATAAAAGTCCGCTTGAACTGAAATCGCCGATAGCCGGTCATTTTGCCCGATTTGTCCGGCATGCGGATATTTTGCGATTCTGGCATGAACGCCATCCGTCGGTCTTCGAAAAAGGAAAAGACCGAATTGCTGCCGATGTTGTTAATGGCGAATCCGCTGCCACCTCTGCTCTGCATTGGCTCGAGCCAACGCTGCCAGCTTTCTTTTGGTTTCAGGCCAGCGGGCAGGTGTTCGTCGTCGAGCCAGGGAATTTGCAGTTCCGGCGGCGATGTTTGCACGCCAACGGGGTTTTCGTTCGCGTAAGGCTCGGGCAGTTCTTTTACTGATATGGATAAAATCACGGTAAAGGGCTGCAAGGGATAAACGGAAACCGGCTCGGCCGTGATTTCCATGCACACGATGTCTTGATCCTGCGGGGCAGTAACTACAAGCGACATTTCCTTGCCGATGAGTTTTTGGCCGTCAACCTCGGCGGTGGGTGCGGGAATGGTCAGGTTTCCCGCCCGCTTGGGAGTGAGTTGGTAGTTGTACTGCCGCCCACGGCGGATGGTTTCCGAGCGCCGCCCATTAATGATTATTGTCTGCTGAAAATTCAACGATTGTTCGCCTGCCGGGGTAATCAGAAAATCGTCAAAACCCGACAGGTCCGGCTGGCGGGGATTTTCCACGTTATTAAGCGTGATCCGGTACAAGACAGACTCGCCTTCGTAGATATGATTGCGATCCATTTCCACGATGAGTTCCGGCTTTTCGCCCGCCGCCCGACACGCTGCCGCCGGCCATGCCATGGCCAGCGCCGCGATGAGTATTCGTGTTAAAATGGAGATGTGCCGTATGCTTGACATTATATTTTTAACGATCTTTTACCAATCCTTTTCCACCTTTTCCGGCCGGTATAGGTAACCTTCCAAAGTTTTTTCCACCTCGCGATGTTCATCCTGCCGTTGCCTGGCCTTTTGCAATATCGCCTCGGCCTTTTCCTTGTTCAAGTCGCGTTGTTGTTGCTGGTTCTGTTGCTGCTGGTTCTTTGTTTCGTCCTTTTTTTGCTGATCTTGCTTGTTCTGGTCTTGTTTCCCCTGGTCCTTTTTATCCTGTTCCTTCTGCTGCTGATCTTTTTTCTCTTGGTCATTCTTGTCTTGATCTTTTTTATCCTGGTCCTTTTTATTCTGATCCTTCTTATCTTGATCCTTTTTCTCCTGATCCTTTTTGTCTTGGTCTTTTTTCTCCTGATCTTTCTTCTCCTGGTCCTTTTTTTCCTCCTCTTTCTGTTGTTGTTTGGGCAGCATATCTTTGAGCAGTTTTAGTGCTTCTTGCTGTTTTGGCAAGGCCTCGTCAGGCTTATTCTCCTCTAATTGCAAGGCTGATTCATCGGCCAGCTTTTCCACCTTGGGGGCCGATTGCACACCCAATTGCAAGGCTTCTTTCAAGTCGCGGCGCTGCTGGTCAGCCTTTAATTGCTCGTCCGAACCCGGCTGGTCTTTTTCCGGCGTCTGCGCGGCATTGGCGTTGGGGCCAGTGGAAGTCGCGGATTGCGGCGGCTCCTGCTTGGAGGGCGGCATGGCATCGAGTTGCTCTAATTCCCGGCGGGCCTTGGCTGAAAGAATCCGGCCGTATCGGGCGATAAAGCGTTGATTCCAGGCGGCCTCGTTGCCGTCAAAAGGCGGCTTGGAAAGATTCGGTTGTGCCGGTTTGACCCCAGTATTTTGCTCATCGGCTTTGTCTTGCTTTTCCGCGGCGGGCGATTGATTGATCAGTTCCTCTTGCCGATTGATCCCGCTCGACAAGGTTTGCATAAGGCGCCACGGCCATGAAGATCTGGTCTATGGTTTCCACGGCCTGGGATTGCGACTCGCCGGCCTGGGAAAACGACCCTCCGGAAAGTGAATCGGCCGCCTTGCCCATCGACTGGTGAACATCGTCGGCCAGGTGGTTTAGCAGTTCAACCGCTTTTTGCACGTCGGCGCTGGGCGAGGCCGCTTGGTTTGCGCCGGGCTGTTGCTGCGGCGCTGATAAAGTCGCGGCGATCTTTTCTTTCAACGGCTGGATCTCATCGGCCAGCGTGCGTTGGGCGTTTTCGGCCGCGCGGATCGCCTCTCGCTGCCGCGGTGAAGGTTTTGCCTCGCCGAGTTCTTTATCCATTTGCTTTAACGATCTCTGCTCGCTTTCCAGCCATTCCAGGTATTGCAAAAGGTTCATACTATCGCGGCGTTTTTGCCGGTCGCGCTTCTGCCACACGTCCTGGATATATTTGATCCAAAGCCGGATGGTTTCAAGATTGTATCGGGCGTCGGAGTTTTCACCGTCCATGCTTAAGGCGTCGTGATAATGCCTGGCGGCTTGTATCAAGAATTCCAGTGCGGCGGTGCGGGAGTCGCCTTCGGCCTTCTCGGGTTTATCGCCAAGCTTTGCTTTAGCCTGGGCCACCGCCACGCCACCGAGGTTATAGTTAGCCAGCCCGGCCAACTTGTGATCCGACGCCGCGGCCGCTTTTTGGAACTGCTCGACGGCCTTGTCATACTCTCCGGCGGAAGCATACGCGCAACCGCGATCAAAGGCGATCTTTAGCTCATTGGGCAGCGCTTCATCGGCCGCCGAAAACGCCTCGGTGGCGGCCTTGAAATCGCCGCCTTGGAATTGGGCAATTCCCTCTTGCACCTTGCCGGCCGCCTCGCTCGATCCGGCAAACGCCGGTGTTGTTAAAAACATTATTACGATTAGCGGTAATAGAAGGTGCCATGCCCACGCTTGTCGTGGGCATGTGTGACGTGCGAGCAGACGTCTGCATGGCCACGTAAGCGTGGCCATGCCACCCAGCCAAAAATTTATGGCCGGCTTTATGAACAATTTGCAATTTGCAATTTGAAATTTACAATTTGCAATCATCTTATTTGCTCCCCCGGCCGTTCCGCCGGCCGTAAATCGGAATCATCCGTTCCAGGGCCAGCAGGGCTACTGCCAATCCCAGAAAGATTTGATACCGTTCCTGGAAGCGTTTTCGTTTTTGATTTTCTTCCTCGCCCCGGGCAAGGTTGGCCAGATGGTCCTCGTAGATCTGGCCCAGATCGTAGGCTTTGGTTCCTGCGGGAATGTGGGCCCCGCCGGTGGCCAGGGCGATTTGTTTTAAGAGGTCTTGATCTGTTTTTGACCAATGCTCCGTTTTTTCTTCCTCTTTTATATAAGTCAGCCCGCCCGACTCGCCGCGGATGGGAATCCGCGCGCCCTCGCTGGAATCGCCCAAACCCACGGTGAAGATTTTGATGCCCTTTTCGGCGGCCTGTTTGGCGGCTTCGGCGGCGTACGATTCCTGGTCCTCACCGTCGGTTATAAGCACGATAATCTGATCGTGGTCGGCCCTGGGAGGCATGGCTTCCATCGCCTTGCGGATGGCGTCGCCGATAAGCGTGCCGCCGCGGGCGCGCTGTGGGTATCGACCTCGTCGAGCACAGTGCTGAAGAATCCGTCGTCGGTCGTAAGGGGAACCTTGACCACCGGCTTTCCGGCGAAAACGATCAGTCCTACATGATCCCCGGCCAGTTTTTTCAAGAGGTCGCGGATGTCGGATTTCGCCCGCCCCAGCCGGTTGGGCGCCACGTCTTCGGCCAGCATGGATCGGGAAACGTCCAGGCAGATAAAGCAATCCACGCCCCGTTGTACGACCTTTTCATAATACACACCGAACCGAGGTCTTGCGCAGGCCACGATGAGGGCCGCCAGCCCTAATAGCACCATCGTCCCTTTGATCCACGGGCGCGCGCCCATAAGCGGGGGCATAAGCCGCGCTAGCATCGGTGATTGCACAAACCGCCTCGCCGCCGCCGCCCTCTTGCGCTGGGCATATATCATCAACCCCGCAACCAGCGGCAGAATCCACAGCAATAGCAACATTCCGGGACGATCGAAGTTCATTGGGAGTTTACGGTTTACGGTTTTTTACGGCAACGATCTAAATCTGGTGCATGCCAAAAACATTTCCAAGAGCACTAATCCCAGGCCCGGGAACAAGGCGTATGAAAACAGTTCGCGATATTCGGTGTACAAGCGGCCTTCGGTCGTGGTTTTTTCCATTTTATCGATGTCAGCGTAGATTTTCCGGAGCGTTTCGGTATCTTGGGTATTGTAGTATTTGCCGCCGGTGGCATCGGCGATCATTTTCAAAGCCCTTTCGTCGATCTGGACCCTTGCCTGTACCAACACCTGACGGCCAAATTCGTCTTCTTGAGGTATGGGGACTACGCCGGTGGTACCGATGCCGATGGTATAAATTTTTATTCCGTAGGCCTTTGCCGCTTGGGCTGCCTCGAGCGGATCGACTACCCCGGCGTTGCTCTCGCCGTCGCTAAGAAGAATGATGATTTTGCTCTTGGCCTTGATGGGTTTTAGGCGTTCGACGGCCGTTGCCAGGGCATCGCCGATGGCGGTCATTTGTTCTTCCTGCAGCAACTGCCCGTTAATCATATTGCCGTTGCGAATCGTATATCGGCCCGGGAATTTTCACAGTATCGAGCAGTTGCAGCAATGCCCCGTGATCGAAGGTCAACGGGCATTTGGCCTCGACAAAGCCGCCGAAATCTATGAGTCCGATCAGATCGTCCGGTCGTCCGGCCAATCCGCCTTCGCCGCTGACGAAATCCTTAAATACTTTTTTTACCACGACCAGCCGGGTCGCAGGTTTGTTATCCAGCTCGAAATCCATGGCCTCGCATCGAGCCCGATCGATCGACGACCATCTCGATGGCGATCCCCTCGGCCCGGATGCGGAATTCCTCTTTGCCGTGCTGCGGCCGGGCCATGGCGACGACCAATAGCCCCAAGCCTGCAAGAAACATCCATGGCAGCAATCGTTTTATCTGCTGCGCCGAAGTGACCGGCAGATTCTTTAGGAGTTCCACGCTGGAATACAAAACCGCGGCGCGCCGCCGACGGCGAAGCATCCACAGTCCCGCGACCGCCAAGGGAATCAGGAGCAACAGCCACAACGGATCCTGAAAGCGGAATCCCATCATACGGCCGCCTCCCGTGGTTGTCGCGCCGGCTCTTGGGCTTTCAGCCCGATAAAGATTTTCGCCCTGGAAAAACTCTCCTCGACGTCTTCATGGCGGGGCCTGAAAGCGGCAAATTTCACCAGATCGGCCGACTCCAAAAAATTCCGCAGCCGCTCGTTCGTATCGCGGTTGAATGTGTTTGCCTGGCTGATTTCACGCAAAAATTCCTCGGTGGTTTGCTCGGGCGCGCGGATGCCGGTGGTCCGCTCGATGTAACGCCGCACCACGGCAGTCAGTTCCACGTAAAATTGCACCAGGTCGGTTTCGGCCAGGCCGGATCGAGCCAGTTTATCCAATTCCACTTGTGCCAATTCCTCGGGCGAAAGGACCACTGCGGCCGCGACTTGTTTACGCTTGAAGTGGCGTCTGGTCAGCCAGCCGATAATCGCCAGCGCAATGCAGATGATAACTATCGACCAGCCCAGTATCGATCCGTAGGTCGGAAGATCCAGCGGTCCAGCCGAGGGATGAAGATTGGCCAGCGATGGAACGCTATCGCCCACCATCGACGAGATTTCGACCGCCAGGGCCTCGGTCTGAAGAGTGTGGGTTTTTTCGTCGCCATTGGGTCTTAAATCGGTGAATGTGACGCTGATCGGATCGATCAACAGTTTGCCTGTTTGCATCGGCTCGAGCGTATAAACTTGCTGGAGTATTTCCCGGCCGTTGCGGGTTTTAGTCAGCGGCTCGTGGAAATCGCGGACCAGGAAACTTCCCATCGATGAGCCAAAGGGCGGTTTTTCGATTTGCACGCCTTGTTCGTATTCGATGGTCAACGTCAGAACCGGCTCGTCCGAGAGCTGCGCCTTGGCCGGCTGAACTTCGGCCGTCACCTTGACCGGCCCGCGCTCGACCGCCGAATAGGCGGGATTTTTTTGTGGCGAAGACGGTTGGGCATTTTCCGATTTATGCGTGCATCCCGCGGTAAAAAGAGATAACGAGATTATCGCCGCCGCGGCCAATGGTTGCATATACGCACACAGCGCGACCAATGGTCGCGGCTTTACATACCTCGCGACCGACGGTCGCGGCTTTATGGTCAATTTGCAATTTGCAATTTGCAATTTACAATTTGCAATCCCGCTCATTACCGGAACCTCCTCTCCCGCATGTGGAAGAAGCGGCGGAAGCTTTTTTGGTAATCTTCGTCGGTCTGGATGGCGAGTTGGTCCACGCCCGCTTTTTTGAGCGTTTCGGCCAGGCCTCGCGCCCATTGCGACGAATGCGATTGGAACATCGCCCGGACTTGCGGCTGCCGGGTGTCGAGTTCCACGATCTCGCCCGTCTCGGCGTCTTTTAGCGTGATGAATCCCACGTCCGATAGGGATTGTTCGCGGGGATCGGTCACGGTCACGGCGATCAAATCGTGCCGCCGGTTGGCCACGGTCATGGTATGCCGGGCCGAAGGGGCCAGGAAATCGCTCATTAAAAACACCACGGCCCGGCGTTTTTGCACCCGGTTAAGATAATCCAGGGCCACGGCAAGGTTGGTCTCGCGCGGCACCGGCTCGGCAGAGATCAAATGGCGGATGAGTTTCAGCAGGTTCGATTTGCCTTTGCGGGGCGGAAAATAGTCGATCACCTTGTCGCAAAATGTGATCAGCCCCACTTTGTCGTTGTTCTTCAGGGCCGAGAACATCAGCATCGCGGCCACTTCCACGGTCAGGTCCATTTTCGACTGCTCGCCGGAGCCGAAAACGCCCGAGGCCGAAACATCGACCAAAAGCAGCACGGTCAATTCGCGTTCTTCGCAAAAGCGTTTGATAAACGGCGTGCCGGTCCGCGCGGTGACGTTCCAGTCGATGGTGCGGATATCGTCGCCGGGCTGGTATTCGCGGACCTCGTCGAACTCCATGCCCCGGCCGCGAAACACGCTTTTATATTGCCCGGCCATCAGATCGTTGACCGTGCGATTGGCCACGATCTGAATCCGCTGCACCTTTTTCAAAATTTCGCTGATGTTTTGTTCGGACATGGTTAAGTGGTCAGGGTACAGGGTTCAGTGGTCAGGATTCAGGATGCTGGGGAAATGACGAAGGCCAAATGTCTAATGACAAATTAAATGTGATTCTTCAATTATTTGTCATTTTGTCATTTTGACTTCGGCATTCTTTCGACATTCGTCATTCGTGCTTCGTCATTTTTCTCAAGGCACCGGCACAGTATTTAGGATGGTCTTTAATCACGTCTTCGCTGGTCATTTGTTCGGCTTCGGCCTCGTATGTGAGGATGATGCGATGCCGCAGCACGTCATAGGCGATGTCTTTTACGTCTTGGGGGGTGACGTATCCGCGTCCTTGCAGAAAGGCCGTTGCCCGGGCGCCCAGGCCCAGGTAAATCGACGCCCGGGGCGAAGCGCCGTATTCGATCAGCGGCTTGAAGCGTCTTCATCTTAAATGCCGCCGGATCGCGAGTGGACCGAGCCAGGTTCAAAATATACTGCTTCACCTGGTCGTCGATGTAGATCATTTTGACCACGTCTTGCATGGCTTGCACGTCGCCGGGTTGCAGCACCGGCTTGATCGCCCGGGCAGTGCCGTCCAGCGACATGTCCAGAATCTTGCGTTCCTCGTCGGCCTGCGGGTAGGTGATTTTCACTTTCAGCATGAAGCGGTCGACTTGGGCCTCGGGCAGCGGGTATGTGCCCTCCTGCTCGATCGGGTTCTGCGTGGCCATCACCAGAAAAAGTCCCGGCAGTGGATATGTGTGATCGCCGATGGTGACTTGCCGCTCCTGCATGGCCTCGAGCAACGCCGACTGCACTTTCGACGGGGCCCGGTTGATTTCGTCGGCCAGAATGAAGTTGGAGAAGATCGGGCCCTTGCGGGTGCGAAACTGCGCCTCGGAAGGGACGTAGATCATCGTGCCGATCAGGTCGGCCGGCAACAGGTCGGGCGTAAACTGGATGCGGCGGAACTCCGTGGCCAACGACTGGGCAAGCGATTTGATGGCCGTCGTTTTCGCCAGGCCCGGCACGCCTTCCAAAAGTATGTGGCCGTCGCTGAGCAATCCCACCAACAGCCGGGAAATCATCTCCTTTTGGCCCACGATCGTCTTGCCAAGCTCGGCCAGGAGCCGATGGACCGACTCGGACTGCTCGACTACGCGATCCTTGATTTGCTGGACGTCAATCTGCATGAACTGTCTCCCATTTCAATGAATTGCACGGAATTCAGCTTTCAGCAATCAGCTTTCAGCCGGAGGAAAATAAATCAGGCTGATAGCCGACCACTGATAGCTCCTTAAAATAGTGTTGTCCAAATGGTTGGTTGCCGAATGCCCGCATTTCTTTCGCGGTTAAGCTAGACTAATAAAATATCCGAAAACATGCCATCGCCGCCACCCGAATATTTGGAATTTTTGTCACTTTCCGACCTTGACTGCATCTATAAATGCATTTCTTGATGCGGCACGAAGCCTTAGCAAAAGCCCCCGGTGTATTCACCGGGGGCTAAATACCACCGGGGCTAAATATATAGGAAATGCCGGACAGATTCGCCGAAAAGACATTACGTATTTACCGGCTCGAATTGTTCCAATTTAACGGGTTCGGGAAATTCCAGAAAACCCGCCAGGCGCCTTGCGCAGGTCGGCTCTTTCAGCTTGTGCATGGCCACGGTCTCGATTTGGCGTATGCGTTCTCGGGTCACGGAAAAGATTTTGCCGATCTCGGAAAGCGTGTAGGCGTAGCCGTCCGACAGGCCGTAACGCAGGCGGATGATCTCCCGTTCCCGGTAATTCAGCGATTGCAAAACGTCGTCGATGCCGGACTTTAGCAAGGTGTGGTGCAAGCCCGCCAAGGGATCGTCGCATCGAGCGTCGGGCACCAATTCGCCCAAGTAATTCTCGCCTTCGCCGCCCAACGGTTCGTCGAGCGAAAAGGGGTGCCGATTCACTTTCAATGCCCGATCTGTAACCGCCACCGTGACTCCGGACTCTTCTGCCATGTCTTCCAGGCTAGGCGCGTGCGTGTTTTCCTGGGTCATGCGATTACTGGCGGCGATCACTTTTTCGGCCGTGGTTTGCATGTGCACGGGCACTCGAATGGTGCGGCTGTGATCGGCTATCGCCCGGCTGATGGCCTGACGGATCCACCAAGTTGCGTATGTGGAGAACTTGAATCCCCGGCCGGGTTCGAACTTATCGACCGCCCGCATCAATCCGGTGTTGCCTTCTTGGATCAGGTCCAAAAAGCTCAGACCCCGGTTGCGATAGCGCTTGGCGATGGATACCACCAGGCGGAGGTTGGCCGCGGAAAAATCGCGGCGTGCGGATTCATAGATATGTTTCAATCGGGCGATTTTATCCACGCGACGCCGCAAGGTCAGCGGCGTTTCCAAAGTGAGCCGGACCAGGCGGCGCAATTCGCTGCGCAATTCCACAATTCGTCTCTTGTCGGCCTGAATATTGGGATCGGCCAATTGTTTCTCTAAATCCTCCATGCGGCGGGCGATTTGCTTGAGCTTTTCCAATACCACTTGCCATATTTGCCAGCGAATGGGCAACTCCTCCAATAATCGCACGGCCTTTGTTCGCCGGAACATCATCCGCCGCCAGACCACACGACGGTCGGCGGCCGGATGACGCTTGTTGACTGCAAAGGCGAAATCGCGGACGTTTTGTTGTATCAAATGAGAAAGCGTATGCAAATTCGGTTGTATTAACGCTATTGCTCGCTGGCGTTGCACGTGACTGGAAATCGTGGTTACCAAGGTGTTTTCCAGACGCATCTTGCCGGTAAGCATTTTTTGCAGCATTTCGGCGCCGGCTTGCAGCATAAGACCGGTGGCAAGCAGGTTGTGGCGAAAGCGATATCTGGTTTTTTCGATCCGTTGGGCTACTCGCTGTTCCTCATCTCGTGAAAAAAGCGGCACGCCGCCCATTTGCGCCAGGTACAATTGCACCGGGTCGGACTCATGTCCGTCCATCTTCTGTTCCTCGATCTTTCTGTTTGACTTATCATCTAACAAGCGGGAGGGCAAAAGCCTTGACTTGGCCGGTGGTTTAGACGGGTGACTTCCCCGTCACGAGCCCGAACATCCCCAGCCAGCCTTGTGACTAGGGCCAATGCCCACCGCTTGTAAGATGGTTTTGTGAATTGTAATAAAAAAATCGGCGGGTTTCCTTTTATCAACACGCCCAATCAGAATACGCCTCATACACTAATTTGGTTCAGTTCCTAAGTTGTTAGGCAGAGGGCGGATCATTTCCCTTTACTACCTGTACAGGGGGTGCGTAGAGAAGCAAGTCTAAAAACGCCCACTACGATGAATGATACAAGTCTAGAGAATCACCCAAGTTAGCGATTCATAAACATTGGCCGTCTGGAATCGGTTTTGGATGTTATTAGAAACATATCGACAACTGTAAAAACGATAAAAAACACGGGAAAGTTTGCAGAACCTCCCCACAATTTCGACCTATACTTTATACGGATAGTCATAATTATGAGAGGAGTAATCCCATGAAATTACCAGTCCACGTCAAATCATTTTGCTTCCCGGCAGGTCTGAGTCTGACCGCAATATTAGCAGGGTTATTTGTCATTGCCGCAACCTCTCAGTGTCTTGCCGCTCAACCGGCGGGTGCGACTGCCGTGGTCCAAAACGGCGATGATTCCGACGATTGGATGTTCGACAATTCGACATACACTAATGATCCCAAGACCGGCAAGCGGGTAGATCAATTTAAAAAAGAAAAAACGCCGTACCGCGATCCAAATGCATTATTCGATTCGTCTATGGATACTTTCGGTTTCTTTGGAGGCTTCTGGGGCGGATTCTACGACAGTTATAATCCCTTCACTTACTTCAACACTTTGCAGGAATTCATGGGGAATTACTACTACGGCGACGATTCCGACAAATATTATCCCTACGACGGCGATCCGAACGACGAAGAAGACATGGATTAATTAAACGTGAGGGATGAGGGATGAAAGATAAACGATGAGGGATGAAAGAACCGATTGCGGTTTCGCGCTGCTCACCGCCCACTGTCCATACTCCACTGTTTACTATCCGCTCCCCACTTTTCTATTGCGCCGCTGATTTACTGCCCTCCGGCGAGCCGGTGATGGGTTGTCCCAGCGGCAACGGTCGGGCGGCCGTAGTAAAGCCCATTCGATACAATTCCTTGCGAAATTGACGGAAGGCGTCGAAACTGTCTTCGTAGGTCCAGATAGTGATGGTGTGTTGCCCGGGGCGAAGTTTCGTCAATGCCTTGCGGAATGCCGAGCCTTCGTTCAGGGCCACGTCGGGTGGTTCGCCCAAGGCGTCGACCACGGGAATCAGCGTCCATCTTTTCAACTGCACATAACTTCCCATCCGACCGGTCGCTTTTGCTTCTTCAGGCGTCATGTCGCGGCGTTCGAGCGTGTATTTCAAGCGGAATCCGTCCACCGGCCCGATGGTTTCAGTTATTTCCGGCAATTCCGCTAGCTTGTAGACCTTGCGACGTCCGTCGGCCTGGAATTGTTCCAGTAGTTCTTGCAGGGGAATATGAATGATGGCCCCGCCGGAAAGCTGAAAATGGGCTTCGTTGTTGTCGACCGCACGGCTTATCGGCGTTGGGTAGTTTTCCACTACTATCGGCGCCGATTCGGATGTTTCCGCTAACTGCGCTGCTTTGGCGAGCTCGTCGAGTTCAAACCGCGCTTCCGACAAGCTCCGCGTCAAATCAAATTGCCGGCGTTTTTGTTCGTCCAGTTGCCGGCGATGCGATTCGATCTTCTGTTCCAATGCCGATACCGTGGTGGCCAGCATATCGCGCTCGAGACATCGCGCCGCGGCTTCCTGATTTAGATGTCCGATCTCCTCGGCCGAGTTGACGATGTCGCCCTTTAGCGATAGCTCCTCGCGAACGTCTTTTTCCAATTCGGAGGTAAGCGGATCGCATTGTACGGCCGCCTGTATCGGCGCATTCTTGATCCGCGATCCCTCCATGACCACCATGATTATCATGATGCTCACGACGCTGGCCACGATATCCAAAAAGGAATCGGGATTTACAGCTTCGGTGTTTTCCTTGACAAATCTGGGCATGATTATTTTCTCACGATCTTCAAACCGCTTCCTTCCATAAGCATTTGCAAATCCGCGAAACGTTGTTCGCCACCGGGGACTACATAGATGTTTAAAATCGGCCGCCAATACATGCCGCGTCCGGCAATACCCCATGTTTCCATGTGTTCCCAAACGGCGGAAATAAAGGCCTCGGTCGAGGCTTCGGTGCGTGTGCCCAAGGGTACGGTTTTGCCATCGGAAAGACCCGCTTCCGGAACGATAATCAGTTGATCCGCCCGGCATTCGACCCTGATAGGCCGAGTAACCGGAACCGAGCCGTGAGCCGCGTCGGGCAGGGCCCAATCCTGACCTCGTTTGGAAGCCAGGCTTTTTGCATGTTTGCCGTTTTTCTTTTCATCCGGTTTTTCATCTTCCGGTTTTATCGGAGGCGGTTTTACTGTTTCCCGCCATTCCCCGGGCCGAAGCGGCATCACTGGTACGCCATTTCCCTGGTCTGCCACTGCATGGTTAGAGGCTTCCTGTGTTTTTTGATCGGGCAGGTTTTTTTCGGTCGGCGGCTGTCCGACGATATACCCCTCGGCTGAACCGATTTGTCCGCTGGATCCCTTGTTCCCTGTTCCTTGTCCCCTGTCCCCGGGAATGTAACCTTCGGGATATGTGGCCGATCCCTTGGAAGTCCCCTGCCCTGCCGTTGCTTGACTACTGCCGTCGCCGCTAATACCGCCTCCACCCACTCCTTCACCACCACCACTGGAACTGCCGGTCCCGTTGCCGCTTGTAGAGCCGTTGCCTCCCAAATTGTTGTTCGCATTGCCGCTGTTTCCAGTTCTGCCGCCGGCGATGCCGCCAAAATCCCCGCTGTTTCCCGCGCCGCCGCCATAACCAGAATTGCCGCTTGCATACCCGGCGTTACCCAAATTTCTGCCCGCAGACCCGCTGCTTTGAGTCGAGGATTCCATACCGCCATAAGCCACCGATCCACCGGTTGATGTCCCCTGCCCTGTTAATACCGCATTCGTGTTGCCCGTACCTGGTTCCGATCCTGCTCCCCCGGGTCCATCCGATCCATCTCCGTATCCACCCGTTGGGTTTCTGCCGCCGATTGTTCCATTGCCTCCTACGATTGTCCCACCTCCAGCTCCGGCTGTTCCGTTCCCGCCGCCGAGAGTTCCGCTTCCAGTTCCATAACCTCCACCCGCCGCGCCCTGTTGAGCCACATTCCCGCCCATGCCGCCGCCTAATGCAGGACCATAGCTGTTTCCTGGTATTCCGCCTTGTCCGCTTGAAAATTGTCCGCCTGTGGATTGGCCTGTTGGATATGGTCCGCCTTGTGACGAAGTTCCGCCCCCGGCGCTGCCATACAGCGATGCCACTCTCTCGGCTTCGGTCGGACCTGGCAAATTGTCTCCTCCGGGGCCTGCCCCCGATGAGCCGTATCCGCGGCCGATTCGACCTGACGGTTGGCGTAGATGAAATCCCGAGTCTTCAACATCTTCGTCGTTATAAGCCGATCCGCCCACCTGCACCGAACCGCCGCGGCTGGGCGATGCCCGATAAGTCGCCTTGGGTTTTTTAGAATAAGCCCCGGGAGCGGCCGCGATCAGTCGCTGCTGCGCGCACCGCGCGGAAACCAGCACCTCTTGAACAACTTTGGTTAGTTGAACATCGGGCGGCTGATAGGCCAGCTTCCAATCGGCCTCGATCAACTCGTAACCGAATTCCGTGGCCCAGGATGTCATTGCCGCGCGGGCCGCGTAATAGGCCGAAATGCCGTCGGGCCTGACCAGCAGCAGCGGGTAAGGTTCGCCGTCGCGCTGGGGATCGAAACCATGGTTTGCCAACAGATACTCGCGCACGGCCCTGAGGGCGGCGGCCAAGGGATTGCCTGGGCCCAATGGACCCTCGAAATCGGTCTCCAGGAATTCAATTCCCTCGGGCTGCAAGACCACGGCATCTGCGCGGCATTCCAGGTAAATCGGCCGCCGGTAGGTCTGGTTCGGACCCTCATAAGGCACAATGGCGTAAGATTTTTTTCGCGAGGCCGCATCCAACTGGGCCTCGTTCACTTGCTTTTTGGCCACATCAATTTGGGCATGAAGCTTATTCAGATCCTCGACCTGCTCCGAGCGTTGCCGGTTGTCGTCGCTGTCAAGTTTGTCCAAGTCGGTTACGGTCCTTTCCAAAACGGAGAACTTCTCGCGCAATTCCCGGGAGTGATCTTCCAGGTGCCCCAGTTCCAGGCGGGCGTCGGCCACTTGCGCATTCGTCTTCGTCCGCGACGTTCTCAATTGCTCGATTCGCCATTGCATGGTCTCGTGCTCGGTCTTGATCTCGGCCTTCCTTTCGGCAATTTTGGAGACGGCGGTCTGGGCGGCCTGCAGCCGGGCTTGCCGGGTAATGGCAAATAGCAAGGGAACCAGCGCACCCATCGTGCAGATCAATACTGCCAGAAAGGGAAACAGCGAGATGTTTGGTGCGCCCTCGCGTTGGCACCGGCGTTGATTGTGCAAGTTGAATTTCATGCCGCCTGAACTGCCCGTCGGTTTCCATCGAGCCTTATCGCGGGCGGCGCCGGCATTTCGGCCAGCCGGGCGTTAAGCAGGTTTATCGCCGCCGCCAGGCTCATTACGGTCTGCTCGAAATGCTTGGCCCCGGCCAAAGCGCTTAAGTTGCGATTCAGGGCGTCTTCCAGCCGGGCCACTTCGCCCACCGCGGCCACGGTCTGCTCGATTACTTCGACCTGCCGCGTAACGCCCGCCTGCAATGCCGCCAAATTTTGCGTGCTATGGGCTTGGCCCTGGATGATCTTATCCCAGTGCTGGCGATTCGCTTGAATCGAGGCCTGTTCGGCGGCGGCCAAATGCTGGGCGTGTATTTTAAGGCCGTCGCTCAATGCCCCGGCCAGCGAAGCCTGGAGTTGTTCTCCCCCAACATTGGCCATATTCGCCCAGCGTACCGCCGCGTTTTCCATCGAAGCCTGCCACAATTCGGCCTGGCGCTGAACCAGCCGGTCGGAAACCTGGATCATGGTTTCGGCCATCCGGCGAAAGGCGGCCATTTGGCCGTCGGCACTGGAGGATACTAATTGAAACCGCCCGGACAATTCCTCTTCCGCGCGGCGATCAACGTGCTCCAACAGGTCGTAGCCCGACCGGTCCACGAAAAAATGGACGAACATCAATACCATCGACATCGCCAAGGCCAAGGCGGTGGTATCGAACTTCAGGCCCAATCCTTTGAGAACTTGCATCATTGATTGGTCGGGCGACTTGAAATCAACGCTGTTTAAGGCCATGGTGATGCCTATCACCGTGCCTAAAAAACCGAGAATCGGGATGGCCCACAGGATTACGCGGAACAGTCCGAAACCGGCATGCAACCGGGAAGCGGCGATATCGGAAAGATATTTCAGTTCATCGTTGAGCGTTTCGGCCGAGCCTTGGCTGCGGACGTGCTCCAACGCGGCCCGCAACCGCCCGAAAAAAAACTCCTCCTGACGTTCCCTAGGTAGTTGATCGAGCCGTTGCAACAGTGCATGGCAGGCTTGGGCAGGTTCCGCGGCCTGTGTTTTGGGACCCAAAGGCGATTTGGCCAGCCGGGATCGCTGAGCTTTGAAATCGAGTGCCTTGAGGATTAAGGCGGCCAGGCCGATGGAGAACATGACCGTTTCCATGTATTCCACCGGATGCACGGTAAAGTAGCGTTTGACCAAGTCGATATCCAATGGGCCATGGAAAATCAAGGTATAAAAACCCAGCGAACCAACAATGCCCCACACCAGAGGCGACTTGAAAACAATCTGCAGCAGGCGACTGATTTTATACACAGTTAGATTCCTTTAAATAGATGTAAAAACTAATTCTGGCGTCTCCTCAAAATCGACCTAATCGGCAAAGTTTATAAGGCGAAATCGAGATAGTTGTTAATATGGATAAGCTGCAAAAAATGAGGATGATTTGAAAATTTAGGCCTTTGTCCAGACATCGCTTAATCCATCGGAAAAACGATGTTTGACGCCCGAGTTGTTAAGCCGCGACCGGGCACCATGCCTAGCATGGGCGGGGAGCGCAGGGGTGTTTGATGACAAAGCATTCCAGACATTTAAAAGGTCACCCTTATAAATAATCCGGGGCGGTCGGGGAATAGCAGCCCGATGGCCAATAATCCACCCAAAAGACTGGAACGAATCAATTCATTCTCAATAATCGGCAAAGTTTGCCAAAGAAAGCGGCAGCAATTTCCGATCTATTCTCCTGTCGCAAAGCAGTAGCTAGGAATGCGACCTAAATCGAACAAAAGAAGTTCCCAGGGGGGAAAACAGTCCGGCGTCGATGCCAATCGATTGCCCGGACTGTTATTTTTTCTTGATCCGCTCTTTTCATTCCCGCTTCTGCGGGGAATAAGTCGCAAAGCAGTGCGGGGTTTCCCAGAGCCGGACTTCGGCGATGGGAACGCCTTGGCCGGCGGCATATTCGGCGATAAGCCTGGCGATGTTCTCGGCCGTGGGATTGACGTCCAAAAGATAAAGCGGCTCGCCCAGTTTTTCTAGCACAGGCACGGCCGGATCGTCGCGGTTGAGTATCATGCGGTGGTCCAGATTTTCGTCGATCCAGCGGCTCACGACCGTTTTGATCTCATTGAAATCGAGCACCATTCCCTGATTGTCCAGCGCCGCGGCCTTAATCGTGATAACCACTCGGCCGTTATGACCGTGCAAATGCCGGCACTTGCCCTCGTAGTTCAACAACCGATGGCCGTAACAAAAATTGATTTCTCGGGAAACGCGAAACATGATGGATAGTTTTCAGTTATCAGTAAACAGTTTTCAGTTTTTGTACGCTGGCAAATATCTTGCGGGGTATCGACTTATTCTGCCTGTTTCACATACATCGTTGGGTCGGGTCTATCGACCAATTTAAAGGCTTTTTGGCGTTCGGCGCACTTGTTGCAAACTCCGCAATGAAGTCCGGCGACCGGGGCGATGCAGGAAAAAGTCAGTTCCAGGGGCAAATCGCGGCCGAGTAGCATAACCTGCCGCTTATCGAACTGGGCAAAGGGCCGCATCACTCGCACCCGCCCTCCGGTGGCGCGATCCAAGGCCGATTCCAGATCATCGAAAAACTCCGCTGTCGCGTCGCCGAATGGATTCGAGCCTAAAACGGCCAGGGCCAGTTGTCCGATCCCATTTAGCCGGCACCAAATCGACGCCTTAATTATAAGCAGTGCGTTGCGTCCGGGTAAGTACACCGCGTCGTCGGCCGTATGTGCGTCCGGCACACCCTGTCCGTCCGTGCTCCAATGCCTGCCGTAAAGGTCCTTTAGCGGCATCTCCAAAACCACCAGCCGCTCGATATTCGCCTTTCCCACTGCCTGCAAAAACGCACACACCGCACGCTGTTCCTCCTCCTCCCAGTGCAATTGTGAGCGGATGTAAAACGGCTGCACCCGATGGCCCTGACCCGCCAGATGACTCAGCAAAATGCAACTATCCAGCCCGCCGCTAAGCAAAAGACCGATCCGCATATTTTCGTTCTTGGCTGGCATAAACATACGTGGTTATGAATCAACTTCCATTGTTTTGAACTGATGGCAATTTTATGAGCTAATGCCGTGTCTGGAAAGGGAATTTGACAAGACTCCGTTGATTCCGGTCGCAAGCGACCGTGTTAAACAATTCTTGTCCGCCTTAGAGCTTTCGACCATTCGCCGTACCGTGTTCTCATGAAAACCCCCCTCAACCTGACCTTGCAAGCGACCAGCCGGGTCGATAAACTCGCCGGGCTTAGTTGGCAATATGGGGAAAATATCTGAAGATTTCGGCACTTTCCCGGCCATCCGATACGCATCTTCCTTATGAAACGACAACATACCACCCACAAGATGTATTATTGAATTGCTATTCCCCCCTTGGGATCATTTTTTACTTGCATCGGGAAATAGGGCTTTTAGAATGAATATTAGAAGCCCCAGCTTCCCTAACCCTAAGAGTTTAGGTGTATTATGAAAAAGCTAGGTTTGGGGCTTCTGATTGGCGTCGTACTGATGGTCGCGGCGGTGGCTGGTTTCGGACAGCGGAGCGAGGTTTTTGCCCAACATCCGCAATCCGCAGCGGCACCCGGCGGCAGCGGCGAACTTATGGTAGTGCCGATTACCTCGGGGGACAAAGCACAGGGACAATTGCTGGCGGTTGTGGAACCAAAGCAACAGGTAATGAGCGTATATCGGATCGATGCGAATACCGGCAAAATCGCGCTGCGAAGCGTTCGCAACCTCCGATATGACCTGCAAATGACTAACTATAACAACGAAGCTCCTCTACCGCAGGAGATACAAACACTTTTGGAACAGCGATAAGCTTTTTTCCCACGGCGCGGCGACAAAAAGGCCGTTTAGGGAAGCAACCATCCGAGCAAATTGGATATCGAGATTGTAATGGCCCAAAAATACTACAATGTCAAAGAGACCGCTCAGATATTCGGCATCACCGAAGAGGCCGTGCGTCAAATGCTTGAGCGCCGCGAGATATATGGGTATCGCGACGGCGCCGACTGGAAATTCAAGACGGAAGACATCGAGCGCATGGCCGCCGACCGCAAGGCCCAAGCTGCCCCACCGGGCATTGAAGACACCGACGAAGTGCTACTGAGCGAAGTGGAGTTGGGCCAGTCGGGCGACGGGACCTCGGGCACGGTGATAGGCATGGAAACAGCGCCGCATGGCGAGAGCGATATCCACCTGGTCGGCAGCGATGTAAACGTTTCCGGCCCATCGGCTACCCCACCCATTGCAAAAGCCAAATCCGATTCCAAGACCGGCAAGTTCGAAGATCTCGATCTTGGCATGGCCGAGGACCTGAGCCTGGCCGAGAGCAACATCGGCGTGGACGCCGCCAAGAAACCTACCTCCGAATCTCCTACCGGCACTTCCTCGCTTTCCATCGACAAGGAGCCATCGGACGACGACGAAGCGGTAATCGGCGGGGGCAGTTCAGGCAGCGGCATTACGCTTAGCGGCGATAGCGGCATTTCCCTGGTCGATCCGGCCGACAGCGGCCTCAGCTTGGAAGAGCCTCTGGAATTGGGCGGAAGCGGCACGGGAGAATCGCTGGAACTGGGCGAAGAAGACATTTTGCAACTGGCCGAAAGCTCCAAGTCACATTCGGGTATTAAGGCGGACGACGACTTTTTGCTCACGCCCACCGAAGAGACGGCCGAGGCCGACGAGTCGGAAAGCGGTTCGCAGGTCATTGCCCTTGACACCGAAGGCGATGAAGCCGGCGCCCCGGGGCAAGTGGCTACCTTGTTCGGCGAGGGCTTAGGCGATCTGGCGCGGGTGTTGCCCTGGGACCGGCGCCTTTAGGCGGGCCGAGCTTGGCCGTATCGCCCGCTGCAATGCCCGAAAGCGTTGCAGTAGCCCCAGCCGGCGCCTTCTTGCCCGAAGCGCCTTATACCACGTGGAACATCGTTTTACTGGGCTTGTGTTTGTTCCTACTGCTCCTCTGCGGCGCTATGGTCTACGATGTCCTGCGGAACATGTGGAGTTGGAATTCGGCCGGCAGCGTAAATACTTGGCTGATGGATACGATCGTCGGATTGTTCGAAAAATAATGTTTTGCACATGATGTTGGGGCAGCAGTTTAACTGCTGCCCCAACATGGATGTGGCGGCGATTCGAAAGGAGTCGAATCATGAAGCGTTCAAGGCCGTGGCAGGTGTTTCTGGCGTTAGGGTCGATCTGTTTAATCTCGGGCTGTTTATTCACCAGTAAAACCAGTCTTAACAGCGCCCAGGCCCAGAGCCGAATCCTTTCCGAGCAAAATGCCGCCCAATTGACTGAAATTCAAAATCTGAAAACGCATGACATCGATCAGGAAAACAAGTTGATCCTGTCAGAAGAGCAAATCGCCCTGCTCAAACAACAGGTCAACCTCGACCGCCGGCAGATGGCCAATTACGAACGCGAACACTCGCTGTTGTACGAGCAGTTCAAGGCCCTGGCCCGCGAGCGTGCACAAGAGTCGGCCCAGACGATTCCCCCGCAGCAAACGGGCGATTCCAACTCGCGAACCGTTCGTTAAGCTACGCCGTGTCATCAGAGCCGGGCCGTGTCGGCCCGGAAATGCCGGACCTACACGCACGGGTGCCACGACCAACCTTCGGTTGGTGCCCGGCTTGTCCAGCAGTGCTGGGTTGGCGGGCTAATTGGAATCATCCAACCACTGGGCGGGCAGGCTGTGAAGTGCTGGAAGTCCGGGATATTGTCTCGGCGCATCATCAACATGTTCCCAGTCGCTTACTAATGTCAAAGTGCGCTCTGACCCCATTGCCGACATTGCCCGAGTTGGTCGAAGTAACGCCCAGCCAAATTCGGCTGCGAAAGATCATCCTCAAAGAAATCGATCGCCGCCGAGCCGCCCGCGCCGGGGCGTAGGGGGCAGGGTTCAGAGGTCAGGGTTCAGAATTTTATATTTAGCCCCCGGTGAACAAATTCCCGAATTCGCATATAGCATTATTCAGCTTCAAGGTTTAAAACACGCCTGGCAAACAAAAACGCCCTTTTTACACTCAGTGCAAAAAGGGCGAATTGTTGATTATCTAATTATAGTTGACTATCAGGCAAAACGCCGACGCATGACTAATAGGCCAACCAATCCACAAGCCAGAAGCACAAATGTGCAGGGTTCGGGAACCGTTTGTGCGACTTGAACATCGCCGTCGAACTCTCCCTCCCCGCCGGTCCACATCAGTTCGGTATGTAACATGACCGTCGTCCCCGACGCCAGGGCCGGACTGATCGGAATTTGAACCGTTGTATTGCCGGAGCCGAAGTTGCCCGACCCAAGCTTCGTCGCACCGTTGTTGGTGGAGTACCAGGTGTCGTCGGCATCAGTGCTAAAGACCCAACCGGGGGTCAGGCATGTTTCGCTCCAATTGGAGAGAGCCGTCCCTGTAATGTTGACCCATTCCACGAGGTTGATTTCCTCATTTTGGCCCATCGGCTCCACCGTGTTGAGGTTTTTCAACCAGTATCCGGCCGCTGGATCGTAGCTGAAATCCCGGGGCGATGATTGAGACCCAAGAAGCCAAGCTACCTCGGGTGTCGTGGGATCGGTGCCCAGCGTGTCAACATACTCCGTATCTCCAGCCACATTGGCGTTGCCAATATTGCTAGCGTAACTAAAAGCAGCACAAGCTAGAACCGCACACATAATCACAAGCATTCTTAATTTCATAAGCACCTCCTTCTAGATGTTTGTTTTCCTACATTGCAAACGTGTTTCATTTAGCCCGGGTACAACCATGTGTTGTAACCAAAGCTTAAAAAATGGGCATATCCTGTTTTCCATAACCTAGTAACAAGGGGCTTTCACAACTGAAGTTCACACGGAATCAGTGCCCAGATAAGATGAGGCGTAAAGAAAATAACAGCAGCGCTCAACAATCCCTAGCTGGGATGGCCTTTTCCGCGAGAATTCAGACGTGAAGGCGCTGCCTCGCTGCTTGGGTAATTCTGTTGTTATATGTGTTATATTCACAGGGCTATCACGGTCACGTCACTCATGACAGACCTTTACTAACGACGATTATAAACAAAAAGATTTTTTTTGCAAGTACCATTAAGCCTTTTCCCATAAAGAGTTGTTTTTAATGTGGTAATTGTTCATCTTTTTAATAATCAATTTAATGAGACTGTAGCCTTATTATCGGGTTCTTATATTACAAAACAGTGATTTACCGTATGTTTCAAGAAAGAGAAAAGGTGTTAGGAGCCATTTTTTTCAGGAAAATGAACTTTGGTACAATCCCCGAAAATAATGGTTCCTGACACGAATGGCACTTGAACTTTTGTAAGTGATTATATAGCAAAGTGATATGGACGAAAAAGGCCTCACTTGTCAAAAGGGGTTGTGAAAATCAATACCCGAATGGCAAGGAGGCCAACAATGGATTATTCTTTCCGCGCCGCAGTTGCGCATGCTCGCCGACAGGGCGATTTATACTTCGCCACATTGCTATCACAAGATACTATCCTAAAAGCCTTTGGTAAGGCAAGATGGTTTTGGCAAGGTTGGATTTATACTCCTGCGGTTACAGTCTGGGTCTTCCTTTCACAGTGTCTCAGCACAGATCATTCCTGCCGCGACGCTGTAGCTCGCTTGATTGCTTGGCGGGTGGCTGGCGGTCTGAAACCGTGTTCTGCAGATACCGGAGCCTATTGCACGGCTAGAAATGATCTGCCGGAAGAAGCTGTTCACACCTTGATGCGTGACGTCGGCAAGCGGCTTGAGGATGAATCGCCTAGTACTTGGCTTTGGCACGGCAGAAAGGTGCGTGTGGTGGACGGATCGACCATCACCATGCCCGACACGCCGGAAAATCAAGCGGCCTATCCGCAGATGAAGGCCCAGAAGCCTGGTTGCGGCTTTCCCATTGCCCGCATTCTGGTAATCTTTTCACTTTCTGTGGGTAGCGTATTGGATGCGGCGATTGGAAAATATAAGGGGAAGCAGACTGGCGAAAACAGTTTATTTCGTCGGGTGTATGATGTTCTGGAAGAAGGCGACATCATCCTTGCGGACCGCTATTTCAGCGGTTGGTGCGACATTGCTCTGCCATTTAAGCGCGGCATTGACATTGTGATTCGCAAACATCAACTGCGGCGAACGGACTTCCGCATGGGGAAGCGATTGGGCAAAGACGATCACTGGATTTTCTGGTCCCGGCCGCAGCGACCTAAATGGATGTCGGCCGCACAGTATGCCACGTTGCCCGAAGAGTTGACTTTGCGCGAGGTTCGTATTCGCGTGCCCCGAAATGGTTTTCGCACTCGATCACTCGTCGTTGTGACTACCTTGCTAGATCCGGAACGATATCCGCCCCGGGAGATCGCCTTATTGTACAGGAGACGATGGCAGGCGGAGCTTAACTTGAGAAGCATTAAGGCCGTGCTGCAAATGGACCATCTGCGGTGCAAGACGCCTGAGCGAGTGCGCAATGAATTCTATAGGCATCTTCTGGGCTACAATTTGATTCGCGGCGTAATGGCGGCTGCTGCTTGCGAGTTCGGCAAGTTTCCCTGGAAAATCAGCTTCAAAGGTACCCTGCAAACGCTGGGCCAACTTCTTCCCTTGCTAATGACGAACATTGCAGTGGATCAGTGGTGCAAGGCCCTGTTAAAAGCCGTGGCCACCCACAGCGTCGGCAATCGCCCCGATCGCTTCGAGCCACGACGTGTAAAACGCCGGCCTAAGCCGTATAACCTCTTGCAAAAACATCGACGACTTTACACAATTAAAGATGAGCAAAGCAGTTAGAAAAGTTCAAGTGCCATTCGGGTCAGAACTATTTTCCATTTCTTTTCGACTTTTTTGGAATGGCCACGAAGCTGGGTGCCTCCCATGCATGGCCAATTCTTTCTCTTGAAATCCACTTTCGATTTTGCTATGCTTATCGCTCCGTACCATTATTGTTCTTTGGAAATCTGATTAATGAAAATCAAAGGAGCGATGCCATCCCTAAACGTGGAAAAATCGCGATTTTGACCCCAAAAAATTATAACCAAATTCCGGGGCAAATTCCGGGGACACAATACTGGTTATGGTAACATGCGTCATTTTGAAAACCAGCCGGGAATCCAGTTTGTTATTGTAGTAATTATTGTAGTATTACTCTCGCCGTAATTTCAGATTGGCAGAAGGCGCGGATGCTTCGCGGGTTTGCGGGGCGACGGCCGGGGGCATGGGCAGATGAGCGACTAGCCAGTCGGTTTGATCGGTGGCGGGCACTTGGACCATGCTTTCGGGCACCAATGTCTGGATAAACGTCGCCACCGGCCGAGATCGGGTATCGGGCGCGGCCAGCAAGCACAGTCGCCGATCGGTCATGACAATGCCGCTATTGGCCGAGGACACATTGTCCCGCGATCCGCAACCCCTGGCCGTCCATAAACAGGTCCAGCGCCATGCGATCGATAAGGCACTTGATCGCCCAGCAAATCAAGATCGGCCCCGCTTGTGAACTGCAAATGCTTTACCGCCGCTTGCAACAGCGAGCGGCTGACAACGCCCGGCCCGGCTATTACCGTACCGGCGGCCTGTTCGAGCCGGCCGTGACTAAACCGGGCGGTTTGAATCGTCACGTCGGCGGCGCCGCTTAGCTTATGGGGAAAATGATCGGTTACCAACCGGTCCAAATCGACGCCCAGGAGTTGGCCGGTCACTTCGCCCGACCAATTGTCGCTTGTCTGCCCGCCGGAATCCTGATTCGCCCAGATATAGCCGCGAAATCGGCACCGCGATCCGAGTTCGCCCAGCTCGGGCAAGCCGGCGGCAAGCAAATCGCAAGGCAGGCAGCCGTCGCCGGTGGATAACTCAAACCCGCTTGCCGGCGGGCTGGTTTGACGGTTGCGAACCGCGCGGATTTTCACCGGCTCCGGCATGTCGATGCCCGGGATACGAAAGGAAACGATGGCCTGCACGCCGCCGGGCGGATTATCCAAACTGCCCTCGACGCCGGTAAAGGTTTGGGAATTGGTTCCTGCGCAAGGTCAATTCGCTGGCCGAAACGCGCAGATTCGCGGCCGGCCGGCCGGTTTGACCCTGCATGGCCCGTTGCAATAGACTGCCCAACTGCCGCAACCCGGCCGGTTTCGATCTCCGGTTGCGAGGCCGAGCAGCGCGAGCACCGGTTTGCCGCTGCCTTGTCCGTCGGCGATTGTTTTCCATTGAACTTCGAGCAGCCGGCTGCGGAACAGGCATTGGCCGGTTTCGGGATCGGCCAGTTCAAAATCTTCGTAAAGGACCACGCCGGGCCGGAGGTTTTTCAGGCCGGCCAGGCGCACTTCCAGCCCGAGTTGACGGCCCAGCGTTTTTGCCTCGTCCGAAGCCGTCCAGGGCATGTGCCGCATCGCGCACCAGGCCGCCGCGCCCAGCGTAGGCGCAACGCAGAACAGGAAAAATCCCGCCAGGCAAATCCGCCGCCGCGTTTTATCGTGCAATCGGAACATCCTTGTTCCTCTCTTAAAAAAACTTTTAAAAACAACACGGAGACACGGAGGACACGGAGATTTTAATAAAATTTAATTAACTCGACGCAGTATGCCGTCTTTTAATAAAGGGACATTAAAATTGATTAATAATCCAACCGGTAGTTTGCTCAGTTTTAAGTATGTGATCAGTTGGGCTTCATGAATAGGTAAGATTGTTTCAATGGATTTTAATTCTAAAACAACGGTATTTCCCACCACTATATCCATACGATAACCGCAATCCAACTTGATTTTTTTATAACTAACCGGCAATGACACTTGTCGTTGAAAAGGTAAATTGCGAACGCTGAGTTCATGACACAAACATTCTTCATACGCCGATTCCATCAAGCCGGGCCCCAGTTCTTTATGAACTTCAATTGCAGCGCCAATGATGGATTCCGTCAAATTTTCATGTTTTAGCAATCCCATTATATTCTTCCTTGATATTGGGATATATAATTATTTTCTTCTCCGTGTTCTCCGTGCCTCCGTGTTGATTATTTATTTTCTAGAGGATAATTTCTTTCTCGCTAATTCGTGGAAAAGTTTGTACCGCGCCTGCATTTCTTCCAGGCTGTCGCCGCCGAATTTATCGACCATCGCCCGGGCGATTTCGAAGGCCACCACGTTTTCCAGGATGCAACTGGCGGCGGCGACTGCGCAAAGATCGCTGCGCTCGTAGGCGGCCGCCTCGGGCTGGAGGGTTTTCAGATTGACCGATTCCAGCGGCCGGCCCAGCGTGCTGATGGGTTTTTTCGCCGCGCGGATCACAATCGGCTGCGAATTGCTCATGCCGGCTTCCAGTCCGCCGGCGTTGTTCGTGGGCCGGGTAAAGCCCAGGGTGGGCGTGCCGGACTAGTTTCGGATCGTAATGTATCGGGTCGTGCACTTCGGAGCCGGGCCGACGCGCCATGCCGAATCCCATGCCGATCTCCACGCCTTTGATGGCCTGCGTGGCCATTATCGCCTGGCTCAGCCGGCCGTCCAGTTTCAGATCCCATTGCGCGTGAGTGCCCAAGCCGAACGGCACGCCCTCGACGCGAACTTCGATCACGCCGCCCAGCGTGTTGCCGGCGGTGCGCATCTGGTCGATCAAGGCCTTGGCCTCGGCGTCTTGATCCGGATTGAGCGAATACAGTTCGCTGCTGTCGCGCAGGGCACGCTGCTCGTCCAGCGTGCCCGGTTTGCCGTGAATGACGATCGGCCCCACCTCGACAACATACCCGAAGACTGTTATCCCGAACGGACTCAATAATTGTTTAGCCAAAGCGCCGGCGGCAACCCGGGCGGTGGTCTCTCGGGCGCTTGCCCGCTCCAGGATTGCGCGGATCGAACTAAGATATTTCATCGAACCGCTCAGATCGCCGTGGCCGGGCCGAGGCCGATCCAGATCATCCATGCGGTCGATTTTGTAGTCTTTATTGGGCACCATCAAGGCGATGGGGCTACCCAGCGTTATGCCCCGCCATATTCCGCTGAGGACGTCGACATGATCGGTTTCCAGGTGTTGCCGCCCGCCGCGTCCATACCCTCCTTGGCGGCGGTGTAGTTCGGCGTCGATCAATTCCGTGTTTAAATGCACCCCGGCCGGAAAACCATCGACCAAAGCCAGGAGTGCTTTTCCGTGTGATTCGCCGGCGGTTAAATATCGTAACATATTGTTTGGTAAAGAGTTGTGTAAAAGAGGAAAGCCAGGCGTTAAGGCAATTAAGCACACAATTTTACCCATACTTTCCCCTTGCGGATAGGGCGATTTTACATGCGGGCCAGGTGTGAAGGTTGTGAAAATGCCCGCTACTGCTGATGCGTCAATCCCGTGGAAACGGCTGCGGGATGTTATGCGAATCCTCGTTATGCATCATTCATGTTCCAGTAAATTTTATCCAGTCGTTATCTTCCGCAAACTGGCCGTCGATTGTTTATTTGGATCGTTTTACCCCTTTTACGTAGTTGCAGTGCAGAAATGTTGAACTTTTCCGATTGCGTTGGAAAGCCATGTTGGGGATTTCAGAGAAGAATATCTGATGCACACCGATAGCATCGATTAGCACGACCATTCCTAGAATAAAAAATAGACCGGTTTGAACGTATTTAGCCGAATTCGCCGCCCTTTCCGAGACGATGCTTTTTAACGAGTAGATCGATTCGATATATTATCTCTGGAAAGGAGTCTGGTATGAAACTCTTCCGAATATGCATTTCTTTGTTGGTGGCCGGCAGTGCCACAATAGCGTTGGGGCAATATGGATTATATGGTTCTCCCGACCCCATTCAAATGTCGCAGCAAACGCCTGGCATGGTTCCTTCAGGCGGTTATGCGCCTCCTTCAAGCGGCTACCCCGCGGCGGCGAATTACACGGCTCAAAAAACCATGCAGCCATATTCGGTTCAGCAAATGCAGCCATATTCGAGCCAACCCGTGCAGCCTTATGCAAGTCAACCCTTCAGCCATATGCAAGTCAACCCATGCCGGCTTATGCGGCCCAGCAAATGCAGCCTGCAAGGCCCGTTGCCACATATGGTCAAATGGGTCCGCAATACAATACGCCGACATATTCGCCTCCGATGTATTACACGGCCGCCGCCGATCAGACAGCGGCAACTCAGCCTATCACTCCGCAACCGGTCATGACTGTTCCGCCGGCCATGCCTGTTCAGCAACAGGCCGCCTTTATCCAGGCGCCGGTAATGCAAAGGCCCGACACCGGCCGCCGCACCCGGCGTTCAACAAACGCCCGGAGTGATGAACCAGATGCTTGCCGAGCAAGGCCAATGCAGTCCGGGTTGCGCAGGCGGATGCGAAGGTTACGCTCCTTACCAGGGCCAATGCGGCAATTATCAGCCGTATATAAATCGCTACGAGCAGTCGGCCTGCGGCAATTACGATTATGGCTGCAGCGAGGCTTCGCTGTGGTATGCGTCGCTATCGGCATTGGTTATGACCCGCGACCGGCCCAACAAGGTGTATATCACTTATGAAACCGGAAACTTGCCGCACAACGATTTTCCGGTTGACGAGTTCGGTTGGCAATGGGGCGGCGAAGTCCGCTTCGGCCGGCGGTTCTGCTGCGATTGCAATAGCGGTTGCAATAGCTGTTGCAATACCGGATATTGGGCATTGGAAGCCCGTTATTGGACGTTGGGCGATTTCGACAGTTATGTCAGTCATACAAGCCCGGTCAGTGCCACCAATCCCGATGGCACAGTCGGCACGCCATTGTCGGTCTGCGATATGAAATTCGACGGCCTGACCGGCAGACGTGGTTCGACAATGCCGCCGAACATCGCCTGTGGCGCAGGGATGAAGTCCAAAACGTCGAAGTCAATTTAGTCCGCGGCCAATGGTGCTATGGCCAAGACTCGCCATGGGACCTGGGCTGGTCGATGGGCGTCCGCTATTTCCGCTTCCAAGAATCATGGAAATTCGGCTCGCTGGCCGGACCAGGCGTTACCGATCCCGATGCTCCGCATTACTGGGGTCAAGACGGCGGCCTATTCGAGGCTTACCTCAGCGATGGGATTACCAACAACCTTGTCGGCCCCCAACTCGGTTTCGAGCTCGGCTATAACATGGGCAACAACTTCCGCTTCTTCCTGGCCCCGAAGGTGGGCATCTATGACAACCAGATTTCAAACAACTTCCAGGCCTACTTGGGCAACGGCGATAAAGCCACCACCGGCACCAGCGGCGTGCCGGGAACGTATCCGGTCAACTCCACAACCAATACCGTTTCCTTCCTCACCCAAGTCGACGTGGGCGTGGATTGGAAATTCGCCCGCCAGTGGAGCGCACAAGTCGGATATCGAGTGGTGGCGGTCTCCAGCATAGGGTTGGCCGACGCCCAGATTCCCTTTTACATCGTCGATATTCCCGCCATTGCCGAAATCGACAAAAACAGCGACCTGATCCTGCACGGAGGATTCGCCACCGTTGGGTACAATTTTTAGAGCATGACCGATATATAAAGCCGCGGCCATTGGCCGCGGTTAGATTCAGTAGCGCCGGACTGTATTTGTCCGTATAAGCACACAATTCAACCTGTCCGATACGGCCTGGCTCTGAAACAAATGCCCCAGGACAACCGCCATCCCGCGCGGCTGCCCTGGTTTTATTATGGAAAAAAGTCCTAAGAATCCTTGGCGTAAGAACGCGAACTTCATCCGCGCGCCGCTATCCTTCGTTCGCTTTCCGACAAAGCGATTGGAAATCGGGGTCCTGACGGATAGGGTTGAAATCGGGTTCGTCGTCGATCAACCGGCGGTAGTCCGGGGCGGCCGACAGGGTCTGCGACAAATAACGCAATGCACGATTTTTGTTGCCCGCCAGGCTGAAATAACAAGCCAGATTGTAACGCAGAAGCGGCTCGCCGGGTTCGACTGCCAAGGCCTGCTCCAAGGTGTTAATGGCCAAATCGAGGCGGCCGATTCGTTTGTAACACCAGCCCAGCGCCAAAAGCACTTGGATGTTGTCGGTCGCGGCTTCGGCTGCCAGGCGCAAGGGCTCGATGGCTTCTTCGAATCGTTTCAGCGAGCGCAACGATTCTCCCCGGATGTATAATCCATTAGCATCGAGTGCGGACTGGTCTCCGAGCCGTGACAGAGCGGAAAGCGCCTGTTGAGCCATGCCCAACTCCAGATAGCCCGCAGCCTCGTTTTCGATCTTGCCGCGGCGGATGTAATTTCGGGCGTTCATGGTCTTGCACTCCATTGTAAGGCTGCATTGTCAATTATCGGAAACCGAGCCTTGGGAGGCCGCTTGTTTTCGACTAATTTCAATGCCGAATATAGCCCTTTTCATGCAAATACCAAAATCCTTCTGGCCCTTCTATGTCATTTTACACATTACATCAGTAAATCCCAAAATTTTAGCTGGGCATTAGCCGCAACTATCTGAATTACAGGCATAAACGCAAGATGATCGAGTTCACCTATTAAGTGGACATTCCTAAAAAAGATGATTTTTCCTTCGTATTGTATTGAAATGAGGCTTTTTCCCTATACGAAACGAGCCCCACGAATCGCCCCCTGCCTGATGGCATCTGGATCAGTCGCTGGGCGTTATCTTTATATAAAATCAATTTTTTCCGCGGCTTAGACGGCCGAGGATGTAACATCATTGTAACAATCGGCTAGCGATTTTGCGGGTGTGCTAAGCTTCATCAGCGGGGCAAATTGCTCAAATTCCCGATCGATTTGGCTCAGCAATTCCACGATCGTCGGGCTGTTGCCGGGGTTGATTTTTTCGTAATAAGACTCGAATTGCTGACATTCCGTCCACACCGGATCGGCAATAGCAGGTAAAAGGGCCGACATTGCCACGGCCGCCTTGTCCGGAGCTTCGGCGGTTTGCTGGACGAGATTTTCAATTTCCGCGTGGTTTTCGATCAAGTGGGCGAAATCCTCGGGAAGATTCCAATGTCGGGCCATCATGCCGCCCGCTTGAGCGTGGTTCCAACCGAAAATCTGGTTTTCCAAAGTTGAAAGCCGGATTTGTCCTTGCTTGCGCGATTCCAATAATTTCACGTATACCTGCGGCGATTCCTTCGCTAAAATCGGCACCGCCATGTCTTGCAACAAGGCCGCGGCAAATGTATCCTCGGCTTCCTTCATGCCTAGTATTTTGGCCAGCGTCCTGGCAAACAAAGCCCGGCGCAGGGAATCTTGCCATAGACTTTTCAAATCGAACGGGCCGCATTTGGGATTTGCCATCAAACTGAAAACCGCGCTCCATAGAGCGAAGTTTTTGATGGTGCGGATGCCGACCAAGGTGATGGCCATCTTGATGCTTGAAATTTCCCGGGCAAAACCAAAATAGGAAGAATTCACGAATCGCAATACTTGTCCGGTCAAGCCCCGGATCGACCTCGATCGGAAGCCGCGAATTCCGCGGGGCCATTCGTGGGATCCTGGGATAATTCCAAGAGTCGAATTGCACTTTGCGGAAGCCCGGGCAATTGGGCCATGGAAAGAATCTTTTTCAATTCCAGTTTCGTGCAGATGTCCATTAGCCATGATTTCGATACCCCGCTAAAGTAAGAGATAAGAAGGGAGAGTAGTTGCCATGCGGCCAACACCATTACCTTCCCGGTTTGTATTTGCCCGCGGAAATTTGATGTTACGCACACATATAACTGTAGAATACAATTCATGACTAGGCAAAATCCCTATCTAATCTAGGCGGAAAAACTGAAAGAATATGCCCGCATTCTGCCGGCCGGATTTTACGGCGTGTTGTAAATTTGCAACACGGCCGGGAGAAAGATGTTGTCCGCCTGCCACGCCGCGGTTCGTTGACAGGCCTCGTCCAAGTCTATTAACCGCTTATGTGGCAATCCTTTGCGATTGGCTCTCCAATCGCCGATCGCTCTCGGCTTGAAAATTGCCTTAATTCGCTGTGTTTAATCGTTTCCGCACGACTTTTCAGGCGTCTAATGTCCGTGGAATCAAGGTCTTAAACATCGTATTTTGAAGGGCAATGCCGTGCAACGAATCGGCTGGATTTTGGCGGTATTATTGACTCTTGGCTGGGTGGCCAGCGAAATTCCGTTGCAAAATGCCTCCTCGAACGATCGGCCCAGGGTTGAAACCGACTTGGCGGCGGACCGTAGACGGCTGGGAAAACGCCAGCCAATGGAGTTTTTACTCTTTTACTTCCCGCCCGGCTTTACATCCGTTTTATTTAGGCATGATGCAATGCGCCGCCGTCGCTTGGATTGTGTTTTCTTGTTACCTGGTGAAGTCCATTTCCAGAGCGGATTCCAACCGCCTGCTGCGAAATAATAAAAGAAGCCTCCCTCCTGGAAACCAAACCTAAGGCCGCTCGATTAGTCGGCATACCTGTGTTCTTCACTCTTCACTCGACACACTTTATTCCGTATTTATCACTCTGTCCTTTCCTTCCATCTCTTGTTCTTCGACGTGTCCGGTCACAACCCAGACATCGCCCTGCTTGCGCAAATCCACGACAAATCTCGAACTATAGTTGTTGTAGGGAATTTCTCCTTGCCGGTCGCGATAAGAAATATGCCCAAAAAACGCGGCCTTGGCCGTCATCGGGCTTGTCAGCCGGTTGATGGTTATTTCCAGCCTATAGATCCGGGCGGATTGCACTTCGATGCGTCCCATGGCCCAAGCCGCGCGGCTCCGCGTCTGAGTGGCGTCCGGCGCGATGTAACTCAGCACGCCGCTTCAGATCGTTGGCTTCCAGTGCGGAAGTAATTCCGTCCAGCGTCATTTCCACGCGCTCTTTTTCGGTGACCACCAGTCGCTCGACGACCACGCCCGCCAGTGTTAAGGCCAATACACCCAGCATTGCCCAAAGCAGCGCTCCCCGGCCGGTGCGCAACAACACGATGCCCAAGACGGCCTCGATAACAATGCCGATGAAGATGATCCGCAACGGGTTTTCGAATAGTAAGGTCATGATAAAAAATCGAATTACGGCTTGCTCGCAACCAACCGATAACTCACAAAGGCGAATTTTTTGCTGTCCGGCGACCAGGATGGAACGTTAATCGTGCCCTGCCCTCCAAAAAGATGCATCACTATTTTAGGTTCGCCGCCCGCGGCCGGTATTAACCTCAACACGACCTCTTGATTCGCCGGATGCCCTTTAACCGACTTGTCATAGGATAAAAACACAAGCCACTTGCCGTCGGGCGACGGGTGGGGAAACCAATCGGCATATGCGTCGTCGAATGTGACCTGCTCCTGTTGTTGACCGTTTGCCAGCATTCGCCAGATTTTCATTAAACCGCCGCGTTCGGAATTAAAGTAGATATACTTGCCGTCGGGCGAATATTCCGGCCCGTCATCCAAGCCGGGCGCATCGGTCAAGCGGGTCTCCTGCGTGCCGTCGATATTGATAGTATAGATGTCGAATTCGTCGTTCCGCTGGGCGCAATACGCCAATATTTTACCGTCCGGCGACCAGCCGTGCCAATACGACGGACCTAGTTTTGTGATCAGTCTCGGTGTCCCGCCATCGCTTGGAATAATATAGATTAAAGAACCTCTATCGACCGTGTTGTTGCTCAGTGCGATCCATTTGCCGTCGGGCGAAAATCCATGGTCGTTATTGCAATGAATCGCCTCTCCCGTGGGAATCAAACTTGCGGAACCTCCTTTAACCGGTATTGAATACAGTTTTCCGCCGCTGTTATAAAGCAGGGTTTCGCCGCTGGGAAACCAATTTGGGGCCTCGATCTGCTGCTTTACACGGCTTACGATCTGGCGCCGGCCGGTTTCGATGTCTATTGTTTCCAACGTGCTCTCCAGAATTTGCGAGCTATCCGGGATTACGCCGTGGTTTTCCAGATGAACGCTGGAAAAAACGGCGGTTTCTTTTTTATCCGGATCGTGAGAACACACCGCAAGGCCGGCATATATCGGGTCTTTAAGTTGCATATTTTTGCTGCACACCGGATTGAAAGTGCCGTTTTTTCCCGCCGCCGATAAGGTGAAAAGATCGCCGTTTCTTCTCAGCATTATGGCCTCCGGGGCTTTTACTGGGGCCTGGATTTCTTGAGTCGTTCCCCCGCTTTGTTCGCGATATTGCAGCGATACCAGTCCATTGCCGTGCACTACTGCGTCGATATACGCCGAGTCCGCATCCAGGCTTTGGCGAATCATCAAACCCGCTTTTCGGTGTTCATTGCCGCCCGTGCCGGTCCAGGCAATGGCGGTGGATAGCCTTTGGTCGCCCGATGTCTTTCGCCACAGGAAATGAAAGGCGTCCTCGCCAGCCCACATGTTTTCGCCGCTGCCGGTTATTGTGTATTGCTTGGTCTTGGCGTCGAATTGAGCCTCGCCCTTTAGTTTTACATCTCCGATATCGGTTTGCCCGTCGAAATCGCCGATCTTTTCTTCCGCAGATGTAAATAACAGGTTGATCGAAAATAAGAAAAACAGGATGGCCTTCATGGCGACCTCTATTTAAGCGTTTTGTTGATCTCTATTGCTAGAATTATTTTTCCAAAGGCTCGATGCATCCGGGCACGTCGTTCGCGGCTTTGTTTACCAGCGTATTCACCCGGTATGCCTCCATCTCCTTGCTAGAAAATGGAACCAGCAACGAGGTGATTGTATCCATGTTTTCCACTGCCGTGTCAAGCCAAACTTCGTATGCCTCCGGCGCCAGGATTACCGGCATCCGCTCGTGGATGGGGCGGAGCAACTCGCCGGCTGCCGTGGTGATTATCGTGCACGAATCGATCGCCGTATGGTCCGGGCCTTCCCAACTTTCCCATAGACCAGCAAAGGCAAAAGGCCGATCATCGCGAAAATGGATAAAATACGGCTGCTTTGAGCGCCCGGTTACCTGCCATTCGTAAAATCCGTCGGCCACGAGCAGGCATCGCCGACCGCTGCAAAGCCGCGAGGAATGCCGGCTTTTCGGCCAGTGTTTCGGCCCGGGCATTGATCATCCGGTTGCCGATCGCCGCATCCTTGGCCCAACTGGGGATCAACCCCCATCGCATCAATACCATTTCCCTCTGTGGCTGGCTTTTATCAGGCTTTAGCCGAACCACCGGCACCGGCTGACTAGGTGCGATGTTATATCGGGGCTTTAACAGCGGCACATCGACAATGCTGAAATACTCGGCCAGTATCTCGGCATTTCGAGCACGTAATGAGAAGCGACCGCACATAGCCTGGTTTTCCGTTTTTACGACTTTGGCGAAAATATGCATTCCTTTTTCAATCAAGATAGTATTTCTTTTGCCGCTCCGCCTTTGCTCTCTCGGACGTACCGTGGCACGGCATAGCCGGGAAGTTTTTTACGAAGCCCGGCGATCAGGGCTTTTCCCTTGGCAATTGGAACTTCAAAATGTGCCGCGCCGGCCACGGGGTCCAATTGATGCAAATAGTATGGCATTACCCGCAGATCGGCCAGCCGTTCGTATAATTCCGCTAGAACGTCTAAATCGTCGTTGACTCCTGCCAGCAACACCCCTTGATTGAGGACCGGGATTCCGGCATCAACCAACCGGCCAAGCCCGGCCGCCACTTCCGCGTCGATCTCGGCGGGATGGTTCACATGAACCACCATTATGGTGGATAACCTTGTCCCCTTAATCCAGGAAATCAATTCATCACATACCCGCTGTGGAATTACGACCGGCATCCGGGTATGAATTCGCAACCTTCTAAGATGAGATATTTGGGCGAATTTCGCCGCTAACTGAGAAAGCAGTTCATCCGGCAGCATTAAAGGGTCCCCGCCGCTTAGGATCAGTTCGTGGATCGACGATTCCATGCTGAGCAGCCGAAATGCCTCATCCCACTTTGAAGGGGATTGGAGGCCATTATCGAACGGAAAATGCCGCCGAAAACAAAATCGGCAATGGACGGCACACAAAGGAGTTGCTAGGATCAAGATTCTGTTTTGGTATTTCCAGAGCAGACCGGTACCGCAAAGTGAAGGCGATTTCGCCCAGCGGATCGGGCGCATAGCCGGGTGTCTGGTCAAGTTCGGCCCTACGCGGTAAAACCTGTAAAAGGAGCGGGTCGCCGGCATCCCCAATGCGAATTCGGGCAAGATATGGCCGAGGAACCAGAATGGGGAATCCGTTGGCAGCCTGCATGACCGCTTCGGCTGCCGTGGAAGATAATCCAACCAGCCGACATAATTCGGCCGGGTCCCGCACCGAACGTGCCAATTCGCTTTGCCAGTCGGACGGCTCCGGCTGGGTATCCAAAAACTCCAATTGGGATGATAAACTTACCATAGTCGAATCGTACCATAACCAACCCTAATGAGAAAGCAAAACGGGAATAACAATCGTGGCTAGTTTTAATACCAGCGAGTTTCGCAAAGGCCTTAAGGTCCAAATCGATGGCGATCCCTATCTGATGATCGAGTGCAATTTCGTCAAGCCCGGCAAAGGCCAGGCACTCTATAAGTGCAAGCTGCGGAACTTGTTGCGCGGCACGGTCCTGGACCGCACTTACAAAAGCGGCGACAGCCTTGACGGCGCCGAAATCGAGGAAATCCAGGCCCAATTCCTGTACCGGCAAATGGATCACTTCGTGTTCATGGACAACGAATCCTACGAGCAATACGAACTTACGGCCGAACAGGTCGACGAAAGCTGGAGATATCTCAAGGAAGGCATGATTTGCAGTATTATTCTTCATAACAATCAACCCATCAGCATAACGCCGCCCAACCACGTCGTTTTGCGGGTGGAATACTGCGAGCCCGGCGCCAAGGGCAACACGGCCACCAATGTCACCAAGCCCTGCAAAATGGACACCGGTGCCGATTTCCCCTGTCCCGCCTTTGTCGAGATGGGCGACCTGGTCAAGATCGACACCCGTACCGGCGCATACATTGAACGCGTAAAAGAATGAATCGATCGGATTTTCTTCCCACGGCCTCTTGGGAGAATCTGCGGCTAAGGGCCGATTTGCTGCGAGGGCTGCGTGATTTTTTTCATGCGCAGGGGTTTCTTGAAGTCGAAACGCCCATTCTATCGTCCGACACGGTCGTTGATCGGCATTTGGACCCTTTTTATACCGAGATATCCCCAAGCGCCGGAAAAACCGCCAAGGCGTTTATGGCTGCAAACCTCGCCCGAGTTCGCCATGAAACGCCTGCTTGCCGCCGGTGCAAAGGCGATTTATCAGATATCCCGGGTCTTTCGACAGGGCGAACAAGGCCCCTTGCACAATCCCGAGTTCACCATGGTCGAGTGGTATCGCGCGGGCGACGGAATGGCCGAAGGAATGCGATTTACCAGCGATCTGGCCGAGATAATGCTCCGCCGCGGCCCTGCCCGGCAAGTCAGCTACCGGGAGGCGTTTATCGAACATGCGGGTGTTGATCCGCTTTCGTCAGACACGGCAGCCCTGATAGCGGCCGTCAGGAAAAACGGCATCCAGCCCCCGGCCAGTCTTACAAGCGACGATCGCGACGGCTGGCTGGATTTGCTCTTGGTCGAACGTGTGCAGCCGCACTTGGGGCTCGACCGCCCCGTGCTGTTGTACGATTTTCCGGCCTCTCAGGCGGCATTAAGCCGCATCCGAAATGACGATCCTCCCGTGGCCGAACGGTTCGAATTGTACGTCTCGGGCATCGAATTGGCCAACGGCTACAACGAACTCTTGGACGCCGAGGAACTTATCCGGCGAAACCGCGAAAACAACCGGCTCCGCGCCGCTGAAGGCAAACCCGCTCTGCCCGAGCAAAGCCGGCTGTTGGCGGCCATGGAATCGGGCCTGCCGCCCGCGGTAGGCGTGGCCCTGGGTTTTGATCGCCTTGTGATGCTCGTTGCCGGGGCAAAAACCCTGGCCGATGTAATTGCCTTTCCCTTCGATCGGGCGTAATGGCCCAATTGCCGAACCACCGTTGGTTGGCATAGAATAATTGGCTCCAATTTCCTGAACCCTGAATCCCAAACCCTGAACCCTATCCCATGCCCAACGCCATCGATCCTTATCGAGAAGCCCTGGTAATCGAACAAACAACGATCTGGCCCGACACATTGGAAAATCGCTCCAACCGACCAAGCCGAGCGAGAGCGGATCGAAACGCTTTTGCATGCCAATCCCGCCCAGGCCGTCGAATTGGCATATATCCGGCTCCACACCGGCTTTTGCCGCCAAATCACCGTCACGGCCGAGGATTTGGAACGTTTGAAGTAACAACTCCCGGCGCAGGCGTCGGGGCTTCTATGTTGGGGCGGCAGTTAAACTGCCGCCCCAACATAATGGCCTAACTAAAGGTAGTTTCATGTCTTCTAAAGTCCAAACCGTGCGTGTGAACCTTGCCGAACGGAGTTATGACATCCTCATCGGCGCCGAGAATCTTGCCGAGTTGGGCAAGTTTGTTATCGAGCGCGGCCGGACGACCCATGCCGTGGTGATCACCGATGATAACGTGCAAGAATTGCACGCTATTAAGGCGACCGAAAGTCTGGTCAACGAGGGAATTGATACTGATTTGATTTCCATCCAGCCCGGCGAGACGAGCAAATCGGTCGATCTGGCCTCTGGTTTGTGGCAGGGTCTTTTGGAACTGGGCGCGGACCGCAAGAGCATAGTTGTGGCCGTCGGCGGCGGCGTGGTGGGCGATCTGGCCGGATTCGTTGCCGCCACTTATGCCCGGGGCCTGCGGTTTTTCCAAGTGGCAACGTCCGTGGTGGCCCAGGTCGATAGTTCCGTGGGCGGCAAGGTGGGCATCAATCTGCCCGAGGCCAAAAACATGGTGGGCAGTTTCTATCAGCCCGCCGGCGTGTTTATCGACGCCGCCACGTTGGAAACTCTGCCTGAAAAAGAATACCGCTCGGGCCTGGCCGAAGTCGTCAAATACGGCGTGATCCTGGACGCCGAGTTTTTCGAATATCTCGAAGCCAATGCGGCAGGCCGTCAACGAAAAAAATCGAGACGTGCTGATCGAGGTTATCGCCCGCTGCTGCCGGCTTAAGGCCGACGTAGTGGAAAAAGACGAGTTCGAGGAAACCGGCCTGCGTGCGGTGCTCAATTACGGCCACACCTTCGGCCATGCCTTCGAGTCGCTTAAGCGGATACGGCAACCTGCTGCACGGCGAGGCGGTGTCTATCGGCATGTGCTGCGCCGCCCGGCTGGCGGAAATCTTGGGCCGTGTCGATAAGAAGTTCGTCCAGCGCCAGCACAAATTATTGGAAACCCTGGAACTGCCGGTGAGAACACCCCTGCTCGACCCGGACAAAATCCTCTCGGCCATGATGCACGACAAAAAGGTTCAGCACGGCAAACTCCGCTTTGTCCTGCCCAGCCGCCTGGGCAGCGTCGAACTGGTCGACGACGTCGATCCCGAGGACATCCGCGCGGCGTTGGAAGAGTAAAAATAATATACGTTCGGATTATAGACCTGACGGTACGCTATACTCCGTCTTGTATTATTTTTCCGCTTCACCCAGCAGTTCCAATCATCATCACTTCCGTGGGCGACATCACGTAAGGATAGCCTGCCAACCAGCGCAAGATGCCGATTTGCCCCAGCAAGCCCAGCGTTTTCGCCACCACACCCCGCAAGAAATGTCCTTGGCGGCGGTGCCATTTTGAGCCGAAGCTGATTCGTCCGAGTTCCTTGTCCAGCGGTTTGAACTCGCCCGTTCTGGAAGTTGCCGCCGTGCCATTTTTGCAGATCGAATTGCAGTCGAGGGAATAGAATCTTGATGCCTTCGTGCGTGAATCGCCAATAATCAGAAGGATAGGCGTGAAACTGAAATGCAAACGGCACGGCGATGCACAGTTTTCCGCCCGGCAGCAAGAGTTGGGTGAGATTATCGGCCATGGCAAAGGGCTGCGTGCAATGTTCCATCACCGAAAGGCAAAAGATCGTGCCGAATCGCCGCCCGGCTAGTTGATTATCAACTTCGGCAAACGGCCGGGTAAAATCCAGTACCACGTCCACGCCCGGTCCGGCCTCGATATCCGCCCCCACGTATTCGCCCCGGCCGCGAAATACCGAGCGCAAGTCCTGCGTATTGCCGTAGTCTTTTGATCCCACTTCCAAAAACGGCCCGGCCAATTCCGAGGCATGCCGCTTGACAAAAAGCAGTTGATTGATGCTACCCATGGTTGCTATGTATATCATCAAAGAATCGCAATACAGGATCAATTCAAATCCGATATGCGCTCACCGGCGACACAGCGCGATAGAAGACGCACCTTATTATGATATCATAGCCCGCCGTGAATACACGGCGGGTTAGATGCCGGATTATGCAGCCGCCCCTGCTACACAAAGTCTCACCGCACGATATACTGTCATCCGGTTATTTTCTTTTCCTGGGCAACAACTGTTGGAACAAATATGGCCGAAATGGAGAATTCATCCATCGGAATCCGCCGATCAAGATCTGCTCGACATGCTGCGCCTGTCGTTGATCTCCGGCGTAGGGCCGCGGACTCGCATGGCGCTTTTGGAGCGGTTCGGCTCGCCGGCCGCCGTTCTCGCGGCCGCGCCAGCGAACTGCGCGAGGTAAAAGGCATCGGGCCGAAAATGCTGGATAAAATTCATCAATGCGGACCATGAAGTAGACGTCCCCGCGGTCATCGACTTCTGCCGGCAAAAAGGCATCGACATCCTTACCGAGTCCCATGCCGATTATCCCCGCGCCCTGCGAGAGATCCACGATCCGCCCGGCGTGCTTTTTGTCCGCGGCCAGAATCAAACCGCAAGACGCCCTGGCCGTGGGCATAGTCGGCACCGGCACGCCACCCAGTACGGACTGCGCCAGGCCGAGCGCTTGGCCGGCAGTCTGGCCCGGGCGGGCTTGACGATCATAAGCGGCCTGGCACGGGGAATCGACGCCGCCGCCCATCGCGGCGCATTGGCCGCCGGCGGCCGCACTATCGCCGTGCTGGCCAGCGGGGTGGCGAACATCTATCCGCCCGAACACGCGCAACTGGCCGATGAAATCGCCGCCCAGTGGCGCGCTTGTCAGCGAAGCCCCGCCCCATGCCGAGCCCCTATCCGGAACATTTCCCCAGCGCAACCGGCTGATTAGCGGGATGTCGCTGGGCGTAATCATAATCGAGGCCGCCGACCGCAGCGGGGCGCTGATCACCGCCCGGCACGCCATGGAACAAGGGCGCGACGTGTTTGCCGTGCCGGGCAACGTCGATAGCCGCACGTCGCGCGGCTGCCACCGGCTGATCCGCGACGGGGCAAAACTGGTCGAATCGGCCGACGACGTGCTGGAAGAACTCGGCCCGCTGGTCGAAGCGGCCACCCGCGACGACGGCCAGGAAATCCATCATCCGGCGGAACTGTTGCTCAACGAAGTCGAGCAGCAAGTGCTGGCGGTCATTGCAGGCGAAGCCACGCCCATCGACCAGATAGCGGCCCAAAGCGGCCTGACCATGCCCCAGGTGCTGTCCACCCTAAGCGTGCTGGAAATGCGCCGCTTGATCCGCCGCCTAAGCGGCACGACGGTAATCCGGCTGTGAAAAAATGAGTTTTCCACACACCTATTGCCCTAACCATCATGACGCGGCAGAAAGTCGCAAGCAAAACCCCCGGTGTATTCACCGGGAGCTAAATATTGAACTTGATGCTCGGGCTCGACTTTCATTTTCGGATCGTCAATCCGCAGCCGGTGAAAAATCCGTCCGCGGCGTGGTTCAGGCCGACACCAGCCTCCCAGTCCAACTGGAAGTTCGGCGTAACCAGATATGTCAAGCCGGCGTCGTAGTAAAACTGCGGGCGGTTGTCGCTGAAATCGCGGCGCAAGAAAACATACCACTCGTTAAAGACGTGCAGCTTCTCGGTCAGTTCATACTCTACCGATGCGGACTGAAAAAACTGTGAGAAATGGTCGCCCGACTCGGCCGTCCACAAACTGCCCGTGCTGCAATTCAGCGAAAGCTTCTTGGTGAAATCCCAACTGTAAAGATAGTTGATCAGAACATCGACTTGACGGCTACTCAGTTCGGGCGAGCCCACGGGGGCCGAAATCGCAGTGATTATTGCCGATTGGGGCCGCCATTTGTCCTGCTGGGTCAAAGCATACTTGAAGCCCATATCCAAATCGGTGCTGCCGCTCTCAGCGACAAGACGCCCGGTATTGCGATCCCTGCGACTTTCGAACACCATCCCCTCATCCCAGGCAACGCGCAGTTCCAGCCGTTCGGCCAGACCGTAGCGCACAAGCAGTTCCGGCAAATCATGCGCGTTGTGTGTGGGGTCGCCATCGATGGCTTGGGTATATTTGTAGCCGCTCTCGATTTGCAGTCGCCTATAACCGACCGTGGTGCTGCTGTCGGTGAAGTCCGGGCGGTCGCTTTCCAGCGGCTTTTCCTTCGCCTCTTCGTCTTCACCCTCCCCGTCGGCTTGTTTTTCCTTTTCCGGCCAGTTCAACAGCCAGGCCAGGATGGGCCTGTCCTGCAATGCGGCAGACCTTTCGGGGAGAAGCGAGTTTTCCAAATTCGTTGAGTTTTCCGCTGCAAGTGCTCCGGCGCCAACCGCGAAACACAGCATAAAGACAGCCACGCAATGCAGATAACTCGCTTTAAAAGCGGCCTTGCCCTGGCTCATATACGTGTCCGATCTTTTCATGACGAGTTAAACTTTGCCGGTTCTAATGGCAACGCATACTTGGATCAGAAGGGTTTCATGCCGACTTTAATATGTATCGGAATTGCCGGCAAATAGGATAATGCCCGTTTCAACCGCCAATTGAGCGGAAATCTGCTTACTTGCATCAGGATGAAATTTTGGTACGATGAGGCAATAAAAATGGGCCCCATCTTAGATGTTCGACCTCATGGAGGAACGTTGCCGTGTCGATTCCAAGGGACGTGATTTTCAATGAGGACTGCATTGCCGGGTTGAAAAAACTCGCCGACGGCGCGGTCGATCTGGCTTTTGCCGATCCGCCCTTTAATATCGGCTACGAGTACGATCGAATACAACGACGCCCTGGAAAGCGAAAAATACCTGGATTGGAGCCGTCAATGGCTGGGCGAGGTGGTCCGGGTGCTAAAACCCAGCGGCACTTTTTGGCTGGCCATCGGCGATGAATATGCGGCCGAGCTTAAGGTCATGCTCACCAATGAGCTAAAAATGACCTGCCGCAGTTGGGTCGTGTGGTATTACACCTTCGGCGTAAATTGCACGGCCAATTTCAGCCGCTCGCACACGCATCTGTTTTACATGGTCAAGGATCCAAAATCGTTTACGTTCAATGCCGACTCACCTGCCTTGCGAGTGCCTTCCGCCCGGCAACTGGTTTACGGCGACAAGCGGGCGAATCCCAAGGGCCGACTGCCCGATAACACCTGGATTCTCCGCCCCCAGGACGTGCCCGAGGCGTTTACGCCCATCGAAGACACCTGGTATTATTCCCGGGTATGCGGCACGTTCAAGGAGCGGACCGGCTGGCACACCTGCCAAATGCCCGAGCGATTGCTGGGCCGAATCATCGAAGCCTGCAGCAACCCGGGCGAACTGGTGCTCGATCCGTTTGCCGGCAGCGGGACTACCTTGGCCGTGGCGAAGAAACTGGATCGGCGTTATTTGGGTTACGAACTTTCGAAGCAATATGCCCAGCAAACTAAGAAACGATTGAATGCGATCAAAGCCGGCGATCCGCTTGAGGGCGTGGCCGATCCCGTGGTCAGCGTTCCCAGCACCGACAAAGGACGGCGCTTGGAAAAAGTCGGACAAAGCAAACCAACAAAATCTAGAGTTTTTATACAAAAGAGAAAATCAAAGATCCCTGGTCTCGGTTATGCAAAGATTAATCTGTCACTTGATCGGCCCTCACCCCTGCACCCTTTCTCCAATGAAGGTAGAGGGAAGAAATTCATATGAAATTTGCCATCTGCAACGAGACGTTCCAGGATTGGCCTTTGGAAAAGGCCTTTGATTTCGCCGCCGATTGCGGTTACTCGGGCGTGGAGATCGCACCTTTTACACTGGCGGAGAAGGCAAATGAAATTTCCACGCGGCAACGGGCGGAAGTTCGCGGCTTGGCCGAACGTGCCGGACTGGAAATAGTCGGCCTGCACTGGCTGCTGGCCAAGACCGAGGGCCTGCACCTGACAAGCCCCGACGCCGAAGTGCGGCGCAAAACGGCCGATTATCTGGCCGAACTCGCCCGGCTGTGTTTTGATCTGGGCGGCCGGGTGATGGTCTTTGGCTCGCCCAAGCAGCGATGCCTTATGCCGGGCGTTTCTCGCGAGTCGGCAATGAATTACGCCACGGAGGTTTTTCAGCACGATTCTTCCCGTCTTGGAAGAAACCGACGTGGTGATTGCCCTGGAGCCATTAGGGCCGGAAGAAACCGACTTTTTGCAAACGGCGGCGGAAACGGCCGGGCTGATCGAGCGAATCGGCTCGCCTCAGGTCCGTTTGCACCTGGATTGCAAAGCCATGGCGACCGAGTCGATGCCGATTCCCGAGATAATCGCCCAAAATGCCGCCCTGCTGGCCCATTTCCACGCCAACGATCCCAATCGCCAAGGCCCGGGCTTCGGCCGCTTGGACTTTTTGCCTATTCTGGAAGCCTTGGGCAAGATCGATTATCGCGGCTGGGTCTCCGTCGAGGTCTTCGACTATGCCCCCGGCATCGAACGCCTCGCCCGCGACAGCATCGCATATTTGCAGCAGTGCCTCGATAATATAGCATTGAAGGATAAGGCATGAGGCATTAGTAGACGAAACAAGTCTGGCCTAACGATAGGTTTTGTCGTCGACTCGTTTCAGGTCGATTCCGTCTTTAAACACTCCCAGCGTAACGATGGCGAAGGTAAATACATTTGTGCCCGATTCCAGATGCCCGCCGAACGCCTTGTCAGGATCGGACATTGTGATGTGGGCGTGAATGCGGCCGTCGATCACATACCCGTTCATGCTTGTAATGTCGGCCGGAGCATCGGGATTTTTCACGTAAATATTTTTGGATGGGAAGGTTCCGTTGCTGACCGTGTGGAAATGATAACTGCGGACCGATCCGATTCCCGAGATGATCACGGCGTTGTGGATTTTCTGCTCTTTTACCATCCGCTCCAGGCCATCGAGCAGATCGGTTTGATATTTAAACCGCAGCACCAGGATCCGCTCGAATTGCCCGCTCGATTGCGTACACGTCCGGCACAGTGTCGCTGTTGGGTTTCGAATCTTCCGCCTGGGTAGTCGCGTTGGTCACCTCGGTGCGGGTAGTTTGGGCCGCAGCCACGCTGGCGATGGCCAAAAAACATAGAATTTGAATTAGCGTGCGCATGGTTTTCTCCTAATCGATTTGTCTGATCCTTGGTAGATGTTTCTAGCGAGGATTATCCGTGTTTGCAGAAGTGTTTTGTTCCTCAAGGACCTCGTTTATATAGGACTTTTATCTATGACTTTTCCCGGAACTGCCATTTTGGCAGTAATAATATTATTCTTGCCACCGAATCAGACTTGCACCATACTGAAGTGTAACGGATGGCAAAAGTTTCAAAATAATCCCCTGCCGGAAAAATAAGACGCCGGATTTGGCTTATCATAGGCAACAATATTTAAAATGGTATGTGGGAAGGCCTTTTGTCAATTTACAAATGTACACTATTGGTGATTTTATGCCGTTTGTGCCGAATAGGCATGGGAGTTGCGTCTCCTAAACCTATCGTCTGAGGCCAATTTACTAAATTAGTGTCCTTTAAGGGGTTAAATCTACGCTTTTCTCTTGTAGATCGTGTAAATTAAAGGGCGTAGAATAAGGTTAAGGGGCTGTTGGCCAAAGAAAAACCAGGTTTTTCCCTGGCCGGCGCGAACCCTTTTCTACATGGAATCGTAACTATGTTTAACGGCACGATTGAACACTTAATGCCGCGTGCCAACGGCTCTGATGCCTTGATAGACCGGACCGACGAAGAACTGTTGTTGGATTATCGATCCCGATCGGACCGGCCGGCGTTCGAGGAGTTGGTGCGGCGATACGAGAAGGAGCTTTACGGATATTTACGCCACTACCTTGGCGACGCCGATATGGCCGACGACGTCTTTCAACAGACGTTCCTGCAGGTCCATCTAAAGTGCGATCAGTTCGAGGAAGGGCGTAAAGTGCGGCCGTGGTTGTACACGGTGGCCACAAATCAAGCCATCGACTACCAGCGCCGCAACCGGCGGCACAAAATAATCAGCCTCGACCGCCGCATGCAAAGCGACGTTGAAGGAGACATGGGAAGCTTGGTCGAATTGCTCGACGGCGCTGAAGCGGGGCCGAGTGAAGAGGCCGAAGCCGCCGAGCAACACGGCCAGCTTCGACGTGCCATTGACGACCTGCCCGAACAAACCCGGCAAGTGGTGTTGTTGGTGTATTTCAAAGGATTAAAATATCGCGAGGCCGCCGAGATCTGGACATCCCCGTGGGAACCGTTAAAAGCCGTCTCCACGCGGCCGTGCAAAAACTCAGCGAAACCTTTAGCCATATAAATTTATCAAAATAATGTAAAACACCTTCTTACAGCACTGGCTTAGATCATGACCGATTCCGAGCGAGAACAACTACTTGGCAGTCTACTGGGCGCTCTGGATGAAGACGAGCAATCGGCTCTGGACGCGCAATTAGAGAGCGATGCGGAGTATCGCAAGGAATTGGCCCTGTTGCGACGTCGATTGGAGCCATTGGCCGCGTTGCGGATAAATTATGATCCGCCGCCCGGCTTGGCCGAGCGAACCTGCCGCTTTGTGGCCGCGCATCTTGCCAGTCCGGCGCCGTCGGCAAAAAGGCTCAGTCCCGAGGTCGCCCCGCCCAGTTGGGTCGGGCGGATGACAAAATTGGACATGGTCATGGCTGCCACCGTGCTTGTGGCGGCCTCGTTGTTGATCTTTCCGGCCGTTGCCAACAGCCGCTTTTCCGCACGTCGCGCCGCTTGCCAGGACAATTTGCACGAATTGGGCTACCGCATTGGCCCAATACAGCCAGACTAACGGCGGATACTTTCCCCGAATTCCCACCCAGGGCAAATTGGCAACGGCAGGCATTTATGCCCCCGTGCTCTTCCAGAACAAACTGATTACCGACGTCAGCCGCGTTGTTTGCCCCGATTCCAGCCTGGTCGCCCAGCGCAACAGCTTCCACATTCCCACTTACAGCGAATTGGAACTGACGCCGAGTTCCAAGGTCGTCGATCTCCGCCCCACAATGGGCGGAAGCTATGGCTATAACCTCGGCTATACCCGCGACGGCTCGTACTATCCCACGAAAAACCTGTACCGCGACAACTTTGCCATTATGTCCGACTCGCCCAGCGATCGGCCGGATCATCAGAGCGAAAATCACGGCGGTTTCGGACAAAACGTACTGTTCGAAAACGGCAGCGTGAAATTCGTCACTACATCTAAGCCCGAGGGGTCCAACGACGACATCTTCACCAACGACGCCGGCCAGGTGGCCGCGGGCCTGCAACAAAACGATTCCGTGGTCGGCGCAAGCCAGACCGCCCCGATTATCTACGTGAACCGCTCAAAACGCTAAATCCGACGACCCGAAGACCAAAAACTAGACTTCAAACCGAATACTAAACGCCGAGAAGTTGTAAATTGTAAACCTTTATCCGCCATCTCCTGTCGAAAGCCGTGGAATAATTCCGCTCCTTATCGGCCGAGGTAACACGATAAGGCGTGGAATGAAATCCACGGCTTATTTTTTTACAAAACTATCCGAAAAGTCCCCTCTACCGACCAACCTTCGGTCGGTGCCCGGAGAGGGCTAGGGTGAGGGCTGAATCGATAGGCTCCTAGGCGAGTCTTTTGGGTTTTGCCGGTTGTAATTCTTTAAACCGGCCTGCCGTCTGGGCAATCTACGTCGGCCGGCCCTATCCGTCGGCAAGCCGCGTTCCTCTTTTTGCCGATTCTAGGTAATGGCAATAACGCATTACCGTTTAGCCCCGGCACTTGTGCCGGGAGGATTTGTCACGGTTTTAAACGTTTTATTCCATGTTCAAAAAAATTGCACTAAGCGGAATTTTGTTGGCGGCGGCGGTTGGCGGGCCGGTTTCGATGTTCCGCTTCAACGATTTCTGGCGCGATTTCCATTGGGGCAGCTCCGGCGACAAATCATCGGCCACGTCCGACGCAACAGCGAACTCGACTATGACTCTTAAACCCGGCGATAAGTCGGCCTATCTTGTCGGGCAGCTATCGAGTACGACTGTGTTATCGGTGGAAGGCGCCCCGACGCCGGCCTTGGCCGATGTCTTGCGGTTCGACGTGTCGCCCGCCTGGGTGTTGCAGCGCTGGCCGCGGGTATCGACCGATCTGGCCCTGTTGCAACTGCACGGATATCGCGTGCCCCTGGTGACCGGCACCAGCCCGAACGACGTGGCCGGGTCGCTGACCTACTATTTCAACCCATCCCAGCAGGTGCAGCAGATCACCTTGCGGGGCACGACCGGCGATCCTCGGGCGATTATCAACTTTATGAACGCCCGCTACGGCTATGTCCGCCGCCCGTGCAACGATCCCAGCCGGTTGATCTACGAAACGGTCAACTCGGGCGGCAAGTCGCTGGGCACGATGATCATCCAATCCGCACCGGTAGTCCGAGCAGATCGGCCTTATCAGCGGTATGCGCTAGATTTGAGCATCGAAAGGCCGATGTAAGGTTCAGGATTCGGGGTTCAGGCAGTAGGGTGCGTGAAACGCACCAATGAAAAACGCGGTGGTGCGTTTCACGCACCCTACAAGATCAGAGGTTCGGAGTTCAGCACATGTTGTGAAAGAAAGGGGAATTGTTTACTGGGGGATTTGGGGTTTTTCTCCGTGGACAGGTTAAATTTTTTTACGACCAATGGGGCAGGTATTAAGGGGTTGGAAAATAAGGGGTTGGGGCGACGGTTTGGGGCAGTCATAAGCAGGGAAGAAAAAAAGTTTTGAGTATTGCGGGGGACGGTGCGCAAATGGATTACGGGATAAGGAGTTGGAATTTTTCCACAGGAGATTTTTGAAAATGAATTATTTCGGGAAAGTCAGAATGATCGTTTTTGAAAAAGCCACGTGGGGGGTTTTAGGTAAGTTGTTGGGTAGATGAGAGATGCGGAGAGCGATGGGGGTAAACACACTAGAAAAAAGTGACAAGATGGAAATTGAATTGTTGGTCAATTTTGGTGATTTTTGGGCATTTTTAGGGGATTTTGACTGGCATAATTTTTCATGAAAAAGGGCAATTGTTGGCCGGAGTATGTCCAGAGGGGGCAGAAAATGAAGTTTGTAATCGCCACAGAGAACACAAAGAAAACAAAGAAAGAATAAGGGATGAGGGTGGGAAAGAGGTAGGTGGTAGGTGGAAATAAGGGATTGGAGATTAGAGGCTAGGATCTAGGGAATGATGAGGGAGGAGATTTTAATTGGTGGGCGGTGGGCAGTGGGCGGTGTACAATCACCAGAAATTCACTGCTGGACAAGCCAGCAGTGGCACCAGTGCGGTGTACAATCACCAGAAATTCACTGCTGGACAAGCCAGCAGTGGCACCAGTGGGGCTTCATCAATGTTCCGAAACTGGCTATGGAGATATTTAATCTGAGAACAAAACAGGGGGAGTATTCGCAATGACAAGAAAAGATCCGGTTTACATGACAGACTACTCAACATCTGGGCTATTTCGTCTGGGCCTCTTGTTTCCAGCCGTCTTGACATGTGTTGCATTTACAGCAGTTGGCGGATGCACAGCGAAGGAACCCATAACATCTTGGGGCGCTCCCCGATTGCTCGAGGTTCAGAAACAGTGGGATTCAATAGCACGCATCACCACACAGGACAAAAGCGAATATGAAGAACTACTAAAGAAGCGTCGTCGCATTCTCGAAAGCAATCTGTCTCATGATGCCTTGCGCAATTTGACTGCGACGTGTGACACATTGCCCGTCCGTTCCAAGGACCGCAGCGAGTTCACCAACGAAGTGCTATCTTATATGGAGATGACTTTCATAGACTCGGGCGACCGAGATAATCTTGTGAAGTTGCTGTCCACGCGATGTCAGTTGGAAGTTTGCGTCTACGAGGAAATCGAGTTCTGCCTGGTGTTTCGTGGAAATAAGATAAAAGACCCTATCTTGGTTCTCGGGGAAGCCTTCTCGAAGTGCAAAGTGCCCGAGGTTCGCCACGAAATTGCGGGTGCTGTCCGCCGAGGTTTCGCCGGCCATGGGATTCGCGGGAAAGACGACGTCGAGTACGTCACCAACGCCATGCAATGGTATGAGAAGGAGAAGGACCACCTGAATTTTAATGGGGAGTACTTGCGGAACGCCATGCAAACAACTACGGGACTATACGATGAAATACCGGAACTCTACGATAAACTCGAAAAGGACCTCGCATCATCTAAGCCTAGGATGCAGTTGCTGTTTAAGGAGAAACCACCAGAGAAGTGACTTGGGAAGCAGAGCCTCCTGATGATTCCTGAGATAGCAGTGTTTTTCGCCATGACATGCTGTTGATGTCCGTCACGCCGCCGGGGAGCTACCCGCAACCAAACTGTGCCAAGCCGAGCCGATCCCCGTGTCGCTTGGCGGATCACTGCCCGCACGTACATTCCAACGGTCTCCCGGTCTACGCCAAGTTCTCTAGCAATCCGTCGATTGGCGTCAGGTCTCAAAACAATATCACGCGTAAAAAGATAGCCGGACAAGGATTTCGACAAGAATTCTCATAGCCCGTTGTCGCCGACTTTCGGGGAGGATGGATACAACTGCGATATCTGTGACCGCAGAAACCGTGTTAATAGCAACATTCGGAACTGAAAGACGGTGGAGGAAGTGATTGGGGAGGGCAGAGGAAATGCTCAGAAACGTTGAGGAGTATGTTTTGAGAGCAAAGTACGGAGTACGAAGAAGGATTTAAGTGGATGGTGGGCAGTTGGGCAGCGTACAATTTTCAGAAATTCACTGCTGGGCTAGTCAGCATCGACGCCTGCGTGGGCATGGGCAGGAGTCCCGTGAAACGAGACTGACAGGGGGAGAGATTTTTGGGGGGCATTTCTCACCCGGCGTAAACGACCGGGTCTAAGACCGCCTGCGGCGGGCAAGGACCGTGAACGGCCCTTATGAATGTCTGCCAGGCGAAATTTGTGGCATATCAGTAGCCGGTTGAAACCGCCAATGCCTTTTTTAGAGATTCAAGCCGATCTGACGGGCCTATCGCCTTTAGCACTAAACTATAATAAAATTAGAATAACAAATAAGGAACTTAAACAAAATCTGATATGCATTTAAGAAAGCCCTCACCCCCGGCCCCTCTCCCGACCAACCTTCGGTCGGTGCCCGGAGAGGGGAGTTTTTGGGTAGGCTCTTAATGCGAGCTTAATGATAATTTAGAGGCTTATGATGGCTTGGGAATACAGCGAAAAAACGAAACAAATTTTCATGGATGCGGTCCATGGCAAGCCGGGAACACACCTCGGGGAGATCGAAGATCCTGATGGCTTGGGCGAGCATGGATCTATTACCTGCGGCGACGCCATACGTTTTACCTTTCGGGTCGAACGCCATCCAACAGATCCCACAAAAGATATAATCACCGACGCGCGATATCTAACCTTCGGCTGCACATCGGCCATCGCTGCCTCGGAAGCACTTTGTGCATTGATCGAACAAGGGCCCCTTACGCCGATCGAGGCGCTTAAGATTACTAATCACGATATTGTGGAATACCTGGAGGGGCTGCCGAAACAAAAGATACACTGCTCGGTGATGGGTGCGGAAGCCTTGGAGGCCGCCGTTTTCAATTGGGCGCAAAAGCGGGGCGTCGATCTTGAAAGTCTGGGCGTCGATATCCATACCGACGAACAGCAGGAAGGGCGGATCGTCTGTAAGTGTTTTTCGATGAGCGAACCATATATTCGCCGCAAGATAAAAGAATTGAATCTACACACCATTCCGGAGATCACCAACGCCATTAAGGCAGGGGGCGCTTGCATGTCCTGCCATCACGTGCCCGGCGGGCTGCAAGATATTCTCAACGATATTTGGGGCGAGAGTGGGAATAATATAAAAACTCTGCCGCAATCCCCGTTAATCGGCATAACTATGCCCAAGGCGGCCAAAGAAGATATTGCCCCGCTTTCGCCGTATCAGTTTGACAAGAAGATTGAAAAGGCGGTTAATGAGTATGTACGGCCCATGCTTAAAAATGATGGTGGGGATGTGGAGATCATCGACATTAAAGATGCCTTGGTCTATTGCCGTTTAACGGGCGCCTGCCAAGGTTGCGCCAGCGCTAACCAGACCCTGCGAATGCTAGTCGAACAAACCCTCAAAGACATGGTGGACGAGCGCATCCGAGTGATCGGCGTCTGAACGGGGGACACGCTTATGAGCATCATCTATGTTGACAACAATGCAACTACCCAAGTTGCTCCGGAAGTTTGCCAGGCGATGTCGCCTTTTTTCACAGAAGCCTACTTCAATCCAAGCTCGATGTACGAACCTGCCCGGCAGACTGCCCAGGCGATGGCCCAAGCCCGCATGGAGATTGCCCGGCATTTTGGGATTGTCGATCCGAAATCAATCCTCTTCACTTCCTGTGCGACGGAAAGCAACAATGCGGCGATTTTCGGCGTTGCCAAGGCCAAACCAAACCGCCGCCACATTATAACAACCGCCGTGGAACACCCGGCCGTCTTGGAGGTATGCAAGGAACTGCAACGGAACGGTTACGAAGTGACTTTTCTCGGCGTAGATAATAACGGCAGCCTCGACATTGCCGAGTTTATCCGCGCTTTAAGGCCTGACACGCTGCTGGTGACAATCATGCACGCCAACAATGAAACGGGCGTTGTCTTTCCGATTGAACAGCTTTCACGGTTGACCAAGGAGACCGATTCGGCCATTGTTTTCCACACCGACGCTACGCAGACCGTGGGAAAGGTCCGCATTGACTTGCAGCGGGATTTTCAGCACGTCGATATGCTGTCGTTTTCAGGCCACAAGCTGCATGCCCCCAAAGGAATAGGGATCCTCTACATCAAGCGCGGCACGCCTTGCCGACCATTTATGATCGGCGGGCACCAGGAAGAAGGCCGCCGCGCGGGTACGGAAAACGTGCCTTACATCATAGGACTGGCAAAGGCTTTGCAGTTGGCCGGTGAAAACTATCAAGACGAAGAAACGAGAGTGCGCAGCCTTCGGGATCGCCTGGAAAAAAACATCGAACAGCGGATTCCATACGTGCAGATCAATGGTAAAAGGGCGCCACGACTGCCAAACACGTTAAATGTCGCATGTCATTATGTGGAAGGGGAAGGGATGCTCTTTCAATTGAGCGATTACGGGATTTGCGCCTCCAGCGGATCCGCTTGCACATCTGGTACATTGGAGCCTTCCCATGTGCTGAAAGCCATGAAAATACCATTCACGGCCGCTCATGGTTCGGTCCGGTTCAGCTTTAGCCGCTATAACACGGACAAGGATGTGGATCGAATCATTGAGGTGTTTCCTGAAATCGTGGCAAACCTGCGGAGACTTTCGCCGTATTGGGACCAGGAGAAGAATGAGCCGCGATCTGGCGCCGAGAATTTTGTTAGCGGACATTAAAGCATGAGCCATCACATGGATGATGGTGGTACGTTTAAAGATTTTGAGGACGGCGGGCAGCGGGCATCGCGAAGCCGCAAGCGGTTTTGGCGCGACCAACGGTCGCGGCTTTATAAGAAAATGAGTTTTTATTCGCCGCCTTCGCCGCGGGGTTTGGATTTGGCGTCGGGCGGGGGCGGCTCGAACTCGAAGGATTTCCAGACCATGGGGCGGCGGAGATAGGGCTCGATCCGCAGCACGACCTCGCCGTTGTGGAAGATCCGCACCGTGCCGTTGGTCTGGCTGACGGTGACGGCCACGGCGTTGGTGGCCTTGGAGATGGCCGCGGCGGCCCAGTGCCGGGCGCCAAGACCTTTGGAGAGGGTTACGTCGGCAGCCGAGCAGTCGAGGTACCGGCAGGCGGCCTCTACCACGCCGTCGGACGAGACGATGATCGCGCCGTCCATTTGGGCGATTTCCTTGATTCCTTCGCGTACCCGGGGATCGTCCAGGTTGCGTTCCTTGCGGCTGTAGCCCCGGACCGGGTCGAACCCGGTGGGGCGGCTGCAATTGAGCACTTTTCGGGCGTCGCCCACGACGAACAGCGTGCCCACGGGCTTGCCTTCGCGTCCTTCACGGCCGATTTCCACGGCCAGATCGACCACGATCTTGAGCGTATCCAACGGGACGCGGGTTTCGAGTTGACGAAGGTCGCGGCCGGTGAGCCGGTTGAGGTGTTCGTCGAGGTTAATCAGGCTGAGGGAATCGATGCTATCGGCGTCGAACCCGGAGTAAAGCGTAATCACGCTGGAGCCGGGGGCCAGGAGGTCGTCGGCCACGGCTTCCAGGACCGATTGCGTAAGTCGTTCGTAAATAGTGCTTTCGGGCATATTCAGCCGCAGCGCAGGCATACCTAATTCCTTGGCCCCTTCGAGTTGTTCGGCGGTGTCGGCGGCCACGATAACCTTGGCCTTGCCGGCCATGCTTTTGACCCGCGACCAGTCGGCCGGTCCATCCAGAAGCAAGATGATGGCATCGACCCCTGCTATGGAGGTCATATCGACGGCCAGCGAGAACAGCCCTTTGAATTGCTCGGTGAATCGTAGCGAATGCATGGCCTGGCTGCCTGGGGTGGCTTCGGAGTCGTCCTGGATACGAAGATGCCTGGACGGCATGCGGCCTTCTTTGTGCAGCGAATGCAAATGTCTTTCCGCAGCGGCCATATCGATATCTCCCTCATCTTCGTCATGGCGCTCGCAAGACTGTACCGCCGAGTCGCTCTCATCGGTAACGACCAGCCGCAATTGGTCCGACGGTTCCCGATCCGTCATAATATTACGGGCTTTAGCGATTTTGAGCAACTGCAAAGCGTACATAATATGGGGATTTTATTTGAAAGGTATGCCAAGAGGTAATTTCGACGCCCGATCCTGAAACTTAAATCGGCAATTTCAAGGCGGATGGATCATGTGGCTTTTAAAACAACTTTTTCAAGCGCTCGGCCATCGAAGTGGGTTGGGCAGGAATAGGATGGCCTTCCTTGACGTACTGTCGCCAACGATCGACATTGTTTCCCAGATCCTGCCCGGTGATTTGTTTAAGCGACAAAACGGCCCGGTATTGCATGGCCGGATCGGAGTCGGTCAAGGCCTCGCCCAGGGCGGCAATGGCCCGCGGGTCTTTGATTTTTCCCAAGGCTCGGGCGGCGGCCAGCCGGACATCCGTGGCTTACGTCGCTGCTCAGAACCGGGACCAGCAGTTCGGCGGCTTGGGCGTTGCCGCGCTTGCCCCAGGCCTCGCAGGCCGCAATACGCACGTCGGCATCGGGGTCGTTAATCGCCGCTTTTAACACCGGATCGGCGGCCGGATCGGGATAATCGCCCAGGGTACGAATAATTTCCGCTCGAATCAGCGAATCGGTCTCGCTGCGGATGGCCGCGACCAACTGCCCTACTACCCGATGCCGAGAATCCTGGTCGCTTTTTGCCGCCTCGGATGACAGATTTTTCAATTGGGCAATTTTTGCCGCCGGCGTGACCACGCCCGGCAAATCGTCGCTTCTGGCCCCCTGAAACGGCACCCAGGCTGGCATATCCGCGCAACCGGGCAGTAGCAAGGCCAAAATGCCTAAGGCAAGAGTCCAAATTTGTCTGCCGGAATCAGAGTTCATTTATAGTTGGACGATTTTAAAAATCGTCTTACCTAAGTGGCAGCCGTTGTTTTCCTAAGTTCAAGGCGCGATTGCCCTATAGACGAGCGAGACGGGACTATACCATCGTCGCCAACTTGGGCCAAGATGAATCATTCCCGGAAATACGTTAAAATGGGTGGACTGAGAAATCGAGAAAACCCCCCCGCCGGTAAAACGATAAAATCTGCCAAGGAAAGGCTCCGGTTTATCCAATAGACCTGGCCTTTTTCGCGAAGAAACTTTAGCGGTCTGCTAATCCTTGCTTCCCCCATGCGAAAAGGTTCGGTATTATGCTAGGGACTAGGGATTAGAGATTAGGGGCTAGGGCTAGGGAATATGATTTTGAATGATTGAAACTGCTTGCAGTTTTGCACTGTCTACTGAAACACTGATAACTTATATATCCGGAGCTATTTTATGGCTATTCGTTTGGAAGTCATCCAGTTTTTCGATCAGGAGAACAAATCGCTGGTCGAGCGTATTCCGCCCGATGGATCGACCGACATCAAAATCGGGGCGCAATTGATCGTCCAGGAAAACCAGGAGGCGGTTTTTTTCCGCGGCGGCAAGGCCCTCGACGTATTCGGACCGGGCCGGCATACCCTGGTTACGGCCAATGTGCCCATCCTTACCCGGCTGCTGACGATTCCCTGGGAACAATCGCCATTCCAAGCCCAAGTCTATTTCATCGGCAAGCAGACATTCCTGGATCAAAAGTGGGGCACGATGGAGCCCATTTCATTCCGCGATCCCGATTTCGGCATGGTCCGGCTGCGGGGATTCGGAAAATATTCGTTTCGCGTAAAAGATTCCTCGCTTTTGGTAAATACACTTGGTCGGCACCCAGGGAAAGTACACCACCGATGCGGCCACCTCGTTTTTCCGCGATTTGATCGTCTCGCGCCTGGCCGATATTTTGGGGACGATCAAAAGCGGGATGCTGGATTTGCCGGGCCATTACGACGAACTTGCCGGTCAGACTAAAACTAAAGTTGCCGAGGAATTCGGCAAATACGGCCTGGAATTGGTCGACTTTTTCATCAACGCCATCACCCCGCCCGAGGAAGTGCAAAAAGCCATCGACGCCCGCAGTTCCATGGGGGCGGTGGGCGATCTGAACGCATTTCTCAAGTTCCAGGCCGCCAACAGCATGGCCAAAATGGCCGAACAAAGCGGCGGAGCCGGCGGAGGACTGGGACAAGGCGCAATGGGCATGGGCATGGGCGCCGGATTCGGCATGATGATGCCGGGCATGATCCAACAGGCCATGGCCGGCGGCGGGGCTTCTGTCGCAGGACCATCGCCCGCACAGGCCGGCGGTGTCGCCGGCGCTGCCGCGGCTGGAATGGCGCGTGGGACCGAATTTCGCCAACCTGCAAGCCGCTACGGCCGATCCCAAGGTCATTGTGCGAACCGTGGCTGCCGCGGCCGGATACAAAATCGAAGAGTCGGGCGATGCCATGCAAATTACCATCCCCGTCGGCCCGCTGCGCAAGCAACGGGTGACGGTCGAATTCGGCCAAAAAGACGCCGACGGCAACGCGATCGTCAATTACTGGTCGGTTTGCGGCCCGTTTTTGGAAAAGAACGCCGCCGCCCTTTTGCAATACAATACTTCCACCATCCACGGGGCTTTTGCCGTGAAGACTATTGCCGACAAGCAAATGGTCGTGCTCCAGACCAATCAACCGGCCGATACGATCAGCGCCCTCGAGGTCAGCAAAGTGCTTGCCGCCATCGCCTGGCAGGCCGATCAAGTCGAGCAAAAACTCCTCGGCACGGACGAGAATTAAGGATGAGGGATGAAGGATGAAAAAATCGCTTGCAGTTTCGCGATAAATTTTGTTTATTGATTCTCAGATAATAAATATCGTTAAGCGCACTGGGTTGCAACCCGTGGGCTTGGCATGAACTCCGGTCGCAAGCGACCGGGCTAAACCGTGGATGCCCGCACACTTTCTCTTCTTTGGAATACATTGCTCCTTTCCGGGGCGACGTGCGCTCTAAGCGTGCCTGTTGGGAACGCTGCTGGCCTGGCTGCTTTGGCGGACTGATTTGCCCGGGCGGAGGTTTTTCTTGGGGCTTTTGGGCGTGATGATCTTTGTGCCGCTGTATTTGCAGGCCGGGGCGTGGCAGGCGGGTTTTGGAGAGCAAGGCTGGTTCACGCTGGCCACAAATTCATCGGCCTGGCTGACAGGCTGGCGGGCGGCGATCTGGATCCACAGCCTGGCGGCCTTGCCCTGGGTCGTGGGCATCGTGGGCATCGGACTCAGATTGGTCGAGCCGGAACTGGAAGAGCAGGCTCTGCTGGACGGGTCGGCGAGCCAGGTTTTTTTCCGGGTTTCGCTCCGCGGGGCAATGCCGGCCGTGGGCATGGCCGCTATTTGGGTGGCGGTTATAACGGCGGGCGAAATGACCGTGACCGACTTGTTCAGCATCCGCACGTACGCCGAGGAAGTGTACACCCAGGCCGCCGCGACCGCCTCGGAGTTGGACGCCGCTGGGCCCTCCGTCGTGCTGGGCATCCTAATCACGGCTTTGCTCATTATCGGAGGTTTTGGGCTTTGTTTTGGTCTTTCGCCCAGCCGCCGGCCGCTGAGTTTGCCGCGATATTGGACCTTTCGATTGGGACGGTGGAAATATTTTTATCTTTTGGCGGCGGGATTATTCTTTTTGCTCATGGCGGGCGTGCCTTTGGGAAGCCTGGTTTACAAGGCCGGAGTCGTGGTCGACCCAAACCGATGCCGGGCGGATTCGATCCTTTTCCCCGGCTAAATGCTTGGGGATAATTTGCTCCGCGCCTGGGAATTTTCACCGGGAATTGGGTTGGTCGCTGTTGATCGGCGTATTATCGGCCACGGCGGCGGTGCTGACGGCAATCCCATTGGCATGGATGGCGCGAAAAACAGGCAATGGCGCGAGTAATGCTCGCGATATTCCACAGAGCGCGACCAATGGTCGCGGCTTTACAAGCAATTTGCAATTTGCAATTTGCAATTTACAATTTGCAATAATTATTTTAATCATCGCCGTGCTTCTGACCATGCCCGGCCCGATCTTGGGCATCGCCATTATCCGCTTGTTGAACCGGCCGGAACTACCCGGTCTGGTGTGGTTGTACGATCATTCGATTTTCGCCCCTTGGCTGGCGGTTTATCTGCGCAGCCTGCCGATCGCCACGCTGATAATGTGGCAGGCATTGCAAACGGTGCCCAAGGAAATATTGGAAAGCGCGATGATCGACGGGGCGGGACCGCTTGCGCGTTTGTGGCGGATCGCCCTGCCCATGCGCTGGCCGGCGGTGGCTGTGGCCTGGTTGGCGGCCTTGGCAATATCGCTGGGCGATTTGGCGGCGAGCATCCTTGTCGTGCCCCCGGGAGTGACGACCCTTTCCATTCGCATTTTCGGGCTTTTGCACTATGGCGTGGAGGACCAGGTGGCCGGCATCTGCCTGGCGATGATTGCGATATTCGCCCTTTTGGCCTGGGCCGTGTTTCGATTGGTGTCACGCATCGCCCGGGCGATATAAACATAATAATCCCTAAAGTCCTCGCAGTTCGTGGCAGGCAAAGGGCGTAAGCCTACTACTTTCTTAGTACCTTCAAGTATAATGGATAGATGGCGACTGTTAAATTTCATCGAACTTTGTTGTGCTTTACTATCCTCCTTGGCTGGACGGCCGCGGTTCCGGCCATGGATCAAGTAACTTTTCGCCACAAGGGCCGGGAGATGACTGAGAGCGGCCGGGTGTTGATCAACGCTCAGGACGGCGGATTATTGCTCCAGGGCCGGGACGGCGTGATTTGGGCGATTCAGCCGGACGAATTGATCAAGCACACCAGCGACGATACGCCGTTTGCGCCTTTCACCCGCGACGAGATGGCCAAACGCCTGTTGGCCGAATTGCCCAAGACGTTCGAGATTTTGCAGATAAAGCATTATTTGATTTGTTACGACACTTCCAAGACTTATGCGCAGTGGGCCGGTTCGCTTTTCGAGCGGCTTGTACATGGCCTTTACCAATTATTGGTCGCATAAGGGATTCGAGCTTAACGAGCCGGAGTTCCCACTGGTGGCAATTATTTTCGCCGACAAGCAGGCGTACCTGAAGTTTACCCGGGCCGACTTGGGCGAGGCGGGCGAATCGATCATCGGCTATTTCAACCTGGCCACGAACCGGATGACGATGTACGATTTGACCGGGGCGGCCTCGGCCGGTCGACCGTCAGTCAGCGTCAGCACGGGCGCACAGATCAACCAAATCCTGGCCCAGCCCGAGGCGTTGCAGACCGTTTCGACTATCGTTCATGAAGCAACGCATCAGATAGCATTTAATTGCGGGCTGCATACCCGGCTGAGCGATTGCCCGGTCTGGTTCAGCGAAGGCATCGCAATGTATTTTGAAACGCCCGATCTAAATGGGCAAAAGGGCGGTTGGAGCGGGATTGGGGCCGTGAATCGAGTCCGCCTGGAACAATTCCAGAATTATCTTTCCCGCCGGCCGGCCGATTCGCTGCAAACGCTCATCACTGCCGACAAACGATTGCAAGAGGTCAAGCAAAGCCTGGACGCATACGCCGAGGCTTGGGCCTTGACGTATTTTCTCATCAATAAGCATCCCAAGGAATATATCGCTTATCTGCGGATGCTATCCCAGAAAAAACCGCTTTTTGCGCGATTCGCCGGAAACGCGGTTAAACGAATTCCAGCAGGCATTCGGCAATATCAAGAAACTGGATACCGAATTCCTCCGCTACTGGGGCCGGGTGCGATAAGCAGTGCTATCCACAATGCGTTCAATGTTCATCGCGAAGCCGCAAGCGACTTTTTAAAGGGCATCAGCCCGCGGCCAGATGGCGTTCGACGTGGCGGATGGCCTCGTCCACGGACCAGGCCCGCTGGGCCAGGTCGATCGAGAGCCCGCCGGCCACCCAGCGGTCAACGCGTTTTTGCGCGGAGACGACGGTGCTGTGGCTGCGCCGTCCGAAGTAGCGGCCGATTTCGCTTAATGCCGCCCGGGTATGCTTTCGCGCCAGCCACATGGCCAGCATTCGCGGATGGCTGATGCCCTTTGATTTGTCGTCGGCCTGCAGGCTTTGCGGTTCCAGGCCGAAAGCCTGGCAAACGGCCTTTTCGATGTCGCCCAGGCGGACCAGGCGGGTGCTGTTGTGAACCATCTCCCGCAGGGCCTCATCGGCCATGGCCAGAGTGATTGGCTTGCCCAGGGCCTCGCTGGTGGCTTGCAAGCGGCACAGGGCGCCGGAGAGTTCGCGGGCGTGGTTGGTCAATCGCGAGGCGACATATTCCTGCACGTCGGCCGGCAAGTGCAATTTCATCCGCCGAGCCAGTTGGGCGACAATGCCCAGGCGCGTGGCATAGTCCGGCGGTTCGATGCGGCAGACCATTCCGCTGGCCAGGCGCGTGGTGAGTTCCGGTCCTAATTCGGCCAGTTCGGCGGGCGAGCGATCGGCCGCGAAACACCAATTGCCGCCGTTCCCGCATAAGCGTATCGACGGTGTGCAGCAATTCGACCTGCGTGGCTCGTTTGCCCACGAAAAATTGCAGGTCGTCGATTATCAGCAGTCCCACGCCGCGGTATTTGCGGCGGAAACTGGGCAAGCCGCTGCCTCGCAGGGCCTCGAGAAAATGGCTGGTGAATTGCTCGGCCGAAAGATACAAGGCCGATAGATTGCGGGAGCTTTTTCGGGCGGCGGTCCAAATGCCTTCGAGCAAATGGGTTTTGCCCACGCTGCTGGGTCCGAAAAACAACATAGGCGTGAATTGACCCATTTGGCGGACGACCATTTCGGCCGAGGCCAAAGCCAGCCGGTTCTGATATCCGGCGACAAAACTTTCCAGCGTGGCAAATTTGCGACCGGATGAAGCGGCGGCGGGTTCGGCCGTTTTGGCGGGCGGATTTTCCCGGTGCGCGGCCATGGGGATGATCGCCGGCTCCGGCCCCGTGGCACGAGCCGTCGAAGTATTGGTTTTGCCGTTTCCGGAATCGGACATTGGTAGACCCTTATGGTCCGCCGCGTTGTCGTCGATCCGCAAGTCGATCGCCGGACAATGTCCCAACACTTCGACGCAGGCTTCCTCGATTTGCCGGCGGAAATTGCCGGATATCCAATCGCGGAAACATTGGTTGGGCACCCCGACAAGCAGCGACCGACCGTCGTAGTCGATGCGCGTGCCGGCGCCGAACCACAAATCAAAGCGTTTTTGTCCGACCTTGTCGCCCAGTGATTTGCACAAAGCCGACACGATCTCCATATCGTCCCTGGTCACTTCCTACACGTCCCTAGTGCGCACTATCTTCCGGCCGTCCGCAAAAATATATTTATCGAAGCAAACAAATTCTGTAGGACGACTTTCAAAGTCGTCTTACTTCAATAATTCGGAATGATGTCGGAGATAGTGGCGCTTGCTGCAACGGCAGACGCCGCCTTGGTCCCTTTGTTTTGTATCACGCGAGAGACTGATTCTAACCTTGCTAGCAAAGATGTCAAAGGCCCCCCGGCCATCTTGCCGAAAATTTTTTTCCCGGCGGAGCCTTAAGCCCGAATCGCGGGAAAATACCGCTTTATGGGCAAAAAAAATTATAATTGCGACCCTGGATTCTGCGACCCCTTGATCGTGGAAAAACTGTTCAAACCGGGCGTGCCAAGCGCTCGCCGAAAAGGCGCTTAATAGGCTAAAGGTATTTCCACTTATAGACTTGCCGCCTGCAGCGAATCGGCCGTTGGCAATGCCGAATCCGGTAAAGCCCGGAAAAACTCACACATTATCGTGAAAAAATTCGATAATAAATCCGCCGCTGGTCCCAAGTGCGAAATCCCACTGATGCGTACATTTCTATCGCCGGACGATTGGATGCGTCGACCGCCAACACCAACCGTGGCCTGCCCGCTTGCCGGGCGACCCATTGAGCATGCCGCGCAATGTCCGCCCCCCAATGTTGCCCCCGATTTTCGGGAATTACTCCCATATACACCAATTCCATGTTCTCGTATCTGGGATGATCGGCCAGCAAGCAGGCAACCCACGTCGCGATTTTCATAACGCACGATCAGCCAACGGCCGGGTAAAAATTCCCCAGTCGCCCGATAGCCCGCCAACACGTCGTCCAATTGACGCACATGATTGAGTTTTGGGCAATCCAGAGTTTCCTGATAAGTGGCATCAACAATGCGTGCCAATCGATCGTGATTTTGAGAATTATAAACCTCGAATTCCAACGGGCAGGGCAAAGCAGCTTGAGGAAAATCGTCTTCTAGGCAGACCAGGTAAAGCAAGTCGGTTAGATAATCGAATCCCCCCTCGCACAAAGTCTTTTCATCTTCCGCAGCGACGGCTTCCAACAAGATTTGTGCCATGCAAACCGGGCCTTGGTCGAGCCACTCTGACAGTGGCCCGCAACAAGTCAACCGCCGTGCCCGCGGTCTTCATTTTGAACCAAACGAGGCAACCAAACTTGGGCATATTTTCCCGGCTGAATTTGAGAAAAAATCGAACCCACCAACTTGCCGCTCCGATAAGCCCCCAACAAACCCTCCCAGGGATGCTTGCCGGTTGACGATGCCGATGAAATCGATTCGATTTGCCGCTGGCGCTCCTCGCCGGGACAAATAACCGAATGCCAATTCGAGCGCCGCGGATCGATCCTCGGGCGAAACCGGACAAATTCGCAGGGATTGAGAATTGTCAAAGGCCATGGGAGAAGAATACCTTAAATCGATGACTAATGTTAGTCAACATTCGCACAAAAAACTGCTATAATTGTAAGCATTAAGCTGCAAGAGAAGGAAAAAGGGAAAAGGGGGATAAGGGAGAATGCAATAATTTGAGATATAATAGTGATTAAGCATATACAAAAAATATTTCCCCCCTTTCTCCTTGTTACACAATCAGGAGATTAGAAAATGAGACTGCATTCTTCCACCCTTATCTGGTTTGTGGTTTTGCCGTTATTTAATTTTATCCTGGGGGGCGTAGTTTTGGCCCAGACGACTTTGGACCGGCTCGAGCAGCAGATCCGCCAGCGTGTGAGTCCCTCGCAGGAGGGCACTTCCGTGTATCGTTCTCCGTCCACTGGGCCTGCATCCTCCGTTCCATCGCCTCCGCCTGCGCCTTCCCCAGACAATATATCGTCAACCAGTAGCCCCGCGCCGGTTTATCTGGGCATGACGGCGGACGATCGAAAGGATCGCGGCCGCGGGGTGCGGATCACCGAAATTCGACCGGGCAGTCCCGCCGAAAAGGCCGGATTGCTGAAACAAGACCTGGTTACCGCGCTTGCGGGCATGCGAGTGCGGCAATTGAGCGACTTGACCGAAATTCTCGGGGTTTACCAACCGGCCGATGTTGTGGAGTTTGACATCCTTCGCGACGGCGCGCGAAAAAGATAAAAGTCACTCTCGGCCGCCCTCCGGCCGCGCCTGCACAGGTAAGTCAAACGGCCGAGATGATCCCCTTGCCCCCGGGCGAATTAATTCTGCCTGAGCCTGGGCCCGCCAAAACAACGCCGCCGCCCGCCAAGACAATCCCTCCGCCTGCCCCAAATAACTCCCCAAGCGACCGGGAAATAATCGAACAATTGCGAAACCACATTGCCGTATTGGAACGCCGCGTAAACGAGTTGGAACGAGAATTGGCCGAAGCACAGAAAAACAGCAAATAATAGATTGCGATAAAAAATAATTTCTCAGTTAACGCATCCATTTTCATCACGAAATAACGAAATCTCGAAACAGAAATATTATTTATTTTTCGTTCTTTCGTGATTTCGCTCTTTCGCCTTTTCGTGTTGAATTAATTTGATTTTGGCTCTTATTGTTAGAACATTTTACTTTTTGTTCTGCTTTCTTAATCCTCTGGTTTCAATACTCTTTCGATTACTTGGCGAGGAGCGCCAATATCCAAGACGTGCAGCCGGCCCACGTATTGTTCGGCGCCTGGGGCAAAGAAGCCGGGTTTGGCCGCCACGAAAGTACACGTCTGGGTTGCGCGGATCGTGTGACGGGCGGCTATGCCCGTGTCGCAATCCAGGCCGGAGGGCAAATCAATGGCCAGCTTGGGCGCGACCGCCGCATTTAATTGATCGATTACCGCGTCCAGCGGTGGGCGGGGCTCGCCTCGGGCACCGGTGCCCAAAAGGGCGTCGACGATCCAAGCCACATCGGCCAACAATTTGGCAAGACGCTGCGGATCGTGCCGGTTGCCGAAAATCTCTATCGGCACAGTGGTTTTTTTCAAGATCCGGAAGTTCGCATCCGCGTCGCCGGTCAATTCCGCCGGCTCGGCCCAGAGCAGGACCCGAACCGCATGGCCCCGCAGGTCCAGATGCCGGGCGACGACAAATCCGTCGCCTGCGTTGTTGCCTTTGCCGCAGCAGATGACCACCGGTCCGGCGATCCCCAGTCCGCAGAGCACGTCGGCAACGCCCCGGCCGGCATTTTCCATTAATACCAGGCCCGACAGGCCGAATTCCTCAGCCGCCACCCGGTCCACCCGCCGCGATTGCTCGCGAGTTAATGTTGGTTGATTCATGGGAAAGGCCAATTACAATTTTTTAATCACGAAATCACGAAAAAACGAAAACACGAAAGAGAAAAAGCATTATAACATTATTTATTGGGCTTTTGGCAGTTCATGTTTCCGTGATAAATTATACAAGTTCGATCAATTCAATCCATGAAGGGAATCGCAATGCGACGTTTTGCTATTTTTCTGGTTTGTATTTGTATCTTATTCCCCTGCGGGCTGCGATAATGCTTTTTCCAACCGGCCGTTGCCGCCGATCGAGGTTCACTTTTCGCCCCAGGGCGGATGCACCGAGGCCGTGGTCCGGGAAATCGATGCCGCACAGTCCAGCATTCTTATCCAGGCTTACAGTTTCACCTCCGCTCCGATCGCCAAGGCCGTTGTCGAAGCATATAATCGCGGCGTGCACGTGGAAGTGATTCTCGACCGCAGTCAAAAGACCGAGAAATACACCGAGGCCGATTATTTGCACAACCACCGCGTGCCGGTGCTTATCGACAGCCAACACGCCATCGCCCACAACAAAGTCATGATTATCGACGGGCAGACGGTGATTACCGGATCGTTCAATTTCACCAAATCAGGCCGAAGAACACAACGCCGAAAACCTGCTGGTCATCCGCGATAAAATTCTCGCCGACCAGTATACGGCCAACTGGAAACTCCACGCCGAACATTCGGAGGAATATAGTGGGAGAAATGGGGAATAAATCACAGAGATTGCGTTCCTGGAGCCCTCACCCCCTGCCCCTCTCCCGACCAACCTTCGGTCGGTGCCCGGCGAGGGGAGAAATATGTAAAACTCCGGTTATAACCTATTCGGTATTCATCGCGAAGCCGCAAGCGGTTTAATTCACGCGAAGCCGCAAGCGATTATTTCTCTCGCGAAACTGCAAGTGGTTTAATTCATCCCGCAAGCAGTATTCGCTCATCCTTTATCCTTTTTACAACTCGATGACTGCGGCGACGAGTTTATAGCAGAGTTCCGGCTTGCCGTATTCCTTGAATTCTTTTGGTTCGGTAAGGCTGACCGTCAACAGGCATTCGGGTTTGATTCTTTGTTTTTTATTCAGGCGGAGCGTCGTCTCCGGATCGGTTATGCTCAGGCAATATGCCGGCCCGCCGGGTCCTGGTGAAAACCTGGCTTGCCAGCGGATTGGCATGCGCGGATCGGGCTCAAATGTCACGTTTGTGGAATGGATTAGTTCCAGGGAGGTCCATTTATCCGGAGGCAGCCGTTCCAGGTCGGAGGGCTGGACGGTTTTGCCCGGACCATGCAGGACGGTTTTTTCCCGTGTGCAATACTTGAGAATATCGGCGGCATTGGCCCGCCCAGCCAGACGCCAATTCCAATTTTGCATCAGGCGGTTCTCGCATTGGAAGCGGGTGGCAAAGGCCGGCGGGTCGAGTTCGAGTTCGATTATGTCCAAGGGCGTGAACAACCGGCCGCTTAGAAAGGTTTTTTCCTCGGGAATTGCGCCTCCCCGGGGCGGGACGGGGCGAATCCACCGGCCCGAATCGATGTCGATCCCGGCCACGCATCGGTCGCCGTCACGCCGCGAGTTTGCCAGGCAGATCAAGCGGGTCATTTGCCCCTCCCGATTTTACAGATGCACTATGGTCACGTTTCCCCACGCACTCTTGAGATATTCAGCCGCCAGGCGGCGGTGGCAGTGTTCGGCCGTCGGCTCGCTGCAAAGCAGGCATGAACGATCAAAGTCTTCGGGTTTAAGAGTATTAGCCGGTTTGCGATCCTCGATAAGTACGCCGATATCGGTTTTCGTACTCGTTCCAGTCGATCCGTTTTTTCTTGTAGTCGTCGAGGATTTCCTTTGTCGGCGCAAGGTCTCGCTCGTGCACGTAGTCAATATCTGCAATGACGCGCAAAAAGTACTCCAAATCGCGCTTCTTGGTGAAGCCGGCCAACTGCGAGACATTGTTAAGGCGGATATCGACCACGCGCCGCACGCCCGATTGTTTTAGCAGTTCAAAGAACTCATTGGCCGACTTTCCCGTGAACCCGACCGTGAACAGCGTGATACGTGGCGAAGGATTCGTAGTTGCGGGGTCAGTAGTCATTGCGGCATTTCCTCGTAGTTGTAGCGAAAAGCGATTTCCAGCCCGCGCTTGTCATAGGCGCGGCGGATGATTTCTTCTTCGCTCAAATCGGGTTCGAAAAGGGTTCGCTCGATGCCCATTTTTTTAACAAGGCGTTTTTCGGTTCGCGCATGATCTTCCAGGCCGCCGTCGGCCAAAATGTGCCTGATCTGAAGCCCCGAATCGCGCAGGTGACGGCATATCAGAATCGTGCGATGGCAATCCAGAGGTTCTTTTTCCGCGCACATTACCGCCAAGGGCGACGCCAAAGCAAGCCGGCGCAGCCGCGAAAGACCTTCTTGAAACGCAGGCAGATTGGCGATCTTTTCGTAAACCGCCATGCCGTCCTCGGTAGCATTCCTGCTCTTCGCGTCTGGCGCCTAATTCCCGGCCCATGAACATGTATTCAATTCCGGCCGCTTTAAGCGCGGCCGCGATGGTTTCCCGGTTGAAATGCTCCAGCCGGCCGTAGGGCGACGAACGCACGTCGGCTAGTGTTGCGATATGATGTTGATTCAATAGGGCCAAAAAATCATCAAGCGAATGATTAGAATGACCAATGGTAAAAATGGTCGGCTTTTCGCTTGCCATGTTATGATTCCGTACTTTTCGCAACAAAAACTAATTAAGTGTAAAACCACGACCGACCAACCTTCGGTCGGTGCCCGTCACGGTAGTAATTACATAATATTATTAACTCCCGCAAGCGCGACCAATGGTCGCGGCTTTACAAGATGTATTTAACTTTTTCCCGCGTATAGTTCGGCGAATTCCAGGGCCCAGCGGTCGATCATCTCGGTGAACGAAGTCAGATCGACTTCGGTAAGTCCGTGATATTGGGAGCGGTTGAATACCTCGCGGTTCAGGATCGCGGCCTTGCCGATCAGTTCCAAGATGTGAGAGGAAGAGTACGGGCGGATGACCATTTCCAGGCGGCTGAAAGCGGTAGTGCGGCCCGACGGGCTCAGGCGGAGATCGTCGCGGCTGATCGCCCCGCCCCAGCCTCGTTCGTCCACGATGTTTTCAAAATTGAAACCGGGAAACTGATCGGCCACGTTTTTCAGGCAGCGTTCGATGCGTTCGGACAGTTCCAAGCGATACTGGGTGTGGAGCCGCTGGAGTTCTTTTTCGTTTACAGCCTGATCGCGTTCGGCCTGTTCCCGGGCGACGCTTGCCCGTTGACCGCGCTCGATCGCCTTTTGCAGCCGCTGTTGAAATTCCATGATAGACAATGTAGAAGTTAAAAGTCAGAAGGTAGGATGTGGAAGAAAAATCGAGGGATACGATTTAGGGGCTCTAATAAAACCTTAAATTCATTTAACAATGCCCTCACCCCTGGCCCCTCTCCCAAAGGGAGAGGGGAGGTATTGTTAGAGCCCCTTAGTATTAAACTTCTTCCCCAGGTTGATCGGGCTGGGGATTTTGCACGGCTGTTTCATTGTTTTGAACGCTTGTTTCGGCGCTGGCAGCGTCGGGCCGGCTCTCATCATTCGCCACAGGCGCTTGCTCTACGGTTTCCATGACCTGGTCGGCGGCCGGGGGCGTTTCGGCCGAGGCGGCAGGTTGTTCATCTTTGGCTTGCAGCGTTTGTTGGGCGGTTTTTGGCGGTTTTTCCGGCTGTTTTTTTTGTTGGTAAAATTGCGCCAGGTCGGCGAAGGTCCGCATGGGTTCCTTGCCTTCCTTCATGGCGTCGGTGATGGGTATGAAGGGTTTTGGCCTGGACCTGGGTTGATTTGGCCCATGCGGCCTGGGGCGCGACGACTGAGCCTGCCGCTGGTAGGAACGACCATCGGACGGTCGTTGGCCTTGTTCGCGCGGCGGCCTATCGCCTTGGGGCGGCCTATCGCCGCGCGGCGGGCGGTTTTGTTGCCCCCGATCGCGGCGCGTGAATTTATCGCGATTTTGGTTCCGCCGATCCGCCCCGCCCTCGGGTTTTGCGGCTTGCGATTTTGTTTCATCGGCGTTTGCGGCTGCGGCGCCGGCGCCTTCCGGTTTTGCGCCCTGCTCAGGCTTATGGCTGTGCCGCGGCGGCCGAGGCCGCTCGGTGCCCGGCTGGACCATGGTCAACGACACGCGCCGCCGCTCCTTGTCAACGGCAAGGACCCAAACCTTGACCACGTCGCCGACTGTGGCCACCTCGTGCGGGTCGCGGATGAAACGGTCGGCCATGTGGCTGACGTGCACCAGTCCGCTGTCGTGCATGCCGATATCGACAAAGCAGCCGAAATCGACCACGTTAAGGACCGTGCCGGTCAATTCCATGCCTTCGGAGAGGTCCTCGAGTTTAAGCACGCCGTGTTTGAAAACGGGCGGAGGCAGATCTTCGCGGGGATCGCGTCCTGGCCGGGCAAGATGGGCCAAGATGTCTTTCAAGCTGAGCGCGCCAACGTCCAGTTCCTTGGCCATGGCATCCAAATCGACCTTTGTCACTCGTTCGGCCAGGGCGGCGGTGGCGGTTTTATCGGTCAGATCGTTGGGCGTGCATTCCAGGTTCTGCAAAATGCGGTTGGCAACCGGGTAGCTTTCGGGATGGATCCAGGTGGTATCGAGGGGATTATCGCCGGCGGCAATTTTCAAAAACCCGGCGGCCTGCACGAAAGTCGCCTCGCCCAGGCCCGGCACCTGGCGGAATTGCTCGCGATTGAGAAACGGCCCGTGCTCGCGCCGATATTCGTACAGGCGGTGCGCGGTCAATTGGTTCAATCCGGATACGTAGCGCAACAGGGCCGGGCTGGCGGTGTTCACGTCGACGCCCACGTAGTTGACGCAGGATTCGACCACGTCGTCCAGCGAAGTGCGCAGGTGCTTGGCCTTCACATCGTGTTGATAAAGCCCGACGCCGATATTGGCCGGATCGATTTTGACCAATTCGCTCAAGGGGTCCTGCAAGCGCCGCCCGATGGAAATCGCCCCGCGCAGGCTGGCGTCGTAATCGGGAAATTCCTCGCGTCCCAGGTGGCTGGTGGAGTACACGCTGGCCCCGGCTTCGTTGACGATCACATAGGCCGGGCCCTGCTCTTTCAGTTCGCTTCCCAGCACGTCGGATACGAATTTCTCGGCCTCGCGGCAGGCGGTGCCGTTGCCGATGGTCACTACGGTAAGCTGGTGTTTTTTCACCAGTTCGACGAGCTTTTGCCGGGCATTTTCGCGATAGTTCGGGCTTGCCGATGAGGTATATCACGGCGTGTTCCAGGAGGTTGCCGAACTGATCGAGTGCCGCCAGTTTGCAACCGCTTTTGTAACCGGGATCCAAGGCCAAAACCCGATGATTGTGCACCGGCGGATGCAAGAGCAGATTGCGCAGATTCTTGGCGAAGACGCCCACCGCGTGGGCTTCAGCCCGATCGGTCAATTCGCGGCGTGCTTCGCGCTCCAGGCTGGCGAGGATCAAACGCGAGAGGGAATCGCGGGCGCAGCCGCGGAGATAATCGGCATGCGGATGGTTGGGCGGAACGAGTAATTCTTCCATTGCGTTTACCATGGCCTGCAGGTTGGTCTCGATCTTGACCCGCAAGACCTTGGCCCGCTCGCCCCGATTGATGGCCAATACGCGATGGGGCGGAATTTTCTTGATATCCTCGCGGTAATCGAAATAATCGCGGAAGGATTTAATCCGCTTTTCTTCCAGTTTTTTCTTCATCTGCTCGCGTTTTGCCGCCTGAGCCTGCTTGGCCTTTTGGCGGGCAAGCTGTTTTTGCTGGGCGGCCGTTAGCGCGGAACCTTGCTGATCGGCGGTCGACGCCGTGGGCAGGACTGATCCTGGGGGCGTTTCGGGCGGCGAAATAATCAGACTCCGCTGGGCCAGGGAATCTCCTCGCGAAACCGCAAGCGGTTCGGCTGGCCCGGGCGATTGGCAAACGATGGAATCGTGCGGCGAAGCCGCAAGCGGTTCCGCGTTTTCCCCTATGCCGGTATGTTCCAATAATAATATCGAATCGGCTGCGCTAACAACCTCGTTTGCGGCCGCCACTGCGACCGACGGGGCCTCGCCTTGCGGTGTTGTTAGATGTATGGACGAAATCGTCTCCGGCGCCGAAGCGGCATCGGCCGACGGCGGAGCCGTACTCGCCGAATCGGCTGTATGCATAAATTGATCCGAAGGCGCCGACTCTATCGCCGATGATTGAAAATGATGATCTTCCGGGCGCACGGGCGGTTCGGTATGAGCGGAATCGAGCGGTTCGATGCCAGCCGCTTGCGATGAGGCTTCAGTCACTGCCGAGTGCACTGTCCCGGCCGGATGATGAGTTGGCGACGCGAATGTTGTGGACGCGGACGCGGCAACCCGCTCGGGCTTTTCGGTTTTTTCCGGTTGCGTCTTGGGCTCGGGCGCGATCCGCGTGGTAACGATCACTCCGGTTCGCTGCATGATTTCCCGCAGGCGCTGGCGTAATTCGGCTTGCTCGCTGAATAGTTCGGCAATTATGTGCCCGGCGCCCAGCAAGGCGTCGGCCGCTGTGGGAACCTGACGATCGGTGTTGGCGTAATCTTTCGCCCGCGCGTCCAAGTCGTTGCATAGTGGGCTGGCCTCTATAATTTCCTGGGCAAGTCCTTCCAGGCCGCGGTTGCGGGCATTGGTGGCCAGCGTTTGCTTCTTGGGTTTATACGGAAGATACAGGTCTTCCAAGCGTTTGGTCGTCGTCGCCGCCAGGATCTGCTTGGTGAGTTTTTCCGTGAGCTTTCCCTGCGACTCGATCGAACGCAAAATGGTCTGCTTGCGTTCGGCCAAGAGACGCATTTTAGCTAGCCGGTCCTGAATCTGCCGAACCTGTTCCTCGTCCAAGCCTCCGGTTTGATCCTTGCGATATCGCGTGATAAAAGGAACCGTATTCCCCTCATCCAATAATGCCACGGTTGCTTGTATCTGCCGCAGTGGAATTTCCAAACCGCGTGCTACCTGGCGCAAATCGATTGTTACCATGCCGGTCATATGCAATCCACATTGTTGGAGACTTGCGGCGATTTTGCAAAAACGGAATCTGGAATTACGGAAATAGTTCCAGCCGCCGGCAGGTCCAAGGATAGCCCCCCTATAGGAGCCGACCCCCCGGAGCGGAGCCGTCTTTGACGAGAAATCCCGAAATGTCTCGCTTGTCTCGAAAAACCGTATTTTGATGATGATCGGTTTTCCATGTACCATCGCGCCAACTCGGTTGGCGTGCAAAAACGGCATTTTCCTCCAAAAAGATCAAACCCGCAAGACACCTCCTGCCGATATAACGCGAACAGACAGGGTGGGCACACCATGGAAGGAAAAAGTGACATGAACGCTTGCCATCTCCGTGTATATTACGGTCCGCAGGAAGAAAACGCCAAGAATAACGCCGTCGATACCCATCGCGAGACTGTAACTGTCCCCCTAATGGAAGTTATGCCGTTGCTGACAGACGCGCTTCAATCGCAACGTACTTGGCTAAGAGACTTCGCTGACGATGAAGTAACAATATCAATGGATCTTTACGAAGTTCTCCTAGCTTACCAACATTACCGCCGCCCGTCTGCCTGATTCTTGGCTAATAACTATTACGAATTTCCAGCTTTATCTATATTCCAGCCCGGTCCCCAGCCCCGGGCTGTTTTGCTTTCTTGAGGCGAAGTATTGGAATTAGTGTGCCATGTATTGGAATTAGTATGCCATAGTTCGACACAAAACAAAGTTGTTAATCTGGAGAATATGCGATATAACTTAATTAGGGGATGAATCTTAAGAAAATTTAGACATATAGATTATTTTGTGAACGAAGGAATACCCACGGATAATAATTTGCCAGCCAAGGGTGACAAAAATCACTCTTCTATTCAAGATATACACGATGCCGCCCTGGCGTCGCAACGGGTGGCCGAACTTATCGAGCGGATCAAGGAATCTACCGATAAGCTTGCCACCGACCATCCCAGCCGCGGCGATTTGAAAATACTCAGCCGTACGCTAAAGGAATTGCGCTACGCCTTCAAGGTATTCGCACCATACCGCCGGATGCGGAAGGTGACCGTATTTGGTTCGGCCCGCACGGCGGCCGACCATCCCGCTTATCGCCAGGCCGTTGCCTTTGGACAGGCGATGTCCGCGCAAGGCTGGTTTGTCATTACCGGCGCTTCCAGCGGAATAATGGAGGCCGCACACGTCGGCTCGGGCCGCGATCATGCCATGGGCCTGAATATCCTCTTGCCTTTCGAGCAAGTGGCCAATTCGGTCATTGCCGGCGATCCGAAACTGGTCCACATGAAATATTTTTTCACGCGGAAATTGATGTTCGTCAAAGAAACCGACGCCATTTGCCTGTTGCCGGGCGGTTTCGGCACGCTGGACGAGGGTTTGGAAGTGCTCACGCTTTTGCAAACCGGCAAACGCGATATTATGCCCATGGTCCTGCTGGACCAACCGGACGGCGATTATTGGGCCGGTTTTCAAGAGTTTGTGGAAAAGCAACTTCTTTCAAAGGGAATGATTAGCCAGGAGGATCTTTCGCTCTATAAACTTACCGACAACGCCGACCAGGCCGTTGCCGAAATCCTGCAATTCTACCGCGTGTATCACAGCCTGCGCTATGTTCGTTCGAACCTGGTGATGCGGCTTCACCGCCCGCCCGGCGAGGCCATGCTGGAATCGATCAATACCAACTTCGCCGACATCCTTCTGGAAGGCCGTTTTCAAGTCGGCCAAGCCCTGGCAGAGGAACACGACGATCCCGACCTGGCCGATCTTCCCCGGCTGATCTTCCAATTCAACCGCCGCAATTACGGGCGGCTGCGGCAGTTGATCGATTGCATCAATAGCGAACCGGGATTATAGGTTTTTAGTTATTTCGATATAAGCTTTCGGCGATCAGCCATCGGCTTTCAACCTCTCTGTCCTGTCCCCCCGTCCCGGGGTGGCTGATTGTTTTTTCATTTTTCCGCCATAAATGCGCCGCCGATTATAGAATGTGAAAATCCAGGCAAAATCCCAGATGTTTTTATTGTCCGCCGCCTCGACAGGTTATAATTATAGTGTTACAATATTAGAAAGTGTATTATCATAAAAAATAGAACAATATTCGTCATTCCTCTAATCCCTAAAATCAATGCATATTTACGAAGGCATATTGTCCTGTTCCACCCATGGGCAAGAGATGCTAGCCGCCGGGGCATTGGTCGCGGCTGCGGGCACGGCCATCGGCTTGCGCAAGCTCGACCCAGACGCCTGCCCCAGGCTGGCTTGCTTAGCGCAGCGTTTTTCGTGGCCTCCTTGGTTCAAGTGCCTCTTGGCCCCAGCTCGGTGCATTTAGTGTTAAGCGGTCTTTTAGGATTGATTCTGGGCTGGGCGGCATTTCCCGCTATTTTGATTGCCTTGACTTTGCAGGCGGCATTTTTTTCCATCGGCGGACCAACGACCCTGGGCCTGAACACAGTGATCATGGCCCTGCCCGCGGTGGTTTGCCATTACCTGTTTCGCCGGGCTGTAGCGGTCGATAGCGAGTGGCTGGTCTTTGGCGTGGGTTTTGCCGCCGGGGCAACCGCCATGATCCTGGGCGCCTTGATTACCACGGGCGTTTTGATTCTTGCCGGCAAGGAATTTTCCGCGCTTGTGCCGCTGATTCTGGCCGTTCACCTGCCCTCGGCAGCAATCGAAGGCATGGTAACGGGCAGCGTTGTGGTGTTTATCAGAAAAGTCCGCCCCGAACTGCTCGATGCCCCGCGGCTTGTGCCCGTTTGTGAAGCTGGAACACAAAATGCTGAGGGATGAGGGATGTGTATTTATTTCAAACCACTTGCGGTTTTGCGATCACAACCTTAGCACGATCTATGGAGAAATATCAATGAGTAATCGAGCCAATTTGCAATTTACAATTTGCAATTTACAATTTGCAATCTTTTTTTTGATTTTTCTTTCGTCATCATCCGTCTTGGCTCATAACATGGAGGTTTTTGCCACGGTCGAAGGCAAAACCATCCAGGGCAAGGCCAGTTTTCACGATGGCACGCCGGCCAGCAATGCCGATGTAAGGGCCTTTGATCCCGCTGGCGAAGAAATCGGCCGGACCAAGACCGATGATCAGGGAAAATTCAGTCTGCCAGCCCGTTTTCGCTGCGATCATCGACTGCTGGTCGATACGGGCGACGGGCACGGGGCCGAATACACGATTTTAGCCAAGACGCTACCGGCCGATTTGCCGCCGCACGGTCCTGCCGTTGATTCCGCGGAACAGGCACAAGCGCATTCCGAAAACGACGTAAAAGGTTCTCACGATTCGGCCCTTTTAAAGGAAATTCATGCCGACGTCGACGCGCTGCAAGATCAACTCGATCAGTACGAGCATCGCATCCGTTTCTGCGACATCCTGGGCGGAATCGGTTTTATAGTCGGGCTGGCCGGAGCGGCTTACGGATATTACTACCGGGGGCTGCTGCGAAATAAGACGCAATCGCGGGAATAATATGAAAGTCAGAGGCGAGAACGCGACATTCATTCAATATATATACGAGTCCCAGGGTGTATTCACCCGGTGTTAAAAAAATTATGCGTTCCATTTTCCAACCTGCTGGAAATGCGTATCACTGGGGTTATGTCAGGCGGATCGATCCCCGCGCACGCATCGTGGTCGCGGTTGTGTTTTCGATAATGACGGCCGAGGTCCGCGGTTTTTATGCCTTGGGCATGGCCTTGGCGGCGGCCATATTGGCCGGGGCGTTTTCCGGATTTTCACCGGCAACAATACTCAAGCGACTACTGCCGCTTAATGCCTTGATGCTAATCTTGGCGATCCTGCTGCCGTTTTCCATGCCCGGCAAACCTATTGCAATGATCGGCCCTTTGTGTTTTTCGCAAGAAGGGCTGCTCCTGGTCGGCAAAATCGCGCTTAAAGGAAATGCCATCGTCCTGGCAATCCTTGTTCTTATAGGAACGATGGAGGTAAATACGCTGGGCCACGCCTTGAGCCATCTCCGCGTGCCCGCCGGATTGTCGCACTTGTTTTTGTTCACCGTGCGGTATTTGGACGTGCTTCATCGCGAATACATGCGTTTGCGTTGGGCCATGAAGGTCCGCTGTTTCCATCCTCGCATGGATCGGCACACATATCGCAGTTTCGGAAACCTGCTGGGCATGCTGCTGGTCCGCGGTTACGACCGCTCGGGGCGGATTTTGGACGCCATGAAGTGCCGCGGTTTTCAGGGCCGATTTTACCTCCTCGATCATTTCAATTTTCAAGCTCGCGATGCGATATTTTGTTCGGTTTCGGTCCTGGTCTGCGTAATAATAGTTGCCACGGAGTTCTTATGACCGAAGCATTGATAGATATTCGCGATGTGGAATTTTCTTATTCGCCGGACCGACCGGTGCTTGGCGGCTGCAATTTTCGCTTGGAGCCCGGCCAGCGCGTGGCCTTGACCGGGGCCAACGGCAGCGGCAAGACCACGCTTTTGCACTTGATCGTAGGGCTGGTGCGGCCCAAAAGCGGGAGGATTGAAATTTTCGGCAAGGAAAGGCGGGCGGAGGCCGATTTTTACGAAGTGCGGCGACGGATTGGGCTGTTGTTTCAAGACTCCGACGACCAGCTTTTTTGCCCCACAGTGGCTGAAGATACGGCCTTCGGACCGCTGAATCTAGGGCTAAAGCGCGATGAAGCGAGGCAGATCGTTTCTCAAACACTGGCCGACCTTGGGCTGGGCGGGTACGAAAACCGCATCACATATCAACTTTCCAGCGGTGAAAAACGCCTGGTCGCCCTAGCCACGGTGCTGGCCATGCGGCCCGACGTGCTGCTGTTGGACGAACCGACTAACTCGTTGGACGAACAAGCCGTAGATCGCCTGTTGGAAATCTTGCGTCACCTGCCGCAAGCCATGATTCTCGTTTCGCACGACCGGGAGTTTTGCCGGAAATTAACTAATTGCATCCTAAAACTCAACCAGGGATGTTTAGAAGAGGAATCTTAACAGCCAGGTTGGGCATTGATAGACATGGCGGTGATGATTAATATTTTCCAACGCATTATTAGTAAACATAATACCTTTTATCGAGCGATGTAAGACATGAATTTGCCATATATAAAGTCATTGTTTGCACAATAAGTATGCAAGATTTAAATTCCATGCCAAATCGTGGAAAAACAGACTTTCAACGATAAAGTCATCTTTTTAAAGAAGTTACGACGTATTTTTCTGGAATTTATCACCTTGGTGGCATCTTCTTTGCAATTGAGCGGGTGATAAAATTAACGGTCGTCTGCCCGAGGCGCTTATAAGTGCCGTTGAGGCATTTACCATACCCAGACACACAATATAAAAGGTTTGTTTTCCTATGAAAGAAGAGAAAAAACTGACTCCAAAAGAAGTTTTGGCGTTGTGTCGTGAAAAGAACGTCAAATCGGTGGATTTGCGTTTCATGGACTTTCCCGGTCTGTGGCAGCATTTCACCATACCGGTTGACAAGCTCGACGAAGATGTTTTTGAAGACGGCGTGGGATTCGATGGATCGAGTATTCGCGGCTGGCAGGCGATCAACGAGAGCGACATGCTCGTGGTCCCCCAGCCCGAGACCGCTTCGATCGATCCATTTTGCGTGATTCCCACGCTATCGATGATCTGCAACATCCAGGACCCCATTACGCGCGAGGATTACACCCGCGATCCCCGCAACGTGGCCCGCAAATCGGTGAATTATTTGAAGAGCACGGGCATCGGCGACACATGCTACATGGGTCCGGAATGCGAGTTTTTCATTTTCGACGATGTCCGCTACGAACAAAACACGCAGAGCGGATATTACATGATCGACAGCATCGAAGGCCAATGGAACCGCGGCCGCGAGGAAAAGCCGAACCTGGGTTACAAGCTCCGCTACAAAGAAGGCTACTTCCCCGTGCCGCCCGCCGATCAACAGATGGACATCCGCAACGAGATGATGCAGACCATGATCGAGTGCGGTTTGAGCATCGAGGCCCAGCATCACGAAGTGGGCACCGCCGGGCAGGCCGAAATCGACCTGAAATACGATAACCTGGTCAACATCGCCGACAAGGTGATGATGTACAAGTACATCACCAAAAATGTGGCGAAAAAATACAACAAGACCGTTACCTTCATGCCCAAGCCGCTGTTCGGCGACAACGGATCGGGCATGCACACACACACTTCGATCTGGAAGGGCAACGAGAACCTATTCGCCGGAAGCGGTTACGCCGGACTAAGCGACATGGCCATCTACGCCATCGGCGGATTGCTGAAGCACGCCCCGGCCATCCTTGCCTTCAGTTGCCCCACGACCAACAGTTACAAGCGATTGGTGCCCGGCTACGAAGCGCCCGTCAACCTGGCCTACTCGCAGCGCAACCGATCGGCGGCCGTGCGGATTCCCATGTACAGCCCGAACCCCAAGGCCAAACGCTTGGAGTTCCGCTGCCCAGATCCGTCCTGCAATCCTTACCTGTCTTTCGCGGCGATACTCATGGCCGTGCTCGATGGAATTCAGAACAAGATTGACCCGGGCGAACCGTTGGACAAGGACATCTACGACCTGGAGCCGGAAGAGTTGGCAAAAGTGCCTCACACCCCGGGATCGCTGGAAGCGGCGCTTCAGGCGCTGGCAGCCGATCACGATTTCCTCCTGCGCGGCGATGTGTTCACACCGGACGTGATCGAAACCTGGATCAAGTACAAACAGGTCAACGAAGTCGAGGCCATGCAATTGCGTCCGCATCCCTACGAGTTCTGCTTGTATTATGACATGTAAAGAGACATAGATTATAGAATAGAGATCAGAGATAAGAGATTTCTGATTCCGCTTATTTAGCCCCCGGTGAATACACCGGGGGCTTTTTTGTAGTTTTATGCTTCGCCAGGAAACAGGAAGGGCCACTTTTATTGTGTAAGCGTAAAGAAATCGCCATCTGCTAACGCTCGAATCGGCCGGTCAACTCCGGCAGACTTGGGTTCTCCTTGACTAATGCGATCTTGGCCCCGCACGCGGTTTCGCATGCCCCGCTCTTTCTTTCCACCTCGAACGCCTGGACCTTCAAGCCCTTATGGTTTATCAAATAGGGTGGGTTCTGTCTTGCAGAGCCCCGGCGCCCCTCAAGCAGCGGGGGCAGCAGGAGTTTGCAAGAAAATGTTCTGAGCGTGAACCTTTCGGCGGCAATATGGGAATCATGGGTACGGTGAACGCACACGAAGACGACGAACACGAGTTGATCGACCGTGCCAAGGCTGGTGAGACGATTTCCTTCGAGCGGCTCGCGGGGCGGCACGCCGCGCCCCTGTGGCGCTGTGCGATGGCCCTTGGCAAGGATAGCCACTGGGCTGATGATCTTGTGCAAGAGACGCTGATCGAAGCATGGCGATCGTTGGCGCGTTTCGATGGTCGTTGCCGGTTCTCCACCTGGTTGTACGGCATTCTACGGCACCGGTTCTTGAAAGGACGGCGAGGCCGGTACGACGTGGGGCTTTCCGCATCAGACGCCCTTGGCCAAGAGCAATGCACTGCGAGGTCGCCCGATCAATCCGCAGAGGCGTCCGAAGATGCCAGACAGATTCGCCGAGCGGTGACGAGCCTGCCGGAAGAACATCGCCTGGTCGTGGAACTCCGTTTCTTTGCAGGGGCGACATTGGAAGAGATTGCGGCGGCACTTGGCTGTCCGTTGGGTACGGTAAAGTCAAGATTGCATTATGCACTGGAAAAACTGCGGCAAATGAATCTTGCCGTGAACTTTTTCGCCTCATCGAGGGAAACAAAGGAGAGCAAGCCATGAACGATCTCCATCACCCCTGCGAAAAATGGGCCGAGCGAATCAGCTTGGCGGCCGCCGGTTGTCTATCGGCCGACGAACATCGAGAGGTTCGCCGGCATATCGAGACGTGTTCCGATTGCCGCGAGCGCTTTGGGCAACTGACGCAAATGTGCGGCGCGCTTGCTGAATTGCGGATGCCGGCAGTCGACACGGAAACGGCCATTGTCGAGCGCGTGATGTCGGCCGTCGCGTCCGGCGATTCGGAGATACCGGGTTCATCGCAGGCAGAAACGACTCGTCCTACATTTCTTACCCGATCGCTAACCACATGGAGGTGGATTATGAGTTCCCCAATATTACGCGCTACTGCTGCGGCTATTTTCATTTTCGCCGTTACTGGAGTCGCCTTGTGGTTCCACGCGGGCGGTACGACGCCCGCCTTTGCCGAGTTCCTCGAACCGATCATCAACCCAAAGACTGTCAAGTACAAGACGACCGCCAAATGGACGAGCCTATCCGCGGAGATGAAGAGCCAACTATCTGCGGAAGTGCAGAAGAAAATGATGAAGGGAATGACGGATGAGGTCATGATGCTGGATGCCAACCGCAGCCGCACAGTGTCGGAGGGTCTGGACAAGAATTCCAAGACGGTGCACATCTGGGATGGGTACAAAGGAAAGACTCTCGACCTGCTACCCGCGCAAAAACGGGCCTCGGTCTTCAAAGACGCCAAAACGTCTAAGGAGAAGACACCCAACGGTGGTGATCCCGTGGCCGGGTGGCGCGCGATGCTGCTCGATGCGCGGGACAAACCGGACGTCAAGGCTGAGTCGCTTGGCGAAAAAGAGATCGACGGACGCCGAGTCATCGGATTCCGTATCAGTCTCCCTGAGGCGGTGTTTAGCGTGTGGGGCGATCCCAAAACCGGCCTGCCGGCTCGCATCGAAATGACCACGAAGATAATGCCCAATTTAGAATTCACGATTAGCGACTTCGAGTTCAATGTGGACATGGACGAGTCGCTGTTCAGCGTCGAGCCGCCGGCCGGTTATGAAGTAGGATCATTCTTCATATCGACTCCCACGATCGACGGCTCCAAAACGAAGGAACAGGACCTGATCGAAACGTTCCGCCAGTACAGCAAAATGAGCGGCGGGACTTTCCCGGTTAAGCTCGACATGGAGACGATTTCAGGGATCGTTATGATGGAGTTTACTCAAGACAGGATGCAGGAGCCGGGTGCGGAGAAGGAACTCGCGGAAATCCAGATGAAGCTTCAGCCAGGTTTGATGTTTAGCATCCTATTGCCGAAAGAAGCCAACGCGCACTACGCGGGCAAAGGCGTATCGCTCGGTGCGCCCGACACGCCCATCTTCTGGTACCGTCCAAAAGATACAAAGACATACCGGGTCATCTATGCCGATCTCTCGGTGCGCGATGCCGACACGTCGCCCGTCATGCCAGTCGCGCAGCCGGAGAAGGACCTGATCGAAACGTTACGCTCCTACAGTGAACTAAGCGGCGGGTCTTTCCCGGTCAAGCTTGACTTTATGTCGCTCTTACAGGGCGCTGCTATGAAGATTTATACACCTCAGGAAGACGGGCAGAAGCCCACCAGTGCCAGACAGTCTCGGGAGATCACAAAAACCGCCATGATCAAGCTTCAGCCCGGCTTGACGTTTGTAGCATCACTGCCGCCCGAAGCCAACGCGCATTATGCAGGCAAAGGCGTTTCGCTCGGCGCGGCCGACACGCCCATCTTCTGGTATCGCCCCAAGGACGCGAACAAATACCGGGTCATCTATGCCGATCTCTCTGTCCGTGACGCCGACACGCCCCCCAGCATGCCCGACATGCTGCCGGAGCAGGACCTGATCGACACGTTCCGCCAGTACAGCGAACTAAGCGGCGAGCCTTTCCCGGCCAAACTGGATTTGATGTCGCTTTCACAGATTATTACTATGAAGATTTTTATAAAGTTTCCTCCAGAGGATTTGCAGAAGCCTGGACCGAAGCAATTACAGGAAGTGGTAAAAGCCCAGATGGAGCTTCAGCCCGGCTTGACGTTTGTAGCATCACTGCCGCCCGAAGCCAACGCGCATTATGCAGGCAAAGGCGTTTCGCTCGGCGCGCCCGACACGCCCATCTTCTGGTATCGCCCCAAGGACGCGAACAAATACCGGGTCATCTATGCCGATCTCTCTGTCCTTGACGCCGACACGCCACCCAGCATGCCCGACGTGCAGCCGGAGCAGGACCTGATCGACACGCTGCGCTACTACAGCAAACTAAGCGGTGGGCCTCTGCCGGACTCGCTGGACTCGGAGGTGTTTAACCCGGTCATGGAGAAGAAGCTTGGACTAGAGAAAGGGCAGGAGTTCAGTGAGAAGCAGAAGGAGGAGATGATGAAGACTAAGCCCGGCTTGATGCAGGAGATTATGGAAATCACGATGAATTGTCAGCCCGGCTTGATGTTTATAAAAGACCTGCCGCCGGATGCCGACGCCCATTACGCGGGCAAAGGCGTTTCGCTCGGTGCGGCCGACACGCCGATTTTTTGGTACCGGCCGAAGGATTCGAAAAAGTATCGGGTCACTTACGCCGATCTTTCGGTGCGTGAAGCCGAAACGCCCCCTAGCGTGCCCAATGCGCAGCCGGTGTCAGGCCCGTCCAGCCCGAAAAAATAGTCCATCGGCGGCAGTTGCCAAATTACTGCACGTGGCACGGGCATCTTGGCCGATTTTCTTCACGGACTGGAAGTCCGTGCCACCGCTTGACACGAAATTTCTTATAGCCCTATTTATTGACGCTTACTTTATTGTTAATCTAGCAGCCCGTTGAAAAAGTCATTTAACGAGGCTTGAAAAAGTTTTGTCGCAAGAATATATTATGGCCATCATGCAATGCAGGAGGCAAGAGCGATGGCATTGGGAAAGCGTAAGGACGAACAGCAGGAGATGTGGGTGGCGACCACCAGCTTGCCTAAGTGGCCGTCCAAAAACAACTTCCACTTTTCGGCTAAATACTGTATAAGTAGCTTTCCGTTCCACGGATGGGAGAGCGAACTATGCAGGATGCGGTAATATATCAATGTCAGTGTTCTCACTGTACACAAGGCGACGGTCACCCCGACCGGGGACAGCATGCCCAATTGAATCTCTTGCTTAGTCGATGCGACGAGCAGCAGCGGCGTTGGATCGCAGCCTGGGAGGCCAACCGCTTGGGACATGGCGGCGTGGCGTTGCTGAGCCTGGTCACGGGCCTACATCCGGATACCATCCGCCGTGGCCAAGATGAGTTGTCTTCGGGGCTGGCGGGGCGTCCTACCGGCCAAGCCCGGCTGCCGGGGGCAGGTCGGCCCACGGTGGAAAAAAAACGCCCGAAATCGAGCGACGCCTGAAACAGATCGTGGAGCCCGAAACGGGAGGCGATCCGGCCACAGGACGCCGTTTCGTGCGGCTGGGCTTGCGGGAGTTGGGACGCCGATTGCACTTGGCTCCAGGCACTGTGCAACGTTTGTTGGGCAAGTCCGGCTTTTCGCAGCGGGTGAACGTGAAGCGGTTTACGGGGCCTCCTCACCCGGACCGGGACAAGCAGTTCCGCTATCTGCGGCGTGAGCTAGAAGCCTTTCAGCGTAGCGGTGATCCTGTTCTCAGCGTGGATACCAAGAAAAAGGAACTGATCGGCGAGTTCAAGAACGCCGGTCGCACTTGGCGAAGAACGCCCCGGGAGGTGAACGCCCACGATTTCCAGCAAGACGCCCTATTTCGTGCCGCACCCTACGGGATCTACGATCCGAAGTACAACTGTGGGCATGTGCATGTGGGAATGGATGGCGATACGCCACAATTTGCCGTAGACGCCATTCGTCGCTGGTGGCGTCAGCGGGGACGCTGGTGGTATCCTCACGCCCGACGCCTACTGATCGAGGCCGACGCCGGGGGCAGCAACGGCTGCCGTCCCCGTCTGTGGAAATATGCCCTGCAACGCTGGGCCGATGAGGACGGTTTGGCGATCACGGTGGCCCACTACCCCACGGGTGCATCGAAATGGAATCCCGTGGAACACCGTTTGTTCGGGCCGATCAGTATCAACTGGGCGGGAGAACCGTTGGATAGTCTGGACAAGATGTTGGGGCTGATTCGTGGCACCCGCACCGAAACCGGATTGAAGGTCACAGCCTCTTGCACCGATAAACACTACCCTCTGAAAGTCAAAGTCAGCAACTACGACTTTTCCCAACTCAATATCCATTACCATGCCATTTGTCCATCCTGGAATTACACCATTCGCCCTCGTGCTCCCTAAATCACGAAGTAATTTTTGGACGGCCGCTAAGTCCCAAGGGCATGTATTTTATCGTAAACTCAATCAGTTGCTGGCCGAAGCCGAGTTCGACCGGACGGTGGAGGACATCTGCCGGCCCTATTACGACGAACACATCGGCCGTCCGGGCATTCCGCCGGGCGTTTATTTCCGGATGCTTCTGGTCGGTTACTTCGAGGGCATCGGCTCGCAACGAGGGATTGCTTGGCGTTGCGGCGACAGCCTTTCGCTGCGGGAGTTCCTTGGCGTCCCGCCGACCGGAGACGCGCCCGACCATTCCAGTCTGACGCGGGTCCGCGACCGTCTGCCGCTTGAGGTCCACACGGCTGTATTTCAGTTGGTCCTGAAATTGACTGCGGAAAAGGGGCTGCTAAAGGGCAAGACCGTGGCCGTGGATTCCGCCACGCTGGAGGCCAACGTGGCCATGAAGTCGATCGTGCGTCGCGACACGGGCGAGGATTGGAACGACTATCTGCGGCGTTTGCTGCAAGAACAGGAAGGTGCGGAAAACCCTACGGATGAGGAGTTGCGCCGCTTCGACCGGCGGCGCAAGGACAAGCGGGTGTCGAATGAAGAGTGGATGTCGCCGACCGACCATGACAGTCGCATCGCCAAGATGAAGGACGGGCGCACGCATCTGGCCTACAAGGCCGAGCACGTGATCGATCTGAAATCGGAAGTGGTGTTGGCTGCTCCAGTGTATCATGCCGACGTGAGCGACAAAGACACGCTGGTCAACAGCGTGATGGAAGCTCAGGTAAATCTCTCCGAAGCGGGCATCGACGTGGAGATTGAAGAGACGGCCGCCGACAAGGGCTATCACGCCACCGACACCTTGGAACTGGCCGACTCGCTTAATATTCGCACTTACATCCCGGAGCCGAAGGGGAAAGGAAAGCGAAACTGGCGGGACGTGCCGGAGGAGAAGCGCCGGGCAGTTTTAAACAATCGACGCCGCATGCGGCGCCGAAAAAGCAAACGTCTGCAGCGCCTGCGCAGCGAACGGGTAGAGCGCAGCTTCGCCCATGTGTGCGACACGGGCGGCGCACGGCGGAGTTGGCTTTGCGGGATCGAGAAGGTTCAAAAGCGTTACTTGATTGCCGCGGTGGCCCGCAACCTGGGCCTTATCATGCGCAAGGTGTTCGCCATCGGGACGCCAAAAGGCTTGCAGGCCGAAGGCAGCCTTGTTTCTTTTGTTTGTCTTGCCCGACTTAACGTTAGCTTTAGTTTCGGTCGTTTGTGCCGTGTGTCGATGTCGCCAACCATGGATTTATACGCCTATGCAACCGCCGCTTGAAAAAAGAACTAATCGCATTCGCGGCCCTTTTTCAACGGGCTGCTCGCGCTATTCTCGATCATTTCTCTACTATCTGTTGTTCCCCGTCCGCTGTCCTTGCCTCGCTGCTCGATAGTACAGTTATCCCAATTTACCAAACCTATCGAGCATGATAATTTTTAAGCTTTATTACGCGCCCGATTGGCCGAAGAAATACAAGTAGAGTGACTGTTTTTAGCCGCCGGTTCACCGGGCTGTTGCGACCTTCGGGCGATTAGATCAAAAGGAGCATGAGCATGCGATGTATAGGTTGGGCTGCCGCTGTTAGTCTTTTACTGCTGGTTAACTCAGCATTTACATACGCCGGGTGTGCTTCCTGCGGCGGCAATGACATGGGGGGATATCGGACTTATCGCGGGCCGGCTTGTTATTCGCCGCCGGGATATTGTTTAGCGCCGGGTTGTTGCGAATGTCCGCCCTCGGCTTGCGACAATGCTTGGGACGGCTATTGCGAGGAAAAGGCCAAGTGGCGGGCGTTTTTCACACAGGTAGGCACGCCGCGGGTGTATCGCCATGGATGCCCGGCGATGGTCCCGGCCGAAACGTGCGATAACTCTCCCACTGCGCAACCCTCCAAGGAACCGCAGCCCACTCCCGCCGCCAAACAGTCCGTTCCAGCTAGCCCGCCTGTCCCTGTTATGTCGCCGAACAAGGCAACGTCGAAATCCGACGGGCAATGGTTTCGCTAAGCATGTTTTTGTTTAAGGAGCTCTAACAAAACCTCTGATGCATTTAAGAAAGCCCTCACCCCCAACCCCTCTCCCAAAGGGCGAGGGGAGGTTTTGTTAGAGCCCCTAAAAAAGCGGTTAGCTCGGACGGTTAAGGCGACGTGGAAACAGATTTGGGAGCCGGTGGTGTGTCGGATTGAACTGACAATCCGGCTCGGTACGAATTCAACCAATCTTCAATATGCCCGGCAAGCGCCGTATTTCCCTGAGATCGGGCAAGTTCCAAGGCTTTTTGGGCCGCGTCAACGGCACTGGAAGATTGCTGCATCGAAGCATGGACCAAGGCTAAATTATAATAGGCATCGGTGAAGTCTGGTTTCAGTTCGACGGCCCGCTGATATTGTTTGATCGCCTCCTGCGGCCGGCCCTGTTTGAGTAATACGCCGCCCAAGTTGTTGTGAGCCGAAACGTGGCCGGGCTGCAGCCGTAAAGTTTGCTCGTAATGTTCGATTGCCTCCCGATGCAGTCCTATTTGCGACAAGGCAACGCCCAGGTTGTAGTGGGCATCAGGATAATCGTATTTAAGGCTCAGGGCTTTCCGGAAATGCTCGATTGCCTCCTGGATTCGGCCTTTCCCATACATGAGGTTGCCTAGGTTGTTGTAAACTTCGGGAAAATCAGGTTTTAATTTCAAGGCTAGATTATAATGTTCGAAGGCTTCCTGGCGCCGGCCTGCTTGGACCAAAATAGCCCCCAGGTTATTGTGGGCCGCGGGGAGGTTGGCATTCAGCGACAAAGCTTGCTCATATTGTTCGATAGACTCTTGTAATCTGCCTGTTTCGAAGAGTACTTTTCCCAGATTGATGTGCGCAGCGGGAAAATCGGATTTTAGCTGCAACGCCTGCTGGTAGTGTTCGATCGCCATTTGCGGTTGGCCGGCAATTTGCAGGGCGATTCCCAGGTTGTTCTCTGCCATCCAACAAGCCGGATTCTTTTCCAGCGTGGCTTGGTAAATAGTAATCTCGTTGCGGTAGTGCCCGCTTTGCTGCCAAGTCAGCAGCGCCAACAATCCCACCGCCGCGACTGCTACGGCATCCGCCGCCCTGCGTGCCGTTTTCCCCGTATGTGATCGCCATGTGCTAAAGCACCCTGTCAACAGTGCAATCACTCCCAGAATTGCAATGTGCTGATAATGATCGGCAACCAGCGAGTATCGCATGAAGAATACGTCTGTAAAACCCATCACAGGCGCAGCGCCACGCAGAAAAACGCCCAAGCAAACAATAATGATCGACCCCAGCTATTTCTATACTTCCAAAGCATCGCTGTAACGGCCAATGCTGTCAACAGCGGCAGCCACCACAGCGGATTGCTGGGTTCGATGTGCCACTGTGGATAGATGAAAAGCAGGTTCAGAGGCAGAAGCGCCTTGTAAAGATAAAACCACACCACGCCGCCCGCGCCCAGCAGGCGCTGGGCAAAATCGGCGCTGCGGATAATCGCTTCTGAACCGTGTCTTTGGAACCATACGTTCACTACGGTCAACGTTACGGCAACGGCGAGAAAGGGCAAAATACGCAGTAGATCCTGCTTTGTCAGAGGGCGCAGCCACCAAACTATTCCCAGCAGCAACACCGGCAGGATCGCCACCGATCCCTTACTGAGCATGGCCAGCACGAAGGCCAAAAAACTCATCCAATACCAGAGATGAAAGGATGAAGGATAAAGGATGAAGGATGAAAGAGCAGACAGTGGACGGTAAACCGTGGACAGTTCAGCCGCGAGCGGGTACAATGCGGAGCATGGTCGGCGAGCGAGTTCGTCGAATTTCATGTACCACAGAATGGAGAGCAGGAAGAACAGCACTGCCAGTATGTCTTTCCGCTGCGCAATCCAGGCCACCGATTCCACGTTCACCGGGTGCAGGGCGAAGATGAGGGCCGCCAAAAAGCCCCCGGGAATGGATAACTTCCGCAAGATGATCCAGATCAGGAGGGCCTCGGCGATGTGCAATATCAAGTTTGTTAGATGGTAGCCGGTCGAGTTCATTTCCCACAACCGCCACTCGATCCAGAATGTGCTATTGGTAACCGGCCAATAGTCTGCCGCTTCAGTAGTACACCAAAATCTGTACAATCCGTCCGAGGCTTTGACAATTATATTATTTTCCAGAAATATATCTTTGTCGTCCCAGATGAATCCGCCGCTTAATGAGGGAAAGTAAGCCAGGAAGGCGACGACGATGATTATAGCTACACCCGCCAATATGCGGAGAGTTAGCGACTGCGAAACTGAGGTTCGCACACGAACCTGAATCACATGTTCATCGAAAGAATTCTTAGGATTGGGCATGATCAACCCATCCGAAAAGAGAATCGAAAACCAATAAGGAATCGAAAACCAATGAGGAGAGTCATTGTATATTAATGCTGATGCAATTTAAAGAGTTTTAAAACTGAAATCGGTAGATTTCCAAAACAATTAGTCGTCGAATTAAAGCCTATCTCAACAGTCCCCCCCTGGGCATCGAGCGGAGGTTGGTCGGGAAAGGGTTAGAGTGAGAGCTGAATTGCCATAAATTCTCAGGTCAAAATCCTAGCTGTAATTGAAGTTATGTGTTTTGGGATAGGCTCTTTACTCGGACGCTCAAGGCGGCGGGGAAACGGATTTGGAAGGGGGGGATCGTCTGGTGATCTGGTAAACCGGCTGGGTAAGAATTCAGCCAGTTTTAAATTTGCTTGGTCAGCGCAGTCTTTTAGCCGTGGGACAGGTTCATTGGCAATCTAGGACACAATAAGTGAAAGATTTTTTCGCTTGGGCAGAGCGAGGCGTCCGATGGCAAGTATTATGAGACCGATTAGTGCACTCGTTGCCCGGGTTTTGCACCTTTGTCGGGCGAGAGCAGATAAATTTCTCCCTCGCCTCCGCCGGCGGCCACGATCATGCCTTCGCTGGTGCCGAACTTCATTTTCCGCGGGGCGAGATTAGCCGCGCATATTACCAGCCGGCCTAGAAGATCTTCCGGCTTGTACACGCCCTTGATGCCGGCAAACACCGTGCGTCGATTATCGCCGCCGAGGTTAAGCGTTAGTTTCAGCAGTTTTTGCGCGCCCTCTACGTCTTCGGCTTGTATTATCCGGGCGACGCGAAGATCGACTTTGGCGAATTCGTTGAAACCGATCTCTGCGGCAAGCGGTTCGGCCAGCAATGGCGCATCGCTGTCGCCTGGCGGCGCCGCCTTGGTGACAGGCGAGGCTTGCGCGAAGGTGCTTTCTTCGGAGGTTTCGGTGCTGGCGGCCACCATCGCCTCGACACGTTTGCGGTCAACCCGTTGCATCAAGTGTTCGAACCGGCCAATGCGCTTGCCCAACAGCGGCTTTTGCGATTGCTCCCAATTGACAATCGGATCGTGGAGCAAGTCGCCGGTCTGCCGGGCGAGTTGCGGAAGCACCGGGGCCATGTACACCGCTAATTGGCGGAAAAGGTTCATACCAATAGTGCACACGTCCCGAAGTTCATTACTTTTTTCAGGATCTTTGCGCAGATTCCACGGCGCACGCTGTTCGATAAACTGGTTCGCCCGATCGCCGATGGCCAGGACGATCCGTATTGCCTTGGCAAAGTCGCCCGACTCGTATGCCTCGGCAATGGCCTCACCCTCGGCGGCGGCCTGGGCGAACAACCCGCCGTCGTCGGGATAGGTTGCCGAAAGTCCGATCTCTTCGGCAAATCGCGCGGTGCGGCTGGCAAGATTAACTATGTTGCCCACCATGTCGGCATTGACCTTGGCCGCGAACTCATCAAAACTCAGGTCCAGATCGTCGACCCGGGAGGTCAATTTCGAGGCGTAATAATAACGCAAATATGCCGGATCTAGGTATTCCAGATATGTCGAAGCGCGGATAAACGTCCCCTTGCTTTTCGACATCTTCTCGCCGTTGACGGTCAAAAAGCCGTGGATATGCACCTTTTTCGGCAAACTGTATTCAGCCGTCTTGAGCATGGCCGGCCAAAAGAGCGTGTGAAAATAGGTGATGTCCTTGCCAAGGAAGTGATGTATTTCGGTTTCCCCGCTCCGCCACCAATCGTTGAGGTTTTCGCCGTGCTTTTTGCACCACTCGTGAGTCGAGCCGATGTAGCCTATGGGCGCATCGAACCATACGTACCAGTAATTGCCCGGGCTGTCGGGAATCTCGAAGCCGAAATACGGCGCCGGCCGCGAAATGTCCCAATCGTGCAAGGGCTCGTTAAGAAAATGTCCGGCCAGGTAATTGGAGACTTCGGTTTGCAGGCAGCCGCTTTTTTGCGTCCATTCTTCCAGGAAAGGGTGCAGGTTTTCGATGTTGATGAACAGGTGCTTGGCCGTGCGAGGCTCGGGAGTGGCACCGGAAAGCGTACTTATCGGATCGATCATATCGGCGGGATTGTAATGCGCGCCGCACTTGTCGCAACTGTCGCCGTACTGGTCGGGCGATTTGCACTTGGGACAAGTTCCCTTCACAAAGCGATCGGCCAGAAAAGTGCCCGCCATCAGGTCGTAAAGCTGCGATACCTTGCGCTCGCTGACCAGTCCGGCCTTGCGGATAGTGGACCAGATTTCTTCGCACACCGCTCGATTTTCCGGGCTATGGGTGCTGCCGTAGTTGTCGAATTCGATATCGAATCCGGTAAAATCGCGGATATGAGCCTCGCGCATGGTGGCGATCAGTTCTTCCTCGCGTATGCCCTCCTGCTTGGCCCGGATCATTATCGCCGTACCGTGCGTGTCGTCCGCGCAAATATAAATGCAACGGTGACCGCGGAGTTTTTGAAAGCGCACCCAAATGTCGGTTTGCAGGTACTCCACTAGATGCCCGATGTGGATATGCCCGTTGGCATAAGGCAGAGCGCTTGTGACCAGAATTTTTCGCATATTAAATTATCTCCGCGGGAAAAACGGCCGCGGCCGAGTAAAAGCAAAAACAACGGAACGCTCAATCGCTGTGATTTCCGTGGGTATTATTCTAAAAAGTATTGACATTTACACAAGGGGGGATTAGATTAGACAAATACTATATTTCTTTTAGGCCCATTATAGAGGCAGCGTTCGTACCTCATAGCCTGATGCTTTGAAAAGTGACTTGGGGTACATTCTAACATGGTTCGTGCGAGCCGATCCGTGAAGCAGACGCTGGAGATACTCTGGCTTTGTTCTCGCTTTCACTTATTCCAAAAAACTATGTAACTCATGAGATTTCACAATGAACCGATATATGTCTTTTTGGGCCATACTTATTTTGTCATTCTTGACTTGTGGTACAACTCAAGCGATTGTTCAATATACGCTAACTGACCTTGGCACACTCGGTGGAAATGCTAGCTTTGCCACGGGCATCAACGCCAGCGGGCAGGTAGTGGGCTATGCCTACACTACCGGTAACACCGCTCAGCATGCCTTCCTTTACAGCGACTCGAAGATGACCGACTTGGGCACACTCGGCGGAACGAACAGCTTTGCCTATGCCATTAACGATAAGGGGCAGGTCGTGGGTTATGCCAACACCGGTGGCAATGCCGCCCAACACGCCTTCCGCACGGCAGCCAACCAACTCATCAATCCGGCTGTCGATGACCTCGGTACACTCGGCGGAACAACCAGTCGGGCCTATGGTATCAATAACAGCGGACAGGTCGTGGGATACGCTTACTACACCACTACCAATGATGTCGGCCATGCTTTCCGTACGTCAGCCAACCAGCCCATCAATCCGGCTACCGACGACCTTGGCACGTTCGGTGGATCGTGGAGTTATGCCTATGGCATTAACAACAACGGTCAGGTCGTGGGGATGGCCTATACCAGCGGCAATGCTGCCCAACACGCCTTTGTGCATAATGGCAGCGGCCCCCTTTCTGCTACTGACGACCTTGGCACATTCGGCGGAACGAACAGCTATGCCTATGATATCAACGGCAGCGGGCAGGTCGTGGGGTCGGCCCAGATTAACACCTTGGGTTACTCGCACGCCTTCCGCACGGAATCCAACCAACCCATTACTGCAGCCGACGACCTCGGCACACTCCAGGGAACATACAGTTGGGCCACTGACGTCAACAATAGTGGGCAGGTCGTCGGGTACAGCAACACCAGTAACAGCCATGCCTTCCTATACACGGGCAGCGGACCTATCGTGGACTTGAACACCTTAATTTCCGCTTCTGGTTGGACACTTGAGGACGCCGAGGCCATAAACGACGTTGGGCAAATTGTGGGGTATGGCCTTCATGGCGGCCAGACCCGTGCCTTCCTTCTCACGCCCGTTCCCGAGCCGTCTACGCTCATTCTACTCGGTATGAGCATCGTTGGCCTGCTGGCCTACGCTTGGCAGAAACGCAAATAAGGTTCTTTCAGATTCCTTTAATACGCTTTATCGCCCTGGCCGATATGCTAACGAAGACTACGCGGATGCTTGCTCGGCGCTGTGATGTCAACCTGCGTCTCGTTCCAGTCTATAATCTATAAAGCCCATTGCCAAAAGTAGCCGAGGCCGGACTCGAACCGGCACGCCCTATTACGGGCACGGGATTTTAAATCCCGAGCGTCTGCCATTCCGCCACTCGGCCACGGGGAAATGACGAAGCACAAATGTCTAATGATGAAAATGTTGATTTGAAATTCGTCATTTGTGCTTCGTCATTCTTTCGTCATTCGTACTTCGTCATTCGACATTCATCTAGCGCGGCCTTTGGCCGCACCGCGACCACTGGTCGCGGCTTTACAGCCTAGCCCTTATTATTCGCCACCGCAAGCACGCGATTGATGGCGTTGAGGAAGGCCTTGGCGCTGGCTTCGACGCTGTCGGTCGATACGCCGCGTCCGCGGTAGACCTGGCTTTCGTGTTCGATCTGCACCATCACTTCGCCTTGGGCGTCTTTTCCCACCGTGACGCTATGCACGCTGAAATCCTTGCAAACGACCGACATGCCTGTGATCTGCTCGATGGCCAGGAAAATGGCGTCGATCGGTCCGTCGCCCGAGGCCACGGTGGCGCTGAGTTTTTCATCGCCGTGGCGGAGGCGGAGCGTGACTTCGGGCACCTGGCCGGTTCCGCAAACCACTTTGTAGGAATCCAACGTCCATTTTTCCGCGATAGTATGGATTTGTTGTTCAACCAGCGAGGCGATATCGGCGTCGTAAATTTCTTTCTTTTTATCGGCCAGGTTTTTGAAGGCCATAAAGATCGTGTCGAGTTGCTCGCCGGTAAGACTATATCCCAGGGCCTTGGCGCGGTCGGCCAGCGCGGCCCGGCCGCTGTGCTTGCCCAGCACCAGGTCGGTCATGGCCAGGCCGACGTCTTCCGGGCGCATTATTTCGTATGTGGTGCGTTCCTTGAGCATGCCGTCCTGGTGTATGCCGGCCTCGTGCGCAAAGGCGTTTTGGCCTACGATGGCCTTGTTGCGCTGCACCTGGATGCCGGTGATATTGGCCACCAGTCGGCTGATGGGCACCAGTCGCCGGGTGATGATTTTCGTGGAAGAATGGTAAAAATCCGACCGGGTCCGCAGGGCCATGACGATTTCTTCGAGCGAGCAGTTCCCCGCCCGTTCGCCCAGGCCGTTGATGGTGCATTCGACCTGCCCTGCCCCGGCCTCGACCGCCGCCAGGCTGTTGGCCACCGCCAGTCCAAGATCGTTGTGGCAATGGACGCTGATTATCGCCTTGTCGATGTTAGGCACCCGATTGCGCAGGTTGCGGATCACCTCGCCCATGTGGTTTGGGGTGGCGTAGCCTACGGTGTCGGGAATGTTTACCGTGTTGGCCCCGGCCTCGATGGCCGCTTCCACGACTTTGCAGAGGAAATCGGATTCGGTGCGCGAGGCGTCCTCGGGCGAAAATTCAATATTTGGGCAATAGCCCTTGGCCCTTTTCACGCCTTCGACCGCGTTGCGAATGATCTCGTCCTTGTCCATGCGGAGTTTGTGTTCGCGATGGATTGCGCTTGTGGCCAGAAACACGTGGATCCGCGGTTCTTGCGCATGGCGCACGGCTTCCCAGGCCCGGTCGATGTCGGCCTGGCGGCAGCGGGCCAGTCCGCAAACCACCGATCCGCGGACAGATCGGGCAATCTCGCGGACGGCTTCAAAGTCGCCCGGCGAAGCAATGGGAAAACCGGCCTCGATAACATCGACGCCCAACTCGACCAGGGCCTGGGCGACTTCCATCTTTTCCTTCAGGTTCATACTTGCCCCGGGCGATTGCTCGCCGTCGCGGAGCGTGGTGTCGAAAATCACTATATGCCGGGATTTGGCAGTTGTTTTATCAGTCATGAGTTTAGTATCCTTTGTTCGAGTGTAAAGTTTCGGTTGCGCTGATCTATTTGTCCAGTATCCCCGTCTTCACCGACTCAAATTTGGCGTGGCAAAGACGTTAAATCTCGTGCCGACCATTGGTCGGCCCGCGCAACACCAACCATATCCTCGAGGGCTTGTGAAACCGCATTGTCCCGACATCTGTTTGCATGCCACTAAATCCGATCAATAAAAAAAACCTCAAGACTTTGTCGGCCTTGAGGTTTTGTTGTGCTAGCTATGAAAGCAGGCTAAGGCCGTCTGGCAAATGCCAGTAATAACAACGGCAATAGGCTTAACATCGTACCCATGTTTATTTTTTCTTTCTATCTATAATTCGACTTGCACTGGGAACATCTTAAATGTACATGACATTATGTGCACAGGTCAAGTTCAGGGGCGTTGCCATTTTCTATTTTTATCAAAGATATTTAACCCCAGATGAGTACAGTTGGGGTCAGAGCAACGACAAATGCCGGGCGAAAATCTTGATTTTACCAGCGAATCTCAAATCCCCCCCTCTAACGGTGCAAATCGCCGGTTTATAGGCGTGCATTTTGCCTGTTGTGATGTCTACATAAGGATTTATGTCAATCATAACGAAACGGCTTATGAAGGCCATTGCCCAAAATGCTGCCGCCCGGTAAAGATACTCATCGGCCCGGGCGGGACCTCGTGCAGGTTTTTCAAGGCATATTGAGTCAAATACCCAATTCGGGTATGCTTTGCGGCCCTTGTCTGGGATTTTTCATTATGTAGGGTGCGTGCAACGCACCATGACCATAATAGCGGTGCGTTTCACGCACCCTACAAAAAAGTATCCAGATGCGACGGCACACGGCGTGTGCCTGCTACATTATTTATGGATTACGAAGTTCAAAACTTCACGCGACGCTGCACGGCAACCGGCCGGGAACTCGCGCCCGGCGAGTGGTATTACTCCGTGCTTGTGTCCGAAGGAGTGGATCTGAAACGTTGCGATTATTCAATCGATGCCTGGCAAGGTCCGCCAGCCGCGGCAATCGGTTATTGGAAATCGCAAGTGCCGGACAAGACCGGTCGCCGGAAACAATGGGCCCCCAACGACGTTATCCTGCAGTTTTTCGATGAAATAGCCCAGCAGCCTAACAAACAGGACATGCATTATGTGCTAACGCTGTTGTTGATTCGCCGTCGCGTATTTCGCCTGGAAGACGAAAAACGCGATCAGCAAGGAAACGAAGTGCTGACGGTTTATTGTCCCCGCCGCGATGCCACATACACCATCCCGGCAGTCGCGCCCACGCAATCGCGAATTGAAGAAATCCAGCAACAATTAACGGCGCTGTTGGAGTAAGGGATGAGGGATGAGAGATGAGAGATGAGGTGTGAGAGATGAGGTGTGAATACTCCGTACTGAAAACTGATAACTGAAAACCTCCAATGCAAAGATATCGCTCGGGCATGCTGTTGCTAACGATAACAGGGCTTTTTGCCCTGAGTGGGGCAAGCTGTCCGAATATGTTGCGTCCGCAGGGGCCGCAGCTGCCGCGGGCCTTGCCGCCATCGCCGACGCTCGATCAGTTGATTCAAGTGGTGAATGGCAATAACTCGCGAATCCAATCTTTTTACACCGGCCATGCCACATTATCCGGGCAGGGGATTCCCGCACTATCGACAAGAATAGCCTTTTGGCGGCCCAGATTTTTCCGCCTTTATGCCTCGGACCTGACAGGTCCGGAAGTAGACTTGGGCTCAAATCCTGAGCTGTTTTGGTATTGGGTCCGCCGCGCCCAGCCGCCGGCGATTTATTTTTGCCGGCACGATCAATTCGCAAACAGTCCGGCCCGGCATACTATTCCGGTTCAACCGGATTGGTTGATCGAGGCCCTGGGGGTAAGCGAGATCGATCCGGGCCTGCCGCATCAAGGCCCGTTTCCCTTGCAAGGCGATCGCTTGGAACTCCGCACAATTCGCGAGACGCCCGACGGGCCGGTGACCAAGGTCACGATTTTCGACGGCGCACAAGGTTGGATCTTGGAACAGCACATCCACAACGCCCAGGGGGCTATCATGGCCAGCGCCATGGCCAGTCAGCATCGGCGCGATCCGCTTTCCGGCCTGGTAATGCCCGGCGTGGTGGTTGTCAGTTGCCCATCGGCCCAGTTCTCTATTCGCATCGACTTGGGAGCAGTGGAGATCAACCGGTTATCGGGCAACACTGCCAATCTCTGGATGATGCCGCAAATTCCCGGCACCCCGGTTGTAGACTTGGCAAATCTAAACAACCAGCCTGTGGCATCTCAAGGGCCCTCGATCATGTCTCCGCCTCCAGGTCGGTAATAATCTGCCCGACTTGAAAATGGGAATATGCGTGTTTCAGGCTGAATAGAGGCAAGTATATTTGCGAGTTGTCAAACAGCGTAAACTGCGCAATTTCTACCGTTCAGGTATACTTTTAACGGTCTTGCCGGATTTTCCAAAGATTCGCGTTGTAACACGCCGACCAATACCCTCAGACAGGTGTTCTGCGCCGATTGTTGTTGCGCGGCATGCCTGTAAGTAGCTTCATGTTGGACCGGCAGTTGAACTGTCGCCCCAACATGGCGGTTTTAACATCAAAATATAGTCCACGCTCTTGCCTGACCGGGGCGTTAACCCGGCATAGGCTCGAAGCAGAAGTGAGGGGGGACGCCATGAGGGTTTCTATATTGACGTTATTAGCAGTTGCCGTCGCCACGGCTGGCTGCTGCCATGTGCCTGTCAAGAATAACTTGCCGCCGTCTCAGATGCTGATGCATCCCGGACCCGGTGTCGATGGTCCAGGGCCGGGAGTAATGATGTATCAGCCGGGCATACCCACGCCGCAGATATCTTCGCAAATGGCCTTTATCGGGCCTGAAGGCATGTCGGTCACCTGGGACGTGATGGAGCCTGGGCAATTCGATTCCGAACCGCTGATCTGTCCAGCTCGTTATAACTTCCCGCAAGGTGCGATTTACCAGTTGAAGATTACCAATATACCCGGCCGGCCCGGCGTGGAACTGTATCCCACCCTAGAAGTCGGTCCCGCCATGCCGCGATCGGAAGCATTCCTGGCGCACAATGCCATTCCCGTGCAGTTCACCGAAGAGGATTTCGACCAGGTGCTAAGCGGCAATTTCGTTACCAAGGTGATTTATCTGCCTGACCCCGAGTTCCAGGAACTGGCCGTTGCCGGCGTGGAGACTTTGGTTAGCACGCGGCTCGATCCGGGCGTGGACCCAATTGTCGAAGCCGATCGCCGCGGGGCGATTTTGGCCGTTGTCCGCATAGGCAACAAGGACTTGCAGCTTCCCACCCCTGCCGAGATGCAAGAGGGCGATGTCAAACAGGTTGGATATTCCTGTCCAATGCCCAGCAGTATGATCCCTGGCGGTCAAATGACCGGCGGATCGGTACCGATGGGCATGGCCGTGGGCGGTCCTAACACCATGCCCAACAGCAATTACATTTCCGGGGTGACCATGCCGCAGTACGGGATGCCGATGTGCGGCACTCCGATCGGCTTGCCCGGCCCGCCGCATGTGCCTCTGGGAGTGCCTGCCGGATTGCAAAAGAATACTATTGTCAATCATACCCGCGTGCACCTGCCCGGCCCGACCGAGGCGGTTCGCATCGACGTGAAACAAAAGCCCGGTTTGAGTTACCCCAAGCCGGTCGACCATGTGCGGATAGTGGAGCGGGCCGAATCGCCGGCTGGATTGTTCCGTCCATCCGCTTGCGACCGTCATGAACAGATTAGCGACCCTTGTGTTGAAGGCCAGGCATGCCCGGTCGGCGACGGTAGTCCTGGCGCTTATATGAGCTCAGCCTCGGAAAATTGCACCGCAAATTGATAAACCGATAACAGCTTATCCCAAAACCGGATTTCGTACCGGATAGAGTTGGTGAGGCAGTTGAACTGCCGCGCCGAGTGTTAAATCATCCAAGGGCGGGAGTACAACTCCCGCCCTAACATTTATTTTCTTTCAAAATAGCAGCTACAACGGTTCAGCCTTAAATTTCTGAACCCTGAACCCCGAACCCTGACTACTCCATGCACCGAGTTGCCGGCATAGTCGCGATGATGCTTTTTGGGACCTTGGGTCTGGCCGCCATGTTGCGTGCCCAGCAACCCCCGGTCCATTATTGGCATCAAGGCGCCATGCCGCCGGGAGCGATTGGAAGAACGCAACTTTTGCGTGGAGGGCCATTGCCGGGGTTTTTCCAACCGGTCGAAATCAAGGCCCCTTCCGGGGCCTCGATCTCGCTGGCCGCCGACGGCCAATTCGACGAGCCGGGGCAAGGATCGCGTAAAGTCGGATTGCTCATCGGCTCCGTATATCGGCTTCGCGTGACCGGCATCCGCCTGGCCGCCGGTTTGGAGGTTTTTCCCACGGTCGAAATCATCGATCGCACTTACGCGCCCGTAGGCCAGGAACTGCGTTTTCCCATTCCCATCGAACTAAGCCAGGAAGATCTTCGACTGGCCTTGGAGGGAAAATTCGTCACCAGGGTGATCTACCTGGAAAATCCGCGCGATGCCCTGCCGGTGCGTGAAAATCCGCAGGCACAGGAATGGTTCGACGTCAAACCCGGGCAGGATCCCTTGGCTGTTGCCGACGCCCTTGGCCGGCCGGTGGCCATTTTGCGCGTGGGCGGCCGATTGCCGGACACGTCGCAGTCGCCCGATCCGAGTTTCCTGTTTGGCTCTCCGCCGTTTGTGAATTGCCCTTGCCAACCGCAAAACACGGCCGAAAACGGAAAGCCGTCGCTTCTATCGGCAAACCGGAAAAATCCTTGCGAGAATAATCCTGAAGTAAAGATTTTGCCCCCGCCGGCGACTCACGGCGACGCCGTGCCCACAGCCGCTATAACTGCATATCCCATCGATGAGTCGGATATGCAACAAGGCCCGCCCTTGCCCCTGGCCGCATATCCGCCCTGGGCGCCTCCCGGCATTCGCCAGCCCTGGCCTGAAGATGAATACCTCCGCGACGGCGGCGATTGCGGCGTGCCTGTGGGTGCGTCGGGTGGGCCCGCCGGCCTGCAAATGGAAGACACCGTGGCGGTTTACGACACCCTGGATGGCCGAACGCTTGTTACTCCCAGCAACGATGTTTATATTTACAGTCCGCGCTTCACCGCAGTGCGCCAGGTCGTGGGCCTTGTCCTGAATGAGCAAAGAGATCGCCTCTCGAACGTTTCTATAAACATGTCGTCGGCCACTCCCACCGTTATCCAAAAGATCGGCGCTACCAAACAACAAGTGCAGCTCGAGGACGAAATCAGCGCACGGCCCGCTCACGCATTCCGCATGAAACAGGGCGATGGAGCATTATCGAGTGAGATCGGACCGCGCGGCTTCCAAAACGGCTTTAAACCATACGAAAATATCTCGGTCGTTCGCAATAGCACATATGTCAATTCCGAAGGGATGATGTTGGCCCGCGGCCATCAGGCGGCCGTTGCCTGGTCGCACGAACAAGCAGTGCAGGTGATCCTCGATCTGCGAGGCGCCATGGCCGCTGTAAAAGACGAGCAGGTGGGTACGGTGTTTACCGCCGAGGTGCCGCCGGGCAATCCCAAACTGCGGATCATCAAGCTGGCCTCCACGCCCTATGCCCTGCCCGGCGAAGAAGTATGGTTTACGCTCCGCTTCGACAACATCGGCAACCAGACCATCGGCAACGTGACAATTATCGACAGCCTCACGACCCGTCTGGAATACGTCGAAGGCAGCGCCCAGTGCAGCCGGGAGTCGAAATTCTCGACCCAGCCCAACGAAGGCGATTCGCTGGTGGTCCGCTGCGAACTGGCCAAGCCGCTGGAAGTCGGCAAGGGCGGCGTCATCCGCTTCTGCTGCCGCGTACGATAGAGTAACTCTTTGTGCCACTGTTTGCTTGCAAGCAGTGCCGGTAAAAGTGCCATATTCTTCTTGTATCTCTTCCCCACGGTCCTCCGCGGGGACGGACTTCATTTCCCTATTTCCCTTGTGTCCTTGTAAAAAAATACATTTTTGAGATAATGGATTTTAGGTATTCAAAAACAAAGCAAGGGCAATACCATGAACTTTTCATTTTCTCCACGACAAGAATATTTATATATTCTCTTGCTCCGCGACTCTACTCCGGCAGTACGAGTGGGGATATCATGGGCACTCACAAAATTTACGATAAATCGAGAACGTGAAAGAATTTCTCGTGAGCATCCGGAATATTCGCCCCTGGAAGTGAAAATGCAATGGGCCGAAACAGCATACGGCAAGGAACTCATTGATGAAGTTCGTGCATCGCTGGCACAAAGAGAGATTCCTGAAGAATGGAATGAATCATATTTGTTTTATTAAGAGGTTGAATCTCCGTAGGTTATGCTTCAGCATAACAATAATCAACAATTCCCTATCCTCTATCCCTTATAACTTATGTCCACCCATTGGCTTGCCGACCGCACACGATTATTCGACGCTTCGGGAATTCGCAAGGTTTTCGATCTTGGGGCGAAGCTGGAAAATCCGATAAATCTTTCCATAGGCCAGCCCGATTTCGAGCCGCCGCAAGAAGTTCGCCGGGCGGCTATCGAGGCCATCGAAAACCGCAAAAATGGCTATACATCGACGCAAGGCATTCCGCAGCTTCGGGAAAAATTGCACGACCGAATTAAGAAGGAATATGAACATGCCGACCGCGATCTGCTGGTTACCTCGGGTACCAGCGGCGGACTGATGCTTGCCCTCTTGGTGCTTATCAATCCGGGCGATGAGGTGATAATTTTCGATCCGTATTTCGTGATGTATGAAGCCTTGGTTAAAGTCGTGGGCGGGAAGGTCGTGATAGTTGAAACTTATCCCAATTTCAAGATCGATCTAAATCGCGTGGCTGAGGCAATCACGCCGCGGACAAAAATGATTATTTTCAACAGCCCTGCCAATCCGACCGGGGCCGTGGCCGATGCGGAAACAGTGCAAGGACTGGCCCAACTGGCGGCCGAGCGTAACGTGGTGCTTTTGAGCGACGAAATCTACCGTGCGTTTTGCTACGACCAGCCGTTCGTCTCCCCGGTGAAGTTTAACGACGCGACGCTGGTAATCGACGGGTTCAGCAAGACCTACGGCATGCCTGGCTGGCGATTGGGATTCGCCCACGGCCCCTCGGCCATTATCCATGAGATGACAAAGCTGCAGCAGTTCAGTTTCGTGTGCGCCCGCATCCGTTTCAATGGGCCGGCGCAGCGGCCCTGGACGCGGACATGAGCCGCGAGATCGCGAACTATCGGCGCAATCGCGACATGATCGTGGCCGGTCTGGCCGGCGATTACGAACTAGTAACGCCCGGCGGCGCGTTTTACGCCTTCCCAAAGCTCCCCTGGGGCACGGGCATGGAGTTCGTCGCCCGGGCAATCGAAGAACATCAACTCCTAATCATCCCCGGCAGCGTGTTCTCCCGCCGCGACACCCATTTTAGAATTTCCTACGCCGCGCCGGATGAAGTGATAGAAAGAGGCATTGAAGCGTTAAAAAAGTTGGCAAGGCGATAGGTTTCCTTATACCAAACTACTATACCGATCTCAATCAATTAGGTATAATAAAATTCAGGTGGCATCATTGTTAGCCTTTATTTTCGACCTTGTTTCATAAAAGGTATTCACCATGGCAACCGTAAATCTTGACGATGCCAAAGCCCATTTGGGCGAAATTATATCCGGTTTAAATCCGGGCGAACAACTCGTGATCGTCCAGAATGGGGAACCGGTGGCTATATTAACGCGCAGTTCTCAAAATCAATGGCCATGCAAGGCTGGCAGCGCGAAATCGTCGAAGCACTGGATGGCACCCGATTTTGACGCTCCGCTGGAAGATTTCCGGGAGTACGCGGAATGACGAACCTGCTGCTCGATACTCATGCCATGCTATGGTTTTTCTGGGATGATCGGCAGTTGAGCGCCCGCGCAAAGTCGCTTATCGAAGACGCCGATAATCGAAAGATGGTCAGTATCGCTAGTTGCTGAGAAATTGCCATCAAGGTAGGGTTAGGCAAACTTGATCTTGGCGAATCTAGTCGTTCATTCTTGCCGCGCGAAATTGCCCGCAACAATTTTGAAATGCTGCCGATCAGCCTCAGCCATGCCACGATGGTAGAGGGATTAGCACCCCATCATCACGATCCCTTTGATCGGCTCTTGATCGCTCAGTCTATGATGGAAGACATACCGTTGGTGAGTAGTGACGGGATTTTTGACCTGTACGGTATATCTAGGTTGTGGTAACCGAGGATATTTTTGCCTGATAATAGTAAAATGAAATCCAAATCTTAAAAAAGAGTGATTTATGGCGATTTACAAGCTCCAATCTAAAGAAATAATCGATCTGGAAGCAACTACATTTGAATCAGAAGGTATTTTGGAACGCAAAGATCTTCAAAATATTCTTAGAGAAAGAATTGATATCATATCGCCTGATATTTTAATCATTTCAGAAGAATTCGGTGAATGGGAAGATTGCAAACGTCGAGTCGATTTGTTGGGCATAGATAAGCAGGCTAAGCTTGTTGTAATTGAACTCAAACGAAATGAAACCGGGGCACACATGGAATTACAGGCAGTCCGATATGCCGCAATGCTATCAACATTAACATTTGAAAGAGTTATTGAAATCTACACAAAATTCATGAATGAAAAGCGTGGAGAAACATTTAATCCACGTAATTCGCTTTTGAAATTTCTCAATTGGGATGAACCCCGTGAAGATATGTTTGCGACTGATGTTCGTATTGTTTTGATATCTGCAGAATTCTCCAAAGAATTAACCACTGCTGTAATGTGGCTAAATGACAGAGACCTAGATATTCAATGTGTTAGAATAAAACCCTATAAATCGAAGGATGATGGGCAACTATTTATAGACATTCAGCAAATTATTCCACTCCCTGAAGCTACTGATTATCAAATACAGATTCGAGAAAAATCGGAACTGGGTAAAGTATCTAAAGAAAAAGCTAGCACCAAAGATTATACTCAATATAATTTTGAAGGTGGAACTTATTGGAAGAATCGTTTAGTTTTAGCGGTAGTATCAGCTTATGTGCGGGATCATTCCGAAGTGACTATTGATATTTTGAGAAACCAATTCCCAGATGAGTTGCAAGGAAGTTATGGAGTAATACAAGAAGAAGAGTCAATTAAATCCGATTTAAACAAATCTCAACGCTTTTTTATAAAAGACAATGAAATCTTGGTTTTACAAAAGGTACAAAAAAAAGTAGTTGTATGCAGCCAATGGGGTATTGATAATATAAGACCCTTTATTGACCGTGCCAAAACATTGGGCTTTGATATCAAGGAATCAACCTAGTGCATTGACACGGCTTGATATTGGGATCACCAAGATGGAAATGTGCCGTGATTAAGCGACCATAATCGATCATTCAATCCCAATCTATAGGGTTGACAATGCACTAGGACCAACGGCTTGTCAAGATAAGATTTAAAACACTTACTATAGCGTGGCCTTTGACCGTAACCAAACTGCGCCGATCAACCTTTGGCTGATTCGCATCGCATCTAGAAAAAGCCCAAAAAAATAAGCCGCGAAGAAGGTCTTCGCGGCTTTAGGGAGGGGATTGTTTTATTTTTTACAAGGCCAATAAGCCCTCACCCTGACCCTCTCCCAAAGGGAGAGGGGAGAGAGCTTACGCCGATTTCGCTTCCGGGCGGAGCGGCAAAGCGGGCTGGCGGCCGTGCACATTATCTTCGTTTATTAGATATTGTGCGCCGGCGGGCTGATCGGGCAACTCGAACATGATCTCGAGCATGATCTCTTCCACGATCGAGCGCAGCGCCCGGGCGCCGGTGTCTTTATCCATGGCACGCTGGGCAATGGCCTTAAGCGCGGTTTCGGTAAAGCCCAGTTCCGCGTTTTCCATGGTAAACAGGGCTTGAAATTGTTTGACCAGTGCATTTTTGGGCTCGGTCAGCACGCGGATCATGGAATCCAGGTCCAGAGGTCTGAGGGCCGAGACCACCGGCAGCCGGCCGATGAGCTCGGGAATCATGCCGTATTCGAGGATGTCGTCCGAGGTGACTTGCTGGAGCAGGTCGCCCAGTTCCATTTGATCCCGGCTTACGCCCTCTTGGGTGAAACCGATGGTGCGTTTGCCCATCCGCCGGGCGATGATGTCTTCCAGACCCACGAATGTGCCGCCGCAGATGAAGAGGATATTCGAGGTGTCCATCTGGATGTATTGTTGCTCGGGATGCTTGCGCCCGCCTTGCGGGGGCACATTGGCCACGGTGCCTTCGAGCATCTTTAAGAGGGCCTGCTGCACGCCTTCGCCCGACACGTCGCGGGTGATAGAAATATTCTGGCTGGTCTTGCCGATCTTGTCGATCTCGTCGATGTAAAGCACTCCGCGCTGGGCCGATTCCAAATCGAAATCAGCGGCGTGCAGTAGTTTCAGGAGCAGGTTTTCCACGTCTTCGCCCACGTAACCGGCCTCGGTCAGGGTGGTGGCGTCGCCGATGGCAAAGGGCACGTCGAGGATCCGGGCCAGGGTTTGCGCCAGCAAGGTCTTGCCCGAGCCCGTGGGACCGATCAAAAGGATGTTCGACTTGTCTATATCCACGTCCGAGCCGGATGTGCCGTGGACCAATCGCTTGTAATGGCTGTGCACCGCCACGGCCAGGATTTTTTTGGCGTGTTCTTGACCGATGACGTACTGGTCCAACTGCGAGACGATTTGCCGCGGGGTGGGAATCTTGGTGAATAGCTGCTTGTTGGTGCCGCGACGGCGCCGCTCTTGTTCCAGGATCGATTGGCAAAGATCAATGCACTCGCCGCAGATATACACGTCGCCCGGACCTTCGACCAGCGGACCGACGTCGCGATAACTCTTGCGGCAGAACGAGCAGAAGGCGTTCTTCTTTATTGGACCGCCTCCGCGACGACCGGTGGTGAAATCTCTACCTGTAGGCATTTCTGTTCCTTGTGATCTAACGGACTCGTTTCGGAGCCAGTCCCATTTTCACAATCATTCAAAGCTGCTGTTACTACGTTTGTACACTGGTTTGGGTTTTGACGACATAAAGCTTGCATCCCTTCAAGCCGTTAGAACTGCGCGATTTTACCGCGACGGAGAGGTCGGTGTTGTTTAGCTAACCTCTTTCGCTGATATCATTTAACTCTTTTTGGAGTTGCTCGGCCAACGCAGTTTTAATAGTTCGGAATTCCGCGTCGGTTAGCACACCCCGGGAGTGCATTTCACGAAATTTTGAGAGTAATTCACTGGCTCGTGGTTCGCGTTGTAGCGTCTTGGCGCGGATTTTCGAAATAACATAGGCTGCAATAGCGATCATGATCGCCAACAACGTGAACGATACTATTAGCCTCTCCGGTTCAAGGGCTCGCAACTGTTCCCAGGTCACGATGAGTGATGACCCCCGATTTTCCTCAACATGGCTATACTTCTTTTATTATCTTCATAACTCGTATTAAGTCTAGCGATTTATTTCAGCCATTTGATCTTGTTTATCAAGATTTTCCCCGCTTTCCCCTCCGATGAACTAGTGACGTGACAATCCGTGATTCTCGGAATTAGCCATTTAAGTCCTGCGATCGTTATCTCCGATACGACCAGTGTGGGATTGTGTACCGACGGTACATGCTTATCCCTCAGTTTTGGGGTAGAAAGTTGGAATAATCATCGGCCATGGGAGGAAACTCTCCAATGTGGCTTGCAACTCTCGCTACTTGCCTTGCCTTAACGGCGACTGCGGCTGAAGTGCAAAGCGGCCCGCCTGCAAATGCCTCGGCACTGCCTGCGCCCATTGCCACCCGGCAAACTCTTTTTTCCATTCCCTTTAGCGTCGATCAACCGGCCGAACCGGCCCGCCAGCCGACGGAAGTGCAATTGTTGGTTTCGTCAGACAACGGCATTCACTGGCAATTATACGCCCGGGCGCAACCCAATCAGAAGCAGATCCCCTTCCGCACCGCGACCGACGGCGAATATTGGTTTGCAATCCGCACGGTCGATCGGGCGGGAAAATTCCATCCCGAAACCATATCCGTCCCCGGGCTGCGGGTGATCGTCGACACCGCGCCCCCGCGCATGCAACTTACCGCGCAAAACGGCCAGGCCGGACAGATCAACGTTAAGTGGCAGATCGACGAACTTCATCCCAGGCCCGATAGCCTTTCGCTGCAATATCGGATGTTGCCCAATGGAGCTTGGCAGACGGTGGCCGTGGACGAGAAAAATTCCAAGGTATCGGACGGCATGCAAACCGGCGAGGTTTCCTGGTGGCCCCAGCCCGGCACTCGCGAAATCCAAATCCGCGCGGAAGTGGCCGACGCCGCCGGCAACAAATCGGTCAGCCACGCCCAGGTAAAAATCGATAAAGACGCGCTCTCCAATCCAAGCCCTGCCGTTGCGGGCAAAGACAAAGTCGATCCGGCCCCTAAGCTGCCTGCCGCGCCTGTCCCGACTGCCGAAAAAAAAGATCGCCTGGTCAATCGTTCAAATAACATCGATCTGCCCTCGGGCGGAGTTGCGCTTGGACTCAATCCGCCCATCAGCAATCGATATCAAGCCGCCGGTGATACGCCTACCGATCCGGAACTGCGCCTGCTCCCGGCGGGCGAACGGCCCAGGATGATCAACACACGATTGTTCGAACTGGATTACGACCTCGAATCGGTAGGCCCCTCGGGCGTCAGCCGCGTGGAACTCTGGGGCACCCGCGACGGCGGGCGCACCTGGCGGATGTTTGCAGTGGATGACGATAACAAAAGCCCTATTTCTGTTTCCGTCGATGAGGAAGGCATTTATGGCTTCCGCATCGTGGCCACCAGCGGCGCAGGCCTGAGCCAAGAACAACCAAAATCGGGCGATTTGCCCTCGATCTGGGTTGGCGTCGATCTTACTAAACCGCTGGCCCGCATCATCTCGGCCGACTTGGGCAAGGGCAAAGACGATGGCCAGTTGTTAATCACTTGGGAAGCCTCGGACAAAATGCTCGCCGACCGGCCCGTCACTCTCGCCTTCAGCCAGAATCCCAACGGACCGTGGACTACGATTGCCACCGGCCTGGAAAACACCGGCCGCTACACCTGGACCATTGACAGCCGCGTGCCCCCGCTCATCTATCTGCGGCTCGAAGTCCGCGACGAGGCCGGCAACCTCTCTATCGACAACCGCAAACCGCCCATCGCCCTGGACCAAACTCGTCCCACTGCCAAAATCCGCGAAGTACGTCCGGTGGCGAAAAGCGGCGTGGCACGGTAGAATGCCGTAGAATAATCCCTCTCGTGTACGCGCATGCCCATACAAGCGTGGGCACGGCGCGAGCACGTTCATGGGAGGTGTGCGAAAATCAAGATGACACAACAAAATCGCCCTAAAATACCAGAATATATCCGACGTGCCGTGCGGCAAAAATGCAAGTCCGCGTGCGTCAATCCCGAGTGTCGTTGCCCAATTTGGGACTACGAGCACATTGTAGATTATGCGATAGTTAAAGAACACCGAGAAGAGAACATAGTTCTCCTGTGCCCGACATGTAATCAAGCTAGGAAAGGGACTCAATTCTCCCGCGGCCGCATAGCGGAATGGCTGCGCCTCCTAAACAACCAGACGCGACCAGAGCGACTATTCTTTGATTATCCTGTCATTTATTTCGGCGACAATTTTGTCCCTTCAGGTTTCATGCATTCGGCCTATGTCTTTCAAATAGGCCGAAGTTATCTCTATATATCACACTTTAATGACGCTACATCTATCAATGCTGAGTTCTGGAACAAAAATGGATTTCTGTCTCTCAAAATCGAAAACAGTCGGTATACGTATAAGTGGCCGTCCAAAAACAACTTCCACTTTTCGGCTAAATACTGTATAAGTAGCTTTCCGTTCCACGGATGGGAGAGCGAACTATGCAGGATGCGGTAATATATTGATGTCAGTGTTCTCACTGTACACAAGGCGACGGTCACCCCGACCGGGGACAGCATGCCCAATTGAATCTCTTGCTTAGTCGATGCGACGAGCAGCAGCGGCGTTGGATCGCAGCCTGGGAGGCCAACCGCTTGGGACATGGCGGCGTGGCGTTGCTGAGCCTGGTCACGGGCCTACATCCGGATACCATCCGCCGTGGCCAAGATGAGTTGTCTTCGGGGCTGGCGGGGCGTCCTACCGGCCAAGCCCGGCTGCCGGGGGCAGGTCGGCCCACGGTGGAAAAAAAACGCCCGAAATCGAGCGACGCCTGAAACAGATCGTGGAGCCCGAAACGGGAGGCGATCCGGCCACAGGACGCCGTTTCGTGCGGCTGGGCTTGCGGGAGTTGGGACGCCGATTGCACTTGGCTCCAGGCACTGTGCAACGTTTGTTGGGCAAGTCCGGCTTTTCGCAGCGGGTGAACGTGAAGCGGTTTACGGGGCCTCCTCACCCGGACCGGGACAAGCAGTTCCGCTATCTGCGGCGTGAGCTAGAAGCCTTTCAGCGTAGCGGTGATCCTGTTCTCAGCGTGGATACCAAGAAAAAGGAACTGATCGGCGAGTTCAAGAACGCCGGTCGCACTTGGCGAAGAACGCCCCGGGAGGTGAACGCCCACGATTTCCAGCAAGACGCCCTATTTCGTGCCGCACCCTACGGGATCTACGATCCGAAGTACAACTGTGGGCATGTGCATGTGGGAATGGATGGCGATACGCCACAATTTGCCGTAGACGCCATTCGTCGCTGGTGGCGTCAGCGGGGACGCTGGTGGTATCCTCACGCCCGACGCCTACTGATCGAGGCCGACGCCGGGGGCAGCAACGGCTGCCGTCCCCGTCTGTGGAAATATGCCCTGCAACGCTGGGCCGATGAGGACGGTTTGGCGATCACGGTGGCCCACTACCCCACGGGTGCATCGAAATGGAATCCCGTGGAACACCGTTTGTTCGGGCCGATCAGTATCAACTGGGCGGGAGAACCGTTGGATAGTCTGGACAAGATGTTGGGGCTGATTCGTGGCACCCGCACCGAAACCGGATTGAAGGTCACAGCCTCTTGCACCGATAAACACTACCCTCTGAAAGTCAAAGTCAGCAACTACGACTTTTCCCAACTCAATATCCATTACCATGCCATTTGTCCATCCTGGAATTACACCATTCGCCCTCGTGCTCCCTAAATCACGAAGTAATTTTTGGACGGCCGCTAACTATAACAGCGACGTGTGGGATATTGACTATAATCGTGGAGACAAAGCAAAAAACACGCCCGGCGTTCTAACTTTCAAGAAACGGCCAGATGAGACCTTTTTAGAAGTTGAGTTTGACGCGAAAAACAACCGCATAGGAGTCTATGGGCAATTCTGGCCCGCCGATGATTGCTGTCTTGCGGTTAAAAGGAACGGCATTTACGCGGGCAAGACTCTACTGGCTAGCAATTGCTGCGTACAAAGCACAAATCTCGCATTCTGGGCGCGGGACGTGATGCCTCTTTACTCCGCCATCGGACCAATTTATGCAACCCACAACATAATAAACGTGAAAAACTGTGCAATATTGGACGCAACCGTCGGATTCGTTTGGGACATAGCGTTTCTGCGAGATCCACAAAGGCTTTGCACTATTGGTGGACTGGAGAACATAGCGTTGAAGGCAGTCCTAATTCCTTGATGAGCATCGAGACAAAACGAGGGTGCCGTCTCCATGTCTGTGTGGGTATGTTTTGGGATTGGCGTTAGGAATTGAGTCCCACCCGAAAATGGCCAATTAACGCTCGACTCCTCGTCCACTTTGAACTTGAATAGAAAGCTGTTAAAATAAATAAGGGCTTATTTACCGGAGTATTATCGCCATGCAAACCATAACTTTAGACCTGCCCGAGGACGTGTTTGTGGCCATGCGGCGTTCGCCGGAGGAGTTTGCCCGGGAAATGCGGCTGGCGGCAGCCATGTTCTGGTATAGCCGTGGTATGGTCTCTCAGGAAAAGGCCGCTGAAATAGCAGGATTGAACCGTGCCGAATTCTTAAAGGCCCTGGTCCGCAACGAAATGGATGTTTTTCAGGTTGATTTAGCAGAATTAAAGCAAGAGTTAGTGATTGGTTGAGTCCACCTTATTTCCTGTGCATGCGCGACCAGAATTGTCGCGGGGTGACGATGCGGCAGCGGCCGAAACGCTTTAATATCAGAAGGTCGTTGTCGCCGGTTACCAGGTAGTCGGCTTGGCCCGATTTGGCTAGTCCCAAGACGTGCAGATCGGCGGCATCGCGGCAGGCGTCGGCGGCAATCGCGGCGGGTTCAAAGAGCGATCCATTTTTTAGTAGTAGTCGTTCGATGTCCCTGATGGTCCGGCTGTCCAATTTCACTTTTTTGGCTAGGTTGCGAGAAACCTCGTCCAGCAAAGGTTTGCTCAACAGAATCTCGTGGCTGCCCAGACAATGCTCGAAGAGTGATTCGCACAAACCCCGTGCGGCGAAGGCTGCCACAATGACGTTGGCATCCAGCACGATCCTCATGAGATGGCCCGAAAAACATCCTCGTCGGTCAAGATGCCTTGCGCCTCGGCAAAGGGAAGCGTGCGTTTGCGCAGCGCTCGGAACCGCTCGATGGCCACGTAGCGGCGGATCGATTCCCGCACCAGGTCGCTCACGGGCACGCTCTGCCGGGAACTGATCTCTTGCAGATCGGCCCGCAGTTCCTCGGGTATTCGGACGGTTAGAGTGTTCATGTTCATGTAATACATTGTAGCACGCCGGCGGCGACGGTCAAGAGTATTTTTGGATCGGCTATAAGTTTTACATCAGCGACCAGCAACGGACCGAGGCCTCGATGTTGTTTGTGAATTTTTTCAGTCCGCCGGCCTGGGTGGCCATAATTCGGGCTTGGGCGATTGCGGAGTCGCGCAATTGAGCCACGAGGTTGTCGACCGAAGTTTGACTTTTTTCATTGTCGATCGGTAGTAATACGCCATTGCAAACCCCGTCCAAAACTTCTTCAAAGTGAGAAATATATTGGGTGTAATTAAAGTGATCGGCGTAACGGCGGCTGCCATTTAAGCCCATCATTACTCGCTTCGAGGGAGAATCAATGAGCTCGATGATCGCCTGTGACAACATGGTTGGATTTTTCACGGGCACAAGCCGGCCGGTCACGCCGTCGACGACCATTTCCTCACAACCGCCGCTGCGGGTGGCAACTACCGGAATGCCGGCGGCCATGGCCTCCAGCACCACCAGCGGCAGAGGATCGGCCAATGAGGGCAGCACCAGCATGTCCGAAGCGGCGAGGATCCGCGGTACATCGCTGCGATTGCCCAGGATGCGGAAGGAATCGCGGATACCATATTTATCAATTTGGGCGATCGCCTCTCGTCCTTTCCCACCGTCAGGGCCCGCCATGACGAATATGGCCTTGGGAAACCGCTGAAGCACCAACCGCGCACTCTCCACGAAATCCAAGATTCCCTTCCGCTCCGATAAAATGCCCACGAAAGTGACTACTGGAATATGCTGAAGAAGATCGAAGACTGTTTTTTTGGGTTGATCCAAGCTAGCAGGCTTGATATCCGGCAATCCGGTATGCACAACATGCAGTTTTTCTTTGTTCACATAAGGATCGAATTGCCTTTTTACCGCCTCGGAGACCGCGATGAAATGCGACGACAGGCCGTCCATAATCCGGTAAAGACTTTCAAGCGGCATAAACGAGCGAAGCACGGGATCGTCCATGAGCATTTCGTGCACGTACCAGACGTGTGGAATGCCGCAATATCGCGACGCCAGTGCGCCCTCGGCAAAAGCGATGGTATTGCTAACCACGAGATCGAATCTTTCTCTATTCATTAAGCGGACGATTTTGGCCACGCGTTCAGTCAATCCATCGGCAAAGGCGCGGTAGCGAGGCCAATGCCCAACCCACCAGCGAATGGGCGACAAATGCACGGGCATGTGCAATTCATCGATGAGTTTGCGCAGGTTTCGCTGATGCAAACGATGTATCAGCGGTTTTGGAGGCAGCATTGCCGAGAGATCGTATTTTTCCCGGTGCAATCCCTTCAACAGGTAATAAAGACAACGCTCGGCACCGCCGAAATGCGACGAATGAGAAATGAAAAGAACTTTAGGCCGTGAAGTCTTCAAGATTCCCCCTCCCACAAAAATTACATAATGAAAACCGTCTTAATTGAACCGCAATAAAGCAATCCGCAACCAGAGCACGAAACGCCGCCTTGCCCGCTTTAAGCCGAACCACATCCGCGTCGAAATGTCCCTCGATACCTTGCTCATCCATCGATATATCCGCATCGGGCGAGGCCATAACACCAGAGGATTTCGCTTAGCTTGAAGCAAGATATTCATCGCGTGAACGAGCAATCGGACTGCCGCATATTCTCTGGATGTCATGGCATCGGCGGGGCGATTCATTTCCGCACATTTCAGATATATGCGCGAGAAGTCCAGGCGGTCGGCCGGCCCCATCCAGTATTCGCATTGGTTGCAAACCCAGTCCAATTCCGTGTAGGATTCAAAGTCCTCGACGCTTTCGCTCCATCCGGCCGAGGACTTTTCGAAATTTCTAAGCGCCGCATCCAGCTCCCAACGCAGCCGCCGGAAAAACCGGACTTGCGCTTGCGGAATAGCGCCATCATGGGCCTGGGCGTTAAACTGGTCCAGCCTGCGCAAATACGCCGCCGCCCTGATTGCCGCAGGCGCATTACATATCGCTTGCACTTGCGCGTCGCCGACCAATTTTGATGTAAACTCGGTCATGTTGTATCGCTCACCAAGAACCGAAAAGGGTCATTCGGCCAATTGTGGCCAACCACGCCAAGGCCCGACTTGTATGGGCCAAACTGCCTTGTCTCCAAAAGGCCTGTTTCACTTTTTTCCAATCGCCCAAGCGCAGGGGATTGAAATCAAGGGCGCCAAGTTCAAATGAGTTGCCGGCGTCGAAGTCTTTCGCATGATTCAGGCCTTGTATGACGGCCCGAACCTCGTTTTTCCGAGGCAAGCACACAAATCGCGTTGCCGTGGCCAGGACGAATGGTTTTATCTGCTGGGAGCTATATCCGGTCCAGCGGACGACTTCCAGGTATCGCTCGGCAAAGTCCAGAATGCCCTGCTGTAGAACGGCGAGTTGCGGATTATTCTGGATTTCGCGATCTCGATCGGCCTGGCCCGGCTGTTTTAAAATCGGGCGGATCGTATCGTTGACCTCGGCCCAGCGGTAGCCCATGCTCGTGCCGTGCGGAGCCCGGGCGGCCTCCTCGAATATCTCCAGGAATTCCAGGGGCAGACGTTCAGCGATGGAGTAATTCCGGTAGTCGTACAGCAGTCCTTCTGCGAATGAAGGAGAATAGTCCAGGAGATTCAGACCTTTGCGCCGGCCCAAATAGAATCCGAACAATTGCGGGAAATCATGGCGTTGTCCGAAGGCATTGATAAGATTGAACTGGACCGTGCCTTCCCAGCCCACGTCGACTAGCGCAACCTTGCGGTTGCGTCCCCAAAATCCGCATTGCGTGAGGTAAGCTTCGAGTTTCGCCGCGGCCGAACGCTGCAGTGGAGCAACTGCGCTTTGGACCCGGCCGTCCGAGAGAAATTTGACAATCCGCGACTCGTCGGTCCTGCAGATCGGATCATCCATCGCTATGCTGTACTCGGCTGCTATCGCGGCAAACGGTTCCTGGGGCAGTCCGTAAGCGCTCAACACCGTGGCCAGCCCGCCGCGTTTCGTTTTCAGCATGCACCGCTCGATCTCTCGTGGAGAAAGTCGCTGGACCGAAGCCAGTGCCGTCGATTGGCGGGAGAAATATGCGTAAATCGTGTCCGGCTGCCGGTCATGTGGGATCAGGCTTTGCGCGAATCGCTCGTAGATCTTCTTGAATATGAACCCTTCCCGGGCCGTGAACAACAATTGCTGTATGCCGTACTGGCAGACCTGCTCGACCAGCCGGTGAATGGCGACCGCGAAGACCGGACCAAGAAACTGGCTGCCGTAGCGGAAGAAAAAGTCATCCCGCAAAGGATGATTCCTGATCTGCTCGCACAGGGCCAGGGCGTATTTGCCCTTGCTAAGGTCGTTGCCGTCCGCCGCGCGGTGAAGTTTTAGCAAACGTTCCCTGCGAGTTTGCGAGCCCGGATCGGCAAAATGTATTGCACTGAGGCCGACGGACAGGGCTGCCACAAAATCGCATTCGACGTTGTCGCCTATGTGGACGGCACGCTGCGGATCGACACATTCCGACTCGATCCAGTGGCGGAAAAGCCGGCCCGTGCCTTTGCACAATTTCAATTCGCCGGAGACGTACAGTGGAGTGTCATGCACTGGCAAGCCGTTTTTGGTCAAAAGGCCGCGGATCTGCTTGGCGGACAAGTACATGTCGGAGGATAAAATAACTCGCTTATTCTTCCGCAAAAGCTCGCTGAACAGGCCGGCCATTTCAGGATGCGGATATAGCGACTCTTTCTCTGAGTCAAGTTCCTGCCGCATGAAATCATCGACGATCCGCTTTTTGAGTTGTGCCGATGCCGCCGCTGCCGTGCAATCATCAATGAGTCTCTCTACCAATTCTGTGAAAAGACACTCGGCGTCAAAACCCTCTTCCGCCGCGTGGCGGCGGAGTCGAATTTCAACGGCTTTTCGTCGCGAGATAATGTCATCGGGCTTTACCGGGATGCCCAACGATTGCAGATGTTTAGAGAGGCATATCGCCGACTGCTTTTTGACAAGATCTGGAGGTTCAATCCGGCGTCTCAACAAGGTGTCGAATACATCGAACGATATCACATCGAACCGATCAAGATTATTCAAAAGAAATTCGCGAAGTCCGGCCGGCGTTTTGATAGACATTCGCACCTGCTTGGGCCCGGAAAACTTTTTTTTTCGCTTCAGATGCGGAAGAATTCCACTAATGCGATGCAGTGTTCTTCGGCCGGGCGGATTTACTTCCACAGCCTGGTGTGAGATGGGTCTATTGGAGCAGCCCCGTGACATCAAACTATCCCCATGTATGTTGTTATACATAGAGTTAATGTCGGCAACAGATTGGGTAAACTTTGAGGATTATAACGAGTTTAATGGTTTTGGCGGGGACGGGGTCGCATAGGAAAACTAGATAAAATACCGTCTTGTGTCCCAGACCCAAGATTTAGAGACAAATCCCTATAAAAAGAGTATTTTTTCCGGCCCATGATGTATCCGGTTAGAGCTTTGAAAATAACCAGTCCAAGTGAAGGCTGAGTGCCAAAAAGCACCTCAGTATTTAGTCAAACCCACTAACTTGGTTTGATTGCCTACCCCCGTTTTACGCCGTAGAATAAAATTAGGAACGAATTGTCGGCGAAATTGAACAATTGAACATTGAAAGTGATTTTTCAGCATTTAGATTTTTTCCCCATGGACGCGAGGGTTTTATGAAAACTCCTTTATTGGCACTGATGGCGGCTATGGCATTGACACTTTGCGAATCGCAATTGGCCGTTGCCCAATGGGTGCCGCAATATGGCAATATAACACAGGGAATGTTCGGCTACCGGGTTGTCGGCAGGCCTATTATTGCGGGCAATCAAACGATGGGTATGTTCGGCCCTCGCGCAATAGGTCTGCCTATAGCGGGGCCAAGTAACTATTCAAATAACTTATTGATCAGCCCCAATGGATTCCTAATGTATAACAATCAATACTATGGCTACCAAGTAAATACGCCATTTTCAGCACAAGGGGTGGGATATATACCTGTGATCCCAAATACGTCTGAAATTAACAACACGACAGTTAATAATCCGCCTATTGCCGAAACGAATATGATGCAAGGCGTTGGCCTAACTGAGCAAGGTTACCCAGTAAACCCCGGCGCCACGCCGGAGAATACACCCCCTGGCTATACGCCGGCGGGTGCGACATCCGGTGGTGCGCAGCAGGGGACAAACTTCGGCGCCGCAACTGAAGGCATGAATCCGGGCGCCGCGCAGCAGAGTGCAACTCCAGGCGCCACGCCTGCGGCTGTGAATGCCGCTCCGCAGCGGGCCAAATTCTATACGGCGTCGGTTTTATCAACCCGCCGTCAGCCATTCACCCGCTCGCCCGAGTTGTCCAACCGGCTGACGAGTATTGCGCGTAACAGGGACATGCTCGTGGGCAAGGACATCAATGTTTATTTGAGCAACGACGTCGCCCTGGTGCAGGGCACGGTCCGCACGCCTGCCGACAGCGCCATGCTGGCAAGTGTCCTCGGCCTCGAGCCTGACGTGGAGCATATCGATAACCGCCTGTCCGTCGCAGCGATGGGGAATTAAAATATTTTCCCCGGAAGCACAGGCATGCCCGCGCTTGCGTGGGCATGTTTCGTTTTTAGCCTAGAATTTGAAAGTCGTGTTTTTAAATGCGGAATAATATGTTTTACTGGAATTTATTCCCTGTCAGCCGTTGGTAGGCTTCCACGTATTTTTCCCGGGTTTTGGCCACGACTTTCTCGGGCAAGGGTGGCGGCGGGCTGTTTTTATTCCAGGTAGTTGCCGAAAGCCAATCGCGCACGAACTGCTTGTCGAACGAGGGCTGGCTGCGGCCTGCGACGTATTGATCGGCCGGCCAAAAGCGTGAACTGTCAGGCGTAAGGGCCTCGTCGATCAGTATCAGTTCGTCGCCTATCAGGCCGAACTCGAATTTCGTGTCGGCGATAATTATCCCCCGTTGCAAGGCATAAGCGGCGCCGCGTTGGAAAATGTCGATGCTCCGCCGCCGGAGTTCCTCGGCCAGACTACGACCGGCGATCTCGATCGTCCGCTCGAACGAGATGTTTTCGTCGTGCCCGGCTGACGCCTTGGTCGAAGGCGTGAAGATGGGTTCTTCAAGGCGCGAGCTTTCGGTCAGTCCGGGGGGCAAGCAGATGCCGCAAACTGTGCTGTTTTTGCGATATTCGCTCCAGCCCGATCCGGCCAGGTATCCGCGTACCACGCATTCAATGGGCACCACCTCGGTCTTGCGGCAGAGCGTAGTGCGGCCGGCCAACATGCGGCGGTCTATTTGCGGCGGCAAATCCATCTGCTCCACGTCGGTGGTGATAAGATGGTTGGGCACGCCGAGACGATCGAACCAAAAGGCGGAAATCTGCGTTAGCACCCGCCCCTTGTCCGGGATGCCGGTGGGAAGCACCCAGTCGAATGCGCTCAGCCGGTCGGTGCTTACAAGCAACAGCCGGTCGCCAAGATCATAAACGTCGCGGACCTTGCCGCGTCGAACGGGCAGGCCGGGAATGGATGTTTCGCGAGTGACGGTAGTTGTCATAGTGGTCAGTGGTTAGTGGTTAGTTATGGGCATTTGCCTAAAAAATATACCCGCAAATATTGTTTTTGCCCAGCGGGTGCGGCCGTCTTGAGAATAATAAACAAATTCGTTAAATTGGATAAGAATCGGCAGTCTTTTATCAGTGGAAAAATACCGGGAATCTAATATCAATGGGCCTGATGCGATTTCATATCCAGACGCCGGAACGCATCACCGACGAAATGGTCCAGCAGGCCTATTTATCGGGGATCGATCGGATTGCCTGGCCCGTACGCACGACGTTTGAAAACGGCATGCTTACCATGCATCGGTCGGTTTCCGAATCGGCGAATCTGCACTTCCCCTGGCCGTTGGAGGGGGGCGGTCAAATGCTCTTTTCCACCGCCAGTCTGATGGAGCAAGACACCCCTTACCTTTTGCCCCTGGAACTTGCCCGGGGTACCGTGAGCCAACTCGCCGATCAGCATTTCGAATGGAAATCGATTGGGCTAGTAGTCCCCGATACCTTAAGCGACCTGGTGACTGAGTCTATCCGCCAGATGGCCGCGGCCGCGATGGCGCAGGACGATCCGGCCGCTGCGTCAGTCTTGGCCGAAAAGGTGCTCCACACGGCCGCCCAGGCCGCCAATCAGTTGGCAACCTTATATGCCGAACAGGCATTGGGCATTCAGCTGCGCACCGAGGGCAAGCTGGCGAGTTTTTTGGGGGCCGATCTGGGCACGGGCAAGCTCGATAATTACACCGCCCGACATTTTCTCTCGGCTTTCAACGCCGCCAACGTGCCGCTGCGCTGCGCGACGTGGAAGCCGTCGAGGGCCATTACGATTGGAGCGTCCCGGACAAACAAATCGAGTGGTGCCGTGAGAACGGTTTGCTCGTAAGCGCGGGCCCGCTCTTGCCTTTCGACGCCCGCGCCCTGCCCGATTGGCTCGCCCTATGGGAAGGCGACATGGACAATCTATTGGTCTTTTTCACGGATCATATCAAAACCGTGGTCGAGCGCTATCGCGGCAAGGTCGATTTGTGGCAATGCGCCGGCCAGGTGAATACGGGCCAACTCTTGTCCCTCTCCGAAGAAGATAAATTGCAGTTGACCGCCTCGGCCATCGATATGGTCCGCACCCGCGATCCCAGAACTCCGGTAGTCGTGTCGTTCGATCAGCCTTGGGCCGAATACACCGCGCAGGGCGAAGTCGATTTCCCGCCCCTGCAATTTGCCGATGCACTGATCCGCTCGGACCTGGGCCTATCGGGCGTGATGCTCGAGATAAACGTGGGTTATCATCCGGGCGGGACCTTGCCGCGCAATCCGCTGGAGTTCAGCCGGCAATTGGATGCCTGGAGCATGTGGGGCCTGCCCTTGTGGTTGTCGATTTCCGTGCCCAGCCTGTGCGATGCCGATCCGATGGCCTATCGGAACGTCACGCTCCCGCCCGGCGCTTGGACCCCCGCCGCCCAACAAGCCTGGGTCGCCCGATACGTTCCCTTGATGCTGTCGAAGAACTTCGTGCAAGGCGTGATATGGAACCAATTGCACGACAGCCGCCCGCACAATTTTCCCTACGGCGGCCTGTTCGACCTCCGCCGCCGCGCCAAGCCGGCCATGCGCAGACTGGCCGCCCTGCGCCGGGCGATTTTGAAATAGATTTCCGCCTTACTTTGTTGCGGGTGCCATGTCCACGCTTGTGTGGACATGATGCGATATTATCGCATTCTCGACATGCCCACGACAAGCGTGGGCATGGCACCCTGTATGGCACCCCGGCAGTTTCCCAACGGTCCGCATCGAGTTGGGGAACAAATTGCGATTTTTCCACGTTCGAGGAACGCTAATTACCACTAATCTCCGCTAATAAAAGCGAGTTATTCAATTTCGGGATTACTGTTGTTGCTAATCATTTTTCAGTTTCGCAGAGGACTTTTTGGTCACCAAATCGCGATTTTTCCACGTTTCGGGATGGCTTCGCCCGTTTGATTTTGATTAATTGGGTTTCCAAAGAACTCTAATGGCACGGAGCGACGAGCGTAGCAGATTGGAGAGTGGATTTCAAGAGAGAGAATTGGGCAGGTGGGTAGCACCGGTTCTTGAACCGGTGGGACGAAGTCCCGAGAGGTTGTCACGGCTAGTTTGCCTGGTCATAATGTGGTCATGAGATCACACTGGCAAATCATTGACGAGCAGTTGTACGCCCATTTCGTCACGTTTTCGGTTTATCGGCGTCTTCGGCTTTTGGATCACGATCATCCGAAACGTATATTATTGGGAGTCCTCAACGAGGAATTGGAGCAGCATAATGCAAGTTGCGTGGGATTTGTAGTCATGCCTGATCATGCCCATGCAATCGTATGGTTTCCCATAACAGGCCTTCTTAGCCGATTTATGCACGGATGGAAGCGGAAATCCAGCTTCCACATCAGAAATTGGTATAGCCGTGAAGCAGCCCGCTATTTTGAAGGATTCGGAGAAGGTGATCGTTTTTGGCAGCCAAAGTACTACTTGTTCGAGATTTATGAAAAAGCAAAAATGGAGGAAAAACTCCAGTACATGCACGACAATCCAGTGCGCGCCGGATTGGTGGAACAGGCAACGGATTGGAAATGGAGTTCGGCCCGATGGTATGAGTGGCGACTTTCGGTCGGTGTACCAATTAAATGGGTGGAATAGCAAAACCTCTTGTGGCAAGCCACACCGGTTCAAGAACCGGTGCCACCCGCGGGGAGGAATCGTCAGCCGCCCTCACCCCCTGCCCCTCACCCAAAGGGAGAGGGGAGGTTTTATTCGGGCCTGTTGCCCCCTGCCCCTCTCCCGCGACCAACCTTCTGTCGGCGCCCTTCTTGCAAGCAGTGAATTTCCGGCACTTCCAACAGCACTGCTTGCAAGCAAGCAGTGGCACATGTCAAATTACATTCAGAGCCTATTATCAAATTAACAGCGCGGATCATCCGTATCAATTTGCCCAACAGCGGCGGAGAATGAAAAGATTGCAATATTTATTGCATTGTTCCGCCGGGCGGCAAGGGTTTTTTGTAATCCTCAACCCCGAATCCTGAATTTGGAACCCCGAATTCTGGGCCCTGCGTCCCGAATCCCGGGCCCTGGGCTTGCATGTTGTATCCCAGTTCGTTGCAGTTGTAAATCAGATGCCCGATGATCCGCTGTTCAAGAACCGGATCGCGACGGCCATCTTGGATCCAGTGTTCACCGGACTGATCCACGACCTCCGGATTGACCACGCGGGTAAACGAGCTATCGTAGCGGAAGGTGGCGCCGCCGGCCGAGGCGTGTTCGGGCTGGTGCAGATCTTCCAACTCCTTGAACACTGATACTTCAACCCAATGCCCGCCCTGGGTCGGCCACACGCGGACCACGGCCCGGCGCCGCATGGTTTGCAAGGTGTTTTCCACCCGCTCGTACTCGCCGGCCGTATCGCGCCGCCAAGGTTCTAAAAGCGTGGGACTGACCTGGTAGTAAGTCTCGATCCGCCCCTCGTTGAACGTGTCGCCGATCTGGCGGACCGGCTCTTCATGCTGGATCTTGAAATAATCATCGATCACGTCGGCCACCGCTTCCCAGGCACATTGCGGATCGGATATCGGGATAAGCACGGGATTGGGATAGACCGGTTCGGTTTCTACAATCGGCATCATTTCCGGCGGCGGCGACCATGCCGGGACTGAGCATCCCGACATTCCCAAAGCAACCAATACCGTCGCCAATATGTTGCGCATCTCGATACCGTATACTGAATAAAAATAAATCGCGGCCCTGGGCGTGGGACACCCATGCTAGAGAAAAGTCTAATCGGCAGATAAACAAAAAAGCGGCGGTAGTTTCCCCAAAATCGCCCATTTAAGCAAGGTCAGAAATAAACCGCAGCAATCCGCTTGATAGGTGGCATCGGCCTCTCGACAGTGATTGACCTTATTAAATAGCGTAAACTAAGAGTGCTTGGTAAATTAGGAAGACCGCTTCGAATAGCCGCAGAGCTTATAATAAAATAGCCCAGCGTAGCCGCTCACACGGCAACCCTGGGCTGCAATACTCATTCCATCGGGATAAGCCTCTGCAATTACCGCTTATCGACTCACCGCTTTTTGCGGCCTGCGCATGGGCGGACGCCGGCGGCCGGCAAAGCCATTTTCGCTCAACAGGCGTTGGGCTTTGACCAGATCGTTCACCTTGATTACAGCCCAAACGCCGCCGTTTGTTTTCTTACCGGTATTGAAAGAGCAATAAGCGTAAGAGATATTCAGATGTTCGCCGGCCAGCCGTTCGCAGATCTTGCGGAATCCGCCCGGCTGGTTGGGAATTTCGGCCAACAGTATGTCGGTTGTTTCGTAGTGAATGTTGATGTTATCCAGCACTTCGGCAGCCGTATGCGGATCCTCGGGCACGAATCGTACGGTGCCTCGGTTTCCGGAATCCATGACCGCCAACGCCTTGAAATTCACTTTTTCCTTGGCTAATGCCGTGAGCATGTCGGCTAAACGCCCGGGTTTGTTCACCAGCGAGACCGAAAGTTGCTTGGCCGTTTGCATAGCGTTCATTCCTTTCGTGATGATATTAAGATGTACTGACTCCGCTAGATATGCGGTCGAGATATCACAATAAAATCGTATCAAGCATTTAGATTGGGTCAAATCCCCTCGACACAGTAAGTAGGTTTTGAGATTGGGACAGTTTGTCTAATTTGCCCATATAACCCGACTGACGGGGAACGCCTTATCATCTTCTCCACTTCCCCAATTTTAGTACATTCCTTTACCGGCGACGGGGAAAATCCCTGATCGGCCCGAAAAAATAGCAGTCAGGGAACTAATTATTTATAAAAAACGTCTTAATCCTGTCAGCAGTAGCATGCGGACCATAATTGACAAACTTGTTACCGTTTTGCCGTGTTGAAATGGTTATCATAATTCATGTGTACGGGAATTGATGTTATCTGGTTCCCACGCTCCTGCGTGGGAACAACCGCGACCACCGGTCGCGGCTTTATGTTTAAACTTATTCCCGCCTTCTGTCATGGGAAGGCCATAAAGTAACAATAACAAAGGAGAATTGCACATGTCCCGCACGATCATCCGTTTGTTGGTCTTGGCCATGTTGGCCTCACCCGCTATCGTCAATGCCCAGGGTATTTTGATAGTGACCGATCCCGATCAGCAAATTCGCTTGCCGCGGCCGATCATTATATTACCGCCGGAGCATTGGCCTCATCCGCGTCCAATTCCATTGCCCCGGCCTCAGCCTCCGGTAAGTTACAAGATCAAGGAATTGGACATTCATGCCCGGTTGATCGACCAGGTGGCCCAGGTCCAGGTTTCGCAGACGTTTGTCAACAGCGGCAGCCTGCCCATGGAAGTGGCCTTTGTTTTCCCGTTGCCTTACGACGGGGCGGTGGAGCAGATGACGCTGATGATCGACGGAAAAGAGTATCCGGCCAAATTGCTCGACGCCGCCGAAGCCAGGCGGATGTACGAGGAGATCGTGCGCAAAAATCGCGATCCGGCCCTGTTGGAATGGATGGGCACGGGCTTGTTCAAGACCAGCGTCTTTCCGGTTCCGGCCGGGGCCAGCCGCACGGTATCGCTGCGATATTCCCAGCTTTGCCGCAAGCAGGAAGGCCTGACCGACTTTCTATTTCCATTGAGCACCGCCAAATATACTTCCGACGCCGTGGAAAAAGTCGATATCGGCATATCGATCGAGAGCCAGGACGAAATCAAGAATGTTTACAGCCCTACCCATGCCATCGAAATCAAACGGCCCGACCAAAAACATGCCACGATCACCTATTCCAGCAAGAACGAAGTGCCCTCCTCCGATTTCCGCTTATTTTACGATGTGGGCAAGGGCACGCTCGGCGCTCGGGTGTTAAGCTATCGGCCGGAAAAGGAGAAGGAAGGTTTTTTCCTGCTCCTGGCAAGCCCGGAAATTAAGGCGGAGTTGGATAAAAAGGGGACAGGCACCGAGCTGCGCTCGGAGCCAGTCCCCAAGACCGTGATCTTCGTGATCGACCGTTCGGGCAGCATGAGCGGCAAAAAAATCGAGCAAGTTCAAGCCGCGCTCAAGTACGTGTTGAACAATCTCCACCAGGGCGATCTATTCAACGTCATTGCCTACGACGATCAGATCCAGAGTTTCCAGCCCGAACTGCAACGCTTCGACGAAGAAACCCGCAAAGCGGCTCAGGGCTTTGTGGCCGGTCTTTATGCCGGAGGGAGCACGAACATCAATGCCGCGCTGCGGACCGCACTAGGACAGATCCAGGATGCCAAGCGCCCCAGTTACATCGTCTTCCTCACCGACGGCCTGCCAACCGCCGGTGAGACAAACGAGATGAAGATCGCCTTGGACGCCAAGCAAGAGAACAAGTATCACGCCCGGATTATCGCATTTGGGGTGGGCTATGACGTGAACTCCCGCTTGCTGGACAAGATTGTCCGCGACAATTTCGGCCAGAGTGAGTTCGTCCGTCCCAACGAAGACATCGAGGATCGCGTCAGCCGGCTGTACAACCGCCTGGAATCGCCCGTGATGACTGGCGTGCAAATACAATTCGTCTTAGACGAGATGAAATCGGAAGAAGGCAGTCTTGTAAATCGGGTATATCCCAAGGACGAAATGGATTTGTTTGCCGGCGAGCAGTTGGTGTTGGTTGGGAGATATAAGAAGCCCGGCACTGCCAAAGTGATCGTTCAGGGAACCGTTGGGCAGAAGGAGCAAAAGTTCGATTTTCCAGCCGTGTTGGTGGATAAAAGCGGCGACGAGAGTTTTGCGTTTATCGAAAAACTTTGGGCCGTCCGCCGAGTGGGCGAAATCCTCGACGAGTTGGACCTGAAAGGCAAAAACAATGAACTGGTAAAAGAACTGGTCGAGCTGGCCACCCGCCACGGCATACTCACGCCCTATACATCGTTCATGGCCAATGAGAATGTAAACATCCACGATGTTGCCTCCAACGCAGGCTGGGCCGGCAACCGGCTGCTGGCGTTGGACGTATCTGACGGCAACGCCGGGTTTGCCCAACGGGCGATGAAAGGCGGCATGCAACGTGTCGCACAAGCCTCGGCCCCTTCAGGCGGAGGCACTTTAGGCTATGGCGCCAAGCCGGCCGATATGGCTGAAACCTTGAAACAAATAAACTCCACACCCGCATTCCAAAGCGGCGGCGCGGGCAAGGCTTATGCCGCCGATGCCGACAAGGAATTGGCCGACGTGTCGCAAAATATCCGCAACGTCGGCAATCGGACTTTTTATCAGCGATCCGGCCGCTGGGTCGATTCGCTCTTGAGCGCCGATCAGGAATCGAACGCCAAGCGAATCAAGCAATTCAGCGACGAATACTTTGAACTTGCCCGCCGCCACGGGCGCACGCTATCGCAATACATGGTCTTCGACGAGCCCGTGCTCCTGAATTTGGACAACCAGGCATACTTGATCGAGCCGTAAAGGGATTTTTTATGATTAATGGATTTCAGGAAAAGAATGTCGTTTGGAAAGTCAGGGCCGGGGCGTGTCGCCCCGGTAATTCCGGGCCGACACGGCCCGGCTCTGTTGAAAAGTTTCCCGATTGACCATACACCTTACTGCCTGTAAAATCGTCGCTTTAACACGTTCTCAAAACATAAGGCTTGGATTACAGCAAGATACTAGCGCTCCTAGTACACGGCGATTCAGCCCTCACCCTAGCCCTCTCCCAAAGGGAGAGGGGATATTTTTGCAGCAGTGAGAATAATGACAGATCTTAAAATTCATCGCGTAACGACCCGCCGGCAGAAAAGGCAGTTTTTGGAATTTCCTTGGGTTTTGTATCGGGGCGACCCCAATTGGGTCCCGCCGCTGCGTTCCAACCAGAAAGAATTAGTTGGCTATGTGCCCCATCCTTTTTACACCCGGAATTCGGTGCAAACCTTCATCGCCACTCGCGGCAATGAAGTTTGCGGGCGGATAGCGGCCATTCTCAACCAGGGCCACAACGTGCATTATAACGAGCGCCGCGGTTTTTTCGGCTTTTTCGAGTGCCGCGACGATCAGGAAGCCGCCGCCGGTCTTTTCGACGCGGTAAGGCAGTGGTTTGCCGATCAAGGCATCTATAAACTCCGCGGGCCGACCAATCCTTCGCTTAATTACGAATTGGGCCTGCTGATAGACGGTTTCGATTCCCAACCTACCTTCATGATGACTTACAATCCGCCATATTATGAGCGGCTTATCGACAATTACGGTTTTCGCAAGACCCAGGATCTTTACGCCTTCTGGGGGCACTTGGACATGCTCCCGGCCATCTCGGCCAAGTTAAGGCCCATAGCCGAACAGATCGTCGAGCGCTACAACGTCAAGTTGCGTTCCTTGGACAAATCGAAGTTCAAGGAAGACGTGAAAATGTTCCTGGAGATTTACAACCGCTCCATGACAAATACCTGGGGTTTCGTGCCCATGACGCCCGACGAAGTGGAACACATGGCGGAGGGGCTGCGTTACCTGATAGTGCCGGAAATGACCGTGGCGGCCGAAATCGATGGGCAGGTGGTTGGCGTCGCCTTCGGCATGCCCGACTATAATCCACGCATCAAGGAAATCGACGGCCGGCTGTTTCCCTTCGGCGTTTTCCATCTTCTGCGAAACCGGCGGGCCATTAAAAAGATCCGTATGATCAGCACCAACGTCTTACCCGAGTTTCAGCGCTATGGCATCGGATTGGTTCTCATGCAGGGGCTGGTCCCCAAGGCCATGGAGTGGGGGCTGCAAGAGGCCGAATTCTCCTGGGTTCTGGAATCCAACTCGCTCTCTTACGGAAGCCTGAAAAAAGGCGGCGCGAAAATCACCAAAACCTACCGGCTTTACGATTATGAGTGGTCGGAGGCCGGGGTTCAGGGTTCCGGGTTCCGGGTTCAGGATTTGCAGACAAACGTTCAGGGCCAAGAGGCCGGCGGCGAGGGAATGACTATTCATGGGTTAACGACAACTACCAAAACCGGCATATCGGCCAGGGGACAGTTGGAAATTCGAGAAGTGCGTACAAGTGCCGATTTGAGAGACTTTATTCGTATTCCCTGGCGCATTTATAAAAATGATCCGCATTGGGTCCCGCCCTTGATCCTCGAGGTCAAGGAATTTCTCAATCGCCGCAAACACCCTTTCTACTTGCACGGCGATGCGGTTCAATTCCTTGTCCTGCGGGATGGGCAGCCGCTGGGCCGGATACTCGCCAGCGACGATCCGCGCTACAACGAAAGTCATGCAAGTAATTTAGGCTGCTTTGGCATGTTTGAATGCGTGAATGATCGGCAGGCGGCCCATGCCTTGCTCGATGCGGCCGCCGGATGGCTCCGCACCCGGGGACGCACCGAGATCAGGGGGCCCATCGACTATTCCACCAACTATCCCTGCGGGCTGCTGATCGACGGGTTCGATACTCCGCCGCGGGTGATGATGAATCACAATCCCATGTACTACGCCGCGCTTTTGGAGTCATGGGGATTGAGCAAGGCCAAGGATTTATATGCCTGGTGGTTTGACGATAAGTTCAATCTGGACCAGTATTGGCGGCAGCGTGTGGAGCGCATTGTCAAGCGCACTGGCGTCACAATCCGCCATTTCGACAATAAGGATTTCGAGGCCGAAGTTGCACGATGCCGGCAGGTCTACAATTCCTCCATGCACGATCTGTGGGGATTCGTCAATCTGACCGATGCCGAATTCCGCCATCTTGCCCGGCAACTCCGCAAGATTGCTCATGAAGAACAGATCTTGCTGGCTGAACTCGACGGCAAACCGGTGGGCTTTTCCGTTACCCTGCCCGACATTAACGAGGCAATCCGCCCATTAAACGGACGCCTGACAACTTGGGGTCTGCCCCTGGGACTTTTGCGCCTGTTGCGGAGGATGAAAAAAATCTCCTCCTACCGCGTAGTCATACTCAATGTATTGGAAGGCTATCGCCGCCGCGGAGTCGCCGAGGCCCTAATCATGCACACCCTGGATTATGCGAAAAATGTGCTGCACTATTCCGACGCGGAGCTGAGTTGGACCCATGAAGACAACCCACAGATCAACCTTACTATCGAATCGGTCGGCGGCCAACGCTACAAAACGTACCGGATATTCCAAAAAGGGATCGAAAAATAGTGATAAGAGATTAGAGATCGTGATAATGTCATATTATCCGTTTAGCCCGCACTCTTGCGTCCGATTTTTTGTTCTGTGAGAAATGTCCGTGCAAACAATAAAAATGGCAAAAAGCCCGCGATTTAAATGAACATTGGCGAATTTACAAACGTAATGGCAGGGGAATTACTCTGTCAAGGCCAAATTATTTCCTCCCGGAAAATCAAGATGTTGAGATTGTTCATTAAAACGCGACTTGCCATTCTTTTCGCGTTTTTTTCATTATGCCTGATATATTCCCCGGCGGCGGCGGGCGGCGGCCCTGAGAATGTTCTATTGGTGGTAAATCCCAAGAGCCCCGATTCGCTTACAATTGCCAATTATTATATACACCTGCGGCAGATTCCAGCCGGCAACGTGTTTTATCTGCCTTGGGAGCCGAAAGCGGATCAGGCGTCGATCGACGACTTTCGCTCACATATTCTCAATCCGATCATCGAGACAATTCATTCGCGGCGCTTGTCCGCACAGATCGATTACGTCGTTTATTCGAGCGATTATCCTTGGGCAATTGATCTTGCCGGCGACATTGCCAAGTTCGAGAATCCCCCATCCGTTAATTCAGACAATGACATTATTCAGCAATCGTTGCCCGTTCGTCGGGTTATGCCCAAGCAGATCACGCCGGTCGGTTCGCTGAACGGGCTGACATATCTTTGGCAATCGGTCCTCAAGGGCGAAGTGGATTATTTAGATCTTCAATCCAACCGTTACACGCGATTAGCTTCGTCCCAACAAAAAGGCATGCCCACCCTTGGTTTCCGCAGCGCTTGGCAATTCGGGCCGCATGGCGAACTGGTCGAATCCCAGGGCAAAACTTACCTCCTATCCATGGCCTTGGGCGTCACATACGGCCGTGGCAATACGGTGGAGGAAATCCTGCAATATCTCAAGCGGAGCGCGGCGGCCGACGATACGCATCCCCGCGGCACCATCTATTTTGTCAGGAATGAGGATGTCCGTTCCCGCGTCCGAGACAACCTTTTCCCCCAAGCCGTTAAGGAAATCGAAGAGCTGGGCATATCGGCGCAAATCATCAAGGGAACCATGCCCATAAATAGAAATGACGTCCAAGGGGTGGTGATGGGCACGCCGGATTTCGACTGGAAAGCCTCGGGCAGCACAATCTTGCCCGGCGCCATCTGCGACAACTTCACCAGTTTTGGAGGAATAATGGCAAAGGACAGTGCACAAACCCCGTTAAGCGAATTTCTCCGCTTTGGCGCGGCCGGCGCCAGCGGCACGGTCATCGAACCTTATGCCGTTTTGCAGAAGTTCCCCCTGCCCATGATTCAGGTTCACTACGCCCGGGGATGCAGTCTTGCCGAAGCGTTTTATCAATCGGTCAATGCGCCATATCAATTGTTGATTGTGGGCGATCCGCTCTGCCGCCCCTGGGCCAACATACCCAAGGTAAAGATCTCGGGAGTAAAGCCGAATTATTTAGTGAAAGGAACATTGACGCTTTCGCCGTCGGCAACCACGCCATCGGGTCGCGAGATAGACCATTTTGAGCTTTTCGTCAACGGCTCCCGCGCCAGCATGTGCAAACCGGGCGATGTCCTGACGCTCGATACCGCGCTTTTGCCCGACGGCTACCACGAAATGCGTGTCGTAGCGGTCGAGGCCGGCTTGATCCAATCTCAAGGCCGCGCCATCTTGCCGGTCGTCACCGACAACCATGGCCGAAAAATCCAAGTCAAAGCCGTCTCCAAGGGCGTGATCCGCCCCGATAACCCCTTGATCATCGACGTCGATTCGCCCGGCTCGATCGGCATTAGCGTGTTGGAAAACAGCCGCATCGTGGGCCGGTTGGCGGGCGAAAAAGGGCAAATAAAAATCGAGGCCGACCGAGCTCGGTTCCGGCCCGGTCCACCTGCAAACCGTGGGCCTGGGCCAAGGCGACCCCACCACACACGTCATGGCCCTGCCCATTGACGTATCAGTCGAAACACCGGACAAAAATAATCCCCAATCCTGCCTGTCCCTAGCCGCTAATCTCTATCACCTGCCATGCACGAACATTTCATGCGACTGGCCTTGGAACAGGCTGAACAGGCATTGCACGAAGATGAAGTGCCCATTGGCGCGGTCGTTGTGAGCCAGGAGCGGGTTATCGCCTCGGCGCACAACCAACGGGAACAACTCCACGATCCCACCGCGCATGCCGAGATGATTGCCATCACCCAGGCGGCCGAGTCCCTGCACTCCTGGCGGCTCGACGGCTGCACGCTTTATGTCACCCTGGAACCATGTCCAATGTGTGCCGGCGCAATCCTCCAAGCCCGCATTCCCATGCTGGTTTATGGCGCCGCCGATCCCAAGGCCGGAGCCGTTCATTCGCTCTACCGATATGCTCGACGACCCCAGGCTGAATCATCGTTGCCAGAGCGTAACCAATGTCCTGGCCGAACCTTGCGCTGAGATTCTCAGCCGCTTCTTTCAGGCCCAACGCCGGCTGGGAAAAAAATAGCCGGTCACGGCCCATATTCAGCGGATACGCCGTTTGTCTGCTAGACAAGTGGGATAGCGGCAAAAAAAATGATAAATTTTCTCTGGGGGGAATTGTTTTCCCGTATGTAAAGATTAGAATTGTAGGAAGTCTGTTCGATAATTTCAAAATTCCTCGATCCCGGGAGGTAAACCATGTCTCTCTCGGTTTCGCGCAAAAATGTAATCGGCACGCAGACCAGCGGTTATAGGCAGGAAGTTTCGGCGCTCACATAACGAAATATTCCGCGATTGTCGGACTCGAAGACCAGGATCGATTATCTTCCTGTAAAGACTCCGCATTTTCCAAGTCTTCAAGTTCGGCTTTCGAACGCTGGCTTTGCCGCGGCATGCTTAAGACCCTGGGCGATCCGCCGGTGCGCTTAGTTCTGTGGGACGGCGAAGAAATCGCAACGTCCGAGGAGCCGACCGTCGCCCGGGTATTTATCGGCGACCGGCCCACCCTGCGGCGCCTGATACTCGATCCCGAATTCCAGTTCGGCGAGGCGTACAGCCAAGGGCGTCTCGAGGTGGACGGCGACTTGTGCGGTTTTCTAGAAATCTTCTACCGCACGCGGCTCAGTTCGGCGCAGCCTCGCATCCGCTGAAAAAAATATGGTCGCGGCTCCTGCACGTCCGGCGTTCTAATTCCCTTGCCGGCCTCGCGGGAAAACATACATCGGCATTACGACATCGGCAACGATTTTTATCAACTCTGGCTCGATCCGCAGATGATCTACAGTTGCGCCTATTTCGCCCGGGAAGACATGACCTTGGCCGAAGCCCAACTGGCCAAGCTGGATTACGTCTGCCGCAAATTGTGGCTAAGGCCGGGCGAGACCGTGGTCGATATCGGCGGCGGTTGGGGCGGACTGGCCATCCACATGGCCCGACACTATGGAGTCACGGTCAAGGCATTCAACATCTCCAGGGAACAAATCGAATTTGCCCGGCATCGCGCCCGGGCCGAAGAGCTCGACGGCCGGGTGGAATTCATCGAGGACGATTACCGCAACATCACCGGACGCTTCGACGCCTTGGTTTCACTGGGCATGCTGGAACACGTGGGCAAAGGACATTATCGCGATTTCGGCCGCATGGCCGATCGCTGCCTTGCCCCGCACGGCCGCGGACTGATTCAAACCATTGCCCAAAACCAACCCAGTCGAGACCAATCCCTGGATCCAGCGGCGGATATTCCCGGCGGCCACGTCCCCACGCTCCGCGAAATGACCGACATAGTCGAACCATTCGGCTTTTCCGTGCTGGACCTGGAAAATCTCCGCCTGCACTATGCCAAGACCCTCGGGCATTGGCTCGAGCGTTTTGAAGCCTCGGCCGGGACACGTGGAAAAAATGTTCGACGCCAAATTCGTGCGCATGTGGCGGCTGTACCTTTCCGGGTCCGGTGCGGCATTCGCCAGCGGCGCACTCCAGCTTTTCCAATTCCTTTTTGCCCGACCCGCGATAAATGCCATCCCCAATACGCGCAAGCATCTGTATCTCATTTAGCCCCCGGTGAACACACTGGGGGTTTCAATTGGGGCGTGATTATGTTTTGTGATACTGCATTCCTTTTTTCCGTAACCGCAGTTGCGGTTATATGCCGAATTATGTCCCATACCAACGGGTGGTACGGAATCATTGCAGCATGATACGGGTTATCCTATAATGAATATATGTGCGGCTGGAATAATCTTGTATATTAGATCGGCTTGAATGCTACGAAAATCATATAAGTTATTATTTGCGCAAATATTGTGTATTAAGCGGTTGCGTTAATCGGAACAGCAGTCCATTTGTCGCTGAGGCTGTTTTTTAGTGTCATCAATTACTTCCTCAATTTCGCAAAGAATACGCCGGTTTGTCCGGAAGAGTGCCGAAACTGTAACCGGCATCCTGACAATTATCTTTACATGGAACGTGAAAGAGACCCTGATCGCCTGGAAAGACTATTTCCACGAGACCGGTCAGTGGTATCTGGGCAGTGCGGCGGTTCACGCCTTGGCCCTTATTATTCTAGGCTTAATATCCATGGCCAGCTCCAGCGTGGTCGTCGGCAAGCGGTGATGCGGCGCCGTCGTTTAGCGCTACTGAAAGCAGCGAAGTCAGTCCGCCGCCCGCATTCACGCGATTCGAGGTCGGCGATGCCCCGCTGGAACCCACCGAGTTGAATCCCGAAGCGCTGAGCATGTTCGAGGCCAAGCCCATCGCCTCGCAAACGGCGATTTATTACGACGATTCGCCGGAATTCGTCGAAGCCGGCGGCGGATCGACAACCGATCTGACAAGGGCCGCAACTCGGCGGCTTGGGCGGATTCAGCGTAAAGAATCTGCCCGGTCCGGCCGGAAAAGGCGGCGTGGGCGTAGGTTCCGGCTTGGGCGATAAGCCCGGCGTCGGCGGACAAGGAGAAGGTTTCGGCAACCGCGGCAAGGGACATCGCGAGGCACTGCTGGGGACTCAAGGCGGGACCAAGGCCTCCGACCGTGCCGTGGGCGCTGCCCTTAACTGGCTCTATCGCCACCAAACTACTTACGGCAAATGGAGCCTGGATTTCAGGCACCAGTGCAAAAACGGCACGTGCTCCGGGCCCGGAGTGATCCGTTCCGACGAGGCCGCCACATCCATGGCCCTGCTGCCTTTTTTGGCCTACGGATTAACCCATAAATCCAAAAGCATATACCAGCAAACCATTTCCAAGGGACTCGCCTGGCTCATTAAAGAACAAACCGCCGATGGCAGCCTGGCCGCGAACTCCGAGCAACCCATGTATGCCCAGGGCCTGGCCACTTTGGCCCTCTGCGAAGCATACGGCATGACCCATGACGAGCACGTCGGAACGGCCGCGCGAAAAGCGGTGGCCTTCATCATCCGCGCCGAAAATCCGTCCACCGGCGGTTGGCGATATTATCCCGGCCAGCCCGGCGATACTTCGGTTACCGGCTGGCAGGTCATGGCCTTGAAAAGCGCCCAGTTGGCCGGCATAGCCGTGGATTCCTTTGTTTTCGACAACGCAAAAAAATGGTTCCATTCGGTGGCCAAGGGCGAGCACATGGGCTTGTACTCTTACCAGCCTTACGATCAGGTGACTCCCACCAGGACTGCCATAGGCATGCTATGCACGCAGTATTTTGGCATCGACCCCAAGGACCCGGCCATGCTCGAAGGCAAGGCGTATCTCCTGGAAAATCTTCCCGACGACCAAATAGCGCGGGACTCATATTATTGGTACTATGCCACCCTGACCATGCACAATTTCGGCGGTCCGGAATGGGACGCCTGGAACCGCAAGATGCGTCGCGTGCTGATCCAAAGCCAGGAAAAGCAAGGCTGCGCCACGGGCAGTTGGGATCCGCTCGAGCCTAGCTTCGACATCTGGGGCGAAAAAGGCGGCCGGCTGATGACCACCGCCTTCAACTGCCTCACACTCGAAGTCTATTACCGCTATCTGCCCATCTTCCAAACCGATTCGCTCTTGCCCAGCCCGCCGCCGAAACCGAAGGACATGGATCAAGATAAAGACGCTGATAAAGTCGATAAAAACAACGACAAAGTCGAAAAAGAAAAAGATGATGTGCTTTAGCCCGGATTATTCGCGAATTTACACTAGAGCGCATCAACCATAAGTGTAGCGGGTGCCATGGCCACGCTTACGTGGCCATGCTTCAGTTTTCGCGGGTAAACATGCCCACGACGAGCGTGGGCATGGCACCCAACACGCTACACTTATCTGAGAAGTGCTCTAGCCCGATGCGCGATCAAATGATCACAAATCGCCTGCGGTTTCGCGAATTTCAGTGCAGGTGAAAATTTATTTTTTCTCGCCGCCGGGCAAGGTTATTTTGATATTTCGGAAGGCGACCGGGCCGTGGTCGCCTTGAAACATAAGCGGGCCTTCAGCGACTTCCTTGCCGGTCAGGCCGCCCGGCGTGGGACTTTTCATTTCCACGTTCTCGTGGATGACTTGCCCGTTAAGCGTTACCTTTACAAACCGGGCGTTGCCGGTCTTTTTGCCGTTTTCAAAGCGCGGCGCTATGAACTCGACGGTCAAACTCTGCCACTGGCCCGGGGCCTTGGCCGCGTTAACCTTGGGCGCGGCGGCTTCGTAAATCGCCCCCAGATCGCTCCACGTCATATTTTTTTTTCCGAAACTGTCCAGGATCTGAATCTCGTATTCGCCCATTACATAAACGCCGGAGTTCGAGTCCTTGGGGATCATAAATTCCAGGTTGATGTTGCAATCGCCGAATTTCACGACGGTATAAATATCCACGCTGTGCGCTTCGCGATTGATAAGTTCGCCCGGTTGCTCTTCGGGCAATGAGACGATCAGTCCCTGGGGATTTTGCGGGTCGACTTGTGCCGCCCCCACGGTCCATTTGCTCCGCTCCCGCGGCTGCCTCAAGTTCCAGCCTTCCAGATTCTTGCCATTAAAAGGCTCGATGATTTCGCCGGCCGTTACCGCGGGTTTGGCGGGCTTTTCCTGCGGCGGAGATGGGTTTTCAGCCGGCTGCTGAGGAGTCTTTTCGGGCAAGGACGGTTTTTCTTGCAAAGCGCCCTTTTCCGCTGCGGGTTTTTCCCCTTCCTTTTCGGAAAGGACTTCGCGATAAGGCTTATGCGCTTTATAGGTTTCCAATTCCTTTTTATAATCCTCGGCGTGGTCCGCGTCTTCCGTTTTTCCCACTTCAGCGGACTTTTCCGACCACTTGATGGCGTTGTCGAAGTCGCCGGTTTCGGCATAGGCCGCGGCTAGGGTGCTGATGATGTGCCCCTGCTTGTACTCGGTCAATTCGCAGGCCTCGGTGGCCAATTTTTTCGCCCGCTTGCCGTCGCGAAGTTTTTCGTCCGGCGAAGTGGCCAGCACCCAGGCGAAATTGTTCAACAATCCAGAGTCTTTAGACAGGTCTTTGCAGGCTTTTTCATAATCGGCCTCGGCCTCGGCCTGGAGCCCCACGTTCAAGTAAGCATTGCCGCGGGCGTATAAAAGATTGGATTCATCCGGATGATCCTTGAGAAACTCGCCATATACGTCGATTGCCTTTCCCGATTGTTTTTGCAGAACGAAAATCAAGCCTGTTTGCAAAGTCGGCATCGGATTGTTCGGTTCGAGTTTCCGCGCCTTTTCCAGTTGGGCCAGGGCCTCGTCGAATTTACCCATGTCAGTCAGAATGGCCGCGTAATTGCTAATGCCCGAGACATCCTTGGGACTTAGTTGCACCGCATCCTTAGCGTCGGCCAAGGCCTTTTCCTTGTCGCCTTTTTTCAGATACAACAACGATCGCAGCTTGAGCAAATCGGTGTTGCTTGGATCGATCGCGGCTGACTTGTTCAAGTATTCCAGGGCCTCGTCCAATTTGCCCATATCGGTCAAGATCAATACGTAATCGCGAATAGCCGTTACATTTTTGGGCAGCAATTGGACCGCGTCCTTGGCGTCGGCCAGCGCCTTTTCCTTGTCGCCCTTTTCCAGATACAGCGAAGACCGCAGCAACAATAGGTCGGCATTGCTGGGGTCAAGTGCAAGCGCCTTGTTCAGGTCGTAAATAGCATCGTCGAGTTTTTTCTGCAATAAATGTATTTGCCTTTTTTGCTGCCATGGTTCGATGGAATTAGGGGCCAGTTTCTGGGCCTGATCCAGGACGGCCAACGCCTCGTCGTACTTTTTCATTTGCGTGAGAACCAATGCCTTTATCTCGTAGGTCCCCGCATTTTTTGCGTCCAGTTCAATGGCCTTGTCCAGATCGGATAGAGCCTCGTCGTACCTTTCCAGACCGGCCAAAACTATGCCTCGTGCGCGTACGATGTTGTCGTCGTTGGGGGCCAATCGCACGGCCTCGTTCAGATCGGGCAGGCGCTTTTCCCGATCCTTTTCCATTTCGGCCCGCAATACGAGCGCCTTGGAGCGGAGCTGGGGATCGTCCGCTGCGAACTCGACGGCTTGATTTACCGCCTCCTTGGCCCGCTTTTCATCGCCGCCGGGAATGACATTCAATTGGGCGATCAAAATGAGCGCCTGCGGTTGCTTGGGTTCCAGTTTGATCGACTTCTCCAGGTCGGATAGGGCAAACTGCCTGAAATTCGCCCAGCGCTGATCGGAGGGATAGATTTTTTGAATCGTCGCGGTTACTACCATCGCCCGCTGCGCCAGGGTGGAGGCCAGGAGTCTATTGGCGAACTCGGTGTTCGACTTATCAAGCCCTTTTTCGAGAGCGCTTTCCGTGAGCCGGATCACTTCTCCCCAATCGGTTACGGTGGTAGCCGACAATTTCAGTTCCGTGGCCTTGTCCAGGTCTTCTTGTCCCTTGTCGGCCGCCCGGACTGCGGCTGCGGAAAATGCCGCCGCAATTATTAGCACCGCGAATAATATTTTAAAGTTAAAAGACATCACGAAACCTCCATAATCCTTGGGAAAATCACAAACTCCATACACAAGTGCCCGGACTATTCAGTCTCCGGTAATGAATGTCGTTAAGCCCACGGGTTGCAACCCGTGGGCTTGGCTTGATTTGCCATCTACATCTCGACATTCTTTTTCTGCGACACAATAAACCATTAATTCAGCTAATTCAGCGTCAATTATCTCAGAAACGACAAAAGAATGATATACTAAACTTACCGTATCCGGCAACCGCAGCGAATCATTATTTCTTGCCCTGCTTTTCGGTTTTCGGCTTTTCTCTCGGCATTTCCGCTTTGGCGGGTTTGGCATCGGGACCGTCGGGTTGCTTGAGTTTGTCCGTAGCTTCCGCGGGCTTGGTCTCGGGTTTTCGCGAAACCTGGCTGCTGTCTATGAGCATGTAGCCCGCCCAAAAAAACGGATGACTGACCTTGGGCGTTTCATCGGTTGCGGATCGTTTGATTCGCGGTTCGCCCTCCAGGTTCAACTGAGTTTCGCTTTCCAGCATCACGGCGCGCTGCCAGGCGTCGGCGGGCGAAGTGTGCGGCAATTCCTGGGCGAATTCCCGAACCAGGTCGAAGCTCGATTGCCCGCCCGTGCGCCAGCGGCTAAGCAGTATCGTCCGCGCCCCGCTTGACATTAACCCGCAGACCGAAAGAAAAACTTCCTCGCCGGGCATTCCGCGGGAAGGTTTTTTCATAGCATCTTCGGCGGCGGTGTGAAAACCGGGCAGAATGATCTGCTCGGGTCCACCCCAGGGGAGTCCCATCCAGTCGGCCAGCGTGCCACTCGACTTGCCCCGCTCTATCGGCGCCGGGATCCAGCCGTAGGGGTCTTGATCGTTTATCGTCAGATCGTCCAGCACAATCAGGCGATCGAAAAGAACTTTGAAATCGGCGATTGGTCCGGGCGCGGGCGGTTTTAAGGCAACCGTGCCCGGCAGCGCGGCCGCCAGCTTTTCGTATGCCGCCTTTGACACCGATTCATCGTCGCGGGGGAAGAGCTTGCCCAGTATTACGGCCGTCTTGCCCGTCGGTTTCAGCCGCCGCGGCTGGGTCGAGGTTGCCAGCGAAATGGTCGGCGCATAATGAATGAGGCCTCGCGAGATCAAAGGTTGCAATTGGCCGTTCACGGCGACTTCCAAGGCATCGAAGGGCAGATACCATAAAATTCCATCCGGCACGATTATGAGTTCTTCGAATTTGGAGAAATCGGCCCGCGACCCTTTCAACAATGCCTCCAGCATATTCTTGCCCGACTGTTTCCATTTCGTCTCATCCAATTCCTTCAAAGTTAGTTCGTGATTTTGCTGAAACTGCCCCATGTCGTGGAGAAAATCCTTGACCTGTTTCGTCATCGCCTGGGGCGAACCGACTTCCCAATTGCTGTAATCGGAACTACCCATCAATACGCCGTAAAGTCGGCGATTGGCGGCGAAAAAAGCCAGTATGGCATGACCTTTAGGCAAGGACTTCTTGATTTCCGACATGCTTCTTTGCGGCGGGAAGATCATCGCCGCCGGTTCGCGCCTTAGCGCGATCTCCCGCAACATCACCTCCTGTTGCCCGCTGAGCGTGGATAGTTCGCCCAAGGCTTTTGACTCCTCTTTGCGCGACGCCTGATCCTCGGCGGCCAGGGGCATATCGGCCAATTTCGCGCGGACTGTCCGGGCCTGCTCCGAAATCCGCGCGTACTGCGGCCAGCGAGTCAACAAATCCTGGCGCTGCAACAACGATTGCTGGTCGAGCAAATCGGCGGGCGCTTCCAAAATCCAGTTCAGCGACTCCAACCGGCCTCCCATGTCCAAGGTGCTGAAAAACCGGTGCCGCCGGGCACGATCGGCTATCTCCCACGCCGTTTCGTATTCGCGCCGGTCCCAGGCGATTTCAAACCAGTGCTCCAGCGAAAGCGGATGCGGCGTGATCAACGTCGCCAGCGTTTCCATGGGATCTAGCGTCCAGTCGGCGGGCGACGGGTCGCGGAGCAGTTCATTGTAATATTCCATTGCCGTTCGCGCGGGGCGGCGCCGCTGGTATAAAGATTGTCGGCCAGCGCGATCTGGAACAGACGGCGCGATCCATGCTTCATGTAATCCATCGCCGCTGTGAACTCGGCCTGTCCTTTTTGATTGTTTTTCTGTTGGAACCATAAGCCCGCGCTCAGATAATTGAAACGTCCGCCCAGCCGGCCCATAGTCACCCTGCGCTGGCTCAGGACGATCCGGGCGTCGTCGAGCATGGCGGCGGCATCCTTGACTTGCTCCAACACAGAGAAGTTTTCCGCCGCACAAAGCGCAAGCGATGCCCGTAACTGCTGCAAGTTTTTGATCTTTGCCCATTGCATAGCGCTTTGCAGGGGCGTATAAAAACCCTTGCGGTTGCTTATAAGATGAGTCAATGCCGCGTAGCGGAAGGCCTCTTCCAAAACGCCGTAATCGGAATAATCGGCCGCCGAGTAAGTCGCCTCTTCAAACGACTGCAAGGCCGCCGGATATTCACCTCGAGCAAGCGACAACCGTCCCAATTCCAAAAGCGCAACGCACGTCATGGGATGATCGAATTCGCCCTGCACAAGCTCCGAGCGTTGCAAGATGGGCGCGCCTTGGTTTTCCTTGCCCGCCGCAATCAGAGCCAATCCCCGCTCCACGTCGGCCCATGCCTCGGACCAGTGATTGGGCAGCGTTATCTGGCGGCTCAATATGCCAGCCAACCTTTCCGTCAATGGATCGTTTTTACTTATAGGCCCCAGTATTTCCGCGCGGCGGCGTATCGCCAGCGTAGTACAGCGGATGATCTCTTGGGGCTGGATGGAATACAAAATGGCCTGCTGTACTATGCCGCCTTGCTGCAATACCTGTGTATTATCAATCCGTCCTTGGCTGATCAACATCGACGAAGGAAAATAGCCCAATGTCGAGCGCCGCGTGCCGGCGCCCTGTTGAACCGCACTTGATTCTGCCCAGGGATACGGCCTGCGCGTGCCCGCTGGGCGAATCTGCGGAAATTGCACGCGGATCATCCAGTCCGGAAAAACGGCCGCTATCTCCAATGCCAAACCGTAGTGTTCCTGGGCCTTATCGAGCACGCCCATCTGATAGAAACATTCGCCGATCATCGTCTCGTAACAGATCGAGTCGATCCAGCGCGATTGACCGGCCTTGACGCAACTGCGGGCCTCGGCTTGAAATGCATCCAATGCGTTCTTGTAATCGCCCGCGTAAAATTCGCGGAAGATATTAAAATACATTGGACCAGGCGCACTGCGTTCGGCTGTCTGGGCCCTAATGGACGAACATGCCCCAAAAAGCCCGCTAAACATTAAAACCAGGCCCACAATTTGCCGCTTGAATTTCATCAGTCCGCCGCCGGAGGGCTCCTTTCGACTAACCATACCCGTTGGGAATCATAGCCGGGTCATCATACAGGTAAATGTCAGGCAAATGTCAATAAGTTCCCTGATACTATAATATTACGACAATTATACTGCGAATAGTGCCCTAATTCTAACTCACTCCCCCTCACAGGATGAAATAGGGTGGCATTCCCACGCTTGTCGTGGGCATGCGGGGAAATAAGATTAAAACGCAGTATGTCCATGCAAGCATAGACATGGCACCCGATTTTTAACTTTTCCGCGATAGAAACCAGCTTAATTCCTTCCCCTTCAGCTTACGCCCCTAGCCTATCCGGCACTGGCGTTAAAGTCAGCCGCCTTGTTTTGACGATAAAGATGGCACCGATTGGATCGGCATTAGTGATTTTGTGTTTGGAAGCAATTGGGAAAGATGGATAATATGGCTAATATCCCAAAGATTTCACGGAGGTGGCTAATGACAGGTAAAAAAAATAATCGTCACTCCTGGAGGGCCATATTGCTTTGCATGGGAGCCTTATTTTCCCTTGCTGTAACCGGCTGCCAGGTAGATGTCGGCGGCCAGACCCTGCCCAGCCCATATTACCTGACAGATGACGTGCAGTATTTCCCGACGGGACCGAAGATGAAGCTGCAACGGGAAGCGGATGCCATGAAGGCGAGTAATCCAAATCCAACCTATCCTTCTCCTTCTCCGACTCCGTCACCGCCGCCACCTGCCCCAGGTCAACCCTAATCGTCCGAATCACTCGCCGTCGATTACTCGGGGGGACGGCGCCCGGCGTTGCTGGCGTCCAAGGTGCAATGCGCCGCCACGGCGTTACGCCCTGGTCGTCAGCAGCATCCGGGGATAAACGGCGCCCGATCATAAGCCATGCCCGAACTCGAACTATCGCCGGCGGCTCAACAGTGGGTCAACGTCGTATTGATCTGGGTGGGATTCGGCACGCTTTCGGGACTCTTGGCCACGCTGGTCCTGCCAGCGCGACAACCCTCCCATCCCCTGGGCATGCTGCTTGTAGGAATCCTTGGCAGCCTGATCGGACTCCTGGGCCTATCCTGGCTCCTTCAAGGCCGGCAATTCAATCCAATCAGCCCCATAGGTTTTGTCGCCGCCACCGCCGCCGCTATTCTAATCTTAATTCTCTACCGCGCCTGCTCGGCATGCTTCATGAAAAAAGACGGATGAAGCAAGCGCTGTTGAACGTCCGCCGCCCATCGCACTAAACTCCAATTTGCCCCGTAGGGGCATTTGATTTTAGCACAGCGATTTTATCGCTGGGTTCGGAAACCGCGAAATCACTTTTCGTCCCATAGGGACGATTGAAAGTGGGCTTTGCGGCATTATTTTCGGTCGTCCCTACGGGACTTGGTTTTCCTTTCCTGTCTATCCACCCAGCAGTGTAACTGCTGGGCTAATATCAGACATCCCTGTGGGATGAGCAAATTATTACAGCAATTTCATTCTTTTTCACAGGGATTTTCCTAAGCCCCAAAAAATAGTATGATGATTACTTAAGAATTCCTTGTATACGGGGTAAAAACATGAAAGAAAGAACAGAAACAAATACATTTCAAAAGGCATTTCTTGCTTTCTTTCTGATTTTATTTGCAGCACTAACTTCCTGTAGTAAAAAATCTTCGTCCGATGAATCCCCTGCCGCTATTCCACCTCCCAACAACCCCGCATTTGACGCCGTTGCCAAAGAAATTCGGCAAATCGTAAAAGGATTAGAGTATCCCGATGAAGTCGGCCAAGACTTGGCGACAATGGTTAGCGGTTGGAAATGCGATATCTGGAAGCAAAAAATTGATAAAGCAAAACGGGATTATCAAGATAATAATCTTTCCTTAGTTCAATTAGCAAATATAGAGGAAGAAGAAATACAAGAGCTTTATAGAAGAATTCATAAAGAATTTACTTATGATACTAAATATGAACACTATGATTTACCAAGTATTATTATAGACAAAAAGGCATCTTGTTTAGGATTTTCGCAATTATTCTATATTTTAGGCAATTCTCTAGGTTTGAATGTTCAGGTTTTGGATGTCTTTGAACAGGATAATAATTCTTTACCAAAAAATCCATACATGTTGCCTGTTTAGTTAATTTAAGTGATGGCAATGCAATAATGGTAGATTTAACACGAGGATTCGTTAGCAAACCGTTTGCTATAGAAAAAGAATTCAATAAAGTTGGTAATTATTTGGAGTTAAAAGATAATAATAATCGCTTGGGAATCCATAGGAGAATTCAATTATGGGATAGAAATGGAATTCTTGCATGTATCAATTATAACAAAGGATTGTATTACTATAAATTGGGTCAATTACAGGAAGCTCTTTCTTGTTGTGACAAAGGTATAGAACTAAACCCAAAATTTGCATACTTATATTTTGCCCGAGGTGTTACATATTACAAGATGGATCGATATGCGGAGGCCATTTCCGACTATTCGAAATCCATTGATATAAATCCGGAATTTACTGAAGCATTTAATATGCGTGCATACGCGTATTTTAGAGAAAAGCAGTATGATAAAGCTATTTCGGATTTAAATAAAGTAATTGATTTGAATCCAAAGTATACGCAGGCATATTGCGAACGAGCAGCTGCATATTATAAGCTACATCGATATACAGAGGCTATCTCAGACTATGACAAATCCATCGAACTTGATCCAAAATATGCATTATCATATTATAATCGTGGGCTTACAAATTATAAATTAAATCGGTTTGAGGAAGCCATATCTGATTATTCCAAAGCTATAGATATCGATCCAAAAAATGCGGATCAATATTATGACAGAGGGCGAGCATATCATCATTTAGGAAAATATAATGAGGCAATATCTGACTACGATCAAGCAATCGAGATCGATTCAAAATATTCTAAAGCATATTATTTACGAGGACGTGCGTATGGTGATATGAATCAATATATGGAAGCGATCTTTGATTTTACTAAAGTAATCGAGCTTGATCATAAAAATGCCGATGCTTATTATGGCCGAGGGATTGCCGATGCCTTTTTAGGCAAAACGGAAGAAGCAAAAAAAGACCTTAAAAATGCAGTGGAATTGAATCCTGAATTAGAAGAGCAGGTCAAGATGATGTCTGAGCATTTTAAATTGGGGCTGTAATTATCGAAAAGCAAAATCTCGAACAAAATCCCTAATCCCCAACGCCCGACTCCTTATCCAGCCACTTTTTCAACTCTTCCTTGAACTGTGGCTTGAAGATGCAATTTATGTGGCCGGCGCCATCGATTATTGTTATCGGCCAATCCGTGCGGACTCGTTCCAGGTGTGTAATATAAAGCCTTCTGACCGGATCGCGGTCGCCTACGATGATTATGGTCGGAATTCGGATGGCTTGGACTTCTTCCTTTTTAACCCCAAGCGCGCCCAGGCTCCGCACGCAGGCAGCAGGAGTCTGTGTTCCTTCTTTCTCGGGCAGCATGTTCCAAAAATCGGCCAGTGGGCTGCCTTCGCGCTCCCAGCCCATGCCGCCAATAGCCATCGACAGGACGCGGTCGGGATGCAGGGTCGCAAGTTTCATGGCGATCATGCCGCCCATCGAATAGCCGATCACGTGGGCCTTGTCGATCTTGAGGTGATCCAAAAGGCGTACCACATCCTCGACCATTTCCACGCCATAGGCTCCCTCCCCCTCGGGCTTGCCAGAATGTCCATGCCCGCGCACGTCCAGCGCGATGACTTGATGGTTTTCGGCAAGGATCTTTATTATTCCCGGCACTCGCCAATTCATATCGGCGCTGGAGTGTAGCCCGTGGATAAGAACGACCGGCTCTCCCTTGCCCTCGACAGTGTATTGGATCGCAACGCCCTTGGAGTCGAAGGTCTGAGGCTTAGGCACATCATCGCCGAATACGCGACACGGCGCTAGCAGAATAAATAACAGATTAATGGCAGTTAGCGGTTTCATATTTGTCTGCAATTAAACAATCGTATGCCGCAAATAAGTATTTACGAATTAGCCTTTGTCTCCGGCAGCGGCGATTCTTCGGGCGGGCGGCGTTTTTGGGTTTCGCCCGTGCCCGGCACGATCATCGGGCTGGGCGAGTTCGATTCGACGAGTTCTTTCAATTCCGTGTTGTCGATTGTTTCTTTTTCGATCAGCCGTTCGGCCATGGCCACCAGTGCCTGGCGGCGGGTCTCCAACACGTGTCGGACTTTTTCTAGCGACTGGTTGATGATCTTGCGGATTTCCTCGTCGATTTCCCGCGCGGTCTGTTCACTATGAGTGCGGTCGTGGGGGAAAGGGTCCACCCCCGTCAAAAATGGCGAGCGGGGGTTTTCGCGATAGGTGATCCGGCCCAAGGGGCTCATGCCGTAATCCATGACCATGCTGCGGGCGATTTCGGTGGCCCGCTCCAGGTCGTTCTGCGCGCCGGTCGAAATGTCGTTGTAGGTCATTTCCTCGGCCACGGTCCCGGCCAAAAGGACTTGGATCTTCGATTCCAATTCGCTTTGAGTCTGCAGGAAGCGGTCGCCTTCGGGCCGGCTCATGGTATAGCCCAGCGTGCCCAGACCTCGGGGAATGATGGAAACCTTGTGCACCGGATCGGTGTTGGGCAGGCTGTAGGCCACCAGTGCATGGCCGCTTTCGTGATAGGCCACGCGCTGTTTTTCGTCGGCGTGCATCACGCGTTGCCGTTTTTCCAGTCCGGCGATGACTCGCTCGACTCCCTCGTTGAACTCCGCCATGGTCACCGTGGTCTTGCCGGCCCGGGCAGCTAAAAGAGCGGCTTCATTAACAAGGTTGGCCAGATCGGCGCCGACCAGGCCGGGAGTGATCTTCGCCACTGCTTTCAGATCTACCCCCGGATCGAGCTTGACCTTGCTGACGTGGACCTTCAAAATGGCTTCCCGTCCGCGAACGTCGGGCCGATCCACGAGCACGTGGCGGTCGAAGCGTCCGGGCCGCAGCAGAGCCGGATCAAGTGTTTCCGGCCGGTTGGTGGCGGCCATGATGATCACGCCGCTGTTGGAACTGAATCCGTCCATTTCGACCAAGAGCGCATTGAGGGTTTGTTCCCGCTCGTCGTGTCCGCCCACAATGCTCGACCCGCGGGTTTTGCCCAGGGCGTCCAGTTCGTCGATGAACACGATGCAAGGGGCCTTGCCCTGTGCTTGTTGGAACATGTCGCGGACCCGGGCCGCGCCCACGCCCACGAACATCTCCACGAAATCCGATCCGGACAGGCTGAAAAAAGGCACGCCCGCCTCGCCGGCTATGGCCTTGGCCAACAGCGTCTTGCCGGTTCCCGGCGGTCCGACCAGGAGCACGCCCTTGGGAATTCTCCCGCCCAGGACCTGGTATTTTTCGGGTGTCTTGAGAAAATCGACCACCTCGCGGAGTTCATCCACCGCTTCGTCGATGCCGGCGACGTCGTTGAACGTGATGCCGATGTCCTCCTGTGCGTAGAGTTTGCCGCGGCTGCGCCCGAAGGCCATGGCCGATCCCGTGCCACCCAATCTGCGCATCATGAAAATAAACAAGCCCACGATCAGCAGCATGAATACGAACATCGGCACCAGATTGTGCCAGCCGCTGGGCGCAGGTTCGCCATTGACCGTGAAATTATTTTCTCTCGCCAGATTCGCAAAATCCTTGTTGGCCCCCTCCAAGCCGAGAGAAGGAGTGTGAAAAGTCACGTTCTCTTCCGGTTTGGTGGTTTTGTTGTTCGGTTCGATGAGTTCGCGTGTAACCCTTCCGGAAATTTCGGTCGGGCCTATGTGGAGATCGTCGAGATGCGAATAGCGCGAGATTATTTCTTTCCCTGAAGTATCTTCACGCACTTCGATGGTTGCCTTGGCGTTGGAACCCTGCGAGATGAGTTTCCATAGATCCGAATATGGAATTTTCACCTGGTTGTCTTGGGTCATGTAGCTCACAAAAAAAAGCGTCCCCACGCCCAATAAAATCAAATACCAAACGATATTTCCACCTAACGGAGGGGTTCTGCGTTCGGGCAATGGTCGTTGTGGTCGTTTTGGTTCTGGTGTTTGGTCATCCATAAAGCGGACCTGGTGTAAAGAGATTAGAGGAGGGTTTTAAAAGCCGTCCTACAGCGTTAAATGTTCCAACCTTGTAATTATACCCAAAAATCCTACCGGTATACGTGAAAATACTGCCCGAATGAGCCGACCTGTCAGCTCAACTTACGTCCCAACAATAAGTTAAGTCACGATCAAAGGGGTTGTAATCGTGGTTGCTGCCGGAAGAAGTTGGTTTTACAATGGATCGATTAGCTTTATCGAAATTACGTAAGGATGACAGTTCAACTGCCACCCCGGCAATTTCCGCTTCATAATTAAACTGCATTAAGCTGCCACCCATAATTTCCGCTCCGTTATTTAAAATATGCCCCACCACCCGACCCGCATTGCTGTGCTAGGCGCGACCGGAAGTATCGGTCGTAGCACTTTGGAGGTGGTTGCAGGCTCGAATGGCATGGTTCGGACATTGGCATTGACCGCGCATGGCAATACATCTTTATTATTGCAGCAAGCAAACGATTTCCGCCCGCGTTGGATCGTGGTTACCGATCCCCAGGCGGCCGAGCGCCAGGATTGGTCCAGTTTGTCCGGCGACGTGGAGTTATTAATCGGTCCCGAAGCAGTTGCCCGGGTAGTTGCCGATCCCCAGATCGACATTGTCGTTTCGGCGATTGTGGGCAGCGCCGGATTGCGCGGCACTTGGGCCGCATTGGAGGCGGGAAAGACGGTGGCCTTGGCGAATAAAGAAAGCCTGGTCGTGGGCGGTCCGTTGGTTACTCAACTTGCCCGTGAAAAAAACGCCCGGCTTTTGCCTGTCGATTCCGAACACAGCGCGGTATTCCAGGCCTTGCAGGCCGGACGGCGGGAGGAAGTTCGCCGCGTGATCCTGACCGCCAGCGGCGGCCCGTTTAGAAATTACACCCAGCAGCAACTGGCCCGGGTCACAGTGGCCGACGCCTTGGATCATCCCACCTGGGCAATGGGCCCGAAAGTCACCATTGATTCGGCCACTTTGATGAATAAGGCACTGGAAATTATCGAGGCCCGGTGGCTCTTCGATCTTCAGCCCGAACAGATCGGCGTAATTATTCATCCCCAGTCGATTGTGCATTCGATGGTAGAATACAATGACGGCTCGGTGATTGCCCAGATGAGCCAGCCGGACATGAAACTACCCATTCAATATGCCCTGACCTGGCCCCAACGCCGAGACGGGGTGGCCGCGAAAATGGATTGGAACCGAACCATGGACCTGCGTTTCGAACCGCCCGATTTTGAGCGGTTCGAGGCACTGCGTCTTGGTCTGGAGGTTGCCAAGGCCGGCGGCACGGCCGGAGCGGTCTTAAACGGGGCAAACGAGGCCGCCGTGGCCGCCTTCCTCGAAGGCCGCCTGGGTTTTAATGAAATCGTTCCCACTTGTCAAAGAATTTTACAAAACCATAATTTCGATCCCCAGCCCGACTTGGATCAAGTCATCCGCATGGATCAATGGGCTCGGCAGGAGGTATTGCATTGTTGTCTTTCATAGGATTGTGCCTGATTGTCGCCGTGGCTTTGGGATTCGTGATTTTCGTGCACGAGTTGGGACATTTCATCGTCGCCAAACTCTGCGGCGTGAAGTGCGAAAAATTCTACCTCGGTTTTGACATCGCCGGTTGGAAACTCATCAAATTCAACTACGGCGAAACCGAGTACGGCATCGGCGTCTTGCCCCTGGGTGGATACGTGAAAATGCTCGGGCAGGAAGACAATCCGGCCCGGCTGCGGGCCGAGATCGAGCGGGCAAAACAGCAACAATCCATAGAAAATGCAGAGGCCGGTTCTTTGTCCGGCGAGTCCAAAACAAGTCAACCGGGTGATACTCTGGATTTGGCCGCCGCCGAGCAGGCCCTTTACGATCCCCGCAGTTATTTAGCCAAAAGCGTGCCCAAGCGAATGGCCATCATCTCGGCGGGCGTGATCATGAACATGATTTTCGCCTTTTTCGCAGCGATTGGGGCTTATTACATCGGCGTAAAGCAAGTACAGTGCGGCGTGGGCGACTTGATTCCGGGCGATGCCGCCTGGCGCGTAGGGTTTAGGCCCGGCGACCAAATTGTTGAAATTGCCGGTGAAAAAGCCGAACGATTCCAAGATCTGCAAAAGTATGTCGCCGTAGGCGATATTCAAAACGGCGTGACTATGCTGATTAAACGCCCGGGAGTTAAAGATCCACTAAAATTTCTGCTTCATCCCGACCATACCCGCGGCCTGCCCACCATTGGCATTTGGGTTCCTTATAGCACTAAATTGAGAAGCGATGAACCCGTATGGCTGGGCTCGGCGGCAGCGCGGGCAAAACCGGCCCTGAAACCCGGCGACAGGATCGTAATGATCGACGGCGTGAAGGTCGATAACTATCAGCAACTGCTTTCCGGTTTGGCCGAACATCCCGATAAACCCCTGCAATTGACCGTCGATTGTACCGTACCCGCTGAAGGCGGCAAACGCGATGCAGTGGAAACCTCCAAGCTCGTCAATGTCACCGTCCCGACCCAGCCCATGCGCACCCTGGGATTGGTGATGACCATGGGCGAGATCACGGCCATTCAAGATGGTTCTCCGGCGGATGGAAAACTTAAGGCCCACGATCGCATACTAAAGATCGACGGCAAGCCGATAGACGATCCGATGAGACTTCCCGACGAGCTGCGTTCGCGCGCCGTAGATACGATTACCTTGACCATCGAGCGCGACGGTTCGCCGATCGACATACCGCTTACGCTCCGCCGCGTCAATTGGTTCGAGCAGCCTCACGAGGGAAAACAATCCACTTTCCATACCCGAGTTGGGCATCGCTTATCGGGTGCTCAACAAGGTTGATCATGTGATTCCCGGCAGTCCAGCCGAAAAGGCTGGAATCCAGCCCGGTGAAATAATCAAACAAGCCATCATCTCCCCTCCGGAAAAAGATCGGGTTAAGGAAAAGGATAACGACCGGGTTAAAGAAAAAATCAGTCAAGTGGAAATTACTATTGACTTTGGCGATAAAAATCCCAACTGGCCCTGTTTTATTTATAAATTACAAATAGTTCATCCAGACAGTAAGGTGGCACTTGTGCTCGATGACGACCGCACAGTAAAACTAAACATGGTCGATGCCGTCGGCTGGTACAATCCAGACCGGGGATTCATACTTGAGCCGGAATCCTCGCTCGTAAAGGCCCATTTTCTTGCTCAAGCCGTCGATTTGGGCGACGGCGAGACTTGGGAAGCCTTGACGATGGTTGTGCGGATCCTCAGCAAACTTGGCTCGCAGATACCTTTGAAGGAATTAAGCGGACCTATTTCCATCGCCAAGTTTGCCGGACAAGCGGCCCAGCAGGGCCCGGCCACGTTGCTCTTGTTTTTAACTCTCCTGAGCGCAAATCTGGCCGTGCTCAATCTCTTACCCATTCCCATCCTGGACGGCGGACACCTGATCTTCCTGGCCTATGAAGGCATCCGCGGCAAACCGGCCGATGAAAGAGTGCAGGTCGGCCTTTCCATAGTGGGTTTGGCGTTCCTCGTCGGTTTAATGCTTTATGTCACTGGAAACGATATCTTCAAACTGTTTTTTAAATGGCATTGAAGAACATGATTGATTGCCATTCATAAATATTATCATGCAAAAAAAGGAAATTGTAATTACCGGCGCCGGAGTAGTATGCCCCATTGGCGTCGGCCAGGAGGCGTTTTGGGCCTCGCTCTGCGAAGGCCGCAGCGGCGTGCGCAAGTTGGCCACTTTTGCCGATCCCGACCTGGTTCCCTTTGGCGGCGAAGTCGTCGATTTCGATCCCAAGGATTACGTCCGCCAACGCAAAAGCCTCAAAGTGATGAGCCGCGACATTCAATTGGGCTTTGCCGCGGCCGATCTTGCCTGCCGCGAAGCAAGGCATCACGAGCACGCAATCGATCCGGAACGGCTGGGCATCGTCTTTGGCGACGACATGATTCCATGCGAACTCCACGAGTTGGTGCCGGCCTATCGCAGTTGCATTGTCGATGGCCGATTCGACTACAATCGTTGGGGCGAGGCTTCGATGGCCGAGATCTTCCCACTTTGGATGCTCAAGTATCTGCCCAACATGCCCGCCTGCCACATCGGCATCGCCCAGGACGCCCGCGGACCGAATAATACGCTAACCTTAGCCGACGTTTCCAGCCTGTCGGCTGCGACCGAGGCGATTAGGGTCATCCAGCGCGGCGCGGCCGATGCCATGATCGTGGGCGGGGCCGGTTCGAGAATCCATCCCACGATGCTCTTTCGCGGCGGATTGTTCGAATTGTCGCGCCGCAGCGACGATCCCGCCGGCACGTCGCGGCCCTTCGACGCCACCCGCGACGGCATGGTCAATGGCGAGGGAGCGGCGGCCTTCGTTTTCGAGGCCAAGGAGCATGCCCAAGCCCGCGGCGCCGCACCGCTTCCTCGAGTTCTCGGATACTCGGCCGCATTGGAACCCGCCGCCAACGGCAAGGCTTTGCACGGCATATCCATCCGCCTGGCCATCCGGGGAGCCCTTCGCGACTCCGGAATCGCTCCGGCCGACGTCGGTTGCGTCATCGCCCATGGAATCAGCACGGTGCTGGACGATCAGCGCGAGGCATCGGCCATTCGCGAAGTCCTGGGCGACGTGGCCGTGACCGCCCCGAAAAGCTTTTTCGGCCATTTGGGCGCGGGCTCCGGCGCTGTCGATATGGTGGCCGGCGTCTTGACCCTCAAGCATGGGCTTGTGCCTCCGACCTTGAATTACCACATGCCAGATCCACTATGTCCGGTCCGCGTGATTCACGGCAGCCCGCAAAAGCTGGAACAACCCGCCGTGATAATCCTCAGCCACACCCAATACGGCCAGGCCGTGGCAGTAGCACTGGGAGCAGTTTGATTGCGAAGGATTCGAGTCCATTAACACCATGCTCTGGGATAAAATCTTCGTTTATTAAATTGTTCAATTTGCAATTTGCAATTTTAAATTTGCAATATATTCTGAATGTGGCCAAACACCCCGCCAGGCTCAAACCGCAACTTATACATGTCCGCCGACTTTGCATCATTCGCCGCCGGTTTAAAACGTCTCGATCGCGCCCTGTCCGCCTTAGAACCGGCCGCCGCATCGGTCGGCCTGTCCGCCCCGCGCCAAGATGAATGGTTCCAACTCCTGGCCAACAAGCTTCTGCCGCAATTGGATTTGCCGCCGCTTTTGGTCGTGGCCATTATCGGCGGCACCAACATCGGCAAGTCGGTGATCTTCAACCATCTGGCCGGCGAAAACGCATCGGCCGCCACGCCGCTGGCCGCGGGCACAAAGCATCCGGTCTGCCTGGTCCCGCCCGATTTATGCGATCAAGCCTTATTGCAGCGCCTGTTCGAGCCCTTTCAGTTGCACGCCTGGCATTCGCCCGACGATCCGCTGAGCGGCAGTGAGGAAAATCGGCTGTATTGGCGCCCCGGTCCGCGCATGCCCCCGCGCCTCCTGCTTATCGACACGCCTGACGTCGATTCCGACGTGCCGGTGAATTGGTCCCGGGCAAAGGCCGTTCGCCAGGCGGCCGACGTGCTGGTGGCCGTCCTTACCCAACAAAAATACAACGACGCCGCCGTAAAACAGTTTTTCCGCGCTGCCGCCCAGGCCGACAAACCCATCCTCGTGCTCTTCAATCAATGCGATCTAAAGGCCGACGCCGATTATTGGCCCCAGTGGCTCTCCATCTTCCGCGACCAGATTGCATCGGGCATCCTCCCCTCTCCCTTTTCGGGAGAGGCACCCAGAGGGTACCCGGGGGTGAGGGCCGACAGTGGAAAAAGACCAAATTTACTCTTGGACACCCGCTCAAAGCCTGTCCCCTCCCCTGAACCTCTCCAAAGTCCTGAACCCCAAACCCTGAACCCTGAACCCCGAACCCTGAATCCTGAACTCTGTAAGGCCGATTTGAAATCGGCCCTACCGACGCCGCCTTCCGACACCAGCCGTAGCCCTGAGCTAGTTTACATCGTCCCATACGACCGCCGCGCAGCCGAAAAACTCCGCCTGCCGTTTTATTGCGTGGGCAAGGACGGCATGGACCCCATCGGCCGGCCCGTCGAGCTGCGCGACGAACTGGCGGCCCTGCGGTTCGATGCCATCAAGATTCGCACCTTTCGCGGGGCCATGCACCGTGTGCTCGATCCCGGTACGGGCCTGCCCGCGTATTTACAGCGCATCCGCGCTGCGGCCGGCGACTTCGCATCGGCGGCAAAAATCCTCTCTGCCCAGGAAATGGCCCGAGTGGATTGGCCCATGCTGCCCGCCGGCGTGCTGGTCGAGGAAATTCGCGCCTGGTGGGATGCACATCGCGAGTCCTGGTCCCGGCACATCCACGGTTTTTATCGCGTGCTGGGCCGGGGCGTCACCTGGCCCATCCGCGCGGCCTGGTCCTCGATGTCCGGCCCGAATGTCGATCCGCTTATCTCCTTCCAGCAGCAGGAACGCGCGGCCATCGTCGCGGCAGTGGGAAAATTGCTCGACGAACTCGATCGCCTCTCTCAAATCGGCAACGACACGCTTCGCCCGCGCTTGTTAAAACTCCTGGGCGGACACGCCCGGGCCGAACTGCTCGCCCGCGTACAGGCAGCTCACAAGCAACTGCCCGCCGTCGACGAGAACTATCGCGAATTTCTTTGCGACGAACTGGATAAGTGGAAACAGGAAAATCCCCGCATAGTCCGCTATCTGCAATCGTTCGACCATCTTGCCGCCCTGGCCCGGCCGGCCATCACCATCGGCCTGTTCTTTACCGGCCTGCACTTTGCCGGCGACCTGGCCGGTCAGGCGGCAGTCCATGCCGCCGGGCACACCGCCAGCCAGATAGCCACGGAGGCCGCCATCACCGGCGGCATCACCGGCGGTGGCGAGGCCCTGGTCTCGACGACCAGCGAAGGCGTAAGCCAGGCCGCCGCCCGATTGTTCCTACGCCTTCAATCGCGCTACGCCCAACAACGGGCCGGCTGGCTGGCCGATTGGCTCGAATCAGAACTCCTCGGCAGTCTTTTATCCGAACTTCGGCTGGGCGCAGAAGTGCCGCAATCTCCAGCATTCCGAGACGTGGAAAAAATGCTGGGAGAACTGAAAATTTGAGATTACTGCTCCGTCGTGCCGGCCCGATGGGATTTCAACCAGTCCTCAATCTGTTTAGCCAGTGCTGTTTGTTTTTTATCCCGGGCCAGTTCCAAGCCCTTTTGCGCAATATCGACGGCCTGGGATGATTGGTGATTCGCCGCATAGATAATGGCCAGATATAAATAGCCTGGGGTGAAATCAGGATCGAGTTCCAACGCCCACCGGTAATGTTCGACGGCCTCCTGAAGCCGGCCCGACTTGGCCAAGGCGGCGCCAAGGTTGACGTGTCCCAAAATTAATTTCGGGTTAAGGTTCAATGCCGTATGATATTGTTCTATAGCTTGTTGATATTGATTGATCAATTGCAGGGCATTGCCCAGGTTGTTATGGGCTTCAAAGGAAAGAGGATTGAGCCGCAAGGCGTTTTGATAGTATTCGATAGCGTCGTGCACCTCGCCGATGTTGCTCAGGGCATTGCCCATGTTGACGTAAGACTGGAAGAAATCAGGATTAAGAGATATCGCCGCCTTGTATTGTTCGATTGCCTGTAGATTTTGACCGAGCGATTCATAGGCTTTGCCCATGGTATTACGGGCTTCGGCAGAGTCTGGATTAATTCGCAGGGCCTGCCGGCACTGTTCTATGGCTTCTTGGAATTGGCCCTTCTCGATGAGTGCGACTGCCGAGGTTACTGCGGGCGGCGGCATAACCGGGTTGAAATTGAATGGCTTGTCGATATTGTTCAATTGCTACTTCGGTCCGGCCCATTTTTGCCAGTGCGATTCCCACGTTATTGTATGCTTTGGCATAATTCGGGTGCAGTTTTATGGACTGGCGGCAACGATCAATGGCATCCTGGTAGCGACCTAGGTCGATCAGTTCCCCGCCCAGGTTGTTGAGGGCCATCCAGCAACCAGGGTTTTTCGCTAGTGTGGCATTGTACAGAGTGCTGGTATCACTGTAGATGCCGCTTTGGCGCCAAGATAGAACGGCTAAGGTTCCGATCACGGCGACGGCAATCGCCGTCGCCGGCCATCGCAGCAAAGGACTGGTGTGCAAGCGCCAAGCGGTCCAGCCTGCCGAAGCCAGGCAAATAACGGCAATTATGGCGATATGCTGATAGCGGTCGGCCACCAGGGAATGTCGCATGAAGCCCACATCTGTGAAGCCCATCACCGGCAGCAAGGCAACGCAGAAAAATCCCCAGGCAAAGAGGATTGCGCGGCTCCAGCCGTTTCTGTAGCGCCACAAAATTGCCGTAAAAAGCACGGCGGCTGATAAAGGGAGCCACCATACCAGGTTGTCCGCGGCAATACGCCATTGCGGATAGATAAAGGCCAAATCCATCGGCAAAAGCGCCTTATAAAGGTAGAACCAGATGACGCCGCCCGCGCATATCAATCGCTCGGCAATAGTAGCGGTTCGTATCGGCTCCGCGTCGATGTGCGTCTGAAACCATACATTGACCATCGCCAGCACCAAGGCAATGGTAAAAAAGGGGATGAGCCGCAGCAGGTCCCGAACCATCAAAGGACGCTGCCACCATGTAATACCCAAAAGCAACACCGGCAGTACCGCCACCGAGCCTTTGCCCAGCATGGCCATAACGAATGCGGCAAGGCTCAGCCAATACCAATAAACGAAGGATGAAGGATGAAGGATGAGGGATGAAGGATGAGAGATTTGTTTAGCCGCCAACCAAAGGCGAGCACTCCGAAGCTCATCGAATTTCACGTACCACAGTGTAGACAACAGGAAAAACAGCAAAGCCATCAGGTTCTTTAGAGAAGCGATCCAGGCCACCGATTCCACGTTCACCGGGTGCAAGGCAAATATCAATGCCGCCAGAAATGCGCCGGGGATGGATAATTTTCGCAAAATCAGCCAAATGAGCAGCGATTCGGCGGCGTGCAACACAAGGTTGGTGACATGGTATCCAGCCGGGTGCATCCGCCACAATCGCCACTCGAGCCAAAACGAGGTGTTGGTTACGGGCCAAAAATCGACCGATTCTTCGGAAGACCATATCCTGTAAAGGCCCTCTGCCGCTTTTACGAGTTTGTTTTCCGTTACGAGAACATCGTCGTCCAGGACAAAACCGCCGTTTAAGGTCGGCATATAAGCCATGAAAACGGCGACAGTAATGAGCAATGCACCCGTCAGTGTGAAAAATGGCGACACCGCTGGGGCTGCGACCTCATATCCGACTTGTGCATCGTGTTTTTCGGATGATTTTTTCTGATCAGACATCCGCGGGCCGAACTCGAAAGGTAAATGAATATGATTTTCAGATTATTTTACATTAATTTTGCCCCTTACGGCCCGATTAGGCCGGCAGATTGTCGTAACTGGAATGATGTCAAATACTTAGAATCGAAAAAGAGTGCGTACTTTGCGTCACATTATCCTAGATTGCCTGATCATAGAGCACTTTTCAGAAAAATGTAGTGTATAGGGTGGCATGCCCAATACAATCTATTCTGCCATCACAGCTTCATCAAGAAAGTGCGAACGCGTCAGGCGTACGGACGAGCGACGTGCACTGGCACGCTATCGGGGCCGTGGAACCAACCACTCGGCCCAATGTTTTGCTCATCGTCCATGTACGGCTGACGCGCCGCTGGGAGAATGAAACGAAGTTACCAAGTTTTCGAGGCCTTGCTCCTCTCTACAGGGTGATCGCGACAAAACGTGCCGCAGGCGTGGCGTGATGCCGTTGTTACCGCTTATCTATCGTGGACTTGACAAAGCACCCGGTTTTTGGGGCCGAGTCGCTCCCGGCGGCGGCCATGCACATGCCGGGAAAAATAAATGTCAGGTCCTGATAGGGCCGAAAAAATCCTCCTTTCGCAATGATGCTGACTTTTAGACAATATCCTGGGCGGTTTTGGGCCGCGGCCAAAGCGAGATGGCTGGTCGCGGCTTTACAAATTCTTCCTAACCGCGTCCTCCGACTGCGGCTTTGCATATTGAACAAAAAAGTGAACTTGATGCCCACAATTCACGTTATTACGAAGGCGGCCTGGGCCGGGGCGGATACGGCGGCGAGGCTCGATAATCGGCCAGGCCGGCCTTGAGATCTTGATGTTGCAGATCCAACCGCCGGCGGCGATAGAGGGCACTCAGTTGTTTTCCGAGTGCCCCGAACATAGGGCCGGATCGCGGCAGGTTCACGCCGCGCGCGTACAAACAGACAGTGCGCAACGGTACAATGGAACGAAACATGATGGAGGCTTCTGGAAAATCCCGGAAAGACAACAACGTATCGCCTGGCAAGGGGCGATAAGAAGGCGTTGTCGTGTCCCCGTACTTTATTTATACACGATGGACGTTAGAAGTCAAAAAAAGATTCAAGAAACAAAAGTATTTCGCCGAAATGCCGCGAGCGCCGATTGCACATCCGACAACACTGTGCGATTTTATCCGGCCGGTAGAGTTTGTCAGAATGACTTTCTAACAAAATGAAATTAAAGGTCGATGAGTGCCTCGACCAACCGACCATGCAAGGCATGGTGCCCGTCGGCGCCCTGCTTGTAAGCAGTGTTTTTCCGGCAGTTCCAAGAGCACTGCTTGCAAGCAAGCAGTGGCACACGCTATTTTGTGAGACTCTAGAGCGCATCAACCATAAGTGTAGCGGGTGCCATGGCCACGTTTACGTGGCCATGCTTCAGTTTTCGCGGGTAAACATGCCAACGACGAGCGTGGGCATGGCACCCAACACGCTACACTTATCTGAGAAATGCTCTAGGCCTAAAGCCTCCGGCCAGCAGACCATAGCCCGTTAGCCGGTAAAACGCTGGGCAATAAGCGTGATGTTCTGGCCTCCGAAGCCGAAACTGTTGGTCAGGGTGACATCGCAGGGCACCTGGCGGGAGACGTTGGGGACATAGTCCAGGTCGCAGTCGGGATCGGGCGTTTCGTAATTGGTCGTAGGCGGCACGACGTTGTCGCGGATGGCCAACAGGCAGAAGATAAGTTCCGTGACTCCGGCCGCGGCGATCAGGTGGCCCATCATGCTCTTGGTGCTGGACACGGGAATTTTGTAGGCCCGTGGGCCGAAAACTTTCTTAATGGCCAGGGTTTCGACTTTGTCGTTTACATTGGTGCTGGTGCCGTGGGCGTTGATATAGTCGATTTTGTCGGGGTCCAACTGGGCGTCGGCCAAGGCCATTTTTATGCAGGTGATGGCGCCGCGGCCTTCGGGGTGGGTGTCGGTAATGCGGAATGCGTCGGCGGTGGAGCCGTAGCCGACAATCTCGCCGTAGATGTGTGCGCCGCGGGCCTGGGCCGTTTCCAGGGACTCCAGAACAACCATTCCTGCGCCTTCGCCCAGCACAAAGCCGTCGCGATTGCGGTCGAAAGGCCGCGAAGCCTTGGTCGGCTCGTCGTTGTGGGTGCTTAAGGCCGTAAGCAGATTGAAGCCGGTGACTCCGAAGGGGTGGATCATGGTATGCGTGCCGCCGGAGAGCATGACGTCGGCTTCGCCGCGGCGGATGATTTCCACGGCTTCGCCAATGGCCTGGCTGCTGGCCGCGCAGGCCGTCAGGCAATTGATGTTTGGTCCTTGCGCCGAACAGGCTGGCCAAATGGCCGGCGGGCATGTTTGGTTCTTGTTCCAGTTCGGCGATTGGGTGCAGGGTTTCCAGACCAGCGCGAGTGAAGCGGACCAGATCGAACTCTCCCCCGCCCGACAGGCCGGCCACCATCATTTGGGTGAAGCGGTGGAAATCCTGCTGGCCTTCGCCGGAGCCGAGGTACACGCCGAAGCGGGTGGGATCGAGGCGCGAGACGTCCAAGGCGGAGTCGGCCATGGCTTTTTTGGCCGCGCCGACGGCGAAATGAGTGTGCCGGCCCTGATATTTCCAATCCTCGGGATTTTCGCCCACGTCGGATATGTCCCAGTTGCGCACCTCGGCGGAGATCTTGGTGGGAAAGTTGCTGGCGTCGAAAATGGTGGTGTAGCCTATGCCGGATTCGCCGGCCAAGAGCCGCCGCCAGACGGTTTCCATCTCCGCACCCAAGGGCGTAACACAACCGATCCCGGTAACCACAACACGTCGTCGCATGGTGCAGAGTCCTTAAATAAAAGGATGAAAAATGAAGGATGAAGGATGAAAGGCGAGTTCTGAATGCTGATTGATATAATTCAGATCCTTCCAGGTGTCCAACATGATGTTTCGGCTCTCCACTTCGGTTCTATATGATTGTTCATCCTTCATCCTTCATCCCTCATCCTTGTTTAGCTTGTCCGCCGTTTTGGGACGATTTCGCGGAATTCAGAAGCCTGGGCGGAGGGGCCAAACGGCTGCCGTCGGCGGCGTGTCCGACGTCGAAGGCGCCTAAGAGGCGCATCATGCGGAGAAAGGTTTCCGGATCGAACAGGCTTCCCATGCGCGAATCGTTAAGGTGGGCGAAGACGATTTCGGCCTCGGCGTGCAAGGTGTCGCCCTTGTAACTGGTGGCCGAGACCATGGCCCCTTCCTCCTTGATGTATTCAATCGTAGTTGTGTAAACAAGTGTATCGCCGGGCACGGCGTCGCAATAAAAGCGGGCTTTGGGAATTTTGGCCAGGACCACTTTTTCGTTGAACTGATTGTGTTCGCAGATCAATAGCCCGCCGGTCTGGGCCATGCCTTCGATGACCAGCGAGTTGGGGATCAAGGGGTAAAAGGAGAAATGATCGTGCAGATGCTCCTCGGCCAAGGAAATGCACTTGACGGCCTTGGCGTAGCGTCCGCTTTCGAACTCGATGAATCTATCAATCCAGTACCATCGCATTTAATCGGTAACTCCCACTTTGCCTTCCACGAAACGGCACATGTCGGCCACCTTCAACAGGTTGCCGAAGTCCTGCACGGCGGGATTTTTGGAGAAATCGTCAAGATTGGCAAACGGCATGCGCTTGCGGAGTTCGGCCAGGCCGGTTTCGGTGACCTTGCCGTTTTGGACGTATTTCGGAATCGGTGAGAATATCTTCCGGAAACAGCTCGCCGCGGGGGATCTTGATGTCGAAGGCCTTTTCCAAGCGGAAGACGATGTCTAAAAAGTCGATGGACTCGGCGCCCAAATCGCCCACCAGGGTGGCTTCCGGGGTTACGTCTTCCTCGTCAACGCCCAGGGCATCGACCAGCGCAGTGCGAATTTTATCGTATACTTCTTCCTTTGTCGGCATGTCACTCATCCTCCAAACTATACTAAGTAAGAACACAGAACAGGGGACGGAAAATTCATTTTTATTGCTTAAAAACAAGGATAAATAAAATTATCCAATATGTTTTATCGCTTTTCAGCATAAACCAGCAGTAAAAAATCCATCTTTCCCCAGTAAAATATAACAATTACACCGATTAACCGCTACATTGTGACGACAATTAATATCCTCCCAGGCTTAATCCGCCATCAACGCGAATGACTTGACCGGTGAGGTATGAGGCCTCATCGCTGGCCAGGAAAGCGACTACCGCGGCTATTTCTTCGGCTTTGCCGATGCGTTTAAGGGGGATTATTTTTTTGATCTGCTCGCCCGCCACGCCGCGGACGACCTGGCTCATGTCGGTTTCGATCATCCCGGGGGCGACGGCGTTGACGCGGATATTCCGCGCGGCAAGTTCCTTGGCCATGGCGCGAGTCAGGCCGTCGATGCCGCCTTTGCTGGCGGCGTAATTCACCTGACCGCGGGAGGCGAATTCGGCGGCCGTGCTTGAAAGATTTACAATGCTGCCGCGGCGCTCCATCATCATGGGCTGCGTTACGGCATGGCAGTAATTATAAGTGCCTCCCAGATTGGTTTCGATTACGTTTTGCCACTGTTCTTGCGTCATCGCGCCTAACAGCCCGTCAAGAACGATACCGGCCGAGTTGACCAGCACGTCGATGCGTTGCCAGCGCTCGATCAACTGATCCACGATTTGATGCGCTCGGCCCAGGTCTCGCACGTCGGCCTGCAATGCGTGCACCTGGCCGGGCGAGGATTGAAATTCGGAAACCAGGCTTTCGGCGGCTTGCTGGTTGCTTTGATAGACGAACGCCACGTTGGCGCCCTCGGCGGCCAGCCGGGCGACGCAGGCGCGGCCGATGCCGCGACTGCCACCGGTTACCAGTGCTGTTTTACCCTCGAATCGCATCCGTTCTGCTTCCGAAATTTATTGTTATTCCCGCCAATATCTTAACAAAAACATTTTATTATTATTGCCGGCATCATTGCCTGGGGCAAAAAATAAAAATGCCGATTTATTCGATGTGCGCCTGATTACATGGTAGAAACCGCGGGAGCATCGACGCGCGGCTGGTACAACAAGGCGAACTGGTTCCGCAATCCATTTATAATCTCTCGATCATTCCATTCGTACCAGGGTCGCGTATCGGCCACATTATATTGCATAAGCGTGAACCGGGCGCTGACGATGATCCGGCCGTCAACCATGCCGTGGGCTTTGAGTTTTGTTTCCGTTTCTCCGGATTTCAGAATCTCGGCATTGACCAGCAGTGTTTGGCCCGGTTCGAGAAACTGACCGTATTTGACGTTGATGGCCTCTTTCAAAACCACGATGCTGTGGCTGAAATCTTCGTTATAACGAACCAACCACGCGCCGGCCTGCGTCATGGACTCGAGCATCAGCACTCCGGGCATCACGGGAAAGCGAGGGAAGTGGTCGGCCAAATACTCTTCCGCCATGGTTAAGGTTTTTAAAGCTGTGATTCTTACATCCGGCTCAATTTCGACTATCCTATCGATGAGCGAAAAGCGCATGGTATTTTTGATATGTGAAAGTGGACTAGGCTGGGGAACGCTGTAATAGCTTTAGTGTCCGCCTGTGCCCGGGGCTACATCGGGTACAACAGCAAGAAACGGCTATATTACGCGTTTTTTTTAACCCTCTAGTACTAGTTTTGGTCCCCGTAACCGATCTCCTCGCCCTTACGCAACCCAGATTTCTAAATATAGCCGTCAACAGGTGAATCTACAACGGGTCCTTCGCCATCGAAATAAATACTTTAAGTTGTTGAGGTGCAAGAGATTAGCGATAGCAAATAGAAATTACCGGGATTAGCCTGTAAAAAAACCTGCTAAAAACCTGCCAATCTGACAGGTTGAAGGATCGGTTTATTAAGACATTGTTTTGACGTAACCTCTTATTTGACAATGTGTAATGACGATCGATTAGATTCACGGCACGGGCTTTGCAATTACAAACTTCTGAAATTACTTAGCAATCTGAAAAACGATATACGCTACCTGTATAATTGGGTAGGAAATGTGGTGATGATAGATGGCGGGAAACCGCGTGTGGTTTCGCATTGCTAACCGAAAACCGATAACCTAATACACATCATACCTGAAAGGAGACTTATACCATGAGTCTTATACCTTGGAGAAACAAACAGCACGATGGGATCCCAGGGGAATCGGCGCCGCTGGCCACATTGCGCAATGAAATGGATCGGCTCTTCGATTCGTTTGTCCGCGAGCCGTTCGGGATGCTCGATTGGCCGTCATTTATGGGCGGCGAAAAATGGTGGCCCGCCGTCGACGTGGCCGAGTCGGACAAGGAAGTAACAGTCCGGGCGGAGATACCGGGCATCGACCCAAAAGAATTGGATGTCACAGTAACCGGCAACCAACTGGTCATCAGCGGCGAAAAAAAGGAGTGCACCGAGAAAAAGGACAAAGGCTTCTACCACAACGAAGCCCGGTACGGATCGTTCCGCCGCGTGATTCCGCTGCCCGAGGGAGTCGATTCGGAGCACGTAGACGCCAACTATGCCAACGGCATATTAACGCTAACGATCCAAAAGACCCCAGCCGCCGCGGCGAAAAAGATCGAAATCAAAACAAAAGACCAATGCCAGCGGCCTTTGGGTGGCGAACTATAAAGCAGGTTATGCTTTAGCATAACAGTTGGTTACAGAATGCCCACGTTTTTTCGTGGGCATTCTGTATTATTTTATTGACAGGATTGAATCATTTTGTCATGCTGAAGCATCCTCATGGGAGTTTATGAATATGTCTGAAAACATCACGCAGGTCGTTAAATCCAAATACGCCTCGGTTGCCAAGAGCGGTCTATCGACGGGGCAATCGGGAGTGCGGGCCGTGGCCGAGGCTTTCGGTTATACGCCGGAACAGTTGGCTTCGATACCTGCCGAGGCGAACATGGGCCTCTCTTGCGGCAATCCCACGGCTTTCGCCAGCCTAAAGCCGGGCGAAACAGTGGTAGATCTAGGTTGTGGGGGCGGATTGGACGTATTTTTGGCGGCGGCGCGAGTAGGTTCGGCCGGTAAAGCCATTGGCATCGACATGACGTCCGAGATGCTGGAACTGGCTCGCCGCAACGCCGCCAAGGCAGACGCTGGTAAACCTATCGCCAACGTCGAGTTCCATCAAGCCACTATCGACAAACTCCCTCTGCCCGACGCCTCTGTCGATTGCGTGATTAGCAATTGCGTCATAAACCTGGCACCCGACAAACCGGCGGTATTTAGGGAAATTGTCCGGGTGCTGAAACCGGGTGGCCGCCTGGCAGTCAGCGACATAGCCCTGAAAAAGCCGTTGCCGCCCGAGGTCGCCGGCGACCTGATGGCATACGTGGGCTGCATCGCAGGGGCGATTCCTATCGGGCAGTACCATGATCAATTGATCGAAGCCGGATTTGCACAGGTGGACATCATCGAATCGGGATCAGACCTGAATGCCTATGCCAAAGTGGAGAATCAATCGGCCTGCTGCTCGCCGGCGAGCGGCTCGGCCCTGCCCGTTGCTTCGGCAAGTAGCTGCTGTTCTTCCACACCATCCGGCGATATAGAACTTCACAGGCAATTCGCCGATCTTCTTCGACGGTACAATGTGAACGATTTTGCTGCCAGTGTTCGAGTCTTCGCCGTGAAGCCGGCTTGAACGCATCGTAGTTTCGCATCCTTAATTTCTGGGATATGCATCTGGGTGCTTCTTTAAGATGCCCTGGGCATCTGGTTTTCTTTCCATTTATTTGTTAGATTGAAATATAAACAATTTCAGGCCTTTCTCTCATATTCAGGGGATGCAATCATGCCATGTCTAGGCGTTCGCGGGGCTACGACGTGCGAGGAAAATTCGTCGGAGTCGATTTTGAAGGCTTCTCGGGAGCTTTTGGCCCTGATGATTCGCCAGAACGGCATTCAGGCGGAAGACGTGGCCAGCGCGTTCTTTTCGACCACTACCGATTTGGACGCCGAATTTCCCGCCTTGGCCGCCCGGCAATTGGGGTGGTGGGACGTGGCCTTGATGTGCGTAAACGAATTGGACGTGCCCGGCTCGTTAAGGCGTTGCATTCGCATCTTGCTGCACTGGAACACCGATAAACAGGCCGACAAGATTGTTCACGTGTATATAAAAGAGGCAGCCCGACTCCGGCCGGATCGGTCTAAAATCCCCCCGATAGACTGGGCAGAGTTGGAGGGATGGATAAAAGAACATCTCGATGAAAATGCAAAACCCACTCAACGATAGGTGGAATCGTCTCTAACCTGGGTTACTAAAGTGACCAGCCCTTATCCCATATTTATTGCTTCCTGTCCACAGTCCATTACCTAATATTTCCATTGTTGACAGGCCGATCTAAGTTGTTTAGAGTAAATGCGTTGGGGATTTTGCAATTAGATTATACTTGTTATGGGAAAAATAATAGTGGCTAAAAAAGCATGGAGTGGAGTTTTTAGCGAGGCGACGGATCCCCGCGTCGAACAGTTTACTGAAAGCGTGAGCTTCGATCGCCGGTTGTACGCCCAGGATATTTTCGGATCGATAGCGCATGCACAAATGCTTGCCAAGGTCGGGCTGATCACGGCCGACGAGTGCCAACAAATTAGGCAGGCATTGGAGCAGATTCGCACGGAAATTGAGCAAGAGAAATTCCCCTTCCACAGCGAACTGGAAGACATCCACCTGCACATCGAGCGGGCCTTGATCGACCGGCTCGGCGAGGTGGGCCGAAAACTGCATACCGCACGGAGCCGAAACGACCAGGTTTCGACCGACTTGCGGCTTTGGGTGCGGGAGTCGATCGGGCAGATCGACCAGCGTTTGATGGAAGTCCAAAAGGCATTTATTGGTCGTTGCGATCTGGACGCGGGCGTGATCCTGCCGGGCTATACCCACATGCGCCGGGCGCAGCCAGTTCTGGCCGCGCATTATTGGCTGGCGTATTGCGAAAAATTCGAGCGCGATCGCCAGCGCCTGGCCGATTGCCGAAAACGGACTAATGTTCTCACCTTGGGCACCGCCGCATTGGCAGGCACGAGTTTGCCCATCGATCGCCAAGAGGTTGCCCGGCTGTTGGGTTTCGATTCCGTGGCCGCCAATAGTTTGGACGCCTCGAGCGATCGCGATTTCGTTCTGGAATTTGTGTTCGCATTGGCGATGATAGCAGAGCATCTGAGCACTTGGGCGGAAGAATGGATTCTTTGGTCCACGGTGGAATTCGATTTTCTGAAACTGCCGCAGGCCTTTTGCACCGGCTCGTCGATCATGCCGCAGAAGATCAATCCGGACGTTTTGGAACTGATCCGGGGAAAAACCGCTCGGGTAGTCGGCGATTTGCAGGCGCTATTGGTGCTGATAAAGGGTTTGCCCCTGGCCTACAACCGCGATTTGCAGGAAGACAAGCCGCCGCTGTTCGACGCCTTTGACACGGTTTATGCCTCGTTGTCTTTGGCAGCGCCGTTGGTGGAAGGGGCCGAGTTAAACCGGGCCGCGATAGCCGAGCGTTTGGATCGGGGATATCTAGATGCCACGACGCTTATGGAATATTTGATTCGCCGCGGCATTGCCCAGCGCACTGCGCATGGCTTGGTGGGCGGGCTGGTTGCCCGGGCCATGGAGCGAGGGGTGAGTCTTTCGGACCTGCCGCTTAGCGAATTTCAAGCGGCCGATCCCAAATTGGATAAAAGCGTGTATGATGTTCTTGGCGTGGAAAAGGCCGTTGCCGCAATGGCAAGCTACGGTTCGACGAACCAGGAACAAGTCGAAGAGCAAGTCCGGCGATGGACAAAAAGTCTTGGGATAAAAGTATGATCAGTGGTGCAAGGCTAATTCGAAGTTGGCTGACTCTTATTTTGCTTGTGACGGCGTCGGCAAATTTATTATGGGCTCAAAACCCGAAACCCAAAGCCGACGATCCAGCGGCCGGTTCGCCTGCCCCAGCCGCAACTGCGGATAAAACGACAAAAACCGATGCGGAAGAGACGACCGTTCCGGAAGATCCTGCAGCGGCTGCGATATTGGAAACAAAGCCCTCAACGCCTGCGGAGTGTGTTCGGGCGGCCAAAATCCTTTCCGATCTGAAGCAGCCCGCCCTGGCCAAAAAGTTTCTGCAAAAGGTAATCGAGGCCGAACTCGATTCACAGTCTTTGGCGAAATTGGCGGAGGAGTTTGGTTCGGCGATGTTCGTACAACTTAGTGCCCGCTCCGATCTTCACCCCCAATCGCAGCAATTGGCCGATGCGGTCTTGGCCGCCCAAAATGCTGCGATGCAGAATCCCCAGCGCATAGCCGAATTGATAAAACAGTTACAAGATTCATCCGCCGAAAAACGCAGTGCGGCGTTTTCAGGATTGATGGATGCACGCGATGCGGCCGTATCGGCGATGATATGTGCCTTGGCCGATCCCGGCCGGGCCGCCGAACACCTTTCCATTCGCACCGCATTGGCGGCGATGGGGCGCCAGGCCGCCGATCCGTTGGTGGGGATTTTGGACCAGGCCGATCCGGAACTAAAGCTGCAGGCCGTTGCGATATTGGGCGAAATGAAGGCGCCTGTGGTGCAACTGTATTTATTTCAGCCGTTTTTTTCGGAAAAAAACGATGCAAAGATGCGAGCCGCCGCCGGCGCGGCTCTGAAAAAACTGTGCGGGGCACTGCCGACAAAGGAGCAAGCGGCCCGTTTGTTGATGGAGAATGCCAAAAAATACTTTAATCACCGGCAGGTTGTGCCCGGGGTTGTGGATGACAAAGCCGAGGTGTGGCATTGGAACCAAGCCCAGCGGCAATGTGTGGCCGAGCGAATCCCGGTTGACGACGCCTCCAGGGCGTTGGCCGCCCGGCTTGCCCGAGAAGCTTTTGATATTGCCCCGGAAAACGCCTCGGCGGAGCAATTGTATATAGCGACCATGCTCGAGGCGGCGGCATATCGGAAAGGTTTGCAAAACCCGCTCGACGATAACGATGCCGCGATTACCGAAGCGAAAAAATTAGGCCCCAAGGCGGTTGAAGTGGCGATGGCCTTCGCGATGGCCGAAGGTCATCCGGCGGCAGCCACTGCTGCGGCACAAATTTTCTATCAGGTGGGCACTGCGGAAGAGTTGCTTTACGGCGGCCCCAAGCCCGGCGCGTTGGCCCTGGCATTGCAGAATCCGGATCGGCGATTGCGCATCGCCGCCGCCCGTGCGATTGTTGCGCTTAAACCGATGCGGCCGTTTGCAGGATCGAGTTACGTGCTGCAAACGCTGGAGTTATTTGCCTCATCTTCGGGCATGCGCCGCGTGTTATTGGCGGGCGCTAATGTGGAAGATCTGCGCAAAATGGTCCCGGCCTTGACTGCCGCCGGTTTTCAAACCGATACGGCAACTAACGGCCGCGAGGCGATGCGAATGGCGGTTTCATCGCCCGATTATGAACTGGCGCTGATCGATGCGGGCATCGATCAGCCGCCGCTAGATCTTTTGTTGCAGCAACTCCGCCATGACGACCGCAGCGCCGATTTGCGCGTGGGAGTAATCGCCCGTGATGGTTTTTCCGAGCGAGCACAGCACGCGGCCGATCACGATCCTCTAACGAAGGCCTTCGCCCGGCCGCACGATGACGCTTCGGTTGCCTGGCAGTTGGAGCAATTGGCTACACTTAAAGCGGATGAATTCGTTGCTTTCGAGGAACGTCAGCGTCAGGCGGGCGAGGCCTTGGAATTGCTGGGCAAATTAGCGAGCAACCCGGGCAAATTGTACGATATGCACCAGGCGGAGAAAGCCGTATTGACGGCATTGAATACGCCTTCGCTGAGCCGGAAAGCAATCGCGGTGCTGGCCGAGATCAATTCGCCGGAAGCACAAAGGGCCTTGGTCGCGACGGCCGGCCAGGTTACACAGCCCTTGGAAATTCGCCAAGCGGCCGTTTCGGCTTTTCGTCAAAACCTGCAAGCCCACGGCATCCTTTTAACCAATGAAGAAATCAAAAAGCAATATCAGCAATATAATGAAAGCAAGAATCAGGACGAATCCACGCAAAAAATTCTGGCGTTGATTCTGGATTGTTTGGAAGCGCCCACGAAATCTGGAAAATAGTAGAAAGCGGAGAGTGAAGACGGATAGAGTGAATGATATCGCTTGCGATATCGCGCTGCCTGTCGTTAGCCGACCAAAAAAACTGAAAACCGATAACTGAAAACCGATTACTAATAAATATGAGCCGTATTTTGCCTTCATTTGATGTCAGCGATACTGGGCCGCCTACTCCGGGATTGATCGGTTCCGGACCGGCCATGCAAAAGGTCTATCAACTTACCCGGCAGGTGGCCAAATCCAACGCCTCGGTGTTGCTCCTCGGCGAAACGGGCACGGGCAAGGAGTTGATAGCCAAGGCCATCCACAGGCTCAGTCCCCGGGGCAGCGGCCCGTTCGTGCGCGTAAACTGCGGGGCCTTGGCGGAAAACCTTTTGGAGTCCGAGCTTTTCGGACACGTCCGCGGGGCGTTTACCGGGGCCATCGATAACCGCACCGGACGATTCGAGGCCGCCCATACGGGCACGGTTTTCCTCGACGAAATCAATTCCACTACGCCCAAGCTCCAAGTAAAATTGCTCCGCGTGCTGCAAGAGTATGAATTCGAGCGCGTGGGCGATACGCAAACCATCCGCGTCGATACGCGGGTCATAGCGGCCAGCAACCGCGATTTGTTGGAAGAGATCGAGGCCGGCCGGTTTCGCGAGGATCTTTATTACCGCCTTAACGTGGTAACCATTTATTTGCCGCCCCTGCGCGAACGCCGCGAAGACATTCCGCTTTTAGTCGGCCATTTTTTAAAGATTTATAACGAGCGGAACCTGCGGCACGTGCCGCACGTGGAACCCAGGGCCATGGAGGCACTGGTGAATTACGACTGGCCGGGCAACGTCCGCGAACTGCAAAACTACGTGGAACGCGCGGTGGTCCTTGCCCCGGGCGACGAATTGACCGGCGATCTGTTGCCCGAGGCCGTATTAGGCCAGAAGCCCCGCCGCATCGGACGCCTTCGCACCGCCGACATGGCCACCTTGGCCGCGGAACTTATTGAGCAAGGCATTGCCAGTGGCGGCCCGCAAGCCGATAATCTCCAGGCCGCGATCGTCAATCGCGTGGAACGGGAACTGATCGCCCAAGTCATGGCCGAGTGCGAAAACGTTCAAATCAAGGCCGCCGATCGCCTGGGTATGAACCGCAACACGCTGCGGAAAAAACTCAGCCAATACAAGCTGGAAAAATAGTTTGTCATCATGCTATCCCGCGTGGGCATAATTTGTTTTGCGGCCAGTTACGCGATCGTGCTGGCAATGGAGGTCTGCGCCTGCTGTTTCGCAGCGGAATTCGCGGAGCCATCATGCTGGCTTGGGCCGCAGCCGGGTTGTTCGCCCATACCGTGTACCTTTATTACCGCGCGGCGAACACCACGGGCGTGCCGCTTTCGAGCTGGCAAGATTGGTACCTGGTGGCGGCATGGGCGCTGATGGCGGTGTATTTGTACCTCTTGTTTTTTAATCCGCGGACTTCAATCGGCCTTTTCCTTTTGCCTATTGTCCTGGGGCTTATCAGTATAGCGGCATTTGCGGCCTCCGCGACGCCATTTCCCCGCGAACCGGCCTCGAAGGTCTGGGCGCGATCCACGGCGCATCGCTGGCTGCCGCGGCGGTTGCGATGTTGGTCGAATTCGCCGCCGGAGTAATGTATCTCGTGCAGATACGCCGCTTGAAACGAAAACGTCCCCTGGGGCAAGGTCCGCGCCTGCCGAGTCTGGAATGGCTGCTGCGGATCAATCAACGTGCAATAATTATTGCTTTGATTATGTTGGGAATCGGCGTTTTGGGAGGCATGGTTCTTAATTCCATCGACCATCGGCCGACACGGGACCGCCTTCCTTTATACGATCCCCTGGTCTTAAGCACGCTTTCGATGTTTATCTGGTTGTTGGCGGCGGTTGTTTCAATCCAGGTTTACAAGCCCGTTCGGCAAGGACGGAAAGTGGTTTATTTAACCCTTATCAGTTTCGTGTTTCTCGTAGCCGCCCTGGCGCTGGGCCTCTCGCTTAAAACGCAACACGGCGGCTGGCGGAATTTTGAAAGGCCAAACGTCCAAGAACCGGAACGCCAGGTAGAGCCGGAAAAAGGATAAAAGATGAGCGATGAGGTATGAATGATATAGAAAACCGCTTGTGGTTTCGCGATTAAGACCGAAAACTGTAAACCGTTAACTGAAAACATTTATGCTCCAGGTCGTCGGCTGCAGCCATCACAATACGGCCATCGAATTGCGGGAAAAGCTGGCTTTCAGTCAGTCGCAAACCCGCGAGGCACTGGATCGCTGGCGGCGGGTCTTCCCACGGACCGAGGCCGTGCTGCTTTCGACCTGCAATCGCGTGGAGATTTACTCGGCCGGCGAAGCGAACGTCGAGCCCTCACTGGAACAGGCGGCCTTGTTTCTTGCTGAATTTCACGGCCTCGATCCCGCGTCGATCATCCAATACCTGTTTCTGCACAACGACGAGGCGGCTGTGCGGCACTTGTTCACCGTGGCTTCGAGCCTGGACAGCATGGTGCTGGGCGAACCGCAAATCCTCAAACAGGTGAAAGAGGCCTACCAGACGGCCATGCTTCAGGAAAACACAGGGCCGCTTCTGCATTCGATGTTTCAGGCCGCACTGCACGTAGCACGTCGGGTGGCCGGCGAAACGGCCGTGCATCAGCGTCGGGTTAGCATACCCAGCGTGGCCGTGGCCGATTTCGGCAGGCAAATTTTCGAGCGCTTCGACGACAAGCACGTGGTTGTAATCGGCGCCGGCGAAATGGCCGCCGAAACCCTCCGCTATCTGCGCGAGGAAGGCGCCCATCAGATAACCATTGTCAACCGCAGCTACGATCGGGCGAGCGAACTGGCCCCGCTCTGGCACGGACGCGCAATTGCCTGGGATCAGCTCCTCGAGGCCCTGGCCACGGCCGATTTGATTATCAGCACCACCAGTGCCGGCGAGCCGATCGTGAAACTGGCCGAATTTGGGCGGATCGAGCGGGCGCGGTTCGGCCGGCCGCTTTTTATTCTCGATCTAGGGGTGCCCCGCGATTTCGAGCCCGGCATTGGCAATCGGCCCGACGTTTATTTGTATTCGATCGGCGATCTGCAGGAGGCTTGCCGCCGGAATAAAGGCCGGCGCGACAAGGAATTGCCCCATGCCTTGCGGATCATCGATCAGGAAACCGCACAGTTCATGACGCAGTGGCGTCACCGCGCGGTCGGGCCGGTTATTGCACAACTACGCCGCGGCTGGCAAAAGTCGATGGAAGACGAACTCGAGCGCCTGCTGAACAAACTGCCGGACTTGGATAATCACGCCCGGGACGAAATCCGCCAATCTTTTAACCGGCTGGTCAATAAACTTATGCATCCGCCCTTGGAATCGCTCCGCGACGAATCCAGCCGCGGCGTGCCGCGCATGCTGATGGAGGCACTGGTAAAGCTTTTTCAGTTGCGAGATTAATGGTCTATGGAATATAATGTATTACCACAACACTCCGAACACTTTGTCGGTATAATTACATTTAGATGAAGACATAAGTATAATAGGCGATTAAGACGAAGGAGATCGTAATGACCGTCAGATTACCCGATGAATTGCGAACCGTTGTGATGGCCCATCCGGGCGTTACCGTGGAGCTTTTGGACGAATTAACCCATCGGGCTTACGTGCTTATTCCCGTCGAGGAGTTCGAGCGGCTAAGGACCGTTGCCGAGGATGACTTGGCCGACAGTTATACGGCTCAAATGGAATCGGCCATGAAAGTGGGTTGGAATGATCCCTTAATGGACGAATACAACGATTACGACTCGCACCGGGGGCCGGTATGAACCTTCGACGAGGCGATGTCGTGCTAGCCGATTTGCCGTTCAGCGACCGCAGCGGCGTTAAAAAACGTCCGACCCTGGTCGTGCAATGTAACCGCAATAATCAACGCCTCGATGACGTGATCCTAGCCATGATTACCAGTGTTGTTCAACGGACAACCACCGAGCCGACACAATGGCTTATCGATCCAGCCACGCCCGAAGGGCAACCGTCGGGTCTTCTGCATCCCTCGGCGGTGAAATGCGAGCATCTGATTACGCTCCATAGGCAATTTGTCAGCCGAGTCATCGGTCGGTGACCATTGAACATTATGGAGGAGATTGATCGCTGTTTGAAAGAATCACTGGGTTTGTCTTAAAAATTAGTGACCCATTTTCATGTCCTTAAGAGAGGTGCGTAATGACCGACCACAAACCAATGCTCTCCAACGATCAGCCGTTCAACCTCCTGTGTCAGGATCTACTAAAGCAGGTGGGGGGCGATCCGGATCCGAGCTACCTATACAGCCTCCAATTAGCGGAATGGATGCTGGAGAACCGCCCGGACTTGATACCGGACCCAGCGGCGAAACACATAGCGGAACTACTCCAACAAGTCCATTTATTGTACGGGGCGGAGAATCCCAACCTAGCACAGAAACTACTTCTCAAACTGGAGCCGGGGGAGAACATACCAGCGGAGGCCAGGGCGGAGGCGGAGCGCCTACAGGGGAAGAGCCCGGAGGAAGTGGGGGCGAAGCTGGTGGACGTGCTGTACACGAACCTGAGCCAACTTCTCCCGCTCCTGCAATCGTAAGCGGCGAAAAGCCAATCCGGAAAACCGAGTTAACGGATAGCGTCTCCATTTATTCTCCCCCAACAAATTCATTTAATCCTAAAAACCGCCATGCTCGCCGAAAACCCAATGTTTCAGCTTCATGTACCGTTGACGCATAGCATTCATCGGGCATATTGCCTATTACTGTACGATCATATTGTTGATCGAATGGAAGATGATAAATGCGCTCCTTTGAATTAGGTTTTATGTTGCATTTGATTATTGGATACGATTTATCTAATGGAATTTTCATCACCCGAACGGATAATTTTTCTGAAACTATTGCAGCTACAGGAGTTAACGAAACTGTTGCAGCAAAAACGGGTGTAACTTTACATGTTGGATTCTCAAACATGTAATGGATACAAGTTCCATATAGTTGAAAAATGTGTTTCTCATGGATTACCTTTTCACTACTCCAGCATTTTGCTTGAACTATTTCTATATTATTCCCTTTTGAACATATTAAATCACGCCCAAAATCATCGAATCCTTTGATTGCTCCATGATATAATACTCGCCATCCCTCTTTCTCCCAGAGATAACCAAGATAACGTTCATAAAATCTTCCAATTTCCCATTTCGGCAAATCTCGTGAAAGATATCTATCTAGGGCAAGTTGATTTCTTGCTGTTACACTTAGCTGTTTATATTCATCATGAGGTAAGTAAAGCAAAACGGGATCGGCTTGTTCAATAGCTTTTTGGTTGTCACATCCTGAAGTAAGATGAATCCTTTCATCAAGTATAAAATCACGATATTCTTCTAAAAAAGGAAAATACTCTTCATAGGCTTTGAGTTGGTATTCAAGAAATTTAAAATTAGCCTTTCTTTCCCGTTTTTCACTTTTGATTGTAGCGATAATATCTGCAGTCTTAATAGCGGGATGGGATTTGATGCGAAGAGATTCTTCTTTTAAGGAATCAATGGCGTAATCTGCATCAGCGATGAAATTAGCTAGCCAGTGACGGCCAGTAATTATCCCCTGCTTGAACGCCATATCTCTGCTCTTGATTGCCCTTTCATATTCATCAAGAGAATCAGCACGTTTATCGAGTTCTTCTCTTTGTTTATTAAGTGCATTACGAAGTTGAATATTTAAAATTCCTTCCTTAATTTTTAACGTAATGCCTGCAGCGATACCGTATCCCATGCTGGCAGTAATAACAATTACTAATATCCACTGAATAGTATTCATATTATAAGATTAGAAATTAATGAGGACAGGGAAAATTAATAACTTAAATAATCTGCCAACCTAATTAATGTATTATATTAGTATGTTCCATACGATCATTCCCCTTCGCGTTGCATCAATACTAGAAAAAATCGTTTGAATTTCCAGATGGTTTTAAGGAATTTATTCTACCCTTCCAACTTCGGTATCGTCACCCATTTGCGTTGTTTCCAGGATGCGTGGCCGGCTTCGGCTAGTTGGACGCCTTTGGCGCCTTCCAGCAGGGTCCAGCGGAAGGGCTCGTCGCGGACTACGTGGCGGAGGAAAAGTTCCCACTGGAATTTGAAGGCGTTTTCGTAGTTTTGATGCGAGGGGATTTGCTGCCAGCCGTCGTAGAAATTGATCGGGCTGTCAACGTCCGGATTCCAGGTCGGGCGCGGGGTGGCGGCATACGACTGGGCCCAGCAGTGGCGCAGGCCGGCGACCGCGCTGCCTTTTGTGCCGTCAACTTGTAGGACCAAAAGATCGTCGCGCCGCACGCGCACGCACCAACTGGCATTGATCTGCGCGATAACTCCGCCGGCCAGTTCGAAGGTGGAGTAGGCAGCGTCGTCGGCCGTGCTCTGGTACGGCTTGCCGTTTTCGTCCCAGCGTTTGTCGATGTGCGTTGCGCCCAGGCAAGAGACTGCTTGCACTTCGCCGAACAGGTTGTCGAGCACATAGCGGAAATGGCAAAGCATGTCGATAATAATTCCCCCGCCGTCCGCCTTGCGATAGTTCCACGACGGGCGTTGGGCGGGAATGGTGTCGCCCTCGAAGACCCAGTAGCCGAACTCGCCCCGCACCGAAAGGATGCGGCCGAAGAATCCGCTGTCGATCAGCATCTTGAGTTTCAACAAGCCGGGCAGCCAGAGTTTGTCCTGCACCACTCCGTTTTTCACCCCGGCCGCTTTGGCCAGCTTGTACAGTTCCAGGGCATCAGCGGTGGTTGTTGCCGTGGGCTTTTCGCAATACACGTGCTTGCCGGCGGCAATGGCCTTTTTCACGGCCTCGACGCGGCGGTCGGTGGTCTGGGCGTCGAAATAGATCGTGTCGTTCGGATCGGCCAGGGCCTTGTCAAGATCGGTGGTCCAGCGGGCAACGCCGGACATGGCTGCCAGTCGTTCCAATTTGGCCGGATTCCGCCCGAGGAGGATCGGGTTGGGCATGATGACTTCGGACTCGCCGATTTTCAAGCCGCCTTGCTGGATGATGGCCATGATCGAACGCATGAGGTGCTGGTTTGTGCCCATGCGCCCGGTCACGCCGTTCATGATGATGCCGATATTGTGCGTGCGTATGCTCATTGATAGCCTCGTTCAGTTTCATTTATTATTGGATTTAGGAGTTCTAACAAAACCTTGTATTCATATTGCAAAATGCCCTCACCCCTAGCCCCTCTCCCAAATGGAGAGGGAAAGTTTCATTAGAGCCCCTTACGGTTTTTCGGTGCATTGCGGGCATGAGCCGGGCGGGAGCGGCGGGGCATCGACGCCGGCCACGGGGAGCGTGCCGCTTAGTTCCTGTTTCCAGTGGGCCACGTCGCCGGCCGGGCCGTAGCAGTAGATCATCCGCAAGGGCGTATCGCCGATGTTGGTAAGCTGGTGGAACACGCCGGGCGGGATATAAACCGCTTGACCTGCCGTGACCACCTGCCGCTCGTCGCCCAGGCACATCTCGCCCGTGCCTTCCAGGACAAAATACACTTCTTCCTGCTGTTGATTGTGCCAGGGCACTTGTCCGCCGTTGGGATCGAGCAGGACGTTGCCGATTGAAAAATATTTGGCTTGGATGGGCGATGTCCCGCCCACGATATTTTGCGTGTTGCGGCGGGCCGGATAACGGCGGCCTTCGATCTTGCCCAGGTCGGCAATGATCATTTTTATTTACCCCAAAAAGTCAGATATGGTAAATATCTTGTGGGCTAAGAGTGGAATTGATTTTCATGATGCCATATATGGTAATATTTGATGTGCAATCCTTCAACGAGGCGTTTAAAGCCCTAAATCAACGCGCATTCGGCTGCGGAATTGCGAATCAAACTATTAGAGGCAGAAGTGACGCAACATATTGGTGTAGTCTTGCAAATTGCTCCCATTTCCATCTGAGAGACGGGCCGGAGGTGAGGGCGGATGGAATGATATGTAAGAAAGGCAAGATTTTTCGGACTTTTGCCCTCACCCTAACCCTCTCCCGGAGGGAGAGGGGACTTTAATTTTATCTCCCGGAGGGATAGGGGACTGTAAAATTATCTCCCGGAGGGAGAGGGGAGAAGTGTTTAACTCTCTACCGTCGAGTTGCCGTGGCAGGCGTCCAGGGTTTCGATTGGGACGTTGGCCAGGTCGTTCATGAAGCTAAGGAGTTTTTTCGCCCGGATGGGATGTTGCAGCGATCTTACGGCTTTGGTTTCGATCTGTCGGACGCGTTCGCGAGTGACGGAGAATATCTTTCCCACCTCTTCCAAAGTATATGAATATCCGTCGGCCAGGCCGAAGCGGAGGCGAATGATTTCCCGTTCGCGATATTCCAGGGCGTCGAGGACTTCGGCGATGCGGGCTTTGAGCGATTCGTGGTTGAGCCCGAGCAAGGGATCATCCTCGCGATGATCTTGGAGAAATTCGCCGAAGTAGGTGTCGTCGTGCTCGCCTACCGGCTGGTCGAGCGAGAGCGGTTGGCGGGCCATGCGAAAAATGTTTATGGTTTCGTCGAGCGATAGACCCGCCTCGGCGGCGGTTTCTTCAATCGTGGGCTCCATGCCATTTTCCTGGATCAAGTGGCGAGTGGCGTTACGGACTTTGCCCATGTTTTCCAGCATGTGCACCGGCATGCGGATGGTCCGGCTTTGGTCGGCGATTGCCCGGGTAATGGCCTGGCGAATCCACCAGGTGGCGTAGGTGGAGAATTTGTAGCCGCGAGCGTGTTCGAACTTATCCACGGCCCGCATCAAGCCGGTATTGCCTTCCTGAATCAGGTCCAGGAAGCTCATGCCGCGGTTTCGATAGCGCTTGGCGATGGAGACCACCAGCCGCAAGTTTCCGGCGGAAAGATATCGCTTGGCGGATTCATATTTCTTGTGCAACGCGGTTATGCGATCGAGCCGGCGTCGGAGCGTGGCCGGACTTTCCAGGGTCAATCGCATGAGATAGCACAATTCCTTGCGGAGTTCCACGGCCCGGGCGGCGTCATCCGGATCATGGCAAGGCTCGGACCAATTGTTTCTTGATGCTTTCCATCCGCTCGGAGATCTGATAGAGTTTATCGAGCATGGGCTGCAATCGCTGAGTTCGCAGCCCGAGTTCTTCGACCAGCCGGACGGCCTTCACGCGGCGTTGCAAGAGCCGGCGCCATGCCTCGCGGCGTTTTTTTCGGGGATGCCGATCGTGCATGGCCAGGGTGAAATCACGGCGATTATGGATGAGCAAATGATGCAGCGTGAATAAATTGGGATCGAGCACCTTTAACAGCCGGCGTTTTTCGCGGATGTTGATCACCGAGACTTCGATGGTGCGATCGAGGCGGACCTTGTTGTCGCGGATGGATTCCAACAACATGACGGCCGCCTGGAGCACGTAATCGTTGGCCAGCATGCACTGGCGGAATCGCCGGCGGCCCTTTTCGATCCGTTTGGCGGCGGCAAGTTCTTCTTTGGGCTTAAGCAATGGGATTTCGCCCATCTGCATGAGATAAATCCGCACGGGATCGTCGATTTGATCGTCTTCGCCGGTGGCTTCTTCGGCCGGAATGATTTCTTCATCCTCGTCAAGATCGACATCGGCTAGAGTTTCCGGAACGGCAAGTTCTTCTTCGAGCAGCACTTCGTCCACCAGCGGCATTTCGTCGTGGTACTGCGGTCGGACGCCAGTATGATGCGAGGATTTTTTGCCGGGCGTTGATTTGCTGTGGTCGTGTTTGGGCATGGGTATCGTCATGTTGAAAGGGCCGACGGAATTGCTTGAGCACAAAGGGAAGCACTTCAAGTGCCAAAGGTACTGATGAGAGATGGAGGTGTTGTAAGATGTTATTTTGCTTGCAGTTGCGGAGAAAAATGCACTTCCGTGTGGATCGTTTTTTTCAGTTTTGTGGGAAATCCGCCACAACAATAGGGAAACTGCGTGGCGATTTAGCATCATGCCTTAAAATTCGACTGGAAAAACTTTACCGGTATTAACGGAAGCAAGACATACAACTTTAGATTAGATGGTTAATGTTTTAAGGAAAATCTGAATTATCACATCCAGCATATTTGGGACGATTGTCGATATTCTGAAAGTAGGCAAATCAACGCGACCGTAAAGTTGATAAGACAATCATGTCATGAGGAATAGATGAAATAGTATAGAAATAATACAAAGGGGGCAGGCATGGGTGAACAATTACGATTGTTCCACTGGGCAGCTAGGGGCTTGATATTGTTTCTGCTGGTTCCGAATTTATTCGGTCCGGTCCATGGGCAGACATCTGCCGGATCCGGTCTAGAAGCCGCAAGCGGTTCATCTCAAGCTGGAACAGTTAATCAGGGAGGCGTAGATGCGGGCAGCCTCGACAAGTTGCTCGATCTGGCTGATAAAGACGTGGGGCAGCTCTCGAACGTGAGTGTAGCCGGGCATACCGGATCGCCTTCAATGGACATGCCCGTGACCTCCGTAACCAAAGAGGCCGGCACCGTCGGCCGATCGGCGGCGGCTGTTTTTGTGATTACCAACGAGATGATCCGGCGCAGCGGCGCAACCAGCATCCCCGAGGCCCTGCGAATGGCCCCCGGCTTGGATGTGGCGCACATCAACTCCAACATGTGGGCAATCAGTTCACGCGGCTTCAACGGCCCGTATGCCGATAAGTTGCTCGTACTGATCGACGGCCGAACTGTCTATTCTCCGGTATCCACGGGCGTTAATTGGGACATACAAGACGTTCTGCTGGAAGACGTTGACCGGATCGAGGTGATCCGCGGGCCCGGGGGGACGCTGTGGGGGGCCAATGCCGTCAACGGCGTGATCAACATCATTACGAAGCAGTCGTCAGATACCCAGGGCGCTTATATCAGCGCAGGCGGCGGAACCGTGGAACGGTCGAACGAGGCTGTTCGTTATGGCGGCCGGATCGGCGAAGACGGCTACTACCGAATTTATGGCAAGTATTTTGATCGCAGTCCATTCTTCGATCCCAACATGCCCGCCAACGACGGCTGGAACCAGGGCCGCTGGGGGTTCCGTACCGACTTTAACCTCGACCGCGACAAGTCGAACACCTTGACGATCCAGGGCGACCATTACGTGGGAACATCGGGAAGCGATTCGGCTCGGACGATAATCGATCCGCCGAGTTCCCAACTGTTGGAGGGATCAATCAGAAACAATGGCGAGAACGTCCTTGCACGCTATCATCACGTCACCGACGAGGATTCCGACTGGACGCTGCAATCGTACTTCGACAACTTTGAAAACGACAGCAACATCCTCAACACGGAACGGGCGAGGACTTTCGACGTCAACTTGCAGTATCGTTTCCGACTGACCGAGCGCCAGATGATCACTTGCGGGGCAGGCTATCGCTACATCCAAATGGATTGCCCCAGTCTGGAACCTTTCACCGAGAGTATCTTGCCGGTCGAGCAGAACTACAATAAAGTCAGTCAGTTTGTCCAAGATGACATCGCTTTAGCGCCGGACGAACTTGACTTTATCTTGGGCTGCAAGTTGGAGCAGAACTCGTACACGGGCCTTGAATATCAGCCCACCGCCCGGCTGCTGTGGACGCCGGACCACACGCACACCCTTTGGGGGGCCGTTTCGCGCGCCGTACGCACGCCGTGCGAAGTCAGCCGGAGCCTCTTTATCACGGAGCCTCTTGGACCCGACATGCCATTGCTGCGCGTGCTTGGCAACCAGGATTACGGGTCCGAGACGCTCATAGCCTACGAGGTGGGCTATCGAACGCAAGCTACCGAGCGGTTCTCCTACGATATAGCCACTTTTTATAATGTCTATAACCAACTGGAGGAAGTGGTTCCTGTTTCAGGCCCAAAACTCGAACAACTTCCACTGCCGCCGCACATGATTCTCCCGATGACGTTCACCAACCTGGGAAACGCCGATTCCTACGGCCTCGAACTGGCGACGAACTGGACCGTTTCCGAGCGGTGGCGTTTATCCGCGGAATACACTTTCTTGCGGCTATTCGTACACGACGGTCAGGGAGGGCCGACGAGCAACGGCAATAGTCCCATCCATCAGTTTTATCTGCGATCATCCTGGAACTTGGGAAACGATCTCGACTTTGACCTGATCGTGCGCTACGTTGACTGCCTGACCGACCTAGATGTCCCCAGTTACATGACGATGGACCTTCGTTTGGCCTGGCGGCCGCGAAAGCGCCTCGAATTGGCCGTGGTGGGCCAAAACCTCCTGCAACCCTACCATTATGAGTTTGGCAAAACGGCCGACAACCTGAACTGCGAAATCACGGAAGTGCCTCGCGGCGTTTACGGAACGGTCACTTTGCGCTATTAATAACCAATGGAACATTTTTCGTCCATGCCCTGCAAAATGATAATGCAACCGAATCGCAACACGACTATTGAGGTATACGGATAAATAACTTGCGATATTGATGAGAGGTGAGGGATGAGCGGCGAGGGGGACTTGAGATTACGCGAGTGCGAGCGGCAGGCATTCGCCTATTATCGATTCCATGTATCATGCCAATCCCAAGTCTCATCAATTGCCTGGAGCAGCGTTAAACCGATGCTAAAATCTATTATTATGCATGTTTTGCATATTGGATTCACGTGTTGGGCGGCGGGAATGGTGTTTCTTGCCTGGCAGTCCGCACCTGTTTGCGGACAATCGCCCGATGCGGCGGAAGCGTATCAATCGGCGGAGGCGATTAATCCGCAGTACGAGTACAACGTCAAAGCCGCGTTTCTGTATAGTTTTGGGCGATACGTTGAATGGCCCAAAGACGCATTTGACGAGCGGTCGGGCGCGTTTGTCCTAGGCGATATGCGGCGAAGACTCGTTCGGGCAGGTCTTGGATCGCATTGCCCAGTCCAAGACGATCCAAGGTCATCGCATCATTATTCAAAGGATGGCCACAATCGAGGAATTGCAGCCTTGCCATATCTTATTTGTCTCTCATTCGGTCCCTCTTGAGCAACAGAATATGATCATCCATAAGATACGAAATGATGATAAATCGACATTGCTAGTGGGGGAAGTGCCTGGATTTGCCGAGCGCGGGGGCATGATAAACTTTTTCCTGGAGGGAGGCACGGTGCGATTTGAGATCAACGTTGATGCTATGCGGCAAGAAAAGCTTTTGATCGATGCAAAATTACTCAACCTGGGGAAAAAAGTATCTGAAACCGGGGTTCAACCAGGAAAGAACTCCAATGGAATGTGAAGACTTTCGCGGCTTACGACCTGATAAATGAAATGATTCGCATGTCAAAGCGGCGGTAAATGAATATTTTGAGCATTGGAAATAAAAATAAAATATTAAGGAACTATAACAAAACCTTATATCCACTTGAAAATGCCCTCACCCCTAGCCCCTCTCCCAAAGGGAGAGGGGAGGTTTTGTTAGAGCCCCTAAATCAACTTCGGTTAGAAGAATGCTGAAATTTCGCGACTTGTCGATACGAACGAAACTGGTATTGCTGGCTATGGTTTCGGCCAGCGTTGCCCTGCTATTGTCGTGTATTGGTTTCGCGGTTAATGATATCAAAATGATGCGTAATTCCGCGGTGCAGAGTCTTAGCACCCAAGCTCGCATGTTGGCCTTCAACAGCACGGCGGTTCTGAGTTTTCGAGACGCGCCCGCGGCACAACTACTGCTGAAATCCTTGAAATCGCAACCCGCGATCGAATTCGCCTGTTTGTACGACAGCGGGGAAAAAGTGCTGGCCACGTATTTAAAAGATGAACGTCCCTGAAATCAATCCACCGCCGCCCGGACACGTCGGTTACGAATTCACCGATAGCGGAACCCTGGAAATGTTCCAAAAAGTGCAGGACGGCGAAGAATTCGTGGGAACCTTGTATCTGCGGGAAAACGTGAGTTATTTAAGCCAACAATTGTTGGATTACGTGAAGATCGCATCGCTGATGATGTTATGTTCGCTGTTGGCCTCCGGCCTGTTGGCAGTGAACTTGCAGCGGGCGGTGTCCAAACCGATTCTGGCCTTGGCCCGAACGGCGGTGGAAATCACCACGGCGGGCGATTATTCGATCCGCGTTCGGCAGCAGTCTCGCGACGAGTTGGGTACTCTGTACGACGCCTTTAATAAAATGTTGGAGCGGGTGGAGACTTCCGAAAAGCAGTTGTTGGCCGCCCAGAACGTATTGGAAGAAAAAGTCCTCGAACGCACCGCGCAACTACGCAATGAAATCGCCGAAAAAGAACGTGCCCAGGCCGAACTTGAGCGCTCCAAAGACGCCGCCGAATCGGCCACGCACTCGAAAAGCGAGTTTTTGGCCAACATGAGCCATGAAATCCGCACCCCCATCACGGCCATTCTCGGTTTCGTGGAAGTCCTGCTCGAAGAACAGCAAGGGGATTGGGGTAAAGAAGAACTGGCCACCATCCAACGAAACGGCGAGCACCTGCTGGCAATCATCAACGATATCCTCGATATTTCCAAAATCGAAGCCCGGCGCATGTCCGTGGAACGCATCCCTTGCTCGCCTCTACAGTTGATCGCCGATGTGAATTCGCTGATGCACGTGCGGGCGTCGGCAAAAGGCCTGGCATTACGCGTCGAATTCCATACTTCCATTCCCGAGACCATCCAAACCGATCCCACCAGGGTCCGGCAAATCCTGCTCAACCTCATCGGCAATGCCATAAAATTCACCGAGATCGGCGAAATAAAGTTGGTCGTATCGTTTTTGCCCGGCGATCGAGCCCATGATGCAGTTCGATGTGATCGACATGGGAATTGGCATGACGGAAAAGGAATCGCAAAATCTGTTCCAGCAATTCTCCCAGGCCGAAACCTCCACCACACGCCGGTTCGGCGGCACGGGCTTGGGACTGGCCATCAGCAAACGCCTGGCCGAGATGCTCGGAGGCGATGTAACATTGGTGAAATCGCAGCCTGGTATTGGAAGTCATTTCCGCGTGACCATCGCCACCGGATCGGTTGAAGGCGTCCACATGTTGGAGATGCCGAATTTGCTCACCCTGCAAGAAAACGTGCGGCATGGAACAATCGGACAGAAAGTAACGCCTGCTATTTGGTTGTCCGGCAGCATTTTGCTGGCCGAAGACGGCCCTGACAATCAGCGCTTGATTTCCCATATTCTCACGAAAGCCGGAGCCGAAGTGACAATAGTCGATAACGGCAAAAAAGCGTTCGACGCCGCCAAGGCCGCCGCAAAGGCCGGCCATCCCTTTGATCTGATCCTCATGGACATGCAAATGCCGGTCATGGACGGTTATGAAGCCACCATGGCCCTGCGCGAGGAGGGTTACACGGGTTGGATTGTGGCTCTTACGGCGCATGCCATGGCCAGCGATCGCCAAAAATGCCTCAATGCCGGCTGCAACGACTATGCCACCAAACCCATTCAACGCAAGGAATTCTTTGCCACATTGGCCAAATACGTCGGCGCAGACAGGCAAGCCTTCCAAAAATAAGCGGTATTTTCGGCCGATATTTATTTTCTGGTTCCCACGCTCTGCGTGGGAACCGCGTTTTCCAACGCTCTGCTTTGATATGAAAGGCAGGAGATTCGTCCCTGTCGTCCGTTCCCACGCAGAGCGTGGGAACGAGAGGTAAAGTATATATGCGAAACATATCATTCTGCCGGAGCGCGGGCTAATTGCTTAAGCGCATCGAGGATCGCTAGCACGTCTTCCAATGCGATATCTGATCCAACCGGCCAGTTTGTGGCTGATGACGGCCAATTTGAACATTTCAAAGGCTTCGTTCAAATCTGCTGGCATCGGAGGCAGGTTTTCGAACGGGCGAAATGGCGCCGCCGGCTCGGCGCTAAATGCCGCCGACTCCAAGGCGCTGCCGCTGCCGTTATCGAAAGACGCCGGCTCGGACGAGTGCTTCGCGCTTGCCCCAGCGTCGCGGACCACGCCCAGCGTTTCAGTAATGCTTTCAGGCAATGATCGATTTCCATCAGGCTCGATCGTCTTCATCCGGCTCGGTCGAAAAGATCTCCGAATCCTTGGGTTGTAGTTCCCCCGGGTCGCCGAGCGCTTCCCAGCGCTGGTTGCGCATTTGCGAGATCGACCAGCCGTTTTGCACGGCCCCTTCCAGCCACATTTCGGCGTCTGGCCAATCCAAGGCCGTATAAAAATGGCTCCAGTACACCCCGGAATATTGTTGGTATACTTCGGCGAATCGTTCGTACACCCGGCGCAATCGTCCCACGTGTTGCGGCGTTACCCCGCCCACCTGTTCGGCCCAGGCTTCATCGGTGCACCCGGCCACAGGCGCCTGGGCCTGCTTAAGGGCCTCGCGCCATTCGGTAATGATTCGCCCTTTTTCCCAATTCGTGGTGCTTACCAGGCGGTTCCACCGGCCGACGTATTCAGTCGAGGTTTCGACGACCAGAGAAGAAACTTCCGCTTCCAATGCAGAATCGTGGATCATGATTTGTGTCTGGAGAGATTTGGGGTTAGAGATTAGCGATCAGCAATGGGTAAATAGACCATTAAACATGCGTAGGCTGGGGTAAGCATTCTATTTCCTCGGCTGCGGGAAAAAAGAACCTCATCCCAGCCTACGACCTAAACGTGGGTGACCGCCGAGTATTGTAGCAGATTCCAAGATATAGGCGAGAAGAGCTAGGACCTCAGGCATATCAGTGGCGGTAAAGTACCCGAAAAACGGCTGGATTAAGTCACGTCCCCTCCATAAGAACTAAGCCGAATGCCGGTCCGTGGACAGTGGAAAAAATGTCGATGAATAGTCTTTGTTTTGGTAAGATCCAGTAGGGTGCGTGCTTACACGCACTCATGACATTTTCCAGCAGAATCGCGTGCTTGCACGCATGCATCCGAGGGTTCTATGGCTTGGATTGCTTCGCCTCGGCCGCGGGCGAGCTGACGCCGGCGGCATCGGCAGGGACGTTTTCTCTGGCATTTTCCGCAGCGTTTTTTCGTTCCATCACCTGCAGCACGAATAACACCCGCTCCATGCGCGGCAAGGCAGCCGTGCCGGATGGCTCTATTTGCAAATTTCTGCGTTGTGAATCGGCGTCTTGTGGGTTCTGCGCCGCCGCAGCGGACTGTTGCCCATGTTTGGCCACTTGCCGGGACTCGGCGACTTGAGCGGATTGTCGTTCCTGATTGGCGGCTTGCTCCTGGTTTCGGTTCGTGAATAACTGCGGAGCGGCAGGCGGCGCTTGCTCGGTCTTGTCCGCGGGCCGATTTAGTGCGTAGGCCGGCGATTTTAATTGTTCGTCCGTGCCTGAACCAGTCGTGGGAGCGGCGCTGGCGGCAACGCCCAATTGGCCTCCAGGCATTGATTTGCCCAACCCGCCCGCTGTCCCTCCGCCGCCATAGCCCATCGTCGCAGGCAATCCTTTTTGGGCGGTGCTCGTGAGATTCTGTTTTTGTTTCTCTGTTTCAATGCCGGCGTCTTTTGCATTATTTACATTGACAAATGGAATCCGCTGGGCACGCCCCAACAACGTGCCGGCCGATGATGATAAATCGCCCTTAAGACCGGATTGAAAACCGCCTTGCACCGATTCCACGGTTTGTGCGAGATCGGCTCGCCCTTTCCGGGCTGGTCCGGCCATTACGCCGCGGTAGTTGAAACCCGCGACTGCATCCTGAAGCCGCGAATCCCATGTTGCCGGCGCGACCGATACTGTTTTGAACTTTTCGGTTTGGGCCGATAAACCGTTTAGCATGGATTGGATTTGGGCGGGCGAGGCCTCGACATATACGATCTCCAAAGGCCCTGACTCGGTGGAAAGCGCAATGTTTTCCCCAGCGGCTTTAGATTGTTCTTTTCTCTCCGGCTTGTTTGTCGCAAGGGCGGTTTGCGTACCCAAAAGTGATTGGATCGTCTCCGTATTGGGCGGATTTTCAAAATCCCAATTTTCTTCCTCCGCTTTTTTTCGCGTTTCGCTCCACACAATGGAGTTGTCGGCAAGAATCTTATCAAAGGCGTGATTCTTCAAGGCCTCCGGCGTGATCTCGCAGTCGGACCACCAGCAACTCATCGGCCGATGCGGCTTTTTCTTTTGCCCGGTCGGCGGGTTCTTTTTCGACTGGCGGCTCGTCCAGTTTGATCTCCGCTGGTGCTTTACTCGCATTTATGTTTTTAGCGATCTGAGACCCGCCCGGCTGCGGTTGGCCTTGAATCGCAAGACCGGCCGCGGGTGTCGAAGTGGGCGCGGCGGGTTCGGCAGCCGCCGGCGGCTGCTTTTCAGCCAGTGCAGACACATCGGGTGCTGCTGGCTGCTTGCCAGCTAGTGGTGATTCTGATTGCCCGGCCCTACCCGGCCGTTTTCCTCGGACAATTTGCACGTCCAGTGCTTCCTTCATTTCGACGGTGGCAGGCGATGGGGCCGCCCGCATGCTGGACTGAGGCTGAGAAGCTGGTTTTCCCTCTGCTTTATTGGCCATGGCGATATTTCGCTCCGCACTTCCGGACGGGGCGACGTTCCGATTGGCGTTCTGGCTGGGATAGTACACCAAAAGCATTACGGCCACGGCGACAATCACGATTTCCCAAACCCACATGCGGGGATTTTTCAGCCGGCGGAGAATGGTTGAATAGACGGGGACCGGCTCAATCGAGGCGCCTGTTCCAATTTTTTGCTTCTCTTCGTGTTTTGTCTCTGCTGAAGCTTCTGTCCCAGTTTTTTCTCCATCTGCCGGCTCGGTCCGCATGCGGAGTTCGGCCGATCGCAGCACGACATCGCTCAGATCCTCGCCCACTTTTTGTCGCGGCAGGGATTTCAGCGTGGCGCTAAGCGTGCGCAGTTCTTCGAGCAGTTTCCTGGCGGCAGGCTTTGTGGCCAGCAAATGTTCGACCTGCGCCCGCTGGTCGGCGGTCAATTCCCCGTCGAGATACGCGCTAAGCAGTTCGTTTTGCGATTCGTGGTTCATGGCAATATCTTTTGGTTTTCAGTTGTAAGTTTTAAGTAATAAGTCACCAACCATTAAACTGATTACTTACGTCTTACAACTTATCACTTACAACTTATCACTTACAACTTATCACTTACAACTTATCACTTACAACTTATCACTTACAACTTATCACTTCTTTCAATTCCTCCCGCAATTGCATTCTTGCCCGATGCAGCCGGCTGCGGACCGTGCCGACGGGCAGGTCCAGGATTTCGGCGATGGTTTCGTATCCGCAGCCTTCGATTTCACGCAGCACCAGGATTTTGCGATGTTCGTCGCTTAGTTGCCCCAGTGCGTGCCGGACCTGGCGGCAGCGCTCCTGCGATTCGAGTTGTTCCACCGGTCCGACGCCGTTGTCCACCGGTTCCATCCCGATTTGTTCGCGGTTGCGGTCGATCGAGGCCATCGGCCTGCGTTTTCGCCGCCATCCGGCGCTTATGTTAAAGGCGATGCGGTACAACCAAGTATAAAACGCACTTGAGCCGCGGAACGAGTCCAATTTGATAAACGCCTGGACAAAGGCCTCTTGCACGATATCGCGCGCATCCTCGGCATTGCCCGCCAGGTGCGAAAGGGTGTTGAAAAGCCGGTCCTGATACTTTTCGACCAGTTTTCCAAAGGCCGCGGTTTGCCCGGCCAGCGTCTCGGCGATCAAACTAGCGTCATCGCTCACGTCAGGCTCATTAGTTTAGATGTTCCGGCGGGCTGGTAAGTTCCCACCTACTCCCCTCGCCCTTTGGGAGAGGCACCCAAAGGGTACCCGGGGGTGAGGGCAGCTTGGTTATAGCCGTATTATCCCCCATATACTCCTTTTACACCATCCCGGCATAAAGGGTTCAGTATTCGGGGTTCGGGGTTCAGCACTCCACTCCCCTCTACCTTTGGGAGAGGGGCCGGGGGTGAGGGCCGCCCGCGGCCTACATCCTCCCGCCTATAACCTATTACCTATAACCTTTTTCCCAAAATCCTCCCCGGGGGGTATTGGTAGATCGCACTGACTACTTATACTAATGTTCATTGAACTATTTCTCGCAAAGACGCCAAGACGCCAAGACGCGGAAAAGAGATGGTAGGACGACTTTAAAGTCGTCTTACAAAAATGGATCATTTGTTGCATGCAGAATATAAACAAAAATAATTGAAACAAAAGCGATATTCATCACGAAAGGGCGAAATAACGAAAACACGAAATTAAAACCAACAATTCTTTTTCGCGTTTTCGGCCTTTCGTGTTTTCGTGATAAAAATAAGTTGATCCATCCAGTTTGCTGCAAACTACTGAACCGACGATCGCGCGGGAACACGTCAGAAACAACGAGGAGGTGCGAAAGCTGCTAGGCAACCGCGGCATCGTGCCCGAACAACTGCCGCCGGCCGAAGACATAAAGAAAATCGAGCGCCGTGTGGAAGCGGAACAAAAAAAACTGCTGAATGTTGATAACGCCATTCTCGCCTGCGAGAATGCGGTATAGTCTTACCGCACTTTGGTGGTCGAGTATTTATTACGTACAATAGGATCGGCTATGAACGAGATTGATATTCTCAAGAAAATTTCTTCAAACCTAACCGAGCGTAAAAATTCCGCCGCGCTCAGCAACTATCGGATTCTATGCAACAATATTGCCTACTTGAACAAAGCCTTTATTGATGCTATCAGAGAATTGCGAGAGATGCATGAAGAAATTGTGTCTTCCCTAAAGAACGATTCATTACTTAATCCTCAATATAAATCTGATAATGATCTGAACGCTTTTGTACCAATAATTAGCCGACTTGAACTCAACAGTTTCTCTGTATTCGATAAACTTGCGCAACTTACTAATCAAGATGATCGAACGCATATTGACTTACGAAACCTATCGGAACTCTCGAAGGGCTTCGATGATTATAACAATCTGGTTACCGCAACTAGACAATACATTGATAGCATTGTTTCTGATTCCTATCAGCTATACCTGCTCGATCCGAAAGCCTTCAATTATCATGTTCTTGTCTCTCTCAATAGCTTTAGCAAGTACGCCACGAAATCGATAGTACATACATTATTCAACTCAGAAGTTGAAAGTGCATTAAACGAGTTCGGATCGCTAAGATTCCAAGATTGGCCAAGATCTCACATTACTGAGTGCAATCACTCTACCTTCGCTAAAAAGGTCGATTTTCTATTTTCAGTGATTGGCGCACCATCCGACCCGAGTCTATCAGATGATTTGAAGAATATTTTCAAGTTCTCATCTGAGTTTACCCACATTGGCTATATATCTACTTTCTTCACATCAACAGCAGGCGCAGAGATAATTCTTGGTGACGATGACGGTCCATATCTTCCAAGTACCGAGAATTTCAGCGAGTTGAAGTATGAAATACTCGAAACTGCATGCAAAGCATTGGTTGCCATATATATTCCAAGTCTCAGCAAATGCTTGGAAAAGATGATTCTGAATACCGAGGTAGAGAAACTATGTGCCCAATTGAATCTAATTGCCGATGAGCTTTCCAAGGCAATATTGAGCCGCAATTCGGAGTATTATTTCTTTATCAAAACTGGATTGCTCGGTTTGGCAGTTATAATACCCCTCAAGTGCAAGTGTGGAGCAACGAAAAAATGGTCTCCCCCTCACCCGGCAGAGCAGCTTTCTTGTGATTCGTGTGGCAGTTCCTTTCAGTTAATCGAAGTAGAGGGTGAAGGTGGTTATGTAATAACTAGTAATGGTCCAATCAAAATAATCGGTGCCAACGTCCCTGACTTTTGCGATCTACCAAAGGCTGAACAAGACGGAATGTTAAAGCAGGTTGAAGAAGCGAAAGAACGCGTGGCGCGTGGCACTGGTTCCTGAACCGGTGGGACGGAGTCCCAAGAGGTTGCGAGCAAAGACGGAACGGCAGAAAGTGGACGGCGCTGGGTGCCCTGGCTATTATATCATTATACATATGGTGTGCCACTGCTTCGCAGAAGCAGTGTTGGGGCGGGCGACGTTATTTTTATGATATTTGAAAGGTAATCGGATGGACTATTTGAAACTTTACGATCTTGAAAGGTATCTGTTCGACGTGGTGCGGGCGAATTTTGAGCGTGACCGCAGGCTCAGTGCCTTCGACTTTTTCTGCATCATCGTCTGGAAGGCGAATCGGGCGAAATCGAAAATCGCCAAGAAACTGCTGGAGAAAGACGGGCAGAGGCGAAAAGACCTCGACGCCATTGTCGGCGATGTGACGAAATCGTTGGCCGAGACGGATTCGGAGAAGGAGAAAATGAGAATCCTCATCGAGAAGTGGGGAATCGGTTTGCCCATCGCTTCGGCCGTACTTTCCGTGCTTTGGCCGGATAAATTCACCGTCTATGACGTCAAGGTCTGCGAACAACTTGGCGGAGATTATAAGGCCATCTCGGACAAGGCGCGTTTTGAAGATCTCTGGAATAGATACAATAGGTATATCCGAGGCCGTGCAGAATATGGTGCCGGAGGTTGCAGTGCTTCGCGACAAGGATCGCGTGCTTTGGGCGAAGTCGTTTGAAAAGCAACTCAATAAAGACATTGCCATGCTGTTTCAAAAAGAGGAACCGGCCCTCACCCCCGGCCCCTCTCCCAAAGGGCGAGGGGAGGATGAAGGATGAAGGATGAACCCGGAATCCTTTCCACTAGAAATTGTGCCAGTCGATTGCTATAATTCTACCGATGAGATATTACGCGATTTTTTAAGTTTCCACCGAGTCCTATCATAGAGGCCCGGGATAAAACGTGGAAAAAGCGAGATTTAGTGCCCAAAAAACTTTACACCGACCCCTCTCCCACATCTCAAGGCGAGCTTGGCGAAATTTAGGCGAGTGAAGAGTCCTGAAAATCCCAATCCCCAATCCCTAACCCCTAGCCCCTGAGCCAACCATGGACGCAATCGAAGCCATTTTTACTCGTCGGAGTGTTCGCAAATATCTGCCAAAGCCCGTGCCGGAAGAAATCGTCGAGAAACTTTTGGCGGTCGCGATGCAGGCGCCCAGCGCCAGGAATCAGCAGCCCTGGCAGTTTGTGGTTATCGACGACCGGGCCATTTTGGGCAAGATCCCGGAGTTCATGCCCAACGCGGCGATGGCAGCCGACGCCCCGCTGGCGATCTTGATTTGCGGCGATTTGGAATTGGAAACGTCGCCGGGCTATTGGGTGGTCGATTGCGCGGCGGCCGCGGAAAATATTCTCCTGGCTGCCCATGCCCTGGGCATAGGCGCGGTATGGACCGGCGTTTATCCCAGAGATCCGCGGATGGACGGCCTGCGGAAGCTGCTCGGGTTGCCCGACATGGTTGTCGCCCACAGTCTGGTAGTAGTTGGTTATCCGGCCGAGCAAGTTAAGCCCTCGGATCGATACCGGGCGGATAGGATTCGGCGGAATCATTGGTAGTTCTTAGTAAATAGTAGGTAGTAGGTAGTGGGCGGTGGACAGTGGGCTGTGGGCTGTGGGCGGTGGAAAGGTGGAGGATGAAGGATGAAGGATGAAGGATGAAGGATGAAGGATGAAGGATGAAAAAGGCGGGGGGGGAATATATAAAAAAGATTGATATCGGAACAAAATGCGAAAATAATAGAACCCTGGGAGATAATGGATCGTAGATAGCGGCACGTGAGCAAAAATAGGCGTAAGGTGCGTGCTTGCACGCAGAGTTTTTACTGGAAAACATTATGCGTGCGTGCAAGCACGCACCCTACTTGATTACGCAGTATAGCGGCACGTGAGCAAGAAGAGGCTTTTTGTCGTTTTGCCGGGATTACTTACATTCTTATAAAGGGGACCGTGTCATGCTTGCAGACATCTTTGTCCGTCGGGCGGGATTCTTGGTGGTGTTGATTGCAGGCGTAGGATGCGCCGGGGCGAGTTTCGCGGCGGATGACGAGGCTGGAGAAAGGTCGAAAAAGGCCGGGGCCGAAATACCCAGGGAGTTGGCCATGCGTCCGTTGCCGACTTATCGGATCGAGCCGCCCGACATTGTTCAAATCGAGATTACTTGTACCAAGGCCGCCCGGGGCGAAGAATCTCAGCCGGCGAAGAAATCCGACGAGAAAACATCGTCCGGCGGCGTTGGGACCGAATCCAGCAGTTCCAGTATGAATGTGACCGGCGCAATCACGCCGGCCGACGATAAATCTGGAACTGGGCAGGTCAGCGGGATGATTATGCTCTCAGACATGCCGACCGAAAATAACTATACTGTTACAGTCACGCCGTCCGAAAATAGCACCGGCGGCACAACGGTTACTGCTGGAACAGTGACCATCAGCGGCGGAGAACCACTGAACAAGGCTGGTAGGGGAACGTTGACCCTTAGCGGCGTCAACAACTACTCAGGCACAACCGCCACATTTAACGCTGCCAACACCTACAGCGGCACAACCACCATTAGCAGCGACAGCACATACCTTTTCCAAGGCCGAGGAAATGTTAAACCTGGCGCAACCTTTGTATCCAGCAATGCGACTCCATCTGCCGAGGGCGTGAAAACTACAAGAACCGGCCGCGGAATTAGCAGCACCGCGCTGGGCAGCGGTCAATACCTTGTCGGGCCGGACGGCACTATCAACATGCGGCAGTACGGCACGGTCCAGGTGACTGGCATGACGGTTGCGGAGGTCAAGGCGGCGTTGGAAAAGCACTTGTCGAAATATATGGAATCGCCCGAGGTTTGGGTGGACGTATTGGCATACAACAGCAAGGTGTTTTACATCATTACCGACGGGGCCGGATCGGGCGACAATGTGCGGCGGATTCCCATTACCGGCAACGAGACGGTGCTGGACGCGGTGGCCGCGATTGGCGGGCTGTCGCAATTTTCGAGCAAGAAAATGTGGATTTCACGGCCATCGCCCACGAACTCCCGGAAAGGCACGATCCTGACGGTCGATTATGCGGCCATCACCCAGCGCGGAGCGACCGAAACGAACTATCAAATCATGCCGGGCGACCGGATTTTCATCGCCCCGGACAGAGAAATAGCCATGAACACCAAGCTTGGCAAGGTAACGGCTCCAATGGAGCGAATGATGGGCTTGATTGGGCTGGGGGCTTCCACGATTCGGAGCGTCGAAAGGCTGATGGGCGAAGACAAAGATCATCAAGGGCCGGATGAGTACGATTGGTGAATCATGTGGAGCAGGTTGTAAATCTGCTGTTTGGGCAGATTGACAATCTATCCCGTGACGCTAAAATCCTGGGATATAATAATCCTGGTCATGATATAAGACCTCAAGCAAGGCCTCCGGTGTGTATTTATCGGTGATTATATTATGAGCCTATCCCAAAACATAAAAAATCAATCACACCAAGCGATTACAATTACGAATTCAGAGCGATTAAGCCCTCACCCTAGCCCTCTCCCAAAGGGAGAGGGGACTTTTGGAATAGGCACTATGTGGAGATCTTCACTAGCATGATAATCGATTGCATACAGAATCGGGTATTTTATCGGCAGTTGGGATCGCGGGTCGGCGAGGCTTTGGAGTATCTGGCGACTACGGATTTTGCCAAGATGCCGGATGGAAAGTACGAGCTTGACGGCACGCGGATGTTTGCAATGGTGCAGCGATACCGGCCGAAACAGCTTGCGGAAATCATTTGGGAATCGCATCGCGAGTACATAGACGTGCAGTATGTGGTTCAAGGGGCGGAGCGGATGGGTTATGTGCCGCTTGGCGAGCGGATGACCGTCAAACAAGACTACAATCCCCAGCGAGACATTGTTTTTTATGATGTGCAAGGGGATCTTTTTACGGTGCCGGAGCGAAGTTTTGCGGTGTTTGCGCCGCAAGACGTGCATGCCCCGGGCCTGGCCGTCGATCGCCCGGTCAGCGGCGGCGAAGTGCTTAAAGTGGTGGTTAAAGTAGCCTGCCTGCCATAGGTAGCAGTCTAGAGCATGCAACTACGACCCCCGGTGTGATCACTGGGGGCTATTGAGTCTCAGGTAATGAATGTTGCGTTTTTTCCATTAGAGCCGGGCCGTGTCGGCCCGGATTTACCGGGGCGACACGCCCCGGCTCTGACTTTTCATGCGACAATCTTTTTCTGAGACTCAATAGAAGAATTCCGGCATAAAATCTTGTTGTGCGAAAAACGCACTCTCCTATTCCAAATCTCCAGTTCCAGCCCCTTGAACAGTGGGGTTTTCTCATGGTATGATTGGGAAATTTTAGACATCGCCTTAACCCTTTTGGGGTAAGGAATAGATCCTTCACTTCGCTCAGGATGGCATTTTCAAAGGATTGATCGCACGTGCCTCGACGCAACGATATACATAAAATTTTGCTCATTGGTTCCGGGCCGATCATCATCGGTCAGGCCTGCGAATTCGACTATTCCGGCACCCAGGCCTGCAAGGCGCTGCGGGAGGAGGGCTATGAGGTGGTGTTGGTCAATTCCAACCCGGCCACGATCATGACCGATCCGGAAATGGCCGACCGGACTTACATCGAGCCTTTGACTTGGGAAATCGTGGCCAAGGTGATAGAGAAAGAGCGGCCGGATGTTTTGCTGCCGACGTTGGGTGGTCAGACGGGTTTGAATTTGGCGATGGACCTGGTTCGGCACGGGGTTTTGGAAAAATTCGGCGTGGGATTGATCGGGGCCTCGGCCGAGGCGATATCGAAGGCCGAGTCGCGGAGCGAATTCAAGGTAGCCATGGAACGGATCGGTTTGGAGGTGCCGCGCGGCGAAACGATAGGCAGTTTGCGCGAGGCGCGAAAGGTGGTCGGCGAGATCGGCCTGCCCTGCGTGGTCCGCCCGAGTTTCACGCTGGGCGGCACGGGTTCGAGCGTGGCATACAACCGCGATGAATTCGACAGCCTGGTGCAATACGGGCTCGATCTATCACCCATCCATCAAGTACTGTTGGAAGAGGCGGTGTTGGGCTGGAAAGAGTACGAGATGGAGGTGATGCGCGACGCCGACGACAACGTGGTGATCATCTGCTCGATCGAAAATTTCGATCCCATGGGCGTGCACACGGGCGATTCGATCACGGTGGCCCCGGCGCAGACGCTGACCGACAAGGAATATCAGCGGATGCGGGATGCATCGCTGGCCGTGATCCGCGAGATCGGCGTGGATACGGGCGGATCGAACATCCAATTCGCCATCCATCCCAAGACGGGACGGATGGTGGTGATCGAGATGAACCCGCGCGTAAGCCGCTCGAGCGCGTTGGCGTCGAAGGCCACGGGCTTTCCCATCGCCAAGATCGCCGCCAAGCTGGCGGTTGGATATCGGCTGCACGAACTGCCCAACGACATCACGCGGGAGACGATGGCCTGTTTCGAGCCCACGATCGACTACGTTGTGGTGAAGGTGCCGCGATTCGCCTTTGAAAAATTTCCCGAGGCCGACCCAAAGCTTACCACGCAAATGAAAAGCGTGGGCGAAACGATGGCCATCGGCCGCACGTTCAAGGAGGCGTTTCAAAAGGCCTTGCGCGGGCTGGAAGTGGGCAGTTTCGGATTCGGCTGCGACGGCAAAGACCTTTGGGGCACACCGGAGCAACTGGGCATTGACGAAGTACGGTCGAAACTGGCCGTGGCGGGCGATCAGCGGGTGTGGTGCTTGCGATACGCCATGAAGTACGGAATGTCGATCGACGAGATTTACGACTTGACCGGCATCGATCCCTGGTTTTTGGAGAATCTGAAAGAGATTGTGGAAATGGAAGAGCATCTCCGAGGGATGGGCGGATTGCACAACGTGGACGATGCCACGCTGCGGCGGGCCAAGCAGTTTGGATTTTCCGACCGGCAACTGGCCATGATCTGGAACACCACGGAGACGGACGTTCGGCGGCATCGCATATCGCGGGGGATTGTGGTTACGTTCAAGTCGGTTGACACGTGCGCGGCCGAGTTCGAGGCTTACACGCCCTATTATTATTCGACCTACGAAGACGAGGACGAAACACCGCCCAAAAAGCCGGACAAGCGGCGGGTGGTGATCTTGGGCGGGGGACCGAATCGCATCGGGCAAGGCATCGAGTTCGATTACTGCTGCTGCCACGCCAGTTTCGCCCTTAAGGAACTGGGCATCGAGTCGATTATGGTCAATTCGAACCCGGAGACTGTATCGACGGATTACGACACGAGCGACCTGCTGTTTTTCGAGCCGCTGACGACCGAGGACGTGCTGAATATATGCGATCGTGTGCAGCCAGACGGGGTGATCGTGCAGTTCGGCGGCCAGACGCCGTTGAATTTGGCCCGGGCTCTCTCTAACGCCGGCGTGCCGATCATCGGCACAAGCGTGGATACGATCGAAGACGCCGAGGATCGGGAAAAATTCGCCAATTTGCTGCGCCGCTTGGGATTGAAGCAGCCGGCCAACGGGATCGCCGGAACATGGCCCAGGCCCGGGTGGAAGTGGCGAAGATCGGTTATCCGGTGCTGGTCCGTCCGAGTTTCGTGCTCGGCGGGCGGGCCATGGAGATCTGCTATGACAACTCACAATTCGAGCGCTTCGTGGCGGCGGCATTCGTGGTTGCACAAGGGCAGCCGGTGCTGATCGACCGCTTTTTGGAAGACGCCATCGAAATGGACGTGGACGCCATTGCCGACGGCGAACAGGTATTGGTGGCGGGCATCATGGAGCACATCGAAGAGGCGGGCGTGCACTCGGGCGATTCGGCCTGCGTCATACCGCCGCACACGCTGCATAAAGATGTGATAAAGGAAATCCACGAGGCCACCTGCGCAATGGCCCGGTATCTGCAAGTCAAGGGGCTGATGAACGTGCAGTACGCGGTGAAGCGCGAGGAAGGCCGGCAGGTTGTGTATGTGCTGGAGGTAAATCCGCGGGCGAGCCGCACGGTGCCGTTTGTATCGAAGGCCACGGGCATGCCCTTGGCCAAGGCGGCCGCCAAGGTGATGGTCGGAGTGTCGCTCGCCGAGCAAGGTTATACCAAAGAGCCCGTGCCGAAAAGAGTTTCGGTCAAGGAGGCGGTGTTCCCGTTTGTGAAATTCGCGGGCGTGGATATTGTTCTCGGCCCGGAGATGAAATCGACAGGCGAGGTCATGGGCATTAGCGAGCACTTCCCCATCGCCTTTGCCAAGAGTCAATTGGCGGCCGGAACAGTGCTGCCTATGAAAGGGAAGGTATTTATCAGCGTGGCCGACCGGGCCAAGGAACACATGCCCGAGCTGGCCCGGATGTTGGAACAGATGGGTTACGAATTGATCGCCACGCGGGGCACGGCTATTTGCCTGGAGCAAGCGGGTGTGAAAGTGCAGTCCATAAAGAAGCTTCAAGAGGGGCATCCCAACGTGATCGATTTCATGATCGACGGCGATTTGCAACTGGTGATGAATACGCCGCGCGGCAAAGGCGCGCGGACCGACGAGGGACGGATTCGCGCGGCTGCCGTATCGCACGGGGTTCCCTGCATCACCACCATCCAAGCCGCCGACGCCGCGGTTCGCGCCATGCTTGCGCTGCGGAGCGAAGATATGGAAGTGGAGGCCGTGCAGGATCGGTTTCCGCAATACGCCAGAGTTCACGCGTAAAATGCGGCAATAATTACATTATTGCCCTTCCAATCCTTTTTTATGGGTTGACTAATAACGCAACTATATGGTATACTAAATAGGGTACTTTTAGTATATGGGTTAATTATATGCCAGGCGCCACTGTAAAAATCGACGCGGAAACCTACGCAAAACTAAAGGCGACAGTCGCGGAAACCGGCGAATCAATGATCTCGGTATTGGCCAAGGCCGTCGAAACTTATCGGCGTAGCACATTTTTAGAGGGACTCAACGCCGATTTCGCAGCGTTGCGAAAAGATAGACGAGCATGGGCCGAGGAACAGTCCGAGCGCGCCGCGTGGGATGCCACAATAGCCGACGACATTCAAGGAGAATGAAAATGGCGACTCCTCTTCGCGGCGAAATATGGATGATAGACCTTGATCCCACCCGCGGGCACGAACAAGCAGGCAAACGTCCGGCCCTGATCGTCTCGGACGACGTGTTTAACTCCGGGCCTGCAGGATTGGTCATCGTGTTGCCCTTGACGACTAAGTCCAAGGGCGTGCGTTCCCACGTCGCCGTGCAACCGCCGGAGGGCGGGCTGCGCAAGCCGAGCTTCATCAAATGCGAGGACGTCCGCTCGGTTGCCTTCGAGCGATTGGGAAAACGAATAGGGACTGTATCGCCGCTCACGATGGGAGCCGTGGCGTTGCGACTGCGGATTCTCATGGATCTTTAATGTGGTCCAGAAGGCTCAGAAAACAATAGAATACAATTTTCTAAAAGAACTGAAACTATCAGCGAAACCAGACTGCCTTATGGCGCATATTCATGGATGTTGGATTATGCCGATTTTAATGGGTGATGATACGAGACATCCCTGATCATCATCCCAATGTTTCGAATACCGATACATTAATTGCCCTTTAATCTCAGTTTTGGTAGTCTGTTCAATCATAAGAAATGGATGCATCATACAAATCTGTCTGTTCACCCAAACGTTGAATATTGTCTTCGCCTTTACCGGTTTTGTCCATGTTGTTCCATTTTCCGATGTGGACAAATAGATTCCACTCTCTGCAACTTTCGGCGGCTTGCCATTCAGTTCCGAATATATTCCGACTCCAAACACCAGAATATATCGCTTCCATTGAGAAACATATTGCAAATGAGGACTGATCGTATCTCCCGCCGGCGACACCGTTATGACTGGCGTATCATGGCCACCTAATCCTGGTTCCGAAAAGGAGCCATGATAGAATTTTGACCATTCTCCGGGTATTCCTGCTGAATCAATAGTCGCACGCGCAATGCAAAGTTGGACTCCACGATCTCCCTTCAAGCGGTTGCTCAATTCATTGTACATGCATAGCAGGTACTTGCTATCAGCGTCTACGCACACGGAAGGATCGCCCACCCCTTGCGCTAGCCACGCCTCAATTGGGCCGCCTTCAGTCTCCCATCCATGTGGTTTATTCGGTTGATCTGCTGTGATTGCGGGACCTAATTTGGTGAACTCCAAGTTGTCCAATGGTGACTTGGCAACGCATATCCGCCCATAGAAACCTTGTACACCGTTCTCGTGCTTGCCGATCCCTTCTTTGTCCTCGGCATGATAAAAGGCGATCAACCGCCCGCGCTTCTTGTCTTGGTATACTGATGCAATACCAGCGTAGTTGTTGTCAAATGTGCTAGTTGGTTCTGGCGACAACACTTTTTTAACTGGCATCGCCCCCGGCAAGTTTTTGCCCGACCAAAGATACGTGTCGTTGCCGCATACCATAAAGAATGTCAATGGTTGCTGCTTCAAAACGACAATAGGCATATCAGGGAATCCCTGTCCCTTCAAACCACCACAACCGGATGGAATTACTACACGTTGTGCGCCGAGATAAACACTGATTTCTGCCTGTGTTGGCCAACTGGTAAACACATCATTGGCTATTGTTTTTTCCACGAAGAGAAAGGCGCACATAGATGCAACTAGGACAGCGTGATTCACTTGTGAATTCTCCGCTTAAAAACACTGGCAAAACAAATGGCATACAATCTCAGCCATGTTTGTTAGTGCCCCGCGCCGCTCTTCGCCATTGAGAATCGTTCCTCTGGGATCACACCAGAGACATCAGAAGCCAACAATGTAGTAATATCCCGGTCATCTTTCTTTTCGGGCGTACCAAAACTATCATAAAATCGGTATTGCTTCTTGTCCAGATCCAACCAAAAGCCATCACACTCGATGACGATCGCTGGAGCCGAACGCAATATAACGACATATTTCTTCTTAGAGTCAGCCATTTGAACACCTCTTGTATTTAATTAATTTTGTGACTTGAATTCCACGCTCACCAGTATAGATGGCGGTTTATAGAACTAAAGGAGGAAAAAAGGACAGGATAAAAATGGATAAGTCCAATTGTCTGTTGCGAAGAATCGTACATAATTGGAATGTTCCACTTCTCTAATACTTAGTTTTTTTCGTTTTATTTATGCCACCTTCTCCGTGCCAACGATTTCAACCGGCCGTCGATGCGCCGTTGAGAACTTCCATTCTTGTAATATGCATGAGCGCGCAGGTGACGACTTTCCCTGCAGGACCATCCGGACCACGAGTTCCGGGGATTCCGACTAGAACCGTCGAACGCGAGACGATGGCGTTGTCGGGGTGATGCACCTCGTACTGTTGGCCGTCGGACATTGAAATTCGGAAAGGCTGGAAAGGTCTGGCGCGAAGCAGTTGGAGAACATCGTCAACTCTCATGCGCAATCTCCTCGGAATCGCAATCCTAGTATAGTACCCATTCGGAATTGCCGGCAAAGATTATGGTGTAGGCGTCCTGCTTCTATTATATGTCAAAACGATGTGGAATAACAAGCGGTGCTAGCATCGGTTTTTGCATGACGTGTAAGGGTTTAGGGAACGAAAAAAATCGGCCTTGACGGGATTTGACAAATGTCCTATTCTCGCCGCCTCAAGGAATCATTATTGCTGCTTTATGCGGCGATAGAACGTGATTGGTTAGAGAGTATTTGATTCACGTGGATGGGTCCGCATCTGGGGATTCCGCGACGACGGGATGCCTGCGGACCGCGGAGCGTACGGCCGCCGACAAGGAAGTTAGCGGCCTGCTTCGGATACATTTCGGTGCGCCCAACGCGGCACTGACACCCGCAACACTGGCTAAGCCAGTGGCACACGAGAGGCCAGTGGCACACGCGATTGTGGAGCGTCCAATCGCTCCCGGAACAAGCCGAGTCCTTTGCCCCCCTGGGACATACGCTTTCCGGGGGCATTTTTTATTTATGGGGTTAGGAACTAGAGATTAGGGGCGAGGGGATTGCAAATTGTCAATTGCAAATTTCAAATTGAACAACGCGATGCAAGCGGCCGCCGGCACGCTCGCCTTTGGCTCGCGGCTAAACTGAAGGGGGTTGCGGCTAAACGAATATGATCGCTGTTACTGGCGGATCTTGCCGCGATCGAGGAATTGTTCCATGCCGTGGGTTTTGGCGATCACGGTCACGCCTTTTTCGGTGACGATAAAACCGCGGGCGATATCTAAATCCAAGTCGTAGCCGATTTCGGTGTGGGGCGGAATGTGCACGCCCTTGTCGATGATCGCTCGGCGGATTTTCGCGTACCGGCCCACGTCCACGCCTTCGAAAAGTATTGAGTCTTCCACGCGGGAGTAGCTGTTGATGCGCGAGTCGAAGCCCACGATGGAGCGCTCGACTTGCCCGCCGGAGATGATCGAACCCTGGCAGATCAGGCTGTCGCGTGCTTCGCCGCAGCGGCCGGATGGCCCTTTTTCGGCAAAAACGAATTTGGGCGGAGGCAGGTTGGGCTGGTAGGTACGCACGGGCCAATCGCTGTCGTACATGTTCAGTTGCGGATCGACCGAGACCAGGTCCAAGTTGGCTTCGTAGTAGGCATCGAGGGTGCCCACGTCGCGCCAATAGGCCTCGGTTTTTCGATTTTCGTCCATGAAGGGATAGGCGAAGGCGCGGAAGTTATGGATGATCGAAGGGATGATGTCGCGGCCGAAATCATGGTGGCTGGAATGGCGCGTGGCGTCGAGGCAGAGTTGTTCGAACAGGAATCGGGCCGTGAACACGTAGATGCCCATCGAGGCCATGGCATATTCGGGTTCGCCGGGAATGGGTTTGGGCGATACGGGTTTTTCCTCGAAACCCGTTACGTGGCTGTCGGAGTCAACTTGCACCACGCCGAACTGCGTGGCTGCCGAGGCGACCGGTACCCGAAGCGTGCCGACGGTGACATCGGCCTTGTTTTGCACGTGATAATCCAGCAGCCGGGCATAGTTCATTTTATAAATGTGGTCGCCGGCCAGGATGATGACGAACTTGGGCCGTTCTTTTTCGATGGTATAGATGTTTTGATACACGGCGTCGGCGGTGCCCTGGTACCAATGCTCGTCGATGCGCTGCTGGGGCGGCACGACGTCGATAAATTCGCCCAATTCCCGGCATAAATAGGACTGCCAGCCCAGGTTGATGTGGCGATCCAGGCTCATGGCCTTGTACTGGGTGAGCAAGAGAATTTTGCGAATTCCGCTGTTAAGACAGTTGGACAACGTGAAATCGATGATGCGGTAAGCGCCGCCGAAAGGCACGGCGGGTTTCGCCCGATCGCGGGTCAATGGTTCCAGCCGAGAGCCTTTTCCTCCCGCCAAAATAACCGCCAACACGTCCTTCATGAGGAATTGCTGTTTCATAGCTGGATCCAGGAGCAAAGACGGCGATGCAATAATGATGATTTTACACGCATATTAAAGGTCTAAATGGTGGGTAAAACTTAGCCGCATTGCATTGATAATCGGTAAAGTCGCTAGGATCAACAGGTTTGAATAAATTGCCACAAACGTTACGTGTTTTCCCGACGACGCACATTGCCTATATTTACATCGGCAACTCATCTATTTATTTCTCTTATTTTTACATTAATTAAACACATATTGCCTGAATTATACCTATTTTTGATATTTTTTACAGCAAAATTTCAATTATCCGAGAATCTGCTGATACATTTCCGCGTAGCGGGAGACCATCATCTCGGGCGAGAATTCAGAGCGGGCGCGCTGGGCAGCGGCTTGGCCAAGAAGATGAGAAAGGGCTGGATCTTCAAATAGTTGATGGGCGTGGCGGGCCAGTCCGGTACGGTCGCCTATGGGCACGAGAAAGCCGGTCTGCCCATGTAGCACAAGATCGTGCGTGCCGGGCGTGTCGCAGGCCACGACCGCAATACCGGCGGCCATGGCTTCCAGAATGACACTTGACTGGTCTTCATGGGGACTGGTCGTCCAGAGCATGTCAAAGTGCGGCATAAGCCTGTGCAGATCGCCGCGCGGGCCGAGGAAATGCACAAAGTCGGTGATGCGGACCTGATCGCGGAATCGCCGGAGCTGTTCGTGGTGTGGGCCATCACCGATAATGAGCAGATGAACGTCCTTGCGGACGACCTTCAGCAAGTCGGCGGCCCAAATGGCATCCTTTATCCGATTGCGCAGTAATAAACCGTTGACCAGGCCGATTAAATATCTGTTTTCTGGGATGCGTAACTCGGCGAGCAATTGCCGCCTGGTGGTTGTAGATGGTCGAGACGGTTGCACGCCGCCGGGGATTATATTAAACTTTTCGGCCGGCAGACCTTTGCGGATATAGAAGTCGCGTACTCCGGCGCCGTTGGCGGTCAGTCGCACGCAATGCTTGCCGATGCAACGGTCGATTACTAGTTGGGGACCGCTTTTGAAGGGATCGACGCATCCGTAGCCGGCCACGAACCGCGTTACGCCCGTTGCCTTTGCCGCGGCCAGACCGTACACATTGGCGTCGGACGTCCAGGCATGGATCAGATTGGGTTGGAACCGGTCGATAAGGCGTTTTAATTCCCAAAAGCTTTGGGGATCGTATTTCCAACGCTTCGAGATAACAGTCACTGGGACCGCGGTAGAAGTGGTCACTGGCAAGATGCCAGTGGCACCCGGCGAGACGCCATTGGCGCCCGACACTGGCAAGATGCCAGTGGCACACGACATGGCCACGCGAGCGTGGCCATGGCACCCGATGTGGCCGTTGTCCCCGGCTATGCAGTCAAGAATGCAAATGTGGAGATCGAATTGATCGCGAGGCAGTCCTTGAGCCAGAAGGCGAAGTTGTTTTCCCTCGCTCGCATTTAGTGGATAGGGAGTGATGTAAAGGATGCGAGATTTCATTTTTTGCAGTTATCAGTTTACAGTTTATAGTTTTTAGCGATTAGAAAGCAGATTTCAGCAACGAAGATTTTTATAAGTATTCTGCTGTCTTGCTTTATTATCCCTCCTTTTTCATGTCCGACGGTTCGAGAGTGGCAACGTATGGCATGTTGCGATATAAGTCGTTGTAGTCCAAGCCGTAGCCGACCACGAACTCATTGGGGATGTCAAAGCCGATGAAATCGGGCTCCAATTCGACTTTACATTGCCCGAGTTTGCGCAGCAGCACCGCCGTGCGGATGCTGGTTGGATTGAGTTCGTCGATCTGCGGGATAAGTTCCCAGAGCGTGTTTCCGGTGTCGAAGATATCGTCGATCAACAGCACGTCGCGGCCCTGTACGTTGTTGGAAAGCAAATCGGCGTTTATCACCAGCGGACCGGGCCGGGCGCCGTTGCGGTAACTGCGGGCTTGGACTAATTCCACACGCAAGGGAATTTTCAATAACCGGATCAAATCGGCCAATAAGACCACGCTGCCGATCATCACGCCTACGATTGTCAATGATTTTCCTTGATAATGTGCTTGAATTTTTTCGGACAGTTGTACGATGCCTTGATGGAGTTGGTCTTCGGTGAGTAAGGTTTTCATGGGGGAGTCCTAGGAGGTTTGAGGCGAGATTAGTTTTTTCCCGGATTGATTATCATGGGGCCGGCGTCGATTACTTTTATCGCACCGGTTTTAGTGTTATATTCGAATTTCCGCGCGGAAGTTCTGGAGTATGGCGCTTCCGGCTGAAGTTGTCGAAATAATTCGGCGAATGTTCGGCCGTCGCCTTCGAGGGTTAAAATGTTTTTAGCCTCGGCATAGCCTATGCGATGTCCGCGGGCGGTGAAGACACCATCGCCGCCTTCGACCACGGCGTTGTATAGTGCTTTTACTTCATAGCTTTGGCCCTTACCCACCGGCAAGGGCAGTTGGTTGACCTTCAATTGACCACAGTGCAAGGCGATGCCTTTAGGCCCCAATTTATCTTGTTTTTCGGGGTCGATCATGGCCGACCAATCGAAGACGGGCGCGTAGGCGGCGCGGATTTGATCATTAAAGATTAATTCACCCTGATTGGTTTTGCCGGTGATCAAACCTGGAAAACTGCCGGTGATCGCTTCCTTAAAGCGAACGTGCAGGCAATAGAGTTGACTGTTGAGTTGGTCGGGGTCAGGGGGGACATTATTGGCGGCAGGCGCGGCAGTTCTACCGGCGGGCAATTTTGCCGGGAGTTGATTTTGTTTAATGTCAACGGAATTGATGAAGACCCTGTTGAGCCATCCGGGCCCCCCTGCTGTTAGAGCGCCGTTTTGCAGGTTTACGCGCATATCGCCTGCCACATACATACGATCGTACGAGATGGGTTGCTGCCGGTCGTCGAGCGAATGGTTTTCCAAAGACACCCCGCCCCAGCAAGAAAGATTTTCTATCTGTTGATCTTGATTTTGCAGACCGGGATCGGAAAAGTTCATGGGCCGTTTAAATTGGGCTTCCAATTTTTTGGTTTGCAGGTTGAACTGGGGCGTGGCGGCGGACACGGATTCCTCGAACTTTGCCGTGCGGCCATCGAAATCCATACCTTTTTGCCAATTGATCACCAATGTGCCGGACATATTCATTGTTTGGCCGGGAATCAGCGATTGACCGAACGTGTTGCCGGAAAGGGGATAATCCATGTGTCCGGGACCTTCGATCCAGAGGCGGTTGATGCCTCGATTTAGATTGATATTCGAGCCGGACAATCCCAGCCCGCGGGCTTCGCAATGGGCCGGCCGGCCAGTCACGTTGACCACGGTGTTAAGGGCTAAAAGGTTTGTGCCGTGAAGGCGATCGCCCTGGACGAGGAAGGGGGGTTCACCCGCGACCGAGGTCTGCGATTCTTCCAGGCGCACGCCATCCTGGATCACGATATCCACGACGTCTGCGATCTGCCGATCTCGCAGTTGCATACGCGCTTGTAGGTTCCCGCCGGTGACGTTAAAATGTTGCTGAGTCGCATCGGGCCCGGTCTGGGCGGCTTGGTTTTGAGCGGTGGATGGGGCCCGGCTTTGAATGGAGGGCAATGCCTGCGGCGGGAATGAAGTTGAATTTGCATCGCCATTTTGCACGAACCAGACTTCCAATTGTTTTTCCAGGACGGCGGTTAAGCGGGGTGAGTTGATAGTTACCTGTTTTTGGGCCTTGACGTACTCGGGCATGAAGCCTGGTTGGCCAGTGGGGCTGCCGGAGGGTTCTTGCTTAAGCCAGAAGAAAATTTCCTTGGCCTCCAAGGTTCCGAAGCCGGGATAGTTTAAAAATGCCCCGCCGGTAAAAGAAATTTTTTGGTACTGATCCTTTGGTTCGATATACAATTTATCGTTCCAGTGGGCTTCGAGACGAGTTTCGGGATTACCTTCCATTTGTCCGTGCAGCGAGCCTGGACCTTGAGCCTCCGCACTGCCCAAGCGGCCGGGTCCCAGCGATTGATATTTCAGGCTGCGTGCGCGGATCTCGTTTGGCCCCTGGAGGAGAAAGACTTCCGGGCCGCCTTCGAGAGAGATGAGCTTGGTTTTGATGTAGTATTTCAATAGCTCTCCCTGGCCGGTAAGGTTATTCGTGGGGGCGTCAATCCGCACCGGATGTCCGCTGGCCTCGATTCGCTCGGGCTCAAGGTTGGATGTATTATCGGAATCGGGCTTGGACTCGTCGCGCTCGATGAAATAGATTGAGAGCGCATCGGATTGAATCTGATCGGACGGGCCGTTGGGGTTCACTCGCGAGACGACGACATTTGTGGTGAAAGTCGCCACGCGTTTAACGACGTTGAAAGTGAACGGCCCGGCGCAAGAGATGTCCATGGGCAGATTGCCAAAGTCGTCCGGAGACATGAATCCCTTGGATTGATTAGACGTTGGAGAAACCGCGGCAGAGGCAGAGGGGGGCGATTCGAGATGCAGACTTTTGATGTGCCGCATCTCGAAAAGTTCTATGCCGGAGACGTTGGGGGCATTCCTGTCTTTACCGGCTTTGGAGGGATCGGCAAGCAGTTTGATCCGCATTTCCCGGCCGATACCGGTATTTTTACCCCAGGTGAAATCCACCTGGTTTTGGGTCCACACTTCTTGTTCGTTCAATTGCACATCGTTGGTGTGAATGATCAGGTCGTCTTCGGGACCGGGCGATTTTCCTTGACTGCTGATGGTGATTTTATCCAATAATGATCCGCCCACCAGCCGGCTGATCTTCAGACTGCTGAGATCGATGGGTTTGTCGAATTTGAGGATCGCGCCGCCTGAGGCTTGGAGAATGATGGATTGGCGGAGGCGCTGGGCTTCGTCCTCGGCGGGCCCGTCCCATAGAAAAACCATGGTAAAGGGCGGATCCAATTTCACGCGGCCATCGTCGAGATTTTTGTAGCTTTCAAGTAAAAGTATGACCTTGTCGTTTTCCAGGACTTTTGTTTTTTTCAGATTCAACGTGCCCGGGGGAAAGAGCTTTTGCAACTGTGCTATGCGTTGATCGTCTCCGGACTCGAATGGATTGGCCTCGCCGATTGTTCCCGAAGGACCGGCGATGCCCGGCTCGATCAGCGGCACGGCCACCCGCGCGTATATCAAGTAAGCCATCAACACGACGGCGAAACTAACGGCGGAGTGGAGCAGACGGGGCATGGGGAGGGTTCAGGGTTCAGGGTTCGGGATTGCGAAACCGCAAGCGGATTGCGCATCATTTAAATATGCTTGGATTAAGTGGTCCCATCGGTGTTGAGATTTCAGGATTAATTCGATGGTTTCGCGGACCGCGCCTGCGCCGCCGCGTTGGGTAGTGACATAATGGGCGGCTTTACGGAGTTCATCGCAGGCGTCGGCCACTGCCACGCCCAGGCCCGCGTCGCGCACGGCAGACAGGTCGGGCAGATCATCGCCGATGTAACAGGCTTGATCGGGAGTGAGCCGCAACTCGGCAAGTATCTGACGCATCGCGGATCGCTTGTTTTCGACGCCTTGCCGGACGATGTCGATGCCCAACTCGGCAACGCGGAGCTTGACAATCTGCGAACTGCGGAGAGTGATGAGGCCAAAGCGGTATCCGGCCTTTTGCCATAAATTGATGCCCATGCCGTCTCGGACGTGAAATAGCTTGGTTTCCACGCCTTGGTTATCGATAATGATGCGGCCGTCGGTCAATACGCCGTTGACGTCGGAGAGAATCAATCGGATGGGTTGACAACGATCATCCAGGTTCATGCTTAATTACACTCAGGGGATTTGGGTCACAGGTGTGGGCAATTCATTGCCAACTTGCTAAGTGTCGGATTTATCGTCAAGTTCGGTAACAAGGCGTAAAGAAATGGAAGGAGTTGCGTCATCTGAAGGCGGTTTGGGTGTTGGAGATTCGGGCGGCGCCGGTCCTTCGGCAGTAGAGCGACCACGTCGGTGATGTCGATAAGTCCGATGGGCTTGTCCGAGGCGTCGACCACGGGCAATTCGCTGATTTTTCGCTCCGCCATGATGGCCACGGCGTCGGTCATCATTGAGCCGGCTTGGGCGCGGAGCGGATTGGGAGTCATTACGTTGCCGATCGGGCCGTCCAGGTCTTTGTCGCGGCGCTGCTCGAAGAGCCGGGCCAGATCGCTGTCGGTGAATATGCCCGATAGCATGCCTTGTGGATTGACCAGCATGGTGGCGCCTGTGCGCCGGCCGGGCTTGCCCACGCGGATCAGCACTTCGCGCACGGTTTGGTCGTCCGAGGCCAGGCGGCAATTTTGCAAAGGGCGCATGTGATCTTCGACCTTACTGAGTTTATTGCCCAGACTGCCGCCGGGGTGAAATCGGGCGAAGTCTTCGCGGCCGAAATGCCGCATACGGCTGGTTACCAGGGCCAGGGCGTCGCCTATGGCCAGCATTGCCGTGGTGCTGGTGGTTGGAGCAAGCCCCAATGCGCAGGCCTCTTGCAGGTTGCCCAGTTCGATGGTCACTGAGGCGGCCTGTCCCAGGGTGCTTGTGCGTTGACCGGTAATGGCCAGAATCGGCAGGCCCAATTCGTTCAGCGACGGCAATAGGCGGATGATTTCTTCGGTTTCGCCGCTTTGAGAAAGGATCAGCACCACGTCGTCGCGGTGGATGCGGCCCAAATCGCCATGCACGGCCTCGGCCGGATGGAGCCAGTGGCTGGGCGTTCCGGTGGAAGCCAACGTGGCCATGATTTTTTGTCCAATCACCCCTGCTTTTCCGATGCCGGTAACAATTACGTTTCCTTGGCATTGGTGTAGCAGTTTTACGGCGTGACAAAAATCGCCGTCCAAGCGGTTGGCCAACTGAGCCAGGGCCCGGCTTTCGATTTGGATGATTTGCCGGGCGTAGCCGAGTTGTTCGAAGGGGCTGAGATTCCCCGATAGAGCGTGTGCTTCCGTGCTCATAATCCCGTCATCCTTGACTGAGGCTTATATATTATAGGGAGAAGTGGGTTAATTGTACTACCTGATGCCGGATGGAGCAATGAAAGTTTTTGTGGACGTAACTTATTGTGGTAAATAAGGTTATGGCACAAGTTTTCACGCAAATTTGCAGATCGGTCGCGGATTTGAAAAAACAGTTTTTTATCTCTATTTTCCTGCGATCAATGGTCGCAGTTTTATAAACAATCATATCCATCTCATTCTTATGAATACTTAAGCGGTATTGACCCCATCAAACCGATGGATTGTGTAAGGTAGAATAGATTATCAAAACAACCTCCCTGGCAACAAAAAACAAATTCTGTAAAATCAATTGCTTCGTATATATCAGCAGAGTAAGGAGTTATAAAAGATCATGATTGTTACCACCAAACAGCTTTTCCAACATGCCTACGGCAAGTATGCCGTGGGGGCATATAACATAAATAACCTGGAGCAGACCGTGGGGTTGTTTCGGGGAAATTTGGGCAAGGTAAAAAAGAACGAAGAGCCGGTCAATGCCGCGAAAAGCGCCCCGTTTATTATTCAGATCTCCCGCGGTGCAAGGGAGTATAGCGATAAGCGTTTTCTGGAGGCCATGATCCGCACGGCCGACCAGGTCTTTCCGGAAGCCATTTTCGCCGTACATCTCGACCACGGCACCGAAGAAGTCTGCTACGACTGCATCGAGAGCGGATTTTATAGTTCGGTGATGATCGACGCTTCGCACGAAGAGTTCAAGAAGAACATCGAGATTACCAGGTGCGTGGCTGACCGAGCCCATGCCAAGGGCATAGTGGTCGAAGCCGAATTGGGCCAACTCGGCGGCGTGGAAGAAGACGTGGTAGGAAGTGTGAAGCTTACTGATCCGACCCAAGCGGCTGAATTTATCGAAAAAAGCGGCTGCGACTCGCTGGCCGTGGCTATCGGCACTTCGCACGGGGCATTCAAATTCTCCGGCAAGCAAGGCCTGCATTTCGACGTGCTGGAAAAGATTCAAAAAGTCGTACCCAAGAATTTCCCCTTGGTTATGCACGGATCGAGCAGCGTGCCCAAGGAGTGGGTCGACCGGATCAATGCCGCCGGCGGAAAAATGAAGGACGCCAGCGGCGTGGATGAAAATCAATATCTACCCGCCGCCAAGATGGGCGTGTGCAAGGTGAACATCGATACCGACGGCCGGCTGGTATGGTGCGCAATCCACCGCGAGTCGTTCCGCGATGACCCGGCGAATTTCGACCTGCGTCCGCCTGGGAAATTATTCATGGCCGCCTACGCCGAATATATTACTCATAAAAACAGCAAGTTGGGGTCCGCCGGGCAGCTCAGCGATGTGCGCAAGGCTCTTTCTTGCGGTAAGAAGTAAATAACGTATTCTAAGGCGGAGCTTGGGAACAAGTTACACAATGCGGTTCGAACTGTTCCCAGGCGGCGCCTGGGGATAAGTTCAATAGAACCTTTATCTTGGACCCGAGTTTTTTCCTGACTGCTAAGGCGCGGGGAGTGAGAAGATTTTGTCGGAGATTAAAAACACCCAAGATCGGCGGTGTTAATATTTCCCGCATTTTATTGTTCTTCTCGATCTTCTGTCCATTCCGCGTGGTTCAGTTCTGTAAAATAATTTGTTTCTATGAATAGATAGGAACATGCGGGATTTATCGAATTCAGGCTGTTGACCCTTATAACGGGGAATAATTGCTGAAAATTCCGAAATAATCGGTGTTTTCGTCATTTTCCGAATAATCGATCCAATCCGCGCCATTTACCACATGTCTTTTATGTCTCCGCGGTTTAGCCCGCAGGCATTTATGCCGCGGATGTGGTGATACTGCAATCCGCGACGCGCTTTAATTGCCTTCTCAGTTCTGCGGCGAATTCGGAAGTAATGACATTTAAAGGCTTCCGAGGCTGGATATTAGGAGAATTCTTCTAAGGCCGGCATCAAACAATTTTATTGTTTCTAGCCCAGGTTTGATAAAAAAAGCGGATTATTCAAATTGTAATGGATAGTGCAAGAATCATGAATAAACACACTATTTTGATTATTTCGATTGTAAGTAAAAATCCTTTTTTAGTTGTTTTGCCGCATAATCGGATTCTTTCGGTTATGCCACGAAAGCACAAAAGAATAATTTCATCGCTTATGCCTAGACGATGCACGATTCGGACAGTACGGGTATTGAGGGTTCGGGGATATGGTACACATATTCCAGCAGGACCAGTCCATTGTGTCCTATGGGCAGATATCATATTGCAGAGATCAAATTTAACTCGCTCAAGGAGGGAATTAACATGCGAGTGTATTTCACTTTTTCCAGAGTTGCTCTGGTATTGGCCGTTGTGTGTATGGCTATGTGCATGCCGGCAGGCGTTTACGCCATGGATTCGGCGTCCGGATCGCCGCAGGTTGTCATTGCGGAGCCGACAACGCCCGCCAATTTATTGAATTTTACCGAGTATTATGAAACAGCCGATACCAAGGCCCCGGCAAAAGAAGCGCCGGCCGCCGAAGGCACCTGTTGCCAAGGCTGCGGTGGATGTGAATGCAATTGCTGCTGCGAACCTTGCCGGGAGTGGTACGTCGAGGGCGAAATCCAGCGGATGTACGGTTACACGTCCTACCAGTTCGGCACGGATCCCACGGACAGAAGCCCGGTCGCTCCGTATGCTCCATTGAGCAAGCTCAACTTTTCCTTGGATTCAGACTGGGTCGGTTTGAAGGTTGGAGTCAAGAGATGCGATTGGGATGTCCACTTCGAGTGGTTGACCCCCATGACGCGGGCAATCGACGGATTCATGTCGGACTACGACTGGAACATCTATAATCCAAGAAATGACGCCGACCGTCTGGATAGCCTCACGCATTCGGGCGAAAGGTGGAATGACGGACAGAAAATCGAACTTGAAGCCGACTACAAATATTCGGATTGTATCCTGGGCATGCCGATTGAAGTTTGGCCTTTGGCCGGATTCCGGTTCCAGCGATTCGACATTACAGCCTACAATATCGATACGATTGTTGGACCATTAGCGCCTTATACGGGCGATGTAATTACGTTCAACCAACAATATTACATGGGCTATATCGGAGCCCAGTTCCGCAGATCGATCGTGCGCGAGTGCCGCAGGCCGATCGACTTGATGTTCCAGGTTGATTACGGCGGAGTCGGCGGCTATAACGTCGATCACCACCTGCTTCGTACTCCGGCCCCGCGATACACGTTTGAAAGCACGGGCGGCGATCAGATTCATTTTTCGCTGGACGGCAATATCCCAATTAACTGCCATCTCAACGCCGGCTTAAAGGTCGATTACTTGAGAATCCGCACTACGGGAACGCATCGCTTGACCGAGCCGGGTACAGATGAGACTTGGAACAATGGCGTGTTGGTAAAGTCCGAGCAGACCGCACTTACGGCGTACCTGCAATACGTTTGGTAAATTGCGGCTTTGGATATATATACGTGATCATTGGGGCGGCAGTGAGCCCACTGCCGCCCCTTGTTGTTTTAAGGAACAAAGGGTTTTTGATTGATGATCTTAACGCCTTCGATGGGCAGCCTTGCCAATAAGTAGCCGAAGCCGGGGCCGGCCATCAATGTGGCGGCTGGAGTGAACAATACGGCGCCTTCCTTGTTAAGTCTTGGTGTTCCGAACATCTGATTCGGTCCATTTGCCGTGGCAACAAGAACGATCTCTTTGGTGAAATTGATTTTTGGCGGTTCGCTTTTATCGCCGCGCCACTTATTCCAGAGATTTTTCCAGGTTTTGTCATCGGCAACGTATCCTTTGTCCGGGGTTAATCCGCGAAGCGAAGTGTCTCGGACCACGCCCGACCAAGAATCGGGCATTTTTGATTTATTTTCATCTGCTTGTGCTGATGTCATAAGAATTTGACTCGCTAAACAAAAAGTGAACGAAAAGATAACTATACGAACAATACTATTCATGGCTAGAGGGCTTGAAATAATCGCTTGTCAGTTGATGTTCCTTGACTTTTTACGTGCGTAAAGATCAATAAGTTCATTCATCGAAGATTATATATGAACAGTTGGCAGGAGATAGTGGTTAGGGGTTATTATATTGTCCGTAAAAACTTTCGGCTAATTACTGAAAACTGAGAACAATCCAATATCAAAACAGGCGTTTTTGGGTGGGACGACCAAGCGGATGGGCATCGTGGCCGGCTTCGATCAGGCGTTGGACGAAACTTTCGGGCCCGTGCGTGCAATAAACGATGCGGGGGGCGACGCGGCGAACGGCCTCGAATAGTTCATCGTAATCGGCGTGGTCGGAAATCGGGACGGCATGATCGACGCGAAAGCGGTATTTCGCCCCGGGATCGATGGCCCAGCCGGTAACCGCGAAACTGACTTGGCGGCCCAATTGATGCACCCAGCCCATGCCGGGTGGTATGATCAAAGCCCAGCCTGGCGGAGTTTGGCCGGTGAAAAGCTCGAATCGGCCCAATGAAACGCCGCACTCTTCATATATGCGGCTGACCTCGAAGATTTTGCGATGTTGCAAGACGGGGATGTTCGCGGACGTCAGGATCCGTGTTACCTCCTGGGCCTTGCCGAGAATGTATGCCTGGATGACCGGCAATGCGCCGTCGTCAATCGCCTGTCGGACGAGTGCGATAAGTTGATCAATTGCCGTTTCGCGGGGCGGCATTTGGTATTGCGGCGTGCCGTAGGTGCTCTCGATCACGAGGATGTCGGCGTGGGGCAATTCGGCGCGCTCGGCCGTGGCCGACGTGCCAAGTTTGAAATCGCCGGTGTAGAGCAACGATTGATCGCCGTCTTGGGCCAAGAGCATGGCCGAGCCCAGGCAATGCCCGGCCGGATAGGCGGTCAATTGCAGGCCGCCCCAGTCGATAGTCTGCCGGTAATGCATGGGCGAAGTGGGACGAGGGCCCAACCGCAGTTGATATAGCGCAGAGGTGGCCGGGGTGCAAAGGGCCAGTTCGTGCCGGGCGATGTGATCGGCGTGTGCGTGGGAAATGAATGCCCGGGGCTGGCGCCGTCGAAAGTCGATCGCCAGACGGGCTTTGGTCAACACTAGACCGTTGTCCCAATGAAACATTGCATCAATATCACAAAAGTCATCCTGAGCGAAGCGAAGATTGTAGGGTGCGTGAAACGCACCGCTGCAAAAGTTGATCTGCGTTTTTCTGGATCTACAAAAACCATAGGTGCGTTTCACGCACCCTACTTACTCGTGGGCTGTGGCAGCGAATGCGCGGGCGGGGGTGGGAATGCCGGCCTCGCGCCATACCTTATCCAACGATTCGCTGGTTAGTTTTACGATTGTGTCCCTGCGCCGGGAAGGGAAAACCGCACGACATGGCTTTACGGTGACCGGTCCGTCGTAACCGATTTCGGCCAGGTAGGAAAGGATCGCAGCCACGCCGATCCGCCCGTTTTGAGCGTCGGGCAGGAGGCGGGATTTTTCGTCCAACTCGGCCAGAGGCGTCAGGGCCGACATCTCGGCAACTTGCACGGCTACAATCTGGTCCTTGGGGATTTTGCGAATCGATTCCAGCGACCCGCCGCAGGCGAATACCTCCCAAACGTCCAACAGCAGACCTACGTTCGGCGAGTTGATCATGTTTAGGAGCAGCGTCAGGGCGTCGATATCGTGGATGAATTGGAAGGCCTGATTGTGGCGTAGATATTCGGCGGCCTGGAAACCCAGAGCCAGGTTAATATCGGCCGTCTTGAAAACCGCGGCGATCTCTTGGAAACGCCGGCGAAGAAATTCAAAATTCTCATGGTACGGCCGCGTGTCGCCGGCCGGAGGGAGCGTGTAAAAGCATCGCGTGCAGCCTACAGCCGCGGCGGCGTCGGCATATTCCTGGAGTTTTTTCAGGTCTTTGTGGAAGGTATCTTCGTCGGAATCGCAATCGATGGGCAATTGAAAAGTGCCAACGCGAATCTTGGCGCTGTCGATAAGACGCCTGGCATAGGGCAGGCCTTTAAGCCTCACCCGGGTGGCAAAATCGGCTATGTTCAGGTCCATTCCGGCAAAGCCATAAGTCAGGGCCAGCTCGATAACCTCGCTTTGATGTCCTGATAGGCCAAGGAATGAAGGAATAAAGTTTTTAAACATACGAAACTCCGTTAGACAAAATTTGCTCTAACACCCCCCGTCGGGTTGACCCGAATAGTGGTGAATCACGCTATTGTGCCAGAGATGGCATTTTTTTGAAAGGGGGGCGAATAAGTATTGAAAAAGACTGTTTATTTAAAGTAGATAGTTTCTGTTGCGGAGCATCAAGTAGGGTGCGTGCTTGCACGCACGCATGGGATTTTTCCGCGAAATCGCGTGCGTGCAAGCACGCACCCTACGATACTAGCAGGAAGCAGAAAAAAAGCCGGGGTAAATGCCGATTATGGTGGGAATATACCATTTGACCACATTCCCACCACATGCTATCATTGATTTGCAGATGCTAAACAATGGAGCATGGAATTATGACTACAAAAACAGCGGATAGCAAAGGACGGATCAGCCTGGGAAGCCGGTTCGCCAACCAGACGGTTATCATTGAAGAGGTAGACCCTACGGAGATACGGGTCACTCTGGCTCAGGTAATCCCCCAGCGTGAAATTTGGCTGCACAAAAACGCCACGGCAAAGGCTTCTGTGTCTCGGGGTTTAGCGCAGGCCAAGGCCGGTAAAGTCTCGAAAACTCCCCCGGATTTGGAGCATGATGCATTGCTCGCGGAGCAATTAGACGACTGATGTTCACTCTTCAATGGACTCCCGAGGCGAAAGCCAATTATGATGATCTAAAGGCTAAGGCCGAGGCAAGCCTTGCATCGCGCAGGAAAAAGGGAAAGACAAAATCTTCCAATGTCGAGGGACTATTCAAACAGGTCCACAAAACGATAACGCTCTTAGCCTCGAATCCCAAGCATCCCGGCCTGCAAACCCACGAATACTACTCTTTGCCGCACCCTTATGACAAGAATCAGAAGGTGTTCGAGGCATACGCGCAGAATCAGACACCCGACGCATATCGCGTGTTTTGGTGTTACGGCCCGGAAAAACGGCAGATTACGCTGATTGCAATTACGCCGCATCCGTAATGATGAGATCACCAGAAATGGGAATGAAAACGGGACAGTACAGATATTGAATGGTAGATGGACTAGATTTTAGTCTTCGCGGTACTGGCCTACCATGCAGGATACCAAATGTTCAGTGATTTCCCCTTTTCAGACCCATAAAAGTTCCCAATCAGGGCAAATTTGCATTAGCGATTCAATAGATTTTCTGGAAAAGCCTGTGCATCAATAGTCAAAATAACAGAAATCAGCGATGTGGGATGATCGCCCAACATAATAATCTGTGATTCTACTATTGCTGGTGAAAGTCGTCAATGTGCCCATATGAATTAGAACGTTACCTGAATGCTGTGTAGACCTTAAAATAGTTCAATTGCCATTCCCAGAATATCCCTTTTTCAAATCACGTTATTAATTATGTAGTTTTGTCTTTGTTTACGGATTCATCATTTCCCTTTTCTGGCATTTTGTCATTATCCCAATTATTTTCGTTTAAATATTTTTCAAATCTTTTTAACATTTTCTCGAAATCTTTTGTTTTTTGGACTTCTGGGTCGTTTAATAGATCTTTAAAATATTGAAAATCCTGCTTGCCTTTTGATGGTTCCCAAAGCAGGTAATATGTCAGTGCACGTTCATAATAAGCCTCAGCACATTTTGGCTCTAGTTCTATTGTCTTGTTAAAGTCATCGAGTGCATTTTTGAGCATCTCATCTGTTTTTTCTTTATAAGCTTGACCACGCACTAAATATGCCTCGGTGTCATTTTTGTCAATCCTTATTACCTCATTTAAATCCTCAATAACATTGCCCCAATTTTTCAATCTGGTATTAGCATATGCCCTTGATCTATATCCGCACGATTTATGAGGTTCTCTTTTAATGGCTTCTGTATAATCATTAATGGCTAATTGATAATCGCCTTTTTCAAAATACATTTGTCCTCTATTGCCATAAAATATAACATTTGCAGGATCTAGTTTTATGGCATGGGTGAAATCTAATAAAGCTTTTTCATAATCCTTTTTTGCTTGATATACTAATGCACGATTATTGTATGGTAGTGAATAGTCTGGTTGAATTCTTATAGATTCATCATAATCTCGTATGGCAAGGTCGTATTTTCCTTTTTCTTTATTGACTAATCCGCGTCCATTATAGGCATCGGCAAAATTAGGATTAAGGCGAATTGCGGTTGAAAAGTTTTCTATTGCCTGATCATAATCACCTCTTTCAACCAAGATGCGTCCTTTATTGAAATAGGCCTTGTAATTACTATTATCAAAACGTATTGCATCGTTAAAATCTTTTAAGGCATGTTCATTATTGTTGATTTTACAATATGCAACTCCTCGATATAAATAAGCTTTGGAATTACTGGAATTTATCTTGATAATTTGAGAACACAAATCAATTGCTTTATTGTAATTATTTTCTGCTAATGCATCATGGGCTTTCACAATCAAGTCGTCAATTTCACTCGCTTTTACGGAACCATACATGTATGTACATAATACAAATAAAATATATATAATATTTTTATTCATGGCTTTTTATATCCTTTCAATCATATCAACCACTTGGCATAAATACTGTGGATGAAAAAGGGACATCATTGATTATTTATTCTGCCTTATAAAAAATATGCTAGAACGCAGTAAATCATACCTTTTCTTCATCTAATTCGTAAATATCAGTGATGTATCCTTTTATCACCTTTCAAAATGGGTATTCTATGCTTATAATATCATTGAGGTCCGATGTTACAGTTCAAGACTGACTCCTGAACCCTGAACCCTTTACAATGGGGGCGAATTGGATTCGACCGGACAGGTTGAAGTGCGGGCGGCGTGCCGTGGTTGGTCAGCAGGCCACGATAAAAGCCGACCAATTAATTAATTGCCGAGTCTCAACTCGCAATGGCTGCCTAATAAAAGGCAACCCCGGCTGAGGGCCTCCGCTGGAGAGGTCCGACTGCTGGTCACAAATTCCAGATCGTCTTGGGTCAACGTTGGGTACGTCCAGGACTAAAAAAGTGCCCGGCTAGCCGTTTAAAAACCCAGTCGGTTGGGGATTATGACGGCGAAGGCTTAAATCATCCGGCTACGCACGTAGAAACCAGCATGGAAATGTCGCGGGACGCGGGTTCGATTCCCGCCGCCTCCACTAAAGCCGACTTATGATAATAATCGTAAGTCGGCTTTATTATTGGATTTATGATAAATGGTGAAAAAATGTCTTCCACCTGCATGTCTCATTTGGGACAACATTCATGCAATTTTAGGAGCTCTAACAAAACCTTGTATCCATTTGAGAATGCCCTCACCCCTAGCCCCTCTCCCAAAGGGAGAGGGGAGGTTTTGTTAGAGCCCCTTAAGAAAATGCACATATTATGGGGGGGGAAAATTATTGACAGATTGGCATCTTGCTGTATATTAAACCTAATTCTGATTTACCAGCATTTTTCTTATTCAAATAAGACGAGGCAGCGATTGCCGGAGAAAGAGTATCCCATCATTCTGAATGATGCTCCTTTAAGCAATTGGCTAAGCTGACCTCGATTCTCTGGCAAGACTCTCTTTACTTATCGTTTTTTTCCGTTTGCCTATATCCAGGCATAAATTATTCGATGGATCGACGGGGATATTGACTGTTTATCTATAGTCTGGGCAAGAAAGGACTAACCATGATGTACAGTACGCAAGAGGCCAGTAAAAATAATCCGCAACTTCGCATTTTCAAGGGACAGGAGAATGCTCTTTCAGATGAAGCCCAAGTGGAATTGGAAGAAGAACGCAAACAACTTAGGGAGCTAAAAGAAACTGAAGATTTTTGGGCGGGACGTAATCTCGCAGGGCGAAATTCTACTCGCTGGGCGGCGTAGATTGTCCTGTTATCACCAGATAGTTATTTAGTGCAAGATTCATTTTCCAAGCACCCGATAAATCGTTGGTTTGTTTGAACTTGTCGCCTGTGAGACGTGGGAAATCTTCTTCCCTGCCGTCCGCATTTCCCTAATGGCGACAAGTTGCTCGAAAATATACTCTCCACCTCCAACGTTCTTTACTGCCGCCCAATTTCTAATTATTCTTCTTTGTCCTTTTCGCAATAACATTTATCCACTATTAAATTAGGACAATGGCATATTAGATTTTCCAGATTCCCGCCGCCTCCACTGATTTGCCGTGGCAGTTCACGGTTGAAAAATGAGCTGCGGCTCCTTCTTTCCGCCCGTTACAGTTATATCGTTTCCAGGTAGAAATTTAGCCTTACCCCCTATTGCAACGCTGAAATGCAATTTCTATAATCAGTTTTCAATTGGTGGGGTCATCAACCAGTAAAAAAGATGGACACATTCGTTGTCCGACTACCTACCAAACTCGAAGGATTACTCAGTCGCAGTACTAATCACCTACCCGGCATTTTGAAATAGGGAGGAACCAATGCGGTTGACAGTGCACAAATCAATGGTCAAAGCGGGATGGTTTGCGGGCGTTTACGTGGCGATTTCCTTGGCAAGGATGGTTTTTGCCCAAGACGCCCAACCACAGGGGCAGACATATATTTACAATTACAAACATGGCGGCACGCCGCTTTCATATCAGATCGAGTCGGAAGCTGATTATGTAATCGCGCAAGGCGACTTTCAGAAATCGGTGGCCACTGCCAGGAAGATCAATGCGGAAGCAGTAGCACAGGAAATCACAAACTCGGTAGACTACGTCGATGCGTACTTCAAGCGGCAAGAGCTGAACAAGGAATGGCGTCATAAGTTAAATCCGTCCGATTATGAAACATATCTGGAACTCGAAAAACACCGCCAGGAGGTGATGAAACAAAAGATAGAAATATACTTCCACGATACTCTTAAAGGCGATGTGACCAGCGAGTTGAATCACTTACTGCAGGAATAGTATGTAGTGCAGTATATGAGCCCGGGGGATCTCAATCCGTTGGATTCCCCGCTGGCCAAGGAGGACCTGGAACAAATATATCTGACCGATGGCGGCCACGGTGGAAATAAGCTCGTTTTTACCGTTAGCAATGGGGCAATGCTCAAGACGCCTTGGCCGTATGCTTTGCGCAGATCGGAATTCGACGCCCAGCGAAAGGAGTTTGAAGTTTCGCGCGACGAGCTGATTAAGGATATTCAAGATGAAGGCCAGGCGAGCGAGGTAAATGGTGAGCGGTTGTTTAAGGCGGTCAACCAATTGTTGGTTACTTTAGATAGTGTTTATACCAAAGAGGACCTCACGGATTCGAGGCTATTTCTTTATCAGTACAGCCCGGCCAAGAATTTCCTAAACTCTCTAATAGTGCAAGTTACCCGCGCACAAACGACCAACGATCGTTCGGTCTTTAACGGATCATTGAATTTTAAGGGAGAGACGTTGATAGCCTTGATTCAACACATGAGTAAAATGGGATTAACGTTCGACAGGCCCCAAGCAGGGGGCGAACGCGTTTATGCAGGGCTTTTCATGAAGATGCGCACTCTTTATCTCACGGTGGGAACGGACAAAAACAACGGCGGCAAATTGCCCGCCAAGAACTAGTTCGTATTTTCATTTATAGGGTTTTATTCAAACGACATGGCTGTAGAAATCCGTATCTTATCTGGCGCACGGCAAGATGAGCGAATAGTGTTTGACAAAACTAACTTTCGCGCCGGGAGCAGTCCGGAATGCGAAGTTTTTTTCGATCCACAGGCCGACACCGGCACGATAAATCGATCGGCCTCGTTCCAATTGCTGGAAAACGGTTGGTACATATCGCACAGTATGGGCGTCATACTCGTTAACCAGCGGACGGTCAGCGGACCGACACGGATTCGTTCGGGCGACGTAGTACGGATGTCGGAAACCGGGCCGGACTTTTCCTTCAGCATAGTGTCAAATACCGCAGCCAAGCAGGCGAAATCATTCGGACAAGAGGTCCCAAGGCCGTTTGCGGGATCAATGGCCCCTCCTGTACCGCCTGCCCCTGGGCCATCCGGTCCCGAGCCACGCGCTCCCGCACCGATCCCAGTGCCTTCGGCAGCGGCACCTGCCTCAGCGGGACTAAATACGGCTAAGGCGGGAATAAATGAGCGTTGGAAATTGTGGGCGCGGGGGTAGTTGCGGTTTGTGTGATCTTGGTTTTTCTTCTGCGGCCCAACGTAATAGTTATTACTGCTCCAGGAACCGAGAATGGGAGCTCAAAATTTGGAAAGGGGGAGGAGAAAGACTCGGCACGTGTCACTCAGTCGCCGCCGGATCGTCAGGTTTCGATATCAACGCCCGAAGCTACTCAGCCGCCGCCGGATCCACAGAAACCAACATCTCATCCGACTAATGAGCCGTCTACGGAGGAGCGGATCGCGGCACAGATTAAGGAAGCCGTGTTTTTGATAAAAGTGGAGAAGGCAGGCAGATTCTGGCCATTCGCCACATGCTGCGCAATCGGGAAGAAGACCCTTCTGACAAGCGCCTGGGTAGCGTGCAAAATATCCGAATGGCAGAAGGATCCAAAGAAAGGATTTCGTATTTGGGTTACAAATCCCGCAAGCGGCATCACGATGGCTGTCGAGGACATTTACATTAGCACCCTGCTTGCGACCCTAGAAGACAAGCCGAATAATTGGAAATATTACGATGTGGCTTTACTAACCGTCGCGGATGAATTACCCAATACGATCCCCTTGGCATCTAATGAGGAAATCGACGAACTTAAAGAGGGGCTTCCGATATATTGCGCCGGTTTTACCCATGAAGGCGAAAAGATCACGGAATTTGACAGTTTTCAGCCGCAAGTCATGTCGGGTAAAATTTACCTTATCAAAGCGCCGCCAGATTTACCTTCTCACCCCATACTGCTGCAGATAAAAGGAAAAATCTTAAAAAATACCTTTGGCAGCCCTATAGTGAACGCTCAAGGAAAGGTTGTTGCAATCTATGGCGATGCAATGCAACCGCAGTCCAATGCGGAAAAATATTTACCGGAAATTCACTATGCCACTGTACTAAACCTGGAATTTATCAACTTGGGATTAAATCGCAAGTATGGGAAATTATGGACATCCCCGGATCTTTATGGGAATGTCTCCAAAGCAAAAGACGAAAAATGAACACGATTGCCGCCGCCACCTCTATCGAAAAGCAACTGCCCGTCGGGATCGATCTGGGCACGACTTACTCCTTGGTCGCTTATCTTGATGCCGCGGGCCGGCCGACGACCGTGCCGAACAGTTGGGGCGACTTGCTTACGCCTAGCGCCGTATTCTGCGATGACGATGTTATCGTGGTAGGCAAGGAAGCGATAAAAAATGCCGCTCTCGCGCCGGATCGATATGCGGAATGTTTCAAGCGCGACATGGGCGGCATGACTTTTCGGCACAAGATCCGCGATTTGAAGGTGCCGCCGGAGGTGCTTAGCGCCTTTATTTTGGAACGCTTGAAAAAGGACGCTGAACAGCGTCTGGGTCCAATCCGCCAAGTAGTCATTACCGTCCCCGCTTTTTTCGATGAAGCCCGTCGCAAGGCAACCCAAGACGCCGGGCGGCTCGCCGGTTTGGAAGTACTGGACATTATCAACGAGCCCACTGCCGCGGCCGTAGCGTATGGTTATCACTGCGGACTGTTCAATTCCGAAACTAAAACTTCAAAAGGCCCTCAGCAAGTGCTGGTCTATGACCTGGGAGGCGGGACATTTGACGTCACTATCCTGAGGATTGAAGGCACGCGGTTTCAAGCCTTGGCTACCGACGGCGATGTTCTTTTAGGCGGCAAAGACTTCGATGAGCGGCTGGTCAATCATATTGCCGAAAAATTTATTGATGCCCATGGAGTGGATCCGCGGAGTGATCCGCAGGACGCCACTCAAATGTGGTTCGACGCCCAGGAAACCAAACATTCGCTCTCCGAACGCACCAAGACGATGGTGTTTTGTTTTCACGCGGGAATTCGCATGCGCATGGAAGTCACCCGTGATGAGTTCCACGAGTTGACTCGCGATCTGTTGGATCGGACGGAAATGACCACTTCGTTTGTGGTAAAACAGGCTGGTCTTGACTGGAGCCGGATCGACCGGATTTTGTTGGTGGGCGGATCGAGCAGGATGCCCATGGTCCGCGACATGCTTCGCCGCATCTCGGGGATGGAACCGGACTGCTCGCAGTCGCCCGATGAGGCTGTTGCCCACGGGGCCGCAATCTACGCTAGTATGTTGATGCAGCAAGATTCGGCTGCGGAGAAAATAAATTGCGAACTTATCAATGTCAGTTCGCATAGCTTGGGTCTTGTGGGTATTCACAGGCAAACACGAGAAAAAATCAATGTAGTCCTCATCCCTAAAAATACTCCACTGCCTTGCCGTGCAGTAAGAAATTTTCATACGGCACGGGCTAATCAGCGTAATGTATGTATTTCCGTGGTCGAAGGCGAGAATCGGAGACCCGAGGAGTGTATTTCCTTGGGAAAATGCGTGGTTCGCGATTTGCCGCCGGGCTTACCGCCGGACACGCCTATCGAAGTGGAATATAGTTACGCGGCCAACGGCAGGATTTCTGTTTCCGCCCGTGTCCCGACCATCCGCCAGTCGGCACGAGTGGAGATTAAACGCGATAATGCAAGTCGTCCCGAGGATTTAGACACCTGGCGCAAAAAACTGCTGGGGCTGCCAACTGCGAGCAAAGACGGCTTCACGTCTGTCAGCCCGGAAGCGAATATAAATGATCGGGAGAGCGTGCAGAAACATCTCGATATTCTGTACATAAAGCTAGGTAAAGCGGCGGCGGGATTGTCGCTTCCCGCAGCCGCTTTCCCCGAGCCAAAAGGCGGCCTTACAGGCGGCCGCGGAATGTACCCGGATGCAGAGTCAATCTAAAAGATGCGCAATCCGCCCGGCAGACCGCGGTTGACCGCTCCGAAGTGATCAGACTGGATGCGCTTTTAGCGCAGGCCAAAGCGAAACTCCATGAGGCGCAAACGCGAGTCGATTTTGCCCATCTGGTTTTGGGACGCGAATGTATTAAAGCCGGCTTTCGATCGCCCAATATGGAACATGAGATTGCAGGAAATCCAGCAACTTCAACAATACCTTGGCAACCCGCGAGGTCCGGGCAATAGCGCCCGACCACCTGATTGAAAGCATTTCCGGGCAAGTTATAATGAGCACTTATCAGAATATAAGTGCAGAAAAGGATAAAGCGAATGTCTGAAGCTTTCGATCCTTACCACCGCTGGCTTGGGATTGCGCCTAGCA
>CAWJPM010000016.1:0-802774 GCA_963844755.1 Pirellulales bacterium
TCCCCGACAAGGACTCGAACCTTGGACAAAGCGGTTAACAGCAGAGCCACCGGGATCGCTAAAAGGCTCAGAAACTCTCTTTCCCCTCACAACTTACGACACACAGTCGTCTTCTGCAAGCGACTCCAAACTACTTCAGATTTTAGTGTTATTTTGCAGTAAATCAATAGTATCTCCGTAGATTCCGTAGCCTCTACTTAATGTAGACAAAGCATGTCAATTAACAATCCTGAGATTTCATTCATCTAATTAAAATTTTGCCTCTATTAAGCGACGCTCTGCATCGATTATTGCCTTCTCTTGCTTTTGGATTTGTTTGGCAGGATGATTTGCATGCAAAACTGCATGGAGATTATCAAAGAAACGTTGAAGAGCTTCCTTGCTGGTGCACAAGGAGCCACCAATTTGAACCGTTTCCAGGCAAATGCCTCGTAAACCACGAGTCGCCCATCGATAAATTGTAGATGTATGTGCCTTTTTTCCTGCTTTTCGGCGTGGCAAGATCTTAGTCACCTCTCCGAATGTCAGTAGATTTTCTTCAAACACATCAATAGCCATCTCGATACTCCTGTAAAATTTTTTGACGTTTGCGATTAGAGGGTTTGCTCATCACTCACTCTCCTGAATTGGCCCCCGGCGAAAGTTTTCCATGATTGTGGTCCAGGTATCGGCTCCTTCAGGATTGATGATGGGATTCGTGACCCTCTACCCATCACAGATTCAAGGCTGGAAGGGTTTAAACGAAAAGATTCGCCTTGAACCAACTGAATGCCCTCTAAAGAGTTGCGGAGATAGACGGCGTTTAAAAAATAATGATATTTTGAAACGATTTGATAACAATCGTCAACATTTGTGGAGGTGTGGAATGGTTTGGAAGAGCATATTCTCATTTTGCAAAGTTCATATTTAACTCGTCTGCTACTTCGCTGATAGTGAAAAGACCAGTCATTTTCCGAAGACGGCGAGCATCCCCAAGCAGTGCCGTCCTACCAGTATTTGCAAAATAGGTCATTCCTGTTTTGTTGAATGCTGCGGGACTGCATTTATTTATGGAATTAATTCCTCCGTTACAAAACTTATAAGAAACATTCAACCTACTGCAACTCATGCACTTGCAGAGTTGTAATTGTCGCCAGAAAGGCAAACTCCCAGAAAAGCAGAAATATTATTAGTTTACAAATCCTGGAAAGGTTCGTATAAAAAGAGATAGACAACAAAGCGTTTAGAAACAATCGTCAACGTTTGAGGAGGTGTGGGATGACCTGGAAAAGCATCTTCTCATTTTTCAAAGCTGCCCGGCGAATCACTTTCCTCACCGTTAATCCCTTGGACTTTAGACTCGGACGTAAAAGGGGAAGTCTAAAGTCTAAGGGAATTGGGATAAGACCCTGCATGAGCGGGTTGAAGTAACGGCGTGATTTACCCTTCAAATCAAGGAACAATAGTCATGGCAAAAAACATTCGCACTAAAAAAATACACATGGAAAATAATAAGCAACTCAAGCATCTGCGAGACAGGTTAGAGGATATGGAAGGGAAGTGGAAACCATTCGGCTTCGGCATTTTGCGACCTTCTCTAGCGGCCTGGGTTCAGCCTGCAATATGGGAACTTGCAGAGAATGTGTGCAAGCCGCATTTTAATTACCGTGATGAACGTTTGCACCGACTGAGTCATTGGCTCGACATTACGCCTGATCGAACCTATTGCATTCAATGGTGGGGTGATGAGGAAGGCGTCGAAGCGTTCAAGAAATGGGCCGAGGATGTGCAAGTAGCGATCCGTCGGTCCCCGACGGCAGCACCAGAGTTGTTCGTGCCGTCAATTAGGCCGGTTTCACCTGCATCGGCCTACAGTTTCGGGCCATCATCTTGGAAGCCGACATCAGGTTATTACTGGACGCTGAATGCCTTGGCCATGTTCGCCATAAAGAATCCGCACATAACACTCACCAATGAGCATGAAGTCCTAAACACGGCAGACTCCAAGGGATCTGTGGATGTGCAAGTGATTCCGACACGGAGTCGATCTCTCCGTGATGATGATTCCCACGAAGACCCGCCGGTAATAATTTCGTATATGGAAATTGAAGAGAATGCAATCACTCTCGGGTTGCAATTTATAGATCAGTTTCTTAAAGACGAGAATAATAATCACCCACAAGAAGAAACTAAAGACGAGAATAATAATCACCCACAAGAAGAAACAGATAGCATCCCGGTATGTCATGAAATCACATTTGACTTGGGAGATGAGTCCTACATACTAAAAAGTAAGACGGGCAGTTATCCTGTGCCTAAAGATTTTAAGGATTTATTCGGGTATTTTGCTCAAAAGGTTCATGCTGAGAGTCCGGGAGAGCCAATTGATTGGATTATGATTCATAAAGCTGTGCATGTGAAAATCACCAGGGAAAAAGTTGCTGAAAATGAAGTTCGGAGAATTATGCATGAAATTAATAAAGAGATGTTAGAGAAACTTGGAAGAACACCTGACGGCAAGCCTTGGATTCGCTCTAAATATAGAATAGGGGCCTATTGCAACACTTTCAGCGTCACATGGAAACTGGGGAAGAAACTTAAAAAGTTATATGGTAGTTCGAGGGAGGTTCGTAGCACTATTGATAGCCAGACAATGGCCAAAAACACACCCGATAAGGAACATAAACTTCAAGCTCAATCTCGTCGCCGCAAAAACCACGCTGATGACTACAACGACGATTAATTCAATTTTTGGCGGTACAAGTTCATGTTTTTAATCGCATTTATCTAGCCAGCCTCAAATACGTTCCTGTTCTACCAGGATTGCTGCACCGAAACGTTCTTGAAAAGTTTTAGAACGTTTCAAAATTCAGGAATAACTTCCTTCTTCTGGGGCACTTAACGGCTTAATTGATAATGTGTTACGTCTTTTTGGGCTAATTCCAGAGATCATTTTGGTGACATTTCTTGTAAGTGGTAGAGAGTTCGGATCGTCCCTATAGCAGAAAAGGAGATTTCGATGAGTGAAGAACCAAAAGAAATGAGCGGGATTCACTGTGTGGCCCCGAAGACAAAGGAGAAACATAACATGAACAAGTTGAGTCTCAAGCGTGAGCATGAATTGGCAGAGGCATTAGACCGTTATACTGACCCGAACTATCCCGAGTATGACGCTAAGTTTGATGCCGAGATTCGGCGGATAAGGCCGGATTGGTTTGACAAGCAAGAATAGATCGTGCGGAGCAACACGAGGCCGTGGTGGTGTTCACTGGAGGCTGTATGCAGTTTCTCCAGGACAATCCCGATACGTAAGCTTTCTTACTTCGGGAGGATTATTTTACAGTTGCCAATTTTGAAACAATGCTATGCGGGGAATGCGACTGGTCGCAAGAATACCTCAATAAGCTCGCACAGATAGTGATTAACAATAAAATAATGTGCATTTTTAAGAAAGGAATGAAACAATGAAAACAAAACCAGAAGGGGAAATCGTTGCCCAATTCGGCGAGTACAAGGACAAGCCGGTATATATTTTTGCGGTGGACGATACCCGCCCACGAAACAACAGATTATGGGTTTATGGCGATTTTTCGGCCGAAGAAAATGGCGTATCAACTCGATATTTCGTTGTGGCGGAAAGTATTTTCATCAGTCTACGCTTCTGGATTGCGAAATTGCGGGAATTTTACAAGGGAAAATTGGATGGTGATAGTTTTGTGGAAGCCAATATTCTGCACTCGTTGATTTTCAATGGGCTGGAATGTTTGCGGATATTGCGGCGATATGCCGTCAATGGTGACGGCTCGCCAAATATTGCAACATTATTTGAGGAGTTGGAAGCGAAAATTTGGACTGGAAAAGAATTATCGAAAGAATGGAATGAACAAGTTTCGCACGAGGCATTTTGTAAATTGGGAACGGCGGTATAACATCCCGCCAACAAACTAACTTGCGTTTTGTAAGCCCGTTTAACGGGCTTTTTCTCCTTCTATACCATAACAGAAAGGAATAGAGATATGTTGTCGAAAATTCACAAGCAAAAGTCGAAGGAATTATTGGCGGTACTACGGGATGTAGTGCCGGAAGAACACGAGGCGGTAGTTGATCGGCTGGATCGATTTTTTGTCGAGTTGCGGCATGACCACGTAAATCTATCAACACCACCAGCACCACCGGAACCGCCAAAGTCGGAATTGTTCAAGGCGGAACAAAAGATTAAGGAGAAAGATAGGATGATCGCAGACAGAGATAAGACGATCAGCGAAATGATGGTGCAACTTGATGGGGTCATTGAAGAAGCGGCACAGAAAATTGAACTGATAGAGAAAGATACTGATTATACCGTCAATAAAATCAAGGCCGATTTTGACAAGATGTTTTCAATGTGGGAGATGATCGATATAGAACACAATATTAAAATGTATTGTGGGGCTGGGTTGGCGAAAAAGATCAACTCGGTCGAACACACCCACATTATGACACAAATTCTAAAAACCTTAATGGATTTTGTTAGCCAAGATAAGATATTTGATTATACACATGTAGAAGATTACGTTGTGGCATGGTCTTGTGAATTTGTTGATAGCCCAAAATTTTTAACTGACCCCGTTAGCCAAATCAAATCCGTTATCGGCTTGGTATTGACCAAGAAGCAATTTCAAGACCTCAAAGACCCTAGAGACTACAAAGCATATTTAAAATTAGCCAAGATACAATCGTCTATTACCAAGGCGGCTTTTACCGCTATTTAACTTTTTTTAGAAAGAGGTGTTGTAATGAATTTGAAATCGTTAGAAAAAATCCGTAGTAAAATTGATGCCCTTAAAGGGCAGATTGAACAGGCAACCGATAAGGAGGCGGTTGTACAGGATGCCTTAAACGAAATGGATTATCAAGATGTTTTGACGGCTGTTGCCGAGTTGGCACAAACCGTCGAAGATCCCTTATGGGATTACGCCAAAGATTTGGTGCAAACAACCCTCAATATGGATATTGAGGCAATCGAATTCGATTGCATCCAAGAGTAATCCCGCCCTTTTAAAACCCGCCACATTTCTATGGGCGGGTTTTAATTTTTCTAACCCATAGGAGGTTTTCACTATGAAAACCAAATCGAAAGTGGCGAAAGCCAAAAAGAAAGTTTCAAAACCACTTACTGCCGAAAAGCTTTGCACATGGTTTCGACGGCGGATCGAGGATGCGATTTGTGGTAAAGAAGCGGCAACAGTAGTTAGGGAATTTGCCAAATCCCATGACCAAAAAGCCGTTGTAGATATGGGTGGGGTATGGGATGCCATTGCAATAGCTGGGGTAAGCTTCGATGATTTACTTTTTGCAATCATCGAATACATCATGGAAGAAATTGATTCTGGCGAATCAAAAGAGGATTAGACCCCCGCCCCCTTTTAAAACCCCGATCATTCTTTTGACGGGGTTTTATTATTTCTTGAAATAAACCCTGCTATTTTTATCCATCACGCCAGCTTCTCTCACGCACTCCCCGTTCTAACGGACCAACCCCTTTCATAATGTCCGAATGAGCCTTCGGCCACGGCCTCTCGCTTCAGGGCGGACCACACCCGGTTCCCAAGACCCAAGATGGAGAATCAACATGATTAACTTTATTTGTAGTGCTTGTGGTGCGGCATTGCATATCGGCGATGAGTGGGCCGGAAAACTCGGTCGCTGCCCGCACTGTGGGGCGAATACTCGACTGCCTGGGAATCCTAGACGCACTTCGAAACTAGTTATTTTATTTCGGATTGGTTGCATCCCACTTGCGATAGTAGTTTTTTGGGGCATGATGTTGTCGATTGCCGACGCAGAGTTGGGGTGGAAATTCATTTTGTACGGTGTGGTTGCGTTTGCTGTTGTCATGTTGTTTTTATGGGTGGTTACAAACCTCTTTACGTTTTTGACGTGTCCGAGAGAGTACCGGCTTTGGAAAAAAGGCGGTGGAGACCCGTTCTTTGATACTGTAAGCAGCCCATTAAACAATGATGCTCCGTCTGTACGGTATCAGGAATTATATCGAGAGAAGGCTCGACAAGAATGCGAACAATTGGGTATTCCCATACAAGCCCCACCACGTCCTTCGGATTCCACAAAAGGTATCGACGACCCGAACGTAATTTAGGAGAACAATATGATTAATTTTAACTGTTCTAGCTGTCGTAAAGCATTACACATTCGTAACGCCATGGCTGGGAATCTAGCCTCTTGCCCGTATTGTTCTGCGGAGTCTGTGGTGCCAAACAATCCGATACGCACTTCTAAGTTGACAATCATAGGACGTATGGTATCTCTGCCGATGCTATGCGTGGGTGCCGTCGGTGTTTTACTAGGAGCACCTGTGATTATCGGTGGTGCAATTGGTCTCGCTCTTATGCTTGGATTCTGGTGGGCTGTCACAAACATTGGCACATTTTTGATAAATCCAGGGTATTACCGGCTTTGGAAAAAAAATGGGGGAGACCCATTCTTCGACACCGTGCCCGAGCCTTTCAATACAGATCCGGCGTCTACTCGATATCAGGAAATGTTTCGTGAGAAGGCGAGACAAGAGTGGGAAGCGAATTTTGGCCCATTACCAACCCCGCCTCTTCCTCCCGATTCGACAAAATCCCTCGACGACCCGAACGTGATTTGAGGTGCCATTATGGGAATAGGCGTTTTCCTGTTTATCATCCTAATCATCCTATTGGCCTCGTTTCAATATCACGCCGATGTGAATCGTATTCATGATGACTACGAAGATTGGAAAAATAATCGACGATGACAATCCGCTACGTTTGTGTTCAATGCGAAGGTAGAAAGTGTCCTCGTTGCATGGGCCGAGGTTGGGTCGGAGAGGGCCTCGTGCGTATCGAGCGACATAACAAGCTCGCCGAGGTGGTCGCCAAGCACCTGGTGCAGCAGAAGATTACCGACATGGGCCAAGAGGCGTGGGCGAAGAAAGCCCCTGAGAAGAACCTGACGAACGATCAATTCACGGAGGTCGAGATTTGGTCGGTCACCGGCCCCATCAAGATTCAGTTCATGAGCCTGACCGATGAAGTTCTTGATACCCTTGCAGACCTGGCCGGGATTGAAATGCCGCCTGTCTTCGTATCGGACCAGCCGAAGCTTATGAGAATTTTCAATGAGGAGTGAAAGTTTGGAAGACTGTCAAAAAATCAAAGAATGGATTCGATTCGCATGTGAATGCAATGGCGTTCCCGAACTCTCTCAAGTAATTTTGGTCGAATGGAACAAGCGTTTCACGAGCCGCCTTGGTGATGCAATCTACAACCGGGTTTCGATGCGTGCCAGAATTCGACTAAGCACTCCATTGTGGTCCCTAGCGACGACGGCAGATATTCGCATGGAAACGGTGGTTCACGAAACCTGCCACATCGTGGTGGACTATAAGCACAGGTACGCCCCTCGCCCTCACGGCTCCGAATGGAAGGAAGCGATGCGAAACTGCGGCTTGAAACCGCTTCGGCTCCACACCATTGACCGCACTGGACTGGCTCGAAGACGACGGTTGTTTGTTCTGTGCGATTGCCCAAACCAAGGCATCGAGGAGAAGTGTCGGATAGGAATTCGCACATATAACAACCTTGTAAAGAAGGGAAAGGAACATTGGTGCAAGATTTGTGGCTTGCATCTCAATCAAAACTCGTCCATTGAAGAGGATTCATCGGCCCATGCAAGAGTATAATTCCAAGGAAGGGAGATACTTATGGCAGACTCCAGGGAAACAATGCAGGAAATGCAACGTTTAGCGGATCGGGTCTGTGTTCTGATCCTCAGCAGCGACCTTCCCGCCATCGATATTGAAATCGAAAAGAATAAAGTCCGTGAACGATGCCTCGAACTGTACCCTGACCGGGAACAACTCTACGAAATGATTTACGAGAGCCGTTTTCAGCGATTATGGGAGCAGTTTAGAGGTGAAGGATGAATAAGCTCTATTCCCAATCGTACCCCTTTTGCCGAGCAAATCCTTTAATACGAATGACATCGCCAGGGAAAATCTCCAGGAGTGCATATGCATTGTTCTCTTCGCCCTCTACCATAGCCGCCAAAGTGCAGTAGTGGATGTTACTGATTTGCTTGTAATCGTTGCGATGATAATGCCCCTGGAACACAGCCATAACTTTGTCTGATTGCTCTAAGATTCGCCTTATTTCTGTTGCGTTTTTCACTCCATAATCACCACCGACATCAAGGCGTTGATGAATGAAAACAATACTCTTATAGGATGTCTTTTGCAGATCTGAATTCAACCACTCCAACTCGGCGGACGGGATGTTTGCATCAGTCCATTGGAAATTCTTTCTTCCATATGGACTTCCATCGTTTCGATAGCAGGCATCGAGGACAATGAAGTGGTAGCCTTCCGTGTCGAAAGAGTAGTGTGATTCTTTCTGTCCGACAATTTCAAGGAACTCAGCTTTCGTTAAACTCCATACGCAATGATTCCCGAGGACATAATAATGCCGACCTGGAGTTGCAGCAAAGTCTTTGGCAATGCGTTTCAAATATCCCTTCTCGACTTCCAACGAATCGGCAGAATCAATCAAATCGCCCAACCCAATGATAAAGTCTAGTTTTTCTTTCTTAAATTGTTGTGCGGCTTGGCTGAACTTTTTTAAACTTTCCCGATAATGCCTGGTCCCAGTAGGCTCCTTGTCGGCGTAATGCAGATCGGCGACCATGCCAATATGAAGCTTTGGTTTGGAATCGGCTGCCCAGAGTGGGATCGCTTGACTGCAAACACCCGCACCTGCCAAAAACAAGGAGCTTTTGTGGAGGAATGCTCTTCGATTTAGTTTAGATTGAGATATTCGTTCCATTGATGGCCCTATCGTTGGTCCTGTAACATTTTAACATCTATGGAAAATAATACCTATATTCTGACCGACTTCCCAATCCCAGGAAGGGTGATTTACAGGAAAAAATGCCGGTGTAAAATAAGGGGCAGTGAGGGAAACCTCATTTTTCTTCGCCTCTGGACTCCCTGCCCCATCCAGAGGCATTTTTATTTCTTGTTCCTTATTCCGCCATCCATTTCTCCTTCATCTCAAGCCATTCCTCGTGGCTTGGGCAACCTGCATCGGCCCGCCCTATGGAACCGATCTCCAGGAATCTCGTCCCAAAATCTTGAGATGTTTTTTCTGAAACTGGGGGCGGGAAAAGGTCGTTTCTGACGGACGGCGGCTTCCGGTATTGGAGTGAACTGATTTGAGCATGACCAGCGATGGTAGAACCCCGACACAACCCGTGAGCGTCAAATCATCAGACGGTCGTCTTCACTTGGAAGAGCCAAATAGTTCGACGGTTGCGAACGGCTCTGCCGACCAAGGCCGGAAGCGATTGAGCGTGAACTTTGTCTTCTGTCCGGGTTGCACGTCCACCAGCACGTAGTTGTATTCCTCTTTGCGATCTTGTCCCTTCCAATACAGGTCGGGCGGGTAATCGGCGGGCACCTTGACGTGCGATCTGCCGGGAAGGATTGGGTCCTGTTCAGCCCCCCCGCCGCCAAGCACTAGGTACTTCACGCCATCCACTTCGTAAAGCTCGGTCGTATGAACGTGCCCATTGAACACGACGATCTCCAGGTCTTTCGCATACGACGCAAGAATCTTGTGGGGATTCTGGACTTCGGGGATGGCCCCCATGCCGGAACGGCAGAAGGCGGGGCAGTGGAAGGCGACAAAGACCTTGTGGGTGCCCGCAGCCTTGGCTTCATCTAGCCAATGCTTCAGTTCCTCCATCTGTGCTTCGTATGCGGGCCTTGTGGCACTCCAGCCTGTGGGATCACGATAATCGTATTTGCCAGTCCACAGGAAAATGAAGCGAGCGTCGTTGAAATCAAACTTGTAGATGAGTTGCTTGTCCGAAACTCCGAACTTCTTCAAATAGGGAAAGACACGTCAATAGACCTTCCACATCGGTGTCGCCCCACACTTCATGATTTCCGACAGCGGGGAAAACACGTCCGGGAAGCCCAGCAGCCTGCATCTGCTCATCTGGAGCAGGCAGCTTTTTCATCACGTCCTCGTTTACCAGCTTCCAGTACGGACTGCTGGAGGGCGTACCGCCCTGCTTGCCCCACCAGACTAGGTCGCCAGTGCTGAGAATGAATTTTGCTCGTCCGCTCTGGACATCTCTCACCATTTCTCGGACAACCCAGTCGCCGCCTTGCAGCCGGAACATCGTGTGACGCACGCCCGGCATCAGTTTCACGTCCTCGACCGACGCCTCCGTGACCCAGCCCTTATCCACCGTCAGCGTGGTGACTTGGCTTGCGGTCATGAACGGCATGACGATCTGCACCAACTCCTTAGTGGCTGGATCATAGGTCAGCTTGACATCCTTCCGAACAACCGCTTCGGCAACCTTCTCTGGCAGCACCAGTTCAAACATATCTACCATCAGTTTGGTAGCCTCCTCCTTCTGATCCTCCATCGGCGGAAGGTACATCATCGAGCGTGAATCGCCATACACGGCAAACGAAAACTTGGAATCAGCATTGGATGCAAGGGGCGTCGTGCTCTGGGCTGTTGCCGACTGCGTTACCAGCACCAGACCGATGATGAATGCGGTTGAAAGCTTTTCCATCGAAGTCTCCTCTGTGTATCGTGCAGCTAACATCGTTTAGCCGACATTTCCCATACCGTGACCATCAGGGCGGCAGTCATTCCGAGACGCCGACAGCAATTCTACGTAGTCGCCAGCGTTTTACAATAGCGGGTGTCCGAAAAGTCGATTGGTAAAGAAGTTAGCTCACCTTCCAGACAGCCCCTTAGTGATGTTCACCATATCACTTGGGTGCATACCCACTGTACTAGAAAACTATTTCAACGTGCCTCTTGTCATGCTGTCCCCTCGGTCTCCAATCCAATTGACCGGCTGAAATAGGAATCCCTTGAAAAAAAGCCACCCCCGCCAATTCTCCCCCTGCCACGACCAGGCACCCCAGCCCTCAGTGAAATCAAGCCGAGTTCTTGTGTTGTTCGTTGTGACACGGGGGGCGAAAGCGGGAGGTTCTTTGCATTTCTTTGCCCATTCAACGGATTTTTTAGGGAGCTATTATCTGGCGGTCAAACAGCTATAATATCGGTCGCTAGGTTGACGGTCTGCCGTGGACTGGCCTTAGCGGTACATTATTTTGCCTGTTCTCTGGAGAAAGGAAGATACGCAAATGAAAAGAACGACGATCTTGACTTGCGGCTTGTCGCTGCTGACGGTCACAGCGATGATCGGTGTCATCGTTCCCGCCCATGCGGCTGATAAGAAACCCAACATCATCCTGATCGTGTCCGACGACTTCGGCTACGGTGATTCGGGGCCTTACGGCGGTGGTGCGGGACGGGGCATGCCCACGCCCAGCCTCGACCGTCTGGCAGCGGAAGGCATGACCTTCTTCTCGTTCTATGCCCAGCCGAGTTGCACGCCGGGCCGTGCTGCAATGCAGACCGGCCGCATCCCAAACCGCAGCGGCATGACCACCGTGGCCTTCCAGGGCCAGGGCGGCGGCCTGCCCGCAGCGGAGTGGACCTTGGCATCGGTGCTGAAGAAGGGAGGCTACAAGACCTTCTTCACCGGCAAGTGGCATCTGGGCGAGGCCGATTACGCGCTGCCCAACGCTCAGGGCTACGACGAGATGAAATACTGCGGCCTTTACCACCTCAATGCCTACACCTATGGCGACCCGACATGGTTCCCCGACATGTCCGAGGACCTGCGAGCGATGTTCAACAAGGTGACGAAGGGTGCATTGTCTGGCAAGGCAGGCGAGAAGCCAGTCGAAGAGTTCAAGATCAACGGGCAATACGTGAACACGCCCGAAAAGGGCGTTGTTGGGATTCCGTTCTTTGACGAATACGTCGAGAAGGCATCGGTCGAATATCTCGATAAGGCGGCCAAGTCCGACGAGCCGTTCTTCATGAGCGTCAACTTCATGAAGGTGCATCAGCCGAACATGCCGCATCCCGACTTCATCCACAAATCGATGTCCAAGACCAAGTATGCGGACTCGGTCGTGGAGAATGACACCCGCATCGGCAGGATCATGGACAAGCTCCGTGAGCTCGGTCTTGACAAGAACACCTACGTCTTCTGGACCACGGACAACGGGGCTTGGCAGGATGTTTATCCTGATGCCGGTTACACGCCGTTCCGTGGCACGAAAGGCACGGTGCGGGAAGGCGGCAACCGCGTTCCAGCCATTGCCTGGGGGCCGGGGATCAAGGCCGGGTACGAAGAACCACGACATCATTGGCGGCCTCGATTACATGGCGACCTTTGCAGCCCTTGGTGGCGTGAAGCTGCCGGAGAAGGATCGCGAAGGTCAGCCGATCATCTTCGACAGCTACGACATGTCGCCAGTCCTTTTTGGTACTGGCAAATGCCCACGTAATTCTTGGTTCTACTTCACTGAGAATGAGCTAACCCCCGGTGCCGCCCGTGTCGGCAATTACAAGGCTTGCTTCAACCTGCGCGGCGACGACGGCCAGCCGACAGGCGGACTTGCCGTGGACTCCAACCTCGGCTGGAAGGGCCCTCAGAAGTACGTTGCCACCGTGCCGCAAGTATTCGACCTGTGGCAAGACCCGCAGGAACGCTACGACATCTTCATGAACAACTACACGGAACGGACCTGGACAATGGTGACCATCAGCGGGGCTATCAAGGACCTGATGAAGACCTATGTGCAGTACCCGCCTCGCAAACTGCAGAGCGAAACCTATACTGGTCCGATCACCATCTCAAATTACGAGAAGTTCCAGTGGGTTCGGGAGCAACTTCAGAAGGAAGGTGTGAAAATCCCGATGCCTACGGGGAATTAGCATAAACGATCTCCCCGTTGAAATCTTGCCAGACGGGGCCGGGAGTTCTACTGAACTCCCGGCCCCGTTCCATTACCAGTGCGGGCAGACCCGGAAGATGACTACACTTGGGGCACCAAAAGAAGATGTTAGCTATGAAAATCACTCTTGATGGCGGCGTTGTTTTTCGCCGCCGTTTTTTGAGTCGGTGAATCGGACAAACATCTCAGCCTGTGGGAAGACCAGCGAAGTTTCTTAGTTTCCGAAAATGCAACAAAGCGAATAAAGAAAAGGCAACCACGTTAGCATCCAGGGGGCCAGGGAGGGGGGACCCGATTTAGAGATTTTCGCTGGAATTGTTGCAATACTTTTTCTGCGACAAACACGATGGAGATCCGACCTGCCTATTGAGTGGACGGGTCCGTCAAGATGTCCTCAACGAACCCATCCATCAGTGCTTCAATTACTCCGGTTGAAAGCCGAAGTAAAATCGTGGGTGATGCTGAAACATCAACGATCCTCGCACTCGGTCCGACCGCCGCCGCACGACGATAAGCGGGGCGGCGAATCCCAACGGTTCAAAGTCCCGACACATTTCATCCGTGTTCCAGACCTGGCCGTGTTTGTTTTCGAGGTCCGCACGGCTGCCTGGCTCGGCGTTGATCTCGCTGACCATTTGGCGGCGGATCGTTTCGGTTTCGTCAGCCATGAGTTTGTCCTTTCATTTAGGAAGTTGGAGTTGGTATGTTGTCGTTGGAGGTCCGGAGAGAACGATTAATATTCATCTGGCCTGAGCAGACAAGTCGAAGAGCGATCTGCCTCGGTTATTATCCAGAGCCGCTCGTTCTTTGCTGTCCGATAGGCCGACAACACACGAGAGCCTTCAACCAGGGCTTGGTCATTGAGTTGACGGTCCTCTTGGCACACTTCACCCCAATCGCCTTGGACATGGCGATTGAGAAAGATCGCAGGACTCTCGCCGCTTTCACGCAGTAGGTCCAATGCTCCAGGGGTCGCCACGATTTGACCGAGGGAAAACTTTGGTTTGGTGGTGGTCTGCATGGTTCTTCTCCGATTAGTTTTGGTTGAGTATTATTTTTCCTTCTCATCGGTTTGCTGATTGACATCGGTATTGGTTTGTCCACAATCTGTGATGGTCATCGGGAGGCGGTAAAACGGTTTCTTTTCGACTTGGTCCACAGCCCAGTTTTCAATTTGCGACCATTGGGCAAGAATGAAATGACTTCCGAACGGATGCGTTTCGCTCCACTCGGTGCAAGCTTTTATTTGTTTGAACCAGGCGATGATATGCCAATCACAGCCCGAGTCATCGGTCCGATAGCAGATTCGCCTCATCCTGTTGTGGAACGGAGGCATTTCTCCCACGATATACAGTCGGGTTTCCTCGACGCCCTTGCGGTCCTCAGTGTATCTGGCAGCGGAATAAACACGACGCCTTATCTGCACGAAGACAGGGGTGGCCGCTGTGATATTCTGTTGCCCGAGGAGCCACTCGGCAACTGAGACAGCGATATCCATAATCGTCCTCGGATGTAGGCTGTTGTTGTTGAACTTTGGTCCAGTCGGTCACACGGCTTCGAGTGCAGCTTCCTCTTCGTCCGCTTGGTCCACTTCCATCCAGTTTTCGGCCACCATTATGCAATGACGCCGAGCTTCCACTTCAGAACAGCCATCTAGTAATTCGCCCCGGAACAACATTCCGTCATCGCTGAGAGCATAGCCTACAATAAACCGACCACGAGGCAGCCGGAACATCAATGCGAGAGAGCCATTCCAGAACCTTTCGATCACTTCGGAACGACCGTCGAGCATGGCCCCGCCAGTCCAGGTCGTCAACCAGTAGTGGCCGCATTTGTATTTCAGATAGGCGGTTATATCCCTACCGGCGACTGTTGCACCAAATGCGGCAAATTCATGGCCGTCGTGTTCCAAAATTCCAATCTCTATCTGCCCTTGCCGAATTGAACGTGTCGAGGCCATTTTCGTTTCTCCTTGATTCGAGGTGTTGAATTGCCCACGCTCAACAAGGAGGTCCGTTCATCAAATTGGAATGACTTCATACTCAACTGTTTCTCCGTTCACGATTTCGTCCAAGGCAATCAACGCTGCTGTTTCACGGCTGTCGGTCAGCCGACAAAGGGAGTTTAATTTGCTGATGAAGGCGATAGAAACGGGGTGGTTGTTGAGATTGTCACCGCAAACTCCGCTGTCCCGCAGGACAATCAAATGCCGGTGAAACGCACCGATGATGGCGATTAAATTGCAGCCGTCTTGAACCCCAAGAGCATCATTTGCAGCTTTTCGCTCGGCTTCATTGGTCCCGTTGGCGATGGTCGTGGACATGATCGTCCTCCTAGATTGAAGTATTCGTGAACGGGAGGACTACACGGTCCAGATGTGGACGACTATACTGGATAGGACTGGTGCTGAGCATCAGAAGATGAGATACAAGGTGCTACCTGATACCCCTCGCTAAACTCTGGCGATAGCTATGAGCGAATTCATTGATTTCTCTGTAACCTCACCGGAACGGTTTGTGGTACTTCAACGAGTTTTTACTGAGTTGAAGCGTCAAAAGGACAATGGCGACTGGCGAACTGCCAACGAAATGTTGGGAGTGTTTGACGAGGAATCTTTACGTCACTTTTATTGGCCCACAGATGATGAGCGACTACAGCGACTTGAGGACCTGCGAACCCGCCCAATAATTGAAACACCGACCGAAGAGTCCGCTGGTCTGATGTGGGACTTCGACTCTTTCCTGGACGCCTTCGCAAATGGCGAATATGAGCTTCTTAGTTGTGACATGTCGGATGGTAATAAGGCCCGCCTGAACTTCCACGCCTTAGCATATCCATTCGGAGGGGTTGGCTGTATGGTCGCACTGGTCGAGGCATTCGACTGCGTTGTTACAGGGATAGACGATGGCACAGGCTTCGTGAGAATCACTAACCGATAGTTATGAACGTTCCCACTGAGCCATATCTCGACCAGATTAAGCATTGGCCTTCAACCGGTCGGCATATACTTGCCTGCTTCGATGAGCAGACGATTATCGTGTACCAAGCCTACTCTCCAACTATTGGACATTTTGCGATACGACATCAATGCTTTGGCGGTGAATTCAGCTATAATCGCATGAGTTGGATAAAACCGAGTTTTCTTTGGATGATGTACCGCAGTGATTGGGGGCGTGCTTCGGGGCAGGAGGTCGTGCTAGGCATCCGGTTAAGCCGAGCCTTCTTTGATTCGTTGCTGGAGCGAGCAGTGTTGTCTTCGTTCAATCCAACATCCTTTGCAACGCAAGAAGAATGGAGGACTGCCGTTGCTCACTCTGAAGTCCGGCTCCAATGGGATCCCGACCATCTTCCCGATGGCACAAAGGAACAACGCCGAGCGGTTCAAATCGGACTGCGAGGAGTCTCACTTGAAGCCTATGGAAAGCAAGAGATCGTAGAGGTAATTGACATGAGCAACTTTGTGGCATTACAACATCGGAATTCGGTAGACGAACGCATCAGCCAACTGGTTACACCACTTGAACGTCCCTATTATCCGGCACGGGAAGACATTGGCCGAAGAGTCGGATTGGAGCCAATGTAGCCACTTTGGTGGATATTGTCACGGCAACAGTGAGTTCAGCGAGTTTGTGGGTCAGAATTGAATCCCTCTCCCCGAGATCGTCTTGAATACTCGGAAATCGTCCCACTTGATGAAGCATTGTGCAAGACGATTACCTGGGGGCGACAGAATCCTCTGCAAGTGCTTATGGGTTACTTCTCAGAGAATAGACTCATCCGTGAATTGGATTTGCGGTCCGGTGCATAGCCCAAATCTCAGTAGTTCAGCCTGTCGGTGGCCCCGGCCAACTGCCCTTCTGTCTTCCTGGTGTACCTCGCCGTGGTGTTGAGGGACTCGTGGCCGAGGATTTGAGCCAATCCAACCAGATCGTTTCCGTTATCTTCAAGATATTGATGGGCCATCGTGTGCCTCAACAAGTGCGGATGGATCTTGAAACCGCAGATCGCCGAGTATTTATCGCACAAGGCCCTGAATCCTCGGTCGGTCAACGGTCCTCTTTCTCCGACGAACACCCGACTCGACTGAACAGGTGGACGGCTTTCGAGGTAAACAGCAAGGGCCTGGCGGGCTGGCAGTGCCAAAGGAACAGACCGTTGCTTGCTGCCCTTCCCGTATCGGAACGTGATTGAGCCGCTTCGCTCACCGATCAACAGATCGTGTAGGTCCAGGTTGACTAGATCGCTAACTCTGCAACCGCTGTAGAGCATGACAGAGAAAATCGCCGCCGCTCGAATGTCGCCTCGGAGTTCAATCTCCCGAAGGAGCTTCCTGACCTGACTTCGGTCCAAACCCTTCGGTGCGAGGGCCGTTCGCTTGAGTTCCTTGACCGGCTTGGCTGGATTGGCGGCGACATGGCCATGTTCGGTGAGCCAGCCGAAGAATCGGCGGATCGTGGTCAGATTCCGATTGATGGTCGGCACGGCTTGACCTCGGTCCCGACGAAGGTGCATTCTAAAGTCGGTGATGTCCCTCGTTGTGACCCGACCGACGACGAACCGCTCGCCGTTGGCCGTCGTGAACCACTTGGCAAATTTGCGAAGATCGAGAACGTAACCCCGCTGTGAGCCAGGGGCGAAGTCATGTGAGTTCAAGTATTCCACAAACAGGTGGTTCTCGGCTTCACCGACCGGGATGCCATCGAAAACATTTTCTGCCGAATTCTTTACCATTTAATCCTCCAAATCTGACTTAAATATGACGGGGTCCGAGCCTAACTGGGGAGTAATTCAGTATTTTCTCCCGTGCTTTCCCGACTAATGCCGTCGCATAATGTGAACGAAAATGGTCCGCAACAGTTCTGCCTCCCCCACGCCAGATGTGCCAGCGGGATACAGTTCTATTAATGCTGCTTCAATCTGTTGTTCGGTGACGGTCGTCAACCCCAACCCTCGAAGGCCGTCGATCAGCCCATTATGTTTTCGGGGTCTCGTGGGTGACGTGGACCGCTGCGTATTGGTTTTTTTCAATTCGATTCCAGGACGACGTGCGTAAAACAAAACGACCCGACCATTGATACCGATGTTCTTTTCTCTGACTGTCATGCAGACCTGTTGCATTTCCTCGGTGTAGTGTGGTCTGCGTGTTGTGATATCGTACACCGGGGGCGGGAAGACCCCTTCCCTCATCAACTGATGAAAACGCTGGCGACTGAGACCCACCAGTTTTGCGACTTGCGACACAGACATCAATCTGTCGATCATCTTACAATCCTTTGTCATGAATCTGACGGCATTTTGACTGGATTGCGACAATGGTCCATCCCTTTTTGGGTTAGTTGCCGTCGTCCCTGGTCGTCCTTGATGATGAGACCAGCCCTCACCAAGAACGGCTCAGTAACCTGGCTCACTGTGCGGCTCGGCAATCCCAACATGCTGGCGATGACGTTTAATCTGGTCGCCCCGTTGGTGAGAATATCGAGATACCTCGTCTCGGTCGGTCCCAATCCCATGCTGTCGATCTGTTCCAACGTACAGGCGTGGTGAAGATGGTCGATGGTGATCGTGTTGTCACCATCGGCCCTGGAACACCGGCGTGCAGATTGCAGAAGCCTCAATGCCAGTCTCGGTGTTCCTTTTGCTCGCTTGGCAATTTCTGGGAAGACTGCTTCATCGACAATCCACCGCAACGCCTTGCTGCGATGCCTAAGCACTTCTATCAAATCAACTTCTTCATAGAACTGAAACCGAAGCAAAAGTTTCATCCGGTCCCGGCACGGCTGTAGCAAACTGTACTCGTCGGTCGTCGATAGCAGCAAAGTGAAGTCGGCCAATGGAATTGTCATCGGCGTCTTTCCGCCTTGGATTATGAGTTTTCTTTTGTCCACTGCAAGGTACAAAGCGGTCTGAAACTCCTTGCCGAGTTCGTGGCACTCGTCGATATGCACGACATCCTTGTCCTTCGCCGCCAGCAATAATACATTTAGGTCCGCTGTGTTCTTGATGCTTTGCCCCAAAACTTCATGGAAGTCTGTCGCCATCTCAAGTGCAATGCACGAGGCCAACTGGGATTTTCCTAATCCAGGCCCTCCAACTAGCAAGGCGTGGTCAAACTTTTTGTTGTCCATTTGTGCCGCATCCAAGGCAACTCGCACCTGGTCGATCACGCCCCGCTGCCCGATAAGGTGCGAGAGTGAACTCGGGGCAACATCATTGATTTCGGTCGATTCGTTTCGTTCCATATTTTACTCCGTTGGTCCGCTACTCGACTTGTTTGATGCTTCGGATTGAGCCAATGATGGTATCGCCGCTTTTGACGACACCTTGGTCAAATAATTGGCTTGAAAGGTCCGGGTTTTCGGACAAACTCATCCCGTAATCATCAGCTATGTCCGCAAACTCCAGCGAATTATTGATTGGGTCCCCTTCACCTTGTTGTAGAAGTTTAGTGATGGCATCGGCTTCGCTGTCTGCTTCAACCCGATATTTCATCGTGTGCAATTCGTATTGTTCGATTTCGTACAGCGACATTGGTCCATTCCCTATATTCTTACGGTCACAGTCGGTTTCGTTGTGTTGGAAGGGTCCATTGGTCCCTTCTCCTTATAAATTGTCAATAGGGGTTGATTACACCAAAGCTTCTCGACCAACATATTCGCCGTATTCGTTGATTCCGAGGCACAGCAGGATATCGCAAGCAAGCCGATTTCCCTCGGACTGGACTTCGGGATCACCGCCGAGTTCAGATTCGCACAAACGACGAAGAAGGATGGGAAGAGATTCTAAACTGACAACACATTCTAGGGTCCGACACAAGGTCAACTTCCCCGCCTTCCGCTTTCCGCCCTCGTATCGGTCGCCACGATCTGGGCAAAAACATGCTTCAAGATGGCTGTCGATTCCTTCGTTGACCGCAGCAATCACGGCTTTGATTTCGTCTGTGTTCGTCAAAGACATGGTGAATGGCTCGTTGCCCATCGCTTGGTGGATCGTCTTGTAATCCACGGTCCCACTTCCGGTGTCAATGCTGCACATGGAGACTCCCCTTTTATTCGATTCTGGACAACAGATTCAGTTTGTTTTCCATCTCGGAGATAACTTTAATCATGTCCATTAAGACCATCTCGGTTGCCAAATGTTTATTGGCTTTGTGTGCTTCAAGTAAATCGTTCCTCAACAAATTGGCGGATTGATACGCCTTAACGAGTGTTTCGACACGTAATGGCACTGGCATGTTTCTCTCCTCGGGAATAGTTAGTTTTCGTCATTGCCGTACACGCTCACGGTCCGTGTCGGTGTTCCAGCTAATTGTCTTCGTCGTCGATGTCGTCCCAGTCTGGGAAGTCGTCGTCATCGCCACCGTCTTCGTCATCCCAGTCAGGGAAATCTTGGCACATGGTTTCTAATTCCTTCTTTGAGCGAAGTAATAGGGATGGCGGTCCGGTTCAAGTTCCCAATACCAAACGCACATTTCGTTTTCACCGGTGGTCCTTCGATTGGGCTGAACATAAATCACACAGAAGCGACTTTTGTCGTGGATAATTTTGGTCACTCGATACAGGTTGGTGGCCTGGAACTGGTGGCTGTCTCCGATAAGGTAATCACCTACCTTAACCTGGCGAACAGACTTAACTCGTTTTCCGTAAGCCCATCCGGTGGTTGGACGGCCCGGTTTATACGTTCGTTTTTGCTTTCTCATGAGTCATTCCAATCAGTTGGTCCATTATCCGATATCAATCAGAGCAAGATGTCGTGCCAATCGTCGCCGCTTCTCGTGATGATATTGGGAGGTACGTTTGACCGGTCGCAACTTGTAGCCGATCTTGGTAAGTTCCTCAGCAAGGTCCACACTTTCTTCTTCGTTGGCTGGTCTGGTATTCATAACCACGCCGTGATAATCAGCACCACCATGCTGGCCAACGTGTTCGTAGGAATCGCAATATCGGCCATACAAATCAGCGGGAAGCTCAGGAAAAAGTGCAATTATGCCGAATCCATCACGCCACTTGCGAAATACAACGATATCTTTTTCTTGATTGCTCATATAAGGTGGCTCTCCAAGTCTTTGACGATCTGTTCCTGGGGCATGTAAGTGAAATTGAACACCAGGATATTGTCATGACGGAAGTAAATTCCGAGTTGGTCCATTGTGCCTCGCATAGCCATTGCAATGTCGAGGCAGATAGTATCGAGTTGCATCTCAAATTGTTCGAGGGTCCGAAACCGCTCGTTCATTCGCCGAATGATTTCAGCAAATCGGTTCCTGATGGAAGAACTCGGTTCATAAACCAACAGTTGAAAGTGGCTCATCGGATTACCTCCAGCTACGTGACAGGTCCACTACTCTTCAATTCGCTTGTATCCCAGACCATCGAAGGCACGTCGCAAAGCTTCTTCGCTCGGATAGCCGCCACGATCATCCGTATTCTCAATCTCCGAGTCATCGTGGTCCGAAATCCAAGAGTACACTTTGGACTCCCAGACCTCGGGCAGATCATATTCTCGTTTCAACCGCCATGCAGCATCGGTAATGTTCTCGATGGTGGCTTCGTATTCCCTTGCTGAATAGTCCTCTTCGTCGAGAACGGGATAGTCGGCGAGTCGTGATTGAATCTGATGGTAGGTCCGAAATGCTTTTGTGATTTTGCCGTCCCGATACACACGAATCGCATAGCCATCGACCCAACCGACTGCCCAGTGGTTGTGATGTTCTTCCAACACGTCGCAAGGTTCTTGGTCCAAGAACGGTTTCATTGCTTCGGCGGTCGCTTCGGCATTGCTTTGTTCCAACAAGCCGGAATCCCGATTATTGGTGTACACAATACAAAACTGGTCCGCATCTTCGATTTCGTTGGAGCGAGCCCAACTGAAGCAATCGAACTCCATCCAATTTCCCGCTAATTCCTTTGCTGCCTCATCGAGGTTCATTTGTCCAATTGTCGCTATCATATTCTGATCTCCGTTGTTGGTTGTTGGTTACGCCAACTTGAGTGGTCCATAAAATCCACACGGGGCGGTGGCGATAAAACACCGCCCCGTGCAACACAACTACCAACCACTAAAACACTTCGGCTGGTTCAGGCTCAGGCTGATGCTGAGGAGCGAACGATAGGACGTAATCGGTGGCTTTGCTGGCACAACTGGCCGCTTGGAAAATGAACCGGCTATCCTTGTTCAACGCAGACATCCATGAGGCCAAATAGGCTTTATGGTTCTGCATGTCGTCGCTTTGAGGAATTCCAAGAGCCGAAAGAATAAAGCTGGTCCCGAGTTCAGCCACCAGTTCCTCGAACGCATACCGTTGATCCCCGAAGCGAGAGTGTTGTAGTCGGTTCAGTCGGCTGGAATGACCTGAAAGGTGAACTACCTCATGGAAAATCGTACTGTAGTATGCTTTCTCTTCCTTAAAGCGGTGCTTGTGCGGGCAGATGATGAAGTCGCCTGACGGGTTGTAGGCGGCGTGGTCCCCGCCGAAGCGAATATCCAGAGCCATGTTGCGAATCAATTCCTCGGCAGGCTCGTAGTCCACGAAGTCGGTGTTGACCGCAAGCGACTCCTCCTTCACCCGCAGATGGTCAAATGGTCCGTCCACCTGATCGACGTTGAAGACCGTGTAGGTCTTGAGAATCGGGAACGAGGTTTCCTCTTCTTCACCGGTGATGGGGTCCGTCTCGGTCTTTGTCACCCGAGTGAAAAAGACGATATTTTGGCCCCAGTGTCCCGGTTTGACGTGGTCCGGTCGCCTTTGGATGCGGCCACCCATGTCCCGCCATTGATTGAACGTTGCCCAAAATTTGCTGGAGAATCTGTGTTGCATTGCCGCTAATCTGAGCAATAGCACGTTCACTCCACTATACCGCCGCTTTGACACGCAATTTTCAGGGAAGCCAGAATTCGGGCTGGTTCCCCAAGGTCTTTTCCAGATCGGAATAGAACCGCTATTGAGGGATTCAACGATTTGGTCAGTGATTTTCCGCCGCAGTTCTTCTTGGTTTGACATTTTGATTCTCTCTTTTTCGTTTGGTTGGTAGGTCGTTTCAACAACCAACACAATTGGTCCGAACGAAGCGAAAAACCTAGCCAAATAGTTGGCTACCTTTTCGAGAAATGAAGATGGACCAAGCGAAATCAAGGAGAAGAATGAACTGGAAATTACCAGTTGGCAGATCGAGAAGGTTAGAAAAATGTTAACGTTTCAACTGGTCAAGACTTGGGAAGAGGGAAAGGGGCTAAGCGACCCGTTTCCGCTTTCGCCAAGCGTAGCCAAGTAGGCTGATGGCACAGGTGCCGAAGAGGATAAAAGTGGACGGTTCGGGTACGGGGGCGAATGCCAAGCTCACCGGACTATTCAACCCGCTGGCGAAAGTGGATTGACTTCCGCTTGGCGTGAATGTGTGTATGATGCCTGCATATTCCTCGCCCACGAACAGATTGCCACTGCTATCGAATGCCAATCCCTCTGGATAAAAGGACAATCCTGTAGCAAAACTGGATTTACTTCCACCTGGCGTGAATTCGTAGATGCTATTAGAACCGAAATCGGACTCGAATAGATTTCCGCTGCTGTCGAATGCCAAGGCCGACGGAACATGCACGCCGGTGGCGAAAGTGGATTGAATCCCACTTGGCGTGAATTCGTAGATGCTGCTAGAATCGGAATCGCCCTCGAACAGATTGCCACTGCTGTCAAATGCCAAGCCTAATGGATTATGCAAACCGCTGGCAAAAGTGGATTGAATCCCACTTGGCGTGAATTTGTAGATGCTGTTAGAACCAATATCGGACTCAAACAAATTACCACTGCTGTCAAATGCCAAGGCATTTGGGAAGTTCAACCCACTGGCGAAAATGGACTTAGTTCCGCTTGGTGTGAATTTGTAGATGCGACCAGAATATTCGTCAGCCTCGAACAGATTGCCGCTGCTGTCGAATGCCAAGCCATCTGGATGATATAATCCGGTGGCGAAAGTGGATTTACTCCCGCTTGGTGTGATTACATAGATGTTGCTAGAACCCCAATCACCCACGAACAGATTGTTTGCAGCAGCGACGTTGTTAGAAAGCCAGATGCTAACGCCACAAATTGCCAATACTTGTCCACAAATCCGTATCAGCTTCATCACTCCCACTAAACTTGCCAACCACGATCTCATAACACACCTACCATGTAATTGTGAGCGAATCGAGAAACGAAATAACAGACCGTCTCCGAACATCGAGTATTGGAAACCGGCCCACAGCAAGTGAGCCAAAACAAGAATGCACGCCGGGCTGATCTGAGACGATCAGAATTCAGTTGTCCTTGTGCTACGCTACCTCTTGGGTAATCGTGAAGATTGGAGAGATTTCACCTAATATATCATGTGCTATGAATTTGTCAAACAGATGGGTTCTATAGGGGGGATTGCATCCAATTGACTTGGAGAAAGATCAATGTACAGAGAATCTTCGAGACCAGGTCTCAAAAGCACTGGTTTTAATCTTGAAATTGTCTGGAAGGTTAGTCAATTGTCCACGGAGGAGGTCGGACCTGCTGGTCAGGAGGGAAAACGGCTGAAATCTGAGTCTCGTCGTAGTATAGGGTATTATGTAGGATGTTGTTCTTATTATAAGTATCACCGAGAAACTCGACCAAGCTCACAGGCGGTCTCTTTACGAGTTTAGCTTTTAGTTTTCTTTCCTGTTCACGAAGGCTCTTCTCAGGAAAGTTCTCACCTGATACCCATCGCCATGCTTTGCCAACATGATGTTGCCTGTCAAAGATGGAAATCACGCCCATTCTATGAAGACGGTTTCGGACAACTTGGTAATACTTCTGGTTCCAAGGACTACCATTCTTAACCATACTCCAGATCTTTTTGATCCTGTTGGTCGGGACTGCCTTGTTTGATAAAGGGTCAGTTTTTACACAGAACTCGGCCACAGCCAAAAACGTTTCTACAAACCTGGCAGGAACAATAATTGTGGAAGTCGGTGCCTTCATGGTTTCGGCGTCAAATCGACTCAAGTCCGTCACCTTCCCCGTCATAGTATAGCCAAAGTATTGTCGTACCCACCATGAATATGTTTCCCTATTCAGCGACACCGGCGTGCTATTTCCCTTGGACAACATTTCAGGATCAAAGTCCCGTTCAAGAAAGTCGAGAATCTGCTTAACCCGTTTGGCTCTACGGTTTTCTTTATCTTCCCATTCTCCCGAGTATCGTTTATTGGCCTTGAGCCAATCCAAAGCCTCTTCAGTCGTCGGATAGCGGCGGTGTGTGGAATAGAAAGCCCGCACAAACGGAGGAAGGTCTTTGAGGTTTCTACGAAATGCGTCTTCCGAATCCTGGGGCGTAAGGTCCGCTTTAACCCGCACCGTACACGGTTTTATCGGAGGCTTGGGCTGGCTTATCACCTTCGACGCCACAGGCTGGGAGATTGTCGGTGTGGGTTTACTCTTGTTCGGTGCGGCTTTATGTTGTTCATCCAGCCGCCTCTTGTGTTCTTCAAATGTGTTCGCCTTATCTTCGTCGATCTGGATCTGTCCTATAATGTATTCGATACGACGGACATTTACCGTGGGACACGCTACAAATTTCTCCAATTGGGTATAGTTCCAATCGTCAGTTTCGTCCCGCCTATTGCATGGGAAGCGATGTTGCATGAATGGCAGTTTGGCCAACGAACCGGAATTCCCCTCATTGGTGATGGTCCCCTTGGTTTCAAAATCACAAAGAATATTGAGGCTGAGAAAATACCTTGCCAGGATTTCTTCCAACCTATCTGCTAATTGATTGAATTCCTCTGGTGTGTTATAGCGAATTTTCAGATAACCATTTTGCCCCCTTCGAGAGGCTCGGAAAAAACCAAAAGGGAACAACTCTTGGAGAATTGCCTTGGCTTTATATTCGTCGGTTTGCCACAGTTTATGGGCATCGATATCAAGATACATTAGCCCTCTGCCATTGCGGCCCGAGGTGGAGTAGGTAATCTCGCCTGCTTCCATGTGCCGCTGGACGTGGCGGGGGCTATAGATGTTGCAGACGACATCACGGCCTGGCTTAAACTCCCGACCGTCAGAATACTTTAATCCCCGTTCGCCATGCTTGTATCGGTGGAAGAGTCGCCAGTCTTCTTTGGTAATGGTGTGGATTGGGCTGTCCAGCCAACTTAACCCGCAATCAAAGATATTTATAAAGGGCTTGAAAGCCTCAAATGAGGCTTCGGCCAGTTGGGAAACCGGATTTTTCTTCTTTTTCTTTCGTTCATTCTCCATGAATATATGAAAAAAGCCCGCTTTTATTTTGCCTTGTCACAGATCAAACACGGAGCGGGCTTTAACTTCTTATATTGTATTTCCGTGTTTTCCCGTGACCATATTAATATAGTCTAAATGCCGATAAAAATTCAAGAGTATTTTTCAGTTCTAAACTTTTTTCCACGCCAATACAATTTTTATAATAATTGTATTAGAGGTCCGAAACTTTGAGTTCTAAATATTCCGCTCAAGTCTCGGCAACAATCCTCGATAATAGGATCAAGGAGGAATGTCATGATAGGGAGCAATTCCATCCGATTGATTTGGAATTGTTTCTTGGCATTTCTTGAACCGCTTTTTTTGAGACTTCTACAGACTGCGATACTTGGTTGCTTTCTCTACTGCTGGTGCCAGCCTCCACGCAAGCCAGCCGCCGATAGTGCAGCCGATGATTCCCAAAGCCACCTTCAACCCAACATACCACCATGCGTAGAATTGGTGCCAGAGAAAGGGAGCAAGTATCAGATACATGTACGAGTAGGCCAATAGTCCCCGCAGCACCCCAGCCCCAAGCATCGCCCAGAATGATCGCATAGAGCGTCCAATGAAAAGCAAAAAAATCTCAACTCCAATCCCACACATAAGGTAATAGGGCCACCAAGCAGGGTTCAGCCCTCGCCCAAGTAACTGTCCGAACAGGCCCGAGCCAAAAATCATCAACGTTGCGACACCTGCTTTCGGAACCAACCTCAATCCCAATAGGAATATCGTAGTGTACGGGATCGAGAAGACCAGGGCATCCAATCCTGGTATCTTTGCAAAGCCTGCCTGCCACGGGACTGCGGACACATAGAGTAGGCAGATCAAGAGTGCAACGGTGGCTAGCTCCAGCGTAGTCAACGGTTGGAACGCTTTCTTGACAAATACCAGGATTGAAACAATACCAATGGCTGCCAGCAGCACAAAGACCGACCCCCAATAAAGCCAGGTCAATGTCATAATATCACTCCTAATGCCGCTCCATACCCAAGCGTGACGGCAACAATACCGAGGACAGTCAACAATGCCAGACCTCCCATGACCAGCCAATCCGCTAGCGAGAACCGCAAGTCCTTCGATGGAATCCGGTGAGAGGAGTAGGCACGAACCTCAGCCGCCAAAGCCACTTGAGTGGCACTGCGGAGAGAAGCGACGAGAAGCGGCACTATGAGTAGTCGAAATCGCCGCCCCGACGAAAACAATCCCTTGCCACCCGCTCCACGCAGTTGTTGGGCGACCAAAATCCGCTTTCCTTGTTCGACCGTCTTGGGTAGGAAGCGGAGGGCCAAGGTCAGCATAAAGGCAAACCAGTAGGGAACTCTGAGCTTCGTCAGAGCTAGAATTATGTCGGAAGGATAGGTTGTGAAAATCACCAGCATTCCCGCAGAGAACACCATAAGCAAGCGAAGCGACACAATTGTTCCATAGATGACTCCTTCTTGTGATAAAGACAGTCCCGGCAGCAGCTTCAACAATTCGGTGCGTGGCTCAAGTCCATAGAAGAAGCCCTGAGATATCATCGTACCTAGGGTGGTCATTACCACCAAGATGAGCAACATCCGTATGCGAACAAGGGGCGGGCGTACCATAAACCAGGGCAGAATAGTCAGCGTGAGAAGTCCCGCTAGGAGTACAGGATGCCCCAGGAGCATCGCTAGAAGCGAAATCACCACACTAAAGGCAATCTTCACCCGAGGATCAAGTGCGTGGATCAGCGAACGGCGATCAAGATAGACGGCCATCAACAAGCCTCCCTTGCGAGATGGTTAGCACTCGGTCAGCAAAGGCTTCCACCACATCCATATGGTGGGTTGAAAAGAGGACACATGCTTCGCAACTGCGTGCCTGTTCCACGAACATTTTCATGAGTGCGGCCCAAGCCTCTTGATCCAATCCTGTCGTTGGCTCATCGAGCAAGAGAACTCTCGGTTCCATCGCCAGCACGGCTGCTGCTGCAAGACGCTGACGTTCCCCCCGTGAAAGGCTCAGAGGATGAGCGGCATGGTATCGCATCAGCCCTGTCTGATTCAGGTAATAATCAGGATCAACCCGACGACCAAGATTGTTTGGCCCGAAGGCGATTTCCTCGACAACACTGTCGGTGAAGATTTGCTCATCCGGGTTTTGAAGTAGGATGCCCACCGTGCCGACAAGACTTTTTAGCGAAGGTTGTTCATTTCCGACGATTACGAGGCGACCATTATCAGGTCGCAGCAATCCACACAGTAGTTTCAATAGTGTCGTTTTGCCACTTCCATTGGGACCAGTTAAGGCCACAACCTCGCCAGCCCGCAGGGAAAAGGAAACTCCCTTCAATATCTCTTCTTGTCCTGAGTAGGCAAACTTCAGTCCTCTTGCATCAACGAGGACTTCAGAAACTTGCCTTGAATGGTCTTGGCTCCTAATGAGGGCTTTGGGGTATGCAGAAGGGAAAGAGCCGTTGGAGACAATCATTCCTTCTTCCATCGTGACTACCCGGTCAGCGATCCCCGTCAATCCTTCTAGCCTGTGTTCGGTCATGAGGATCGTGTGTCCCGCACGATGCAGTTCACCCAAAGCCGCTAATAGCTCAGCACGGCCACCATCATCGAGATCGCTGGTTGATTCGTCCAACAACAGCGTCCGACACCCCATTGCCAACGCACCGGCGATTGCCAACCTCTGCTTCTGACCACCCGACAACTTGAACACTTCTTGGTTTTGTATCGCAGTGAGGGATAATTGAGCCAAAGCATGTTCCACCCGATGATGTGTATCTGATGGTAACAATGCCAGATTTTCGCAGCCAAACGCCACATCTTCTCCGACCCTCAGCATGAAAAGCTGCGTCTCGGGGTTCTGAAATACTGTCCCGACTTGACGGCTCATCTCTCGAATCGGAATCTGCTCAGGCACAACACCATGCACACTGACATCGCCCGTGAGTTCGCCGCCATAAACGTGAGGGATTAGTCCGTTAAGCAGATACAGAAGAGTAGACTTGCCGCAACCTGACGGCCCGGCGAGCAATATCCATTCACCATCCCGTATAGTGAGGTCGATCTCCCGCAGAGCAGGACGATGGGCCTCCGGGTAGATATAGCTCACTCTGTTCAACTGGATCATGTCAGAGGACTTGTTGCACGGCGAAGCGGTCGTCTCGTTGTTGGAGGTCTTTCGCTTGCTCTGGTGTGAAGTGGGAGGAGGTAACGGTGTCCAGACAGGTTTGGGCGATGGCGATAGCTTGGTCCATCTCGTCTTCAGTGGGACGACGCCACAGTACCCCCGGCACCGGAATGTAGCCCAGGATATGAAATGGAATAGTTCGATCCAAACCGCCCACGAAGGAGACGATTTTCTCCAGTTGGTCAAACCCACCGAAATCGGGAATAAACACCGTACCCGCCCTTAGTTCCAACCCGGCCTCATGCGTTCGCCGGAAGTTTGCGTACAGCGGGGCTGCCGGATATCCGGTGTATTCACGGTGTAGTTCCTCATCAAAAGCCTTGAAGCTGATGTTGCTGCCATCCAGGTCTCGAATTACCAATCCCGAGCCGTTCGTATGTCCGAGGCGTGTTGTCAACCCAAGGTCGTGCTTGCAGAACGATAGGAGTTCGGGAAGTTGCGGGTTGGTTGTTGGTTCTCCCCCCATGAAATGCACAGCATCCAGATCAAGCCGTCGCAAGCAGCCCTGGATTTGCTCAATGGATGGAAAGTGCTTTGGGCATGGGTTCTCCTTCAACTTGTAGGTGCAACCCCGGCAGCGGAAATTGCAGCCATAGTTGTGAAGCGTGGCACGCCGATACTTGTCTGAATATGTGATTTTGTAAATAGACATGTGGGTATCTCTTCGATTTAAGCGAGTTGGGTAGGATGATTCACATTATTCGGCTTTTCTACGCATGAGCAGGAACACGCCGCAGCCCGCCATCAGCAGGGCGACCGTAGAAGACGGGTTTAACCTGGGAACTGTTGAAGTGACTACTGTGCAGCGTCCCAGTCTGTCTGCACAGTGTCGGTTTTCGTTTCCACATGGCCGTCGCAATAGATGGCGTTAAAGCATCCCTTGTGCCGATAGTCCACATTGGGCACCGGATCGTTGAAAGTTTTTCCGCCACCGCAATAGTATAATCCCGGCGTGCAGTCACCATATAAAATGACATGGCTCGTACAACGGACGTTTTGGATTTTTACGGGATACCAGAAACAATGGTCCTTATCCTTGAAATTAAACACATTGATTCCGTAACTAAGCACGATGGTCTGGTCCCACGTACAGGGGATTTGTTTCAAGTCGCTTGGACATCGATACACTGTTGGATTCTTTTCCAAGAAGGGCTTCACTTGATCCATCCACCGGTATTGAGCATTGACCCAGGCATTGGGGTACTTCGAGTACGTGTTGAGAAAGCCCTGTGACGCTAGCCCAATCTGGTGCAGGTTGTTAGCACAAGAAATCCGTCTAGCAGTTTCCCGAGCTTCCTGAACTGCCGGTATCAAAAGCCCCGTCAGAAGGCCAATGATCGCAATCACCACCAGCAATTCGACTAGGGTAAAACCATTCGACACCGTTAGAGATGGCGTTTTTTTGGGAGAACCAAGCCTTGAACGTTTGAGGGTGATTGGAAGAACTCGCATGACTTACAACTTCTACAGTTTCCCACGTCTGCTGAATCAACTTCCATATGGTATTACGATTTATATATTCGTAATACGCAGAGAGCTTTTATAGCCGACGAATGCTTTAAGAGCAAGAGGTATCCAGGGGATCTCAGCGATTGGGAATAAATGGGACTGTGAATAATGCATTATGGTGGGGCTCATACCCTCCATACAGACCATCCGTGGCATCACCAGAGCCAAGCAGCAGATAAAGTGTCGAATTGGATATCGGTCGGAGGCCAGGTGGCTGATTCGAAATGGGTTTCCACCTCGGGCCTCGCTGGCAAGACCACCAGTTGCCTCGAACTCTGTTGCTGCCGCCCAACCATCGCCAACAAGACAACCATCTGCCGACCATTACCGCCCCGCCTGCATAGGAGGGCGAAGAAAGTCTCAGCCGAGATTGTTGCAGCAGGCTTCAACCGCCGTCTTGATTCCCTCAACGTAGCCTGGTGAAGCAACGTCTACACCGGCATAGGAGTGGGCAAGGACTAGGGACTCGATGGCCTCCATTGCAGCCCAGTACAATCGGTTGTTGCCTTTCAGGTTGCTGGTAATCTTGCCGCCCTGATAGGCACAATGATGGTCCGGGTCTTCAGGCCCGAGTTCGATGACGATGCCAGAGCACGGAAGTGTGAAGGTTATTCGGTGTTGCCTTTCATTCAACGACAAGCCCGCTCTCCTGCATTCCTTCAATAAATTGGTCCAAACACCGAGGTTCGCAGGCAATGGAACATCCGGTCCACTGCCACGGCTCGATTTCAACATGTTCCTCGATCCATTGGTGGGCGTCGGGCGTCATCGGCGTGAACAGGGCTACAGAGCCGTAGTTTTCAATTAATACATCAGCAACCATTTGTCGAATCTCATTACTCATTTCAACACCTTTTTCAGCCGAACCGAAAGATCGTAGACCGCCGTTTCCACGGTCCAAGCATCATAATAATGTGCATTCCATTTCCCGCTAAAACGATTGCAGTCCACCATTTCTCTGGCTTTTTGAGGATCTTTAAAGCGGGCAAAGACGGTGCCGAGGCCAATAGTGTCGTTACTGTCTGGGTGAAGTGTCAAAGTTCCTGCCTTGGTTTGTAGGGTGAAATCATCACCCTTTTGAGTTGCCCCCAGGCTGAGCAGTAATTCCTTGGCTTTGGCGAGAAAAACTTGGCGTTGTTTCTTGGTCATTGCTCAGTCCTTTCATTCAAATAGAATTTCTCTTGGAGTGCGGCTTCCAGGTCGGGGTCATATTCGATCCGATTGGCTGGAATCCTCCGCTCATTGGCGATTTCACCTGCCGTTTGTTTGGCCCAGCGTTGGAGTTGGGACAGCCTGACGGCGTTTGGCGAACAGGGGTCCACAAAGGCTTGGGATTCTTGTTGGTGGTTGCCTGCCGAGTAATCGTAAACGACCTCACCGCCGTCAATTACTTGGATGCAGTAGCCGTAGCCGGTGGCAGCATAAATTACGTTTTGCATATGGTTCCTATCTGAGTTACAATCGCCACGGCAAAACAGAGGTCCGACCGTCAGTAGACACTTGCCTTCTGCCCCTGCCGGGTGGCATATAATGTACGGCTGGCCGTACGTCCGACGCCGAGACATTACAAAATTTGTAATGTCATAGATATGGACAGAAGTTTGCAAAATTTGCAAACCTTAGCATGAGAGGAGCCAGTTGGTTTGGAGAAAGAAGATTCAATGTCCGCCGCCTGTCTTCTGAAAAAAGGATTGTATTTGTTATGTCATCTACCGAAATCATCGAACACACAGCCAACTATGTAAAAGCTGCTTTGTCCGGCGAGTGGGATGGCCATGATTGGTGGCATATCGAGCGGGTATGGCGAATGGCCAAGCGAATTGGTCATGTCGAAGGGGCTGATATGCTGGTCGTGGAATTGGCCGCATTACTTCACGACATTGCCGATTGGAAAGCACACGGGGGCGATTCCACCATCGGCCCCACAATGGCGATGGATTGGCTCACATCACTCGATCTCGATTCCAACATTATCCAGCACGTCGGCCAAATTATTGCCGACATCTCGTTCAAGGGAGCAAGAGTCGAACAGCCGACGCTCTCATTGGAAGGCATGGTTGTGCAAGATGCTGATCGACTCGATGCGATTGGAGCGATTGGCATTGCCAGAGCTTTTGCCTATGGTGGAAGCAAGGGCCGAGTGATCTATGATCCGACTTGCAAACCAATTGATCATCAGACTACCGAAAACTATCTGAACAGCGGCACGACCATCAACCACTTCTACGAAAAACTCTTGTTGCTCAAAGATCGCATGAGCACACCGACTGGCAGGACGATGGCTGAGAGGCGGCATCAGTTCATGGAAGCCTACTTGCAGCGGTTCTACGAGGAATGGGAGGGTGGGTAGTCTTAAACGCCGAATCCACGGCGAAAGTACAGGTAAACTGGGCATCCCATTGATGCCCTTTTTGGTATAATGCGGTTATTCTATTCATGGGTGAATTATGGAAACCGATGCCCAACCAACCAAATCAGAGTCCAAACGCCACCTTCCATGTCCCCCATACTTGCTTGTAGTATTGGCAGGCATCCCAATTTTCTATTTTATCAACAAGTTGTTTCTGGCTATTTACTTCGGTCATGCCAGTCAGAGCTATGCCGATTTTGAGCCGCAGATCAATGCAGAGTTGATCTTGATCGAGATAGCATTACTGGTATTTATTCTTTGGCAATCAAAACGCCGCTGGTATCAATATAGCCTGCGGACATTGCTGATTATTGTAACGTTATTCGCAGTTGCTTGCAGTTGGTTTACGGTGAAGATGCGACAGGCTAAGAGGCAGCGGGAGGCGGTGGAAGCATTCAGCAAGTTAGGAGGAACCATTGCCTATGATTATCAACTTGATGCGTTTGGTCATTTTATGCAAGGTACGAAACCACCAGGACCGACATGGCTACGAAAATTTCTTGGGGACGACTTTTTCTGCACAGTAGTAGATGCCGTGCCAAAAAATGATACGTCAATACTCATTCTCAAGGATTTTAGCAGAATACAATATTTATATCTTTTCAATTCGCAAGTAACCGATGCAGGACTGGAAAATCTCAAAGGATTGACCCAACTCAAAGAGTTGTATGTCAATAGTACAGAGGTGACCGATGCAGGACTGGAACACATCAAAGGCTTGACCCAACTCCAAAGATTGCACCTCCTGGACACTAAGGTGACGGACGTTGGGCTAGAACGCTTCAAAGAGTTGACCCAACTCAAAGAGTTGGACCTCTCTGGCACCAAAGTGACGGACACGGGGATGGAATATCTCAAAGGACTGAGCCAACTCCGAGTGTTGTTGATACAAAACACCAAGGTAACCGATGAAGGCGTGAAAAAGTTGCAACAAGCATTACCTAACTGCAAAATCTGGCGTTGAAATGCTTCATTGAAAGCCAAGTTTCCATCCTGACGAGAAATTCCCATAATGGTGAATTATGGAAACCACTGACCAACCCACCACCTCGAAACCCAAACGCCGTTGGTTTCAATACAGCCTGCGGACGCTGTTGATTTTTGTGACGCTCTTTGCCGTTGCCTGTAGTTGGTTTGCGGTGAAGTTGCAGCAGGCGAGAAGGCAGAGAGAGGCGGTGGAGGCGATTGAGAAATTGGGTGGGGCAGTAATTTATGACTATGAGATTACGGGGATGCCGAACACAAGGCTACCACTTTGGCGAAACGAATTCCTTGGCGTCGATTTCTTCAGCAATGTTGTGTGTGTGTTTCTCGGCAACACGCAGATAACGGACGCTGGCTTGGAGAACATCAAAGGACTGACTCAACTCGAAGGGTTGAATCTTAGCGACACGCAGATAACGGACGCTGGATTGGAACACCTTAAAGGACTGACTCAGCTCCGAACTTTGGGACTCCGTGGCACCAAGGTTACAGACGAAGGCGTGAAAAAGTTGCAGCCAGCATTACCCAACTGTAAAATCGTCCTATGAAAAGCCCCATCCCAAAACCTAGTTTCCATACTGACAAGAAACTGCCATAGTGGTGAACAATGGAAACCGCCGACCAACCCACTTCCCCGAAACCCAAACGCCGCTGGCATCAGTACAGCCTTAGGACACTGATGATTTTTGTGACGCTCTTTGCCATTGCTTGCAGTTGGTTTGCCGTGAAGATGCAGCAGGCAAGAAGGCAGAGGGAGGCGGTGGAGGCGATACAGAAGTTGGGTGGTGCGGCGTATTACGATTATCAATTTGTCGAATGGGACGTTCCGCTCCGTACAACTGAACCACCAGAACCAGCGTGGTTGCGAAAATTGGTTGGCGACGACTTCTTCGCAGATGTTGTCGCTGTGTTACTTACAGGAATGGGAGTCACAGACGCAAGTTTGAACAATATAAAGAAGTTGCCACAGCTCCGACAGCTTGATCTCTATAATACCAATATTACTGATTCAGGGATGGAATATTTAGCAGACATAAACCTCAAATGTTTGAATCTCAGCGGAACAAAAATTACCGATGAGGGATTGAAAAACCTGAAAGGAATGCCAAATCTTACTATGTTGCTCCTTTACAAGACCAATATAACCAAAGCCGGGGTCAATGACCTTCAAAAAGCGTTGCCAAATCTAAAAATCGAACGATGACCACAGCCCAACCCGCCAACCCGAAACCATTTCGCCGCTGGCACCAATACAGCCTGCGGACGCTGATGATTTGCGTGACGCTTTTTGCCTTTGCTTGCAGTTGGTTTGCCGTAAAGATGCAACAGGCGAAAAGGCAGAGGGAAGCGGTAGAAACTCTGATGCGATTAAAGGCTGCAATGTGCAATGTAGAATATGATTACATACGGGATTCGGCTGGTAATTTAATACCGAATGCACAAGCACGTGGTCCAGCATGGTTGCGAAACTTACTGGGAATTGATTTCTTCTGCAACGTGACCGAGGTCTGGGTAGGGAAAAAAATTACTGATGCCGATCTAGTCCATCTCAAATATTTTCCAAAACTGCGAATATTATTCTTTAACGAGGTGACGCCTATTTATAATCCCCAGATCACTAATGAGGGGCTTAAAATCGTTCAAGGTCTAACTCAACTAGAAGTATTGGGCCTATCCAACACAAATATCACTGATGCCGGGCTGAAGTATGTCAAGAATTTGTCTCGACTGCAAACTCTGAGGCTTGCAAACACTAAAATCACCGACGCTGGACTAGTGAATCTCAAAGAATTGGCGAATCTTCAATTTCTCGATCTCGAAAGCACTAGAATCACCGATACTGGATTAAAACAACTCCAGGGATTGTACGCTCTAAAGGAGATACGGCTCTTTAATACCAAAGTTGGCGGTGACGGAGTAAGAAACCTCCAGAAAGCATTGCCAAAATTGAAAATAGAATTAGATCAGGTTATCGAATTGTAACCTGGTAAACTTGTTTGTATTTCCGAAGAGAAAACAATGGCAGTTAGCCTCGTTGTGGCAATCTTATGGACGCTTGGGCGAAAACGAGTAATCCAAGAACAATCCATTGCTTGGGAATGGATCGACGGTTGCCTTACCCAGTGCCAGGAGCCGTTGGAGTTGGCATGAAGTGTGGTATAATGGGGTTGTTGTTCTTGGTATGGTAGTGTTGTCCCAGGAGAAGAATTGTGGCAGTTAAAATCATGTTGCGTGAGCGGGAGTCAATTCAGGAAGCAGTGCGTCGGTTTCGCAAGATTGTGGAGCGTTCGGGGCTGAAGCGTGAGGTGCGGAGTCGAGAGTATTATGAGAAGCCTTCGGATGTGAAGCGAAAGGCGAGGAATCGTGCCATTCGACGGGCTCAGTCTCAGTCCACCCCCGTCAAAAACCGTTGAATGTTAGCAATTAGGAGCAGGGGTAGATTCTGTTGAATTCATGTTATTGTTGCCTCTCATGGTCAATGGGTCGTATGGCGGTCAACCGCACCAGAAGCCAATAAATTCCTGCTCCAAGGGCAATTCCAAGAATGTTTTCGATGGCATTGATTACTCGGGCAGTACGATGGGGGACGAAGAGTTGCAGCGTTTCCGTGGTAAGGCCATACACTACGAGAAGAGCAATTAGGGGCCACCAGGGGCGTTTCGGCCACCGAGTCGCATGAACCAGGAAACTCAAAACGGCGAAAAACATCAGGTGAATCCCAAATTTACCCCAAGGCAAGATTGGAACTTCTCGAAGACCGACCAGTGCAGCAGGGTTCGGTACCAGGAGCAGGACTGTAAGAAATATCCAATAGCAGAAGCAGGCAAGTAGAGTGAAGATACGCACGATAACCTCTACCGAGGACAAAGCCACCTGTTCTTCAGTTGCTTGGGTTTTGGCACGGGATTTAGGAATGATTCGGCACGTTTGATACAGTCGTCCAACTCTTCGTCGTATTGTTCAGCCACAAAATCCTTCACCAAATCCGAACGCTTACCAATCGGAACATAACCGTAGGTGTCCTTCCAGACGGCATTGAATTCGTTGGCAGTAATTTTCAGTAATACTTTTTCTAATTTGTTCCGCTTGAGCATGGGTCTCTCTCTTTCAGCTAGATTCCAACGCCTCCTGGTCACGATTGACTCAGCAACACGAACTTGCCCAATATTACGCATTTGGAGCGAGGTAGACAAGCAACAAAATCCCAGTTTTTCCATAACCCGCCGACCAATACCGTGTTTTGCCGTATACTTGACACCCGACATAGAATTGTCCATCCGGGGCAGGGTAACGAAACTCCGATCCTGTACATTGCTCCCTACTTCTACACAATTAAGAAAGGTTAAAATATGGCGAAGACGGTAAAGAAAACTGAGAGAACAAAAGAAGATTGGGAAATTCTAAACGATGCTTTGAGCATATATCAAAAAAAACACGGGCTTGAAGAATTGGAAGAACAACTTCAAAGCTATTTGGATACGGCAAAAGCCGAAGATGAAGATGATGATGAAAATGAAGATGAAGAAGCCGAAGATGATGAAGATGAATAAAAACCCCGAGGAGTTTATGTATCCTCTCTCTTTCTGGTTCGTTTCCGGCACCCGCTGTGAAGCTGCTGATCGGCAGCGTCCCTACGCATCCAGAAACGCTATTTCATCTTCACTTCACGGAATTCAGGCGACTGGGCTAGGGTGAAGAGAATGACCTCCTCGCCGATTATGGTGCTAATGTCATGGTGCATGGCCACGACCTTGACGCCGGTGACCTTCTCGACCATCGCCTCCATGACTGGACGGGTCGTTTCGATCAGGTGGGACCGCACTTGCTTGAGCAAATCCCGCCCATTGTCGGCAGGAAGCGATTTGACCAAGTTCTGTTCGGCTGCTACCAAGACGCCTCGAAGGCGAATCACTAGCAGATCGTCGAGCAGGTAGACGTGGATATCTTTGGGTCTCCGGCTCATGTAATCCTGCTCGAAGCGACTGATTTCCTCGCTGATAGCAGCTTCGATCTCTTCCTTGGTTTTCATGGGAATCCTTTCACATTGGTGCCGAAAGTTGTGCGTCTATCGAAAACAAAAAAGCCAACGTGGTGCAACACCCGAAGGCGTTGGACCACGTCGGCTTACTCTTCAATGAACCCCCCGGCAGAGCAGGGTTGTTCTTCGTCTAGTCATCCGAGGAGCGTTGATTGTAATGCACGGAACGGGGATTGCAATAGAGACAAGACCCCTGCCCACTCCCCTCGATGAACCAACTACAACATCTGGGTGATAGCTGTCGAATTCGGCCTGGGCTATGCGAATGGCTTCGTCGAAATCGTCATCGGTAGTCCTCGGTTCTGCTGCTATTGTTCTCAGCCAGCCCTATGATTCTTCTTCCACCGGGAACTCACCATCCGATACAACCGATGCAGCAGCCCGGCAAACTCAAAATCTCACTCATAGCGTTATAATCAACAGCAGAATTCGCCATAATAACTGGAGCCGGTCCAGAACCGAAATAAGCCATCATCGGGAGATTTCAATGGCGAAGCGTCACTCAATCAAACGTTTCTTGCTATATTTGGTCGTGGGAGGTTTGGTTCTAGCCGCCTTGGCTGGCATCTATGTGCTGCTTTTCGGCACGTTCGGAAAAACGGAGGAGAAAATCCTCCTAACAACTCTGAGCATTTCTTATTTCAGTGTTACCTCGCTTGCTTGTGCGGCAGCATTTGAGAAAAGGCGGCATGGTCTGATAGCAATACCAGGGCTTGCCCTGAGCATCGCTGGATTCGCACTATTCCTTCCTAGCATTTGGGCCGAGTGGTTGGATTCTAATCCAATCACTAAGATCATAATCATTCTCGCTGTCTTTTCATTTTCCTTCGCCCAAGCCTGCTTACTTTCGCTCGTCACATTGAAAGGGCGTGCAGTCTGGGTCTATTATGCCGCTGTGGGAGCGATCCTGGCATTGGCCGCAATCATCTCTATGATGATCATTTACGATCAAGAGGGATGGATGTTGCGAATAGCCGGGGCTGTGGCGATTTTGGATGGCTGTCTCTCCCTGTGTATTCCGATACTCCATCGGCTCAGTGGCAATCTTGCGGTGCCAATGATTGTAGAGACATACCAACAAATTGAACTTGTCTGTCCCCGATGTGGTCAAGGGGACAGCTATCCAATCGGATTGATCAAGTGTCGTGGCTGCTCGCTTGCGATTAACATCCGTATTGAGGCGGATTCGCACGGACTGAGCAGTATCTAATAGGTGCGACAGATACCAGGATAGATTACAGAAGCATAAGATTGTAAACTGTAGCATGATGCCTAAGTTTCATCGATACGACGAAAGGATTGACCATCATGCCACAATCAGATCACAACCACTTTATCGTAAAGCATGGCCTCGATGCATTTGAAGCATTGCCCAATTTTGTTTGGAACACAAGCGAGAGACCGAAGTCTATTCCACATCGATACAATCAAGTCAAACAGGGTGATCGATGGATTGCCTTCGCCTACACGACCAGCGATAAACGAGAACGACCACTCAGCCTTGTCACGGGATTCTATGAATGTGCTGAAGTAGCAACATACCAAGATATCCCACCCGAAGCTCTGCCAATCTCTGACGGGGAAGTAAAGGCTTGGATGATCGAAGGTAAACCATGTGGGAAACAACCTCGCAAGCCAGTTGGTGTGCCACCCATCAATGACCTTCTCAGTCCCAAGCGAGTCTGGAACAATCAGGCTATCATTCCAATTGCACCCGAAGACTACGACCGTATTAGAGACTATACTTTCAGCCACCAGTTTGACACTGGCAAAATCCCGCTCCTGGGGCGAGAACCACACAACGAACAGGAGTTACTGGCAGCCGTTATTTTCGGTCACAAAAAACTTGGGATCGAAAAAATCATCCATGTTCAGAAAGCTTTTCCAGATTTGTTAGTCAACATCGATGGAAAAGAAGTCTATTTGGAACTTGAGGTTTACAGCCAAGGTTTCTTCTCACATGGTCATCATGAGCAAGTCCGTAATCGCAGATTCAAGGCAGACGATATACCTGTGGCTGTCCTCTGCTGGATCGACAATGACAAGAAGGTCAAGGACAAGGTGCATCGTGTATATGAACTTCAGGATCTAATCCGAGAAGGGAAAAAGATTTGTTGGTGATGTTCAGATAGCATTTTGTGACTGCTGAAAGGGCAAAAACATGGAGATTCCAAAAGAATTGTATCGGGTAGAGAACGCTGTTACAGAGTTTCAGCAGTTTCTTGCCTCGAACATACCACACCTAAATGTGCAAATGATTTCTGATAAAGCAACTAAAGAACAAGATTCCGATGTTCTTCAAAAGCAATGCGGGGTTTATGTACTCTTTTACCATACTGGAATCGGTACAGAAACACTGGTTGGTCCAAGACGGAGTCAGGGAAGAACATTACAAAATTGTAATGTGGTTAGCGGCGGGCACTGGAAGCCCTCACACGCTTCCAGTTTACAGAACGACTCTGCGGGCTAGGCTGACTCGCCCCCGCTATATTACACTCTCGAATTTTGCTGGGCGGTATGGAGAGTCGAAGATGTGACTTAGTATGACTAGGAGCCTTCTGGTAACGGCATGCCCCTTTGTTGATCTATTTCCGGTGGCACACCTGCCACACCGACAAGGATTGCATTAGCTTCCTGCCGAAGTTGGGCGAGGTCCGCTCCCCGAATGTCCTTTGCCTCGCTTAGGCGACCTGCAACATGCTCAACCGCCCGCCAAAAGGACTCATCATTTGCCCATTGAATTGCCTGTGTAATTGCAGCTTCAACATCCACTCCATTACATTGCTGAAGTTCGAATACTCGGTACTGTGTCATTACTGAACAATTCATCGACATCCTCAGTCAGTGGTTCTCGCTGCTCACCAGTCGGAGAACAGAAATGGATGGATACTTTTGAATTCCAGGGCGGTCTGCAAGCTGCCTTCAGTGACGGCAGCGTCTCGTTGAGAGCGATCTGCCATAGGACCGCTGAATCTTTCCGGGCGGCGGAAAGTGCCTCACATAGTCCGCCCAGCAGCAGCTTGATGGCTTGGTCTATGTGAGATTCGAGTTGTGGAGCATCACAGGCTCCTTCCCACTCTCCATCTGGGTTCCTACTAACTACTATGCAACCTACGTCGCCATTTTGCTTCCATTGATAAACGGAATGCCCAGCTTCGTGGTGGCTTGCCCGTAGTAAGCTGCTGCTCATGAGAGTGTCTCGCTGTGAGTTGTGGTAGTGTTGCCACTCACATTTCATAGTCAATGCCGGAGCGATGCCCCCAACGAAGTTGGCAGAAACCACTCCCTTGCTACCTCTTCAAACGTTCGTCCGAGAGCGTTTAAACCCTGCCACAACATTTTCGCTTCCGCCGGCAGACCAATGGGCGATTTCTCTTGCCCGTTTAGAATGGCTTCGAAGCTGGCGATCCTTCTTTTGTACTCGGCTACCAATGGCCAGTAGTCGCTTGCATCCCACACCGATAGACTCTTGAGTATCCGAATGAAGTGTTTCAGTGTTGCGACATAGGCACCAATTGACGACTCATCACCGACCGCCTCGGCATTAACGTACTGCAACTCGTGGTGCTGGTAGGCAATCTTGGCGATGGCAGTGTAAAGCTTAGCCCGCTTGGCATACATTCGAATGGGTACGAGTGATGCTGGATCACGTGTTACTTCATTGCTGGCTGGGATGTAGATTTGCTTGGAATCCTTCTCCATGAACGATGGATCGTCCGGGATGATGACCTTGTCTACCAAATCGTTAAGACAGAGAAAGAACACCCGCTTTACATCAAGTGGCACGAGCAAGAGAAGTACTGGTGCCGCTGCTCCCATCAACTGCACTGTGACAAGGTCATTCGTGGAGATCGTGAAGGGGAGAACCTCGATGTGTTGAGAAGGGGACACCGCATATGAAGCGTCGGCAGAAAGAGACCGCTTTTCAACATTCTGACGTGAAACAACTTCAAGATTATGCAGTTTTGCGATCTTCACACTCTTCAGTTGAACAAAGAGATGTTCGCCCAGCGTTTCCAATGTATCTTCTTCGACTGACTCGAAAGGCTCGATTGACAAGTCGATGCCATAGTCTGGGCGGTACTCGTGAAATACCCATTCCGATGGCAATATCTCCCGAATGATTCGAAGGGATTCTTCTTCCATGAGGTGCTGCAATACCCGTCGCTTTCGTCGTCCGCTCATTGTCGCCTCACTTCTGTTGTTTTTATCGGCATCCAAAGTTCACGGCCCGGAGACCACTTGAACTCATCGCTTCCAGGGAATCTTGTCTCTTTGCATAGTGAATTCAAAGCCGTTTCCAGTTCTCGCACATGGCCGCTACAGACGAAAATGCCGCTAGCCGCAACTAACAACCCCATTCCTGGCCGTGTTGGATTCAATTGCCGTGAATCATCGCCATATAAAAATATTTCTATTCCTCTTATGAAAGCTCGCAGTCCCCTTCGACAGTAATAGTCTCGGGTGGTTCGTTTTGATAACGGATTGGCCTCTGCCCCCGGAACCGAATATGCAACTTTTCGCCAACGAGCGGCCCCAGAGAAAACTCAAGGATGCTTTCTATGACCTTGGTTGCCTTTAATCGGAAAACCGCTTCGAGGCGAGCCCAACTTAATGCCGTTTCCAGATTGTCTCGATTTTGGGCCACGATGGTACGGACGATGCATTTATCGGTTTTCACAGGCGAATCGCTTGACCCTGAAATGATGGATTCGAGATAGTCATAGTCAATGCCTCGTGATTTACGCCGAGGTGGCGGCGGATCATTTATGAGCAATCGACCTGCACGCAATTCGGCGATATCGTCAGGCGAATAATGCTTATTATCACAACTATAAGACATATCGTTCCACATTCCTCCACGCTGGTCATCCACAAAAGTCATTTCGATTGACCAAACATTCTTCTCAGCCTGTGATGCTGACGAGACTTTGTCGATTCTGGCAAACCCACCTTCATTTTGATAAGCAAATCCAGTTGTATCTCCCCGCCCTTCTTGATGAGGGCGAAGGCGATTTAATGCGGCATCGTCCTCTGCTGAACTAGACGAGATTTGGAGCAAAATATTGTTTTTGCCATGCCTCTCAAATCGCTCCGACTTGTAGAAGCGATCACCAAGTTTTAGCCACGCCCCGCTTGTAGTGATTGCGGAAGCAGGTGTGATTGTTGGCTGCTGTGTAGTTATCGTCTCGTTTGTGGCTGTCTGGCGTGGCAATAGCTCTTCCAGCTTTGCAAGAAACTTGTCTCGCTTGCGTTCCCAATGACTAGTTCTAAAAGGTGTAAGGTTTAACTTTTCAGTGATCTCGTCCCGTAGGTCACTCAATATTTCCTTGTCGTTCAGCATGGCGATCTGGGTACCTGCAAGAACTCCACGGACATTGTTGAATTTCAATGGAGGAACAAGCAGGGGTCGGATTGGTAACGACAACGCCCAAGAAGCCCCAACCTCGTTATGGCAGAATTCGCTCTGTAAGAATTCTTTAGTAACAATCAAGATAACGAAGTCAGGATTTTGGATCTTTGACTTGATGTATTTGATGAAGTCCATCCCGGTTGGGATGCCCATCCCTGGCAATGATGAACAAAATATGTCATCGGGATGAACACCAACTCCGACTTGCAACAAGTCTACGAATTCCTCAACCAAACTCTCGTCATCGGCGGCGTGGCTAATGAAGATTCTGGCCATGTTGTTCCTTTGTTTCTATCAGTGATAACGGATGGCGAAGACTAGTGCTCTATCGATTGCCACGTCACCCGGTTGACCGCATTCGTTGAAGTATGCGAAGTACCTCAATTTCTGTACTGTTGCATTTTGGACACCGTATAGAAGATCCATGCCTCTCACGCTCATTCGGATCGTCCTTATCGAGCATTTTTGCCTCAAATTGTGTCCCACATATTTGACATTTGAATCTGGCAACAACCATGGGTTTACCCTTTCTATTAGTTATTTTTTTCCTGCAATAGGCGAACCAGCGTCTCCGACAGATGCTCTGTCGCCCCATCTTGTGGCACACCTACCCTCCTTTTCTTCTTTTCTTTTTCCCAACAATTCTAACTTTCTATGTCGGATAGCAACGACAAACTGTCGGATGCCAATAATCAGTAGCGAGGATCATTTCTTTTCCTTCGGCGATTGTTGATCCGATTGCACTATTGGCTTTGCTTCACTTGGTTGCACTGGCAATTTTGGCGGAACAGCCCCTCGTTCCTCTAACGGCCCTTGATAGGGACGAATGTGTTCTTCCAACACATCTCTAATTGGTCTTGGGTCTTGCGACACGTTTAAAACTCCTTTCATTTGTTATCGGTATTACGTTTACCGGATGTTCCAATAGATTTTGACTGGCTAGTAGAATTCGTCGCCGGTCTTCGCTTAGCGATCACGACCGGTGACCTTGGAGGAACTCGCCCGTACTTTTCAACCTGTTCTTGCTTCACATAGAAAATAGTTTTATTGCCCATTCAAATAACTCCTATTTTGACGGTTTAGGAGGTTTTGGAGGTTTCTGTCTTATCACCGGGAGTTTTGGAGGTACATATCCTGCATTTCTCTTACCAGATTTATCTGGTGTTGGCTTTGGTTTTTGTGTCATAGCATTATCCTTTACTTCTTGTTGTCTTTACCGCCTTTATCTGGTGAAATAGTCTTCCGTTCCATCAATGGCGAAACTGGAGGTTTTGGCGGCACGGCACCTCCTTTTATTTCGATGGGTTTTATCCTAGACTGGACGTGCTGATTGTGTGGTTTGTCTGACATGGTTTAGTGACCTCCAAGGTTTAACCAACTAAATAAAGTGAAAAAGACAATAGCGAAAAACACCAATGTATACGAGCCCCAGTTCAGCCAATTCGTCCATACAGACCAACAGTTTTTCTTATCGGCAACTATAGGAGAGACTTTTTGGTATTGGTCGTCAAGAAAATCCCTCTGTTTGCGGCAGGCTGACTGACTGGTTAAGAATGAAAGGAGAATTGCAAGGATACTAACTACAAAACAAACCCATGATATCCCAAGGTACTTCCATGTCTCGGGCAACGGATGTGGTGCAATATCTTTTAGAAACGTGACGGACAGTGCCAAGCCGCCCGAAGCAATGGCCAGAATAGCCTTATCGTGCTGATCTGCACTTTTTTGCTCCATCTCGACGAGTATTGTTCGCTCTCGAAAATATGTTGAACCATCTAATTCCGCAACAGCATCATTATTTTCTATTGTCCTTGATTCAGCCTGACGATCCATCAAGTTTTCAGAAGAAGCCTGCAAACCAGTGTCACTATCGGCAGCGTTATTTTGGTTGTAACGACTTTTTTTGCTCATGTTCAAAACAGACTTTTCTGCCCAGTATATTCATCCTTATTTTGATAAATTGTCTTATCGCCATCCCGCAAGTAGATCAATCCGAGTCGCTGCAACCGGACAGTCAGGTTTGTAATGTTCACCTGAGCCTGCTCGGCTAGTCGATAGAGATCGGGCCATTTCGTGAAATCGTACCGCTGCCCGGCCTCCTGGATCAGCCACTTCGGCATCAACAATGCCGATTGGTAGCGATCCACGGCACTTCTGACCTCGGGTGCGTCCTGCCCATCGGTCAATTGCTTGTACACTCGGTAGGCTCGATCATCGTTGATCGCCCTGGTGAAGAGTACCTCGACCAAATGGTCGGACTTGGAAGCGTGGCGGTTGACGATGCAGGGAGCAATATCGCAACCCGGCAATAGCGGGTGGTTTGCTTTGGAACGATCAACGTCCAATTCCCAATGCCCTGCCTCATGCCCAATCGTGCTGCGAAGGAGCCCTGGCTTCTCATCGAACAACTGCGAGTGGGCTTCGTTGAGCAGAATTTTCCGGTTTACCACATCGAGACCGCCGAGAATTTGTTCGCCCGGTTGTTCCTGGATCACGTCCCAGTCGAAGTCGAGATCCAGGACTTGTTCGACAATCTCTTCAAGTGGCACTGGCAGCTTTACCGTGATCCCGACTTTGGCTTCGTATTCACGAATCCGTTGAGCCGTGATTTCTTCGATAACTTCATTTCTCAGATACTTGAGATGCTGTTTGGTCATCCCTTATCCAGTTTTTTTAAAAGTTCATTTAATGTTTTATCGTCGAGTTGGGCAATTTTTCGGAAGACTTCGGGGTGTTCAAGCATCCGTTTCTTTATATGTTCTGGAATTTTCTCGGCTAACATCAACAACTCATGCTCATCAGCATCTAGTGCCTTAGCAATTTTGCGGATCAACTCCTCACTTGGGTAGTCGCCGAAATCGAGTTTCTCATTTTCGATCTTACTGATGTATGTGTGCGATACTCCAACCATTTCGGCCAGCTTACGCTGCCCAATAATCTTGGTTTTCCTCAGTTCTCTTACTCTTTCACCAAAACGCTGCGTCATGTTGCAATACCCACTTGTGCTGAGTTTTCGCATATGTTACCATAGTTGCTGTAAACAGTCAACGCCAGCTAGCATCCACCATAAATTTTTGGGTGAATGAATAATGCTGACATAGGTTTTTTGGTGTTTTACGGGCAAATATGCACTTTTTACGGGATTAGGAGATGCTTGCAAGACCCCCCCATAATGGTAAAATGGATTTTTCTCTGAATAATCAATGGCAACGATAACTTCCAATGGCAGCAGAGACTTTTCAACTTTCGCCTGAGCAGGAGAGAGTGGTCATCCATCGGGGTGAGCATCTTCAGGTGATTGCGTGTGCTGGTGCCGGCAAGACTGAGGCCATTTCCCGGCGTGTCTCGTCCCTCATCGTTGATGGAGTCGAACCCTCCCAGATCATTGCCTTCACATTCACTGACCGAGCGGCACAATCGCTCAAGCTGCGGATCACCAAACGCATATCGGAAGCCAAAGGACCAGCGTTTCTGGATCGTCTTGGTCCCATGTTCGTGGGAACGATCCATGCCTACTGCCTGCGAATGCTCCAAGATCACGTCCCTGAATTCGGCAACTATGACATTCTGGACGAGAACCGGCTGGCTGGGTTGCTAAGTCGTGAACACAAGCGGCTGGAACTCAGCAATCTGGGAAACCAGCACTGGCGTCCCATTTTCGGCTTTCTCCGTAATGCTGATGTCGTTGAAAACGAACTGATCGATGGGCAAATCCTCAAGGGAACGCCGTTTGGCGACTGCTACCTCGCATTCAAACAGACACTCTATCGTTACCACTTCCTGACCTACGGCCTGTTGATTTCCGCTGCCGTAAAAGCATTGGGCCGGCCAGAAGTGCGACAGAGTGTACGGGCAAACCTGCGGCACCTAATTATTGACGAATATCAAGACATCAATCCAGCCCAAGAAAAGCTTATCAATCTATTGGCTCAACCACCCGTGCAGTTGTGCGTTGTGGCTGATGACGATCAGTCGATTTACCAGTGGCGTGGGTCTGATGTGTCCAACATGCTGGAGTTCACCAAGCGTTACTCGCCCGTAACCACGCACACTCTCTCGGTGAACCGACGCTGCCGGCCCAAGATCATTACGGCTGCCAATCAGTTCGCCACGTCGATTGCTCCTCGGCTTTCCAAGAAGATGGAGCCATACCGCCAGAATGGCGGTCCCGAAGTGCATGGCTGGGCATCCGAAACCGATGAATCGGAAGCAAAGACGATTGCCGCAACGATTGAGCGTCTTCGGGGAGTGGGTTTCAGGTACAAGGACATCGCCATTTTATACCGTTCCGTCCGAACATCCTCACCGCCTCTGATCGATCAGTTGAAAGAACGATCCATTCCCTTTCGCTGTGCTGGCCGTACTGGCTTGTTTCTGCAACCCGAAGCATCTGTGCTTGGGAAGCTTTACGCTTTTCTCAGCGGCAACGATTGGAAGAATGATCGATACGGCGAGTCGCAATCAGTTAATCTGGACGACCTCGACCACGATTTTGCTGCCTCCTTCACTGACGGAAATAAAATCCCTGAACTTCGACCGTACCTGCAAGACTGGCAGGCGATGGTCAAGGACAACACGGCACAGGTCAATCTGGTAAGGGATTTTTATCGGCTGCTTCATCTAGTTGGTGTTCAGAACCTAGATTTGAATGACCCTGCCGACTCGGCTCGCATGGGAACACTGGCTCGCTTCTCTCAAATCCTCGCAGACTTTGAACACGTCACCCGACGTGCAAGATATGTGGAGGAGCAGGGGCAGCAAATCTTCCGGGGTGGACAAGACCGGGGTATCTATTTTTATCAGCGGTTGTACAACTACCTCCAGTATTACGCACTGGATGCATACGAGGACTTCGAGGGAGAAGACACCTTTGACCTTGACACCGTGGACATCCTCACGGTCCACCAAGCCAAAGGCTTGGAGTGGCCGGTCGTGTTCATGCCCAGTTTGGTGGAAGGAAGATTTCCATCGAGGTACGCAGGCCAATCACAGGATTGGCTACTGCCGGAATCAGTTTTTCCAAGGGCGGTTCGTCAGCGATATGAAGGGAGCGACACAGATGAACGTCGTTTGTTCTATGTTGCCCTAACCCGTGCCAAGGATGTGGTGTACCTATCCCGGTTTCGCCGCAAGACGAACAGGTTCAAACCGTCTTCCTATCTGCTGGAACTCGTCGGTAGCGATCCAGAGATTGCGGATAAATTGCCACTGCCTCCCACGTTTACTCCTTCTGATGAAGCTGCTGACGAACTTCCTGCCGTTTCATTTTCGGAATTGGCTTCCTACGAAAGCTGCCCTTTGAAGTATCGCTTCAGTGGCTCGCTGGGATTCCAGCCGCAGTTGGTGACCGAACTCGGATATGGTCGAGCGATCCACCACATTCTCAGGAACATTGCGGAAGTCACCAAGAGTAAGCAGCAACTTCCGACTGCCGAGGATGTTGAAAGGGTTTTTCAGAAGGAGTTCTACCTCCCTTTCGCCAACAACGCCGCCTTTCACAATCTATTGGACCGGGCGAGGTCGCTCGTCCGAAAGTACCTCTCGGATTATAGCAGCGAACTGTTGAGGGTGTGGGAGACCGAGCGATCCTTCGAACTTCACCTGGAGAAGGGTGTCGTAAACGGCCGAGCCGACGTAATTCTCGACCGGGAGGGCGGCGTGATCGGCAACCTTGCTATTGTGGACTACAAGACCGCCAACGATCCTAAAACAGACGACATCTTCGCTTTTCAGTTGGCCATATACGCTGCGGCTGGCCGAGGCGAGGGTTTGGATGTGACAGCGGCATACCTTCATGCGTTAAAAGAAAGTAACCGAAAGAATGTACCAGTCGATAGCGTGGCCATCAGTGTGGCACGCAAGCGAGCCGACACGTTGATCGAAGAAATCGTGGCCGGGGAGTTCCCTGCTCGACCTGAATTGTCAAAATGTAGGGCGTGCGACATGCGTGCGATCTGCAAGCACGCCCAGTGCAGCAAATACGAGTTATGAAGAGACACGGAATGACCAGCAAGCGGAAGATTTTAGACGGACTGACGAAGTCCGGTTTATTGGGGATCGCCCAGCACTATGAGATCACAGGCTTATCGGGGAAAAGCAAAGGGGACATCATCGACGCAATCGCCGGCAGCCGGCGGGTGCAAGCCGAGGACTTCCTTGGGCTGTTGTCACAGAATGACTTGAAGAGCCTGTGCAAAGGATTGGGCTTCGATGAGTCCGGGCGAAACAAACAACTGCTAATCGACCGGCTGCTGGGAAGACCCGAAGAAGAAACAAGTCCACAAGTAAAGACGAGGAATACGATGGCCAAGAGAAAAGCGAAAAGAGACGTTAACGGACTCAACATTGAAGACTATCGGCACACTGGGGCCAAACGGAAAAACAATCCGCCAGCGAAGATTGCTGCCGAGGGGGTCGTGCCAGCGATGCCCAAGGTCGAGTATGCCTACAGCCCTCGTCGTCCTCCCGTACTCCGCTTCGATCCCACGGGCAAGGCCGATCAACTGCCGGAACTGTTGGAAAAGGCAACCAAGGGACCGTTATCTAAGGATGAGGCTCATATTCTTGCCGATGCTCTGCGTACACAGCAACCTTGGCTGGAGTGGGCCGGTAAGCGGGAGACCGAAGTGAAAGGATTCGCCGTTGATCCACTCGCTCTGCACATTCACGAACGAATCTCCACACAGGCAATTCTGAAGGTGGCAGCACGGCAGGATGTGGAACGCATGTTGTTTGGTGATCCAGAGCAGGAGTACCACGAGGCCGTACAGTTTTACAAGCATGAGATTGGTTGGACCAATCGCCTGATCCTTGGTGACAGCCTTCAGGTCATGGCTTCGCTCGCCCGACGTGAGGACTTATCTGGCAAGGTGCAGATGATCTACATGGACCCTCCGTATGGCATCCGATTTGGAAGCAATTTTCAGCCGGAAGTGACTAGGCATGAAGTCACCGACAAAGCATCGGACTTGACTCGTGAACCAGAAATGGTGCGAGCATACCGTGACACATGGCATTTGGGGTTGCACTCCTACTTGACGTATCTTCGAGATCGACTGACTGTTGTACGAGAGCTTTTGGCTGATACGGGAAGCCTCTTTGTGCAAATTAGTGATGATAACCTCCATGCGGTGCGATGGGTCTTGGACGAAGTGTTTGGGACGCATAACTTCGTTGTGACAATTCCGTTCAAGAAAAAGGGAAGCCAAAAGAGCAGTACCATTGATCCGATCAACGACTATTTGTTATGGACAACAAAAGACAAAGCAATGGCTAGTAAAAAGTTCCGGCGAATATTTAAGCCGCTCCCACTCGACAGAGATTTCGCTGATTCTTTTCGCTTTGTGGAGCTTCCCTCGGGGGAAGAGGTATCATTGGCCGATTTGGGCCATCGCCATAAGCCCAACTATTTCGATTATAGAGCGGACCCGCAGTTAGTCCTTATAGACTTTCCCCACTCCCGATATTTTACGTCCGAAAATGCAACATCTGGAGGCGTGCGAAAGAATCAGAGTGTTGTCTACTCGTTTCGGAATCAGTCTTTTGATCCGGGTATTGCCAAGGGCAACTGCTGGAAGCATACCGCCGTCCAAGGCGATCTTCCATGTGGGATGGACCGTCTTGCTAAGTCCGAACGGCTCTACGTCGGAAAGAAGCAGTTGCGATTAAAGCGATATTCCGACGACTTCGGGGCAACTCCGGTAACGAATTGGTGGGACGAGTTTGGTGGTGCATCTGACCCGGTATACGTTGTTCAGACGAATGCAAACGTTATTCAGCGTTGCATTCTGATGACCACCGATCCCGGTGATCTTGTTCTCGATCCAACGTGTGGGGGCGGCACAACGGCATATGTCGCAGAGATGTGGGGCAGGCGATGGGTTACCGTTGATACCAGTCGGGTCGCCATAGCAATCGCCCGACAGCGTCTTCTGTCCATGCCGTTCGAGCATTACAAGCTTAGGGATGAGAATAGAGGACCTGCGGGAGGAATCGTATGTCGCACTGTATCCCACGTTACTTCCAGCACTGTCGCCAACTGCACTGCTTTGGACGCAATCGAGGAAAAGCACCAGCCGTCGATGGATAAAATGTTGGATTCGTGCAATGAGCAACTTGCCAGCATTACCCACGAAGTCCGCTACACACTTGAACGTAAGCTCCACGAAAAGGTGCGAACCGAGGGCAAGAAGACCGTTACGGAAGCAGACCATCGTCGCTGGGAACTGCCCAAGAACGGCGAGATGTTCGAGCATTGGACGGTTCCATTCGACACCGATCCAGACTGGCCAAAGGAGTTGCAACAGGCAGTTACGGAGTATCGCAAGGCGTGGCGGGTGAAGATGGATGCAGTTAACGCCTGCATTGCTGCCAATGCCGCACCGGAGGAATTGTTCGATCAACCAGAGATCGTCAGGGGCGTCGTGCGAGTTAGTGGTCCTTTCACGGTGGAAGCTGTGCAGCCGCCGGAAATGTCTCTCGGTGCAATGGAAGGAATGTTCGATGGCGAACCAGATGAACTGGATGCCACCTTCGATGTGAAGAACGTCGAGTCATATTTCGACAAGATGTGTGGCCTGCTCAAACTTGATGGAGTCCGCTTTCCTAACAACAAGGAAATGGCTTTCAGCCGGCTGGAACGACTTGCTGGCCAGGACGGTGGTTTGCACGCTGAAGGTCGGTGGATGTTCAAGGGTGAGACCGATAGCGACCCAGATGGCAAGGCAAACGTCGCTGTGGCTTTCGGACCCCAGTATGGCCCCGTGACGGCTAAACAGGTCGAGGACTTGATTCGCTCGGCCAGCCGGCGGGGGTACGACGCTCTCGTTGTAGCAGGCTTCAGTTTTGATGGTCCGGCTCAAGCCACCATCGAGGAATCACAGCACCCAAAGCTGCACATTCACATGGCACACATTAGCCCCGACGTAAATCCGGGGATGGCCGACCTGCTAAAAGAAAAACCCGGCAGTCAACTCTTTACTGTCTTCGGCCAGCCACGCACCAAGTTGGAAGGACCGGACAAGCGAGGCGATTACAAGGTAAAGATGGAAGGAGTGGACATCTACGACCCGGTTACGAACACCATTCACAGCACAGAGGACTCGAAAGTGGCAGCGTGGTTCCTGGACGGGGACTACGATGGTCGCACTTTCTGCATGACGCAGGCGTTCTTCCCCGATAAGTCGGCATGGGACAAACTGGCCAATGCTTTGGGTAATGCTCTGGACGCAGACGCCTTCGACAAACTGTCCGGCACCTTGTCGTTGCCATTTCCCGCAGGCAAGCATAAGTGTGTGGCGGTGAAGGTGATCGACCCAAGGGGTAACGAAGTCATGCAAATTCATAAGCTTGTGTAACTTACAAAAGGCGAATGCACGATGAGCGATAAACAAACCCAAATTCCGTTGCAGCCTGTCGAAAAGCCGGTGATTTGCTCTGCGTATGCGGAGCCGGATTACTTTTGGTTCTACGACAAGGAAACCGGCCAAGCTACGAAGACCAAGGGACGCCGACCGGCTGGCTATTGGTACAAAACGCAGCAGTTCGGCACCAAAGAACAAACGCTGTTCGCAGACCTAGACCCGGAAGAAAACTTTGATGATCTTCCTCTCATCAACCTTCTGCGTGAGGACGTTCGCCGGTGGCGTGAAGCCGATTACCGTGGAGCCACCAACGTCAGCAAAGAATTGCTCAAGTGGTGGGCCAATCCAAACCGCAGTCGGCGGCTGTTTTTCTGCCAGTGTGAGGCGGTTGAGACCTTTATCTACCTTGCCGAGTTGCGAATTCCGGGCAAATCGTCCCGCACCGGCTTTCGCAAGTTCGCCCTCTCCGAAGAAAACCTCGCTCGGTTGCTGAAGGGTGAAGCACCCATGCCAGAAGGCGAGGTCGAACTGGATCGTGTTAATGGGAAAACGGTCAAGGTCCAGCCGTTCCAGAATCTTGCGTCATCGACCTTCTATCCTACGATGGTGGACCTGCCATTGGATTCCTATCTGCTGCCGCTTCGCCGTCTTGGCTGCAAGATGGCCACTGGCTCTGGCAAGACCGTCGTGATGTCGATGCTGATCTCATGGGCATTCTGCAATCGTGGCGTCAACCCGAACAGCACTGAGTTTCCGAATGCCGTACTGGTTTGTTGCCCAAATCTGACGGTGAAGGAACGACTGCAAGTTCTGCGTCCCGAAAACCCGCATAACTACTACGTTGCATTCGATCTTGTGCCGATCAATCTTCGGTCGCACCTGCAAACCGGCAAAGTGCTAGTCGAGAACTGGCACCGATTCTCGCCAGAATCCGAACACAAGGAGGGAGACAAGAGTTACGCCGTGGTCAACAAGGGGACAGAGACCCCGGAAACCTTAGCCCGTCGGGTACTCGGTGATTTGTACGATCGGCTCCCCATCATGGTCTTCAACGATGAAGGCCACCACTGCTGGCGTCCTGCCCCAATCGACAAGCGGATCGAAGAGGTCGATACGGCACGCAAGGGAAAGAAGAAGTCCGATTTGAGCAGCGAAGAAGCGAAGGAAATGGAAGAGGAAGCCAACGAAGCCCGTGTCTGGCTGCAAGGTCTGGACTGGATCAACAACTGTCTAGGAAACGACAAGCCGGGAATTCTGCACTGTTTTGATCTCTCAGCTACTCCGTTTTACATCAAGGGTAGCGGCTTCACCGAGGGACAGCCATTCTCCTGGCTGGTAAGCGACTTCGGTCTGGTCGATGCGATTGAATCGGGCATCGTCAAAATTCCTCGGCTGCCTGTGAAGGACAACGCCGAAAGGAAGGACGAGGTTGGCCGGCCCGATCCTAAGTATTTTCACCTGTGGAAGAACATCGGAAAAAGTCTCCAGCCCAGCCAGAAGTTCGGGAGTGGAAAACCCAAGCCGGAACCCTGCTACCATGAGGCAAACGGAGCTTTGCAGCAACTTGCGGGACAGTGGCTCGAAAAGTTCCACTACATTCAAGAGGCAACCCCTGACCAGGAGCGAGTCCCTCCGGTTTTGATCGTCGTCTGCGACAACACGGAAATTGCCGATTTCTTCTACCGAAAGATTAGTGGCGAGTCAGAATCCGAAGAAGTGACGCTGCAAGATGTGGAAGATGTGGACAATGAGGAGGAAGTTGAGGAAGAGATCAGTTCCAAGAAAGGCAAGCCAAAAAAGAAGACCATTTATGGCCCATCAGATATCTTGCCTGAGTTCGCCAACGCTCCGAATCAAAAGGTCACCATTCGCATCGACGTGAAAATGCTCAAGGATGCCGAATCGGAGGACCCGCAGAAGACCAAGCAGAAGGCTGCCGAAGAGCTTCGCAAGGTCGTTGCCACCGTTGGCAAACCCGGCGAACCTGGTGAACACGTTCGATGCGTCGTGTCTGTAGCTATGCTCAATGAGGGATGGGATGCGTGCAACGTCACTCACATCCTTGGTGTTCGGGCCTTCAGCAGCCAATTACTATGCGAGCAAGTGATTGGTCGAGGTCTTCGCCGCATGAATTACACGCCTGAAATGGACGAAGACGGTAAGATGCTGCTTCGACCGGAGTACGTAGACGTATACGGCATTCCTTTTTCCGTCATCCCGTACAAGGGCCGACCTGTCAATCAGCCTGAGCCAGACGACAGACCCAAGAACCGAGTGTGGGCCATGCCCGACCGGGAAGACTTGGAGATTCGGTTCCCGATTGTCGAGGGCTACATCTTCAAGACAACCAAGGGGCTGCTTCGTTGTGACATCGATCAGATTCAGGAAGTGAGCATCGACCCCAAGCAAGAACCGACAACCACATTTCTTCAACCAACTGCTGGCTATATGGATTCTCACCAAACAGCAAAAGTTCCGTTCGATTACATTCAGCAGAATCGTGAGAGCTATTACGCCCATACACATTTCCAATCCATCTTGTTTCAGATCACACAGAAGATCATTGATGACCTTCAATCCCCAACAATGGTGAACACGGACAAGAAAAGCAAAGTGATGCGACTTCAGTCCCGGCACCAGTTGTTCCCACAGGTCTTCGCCTTCGTGCAACAGTTTGTGCATCACAAGGTCATCTTCAACGGCGTTGATCCGAAAGAACTTGGGCTACAGAAGTACATCACTCTCGTCGTTGAGCGACTTCGTACTGCTATTTATCCTGACGAATCGGCTGGTGAGCCACCTTTGTTGCCAATCCTAAACCACTACCGACCCGTCGGCTCGACTGCTGGTGTTGATTTTATCACCATTCGTCCAACGACCCCGGCAACGAAGAGTCATATCAACTCGGTAGTGATAGACTCCGGGTTTGAGAAGGACGAGTGGGAGAAAAAGGCAGTAATGGTTCTTGAGGCAGAAGAGGCAAATGAACTTGTCAGTTATTATGCCCGGAATGACCATCTCGGGCTGGTGATACCTTACAGGTATCTTGACGTGGACTACAGCTACCATCCTGATTTCATTGTTCGCCTAAAAAACGGCTTGACACTGCTACTTGAAATCAAGGGCTACGAACGTGACAAAGAGAAGAACAACGCAAAGAACGAAGCGGCACGTCGCTGGGTGACAGCAGTGAACAACCTGAAAGATTTCGGCCAATGGGTATTCTGGCCATGTCATGACCTCGATCTGCTACTTCCAAAGCTCGGAGAGTTGGTCGGCCAAGAAGTGGCGGTGATGAGCCTAAAGGCTGAAGGCGACTTATTTTAAATAATAGGTTAAGGCTGGTTGTGTGTGCAGGAGCTTCCCGCTTTGGATGCCTGAGCGGTTTTTATGTAGGATGTGGTAGATAGGGATAGGGCAACACGTCGTTGGAGAAAATCTGTGATATTGTGGGAAACAACTCAAAATTTGATCGCTCATGTTTTTCACCACGGCCAATGCTCATACATCACTATTCACAAAATATTTATGCCGCCTTGTCTTTTTCAGCCAATGAAGCATGTATTGTGTAATGCTTGCTCAAAATGTGGGCAACCGGAGGATTAACTCATGGCTTTGTTCAAGCTTAAAGCTACAAAGACGGATAGGAGTCGGTCGATTATTCTTTCGTTCCATAGTAAGTGGTACGAAGCCGTCCAGAAGGGCGAGTTTTCTGTAGTGTTTCGGAAGATGGGGCCAATCAAATTCGTGCCAGACTTGTTATATGCGTACTTGACTGCCCCAGTTAGTGCCATCATTGCCAGGGCAGAAGTGACCAAGTATGAACATCTGCCCATAGAGGATGCCTTGCTGCTTTCGAGGCAAGGACTGCTTACAAAAGATGAAGTGCGGTCCTATGGCCTTCATTACAGCCACTTATTCGTCTTTCATTTAGGTCAAATTTCCATCTCGCAATCCCCTGTGACAATGCAGCACTTGGTTTCCAACTATGACTTCTGGCCATCGTCTACTTTTATACCACTTTCAGGGGCGGGAAAGGAGACGATTGATCGGTTGGCAGGATTCACTAATTGAAGACCCGCATTTACAGGGGGGTGACAGGGTTTGTGTACACACCTCAACCTGCTCGGCATTACCAAAGCTAAGAAGCAGGTCAAAATAGAAGATGATATTCCATGAAAGCCCTTTCCATCCGTCAACCTCACGCCGAAGCCATCATACGTGGCATAAAGCCCATCGAATTCCGCTCCCGATCCACCAAGGTTCGGGGACAAATCTACATTTACGCTTCTCTTGGGCGGTACTCTCCCCAAGAGGAAGCCGAAATGCTTAAAATGTACGGCATGAGCGATGTGAATTGCGATGACCTACCCCGTGGAGTTTTGATCGGCACTGTGGAGATCTGGGATTGCACATGCAATGGGGAGGATTTCCATTGGCACGTTCGCAATCCCCAGCGGGCGGAAAAGTTATGGAAGCCCACAAATCACCCGCAGCCCATTTGGTTCAATCCGTTTTGAGCGAGGAAACCATTATCATTCATCATACAAAGTGAGCTAATAATGCCCAACCAAAACAGTTCGAGTATAGAAACGTTTAACAATTTTGTTATAGAGCGTTTCGGAGATTTCAAAAATAGCCTTGCTGCATTCATAGCTGCACTTGCTCAGGATGATAAACAACAGAAAATAGACAAAGCCAAAATAGCCTTAGATGCTGCAAACAGTCTTCGACTGGCTTTTGCCCAAAAGGATCATCCAGCATGGCTCAATTCACTAGCAACTTCATTACAGAACTACGTAACGTCTAATGGGCATCCCAGTCATGGGAATGACTTGATACGTGCTATTGGGCTTCATTTTGGGGCTGTGGAGGATCACAAGTGGGCATTTGAGTTTTCGGACGACAAAGGCTTCGATTTCGATGGGGTATTCAGGAAATACGAATCCGAAAGCCAGATTCCCAAATTGTTTGATAAGATCGTGGAGCTACTAGAAAAAATCATACAATGCGAAGACCTTGATAGCCGAAAGATCATTCAAACTCTTGAAGCAATTATTGCAACTCTGAAAAAGAATCGAGATGGTTCGTATTTTGGTATGATGGGTTCGTGGAATTTTGTGAGTACGTACCTCCATAATCTTGCATGGAATGTTTTTTTGGAGATTCCCGTTTTAAAGATTTTTGTAAAGCCACTTCGTGATACATTGGATGACATGAATAAGGAAATGGAAAAATTACATGAGAATATGCAGACCGAATTGCATAACCGATTGCAAGCCGATTTTCCAGTATTGGAATATCACGATCTTCCGATTCCTGAGCCGCTAGCTCTTACAGATGAAACCATCATCAATGTTGAGGCTACGCTTCTTAGAAACCAAGATAATAAAACGTCGTGACGCAAGCCTTTGGGAAATATAATTCCCAATGGACTGGATTAATTACGGATGCCTCATCGATTTTGATGTTGAAGGATGAATGAATTAAACCCAAAGGAATCCCCCTTGCCCCAGCGTGAACCAGCCGTCGAAGTCCTCGTCGAAGTCGCCATGCCCCAACTAGAAACCAGGGTATCGGAGGAAGCATTCGAGCAAGACATCCTTTCGGCAGTTGCCACCGCTGTTCATGCCGATAAGACCCTACAAATTCAAGATGTGCGGTTGCAGGATTATAAAGATTGTGAATGGATTTTTGAGGGCGGAATGCCATTGCCCAATTATGGCGTGACTATATTTCAGGATGGTTCGTGGCACGCTGGCGTTGAGCCTTATCCTGAGAATCCTGCCATTAGTGGAAAGGATTGGCAGTCTCTTTTTGATTATTTGGTGGAGAAGGAACTGGTGAGGAGGTGAGGGGAGAAATATTGTTTAATTTGTTGTAGAATAATTGAGCGAGTGATGCGGCTTATTTTGGAGATTGTAGCTAAGTACCCTCCGGGCGACCCAAACCTCCAGACTCGATGGCATAATAAGAGAACACTAGCAAATTGCTTTTCATATAAATGATCTTAAACACTCTGGCTGAAGTTTTAATTGGAGCTAATTATGTTGATTCTTGAAAATAGAAGGTTTATTGCTTCTCAATTTGATTCCGAAAATGAACTGGAGCAAGTTGTTATCAATAATTCTGAATACTTTTTTGGTCCATCATCCGTTTATTTTCCGCAAACTTGGATGAAAACAACCGATGGTTATGGAACGGTGCCAGATGGGATCGCCATCAATATTGCGGCAAAGAAATGGTATATCGTTGAAGCAGAGCTTGGAAAGCACAATGTTTGGACTCATATTGCCCCTCAAGTTTCAAAAGAAATCGTAGCTGCAACGAATCCTGCATCTCGAAGAATACTTATCGAGTTAGTTATTGAAAAAATCAAAAACGAGAAATCGATTCAAGAAAAGTTTGCTGATGAAGGAATTGATGATATCAATATTCGTCAAGTTCTTGACAAAGCTATTGAATCGGACCCTATCATAGGGATGCCAATAGATTTAGTATCAAGCGATCTTCGTAATTGGGCTTCCACTCTAAAATATCATGTCAAGCTTTGGATTGTGAAAAAGCATGTCGAATTTGGTAATCCCCAAGTAATCATGTATGAGTTTCCCGAAGAATTCAAGCCAGCATTGGATACAGAGGAAGAATCTGAAGAAAGCGGTTCAAACCGAACGAGATATGATGTCACTCTTGATGATCTAATCAAGACAGGTTTTTTGCATCCAGGAGAAAAGCTTCATATGACTTACAAACCTCGAAATAGTGGTGAAAAAAAGGTTTTTGAAGCAACAATAATTCAAGATGGGAAAATGGATGTATTAGGCAAAACATTTGATAGCCCAAGTTATGCTGCATTATATGGAATTCAAGCTGCGGGTGGCAACAGGGATACAGCAAGTGGATGGATTAGTTGGAGAAATTCGAATAATCAATTATTGAGTGAAATGAGAGATCAGTATTTGGAAAGAGTTCATTCCACAGAAAAGTCATCGGAATAATGACCGCCAGTTATCGACGCCCACAAGCCCTTTCGCTTTTGAACGAACACAAAGCGGCAGTTCAAGCGTCGAAATGGCTACGAATTGGAGCGAGGGCGATTGGTTCGGAATGGATTGTGGAGAGGGATGGTGTTTGGTGTTGGTTGTTTGGGTAGTGGGCATTGGAAAGGGTATGAAGCCATGATCGAGAATATCGTTGATATCCAGAATGTGATCTCGCATTGGACTCGCTATACGGCTAGCGACTTGCGACGACTCTTCAAAGACTCGCTCAGGGTGAAGCACATCTCGTCACCGCTGCAAGCGTGCGACTGCGAGAGCGATACCGCAGAGGCCCGCAAGTTGATGGAGGGCGATTACTTTGACAGATTGGGCGTCTCAACAAATGGGACAATCATCGGCTATTTGGAGTTACATGATCTAAAGGATGGCAAGTGTAAGAGTTACTGCAAACCATTTGACTACACAGAGGTGGCCACAAACTCGACACCGCTCATCGATATTCTACCGATAATGCGGAACAAACCTGCACTGTTTTTGCTTGAACATACAGCAATAACGAGTATCGTCACTAAGGCTGACTTGCAAAAAGCACCCGTCCGAATGTTGTTGTTCAGTTCGATTACGCTGCTGGAGATGTATCTTAGGGACATGATGCGAGTTTGCTATCCTGACGAATCATTTAGAGCCCATCTCAGACCTGAAAGAGTTCTAAGTGCGGAAAGGCTGTTGCTGGAACGACGACAAAGCGGCGAAGACTTGTACCTGCTTGACTGCCTACAAATGTGCGATGAGTATGGTCTGCTAATCAAAATGGAGGGATTTTTAGAGCATTTTGATTTGCCCTCGAAACAGGTTGCCAGGAGTTTCTTTGGTGCAGCAGAGAAGTTGCGTAACAGGCTGGCACATGCTCAAGACTTGATATCTGGCACTACTTGGGAGGAGATCATTGATATTGCCGAAAAGATCAATGCCTTCTTGGATCATTACGATGTAACATATCATAAATTCAAGGATTACTTTGGCCCTAAACTGTGATTTGGTATCCCGGTGCGGTTACCACAATCGCCCTACTATTACCCTTACCTCTAGGAATTACTATTTTATTTTTCATATTGTTGGAAATGAAACGCAAGGTGTCACAAGTCGTTTCTTTTTTTTCAATTGATACTGAGCGATTATGGAGCGTTTGGGGAGGGTGTGTGGTGGGGGCGATTCGGCATAGATTATCTGGGGCTGAAACTAGTGAAATGAAAGGTGAGGTGAATTATGGGTGACCGTAGTGCTGAACCTGATGCTGCAAGTGGAGCATTGGAATCCGGTAACGCCTTCTTCAATGAAGGTGACTTGAACAAGGCGTTTGCCGAGTACACCCAGGCCATCCGACTCAATCCAGAGTTGGCCGAGGCGTATTACAACCGAGGTGTTGTCTACGGGAAGAAAGGCGACCTCGACATGGCGGTCGCCGACTTCACCGAGGCCATCCGGCTCAAACCGGACTATGCCAAGGCGTATTCTGACCGAGGCGTTGCCTACAAAGTAAAGGGCGACCTCGACAAAGCGATTGCCGAGTACACCCAGTCCATCAGGCTCAACCCAAAGTTGGCCGTGGCCTATTCCAACCGAGGCGTTGCCTACGAAGCAAAGGGCGACTTGGACAAAGCAATTGCCGATTATACCGAGGCCATCCGACTCAAACCGGAAGATGACGAGGCATATTACAACCGAGGCGTTGCCTATGGAAATAAAGGCGACCTTGATAAGGAAATCGCCGACTACTCCGAAGCCATTCGGCTCAACCCAATGTTAGCCGTGGCCTATTACAACAGAGGTGTTGCCTACCAAGCGAAGGGCGATTTTGATAAGGCGATTTCCGATTACACCGAGGCCATCCGGCTCAAACCAAATTATGCCGAAGCGTACAACAATCGGAACAATGCCTATGGGGAGACAGGCGAATACGACAAGGCAATCGCCGATTGCACCGAGGCCATCCGGCTCAACCCGAATTATGCCGAGGCGTACAACAACCGGGGTATCAACTATGCTCACGAGGGCGATTTTGACAAGGCGATTGCTGACTACACAGAGGTCATCCGACTCAAACCAGAGAATTCCATGGCTTATTCCTACCGAGGCGTTGCCTATGGGAAGAAGGGTGACTTTGACAAAGCCATTGCCGATTTCACCGAGGCCCTCCGGCTTAATCCAAAAGATGCCGAGGCATATTACAACCGAGGCTTTGCTTACTGGCAGAGGGACGACGACGACAAAGCGGTTGCCGACTTCACCGAGGCCATCCGGCTCAACCCGAAGGATGCCACAGCGTATTGCACCCGTGGGGTTTTATATGGAACAAACGGCGACTTCGACAAAGCAATTGCCGACTACACAGAGGTCATCCGACTCAAGCCGGAGGATTCCGTGGCGTATTCCTACCGAGGCGTTGCCTATGGTAGTAAGGGCGACTTCGACAAAACAATCATTGACCTCACCGAGGCCATCCGGCTCAACCCGACGGATGCCAAGGCGTATCACAACCGGGGCGTCGCTTATGCAAATAAGGGAGAGAAGTCCAAGGCGAAAAGTGACTACGACCAAGCCAAGAAACTCGGATTTGGCGGTAGTAAGTAGCAGTCGCTAGTGGATAGGTGACCATCTAAGAGCAGTAGGTGCAATATGGTCGGACGCAAGCAAATTGACGCTATCTTGCCGTTTCTGGAAGTATTTGAAACCGAAGGGTTCCGATTTGGAGAGTGGAACTTGCCACCAGCGGAGGATGGCAAACTGGTGATATCGATGAATGGTAACTACCGATTATCAGACGAGGCGAGGAACTTTGTTGAAGCCCTTTACAGCAATGGCTGGATCGCTAACTTCGACTGGCCGTCCTGGCAAGATCAGGCCATTCAGTATGTTGAAACACCTGAACGGATCAAATCCGCAGATATAGATACGATTCGGAAGCTCCTGACAACGCATGTTCGCAAGGATCGCTTCTGCGATGGCCATTTGGCGGTGATGTTCGAGAACGGCCACATTACTGCTTTGCTCCATCGCTTGAAGGAAATTCGGGCGATGCCGCACATTCCTCGGGAGATTAAGAAACGACAGCACGTCGAGCAGCCTGAGCCAAAGAGTGCGGAGGAAAAACACAACGAGTTGAAACAAAGGGGCCTGTTTGAAGACGGGGCCATCTGAAATTTGAACAGACAAACGACGGACAATATATTGAAAAAACCCATCGCTGTGGTACCGCACGGTGGGGGAGTATATTGCGGTGCTCCTGCTCTACTACAACCCACATACGATTTCGGGATAGAGCGGCCAGTGCCTGTCAGTGCCTCGGGCTGTACTAGGCGAGGCAGCGTTGTTCATCGAGAAGTTGTGGAGGAATAGCCGAGAGGAATTGGTTCTTTGGATTGAAAGGTAGCAAATATGTCAGCTAAGAACTTCGGTTACTATGACGATTGGAAAACTGACATCTTGACGTGCCCGAAATGCGGCTGGTCGGGCACGTTTGAGCAGGGCGATGTCGAATATCACAGTGAGCTGATGGACTCGTCTTGCCCAGTTTGCCAATGGCCTGATGCACCAATGTTGGCTATCGTATCCTATCCAACGATAGAAGAGGATGAGGCACATTTCGACAAACTCTCTGACAAGGAGAAGGCTACTCTGGCTGAACGCAAGCGATTTATTGCGGAAGCAAATAAAACCAGTCTGAAATCACCAGATGAATTGCCAGATCTGTCGGCATCGGAAATTGTGCTATCCTGGGATTTTCGAGAGGATGAGGAAGGGAAGAAATGGACGGACATCTGTTTCGGCAGACAGGTTCTTTGGTCCGAGCTAGCAGTCTATGAAGGGGCAGAGCGGTTTGAAGAAGTTATAGGCATTCTGAAGCAGAAGTATGGTTCGAGGCTCCTGGATGTTGTCCCGACCGATGCCAGCATAATATACTTATATGGCGATGATCTTAGTGCGATACCTTTGATCGACCATCTGAGGGCCAACTTGGGCAAGAAGTAATCGACAAGGGGATAAATCGACTATCGAAGGGACAAGAACGAACGGTAACAAATGCCAGTTAGCGGATTCGATTCAGCCACGCCGCCAACGCCCGTAATAAGTCAGTCGCCCCCCTTGCGGGCTCTGCGGAGGTGACTATACTCCAAGAGAATCGCACCAGTCTGAGAAAATCAGTCATGCAAGAACCTGACTTTGAAGAACTGCGGACGGATCGAACACTTTGCCAGGAGTCTGGACAACGGTGCCGCTATAAAGGCTTTGCTTCCGGCGTTCACCCAAATCCAAGGTTCTACAAATATTACTGGTGGGTTTTCTGGAACGAGAGTCCTATCGATGGGTGGCAGTTTCTAAACAAACAATATTGCCTCAGTACCGCTGCGGCTATTCAACTGATGGACAGTCTCAAAGAGCGAAATGAGCCTTACTGGATTTACAACGATAAGTCTCCACGGCGGGATTCAGCGATGCGTATCGACCCGAACTTAAAACGTTGGCAAGGAGTGGAGTTGGCACCAGCTTACGACGAAGACCCAGACCCGCCGGTGGCCCAAGGGGTGTTGCTGGGCCACAAGTAACACGAATAACTAACCGCCGAACAATGCGTTGCACTTAACCATGGCCGCCGATTCCGGTTTTTCAGAGTGTACGTGCTCTCAGGCCATAAACGATTCACAATAAGCGTTCAGCGACTCTATTGTGCCTCCGTTGTAGAACTGGTTGATTATATTCAATACTAGGTCGGGATTTACTTGGCCGGACAATTTCTTACGGTAACCCTCTTCCGACGGTCGCCACTGCCCAGTTTTGTTTTCCTCCTTCCAGGGTCGATTTACATCCAACGTAAAACCCCTGGTATGCCGGGGCACTAACCGTCTGATCACCTCGGCCTGCTTGTCAGTCAGCGTTTTGCCTATCTCCAGTTCGCCGTGTTCCGGATTATAGCGGATCACTCCCAAATAGATGAGTTCATGCAGCCCCTCAGCGTCACCTGCTGCGTATGAATGGCACATCGCACGACATCCAGGCTCGCCGTTCCCGTGCTTGTCGGATAGATCGACCAACGAACCATCGGGCCTTATGAAGCCAGCCTCTGCCGGATTCGTGGTTGTGCCCAGCTTGTTGAACCGATCCCAATTCACATGGGTAGCTGAGACTTGCCCTGCTTGTTCGTAATCATTCAAGAATTATTCTCCTGCTCTTTATCGCTTGGATATTGTACCCAGATGAAGGATCTACACAAGCCCCTTTTTTCATTCATAGCCTTTCCCAAGTCGTCTGATCTGCCATTCCCAGAGGCTTGTGGCATATATATCATTATTGGGTAGTGGTTTTAGTTGCTGCAATCATTTTGGCTATTGTATCGGTATTCTGACATGAAAGACCGCCAACGTGGAACTCTCATTGGTCTTGCCGTAGGCGATGCTCTTGGTGCCGCTGTCGAGTTTAAGCAACCAGGGTCATTTCCCGAAGTCACCGGCTATCGTGGCGGCGGTCCACATGGCTTAAATGCAGGTGAGTGGACTGACGATACCTCGATGGCCCTCGCACTGGCCGACAGCATTGCCAGTGTTGGCTGGGATCTTAACGATCAAGCCCGCCGCTATGTAGCTTGGTGGCTGAACGGCAAATACTCTGTCAATATGAGTTGCTTCGACATTGGCTTCACAACACGCAATGCACTGAGTCGCTTTCAAAATACTGGCGATGCTAGAACTTCCGGCGATCCGTCAGAACGTTCCAGCGGAAACGGCTCAATTATGCGGTTGGCCCCAGTGCCGATCTGTTATGCAAAATTATTTCCGGACCGACTGGAAGAACTGATCGAACGGCTTGTCGAATCCAGCCTACCGACCCACGCTAGTCCGCAATGTCTGTCAGCGTGTGCATACATGGGGCTAGTCCTTTGCGGCTTGATTCATGGCCTACCTCGTGAAGAGGTTTTGAGCCCGAATTGGCGACCCCTGCTCAGTTTGCAGCAGATTTATCCACTTCACCCTGCTGTCGATGAGGTTGCCTCTGGCAGCTTCCGCAATAAACAGCCCCCAAAGATCGTGGGATCGGGCTACGTTGTCAAAAGCCTGGAAGCTGCCCTTTGGGCATTTTATGACTCCCAGGACTTCCGTCAGGCGGTACTTAGAGCCGTCAACCTCGGTGATGACGCCGATACCACTGGTGCAGTCTGCGGGCAGTTTGCCGGAGCATATTGGGGAGAGTCGGGAATTCCAGTAGAATGGCAGGAAGGGTTAGGTGGGCGAGAAATGATCGAAAAAGCGATTGAGGGATTGCTGGGAGAAGTAAAATGAGCAGCAAGAAATATTGATTGGCAGGAGTCGATTCAGCCCCGCCCCCAGTTTCAGGTTATTGGGTGGTGCCGGATTTGTTGCTCGCCGGTCCCTATCCGGGTGCCCTCGAACCTGCTGAACATCTTAAAAAGATTCAATCAATATGACGAAACCGACCACGAAAACCGCCCTTTAGCACCCTATGATGATCCAAGTTGAAGTTGATTCGCTACAGTAATCATGAACACCATGAACACAGACCTGTTCTCGACTTTATACCACTGGGCACAGCACCAGGAGGAGAACTTTACAACGGATGCATTCGTCTACATCGTAAACTACCTACTGACGCATGAACCCTGCCTGGGTCGCCGCTTTGTTGAATGGGTCTGCTTTGGCGACAATAGTTTTGATTCATTCGGAAGTAGCCGCATCATAGTAGCAACGCAGGTCCATGATGACGATGGTACTCCCGATATTCGGATTGAGACATCTGACTGCTTCATCCTTGTTGAGGTGAAGAAGGCAAGCAATCTTCATGAGGGGCAGCTCACTCAATACCACACGATACTGAAACGGTCGTCAAAGACAATTCGACGACTTGTATTGCTGACAGATTATCGAGTTGAATACCAAGAGGAAGAGAAGCCGCACCGATACATTCGTTGGTTCCATGTTGCCGACTGGATGCGGCATCATGATCCAAGCACAGATTCCGGGCGGTTCTTGTATGCACAGTTCCTATTGTTTTTAAGGAGACAGATGATGACTGTAGAGCAAGTTGGCTGGGAGTATTTTGCCGGAATAAAGGCATTTCGAAACCTAGTGACCATGCTTGGAAAGGCCCTGGAGATTGCAGAGGTGCCTGTTTCCAAATTTCAGGGGGCATCGGAGTGGATTGGATACTTCCTTGACAAAGGACACTGCTGGACTGGGGTCAATTACAGCCGCCCAAACATAGTAAGGTTGACTATTGAGACAAAGGACTTTGACGGAGATCGGTTTATGACTCTCGGGCGGGGTGAACTTCAGAATGGGAAGCCCGTATTCGAGCTTGATCTCAACACAGAGGCCGTTCACTTCTTTGCCCGCACAAGCGATAGTCAACTGGCAGTGCTGACGGAGTTCCTTCGGAACGCCTATCAAGATGCCAAATCGTGTTTGGTTATTAGCGAGTAGGGTGTGCGACATCTTTCAACACCGATAAGTTCGATTTTATAAGATCGACAGTGGACAATTGGGAGCGATTGAAACAATAAACCTTGCAGCATTTCTTGTGTTGATCTCTATCGGGTGGGCTTATTGTCGCCACTCCTCAATGGAAGTAAAATCAAGGTTTTACTGGGACGTTTTCATAAATTAGGACAAGCGGTTCGCCCGCAGTCGTTGCAAAATATCAGAAATCGTAGAACCACACGACCGCACGGAAGGTTGCGTAAGATCGCAAAGGGTAAAAAGATGGCAAACGATGGCACGCCCGACACAAGAAGAGTTCATATCTTATTCGACGATACGGATTCTATTCCGGTCGAAGTGAATCAGGACTCTGAAACGCCTTTGTCGATTACTTTCTCCTTTGAGGGTTACGAAGGGTATGCCTGTCTCGAACTTCTACAGGACTTGGTGGCAGTACAGAAACTCGCAGCTATCAAGGAGGACCAATTCACAAGACGAACAGCGGTGCGAACGGCATTTGCTCTCATCGAGGCCATGTGCTTCCAGATGCGTCGTGTTATAATATTGTGCCTATTTCTGCAATCACGCCGCACTCTAAAGCTCGACTTGGCAACTCTGTCGCTTCTTGCTGAGAAGACACCAACGATAAGTGACAATGGCAAGGTTAGCAAGCGACAGCAGCAGCAGCCGATGAATTCCCACATTGCTTTTGTTCTACGCCAGGCGGCGGAACTGGTGGGAGTGGATGCCGACCAGTTCTTCCGAGACGACGGATGGAATAAGTTTAAGAAAGCTGTGACACTTCGACATCGCCTCACACATCCGAAAAGCAAGGACGACGTTCAAGTGTCTGATGACGATTGTAACTATGTTGGAAGGGGTCTGGCATGGTTTTGGGTTGCCCACGGCAAGGTTATGAGATCGATGTGGGCGAAGATATTGAAGATGGACATCCAAAGGTTCAACGAATTGGTCGATCCATTGGACAAGCTATGGCAGGAGTTCTCGAAGACGTTAGACAAGGCAAAGTGATACACTGCCCACAAGGTAGGGTTGTGCCGAAGATCATTCCAAGGCAGGCGACTACCCACATTCTCACAATAACTAATCGGAGTTTTGCAATGTTAAGAATCGACCGTAAACAGAAACAATTTGCTCAACTAGACATGCAAGCGTTGGCAGATGCTTCGATTAGCGAAGTTCACGACTTACAGGAGTACATTTCTAACAGTCCAGATGCATTTTGCAAGGAAATCGGGCAGAAACTCTTCATCATTGGAAAGGAAGTGCAACCATCCGATACCGTCCAAGATCGGATTGATCTTCTTGCTTTGGATGAAGAGGGAAACGCCGTCATCATTGAGTTGAAACGAGGCAACCACAAACTACATCTACTTCAAGCAATATCTTATGCGGGTATGGTTGCTCATTGGCAGCCCGACGATTTCCTGCAACTTCTGGACGAGGAAGCAACAGAGCGATTGCAAAACTTTCTTGTCGTGGATAACGACGAGATCAATCGACAACAAAGAATTATTCTAGTTGCCGAAGCATTTGATTATGCCGTTCTTGTCAGTGCCGAATGGCTCAGTGAGAAATTTGGGGTGGACATTGTGTGCTGCCGCCTGTCCTTGTCGCAAGACAAACAGACCAACACCGAGTATCTTGTCTGCACCAACATCTTTCCGGCCCCGGAGATCGCACGGCAAGCGGTTGGTCGTGGGCGGGGCAAGCCTCCACCCGGCAAAGTGAAGTGGTCCGACTGGGATGCAGCCCTATCTGATATCACCAACCAAGCGGTCGTTTCCTACTTCCAGCAGGAATTGAACGCAAAACGTGAGGACTACCTACCAAAGCGAATTCTCCTGTACCGAGTGAAGGGCAAGCGATTCTGGTTCCTAGCTGGTCGAAGAAAAAATGCCTATGTATGGCAGTATGCTCGTTTTGAAAAAGATATTGAATATTGGCAAAAAGGGCTAAGCCATCCCGAAGAAGTCGGGCCGGTGAAAGAAGGGGCAGGTCTGCGATTCTTTTTATATTCCGACAAAGATTTCGAGTTCTTCCATAAAGCGGTGACTGAAGATCTGCAATCGGTGAAATGGAGCAATGGAACGGCTGTGGAAGAGGAAGATGAATAATTGGCACCACTAAAGTCAAAAAGCGTTAGTTGGCAACACCATGAAAGCCCTTTCCATCCGTCAGCCTCACGCCGAAGCCATTATGCGAGGCGTAAAGCCCATCGAATTCCGCTCCCGATCCACGAAGATTCGGGGACAAATCTACATTTACGCTTCTCTTGGGCGATACTCTCTCCAAGAGGAGGCCGAAATGCTTAAAATGTACGGTATGAGCGATGTGAATTGCGATGACCTGCCCCGTGGGGTTTTGATCGGCACCGTAGAGATCTGGGCGTGTACCGGCAACTCTGGAGATTTCCATTGGCACGTTCGCAATCCCCAGCGTGCGGAAAAGTTGTGGAAGCCCAAAAATCACCCTCAGCCAATTTGGTTTAAACCGTTTTGAGAAGAGAAGTATGAGGCAACAAAATGAGTGGTGGCATCACCTACCCTATATTTGTCGATGAAGAACTGGAATCCTATCAGACATTCTTCGATCACACATGGGCGGCGAATATCGACAAGCTGGCAGCGGGTACGAAATTGGAATCGCCCATATTCAATCTCTGCGTTAATTGGAAAGCGGCAGCAAACACTTGTATCGGCCCGTGGCTAATATGTAACAGCGTGAGCGAATTCTCGGCTGGGTTCGCAATGGGCCGTGAGCCGTTCGCTGTCCAACTAATAAACGCTTATGCCAATCGGCTTCCCGCTGAAATGCCCAGCCTTTCCAACATGCGGCGTAAGGAACTGAGTGCAGCGGTCAGGAAGATTGGGACTGAATTGAAGGACTTGCTTGCTCAGCAGGCCCAAAAGTTCACGGTAAGTGCCAACGAAATGTGGACAACGTTTTTGAATGGAGCAGCATCGTATGAGTTTAGGCTGAATATCTGGGGGTCGCAAAGGACTTCGTATGGTACCATCTACCATACTTACGAGAACTTCATCCGAGAGGCTGTGGGATTGGCCTTGGGGATGTCGAACTACAAGGCTCCTCAGCTTTCGACCCTCCTCAAAGACTGTAGCCGTTTGTTTGGAAAGCCAATAGCCGACGTGTGCCTGGACGATGCCGACGTTAAAGCGGCCCGACTGGTGCGGAATGCCTTGGCTCACAATGGAGGCAAGGAGACGAACCAGCTTCACGGTGTAGTACATGGTATAAGGATTGAGAACGGGGAGCTACAAATCATGGCCCCAGATACCAGACGACTTTTCGATATGCTCAAGGATCGGGCATACAAATTGGCCGAGAAAGCGATTACCCTTCCCGCCATTCGCTAATGAAAGATTTGTATGAAACGTGCAACAAATTTCCTCATCCTGATCCTTCTCCTTTTCCTCCCCTCCTGCCAAGCCCAGGAGCCGCCGCAGCCCCAGTCCCTCCCGCCCATCGAGGTCTATTTCAGTCCTAGGGGCGGCTGCACCGAGGCCGTCGTCAAAGAACTCAATGACGCCAAGGACAGCGTCTTGGTTCAGGCTTATTCCTTCACCAGCGTTCCCATCGCCAAGGCCCTGGTCGATGCCCACAAGCGGGGCGTTAAAATCCAGGTGATTTTGGACAAGAGCCAACGAACTGAAAAATACTCCTCGGCAGATTTCGTGCAACATGCTGGTATCCCGATTCAGATCGACGCCCAACACGCTATCGCCCATAATAAAGTGATGGTGATCGATGGTAGTGTTGTCATCACAGGCAGTTTCAACTTCACAAAATCAGCCGAGGAGAACAACGCCGAGAATTTATTGGTAATCAGAGATAAAGAGATTGCGGGCAAGTACGCCGCCAATTGGAAGGTTCACGCCGATCATTCGGAGGTTTATGAAGAGAAGGTGAAGGGATATTCGGAGACTGTGCAACAGACCGCTCCCACTGTCGCTGATGGTTACGTCTCATCCAAGAATTCTGCGGTGTTCCACAAAGCAGACTGCAAATCGGCAGCCAAGATTTCGGAGAAGAACCTGATTCATTATGCCACTAGGGAAGAGGCGATCCAGGCGGGGAAGAAACCTTGTTCGGAATGTAATCCGTAGGAATTGTGGAGCATCACAGATGGGTTTACTCAAAAAGCTATTCGGTCCTCCAAGCAAGGACACATTCGCCAAAATGGTCATGGCAAGTGTTCGTCAGAAAGGTGAAACTGGCAAAATTGTCTATGATCCAGTTGAATTTCGTTTGGTAGTTGAAGGCGAGAATGGAACAAGACTATTTTTAAGCAACGCCTATTACGAATATTGCACAGTTCCAAGGAAAGAACGGCCCGAGATCCTCCAAAAATATATTCGTAATTGGTTTGTGACACATAAAGAAATGCCCGAAGATTTCGCCGATATCAAACCCGATATCATGCCCATCGTTCGTTCTCGGGCCTATTACGAATTAAATCACCAGAGAGCCATATTGGATGGAGGCAAAACTCCAAATTGGGCCTATCAGATTTTGAATGATTATTTGGTTATTGGGCTAGTTTATGATATGCGTGAGGCGATACGGACAATTCATCATGACGACCTCGATAATTGGGGCGTCACTTTTTATGAAGCATTGGAAATCGCCCGTGATAATCTTTCCCAGTTGCCCCAACAGGTCATCGGTCCCGCAGAGGGAGAAGGAGTTTATCTTTCCGCAATGGGAGATAGTTATGACTCTTCTCGATTACTCCTGCTTGACCTGATTAGGCAATTCAAGGTCAAGGGCGATCCTATTGCCATGGTCCCTAATCGTAACGCTTTAATCGTCGCAGGATCGGAGGATGTGAAGGGGTTGAAAGGAATGCTGGCTCTGGCGAAAGAGCCCTTACAACAACCTTATGCTATCGGAGGAATCGTCATGAGGCTTGATGGCGATGATTGGGCCACCTGGCTGCCTGATCCTTCGAATCCCCTCTATAGAGAGTTCCGTCTACTGCAAATCCAAACTTATGGGCAGGAGTACAATGAACAAATGGAAATATTGAATAAACTTCATGAAATAAAGGGCGAAGATATTTTTGTTGCATCTTACTCAGCTATGGAGCACAAAGAGACTGGCAAGTTGTCAAGTTGTTGCGTATGGAGTAAAAATGTCTTGACACTTCTTCCTCGAACAGACGCCGTAGCTTTTATACAAGAAAATGCAAAACCGATTATTGCAGAATGGGATCGAGTTATTGAAACGGTTGGCAATTTAATGGAGCCATTGGACATGTATCCGCCACGTTGGAAGGTCAGTGAATATCCAACGGATGAACAACTTGCACTAATTGGCAAGGAAATCTGATGAAAGTACCAATCTCCGAATTCGAGATTATCGACCTGGATGCCCCCGTGCTTCCCGCTTATGAAGCCGTGATTAATGGCTCAACGCATTGGTTGGTTTGGTGCAAACATTGCCAAAAATGGCATCGGCATGGAGCAGCGGAAGGGCATCGAGAAGCCCATTGTAATGACAGCAATAGTCCTTACTGGAAATCGGGGTATAATTTGGCGTTTGCGGGGAAGTGGGGAGAGAGCCAGCAGTGAACTGAAGGAGTTTTACCATGTAAACCAAAGTTGATCTGCCAAGAGTATTTTCTGTGCGTGATGAAAATGAACTCGGGGATACACCGCTATTCTCACTTTCTTAGAGAAAAATCATGAAAGACTGCTGGGCTGTTTTGGGTATACCACGAACGAGAGACACTGAGGCTGTAAAGAAAGCTTACCGTGACCTAATCAAGAAGTATCATCCCGATACTGTCAGGCCACCAGAAATGGTACGGCATTACACCATAAAATGTGTGCGAATCAATGATGCTTTTGAGCAAGCATTGGACTATTGTGACAGTGACGCAGACGAAACTACATTTGACAGTCAGCAGTTTCAAGAACGCACGGTAGTAGAAAAGACAGTACAGAACGCCAGCACGCACAACCGGAGCCCGTTAGCTCGATGGATCATTAGTAAAGAGAGCCTGCTACCGCAATGGCTGGTTGGTCTTGCCTATTTAGTAGTCGGTGTACTCCTTTCTGTCGGAGTTCCCTTAGGTTTCATTTACCTTGTTTCGATTTTTGGGAAATGGATGACTTCACTCCCATTTGCTAGTCCCACTCGCATGGTATTTTCGGGAGTGGTCGTCATACCAATTGGTATGATTTTTGGGAGCTTCCTTTGCATGTTTACATCCTTTCCAGCATACTGCATTTGGAAGCTGCTCGATATGACGCCTTTATCGAGATATTCCATCAAGGTAGCAGGGCTGTCGATTGCTATAGGAAATGCTCTAGTGGTCTACTATGGTGGGTACCACTGGCCCTTTGAGCATAGGTCTAATGAATACTATACCATCCTCTATCATGTGTGCCGGTTTATAGCTTGGGCTCCGCTTCCTCTATACGGCCTCTGCCTGTGGATCAAGGAATATTATCAATACAGGAAGGTGGAGCCTCATTTCGGCAACTGCTTGGCTGTCATTGAGAACAATCGGTACTAACAACGTCACCGTTGGTTGTCTATAAAAATGCCCAAACTTTGCACACAACACACTCTGCAAACAGTTCAGAAACTCTCTTTCTGCTATTTATGCGGAAAAGGTTTCGATGGACGAGCAGATCAGACAAGAGATCACGTTCCGCCGAGGAGCATTTTTGCATCTCAGGACCGTATCACACCATTGATCCTACCGACACATCCTAAATGTAATGAGGCTCGATCCAGCGATGACGAAATCATTGGTCAATTGGTTGCTGCTTTTCATGGCAAGTATCCCAAACCTGAGAAAATGAGGCTGGATGTTCGTGTTGTCGAGACAGCCAATACCAGAAGTAGATTTGCGGGGCTTGTTGGCACTAACCTTCACAATGTCCTCTCCCGTTGGATACGAGGATTTCATTCCGCCCTCTACTCAGAATATCTTCCAAATGAGACCAGGAACTACATACACTTGCCATTTCCAAGCGGGAACATTAGTAAACACAACCAAGTCATAATGGACGAAATACTTCCTCAACACCAATTGTTTGTCGAAGAAATAAAGAAGAATCGGATAGCCAAAACACTTGATCGAATCGTCTGTTACAATGGCCAGTGTATATACGAGTGCTTTTGGATGACCACTGATGACGGACAATCAATCTGTATCTTCGCATTGAAGGTGTACAACTGGTGTGCTTTAGCCGATACAGACAACTTTACCAAAAGAGGTTGCGTCGGCATGTACATGCCTGTTAAAGGCAGACCAGGGATTGCTACAACTGGTACTAAACTTCACTTTTCGGTGACCGATATCGACAAACTCGATCCGTTTGGGAGTTGAGCAAGTGGCTGATGCTACTATCATCACTGGGATTACGCAGACAACAATTGTCGCCACTCCGGCCCCAGATGCTTCAAAACTTTCTTCTCCACCCAAACTTGCCCCGCTGATTTCTCGGTCTGCTCATAAGCCCAATTGGCGATTCTGATGGAGGCCGAAAGATCATGGGGCAATTCCGATTTATTCAATAGGGAAAGTAGCCTCTCCCCCTGCGTGTTGATTTGCTCAATCCAGGCCGCTAAATGTTCCTCGGCGGCAAGGTAGTCTGATTTGCTGTTATTGCACTGCGAATGGGAAAGGACGAAATTGTGTCCCAAATCGGCAGGATAACGAGACCAGGGGATGAAATGATCCACATCGATCTGCTTCGACAACGGTTTTTTGCAGTAGAAACAATTACCGTCTTGAATTTCCATGAATACGCTTCGATAGGCATTGAGGACATTGCGTTCCTGTCCGAACAAGAATGTCCCGAGGTCTGTGAGGTTTCCAAGTCGGATTGAATTCAGTTTTTGCACAAACCTCACCCATGCTCCTTGAATCAAATCCCGCAACAGACCATAGAATGCCCGTAAACAATAAGCCACTCCAGGCTTCAAGGTGATTGTCTTTCCCGTTCCTATGTTATCATAGAGAAAACTCATTTTCTCCTCGCCAACTGTCTGTAACTTCCACAGAGGCATTACGCAAACCGTGGCATCTACTTCACCGACGAGAGATTTCCAATCAGATGGTGAAGACTGACGGAAACGAAATAGAGAACCGCTATATTTATTTTGGGCTTCAACTATTGCCCGAATCACTGCCGCCTGTTTGCCACTATTCTGTTGCAGAATCAGTCCTGTATTTTCTCCCCCTAATTCAAAGGGCCGACACTGAATCCAATAAAGCTCAATGAACTTTTCGGCAATGTCTTTGGTTCGAAGATCGAGCGGTGCCCCCGAATCGTCGCCTTTAAGCACTGCAAGGTCTGCCAAAGCATGTAAAAGAGCGAATTTATAGCTGGCAACAAACAGACCTTCATTGAGGAGTCGTTGGATGTTTCGCAGGAAGCTCACTTGGTCTTCGGGAGTTGGGGGCGACAGATTCATTTGTCCTTTTTCCAATATTGGGCCTTTCCAGTTATCACTCGTCGAATTCCTCCACGGGGATCGGGATCGTCGCCAATGCGTCGAGGGATGACATGGATGTGGGCGTGCATCACTGTTTGGCCTGCGGCCTGGCCATCATTGATCCCGATGTTGAAACCATCTGGATGCATTATATCGGACAAATACCCACGGACTTCACTAACCAATTGCCACAGGCTAGCTTGTTCAATAGGGGGCAGGTCGTACAGACTGGTAACGTGCTTCTTGGGAACGACCAGTATGTGTCCTTCGCTAACTGGGAAGGCATCGAGAATAGTAATCGCAACCTCGTTTTCCAACTGGATGCGAGAGGCATTAAGGTTACAGAATGGGCAGGGAGTGGTCATTTAGCAGGATTCCTTGTCGAAAAGGGCAATGCTATTTTTACCGTTTCTGGCCACAAATGGCAATAAGGCTGGGCTACTTACAAGTATGATTTTGGTGGTATAATCCGAGAAAATAAAGATGAACCATTCCATACCCATATCTGTAAGACTCGGGAGTGCCGTAATGCTAATCGTCCTAGATACCACTGAATTCTTCGATGATCTCCGAATGGAGAGAGCAAATTTCACGCTTCTAAAGAGCTACGTTCATCGGCATCCAGTGAAACTTATAATATTACAGATCGTTATCGAGGAAATGGTCAATCACTTTCGAGAGTCGTTGGCATCGTCTTTGGAGAGAGTAAATATTGCTATCAGGTCTGTGAAACGGTTTGTTCCTGGTGCGTCATTGAACATTGATGAGGAATTAAGCATTGAAACTGAATGCACCAATTATCGAGAATACTTGAAAAATCAATTGGTACCTGCACAACAAATAGGCTATGAGGACGTAAATGTGTCATCGCTTGTTCGGCGGTCGTTAGCCCGCAGGAAACCATTCGACTCAAAAGGCAAGGCCGGTTTTCGAGATGCCATCATCTGGGAGCAAATTCTTCAACTTGCTGAAACAAAACCGGACGAGATTCTCTTGATAACACTTAATAAAAAGGACTTCGGCGGACACGGACAACTGCATAAAGATCTTTCCGCAGACCTGGTCGCCAATGGTCTCTCGAATGTCAAGGTAACGATTTGTGAGGGTCTAGGCCGATTTATCAATGAACGTGTCAAACCAAGCCTTGAAAGGCTAGACGAGATCGAAAGGCAGATCGAGGAAGACGAATTACTCGGTTTCAACGCAACGACATTTTTCAACGAGTATAGATTAGATATAGAGGACGCACTTCGAGATGGGACCAGTGATGTTGATCTTGATTCTTGTATTGAGGACCGTGTATATCACTATAGTAAACCCCGTTTTCGAGATTTGGCAAGTGTGGTAAATCGATTTGATGTTTCCAATGTTTGGCGAGTAAACGAGGAACTACTAGGTGTTGGAATTCAATATTATCTTGAAGGCAGCATGAAATACCTCCAGGAAAGCATTTCCGGTCCTTACGACGAACCAGACAAAGAGGAGTTTCTTGGGGAAGTTGAGTACACGTTAATAATGACAATCATCATTGAAGAAGATACTGCTGATGTTGTCTCATGGGAATTGGACGAAATAGAAGTTATGCCTATTGGCGATTGGGGCTTATCTGATCGTGATGATTAGAAGTAATACTTTAATTCGATAAATACTTACTCAACCATATTGCTGATAAGCGGCAACACTCGCCAGTAGGATTATGAATTGTGAGATTCTCATGGCGTTTCCTTGCATCAAGAGTTGATTTTAACTGAATATTGTTCGCATGTCTATTTCTTCTTGAAATGCTCTTTACAAAGCCACTCGACAATTCTCTAATTTTGCACACTAGTTGTGGGTCAGGCAGCGGGGCCAAACAGCATCCCCGAGGGCGAACTTCGGTCAGTGGTCGATTATCGCCTCAGCACGGAAGAACCTCTTACAGATCGCAGTACACAGGCTCGCCCAACCTGATTGCCTTCTCCAAGAACTTGACCAGTTCCCGCCGCCGTTTGCGATAGTAATCGGCGATCTCGTCGGTCGATCCTTCGATCTCTTCCCTTGACGGAAACCGCTGCTCAGCATTGTTGACCATCCCCAGGAACTTTTCGACGTTCTCAATCGTCATATAGCCGGGGGACTGCTGGCCGTTGATGAGTGGTAGGATATCCTCCCGCCACGAAAGCCCGAGGGTCGGCAGGAGTCCGTTGGAATCGACAAAGAGGGCGTTGGCTTCGATCCGGCTTGCGATCTCCTGAACGGCCAGTTCCAACGCCAAGAGTTCATAGAACTCCCGCATCGTCATGATTCTGGAATTCGGCAGATCGTCGGCCTGGTAACGTCCAATGGCGACATCGACGTAACGTTGGATTTCGGAAGCCGTTTCCTGGCCGAGACGCTGTTTCATTCTGGTCTGATAATCGTCTCGGGCAGCGACGGCTTGATTGAATTGGAAGCCAAAGATCTTCCAGACGCCCTCGTGCAGCTTTTTGATGCGAAGTTTTGCCATAGAGTTATCTATGCAGGATGAGACCGCAATTGTCGCCACCAATTTACGGGCCGTCAAGGTCGATCTTCACGAACGAACGCTTTGTTCATCGGTAGTATGTTTGATTCCCGCATCGCTTTAGCCACCGACACGGCGACAATAGTCGCTTAGTCATCAAGGTAATAATTCTGGATTGACCACCCATACGAAACTTCAGCAATCATTGCAAGAGTGAGCAAGACTTGCATCAGGGTAGGGTTCCAGTTGAAGACACCATAACCGACGAGACTCCCGAGCAGCAAGCAACCCAAAAGGGCCGTAAAATACAGCAAAGCATAATGTGGAGAGTACAGATACAGAGCCACACAAGCTGCTAGTAGTGCCAGAACGACACTTGGATGAGTTGGTGGCTTATGGATCGAGGTAAACCATCGACGGGGCAAAAATACGAAGAACTCAGAACCAATCACCCATGCAAGCACAACGATGGCAACGCACACGACAAATAAGCCGCATAATATCAAGGCTGCACGAAGCGGCATACAAGTCCTCCGGTGGCCGACCGCACACATAAAAAAGCTATTGACCAGACCTGAATCTGGTCAATAGCCAAGAACCTTCGCTGTTTTTCTCAGCGATTGCACAAATAATTAATTGTGCTTGTACATTTGCATGTACTCTCTCTTTTTCTTTTCAACCCACACTAGGATTATATCCTAGCGATACCCACTCATGTTAATCAATTGATAACTGTAAATATTATACGTACTTTTGCGAGTTTTGTAAACTGACTGAGAAAAAATATTTTTGCCGGGCGGAATTGCCCATCTTCTCGCCGTTACAATTTTTATAATAATTGTAACGGCGGCGGCAGAAAACTTTGCGTTCTAAATATTCTTGTTTACAAACGTAAAAGAGTTCGTACAATCAGGTAGCAGGCATGGTTCCTGAACTGAGTAAACATTTCTTAAAAAAGGATAATCTTGTGAAAACACTAAAAAAGAAAAGCAACATGTATGCCGACGCCAAGACGTGGAGCGTATTCAAGGGTTGTCGTTTTGGTTGCACCTATTGTGTCCCGAGCTTCCAGCTACAGGCGAAACGCCAGATGCACATCTGCAATAAATGCTACAGATATGTGCCACATTCTCATGAGGAGCGGCTTAACGATATCCCAAGTGCCTCGATTATCTTCGTCTGCGGAGACGGGGACATTTCCTTCTGCCCACCTTCATTCACCCGCAAAATCATCAATGCCGTCAAGCAACACAAACCGATCAAAGAGAAGACATTTTATTTTCAATCGAAACGACCGGCATATTTCGAGCAATTTCTGCCTCTGTTTCCTGAAAATGTGATTTTGCTAACCACTTTAGAGACCAACCGAGATGCTGGCTACAAGGCCGTCTCGAAGGCACCACCACCCACGATAAGGTATAAGCAGTTCAAAGCATTGAAATATCCGAGGAAAGTGGTGACTATAGAACCTGTCATGGATTTCGACGAGGACGTATTTCCCCAATGGATCGTCGATCTGGAACCAGAATACGTTTGGCTGGGTCTTAACAGCAGACCTTCATCAGTGCAGTTGCCTGAACCATCACCTCAAAAACTCGGTAAGCTGGTAAAAGTATTGCTGGGTGCTGGAATCAAGATTCGTGGGAAAGAGTTGCATGGGCTGAAGCTCGGTATTCCAAAATAGCATTTGGAGCATTCTGATGCTGACCGTGGTTCAGCATTACAACTTTGTAACGCCTAGACCAGTCTTTGCCTACTTGGAAATCCGAGTCCGAGCGATCAGATGCCCTCCTTGGTCCATACCTCTGTTCCAACTATGGCGAGTTCCGGCAACTCTCGGTACACACTGTCATAGGTTGAATACCAACCATGCCAGCCCAGACAATCGTCAATCTCAACTCGCACACAAATCCCTTCCTGACCAGGATGGATAATTTCCTGTTGCACTTTAATTGTGATCTTGTATGGCGTACCTTGCGAACTGACACCAGTGTCAGTCGATGTTTGCCCCACTTGGCCGAGAACCTCCGCAATATCTATCGAGCGATAGGGTGAGATTAGCTGTTCCAGGATTTGTTCGGTCTCGTCTCGGTCCAGAGGCTTATAGAAGACCCCAGTTCCCCGTTTCCGGTCATCTTGTTCTTCGACCCAGACGGCCTCATCACCAGCAAGGTGATACCACCAATCGCCATCACACTCGTCCCAACTAGAATCAAAGCCGTGCCGAGTCTGCCAAGCAATTTCCATTGCACGTTTTTTCGTCTTGGCGATGACAATTGCTCTGTTTCCGTACCTTTTTCTCCATGCCTTCAGCGACGGCAACGCCCCCGTCTCTGCAAATAGGTCATCCTCAAGCTCTTCGATCCGTGCGAGATACGGAGATATGTGTTCTTTCAGTCTTTGCAAGGCTTTAGCCTTAGCTTCCTCGTAGGATATAAAATTGTTATCTGGGTTCTCTGCTCTGAACTCGGCGATTCGAGTTTCTGGTCCAGTGCCAACTATTGTCCAGCCTATATTTCTCATTGTTCATACCTTTCAATTCAATATGAGTTCCTCCAATAATAGAGTAATGTCTGCTGATTTTGTGCCGCAGAATTTCAACACTTTGTTGGACTGTAAGTCATCCGGTGACGGCAACCACGCCAGGTCCGCTTATTTAGCTACAGCAAGTCTAGCGGTTTACCGGCAATGGCGAGGCGGAAATGGACTGACCTCGGTGGAAATGAAACGCCTAATAACGGGCTAATAAAGGTCGGAATTTTTGTGCGTGTCCGTGAAACCAAGTTACCAAGCCTCGTCCTGTTCAATCCCTACAATCGACCATAACCTATTGCAGTACAAAGACTTACAAAGAACTCGTTCACCGTGAGCGACTAAATCCCATCATAGAACGCCAAACGTTTGCATTGGCGTTCTATGAGACTCGTCGTCCTCTATGGGCCACCGCCAAAAGCACATGCTGCCTGGCCCCCACCCCTTGCGTTCAGAAATGACGTTTAATATTTCCTTGGCTCGTTCCACAGTGCGATAGCCAAGTCCAGCCTTGTTTGCTTCAACCTTGACATTACTTTGCTCGACTGGCCCGTTTGCAAGCAATTGAACGAGGAATGACATTGCTTGCGTGAGTCGGCTGTCATTAGGAGTGGACGGGGCGAGCAGGTTTTCGGGGGTATATTCACACTCACCATGCCACTCAATTTGGACGACGCCATTCGGACTGCTGACAGGTTCAAAAAGCAAACTCGGAGCAAGTGGCCCGAGATTACTTTTGGTCTGGCACAGAACCCGTAGACTCGGGTCGTCAGGCGACTTACCAATCAACAAGGCGGATCTAGTTGCGGCGATTATGCCGATACTTCCACCGCCCCGATACAGGACTTGTTTTCCACCTCTCTTGTTCAGGTGGCGAACTATGACCACGGCAACACCCGTCCGTTCAGCGAACTGCTTCAGTCGGGTCAATGCTTGCCGGACCTTCTGGTCGGAGTTCGAGTCTGGGGTCAGAAATGCCACGAGCGGATCAACCAAGAATAAAGTGGCACCAATTATGTACGTTGTCTCTTCAATTAGATTAAGATCATCAGGAATCCTCGTTGACTCGTCAAGTACCGCTATTCGAGTCCTGTTTGCCCCCGCAACGTCGAGCCGCTGGATCACCGTTTTCTCCAAACTATCCTCGCCAAGAAGCATGAGTACGCCACCGGGGGCAGCCTCGCTGCCATCTGGCATCTCCCTGCCACTCGACACACGAGCCGCCAGATCGATCAGTAAGCTGCTCTTGTTGACCGACGGGTCACCTTCGACAAGGGTAAGTTCCCCTTGCGGTATGCGGCTGGGCCACAACCATTTCACTGGTTTCGGGGTTAGATCCGAGGCCATCCGGTATCTGGATTTTCTTAAACTTACTGACCGCTGATTAATTTCTGCTTTCGGTATTGAGCTATGGCCTGGAGCCTTAATGGTGGGGCCTATAGTCCCAGACGTTTGTCCAGGGCGAAATATGACGACGGCGAGATTGTAGTGCCCTTTCGTTTTTCCGTACCCGGTGAAAGATACGGTTCCCTGCATGAAGCGGATCTCTCCCCGCTTCGCACAGTAGTCATCCCACCAGGCGTAGCCGTTCCACATCGGTATAAGCATCACGATGACAGCGTTGTGTGTTGTGCTCTCAATATAAGCCTTCTCGACCCATTTCCCAATTTCTTGTTTATTGTACGGTGGATTTAGCCAAACGACTTCATTAGACCAATCTTGTTGTAAACCATCATCGGTTGGACTGAAGAACCTATTGCATTTGGCGTTTTCGGGTATTGCTGCTGCGTCGAGAGTAAAATGGAACTCTTGATCCAATAAATCAAAGAGCCAACTCGGGGTGGACCACTTATCATTGTCAGACAGTATTTCTTCGGCAACGACAACATTTCTAACAATCATGATATAGTATCTCCATAGCGTTGGAGACACTCGCCCAGAGCAAGGGCGGAGAGTCCACAGCAGGTATCAACGGCGGTTCCCGTTTTCGTCGGGATCAAGTCCCGACTAAGACCTTGCTCGATACCCGCTAGCCCCCCTGTTACCGCTTACGGCTGGACCGTTCGATTTGCGGTAATCAGATACCGGCTTGCTAGGCCGAAGGGGTCTGGTTTGGTTTTAACGTCTCTTATTATACGAATTTTTTGGCGATTGTCAATCAATGCAAGAAACCCGTTCACTTGATTACGCTCAGCAAGATCCTCGCCACACCCGGTCAAAACAACCTGCGGAGTTCTTTATACCGTCGATAGTTCGGAAGCCATAGTTCACCCAATTTCCATCATGATCTGTTTAGCAAGCTCAAAATCTCTCTCAGCATAAATCTGGGTTATGTTCGCTGTCGAGTGACCAAGGACGACTTGACTGCCCTCCAGACCATACTTTCTGCGTACTTCAGTTGCAACATTATGCCGTAACTGATTGGGATGCCAGTGCGGCACTTTTGCTCTATCACACGCTCGTTCTATTGCTCGGCCATAACTTACTGTTGTGTAATGATCGCCTGGCTTCCTTTTTGGATGTTTCTTATGTTTTCTAAGTCTGCTCGACGGGGTTTGCGGAGTCTTGCGATTGAGTCGGCGTGTCGAATCATATGCTGCTCTGGCTTCCTGGGGATTGAAACAGTAGGCTTCAATAGGTCGATTCAGCCATGGTAAAAGAAGTCTTTGGGCTTCGGTCCCAATGGGAATTCTTCGTTCTAAGTTGTGGTGTTCGGTTTTATGAGAACCAGGAGTATAAATCCAGGGATCACTAGTTTGATCCACATCACAAGGTCGAATTATTGTAATCTCCCCAGGGCGACAACCAGTTTTCCCTTGCAATCTGACCATAGATTGAATTTGGGGTGTAAGGAAAGGTAAAACTGCCTCAACGTATTCTGCTTCAACAGGCTTGATGGGTTTTGACTCTTTGGCAGCAGAACGGCCCTTTCGAAGCCCTTCCAATGTCTTAAGTGCTTCATAAGTCATAACAGGAAGGATTTCCTTCGCAACAGCCCATTTGAACATGCGTCGAATACGTCCTATATGCTGATTTATTCTTTTCCTGGTTATCCCTTGTTCGATCATTTTGCTCTGAACAGTTCCGAGTGCCAAGGGGCCAAAACCACGACATAGTTCATGACCATAAAGATCTTTGAGCGGACGAAGGGCATATCGGATGCTATTTTGCTCGCTAGTCGGCTTGCCGTTTTTTACGTAGTAACCGTTGACATGCTGCCAATAGGTGGCAATTAACTCGACAATAGTAATTTCTTTATCCCTATGAGGCAAAGTATGAAAAGCCAAAGATGGTTCAACCGAGTTGAGGCCGTTCGGATATCGTTCGGTAATAATACGATTATACTTCTCGTAGCTTTCTACCGTGCCATAAGGACCGAGATACTCGTCCTTTCCATCTATGCGAACAACAGCCTGACCACTGGCTTTATGGTGGCAGTAAGATGGGATTTTATGAGGTCTACCGGGCATCGTGCGACTCCTTCTAGTTCGTTCTTCCGTAGGATTACGGAGAAATGCGAACTTCTGAGCCGCCCTAACGCCCGTGAGCGTGGTGTCCTAAGTATAGGACTCGGCAGGATTTATATTCAGCTCCCCGACAAGGACTCGAACCTTGGACAAAGCGGTTAACAGCCGCTTGCTCTACCAACTGAGCTATCGGGGAAGGTAGTCTTCTAGTTTAATTCGGCCTTTCGCCTTTGACAAGAGGCTGTTAAATCGTGAAAACAGGGGATAGCGGATAGGGAACGGATGGGGGATAGGGGGTGGCGAATGGGGATAGAGAAACTAGGAGGCTGAAAGTCGGTATGTAGGGCTTAAAACTGGTGAAGAACGAGCCGAATCACGAGAACTGCGTGAGGCGAAAGTCGATAGACCAAAATTTGAAGTAAAACGAAACTAAACCTCCGATCATTTGATCGAGGCCCGGGCGGCATCGCTGCGGTCTCTTTCCAGGATCACGTGGTTTCCCGGCGGGTTAAAGGAAACGCGGGACATGAAGGCCCGCATCAGGAGCACGCCTCGGCCGCCGGGTTTATCGAGAAAGGCGTCGTCGGTGGGATCGGGCAGGGAGTCGGGGGCGAAGCCGGGGCCCTCGTCGGTTATTTCCACGTGCACCCGCCGCGGCGAAAGCCGGCAGACAAAATGCACTTTTTTACCCAGGTCTTCCTGGTTGCCGTGCACAATGGCGTTGATCAGGGCCTCGTACACCGCCAGGTGCACGCAGAAAATGTCGCGCTGGGTCCAATGTTGCAGCTCCAATTCCCTGAGGACTTCCTCCAGGATGCGCCGGCCGGTTCGCGTATCGCTGGGAAATTTATTTTCGCACTGCCAGGTCCATGGCTCATCGGACGTGTGCATGAAAGGCGGGCGGGGTTCAGGGTTCAGGGTTCAGCACATTCCACTGGCACAGTCGAATATCAAAAGGCCGCCAGGGCATCGGCTTCGTCTTCTTTGATGTCGAACAGGCGGTTCAGCTTGGTGATGGCGAAGACCTCGAAAATCTCGGGACGGATATTTGACAGTTTAAGCAAGCCCCCGTGGGCTTTTACCCTTTTATCGAGCGTGATCAGTTTGCCCAGGGCGGCGCTGGAAAGAAATTCCACCGAGGAAAAATTCAAAAGCAACTTGCCGCGCCGGTCTTTTTCCACCAGATGGAACATTTCCTGCCCCAATTCCTGGATGTTCACGTCCTCCACGATTTTATGATCGCGGAAGCGGACCACGGTAACATCGCCCACTTCGTTTACTTCCAGCCGCCGATATCCGCTCATGCTTGGAACTCCGATGAAGGCAAATTGGGTGACAAAACCGACCACCAGTTATCATAGGGATTCCCCATCGAGTGTCAAGCACATTGACCAGGTTTGGCCCCTCTTATGCCGCAAATATTCGGTTTAAGCGATAGATGAACCGTCGCTCCGGGGTGGAAACATAGATTTCACCGCAACAAGCATGGACTTTTGCGCCGCACAGTCATTGCGGCATGGCATCGCGCTGGATGTCATTGGGCGGCATCGGATGAGCGGATGCGGGATTTCAATTCCGCCCGGTTTACAAGGAGGAAATTCTCGCCGCGGTACTCCGAAATCGTGCCCGAAACGATCCATTCCAACTGCTTGGCATTTTCGGCGATGGCCTGTGCCACCCGTTCCAAATTGCGGTTTTCCAGGGCGATGAAAGCTGCGTTTATTATCGGCCGACACAAAGGCCAGGCGATTGCCGGTTGCATGAAAATAACCAGCTTGGTTGACGATTTCACCCCCCTCGCGAAGGCCGACTTTCTTATCATTGCCCTGTAATTTTTCCCCGGAATCGTAGGCATTGGCTCAACATGCTCGTTTCCGAGCGCGGTCTTGCCGGTATTGGGCATGGCAGCCGAGCGCGTCCAGGCCAAGGTCACTCCAAAGAGAATCGCCGCCGCACATATCAGTCCGGCCATGGGGGCCCGATCCAAGGCCGTCAGAAGCTGCGGAAACCACTGTTTTACCAGATTGACCGACATGGCTTGACCCTCCTTCTCAGGGTTCAGGATTCCGGGTTTAGGGTTCAGGATTCAGGTATAGGGTTTGGAGTTTAATACTCAAAATAAATTCTGAACCCTGAACCCTGACCACTTCACCCTTAGACCTTCTCGGAGATCAGGGTCGCCGGATAAAAGGAAAGTTTTCCAAGACGGCCGATATCGAATGTTTCCATAATAGCGATGGCGAAGAAAATGACGGTGGCAAGGATGATATGCAAAAATCATGCAACCGGAATCGGGCAAAGCACGTTTTCTTCACAATCCGTTGATAAAAAGCAACCGGATAGAGCCGGTAGTAACGCCCGTCTTTAATCGACTTTCTCTATAACTCGTTATGCCGCAAGGATATTTACTTCAAGTCCGCCCGCGCGATCTTTGCCGGGCACATAGTTTGCCGTTAATGCCTGTGCTGTCCCGGATCAACAACACTGGAAAACGGCCCTTCGATGCGTGCAACCGGTTCCATCCACCGCCTCCTCGTCTGCCTGGTTATCTTGTCGTCGGCTCTGGCCATCGGGCCGGTTGCCATCCCGGCAATGGCTCAGCAGCCCGGCATCGATGGGCAAGACGACATCGTTGTGCATTTGATTTCCGGGCGCACGATGACGGCCAAGATCGACGCCCGAACGGACGCCGGGCAACTCTGGCTGCGTTGGGAAAGCCCCGGGGCCGAGGTGCTGCGGCCGATCCAGTGGCAGTGCGTGACGGCGGCGGAGATAAACGGCAACAACATATCGGGCAAAGAGTTTTTCGACCTGGTCGATCAAATTCGCCGCGACGTTCCCGCCCAACCGGAATCTGCTCCAATAACACGAGTCCATTGTCATGCTGGGCACGCCCGGCGAAAAAAGGGGTAGCCCAGGTTCTCGAACCTGGGCGGCTTTGCCGCAAGAGGCTGAACGGGCAACGCAAAATCACGACAAAACCTATTGGGACTTTGTTCCACCGGTTCAAGAACCGGTGCTACCCATTGCAAATAATATGCAAGAACCGGTGCTATCCATTACAAATAATGTGCAAGAACCCAAGCTGCCGGGTGCAATGGCTGGATATCGAAGCACGACCGGCCAGGTGGGATAATTACGTCGATATCGACGGCATGTCGATTTGCATCGCTCCCAAGGACGCCTACGGCCGGATCATTCCGGTTCGCGGCACGCTGGACGTGGACTTGATCGCCGAGCACGCGGGCGTGGTTCGACCGCCGTATCCATTCAGCCGCATCGCTCATTGGTCGCAGGCCGTGCGCGTTGAGGATTTCGGGCCGTATGGGGCGGTGTATAAGCTGCCGTTTCAAGACGTAAATCCAGAATTCGACAATCATCTCGGCCCGCACGGGGCGATTCACGCAACCCTAAGCGTGCCCGGCCAAGACACGTTCGAAGCCACCGCCGACGCCCGCATCCGCCCCTACAGCCTGATCCGCGACCGGCTCCTGCAAACCACCGGCCGGCGATTCTTTCCCGAAGAGACAATCGGACTGCCCTGGGAAAAGAAGTAGATAGTTTATTATTTAGCGGATTGCAGTAAATCAACAAAAAAAGTCAAAACACAACCAATTTTCACCACGAAAGAACGAAATAAAGAAAACACGAAATCTAAACCCTCAATTCTTTTTCGCGTTTTCGTTCCTTCGTATTTTCGCGTTAAATAATAATGGTTTCGTGTAATTCACTGCAAACAGTTAAAATGAAATGTAAATGGTAGATGATATGTAGTAAATGCAAAGAGGTAGATGGCGGATGATTGTCGGCGCTTGATTCAAGAATACCGTTGGCAATAATTAATATAGGAAGACATTTTCGATTCAAGATTGATTTGCATAGGAGAATATCAAGTGACAGGCAGACAAAAAGGGCGGCCGACAAAATGGGTTTCCGCATCGGTGGAGCAGGCGTTCCCAGTTGGAAAGCCGGGCATTACCTTCGAAGTTTGGGAAAAGTGGAAGCGAAAACGCAAAAAACTGGGAACTCTAACCGTAAGCGTGGGCGGCCTGCGTTGGTGGCCGCATAAAGCTCCAAATCCCCGCCAAAAAAGTTGGCGACGAATTGCAGAGTGGTTCGATGCGGAATAAAAGAGTTTGTTTTTTTCTAATGGGTCTCGAACGCCACCTGCCATCTACTACCTACTATCTACCACCTACCATCTACTTTTACGTGCCCGGTTTTTTCATGCCCCAGCTATGCAGGATCAGCACGCTGCCGATGGAGATCAGCGACCAGCCGAGCCACTCGGGCGGATTCCAGATTTTTTGGACCGGCGTGCTGTCGGTTTGAAACAGCGTCTGCGTGGTGGCGCTGACCGAAGCCATGGGATGATTCGTGCGTTCGGCCAAGAACTGGGAGAATTTCCCGTTCAACTGGAATGTCTCGACCATGTTGAATTCCAGTCCCAGGAGCAGAAAGACTAATCCGGCAAAGAAATACTGGTTTCGGGTTATATCCATCATCGGACGCTCCTCCTTTATTCGCTTCGGCGCCACGGCCAAGCTTGCTTGGCCATGTTTTTGCACTTACTCCAAGCCCAGGGCAAGCGTGGGCATGGCGCCCCTATGGTTTTGATATCGAAACGCCCGCCCCGCCGACTTCATACGGCCCATTTACGTAGCGTTTATAACGAAATCCTTTACGCGGATGAGACGGTTTTGACGCTTGCGCCGCCTTGTGCGATTTCAACGGCAGGGTAAAAAAATAGCGAAGAGACTTTTATAACTGTCGCCTCGTCAAACAAGGCACGCATCACGTAGTCGAGTACGACGGGGCCAATTTGATCCTGATCGACTTGATTTGTTTTGTAGTATGTCTGACGATCTAGCCGGGCCGGAGGCATAGTTCTAGCCCGAGGGGTTGCTGCAGGCCACGTTGAACGATGTTCGAGAAACGGAGAAAGAGCGAACAACTAAAAATGGCGCAGTCATCGCAAAAATACCAGTTCCATTCTTCCCTCGATTCGAATGATATTTTTTTCGATTGGGGGGTTGATTACATCTCCGGCTGCATTATAATGGCACTTATCGATACTCGGCAGGGACAAGGCACCCTGCCGGGGCTAGAGTAGCTCGCTATTGAAGGCGACTCCGACGGTCAAACGCAGCATCGATCCAACTTCCCAGGAGGCACTGCCGTGTTTTGTCGTTATGCAACGTTCCTTGACGCTCTCACTACGGACACTCGTTGTTCCGATCCGATACACTACTGCCGACGGCTGAAGATGACTCTGCTTACTTGGCCTCCATCGAGCACCTATTTTCGCCGTGTGATACCACTAATTGTAATCTGTTTCGCAGCGTTCGCCGCTCCATCAACGAGCAGATCACAGACTTTTACCCACTTGCATGAGTTCTTCGGCGGTGCCGACGATGGTATTTACCCCAGTGGTGGCCTCATGCTGAACGAGTTGACTCTTTATGGGATGACGTACGGTGGTGGAAGTAATGATAACGGAACCATGTTTAGCGTCGGGGAAGATGGCAGTAATTTCAAGGTCCTGCACAGTTTCACGGGCAGCGATGGCAGTCAGCCGGACGCTTGTAGTTTGATTCAAAGTGGTTCAACGTTGTATGGGATGACCACACAGGGAGGTAGCGGTCAGTATTATGGAACGGTGTTCAGCGTTAACCGCGATGGTAACGCGTTTAATGTTCTCCACTCTTTTACGGGCGGCAGTAATGACGGCGCCAATCCTTTTGGGAGTCTGACGTTGATCAATTCAATTCTTTATGGGGTTACTCAGTCTGGCGGCAATGACGGCAACGGAACAATCTTCAGTGTCGGCGCTGATGGCAAGAACTTCAGCATATTGCACTCGTTCGCCAGCAGCGATGGTTTGATGCCGAAAGACAAGTTAGTTTTGAGCGGTTTGTACCTGTATGGAGTGACTTGGACTAGCAACGATCCAACTTCGAATGGCACAGTATTCAGAATTGGAATGGATGGTAATGGATTCCAAGTGCTACACTCTTTTGCGGGTGGAAGCCAAGACGGAGCGACACCGTCGGGGGGGCTGGCAATCAGTGGCTCGAATCTATATGGCATTACATATTCTGGCGGAAGCAATGATATGGGCACTATCTTCAGTATAGACACGAACAACGGTGACTATACCATCCTGCACAGCTTCGCGGGCGGAACGAATGAAGGAATGTACCCCATCAACAGTCTCACCGTGAGTGGATCAACCTTGTACGGCACGACCGGGAGCGGCGGTGATTGTAATAAGGGGACGATCTTCAGTGTGGGTACAGATGGAAGTGAGTTCAGTTCCCTGTATTCGTTCCCAGGTTATTGGTGGCAGGAAGATTGCGGCCCGAGTGGTGGGTTGACCCTGGACGGCTCAACACTTTATGGAATGGCGGCCGATGCTTATGCGGGAAGTGTGTATGCTGTAACCATCCCCGAACCATCCACCCTTGTCCTCCTTGGAGTTGGTGCTATCAGCATGCTCGCTTGTGCTTGGCGACGATGGCGAGAAAAGTAACCAACTAAGGCAAGAGCAATTCAACCACGGGCCAGTCATCTGGCTGGCCGATTTCGTTTGGGGAAACAAAAAATATTTATCTTAAAGATAGGATTTACTCGACGGTTATTAAACCCTTCTGCTGCCCCAGGTTTCGAACCTTGCCGCTTAGAACGGCTTTATTGAATCTCAGATAACCAATGTTGCTAGCCGGCGGTCAACGACCGCCGGAGCATAAGCGAATTTCCACCGGCGGCTGTTAGCCGCCGGCTATTAAATGTGACATTTATTATCTGTGACTCAATAGCCAGTAGGCGAAAGACATATTGATGTCGGCTTGAATGTCATCATCCGTTATTTCGAACTCGAGCCGCTCGTGCAAGGCCGAGGCTTTTTTCAACAACGCGTTGTACTGTTCGACCATCTCGGGCCCGCTGAGGTCCGGGCTTAAGATCAATGTCGATTTCAGCAGTTGTTCGGCCTGCTTCGCCTTTTCGGCGGCCTGGGTTTTATCCTTGGCCGCGGATGCCTGGCCGTAGAGCGCAGCGGCCAGGTTGTAGGTGGCCTCGAAGTATTCGGGCGGTTTTTTCACCATGCCCAGAAGCATGTTTCGCAGTTTGGCCCAATGGTCGACGGCCTGTTGGTAATGCGAAGGGTCTCTTTGCGCCCAAGACTGCAAGATGCGGCCTTGCCGTCATAAGCAGATCCAGTGCGCGGGGATTGGCCGCGGCGAGTTGCGAGATCTGTTTGTAGGCCTGTTCATAATCGCCCGTCTTGGCCGAGCAAATCGACAAGCTGGGCCCGCACCCGCTGGAGCGTCTTTCCTCCGGACTTGGCAAAAGCGGGGTCTTTTTCCGCACGGTTCGCCACGCGCAGATAGGTGTCCCGGGCGATGTCGGGCAGGCCGGCCGCCATGCACATGTCGGCAAAGTAAACCGAGGTGGAAAGGGAAAACTCCTTGCGCGAAGACATCTTCACCAGCAGTTTGTCCATCATGTCCGTGATGGATTTCAATTTTGCCCGGGCTTCCTCGGCGGCTCGGCGAATTCGCATTGCCCGCCCTCCGCCGCGACCGCTTCTTCGGCCTGTTTGCGTTTGGCATTGAGCGCCTTTACGACTTCCACCAGCGCCGCGTTGACGCCCTGAACATCCGGCCCCCAGTCGGCCAAAGCCATCCCGATCTCGACGGCTTTTTCCAGATTGTCTTGTGCCAAGTACGCCCGCACCGCGCCGGCATAGATCCGCACGATAACATTATCAACCTCTTCGGGCTTCGAGGCCGTTATCGTATCGACCAGCGGTTGCAACAGGGCCGCCGCCTCCGCGTGCATCGCCCGTGTTGAGCTTGATTTCGGCCAGCAGCAATTGGGTCTCGATCAGCGATCTGGAGGGCGGTTCGCCGGGCTCGATTTTTTTCTCTTGCAGCCTCAGGCTGGCGTTTAGATTCTTCAGCGCATGGTCCAGGTCGGCGTCCATTTGGCCCTTGTTCCGGGCGTTCTCGGGTTTTTCCTTTTCCGCAAGCCAGCGGCGAAAATACGTTTCCGCGGCCAGGAGCAGGGCGTTTGGATATCGCACCGAGCGGGGATCGATCTTTTCGAACCCGGCCAGGGCCTCGTCGATCTTGCCCTGCACCAGGTCGGCCTGGGCGAGCATCATGCGGGCGTCGTCGGCTTCGGGCTTGCCCGGCCAGGCCTCTTCCGTAAGCCGGGCGTATTTTTTCAGCCGCTCCAGGGCCGCCGCTTTTTTGCCCTCCGGCGCGGCGGCGTACAAATTCAAGGCCGCGGAAACGGCCAGCGAACCGGCCATCGGCGCAGCCGGGCTGTCCTTGTATTCCTTGAAAATCTTGTCCGTGGTGCCAAGACAATCCTCCCATTTTCCCGAAATCAATTGGCTGCGGGCCTGGGTATAAAGCGCGTTGACCAGGGCGTCGACTCGCCTCTTTGCGCAAAGAATCGCCGATTTTATCCTTGTCGGCCAGTTTCAAGGCCAGGGTATAGTTTGCCGTCGCCTCGGACCACTGCTGCCCGATGACGGCGGCCTCGCCCAGGGCCATGGCCTCTTCGAACGACGCCGGACTCGCGCCTTTGCCGCTGGACTTGACGTATTGGCGCCTTAACAAGACGGCCTCTTGCTGGTACGGACTGCGGACTTTGCCCATCTCCGCCAGCAAACCCAGTGCGCTTGTAATGAGCTTGCTCTTTTCCGCGCCGGATGCGTTTTCCGCGGCCTCGAGTTTGGCCTTGGCCAGGTCTAAAACGATCGCCTGGTAACCGTCGGTCTGGCTGGATCGCGTCTTGCGATATTGCTGCAGCCACTGGCCGGCCTCGTCGATGAATTGCGAGGGCGATCGCTTGGCCAGAATTTGCAGGCGGAAATGTTCCACTTGGGCAAAGAGCGATTGCATGGCCGGATCGGGTTGCGGCTGGCCCGGTTCGGGCGCGTTGACCAGCACCTCGTCGTAAATATCCAAGGCCGTTTGCCAATCGCCCAGTTCTTCCGTCGCTTTGCCGTGCCACATGTGCGCCAGCAGGCCGACGGTTTCCATGCGGTTGGCCTGGAACAGGGCGTCGAAGGCCTTGGCCGCGGCCTGCAAAGCCTGTTTGCGCTCCGGGCTGTCCGTGTCATAAGTCTGGGCGAGGTAATAATCGATAAGCGCATCCTGAAAGCGATAGTTCAAGATGTTGGCCTTGATCTCCTGCTGCCGGGCCAAGGAATCGCGATCGGCCTTTTTTAGCGGCCGCTTGGGCGGGGGCTGCATGGCATCCAATTCGGCTTGACGCTTTGCCGCGGCTTGTTTGAACCGCACCCGGGCCTCGCCCAGTGCGTTGCGGGCGTCGTCGAGAAGTTGGGCCTTTTGTTTTTTATCGCCGCCGTTCGCGCCGAGCGCAGATCTTTAAGGGCTTTATCCATGGAAAAGTCGGCCCAAATGGCCCTGGCCTCGGACGCCTCCGGATGGTCCGGCTTTTCCTGGAGAAACTTGGTCAAGTGCTTTTCCGCTTCGCGCATCAAGGATTCCGAGTCCTCGGCATTATATGCGCTCTGTGCGGCGGAGCGCAAAGACTTGCTCATTTCCAAGTCCCAGGTGTCGCGGAGCTCTTTCGATAGGTCGTCGTTCCGCTTGAGCATGTTGAGATAATCCACGGCCATGTCGCCGTAGCCTTGATCCTCAAGGGCGTGCAGAAACGCCATGGGCCGGACCTCGTCGCCTACGGCCGGCCGAAAATGCCCGCCGATGGCGAGCAAGTTGATGATCAGCAATAAGCGAACGATTTTCATGATGCGCTGTGTTTATTTAGCCCGCCGTGAATACACGGCGGGGCAATCCTAATGCGATAGTTTACGTTGCCCTGGGTGTAATCACCCGGGGCTAAATATGTTTTGCATTAAATTGGATTATTTGGCCCGCCTGATTGAGAATCCGGATCGCCGTGGATATTATCTCTTTCCGCCGCTTCATCGACTTTTTCCAGCCAGTCCTCTACAGGATTGCCGCCGGGGTTTGCTTCTAGTCTGGGCGTCTCGAATAATCGGCTTCGGCCTCCGCGCAGAAGCAGTCCCCATCTTATCACCAAGAAAATTACAAATCCCGCCAGTAAAAATAAACCCCAAGTCCAATCCGACGCCCTGGCCCGCAGATTTCCAGCCGGGCGCCAGATCAACCGACCCACGAACAAGGGCGCTTTTAGTGGTTTGGCGTCAGGTTTTGCTCCGGCCGGTTCATATCCTTGCAGTTTAAAAAAGTATCCTGCAAATACGACCTTTTCCTTTATATTTCGTCCGATCGGCATTCCTTTGGGCAAATCAATAATCACTACGCTATAAAGCCATACGCCCGATTCATCCGTAGCGCCCCAGACATCGAAAAGCTCGGCGCCGTTATATTTCTCGTCCAAATCGCGAATCAATTGCGCAGTCATCTCGAATTTGAACAGTTGCCCGCGATATTTGTCGGGCGATTGATAAAATTTATTGAATGCCACGTCACTGGCCGGCTCGGCGGCTCATCTCGGTGTAGGTCTGATTCTGCACCCAACTCAACACTCGGTTATAGGCGAACATTTCCTGGGGTTCCATCTTTTCCGTGCCGTCGATTACAGCTTGAAATTGCTCTTTAGCGGCGTCGGCCTCTTCCGGATCTTCATCGGTCACTCCGCTGGAGATCGGCAATTCAGCTTTGGATGCGTCGGCCTGTGCGGATGCGCTCGTTTCAGACGAAGCGGATGTCGGCTCCTTGTTGTTATTATCCTCGGCAGAGGCAAGGGAATCAGGTTGATCGACCGGCCCGGCGTCACTGGTCAGCCAGGTCCAGGTGTTCGGATCCCGGCTGCGGGCGATCAACAGAAAAATCACGCCCAGCATGACCACCATGGTCATAAGCCGCATGAATTCATTGCCGCGAAAAACGCTTCCCGGCGGATTTGCTTGACGACGCAGCATTCTTCATCCCTCTATACCGGGCAATAAATTGCCCGGCCCTAATCCTTCATCCTTCATCCCTCATCCCTTATTCTTCACTCCTGGGGCACTTCCACGAAGCTGAGTTTCGACAGTTTTTGACCGCTGGGCAACTTCAAGTGCGTGCAAATATCCACCACTTTCATCAATGCCTCGTAACGCAGGGTGCTGCCGACTTGGATGATCACCTGCTCGAATGAATTATCCTTGTCGGCGAAGATCTGTTGCAGCCGCGATTCCAGGGCGGTGAGATTGGCCACGCCGCTCTCGCCCACGCCCAAAGAACCGATGCCGCCCGATTTATCGGCGAAAACGCTGATCGTCAGCGTATCCACGCCCTTGGCCGGATTAGTGTTCGTAATATCCGAGCCTACAGGTTCCGTGCCTTTGGTCACCGGTTGCGGCGGCGGCAGGCGGAGCGAAATCTGCCCTTCGATCGGCGCCGGCCGGAACGTAAGTATGAAAAACGTGAGCAACTGAAAGGCCATGTCCAGCATCGAGGCCATGTTCAGCTCCACTTCGGCTTGCGGTCGTTGATAGCGGCGGCGTCTCATTGGAAGTTATCAGTTGTCAGTTATCAGTTTACAGTTAGTATTGGCGATCAGTTCGATAATTACTAACTCTTTTAATGGGCAATAAATCCATCGCCTCATCCCTCATCTCCATCCCTTATCCCTCATCCTATCTTTTATTTATGGCCATCAGGGCGAATCTGCGGTATCCGTTGTCCTGGCAGGCCTTGATTACCCGATTGAGCAACTTAAACGGCGTGGCCTCGTCGGCCCGAATCACCACCATCGACGGCAATTCGTCGCCGAATTTCAAGTCCAGTTTAGGTCCGGAAGGCCCAAGCAGCGTGGCCTGGGCCTCGCCGGCTATGTAACTTTCAATATCCTTGGGGATTCCATACACGATCAGTTTGCCGTCCTGGGTGATGTTCAGAATCAGCAGGTCTTCCATCCCCTTGGTATCCACCGGCCGGGCCGATCCGACGATCGGCAACCTCAGGCTCAGATCCAGCGACGCCGACTTGAAATTGATGACCAGCATGAAAAAGGTGATCAACTGGAACACCATGTCCAAGATGGGCGTGAGGTTCGGCTCGGCCTTCGTTTTTTGCATTAACGATGCGGACATGAATGCGGTTACTCTTTCAGCGACGACGCATCGGCCGCCGCGGGCTTCTTTGCCCGCGCCGCGTGCGAAAACTGCCGCAGGAAATGGTCCGCCGCAACCACCGTGGTAACGGATATGTGCGACACGCGATTGCGGAACAGGGCGAAAAAGTAAATCGCCGGCACCGCCAGCCCCACGCCCTCGAACGTCAACACCAGCGACGTGGAAATGCCGCTGGCCACTTCGCTGGCCTTCATTTGCACGTCGCTGCGGGCAATGACGCTGAAACTCTCGATCATTCCCATCAGCGTGCCCAACAGCCCGATCATCGGCCCCAGCGTGCCCAGCACGGCCAGCATGCTGATTTTCTTTTCCATTTCCACGGTCATCGAGTCGCCCACCCGTTCCATCGATTCCCGGGCCTCGGCCAGTCCGTTGGGCAGTTCCGAAATGCCCGTGGTCAAAAGCCGGCTGAAAAACGAATCATCCCCCCTGACGATCTCGAAGACCCCCTTGAAATCGCGCTGCTGGAGCAGTTCTTCGCAGCGCCCGAGAATCTCCGGAGGCATGGCCATCGAAATCCGCAACTCGAAAAACAACCGCGCCACCGTGCTCACGAAATAGATGGAAAACAGCAGGATCACCAGCCCGATAAATCCCGACGATTTCACGATAAAAGAAAACCAGGACATGGTTTCTTTCGGCTGCACCGAAGGGTTTTCATCGGCGGCCGCGGCCGGCTTTTTTTCCTCGTCCGCGGCCCAGGACGGACGCGGCGCCAGGCTCGCCGCCAAGGCGGCCCATAACAACACAAAGACCAGCAAAAGCCACGCCCGATTGTGATCTTTGCGCCACTGAGATTCCATTACATGCTCCTCTTCTCTCCTGTGCCGCTGCTTGCTTGCAAGCAGTGCATTGCTTGAGTCTGTAGGGTGCGTGAAACGCATCGTATCCTACAGATTGTGGTGCATTTCATGCACCCTACATAAAATCTTTCCCGAGTTATCCGCTCCGAAACAATGTATTATTCCACGGATGGAAAAATAGGTCAATGTTCAGTTATATATACCCTTTTTCGCCCTCATGTTTAGGACAAAAGTCCTGTTAAAAATCGATTGTAACGATTGTATGGCTGCGGAAAGCGCTATTTATAGGCGTTTCGTTTCCATGGCCAACGCGGCGGGGCAAATATAAAAACCAGCAGCACGGCCAGGCCAAATAGATAATAAACAATCGATCAGCAAGCCCGGCGGCACATCCCAAAACAAGATCCCGTGCAACATCCGGCCGATAAATGTCCCCTCCTCGACCGTTTCGCCGGCCATTTCCCGCAGTTGATCTTCCCATTCGGTAAGCGGACATTTAACGCCCAGGATCGTCTTCTCCACCACCGTGGCAATCATGGCTAAATGAATAATGCGGAACCAAAAATTCCGCACCCACCGCCACTTGAGCACGATCCCCAGCAAAATCGCCGCCATGCCCTATCACGATAAATCCCACCAAGGCCAGGTGGATCGCCACCACCGCGTCGGCAAGTATGCGGTAAAGAGCATAATAATACTGGAAAGTGCTGATATGCTGAATTCGGTACTTGTAAAGCCGCGACCAGTGAGTCGCGAATTGCGGTGCGACACTATATTCTGACGATCATATGCGTCGAATTCCCGAAACGCCCCCGGCAGAAATTCTACCAAATCGCGGGCGATTAGCGATACTTCGCCCTTTTCTTTTGCCGCCAGGTCGCCGGCCAGCCCGTGCAGATGCGCCCCGAGTTGCGCGGCGGCAAATGGTTCAAGATGCTGGCATAAAAGCGCGGTTATCAGCCCGGTCAGTACGTCGCCCATGCCGCCGGTGGCCATGCCCGGATTGCCCGTGGTGTTGATCGCCCGCCGTTTTCCGTCGGTTATCAGCGTGCGGTGTCCTTTTAGCAGCACCACCACGCCGCATCGGCCGGCCAGATCGACGGCCGCTTCCTGGCGCTGGTCGCCGTCTAGTTTTTTGCCCACCAGCCGGGCGAACTCGCCTGGATGCGGGGTTAAAACCCTTGGCCCGCCGGGCTTGGCAAGCATGTCCGGCTGAGTAGACAAGGCATTCAGCGCATCGGCGTCCACGACCATGGGTTTTTCAATTTCCCGATAAAGCCGGGCAACAAGTTGATTTAATTCATCCGAACGCCCCAGTCCCGGCCCGAGCGCCAAAACCGAGGCGGCCGCACTGTGTTCGATAATCTGCGGCAGCGCCGCCAGAGCGATTCTGCCCGCCGAATCACAAGGCAAAGGCACGGTCATGTACGAGGGCTCGAACCCGGCAACGGTTTCCAGACACACATCGGGCACGGCCAGCCTGACCAATCCGGCCCCGCCCCGAAGCGCCGCCATACCGGCCAGAGTAACCGCCCCGCTCATCCCCCGCGACCCGCCAATAATAAGCGCAGTCCCAAAATCGCCCTTATGCGCATCCGCCTTTCGCGGCGGAAGTTTCGGCAGCGGTTCGTTTGTAGGAATAATCATTAAAAAATTATACCTTGTTTCCGCGATCCGGTGTAGGAACAATAGATGATTGAAATATCAACTTTTTTCCAACAAATTTCACGCTGAGGTTTGCACAAGAGGTTGCCCCGGCTCGACGATCAGCACGTTTTCGCCGAATTCTTCGGCATCTTCGTCCTTTGCCCGGCCGCGGTCGTCGAGTTCCAGTCGGCCTGGGCGGTGCGTTTTTTGGCCACTTCGAGGAGTTGATTGTAGAGTTTGTCGCGATTGGCGTTGTTGATGCGGCTGACGGCCGTGGCCACTTCGCCGATGTAGCGGAGGAACAGGTTCCGCCGTTCGCCTTCGTGGCGCACTCGCTGCCGGCGGCGGAGAAACATGCCCAGTTTGCGGCCCACGGCCTGCAAGGCCAGGCGGATTTCCTTTTGGATCTCGGGATACGAAGCCACGGCCTCTTTCGATTCGCTGGTAAAGGGGACCCAAACGCTGGCCATGTGAACCATCAGCGTCACCGGCCCGGCAGGCAGCGAGCCCCGCGACTGCGACAGCCCGTACGAGCGCCAGTTGGTTTGGATCACGGTCTGCGTGATTGCGCACGCCCCGGCCTGGAACTGCAAAGGCACGCGGTTGGCGTAGCGGAGGATGTTCATCGTCTGGCCGTCGGTCAGATTGACGCTTTGCAGGGCCTTATGGAGTTTGTCGATTTCGGCGCCCTTCAGATTGCCCGGGGCCACGCGAATCTTGGTGGCGGCTTCTTCCAGGATTTTGTCGGCGGCGTCGGCCCCGATGCCGTGGAAGGTGGTGATAAGAAACTGCCGCAGTGTTCGGGCGTCGCTTTCTTCGAGCAACTCGGCCAGTGCGTCGCGCGAAACCCGATGCGCGATGGGCGACCCGCCGTAAGCCAAGCCCGACTTCGATGGCAAACGGATTGCCCCGATACACCGAGGGCGGCCTGGTGGCGGCGGCGTAAAATTCGCCCGGCACCACCTGGTGCAATCCCTTGAGGATCAGTTCCTCGCCGATGGGCGAAATGCAATCGGTCGACGGGGCGGGAATCTTCGTCTGCTGGATCGTCTGATAAACCAGGTCGGCCTCGTGCCGGCCGATCTTTTTGGGATGCGCCCGATTGCTGATTTTCGCCCCGTTGCAAATCTTTCTGGCCACTGCCGGCGAAACTCGCGAAAACGACTTGACCAAAAACTGCGTAATCGTCGGGGCCTTGGTATCCTTGAGCATGCCCACCAGGCGGCCCAATTCCACGCCGTAAGGATGCGGCTTGATTTCCTTGGGCTCGGGCGGAAGCGTCTCGGTTACCCGCTGATAGTCGATTTTGTTTTCATCCGGGTCGGTGTAATGGATGGCCACGTGCGGATTGGCGATGGCCGTTTGTTCGAGATACTCGTCCACGCTGCCGCGCCCGCGCTGGTACTTGCCTTCCAACTCGATGGTAACCCGTGTGCCGTGCTCCGATTCGATCCATTCGATGCCGTGTTTTTCAATGGCCTTTGCGCCGGCATCGCCGGGCGGAATTTCCACGCCCTCGCCCCGGCCGTTTAATATTTCGGGTTTATTGTGTTTGGTGTCGATTTGGATCTCGTAATAATGGGCCGGATCGCGGCGCGAGACCTTCGACATGATCTTTACCGGCTTGCCCGTGGTCAAAAGCCCGTACATGCCCGCCGCGCTGATGCCGATGCCTTGCTGTCCGCGGCTCATCCGCATGCGGTGGAATTTCGATCCGTAAAGCAGCTTGCCGAAAATGAGGGGAATGGTTTTTTTCAATATCCCCGGTCCGTTGTCCTGCACGCCGACTTTAAAGCGGTCGGAAGCCGTGCGCAGGATATGGACCCAGATTTCGGGCAGAATGCCGGCCTCTTCGCAGGCGTCCAGGGCGTTATCGACCGCCTCCTTGACCGCGGTAAGCAGGGCCCGGCGCGGACTGTCAAAACCCAACAAATGCCGGTTCTTGGCGAAGAATTCGCTAACTGAAATATCGCGCTGGCTGGCGGCCATCGATTGGGCGGTCGCCCTGCGCCTGGGCCGCTCGATCCTGGCGCCATTGCCATTGGAATTTTTTGGCGGGCCGGATGTATTTAAAGGCGGGGATTGCGTCGATTTCAATGCGGCATCACACAGGCACTCTCAAAACTCCCTCAAATGGGTTATTATAAACGCTTTAAAGCCAGATGGCAACTCAGAAAAATCCGGTCACTGTCTGTATCAATAGTCCCCTCTCCCTCTGGGAGAGGGTTATAAGGGCCGATTGATAGTTTTGACTGCGACTCCAATCTACTCACACCCAACACGACAGAAGTCTAACTTTGCGGATTATAACGATTGTAATATCGTCCGCCCACACGTCTTTCCTTGCCTTTTCCGCAAATTGCGTGTCTTCGCTTTATCCCGCAAATAAAGATTCACCCGCAATACCGTTGCAAGCCGAGATTTTAAAATATGAGGTCGAATGATGAATAACCCGGATCTTGTAAACCTAAGCTCGCTGATCCCACTCCCGACCTGACCCTGAACTGAATCCTGAACCCTATCCCGCAGGAGCTCAATAATGATACGCAGCAATTTATGCTTGATAATGATTTTCTTTGTCTTTGCTTCTGATTTTTGGCTGCAATAACTTCGCGGCCGGTCGAGAAAGTGCGCCGGGCGATTTGTTTTACAACTTTTACGTTCCGCCGGTCGGAGACCAAAGCGTGGGGGCGGAATTATATCCCTGCCCCAGGCCCGCGCCGCCCTTGGTCGGATGGACATATATCACCTACCAGCCGCTCATGCCTCATGAATTTCTGTATCACCATCACCGCACTTATACCTACTATCACTCCGACGGCGGAAGAACGGTAACCACCGTTTCCTGGCACTAAGAAATAGTGGATTAGAGATTAGAGGAGGGACTAGGGCGCTAAACAACTGTTTAAGCCCCGGCGCTTGTGCCGGGAGTTTTTCAAAGGGAATTTAAACCATGAAATACACATTCACAATCATTTTGGCGTTGCTGTTGTGTGCGGCGGCGGCCGATCAAGCGCTGGCGGGCGGATGCTATGGCACTGCCAAGAGTCAGATGGCTTATTACTCGTCGCAGACTTATCCCTGGCACGGCGATTATTACGATGCCGCCTGGGGCATGCCCGTGGCACTGGTCGTGCCGCCCACGGCCGAGAATCAGACCAAGTGGGGCTGGGGCGTGGGCAATACCCGCGTCGTCTCCATCGATCACCAATTCCAGCGCGACTATCCGGGCGAAGGCATATTCAGGCGTTCCTGGTTCCAACCCACTCCGCCCTGGCCCAGCGACACCGACCAATTCGGCGTCTATTACGTCCGCGGACCGTGGTAAATTCTGCCGAAGCAGTAATATCAGTTTTCATTTACCACGAAGGTCATCGAATATAAAGTCTTCGTGTATTTCGTGCCCTTCATGGTGAAGATAATAAACTTTGTGTCTTACCATCGAAGCCGGGCGCGAAGATCGGTCCGCGAAATGCCGGGTGACATGCCTTGCTTTGACCTTACATACGGCATTCTTCTTTTTAAGACTCAAATAAACGGTCGCGGATGATTTTCTGTGCCCGGTGACTAAACGGATGATTTCGGCCAAGACGGTCGCGGCATCATGCCAGCACTGCTATCACGCCATCTCAGAAAAAACCGCTCTTTGTGATTTCACGCCGATATTGTAAATTTCGCTCATCCTTAAATCCCGTACAGCAATTCAACTCGGTATTGTTTTGTTGTTGTGGCATTGCGGGCCGGGGGCAGACGAACTTAAGTTCGTCGGGTAAGGGGCTGGCGAAACCAAAACAGAGACTTGAAATCACCGGCGATAATTTTAACGTAATCCCAATTGCCGGCAAAACGTCGGATCTCAGGGATGTGATCGACGGTTACCTGACTTTCAAAAAGAAAGGCAACAAAAGAGCATGGACGCTCGCATAATTCGGGCCGTCGCATTGACGGCCGCTCTGCTGGTTTCGATGGGCGCCCGGCACCGCAGTGCCAATTTCATCGTCGAAACTCCGGACCCCAATCTGGCCGCCCAAATCGCCCAGGCCGCCGAACAATACCGCCACGATCTGGCCATCGAGTGGCTCGGGCAGCCCATGCCCAACTGGTCGCAGCCCTGCCCCATGACGGTCAACGTCGGGCCGAACCTCGGCGCGGGCGGGGCCACTACCTTCGTTTTCGATCACGGCGAAGTATTCGGCTGGCGAATGACCATCCAAGGCTCGCCCCAACGCGTCCTCGATTCGGTCCTGCCCCACGAAGTCACGCACATGATTTACGCCAGCCATTTCCGCCAGCCCTTGCCGCGCTGGGCCGACGAAGGCGGGGCGACCACCGTGGAAAATATCAGCGAACGCACCAAATACCAGCACATGCTCGACCAGTTTCTGCACACGGGCCGGGGCATCGCCTTCGGCCGCATGTTCGCCATGACCGAATATCCGCCCGACGTCATGCCGCTTTACGCGCAATGCTATTCGCTGGCCGAATATCTGATCCAAATCGGCGGGCGGCGAAAATACATTGAATTCCTCGACGACGGACTGCAAAACAAGGATTGGTCCGCCGCGGTTGCCCGCAACTACGGCGTCAGAGACCTGGGCCAACTGCAAAACACCTGGCTGGCCTGGGTCAAACAAGGCTCTCCGCCGCTTACACCGGGCAATATCCAGCCCGCCGCAGGCGCAGTCGCCCGAAATGCTTGCCGCGAACTCCGCCGCCGGGCGTGCAGAGCCGAATTCGATGTATCGGCAGCAAGGCGAGAATCGCGCGACTGGGTCGGGCATGATTCCGGCCGGCCGTTTGGTTCCCGTACCCGCTTCGCTCTTTGAAACCACTGGAAACAATCAAGGCGGCGTGCGACTCGCATCCGCTTCGTCCGCGCCGTCAACTTCCGGATGGAAAACGGCCGGCGCCCAGCAGCCAATGCAAGCCGAGGCAGCCCAACCTCCAACCGACCAGCCTGATGCAACCGCCTCGCAACCGGCTCAGCCCACCCAGCCGCCGCAGGCCGATCCCTTCCAATCTCAAGCCGCCCGCCCCCAAGACGCCGAACAGCCGAGGCAGGTTATTTTGGAATGGAGCGCCAGATAAAGCGATGGATGAGGGAGGAAGGATGAAAAAAGAATGATGAGTGCTGAATAATGAATGATGAATAAAACCAACTAAACCGCTTGTAGTTTCGCAGCATATATTGCCCGCTTCGCATTGTCTATCAATCCTCATTTCCTAATTTTTCATTCCTGCCCGGAACGAATCCAACCAATCTTCTATTTCCTTGATATATTCTTTCTGTCCTTTTGATCGGGCAATACCCAAAGCCTTTTGGGCCATGGCGGCGGCATCGGCGGGCCGATCCGTTTTAACATAGGCCAACGCCAAATTGAAATATGCTTCGGTGTAATCGGGTTGAAATAGCAAGGCTTGCCGGAATTGCTCGGCGGCCTCCCGTGGCCTGTCGATTTGCATTAGCGCGATGCCAAAGCTGATTAGAACCACAGGTTGATTGGGTTTCAGTTGCAGGCTCTGCCGATAATGCTCGATTGCCTCTTTCGGCCTTCCATCTTCAACCAAGACATTGCCCAGATTGTATTGAACCTCGGAGTAATCGGATCTAAGACTCAGGGCTTTGCGGAAATACTCGATTGCCTCCCGTATCTGGCCTTTTCCATCCATGAGATTGCCCAGGTTGTTGTAAACTTCGGGGAAATTGGGTTTTAACTTCAATGCTTGTTTATAATGTTCGACGGCTTCCTGGGGTCTGCCTGCCTGGACCAATATGGCCCCCAGATTGTTGTGGGCCGCAGCGTGGTTGGGATTCAGCGACAAAGCCTGCTCATATTGTTCGACCGAGTCTTGTACTCTGCCTGTTTCGAAAAGTGCGTTACCCAGATTGCTATGCGCATCGGGAAAGTCGGGCTTTAGCCGCAAGGCCTTATGGTAATATTCGATCGCCTGTTGAAATCGGCCTTCAATTTCCAGAGCCACTCCCAGGTTGTTTTGTGCCGCCCAACAATCGGGATTTTTTTCCAGTGTGTCCTGATACAACGTTGTTGCATAGTGATATAGTTCAGTTTGCCGCCATGTCGAAAACATGAGAGCCGCCGCAGCCATGATGGCGATGGCATTTGCCGCCCAAAGTGTTCCGCCTTGCGCATGTTTTTGCCATGCGCTCCATGACGCCGCCGCCAGTGCAATCACTCCGATAATGGCAATGTGCTGGTAATGGTCGGCAACCAGCGAGTAGCGCATGAAGCCTACATCCGTAAAACCCAGTACAGGGATCATTGCCACGCAAAACCAACCCCAAGCAAACAACAATGACCGGCTCCAAGTTCCTCGAAATCGCCACAAAACGGCCGTAACGATCAGGGCTGCAAAAAGCGGCAGCCACCACAGTGGATTGCCGGCTTTTATTTGCCACTGCGAATAGACAAAAGACAAATTGACCGGCAATAGCGCCTTATAAAGATAAAACCATACCACGCCGCCGGCGCCCAGCAGGCGTTCTATAAAAATGGCGTTCCGGGCCACTACTTCCGCACCGTGCGTTTGGAACCACACGTTTACCGCCGTCAGCGCCGCGGCGATGGCGAAAAACGGCGAGGTCTGCAATAAATGCCGCCGGATAAAGAGAGACAGTCCCAATTTTGCCGACCTAGCTTGCATGCTGCCCTCGAAAATTGGGGCAGTTCCCTGTGGCTGCAACCACCAAATTATTCCTAAAAGTAGCGCTGGCAAGACCGCCGCCGATCCCTTGCCGAGCATCGCCAGCACAAAGGCCGCCAGGCTCAGCCAGTACATAAGTGGAGAGGGGAGAGGGGAGAGGGTAGTGGGAAATACAGGTGCCATGCCCAGGCTTGATGCGGGTATGACGGCCTTTAAATACCATAGAATCGAGAGCAGAAAGAACAACATGGCAATGATGTTTCTTCGCTGCGCGATCCAGGCTACCGACTCCACGTTTACCGGATGCACGGCAAAGATCAAGGCCGCGAAAAAAGCACCTGGAATGGACAACTTCCGCAAAACGAGCCAAATCAGCAGTGATTCGACAACGTGCAAGATCAGATTGGTTGCATGATATCCGCCCGGATTCATGCCCCATAGCCGCCACTCGATCCAGAACGTGGTGTAGGCAGCCGGATAGTATTCCTGGGCTTCGTTCGTGCACCAAAATCGGCACAGTCCGTCCTGGGCCCTGACAAGTGGGTTATTCGTCAACAGAATATTGTCGTCCATGACGAACTCCCCTGTTGCACAAGGAAGATAAACAATGAAGGCGGCGACGGTTATCAGCAACACCCCTGCCGGCACATGGAAATACAACTCCCATGACACGGACGTCCGCGATCCGGCCTTGCGTGGATACTTCTCGGAAGCTTTCTTGCGTTTGGACATGAACGGACCGGAAAGTCTCGGATCCAAGCGGATAGATTTAACGAGTTTTCATAAAAGCGATTGCATGGGCTAAAAGCGAACTGGCAAACGATTGAAAACCTAATTCGAGGGAAGGTTGTTTATATATTCCCCGGGAACCTTCAGTGCGGTTGGACAAAAGTAAACAAGCTCCGTCATAAAGCCGTTCACGCAAAAGTTTTGTAAGCAATATTTCATATCGCTTTGAATAAGAGGCGTTAAGAAATTCATCAAAAACTTTATAATGGGGTTCCTTAACGCCGACCGGGCGCAGAGAACCAGGCGCTTCCTCGAACAGCATAAGATAACCAAGCCAAGGCCGTTGGGAAGGACGGAATGCACCTTCACGATAGGCAGCCCAAAAATCGGTTGCGTTTCCCAATGATTCTTCGGTTCTATTATTATAGTTATTCCCGAAAGAAGGGCCAACTTGAGATTTAAATTCGATGCCTGCAAGAAGGATGCCCTCCGAGACAATGATTAAATCCCATTGTTTTTCGGGACGAAAATAACCGGGCAGTTCGATTCTTTTTTTCGAGAAGACCGTAGCTTCGGGCAAACCGGCATCCAAGAGAAGTTCCTTTATCAATGAAATAAAGCCATTCATCTGGGCGCCGCCAGTAACGGCGCTTCTCCCGCCTTGATCCTTTTTACCCGCGATTCCACCTTGAGTCCGAGCTTGTTTTTTGCGTGTGGACCAAAACAGCCGAATTGCTTTTGCGAGTTTCTGATCGAGATTATTCATTTCGCTCATTGAATATGTTGACTTTTGCCTTGCTAAAAAAGTCGCCGTTTGCGTGTTTTAATCGGTTCGTCGCTTGCCGAAAATACATTTCGTCGATTTCATAACCAATGCTATTGCGACCGTACTGCATGGCGGCCACATTGGTGGTTGCCGTTCCCATAAAAGGATCCAGTATTGTGTCGCCGACAAAGCTGAACATGCGTATCAACCGCTCGGCCAGTTCGAGCGGAAAAGGAGCCGGATGCTTTTTGGTCGAGGCGCCCGTAAGGCCCATCCAAATTTGTTGGAACCATTTTTTATGGTTTTCCGCCGGTATTACGCTAAGAAGCCTCGTAGCGAGATCGGGTTTGCGATAACCGCCGGGTTTGCGTTGCATCAAAATGAATTCGATGTCATTTTTTATTATCGAATTTGGTTCATAGGGTTTGCCAAGGAAATTACTCCCGTTGGAGACTTCATAGGCGGCATTGGATATTTTATGCCAAATAATCGGGGCAAGATTGTCAAACCCGATCCTTCGGCAATGTTCTTGTATCGAGGCATGAAGTGGAACAACCGTGTGGCGCCCTTCATTATTTTTTCGCGAAAGGCAAACATCCCCCACGACGCAAATTAGTCTTCCCCCGGGTACAAGAGCACGATAACAAAGTTTCCAAACTTTATCCAACTGCTTGATAAATTCATCGTAATCTTCAATGTGTCCTAATTGCCCTTCTGTATCGCGGTATTCCTTAAGCGTCCAATACGGAGGAGATGTCAATACAAGATGGATGGATTCCGGAGTTAATCCGGATAGATTTCGCGCATCGCCCAAATAGATATCGTGTGCAGTGGGTACTTCTTGGACCGCCTGCTCTATCAAGGCAAGCATTTTACGATCTTTGGCAAATGCGGGGATTGCAGTCTGCGAATTCTCCAAATTCCGAAGTTCATCGGGCAGGTATTGTTCCAGGTCGATAAAGGAAATCGGATGTTCTGTCAATGTAAAGTATTCTTAACGACTGTTTTCCTGAATTCGGTTCCAAATGTAGTCTAACGATGTGATTTACGGTATGGGCGATATGATGTGATTCAGCACCAGCCACCAGCGGGTGCAGTGGAAGAACACCGGGGCGGCGAAGCAGATCGAGTCGATCCGATCCAAGAGGCCTCCGTGGCCTTCGATGAGCGTGCCGTAATCTTTCACGCCCCGGTCGCGCTTGATGGCCGACATCGTCAAACCGCCGGCAAAACCCATAATCGAGATCACACCCGACATCACGCCGGCCATCCACCAACTGGCCCCCTGGAAGGGCGTGGCCCACCACAGCATGGCCCCGATCAATGTCACGCTGGCCGTCCCGCCCAGCAGACCTTCCCACGTGCGGCTGGGATTTATCGCCGGCACGATCACATGCCGGCTGGAAATCTGCGCCCAAAGGTATTGCAAGGCATCGCTCAGTTGCACCATCAGCACGAAGAAAAACAGCAACCTGGTCCGGGCGCCCGGATTGAGGATTTCTTCTTGACTGGGAGTGGAAGCCTCGCGCGCCTGTTCGTTTGCGTATTCGGCTCTTTGCTCGGGTGAACGATTGGCCTGCGGAGTGGGATGCAGCGTCAATAAAGCCGGGGCGTAACTCAGGCAGTAAACGCAGATCAGCAGACCAACTTGGATCTTGGCCGTCCGTTCCAGAAACCGCTTGTGATCGCCGGCCAAGGCAATGGCCACGGGAATGAATAATAACCCATATACCGGAATCACCACGCTGAACAATCCGTAAAACTCGGTGCCTACTAAAACGTATTGCAGTGGCGTGAAAAAGAAGAACACCCAAAACAGCGTGCGGTGATCGCCCAGCCGGGTAGGCGTCAGGGTGATGAATTCCCTCAGCGCCCAGAAGGAAATCAGCCCGAACAGCACCACCGTGGCCGTCTGACTTATGTAAAAGGCGGCCACCAGCACCGAAAACAAGATCCACCACGCCCGCACGCGGAGTTGGAAGGTCTCGATGATGGCCGCATCCAGCCCGCTTTCGGGCCGGTGCTTCAGCATCTGCACAATGCCCGTGGCTGAGCTTAACAACACCAGCACCGCGCTGACCAGACCTATGGTTCGACCGTCATTAAACATGGCTTCACGCTTCTTTCAAACGCCTAACCGCTTCGCGGGTGCGGGCGAGGAACTCGATTTTGGGTTCGCCCGCTTCCAGCCACATGGGCGGACCAAATGTGATGCAAGTCAGCATGCGGCACGGGCAGCACCTCGCCGCGGGGCAATATGCGGTTCATGTTGTCGATGTGCACTGGTATCAATTCCAAATCCGGACGCTTCTTGCACAGGTAATACAGCCCGCTCTTGAATTCCCCGATCTCCCGGCCGTCGCTCCGCCCGCCCTCCGGAAACATGATCAGCGAGTACTGCTGCCCGATCTCCCGGATCACATGTCCACCGGGCTCTGATGCACTTTGATTTCGGTGCGATCGATGAGGATCGCGTTAAACAACCGGGTGGCAAACCAGCGGCGGATCGGACCGGCCATCCAGTAATCTTTCGCCGCCACCGGCCTGGTAATCGCCCGCACCGCTTGCGGCAACGACGACCAAATCACGATCGAATCCAGGTGGCTGGTATGATTGGCAAAATACACCCGCTGACAGGTGTCGGGCTGGGAATCGATCCAGCGCAGTGCTGGCCCCGCTGAGGAGCCGGGCCATTAAGGCTAAAAAATCCCTGGTCAAATTCGTGTCCATAACTCCGCCACCTATCAATTGCCCATGGTAACCTGCCTTGCCGTACTAGCCAATACCCCTTTTGTAGGAAGATTGTAGACAGTGGGCAGTGGGCGGCGGACAGTGTAGAGTTTAGCCGCGACTGGGCAGCATGCGAAGTATGATCGCGGAGCATGGTCGGCATATTCGGGGAGCGGGAGTGAATAATGAATATCAATTAAATCGATGAAAACTATTTTTGGTTTCGCACTTCCCGCCGCCGACGGTCAACGGCCCACTTCTCACTGCCCACCGCCCGCTGCCCACTGCCTGCCGCCTTTTTTTCGTACAAATCGGCAATTAAATCCTCATACCCCTTGACCATCCGATCGACCGACCAATGGGCTATAACCTGCTCCCGGCCGGCGCAGTCCCAGCAGGGCGGCGTGGTCCGGATGGCATAGCAAATCCAGCGTTCGCCCGGCGAACTCATAGGCATCGCCCGGGGAAACCAGGTATCCGGTCCGGCCGCCCAAAACCGTCTCCGGTACCGATCCCACAATAGTGGCAACTACAGGCTTCTCGCAGGCCATGGCTTCTAAAATTGACGCCGGGTTGGCCTCCATCCGCGAAGTCAATAATATCACGTCCACAAGCGATAGCATCTCGGGCACGTCGGCTCGTGTGCCTGTAAAACGCACCGCCTCGTTTAAACCCAAATCGCGGGTAAAACATTCCAGCTCGGCGCGCCGCGGCCCGTCGCCGATCACCAAAAACTTTGTCGTCGGCAGCGCATCATGAACCAGCTTAGCCGCCTGCAGAAATAATTCGTGATTTTTTTCCGGCCGTAGCGCCGCCACTATGCCCACTACCGGTGAACCCGGCGCCAGGCAAAATTCCTGCTGCAAGGAGGCAACCGGCCAGCGGGGGTGAAACTTTTCCACGTCCACGCCATTTGGTATCACATGGACATTGGCCGCCGGACAACCCTCTTTTTCCGCCAGATACCGGCCGTGCGTCTTAGCCACTGCGATAAAAGCGTCAGTCAAGGGCGCCAACAACCGATTGAGCAATTCCACGCGATCCGGCATGCCGGTGGAATGCAACGCCGAACAGATCACCGGCACGCCCGCCAGCCGGCCAGCCAGGCGTCCCCAAAACATCTTGTCGCCCGCGCCCACGGTCACCACCGCGTCGATTCGCCTCTTGCGCATCAGGTTTTTCAACCGCCACAATACGGCAATATCGTATTTGTGTTTCAACAATCCCGTAAAAACCGGAATCTCCTCCGCCATCGCTTCTCCCAAAACGTCCAAGTATTTCAGGCAGCATAATTCGGGCTCAAACCGCGAACGGTCCAAGCGGCGGATCAATTCCACCAACAAAGATTCCATCCCGCCCACGGGCATGCTGGTGATAACGAACATCACCCTGAGAGGACCTCGATCGGCAAGCGGCGTTATGCGGCGTCGGCGGAAAAACATATTCATGGAGAGTGGTCAGTGGATAGAGGTAAGCGGTTAGTTTATTGAGTCACAGGTAATAAATGGCGTGTTTTTTCTTCAGAGCCGGGCCGTGTCGGCCCGGCATTACCGGGGCGACACGCCCCGGCTCTGACTTTTCATGCGACGTTCTTTTTCTGACACAATTGTCCCTGCGTCGCGCCGGGAGATGCGTCGATATCGAACCAAAACGGCATCATCCACACACTTAAATATGGCATTGAAAAAGGCTGCCTGAATAAGGTGGGATTATGACGGTTGCGCCGGATGAAAAGAATCCCGCCTGGAAACCGCTTGCGGTTTAGCGATGCCGTTATTTGGCGAAAGGATCGGCCGGTTCGGCCTCTTTATTTTCGGCGGGCTTAATGGCCGGAGTTTCTTTTTCGGCCGGTTTTTCCGCCGCGCCGGCCTTCGGCGCCGTAACCTTACTGCCCGCGTCGGCGGCCTTTTTCAGGAGCGTGCCAAGAATACTCTTGCCCGTCGGTTTGGTATCCGTCGTCGGCTTTTCTTCGGCGGCTGGCTTTTTTTCCTCGGTCGCTTTAGCGGCAAAAGGATCTTCGGCCGCAGATTCAGCCGCTGGCGCTGGGCCCGCGCCGGCTTTTTTCTCGACGGGCATTTTCTCTTCGACGGGTGCGCCGACTGGATTTGCTTTCGTCTCCGCGGCCGCTTCGGCGCCGGTTGCTTCAACGGGCGGCGCTGGAATGGTTTCAGCCGATTCACCGGCCGGCGCCGTGCCCTCGGCGGCCTGCTGCTGTAAAACCCGGGCCTCTTCACGTTTGAGAGCCTCGTACCGGGCCTTGCGAATCATTTCCGACTCTTTATACGCCGCCATCCGCGCCTGCACCCGATAAGATTCCAACAACTGCCGGTCGGAGCCCTGCACGCGTTCCAGGGCCCGGCCCACGTCGTAATACTTGTTGACGTCTCTGCTTTCCAATTCGGCGCCTTTTCGAAAGTCCATCTCGGCTTCTGATGTTCGGCCGAATTTCAGATATGCCAGGCCGCGGAAATAGAACACCCGCGGATCACGGCTGCCCGCGGCAATGGCGGCGGTCAACTGCTGGAATGACTTGGTATAATCGCCGGAAAAATATTCTTGGACGCCTTTGCCGTAGAGTTGCAACAACACGGGCTCTTGTGCCTGTGACGTTGCCGACCATAGCCATGCCAGCCCTGCGACCAACAAAACAAAAATCCGAAACATTTCCTCTTACTCCTTACCGATAATAAGGGGCTTGCCAAGCGGGGTTATCAAGGGGTCCAGACATTCAAACCGTGCTCTATTCGATCCTAATTAGTTTACAGGTAAATATCAAGCAATCTCCATGCTTACTCGCTATACTTTATGCAGATACCGCATCTATCCACCCGTCACTTTAACTATGCAAAAGTTGCTTTACCCGGAATTTTACACATTATGACGATCGATTTCAGTATTTGTCCCACCCTTTTAGGGGTATTCAATCTCCTTGACGCCGTTTATTTATCCTATCTATACTTAAGTAAGTAAATTGCGGAAAACAGGCTGAGAATATGTAGGATGGCATTTACGAAATAATTGTCTGAAAGTCGGCTCTTAAACCCGCCCAAATTTTAAATCGTGTCGTAAATAACCCCCTTAACAGCGGGACTAGATTCATGAATCGTATTCTACGCACATCAATGTGGCTATTTATTGCAGCGGTTTTGCTATGCTGGCCTTTGATGGCCGCGGATGACAAACAATCCGCCGATCAATCGTTAAAGGCAAATGAATCGGTCGATAAGCCGGCCGATGCAAAACCTTTGGATATTCAACCGGCGAAAAAAACTTCCAACTCGCCCTTGGCCCCCGGCGTGATGATCGCCATCGAGCCCGATCTGGACATGGGCGAAACCGTCTCCCGCCACGACGTGGTGGAGTTGCTGGCAGTCGATAAAAGTTTTGACTGGGCCAAAGACGTCGATTTCCGCCACGAGGTTTGGGCCCTGCAGTTCAAATTCAAACCCGTGCGCATGATCTCGGTCGACGTGCCCCAGCCCTCGGGAATGATGCAACGCAAGCTGATTTGGTACATGGTGTATTCAGTGACCAATACAGGCAAAACCATGGTGCCGGTAAAGGATGCCCCGCTGCCTAATGAAAACGAACTTGCCGATAAACAAAAGGTTTACGAAATCAAGACCGTCGAAAAACCCATCCATTTCATCCCCGAATTCCTCCTGGAAGGCCATAACCGGTTAAAGGACAAGGATACCGATGGATTTCCCAAGTTCTATCCGGATCGGGTAATTCCCGTGGCGGCCGCCGCCATCCAATTAAGAGAGGGATACGGGCAAAAAATCCTCACGTCCGTGGAGATGAACCGCGAAATCCCAGTCGGTCAAACATTTTGGGGCGTGGCTACCTGGGAGGATATCGATCCAAAAATCGTGCAATTTTCGGTCTACGTCACAGGCCTGACTAACGCCTATCGGTGGACCGACACCCCCGGAGAGTACAAGGAAGGCGGTGCCATCGGCACGGGCCGGAAATTAGAGCGAAAAACACTGAAATTGAACTTCTGGCGTCCGGGCGACGAATATTACGAAACCGAGGACGAAATCCGCTACGGAATCCCAGGCAGGGTTGACTACGAGTGGGTCTATCGGTAAAAAGAAAGATTCCCCACTTCAAGGCAAACCGAACCCTGAACCCTCAAGGCGATTATCATGGCGCATAAAAAAGGCCAAGGCTCCAGCCGAAACGGTCGCGACTCCAACGGCCAACGCCGCGGCGTAAAACGATTCGGCGGACAATACGTCCAGGCCGGCAGCATCATTGTTCGGCAGTTAGGCACTGTTTTTCATCCAGGCAAAGGCGTTGGCAGGGGAAACGACTACACACTCTTCGCCCTGATCGACGGCTATGTAAAATACGACCGCGGCGGCAGCCGCGTCCAAGTCGTCGAGTCGCAATGAAGGGATCAGTAGATAGGGTTCAGTAGTCAGGGTTCAGGATTTACCCTCCTGTCCGAGTTCTGAACCCTGAACCCTGTTTCACAATCTCTCTGGGTATACGCTCCTGTCCGAGTTCCGAACCCCGAACCCTTTATCCCCAATCCTTCCCATGACTGCCGTGATCTTAGACGGAAAAGCCCTAGCCGAGCAGATTCGCGCGGAGATCGCCCAAGATGCGGCCGCGTTTATTGCGGCGACAGGCGTAAAGCCCTGCCTGGCCGCCGTATTAGTGGGCGAAAATCCGGCCAGCCAGACTTACGTCCGCAATAAGCAAAAGGCCTGCGAAAAGGCTGGCATGACCAGCGTACTTAATGCTTTAAAAACAGAAACCACTACGGACGAGCTCCTGGCATTGGTCGACCGGCTGAACGGCGATCCGAAAGTCCACGGCATTCTGGTGCAACTCCCCTTGCCCAAGCAAATCGACGAATACCGGGTGCTGGAAGCCATCGATCCGTTAAAGGACGTCGATGCGCTGCATCCCCAGAACGTGGGACGCATTGTTCAAGGCCGAGCAAGATTTCTGCCCTGCACTCCGCAGGGCATCCAACAACTGCTCATCCGCAACAATATTCAAATCGCCGGCTCAAACGTGATCGTGCTGGGGCGCAGCGAGATCGTGGGCAAGCCCATGGCCATCATGCTCATGCAGCGCAGCCCCACGGCCGACGCCACCGTAACCATCTGCCACAGCCGCACAAAAAACCTGCCCGAGATATGCCGCACGGCCGATATTCTTATCGTGGCCATCGGCAAGGCGAAATTCCTCACTGCCGACATGGTCAAACCCGGCGCAACGGTAATCGACGTGGGCATCAACCGCACCGACGCCGGCCTGGTGGGCGACGTCGATTTCGACTCCGTAAAAGAAGTCGCTTCCCACATCACTCCCGTTCCTGGCGGTGTCGGCCCGCTCACGATCGCCATGCTGCTTAAAAACACGCTCTTGGCGGCCAAATTGCAGGCACAATCGCCAGTAAAAAAGAGCAGGAACAAGCAACCGTCAGTCACATCCCAACCATCGCCGCCCAAAAAAATACCTTATACCTAATACCTATTTAGCCCCCGATGAATACATCGGGGTTTAGTTGCTGCTGTATGCCGCACTAGGGATTTTTTGGCGGTGGCGCCTTTCTTGGCCGTTGCTGCCGTCGATCCACGATTTGCGACGGATGTTCGGCTTGGCGGCGGCGCAGGTCTTCGACGATTTCATCCAGGCTGTAGTGATGCTGCTTGACATACTCATCGCGGATTCGCCAAACCTCTTCGATAACTTCATCGCGGTACATGATGATAATCCTCTCACTTTAATGCGAGATTGCCAATGCTATCCCCGCCAGGGTCAAATGCGGGACAAATTGTGCATCGGGTTCTAGCAGTTCGGCGACCGCGGCGCCTGCGCCGCCGGTGAGGAAGACTTGGGGGTGATCGCCCGCTTCGCGGCCGAGTTGTTCGATCAATTGGCGGATCGCGCCCACGGTGCCCCAGAATAAGCCCGACCGCATGGCTTCTTCGGTCGCAGTGCCCAGGGCAGGGGGGCGTTCGCTCAATTCAGATAACATCGACCAGCGGCAAAAGATCGGTGAATTCATGTAAGGCCCGGGCCGAGATTTCCAAGCCCGGCAGGATCGATCCGCCCAGAAAAGCCCCGTCGGTCGCGACCAGATCGACCGTGATGGCCGTGCCCACGTCCACGATCACCGCCGCCCGGCCGGGTTCGCGCACGCGGTTGACCGCCACGGCATCGACCAGCCGATCTATGCCCACCATGTCCAGGGCGGTCCAAGTCGCACCACAAGCGGCAGGTCGCCTGCGGAAAGCAAAGTCACAGCGTCATCCGGCCGGTGCTCGCGCAACCAGTCGATAAGCCTGCTCGCGCCGGCCCGATTCACGCTGGCCAAAAACCAGGGCAGTTTTTCAGCCGCCAAATCATCCAGCCATGATTCGATGCATTCCAATTCTGGCGCATCGCCGTCAAGCGGCAGCACCCGCATCGGCTCTGGCAGGGCATTGCCGATTAGCGAGCCAAACACGCCGATTTTCATCCGCGCGTTGCCAATATCGACGGCATAACAGAGATGGACATTACGGCTTTCCATTTTGGAAACACAAATCACTGAAAATTTATTGATTAAATTTACCACGCCGGCGTTTCGCCTTGAAGTTGTTTGGCGATCGCGCCGACCAGATCATTCAATCCCTGGCCGGTGACGGCCGAGATCAAAAGCACTTCCCGGCCGAGTTCGCCGGCCAATTTCGCCCGCACCTCGTCCGCGCTGGGCAGGTCGGCCTTGGTCACGGCCACGATTTCCGTCCGCCGGCCAAGATCGGCGTCGTACTTTTCCAGTTCCGCGCGGATGGCCCGATAGTTGGCTCCGACGGATCGCTGCCGTCGCCCGGCATCGGGCTCGACCAGGTGCACGAGGATGCCGGCCCGTTCGACGTGGCGGAGAAATTCGTGCCCCAAACCCACGCCTTCCGAAGCCCCTTCGATCAAGCCCGGGATATCGGCCATGACGAACGAGCGATCAACGTCGATCTGCACACTTCCCAGATACGGATACTTGGTGGTAAACGGATAGGCGGCGATCTCGGGCCGGGCCCGGGAAAGACGGCTTAAGAGCGTGCTTTTGCCGGCGTTGGGTTTGCCGATCAGGCCCACGTCGGCAATCACCTTGAGCTCCAGGCGCAGCGTGCGGACCTCGCCCGGATCGCCCGGCGTGTGTTGGCGCGGCGCGCGATTGGTGGCCGATTTGAAACGCACGTTGCCCTTGCCGCCCTTGCCGCCGGCCGCCGCGGTCACCCGGTCGCCGTTGCGCCAGGTCCTTGATCACATGCCCGTGCTTCGCGTCGCGGACCACCGTGCCCGGCGGAACAAGGATGATCAGATCTTCGGCCGACGACCCGTGGCAATTCGCGGTGCCGCCGGGCTGGCCGTCCTTGGCCTTCCAAAGTTTTATGTGGGCCAAGGCGGTAAGGCTGTCGACGCCTTCCTGGGCCAGGAGGATCACGCTGCCGCCGTCGCCGCCGTCGCCGCCGTCGGGACCGCCGCGGGGCACGAATTTTTCCCGGCGGAAACTGACGCAACCGTCACCCCCTTTGCCCGCCTCAACCTGGATTTCCACTTCATCGACAAACGCCATCGTTTCACTTTCTTAAAGGTAACCCATTATTGTATAGCAATTTATGACAAAAGAAAAGTATGGCTGGGTGTTTAGTCCCCGTCACTTGTGCCGGGAAAATTATTTTGTGACATGCGGCAGAAGCATGTAGGGTGCGTGAAACGCACCACTCGTTAGTGCGTGAAACCTATCATTTGCCTACCAGATCAATGGGTGTGTTTCACACACCCTACATTCGATGCCCGATCTTCTCGACCGGCATGGCCAACTGCCGGCGCAAGCGATTCACCTGCTCGTCCAGCGGATCCAGATCGCGGCGGAATTGGATTGCCCCGCGGCACTGGCTTTCCAAGTGCGCGAACAGCCCCGACGCCGTTGAAGGCGATTGCCAGGCGACGACCAACCGATCGATTTCGCGTGCGCAGTCCCCGGCGCAATCGCCTGGTCAAGCGCGAATATAAGCAAAAAGCACCACAGCAAGAGCCAGAAACCGGCGGTCAGATAAAAATCCAATCCCAACGCCGGCGACGGGCCGGGCGCGAGCCAGGAATCGTAAAAGAAATTTTTTGCCAAGCGAAACAAAATACACCCGATCATTGCGCAAAACAGCACTTCGTAACAGGCGCGCGTAAACCAGCCGGTGTGACGCGCAGCCAGAGAGGCCACAAGCGATTGCAGGTCGGCCGAGGCCCGGGCGATAAAAATCGCACCCGCCGCTTCGGACTCGGCAGCCACGGCGGAAGGCGAGACCAGGCGGCGATCCAATCCGGCCTCGCTCGCGTAACCCTCGAGAATCAGCCCGGCCTTATGAATTTCGGCCTGATCCCAAAAGCCGGCCGCCGCTCGATCGAGGCCTTGCTCGGCCTGCCGGGTTTGCCGGCGTTTTCGCCAGGCTTGCACGCCTCCCAGCGTTCCCCACAGGGCAATCTGCGCAGGAGTCCGGGCCCGAAACAACAGCGCGCCCAGGGCCCAATTGCCCAATCCTTGATAAATCCGCAACACCAATGCAAAAGGACTCAGCCCCCAGCGCGACGCGGTCTCGGCCAGCAATCTGTTCTCCCACGATCGGCGGCTTGTGAGCAATTCGTCGTGCATCTGTTTGGCCAAGAGCGAAGCCAGCACTCCGCGCTGCTGGTGTATGGCATATATGGCTTGCTCGACCGGCGGTGTGGCTTCATCCAGCCGCTTTCGGCATCCGTTAAGCGTATCGGCCAAGAGATCGAGGAAATTCGCCCTGCGGATGCGGTTGCCCGCCGCACCGGCCAGTTCATGCAAAAGAAGATCGACCAATTGCGCGAATTCGCCGCGTGGTTGGCGGTTTTGTTGGGCATCGGCCAATGCCGACAACGAATCGATGAAGAAAATGTGTCCGGCCGCATACTGATCGGCCAGCACCGTGCGCCAATCGTCGCGGATGTCGTCCTCGGCATCAGCATGAGTCTGCACGAATACCAATCTTGCTCCTGCGGCCGCAGCCGCCAATTCCTCGGCCACCCGGGCGCTGCGATACTTTTGCTGCGTGGCGGTGACCAGCAGCACGTCGCAATGAGGCAATATTTTTCGCAGCCGGGCCAGATTGCTGTCGGTCTCCCGGCTTTGGCCCTCAAGCGGCCTCTCTTCGGTCGTGTCCGGATCAGGACAATCGACCAGCACCAGATCGCGGAGCATGGGCAGATCGCGGACGATCAATTCGACGCTTGCCGGATCGATGCCCAGCATTTCCGGGGTGATGTCGCCGCGCAAGATGAGCGTGGGCCGGGTGGTGGTGGGGCGTTGTCGCCCGGTTTCAACCGCCTCCGCGCCGAAAAGCGCGTTGATCAATGCGCTTTTGCCCGTTCCCGTGCCGCCCAGCAATGCCACGACCAGCGGCGCTTCCCAGCGCACCCGCATGGCCTCGATGCGCTGCTCGAGCCGGCGGACCATCGCCCGGCAGGTCTCGGCCGGCTGCCAATCGGGCGCGGTCCCAGCCCAGCGATCCAGACGCGCCAGCAGGGCGTCGAGTTCGGAAAGCAGTTCCAGTTGGGCCAGTTCGTCGGCGGGCATGAATAAAAAATCACCACGGAGACACTCAGGACATGGAGTAAAACAACAAGGAATTATAGATGTTTTCCGATTGACGGCAAAGTATGCCGAAGCAGAAAAAAACGGCACATTTGGCGGAAAAAAATATTAAAGCCCACGGGTTGTAACCCGTGGGCTTATTGACTTTTTCGCAGGTTTTCCGTCCTTCTTCGCGGCTTCCGTTTCTCCGTGATGAGAAATTAAAGCCTTTAGAACCTGAACTCCGCGCCGACGTTGATGCCTTGTGCCCAGAAATTCGTCTGCCGAGCCAAATATTGCGGGAAGGGCGAAGAGTGCCTGCCACGCGGAGGCGCCCAGTTGCTCGGATCGATGTTCCGGTCGATCTGATCGCCTGCCCGCATCACCGGCGCCCAGTAGATGAGATTGTAACCTAAAAATGCCCGCAAACGGCAGGTAAGCTGATAACCCAATTTCCACTCCTAAATTGCGGAATAACCACAAATTGGTCGAGAGTGTGGACGGGTGGACTACCGTTGAGTTCGAGGTTCATTCACGGCATAAATACCTACTCCGGGTAAGTTGATTGTTCTTTGTCCATTGTTGAATCGTGGTCGTGCCGTTGATCTTGACAGTTTCATGATTGTCGCCTATTGCCATCTTGGCCAACAATCCCAACGACCAGCGCCCGCGGCGGAATTCGGTGTTTAATCCGATTTCAGTGCCGTTGAACTCGTTGCGAGTGTCGAAAAATATCGGTGATTAGGACTGCGATTGAACCGGGTATCGAAGTAAGTCTTCACTGAATGGACAGGTTGTCGCCCAGCAAATAATGGCGATAGCCCACCAGCAAATCGGTTCGGCAATAGTATAAACAACACGGATCGCAACACTCCGCGCCGCATCCCGGTGTCGCAAGTCTCCTGGCCACACTCTCCGCAGCAACTGCAGCACAAGTTATAACGCAAAGTCCATGCCCACGGATTCAAAATAATCGTTCCCGACTGACGCTTACTGTGCCCGTTACAACGCCCGGATAGGCGACTTGAGTTCGGAATCTTCGAGCGTTAGTCTCCACATTGAAAAACGGTCTGGCGAGGATCGGATCGCCGGTATGACGTCTGTGAATAATTAATCGACTTACCGCCCAAGGTCAACCAATCGGCCTCTAATCCCCAACGGTGGCAACAATCCAACCATCCGCCGAAGGTGATCTTCACTCCGGCGCGTCCATCGTCATAAACGGTCGAGTTGCCGAAAACAGGATTGTGGTGCCCGGCTGTCCTAACACGCCGGCCTGGCCCAATGGAAGAGTGGTCTTGGGGACTGGTGGTAACAAGCGGCGGCAAATTAGAGCCGTTGGTCCACCACATCATCCAATCGCCGCGAACCCAAAACCGGCCCGGCGGGCTGCACAAAGGCACGCCATCACACGTGCATCCGGGCTCGCCGCATTGTTCAGTGACAAGATTGTCGCCTTCTGTGGCAGGAACAACAGTTTCGGTCTTTTCAACTGCTGCTGGCGTCGGGATCTCCTCCGCATGTTCCCTCGCTGGGTGCCGGAGCGGCCGCAAAAGAATATGCGGCGCTTAGAATCAATGACCAAACAAATACCACCCCTAAAATCAACTTTTCGGCTCGTCTGGCGGCCATAATCAATCCCCCCTCTGTGGATATCATAAAGCTTAACGGTTGTATCGGTTTTGAGGAAAGTAACGAATACTCCTCAATTACCGAATCGGCTGATTATGCCGGTAGAATTAACTTTGAATAAAAGTCTCAAAATTACGATCAGATAAACTGCGTAACATAGGGAGTGTTTGCGGGCCGCCTGTTTGGCTATGGGATGAATGGCAATACTGGGAAAACGGTATGGGTGTGGAATGAATAGTGGGAAATCAAGATTCATTCTAACAATCTGAGATTCAAGCAGTATAAAGGGACAGTCCATTATTCCACCCTTGAATCTTCGTGCTTTTACCCATTTTGCCGCTTGCCCTAACCTTCCATGAAGCTTTACAATACATAGTTTTCTCCCAAGCAATGTAAAGCCTAGTAAATATGGCGGCTTCCGATATACTCATCGAGGGTGCCCGGGAACATAATCTCCGGGACGTGAATTTGATCCTGCCCCGGAACCGGCTGATTTGCTTTACCGGAGTCAGCGGGTCAGGAAAGAGTTCCTTGGCATTCGATACGCTGTATGCCGAAGGGCAGCGGCGCTACGTGGAAAGTCTTTCCAGCTTCGCCCGCCAGTTTCTAGGCCAGATGCCCAAGCCCGACGTGGATCGCATCGCGGGCTTAAGCCCCTCGATCTCGATATCGCAAAAAACGGCCGGTCAAAGCCCTCGCTCAACGGTCGGCACGATTACCGAGATCCACGACTATCTCCGCGTGTTATACGCCCGAGTTGGCCGGGGATATTGTCCGCAATGCCTGCGCCCATCACCGCCCAAACCCGGGAACAAATCCTGGACCGCATCGGCGCCCTGCCCGGCGGCACGAAGTTTTTCGTGCTTGCACCCCTGATCCGCGGACAAAAAGGCGAATACCGCGACCTGTTCGATGACCTGCAAAAACAAGGTTTTGTCCGCGCCCGGGTCGACGGCCGCATGGTCCGCCTCGGCGACGATTTGCACCTGGACCGGCAGATGCGGCACAACATCGAGGTGGTCGTCGACCGGCTCGTCTCAGGCCCCAAAATCCGCCCCCGCCTGGCCGAAGCCGTTGAACTCGCCCTGCACCTGGGAGGCGGCAACATCGTTGTTGCCATGGAAGGTGAGGAAGGGGTTCAGGGTTCAGGGTTGAGGGTTGAGGGTTCAGGGTTCAGGGTTCAGGACTCAGAGGGTAGCCCAGGTTCTCGAACCTGGGCGGCTCTTCCGCAAGAGGTTGACCAAGAAAGGCAAAAAAAAGCCAAAACCTCTCGGGACTTCGTCCCACCGGTTCAAGAACCGGTGTTACCCGATTCCTCTCATCCTTCATCCCTCATCCCTCATCCCTCCGACATCACCCTTTCCGCCCATTACGCCTGCACGCATTGCAACCTGAGTTTCGAGCCGCCCAGCCCGCAAATGTTCAGCTTCAACAATCCCCAAGGGATGTGCCCGGAATGCAGCGGACTGGGACACATATACACATTCGATCCGGATAAACTCATTCCCGATCCTACGCGCTCCTTTCAGCAAGGCTGTGTCGATCTGGCCGGCAAATGGAAGGAGATGGGACGCTGGCGCAGGCATATCTATCGCGGCGTAGCCGAATCGCTCGAGCGCAAACACAACCTCGCGCACGGCGCGGTCTTGGAAACCGCCTGGGAAGAACTCGATCCGGCCGTCCAACACGCACTGCTCTGGGGCACGGGCGACGAGCACATCACTTTCACATGGCGGAGCGGCCCTTCGGGCTACAAGTGGGGCGGCAAATTCGAAGGCATCATTCCAAAACTGCTCGATCAATATCGCACCACCAAAAGCCGCATGCAACGCCGCCAGTTGGAAAAGTACATGCGCATCCTGGGCTGCAGCGCCTGCAACGGCCAGCGGCTCAATCCCCAGGCCCGCCGCGTATCACTCACTACTCGCTCGCCGATGTTCCGCGATAATCCCGAGCACACCTTGCCCGAGGTCTGCGCCCTGCCTGTGACCGAGGCCGAGGAATTTTTCAGCGAATTGGAATTGGACGCCACCGGCCAAGCCATCGCAGTGGAAGCCCTAAAGGAAATCCGCGGCCGGTTGCAATTTCTCAAAAACGTGGGCCTCGATTATCTCACCCTCGAACGCACCGCTCCCACGCTTTCAGGCGGCGAGATGCAGCGAATCCGCCTGGCCGGCCAGATCGGCTGCGGCTTGGTGGGCGTGCTCTACATTCTCGACGAACCTTCGGTCGGCTTGCATCCCCGCGACAACGATCGACTGTTGCACACGCTGGGCAGTCTCCGCGATCAAGGCAACACGGTTGTGGTGGTCGAGCACGACGAAGACACCATGCGCGCCGCCGATCACATTGTCGATTTCGGACCCGGCCCGGGCGTTCGCGGCGGGCAGATCGTGGCCACCGGAGCGTTCCAACAAATTGCCGACGATCCGGCCAGCTTTACCGGTCAATATCTTTCCGGCAGGCGGCGGATCGAAATCCCCGCCAAACGCCGGCCCACAAACGAGAAAAAAATCATCGTCCGCAACGCCACGCACAACAATCTCCAGGGCATCGACATTGAAATCCCCCTGGGCGTGTTCGTGTGCGTTACCGGCGTTTCAGGCTCCGGCAAAAGTTCATTGGTCAACGATATTTTAGTCGAGGCCCTGCGCCGCGATCTGAATAATGGCATAGGCAACCCGGGCGCACACGAGCGAATCGAGGGCCTCGAACACCTCGACCGCATGATCGCCATCGATCAATCGCCCATCGGACGCACCCCGCGGAGCAATCCGGCCACGTACATCAAGGTCTTCGACGAAATCCGCAAGCTCTACACCCAACTGCCCGAGTCGAAGGCCCGGGGATACAAGCCCGGCCGGTTCAGCTTCAACGTCCAAGGCGGGCGATGCGAGGCCTGCGAAGGCAACGGCAGCAACCGCCTGGAAATGGATTTTCTGGCCGACATTTGGGTCACTTGCCCGGTCTGCGAGGGCCACCGCTTCAACCGCGAAACTTTGCAGATCCGTTTCAAGGGAAAATCCATTTCCGAAGTCCTGGAAATGGACATTCAGGACGCCCTCAGACACTTCGAAAACATCCCCCACATCGCCCATAAGCTGCAAACGCTGCACGACGTGGGACTGGACTACATGAAACTCGGCCAGCCCTCGCCCACCCTGTCCGGAGGCGAGGCCCAGCGCGTCAAACTGGCCCGCGAACTGGTCAAATCCAGCACCGGGCGCACGCTGTATCTGCTCGACGAACCTACGACCGGCCTTCATTTCGCCGATATTGAACTATTGCTCAAAGTACTGCACGACTTTGTCCAGGCCGGCAATACCGTGCTGGTCGTCGAGCACAATATCGAGGTTATAAAAACCGCCGACTGGATCGTCAACCTCGGTCCCGAAGGCGGCAAACTAGGCGGGCTCATCGTCGCTCAAGGCACCCCGGAACAAATCGCCAAAAACAAAAAATCCTACACCGGCCAGGTCCTGCAGCACGTTTTTAGTGAGGGTTCAGATATAGGTGTTCAGGGTTCAGGGTTCAGGGTTCAGGATTCAGGTGATAATAAAAAGTTTAGCCGCGAGCCAACGGCGAGCGCGAAGTGTGCCACTGGCTCTGCGCAGGGTGCCACTGGCTCTGCCAGTGCCGCAAAGCAAGTACAAAGCACTGGCAGAGCCAGTGGCACACTAGAACAAACAAAGTTCATCAAGGTCCGCGGCGCCAAACAGCACAACCTCAAGGGCATCGATGTCGATATCCCCCGCGATCAACTTACCGTCTGCTGCGGGCCCAGCGGATCGGGCAAAAGCTCCCTGGCCATGGACACCATTTATGCCGAAGGCCAACGCCGCTACGTCGAAAGCCTCAGCGCCTACGCCCGGCAGTTCGTCGGCCAGATGCAAAAGCCCAGGCTCGATCACATCGAGGGCCTTTCGCCAGCCATAGCCATCGAGCAGAAACACAGCGGGCACACACCCCGCAGCACGGTCGGCACGGTAACCGAAATCTACGATTATCTGCGGATTCTCGTGTCCCGATTGGGCGTGCCGCATTGCCCGACCTGCGACCAGCCCGTCGGCACCCAGTCGGCCGACGAAATCATTACCAAGATTATGGATCATCCCTCCGGCACGAAGATCTACATCATGGCCCCCTGGGAAGTCCACGTAGGTGAGCGCCATGAAACCGTTTGGGAGGAAATGAGATCGCTGGGCTATGTCCGCGTGCGCGTGGATGGGCAGACTTACCCGTTGGACAATCCCCCGGCCATCGACCGGCGCCGCAAACACAACGTCGAGGTGCTTATCGATCGGCTGGCCATCCGGCCCGACGCCCGCTCGCGCATCGCCGGCAGCATGGAAAACGCGCTTGCACTTGGAAAAGGCGTGATGCACGTGGCTTATCCCCGCGACGATCAGCACGAAACCGCCTGGCCCGTGACGGTACACAGCCAGCATTTCGCCTGCGAGCGTTGTGGGCGGAGTTTCGAGCCGCTCTCGCCGCACAACTTTTCTTTTAACAGTCCGCTGGGCTGGTGCCCGGCCTGCGAAGGACTTGGCGTGCAGACTGGAACGAATCCGGCCATGCTCCTAAGCGACCCCAAGTTGACCCTTGCCCAAGGGGCGGTCGCCCTTTGGCCCGACGTCCGCGGGCCCATATCCCGCCTGATGCTGGACGCTCTTTGCCGCACCACCGGCATTCCAGCCGACGTGCCCTTCGACCAACTCGGCGGCATACACCGCCGCATGATAATGCAAGGCATGGGCGAACAGTGGTTCGATGTAAGTGGTCAGTGGTCAGTGGTCAGTGGTCAGAGGATAGGGAAAAAACATAAGTTTAGCCGCGACCCGAAGGGGAGCGCGGGTGCCACTGGCTCTGCCAGTGAATCGATCAGCACTGGCAAAGCCATTGGCACACAGGCATTACCTCTTTTCCGTTTCCAATACAAGGGCCTCTACCCGGCATTGGAGGAAGCCAGCCGCGTTTCGCCGTCCTTGCGCACGAAATTGGAGCATCTTGTCGACGAGGTTGAATGCACTGTTTGCGGAGGCAGCCGCCTGCGCGACGATGCCGCGGCCATGCGTTTTCACGACCGCACGATCGATGAACTCTGCCGCCTGCCCCTGGGCCGGCTCCTGGAAGATTTCAATTCCTGGATGCCCGGCGAAAGCGAGCGAAAAGTGGCCGGCGAGATTGCCCGCGAGATCGGCAACCGCCTGCAATTCCTGGTCGACGTGGGACTGGAGTATCTTACGCTTGCCCGGCCCGCCCCAACACTCTCCGGTGGCGAGATGCAGCGCATCCGCCTGGCGGCCCAAGTCGGAAGCGGATTGTGCGGCGTGCTATACGTCCTCGACGAGCCCACCATCGGACTCCATGCACGCGACAACCGGCGCCTGCTCACGGCCCTGAAAAAACTCCGCGACCTGGGCAATACGCTTCTGGTGGTCGAGCACGATCGCGAGGTGCTTGCCAATGCCGATCAATTGCTGGACTTTGGTCCCGGGGCGGGCCGAAATGGAGGGCAGATCGTGGCCCACGGCTCGCCCGAACAAGTTGCACGCCGCCGCGGCTCCGTCACAGGACCGTATTTATCAGGCAAAAAAGCGATTCCCGTGCCGACAAATCGGCGCAATGCCGTCGGTCGGGGTTCAGGGTTCAGAATCTAAAAATAAGTTTAGCCGCGAGCGGGCACCGACCGAAGGTAAGTCGGGGAGCGCGCGGAGGAGCCCTCACCCTAACCCTCTCCCAAAGGGAGAGGGGACAAATAAGTCCTCAAGCCTTGCGTCCCGCGTATGTCTCGAAATCATCGGCGCACGGCACAACAATCTCAAAAACCTCACTGTGCGGATTCCCTTTGGTGCTCTTACCGTTGTCACGGGCGTGAGCGGCTCGGGCAAGAGTTCACTGGTAGAAGACGTGCTGTATCAATCGCTCGCCCGCACACTGCATCGGGCAAAAACATTCCCGGGCGCTCACGACGCCATCCGCGGCATCGAGAGGATCAACAAGGTGATCCGCGTTGACCAGCAGCCCTTGGGCCAGACGCCGGCCTCGAATCCGGCCACGTTTACCGGCGTGTTCGACCTGATTCGCTCGCTTTTCGCTCAACTGCCCGAGGCCAAATTGCGCGGATACACCCCGCGCCGATTCAGCTTCAACGTGGCGGGCGGGCGGTGCGAAAAATGCGAAGGCAACGGACAGCTTCGCATCGAGATGCACTTCCTGCCCGACGTGTGGGGCGAGTGCGACACGTGCCACGGCCGGCGCTACAATCCCGAAACCTTGGCCGTCATGTATCACGGTCGGTCCATAGCCGACCTGCTCGACATGACCTGTGCCGAGGCGGTTGAACTGTTTAAAAACATTCCCAAAATCCGCCGCGTGCTGAAAACCCTGTGCGACGTGGGTCTGGATTACCTCACCCTGGGCCAGTCCGCCCCGACGCTCTCCGGCGGCGAGGCCCAGCGCGTAAAACTTGCCGCCGAGCTGTCGCGACCCGACACCGGTCAGACCCTATACCTGCTCGACGAACCAACGACCGGCCTGCACTTCGACGATCTGGCGAAACTCCTTGACGTTCTGAACCGACTGGTCGATCTGGGCAATACGGTCGTGATAATCGAGCACAATCTCGACGTGATCAAGTCGGCCGATTGGGTGATCGACATGGGGCCCGAGGCGGGCGACCAGGGCGGTTACGTCATCGCCGCCGGCACGCCTGAAGACATAGTCGCCCACGCAAAACAGGAGGGTTCAGGGTTCAGGGTTCAGGGTTCAGAGTTTAGCCGCGACCGGGCACCAACCGAAGGTTGGTCGGGGAGCGCGCGCAAAGGAAAACGTATAGCCCGGGAACTTGTGCCCGGTGGAACCGGCGCTGGCAAAACCAGTGGCGTGCCCAGCTCTGGCATAGCCAATGGCACCCGCTCATTACTGCGTTCCTATACCGGCGAGGTTTTGGCCCCCATACTTGCCGCCGGACCGTTTCAAAAGCGGAAGATTTTCGACTTTGCCGCCGAAATGGCCGACCGACCCGAAGACCGCGATATTACCGAGGTAGGGCGCGACGCCAAAATGCCATGGGAAAAAGACGGCCGGCACTGGCATACGGTCGATCGAGTGGGGCGCACGGGCAATCCCTGCCGCTGGGACGGCCGCATCCTCTCCCAGACAATCGACCGCATCCAGCAGCGCGCGGAGCTGTTCGCCGATACCGATTGGAACTCGCGTTCGGTAGTGGAAATAAGCGGTCGGAAAAAATCTGACGGCTGGTTCTTCCACGCCATCACCGGCGAAGAATGGCTGCTGAAGATGAAATTCCGCACCACCCGCAGCACTTTCAGGCAGGAAGATCTGGCGGCAAAACTCGATCTGAAACCGCTGAACGACATGCCCGACCTGCCCCTTTACGGCACCGAGCCCAGGGTAAAATGCCGAAATCTCCGCGGGCCGTGGCAGGAAATCGAACTGAGGGTCCACAGTTACGAGGAGATCGATCGCCCCGAGTTTTGGAACTTCGTCGATCGCGCAGTGCAGGGTTTTGCGCTTCGCCAAACGAGTCGAGGAACATGCCAACATTCTCCAGCCCTGGAAACAACTCGGACAGAAGTGGCATTTCTCCCGCAAAGGATTTACGTTGGGCAAGGACATCCTGTGGAATGAAAAAGTCCTGGAAAAACTAATTGACCTTTTGACCGCCACGGCCTCCGATGCCCAAATCCTTTGGAACAACAAACAAGTCGTGCCCATCTTCGTGCCCCAACAAAAAGAACCTTGGGCGGCCGTGCAAACCAAAAAACTCGATGCCGTTTATCTGCACCTCGTCGGCCCAAAGAACCGCTTTACCCTCGGACAGATAACCGATCTGGGCCGGGAACCCTGGGTTGAAGGCAACCGTCCGAATTACGACCTGCTGCACCTGAAGTTCAGCACAATCGCCGATCTTGCCCGCGGCGACCTGCCGGGCTTCCTGAAAAAACACCTCAAAGCGGTGCGCGGAAAATAAAAAATATCCTGGTTCCCGCGCTCCGCGTGGGAACGTAAAACCTACATTTCGGCGTTCCCACGCCGGAGCGTGGGAACGAGAAAAAGCAGTGCGCGGAAAATAAAACTACTTTACACATTATAAAATGTCAAACTCACTGATTCCAAACCGCTTCCTGTTTCGTTTTTCGTTGCCCTGCCTTTATCGCGAGGGACTATGGACACCCGAGCGGGGCACGGGATTGGAAGACCGATTCCGCCTGGCGAATTTTGCGGAGTTGGAAGGCCGGCTCGCGATTGCCGAGGTCCGCGCGGCTTGGAACGAGTCGGGACTGGCGTTTTCTGTTCGCGTGACTGGCAAGAGCCAAGCTCCCTGGTGCCGGGCCGGCAAGCCCGAGGACTCTGACTGCTTCCAGGTCTGGATCGACACCCGCGACGTCCACAATGTCCATCGCTCAGGCCGTTATTGCCATCGCTTGATTTTTCTGCCCGCCGGCGCCGGCGATAGATCGGACGAACCCATGGCCCAGTGTCTGGCGATCAACCGGGCCAAAGAACACTCCCGACCCATCCAACCCAAAGAGCTAAATGTCTGCGCAAAATACAAGCCGACGGCTATCTCCTCGAAGTAAACATTCCCGGCGACGCGCTAAACGGTTTCGACCCTCAGGAACACCCGCGGCTGGGCTTCACCTATGCGGTGATCGATCGCGAACTGGGCGAACAAACCCTTACCGTCGGCAGCCCGCTGCCATACCAGGAAGATCCCAGCCTGTGGGCAACGCTGGAATTAGTTAAGTAGTGTGTGTGTGCAACGCACCAACGTTGGGACAGTTTAGTATGGTGCGTGAAACGCGCCAACATGTTATAGCCACTATGTTGGGGCACCAGTTTAATTGCTGCCCCAACATGGAATTGCCGATGTGTTTCACACACCCTACGAATCAGGTGTTTCAATAACGGCCAATTTTTGCCCCACCTTGAGAACCTCGTCGTCAGATACCAGTTTTTCCAACAGAATGCCATTTATCGCAGCTGGCAGATCGACCGTTACCCCGCCGCAAAGAACTTCCAAAACCGGCTCGTCCTCGGTTAAATGCGTGCCCCGCTTAACCAACCACGAACTCACAGTGATCGGTTGATCCTCGATACCCAAATCCGGCATTGTAAGTTCGTATCGCGGCATGAAATCAAAACTCGCCCGGCACTAGTGCCGGGGCTAAACTCCGTAGGACGATTTTGAAAATCGTCCTACAATCGCGACCAATGGTTATGGCTGTACAGAAATTATCCAATCATTTTACCTGCGCGATAACTCGACCTGACGAACGGACCGCTGGCCACTTGTGCAAAGCCCATTTGCCGGGCCGCGTTGCCGATCTCGTCGAACTCATCCGGCGGCACATACCGCGCCACGAGCATTTGGGCCGGCGAAGGCTGCAAGTATTGGCCCAACGTCAGCATCCGGCAACCAGCGTCCAACAAATCCGCGAGCGTATCGAATAATTCCTCCGCGGTTTCGCCCAGTCCCAACATCAAACCGGTTTTGATTTGGATATTGGGATTTTTCCGCCCGATGCGGCGGAATATCTCCAACGTCCAGCGATAGTCGGCCTTCCGTCCGCGAACCTCGGCAAACAATCGCGGCACGGTTTCGGTATTGTGGTTGTAGACATCCGGCTCCGCTTCGATCAACATATCGACCGCCGCCGCGTTGCCGCCGAAGTCCGAAGGCAGCACCTCGACCGTGGCTGCGGTCGCGCGGCGTATTTCGGCGATTGTGCGAACGAAATGCCCGGCCCCGCCGTCCGGCAGATCGTCGCGGGTCACGCAGGTCACGACCACGTGTTTAAGCCCCAACGTTTTTGCCCCTTCGGATATACGGCGCGGCTCATCGGAATCAATTGGATTGGGTTTTCCCTTTTTCACGCTGCAAAACCGGCAGCCCCGCGTGCAAATATCGCCGAGAATCATAAACGTGGCCGTCTTTTCGGCGTAGCATTCCATGCGATTCGGACACCGCGCATGCTCGCAAACGGTTTGCAGCCCCAAACGGCCGATCAGTTTCGCCGTAAAATGATCGCCATCGCCCTTGGGCACGTTTCGTTTCAACCATCGCGGAAGTGAGGTGACGCCGGATTGGAAATGGGAATTGGGGGAAGACATTTTTTTTTGATATTATTGAGGTGGATAATTTAAGTGTATCTCTTGTTCAATTTGCAATTTGCATTTTGCAATTTTCAATTTGCAATCCATCTTTCATTTTTCGATCGACGATATCGTCCTCAGCAGCGGATGTCCAGTAAACAGGTGATACCGATCACATCCAAACGCCTCGCTTAAGTGCCGGACCAACGTGGCCCGGACCGTGGTCATTCTAACCGGTCCACGGCGTTCGGCCGACATCGAACTCATGCTTGTATGATCCACCGCATCGGACTCGACCACCCGGAACAGTCCCAGGGGCGGATCGACATTCAAAAACGCCCCGTAATACGTAACCCAATTTCGCACGGCCGCTCCCACGGCCGCCAATTGACCGGTCCGCCCCCAAATACCGTGCCTGCCGGGCCGGACATGCCCGAGGACGCCCAAGTCGTCCAGGGTTTCGATAATCCCTACTTGAAGCCGCTCTAAAAAATCGCCCACCGTAAATCCATGCCATGCAAGCGGCACAAGGGGATAAATCGCCAACTGCCCGGGACAGTGCAGCAGGCACCCGCCTCCGCGATTGGCATAAATCACCTCGATTTCCCGGCTTTTTAAGACCTGGCTCTGGCGATTAACGTCGCCCGGCGAACCCCCGCGCCCAACGGTAATAATATCATAGTGCTCGCAAAGCAAAAGCACGATCTGCCCGTCGTCGCGTTGGCCGACCTCCTCGATCAACCGCCGTTGCAGGTCCAGGCAGCGGGAAAAGGCCAGGCGATCGAGAAAAAACGCCTCCATCGCTGGGGCCGATATGTCAAAATTGTTCGTTTCCTGGACCACAATGGAACTTGAGTTTATCCCTCAAACCGGGTAAAAGATAGGGGTGAGGGAAAGTGGATAGTGGTTAGTGGATAGTGGTTAGAATACATGTTGTAAAGCCGCGACCATTGGTCGCGCTAGGAACGGTTTTGTAGGACGATTTTGAAAATCGTCCTACTAGGGATTGGCGGATAAATACTCGTGGCAAAATCAAAAGGGAAAAAATCGGATCAGGATCCAAACCAGCGCTCGATCGCCCAGAATCGCAAGGCCCACCATAATTTCCTGGTCATCGACACCCTGGAATGCGGCTTGGCGCTGGTCGGCAGCGAGGTGAAGAGTCTGCGCAAAGGCCACGTCTCGCTCGAGGAGGCCTACGCCCGGGTAAAAGACAACGAGGTCTGGCTCATCGGCTGCGACATTCCCGAATACACCGAGGCCAACCAGTTCAATCACCAGCCCAAGCGCCTGCGCAAAATGCTCATGCACCGCCGCGAGATCAAGCGCTTCGCCGCCCTGGCCTTTCAAAAAGGCCTGACCCTGGTGCCCCTGAAAATGTATTTCAAAGAAGGCCGGGCAAAGGTGCTGTTGGGCCTGTGCAAAGGCAAGCAAAAACACGACAAACGCGAAGCCATGAAAAACGCCGAAGTCCGACGCGATATCCAAAGACAAATGTACCGGCGGAGATAAAAAGACTGGAATGCAAACCACCATCTTCTAGTGGAGTATGGAATTAGACCCTCCATTGTGGGGTTCACCACAATTCATCCAGTACCTCTGGGTCTCCCATTAAATGTATATGCTAGATATCTTTTACCAAACCAACCGCCCATCCATACCGTATATTCAATGGTGTATTATTTTATTGCTAATATATCACTATCATGCCCAATATTTTACATCTTAGAAACGTCAAAAAGACCTTCCGCCAGCCGGACGGGTCGGAACTGCACATACTCGATGTGCCCGAATTCATCGTCGCCGAGGGCGAGCAGGTGATTCTGATCGGGCCCAGCGGGTGCGGCAAGACCACGCTTTTGCACGTCATTGCCGGGATCAGCCGGCCGGACTCGGGCAAGGTCCGCATCGACGATTTCGACCTCACGCTGATGAGCGAGTCCGAGTGCGACCGGTTCCGGGCCGAGCGGATCGGTTATGTATTTCAGACATTCAACCTCCTGCCCGCCTTTACGGCCCTGGAAAACGTGCTTTTGGCAATGCGGTTCGCCCGCGGCCGGCCGAACAAGGCCCGGGCAAGGCAATTGTTGGAACGCGTGGGGCTGGGGCATCGCATGACACACCGACCAAGGATGCTCTCCGTGGGCGAGCAGCAGCGCGTGGCGGTCGCCCGGCGCTGGCGAACAAACCCAAACTGCTCCTGGCCGACGAGCCCACGGCCAACGTCGATTCCGGGCATCAGCAGCAAATCCTGGATTTGATTCGCGAAACTTGTGCCGAGGAAAACGTGGCCGTATTGATGGTCACGCACAGTCACGACGTGGCCAGCCAGTTCAAACGCGTAAACAAACTCGAGGATTTTAATTTGGCAAGCAGACCGTCCCCTCTCCCGCCGGGAGATGAAAAACGCTCGCCTGCGGCTCGCGGCTAAACTTAAAACTTAAAACTGACAACTGACAACTGAAAACTGAAAACTGATAAATCATGAGTCTCTGGAAAATTGCATGGCGAAGCATTCGGCAGCGGACGTTGGCGTCCGGGCTGACGGCGTTTTCGATGGGCATGGGCGTGGCTCTGGTGGTCACGGTGTTGGTAATCTACAGCGTCATCAACCAATCATTCCGCCGCGTGCGCAGGGTTACGATTTGATCGTCGGCGCCAAAGGCAGCCAGTTGCAATTGGTCTTAAATACAGTTTTTCATTTAGGCCAGCCGCTGGAAAACATTCCTTACAGTTATTATCAGGAGTTTGTCGAAGGCCGATTCGCACCGGCCGTGGAGGCGGCCATTCCGATTTGCACCGGCCACGATTACAAGGGCTATCCGGCAGTGGCCACTATTCCGGAATATTTCGAAAAGCTCACCTACCTGGAGGACAAGAAATACAGTTTTGCCGAAGGGCAGAATTTCGATCAGGAAAATTATTGGGACGCCGTGATCGGCGACGTTGTCGCCCGGCGCACGGGTCTTAAACTGGGCGATACTTTCTCGCCCGTGGCCCAGGCCGTCGAAGTGGGCGAAAAACACCACCATCATGAATTCAAGGTGGTGGGCATCCTGAATCATACGGGCACGCCTAACGACCGAGCGATATTCTTGAATATAGAAGGCTTTTGGCGCGAGCCGGCCCACATGCATGGGACGCCCTCAGGCGTGGCCTTTCTAAGCGGCAAAAGCGGCGCGGCCGGCGCAGAAACCGCGAAAACTCAAGCCGCCGCCGGCGACGAGCATGAACACGACGCCCACGAAGATGAGGATCACGATCACGATGCCCACGAGCCGATTAACAAAGAAGTGTCCGCGATATTGGTTTGCACCCATACCCACAAACAAATTTTAGCCATGGATCTGGAGACCGTGGTAAACAAAGAGCACGTGGCCCAAGCCGTTTTTCCCTCGCTGGAAATCGCTAAATTGTTCGACAGCATCATCGGAAATATTCAAAAGCTGCTGTTGGTCCTGGCGGTTTTGGTGGTCATCGTGGCCGGCATCGGCATCATGGTCAGCATGTACAACTCGATGAGCGACAGGCGGCACGACATCGCCATCATGCGGGCCCTGGCGCGAGCCGCTATACCGTAATGTCCATCATCCTCATGGAGTCGATCCTGCTTTCGTTGGGCGGCGGGGCGCTGGGACTCTTGATCGGCCACGGGTTGGTGGGAGCGCTGGGCTCGACCATCGCCGAACAGACCGGCGTGATCGTCAAGGCCTGGGATTTCCAAACCATCGAATTGATTCTAATTCCAGGCCTGGTCGCGCTTGCCACCCTGGTCGGATACCTGCCCGCTATGTACGCCTACAAAACCGATGTTGTAAAATCGCTGATGGCGGGAACGTAAAGAAAGGATGAAAGATGAATGTTGAATTAAACTTAATAAACCGCTTGCGGTTTCGCGATGCTCAGATCACTGCTCACTGAAAATCGATTACTGACAACTGACAACTGATTACTCTCCCATGCACGTCCAGGATGCAGTCATTGACGAATCGCTCGAGACGGCCGAGTCCGCCCCGGCACGCTACCGGTCGCTGAACGTAACCGCGATTCTCAGCCTGGGATTCAGTGTTTTCTCCATTCTCACCGTGTTTGGTTGGGTTTTTTGGGCCATTCCCATTCTTGCCATCGCCTTGGCCGTAAGGGCTTTAAAACGCATCGAATATGCATCCGAGGAATATACGGGCGAAGGATTCGCCCGGGCCGGCATTGCCGTGGCAATCGTGCTTTGGGTATCGGGCATGTATATCCAGCATTACATTCAACAGCACACCGTCCCATCCGGCTACAAGCCCATCACCTTCGACTATCTGCAGCCAAATCCCGATCAGCTCGGCGAGATCATTCCCCCCGCCGCCTTCGACTTGGAACCCACCGATAACAATCCAGACAAGCGAATCTTCATTAAGGAAGGTTATATCTATCCCGGCCGGCGAAGCATCAACATCAAGGAATTTATCCTCGTGCCCAGCCTCAGTCATTGCCAATATTGCCAGCAGCAGCTTCGATCGACGGAAATGATCAACGTAAAATTTACCGGCGACCTCAGCGTCGATTATTCGTCGCGGCCCATCAAACTCGGCGGCAAGTTGCACATCGATCGCGAACAAGCCGTAAATCCCTTCGGCGGCTTGCCCTACCAGCTCGATGCCGATTATGTGCAGGAATAGAAATTAAATTGTGCATTGCTTATTTAGCTCCCGGTGAACACACCGGGGGTTTGGTTTCGCCTTTATGCCGCGATAGTGTCTATTTTAGCCCCAGCGCGAACCGCAAGCGGTTCAGTTAGTTTTTTCAGCAATCATCATTCAGCACCCGGATTTTGATCATTGATTGTGAAATGGGCAATAAATTGCCCATCCCTCATCTCTAATCCCTCATCCATTATCTCTCATCCTTCCCCCTTTTTCCCTCTATTTCCCGAATTAAGGCAATCAGGTATAATCATCCGCGTATGTCCGATTACATCATTCGTTACGGGGTAATGCGATTCCTGGGGGTGTTTTCCGCCCCGGCAGGCCAGACATTCCGCCGGGGTATGCAGGTAATTACCCGAACCGACCGCGGCCTGGAGGCCGGCGAAATACTCGCCGATGCCACGCCCGAGGCCCTCGGCCGGCTGACCGATCCACCCACTGGGCAAATCCTCCGCACCATGACCCCTGAAGACGCCAACGAACTGGCCCGCATCGAAAAACACACCGGCGATGAATTAGCCGTATGCCAGCGTTACATTGACCAATTGGAATTGAAAATGCAACTGGTCGACTTGGAACGCATTTTCGGCGGCGAGCGGATCGTTATCTACTACCTGGCCGACAATCGCGTCGATTTCCGCGAACTGGTCCGTCTCCTGGCCGGCGAGTTTCAAACCCGCATCGAAATGCGGCAAATCGGAGTCCGCGACGAAGCCAAGCTTCTGGCCGACTACGGCGACTGCGGTTGCCCGGTCTGCTGCAACACACACCTGGTCGAGATGCCCCCGGTTTCCATGCGCATGGCCAAACTGCAAAAAGCCACGCTCGATCCAACAAAGATCTCCGGGCGCTGCGGGCGTTTGAAGTGCTGCCTGCGCTACGAATTCGATATTTACGAAGACTTGCAAAAACTATTCCCGCCGCTGGGCGCCATCGTTATCACCCCCGAGGGCCGGGGAAAAGTAATCGGGCATGAAATCCTCAGCGGCCAACTCCAGGTGCTAACCGACGATCACCGCCGCTTGTCCGTGCCCTTTGACAAAGCCGAACTCGATAAAACCGCGCCCCCCATCCCCGTCGAACCGGAGCCCGAGGAACCTGAACAAGACGAAGATGAACGAGTAGAATAATGATCGATCCTTCCGACTCTTTTGTCGCATTGCTGCAAGAAGACCGGCGGTTTAAACCGGAGGCCTATATATTCATCTTCGAGGCCCTAAACTATGCCCAAAACGAATTGGGCATGGGCGCCGAAAAATCCGGCGATTTATCCGCGCACGCACCCGCGGCCAATAAGCCCGAAGAAACCGCCGAACGGCACGTGACCGGGCAGGAACTCTGCGAGGCTATCCGTCTCTATGCCTTGCACCAATACGGTTATATGGCAAAAATCGTGCTCAACTCCTGGGGACTTCACAACACGGGCGATTTCGGCGAAGTGGTCTTCAACCTGATCCGCATCGGAAAAATGAAAAAAACCCCTTCCGATACCCGGGTCGATTTTAACGATCTCTACGATTTCAACACCGCCTTCCGCGAAGATTTTCGCATCACCCCGCCGGAATGATATAGACCAATAGTAGTAGGGTGCGTGAAACGCACCACAAACCGTATTTGGCGGTGCGTTTCACGCACCCTACAAAAATTCACAAATTACCAATTACTGAAAACTACTGCCAGGGAACAATGTCCAAACGCCGCCATCACAGATCTCGTTTAGCGGATAACGCCAAGACCGATGGCAAAAGCGTAGCGGATCGTCCGGCATTGGCGGGAAATAAATATCCAGAAAAAGACATTGCAAGCCGCGACGGGCCGATGTCGCAGCCTTCAAAGCCCACGGCCTTGCAAAAGTGTCTCCTTGCCGCGGCCATTGCATTGGAAATCGTGTGGATTGTTTTCCTTGTAGTCTTGGCGGCCATGAAATAATCTTATGTTTTCATTATCGGTGTAAAGCTATGCTCACATCGGCCGTGCTGGCATTGCTGCTGACCATTGCTTCGCAAAAGGACGCCGATCGAATCGCCCCGCCGGAGCGCCCTGTTTTCGGATTCCCCAGCGAAAATGCCGCCCCTGCTTCCGCTTCCCCGCGCAGGCCGCCAATCCCTACTCCGATCCCAACAACATCTGTCCCGAATCGTTTTTAAGCGATGCCCGCCTGGCCGACGTTTGCTTTGTCGATGATCAATTCGGTTGGGCCGTTGGCGATCGCGGCGCAATCTGGCACACCCAAGACGGCGGCCGGCAATGGCGCTTGCAGCCCAGCGGGGTGAATTGCTCGTTGCAGTCGGTTTGTTTCCTCACCAGAAAAATCGGCTACGCCGCGGGCGGATCGGCCCAATCCTATTCGCACACCGGCGCAGGCGTGCTGCTTGCCACACGCGACGGCGGTCAAACTTGGACCGGCAATTCCCGCCTGATGCTGCCCGTACTGAAAAAAATCCTTTTTACCGACCCCGACCATGGCTGGGCAATCGGCTTTCCCTCGGCCATGTATGGCTCGGGCGTATTCACTTCAGACGACGGCGGCCGAAGCTGGCGCCCCTTGTTCGGCTCCGGCGTATCAGCCTGGTTGACCGGCGATTTCCTTACTCCGACCTCCGGGGCGTTGGCCGGCTGTTATGCCACGGCGGCCACTGCCGCCCGCGGTGGAATCGAATCCTTTGGCATCAACGATTCCGGATTGCAAAATCTTCGCCAATTGCGGCTCGTGCCTCCGCTCTACGGCTGGCTGGTCGGCGACGGCGGACTGGTTATGCTCACCGGAAATGCCGGGGCCGCGTGGCACTCTCCCTCTGGCAATTTTCCGGCCCAAGCCGCCCGGTATTTCGATTTCGCCGCCCTGGCCGTTCGCGGTCCCAAGGCCTGGATGGCGGGAACGCCCGGCACCCGAGTTTTTTTCACACCCGACGCCGGCACTTCCTGGACTTCCTTCTCCACCGGAGTTTCCACCCCGCTTGCGGCAATGACTTTCGTCGATGACGAGCATGGTTGGGCAGTTGGAACGCTGGGAACCATACTGGCAACCAGCGACGGCGGGCGCACCTGGCAACGGCAACGCTCCGGCGGAACCCGAGCGGCCGTTCTTGCGATTTTCGCCCAAGCCGACGACGTGCCCTTTGAATTGCTCGCCAAACTCTCGGGCAACGACGGATATCTCAGTGCGGTCGAGATCCTTACCCGGCGCGACGTCGAGGTCCGACCCAACGACGACGTGCCCCTGGCCGAACGCCTGCACCAGGCCGTGGTCTCCGTAGGCGGCAGCCAGGCCGACCTTGCCTGGCAGTTTCCCCTGCGCCAAAGCGGCGTGCAACTTACCGCACAGCAGTATGTCAAGGGTTGGGATGTCATCCACAATGGCCACGGCATGGATGCGTTTGAAGAACATATAGTCCGGCAATTACGCCTTTGGCGCCCCGACACGGTCGTAACCAACAACACCAATTCCACCGGCGCCGATCAACTCGGCCCGCTCATCGGCAGTGCCGTGTTGCAGGCTGTCGATAAAGCGGCCGATCCAACTTGCTATCCCGGGCAGATCGCCGACGCGGGCTTGAGTCCCTGGCAGGTAAAAAAAGTTTATGCCGCCACGGACACGGGCACGCATGGTCCAATCGATTTATCTGTCTCGCAATTCTCCGCCCGGCTGGGCCGATCCCTGGCCGATGCCGCAACCGAACCCCGCGGGCTGATAACCGACCGATTTTGCCTTCCGCCAACCACTCTGGGATTCAGCGTCTTGGCCGACCGTGCCCCCGACAGTCTACAATCCCGCGATTTGATGGCCGGCTTGGCCCTGTCCCCGGGTGGAGAAGCCCGGCGAGATTTATCGCAAGCGCCCCTGGAAAATATCGACGCGCTCGAGCGCATGGCCCTAAAACAACGCAACGCACAGGCCATCCTGGACCAGGCACTTCGCAATCCCGGCGAGGATGCCAACTTATTGGCCCAAAGCGGCGAATTGATCCGCGGACTGGACGACAATACGGCCGCCCGCATACTCTACCGAATCGCCGACCAATATCATCGCACCGGTCGCTGGCCTTTGGCCGCCCAATCATATACCCTGCTCGCCGAGCGCTATCCGCAGCATTCGCTTGCCCGGCTGGCGTTGCTCTGGCTGGTTCAATATTACTCAAGCGGCGAAATCGCATGGCAGGAGCAGTCCGGGCAAAAAGCGGCCCTCGGCCAAACCTCGACGCCCGTGCTCGATGACGCGAAAGTCCAAGACCGTTTGGCCCATGCCGCGGCCTTGGGCAAGCAGATCGAACGGACCCGCCCTGATCTGTTCGCCGAGGCGGCGTTCAGATTTCCCCTGGCCGCGGCCTGGCGAATGCAAGGTTTGGCCAAACCGGCCGAACAATTCTACCTCCTCGAAACCCGCGGCCCTGAACAAAACGCATGGTCGGCCTGCGCCCAGGGCGAATTATGGCTGGCCGATCCTAAAAACAAGCAGTCCAAACCCGTGCAGAAATGTTGGAAGGCCGCGTTCAAGCCCAAGTTGGACGGGCGTCTGGACGACGCCGTTTGGCAAAAAATTGAATCCGTGCCGCTTAAAAGCGCACTTAAGGACGACGACGATTGGCCCGCCCTGGTAGCTTTTGCCTACGACGACGAGTTTCTGTACATCGCCGTGACTTGCCGGCGCGCCCCGGTGTGAAATACGAACCTGCCGCTACGCCGCGGCCGCGCGACGCCGATCTTGCGGCCCAGGATCATGTAGATGTTCTGATCGACATCGACCGCGACTTTGCCACATATTATCGCCTTTCCTTCGACTACCGTGGTTTTACGGCCGATTCGCTGTGGGGCTCTGCGGCCTGGAATCCCACCTGGTTCGTGGCCGCCGACTTGACCGGCGAAGCCTGGACCGTCGAGGCCGCCGTTCCCTTGAATCAACTTACCGGGCGGCGCCGGCATCCTGCCAGTACCGATGGGCATTCGGTCGATGCCGACACGGGCAAGTTGCCCGTGCCACCAGTCAAATCGCGGGATGCCTGGGCCGTGGGAGTGCAGCGGACGATCCCAGGCGTGGGTTTTCAATCCTGGTCCGCCCCCGCCTCCACCCAAGTGACGCCGGAGGGGTTCGGCTACCTGATTTTCGAGTGACGCTTGACAACGGCACTCCTCTGGTGCGACAATCTGCATATCAACTGAACAAAAAGCAAACCTTTCCACATCGAGTTGCACTGATGAATCGAATAGTAACTAATAAATATATAGCGGCAGGGGCCATGTTGTTTTTGGTTTTTTCGGGTGGATGCGGCACGGGCGATTACGAACAACGCCTGGACAAGCGGTTTAACGAACTTAAAGTGGGTTCCAAGTTCAATCTCTTGTCGTCTCCTATTGATGTGCCCGGCACGAAGGTATCGCTTCGCATTCCGCAAAAAAACGATTCCAACCAAAAAGCCTTTGAAAACCTGTTAACCGGCGGTTTTGAAAATCCGCCTTTGCAGGAAGCCGTTGCGCCAGACGGCAAACCGATCGATCCCCTGCGGTTAAAACCTAACGTTATAGACGTAGCCGACCTGAAGCTCACCTTTGAAGGATTCGTTCCGGACGCCAAACAAGGCAAACAGCCGTATTATCTATACGTCGCCGTGAGTACGCAAAAAAACAGGGGAAATATCCCCAAACGTATGCAGGCCGATCTGGCCTCTAAACTTAATGACGCTACTCCATTGACCGATTTAAAGGTCCAAACACCCGAAGTTGGTGACATTGATTGGCAAGTGTGCGAGGCCACCGGAAATCAACAATTTTATTACGTCAAGCCTGACGGACAAAGTCAATTCATCCAGTTAAACGGAACCATTGAGATGATGTTCCACGATGAAAACGGCGCCTTGGTCATACTTATTTGGCGCTGGCCAACCGGTCTGGACAAGTCTATGTTCCAATCCTGGATGGAAATGGTGGGCGGCTGCGTAAAGGTAAAATCCAAAAACCCGGCCCCGGGCGGCGAATAAACCGCTTGCGGTTTCGCGGTGCGATTCTTACTTGCCCGCACGCAAATAACCCGCGCTCGATTGAAAATACTTGCGCCGCCTGAGTTTGATTATCTCGCGGTCTTCCATTTGCTGAGCCTTTAGATCGGCCAGATTCGCCAGGCAAAACCTGCATCCCACCACTTCCAGATGAAAGGCGATGTAGTCGGCCATTTTATCGGGCAGGGCCTGCAACAGAAAACTGCCCAATTGTTCTTTTGTCGCGCAACTCAGACGGTGACCGCGCCAGATCTCGCCCACCGAATGCACGCCCGCGTTCCGACGGGCATGGATCGAACTCAGCCGTCCAATCAGGCCGCGATCTCCGCGCAGTACCCGTTCAATGGCTGACCATCTCTTCGGCAGGCAAGGCCTCGTCAAGATAGGCTTCCAAATCGGATTGTCTGATCTCGGCACTCATCCCCACTAACATACCATACGGCAACCGTGAATGCTATCCAGAATAACGGCTCTGATGGGAAAACTGGACTTTTCTGAATGAACTTACTGTCCACTGCCCACTGATTAGCGTTGTGCGGTTTTAACCGTGCCGAAGGGCAGATTTACGAACCAGGTTTTTTCGCCGCGTAGGATATAGAACGTCACCGGATTAAAACTGGCGAAGTCGGGCCGGTTAAGAATATAAGTCACGTTTTCCAGTGAAACGGTTTCCCAGATGTGCATGCCCACCAGCACGTCGCCAGGCCGGATGCCCTGACCGGCTGCGGGACTATTGCGCGCACGGCGGTAATTTTAAGCCCCCCGCTATATCGGGTTTGATGGGCTAAGTGGAATTCCTCGGCCGGTATAGGTTTCAGATCCAAGCCCAGCACTTCCCAGATCGGTCCGGTGGGGGACTTTTGCACTTCCGGCTGCGCCAAAAGTATCAGGTGTTTTGCCAAAGATTCGTCAGATCGCCTGATCGCTATATCGATTCTGTCGCCCGGCTTGAGGTCCAAAAAAGCCCGCTGTAGATCCAATCCCCGATGTATCTCCATGCCATCGAGCCTGGTTATCACGTCGCCCGGTTTAATGCCGGCCTCGGCCGCGGGACTGCTCTTTTCAATCGATTCCACGACCACTCCCTTGGCACTTCCGCCCGAATTTTCGGCGCCCGCCACGACTCCGTGCCAAACCTTGCCGGCATTGGTAGAGGCCAACATCGATGCGGCCGCCGACATGGCCTTGTCCACCGGAATGGCGAATCCGATCCCTTGCGCGCCCGCCCGAACTGCGACATTTATTCCGATCATCTCGCCGTCGATGTTCAACAACGGCCCGCCGGAATTGCCCGGATTGATGCTCGCGTCGGTCTGGATCAGATCGTCGTAATTCTGGGCCTCGTTGACCTGCACCGAACGGCGCAATGCGCTGACTATCCCCCGCGTAACTGTGTGTTCGTATCCGTAGGCGTTGCCCATGGCAATCACGGTCTCCCCGGTCATCAGGTCCGAGGACGTGCCGATGTTAATGACGGGAATATCCTGCTTGGCGTCGATCTTGATTATGGCCAGGTCCGTCTCGGCGTCCCGGGCAATCAGCTTGGCGATGTATCGCTCCCCGTCGGCCAGCGTAACTTGAATATCGCGGACCCCGTCGACCACGTGATAATTTGTGATGATATATCCCCGCGGATCGATCACCACGCCGGTGCCCATGCCGTTGACCCTGCGTCCGGTCTCGGCCCCTGGAGTCTGGCCTGAAACGGGTGCAAGCGTTTTTTCCCCGCGGATGTTAACTACCGAGTCGCGGGCGCCATCGACCGCCTTGACGATCGGGGTCATCCTCAGTTCCGAGGCGGCGGCAATCTCAAGCCAAGCTATGGACAGAATTAATGCCGCCATGACCAAAGCGGCGCTGCTGCGGAATGAACATATTGGGCGTGCTGTTCGATGGAGCATGGGGCGTCTATCGCAGTTGTTATCTGTTTGGCCGCGGTCTTTGCCTTTAGGCTGCCGCATGTGAGACAACCCAAGCGCGGGCTAATCCTTCCCACGCCATCGCAAGCGTACTTCTGGTTCATCGGTTCCCTACAATCCATACCTTGATTACTGGAAACGCCACCGGAAAAACCTGCCCATACCTCCATTCATCATTTTGCATAATTTAGAAATAATAGGCAAAATACTCCACCTGGCTGCCTTTCGCAACTGCTCGATAAGTCGATCAATTGCTATCGACTGGCAGTAGGGCGCGTGCTTGCACGCACGTGATAGATCACTGAAAATTGATCGCGTGGCTGCAAGCACCAACCCTACAAAGACTTTCAGCAACAGAAACTACCGAGCAACCCGCTCCGACGGTCTGGGCGGAAGTTGGGCCTCGATCAACTGCTCAGGCTTCTTTTCCGGAGTCGGTGAGAATATCCAACTCGTCTGCTCCTGGGGCGCACTTAGTTGCTTGGAGACAGCCGCGCCCGACTTGTCTACATCGGATGCAATCGGCGGCGGAGGAATTTCCCCGGGCAAGGGGGCCTTGGGCGGTGACTTTTTTTCCGACGCAAGAGACCTTTGCTCCTTTGGCTTTGAAGCCTGCTGATAAGAAACCGGCTGCATGGTTTCTTCCCTGGGACAAAAAACCGGCCAAGTAGGTACGGGAACGAATCGGGCAATGACCGGCTGCGGCGGCTTTTCACCTGCTCCCGCCTCGTTAAACCGCGCCAATCGCCCGCAATTGGCACAAAGCCCCAACCGGCCGCGCCGTTCCATTAGTTTTGCGAAAGGTGAATTATCAAGTTGCTCAAGCTGCTTGGGATTGGCCTCATTCATGACTTCACCTTCCTGATTGCACTCAGGGGTGCAACCCGGCACTTTAGGAATGGGTGCAGCGCATCCCACGCTACAGTCTGGCGCTTCACCATGGCAACACAGCATCCGCTTGAATTCCAGCGACCAACACGACTGGATCATCCAGCCTTGCCCGGTCCTATGACAGGCGCATCCCACGCCGCCGGGCAAAAGAGCGCCGAAGATGATAATCAATCCCCAGATTTCCCGCCTACGCCTGAACACGTCAATTCCCCCCAACACGCAAGGCATTACGGACAATATAGCAGTAAACCATTTGCGGTTTCGCAACATAATTGCAACAACCTGCTACAAACCTCCTATGGTTGAATCGACGCGTAATAATCAGAAAATTAGGGATAATCGGAAAAGATTGCCCAAATTCACTTTAAAAAGATGGTTGGCTCCGATCTGTGCGAAAATTTCCCCCTAAAGTGGAATCAAGCGAGGCACATGTTCCCTGTTTTATGGCCTTTCCGCTTTTAGCTGCAAAACGTGCGAGAAAAACAGCCTTCAGGACGAACGTACAGAACATCATTGCAGCAAACCAGTTACGACAATAAAGCCGCACGAAGGCTGTTCTTTTGTGGGGGTGGCGGATACGCTTAGATTCTCCCTCTAATAGCCATCCAACCCTTGCAATTGACCCTGCGACGTGATACCATGGATGATGGCTTTTAAGCCCCTTGAGCCATTCAAAGCCCCCTGATCCATGCTGAGGTAGCGTCAATATACCTAGTCCCCGTGCTCGCCATGCAAGGCATCACTTTGCCGCGAGCCTTTCTTGGACTGGGTGTTTTCCCTTGTGCGTAATCCACCACGAATTCCAAATCGGTATTCGCGGTTAATGATTTTTCGCAAGGACAACCAAGAACTTAAAAATTCCTGAGATTTTATCAGTGTTAATTATAGACTTTACAAATCTACCAGACGGCCCAATGCGGGCCGGAGGAGTCTGAAAAAATGTGTAAGTTTTTAAAGGGGATGATTTGCCTTTTAGTCGTCGTGCTTGCCGGAAACACGGCACTCGCCACGTCGATCACAGGTAATCCGGCGGCGGACGGATGGACTTATAATGGAAACTCGCTGGCCAGCGGCGTTTACGTTCGCGGAAACGCAAACTACGCGTACGACGCTTACAGCGCTGCAATCAGCGTGCAGAGCGGATCAAATTTAGCCATTGATGATGGCGATAATTCATGGCTGGTTGGCGACACGGTCCTTGGGGTGGGCGGCCACTTTGAGGACATTACCGCCTCCCAGGCCGGTTGGACCGCTTTCAGTGGAGATACGGTCAATCTCTTATTAGGTGGTACCGACCTGGGAGCGGATGTCAAGTTACAGGCCAAGTTCGGTACGGATGCGGCTAATTTTACGGCCAGTACCATAGCCCCGGATGCCGGCAACGGTTTGGGCAGCTTCGGCACTAACGGCGGAAACGGCGCGGTCCAAGTTCGCACCTCGGCCTACTTCCTAGCCGCTGACTGGAGTGCGGGCTCCGGTTCACTGCAACTTCTGGACAAGCCCGACCACATCATCCGCAATGGCACGTCGTCGCCGGACGCTGACGTCGCCCGGCTGATGTGGATCTGGGACCCCCTTAACCAGCGCGTGGATTCGTGGGAGATTTTGTTGAACACCTCCCTTATGGACAGGCTCAATCCCAGCTTTACCGGAGGGACGCCCGCCCCGGGCGACCCGATCCTTATGACTGTGCAGAACCGCGACAGCACCTACACCGATGCGCTGGCCGGCGTCCCCGAACCGGGCACGCTCGTGCTGCTAGTGATGGCGGGCTTGGGTCTGCCGGCCTGCGCCTGGTGCCGCCGCCGAAACTAGCAATCGGTCTTCACGAAAGGTTGCGATATCCGGCAAGGACAGTCAAAAACGAAGCAGATTTTTAACAACAATTTTTTAACATAGGAAACGCTGAAATTTTTTTCCGCACTACCAAAACAAAGAGAAACAAAATGAAATACTTAGTAATGTTGTGCTCATTCATGATTATTGCCTCGGCTGGTTTAGCCCAAGCAGAAAGTATTGCATCGTATCCGAATTTCACTGGATACAAAATTCGCAATGGAACTAGCGGCATTTATTCCACGAGCGTAACCAGTGACAATGTGGCTGATACGTTCAATGTTACCGCAGTCGGCGGTGGAAAAGTAGCCATTGGAACCTCCGCCATGAACGGATTGAAGGTCTCCGATTTTGTCAATTTCAAATTCTCCAATTCCTCCACTGTAAGTTTGGCTGGTCAAATCGTCTATCCGAACTTTTGGATTACGGATGGCAATGCCAATCACTATGCTTTAGTCGCGGTAGACGTTGTCAACGGACAGACCCAGGACGACTTTCCCGTGTATAACCAAATGATTTCGACCGGCGGCATGGATGAGAGTTACTTCGAGAACTTGGGCGTGCGGGTGTATGCGACCAACACGGGCGATCTGAGTTGGTTGTATCCCGGCGCTGTGCAAGAAGCGAAATTCGGCGGCTGGTCGCAATCGCTGTGGAAATCCGCCAACGCCTCGACGAGCGACCCGGTCCGTGTTTCGGACCTTGGGAACTTGTACTTTGGCTCGCCGTTCACTTCGGCTTCGGTTCCCGGCATTGCCGGCAATCCCGTGTGGTCGTATGTTGGCACGGGCGATCCGCAAATACCCGACACCTTCTACCTGATGTGCGGCGATACGAGCGGTAGCGTTCAAAACTTTAACTACACACTGGGTAATATCGAGTTGCAGTATGTCCCCGAACCGAGCACGCTCGTGCTGCTAGTGATGGCCGGCTTGGGCCTGCTGGCCTGCGTCTGGCGTCGCCGCCGAAGATAGCAAATCGGTCTTAACGGACGGCAATGATTTCCCGGCAAAGATAGCCTAAAACGAAGCAGATTTTCAACTTAGTTTTTTAACAAGTTTAACGACGGAATCTTTCCGCCATCCTAAAAAGAGTAACAAAAATGAAAATCAATCTAATTTCAAAAACTTTAACGATAAAACATTCCATGATTGCAGTGATGAGTGTGGTTGCCGCAGTGCTGGCGATCGGCTCGGCCGGTGCGGCGGATCTGACTTGGTCGGCTCTGATCGACAATGCCACGCTTTACGCTGGAACATCCAGTCTGCGCGGCGTGGCCCTTTCCAGCGATGGGAGCACGGTCTACACCACCTGGATTCAGCAAAGCCCGTATTACAGGCAGGTCTGGGAGAACAGCACTTCCACGGGGGCGCAGTTGAACCAGTACGTCACCGCCGCCGGCTACGACAGCGTAAATGGTCCGCCAGGGCGTGAGCAAATGAAATCCATCGCCACAGACGACCGCGGCTATGTCTACTTCGGTTCGGGCGACCGGAACGGTGAAAGTCCGTACGTTCGCGTCCTGGACTCAAACCTCAGTACTCCGGAAGTGAGTGCGAAGATTTCCACTACGGATAGCGCAACGACAATGAAACGGATCGGCGGGGCCGCAACCTGGAAAGACGGCAGCACTTACTACCTCTACATTTCCAGGGAAAGCGGAGCCGGCAGCGCATATATCCAGCGGTTCAACGTAACGGACCCTGTCAATCCTGTACTCGATGCTTCGTTTGGAACTGGCGGGACGTTCAACCTCGCCACGCTTGACGGTTTCAGTTCAGCGGGATCTCCTCGCGGCCTGGAAGTGGCCGGCGACGGCACGATCTACCTGACCGCGACCTTGGCGCCAACAACGAGCGATGGCACGCTTTACAAGATAGCCCCTGACCTGAGTTCGGCCTCCTCTGCAAATGTGAGCGGCGCCATGGACGTTGCTCTCTTTGGTGGAAAGGCATATGTGACCCAGTACCTGGCCGGATCGTCAGACATTGAGGTGCTGGATGCCTCCACCCTGGCCGCTGTCGAGACCATCACGATCCCAGGGTTCGTCCATTCCAACACCTCGACCGATAGCGGGTATTCAGGGATTGATATTTCCGCTTCGGGGCAGATCTATCTTGCAGATCAGTATTACGACAACTCCGGTGGTCTCTACAGGGACCGCTTGCTGGTGTCCTCGCCAGTTCCCGAGCCGGCCACGCTGACGCTGTTAGGTCTGGCCGGATTGTCCGGTTTGGCGGCAATGTGGATTCGTCGCCGAAAATCAAGCGCATAACAAATACATATTCGTAGCGGCGGAGTAATCTGAGACAAGTCATGTTCCGAAAACGACTAGGCAATCTGTTGAGGGCCAAAGGAGCTATAAAATGAGTAAGTTAACAATTATTTTAACAGCAGCGGCAATTTTCGCCCTGGCGGGATTCGCCCGCGCGGAAACCATCGAATATACGGTGTCCGGTTTGGGGCCGACGAACTATCTCGGTCCCCATGCCCCACCGGCCGGCTCTCCTCACTTGGTCAACGGTTTGGGCTACCCGGGCGACGCGGTGGCGCTCATGACCTTCACGGGCACGCTTGATCTTACGCCGGGCACCTACATTCAGAAACTCAACACGCTTTCCTGGTCGATCAGTTACACCTATGCCGGCACCGACGATGACTGGACCAACGATGCCACTGGCGATTGGCTTCAGTTGCAGTTCCCGGTCAATGCGGACCGTACGATGTCCTTCGGCGCTGGCCCCTCGAGCTCCTTAAGCCAGACGGGCCTTCTCGAGGTCAATTGGGATAACGACTACCTCGCCGTCTCCGCGGGATCAACAAGCACCTTCTTCGTGCCTGGCTACCAGATTGACGTCACGCCGCTTGCTGTGGCGCAAATGGCAGGTTCGAACTTCCCTGGTTTTCCAGGCGGCACGCCCTGGATCCAGCCCAGTCAAGATATAATGGCGCGTTTCGACGTTATTGCGATTCCCGAGCCTGGCACGCTTGTGCTGCTGCTGACGGCCGGCCTTGGTTTGTTGGCCTGCGTCTGGCGTCGCCGCCAAAATTGATTTCAATGCAATACCTGAATCTGCAAAGCCCTGCTGGGCAGTTTCGGCGGGGCTTTTTTATGCGCAGGTAGGATGAGTAGGGTGCGTGAAACGCACCGCCCACCATATATCATCTTCTTAGGACAGCAGTTTAACTTTTGTCCCAATAACAAGGTCTTGGTGCGTTTCACGCACTCTACAGAATTTTCAACCTCTTCACTGCTGCAATGAATACAGTATTACGTTCAGTCCGATCCTGGCGGCGTCCTCGCGGATATAACCCCGGCATTCCAGCGAGTCCAGCTTTTCCAACGCGCAACTGACGTCATACGGCGAAAAGATCACTCCCCAGCGGTCGTCGAATTTGATGCCCTCCAGGTCCGGCGGACTTTTTTCAGCGCGGCCGACAAAGGAGCGCTCGCGCCCGGTTCTGCGGATCGCGGCGGGTAACGATCTTCAAATCGAAACCGCCAAATTTAGGGCTCAAAAGCGGATCGTCCGCCGGTATGCGCTCCAACTTGTTTTGCGGGAACATAGCGTCCATTTCCCGCATGAACGATTCCGTAAACGCCCGGCTGGCGCAAATCGAATCGGCAAACACCATTCCCCCGCGCTCGATATATTTTTTCAATTGCTCCCGCTCGGCGTCGGTAAAGCGGAATGAATTCCGCCCCTGCATGAACACCAGGTGATAATCGAACAGGGCATTGTCGGTGATATTGAGCAATTCCTCCCGGGCCGTAGCGCGGATTTTCAGCTCCCGGCTGGCCAAATCCAGCAGGTTCACAAGGGCCCGGGCGCCGTATTGCATCCGCCCGGATGACGAATCTTGGCGATGTACAACCGCCCGCGCTCCGCCTGATCGCCCGGGCGGCGCGAACTCTGGACGTTGAAATTCTCTTCCTTCCCCCGCAATTCCCGATTCGTGGCATAAGCCAGCACGTTTATGCCCAGCCCCAAAGCGGCATCGATCTGCGCCTGCACCGAAGGTTTGAAAGTTTGTCCCCGGCCGCTGCGGGCAAGCTCCCACAGGCAGGAAAGCGATGGCCTGGGGTTGTCAGCCGGATCCTGGGGCGCATAAACCACGCTCGTGCGGCAGCCGAATTCGATTCCTAACAGCGGCCGCAATTGCTCGGGTGGAATTATCTCCTCCGCGTGCCAGATGGGATGCTCGGGCTCCAACATGCGCAGGCGATATTCGGGCTCCGGAAATACCAGCGTCATTAGCTCGCGGAATCCCTTGTCAAAACCGCTGTCGCCGCAATATGCCTCGGCAAAGAGAAAACCGCCCCGATCCACATAATCGCGGAGTTTTCCCACTACTTCTCCGCGGACCGCCGGATCGCCGGGCAAGGGACTTGTACTGCCGCATAAAAATAATACCGGCGCTTGCAGCAAATCCTCCACGCTGGCCAAGCGCAGGTCGACTACCTGCCAGGTGAGGTCTTTTTTCCACCGCGACTCCACGAACCGGGTAAGATTGTTCATGTCGTGGCGATGCTGGTTCCAATCCTCGTCGGGCGGATGTTTCAGTTTACTTATCAATACGGGCCAGCGTCCCTTCGAGAGAAAAAGCAGGCCGAAACTGGTGCCGATCAACCGGCTGTCCTCGGCCATGCCCGTCCCGCTCCAAAATCCCGATAATTTGTCTTGATGATCGACCAGCCATTTTGCCCCTTCCCGATACCAGTCGGCCTTGCCTATGAACCGCCGCGCGGTAAGCCGCCCCGCGCGTTCCAGGCCGTAAAGGTAATAAAGCTGCCACATTCCGCCGGGATAGTTGGGATTGCGGCTCACGGAAAAATTCGCGCCCAGCCAATTCAATGCCTTTTCCACGCCCTTATCAGAATCGCTTTCGCTTTGGCCGCAGCATTGAATCTTTTCGCCTACGGCCTTGGCGTCGGCCGGCTCGATTCTATCGGCCGTGATCACCATCGACGTTATGCCCGCACACGTCATGCTTCCCGTGCCTGGCACGTGCTTGTAATATCCCCACGACCCGTCCGGATTCTGGCAATCTTCCCAATAAGCCCGGGCCAGGCGCCAGGTCCTGTCGCTTACCTGCACGCCCACGCGTTCCGCCTCGCTAAGAGCCAACAGGGCGAACTGGCTGTTCGAGTTGTCGCCGCTGCCTTGCTGGATACGACCACGATCCCTTGCGCTGCCCATCCATGATTTGCATGCTTTCCAACCACTTCACGTTGCGACTGATAAGCAACATGTCTTGTTGAGGTTCGGCCCGGACCAAAACCATGGTCTGCAAAGAGGTGACATAGGTCCTTTCCGGCTTGAATTTGCGCAGATATGCCAAAGCCTTTTGAATCTGCGGATCGCCGGGCTCGACTCCGGCATTTAACAAGGCCAGAGTGCAAAGGGCAGTTACACCCCCCGGTTGGTCCATATACTCATCCCACGAACCATCGATTTTCTGCTGCTGCCTAAGATAGGCTATGCCTTTATCGATTGTCTCCCGCACCTGTTCGGCGGTGATATCGCCCTGCGCCTCCTGCGCAATCGATACATCCCGCCCAACCAAAACGGCCCAAAGCACAAAAATCGCTAAAACCAAAGGGAATATGCGTTTCACAATCCTCATCCTAAATCAACCTGCAAGAACATCATAAGTATCTTAGAATTAAAAAGTTAGGTAGGCAACTCCCTTCCCAATCCTGGGTATTTTAGTGGTAATATTATAGAATGCAGGGACAAGATAGAGCAGCATAGATGCCGCGATCCAGTGGTCGTTGCAATTAAATCAGGACGTGAACTGCTGACCAATTCGTTCAACCCTAGTTAGCCCTAGAAAGGAATATTCCCTTGTCCACCGTTAAACCGCGCAGTCTTGGCGACGTATTGCAGGAGTTCTCGCAGCACCGCAAACTGATGCAGGAAGAATTGCAGAAGGTCATCGTCGGGCAGGACGAGGTGATCGAGCAAATCTTCGCCGCCGTCTTCACCCGCGGACACTGCCTGCTGGTCGGCGTGCCTGGCCTGGCCAAAACCCTGATGGTCAGCACCCTGGCCCGAATCCTCGACATCCAATTCAAGCGCATCCAGTTCACGCCCGACCTCATGCCCTCCGACATCACCGGCACCAACGTGCTGGAAGAGGACGACCAGGGCCATCGGAATTTCCGCTTCGTCGACGGGCCGATCTTCACCAATATCCTCCTGGCCGACGAAATCAACCGCACCCCGCCCAAGACCCAGGCCGCATTGCTCCAGGCCATGCAGGAACGCGAAGTCACAGTGGGCCAGCAGACCTATCCGCTGCCCGATCCGTTTTTCACCATCGCCACGCAGAATCCCATCGAGCAGGAAGGCACTTATCCCCTGCCCGAGGCCCAGTTGGACCGCTTCATGTTCAACATCAAGGTCGACTACCCGTCGTCGGACGAAGAGGAGCGGATCCTGGCCACCACCACCCGCGGCGAAAAAACCGAGGTCCAAAAAGTGTTATCCGGCAAGGCAATCATCAACCTGCAAAACCTGGTGGGCAAGGTGGCCGTAAGCGAATACATCATCCAGTATGTGGCCCGCCTGGTCCGCGCCACCCGGCCCAAAGATGAAACCGCCCCCACGTTCATCAAGGACCTGGTCGATTGGGGCGCCGGACCCCGGGCGGGACAATTTTTGATCCACGCCGGCAAGGCCCTGGCCGCCATGGACGGCCGCTTTTCCGTGGCCATCGAAGACGTGCAAAAAATCGTCATCCCCGTGCTCCGCCACCGCATCAGCACCAACTTCCAAGCCCAGGCCGAAGGCATGACCAACGAAGACATAATCCACCGCCTGATAAACGAAATTCCCCCGCCGATGATTCCGAAGTATGAAAAATAATCTATTGTAAAGCCGCGACCGTTGGTCGCGCATTGATCGTATCACATAAAATCTCGACCATTGATCTCTCACCGATTCATTCATCCTTCATCCTTCATCCCTCATCCTTCATCCTTTTTTAATCATGTCCACCGCCGAACGATACCTGAAGCCCGAGGTGATCAACCAGATCAAGCGGCTGGACCTCCGCGCGCAGTTTATCGTAAAGGGTTTTTTACAAGGTCTGCACGCCAGCCCGTTTCACGGTTTTTCGGTCGAATTTTCCGAACATCGCAAATACACGCCCGGCGACGATCCCAAGGACATCGACTGGCTGGTCTACGCCAAGACCGACAAGTATTACGTGAAAAAGTTCGAGGCCGAAACCAATATCACCGGCTACCTGGTGATGGACCTCAGCCGTTCGATGGGCTACACCTATCGGCAGGAGCTGACCAAGTTCGATTACGCCATCTGCCTCGCCGCCGCCTTGTGCTACCTGATGATCCACCAGCAGGACCCGGTGGGCCTGTTGACCTTCGACCAGAAAATCTGCCATAGTCTCCGTCCCAAGGCCCGGCGCACGCACCTGGGCGACGTGCTCTCGCTTTTGGCCAATCTCCGCCCGGAAGGCGAAACCGACATCGCCCACAGCCTGGTTCAGGTGGCCGCCATGCTCCGCCACGCCAGCCTGGTGATGATTTTTTCCGACCTCCTGGCCGATCCCGGCCCCGTGATGGAATCGCTCTACCGCCTGCGGCACGGCGGGCACGACGTAATCCTGTTCCACATATTGGACGAGGCCGAGGTGAATTTCCCCTTCGCTGGCATGGTTGAACTTGAAGACCCCGAGAACCATAACCGCCTCGCGCTCGACGCCGACGGTTTTCGCTCCGATTACATCGCCGAACTTGACTCATTCCGCGATACTTACCGCCGCGAATGTTTTCAAGCCGGCGTGGATTACGTCCCCCTGGACACGAGTATGCAGTTCGACCGAGCCTTGACCGAGTATTTGGCAAATAGATCGGCTAGGGGATAGTATAGGGTTCAGGGTTCGGGGTTCAGGGTTCAGCATTTGAAAACAGAATTGAATGGCAAGAATCAAAGGGAAAGAAAATGGCCGAATTCATGCGGGTGGAAGATTTGAAGGTGTATCAGAAATTATGCCAATTACACCTTGAGGTTTGCGATCTGGCAAGTATTTGGCCAAAAGAAGAAAAATATGAACTAGCAAGTCAGGTTCGACGTTCATCCAATAGCGCACCGGCTAATCTCGCGGAAAAACATAGTGATAGACATATCCGAAATAAAATCGAAGGAGTTAATCGTGCTCGTGGCGAAGCATTGGAAACCATTCACCACCTTTATATCGCCAAATTGAAAAGCTACATCGACAATGAGATATATAATGGCTTTCGTAATCGTTACCTGGAATGTGTACGCATGTTAAATGGTTTGGAAAAGACATTGGAACAACAATTAGATGAATCCAGCCGCCGTTGGCCAACCGAGGAAAATCCAAATCCATGAATCTGCAAATAACATAACTATCTGGAAGTAATAATCACAAAATTCCTGAACCCTGAACCCCGAACCCTGAACCCTTTCGGATGACATTCCTCAACGCCTCACTGCTTGCCGGAACCGCACTGATCGCCGTGCCGATCATTTTGCATCTTATTATGCGCCGCAAGCCGACGTTGTTCGAGTTCCCAGCCCTGCGGTTCGTGCAAATAAAGCACGACACCAACCAGCGCAAGTTAAATCTGCGGCACATCTTGCTGCTATTGCTGCGCGCGGGAATAATCGCATTTTTGGCATTCGCCCTGGCCCGGCCCAGCGTGCAATTTGGCGGGGCGTTGGGCAGTCAGGAGGCGCCGGTCGCCGCGGCTTTGATCTTCGACGCCGCCCCGCGCATGGAATATCTACGCGAAAATCAAACCCGGCTCCAGGCCGCAAAGGAAATGGGCCTCTGGCTTCTGGCCCAACTGCCCCAGGAAAGCGAATTCGCCGTGCTCGACACCCGGCAGGGCACAGGCTCGTTCCAGGCCGACCGCTCAGCGGCTCGACATAGCATCGAACGCCTGGAGACCGTGCCCAACTCCCAGCCGCTGATTTATGCCGTGGACGAGTCCCTCCGATTGCTGAAAGAATCCTCCCTGGCCAGAAAAGAAATCTATGTTTTCACCGACTTTTCCCGCGCCGCCTGGCCGGCGGCCTTGGCCTCGCAGTTGCAGGAAAGCCTGAAAAAACTGCCCGGCGTAGGTATTTATGTCATCGACGTGGGCGTGCCCGATCCTGTGGATTACGCACTTGGCGAGCCGCGTCTATCGGCCGAAGTGCTTTCCAATCGCAGCCCGCTTACCATCCAAACCGAACTGGCCTGCTTGGGCGCTTCGGACCAGCGGACGGTGGAATTGTACCTTATCGACGCCGACGGAAATTCGCAAAAACGCAGCACTGAAAGCGTCACAGTCGCCCCGGGCGAGGCACAGCAAATCGAGTTCAGCCTCGCTTCTCTAGGATTGGGTGCACATCAAGGCTATTTGCAGATCGTCGGGCAAGACGCCCTGGCCGCCGATGACAAGCGATTCTTCTCCGTCGAGGTGAAACCGCCCTGGCGGATCCTGATCGCCGCCCCAAAACCGGCCGACAGTTATTCACTCATCCTTACCGAGGCCCTGGCCCCGGCAGTGTTTCGCATGCGCGGGCAGGCCCGCTTCGACTGCGAAATTGTCGATCTGGAGAACCTATCCAAGAAAAACCTCTCCGATTACGCCGCCCTTTTTCTCCTCGATCCCACGCCCCTGGAGCCGGCCCTGTGGCGAAAACTCTCCGACTACGCAGCCGACGGCCACGGCGTGGCAATTTTTCTCGGCCGCAACGCCCAGCCGGTGGAATCCTTCAACACCGCACAGGCCCAGGAACTATTGCCGGGCAATTTATTGCGACAAGCCCGCCGTCCTGATGGCGACTTGCATCTTGCGCCCCGCGATTTGCAGCACCCCATCTTCGCCCCATTACGGGCACAAAGCGGTTCGATACCATGGAATCGTTCCCCGGTCTTTCGCTATTGGGAACTGGACAAGCTGCATCCGGGCGTAGGCGTGGTCCTGCCCTTTTCCGACGGCCGCCCGGCCGTGCTCGAACGCCCCATCGGCTCCGGACGCGCACTTACGATTACCACGCCTGTTTCCGATGACCCCAATCAGAACCCTTGGAATTTGCTGCTCGTAAGCGACGAAGCCTGGCCGTTTTTTATATTTGTCAACCAGATGACTTCATACCTGGTTGGCAGCGGCAACGAGCAGTTGAATTACTTCGCCGGACAAACCGCCGTGCTGCAACTGGATCCCGAAACGCAACGCGCCAACTACCTGCTGACCGGCCCGGGCGACATGAGCGTTCCTCTCTCGGCCGACCCCCAGCACCATCGCCTGGTGATCACGGCCACCGAACAGCCCGGCAATTACCGCGTGCAATCGGGTGGGCGCGAAGCGGGCTTCGACCGCCCCTTGAGCGTCAATCTGCCCCCTGAACAAACCCAACTCGAGCGCCTCGACAAAAATGAGCTTACCCAAATTTTCGCACCCGATAAAATCCGCATCGCCCAAACCAAACAGCAAATCGACCGCGACATCAGCATGGGCCGCGTAGGCCGCGAACTGTTCCCGCCCCTGATCCTGGCCGTCGCCCTGTTTTTGGCCTTGGAATCCCTGCTTGCTAACCGCTTCTATCGCCGCCCGGAAAGATAACTCACGCCTTACGGACATGATAAAAAATAATTAGAATATAAGAATGAATGATCTCCGTATCAATTTGTTCAAGATGACATATACACATATAAGATAGGGATCGGTCATGAACCTTCGACAACAAATCAATTATTGGCTAGAAAGCTCTAAAGAAGATTTGGACGTGGCTGAAACCTTATTCAATAATCGCAAATTCCGTCATGCACTTTTTTTTACCCATTTGGCTGTGGAAAAAAATCTCAAAGCGCATGTCATCATAAATACTGAAGATGTTCCTCCTCGAATACACGATTTACTGCGATTGGCGGATCTCGCCGGTCTGACAATCCCCGATTCACAGCGAACTTTTCTGGCACGCTTGCAACGTTACTGCATCGAAGGTCGTTATTCTGATCAGCAGTCCCCAATGCCTTTGGAAGATGCCTCCAAAAATCTTATTCAAGAAGCAAGGAATATATTTTCATGGTTAGCCAATCAATAGAAATAGTCATACGCCAATATCTGCATGCGGTAAGCAAGGCGGGAATTCATTCCCGGCGGGCCGTGCTTTTTGGCTCGCAAGCTAAAGGTTCAGCCGATGAGTGGAGCGATATCGATTTGATAGTTATTGCCCCCGAATTGGAACCGCCGCGCGACAACATCCTGGTGAATAAATTGTGGGAACTCCGGCATTTACCGACTCTCGCGTGGAGCCTATACCATGCGGGGAACAGGAGTGGGAAACCGACCAATCTCGTCCGATCCTCGAAATCGCCCGCCGGGAAGGCATTGAAATACAAGCTTAATTGATTCCCCCTAAAAATTTATTCTTCCCTCATCCTTCATCCTTAAAAAATGTTCCGCCTTTCCTTTTATCCCATCGCCGACAGCTACTTGCTCGTAATCGCCGTTGCGGTTGCGCTCTTGGCATTGTTGGCATTGATATCGGGAAAGGGTCGCCTCGGCGGCGGGCGACGCCTGTCGCTGGCCGCGTTGCGATTGGGCGTGATCGTGCTTGCCGTCTTTGCCATGTTGCGCCCCACGCTGATCTACACCGAAATCAAAAAACAATCGGCCACTTTGGTCCTCTTGGCCGATCAATCCCGCAGCATGTCGGTCCCCGACGCCCTGGCCGGCAAAACCCGCTGGGAGGTTCTGTGCAAGGCCCTGGCCGATGCCCAAGCCGCCGCTGGCCAAACTGGCCCGCGACTTCGAGGTAAAGGCCTACGCCTTCGACGCCGAGGCCCATCCGCTTACCGTCGAAAAGGGCGAAATCGCACTGCCCGACGAACCCGAAGGCAGCCAAACCGCCATCGGCTCCACGCTCGACGACGTCTTGCGCCAGGAGGCCGGCAAACGATTCTTGGGAGTGATCCTGTTAAGCGACGGCGCCCAGCGAGCATACGCACCCCGCGATCTGGCCCCGCAAACCGCCGCCACGCGGCTTAAACACCTGGGCTTTCCACTTTTCACCGTGCCCATCGGCCAATCGCGCGGACTGGGACAGGCCCAGGACGTGGCCGTCAAGGATTTGGTCGTCAATCCCTCCGTGTTCGTGAAAAATGAACTTGCCATCAGCGGCCAGGTCCGAGTGGACGGTTACGTCAATCGCGATATACCCGTGCACGTGCTGTTCGAGACCGCGCCGGGCAAGATGGAAGTCGTTGCCGAGCAGACCATCAAGGCCGACACTGACGGCCAACTCTTGCCCGTCCAGTTTACTTACGTCCCGAAAACTCCCGGCGAATTCAAGCTCACCCTGGAAGTCCCGGATCAGCCCGGCGAACTGGTCACTACCAACAATCAACTCAGCACGTTTGTCAACGTGCTTGTCGGCGGGCTGAACGTGCTGTACATCGAGGGCGGATTCCGCGTGGAACAAAAATTCATCCGCCGCGCACTCGACTCCTCGCCCGACATCAACGTCGATTTCATCCGCATCGATCCCCGCGATCCGACCAACCGGCCCGTCGATCTGGCCGAACGACTCAAATCGGGCAAATACGACGTTTACATCCTCGGCGACGTCGATTCCTCGGCCTTCAAAGGCGACGAACTGAAATCGCTGGCCCAGGCCGTCGAGCGCGGCGCGGGCCTGATCATGCTGGGCGGATTCCACAGTTTCGGAGCGGGCGGATACGCCAACACGCCGCTTAATAATATCCTGCCCGTGACCATGGACCGCTTCGATCGGCAGAATCCCGACGAGCCGGTCCGCGGCGATCTGCAATTGCCCGGCCCATTGCCCATGCGCCCCACGGCCCTGGGACAGAGGCACTTTGCCCTGCGTTTGGCGCCCGATCGCGCGAAGAGCGAAGCCCTCTGGTCGCAACTGCCGCCGCTTGGACGGCGCGTACAAATTCCGCGGCCTCTGCACCCGGGGCCCTGATCCTGGCCGATTCCGGGGCCAACGTGCCCTTGCTGGTCGCCCATCAATACGGCGACGGCCGGGTGATGGCCTTTGCCGGCGATTCCACCTGGCACTGGTGGATGCGCGGTTTCGAATCGGCCCATAAACGTTTCTGGCGGCAGATCATCCTTTGGCTGGCCAAAAAAGACCAGGCCGAGGAAGGCGCCGTTTGGGTAAAACTCGCCGAGCGCCGCCTTGCCCCTTCGCAGCGCGTGGAGTTCACCGTCGGCGCAAGATCCGACGGGCGAGCCGCTTAAAGACGCCGAATTCAAGGCCGAGATCGTCCTGCCCGACGGTGCCCGCCACCCCTTGACCCTCACGCATCAAGACAGCCAGGTTACCGGCACATTCCGCGACACGCAAACCGCGGGCGATTACGCCGTCGAAGTAATAGCCTCGCAAAAAGGCCAGGAGACTCGGCACGGCCCGGGCCAGGTTCCTCGTCTTCCAACAAGACCTGGAACTCGACAACGCCTCGGCCGACTCCGCCACAATGGAAAGTCTGGCCGCCATGACCGGCGGCCAATCGCTGGCCCCCGAACAGTTCCCCGATCTGATCCGCCGCCTCACCCAGCAGACCTCGACCCTGGAAATCCAACAAGAGACCAAAAAAACCTTCTGGGACACCTGGCCCTTCTTCATGATGCTCATTTGCCTGCTATCCCTAGACTGGTATCTTCGCAAGAGATGGGGATTGGTGTAATCGCTTGTCATTCTGAGCTAAGCGAAGAATCTTTTAGTTACGGCCTAGCATGACTCCCCTCGCGGGGCACCGACCGAAGGTTGGTCGGACGACGGGTCCGGGCGTGAGACGACCATTCATAGACGTTTTCGCCGCGGATTGTATTAGGTTCGGCATTTATGCCGGGTTGGCTGGGACGTCACAATTCCCCACCCTACCAGTTACCCTATGGCATCCACCGGCACAGTTTTTTCCGATGCTGGTGAAGCGATTTCTATTACCGTTGCGGCGATTTCCGTTGCCGGTGTAGTTTTTTCCGTTACCGGCGCGGCTATTTCCGCTATTGGTCTTTGGGTTGTTATTATTTTTTGGGCTACTTTTGGCTGAACCTTTAATTGGTCCATCACGCGGCGCACTCCATCGATGCCGCGGACTGCATGCAGCGCGGCGATCCGTTGATACTCGAACTGGATCGTGCCCGACAGCGTAACGTCGCCTTTACGCGCAGCCACGGCTATACGGCAGGGCGACCGCATGCCATGATTACTCAACTGCTTAGTGACTTTCTGGATAATGATTGCGTCCGGTATCTTTTGCATGATCGATCTCCCGAAAATAGGGTTTTAAGAAAACAACAGGGCGTATCCGGAAGGGGAATCGACCGCGTCGCTGAGAAAAGGTCAGTGAGAATGGAGGCTAGGCCTTCCGTTGCTATTGTACCCCTGCCTGCTGGGAATAGATAGCCCCCAGGTGGCGTAAAAATATAAGATTCTTCTTAGAAGAACAAAGGCTCAAAGCACCGATAAATCACGCAAAAATATGATTTCACGCCCAATTATGCGCTTTTGCGCCTTAAGCGGTTGCAGGCCGACATTTCTGTCTGGTAACTCGCGGCTCGCCCCATCGCTGAAGTTGACCGGTTTATTTTGTCGAGACTCCCAAGTTTGATATTTGTGTCCGGTTTACCGGCGTTTCATTCCAGATCGAGCATAACCACCGATTTCGGCGGCAAGGTAAGCCGCAGGTTATCGCCTTCTATCTGTGCGCCGGTAAATGCCTCGGGATGCACCGCGTTCGGAGCGTCAAACGTGTTGTGCGCGTTCATTTCCGGTGCGGTGAGTATCCGGCCGGCGACTGTCTTGGGCGTGAATCCGGCCAGCTTGCAGGCGATTGCAACCGGCTCGCGCGGATTAGTGTTTACCAGCGACATATGCACGGCCGCCGATTTCGCGTCGCGCGTGGCCGAGGCGCTGACCGCGGGAATCGTGTTCGTTCCGGACGTATAATCGGGTGTATTTTGCTCGACCGGAAGCAGCGTGCCGCCTTGATGGACCTTCAGCATCTCGAATACGTGATATGTGGGCGTAAGTAGCATCTTTTCCTTGTCCGTAAGGATCATCGCCTGTAGGACGTTGATCATCTGCGCGATGTTGGTCATTGCCACGCGGTCGGCATGGCGCTGAAAGATGTGCAAGTTCAAAGCGGCCACTATCGCGTCGCGGAGCGTGTTCTGCTGGTAAAGGAACCCGGGATTCGTTTTCGGCTCGACGTCGTACCACGTGCCCCACTCGTCAACCACAAGGCCGACCAGTTTTTTCGGGTCGTACTTGTCCATAATCTCGGAATGTTTTGTGATCAGGTTGTCCATTTCCAGGGTGCGGCGCAAGTGGCATGCCACCGAGCTTCGTCGAACTCGGTGGCCGAGCCTTTCCCTTGCCAATTGCCTGTCGAGACCGTGTAGTAGTGCAGCGACAGGCCGTTCATCTGTTTGCCCGCCTTGTTCATCAACACCTCGGTCCAGTTGTAATTCGCGCCGTTGGCGCCGCAAGCGATGCGGTAAATTTTTTTGGCCGGGTTGCCCGGGTAGTCTTTCACGAACGTGTTATAGCGGCGGAATTGATCGGCGTAAAATTCGGGCGTCATGTTGCCGCCGCAGCCCCAGCTTTCGTTGCCCACGCCGAAATATTTCAGCCTCCAGGGTTTTTCCCGCCCGTTCTGGCGACGGAGATTGGCCAGCGGCGAATCGGCGTCCGAGGTCATGTATTCCACCCACTGCATCATCTCCTCGACGCTGCCCGAGCCCACGTTGCCGCAGACGTAAGGCTCGGCCCCGACCTGCTCGCAAAAGTCCATGAACTCGTGCGTGCCGAAGTGATTGTTCTCCACCACCTGGCCCCAGTGGGTGTTGATGATCTTGGGTCGTTTTTCTCGCGGGCCGATGCCGTCCTTCCAGTGATACTCGTCGGCAAAACACCCGCCCGGCCAGCGCAGCACGGGAATGTCGATGCGCCTTCAGCGCAGAGACAACGTCGTTGCGGATGCCGCGGGTGTTGGGGATCGGCGAATCCTCGCCCACCCAAATGCCCTCGTAAATGCACCGGCCCAGGTGCTCGGAAAAATGACCGTAGATATTGCGATTGACCACCACCCCCGGCTGATCGGCGTGTAGAGTAAGCGTGGCCGAAAGTGCTTTCCGCGCCCGGGGCCGTTTCCTTGGCCGACGCCATTACAGCAAACCCAACGAGCATTGCTCCCAATACAAAAAACATGGATAAGATCTTGATAGTTTTCATGGCAGTGCTCGGATAACGGGTTTTTCGAGTGTAAAAGACATGCCATAAATCGTAATTGAAGCTTAATCGCGCGCAACCCGAAGCGACAAGCAGTTTCACCAGCCCGGAACGCAAGCGAGGATAACCCGTTTGCAGACCGTCGCTTGCGCTTCGGGCTGGTATTCATAGCCCCAGCCGACATTGACCCGCGGAGCGTTGTTCGCTAAAGTATCGCCCCTACAAATAAACAAGCCGCTTGCGGCTTCGCGATGAACAACTACCGGCAAAAACACCTCCATAACGCAGGTTTTGGCCAGATATCCGCCTGGATCACGCCATGGTCGCCACCCTTAAAAAACGCAAGCTGGAAGCCAAATCGGCAACCCATTATTGGCGTCAATTGCCCCCACGAATGAGGATATTGTATATCACCACCCGGCAAAAAACCGGCGCGTGGCTGATCGAAGCCCTATCGGCCGATAGCACCATGCAGGTCGAACTGGAACAGGCCCTGGGCACGGCCGCCGGACTGGCCCGGCTCCGCGACGAAGTCTTCGACGCCATCCTAGTCAGCCATCTGCCCGGCGAACTCGACGCCCTGGACCTGATCGAGGGCTATAGGGCAGGGGGGGCCGAGGAGCCGATCCTGGTCCTCGGCGACCAATCCGAACAGGAAATGGCCGCCCCATGTTACGAAGTCGGGGCCGACGCATACCTCTGTGTACACTCCGCCACCACGCGAAACCTGATTTGGGTCATCGCCCGGGCGATCCAACGTCATCAACTGCTCCGCGAAAATCACCGCCTCAACCTGGCCGAACAATCCCGCCTGCAACGCGAACATGAAGAGGCCGACCGGCTGCTGAAAGAACAACGGGCCCTGCTCGGCGATCTTGAAGGGAAAAAGGGGATAGGTCCAATTTGTGCGCAGCACTCTTCGGGCCGTTCCGGCAAATTGGACCTATCCCCTTTTTCCTGCGAAACGGCCGTCGAGCCCGTTCTGCCCGCCGAACTCTACGCCTACTGCCGCGAATTATTGCGGACCTATGTGATCATGGGCTCCGGCAACCTGGGCGACGAGTTGAAACGCCTGGCCGAACTCCTGGTCAATGCCGGCCTATCCGCCCGGCAAACTATGCACCTCCATCTAAAAGTCTTGGAAGAACTCCTCCATGGCCTGGGCGCCCGCAGCACCCGCCACGTAATGACCCGCGCCGATCTCTTGGTCCTGGAAGTAATGGTCCACCTTGCCGAAGGCTACCAGCGCCGCTACCAAGAGCGCACCAATCCGCCCCAGCAACGCACCCTCCCCGGTTTCGAATAAATCGCTTGCGGGTCCAATATTTCCTTCCGCATTTATTTATCCAGTTTTGAAATGTAATTAAAAATATGAGCCCATGAATTCATATGTGGCTAATTCTTTCTGATGCCTCTTGTTTATGGAACAAGCACCGCTTTTTGCCATGATTTATCATTTATCTTAACATTAGGCCGATTGCGCATAAAGTTCTTCAGGCCGTCATCGGTAATTTTGGTGTTCAAAATGTCCAAATTACAGAGTTGACGGAATTCCTTTATATCTTCCAGTCCGGCATCGGTGATTTCGGTGTTATTGATAAATAACCATTGGAGGTTGGGCAACTTTTTGAGATATTTCAACCCGGCATCAGTGATTTTGGTGTTTGCGAGGAAAAGCCATTGGAGTTGAGATAAATCCTGGAGATGTTCAAGTCCGGCATTGGAGATTTGGGTGTTGTCTAGACCCAAGCCAAGCGAACTCCATTAGGCGTTTGACGGTTAGCGCGTGAAAAAACTCGAAAACCTTCAGCATTTTCGGGCGTATCAAGGGTTAACAACAACATCCCTTGACCCGAACCATGGAGGTTTTCGAGTGAATACCAAGATACGACATCAGATCGCTCGACGCAAGCGGCGGATCGCGCGGCGGCTGGACAAGAACGACAACCGGGGTTGCGAGCGGCCGATGATGACCGCCGCCAACATCCACTACAAGATTGCCGATCGTACTCGGGCAACTGCCGCCGGGGGCATCGGCGCCTTGCATCTGCTGACGCGCAAACTCCAACTCGATGAGGCGATCGACCGCAACCTCTCGTTGTTCAAGATCCATCTGCCGTACCACGAGTCGGACCACGTGCTGAACATTGCCTATAACCTGCTGGCGGGCGGAACGTGCCTGGAGCACTTGGAGATTCTCCGCAAGGACGAGGCCTACCTCGACGCCCTCGGGGCGCGGCGCGTGCCCGACCCGACGACGGCAGGCGACTTCTGCCGCCGTTTCGGGGCCGGCGACATCTCTACCTTGCAGGAGACATTCAACGCCACGCGTCTGAAGGTCTGGCGTCAGCAACCCGCGGAGTTCTTCGAGGAAGCCGTGATCGAGGGCGACGGCACGATGGTCGAAACCACGGGCGAGTGCAAACAGGGCATGGACATCAACCACAAGGGCCAGTGGGGTTATCACGCCTTGGTGCTTTCCCTGGCCAATACAGGCGAGGTATTGTACGTGCTCAACCGCCCGGGCAACCGGCCCAGCCACGAACACGCCGCGGGCTATTTCGACCGCGCGGTGGCCCTCTGTCGTCAGGCGGGCTTTCGGCGGATCCTCTTGCGTGGCGACACCGACTTCTCGCAGACGGAGCATCTCGATCGCTGGGATCAGGACGGCGTGCGGTTCATCTTCGGCATCGACGCCACGCAGGCCTTGTACGAAATCGCCGAGAATCTGCGGCAAAATGCCTGGAAAGAGTTGCGTCGCCGTCCAAAGCGCAAGGTGCGCAGCGTGCGGCGGCGTGCGGAGAAGGTCAAGCAGCAGATTGTCGAACAACGCGGGTTCGAGGACGTCCGTTTGGCGAAGGAGCACGTCGCCGAGTTCATCTATCGCCCCGCGAAGTGCCGCAGGAGCTATCGGGTGATCGCGGTGTGGAAAGACCTGGAAGTGTACCAAGGCCAGAAAAAGCTGTTCGACGATTCGCGGTGCTTCTTCTATATCACCAATGCCTGGGGAACGCCCACGGAAGAAGTAGTGTTCGGGGCCAACCAGCGCTGCAATCAGGAAAACATTCTCCAACAGCTCAAAAGCGGCGTGCGGTCGCTGTCGGCCCCCGTGGACAACCTGGTGAGCAACTGGGCATACATGGTCATGGCCTCCCTGGCGTGGAGCCTGAAGGCCTGGGCCGCGTTGCTCTTGCCCGACGAGGGCCGTTGGAGCGAAAAGCACGGGGAGGAAAAACGCAAACTGCTGCGGATGGACTTTGCCACGTTTCGACGGGCGTTGGTCAACGTGCCGGCGCAGATCGTCCGTGGCGGGCGGAAGATTCTCTATCGTCTGTTGGCATGGAACCCATGGCAGCACGTGTTCTTTCGCTTGCTCGACCAGCTTCGCAAGCCGCTGCGATGCTGAGACGAGAAGCTTGAAGCTGGAGTCCGGATGCTCCGGTCCGCCGCGGCCTTGCCACAAAAGAAGGGAAAACGAACCATGCAACACCCACAACCCGACCAATCACGACTGCCCTGTGGCGGCCCCGCTCGCGCTGTGCTCCCACTCGTCCAACAAATCAGCCTCCAAAACGCCAACGGCCTTCGCTTGTTTTGGGGCTAGAAACAGATACGCGAGTTGAGTCAATCCTTTTAGGTGTTCGAGTCCGGCATCGGTGATTTGGGTGCCGGGAAGGCGGAGCAGTTGAATTCGGCTCAATCCCCGGATATGGGCCAATCCGGCGTCGGCAATATTAGTGTTGCTAAGATCAAGGTTTACGAGTTGTGTCAGCCGTTTGAGGTTTTCCAGGCCTGCGTCGGTTATTTTAGTGCCACTGAGATTAAGGCTATCGAGTTGTATCAGTTCTTTGAAGTTTTCCAGAGCTGCGTCGGTTATTGAAGTGTTTAAAAGATTGAGTGATTGAAGTCTGATCAACCCCTTGAGATTTTCTAGTTGGGCATCGTCGATCTGCATATATGCGAGTGTAAGGTATTTTAGTCGAGTTAATCTCTTAATTGGCTGTAGACTAATGTTGTTGTTTGGAATGAGAGAAATGGCAAGAGTCTCGAGCTTGGGCAGGTCTTTGAGGTGCGCCAAATCATTGTTGGAAACGTTTTTATTGCCAAATGACACTTCGGTTGCACTCGTGAATAAATCATCGCCCAGCAGTTTACGCAACCACGCCGGGCCAGGAGGTACAGCACCTTGAATATCGTTTCCAGACGCATCGAATTGATAATCATATGATACAATCCCGCCCGCTTTCAGAATCGCCTCCACCACCTCCTTTTGCCTCTTTGCCTGTTGCAACTTCACGCCTAACCAACTGCATGCAAAGGCAAACAGCGTTACAAAAACGAGCAGCGTCCGCAGGCTGTACTGATGCCAGAGGCGTTTGGATTTCGAGTTGGCGGGCTGGTCAGTTGTCATCAGGGGACGGACTTTCGGATAACTTTATATTCAGTGGAAGTGGCAACGCTTTTTGAAGGTCTTTTATGCCAGCATTTGTGACTTTCGTTTTTTGAAGATCGAGCAAAAACAACCGATTAAGCCCTTTGAGGTATTCCAAGCCTGCATCTGTGACTTTGGTATTCCTTAGATAGAGGCATTCGAGCGAGGTCATGTTCTTGAGATGTTCCAACCCGGCATCGGTGATTTTATTCTCCGAAAGAACAAGTTGTTTGAGTTGAGTTAGCATCTTGAGGTGTTCCAACCTGGCATCGGTGATTTTGGTGTCAGTTAAGTCAAGTATTTGTAGTTGTTTCAGATTTTTGAAATATATAAACCCAATACCATTGATACTAGTGGATCTGACGTGAAGAATGTGTAGGTTTGCCAGTTTTGACAGATGCACTAGACCCATATCCGTAATCGCAGATTCATCAAGAGTGAGTCGTTCAAGCTTATTTAGTCTCTGGAGGATTAGCAATGTTTCGTCTGTGATGTTTGGCCCAGAAAGATAAAGATCTGTTAATTCTGTCATTCTTCCGAGAACTTCGATTTCATAAAGATTGAGTTTGGTGCTTCCACCAAATATAAAGCTGTCGCCAGATCGGTATTTTTTTATAGACCGGTTCGCTTCTGCAATCTCCCAAGCTTTTTGACTGTTAAACCAACACCTGACAAAGCCCATGACAACGCACGCCAGCAACATGAACACTAGAAGCGACCCAAGACTGAACTGATACCACCGAAGGTCTCTCTGCGCTGTGCCGCTACCTGTCAATCTGCCGATCAGCCGAAGCAAAAATACCAGAACCGTCGCCTCGACTAATATGATTAACAACAGATTAATCTGCGGAACATACGAGGAGTCTCCTTGGCTGGCATGAACAAAGTAATCAGCTAGGAACCACTTGTTGACTAGACTAAATATTAGGATGCTCACCAATACCACAAATATCTGCGGGCGGTACTGATACCAGCGGCGTTTGGATTTCGGTTCGGCAGATTGTTCGATTGTCGGGCTACCGTCAGCTTTCATATTCACTCCCCAGCAGAATAACCGCATTATACCAAAACCAATACCATTTTAGGATGCCCAATCCGCCTATTCTGGCCACAGTTGTTTTCTTGACTAGTTTCCATTGAGATTATAACAACATTTCAGCCAAGTGACATAATTTGATTGAAATCCGAAAAAATGACAGAACACTAATCTTCGCCGATTTCCATTATTTACTTTCATCAGCGGTGATTAGCGGAAATTAGCGTTCCTAAAAATATTCCAAAAATTAGTGTTTTTCGACTAGAAATTGTGCCAGGCAATTTTGTAGAATGGTCCCGCCGCGGATAGTAAAACCCTGTCAAAACCCGGCCGGTAAGAGAAACGATTCCAGATCGCCAACGTGGAAAAATCGCATTTTGGTGACCAAAGTGTAGCGACGCGAAGTTTACGGTTAACGGTTTACAGTTAACAGTTTACGGTTTAAAGTCCTGAACCCTGAACCCCGAACCTTGCAATGTCCGACTCTCAAACCACCGTCGCCGAACTACGGCAGTTGGTAAACGCATTCATCGACGCCCGTGATTGGCACCAATTTCATTCCCCAAAAAATTTAGCCATGTCGCTGGCCATCGAGGCGGCCGAACTCATGGAGCATTTTCAGTGGATAACGACAGAAGATTCCAGGCAGATCGTCGAACAACCGGAGCAAATCTCGCAGGTGGCCGATGAGCTGGCCGACGTTCTTTGCTATGTGCTGGCCATGGCCAACGAGTTAAACCTCGATCTTTCCCTGGCTGTGCGGCAAAAAATGGCCAAAAACGAGCAAAAATATCCGGCCGACCAATTTCGCGGCCGGGCCAAATAGGCCTACACATCGTTCGTTTGGTGAATTAAACTAGAAATGAGACACAGGCTTTAGGCTGGAGGCGGCAGGCTGAAGTGATAAATGTATAAGGCGGGAATTTGATAGATGTTTTATGGTGGTTGATTTTCGGTTTACCGTTTTTTAAATGCTATCATCCGTTTTGCACTTACGTTCGCCTTCCACTGTCCACTATTCGCTATCCGCATTGAAATTCGGCATTTATCACTCAGTATTTGTCATTTTACCTCCGGTCTAAAGCCTACAGCCTAAAGCCTATAATCCATAACGAGGAGTTTTCTTATGTCGCGCGAAACGGTCGGCCGACCGATGGAAATCCTGATGGTGGAAGACGACCTCGAGGACGCCGGCTTGACGATCGAGGCCTTACGATCCGGCGAAGTGCCCTGCCGGATCAGCCTGGTCTGCGACGGAGACGAGGCCCTGGATTTCCTTTTCCAGCAGGGCAAGTTTCGCCGCGCCCGCGCCCCGACCTGATTTTGCTGGATCTGCAATTGCCCAAAGTCAACGGCCGCGAGGTGCTGACAAAGGTCAGGGCCGACGAAGGACTCCAACGCATTCCAGTAGTCGTGCTCACATCTTCGTTGACGCACCTGAAAATCCTGCAAAGTGAAAATCTCCGCGTGGAAAGCTATTTGAATAAGCCCATCGACCTGGCCGAATTCAGCCGCGTGGTAAAATCCCTGCGCAAGTACATGCTAGCCGACGTCCTGCTGCCGCAATGAGGTGCGCCGTGTTCAGGTTTTAAAGTCAGGGTTCATCAGCGCATTACTCAGCTTCTTCCGCGTATTCGTCGAGTACTGTATCTGAGAGGTGGGCAATATGTTTTTCGTTTGCCAACTCGTGTAGCGCATCATAACTCAAGTAGGTACAAAGCTCGGACAATGGGCCGCGCTCAAGCAATGAAAATACCGGCCTTCGTATCTCCTGAAAAACCTTCTCACGTTTCATGGTTGGCGCAACGATGTGCAGTCTTATATCCATATTGGGTTGAAGTGCGAGTAGGTCGGCCATTCTGAGCAAGCCGGAATAAATCGACGTTGTATGCTCAACCTCAAAGGCACGAATGATCGATCTACCACGCAGCCAAAGGACATCGATCTGTTCAATGGTTTTCAGCGTAGCATCGTCATAGTTTAGTGGAAGGCGGTCAAGTAGCGAGGCATCAGCATTCTTCCACTCTCCCAATACGCCACCACGATCCGCTTTAGGTATCCATATTTTCAAGCCCATCTGGCTGCCAATTTCGGCGAGCAGGGCTTGAACCTTGATAGATTCACGAACTTCAGATTGGACTTCTTGCACTTCCGACACCTGCAATTCTGTGGTTTCAACTGGTACGGTTACCGATACCGCCTTATCCGCACGTTGCACCGTATGGGTTTCAACTTTGCCAGAACCAATACGCCATAGAGCCTGGTCGATTTCCGCAGGTTGCAAGTCATAGTCGTTTCTAAACTTTATGGCAGCATCGTTAAATTGGTCATATTGGGTAGCCACACCTTTGCCTTTTAATTTGCCGATTCGATTGAGGGTTAGCAAACCCCTCTCCGTTGCCTTCACCCAGACATTGTAGTGGGCTGAGTCGGACAAGTAGAGAAGTAATGTAGCGAGCCCTTTGCTAGCGCCCCTAAGTTTTTGCTGTTCAAGACAGATATCGAGAGACTCCCGATAAGTATGATTATTAAACAGAAGCTCATTGATCCAGCATGTGATTACTTTGTCCGATGACTGGAAAATCAGATTACGATTAGGCGTCGCCAATAACAAACCAAACCAACTTCCGCCACTGTTCGGAACGGTGTCAACAGTGTCAAATATTGCGTTCAGAATGTCCTTAGTAAAACCGCCCTGATGTTGCTTCAGTAGTTGCCAAGCTCTGGTTTCCCGCTCAATTTTTAGCGGAAGATGCTTTGTGCGAAAGTTCTTCCATTCGGGGCTATCAAATAACTGAGCCATAAGGTCTTTTTCGTTTGAGATATATGTCGCTGCCATGATAAACTGCTCCACAATCGCGAGGGACAAAGAATTTGGATATAATTCGCTAGAGTATTCATTATAGCACGCAGTTACATCGTCCGATATGCGACATACCAAACGCCTCCAGGACTTTCGCCTCCGGGTAAGCCGCACAAATCCCCTCAGCTAATCGCCGACAGACCTGGGTGCGATTGCTGCCCTTTGCTAGGATGATCCTTGAAGGTTGAAATATTTCGCAGGCCGGGGAAGATAATCTTCAGATAGCCCATTGATCAAAAACATCGACCTGTTCGCATCTTGCTGGAGCACTGTACCAATCCCGCCATCACATGAACTTACGTATACTATAACAAGCCATTTCGGCTCGTACAAGGGGACTTGCCTGCCGCTGTGAGAGCAATTTAGGAGGATCTTTGCAGATGACTTTGCAAACTATGCGTTCATGTTAAAATGTATTTTATACGCATGTCCGCCGGAGGGTACGCGAATGGTTAGCAGCCTGACTCGAAAAGGCAAAATGGGCAAATTGAGAAAAGTGTAATTTCCTCGGGAAAACGCGATAAAATCTTATATTTCAAAGGCTTCGGCAAATTTTTCATTGCTTCCGTAAAGCCCCGAAAAGCCCCCTCTACGGGCTTAAACGGGCGTCAGTGACGCCCGCTCTTCACCTAGTATCGCCTGCCATCGTATAAGCTCAATTCCCGGGTGCAATTGGGCTATTCACTTCATCGGTCTGGATGTTGCATGAATCGGTTGTAATGTCGAGATTCATGCATTCGTATAGGCCCGCCTGAATGGCTGTAATGAAATATGCAGACAATCGCCCTTGTGCTAAAATGTTGCCTTGCTGGCACCCCGAAAATGGATGAACAGGAGAATTCCGTCATGAAGACCAAAACATGTCCCATGACCAAAAAGAGTAAAAAACTTACACTCAAAGATCGTCTTTCACATCTAACTTATATCCGGGCTTGCAAGCTTCTGGGGCCCAACGGACCACAGTTGATCCGTCAAGGAGCAGCTTTCGATAGCATAGACATCGACCGTGACGTCTATCTACGCGGCGACCTCTTCAGGCTCAAGTTGCGCGGAGCAGGAGTTAGGGGAAAAGACGCCATAGTAACCATCACTACCATGGCGGCCGCAAAAAACCAACTGAAACTGAATTGCACTGCTTGCCAGACGAATTGCGAACACCTGGGCGCGGCGGTTTCGTTGATTCTGGAAGAGAAAACGGCCCTTGGACTGGCCGCCGAGCCTGACCAGCGCCGGCCTTTGGAAACCTTAAGCGAACATGAATTGATCGAGCAGGCTCTCCGCGACCGTCAAGAGCGCGCGCGAACCGAGAAGTTCCGCCTGCACTCGGCCGATCCAAACAGGCCCTGGGCTGATTATACGATCACAAGCGCGCTTTCCGGCAAGACCTATCGTGTGGCGCTGCGAGGCGAGGAGCAAGGGCAATCGTACTGCTCTTGTCCAGATTTTCGCACTAACACGCTGGGCACATGCAAGCACATTCTGCATGTGCTACACCGAGTGCGGCGGCGTTTTCCGGCCCAGGCACGGCGAAGGCCATATCGCAACCGCGAGGCGTTCGTCCATGTGTTTTACGGCGAGGAACTCACGCTCCACCTGCAACTGCCCGATCGAGCGGATCCCGAACTGGTGAAGGCTGTCGGCGCTCTGGCCGACGGCCCGATTGACGACGTGCGGCGGCTGGTCGATTGCATGACCCGCCTGGAACGCCTCGGACACAGCGTCACGGTGTACCCTGATGCCGAAGAGTTGATCCAGCATCGGCTTTTCGAGCAGCACATGTCCGAGCGCATGGCTGAGATCCAAAAGGATCCCGCTCGGCATCCGCTTCGCAAGCAATTACTGAAGGTCGAGTTGCTTCCCTATCAACTCGAAGGCATTGCCTTCGCCGCCGGTGTCGGTCGCGCGATCCTGGCCGACGACATGGGCTTGGGCAAAACGATCCAGGGCGTGGGCACTGCTGAGATCCTCGCCCGCGAAGCCGGCATCGGCCGAGTACTGGTAGTCTGCCCTGCCTCAGTGAAATCTCAGTGGCGCAACGAAATTCATCGTTTCTCCGACCGCAGCGTGCAGCTTGTCGCCGGCAGCGGCCCCGAACGCGTACGTCAATACGATAACGATGCTTTTTTCACGGTCTGCAATTACGAGCAGGTATTGCGCGACATTCTGGCGATCGAACGAGTCCACTGGGACTTAATTATCCTGGATGAAGGACAGCGGATCAAGAATTGGGAGTCAAAGACGGCTCGGGTCATTAAGGGGCTGCGCTCGCCATTCGCACTAGTCTTAAGCGGCACGCCCTTGGAGAACAGGCTGGATGAATTGTACTCAGTGGTTCAGTTTGTCGACGACCGCCGCCTGCCTCCGGCCTTTCGCTTCTTCCATCGCCACCGCGTCGTGGACGAGAATGGCAAGGTGCTAGGCTACAAGAACCTGGACCAGTTGCGCGATAACCTGCGGCCAATCCTCCGCCGCCGCACGCGCGAGTCGGTGCTTCAGCAGCTTCCGCCCCGGACCACGGAGATCGTGCGCATTCCGCCCACCGCCGAGCAGAGCGAGTTGCACGATGCCCACATGCGCACCGTATCGATGATCGCCCGCAAGTCGTACATCTCCGAAATGGACCTGCTGCGCCTGCAAAAAGCGCTTACTCATGTGCCGGATGTCGGCCAACGGCACGTACCTGGTGGATAAAAAGAAACCTGGCTATTCGAGCAAGCTGGAATACATGGGAGAAATGCTCGATGGATTGTTCGCCGAGCAGGACCGCAAAGCCTTACTCTTCTCCGAATGGACCACCATGCTCGACTTGATCGAGCCGATGCTCGCGCGCCGCAAATTAGACTATGTGCGTCTGGATGGCTCGGTCCCGCAGAAAAAACGGCAGCAACTCGTCAACCGTTTTTGCGACGATCCGCAATGTCGTTTGTTCGTAACTACGAATGCCGGATCGACCGGTTTGAATCTTCAAGCGGCAAACACAGTGATCAACGTCGACCTGCCTTGGAATCCGGCTGTTCTCGAACAGCGCGTTGCCCGGGCACACCGCATGGGCCAACAACAGCCCGTGCAAGTATACGTGCTGATCACTGAGGAAACCATCGAAGAGAGCTTGCTGGGCACGCTTTCAGCCAAGCACGATCTTGCCCTGGCGGCCCTGGATCCCGACTCCAACGTAAAACAGGTGGACTTCAAAAGCGGGGTGGAGGAATTGCGGCGGCGACTAGAAGTGCTTCTCGGGGCCAAGCCCGAGGCCCCGCTTGACGTCACGAAACTGGAAGAAACCGACGGCCAGGTCGAGCAGTTTGTCTTACACCGCGATCGCGTGGCTGCCGCGGGCGGCGAAATGCTGGGCGCCGTGTTCAATTTCCTCGGCGAGTTGGTCTCGCAAGATCAAGCCCAAACGCCCGCCGAGCCACTCGTAGCCCAGGTCCGCGACCGCCTGTCCCAGTGCGTGGAAGAAGATCCGTCCGGCAAGCAGCGATTGAGCATTATGTTGCCCGATCGCCGCACATTGGATACTCTTGCCCAAACTCTCGCCCGCCTCATGCTGGCCAGCGGCGGGAACTTGCCAGGAGCGGTTTAAACACGGCGGCCCCCCTATAGGGTTTGTTGGCAACGTTTTCCAATCGTGGTAGATTTATATCAGATCATGAAAGGGAAAGGACTCGTTTATGGTAAGCCGTGTAGATAGTAACACGTTTTCGGAGATTGTGCGGAGGATTCGTGCGGTCGCGGACCCGCGAAAGATCGTTCTTTTCGGCAGCCGGGCACGGGGTGACCATCGTCCGGACAGCGATATCGACCTGTTGGTTATCGAAGATTCTCAGTTGCCGCGGCACCGCCGCGCGATCCCGTTGTACGCCGCGTTGGCGGATTTGTCGCTCAATGTAGACACGGAGGTTATAGACTACCCGCCTGCTGAAGTGGAAGAGTGGCGCAATGCTGGCGCGGCGTTCGTCACCACCGCCTTGCGAGAAGGAACGGTTTTGTATGAAGGATGATCGGGACGTTGTCTTTGGCTGGCTTCGCAAGGCGGACAGCGATTTGACCAACGCCGAGTTGTGTTTGGCGGCAGGCAAGTCGCTAGACACGGCCTGTTTTCATTGTCAACAAGCGGCGGAAAAATCTCTCAAGGCCTACCTTATCGCTAACAAAGCCGAGTTTCCTTTTATTCACGATCTGAAGCGACTGTTGGCTTTTTGTTTGCAACTCGATTCCGCGTTCGATGCGTTTACGGCGGATGTGTTGCGTCTGACGCCATACGCTGTGGCGACACGTTACGACGACGCATTTTTGAGGAAGTTCAAGAAGCATTGACATCTGCCTAGGCGATCCGCCGCTTTGTCCACGAGCGGTTTTCATGAGAAATGATGGGCCTGAATTGTAGTATCTCGGCAGGTGACCCCCATGGACCAAAAAGACGCTCTTGTCCATAATCGTTCCTCGCCTGAGGCCAAAATTGCTCTTTTTCATTCGCTTTTTCGTGGGCGCGAGGATATCTATGCACGGCGCTTCGAGAGCCGCAAAACCGGCAAATCAGGCTATCAACCTGCTTGTGCCAACCAATGGGTTTCGGGCTTGTGTGAAAAGCCAAGGATCAAATGCGCTGAATGTCCGCACCGCCGTTTCCTTCCTGTCACCGATAGAGTGATTCAATGGCATTTGACAGGGCAAGACGACGATGGTCGGGATTTCGTCATGGGCGTGTACCCGATGCTTCAGGACGAGACATGTTTTTTCCTGGCAGCGGATTTCGATAAGATGCATTGGCAGGAAGATGCAAAAGCCATCTTGGAAACCTGCCGCCGTATGAACCTGACGGCCGCACTGGAGCGTTCCCGATCTGGCAATGGTGGACACGTTTGGCTGTTCTTCGAGGAAGCCATCCCCGCCACGTTGGCGCAAATTCGGTTCGCACATATTGACCGAAACAATGGAACGCCGACCGGATATTGGCTTGGATTCGTATGACCGTTTCTTTCCCAATCAGGACACGATACCCCAAGGCGGTTTTGGCAATCTGATCGCCCTGCCATTGCAGAAAGAACCGCGGGAACTTGGCAATAGCGTCTTTCTCGATCAGCAGTGTGTTCCTTATCCGGATCAATGGGAATTTCTATCGACTATTCGCAAGATCGAACTTTCCACGGTCGAGGAGACTGTTCGCGATGCCGAGAGACTCGGACGCGTTGTTGGGGTGCGTATTTCCTTGGCCGACGAGGAGGATGCCAAGCCTTGGACTGCGCCTCCTTCACGTCACCAGAAGGAATCTCCTATTGCCGGGCTGTTGCCAGAGAGCCTTGAAATGATTCTCGGCGATCAGATCTATATCCCCAAAGACCGATTACCGCCGGGCCTCCGCAATCGACTACTCCGGATTGCGGCATTTCAGAATCCCGAGTTCTACAAGGCACAGGCTATGCGTCTGCCAACATATGGCAAACCGCGCATTATCGGTTGTGCTGAAGACCATCCACATCACATTGGCCTGCCTCGCGGCTGTTTGGATAATGTGCAGAAGATTTTTTCGGACCTGCACATCAATGCCGTGATTAGAGATGAACGAAACGCCGGTATTCCTCTGAATGTGGAGTTTCAAGGTGAATTGCTGACCGAGCAAGAGACCGCTGCTCGTGGGATGCTTGCCTATGACAATGGCGTTTTGTCCGCAACAACTGCCTTTGGGAAGACCGTGGTTGCTGCATGGCTCATTGCCAAGCGCGGCGTAAATACATTGGTCCTGGTGCATCGCCAGCAATTGTTGGAACAATGGATTGAACGATTGTCGGCGCTGCTCGGTCTGCCGCCCAAAGCTATCGGGCGAATAGGGGGTGGTCGAAGGAAGCCAACCGGCTTATTGGATGTAGCGCTCATTCAAAGCCTTGTGCGCAAAGGGATTGTCAATGACCTTGTGGAAAAATACGGCCATCTCATCGTGGATGAGTGTCACCATCTCTCCGCCCAGAGCTTTGAGCAGGTAGTCCGCCGGGCGAAGGCGAAGTTTGTTACGGGTTTGTCTGCCACTGTCACGCGCAAAGACGGTCACCATCCGATCATCTTCATGCAGTGCGGGCCTGTGCGCCATCGTGTCAACGCGAAAACGCAAGCGGCTATCCACCCTTTTCAGCACACCGTACTGGTCCGTCCCACGTCGTTTCGACCACTGAAATCAGCCGATCCAGACATGCGAATCCAGTTCCATGATCTCTATAACGAACTCATCGCAGACGACGATCGCAATCGGCTTATCTGTGACGAAGTCATCGAAGCCATTCGGGAAGGTCGCTCTCCTCTGATATTAACTGAACGCAATGAACATCTCGATTGCCTGGCTGTTAGATTGTCGCCAAGTATCCGCCACTTGGTCATACTTCGTGGCGGCATGCGAAGGAAGGAAATTCATGAAATTATTACCCGCTTGGCGGCCATTCCCGAGAATGAGGATCGGGTATTGCTCGCAACCGGACGATACATCGGAGAAGGTTTTGACGATGCAAGGTTGGATACATTGTTTCTAACGCTTCCTGTTTCATGGCGCGGAACAATTGCGCAGTACGTCGGCAGATTGCACCGTTTATATCATCACAAGCGTGAAGTGCGAGTGTATGACTACGCCGACCTGAATGTACCGATGCTAGCCCGGATGTTCGATCGGCGCTGTAAAGGTTATGAGGCCGTAGGGTATACGATTCTGTTGCCTGCCAGTGCTGTGCCGGGTTGGCCTGCCGATGTTCCGCTTCCCGTGGATCCCCAGTGGAAAAGCGATTACGTCGCCAGCGTGCGGCGGCTCATACGCGACGGTGTTGATACGCCGCTGGCGAATCTGTTTGTCCACGCGGCGCCAGCGGTGACGCCTGATGCCGAAGGCGTCAACCGGGCGCAGAGCGCGACCGAGGCATTTCTTTACCGTCGGCTTGAGACGTTGCCGGAAACCGCCGGTCAGTTCCGTCTTAATGCCGAACTACCCATTCCTTTTGATGGATGGGGGCAAATGGAAGTCGATCTGCTCTGTGCCGAGGCACGCGTGGCAGTCGAACTCGACGGCTCGCAGCATTTGGCTAATACGGACGCCTACCGTCGCGATCGGCGCAAAGACCTGCTATTGCAGGAAAACGGCTATTTCGTACTGCGGTTCCTTGCCGAGGATGTGGGCAAGCACCTAGACGTAGTGCTTGATGCAATCTTGCGAACGTTGTTACGCCGTCGGGAAAAACGACTCGCTGAGAAACCTTAACAATGGCAAAATAATTTTGGCGATTTTGTGGCCATCGTACCTGAGCATTTACATATTCAATTCTCTGAAATAGCTAAGGCATATTAGTCGTGTTTCCCTTAGCTGCGGTCTAACCGTAGCGGCACTCGTGTGCGCAGCCTGCCGTCAGGTTGACCGTCGGAATGTGTGCCAGGCAGACCAAGCTGGACGGGGTGAGTACCGCCGATTTTCGCTCTACATGAATTGCTTGGGTCATGGTATTCAATCTGAATATATGGACTAACGTATACTATGTCAGCTATTCCGGCTCGTTCAAGCCTCCTTTTTTGGCCGCCCCCTTAATCGGCGCGATGGTTATTGCCCCAATCACTAATCAAGCTTGTTTGTCGGATAATAGATCAGACTGCTAAACCAGTCGGTATTCCAATAAGATGCTTCACTGAGGAGTGCCCATAGGAGATATCTTGGCAGAAAAATACTCGTAACCTCTTGCGTTAAAGCAAGTTTGGAATACACGTTTGCATGACTTTGCAACTAAAGAATTCCTGTTAAAATATCTTTTGCTTGAGTTATTGAAACACTTAATGTTGTTTAGCGGGCGTCAGGCGTCAAAACGGGCGTCTGTGGCAAAAAAGACGGCTTTCCAACCTGCTTTTTTAACGACGCAACTCATTAAGCGGCAGTGTGTTACGTTGTTCCCGGAGGGTACGCGAATGGTTAGCAGCCTGACTCGAAATCAGGTGCCGGGTAACCGGTTGAGGGTTCGAATCCCTTGCCCTCCGCCTTTCCTAACTCGAAACCCCGCAAACACTTGCGGGGTTATTTTTTTGTCCAGACAAACTGATTTTAATAGCAAAAAACGCCTTTTATGTAGCCAATTTGTAGCCATTTTGGAAGTTCCGAGACAAAATACGCCCACGGATGTTAATGAACAATGCTGGACGAACTTTTTGAGTGATAGAAAACACACCCATACATGACGGCGGACAATAGAAGATGTCTACGCGTTCAATAACGGGGGGTTTTGCGTTTTCAGACTTTAACCGGCTGTTTTTTGGAAACCGATTTTTTTCTTTGAGCGAGTGCTCTTTGGCTTGAGCATCTCGTCGAACTTCTCGGCCGCTTCCCGTTGCGTACTGGGTAGCACGTGTGAATAGGTGTCGAGTGTTACGCTGATCTGGGCGTGGCCAAGCCTTTCCTGAACCACCTTGGGATGGACACCGGCCGAGAGCAGCATTGTGGCCGATGTGTGTCGCAGATCGTGAAAGCGAATATCTGGCAGCTTTGTGCGTTTTAATAGAGGTTTGAATTGATAAGCATGAAAGTGGCTGCGACGCAATGGCTTGCCGCTTTGATTACAGAAAACCCAGGGTACATCAGCTAGCCCTTCGGCTGCCATAGCCACCCGATGTTTTTTCAAAGTATCCACCGCTACCTTGGGCAGTTGTATCAACCGGCGGCTTTTTGTGGTCTTTGGTTCCGCCAATATCAGCTGGCCGTTTATGTCGATAAGCGTTTGGCAGACGTTGATCGTACCTTTACTTAAATCCACATTTGGCCATTGCAGGGCGAACAACTCTCCCAGCCGCATGCCGGTGGTATCGAGCTTGATTCTTTCAATCACGAAGTGATGCAAGAGCACGAAGATGCCCGGCATTTGGAAGCATACCGGAGCATCGCTATCCACGCACTGCGCGGTTGCGACCCCAAAAATTGAAATTGTTTGAATTCGAGTATACAGGCGCCAGGTAACCAAGACTGTGATAAAACAAAAAGGATTAATGTAGTGTTGGAACGGAATTCAAACATTAAATTCGCCGCCAATCCTCGCGCGGGCTTTTCTCCGGAAATTCTCGACCAGCCTCCGCCGGCGAATCTGGAAGCCGAAAAGGCAGTATTGGGTTCGATCCTGCACGACTTGGATAAACGCCAGGTCGTAAGCGGTATTTTACAGCCTGGGGATTTTCATGATTTCCGTCATCGAGTTTTATATGAACACCTATTGAATTATCCGAGCGATCAGAGGCAAGTAGATACACTATTGCTTTACGATTGGATCAAGGCGGATTTGGAAACTATCGGCGGGGTGGCTTACCTTGGTGAAATCGTACAATCTGTGCCATATGCACACAATGCAGTTTACTATGCCCATCTGGTTCGCAATGCTGCAGTTCGTCGGAAAATTATCAACGAGAGTCTCGATCTTGTCCGTTCCGCATACGGTAACTCTGACGAGAATGAAGTACGGAGTCGGATCGCGCTTTTAAATGAACATTCCACTGCTACTCTGGAACAGCCGGCATTTACCAAATTGCACACGACCAAGGAGCTTTTATCGCTCGACTTGAAGCCGAGGTTTTTAGTTAAAGGCATTTTAGCCCAAGGCCAGCCGATGGTTTTGGGCGGGCGTTCCAAAACATTAAAAACTTCCATCGCCCTTGATCTGGCCGTGAGTCTCGGTTGTGGAAAACCATTTCTCAATCACTACGAGTCGGAAAAAGCGACGGTTGGCATATGGAGCGGTGAAAGCGGCGCGGCCACGATCCGCGAGACTGCCCTGCGAGTAGCCGAGGCGAAAAATGTATTCCTAGATGAATGCGATATTTATTGGTCATTCGAATGACCTTGTCGAACTATTCATGCGTATAGTGCGTAAAACAAGCAGAAACGTTTTACAACACTAACTACAAGAAGGAGTTTGACATGGCCGGAAAACGGAAAGGCACGTACAAAATAACAAATTGGAGAAAATACAACGAGTCTTTGGTACAACGAGGCTCGATTACCTTCTGGTTTAGCGAGGAAACGATTAAAAAATGGCATCACGAAAACGCCAAGCCCAAGGTTGGCCACCCTTTTGTGTACAGCGATACGGCAATAGAGTGCTTGCTCGTTTTGCGAGAGCTTTTTCGATTGCCATATCGCCAGACCGAGGGGCTGGGGAAATCGCTGGCCGCACTGATGGAAGTAAGCATTGATATCCCGGATTATACGTCGTTGGCCAAGCGGGCATCGGAAATGAGTATATTGTTGGAAGTTAGGAAACACACCGGCTCGATCGACGTGGTTGTTGACAGCACTGGTCTGAAAGTTTTCGGCGAAGGCGAGTGGAAAATGCGTAAGCATGGCAAAACAAAACGTCGCACGTGGCGGAAATTGCATTTGGCGATCAATCCAGACACGCACAAGATCGTGGCGGAAACCATGACGGAAAACAGTTGCGATGATGCCGGCCAAACGGACGACCTGCTGGATCAAGTAGGTTCGCCGGTTGATAAATTGTATGGCGACGGAGCCTACGATCAACGAAAGGTATACGCAACGTTGAAAAAACGCGGGATAAAGGCGATCATTCCGCCTCGCCGCAACGCGAAGATTTCGCGGCACGGAAATTCGCGTGGCCGACCGCTGCCGCGAGACGTGGCGATCCGGGCCATCCGCCGTCGCGGCCGCAGACAATGGAAGGAGCGAGTCGGCTACCATCGCCGCAGCCTTTCGGAAACCGCCATGTATCGGATGAAATGTTGTTTTGGAAAAAAGTTCAAACATCATCTAATCGGAAACAAATGTACCGAATCAAAGATACGAATTAAAATAGTCGGTCGTGGTAGGTCAAAGTGATTTTCATGGTGATTCTAATCAACGAGCCTGAGGCTGTGGGCTTTCAGCAGGCACGTTAAATCGCAGCCCAATTTGAGTTCAAGTTCATCAGCGGCCTGTCGAGTAATTTCGGCCCACAATACCTGTCCGATATCAATCGCTACAAAAACGGCGGCGTCGAGTGTGAGTATTTGCCGAACACGGCCGTGCAGATGGTTGCGCACACTCAGGCCTGAAACGTCTTGTCGCGATAGTATTACATCCGCGGGCCGAAATTGAATGAATGACGGAGACGCGGACGGCAAATTTACGATTGGCAGAAAGATGCTTTGGCCGTTGACGCTAGCTTTGATATGATCATCGGCTTTTTCAATCCGTTCGATCCGCAAAAGATTTACCGGGCCGGTTGAATTTGTCCAGGTCAAAGTAGTGGATTCACCAAGAGCATCGTCAGGCGGCCCGGCCGATACAAGACGGCCCTTGTCGATGACAACTACCCAAGCGGCCGCGCGGCGAACCTCGGCCTGGCTGTGCGTGACGAATAAAGTCGGTATATTCCATTCGGCCACCGCGCGTTCCAGATAAGTGAGGACTCGGCCCTTCAACGGATCGTCGAGCGAGGCAAGCGGCTCGTCCATCAGCAAGAGTTCGGGGCCGCTCAACAATGCCCTGCCCAAGGCCACGCGCTGGCGTTCGCCGCCGGACAGGTTGTGAGGGTGTCTTTTTAAAAGCAATCCGATTTCCAGGACGTCCACCACACGGGAGAACTCGATATTGCGGCTGTTTTTGGTTCGGCGTCTTTGTCCATATCGCAGATTTTGCTCGACGCTAAGATGCGGAAACAGCAGTGCGTCCTGAAACACAAAACCAATATTGCGATTTTCCGGAGTCAGGCAGACCGCTTCGACCGAGTCATACACCACGCGGTCGGCAATGCGTATACTGCCATTTTGGGGGCGCAACAAGCCGGCGACAATCGAAAGCACGCTTGTTTTACCGCTGCCAGACGGGCCAAATAGAGCCGCAAACAGATGGTCGATCTCGAACGCCAGATCCAACTCGAAACCGGCCGTATATCGGTGGCGGCAGCGAAAGCTAAGCAGAGACATTTCGCATTCCCCTGCGTTCGAGATATTCACTTATCGCCAAGGCGCCGCAAGCCAGCAGCACGGAAAGCACAACCAGGCGCCAGCCTTGTTCCATGCCGCCGGGCTGATTGGAAAAAGTGTAAATTGCCAGTGGAATCGTGCGGGTTTTGCCCTCTATATTGCCCGCGACCATGATCGTGGCCCCAAATTCACCCAGGCTGCGTGCAAATCCCAAAACCCACGCGGCCTATTACGCCTCGATGCGCCAATGGCAGACTGATTGAGAAGAATGTCGCTATGCGTCCGGCCCCCAACGTTCTGGATGCCATTTCCAAGCGCGGATCGACCGCTTGAAATGCCAGGCGGATGGCACGGACCATCAGCGGGAAAGCCATTATCGTCGACGCTAAAGCCGCGCCCAACCAGTTGAACACAATTTTAATGCCCAACCAGTCTCGGAGCATCGAACCCAGCGGCCCGTGCGGCGCAAAGCAGATCAGTAGCAAATAGCCGGTGACCACGGGCGGCAACACAAGCGGCAAATTAACAATAACCTCGACAAACCATTTGCCGACGAATTTTCCCCGGGCCAGCAAATATCCCACGGCAATCGCCGGAGGTAGGCCGGCCAACGCGGCGCACATGCCTACCTGGAAACTAAGCCGCAGGGCGGACCATTCCTCAGGCGTCAGTAAGGCGTTCATTTAACGATTCCAAGCTGTTGTGGCATTCGGCGGCTTTAAAGATGAACGATCTATTGTGTTTGGATGATAAAACCGTATTTCTTGAAAATTTTGACCGTCTCGGGCGAATTCAGATAGCGAAATAAAAGTTCTGCCTCGGGTTTTCCTTTACCTTGTGTGAGTAGAACGATCGGGTATCGAATCGGTCCCGTAAGATTTTCGGGAATTTCAAGGGCAACTTTAACTTTCTTGCTGATTGCGGCATCGGTGGCGTATACGATGCCCGCCTCGGCCGCGCCGGTTTCCACAAAGGTCAGGGCTTGACGAACATCCTGGGCCGGTACGAACTTATCCTTCAATTTCTCCCAAAGCTCAAGTTTCACAAGTGCTTGTTTGGCATATTTTCCCGCCGGCACGGAGTCCGGCTCTCCGATGGCGATGTGCTCGACGGACTTCACAATCAAATCTTCGGGCTTTTTAATATCCAGCTTTGAACCATTCGGAACTATGATTACAAGACGGTTGCCCAGGGCGTCGCGTCGTTGAGCGACAAGGTGTTTTTTGGCCAGATAATCGGCCCATTTTGTGTCGGCGGAAATAAATATGTCGGCGTCCGCGCCGTTGACTATTTGATTTGCAAGTGGAGCTGACGCCGCATAACTGGTCTGAACATCGATGCCGGCTTGTTTGGCGAACTGCTGTTTGATTTCGTCGATTGCACTGGTCGTGCTCGCGGCTGCGAAAACCACAATTGACTTATTGGCCGCTACAGAGCCATCCTGGGCGACGGCGGTTGCGCAACTAGCCGCAACAACACTGAGAGCCGCAAATACAACGCATCCGACATAATTAAACCGTTTCATCAGGACATTCTTCTTGCCGATATTCATTAATCGACCGCCAGCATCACGCTGCTGGCCTTGATAACGGCGTAGGCTTGTTTGCCTTTGGCGAGTCCTAGTTTTTCCACCGATCGCTTGGTGATGACCGCGACTATTTCCTGGCCGCCCGGTATTTCGACAACGACTTCGTCGTTTACCGCACCTTCACGAATCTCTTTTACCGTTCCCATTAACACATTACGTGCGCTGATTTTCATATCAATGCCCTTTCTTTACGAGAGAAACCTATAAACCGTCATCCATCGCCGCATACAGGCCGAATGACACTATAACGAACAATTATAGATTCTCATTTGAAAAAGTCACGAGCCCGGAGCAATGGCAACAACATGGCGGCTTGAGCATCTTCGACCAATATACCCTTAGTTTGCAGGACATGCTGAACCGCGGCGCGTCCCGAGTGCTTTCCCAATACTATTTCACGCCCACGACGGCCGATCGTTTCCGGCGGGAAGGGTTCATAAGTTCGCCGGTCGGCAAGCAGTGCCTTGACGTGGATTCCCGACTCGTGCCGGAACGCCGCGGCGCCGGTGACGGGCTTGCTCTCGGGCAGCATCCGCCCGGAGGCTCGCTCGACAATGGCGGAGAGACCGGCCAATCTTCGGCAATCGATGCCGCAAAGCCGATTCAGTGTAACTTTCATAGCCATGACAACTTCTTCCAGCGCGGCGTTTCCGGCTCGTTCGCCGAGACCGTTCACGGTGACATCCACGCTATCGGCGCCGGCCATGACGGCAGCGATGGTATTTGCGGCGGCCATTCCCAGGTCATTATGCCCGTGAAAACCCAAGGGAAGCTTGGGCGCCGCACGGCGCAACTCATCGATTTCCGCATAAACCTGAAATGGATTCCAAACGCCCACGGTATCGGCGAGGCGCAAGCGGTTGCGCCGGCCCGTTGGGCCGCCTCGGCGCAACGGATAAGAAACGCAGGCTCGGCCCGCGAAGCGTCTTGGGCGCCCAAGGACACATACGCGAAGTATCGCCGGGCGTGTGCAACAAGCGCGGCAATAGACTCTAACACCCAGGCGGTATTTTTCTTCATGGCGCGAAGCTGAATGGCCGAAACGGGCAAGGAGATGTGGATCGCGTCGGCTTCGGATTCCCGGGCTTGTTCAATATCTTGTATTTTAGCTCGGCACCAAACAGTCAGCCGGCATGGGAGTCCGAGCCGGACGACCGCGCGTATCGCGGCGATTTCTTTGTCACCCATGGCAGGCGTGCCGACTTCGAGTTCCTGCACGCCGGCATCGGCCAACGACCGGGCTATGGTTACTTTATCGTCGAGTGAAAAAGCCACGCCGGGCGCTTGTTCGCCGTCGCGAAGCGTAGTATCGACCAACCACATCGAATGCTCCTTTGACTCAGCTCTGTAATGTGCGCGAAACGCACCACAATTTGTGGTAAATGGTGCGTTTCACGCACCCTTCAAACGGCACACGGAGTGTGCCTGCTACATTTATGCCATAAGCAATGCCTCGGCCGGTTGGCCTGATTCCATCGCTTCAAGGATCTCGTCGATTTTTTCTTCGTTGACTTCGGAAAACCACCAGGCGTTTGGATACACCACGACGATGGGTCCTTTTTCGCAGACGTTCAGGCAATTGGTGATCGAAACGATGGCATCCAGGCCCCGGTCGTTGATCTCGTCTTGGAGATACTGGAGCAAATTCACCGATCCCTTCTTATTGCAGTAGCCTTGGGGTTCGCCGTTTAGACGGAAACTATTACAGAGAAAAACATGATATTGTGGTTTGTGCATAATAAATATCCTTAAAAAAATGATATAAAATTAAAGCGAGCGGAGATAATGAACCTCGTGTGGGAGACAGTCACCTCCTTTACGGTTGAGTAAGACTAAAAAACTTTATCTCCGCTCGCTACGATATATTGTTTACATACATCCGGTTCCGGTTCCCGAGCATCCGGCGCCGCAATGATGTTGTCTCCGCAACGGTGCGCGGATGTCCTCGCCGTTGAGTACGGCCATTACACCCTCCTCGATGAGTCCTTCCATCATCACTACTTTGATGCCCTTGGCTGTCAGGACCGATCGCGGCGCTTCGCCTGCGCTTGCCGTCAATACGGCCCGGCAGTCTTTTATGGTTTCGGCCAATGCGAGCCAGCGCTGGGCTCCTCCGCCGGGCGGCGGAGTCGAGCGGGTTTCGACCAGTCGTATTTTGCGACCTTCGAGTTGGAAAATGGAAATTGCTTTGGCCTCGCCCAGATGTTGATTTACCAGCACTCCTTCAGACGTAGCCGCCGCGACATAGGGGCGCTCGTCAATTGGATTCATCGGCATGGCGGCCGATCGCCGCAGGCACGCGGCGGTTGCCGGCGACATGGGCGCTCCGAGAAGCCCCACGGCGTCGGCGCGGCAGCGGGTGCAGTGTTCCATGATCGGAAGGTGCTTGGAAACCTCCGATCCTAAGCGCCGCAATTTGCTCGTGCGACGGCGAGGCTATGGATGCGAATGGCGTTTCTGCGACCGGGTACAATGGCACGCAATTTGAAATATTGGCCCCAAGATCCGCCACTTTTCGGGCGATCTCAACCACATGATGATCGTTAACTCCCGGCACAACGATTGTATTAATCTTGATTGTAATGCCTCGTTCCTTCAAAGACGAAATCGCCCGGGATTGCCGCTCCCAAAGGAGTTTTGCGCCGATCTGGCCGTGATATACCGATTTTCCGTTTCGGACCCAGGCGTAAATATTTGCGCCGATCTCCGGATCGACAGCGTTGATCGTGAGCGTCACGTGGCTTACGTTCAGCGAAGCCAGCTCATCGACATAGGGCGCTACGTTCAACCCGTTTGAAGCCACGCAGAGAATCATTTCGGGAAAGCGTTTGCGAACCAGGCGAAGCGTCTCCATCGTTTCTCTTTCATTTGCGAACGGATCGCCCGGCCCGGCGATGCCCACCACACTGATTTGCTTGTTTTTTTCCAACACGCTTTCCAGATAATATAATGCTTGCCCGGGTGAGAGGATCGTGCTTGTCACTCCGGGCCGGCTCTCGTTGCGCAATCGAAATCGCGCCGGCAGAAATTGCATTGGACATTGCAGTGCGGGGCCACTGGCAGATGGATCCGCCCGAACCGGCCGCGGGCTGCGTCGTTGAAACAGGGATGATGGGAAATGTCCAGTGTCATGGCTTGTCCTACATATAGCTGTAGCCCACGGGCGACGAATCTTGGGTCTTTTCGATCAAGGCGTTGGCAATGCGGTCGAATAACTGTTGTGCGCCGCGATAGCCGACGTGCAGGATGCGCGTCCCATCGATGCGGTCGTGGATCGGAAGCCCCACGCGGATCAAGGGAATGCCCAGTTTGTGGCTCAGGCGATATCCTTTGCTGTTGCCGATCATGATGTCGGCGCAGTTCGGCTGCGCGGTCCTCGATCTCGGCGAAGTCGGCTCCTTCCAATACTGAAATTTCGGACGTCAAGTCCGGGGCGACTTCGGCGATGCGTTCTGTCAACCGGCCGGTTTCCGCGCCAGATGCGCACAAGGCCGGAATCATGCCGATTTCCGCCAGCAACGAGGCCATGCCCACGACCAGATCTTGTTCGCCGTAGATCACGGCACGCTTGCCGAAAACGTATTTGTGGGCGTCAACATAGGCATCGACCAGCCGGCCTCGCTCTTCGCAATGGGTTTCGGGCGTCTTTCGACCGCTGAGTTCTTCGAGCACGTCGTATAGCAGGTCGGTTTGGATTACGCCGATTGGCGGCGACACTTTATATAGCGGGACGCCGAACCGTTCTTCCAGCAACATTCCGGCGGTTTGTGCGGAGTTGCTGGTTGCGCCGAATTCGATTGTGGCCTTTGCACTGCCCATGCGGCGGATCGACTCTAGCGGAGTGCCGCCCGGTGGGATCTGCTGATATTCGCTCCAGGCCGGACCGTCCAGGGTGTCTGAATAATCGGGCAAAAGTATCGCCTCCAGTCCGAAATCGGCAAAAACATCCTTCAGGTAGCGTATATCGGCGGGCGAAACGATGCCGGGCAGGATGTTGATCGACTCGTGGCGCGGGCCGGGTTGCGCCAGGTTCTCGACAATCGCCCGAACCGCCGCCGAAAAACCTTCGGCATGCGTGCCGACATAGCTCGGCGTGGAAACATTGATGATTTCCGGCAATTTGCAGTCGGAGTTTTCCGCGCGGATCTGGCGGAGGTAATGTCCCACGTCGTCGCCTATGGTTTCGGCAAGGCAGGTCGTGGCAATGCCGATCACAGGCGGATTGTATTGGCGAATAACGTTCTTTAGTGCGATTTGCAGGTTATCTTTTCCGCCGAAGATGGCCGTTGCCTCGCTGAAATTCGACGATGCAATGTCCAGCGGCTCCTTGAAATGGCTGATCAGGTAGCGGCGGATGTATGTCGAACATCCTTGCGAACCGTGCAGAAGCGGAACCGCTCCTTCCACGCCGCGAAACGCCAGGCATGCGCCGAACGGAGCACACAGCTTGCAGGCGTTGCGCGTGGCTGTGAAGGCCGGCGTGGTTTTTTTGTTTGCATCAGTTCGATTCTTGTCGGCGGCACATATCATGGGTCTGATCTCCGTCTTTTTCCTGGTACGAGTCTCCATACGGGCGACATCACTGAGCGGTGAACCTCTCGGGCGAAATTCAGCATTCCCTCGAATCCGGCAAGCGCCTCCTTGCGTTCGTGGTTGTGATCGCAAAAGCCGATTCCCAATTTGTAGGCGATGGGCCGCTCTTTTACGCCACCGATGAACAGGTCCACGTTTTTTTCTTGTACAAAGTGCGATAGTTCCAGGGGGTTCGTGTCATCTACCAGTATTGTCCCTTCGTCGCAAAGTTCGCGCAGAAGTTGGTAGTCTTCCTTATTGCCGGTCTGCGACCCGACGATCACGGTTTTCATGCCCAGCGTGCGCAGCGAACGGACCAATGAAAACGCCTTGAATGCGCCGCCCGTATACACGGCCGCACGTTTGCCTTCCAATTGTTCGCGGTAACGCCGCAACTCGGGCATGATCGACTCGACCTCTTTATATATAAGTTCGCGGCTGAGCTGGAGGATATTGTCGTCTTTGAAGAACTCGGCCACGTCGTAGAGTGACTTTGCCATGTCTTCGATGCCGAAATAGGATACGCGTATGAACGGTATGCCGTATTTCTCTTGCATGATTTTCGCCAGGCCGACCATCGAGCCTGCGCATTGCACCACGTTGAGGGCGGCGCCGTGTGCACGGCGGATGGCATCGACGCGTCCGTCGCCGGTGATCGTGGCGACCACATCTACGCCGATGCGTTTGTAATAATCGCGGATCATCCAGGTTTCGCCGGCCAGGTTGAAGTCGCCGAGGATGTTAATGCTGCGTTTTCCGATCCCTTCCGTAGAGCCCGTGCCCACAATCTTCGCTATGCCTTCGCATGCCGCCTGATAGCCGTCCTTTTTCGTTCCTTTAAATCCTTCGGAATGAATCGGTAAAACCGGAATGCCGCACTCGGTCTCGACGCGGCGGCATACGGCGTCAACGTCGTCGCCTATCAGTCCGACAATGCAGGTGGAATACACGAACGCCGCCTTGGGATGGTAATGGTCGATCAACTCGATCAGGGCCTTGTATAGCTTTTTTTCGCCGCCGTATATTACATCTTTTTCCCCGAGATCGGTGGAAAAGCTCATGCGGTGCAGGTCCGGGCCGGAGGAAAGCGAACCGCGGATGTCCCAGGTGTAGGCCGCGCACCCGATGGGGCCGTGGACCAGGTGCAGGGCGTCGGCTATCGGATAGAGCACCACGCGAGAGCCGCAGAAGACGCAGGCACGTTGGCTCACCGAGCCGGCCACGCTCGGCTTGCCGCAGACCATGGCAAAAGGCTCGGCACCTTTTTGATGGATTTGCTCGCGGCGGGTTTCGAGAACCTCGAACATGACCGTATGGTTCCTTGTATCGCGTGGCTCGGGCGCGGCTGGGGAAAGCCGCGCCCCATCGATGACCACGCGAAGGGCGTAACTACTTTTTGATACCGATGCAGCCAATTATCCTAATTCCGTCGTAAACACGGCTGTTCCAGCCGAGTTTACTAGCCACGTGGCCGCAGCATAGGTTCATTGGCAATCAATGCCTCAATCAATTACATGACCAACTCAAAACTCTCTTCTGGCGACGTGCGATCTTTATGATCTAAAATAGCGTTAAGCATCACCTCCAAAAGCCGCATGCCGCCCACGTAACCTACAGTGGGAAAGTACGAATGTCCGACCCGATCCAGGATCGGAAATCCGTGCCGGACAAAGGGTATGTTTTCGTCCCGGGCAATGTACTTGCCGTATGTGTTGCCGATCAAAAGATCGACCGGCTCGTTTTTGATCCACTGGTGCATCAGAAACATGTCGGCTGCGGCGCCTTGCCTGTATTTCGCCTCGGGCACGCGGCCGGCCAAAGCCGTCTCCATTCTTTTATCGAACTGTTTGCCGGGCGTGCCGGTAACCATGTAAACCGGACGCATGTCGAGGTCGGCAAGGAACTCGGCCAGCGAAACCAGTTGGTCGGGATCGCCCCACAATCGCGACCCGCTTGCCGTAAAAATATTGGTGCATGTCGGTTATCATGTCGACCAGCCGGCCGCGCTCTTCATTGACCGCTTGCGGCACCGGCACTCGCGCCGTCTTGCGCAGGGTGTTTACAAAACGATCGGTGGCCTTTAGCCCGATAGGCAATTCCAGCGACTCGAAGGGGATTTTGAACTTCCCGTCGAGTTGCCGCTGGCGGCAGGCTCCGAAGCGGTCGGGCCAAGGCAGATTGTCGCCTGGCTTTCGGCCGTTCTGGCAAGCTCCGCCGTTGTCACGCCTCCGTTGGGATAGAACTGGTGCTTGCCGGTCTGCGGGGCGTCGAGCACGCCGGATGTATCGGGGAACAATATCGTTTCCACGCCCAGGGTGTTTGCCAGGCGTTTGATTTCGTGCATGTCGCTGGGCTCGACCCAGCCGGGGATAATGTTGATCGATCTTCCGCTTTTGCTTCGGCGGCTCGGCAAAGTAATCGACCATGGCCTTGGTCATATTCGCGAATCCGGTCACGTGCGAACCCACGTAGCTTGGCGTATTGGCGTGAATTACTCGTTTGCCGGACGGGATTTTTCCTTCGTCCTGGGCCTTCGAGATGATCTGCGGAATGTCGTCGCCGATCGTTTCCGAAAGGCAGGTCGTGTGGACGGCGATGATGTCCGGTTCGTAAATCGTGAATATATTGGTGATGGCCTGGAGCAAATTGGCCTGGCCGCCGAATACCGACGAACCTTCTGTAAAGGAACTGGTGGCGGCCATGACCGGCTCCTTGTAATGCCGCGTCAGCGTGCTGCGGTGATACGAACAGCAGCCTTGCGACCCGTGGCTGTGCGGCAAGCATTTGTGGATACCCAGCGCCGCGTACATTGCGCCGATCGGCTGGCAGGTTTTCGCGGGATTGACAGTCAGGGCCTGACGTTCGACGATATCGGCCGTAGTATGTCGCAATAACATGGTAGTATTTCTTTCAATGGCGATTTGTCAAAATGCGGATTACTTGTGCACGTACACGGCTTCCAAGGTCGGTTGGGCGTGCTTTTCCCAAGGCGGAACGATGAAAGACCAAATGGCCGTGTTTACCATGCGGTCGATCTCGCGGTAGAAATTAATCGCCCCGCGAAAACCGGCGTACGGTCCGCCATAGTCGTAACTGTGCAATTGTTTGCAGGGTATGCCCAACTTTTGCACTGCGTATTTTTCTTTGATGCCCGCACAAAACACGGCCGGCCGATATGTTTCCAACAGCCGCTCAGTCTCGTGGTGGCTGATATCGTCAATCACCAAAGTCTGCGGGTCCATTTCGCTCATCATTCCGGCGTAGTCATTGAACTCGAATCCTTCGGCGGCAAGTTTTTCGCGATCTTCGGCGCTTTTACGCGGCTGATAGAGCTGCTGGGTCCGGTTCGACGTGCAGTTCCTCGATGTTCCGGCTGTCGGCGTCGACTTTGATAGTGGGTAGCACGCGGCGTCCCTCGTAGTCGTCGCGGTGGGCAAATTCGTAGCCCGCGGCAACGGTCTTCATGCCGATTTCGCTGAACAGGTCTTGGTAATGATGCGCCCGGCTTCCGCCCACGAACAGCATGGCGATTTTGCCTTCGCACCGTGCGCGTACATCGTCGCGGACTTTGACGACTTCGGCCTTTTCCTCCTCGATCACTTGCTCGGTGCGGCGGATCAGTTCCGCGTCGTCGAAATAACAGGCGATCTTGCGGAGCGACTTCTCTGTTCCGGCCGCGCCGATAAAGTTCACCTTAAACCAGGGAATTCCATACTTCGTCTGCAACATGTCGGCCACGTAGTTGATCGAACGGTGGCACATCACCGTGTTCAGATCGGCCATGTGGGCGTTCTCGAATTTATCGATGCTCGAATTGCCGCTGAACGTGGATACAAGCGTGATTCCGCAGCGCTCCAACAGGTCTTCGAGCACGAAGGCATCGCCGCCGATGTTGTATTCGCCGAGCAGGTTCATTTTGAATTTTCCCTGTGGCACGGATTCGTTGCGCCCGATTACGTGCTTGAACAGCCCATTGTTGGCGATGTGGTGGCCGGCCGATTGGCTTACGCCCTTGTAACCCTCGCAACTGAAGGCGAAAACATTGATACCGAGCTTTTCCTTCATATCGCGGGTAACGGCGTGGACGTCGTCGCCGATCAGACCCACGGGACAGGTCGCGAATACCCCGATCGACTTGGGATGAAACAGGTCGAAGGCCTCTTGGATCGCCGCGCGGAGCTTTTTTTCTCCGCCGAAGATGATCTGGTCCTCCTGCATATCAGTAGAGAAACAGTAAGTCATGAAGTTGTCATCTTCAGGCGTGGGCGGGCGAGTTTGATTTCGCCGCGTGAGCCACGAGTAGAAGCCGCAACCGATCGGCCCGTGCGTGATATTGACGATATCGCGAGTAGGTCCCAGCACCACGCCTTTACAGCCAGCGTAGGTGCAACCCCTTTGCGTGATGATGCCCGGAATGGCCCGCACGTTTGCGGTGATCTCAGGGATCGGCTCCTGCGAATCTTTGGTATTGACGACGATTTGACTGGCGCGTTTCCGAGCAACTTTTGCCGGATAAACCTTGATGAGTTCTTGCTTGACTTCGGCAGAGTTGGGGTATTGATCGATGGACATCGTCGGGTTCCTTGTTTACATGGTCATGGCTGCGTTAATGAGCGGGTGCCATGTCCACGCTTGCGTGGACATGCTACGGTTTTTGCGTTTCCAACATGCCCACGGCAAGCGTGGGCATGGCACCCTGCCTACCGCCGTGCTATAGCGAGTCGGTATCGTCTAAGGCGATTTTATCTCTTTCGTCTGTTCGCACGCGGATTGCCTCTTTAACCGGCATGACAAACACCTTTCCGTCGCCCGGATGATCGGTTCGATTTGCCTGGATCAGCGTTTTTACAACCAGGGGTACTCTTTCATCCGGCACTACGACAAAAATCATTCTTTTGGGAATCATCTTCGGGCCGGCGGCCAATTGGCTGATGGCTTCTTCATGGCCTTCCTCGGCGCCTTTAAGCAGCCGGTAATCGACTTTGCCTCTGCCTCGGCCCATGACTTTTCGGGCGGTGAACGAAGCGACTCCCGCGTCGGCCAATGCTTGCTTGGTCTCGTTCATCTTGTTCATGCGGATAACAGCCAATACCTCTTTCACGGTTATACTCCTTGAATAAAGCTTTTTGATGATATCGATTACTTGGCGGTCGCAACGTCGGTTTCGGCGTCTTCGCGAATACCCGAACTGATCGTGTAAATCTCGTCCACGTCGGAAACGAATATCTTGCCGTCGCCATAAGCCCCTCTTGTGCCTGAGCGGGCAGCCTGGATGATGATTTTATTACAAAATCCTTGTCGGCTTCCTTTACGACCGTGAAAATCATCTCTTTTGGAAGCTCGTCATAGGTTACCTCTCCGACTTTCATGCCTCGCTGTTTGCCGCGTCCGTATACATCCATTTTTGTGACGGCGGGAAAGCCCGCGTACATCAGGGCGGCAAGGACTTCGTCGGTTTTTTCCGGCCGAATGATGGCTTTGACCATAATCATGCTATGTTCCTTATGTTGAATTTGGGTTTAAGATGTATAGTATTAGCCAGTATTGTTAAAGCGTGCGTGCCGAGCACTACGCCCGATCACGACGATATTCTACGTTCTTGACTCACACGGCAACCAGGCCGTGCTCGATCAGCAGCGATTCCAACTCGGGTATCGGCAGCGGCGTGGGAATGACGAAATTTTCGTTTTCATCCATGGCCCGGGCCAGTTTGCGGTATTCGTCGGCCTGTGGGCAGGCAGGATTCCATTGGATCACGGTCTGCCGCTTGATTTCAGCCCGCTGCACGTCATTGTCGCGCGGCAGAAAATGGATCATCTGCGTATCCCAGCCGATGTGCGAATTCATCGATCATTTCGCGTTCGTTGTCCACATTGCGGCTGTTGCAAATCAATCCGCCCAGCCGGACCACGCCCGCTTGTGGCAAACTTTACAATCCCCTTGCAGATGTTGTTCGCGGCGTACATGGCCATCATCTCGCCGGAGCATACGATGTAGATTTCCTGTGCCTTGCCTTCGCGGATAGGCATGGCGAATCCGCCGCATACGACGTCGCCCAGCACATCGTAGAAAACATAATCGAGATCTTGGTCATAGGCGCCGAGTTGCTCCAGCAGGTTGATCGAGGTGATAATTCCCCGGCCTGCGCAACCGACGCCCGGTTCCGGCCCGCCCGATTCGGTGCAGAGACATTCGCCAAAACCTTCGCGGCGGATATCGTCCAAGTCGACGTCTTCTCCTTCCTCGCGGAGCGTATCGAGCACGGTGCGTTGGGCCAGTCCGCCCAGGAGCAGCCGCGTGGAATCGGCCTTGGGATCGCAACCGACAACCATCACTTTTCTGCCCATCTCGGCCAATGCGGCCACGGTGTTTTGCGTGGTGGTCGATTTGCCAATGCCTCCCTTGCCGTAGATTGCTACTTTTTTCATAGAAGTTACTTCCTTTATTAATTTTGGGAGTTGGAGGTGTTACTCCAACACGTTCACAACATACTCAGAGCATCACAGGCTCTGAAGTTTTTATACGTATTCGCAACACTTGCGCCAAAATGGAGATGCACGAAAATATTCTTGCTCGTTTTGGCCGAAATACCTGAGAAAACGCGGCAAAATTCCCAGGAAGAATTGTCGGGCAAAGCGATGGTCCGTCCGTTATGCCCGCGTGACAAAAATGTCAGTGCGGCATTGCCGATTGGCCCCGCGATGAGCAAACTGGCGATTTAAGACGTTTGCGACAAAGTAATTAAAGGCCTTGGAACAAAAATGTTCATGGGATTGAACGGATGGAAATGCTTGTACGACTTCATGCGGGAAAAAAAGCAGGCATTCGGAAATAATTCAAGATACGGCCTTTTCATTGCACTGTTGTAGATCGATGCCGAGTTTTTTCATCTTATATCGAACCATTCGTGGGGTAATACCAAGCTGGCGAGCTGCGGTGGTCATGTTTCCGTTAGATGACTTTAGCGAATCGGTGATCATGTCTTTTTCCAAAAGATTAACCCTCATCTTCATCGAGCCGGCAGGTTCAACATTCGAGACCTCGGGCATTTGGAGTGTCGGGGGGAGATTATGAGCGTGGATTACCCCGTCAATGCTGAGCAGAATCGCATATTCGATGCAATTCTCCAATTCCCGCACGTTGCCCGGCCAATGATATGCAAACATCATATTAATCGCCGGAGTGCTAATCCGTTTGATCTCCTTTCCCATTTTGCGCGAGTACTTTGTCACGAAATGGTCGGCCAGAAGCAGAATATCGTCCTTTCTCTCCCTCAAGGGTGGAAGGAAGATCGGGAAAACGTTAATGCGATAGTACAAGTCTTGCCGAAAGATCCCCGTTTCGACGATTGCTTCCAGGTCGCGGTTCGTGGCGGCGATCACACGGATGTCGGCATTGCAGATTTTGTTGTCACCTACTCTTTCGAATTCGTGCTCCTGTAACACGCGGAGGAATTTTACCTGAATGGTCGGCGAAAAATCGCCGATTTCATCGAGGAATAGAGTTCCACCTTCGGCTTCTTCGATCCGCCCGATGCGGCAGTGCAAAGCTCCTGTAAATGCCCCCTTTTCGTGGCCGAACAATTCGCTTTCCAACAGGTTCTCGTTAAGCGCAGCGCAGTTAAGCTTCACGAAAGGTTTCTTTGCCCGAGAACTGCTATAATGAATAGCCGAAGCGACCAACTCCTTGCCTGTGCCCGACTCGCCGCGGATAAGCACTGTTGTATTGGCTGTCGCAACTTGGTGAATGCGCAGATACACTTCCCGCATTGTGTTTGAGTTCCCAATGATATTCTCAGGTCGGAACCGTTCTTCCAATGCAAGTCTCAGCCGCAGATTCTCTACTTCCAGGTTCTGCCGCTGGAGGGCCTCCATGCGACGTGCCTTAACGTCGTATGCGATCATGCTGGCTACAATTCTAAGAAATCTCGACTCTTCTTCGAGCGATTCTGCGTTCTGGATCGGTAGATCAACAGAAAGCGTCCCCACTACCTCGCTACCGAGGATGATCGGTACACAAATAAAACTGACCTCTTCGGCTTCTTCTGGTTGACGCTGAAAAATCCGATTTATAAAACGCGGCTCTTTCGAGACCCTGGGAATCAAGGCCGGCTGACCGGTCTGAACAACTGAGCCGATGATGCCTTCTCCCCATTGGTATCGTAATTGTTGACGATCATCGAAAGAAATGTCGCGAGCCGCCTCAACCACTAATTCCTTGCCGTCTGGCATAAGCAGCATTACCGTTCCCCGAGCCATATCCGACATTTTTTCCAATTCATCCAGCACCGCTAACAGCATTTGCTGTTGACCGGATTGGGTGGATAGGATGGCACCTATCGAGGCGAGGACTTCCAAATCCTTCTCATGCCTTGCAAGATGGACCTGGTAATTTTTAAAAGCATCAATGCTCATAGTTTTCTATCTTTAATTCAGTATTTGTCAATTTCATAGAATAAATTTTAATTACACTTTTATCAAATCACTATATGCACATTATATATGCAGTGTATGACTTGTATATATGCAATTATACTACTGCATGAATACTTACATTAACATTATTTACAATGAGCATTATTTATGCCAGTTCTCCGATAAAACCTGCCTTTCTGAAAAATGTTTATCATCTATATCGTCTTTGATATACCAGCACTGCCCTCGATATTGTTGATAACTTTTTGAACCCTCTCACTCAAACAGTATTTTCACCTATATGGCTATGCGAACTTGATATACCGGCAAACCATGTGAACTGGCTATACGGCGCATATTTTAAAACAACGCTCGGAAACGGTGGCACGGAGAAGGTCCAGCGTAACTATGGAAAAACGTGCCGCTCTTAACATTACTCGCGGACGGGTAAACAAGACTTGTAGCTTTCTGCTGCGATCCCATCAACTCATCCGTTTCACGGGAATCCCATCAAAGGACCCCATTTTCGACACACCTCTACGATCCCGTAAAATGATGCCCTGGAGGAATCTGGGACAGAAGTAGCATCCGCAGACGGAAAAGTACCCACGATTAGTCCATCAAGGGAACGATTGGCGAGTGAATATGGTAGCCGAACAATTTTGCATTACCCCGCGCATGGTCTGGTATTAAATCAATAAGCTGGGCATTGATTATCGGCAGTTTGCCAAGGCCCGGCACTCCTGAGCGAGGATACGGCTTGGTACCGCCCTCTAGTGGAACAGGTGTAATGCGACGTGATCACCGTTGCCCTTAGATACAAAGGCGAAAATGTGACCGCAGCCGAGCATTTAGCAATCGCCCCGCAAGTGTCGCGTTACAACATCAAGATGTTGGGGATCGCCCACTAATTTAGGATCTCGCACCGCGTAAATAGCGTTGAGGCCGTTGTTGATAGTTCACTTGGAAGCTCGTCCCGGCGAGTGAAAGGGTATCGCCAGATTTCATCGCGGCTTTAGTCACACGTGTCCCATTTACGAGCGTGCCGCCCGGTGTTCCCAGATCCCAGACTACCAACTGTCCTTCGACTATGCTGAGGAGGCAGTGATGACTGCCCGGGATAGTATCATCGCACTGTACTCCGCTTTGCGCGTTTTGAATCAGTATAGCGGGGAATTGGTTTGCCGATACACTCGCGGACGTTCTTGTAGCAACCAGGTCGACTAACATCTTTCTTTCTCCGGTAACCAAGGATAGTGATATTTCACAATGTACAGCAGTTGCACATGAGCAACTGCTGTGCCGGAATCCCACCAATGTCCATGGAATTGAGAGCAAAACGTGCAAACAACGGGCTTGGCGGGAAATCGGACAGATAGAAGGAGGTGTAATCGCTCTGGTGCGATTGAATTACGTCCGGCGATCACAGTTTGCCGTCGCATCTGGAACTTCGAAGACTCTATTTCTGCGACAATTCTGTCCCTCACAAGGATTCCCGCGACATTTTTGTTGTTCGCTACAACGTCAAGTGGCAATAGGAGTTGCAGATCGCAGACCGCCGCCATCCTAGTCATAACCACCAATATTGTAACAATTATTTCCCATAACCTTATTCGCGTAAGAGTAAAGCTTATAGAAGTATAAAGATAGGACTAAAAATCTTATCTCATCGAGAAGTAGTTAGGAGTGTTCACGCGCATGGAATTTTGACATAAAGACTAAGCCCTTATCTCATAAACTCAATCCTTTCTTCGGAATCGCAATAAACCACCGGGCCTGTAAGCGTCCGCCCTGTCCGCGACGGCTGTGTGCTGCCTATTCTGCACTTAAACGGTTACAAGATTGCCAATCCCACGGTGCTCGCTCGCATCAGCCACGAGGAATTGGACTCGCTGATGCGCGGCTACGGCTACACGCCATATTTCGTCGAAGGAGACGACCCGGCAAAAATGCACCAACTCTTGGCGGGCACTCTCGATCGTGTCATCGGCGAGATCAAGGCCATTCAGGCCGACGCCCGTAGCAATGGCTTCACCAATCGCCCCTTGTGGCCCATGATCGTCTTCCGCAGCCCCAAGGGCTGGACGGGCCCGAAGAAAGTCGATGGCCAGCGGACGGAAGGTTACTGGCGATCGTACCAGGTGCCGATGGCCGACATGTCCAAGCCCGGCCACTTGAAGATCCTCGAAACCTGGATGAGAAGTTACAAGCCGGAAGAGCTGTTCGACAAAACGGGCCGCCTCGTGCCGGAGTTAGCCGAACTGCCACCGAAGGGCGAGAAACGCATGAGCGCGAATCCGCACGCCAACGGCGGTCTGCTGCTCAGAGATCTTAGGTTGCCCGACTTCCAGGCATACGCCGTCGAGGTGCCTAGCCCGGACGCCACGGACGCCGAGTCGACGTGGGTGATGGGAAAGTTCCTCCGCGATGTGATGAAAATGAATCTCGACAGTCGCAACTTCCGGCTGGTCAGCCCGGATGAGTCCAATTCCAACCGCTGGCAAGACGTCCTTGAAGTCACCAATCGCGCCTGGGTGGCCGAGACGTTACCCTACGACGACCACCTCAACCCGGATGGTCGCGTCATGGAGGTTCTCAGTGAGCACCAATGCCAGGGCTGGCTGGAGGGGTATCTGCTGACCGGGCGGCACGGCTTCTTCTCGTGTTACGAGGCTTTTATCCACTCATCGACTCGATGTTCAACCAGCACGCCAAATGGTTGAAGGTGACGCGGCATATTCCCTGGCGGCGACCGATCGCCTCGTTGAACTACCTGCTCTCCTCGCTCGTCTGGCGTCAGGACCACAACGGTTTTAGCCACCAGGACCCTGGTTTCATCGATCACATCGTGAACAAGAAAGCGGAAGTCATCCGCGTTTACTTGCCGCCGGATGCCAACACGCTGTTGAGCGTGACCGACCACTGCCTGCGGAGCCGGCACTACGTCAACCTGGTAGTGGCCGGCAAGCAATTGGCTCCGCAGTGGCTGACGATGGATCAGGCGGTCAAGCATTGCACGGCCGGCATCGGCATCTGGGATTGGGCCAGCAACGACCAGGGTAGCGAGCCCGATGTCGTCATGGCTTGCTGCGGTGACGTGCCGACGCTGGAGACCCTCGCCGCGGTGGACTTGCTCCGCAAGCACATCCCGGAACTGAAAGTCCGCGTGATCAACGTTGTGGATCTGATGAAGCTCGAGCCGGCGAGCGAACACCCGCACGGCCTGAGCGACCAGGACTTCGACAACCTCTTCACAAAGGACAAGCCGATCATCTTTGCGTTCCACGGCTACCCCTGGCCGACCTGGTGCGGTGTTTCCGCCGCAACAACGCCGACTGGAACACGCTTCCCGAGAAAGTCGCGATCCAGCTCAACGACACCCACCCGACGATGGCCGTCCCCGAGCTGATGCGAATTCTCTTAGACGAAGCGCACCTTGGCTGGGACCAGGCATGGTCGCTGACCCAGCGGACTCTTGCCTACACGAACCACACCTTGTTGCCCGAGGCCCTGGAGAAATGGCCGGTCGCCTGGTTTGAGATGATGTTGCCCCGTCACCTGGAGATCGTCTACGAGATCAACCGCCGCCTGCTCGATTCCGTCCGCACACGCTTCCCTGGCGACGAGGGCCGCGCCCAACGCATCAGCTTGATCGCGGACGGCGCGAGCAAGTACGTACGCATGGCGAACCTGGCGATTGTCGGGTCACACAGCACCAACGGCGTAGCCGCGATCCACTCGAAGCTGCTGCGCACGGTGACGGTCAAGGACCTGGCCGAGATGTTTCCCGAGCGCTTCAGTAACAAGACCAACGGCGTCACGCCGCGCCGCTGGTTGCTGCTGGCGAACCCCGCCCTGGCCAGTACGATCACTGCGGCCATTGGCGACGGCTGGATTACCGACCTGGCCCAATTGAGCAAGCTCATACCGTTGGCCGACGACAGGGGCTTTCGCAACGACTTCCGCAAGGCCAAACGCGAGGCCAAAGCTCGGTTCGCCCAGTGGCTCAAAGCCACCTCCGGGCAGACCGTGGATCCGGACACCGTCTTTGATTGCCAGGTCAAGCGCATCCATGAATACAAACGGCAGCTTCTCAACGCCCTGCGTATCGTGGTGCTCTACAACCGGCTGCGGGCGGACCCGAACCTGAAGATGCCGCCGCGGACATTCTTCTTCGCAGGGAAGGCGGCGCCCGCCTATCATCTTGCCAAGCTGATCATCAAGTTCATCAATAACCTGGCCGGCGCCATCGACGGCGACCCGGCGCTCCGCGGTCGGCTTCAGGTCGTGTTTCTGCCCGAGTACAATGTGTCGCTCGCCGAGCGGCTCATCCCGGCCAGCGACGTCTCCAACCAGATCTCGACGGCCGGATACGAGGCGAGCGGCACGAGCAACATGAAGTTCATGATGAACGGGGCGCTCACCATTGGCACGCGCGACGGCGCCACGATCGAGATGGCCGAGGAAGCGGGCGAGGAGAACTTCTTCCTATTCGGTCTCACGGCGGAACAAGTGGCCAATAGCCACAGTTGGTACAACCCGCACTGGCACTACGATTACGAGCCGGAAACCCGCGCGGCTATGGACCTGATCTTCGCTGACCACTTCAGCCGCTTCGAGCCGGGGGTCTTTGGCCCCTTGCTCGACGCGCTGCTGGCCAATGGCGACCACTACATGCACCTGGCGGACCTGAAGTCCTACCTGGAGGCCGACCAACGCCTGGTCGAGCTGTATGCCGACCCGGACGCTTGGCGCGCAAGGCCATACTGAATATCGCTGCGTCTGGGATGTTCTCCAGCGACCGCACTATCGCCGAGTATGCGGCCCTCATCTGGCACGCGAAGCCGTGTCCCGTATCCGGCGCATACAAAGCCGCCGAAGTCGGTGCCCGCGAGCCAGGCGCGACATAGGTCCGAACCAGATCGGAGGGAATGATGAAAGTAGAGAATATCATGCACCTGCAAGACCTTTCTCAGAATCGCAGAATCGCAAGGCTTGCCCAACTCACGCGAGAGTTGGAACAGAGCCAAACTCCTGAAGACACTTTGCGGATATTGGAGAGGGGATTTGCTGAGGTCGATGGGTTCGTCGCCTCGTTGTTGCTTTCGACTCGCGGTTTGAGCCCGGGCATTACCGCGTCGTTGGCGCCCAGTTGAAAGATGAGCCGCTCAGCGACCTTCCCAGTCGGGTGAAGGAGGAGCCAGGTTCCGTGCGACGCGGTGGAATCCTGGGCGCGATCATCAGTCGCCGCGAGCCGCAACTCATCCAGGATGTCGATTGGTCGCGAGACCCGTTTTTCTGCGAGACGCTCGCCGGGTATACGTCGGTCATGGCGATCCCGCTTACCGGCGACCGTCTGCCGATGACTTGGGGGATTGCACTGAAGAAGCCCCCCCGACAATTCACCGTATCGGACCTGGAGGAGACCGTCGAGCGGGTGGCGCTGGTCGGCGCACTACTGGAGAACCAGATCCTCGCCAGCGAACTGGCGCGCGCCAACGAGCAGATTGACCGTGACGCCCGGCGGGTGGGCGAACTTCAGCGAGCGTTGCTGCCGGCATCTCTGCCGCAAATTGTCGGACTGGAGATCGCGACAAGTTACGAGCCATTGGGCCGCGCGGGCGGCGACCTCTACGACTTTTTCCCTCTCGACGAACGCCAGGATGACCGAGCCGATGCCCACACGAGTCCGAGCCGGTGGTGCATCTTCATCGGCGACGTCGAAGGACACGGCTTGGCGGCCGCGCTTGTCATGGCGATCGTACAGGCCGTGTTGCATGCACATCCCGCCGGTATTGTCAGGCCCGCGAGCCTGTTGATGTACGCCAACCGACAGTTGTGCAGCAAGAAGCTCGGCGGCCTTGCAACGGCATTCCTCGGCATCTATGACCCGCCGTCAAGGCGGCTCATCTATGCCAGGGCGGGCCATCCGCCTCCATTGCTGAAGTGTGCGGCAGACGGCGCCGTCCGCGCACTGGATGCCGTTGGGAGCTACCCGCTTGGAATCGATGCGTCAGAGACCTTCACAGAAGCCGCCGTACAGCTTGAACGAGGCGACACTCTTCTTCTTTACACCGATGGAATCACCGAGGCGCGAGGCTTGGCGGAAGTACTATTCGGCGTTGATCGGCTCACGCGCGTGTTTCGCGACGGAGGCGACCGACCTGCGGAACTCATCGACCGGCTGCGTGAGGCCGTGCGGGCGCACATGCACAGTGAAACCGCCGAAGACGACCAAACCATTGTTGTGGCAAGGGTCTTTTAGAGGGATGTTCGACGGCCAGTGGTATCGGTCGGGCAGTCACCGCGGAACTGGTTTGCCGCAGCGTTGCCGCCGTGGCAAAGTTAGGAGGAGTTTCCACCCTATTTCGGGATAGCTCAGTCGAAGATATTGGCGACCATGTCATCCCCCAACCGGTCTTGTCCGTCTTCATCATCATGACTCGTAACTTGGTCTAGCACCAGAGTTGGGGCTGAGATAGGCGATGGCGATTCTTTGACGCTTGCCATTATGTGACGCTTAGCCCGGGAACCGCGGGCAAATAGCCGTGGAAAACAAGGACGACGCCACATAACGAACATGACCACATAAGAGCTGATCTGCGAATCGTTAGAATTGTGTTTCCTCACCATTGGTCAGGTCTTTGATTGGCTTCCGGTGCGCCAGCAGGCGACTGAGTACGTCCTCAGCGTATTCGTGAACGACAAACCATCGCCTCTTGTAATGAAAAATCTCTTCCGAGAGGCCGTACCCGAAAAGCTCGTCGCGATTGGCTGCGACGCCGTTTAAGACCAGTTCCAACACTTTGTCACCGGAGATTCGGCTCAAAGTCAACCGCCAACCGTTGTCGAGCTCGATCAAGGAACCGCCGACGACCAAATCCAGAATCTCAGCGGGCGAAGCTGCGGCCAGTGGCGTACCGATGCCGAGCCGCTGCTTGATGTTGGGAACGTCGGCCGGACTCAGGTTCAGCCTCACCAGCGCCTGGCCGTTGGTGAGAATCGCCCGCGCGATCTTGACGTTGCGGATGCCTGATGCACCCATGACTTTATCGTAGATCGGAAAAATCGCTCCGCTTAGGATGTGGAACCGCTGTGGCTCCCTGGCGGGCGTGTTCCCGACGACATACCTCCGATACTTCCACTCCAGGCTGCATGCACGTCAGCACGATCCGCAGCTTCTCCTTGGCCGTCCACTTCCGACGCCTCTTTTCACTCATGGAAAGTTCTCCTTCCCTCTCATAGTAATGGGTTCGGAGGAATCTGTCAGCCTACCCTAACTTTTGTGCCATGTGGTCTGAAACACTACATTGTGTTTCTTGATAAGCTCTCAACATCACATAGCCATGATATTATCGGGCAACTGCCATGATATTTCAGAATAGACTGTGATCTATGATGGGGCACTTTCTACGCAGCTTTCTCACTTACTCTATGTTCCCACTTTTTGGGCTGAATCTATTAGAAAAACGTATTGGCACGAGTTTTGCGATATGAATTTACATTACCATATAAGTTTTTATGTCGTGATTCACTTCAACAATGGCATTTCTAGCATTAAATGATCGAGGAGATTGGCCATGGTCCGCTGCTGTTGCAGTTGTTGTCCTACATACTGATAGTGCCGCCCACTTTTTTCACAAGCTTTAAAATGGAGACATCAACATGTTGCTCGAAATCCAATATGCAGGTCCTGGCCTTCCTGCTTCCTCCTTGCGGACAGACGCCGATTCTGATCTAGAGCGTCGGGTGACTACATTTCTTGCCAGACAGCACCAGCCGGGCCTACGCTCACTTGAAATTGAAGTAAATGGCGGCATAGTAACGATCCGAGGATCCGTTTCGACATTCTATGAAAAACAATTGTCAGTGCAACTTGTTCAACATGTGGCCGGAGTGGTGCGGTTGATTGATGAAGTGACTGTGAAATCGCCGCCGTATCAAAGGTCACAGAAGGTTTCGACGTCAGGTTTGTCGGCCTTTCTCTTACATTCCACGAGAGTGAACTCTCTTTGCAGTGCAAACACCTTAGAAAGGATTTAGGCCTTAAGCCCACAGTCTTTTCGCGTAAAATTTTTTTACTTTTTTTCAAATGTTCACTAACACGATCAAGGAGATATTCAATGAATAAAAAGATCGTATACAAATTCGCCATGTCAATCCTTTTGTTGTTCTTGGTTGGGCTTGCGGGCTGTGGATCATCAACGGATGCCAACCAACTGCCCGTGTTTCCGGTCAAAGGACAGTTGGCATTTCACGGCAAACCGGCATCCGGCGCGTATGTTGTACTGCATCCCAAGGCAGCCGTAGGTTCCAAGGTGATTCCCCCGCGCGGACAGGTGCGCGAAGACGGTACATTCTCATTGAGTACCTACAGCGCGGATGATGGCGCGCCAGCCGGGGAATACAAAGTCACCGTGGAATTGCACAGTATCGTTAAGCAAGCCAATGGCGACTTTTCGCGCGGGCCCAATCTGGTGCCCAAGCAATACGGCAACCCCAAAACTTCGCCCCTTACCGTGCAGATTGCAGAGGGTGAAAACACATTACAGCCTATTGTGTTGAAGTAATAACTGTTGTGTTAAAGCAGAAAAGAAGGTGTTTTAACTTTGTTTTAAAATTATGTCACTATTTTTCCAACTCTATTTTAGGAGGACTCTATCGTGAAGAAAAAAGTTTACAACCTATTTCGGACGGGCTTCACACTCGTCGAACTGCTGGTGGTTATTGCGATCATCGGCCTTTTGATTGCATTGTTACTGCCTGCCGTTCAGCAGGCGCGAGTCGGCCAGGCGCACAAAGTGCAGCAACAACCTCAAACAACTTGCCCTGGCCGTGGCTAATTACGAGAGTACCTATAAGACTTTACCGTCCAGTGATCGTCCAACGGGATCGACAACTGCACCGCGCGTCGCGGGATTGACTAAACTCCTGCCGTACTTTGAAGAGTCAAACAAGTTCAGTAAATATGACTTTACAAAGAACTGGAGCGATACAACGGTGAATGCGTTTGGTGCTATAAATGCGAATATCACCGCGCAACGCATCTCCATTCTGGAATGCCCGTCGGATCCGACTATCTTTTTGCGGTCGCCTTTGGCAGCTTCTAGTGCTCCGGCTTATAAGCTAGATGCCGATCCCCAAAAGACGCCTTGGGTGCCGATAGTTGCCACAACTGATTATTCCCCGACGGTTGGGGTCGATCCGCGGCTGGGCCCACCATCCGTCTATTCCGGCGGATTAGATCTAGTGGATGCTGAATCCATTAGTGGCCGTCCAAAAACAACTTCCACTTTTCGGCTAAATACTGTATAAGTAGCTTTCCGTTCCACGGATGGGAGAGCGAACTATGCAGGATGCGGTAATATATCGATGTCAGTGTTCTCACTGTACACAAGGCGACGGTCACCCCGACCGGGGACAGCATGCCCAATTGAATCTCTTGCTTAGTCGATGCGACGAGCAGCAGCGGCGTTGGATCGCAGCCTGGGAGGCCAACCGCTTGGGACATGGCGGCGTGGCGTTGCTGAGCCTGGTCACGGGCCTACATCCGGATACCATCCGCCGTGGCCAAGATGAGTTGTCTTCGGGGCTGGCGGGGCGTCCTACCGGCCAAGCCCGGCTGCCGGGGGCAGGTCGGCCCACGGTGGAAAAAAAACGCCCGAAATCGAGCGACGCCTGAAACAGATCGTGGAGCCCGAAACGGGAGGCGATCCGGCCACAGGACGCCGTTTCGTGCGGCTGGGCTTGCGGGAGTTGGGACGCCGATTGCACTTGGCTCCAGGCACTGTGCAACGTTTGTTGGGCAAGTCCGGCTTTTCGCAGCGGGTGAACGTGAAGCGGTTTACGGGGCCTCCTCACCCGGACCGGGACAAGCAGTTCCGCTATCTGCGGCGTGAGCTAGAAGCCTTTCAGCGTAGCGGTGATCCTGTTCTCAGCGTGGATACCAAGAAAAAGGAACTGATCGGCGAGTTCAAGAACGCCGGTCGCACTTGGCGAAGAACGCCCCGGGAGGTGAACGCCCACGATTTCCAGCAAGACGCCCTATTTCGTGCCGCACCCTACGGGATCTACGATCCGAAGTACAACTGTGGGCATGTGCATGTGGGAATGGATGGCGATACGCCACAATTTGCCGTAGACGCCATTCGTCGCTGGTGGCGTCAGCGGGGACGCTGGTGGTATCCTCACGCCCGACGCCTACTGATCGAGGCCGACGCCGGGGGCAGCAACGGCTGCCGTCCCCGTCTGTGGAAATATGCCCTGCAACGCTGGGCCGATGAGGACGGTTTGGCGATCACGGTGGCCCACTACCCCACGGGTGCATCGAAATGGAATCCCGTGGAACACCGTTTGTTCGGGCCGATCAGTATCAACTGGGCGGGAGAACCGTTGGATAGTCTGGACAAGATGTTGGGGCTGATTCGTGGCACCCGCACCGAAACCGGATTGAAGGTCACAGCCTCTTGCACCGATAAACACTACCCTCTGAAAGTCAAAGTCAGCAACTACGACTTTTCCCAACTCAATATCCATTACCATGCCATTTGTCCATCCTGGAATTACACCATTCGCCCTCGTGCTCCCTAAATCACGAAGTAATTTTTGGACGGCCGCTTAGCATCAACCAATTAGGTTTCCCCAACAGCGGTCTGCTCAGGAAGAATGAAACCACACGCTCTGCAGATGCTACCGATGGATTATCGCACACCATCTTATATGCCGAGTCGGCTGGGCGTCCATACTTGTATCAGAATGGCAAACTAGTCAGCAGCGACTTGACCCTTGACCGTATAAACGGCGGCGGTTGGGCGCACCAGCCAGCGATTTCAGCATTGACGGCGCAAGCGTCGATGGCACGACTATTCCAGGACCGAAAGCCATTAATGCCACCAACGGCGATCTATATCTTACTTACAACTCCGGTTACTACGTTACTGAAGAAACCGGCGAAGTATACTCCTTCCACACCGGTGGGGCATTCACTGTGTTTGGCGACGGCTCGGTGCATTTCATCTCAGATACCATTACCATCCGCGACTTTGCCAGACTGGTAGCGCGTTCCGATGGTTTGGATTCACCACAAGTTGACAATGATTAAAACGATTTAATAGCTCTCCTTTGCGGGAGAATGGGGTGTAGGGCATTTATGGATCCGCAAATGCCCTCACCCCGATTCTCTGTCCTTCTCCTAATGGATGTTATCGCTTTGAGAATGGAGAAAGGATCGATTAAATGCCACGGACTTTGTTGATATATATTTTGATTTTAGCCCTATATATATCCCCTTCATTGGGTCAAAGTAATTCTGAACCACAGACCGGCGTCAGATCGTCATCTGTTGGCGACCATAAAAATAAACTCTCTGTTCCTGACTCATCAGTTTTGGATAAGGCGCGAAAACTGGTGGATGACGTTTTCAAGGACGATTTTGCGAAAGCTAAAAAGCCGACGGATATGCAGGCCCTTGCAAAAGAGATTTTCCAAAAAGGAAGCGAGTGCCAGGACGGCCCGGCAACGCAATTCATCCTTCTAAGCCGCGCAAGGGACCTTGCGGCGCAAGCAGGCGACGATTCTCTGGCTTTTCAGGCCGTGGATGAATTGGATCGAACATTTAAGATTGACGCAATGGCGATGAAAGTCGAATTGCTCAAGACATTGGGAAAAGCGGCCCGCACATCGGATACGCACAAGTCCCTGGCGGTGATGACGCTTGATATATTGGAGAAAGCTGCGCTCGTCGGACAGATTCGATCTTGCGGAAGAAATCGTCAAATTCGCGGCCGCCGAGGCAGCCAAGTCACGGGATAAAGACCTTGTTCAACAGGTGCAAACCTGCCGGAAAGACTTGGAAAACGCGAAAAAAACATTTTCCCAGATTGAAACCGCAAAAGAAATAATTAAAAACCATCCCAATGATTCGGATGCAAATCTTACGCTTGGGCGATACCTGTGTTTTGCGATGGCAAATTGGGAAGAAGGGTTGAATCATCTTGCAAAAGGCAGCGATAAGAATCTGCTCAAATTGGCCGCCGAAGAACAGAACCACCCTGCCGATGCCGACGCACAAATCACATTGGCCGACGGTTGGTGGGAACAGGCGCAATCGGCGCAGAATCGTTCAAAAGAAAACATAATGCGACACGCCGGCCAATGGTACGAGAAGGCATTGCCATCCCTATCAGGCCTGGTGAAGTTTAAAGTCGAAAAGCGTCTGACCCAGGTCAAGCAACTAGACGGCGCCGTGGCAATTAATGAGCAAGACACCGGCGCCCCTGCGTCTAATCCATCCTCCAGCGGGATAATTCCCAAAAAGATCACAAGTGAATTGCGTTTGGATCGGGCGCATGGGCCTTACAAAATGCCGGATGCCGTGCTGGTCGCCCCAACCGGCAAACTGTTGTTGGAACGCGGCGCCACCGTACTCTGCTCTCCAGGCGCGAATATTATTGTGCAAGGCGAGATCGGTTCTTACGGTGAAGGCGAACAGTTTGTAATATTTCGTCGGGAGATACAAGACAAATCATGGAATGCCATAGCATTCCCGCAAAAAAACAAACGCATCGTATTTGAGCGGTTTGACATTCGCGGCGCGGATTTTGGAATTTATGTGGATAGGAGCCCATTTGAAGCAAAGGATTGCATCTTTGCGCACAATACATGCGGTATCAAAATATATCATAAAAAAGAAAAAGAGCAAAATTTCAGGAACTGCCTTATTATAAACAATCTGAAGGACGGCGTGCAATTGGACGCAAGCCCAATCAATATCGACCATTGCACTATCGCCAATAACGGAGAAGTGGGATTGCATTTGCCTTATTATGGTTCGGTATTTATCAAATCAAGTGAAATATCCGGCAACGCAATTGGAATTCAATCCCTAGTTGACGATTCAGAAATAGAGATCCATTCGTGCAATATTATAAACAATCGTGTCGCGATCGATGTAGTTGGCAAGCAAAAATTCAAGTGTGAAAATAATTACTGGGGCACAGTCGATCAACAACATATTCTCGCCTCTTTTGTTAACAACCGGACTAAACCGGATTCTGTAACCGCGTTTTTCGAGCCCTTTGAGAAGAAAACCATTGCCGAGGCGGGATGTACATTCAAATTATCTCATTAAATTGAGATTGAGCCTGTATAAATGCTAGACAAAGTTGCGTGTTTGACTTTGGAATTCCAACAAAACCATGATGGGGACAGGTTCGATTTGCCGGAACGCGCGTGCCACTGGCTCTGCCAGTGCGTATGCCGCCGCCTCGGCCAGTGCAGCGAGCGTTTGGCATTCCATCGTGGCTCGACCATTACGTGATATTCTGCGGCTTTTTCCCCGCGGAACCGTCTGCGCATCAATCTTGGCACTGCACGGGCAAAGCTAGCGGCACACAATCTCAGTCTTTATGGGCAGAGCTACCTGCCTGCTATCATTAGTGTGGGAGTGTATAATTTCATGTTGCGTCCAGCCCATAGGATTGTCAATCGTCAAATGGATTGCAAATCAGTAAAATATATTTCATGGAAAATACTAGGCTCATACTCGTGGGTGGTTTTCTCGGCGCGGGCAAAACTACGCTTATTTGCCAGGCCGCGCGGCGACTTTTTCAGCAAGGCAAAAAAGTAGGACTTATCGCCAATGACCAGGCGGCTAATTTGGTGGATGCGGCAGTCCTAAAGGAAACAGGGGCCGTAGTCGAAGAGGTGGCCGGAGGTTGTTTCTGTTGTAAATTTCCCAACCTTATAGACGTCATAGAACGGATCAAAATCCAGGCAAATCCCGACGTGATCATCGGCGAACCTGTTGGAAGCTGCACCGATCTGTCGGCTACGGTTCTTCAACCACTCAAGCAGATGTACAGCGGACAGTTTCGCGTGGCGCCATTTTCGGTATTGATCGACGTGCGGCAAGTACTGGCGCTCGAAGGCCTGCGCTTATCGCTGGCCCATAGCGGCGCGGGCCGATTTCCCGATAATGTGCTTTACATTTATCGCAAACAAATCGAAGAAGCCGACGTAATCGTGCTCAACAAAGCTGACTTGCTGCCACCCGGCGAGAGCAACGATTTACGGGCCATGCTTGCCAGGGAATTCCCCCGCACGCCGCTTTTAACAATCTCGGCCCTGGAAGGTTCAGGCGTCCAGGAGTGGTTGGAGTATGTAATGGCCGACCGACCCGCCGGCCAGAATATTGTCGAAGTAGATTCCGATCGCTATGCGGACGGCGAAGCGGCTCTTGGTTGGTTAAATGCAACAGTGCGATTGCAAGCCGCTTTTCTACCAGACTGGAAACAAATCGCCCTGGATCTGTTGGAGGCCATGCGGCGAGAACTGCAAGCGCGGCAAGCAGAGATTGCCCATATAAAAATCTTTTTGCAGGCGGGAAAATTAACTGTGGCGGGCAATGCGACCAGCAATGGGGAGACAGCCTTTATGCGGGCCACTGGAGACGCTTCGGATCGAGACGTTACAGCAGGTTTGTTTGTCAACGCACGCGTTCACATTGATCACGAATTACTGCGCGATGTCTTGGTACAGTGCCTGCCGCAAGTCACTCGGAATGGAATTGATGCTAAAATCACATCCCTGGAAAGTTTCTCCCCTGCCCGTCCCCAACCGGTCTATCGGTTCTCAGAGACTGTGTGAAACGTATTCATTACACTATAATATCGAAAGACTAATGCGCCTATTGGCAAGGCTGAGTTGAAAATATATTTCAGGCATGGCATATTTCATATTGCATGGTTTTCGTGCAAAGAGCAGTCAGTGAGATAAGTATTCGACCATATTATCCAGCCGGTCGTTTGCGATCATAGGCGATCCATTAAATGCGGTGGCATGAAAATCGCAATGGAACGATACCCTTCATTCCAAATTACTGTTAAACAGGCAGGGAAAACTTTGACGCCTTGAAACCTTGGTTTTTATGGGTAAATGTTAGAAATATTCCAATGCATTCAATCGGCACGCTAGTTGCGATTAGAATTTTGATAATGCGAGGAACAACGGGCTTGGGAGCCCAGAAGTTTGCGTTTCATTTTGTTGATTGTGCAACAGGATCGTCCGCACGATCGAGCACCTCATTTTTTGACAAGGAGTGTTGAAATGAACGGGATGAAATGTCTGAGGGGGAGTTTATTTGTATTTAGCATGGCCATCATTATCGCCGGCTGGAATGTCGTCGCAAAAGCCGGCATATTGGACGCGTGCAAGCCGGTCCAAGAGGTTCCGCCGCCGTGCGAACCCGCCAAGAAGGTCCCGGTATGCGAGCGTGTAAAACCGGTTCCGCCGCCGTGCAAGCCTGTTAAAGTCTGCGAGGCAGTTAAGCCGGTTCCGCCGCTTTGCGAACCGGTCAAGGTATGCGAGCCTGTGAAAACATGCGACCAGTGCGGCGAAAAGTATCCCATCGCGGCTGCCGTTCATCATATCGCGTATGTTTTAACAACCCCTTTGCGGAATGTTATTAATAAACGATATGAGACTTATAATGTGGAATATACCAATACGCCCACGACTACGTCGCCCTCTGAGACGGCGCCCTTGCCCGCTTCGCAACTGCCGTCGCCGCCAAAGGCGACCCCCGAGCCTCCGACAATCGATAAAGCGTAGGCCGTGGAAATAGTGCACAATGAATATGGGGATTTGTTTTGTCCAATAGGAAGAACAATGGGAAATGGGAGGTCCCATTAATTGTGTTTTGCCGACCCTTCTTTGAGGATCGCACATCCAAAATCATGTCTTGTGGTCGGTCGGTAAAGATACTCAGAGCCGAGCCTTACGCGGGTTCGGCTCTTTTTGTTTGTTGGATGCTTTACCGCAGTAAATTTGGCAGGCTTGGACGCTTTCGAGGAGTGGTAATTACCGGTATTCGGATCAAGCAGCGTCCGAGTCGAGAGATTAACGCCCACAATATTGGATTCTCAATTCCAAAGGTGGGAACCGCAAGCATTGAGAAATTGGCGACGTCGGTGTTGTGCTCGCATGGCGACTATCGCCCGCTGATACGCTAATAAGTAGATATTTTGCTGTACACAAGATGTTGGTGATGGAAAATTGGCCATCGCAAAAAACATGGGAACTGCAACAAAGATGTCTCTGGAAACATCGTCAGATATCATATTATTCGCATCATGCAACGTACTGTATCCGTGTATGCGATTTTTGGCCATGTTACACTCCTTAGTGGCCGTCCAAAAACAACTTCCACTTTTCGGCTAAATACTGTATAAGTAGCTTTCCGTTCCACGGATGGGAGAGCGAACTATGCAGGATGCGGTAATATATCAATGTCAGTGTTCTCACTGTACACAAGGCGACGGTCACCCCGACCGGGGACAGCATGCCCAATTGAATCTCTTGCTTAGTCGATGCGACGAGCAGCAGCGGCGTTGGATCGCAGCCTGGGAGGCCAACCGCTTGGGACATGGCGGCGTGGCGTTGCTAAGCCTGGTCACGGGCCTACATCCGGATACCATCCGCCGTGGCCAAGATGAGTTGTCTTCGGGGCTGGCGGGGCGTCCTACCGGCCAAGCCCGGCTGCCGGGGGCAGGTCGGCCCACGGTGGAAAAAAAACGCCCGAAATCGAGCGACGCCTGAAACAGATCGTGGAGCCCGAAACGGGAGGCGATCCGGCCACAGGACGCCGTTTCGTGCGGCTGGGCTTGCGGGAGTTGGGACGCCGATTGCACTTGGCTCCAGGCACTGTGCAACGTTTGTTGGGCAAGTCCGGCTTTTCGCAGCGGGTGAACGTGAAGCGGTTTACGGGGCCTCCTCACCCGGACCGGGACAAGCAGTTCCGCTATCTGCGGCGTGAGCTAGAAGCCTTTCAGCGTAGCGGTGATCCTGTTCTCAGCGTGGATACCAAGAAAAAGGAACTGATCGGCGAGTTCAAGAACGCCGGTCGCACTTGGCGAAGAACGCCCCGGGAGGTGAACGCCCACGATTTCCAGCAAGACGCCCTATTTCGTGCCGCACCCTACGGGATCTACGATCCGAAGTACAACTGTGGGCATGTGCATGTGGGAATGGATGGCGATACGCCACAATTTGCCGTAGACGCCATTCGTCGCTGGTGGCGTCAGCGGGGACGCTGGTGGTATCCTCACGCCCGACGCCTACTGATCGAGGCCGACGCCGGGGGCAGCAACGGCTGCCGTCCCCGTCTGTGGAAATATGCCCTGCAACGCTGGGCCGATGAGGACGGTTTGGCGATCACGGTGGCCCACTACCCCACGGGTGCATCGAAATGGAATCCCGTGGAACACCGTTTGTTCGGGCCGATCAGTATCAACTGGGCGGGAGAACCGTTGGATAGTCTGGACAAGATGTTGGGGCTGATTCGTGGCACCCGCACCGAAACCGGATTGAAGGTCACAGCCTCTTGCACCGATAAACACTACCCTCTGAAAGTCAAAGTCAGCAACTACGACTTTTCCCAACTCAATATCCATTACCATGCCATTTGTCCATCCTGGAATTACACCATTCGCCCTCGTGCTCCCTAAATCACGAAGTAATTTTTGGACGGCCGCTTAGTGACGCGAGCCGGCTATAACGATGCCCAACAAGTGAATCACAGAGCAATCGTCATGCCAAAACTATTAATGATTCTCTCTGTCTCCTGATTGTCACATCGGCGAGTAATGTTAAATACTCTAATTACTTTTATCGGAGAAACCGCAGGGCGGAAATCATCTCTTCAAATTGACATAAGACTGGAAAAGTCCGCGCAAGCTATTCAAACTATAATTTTTTATTTCCCGCTGTATTCACTGAATGATTATTGCGGCAATAGTCAATGCAATTGTATTTGCAGGACCGTCCCGTGATATTTGCGGGCTTGCCGTGATGTATCATGAGACCGGAGCGATTCTGGGAGGTTTTTCTTGTTATGGTCGAGAACAAAACAAAAAATCGGTAAGATCGAGTTGGTTTTCGTTCTTGTAGCTTCAGCCTGATAATGACAGTGGATCAAAAACTCATGCAACAAAGTCCCAACTTGCACATTCTAAAACACTTAACGATAAATTGGCGCCATTTCTATACGACAATTTTAGTCAACCTGCCAAGTACATTGGAAATGCGCCGGAGTCGGATTTCTGAACTTGCGCGGTCCTGAATATCTGCTATGCGGCATGGAAGTTGCTCTTTTTCGTTCAATACATTGCCCCACCTCTTCAATCAAACGAAAGGTACTTGCCGTGAGCACGCGTCTTTATGTGGTTCAAATCCAAGATGATCGGATTCTGGCTGTCGAGGCGCCGGAGGAAACGGCAGCGGCACTGTTCGATGCCGGACACTCGATACTTCTTGCCGACAAACAAGATCTGATGCGCGTGGCAAGGCTGCATGAGAAAACGCTTTCCGTACTATCATGTGAACAAAGGAGAGGTGCAAGTAGTGTGTATGAATTCCAAATCGGTTCGGAACTGGTGGCAAGGCGAGTTTCTAAAGGCGTCAACTTTAGACGAATACCCGCACGTGAGTCAGTCGGTGCAGCGTTTCTTCCAACAGTTCACACGACCGACCTGGCTGTCAACAGGTCTTTAACCAATAAGTTGGAACTTTATTGAGGAGTCGAAATTATGCCCCGGGCCACAATCTATAGCGATGTTGTGCAGACGACGTTTGACACGCCGTTGGTCAAGTTCAATCGAATAATACCGCGAGAGCACGCCACAGTTTTAGTTAAATTGGAGTTTTTCAATCCTTTATCCAGTGTTAAGGACCGAATCGGCAGGGCCATGATCGAGGCGGCCGAGCACTCACGCGTGCTAACTCGTGGCACACACGTCATAGAGCCTACAAGCGGCAACACGGGCATTGCCCTGGCTTTTGTTGCGGCAGCCAAGGGATACAAATTAACTTTGGTGATGCCCGAATCAATGAGCCTGGAACGCCGGGCACTATTTCAGGCCTTGGGGGCCAGCCTTGTACTAACTTCGGCCCGAGACGGCATGCGCGGCGCGGTCGCCAAGGCTCAGGAGTTGGTAGCCAAATTGCCCAATAGCTGGATGCCCCAGCAGTTCGAGAATCCTACAAACCCTGCCATCCACGAAACGACAACCGGGCCGGAAATTTGGGTTGACACGAAAGGCAAAGTGGATATTTTTGTAGCCGGTGTGGGCACCGGGGGAACAATTACGGGCGTCGCTCGATTTCTACGCAGTCGAAAATCCGACGTAAAAGCCATCGCGGTGGAACCGGCGGATTCGGCTGTGATTTCCGGCGGCAAACCCGGACCGCACAAGATCCAGGGCATTGGAGCGGGATTTGTTCCCAAAAACCTCGATACTTCAATATTGAATGGCGTGGAAACTGTAACTAACGATGAAGCCTTTGCTTGGGCAAGACGGTTGGCAAAAGAAGAAGGCATCTTGGGTGGAATCAGCACAGGGGCCAATGTGGCCGTCGCAGCTCGCTTGGCGGCGCAACCGGAAAATCGCGGCAAAGTCATCGTCACTGTAGCCGCAAGCAGCGGTGAACGTTACTTATCGACGCCTCTGTTTCAGCTTAACGAACGGAACGGAAAGCAAGAACACAATGGACATAACGGGTGTCAACGCGCGGCCCCTGCAACGCCCAAATTGGAGTTTCAGCACCCCGTCAATAGTAAAGGACTAGCGGCTTATGTACAGGACAGTCCATGAATCGACAGTACCGTTCAGTTTTAGAATATTACCGGCAGACGAATATCGAATCCATCGCTTTACTACTAGATTTCCCTTGAAACCCGGCAACGATCAATCTGTCGAGCAGATCATACGGACTTGGAATGTTACGATAAATCGCAATCGACACAAGGTTGTTGTTGATGGGGAACTAATCGAGTTAACAGCCACGGAGTTTCGGCTGCTATTGTACCTCGTGAGCCAACCATGTGATGTTTTCAGTCGCCAAAAGATACTAGAAGGCATTAATGACGGGGTGTTTGCCGTCACGGATCGTGCCGTAGATGTGCATATTTCAGATCTGCGCAAGAAACTTGGATCTGCGGCAAAACATCTGGAAACGGTTCGCGGATGCGGATACCGCTGGCGTGATCCGGATGAAGTGGCAGCCGAACAGAAAAACAGGGACCTCGACAGCCCTCAAAGTCAGGCTATTTAGAAAGGTTTATCAATTAGTTGCAAGATGATGATTGTATTACTAATAAACTCATAAAGTAGTGATGGTTTGATTCCGATGATGCCAAATAGACCGGATTTAAGACTAGAACCCCACCATAATAAACCGCAAAAGCCCACCATGCATATTTCCCAAAAATGTCAGTATACGCTCAGGGCTCTGTATGAGTTGGCCAAACGACGTGGCGATGGGCCCGTTAGCGCGGCCGAAATTGCGGAGGCCCAGGCCATTCCTCCACGGTTCTTGGAGTTGATCCTTCAAGGATTGAAGGACTCGTGGCAAGTGGAATCCAAACGCGGAAACAATGGGGGATACCTATTGGCGGTTCCTCCTGAGGCTATTACCGTGGGAGACATCATCCGGTCTGTCAACGGCTCGCTGGCGCCCGTGCAATGCGTGTCGAACAAGGCTCATGGGCATTGCCCGTTGAGGGGCAAATGCGCCTTTACGGGCGTATGGCAGCAAGCTCAAGCAGCCATCGAAGAAGTCTACGATTCGTTTACCCTGCAGGACTTAATCGACAACGAGCGGTCCAATGCGGAACAATTGGGGCCGCTGGAATATGTTGTTTGATTATAATGCAAGGTTTCTATTATGTCTCTAACACAAGGGGGAACCCACACATGAAGTGCAGTGAATGGAAGTACTGTGTCATGATTGCGATAGCTTTACTTGCGCTATCATCTGTCTCGATGGCCGCCGAGTACGCTTCGTATGCCGAGGCCGATGATGCCGCGGCACAGGCCGCCGATGCGGCAGCGCCGGCAGCGACTCCGGCGCCTGAAAAAGGACCGCCATTGCCGTTCATCACCATCGAAGGCGTCGGCGGCGGCGCGTTCACGCCCATGGCTTACCTCGTTAATCCTGCCGGCGAGTGCGAAACCTGGGGCAAGCCCTCGGTGGCCATGGACTACATCGGCCTTGGCCGGAAAAACCTCTCTACTCTCTTGGTCACGGAAAATCTGCTGGGCCGCATCGAGTTCGGCTTTGCAGCCGACCGCCTCGGGCTGGGCACGCTGCCGACCGACATTAACAATACGTATCACAATCCCAACCTGATCGACAACAGCGATGTATGGCTCTACAACTTCAATGCCCGCATCCTGGCGATCAAAGAAAATGCCGACGACAACAATTATATCCCGGCCGTCACGTTCGGCGCCGATTACAAGTATAACGGCGACATCGCCGAGATCAACAAAAAACTGGGCGGTGCATTGACCACAATAGGCTATGCCAGCGATGGCGGGGTCGATTTCACCCTTACCGCCACCAAGACCTTGCCTCATGGATTCTTCTGCAAACCTTTGATCGTCACGGCCGGTTTGCGCGAGAGCGAGGCGGCGGACTTGGGCTTCCTCGGTTTTAGCAATCACTACACAGCCAGTTTTGAAGGCAGCATTGCCGCTCTTCCGTTCGACAAATGGCTGGTCGCCTATGAATTCCGGCAACACGCCAGCCCCTACGGCAACATCGGCCCGGGCGGCACGATTGTGACTCCCACCACGCTGATCGGTGTCGAGAACAATTGGAACGGATTCGACCTGGCTTATATCATCAGCAATCACGCCACCCTAGTGGGCGGCTTGGGTCTCTTCGGCAACTTGGCTAATGAAAAAGCCGATAACGCCTGGTGGTTGCAGTTGAAGTATGAGTTCTAATGAATTGTTCGTTACGTTAATCGAATTGATAGGGGTGGCGGTTTATCTGCCACCCCAACAACGGAAAGAGTTTTTATACGGTTCAGCCTTTCATAATATCAGGTAATTAAGGAACCAGTTAACATGTCACGCAAAGAAACATACATCGATATTGTCCATACGACTTTCGATACGCCGCTGGTGAAACTCGGTAAAGTTGTTCCACCCGGAGCCGCCACGGTCCTGCTGAAACTGGAGTTCTTCAATCCGTTCTCCAGCGTGAAGGACCGCATCGGCCGGGCGATGATCGAGGCCGCGGAAAAAGCCGGGATCCTCACCCGCGACACCAAAATCATCGAGCCCACAAGCGGCAATACGGGCATCGCCCTGGCGTTTGTCGCGGCGGCAAAAGGCTACGACTTGACGCTGACCATGCCCGAGTCGATGAGCTTTGAACGGCGCGGCATGTTGCAGGCCCTGGGAGCAAAACTTGTGCTCACGCCCGCCAAGGATGGCATGAAAGGAGCTATCGCCAAGGCTCAAACTAGTAGCAGCGACGCCCAATGGTTGGATGCCGCAGCAGTTCGACAATCCGGCTAATCCCGAAATCCATGAAAAAACTACCGGAAAAGAAATCTGGGAAGATACCGGTGGACGAATTGACATAATCGTCGCCGGCGTGGGAACGGGTGGAACAATCACCGGGGTAACTCGTTACATAAGAGCAAAGAATCCCAAGTTCCAGGCTATTGCCGTGGAGCCGGCGGATTCCCCGGTGATCTCGGGCGGCAAACCAGGACCGCATAAAATCCAAGGCATCGGTGCAGGGTTTATACCTAAGAACCTTGATACGTCGCTGCTAAAGGGCGTGGAGACGGTAACCAACGAAGAAGCATTCACATGGGCCAGGCGTCTGGCTCGCGAGGAAGGCATTTTGGGCGGGATCAGCACTGGCGCCAACGTGGCTGCCGCCGTGCGCGTGGCCGGGAAGCCCGAGAACCGGGGAAAAGTGATCGTCACTGTTGCCGCCAGCTTCGGCGAACGGTATTTGTCCACTCCGCTATACCAGGACCTGGATAACAAAGCGACGACCAATTCAGCGAATACCGCAACTACGGCTCAGATATAGTCGGTTTTTACTCTTTATTAAGTGAAGTTCTGTTTATTGGCTACAGCACTTGTGCCGGAATAATCCTCCATGAGCTCCGGCAGAAGTGCTGTTTTTTGTCTTCACTTATCATCGTCTTCGCGAAAACGCGCCCAGTCGATTCCCAACTTGCGCATCCTGGCCCGCAGCGTATGAGGATTAATCTTCAACAAAGCCGCCGTGCCGCGCCGACCCTCGATTAGTCCCCGAGTAGCGGCCAATGCGATTTCAATGTGCCGCTTCATGGCCTCGTCGAGTGATAGAATTCCGGGATTGGCAGTACGAGAAGCGATATTAGCCGGTCTTGAAATGCCACTGGAAGAAACTTCGCTCGGTCCGGTCGAAACACCAAGCGATTTGGCTACTTCCAGTCCTTTCCCATTGCCTAAAATGGCGGCGCGATCGATTACGGCCGACAGCTCGCGAATATTGCCCGGCCAAGGATACGACATTAGAAGTTGGATATCCTCTGGCGACGGCATTGCCAGCGGCAGGACTAGTCGGGCAGCGGCGCGTTCGGCAAAATGCCGGGCAAGCTCGGGTATATCGCCTATCCGCTCGCGCAACGGCGGCAGATATATTGGGAAAACGGCAATGCGATACCAAAGGTCTTCACGGAATTTGGTTTCGGCGACCATGTTTGCCAGGTCCCGGTGCGTGGCTGCCACGATCCGTACGTCGACGTGGATTGGTTCATGGCCTCCCACCCGCTCCAACCAGCCATCTTGAAGAATACGGAGCAATCGAACCTGTGCCGCCAAAGGCAGTTCGCCGATTTCATCTAAAAGCAGGGTTCCCCCATCGGCCCGCTCGAACAATCCTTGCCGCATTTCCACTGCGCCGGTAAAAGCACCTTTCTCGTGGCCGAAGAGCTGCGAGTCGATTAGTTCCAAAGGGATTGCACCGCAATTGACCCTTAAAAACGGACCGGCTGCACGCGAGGAGCGATTGTGAATCAGCCTGGCGATAAGTTCTTTTCCCGTTCCAGTCTCGCCCAGGATAAGCACGGGGACGTCCGATCTGGCAACGAGTTCCGAGCGTTCCAGCACGCTGCGCAAACCCGAGTCGGCCCCCACCACACTGTCGGCAATTTCTTTACGTCCCAACCGGTTAAGCAGGGAATGTTTATCGGCTTCGGCGGCTGCTTTTGTTGCGGCCATGTCACGAAGCCGTCGGTCATTTTCCAACGCGGTGGAAAACGGATCCAGAAGCTTCTTCATCATGCCCACATGCTCGGCGGCAAAAACCTGCTCCCCGATCGCAATAAGCAATAGTACGCCGCTAGGCTGCCCATTATGGTCAGTAAGCTGACCAACTAACACGTCGCCATCCACTCCTGGCGGCACAAAAATAGCCCACGGCATATCCGGTGCATCGTATTGGAAGCGTTGAACAACTTCACCTGACTGGCACCAATCAAGTAACTCCTTTATCTGACTTGGCGAGCAGGCAGTTCGCGTGGTGGGCAAGGTGTTCTCACCAATTGCAGAGGCGCACGCGACAGTTTCCAGAACTGATCGTTGTGAATCAATCCGGCGAACAATGATTTGGGCAACGGGCATATGTTGCGCCAGGATTTTTGCGATTGTAGCTGTTGATTCTCCAATCTCAATGTGGCGGCACGCTTCCTGCCATACCTCCATAAGGAATGTGACCAGGGAAGGCCTACCATCATATTCCGTGTCTGACTCTGGCAATCTGTCACATAATACGGCATTTTCCGTCATATTTGATAGCTCCCGTAGTAAATGATGGCCTTTTCACTAAGATCACATTAAGCATGTGATCGTATTTGGATTCCTACATCATAATCAAGGTAATGTTTGTAAACATAATGATGAATACGACTTGCGAAAAAATGCCCCCTTCTGGTGACATCATCTATTTTGAATTCCCCGATCAAAAACGGCCGTTTATGGGTCTAAGAATATAAGTACTTACCGCAAATCCAAGGCCAAAGCGGCTTAGCGGCATAGGAGTTGCAACTTGTTCATCGTTGGAATGTCTTATTTCGAGGATGGTACAAAAAAGGTGTCTTATGAACAGTAAATCAATTCATATAATTGAAGAAGGCTTGCTCGAATGGTGCAACAATCGTTTTCGCTCCTCAGTGCCGATCACTGCCGAAACAAATCTGCTGGACAGCGGGTATCTCGACTCCTTGCTGGTAATGGATGTGGTCCTCTCCATCGAGAAACAATACGGCATTGCGATCGACAGTTCAGAGATATCGCCGCGGCACTTCCGTAGCGTTAAGACACTTGCCGCTTTGGTGGCCTCGCACGATGGATATGGTAACGATAAAAGTCTAAAAAACTGAAGACTAAAACAACACAACTTGGGGGATTTAACAATGCATTGGCCGCTTGAACCTAAGCCTGTACCAATTTCAAAAACACCTACGTGGTCTCTTTATTATCTGGCGGCATGTCACACGCCTGCCGATCCGACCATTATTTGGGGAACCGATGTGCCGACCGGCGGTTTGGAAGCATACATAAAGCAAGTAAATGCGGACAGTGACATCATCATATCGCCTGCTCACGTTCTCGTTTGGGCGGTTGGGCGCTGCCTGGCCAAGCATCCCGAGTTCAATCGGCGTGTCCTTCATAGGCGATTATATGATTTCAAACAAGTAAATGTTCTGCTGCCCGTGCAAGGCGGGAAAAACGGGCCTGAAGTGTGCCTGTTAACTAAAGTCGATCGCAAGCCGCTTGGCTCGATTGCCAGAGAGGTCTGGCAACACTCTCGTGATCTGGTCAAAGGCGTTTCTCCCAGCCAATGCGATGAAAAAATATTCCGCCTTATCCCAGGTTTCATTCGAGGCGCAATATTTCGCCTAATGCTTTTAGGGACTAATTGGATCAATTGGCCCGCAGCGTTGTGGGGACATCGTACGGTCCGTGCCGGCACAATGATTAACTATCTAGGCCAACGCGGCGCACCGCCGATGCGAATGTTCAAGGCAAGCCGTTTTCCTAACGACACAGCCACCATGAACGTGACAATGGGACCATCCGAGGATGCCGATATGGGAGGGCCGGTCGCTCCATTGTTTGTCCGTGTGGACCATCGAGTCGTGGATGCGTGTCAGCTAAGCCAATTCGTCGCTGATTTACGTCAGTATCTAATGTGTCCCGAGTCGTTGGAGCAGCCGACTACAGAAGTGCAAGAAGATGTAATCGCCCCGGAAGGATGGCCCTTAAACGTGGAAACAGAAGATGAACTATACGCCATTTATTAACTCGAAAACCGTATTAAACAATAGTGCATTTCCACTTCAATGGCTGGAAGTGCATGACCAGGAACACAGGATCAGATCCATCCTTGGCCTCGAAAAAGGTTCGCTTCCCAAAGTCAAAATCGAGTGGCTGCAAAAATATTATAAATATCTGGCGGCTAGTCTGACGTTGCCTTTCGAGGCCCGGTACACCGAGGAAATCGGTTTTTATCGGCAACCAGCCTACTCTCAAGTCAAGGTTATCGCGATTCTCGATCCCGGTGAGAATCCGGTACGGGAAGACTCCGGCCTGATTTGCTTGGTTCGCAAAGCAGAACAGGAGATAGAAGTATCGCTGGTGGACTTGGAAGTGGAAGAAGAACATGCCAACTACCAACTTCTTGAAGATTATTGGTACTGGATTTGGAATTGGCGGTTTGATCCCCGCATCTAATGGGCATCAGATAGAAAAATCAGACAAGTCGTCTCCGAACGGCCAGACTTCTTCCTGTGCCGCCTGATATGCCATATCATAGAACATTCGTTGACAAAGGATTGCCTGCTGCATTTGCATGGGAAACATCGCCACTGGAATCAGCATGAATCCGGGCCACGGCGAGACCATCGCGGGAAATGCCGAGTGCTTTTTGGAAGCGAAATATTTTTGCATGCGATTCTGGTACATAGAATTATTCCCTTCACGGCAATGTTGGCTAATCTAAAAGTCTAGGCAATCTCATCTTATTTTGAAGATCTGGGCAATTAAGGGCATTAATGCAATTCTAGAGTTATTATCGAAGCTTTACAACCATCTAATCATGAATTCGCCGGCCTATATGTATAATATCACCACGCGGCGGTCTACCCATATCAACGCAATGCAGTTTTTCAAACTGTGCATAAATGTCTCTCTATATTCTATTCACACAGAGTCGGAACAGAAGCAAAAATACAATTCCGCTGGTGATGTATCCGGTGAAATATGACGGCTTAATACAAGTATTAACGGGCCGTCAATCATATCTGCTGGGCTGGTGCTTCAAGGAAGAGAACAATTCCTGCTGAAATGGCAAGAATATAGTAGTTATCAAGCATTCATGATTGTGGCATGGAAGTTGCTTCGATTTATTTCGCAAAAGAAATTAGCCGCACTATGTCTGAATCGCACACTAACAATGCGGGGCGAACCGATCACCCGGACGACAAACCGGCCGATCACGCCTTGCAGCAAATACAGGAATCGTTGCGCGGTTTGCGATTTGGTTCCGTCCTAGTCATCGTCCAGGACGGGGTAGTTGTACAAATCGAACGCACCGAGAAAAAAAGAATATCACGACCCCTAACAAAATCACAGCAATAGTTTTACAACTCTCATTTCACCCTTTCACGCCGACAACAAATCATGACTCAAGAAACATTCATCCCGCAGGGACTTGGCACGTTGGCGTCCCACGCCGGTCAAATACCCGATCCCACGACCACGGCCCGCGCCGTGCCAATCTACGCCACCACCAGCTATGTGTTCCACGACACCGACCACGCGGCGAATTTGTTCGGCCTGCGTGAATTTGGCAACATTTACAGCCGGCTGATGAATCCGACCAACGACGTGCTGGAAAAACGGCTTGCGGCACTCGACGGCGGGGCGGCCGGATTGGCGTTCGCCAGCGGGCAGGCGGCAATCACAGCCTCACTGCTGACAATCGTACATTCGGGCCAGAACTTCATTTCCGCCAACAGCTTATATGGCGGAACATGGACGCTGTTTACGCAGACCTTTACGAAGCTTGGCATCGAGGTGCGGTTCTTTGATCCGGCCAAGCCGGAAACACTCAGCAAACTGGTCAACAAAAACACCCGCGCGGTTTACATCGAAACTCCGGGCAATCCGAAAAACGACGTGCCGGACTATAAGAAAATCACATCGCTGGCTCACAGCCACGGGCTGCCCACTATCATCGACAACACCGCGCTGACTGCCCGCGCTGTTCCGGCCAATCGAACATGGCTTCGATATAGTCGTCTATTCTACTACGAAATTCATCGGCGGTCACGGCGTCCATGTCGGCGGGGCAATTGTCGATAGTGGCAAGTTCCCCTGGGCCAAAGAGCCGAAGAAATGGCCGGAATTCACCACGCCCGATCCGGCCTATCACGGCATCATTTTCGAGGAGGCTTTGCGCCCGATCGGCAACATCGCATACATTATTTACATCCGCACTCACTGGCTACGCGACACGGGCGCTTGCCAAAGTCCGTTTGGTTCGTTCCTCACGCTGCTGGGATTGGAAACACTGCACCTGCGCTTGGAACGGCACTCGAAAAACGCACTGGCCGTTGCACAGTTCCTCGAAAAACATCCCGCCGTGCTGTGGGTGAATTATCCGGGCTTGCCCAGCCATCCCGATTACGCCAGCGCGAAAAAATACCTGCCTGACGGCCAAGGCGCGATTGTGGGCTTCGGCATTAAGGGCGGCAAGGAGGCCGGTGTGAAGCTGATCAATAGCGTCAAGCTGTTCAGCCACTTGGCGAACATCGGCGATGCAAAATCGCTGATTATCCATCCTGCCACAACAACTCATTCGCAGCTTACGCCCGAGGAACAGGCACAAACCGGCGTAACGCCCGAGTTTGTTCGTTTGTCGGTGGGCATAGAAGACGTTCGCGATATCATCGCCGACCTCGACCAGGCCCTTAAGGCATCACAGGCATGAGCCAATGTGTGTTGTCTAAACCCGATTCCTACGAAAGCAGCGACAGTGTTCGTCATGCAAAGTCCCTTAAGCACCCAGAAAGCGTGACGTTCAAAGAACCGCTGGTTTTGGAATTGGGTGGTCGGCTCCCTGAGGTGACCGTAGTCTATGAGACCTACGGTCGCCTCAGTTCTAGACGCGATAACGCCGTGCTGATTTGCCACGCACTTTCCGGCGATTCGCATGTTGCCCGGCACGATGAAAACGACGATCCGGGCTGGTGGGATATTCTCGTCGGTCCGGGAAAATCCATCGACACGGATCGATACTTTGTCATCTGCCCGAACATTCTTGGCGGCTGCCGCGGCACTACCGGACCCAACACCATCAATCCTATGACCGGCAAGCATTATGGCACTGATTTTCCGGTAATTACCGTGGGTGACATGGTCAAGGTGCAAAAACGGCTTATCGACGAGCTTGATATCGACCGCCTGCGGGCCGTAGTGGGCGGATCGTTGGGCGGACACATGGTGCTTCAGTGGGCCACACGTTTTCCCAACTGCCTGGCAGGCGCAGTTGCATTGGCAACTTCGGCGCGGCTGACAAGCCAGGCCATGGCATTCGACGTGGTGGGCCGCAATGCGATTATCCGAGATCCGGCATATCAGGCGGGAAAATACTATGAGAACGGCAGCCGGCCCTCAGTGGGGCTGGCCATCGCGCGTATGCTCGGACACATTACATACCTTTCTCGCGAAGCAATGATGCAAAAGTTCGATGCTCACCGCTTTGGCGCCCGCGATATCCGCACCCAGTTTGAAACAAAATTTTCCGTCGGATCGTACTTGGCCCACCAGGGCGACAGGTTCGTCGAGCGGTTCGACGCAAACAGCTATCTCACTTTGACCATGGCACTGGATCTTTTCGACTTGGGCACGACCCGGCGAGAACTAGTCGAAACCCTGAGCACGTCAAATTGTCGCTGGCTGTTAGCCAGTTTCACAAGCGATTGGCTTTTCCCGCCGTTCCAATCCCGGGAATTAGTTGACGCCTTGATCGACGCCGGCAAGTCCGTCAGTTATTGCAACATCCAAAGCGACTGCGGCCACGACGCCTTCTTATTGCCGAATGATTTAAACATGTACGGCAAAATGATCGAAGCGTTTCTGGATAATCTCGACGGCAAAGAGAAGCGATTCTTCATCAATCCCGGCCATGAAACGGGCGACGATCGCGCCGTGCAAAGTCCAACAAGCATTTTTCATGGCAAACGGATCGACTACGATTCGATCGACGAGTTAATTATTCCGGGAGCCAGCGTATTGGATCTCGGCTGCGGAACCGGCGGATTACTGGCACGCTTGCGCCAGCGGGGGCACCGGCAAATCATGGGTATCGAACTCGACGAACAAAAAATCCTGGCCTGCGTCGGCCGCGGATTGGACGTCATCCACACGGACCTCAACCAAGGTCTGGCGGCATTTGCCGACGGGCAGTTTGACTATGTGGTCCTATCGCAAACGCTCCAGGCGGTTTTGGACGTGCAACGCGTGCTCGACGATATGCTCCGCGTCGGCTGACAAGCCATTGTAAGTTTTCCAAACTATGCCTATCGACAGTATCGCGAGCAATTAGCCACGGAAGGCCGCGTGCCGCAGCTTCACGGTCAAGACGGATTTTCCTGGCACGATACGCCTAACATCCGGTTCCTTTCAATCGCTGATTTCGTGGAGTTCTGTGAACGTCGCGGAATCTGCATTCACGAGCAGATAGCATTAGATACTCAAACCGGCCTGAAGGTTGACCACAACCCCAACCTGAATGCCGACGTAGCAATCTTCGTCTTAAGCCAAGTAGCGCCTCGCCCTTGATCAGGCATAGATCGACCATATCACTTCACGGGTTTGCCAGCATCTTTCACGGGAATGTTGTGTGTCACACACGGCTATTCTCTGAAAACAGCCGCATTATACCGAGAATAATGCTTTTAATGGCCTTGGCATGTGGATTGCTCTTAAATTTCACACAATCATGCTCAATGTTTTTGGACGTACAGCACTGGTAGAAGGTAACTTGGACGCTAGACAGCGGAGAATGTGGAGGGATGGAAAAAATGAGAAAAAGTAGACATTCTTTATATGCGGGCGCAACTACATCACGCCGATACAACAGCGGACTAGGTATAAACTTAGTGCTAAAGCACTACCGAGGGCGCATCAAACGCCAACTTGGATCACTCGGCACTTCTGTGCTTGGATTCTTCATACGGATGGATTAGCCCGTGTACGAGCCATATCCGACAGGTAATCCGTCTGCTCTGAGGAAAGCAAAACACCGCTTCGATTGCACAACCGAAGCGGTGTTTTCAAAGGAAAATGCGCCGGCGTCTTATATCCGCCGGCTTGATTATAATTTAACAGCAGCAGCACATCGGCATGTTGTTGAAGCAGACGCAGCACATGCAGCCGGCCTTCATGCAGGCCATCATGCAATCGCAGCAGGCCTGAATCATTTCGCAGCAGGCCTTGTCGCCGCTGGTGCAGGTGATGCAAACGCCGTCTTTGGTCATGGTGCATTCACACTTGCACATGGCCATGTTGCATTGGCACATCATCATGCCGTTCATCATACAACACATGCTCATCATGCCGCCCATCATCATTTTGCACATGTTTTGCATGGTGGCGGCGGACATTTCGTCTTCGCAAACGCATGTCATCTTCATGCCGCCTTGGCATTTTTCCATTTTCATGGTGCATCGAGGCACCATACACATGCCCATGCCAGGCATCATCGCCGGCATACCGGACATCTGGCTCATCGGCATTCCACCGGACATTCCCATTGCGCCCATCATAGAAGGCCGATCGAGCATCATCATACTGGACATATCAAAACTCCTATAGTTATTTCAGTCATACCGCGGTCCTGGCAACTCTCTCACAAAAGTTTGGCTCCAGGAACGGCAAACCGGAAAACTCCAATTTCGCGTTCCTCCGGTTGTCCAGTCAGCAACAGCAGGTATTTGCAAGAGCCTCCCAAGGTCGGGTCGGCATGAATTCAGCACGTATCAGTTTATGCACGCACCGAATATTGACAACGCTTAAATGGAATGATTACATATCAGTTTATAAGTTCGCCGGATTTTGACAAGTCCTTATCGGCAAATAATTTACGAAATATTTAAACATCACTATTTTAATAAAACATATTGTGCTTGTATTTCTCTTTGATCCATGACATTTGACGGCTTCAACGGGAAAAATTGTCGGCTTAAACCGATTTGTTCCAATAACGCCTAATAAAATTGCAGGTGCACAGACATGGTCAGTCATCTTAATGTTCTCAGTCTGATCGGCAGTACGCCGCTTGTGGAGTTGCGAACGCTCGACACGGGCCCTTGCCGATTGTTTATCAAGTTGGAAAGCCAGAATCCCGGCGGTTCGATCAAGGATCGGATCGGCCGCTCGATGATCGAGGCGGCCGAACGGGCCGGTCAGGTTGGTCCTGGCTCCACGTTAGTCGAAGCGACGGCAGGCAATACCGGATTGGGCCTGGCGCTGGTCGCCGCTCAAAAAGGATATCGCCTTATACTTGTCATACCCGACAAGATGAGCCAGGAAAAAGTTTTTCACCTAAAGGCACTTGGCGCCGAGGTCGTAATGACAAGAAGCGATGTGGGCAAAGGTCATCCGCAGTACTACCAAGACTTGGCCGAGAGTATTACCAAAGAAACACACAAGGCCTTTTACGTCAATCAATTCAACAATCCGGCCAATCCGCTGGCCCATGAGACGACTACCGGACCGGAAATTTGGGATCAGACCGGCCATCAACTCGATGCCGTGGTTTGCGGCGTGGGCTCGGGTGGAACGATCACCGGTCTGACAAAATTCTTCTCCCGCGTCGCGCCCGACGTGGAAATGGTGCTGGCCGATCCGCTCGGCTCCGTGTTGGCCGATTACGTCGAGACAGGTCGATTCGGCGAGGCGGGCTCTTGGGCCGTAGAAGGCATCGGCGAGGATTTCGTGCCGCCGATTGCTGACTTGTCAAAAGTCAAACGTGCCTTTAGGATCAGCGACGCCGAGAGCCTGGGCACCGCGCAAATCTGCTGAAACAAGAAGGCATTCTTGCCGGTTCTTCGTCGGGAACGCTCGTCGCGGCGGCGCTTCGGTACTGCAAGGAGCAGTCCAATCCGAAAACCGTTGTCACCTTTGCTTGCGACTCGGGCAACAAGTACCTTTCGAAAATGTATAACGATTTCTGGATGGCCGAGCGCGGATTCCTTACCACTCCGCTTTATGGAGATCTACGCGATTTGATTTCGCACCGATTTGCCGATAGAGCAGTCATTAGCGTCAGTCCTGACGACACTTTGGCTATTGCCTATACACGCATGCGCATGTATGACATCTCGCAACTGCCTGTGCTGCAAGATCGGAAGATTGTTGGCATTCTCGACGAATCCGATCTGCTGCTGGCAGTGACAGATAATGAAGATGCTTTTAAGCATTCAGTCCGCGAGTTCATGACCACGAAGCTCCAAACAGTCTCGCCCCGTGCCCGGCTCGAAGAATTACTGCCGATCTTTGATGCGGGGTTGGTGGCAATTGTCGCTGACGGCGAAGAATTCTACGGCCTGATCACTCGCGTTGACATCCTCAGCTTCTTACGCCGCCGGCACAAAGCGGCTTAAAGGAAAAGCACTCATGGAATCGGTAAATCGCAAGTCTGATGTAATACGCACGGAAAACCCGGCACTTGCTGATACTTCGCCACGCTGGGATTTTTCCACGCGAGCCATCCATGCCGGCCAAACACCCGATCCGACAACGGGCGCGGTAATGACGCCAATCTATACTACCAGCACTTATGCACAGCAATCGCCCGGCGTTCATAAGGGTTTCGATTATGGCCGGAGCCAAAATCCCACACGCTTTGCTTTCGAGCGATGTGTCGCCGATTTGGAAGAGGGAACCGCCGGATTTGCCTTTGCATCGGGCCTGGCAGCCATCGCCACGGTGCTAGAACTGCTGGAACATGGTTCTCACGTGGTCGTTTGTGATGATCTCTACGGCGGATCTTATCGGTTATTCGAACGAGTCCGTCGCCGCAGCGCGAACTTGGATTTCAGTTATGTCGATCCAACCGACCTGGCCGCCTTCGAAGCGGCAATTCGCCCAAAAACCCGCATGATCTGGATCGAAACCCCCTCGAATCCACTTTTGAAATTGGCCGACCTGAAGGCGCTGGCCGCAATTGCGCAACGGCACAACCTGATTAGCGTGGCCGATAATACATTTGCGACTCCATACGTTCAGCGACCGCTTACCGTGGGCTTCGATATTGTCGTCCATTCCGTAACTAAGTATCTAAACGGCCACTCGGACATGATTGGTGGAATTGCCGTAGTCGGCAACAGTCCGGATCTGGCCGAGCAATTGAAATTTCTGCAAAATGCCGTAGGTGGCATCAGCGGGGCGTTCGACAGCTTTCTCGCGCTGCGTGGAGTAAAAACACTTGCCTTGCGCATGGAAAGACATTGCGAAAATGCACTTTGCATAGCCGAATGGCTCCAGAGCCGGCCCGACATCGTCCGCGTTTATTACCCGGGTTTGGCCAGCCATCCGCAACACGCCTTGGCCCGCCGACAAATGAACGGCTATGGCGGTATGGTATCAGCAGTGCTCGCAGGCGGCCTGCCCAGAGCAAAGCAGTTTTTAGAACGCTGCCAATTATTCATCTTGGCCGAGAGTCTCGGCGGCGTGGAAAGCCTTGTCGAGCATCCCGGCCTGATGACTCACGCTTCAATCCCCGCCGAAAAACGCGCCGCAATCGGCATCGATGACGGCCTGGTGCGCCTGTCCGTCGGCGTTGAAAACGTCAAAGACCTGATCGCGGATCTCGATCAAGCTCTCCAATGATTTGAAGATCGTTAATCCGTCTCAATGTTGCAGGTCTAATTAAAGTGAGATTTTCAATTCAATAGTTTGCTAACACTTAATTCTGAGAATCTTTATAACGAAACCTGCCAATCTACTGAATCTTCAATGAAGCTAAAGGTAGTAAGGGGACCCTTACCCTGTAAATGGCTGCCTACTCGATGGGAAAAGCTGCCATCAACCACTTCACATTGATACTGGCCGCAGATTTGGGCAAACGAGGCATCACAGCCAATACTATTGCTCCCTGTTTGATAGCCACCGACTTCACCGCTCATACATGGCAAACCCCCCATGTCGTGCAGCAGATCTCGTCTCATATCGCCCTCGGTCGCATTGAGGATATCCTTTGGCAGCCCTTCGAGCATCTCGGGAGTGAAAAAAACTCTTTTCTGACAAAGAAAGCCGCCTCAACGGAGGCCAACAAGCCAACCGCTACCAAATCTACTAAGCCTCAGGCCAAGAAGTCAAGAAACTTAGCCAGATCGAAGCGGCAGTAAAAGTTCAACAGACTATCTCAAAGCATTATGTAGCCAATTTGTAGTCACGACGAAAAACATTGGCAGACTTGGTGGACATTGGCGGAGTTTTGCCCTTCGCGTAACTACGCAACCGTGTGCGACTTAGGGCAGAATAGACGATAATGGACAGGCGTATAGAACGACTCGAAATCAGGTGCCGGGTAACCGGTTGAGGGTTCGACTCCCTTGCCCTCCGCTTTCGTAACTCCAAAACAGAAAAGGGGTTTCGGCAAATGCATGCCGGAACCCTTTTTCGCGTTTTATGTCATTTTCGGGCAAGTGTTGCCAAAAGCGTTGCCAAAGTGTTGCCGCAAAGTCATTTTTTGGGGTGCCGAAGCGAATTCTTCGGCGTTTCGGGATAGTCCTGCACCGGATAATGGATACTCGGCAATGAATGCCAACGCGGAAACCATCGTTTCCTTTTGCGTCCTTCATTGCAAATGAACCGTTCCACGGTCAAACGACCAGAAAACTCGACTGGGACAGCCGAGTTTGCGGCTGAATAAGGATCATTGGCTGCATCGGAATCAATAATCACATTCTATTGTATCATCAGATTCTCGCGGATCAGTCGCGCCAATTCACTCGGGTCAGTCTTATCCATGCGCGCCAGCACTCTCTCCCACCGGAAGGCAAAACTCCCTGCCACGTCGCGAGGGCGGTACTTAAACAGCGTATCAAACGCCTTCCTTCGTTTACGGTAATCATCCTGAATCCTGGAAAAACGTTCCACAAAAGCTTCCAGGTACGCGCCGGCAAACTCCTTGGGGTTCGGGAGAAACTCCGTTCTCCGGTTGACCGGCCGCGCATACTCCACTGCAAAGTGTTCCAACTTGTTTAGATAATCGTTGAAAGTGCCCGTATGATCGGCAACCACGATCTCGACGGGTATTCGCCTGGAGTCCTCGATCAGCACTTCGTCTCCATCGTCAAAAAGGGGATTTCCACCCAGATCGGACCTTCCTACGATGACGTTCGGAGCAGCGGCTCGCCCAAGCAGGCGGGCGAATTGCTGCGCGAAGTCTCCATTTTCGAATCGGCCTGACGGCACCTTGTCCGTCGCAATCCCGCGGATGTAGTCGCGCTCGAAATAGGGCGTCCATATCACAAATCCATGCCCTCCATGAATAGCGTAGTGTTCGCTGATCCTCTTAGCGGTGACCTGCCTTGGAAGGTTCATTCCAAGCTGCCGGCAACCAAGCCGCCGGTCGAGGATGTATTGGGTGTACTCTTCGGAGCGAAGCATGGCGTCGAGAAGCTCGCGTCCCTCATCGAGATATTCTCGAACTCCGTACTTCTGCATCCGAATGATTCTCACCATTTCGCGGTTGCTCCCCCTTAGTTTCAGCACCACAATGTAGACGCCGCGGCGTCCGTAGAAGGCCGGCCGGCGTGAAAGTGAGCCGATGACCCGCCCGGTATTCACATACTCTAGATCCCCATGTTCGCGAACGAAGTTGAAAATGAACTTTTGCGGTTTCTCGTCGCAGAGCCGCTTTAATTCATCGTCTTCGGTGTTCATCGCCTCCTCCAGAATCGAATCAAGAACCAACTCGCCGTCCTCGATACATCCTCCGGGAAGCCATTCGATCTGCATGAAGAACTCGGGGCTGAGTCCAAGCAAAGTCTCTTCAGAGACGGTTTCCTCCTCTTGCCCAATCAGGGCGGCAACCATGGAGTTTCTCCACTCGGCGTTCTCCGGGTCATCTCGTCGGAATTCCGCGCTGACCGAGGCAAAGAACTTCTCCCTGAGCATCTCGAAAACGAATCTTAGTTGGTTCGAATCCAATGTGCGGAAATCGTGGGGAATAAAATCGGCCTTTGAGAATGACTGATCCGTTAAAAAGAAATCAAGTTCGGGATGGCCAAGCGCATTGGTTTGTGTGCAGAATTCCCGGATTTCCAGGAGGTGGTCGCGAAGACTTGCCTCGTCCAGCTTTCCCAACTCGGCAAACCGCTGGTAAGTGAGAAAACGGGTGCCAGTGGTCATGCTGTAGAAATAAATTTCCCTCCCGCCAATCCCAACTTGAGATTCGCGGATCATATGCTTCATTTCGTTAGGAGACTTCGGCAGAGGTGTGATTCTCCACAACTCGCCTCGTTCCTTGATCGCCTCTCGAACTTTTTTATTCAAGAGTCCCAGGAACTTGATTCTGTGCTTGGAGATAAACCCCTGAAGGAGTCCATCCGCTTCAAAGGCAAGAGACATGCCGTCTGGATCGGGTCGAATCAGGATTGCATTGTCTTCGAAAATTAAGTCTACCGCGCCGTTCCACAGGTCACGTTCCTCCTGCTTGCTGAGTAGTTCTAAACCGGCACTTCGCCGCTCTTGGTTGAGAAAGGCGAGATAAGCCTGCCGCTGGGTCGCATGGATGCCGGGCAGAGTGACGACCGTATTACCCTTGGAAAATGCCGTTCCAATTCGCATCTTCAGCTTTCCACTGGCATCCTTGGCAAAAGGGTCGTCGCCCAAAAATGTGATTGCCGATTTCATGTCTCAATCCTCACGGTAGCATGAACAAACATGCCCGTCAGTATAGCTAATTTTGTATTTCAAAGCTATCAAGCCCACCTTGCCGTCTCAATAAAGAGGGCAACTGAAGTCCTCCAAACGATCAATTACCCTTCGAGATGGAGATAATCGAGCATTGCCGCCGCCGTGAATCATCGGTGGAAGAGGTGATGATTGAGTTGTACTTGGAGGGCGTGTCGGTTCATTGGGTGGAGGACATATTCCCCCTGAGACCTAGATGCATTCAGGATTTCCCGTGCCCACCGATTACGCCACACCACGAGGGGCGCAAGGCCAAAAATCCGGACAATATTGGGCGGAGCCGGCGGCACACTACCTCAACCCGTTTCGTCAATGCCACCCCGCCCTTGAGCACCATCTTCGCAAATGACACCAGCAACTTCTGTAACTGTTTCCGTTATCCCCTACCGAAAAGTCGGGAAGGGCCCGGCGGAAATCCTCAAGGAGGCCCTTGTTCCGCATGGCGATTTCAATCCCGGCAGGGCTCCGTTGCCAGACGCCCATCAACCACACGGAGTCGAATCCGTAAGAGGCAATTGCATCCCACTCCCCAGGCGGCACAGTAGATAGATTTATGGGCGTCCGGTATTTCCGGCCGGAGTTCACGCAGCCATACCCAGGTGTTGATTTCGTAGATGACGGGATGTTTGGGCCAGGTTTTCATCGTCAATGCTCCCGAGGCTTTCAAGGAGCATTGCATTCACTTCATGGTCTGACGGAGTTCCACGAGCACCTGGTCAAAGTCGTTGACCCGGATCAGCCCAAGGCGTGGATACTCAAGGTCGATAATGACAAAGAACGTAATAGCCAAGATTGCAGCGAAGCCCAGAATGTGAACCCAACTGCGGGTTTTGCCGCCGGCCATAGGCACGCCGGCCAAGAGGGAGCCGAGCAACATCAGTAGGCCGAGCATGAAGAAAACGATCGTTGGCGGGTGGGTCCGGGCCGCCATGGTCCGTGTGGTGGTGATGTCGATCATCTGGTTTAGTGCTGGAAGCAAGAGCATCGCAGCCGGCTGATAGCCATTGTCGCGCGTGGCGGAGATAGCCTGGTTCCAGATTTCGTTTTGAAGCGACTGAGCTTTTCCGAGTTCCTCAAGGACTGCCTGAATGTCGGGTAATTTCCGATATGCCTTCAGACGGGCATCCACATATTGGCGAAAAAGGTCCTGCAATGGGGCGCGGTTGTTCGGCGAGAGCAGATTCAGTCGTAGGTAGGCCGTGCCGATGGCGTTGGCCTCCTCGACGATCAACTGCCGCCGGGAGTCAAACCGGCCGGCCCCACCGGAAAAGCTGAACGCCAGGAGCAGGCCGAGTAGGCCGAAGATCTCGCCTTCAATGGCGCCGACGCCTGCGCGCTCCGTCCGGATCCGCGCCAAGCGCCGCAGCCCGATCCGGCGGCCCGCTTCCATAAGGGCCATCATGCCGAGAAACAATCCGCAGGAAATCAGAGCGGTCGTCAAAGTGAAGAATGTGTAGTTCATATTCACCTCTCCGGAAGTGGTATGTGCGTTTCATTCGGCTGATGCCACAATCCTACCATTGCAGTCGGCAGTGACAAGTACCGCGTTGTCGCGCTTGGTCTGATTCACATATTTCGGCTTCTTTGCCATTGTCGCTACTCCTGAGCGCCTGCGTCGCCCTTCAAGAACACAGCCTCCTTGCCCAACTCCAGGGCCCGTTCGGGATTCATGTAGCCGAAAAGTTGAATGCATTTGGCCACGAGCCCTGTCCAGCCGGTCTGGTGGCTTGCACCGAGCCCGGCGCCGTTGTCGCCGTGGAAGTATTCGTAAAAGAGGATGTGGTCGCGCCATTGTGGATCGGATTGGAACTTTTCCGTGCCGCCGTACACAGGACGCCGGCCATGCTCGTCGCGCAGAAAAATCCGAATGAGCCGATCGGCAATCTCTTTGGCCACCTCGAAGAGATTCACCATCCTACCCGAGCCCGTGGGGCATTCGACCTTAAAGTTGTCGCCGTAGAACAGGTAGAACTGCAAAAGGGCCCGGATGATCATGGCGTTTATCGGCATCCAGACCGGGCCGCGCCAATTGGAATTTCCACCGAACATGCCCGTGTTCGACTCTGCCGGTAGGTAGTCCACTCGGATACTCTTGGCCGTTTACATAGAAGATGTAAGGATGTTGCTCGTGGAACTTCGAGAGCGAGCGGATGCCATAGGGGCCCAGGAACTCGTTCTCGTCGAGCATCTTCGAGAGAATCCGGCGAAGCCGCTCCGGATTGACAAGGGCAGCTATCCCCCGCTCGGCTACACCGAAGTGTCCCGGGCCCGTGGGATGAATAGTATTCATAAGCTCGGGTATGCGGCGCATACGCTCGTTTATCTGAGCCATCGCCCGCGGCGCACGCTCCCGCTGCCACTTTTCGATTACCGAGGTGGCGCACAGCGGCAGGAGCCCCACCATCGAGCGGACCTTGAGCCGCGTCGTGCTGCCGTCGGGGAGCACAAGCAGGTCGTAGTAGAAGCCGTCTTCCTCGTCCCACATGCCGCTGGCCCCAGGTTTGTTCATGGCCGCGGCAATGTAGTAGAAGTGCTCCGCGAATTTTACGACCATGTCCTCGTAGGTGCGGTCGTGGGCGGCGAGTTCAAACGCGAGTTCGGCCATGTTCTGGCTGAACAGCGCCATCCAGGCCGTGCCATCCGCCTGCTCCAGGCGGCCCCCGGTGGGCAGCGGCGCGCTGCGGTCGAAGACGCCGATGTTGTCCAGTCCGAGGAAACCGCCCTCGAACACGTTCTTGCCAAAACGGTCCTTGCGATTCGACCACCAGGTGAAGTTTAGCAGCAGTTTGTTGAAGGCCGACTTGAGGAAATCGACATCGGACTCGCCGCGCAGTGCCTGCTCGGTGCGATGGAGGAAGAGGGTTGCCCAGGCATGAACCGGCGGGTTCACGTCGCTGAAATTCCACTCGTAGGCGGGTATCTGGCCGCTGGGATGCAAGTACACCCCCTGTAGCATCAGTTTCATCTGCTCCTTGGCGAAGTCGGGGTCCACTATCGCCAGCGGCAGCGTGTGAAAGGCCAGGTCCCAGGCCGCGTACCAGGGGTACTCCCACTTGTCGGGCATCGAGATGATGTCCTTGTTCAGCATGTGGAACCACTCCGAGTTCCGCGAGTTGCGGAATCCGGAATGGAGCGGATTGGAGTGGTGCTCGTCCAGCCAGTTGTCGCCATCGAAAAAGAAGAACTGCTTGCTCCAGAGCATGCCTGCCAGCGCCTGGCGCATTACGTTGGCCGAGTCTTCACTCACAGACGGCGGCGTGACCGACTTGTAAAACTCATCGGCTTCACGAAGCCTGTCGGCGAAGACTTCGTCAAATTGCTTTCCAAATGGTTTGCCCTTTTGGTCGGGAGAGGCTTTGGAGAGCCGCAGGCGAATCACTTTGGTCTGACCGGCGCCGACATTGACATGGTAGTGCGCCGCGACCTTGGTGCCCTGCTTGCCGGGATTCACGGCGCCCTGGTTGCCCTCAACCACGCAGTTGTTGATGCCGTCCTTGACGTAGGGGCTCTCGTTCTTTTGCCCGGGGAAAAGCCGTTCGTGGTTTGTTTCGTTTTCGGTGAACAGCAGCGGCGCCTCGCCTTCGCAGGAAAGAACGAATTCACCGAGCACCGGATGCGTTGCCGCGACCGCACTCGTGCCTGCCGGCGCCTGGATCTGCTTGAGGTTTGGTTTCTCGGCAACTCGGTTAGATTCGGCAATCCACGACGACCAGTCGTTCCGGAACCACAGCGTAGGCAGGAGATGCAGTTCGGCCGCGTCCGGTCCCCGGTTGGCCGCCGTGATCCGCACCAGGATGTCTTCCGGACCGGCTTTGGCGTACTCGACGAAGACGTCGAAATATCGGTCCTGGTTGAAAACGCCCGTGTCGAGGAGCTCATACTCCATGTCGTTGCGGTTGCGCCGGCGGTTCGTCTCCAACAGGTCGGCATAGGGAAAGGCCGCCTGAGGGTACTTGTACAGGAACTTCATGTACGAGTGGGTTGGCGTGCTGTCGAGGTAGAAGTAATATTCCTTAACGTCCTCGCCGTGGTTGCCCTCGCTGTTGGTCAATCCGAAGAGCCGCTCCTTAAGAATTGTGTCCTTGCCGTTCCACAGGGCCAGCGCGAAGCAAAGGTGCTGCCTGTCGTCGGAGAGGCCCCCCAGACCGTCCTCGCCCCAGCGGTAGGCGCGTGATCGGGCATGATCGTGGGTGAAGAAATTCCAGGCGTCGCCATTCTCGCTATAGTCTTCACGCACCGTGCCCCACTGGCGCTCGCTCAGGTAGGGCCCCCATTTTTTCCAGGCAACACCCTGTTCTCGAGTTGCCTGCAGCCTTAATTGTTCTTGGCTCATCGGCTTTTCCTTCCTATCTGGTTAGGGGTCATGCCGGGCTATCATCTGCTGACCGTCGTCTGTCGAGTTGCTCTCATCTATTGTAGTCAGGCGTTAAGCCAAATGCTATACAATTTAGGTCTGCAACAGGCCAGGGCCAGCAGTACCGAGCCGACAATCTCGCAGATCCCAGAGGCCAGGATCGCAGTCACGACCGCCCTGCCGCTGAAGTTGCCCGCCACTATCACCAGGTTGACGGCAGCCCCAAAGTGCACGGGAATAGACTTTAAATAGCCTAAACCAGTAGGAGATTAGCTGATTTTTCAATAAACTCTTTTTAAGCAGGTTTTTTGGAGATTTCGTTTGCTTTGATGGGCAAAACATATGGTTGATGTCACAAAATTGGATATAATGTGATTCTCAGGGATGGCTATCGAGAAATCATGGCTCGATTGTTTACTTTTAACTATATATTGAAACCATACCATCAAGTTTCACAGGAGCATTATCATGCACATTACATTTGACGAAGTAATTGCCTGGTTGATCGTCGGTGCATTGGCGGGATCGCTGGCAGGCATGCTGGTGAAAGGCCGGAAAGAAGGATTCGGGCGCATCCTTAACCTGGGCATCGGACTGGTGGGAGCCTTGATTGGAGGCTGCATATTCAAGGTCCTGAAAATTAATCTTGGGCTCCTAGGCGCGGTGACTATCAGTTTTCAGGAAGTAGTCGCAGGATTTATCGGCTCCTTATTGTTTCTGGCTATCGTTTGGGGTATACAAAGTAGACGGGCCGGCAAAAAAGGGGCAGCAGATGATCGCAAAACACCGAAAAACTAACTTCACGCCGATTTGTTGAAATCCTTGTGCTGAAAATAGTGTAGACGTAGAAATCCCTGAATGTATTTACAATTTTCGGAGCCGAAGAGATACTGGTTCGAATAACGACGGCGTATAAAGTGCTGTAAATAACTCATAAGAACGATCAGGACATTACTGTTTTAAAATCAATCTTAAAGGAAGAAACTATGGCATTAATCCGAGACGAATTAATGGGCGGGGTTCGAGTAATTCTATTCGACACAGAGAGACTCTTGGACGGGGTCGAAATCGAACAGTGCTACCAAGAGATAGTGGCGGTATTGAGCAAAACCCAGGAAAATAATGTGCTGCTGCACTTCGGGAGAGTAAAATTTATGTCTTCCGCGGCTCTGGGCATGTTAATACGAGTCCTTAAAAAATGTAAGGAATACAAAATCCTGTTGAAGCTCTGCAACATCAGCCCCGAGGAATACGAGGTGTTCCAGATCACCGGCATGAATAAGATCTTCGATATCCATGAGGATTCCACCAAAGCCATGGAGGCTTTTAAGAAGAGCTTCGCCAGTCCGAGATAGGCGGAGAAATTCGATAGACGAATTGCCGTAAAAGACTGCTCTGACGCTGAGGTGGCGATGCGCAGATCGCAAGGGCAAGGGGGGAATCAATGCACAAAGTCTATCATTTTCGGGCGATTAGCCCTTCTTTTTGAAATGCGGCGCGTGCATCTTCCGCGGTTTTGCATATTGAAAAGACCTTGTTCATGCCCGTTATCTTGAAGACTTGTGCAATATCCGGCTCGATATTACACAGTTTCAGGTTGATCTTATACTCCTTGCACATTTTGTTGACTAGAATAAGCATCCCCAGGGCTGCCGAGGACAGAAACTTCACCTCGCTGAAGTCAAGAATCACGTTCCGCTGTTGGGTTTCGCCGAGGATTTTTGTCATTTCCTGGTGAATCTGATCAATTATCGCAGCATCAAGGATTTTGGCGTCAGTCAAACATATCGTCAAAATGTCGCCGCTCGGTACGCATCGTATAGACATGGCTATCCTCCTATCAAGAAAGCACACAACCCCGTTAATCTACACACAGCCTTAGACATTATCAACCCTCCATAATCAACTCTAAAAAGAGAAGTGGAACTGCGCCCCCCCACCTTGGTTGGTGGCTTTCATCTTGATCGTAGATTAACCATAATAAGTCCTGTTGATGCATTGAGGTTGTGATTTTTTGTAGGGTGCATGAAATGCACCGCAACCTGTAGAAGACGGTGCGTTTCACGCACCCTACGGAGGAAATCCATGGAAATGCAACGTCTATTGAAGGCTGCCGTCCAATTCAATGCCAGCGATTTGCATATCCAGGTCGGCAGTCAACCGATGGTCCGTGTTGACGGGGTGATGTTGGCTATGGACCTTCCAGCAGTTTCGTCTGAGGAGATTCAGCAACTTGTCACTCAGGTGGCCGAAAAGCCGCAATTGGAACGCATCGAGATCGAGCGGAGCGGCGACTTCTCATATTTCATGCCCGAGACGGCCCGCTTTCGCATCAATATCTTTTATCAGCAGGGCCAGCTTTGCCTTGTTGCCCGGGCCATTTCCTTAAAGATCAAGCCTTTCGAGGAACTTTTTCTACCGCCCGTGATACAGGAAATTTCGGAAGAACCGCGGGGGCTGGTTTTAGTCACCGGCACGACTGGCAGCGGTAAAAGCACGACCTTGGCCGCAATGATCGACTACCTTAACCGAAACCACCGATTACGGATCATAACGATTGAAGATCCGATCGAGTTCGTCCACACGTCTCAGAAAAGCCTGATTGCACAGCGCGAGATCGGCCGCGACAGTCCGAGCTTTTCCGAGTCCCTGCGCAGGGCGCTGCGCCAAGACCCGGATGTAATACTCGTCGGCGAACTCCGAGACCTGGAGACGATGCGAATCGCCTTGCAGGCCGCCGATACCGGGCACCTGGTCTTCAGCACCGTCCATACAACCAATGCCGCGCTAACCATACAGCGATTGATCGCCATGTTTCCGGCCAATGAGCGGGAACTGCTCCTCACCCAGCTTTCCACCAATTTGTCGGCCGTTATCAGCCAGCGACTGGCTAAACATAAATCGAAGGGCCGGATTCCGGTATTGGAGATCATGCGGAACACCCCGGTTATCCGGAAGATGATACTCGAAGCTAAAGTCTCAAGTCTGCCCCAGGCTATCGCCAACCGCGATAACGACATGCAGCTTTTCGACCAGCACTTGGCCGACCTTTACCACGGCGGCGAGATCTCAGGCACGGAGGCTCTCCGACTTGCCACGAATCCGGACGCCATAGCTCTCGCCATGAAAGGCATTACCACCCGCGACACCAGCGCCGGCCTGGTGCGGTGATAAATGCCGATCCCGCGTACTCAGAATATCAGTTCCAACATGGAAAAATCATCGGCAAGTACATCCGAGCCGTGCAGTTGCCGGGTATGGGCGAGCAGATGGTCCATCGGGTTTATGTCGCCTGGAACGGCCGCCATGAATTGAAGAAACTCGTCAAAGGTCCAATTTTCTCCGTCGGCCTGTTTTTCGATCTCGTAGACGCCGTCGCTAAAGATGAATACCTTTGCACTCGGATCGAGGGTAACGACATTGCTTTCGAATGGCAGGCCCAAGTTCCAGCCGATTGGCGATCCATCGCATTCAAGGCGTTTGAATTCTCCGGCCGATGAATTCGAACCAGTCATTAAGAGGGCAGGGGGATGCCCGCCCACGGCATAGGCCAGTTGGCGGGTTTTTGTGGAAAACACTCCGTACCAGATGGTAAAATATCGATTGTCGTGTTGTTCCATCAAAAAAGTCGCGCTTAAGCGGTCCATCACTTGGGCTGGATCGTGAAAATCGGCGCCAGGCAGCGACTGCGATCGAAGCATGTTTAGGGCCGAAACCGACAAGAGCGAAGCGCCAACGCCGTGACCGCTGACGTCCAACAGATAAACGGCGAAATGTTCATCGTCCAGCCAGTGATAGCCGAACGAATCACCGCCGAGTTGGGTTGACGGGACAAACCGCCAGTCAACTTTGACGGGTCCTTCTTTGATCGGCTGCGGTAATAGCGAACAGACATACTTGGCCGCCTGAGCAACCTCTTCGGCAAGCTGCTTCTCGCTTTCCGCCAACTTGCGGTAGGCTTCGTTACGCTCCAATTGCGCAATATACCCTTTTGAATGGTAACGGATGCGAGCGACCAGTTCGAGCTTGTCCGGCAACTTCACCAGATAATCGTTGGCGCCGATGGCAAAGGCCTGGGCTTTGATTGTAGGTTCCTCTTTCGTCGAAAGCACGATTAAGGGAATTTCACGTGTCTTTGCATTTGCACGGAAAAACTTGACCAGGGTCAGTCCGTCGATCTCCGGCATAACCAAATCCTGGAGAATTACCGTTGGCGCCAACTGGTTGGCTAGTTCGATTGCCTTGGTGGGATCGTTACAGAAGTGGAAGCTGATGTCGCTCTGATCCGCAAGCATTCTGCGAACGGCTTCACCAATGATCGGTTGATCATCGACCAACAGTACTGTCACCGCATGATCCATCGCCGGGATTGGATTGGAACTCGTAAAGTCAGGAGATGTACTCATTGTCAATTCCCATTATGCCGGCGCATTATCCGATGCGGCATTTTTCCAGGCCATAACGGCCATCGTCAGATTCGAGGATACGGTCGCAAAGCGGCTTCGCATCGCCATGGCCGCAGTGGCTTCTTCCTTACGTCCCGCAAGGGCCAGCTCCAGCACGTCCGCAGCCAGTCCATGAAACTCCGCGTGCAAGGTCCGCACCTTCTTGTAGTTTTCAGTGAGCCTATCAGACAGCGGCAGTTCGGAGAGCCACTTGCCGAAATTGCATGAGTTATCGGTACGGACATCGCTAACGCGCCACTGGCTTTTCCCAGTGTCGATGACTTCCATCAGGCGGTATTTCCACTTGGCGTGGGCGGCAATGGCCTGGTCCAGGGCTTCAACGATGTTCATGCTAAGAACCGCCAATTTTAAAAATTAAACAGATCCACGGATTCACACTATTCTCGCATTCCGCGATTGAGTTATCAATGTGATTCATCAATCGTTCCCCGTGATGCAACGGCCTTTAATCGCCGCCTGTTGCCGAATTCTGCAAAATACCCCCGCCATGTCGGGGGTATGGGCGGTGGGATATAGCACATTCATAGTACGCATATCCCATGGAGAATCTTTGAAAACTGCGTTTCGGTTGGGTAAGATAGAATTATCGGCCATCATAGCGGCTTGTACCAAAGGTGGGGCACTTGTCCATTATTTTGCACCCGGGAAATATAACAGAGAGAGAAAAGCCATGATACGACTGCGCGACTTCACTATCCGGACCCGGCTGTATGCCCTGGTAATCACCAGCACCACCGGTTTGGTTGCGGTTCTGTGTCTTTCGGCATATGTGCTTTACTGGTATCGGGTGGATGGCCCCGTCCACCAAGAACTCCAATTGATCAGACAGCTCCAGACAGAAATGGAGCCCTCGATAATGACGCTGATAAGGCCGCAGCTAGTAGTAGAAGGACTGCTGTCAATAACCGATTCCAACACTCTCAATAGCCGATTGAGAGAATTGGACGAGATGGAAAATGTCTACCGCGAACGTCAAGTGTACTGGAAAAAATCGCTTGCAGACCCCGCCATAAACAAGGCCGTCAGCGAAGATTGCTTCCGGCCTGCTGATGAGTACTTCCACCTTGTAAAGAACGAACTGGTTCCTCTCTTAAAAGCCAACCAAATGGAAAAGGCGAAGGAACTATTCACAAAGACGATCGATCCTATTTATAGAACACATCAGACCGCATATGACAAAGCAATAGGTCTCATCCGCGACTCGGCCAATAACACCAAAAAATCCGCCAGCGAAGCTGCCTCCCACTGGATGCGAGTCATGCTGATTGTAAGCGTGATTACCGTGGTGTCGATAGGATTGCTCGGTTGGGTGACCATACGGAGCATTACCCAATCTACCCGGAAAATCATCAGCCGCGTCGGCGAAATGGCCGGCGGGGCCGGTGATTTGACGGCCCGGGTGGACATCGATTCGCACGATGAAATGGCCCAACTTGCCACAGGGATAAATGCGCTGATTGCCAAAATCCAAACCGTGGTCCAGCGCGTACGCGAGGGGAGCGTTCAATTGTTATCGACCTCCTCGCAGATCGCAGCCACCGCCAAACAACAGCAGGGCACTGTGCAGGGGCTTTCCAGCGCAACCACCGAGATTGCGGCCGCCGTGCGGGAAATCTCCGCTACCAGCGAATCCCTAGCCGATACCATGGATGATGTCAGCACGCGCGCAAACCAGGCCTCCAGCCTGGCCTCCACAGGCCGCGAAGGACTGGGTGGAATCGAGGCAACCATGATTCAGCTCATGGATTCGACCGCTTCGATCTCCGCAAAACTCGGCATCATCCGCGATAAATCACAGAATATCACTGAAGTGGTGACTACGATTACCAAGGTCGCCGACCAGACCAACCTGCTCTCGATCAATGCGGCAATCGAGGCCGAAAAGGCCGGGGAATACGGCCGCGGATTTCTCGTCGTCGCCAGGGAGATACGCCGTTTGGCCGATCAAACCGCCGTCGCCACTCTGGACATCGAGGGCACGGTCCGCCTGATGCAGGATGCGGTTTCGGCGGGAGTCATGCAAATGGACAAGTTTGGCGGAGAATTCCGCTTAGGTATGGAGCGCGTCAAGGAGATCAACTGCCAGACCGGTCGGATTATCGAGGAAGTCGAAGCCCTCATCAGCCGCTTCCAATCGGTCAATGAGGGAATGCAGAGCCAGTCCATAGCCGCCAAACAAATCAACGAAGCGATGGTGCCCGTCGCCCACGGGACCAAAGAAACCCAAATCTCCCTGGAGGAATTCATCAAGGCGACTGCTTACCTGCGGCAGTCGGTCGAACTATTGAACCAGGAAATTTCCCAATTCACTGTGTAAAACGTTTCCTAGTTTATAATAGCGCAGTATTGAAAACACTAGCCTGAATCGCAAGCGATGGATGCGAATGTTATAAAATCAATTGCCCTCGCTTGCGCCTCGGGTTAGTGTAGACGGTGTTTTTAGGAAAGCGATCTTATGTTGCTGATCATGTGTCATGCCGGAGCGAATCGTTATGCGTTCGAATCGCGGCATGTCCTTGAAGTGCTGCCGCAGGTCAACCTGCATCGGCTAACTGGTTCCCCTCCATGGATCGCCGGATTGCTGATCTTCCGGGGAGCGGCGATTCCCGTGATTGACTTCACACAATTAACGCAATCCATTCCGTGCCCTAATCGTCTCAGCAGCCGCATTGCCATTCTGCAGATCGCGCTGAAAGGAGTCCCTAAACGGTTCGGCGTGTTAGCCGAACAGGTTGGACTGCAAGATTTCATTGCCGATTCCACACAGTCCGGCGCCGAGACGGGCGGGCAAACCGCATTGGGTAAACTCCATCTTGATGAGCAAGGCGTATTCCAGATTATCGATCCCCCGAGCCTGGTCTCTGAAGACCGGCAGGCAATTCTCTTTCCCGGCGCGGAGGAGCAGCACTAATGCCTTTCGCAACCGACGAAATCCTGGCCGAGGTCTTCCAACTCCTTCAAGAGCGGGCTGGAATGGACCCGGAGTTATTCGGCATTCAAGGCATTGCGCATACAGTGCATAACCGCGTCACGGTAAGCGGAGCAAAATTGCCGCGAGATTATGTAAACCGCTTAACCTCGGATTCGGCGGAGTTTCAGGAGTTGCTCGATGAACTCTTGGTGCCTGAAACCTGGATGTTCCGCGATGCACTTGCGTTTAGCAGTGTGGAACGTTACTTCGACGCCTGGCAATCCGGCCGTCGCGGACCGATCCGGATTCTGAGTGTCGCATGCAGTACGGGAGAAGAGGTCTATTCCTTGGCAATATCGCTCCGTGAAGCGGGTTTTGATCCGTCACAATTTCAAATCCTGGGAACCGATTTGAGCCGGCGATCCCTGGAACTTGCACGCAGTGGAGAGCTCAACTCACGCTCGTTTCGTGAACCTGACGATAAGATCGTCGCGATGCGCGACTGGTGGTGTGAGCGAGTAGGCCAGTTGTGGCGGGTCCGCGAGGACTTACATAACGGAGTGGAGTTCAGATGGGGAAACCTGGCCCAGGCCGAATATCTCGCCGGCGAGTCTCCCTTCCACGTAATATTCTGCCGCAACATACTGATCTACTTCCATACTAAAGCCCGACACATGGCAGTACGTCATCTCAATCGACTCTTAAGCCCGGATGGGATTTTATACTCTGCGCCTGCCGAAGCCCGCATCTTTAGTGATGCCGGATTCCGCAGTTTTGACAGCGAGTGTCCCTTTGCCTTCCAATGCCCGGGCGCCATGGCCGATACGCTGCAACCCGCCGCAGTTGTCATGCGGCCGCAGCAGAAGAGCCCGCCCTCTCTCAATTCAGTCACCGACTCGCCTATGCCCGCTGCAAAGCATGAATTTCGCCCTCTTACGTCGTCAGGACCTCTCGGCGAAGCACGTTCGAACACAAACGAGCCGAGAATCGACATAAACACAAACCATGAAGACTCCCCTGGGCAATCCATGCTGCACGCCGCTCAACTAGCAACGAACAACGGCCGCTTGGAGGAGGCCGATGCGCTCTGCGGCCGGATTCTCTCGCTTGATCCATCCAGCACGGAAGCGCACTACCTGAGAGGAGTTGTATTCCAGGCGCAAGGATTGTTCAGCGAGGCGCAGCGGAGTCTTGAAAAGGCCCTTTACTTGGATCCCAGGCATTATCAGGCTTTAGTTCACATGATGCTCTTGTCCGAACAGCGCGGCGACCAGAGTGCCATGGTGAATTACCGGCGACGGGTCCAGCAAGCGGCACAACGGGAGGCCGAATGATGCAATCCGAAGTAAATAAGGCGCCGCAAGATAATGCTGTCTCTGACGCCTGCTGGAGTCGTATCGGCGTCTGGGGGGATCGCTCCTGCCCACGCCTGGCTGAGGCCGTCCACTGCCGTAATTGTCCGGTCTTTTCAACCGCCGGACAACAACTCTTTCAACGGGAAGCGCCTTCTGAGTACTTGGAGGATTGGACGCAACGGATCGCCCAGAGCGATGCAATTACTGCGATCGAAGAACTCTCGGTCCTCGTGTTTCGTATCGGCGCCGAATGGCTGGCTCTCGATAGCCGCAGAATAGTTGAGGTCGTTGAACTGCGGCCGATTCACCGCATACCCAATCGCACGGACAGACTACTGTTGGGCCTTGCCAATATCCGCGGCGAGTTACACCTTTGCGTGTCTTTGCGGGAATTGTTGGGGATCGAGGGAACTCTCGAAGATCCACAATCTAAATCCCTTGCAACTCCCATCGCCAAAGAGCGCCTCATTGTGGTTGAGCACAACCAAAATCGCTGGGTGTTTCCGGTAGATGAAGTCGAAGGCGTTTGCCGCATTAAAGCCCAGGCCTCGGAAAACCTGCCTCACACAGTGGAAAAAAGTAACCGGTTTTATTCGCAGGCAATTTTCTCTCATCAGGACAAAAAAGTCGGCATGCTCGAGGAGACGCGAATATTTCAGGCGTTGGAGAAAACCATTCGATGAGTCAAGCCAGCGGCGACGATTTCCTGATCGACTTGTTTCGTGAAGAGGTCCGCACGAACTGCCAGATCCTCGCCGATGGACTCGTGTCGTTGGAACAAGGCGGCGTCGGCCCGGAACGGCTCGAGGCCATGATGCGCGCAGCCCACTCTATCAAGGGCGCGGCGCGCGTGGTTAACGTGCAACCGGGTGTCGATGTCGTCCACGCCATGGAGGATTGTTTCGTCCAGGCTCAAAAGGCCGAATTAACGCTCACCAGCAACATAGTGGATGTTCTCCTGGCAGGCGTTGACATGTTGCAAGGCATTGCGGCAGCGGCGGGCGTAGGATTCACAGCATGGCTTGAAAACAGTCAACCTGAAGTTGCCCAACTTTTACAGCGTCTCGACCATGTGGTGCGCGAAAGCAAGCTTCCCGTATCGCCCGGTCCGGCGTTTGCCGATAACCAAACGACGGCAACGGACGCTGCCCAAACATCGGCGCTGAAGGAGTCGGTTGCTCCACCCGCGCCACCCATACCGGCTATCGAAAGCTCTCCGCAGCCGGCCCCCCCGATTGTCGGTGCAAAATCCGCCGAGACCCCGACCGAAGAAGGCGTTGTCCGCGTCACGGCCCGGAGTCTGACGCGGCTTATGGGCTTGGCCGGCGAGTCCCTGGTGGAGTCGCGCTGGCTCCAGCCTTTCTCTAAGTCGCTCCTTCAGTTGAAACATCTCCAGACGCAACTTGCCGACACCCTCGAAAGTTTCGCCACCGCGGATCCGTCTGAAATATCGGAGGAACGCTTCGCCGCCCTGCGGAACGATGCCCGCGAGCAATTGGCCGCCTGCCGCGAGTTGCTTGCAGATCGTATGAGCGAGTTCGACCGGCGCATTCGCAATACCGACGATCTCAGCAGCCGCCTATATCACGAGGTCATCTCCAGCCGCATGCGGCCGTTTCGGGACGGCGTACAAGGGCTGCCGCGGCTTGTCCGCGACCTGGCTCGGCAAATGGGTAAGAAAGTTCAACTCGAAATCCAAGGCGAGACCACCGAAGTCGACCGCGACATCCTGGAGCGGCTGGATGCCCCCTTGAATCACCTTGTGCGCAACGCACTGGACCACGGGCTGGAAACGCCCGAAGAACGGCAGGCATTGGGAAAACCGGAAATCGGCCGGCTCCACATCGAGGCCGCACATCGTGCGGGTCTGCTCTCGATTACCGTCTCCGACGACGGCCGGGGAATCGACATGAGAACGGCTTCGCGGTCAAGGTCGTCGAACGGGGACTTGCCAGCGCCGACGTGGCCCAGAAAGCTAAGCGACAGCCGAACTCCTGGATTTCCTCTTCCTCCCCGGATTCTCCACCGCCTCCCAGGTGACCGAGATTTCCGGCCGCGGCGTCGGACTCGACGTCGTTCACACGATGGTCCAATCGGTCGGCGGCCGCGTCCACGTTCACTCTGAGCCGGGGCAAGGGACGAGCTTTCAGATCGAACTGCCCGTAACGCTTTCGGTGCTCCGCGCGGTTGTTGTGGACATCGCGGGCGAGCCCTACGCATTCCCTCACAACCGAATCGACCGGGTCATTCGCGTCGCCCGCAACGAACTCCATTCGCTGGAGAACCGTCAATACTTTGAAGTCGACGGGCAGAACGTGGGAATCGTGATGGCACGCCAGATCTTCCAACTGGAAGGCCCGGAAACCGTCGGTGAAGATCTGCTGGTTGTGCTCTTCAGCAATCGATCGGCAAAGTACGGATTGGTGGTCGACGGGCTTCATGGGCGAGCAGGACCTCGTCGTCCGACCGTTGGACCGCCGGCTGGGCAAGGTCCCCAATCTGCATGCCGTTGCCCTCCTGGACGACGGTTCCCCGGTGCTCATCGTGGACCCGGACGACTTGTGCAGTTCCATCGAAAAACTCCTCCAAGGAAGCCGGTTGCAGCGGGCCGGCGCGCGGGCAGCCCAGCCAGATGACCGCCGGCGGAAATCTATCCTCGTCGTCGACGACTCGATCACGGTGCGGGAAGTGGAGCGGCAACTCTTGGCAAACCAGGGGTATCTGGTCGAAGTCGCCGTGGATGGGATGGAAGGCTGGAACCTGGTGCGAGAGGGGCGGTTCGACCTGGTGATCAGCGACATCGACATGCCCCGCTTGAACGGCCTGGATTTAGTCCGTAAGATAAAGGCGGATGCGCGGCTCCAAGCCATTCCGGTGGTCATCGTTTCCTACAAGGACCGCGAAGAGGATCGACTCCGCGGGCTCGAAGCCGGCGCGAATCACTACCTCACCAAGAGCAGCTTTCACGACGATACCTTGATCCAGACGGTGCGAGAACTGATTGGGAGTCCCGAGGCATGAGGATTGCGATCGTCAACGACCTGCGAATCGCCACGGAAGCTTTGCGGCGGGTCGTGTGCAGCCAGCCCGGCTATACCGTCGCTTGGACCGCGGCCAGCGGCGAAGAGGCGGTCCGCCAATGCGAGAAAGATCCGCCCGACTGCGTTCTGATGGATCTGCTGATGCCGGGGATGAACGGGGCGGAGGCCACGCGGCAGATCATGCGGCGTTCTCCCTGCCCCATCCTCGTGGTCACGGCGACTGTTGCGGGAAACTACTCCCTGGTTTGTGAAGCACTCGGTTACGGAGCCTTCGACGCCGTGTCTACGCCCGTGCTGGGCGACATCCCGCCCGCTCAGGCCGGAGCGCCTCTCTTGGCGAAACTAACCCATGTCGACAAGATCCGCTCGCGAATCGATGCCCAGGCGGAGTCCTCAGCTCCGGCGGCCACCGAACCGGCGAAACACCTGCAAGGTAAAATCTCACAATTGCCGCTTGATGGCGATCGGGGCTTCCACGGGCGGGCCGAACGCCCTGCAGACCATCCTTTCAAAATGGCCTAAGGACTTCCCCGCGGCTGTTCTTATCGCCCAGCATATTAGCGCCGATTTCGCGGATTCGCTGGCCGCCTGGTTATCGAACAACTGCCAGTTGACTGTCCGCACCGCGCGCGACGGCGACCGGCCTCAGGCGGGAGTCGTACTGGTGGCGGGAACCGACGATCATCTGGTGATGCGTCCGGATGGCACACTCATCTACACCAAGGAGCCTATCGACAATCCCTTCCGCCCCTCGGTTGACGTGCTGTTTAAAAGTCTCGCTCGCCATTGGCTCCGGCCTTCAATCGCCGTGCTGCTGACCGGCATAGGCAACGACGGCGCCAGCGGACTCTTGGACTTGCGCCGCGGAGGGTGGCACACCATCGCCCAAGACCAGCAAACCAGCGTCGTCTACGGCATGCCCCAAGCAGCGAGTCAACTCAACGCCGCCGTCAAAGTCCTTCCCGTGGGAGAAATCGGCATTGACATCGCCGCCAGGGTTCAAAATCTTGCCCAGCGTAAAACAGCGAACGGAAGCGGACTAGTCTGGTAGAAATATACAAGCAAGCCGACCAGTCTGGTAGAGATGCACCGGTAAGTAACCCATCATTGCAAGGGATTTTGGGACCAGATCCGTCAACATTGTATGTATTATCAGTATGATTTGGCAAGGGAAACTGCTTCCTGATGCACTTTGCAATTCCATGTCGGTTCGACCATTGCCGTGCTAAATTCGGTGGAGTTCTCAATTCTCTCGAAATATAGTTCCATGCTCGTGCATTCTTCCGCCCACAAGATGGTTGAAAGTGCCGTCAAGGATTCGTTGGGTTCGCAGGTGAACTCAATATACAGTTGTGCCAATTGGTCGGATTCTCCCTCTTCTTCGATAGTGAACTGACGAACAAAAACTAAATGAAATAACCTTTTACCCGTAAGGCTAAACACTCCGCACTGAAACATGAACAGATCTTCCGCACAATCCACTGTCTCTTTGGCGAATTCCCTAAATGCCTTCAAAGCCATGAAAGGATTGGGACAAGTGATGTCCATGCCTTCCCGGATTAGCAATTTATTTAGGCGAGCCTCTGCATTTTTTACTATCATAAAATGTTCTCCACAAATGGACTGGAGAAAACTAAATCATAAAAGACAAGAATATAACGAAAATCGTTACTAACTGTTGGTGGGTCAGATAATCTCACCTCCGTGCGTAAGAAAATAGAAACCCGCCGCGAGTCTTCCCAGACAATGTCCGCTTATATGCAACTGCCAAGAGCTTCCAATCTCACCGCCAGTTCCAGAACCAGTGCCAGTAATCTTCGATAAACTCAAGGTTGGGACTATCGTCGGGCAGTTCCAACTCGATCAACGGCAAGTTGATCTCGTATTTCCCCTTGCGGGTCTTGCAAAAGATGCCATCGATATAATCCCAGATGTCTTTGGCGGGGTCTAACAATTCCAGCACGGTGCAACCGTACTGCACTTCTTCAAGCGAGGTCGTTGGCTGGGGATAATGAGCGGAGAATGGGAATGACATTCTCTCAGATAGATAGTTGGAGTATCTGGAGAGTGTCTCCTCATCAACGTTGGGCAAATGTTCGCCAAATGCCCCGAGAGCCTCGATGATCCGATCCATTTGGTCATGCCTTGCGTTCGATTCGGCAACGACTTCCAGACAATTTCCATGAACGTTAGTAACGGTGGCTAACATATTTTCACCTCCATGAGTAAGGACACAGGAATCTTCCGCGAGTGGATTCCGAACGTCTTTCGCCGCAAAAAACAAAAAAAGCCGACGAGGTGGAACACCCGAAGGTATTCGACCACGTCGGCTTACTCTTTAACGAGCCTCACGGCAGAGCCGAGTTGCTCCTCATATAGTCATCCGGCGAATTTTGCCCATTATACAGTCCGGAATGGGGAACACCATAGCCTTTAATCGACATTTTCTTTTGGCAGGATGGGCAACTTGCCTGGAAATCACACTGCTATCATTGTTAGCATCCCTGTATTTCCCATTTAACGGCGGTTCAAAGACCTGTTGGACGCTATGCAGTAGTCGCCCAGTGGACGAAACCACTAACCCGCCATTTTGAGAACTCACCCGAGCCCGGGAACCAAGCCCAGGCCTTTTTCATTCGGCGGAGAGAGGCCCGTGGTCTTCCTGTTGCGAAGCGCATCGGATGCATTGTGCCGCATAAGGAATGGCTTCAAGGCGGGACTTGGGGATCTTCGCCCCGCACGTTTCGCACTGGCCATAGTTGCCATTCTCGATCCGCTCGATTGCTGCTTCAATCTGGTCGAGGGCATCCTCTTCGCCCCCCAATAAACTCAGCGTGAATTCCTGATCGAAGTTGCCGCTGGCAAGCTCTGCCATGTGATTGGGCATGCTGGTGGTCGTGTTATGGTCCTTGTTCAGGGCGTTATCGGACATTTGAGTCACGTCGCCCCGAAGTCTTGCTCGCAACGCCAGAAGTCTTTCCCGTTGAAGCGTCAAATCAATTTTCGTCATTTGGTGCAGCCTACAAAAAGTTCAATATTTCAGTATTTCCGTCAATCAGCCCTGGTGAGGGAGTGGATGGTCAAGCAGGAGACCCCAACTGGGTCATCGGCGGATTACTGTCGATAATCTCGCCCGTGGCCGACACAGTTAGATAATAGGACAGCCCAATGCGGGGAGCAATCGTTATGGCGGAATTTTTCATTGGCTCGGGCTGCTGCCAAATGTTGACTCGGTACTTGCCGTTGTGGTGTCGAGATATCTCCAGGCGGTCCAGGCGAGGTGGCTTGCCGATCTTCGCCAACACTTGAGACTTGATCTTTTCCGTGTGGTTCGGCGCCGCCGCAGCTTCGACCTTGTTCGGAGAAGTGTTCTTGGCTTTTTCCATTATTTCCTCGGGTTGGTGAAAGGCGATGACAGTGACCTAGGACATTATACCTTATTTTCTGTTCGGTACGAGCAAGAGTGCCTTTTTCGCCGGAGACGATTCAAGCTTCCAGTCTCACCGCCAGTTCCAGAACCAGTACCAGTAATCCTCGATCATCTGGAAGTTGGGATTGTCCTGCGGCAAATGCAACTCGATCAACGGCAAGTTGATCTCGTATTTTCCATTGCGGGTTTTACAAAAGATGCCATTGAAATCATCCCAGATGTCCTTGGCGGGGTCCAGCAATTCCAGCACGGTGCAACGGTGCAGCACTTCCTCAAGCGAGGATGTTGGCTCTGGGTAGTAAGCGATGAACGGGAAACAGAGATGCTCCGCCAGGTACTTGTAGTACCTGGAGAGCGGCTCTTCGCCAACCCTCGGAATGTGACTCACCGAACCGAGAGCCTCGATGATCCGATCCGTTTGAACGTACTCTGGGCAGAAATCGGCAACGACTTTCTGACCATTCCCATGAACTTTGACAATAGTGTCTAGCAGTTGCATCGTCTCACCTATATTAATTAAGGACATAGAAACGTTTCGTGCTTGGATTCTAAACGTTTCTTGTCCCAGAAACAAAAAAAAGCCGACGTGGCGGAACACCCAAAGGTAAGAATGGTATATATGAAGATGGTCCCATGCTTGGAACCGATCTGTAAACTAATTCAGGTGCGGCTATGAGGTCAACAGGCATTCTAGGTCTCCTGTACTAATTGGCTTGACCAGATGGTCGTTAAAGCCCGCTTCCTTCGCCGCCTTCTTGTCGCTCTCTTGACCGTAGCCGGTCACGGCGACCAAACAGATGTCGTTCCACTCGGGTCGCCGTCTAATCTCATGAGCAAGTTCGTAGCCGTCCATTCCGGGCATGGAAATATCCGAGAGAATCAAGTCGGGCTTTTCTTGTTCGATCATCGCCAGGGCTTCCGCTCCGCTTCCCGCCGTGCGTACCTGCTGCCCCCAAGATCGCAGCAGCGTGGCGACAGTTTTAGCGGCAGGCCACAAATCGTCCACAACCAGAATGCGACGGGATGGGAACGATCTCGTCTCATCAGGCAATTCGTTTGTTTCCTCAGGAACAGCATCGCTTGCTTGGAGAATCGGAAGGCGAACGGTGAACTCGCTGCCCTTTCCCAACCCGTCGCTTGTTGCTTCGACGGTGCCGCCGTGCATTTCCACAAGACTCTTCACGAGGGTAAGACCGATTCCCAGCCCGCCCTGCGAGCGGTGAAAGAGAATTGTCGGCTTGAACGAACATCCCGAAAATGCCTGGCAGCATATCAGAGGCGATCCCCAAGCCATTGTCCTTCACCCGGATCGCAACTTCGTCTCCGATCCTTTCCGTGCTCAGCAAAATCTTCCCGCCCTTGGGCGTGTACTTGGCCGCATTATTCAGCAAATTGGCGACGACTTGCGTCAGTCGAGCCGGGTCGCCGTGGGCGTACAATCTCTCCCTTGCCTGCATCACCGTAAGTTCATGGCCCTTTGCATGAATAAGCGGCTCGGCGGTCTGAATGGCGTTCGTGATAATTTTCGTCAACGCCACCCGTTGCCGCCTCAACTCCATCTTGCCTCGGGTAACCCGAGACACGTCCAGCAGATCATCAATCAGACGGACCAAGTTGCGGGTCTGTTCCTCCATCATGTCGAGAATCTGCTTGGCCTGTTCCCCGTTCGGCGGCAAGATTCGCAGAACGTCAATCCCATTGCGGATTGGTGCCAGCGGGTTTCGGAGTTCATGGGCGAGCATCGCCAAGAACTCGTCCTTGAGGCGGGCTTCGTTGGCAAGTTGTTTCGCTTGCTCCTGCAACTGCCGCTCCATCCGTACATGCTTTCGTGATGTTGCGGGCAATGGTTGACACGCCGATGGTCTGTCCGCTACGATCCTTGATCGGGGAGAGTGTCAAAGAAACATCCATTAGTGCGCCATCTTTGCGACGGCGAGTTGTATGAAGATTGATAGTGGATTCACCGTGCTTGACCTTCGCCATCAACGACGGAAGTTCGTCGGGTCGATCTCCTGGTTGGAGAATCCCAATCGACTCACCAATCGCCTCCTCAGCCGTGTATCCATAAAGACGCTCCGCACCAGCATTCCATGAGGTAACGATAAACTCCAAATTCTTGCCGATGATGGCATCCTGAGAAGCGTTCACAATGGCGGAAAAATGTGCCAATTGTTGTTCGGCCAACTTGCGTTCCGTGATGTCCCGGATGTTGCACTGGATGGCCTTCCGATCTCCCACCTCGTAGACGTTGCTGACGAACTCGACTTCCCGGTGTACGCCGTTTTTGTTTTGAAGCGGCAGGTCCTCGTAGCGAATGTAGCCCTTCTCCCGGAGTTCACGAAAAGCGGCCTTGCTTTGCTCGATGTCTTTGAACAGGCCGATCTCCCAAAGGTGTCTTCCCACAAACTGGTCGTGAGCATAGCCAAGTAGCTCGGTCATGAAGGGGTTGGCATCTTCGACGGCTCCCGTGTCGGCGTTGAGAATGAGGATGCCGTCCTTAGCAGCCTCGAATACCCGGCGATAGCGAAGCTCGGACAGGCCCAATGTATGCTTGTTCGGCATAAGTCCATACCTCTGGCAGCCATTGAACTGCCGATGAACAAAAGAAATTGAATGGAGGTGACAACGTTCAAATACGCCGTCACTTGCAGTGCGTTTTCATCTTTTGCAAGAACAAAAAAAGCCGACGTGGCAGAACACCCGAAGGTATTCGACCACGTCGGCTTACTCTACAACAAACCCACCGGCAAAGCCGGGTTGTTTTTCATCTAGTCATCCGGCGACTTTTATCCATTATACAGCCTGGAATAGGGAATGCAACAGCCCTTGACATGCCCCCTTACCACCTTTGGTATGTGGGCAACTTATCTAAAAATCGCTCGGCTACCTTTGCTAGTATCCCTGTATCAATAAGTTCTTCCCTTTTAACGGCCTCTCTTCTTCAACGTCAACCTGAAAGCGGATTCGCCAAAGCGATCATGTTCTTCGACGAACCAGTGGCAATCCGTGTATAATCATCCCGATCTGGGATACGGCAAACCAAGCCAGAAGAAGGCTGAGCAAGACCGATACCAGCATCGTCCACCACTGGAATATGTCCCTCATATCGGAAACTGCCCCCTTAATTTCAATAATCTTAGTATGCACCCCCTCGATCCGTTTGCATAAGTTAGCCATTCTGGTTTCGACTTGAGCAAGGCGTGCCACGACCCTTGCGGCGATCCTGCGGGCTGATGTTACATCATCGCGTATATCTATAAGTCCCTGCCGAACTTCCTGGAGGGTCGTCAGTATTTCGACCAGTGACTCCGAACAACTCTGTAGTCTTTCGGCTATCTCTACACCCATAGAATCTTTATGGTTTGACGCATATTCGGATGTCACCACTGCCTCAGAAATCTTGCCCACGCCAACAGCCACAGCATGGGTTGAATCGATCCACGTCTCAGCTTTTTTCAGGGGTTCAAAAACCTCCTCATCCAACGACTTCAACAGTGATATGGTTTCCGACTTGATTTCGGGCCCTTTCTCTGGGAGATGATTTACGGCATTGGAGATCAACCCGATTCGCTTGTTGCCATTTTTGAAGACAATTTCTATCCGATCCAGCTTCTCGTCCATGAACTCCAGCGAGTTGTCGGCTGCCTTGAATATACCATCGCCAATTGCGTCCACACGGCTCTTTGCAAGCCAAACGCCAATGATCCCTGCAAGGCCCAGAATCAGCATGGCCGACGCCAGGAGAATGATTCCCAATCCAGTGGAGCGTCTGATGGCATTCATAAAGACCTCGATCAGGGGCTTGATCCGTTGTTTCTCTTGACGGGCCCCTGCGACACCCTGATCCCTACTAAAAACGCCACCAATACGGCGATATAGAACTGCCCCATCATCGCCTCCAGCCAGGATAGGGTGCGGGCCGGTGGAGACACAGGTGTAATGTCACCGTATCCCACCGTAGTCATCGTCACAAAGCTGTAATAGATTAGAGCCGGCTGCCGTGTTTCCGATGAATTTAGGGTATCGGCCAATTTGCCCGCTGCCTGGAACGAACCGGGATTTAGTACCTCAGTCATCGAGTAGAGCGATCCCCATGCCATGCCGACTAGCAGGTACACACATATTGCTCCGAAGATGCTATCCAGAGAAATTTGGCCCTGCGTGAAGGTTGCCCGCAGGATCATTGCCGCCACGAACGCCAGGAAGATGATTTCCAAGAAATGATCGGTGAGGGTGATAATATCCTCGCTGGAGGCGGAGAGTAGGTAGGCCAGCCATCTTCCCATAATAGCCAAAACGCCCAGTATTAGAACTGCCCATCTCAGCCATCGACCTTCGGACAGTGACATGATTGCCGCAACCATAACTAGCGAGTACAGCACATCGAATAACGGACTTCGGATGGAAAAGCCCCGCACCATCGGCTGGATGACCAACAGCAAGATCAGCGTAATTAGCAAAACCAGAAACCGCCAAGGGCGGTATTGTTGCATGGGATGTAATGTCATAAATCTTCACCCCTCGCTTTCATCGTAATCGTGTTTTCGGGCCTCTCGCCAACCTGCTTCCCAGGATTCCCGCTCGTCGGCATCGGTCTTCTGGTCGTAAGGATTATCACTTGCATCGACGCCTTCCCAATAGGCGTCGTAGCCCTTTTCAAAGGTATCGTGGTCGGTCATGGCATATTACTCCTGTCGATGCACCGTTCCGGGCGAGAACGCCGGGATGCAAACGGCGATATATTCTGTTCTTTCTGGCGATGGGGTGCTGTATTGAACCCATTCTCCGCTTTGATGATTATTGCCTGATTGGCGCCGACATCAAATTCCTGTTCCTTAAGTTGTACAAGCAGGCATCCTCGCAGGACAACGGTATATTCATCGAATTCCAGCGTTTGCCCAGGTTCAGACCGGCCCGATGGACTTTTCATACGGGCAATACTAACTTCTTTCGTATCTGAGTTCAACCATCCGACAAATTCTTCCATGGAATTTTGCGGCTGACCTGCTGCTTGAATTACGATTGGGTCGAGGATAGGTGAAGCGACTATTCCCGAGTGAGTTTCATTTCCCAGCTCGCCCAAAGATTAAAAAATAACCGCTCCAAAGGTTTCACACCCGCTCAAAGAATGATCTCTTCAAAGGAGGTTCGCAAGTTAGCAATTCCAATCAGATGCCTGCAATGACATATTTCGAGCCCCTAGGGTATCCGCGGCTTGGTCCGCGGCCTGGGCCGGCGAAAAACCAGGTTCCACAAGGGTATGAACATCAATAATGAGTAGGCGCCATGAATTAACGAATTTATCGCTCATACCAGTACTAATGAAAGGTCCGGTTATTATAGTTAAAACGGCTTTACCGGTGAGGTGAACAATGTATGGAACTGAAATGTGTCGAGGGTGATACATTTTAAGTTTATATGGTTTAATCCTGAGAGTACCGGAAAAACTTGTCTTAGAATTACAGACTTGCAGGTATCTCGCTCAATTCTGATTGCAACGGCCCCGACATTTATTCTGAGACTGTCCGATGTAGCAGTTTCGCCAGTGGCACTTAACATACCTAAGAAGATATTTAACCGGATTTTAATATAGTTGCGGATAGTATGTTTCGATGCGGCAAGTATAGGAAAAGGGGATAGGGGGCAAGGCGTGCCAAATCAGTAAAACTTTTGGTTATTGTGAAGAATGTTTTTTCCAAATCGAGTCTGTCAGGGGTTTACTCAATTGCTTGGAGAATAAAATGCACGGACATTTCCAGAATTGGCTTATTCGGGCACTGGCTGTAGCGGTGCTTTGCGGCGCTGCGAACGTGACTAAGGCTCAGTACAACAACCCTTCCGTTCCCTCCGAGTCCGCTTATGGCCCGGCTATCGGTCCGGCCCCCTCGCAGCCTTTTGCGCAGGTGTCGACAACTGAAAATTACACGGCGTTTAGTCCTGCCGCCGATAATAGCGACTTGGTCAAACGCCTGGCCGACGTGGAAGGCGCGTTAAAGAAAATCAACGACAAGGCTGCCGCGGACAAAAAGGCCGCCGAAGGCAAGCCATCGGTCAATGTCGGCGGATTGATCCAGTTTGACACGGCGGCATTCGGCGATAAAAATGCCGCCACCGAGTCCCTGCACGATCCGTCCGGCAACAATGCCTTCATTGACGGCACGATGCCGCGTCGCTTGAGGTTGCAGGTTGCCGGCGAGGCCTTTTTTAACATGGATTACAAACTTGAAGTCAACTTCGCCTCGACCAGCAGGCCCAAATTCAAGGACGTGTACTTTAACATCAAGGAGTTGCCATACGTTCAAAACGTGCGGATAGGTCATTTCAAGGAGCCGTTCGGACTGGAACAGCAGACCAGCGACCGGTTTACCACATTCATGGAACGCTCGATGTGCGATGAGGGCTTTATCGTTCCAGGCCGTAACGACGGCGTCATGCTCAACGGTTGGACCGAGAACGAGCGGGCCACCTTCGCTATAGGGTGCTTTCTCAACCAGCCGGGCGTCGAGAATCCTCCCATGTTCGCTTACAACGTGGTGCCGGGCGCGGCCGACCCGATCCTGCCCACAGGCGCGACATCGCTGGACGATCAACCGCAAACGGCGCTGACCATGCGGGCAACCTGGCTGCCTTGGTATGACGAATGCACTGAAGGACGCGGCCTGTGGCACTTAGGCTTGGGTTATAGCTATCGATCCGACGAGGGATACCGGGCAAATGGCACCGGGGTAATCGCCACCAACTACCAAGTCCAACCCGAGAGCTATTTCGCGCCGATCATCCTTAATACGTCCTCACTGCCCGCCATAGATAATCAATTGCTAGGCGCGGAAACGGCCCTGGTCTACGGGCCGCTCTCCTTGCAGTCGGAATACTTCGCCGACTTCATCCAGCAACCAAGCGGAAAAACCGTGAATTTCGCGGGCTGTTACGCATATGCAAGCTATTTCCTCACCGGCGAGAACCGGACTTATAATCGCCAGGCCGGCTGCTTCGACCGCGTCAGGCCATACACCAATTTCTTCCGCGTCCGCACCGACGATTGCGACGTCCAGACCGGCTGGGCGCGTGGGAAATCGGCTACCGCGTGACTTATGTCGATATGCTCGACGGCATCACCGGCGCGGCAAGGACCGTGGGATTGGGCCGGGCCACCGATCAAACCATCGGCCTGAACTGGTACCTTAACCCGTATTCCAGGATCATGGCCAACTACATCTTCACGACCTTCGACCGCGTCAACGTGGCCGGACATGCGCCGGTCAACAACCACACCGTCAACACCTTTGAAATGCGGGCACAATTTGATTTCTAAAAATACAATCCGTCGAAAACATAAATCCGTATAAAATTAGACCTAGTATGCCTTGATCGGATACTTTCATTAAGGAGAACAAAATGAAACCATATGCGTTATCTCTAACGATCATGATGCTGATCGCCAACGGTGCGATTGCCGCGGAGGGATACAATCCGCCACCCGTTTGCGACGAAGTTCAAACCTGCGGCTCGGCGGATTGCTGCGCCCATTGCGGCTGCCATGCCTGCTGCGAAAAGTATTGCCGCATAGTATGCGAAATGAAGGAGATCAAAAAAATCGTTTGGGTGGTTAAATGCGAGGATTTTTGCGCACCTCTGCCGGGCTGCCCGCTGCATTGCGGCGAATGCTGTGAATCCGGCAATCAAGAATGCTGCACAGCGCCTACTTGCGAAAATGGCTGCGATAAATGCTGCAATCCCTGCGCCAGCCTCGAAAAGCGGAATTGCGTTCCGCCCAAGTGCGGCATGGTGCGCACCAAGAAAATACTGGAGAAAAAAGAAATCATCTGCAAGGTTCCGTCGTATAAATGCGTGGTGGTTTATGCCTGTGCGAACTGCGGTCAGAATGGCTGCGACGGCGGGAATCTCCAACAGCAAGTCCCAAATGTCGCTCCTAGCCCTGCGCCAACGCCTAAAACCACACGCGTTGCTCCACTGCCACCGGTTGACGGCACATCTTTTGTGAAGTAATTTTGATATGCGTCAATAACAGATTGCAATCCGTTCAACTGTTTGCATTTTTTGTGATTGAGCCCACTTGCCCGGCCGCAGCCTTTATAGTGGAAGATAAACGGCCGGGCATATTTTTTCAAAATGTCTTCGTAGGCGCATCGAAAAAGTGTCAAAATCATGCAGAAACAAAAGGGTCATCAAACTGACCAAGACTGGGGCCGGTCGATCATGGTGAACGAGGCCCGGGGCGAAGTCGGATCGGTCTTGCCGAGGCGGAGGAGAGGGCGAAGGAGGTCGTTACCGCCCAATAAATTGATTGTCGATTATTTAGCCCGTCGTCAATGCACGGCAGGTTAATCGCATATGGTTAGTGTGGCAGTTAAACTGCCGTACCAGCTTATTTTGCGAATGTTAAAGCAAGCCCCGGGTGTATTCACCCGGGGTGAAATAGATTTGCGCCTTCGCAGCTTGGCGAGAAATTAAATTAAAGCGCGTCGCAGACCAGATCGCCGATTTCGCGGGTGCCGTAGCCCATTTTGCCCGCGGCCTGGCTTTTCATTTTCGTGCCGGTGACGGTTTGAATGGCCTTCATCACCCTCGCGGCGGCCGTTTCGTAGCCGCAATGTTCCAGGAGCATGGCCGCGGCGCTTATCGTGGCAATGGGATTGATGACGTTCTTGCCGGTGTATTTCGGGCGCTTCCGCCCATGGGCTCGAACATGCTCACTCCGCCGGGCTCGGGATTGATGTTTCCGCCGGCGGCCACGCCCATGCCGCCTTGCAGGATGCCGGCCAGGTCGGTGATGATGTCGCCGAACATGTTCGTGGTCACGATCACGTCGTAGAATTCCGGATTTTTCACCATCCACATGCAGCAGGCGTCGACGTGGTTGTAGTCGGTCTGGACGTCGGGAAATTCCTTGGCCACGTCCTGGAAGGTCCGCCACCACAGGTCGTGCCCGAAGGTGAGCACGTTGGTTTTGGCCACCAGCGTCAGCCGTTTTCGTTTATTTCGCTTGCGGGTGAAGTTGAAGGCCCAGCGGATGCAGCGTTCGCAGCCCTTGCGGGTGTAGACGGCGGTTTGCAGGGCGACTTCGTCGGGCGTGCCTTTTTTCAGAAACCCGCCCACGCCGGCATACATGTCTTCGGTGTTTTCGCGGACCACGACAAAATCCAGATCCTCGGGCTTTTTGCCGGCCAGGGGCGTTTCCACGCCGGGATACAACTTTACCGGGCGGAGGTTGATGTACTGATCGAAGCGGAATCGCAATTCCAGGAGCAGGCCTTTTTCCAAAATGCCCGGGGCCACGTCCGGATGGCCCACCGCGCCCAGGAGTATGGCGGGAAAGGTCCGCAATTCCTCGATCACGGCCGGGGGCAGAATTTCGCCGGTTTTCAGATACCGATTGCCGCCCAGGTCGTAATCCTTGGTCTCCAGTTGAAAACCCTCCAATTTGGCGACGGCCCGAAGCACCTTAACGCCCTCGGCCGCTACTTCCGGCCCGGTCCCGTCTCCGCCGATCACCGCGATACGCAAAGTATTCTTATTGCTCACGTGAAAGTTCCTTTTGTAGGTGTAATTAAAACTTAGACAGCAGTCCCGACGCCAGGTTCAGGGTCGTGAATATGATAACTGCTCAAATAAATGATGTTGGGCTTAATCACCCTGACTCTACTAATGCTTAATGGGGTTATTGCCTGAAACTTCCTATTTTAATAAAGGGAGAGTTTTTTCTCAAGCGGCTATTTTTTAAGCCTTTATTGACGTTTGCAAGGCAAATGAACCAAGGCCGTCCAACGGATGGCCGAAAAATGGGGTGAAAAGGTTTTCCTACCGGGTCATTATCCAAGCAAACATCAATAATGCTCGAATCCTTCTTTTATCCTTCGCGGAAGCGAGATAAAATGAATAAAAACATGGCTCCTGATCTATTTCCAAGGCCTTGGTACCGGCGGTCCATGCATGATCAAGCGCAAAAAATCCTTAAAAACTCCCGCACCTCATGCCCGGTCCGGCGCCTTTTCACTATCGGCGTCTGCCGCTTAGCGTGTCGGCCGGCGTGGTGCTGATAGCCGTCGCGGCCTTCATTGCTTATCTTCCTTGCATAACAGGAGAGTTCGTTCTTGACGACGATCTTCTTTTGACGAACAACCCGCTAGTCATGGCCCCGGACGGCCTGCACCGATTATGGTGCACCGCACGAAGCACCAGACTACTGGCCGGCGACCAATACCACCTTCTGGATCGAGTGGCGGCTGTGGGGAATGAATTCGACCGGCTATCACGTCAGCAATCTGATCTTGCACATCGTCGAGGCATTGCTGATTTGGATCATCTTGCGAAAGTTATCCATTCCCGGGGCATTTTTGGCAGCCATTGATCTTTGCCGTGCATCCGGTGAACGTCGAGTCGGTGGCCTGGATCGCCCAGCGAAGAAACACGATGGCGATGTTGTTCTTCCTGCTGTCGATTCTATGGTATTTAAAGTCCTGCATGTCCACGTCAAGCGTGGGCATGGCACCCGCGCATTCTCGCGGAGGACCGTGGGAACGAGAAAAAACTTTTTCATCCTTCATCCTTCATCCTTCATCCTTTCATTCCTGGTACTGGCTGAGCCTGGCGGCGTTCGTCGTTGGCGATGCTCGGCAAGGGATCGGTGGCGGTATTGCCGGCGTTGCTGTTGGTAATAATTTGGTGGTTGCAGCCATTGGAGACTGTCCCAATTACCGCGGCTGACGAAAATGGGACTGACCCCTTTTATCCGGCGGCATTTATTGCGGACCGCGCCGTTTTTCGCCGTCGCCGCGGCGCTGACGGCGGTAAACGTGTGGTTCCAAACGCACGGCACGGAAGTTGTAATTCGTAATGCCGGATTTATGCAGATCGACTTGTCGGGGCAGGGTGCGTGGTATGGTTTTATCTTTACAAGGCGATATTGCCGATCGATCTGGCGTTTGTTTATCCGCAGTGGCCCATCGACGCGGGCAAACTGCTGTGGTGGCTGCCGCTTTTGGCCGCGCTGGCCGTTACGGCCGTGCTGTGGCGGTATAGAGAATCCTGGAGCCGGCCGCTATTGTTTGCCTGGGGTTTTTTCTGCGTGGCTCTGGCGCCGGTGCTGGGATTTGTGGACGTGGGCTTCATGCAATACTCCCTGGTGGCGGACCACTATCAGCACATCGCCATTATCGGGGCGATTGCACTGGCCTCGGCGTCTTGGAGCCTGTGGCGCCGGCGTATGCAAAAAAAATCCCGCTGGGCGGCGACTTTGGCGGCCGTTGCCGCGGTCGGCTCTCTCGCGTCGCTCGCCTGTCAGCAAAGCACGATCTACAGCGACGCAATAACGCTTTATCGCACAACCCTGCAAAATAATCCGGATTGTTGGATGGCCCACAACAATCTGGGCGGAAAGTTGACCCAAGCAGGCCTTATGCAAGAGGCCCTTGAACATTATGCGCAAGCACTAAGGTTGAAGCCCGACAATCTTCAGGCGCACGACAACCTGATCTATGCCTTGGCTCTGACGGGCAAGCCCGAGCAGGCGATCGAATATTACGAAAATCTCCTGCGCCTTAATCCCGATAATTCCGAGGCCCACTACATACTGGGTAATGTATTTAATCATGTGGGCCGACAGGCGGAGGCGATCGAGCATTACAAGCAGGCCCTGCGTTTGAAGCCCAACAATCCTGAGGCGCACAACAACCTGGGCAATGCCCTGGTTCAAACCGACCAACCCGGCGAGGCGGTCGAACATTATCGGCAAGCCTTGCGCCTGAAACCCGATTACCACGATGCGCACGACAATCTGATCTATGCCTTGGCTCTGACGGGCAAGCCCGAGCAGGCGATCGAATATTACGAAAATCTCCTGCGACTTAATCCCGATGATCCCGAGGCCCATTATATACTGGGTAATGTATTTAATCATGCGGGCCGGCAGGCGGAGGCGATCGAGCATTACAAGCAGGCCCTGCGTTTGAAGCCCAACAATCCTGAGGCGCACAACAACCTGGGCAATGCACTGGTCCGAACGGGCCGGCCCGACGAGGCGGTCGAACATTATCGGCAAGCCCTGAGCCTGAAACCCGATTACCCCGAAGCCCACGACAGCCTGCTCAATGCCTTGGCAATGATTGGCCAACCCGAAGAGGCGATCGATTACTACAACCAGGCCCTGCGACTTAACCCCGATAATCCCGAGACACACTTCAAACTTGGTAACATATTTGCCCACGCCAACCAACAGGCCGAGGCGATCGAGCAGTACCAACGGGCCGTGGCTTTAGCGCCCGAGTATGCCGAGGCGCACGTCAACCTGGGAAACGCATTGACGCGAACCGGCCGGCTCGATGAAGCGATAGATCATTATCAACAGGCCTTGCGGCTTAAACCCGACGATAACGCGGCGCGTGTTAATTTGATCTCGGCATACGCCCGAGCGGGCCGGTCTTCCGAAGCCCTGGCCGAGGCCGAGAAAACCCTGGAACTGGCGCGAGCTGAAGGACAAACCGCGCTGGCCAAACAGATCGAAGATTGGCTGAACTCCAACCGCGCCGGCCTGTCGAATCCCCAAAACAATCCGCCCCCGGTCCAGTCCGCTCCTCCGCCGCCTTAACAATTCGTTCGACTACTCGCGGCGACAATAGAGCATCCAGCCGGACCAATGCTTCTAGGAAATCAGCCAAGCGACCATGAAACAAAGACAAGCAAACCAATAAGCATGGAAATCGAGTAAGGCGTCCCCAAAATTCCAAAATTCCGGGAATTCCAGAGGAATTTTGCCTTTGTTTATAATTTCTCCTCATTTATTTTATTACTTCATTAGTTTTCCCGTTCGCGGGTTTATTCATAAACATCTGAGCCCCTGCAAGAACGATCGGTTTCCCATGTTTTTTCCTTCCTCTTGAAAGTACCGCTACAAGCAAACCCCATCCAAGAATTGTACCGGCGATAATTGCAAAAGAGATTGCGAAAGTCACATACTCCTTATCCTCAGAGACATAATTGACGCTAGTTTTATCTGTGTTTGGTTGATGGAATGTATGGTCGTATGCTATATAACCTAACAAAATTATTACAATACCCAGCAGCCAGACCGGCACAAACCAGACATGTCCACCGTATTCAGGATGGAACCAAAACCGGAAACCAATTGTTCCAAAATCAGCAATTTGTGTATATAAACGGTATCCTTCATCAAGAATTACCATTACGAGTCCAGCCAACTGCATAGGCACTAAATAGCCCCGAGCAACATCTCCGCTTGGGCATATGATGCTAGATACAATGAAGAGAAAAAATCCGGCGCCAAAAAAAATTGCCCCGAGATGATTGAATATTATGGGAACAATCATATTTGACCTTTCAATTTATGCGATCTTTTTAAGATTTGTAAATTTGAAATTCAATAATTCCAGATAATTTATTCGGGTTTGGTTTTCTTCAATCCTAGTTTCTGTAGCTACGGCCTTGCTGCCCTACTTCGGCGTGAAAATCTCCCAACTTGGATAGTCAATATCTTATAGAATTACAGAATACTAGTCAATATCCTGCTGGGCTATTAGTGCGGATGGATTTTACGGAAAAAAGATATTGGCTTGCGATCATCTCAGGCCAAAGGATCGGCAGATTATTTAGATGTATCTATTGCCAAAGTGTATCCTATAGGATACACTTAAATAATGATCGAAATTCGTCAGACGGAAGTGTTTGCCAACTGGTTTCGCGCTTTGGGTGACCGTCAAGCAAGGGCGCGCATCCAAGTCCGAATTGACCGATTGCAACTTGGTTTGCCTGGGGACGTAAAACCGGTAGGCGAAGGAGTTTCCGAATTGAGAATCGATTACGGCCCCGGTTATCGAATCTATTTCACTAAGAGAGGTAGAGAGTTAATCATTCTGCTTGCCGGCGGCGACAAACGTACTCAGGAACGTGATATCAAGAAGGCGATTCAACTTGCACATGATTTGTAGGAGTTCAATATGGCAAAGAGCAAGACAAAAAAATACGATGCCGCGGAATACTTGGAAACCGAAGAGGATATGGCGGCCTACCTGCAGGCAGCTTTTGAAGATGGCGACCCAGCACTTGTAATCCACTCGCTGGGCAACATCGCCCGGGCGCGCGGTATGTCTCAAATCGCACGTGATACAGGGCTTCGTCGCGAAAGCCTTTACAAAGCTCTTTCGCCCGAAGGGAATCCGGAATTCGCAACCGTTCTCAAGGTGGTCCAGGCGTTAGGCATCAAACTCAATGCCGAGCCGACGCATGTTCAATAGCGCAATGTCTTTGGTTAGAAGCAAACCGCGACCACTAGTCGTGGCTTTACAGGTTCCCTCGCATCGCGAAACCGCGAGCGGTTTAGGGGGAGAACAATGCGGTTCTAGTTCGAGCTGAAGCCGAAGGCTTTTGCGGTTTCGCGGCCCAGCGGATTTTGCAGAAACTTTTTACGGCATTCCGGGCAGAGATCGAAACGCATTTGCTGGTACACGTCGTTGCCGATCTGGTCGTCGTCGGCGTCTTCCAGACATTCCAGAATATCCTGAATTTCCTGGAGGTGGTCGCGATCGTTTTCGTCTTCGCTGGTTGTTTCGGGATCATAGGCGGCATAGACTTCGATTTTGACAACGTAGCGGAGATCGACTTCAGAATCGAGTTCTCGCTTGCACAGGTCACATGAGTACCGAATCATTTAACCGCTCCCTGATTAAATCGGTCGATGCCTAGGTCGAAATATTACAGACGCTCCCGTTTGCTTCCGTTAACATTCATACTAATGCCAAGTGCCAACGTCTGGCAAGATGACTGGGAGGAAATTTTTCCTCGGTTTTTTTAAAATCGCCTTTTTTTTAAGTTCTGGGGAAATATAAATTCCATCGTTTAAGGGATAATGAAAAAGTTTTGCGTAATTTTGGCAGGTTTGGCATGCAAAATCAAAACCCCCTGAAATTGGTGAGTTTTCAAGATCGTTTTTGGCCCATCTGGCAACATGGGGTAAATTGAGTTAGAATAAATACTGATCGTAAAAGCCAGACCATGCGGCAATTTCTCCGGCGGATTTTTCCCGTCGGAAAATAATAGCGATATAAGCTGATTTTAATATCATCCGGGACGCCGTCTATAGTCGTCCTGAGAGGGGAGTTTGTTCGTGCAAAGGGTGCAAACGATCCGCGATCACCATAGCCGGGCGCATAGTCCGGGCAAAGTCGCAAATCCTGCGCAACCCACCCCGCATGCCCCGTCAGGAGGGGCATTAAGCTCGAGCGTTTTGGTGCTCAATCGCCTTTATATGGCCGTGCACATCGTAAATGTCCGCAGGGCCTTCTGCCTGCTGTTTCGCGAGATAGCCGAAGTAATCCATTTGGAAGAAGGCCAGTTTGCCAATTATTCTTTCCAAACCTGGCAGGAAATAAGCGGATTGCGCGCCGACTACAAACAACCTCACGAAGATTGGATTCGCGCCGTTGGATTCGAGATTCAGGTGCCCAGGGTAATCCGGCTTCTGATATACGATCGCCTGCCCAAGCAGCATTTGCATCTTAACCGCCGCAACGTGCTGGCAAGGGATGAACACACGTGTCAGTATTGCGGCAGGCACTATCCCACGCATCAATTGAGCCTGGATCACATCGTTCCGCGCAGCCGCGGCGGTGAAACCACCTGGGAGAACGTGGTTTGCGCATGTTTGGGCTGCAACATCCAAAAAGGCGGACGCACCCCGCACGAAGCCCGCATGAAACTGGTCCGCCATCCCGCTCGCCCCAAGCGCAATCCCTTGCTTGCAATGAAACTCAATAATCCGAAGTACGAGATCTGGCGTACGTGGTTGGACGGCGTGTATTGGGAAATCGGGGCTAGGGATTAGGGACTAGAGCGCGGATGTGAAAAACTGATTACTGAAAACTGATTACTAATAACTTTTTTAGAAACCGCTTGCGATTTCGCGCCGACCACCGCCCACTGTACACTAAAAATGCTTTACGAAGCCAAGCCTGCCCGACTTGTGGTGTGTGAGCAGACTGGACGCTGGGCACTGGCCTTGCGGCGGGAACTGGCCGGGGCTGGTCTTCGCGTTTGGGAGACCAGGAGTCCGGAGGATTGCGGGTCGGTTCTGGTGGAATCGCCTGCTTCGTTTGTAGTTTTAGAGCTTAGCGAAAAGAAAATTGGAGAAACCCTGGATTTTGCCAGGAGTTGGCAGGCGGAGTTCCCTCTGTTTCGTTTTGCCATCGTGGCCGATCGCGATCTGGCGCCTTATAAGTGGCTCATGGCGGAGGCCGGGGCAGTGGAGTTTATTTGTTCGGTGCGTAAAACAGCGGCACTTGCCCGGACGGCATGCCGTCACCTGGCCCAGGTGCCTTCTTTGCCGCAAAGTCTCACCGAGCGAATTTGGGCAAACCTGCCATGGGGCAGGGGAGGGTAAAAAGTGGGCAGTGGACGGTGGGGAGGGGAGGGTAAAGAGTGGGCATATGGCAGGGGGCGGTGGGCATCTAAAAGGATTCAGGGTTCAGCAACATTCATTAACCGTTAGTCACAAGTCTTCGATATTTGTTCCAGCACTTGTCTATCAGTACATAATTGTTAAGCTATTGGCTTGTTTTACATTAAATGACAAGTTTGGTTGCTAAAATGCGAACCTCGGATAATCCGGGGAGGTCTTGAAAATGTCATAATCAGGCGGTGTATGACTCTATAACCATCTGATAGGTTTTTGATAAACATTTATCTCTATTTACACTAGGCAAGGAAAAATCATGGCACGGATCATTGTTTTGGACGACCTTTCGCAAGACGGGTTGAAATTATTGGAATCGGCCGGCAATTTGGAAGTGGTTGTAAAAACCGAACTTAAGGGCGAGGATCTCCGCAAAATGCTCCTGGATTTCGACGGGGCTATTTGCCGCAGCGGCGTGAAAATCACGGCCGAGGCCATGGAAGGCAACACCCGGCTGAGGGCCATCGCCCGGGCCGGCGTGGGAGTGGACAACATCGACGTAAAAGCGGCCACGCGGCACGGCATCGTGGTAATGAACACGCCCGGCGGCAACACCCTTTCAACCGCCGAACAAACACTGGCTTTGATGTTAGGCATGTCGCGCAACACGGCTCCGGCCTATCAATCCCTGATAGAGGGCCGCTGGGACCGGAAAAAATTCATGGGCACGCAACTAGCCGGCAAGACGCTGGGCATCATCGGGTTGGGCCGGATCGGGCAGGCAGTGGCCACCCGGGCCCGGGCCTTGGAAATGCGGATTCTCGGTTACGATCCATTCCTGCCCGCCGCCAGGGCAAAAGAGTTGGGCATCGAAACCGTTCAATCGGCTAGGGAGATGCTTCCCTCGGTGGATTATCTGACGGTTCATACGCCGCTGAACGCCGAAACCAAAAATCTCATTGGCACCAAAGAAATCGCCATGATGAAGAAAGGGGCCAGGCTGATCAACTGCGCCCGGGGCGGTATTTACGATGAAGCGGCCCTGGTCGAGGGCCTTAAAAACGGGCAGATCGCAGGCGTGGCCTTGGACGTGTATCCTGAAGAACCATATACGAAAAGTCCCTTGTTTGGAATGCCCGGCGTACTGTGCACGCCGCACCTGGGCGCCAGCACCGAAGAGGCGCAAACCAACGTGGCCGTGGAGGCCGCCGAATTGCTCATTGACTTTTTCGCCACCGGTGCCATAAAGCAGTCGGTCAACATGTCAACGCTGGATCCCAAGACATTGACCGAACTGAAAGGGTACTTGAACGTTGCCTGGCGGTTGGGATTGCTCCTCTCGCAAGTAGACCACAACCCGCCGAACACCTGCCGCCTGCGATACCAAGGCGAAGTCGCCCGCAAAGATACCCGACTCTTGACCGCGGCATTTGCGGCCGGATTGATGGAACATGCCATGGAATCGGGCGTGAACATCGTCAACGCCGAAGTGTTGTTGAAGGAACGGGGTATTGAAGTCATCGAGGAGCGAAATACCGATATCGGCGATTTCGGCTCGGTGATCACGGCGGAAGTGATATCGGAGAAAAAGACCTCGATTGCCTCAGGTACGTTATTCGGGAAAAACATGCCCCGGCTGGTCCAAAAGGGTGCCTGCCGCCTGGAAAGTTACCTGGACGGGGTGTTGTTGATTTTAATGCACAAAGACATGCCCGGGGTAATTGGCAAGGTAGGGAATATTTTTGGGGTGCATCGGATCAATATTGCCCAGATGTCGGTGGGTCGGGCGAGCAAAAAACCCGGTGGCGAGGCGGTGGGCATTCTGAGTTTGGATTCCCCGCCCCCGGCTGAAGCGTTGGCGGAAGTCCTTGCGCTGCAAGAAGTTGCGAACGCCTGGATCGTAAAACTACCCCCGGCCGATGAAGTCCCTGCATGGCTGGGAGGGTAAATAAACAGCATTATTTAACGTAAAAACGGCACTCCAATAAGAGGCGGGCGATTAGTCGTCCGCCTCTTTTTTTAAATTTTTTCGCTTCTTTTTCTCATGGCCGTATTTTTTAAGCTACGGTTTCAACAAAGAGGTAGAAAATGAGGGTAAACCAGAAGCCCCCTATTTATGCGACACAAGAGGTAGGACGAGTTTGAATGTAATCCTCCAGAGGCATACCTAGCAGAAACAACACAATCCCACCTTTGTCCGCAAAACTACACATCTCTTTTTGGCTTTAGACTTTACGAAAAGAACGTTAATTGTCGATGGATTGAGAAAACCATCGATCCTTCAATATAAAAACGACATATATTCCCTACCGTTAGTGTAATCAAAGCTGCTGGAACCGATCATGATCGACATGATGCCTTTGGACGATCGCGTCCTTAATGCCCTGGAGCAAAACCCATATCTTACACACCGCAACCTAAGATTTGAGACACAACAGGGTCGAGTCACGTTGCGAGGGGTGGTTGGCACCTACTTCCAAAAACAAATGGCCCAAGAGTCCTTGCGTCATGTCGAGGGCGTGGCCGAAATAGCCAATGAATTGGAAGTTGCCTGGGCTTAAAGAAGTGTTGATGCTTTGGGGCGGAAAATAACTTGTCGCACTAATCTTTCACGCCAAAGGCGATGCCATCGAGATTTTGAAGACCTCAGGCACAGGTCAAATAAAGTCGGAATGCACGCCCGCTATATCGACATCTGCTTGGTTTGGAGAACTCCCTGTTTTCCGGTGTTCAACTCTTCCAACCGACCCGTAAGAAACATAAAATATTCATATTGGTAGGTTTTTGATTTCCAGCGCCTGAATGCTAGCAGATGTCCAATCGCAAAAAATCAGCCCGTAAACATACTTTCCCGACCCGCTCGGGAACCTCTGTCTCATTGGCGCTGCGGCTTAACGCACTGGCGGGAATAACGCTGATCGTCGGGGCTGTTTTTCTCGCATACCTTCCCTCAATTAGCGGCGGGTTCATCCTGGACGACGATCTTCTTTTGACGGATAACCCCAATGTCGCGGCCCCTGACGGACTGTGCCTATTGTGGTGCACGAATAAATCCCCGGAATACTATCCGGCGTCATATACCGCGAATTGGGTCGAGTGGCGTTTATGGGGAACCAGTCCGGCCGGCTATCACGTCACCAGTCTGATCTTGCACGTGGCCGAGGCATTGCTGATTTGGATCGTTTTGCGGAAGTTATCCATTCCCGGGGCTTTTTTAGCGGCATTGATCTTTGCCGTGCATCCGGTAAACGTCGAGTCGGTGGCCTGGATCGCGCAACGGAGAAACATCATCGCCATGTTTTTCTTTCTGCTGTCGATTTTATGGTATCTGAAGGACGTCCTGCCCACTTCAAGCACGGGCATGGCGCCCTCGCATTCCCTCGGAAGACCGCGGGAACAAGAAATCAATCACTCCCTACTCGCCACCCATCACTCTCCACTCTCCACTCTCCACTCTCCACTTTGGTATTGGTTGAGCCTGGCGGCATTCGTGTTGGCGATGCTCGGCAAGGGATCGGTAGCGGTCATGCCGGCGCTGCTTTTAGGAATAATTTGGTGGTTGGAGCCACTGATGACTGGCCCGCAATCCGCGGGAACCAAGCAAACATGGGCGGTGAAAATGGGACTATCCCCTTTGATCCGGCGGCATTTATCGCGGCTCTCGCCGTTTTTCGCAGTCGCCATCGCCCTGACTGTGGTAAACATGTGGTTCCAAACGTATGGCGAGGAAGTTTTTATTCGCAAAGTCGGCTTTGCCGATCGTCTTGTCGGGGCGGGGTGCGTGATATGGTTTTATCTTTACAAGGCCCTGTTGCCGCTCGATCTGGCGTTTGTCTATCCGCAGTGGCACATCGAAGCGGGCAAATTGCTGTGGTGGCTGCCGCTTGTGGCCGCGCTGGCCGTTACGGCCGTGCTGTGGCGGCATAGAAAGGGCTGGAGCCGGCCGATCTTGTTTGCCTGGGGGTTTTTCTGCGTAGCCCTGGTCCCGGTGCTGGGATTCGTGGACGTGGGCTTCATGCAATTCACCCTGGTGGCGGACCACTACCAGCACATCGCCATTATCGGGGCGATTGCACTGGCGACGGCGGGCTGGATCGTTTGGCGCCGGCTGGCGCGGGGAGCAGATCGTTGGACGGTGACCGCCGTTGCCGCCGTGGCAGTGGGAGTTTTCACCTTTCTGACGTGGCTGCAATGTGGGATCTACCGTGACCCGATAACGTTATATAAGACGGCCCTGGCAAAATATCCGGACTGTTGGCTTTTATACGAAAACTTGGGCTGCGCATTTTACGATATAGGGCGACCACGGGAGTCAATTAAATATCATGAACATGCGCTGCATCTCAAGCCCGACAGTGTCAACGCCCACTTCGATCTGGGTAAAGCGCTATTAAAATCAGGTCGGACTCAAGAAGCAATCGATCAGTTCAAAAAGGTGCTGCTCCTCAGCCCTGAACATTTCAAGGCTTGTAACACTTTGGCATTGGCCTATGCCAAGACAAACCAATCCTCCGATGCAATCGAAGTCGCCCAGAAGGCCTTGAACATCGCCCGATCCAAGGGATCAACAAAACTGGCCAAGCAGATTGAAGATTGGTTGAATTCCTACCGCGCCAACCTGCCAAAGTAGGGAGCGTGGATTAGGGATGGGGAATTAGAGTTGCGATTGAGTATACATACCAATTGCCAAAAGCAACCTAACGCTATAAACAAGATCTTATCTTGGTTGGCTTGGCCGTGTATATCCCAAAACCGCCTCTTGGCGATCGTGATACGGCTGGAAATTTTCGTCCAGGCGGCAGGCATGCAGCACTCGCCTGTTGTAGGCCGAAAGTCCGCAAAGCCGCATCACTCCATCGTGCTCGAAGATTTTCCGGTACAATTCTCTCAATTGCTCCAGCAGGAAACTGTTAAGCACCGGAACCTGATCCAGTTCAAGGACCAGCCGATGGGTTAAGTGTTGCTGCATCAAGCCCCAAATCAGCTCGGCCAAGGGAGGATTTTCTCCGCTTGCATCCATGCTCTGGATTTTCACAATGAGCCAATCCGGGCCGCGCTCGACGTACAATTCCCAACCGGGCGAAATGGCAAGCATCCTATCCCTCCTTTTCCATATTGAATACGCCGATAAAAGAAAAGATTCATTATCCAACTCATTTCCATTATGAATAATATTAGGCATTTAAAGACCGACAACCCCCCCATGAAAAAATTTCAAAATTTGTAGTGCGGGCCTCTCGCTTGCACCGGAAAGTTATGGGCCGGACGCCTGAAGCACATGTCAAAATCGGATAAGTTGTTTTTGCCCGAGCACCGGGCCGTCCGGAAATCATCAAACTTTAGTAAAGATTGCCAGCATTGATAGCAATGTTACTGGAAAAGGCGTTTTTGATCCGCGTCTGGATCCGCTTTTGCATCAGGCAGGGGGGCGAGTCCGAGATGATCACAAGCCAGTTGCGTAAGTTTTCGCCCGCGAGGCGTGCGGATTACCAACTCGCTGCGCAGTAGATACGGCTCGACTTCGTCGATGAGCGTGTCGGGCGGGAGATTCATGGTATGGGCCACCGCCTCCACGCCTACCGGCCCGCCCACGAAGACCCGGGCGATGGTCTCTAAATACTTGCGGTCTTGGGGGTCCAATCCCATGGTGTCGATGCCTTGCATCTGCAGTGCGTCGCGGGCGACCACAAGGCTGATCCGGCCGTCGGCCTTGCTCTGGGCAAAATCGCGGACCCAGCGCAGACGGTTGTTGGCTACCCTGGGCGTCCCCCGGCTGCGAGCTGCGATTTCTTCCGCCGCAGCGTCAACTATCTCCACCCGCAGTTTTTTGGCGTTGCGCCGTACGATTTCGGCCAGTTCTTCGACAGAATAAAAATCCAGATGCTCGCGCATGTGGAAGCGGTCGCGAAGGGGGGCCGATAATAAACCGGTGCGGGTAGTGGCCCCGATCATCGTAAAGGGTTTAAGCGGCATGTTGAGCGTTCTGGCATTAACCCCTTCACCAAGGGTCAAATCAATGCGAAAATCCTCCATGGCCGGATACAGGAACTCCTCGACCGCCTTGGGCAGGCGATGGATTTCGTCGATGAACAATACCGAGCGCTCTTCGGCATTGGTAAGATAGGGGATCAGATCTTTTGGAGCGGCCAAGGTAGCGCCGCTGGCAATTTGGACATTTACGCCCAACTCGCGGGGAATGCAGGTGGCGAAAGTGGTTTTGCCCAAGCCCGGGGGACCATCGAAAAGGATGTGGCCCAACGGTTCCCCACGTTTAGAGGCGGCGTCCACGGCGATTTCGATCCGCGCATACACTTCCCGCTGACCGACCATCTCCCGCATCCGCTTCGGGCGCAGGGCGCGGTCTTCGTCTTTTTCTGCGGCGGGTGTTTTCAGAATCGGTTCGCGGGCCATAAGTAATTTTAAATAAATAATCGAGGATTAGCTTTTAATGCGTAAGTGTTTTTTGAGTGTATCTAATCGAGTTGAATTATTGTTGTTTTGCGATTGCCCAAATTTCCAACAGCGCGATAACGTATCAGCAAATTCCACATTAGCTAAAGCTAGTTGTTCAATCTGGGGAAAATATTCTGCGAAATAAAATTCAAGTAAATGTTCTAGCAGGCAAGTGGCAATTGCGTCTTTTAAATCCTGTTGTGGGTGACATCCCCAAGTGCGAATAAATTCCCATACAGCTTCGGGGTCAGACTGAATGTATTCCTCAATTACGATAATAGCTTGCCATCGTGGATCCGAAGTATTCTTCGTCGAAGGTTTACCTGGCAAGAGCATTTCCGCCCTTTTTATTGCCTCATTAACATCCATAAGATATTTGCCTGATATTTAATAATAGAATATTGATCATTCACTGTGATTCTACCAGGAATGTCTCAGTCGGCAAATAGGCCTGTAATCGGCATTTTCGCGGCAGTATTAAAGCCCATTGCAGCCAAAATCGGTCTGAAACGCTAAACTTGTTGCGGCTTTGAGATTGACGTATAATTTTGTCATGAGAGCCACGGTTTATATCGAAACTACTGTGCCATCGTATTATTGCGACAACCGTCCCGAGTTGGTCGCGGATATTGCTCGGACCCGGCAATGGTGGGATGAGGAACGGAATGACTACGATTGCTTCATATCGGAAGTAGTATTGGATGAATTATCCGAAGGTCATTATCCCAGTCGGGAAAAGTGCTTGGCACTTGTAGATGGTATATCTGAGTTAGAAATGTCCGAGGAAATAGTGCAAATCGCCAGCGTGTATCAAGCGCGCAAACTGATGCCACAGTTCCCTCCCCGCGATGCACTTCATTTAGCCATTGCTTCTTACTATCGCTTGGATTTTATTTTGACCTGGAATTGCAAACATTTGGCCAATGCAAATAAAACACGTCATCTGCGAGAGTTGAATCTAGAGTTGGGATTATACATTCCCCAACTGGTAACACCCGATCAGCTTCAACCTTGGGAGATTATACCATGAGCTATGAAAGTCCTATCGTTCAAGAAGTTCGTGAGCGAGCCATGAAAATCAGCGAACGATTCGGTCACGATCTGCACAAATACTGCGAATATCTTCGCGATCAAGAAAATAAACACCCCAAAAGAATCGTCAACCAGATTGCCGTAATCCGCTCAAAGGATTTTCATGCATCCGGGACTTAATTGTAGGTATGTATGATGATAATTAATACCATGACGAATCATTCTGTTTCCTATCAATCTTTGCTTTGCAGATAAATCGCCTCGATCAGGCTTTGCACGTCCTTGTATTTCTTTTTTGCGGTCAACGCAGTGTCGATGAGCTTTCGGGCCTCGCTTTCGCTGTGGCCCAGGCTGCGGAGCACGTCGTAGGTTTCGGAGATCACGTCGGGCTCGACCTCGGCCTCGCGTTTTTCATCGCCCGCGACCAGAAGCGCGAATTTGGGCACCTTGCGGCGCAATTTGGCAATGATCCGCTCGGACATGGCCGCGCCGATGCCGGGCAGGGCGGAAAGCGCTTTGGTGTCTTGCTCCTCTATGGCCGTGGCCACCTCTTTTACCGGGCGGACCATCGAGCGCAGGGCCTTTTTCACGCCCACGCCGTCCACCGAGCAAAACAGCTCGAAAAACTCGCGTTCGATCTCGGTTAAAAACCCGATCAGCCGCGGTGTCATCCGGCCTTGCATGGGGTTGCCTTCGAGATACTCGATCGTATGCAGGCTTATTTCCTTATCAATCTCGCTTTGCAGACGGCGGCGGGCGAACTCGGGAATTAATATCTCATATTCGAACGCGCCGATGCGGAGAGTTAATACGTCGTCGTGCAGTGCAATCAGTTGGCCGGTGATTTTGGTGATCAAAGTTTTTTCCTGTGAAAGTTTAGCCCCGGCACTTGTGCCGGGAGCGATTGGTTTTATGCCCATTCTCCGGGCACAAGTGCCCGGGCTAAACGAATTTATTTTTTCAACGCTCGGAGTTTGTCTTTAAGATAATAATGGCACAATGCCACGGCAAGTGCGTCGGCTACGTCGGGCGGATCGGGGACTTGCGTCAGGGCCAGTTCGCGCTGGATGGCGCGTTGGACTTGCGATTTCGACGCCCGGCCTGCGCCGGTGAGGATTTTTTTTATCTGCGTGGCCGAATAATGGATTACTGGTATGCCGGCCTCGGCCGCGGCCAGGCAAATAACGCCCCGGGCATGGCCCATGAGGATCGCCGTGCGCGGGCGGTTGTAATGCATGTACAATTCCTCCAAGGCCATCACACCGGGCTTTAGCGCGGCGATCACGTCGGCCACGCCGCTGTGGATCTCGACCAGTCGATCCGTAAGCGACCGTCGGCTTTTTCCCCGCACCACGCCCGCCTCGCATATCCGCAAACCGGCACTGGCAGAGCCAGTGGCACACCCGCATTCCAGCACGCCGTAGCCGGTGATGTTCAGCCCGGGATCGATGCCGAGGATGCGGAGAGTAGTGATCTCTTTTTGCATTAAAATGGGTAGCAAATGGGCGCTGAAGTTGCCACAAATAAAAATGTCACAAATAGGAGTATGAAAGGTATAAGAAATGTCATGATAATACCTCCTATAATCCAATCACGTTTTTTACGTATAGATCCCTTTATTGCCAAGAAAATACTTAAAACCCATGAAGAAATAATAGAAGAAACACTAAATGGGAAAATAATATTTTCATAGCAAATATAATAAATATGTGGAGCAGGTGGAAACGCTGGATAAAAACCCCCCACAAAGGATAATAATAGACCCAGTGCACAGCAAATTATTATCATCCAATAGATAACTTCATCTTTCATCCCTCACCCTTTATTTCATGCTCCATTCAGTTCCGCCGGGTCGATCCTCAAGCGTGACGCCGATGGCCGTCAGGCCGTTGCGGATGCGGTCGGCGGTGGCGAAGTCTTTTCTCTTGCGGGCTTCATTGCGCAGTTCTATAAACAGGTTCATCAGTTTGCCCAATACGGCGTCGTCGCCGAATGTTTTTTCCTCGGCCGGTTTGCGGAACAGGCCCAGCGTGGCGGCCAGTTCGCGCAAAACTACGGCCCCTTGTTTAAGAACTTTCGACCGGCCGAGATCGTTTTTGCCGGGCTCCTCGAGTTTTTCATCGTCAACGAATTTATTCAGTGCTCGGACGAGATCGAAGAGCGTGGCCATGCCGCCGCCCGTGTTGAAGTCGTCGTCCATGGCCTCGAGGAAACTTTTGCGATGTTCGGCCACGGCCTGCAAAAGCGGCTCTGGTCCGGGATGGAATTCGCCATCATCGCGGGCTGCCGGGGCCGCCAGATCATAAAAACTCTCGCCTGTGACGCGCTCAAATCGCTTAAAAAAGCGGTAAAAGGCGTCCATGCCGGTCTCGACTTCGCGCAGGCGCGATTCGCTGTAGTCGATGGGCCGGCGGTAATGGGTCGATAGGAGAAAGAAGCGGATGGTCTCGGGCGAGAATCGCTTTAAGAGTTCTCTGAACGGCTCGGAGCCGCGTGACTTGCTGATTTTGCCGGCGTCTTGCGAGGCGAAATCGCCTTCGGTCGCCCGGGTCTGGCGTCCGCCCAGTTTGCCGACCTCGTCGGAGGCCTGCATCAGTCCGTTGTGCATCCAATACTTGGCCATAGGTTTGCCGTGGCACGATTCGCTTTGGGCGATTTCGTTTTCGTGATGCGGAAAAACCAGATCAAGGCCGCCGCCATGAATATCAAAAGTTTCGCCCAGCAGGCCGCGGCTCATGGCCGAGCATTCGATGTGCCAGCCCGGCCGTCCCTTTCCCCAAGGGCTATCCCAAGACGGCTCGCCCGGCTTGGCCGATTTCCAGAGGGCGAAATCTGCGCTTGCCCGTTTGCGATCGGCCGATCCGCCGCCGTCGCCTTGCATGGCCTCGATGCGGCGGTGGCTTAATTTGCCGTAATCAGGGTCTTTGCCGACTTCAAAGTACACATCGCCCTGGGCCTCGTATGCAAAACCCTTATCGATCAGCCCCTGGGTGAACTTAATGATATCGGCCATACTCGCGGTGCAACGTGGGAAGTGGTCGATAGTGTGAACGCCCAGGGCCTGGATATTGTTCATGTAGTCGGCCGTCATCTCGGCGGCCAATTGCGACATGGGCACGCCCCGGGCATTCGATTCGTTAATGAGTTTGTCGTCCACGTCGGTGATATTTACAATCCACGTGACTTTATAGCCCGAGTAGACCAGGTATCGCTTGATGGCATCGAAGATCACCGGCCCGACCATGTGCCCGATGTGGCTGGGTTTGTAAACGGTCGGCCCGCAAAGATAAATTCCCACCTTGCCGGGCTGGACTGGTTCAAAAGTTTCTTTTGTTTTGCTGAGTGTGTTGTAGACGCGAAGCATGGTTAAGTTTTCAGTTATCGGTTTTCAGTTATCAGTTGTCAGTTATCAGTAACGATGTTGTGTTCAATTTTCAATTTTCAATTTGCAATATTTATTCTTCGGCGATTGGCTCCAGCAGTACGACGCACTGGGCTTCGATTGCTTCTTCTCGCCCGACCGGGCCGACCAGATCGCCGGATTTGGCCTGCAGGCCGATGCGTTCCGGGTCCACGCCGAGGATTTCGGCCAGCCGCTCGCGAATGGTTTGCTTGTGTGGGAGCAGTTTTGGGCGGTGTGTGAACACAATGCAATCGAGGTTGGAGATTTTCCAGCCCACGGAGGCCACGGCGTCGAGGGCCGCGCGAAGCATCTCGGCCGAATTCCGTCCCCGGTTCGTAGGATCGGTATCCGGGAACATCTGGCCGATGTCGCCCAGCGCGGCCGCGCCCAACAAGGCGTCGGTAACGGCGTGCAGGAGCACGTCGGCGTCGCTGAAGCCGACCAATTCCCGGTCGTGGGGAATATTTACCCCGCCCAGACGGAGCGGTCCGCCTGGCCGCAGGCGATGCGTATCGTGTCCGATTCCAACTCTCATTCCGGTCGTGGCATATTCTCCTGTAAAAGGAAACATTTGGCGCGATTTCGTGGGGGATTATACTCAAAAAGGCCGGGGAAAGAAAGGCGAAAGGCAAATCGCGAAACCGCAAGTGGTTTATACCTGAGAATTCAACATTCAGCACTCAATATTCAGAATTTGTCACCTTCTTCCCCCCACTCCGGTAGGCGTTTATAATGATTGAATAATGTCCACAATTGAAATAAAGTCGCTGGCAAAGTCTTACCGGATTTATCAGAAAAAAGAGGGCTTGAGAGCCGCCGTTAGCGGACTCTTCCGCCGGGAATATCGCCTTGTCGAGGCGGTGAAAGGCATCGATCTTACGGTCGAGCAGGGCGAGTTCGTCGCCTTTCTGGGACCAAACGGGGCGGGCAAAACCACCACGCTGAAATTGCTCTCGGGCGTGATAAATCCAACTGCCGGGACCGCCCGCGTGCTGGGCTTCGTGCCTTGGCGACGTGAAAACGCCTACCGCCGGCGTTTCGCCCTGGTCATGGGCCAGAAAAATCAACTCTGGTGGGACCTGCCCGCGGCCGAGTCCTTCCGTTTGCATCAGCATATCTACCGACTCGAACCGGAAAACTTCCGTCGCACCTTGGACGAACTTACCGAGTTGCTTGAAGTGGGCAATTTGCTCAATCAGCCGGTCCGCGAATTGTCGCTGGGCGAACGGATGAAAATGGAACTGATCGCCGCCCTGTTGCACTCGCCCGAAGTGCTGTTCCTCGACGAGCCGACCATCGGCCTGGACGTGGTGGCACAGCACAACATCCAGGTTTTCCTGCGCGAATATCAGCAGCGCCGCAAGGTGACAATTTTGCTCACCAGCCACTACATGAAAGACGTGGCCGCGTTGTGCCGCCGGGTGGTGATTATCGCCATGGGAAGAATAATTTACGACGGATCCTTAAGCGGCATCGTCAACGGGTTTAGTAGTCACAAGGTAATTTCTCTGGAGCTTGCCAATGGCGAAATGCCCGGCGGATTCGAGCGATATGGAGAAGTGATTTCCATCGAGCCGCCGAAGATCAAGCTGCGGGTCGAACGTACAAAGGTGCCGGATGTGCTGGGCAACATTCTTGCCGCGCACTCGGTGGCCGACGTGAGCGTGGAAGATCCGCCGCTGGAAGAAGTGATAGCGGAAGTGTTCACAAGTCAAAGGATGAAGGATTAAGGATGAGGGATGAATTAGGAACTCCAACAAAACCTCCCCTCTCCCTTCGGGAGAGGGGCTAGGGGTGAGGGCTTTAAAGTTTTGAAAAAAGGTTTTGTTAGAGTTCCTTATTCATTAATTGCCATCTAATTTCAATTCGCAATTTAAAGTACAAAGTACACGGTACGGAGGTCTTCATTTGATTCATCCTTCATCCCTCATCCCTCATCCTTTTATGAAATGGTGGATCATCCTCCGCATCAGCCTGGAGGAGCGCCTGGTTTACCGGGGCGATTTCGCCCTGGGCACGCTGATGCGTTTCGCGCCCATCGTCACGCAGATATTTCTCTGGGGAGCGATCTTCGAGGCCGTGGATGCGTCGCACAGTGGAAGCAATCAGATCGTGGGCTATTCGTATCACGACATGGTCGCGTATTACCTGCTGGTGATGATCGGGCGAGCCTTTTCGAGCATGCCCGGCCTGGCCACCGGTATCGCCCGCGACATCCGCACCGGGGTAGTGAAAAAATATCTCATCCAACCTATCAATATGCTGGGCTTTTTGCTGCTTTACCGCATGGGGCACAAACTGGTGTACTATGGAGTAGCCACCGCGCCTTTTGCGTTGGTGTTTTTCCTGTGCCGGGGATTTTTTCCCGGCTGGCCCGACGCCCTCACGTTGCTGGCCTTTTTCGCCTCGCTCATTATGTCCTTTCTTTTGGGTTTTTTCCTGGAGGCCGCCCTGGGCATGATCGGGTTCTGGTTCCTGGAAGTCAGTTCGCTATTGTTTGTTTACATGCTGTTTAGTTTCTTTTTTTCTGGGCACATGTTTCCCCTGGACATGCTGCCGGGCGTTTTGGGGACAGTTGTTAAGCTGACGCCTTTTCCATATCTGGCATATTTTCCCGCGACCGTGTTTCTAGGCAAAATCCAAGGCGCGGCATTGGTAAACGGTTTAAGCGTGCAATTATTTTGGTTGCTGCTTTTCATCGCCGTCAGCCGCCTGGCCTTTTATTATGGAACGAAGCGATACAGCGGATACGGAGGTTGATGATGATAGGGCTGGGCAATTTGTTTTTTGGTATAAAAAGGGCTGGGCAATTCATTGCCCAGTATTGAGTATGAACATGCTGAATGTAGAATGCAGAATGAAGAATACAAAATTTAAAAACTGAAAACCGTAAACTGTGAACTGTAAACTCTAACACATGAAATCGTACATCCGCGTATTTCTGACTCTTGCCCGGAACTCGCTTGTCCGCGACATGACTTTTCGCACGAATTTCATCATCGACCTGGTCACTTGGATGGCTTGGATGTTGATGAATTTGGTCTTTTACATACTGATTTTCCGTTTCACGCCGGAGATCGGAGTCGACACGGGCTGGACGCAGTATCCGTTTTTCATATTCATTGCTACGTCGCTTTTGGTGAACAGCATCGTGGAAATGTTTTTCATGATGAACATGGACGAACTGAGCGATCTGATCCGCACCGGGGCGCTGGATTTCGCCCTGCTGAAGCCGATAGATACGCAATTTCTGGTGTCGCTTACTAAGACCGATTGGTCGGCTATCGGCAATTTTTTCCTGGGATTGTGCTTGCTGGGCTATTCGCTATTGAAGATGGGTTACGTGCCGCGGCCGTGGGAGCTGGCGCTGTATCCGGCGTACATTGCTTGCGGAGTGGCGATATATTACAGCCTGATGGTGGCCATGGCCGCTACCAGCGTGTGGCTGGGCCGAAATCTGACGCTTTTGGATTTTTGGTTCTCGGTGACCATGTTTTCCCGGTACCCGATGGAGATATATCAAGGCCGCTGGGGCACGCCGCTGCGCAGGGCGTTTACGTTCATCGTTCCCATTCTGGTAGTAGTGAATGTTCCCGCCCGATTGCTGATCCGGTCGTTAAGCCCGCAGAGTTTCCAGGACTGGCTGCTACCGATATTTACCGTACTGATCACCTTTGTCAGCTTGGGCGTTGCCCGATTGATTTTCAAATTGGCGCTTTGGAGTTACCGCAGCGCGAGCAGTTAGAGTAAAAAAGCTATTGACTGTAGGCTATAGTAAAAAACTGTAAACTGATAACCGATAACTGATAACCAACCATGCCTAAATCACTCATACTTTTATCGATACCCGGATTGCGGGAAAAAGACGTGGCCGTAATGCCGAAATTGCGGCAATTGATGTCTGGCGGGGAGATCGCCGAATTTGCGCCAAGTTTTCCTTGCCTTACTTGCCCGGTGCAGGCGAATATGACCACCGGGCGCCTACCCAACGTGCACGGCGTGGTGGCCAACGGTTTTTATTGGCGGGATCGACGGCAGGTGGAGATGTGGACCTCGCCGAACGAGTGCATCGACCGGCCGCAGATTTGGGATTTGCTCACGCACCACGAAGACACCTTGACCACGGCCGTATGGTTTCCCATGCACTCCAAGGGCTGCGAGGCGGATTACGTGTGCACGCCCGCCCCGATCCACAATCCCGACGGATCGGAGTCGCTTTGGTGTTACACGCGGCCGCTGGAACTTTACGGGCAATTGCGCGAGGCCTTGGGCGATTTCCCCTTGCAACATTTTTGGGGGCCGATGGCGAATATCAAATCGACCCATTGGATCGCCGCCTCGGCCGCGTTTGCCGCCCGGCAATGGCAGCCCAAGTTCTTTTATATTTATCTGCCGCATTTGGATTACGCGGCCCAGCGCAACGGGCCTGATAGCGCGGCCGCAGACGCGGCAATCGAAGAACTGGATATGGTCATAGGCAAACTCGTAAACGAGCTGAGCGAAGCCTACGATGAGGAGTTACTGTGGATTGCGGCCGGCGAATACGTGATAAATAAAGTAAATCACGTTGTTTATCCCAATCGCATGCTCCGCGAGGCCGGACTCCTGGCCGTGCGCGAGGAGGAGGACGGCGAACATCTGGATTTTGCCGCCAGCCGGGCGTTTGCCATGGTCGATCACCAGATGGCGCACATTTATGTGAACGACGGCGGCGCAGAAACGGCCGAGCAAGTGGCAAAACTCTTTCAAGGCCGGCCGGGCATTGCCGAGGTGCTTGTCGGCGCCCAGCGGAGCCGTTACGCATTGGATCATTCGCGCAGCGGCGATGTGATTCTCATATCCACGCCCGATAGCTGGCAGGCCTATTATTGGTGGCTTACCGACGAACGTGCCCCGCGATTCGCCCGAACGGTCGATATCCACCGCAAGCCGGGCTATGACCCGGTGGAACTTTTTTTCGATCCGGCTAAAAAAAGCATCCCACTGAATGCGTCGCTGGTCAAGGGATCGCACGGCGCCCCGGCGGTGGACCGTTCGCGGCGGAGCGTGATTTTGGCGTCCGAGCCGATCATGTTTCCCGGTCCCCCGGTGGCCGACACCGACGTGTTCGGCATTATAATGAAGCATTTCGGGATCAGCATTTAATTGCGGGCAATGGACGGTGGGCCGTAGATGGTGAGTTTTAAAGTGCATCTCACATGAGTGTAGCGGGTGCCATGGCCACGCTTGCGTGGCCATGCGGCGTAATTCTCGGGAAAACATGCCCACGACGAGCGTGGGCATGGCACCCCGGCCCCCGGCTTCTATCTCGGTGGAGTGAAGGTGAAGTTGCGCGATTGGGTGAAGAATTTCAGTGGATTCTCGTAAACGATCTGGCGGATCAGCGATCCGGCGTGGCCGCGACTGCGCATCACGGCGATGAACTTGGGCACGGCCAGCGGATCGGACGGACCCCAGTCGGCCGAGGAGTTTACCAGAATCCGATCCGGGCCGTAGATTTCGACCATGTCGGCGGTGCGCTGGGGAGTGGCCTTGGTCGTGGGATAAAGGGTAATGCCCGCCCAATAGCCTTCATCAAGGGCCATGCGGATGGTGTGCTCCTCGCAGTGATCGATGCACACGCGTGCGCGGTCCAGGCGGGAATCGTTCCTTAGCAGGTCTAAAATCATGCGCGTGCCTTTGAACTTGTCTTCCAGGTGCGGGGTGTGGAATAGCATCTGCTCGCTGCGCGTCAGGGCCAGATCGACGAGTGCCTCAAGCGTGGTCACCTCGTTTTTCGTGCACTTATGCAGGCCGATTTCGCCGATGCCCAGCACGCCGGGCTTGTCGAGGAACTCGGGCAAAAGGGCGATCACCTCTCGGGCGAAGCCCACGTTTTCGGCCTCCTTGGCATTGATGCCCAACCAGGCGTAGTGGCGAATGCCGTATTTCGCCGCCCGGCGCGGCTCCCACTCGGTCAACTGGCGGAAGTAATCGTAAAAACTGTTGGCGCCGGTAAGATCGAATCCCATCCAGAAGGCAGGCTCGCCCACGGCCACGCAATCCATTTGGGCCATGAGTTGAATGTCATCGGTAGTGCGCGAGGCAAGATGAATATGCGGATCGAAAAAGTACATGGATGAATTTCTCCGTTTTCCGTTACAACCCCGTGTTTTACGAGGGCTAAATATCAGGGTCTATCATCGCCAATGTTCATCGTAGGGCAATGAAAATAGGATTTGAATCTGTTCGGTGCAAGCGGGCGTGCGGGCGGCGAGAATTTGAAGGGACTGGGTAATCTTGTCAATGCGCGGGTCGCCGGCCACAGAGCCTTGTGCACGTTGCATGCGGTCCAAGGAGGCGGCCAGGTCAATCAATTTCGAGCGGATGGCGAGAAACTCGCGATCCAAAATTTTCGTTGCGGTGGACGATGTGGGCATGGATTATTTCCCCTCTCAGGACGGTTTTTAAAAACCGTCTTTCAAAACTGTATAACGCCTTAAAAAAGACATTTTACTGATTGGTGGCATGAATTAGCTCAGTTTGAATACGTTTCCGCTGAAAATCAAGGAGCTGCCTATGAATTAGTGAGAAAGTAGGAGGGCGTGTAAATATTGGCAAACGTCAACGATTGCGTAATATGAGAAGATTTGGCAAAGATGGCGAAGATTGTGGTTTGGTATGAAGTTTTTTGTTTTTGCAGGCCGATGGCAGATAGTGGAACACTCTATATATAGTATTTTCTATGACAGTCGGACTGGCAACGACATTTAGCGTTTTGTCGAAAACGGATAACGAATCGGCGGTCCGGATACTGCTTCCTGCGCTGGATTCGCCCAATGCGACGATCCAGGAAGGGGCCTTGGCAGCCCTATTAAGCCGGCGCAATCCATCCGGGCAAGGAGAAATTCTCCGCCGAACCGCTTCGCTAAGCCAGCGTTGGAAATTCATCATACACCAGCACCCCGGGCGACTGACCGGGACAATGCGCGAGGCCATGCTGGGATCGGATCAGACGCAGTACCGAAACGCTTGCACAGCCGCGGTCATGTTTAGCGATTATGATTTGATTCCCACGCTATTAACCATGCTGGAAGACACTACGCGATCGAAGGCGGACACGGCCGCCGAAACCCTGATGCAATTGGCCGTCCAGCTTAACGACGAGGTTGCGCATTTTAATGAAGACGCCGCCCGTCGCGACCTGCAATGGATTCACCAGCATGTGGTATCCTGCTTGGAAACGTCGGTTCAGCGATTCGGGCGACACAGGCGTCGGGAGGTAATCGAGGCGTTTTTGCTGTTGGTAAAATCCAATAACGCCGTATTCAAGCAGGTCTTGGAGAATTCGCACCACGTGAGTTATTTGGTGCTCATCGACGCGATGGCCAGTAGTTCGCATGACGGGATTGTGCGTTTGCTTTTAGATTTTTTTGACGATCCGCAGGCGCCGTCATCCGTGCTGAGCGTTGCGGCCAATCGTTGCGACATGAAGTTTATTCGGAATTTTTTACACAAGGTTAACCAAAATCCTTCGGATGCCGTGCTTCAAAATCTAAAGCGGATGGGCAACGTCGCATGGCTGGGGAATTGCAAAAACATCGTCAGCAACCTTGATGACTCCGGCCAGCATAGTCTTGTATTTTTGGCGATGTCCTTGGGTATGGCGCAGTCGCGGGTTTTTTCAGTAATCGAATACATATTACAGCAGGGCAAACCCGGCGGACGGCGCGAAGCCGCCCGGGCGTTGGCTGCTTTTAACGGGGCCCAGGCCAATATGCTGGCGCTTAAGGCCTTGGGCGACGACGATCCACAAGTCCAGGCCAACGTGCTGCCGCACCTTCGCCGTCGCAGCATTCCCGGCGCATTGCAGCGGTTGGTGAAAATGCTGGACAGCCCGCACCTTGTAGTCCGGCAGGCCGCCCGAAAGCGCCCTGGGCGAATTTTCCTTCGCCCGGTTTTTAGGCACTTTCGAGATGCTGGACGGCGAAGCCCGGAAAACAACGGCGGCCATTGTAAAAAAAATCGATCAACATACCATTCCCCTTTTGAGCGAGGAACTGCGGGCCTCGGTTCGATTCCGGCGATTGCGGGGGTTGCAAATTGTTCAAGCCATGGATGTCGCCTGTCTTGTCGAGGAGACGATTATTGAAATGCTCCGGGACGAGGACGAGACGGTTCGAGTAGAAGCCGCGGTCGCGCTGGCCGAATGCCGTTCGCCGGCCGTGCGGTCGGCTTTGGAAAAAGCGACCCGCGACGGCAGCGCCGCGGTTCGAGAAGCCGCGCAAAAAGCCTTTATGAATCAACCTGATTGATATGTTATTAGCCTCTTACACGACGTTTCCGCTGGCCGAACAAGATCGGATGCAAGACTTGTTTCGCGCATTTCGAGCCACCCAAGCCAGGGAGGGGATGAACGAGGTCATTTTCGGGTTGCTGATTTTGGCCGGCATCTTGACAGTGATGTTTGTCCTTTCCGTGTTCTTAAATCATCGCAGGCGGCGAGAAGGTTATACAAGCCCCTTGGGTTTATTTTTGAATTTGTGTCGGTGCACAAGTTGAAATGGGGTGAATGCTGGCTGCTGTGGCGGCTGGCGCGGATAGAACAATTAAGCGAACCTGCCCGGCTGTTCTTGGAATCCGAGTGGTTTGCAAGTTCCGGCTTGCCCGGGGAGTTGCAGAAGCATGCGGCAAAACTGAAATCCATCCGCGACCGTCTTTTTGCCGGTATGAAAGAAAGCCTCAAATCAAGCGATGACCAACAGTGGGCGCGGCCGAGCCGATCGAGCCGGCGGGGGCCGCTTTGCCCGCATTGAAGGCCGCTCCGGAATTGGACATCGCGCCTTGGTCGGCTACAGCTTTTTCCCCGCCTTTGCCGCCGTTTTCTAATACTTCCGACGGCGCACCGGTTTGATCTTTTCGCCGACTTTCTTCGGGCAAGGTATTTCCAATTCAGAATCAACTTGCTGAGGGGATTAAGCTGCCATCAGCTTATCCGCATGTCTCGCACATACGTGCCCCGCTGCCTGATGCAAACCAAGCATTAAGAGGCGGTTCCGGCGAGCATTAACGCTGAGTTTCAATTGCAACCCGCCGGCCACGCTGAAAGCCCGGCAATAATTGCATGCTGATTGGCAGGGGGGTATCATATTGTTATAATATTTGTCATTGGTTTTGTATTTGCGCGGGTATAAATCATGTAAATTCAAGACAATAGGCCGATGATGATCCACAAACAACACTTGCCTTTGCCGTTGGTTTATATTCTCGGGATTATTTTCTTGACTTTGCCCGTACAAAGCATAGCTGGCGAGACCGGGCCGCTTTTGAACGAGCCGGTGGATGTTAGCGGCGATTTCCGCGACTTCACGAACCTCTATTATTTGGCCGACAAGCTTGCGGATTTCGATCCGGCGGCTGCCTCCGGAAAAATCACCTGGCAAAGGGCCGCGTATTCCACGCGCCAGGCGTTCGATAACATGTTGGCGGTGATCGATCCCGTGCGCCCGAACGAATTTCCCGGCAATGAATATGAGGCAAATCCGGTGCTGCCTTTTAAATTGGAATTTGTCTCGCCCAGCACTGTGCGAATTCGCCTGCAAACGGGGCTGGAAATCAAAGCGGAAACAAATTCGCTGATGCTTGCCGGGGGGAAAGCGGCCAAAGATAATTCCTGGAAATACGGCAAGATAGAAGGCGGGCATCGCTACAGCAACGCCTGCGGCTCGGTAACGGTGCTGGAAAATCCCTGGTGCATCGAACTCCGCGACGCCAAAGGCCGTCTGCTTACAAAGACCAACCACCGTTCGGACAACAAGACGACTTTCACGCCCATATTGCCTTTTTCCTTTGTGCGCCGGGCATCGGACTATTCGCGGAGCATGGCGGCCGTGTTTACGCTATCGCCGGGCGAGAAAATTTTCGGCTGCGGCGAATCGTTCACGCGCCTCGACAAGCGCGGACAGAAGGTTGTGCTCTGGACCGACGATGCCAATGGAGTCCAGAACCAAGGCATGTACAAACCCGTTCCGTTTTTCTTAAGCAGCCAGGGCTACGGCATGTTCATGCACACCTCGTCGCCGATCACCTGCGATTTCGGCTCGTATTTCAGCGGAATCAATTCGCTCATGCTGGGCGACGAAGATTTGGACCTGTTCGTCTTTTTCGGCTCGCCCAAGGAAATACTCGATTCTTACACCACGCTAACGGGCAAGTCGCCCATGCCGCCGCTCTGGTCGTTTGGATTGTGGATGAGCCGCTGCACGTACGACAACGAGAACCAGGTCCGCGACATTGCCGCCAAACTGCGGCAAAACCGCATTCCCGACGACGTAATCCACCTCGATACCGGCTGGTTCGAGACCGACTGGCGCTGCGACTATCAATTTTCCACCACGCGATTCAAAGACCCGCAAAAAATGATCGCCGATCTGAAAAAAGATGGGTTCCACATCTCGCTCTGGCAGCTTCCCTACTTTGTGCCGAAAAACAAACTCTTTCCGGAGATAATAGAGAAAGGGCTTTTTGTCCGCGACCCCAAAGGCAACCTGCCAAACGAGGACGCGGTGCTGGATTTTTCCAATCCGGCCACTGTTGCCTGGTATCAGGATAAAATCGCCAATCTGCTGCGCCTCGGCGTGGGAGCGATCAAGGTCGATTTCGGCGAGGCCGCGCCGGCCAGCGGATTGTATACATCGGGGCGGACCGGTTTTTACGAGCACAACCTTTACCCGCTTCGATATAACAAAACCGTGGCCGATGTCACCCGGCAGGTCACCGGCGAGAACATAATCTGGGCCCGCAGCACGTGGGCGGGCAGCCAACGCTATCCGGTCCACTGGGGCGGCGATGCCGAGAACACCGATTCGGGCATGGCGGCCACCCTGCGCGGCGGTTTGTCCATTGGCCTGAGCGGCTTTTGTTTTTGGAGCCACGATATCGGCGGATTCGTTAACCGGCCGCCCGAAGATCTGTATCGCCGATGGACGCCCTTTGGCATGCTCACTTCTCATACGCGCTGCCATGGAGTCTCGCCCCGAGAGCCTTGGGAATTTGGCCAGGCCTTCATGGACGCATTCCGTGGGGCCGATGAAATGAAATATCGGCTAATGCCCTATGTATACGCCCAGGCCAAGAACTGTTCTGAAAAAGGACTGCCCATGTTGCGGGCGCTATTGATCGAATATCCCGACGATCCCGGCTCTTGGCTGGTCGATGATCAGTATTTGTTCGGTTCGGATATTCTTGTGGCGCCTTTGCTGGAAACTGGAGCGACCGAGCGTAATGTATATCTGCCGCCGGGCACGTGGATCGATTATCAAACCGGCAAGGCATATCACGGCGGTCAATGGCGGAAAATCGCCGCCGGCCCCATACCGATCGTCGCGCTTGTTAAGGATCACGCCGTTATCCCGCACATCGGCCTGGCCCAGAACACGGCCGATATGGATTGGAACAATATCGAATTGCGCGTCTTCAGCACCGACCAGTCGCCCGCCGCCGGATTGTTCGCGCTTCCAAACGGGGAACTGAACACGCTGAAATTAGAAGCGGCGGAAAAGGGTTTTGGGTTGAAAAACGATCCCCTGCGGGGTAAGGTGAAATGGCAGATCAAGAAAGCGGAGCTTAGAGATTAGTCCTTCCTCATATTTAGCCCCCGGTGAATACACCGGGGGTTTGTGAATGCAATATTTATCACATTTGAAAGTCCTTGCGAAAGTTTTTTATTGCAAATTGAACAACTCTTACATATCAGGTTTTACTCCGCATTCCGTACTCCGTACATCGTACTCTAAAGGATTGAATTGCATGATCCATTCCAAACCACTGATTATAACTGTGGCATATTTGATATTGTCCGCCGGCATGGCAATGGCCGCGGACGACAATCCTCAACCGGCAAAACGTTATGCAATCACCGATCACGGAGCCGTAGGCGACGGGCAGACGATCAACACCAAGGCCATACAGGTGGCTATAGATAAATGCTCGGCCGAGGGCGGCGGCCTGGTCGTGGTGCCAAAGGGAATCTTTCTCACCGGGTCGATCTTCCTCAAAAAAGGCGTCAATCTCCAGGTGGAAAAAGAGGGCGTGCTCAAGGGTTCTGTCAATCCGGAAGACTATCCCCAGGTAAATACGCGGTGGGAGGGCGTCGAACGCGAGTTTACCGCGGCGCTTCTGAACGCCGTCGATCTCGACGGCGTGGAAGTGACGGGCGAGGGCACCATCGACGGCTCCGGCGACCAGTGGATTGATAAATCTAGGCAACAGCGTCAACAAGCGCAAGGGGGCCAGCGTTCGGGCTTGACTCCCACTCTGCCACCGCGGCCCCGGTTGATTTGTTTCCAGAACTGCCGCAAAGTCCGCATCGCCGGCTTGTCATTGAAAAACCAGGCGTTGTGGTGCCTGCACATTCTTTATTGCGATGACGTAACGGTGGACGGACTGACGATCCGCGCCCGGCACGACATTCCCAGTTCCGACGGCATCGACCCCGATTCCAGCCGAAATGTGCTGATTACAAAATGCGATATCGACGTGAACGACGACTGCATTTCGATCAAGGCCGGCAAGGACGCCGACGGGGCCCGCGTAAACAAGCCTTGTGAAAACATCATTATTGAAAAGTGCCGGTTCGGTTACGGGCACGGGGGTGTAGCCATGGGCAGCGAAGTGACCGGCGGGATCCGCAACGTCGAAGTCCGCGATTGCGTGGCCGAAGACGATAACTGGGAGCCGATCCGTTTCAAATCGCAGCCCAGCCGCGGCGGCGTGGTGGAAAACATCACGTACCGGAACATCGAACTAAAGAATACCCGCAATGCCCTGACTTTCAACATGGAATGGCGAATGGTTCCGCCCGTCGCTCCGCCGGCACAGGTCCCAACCGTGGTCCGCAACGTAAAAATCATCAACGTCACGGGCACGGTTAAAACGGCGGGAAAGATGCACGGAATGAAACAGAGCCCGATCGAGAACGTGACGTTCGAGAACTGCAAAATTTCCGCCCAAAAAGGCCTGACCCTCGATAATGTAAAAAATATCGATCTCTCGGGCCTGGATCTTAAGGTCGAACAAGGCGAGCCGATCATCTGGAAAGACGGCAAACCGGAGACGGAAAAATAACAACAGCGGACGTTTCGAGGCGCAACGTTTATTGAATGTTTTTGTTTTATATCACTTCATTGTTTAGCCCCGGAGCTTGCTCCGGGAGTTTTTCGTCGTTTTCCAAAATACGATACTTTTTCCGAAGAGATTTATGCATGCCGAAAAGCAAAACCGTTTTTCTTATACGACTGACTTTAATCATCGGCGCCGGCATGGCAGTGGGAGCGGATAACGCCCAACAGGCAAAGCGTTATGTGATCACCGATTATGAAGCGGTCGGCGACGGCAAGACGCTAAACACGCAAGCCATACAGGCGCTAATCGACCGGGCATCGAGCGAGGGCGGCGGCGTGGTCGTGGTGCCCAAGGGTACGTTTCTAACAGGCGCGATCTTCCTCAAGCAAGGCGTCAACCTGCAAATCGAAAAAGACGGCGTCCTTAAAGGCACGACCGACCAAAAGGATTATCCGCCGGTGAAAACCCGCTGGGAGGGCGCGGAAACCCAGCGCTTGGCCGCCTTGCTCAACGCCGACGATCTAAACGGCGTGGAAGTCTACGGCGAGGGCACGATCGACGGGTCGGGCGAGGAGTGGGTGCGGCTCTTTAACGAATTAAACGCCGGCAAAGGCATCAAACCTGGGACCAAGGTACCGGTCCCTCCGCCCGGTCGACCGAAGTTGATATGCTTCCAAAACTGCCGCAAGGTCCGCATTGCCGGCGTGTCGCTTCTTAATCCGGCGTCTTGGGGCCTCCACATCCTTTACAGCGAAGACGTGGTCGCCGAGAACCTCAAAAGCCGGGCCGAGCATGGTACCCCCAATGCCATTCCCAATGCCGACGGAATCGACGTCGATTCCAGCCGCAATGTGCGGATTTCAAATTGCGACATCGACGCCAATGACGACTGTATTTCCTTGAAGGCCGGGCGCGACGCCGACGGACTGAGCATTCATAAACCCAGCGAGAATATCCTGGTGGAAAAATGCCGCTTTGGCTACGGTCACGGCGGAGTGGCCATCGGCAGCGAGACCTCCGGCTCGATCCGCAACGTCGAGGTCCGCGACTGCACGTCCGACGCCGACAACTGGGCCCCAGTCCGCTTCAAGTCCACTGCCAGCCGCGGAGGAGTGGTGGAAAACATCATTTACAAAAATATCGTAATGCACAACGTCCGCCGCGCCTTCGAGTTCAACCTCCTGTACTCGGCAGCCAATGCCGGCAACCCGCCGGTCCCGGTCCTGGTGGTGATCCGCAACGTAAAACTGGAAAACATCTCCGGCGACGCCAGGAATGCCGGCATAATGTACGGCCTGCCCGACAGCCCCATCAGGGACGTGAAGTTCGAAAACTGCGCAATCTTGCGCAAAAAGGGCTTGAAGTTCAAAATGTGAAAGACGTGGATTTTTCCGGGCTTGATTTAACCGTCAAGCAAGGTGAAGCCATTGTATTTAAAGATGTCAAACCCCAAGAGACAAAGCAGCCAGCTACGCCCGTCTCGGCTCAAGGCGCGCAAACAAATTGAATGTAGATTGCAAATTGAAAAATGCAAATTGCAAATTGCAAATTGAACGAACACTGTCTCTTACTTAAGGATCGAATTGACATGTTTTGCAGTAAGATTACACCGGTCCGGATTGCACAGTTATTCAAAATGGCCTTGGTTGTTTTTGCCGGCGCGGTTTCGGCACAGGCGGCCCCGATACGCCCTGGGGTTTCTACGCCCAAAAACCGGACGAGTGGTTCAGCTCCGACGAAGGCCGGAAAATCATCGACAACGTTCTTTCCTGGCAAGACGCCGAAGGCGCCTGGGTGAAGAATCAAGACAACACGGCAAAGGCATTTACCGGCGATAAAAAGGAACTCCGCGGCACGTTCGACAACGGCGCTACCACTCCGGAAATACGATTTCTTTCCCGGGCGTACCGCCTTACGAAAGACGAGCGATGCCTGGACGCGGTGAACAAAGGCCTGGACCTGATTTTAAAAGCCCAGTACCCGACCGGGGGCTGGCCGCAGTCATATCCGCCCGACCAGCAGTATCATCGCTTTATTACTTTCAACGACGACGCGATGGCGCGGTTAATGGAGCTTTTGCGCGACGTGGCCTCGTCGCCGGATTATGATTTCCTCGGCGCCAGCGCCGCGCAGCCGTTAAACAAAGTTTCGACAAGGGACTTCAGTGTATTTTGAAATGTCAGATCGTCGTAAACGGCAAACTCACGGTCTGGTGCGCACAGCACGACGATGTTGATTTGCGTCCGCAGCACGGGCGCACTTACGAACTTCCCTCGCTGAGCGGCTACGAAAGCGTGGGAGTGTTGGAATTGCTGATGAGCCTGGATAATCCCAGCCCGGAAGTCATCCGCGCGGTGAAAAGCGGAGCCCAGTGGTATGCGGCCTCAAAAGTGACGGGCATCCGCGTAATTTGGGAGAATGGCGAGAGGATAGCCGTCGAAGATAAGGACGCCCCGCCGCTTTGGGCCCGGTTTTACGAAATCGAAACTAACCGCCCGATTTTCTCCAACCGCGACGGCGTAAAAAAATTCAACATGAACGAAATCAATGCCGAGCGCCGTAATGGCTACCGCTGGTACGTCGATGACGGCCGGTACGTGGCCGAAGATTATGCAAAGTGGAAGGAAAAATGGCTCAAACCGGCGTCAACAACCATCGAAAACGAAATCAAGAATGATATCGAAAAGGCCGAAGTCACAGTGGCGGCCGACGGCTCGGGAAAGTTCAAAACCGTGCAAGAGGCCGTCGATGCGGCGCCTGCGGGGCTTTCGAAACCATATGTCATATTCGTTAAAAAGGGCATTTATAAAGGTCCGCTCACGATCCCGGCCGACAAACCATTCATTCATCTGGTGGGCGAGGATTGGGACACGACCATTTTGACCGGGGATCTGAATGCAAAAATGCCCGGAGCGGACGGCCAGCCCATCGGAACTTTCAAAACCGCCTCGACTGTTATAACCGCCGACGATTTCGCCGCGGAAAACATCGCCTTTGAAAACAGTTTCGGCCTGGGCAGCCAGGCCTTGGCCGTGCAGATCACGGGCGACCGCGGCCTGCTGAAACACTGCCGGTTCCTGGGTTGGCAAGACACGATTTTGGTAAACGCCGGGCGGCATTACTTCAACGATTGCTACATCGCCGGGCACGTGGATTTCATCTTCGGGGCGGCCACGGTCTTTTTCGACAACTGCCAGATCCATTGCCGGGCGAATGGATATATCACGGCGGCCTCCACGCCCGAGGCTCAGCCGTTCGGCTTTGTTTTCTCCAATTGCAGGATAACGGGAGAGCCGGGAACGAAGAAGAGCTATCTGGGGCGGCCTTGGCGGCCATTTGCCGCCGTGGCTTTTTTGAACACGGAAATGGCCGACACCATCCAACCCGCCGGTTGGGACAATTGGCGCGATCCGGCAAAGGAAAAAACCGCCAGATATGCCGAATACAAAAGCACCGGACCGGGAGCAAACCCTCAAGCCCGGGTCTCCTGGTCCAAACAACTCACCGACGACCAGGCCAACACGTACACGCCGGAAAACGTCCTTGGCGGGAAAGACGGCTGGAAACCTCAATAAGAAAAAAATCCCGCCAATATCGAGATTTGTCTTATTTCAGCCGATTGTAGTGAACTACGCGGAACCACTATTATTTAACGCAAAGATGCGAAGGAACGAAAAACACGAAAAAGAATTGAAGGCTTGGATTTCGTGTTTTCGTTATTTCGCTCTTTCGTGGTGAAAATTGATTGTGTTTTGACTTAGGAACTCTAACAACACCTTTTACCCAATTAAAAAAACCCTCACCCCTAGCCCCTCTCCCAAAGGGAGAGGGGAGGTTTTGTTAGAGTTCTTTATTTAATGCGCTGGGTGCGTACGGGATCGGGCAAACCGGCGGGATAATTTCCCGGATTGGCTAATATTCCCGTGGCAGCGTTTTCCAGTCCGTCGGATTGGGCCTTGAGCGTAATTGCGCCGGGTGTTCCGGGTTTTGCGCGGACGATCACCAGGCACAGCCCATTGAAGGCGTTGTATTCCTTCGATTGGAACGACTCATGGCAAGTGGCGTCGCCGTTATCGACGGCCACGATCTCGCCTGGCCCTTCAATTTCAAATTTAATGCGGTTTTTCGAGCGCGGCACAACCAGCCCATCCTTGTCGACAACGGAAACCGTGACAAACGACAAATCGGCCCCATCGGCGCGCAATTCGCTGCGGTCAGGCTGCAAGGCGAGCTTTGTAGCCGGGTCCGTGGTGCGGGTTTTGGCCTCGGCCCAAGGCTTGCCATCCTTATAGGCAACGGCTTTTAGTTCGCCCGGTTCGTATGTTACGTCATCCCAGCGCAGGCGGTATTGATATTGCTCCTTTTTCTTTTTCCCCAAAGATTTGCCGTTCAAAAACAACTCTGCCTCGTCGCCGGAGGTATACACGTGCACGGGCGTAACCTGGCCTGTCCGTTCGGGCCAGTTCCAGTGCGGCAGGATGTGGACCATGGGCAGATCGGGCCGCCACCGGGCCTGATAAATATAGAACCGGTCTTTCTTGAATCCGGCCAGGTCGATGATGCCGAAATATGAACTGCGCGACGGCACTTCGATCTTGCCCAACTCTTCCAGTTCCTTGGCCATCTTGGCCTTTTCTTCCGGATCGGTGAAGTTCAGCAAGTTGGTGATGTCTCTATTGTAGGGCGTGGGTTCGCCCAGATAGTCGAAACCGGTCCACACGAATTCGCCGGCAGTAAAGGGGAATTCGTCCAGGCCTTTGAATTCGATATCGGGTATGTTCGACCAGCGGGGCGCGTACAGGTCGTAAGAACTCATCTGAAAATCGGCCTTGCCGTCGTCCTTATTGTCGCTGACTGGGAAGAAGTATTCTCCCCGGGAACTGATGCAAGAGGCCGTCTCGCTGCCGAATAAGGGGATGGATGGATTGGCCTGCTGAAATTTGCCGTATTCCAAAGGCTTATAGTTATAACCAAAAACGTCTGGAATCTTCTGGAAACCGTTGTACCCGGCCTGAAGGTTGTTGCATCCGGCCGTAACGGGCCGCGTGGTATCTTCCTGGCGGACTACGCCGGCCAGTTCCTCGGCATCTTTCCGCCGTCGCGCATGTCTTGTTCGCCGATTTCGTTGCCGATGCTCCAAAGGATAACGCAGGGATGATTGCGATCGCGGCGCACCAATGCGCGGAGGTCCTTTTCGTGCCAATCGGGATACAGTAAATGGTAATCATTTTTAGTTTTTCCGCGTTTCCAGCAATCGAAGGCCTCGTCCATAACGACCATGCCCATGCGGTCGCACAGTTCGAGCAGTTCGGGGGCGGGCGGATTGTGGCTGGTGCGGATGGCGTTGCAGCCCATTTCCTTTAGGGTTTCGATCTGCCGCTGGAGTGCCCGGACGTTGATGGCCGTGCCCAGGGCGCCCAGATCGTGGTGGTCGCACACGCCGTTCAACGGCACGCGCTCGCCGTTTAAGAAAAAGCCTTTGTCGGCGTCGAATTTGATGGTGCGGATGCCGAAATTGGTCTCGTAAGTATCGAGGACCTTGCCGTCTTGCTCGACGGCGGTTACGGCAGTGTAGAGTTGCGGATTCTTGAGGTCCCAGAGTTTAGGGTTTTGTATGGCGAATTTGTCTTCAATCGATGCGTCTTTTCCGGCGGGAATTGAACGCATGTCCGGTTTGACAACGCCACCTGGTATGTTTTGCCTGTTGGGACCGAGTATAGTGCTTCTGACTTTCACGGTCGCATCCGCGGGTGACTGATTATGGATTGTTGTCCGCACGTTTATCGTAGCCGCGTCTTTTGTCACTTCCGGCGTGGTGACGTATGTGCCCCATTGCGCCACGTGGATGGGCCCGGTTTTTTCCAGCCACACGTTGCGGTAGATGCCCCCGCCCGGATACCAGCGCGACGAAGTGGGCGGATTATCCAGCCGGATGGCCAACACGTTTTCGCCGCCGTACTTTATATACGGAGTCAGTTCCAGGCGGAAAGAGGAATATCCGTAGGGCCAGCCGCCGACAAATTTTCCATTCAGCCAAACAGTGGCGTAAGACATCGCGCCGTCTATTTCTAAAACGAAGCGATGGCCCTGATCTTCCGCGGGGATATTAAAATGTTTGCGATACCAGCCCACGCCCCACCAGGGAAGTTTGCCCGTATCGCCGGGATATTCCTGCTTGAAAGGGCCTTCTATGCCCCAGTCGTGCGGCAGGTCCAGTTTGCGCCATGCGCCGTCGTCGAAGTCGGGTTTTGTATACGAGACGCCCGCACCAAGATCGCCCTCGGGCTTAACAGTTTGGGGCGGTTCCTTTAAAAAAGCAGTCCCGGTTTGTGTGACCCAGTCTTTGATCTTGGCGTATGCCAGTTTTCCCTCGGCATCCTGCGGGTCGTCCTTGGTGAATCGCCAGCCGGCATTAAGCGACAGGCGCTCGCGGGCCGGGTCCTTTGCCTGCGCCTGGCCGGGCAGGAAGGCTTGAGCGAGCATTGTCGCGCCTACGATTATAAGACATTGAAAACCACATTGACTCCGAAATGCACGCACAAAGGATTCGATTAAATGAAACGATCGCATCATAGTTTCTCCTCATATTGATATTTGCTCAAAACAAAAAAGGGAAACATTAATCTTAAAGTTCCAGCCCCTCGACTTTTAGCGCGTAGGCGTAGTTGCAGGGTTTTTGCTCGGGCAATTGGACCTTCAAACCCGATTCGTCTTGGGTCCATAATAAATTACCCGGCGAGCCGAGCAATTCGACGTTTTTAATTTTTCCGATAACGTACTTGCCGTTTGTGGCCAGCGGAGCGATTGCGATTTGTTTTTCCCCCTCCGGCCAGCCCATGAAGAAAGCGTAAAGCGTTTGGCCTTTGGTTGTAAATCGGACGTCCTCGGGTGTGAGATTTTTTCGATTGCGTTCGTTGAATCTGCTGTTTGTCGCTGATTTCGCGGTAGTGGGGCCTTCGCCGAAGATCTTCCATGGGCGGGTAGAGTAAATCGCTTCGCTGTTGACGGCCATCCAGGCGGTAATTTCGGTGAGTATTTTCAACTCATCGTCGTCCAGCATGCCGTTGTTGGGCAGAGGGAAATTCAGCATCAGATTTCCGTTACGGCTGACGATATCCACCAGCAAGTCCATAACGCTTTTGGGCGACTTGTACTTTGCGCCCTTTTGATAGTGCCAGTTGCCCACGCAAGTGTCGGTTTGCCAGGGATTGGGCCAAATGCCATCGACAACGCCGCGTTCGACGTCGAACACGCAAGTGCCCGCTTGGGAATCCTCCTTGCGCTTGCTGGTATATATCGACTGGATGTCGCCGTTGTGGAGTTGCGCTTTTGGTTGTATAAATGGGCAAGCAGGTTGAGGCCGTAGTCGCCGAAAGGTATGCCGCCGTCGCAGTACAACAAATCGGGCTGATACTGATCCACCAGGTCTTTGATGCGCATGAACCATAGGCGTTTCCAGGCTTCGGGTATGCCGTTTTCGGAGAAATCACTTTTTGCGGCTGGTTCTTTTGTGTCGTGATAAAGATCGGCGTATTGCGGATCGACGCCGTCGTAGGGCACGCCGGCCAACGGGCCGTCCTTGTCGCTAAGATGGCTGACGCCGAACCATTTGTAGCTGGGCCAAAGATGATCGCTCACGCCGAAGCGAAGACCCTGCTTGAGCGCCGCCTGGCGAAACAGGCCGACTATGTCCTTTTTCGGACCCATGTTCACGGCGTTCCAGCGTGTGTGCTTCGAGTTCCAGAGATCGAAATTGTCATGGTGTACGCCCATGCTCATGAAATATTTTGCGCCGGCTTTTTTATAAAGGTCCATAAGAAAGTCGGGATCGAACTTATCGGCCTTCCAGGTGGGAATGATGTCTTTGAATCCGAATTTCGACGGATGCCCGTAGTGCTCGACGTGATACTTGTATTGCCGTTCGCCTTGGATATACATATTTCTCGCGTACCAGTCGCCGCATTCAGCGGCCGATTGCGGTCCCCAATGGGCCCAGATGCCGAACTTGGCGTCGCGGAACCAGTCAGGAACTTTAAACGCTTTAAGCGATTCGCGGGTTCCTTGAAAGGGGCCGGACAGAATTTCTGGCAATGGTTCAGTCGTATCCGCCGCAAAAGATAATGCGGCCTTGAGTGCGGGAACAGCTCCGGCCATAATTTTAATTGCAGTGCGTCTCGTTATAGACATTGTTCTCTCCTCGGATTGAATAGCGTGCATGTTTATTCCAACTTGCGCATTCTGAACCGCCGGGTATCGGCTTGACCAGTAAGGGGAAACAGGTCCAGATCGAGATTCAGGGCTGGAAAGGGAAGGAAAGCGGGATGGGGTAAAGGAACTCGATGAGAAACCGCGACCGACCATGCTCCGCATGGCGCCTCGTCGGTGCCAGATGGCGCCAGTCGCGGTTTTATTTTAAAAAAGCGCAGGGCACAAGTGCCCGTGCCATTGAGTCTGAGAAAAAGAATGTCACATAAAAAGTAAGGGCCGGGGCGTGTCGCCCTGGCATATTCGAGCCGACACGGCCCGGTTCCGCTGAAATAAATAAGGCATTGATTTTCCTGAGATTTAACTTAAATTCTGATTCTCTAGCCTCTAGAGCGCATCTCGTTTCAGTGAAGCGTTTGGGTGGCGGTGGCGTTTCGCCAGTGTTGGGAAAAACACGGGCAAGATGCCCGTGCCACCCAATTTTTTCCCCGCAACAGTTATATGGAATGCGCTCTAGTTCCTGATCCTTAGCTCCAGCCAATTAATAGCGCCGCCCGTGCCGGTCCGCGGTGGTTCGCGGGGTTTAAAGATTTCGCTCACGTTGCCCGAGGAAACGCGATTCACGCCGCCTTCTGGTTTGGGCTTGAAGTCGTTGGGATTTGCCCCCATGCCGAAGTTGACCAGGTGCGCTTGCGGCTTGTAGCCCATGCGTTCCAAGAGATCGCCGAGCGATATTTTTTGAATTCCCAGGTTTTCGGCGTCGCCTCTTATTTTGGAATAAGCAGCCACCCCGGCGGTATCGCCTTTTTCGCTGGGCTTATCGCCCAAGACAAGATAGCGGGTCTCGACGGAAATCTCGCCGTTTACTTTGCCTTTTTCATCCACATCGCAGTCGACCACGCCGCCGTTCAGTTTGATCAGATTACACAGCAATTGCAGGTTGTTTTTACCGTCGCCGTTGATGTCCATAAAGCCGGCCAAGGCAAAATGCCGCTTGTCGCCCGGATTCCAAACTGGAGTATGGATTTTATCGCCGGGCATGATCGGATCGGCGCTCTTATCGTCCAGGATACGGGCCTCGGCCAGGTGATCGCCGAGGATTTGGGTGACTTCGATGCCGGCTTTTTTCACGCCCTTGCCCAGGTTCGAGACGTCGGCCGGATACACGGAAAAGGTGATCAGGGGATTAAGATCGTCGGCCTTGCCCAGATCGATCCAAACTGTTCCGGCGCGCTGGTTGACCCGGGAGATTTCACCGTCGGGAATATCCATGGTCTGATTGGTGAGCGAAGCGTTGTCCGCGCGGAGTTTTTTGGCCACTTCCCGGGTTTTTTTAAGTTGAGCGTCGCTTTCCGAAGCCTTCGTTTCCAAACTCGTTTTCTCGGCCGAGGCGTCCTTCTGTGCGGTTTTGAGTTGCTCCCTGATTTTATTCTGGTCGTCGGTAATTTGCGTGCGCTCTTTATCGAAGGTTTCCTCGCGGGATTTCAGGTCCTGGGTTAAGCGGTTGACCTGGTCGGCGAATTCTTTTAACTGGGCGTCCTTGCCGGCCTCGCGCGATTCATATTTTGCCGTCAACTGCTGATTTTCATCTTTAGTGGCCGCCAATTCCTTGTTTTTGTCCTGGATGGTCTGGAACATTTTTTCCACCAAAGGACGATAGAATTGCGATTCCTGCGAATATGCGCCGCCGTACTTTTTCATGTCCTCGCCGAATTGGCCCGAAAGTTCCTCGATTCTTTCCGTTTCGGGCACGCCGATGAAGTCCTTTTTCAGCTTGTTCACTTCGTCCCTGGCCATGTCGGCGTCGCGGCTTTTTTTGTTGCCGTCGGCCAACGCCGCCTGCAGGCTCTTTTCAGTATCGGTATATTTTCGGTAACACAAAAACGTAGACACGCCGAGGATAATCGTCAGCATGACGGAAACGATAAGTGCGATTTGTAGATCTTGATTTTCTCGTGCCATAAATCTCTTACTCCGTATCCGCCCCCGCGAAGGGCCAACTTCGTCGGAAGCGCGAATATTACAAAATGCGAACTCCTGTTCCGGGCGGCAACTCGGGCAGTTAAGGAAAAATGCACCGGAAAGCGAGACTTTTTCGATTAAAGACCTAAGTTGATTTTAATCGGGCTGCAATCGAGTGTCAACGAAATGACTTCCGCCGGCTTGGACTTAGATGTTTCTAACCTCAAACAAACCTAATAAACCGACCTTTAGCGTCGGAAGAGATATTGAACGCTGAAACTCATTTGGTCTTGATAGACGCCATACCTCTGTATGGTGGGATGGATGACAATTCACAGCGGGGTAAATGCTTGCCTGGCTCAAATATTTGTGTCAGAATGTGACTGAAACGTTTGTCGCAATATTCTTTTTAAGGCGAGGAATAAATCATGTTTTTGCCACATCCCATTGGCCGGTTGGTTAGTTTTTTGATCCTTGCGAGTCTTGTTCTTTCGACGCGAGCCGGCATGGCGGCCGAGCCGGAAAAACCCGTTTTACCCGAGGAGACGCAGGCCCAGCGCGAACAGCGCATGGCCTGGTGGCGCGGGGCCCGCTTCGGCATGTTCATACATTGGGGCGTGTATGCCGTGCCCGCCGGCATATACAACGACAAGAAAATCGACGAATTACCCGACAAGATAATCCCCGAATCAGGCAGAAAAGTCCCCAATATAGGCGAATGGATTATGAACCGGGCCAGTATCCCTGTCGCCCAGTACCGCGAGTATGCCAAGCAGTTCAACCCGGTCAAGTACGATCCGGAAAAATGGGTGCAAATTGCCAAGCAAGCCGGGATGAAATACATCGTCATCACCAGCAAGCACCACGACGGGTTCGCGCTGTTCGACTCTAAGGCCAGCGACTGGAACGTGGTCAAAGCTACGCCCTACGGAAAAGACCTGTTAAAACCCTTGGCCGAGGCCTGCAAAAAATACGGTATTAAACTGGGCTTCTATTACTCGCAGGCGCAGGACTGGAACAATCCGGGCGGGGCGGCCATGGGCGGGCATTGGGACAAGGCCCAAGACGGCAGCATGGACGATTACATCCGCAACATTGCCGTGCCGCAAGTAAAGGAAATTCTATCAAACTACGGCCCCATTTCCGTGCTCTGGTGGGACACGCCTGCCGACATGAACAAAGAGCGGGCCGATATGCTCCTGCCGCTATTGAAACTTCAACCGGGCATTATCTCGAACAACCGGCTGATCAAAGACAAAAATCTCGGCGGCATATACCGCGGCGACACCGAAACGCCCGAGCAGACCATTCCCGCCACGGGCTATAAGGACCGCGATTGGGAAACCTGCATGACCATCAACGACACCTGGGGTTACAAGAGCTACGACCACAATTGGAAATCGACCAAAACGCTATTGCGAAATCTCATCGACATCGCCAGCAAGGGAGGCAATTACCTGCTTAACGTCGGCCCGACCGCCGAGGGCGAATTTCCCCCGGAAATCGTAAAGCGGTTGCAGGAAATCGGCCAATGGATGGCCGTAAACGGCGAGGCCATCTATGGCACCACGGCCAGTCCGTTTCGACGCCTGGGCTGGGGCCGGTGCACGCAAAAGCCGGGCAAGTTGTTCCTCGAGGTCTTCGACTGGCCGAAAGGCGAACTTGTCGTGCAGGGGCTTAAAAACAAGGTCACAAAGGCCTATCTGCTGGCCGACCCGGAGAAAAAAACGCTTACCATAAATGCCGCGGACAAAGGCGTATCGGTCGGCGTGCCCGCGGATGCCCCTGACAAAATCGCCTCGGTCGTGGTATTGGAGATCGAAGGCCCACCGGACATAGAGCAACCGCCCATGATGACGCAGGCCACCGACGGCACGATCGGCCTGCCCGCATCCGAGGCCGATATACACGGAAACGCCCGGTATGAAACGGGCGCGGGCAAGGACAATATCGGCTATTGGACCAATAAAAACGATTGGGTGGGCTGGGATTTCATTTTGAAAACGCGCGGCCGGTTCGAGGTGGAAGTCACATTCGCCTGTCCTGAAGATGAAGCTGGCAGCGAGTACGCGGTTGCCGTGGGCAAGGAAAAAGTCAGCGGCAAGGTGGCCAGCACGGGCGATTGGGGCGATTTCGTATCGCGCAAAATCGGCACTATAAATCTATCTAAGCCCGGCCAACAAACCCTATCCCTGCGCCCGTCACCATGCCCGGCGGCGCAGTGATGAACCTGAAATCTGTCAAGCTCCTGCCTGTGAGTGGCGATAATTAATCCCCTACATATATCCACCATGGATTGAACCATAAGGCGAAACTCATCCAAACGAGAACTAAAGCGCCTGAAACCACAAAGGCGGCTGTGGCAATCCAAACCGTAATGAATTTCGCCGGGTTGATGCGCGGCAACTCGCTTTGAAGATGTTCGGGTGCTCTTCGCCTGGCAAATACACGGTGCAGGGCCAAAAGAATTAATGCACACCATAAACAAGATATCGGCGCACCCAATAAGCCGTAAAATATATCAGTCCAACTTAAAAAACGTGGAGGAGGGACGAAATCCCATGAAATTTGTGAAACAAGCATTCGCAACAAATTAAGTGCATTCAAAAAACAGAAAGCGATGGCGATTGTCAGCAGCACAAGGATTGTACGCCATTCGTGATAATATTTATCCGGATTGCGCCTCCACTGAATTAGCGGCATATTGGCTATCTGGCCGCGATCAACTGCCATCCGATAAGTTAAAATCGTGACAAGGATGATGACCAGCAAGACCGCCGATATCCAATAAGAGATAGGCGCTTCATTGAGGGATTCCGCGAAGTAAGGAGAAATTTCTTTTAGTCCGCTGGCATAAAGCCAAAATATGAATGTGCTAGCCGCCGCAATGCCGGAAATCAATAAAATAATCCACATTAAACGCCGTTTGAATCCCATCGGCCATTGCCGCGCTAAACGAACCAGGATTGCCCAATTGATAACGACAACCATTCCCGATGAAATCGACCACCAGAAAAAAAGATTGGTGTATGTATAATAATAACTTGGATCGATGATACTAAATTGCGGCGGTTGATAGTGATCCATCCCGATGGTGGCGATATGAACTAAGCGGCCGTCCAAAAATTACTTCGTGATTTAGGGAGCACGAGGGCGAATGGTGTAATTCCAGGATGGACAAATGGCATGGTAATGGATATTGAGTTGGGAAAAGTCGTAGTTGCTGACTTTGACTTTCAGAGGGTAGTGTTTATCGGTGCAAGAGGCTGTGACCTTCAATCCGGTTTCGGTGCGGGTGCCACGAATCAGCCCCAACATCTTGTCCAGACTATCCAACGGTTCTCCCGCCCAGTTGATACTGATCGGCCCGAACAAACGGTGTTCCACGGGATTCCATTTCGATGCACCCGTGGGGTAGTGGGCCACCGTGATCGCCAAACCGTCCTCATCGGCCCAGCGTTGCAGGGCATATTTCCACAGACGGGGACGGCAGCCGTTGCTGCCCCCGGCGTCGGCCTCGATCAGTAGGCGTCGGGCGTGAGGATACCACCAGCGTCCCCGCTGACGCCACCAGCGACGAATGGCGTCTACGGCAAATTGTGGCGTATCGCCATCCATTCCCACATGCACATGCCCACAGTTGTACTTCGGATCGTAGATCCCGTAGGGTGCGGCACGAAATAGGGCGTCTTGCTGGAAATCGTGGGCGTTCACCTCCCGGGGCGTTCTTCGCCAAGTGCGACCGGCGTTCTTGAACTCGCCGATCAGTTCCTTTTTCTTGGTATCCACGCTGAGAACAGGATCACCGCTACGCTGAAAGGCTTCTAGCTCACGCCGCAGATAGCGGAACTGCTTGTCCCGGTCCGGGTGAGGAGGCCCCGTAAACCGCTTCACGTTCACCCGCTGCGAAAAGCCGGACTTGCCCAACAAACGTTGCACAGTGCCTGGAGCCAAGTGCAATCGGCGTCCCAACTCCCGCAAGCCCAGCCGCACGAAACGGCGTCCTGTGGCCGGATCGCCTCCCGTTTCGGGCTCCACGATCTGTTTCAGGCGTCGCTCGATTTCGGGCGTTTTTTTTCCACCGTGGGCCGACCTGCCCCCGGCAGCCGGGCTTGGCCGGTAGGACGCCCCGCCAGCCCCGAAGACAACTCATCTTGGCCACGGCGGATGGTATCCGGATGTAGGCCCGTGACCAGGCTCAGCAACGCCACGCCGCCATGTCCCAAGCGGTTGGCCTCCCAGGCTGCGATCCAACGCCGCTGCTGCTCGTCGCATCGACTAAGCAAGAGATTCAATTGGGCATGCTGTCCCCGGTCGGGGTGACCGTCGCCTTGTGTACAGTGAGAACACTGACATCGATATATTACCGCATCCTGCATAGTTCGCTCTCCCATCCGTGGAACGGAAAGCTACTTATACAGTATTTAGCCGAAAAGTGGAAGTTGTTTTTGGACGGCCACTAAATAATAAATAATCGTATAACCCGCCCATATTCCTAAACACAATGCCCCGGCGAGCACGCAAAATATCAGGTACAGTCCACGATGCCAAAGCGAAGAAGACTCCTTGCGGCGTACATAAGGGGCGCTGCCTACCACGACCAAAAAGAACATGGGCGGGACAGAATATGGAATGAATCCATTTAACATATAACTAGGTTCATCTGGTATTGAGAGAACAATTATTTTCTGATTAATAAATAACGTCATCAAAATACCAAATGACATCAACACTGCTACTATCAGTCGCCAAAATATTTCAAATCGCAGTCCCCATATATGCTCAGAGCAAAGATCATGATGGGAAACAAGCGTGGAATGCAAATCTCGAACCTGATAAAGAATGCCGAGAATCATCCAGAAAGCAAGAATTATAAGCAAGCCTCCGCACAGGCCTTCATTGAAAAGTTTCTCAATCGAAGAAGAGGCAAGTAAATCGCGCACCTTTTCCTGCATTACCGCCGCCCCGATGGCCACGCTTAACGTGAAAATGAACAACCCTCCGAGGCTGAATTGCCAACGGTTGTGTGGAGGGGCGGAACGATTGTCGGCGGGCTGGGACATGGATGGGTGTTGTATAATATTTTATGGCGTGCGGCGGGATTGATTATAATCGCTGTAAATCGTTGTTGAAAGCACAGATTCCACCGTCGCTATGGGACGGGAGTGGAATTTTGGGATGCCATATCTACCCAGCGATCAGTCGCTGGGCTAAGATCAAATGACCTTCCGGGTCATAATTGGATCACTAAGTCAGATCAGAGCCGGGCCGTGTCGCCCCGGAAGTCCGGGCCGACACGGCCCGGCTCCGAGAAGAAATGCCAACATTTTTCTGACATTAAATAAACGAGGAATTATTTCATGCCTGATCGTCCGCGGCAGACGTCGTTGCCTGGTTTTGGGCCGGAAGATGAAAATCCGCCGCCCGGCAAGGAAAATCTGCCAGAAGATCAAGCCCTCACCCCGACCCTCTCCCAAAGGGAGAGGGGAGAAATAGAACAGGGCCAGCCTCATCCCTCATCCCTCATCCCTCATCCCTCATCCTTTGTCACTCCAGCCTCCAGCCTCCAGCCTCCAGCCTTGTCCGGCAAAACCGTCTGGGTAATCGACGGCCATTCGCTCATCCACCAGGTGTTTCACGCCCTGCCCGAGATGAGCAGTCCGCGGGGCGAGCCGGTGGGGGCGGTGTTCGGCTTCGCCCGGGATTTGTTTTTTCTTATCGAAGAGAAAAAGCCGGACTATTTGTTTTGTGCATTCGATTTGCCGGGCAAAACATTTCGCCACGAATTGTACGACCAATACAAAATCCAGCGGCCCGAAATGGACGCCGATCTGGTGCCGCAGATCGCCTCCATCCGCCGGGTGCTGGAAGTTTTGGGCATTCCGGCCTTGGGCGTCGAAGGTTTCGAGGCCGACGACATTTTGGCCACGGTCGCCCGGCTTACCGACGAACTTGGCGGCCAATGCATCCTGGTCACCAACGATAAAGACTGCCGGCAATTGATTACCGATCGCGTAAAGGTCTTCAACATTCGCAAGAATTCGTTTATCGACCGTGATGCGCTAAAGGAAGATTGGGGAATAACGCCCGAGCAAGTGGTCGATTATCAGGCCCTGGTGGGCGATGCGGTGGACAACGTGCCGGGCGTGCCGATGATCGGCCCAAAATTCGCCCGGCAATTGCTGGAACAATATGGCACGCTGGAATCCGTGCTGGATCATGCCGCCGACGTGGCCGGCGCAAACGCAAGGAAAATCTGGTAAAATTCCGCGACCAGGCCCTATTGAGCCGCGATTTGGTCCGCCTGGACACTCATGTGCCGGTGGCAATTCCCTGGGATATGCAAGTCGGGCGGATCGATCGCACGGCGGCGTTGGCCTTGTTCCGCGAGTTCGGATTCCGCAGCCTGGTTATGAAAATCGATGCGCTATGCAAATCGCTTGCCGTGGGAGGACTGTTTCAAAACGAAATTCCAGCGCCTCAGAGTCATCCTGAGCCTAGCGAAAATTCAACACTTCAAAGTCATCCTGAGCGTAGCGAAGGATCTTTCCCGGTTGATGAGCGGACTGTTGAAACCGGCCCTCACCCTAGCCCTCTCCCAAGGGGAGAGGGGACTTTGGCTGCTCAGCCCACATATCATCTGGTAGATACGCCGGAGGCATTTGAGACTTTCCTTAATCGAACTAAATAAAGCAAAAATCATTCTCGCTGGATACCGAAACCACGAACATCATGCCGCGCTGGGCCGAGTTGGTGGGGCTTTCCTTTTCCTGGGACGAAAACGAGGCCTGGTATCTGCCGGTCCGTTCGCCGCCGAACGAGCCGCATCTGGATTTGCAGGCCACGCTTAACGCCCTTCGGCCGGTGCTGGAAGATCCAACCATCGAGAAGATCGGGCAGAATCTGAAGTACGATATTATCGTCCTGCGCGGGGCGGGCATAAATCTTGCCGGCACGGCCTTCGACACCATGGTGGCAAGCTATCTGCTCGACGCCGGGCAGCGAAACCACAACCTCGACGATCTGGCCCTGGACTATCTCGGGCACACCACCATCAAGATCAGCGAGTTGATCGGTTCAGGCAAGAATCAAAAACGGATGGACGAGGTTCCCATCCGGGAGGTGTCCGATTATGCCGGCGAAGACGCTCTGCTGCCCGTCCGTTTGAAGCCGATCTTATCTGAAAAACTCGAACAGTATCAATTGACCGAGCTTTTTACAAAGGTCGAACTGCCGCTGATCGGCGTGCTGGCCGATATGGAGTACACCGGCATCAAGGTTGACGTCGCCCGGCTGGACGAGTTAAGCCGGGAGTACGGCCGCCGTCTGGAAGAATTGGAAGCGGGAAATATATGCCTTGGCCGGTCACGGATTCAACATCGCTTCGCCGAAACAATTACAAACGGTGCTTTTCACGGAACAGAAATTGCCGGTGGTCAAAAAGACGCCCAAGACCGGGCCCAGCACCGATGCCGAGGTCTTGGAAGAGTTGGCCCGACTGCATCCGTTGCCGGCAAAACTTCTGGAATATCGCCAGTATGCGAAACTGAAAAGCACTTATGTCGACGCCTTGCCGGGTTTGGTCCATCCGGCAACGGGCCGCGTCCACGCCTCGTTCAACCAGGTGGTGGCGGCCACGGGCCGGCTGAGTTCCTCCGACCCGAATCTGCAAAACATCCCCGTGCGCAGCGAGGTCGGCCGGGAAATCCGCTCGGCTTTTATACCCGGCCAGCCGGATTGGACGCTGCTAGCAGCCGATTATTCGCAGATCGAACTGCGAATTTTGGCGCATTTTTGCGGGGACGAGCGGCTAGCCGAGGCCTTTGCCCGGGATGAGGATATCCACGCCCGGGTTGCCAGCCAGGTAAATAACGTTCCCCTGGAGCAAGTCACCCCCGAGATGCGCCGCGAGGCCAAGGCCGTGAATTTCGGCGTGATTTACGGGCAAAGCGCGTATGGACTTGGCCGGGCGTTGGGCATCGAGCAGGAGGCGGCCCAGCGGTTTATCGATGGCTATTTCGAGGGGTATCCCAGGATAGAAGAATTCCTCGAGCAAGTACTGGCGGAATGCGCCAAAACAGGATATGTTAAAACTATCCTCGGGCGGCGGCGTGCGATCCAAGGAGTTCGCCCCAACGCCGGCCGGCAGAGGAACCTCGCGGAACGGACCGCCATCAACACGGTCATCCAAGGCTCGGCTGCGGACCTGATCAAGCTGGCCATGATCGCGATAGAGCGGCGGCTTAAAAGCGAGGACCTTCCCGCACGGATGTTGTTGCAAATCCACGATGAATTGATCTTCGAAGTTCCCTCCCAAAACCTTCCCAGTTTGGCCGCGCTCGTTTCCGAGGAAATGGCCGGCGTGTGGAAATTAAAAGTTCCTTTGAAAGTCGATCTCAAAGCCGGCTCGAATTGGGCCGACGCGGAAAAAATGTAAATAATTGCTAATTGTGGAAAATTCGTGAATCGTAGGGTGCGTGCTTGTACGCACGCGATTTTGTGGAAAAATAACATGCGTGCGTACAAGCACGCACCATACTGAAAATTGAACCTATAACTTCTGCATGAAAATCATCGGCCTGCTAGGCGGCGTGGCGAGCGGCAAGAGCATGGTGGCCGAGCAATTGGCCTCGCTGCGGGGCGAAGGTTTTAAATGCGGACGAAATCGGACATGAGGTGTTGCAAAAGCCGAAAATCGAGGCCGCCGTGCGCGAACGTTGGGGCAATGCGGTGTTCGGCGCGGACGGGCGGATCGATCGCAGCCGCTTGGCCCGGATCGTTTTTGCACCCCCGCCGGACGGACCGCCGGCCCGGGCGTATTTGGAACAGTTGACTCATGCGGAAATTATACCAATAATAAAGGAACAGTTGGATGCACTGGCCGGATCGGCCGTTAAGGCGGCGGTGATCGATGCGCCGCTTTTGGCCGAGGCCGGTTTGGATAAACTTTGCGACAAATTGATATATGTCGATGCGCCGCCCGAGGTGCGACTAGAGCGGGCCCTGGCCCGGGGGTGGAGAAAGGAGGATTTTGCGGCTCGTGAGGACGCCCAGAAATCGCTGGATTTTAAGCGCAAGCGTGCCGATTTAATAATAAATAATTCCGGTTCTCCGGAACAGACACAAGCGCAAGTCGAGCGTTTGTGGCAAGCCCTTATCCGCTGAATCCCGCCTATTGTTGTTTTTTCAGTTAGTCCATGCCAACCGATCACGTCGATTGACTCGCAACAAATAATGATATTCGTTACCGCTTCCCCGGGTGTATTCACCCGCGGCTAAAAATACATTCGTCTTATTTCCACGCTCCGGCGTTGGAACAAGAAAAACCTCAAAAGAAGAATCTAATCAATTTTCCCGCCTTCACTGCTTGATTTCCTTTTTTTCATCCTATAAACTAAGCTAATTACCCGCCGCCGGCGCCTTCAGCGCCGGCCCATGTTTCATTTCAGGAGTTGCGCTTTCATGTCCACGGAACAAGAATTCAAATCACAAGAGAACGGTTTTACCAATCACAAGCCGGAAGAAGGGCCTATTCCGCCCGTCTCCGGCAACGCAGAAAAACTACAACGACTATCATCTCGACGACGAAGACGATCCGCTTTCGCTGGCCGAGGAAATCGCCGCCGATATGTCCTCCGGCAAGGAGGACATCCACGCCAAGTACGAGCAGATCAAGCAGTCGGGCGATACGCACATCGCCGAATTGCAGAAGATGTCGATGGCCGAACTGATAGAAGAAGCCCGCAAGGAAAATCTCACCGATTACGCGGGCATCAAAAAGCAGGATCTGATTTTCAGGATCCTCAAGGAGCGGGTAAAACTCAACGGGTTGATGTACGGCGAAGGGACGCTGGAGATTTTGCCCGACGGTTTCGGCTTCCTCCGCAGTCCGGATTACCATTACCTCTCCTGCCCGGACGACATTTACGTCTCGCCCAGCCAGATCCGGCGATTCGGGCTGAAGACCGGGGCCTGGGTGTCGGGCCAGATCCGCCCGCCCAAGGAAAACGAGCGCTATTTCGCCTTGCTGCGGGTGGAGGCCATAAACTGGGAAGATCCGAATATCCTCTCGTCGAAGGTCTTTTTCGACGATCTTACGCCGCTGCATCCGGACCAGCGGATCCGCATGGAGACCACGCCCGACGAGATCGAAATGCGGGTGGTGGACATGATCGTGCCCATCGGGTTTGGGCAGCGGGGATTGATCGTCAGTCCGCCCCGGGCAGGCAAGACGATTCTCATGCAAAAGATGGCCAAGGCGGCCTTGAAAAATTATCCCGACCTTTACGTTTTCATGCTCCTTATCGACGAGCGCCCGGAAGAAGTGACCGACATGGAGCGCCAGGTAAAAGGCCCGAACTGCGAGGTGATAAGCTCCACTTTCGACGAAAATTCGGCCCGGCACATCCAGGTGGCCGAGATGGTTTTGGAAAAGGCCAAGCGGATGGTGGAATACGGGCGGAACGTGCTGATTTTTCTGGATTCGATCACCCGCTACGCCAGGGCCTGGAACGCCGAGTGCCCGAATTCGGGCAAGCTGCTTTCCGGCGGCGTGGACGCCAACGCCCTGCAACGGCCCAAGCGGTTTTTCGGCTCGGCGCGCAAAGTCGAGGAAGGCGGATCGCTGACGATCATCGCCACCGCGCTTGTCGAGACCGGCAGCCGCATGGATGAAGTGATTTTCGAGGAATTCAAGGGCACCGGCAATTTGGAAATTTCGCTGGATCGCAAACTGGTGGATCGGCGGGTCTGGCCGGCCATCGACATCAACCGCTCCGGCACACGCCGCGAAGAGATGCTCTTGGATCCCGAGGAACATCGGCGGATTTGCATCCTCCGCCGCGTTTTAAACGACATGAATCCGCCCGATGCCATGGAACTCCTGGTCGGCCGCCTGCAAAAAACCAAGAGCAACGGGGAGTTTTTGATGAGCATGAATATGAAATCGTAGAGATTAGGGATTAGGGATTAGTGGATTGGGTGTAGTGCTTGCACGCACGAAACAGTGTGCAAAAAAACGATTGCGTGGGTGCAAGCACCCACCCTACGAGATCAGGAATATTTGTCCGTGGTAAAAATATTTCAAGGAACTTCAACGACAGGGGACGCCGGCGGCCGGTTTGCGATTGTGGTTTCGCGATTCAACGAATCGATCACCGCGCGGCTGCTGGAAGGCGCGATCGGCACGCTAACGGCACACGGGGTGGGTGAAGAGCGGATCGACGTGGCCTGGGTGCCGGGTGCGTTTGAAATTCCCACCGTGGCCGGAGAACTGGCCGCCAGCGGACGCTACGTCGCCGTGATTTGCCTGGGGGCCGTGATCCGCGGCGAGACCACCCACGATCAGCACATCAACCGGGCGGTGAGCAATACATTGGCCGAGATCGGCGTGCATTACGGCCTGCCCGTACTGTTCGGCGTGCTTACATGCGACACCCTGGAACAGGCCATCGCCCGCTCCGGCGGCTCTACGGCCACCACGGGCAAGGACCAGGCCGAAAAACGCATCGGCAATAAGGGCGTGGATTGCGCCAAAGCCGCCTTGGAAATGGTCGATTTAATGGCCCAATTGAGGAAAGAATTTAAATAAGAGTATAGGGGTGGGCAGTTTACTGCCCAGTTTTTCGATAATCATCGCGAAACCGCAAGCGGTTTCATTGGCATATTTAGCATTCATATTCATCATTCATATTCATCCCTCATCCTTCATCCTTTAAAAAATGTCTCGTCGCAGTCGAGCACGGCAGGTAGCGTTTCAGGTCCTGTATCAGGACGATCTGAATCCGCGATCAAATCCCGCGGCAAGCGACGAAATGATTAAAAAGCGATTGCGAGCGGAGGAGTTGGTTGAATTCTCGCGGAGCCTTGTATCCGGCGTGCGCAGTAATTGCAAGGAACTGGATAAACTGATCGAACAAGCGGCGGAGAATTGGAGTCTCAAAAGGATGGCCGCCACCGACCGAAACATTTTGCGTTTGGGCGCCTTTGAAATGCTCCACACCGAAACCCCCGACCGCGTTGCCATCGACGAGGCGGTGGAACTGGCCAAGCGTTTCGGCTCCGCCCAATCGGCGCAATTCGTCAACGGAATACTCGACAGGCTGATGCATAAAAAGGATGAAGGCGGAACTGTTAAGGATGAGGGATGAAGGATGAGGGCTGGGCAATTTATTGCCCAGTCTAAAGACCGCTTGCGGTTTCGCGATGCACATCTCGAACTGTAAACTGTAAACCGTGAACTATAAACCGTGAACTGAAAAATGGGTTTATTCGACAAATTCAAGCAAGGTCTGAAAAAGACCGCCCAACTCCTCAATACCGACATCCGCGACATATTCAAAGGCGGCGGCCGGCTGGTCGACGAGTCGTTTACTCAGGAGTTTTTCGAGAAACTCGTCAAGACCGACATGGGCGTCGTAGCCGCGCAGGAGTTGGTCGATGAAGTAGTCGCCAATTTCAAAGCGCGGGTAGTCGAGGAAAATGATGTATCTGGAACTGATAAAGCAAAAACTAAAAGTGCTGCTCGCCCAGCCCGCCGAACCGATACGTTTCGCCGCCGCCGGCCCGACGGTCATCATGGTGGCCGGCGTGAACGGATGCGGAAAAACGACCTCGATTGCCAAACTGGGGCAAATGTTCCTTTCCGACGGGAAAAAAGTGATTTTAGGGGCCGCCGACACGTTTCGCGCCGCCGCGGTGGCGCAGTTGACCGTTTGGGCCGACCGCTTGGGCTGCGAGATCGTCACCGGCCCTCCGGGCAGCGATCCGGCCAGCGTGGCGCATCGCACGGTCGCCAGGGCGATGGAATCCGCCGCCGATGTTTGCATTGTGGATACGGCCGGGCGCTTGCAGACCCAGCAAGGACTGATGCAGCAATTGACGAAAATCCATCGCGTCTTAGGCAAGCAAATTCCGGATGCCCCGCACGAGGTCCTGTTGGTGCTCGACGCCACCACCGGACAGAACGGCATCAGCCAGGCGCGGCACTTCACCGATGCGGTCAATTGCACCGGGCTTGTTTTGGCCAAGCTCGACGGCACGGCCAAAGGCGGCGTGGTAGTGGCCATCCGCAAACAGGTCGGTTTGCCCGTAAAGTACGTGGGCGTGGGCGAGAAGGCCGAAGATTTGGCCTTGTTCGAGGCGGACCCTTTTGTAGACGCCCTTTTTGAAGATATGAAGGAATGACAAGGGGCACGGAGCAAAGCAATTGTTGAGTATGTAAAGCCGCGACCAGTGTTGCGCTATTTGGTTATGGCCAAGTATCATGTCGGGAAAAACACGGGCAGATCCCATGCCACGGCATGGCGGGAATAATCCGGTTTAATGTAAATGTTCCCCCACCTTGCCGGATTGGATTAAGCGGCAACTCTTTACAACGGCAACAACGATAAACGATATTAATGCAACTAATACACGGTTTACCGTTTCTTTTGGTGTAAAAAAACGTCTTTAATGCCGTTTTTCTCTCGGAAGGGTTTTCGCAGGCGGCAAAGTTTCCCGCCTAAGCTGCCCGATTTTTCCATTTGCTCTTGTTTTGCGTCTTTTCCCATGATTCGCGAATGTAGAACCTTCCGATAGCATCCTAATGTTGGTGAGGTACGTTGCCAGACTTACCACGCAGATTGCGGTTCGGTAGGTTTTTTTATTCACTACGCAGAAGCATTGCGGCTGCAAGACCCTGTTTTCTCCAAAAGGAGTACCAAACCATGAGGCTTATGAAATTGCTGATGACGTGCGGCGTACTGGGATACATGCTCACAGCGACGACCTTTGCCCAGAGCCCTACCGACTGAATTGCGTCAACCCTACAACGATAGTTACGCGTACTTTGCGCCGAGCGACAATGGGCCGTCTGCTCCGGACGCGGCGGCTGAAAAAGAAAAGAAAACCGAAGCCGCTCCCGAGGAAACAAAAACGGAACCCTGTCCCGCGGAAGAAGCCCCCGCGGAGGAGGAAAAGGCGCCCGAACCCAAGCGACTCATCGGCCAAGTGGGCTGCACCAAGATCAACATCACCGGCTGGCTGGACATGGGAGTGACCGGCAATCCCGACAATCCCGCGTCGCGCTACAACGGCACGCTTGCCCCCAACGATCGAAACGAGTTCCAGTTCAACCAGCTTTACATGGTGATGGAAAAGGCCGCTAAAAACCGACGAATTGCTGTTGGGACATCGGCGGCCGCGTCGATCTGCTGTACGGCACGGACTATATCTACTGCGAATCGCTGGGTTTTGAAACCAATCCGGACGGATCGCCCAAGTGGAACTGCCGGCATCGATTACGGCCTGGCAATGCCTCAAGCCTATGTTGACATCGGTTATGGAAAGATGGACCTCAAGGTGGGCCGTTTCTATACGATCATCGGCTACGAGTCGATGATGGCCATCAGCAACTTCTTTTACTCCATGAATTATACCGTGCGTTATGCCGAGCCCACCACGCACACGGGCGGTTTGCTCACTTATAAACATTCGGATGAGTTAAGTCTTTTCATCGGCGGGGTGAACGGCCAAGACGAAACCGACGGCCTGGTCGATTCATTCGCCGCCATGACCGGGTTTGCTTACACGCCGAAGGACAAGAAATACGCCTTGAATTTCGCCATCATGACCGGCAGCCTCGACCCGACGACCGCCGATACTCGACCGTTTATGCCCCTCGCACAGAGTTCAGCACCTATCTGACTTACAACTTCAACAAAAAGTGGCAATCCGTCTCGCAATGGGACGCCGGTTGGCAGCAGGACTATGATTTGCAGGGCCACCAGGCCGACTACTGGAGCTTCACGCAATACCTGTTCTATACCATCAACGACTGCTGGAAGGCGGGCTTGCGATACGACATGTTCAGTGACGACCAGGGCACAAAACTCGGCGGCCTGCGATTCGGCGGGCTGCCCGGAGGGAATCCCCTGCCGCTGCCCTCGGGCGATGCCGGAACAGTGCAAGCCATCACTGCCGGACTGAACTGGACGCCTAATCCCAATTTCCGCCTCCGCCCGGAATTGCGCTGGGACTGGTACGGCGGATCAGGACTGCCGTCTATTTGATGACATGACGAAGAACGGCCAATTCGCTATAGCCTGCGACGGGATTATTCAGTTCTAACTAAAGACCCTCCAACTTCCGTAAGACGCGAAAAATGCGGAAATAATCAATAAAAGGACCTCCGGCGATATTCCATTCCGGGGGTCCTTTGTTTTTTGCCCCCCTTGAGAATCCGGCGGCGGGCGATAAGATGAATATGTCCGTAACCAAAACCCCCGCTGTGTTCACCGGGGGCTAAATGCAAACGACCGCCGTGTTCGCCGGGGGCTAAATGCCATGAAACTGATAATCGCCATCATCCAACCCCATCGCTTGGAAGCGGTCAAAGCCGCCTTGGCCGACGTGGAAGTATTCCGCCTGACCGTAATGGACGTGCAGGGCTTCGGCCGGCAACGCGGTCATACCGAGGCCTATCGCGGCCACGAATTTTCCGTCAATCTCTTGCGCAAAGTGCAATTGATGATCGCCGTGAACGAGGAATTTCTGGAACCCACGATCGACGCTCTGATCAAAGGCGGACGCACCGGGGCCAGCGGCGAGATCGGCGACGGCAAAATCTTCATCCTTCCCTTGGAAGATTGCATCCGCATCCGCACCGGCGAACGCGGCGGAGAAGCGATTTAGGAGTGTTCAGTGTTCAGGGTTCAATGGGTAACCCAGGTTCTCGAACCTGGGCGGCTGCGGCCGCAAGATGTTTACCAGCAAACGCAAAATTTTGCCAAAACCTCTTGGACTTCGTCCCACCGCTTCAAGAACCGGTGTTACCCAAGTTTTTGAAATCCACACTGCGAAACTGCAAGCGGTTTAATTCCTCATTCCGTCTTGCGCCGCGGCATGTATTTGCACAGCAAAATGCCGCCAAAGTACAAAAACGTCAAGGGGATGCCCAGGAAAAATTGGCTGAACGGATCGGGCGGGGTCAGCATCGTGGCTAGAATCCAAATGATCAAAACCGCGATTTTCCAATGCTTGCTGAACATCCCCACCGACACGATTCCCGCCCGCTCCAGAAAATACATCACCAGGGGCAATTGAAATCCGATGCCGAATCCCACCGGCAAAATCAAGGCAAATCCGATCCACTCGCTGATCCGCGGATCCAGTTCGATTCCCAGCCAATTGTTCACGCTGAAAAGGAAATTTAATACGGGTTCGAACACAAAGGAAAAGGCCACGCAGGCACCGAAGAAAAACAAGCCTATACTGACGGGCAGATAGAAGTGGACGTATTTTTTTTCGTGCGGGTAAAGCCCGGCGGCCACAAAGAGCCAAATCTGGTAAAATATCCATGGGCTGGCCAGTAGAAAGCCCACCAAGATCGCGGCTTTGACGTATATTCCAAAACCTTCCCAAACACTGAAGCTCTTCAGATGGACCCGTGGATCGTCGGCCGATTTACGCCACAGAAAAACATGGACCAAACCGCTTTCTTGCCCCGGGCCGGTTTTTCGGGCGGGTTGAATGTTCTTAAGTTGTTGCGGGTAATCGGCATCTAGTTGAGCCAGCAATTCCCGGGGATCGATGTACACGTCGTCGGCGATCATGCCCCGCGATTTGGCGGTTTCCAGGATTTCTTTTTCATTTTTCGCGTTATCGCCGTTTTGCGCGGTTAGGGCCGCGATTTTTCCCTCCGTCTGGCTCTGGTAATAATTCGACAAGGCATTGGTCAAGGGCCGCTGGATCAAGTTGACCACCTGCCCGCCTAAAAACATGCCGATAATAATCCCCGCGATCAAGCCCAAGATGGCTTTCCAGAGACGGATCCGCAACTCTTCGAGGTGTTCCCCGAAAGTCATGGTGCTGTCGGCAAAAAGGTCTTCGTCGTATTGGTTTGCGCGTCATAAAAGAAATGCGGCGTAAGCCAGCGGATTGCGGCCCATGGTCTTGGCTTGATCCGTCATTTATAGTAACATCACGGGCATATATATACAATGATAATCAATAAACATCCCACAGTCACGGTTTTTCACGCGCATGAGCATGCTTTATCCGCTGCGTTTTCACCCGCTGTATAAACGATATATCTGGGGAGGCCGGAAATTCGAGACCTCCTTGGGCAGGGCCCTGGGGCCGGGCGAAAACTACGCCGAGAGTTGGGAAATTTGCGACCACGGCCCGGATCAAAGCGTCGTGTGCCATGGGCCCATTGGCGGGCGCGACCTTGGCCGAGTTGGTCGCTGGGCACGGTCGGGAACTCCTGGGCCGGAATCATCCGCAGCCGCGATTCCCGCTCATCGCCAAGTTTCTCGACGCCCGGCAGGCCCTTTCAGTGCAAGTTCATCCCAACGACGCCCAAGCCGCCCGGCTGAATCCCCCGGATTTCGGCAAGACCGAGGCCTGGATCATCTTGGAAGCGGAAGCGGAGGGCCTGATTTATGCCGGGCTGAAACCCGGCGTCGATCGTCCCACGCTGGAAAACGCCATTCGGGAGGGCCGCTGCGAGGATTGTTTGCACTCGTTCCATCCCCAAGCGGGCGATTGTGTTTTTCTGCCGGCGGGTACGGTTCACTCCATGGGGGCCGGGCTATTGGCGGCCGAAATCCAGCAATCGTCCGACACCACCTTCCGGCTTTTCGACTGGAACCGCTTGGGACCCGACGGCAAGCCGCGACCCTTGCACATCGAGCAGGGATTACAGGCGGTCAATTATCGAGATAGGGCCTGTAAATCCGCAACCGGCGCAGGCCGCTGATCGCACCGGAGCAAGCCGCCTTGTCGCCTGCGACAAGTTCGTGCTGGATAGATTGACGTTCGATGCGCCGCGTGAAATCGGCGGCGACGACCGCTGCCATATTCTTATCGTCCTTGAAGGATCGCTGCTGGTTGAAGGGGATTCCGCCACCGTGCCCATGTCTCGGGGGAGCACGGCGTTGGTTCCCGCCTGTCTGGGCCGGGTGGGGTTGATTCCGCAAAAAAGAGTCATTGTCTTGGATGCGTTTCTTCCCGATTAATTTCTTTGGCGGATTGTAGGGGATATTCCGCGCATGCCGGCTCATCATTTTACTTATGGCGGCAATATAACTTCTTTCAAACATGGGCAAGCGGATTAATGGGCGGTTCCTCATGCTAGATTTATACAGCCGTTGATTGCGCCTATAGCGGAGAACAATTGCACGATCTCTACTTTTCGATGCATTGTTTGCACCATGAGCTATTAGCTCGACAACCGCACGGAACATGGGCGTTTTAAAAAATCGGCGGCAAAAGGGGCAATTCAATGAGTTTCAATTCGGCATTGGGCAGAGTCTATCGAGCAGGCCAAAAAGGGTTGAAATGGCAGTTCGGCATCGCGGCGGCCGTGTTGGCGGTCGGACTGCTGCTTTCCTGCATGGCGTTCTTCCTGCAGCGACAACGAGAGTATGGACGCATTTATAAGGATTTTGAGCAGGCCAGCTCAAAATCGAATCATGTCCTTAAAGAAAGTCGTGGAAATCGACTTGCTTTCACTTAAAACGGTGGGATCGTTTTACGACGGTTCCAACGAGGTCGAGCGCAATGAGTTCACGACTTTCACAACTCCCCTGATTAAAGGATAATTCCAGCATAAGTTCCATGCAGTGGGCCCCGCGCGTGAAAAACATCGCAACGGGCGGCATTTGAAACCGATGCCCGAAAAAATGGATTGCCCGATTTCAAAATCGTGGAAGCCGACAAAGTCGCCCTGGCCGAAGATTCTTCGCGGGAGGAATACTTCCCGCTTTTTTACATCGAGCCGCATAAAAACCCCCGCTCCTGCTGGGATTCGATCTAGGGACGATTCCCGAGTGTCTAAAGGCAATGCGCAAGGCATGCGATACCGGAAAATTCGCATCTACCGAACAAATAATTCTGCCCGGAGAAAGCAGACGGCATCCTGAGTTTACTGGTTTTTCTTCCCATATATAACCAGAAAGTATCGAATGACACAGTTGAAGACCGCCGAAAGATACTTGCAAGGATTCGTTGTCGGAGAATTACTCATCAGCGGGATGATCGAGGAAAGCTTCAAAACCATGATGCCCGTGGGCATCGACTTATATGCTATTCGGAAGGCAGGTCCCCTCGAAAGCCGAAATATTGCACTATCATCCATCTCGCATGCACAATCTGGACTATCATCCGGTCGATTCTGAGGCGGAAATCCGGCAAGCGAAAATGAGTTTAATCGGACACGTCTCGATATCGCCGGACAAAAATGGACCATCGTCTGTATTGCCTCTCGCCGAGTTCATTTCCGCCAGGACAACCTGGCAGCCTTGGGTGGTCGGGATCGGGATGTATGTTGCTCACCGGTTTGCTGGCTTCTTATCTTCTCACAATCGCGGTTCGCAACGAAAAAACGGCCCATCTGGCAGCAATATTGGCCGCGACAAATCAAAAACTAAAGTGCGAGATCATCGACCGCAAGTTTGCAGAGGAGATTTCCCGGCGGGAAAACGCCAAGCTGTCGGCCATGATATCGGCCATGGAAGAGGGAGTGGTTTTCGCCGACGCCGACAATACCATCGTGGAAATAAACAATTACCTCTGCAATTTTATGGGCAAGGCGCGGGAGGATATTCTCGGTAAACGGATTAAAGACTTGCATTCGGACGAAAACTTGGGAAAAATCCTTTCCCAGATCGAAAAATTCAGAAAAGAAATTGTTGCCAGTCCTATCGTGCTTCAACGCCCCCTTGGCGGCAAGGAAGTGATTCTCCGCATGCAGCCCATTTACCGGGACGGCAAGTACGACGGAGTATTGCTGAACGTAATCGACGTCAGCGAACTTGTCCAGGCGCGGCAGCAAGCCGAAGCGGCCAACAAGGCCAAAAGCAAGTTCCTGGCCACGATGAGCCATGAAATGCGGACTCCCATGGCCGCCATTCTGGGTTACAACGATCTATTGATGGATCCCAAAATCGATAGCAGCACCAGGAACAATTATCTCATGGTCGTCCGGCGAAACAGCGAAAAACTGCTTCTTCTGATCAACGATATTCTGGACCTGTCGAAGATCGAGGCGGGAAAACTGACGCTGAACATGCAGCGATGCAATGTTGTTTCATTGTTGGCCGACGTGGCCGGCATGATGCGGCCCCGCGCCGAACTGCGCGGCAACATGCTTTCGGTCGAATACCTGAGCGAACTGCCGGAAACGATCTTTACCGACGGCAACCGCTGCGGCAGGCGATCGTGAATCTCGTGGGAAACGCCGTCAAATTCACGGAAAACGGGCAAGTGCGCATCAAGGTTTATTTCCTGCGCCAGTGGCGAGACAACCAGCCCGCCGTGAAAATCGACGTCGTGGACACGGGAATCGGCATTCCCGAAGAAGTTTTGCCGCGACTGTTTCAACCGTTCAACCAAGGCGACGTCAGCCACGTCGCAGAAATACGGGGGCACGGGCCTGGGACTGGCCATTTCGCGGCACATCGTCGAATTGCTGGGAGGCGAACTTACAGTCAAGAGCGTGCACGGCGGGGGAAGCACTTTTACCCTGATCGTTCCCGCCGGCGATCTAAAGGGAATCAAAATCTTTCAGCAACCATCGGAAATTATCGAGGAATTTAGGAGCGATAATTACCTGCAAGAATCGGAGAATCTATCGGGAGTTAGAATTCTGGTGGCTGAAGACAGCATCGACAACCAAGAACTCATCGGAATCATGCTCTCCAAGGCGGGGGCAAAGGTCGTTTTCGCCGAAAACGGCCGGATTGCCGTGGACAAGGCCCAAAGCGAATTCTTTGACGTAATTCTCATGGATATGAACATGCCGGAAATGGACGGCTACGAGGCCACTTGCCTCCTGCGCAGCCGCGGCTATGACCGGCCGATCCTGGCCTTGACCGCAAATGTCCATGTCCGACGACAAGGAACGTTGCCTGGCCGCCGGATGCAACGACCACCTGGGCAAACCGATCGATCGCAGCGAAAATGATTCGGACCATCGCCTGGCATGCCGGAAAAGTCATTCCTGAATCGGCCGAGATTTCTGCAGATATTAACGACAATCCTCCAGACAACGATTATGAAATCATATCGCAGTACGTCGACGATCCGGACATCATGCCGATTCTGGGCGGCTACGTCCAGCGACTTGGCGGGCAAGTCGAGGAGATGCGCGCGGCGCTGGGCAATGCCCGATTCGAGGACCTTCATCGTCTGGCGCACAGGATGAAAGGATCGGGAGGGAATTACGGATACCCCATGCTGACCGACGCGGCCAAGGAATTGGAGGACGCCGCCAAGGCGCAAGACTTGCACTCGGCCGGCCGAGGCATTGCAACAAGTCGCCTCGTTGTGCCGGGCCATCGAGAAAGGATATCGCAATCACAGCACTGCCGGAGCAATTCTATCATGAAAATTCTGATTATAGACGACAACCCGGATGCACTGCTGATCGCCAAAAGCCGCCTGAAAAAAGAGTGCGAGGATATTTTTTGCGCGGACAGGAGGCAAGGCCGGCCTGGAAATCGCCAAGCGAGAAATGCCCGACTTGATACTACTGGACATCGATATGCCCGACATGTCGGGTTTCGAGGTTTGCCGCGCCTTGAAGGCCGACCCGGAGTTGTGCATGATTCCGGTCCTTTTCCTTTCCGGATTCGTCAGCGCCGAAGACAAGATCAAAGGACTGGATCTGGGCGGGGTGGATTACATTACCAAGCCTTTCGACGCCTTTGAACTGCAAGCCCGGGTTCGCGCCGCTTTGCGCACGAAAAACCTGCAAGACTTGCTTATCGAATACGCCCACATCGATCCGTTGACCGGACTGCCTAACCGCCGGGCGTTGATGGAACGCCTGCAACAGGAATGGGCCCGCATGGAAAGACACGGCCAGCCTTTTTCATTCATCATGGCGGACATCGATCATTTCAAAAAGGTGAACGACACCTACGGGCATCTGGTCGGCGATCAATTACTCAAGGAAGTCGCCAAAGTCTTTGCCAAACAATGCCGGAACATCGACCTGCCCGCCCGCTATGGCGGTGAAGAATTCGCCATTGTCGTTTCCCAAGAAACGGCCGCAAATGCCCAGTGCTTGGCGGAACGGTGCAGACGTAACATTGAGAAGATCAATATCCCGGTAAACGGCGATGCGGTTCACACCACGGTCAGTTTTGGGATAGCCGACGCCACGGGCCTCACGACTTCCGAGACATTGATCGAACATGCCGACGAAGCTTTATACGCCGCCAAAGTCGCCGGTCGTAATAAGATAGCCACCTACAACGAAATCAAAGCAGGAAATCCAAGGCTTGATTTTTCCGTTTTTTGCAAAAAACCGGCAAGCCGTGCAAATCCGTTGTATATTAACACTCTAACATATTGCGGCAATTAGACTTATGGATTTGAGTCCCGGCGGTCGATTCTTTTTGGGTAACGGGGAGTATTAATCTTCTTGTCCAGGGCTTCTAAGCGTATAATCCCCCACCTTTATCCGGCAAGGAGAAAGTGCATGAATAAGATTCCAATCTTGAGCCTTGTGGCCTTAATTTTTCTAGTCCTTGCCGGATGCCAAAGCACTGCCCCGCCAAGCCTTGCCCACCCTGGTCCGGCCCAAGTGCAGCAAAACCGCGCCGTTCGCTTCGATCCTTACCCGGAAAACGATGTTGGGCCCGGCCATGGTTGGGGTTCGCCCCCGGGAATATGAAAATCCGCTCCCCGAACCTGCTCGCTCCCGCTGGCAATTGGGCAATCAATGCCAATAAGCTGGTTTTCCAAGCCATCCGTCTTTAATGGTTGCCGTCCACTTGTCGCAATACGGGCAAATGGGGTAAGATCGCTTAGCCGTTGATTTAATCTAGACCTGCGGAAGAGCGATTTATCATGCCTGACAGACGAGCGAATAAAAATTCGCACAAGAAAAAGCCCGCCGGGCGGCAAAGACCGCAACGGTTTTTCCGCGCATGGCGTCCCGCAACGCTTGCAAAAAGTCCTGGCAGCGGCCGGGTTGGGGAGCCGCCGCCAATGCGAAGAATTGATTACCACCGGCCGAGTGGAAGTGGATCGCCGCGTGGTAACCGAGTTGGGCAGCCGAGTCGATCCGTCCCAGCAGGAAATCCGCGTGGACGGCCAAATGCTGCCAAAGCCCAAACTGCATTATTATGCGGTCCACAAGCCGCCCGGGGTGCTTTCCACAAACCGCGATCCATCGGGCCGGCGGCGAGTCATCGACCTTTTGCCGCAAAGCCACCTGCGCCTGTTTTCCATCGGCCGATTGGATCTCAACAGCGAAGGGCTGATCTTGGTCACCAACGACGGCGAACTGGCCAACCGCCTGACGCACCCCCGCTACGGCGTGCGGAAAACATATCGCGTGCAAGTAGCGGGCCGGCCGGATCGCGACGTGCTGATGAAGTTGCGCAGCGGCGTGCACCTGGCCGAAGGCGTGGCCCGCGTCGAGGACGTCCGCAGTCCAATCGCATCACAAGCAAAGCTCGGTATTGGAGTTGGTGCTTCGCGAAGGCCAGAACCGCGAGATACGGCGTGTGTTGGCGCGATTGGGCCATAAGGTGTTGCGATTGATCCGCACGGCCGTCGGTCCGATCCGCCTGGGAAACCTCCCGCCCGGCGCGTCACGCCCGCTTTCCAGGGATGAAGTCGCCGCATTGTGGAAAGCGACAAATGAAAAAGATAATCATGCCTGAACATAAAACTTGTACCGTCTACGCCGATCGAGCATGGCGGGGTGAAACTCTGGTGACTGAAAACGTCCGGCTGGCACGGGATACGTACCGCATTCGTTTTTCCTGTCCGGAAATTGCAGAAAAGATATTGCCCGGCCAGTTCATCATGATGCGCCTGGCCGGGTTGAGCGATCCGCTCTTGGGCCGGCCCTTGGCGCTGTACGACGTTGTGGACGGGACCGGCGGAGAACCCGAGGGTTTGGATATCGTTTATCTTGTGGTGGGCAAAATGACGCGCCGTCTGGCCGAACTCAAACCGGAAGCGAAACTGGAAATCTGGGGACCCCTGGGCAACGGCTTCCCGGCCGAGGAAAGCGGAACATCTTATTATGGTCGCCGGAGGCATCGGCCAAACGCCCTTTTTGGCCCTGGCCCGTGAGTATCTCGGACTGCACCGTTACGGCGATCCGCCCCGCATTGCTCCGCGGGCCAAAAAAGTCACACTTTGCTACGGGGCGCGATCGGCGGAATATCTGGCCGGCATCGAAGATTTTCAACGCCTCGGCGTGGATGTCCGGCTAAGCACCGATGACGGTTCGCTGGGCCATCGCGGGCTGGTAACCGAACTGATCGAACCGGCCGTGAAAACCGCGGGAAAATCTTGCCGCATCGTGTGCTGCGGCCCGGAGCCGATGTTGAAGGCAACGGCCCTGATCGCCGAGCGCCTGGGCGTTCCATGCCGGGTATCGTTGGAAACGCCGATGGCCTGCGGCATGGGGATTTGTTTTAGCTGCGCGGCGAAAATTCGCGACGCCGCGGGCGGATGGGACTATCGGCGCACGTGCGTCGAAGGACCCGTGTTCAACGCCGCCGACGTAGAGTTCGATTGATTATTTTTTCTTGATCTTCTTGATTTTCGCCGAGAGGCGCGACTTGGTCCGCGCGGCGGCATTGGAATGAATAACATGCCGGGTAGCGGCCCGGTCCAGTTGTTTGGCCGCTTGCTGTAATTCTTGTTCCGCTTGATCGGCGTCGCCGGCTTGCACGGCCTTTATAACTTTTTGATATTGGCTTCGAATGGATCGTTTGACCGAACGGTTCCTTGCGCGTTTTTCCTGGCTTTGACGAAGCCGCTTTGTGGCACTTTTTGTGGTTGGCATGGTTTATTAAGTAGGATGAAGGTGTGTTGAGATTACATAAATTGATATATTTAGCCCGGGTAAACACACCCGGGGCTGCGTCAATTAAGAGATAGTTTTTTACTCGCCGCGGTCATCTTCCGGGGGGGCTTCCGAGCCGGGCTGTCGGGTTCCTCTTCCGCAGCTAACTGATTTTTACGTACTTCGGCGACTTTGTCTAGGAGAGCCGCCACATCTTTGTAAGAAAAATCCATTGCCAGCCAGGATGGAGAGTTGTTTTTCGGCCACATCTATCTCGCCTAAGGTCAAGGCGATTTTACCGGCCAGGCGCAGGGCCTCCTTTTTGTTATTGATGTCGCGATCGGGAATCTCCTCCGCGGCCATGATGAAATGGTTTAAGGCCAGGCGAGACTGATCGATTTGTTGAAAGCACCTGCCCAAGGCTAGAAGGCTGACCCCCTTGCGGCGGGGATCGTTGCGGGAGAGCTGCAATTCCCGAATCGCTTCGTTGTACTGCTTGGTGTTGTAATAGCGGACGCCCAAGTCGTAGCGGAAAAATACGTTGTGGGGATATCGTTCGCAACGTCTTTTAAAGTAATCCAATTCCTTGTAATAGTATTCTTGTTGCAGTTCCCTTTTTTTCGCAAGATCGGTTGTGTTGATGATTTTATGGCGGAATGTGCGGAGCTGGGCGTCATCCAATCTTTCCCGGACATCCTGATCGCCGCCGGATACTTCAAAGGCTTGGGTCAGAATTTCCTCGGCCTTATCGAAACGATCTTCGCGCGTGTACAGTTGCGCAAGTTCGTAATAGGAGGAAAGCTGCTTGGGATCCTTGGCGATTTCGCCAAGCAGTTTCTTCTCGGCGTTTTGTTCCGGTTGCTGATATACGGCCGCGGCAGGGACTTTTTTGCCATGCTCTTCTTCTTCGGTCTGAACGCTGAACCCGCCCTTTCGCATCCGCTCGCTTTGCAGCATGGAAATCGCCCGCTTGGCTTCGTCATCGTTCGGATGGGCTTCTTCCACGCGATGCCAGCAATAAATGGCCTGGTCGAGCAGGTGGCGTTCGGCGGCGGCGATGGCGCAAAGCCGGTTTACGGTGGGATCCTTGGGATGGGCCACGAGCGCGGTTTTCAGATAGTACATTTCGCACTCGAAATCGCCCGACTTTCTCGCGGCCTGGGCCATGGCCGTCAATGTATGCGCGTCCCAGGGATTGACGGCCAGGACTTTCACGCCGTTTTTTATAACCTCATCCCACTGCTCGTTGGCCAGGGCTTTTTTCACAGCGCTGCGGGCGCCGCGTTCTCTTAATTGCGCCAGCGATGCCCCGGTGCGGTTATTGTTGTACTTTTTCTGAAGAGTTTCCACGTAAGCTCTTGACAAATACATCGTTGCCCGGATTGCCGATGACGCATTGAGCAAGTAATTCGGCGGCGTAATCGTAATTCGGCTTGAGCCCTGATGCTTTTTTTTGGGCGGCCTCGTAGAGCCGGTCCAAACGCGAGCGCTTGGCCGGAGTCAGAGGTTCACGGCCGCCTTTTTTGGGCGCTTCATGATGTTCTTCAGTCGCCATGGTCAATTCAATTATACGTCCGGCAAAACCGCCGCGGGCTTATACGGGTTAAATTTGCTCCCGAAGAGTTGTCCAACTCAAATACCCCAACGCGATTGAACAAAACACCATAGGTATGTCCATCATAAGCCTATTGGCGCCGTTGAATGGATATCCGATTGCCAAATCCAGCCCGAAAATAAGCAGAAACAAGCCAGCCACGATCAATCCGAAAATACACAAGGCTTTAGGCATGAAAGCGATCCCCGGCACAAGTGATGCGGTTTTTTGTCTTTGATTTAATCTTTATACATTAAGCTCACAAACAATAGGCAATAGTGGTTTCCATGTTGGGGACAGCAGTTAAACTGTTGCCCCAACTCTGGGCCTTGATGCTAATAGTGGGATTCCGCCCCCTGCTAGCCTTCCGGCTACTATCTTTTAGTATAATTCGATTGCCTTTCCACTACCACTACCATCTTGGCATCCGGACCGCCGGGCGGCAGAATAGGATAGGTAATAGGTGATAGCGGATAAGTAATAGGAGATAGGATGAAGAATACATCTGCGGCAGGCCCGAAAAATAATGCCTTGCAAGAGATTTCTTGGGCACATTTCCGAGGCCGCATGCCGGTGGCTCGGCGCTGGGCTTATTTCGACCATGCGTCTGTTGCCCCCCTAACGGGTGCAGCCCAAGAGGCCATCGCCCGTTGGAATGAAGATGCCGCCTTAAACGGTGCAGCCTTTTACCCGGCTTGGATGAAGCAGATCGAAGACCTCCGCCGGCGAGCGGCCGGGATGATTGGGGCCGATATCGAGGAAATCGCCCTGGTCGGAAACACCACTGCCGGGATCAACCTGGTTGCCGAAGGCTTTCCCTGGCAGCCCGGCGACAACGTGGTTACCCGGGCCGACGAGTTTCCCTCGAATCTATATCCCTGGCTGCGCCTTGCCGATCGGGGCGTGGAAACCCGCCGCATCCAGACCGAGGGCGGTAAACTCGACCTCGATCGACTGCAAGCGGCGTGCGACCAGCGCACGCGGATCATCACAATTAGCTGGGTTTGCTATTCCCATGGTTGGCGGCACGATTTAGCGGAACTGGCCGAAGTGGCTCACCGGTACGGGGCGCTCCTGTTTATCGATGCCATACAGGGTTTGGGCGTCTTCCCCATGGACGTGAAAAAAACAGGCATCGACTTCCTTTCGGCCGACGGGCATAAATGGATGCTTAGCCCGGAAGGGGCGGGCCTGTTCTACATCCGCCGCGAACACTTGAATCTGCTCCGCCCGGTGGGCGTGGGCTGGAACAGCGTCAAGGGGGCGAAAGATTTCAACCGCATCGAGTATGATCTGAAAGACACCGCCGAGCGATATGAAGGCGGGTCGCGAAACGCGGCCGGATTGATCGCCCTGGGTGCCAGCCTGGAACTGCTCTGCCAATTTCCGGCCGAGGCCCGCGCCGCCCGCGTCCTGGAAATTACCGACCTGGCATGCCGGCGGCTCGAGGAACTGGGCGCGGTTATTCTCAGCGATCGCAGCCAGGAGGCGAATAAAAGCGGCATCGTGCTGTTTGAACTGCCCGGCCGCGACCCCCAGGCCATCCGCCGCGCATGCCTGGAAAAAGGCGTGATCCTAAGTTGCCGCGCGGGCCGGCTGCGCATCAGCCCCCACGCCTACAACGACGAATCGGACGTGGAGCGCCTGATAGAGGCGATTGGATAAAACATGCAGAATCTATCCCAAAGTCCCCTCTCCCTTTGGGAGAGGGTTAGGGTGAGGGCAAATAGTGTTTCTTATTGCAAATTGACAATTGCAAATTTAAAATTGCAAATTGAACGAGAGAAAATATGCTGGTACATCTTCCGGTAAGTTATTCCGCCCCCAAACAAGCCGCTTGCGGCTTCGCGATGAACAACCATTGGCATCATCTCCAGGACGAGCAGTTTCATTATTGTTCAATTTGAAATTTGCAATTTACAATTTACAATTTGCAATCAAATAGGATATGCTTACAGGCTACGTCCTGAAATACATAACCAAAGGATTTCCACATGACCAATCCACCGCTCCACATCGCCGTTTACCCCGGTTCTTTCGACCCCATCACGCTGGGACATCTCAACGTCATGGAACGGGCGAGCCGGCTGTTCGACAAGCTCATCGTGGGCGTGGGAATAAACATCGAAAAGAACACCCTGTTCTCGCCCGAGGAGCGGCAGGCCTTGATCCGCGAATCGACCGCTCATCTGAAGAATATCGAAATCCGCACGTTTTCCGGGCTGGCCGTGGAATTCGTGAAAAGCTGCGGCTCGCGGATCATGGTCCGCGGCGTCCGCCCGATCAGCGACATCCAGGCCGAATTGACGATGATGATGGCCAACCGCCGCCTGGCCCCCGACATCGAAACCCTGTTCATGATCGCCGACGGCGAATTGGCCCACGTTTCCAGTTCGCTAATCAAACAAATCGCCGCGGTCACAAAAGATGTGGAACTAGAGCGTTTCCTGCCGAAAAATGCCGTCAACGCATTGCGTAAAAAACTGGCGGAATCAAAATCTGTTTAACCTATGGGTGATCATCTTTTCTCTAGCCCAGGCGTTTACGCTGCGGATTCATAATTCCGCCTTTATCGCCTCTCAACAGGCTGAATTCTGCGAAAAATGTCGCCTTTTCCCGCCAAAACTATTGACAATTGTGGGGGGGATGATAAACTAAGCAGTTGCATCTTTCTTCAAGGCAATGTTTCATCGTTTTCATGAGGCAGCGGCTTCGGCCCGCGGATAATTCTAGTTTGCGAATTATCTGACTCGAAAAAGTCATCCGCTCGGCATTCTGATTTCGGCCTTACAAAAAAGGCTGAATTTCTCTGGTATGCGAGCGTTAATTTCCTGCGCATGGTTTATGTCAACCAGGCTGGGTTAAAATCTGGAATGTTTTTTTCTGAGAGATCAAATTTAATTAACATTAAGGCCATTCTGAAATCTAGAAAGATATATATGAATCGCAATCACAAACAGTGCTTTGCCTTTGTTTCGATGATAATTCTACTCGTCAGCGTTAATCAAGTCTGTGCCACAAGCTATATTGTTGTGGAGCTTACCCCCAGCGGTTTTAATTATTCTGTCGGAAATGGCATTAGTGGCGGACAGCAGGTGGGCTGTGTTTATGGAAAGCTTGGTTATGACGGGGGGGCGATTAGTCCTGCTCATGCCTCGCTTTGGAGCGGCACTGCAGCAAGTGTCGTGGACCTTAACCCCAGCGGCTTTACGTCAAGTTATGCAGACGGCGTTAGCAATGGGCAACAGGTGGGTTATGGGTACGGATCGGCCACTGGCGGTTATCAACATGCCTTGCTTTGGAGCGGCTCTGTGGCAAGTGCGGTGGACCTTACCCCCAGCGGCTATACCAAAAGTGGGGCATACGGCGTTAGCAACGGGCAACAGGTGGGTTATGGGTACGGATCGGCCACTGGCGGTTATCAACATGCCTTGCTTTGGAGCGGCTCTGCGGCAAGTGCGGTGGACCTTAATCCCGCAGGCTTTGATAATTCTGATGCCCAAGGCATTAGCGGCGGGCAGCAGGCGGGTTATGGTGCTGGGTCGGCCACGGGCAGCAAAGGTCATGCCTTGCTTTGGAGTGGCACTGCGGCAAGCGTCGTGGATCTTAATCCTGGCGGCTTTACTACATCTGCTGCCTGGGGCATTAGCGGCGGGCAGCAGGTGGGTTGGGGGACCACGGGTGGCAACTATCATGCCTTGCTCTGGAGCGGCACTGCAGCAAGCGTCGTTGATCTTAATCCAATTGGATTTTATAGTTCTGAGGCCTACGGGATTAGCGGCGGGCAGCAAGTGGGCTCTGGCGCGGGATCGGCCACTGGCGGTGATAGCCATGCCTTGCTTTGGAGCGGCACTTCGGCAAGCGTCGTTGACCTTAGTCAATTCCTGCCTTCTAGATTTACAGATTCTGAGGCCGTGTCAATTGATGATCAAGGCAACGTAATCGGGTACGCCTCTGATAGCGCCGGTAATTATCACGCCATTCTCTGGGTGCTCGTCCCCGAACCGGCGACATTTGTGATGCTCGGCATGGCCGCTCTACTGCTCAGCTTTTTCTGGCGGCGGAAGCGGGCCGGATAATAATCCTTGAAAAAATCCGAACAGTAACGGGGCGTCCATTGGGTCGGCCCGTTTTGTTTTTGCGGTAAACGAATCGGATCACGTTCTGTTTGTTCCTTTTCTCTAGCCCAGGCGTTTACGCCTGCGGATCGGGTTCGATTCTCGTTTGTCCGTTTTTTTGTAATGTCCCTTTAGGGCCGCCAGTTGTGCCAATCACGCCCCGTAAACGGGGCTAAAGAAAAAAGTTAATGATGGGGCCGCATTTGACCACAGGCATAAATGCCTGGGCTAGGGAAAGGGGAATAATGTTTGCCGTTTCACAATTCACAGGCATAAATGCGTAGATGGTGAAAAATTAGTGTTCCCAGTTTCCCTTTCTGGTGGTAAAATTGATTAAAACCTAATTTAGCCTTCACGCATGGAGAAATAGGCAACATGAAGGATGCGTCTCGTGAGTGGCCGGATTGGTGGGGATGGGAGTTGGAACTTACTCCACATATAATAAAAAGGATGACAGATCGGCGATTTAACGAGGTTGAATTACGGACCATGCTGGCCAATGCAAAAGATTATGTCGAGCAACCGGACGGCAGGTCAATCGTGTTTACGAAAAAGGACGGCCGTAATTGGGAAGTTGTTGTCGAGCCTGATTACGAGCAGATCATGTGTTATTGGTAATTACCGCATACCCAGTGGACTAAAAATCATGCACGAACGTTATCTGGAAATCACATTCCGCAGAGGAAAGCCAATAGCCGCATATCTATATTTACCGCGACTTGAGAATGACAAAAGCTGGCATGTGGCGAAAGAAAGTCATGGCTTATTAGTTGATCTGACAGAGGACGGCCGGCCCATAGGCATCGAAATCCTGTCGCCCCGCAATGTTTCGCTGACCCTTATTAACGAGATTCTTGCCAAATATTCCCTGCCATTGTTGGATAGCGAGGAAGTCGCCCCGCTGGAATCAGTGGTATAAATCTCAATTCGCTTCCGGCCCCTTGTTGCCGTCTTCCTTGTTCAGGTAGCGGCGGAGGTAGCGGGCGCGCTCGATGTTGCGGTCGGCCGAGTCGAGTTCGCCGCCGGTGAGTTTTTGCAGGTGGGCGGGCTGGGTGCGGAGGAAAAGTTCGTTCACGGCCGGGATGCCCACGTCGCGGATCAGGCCCAGGTTCACGCCCATCCGCACGCTTGACAGCAGGTGCATGGTTTCCTCGGAACTGATGGTCTGGGCCGTGCGCAGGATGCCGAATGCCCGGCTCACGCGGTCGTGCAGGTTTTCGTGGCTTTCCTTGATCAAAAACTCGCGGGCCTGGCGTTCGTAGTCGATAATCACCGGCACGATGTCGCCCACCTGCTGGATCGAGATCGGTTTCAGACCGGCCCAGCGTGATCTGGTTTGATGATCTGGTAGAAATCGCCCATGGCCTGCGAGCCTTCGCCGTACAGGCCGCGCACGGCCAGGCTGATTTTTTGCAGGCTGCGAAAGACCTTTTCGATTTGCCGGGTGATGACCAGGGCCGGCAGGTGCAGCATCACGCTGACGCGCAGGCCGGTGCCGACGTTGGTGGGGCAGGCGGTGAGGTAGCCCAGGCGATCGTGGAAGGCGTATGTTACTTTTTCCTCGATCAGGTCGTCCAGGCGGTTGATCTGTTCCCAAACGTTTTGCAGGTTCAGGCCGCTTTGCATGACCTGCATGCGGAGATGGTCTTCCTCGTTTATCATGAGGCTGTATTTTTCGCGGGAGTCGATGACCACGGCCCGGGCGCCTTGTCCTTCGGCGTGTTCGCGGCTGACGAGATGCCGTTCCACGAGGAACTGGCGGTCGACCTTTTCCAGGCCTTCCATGTCGAAATACAAGATTTCGTTTTGCGAGACGACTTCGAAGATTCGATCGTGGAGCATCTTTTCGATATTCAGCCGATCCTGGGGAGTGGCGCGGTTCATAAACGGGTAGTCGGCCAGATTCCGCGCCAGGCGGACGCGGCTGCTGATGACGATATCCGACTCCGGTCCGTCGCCGCGGAGCCACTCGCCGGTGCTTTGGGTCAAATCGTTCAGTTCCACTTCTTTAACCCGTTGCTTTCGTGAAAATCCTCCCGGAGCGACCATGTTTCGCATGGTGCCCCCGGGGCTAAACTGTAAACTTATAACTTAAAACTTATAACTGTGAACCGACAACTGTTTTACGTTTGTTCTTTTTCGGTGCGGCGGATATCGTCGCGTAGTTTGGAGGCCAATTCGTAGTTTTCATCATCGATGGCCTCTTTCAGTGCGCGGCGCAGTCGGATCAGTTGGGTGCGTTTTTCGCTGCCCGAGGCCGGGCGCCGCGGGTGCTTGCCCACGTGCGCCGACTCGCCGTGGATGTTCACGATCAGCGGCTCGAGTTGGGTTTGAAAACAGACGTAATCGTGTGGGCATCCCAGGCGTCCTTGGCTGCGGAATTCGTAAAAAGTAATGCCGCACACCGGACAGGCCTGCTGATCCAAGTGGGCCAACTCTTCGGCGGTTTGGCCCACGGCCATCTGGTGCGCCAACATGGCGGCCATGCTTCCCGTGGCCGATGGCTCGCCGGCCGAGGATGTCAGGTACTGCCGGGCGTGATCTTCGCAAAGATGCAATTCCTGGGGCTTGCCGCCGGTCAGTTCGGTGATGTGGAACGTCGCCGGCTTGTCGCATTGTTGACATTTCATCGTTACGCAACCTATGTTTGACATGTTCCTACGACAATCGCGGTAGGGTGCGTGAAACGCACCGTCAACTTTATATTTCGGTGTGTTTCACACACCATACACTTTATGTTTTGGTGCGTTTCACGCACCCTACATGGATTTTATCAGCAGCCCCCCCTGTGTCAAGGCGAGCGAAAATCAGTGGTTTCCGCGGTTTAAGCGATCTGGATAAGCCTGTTGCCGAGTATAAACAGGGCTGGTAAGCTATCATCGTGTGAGTAACGCATAATATATATGGTCTAGTGTCCATTCTGAATCACCTGATAGTTTGACATATTATGAAATCTTCATCTTGCCAGTATTATCCGGACTTTGAGACGTTTAAAAAGCATGCCCAGGGCGTGCAATTGGTGCCCGTCTATCGCCGATTGCTGAGCGACGCCCTGACGCCGGTGTCCGCCTTCCACAAACTCGACGCCGGCCGTTGCGCTTGCTTGCTCGAAAGCGTCGTGGGCGGCGAGAAAGTGGGCCGGTACAGCTTTTTGGCCACCGAACCGTTCTTCGAAATCGAGGCCTACGGCAACCGTGTAACCACGAACGCCTATACGGGCATTTCGGCGGGCGGAACTCCCACGCTGGTTACCAAACAGTTTGAATGCGCAAATCCGTTGGAGGAACTGCGCAGCCGAGTGGAGGCGATTCGCGCGGTCCATCTGCCCGAATTGCCGCCCTTTTACAGCGGAGCGGTCGGATACGCCGGGTACGACACCGTGCGTTACAACGAACATCTGCCCAATGTGCCCCCGGATGATCGGCAGGTTCCCGATCTGGCCTTCGCCTTTTACGATCAGATGGTGGTGTTCGACAACGTCACAAAAAGCATCGACGTTGTGGCGATGGCCAGGGTGGATAAGCCGGGGGTCGATCTGGCCAAGGCCTATCAAGACGCCTGCCTCAGGATCGACCGCCTGGTGGACGAACTCTCCGATCGGCCTTGCGATCTGAAACCCGTGGACATTCGCGTTGCCGGACCGGTGAACATCGCATACGAGTCGAATTTTACGCAAGAGGAATTTGAAAATGCGGTAAGGAAATGCGTGGAATATATCCGCGCCGGCGATATCTTCCAGGTAGTCCCCAGCCAGCGACTGAAGGTGCCGATCCACGCCCATCCCTTTGAAATATACCGTGCCCTGCGGGTAATCAATCCCAGCCCGTTCATGTTTTATCTGCGCACGCCCAGCGTGACGTTGGTGGGCAGTTCGCCGGAGGTCATGGTGCGGGTGGTCGATCGCGAGGTAACGGTCCGTCCGTTGGCCGGGACCCGGCGCCGCGGCGAGAACGAAGAAGAGGACGCCCGCCTGGCCGAGGAATTGCTCGCCGATCCCAAAGAAAGAGCCGAGCACGTGATGCTCGTCGATTTGGGGCGAAACGACGTGGGCCGGGTGTCGCAGTACCGCTCGGTGCAAGTCTCCGACGTTATGACCATCGAACGCTACAGCCACGTGATGCACATCACCTCGAACGTCAGCGGCCGTCTGGCGGATGATAAAAGCGCATTCGACGCCCTGCAGGTGTGTTTGCCGGCCGGGACCGTGTCTGGCGCGCCGAAGGTTCGGGCCATGGAAATCATCGACGAAATAGAGCCGCATCGCCGCGGACCGTACGCCGGGGCGGTGGGTTACGTCGATTTCAACGGCAATATGGATACTTGCATCGCCTTGCGAACCATGGTGATCCACGACAACATCGCATACGTCCAAGCCGGGGCCGGCATAGTGGCCGACAGCGTGCCCGAGAGCGAATGGAACGAAACCCTCAATAAAGCCAAGGGTTTGCTCAAGGCCATCGAATTCGCCGAAGAACATGCGGGGGAATAAATTCTAAATGTTGAATGATGAATTCTGAATAAACCAATAAAACCGCTTGCGGTTTCGCGATGATTACCGGAAAGTGGGCAGTAAACTGCCTACCCCTCATTAAATACTTTGCTCTTTCCCTTCTCCACTCTCCACTGCCCACCGTCCACTGTCCACTGCCCACTCTTTTTTCCCCATCTTTCCTCCTTTGCGGCAAACGGCTAAACTCATATATAGGAGAAATGGCAAGCAATGGCTTCTATTGGGGGAGTTTATAACCGCGGAGAACGAAGGCATTGGCGCACGCTTCGTGCGCTTGTGTGGTTGGGGATTATCCTTGTAATTGCAACCGGGATGTCGGGTTGCAGCGGTTGTCGCAAGTCCCCGCCAAAAACACTGGAAGAATTGGAAAAAGAGTTAGCCCAGAAAAAAGAGAAACCCAAAGATCCCTTTGAGGCCAAGCGCCTGGTTACCCAGCCTGCCGGCGGAACATCGGACGCGGGAAATCGGACAAGGTGAAATCGACTTCCGCGGAATTAACCGCCGAGGAATTAAACGACAGGCAGTCGGCCGGAAGATTATGCAAGGTGGGGCATTGGACCGGCGTCTCATGGGAAAATGTCAATAGCCAACGACTACGATTTCATGGGCGAAATGGAAATCGCGGCCAACGACGTCAAGGGACAACGGCTTCCCCTGCCGGCCACTCCCTATAACTTGACCACGGCCAGACAGGCGGCCCTGCCCAAGGGTCAGGCCAAGATATTCGATTCGGTGTTGTATGTTCCGCCCAACACCCCCAAGGCATTTATTTCCTGCCGGCTGAGCGCTTCCAGGGGCGGCGGCACGGCCCTGGAACTGGAATCGCCCGTGCAAAACATGCCTTCGTATCAATATCACTTCATCGTTTTGGCCCGGGTGCCGGAGCAATATGGTTTTCTTAATAATCTTTACTCGGTAAAACCATTTAATTCCAAGGACATCGATAACCGGGTTGACCCGTTTTACCGGATCACGCAGATCCGCAGCGATCGGCACGCGCAGTTGCCCGCTCATCCGCTGCTCTGGACCAGCATTGCCTATGTGTTGTGGGACGACGCCGCGCCGGCGGCTTTAGACCCGGCCGTGCAGCAGGCCTTTTTGGATTGGCTCAATTGGGGCGGGCAACTGATCCTAAGCGGGCCGGACACGCTGGACAGCTTAAAAGGGAGTTTCTTGGAGCCGTATTTGCCGGCCATCGCCTCGGGCGAATTGAAAATCGGGGCCGACGAGCTGGCCGAAATCAACGCCTTCTCCGGCAAGAAAATCCGCAAGCTTGCGCCGGTTAGAGCCTGGTCCGGCATCAAATTGCAAAAGCATCCCCAGGCCGAATTCGTGGCCCAGCTCGGGCAATCTGCTGGTCGAGCGCCGAGTGGGCAGGGGGCGGATCGTGGCCTCGGCCTTCAGGCTGGGCGACCGGGAATTCGCCAATTGGCCGGGCGTGGATGAATTTTTCAACGCCTTCCTGCTCAATCGCCCGCCGCGCCGCTTTATCCGCGACCAGGAAGCGAAACTAAAAGTTCACATGGGCCGACGGCCACGAACGCCTGGACGCCGCCCGGATCACGAATCTTCGCTTTTTTACCCGCGATGCAGGCTTGAAATGGGAAAATTACTGGTCCTGACTTGCCCAAGGACATCGAACTGCCGATAACCACCGGCGGAAATCCATGGAATCAGCCGGATGCCGATTTACCGGGTTTTGGACCGCCGCCGCTGCCCGGGCCCGGCATTGCCGCTTGGAACGACTTCAGTCCGGTCGCCGCCGCGGCACGCGAATCGCTGCTTAAGGCCGCACAGGTCGAAATTCCCGATCGCACCTTCATATTCTTGTTTTTGTTCGTTTATTTGATCGTGCTGGTGCCCTTCAATTGGAGCCATTTTTCATACCTTCGACCGCGTGGAATGGGCATGGATCGCCGCGCCCATCGTGGCCATCATCTCCACCGTCCTGGTCATCAAATTAGCGCAATTGGATATCGGTTTCGTGCGTGCGCGGACTGAAATCGCCGTTTTGGAGATCCAGGGCGAGCACACCCGCGGGCATCTTACCCGGTACAACGCCTTGTACACCTCGCTGTCGACGCCCTATGATTTCACTTTCGACGACGGCGGGGCGGTGGTGCTGCCGTTTCCGTCGGTTTCGGACGAGAAATTTTTTGCAATGGCCCCCGGCCAGCAACTGCGCAACCTGCGTTATACCCGCTCGGACCAGGCGAATCTGGAAGGGTTGCCCGTGCCATCAAATTCCACCGCCCTGATGCATAGCGAGGAGATGTTCGACCTGGGCGGCAAACTTGCCTTGGCGCAAAACAAAAGCGGCGGTTTGGAGATTGCCAATAAAACTCGCCTTACTTTACAAGGAGTCGGATTGGTCAAGAAACTCGAGTCCGGCAATCTGCAAGTGGCCTGGGTGGGCAAACTCGAGCCCGGCGCGGTAAGAACCGTGGCCTGGGTCAGTCGCTCGTCCACGCAATCTGGCGGAAGGCTGTGGCCGGACGAGCGAGATCAGTCGCCGTTGACCGCGGCAAAGGATCCCGCCGCATTAAAAGGCGAATTGAACCTTCGGCAATTGATGGACCTTGCGGAAAAACTGCAAAACATGCACCCCGGCGAGATCAAGTTGCTGGCCTGGATGGATGCGGCCTTGCCCGGTTTGAATATCAGGCCCGCCGCCCCGCAATCGCGCCATGCCGCGCTGGTGTTGGCCCACCTCAATTATGTTTTGGACGATCCGCCTCGTCCGGATGCCAATACGGCCGATAATTTGTGAATAATGAATTACAGAATAATAAATTTATGAATAATAGGGGTGGGCAGTTTACTGCCCACTTTATGAGATCATCATCGCGAAACCGCAAGCGGTTTCATTAAAAATTTCAATCCCCGTTCCCTAGCCCCTAGCCCCTAATAATGATCGAACTAATTAACTTCAGCAAACATTACGGCGAACTGGTTGCGGTCAATTGCCTGAATTTGAAGATTCAGCCCGGGGAGATGTTCGGATTTATCGGACCCAACGGGGCGGGCAAAAGCACAACCATCCGCTTTCTTTCCACGTTGCTTAAGGCCACCGGGGGCGACGGGATCGTAAACGGGCATCGCGTGAGCAAGGATCCCATGGGCGTGCGCCGCAGCATCGGCTATATGCCCGATAACTTCGGCGTTTACGACGGCATGCGGGTGTGGGAATTTTTGGACTTTTTCGCCCTGGCCTACCAGATTCCCCGCCCCCGGCGCAAGCAGGTCATCGGCGACGTGCTCGATCTGCTCGACTTAGGCGTAAAGCGCGAGTCGTACGTGAACAGCCTTTCCCGCGGCATGAAACAGCGGCTTTGCCTGGCCAAAACCCTGGTCCACGATCCCCCGGTGCTCATTCTCGACGAGCCAACAAGCGGCCTGGATCCCCGGGCGAGGATCGAGATCAAGGCCCTGTTCAAGGAACTCCGCCAGATGGGCAAAACCATCCTTATCTCCAGCCACATCCTTACCGAACTGGCCGACTGCTGCACTTCCATCGGTATTATCGAGCGGGGACGACTGCTGATGTCCGGCCCGATAGAGGAAGTCTATAAACACATCCGCCGCAACCGCATAGTCAAAATTCATTTTTTGACGAACATGGAAACAGGCATTTCCATCATCCGCAGCATGCCGGAGACACGCGACGTGCAGATCGAAAATCACACCGCCACCGTGGAATTGGCGGCCGACGACCAGCAAGTGGCGGCCTTGTTGGAAAAGTTGGCGGCGCTCGGGCGTGCGCATGATCTCCTTCGCCGACAAAGAACCCTCGCTGGAAGACGTTTTTATGATGGTCACAAAGGGGGCGGTAGCATAAACTTGTTTAGCCGCGAGCCAGCGGCGAGCGCGACGCGATATAAGGGAAAATAACAGTATGTTTTTCATTGCAAATTGAACAATTGCAAATTTCAAATTGCATATTGAACAAAGGTAAATAATAACCTTCGGAACATGAAATAATCTTTAATTCTCGTTCAATTTGCAATTTGCAATTTACAATTTGCAATTTGCAATAAGATTGGTTTCATCCTTCATCCTTTAAATGTACATCCTCGAAAATCCCGTACTACAACGCGAACTGCTCGTTAATCTGCGGATGAAGCGGGCCTTCGTGCTGTTGTTTGTATACGTGGCCTTACTGGGCGCGGTGGTTTTCTTTGCCTGGCCCAGGGATCAGCGCCTGGACTTGACCCAAAGCCCGGAAGAAGCCCGCCAGTTGGTCAACTGGTTCTTCCTGGGCCAATACGTGCTGATGTCGCTGATGGTGCCCAGTTTCGCGGCCGGATCGATCACCGGCGAGAAAGAACGGCAGACCTACGAAATGCTGCTGGCCAGCCCCATGCGCCCGCAGGCCATAGTGACCGGCAAACTGGCGGCCGCCTTGTGCCATTTGGCCGTGCTGGTCATCGCGTCGCTGCCGATCGTGATGCTTTGTCTGCCACTGGGCGGGGTGTCGCCCTACGAAGTCTTGGCCACGTACCTTGCCATGGCCATGTCGGTGATCACATTCGGCATGATCTGCCTGACGGCCAGCAGTTATTTCACGCGGACCTTGGCGGCCTTGGTGGTTTCGTACCTGATCATTTTGCCGATGGTTATTTTGGGCGTGCTTGTTTATCGCCTTTTCCAGGAAGCGGGCGCGTTTCGCTTGATGCTTTTGACGGTGTTTTTTCCGGCCGGTTGCGTCGCGGTTTGCGGGTTTTTGTTTTACAAGACCAGCCGGCGCCTGCTGCATCCGCCCGACGTCGGGGCCGATGCCAAAGATGTAGTCGATCCCGATGTGGAACAAAAAACCGCGGTTGGCATGATTATCCGCAGCAACCAGTTTCCCGACAAACTGTTCGCCCCGCCCAAGCGGACCGGGGTGATGAAGGACAATCTCAATCCGGTTTACGACAAGGAAATGCGGAGCGAGTTGTTCGGCCAGGGCACGCTCATGCTGCGCCTGGTGATCCAATTGAGCATGTTCCTGGCCCTGCCGCTTATGGCCACCTTTTGTTTTATTGCGCCGCATTTGATTCCCTGGTATGCTTGTTACGTATTATTGTTCAACGTGCTGGTCGGACCGGTGTTCGCGGCCGGCAGCATCACCAGTGAGCGCGAACGGCAGACCCTGGAACTGCTGCTTACAACCACTCTTTCGCCCTGGGAAATTCTTTGGGGCAAGATGCTATCCAGCCTGAGGGTCTCGGTGGTGCTTACAGCCTTTGTGGCCTGGCCGCTGCTGTTGGCCTGGGTCTTGCCGCCGGGGACTTATTGGCGCGACACGTTCTCCATGCTGGGCTACATGGCAGTTGTGGTTATGAGCTGCCTGACGACCACCATCTTGGCTATGTTCTGCTCGGTGCTGGTGCGCAAGACCACGACGGCCATGATGACGGCTTACATTGTGATTATATTGTTGTATGCCGCGCCCTTGGCCGTGGAGGGCTTTGCGCAGTTGAAATTTCCCGATTCTGCCTTCACATTTTGGGTCGGCAAACTCACCTTTACCAGTCCCTTTGCCGCGGCCTTTAGTTTGCCCTTGCACTTTTCTGAAACGACTAATGCCGCCAATTGGACGATATTCTTCGGATATCTGGCGTTTTACGGGGTGCTGAACTTGGGGATGTTGTTTTCCATCGTGGAGTTGTTCAACGCCCGCTGGCGGGCAAGCTCGGAAGGATAAAAAACCGTCAAAGAATCGCCATTGACTTCGCAACGGTTATAAGCCGTCTGGCGTCAATGGCGGCAGCCCCTCTCGATAATCCTTGTCGCCCAGAATCCGATTGAGCGCCGCGGCAGCACAGTGGCAAACGCGTTCATCGTCGTCGCGACTTGGCATTATAGCCTGGTCACCCAGTAGGCGTTTGAGTGGGCCAGCCGCTTCTTTGGCGGCGGGGCCGAACTGGCCCAATGCGCTGGCGGTATGGCCTCGTACTCCTGCACTACGGTCATTGAGAAGTCTCAGGAGAATGGGAATGGAGTTTGGTCCAGCATGCGCGAACAGGCTCGGGTGCGTTCGGCAAAAATCCATGTCGCCTTTCATAAATTCGAGCAACTCCGCCCGAAATTGATCCGTCTCTAAACGCGCGCTAAAGACGAGATTGTCGGCTGCGGCGTGGCGAACCTCAATGTCCTTGTGGCGAAGGAGATAGGAAATCACGTCCAACGGCACGTCGCTGATTCTTACCAGCGCTATTGCCGCACTCTTGCGAACCTCCGGGCTCTCGTCTTGCAGAAGTGCCACGAACTTGGGCACCGCCTTGAATGGCGTTTCGTGCGGATCGTCGTTAGGATACTGGCCCTCAAACATACTGACGGCTGTGTAACGAACTTGCGCACTCTTATCGTCGAGCATTCCCAACAGGACCTCCACGCCCTTTGGCCCACTAGTTCTCAAGGCCATGGCTGCATCATGTCGGACACGGAGCGAAGTATCGTATAGGATCACCTTCACGAGAGCTGGTATGGCTGGCCCAACCGTTGGCCCCCTGAAGCATAGAGCAGTCGCGGCGTTCTCGCGAATCCTTTCAATCGGGTCACCAAGAAGTTCCGTCAGATTCGGGATGGCATCTTTGCTTGCTTGCCGGTCTATCCCGCAAATGGCCAGAACAGCTTCTTCGTGTATAGCGGCATCTTTGTCCTTGAGCAAACCGTTCAACGTCGGGACAACCGCTTCGGCTACCCAATCTCGTGACGATGCGACAGGGGCACGGCTGGCCTGCATCATCCCGATTTGTTGCAACGTCCGAATGGCCTCTCGCCGCTCAGACAGGCTATACTCCGGTTGCGTCCTTCTGACCCAGTAGTCGAGACTCTTCCCTTGATATTCCGGTTCTTCAGCATCGGCAAGGGCGGGTAAGACGCTTAATCCTAGCATTAACATGAGTGTTTTCAAACTTCACTCCCTTCCATAATTGAAGGTTCGCGGCTCTTACACGGCCTATTGTGGATTGGCAACATCCACTCCACAAGGCTGATGCCAAGCGATTCTTATAATTATCCTAGTATCGTATGACTCGACAAAGCCTAAAGGAAGTCTATGCGAGACAGAATCGAACACGGGAACCACCAACGAACGGTTCTTTGCGACGTCACAACATTGCCAGGTCGGGCATCCCGTCTTTGGGGGGAGGAATGAAAAATAAAATTCTCCTTGCGGTTTCGCGAAATCCCTAATATCTTATCCCTCTCCTTTACCCCATCGTCCGATCGCGTCCTTCTTGTTTTGCCCGGCGGAGGGCTTCGTCGGCCTGGGCGAAAAGCTCGCTTGGATTTATTGTGGGAGATGAGCAACCGACTCCGGCCACTCCGGCGCTGGCCGTCACCCGGTGGACGCCCGACTCGGCTAATCGCTCGGGCAATGCCGTGCGCACTCGTTCGACCACTGCCGGGGCAATTGCCGGATCGATGACCCAAATCAGCAGGCCGAATTCATCGCCGCCGATTCGGGCTACAAAGTCGTCTTGTCGCAAGCGCTCGCAAATGACACGTGCCACCGATTTTAGTACTTCGTCGCCGGCCGCATGGCCAAAGTCGTCGTTTATCTGCTTGAAATGATCCAGGTCGAATATGGCCAGGCAAAGCCAACGGGAATCGGTAATTACTTTCAGGCGTTCGCGGAGCGTTTTATCCCATGCCCGGCGGTTCGACAAACCGGTCAAAGGATCGGTAAAGGCATCGTTGTACAAGCGGTGCCCCACCGCGGTGATCGCCCGTTCCCGCCGCCGAAGACGCACGATCTCGGCCAGCAGGCGGCAGGCCAATTGCAATTCGCGGGCACTTGTATCGGCAGGCAAATTCACGTCGGCCGGGGCGTCGTTGCCGATGCGGATCACGCCGCCATCCCCCTCAAAGACCGGGGTGCCATCGGTGACTACCACTTCGGGCTGCTGATCGGCCGGGATGGAGGCGGAATCGAGCCAAATACAAGCCGATATCGGGCTGAGCATTTCCGCCCACAGCCGCATTTTTTCCGCCCTTTCGGCCAGCAGCAGGATTTTCACAGATTCAGAGGATTTTGAATTCATAAGTTGTATTTGCGAAACCGCAAGCGGTTTATTTATTTACACCTAAAAATGTCACATTAAATAGCCGGCGGCTAACAGCCGCCGGAAAGTTTATGCCCCCTGATTATATCATATTCCCGGTGCTTGCAGCATTTCCCCTGCTTGGTAGAATCAGCGGGAACATCATTTTTTCAGAAATGGGCTGGTACTCATGGGAACCGAGAAAATCGAACTTGGGCCGGTCCCGGATTGGTGGACCAGGCGGCATTTGCTGGGGCTGGAAGAGCTTTCGGCCGAGGAAATTCTGCTGATCCTGGAAAAAGCGGCCGATTTTCAAGCAGATAGCGGCCCAGGAGCAAAAACGCCTGCCCTTGCTGGCCGGAAAAACGTGCGTGACCTTGTTTTTCGAGAATTCCACGCGCACGCGGACCAGTTTTTCCCTGGCCGGCAGGCGGCTTGGGGCCGACATGGTGGATTTTTCCGCATCGACCAGCAGCCTGTCGAAGGGCGAGACGTTTATCGACACCGCGAAAAACATCGAGGCCATGGGCGTGGATGCGGTAATAGTCCGGCACCGTACGCCCGGCACCCCCCAGTTGTTGGCCCAAAATCTTCGCTGCGGGGTGATCAACGCCGGAGACGGCGCACACGAACATCCCACCCAAGGCCTGCTGGACATCATGACCATCGCCCAGCGCAAGGGAAAGATCGAAGGCCTGACCGTGGCCTTGGTGGGCGATATCGCCCACAGCCGCACTGCCCGATCGAATATCTGGGGACTGAAAAAACTGGGGGCCCACGTGATCGTGTGCGGGCCGTCCACCTTGGTCTCGCCGCGCTGGGCCGAGTTGGGCGTGGAATATTCCTACAGCCTCGACGCCATCCTTCCCCGCGTGGACGTGTTGAACCTGCTCAGGATTCAATTCGAGCGGCAGTATACCCGGCCGTTCCCCTCGGTCCGCGAATACGCCCACCTGTATGCCATGAACCGCGAGCGCTTGGCCAAGGCGAAGGCCGATATTTTGATCCTCGCCCCCGGCCCGATAAACCGCGGCGTTGAAGTCACCCCCGACGTGGCCGACGGCACTCAATCGGCCATCCTCGAACAAGTCACCAACGGCGTGGCCGTGCGAATGGCCGTCCTTTGGCTGTTGCTGGGCAACAGGGGCAAGGGATGAATGCTGAATGCTGATTGCTGATTGCAAAACCGTAAACTGTAAACCGTAAACTGTAAACTGAAAACTCTCCGCTAACCACTAAAATGGCTAGTTTATTGATCCAAAACGGGCGCGTGATCGATCCGTCGCAACAGATGGACCGTATTGCGAATCTTCTTGTCGTGGACGGCCGGGTTGCGGCATTCGACGTGCAGCCGGGCGGAGAGCAGACGATCATCGACGCCTCGGGCAAGATCGTGTGCCCCGGGCTGATCGACATGCACGTCCACCTCCGCGAGCCGGGCCAGGAAGAGGACGAAACCATCGAGACCGGCACTGCCGCCGCCTTGGCCGGTGGTTTTACCTCGATCGCCTGCATGCCCAACACCGAGCCCACCATCGACAGCCAGGGCGTGGTCGATTTCATCCGCCACCAGGCCGCCCAGGCCGACAACTGCAACGTCTTTGTCGTGGCCTGCGTGAGCAAGGGCCGGGAAGGCAAGGAATTGGCCGAAATCGGGCAACTGGTAAAGGCCGGGGCCGTGGCCTTCTCCGACGACGGCTCTCCGATCTACAATCCCGAACTCATGCGCCGGGCCTTCGAATACTGCCTGATGTTCGACAAGCCCGTGCTGAACCACTCCGAAATCCGCGAACTGACCGAACACGGGGTGATGCACGAGGGACTGACTTCGTTGATCCTGGGCCTATCGGGCATGCCTGCCGCGGCCGAGGACGTAATGGCCAGCCGCGACATCGCCCTGGCCGAGGCCACCGGGGGGCGATTCCACCTCATGCACGTTTCCACCGCCGGCAGCGTCGATGTCGTCCGCCGCGCCAAGCGCCGCGGGGTCCGCGTAACCACCGAGGCCACGCCGCATCATTTCACCCTCAACGACGAATGCCTCCGCTCGTTCGATTCCAATTTCAAGATGAATCCGCCCTTGCGGGGCAAAGAGCACGTCGAGGCGGTGATTGCCGGATTGGCCGACGGAACGATCGACGTAATCGCCACCGACCACGCCCCGCACGCCAAAGAAAAGAAAATGCAGGAGTTGGACCAGGCGCCCTTCGGCGTCGTTGGTTTGGAAACGGCCCTGGGGCTGGTTGTCACGAAACTGATCAGGCCCGGCCACCTGGATTGGTCGAGCGCGATTCAAAAGATGACGATCAATCCCGCCCGCATACTGGGCATAAGCAAAGGCACGCTGGCCATCGGGGCGGACGCCGACATTACCATCATCAATCCCGACGTCCGCTGGAAAGTCGATCCGGCCGAGTTCCGCTCGAAAAGCACCAACTCGCCCTTCATCGGCTGGGAACTCACCGGCCGGGCCGAAATCGTAATCGTCGCCGGCCGCGTGAAATTCAAGCGCGGCTAGAGATTAGGGGCTAGGTGCTAGAGATTAGAGGTAGGGGAATAGGGGCACATCGTTCACATTTTTTCAGTATTTATCATTTGTCATTTGGCATTTAGAATTTATCCTTAATCCCTCCTGCCATGTCAATAATAATCGACGGTTACAACCTCCTGTACATGGCGGGAATCATTGGAGAGGGCCGTGGGCCGAGAAGCCTGGAACTTTCCCGCTTGGCCTTGCTCAATTTTTTGGCCGAATCGCTTACACCGCGAGATATTGCAAAAACCATCGTGGTTTTCGACGCCAAGGACGCGCCATGGGGCGCAAAGAATACGCTGGAACATCGCGGTATTACGGTGCAATTCGCCTCGCGCTGGCCGGATGCCGATTGTTTGATCGAGGAACTAATCCGCCTGGATTCTGCGCCCAGGCGGTTGACGGTCATTTCCAGCGACCATCGCCTTCAGCGTGCCGCACGGCATCGCCGGGCCAAGGCCGTGGACTCCGACGTTTGGTACAAGGAGCTGGTGCAAACGCGTCTTGCCCGGCGCAAAATCCAGTCCACTGCGCCCGAGCGTCCGGCCGTGCCGCTATTGGCCGAAGACGTGGCATATTGGGTCAGGCAATTCGGCGGCCAATCGGAACTGGAGCAATGGATCAACCAAGAATTATCCGCCAGCGAATCCGCTCATAAGCCTCAGCAAGAAGACGCCTTTCAACAGCCCCAGGCAGACGCCTTGAAAGATAACCAAACGCTGGATTCCCAAAATCCATTCCCGCCCGGCTACGCCGAAGACGTGGAAGAGGAAGAAGCGTAAGAACGGATAAAAGGGCTTTATTTGTGCGGGAAAAATATTTTTTCTCCCCCCATTGACGGATTTGGCCACTATATATAATATGTACATTTAATGGATGCTGTACTTTTAAGGCATATAACAAGAGGCAGCGTTGGCACCCTGTAATTACTGAGCATTGATCTTTCGGTGTGCGGGGCAATCTTGGATTTTCTTCCACCAGCCGGAAGCGGCGGGCGATTCTATCGGACTATCGTCTGATTTTTTCGCAAACACCGTTCATGGAATTGATTCGCACATTATATCAATAAAAATACCTTTCCAAGATGGAAAGTTAATACAAAACATAAGTAGATGCAAAAATGAATAAGATTTTATCGACACTCAGAATTTTTAGTCTGTTGTTGACTTTGGCAATTTCCGCACAAGCTGTCACCATCGATCTTGTACCCGTGGGCAACCTGGGCAATGCGGCCGATACGGCCGCACATAGCGGGAATCCCGCCGGGCAAGGGGCGGTATCGTACGACTATAACATCGGCAAGTACGAGGTGACCGCCAGTCAGTACACGGCATTCCTCAATGCGGTGGCCGGAGTGGATACGTATAGCCTATATAATACTTATATGGCGAACACCTCTTACGGCAGCGGCATCTCGCAGAGTGGCGGAGGGACATCTCATAATCCCTACACCTATACCGTGGATGCGAACTTTGTCAATCGCCCAGTTAATTACGTGAGCTTTTGGGATGCCCTTCGATTTGCTAATTGGCTGAACAACGATCAGAAGACGACAGCTCAAATGCCCAACGTCACCGAGGTCGGCGCATACACCCTGACTACGGATGGGATCAATAATAATACGATTGTTCGCAATGCGGATTGGAAGTGGGCCGTGGCAAGCGAAGACGAATGGTACAAGGCCGCATACTACAATGCGGCAGCGAGCAGCTACTACACCTATCCCACGAGTAACAATAATCCGCCGGGGCGCGACCTGGCTGATGTCTCGGGCAACAACGCGAATTATTACGGCGATCCCTACCCAATCCAGTCGCCGTATTATACCACGATAGCAGGCCAGTTTCAGAATTCACCAAGCCCGTACGGCACCTTCGACCAGGGCGGAAACGTGTTTGAGTGGAACGAGTCGATTATACAAGGCTGGAGGCGTGGTGTGCGTGGCGGGGCGTTCTACTTCGACTCGAACAGCTTGGCCTCGTCCGATCGCTATACTGGCCTCAACTATAACGACCCCGCAAGCGGGCTTGACTTCGTAGGGTTCCGCGTGGTGAGTGTGCCTGAACCCAGTAGCATCGCTTTTCTTAGCATTACCTTGACGCTATTGATGTGGTGGAGGCATCGAAGTTTATTTATTTATGTATTTATGTTTATGGGGTCAGAGCGCACTTAGTCACTAGTACTTGACAAAGATCGATTAGCTTTTTAATCTTCTGGCATGGCCAGGCCTTTACGCATTGAATATGTTGGGGCGTTATATCATGTGATGTCCCGCGGGAACGAACGCAAACCGATTGTGCGGGACGATGTCGATCGCGAAAAACGCCTCGATTGGCTGCGGCGGACCGTGGAAACTTACGGATGGCGGCTGCACGCCTTCGTGCTCATGGATAATCACGATCATCTGTTCGTGGAAACGCCCGAACCGAACCTTTCGGCCGGAATGCAATTTCTTAACGGCGGCTATACAAGCTATTTCAATCGCCAGCGCCGTCGGTCGGGCCACCTGTTTCAAGGCCGATTCAAGGCGCAGTTGATCGAAGAAGAGGGCTACTTTCTCGAAGTCAGCCGGTATATTCACCTCAATCCGGTTCGCGCGAAGCTGGCCCCGCTGGGAAAATATCCTTGGAGCAGTTATCCGGGCTACGTGCGGTCCGAGCGTGCGCTGCCCTGGGTGACTTATCGGCGCGTCCTCGGTGAATTCGGCAGCCGGGCGGCGGCGGCCAGAAGATCGTATAAAATATTTGTGCGGGCGGGCATTGCCCAGCGGCCGGGCTCGCCGTTTGCCGAAGCCTTTCAGGGACTTTTGTTGGGATCGACTTCTTTCATAGATCGGATTGGCCGTCTGCTGAAAGACAGGGATGACGACGCAGCTTTGCCCGACTTGCCGAATCTTCGCCCGCGTCCCGCGCTAGAGGAGATTGCAAAAACGTCTGTCGCGCGCTTTGGCGGCGATCCGGACACTTGGCAGCCGGGACGCCGGACCGACGATCTCAGTCGGGCGGCAGCCGCATACCTGGCCCGGCGCCACTTCCGCTATTCGGCCCGCGAAATCGCTTCCGCCTTGGGCTACCGTAGTCACGGCGGAGTTCATAATGCTGTAAAACGCATTCTATCGAGTGCGGATAAGCTAAAAAACACCATTGATAAGTTAAAGCAGATATTCCACTAATGACTAAGTGCGCTCTGACCCTATAATATGAGTTATGAAGTGCAATCTCGGAGGCCCACTTGCGGAACCTCCGAGAATTGCATTACACGAACATTAACGGGGTGAAATTGCCCTCAGTTCCACCACCATTTCGAATCGTTGGAAGGCGCCGCCTTGGCGCGAATTGGGTCGGCGTCGTCGCTTTGCTTGGTATTATCGGCAATGATCCAGGAATTGATCGCCACGCCGCCCGATACGCTAATGATCCAATTATTTCCTTTTTTAAGCACGCTGGCCTGGCTGGGAACCTGCTTGGGCGCGTTGAACTCGGCGGGTTGCAGGTCCGGGGAGGTCATTAGCACGGGCAGGCTGTAGCCGGCCTTATCGGGCAATCGTTCTTTCACCAGCAAAGCCCCGACAATGGCCAATTCCATGCAGTTTCGCAATTCGCCGAAGATCGGTTCGGCCACCGATAGCGCGGAGAATTGATTGGTCATGTTATCGGCCCATTTTTGAGCCATGGGGCTGGCCTTGCCCGAGTGTCCCTTGGCGCCGGTACTGTCAAGAAAATCTTCTTCGGTCATGGCCTTCACGCTTGCACCGCGAAGTTCCCAGGCCAAACCTTTCTCGTCGCGTAAAAGTGGTTCGTAGCGCGGTTCCAGCCACCATCGGGGGAACATATTCGCGGGCCGGCCGTTTGCCGGGATCATCTGCAAGTAGCTGGGCAATTTTATGCCCGGCGGGGGCGAATCGAAGTTCATGCCCAGGCGTTTCATGCGATAGTCGGCCGCCACTAATACTTGAGCGAAATGGCTCGTGGCCGGCACGCCCGCCACGGTAATCTGCTGCATGCCTAAAACTTGTGAAATTCCCGACGCGGTAGCCTGCGGATTGCCGGCGACCTTCAAAGAGGCGGCTTGTTGATTATATTTGGCGAGTCCTTCGGGCGTGGGATCGATTGAACAAGTAATCCCGCCCTGGGCCGCGGCTTGCGCGGTTCGCAGGGCGACCAGAAGATCGTCCAACAACATCACGGGCCGGCCGGTGGTGATGCCCACCATGTTGCCCCGGGCGTCGACTTTCCAGCCTTCGCCGGGTCCGACAAGGATAATGTCTTTTTGCTCGGGATAAACAAAGACATAATGAATTTGCTGCAATCCGGCCAGATAACGGATGTCGTCGGGCAAAGGCTTTCCAGATTTCGTTGACTCTTCGATTGCCGCTTCCAAGCGCCTAAGCGATACTTTGCGCGAGTCGGTAAAGACATTCAGTCCGGCCGGAACTTTTTGCAGGGCCTCGGCCCGAAGCTTGGCCAACTGGCCTAAGGCATCGGTCTGCACGTTTTCCAGCACGCCTTGAGCGTCTATCGCCACGCCGCCGACCGGGCGGACGGGAATAGCTGTGCCAAAGCCCGCCCCGCCTGTAGTAGTATTATTCGTGACATTTACTGTTGGCGCGGCGGCGGCTTGCCCCAGGGTTACGGCGGGGAATAAAAATACGATCATCGCCAGGACGACAAAAATCCGGCAAAATTCGCGATAGGCCAAAAGTCTTCGGCAGATCATTTGAATGCTCCCAAAGGTATTCAAGGTTTTTTTAAAATTATATAGAGGGGCGCTATCAAAATGAATCTTGGTTCATATCAGAGGGCGCTTTGTGATCGTTGGCAGTCCTAGACGATATAAAATCGTTCATCTTATATATGATCTTATAGCCTAATCCCCTTGTGACAAAATTGCAAGAAAAACTCGTTGAAGATACAAAAGGCCGCATTTAATGGGGGGTTGTGCTTATAGTTTGTCTCAATTTTGGATACTCCTTTCAAACCAAAACTAGATTATTGTGGGAAACCGAGTCATGCGAGGCGACAAGCGTTAAATTAAGGATGAACTCAATATAGTGTATCAACGTAACATATTGTCGTATAAGATATTACAATAAATCTGCGATTTTCAACCTCCTCCTTGACCAGGTTATCGCCAACTAATCTGCCAATGACGGGCTAATCATGCTTAGGGGGCCATATCACTTTATTCCGTAACTTTTTACATATCTAGGCTTTTAGCATATTGCAAAACACTGCCCAACGTGGGTAATTTAGAATTAGAGTGTGCGATTTTGCTACAGTGTCTGATCCCGAGTATATTTGCAAACCCTCCATAGGGGGCAATTGAGTGGCGCAGTTAGCATATCTGGTCATCCGCGAAGGAAGCAAGTGGAGCGATGTCTTTCGGCTCGTGCCGGGACAATCGGTGATCATCGGCCGCGCTCCCACCAACCAGATCGTTATCAAGGATGAACGCTGTAGCCGCATGCACGTGGAAGTGTTCATGTCAGCCGGCCAATGGACTCTTCGCGATCTGGACTCACGCAACGGCACGATCGTGGGCAATGAAATTGTAACCGGCGACTGGAGTCTAAAACCCGGCGACGTGATCCGAATCGGACACACGCAATTGGTTTTCGTGCATAAGCTGTCCGACGCTTTTTCCGAATCGAGCACTTTAGTTCGCCGCAGTTCGCCCGATACGGCGCCGATCGAGGGAGCCCCTGAAGACGCCTCGAGCGTTCTTACCACCGGCGAGCCGACCACGATTACGCATCGCCGCGTGCAAACCAAATTTCTCGTCCCCGGTGAGGAAGATGAGACCGGCGTATCGAAGATTGGCCGGGCCGCGGCCATGCTCTGCCGACTGGCATTCGAGCTGGCCAAAGCCCCCGACGTCACGTCTCTGGCCGAAACGGCCTTGAAAGGACTGGCCGAAGGTACTTCCACCGATTCCGGGGCGGTGCTTATGGTGCCCCGCGATTTTCAAGGCGAACCCAAGGGCGAGGACGTGGAAATCGTCGCCGCCCGCAGCACGTCCCAACACAAGTATCATCGCGTGTCGAACTTTCTGGCCTCGACCGTGATGCGCGAGGGAGAGGCCGTCATGGCCCGCAACGTGATGGGCGACAGCGCACTGGGCAACCGCGACAGCCAGGGCGAAATTCTCGCCACCAGCGTGATCTGTGCGCCGATTCGCCGCGGGAAGAAAATGCACGGAGTAATTCACCTCTACTCGACCAGCGAGGAGTTAACGCCCGATCCGGACGATCTGGAGTTCACCCTGGCCGTGGCCGATACCGTGGCCGTGGCCTTGGAAAACCTCAACCGCCGCCAGGAACTGGCCGAAAACCTGACCCAAGTCCGCACCGAAAACGTGCAACTTCGCGAACGGCTCGGTGTGCGCAGCGAAATTATCGGCCGCAGCGCGGTTATCCGACAGGTGACCGAGGAGATCGGCCGGGCCGCCGCCAGCAATGCCACGGTGTTGATCCGCGGCGAAAGCGGGGTGGGAAAGGAACTCGTCGCCCGGGCGGTTCACTTCAACAGCCCCAGGCGCGATAACGTCTTCGTATGTTTAAACTGTGCCGCCTTGTCCGCCGAACTTTTGGCCAGCGAACTGTTCGGACACGAGCGCGGGGCATTCACCGGCGCCACCGAACGCAAAATCGGCAAGTTCGAGGCCTCCCATAAAGGCACGCTCATGCTCGACGAAATCGGCGAGATGAGCCCCAGCATCCAAGCCAAATTCCTCCGCGTCCTGGAAGGGCATCCCTTCGAACGCGTGGGCGGAAGCAAGCCCATCACCTGCGACGTGCGGGTGATCGCCGCCACCAACCGCGATTTGGAAAAGGACATCGCCGACGGCCGTTTTCGCCGCGACCTGTTCTTCCGCCTCCGCGTGCTGGAAATAGTGGTTCCAGCCTTGCGCAAACGTCCGGAGGACGTTCCTATCTTGGCCGACTACTTTCTGCAGCGCTTCAACAGCGAAACGGGGCGTAAGATCAAGGGCTTTACCACCGAGGCCAAGGCAAAACTGCTCTCTTACCAGTGGCCGGGCAACGTGCGCGAGCTTAAGAACGTTGTGGAACGGGCCGTAGTGCTTTGCCGCGGTCAGGAGATCGGCGAGGAAGATCTGCTTTTGACCAAACTTCCCACCGCCGGCGACACCGATGTTTCTATGGCCGGCGAACACTTCACTCCCCTCTCCTTGGACGACATCGAACGCCGCCATATTCTCAACACCCTCGAACACACCAACTGGAACAAGAGCAAGACGGCCTCGATCCTGGGCATAGAACGCTCCACGCTGGACCGTAAAATCCGCCGCTTCGGCTTGGGCGACGATAATAACGAGAGTTGAGCAGTTCAGCCAATCGATTCTTTCTCCAGCGAAAATAGTTGGGCATCAAATCGCGATTTTTCCACGTTTCTACCCCGGGGGTCAATCATTTCCTTTCTTGGGTAAGTGGTGTTTTGGTCACCAAATTGCGATTTTTCCACGTTTTGCCCTCCGCTTTTATTCTGCTGCCGACTAAAAGCAAACGAATAAATTAACGTGATGAGCGTAGCAGATTGACAAACGGATTTCCAGTGTAAAAACTAGCCACCCTATGATGAGGGGTGAAGGATGAGGGATGAGTGATGAATAAAAGCGGACAGGGGAAGGGGAAAATTAAATTAGTGGGCATTGGGCGGTGGGCAGTGGGCGGGGGGTAGTGTACAATCTCCGGAAATACACTGCTGGACAAGCCAGCAGCGGCACCCGCACGGAGATAAAGCAGAATATCCCTTTTGTACAATTAAATGGCTAACGAAACTCTCTTTCCCGTCGAATCTCCGGTCGCGCAGCGTCAGCCCAAGACAGACCGCCTCATCTTGCCGCGTTTTCTGGAGGAGGCGGCCGGAGATATGCGGCTTGACGCAGAAGTGATAAAGGCCGCCCATGTCGTGCTTTTGAAATGGGCCGATTTGGAAACTTCTGGCCGCCTCGCGGAACTCACTGAAACCCAGATGCAAGGCGAGTTTCTGGCCGAGGTGTTTGGCGATGCGCTCGGGTATGCTGGACCACTCGATGGAAAAGAAGTCTGACACCGGGAGCAGCATCATCAGATTGCCGGTGAAACGCCGGATGCAATTCTAGGCTTTTTTAAACAGGCAGAGGATCGCAAGCCTCTGGTGGTCGTCGAACTAAAGGGCCCGACAGTTCACCTGGACCGCGACCGCAGCAACGGCCGCACCGCGGTGGCGCAATGCTGGGATTATCTGATAAATACGCCGGCCGAGTGCCGCTGGGGCATCGTATCGAACTACATCAGTTTCCGGCTTTATGAGCGGGCCTCGACGAAACGGGCTTACGAACATTTTACGCTGAAATCATTGCGTGACTTTGAGGTGTTCAAGCAGTTCTATGTGCTGTTTCATCGTCAGGGTTTGATCGAAGATTCGCTTCTCGGACCGCCTCGCGCCGTGGCATTGCTGCAAAGATCGACCGAACGCCAGCGCACGGTAAGCGACGAACTATACGACGCCTACTCGCGCAACCGCACCGACCTGATTACTGAACTGCATTTCAAACAGAATCGCCCGCTGGATGAGGCAGTTGAAATGGCCCAGCGCCTGTTCGATCGCATCATGTTCATCGCCTTTTGCGAAGATCGCCAACTATTGCCCGAAAAAACGATCCCCAAGGCCTACACGGTGGCCGGCTTTCACGCCGTAACCAATCCCCGCTGGCAAAATTTCAAAAACCTGTTCCGCTTCATCGACTTGGGCAACGAAACTCACGGCATTCCAAAGTACAACGGCGGGCTGTTCGCACCGCACTCTGTCGATGGACTGGAATTGCCCGACGACCCCTGGACAAACTTTTTCCGCTCGATCAGCACCTACGATTTCGCCGACGAAGTCAACCTCGACGTGCTAGGACATCTATTCGAACGCTCGATCACCGAGTTGGAAAAACTCAAAACGACAGGCGTTTTTGGCGATGCCGAAAAAGCGAGCCAATATGCCGCAATGCCCCAATCAGCCAAGCGCAAGCAACTTGGAATCTACTACACCCCGCCCGAACTGACCAGCCGGATCGTGCATTACACCGTCGAAGAGTTGATCGCCCTGCGCTTAGCTGACGTCGCCATGAAGTTTGGAATTTCCGAAAAGGATGCTACCCGTGGCATTGTCCCTGACGACATCGAATATTGGAAAAAATGCTTCAACATCCTGCGGAACCTAAAAATAGTCGATCCTGCCTGCGGCAGTGGTGCATTCCTCTTTCAAGCCTATGACGTGCTTGAATCGCACTACAACGAAGTCGTCGGCCACCTCGACCAGTCTGGCGAACCGCAAGCCAAAAAACTAGCCCAAAAAATTCCGACTTTCATTCTGCAAGAAAACCTTTATGGAGTCGATCTCTCGCCCGAGGCTGTCGAAATCACCCAACTGGCCCTCTGGATTCGTTCCGCCAGTCCAGGGCAACTGCTCGCAAAACTTTCGGGTAACATCGTCCACGGCAACTCGCTTGTTCATGATCCCGAAGTCCACCCGGCCGGTTTCGATTGGTTTAAGCGGTTTCCCGACGTGTTCAATCGCAATGAAGGCGGATTCGACTGTGTGATCGGCAATCCGCCCTGGGAGCAAATGGATCTTCCCAAACGCGAGTTTTTTTCATTACCTGCTCCGGAGATCGCCAATGCTACATCGGGCGCGAAGCGAAAGAAAATGATCGAGGCACTCGAACAATCAGATACAGCGCTATTCCAACGTTACAAATTGTTGAAATCGTCGATAGATGCACTGAGAAAATACTGTCAAGATAGTGGGGAGTATCCACTTACCGGAAAAGGAAGAATAAACTACTATGCGGTCTTCGCCGAACTCGCTTCCCGTCTGGTCGCCCCGCACGGCCGCGTGGGCCTGCTCGTGCCATCGGGCATCGCGTCCGATATGATGACCAAGGACTTTTTCGCAGCGGTTGCTGATTCGGACCGCCTTATCCGACTCTATGACTTCGAGAATCGGCTCAAGAAGTTCTTTCCCGACGTTGATGGCCGTTTCAAGTTCTCGATCATCAACTTTGGCGGCGATCAAGCGGCAACGTCGAAAGCCGATTTTGTCTTCTTTACCCACCGAGTCGAAGAATTAGAGGATAAGAATCGGCACATTGCCTTGAGCGCGGCCGACATCCGGCTAATGAATCCCAATACGCGAACGTGCCCGATCTTCCGCTCGCGTCGGGACGCGGAGATCACGAACGCGATATACCGCCGTATTCCTATCTTGATCGACTTGAAGCGTAAGGGGACAACCGGTAACCCCTGGGGCATCCAGTTCAAGCAGGGACTCTACAACCAAACAAGCGACTCCCACTTGTTTCGCGAAGCCGAAACGCTCAAGGAGGACGGATTCAAGCTCAAGGGCAATAGGTGGGTCAAGGGGAAAAAAGTCTTACTGCCGCTATACGAAGCTAAGATGGTGCAGATTTATGATCATCGCGCCGCGGGCGTTGTTATCGATCCCACGAATTGGGTCCGTAAAGGCCAAACCGAGGCCACCAGCGTTGTGTTACACCAAAATCCAGAGTTCGCGGCGCTGCCGAGATGGTGGGTTGATGAGGCCCATGTCGATCTTATTTTGGAAGGCAAAACCCATCCGGCCTTTCTCGCATTTAAAGATATAACGAGTTCCACGAATCGGAGAACAGTGATTGCGGCGTTCATTCCGCAAGTCGCCGTTGTGCATACTGCACCGTTGTTGCTTTTCGGCGGGGAAATTACCCCGCGTCAATCTTGCTGTTTGCTCGCGAATCTGAATTCATTTACGCTCGACTATATTGCTCGGCAAAAAGTCGGCGGAACGCACCTGACATTTTTCATCGTCGAACAAGTCCCGACGCTGACACCAGACACCTACACCAAATCATGCCCGTGGGACCATCGCACGACGCTGGAATCATGGATTAGCGAGCGGGTTCTCAAGCTAACATGCACCGCCGAAGACATGCTGCCGCTGGCCGACGCATGCAACTTTACGTGTGGCAGTTTTCAAGCGGAATACGGCGGCCGACTGAACAAGTGGGACGAAGCCGAGCGGGCCGAACTGATGGCCGAACTGGACGCGGCCTTCTTTCACCTGTACGGTATCTCGCGCGACGACGTCGAGTACATCCTATCCACGTTCAAAGGAATCCACGACCAACAATCCCTTTTCCCGGGCGCTGACGAGCATCGCTCAGCGCATCGTGCAGAAGTACGCCGAAATGTCTTTTTCCGCGTAGGGAGTTAGCGCGCCCATTCAGGGCTTTGGGGTTTGGCGGGGGAATTCTTACCCAGGGCTACGCTGTGCTCCGCCCTGGGCTATTGTTGTACGCCGCTTCGCGGCTTTTGAACCCCGAACCCATGCGGCGGACAGGAATGTCCGGCCACCCTCACCCTATCCCTCTCCCAAAGGGCGAGGGGACAATTTTGCTGAACCCTGAACCCATAGCCAGACAAGAATGTCCCAAAACGCCGCAGCCGGATCTTCATGCTTGGCTTAGTTCACGGCTCCAATCTATCGACAATCGCCGACGTCAACTGGGCCGTGTTCAACTTTCCGCCCAAGTCCTGAGTCAGATTTCCGTCGGTAAATGCTTGTTCCACTGCCCGGCGTATTGCCGCGGCAGGTTTATTTTGCTCCAACCATTCCAGCATCATGGCGGCGCTGAGGATTGCGCCGGTGGGATTGGCGATGCCTTTTCCGGCGATGTCCGGGGCGGAGCCGTGAACCGGCTCGAAGAGCGAGGGATAATGCCGCTGGGGATCGAGATTTGCCGAAGGGTTCAATCCCAGGCTGCCGGTGATTCCGCCCGTCAAGTCGCTGAGGATGTCGCCAAAAAGATTCGAGCCGACAATAACATCAAACGTGTGCGCACGCCTGACAAGGTGCAAGGTGGCGGCGTCGATGTGCAGTTTCTCGGCCGTGACATCGGCGAATTCCGGGGCCACTTCGCCAAGCAGGCGATCCCACAGGCCATAGGCATGGGGTTGCGCGTTGGACTTGGTGATCATGGCCAGACGCCCGTTTCGGGTTCTTGCCAGATTGAAGGCAAAACGCAGGATTCGTTCGATGCCTCGGCGGGTATGGATCGCGGACTGCACGGCCAACTCGTCCGGAGTTCCCGAGGCCAGTATTCCGCCGCTTTCCACGTATTCGCCTTCGGAGTTCTCGCGCACCACCACTACGTTGATGGGATGGTCGGTGCACAAGGGACTGGGCACGCCATGGTAGGTTTGGGCCGGCCGGACATTCGCATAAAGACCAAACGCCTGGCGCAATTGAATAAGCGGCGCGACCGTGATGGAATCGGGCAACCGAGCAGGCCAGCCGAGCGCTCCCAAAAAGATGGCGTCAAAGCCTTTAAGCTTGTTCAAATAATCTTTCGGCGTCACCAGTCCGTGGCGGTCATAATAGGCTATACCCCAGTCAAAGCGTTCGCATTCCAGATGAAACCCGCCGATGACGCGCTCGGCGGCCTCGACCACCTTCATTGCGGCATCCAAGACTTCCGGCCCGATGCCATCACCCGGGTAAAGAGCAATTCTAAAGACTTTCAAAATAGCGGGATCCTTGGAGAAATTCTCTTTGATGCATGTCAACAACCAATCGGCTCCCAAGCGGCAAGATATCTTTTAGCCTTATAAAAATGAAATTTGCCCTTTAGCCCCCCATCTCAATTCTCTCATCCCTCATCCCCAATTTCTCATGCCTAATCCTTTATCTCTCATCCGGGTAGCACCGGTTCTCGAACCGGTGGAACAAAGTTCCAAGAGGTTTGCGATTTCCCATTCAACCTCTTGTGACAGAGTCGCCCAGGTTCAAGAACCTGGGCGACCCCGCTCTTATTATTTATTTGGACGTTTTATCTTTTTTCTCGGATAGAATTTTGAGATGGCTTTTTTCAATTAAATCGAAATCATCCGGGCTGGTATTTGTTTTTATGAATTTTTCCGCCGATTCTTTGGCGGTATTTTCAAATTCTTCGTCCGACTTTATATGAATCACGTCGTTTTGTTGCAGATAATATTGTATGTTGTTAAACCATAAAGTCCTTGCCATATCGTAATATTTATTATAAATAGCGCGGATCTCGGAATCGCTTTTATTTTGCGATAACGCGGCATCCAGTTCCTTTTCCAGTTCCGTGTCCAATTCCCCCGGCATGTGAGGAGCGCTGAGCGCGGCCTTGGCCCAGTCCGATGCCAATTCTTCCAGGAACGGAGCCCGCTTCTTGACCAGCTCTGAATCTCTTTCCGCAGTCTCGTTATTCTCTTTTATCTCGGCGGATAATTTTTTTTCTTCCTCTATTAGTTTTTTGACGTCAGCTTCTTTATTGGCCAGTTCTTTCTTTTTGGATTCTATTAGTTTCAGGGAATCTTGAACCTCTTTTTCCCGCCAGGCTATTTCCTTTTCTTTTTGATTTATCTTTTCCTGTTTATCCTGATTGAATTTTAACGTGTCTAAATTCAGTCTTTGTTGCTCGATCAGTTTCTGGGCCATATCATCGTTGTTAGAACAGCCGGACGTTAAGATGAATAATCCTACGGCAACCGATAAAAAAGACCGCATGTTATGACCCTTTTAAAATATCGCCCGCCCGCGCTGCCAGGCCCGCGCGTAAAGGATCGGCCTCGATTGAGCGAAGCGCCGTCAACCTGTGCTCGTCATCCCGAATCATTAGGCCGGCGATTGCATAGGACGCCAGTCCACCGGCGATGGGTTGAAAGGGGCGGGGCATGTTAGAAGTTTAACTGAAGGTGCCCTGAAATTGACAATCCCGTTGGTGCGGCAGTTGTACTGCCGCACTTATGCACTACTGGTTGAGAGGCGACAGTACAACTATCGCCCCAACAAGGTTTTGCGTCACGGCATTTCAGGATACTCTCAGTTTATCCTGATAACATGCCCTTGGAAAGAGGAAAATACTCCCCCTTTTTTCAGGTGTGGGACGATTTGGCGGGCACTTCGGGAATTTCCTCAGCCGAATCCGAGGACTTGGAGTCTTTATCGGCGCCTGAATTATCGGAATCGCGGTCGGCCTTGTCCGAAGCCAGTTGCTCATTTATGAACTGCTCGACTTTTTCCACGCTCTGACCGCCTACGAGTTTGCTGCGGATCCAGCCGCGCCCCGATCTGCGATACAAGACCAACTGGGGGACCGGACCGCCGCCGGTAAGTTCCTTGGCCAGTTCGCTGTCCCGGTCGGCATTGACCTGGGCAAAAACCACTTTTTTGAACGCTCCCCGTTCACGCAATCTGGGCAAGACGTTTCTTTTCATGGCTTGGCACGGACCGCACCAATCGGTGCTGACCATGACCACCATCGGACGGCCGGTTTCGGTGATTTCACGGCGGGCTTCGGTATAAGTCTCGGTGCTGTCTGTGGGCGAGGCCAATAATACAGTTTGTATCAACGCGGCGCAGAGTGTGATTGTCATAGTAATGGTCTCCTTCTTACTTTTCTTTTAAGGCAGGATGTTTGGTGGGAAAGGCGTCAGGTGTTCGTTACGAAAAATGTTTTGGCTGGGATACGGACACCATAAGGGAATTTCTTACCCACGCGAGGTTACAGTGAATGTACTTATGACAGTAAAATTGACAAGGGGGGCGCGGGGAAATTTAACGCCTGGATAATTTGGATAATTTTTTTACCCCGCCAATTGACCAGTTAGCCTATGTGTCTGGTTGGGATAAAATTATATATTTATTTTGCCTGTTTTTTCAGACAACATGACGTAAGTCTCTGTTTTCAAGGAAGTTCGGTAAGCATCCGATTGTGTAAATCCAAGATAAGACGATATAATAAATTAATTGTGAAATTTGCAAACGCAAATATGACAACAAAAGTTGTTTATAATTTATTTTTTTTTAGGAATGAGGAATTATGAAACTTCGCGTCGGATTGGTGGGGTTGGGCGACGTGTGGCAAACGCGCCACGCACCAGCGCTGCGCACGATGTCCGATCGATTCGAGGTCCATGCCGTTTGCGATCAAGTCGCACACAGGGCTGAACAAGCAGCGGCCGAATTCAATGCTGATGCCGTGGACGGGTATCGCACGCTTGCCATGCGGGAGGATATCGACGCGGTTCTGCTGCTCTCGCCGCAGTGGTATGGGGCCTTGCCCATACTGGCGGCCTGCGAATCGGGCAAAGCGGTCTACTGCGCGGCCGGTTTGGACCTGGAACTCGAGGATTCGCAATTGGTTAAAACCCGGGTGGTGGAATCGGGCATAGCATTTGTGGCCGAATTTCCCCGCCGCCATTCGCCGGCCACCATCCGGCTTAAGGAGTTGATCGCCACCCGCTTGGGCGAGCCGCGCTTGGTGTTCTGTCATCAACGCTCGGCCGCCCAGACCACCGGACATTGCCTGCCGGTTCGCCCGCCCGATCATTTTTCAGCCCAGCACATGGTGGAATTAGTCGATTGGTGTTGCTATGTGGTCGATCGGCAGCCTAGCCTGGTTACCGGGCTGATGCACCGAACCGGTTGCAACGCCGCGGAGGACGACTACCAGATGATGAGTCTGGATTTTTCCGAGTCCGCCCATCCCGGGTCCGGTCCGGTGGCGCAGATAAGTTGCGGGCGCTACATACCCGCCGATTGGCAGGAGGCCATCACTTATCGCCCCCTGGCCTACATGCAGGTATCGTGCGCCAACGGCGTTGCCTTTGTCGATCTGCCTGCCACGTTGGTATGGTTCGACGAGGCCGGCCGGCACGTGGAATCGCTGGACAGCGAGCGCCCCATCGGCGAGCAGATGTTGACCCAGTTTTATCGGGCGGTGACCAGCCTGGTCCGCCTGACCAGCGACTTGGAAGAGGCCTACCGGGCCTTGTACATCGTGCGCGAGGCGCGGCGCAGCCATCAAGAAGGCAGGCGGATTGCCCTGTAGATTTGGACTTTCAAACCGGTTCGCATAGTGTGGGGTGGAAAAGTTATAAAAAAAAAGTCGCCGGGAAACACTATTGACATATAACGGTCGGCATTAGTAGCATTCCAAGATGGCATTGGTGCTGCTATTACGTCCTGCATCGCAAATGACCCTTCCACGGCCAAACGACTGGCAAACTCGGCTGGAACAGCCCTGTTTGCGGCTGAATAAGGACCATTGGCTACATCGGAATCAATAATATCACCATCTGACGCTCCGGCCGCGTGGCGATGAAAACCGTTATATGATTGCCGGCCGTTTTACGTTGACGCGATTCCAATGCCGATGCCGCAATCGGCCTCCGTGATTACTATCGCCAGGAATACCCGAACGACGGCTCTTTACACGTTTTTCACACAATGAAACGAGTATGCAATGTACGGCGCCCCAAATAAATTCGCCCGGCCGGCATATTTAGAAGAAACCGAAAATGCTTTGACATTCCATGGTTATCAAGAGTTTACCTTGGGGAAAAATAGTCTTGCCGTATTGGATATCGATGATAATCTCAGGAAAAAAAACGAATTATTGGAACCTTATTTTACGCCAAAATTTTTACAAGATCGAACGATCGCGGATATTGGAGCCAATAGCGGTTTTTTTTGTTTTTTGGCTCTTACAAACGGCGGCAAAAGAGCGTTCGCCCTTGATATGGACGAAGATTACCTGCGAATGATTCAAAAGGCAAAATCAAAATACGGCTACGACAATCTGGAAATTATCCGATCAAATGCCGAGGATTGGAATGAGCCGTCCGACATAGTTCTGGCGCTTGCATTAATTCATTGGATTTATTCATGCACCGCGTCATTCGGGGATTTGAACGGCATTATTGAAAAGTTCGCGAAACTTGCCAAATACATGTTGATTATCGAATGGGTGCAACCGGATGATCCGGCGATCGATTTTTTCCATCATTTAGACTGGAACGAGCAGGTAAAGCGCGGTCCCTATACGTTAAAAGCATTTGAAGACGCGCTTTCCAATAACTTTGCCAGATATCAATACATAGGTTCAATAACGCCTACAAGAAAAATATATGTAGCTTATCGCTCTAAACATGAAATAGACTTATCAGGCCCGCTGCCAATTATTAGAGATAAAGAAACCATCATTTCGCGGAGTTGCCTTGCAAATCAGGAAGGAAAGGCGTATTGGAGTTGCGTTTATGACGGCCCAGATGCAATATTCAAACAAGCCACCAAGGACTTGGCGGAAAGGGAAGCCTCGTTTCTGTCACAATTAGATCAAGAGTATTTTCCAAAATTGCTGGAAGTAAAATCCGAGACGGACTATTCCGTTCTGAAATTGGAAAAAATCCGCGGCGATACTCTGTGCAATGCGACTGAATATTTAAATTCCAGCCCGGATATTTTCAATTCTTTCGTCCGGCATTGTTTGAATTTGCTGGATATACTGCAAAGGCTGGGGATTGAACACAGAGATATTCGCCTTGACAATATAATTGTAAGAGATCAAAAACCCGTTCTCATCGATTTTGGATGGGCGATCTCTAAAGATAAGGCGTTTTTTACCCCATTGAACTTGAACCAAGTGGAAAGGCCTCTCGATGGTGTGCACAGCGACATATATTCGATGGGTAAAATATTGGACTTCGTCAACCGGCACAAATACCCGAAATTCGACCTTATCATAGGGTTAATGACTGATGAAGATAGAGTCTCTAGAATAACAAATTTGGATTGCTTAAAACAATTATTTGAAGCGATTATTAGGGATGGCGATTCACGGTCTTCCATGGAAACCAAGAATGAACAATTAATCATCAATCAATTATTGGCGCAGAGTCAAAGGCACAGAGTCTTGCTGGCTGAGACTCGAGCCCGGGCGGCGGAACAGGCTCAATCAATCCAGAAGCTCTCGGCGCAGGTCGCGGAACAGGCCCACTCAAACCAGAATCTCGCGGCCCAGCTTGCGGAGATAACGGGCAGCAAGGCATGGAAGATTGCTTTGGCTATTCGCAGAGGCCGCGTTTGGCTCGCTCCGCCAAATAGTTGCAGAGCCCGTATGCTGCGGCGATTGGCGAATATTATTTCTTTTCCCCTTAAGAAGAATGAGCGACCTCCGCAATAGGCGTGGGCTTCAATTGTGAACCGCTCAAAGCGCCAATTCTTACAAGCCTACGAACCGCTTGCGGTTTCGCGAAGTGTGTCTTGTACTGGGAATAGAGATCTAGTCAAGTTCTTTAATCTCTTCTAGCCACAGGCGAATTTCATTATCGTATTCGCTGGCCAAATCGACCTTGATCAATTGCCTGTGGAAACTGGCGGCCCCTTCCTTGACCAAGTCGGCCGCCTCTGCGCTGGGGAATCGCCGCATGGGATCGGGCGCAACCAGCCCGCGGCAGAAATTCATGAGCAAGTCGTTGCGCACGATTTCTTCGGGCAGGACGTGCGGCAGGCGCTGGGCCAGGAATCGCTTGGCTTCCAATAGGTCGCGGAAATTCGTCAGCCCCGAGAAAGTCGGCGCCCCGGACAGCATTTCAATAAGCACGTAACCCAGGCTGGCCAGATCGCTACGCGGGGTGCAATCGCCGCCTTCGAGAACCTCTGGAGCGGCATAAGTGGGCGTGCAGGTGCGGCGCGAGGGCGCTTGATCCAGGTCGATTGCCGATCCAAGGTCCACCATCTTGGCGTTGCCGGTCCGCTTGAGCATGATGTTCGAGGGTTTCAGATCGCCGTGCACGATATTTTCCCGGTGCAGCGCGGCCAAGGCCGCCAGGCAATCGCGGACCACCGCCATGGCAATGCCCGGCTTCAGCCGGGGCTGGATCGGCCCTTCGGTGACTATAACCCGATTAATGTAATCCCAGCGCTTGTTGCTCACCCGGTTCTGAACCTGTTCCAGCATCTTGCGGGTCAAGAGCCGGGCGATGTCGAAGCCGTCGACCCATTCCATTTCCATCATGCGGATGCGGTCGCGCTCGACCCAGTTGTGCACGTCCAGCAGGTTGTCCTGTTGGATTTGGGAAACGCGGCCTGCCACATGGGCCATCCGGCCCATGGCCTCGTCGTAAGCGCGTTCGTCTTCGTAACGTTCGGGCGAAAAGACTTTCAGCGCCACCGGCAGCGTAAAACCGTCGGTGCCGCGGCGCTCGGTCAGATATACAACCCCCTGTCCCCCGGACCCCAACAAGTTCATCAGCCGGTGATGCTGGGTCCAACTCAGGCGTTGTTCATCCAAGATACCGCGGTAACGGAGTAATAGTTCGTCGGGACATCGTTTAACCTGATGCCCTCCCCAAGTCCTGGTGGCGCTTCCTTCGAGGAACGTCGTGCTGCACATGAGACACCTTAAGTTGAAAAACTGAAATTAGCAGGCGGAACGGGTTTTGTCAGGCATCCGAGCCTATGCCCACTCCGCCGGAAGCGAGATTGAACGTCCAAACTCACTTATACAGGAGAGAAAACTGGCCATGTAAACTCGCCCCATTTTAACATTTCGATTACATGGTCGTCTAGAGGAATTTTTGGCCAATTACCACAATTAGTGGGGGATAGAATAATAGTGAATATGGAGTAAGGAATGGAAATACAAATAAAAAATCGCAAAGGCTTAGTTTTTTATGGAGAGTATGCCTATAAAGAACTACTCGTTTAAAAATGAAGCAATTTCGTCTTTCAACGAATACCTTTAAGTTTGATGTATGAGGCGCCGATACTGATATTGCAATACCTTTAGGTTCGAGGTATAAATCCGCCATGAAAACTAAACGCACCAACCCGGATTTCTTAAACGGCGTGCCGGAAATGCTGATCCTCAGCCTGCTTTCACGCCGCCCCATGTATGGTTACGAATTGGTCCAGGCCATCCGTCAATCGACCAACGGAACTCTCAAATTTGGAGAGGGTTGCGTGTATCCGATACTCCATCGCCTCGAAGCGGAAGGAGTTTTAGGCGGCAAGCGGGAAACCGTGGGAGGTCGAAGCCGGGTGGTCTACCGTGTCACCGCAAAAGGCTCGAAACAGTTTTCCAGCACCAAAACAACATGGCGGCAGATCATCCAGGCGATAAATCATGCTTTGCACGGAGGCGAACATGGCGAACCAGCCTTGGATTGACGAATTGCAAAAGCGGCTTAAACGGCATGCCTTGCCGCCGACTTACATTAAACGGTTCGTTGAAGAACTAAACGATCATCTTCAAGATATCAAGGAGGAAGATATGAGCACGGAAGCCGATGTATTTTCCAGATTGGGAGCACCTCAGCAGGTGGCCGAAGCCGCCATCACTGCCTATCGGCGGCGAAGTTTTATCGGCAGACATCCTACGGCGGCGTTCTTGGTTTTCGGCATTACCCCGGTCGTTCCGCAGTTAATTCTGGGTTATTTCGTTGTGTTTATATTAGGTCTCGCCATTCAACAACTCATCGGTGGCGGCGTATTCACTAAGATTGAGGCAGGGCCTGTCGCATCAGCGGCAAACCAATGTCTCTTCAGCCTGACAATTCTAATTTGCACAAGCCTTGCCGTCGCCCTCTACTGCGAACTCGCAACGTGGTCGCGCGTTAGTAAGAAATGGATGTTCGTTTCTTGTCCCATACTGGCCGTCATGGCAGTGCTTTGGCAATATAGCATAGATGATGGCATTGGGTTCCTCAGTCCGATACTGCTTGCACAGATCATTACCCCACTGGCGGTCGGCTGGTGGTTCGTTCGACGGAAACGAGAGCAAAGTTATCCTGTAACCACCTTCTGGATTTTTGCCGTCTCCCCGCTCGTGTCGCTGGTTTTTCTTTGGTGTGCCTCTTACTTGGTGATGTTCCTTGTCAGCCTGCAATTTCCTTTCCCCAGGTTCGATGACGAGCACTTTGGGCATGTTGCATTGGTGGCGTTGGCCAACACATTCAATCTGCTGATGGTCATCGTTCCCTCGATTGCAGCCAGCCTCTTCTACTGCAACCTTGCAAAGAGGCTGGACCTTGGCAAAAAGTGGATGCTTGTGTCGTGTGCGGTGCTCGGCCTCTTCGCAGCATCCTACTGCTTTTCCGTGACTTCCGCTGACCCAAAGGGTCACTATTACTTACATGATGGCCTAGGCTTCTGGAATCCGATTCAACTGGTCCAACTTCTCGTCCCGCTTGCTTTTGGCTGGTGGTTCATCCGACGCCAGAATCATCAGGGCCATGTACAACTGGCGTCGTAAAGGCATTAGGGGAAATGGCAAAACTGTCTTGGTGCGACCAACTGCGACAGCAACTTCTCCAACAGGGATTGCCGCCTGTATACGTAAAACGACTGACGGAAGAACTGGCCGATCATTTCCAAGATATCACGGAGGACAATATGAGCACGGAAGCCGATGTGTTTTCCAGATTGGGAGCACCTCAGCAGGTGGCCGAAGCCGCCGTCACCGCCTATCGGCGGCGAAGTTTTATCGGCAGACATCCCACGGCGGCGTTCTTGGTATTCGCCGTTTCGCCGGTTCTATCACTAATCATTCTATTCGTCCTGGCAATGTTGGGTCTGAGTGTGTTTCTCTCAACTTTTTGCCTGCCGATCTGTGAACGTATTGGGCTAACTAGCACCAAGGCAACCGGTGCAGTAGAGTTTACAGCAATAGCAGTAGGAGTGTTGTTGTATATGGTGGTACTTATGATGGTTGTGACTCCCTGTGGCTTAGTTAGCGTTCTTTATTGCAAGCTTGCAGAACGGTTGGGAATCAGCAGAAAGTGGATATGTATAGCATGTGCGGTCTTGGCCATAGTAGCCGCATTCCCTGGATATTATGTGCGATTTATTGACCAATCAGGACATACATCATGGTGGTTATCTTTAGTGATGGCCCACTTACAACAGCTAGGCCAAATAACCGTTCCATTGGCAATCTGCTGGTGCTACATACGAAATAAACGCGATCATGACCAGTCGTTTTTGCCGCTCGAAACTTCTTGTAAGGCCGCTTGATTTCTTATTGAAAACGTATTAATCGCCCCAAATCGGATACCCTCCGCCGCGGATGGGGAATCCTAAGTGTTTGTCGGATAGATAATTAATCAGCGGTTGGTGCTTTTGCCAACGTTGTAGATTTTGGCAAAACAGGTCGGTCATGGTATCGATCCGCCATGCCGCTTGTCCGCCTACGTGCGGGGTGATGATCACGTTGGGCATGTCCCAAAGCCTGCTGGACGTGGGCAGCGGTTCGGGTTCGGTGACGTCCATTACCGCACCGGCCAGACGGCCGCTTTCCAAGGCAGCCACCAGGTCGTCGTGAACCACTATCGGTCCCCGGGCCATGTTGACTAACAACGCGCTGGGTTTCATTTTTGCAAAGGCCGCGGAGTCGATATAGTTTCTTGTCTTTGAGTATAGCGGCAAAGATAAAATCAGAAAATCGACTTGGGGCAATAGATCGTTCAGGCGGTCGGACGGCCAAAGCGCCTCAACTCCCTCGGGCTTATCGATTGGGAACATGTCAGTGGCCAGAAGTCTAGTTTTAAACGGCGAGAGCAACTCGACCAACCGCCGGCCGTTGCCGCCAAGGCCCACAATACCCACCGTGCCGCGGGTCAAATCCCTGGTGGGCCGGCGGACGAATTCCTTTTTCTGCTGCGCCCGGAAATACACCGGCAAACTCCGGGTCCAGGCCGTAATCAGGGCGATGGTGTGTTCGGCGACCTGATCGGCCAACACGCCCGACGCGCTTGTGACCACGATGTCCGACGCAATGACCGTCGGCACCAGGCAATGGTCCATGCCCGCGGCCGACGATTGAATCCATCGCAAGCGGCCTTGGCGGACCACGCCGTCCCAATCGACGGGCACTTTGGCGTGACCGCAGAAGATATCGGCCGTAAAAAGTTGCTCGGCGACGTGCTCCTGCCCGGCGTCAACGATCTCGGCCTCCGGCATGGCGGCGGCAATTTGTGCGATGTGTTTCGCTTCGACTGGATAGCAAAGTACGATGCGCATGGCAAAATATATCCCTATAGAGTCACATATACCATTGTTTTTGAATATTATGTTGGGGCAGCAGTTGAACTGATGCCCCAACACAGAAGCCCGTTTAACCCCCGGTACCGGTGGTGGGGTTGTAATCTTATATCCTGGCAGAGTAATGTTTTAGCGGATAAAATACAAGTTCTAGTGCAACTTTATTGCATTACTACAGGCGCCTGAAAAAAGCATCACGGTCGCCCGGGCAAAGGAGGTGTGTTCTGAACGAAAACAAATGTGGCAATAAATTTGCAATCGGCCTTCTGACGGTATCGGCGTTGGTGGTGCTGCGGTTGTGCCTGGGTTGTCATTTTCTTTACGAAGGCGTGTGGAAGATCGAGCACCGCGATCAGTTCACGGCCGAGCCTTTTTTAAGCCAGGCCAAGGGGCCTTTGGCGGGCTTTTTTTACGCCCTGATTCCCGACATCAACGGGCGGCAACGCCTGCGTGTTATTACCGATGAAAACGGGAAAAAGCGCATCGACTCCGATCCCATCGCCGCGCGGTGGAACGATTACCGTCAGAATCTGGCGGATTATCTCAAGCCGCGGGACGAAACCGATCAAGCCGCCACGGCCGCCCATCAACAATTCGAAACGGACGCTGAAAAAAAGTATAACGAATTTAAAAAATCGTTAGAGTCCTATTTCGCCGCCAATCTGGATCGCATTGAAGCCTATTTCGCAGCCCTGGACCGGTTCGAAAAAAGTCCGGAGGCCCAGCAGGACGCCCCCTTCCAAAAGCAGCGCCACTGGAACCGGATGATGGAACTACGCGGCGATGCCAACCTTTGGCTCAAGGAAATCGAAGGCCGGGAAGCGTCCTACAAAAAAGCCCTATACGAACTGATGGACGACAAGCAGCGGGAAAAAATAGCATCCATGCCGGTCAATTGGAAAATCTGGCAGTGGGACCGCATGGAACAGATCAACTTCGCCGTCACTTATGGTTTGACCGCCATCGGATTGTGCCTGGTCCTCGGCTTGTTCACCCGGTTGGCGGCCTTGGGTGGGGCGGCATTTATGTGCTTCGTGGTCATGACCCAACCCGCTTGGCCCACGATTTATCCGCCCGATCCGGACATCGTCGGTCACGCACTATTAATAAATAAGGACTTTATCGAGATGGTCGCCCTGCTGGTGATCGCCTCCTCGCCCGTGGGCCGCTGGGGCGGACTCGACTTTATCGTGCATCGCCTGTTTGTGAAACCGTTTTGTAAAAGCAGAAATTAAAAATATGACGCCCAAGCTTCCAAATAAAATACCCACCCCGCAAAACCGAAGACCCGTCGCCGGCGATTTCAGCCGCCGCGATTTTCTTATGGGCACACTGGCCGCGGGCGTGGTCGTGGGCGGTGGCTTGGGGGCCATTTATTTCGGCTACGACAAGGCCCTCGGCTCGCCGGTCAGGATCGGCGTGATCGGCGCTGGCGACCAGTGTGGCGTGCTCCTAGGCGCGCTGAATCCCGCTTTTATCGAGGTGAAATCTATCGCCGACATCCGGCCTTACAGCATCCATCGGGCTTTTAACGGCGATAATTACTCCGATGATGCACTGAAACTCAAACCGGGCCTAGTGGCCAAGTACCGCTGGAAAAACGAAAACGAAGCCCGCAAACACGTCAAAGTCTACGGCACTTATCCGGAGTTGATCGCAAACGCCAAGGCCGACGGCTTGGAAGGCGTGATCATTGCCTTGCCCCTGCACCTCCACGCCGAGGCGGCTATTGCCGCGATCAGCGCCGGCTTGCATGTTTTTACCGAAAAACTCATGGCCAAGAGCGTCCACGAGTGCAAGGAAATGGCCCGGGCGGCAAAGCAAGCCGGTTTGCTCCTGGCCGTAGGGCATCAGCGACACTACAACATCTTGTACGCCAACGCCCAGGAATCGATCAGGCAGGGGTTGTTGGGCCAGGTTCATTACATCCGCGCCAGTGGCATCGAGGCAACATGCCGGGCAACGATACCTGGCAGCCGCCTCTTCCGCCCGGCGTAAAACCCAAAGATCCTCATAGTGAAGAACTGGTAAAAAAACTGAAGGCCTGGCAGAAAGAACTGGACAAGGCCGTCGGCCGGGATATCGACCTTTGGCAGGCCCGAGTCGATCAACTCAAGGCCCAAATCGCCGATAAGACGGTCGAGGCGGAAAAGTTCGGTTATCAAAGCCACCAGATCAAGGACGCCTCCGGCAAGGTCATATACGAGGCGCCGCCCATCGAAGAGTTGATCCGCTGGCGTTTGTGGGATCGGACCGGAGCGGGCATGATTGGCGAATTGGGCGACAATCAACTCGACGCGGCCGGTTTGTACGTCGCGGCCGCGCATGGCGGGAAAAAACAAATTCCTCTTTCCATAGTCGCCTCGGCCGGCCGGCCCCTGTTTCCGCCCGACCGCGATGCGAACGATCATGCTTACTGCATCGTGGAATTCCCTGCCCCGGGATACGACGCCAAAGATCCCATGAAGAACCTGAAGAAAATCGGCGTGCAATACGCGGCCGTCAACGGCAACGACTTCGGCGGATACGGCGAGATTGTTTACGGCGCCAAGCGAACGCTGCTTTTGGAACGCGAAAGGGCCTTGAGCATCGTTCCCGATCCGGCGGTAGCAAGCAAAATCTCCATCTCCGCCGGAAAGCTCGCGGTCCTCGATACCCAGGCCAGCGGTTACGCCGACGTGGAGGCCGCAAAATTGGCGGCCGATGCCGATGCCAATCTCGGGTACAAAGAAGAAATCGAACACTGGGCCTGGTGCATCCGCAATCCGGCCCAGGAAAATAAGCCGCGCTGCTACCCGGCCGTGGCCCTGTGCGACGCCGTCATCGTGCACGCCGCCAACATATCCGCCCGCGAAGGCCGCCCGATCGAATTCAAAAACGATTGGTTCACCATAGAAAGCGACGATACCCCGGAAGGAATCGCCCCTGATCTGAGCCGATATAAGGCCTGAAACAATCACATGTAAAGCCGCGACCATCGGTCGTGCTAAAGAATGACTGTAATTCACCAACCACGAATCACTGACCACTGACCACTGACCACTATTATGTACTTAACTCCCGAGCAGCGAGCCATCGGCAAGGAAAATTTCAACGCGGCCGTGGGCAGCAAGCCGATCCGCCGCGATTTGCTCAAAAAAACCATCAATAACAACGCGACCTCCGGCGACGGCCTGGGCGAGTTGTATTTCGGATACGGCAAATCGCTCAGCGAACCGCTTCGCGTGGGCGTTATCGGCACCGGCGACGAAGGTTGCGTGCTCATCGGGTCCATCAACCCCAAGTTCATCGAGGTCAAGTCGATCGCCGACGTCCGGCCTTACAACGTGTGGCGGGCCTTTCACGGCGATTATTACAGCGAATCCGCCCGCAAAGTCCGGCCGGGCTTACTCAGTGTCTACGATTGGAAATCGGAAGATGAAGCCCGCAAAAATGTAAAAGTCTACGGGGCATTCGAGGAACTTATCGAAAACGCCAAGGCCGACGGCGTCGAGGCGCTCGTAATCGCCTTGCCCTTGCACCTGCACGCCAAGGCGGCCATCGCGGCCCTAAAAGCCGGCCTGCACGTGATGACCGAAAAACTCATGGGCCACAGCGTTCATGAGTGCAAGGAAATGGCTCGCGTCGCCAAGCAAACCGGCTTGATCTTGGCAGTCGGGCATCAGCGGCATTACAACATCTTGTACAACAATTCGGTGGAAATGATCCGCCAGGGCTTGTTGGGCGAGTTGCACTACATCCGCGCACAATGGCACCGCGGCAACCTGCCGGGCAACGACAGTTGGCAGCAGCCCATGCCCAAGGCAGCGAAACCCGACGATCCGCTGGCCGAAGTGCTGGATAAAAATCTCCGCGATTGGACGAAAAAACTCGATCAATTGAAAAAAGACAACAACAAAACGGCGGCCGATTGGGAAGAAAGAGTTGCCCAGGTCAAGGCCCAGATCGATGACGCCGTGGTCAACGCGAAAAAATACGGTTACGAAGACTTGGAACTTAAAGACGCCGAAGGTAAGCCGATCTACGACCGGCCGGCCATCGAGGAACTGATCCGCTGGCGGCTTTGGGATCGTACCAGCGGCGGGTTGATGGCCGAATTGGGCTCCCACCAACTCGACGCGGCGAGCATCTTCATCGCCGCGGTCCACGGCGGGCACAAGCAGATGCCGCTTAACGTCTGCGCCTCGAGCAGCCGGCCGCTCTTTCCGCCCGATCGCGACGTGGAAGATCACGTGTTTTGCATTTTCGAGTTTCCGGCCCCGGGCTACGACGCCAATGATCCGCAGGCCGCGAAAAAGAAGATCGGCGTGCAATACGCCTCGATCAACGGCAACGGGTTCGGCGGGTACGGCGAAACGGTTCTGGGCACCGAAGGCACGCTGGTGCTGGATACTGAAAAGGACGCCATGGTCTTTAAAACTTCCGAGACCGATAAAAAGATCAAAGTGGCCACGGGCAAAGACACCAAAAATAAACCGCGGCCCGTTTTGCAACTCGACGAAGCGGGCGATGCCGAATCGGCGGCCATCGGCGCCCTGGGCACATTGCCGGCCGAACGCGGTTACACCGAGGAACTAGAACATTGGGCCTGGTGCGTGCGCAACCGCGATCCGGAAAATCTGCCTCGCTGCCAGCCCCAAGTCGCCCTGGGCGACGCCGTGATCGCGCTTGTGACCAACATGGCCGCCCGCCAAGGCGCGCGGATAGAGTTTAAAAAAGAGTGGTTCGACATCGACAGCGACGATACGCCGGAAGGCGAAGAGCCGGATGTGAGCCGGTATAGTTGAATCGAAGATATTAAAAACCGGTATCATTGTGAAAATCGATGACATTACACACCTATTTATCAATTGATGAATGTCGGGCTCGATTGGCATCTGCCATTGATGCAGAGAGGTGGTCGTTTACACTGAGCGGCGATGTGGCGCAAAGCCGATATTCGGGAAAATTTGCGGCGACAATTTTCGACTTAAAATGAGGCATTATCATTGGTACGAATGCCGTCTATTTTTCAATGGACGATTCATTCCTTCCAATGATGGCATCCTTATTGAAGGCGATTTTATAATGTCTCGTTATGCCAGATGGTTCATGGTTTTTTGGTTTTCGTTTCTTGCATTTTTCCTCGTTTTCGTCCTGCTTAACTCTCTTGCGATGGGAGCTATCGGCATTTTGCTAATTCTTATAATATTGGGTATGATGGCCCTTGGCGTCTTGATACTGAAATTCAGTTGGTGGTTAAGCCGGAGAGACCAGAGCACTATTATTGCTATCCTTAAGAGTGAGCTTGAAGCAGGTGAGAGTGAAAAAGAGGTTGATAGATAAAGCAAACATCATTAAAAGAATCGTTATTGGAAGTTGATTTTATTCCAATGAAACCATGGATAAATCCAAGAAAATAATACTCATTGCTGGGCCGAATGGAGCGGGGAAAACCACTTTTGCACGGGAATATCTGCCTTTGGAAGCCGATTGCCCGGAATTTATCAATGTAGATCTTATTGCAGTCGGTTTGTCGCCGTTTAAACCCGAAAAAGCAGCCTTGCGCGGGTCGGCTCATGCTCCAAGAGATACATCAACGTACTGGCCGGGGAGAAAGTTTTGTTTTTGAAACCACACTTAGCGGACGCAACTACGCCCGGTCAATTCCGCAATGGCGTGCCGCAGATTACCATGTAAAACTTATATTCTTATCACTGCCTACGGTTGAGATCGCTATCGCAAGGGTTGCGTCGAGAGTTGCTCAAGGTGGCCATGTCGTAGCGGAAGATACTATACGTCGCCGGTTTGACAAGGGACTGCGTAACTTCCATAATGTGTATTGTCGGATTGTTGATAGTTGGATTCTATATGACAATTCGGGCACTGCCCCGCTTTTAATATCTTGTGGAGACAATCCATGATCCGAAATAAAATTACATCCAAAGACCCGGATATAATTGGTTCATTCCCGGCATTGCGCCGGGCGGCAAAACGGGCACTTCAGATCGGCATCGAGACCGGCACCCCGGTTTACGTTCTGAAACGCGGCAAAATCGTCGATATAGCGGCCGAGAAAAAAAACAGGGGGAAAAGAACTAAACTTTCCAAAAACAAAAACCGTTAGCGAATATATTATCCATGCCGAATTCGGTGCCGATAATCTCCGGCCTTATGCAAATCCGCAGGGTAAAGACAAGGCGGCGCTTTCTCCCGGCGCAGAACCGCTAAGACCGCCGGCTGCCATCATTCAGGAAATGGATAATCTTTATGTTTTCATCAGGGGGGTGCAGTATGCCAATGGCTTGAACGATGCCAAAAAGGCCTTTCAGGAAAGGAATTTCGTCGAGGCATTCCGTTTGGTGCGGGAAACGGGAGAGCTTTACCGCCGCATGCATTTGCAAGTCATTAAACAAGATCCCGAAAAAACGGGCGGCGGAAAAAAGGAGGTCCAAAAACTTCGCGACAAACAGGCAAAGATAAAAGATGTGCTCGAGCGCTTTGCCGGGCTTGACCGTCAACTGGAAAAAATGGCCAGGCTCCAGCCCGACAAACCCAGGGGCCCAGTTTCCGCAAGTTCTCAGCCCGGCGCCAAGGCGGAGCCTGTCGCCCGGGTTTCCCAAGACGCGTCTGCAAGCGATGTGGATGACACAATTGAACAAGGGAAAAATGCCGCTATACACATGATCGACATGGGCTCGTTCACGCAACTGCAAACTGCCGCCCAGCTTACGGGTCTTTTGCCCAACGCCGATGGAATCGGATTCGTCCGCGATCACGAGTTTAAATCGGGCAAATATCAGGAGGCATTCGAGCGGATCGATGCTTTTTTTATGCATTTAAGGTCCGCGGCCGAAGGGCGCCAGCGCACTATCCGCCAGGAAGAGCATGATTACAAAAGCGGGGTCCTTAAAATGTCGCCCAAGCAGTGGTTGATAAAACAGCAGAGCGACGCCGCACAGACGCAGAAGATCGACCGTGCGCTGCGCTATTGCACAAGGATTTTAGACGGCCTGCGCGTAATGATAACATCCGGCCTCGATTCTCCGCTGTAATGCCCCACACCGAGTATGTGATATATTTATTATTTTTTTTGTAGAAAGCTAAAAACGTCTGAATACTGCTTGTTGCAAAGGATGATTGCCATGGTCCTGGTCGAATTCAGCGTGTTCCCGTTGGACAAAGGCGAAAGCGTGGGCGATTACGTAGCGCGATGTCTAAAGATCGTCGAACGCAGCGGACTGGAATATCAATGCCACGCCATGGGCACGACCATCGAAGGCGATTTGGATCAGGTACTTGACGTGGTAAAGCGATGCGTGAAGGAACTGACCACTGACTGCGATCGCGTGGAATGTGTAATGAAACTCGACTATCGCAAAGGCCACGCCGGGGAACTTAAATCGAGACTGGCAAGGGTCGAAAAACGGCTGGGACACGAGGTAAATAAGTAACTTTTGCTACATTTATTTAATCGGCTGATGTATGGCGGGCGGAAACGGCATACAGTATAATGTTTTTACTCCATTATCCCAAACCCGATGGCATTAAGCTTTAGGAGATTTACCTTGGAAATGAAAAATATTGCAGGAATGATTCGGCTTTCATTTTTACACGTCGTTTTTCTCTCGGCCATTGCCGTTTTTGCCCGAGGCCAGGATGTTAAGCCCACGGTGCTTATCGGCCCGGACGCAGAACCTATGCAGACCGGCAAGTTCGAGCCCACTTGGGAGTCGTTAAGCCAATATGAGGCGCCCGAGTGGTTTCGGGACGCCAAGTTCGGCCTCTGGGCGCACTGGGGAGCGCAGTGCGAGCCTGAGCAGGGCGATTGGTATGCCAGAAACATGTATTTCGAGAACGAGAAGAAAGGCCAAGGCAAATTTCACCGCGAGAACTACGGGCCTCCGTCGAAGTTCGGCTTTAAGGACGTGATCAACCAGTGGAAGGCCGAGAACTGGGATCCGGAAAAACTGATGGCCCTTTACAAACGGGCCGGGGCTCAGTATTTCGTCGCCCTGGCCAATCATCACGACAACTTCGACAATTACGACAGCAAATATCAACCCTGGAACTCGGTCAATATGGGCCCCAAAAAAGACCTCATCGGCGGCTGGGCCAAGGCCGCCCGCGACAACGGCCTGCGCTTCGGCGTCAGCATTCACGCGTCCCACGCCTGGATCTGGTATGAAATCGCTCAGGGAGCCGACGCAACAGGCCCCTTGGCCGGCGTGCCCTACGACGGAAAACTCACGAAGGCCGACGGCAAAGGCCAATGGTGGGAAGGATTCGATCCGCAAGATTTATACGCGCAAAACCACACGCCCAGCAAGGGTTACGACCAACCCGCCCCTGTTCACGGACAGTGGAATTGGGATGCCGCCAAGGGTTGCAGCATTCCGGACCAGGCATACTGCGAAAAATTTTATAACCGCACCGTCGATCTGATCAACAAGTACCAACCTGATCTTGTCTACTTCGACGATAACGCCTTGCCGCTCTGGCCCGTAAGCGACGCCGGACTGCGCATCGCCGCGCACCTCTACAACAGCAACATGCTCAGGCACGGCGGGAATCTGGAAGCCGTCTTAAACGGCAAAAAACTCAATGAACAACAACGCAAGTGCATGGTCTGGGACATCGAGCGCGGCCAGAGCAACCGCATCGAGCCCTTCGTCTGGCAGACCGATACCTGCATCGGCGGCTGGCATTACGATAAGGCGGTTTTCGAACAGCACCGCTATAAGACCGCGAAGACGGTGATCCAGACCCTGGCCGACATCGTCAGCAAAAACGGCAACCTGCTTCTGAGCATTCCGGTTCGCGCCGACGGAACGATCGATTCCGACGAAGTGAAGGTCGTCGAGGGCATCGCCGACTGGATGGACGTCAACCGCCAGTGCATCTTCGGCACCCGGCCGTGGAAGGTGTTCGGCGAAGGGCCGGCCATCGAATCTGCCACGCCCAAACAAACCCAGGGCTTTAACGAGGGCAAGGGCAAGCCTTTCACCGCTGAAGACGTGCGATTCACCCAAAAAGGCGACACGCTTTACGCCATTCTCCTGGGCCAGCCGACCGAACCGCTTAAAATCAAGTCCCTCGGCAAAAAATCTAAACTCCTTGACAAGCGGATCGGCGGCATCCAATTACTCGGCACTGACGAAGTTGTCCGCTGGTCGCAAGACGACAACGCGCTGGCAATCGAACCGGCGGCAAACAAACTGTCCGACGCGGCTGTCGTCTATAAAATCCAATTAGAGTAAAACAGGGCAGGTTTGATTATTGACTTGTCCCGATCTATAGGGTAAGGTAAGTTTTATTATGCCCAAAATCACCATGTCAACCACTCACGACCTGGGCCGGGAAGAGGCCGCGCGGCGATTGAAAGAAAAATTCAACGTGGTGCGCGAACACTACGGCTCGCATGTCAACAACCTCTGGGAAAATTGGTCCGATCACACGTTCTCCTTCGGGTTCAAGGCCATGGGCATGGGCATTACCGGCACCGTCCAAGTCGAAGACGCCAGCGTAAAACTCAATGCCAATCTGCCCTTGGCGGCAATGCTTTTTAAAAGCTCCATCGAACGGCAAATCAGCCAGGAATTAAGCGGCTTGCTGGCCTGATCTTGACGGATGATGGGGCAGAGCCAAAGTTTAGCCCGGGAGCTTGCTCCCGGCGTTTTTCTACATTCCCATCGGAGATACTGTCCGAGGACCTTGGGCAATTCCTCGAAATGAAACAAGCGGTTGTAAACCAGCAGGCCCGCCAACGCTCGCGAGAATACCCGGCAGCCGTGTTCCTCCAGGATTGAAATCGGATTCAGCCCGCCGATCATCACCACTCCGATGCGGCCGGGGGTCACCGGCAATCCGAGGACAGGTTGATCGGGCCAGCCAATCGCCATGAAGCCGCCCAATCCGATGGTCAACACGTTCTCGGTTAACCTGTTCTGATACTCAACGCCAATGCCCTGGAACAAAACGCGATCTGCTACCCGGAACGCAATCCCTCGACGGGTTGACCGGGACCGGGAAAATGTCGATCGAAGAATACTGTATAAGGACCTTCTGGCTCGTAAAATCGCTAGGAATCGCCAGCTTGCACAAAAGGAGACGAAAAGAAGGTCGCAAAGGATGACAAAAAAATCGCCCGAACATGTTCGACGCTGGGACGTCACGCACCTATCCGCGCTACGATGTACCGCTCTGCATTGTGGAGACCGCCTAAAAAAACCAAGTACGCCCGGAGGGATTCGAACCCCCAACCCTCGGTTCCGAAGACCGATGCGCTATCCAATTGCGCCACGGGCATTAATCAATTATTTATAAACAGGTTCACACAATCGGGAAATAGGCAATTTACCCCAACGCCTTGTCGGAGATGTCTTTTCGGCACCAGGCGCCTTTCCAGCGGATGCATTTTACCGCGCGGTAGGCGTTGAGCTTGGCCTTGGCAATGGTGTCGCCAAGGGCGGTGACATTCAAGACCCGGCCGCCGGCGGTCACTATCTGATCGTTCGCTGTTGCAGTTCCGGCGTGAAAAACTTTTACGTCGGGCAGGATTTCCGCGTTTTGCAGGCCGCGGATGGGATGCCCTTTGGTGTAATCGCCCGGATAGCCCTGGCTGGCCATCACCACGCATACGGCCGGGCGCGGGTCCCAGTCCAGGGGCCCAATCCGGTCGAGCCGGTCGTCGATTGTCGCCTCGAGCACGTCTATGAGGTCGGTTTTCAGGCGCATCAGCAGCGGCTGGCACTCGGGATCGCCGAAGCGGACGTTGTATTCCAGCACCTTCGGCCCCTGCTTGGTGATCATCAAGCCCGCGTATAAAATACCCTTAAAAGGCCGGCGCGAACGCTTCATCGCATGCACGGTTGGCACCAGGATGCGTTCCTCGATATCGTGCAGCATGTCGGGTGTGATCAGCGGGGCAGGGCAGTATGCGCCCATGCCGCCGGTGTTCGGGCCGGTGTCGCCGTCAAAGGCCGGCTTGTGATCCTGCGCCGCGGGCAGCATGACGATCGTGCGGCCGTCGGTCACGGCCATTACGCTGGCTTCCTGGCCGTCGAGCCGCTCTTCGATGACCAGCCGATTGCCCGCCGTGCCGAAGATTTTTTGCCCGGCGATTTTTTCCACCGCGTCCAGGGCTTCCTTGCGGTTGGGGCAGACGAACACGCCCTTGCCCGCGGCCAGGCCGTCGGCCTTCACGACCACGGGCATGTCTTCCCGTTCGCGGAGGAATTTAATTGCATCTTCTGCGGTGCTGAAGTGTTGATACTCGGCCGAGGGCACGTTTGCGCTGCGAAGCAGTTCCTTGCAAAAGACTTTGCTGCCTTCCAGTTCGGCGGCGTTTTTACGCGGGCCAAAGATCCGCAGACCGGCTTGTTCGAAGACATCGACAATCCCCTCGGCCAAGGGCCCTTCCGGCCCGACAACGGTCAGACCGATGCCGTTGTCCTTGGCGAAGCGGACGAGTTTGGCGAAATCGGCGGCGGCAATGGGGACGTTCTCGCCGTCGATGTCGGTGCCCGCATTGCCCGGGGCCACGAATACTCGTTCCACGCGCGGACTATGGGTGAGTTTCCAAGTCAAGGCATGTTCGCGTCCGCCGCTGCCGATCAACAGTATGTTCATGCTGTATCCTGATGAAAAAACCGGGACAAGCGCCTCGCACAATCCTATTTATGAGGAAAAATATCACATGACTCGGAGCCAGTCCCTTTTTTCCGGCCGAGTGGAGTGGGCGGCACTGGATTCGAACCAGCGACCTCCACGGTGTGAGCATGGCGTTCTAACCAACTGAACTAGCCGCCCGAAAACGATGCGTCAATACATGCCCGCGACAAGCGCGGCAACGGAATCCAAGTCTGGCATCAAATACGAGCGTTAATGCCTGACTTTCCGTATCCGATTATTCTAATCGGTTGATGGTTTCATGGAAGTGGCTGGGAGGAGTTGTAGGCGGAAATTGAACTGGTTTATGCGGAATTTCTCGGGTGACGGACCTTTCAAAAGAGTCATATCGCCCCCTAAAGGGGGTTGGCGGCAAAGAGCATCGGGAAAAATTATGATCCACGCTTATCCCGGCGGGGGTTCGAATTTGGGGGCCGTGGGCTCGTCAAGGTCGGCAGTGTCGTCCCGGGGCTGAGTGAAGTTGTAAGGATCGTCCTGTGGATTCGAGTTTGAGATGGCCGGACGGGTTGGGGCGGACGATGTGAGATCGGATGTGATCGATCGGATCTCATCCTCTATGTGTTTCATTCCCCGCCTGAACTCTGCAAGCTTTTGTCCCCACGTCCGGGCGACCTCCGGCAGATTTTGCCCGAAAAGCAACACGGCAAGAACCAGCAATACTATCAACTGCGTTGGCGCAGGCAAACCGAGAATGGCAAATAATGGGTGCATCAAATCACTTTGTCACAAGCGATACAAGATCACAAATCCAAAGCGCGATCGCTGATCGCGGCTTTACAAATAAAGATGACGAAAAACTCTAATTCCATTGTACAGGAACCTGGATGACTGTCAAATATTGCAATTACTTGGCGGCGAATGCCGTTTCCCCATACAGGGGCAGAAATCAATAATACACTTCCAAGGCCAACGTGGCGATGGATGTTGTATAGACCCGGCCGCCGTACCCGCCCCAGAGCGTGTCGGTATTCCAGGAACCGGCCAGCGGGCCGTCTTTGACCTGGCGGCCAAGCAGCGTTGTTTGCAAGGCCTCGTTCCATCGCTGCCAATAGTCGCCCTGTAATTGGTACATGGCGATTGTCGCATAATACCAATAGTAATCGTTGGCCACTCCGCTGCCCGGCAATTCGGTCAGCAGATAATCGCCGGCCTCGTTGCAGGCTGGATGCTCGCGGGGCAGGCCCAAAAACTGCCAACAAACCATTGCCTCGGCGCTCATCGAGCGGCTTGGCGCTTCGCCCGGCCGATACGAGGCCATACCGCCCTGTTTGCCCGATGATACACTGCGCAGAAAACGGATGATGCCGCTGCGGGTTGACTGCGGCATGGGAATGCCGGCCAGATCAGCGCTTTTCAAAGCCATCAATTGCCAACCGAGTTGGCTGGTGTCGCCCCGATCGCCGGGCCGATAGCGCCATCCGCCGCCTCGCGAATCCTGGGCGGCGACGGTAAAACCGATCGCCCGGCGCACGGGTTTTTCCAAGCGAGGGTCGTGCGTCATTCCGTATGCTTCGCTTAAAGCACAAGTCGCCATGGCATGGCAGTACATAAATTCAAAGGCCTGCCCATTGCCGCCCAAGCTGCCGTCGGGGGCTTGGGTCCGCAGGAGATATTCCAATCCGCGCCGCATGTTTTCGGCGTATGGGCCGATTTCATGCGTATGGCCGCCGGCCAAAAAGGCTAGTAGTGCCAGGCCGGTAATGCCCGAGTCGGCCTTGCTTCCGGCGTTTAGGCGATTGCGTCCTTGGACGATCAATTCCCGGCCCGCGCCGTGCTCGTTGGGGTCCCAGCGCCCGTCATCGGCCTGATTATTGGCCAGCCAGTGCAAGGCAATTTGCACGGCCTTTTCGCTTTCCGGCGTTGCGCCGTGCCGTTGGGCCACCCCGGAGCGATTGGGCATTACGCGGAGCTTATAAATATCGGGCAGCGAACCTCCGCCGGTCCCGCCCATGCCGTCGATGCCCGTATCGCCGCCGGCGGATAATTTTCCGCCCAGCGATGCCATAAAATTGGATTGCGGGGCGATCCGGCGGTTATTGATTTCGGCCTCGTTGGATTCGGAGAAACTTCCAGAACCCGAAAGATTGACTTTATCTGCGTCGATGCCGCTGGGATTGCCCGATTGCGGCGCTGTTTGCTCGGCAGCCAGGGAATCGTTGGCCTCGATCGGCACTAATTGCCCGATGGGAGAGTTTGCTTCGACCGGTTGAGCTTGCGGTGCAATTATTTGATCGAGTGCCGTTTGTCCCAAGGGCGACGGAGCAAGCAGTTTGCTTTCCAATTCACTTAAAAGACGTTTTGATTCCAGAACAAGATCGGCCGGGGCGGTTATGAGTTCGGGTGCCTTCAATTGTGTCGCCGTATCGGCTTGCATTTGCCAAGTTTGCTCCTTGCCGTCGCCCTTATCGTTGCCCGATAGCGGCCGATTTCCGCCCGGCTCGCCATTCTCGCTGTTGGTATCCTCTTCCAGTGCGATGAAGCACACCCCATCTCCGCCCAGCGGTGGATTGACAATCCGCATCGTGGCGAAATAACCCAATAGCAACAAATGGGCCAAGACCGACAACACCATGCATTTTTCCAACTGGTGCGATTGGCCCCAGCGGGTGTACCTTAAAATGAGCAATCCCAAGGTAAATGCGGCCAGTCCCAGCCAGAGTATGCCCATCGCCAAATCAATGCCGGCGAAAAAATCAACAACTCGATGGAAGCGGAACGAGTTCATGGGCTATTTGTTTGCCGTAACGGGCCGGACCGAAATTCCCAGATTCTTGATGCCGGCCTGTTTGCACGCGCTAAGGACCGAGACCATCCGCTGGTACTTGTCGTTCCCGTCGCCGCGGACCAGCACGCCAATGTCGCCGTGCTCACGCCGGGCGGCGCCCAGCTTGGCCGTGAGTTCTTCGATGGTGACGGGCTGCTGATCCAGGGCGATCGTGCCGTCGAGATACACATTGACCACGCACCGCGACGGGGCTGCCGTAAGCGAGCCCTTATCGACAACCTTGGGCACGCTTAGCCCGATCTTCCGCTCGTCGTCAACAAATCTCGTCCCCAGCATGAAAAAGATTATCAGCAGGAACATCACGTCGAGCATCGCTGTGAGGTTCAAGGTCGGTTCGTCGTCGATGTGCGTTCTTAGGGGCATGAAAATAAAGGATGAAGGATGAAGGATGAAAAAAATGCTGATTGATAATTGTTGAATGCTGGTTATACAAATAAAACCGCTTGCGGTTTCGCGGTGATTAATTCATAAAGCGGGCAGTAAACTGCCCAACCCCTTTGTCCTCTAATCCCTAATCCCTAATCCCTAATCCCCAATCCCCAATCCCTTGTTCTTAAGCGGCCCGTTTCCTACCGCTTTTTCTCTCGTTTAGTTCCTCGGCCGAGATGGAGTTGGCAACGTCCTGGGCAAGGCGATCGATTTCGATCACCAATCGGTCCACCCGGCTGACAAAAAACACATAAAGAATCGAGGCGGGAATGGCCACCGATAGCCCGCCGGCCGTGTTCAACAGCGCCTTGGCTATTCCTCCGGCCAGCATTTCCGGCCGGCCTTGGGCGTCGGCCGCGGCGATCACGTTGAAGGTTTGTATCATTCCCAGCACGGTGCCCATCAGTCCCAACAATGGGCCGACCGTGGCCACTCCGTAAAACACCCGCAGGTATCGGCGCAGGCCGTTGGTAACGCGTTCGCCGCTGTCGATTACGCCTTGTTCGACCTCTACGCCGGGCCGCCCCCATTTGCGGACCGCTCCGGCAAAGACCTGTGCCACGGGACTGCCGTTTTCCTCGCACAGGTCCAAAGCCTGCTGGCGGTCGAGCTTCGCCTCGGACAACTGCTGCATGAAACGCGTGACAAAGGGTTTTGGAATTACCCGGCTCCGCCGCAGATTTACGGATCGTTCCAACATGAACGTGACAACCAGGAATGAACAAAGGGCAATGGCGTACATCAACGGGCCGCCGTCACACATGATTCTGCGCAGATTATGCGTCGGAATCGACGCCCCTTCGCGCGCCGCCGGCGACTCCGTTTGAGTATCCGAATTATTCACAGCCGCCGCTGAATTTTCACGCTCGGCCGCTGCCCGGACGATATGATCCGCCGTCAAGCAAAATGCTAGCACTGCCAGCACCGTCCAGATGGCTGCCGTTCGATGTATACGCCAAAGAACTTTCATCTTTCACATCTCCGATGTAGGGTGCGTGAAACGCACCGCCTTCTGCTGGTTGTGGTGCGTTTCACGCACCCTATAACTCACAACCTCGAAGCATGCCGAACCTCCTACCACAAATCATTAGCCTGAATCGAGTTATGTATAATGATCCGAAATAGTAAATTGGGTGCTTATCCTTTAGATGATCGGCTCGGTTAAAGGCCGACCTCGCATATATTTAGCATCGTCAAGCCGGCTATGGATCCCGACGATTCCGGGGAATAAATTAGGCAATAAAACAACAAACCCCAATGACCGCGTCACTCCGACGGCGGACAATTGGGGTTCTGACATTCATAATTGGCTTGACTAATAGCCTGTGCCCGGGCCAGGATTGAGATTCCCTACCATGTGCAGATGGTCGTGGTCAATGTAAATCACTTCTTGGCAATCCTCATCGGTAGTGGTGTACGGAATCGGCCAGCCAACCCGAGTCACTTCCGTGAAGTAGACTATGCACTTGTAATGAGCGTGATGAAGCTGCGCCGGTCCGACCAGTGGATAGACGCGAGGCGGATCAATGTAGCCGAAAGGAACGCCGTCAGCGGTGATGGGCTCGACGACAATTCGCACGTTATTACGTTGTATTTCGTGTAGCATGGGCAGACCGCCTTGTATGGGCCGGGCTTCTTCCAATGCACGCATTACTTCGTCTTCCGACGGCGTATCCAGCGGAGTAGTCGGAGTATTCGGAGTGATCGGTCCGAGGATTGGCATCCGTGAATACCGATCCCAGTTATGGAACCTGTCTTCAAATGTCTTTTGCAAATACGGTGAGACCGGGATTGGATATGACATCATTCCTATGGTCGGTCCGAAGTCTAAGTGGCAGCCGGTGCTGGATAGCAGCAACACGAACCCTATAACATAAACCAGGACAATAGTTTTTTTTGTATGCATCAGTAGTTCCTCGATTAACTGAATCGTGGTTACATTACTTATCGTGTTAAGCTGCACTAAACTTGCGGGTTTTTCCGGTTGTAGGGATTATTTTGCCTGATCAAATAAAAAACCCCCTGCCGGGTTATATCCGGCAAGGGGTCTTTTAAGTCTTTAATTCGTAACGAGTTATCGCCAACAACTGGCCGGCTCATCCTTGAAATCGAGGAACCACCATCCATCCTTCCATTCCAAAGTTACTTTTCGCCATCCCAACGGAACTTGGGGATATGGGTAAAATGGGCCAATGTACGGCCAGGCAGTTGGGGAATACTGTCTGGGATAAGTCACTGCCGCGTAGTTCGGATAAGCCGCGTAACTTGGCCACGAATAGTTCGGCATGCTTGGCTCATCATAACGAACCGGAGCCACTCCGCTCTGGGCGCCGCCATACATGGGACTAGGTCCGCCTGGCACTCCGCCATTCTGAATGGGCGTAGCCTGTCTCATGGAAACCGGAATCGGCATTTGCCCGTTCATCGGACGGGGTGCAGCATTATTCGCCAAACGCTTTTGTGGAAGCGTACCAGGCTCTACAGCCGTGGCCTGCTCGACCGGCAATGGCGCGTACGAACTTGCTACCCGCTGGGCTGAATACGGACCGCTATTCTTCGCAACAACACCGGTAGTTTCGGAATCGCCCACGGCCATTTGATTAACAACGCGGGAAACGCCTGGGGTTTTGAATACTAGTTTCAAAACCGCGTTCATCTGCTCCTGACTGTCAACCTGGCCTTTTATTGTGGCCGTTCCGTCCTGGAATTTCACGGCGATGCGGTAATCGCTCAACTTGCCGCTCTGCTTTAGATTTTTGGCGATTTGATCGGCCACTTCCTGATTGCCGGCCATTGCGAACATGGGTACGAGCACGGTCGTCGCGGCGACCACGATAACTAATGACAAACGTCGCATGCTTTCCCTCCTCTTTGTATCAACCCCGTGTTGTACCACCGGGGAGTCGTTTATTGACATTGTTTATTCAGCATTTAAACCGGCCGCTTGAGGAGGGAACCACAAACCACTGCTTAAAGGAGTGGACGGGATTGGTGTTGCCCCCCTGCAACGCCCGTTTTCTGTCATATGCTGCCTGTTATAGGTTTCGGTTGCGGATTGTGCCGAAAGGAAGCTTTTTTTCGATTTTGCTGATCTTCCTGATAATAACGAAAGGCCGGTTATAACGACATTTCACGCAACCCCTTACCGGTCAATTACTTAGTTAAAATCTAACCCTTGAATGTGAAACTTTATCGATCAAGCAAATGCGGTAAAATAGGTTGAAAAATCGGGCTGGTTGCATGCTCGCTGACCTCATCCTTGATCCTTCAACATTTCTGAGTGGGCAATAAATTGCCCACCCCGACATACCCACTAACCCCTAACCACTATTTTACTAATTTCTTCAACTCAGCTTCGATTTCGGTCGCCTGGATGTTGCGATTTACCACCTTGCCTTGCTGATCGACCAGGATCATGCTGGGCACGGTGAGAATGCCCAATTGATTTGCCGGCGGACTGTCTAATCCGCCTTCCTCGAAAACCTGCGCCCAAGGCAATTTGGCCAAGGCAAGATAGGCGTCTAATTCCTTGCGGCTGTTGTCCACGCTCACGCCGATTATGGTGAACGAGCGGCCGTACTTGGCTACCAAATCTTTTAGCGTTGCTATGTCGTTTTTGGCCTGGTCGCTGTTTGAAGTCCAAAATTGGACAAGCACGACTTTGCCGCGGAAGTTTGCCAAGTTTACCGGCTTGCCTGAAAGCCCTTGACCGGTGAATGAAAGCACTTTGCCTTCGCAATCCAGACGGTTTTGCGCGCCCATGGCCTTTTTGCCTGCCGGCAAATCGGGAAATTCCTTCGCCGCCCGAGCGTACCACCGCTTTGCATCGTCGTCCTGGCCGGCGAATTCCTGGGCAATAGCCAATTGGAGCATTACTTCGGCGGCATCCGGGGCGGTGGGATACTCGGACAAGAATTCTTCCAAATTTTTCTGCCATTCCGTCTGGACCTCCGCCTGAACTTTGGCGGAACTCGCCTTGGGATCCTGCATCTTCCGCCAATAGTCGGCCATCATCAGGCGGAATTTCACGTAAGCCGCCAGGTCTTTGTCCGACTCGTTCTTTTTCAGTTTTTCAAAAAGGGCATTCAGCCGGTCAACCGCTTCCGGATACGTGCCCATTTGCCCAGCCGCGCCGATCATGTCGGTCAACTGCCGCAGCCACATGGCGCGTTCTTCGGCGTTGGGCGTACCGGCAGCGATTTGTTCCAGGAGATCGGCCCGTTGAGTAGTGTATTGCGCCTGCTGCTCCGGCGTGGTTGCCGCGGCGGCGGCCTTATCGAGTTTTTCCAGGTCGGCCATTAGTTTTTGGCTGTTTTCGCCGGGGGCGACGCCTGCCGAATCACCGCCACGGGCTATCGGGGCCTGAAAAAAGAAGCCCGCCGTCGTGGAATCGGCCCCGCCCTCGGCGATTTCCTGGGGCAAATCGATTACCCGCCATCCGTCGCCTGACTGCACCAGGGTGCCGATATGCAGTTGGTTGTTTTTCCCGGCCGTATCCACTATTGCCACCACGTTTTCATACACCCGGATGTCTTTGGTCGATTCGTCCGTGCCCGCGGGAACGATGCCCGGCTTGCCGGCGGTGAATTGCACCCACGTGGTTTGCGGTGCAACGGTTTTTTGCCGCGCCGCCAATTGTTTGAATTCACTGCCCAGTTTGCCGACTTTTTCGGCCAATTCGGCGGAGCGGGATTTGCCCAATCCCAAGTTTTTCAACTCGTCGGATGAGAGCACTACCCGCGCAAATCGATCGGCGTCGCGTGTGGCCAGGGCCGCGACCACTTCGGCCGTTACTTCCTCGGCCGAGATCGTCTTCCATGATTCGATCGTTCCGTCTTCTTTCGGATCCAGGCCCCAACGCGTGCCGGCGGTGTTGAACCAGCGATGCTGGTCGGCCTTGCCGTTGAAGTTCGAGTCGATATCACGATACACCTCCACGCCGTCTTTGTAGTAGCTCCATTGATCGACTACGTTGTCGCCGTTGGTGTCCACGAATTTGCGGAGTATCGCGCCGTCAGGCCCTTCCACGATCCAGCCCACCTGGCCGTTGATTTTTTTAGCGGTAATTTTACATTTGGCTATATCCTGCGCTCCCGGGCGATCGCAATCGACTCCCGCTTGGACAGGCGTCAGATTCAAGGCCTGCTCCACGGTCGGCGTGGCCGCGGATGCCATTGCCGCATTGAAAATAACAAACCCTAAAATCGAAAGCCAAAGCATTTTATTCGCGCAAATTGTCAGTTTCATGATAAGATTCCTTCTGATTGACTAGACGAGACAATTACCTATCTGAATCTTTTTCGGTCCGGCGCGGTTCGGAGCATAATTAGTTTGCGAGAAATTTTCCGATTATACCGATTGTAATGGCGCCCGACGCGACTCCGCCGCCTTGGCCGGGATCGCAGGGCATAAATGGCGGATCAAATGCCATAACTTGTTCTTAAACAAGATGTTGCGTCGTTAATGTTGGACAAGGTTTGACTCTGAGTGGCGATAGTGTAAAATCGGATGTTTCAACATTATTAAGATGAAGTATTTATGTTCCGCTTTGTTATCATGGTAGTATTGCAAGCACGGAAACAAGCCAAAATTTGTTACCGCTTGGCGCATAGCTCAGTTGGTTAGAGCGCGTCCCTGATAACTCTAAAAGCGTTTTTTTGAAAAGTGTTTAATTACCCGAGAAAATACAGCAAGTTATTATCTTTTAAATAGTTAGGGGCTGTTTCATTCGCTTCCGCAAAACCCCGGAAAGCCCCCTCTACGGACTTAAACAGGCGTCGCTGACGCCCGTCTTCAACCATCAGCATTTTTTTTGTATCAACTCCGTCACATGATAGGCTTGGTATTGTCATCGCGCTGTTCTCTCTCAACGAGGTAGACAGCAGCCCCGCGCCTTTTCGCCTGGTCGGTCAAATCAGTGACAGAAAGGTCGCCCAAGGCGAATTGCTTGAAGTGACGTTCGAGATGAGATGGCAACAAATCCACGTCCTCAATTACAAGTTGCCTCGCCATTGTCAGCAACCGAGCAATGAGAGAACGACCGCTCGGCAGAATGAGGACATCAACGTCAAATTCACGAAGCGGCACGTAAACGTTGTCCTCGTTAGCATACAACCTGCCGCCCATGACAATGTGAATTGCCTTAAAGTAGTCCGACAAGGAGAATTGTCGAAACATCCAGCCATTCTTAAAGATGAACCGTCCGATCCCATGCTGTATTGTGCTAAGTCTATTGTTCTCAATCAATTCCGCCGGATGTAGCACCTGGGGATCGAGGGGATCGCATGTTGTGTTCAAGCCGATCAGTGCATTAGCCTCGCTATAAGACATTTTCTCGATGGAAAAGCGACTGAAAAGATTACATGCCCTCAGCAATAACGCAACATCGAAACGCATCTGAGGTTTGCCGGCATTGTTGTCCACCCAGTTAAACAAGCTCTCCCGGCGAAATATCACGTTGCCAAAGACTTTGGGATTCCGATAGAAGGCATTGGCTATTGTGTTGCTCCCCCGAACCACATCAACCAATGTCAAGTCGAACGACTTTTGGTGAGCGGCAAACGCTTTTCTACATAATGTCATTGTTATTTTGGCGGAACCGCACGCCATGTCCAATAAGTGAAGCCGGCTAGACGCAGAGCGAGCGACTAATGGGGCAAATACACCATCAAATAGCGATCGGCTTCGTTCCCGAATCCAAGGATCGCTTCTTGGTGTAAGACATGCGAATAACTGGCCAATGAGTGCATGACTCAATGGGCGATTGCAGACCTCAGCCGGTGGATAGACAAATAGCTGGATTCCGTTGGTCCGTATCAGCGGAATGCGTCTGTAGTGCCAATAAAGAGCATTTGCTCCAGGTAAATTCCCGTATGGGCATATCAGCGGCAGGTATTTGGGGTTCTCTGGGGCGTGGGGTCTTGCCAGTTTACTCAGTAAATATACGGGGTGTCTTGCACTGACTATGGCCGCAGCCGAGCCACCACACAGTCCCCAGATACACGAATTGTCTCAAAGCCGACAACCTTCCTCAGTACATCGATCATGTTCTGGCCGCAAGCATGACGTTCCAGACAAGTGTGGAGCAATAGGAAATATGTGCGGACAAAGTCGCTCCGCAAATTACTTGCAAAATTTCCAGCGATAAGAGCAGTCCAAGCTGCCTTCAGTTGTGCGATTTCTCTCTCCAAAGGACCGCAATACCCCCAATACTCATCCCACGTCACACTGGTAAAGCGAATTCGGCGACCTGCTGTCACGTCGAGAGACGTTATGAGTCGCGTTTCTCTCAAAGCATTCCGTAGTAATCGCTGGTTGTACCTTTGTATGTGATCCACGGTACGCCCTTTCTGCACGGCTGCTACGATTGGAAAAGTCCCAATTGGCTACTACCACGGACCGCAGGCGGCCAGCGGCCCGAAATGTGGCAAGAGCCACTGGAGATGTCCGGGTTCTTGCAGGCACAGACGAGAACCTCCAGGCCGTAACGGTGTGCGATGGTTTTCAGACGCTCCATGATCTCAAGACGCGCCAAGCGGGAAGTGCTGAGACCCGGCTGTTACCCGCATGGATTGCCAGAGGCTCACAGCCGGCAAAGCAGTCCAACATCCTTTTGAGCATCGGCTTGTCCTCGATGTACCGCCGCAGCGATCCAATTACTGCCGGTCGGAGAAACAACACACTGGCGGCAATCTTGCGCATACCGATGCGGGCTAATGCCGCGCAGAGCGGCTCCAAGCACTCCGCGCCGTCGGTCACGCCGGGCAAAATTGGATCGAGCCTCGCCTCGATCGGGATGTTTGAGCCGATCAACTCGGCCGCTTGCGCAAGCCGGACCTCCGGCGTCGCCGCGTGGGGTTCAAACGCGGCGGCGGTTCCTGTATCAAGAGTAATCAATCCGATCCGTCCCTGGACCAGTGGTGCATGAGCGGCCAATAGTTTGCGGTGCGGCTCGGGAATCCGCCCCTTGGTGACAAAGGCCACGCCAATGGCCGACTCCAAGAGAAACTTGAACACGTCATAAGTCATGTTCAGGACTTCGGGAATCGGCTGGAACGGGTCACTCGACGGACTGAAATAAACCATAGTCGGTTTCTTGCGTTTGCGGAACAACTCCTCCTGCAGCTTAGTTAGCGTATTTGTGTAGAATCTGACCCTGCCTTCGCCAGGATGCGTCACATAGCCGCGGGCGTAACAATAGCGGCATTCATGAGCGCAGCCTGCCGTCAGGTTGACAGTAGGAACATGTGCCAAACAGGCCAGGCTAGAGGGCGTGAGCACTACCGATTTTCGCTCTATACGGATCACTTGTGTCATGGCGCTCAATCCGACGCAGTGGAAGATTTGTGATGTATACAAATGTGCGCATATCCATGATAGCCGTTCACAAAGACGTTTTCAAGTTAAGTTTTTGGCCACCTAGAACTTTAAAGACTGCCATGCTTAGAGAAAGACAGCCCGCCACACTTGAATCGACAGGTGTACATTCACCTGGTTAGAGCATGTAATAAATGGAGACGCGCTCTAACTTGCATCAGTATTCAGCCATCATCCAAATATTCCTTCAGTGCGTCAGCAGGAGTCATTTACAAGGCGGGAAATCGCTTCCTAACCCATTATCAATCAGTGATTTAGACACAAGATACTGGCCGCCACTTGGAAACAAAAGAATACGTTGCTAAAATGATGTTTGTTTTAAGTTATGGCTGGCTGCAAACCGTCAGCAGGCATCAGAATAGGGTTTTACGGGCTTTTGCGGGCGTCAAATGGGGCGTCAATCGTTAAATTTATCAACTTATAGCCTATATTGGCGAATGACGCGAGTAGATGTAAGTCAATGGAGAATAAGGAGTTAAGATGTTTTCGGGCGCATAGCTCAGTTGGTTAGAGCGCGTCCCTGATAAGGACGAGGTCCCAAGTTCGACTCTTGGTGCGCCCACTAGTCCCAAGCCAAGCGAACTCCATTAGGCGTTTGACGGTTAGCGCGTGAAAAAACTCGAAAACCTTCAGCATTTTCGGGCGTATCAAGGGTTAACAACAACATCCCTTGACCCGAACCATGGAGGTTTTCGAGTGAATACCAAGATACGACATCAGATCGCTCGACGCAAGCGGCGGATCGCGCGGCGGCTGGACAAGAACGACAACCGGGGTTGCGAGCGGCCGATGATGACCGCCGCCAACATCCACTACGAGATTGCCGATCGTACTCGGGCAACTGCCGCCGGGGGCATCGGCGCCTTGCATCTGCTGACGCGCAAACTCCAACTCGATGAGGCGATCGACCGCAACCTCTCGTTGTTCAAGATCCATCTGCCGTACCACGAGTCGGACCACGTGCTGAACATTGCCTATAACCTGCTGGCGGGCGGAACGTGCCTGGAGCACTTGGAGATTCTCCGCAAGGACGAGGCCTACCTCGACGCCCTCGGGGCGCGGCGCGTGCCCGACCCGACGACGGCAGGCGACTTCTGCCGCCGTTTCGGGGCCGGCGACATCTCTACCTTGCAGGAGACATTCAACGCCACGCGTCTGAAGGTCTGGCGTCAGCAACCCGCGGAGTTCTTCGAGGAAGCCGTGATCGAGGGCGACGGCACGATGGTCGAAACCACGGGCGAGTGCAAACAGGGCATGGACATCAACCACAAGGGCCAGTGGGGTTATCACGCCTTGGTGCTTTCCCTGGCCAATACAGGCGAGGTATTGTACGTGCTCAACCGCCCGGGCAACCGGCCCAGCCACGAACACGCCGCGGGCTATTTCGACCGCGCGGTGGCCCTCTGTCGTCAGGCGGGCTTTCGGCGGATCCTCTTGCGTGGCGACACCGACTTCTCGCAGACGGAGCATCTCGATCGCTGGGATCAGGACGGCGTGCGGTTCATCTTCGGCATCGACGCCACGCAGGCCTTGTACGAAATCGCCGAGAATCTGCGGCAAAATGCCTGGAAAGAGTTGCGTCGCCGTCCAAAGCGCAAGGTGCACAGCGTGCGGCGGCGTGCGGAGAAGGTCAAGCAGCAGATTGTCGAACAACGCGGGTTCGAGGACGTCCGTTTGGCGAAGGAGCACGTCGCCGAGTTCATCTATCGCCCCGCGAAGTGCCGCAGGAGCTATCGGGTGATCGCGGTGTGGAAAGACCTGGAAGTGTACCAAGGCCAGAAAAAGCTGTTCGACGATTCGCGGTGCTTCTTCTATATCACCAATGCCTGGGGAACGCCCACGGAAGAAGTCGTGTTCGGGGCCAACCAGCGCTGCAATCAGGAAAACATTCTCCAACAGCTCAAAAGCGGCGTGCGGTCGCTGTCGGCCCCCGTGGACAACCTGGTGAGCAACTGGGCATACATGGTCATGGCCTCCCTGGCGTGGAGCCTGAAGGCCTGGGCCGCGTTGCTCTTGCCCGACGAGGGCCGTTGGAGCGAAAAGCACGGGGAGGAAAAACGCAAACTGCTGCGGATGGACTTTGCCACGTTTCGACGGGCGTTGGTCAACGTGCCGGCGCAGATCGTCCGTGGCGGGCGGAAGATTCTCTATCGTCTGTTGGCATGGAACCCATGGCAGCACGTGTTCTTTCGCTTGCTCGACCAGCTTCGCAAGCCGCTGCGATGCTGAGACGAGAAGCTTGAAGCTGGAGTCCGGATGCTCCGGTCCGCCGCGGCCTTGCCACAAAAGAAGGGAAAACGAACCATGCAACACCCACAACCCGACCAATCACGACTGCCCTGTGGCGGCCCCGCTCGCGCTGTGCTCCCACTCGTCCAACAAATCAGCCTCCAAAACGCCAACGGCCTTCGCTTGTTTTGGGGCTAGTTACAACTCTTTGCCGAATCTGTAGTTAAGATACCTGCCGGCGGTCGGCAGTGCGGCCTGTTTTCGATGAGCCAAAACGGTATATACCGTTTTGGGTTTTACAAACAGGATCGCACAATGCCAAAGCTCACTTCTTCGCTCCCAAAGTATCGCCGTCACAATGCCTCGGGACAAGCCATTGTAACTCTAAGTGGCAAGGATATATATCTCGGTCCTTGGGCCAGTAAAACCAGCCATTTAGAATATGACCGCGCTGTTGGCGAATGGATTCAAAACGGTCGTAGGTTACCAAACGGTAAAATATGGGACTTAGCTGTCGTAGAAATTGTCAATGCCTTCCGGAAGCATGCTGATGCATATTATGTTAAAGGGGGTCAACGTACCCGGGAGGCGGGAAGAATCAAGGAAGTAATAGTTAGTGGCCGTCCAAAAACAACTTCCACTTTTCGGCTAAATACTGTATAAGTAGCTTTCCGTTCCACGGATGGGAGAGCGAACTATGCAGGATGCGGTAATATATCAATGTCAGTGTTCTCACTGTACACAAGGCGACGGTCACCCCGACCGGGGACAGCATGCCCAATTGAATCTCTTGCTTAGTCGATGCGACGAGCAGCAGCGGCGTTGGATCGCAGCCTGGGAGGCCAACCGCTTGGGACATGGCGGCGTGGCGTTGCTGAGCCTGGTCACGGGCCTACATCCGGATACCATCCGCCGTGGCCAAGATGAGTTGTCTTCGGGGCTGGCGGGGCGTCCTACCGGCCAAGCCCGGCTGCCGGGGGCAGGTCGGCCCACGGTGGAAAAAAAACGCCCGAAATCGAGCGACGCCTGAAACAGATCGTGGAGCCCGAAACGGGAGGCGATCCGGCCACAGGACGCCGTTTCGTGCGGCTGGGCTTGCGGGAGTTGGGACGCCGATTGCACTTGGCTCCAGGCACTGTGCAACGTTTGTTGGGCAAGTCCGGCTTTTCGCAGCGGGTGAACGTGAAGCGGTTTACGGGGCCTCCTCACCCGGACCGGGACAAGCAGTTCCGCTATCTGCGGCGTGAGCTAGAAGCCTTTCAGCGTAGCGGTGATCCTGTTCTCAGCGTGGATACCAAGAAAAAGGAACTGATCGGCGAGTTCAAGAACGCCGGTCGCACTTGGCGAAGAACGCCCCGGGAGGTGAACGCCCACGATTTCCAGCAAGACGCCCTATTTCGTGCCGCACCCTACGGGATCTACGATCCGAAGTACAACTGTGGGCATGTGCATGTGGGAATGGATGGCGATACGCCACAATTTGCCGTAGACGCCATTCGTCGCTGGTGGCGTCAGCGGGGACGCTGGTGGTATCCTCACGCCCGACGCCTACTGATCGAGGCCGACGCCGGGGGCAGCAACGGCTGCCGTCCCCGTCTGTGGAAATATGCCCTGCAACGCTGGGCCGATGAGGACGGTTTGGCGATCACGGTGGCCCACTACCCCACGGGTGCATCGAAATGGAATCCCGTGGAACACCGTTTGTTCGGGCCGATCAGTATCAACTGGGCGGGAGAACCGTTGGATAGTCTGGACAAGATGTTGGGGCTGATTCGTGGCACCCGCACCGAAACCGGATTGAAGGTCACAGCCTCTTGCACCGATAAACACTACCCTCTGAAAGTCAAAGTCAGCAACTACGACTTTTCCCAACTCAATATCCATTACCATGCCATTTGTCCATCCTGGAATTACACCATTCGCCCTCGTGCTCCCTAAATCACGAAGTAATTTTTGGACGGCCGCTTAGGTTCGTACTACCACTCTATGGGCGAACTCTTGCCGTTGATTTCGGTCCATGTGCCTTAAAGGTCGTCCGACAGAAAATGATCGAGGTAGGACACAGTCGTGGGGTCATCAACCAAAATATAGATCGCATTCGAAGAATGTTCCGCTGGGCGGCAGCGGAGGAGATGGTCCCCGTGACGGTTCCGCAAGCCTTAGGGACCCTAGCCGGATTGCGGAAAGGGCGTACAGAAGCACGCGAAACCCTTCCCATCCGACCCGTCCATGATGAAACCGTGGACGCTACACTAACACATCTTACGCAAGTGGTGGCTGATATGGTTCGTTTTCAGCGGTTCACCGGGTGCCGACCGGGTGAAGTTTGCCAACTTCGCCCAATAGACGTGGATCGCAATGAAAATGTTTGGACCTACCAACCGGCATCCCACAAGACAGAACATCATGACCGTAGTCGCGTGATTTTTATAGGTCCCAAGGCCCAGGAAGTTCTCCTCCCCTATTTGCTTCGAGATTCTCTGGCTCAGTGCTTTTCACCCGCCGAAAGCGAAACTAAACGGCATGCAGAGATGAGGATATGCCGCCGGACCCGAGTACAACCGTCCCAGCAAAACCGACGTAAGGCTAGACCTAAACGCCAACCTAAAACCAGCTATACAAAAGACAGCTATAATCGGGCAATACAGCGGGGGTGCGAGTCCGCTTTTGGGATGCCTCAAGAGTTGCGGAGAATTTCCCTAAAGCTATCCCAAGAGGAACGGATTCGATTACAGCAACTAGCCGCAGAATGGCGAACTCAATATTGCTGGAGCCCTAACCAACTGCGGCACACGGCTGGCACTGAAATTCGTGAGAAATACGGCTTGGAAGCTGCACAAGTGGTTCTTGGGCATGCAAAAGCCGATGTTACACAGGTTTATGCGGAACGCGATTTTAAACGTGCCAAAGAAATCATGCTGGCAATTGGATAAGACAAAACGATTGTAATTTTTGATCCCATAAGGATTCATTCGTTGAAACTCTCAATCAGGAGAGTAAAATAGGATCATCCACGGGCTAATCGGCTGATCCCCGATGTGTCCCTCCGCCGGTGACGGTGGCACCTTGCCGGTCGCCGGCGGCGGGAGGCCCATATACAAGGTGCTATATGGCGAAAGTCAAGAAACGAGCATCCACAAGTTCAAAAAAGGACGCGGTGGCTTCGCCGGTGGTACAGAAGATCATTTCTCCAAATTCTGTACCCACCAACCCTAAACCGCTTGCAGCGTACATTCTAGGCAACAACAGTTTCACAGTGCGATTATGGCAGTTGCTATATTGGATTTGGTGTGGTGAACTGGATACGGATAATGGTGTCCCCTTCGCTCTTGAAGAACTGAACCAGGCAGTCCTCGATTTGGCAGATGAAATCCCTTCAAGTGTTATCATAGATAAGCTGAATGAGATGTGTGAAGGGATCATTGAGATCACCTTTGGAGAGATGTCCGTCCCCGAGACTTTCGCCAACAATCCATCATTCTGGTCTAAATATGTGCCGGAAAATAAAATATGGCAGAACTTGGTTTCCCTCGCTGAGCGCGCCCTCCCTGAGAATAACATCTGGAAACCATGGTTTCGGCTAGGAACTGCAATTGGCGACTATCAATTGCAGTTGTTCCTCCTAGATCCACATAGAGACTCCAGCAGCTTTCCTGACCTTCAATCCGTCCTCAAGAGCGCCGACGCGCTCTTCAAGCTGGGTTATGAGAGCATAAGGTAAGACGCCAATTTATTCCACACTGCCGATGGTGAGGCATTTGCCACAATACCAGTTCAAGGCCACAATGAGACATGGCCCGTAAACTCCAAAGGGTTTAAGCGTTGGCTCCGCATGCGGCATTTCTCTGACACACACACGGCAACCAGCTCACAGGCCCTTAACGACGCATTGGGACTATTCCCAGGCTCCACGGCATGCTAGAATAGGACGTTCGTTGCCCCCCCCCCAAGGATCTGTACACCATGCAATAAAGGAAGTCGTCATGGTCCACCAAGAACAACTTTCCTTCGAAACCACAGGCCACCGGCAGATGGACAATCTCACCGATCAGATCACAGCGATTGTCGGGCGCTCAGGCGTCAAAACAGGCATGGTTCAGGTGTTTTGCGTGGGCAGTACGGCCGCGGTCGGCGCCATAGAGTTCGAGCCGGGCCTCCAGCGCGATTTGCCCGAAATGCTGGATCGCCTAATCCCACCCAGTCGCGACTACGGCCATGAACAGGCCTGGCACGACGGCAATGGCCATTCGCACTTGCAGGCTACGCTCTTGGGGCCCTCGCTTTCAGTGCCCGTGGCCGATGGCAAGCCGGTGCTGGGCACCTGGCAGCAGATTATCCACCTGGAGTGCGACGTCCGCCCGCGAAGACGCACCGTGGTGGTGACGGTCAGGGGGAATAGTGCCATGGCCATCACCTGTCCACGTTGCGGAGCGGAGTTTAACGCCACGCTGTTCCAGTTCGGCCACCGAGTACATTGCCTATGTGGGGTGGAAATAGAATATCCCGGAAAGGACCAACGAGAAGGCCACGTCCTGGACCAGGGTGACGATAAGGCCCGTGACAACGAAGATCGCTGTATAGATTGAAAAATGAAGATCGCCACCTGGAACGTCAACTCGATCAGGTCCCGGCTGGAACGGCTGTTGGAATGGCTCAAAAAGGCCCAGCCGGACATCCTCTGCCTACAGGAACTGAAAGCCGCGGACGAAGCATTCCCTTATGAGCAGATCCGGCAAGCCGGCTACCATGCTGCCGTGTTTGGCCAGAAAACATACAACGGCGTGGCAATCCTCAGCCGTACGGAACCCTCCCGCATCGAGCGGGGCATGGACGACGGTGAGGAAGACCCACAGGCCCGGTTTTTGGCCGCGCAGATTGGTCCCGTCCACATCATCACGGCGTACGTGCCCAACGGGCAGGTCGTCGGCAGCGAACCCTACGCCTACAAGCTCCGCTGGCTGGCACGCTTGCAGGCCTTTCTTGAAAAGCGATTTACACCTGCTTCATCCATCGTTGTCTGCGGCGATTTCAACGTAGCCCGTGACGAAAAGGACGTGGCCCGGCCGGACGCGTGGGCCAACAGCGTCCTGTTTCACCCCACGAGCCGGGCGGCGCTGGAAGAGCTTCTATCCTGGGGCTTGGTAGACCTGTTCCGGCAGCAGCATCACGAGGGTGGGCAGTATTCCTGGTGGGACTACCGCCTGTTGGCCTTCCCCAAGAATGACGGCCTGCGCCTGGACTACGTCCTGGCCACGGAACCACTGGCGAAAAGCTGTACGGTCGCCGAGATTGACCGTGATGAACGCAAAGGGGTGAAGCCCTCGGATCATGTGCCTGTGATCGCTGTAATCGAGCAAGAAAAGACATGACGAAGGGAAAGCAGCCATGCAGCGTTTGTTCACCGTTACAACAGGTCATAAAACGCTATCATTTCCAAAAGCGCTAATGTAATTAGATAATCTATTACGCACACTGGGGGAAATGCTACATTTCAACAAATGCTCTTCCCATCCACTAACCTTCTGTAGGATAATGTAAGTATGGAAGTTTACTCATTGGCAAGGATGCCCACATGCCCAAAACAAATCCCAAAAGTAATGTAAAATCCGCTGATACTGGCACATTGAAGCCTCGCCGGAAAAAGCCCTTCCAATATCAGGATTTTGAAAAGATCAATCCCCTAAGGTCTTTGGATTGGCGCTGGCAACGGGCCAGGAATCTATTGGAAAAAGGCCACAAGGCATCCGGCCAGGGCGATGACCGGTTGACCCTCCGTGCCCAAGCCTATTTAAAACACAAAGCCCAGGGTGCAACGAACCGGAAGGCCGCTCGCTCGCAAAAGAGCTATGCTGACATCCGTGACGCTGAAGGGGTTTATGATAACGGCGGAGTTCTTAGATGGCTTCTGGAAGCGATGCTACTGGCCCGGCAGGATACGGCCGTTATTGCCAAGGCCCTTAACCTCTCGCCCGCGGCCGTCGATAGCTACGAAAAGCTTTTCTTTTGTGTGCGGGACCGGCTGCACTCAAAATCGTACATAATGATGCAGGCGATGAAAAAAGTCCTGCGCGACGAGGTTAGTGCCACGGACTCCGGAGAGCTTCTGAGATACTTAGGGTATTTTGGCGGCGGCTGGGTTCTGGAGACCATTGCCCCCATTCTACTGGCAGGTGTACTTGGGGAGCAGGTAACTTGCGGTTCTCCTGTCTATTCTGAGCAACTAAAGCAGAAGATCCAAAAATGGGTTGCCACGATAACATCGACGATTTTCGGCAACAATCTGGACCCGGTCATCGAATCACTGGATGCAGATATAGAGTCTGAGAGGAAGCATTTCGAAGAATTAACGAATGTCTTAAAAGACGTTGAGTTGTCTTCCACACCCGAGACGCTCTTGCCGGCGGGGTTAAAAAGTATGGGTGAGGAAATCCAAGTGGAAACAACGTCGGCTAATCAACCCCTGCTCATGCAGCATGCCTAATGTTTTTGCTACTGATACAACATAAGCGATGAAACGGGGCAAAGGAAAAAACGCAATCACAACAAGAACGGGGGGTAAACAGTGGGTTGGGAATGGCGAGGCAGGAAGCGATATTACTACGGGCTATTGAAAGTCGGTCCAGGGGGCAAAAAATTCTACATTGGCCGAGGGGCGGAGGCTGAGAAGACTGCTCAGGAAGTGGATCTCATACATGCCAAGCGGCAGGATCACCGTCGTAGACAAAAAGAAAAACAAAGACGTTACATCGAGGTTGCATCCCAGTTGACTGATTATTGTCGAGAGACCGAAGCCTTGGCCCAAATGGCATTGGCTGCCGCAGGATTTCATAAGCATCACCGAGGAGAATGGAGACAACGCCGTGGTCACAATACAAAAAACTGAGAGATCTATCGTTCCAAAACGGATTCTATCCGATGAAGAAATCAACCAACTACGGCAACAAGCTAACGAAGGTAATATTGCCGCCCGAGCGGCGATAAGGAAATTGTTGGATGACAGTCCCGACAACTGCAAATTGTTAGGTGATCGAGCGCACTGCGTGCCGAAACACACCTGATTCGTATTATGGCCAACGGCGATTTTTTTACCAGCGAGGTTATCGGGCGAAAAATCGCTGCACTCCGGCATAAACTTGCCGGCCCCTGTCCAACCCCGCTAGAAGCCTTGGCCGCAGAGCGGATAGCAATGTGTTGGTTGCATCTACAGTTCGTCGAGGGAGCATGTGCAAATGTTGATGACGATATGGCGACCGCAAAATTCTGGCTTAAGCGGCAGGACCAAGCCCAGCGGTTATACCATGCGGCCGTCAAATCGCTGTTGGATATACATAAGTGCCAACCAAAGGCCATTTCGTCCTATACACCCGCCGAGCATAATCATCCGGATAAATCGCCAAGCCATAAGAAAACTAATGGGCACAGGCAGAAGGGATCTGGTACTACCAAGTCGATTACACCTCGTAAAAAACGCCCGATTGGTGTGGATGATGCTTCGCAATCCTTGATTCTATCAAACGACCTTTCGGCAATTCTAAACGACCAACCACAGCCCAATGGATTTGGTGGAATAAACCGAATCGCGGCCCTTGCCCGGGGTGCTCAGCAACGGGCACTGGCCCCCGCGTGATGCTTAACCATATCCGTACTCGGTGACGTGTTAGCGCCGGAATGCGAACGATAGAACACCTTAGCCGTATGGTCTATCTTCCCCAAGATCAGTCACTGCCCTGAAAGATTTGTTCAATTTTGCAAAAGTTATTTTGCAATCTGTGTAGATTCTTTAAATTAACACAAATGTCCAATAAGCAGCGGATACGGAGAAGCGGAATTAGGCGCAACTCCCCAACGAACCCTTCTAGGCTTCTTGCAACGCCGCTGGCGCTCGTGGCAGAGTTAGATGAGTAATTTTATTGGCCTGCCAAGGAAAGGCGCAGAAAACGTTCCAGGGCCTTTATCGGGATTTCCTGAGTTAGGGCAGCCAGGACGGCAAGCTTTGAGACTTTCCTGTTGTTCAATCAATTGGCAAACTGGTAAATCCTCCCATTCATCCCATATTACTTCCGTCCGCGTTTATCAATGATTTGTTGCAATGAGTTGGAAATGTCATCGTGGGATACGTCTTTGTGCCGGCCATTGAAGATCGCAGCAATATCAATGCCGTCCGGCCTCCAAATCATCAGCGCTGTCGAACCGGGCAAGCTGCCATAGCGAATCCAAAGTGGGTTCCCCTTGTCTCGGGGCTCACCTGCAAACCAGTAGTGGCGCATGAAGATACACATGGCCGGAGCTGAAGCGCCAGCTGGACCGCCTTCTGCTGCATTCCAGACTGTGGGCGGATCCAGCTTTCCTTGCGGATCACCAGGGCTCCGAATCTCCCTTAAGAGAAGCGGCCGGAACAGTTCAGATTGAAAATAATCAATATATGAGTGGCCGGTGATTCTCACAATAACATGGCGCAACGTATCATAGCCAAAGTTGCAGTACTCTTCCTTATCGCCGGGAGCGTTCTTCAGTTCGCGTGTCATGATGAAACTCAGTAAATCTTCCGGGGATAATGGTTCCTTCATTCCAGCCGATCGTGCCGCTGCGGTGGCTTCGCTAACAGGATCCGCGCCCCAGCCGGCTCTATGATCGATCAGATGTCGGATGGTGATCCGATAAACGCGCGGATCGGTTACGTTTCCGTGCGGCTGGATCCGCAGCAAGGCAAAGAGCGGAGCATCCAACTTCAGCTTCCCTCGGGCTGCAAGCTGTTTGATGGCAGCCGCCGTGAATGACTTCTCGCAACTGGCCAAGCCGATAATCGTATTCGGTTGGGTCGGAATCGTTTTCTCTTTATCGCACCATCCGTAGCCACGAGAGACAATCAAATTACCTTTTTTGGATATGGCCAGCGTGGCTGCGGTGCAGCCGATTTTGTCGAGATAGGCAAGCATCACCTGATCGAATAGCTCAACGCCGGGTACCCCCTTTCCCGTGACCGGCGGCTGATCATCGGGAGATTTCGCCCGCGACTGAGGGGCTGCGTCGCTGACTGTAGAGACACAAACAAGCAGCATCCCCACTACTGCCGCACGAAGCCCGCACCCATCGTGTCCATCGCCCATTTCCAAATATTTACCTTGATATATCATCCCGATCATCCTATTCCTACCGACAACGGGTAGCAAGTAGTAATGACAATCCCGTGATTTGATCCGCGAAGCGGGCCTGCGGGTGCTATTTATCCCCGATTAACACGGGGCTGGCGCACGCTGTAAGCGGCAAATTTGAGCTACAAAGCTCGAAGACGGGATAAAGACCACTTAACACGGCTAAAGTGTTGCAGATTTGAAGATTCGTCATTATAGGTAAATTTAATTGGGGGGTGGCTTGAAATCCCCCTCCGTAGTAGTTATATTATGGCCATCTTTTGAGCGATGATCTAAAGACTCAAATCAAAGGGAGCGGCCATGGGTTTTCTAGCACTGAATCGGCGTCGCGGGGGTCGGGCAAGATCCGGCAAAAAAGAAAACAAAATCGCACGCAATCCGTTTTCCACAAAATTGCGTTTCGAGCCGCTGGAAGACCGGCGGTTGCTCGCGGCATTTCTCGAAACCGGAAGCACGTTGATGCTCACATTGGCAACCAACGAGCAATTGGGCATCGTCAGTCACGGCACTGCGTACACGTTTTCTTTGGGCGATACGGGAACGTGGGCCGGGGCGGACAGTGCGCGGGCGACCAGCCACAATGGCACGCCCGCCTTGTTGGTTACACCAGCCGGACGTGCCGCCTTCAGCAGCATTGCGATCATCGACAGCGGCCCTGGCGCGTCGGTCCGTTTCGAGGACAGCGGGCGCACACATACTCGAATAGTTTTTCCGTCGTCTTGGACAAAGGGGAGCGGAATGTGCCACGGTAAACGGTGCGGCCGATTTTGGAAATTTTCGGTTTGACTTGACCGCGCAGAATATCACCATTGATGGGCGGCTAAAGGCAAATGAAGTGCGGCTGCTGGGGAGCGAAACGGTAACAGTAACTGGTGCGGTGCAGGCCCCGGCACTTATGCTGACGGCCGGGTTGTTAGATAATTCCGGGGAGCTTTCCAGTTCTGGGCTGTCCGGCGGCCAACTGGCGATTGGCGCGGAAAAATTCGTCAATTCCGGCCGGATCACCTCTGACGGCAGTGCAGGAGCGGGTGGCAATATCTCGATCACACTCGCCCAACGGATGATGCAGACCCAGTCCGGGCTGATTAGCGCATCGGGCGTGGGCGGTTCCGGCGGGCAAGTAACAATGATTGCCGGTGAAGGAATTTCATCGGCGGATGCCGATACCACTTGCGTTACGGGCGTGTTTCTTTCCGGGCCTGGTTGCCGCGGACGGATCTGGTGCGGAATCAGTGGGCGGCCAAATCACGGTGACGGGCGGGCAATTGGATTTGTACGGCGTACAGTTGCAGGCCGACGGCGATGCAGGCGGCGGACGGATTCGCGTGGGTGGCGATTTTCATGGGACAAGCGGGGGACTGTCCCAATTTTCGTCTGACGAAAATGGGACTGTCCCCTTTAGTGCGCAGCCCAACAGGTCACCGTAAATCATGCCTCGGTCATCAGCGCCGATGCCTTGGCCCGCGGCAACGGCGGGCAGGTCGTGGTCTGGTCCGACCAGCAGACAAGCTTCGCGGGAATGGCCTCCGCGCGTGGCGGCGCACAGCAGGGCGATGGCGGCCAAATCGAGGTCTCGGGCCAGGCCGCCCTCGACTGGCAGGGCGAGACGAATTTATCAGCCCCCGCCGGTCAACCCGGCTCGCTCTTGCTCGATCCGAAGAACATCACCGTTGCAGGCCCGGCGTTCACCGAGTTCGCCGATCCTCATCCGGCGGCGGGCAACCAGTTTGGATCTAGCGTTGTCGCGCTCAGCACGGGCAACGTCGTTATCACATCACCCTACGACGACTTCGGCGCAACGGATGCCGGAGCGGTGTACCTATTCAACGGTGCCACCGGGCGCTCATTAGCGCGCTCCGCGGCTCCCACACCAATGACCAAGTGGGCTTATACGGCGTAACCGCGCTTACCAACGGTAACTATGTGATTAATAGCCCAAACTGGAACAATGATGCGGCAACTAAAGCCGGTGCGGCGACGTGGGGGAGCGGGACGGCGGGCATAAGTGGCGTTGTTTCCAGCGCCAACAGCCTCGTCGGCTCCACCGCCTACGACAATGTGGGCTATGGCGGTGTGACCGCGCTTACCAACGGCAACTACGTGGTCAGCAGCCCCTACTGGCACAATGGCACGGCAACTCAAGCCGGCGCGGTGACGTGGGAGAGCGGGACAGTGGGCATAAGCGGCGTGATCTCCAGCGCCAACAGCCTCGTCGGCTCCACCGCCTACGACAAAGTGGGCATTAGCGACGTGACCGCACTTACCAACGGCAACTATGTGGTCAATAGCCCCTGCTGGCACAACGGTGCGGTAGCCTATGCCGGCGCAGTGACATGGGGGAGCGGAACGGATGGCGTAAGCGGCGTGGTCTCCAGCGCCAACAGCCTCGTCGGTTCCACCACCAACGACCAAGTGGGCTATTCCGGCGTGACCGCGCTTACCAACGGCAACTACGTGGTCTGTAGCCCCGACTGGAACAACGGCGCGGTGACGCGAGCTGGCGCGGTGACGTGGGAAAGCGGGACGGCGGGCGTAAGCGGTGTGGTCTCCAGTTCCAACAGCCTCGTCGGCTCACATTACAGCGACCGAGTGGGCAATTCCGGCGTGACTGCGCTTACCAACGGCAACTACGTGATCAGTAGCTACTCCTGGGCCAATATCGGTGCGGTGACATGGGAAAACGGGACAACGGGCATAAGCGGCGTGGTCTCTAGCACCAACAGCCTCGTCGGTTCCACCTACAACGACCAAGTGGGCTATGGCGGCGTGACCGCGCTTACCAACGGCAACTACGTGGTCAGAAGCCAATACTGGGACAACGGAGCGGCAACCGATGCTGGCGCGGTGACGTGGGGGAGCGGGACAGTGAGCATAAGCGGCGTGGTCTCCAGCGCAAACAGCCTAGTCGGCTCCACCGCCAACGACAATGTGGGCTATGCTGTATCTGGCAACGCTGTGACTGCGCTTACCAACGGCAACTACGTGGTCAGCAGCCCCTCTTGGCACAACGGCGCGGCAACGAGCGTCGGTGCGGCGACGTGGGGGAGCGGGACGGCGGGCATAAGCGGCGTGATTTCCAGCACCAACAGCCTCGTCGGCCTCACTAGCAATTCGGGCCTTTCATCGGAGGTGGCGGACAATGTGAATGGCACGTTCTACGCCTCTTTTTACACTGAAACAGGAACCCCACCTGGCGGTGGCACCTACGGCGGCCGCGTACGCGTCGGATCACAGAGCGCACCGATATCCTCGCAGGCATTTGCCTCTCAGACCGGCCAGTCGGTGACACTTGCGCCGGCCGTGACCGGCACGCTCAATACGGGCGCAGCCGTGACGCTACAGGCTAGCAACGACATTACGATCACAAACGCCATCACTGCCGACAATCCCGGCGGCAACGGCGGCAACCTGACACTGCAAGCGGGACGCAGCTTGTTTATAAATGCGGACATTACCACCGACAACGGGAACCTGACGCTTACGGCCAACGACACCCTGGCCAACGGCGTGGTGGATGCCGACCGCGACAGCGGCAGCGCAGTGATTACCCAGGCCGCCGGCACGACGCTGAACATCGGCACCGGCACACTGACGATCAACCTCTGCAACAGTAGCGACAAGACCAACAACGACCGCGGCACGGCCACGCTCCAGGACCTGTCCGCCGGTTCGATAATTCTCAACGGTGGCTCGATAACGGTGACTTCGATTTTCGCCGATACTTTTACCCTCGGCCCGGGCACTAGACTTACCATTGCCGCCATCCCCGGCGGCCGACAGGCAGCGAAACCTCAGCAAAAAACATTAACACAATCCCTGGCCGACGCTGCTTTTAGCCCCGTTGCCGGCGAAATCACAAACCAATCGACAGTGACAAGCCTTGTTGCGCAGTCTTCATTGACTTCTATCCCCGTCAAGCCGGGACCGCTTGCGGCGAGCACGGTTATCGCGACGCCACTTCCTGCAACTAGCGAGGCGGCGCCAGCACTGGCATTGTCGGATAGTTTATCCAATACTGTTTTCGATGCGGTTGCCACCCCTGCAAAAATTATTCCCGACACAGCCCTGCCCGCGTGTTTAGTGGAATGTGCCCCGGCGAGACTGATCGACACGGCTATCAATCGCCTTCCATCGCAATCGCCCATTTATGCTTGGATCGGTTTGACGGCGTTGCCCAAGATCGGCGAAAACTGGTTAGAAAATCCATTGGCCGGGAAACAGACAAGCAGTGCAAACATCGCGGTCTTTGCCTCATTGCACGACGAATCGCTTTTGCCCGCGGGCATAATCGAAAAACGTGCCTATGCACCGGCGACCAACGGCTGGCAAGTCGATTTCGCGGCCTGGCAGACAATCGGGGAAACAACAGGCGATGAAGCGGATTTTGACATCACCCGACATGCCCGCGCTGGAAAACATTCCAAGCAGTTTGAAAACGCGATTGATGAAGTTTTGGCGGAAGAAGATGCTATTCTGGTTGAACTATAATGCTCGTTTTTCATGCTTGTTTTACTCCGATTTCCCTCAATTAAAGATACACAATCAAATCGAATGATTTAATATATGCGTTATACTCCCCAATCCCAGTAACACTATTGATTTCCAGAAATTTGGCCGAAACTCACAAGCTAAAATAGCGAAAACAGGCAGTATACATTCGATAAAAATCCCGTTAATCCAATGCCTATTTCTGATATAATGCCTTCTGTCACGGTCAAACTCAAACCACGGAGGGTCACATGGCTGTCACACGGATTCCCATTCCCGCTTGGGCAAGAACGCAAAAGGCGGATGATAGGCTGGAACTCAGTCTGGCTGAAATCGACCTTTCGGTTCGGACGGTAAACTGTCTGGAAGAGGATAAAATCTTCACGGTTCTCGAACTTCTGCAATGTACACGGGAGCGGCTGCTGCAGATCCCCAATCTGGGAGAGAAGACCGTGGAGACCATCTATACTGCATTGGAGAAAATAGGTTTTTACCGTAGTCCAAAACAGCCGGTGGGAAATATGGATGGAACGCCTGCACGGGACTTTGTATTGTTGCACGAATGACCATGCTCATCGAGGCAGATCGAAAACGTTTTATTTCCCCCGGATCACAAGGGCCGTCGCTCTCACAGCCTTAGCCTGGGGTCGTTGGACGTCGGAACTCCGCTTCGACCTTTTATCCGCCAATTCCTCCAACTGCTTGCGCAGGGTCTCCAAATTGGCGGGGCGTTGTTCCTTTGCCTGTGGGGCGATGTCATTCATGGACGGAGAATCCTTGGGTTCGTAGGGCAGTTCACTGGTACTGGAAGGTTATCGGCAACCGGCTTGGATGGCTTTGGATATGGGGCATTCTCTCCGGCAAAGTCCTCCCAACTTGCCTATTAGCCCTACCCCCGGCATTTAACAGCATGGCGGCAGATAGCGGGCCAGATGGGACTATTTATCCCCGATTAATGCGGGGCTGGCGCACGCTGTAAGCGGCAAAATTGAGCCGCTAAGCCAGAGGATGGGATATTCTCCGGCCAGCCGCGCTATGCCTAGAACTTCGTAGAGCGGTCGGCCGCGCTGAAGTTTACTGGAAAAGACAGTTACTTTTTCCACGCGCATACGTCCGGCGACAAAATCGGCCTGCTGTTTGAGCAACCGGCCCAACTCGGCCACGTTTTTTCCGCTCCGCGTCCGGCCGATGGTCAAGTGGGTTTGGGATCACCGATGACAAAAAAACCCACCCGCACCGTGGAGCCGTGAGCGCGATATTTTCTTTATTAACAATATCTGCCGCGGGTTAAATGCAACTAGCGGGAAGATTCTTCGCTTTGCTCAGAATTACATAAAAAACGTCATTCCAACATCAAAATTCTGTTGATCAAGTTTTTTAAGGGGGATTTACTTTCCGCCCCCTTGCCTGGAGCGGATGCAAACACAATTCTTTTACCGTCGGGCGACCAGTACATGCCACGGTTGTTTCGCGTCGGATCCTGACCGGCAAGTTTTTGCGGCGGCGTTTTGCCCTCGGGATCGAGAAGATATAGTTGATCGTTAGGATTGCCTTCCATAATCATCGAGGTCAATATCTGCTTGCCGTTTGGATGCCACGAAACATAGCATTCAAATCGTTTCACTCCGGGTATCGCTTTGTCGGGCAGTAGGATTTTAAATCCTTTGGCTTGCCCTTCGGCGCTGACTATGGCCAATTCGGAACTGTTATCCTGAAACCTGCCCATAAAGCAAATTGACTGGCCGTCGGGCGACCAACATAAATCCCACATAACGTACCTGTAGCGATTATCGAGTAGATTGCGTCTCGTCTTGGTCTTCAAATCATAGACGCACAAATTATCTTTGCCCGGTCCGGGAACGGCATAGACCAATTCGTCCGTTATAGGCGACCAATGGGGACTCCATCCCCACCGATCAATTAAATGTTTATCTGTACCATCGGCGTTCATACACCAAATGCCGCCATTGGAAAAGATGATATAGGCAATCTGTGTACCGTCGCGCGACCAACTGGGCATGGCGCCCTCGCCCAGATCCTTTATCGACGTGCCGTCTACATTGACGGTGAAAACGTGGCTGTCCTGCCAAGATTCCCCGAACAACGAACGGCGGGCGTCGAAGGCGATTTTACTTCCATCGCGCGACCACTCTGGTGTAACACAGTAGGTATATTCCGGCATGTGAGCGATTGGTTGCAAGTTAGTGCCATCGGCATTTATCACAAAAAGCGTCTGACCATCGAAGCGATGGAGAACAAGTTTCATGTCGGTGTCTTTTGCAGCAAAATCCTTCGGGCGTCCTTTTTTGGCGTCGTTCAAGCTGATCTTCAGCTTGTAACCGTTAAGTTCATATATGCCCTGCAAGTCTTGGTCCTGAAATTCCAAGTCGATTGTCGAAGGAGATTGCGTTGCATCCGAGTCATAGGACATATCGGCGATTTTCTGATCGCCCACGCGCATGTTTAAGTTCTTGTCGGAAATGGCGATACTGAACGGCTGTTTGTCGTTGTTGGGTAGTATTTTTTTTATGCCGTTTTCCGTCAACAAAGTGACCGAATCGGCACGCCAGGGACCGATAATGCTTTGCTCGGCCTTATTATTATCCGCACCAGTTTGGCCTTGGCAGAAATTTACACAGACGATAACAGACAGAACTACGATACACGATGTTACAAGACTGGATGAACGGCACATGGCGGTTTCTCCAAAAAAATTGTGACCAAACGTAACATGATTGAACATTACAAGAAGAGGTAGCCGTTCAACCCATGACGCACGCATAGCAGTCAAGTTGAACGGTACAAGCCCGATTCTACCTTGCCCCTGCGGAAAGGTAAAGCCCCCCCACCCCCGCAATAAATTTCAAATTCTTAGTGAAGGTGCTCTGATAACTAAACCTCGGGTAGGGTCTTGAAGGCATTTTCGTCCCCCGGCGGTGGATGCGGTGAGGGACGGCAGCGGAGCCAGCGCCAAGGGAGGTTATCCGTCCGGCACGGGAATCACACGGTCCAGCAACGAGAGGCGGCCGTCATCGGGGAGCCCGCGGTCAATCAACCCAAGTTTCTCCACCCAGCGGGGCGTCCATCCGCTTCGGCAAGGTGGAGTCGATCGACAATGTCATCCTCACCAGCCGCGCCGATGGCATGCGTACACTCGACGAATCCATCAAACGACTGCTAAAGGAGGCCAAAATCTCCAGGAAAACAGCCGAGCGATTTGTCAGTTCCGGAACCAAGCTTTCCCAGTGAAGCGGCAGCCACGGAGAGCCGGCAGTGAATGCGGCGAGGTGCTGCTGGGCTTCCGGTTGTCACGGCAAAAACTCATCAGCCCGGCTATTCATCAATGATTTTATAGCCAATTTTGGGCATTTTTCTCTGCAAGTATCTGATAGACAAATGCACCAGATGATTCTTGGGGGGGGCTAGTTGCCCTGCCGATCCCCGCGGATTAAATTAGTGGGTAGATGGGACTTCGGTTGTGAGGTCTTATCGGGGTTTCACACAACCAAAGGAGATATTTACTGTTTAAAATCACGGCCGTTTGACGGCCATTATTAAGACAATTTGAACGACGCGTGAGCGTCGGAAACTGCTTTATCCGAAACCGCCAACTTGAGCCTTTGGCTAAGGAGATTAACAATGTCGAAGTTCGTGCAAGAGTGGATAAAAATGCTCATTATCGGAGGCATTATTTGCGTCACGCTATTCGATTTTATGGGTTTGGTGGCCGCAGTAGCGGGCGGTGCGATTTTCGCTGCGCTGCTAATCTTTACGGATCTTGGGCGAGGGCTCCGCAGGCCGCGGGTGATCCTCGTTGTATTGCGATCCTATCCAGGAGTTTTCGTCACAAGTCATCCGGCTGAGTGTGAGTTGCAAATTTAGGAGGCACAACATGGCACTGTTTAACATCTCCCCCAGCGAGGCTGTGCTAATAGGCTGCTGCATGGGTGAGTACCTCGAAGCGAGGCAGGACAACGAGTATGCGAATGTGCTCTACTTCTTCTGGAAGTGGCTCTCGCCCTTTGTGCCGAACTTTGAAACGACGACAAGGACGCAGATTACCGAAAATGAACTTCCGTTTGACATAGAATGGGAGAAATTCGGCGACCGCTCCATCGCATTGGACGAAAACGATCCGGGTGTTTTTTATGAGAAGTCGGAAAGAGAAGGAATCATTCGCACGAAATACGAACGTTCCAAAAATTCGCTTCTCGACCATCTCTGCGACCTCGTTGATCCCTTCGTTGTGAAATCCTTCAATGATCAAGCGCGGTTTCCGTCACGCGAAGAAGGACTGAAGACACGACGATGCGAAGAACTTATTTTGGGGGAAATGGCGGGGCTTTACAAAAGATGGGAGGATAGCGAATGCGCCTCATACGAGACTGGCGCAGTATTGGTTAAGTTGACAAGCGGTATGCAGACGCCGAAATCGCCAGACGATAAAGACGCCGTCTTTAAGGCTGTCAAACGCCTCATATCCGAGAACGCCGCCGAGGATTACTTCTCGATTGGACAGTTGTTCGGAAAGACCTCCGCAACTTTGGAGCGTTGGAAGGAATCGTGGTACATAGACATAGACCCGCCTACAGCTCACCTAGTGGGCGCTGAAAACCGCAAGGAATCGTGGTACAGCGACAAGCCTACAGGTTACCGAATGGGCGCTGAATACCGCAATGAGAAACGTATGTGGTCTGATAGGCAAGATCAAGTGCTGACTAGCGAGTACCGTGCCAACATAAGAAGTCTGTTGAAGGCAGGGCTGGTTCAGGAGTCTTGGCATGCAGCCGCGCTCTTGAAGGGTGAATTAGACCGTGAGAAGTTCGCAATAAACCCATGCGGCCTGGATGACGAGCTCAGAGCCGGGTTCTGTCTTGCTGAGGCTCGGGCAGCGATTTGGTTTGCGCTCGGGACTCTGCTAGGCTCGCTAAAGGATGCAGACGGTGCCGCAAGAGAACGCGATCTGAGGTCTTTGACGCCGCGACCGTACATGCTTACTTCACGCGCTTTCGGCGGAACAGATTGCAGGGCTTATTCGCATAGTCGAACAACAATTTAGCGATCTCGGGGACAGGGAACTTCAGCCCGAATATATCGTTAACTTCCTGGCGAACGGGATCGAGGCATTGACCAGGAAACTTTGGCCAAAGGAATTTTACCAGGGTGGCCGAAAGGGTGAATTGCGCAATGTGTTGCACGCACACTGCACTACCGACGTTGATTCCGAGAAACGCTTCTCCTTAATGGCACTTACCCTGTATGACCTTTATCGAAAACCTGCTGCTCATAATTTCGGCGTCTTCCGATGCACCTGGGAAGAAGCTCTGACTTTCCATGCAGGGATGCGTATGTTGCTCAAGCTGAGCGAGGATATTGAGCAGTCTAGGGCGAAGCCGCAGTGACGCTGAAGGGAAGGCCCAGTAAAACAAGAAAGCGTCTCTGGCCCTGACCGGCGGACAGAAACCAACCGCCGGGGAACGGTATAACTAGAGGATGAAAGGAAGAGATTCGTGCCCGCCTACGCTTGGCGACGGAGACGGGCGGCAAAGCGACTGCAGCTGCCAAGAAAAACCATCAGCCCCTGGTATGTACAGCCCAGGCCGCCCCGCCCCAAGCAGGAACGGGGCGACTTGAACACAATTTGCACAATGCTATGTGTGGCTCACACGGCAACCGGATCAATCAATCTGGATGATCCTTCTTCGCCACGGAACGCGACCCAGGAATTGGCCAGTTCCCGCCGAAGCTGGGTGATGCGGCCCTCGGACACTCCGAACCGCCGCGAAACGTCCTTTGTCCGATTACCGATTGCCAAGGATTCCGCAATGCAACGGTTGCGCCTCGGCAGACGCCCTAACCAATCCGCGAAGTCGAGGCGGAAGCATACGATGTCGGGCACGGGCGAGGATCGCGTGTCTTGAACAACTGCCTCAACCCACTGGCCTTCTTCCTCGTTATAGTGATCGAGTCTTTTGACTTTGATGCCCTTCTTTTGCTGGGCGTACTTGCTCAGGACATCGTGGATGTTGAGCCGGTTGCCGACGCTACGGCCGTCGCGGAACTGGGCCACGCCGTACCGCGCTAAGACAGAGGCGAAGGCAAGCTCGGTCTTGCCCAGTTCGACCAACCTGGCGAATGCCACGCAGGCGTTTACGACAACCTCGGCAATGGCATCTTCCATGGCAGCGGCATCGAGTCCGCGGAACGCAATCTTCGCCTGCTGCACGATTTTGGGCAGCATGGACAGAAACCAATCATGCCAGTTGGGGATATCAGAAGACACTGGTTTGGGGAATGCAATCATGGGACGATCTCCTATAGGCTGAGACCGCCCCCGCAGGGCGGTCATGTCAATGGGACACAACCGCCCCGCACGCGCGAGGCAGCACAATGGTCGTTACGCATCGGCCGATCAAACAATCGACGATGCGCAGAAAGGGACGGATTCCGGGACTGCAGAAGGCACGCAGGATTGGGCACCCTGTGGGCGCATCCACGGAAGGCGCAATTCCACCTCTTTCCTCACTCCGCCACGAACAACGGCGGGGTGGGGAAAGATAAGCGGCACTCCCAGGTTATTTTGACGCTTTTTTTGGCTTTATTTAGCTATTGGAGCCATATACGGGGTTTTATGGGGCAAAAAGCGACGGATTCTGACCAGCAACGCCTGAAAATGCCCATTAGAACCGGGGCAAACGTCGCTGGTGGCGAGCAAGGAGGCGTTTTGGGGCTCTTGGACGACCATAAGCTCAATAAACCCGCTGTCGCAATTCTGACACCCGCCACGTTGGCAAATGGGCAACTTTCCTTCTTGCGGGTGTATTCGTACCCAGGCGATGCGTTGCTGCCAGACAGCGACTGATAGAACGTCTTGGTTGCATTCTCTCACTGCCCTCAGGATCAGTCACAGACCGGATAAGTTTTGTTATAATTACATAAGCGCTTTTGTATTTATACAAGATTGCCCAAATTAACATGAAGACATTCAATAAGCAGTAACGAAGAAGCGGATTTGGTTGCAACTCCGAGATTAGCCCTTCTAGGCTTCTTGCAACGCCGCTGGCGCTCGTGGCAGAGTTAGATGAGTAATTTTATTGGCCTGCCAAGGAAAGGCGCCAGAAAGCGTTCCAGGGGCCTTATACGGGATGTGGGCGTTCTGAAGCCATCGACTACGTGCTGAACCGTTGGGAGGCGTTTGTCCGGTACACCAGTGACGGAAGGATTCCAATAGACAACAACGTGATTGAGCGACTTCTGCGGCCCGTGGTCAGCGGCAGAAAGAATTACCTGCACTTCGGCAGTGAGGAAGGCGGCAAGACCGGGGCCACGCTCTACACGCTGGTGCAAAGTGCGCGGCGGAAATGCGTTGGCGTTTGGACGTACTTGACTGACGTGCTGCGTCGGATTGCCGCCATCGACCCTGGCGACACGGCTGCCTTGGAAGCCTTATTGCCGGATCGTTGGGTTGTTGCCCATCCTGAGCACCGACTTGAGCAGCGGGAAGAAGAATCCCGCGAAGCCCAGGCCCGACGCCGTCGAAAGCGGGCTGCACGTCGGATTGCTGTCGCCCAATAGGCGATGGCGATTCTGAGTTTGCGCCCGTTACGCTCTGGGGCGGTTCCTGCCTAGCCATCCCACCATAGGTATCTATGCGTTCGTTGTTGGAAACCTCAATTTTTACGGCTTTCCAGCGATTTGATTACCGAGATGGCACTCTCGGGCCGGGTTTGCAGGGAAAGTCGGGCATGGAGTCGAATCGCTCGCCGAGCGTTAGAAAACGAACCATTTCCGACGCACTGGTGTGCGGGGCAGTCGTTGTCCTTCGCCGGAAATGTGAGAATGATAATGGTCATCCCTACATCTGGGGGATATTGATACCCATCAACACTCCTACTAAACATTGGCGTTCGAGTGGAACTTCTGGCTGCTTCTGGTGTTAGATTCTTAGGCAGGTTGCATTGGCTTCGATGTGTCCGCGCTGAAACATGCTAATCTTGGTCAGGAGTGACTATGGTGATATCTTTGATTTCCGCGGTTCTTTTGCTAGCGGCCCAAGCCGATACAGACGCGAACAAATCGCCCGTGCCTATTATTGAAAGCCACGCCGATCTGACTCCACAAGGTAAGATAGACGAGATAGTTTTCAACAGGCTGAAGCAATTGGGAATTCAACCGGCGAAGGTATGCTCCGACGAGGTGTTTGTCCGTCGGGTCTATCTCGATGTCATCGGCACGCTGCCCACTCCCCAAGAGGCCCGGCAGTTTTTGCTGGACAAGAACCCGAACAAACGCAGCATCTTGATCGACCGGCTCCTGGAGCGGGATGAGTTTGCGGATTACTGGGCGATGAAGTGGAGCAATCTGCTGCGGGTCAAGTCGGAGTTTCCCATCAATCTGTGGCCCAATGCGGTGCAGGCGTATCACCGTTGGATTCGGACCAGCCTCAAGGAAAACATGCCGTATGACCGATTTGTCCGCGAGATGCTCACCGCCAGCGGCAGCAATTTCCGCAAGCCGCAGGTCAATTTCTACCGGGCCGTCCAGAGCAAGGATCCACAGGCGCTGGCGCAGGCTGTGGCGTTGACCTTCATGGGGACGCGCGCGGAGAAATGGCCGAAGTGAGCGTCTGGCCGAACATGGCAGTCATTTTTTTCACGGGTCGGCTACAAGTCCACTGCGGAATGGAAGGAGGAGATCGTTTTCTTCGATCTCAGCAAGACCACTGCCTCCTGCGTCCGCCGTTTTTCCGGACGGGACGACGGTGAAGCTATCTCCGCAGCAGGATCCGCGCGAGGTGTTTGCCGACTGGCTCATCAGCCCGACGAATGCGTGGTTTGCCCGCAACATCGCGAATCGCGCCTGGTCATGGTTGCTGGGCCGCGGGATCATTCATGAGCCGGACGACATCCGCCCGGACAACCCGCCGGTAAATCCCGAACTGTTGGCCCTGCTGGAGCGGGAATTGATCGCGTCCCGGTATGATCTGAAGCATCTCTTCCGGCTGATCCTGAAGTCGCAGACCTATCAGCTTTCCATGCATGCCGGCATCCAATCATCCGCAGGGCGAGGCCAATTTCGCCTTTTATCCGGTGCGGCGGTTGGAGGCGGAGGTGTTGATTGACGCCATCAACCAGATCACCGGCACGACGGAGAAATACACCAGCCGCATTCCGGAACCATTTACCTTCATACCCGAGGAAAAGCGCTCGATTGCGCTGGCGGACGCCAGCATCACCAGTCCGTTTCTTGACTTGTTCGGGCGTTCCCCGCGCAATACCGGTCTGGAATCGGAACAACGCAGTAATCTGCCGACATCCGCCCAGCAGTTGCATCTTCTGAATTCGAGTCATATCCGGCGCAAGCTGGAGCAAGGCGCCAAACTTCGCGCCTTGCTGCAACCTGCTAGCAAGCCGCGCGAGGTGGTCAACGAGCTTTACCTGACGATTCTGTCGCGTTACCCGACCGCCGAGGAGACTGCAAATCGCCGTGGCGTATCAGCCAGTCCGCCGACAGGCCGCCAACGTGCCGGACTGGATCTCGCTTGGGCGTTGATCAACAGCGCGGAATTCCAGTTCAGACACTGAAAATGAAAGGGCACGCAAGAACCATGAGCACACCAATCTCTCGACGCGAAGCGATCCGCCGCACCTGTTCGGCGCTGCCGGGCTGGGGTTGGCCGACAGCCCGGCGATTCGCGCCTGGGCGGCGACTCCGGCACGTCCAAGGCGACCGGCAAGGCGAAGTCGGTGATTCAAATCTGGATGTGGGGCGGCCCGCCGCACCTCGATACGTTTGATCCGAAACCCGAGGCCGGCAACGATTACTGCGGTCCGCTCAACCAGCCGATCGAGACCAACGTGAGCGGGATCAGGATTTGCGAGCTGCTGCCGCTACTGGCCAAGCAGGCGGACAAATACTCCATCATCCGCGGCATGACTCACGGCAACAACGCCCACGAAACGGCAACCTACATGGTGCAGACCGGACGCAAGGCCGGCGAGCGGCTCGTGTATCCTTGCGCGGGGGCCGTCGTCTCGTTGTTCAAGGGTTATGACGGCGGGTATCAAGGGCAGATCCCGCCCTACATCGTATTGACCGAGCCGCTGGGGCGGTTTGACGAGGCGGGATTCCTGGGCACGCGCTACAAACCTTTCATGACGGGTGGCGATCCTTCACAAGCCCGGTTCATGGTGGAAGGCATCGTCGCGGAAGGAATCACGGACAAGCAACAGCGCGACCGGCGCGACCTGCTCAACAAACTGGACAAGATGCCGCACTCCCTCCCGGAGAATCCGGGATTGCAGGCGTTGGTCCGGTCGCGGGATCAGGCCTACGACATGATCATCGGCGATGGCGCGAAAGTGTTTGACCTTGCCGAGGAGAAAGACGCCTTGCGCGACCGCTACGGCCGCGCCACGCTGGCGGCAGGGGCTCCGCCGACAGTGAAAGCGCCCCGAACCGCGTTCGGGCAAGCATGTCTGGTGGCGCGGCGGCTGGTCGAACGCGGCGTTCCCTACATCACCATCAACTATCCCGGATGGGATACGCACAAAGACAATTTCGTGGTAATGAAACGCCAATTGCCGGAACTCGACAAAGGCCTGGCGACATTGATCCAGGATTTGTCGGAGCGCGGCTTGCTCGACAGCACCATCGTCTGGTGGGGTGGCGAATTCGGCCGCACCCCGAAAATCCAGTGGGAAGCGCCGTGGAACGGCGGCCGCGGACATTGGGGCAATGCCTTCTGCGCCTTGGTGGCCGGCGGCGGCTTCAAGGGTGGCCAGGTGGTCGGCGCGACGGATGCCAAAGGCGAAGAGGTGAAGGACCGCCCCGTCTATCCCTGCGATCTAATCGGCAGCATATACAAACTGCTCGGGATCGATCCCGACTGCCAGTCTGCCGAACCCGCAAGGCCTGGATGCCCGCGTCATGCCCACGCCGGCGGAAGGCGTTCCCACGGGCGGACTGCTGAAGGAAATCATTTAAGCTCCGGAGCGACCCATGAAATCATCCCGATGGTCATTACTGCTGTGGTTAGTGATCGGATCGAGCGCCCTGGGCAGCAGGGCGATCCCCATATCGGCTACGTTTATCCTGCCGGTGGGCGGCAGGGTACGACGTTCCAGGCGACAGTCGGCGGACGGTATCTCAACGCCACCGCCGTTTACTTCTCTGGCAAAGGAGTCAGCGCGACGATCATCAAGCAAGAACGGCAGGTGACGCCAACCGAGCAAAAGGAAATGCGGGAGGCATTGAGCAAGATTCAAGAGAAGCGGAAGCAGGGCCAACAAGTGACGCCGGAGGAGGCAAAGGCGGCCGAAGACATAAAGCAAAAACTCACTAATTTTGGCAGACGGCTGACAAATCCGTCGCTGGGTGAATTCATCACCCTTCAGGTCACCATGACGCCGACTGCTCCGCCTGGCAATCGCGAAATCAGATTGGCAACGCCATCCGGCCTCTCGAACCCGCTTGTATTCAATGTGGGCGATGTGCCGGAATTCAGCAAGAAGGACTGGAAGGACATTCCCAAAGCGAAGCTCAGCATGGACCCGGAGCTCGACCCGAAGCCGCCCGAGAAAAACATCACCCTGCCGATCACCTTGAACGGCCAGATTCCGCCCGGGGGCGTTGACCGGTATCGGTTCCAGGCGAAAGAGGGCCAGAAATTGGTCGTCGTGGTGCGGGCGCGGGAGTTGATCCCTTATATCTCCGACGCCGTGCCCGGCTGGTTCCAGGCCACGGTTGCGCTCTACGATGCAAAAGGCGAGGAATTGGCCTATACCGACGATTATCGGTTCCATCCCGACCCGGTGCTCTTCTACAAAGTCCCAGCCGACGGCGATTATGTGCTCGAAATCAAGGACGCACTCTACCGCGGCCGCGAGGACTTCGTCTATCGCATCACCATCGGCGAACTGCCGTTCGTTACCGGCGTTTTCCCCTTGGGGGGCAAGATCGGCACGCAAACGACCGTCGCCGCTACCGGCTGGAATCTGCCGTTCAACCAGTTGCCGCTCGATCTCAGGGACAAGTGCGCCAGGCATCTATCCACTTTCTCAACGAACGGCTCGCCAACCGTGTGGTGGTTTTGGCGGACACCCTGCCGGAGTGCTTTGAAAAGGAACCGAACAACACCGCGCGACAACGCCCAGCCCGTCACATTACCGATCATCATCAACGGGCGCATCGATCAGCCCGGCGACATGGACGTCTTCCGCTTTGACGGCAAGGCGGGTGAGCAGATCGTTGCGGAAGTCTATGCGCGCCGGCTCGATTCGCCGCTCGACTCAGTGCTCATCATCACCGACGCCGCCGGCAAGCAACTCGCGTTCAACGATGACCATGAGGACAAAGGCTCCGGCCTGAATACGCACTATGCGGATTCTTACCTTGCGGTCACGCTTCCCGCGACGGGCCCTTACTTCGTTCATATCGGCGATACGCAGCACGGTGGCGGCGATGCCTATAGTTACCGGCTGCGCATCAGCGCGCCGCGCCCGGATTTCGAGCTGCGAGTCACGCCCTCCAGCCTTAACGTTCACGGCGGCGCGAGTGTTCCCCTGACTGTCCACGCGCTGCGCAAAGACGGGTTCACCGGCGCAATCGCGTTGAGATTGAAAGACTGCGCCTCAAGGCTTCACGTTGACTGGTGCCCGGGTTCCTGAGAATCAAGACAAAGTGAGATTCACCCTCAACGCCCCGGCGTCGGCGATGGAACCCTTCAACCTGCACATCGAAGGTCACGCGACCATCCAGGGCCGTGAGGTGGTTCGACTCGGCCGTACCGGCGGACGACATGACGCAAGCATTCGCCTACCGTCATCTCGTTCCCGCCCAGGAGCAGAAAGTCACTGTAATGGGTCGGTTCAGGCCCGGGGATGCGGCGAGAATCCTAACGGCAACCCCTGTCAAAATCCCTGCTGGTGGAACCGTCCCGGTCCAAGTGAGCATGCCCACCGGCCCGATGATTACCAAAATCGAATACGAATTAAGCGAACCGCCGGACGGCATCACCATCAAGACTGTGACCCCGCTGAGCGGAGGCAGCGAGATCGTGCTGCAGACTGACGTCGCCAAGGTCAAATCCGGCATGAAAGGCAACCTGATCGTCACGGCCTTTGCGCAGAGGTCTCCGGCTTCTGCAGAGGAAAACGCAAGAGGGGCTACACGGCGCATACCGCTAGGCGCGTTGCCGGCCATACCATTTGAAATCGTTGCACAACACCAATAGGGAACGTAACCGTGCTCCAATGATCCACAAAGAAATCCGCGCTGATGCAGGCTATTCCGTCGTCGAATTCAACGGAGTACGACATGTTTTTGCCACGGTTACGCCCTGCTGCGGCATCACCTTATTGGAACAGGCTGATTCGGCATTGCGAACGACCAAAGCGCTCTTTCGGGAGGAAGGGGGTTCTGGATCGATCGTAATGCAGTCGGTCTTTCTAAGAAATATCGAGGATCAGACCGCCTGCAGGCAGATATTCGAGGCTTTCTATGGGCGCGAGTTGCCGGCAACCAGCTATATCTCCCAACCGCCCTGCGACGGAAAACTCCTGTCAATCGAGGCTTGGGGCCTTGCCGGCGGCGGTGACCAAGTCCAAATCGAGCGTCTCGGCAAAGGAATGGTTACGGCCCGGCACGATGGCGTTACCTGGGCTTACCTTGCCGATGTTCGTCCCGAGACCGCAGCACGATCGACTTGCGATCGATCGCTTTCCGCCTTTCGCTCGGCCAGCGAACGGCTGAATTCCGCCGGCTGGCGATTTGACGAAGTGATTCGCACATGGCTCCACCTGGGCAACATCACGGCCCCAGAAGGGCAAACGTATCGGTATCGTGAACTGAACCGGGCGCGAGCCGATTTCTACTCGAATCTGAAGTTCGGCGACGGCTTGATCCCGCGCACGTGGAACCGGCCCATCTTCCCTGCCAGCACGGGCATTGGCACTGGTGGCGACGATGTGGCGGTCGGCTGCATTGCTCTCCGGGCCAACCGCCCAGACGTCGCCTTGTTTCCGCTGGAGAATCCTATCCAAACCTCGGCCTACGACTACGCCCATCAGTACGGAACGGAAAAGCCCAAGTTCGTGCGCGCTATGGCGGTTGTAACCGGCGAGTTGGTCACTACGTTCATCTCCGGTACAGCCAGCATCACGGCATCGGAAAGCCAGCACGATAACAGCGTCGAGCGGCAAACGCAACAATCCCTTGACAACATCGCGGCTTTGATAGCCCCCGACAATTTCCAGCGTCACGGTCTATGTGGCTTGGGGGCAACACTTGACGACCTCGCCGTGGCCCGAGTCTACGTCAAGCGACAGGAAGAATATGACACTGTAAGGGCGATTTGCCGAGCAAGACTGGGCAAATTGCCTACGATCTACGTCGCAGGCGATATTTGTTGAACCGGAGTTGCTGGTGGAGATCGAAGGGATAACTTTCTCCCATCGACAGCGTGTGACCGACGAATCAAAAGGCCAACGCGTAGATGGTTGAGGAGGCTGGTACTCGAAGTGGTGCAACTGCTTCGATGGGGCAGTAACTCCAGACGTATTTCAATTCGATTGATTTCTTTCTGCACCGCCTGCCACTCGCGGACCTCACTCAGTGCATCAGCCGCAACCTGTAAAATCGGTCCGTTGATGAATTGCGAGCGATTGCCCTCTCGACATGTAGGAAACAGGGTTTTCGCTACGTGAGACATTTTCGACCGGCATTTACGCGATCTCGACAGCCAGAACTTCTAATTTGCGGAGGCTGTCGCTGTCGAGCCGGGATTCTGGGTGTTGCCGCCGCCTTTGCGATGATCTTCCTTCGCTTGCCGTTCGAGGATGGCCTGACGCAGGAGATGCCACAGACCTTGAAGGCGGCGGCGCCGGCGGCGTTGCCGTAATCCACGATTGCCGCAATTGGCTCAATCCTGTCACCCGATACGGCCGGTCGGTCACATCCACGAAGCCGATGTTATAGTTCTCGCCGTCCGTGCGGCCGAGGACCGGTTCATCGCGACAAGTAAAACCAATTTGCTCCGACGAAGCCGGACAAGGCTGCCGCCTGCTCGATGTAGTAACAACCTTGCCACGCTCGACCTAGTCGCGCGTTTGGACAAGACACGCGGCCCCTGGTGGCCGTCAATCATTGTGGCTGATAGGTCTTGGAGAAACTGTTCCGCAGATTGGTGACGGTGAAGGCGCCGTCGCGCTGGACGATTACCTTGATCAGATTCCCTTCGCACGGATCTTGCAGATTGGCTATGAAGTCCGCTGGGGCATTCTTCTGGTCGCCTGCTTTGGGCGTAGTGCAACTGCCAAAGGTCCTGCAAGCCCGGAGAACTCCTAATGATGTCCAGCGTTTTGGGATCGCCGCCCTTGCGGCCGCCATTGTTCATGATGGCCACCTTGGGACGCAGGGCGTGTACCAGAAACTTCGCGTTCGACATCTTCAGGCCATGATGACTCACCATGAATAGGTCCACAGTGCCGACAAGGTTCTTGGGGCACATGAGATCGTACTCGACTGCCGAGAGCAAATCTGCGAGATCGAGCATGCGAAACTTGCCGAACTCGTACAACAGTCCGATCGAGCCTGCGTTGTCGTTGACGTCCGTGTAGGTCGGGCGGCTGGCGGGGGCAAATTCGTTAGGCTGGCCGCCGCTGGGGAGCGGCTTCGAGATCGCCTTGCCTCCCGCCGTGACAACCGTGATCTGAAGTCCCTTCAACGGGAGCACGTCGCCCGGCTTGACCGATATTCGCTTCCGGTCGCCGATCGCCTTCACGTAGGGTTCGTAGTTGCTGCGTCTGCTCCCTGCATTCAATGTGGGGATTGGCTCGCCGTGGTCCACGAAGACTTTGCCGGGTATCAGGGTATCAACGCGGGGAATGTTGCCTACATGGTCAGCATCGTAGTGGGTGGCCAGGATATAGTCGAATTGCTTGACTCCAATGGCCTGGGCGACCTCGACAATCCGTTTTGTATCCCGGTCGTCTCGGGTCGGATAGCCGGCATCGACGAGCATTGTCTCACCATCGGGCGTCAGCAGAACCATCGCCTTGCCTCCCTCGGTATCGACGACATAGATATCAAGCGTCTCGGCGGCCGAGACCGTGGAAGCCAACAGAAATGTAACAGCACAGACAAAGAGGGGTTTCATAGCATCTCCCTGCAAGAATGTGAACTGTTTATCTTGCCTATCAACAGCGTAATTATACAACCTGGGAAGGACGGGACAATGATGTTAAACCACGAGGGTTTTCAAAGGATCAAACCGTTGCTTGCCATTAACATCTCTGAGAGCGTGTCCTTAAATTAGGTTTTTAGTGCTGCAAGGCGGCGAGACATCAAGCCGATCATGCTAATGTGGATCATTGCCTCACTTGATTTTGGATTACGTTCGTAGTCTTTGCTATGCCTACGCCAGCGTGCCAGCCAGGCGAAAGTTCTTTCGACAATCCAACGTTTGGGAAGAATCACGAATCCTTTGACTCCGACCGGACGCAGCACGGTCTGAAGTATCCAACCCATCGTTGCCTTAACCCAATCCGGCAAGGCGTTGCGACCATAGGCCGAATCGGCGAAAACAACTTTCAATCGTTTGAATTTATCCTTCAGTTGTTCCAGCACCGAACGAGCACCGTCATAATCCTGAACGCAAGCCGCATGAACCACGACGGTCAAAATCAATCCCAGGGTATCCACGGCCAAGTGACGTTTGCGGCCGGAAAGCTTTTTGCCGGCGTCGTAACCTCTTTCCTCGCCGCCAACTTCGGTCGTTTTCACCGATTGGCTGTCGATGATGGCCGCCGTGGGCGTTTTCTTCTTCCCCTCGGCCTGTCGCACCCGTTCCCGCAGAGTGTCGTGAATCCGTTGCCAAACGCCGTCTTTCCGCCATCGCCAAAAGATATTGTACGCCGTCTTCCATTTAGGAAAATCGTGAGGCAAGGCTCGCCACTGGCATCCGGTTCGATTCACATACATGATTGCATTCAAAATCTCACGTCGATCAATAGGTTTTCTGCCCAGCCGGGCAGGTTTCGGAAGTAAATTCTTAATAATTTGCTATTGCTCGTCCGAGAGATCGCTGGGATAATTCGTCCTTGTCATTGTTACGGCTCCATCTTCCTTGACTGGATATCTTGAAAAGGTGGAGTCGTAACATTTTTTCACCGTTTATACAATTTCAGGACACGCTCTGAGAACGGCCGCTACTTCGTAAAAGCCAACGGCACACCTTTCTTCTGACTCGGCGACACCGCTTGGTGTATTTTCAACCACGCCTCGCCCGAAGATGTCAATCTTTACCTCGACGACCGCAAAGCCAAAGACTTCTCTGCGCCTGGCAAGCATTGATAGGGGAAATGGAAACTCCAATGCAGTGAAAACCGATGATGTGCGCATTGTGCCGCCTCCTGGTGACCTTCTTCTATTCGCCAGAAACTCCAGCCCAAAGCGATCCGCTAAATCATCCACCGCGATTCGGTGGGGCCGTTGTCGGACCACGCCCGCTGCCATGCCCATCGCCTGTCTGCGTGTGAATTCCATGATCGTGTCTCCTGAAAGGCTGTTTCTATTTCTCGTTGAGTTCCAGTCGCAGGTAGTCGTAAACGACGCCGGAAGTGAGTTCGCCGGCAGGGACGGTGAGTTGCATTTCGTTTTCGCCCGGCTTCAGCAGGGCGGCGTCGAACTTCTGGGTGTATTCTCGCCAAACGCCCTTGTTGGTGTTGTAGCGCAGGGCGTTGGTGGCGACGGGCCGGATCGTGCCGACGCTCTTGCCGTTGACAGCCACGGCAAGCCCTCCAGCCTGCCGTCGGCGCCGGCCAGCGCCACGCGCAGGGCCGCCTGGCCCTGAGTGGCTTTTTCCATGTTGAATTTGATGGTCCAAGTGGTCGCCCGGCCCCGGCCAATGGTGCGCCACATGTCTTCGTTGCCCGTCGCAGCTCTTCACCCAGCCAAAGCGCTGGTTGGCGGGATCCTTGGCGGCGGGATTCTTCCAGGCGGTGGATTCCCCGTGCGGCACCTGCTCAAAGAACCAGTCCTTGTGGTAATCGCTCTTGCCGATGGTGTAGGTGATGTCGTTCGGGAACAGGAGTGGGTAGCGCAGACCCAGCCCCAGAGCCAGTAATTCGAGCCGTCGCCCTTGTAGAATTTGCCGCCGGTGCGGTCGGGGTAGCCGATTTCCCAGACTTGCTTGCCGTAGCGCACGGGCTTCCATTCAAGTTCTGCCCAAGTCCAGCGTCTTGCCCGCCTCGACGGTGATGTTGGTCTGCGCGAATTCGCCGAGCACGCCGTCGGCAAACGCGTGCAGCGTGTAGGTGCCGGGGCGGACGTTGGAGATGGTGAATTTGCCGTCCTCGCTGCCATCGTTCCAGAACTGGTAGTAATTCCCGTCGTGCGCCCAGGTCACCAGGTTGCCGTTGCCCGCCCGCCGCACAAAAGGCCCGCCTTGCCGGTGTAATCCGGGTGGGCCAGGCCGACGGTCAGATTGGGCAGCTTGGTCGTGGCCGCCTGCGGGTCGTTGAGCACGAGTTGGCCGGTGACGTTCCCGCGTTGGTCCTTGTGCGGGTAATCCACGCCGTTGACCCAGTCGTAGGGCCACTGGGCTTTCTCTTTTTTGGCCTGGCCGAGCGCGTCCTGCCACAGGGCCGTCGCGTTGTCCTTCCAGGCGGGCGGGACGGTGGGGTTGCCGGCGGTGGCCGCCAGCGTGGCCAGGTCGGCTTGGGACGGGACTTTCGGGTCGGCCAGCGCGTTGCAATAGACAAAAATCGGGCCGATGACCTTGTTCCAGTTCTCGCCGGCGGGGATGTTGCAGCACGCGCCGCCGGCGTAGTGGCCGGCGCACCAGTAATCAGGATGATCGGGTCGGGTTGTCGTGGCGTCGAATGGCAGACCAGTTCCAGCTTTGGAGGCGCCGCCGCAGAGGTATTCGGTGGTTGGGTTGATGAACCAGACGCCGATGTGGTCCTTGGTGCTGGACCAGCCGTAGGCGGGAATCTTGTATTGCACCGCGTTGTAGCTGTATTTGTGCTCGACTGAGTTCTTATATACGCCGGTGCTCAAAATCCGCTGCTCCTTCGCGTGGATGACGACGCCCGCGCCCCAGTCCTGCGGGGTGCATTCGAGCATGTTGCGGTCTGCGTCCACGGAGAGCCAATCAAAGATGAAGAGTTGAGCTTGGTGATGTAGCGGCTTTCGCCTTCTCCCGCGGCGGGATAATTGGCTGCGTGTGAGAAAATGGCGTAGGCGTAAATGCCGCTGACGCCGCGTTCCAAGGCGTAGCGTACTTCAATGTCCATCCGGCCGTTCACACCCTTGACGTCGACCTCGGCACGCGCGCCGCCGTTTTTCTCCGGGTCGATGGTCAGAGACTGGGTCACCTTACCGGAAGGCTTTTGTTCCCAGATACCGCCAGGGCCCATGGTGTTGATGCCGCGATAAATGAGCGATGTCATGTTGCCGCTGCCCTTGTCGATGGTGGCCTTGACGATGCCGTTGTCCATCGTCCAGGTGCGCCCATCGTCGGTGACGGTCACCGCGGCGTTAACATTGGGTTTGGCGACAACTGGCGGGCCATCGGCCGCGCGTAGCGCCGTCACGGCCAGGGTCACGGCAATTAAAGCAGGGGCAAGGAGGTCGAGCGGGCCGGCAGGGAGATGTGTTTTCATCGCAGGATTTCAGAAGTGCACCCCCCACGACTTATATTATCTCCCAAACCCACTGCTGTAAACATCTTGGAAGGTGAGAAAATAGCGAAAAACACGTTGAAAACCTAAGCCAACACTGCGTACATATGGTTTTGAAAACAAAAAACATATACCCTACCTGCTTAAGTGCCTAATTTCACGGGTTTTATGTCGCCAAATCATATTTACAAAAGTGCTCCCAACCCCCACCCAAAAGCCATGGTTCCGGCCGACCTCTCAGAAATCCAGTGATTCCTAGTGCACTAGCTTCCTTCGTAGGGGCAGTCTACAATCATGCGCGTGCCGTTTAAATTGCTTCTTCGGCACGGCAATTTCTTCGGTTGGAGCCTGGGCCGCAGCACGGCCAAGAACCACGTGTGCGAGAATTTCCAGGGTTGGATCGACGAAGTGTGGATCACAGCGATATCGCCCGGGAGCCAAAGGACCTCTTGTTCGCGCAGGGACGCGATGAGTAGAGATCGCAATACATCGGCCGCAACGAGGGCATCGTACATGTACTCCAGAAGAATTAAGATTGTGGCTTGTCTCGCCGTCGTCATGTCGTTTACCACGTCCGGTGTGTTCGCGCAAATGGGCCGGCGCTGGCCGTCTGAGAAGAAGATCGTCCCGGACCCAGTCACGGGTACTCCGCTCACATTTCTGACCAGCACGGATGGCGGCTATCACCAAACCAAGATATATCAGACGCATCGGCAGTGGACGGCAGATGGCAAGTGGCTCATCTTCCGAGGAACGCGCGAGACAGGCCCGCAGGCGTTCGCAGTGAACGAAGAGACGGGGGACATTGTGCAGATAACGGAGACCGGCTTTTCGGGAATGCTATGCGCCGGCAACAAGACGATGAAGCTGTATGTCCTTTCGGGCGGTCGTGGCAGAAGAGACCGGGACACAACCGCGGCGCACGCTGGCGGACCACAGCAGATTCTGGAGATCGACCTCGCACAACTCTTCGCCGATGTTGCCGCCGGAACCGTGAAACCTGCGGCAAATTACCAACGCGTCTGCGGAACGATCCCATCTACGCTTGAGGTCGATGGCAACATGGGTCTGGACGCCAATGACGACTTCATGTACTTCAGAGTGAATGGACCGGAAACCACAAAACTGTCTGAAGGACAGATACTCATGCCGGGTTTTGGCCCGCGTGCGCGTCAGAGCACAAGCGGCCTGCGGAGCATGGACCTTAAGACTGGGGAGATAAAATTCATCGTCAATGTCGGTTTCCAAATTGGACACGTGCAGTCCAATCCGTGGATGCCCGGCGAGATCGTCTTCTGCTGGGAGACCACAGGCAAAGCACCGCAGCGGACGTGGATCGTCAGGTCCGACGGTACAGGCCTACGACCGCTCTATGCTGAGGCGCCATACGAATGGATCACCCACGAGGCCGTGATCGGCAAGGATGAAGTGGCAATCGCCATACTCGGCCACCGCCAGATCGCTACGGCTACGCCGGACTCAGATTGGGGCATTGCAGGAACGATGGAACATCCGACCGGCGTAGGCATCGTCAATTTGCGGACACGGGAGATGCGGATTGTCGGGCAGGTTCCCGCGTGGTCACCGGGACGCTCGGACTGGCATGTTGCCGGGTCGGCTGACGGACGCTGGGCCGCCTGCGACGACTTCAGCTACGCAGTCTGGCTCATGGATCGGCACAATGGCGAGACGATACTCCTGGCTGGTCCGCAAAAACGCGGCACGGATCACATTCACCCCACGTTCAATGCGGATGGTACAAAGATCGAGATTCAGTCCGCCCTAATCTCCAAGGACAACCGGTCGTTGAACATCTGCATCGTTCCCGTGCCCAAGAGCTTGCTCAATCGGCAGTATAGCAGTAGAGCGCCCGAATGACGCATTTCCCGGCTCCCCGCAGGCAGTTCGCGGGAAACGACGTTACCAAGCAGAATATGGAGACTCTGGAGATGATCATGCTTCAACACCTATATATTGCCTTCATCCTCTTCATATCAATTTTTGCGCCAATGGCATTTGTCTGCGCCCTACTCGTGGCTGGCCCGGCGGGATCGCACTTCGTTATAACCGCCGAACTCTATTTGCTGGACGGCGTCAAGGTGGCGGCATGCAGCGTGGCTGTGCCGTTGAAACTCGCGGACCACGAAGCCCGCTTCATCATGTTGAGAAGGTGAAACTCCCTGAAAAACAAACCAAGAAAGTGATTTTTATGGACGCCTTCCCTCGTTTCATTGTCGCGTCGCTCTTTGTTCTCGGTTCGTGGAATGCCGAGGTCTTTGGGCAAGTGGAATGCACCCCTCAGGGAAATCTCCGCGGACTACGGGTTGACGGAGAGCTGATGGCCTTCAGCACCAGCATCCGCGCGGTTGCTCCCGCTGGGGCGGCAGAGGGCCAGAGCGGCCTTGGCAGTGGGGGTAGTGGAAAGTTCTCGCGCGAAGAGGCGCGCTGGTCGCGACAGGCAACCTCTCCGGTGACGCGGGCCGTGGCGGCGGTGGTGGCGGCTTCGGTCGTGCCCGCGGAGGGCCTCCACCCACTGGCGCGAGTTATCGAGCAGTCTTCAAGGACATTGCTCCGGGAAAGATTGAGGCCGAAATCCAGATTACTTCGACGACGAACACTCGCATGCAGGGGGTTTTCTTTGCGATTGCGCTGCCAGGGAGCGATTACGCCGGCGGCTCGGCCGAGTTGATCACTCCGACATTGGCAGTGGATACATCGGTGCCTCTGGCCGCCAGCCGATCCCCTGGCATTAACCCCATCCTGCAGGCATCGGCCCAGGGAGTGCGCGTCATTTCCCCGCGGCAGCAAATTGAGATTCAACTCCCCGCACCCGCCGAGTTGGTCATCCGTGACGTTCGCAACCGTGGCAAGAGCGAAGTCGAGGTTTCCTTCCCGCTCAGCCTAGGGGATCTGACCAGTGGACAGACTGTTCGTGCCGCTGCTTTCACAATCAAAGCCACGGGTGAAGTGGATAATTCTCCTGTCAGGCTCGTGATCGATCCATCGCGGCCCGGGCGCAAATACGACGGCATGGGCGGCAACTTCCGCATTCAGAGCCCGGCCGACGCGGCCCAGATCCAGTACAATCTTGACAACCTCCGCGTCGCCTGGGGCCGAGTGGCCATGCCGCTGGATCGCTGGCAGCCCAACGAGGACGCCGACCCTCTGGAGGCCGCCACAAAAGGCACGTTGAATAGTAGTGTCCGCGAGGCGATGGAGATGGCGCAGAAGCTCGCCCGAAAGAACATTCCCACGATCGTCAGCATCTGGTCGGCCCCGAGTTGGGCCTTGGCCACCGGCGGCGGAGGACGCGGTGGACGTGCGCGCATCAACCCCGAAAAATGGGACAAAGTTTGCATGTCAATCGGCTCGTACCTGGAGTACATGAAAAAAAACTACGACGCAGAACCGGTGCTTTTCTCGTTTAACGAATCCGACATGGGCATCAAAGTGCTGCAAAGTCCGCAGGAGCACGCCGACACGATCAAGCGTTTGGGATCATATTTTGCGTCGCGCGGGCTGAAGACCCGAATGCTCTTGGGCGACACGGGCAACCCCACGGGCGACTGGTTTATTGACCTGGCGCGGGACGATGCTGAAGCCGCCAAGTACATCGGGGCGGTGTCGTTCCATTCCTGGAACAGCGGCACAATTGAGCAATATACGCATTTCAGTGACACGGCGCGGAAGCTCGATGTTCCCCTGCTAGTGGCCGAGGGCGGCCTCGATCCAAGCGCGCACCAGTATCGGGCCATATTCCTCGAACCGTGGTTCTGCATCAACGAAATCAGCCAATACGTCGAGATCTGTCGTATCGCCCAGCCGCTTTCCATTCTGCATTGGCAGCTCACGGCGGATTATTCAATCCTCACGGGCGGGAGAGACAGCCAGCCACTGCAACCCGCGCAGCGATTTTGGCAAATCAAACAACTCGGCATGACTGCAGCCGATTCCACGGCCGTGCCGATCACCAGCGACAATCCCAAGGTAGTCTCGTGCGCGTTTACGGATCGCGGGGCCTGCGTGGTGCATTTGGTCAACAACGGCGCCGCACGAACGGCCACCATCTCCGGACTGCCGGCGGGCGTCAAGGAGGTGCGGGCGTTCGTGACCGACAGTCGTCACGGCATGCAGGAGACTGGGCGGGTACCCGTCGTCCAAGGCGCGGTGCAACTGCCGCTAGGCAGCATGAGTTTCACGAGCCTTGCTGGGAATCCGTGAACAGATTGGTCGGTCATGAGATCGAAATCAAACGTTCCAGACCAGCAGGACCATGAAAGGATGTAACGATGAAAACCAGACCACTCCTATCCCTGGGGTTTGGATTCTTGCTGCTCTTCGCAACAGCCCGTGTTTCTGCGCAATACCAGTATCCGTTCCAGAATCCAGATCTGCCGTTGGAGGAGCGCGTCAACAACATCGTCTCCCTGTTGACGCTGGATGAGAAGGTGGCGTTTCTGTCGCAGCGGCCTGGCGTGCAGCGCCTGGGGATCCGGGCTATGGGGCATGTTGAAGGCCTTCATGGTCTGGCTCAAGGACGCCCCGGAAACTGGGGCCGAAACAATCCCATTACCACCACTACTTTTCCTCAGTCGATCGGTATGGGTGAGATATGGGATCCCGACATCGTGCGTCAGGCCGGCCAGATCGAAGGATATGAAGCCCGATATGTGTACCAGAGCCCCAAGTACAACAACCGTGGCGGGCTCATCATCCGGGCTCCCAATGCCGACCTGGGCCGCGATCCTCGCTGGGGTCGCACCGAGGAGTGTTACGGCGAGGATCCGTACTTCAACGGCGTCATGTCCGTGGCGCTGATCAAGGGACTCCAGGGTGACGATCCCAAATATTGGCTCACTGCGTCGCTGTTGAAGCATTTCCTGGCCAACAGCAATGAGGATCGTCGTACCAGCACATCCTCTGATTTCGACGACCGTCTGTTCTACGAATACTACTCGGTACCCTTCCACATGGGTTTCGTGGAGGGTGAGGCACGCTGTTACATGACGGCCTACAACCTATACAATGGCATCCCATGCACCGTGCATCCGGTGATCGAGGAGGTGACCATGAAGGAGTGGGGCGTTGACGGCATTTGTACGGACGCCGGGGCCTTCAGCAACCTGACCCGCTCGCAGCGATACTACGAGAACACCACCCAAGCCGGCGCAGGAACAATCAATGCGGGGATTAATCAATTCCTGGACAGGAACTTCAATGGTCCAGTCAAAGCCGCTATTGAACAGGGTCTGCTGACGGAGGCGCGACTCGATCAGGTCATCAAAGGTACGCTCCGCGTTTTTATCCGGCTGGGCCTGCTCGATCCGCCGGACAGGGTGCTCTATACCAAGATTGGGTCCGACAATACCGAACCCTGGAACACGCAGAAGAATAAGGATGTGGTTCGGCTGGCCACGCAGAAGTCCATCGTGCTTCTGAAGAACTCGGAGAACCTCCTGCCGCTGGACAAGGCGGCCGTCAAGTCGATCGCCATGATCGGCCCGCACTCGGATGAAGTCGTGTTTGACTGGTACAGTTCACAGGCCCCCTATGCAGTGACACCCGTGGCGGGCGTCAAGGACAAGGTCGGGCCGGGTGTGAATGTGCAGGTCGCGTCAGGGCAGGATGTCGAGGCGGCCGTAAGTCTCGCCAAATCGTCGGACATCGCCATCGTCTGCGTGGGCAACAATCCGAACCTGAACAACGGGTGGAAGAAGGTGTCGGACACCAGCGAGGGCCGGGAAGACATAGACCGGCAGATCATCACCCTTGGCGCCCAGGAAGAACTCGTCAAGCAGGTGGTCGCCGCCAATCCCAAGACGATTGTTGTGCTCATCTGCAGCTTCCCTTATGCGATCAACTGGACCCAGGCCAATGTACCCGCGATTGTGCATATGACCCATAGCAGCCAGGAGGAAGGCAGCGCCTTGGCCGATGTTTTGTTCGGGGACTATAACCCAGGCGGACGCCTGGTTCAGACCTGGCCCAAGTCGCTTGAGCAGCTCCCCCCGATGATGGATTACAACATCCGAAACGGACGCACATATATGTACTTCAAGGATGAGCCGCTCTACCCCTTCGGATACGGCCTGAGCTATACAACCTTCGAGTATTCGAACCTCAAGACCAGTGCCCCGACCCTGGCTCGGAACGGTTCGATCACCGTGAGCGTAGATGTGGAAAACGCCGGCAAGCGGGCCGGTGACGAGGTTGTACAGCTCTATATCAAGCACCTCGACTCCCAGGTAAGTCGTCCCACCCAGGAACTGAAGGGATTCAAACGCGTCCATCTGCAAGCCGGCGAGCGCAAGACCGTGGAGATTCCTTTACCCGCCAAGCGGCTGGCCTACTGGGACATCAGCGCAAAGGCCTGGCATGTGGAACACGATCGTATTGAGATCCGTGTAGGCGGTTCTTCCTCAGATATCCGCCTCAAGCAGATTGTGGATGTGAAGTGAAAGACCCGTGACGACAATCGAGAGGTCGTCTATAACGAAGTGCCGATTTCCGATCGGCGATGGAAAGAGATTGATTATAAAATGGCTATTGGTACTCGCCGGTTTGGTATGCTGCTCTCTGTCGGCAAGCGCGGAGCTTTCTTTGAAGGAAGTCCGCACGGCCTCGAACACCGTTGTGGTGGCCTACTTCAAAAGCAACATTGTCCATGCCGATGAAGTCAACACCGCTGATCTGTCGGCCTGGAAACTCAACGGCCAACCTGTCACGGCCATCAACAAGTTCGTGACCGGAAACGAACCCACTATCATTGCCTACGGCGGCTATCACGACGCCGGCGATGCAGACCGTCGCACCTACCACATGGATGTGACGGCGACGCTTCTGACGACCTATGAGGCGTTCCCCGCCTGTTTCACGGACGACCAGTTCAACATCCCCTACAAGTTCGATGCCCAGTTCAACATTCTCGGTAAGGGCAACCAGATTCCCGATATCATCGACGAGGCCGAATGGGGTGCGATGTTCTGGGAATACATGCAGGAATGTACCATTTCTACGAACAACTGAGCAAGATTCCTTGCTTGTAGACAACGGTTGAAAACTGTGGCGCTGATTGGGGCCTAAGTAACGGTCGAAAAACGTGGCACTCATAACCAAACCAGTAGAAGCGTAAGCAAGACTTGTGACTTTCTGCTGCTGTCTCATTAACTCATACGTATTGCGAGACACGTCGAAAAAGGACCATTTCTTCGGAGTTCGGGCTGCGATAGGGGATGGCGATTCTTTGACGTTTACGGCATTGCCACCGATTGATGCATTGTCGCCAAGCGAAGTCGAGAAGGCTAAAAGCGCCCATACCACGCAAGAAAAGTGTGTGTGGCTCGGGCACGGGTTTGAGGTTATCGCTTAATGCCAGTAGTCCGCCGGGAATCGGTCAGTCCGGCCAAAGTCAATTGCTTCTCTCAAGTCGCCGATGTCGGAGCACATCAAGCCTTGGCTGACCTGGCCGTCTTGCCGCGGGCCCGTTTGTCGGTGTCTTTGTCCAGGACATTTTGGATTTTCTCCGCGAGTGACTGAAGCGTATGACATGCCTTCTCTACGGATGTCCCGACATCCTTTAACAATTCAGCCGCCTCCGTCACCTCTTTTAGGAGGATCTTGTTGAACTCGGCTTTCGGCACGTTTTTCAGCGGCCGTTCGTGTCCTTCCAAACATTGTTCGTAGCAAGCCAGCCAGCGCCTTGCTGACAGGATGAGATCTCGCACTGCAATTGCTGCAGTCACCGTTGTCTTCGGTTTTGGGCGCCGTCCACCGGCACTGCTCTTAACGCCTCTGTCGTTCTGGATCTCCCGCCGCAGTTCGTGCGCACTCCAGCCTTTGGCGATACATTCCGCAGCGAACTTTTCCCAGCTCTTGTGGTTCTTATTATTAATGGTCAAAAGGCCCATTATGTGGTGAACGGTCAGGGTTCGGTCGAGATTCTGCAGTTTCTTCTTTGAGAATCTGTGGGCTAATTTACGCGAACTCCATAGTGTATTCACTCTGTCTTGCTCGTAGCTGGTGGGCAGTTCAGATTTGGGGCGGTTGTTGGGGCTAGGCAGGCCCTTGGCCAGCTTCTGAATGAAATTCTGCCCGAAGTGCTGGCCATCGATAGGATACAAGATAAGAGCTTGGCGCCCCACAGCGTGCCACCAATCCAGATTCTGCTTATCCTCCTTCTCGATGAGACAACACAGTTCTTTAAAGGCCCGCTGCATCCTTACCTTTTGGGGATGCCGCTCCAGCCAGTCCTTAATCGTCTTGTACTCGGTGGTTGCAGTCTTCTTCTTTGCCATACGCGCTGGTATATGCATGCTTATTAGCCGGTAATCAGGGAACCCCACGCCCTCTCTATGGTAGTTCACGGCCGGCCATGTTGCCACTGGCCGGACGGTCGAAAAAACAGATACCAGCCCAAAAGTGGTTTCGGGCTTTGGGAGCGGCTGATTGTGCAGTTTCGGACGCGCCGGACGCGTCGGACGCGCTTTTGCAGGGTTATTCTAATGGAGTCAAGGATTTTTTATTTAACCCTAGCAGCCTGCAGATAGAAGGGACCGCAAAGAGATTGACAACCGGGGGGAAGCCTTACCCGCCAACTGTTCCACTTTTTTCTGTCGCCCATTGCCTAAACAAAGCGAGTAGCACCGCTTGAACCGGGGGACCGACGGGTGATAGCGCCTGCATTTCTGTTGCCCGATCGGGTATTTATACTCAGGCGACGTGTTGCTGCTGGCCAGCGATCGATATGACGTCTTAGTCGCATTGTCTCTCTGCTCCAGGATCAGTCATGGCCCTGGTAAAAGTTTTAGCATATTTCAATAAACGCTTATGTAAATATATTAGATTGCCCAATTTAACAAGGTCATACCCAATTAGCAGAAACGGATAAGTGGATTTTGGGGCAACTCCCCAACGAACCCCTCTAGGCTTCTTGCGATGCTCTGGCGCTCGTTGCAGAGTTAGATGAGTATTTTCATTGGCCTGCCAAGGAAAAGCGCAGAAAGCATTCTAGGGGCCTTATACGGGATTCACCGTGTCGCTGGCAGGAAGAAGACCAAAGAGGCGGCCGGGACGGTAAGTTTTGAGGCTTTCCTGATTATATAACCAGGCACGTCCCGGCCGACTGATGTTGTAACAAAGGATTTTGGGGTTGTCCATCATGCACTTCTGTTACGAAGGCAGTGATTGGGATGTGGAAATCTCTGTTTCTATAGCGAAATCATTGAAAAAGCCAAAACGGTATATACCGTTTTGCGCGACCCATGATTTTTAAAATACCGCAATTTCCCGAGAGATAATGCAATCGTTTGAGAGCCCTTGCAATAGTAGTTTTCAGGGGTAAAATTGTGATATTCCTCGGAGAAAACAGGTTTTTCGGCGGGTCTTTTAAAGTTTCTGATAAGGACGAGGTCCCAAGTTCGACTCTTGGTGCGCCCACTAGTTACAACTCTTTGCCGAATCTAAAGTGAAAATTTCTGCCCACGGTCGGCAGTGCGGTCTGAGTCCGAAAAACCAAAACGGCGTAAATCGTTTTGGGTTTCATGAACAGGCTTACGATGCCAAAGCTCAGATCTTCGCTCCCAAAGCCTCAGCGACACAGTGCAAACCATGCATTAAGGTAACCATCATGATTCACCAAGAACAACTTTCCTTTGATACCTTAGGCCACAGTCAAATGGACGATCTTACCGACCAGGTCACGGCGATCGTCAGCCAATCGGGAGTCAAAACAGGCATGGTTCAGGTGTTTTGCGTGGGCAGTACGGCCGCGGTAGGCGCCATCGAATTCGAGCCGGGCCTCCAGCGCGATCTGCCTGAAATGCTGGATCGTCTGATTCCACCCAGCCGCGACTACGGCCATGAACGGACCTGGCACGACGGCAACGGCCATTCACATTTGCAGGCCACGCTCTTGGGGCCCTCGCTCTCTGTGCCCGTGGCCGATGGCAGGCCGGTGCTGGGCGCCTGGCAGCAAATTATTCACCTGGAGTGCGACGTTCGCCCGCGAAGACGCACCGTAGTGGTGACGGTCATGGGGGATTAGTGCTATGGCCATCACCTGTCCACGTTGCGGAGCGGAGTTTGACGCCACCCTGTTCCAGTTCGGTCACCGGGTCCGATGCCGCTGTGGGATGGAAATAGAATATCCCGGGTCGGACCAACGAGAAGGCCACGTCCTGGACCAGGGTGACGATAAGGCCCGTGACAAAGAAGATCGCTGTACAGATGGGCTCTAACAAAACCTCCCCTCTCCCTTTGGGAGAGTGGCCAGGGGTGAGGGCATTTTCAAATAGATACAAGGTTTTTTTAGAACTCCTAATACAGAAGTTATCTATAACTCTCAGTATTCCCAGATTCCGCTCGGTCATCACACTAGTATCGTTATGTCGCGGTGGCATTAAACCATCATGTTTGGACTGCCTTGACTTTTCCGATAAAGAATCCAGGAGGAAATACAGGTCATGGACGGCCTTATCGACAGTGACGCGGATGCCCGCGGATTCAGTGTTAGGATGGGATACTACTTGGCCCGCGCGAGCGAGTCTGCCTACGAGGAACACAGCGACTGGATCGATGAGTTCGGGCCAAGCAACCGGATCACGTTCTTCACCTGCGGCCAGTTTCGCGGTCTTGTTGGGTTTCTTGAAAAGTCCACCCTGCTGGCTTTCCGCGGCACGCAGAGCATTGGGAACTTTTTGACTGACGCGGATACGCTGTTCGTGTCGCAACGCCCTTATCCGGGCCGGGTCCACTAGCGGGTTCGCCCAGGCCGTTGAAGATGTCTGGCCGGAGGTTCGACGGATACTTGGCAGTCCTTCCCGCGCAAGGCCGCTTTGGGTCACCGGACACAGCCTGGGCGGCGCAATGGCCACGCTGGCCTCGGTCCGCCTCGCCAACGAAGGGTATAAGGTCCGCGCCGTTTACACTTATGGTTCGCCTCGCGTAGGCGATCGGCTTTTTCGCGACTCATATTCATTGGCCAATTATCGGTTCGTCAATGACAACGATCTGGTTCCACATCTTCCATTCCGCTGGTGTTACAAGCACGTGGGAAAACTCAGACTCGTGAATAGCGAGGGAGATTTCACGGAAGAGCAGGCGGCTTGGGTTGCCAAGAAACGCTCACTCGCCGGTAAAGCGAAACGGGTCCAACGCGCACATCGCGAATCGACCGGCGTTCTTCACGTCTTCAGCGAATTCGACTGGCTGGTCGATCACTATATCAACAGATACTTGAGCGCCATTAAGAAGCTCCTTCTCCAGGCGTCAAGCGGAATGCGAGTGGAGCAGTCTGGCAGGCAAACTGTGCGACGTTTCACCGCCTTCGCGTCGGCTGGACTTGGCCTCGCCAGAGGTTTCACAACCATTCGCCGAACGAATCCGCCGCCGGAAGTTGGTGATCTCCGAGTCCGACTTCATCGCGGCATTCCGCAATCAATCCCAGGGCCATACCCGGCCACGACGGGCTGGATAGCAGGTTGGCTGCCTTTTTTGCCATGCAATTGAGCCCCGTCGAAAACTTTTATCCCAGCACCGTTTTCAAGAATTCACCCTTGGCTTTGCAATACTCCAGAGAATCCGTGACGCCGCCGGCGATGATCTTCCGTTTCTGGGCGACGTAAGCCCTCATTAATTCGGGATCAGCCCGCAAACAAGCCCTAAAATAACGCATTTGATCCACTTCGGGTGAGCTTGCGGGTATGAGGTGAACGTGGAGCAGGAAGGTCTCGCCATCCTGCACCCACGACCCGACACGCATAGGGCGGTCTTCAGGAAACGGATCGTTGCCGGTCTGATGCTGAAATCCCAGCCGGTCAAGAAGTTGCTTCACCTTGTCCATTTCACCGTCGGGGATGGGGATCAGCAGATCGACGATCCCCTTGCCAGCACAGCCGGGAACGGCCGTGCTGCCCACATGTTCGGCATGAACATGGGGCAAATGCGTGGAAACCAAGGCGTTAACCTGCCGGGCGACGGCTGCCGCACGGGGATCATAATCACGGCAGACCGCAGGGCGGCTGGCATAGGGTCCGATGACTGGTTCCACTTGCTCGAACATCTGTATGATCTTCCTGGCGGTGATTTTAATACAAGTGGAGCAGAAATCAATCGGGTGGACGAATGGGTAAAGCCCAAGAGGTATCAGAGAAGTATTATAATCTGATCGACTTCGCCGTATTCCGCCAAAATCACGTGAGAATTGGTAGAACACCGCACGACAAATGATCTATTTTCCCCCTCTTGCCGCCCTTCCGAGTGGAACTGGCAAATTGATATGGTTCCCAGGGAAAACATCGATTATTCTCTTTATTGAAATTTGAGTTCTCCCCTCATGGATATTAGGCGTTTATTCACCTTGCGAATGATTTTTGTTGAGAGTTTTTATGAAACCATTTGTCATTTTGAGCCATTTTCTCGTTCCGATCCTTTTCCTCGGATGGACAACGACACTTTTCGGACAACCGGCCCAACCTCTCGTCATTGATTCTTCTAGCCGCGAGACGGCAGAGGTTGAAGCCTCTTGCCAGGTCTTGAAAGAGATAATGGAAACCCCGGCCAAGGAAATTCCGGCGGCGCTCCTGGCAGATGCCCAGGGAATCGCCGTCATTCCAAGTTTGATTAAAGGCGGTTTTGTCCTGGGCGTTCGTCGAGGCCATGGAGTGGTGGTCGTCCGGGACGAGAAAAACGGATGGAAGCCACCTGTATTTGTGACCGTTACGGGAGGCAGCGTGGGATGGCAAATCGGTATTCAAGCCACGGATCTAATTTTGGTGTTCAAGACCCATAAGAGCATCCAAAAGCTTTTGCAGGGGAAATTCACGATTGGCGCCGACGTCGCCGCCGCTGCGGGCCCCATTGGACGCGAGGCGGCCGCCGCCACCGATGCCACCCTAAATGCGGAAATCTACTCCTACTCTCGCAGCCGCGGGTTGTTTGCGGGAATTTCACTGGATGGTTCCGCGGTCCAGATCGATTCCGAGGCGAATGCACATTACTACCACGTTGCCGCCGTGGCCCCGGACCAAATCCAAGTGGTTCCGCCTTCTGCACAAAAATTGCTGACTGCGATCGAGCAGTACACATCAACGGGATCGGCCCCAATGCCCGAGACGGCTGCCGCTCCCAAAAACGGATCAACAGTCGACGCTCAAGCTGTCCGGCGTCAACTGGCCGAATCATCCCAACGGCTCTCGGCCCAATTAGACGACGGTTGGAAGGCATATTTGGCTTTACCCGCCGAAGTCTTCGGCGGCGAACGCCCGCCAGCAATTGAAGCGTTGAATCGATCACTCATCAGGTTCAACACGGTGGCCGCAGATCCTCAATATAGAGCACTCGCTCAAAATCCGGAGTTCCAGAACACTCTACGGCTTGTTGAAAAAATATGCGACCCTTCAGACCGCGTCACGAACTTTGCCCCTTCCGCCTCCGCCGCGGTAAAGAGCCGGATGGGCAATTCTAGCCGAAGCCCTAACATTGGATCCACCTGTAATACAATAAATATCGAGGGCGGTTTTTCTCATTACATCCCTCAGCCTTTTTTGTCTGCTCCCGCCATGGAAACCTCCTTGCACCAGGCTCTGAAAAGGCGCTATGGCGGCGATGACGACCAGTTCGAGGTGGCGCTGGGCAATTATCGCATTGATGTCATTTCCCGGGGTCGCTTGGTCGAGATCCAACTTGCGTCGCTTGCGGCAATCCGCGACAAAATATGCACGCTGCTAGAAGATCATCACGTAGTGGTGGTGAAGCCGATCATCGTGCAAAAGACGTTGGTTAAACGGACCAAGCGAGCACGGCCCCGTGGTCTCCCGGCGGCGGAGCCCCAAACGCGGCACGATCCTCGATCTGTTCCATGAAATGGTGCATTTCACCAGCGTCTTTCCGCACAAGCGCCTGACCCTGGAAGTGCCCATGATCGACATCGAGGAATGGCGATATCCGGGACACGGCCGCCGCCGGCGCTGGCGGCGGGAAGACTACCGCGTGGAAGACCAAAAGTTGATCGCGATCCACGAAACACACCGCTTCCAGACGGCCGCCGACTTGGCCCGGCTCATTACCGGCCCATTGCCGCGATTAGTTTCATACGGGTCAATTGGCCGAATCCCTCGGAGTGCCAGCGCTGGGTGTCCCAGCGGATCGCCTATTGCTTGCGCCAAACGAGTGCCGTGCACGATGTGGGCAAGCAGGGAAATACACGTCTCTACGAGTTCGCTCGCCCACCGTAAAGCGGCATGAAAAAATCCCCGTTTTGATCTTTTCTTATCTCCAACTGCGGTGTCGGCTCGGCCTTCCTGCTGACGGCGGATGGATACGCCTTGACGAATAGTCACGTGGTGCATGGCCGTCGAATACTTCGCACAATCACCCTGGAGGGCGACGCCTTGGACGCAGATCTGGTCGGAGATGATCCGGTCACTGATCTCGCGTTGCTCCGCATGGCTGCTCGTGATCTGCCGTTCGCCGAACTGGGCGACTCGGAGAGCCTACAGGTGGGGCAGCTTGTAATTGCCATGGGCAATCCACTGGGATTCAGCTCCACCGTCTCCACCGGCGTTATTAGTGCGCCTTGGGTCGTTCCATGCGGGCAGCGAAGGACGGCTGGTGGAAGTCATCCCAAGAGGTCCGGCGGATGCGGCAGGCTTGAGGAGTGGCGATTTAATGGTTGCCGTGAATGGGTGCATCATCACCGGCATGGACGACCTGCACCAGATCCTCGCGGCATTACCTGCTTCCAGCCAACTCCTGATCACCGCCCTCCGTGCTGGTCGCCTCATCGAGGTGCCGATTGAGCCGCGCATAGGACAATGACATCCGCATTCGACAAAGATTTGCCCGGTTAGGCAGTCTAGTTTGCCATCATGCCTATGCCGCCCTCAAGTTAATGACGATTCTATCGTGCTTACATTGCTTGGTTTTGAGCAAGTATTGCCAAAGTTGGCATCCAAATTTCGGGCATCGAAAAATCCATAGTAAAAACAGTGATGGCCCCTGTTGAAAAAGGTGGTATAATTTGGCATTTATATAGCATAGTACTGGGAAGATTAGCGGTAAAGGCTCCTCGCGACTCGCCTTAGTTTTTCACCGCTCCGCTTGGACCGGATTGGAGGATGTATGATGAGCAATAACAGATCAGACCAACTATTGTCATCTCCCGATGCTTTCAGCCATTGTGGCAAACGTCGCACACCGCCCAAGTGGGTTTTGGCTGTGCTTATCGTGCTTTGCATCTTGGGGGTGATTATACATGGCGCCGACATTCTTGGAGATCACGCATTTGCCAATATCGCCACGTTCCTCCTGGGTTTCATTGCCGTTGCAACCATGGCGGTCTGGTTCTTATTTTTTAGTGGCTTTGGCTGGCGGTCGCGCCTGCTGGTGCTTACAAGTGTTGTGGCAGCCGTGACGTTTTTAGCCGTGCTGTTTCGGATAGAGCGGCTCAGCGGTGAATTAGTCCCTTCCTTCGCATACCGCTTCTCGTCAAAGTCTGATCAGCATTTGCAGCCTCCGCCCTCCGGGGCCATTGCCGGCGCCGATAAGGCGAGTGTAGATCTTCGCACGACGACTGAGTACGACTTTCCTCAGTTCCTTGGACCGCGCCGCAGCGATTCGGTGGAGAACGTCCGGCTGGCGCGGAATTGGACGGATCGATCTCCGGAACTCGTTTGGCGACACGAGATCGGCGCGGGCTGGTCGGGGTTCTCAGTGGTTAATGGGCATGCGATCACCATGGAGCAGCGGGGCGACTGGGAGATGGTCACCTGCTACAACCTCAAAACGGGCCAATTAGAGTGGGCCAATTCGTTTGCGGCGCGTTATGAGAAACTGGAGGCAGGCATAGGCCCGCGTAGCACGCCAACCGTCAACGAGGGCATGGTCTACGCCTTAGTGCTCTGGGCCATCTAGTGTGCCTCGACGGGACGACCGGGAAATGCCTCTGGGAAAAAGACCTTTTAAAGGAATTCGGCATAACGCCTAAGGACGAAGCGGCCGGCGTGCCATGGGGTCGGGCTGCTTCGCCGCTGGTTGCTGGCGATCGGGTGATCGTGCCCGTGGGAGGGCGAAAAGGCGGAAGCCTTGTCTCCCTGGCAGCCTACGACAAGCGCCAAGGCACTCTGCTCTGGAAAGGAGGAGATAGACAAATCAGCTACAGCTCGCCGGCCGTGGCAACTCTGGCCGGCATCGAACAAATCCTGAGCGTCAACGAAGACACACTGAGCGGTCATGATGTGAACACGGGAAGACTTTTGTGGGAGTACCCCTGGAAAGGTCATACAAATGCCGATCCAAACGTCTCACAAGCCGTTCCCATCCCGCCAAACCGGGTCTTCATTTCCAAGGGATATGGCCAAGGGGCCATGCTGCTTCGACTAGGTCCGGGAACCGGCGACGATCTCACTGCCGAAGTCGTATGGAAGAATACGAAAGTGTTGAAAACCAAATTTACCAATGTGGCAATTCACGGGAATTACGTTTACGGACTTTCCGACGGTGTTCTGGAATGCGTCGATTTGACCGACGGCCAGAGCAAATGGAAACAAGGACGTTACGGCCATGGTCAGATCCTGCTGGTCAACGATCTGCTGCTTGTCCTGTCCGAGCAGGGAGAGGTTCTGCTCGTGGAAGCCACGCCCGCTCGTTCGAATAACGTCCTGGGCCGTTTTCAGGCGCTCGATGGGCTGACATGGAACAACTTGGCCCTGTCCGGGCCGTACCTCCTCGTCCGAAATGCCGAAGAGGCCGCCTGTTACAAGCTGCCTCTGGAAGAGCAGCCTTGACTAATTTTGTTGCCATGATCTTGTGGGGATCGAATACACGCGGACAACTTCTTATCAAAAAGCCAATCTGTAGTCTGTATCACAGCCCCCGCTTCACTTTCGAATATTTTCTAGCGACAAGACGTTTTCGATGTAAACAACCATGAGCGGCCCGCGGAAGACAGCTATCGTGACCGGAGCTTCGCAGGGGATCGGCGCGGGAATCGTGAAAGGGTTTGTCCAGCGGGTAGCCCAGGTTCTTGAGCCTGGACGGCTCGGCCGCAAGAGGGCGGAATCAGAAACAATAAACTTTGTCGAAACCTCTTGGGATTTTGTCCCACCGGTTCAAGAACCGGTGCTACCCGCTCGTTTTTCCCCGACGTAATCCAAGACGACTGATGGTATTTTCCCAACTCCAGAATGATTTGCGCATGATGGAACTCCTACTGCAAGAAAGCAAGCAAGAAACGTACTTAAATACCCCGTGTGTGTGTGAACGGAAGTATTACGACAACGCTTAGAGTTGGGAACTGCGGCGTAATCCGCCGCAAGTCGAGTGGACTTGGCCCCATAGCGCCTCGTCGCGGTTATGCGGTCAAGCGTCCCACGCCTCGCTTCCACAATTTACCGATCAGCCAATGTAAGTTCTACCTAAGATGAAGAGCTTAACATACATCTTCGTAGAGTTTTGCCAATATGCTGGCAGGTAAAAAACACTTTTTTCACTTCTGGTTGTTTTTGTTATGCAGACTCAGACTGGAACGGCCTCGATAGTTGAAGGGCTTATATTATTTCCCCGGACAATAAGAAAAGTTGTGATTTGCATACAATATATCCGCTTCCTGCAACAAATCAAAAAGCTACAAAACACATAGTCGTTATTTTCTCTATTTGACAGGCTTGCATTAACCAACTTACAGTTCCCCTACTTGTCCTTTCCAAAATTATTTTAAAAAAACTCGTTTTAATAAGGAGCCTCATAATGGCCAAAGGTAAAGATGATAATTCGCATGGTTGATCGCCCGAGAAATAAACGGCCCTTATCTCGGTGATATTGGCGTGGCAGTTTGGACTAATACCATTGACACTGACAATGTGTAAACAACGGTTGAAAAGCTTCGCCATGCTTCTGCTGCAGTCCGAGAACAGCGAATTCTTCGGCTTCTGGTGGAGTGCTTGCGAGGGCCTGAAGATTAGAATAAACTCTATTCGGACACGCCTCTTGCGTATAAGTGAACTAAGGTTTCTGTCTAGATCGTGGAGGTGCTCGTAGTATAATGATCACTTTTCTACGTGGCGACAATGGATGCCGGCGAGATCTTATTTTAGGAGATGGTCATGGATTCAGAACATACTACGGATGCCCAACCGCCTGCCGAGAAGCGGTACGAGTTTGTGGCGTTCATCAGCTACAAGCACGAGGACATGAGTTGGGCCAAGTGGCTGCAGAATCGCCTGGAAACCTACCGGCTTCCCAGCATCATCCGCAAAGAAGCCCCGCACCTGCCCAAGCACGTTCGCCCCATCTTTCGCGACCAGACCGACATAGGCGCCGGGCCCCTATTGGATAGTCTGCGCAAGGAATTGGACGATTCCCGCTATCTGATTGTCATCTGTTCGCCGTCGGCGTCCCAATCGGAATGGGTCAACAAGGAAGTGCAGAACTTTATCAATATGGGCCGGGGCGACAGGATCATTCCGTTTATTGTGGCTGGCGAGCCCGGCGCAGCCGATCCCAGCCAGGAGTGTTTTCCTCTTGCATTGCGCGGGGGCGAACAGGCGATGCTGGGCGTTAGCGTGGAGGAACTTGGCAAGGAGAAGGCGGTTGTCAAGGTCGTGGCCAAGCTGCTGGGCTTAAAATTCGACCGGCTGTGGGACCGGCATCGACGCCGCCAGCGGCAACAACTCATAATGCGGGGGCTGACGGCTGCCGTGTTGTTCCTGTCAGCCGCTGTTGGCGGATTGGCCTATTGGGACTACCATCGCACCAAGGTCGGCTACTATGCCGATTACGTCGAATGCCGGGGCGTTCCCCAGGGCATCGGCAAACTGAGCGTCGCACAGGTCCGGCGTCGCCATTTCTCGTGGAAAATCGAGTCTTCCCGGTACCGCGACGACCGCGTTTTGAACATCAACGGCAGCGGCCGGCCCGCGAACACTGAAGACGCCGATCGCCCGGCAGATCGAACTTTCCATTATCGCGATACTGGCGCGTTGGAGTACGCGATCGAATTCACACCCACCGGCAAGGAACTGCGGAAATCCGTTTATGCGCCGGACTTGTCGATCGTCGAATTCAAGGGCGGCAGCAAGGGTCGGTTGCAGATGCAGGCCCAGTTTCTGCCGGCCGACAAGGGTAGTCTGAAAACCGCGCCCGGGATGCCTGATACGGGCGGGCGTTCGGAAATCGCGGCCTGGGAGTTGAAGTATGACGACCTGGGACACGTGATTCGGCGAACTTATTTGAACCGGAACGGTTACCCGACTTCCGACGCCAATGGAATTTATGTCCAGGAGTTCACCTACACGCCGGCAGGCAAAGTGGAAGCCATACATTATCTAGATATCGGCGGCCAGCCATGTCCGACCAAGCGGGGAGTCGCCGGCAAGCAGTACGAATACGATGCCCAAGGAAATCGCATTCGAACGACATGGATCGGCAGGACTGGAACACCGGTCATTAACGACGACGGCGATGCTATTGAGAAGCAGACCTACGATGCGGACGGAAATCTTGTCGAAGTGACGTACTTCGATATCGACGGCAAGCCCTGCGCGAGTAAGTACGGGTATGCCCAGTGGAAGGTCACCTACGACGAGTGGGGAAACCGGACGAGCGCGTCATGCTTCGGCGCCGACGGCAAGCTCTGCCTGCACAAGGCAGGGTATGCCCAGTGGAAGGCCCAGTTCGACGCGCGGGGATACCAGACAAGCGTGTCCTACCTCGGGACCGACGGCAAGCCCTGCCTGTGCAAAGACGGGTATGCCGGATGGAAGCTCACCTACGACGAGCGGGGAAACACGACGAGCACATCTTACTTCGGCGCCGACGGCAAACCCTGCTTGCACAAGGACGGGAATGCCGGATGGAAGGCCACCTACGACGAGCAGGGAAACCAGACGCGTGTGTCCTACTTTGGGACCGACGGCAAGCCCTGCCTGAGCAAAGAGTGGTATGCCGAATTTAGGCGCACTTTCGATGAGCGGGGAAACGAGACAGGCGAGTCCTACTTCGGCGCCGACGGCAAGCCCTGCCTGTACAAGGAGGGGAATGCCGGATGGAAAGCCACTTTCGACGAACGGGGTAACCTGACAAGCGAGTCCTTCTTCGGCGCCGACGGCAAGCCCTGCCTGTTGAAGAACGGGTATGCCGAAATGAAGTGGACCTACGACGCGAATGGAAACAAGACAAGCGAGTCCTACTTCGGCGCCGACGGCAAGCCCTGTCTGATGATTGACGGATACGCCGGAGTGATCTGCACTTTCGACGAGCGTGGAAACCAGACAAGTCAGTCATACTCCGGTACCGACGGCAAGCCTTGCTTGCACAAGGACGGATATGCCGAATCGAAAGCCACCTTCGACGAGCGGGGAAACCAGACAAGCGTGTCCTGGTTCGGCGCCGACGGAAAGCTTTGCCTGCACAGGGACGGGAATGCCGAAGTGAGGCGGACATACGACGAGCGAGGGAACCAGACAAGCGAATTCTACTTTGGGACCGATGGCAAGCTGTGCATGGTCACGGTCAAGTATGCGGGATGGAAGGCCACTTTCGACGAGCGGGGAAACCGCACGAGCGAGTCCTACTTCGGCACTGACGGCAAACCCTGCTTGAGCAAGAACGGGCTTGCCCGGTGGATGGCCACCTATGACGAACGTGGAAACCAGACTAGCTGCTCGTTCTTCGGCGACCGATGGCAAGCCCTGCTTGAACGATGAGGAGGTCGCTGGACAGAATAACCAGTTCGACGAGCGCGGAAACCAGGTAAGCAGGTTTTTCTTCGGGACCGATGGCAAGCTCTGCATGCACAAGGACGGATATGCCGGATGGAAGTCCACTTTCGACGGGCGCGGAAACGAGGTGAGTGTGTCCTATTTCGGCGCCGACGGCAAGCCCTGCTTGACCAAGGATGGGGTTGCCGGATGGAAGTCCACCTACGACGAGCGGGGAAACCAGATCAGCGCGTCCTACTTTGGCGCCGACGGCAAGCCTTGTTTGCACAAGGAGGGCAATGCCGAATGGAAGGCCACCTACGACGAGCGGGGAAACCGAACAAACCTGTCCTACTTGGGAATCGATGGCAAGCCATGCATGAGCATAAACGGGTATGCAGAAGTAAGGTTCACATTTCGACCAGCGGGGAGATCGCACGGGTGAGTTTTATTTCGCTGCCGACGGGAAGCCTTGTCTGTACCAAAACGCTTATGCCGAAGCAAAGGCTACTTACGACGAGCGGGGAAACCGGACCAGCGTGTCCCTCTTCGGCGCCGACGGCAAGCCCCGCCTAAACTTCAATGGAATCGCCGGATGGACGGCTACTTTTGATGAGCGTGGAAACGAAGATAGCGAGTCCTACTTTGGCACCGACGGCAAGACCTGCCTTAATAAGGACGGGATTGCCATATGGAAGGCCACCTTCGATGAACGAGGAAACGAGACAAGCCGGTCCTATTTCGATGAGAACGGCGGACCCCTGCGACCAGTAGCAGTTCAAATACAGGAAGTCATGCCAAAGGGAAAAGCCGAGGCGCTGGGACTGCACGCCGGCGATATCGTTGTCAGCTACGACGGACAACATTATACGGAGCATGCGAAGCTCGTCATCGCGATCAAGGCCGCCGGCGAAAAACCCCGGGAACTTGTGGTCCGCAGGGACGGCAAAGAGATATCCTATCAAGTGACGCCGGGACTGCTCGGTATTATGCTCCACACATTGTACGGCCCCGCCGTTGCACCCGAGTCCCCCGCCTCCGATAAGCCCGCGGCCAAGCCCGCCGCGCCGTCTTCCACGGACGTTCCGCCTGAATAGAAAGCCGCTCCGCCAACCGAGTGAAACGCGGCACAAAGCGATGGTCCGCCTCTGGGCAACAGCGGGAAAATTTATATGAAACACCGCGTCGAAGCATTCGGCGCGGGTAAAGGCCAAAGGCGGCGCACTGATGTCATTGCTGGTGCAGACAATAAAGCCATTCTGGAACCAATTCTTGGGCGCTCACGATTCCAACTCCTCCCATACTGTCCTGTACGCGCCCACGCGATCGAAATACTCAATCATTCGCTTGTAAAACGGATCTCCCGACAATGTTGCACTATCGCCCACCACCAGCAATTTTCGCCGCGCACGGGTCATGGCCACATTCATCCGCCGCACGTCGGTGAGGAATCCGATCTCTCCTTTCGAGTTAGACCGCACTAACGAGATCAACACGGCTTCCTTTTCCCGACCCTGGAAGCCGTCCACGCTGTCTATTTCCAAACCCGGTATGGGCAAATGCTCCCGCAGTAGTCGCACTTGTGCGGCGTAAGGAGCGATCAGTGCGATGTCACTGGCGGAAACGCCGCAATCCAACAGCATTTGTGTCTTGCGGCACACCAGGACCGCTTCCTGCCGGTTCAGACGGCTTTCGCCATCGGGTTCGACTTCTTCGTCGTAGCTTGCCCCAGCCGTGTCGATGAACTCGACGGGTGACTCGGTGAGCGGTCCAGCGGTAACACCGGGCAGGTCTTGTAAAAGATGACTGCGCACTGTTTCGGCCGCTTCCAATTCGCCGTCGTAGAACTCGGCCGATGAAAAATCCATTATTGCCTGGTGCATCCGATATTGAATAGTCAATCGCCGAGCAATCTGCGGGCCATAGAGCATCATTAGCCGCTCGAATAAACTCGTGCCGAAACCCTCGGCCGCCGCCTCCCGGCTAATAACGGTGGGCGGCAATTGGCAGTGGTCGCCGGCCAACACAACCCGGTTGCATCGCAGCAAAGGTATCCAACAGCCCGGCTCGGTGCTCTGGCATGCCTCATCGATCACGGCCAAGTCGAAGCGTCGGATGCCCAATATTTGGCTATCCAGGCTGGTCGTCGTGGCACACAGCACGCGGGTCGAATCCAGGATGCTTTCCACGGCCTGTCTTTCCAGCCTGCGGGCGTCGGTCAGCAGCGACTTGGCGTCTTCGCGAAGCTGACGGCGCGCACCAGGTTTCGGCGCTGCCCGCGTGTAACGGTTGGCCTCGCGGAACAAGGCTATCGCCTGTTTGATCAGCTTCCGGGCGAGCCTTACATCCTGATGTCTCTCGACAAGCAAATCAAGCGTGTGATCTCGCAATTCGGGCAGCACCCGTGCCGGGTGCCCCAGACGCACCGCGCTCTCTCCAAAGCCCAATAGCCGCTCAAAGATGTTGTCTACGGCCAGATTGCTGGGGGCGCAGGCCAGAACTCTTCGACCACGGCGCACAGCCTGGCGGATAACCTCTACCACGGCGGTCGTCTTGCCGGTGCCGGGCGGTCCATGGATTATACCTACATCCCGGGCGGATAGGGCCAATTGCACCGCTTCGCATTGGACGGAGTTCAAGCCTTGATCCAAGGGACGCAGTTCGGGATCGATACCGAACTCGGGCTGCCGTTGTCCAAGTAGCACGTCCCGCAACACTGCAAAGCGATCGCCGCGGGCAAGTCTGGCTTGCTCCATAGCTGCTCGTTGCCGCTTAATCGCGACCTCGTCGAACGATAGGTCCAGTCGCCATAGTTGGTCGTTGTCCAGATCTTCGGGCATGCCTTCTAAAGCCACGGCAATCGTTTGCTCGCGTTGTTCGCAAATCACGCCACGATGGGAAATATCGGCCCGTGCATTATCCAGTGAAAGCACGACGGGACTGCCCACACCCAACCGTGTCCAGGGTAGCTTCGAGCGATTCCGCTTCATCATGTGCAGGATATATCGCCCGCCCAACCCGGCTTCTTCGTCGGCTACAACCAGATTAATCAATGTGTTGCCAGAGGATTCCGCCTCTGTGGCCGAAAGCCGTCTGGACTGAGCCACCGCTTGCTGTGCCTCAGCCCGGCTTTCCAGATCCAACAGTCGCTTAAGCCGCTCGAAATGATCTTCTTGATTCCGGCCGGACGTCGGTACGCCGCTTATCCTGGCACGGACCCGCTGTTCGCCAAAAAGTTGCCCATCCAAGGCCTTGACAAGCCGTGCCTCCCAGCCGTCAGGTATCTCAATGGTCGCATTTCCGCCATGTAACTCGATGCGGCCCACACGGCGGCTATCCAGACCGGCGGTCGTGTCGAGAAATTTTAGCAGGTCGGCCTTGGTGGTCCGTCGGGGCAGATGTTCCAGGTGGAGCAATGGCATGTGATATTCGATCTTATATCTTTAATCCTGAACAGCAAGCCGCTACTGCACAGGAACTAATTTGCTGCTTTGGTCCGATTTTGAATCTCAGCCGATTTGTTTGAAATCGATGAATCCCTGTTCCACGTCCGTATGCATTAGTTGCACGCGAATCTTTTGGCCCACGTCGATGCCTTTGAATCCCTGCACCAGTCTGCCTTCAACGGGCGGATTCAACAAACGGACCCATGTGCCTTTGGAGGCTGCGCCGGTGACGATGGCATCGAACTGCTCCCCGATTCTTGACTCAAGCAAAATCGCCGCTGCGGATTTCCCCACCTGACGTTCTACCTTCTTGGCTGCATCTTCTTCCATGGTGCAGTGTTTGGCCAGGGCATTCAGGTCATCTTTGCCATAAGGTATGGGTTGTTCAGTCAGAGCAGCCTTGATCAGCCGTTGCGTGATGATATCCGGATAGCGGCGGTTTGGGGCCGTGGAATGCGTATAGTCTCTGACTGCAAGGCCAAAGTGTCCGGGGGCCGTAGCGTCTTCCGGAAATTCCGCCACATATTCGCCAGGTCCCAGAAGTTTGATGACAGATAGCGATAGGTCGGGAAATCTTAACGGATCGGCTGCTCTTTCCTTTATCAGGAATTCTTCCAATGCCTGTGAATCGGGTTCGGCGGGGAGATCAAATCCATGTTGTTTAGCGATCTCGACTATCCTTTCCCAGCGTTTTGGAGTGCGGACCACGCGACGCAACGACGGAAACTTTCTGGATGCGAGATACCGGGCAGTCACGCCGTTTGCCGCGATCATGAAATCCGCAATTATATCTTTGGCGCGGTTCGGTTTTTCCACTTCCAGTTTGCGAAGTTCATCGCCCTCGAATACCGGTCTTGCCTCAAGCGTTTCAAGGCTAAGGGCCCCCTGAACCTGCCGCAGGTTTTTCAAGGCTTGAGCTATCCTGTCCTGAAGACGTATATTCTCATCGAGTCCGGCAGCGACGGCAAGAGCCTGGGGCATAACTCCGCCTTCCAGCCATGCGGCTACGCTGTTATATGCAAGTTTTGCCCGATTCCGCACGCTTGCCCTGTAAATATCGGAGGCCTGTAGAACACCGTCGCCGCCGATCACCATTTCCACGACAACTGCCGGCCGATCCTCATTGAAATTTAGTGATGTGATGTCCGTGGACAGTTTTTCAGGAAGCATCGGGAATATCGTAGCTGCCGTATATACAGAAGTAGTATTATGCCCGGCATGAGCGTCAATTGCCGAGCCATTTTTAACCACCGAGTCTACGTCTGCCACGGCAACGAGTATCTTTACTCGGTTTGCGGGCAGGGCCTCGGCAACGGTAAGCTGGTCCAAGTCGCGGGAGTCGTCATTATCAATGGATGCCCATAGAAGATGCTTAAGGTCTCGAACCGGGCCGCCGTCCATTGTTACATGAGCTTGAATTTTATCGAGTTCGGCCAGCACTTCGGCGGAAAAATCAGGCAGCAATCCCCTGTCAAGCATCGCCTTGCGGGCGATTCTTTGCAGTATGGCACGTGACTGTTCGCTAGATGGATTCATGGAATGTACTTTCTTCTTTTGGCCGGTAATCTCACATAACGTAGCCAAGCCGGAGCATCGAAATCAGAAACTAACTAAACCTTCCCGGTGGAAATCCCTCCTCGCAAAGGATATTTTGCACCGATGAAACAACATCGACAAGCGCCTGCTCTATCGCCGGGGTCAATTCGGTCGTCCCCTCGCCGATCTCGCTGATGGAAACAGTGATCAGATACATTACCGGAAGCGGTCCTAAGAGCGTGGCCGTTTCGATGAGGTCGCGTAGGCCCACGTCGTGTGCGGCGAGGGTGCGCGGATAGTCGCTCAAAAATTGCGGCTTGATGATCGTAACCTTTCCTGGGTCGCGGCCGTCCATGACGGCGTCGATAAGGATGACTGATGGATATTCGCCCAGGTATGAGAGCAGGTTAAATCCGCCCGTCCCGCCGTCAACCAGTTCCACTCCGGCCGGCAATGGTTCTTTCTGCAAAACCTCTATGGCGTGTACGCCGACGCCTTCGTCGCCCATGAGTAGATTGCCGATGCCCAGGACCAACAAGCGCGGACTGGGCTGCATGGGATTTCCTTTGCCGGGCGAAGCGGATATCTCAGTCGGACGAGGGAGGTTGTTTTTCGATGAATTTCCAGCCGCCCACCATCGAGGAAGCCACCCCGCGCCCCTCGACGTAATCATGATAACAAACCAGGTACACGTGCACCATTGCAAAGACGATGAAAAACCACATCATCATGTGGTGCCACTGCCGCACGGCAAAGTCGCCGCCCATCAGGGGAACGATCCAGGCAAACAACTGCGGGAACCAACTCTTGCTCATGGCGGCGTACATCCCAAATCCCGTGACGGCCTGAAACAGAAATGCCAGGAACATGAAAAAGTACGTCAGCCCGGCCAGTGCGTTGTGTCCGGCGGAAGTCAGCGGCTGCCGCAGGACTTGCAAGATATCGACCTTCAGCACGGCGATTATCTCGCGCCACTTTGCCGGCCGCACCAAAATAAAATTGTCCCATCTGGCGTAACGATTTCCCACAAACCCCCAGTACAATCGAAACAGAAAATTGAAAAAGAACACGAAAGAGGCGAGAAAATGCAAAAAACGCACGTCCCCAAACCAATAACTATTATAGGCCTCCGATGCGCTCTGGATCGCCGGAGGGTTGCCGATAATGTAGCCCGTGACCGCCAGCACAACCACGCTGACAAAATTGGTCCAGTGATAAAACCGGACGGGCAACTCCCAAACGTAAATGCGTCGAATGGGAACGGGATTCATGCGGCTCTCCTAATCGAACCTGACTTGGTGGATGTGCCGGCCGTCGGGGTCGTACAGGTGTACGGCGCAGGCCAGACAGGGATCGAACGAATGGATGGTCCGCAGCATCTCCAGCGGCTGATCGGCAATAGCCACCGGCGTGCCCAGCAGCGCGGACTCGTACGAAGACAGTTGTCCTTGGCTGTCGCGCGGCGATGCGTTCCAAGTGGATCGGCACCACGAGTTGATAATTATCTATCTTGCGATCTTTTATCACGATCCAGTGGGCCAATGCGCCGCGGGGCGCCTCGCTCAGGCCGACGCCTTTTATCACTCCCGCTGGCCACGTCGCCGGGTCCCATCGCGAACCGTCGAACATCCGCGAGTCGCCATTCTTGATGTTGCTCAACAGTTGGGCGTGAAATTCCTTGGCCCAACGCGCAATGAGTTTCGTCTCCAACCCGCGCGCGGCCGTGCGCCCCAGCGTGGAGAACAAGGCCGTAATAGGCACATCCAATGCCTTCAACGCGCCATCGATCTCCTCCTTCACCTCGCCCGAGCCGGAGGCATAGGCCACCAGCAACCGGGCCAGCGGACCAACCTCCATCGGATTGTTCTTCCATCGCGGCGTCTTCAGCCAACTGTACTTGGCATCCACGTCAAGATGTTCGTAGGGCGGGCGCGGTCCTGTATATTTCAAATTCGTTTCGCCATCCCAGGGATGCTTGCCCTTATTGTCCCCGCCCGAATATTCGTACCATGAGCGGGCGACGTACTCCTGGACCTGATCCGGATCGCGACCGTCGATTTCGTAAACCTTAGCAGAGATCGCGGCCGAGGATTGCGCCGCGGGGAAATTTGAACTTCGACGGATCGCCGTAGCCGTTGGTGGGCAGATCGCCGTATACCAGGTAATTCGAGAGCCCGCCGCCTATGGACGCCCAATCCTTGTAAAATCCGGCCACCGCAAGCAGATCGGGAATGTAGACTCTTTTCCACGAAATCCCGGGCCTGATCCAATAACGTACCCACAAAAGACAGCCGATCGGAGTTCAGCGCGTTGGCCTCGTCGATATTTATCGCGCACGGCATCCCGCCCACCAGGTAGTTAGGGTGTGGATTTTTACCGCCGAAGATCGTGTGGATCTTGACGACTTCCTTTTGCCACTCCAGGGCCTCGAGATAATGGGTCACGGCCAATAAATTCACCTCCGCCGGCAACTTATACGCAGGATGGCCCCAATACCCGTTGGCGAAGATCCCCAGTTGACCGCTGTTGACGAAAGCGGCCAGCCGGGCTTGCACGTCGCCGAAGTATCTAGGCGAAGTCTTCGGCCAACTCGATATGCTTTTCGCTATATCGGATGTCTTGGCCGGGTCGGCCTTCAGCGCGCTTACAACGTCCACCCAGTCCAACGCGTGCAAATGATAGAAATGAACCACGTGATCCTGCATGTACTGCGTGCAGAACATCAGGTTACGCACCAGTTCGGCGTTCGGCGGCACGGTTATTCCTAACGCGTCCTCGACGGTGCGCACCGACGCAAGCGCATGCACCGTCGTGCATACTCCGCAAGCCCGTTCGCAAAACGCCCAGGCATCGCGCGGATCGCGCCCTTTCAGGATTCTCTCGAAACCGCGCACCATGGTGCCGGCGCTGTAAGCATCGACGATCTTCCCGTCTTTCACTTCCGCCTCGATGCGCAAGTGGCCCTCGATGCGGGTTACCGGGTCAACGACAATTCGGTCGGCCATCATTTCTCTCCTTCACTGCTTGAAGAGGATGGTTTGCTTTGCTTGATTTCATCTTGGATCAGCTTTTGCTTGCGAATATTGGTAAGTATGGCATGACCGGCTATGCCGGCGGCCGTTACCGCCGCAATTGTCATGCCCACCTTGTCCGCCGTGGTTTCGATGCCAAAACCCGGGAACGAAGCCAAATGCCGATAGAACGGGCCGTTATCCCAGAAGTTCGCCTCGCTGCACCCGATACACCCGTGACCCGATTGGATCGGGAAACTCACTCCGTTGTTCCACCGTGTGATGCCGCAGTCGTTATACGTCACCGGCCCTCGGCAGCCCATCTTGTACAGGCAGTAGCCGCGCTTGGCGTTTTCATCGTCCCAGGCCTCCACAAACAGGCCCGCGTCGTAGTTCGGCCTCCGGTAGCAACTGTCGTGGACCCGCCGCGAGTAAAACGCCTTTGGCCGGCCGAGCTGGTCCAAGTACGGAATGCGATCGAATGTCAAAAGGTAAACAATCGTGCCGGCCATCACCTCGCCGATGGGCGGGCAGCCCGGCACGTTGACGATCGGCGTGCCCGAGACTACCTTGTGGATGGGAGTTGAGCCGGTCGGGTTCGGATTGGCGGCCTGGATGCAGCCGTTGCTCGCGCAACTCCCCCAGCACACAATTGCCTTGGCCCCGGCAGCCGCTTCCCTGACGATATCCAACGCCGTCCTGCCGCCGATGCAGCAGTATATGCCGCCGTCGGTCAGCGGAACGGCCCCTTCGACCAGCATCAGATACTGGCCTTTGTATTTTTTCATCGTGTCGTGCAGGCACTCTTCGGCCTGTTTGCCGGCCGCGGCCTGCAATGTCTCGGTGTAGTCCAGCGAGATCTTGTCCAGCAAAATGTCGGCAACCATCGGGTGCGACGATCGGATGAACGACTCGCTGCAACAAGTGCATTCCTGGAAGTGAAACCACACTACCGGCGGCCGAGGCTTGCTGTCCATCGCCCGAATCACCTCGCCGATTGCACTGGCCGGAATGCCGGCCGATACGGCCAGCCAACTACAGAACTTGAGAAAATCGCGACGCGAGTAGCCCTTCAATTGGGCATGCTCCCAAACCGTCATAGGCCGGTCGTTCATGATTGGCTATCCTCCTAAAGAAAAGACCTGGAATTTAATCCCAATAGGTTGAGCCAAATATGTCCGAATTATATTACTTCGCCCCGCGCCTAGTCCAGTACGTTAATCCAATAACAGCGGATTTTTATTGTTTAAAAATGGGACTGTATGGATTTTTGTCTCGGGGTGAAGTGGCACGGCCACCTTGGCCGTGTTTCTTCACGGACTGGAAGTCCGTGCCATCGCTCGGCACAAAATTTCTTATAGTCCCAATCAAATGAACAGGAATTGACCATCGAAGTCAATGCATTCTGCCAGGCACTCTGATAAACTAGGTAAAATGCGCAAACTTTGCCGACTTTGCCGATTCTAATGGCTGCCCAACCACGCTTTGCCCGATAGATTAAGGGATAACGCTTGTGGGGGAATGCCCGAATGAAGACAGACATCTTTCAGTCGCTCTGGTTGGGAAAACGCCTCTCCGTCATGGAGCAACTCTCCATCCGTTCTTTCCTCGATCAGGGCTATAGCTTTCACCTTTATACATACCAGGATGTGGAGAACATTCCGCAAGGGACTACGGTCTGCCGGGGCGAAGAAATCCTGCCTGCCGACGAGATCTTCTGCTACCAAAGCGGATATGGCAAAGGGAGTTATTCCGCCTTTTCCAATTGCTTCCGATACAAACTGCTCTTGGATCGCGGCGGCTGGTGGACGGACCTCGACAGCGTCTGCGTACGGCCGTTGGACTTCGATGATCAGCACGTGCTAGGCAACGAACGGGCGCCGGACGGCCGATGCCAGCCTGCCGCCGGCTTGATCAAAGCCCCGCCGGGCAGCCGGCTGATCGAGTATTGCTGGGAGGCATGCCGGAAAGTCGATCGCTCGCAGATCGTCTGGGGCCAGATCGGACCGCGGCTCATAGCCGAAGCGGTTGGCGCCGCGGGCGTGCCGGTGCGGATATTGGACCCGGACGCCTTCTACCCCATAGATTATTGGAACGTGTGGCAGCTTATTTCGGCAGAGCATCTTCCACGCGACTGCTACGCGATCCATCTGTGGAACTCGCGGTGGCGGCGAGAGCAGTTGGACCCCGACGCCGTCTACTGCCCCGACGTGCATTTACGAACAACTCAAGCGGCGATACGGGACGGTCTCGCCGCGCGGTGCGGGCCGGGGGCCGGGGTGGCGAAGCCTTGCGCGGCATTGGTGGCGGCAGTTGAAATCCCCTCGGCCCAAAGAAGCCCTCCCTTCCTGATCAAGGCCGATCTTGAAAATTCCTAAACCGTTTCCTCCGCTCGTTGGTCGCCTTATACATCGAGTGAAATTGAGCCAAACGGGTTTACTCCCCACCCCTTTTCTCGCCCGCCTCATCACGGTTTGAATCCCGGGATATACCGGCCGATTACCAAGTGTTCGTCGTCGGGTGCGACGAACTTGGAGGCCTTGGTGGTGCTCCAGGCGAAGCCCGCCACCCGGCCTTCCGGGTCGCTGTAGATGCGAAACACGCCGGAGCCCAAGCCGTCGTGATCCTTGCCGTTGGGACCGCGGCGATAGCGGGTGTCGGTCGGGCCGTGGCCCGAGTGGCTGCTGTCGATCACCGGCACTTCCCATTGCTCGGTCTGGGCCACCACCGGCTCCACAGGCGCAATGCGGCGCGGCCGATCAGCCACCAGCATGATATGGCCCGTGGTGTCGGTGCGGACCAAGTACTTCACAGCCAGGATGTCGCCCGGCAGAACCTCGGAAAGCTGCCGGATTTCGCGGAAGCCCCGCTCCCCGACGATTGCATCGTGATACCGCCGGGCGCTGGGCCGGTGCGAGTCGAACCACCGCTTGTAGTCGTCGGGGCTGTAGCCGTAGCAGTGCATCAGCAGGGCATCGAGAAACCCGCTGCAATCGGTATGCGACTGGATTACTCCTTGCCACGTGACCTGCGGGTCGCCGTGCCGATAGCTGGTGTTTTGCAGATCGAGATGGCCGAGCAGGTCGATCGCCGCGGCCAGATGCTTGGGTTGCTCGGCCGCGCGACATATCGCCGCCGTGCATAATCCGGCCGCGAGAACGGCAAAAATAAATGGCAGACGCTTCACGGTCGATGCTCCTTATAAATTTAATGGACGCGGCTGTCCAAGTACTTACTCCCCTCTCCCGCTTGTGGGAGAGGGGCAGGGGGTGAGGGCGGGTTGCCTTCCAAACTCCAAATTTATTCTCGGATAGTCGTTATCGCGGCTAGTTCCTAAATCGTGCTCACTGGCCGGCCTTCTTTTTCGCCAACGCCTCCTCCAGGGTCGCCGCACCCGTGATCCGCAGAATTTCCTGTTCGTAGCCGGGCATCAAGGGCGTCCTGATCCCCGCTTTCTTGGCCGAGATCAAGTAACTAATTCCATCGCGGCCGTCGGGAACGCTACGGTCGCCCGCGCTGGTCACGGCAAACTCCGCAAGCTGTTTCGCCGTTGGGGACTTGAGTTTTCCCGAGTCGGCGAAGTCGGTATAAAGGATTGTCACTCCGCCGATTTTAACGCTTTCGACCAACACGTTGTTCGGACCGGGGTGCTTGGGGCGGATGTACCGCTTTGTGCTGTCGGTGCTCCTGGTCTCGCGCCGCCAGAGCATGCTTGCGGCGTCGTCTTCCGATACCGAGTCCTTCAGCACCAATAGCACGGCATTGACGGGCGCTCCGCCCGAAGTGACCGGCACCAAGGTGGCGCGCCCCGCGCGTCCCGCTCGAGCGGCCGAACTCGATGGAGAAAGGCGTGGTCATCTTTCTTGCGGTGCGAGGTGGCGGCGGCAATCTCGTCGCCGGGGTCGTCGATCAGCGATCCGTACGCAAGGATGCCCAAATGCCCTTCGCCGGCGTCTTTCACCGTGTCTTGGGCTTGTCCCACAGCCGTGCAAGCACTAACCGCCAACCACGACACAGCGACCAAAGCCGTCAGTAAAAACGTTTTTGATCTCACCGGAGTCCTCCTTGATCCCCTAGTGCGGCAGTGGTACGGCTGTTGCAGGACCCGGCGGCGGATTGACTGGGGCCGATTGAGGCGGCGTCGGATTCAACGAGCCTCCCACCGGAGCCGAATCCACCAGCGCCGTGCGGTACAGTTCCCAACCGTGGTCCGAGTTGCCGAACGTGTACAAACCCGACTCCAATCCGTATCGGGCGTCGCCGAATCCCGCGCCCCGGCTGAACTGAATCGTCCACAGACGGTCTGCGACCAGCGTTTGGCTGTAGCCCGGCGGAATCGGGTAGACCGTGCCGTTCAGCGTGTAATTCAAGGTCACACTGTTGCTGGCCGGATTGACGATCTTGATCGGCAGGCCCGAAAATAATGGATTCTCGAAGATGGGACGTTGGGCGGAGTAGTAGTAATAGTCATAGTCGTTGTAATAATACGGGTGCGAATTCCATTTCCAGTTCGAATTGTTCCAGTTCGAATTGTAATTCATGCCGCTGTTCCCACTGTTCCAGCTTTCGAACTGTTCCCGCTGTTCCCACTATTAAAGCCACTGTTACCGCTATTCCCACTGTTCCCACTGTTCCCGCTGTTGCCGCTGTTGCCGCTGTTGCCGCTGTTGGGCGGTTTCGCGGCCACATCGGCTGGTCTGAGCACGGCCCAACCCAGCACAATCGCAATTGCTATCGTTAGATATCTCATGAGATCACTCCCTCTAAAAAAGCCTTACACGCGATTCACTCGCCGCGCCCAGGCGGCGGCGAAAAGATCGCACCCTTGGAAATCACTCGCATACGCTATTGAATTGATATGTGTCGAATCGAAACCCGGTCTACCCTCTTAGGAGGAAAAAAGAAAGGACAATGGATTTAGGAGAGACTCCTATCGCCTGCTCAGCATTTCACAATCTGATTTTTCGCATTATCCGCACCCTCAAACAACCGCGTAAGACTCAAAGGATCGCACGAATCTGCTCCTCCAATGCGGCGTTGAGCTTGGATGGATCGCGAATCGCGCGCATGATTCGCCGGTATTCGGCCGCCATCTCCGTCATTTCTCTGTTTTCCGGCGGTGATCGCTTTCAGCAATTCCATCGTTCCGCCGGAATAGGACAAGAAGCAGTGGCGGACATGCTCTGCCAGCGAGGTCGGCGGTTCTCCGATCGGAACACAACCCGCATACCCGCATTCGACGTATTTCATCAACTCCACCCGATAGCGTGAAGGGCAAAGAAAGAAATGCGTGAATCCGGCCGCATGATCGATATAACGCTCGTGGACGAAGACGTGTCTTTGGGGCTCCGCGTTGTCCGGATAACCCGGGTGCCGCAATTCAGATACGGCAAACCGTGCCAGCGGATTCCATCGCCTTTTCCAGCCGCAAGCTGTAGCGAAGCGGATAAAGCTTGCGGGATTGCGCTCCGGATAACAAGATCCGCCGCTTGCGCAGGGCGAAATCCCGATCGATCTGCTTGGATGCATCATAAGGATACGGCAGGCGGACGACTCGCGATCGCTTAAGCGACCTGACAAAATCCAACAGCGGGCCCTCGGGATCGTAGATGGAAAAATAATGGACGCCGGGCAAGTCCTTTTGGACGAAACACATATTTGTCTATCCGCGCCCTCGTAGGTCGGCATTTCCGGATCGGACAATCTAAAGAAGATCGGAAAGGTCCTTTTCGACGACACGCCAGATACGCATCGATTTGCCCAAAATCTTCATCCGTGAGCCGGCCATCGATAAGACCGGCGTCGCACGTCGCGTCCAAAATCGAACTGATCGGCTCGATTGGCCAGCCAAACGATTGAGCGAAACGGGGCCCCACGCCTGAATATAGAACCGTCTCATAGCGAAACTTCGGCGAGATGAAATACACGATTCTCATAACAATAGTTCTTTAGCTAACGGCGGCTTCAGTTATCCCATGGCGACGACGGTGCGCCCGCCTCTGAAGCCTTGGGCTTTTGGGCAAACGGCAGCGCCTTTCCCGAGTGCACGTCGAGCAAACGCTTGTGCGCGGCCTTGGCGGCATCGACCAGTTCGGGATAAGAGCGGTTGGTCGAATCGACAAAGCCGATATTGTAGTTTTCGCCGTCCATGCGGCCCAGCACTCCTTCATCCTGCCATTGGAACCAGTGCGCCCCCAGGAAACAATCCATCGACGCCGCCTGTTCGACGTAGTAGCGATAGCCGATGCCGCGTTCGGCCTGGTTCATGGCTTGCACCAGGCCCGAGCCCAGACCGTTTTCCGGCACGCCGATGTGGAACTCGCCGATCAGTATCGGCCGGCCGCTCAGTCGGTACGCCCGATCGAGTTGCTTGGTGGGTTCGTACTCGTACACGTTGATGCTGCACACGTCGAACAGCCGGCCCAGGCGCATGACATCGTCGGCCGGCTTGCCGCCGAAGCGGATGCCCAAGTTGAGGTGATTCGGATCGTACTTGCGAACGGCCGCGCAGATCAGATTCAGGTAATGCTCGAAAGCGGCGACGACAAACTCCTTGCGGCGCTTGGTTGTGTCGCCCTGGGCGAGAAAATCCTTGAGCTTGGCCTTGGTGGCCGTGTCAGGGCCTTTGAGAATCAGGTCCACGACTTCGCTTTCGCGATCGCCCCACGGCGGCTCGTTGCCGATGAAGTACCCAAGCACCAGCGGATCATCCTTGCGCTGCATGCACTGCGTATCGGCCGATTGATCGATGCCTGCGGCGAAATCATCGGCATATACGTCGGGCAGGCCGAGGAACATGGTCGCCCGGTTGGCGGGCCAGCGGAGCATGACCGTGTTGGGCCGGCGCAGTCCCGCCGGTGGTCATGCCCCAAGCTTCCAGGCGCTTTACCCGGCTGGGTGCGGCTGGATTAGGCTCGACGCCGCGCACGCGCCCGCCGCCGCATCTCGAAGCCCGCCCCGGCCCCGTTCACGCCCATTGACAAGTACAAATGCCCGTGCGGATCGACAAACCACCACTTGCCGTCGATCTGCTCCACGCGGAAAAAGCCCGTGGCCTTGGCCTGGGTGTTTTTGTATCCGCTTAATTCGCAGTAACCGAAATCCGCTCCGGATCCCAGCGCGTCGGCTTCATCGGTCAGTTCCTTGGTTAGCTGCTCGGCATTTTTGATCTTCCGCGGATAGTCCACGTGGACCCACTGGCCGAACTCATCCACGACCGGGGTCTTTTCCAGGAATTCCGATCCTTCATCCTCTTTGGCCAGGTGGATCGCGCGAAGCTCGATAGTGGGTTTGTTGACGGGATACTGCATCGCCAGACCGATGGACTCGACGGAGGTCAACTCTCCGAACGGCCCCCAGACCGACATCCAGAATGAGTTGGTGCGGCGGTTGTTCGTTGACGCCAGATCAGTGCCCGATTGGTCCATGCCTTTGAAATATTTAAGCGGCACTGACGCCCGCAGCCACACATTCTGCCCGAAGGGCTGGATTTCGATCCGCCGCGGACCGTCGGCCGTGTAAACCCACAGCGCAAACCGCTGAGGCGTGGAGGTGCGCATTTCCATTACCAGGTGCGTGTATCCGCTCCAGTCGGACGGCATCGATGGATCGATTTCGCCAAGGGCCAAGCGGCGCTCGCAAAGCACTCCGTCGAAGGAGAGTTTTCGCGGCTCGTCGTCGGCGCGAACATGGGGGACGACCAGCAGCAAGCCGGCGACCAGAATCGAGGCTATTTTTTGGCAACTTAGTATGTTCATAAGGCGACTCCTGATTGCATCGGGTTGCCCGACTCGGTCGCGGTCGGGGGATTCATTTTCAAACCCGAGATTTTCCACATATATGCGTATTTACACGGCTTCTGGGCGGCCAATTTCATCCTGTTCCTATTTTACGACAGTCTATCATATCATCACTTTCGTGGAATCCCCCACAAATAACTTGAGATTGACACACCGGCCGATGTTAGCTAATCTGACCAAATTACCATTCGCCGCCAATCAACCCCATCGTCAAATCGAGTGCCATGTATCGCCACGTCTTATGCGTATTTCCTTATAAACATACGCGCAGTTCGATGACATCCTTTCCGCCCTTGGGGTTGGAGTACGTCGCCGCCGCGCTCCGCCCGTATGCCCAACGGATCGATCTGGTCAACTTCCGGCATGAACGCACGCCCAGCACGCAGTCGTTCCTCAAACCGGATACCGACTTGGTGTGCTATTCCATCAACTGGCGGAGGGACCTTAACCAGATACGCGACGACATCAACGCCTTGCCGCCGGGGGTGATGACGATCTTGGGCGGGCGTACGGCCACCGAAAATCCGCGTTACTGGCTGGAGGCCTGTCCGAATGTGAACGCCGTGGTGTGCGGCGACGGCGAGCAGGCCATAGCCGAGATTGCCGCGGGACGCGCGTGGTCGGAGGTTGCCGGCCTTGTCTACCGCGGGGAAGACGGTCAATTGGTGCACAATCCGCCCCGCGCAAACGCGCCCTTGGACGACGATCTGATGCCCGCCCGCGATCTCCGCCGGCACCCGTACTATTTTACGAGCAAGGGCATCAGCACGGGGATCAAGTTAGACAAAGTCGCCGGGTCGCGCGGTTGTCCGTTCAATTGCAAATTCTGCAGCTTCTCGATCAATCCCTGGGGCGTGAAGCGGTCCTGGTCGCCGCGCTCGCCCGAATCGATCGTTCGCGAGATCGAGCAGATCGACGCCGATTTGATCTTTTTCGTCGACGACGTATTCACGCATCAGCCGGACCGGGTCGCCAAGATCTGCGACATGCTCATAGAGAAGAAGATCCGCAAGCACTACGTCGTAAATGCCCGGGCGGAGATCGCCAAACGCCCCGACGTCATCCGCAAGATGGAGCAGGCCGGATTCATCGCCCTCTTGATCGGCGTCGAGTCGACGCAGGATGCGACGCTCAAATCGATGGGCAAGGGGTTCAATACCCAGCAGATCCGCGAGTGGTTCGAAGTCCTCCGAAAGTCGAAGATGATTATCAACGCCTATTTCATCGTGGGCAACATCGGCGAAACCGAGGAGCAGATGCTCTCCACGGCCTCGTTCGCCCGATCGCATCGGCGTGGACCTGATCCATGTTTCCAGGTTGCGCAGCGACCCCTACTCGGGCCTGAAAGAACTGGTCGAGCAGATGCCGGGCTACCACATCGACGCCGACGGCTTCGTCTATAGCGACCAGTACTCGGCCCCATACATCGCCAATCTGCGCAAGCGGATCGACGGGGAGTTCTACAGCCCGTTGCACGTGGCGGGCGTGGTGCTCAAGCTGATGCGGATCATGAACTGGCGCATGTTGAACAAGGCGGTCGCTGACGATCCCCGGCTTTTTGACGGCGCTTTTGGCCACTCAGGCATACCAAAAGGCGTGCAAGTGGATGGGCAAGCCGGTTAATGGACGGCCCTGACCCCCCGGACCCGCATTTTGCACCGTCCCTTCATCGATTATGTCAATAATAGCTTGGAAGACCACTGGACTTACCCGCCTTAACGTGCGATAATAGCCTAATCAGTCCTTTCGGCGTTGGCCATTGGATTACTGCCAGGTACCAATGGCTTTCTGAGAACGCGGTATGTGTTCATCTCATATGGTCCTGGAACACACCTCAGGTACCTTAGATGACCTTTGAAGAATTTGGGCTTTCCCAGCCCATCCTGCGTGCCGTCGTAGCCCAAGGCTACACAATTCCCACCCCCATCCAATCCCAAGCTATTCCACACGTGCTCGCAGGCCGCGACTTGCTGGGCTGCGCACAGACTGGCACGGGCAAGACCGCGGCCTTTGCACTGCCCATTTTGCACCGCTTGACGGATGCCGGAAATCCGCCCCGCGGCCGCGGCCGCCGCATCCGCGTATTGGTGCTTTCGCCCACCCGCGAGTTGGCCGCGCAGATCGGCGAAAGCTTTCAAACTATACGGATATAACACCGCCCTGCGCCAAACCGTCGTTTTCGGCGGCGTGGGCCAGAACCCGCAGACCCGGGCCATAAAAAACGGCGTCGATATCCTGGTCGCAACGCCCGGCCGGCTGATCGATCTGATGAACCAGGGCTATATCGATCTCGGCTCGGTCGAAACTTTTGTCCTCGACGAAGCCGACCGCATGCTCGACATGGGATTCCTGCCCGACGTTCGCCACATCATTTCCAAGCTGCCCCGAGAAACGGCAGACGCTTATGTTCTCCGCCACGATGCCCGAGACAATCGAGCGGTTTGCCGCCACGATCCTCCGCGATCCGGTCCGCCTCCGGATTGCCCCGGTTCAGGCGACCACCGAACTCATCGAACATTCGGTGTTCTTCGTGCCTCAAAAACAAAAGACGCAACTGTTGGCGAATCTGCTCAAGACCCGGGCGGTCACCCGGGCGCTGGTTTTTACCCGCACCAAGCACGGCGCCGACCGCGTCGCGCGGCAGTTGAACCAGTCGGGCATCCGCGCCGACGCCATCCACGGGAACAAGAGCCAGGCCGCCCGGCAGAGGACCTTGGCCGATTTCAAGTCGGACAGAACGCATGTCCTGGTGGCCACCGATGTCGCCTCGCGCGGCATCGACGTCGAGGGAATCTCGCACGTCATGAACTACGATCTCCCCCATGAGCCCGAAACCTACATCCATCGAATCGGCCGCACCGGCCGCGCTGGAGCGACTGGCATTGCCTTTTCACTCTGCGACCATGACGAGCGCAAACACCTCAAGGCCATCGAGCGGCTGATCCGTCAGACATTACTCGTTGAAAAAGAACCCGCCATTGGCGCAACTCGCGTCCAACCTGCCCGGCCATCAAACTCGTCGAACGAGTCCCGGCGGCAATCATCCTCCGGCCGAAGGCATGGATCTCGCGCCTCGATTCAACGAAATTGTCGAACCCGCTAGTGGTTTGCCAAGATGGAAATGACAGGTTTGGGTGCCATGCCCACGCTTGCCGTGGGCATGTGAAGTGCCGATAAACTCCACGGCATGGCCACTCAAGCGTGGCCATGGCACCCAACGCCGTTCAGTGAAAATGTTGTGTTACGTTCATAACTTATTTTTCAGCAAGGAGTTGTGTTGCATATAACGATTTTCTGTATGTGGCCGAGATGAATTGTAATAACATCACTTGCTATCACGAGTTAGAAAAACACGAGTCACCAAATTCAAAAATATCGTTTTTTTCAACGCAACTGACTGTAGCAAAAGACCTTGCAACAGGATACCAATACTTTTACTGAACGGCGTTGCATGGCACCCGCCAATTAAACTTGGCGGCCCGCTAAGCGACCTTGTAAATGCTACCCGGACGTCAGTTGACTAGAAATTGGCGAAACGTCTCTCTAAGATATTTTTATTCAGGCCGGATTCTGAGTGGATAATGTTCCTTTTCAGGTTCTAAGTGCAAAAATGCCAGTAGGGTGCGTGCTTGCACGCACGCGTTTTTCAACGACTATCATTGATCCCGCGCGTGCGTGCAAGTACGCACCCTACGACCAAGAAAGGAAGGAGCCCGAAAGGGAGCATTAGCACACGTCCTAATGATATGCATAAGTAATACTTATCCATAACTCATTTCCTAAAGAGAAACATAAATAATCCTTATCTATTACATAAACATTTATTGCGCTTATTTATAAGAATTTTATTGGTTTATAAGAAAATTATTGATATTCACATGGTTTTCTGATAGACTTACCATTCATTGATTTCTTTGGTCCGCGTTCACAAGAGAGGCAGCGCTTAAGTACCTAGCCGCCGCCCGTCGCCATGCAAGGCATTGCCTTGCCCCAGGCTGTTCTTGAGCTGGGTGTTTTCCCTTGATTTGTAATCCGCCGCGTGATGCGCTCTGCGCTGATCTCGGTGGGTTCGCGTTGATCAATAATAATGTTCGTCAGTACCGTTTCTAAAACCATTTGTTAAAGGAGAGAAGTCATGTCTGAGAATCTTTCATACCGTCGTTTCGCCTTGGGCGTCGCCGCCTTGCTGTTTTTGGCTGTCTTCTTCTCATCCGTATCAAAAACTTGGGCGACCGATACCACTTACAACATTGCGAACTATCCATCAATGCAGCCCGATATGTGGAACGATGGCGACGTCAATATATCGGGGACGTTGACTGAGAATATCAATACTTACGGCTACCCCGAAATCACTAGCGGTTCAATCACCTATCAGTCCCCGATCGCGACTTACACGGGAACGTTCATAGGCATTGCGGGGTATGCAAGTTACGGCTCCGCTATCTTCACACCGACTCAGTACCTCGCCCCCGAAGGTACTGCCACCACGCTAGTATTCATGACAACTCAAGGCGACGAGATATGCCTCCGTTATTGGAACATGACGGCTACGAACGGCGACTATGAGGGGGCGGTCTTCTCCCCATCTGATCAGCTTATAGACGATTTCTGGGGTTTGACGGGTGGTGCTTTGTCGGGAAATGACCCCTGGGTCATAGCCACAGCGGTCCCCGAACCCGGAACGATCACGCTGCTGGGCACGGCACTGCTGGGATTTGCTGGGGTGCTTTATCTGCGGCGTCGGTTGGTTTGCATTGATCGGAGTCGTGCGATTGGGATATGAGATACATTTGGCTTTTTTTAACACGCGTTTTCAGCATTCACTTAAAACTCCGTAACAGATAAGGAGACTTCACAATGCACAGGCATCTGTCTTTCCTGGCCGTGCTCATGCAGAAGCAATTGAAACTCGTATTGTTCGCATTCGTATTTAGCATTTTCGCTCTTCGAAATGCCCAGGCGGTGCACTACGATAACTTTGCCGACACGTCCGCACTGACGCTGAACGGTTACGCCATTACGGTGGGAAGCGGGGTCAACGCCGAACTTCGATTGGCATACGATGGCGGCACGTATGGCTCGGTGTTTATCAATGACAGCCTGGGCATCAACACGTTCAGCACGCATTTCGATTTTCAGATTACAGACAGCGGAGGGGTTGTTGACAGCAATGGATTGTCAGGCGGAGACGGATTCACATTCTGCATACAGTCACTTGGTCCAAATGCCGTTGGAGCAGGAGGGAACGCTCTAGGACTGGGCGGCTCGATATCTCCCCCAATTCCAAACATTTTACCAAGCGTAGCCGTGGAGTTTGACACCTACAGAAACAACAGCGATTTATTGGATCCCGACTCCAATCACATCGGCATCGATCTCAACGGAGATGTTTCGCACGCAACGGGATTGCCAACGGTATATGTAAGCACTCCGTTTGATGACGGGAATATTTGGCACGGTTGGATTGACTACAATGGTATTACACTGGAAGTGCGAGCCAGCCAGTCGAGCGATCGACCTCTCAACCCGCTGCTCAGTTATGCGATTGACATCCCCGCAGTGCTTGGCTCGAATTCCGCTTTTGTCGGATTTACAGGCGGGACAGCGTCAGCGTATGGCAACTATGACATCCTGAATTGGGACATCCAGAGCGTTCCTGAACCCTCCACCCTCGTCCTGCTCGGCATCGGTGCCATCGGGTTCGTCGGCTTCGCTTGCCGGCGGCGGAAGTTAGTAAAATAGCGCACGAAAAAAATGCAATACACTATAAAAATGGGCCATCCAAGATGATGGCCCTGATTTTTTTTAAGCCTCTAACAAGCAGGGTAGCACCGGTTCTTGAATCGGTGTGCTTGCCACAAGAGGTTTCGGAGAATTATTCCGCTGGAACGTTGTTCCGGGATATCTTGATAAAGTTTAAACAGTCGTCATTTGCCTCTTGCGGCAAAGCCGCCCAGGTTCAAGAACCTGAGTTACCCTCTTGATATCCGGCGGATGAGAGCATCAGGCCGGCAAGAAATAAAAAATGCCCGGTGGTGGGGCAGCAACCGACCGGGCGAAAGAAGATGTGAGTTTCCTCACTACTCCCCATTCTATAATGATAGTTTTGCTTGTCAACCGGTTGCTCAAAAAAATTCCCATTTATTCTTCCAGAAATAAACCAGGCAATTCGGAGTAAGAACTGCCCTTTCAGGTAGTCCATAGTGCCACCAGCCGACTATATAAAATTGCGTATTTTCACAAGAGAATGTCCGCGGGGACTTTGCGGATGGCATCGTTCATTTTTCGACATTGCCGTTTGATGCCGCTTGGCTCCGATAAATCGACATAAGGATTTTCCTTATTGCATGAACATTATTTTCCCATTTCATGCCGCATTTAATAGAATTATGTGGGTGACCGGTTAATTGAAAGGGGTATAACAATGGCGAATTATAAGTATCTTATCATTGGCGGGGGCATGACTGCCAATGCCGGTGTGAAAGGAATCCGAATGGTTGACAAGGAAGGCTCGATCGGACTATTTAGCGCGGAGTCTCACCCGCCGTACAACCGGCCGCCCTTGAGCAAAGACCTTTGGAAGGGCAAATCGCCGGAGATGATATGGCTGAAAAACGCGGCGCAAGACGCAACGCTTCATCTGGGATGCAGCGTGCGGGCGATCGACCCACCAAATAAATTCGCCAGCGACGATCGGGGGGAGATGTATCATTACGAAAAGTTGCTTTTAGCCACCGGAGGTGCTGCCCGGTGCCTGCCGTCCGATTGCGATTCGATTATTTACTTTCGCACTTTGGACGATTACTACCGGCTCCAATCGCTTACACAAGACCGCCGGCGGTTTGCGGTTATCGGCGGCGGATTCATCGGTTCCGAGATTGCCGCGGCCCTGGCCATCAACGGCATGGAAGTGGTGATGCTCTTTCCCGACGAGGGGATCGGGGCGCGAATGTTTCCGCCGCACCTGGCGGAGTTTCTTAACGAGTTCTTCCGTCAGAAAGGTGTGGAAGTGCGAAGCGGGGAGGAAGTGACGAATGTGGCGAAACAGGGGAACAAATTTATTTTGAAAACCCGCGGAGTGCATAACCGGCGCGAGGAACAGATCGAGGCCGATGCCGTGGTGGCCGGGCTGGGCATAAGCCCGAACATAGAACTGGCCCGGCAAGCGGGCTTGACCGTGGGAAACGGCATCTGCGTGGACTCGGCCCTTAGAACCAGCAATCCCGACATCTACGCGGCCGGCGACGCCGCCGAATTTTTTAATCCCGCCCTGGGCACGCGGCTCCGCGTGGAACACGAGGATAATGCCTACACCATGGGCGAAGCGGCTGGCAAATCGATGGCCGGTCAATCCGTCTCCTACGATCATCTCCCATTTTTTTACTCGGACCTTTTCGAGTTGGGTTATGAGGCCGTGGGAGAGCTCGATTCACGCCTGGAAACGTTCGCCGACTGGAAGGAACCCTACCGGGAAGGCGTTGTTTTCTACCTGCGGCAAGGCCGGGTGCGAGGGGTGCTGTTGTGGAACGTTTGGGGCCAAATCGAGACTGCCCGCCAGCTAATCGCCCAAGCCGGCCCCTTCCGGCCGGAGGATCTCAAAGGCCGTTTGCTGGAAGCGAACCAGTACGTGTGATCATTTTTGGCGGGCTCTCAGCGTGTTTTCATGCTGCTATCTATTGCAATTTACAATTTGCAATATAATGGTTGCCGCCAAAGCATACACCGGAAAAACTAATGAAGAATCCTGAAAACTTGAAGACCCTTGCCCAGGCCGCCCTGGAGATGATCGGCAGCGACCGGATTATCGGTTTAGGATCAGGGCAAACTGCCGGCGCGTTTACACAGGCCCTGGCCCAGCGCGTCCGCGGCGGAATGCGCGTGCGGGGCGTGGCTACCTCGAAAAACACCGCCGCTCTGGCAATCCAATGCGGAATTCCTCTGGTCAGTCTGGATGAAATTGAAGCCATCGACGTGACGGTCGATGGCGCCGATGAGGTCGACCCCGAGTTGAATCTCATAAAAGGATTGGGCGGGGCCTTGGTGCGAGAAAAAATCCTCGCCTCGGCCTCCGACCGGTTGATCATTCTGGTCGATTCGGGAAAGCTCGTGTCGGCCTTGGGAGAACATGGAGTATTGCCGGTCGAAGTCTTGCCGTTCGGCTTGGCCTTTGTTCGCAGGCGCCTGTCTCAGTTGGGCTTCCCGCCTGTCCCACGAAAGGTCAATGGTGAACTTTTTGTGACCGACAACGGAAATTACATCCTCGATTGCCGAGTTCCGGTTCTGCAAAATCCGTCGCAGACGGAGCAAACGCTTAGGGCAATCCCGGGCGTCGTGGGAACCGGCTTGTTCCTGGGAATGGCCCACACTGTTCTGGTACAAGACGGCAATGAAATTCAGGTCAGGCATCGCCGGGCAAACCCAGTCCCGCGGTGATGGTCGCCGGCAACGATCTTGCCATGGGACGAATCGTGGAAGCCATAAGCCGCGGCAAGTATTGGATTTATACGGCCATTTTCGTGGACGAGGACGACGCCCAAAACGGGTCCGACCACGTCGAAGCCCACCGCACCGTTGCCCTGGCGATCAGCCCATATACAAAACGGCATTATGTCGATTCGAGTTTTTATTCCACCTCGAACATGTTGCGGACGATGGAATTGATTTCCCGCGTCTTTATCCGCCCCGCGTCAGATACGCTATTTCTTCTTTAGATCGCGGAAATCGGGCGTCTAGGCCAGGGTGAAGATAACGACCTCCTCGCCGGTTATGGTGCTGATATCATGGTGCATGGTCAATACCTTGACGCCGGTGGACTCCTGGATCATCGCTTCCAGGACCGGCCGGGCCGTTTCGATCAGATGAGTCCGTACCTGCTTCAACAGGTCTCTGCCCTTATCGGCAGGAAGTGCTTGGACCAGTTGCTGTTCTGCCGCCGTTAAAACGCCCTGAAGGCGGACCACCAGGAAATTGCCAAGCAGGAAGGTGTGAATCTCCTTCGGACCCCGGCCCATGTAATCCTGTTCAAAGCGGCTAATTCCTTCACAAATAACGGCTTCGATTTCGCCTTGTGTTTTCATAGCACCCTCGCTAACACTCCCGATGACAGTTGTAGGACTGCCCGGGCGAAAACCTTCTTTTGTCAGAATAACCTTAGCCATCAAATCTCCAGTGATCTGAGAAATATGATATCAATTGTGGAATAATATACCAAGTGGGGTATTAAAACGCACGATTCATGGGTCCAAGTTGGCGGTCGTAGTGAGCATAACATCATGGCACCATAGATGTTAACAGCTGTCAGCCTCCGCCAAACATAAAGTTTGGCTTATGGATAAGTTCCCATTGACTTACCTGTGTTGAATCATACACTTGTAATAGAGACGGAGCAGTAGCGAAATTGAATGTGGCTCCGCCAAAGAGATTTGATGTCGTCGGACGACTAGATGAATAGCAACCCGGCCTTGCCGGGGGGCTCGATGACGAGTAAGCCGACGTGGTCGAATACCCGAGGGTGTTCGACCACGTCGGCTTTTTTTTGGCACGCATGAAAGCGACGGGTAAAGGAGTAATCCTATGAAAAACTTAGATTCGACCGTGGCGCATCGGATCGCCAAGGTGGCAAGCGCTTTCGAGCAGCGGCGCTCGGGCCGCGTCCCCAAATCGGTGACCGTGGTCCTTAGCGAAAACACGCTGGTAATCACGCTGCACGGCACCTTGACGCCGGCCGAAAAGGCCCTGGCCAAAAGCCCCGAGGGCGCCGCCCAGGTACAAAAGTTCCATAAACAGATGTTCGACAACACCGCCGACTCGCTACGGCAGGAGATCAAAAAAATCACCGGGGCGGAGGTCCGCGAAGCGACTGCTGAAATCGAGCCGACTACCGGCACTGTGGTGAAGGTGTTTACGACCGGCACCGTGGTGCAGGTGTTCCTCTTGGCCAGCGACGTGCCCGCCGACAGTTGGAGCGGGAATGAATTATGCGATCAATCCTTAAAAATGGAGGTTTAAACATGTTAGTTTTATCGAGGAAAAATCAGGAATCGGTTGTGATCGGAGGAGCCGACGGCATACATCGCCTTATGAAAGTCACGGTGCTCGATGTTAAAGGATCGAGAGTGAAACTGGGCTTCGAGGTCGATCCCAGCGTCCCCGTACATCGTGGAGAGATTTGGGAGCGAATAAACGTTAGCGAGCGGCTAAACAGCCCGACTGAAGACCTTGGAACGCCGCTTACCTGATGCCTTGATTATGAATACACGTCAGCAACCGGCCAGACACCGTGATGGACGACCTTGCCGAGCCGGTTGCCTGGCGCGTGATTACGAATACACGTCGGCAACCGGCCAGACACCATGATGGACGACCTGGCCGTGCCGGTTGCCTGACGCGTAGATTTTGGTCATCAACACTGCCAAGAATAGGCATACGCGTGAAACAATACACGAAACTTTTCTTTGTGATTGACCTTTTTTTGAAAGGGGAACAGATATGGGTACTATTTTGATCGTGCTTTTGATTCTGTTGTTATTGGGATCGCTGGGTACGTTGCCCACATGGCCTCACAGCAGAAACTGGGGTTATGGCCCCAGCGGCGGGCTTGGATTGATCGTGGTAATCCTGCTCGTCCTGCTGCTGATGAGAGGCTTCTGACCGCCAACGCCGGAAATGCGGAGGATAAGCCAACATCGGGAGCCGGCAACCTGAATTTAGGGGGGTTATTTTTGTGAACAATCGTGAAAGGATTAATGTATGAAGGCTTTATTCGGTGCGATCCTTCTGCTCCTGGCCTGCATCATCGGCTTGGGATTTTATCAGGGTTGGTTCCATATCACTACACACAATACGGACCAAAAGTCCAGTGCTAGTATTATCGTGGACAAAGACAAAATCCGAGCGGATGAGGGCAAGGCCAAGGAAAAGGTGGAAGAGTTCGGAACAAAAGGCCAAAGATAAGATTGGCGAACGGAGTGATAAGGGCACAGAACAGGAACGCCGCCCATGAGACTGCCTTCGAGACAATTGTGGGGCTGATCGTTTTGTGGTGATAGTCGTTTGGCGGCTCCAGCCGCCTGGAACAAAGTTGTGCTGTTGCGATGGTAATTACGGGCTTGTTGGTAAGGTGCCAATTGAGCCCAAACTTTTCTGTAGGAGAACTGGTCATGTTACACTTAGCTGTTGTTTTTCTGGTGATCGCTCTGATTGCCGCCTTTTTCGGCTTTGTAGGAGTGGCAGGCCTCGCGTGGGAAGGGGCGAAGATACTCTTCGTCATTTTCATCATCCTCGCAGTGCTGTCTTTCCTGGGCCATGGGTTTAGAAGGGGACATTACGGAGACTAACGAAGCCGCGTAAACGGCGGGTCAGACATTCCCTCCGGCGGCCTCGTAAAAACGAAGTTTTTGATGAATTTGCTTTAGGAATACGCCAAGTCAAGGAGGGTGATTATCGTGAAAAGTAAAGCTGTCGTTCGGCCGCGGTCGAATGGTTCGAAATCCATTCGAGTTTTGTTGGCCGATCCGGATGAGTCTATGCATCCAGTGTATCGAGAGCCTCTTTCACGGGAAGGCTTTGAAGTGGATATGGCATTGAACGGATTAGAATGTATTGCTCGGCTACGCGAGCGCCTGCCGGACGTGCTTGTGCTCGAGCCGCAGATGCACTGGGGCGGTGGCGACGGAGTCCTCGCTGTGATGGGCGAAGATCCCGGCCTTGCGGCCGTTCCCGTGATGGTCCTCACTTCGTGCCGCGACTCTCATGTATTAAAACGTGTGTCGCGCTTCCCAATATGCGACTATCAGTTTAAACCGCTCCCGCCCGATCGATTGGCGGGGCGGCTCCGCACACTGCTCGATCATCCCAGACTGCGCTTTACTTTGGCCGAGCAAAACGGCCGCCTGGAATGTTCAATAGCCAGGCGAACCGGCGGCCGCCTCTGGAATTTGCGTGTCGAGACCATTGACGGGCGAATCATTGTGCATGGTTGCTCCGACTCGCACCACGTCAAACAACTGGCGCTGGCCGCCGTGCTGGAAGCCTTTGAAGCATCGGAATCCCAATCCGAAAGGGTCGAATTGGACATTGAAGTTGGGCCGGTTGACGATTGGCAGGCCCGGCGATGTGGTTTAACTAAAACAAAGAATGGAAATTACTCGGATGAATCCGATCTCACAAAGGAGAGCAAGTATGAACATGCGTAATGTCTGCAAATGGTGCGTGGCCGGCACAATGCTGGCCCTGGCTTCGAACATTGGCTTGAACAAGGCCCTATCCGCCGAGCCGGTCCCGGCCGACGCCGAGGCAGGCGTGCAAGTGCTCACGCGCGGGCCGGTGCACGAAGCGTTCGCTGAAACAGTGACATACGATCCCGAGCCGGGCGTCGTGGCGCCGAAGGCGCCGCCTGCTGCAATCGAGGAAGTCCCGCCTGAACAGAAACCGGCGGGTGAAAACGTCGCCTGGATCCCCGGCTACTGGGGCTGGGACGACGAACGAAGCGATTTTCTTTGGGTCAGCGGCATCTGGCGCGCCCTGCCGCCCGGCCGACAATGGGTGCCAGGCTACTGGGGTAAGACAGCGCAAGGCGTCCAGTGGACTTCCGGGTACTGGGCTGACGCCAAATTAAGCGAGGTTCAATACTTGCCCGAACCGCCTGCGACGGTTGAAGCCGGCCCCAATATCGCGGCCCCTTCGACCGACGACATTTGGCAACCGGGCTGTTGGGTATGGCAGGACAACCGCTACGCCTGGCGTCCCGGTTTCTGGGCCACAGCGCAGCCGGATTGGGTTTGGGTCCCTCCCCATTACATTTGGACGCCTCGCGGCTACGTCTTCGTCGATGGATACAATGACTATGCTGTTGCCAATCGCGGCGTGCTGTTTGCGCCGGTTTATTTCGATGCGGGCGTGTACGGGCGGCAAGGTTTCTCCTATTCGCCCGAGACGGTGATCGACCTGGCCGCGCTGACCGGCCATCTTTTCGTGCGGCCGCAATACCAACACTACTACTTCGGCGATTACTACGCCCCTAATTATCAGGACGCGGGATTCTACTCGGCGTATTCATACAACTCCAGCCGTTTCGGCTACGATCCGATCTACGCTCACACCCGCTGGCAGCATCGGCAGGACAGCGGGTGGGAACGGGGCGTGGCTGCGGACTTTCAGAATCGCCGCGATCATGAGGATGCCCGGCCGCCGCGCACGTTTGCGGCCCAGAGAGCACTCGGCACAAGTGGAGTTAGCGCCGGAGTCGTGGCTCAGCCGCTCAACCAACTGACAAAGAGCCAAGGCACTCCGCAGCGGTTCCAGCCGGTAGACCAGTTAGAAAGACAAAAGCTCGCTCAGCATGCCCAGGATGTCCAGCGATTCCGCGATGAGCGGCAAAAGCAGGAAATTAACACGGCGGGCGCTCCAACCGAAGCACATGCCAAGCAATTCGAGCCTTCCAGTGCAAAACTTCCCGGGTCTCCGATTGTGGGCAGATCGTTCGATCAACTTGGCAAGGGCGTGGCTCAACCGAAGACCTACAATGCTCCCAAGCCGGATCTTACTGTCGAGCCCAAGCCCAGAGTGAATCCATCGGCGGGACAGCCCCAGCAACACACGGTGAACCGGATGCCTTTGGACACCAAGCAACCGCAGCCCAATGTGCAGGTGCAGCAGCGAGTACAGCCGAAGGTCGAGCAATCCGCGCCGCCGCCACACGTAAATCAGCCGGCTCCACAAACACGGGGCAACGCGCCGGCAGGTCCGCCAGCGGGAGCACAGAACCAGGACAAAGCCAAGGACAAAGTTAAAGACAAATAGGCGGTTTGTATTCCGGAAAGAGGGTGCCATGCCCACGCTTGTCGTGGGCATGATGCAAGTGCGTGAAAGCCGCAAGAGTAGTGAATAACGTTTTTTTTGCAAAGGAACCTATGTATGAAAATTGGAATGATCTTCTTCGTGATAGCGGCCATAGTGCTTTTATTGGGTGGCATAGGGTCAACGATCGTCCCGAAGCCGGAAATTTGGGGGCTGTTCTGTATTGCTGTCGGTTTAGTCCTGGGAGAATACGATTTAGGCTTTAGCCGCCGCCGTTAAGCGGCCGACGGTCCGTTCAAAAAAAAGGAGTTACTATTATGAGTGGCAAGACAGACGTAGTGAAAGGCCGGATCAAGGAAGCCGCCGGGGCGCTGACGGGCAACGACAAGCTTCGCGAGGAAGGAAAGACCGACCAGGCGGTCGGCCATGTCAAGCAATCCGCCCAGAAGGCCGTGGACAAAGTCAAGAAAGCCGTGAAAAAAGTGCTCGAATGATTAGGGAGTCTTGCGATGAAAGCAACCATAGAGCTGCCAAAAGCATTTTCCGTACGTGAAGATCTTGAGATTTCGCTTATTCAGGACCTGATGGCACGGCTGAATCCAAAGCTGTTGGTCACTCGAGTAGCGACGGGTGTGCATATCGACGGCGGCTACACTGTAAATTGGGGCCTCGTTTACTTGGAAGGCCAGCCGCCCACCGACGCCGATGTGGCGGCCGCGTTAAAGGAGGCGGGGCTGGACGCCCAACACAACGCCGAGATCCAGCCGTCGCGATCACCGTGATTGTGTACCTGTCCGGAGGATAATACCCCGAGGGGAAAGCATTTAAAGCGTTAAGGCTAGCGCCAACGGTCGGAACTGTTCCTGCCGTTGAAGAGGCGAGGCCAAATTTTGAGAAAGGGTTTCTAGATGAAGCGTTTTTTAGCATTGGTTCTGGTTGCCGCACTGGGGGTATTTGCCCTCGGCTGCGAAAATCAGAAGGGCATGACTGAGAACAAGACCGAAACGTCGACCTCGCAGACCAAGAACGGCGAGACGACGGGCGCGACGACGACCACGGTCGACACGAAGACAACAACCACCCCGGCTACTGCCGAAGGTGGCGGCGCAACGACCGAAAAGACGACCAAAAAAACAACCGAGACCACCACCGAGACGACCAAGTAGTTCGTGCCGTGTATGGCCGGTTGACAATCGATGACACCGGCAATGTGCATCGAAGCTTATCGCAACCAATCTTCGCTCGCCGCAGGGCGACGGGCGATTACGTACTTCTTAACCAATGAGGAATATACATGTCTACCACAAGCGATCAGATTGGCAAACAGGCGAAAGAAGTGACTGAAGACCTTCAGAAAATAGGCGGGACCGTAAGGGACGCTGCCCAAGAGGAACTTGGGCAATTGGGCGAAAAAGCCGAGGAATACTATGAGCAGGGGCGAGATAAAGTCCACGGCGTCGCGTGCGCCTGCGAGCGATACCTCCGCGAACGGCCGCTGAGGTCCGTCTTGATAGCAGCCGGCGTCGGCTGGCTGCTCGGTCGCTTTTGGAAAGGCCGCTGACGGGAAATTAGCACATGGCACCCTTAGACCAGTTCGTCAAGTCGGCGTGGATGTTGGGGTCGATCGCCGTGGTCGTTGCGGCCCTTTACCTGGCCAAGGGCGTGTTGGTCCCCTTGACGCTCGCCGTGCTGCTGAGCTTCATGCTCAGCCCGGTGTGCGATTGGCTCGAGCGGCTCAGGCTGGGCCGTATCCCGTCTGTATTGCTTACGGCATTTCTGGGCTTTGCGGTGCTGGGCATCGCGGCATGGACGGCGGTAGTTCAAATGACCGCCCTGGCCCCCAAAATGCCCGAGTACCAAGCCAACCTTCAAGCCAAACTCCATTCGGTGAACAACTACTTCATCGCCGAGTTGAGCAAGGTAACAAGAAACCGCCGAGGACATCGGCCAGAATCTTCCGCAAGAGGAACAGGCCAAGGCGCCGGAGGGAACTGAAGAGCTGCCCTACTCGGTTCACGTACTTTCCTTGCCGCTGAGCCCACTGCAACTCCTGGGTGGAACGTTCGGTTCGCTAATCGATGGATTGGGCTCGGCCGGCATTGTCGTCATTCTCGTCGTTTTCTTTCTGGTCCGCCGCGAGGACTTGCGAGATCGCTTCATCCGGCTGGTGGGAAAAGGTCAAGTGACCTTGACCACCAATATGCTGGGAGACGCAGCCAAGCGGGTCAGCCGATTCCTCTCCATGCTATTTCTCGTCAATCTCACTTTTGGTATTGCGGTCGGCTTCGGACTTTACCTGATCGGAGTCCCCAACGCCATCCTGTGGGGGATTTTGGCCGCAACGTTGAGATTCGTTCCCTACATCGGCACGTGGATTGCCGCCTCGGCGCCGATCTGCCTGGCCATGGCCATCTCGACCGACTGGCTGGCGCCCATCCTCACGCTTGGGCTGTTTGCGGTCCTGGAACTCTTCTGCGGGAATGTCGTTGAGCCATGGCTTTATGGCAAGGGCACGGGTGTGTCGGCGGTGGCGGTCCTGGTGGCGGCCGTTTTCTGGACATGGTTGTGGGGAATTGTGGGACTACTTCTGGCGACCCCCTTGACCGTGTGCCTCCTGGTGATCGGCAAACACGTACCGCAACTGTCATTCTTGGACGTTCTGCTGGGGAATGAGCCGGTGTTCGAGCCCAAGAGGCGGGTCTATCAGCGGCTTCTGGCCGGAGATCAAGAAGAGGCCGCCGAATTGATTGACGATGAAGTCGAGAACAAGCCGCTCGCCGAGGTCTACGACACGCTGCTCATCCCGGCGCTGGCGTTAGCCGAAACCGACCGGCAACGCGGCGAACTGGACGAGGGCAGGTTCAAGTTCATTTTGCAGAGCTTGAAGGAGATGATTCACGAAAGGGGCGAGGGCCAGCAGGAAGCGCAGGCGAAAGAGGGCATCGAGGACGGCAACTCGCCGCGTCCGTGCATCCTCTGCCTGCCCGCCCGCGACGAGGCCGATGAAATCGCCGCAATGATGCTGGCGCAATTGTTGGGGACGAACGAATGCCTTGTACAGTCGGTCTCGTTTACGACCGCGGCCGGCGAACTGGTTGATATTGTCGAGCGCCGCAAACCCGACGTGGTCTGCATTTCCGCCACGCCTCCCGCCGCCGTGATGCATGCTCGCCACCTGTGCAAGCACCTTCGCGGCCGATTTCCCAAAATACCCGTTGTCGTGGGATTGTGGAACGCTCAAAGCGATCTGACCAAGGTCAAAACGCGCATCGGCGGCAGCGCCGCAACACATGTAGTTGCGACGCTGGCAGAGGCGCAAGAACAGGTCCGCCTGCTGATCGAGCCGCTCTTGCCGCCGCCCGAGCAGCAAACGCAGCCCGATAGCGGTCCACGGATTGTGGAGAGCGCATAGCAGTTGCTTTACCCTGTTCTGCTCCGTATAATCATAAATGTTAGGCGAAGCGGTAGTAAACTTGAATACGGCTTCGCCAAGATGTTGATTTGAAGTCGTCGGACGACTAGATAAAGAGCAACCCGGCCTTGCCGGGAGGCTCGTTGACGAGTAAGCCGACATGGTTTAACACTTTATGGTGTTACGCCACGTCGGCTTTTTTTTGCTTGCCTGCGTCGGCGAGCATATAAGAGCGGATCGTCCGCAAAACGAGTTTCGAACCTAGTTAGATCGGAGGAAATTCCATGTGTAACGTGATCACGAGTTTCTGGAGAGCGCTGGCAATCGCGGGGGTGTTCGCAATCGGTTCGGCCTTTGCGCAGGAGCCTGCCGCAACGGCGGTCATGCCGAAAATTCCGGGCCCGTCTACCCAAGCCTCGCCCCAGCAGGTTGCCCTGCCATCCATCCTGGAAAAGCTGAACCTTGCTCCACAGCAACAGGCCCAGATCCAGGAGATTATCCGCGACTACGATACCGACATCGCTTCCGTGTGGAAGCAATTCAGCGATCGTTACCTGGAAACGATCAAGGCAGAGGCGATCTTGTTGTCCGCGATCGAAGACAACCTAACTGAACCTCAGCGTCAGCAGGTGCGAGACCAGCGGCGCCGAGTGGCCCAACACGAGAAAGCACTTGCGGGAACGGACGTCAAAGCCAAACAGGAGACCGCCAAGCCCGTAAGCGCGGTTGAGAAAGAGCTAGAGATTGTCGGTGTGTCGATGACCCCCGAGCAGGAGGCGGCGGCCGACGCGATCCAGGAAAAGTACCTCAGCCGCCTCCGTACGTTGAATCGCAACATCCAGGGCCTACACAACCGACTGGTGTCGCTGGAAGCGGACAAGTTCGTGGAGATCGAAAAGGTTCTCACGAAAGATCAATTGAAGCAACTGCGTGAGATTCGACAGAGTGCGCCCACCACGCCGGTTGAAGCAGCCAACAAGATGGATGCGGCGCGGACCAATTGAAGTTTCCTGTCTTCGCGGCGGGGTGAACGGTGCATCGCCCCGCCGCAGTGAGCGGCCAATCCTCCACTTCCATCCCAAACATATGAAAAGGATCTATCATGAAACGCATTTTTCACTTACCGGTACTCGCCGGTGTTATTGTCATGGCGGCCGTGCTGGCGTCATTAACGCCCACTACGAGCAGTCATGTCTATGCCCAAGTAACGGTATACTACCCGTACGGCCAAGGTCCCTACGGCGGATACGTCCAGGGCTACGCCACCCCATATCGAGTCAATAGCAACATGTTCCCGAGCAATGAGGGGATGTTCGACCGTAGAGCTTACGGATACTCAGCTTATGGGTACGCCCCGGCCGGCAATGTCTACAGATATAACTACGGACCCGGCCCTTATGTCCGTTACTATGGCAGAGCGAGCTATTACCAGCCATCCTATGCCCCCGTTTACGTGCCTTTCGGGTACGGGGGTTATTGAACGAGGTACAGTTGGCAGCATGTCGCTCTGGTGCGTTGGCGAACCGAAAGAAAACGCGGTACGTGTGTAACTCAAAGGCAGCGTGAATGACAGCAAACGCGGGGCCGACAAAGCCATCCATTTGCTTTCATCCGTTCCGCGCCGTATAATTAAAATGTTCGGTGGAGCGGTAGTAAACTTGAATGCGGCTCCGCTAAGACGTTGATCTGAACTCGTCGGACGACTAGTTGAAGAGCAACCCGGCCTTGCCGGGAGGCTCGTTGGTGAGTAAGCCGACGTGGTCGAACGCCTTTGGGTGTTCAGCCACGTCGGCTTTTTTTAGGGCGGTCCAAACGCCGCAGCCCTGTTGTACTTGAGCAAGGCTATATAATTTTTTAGGAGCACAAATGGAGATTTTCGCACAAACTGTTTTACTGGCGGCTGCTGGTTATGCCTTCGTGTACCTGCTGGCCGGAGGAGGCTTTTTTGGGGCAATCGTAGTCTACTTCATCGCGAAGATGCTCGGAAAGTAACGTGACTTGCAACTTTGGGAAAAGTGAAAGAGATCATGAACGAGGCGAACAAGGCAGTCAGGGAAGCGGCGAGGGACTTGGTTGTAGAAATCCTTGGCGCCATTGGAATCAAACCGCAAGACATGGATTCGTATTTTGGCGAAGGGTCCGCAGGGGCCGCCATCGAACTGCGGTTGACGCAGTTTGCCGGGGCCATTTTAGAGCAAGCGAAACCGAAGCAATAACCCTAGCTGAAAGGTACGAATCGTGCAACAGAAAAACTTAGGACAAAGCGTCTCTTTATGGATGGCAACGGCCGCCGCGCCTAAGGAGAGCGCGCTGGTGGAGGACACCCGCGCGGATGTGTGCATCGTCGGTGCGGGCATCGCGGGGATCACGACCGCGTACCTGTTGGCTAAGCAGGGCAAGTCGGTCATCGTGTTGGACGATGGCGCCGTCGGCGGAGGACAGACCCAGCGCACCACGGCCCATCTGAGCAACGCCCTTGATGACCGCTACTTTGAAATCGAGCGGCTGCACGGGTCGGAAGGGGCGAAGCTCGCCGCCGGCAGCCACACTGCGGCGATCGACCGCATCGAGTCCATCATTGCTGAGGAACGGATCGCCTGTGATTTTGCCCGGCTGGATGGCTATCTTTTTCTCCCGCCCGGCGAGCCTGCCGAGTTGCTCGACCACGAGCTTGAAGCTGCCCATCGGGCCGGGCTCGGCGGCGTCGAGCGTCTCCCGCGTGCGCCGCTATTGAACTTCGATACCGGTCCTTGTCTGCGATTTCCCCGCCAGGCGCAATTCCACCCGCTTAAGTATCTGACCGCGGTCGCCGCGGCCATTGAGCGTGCTGGAGGACGCATCTTCACCGCAACTCACGCGGAGACCATCGCGGGCGGTAAGCCGGCGCGGATCAAGACCGCAAACGGCCGGACCGTCACCGCCGATGCCGTCGTGGTGGCGACGAATTCGCCGGTCAACGACCTCCTGGCGATCCACACCAAGCAGGCCGCCTATATAAGCTACGCCATCGGCGCCACCGTACCGCGTGGGGCGGTCGCAAACGCACTCTACTGGGACACGCTTGATCCTTACCATTACCTGCGAATTCAGCCTCTTTCGCCGGAGGCCGGCATGACGGAGGCAAGCGCGTCCGCGGGACAAGACGTATTAATCGTCGGCGGGGAAGACCACAAGACCGGTCAGGCCCCAGAACATTCGGATCCCTACGCCCGCCTGGAGGCATGGGCCCGTGTGCGGTTCCCGATGATTGGGGAAGTCAGGTTCCGCTGGTCGGGCCAGGTGCTGGAGACCATCGACGGGCTGGCTTTCATCGGGCACAATCCGCTGGACGAGCCGAACGTATTCATCGTAACCGGCGACTCGGGAATAGGTATGACGCACGGCACCATTGCGGGCATCCTCATAACCGACCTGATCCTCGGCAAGGAGAACCCCTGGACCACGCTCTACGACCCTTCCCGAAAGACCTTGCGTGCCCTCAGCCGGTTTGTCAAAGAGAATCTCAACGTTGCCAGACAATACGGAGACTGGCTGACCAGCGGGGACGTGGATTCGCCGACCGAGATCAAAGCAGGCGCGGGCGCTGTCATCCGGCATGGCCTGACGAAGATGGCCGTTTACCGCGATGAGCAGGGAGTCTGCCACGAGTTCTCGGCAGTCTGCCCGCATCTTGGTGGAATCGTTCATTGGAACGACGCCGAGAAGACCTGGGACTGTCCCTGCCACGGCTCACGCTTCGACCGCCTGGGCGGAGTCGTGAGCGGACCCGCGAACCGCGACTTGGGCGGTGTGGATAGCGATCACGGAAAGTGAATCCGTGACTTAACTCTATGAAGGAGTACATCTATGTCAACAATCTCACTCGAGAAAACTCAAGCCGGAATGGGATCGATCCCGCACGAGTCCGGCGTCGCGTTTCGTGTATGGGCGCCCCACGCCAACGCGGTGTACGTCACGGGTTCGTTTAACGATTGGTCGCCCGATGCACACCCCATGCAGCGTGAGGGAACTGAGTTTTGGTACGCGGATATCTCGTCCGCCGCCATCGGCAACGAGTATCGCTACCGGATCGTAACCGGCGACAAGCAACTGCTGCGCATCGACCCTTATGTGCGCCAGGTTACCAGTTCGGTGGGCAACGCGGTTGTCTACGACCCGCACTTTGACTGGGAAGGCGACGATTTCCATATTCCTCCCGTCAACGAACTCGTGATTTATGAAATGCACTTGGGAACCTTCCACGACAAAGAGGACGGCAAGTCGGACAAGTTTGAGGAAGCCCTGCAAAAGCTCGACTATTTGCGGCAATTGGGCGTGAACGTCATGGAAGTCATGCCCTTGGCCCAGTTCGCAGGCAACTTGTCGTGGGGCTATAACCCATCTTGCGTTTTCGCCGTGGAAACCAACTACGGCGGTCCGGCCGCCTTCAAGCGATTCGTCAAGGCAGTGCATAAAGCCGGCCTGGCGGTGATTCTGGACGTCGTCTACAACCACTTCGGTCCCAGCGACCTCGATCTGTGGCAGTTCGACGGCTGGAGCGAGTACGATCAAGGCGGCATCTACTTCTACAACGACTGGCGCGGAAACCCCCTGGGGATCGACTCGCCCCGACTACGGCCGCAATGAAGTCCGCCAATTCATTCGCGACAACGCCATCATGTGGCTGGAGGAATATCACGTCGACGGCCTGCGCTTTGACGCGACGCCGTGGATCTACAACGTGCGGGGAACCGGCGATCCGGGCTGCGACCTGCCCGACGGCTGGAGTCTCGCCCAGTGGATCAATAGTGAAGTGCAAAAGCGGTATCCGGGACGAATCACGATCGCCGAAGACCTGCACAACGACGACCGGCTTACGAAACCGGTTGACCAGGCCGGAGTGGGTTTCACGGCCCAGTGGGATGCCCGCTTTGTGCATCCGGTGCGGGCCGCCGTCATCGTGGCCAGCGACGAGCAGCGCTCTCTGGAAAGCGTCCGCGGATCGCTCGAGTCGAGCTTTAACGGCAATCCATACCAGCGCGTTATCTACAGCGAATCGCACGACGAAGTGGCTAATGGAAAATCCCGCGTTCCCACGGAAATCGACACCAAGGATTCCGACAACTGGTTCGCCCAAAAACGCTCGACTTTGGCGGCCGCCCTGGTGTTCACGGCGCCGGGCATACCGATGCTGTTCCAGGGACAGGAGTTCTTGGAAGACGGCTGGTTTCAGGATTCGGTTCCGCTGGATTGGCACAAGTCCGAGGAGTTCAGCGGCCTGGTGCGGCTGTATCGCGACTTGATTCATCTTCGCCTAAACCGGACAGGCTGTACTCGCGGTCTCTCGGGATCCGGAATGAATATCTTCCATCAGAATCAGGCCGACAACATGATTGCCTATCATCGCTGGCACCAACGCGGCCCCGGTGACGATGTAGTGGTCGTCGTGAATTTCTCGCATGTTTCCCACGAGAATTACAATCTGGGATTTCCCTCGCCGGGAACGTGGCGATTGCGCATGAACAGCGACTGGCAGGGCTACAGCCGGGCATTTGGAAACCGGGCTTGCTCCGACGTGGTCGCCGCAGCCGAACCGCCAAACACGGCCCAGAACGCCAGCGCCCCGCAGCGGGATGGATTCCCCGCAGCGGGAAAGATCGCCATCGGACCATATAGCGTGCTGATCTTTTCCCAGGACAACAACCTCTAGGACATCAACCTCTATTGAATCCTACGTTGCCAGTGATTATTATGTTGGGGTGAATGATTACTATGTTGGGGTGGCAGTTGTACTGCCACCCCAAATTATCGGGTGCGGTAGTGCAACTGCCGCAGCAACCAGTTTTTTTCGCATGATAAGAACCTCTAGAATAAGGAAAGTCGCATGAAAGGTGACGAACGGGTGGTTAAGATGCTCGACGAGTTGTTGAGCGACGAATTGACGGCCATTAACCAGTACATGGTCCATTCGGAAATGTGCGCCAACTGGGGCTACGATCGGCTGCATCAAGCCGTGGAGAAACGCGCAAAGCAGGAGATGCATCACGCCGAGACACTGATCGCCCGGATCATCTTCCTCGAAGGAACCCCAACAGTCAGCCGGTTGAACCAGATCCACGTCGGCGCGGACGTGCCGAAACAGATTCAATCGGATAAGGAAGCGGAGTTGCATACGAACGGCATGTACAATGATGCCATTCGACTTGCGGACGAAGCCAAGGACGCCGCCACCCGCGAACTGCTCGAATCAATTGTGAAGGAGGAAGACGCGCACGTCGATTGGCTCGAAGAGCAATTGGATCAAATTGCGCAACTGGGCGTACCGTTGTATCTATCCACGCAGACCCGCGAGTAACTGCTCCGCGAAGGTTAAGATAGGTCTGTGAATGCGTGCCAACCATATAATTGGGAAAAGAACAATCTCAGGAAGCGGCCCATGGATTCCAGACGGTCCCGGTTGTAACACGGCGGCAAGCCCTTCTCGGCTTTAGACGGCCGGTCGGGACTGTAGGGAGTTTTGTGTCGGAGTGAAGTGGCACGGCCATCTTGGCCGTGTTTCTTCACGGACTGGAACTCCGTGCCACCGCTTGACACAAAATTTCTTACAGCCCCGCCGGTCCGATGACGATAAACTTCGACTCGTACGGCTCCAGCGTTAGCGGCACCGCGACGCTGCCCTCCGCCTTTGCGGCTCCGGCCGCCGGATGAATCGTGCCGTTCGCCGCATCCCACACCTGAACCTCTCCGCTGCCCGCCAACGTGGCCGTGCGCGTTTGTGCCTGGTCGGACTCGTTAAAAAAGAAATAGACCTCCCCATCCGCAAGTGCGCGGTGAATGTACTTGACCGGTGCACAGGCGGCATCGAGCTTGACGTCCGGTTTGGGTAGCGCCGCCACAACCCGCGGAGTGATCTCCGCCGCTGACTCGAGCGTGGCGAAGCTCAGGTCCGGCGCAGCCTCCGGGTTCAGAAAAGTGCGATCCACTACCATCGACGGCGTGCGCCCGATAAACACCACCTTGCCGCCGGCCGCGGCAAACGCGCGCAGCCGCTCAAGCACCTTTTTCTCAATCACTGTTGAAGTGGGGATGATCACGGCGCGATAAACCTGGCCGCTCAAATTCTTCAGCCCGCCGCCTTCAAGGGTGCAGACCGAGGCCAGCGAATCGTGGTCGATATAGTCGAAGTCGATCTGTTGTTCCATCAACTGGGTCGTCAGCTTGACGCTGACGGCATCCGATTCCTGGTCGCCCAGCCAAATGCTGTCGGTTGTGTGATAAAGTGCGATCTGCGCCGCAGGCCGCCCGATCGCCAGCAGATAGCTGGCACGGCTGACATACCAACCAATCTTAGCGGCGGGGCTTGTCGTGGGATCCGCGTCAGCAGGGGGCGCGGCGTTCAGGCCGCGGATGTTCATATAGTTGATGCCGCGAACGTACTGATAATCGGTGACGAATTTCCCGGTCTGTCCCACGCCGCCCCCCTCTTCCGTCCAGATCAAGGGCCGGCCAAACAGATGCGCGGCGGAAGAGGCGATCTTGGGGAAATCGGCGACAATCCCCGGCCGGATCTGGTTGAGATTATCGATGCCCGGCACGCCCACATAACGCATGTCCCGGAAAAAGGAGCCTTCGTTTTTCACAAGGGCGATCATCCGCTCTTCGTGATTCAGGTGAACCATATATTCCATGTTGCGCGCCTTGCACCAGTCTTCCTGGGGCTTGAAAAAATTGTCGCAAAACATGCCGCTCCACACATCCCAGTAGTCCGCCTTGACGCGTTGTGCCTCGGGCGTCAGTTCGTTGGCGAAGAACTGGGCGATGTACGGTTTCAAGTCATATCCTTTTTCCTTTTGAAACGTTTCCAGCAGCTTCGGCGTCCAGGGCATGAACCCTGTGTAGTCCGGCTCGTCGCCGCGGAAGCCGAGGATCGTTTTGCCGAACTCCTCGCCGACCAGCTTCTCGTAGGTTTCATGAATGAGTTTCATATATGTGCGAGTAGCCTCGGGATCGAGATAATCGATCAGCGAGTATAGGCTGTCCTTGTCGTTGGTGCCGTCCTCACGATTAACGAATCGCGTGGGCGAACTGCGATAGACGTGGCGTACGAAGGTGATCTCCCACGTCCCCGGACCGGGCGCGGTCCATTGAAACTGTCCGTCGGCGGAGATCGGCAGCACTACGCTGGGCCGCGCCGGCGTGGGCGTCGTAACCTCGGGTGCCGCCGCCGCACTGCCACCACGCGCCGCCGGACGGGGATTCGCTAAAATGCCGAGTGTGTCGGGCGGCAGCGGGATTTTGAGCGTCTGCCCCGCAACAACCGTGTATCGCGCGTCGGCCACGATACCTTGCATGCCTAACTGCGGATAGTCCCTGCTGATCATGCCCCCGGCGAAACCGTCAGGATAACCCGCGTCGCCCTCGATCCAGACTTTCATGCCTCGCTTCTTGCACTCATCGACGACACATTTCACCAGATCGAGATATTCGGGCGTGAAATACTTGGGCCTTAAACCGCGAGAGTTGTTTATCATGTAGACGCCGCCGCCGTTGGCATCGATCCGCTCGATGTCGGCCTGAATCCGCTCCTTGCTCTGCTGGCCTCCCCAAATAGCCCAGTGAATTGCCCCGTACTCGCGCGGAGGCTTGGCAAAGGAGGCGGCCGCTTCGCGGACCGAAGGCACGCTTATCTGCCGCCATGAACTTTGTGCCCGAACAGAAGAAGGTAAAAACACCAGTATCGCAATGCTGGCTGGAATGGCGACGATATCAAAGAGCTTCATGACGATGATCTCCTCAAACAAAGGCGTGCGCTCACGGGATTCTTCCCCTTGCCATGACTGCCGGAACCGCTCAGCGGCAGTTCGATCACTTCAATCCTGATCCGAGTAATTCGGCTTGTCAATCCCCTCCCCCCTGGAATTTTTCAGAAACGCGGATGCGGCAGCCGCCCAATTGATCTTGCTCGTTTGGCTGGGGCCGCCGACGTCTCAGAACACGCCGGCCAAATGCGGTGAGCGGGCAAGCTAGTTGCCCGCCTCGGCCCTGTGCCGGCGTTCGGACTCGATCATCTGGCCAGCCAGCCGCCATCCACCGCGATGGTAAAGCCATTCATATAATCCGAATCCGCGGAAGCTGGGAATACCACTACGCCCTTCAAGTCGTCCGGCACGCCCTTCTTCTTTCCGGCTGAGCAGTTGAGTTGGTCTTCGATTGAGGATTCGGCGACCTGCTGGTGATTCGACCGGACGGCGGGATTCATCACGGAATCGCCAAAAGGATTTTGAGATAGTCCTGAGGCCGGCTTTCCAAGAGTTCGAAGGCCTCCTGGGCCTGGCTGGCGGGCATTTCGCAAGAGATAAGTGCGTCGGGCTTGAGATGGCCTTCGTCGAGGTGCGCAATTGTCTCTTTGAATTCACCGTGAGTGACTCGCGAGGCGACAATTCGCGCCTCTTTCCAAATCAACCGCTTCATTACCAACGATACGGGCTCGTCGCCAAGCCCCAAAACGCACACCGTGCCCGCGCCTCGAATGGCTTCGATGCACAAGCATACCGGCGACAATCGGTTTTCTATCGAGCGTGCATGTCCCACGGCCTCGAAGCTCACGTCCACGCCTCTGCCCTTGGTTAGTTCTTTTATGACGCTGGCCGGCTCGTGCTCCGCGGCATTTATGCCGACTACGTTCGGCCAGGTCTTTTCGGCCAATGCGAGCCTCTTGGCGAGGATATCAACAACGTAAATCGTATTGTCGGTAATCATTCGGGCGGCCTGCAAAATGCATTGGCCCACTCGGCCGGCGCCAACGATGAGTACGGTGTCGTCTTTCTTTATCCCTGCGCGGTTGCAGGCGTGAAAGCCTATCGAAAGCAGCTCGATCATGGCCGCGTGACGGTCGGATATGTTTTCCCCGAGCCTGTAGAGCATGAAATCCTTTACCGCCACATATTGGCCGAAACCGCCGTCCGAATCGATCCCCAGCAACTTGAGCGACGTGCACGCCGGGTAATGCTTCAACCGGCAGGCAGGGCACTCGCCGCACCAGTAGATCGGGTCCACGGCAACCCGATCTCCGACTTTGTAGTCCGACACTCGGCGGCCGACCTCCACAATGGTTCCGCCGAACTCATGGCCCATGATCAAAGGCGTTTTCGTGCGCGGATGGAACTCGCCGTTAAAAATATGCTGGTCGCTCCCGCAGATGCTCGCGTAGTTCACCTTCACAAGCACCTGGGAATCGTCAATCCGAGGCGTTTCCACTTCTTTCCACTGGACTCGGCGATATTCGGTAAGTACTGATGCTTTCATAAAATCGATGCTCGATTATGCGGCTATCGATTGGCCAAGGTAGTTTCAGTCTGCCAAGAGACAGCCGTAGGGTGCGTGCTTGCACGCGGCATCTTCCTTGGCAAAAACCGCGAGCCCGAGCATTCGCTCGGTTGAGTACGTGAAAAACCATTCCCCCAGGAGCCATGCGGGCCGCTGGCGGCATGGCCCATATCTACCACAACCGCCCTTGCTCGTCAATAATTGGACGCATGCCTTTTTCCCCGTTTCTCCCCAGGGGCCTTGAATTCACGGCGGCTATGGGTGACCCGTTTGCACGCGTTCAGCCGTCCCTGCTTGTAAATGCCCCACAGAATGGTAAAATTCGACCTCTGCTATGTGCGGCAGATAAAACGAAAACCTCCGCCGCGCCGACCAAACCTGGAATGACGGTTAACCAAAGAAGAGTTCCAACGGGTCATGTTCGCCGTGCAGGATGTGTAAGGGGCATATTGGATTGAGACAACAGCATGCCGGAAGAATCCGAAAGAACGTCGTCGTTGCGATATTACTTTGTGGACGAAGCGGGCGACCCAATGTTGTTTAATCGCCGCAAAGAAGTCGTGGTAGGCAGTGAGGGGTCTTCAAATTACTTCATCCTTGGTCTGCTCGACGTAGATGATCCGCTCCGCTTAGACGTGGAATTAGCGGCACTGCGGGTCCGCCTGCTGTCCGATCAGTATTTCCATCACGTTCCTTCCATGCAGGCTGAACGGAAAAAGACGGCAATTGCCTTCCACGCCAAGGATGACATTCCAGAGGTCCGACGGGAGGTCTATTCACTGCTGATGCGACATGAGATGAAGTTCTTCGCCGTCGTGCGCAATAAACGACGGATTGTACAATTGGTCCAAGAACACAACAGGAAATCGCCCACTTATCGATACCACCCCAATCAGCTTTACGACCGATGTGTAAGCCGCCTATTCAAAGAACGGCTCCACAAGGACGCCGGGTATACAATATATTTTTCCAGGCGAGGTTCCAAAGACCGGACTGTGGCGCTCAAGGTCGCTCTGGAAACCGCGCGAAGCAATTTCCGCCGAACTTGGAGCATACAGGGAAGCGGCCCGATTGACGTATGCCCGATGATTGCCCGGCAATCGGCCGGGCTACAGGCTGTTGACTACTTCCTCTGGGCTTTGCAACGGTTGTACGAACGGGCAGACGGTCGATACTGGGAGTACGTCTGTCCGTCGGTGAGTCTGGTCCATGACGTAGACGACGTGTCTCAGAACAGCTACGGAGAATACTACACGCAGAAGAATCCGCTTACAGCAGCGGTCCGCCAACAAAAAAAGCCGGGGATATAGGGCTGCAAACAGCCACACGGCATGAAGCCGAATTTCATCCTCCAGCTAAATAAACAATATACCCTAAACAGAAAATTGTCAACCCGATTTTGACGTCAAAACCTATAATTCGCCAATTTCGCTAGAGATTTGTAATGTTTGGAGCATCACCCAAGAGAGGTGGCAATTGCCGTGCGCGAAATCGGCCAGTGGCGACGTGTGCGATTTGAAGATTTGGCGAATGCCGGGGGGTAGATTGGCGATTGATTATGGTTTTAAATGGAGGATAATTCTAGACCCCTTTTCGACCCTTTTTCAACGTAAGGAGCCAAATGTGAACGACCGGGAACAAGCATTCGGAGCCAAGTTTGCCAGTGGTGCAAAATATCTCGATTCTAGCCCGAACCAATTAGCGTCCCTGAAGGTTCGCGGGAATGTTGGCAGCTATCATGAGTATCAGGAGTTGTTACATGCGCTAGAGCATGAGGCGGGAGTGCGCTCGAGAAGTGTACAAGGTGACTTCCAGGGAAATGGGTACTTGGTGGAACAATCGAAGACCAAGGTGCTCATCGTCGAGCACGAGACGGGTCTAGAAATACTCTACATTGCGGGCTCAATTGCGTCACTGCTTAGCCTAATCCCGCTGATATTGCGGTGCTGGAGCGTTGTGGGTGGGGACGGGAGGCACCATCCACCGCGCTTTCACGAGATCGAAATGCGGAGGCTACGCGACGACGGGCATCTTATTGAAGAACGCAACGTTGGGTTAGATGTTCCCTGGGCCGCTCCGTTGAGTGTTATGAATTCAGTTATGATTTCGGCCGCAGAAACTATAGACATAGAAATTCAACGGCTAAGGCTGGAGGTATGCGAAGCAACCAAACGCATCGACCAATTAGAAAAGGCCGCTGGTGGGAAACGCCACAGAACCAAGCAGAACCACCCAAAACGATCAACGCCACGATCGAAACAGTAAAGCCCCAAATATGTTTAATTTATTAATACATTCAGATACAACAACATGGGAAATCGCCCACTCGATGCGGATGCCTGTTGAGCGATTCAAGGAATACTCTGGCGACGAGGCATCGAACTTTTCGCTTAGCCAGCATGAGACTCTGGAGCTGCTTCAGCAGTTGCCTTCTTTGCTCATGTATGAGTGGGGCACGATAGGCACGTCAGCCGATATAGTTCGTTATGGATTTCTTGAAAATGTTAAGTTAATCGGAAGGTCGATTTCGTTTGGCTTACGATGCGAAGCATATTGTGAGAGAGACCTAGTAGATCAGTTTGCTAATTATCTTGGCTTAGGTGACTGGGAAAGGAATAGAACTCATTGGGCGATAAAAGACGGTGATATCCCTCGGGATATGCTCCGCAATATGATCAAAGGCCCCTATCACTCACATCGTTATGAGGTGGTACTATCCTACGCTGGGGAAGATCAGTCATATGTCGATGAAGTCGCGAATATACTGAAAGATCGTGGGGTCAACCTATTTTATGCGCCGTTCAAGGAAGCGGATTTGTGGGGTACTGATTTGAGCGAGGAACTAGATATCGTTTACCGCATGGAAGGACGCTACTGCGTCATGTTCTTATCTAAGAAGTATGCCGAAAAAGCATGGCCGACGCATGAACGGCGTTCGGCGATGGCTCGTGCCGTGCAGCAACGCACCCGCTATATCCTCCCCTGTCGATTCGATGACACTGAGGTACCCGGCTTACCTCCTAGTATTCACTACGTAGACTTGAATACCAAGACACCAATGGAACTTGCCAAACTAATCCTAGAAGTGCTGCGAAAGACTCCGCATCTTAGTTCATAACTATCCAACAGACTGCGATTGGGGGTTCGGGCTAAACGCGGATAATTCCAATTATGTGTGTCGCTCTTTCTGCCAATAATTGGAGTTATTCCCTTTTCCCCTTTTTCTCTTTTCCCCCATTCTTTTCTGCCAGCGCCGGGTGCCACTGGCTCTGCCAGTGCTTTGGCCGTACATCATGGAGTGGCCAATTCTTTGTCTTGAAATCCAATCTCCAATTTGCTACGCTCATCCTCCGTACCGATAATGTTCTTTGAAATCTCGATTAAAAAAGATCAAGACGGCGAAGCGCTCGCCAAACGTGGAAAAATCGCGATTTAGTACCCAAAAAGAAACAAGAACCTCCCCAGGCGGATCGTGGAAAAATCGCATTTTGTTCCCCAACTCAATTCATGCTGTAATTTTGCGAGTGTCGCGGTCAAAAACTAATTATGTATGCCAATTATGCGTGTCGCCCTTTCTCACATTAATGAAGTTTTTCCCTTTTCCCCTCTTATTCCCCTTTTTCCCGGCAAGTATCACCTTGCCAGCCAGCCGCCGTCCACCGCGATGGTATAGCCGTTCATGTAATCCGAAGCCGCGGAGGCGAGAAATACGGCTATGCCTTTCAAGTCGTCCGGCGAGCCCCAGCGGCCGGCGGGAATGCGATCCAATATGGCCTTGTTGCGGGCGGCGTCTTCACGCAGGGCCTTGGTGTTGTCCGTGGCCATATAGCCAGGCGCGATGGCGTTGGTGTTGATATTGTGTTTGGCCAGTTCGCAGGCCATCAACCGCGTCAAACCCATCACAGCGCTTTTCGAGGAGGTGTAAGATGGCACGAGGATTCCACCCTGAAAGCTGAGCATCGAGGCGGTATTGATGATTTTGCCGCCCCGTCCCTGCTGGATCATCACTTTGACCACGGCCTGGCTGAGGAAAAAGAGCCCCCGGATATTTAGATTCATCACGTCATCCCAGTCTTTTTCCGTAAATTCCGTAAACGGCGCCCGGCGGATGATCCCGGCGTTGTTAAACAGAATATCTATGCCACCGAGTTTTTCGACCGTTGTGTCGGCGACCGTTTGGGCAGCTTCCTTCCGCGTCAAATCGGCCGTAATCGCCGCACATCGGCGGCCCAGCGATTCAACTTGTTTTTTTGTATCGTTTGTATCCAAGATGTCCACGGCTGCGATATCCGCCCCCGCTTCGGCCAATCCCAGCGCCATGGCCTGTCCCAAACCACGTGCAGCACCGGTGACCACAGCCACTTTTCCATCCAGTTTGAATTTGTCAAGTATTCCGTTCATATTTTCTCATTCTCCTCGCTCGCCGTTGGCTCGCGGCTAAACTTGTATTTCACTGTCTACTGTCCACTGTCCACTCATCACTCATCCTTTATTTCATCTTCCCGACATCAACCTTGTCCATGTCGTCAAACACCTGGTTTTCCCCGCCCATCCCCCAAACAAACTTGTACGAGCCTGTGCCCACGCCGGCGTGGATAGACCACTCGGGCGAAAGCACAACCTGCCTTTCCCTGACAATGACATGCCTGGTTTCGTCCGGCTCGCCCAGCATGTGGAACACCAGACCGTCCTTCGGCAGGTCGAAATAGCAGTAGACTTCGGTGCGACGGTCGTGCGTATGTGGCGGGAAGGTATTCCACACGCTTCCATCGAGCAGTTCGGTAAAGCCCATCACAAGCTGGCAGCTCTTGATCCCGCCGATGCGTATGTACTGGAAGATCGTGCGGCGATTGGCCTCTTTTGCCGACCCGAGATCTATCCGGTTGGCCTTGTCCAGCCCCGCATGGGTCGTCGGATGATCCGCATGGGCCGGGTATGACACCAGGTAGAACATCGCGGGTGCCTTTGCCGAATCACTGGCGAACGACACCACCCGGCTGCCCCTTCCAATATAGACGCACTCGCGCGGAGCAACCTTATAAGTCGTCCCATCGACCGTGACTGCTCCGGCCTGACCCAGGTTAATCACACCGGCCTCGCGGCGCTGGCAGAAGAAATCGCAGGCCATTTCTCTGCCGCCTTCCAGCTTGAGAGCTTTGTCCAGCGGCACAATGCCGCCGACAACTGCGCGGTCCACATTGGTGTAGTAGAACTCCGCCCGAGCGGGCTGGAAAAGATCAGCCGCAAGGAATCTCGCTCGAAGCTCATCGGATGTCATCCGCCGGTACGAATCCCGGTCGGCAGCTTGAATTGTCTTCATCTTCAACTTTCTCTCTTTGCTAAAAAAATTCCTGCACAATCATTTATAATTTAACGTCAGTTCAAGGCGGGAGTGAGAGCGGGAGTCGGATCCGGAGGCGGGGGGGGAATTGAGCGCCTTGGATTTCTTCGCCGGCTCGATGGTGACGTTCTTGAGCGTGACGGTGCCGGCGCCTTCGAGAACCTCGGTCGTCGTGATGCCCTTGAAGGTGCAGTCGGTGAACTTTATGTCGTCGATCGTGGCGCCCGGGAAGCCTCGTATGTACATCACCCGCGGGCTGGCCGAACTGGTGACCTGTTCGATCGAGACGTTGCGAACAGTGGGCGGGAAATTGCCCTTGGCCCCTTCTTCGTAGAGCAGGTCGATCGTCAACACGGCCTCGGCCACGTGGCCGACGTTCACCTTGCGCATGAAGACGCTCTCGATCGTGCCTCCGCGGCTGGCATTGGTCTTGATGCGCAGCGCGCGGTCGAGGTTGGGGCTGTCCATCGTGCAGTTCTCGGCAAAGACGTTGCGGCAACCGCCGGAGATCTCGCTGCCGATGACCACGCCGCCGTGGCCGTCCTTCATCGTGCAGTTGCGGATGACGAAATTCTCCGAGGGCATGCCGATGCGGCGGCCATCGTTGTTGCGGCCCGACTTTATGGCGATGCAGTCGTCGCCCGTGTCGAAAACGCAGTCCTCGATCAGCACGTCGCGGCATGACTCGGGGTCGCAGCCGTCATTATTGGGCCCGTGGCTGTTGATCTTGACTCCGCGCACGGTCACGTTGGTGCACAGTGCCGGATGGATTTCCCACATCGGAGAATTGACGATGCTGACACCCTCGACCAGTACGTTCCGGCAGCGGTAGGGCTGGATGAAGTTCGGGCGCAGGAAGGAGCCGTCGCCGAACACGCGCTGCTCGACTGTCACACCCTTCTCGCCCATCTCGTTTAGACGTTTGCGGGCCGGGGCTTGCCGGGACGGATTGGCGCCGCCCTTCCGGTTCCAGCCCCACCAGGTCTCGACCGATGCCGAGCCGTCCAACGTGCCCTTGCCGGTGACGGCGATGTTCTCTTGCTCCCACGCGTAAATCAGCGGCGAATAGTTCATGCACTCGACGCCCTCCCAGCGCGTGAAGACGATGGGGTATTTTGCGGGATCGGTGGAGAATTTCAGCGTCGCGCCCTCGGCAACGTGGAGGTTCACATTGCTTTTCAGGCGGATCGCGCCTGTGTGCCACTCACCTGCCGGCACAACCACGCGTCCGCCGCCCGCGGCATTGGCCGCCGCGATCGCCTTGGCAATGGCCTCCGTGCAATCGTCGCCGCCCGCGACTGCGCCGAAGTCGATTATCGGAAAGTCGCGATCCGGGAATACCGGGGCCTTGATGCGGGTGAGGATCGCCTCCGCGTCGGCCCAACCGCGCGCCGCAGCAGCGGCGACCTTCGACTGGTCGGTGGCCAGCAACTGCTGCACCTCGATGCCGGCGAGGATGAAGGCGGGGATGCCCTTGAGGTCGTTTTCGACGATCGGCTCGCTGATATAATACTCGAACGTGCCGTCGCGCGGTCGTCCTTTCGACGAGGTGAATCCTAGTCCGGCGACCGAGCAGCACTGGACAAGATTGATTCGCCCGTCCTCACCGGTGCGCAGGAGATCACGCACAATGCCCGCGTAGCCCTTCTTCACCGCGGGCAGATATTTCTCGCGAGACAGAACGCCGCGGTTGATTCCCTTGGCCAGCGCGTAGACAAACATGCACGACGCGGTGGCTTCGCGATAGTTTCCATCGCGCGATCCCTGGTCGAGCACCTGCCACCACAATCCGGTTTGCGGATCCTGCCAGCGGACGATGCCGTCGGCCACTCGACGGAAGATTTCTTTGACGGCTTCGAAATCTTTTTGAGTCGGGGGGATGTAGTCCAGGCAATCGACGATCGCCATGGCATACCAGCCCTCGGCGCGGCCCCAGAAATTCGGCGAGACGCCCGTCTCCTTGTTGGCCCAGCTCTGCTCGTGTTTCTCGTCCCAGGCGTGGTAGTGGAGACCCGTTTTTGGATCGTAGGCGTGTTTGTCCATCAGCATGATTTGTTTCGCCACGTCGTCGAAGTCCTCATCCTCGGAGAAGACCTTGCCGTATTGCGCGTAGAACGTCGATCCCATGAACAGCCCATCAAGCCACATCTGGTAGGGATAGCGTTTTTTGTGCCAGAAGCCGCCCTCGCTTGTCCGCGGCTGCTCGGCGAACTGGCGCCGGAGGAGCTCGACGGCCTTCTTCAACCGCTCGTCGCGGGTCTGCTCGTATAACATGAGCAGCGTTCGCCCGGGCGGGATCAGGTCGAGGTTGTAGTCCTGGGGTTTGTAGGTGGCGATGCCGCCTTCCGGAGTGACGAACGACTCGGCGATCTTCGCGCCGTAGGCCGCCATGGCCGCATCGTCGAGCCGCTGCCCGAGCAGGATTAGCGAACGCGACAAGAAGCCTCGCGTGTAGTCCCAACCGGACGAGCGATGGGGATAAAACAGCGTGTCTCCCCGGCGGGCCATCTCGGATCGCGCCATCCGCGCCGACCACTCCAGCGGCGTGGCGTCGCCGAACTTCTCGCACTCTCCCGCAGCGGGGGCGACGGCGAAGGTGCAGGCAGGCGCGGCGAGCACGGTGGCCAACAACAGGACACTGATGTTAAGATTGAGTGTGACGCGGAGGGACTTCATGACTGGGCTTCCTTAAAAAACACGGCACTTTTACCGCAACAACGCCGTGGCTGTCCACAGGATGGGCGCCTGGCCGTGCAGGTCTCCAGTCTTACGACCACGATCGCGGTAGTATTCCAGGGTCTTGCCCTTGTTGGTGCCCACACAGACCTCGCGGACATTGGCGTCCTTGTCGAGGTACTTGACCAGGCCAAGCCAGGCCTTGCGGGCAGCAGGCGCATAGGTATTTGCATCGAGCCAGCCATTCTTTACGCCCGTGACCATGGCAAAGGCGAACATCCCGGTGCCTGAGGTCTCGGGCCAGAAATCCGGCTTGTCGATCAACTGGTGCCACGTTCCGTCGGAATCCTGGGCCGCAAGCAAGGACTCCATCATTTTCTTATAGCCTTCCATGATCCTAGCCTGCTTGGGATGGTCCTGGGGCAGAGAGCTGAGCAGTTCGGCCATGCCTGCCGCCACCCATCCATTGCCTCGACTCCAAAAGAAGGGCGAGTCCGTACCGTGGAAGAACAGACCGTTTGGCTGTTGTAGCTTGTCGAGATAGGCGACCATGGCCAAGGCTGCGTGATCTATGTACTTGGGGTCATTCGTGGCACGAAAGGCCTGAACCTGCACGGCTGTGATCATGTACATGTCGTCGATCCAATACCTGGCTTCGCTAGTGATCCCGTCCTCTGAGGTTTTCTCCCATTGCTTATCCGCCAGTCCCTGGCCGATCTCCAGGTATTTCTTGTCTTTAGTCTGTATATATATCTCCAGGGGTACGATTCCGAAGACCCGGTAGTCCACGTGGGCATCCGGTGAGATCTTTTTAGATCCCTCAGGGGTAAGCAACGGATCGAACTTCCGAACCAACTGTGCGGTCAGGTCCTGATCTTTGATCAGCTTGGCCAAGGTCAGCGAGCCATACCATGCACAGGCCTCGGGGTAAATGACGTACTTCCGTTTGGGATTGGACTCAAATTCGAACTTGCGGGCAACAAAGTTCTCGGCCACGCGCTTGCCGACCTCCGCAGGCGAGGCCCCTTCAGGCCAGTTGCTGAATTCCTGGGTCTGTGCCATGACCTGTGAGACACAGACTAAAGTCATTATTCCTATCACGCACAACGCTATGGTCTTGGAATTAAGATGCATCATCTGTCCTTTCTTTTTACATTTTGATCTTTGATTTTAGAACCGCCCCTCTCCCTTTGGGAGAGGGACCGGGGGTGAGGGCTTTCTTAAACGGATATCAGGTTTTGTTAGACCCCTTAAATTTTTTTCATTGACCTGACGCACTGACCTCGATCGGCGAGAGTATCCCCTGGGCGAACTGGTCCACGTAGGTCTTCCAAGCCTGTTCATCTGGGCATTGACCTGCCTTGTCCCAGCCGAACCCGGCCCAGTATGAGGCGATGTCGTCCTGCGGCACTCGGGCCAGTATCAGCGTGTTCCGCTTATCCTCGGTCTTCTTTATGAACAGCTTGGGGTCCACAATGATGGCCACGCCCTGGTTGCCCATCTTCATCTCCATCCGCTCCCACGAAACCAGCCAACCCCGCTCTGCATTGAGTTCCTGGCGCTCACCCGAGACCTTTTTGAGCCCGACGCCCGTGATCAATTCCCCGGGCTTGTCCGGTTTGAAAGTACTAAGGAAATGGTCGAGGTTCTGACCGGCGTCCAGGCAGATCCGCTTGACCTCGGAGACCATCACTCCATTGACATCGAACGGTTCGTAAGTCAGTTCGAACATCACCCGGATCGGTCCATTGGCCAGGACCCTGGAGTTCACGAAGTTCTTGGAGACCCAGAGCCGATCTGCGGCCCAAAGGCCGTTGCCGCCGCAACCCCGGGTTGCCCCCGCGGAGTAGAAGTCCCCGCCTTCGCCGGTGTCCTTGTGGTAATTGTCCACCATGTACCAATCGTTGATGACCATGCGAGGCGTACGCTTGGACCAGATGTCTACCGCGCTGCTGGTCAACGGTTCTCGGACCCAGGTCTCCAGGGCCGTGCCGTACATCCGGTGTGCGATCCGGTCGTTCTCCCAGGCGAAGTCGTCGAACCGCTCTCTGACGAACCTGCCAAAAGCCTTGAACTGGTCCTTGGTGTAGACCCACTTGTTGCCCACGTACACTGTGAATGTCTGAGACTCGCCTGCAGCGAAGTCTGTCTGGAAGATCACCAGGTCCGGAGTATAGTCGCCGTCCGTGTCAACTGCCTGGCAGAGCAGATCCTTGCCAGCCGCGTCCTTGACGTGGATCTTCATTAGGTCCTTCTCGCCCAACGGCGCAAGGTCCTTGGCCGTTAGTTCGATCGTCTGGCTGGGCCGTGAAAATGACAACTTGTTCACGGCCTTCACGGTCATGGGACCGCCCGCAGCCAGGCACGATGCGGACATGGCAGCAAACAACACTAGAGTCAAGATTTTTGTCTTCATAAGGTCACTTTTCCTTCATGTAATCGATAGATCTTCAATCTGGACCGGCGGACATGCCCCCTGAGATACCACAGGCCGGCCTTCCTGTAAAGGGTCTGTAAGAAATCTCTGTGGGCATCTCTGTGATATGCCTTCCACTCGGCATCTCGCGAGTCAAATGACCGCCGTCTGGCTCAAACCGATTACAGTGGCCTACAGGGTATTACCGCCCGTGTGATGTTCATGGCCATCCGAGCAGGTTTACGGTTGAGACCTCCTGTAGATTGGTTTCCTGCATTGCCTTCTCCAGGCCTACTGATAGGAAATTTAATCTTTTCCAACAGGACTTAGTATAACATGATACATTAGTGATTCAAGGTGGGGCAGAAGTTGCCGACCGATCATGCAGCAAACTGTGGGTGGACCTTTGACTTGAATGGGGGGGAATCCCGCGGCTCGCACGCACCGCCCAAGAACCGATAGGCGTCGCTGATCACCGTTCAGTAGAATCCGATTCTTACCTCACTTTTATCAATAAAGCGCCATGGAAACACCTTGATAATTTCCACTTCATGCAAGCGCTTATGCGGACTTCGGACCGAGGTTTTCGTCTTATGCCTGCTAGTTGTGTTTCTTGACGGCGAATTGCAGAGCTATGAACGCTACGTATCGACACGACCGGTATTCGAGACCGGCGTGAAGATTCGCACCTTCGACGATTTTGTGTGGACTGTCTCCGGGACCATGGATAACGTCCTGGAAAACGGCGAAACCCTTCAGCAAGACGTCTATCGCGGCGGATTTTCTATGCCTTTAAGGATTGCCATGTTAGACGAAGATGTGCAAATAGGTGCGAAAAAAACGAAAGTACGCCCGGCAGGACTCGAACCTGCAACCAGCGGATTAGAAATCCGCTACTCTATCCATTGAGCTACGGGCGCGTATATTTTTTTTCGTTGAGTTGGCTGGTTATTTTAGTGTGCGGGAATTTGAAGGCAGTTGACTAAGCCCTTACCACGACCGGGCCAAATCCCAACGCTCGCCAGCCACATCATTAATAGAATAACATCAAAAACCAAATAGGCCAAGCCATATAAGGACTATGCATTTTCTTCGTGGACTTCGCGTTCTTCGCGGTAGTGTAATTTCTGGGGAAAATGGTATAATGCCGCGATAGGAAACCAACCGTTAATTACCCCGCACGTCAAACATCTTCATAAGAGCCGATTATGACCTATGATCCGCTTGATTCTCAGGCCGATCCGTTTAAGCCCCCGGAAATGCCGGTCGAAGTCAGTTGCCTGCACTGCGGCCGGGAATACGACAGCTATCTGATCGAGTGGCGCGTGGAAACCTCCGCCGACGGCTCGCCCCACGGTTTCTGGTGTTGTCCTACGCCGGGCTGCGACGGCCGCGGTTTCGGCTTCGACATCCTCCCCACCGACCCCAACTATCAAGACGAGCGCGGCGGCTGGTTTCACGACGACGGCGAGGAAGATGACGATGAAGCCGAATGGGACGATCTCGATGCCTTGGATTTCGATCCCGATGCCTCCCAACCGCCCGAATCTGGCAACGGCCACGGCGATATCCCAAAACCTGGCCCCAGCGACGAAGACATCCCCTTCTAGCTCCACTGAGTTCGCGTCTTTGCGTCTTTACGAGAAATAATTCCAAACCGCCATTTATCGGCATGGTCTATTAGTCGGTTGCGGGCCTTATTCTCAACCTTGGGGGGATATGCCCATGCAGTAATTGCCAATGTTTCCTTGGACGTGGTTGAGGTTGCAAAACCGTAAGATTTCTCGTGGACCGTTGCGCCGGCAAGCGTTTGGCCGATTGGCTTCGTCAACAAAACCACGATGTTCTCGAATCCAGCGAACTTGGTCCTGATCCTGGCGATCGTGCTTTACTGGAAATCGCGCGGGTGCCACTGGCTTTGCCAGTGCTTTGGGCGGCTGGACATTTCATTGTGTAACTGGGGTTATCGCGGGCAGTGTAACATCTTAAGATGTTACAGCACTGCTTTTATGTGATTGTCTTTCATGGTTTACTAAAAGAAGCCGTCTTTTGATAAACTCCACACATGCACTGGCAAAGCCAGTGGCACATTTAAACAATGCCGCCTAGCCGAGGCCGGGTAAGGGCTGAGAGCGGATTAGGATTAGATCTGTGCGGCAAAAAACTCAGTGATAGGGGCAGATGCGGCAGAGGGCGTTTGTTCCCGATACGCTGGTTCTACGGAACTCCCGAAAACGCTCGCCGCGCCAGATGGCGTTGAACTCTTGTTGAAAAATGTTGCCCATGATGGCCCCCTTATCGGAGCCAAAAACCGCCGGGCATGGAGCGACATCCCCATTCGCGCGGATAAAGACATATTCCCACGGTTGCGTGCAGCGCGGCATGAACTTTAGCAGCGGTGTGGCACGCTGAACGAAAAAAAGAATTTTCAATCCGAGGCCGCCGGCCAACTCGAACAAGTCTTCTTGGCGCACCGTGGAAAGCTCTGCCGGGGATGGGCAAACAGCGGCCGAAACATCATCCACGGGAATCGGCTGCAAAATGTAGACGCCGTCAAAGCCCAACCTGGCCGCCAAGCGAATGATATCTCCCAGTTCCTTGAGATTACCTTTGCTGAGCACCACATTAAGCCCAACACTCAGCCTCCGCCCCTGTTGCTGCTTGGCTGCGGTCAAGAACTCATGGACCAACTGCTTCCAACTCTCGAAGTTTGCCCCAACTCGAAGCTGCTCGAACGTCGCTTTTTCCGCGCCATCGCAGGAAATGCTGATGGCACGGATATTTGGTCGTGCCAGGATCTCTTGCCGCATCCGTGCCGTCAGCAACGTCCCATTGGTGAAGAACTCGCACTGGATCTTTCGTTCCGCCAGGATATCGACCAATGCGAAGAAGCGCGGATTCATCAAGGGCTCGCCGATGCCGCTAAGGAGCACTCTTTCCGGCGTCCAAGGCAGGCGATCCAGGATTCTGCGAAATTCTTCCTCCGTTAGATGTCGTCCCGTATCCTTTTCCCGTGAATGCGAACAACACGGACACCGCAAGTTGCATTTACTGGTGGCCTCGATCTGTATCCTGATCGGAAGCCGCCGAGGACGTTCCGGAGCGATGAATCGCACCCTCAGCTTAAATGGAACACGCTTCCAGGAATCCAACCGGAGCAGTTTTGCAAGTACAAGATTTAGTTTTTTCTTGATATTGGCGGTCATGTCTTGTTTCATCTGATTTGGCGCAAAACCCTATTTAGCTTAAGCGGCGATTCCACGCTGGTAAAGGGTAGTCCGGGCTGCCTAAGTTGCAGAACGGCCGGTAAATCGGTAATTTGTCCCAAAATATTATACGTTACGGATTCTGATGCGGTGAAAAAACTAGACGCTGCCATTAAACAATACCGATGCAATAACGCCACGCTGGCATAAAAAAGATAATCTGCGTAAATTAAGTCGTTCTCGGCTGCGAAAACTGACCTGGACAATTCCCGGCCATTTTGCGACACTCTCGTTCCGATCGAGTGTCCGGGCGGCGTTGCCCTAAAGCGCACTGGTCGTTGTTTGGCAGCACATCAACAAAGGTGACAATCATGATCTTGAGAATCGGACGAGTCTTGGCGGCCGTTTTGGTGATGTTGATGCTCCTGGCGGACGTGCGCCCGGCGGCTGCATCGATTTTCACTCCCATCAACAACGTAACCCATTCGGTGACAAATACAACAAAGAAGGTCGCCAAGGCATCGGTCTCGACCGTGAAAACGGTGGTCACGGCGCCGATAAACTTGGCATCCAAGGTCGGCAAGACCCTCACCGGCAAAAAATAAAGCAGGCATAATTTCCACGTCAAGGATTTTGATCAGAACTACAAAAACCACGCGGATTTTTCCGACCGTATGGCGGTGCTAAGAGTTTAAAGTCTGCCCGCCAACAACTGCTAATATGCAATATCCTTCTGCCGACTCCCTTTAAGCTGCAATTTCTCCGCTTGCCATAACCTCCTGATTCAACATGACTTCGACTCTGCATTGCTGATGTAAAAAAGCAGCTTATGAGCGAGGCATTGCTAGGCTTTACCCCGGCATCTTGCATTTTAACCGCGATTTTGCGATCATATTGTAAGGTTGCCCGACTTTTTTCGGACTATGACTTAAATCCGTTCCTTTCGTAGGGTCCTAACCATAGGAGGACTGTTCCATGGCGGAAGTAGAAATCGGCAAGGTTACTCACTATTTCAGCAAGATCGGCGTGATGGCCATCACTATCACTCAGGATAAACTTTGCGTGGGCGACACGATCCACGTCAAAGGCCACACCACCGACTTTACGCAAAAAGTCGATTCCATGCAGATCGACAACAATCAGGTCGCCGAGGCCGGGGTGGGCCAGTCGGTAGGCATGCGCGTGGTCCAACACGCACGCCAACACGACCAAGTATTTAAAGTCGTGGAATAGCCCGGCGGCCGGAGATGGAATGATGAAGCCTGAATGTAGAAGTTAGAATGCAGAATTGAATATTTTAAACTGAAAGCTAAGCACTTCATAATATTAGCTTGCAGTTTCACGCCGCTGACTGCCCGTTGATTGCTGAAATCTGATTGCTGCTTGCTGAAATCTGAGGGCTAATAAATACAATAGGGTGGCGGTTGATCATTTCAAGCGCCACCCCTGGAATTCATTGTTTTCGGATCCGGCAGGTCGAAAAAGTCTGACAAGTGTCAGAAACTATATTCAAACCCTGCCGTGGCACCGTGATAAAACACGCCCGAGTTGCTATTGATGCCAATCTCTCCCGTAATAACATTGCTTTCCATGATCTGTGCAGGGGCCAAAGCAACGCCTTGGAGCCATACGCTTCGTAACCCGCTCTTAAAGTCAGGCTACAGGTTACTTGATACTTGCACTGCAAGCCGACTTCGCCAAGGAAGGCGGTGTGGTTGGTCGAGGCGTCGAACAATCCCAGGGTTCCATCGCTGTTGACCCCGGTTGATCTGTTCCGCGTGATTGCCGAAAACCCCGGCCTTTACCAGCCCGTCGATCGAGAAGCAACCGCAGTCCACAGATTATTCCATCCGCACCGATCTGGAAACCATATAAGTTGTTTTTCGTATTTGTATTCCAGAACGGCGTCGGAGGGCACGTCGTGCGACACAAATCGCCCCCTCAAGATTTTCACGCAGTTCGACCCAACGGAATCCGGCCAGCATGGTCACTCGGCAAAGGGGATTCCATCGCACGTTAATTTCGGCGTTATAGAGCTGCGAAGCATAGTCGAATTGCATTGGTTCGCCGCGGTGAATTCGGTGACAATGAAAAGCTGCCGGGAGCAGCTGAACAGCAGCGATCCTGTCATCGGGCAAAAAGGTTCTGGCGCTGTTCCAGCCGTCGATCTGAAAATACAACAACTCCAAGTCGTAGCAACAATCGCCGTGGCGAATCAGGTCTAATCTCGGCCCGCCGTGGAAGCCTTGACGAAAATCATTGGCGTTGAGCAATTCGGATGCCGGGGGCCGCAAACGTGGCGGGCGGCGACTTCCTCAATGAGCGTTTGGTCTACGCTGCCGATGCGGTCCAAGATGATGAAATCGGCCGATGCCGTCCATCGCGGACAATAACACCGCTGACCGCAGCCTGTATTGTTACAGCCTAGATTGCAGCAGCCTGGATTGCAGCAGTCGATGCCCTGCGACTGATCCATCGGCATCCCGGAATCCGTCGGAGGCGATTCTTCCGCATCGCCTGTAATCAAGCGATAGGCCGCCGGGTCGTCCCGGCCCAGAGTAATGGCGGAACTTATCGCCAATACCAAAATTGCACATATTACTGTTCCAAAAACTTTGCGAGAATTCATCACTTTCCCTCCTTGTAGGATGATGATTTTCCAATTATGGGTCTTTATGTAATCGCGGCAAAGCAATAGGGGAATCAAAGTGTTTCTGTTTAATGGCAATGACAGATAGACATCCGATTCCTTAGCGTCTTCCAAGATTCGGGCAAATTTATACTGTTTGATAATTGGGGGAGGAGATAACACGGATTGCGGGAACGACTCCTTAAAGTTTACATCGGCCCTACAATCCCTAAAATTCATAAAATAGATACAACCGGACTCTTCAAAAAATATTCATGCCGCCACTGACGAATTATCTGGTCCAAAGCAGGGATAGAACGGGTAAAGTAGTCGGACTTTACGGGCCGGTTCTTTGTCTGGCCCCGAGAATATGGGCGGAAAATTCAGTGCCTTTTACCCAGCCTACGAAATTGATATATTCCGAAAAAAAGGCTAATTTCCGCCTTGTTGGCTGACATAGCTTGACGATTTTTCCAGCCAAGGGGGTGAAGATGCCGCATCGGCGGTAGCGGCGGGTTCCTTATTGTTCAGATGCGGTGATTTTCAGATTGGCGATGATCACGTCTGATACGACGCGGTTTCCCAAAGCCTGGTCGATTCGCTCGCGGATCTGCCGTTTGAGGTCGTTTAAGGCCGGATCGTCGAAATCTCCGCTGTGTGCCTGGCGGAACAGCGATTCGATCTCTTCTTGCACCCGGAATTTATGGGAAGCCAGCCGAGTCCTGGCAATCCGATCCAAGCCCTCGAGTGCGGTAATGTAGAGTGAAAATTCGGCGCCGGCCAGCCGGCCTCCCGCCGTTTTATCGGCCGTGAATTTGTAGTTTCCCACCCCGATTTCCGGGCTGAACTCGACCGCAGCGCTAGTGTTGACGGCTTTATAATATGCCCAACCGATGCCGTGGATCACCAGCGTGCTGATTAGTAAAAAAACCAGCCAATACGGCAGGGATTTAGCGCTAAACAAGGCAAACCTTGACTTGCTTTTGGACGATGGTTCGGTTTGCGCTTCCTCGGAATTTGATTCTTCTGGACGTTTGGTTTCGTTGCTCACCGCGGTAACTCCGGGAATGTTTTGGAGATTTTACGCCAGGGCAGAGAAATCGGTGCAACGGCGGGGGTGAAATGGCTTGCCCACCGTTGGATTGCACGTCTTTTTCCTTATAAGTTTAGCTTTTAAACTGACGTGGAAGACAAGAAAAAAATAGGGGGCCTCAAACGTGCCACATTCCACAGTGGCGGGATAGAAGGTAAGGGCAAGTTAACCTTCTATCTACATTACGTTAGAGGCCCCACGGGCCAGTCTAATTTAGGTGTAAATTTCCCATTTACACGTTCTTATAGACTACAATTGTTGTGCCAATTATAAGACAACGCGGAAAAGTGTCTCAATTCTAAAGCGCAACTTATTATATGATAAGCATTTATAAGAACAATTTCGCAGGAAATTGTATCGCGATCAATGGATTATGTTATTTGTTTAATGTATGATTTTGCCACACTTTATTTGTTTTACGCTACAAGATCTCGAAAACTATTATATTATATGCCGTATAGAAGGTTAAAAACCAATCAATTCTATTCTTCCATATAACTAGGTAGATACGTTGCCAGTAATTCCTTTATCGCAACCTTCGAAATCAAACTGGGTATTAATCTCGCATAACCCCAATGCTGGGGCGAGAGATACTCATAACGATGTAAATCGCCTGGCGGAATTGCTCAGGCGGCAGCGATTTGAAGTGGAAATATTCACCGATCTTGACCTCGTGACCCAGCGGGCAAATGCCTTAGTCGACCAGCGACAACTTCGGACGCTGGTAGGCGTGGGAGGAGACGGTACCGCCGCGGAACTGGTAAATCGTACAAAAGAGGGCACGACATTAACATTATTTCCCACGGGCAACGAGAACCTCTTGGCACGCTATTTTCATTTCAAGGCAATCCCGGAACACCTTGCCGAAACCATTGCCCACGGAACCCTGATTCGCCTCGATGCCGGCAAGGCGGAGGGCAGAATCTTCCTTCTCATGGCTAGTTGCGGGCTGGATGCCGAAGTGGTCCAGTGCGTTCATGGCCGCAGGACCGGACACATGAGTTCCCGCAATTATTTCAAACCACTATGGGATGTCGTGCGTACATTTGAGTATCCGGAACTGAGGGTGTACTGTGACGAAGCATTGGATATGGGCGCGGACGCTCCATGCCTAACGGCCCATTGGTTTTCTGTATTTAACCTGCCGTGTTACGGCGGCGGACTGAAATTTGCGCCCCATGCCGCGGGAAACGACGGCCAATTAGACCTGTGCGGATTTCGCCGGGGAGGCTTTTGGCACTTTTTACGATATGTCAGCGCCGTATACCTCCGGCAACACCGGCACATGAGGGATTGGATTACCCGCCGCGTAAAAAGGGTGCGCATCGTTTCCGACGTCCCCGTGCATTACCAACTCGACGGCGATCCCGGCGGTTTGCTGCCGCTAAATATTGAAGTCTTGCCCAACCGGCTGAGTATGCTCGTTCCCAAAAAGGCTGTAGGATGACTATAAAGGGCTGTAGGCAGTAGACTTTAGGCTGTAGAATGGAAGAAAATAGCTGAGAGTATCCAACTGACGTAATACCGTGAGCCAATTGCAATGTCGTTGACACAATCCGAAACGCAAACTCCCGAATTCTAATGATTATCGAAAAAATCTTGACTCTAAACCCTAACTCTGAACCCTACGACCGTGCCTGCTAATCCTGTAATAATTGGACCTTATTGTTGCGGCCGCGGCCAGCCGTTGATGGTCATAGCCGGCCCCTGCGTCTTGGAAGACAAGGCTTTGATGTTGTCGATTGCCCAACATCTGAAGCATATCGCCGAGGAATTAGCCTTGCCGCTTATTTTCAAGGCCTCGTTCGACAAGGCGAATCGCACCAGCATGACTTCGTATCGCGGACCCGGCTTTAAAGCCGGGCTGGCCATATTGGCGGATGTAAAGGAAGCGACTGGATTGCCGGTCACCACCGACATTCACGAATCTTCGCAGGCGCAGGCGGTGGGCGAGATATGCGATTTGATACAGATTCCCGCCTTTCTTGCCAGGCAAACCGATTTGCTCCTGGCCGCGGCGGCTACCGGCCGGCCCGTGCATGTGAAGAAAGGGCAGTTTTTGGCCCCCTGGGACATGAAACACGTGCTCGACAAGTTGGAATCCGGCGGATGCTCGAATATTTTACTGGGCGAGCGGGGAACTTTTTTCGGTTACGGCCGGTTGGTCAACGACATGCGATCGATTCCGCAGATGCAGGCCCTGGGCGTGCCGGTGATTTTCGATGCCACCCATAGCGTTCAAGAGCCGGGCGGATTGGGCGCGGCAACCGGCGGAAATCGGGCCATGGTCGAGCCCTTGGCGCGGGCGGCGGTGGCCGTGGGCGCGGACGGCCTGTTTTTCGAAACCCATCCCGCCCCCGACTCCGCCCCCAGCGACGGCCCGAACATGATCCCGCTCGATCAATTTCCCGCTTTGCTGCGGCGGCTTTTGGCCCTTCGTCAAGCAGTGGGGAGATTAACATGAAGAACCTGGTTTTTCTGCTGCCGCTTATGTTTCTCGCCGGGTGCGGCGGTTGCCGCCAGCAGGCGGCAATCCCCGGAGCCGGCAATTCCCAATGGCAGCAGTCGAATCCCCAGTGGCAAGAGGAATTGTTGACTTACGCCATCGAGAATTTAAACCAGATGGAGAAATACCAAACCCAGGAGACCTTCTTCGGCATTTTCCGGCAAATTTACTCCTTGCAAGAGGCCGCTGCGGATAAAGATAAAAAGAAAAACATCGATACGCTCTCCGCCGCCTGGCCTGAATCCGAAATGTTCAATCAGATCCTCGATCGCTTGAATCAGTGGGTCCGGTCTCAACCGCCGCCCGGCGATTGGAAACCCGATGGGCTTGTGGAAACCTTGCCCGAATCGCTTAAAGAACTACCGATGGTCAAAGGCCTGGGCAGCAGGGAATTCTCCGCCTTCGACGGATATTCCTTGCTCGAGGCCGCTTATCTTCGCGACGTCGCACTTTGGGTCCGGGGCGACGCCCTGGACGATTTATCGCGGGCGAAAAACCTCTTTAACTGGACAATCCGCAATATTCAACTCGAAGAGAGACGACAAAGACAGGATTCCCCTGTTTCCCTGGGAATCGCTGCTTTTTGGCCGGGGTACGGCCATGGAACGGGCCTGGATTTTTATTCTCCTGGCCCGGCAGCAGGGTTTGGACGCGGCGATTTTGGCCTTGGCCGATCCGGCGGAAAATCCGCCCGCCGCCGGGGAAAGCAAGGCCCTTGCGACCATGGTGCGTCGGCAGTGCTGATCGACGGCAACGCCTATCTGTTCGATCCGCTTTTAGGCATGCCCATTCCGGGCAAGGACGGCATTCGGCACGACGCCCAGGGCCGGCTCGAACTTCAACCCGCCACGCTGGCCGAGATTTTAGCCGACCCCTCGTTGCTCAAGCGGCTGGATATCGATTCCCAAAAAACTTATCCGGTCAAGCAGGCCGACCTGCGAAATCTGGTCGCGCTGGTGGAAGCCTCGCCCGCTTCTTTGTCCTATCGAATGAAACTGATCGAGTCGCGCCTGGCCGGCAAACAGAAAATGGCGCTGACGGTTTCGGCAACCGCGCAGGCGGAACATTGGAAATCCGTTCCCGGCATCGGCAAGACGGAACTCTGGCTGGTGCCATACGAAACAATTCGGCGGCGTTCGCAACTTGCACCCGCAAGATATTCTCGGTCAATTGGGAGAATTCATGCGGTTTTACGCGCTTCCGGATGCGCCTTTGGCCAAGGGGCGTTTGCTGCATATTAAAGGTCTGTTATCAGGCCAGGAAGGCGCAACCGGGTTCTATCAATTGGCCCGGCCTCCGTTTGAAGAACTGGAATCCCTATCGCAACTGCCTTCGATCCAAGACCTGGACAAAATGAAACAAGACCTGTCAAAGATGAAAAACGACCTGGTCAAGGCAAATAACGATCCATCGACCGCGCCTTCCCCCTTCCTGCAAAGCCAAAAACAAGAGTTGGACGAGAAAATGGCCGATGTCAATCTGGCCGCAATGGCAAAAAAATTAGAGGAGGAATATACCAATATCCTTATTAAAATACCCAAGTTCAAGTCGGAAGAGGAGAAGAAAAATGCCATGGCCGCTTTCCAGCGCCAAGCCATGCACATAATGTTGACCAATATTCTGTATGGAAAAGAAGACGCCACTTATTGGCTGGCCCTGGTGGTCTACGACCGCGGCAATTACAGCTCGGCCGAGGATTATCTCTCGAAACGGATCCTGGAAAGGACGCCTAACAGCCCCTGGCGTCACGGGGCCCTGTTTAATTTGGCCCAAACCGTCGAGGCCGCCGGCCAGATCGAGCGGGCGGCCATGATCTATCAATCCGACCCCGAAGCCCCCGACGCCTACGGCCAACAACTCCGCGCCCGCTGGCTTTTGGAAAAAGATGGGCAATAAAACATTTTTTCCACAAAGAAACAACACGGAGGCACGGAGTTCACAGAGAAAACAACTGTGATCAAATTGCTATGCAATCTCCGTTAACTCCGTGCCTCCGTGGTGAAAAATATGGAATAGAGTCCTCGATTGCGGTCCTCCTGTGCTAGTTCAGTAATAACATAACCTAAATATGGCATACTGGTGACCATAATGGTAGGGTAAAGTGATAATGTCGCCTTTTGGTAGTGGGTCATTCTGAAACTTTTTTTGTGGATGATTGGCACGCGACTTCAGGAAGCAAATCTACCACTTCTTCGATACTCCATAAATGATCGGTGACGCCCGATTTCATGGCCGGTGTGCTTTTCAGGGTTTGATGAATCCGCACAAAGTTGTGGTACATGGCTGTGATAGCGAAAGAGAAGGCAAGCATATCGGCCTTTTTGCTGAAAGCATTGGTCAGCCGGGTATACCGGCGGTTATTCATCCTGAAATTAAGGTTCTGCCGTTCCATGTAGCTTGTTGATATATAAGCCGGATCGGGATTGCCCATAATCACCTTTTTCTTTGTGCCGTTGCATTTAGGCGGGCTGTAGCGTGATTCTGTACTGGTTTCGGCCTTACCGTAGATTTTATGTAGCATGGCGTAATCTAGCTCCGCAAAGCAATCTAATGCGGCTGCAAGATATGAGGCGTGAGAATCGGTTGTAAGTTGGATTCGATTAGCCAGCCGGTCTTTAATGTCTTTCATAAAGGTGTAAGCACTGGAGGCGTCACGATTGCCGAAATACCAAGAGAAAAGCAGTTTGGTATCAGCATCCAGGGCCGTCCAGGTCCACATTGATCCTACGCCTGGTTGCCCGCGCATTTCATTGGGCAGGTTCTTGTCTTTGGCGTAGCAAAAGCACCATATTTCGTCGCATTGAACCCGCTGGGATTTCAGGTTGCGAAAGACATGACCCTGGAAGTCCAGGCAGGCTTGGCCCAATTCCCGTGTCAGTTTCTGGATGGTGTTTTTGGCAACCCCCGTCATTCGGGTGGTGGCCCTGATAGAGCAGCCATCCACTAGGCATCGGATGACCGCACAGCGTTTTTCATGGGTTATTGTGTTCATATTTGAATTATACTTGACCGGTCAAGCATTGTCAATATTAAATTGCAATAAGTTACATAATTTTATAATATACCTATTGCATATTATAAAAAGAGGCATATTATTGTAATAAGTTCACGTTGTAGTGCAAGAAATATAGAATATAGAAGGATATAGACTATGGACAAAAAAAGATTTACAGATAACGCAACTGGCGTTCTGCTCGGAATTTCAGCGCCTAAAAATGACTATTCATTCATTCCTCATGAAATGCCGGTTAATTGGGTGTTTGATCCAAAATTATGGCCACTTCTTGTTGACGCGAAAGAAGCCCTCGGAACTCTAAATGGTATTGGACAAACATTATCCGATCCACATTTATTGCTTCGGCCTTTACAAAGCCAGGAGGCAATAACATCTTCAAAAATTGAGGGCACTTACGTTACTCCGGAGCAACTCTTGTTGTTTGGGCTTGATCCGCGCGAGCCAAAAAGAGGAGATGAGCAAAGATCTGACTGGATGGAAGTATTTAATTATAATGAGGCCCTGGAGCGTGGATTCAATATGTTAAATGAATTACCACTTTGTAATCGCATTATACGAGAGATACATAGCGAATTAATGCATGGAGTTTGCGGTCGCAACAAAAATCCTGGTGAATTTAGGAGATGGCAAGTACAAATTGGTTCAACGGGTAGATTTATTCCTCCGCCAGTCAATGAGATAGACAGACTCATGAATAATCTTGAGCGATATATGAATTCCAAAAATGATCAATACGATCCTCTCGTGAGTGCATACATAATTCATTATCAATTTGAAGCAATCCATCCATTCGGCGATGGAAATGGTCGTATAGGACGCGTAATACTGGCATTGATGATTTATAAATGGCTCGGTCATAAATTGCCTTGGCTTTACATGAGTCCATTTTTTGAGCGGTATAGAGATGAGTATGTTGACCGTCTTTTTAAGATAAGCACTAATGGAGAGTGGACAGAATGGATTGAATTTTGCCTATATGGAACAATTGTGCAAGCAAAAGATTCCATTCTTCGATGTCATAAATTAAATTGCTTGAAAACGGATTTTCAACAACGAATGAAAGATCATAGCTCACGCACACCTTTAATTATTGATAGACTGTTTACAACGCCGGTTTTAACAATAACCGAAACCGCAACAAGATTTAACATAAGACACCAAACCGCTAAATCTGACCTACAGCGTTTGGTTAATGTGGGTATTATCATAGAATTCAAAGATAAGCATCCGCGCACATATTATTCGCCAGAAATAATGAACATTGCTTATGGAGATTCGGAAAGTCTGTCTGAAGAAAAGACTAGCCCTGCTTTTTCCGCCAACGAACAAGAGCGGCCTGACGAGCAATCAACTTACGTTTATTCGGAGGTAGCTTTGCCGCCCTCGCTGGCCCGCCCCTCAACCCTCCAAGATGCCCCAGAGCCACCGCCGCCGGATTCTTCTCTTTAATCGGTTCAGCATCCGGCACCACCTGGTCTAGGATAGATCGGGCTAATTCCTGAGTGTCTTTCTGTTTGCTTGATCGCTTAGGCATATATGAAGTATACGATATCGTACTTGAGCGGTCAAGCCGTAAAAAAGCGCAAAAAATGAGCCGCTTCTTGGAAAAGCGGCTCGAATCGACTGGACTTAGGGGTCCAGTAACGGTAATACGCTAAAAAATCAAGGATTCAAACTGACCCACTACCCGCCTTTTTCCTACCCTTGTGTATCATTTTATCTAGTGTTAAACTTATATGTCTATGTTTTTTGACCAGAGTATTAAGTGGGTAAATAATAAAGTCAGAATCTGTTATCCACGCGCGGAAGTTGGAGTTCTAGGAGTTTAGCCATGAAAGAAAAAATCCATCCTAAATATATGGTGACCAAGGTTACTTGCGGTTGCGGCAATGCGTTTGTCACGCGGAGCACGATGCCCGAGCTGAAGGTCGATATTTGCAACGTTTGCCATCCGTTTTATACGGGCAAGCTGAAATATGTCAACACGGCCGGCCGGATCGAAAAATTCCAGAAGAAATTCGCCTCGACCGGTTACACCAGCCTGAATCGCGGCAAAAAAGCCGCCGCCGAAACCGCTGAATAGTTGATGCTTTATAATGAATGATGCAACATTAAGTATGTTTTCGTGTGGTTTTTGTTAATCAACTCATTCATCATTCTGCATTCGGCATTCACCATTTCTCATGTCTAATCCACTCGAAGAGAAGCTTGTTCGTTTCGAGGAGTTGGAAAAGCAACTTGTCGATCCGGAAATATATTCCAATCCATCCCGGTTTTCAGCGGTGGCCAGGGAACACGGCTCGCTGGCCAAGCTGGCCACCAAGTATCGCCAATTCAAAAAGCTGAACGTCCAGATCAGCGAAGCCATGGAAATGATTGCGGGCGGCGATGCGGATATGCGCGAACTGGCCGAAGCCGAGCTGCCCAAGCTCAAAGCGGAGCGCGAAAGCTACTGGAACGAGCTTTTGGATTATACCATCGGCGGCGAAGACGCCAATCGAAACCGCTGCATTTTGGAAATCCGCGCAGGCACCGGCGGCGAGGAGGCGGCCCTGTTCGCCCGCGACCTTTACGAAATGTACCGCCACTACGCCGAAGACAGCCGTTGGAAGGTGGAAATCCTGGAAATGAGCCCTACCGAATTGGGCGGGTTCAAGGAAATCATTCTCGGCCTGGAAGGCGAAGGCGTCTTCCGAAAACTGCAATTCGAAAGCGGCGGGCACCGCGTCCAGCGCGTGCCCGAAACCGAGGCCAAGGGCCGCATCCACACTTCGGCCGCCACCGTGGCCGTCCTGGCCGAACCCGAGGACGTGGAAATCGATCTGAAACCCGACGATTATCGCAAGGACATCTTCCATGCCAGCGGGCCGGGCGGGCAACACGTCAACAAAACCGCCTCCGCCATCCGCCTGACTCACTACGAATCCGGAATCGTCGTCTCCTGCCAGGACGAAAAAAGCCAGCATAAAAACCTGGCCAAGGCCCTACGTGTGCTCAAAACCAGGCTTTACGAGCAGAAACGCGAGGAGGAACACAAAAAACGCTCCGACGAACGGAAAACCAAGATCGGATCGGGCGACCGCAGCCAGCGGATCCGCACTTACAACTTCCCCGAAAACCGCATCACCGACCATCGCATCGGGCTTACACTCTACAAACTCGACAACATCATAGCCGGCAACCTGTATCCCGTGATCGATGCCTTGATGGAATATCAACGCCAGGAGCAACGCCAATCGTTCGGAACAATCGATTAAGTGTTTGCAGTTTTCAGTTCTCGGTTTTCAGTTCTTTAAATTCATCATTCAACATTAATCACTCGTTCCCAGGCTCTGCCTGGGAACGATTAGGCCGCGAAATGTAACCAAGTGTTCCCAGGCAGAGCCTGGGAACAAGAACTATTTTTTTCATCCTTCATCCCTCATCCTTTATGTCCTCCCCCGCCCCTTGGACCGTCGGCCGGCTGTTGCAATGGACGGCCGATTATTTAAAGTCCCACGGGTCGGAAAGCCCTCGCCTGGACGCCGAGGTCTTACTAGCCAAGTCGCTAGGATGCCAGCGGATACAGCTTTATACTTCATTCGACATTGAGCCGAACGAGACGGTCCGCGCAGCGTTTCGGGAACTGGTCCGCCGCCGGGCCGAAGGCGTTCCTGTTGCATATCTCGTGGGCCATCGCGAATTTTATTCGCTTGATTTCCGCGTCACGCCCGACGTATTGATTCCCCGGCCGGAAACCGAATTACTGGTGATCGCACTATTAGATCTGGCCAAAACCCGGCCGGTGGGCGAAAAACTAACGATTGCCGACGTCGGCACAGGCAGCGGAATCATCGCCGTCTGCGCCGCCAAGCACTTGCCCGGCTGCCGTGTAACTGCCATCGATACCAGCCCGGCGGCTCTGGAAGTGGCCAAATCCAACGCCCAAAAGCACGGCGTTGCGGAGCGGATCGAGTTCGTCCAAAGCGACCTGTTTGCAGGTGTTGCGGTAGAGAATAAATTCGACTTTATCTTGAGCAATCCGCCTTACGTGGCCACGGGAGAGTTGAACACGCTGGCCCCGGACGTGAGAAACCATGAGCCACACGCCGCACTTTTAGCCAGCACCCGCGGAACCGAGGTGATCGAAAGACTGATCCCCCAATCCGCCGAACGATTGAATCCCGGCGGCTATTTCATCATGGAAATCAGTCCCATGATTCACGACTGTGTCCTTGCCTTGTTTGCGGCCGAAAAGCGTTTCGAGCCAGCAACCACGATCAAAGATCTCGCCCGCCTGCCCCGCGTGGTGCAAACACGAAAAAAGTAGAAAATTCCGTGGTAAAATTGAATCTAGACCTGGGTATCATGCTACGTTAAAATAGAAAGAAACCAAGGGAGTTTTGCCATGAGCAATATTCACGCGATTTATGAAAACGGCGTTTTTCGTCCAGTCGGACAAGTCAATTTACCCGATCCATGCGAAGTTGAATTTGAGCCGAGGCTGATTCAGCCCGATGCCGCGCATTCAGGATTAGACGAAGTTTATGAAATTTTGGCGGAACGCTATGCTTCAGGCGAGCATGATGTCGCAGTTCGTCACAACGAACACCAGCCATGAACACGGTTTTTCTTGACACAGTCGGGCTGCTCGCCCTGTGGGATGCCAGTGACCAATGGCATTCCGTGGCGGAATCAGCATTTGTCAATCTTAAGGGGAAAAGGGGCAGAACTATTTTTTCGATTTACACATACTTCTCTTTTTTTCCTGAAAAAATAGTTCTGCCCCCTTTTCTGTTTTGAGTTTCTGAGTGGGTCCCCCAAAATCTACTGTTGATTCTTCATTGCCCGGGCCATTTCCATCATTTCTTCCTTCTTAATCAGGGCCATCTGATTCTGAATAAGGTCGCACAACTTCTGCGGGCTAGGGATTGCCAGCATCTCTATCCGACTTGATTGACCAGATGTCTCCACATAGACATACCCTACACCGAGTATCCGGGCGAGAATGCCGGACATACCGAAGGTCACATCTTGGATTTTTGAGAGGTTCGACGGCCCGCTGCGCTAAGCTGATGACACCACCCTGTACGATCATGCGTCGGTTTGTCAAAACGTAGGCCACATTCTTCCAACCGAGGAACTGCCAGATTAGGGGTAAAATCAAGATGTTTACTAAGCGGACAAAGATGATCCAATGGGGCTTGGCAATGAAAATAACCTTCTCCTCCGGCCTCATGGCAATACCTGGAACTCGAGGATCTACTGGCATGACCTGTCTCCTTGTTTGGGTTTATGGTTTATACAAAACGACGGAAATAAAATCATAGAAATAGTATGCAGAAAGGCACCAATAGATAGTCTTTTATTATCCATGGGTTTTCGCCCTTAAAGCACCTGCGGAAAATTCCGAAATACCATCAATCTGGATTCCATCACGCGGCATTATTCTTTCATTAAATTGTGAAGCGTAATTGTATGCATCCCATATGCCAAAGACCCAGAGCGACCCCAGCGAAATCAATAGCAAAAGGAGTCCAAAAACCCAATGAATGGCAAGGGAAATTAGAATGCACAAAATCAAAGATATTATATTAGACATAATAAGGGCAATTCCCTTGCGGATGTCCCCATTGTAAATTTGTCCAAGGCCAGGGTGGAGCATAGACATAGCCGCTGCGGATGATGGATCTTTAAGCTTAATCTCACCGACAATCTGGCGTGATTCTAAGCGATTCAATAGAACATCTTCTACACAAATGCGACAGAAGATTTTTCCCTGTACTGTAACTTGACAATGGTTGCATACTCCCATGCCACATTCAACACAGGAACCTAGGGCTTCTTCATTGGGATGAATTTGACATTTCATTTTAGCCACCTGATATTTACTTCACTGTAAGCAGTCATAAAAAAAGGAGCGCCAAACTAAGGCAGCTCCGGGAACCCCGACCAAGGGGCACTGAAGAACAGCACTTAGCCAGCGCCCCATTTCGGGGCGCGGCAAAAGTTGCTGCTCCTTCAGTTCAAGAGCCATAAGGCTCAGGTTGGTCGTTTTCCCGGAAGCAGTTCTTTACGCTCGCGCGTTGTTCAAGTTGTATTCATAGCCGGAACAATAGCCGGATTTTCTTTCCTCATCGATTGTATGGTTAATTATTCCTCTCCATAGTTTCCACATATACTGCCACTTACCCGATAGCATAGTCGATGACCCGGAGGGCTACAACCCCCCTGTATTTTTAATTACCCCGATATATATGTTGCATTAGCACGTTTTTTTTCGATGTTACGGGGCCCGGATTGGCGTCGTTCTTCAATACGCCGGCCATCATGTTGATTTTGGCGTCGATGTCGTCGGCATAATGCACCAGCAGGCTCTCGGGCGTCATGGGCGGCTTTGGCGATCCCCATTCGGGCAACCGCTGGTGGGCCACGATAACGTGTTCCAGGCGCAATAACGTGTCGGCGTCGATTTCCACTTCGCCCGCCGCCTCGCGCACGATGTCCCGGCCCAGGAGCATGTGACCGATCAGCGCCCCTTCGGCCGAATACGCTGCTCCTTCCGGCCGGCAATCGTATTCGCGCAATTTGCCGATATCGTGCAGAATGGCCCCGGCAACGACCAGGCCCTTGTTCAACGGCGGTTGCATGTCGGGATAGTATTCGGCGTATTTGTCGGCCAGAAATATACAGGTTCGCGTCACACTCAGCGTATGTTCCAACAGCCCGCCCACAAAGGCATGGTGGTTGTGCCGGGCGGCGGGGAAGGTCAAAATCTCGGCGCGATATTTAGTCAGGATCGACTCCACCAACTTGCGCAATGCCGGTTGATCGATTCGCTCGCGCACAATGTTCGTCAATTCGTCAAACATCGCCTGGGGATCGAATCGCGATTGAGCTTGGCAGGCATTCGGATCAAAGCCTTCGGCAGCGTCGGACTCGACGACTTCGCGGATTTTTCGGATTTCCAATTGCGGGCCGAAATTCGTCTCGCGATAAACGGCCCTGACTTTGTAAAACACCCCGGGCGTCCATTGCGAGCGGCATTCGGCGGCCCAAGGCGAATTGTCCCAAATGGGGAAATTCACTTCGCGGTTGCGCCCGCGAAAAGTGACTTTGAAATAAGGTTTTCCATTCTTGGCGGTAAGTTCTTCCTTGGCCGTGAGAAGAACGTACATGTCGGCCTCCTGGCCGGCAGCGATCTCGTCAAGCGAAAGAACCGGGATTGCGCGGGTAGACATTAGACTAGGGGATAGGGGACAGGGGTTAAGAATTAAGTGTTAAAACGAATTTTACAAAAATGATCGCAAACAGGGCAGGGGAGGGGGGGTTGAGAGGGCACCGATAAATCCTTTGAAGATTGCCCAGTCTCCTATCCGAAGGATGAAAAGTACGAAAGTGCATAGTATGTATGATAAATCACAATGTTTATGTTAGTTCAATTTGCAATTTGCATTTTGCAATTGTCAATTTGCAATAAAAAAACACTAACCATTAATATGTCCATTTTCCGCCGAAAGTTGTCGCCTCCCAAGCCGCCCTCGGCCCAAAGCATGGCCCGGTCGTGGGTCGATTCATTCACCGCATACGTCGCGGGCGAATGTCACCTGGCCGAGAATACGGTGGCCGCCTATGGACGCGATATGGAGCGGTTTCTGGAGTGGCTTTCGGGCAAGAGCGTACACAAGTTGACGATCCAGGAACTGGCCGATTACGCCGGCTGGCTTAACAAAATAAAACTCGCCCCGGCAAGCATCGCCCGGCATTTGGTGTCGCTTAAGGTGTTTTTCCGCTATTTGCAATTGGAAGGCGTGGTTACCGACAATCTCGCGGAACTCTTGGGCAGTCAAAAATTGTGGCAGCGGGTGCCCAAGGTCCTCAGCCCGCAACAGGTAAACCGCCTGTTCGACGCGCCCGTGCGAGGCGATCCGTATTGGCGGCGCGATCGGGCACTATTGGAACTATTGTATGCCACCGGCTGCCGGGCCTCGGAGCTCTCGCATCTGAAACTCCGCGACTTGCACCTTGACGAAGGCTATTGCATCTGCCGGGGCAAAGGCGATAAAGAGCGCCTGGTGCCCTTGGGCGCTCGGGCAATCGAAGCGGTCAAGGCATATTTGGAACACGAGCGGGGTAAACTGGCGGGCAAACGCGGCGCGGCGGCGGAGTGGACGCTCTTGAGTTATCGCGGCCGGCGCTTGCGCCGCGAACGCATCTGGGAATTGATCAAACTATATGCCGGGCGAATAGGCATGCCGCCGGAAATCAGTCCGCACACCTTGCGGCATTGTTTTGCCACGCACATGCTGGCCGGCGGCGCCGATTTGCGCCAGGTTCAGGAAATGCTGGGCCACGCCAGCATCGCCACCACGCAAATTTACGCCCACGTCGATCCCGCGCGGCTGAAGGCCGTGCACAAAAAGTTCCATCCCCGGCCGTGAAAAGAAATCTATTATTGCTCCGCTTTTTGTGCCCAGGGGCTGTTTTTATATTGTTGTTCCAAGACTTGCCTTGCGTGGGCCGCCCGCTCGGTTTTATGCAAATCGTCCCAAAGTTTGGCCAAATTGTACAGCGCCTCGGCGTGTGCATCGGGCGAGTGAAGGATAAAGCAGATCGACGTGCAGAAACGCCAGTACGGCTTCTTTCGTTTTTCCTTGTTGGCGCAAGGCGTTTCCCAAGATGTTATATGCCCGGGCCATGTTGCCGGCATCTTCCGGATCGGCTTTATTGAGAATGGAATTGATCAGAACGACGGCTTCATCGTTTTTTTTCATGGCCACAAGTACGGCGGCCTTTCCCAGGTTTGCGGCCAGAATTTGGGCTTGAGATAAGGCGTCTTCGCCCTGGTTGGCGAGGACTTTTTCAAAGGCGTCGAGGGCTTGGGAGTTTTTGCCATGGGCCAAAAGTGCGCGCCCGATGGCCACGCCGGCCCGCATCTGGTAATCCGGCCAAGGCGCTTTTGCGACCTTGGCATAGTATTCTTCGGCCTGATCGAAGGAGCGGTTGGCCACCAGCAGATCGCCCACGATTTCACAGGCTTGAAAATAATGATAGCTGTCGGGGTAATTTTTGGTGAAGGCGATCATCAACCGCCCGGCGTCGGCGATCTTGCCCGCCCCGCCAATGGCCAAATGTGCAGCTTGACAAAGCGGTGTAAAATTCGATGTCTTCGAGCAATTCTTTGCGGGAGATGAGGTCGGTCTTGAGATGAGAGAGCACATTTAACGCCTCTTCGTAATGCCCGCCAAGAATATTGTTTTTTGCATTTTTTAACGATGCGGGCTCTTCGCTGTAATAAATCACATCAATCTGATTGACTGGAATTTCTTTGTGCTCGGGATTGGCGCCCTGCTGCGATTTCGACCTTAAGCGGGCTGGAACTGACGATTTTGCCCGATATGACGCCGCTTTTCGTCTTGATCGAGTCCAAGGCCGCGCCGGCCGAAACCGCGGCCAGCCATGCCCCGGCCGCTAAAAAGAAATATTTTTTATTCACGAGAAATTCCTTGAAATATTATTTTGTCAAGTCACCCTGTACAAATAAGGGGGATATTTTTTTCATTCTATATGAATAATATTCTTTTTAAAATCGATCAACAAGTTGCCCCTGGCGTTGACAACTACCGGGGTGTTGTTGTAAAGTACCGTTCCATCGCCTTTGTGTAGGGTTTTTTATAGTGATCATAAAACACTAGGCTATTATCATTCCTTATCATACCCCATCATCCCTCTTGAATAAGGCCGCTAAAAATGTCTCGGATCCGTCATTCCGATTCAATCCCAAAAATAAATTTTGTCGAACCTGCGTTTGATATTCAATCGGCCCTATTTTGCCCAGCTTCTCAAGATACAATACATGCCCTATTCGCTCCTTTGCATTACGAGCGCGGGTATGCCTACCCTCTGATCGTGTGGCTCCACGGGCCGGGCAGCGATGAACGCCAGTTACGCCGAATCATGCCCTTGGTGAGCACGAGGAATTATGTGGCAGTCGCTCCCCGCGGCGTGTGTATGAAAGAGGTGGGGGGGGATGAGAAGGAAGGTTATGGCTGGCCGCACACTTATGAACAAGTCCCGCAGATAGAACAACACATATTCGATGCCATCGAGGCTGCTTCGCATAAATATCATATCTCCAGTCAGAGGATTTTTTTGGCCGGCTTCGATTGCGGCGGTACGACGGCTTTCCGAGTAGCTTTAAGACACCCTCAGCATTTTGCCGGGATTATCTCGCTTTGCGGCGCTCTTCCAATTGGCCGGACGCCGCTGGCCAATCTGACTTTAGCCCGTAAATTGCCCATCCATCTCTCCGTCGGACGCTACAGCACTCGATATCCGGCCAGTGAAGTCTGCGAAAATCTTCGCCTTATGCATACGGCGGGCATGTCGGTCACGTTGCGCCAATATCCATGTGGGCATGAACTTATGACTCAAATGCTGGTCGACATTGACCGCTGGATCATCGAGCAAATCACTTCCACCGATTCCGTGCAAACAGCCTCCAGCGAGTGGCCCTGCGAGACGGAGTAAAAAAAGAGGACTGGGCGGGAATAGGATTCTTGTGTTGGCATTTGAACACATTTTGCGCACAGGTCTTTTTTATTGCAAATTGGGCAATTGCAAATTGCAAAATGCAAATCTAACAACCATAACCACTTGCGCAATGTGCCCCGCAATTCCAATGCTAGCATTGCATTGCTTGCATTTAGAACTATCTCAAAAGTCATCCTGAGCGAAGCGAAGGATCTGGTTGGATTTAATATTTTGCCAGCATTTCCTATCTTTATTTACCCAGATTCTTCGCTTCGCTCAGAATGACGCATTCTGTTTTAGGATTACTCTTATTGTCTATTCTCACCCGCCGGAGGATATCTAGAAGATCTAAATGTGGATTGACATCTTAAAGGGTTTTCTGGTACAAACTGCCCGCCTTTTCCTAGCTTTTCAACCTGTTTAAGACTGTCGCGCCGTTCTGGCGCGAGGTCCGAGCAGGCGCCTAAATCCGGATTGCGCTTATGCCATCCAAAGATCTTCCAGATCAAGATGCCGCCGCTGTCGCGACAAAGGACTCCGTTGGTACGGAATTGCCCGCCGAGACTGCGCACGGTTTTGTCGCCTGGATGAAAGCGCATCGTTTAAAAGCAATGCTGGCAATTGGCGGAGTGGTATCTTTCCTCATTGCCGCGGTAGTTGTGAGTTGGTTGCTACTTCGCGGCGCCAAGTCATCGGCCGGTCGAAGAATTAGTTACCATGGATCAAATTCTCCAGGCATTGGATCGCCGCGCCTTCGCCGAGGTGCAAACCCTTGCCAAGCGAGCGCAAGAGCAAGGCGCGCTAAAGGCCGAAGAACTGGGCGGCCCGGCATTTGCCCTGGGAGCGGTAGCGGCCCATGAAGCCGAAGACTCGCCCGGCAAAGATCGGGCCAAACTCTTTCTCCTGGCGTCTCGATATTTGGAGGAGGCGAACAATCGCGGATTTCCGGCCAATCGCAATGCCGAAGGCCTTTATCTTTTAGGCGAAAGTTTGTGCGAGAGCGGTCAGATTCAGGCCGGCCGTCCGGTTTTGTTTTCGGCCTTGAAGATATCGCCGCAATATCGCGCAGAAATACACGCCCTTTTGGCCAATTCATATCTAAGCGACGTCCCGCCCAAGCTTGAGCAGGCTTTGGAACAGAATTCCCTGCTATTGGCCGAGAAAAAGTTATCGGAAGCAAAGCGGCAAGAGGCTTTGCTCGAGCGATCGCAAATCCTTTTGGGTTTGGGAAAAATAGACGAGTGCAACGCCGCCTTGGATCAGATTCCCGCCGGGGCAAAAAATCCGGCGGCGGCGGTCCAGCGCGGCCGGGTGTTGATGTACGAAGCCCAGGCGCTGCGGAAAAAAACGCCTCCCTCGGACGATGATCAACAAAAGGCGCGGGAAAAACTCCAGGAGGCAATCCAAACGTTCCGTTTTGCGCTGGGTCAAGATACCGGCTGGAGGCAAAGCCGCCAGGCAGGCAATGTATTTGACCGGTTTGTGTGATTTGGAATTAGGGGACGACCAGGCCGCATTGCAACAATTCATGCGAACTTTCAACTTATGCCCCGATACGCCCGAAGGCATCGCCGCCGGTTTCCAGGGGGCCGAACTTTACCGCCGGCTGGGCCGCGACATCGACGCCCTGGGCGAGTATCGCCGCGTGCTCGGCGGCATTGCCGACCCGGCCACATACAACAATCCCTGGATCTCTTTGGATCAATTAAAATCAGGCATTTTGGCGGCCTATCAGCATTACCTCGGCGCACAGAAATTCGAATTCGCCCTGCAAATAATCCGCATGATGCAGCCCTTGCTCCCCGTCGATCAATCGTTGTTATTCCAGGCCGAGGCGCACGGCGTTTGGGGACAGACATTGCTCAACCAGGCCGATAAGGGGCCGCGCAACAAGGCGGAATCCATTCGCCGTCTGGGCCGCGAACAGTTCCGCCGCGCCGGCACGTGTTATGCCAAACTGGCAAAGACGCTGCCTGCCAACAAGACGTTCACCGATCAATTGTGGAACGCGGCGACATCATACCTGCAAGGGCAAGACTACACAAACGCCGCCCGCATGTTCCAGGCGTATCTGAAAAACGAGGTCCAGCGCCGCCATCCCCAAGCCTTGGCCGAGTTGGGCGAATCGCTGCTGGCCGCCGGCCAGTTGGACAAGGCCTTGGAAATGCTCAAGGAATGCATCGATTTGTATCCCCGCGACGCGGCCGCATGCCGGGCACGATTGTTGGCCTCCCGGGCTTACGAGGAAAAAGGCGATTGGCCAAGCGCGGAGAATATGTTGCTGGATAATCTCAACGGCGATTACCTCACCCCGGAGAGCAAGGAATGGCGCGATTCGTTGTTTGTGCTGGGTGAATTGCTCCATGCCCAGGGTCGGTACGCCGATGCGGCCCGCCGCCTGGAAGAGTATGTCAATCGTTATCCGGATCTGCCCGATACCATCCAGGCACGATATTTGACGGCAAACTGCTATTATAAGCTGGCCGTCGAAACCCAGGATAAACTCAAGAAGGATCTGATAGGCAACACCGGCGCCGTTCTGGCCAAACAAATCCAAGAGCAGTATTCCAAGGCCTTGGACCAGTACAAGCAGGTTCAAGAGACGCTGGCCAAAGACCGCGACAACGCGGAACTTGCCCCCGTCCAGAAGGCGATCTTGCGCAATTGCTGCTTTGCCGTGGGAAACGTGCTTTTCGCCCAAGGCGATTACGAAGCGGCCGTCAAGGCTTATTCCACGGCCGTAAATCGTTATCAGAACTGTCCGGAAGTGCTCGACGCTTACGTTCAAATCGCCGCCGCCTATCGAAACCTGAACAAGCCCCGGGAGGCGAAAAACGCCCTCGAGCAAGCCAAGTTCGCCCTGGGACGGATGAAACCTGACCTGGCATTTGAAAGCACCACCAACTACAGCCGCAAACAATGGGCCCAACGGCTGGATTTACTGAGCAGTTTATAAAACAGCAGATGAGATGCGGATTATCGCGATGTGCAATACCAAACTGCCCGATGAAAACTGATGACTGAAAACTGATGACTGAGAACTGATATCCATAACTGATGACCGACAACTTCAACCAGACCGACATCCTGAAAGATTTGATCCGCGTCAAGCGCGAGTGCTTGTTGCAATTGCGCGACATGGGGCGCAAGCAACTGGCCCTGATCGACGAGGGGAACATGACGTCGCTGATGGACATTTTGGCGGCCAAGCAACGCCCTTTGGTTACACTGCAACGGATCGAGCGGGCGTTGGACCCTTTCCGCAAACAGGATCCCCGAGCGGCGCGATTGGCGTTCGGCCGGCGACAGGCGCAATGCACCGAACAACTCAAACAGTGCGAAACCCTGCTGGCCGAGATCGTCAGTCAGGAGAAATGTTGCGAAGCCGCGCTGATCTGCCGCCGGGATGAAGCGGCTGCACGGCTTCAAGGAGCCCATCTGGCCGGATATGCGAGGCATGCGTATCTGCCGCCAGCCGACGCGCAGTTGCCAAATTTAGATCTATTTTCGGAGAAATAAGCATAGCAAATTGTTAATTGCAAATTGTAAACCATTGACTAACCACTAACCACTGCCCACTGTCCACTATTTACAATGGCTCAAACCGCCCTGCCATCCAAAATGCCGCCTCTTAGCCCAGCCGACTTGGGAACCGTGTTGTCGGCCTGGGAGGAAACCACTCTGCGCTTGGAACAAACGCACAAGGCCTTGCGCGAGGAAGTCAAGCGCCTGACCGACGAACTGGAAATAAAGAATCGCGAGTTGGCGCGGAAAAACCGGCTGGCCGATCTTGGGCAAATGGCCTCCCACGTCGCACATGAGGTGCGGAACAACCTCGTGCCGGTCACGCTATATCTTAGCTTGCTGCGACGCCGGATTCTCGGCGACTGCGAAAATCTTAATTTATTGGACAAGATTTCGGCCGGATTTACGGCCCTGGACGCCACGGTCAACGACCTGTTGCACTTTACCGCCGAGCGCGACCCGCATTTAAAAACTTTCAAGCTGAAAAAATTGATCGAAGACGTTTGCTCGTCGCTCTCGCCGCAATTCGATGCGCAGGAAATCGAAACTATTCTCGATATCTCCCCGGCCCAAACGATCACCGCCGACAGCGACATGCTCCGCCGCGTGGCCCTTAACCTGTTGTTAAACGCCGTGGACGCCATGCCCGAGGGCGGCACGATAAATGTCAGCGCCCGCGACGAGGCCGATTGCGTGGAACTGAACTTTGCCGATACTGGCCCCGGTCTGTCGGCCGACGTCCGGCATCGCGTGTTCGAGCCGTTTTTCACGACCAAGCCGGGCGGAACGGGCCTTGGACTGGCCATTGTTTACCGCATTGCCGAGGTTCATCGAGGAACCGTGACGGCCGCCGACAATCCCGGGGGCGGCACCGTCTTCTGTTTGCGATTTCCCCGTGCCAAGGTTATGGAGGTTGCCGCATGAATACCATTCCTTTCAACCAAAACGTGACCTGCGATCGACCCGGTCGCGTGATGGTCGTCGACGATCACCGCCAGGCCCGCGAGTCAATGGCCGACGCGTTGCGTTCGGCCGGGCACGAGGTGGTTTGCTGTTCCAGTGCCCCAGAGGCGCTGCAGGTATTGGAACGCGAGAACTTCGACTGCGTCCTGACCGATTTGAAAATGCCCGGCATGAACGGCGTGGAGTTCATCGTCCAACTCGAACAACGGCGTTTGGGCGCGGCCACTGTGATGGTCACTGCATACGCCACGGTTGCCACGGCGGTTGAGGCCATGCGCCACGGAGCCTTCGATTACATTGAGAAACCCTTTCAGCGCCGATCAACTCGAGCGGCTGGTGGGACAGGCTATCCGCCATAGCCGGCTGGTGAAACAGGATATCCGCGGCCCGGCCCGGGGAATCCAATGCGACCAACCGGAGATGATCGGATCCAGCCCGCAAATGCAAATGCTTCGCGACCGCATAGCCCAAGTCGCCCCCGCCCCGGAAACAGTGCTTATAACCGGCGAAAGCGGCACGGGCAAGGAACTAGTGGCCCGGGCCATCCACGCCGCCGGCGACCGCCGCGACAAGGAACTGGTGAGCTTGAATTGCCCCGTGCTCTCGGCCCAATTGATGGAGAGCGAACTGTTCGGCCACGAACGCGGTGCATTCACGGGCGCGGACACCCGGCGCATCGGGCGCTTCGAGTCGGCCGACGGCGGCACGCTCATGCTCGATGAAATCAGCGAAATCGACCTCCGCCTGCAGGCCAAACTGCTCCGCGTGCTACAAGAGCGAAATTTCGAACGCGTGGGATCCAGCCAAACCATCCGCGTCAACGTCCGCGTGCTGGCCACGACCAACCGGGATCTGCAAGCCGAAGTAGCGGCCGGACGGTTCCGCGAAGATCTGTATTTCCGCCTGGCGGTGGTTCCGCTGCGAGTGCCGCCCCTGCGCGAGCGCCGCGAGGACATTCCCGAACTGGTCGATCATTTCTTCACCCGCTGCGCCAAACGCTTGGGGCGTTATCCATGCTCCCTGGAGGCGTCGGCCGAGCAGTTGTTGTTGGATTATCATTGGCCCGGCAACGTGCGGGAACTGGAAAACATCGTCACCCGGGCAAGCATCCTCCATGCCGGCCGGCCCATCGCCGCCGACGACCTGCGCCGTTGGTTGATTGCCGGCCCCGAAGAGACGCAAAGCGAAAACGAAAGCCTGCCAGTGGGAATCAGCTTGCAAGATATGGAACGCAAACTGATCGAAGCCACGCTGGAAAAATTCGGCGGGCATCGGGCGAAAACGGCCGAGGCCCTGGGCATCGGACTGCGAACCCTGTCGGGCAAGTTGCGCCAATACGGTTACGCGCCCCGCGAAAAACCATTTTTAAAAGCAGGATGACATCCAGCAAATATTGCCGATCGCAACCGGCAAAAACTGCCGCTTGCAAATATAAAAGTCCGATTTTATGGAATTTATGTTCGTTTAGCCGCGACCCGTAGGGGAGCGATTTTTGTGATAAATCACTCATTTTTAATAGGATTTTTTTAGTGAAAACAAATCACCCCAGCAAGTTAGGTAATGCACGTTAATTGGCCGAAACGCCCAGTCCGGCAAGTCTCGGCCGGATATGGCACGCCGGTTGCATTATAAATTTGGATAAGATGCGAGACGTTTGGTTTTGATACCCGAAAGGCCTTTGTGATGATCGCGAACTTGTTCGATTCCACTACGATTCCCGTGCTCCAGGAAGTGGTGAATTTCAGCCAGGCCAGGCACACTGTATTGGCCGGCAACATCGCCAATATGGACACGCCGGGATACAAGGTCCGCGATCTTTCGGTGGAGGATTTTCAATCTCGCTTGCAACAAGCCATCGAATTGCGGCACGAGCCTCCGTCCTCCTCGGAGGGGATCTCGCCCGGTGAAATCGGACTGCAAGGCGCAGAGCCGCTGGCCGAAGTCGCCAAAAACTCCAAAACCATTCTGCATCACGATCAAAACAACGTGGGCATCGAACATCAAGTCACCGAGATGGTAAAAAACCAGATGCAACACAACATGGCGCTGTCGATCATGGTCCAGCAATTTCACCTGTTGGAAACCGCCATCTCCGAAAAAGTGTAGCGCAATAAATGAAAAATCGAGATAAAGCAATTCTAGAACTGAAATTTGTTGGCACGACAGTTGTACCGTCGTGCCGAAGTGGAAGTACAACTTTCACCCCAATAAGTTCAATAACACGGAATTTAAACTCGGAATCATGAGGATCAATTTATAGATAAGCGTGTAACCGCCAGGGGCAGACTAGCGGTGTGAATCGGGGCAACTTGTTTCCAGAACCGATCCCTAACCCCTGGACCTGAACATGCTTCCGGCATTGGACATTAGCAGCAGCGCCTTAGTTGCCCAACGAACAAGGATAAATGCGATTTCCAGCAACCTGGCCAACATATCGACCACCCATAACGAGGCCGGCGAAGCGACGCCGTACCAGCCGCGGTTCGTTATTTTTCAAACCGATCCCAGTGTGGGCGCCAACAGCGCGCCCGGCGTCAAAGTCGCCTCGGTGCAAACCGCCAAACTCGAACCCCGACTGAAATACGAACCCGGCAATCCCGACGCCATCAAAACCGGACCAAACGCGGGCTACGTCGCCTATCCGAACATCAACATGATGACCGAGTTCACCGACGCCATGGAAGCCTCCCGGGCCTACGAAGCCAATCTAGGCACTATGGAAATCACAAAAGACCTGGAACAACAGACGTTAAAAATAATCGCATGATCACCCCGTTTTAACCATTTTGACGCATGTCCATGAATCCCATACAAAACATATCGCCGCCGCTTACGCTGTCGCCGATGCCCTGGCCGGCAAGAACGCCGCCGAAGGCGCAAACTCGTTTAAGAACTGTCTGCTCGACTCGATCCAGCAGGTAAACGAGATGCAGCAGCAAGCCGATTCGGCGGTGGAAAAATTTGCCACCGGCGGAGACGTCAGTCCGGCCGAGGTGCTGACCGCCGTGCAAAAGGCCGACATCGCCTTCAAAATGATGCTCCAGATCCGCAACAAATTGGTCTCAGCTTATGAAGAAGTGGAAGCGATTCGAGTTTGATAATGGAATGTTGTTCAATTTGAAATTTGCAATTTGCAATTTACAATTTGAATTTTGTAAAAAATAAAGGATCCACGGATGGATTTTCTTAACAAGGCATTTATCCAGGTAACCGATTTGTTTCGCTCGATGACGCCCGGCGCCCGGCTGACGTCCGGTCTGCTGTTGGTCGTGGTGGTAGTCAGCCTGGGATATTTATTTACACACGACATGTCCGGGCCCAGCGCCGACTTGATGCACGGCGTGCCGATATCGGCCAGCCAATTGCCGGCCATGGAGGCCGCTTTTGGCAAGGCAAAGCTTACAGGTTATAAGATCGAAGGGACGCAGATCCACGTGCCGCACGGTCAAGAGGCGACATATATGGCCGCCTTGGCCGACGCCAAGGCCTTGCCGCCCAACTTCGACTCGGCTATGGATGATGACCTCAGCGGCAGTTTTTTTGAAACCGAGAAAGACCGGGAACAACGAAGAAAAAGCGGAAAAGAGAAAAGATTGGGCCTTTCCATCAGTGCCATGAACGGCATCGAGCGGGCAACCGTCATTTATGATTCCGAAACCAAGGGCGGGCTGAATAGGGAAAAGATCTTCACGGCCTCTGTCGCCGTCAAGCCGATTGGGTCCGACCAACTTGATGCGGAAAAGGTTTCCAAAATCCGCTACTTTGTAGCGGGTGGCATTGCAGGCCTCAAGCCCGAAAATGTCACCGTATCCGATCTGAACGGCCGCACCTGGTTCGCGAATTCGGAAAATGGCGGCGGCGCCGACGACAATCTGTATGCGTCGCTCAAACGGACCTACGAACAGGAGCTTAAAGCCAAAATCCTCGACGCCTTGTCCTATATCCCCAATGTCACCGTGGATTCGGCCGTCACTTTGGACAAGGAAAAATTCACTCGCATAAAAGAAGTAAAACACGATTCCAAAACCACCACGGTGCGAGAGCTAAACTCGAGCACCACGCGATCGCAAGACAGCAGCGGGCCATCAGGGCAGCCGGGTTATGCCTCCCAACAAGCAAATTCCCCCGCTTCGCTGGGCGCAGGCGGCAGAGGGGGCTCCAAGGAAGAAGAAGAACAATCGAAAAACGAAGTCCTCAGCGTGCCATCAGGTTCCGAAAAAGAAACGGAATCAGTTGGGCCGACTCCCAAATTCGCAAAAGTATCGGTGGGAATTCCCGTGAGTTACTTCAAAAAAGTATGGCAAGAACGCAATCCCGCGACGGAAGGCAAGGAATCGAAAGGGCCCGACCAGGCCGCGCTGGACCAGATTCGCACCGAAGTCTCGGCCATGGTTCAAAAACACGTGGCCCCGCTGTTGCCGCTGGAAGGTGTTACCGATCCCACGGAATATGTCACAGTGTCAACCTTTCAGGACATACCGGGCAAAGAAATCCCCGCGCCCGGCGCAGCCCAATCGGCTTTGGCCTGGCTAAGCGAATATTGGAACATGCTGGGGATGATCGGAGTGGCGTTGGTGAGCTTGTTGATGTTGCGGTCGCTGGTGCGTTCCGCTCCGTCCATGCCCGAGACCCGCGCAGCGCCAAAAATCGCCGGCACGGCGGCGAGCGAGGAAGAGGCGCCCGAGCTTGCCGCGGCAGCCGGGCCGCGCCTGCGGCGATTCACAGGCGGAGGACCGTCGTTGATCGACGAGCTTTCGGAAATGGTAAAAGAAGATCCCGATACGGCCGCCAATATCCTTCGCGGCTGGATCAGTAGCACAAGCTAAAAACGGAAACTAGCAATATGAACGCAATCGCTCAAAACCCCGCGAACGATGGCATCCGCAAGGCCGCTATTTTAGTGGCCTGTCTCGACCGGTCAGCCGCCGACGCGGTCCTCGAACAGCTCGGTCCCGAGCAAGCCCAGCGCGTGCGCCAGGCGGTCGTGGTGCTGAACGACATTCCGGACAATGAGCAACAGCGCGTAGTTGACGAGTTCTTCCGGCTCGGTCCAGAGTCGCCTCCACAACAATCTTTTGGAGTCGAGCTTGGCGGACGGTTGGCCCGGGAAATCAGTCTTAAACGTTCCGCGCCCACGGTCAAGAAAGCGGCGTCAAGCGGCTTGCACTCACCGCCTTTTGTGCGTTTGCGGGAGGCCGAAGACGAAAAACTCGCCCGGCTTTTAGCCGGCGAACGTCCGCAGACCATCGCACTGGTGCTTTCGCACCTATCGGCCCGGCAAGCCGGCGGCGTGTTGGCTCGCCTGCAGCCAAATCTGCAAACTGAGGTGGTCCGCCGGCTGGTCGATTTGGAAGAAACCGATCCCGCCATCTTGCGGGAAGTGGAACAAGCATTGGAAAGCAGGCTCTCACGCCAGGTGCCCATGCAGCGCCGTCGCGTAGCCGGTTTGCAGGCCATGGATGGAATTTTGCAGGCCTCGGAAAGCGAAGTCCGACTGCAAATCCTGGATAACCTGGCGGCGCACGATCGGGCGTTGGCGCAAAGGCTCGGCCCGCCGCCGATGGAATTCAACGATCTGGCCGACCTGGACGACGCCGTGCTGGCCGAAGTCTTTGCGCCGCCCAGCCGCAATGGATCATGCCTGCGCTATTGGGTGCCATGCCGGAAATAAGCGATCGGGTGTTGAAATTATTCCCGCGAAACCAGGCCGAATCGCTTCGCCGCAAACTTGAGCAGCCCGGCCCGATCCGCCTAAGCGACGTGGAGACCGCCCGGCAAAATATCGCCCATATCGCGACAAGAATCGGATATGCGAAAGGAACAATTGAATTAAGAGCCGCCTAAAAATCCCGAACGTCCTAAATATGGAACATCCTTAATTACTTATACAAGACATTGCCCCTATGTCCACAATCATCCGAACATCCGATCACAATAGCTCAACGCATGGCGTGGCCTTCAATTTTGAAGACGTGTCCGTGCAGGCTGATCGATATTTAGGCAAAATCCGCAGCGAGGCGGCGCGGATTGTGGTTAAGGCCCACGAGGAGTCCGAGTCCATACGCAAGTCCGCCGAAAAACAAGGGCGTCAAGCCGCGGTCGGGGCCGTCGAGGAAATCGTGCGGAAGCAATTATCCACGGTCATCCCGGCGCTAAAGCAAGCGGCGCAAAACATCCAGGATGCCCGGCATGCATGGCTCTCGCATTGGGAAGCAGGCACGGTGCATTTGGCGGCGGCAATAGCCCGGCGGATCATTCGCCGCGAGTTGCACGAGCAGCCCGAAATCCCCCTGACCTTAATCCGCGAGGCCTTGGAGTTGGCCGCCGGCAGTTCGCAAATGCGCATCCTCTTGAATCCGCTCGATCATCAATCGCTGGGCAATCAGGCGCGGATGTTGGTCGATGAGGTATCGCCCCACATCCAAGCCGAAATCACGGCCGACGCCGGCGTCACTCCCGGGGGCTGCCGGGTTGAAACCCAGTTCGGCGTCATCGATCAACAATTCGAGGCCCAATTACAACGCATCGAAGAAGAACTGAAACAAGGATGAAGGATGAAAAAATGCTGAATTATAAATAAACCTTTAAAACCGCTTGCAGTTTCGCGATGATCACTGAAAATTGAAAACTGAAAACTGATTACTAACAATGCTCGACATCGAAGAACAACTCGAAGGCGTGATGCCCACGGCCCTTTTGGGAACCGTGGCCCGCACGGTCGGCATGACTGTAGCCGCGTCGGGTTTTCCCGCGCCAGTCGGCGCCCTGGCCGAAATCCAGCGCGAGACCGGCGGGCCGCTGATGGCTGAGGTGATCGGTTTTCGCGACGAGTTAACCCTGCTTTACCCCTTCAGCGAATCCGCTGGCGTGCGCCACGGCAATCGAGTGCGCCTGGCCCGGACCTCGCGATGGCTGCGCGTGGGGCCGGAAATGTTGGGCCGGGTAATCGACGCCCAAGGAAACGCCGTGGACGGCAAGCCTCAGCCCGTGTTGCACGATCGCGCACCGTTCAACAGACGCCCGCCGCATCCTTGCACCCGGCCGCGAATATGCGATCCCCTTTCCACCGGCGTGCGATCCATCGACGGCCTGATAACCTGCGGAAAAGGACAGCGGATGGGTATTTTCGCCGGTTCCGGCGTGGGTAAAAGCGTGCTTCTGGGCATGATGGCGCGGTACACCGCCGCCGATGTGAACGTGATCGCCTTGATCGGCGAACGCGGCCGCGAAGTGAACGAATTCATCGAGCGTGACCTGGGACCTGCCGGTTTGGCCAAGAGCGTGGTCGTCGTGGCCACTAGCAATGAGCCGCCCTTGCTCCGCACCCAGGCGGCCGCCACGGCAATGGCGACTGCCGAATATTTTCGCGACCAGGGCAAAGACGTCTTGCTCTTGATGGACTCTTTGACGCGATTCGCGCTTGCACAGCGCGAGATCGGCCTGGCGGCAGGCGAGCCGCCGGCAACCCGCGGATACCCGCCTTCGGTGTTCGCCGTGCTGCCCAAGTTTGTGGAGTGCGCAGGGCGAAGCCCGCAAGGCAGCATTACCGCCTTTTTCGCGGTCCTGGTCGAAGCAGACGACCCCAACGAACCGATCAGCGACGCTGTGCGGGGCTTGCTCGACGGGCACACCTGGCTCTCGCGCCGCATGGCCTCGAAAAACCATTATCCGGCCGTCGACGTGTTGGAAAGCCTCAGCCGTTTGATGACCAAAGTGGCGGGCGAGGAGCATCTCCATGCGGCTATGGCAGTCCGCGAACTCCTGGCTGCTTACCGCGAGCACGAGGACCTGATTTCCATAGGCGCCTATCGCCGCGGAAGCAACAAACTCGTCGATGTCGCCGTGGAAATGCAGGACGACCTGAACCGCTTCTTGCGGCAGACGGTCGGGCAACCTTCGAGCGTCGAAGACGCCCGGGAGAAATTGATTCAATTACATAAACAAATCACGACTCGCCTTAATGCCCAACCGCAAAAATAAGGACCAAATATTTAGCGAGAGAAAATGAATGTTGTTTGTGAAATCAGAGCCGTGGCGTGTCGCCCCGGAATTCCGGGCCGGCATGGCCCGGCTCTGAGAAGAATACACTACATTCAGCACTTTAAATTTAATAAATTACCCAAATTAGGATTATCAAGACATGGCGCGATTCAAGTTCCGCATGGCAACGCTCTTGAAACTCCGCGAGGCCGCTCGCGACGAGCGCCGTATGGAGCTCGCCCAGGCCTATCGGGCGGACGACGTGCTTAGCAAAAACTTGGAACAGGTGCGAACAGAGCTAAACGCCCTTGAAGACCGGTGCCGCAAAGCGGCGGGGCCGGGCACGATCGATATCGACCGCCTGATCGAAGCCCAACGATACGAAATCATCTTGAAAGTCCAACAACGGAGCTTGAACGAACAGCGGGGTAGATTGGCCGCCGAGATCGAGCGCAGACGCGTGGCGTTGCTGGCCGCAAACCGCGAAGTGCGCGTTTTGGAGAAGTTGCGCGAACACCAGATCGAACAACACAACCAGGCGGAAAACCGCTTGGAAATAAAACGTTTGGATGAAGTAGCCCGGCTCCAGGCCCTGGTTGCGGAGGAAGTCGTATGATCAAACGATTACTCGGCATCGCTTGGACAATGATCGTGTACGCGTGTGTCGGCACGATCATTTCCCAGGCCGTCATACTGATGTACTTGATTTCCACCTGGAAAATCGATAACCGCCGCTGGCTAAGCGTTATTGCCGCCGCCCAAGGCATCAATTCGGCTGAAAGCGCGGATACCCAAACGAAAGACGCCGAGGAAAAAGTCGCCGAACAGCCATCTTTAGACCAAATCCTGGAAACCCGGGCGCTGAAGTATCGAAACTTGGAACTCCGCGAACAGGAACTCAAGAACAGCCTTTCGCAGTTCCAACTTGAGCAGACCAAATTGGCCGAGGATAAAAAAAGTTATAAGCAACTGCGGGATGATTTCGACGCCCAACTGTTATCGATGCGCGAAGGATCCGTGGCCTCCGGCAAGGATGAAGTGCGCAACACGCTGGAAAACCTCAAGCCCAAGCAGGCCAAGGCATTGATCCTGGAGATGTTGAATAAAAAAGAAATTGACGACGTGGTGACGTTGCTTTCGCCCATGCCTGACGCCAAACTGCGCCAAGATCTTCGGCGAATTCAAAACGGACGAGGAAATGGAGCAATTAAGCGAGGTTTTGCGGCGGATTCGAATCGGTTCGCCCACAGCCAACGTGCCCGAAAACACTCGCCAACAACTGGAACAATTAAAAACAACACAATTATAGCCCAATTGGGGCCATGTTGGGGCAGCAGTTAAACTGCTGCCCCAACATAGAAGCCCCACACAAAAGAAAGTGCCGCTATGTCAGTTATCGAACTTAACCAATTAAATATATTGCCGTTGGTGGACATGATCCCCGTCGAGCCGGGCGCGGCAAATGCGCTCTCCGGCTCCAGCGGCTCGTTTAACGATTACTTGCAGCGGGCGCAAACTTCTTCCATCGTCGCCGGCGACGCCGCCGCGGGCGACTCGTCAAGAGATGCCCGGCAGTCTCCGGTCCCAGGCGCCGACGAATCGCATTCCTCGACGGACCAGCCGCCGCTACGAACAAAAAGCAGTGGAGACGACGTTCGACAATATCTCGGGCACCGGGTCTGACGGTAAAGCAAACCTTCCCATGCCGGAAAGTCGGACGCAGGCGGACAAAAACAAGCCGGCAGGGCAGGACACGACCGCTGCAAGGGCCGATAAGGGAAAAGAAGACAATAAAAAAGACAATCGCGACGATCATGATTCCGCCCCGGCGGGAATAAAACAAAACGATCAACTTAACTCGCAGATAAACTCCCGCACCGCTAATGCGAAAGACCATTCGCAATCGGAAAACGATGCTTTGTCTATACAAGTGGAAATCAAGGATGGTTCAAATCCATTTGGCGCCGCCTCTAAAGACGCAAAGACAAAAAAGACGGCCGGCTCGGGCGGGTTAACCAAAGTGGAATTGTTGACGGCCGGCACCCCCCAAACCGCCGCCGCAGATGAGCCGGATGCATCAGCTTCCTCATCCGGGAAAAAGAAGACGTCAAAGCAGACCACTTTTGAGAAAGGGGAAAATCCGGAAATACCGGCAGAGGTGCAGACGATCGAAACCGCGCCGGCCGGCGGAAAAGGCAGGACATCCGCTGCAAGATCAGCAAAAGAATCCTCGTCGCCGCGCGATGCGCAGGGGAAAACCGCCAATCAAAACGGGAAAACGCAGCCATCCGCCGCCCGTGTCGCCGATGCGGCCGTTTCACCGGCTGTTTGTCAGGATGCGCCCGCCGCCACCGCGGTGGTCAGTTCCACCCCATTACAGGCGGCGGCAAATACGCCTTTTATGGCCACAACGTCGGCAAAGGACACAAGCGACCTGCGGGCGGCAGATAGACCTTCCAATACGGCATCCGACAGTAAAGCCGCCAATCCTGCAAACGCGTTGCAGCGCCTTGAACAGCCGGGAACCAAAACAACGGCATCTTCGCAGGGCATGGCCGAGGATGCCAGATCGGATTTGAACAGCGTGCGATTCGTGCAAAGGGTCGAGCGGGCTTTTGCGGCAATGAGCGATCAGGGCGGAACCGTGCGATTGAAACTCAATCCCCCGGAACTCGGCTCGGTAAACATGGAAATCAGCGTCAACAAAGGCGTGATGAAGGCCCGCCTGGAAGCCGAAACCAAGGAAGCGAAAAACATGCTCTTGGAAAATCTGCCCGCCTTGCGCGAACGGCTTGCTCAACAGAACATCAAAATCCAAAAATTCGACGTCGATTTGCGGGACCCGTCCTCTGGCGGAATGTCCCAGCAAACGGCCAATCAGGCCGAAACAGGATCGGGCGACGGCGGCTATCGCGCCCTGCGCCCGCAATCCCTGGAAAACGCCGGCGCGGCGGCGACAACAACTGCCGCTCCGGGCCTTGCAAATCACAACGGTCAATTAAACGTCATCGTATGAAAACGACGGCTTTATGAAAAAAGCCGGTATGTATATTTAAAAAATCCAGATAAAAATTCAAGGAATTACGCACATGAGCACCTCTTCCATCTCATCCGCCTCGAGCGCTGCAAGCCAGCAGAGCCAATCTGCTTCCGCCGATTCCCTTAGTTCCGTGAGCATGAACGATTTTCTCAACCTCTTGGTGACGGAGTTGCAAAATCAGGACCCCTTGAATCCCATGGACGACACGCAGATTCTTCAGCAAGTCGGCCAAATCAAGGAGATCGAATCCAATCAGCGTCTGTCCGACACCCTGACTTCGATGCAAACTCAGCAAGACCTGGTGGCAGCCAGCACCATGCTGCAAAAAACCATAACCGGCCTTACCGACAGCGGTGAAACGGTTACCGGCCAGGTCGATAAGGTCACTGTTGATAGTTCGGGCGTAAAAGTCTGCGTGGGGACAAACAGTATTAGTCTGACAAACATTTCTGAAGTCGATCCAAATTCGTGATAAATTAAACAATCAACATAAAGCCGCGACAGGCGCCAAACGAAGTTTAGCCGGTCGCGCCAAAAATTAGGAGATAAAAAATGGGTCTTGCATCGGCTCTAAGCACGGCATTGACCGGCATGACCGGTTCCGAGACGACAATCGACGTGGTGGGCAACAACCTGGCCAACTCGAGCACCACGGGGTTCAAGGCATCCGATGCTACGTTTGCCACGCAATTTTTGCAAACCTACAGTTTGGGGTCCGGACCCACGGCCAACACCGGCGGCACTAATCCGACCCAAATCGGATTGGGTACCATGGTCTCCTCCATCCAGGCCAATTTCTCCGAAGGCACCATTTCGAATACCTCCATTAGCTCGGACATGGCCATCCAGGGAAATGGCTTCTTTATCATTCAAGCCAACGACGGCAGTTACGCCTATACTCGCGACGGCGAATTTACCCTAAATCCCCAAAACCAATTGGTTACCGCCAGCGGAAACCTGGTGTTGGGATACACCGTTGACGGCAACTTCAATATTCAGACAGGCACTTTGGCCCCCCTTACCATCCCCTTTGGAACAAAAATGGTGGCCGAGGCCACACAAAATGTCATCCTAGACGGCACGCTTCCGCCCCCCGGTACCACTGGCGGTGTCGCGGACACTGCCCAGGTCATCGACACCGAAACCCTCGGCAATGACACAAAAACTTCGCCGGCCGCTTCCACCGCAGCGGCCACTAATGCCGCCGGCGTCGGCACCGTCAGTACAACCGACGGCGGCGCCAACACTGGAAACATTCAAACCGGCGACTACACTTACAAACTGGTTTATTCCAAGGTTGACGGTAGCGACCCCTACTCCGAAAGCGTGCCCTCGGCGGCTGATGTCACGGGATCGGTGGCGGCCGACGACAGTTCCCTGGTTATTAACAATTTGTTCACGATAAAAGCCGCCGCCACGGCCGCCGGCTATCAATATATCAATATCTATCGCGCCCCGGTCGCTGCCGACGCCGACCACACCGTGGGTGCGTACGGATATATAGACTCAGTCAAAACCAGCGACATAACGGATGCAACTTATACATATACCGACACGGCCGCAGCGGGTGGAAACAATTTGGACGATGATGTGCTTTCAGGCACTTACGGATATTATGTCTCCTTTTACAATTCTGCTACTGGCGCAACTTCAAATCCCGTGGCGATAACCGATGCCAGTGGGTCGAAATCCTTCACCCCCTCGAATCAGCGCATCGAAATCGCTCTCCCGCCGGCGGAAACCACCTCCGGCGATTGGGACTCCTGGGCCATTTATCGAAACATGAGCTCCGGCGCCGATACACAAACTTTCCATCAAGTGAATACGGTCAGTTTCAATTCGGGCGTCACTTCCTACATCGATAGCACTCCAGACAACGACATCAAGGACAACAGCACGCTGAGCATGATTGGATCTGGATCCGAGATAACTGATACGACGTTGCTCACCGACGTAATCAAATACGACAGCACCGACTTGGCATACAAGCACGTCTTTACCACGGGCGCGCTTAATTTCACCGACACAAAAGGCACTGAAAGTTTAAACAATAGCTTTAATATTACCGCCTCCTCCACCGTGGGCAATTTGCTGACTTTTCTCAATCAATCCCTGGGCATTCAATCCGGCGGCGGCATTCCCGTTTCCAAAAATACCGCCGACCCGGCCAATCCATATACTCCCGGCGCTCAATTAATCGACGGTAAAATCACCGTCGTCGGCAACAACGGCGTCGATAACGACATTAGCATCAGCAAGCTCACGTCCGGCAGCGGGTCGAATCCGCCCGCCGTCGACCTGCCTTTTTCCACGGTTCAAAGCGGCGTGGGACAAAGCGCCTCGACAGGCTTGTTCCAAGTTTACGATTCCTTGGGCATTGCCTGCAACGTCAACGTAACCGCCGTCCTGGAAAGCTCCGACAACACGACTACCACCTACCGCTGGTTCGCCGATTCAAAGGACAATCAAACCACGGGTTCCGCCCAGGTCGCCGTGGGAACGGGCCTGATAAAGTTCGACGGAAAAGGCAATCTCATCTCCGTAGTGCCAGACACTATTTCCATCAATCGCGACGGCCTTGCCTCGTTGAAACCCCTGCAATTCAGCCTGGATCTCAGTAATGTTTCCGGCCTGGCGACAAACAGCAGTTTACAGTTTAACAAACAAGATGGTTCGGCGCCGGGCACGCTGTCCAGTTACTCCGTCGGCGGCGATGGACTCATCACCGGCGTTTTCACCAACAGCGCAAAACGCGAACTCGGACAGATCATACTGGCGAATTTCAGAAATCCCAACGGCCTCGTGCAACAAGGCGGCAATTTGTACGCCGCGGGCGTGAATTCGGGAAATCCCATGGTTGGAAGTCCCGGTGAAAATGGCATCGGCTCCATTATTTCCGGCGCGGTGGAACTCTCCAACGCCGACGTCGGAAGCAACCTCATCGAGTTGATTCTGGCTTCCACCATGTATCGTTCCAATACCAAAGTTATCACCACCGTGCAAACCATGCTCGATACCTTGCTGCAGTTGCAGCGATAAAAGCCCTTTATGTTGGGGCCGCAACTGCCGCCCCAACATGGAAACGGCGCGGATTATAGGGGGTGGGCAGTTCACCGCCCACTCAAGGAACAATAAATGATCAAACTGACGCGGCTCTCGGGAGAGCCGTTTATACTCAACGCCGAGCTGATTGAATACGTCGAAGCCAGGCCGGACACGTTTGTGACCCTTACCACCGGCCAGCGGGTGGTTGTGGCCGAATCGATGGATGAAGTCATGCGCCGCGCCGTGGCTTATCAGCAGGCAAAACACCTCATACCGCCGCCTGCGAACCATCCGGCCGGAGTATAATTGGCCTTGATCGTTAGAGTTTACAAAGCTATCATCATCAGTCTTTTTGACCGCGATATTTCAAATAAATCCGCGAAAAAAGGGCATGGCAAACGATAAAGCAGGAAAATCCGTTAGAAACGTGCGTGCTAATCCAATAACGTGCCGGTTGTCGCCCGGCGCCGAAGAATATCGTAAAATTTTCACGTGGCAAGGCAGTTAAGTATTGATGAAAAATGAAATTCCCATTGTTGCGCGCAGTCCTTTAACTTTAAACAATCATGGCCCAAGAACCTTCCACCCCTAACGATGATCCCCAAGCGGAAGAGCAAGCTCCCGCCGCGGTAGCCAAAACGGGCTCGTTTGGCAAAATTAAAATTTTGCTTTTCGTGGTCTTGGTAATCGCGGTGGAATGCGTTGTTGCGTATTGCTACCTCCCAAAGACCGCGGAAACCGCCGCCTTAGCCGGCTCCGCCGTGGAGAACAAGGAGGAAAGCAAAACCAAGGCCAAGCAAGAAGCCGAAGATGAACAGAACCGCCAGGTGGAAGTCGATTTGGGCGAATTCAACGTCACCGCATATCAGCCCGCCTCGAACACCACTTTGCGCATCGATTTCCACCTCTTCGGAACCGTCGCAGCCAAAGATCAGAAGGATTTTATGGCCCGCCTGGAAGAAAATCTGCATCGCTTCCGCGGACAAGTTCTCGAAACGGTCCGCAGTTCCGAGATTACGGATTTGACCGACGCAGGCTTGGGATTGGTGAAACGTAAAATCATGGACAAAACCAACCGCATGCTGGGCAAACAACTCCTGCAAACCATCATTTTCAGCGACTTCTCCTTTATCGAACAATAAAATAATCAAATCAGGAATGGATTCCCATGGCTGACGAAAAAGTCATAAGTCAGGATGATATTGAAAAGCTTTTAAGTCAAGCCCCGGGCTCGGCAGCGGCGGCAGCCAAATCGGCCGCGCCGCCCGACGCCGCGCCGGTAACCCCGCCAGAGACTCGCGGCGAGGATCCCATATCTAAACAAAGCGAGGAAACAATCAATGCTTCGCTTCCCGATCCGCCGGTCGGCGATGGAAACATGGCCGAAAAAGATATCGAATTCCTGCTAAACCAGGCGGAAAAGGCCTTGGAATCGATAAATTCCTCGGCCGGAAACGAATTGCCCAAAGGCGTATCGTCTTTCCGTTTGCAAGAATTCGGCGGTGTGCCCGCATCCACCGAAACAGCCACTCTGGATTTGGTGCGCGACGTGGAATTGGACCTGAAGATCGAATTGGGGCGCACGCACATGTATCTCGAAGACGTGCTTAAGCTCCGCAAAGGATCGGTCGTTCCCCTGGACAAACTGGCCGGCGATCCGGTTGACGTCTACGTCAACGGGCGCCTCATTGCCCGGGGCGAAGTGCTTGTGCTTAACGACAATTTTTGCGTTCGTGTGGCCGAGTTGATAACCGGCGCGAACATGTTCAATTAACGTGTATATGGCATAAGAAAGCCGGTCCTTAACAGTTCCGGCGCTTGCAAGGGGATAATTTCGCCTGATCCGCGGCCGGATGCCCGATCGGCATGCAGAAGCATTGAAGGAAAAACCGCTAGAAAGATTTGCCCGCTTCGTTATCGGTTTGTTCTAATCGCAAACTTCAATAAAAAACGGCAAGGACGCGCACGGATGCTTTCGACTCCTCGAATCATTGGCTTGATCTTTTTATTACTTCTGTCCGGAAATCTCCCTGCCCAGACATCCAATCCGCCCACGAACCAATCTACCGCCGACCTGTTCGATTCGCAGCCGCCGTTGTTGGAGCCGGCGCCCGGGCCCGTGCGGATAGCTCCGCCCTTGGCCGCGGCCGACCACTCCGCCGCTGCTTCGGACAACGGCGCTAAACCGGCCCCGTCTCCATTGCCGCTGAAACGCGAATCTCACGTTCAGCTTACGCCCTCGAACAAGACCGATTCCCTGGAATCGAGCAAAAAACCCAGCGGGCTGCCCTCGATGGCCGCCGTATTCGGCTCTCTCGGGGTGGTATTGGGAATCTTCTTGCTGATCGCCTGGATGATACGCCGGGCCGCGCCCCAAAGTCTTACCCGCCTGCCCAACGAGGCCTTTGAAGTCCTCGGACGCGCTCCGCTGGCCGGCCGGCAAAACGTGCATCTCTTGCGCTGCGGCAACAAACTCCTCTTGGTCTCGATAACCCCGGCCGGGACGGAAACGCTCACGGAGATTACCGATCCCCAAGAGGTCGACCGGTTGGCCGGATTATGTCTCCAGGCCGGTCCGCAGAGTTCCACCGCGGCATTCCGGCGGATTTTTGAACAACTCGCGCCAAAGCACGCTTCACGGGGAGCTTTTTCGCAAAGCGAATTTGCTGATTACGATCTTTCGGGAATCGATCCGCAAGAGGCTATCGAGTGGGAGCAGCGCAATGTCTGAAATGAAAAGTCGCGGTCAAACTTGGTTCTGGAAAAATATTGTAAATTGTAAATTGCGAATTCCGTTCATCAAACCGCGATCATCCGCCAAATCTGAACGAACCGCCGCATCCTTCAAAAGAACCAAAATTTCAATATCGCCCTGGGCATCGGGAAAACCATTGGCCTATTTGGCCCTTGTCATGGTTTGCTTCTGCTTCCTGGCCTCGGCGGGCGCTCAAGAGCCGAGCAATCAGCCGCTAACAATGAAGCTGCCCGATGCGCTTTCCGGCGGACCCAAACAGTGGGCCAGTCCCGAGGGGCTCAGTTCCACGATCCAAGTGATGCTGCTTTTGACCGTGCTCAGCCTGGCGCCGGCCATATTGTTGATGACCACCTGTTTTGTGCGGATCGTGGTGGTGCTGAGTTTGCTGCGCCAGGCGATCGGCACGCAGCAACTCCCGCCCAGCCAGGTCATCACGACCCTCTCGCTGTTTCTCACGTTTTTAATCATGGCCCCGGTGTGGAAGCAGGTTTACAACGAGTCTATCGTGCCTTATACCGACCACCGCATTTCGCTGGACGAAGCCTGGAAGTCGGGCGTTGCACCAGTCCGCCGATTCATGAGCCAGCAGATCGAGCGCACGAAAAATTCCAATGACATAGATCTTTTTATGAATTACGCGCCAGCCAGCCCGCGCCGGAAACTTACGACGAAGTCCCGCTTACGGTGCTTTTACCGGCCTTCATGCTCAGCGAACTGAAGACCGCGTTTTTGATCGGATTCCAAATCTATTTGCCGTTCTTGATACTCGACATGGTCGTATCCAGCGTGCTGGTTTCAATGGGCATGCTCATGCTCCCCCCGGTTTTGATCTCCTTGCCCTTCAAGCTGCTTTTATTTGTCCTGGTCGACGGTTGGCACCTGGTCGTGGGAATGTTGATGGAAAGTTTCCAGCCGTTTACATAAATTATTTAGTCGTTCATCCTTCATCCTTCACTTTTTTATGGATTCTCAAACAGTAATCAATATCGGCCGCGAAGCCATTTGGAATATGCTCTTGATCGGCGCCCCGGTCCTGCTGGCCGGAATGGCCGTGGGTTTGCTGATCGGATTGCTGCAAGCCCTTACGCAAATCCAGGAGCAGACCGTGGCCTTCGTGCCCAAACTGATTGCGATGGTTTTGGTATTGAGCCTTGCCCTTCCCTGGCTTATCGCCCGCATGGTGCAGTATTCCAGCGAACTGATCGCCGGTATCCCCGGCAGATTTTAGAGAATGCTGATTGCAGAATTATGAATGATGAATGCTCAACATTGCGGCGTTCATTATTTTATTACTCCATAGACAAAGCATAAATGTTATGAGTAACAACAAAAGCGCCGCTTTACGGGAGCGAACAAAACAATATGCTTTGCGAATCATTCGGATGTATTCGGCATTGCCGAAAACAACAGTCGCTCAAATAATAGGCAAACAGGTTCTCAAAAGCGGGACTTCTGTGGGTGCTCATTATCGCGAAGCATGCCGATCGCGCTCAGCCGCGGAATTTATAAGCAAAATGGAAGGCGCCTTACAGGAATTGGATGAAACCGATTATTGGCTTGAATTATTGATCGGAAGCAATATTTTACCTGCATCTCGATTACGTGATCTACGTCGCGAAACCGATGAACTCATTGCTATTTTCACTACTTCCGCCCGCACAGCCAAAAGGAAAAAATGAATTCATCATTCATCATTCATAATTCATCATTTACTTTATGGAATGGTTGAACCAACTCGACTTCGACAAGTTCATCGTGTTTACCCTGGTGCTGACCAGGGTGAGCGGGTTGACGATGACCGCGCCGATTTACGGCTCCACCGACGCGCCTATGCGCGTGCGCGCGCTGTTGGCCTTGGCCTTGTCCGTTCTGATTATGCCCTCGCAATGGAATGTGTCTGTGCCTCAGCCCGGCAACCTGCTGAATTACCTGGTTTTCATCGGCGGCGAACTGATAGTGGGAACGTGTTTGGGATTGGGAATCATGATCCTGGTGCACGGCATGGAACTGGCGGGCGAAATCATCGGGTACGTGGGCGGATTGATGATAGCCGAGGCCTACGATCCGACTTCGGACATGAACACGCCCATCCTTTCCAGGCTGTTTGTACTGGTGAGTTTGAGCGTTTTCGTGTGCATCGGCGGGCACAGGCTTGTCATGGCCGGATTGCTCGACACCTTCCAAACCATTCCGCCCGGCAGCGGAGTGTTTTCCCGATCGATCGCCGACGCTTTTGTCACGCTTTTGTCCCAGAGTTTTTCGCTGGGTATCCGCGCCGCCGCCCCGGCCACCATCGCTTTGCTCTTGGCTACGCTTGTTTTGGGACTTGTCAGCCGCACTGTACCGCAACTGAATGTGTTGATCTTGGGATTCGGCATGAATTCGCTGTTGATTTTCGGGGCCTTGGCCCTGACTTTAGGCGGCATCGTATGGATTTTCCAGGAACAAATCGAGCCTGCGGTGGAACTTATGCTCGATGCCCTGCACACCCCGCTCGCGCGGGCTGGTTTTCGTGAAATTGTTTTCAGTTCGCAGTTTAAGGTTCACAGTTTAGCCCCGGAGCTTGTTCCGGGAGTATTTCCTTGCCCCAAGCAATATGCCCGAGCAAAGCGGCGATAAATCGCAGGAACCGACCCCGCATCGCCGGCAACAAGCCCGCGAACAGGGCCAGGTCGCCAGGAGTCAGGACTTGGGCTCGGCCTTGTTGTTGTTGGCCGGCCTCCTGATATTGCTGATGATGGGCCCTCAGTTGGTGGAATTCTTCGGGGCATATGCCACAAAACAATTGGGCTGCGATGCATGGCTTTCGGCCGACTCCAACTTCGCCGTAAACCAGTGGACCTCAACCGTATCAATGCTGGCCAAATACCTGTTGCCCATTTTGGGTTTGGCGATGCTGGCCGGGATAGCCTCGAACCTGATGCAAGTGGGTTTTCTTTTTCTGCCCGATAAAGTAGCCTTCGATTTGACCCGCATCGATCCGCTCAAGGGTCTGGGGCGAATGTTCTCGCTTTCCAACGGCGTGCATTTGCTTTTTGGGATTTTCAAGATCGCCGTCATTGCCTGTGTGGCCTATATAAGTATATGGAGTCAGCGTGAAAAGATTCTAGGATTGTCCGCGCATGGCGCCGCGGAGATCGCCTCAGTGATGCTCCAGATTCTGCTTTGGACCGCCATGAAAATTGCCGGGCGCTAGTGCTATTGGCCTTGCTCGATTACGGCTTCCAATGGTGGAAACACGAACAGGACCTGAGGATGACGCCGCAAGAGATCCGCGAGGAATTGAAAAATCTGGAGGGCAATCCCCAGGTCGTTGCACGCCGCAGGCAAGTGCAACGCCAGTTGGCCCTAAATCGCATTTCCGCGGCAGTCCCTAAAGCCGACGTGATTATCACAAATCCGACCGAATTGGCCGTGGCGGTTCAATACGATGCGGAAACTATGGCCGCGCCCATCGTGGTGGCCAAAGGGGCGGGCGTAGTTGCTCAACGCATTCGCAACCTGGCCTTGGAGCACGGTATTCCCGTTGTGGAAAAGAAACCCTTGGCGCAAGCCCTGTACCGCGAAGTGGATATCAACCATCCCATTCCGCAAGATAAATACGCGGCCGTGGCCGAGGTGCTTGCCTACGTCTACCAACTCAAGGGAAAATCGATTCCTTCCGTAGCTAAGAGGTAATCAAATCTGTCTAACATACCACTAATTCTGGTGGTTTTCTTCCTTTACAGATTGCTATAATTCTTATAATCTCTAAGAATTGTTACCCTAAGTTATCTGATTGCAAGAGCTTACCAAATCGGATAAGTTTGCCCAGCCTACTTGATTTTCATGCTATTATTAGTAAGCTACAGGGTTTGTAGCATTGAAAACTTTGTTTTATCCTCTTTTTAAAGGGAGCTAGAAACACATGATTCGACAAAGTTGGAAAAAAGTATTGTTCGGGACAGTGGTGGCTCTAATGCTGCTGACCGCTGTCGAGAGTGCTAACGCTTGGTGGTGGGGATGCTGCGGCCGAGGGGCTTATTGGGGATATGGCTGCGGATCATGCTACGGCGGCTGCGGCGGTTGGTATGGCGGATGCGGCCGAGCCTGCGGCTGGGGCTGGGGCTATGGCGGGTGCGGAAGTTGCTATTCTAGCTGCTACTCAGGCTGCTATTCGGGCTGCTATTCGGGCTGCTATGCAAATTATGGTTGCTGCGGTGGAGTAGCAGCGACATGTTGCGGCTCGACGGTCACTACAGCAGCGCCTGCTGCCCCAAGCATGCCCACGCCGGCCAAAAAGCCGTTGATGGAGGGCCCCACTCCCGCCGCTCCGGCCATGCCGCCCGAGCCCGGTGCTATGCCTTCTCAACCCACTACAACTGAACCGGCGCCCGCATTGCCCGGCGCTACAACGCCATCTACCGAACCGGCCACCATGTCATCTCCAACTCCGGAGACTAGCGGCGTGGTCATGGTTTGGGTACCCTACGACGCCAAGGTCACGATCAACGGTCTGGCTACCCGCAGCGTCGGCAGCCGTCGCCAGTTCGTTTCCTACGGCCTGAAACCCGGCTTCAGCTACAAGTATGAAATTCATGCTGAAGCAGTCAGCAACGGCAAACTGGTGGAAGACAACCGTACGGTTACTCTGACAGCCGGTGAAACTGTCTCTGTTGCCTTCGGCGTCATTGGAGGAAACCCGGCCGCTTCCGTGGCATCAGCCGATTGATATGCATATTGCCTGCCACGGCCTAATGCCGATGGCACGAGACCCAAAGATTATCATAACCAACCCCCGCGACGGGTTCCACCATCGCGGGGGTTTTGTTGTTTACATGGAGTTGTGATTCTCGGCCGATCATGGCATAATAAATTACTTATGCACCTCTAATTAACACTATCTACTACCCCTATTTTGTTTGTCAAATAGTAGTTTATTCATCAACAAGGAGATCGCCCGTGTTCGATTGTGTAGCGGTTGTAGGCGCCACCGGCGCGGTAGGGACCATCATCCGTCAATTGCTCGAAGCTCATCGTTTTCCCTTAAAACGGATCAAATTTGTGGCTTCCGCCCGCTCGGCTGGCAAAACGTTGCCCTATGCCGGCCGGGAGATCACGATTGAAGAGCTAAAGGGCTCGGTTTTCGACGATGTGGACCTGGCCATCTGCAGCACTCCCGATGACGTGGCCCGCGATTTCATTCCCGACGCCGTCCGCCGCGGCTGCCTCGTGATCGACGAGAGCGGTTATTGGCGCATGGACCCCAACGTGCCCCTGGTCATTCCCGAGGTCAATCCGCATGCGGTGCTCCGGCACAAAGGCATAATATCCAGCCCCAACTGCTCGACCACGCAAATGGTCCAGGCCCTAAAACCCCTGCACGACGCCGCAAAGGTGCTGCGGGTTGTCGTCTGCACTTATCAGGCCACCAGCGGCGCCGGGCTGGCCGGCACCCGCGACTTGGAAGGCGGAACTCGGGCATTTTTAGCCGGGCAAGAATACAAATACGAATGCTTCCCATACGCAATCGCCTTCAACTGCATTCCGCAGATCGGCTCGCCCAAGCATAAAGGCTACACGTCCGAGGAAATGAAGATGGTCTACGAAACGCGGAAGATGTTGGAGGACGATGAAATGCAAATCTGCCCGACCTGCGTGCGCGTCCCGGTCTCGAACTGCCATAGCGAAAGTATCCTTGTAGAAACCGAGCGTAAAGTCAGCGTCGAAGAAGCCCGCAAGCTGTTCGCCGCCACGCCCGGCCTGGTAGTAATGGACGACCTCGAGCACAAAGTCTATCCCATGCCCATCAACTGCAACCAGCGCGACGAAACTTTCATCGGTCGGATTCGCGAGGATATTTCCTGCCCCAACGGCTTGACGTTTTGGTGCGTCAGCGACAACCTCCGCAAGGGCGCGGCCACCAACGCCGTGCAGATCGCCGAATTGCTGGTAAAACTCGGCAAAGATGCCCCCGCCGTCAAACGGAAATAAAGTCTCATTAATTGTATGTCGTTACAGTTGTTTAGCCGCGAGCCAACGGCGAGCGCGTTTGTGTGTTTTTATACGATATCAATTGTCTGAGACTCATTTAGCCCCCGGTGATTACACCGGCGGTTTGGATTGTTGCAAGCTGACCGCTGATTGCTGACCGCTGAAAATAATGCGTACTTTCAAACTCCTGGTATCGTACGACGGCACGAATTATTTCGGCTGGCAGGCCCAGAGCGGGCAACGATCGGTCCAGGAGACCATCGAAGCCGCCATCGCTCGCGTCACCGGCGAAAGTGTACGCATTCTTGCCAGCGGCCGGACCGATTCCGGCGTGCACGCCTTGGGACAAGTGGTGAGCGTCCGCCTTGAAACCCGCCTAACCCCAGAGGTTTTATGCCGGGCGCTAAACGCCGTACTGCCCGGCGACATCGCCGTGCTCGATGCCTCCGAAACCCACGATGGTTTTCACCCCACGCATAAGGCCATGCGCAAACGCTACCGCTACCTGATCCACGACGGGCCGGTTCGGGACGTATTCCGCCGCCAGTATTGCTGGCACTTCAACCAAGGCCGGCTCGATGCCCAGGCCATGCACCGCTCTGCTGCTCCGCTCATCGGCGCCCACGATTTCAGCAGTTTCGAATCCTCCGGCTCCCAGTCTAAAGATAGCGTGCGCACAATATTCGATCTATTGATACGACGGGGCAGTGGGGATGAACAAAACTGGATCACCATCGAAGTGGAAGCCGACGGATTTTTGTATAATATGGTCCGGGCGATTGTAGGCACTCTGGTCGAAGTCGGCCGGGGCGTCAAGCCCGAATCATGGCCAGCCGAAGTCCTGCAAGCCGCCGACCGCCGCTTGGCCGGCCCCACCGCGCCCCCCCAAGGGCTTTTTCTCGTAAAGGTCGATTACTAAAACACGCTTAGCCGTAACCGGGCACCAACCTAAGGTTGGTCGAGGAGCGGGAACGAAGAAAATGAAAAAGTTTACCATCGGCACTTGTCCAGGGTGGTTCAATAAGCGACTTTCGCAGGTATAATAAACATTAGCCTATGGTAAAGGCCCAGGTGGTTTATGAAACAATTCTGCAATTTGCAATTTGCAATCTTAATCGTTTCGATTGGATTGGCCTTATTTTTATATTCCTGTATGCCTGTCCTGGCCCAATCGCAGCAGCGCCGCTCGCTGGACGGCGAATTGCTTAAAAACCTCAAAACTCAATCTAAGGCCGACATCGAGCGGGAGGTATTCGGCCCTGATGGAAATAAAGACAAACGGCAACCCGCGGCAGGGCAGGGGGGCCCGGATCTAAACCAGCGCCTTCAATGGGAACTGGGTTCAGCCGCCGAAAAGGAAAACGACAACCCCTTGCTTAACATCGCCCAAAATATGTTCCAAGTCCAAGAGCGCATTGTCCAATCCGACGCGGGACCGGCCACGCTTAATCTGCAAAAGCAGATCGTCGCCGACCTGGATCTGCTTATCGACCAAGCCAAAAAATCCTGCGGCCAGTGCTCGTCAAGCTCCTCGAATCCCCGGCAATCCGCCCAAAAACCAGGCGGTTCGCCTCCCAAGCCCGGCGCTAAAGCCGGCCAAAAACCCGGCAACAAGCCGGCCGCGGCAAGCTCCTCGCGCTCGCCTGACGGCCAATCGCGCAAACCCGACATGGATGAAATGCGTTCCCTGATAAACAATCTCTGGGGCGAGCTGCCTCCGCACGTCCGTGACCAAATGCTGCAAACTCCCGTCGAAGAATTCATCCCCAAGTACCAGGATCTTATCGAGGATTATTTCCGCGATTTATCCAACGAGAAAAAACCCGGCGAGTAAAGAACGATGAGGAGTGAGAAGAGAGGGCCGGGCAATTTATTGCCCGGTTAGTAGGATGAAAGATGTAAGAATGAAGGATGAATTGAAGACGAAGAACGAAGATCTCGCAAGGCGGGATATCGCAATAATTATTGAAACCGCTTGCATTTTTTTCATTATCTTCGTTGCATTTGCCGCAAGTGCACAAGAGATCGACCAGGAAAAGGCGGCCGCAAAGTGGATCACCCCGGCGGCCGAAAAATCCATCGCGCAGGGTCTGCACTGGCTTGCCGAGCGGCAGCACGAGGACGGCTCATTCGGCAACGGGCCGGCTCGGGGTAATGTGGCCATTTGCGGGCTGGCGGGCATGGCTTTCATGTCCGGCGGCAGCACGCCCGGCCGCGGCCCTTACGGCGAAAATGTCAACAAGTGCGTCGATTATATCCTCGCCAACGCCAAACCCAGCGGATTTCTCAATGGACCCGATACGGCCACCCACGGACCGATGTATGGGCACGGATTCGCCACCATGTTCCTGGCCGAATGTCACGGCATGTCGTCCCGCCAGGAACTCCGCGACGCCCTTAACAAGGCCGTCAAGCTGATAGCCGACACGCAAAACAAGGACGGTGGTTGGCGCTACAACCCGCAACGCGAGGATGCCGATATTTCGGTTACCGTCTGCCAGGTAATGGCCTTGCGTGCCGCCCGGAACGCCGGCATTTTCGTATCGCGCGAGGTCGTCAACCGTTCAATCAGTTACGTCAAGCGAAGCCAAAACCCCGACGGTGGTTTCATGTACCAGATCCAAGGGGGCGAGAGCGCGTTTCCCCGCTCCGCCGCCGCTGTCGCGGCCCTTTATAGCGCGGGAATTTACGAGGGAGCGGAAATTACCAAGGGCCTGGATTACCTGATGGAATTCATCCCCGCCGAAGGAACCGTGCGCCGAGATAATTATTATTTTTACGCCCATTATTACGCCGCTCAAGCCATGTGGCAGGTAGGCGGGAAACGCTTTGCCCGCTGGTTTCCTGCCATCCGCGACGACCTTGTAGCCAAACAACAAGAAGACGGCTCCTGGATTGCCCCGGCCGAAGGTAACGATTGCGCCACGGCAATGGCTTGCATAGTCCTGCAGATGCCCAACAATTATCTGCCCATTTTCCAGAGGTAAAAATCATTTTGCCCCCGGTGAATACGCCGGGGGTCTTGGTCGCAGTTTTAATCTGCTTTAGCATATCGAAAAACATGAAATTACACGGGATGCCGAACGTAAAAAAGATTATTGTCCGCAATTTGCAATTTGCAATTTGCAATTTACAATTTGCACTCATCCCCTTTATATTGATTTTATCTTTATTTTATCCGCAATTTCTTTATGCCGCCGTTCCTCTGACGGTGCCTGTCGAAGGCCGGCCTTTTTCCGGTGAATTAATCTCGATTGACGCCAAAGGGCAGATCACCTTCCAAACCGCCGCTCAAAAACGTCAACTCCCCATGGCCGATTTGGTCGCCTGGGGTGCATGTCCGGAACCCAAACGCACTCCGATCCTGGTTCTGGCTGATGGCGGTTTGCTCGCGGCTGACGTTCTTTCCTCGGATAAAGAAATCCTGGCGGCCGATTCGGAGCTTTTCGGCCGGCTGAAAATCCCCTGGGACCGGCTTGCCGGCGCTGTCTTCCGCCTCCCGCCGGTTTTGAAAGATCGCGATGCCCTTTTCGATCGCATCTCTCGGGCGGAAGGCGAGTCGGATCGTCTTTTGCTCGATAACGGCGACGAACTGGTCGGACTCCTGGAAAAGATCGAAGAAGATGCAGTCAAACTCAAAACCAGCGTCGGAGTGCTCGATGTCGAACTGGGCCGAGTCACGGCAATCGTTTTCAATCCGGCGCTCAGGCACAAAATGTCCAGCGATTCTGCCCAGACCTGGCTGGGATTCAATGACGGCAGCCGGCTGTTGGCAACAAACGTGCGACTGGATTCTTCCGCCCTACAACTCACCATTTTCGGACAAACCTGGACAACCGCGACCAAGCATTTGGTTTTTCTCCAGCCCATATCCGGCCGTGCCGTTTATATTTCCGACCTCAAGCCCGGCGAGTACCGCTTTGTGCCGTTCCTGGACCTGACCTGGCCCTACCGTCTCGACCGCGGCGTGACCGGCACATGGCTCCGCGCCGGCGGCATTTTATACCTCAAGGGCATCGGCCTTCACAGCGCGGCCCGCTTGGCCTACAACCTGGATCAGCCCTATAAACGATTCCAAGCCGAGTTGGCCGTCGACGACTCGGCGACCGGCGGCGGCAGCGTGCGGTTTCGCGTGTTTGTCGACGGCCAGGAAAAATTCACCAGCCAAACCATCCGCGGCGGCATGAAACCCACACCGATCAGCATCGATCTAACCGGCGCAAAGCAACTCGACCTGGTCGTCAACTACGCCGACCGCGCCGACGTCCTGGATCACGCCGATTGGCTCAGTGCAAGACTGATAAAATGAACGATGAAAGATGTACAAAGGGCTGGGCAATTGATTGCCCAGCTTCAAGGGATGAGAGATGAAAATATCATTGAAACCGCTTGCGGTTCCGCCAAAAACCAACATAATCTGTAATCGATGAACCGTAAACCGTAAACTGATTACTTTAAACGTAAACTTATCATGTCCGAACTCACCCCTGAAATCGCCACGAAACGCGACCGCTTGATTGAATTGCTGAAAGGTTACGGCAGTTGTGCGGTGGCCTTTTCCGGCGGATTGGACAGCACCGTTTTGGCCAAGGCCGCGCAATTGGCGCTGGGTGATCGGGCCGTGGCTGTGACTGGCTTAAGCGCCGCCCTGGCCGGCAGCGAACTGGAAGATGCGAAATCGCTCGCCCGGCTGATCGGCATCCGCCACGAGCTGATCGAAACCGGCGAATTATCGCTGCCCGCGTATCAGGCCAACAATCCCGACCGCTGCTACCATTGCAAAACTGAGTTGTTCACCCGCGTGGAAGAATTGGCAAAGAGGTTGAACGTGGCCGTTGTGGCCGACGGCAGCAACCTGGACGACCACGGCGATTACCGGCCCGGTTTGCGTGCGGCTGAGGAACAGAAAGTAAAAAGTCCCTTGGCCGAGTGCGGTTTTAGCAAAGCTGAGATCCGCGTGCTGGCCGAATACTGGCAATTGCCCGCCTGGGACAAGCCCGCCGCGCCCTGTCTGAGCAGCCGCATCGCATACGGCGAGGCGGTCACGCCCCAGCGCCTGGCGATGGTTGACCAGGCCGAGGGATTTTTGCACAAGCGTGGATTTAAGCCCCTCCGGGTGCGTTATCACCGCGGCGACGTGGCCCGCATTGAAGTCGCGGCCGAAGCCATCCAGCGATTTGCCGATCCGCAATTCCGCCGCGAGCTGATCGAGTATTTCAAGTCGCTGGGCTTCAAATACGTTTCCCTCGATCTGGAAGGCTTCCGCAGCGGCAGCCTGAACGCGGTATTGATTAATGACGCCGGCCAATTAAAATGATACAATATAAAGAGGAATGGGAATGCCAAAAGTATTTGAAAAAGAAGGTTACAAGTTTTTCTTCTATAGCAATGAGCATCTCCCAATTCACGTCCACGTTCGACATGGCGATGGTGAAGCCGTTTTTGATATGGAAGAAATCACAGAATTGCGCGAGTCTCAAAACATGAAAATTAGTGAGCTTTCGCGGGCCCAACACCTTGCCGAAGAGCATCGGCAGTTGATCTTGGAGAAGTGGCATGAGCACCTTGGTTGATACTCTCAAATCGGTTATTTATAAGGATGGTCACATTGAAATCACCATGCGGAGCGGAGTGGAGATTCGTTTTCCCATTGCCGGGAATCCACGTCTTGCAAATGGCACTCCCCAGCAACTAAATCATATCGAGGTATCGCCTTTTGGCCTTCACTGGCCAGAATTGGATGAGGATTTATCATTTCGCGGCTTGCTCGAAGGCGATTATGGACAGAAAACCTCACAACGAGAGTAAGAAAAAGTAGCTTCCGTTTCCCTCGATCTGGAAGGCTTCCGCAGCGGCAGCTTAAACGCGGTGCTGCCTGTGGAAAGACTATCCCGTATTTCTCAATATATAGAATAAATAGTGATGAATGGAGAATTCAAAGTAGTTTAATGTTTTCGTTGACAATTGCAAACCAGTAGACCCATCGCAACGGTACCGAGCAATATGAGGATTGATGGTTCTGGAACAATTTCTATGCTCGCAATAGTGATGAAATAGAAGTTGTTGCCATCATCGCTAAAAAGCGGAGTAGTTCGGAAGGCATCTCCATAATTGTCGGTAAGATCATGTATTTGGATGTTCGTACTAGTTTGGTTTATTTGATCAAGCACTGTCATGCCAGGGTCAAGAATACGGCCGAACACCGTCCACGGGCCGCCGTAAATTTCTGCATCGTCCAGGAAGGTGTTGTCCGAAAGGTTGAAATACCACTGGCTTGTGGCACTATCGAGATCATACCCAAACCGCGCCATACCAATAGTCCCTCGAAGGTTCGAGATTCCGGGTTCATTTTGAATGGGAGGATAAGTATCCAGGGGGATAACAGTAGTTGAGTTGGGCAGGGCCTCCGAACTGGTTCCTTGGATTTTATATCCGCCACCTTGTAATACGAAGTCCTGGGAATCTCGGTGAATTACCGTATTTTCGTAAGCGTGATTGGTGACATAATTTAAAAAATTAGCAACCGTAATGGGAGTTTGTGTGTCGAAGAGCTCTACTTGAAAACTGGCGGCGGGGCCATTGGGACCATTAATGCCGTTTATATTAAATTGCACAATGGTATTGGCCCCCTTTACCTCGCACATTGTAAATAGCAATTGCAAACCGATTATTACAATCATTTTCAGTAATTTTTTATTGATCTTCATGGCGCCATCTCCGATAAGTTTGACGTTGTTTGGATGTCGTTCGAAATCTAGTTTTTTTTCGGCTGATATATAAACATACAAATGAGCATGAAGCTCATTAGTGTACAAAGGAAGACAGACGATAGAGAATTTAACGAACGCTAAATATTCGCTAACGCTGCCTCATGAATTGCTTTCATGAAAGAAGACAGTAAAGACAAAAAAATATCTTAACAGGGCGTCTATTGGATGCCAATGCCCCCCACCATAAGAAGTATTTTATAAAGATTAATGGCGTCAGGATCCATACTATTTAATGCGAAAATCGTAGAGAAAAAAGGCTTATTTTTATAACGAAAACACGAGAGAACAAAAGAACGAAAAGTCTATAGTACATATTTTCTCAATTTTTATTAGAGTTCCATATCCTCTTTGCCGCCGTGAGGGATAAATTCAGATTACATACTTATCACTATCAAAACGATCGCACCAATCAATATAATGGCGCCGCCGGCCACAAGGGCCCAGGCCCATAAAGGCATGCCACGTTTTTTTTTGTGTTTTTTAGATCCGTCATGATGGTACTTGGATGGCAGGGGTTGAGTCGATTCCGTGGCCGAGTTTATGGACAGTTGGCTAATATCAATATTGAGTCGCAGGGGCGTTAAATCTTCTTTGATCACTTGAGCGACAGGCAACTTTTTCTTGCCGATGGCCGAATCGGATGTTTCGCCGCTCGTCGGGCGATTGCTCAAAGCCTGGCCTTTGCCGGCCGGCTGATTCGGATTGAGCGAAGCGTCTGTTTTAGAAAGATTGCCGTCGCGCACCGGCGCTGCGCCACGGGCGTGTTCGCTTTCGCCCTTGATCAGCCGTCCCTTGGGGATCGGCTTTACCACTGGGCCGGTCTGGGGCAAGTGGGGCGTGCGCGTATCCGATCCGCCGGCGGGACTGCTGCCATGCTGGCCCAATTTCAGCGTGCTTCCGCTGCCGCTGGGCGAGTCGGACTTCTTTCCCTTCGAGGCCAGCCAATCGGCCAGGGCCTGCGAAATCTCGGCCATCGACTGGTAACGCTGGTCCGGCTTTTTGGCCATCATTTTCAGGCATATATCGATCAGATCCTGGGGAGCGTCGGGACGGTCCTTCAAAATGCTCGGCGGGGGCTGCTTCTGGTGCATCATCAAACGCTGCGGCAAAGTGCCGTCCGGAAATGGCGGATGGCCGGTCAGGAGAAAATACAGCGAACAGCCCAGGCTGTAGATGTCGGCCCGGCCGTCTACGCCGTGACTGTCCAGTGCCTGCTCCGGGGCCAGATAGTCGGCCGTGCCCAGCACGTTTTCGTCAAAGGCCACGGTAAGCGAGGCATGCTCGTCGCCGGTGAATCGGGCCAGGCCCAGGTCCAGCACCTTGACCACTTTTTTCTGATCGACCAGCAGATTGGCCGGTTTGACGTCGCGGTGGATCAGGCCCGCCTTGTGGGCATGGGCCAGCCCGTCGGCCGCCTGGCGGATAAAGTCGGCGGCGATAAGATAATCCATCGGTCCATCGCTTTTGACCATCTGTTGCAGGTCGCGGCCCTCGATGTACTCCATTACCAGGTAGTGGATGTTGCCGTCGTTGTCGACGTCGTACGCGCGGACGATGTTGCGATGATCCAGCTTGGAGACGGCCTCGGCCTCGCGGTGGAATCGGGCCAGATAGGACGAGTCTTCCACGCGGTGTTTGGGCAACACCTTGATGGCCACGCGCCGCTGCATGAGCACGTGTTCGGCCAGGTATACGCTGCTCATTCCGCCGGTGCCCAGGTGGTCCAGGAGCTTGTATTTGCCAAGGAAAAAGCCTTTATGCCGGCCTTCAAGGATGTTGTCGCATTGCCAGCGGGTAAGCAGGCCGGCCTCGACAAGCTTTTTGGCGACGACATCGGCCTCGGCCGGCAGCGAACCGCCCGCCTGCTGTTGAACATCGGCCAGGACAGCGTTTAGTTGGTCTTTTTCAACCAATCCGCTGCGTCGGACCAGATCGAGAAATGAGTCAACCGTCGATATATTCATGCGCGCAGTTTACGCCGCCCCCTTCCTGCTGACTGCCAAAAAGCCTCAACATTTATAATACCATCCATCCGTGTATAACGCCAGCATTAGAAGTCGCTTTACAGATAGCAGGTTATGGAATAGACAGGGGTATGTTATAGGGAATATAATCAATTGTATACCAATACCTCGTTTTGGGAAAATAAATCCTGGCATTATTCAATCACGTGAAGTTTAGCCCGGTTTGCGGCGATGGAAGAATTCCCTAGTTTGCTCCAGGGCTTCGCCGAGTTTATCGATTTCATCAAGCGTGTTATAAAAGTAAAAACTCGCCCGGGCAGTGGCCGTTACGCCAAAACGCTTGTGCAAGGGCATGGTGCAATGATGGCCGGCTCGGATGGCAATGCCCTGGCGGTCGAGGAGTTGGGCCACGTCGTGGGCATGGATCCGCTCAAGAACAAAACTGACCAGCCCGCCTTTGTACTGCGGCTGCAGGGCCGATGATCCTGATTCCGGGTATTTTTCCAAGCACTTCATGCGCACGAATGGTTAATAGGCGATCGTGCCGGTGGATGGCGTCCATGCCGACGGCGTTCAGATAGTCGATGGCCGCGCCCAGGGCGATGGCAGGCACGATGGCCGGGGTGCCGGCCTCGAATTTATGCGGCAGATCGCCGGGCGTGAAACGATCCAATTCCACATGCCGGATCATGCCGCCCCCGCCAAGAAATGGCAGGCATGGCTTCCAGCAATTCCCGCTTGCCGTAAAGCACGCCGATGCCCGAGGGCCCCAACATCTTGTGCCCGCTAAAGGCCAGAAAATCGCAATCCAACTCGGTAACGTCGGTTTTTTGATGCGGCACGCTTTGCGCCCGTCGACCAGCGCCACCGCCCCGACTTCATGTGCCCGGCGGATGATCTCGCCCACCGGATTGATCGTGCCCAGCACGTTCGACAGCGCGGTGACGGCCACGAGCTTTGTACGCTTGGTCAACAATTGATCCAGAGTGTCGAGCCTGAAGCAGGCCGTCGTCGGTAAGCGGGATGTGGCGCAGCACCGCGCCCGTGCGCTCGGCCAATTGCTGCCAGGGCACGAGGTTCGAGTGATGCTCCATTTCGGTAAGCAGAATTTCATCGCCGGCGCGGATATTGGCGTCGCCCCAACTCCGGGCAACCGTGTTGATCGAACTGGTCGTGCCGTAAGTGAAGATAATCTCTTCCACGGCCGCCGCATTGATAAAAGCCCGCACCTTTTCCCGCGCCGGCAAAAAGGTCGTCGGCCTCCTGGGCCAACTGGTGAATGCCCCGCTGCACGTTGGCATAGTGATTTTCGTAGGTATCGACAATCGACCTGGATGACCTGCCGCGGCCGCTGCGTGGTGGCGGCATTGTCGAGATAGACCAACGGCTGGTCGCCGTGCACCAGCCGCCCGAGGATGGGAAAATCCGGCCGGTAAAGATTTGGATCGAGCGCTGGAGGATTTATAACAGTCGTCATGAAATATTTTTCGATGTGATAAGTTTTTTCAAATTACTCCCCTCTCCCTTTGGGAGAGGCACCCAGAGGGTATCCGAGGGTGAGGGTCTTAAGAGTCTTTTTTTTATTGCAAATTGTAAAATGCAAATTGCAAATTGCAAATTGAACAAAGACCAGCGTAAACTTGATTAATTTGTCAACTCCGTACTCTCGTACTCCGTACTTGAATCTTGTTTTACTAATCTCCAATCCCTAGTTCCCAACCCCCAATCCCTAATCCCTAATCCCCTTGTTCACTATTGGCAGCGAACTCTTATCCACCGGCGCGTAAATCGCGGCCTGCAATACCCGCCAGGAAAGCAGGCAGCATTTTTGCCTGTTGGGCGTCAGCCGGGCCCCGAATAATTGCAGCATGTCGTTGGCGGTGAATTTTTTCACCTCTTCGATGTGCCGGCCGTTGAATTTCTCGACCAGCATCGAAGCCGCCGCCTGGCTGATGCAACATCCGTCTCCGTTAAAGTAGACATCCTTCATCGTGCCCTTGTCGTCGATCTGCAATTCCATGCGGATCACGTCCCCGCACAGCGGATTGTCGTCTTCGTGCGCATGCGTGCACTTGGGACATTTCCCGCGATGAAACGGGTCCTCGTAATGATCGAGGATATGCTCCTGGTACAGTTGTTCCTCTTCTGGCGGCATAGCAGTTTTAGGGGGTTAAGAGACTCATCCAAAAAGTTCCCTCTCCCTCTGGGAGAGGGCTAGGGTGAGGGCTGAATTGCACGTTTTTGGAATATGCTCCAAGAACAATCTTTTAATATCAGTTTACGTTTCAAAACCAAATCCGACAAGGTTCATCCGTTGTTAAATATTTGCCAGATAACACTTTGTACATATTGTTAAAATATGCTGAAAATTGTTCACTTGGGCTGATTGACAACACAATATCGCCGGGGCACAATAACTCACGTTTCGAGTCTTGTATTGCTATTCTCATATAGTTCATCCAGGCAGGATTTATGTTTATGGGGAATCAAGAATCGTGGCCTTCTGTTGAGCATTTTCTTTCCTTGTCGAATGAGGAACTGGATAAGGTTGATCCAGTGGTGATGAATCTGGTGGTTGCTAAGTGGATTCCCGCTCTTTCGGACTTGGATATCGGCCATTATATAAGGCTCGCTGACGAATGGGCCAATGATTTACAAGCCCGCATGCCCGCCTTGGAAGTCCAGTTTTATCAGACGCCTCAACATTGGAAAAACGACATTGATTTCTTTCGCCTTGGACTGGTTTGTTGGTATGTAGATACAATACTTGGAATAGCATACCGCGAAGATCAACGCAACGTAACTCAAATCGTTTATACCGATCCTACAGACCTATTCCTTAACGGAGTAATGGATACCGGGCGTGGAACTTGCGGCAACATGTCACTATTGAATGTTGTTTTAGGACGACGGATCGGTTTGCCAGTATCGCTTGCGTGTATAGGGTCACATTTTCTTTGTCGATTCGATAATGGCATTAAAACAATCAATATAGAAACTACGGATACTGGGCGGGGCGGTTTCGCATCGGACCCGGATGATAGTATACTCCACAGATTCAACCTGCCACTTAAGGCAAAAGACTGTGGCTCTGACTTGCGGGCAGTTACTCCCCGCGAAATGCTGGGACTGTTTCTTGGTCTTCGTGCCCGTTATTTTGAAAATACGAACCGCTTAACGGAATCAGAACCGGATTATTTGCTGGCCCGTTATTTGTTCCCACAAAACCGATGTTTGTATATCGCTCAAAATCAGATTAGCATCCAATGCAGCATGGACTTATTTGAACCGCATGAGAAAGGGCATCCAATGGAATTGGCATGTTGGCTGCAAGATGTAGTGCGAATCGCTCCATGGAAATCGAAACATATAAAAAACACTCAAAAGCAAAAGGAGAAGTGCAATGGGACTCATGCTGATGCCCTCTTCCAAGAAATCTTCGCCACTGGCGATTTCTGATGAGCATAATTTCCTTATCAGTGATGCACCACTAGGATACGACGGCGGCAGCGAGAATTTATATCAATATGTTAAGAATAATCCAATTAATGAGACAGATCCATTGGGGCTAGCGCCACCCAATAATTTCCAACCTCCATCAAATACGCCACAGCCTCCACCCAGTCCTGATAAAATACCTCCAGGTTGGAGAATTAGGACAGATCCCCCTGACGTGAATTATCCAAACGGCCACTGGCACCTTGAGAAACCGTTGCCAGGTGGCAAATGGCAACCAATCAATCCTTCAACAGGGAAGCCTGGACCGGCACCCGATACACATATTCCACTTCCTCCAAAGCCAACTCCAACACCCACTCCACCACCCTCTGTATGGCCTTGGTGGCTGCCAAGAATTCCATTGCCAATTCCAATTCTTGTTATTCCGAGATGTATGCTCCCGGGACAAGAATCTGATCGGAATAATCCGGATAACACCGCATAAAAGAAAAAGATAATTTCCTTTTATATCGAACATAATTATTATATTATAAATTGGAGATTTATTGATGCACAAATTACCAAAAGATTTTGATACTGCGTTTTTCATCGGGAGGACATTAGAGTGTATATTGTTTAGTGAAAATACTGTGTCTTTCTCGTTCGGCGAAAATGTGTCTGTCACGGTGACATCTTCTTTGCAACATAAATTTCCATCGGATAGCGATCAATCGAATATACAGCGTGTGCCTCTTACCGAATCGAAATTGATGCAGTTGCTCGGTCACTGCATAGTACAAGCGATCGGAAATGAAGATGGCACGCTTACTCTTGAGTTCGATAACAAGCATGCATTAAAGGTATTTGATGACCAAACACATTATGAATCGTATTCGATCAATGATGGCAAGCGAGAAATTTATGTGTAAGAGAACATTAGCGGGCAGCAACAGTTCTTGAACTGGTGGGATAAAATTCTTAAGAGATTTTAGCAAGGTTTAGTGACTCTAGATTTGTCTATTGAGGAAAAACCTCCCTGTTCTTTCATCCTTCATTGTTCATCCTTTTCCTAACAATCCAGCAACCTGGCCGTTGCCAGCCAGCGGAGTTCGGCGCCGCCGATTTCGACCGGGCCGACAAAACGCAGGGCGGCTACTGCGCCCTTGGCAAAGCGAATCGAGGCGTTCGGCTGGCCAATCAGTGCAGCGGTCAGTTGGCCGACGTCCGGGGCATGACCGACCCAGGCGATCTGAGAATGTTCCTCGGCCTGCTGGGCGGTCCATTTAAGCAGGCTGTCGAGGTCGCCGTGGGGAAGAAGTTCCTGGCGGTCGATTACCTCCGCCCGCTCGATCAGGCCCTCGGCCAGAATTTCCGCCGTTTCCCGGCATCGAACCATCGGGCTAGTTGCGATAACCGACGGTTCCATGCCCCGCCGGCTTAAAATACCGACCATGGCGGCAAACCGCTTCCGCCCTTTTTTTGTCAACGGACGCTGTGTATCGTCCGGCCATTGCGGATCGCCGTACTCTCCGGCCCAGGCATGGCGAATAATGTAAAGGTCCATGGTTTAGTGATTTGGGGTTGGTGTTTAGCGAGTAGCACCGGTTTCAGTTGAACCGGTGGGACAAAGTCCCAAGAGGTCATGGCAAAGTTCAGTGATTCTAGTTCTACTTCTTGTGACATACCGCCCAGGTTCACAATCTGGGCTACCCAGTGGTAATTGTATTCTATTTCATCCGCCATATCGTATTATCTTCAATCCCCAATTCGCGTTGAACCGCGTGTAATTGCGGTTTTGAATCGCCGGGCGTCCTGCGGATAACCCGCCGTGGGCGCAAGCCCGGGCACGCGCGAGCACCAATATTCGTTAAACGGCTGCATGGCCAATTCGCGGAGGTATTTCGAGGCCATCGAAGCCAGTGCGGCCGGCAGGCAACTCTCGGCTTTGGTGCGGAAACAAAACTCGATCCGCCGCCCATTCGGCCCGAAGCGATACACGCTTTGTTGCCGGCCTTCGCCGTGGACTTCGATAAAATAATCGGGGAAATGCTCGCTCAACAGCGGATCCATAGCAATTCCGCCCGCCGTGTTTGTCGCAGACGACCGAGATCTGTTGCCCGTCAAGCGGCGATATCATTCGTGTGATCAACTCCAACGTGAGATGCGACAACAAGGCGCCTTTCGATCCGTAAAGTTCCAGCAGTTCGTTGAATTCTCGCGGAAAAACCGCCCGGCTACTCAAGGCAACCAATTGTACTCCTTCCGTCAAGAGTGCGTCGCGCAATCGCGGGCCATGCGTGGGCCAATCGCCGGCCATGACGTCTACCGGAACCGCGGCATCATACTCGTTGAACCAGGGGCTTAGGGAAAATTCATCCGCCGCACGAGCCGCCAACGCGTGCCAGGCTTCGCGCCAAGTGCGAGGTTGCAATCCCAAAAGCGACCAGGCTGCCCACAGCCCGCGCTCCAAGTGCCGCAAATCGCCGCCGGAGTTGTAAAGAATTTTTGAATCGGCAACCACCATGCACGGCGGGGGAAGTTTTTCCGCTTGTTTAAGCGATCCGGCAATCACATGTCCCAGCCGGCCGAAAAGATCCTCGCCGCGCACCCCGTCCGGCGCTTGCCAAACCGAGGCTGAAATCACCAGCGGCCCGAGATTCGGCCCATAACCGGCTTCGTCGGTTCCAATCAGGTAGCCCATGAATCAAAGCATAACCATCTCTTACCCATGATGCCAGGGGGACGGCCGTTTCAATGGTGAAAACAGCCAAATCCGAATATTAACAAAGTTCTCTTTTCCTGGTAATATGTTAGAATTAAAATGTAATCAATACTAAGTTCATTGGTTTATAGGGGTTTTTTATGACTACCATTCAGTTGCGAAAACATATAAACAAGCGTCTCAAATCGTTATCCGCAGATCGGCTGCGAGCGGCTTACCATTTCATTGCATATCTTCAGGAACAGCGAAGAAGATCCTGCTACATTGGAATTGCTTTCTATTAAAGGTTTCCGTTCTTCTCTGACCAGGGCGGAACGGCAGGCGGCTTCGGGCAAGACAGTTCCGCTCAGCAAGGCGCACCGCAATGTTTGAGGTGATACTGACTCGGGAGGCGTTGCGGAACTACCTTAAAGCCGAGGCGCCATTGGTTCGCAAATTGAATCGCTGTTTTGATATTCTCGCCCGCTATCCCTACTCGCATCCAAACATCAAAAAACTGACCGGCTTGCTACGCGGCCGATTTCGCTATCGCCTGGGCGACTGGCGCGTCGTTTACCGTATCGACGAGAAAAACAAGCAAGTAATTATACTTGTGATTGCCCATCGTAGTGATGTTTATCGATAAACTATATAATGGATCTGTCAGAGTCATTACGCGTTGTTCGACTTACGCCGCCGGGCGCGGGGCGGTGGCTTGCGTTTTGGTGGAAGGGCCTGGCGCCGCCGATCTGGTCCAAACTCTAGTGCAAACAATATCCGGCCGGCCGCTTGGCGGATTTTTCCGACGATCGTCTTATTGTCGGACATTTCAACGATGTAAACGGCGAAGAAGTCGTTCTGCGGCGACGGAGTCCCCAGGCGGTCGAACTGCATTGCCACGGCGGATACGCGGCCGCGGCAATGATCGAAGAAACCTTGCGACAACAAGGCTGTCAGGTTATCGCCTGGCGGCAGTGGATTTCAGAGTCGCAAACGGATCTGATCTCCGCCGCGGCCCTGACGGCGCTGGCCGAAGCCCCAACCCAACGCACGGCCGACATATTGCTGGACCAGTATCACGGCGCACTCGGCCGCGCATTCGATGCGATCGAGCAAGACATTAATGAAAAAAATTATGTCGCTGCCCGATCACGGGTGGAATCGCTTATGGCTTGCATCCCCTTGGGATTGCATTTAACAAAACCCTGGCGTGTTGTCGTGGCCGGTCCGCCCAATGCGGGAAAAAGCAGCCTCATCAACGCCATGGTCGGTTTCCAACGGTCGATAGTCCATCACGCGCCGGGCACTACCCGAGACGCGGTCACGGCCGCCACGGCCATGGATGGCTGGCCGGTGGAACTTTGCGATACGGCCGGCCTGCATTCCGGAGCCAAGGAATCGAAAAAGCCGGCGTGGAATTGGCCCGGCAGCGGATAAGCGACGCCGATTTGGTGATTTTGGTTTTCGATCTGACTTCAAATTGGTCCGTTTCGGATCAGGCCTTGGTCGATAGCTTTCCAAATGCCCTGATTGTTCACAACAAAGTCGATCTCCAATATGCCAAGGACAATCGTCCAACCGGTCTTTTCACAAGCGCACTTACTGGTGTAGGAATCGATGAGCTAATCATAAAAATCGCAAACCGCTTAGTTCCCATTCACCCACCGCCCGACGCCGCGGTGCCTTTTACGTTGGAGCAGATCGAACAAGTGCGGAATTTTGCCCGGGTCTTGGAGGAAATAATCTGGATGAAATGAATTCTGGAGATTTAAGAGTTCGCGCGCTATTTTATCTATATTGCGCAAATTATCTCATTTCCGTCAGTCATCACACTTATGCAGATCAATTAGCGGCGTATTTGATTCTTTTTCCCAGCGATTTTGGGTAATGCAAGGGCAAAATTGCAATTTTCGTATGGACTTTATTTGGCAGGGATGGGTACACTTCCCCGGTTTTTCCGGCGGCGGAAGTAAAAGTTAGTTTTTTTTGTCTTGCGAATTTGTAATCCGGTTCCGGGAAAAGCCTTAACCAGTTGTTTTAATGGGGCATGCCTGCAACGGATTTTGAGGCTGTACTTTTCTAATGTGAAGATCCGATTTGCTCGGCTGAGTTCAAGGAGAAACTCGCAATGCAGTTCAATTCTATAAAGTGGCTCGGACTGGTCGCTCTATCGGCCGCGATTCTGATCGTGTTTGTTCATCACGAGCTTCGAGCCGAGGATGACAACAATTCCGCAAGCGGCCGCCGGCGGGTCGAGCGTATTGAAGATAGCAGGTCAACCTGCCGACGAACAAGCGCAAAATGCGTCGGAACCGCTGAGTTCAAAAGAAATCAAATCGGAACAAAGTACGGCTGAAAGCCGAAGTAAAATCCACCGACAGGCCGGGCCGTTGCCAAAGACCAGGCTCCGGCCCCTGCCGAGGACGGCGATATCAAACCGGTGCCCAATCCCGACGAAGCCGGTCCGGTTGCATTGGAAGCGGCAAGTTTCAAGGGCGTGACTCCGGGCACGACGACCATCGACGAGGTGGAAAAACTCTGGGGCGCCCCAAGGAAATATTCAAACAAAACGACCTCATGACGCAACTCTATTCGATCGAGCCGTTCGACCGGGTGGAGGTCAGTTACCAGAAAGAAAAAGTGTCTTCCATAGTTATCCGTTTCGAAAAACCTTTTCCGGCCGACAAAATCGCCCAGCAATTGGATATGGCCTCGGTAAAGCCGGTGCTGGTCTCCAACGAGTTGGCCGAAATCCTGGGCCAGGTATATCCGGAGCGGGGCGTGCTGTTGGCCTTCGAACCCAGTCCGGAAAAAAACAAACCCTCGATGAAAGTCACCCACATAATTCTCGAGCCGCTGAGTGCCGAGCCCTTTATCCTGCGGGCCGAAACCGAAATTGATAATCGCTACGATTTAAGCCGGCGCGATTTGGAAGAGGCGCTGAATCTGCAACCCAACAACGCCCGGGCGAATTGGCTTCTGGGCCGGGTGCTCTCGGCCACCGATCAATTGGACAAGGCCGAAGCGGCCGCGGCGAAATCCGTTCGACTGGAGCCGGAAAATCCCCGTTATCGCGTCACAAGGGCGCAGATCCTCGGCCAAATGGGCCGCTCGCCTGAAGCCCTCAAGGAAGCCCAACAAGCCGTGGATATCAGCAATGACCGCGCTCACATACAAGCACGCGCTCTTTGTTTGCTGGGCGATCTTACCGCTTCAGGGCCAAAACCCGATTATCGAAAGGCGATAAGCTATCATACCAAGGCGGTCCAGGTGGCCGATGCCGTGGCCAACGATCCGCATCCGGCCATTCGGCTGACGGCCAAGGAAGTCTTGGTCAACGCGCATCTGGGCGCGGTCCACGACATCGCTTGGGGCGATTGGAAAGAAAAAGACGTTGCCGTAAGCAAGTGGCTGGAACAAGCCGCGTCGTTTGCCGATGATCTGGTTCAGCAATGAAGGCGGTTCCGAGGAAAATCAATTGCGCGTATGCACCCGGGCCCTGACGGCCTGCGTGGGCCTGCGCGGCAAGATCGATCCAAAGCCCTGGATCCAAGAGGCGCTGACCCACGGCAACGCATTGATCGACTCCACTTCCGATCCCGTTCGTAAAGCCCAATATCAATGGGACCTGGGCATGGCCCTGTACGACGCCGTACAAATTTATCAACTCCGCGCCGACCATGCGACGGCCTTGAAATACGCGCAAGCCGCGGTGCAATACTTGGAAAATGGGCATGAGCGGAAACAGACGCTTTCCACCGATTACGTCCTGGGCCGGCTATACTTCCGCTTCGGAGCGATTCACGCCATCCGCGATAAAAATCACGAGGAGGCGATCGTGTGGTTCGACAAGGCGGTGCCGCTTTTGATGAAACCGCTCCCGCCGGAGTCCGACGCCGACTTGGGCCGCGAGGGCGAAACTTTCGTTAGCATGGGCGTCTCCTATTGGGAAACCAAACAACGCGATAAAGCCCTCGAACTCACTGGGCACGGCATCTCACTTGATGGAAGAAGCCGTAAAGCAGGGAACCCTGGAACGATCGGCCCTGATCGTTCCTTACAACAATATCTCCGCCATGCATCGCAACCTGGGCTCGACCGGAAAGGCCGATCAATACCAGGAAATGGCCGCCAAAATCAAAGATAGCAAAGTGAAATAATCAATTCCCACGCCAACCGTATATTCAAGGCATTCAAGCCCGCGGGTTGCAATCCGCGGGCTTTTTCGTTTCAATTGTATTGTTTCAATTGCATTATTTTGTTGCTTAGCTGTTTATTATTTGTTGGGGCGACAGTTCAACTGTCGCCCCAACAAATAGTTGCCTTTCGATTCGCATTCCACTTTTTCTTTTGTCATGCCCTAATAAAATATCATTATGCTTTCACGAATAAAAATATTGTGTCTGTTGGTTGTGGTTGTAGACCTGATCTTGCTGGGCGTGATGGTTCATTACACCTCCTGGCTGTTCATGCTGGCATTTGTTTTCATTAGCGGCCCCATAGGCGGTTGGTTGTTGAATAATGGTTGTGCAAGTATGTGAGCAAAACCGGCAAAGCGATCGAATGCCGATCAAATGTCATGCCGAGTCATTCCTATGAGGATGCTTGCCCATTTGGCTGCCGAGTGCTCTTCTAATTGTGCCTGGGATACTAACCGATCTCGATGGCTCTACTGTTGATCTCGCCGGCGGGAAAATGGCTGGTGCGATTTTTTATCGCATCGCTGTTTGGGAAGATGTTCCCTCATCCTTCAAATCAGGATTATTTTTCCGACGCAAGCGGCGAAAGGCCGGCCAAGGATGAGATTATCGATGTTCGGGTCGTGAATGCGGGCGAGGAAGAGCCGAAAAATGGGCCGTAATTCGCCCCTGTTTTTCCATCCGGGCCGTGAATATACTGTGTAGAGAGGAAATATTATGACTTCCATGCTCGATCAATCCGCCCCGCCCGCTTACGACTTCTCCGCGTACAAATCGCTGGAAAACGACCTGCTTGTAAGATCGAATCCAGCAAGTCCGCCGCGCCATGGGCCCGCGATTGTTGATCCTCGGACATCACTATCAGCAAGACGATGTGATCGCGCTAAGCGACCTGCGCGGCGACAGTTATCAGCTTGCCTCCCTGGCGGCTTCGCACGACCAGTGCCGGGCAATCGCCTTTTGCGGCGTGCATTTCATGGCCGAAACGGCCGACATTCTCGCCAACCGGCCGGAGCGTTTGGCCCTCCGAGGCGGCCAGCGCGTCAGCGTGATCTTGCCCGACCTTGCCGCCGGGTGCTCGCTGGCCGACATGGCCGACGTCCATCAGGTGGAACAGTGCTGGCAGCGTCTTGGCGAAGTGATCGACACCGGCGACGTGATGCCCATCACCTATGTCAATTCGGCGGCCGATTTGAAGGCCTTTTGCGGCCGGCACGAGGGTATTGTGTGCACGTCGGCCAACGCCCGGGCGGCCCTGGATTGGGCCTTTGCCCGGCGCGGACGCGTGCTGTTCTTTCCCGATCAACACCTGGGCCGCAACACGGCCAAGGCGATGGGCGTCCCTCTGGAACAAATGCCGCTTTGGGATCCGAATGCAGACGGACTAGGCGGAAACACGCCCGAGGCCATCCGCCAAAGCCGCGTCATACTCTGGCAGGGCGATTGCAGCGTGCATCAGCGCTTCCTGCCCGAGCACGTGGATTATTTTCGCCAAAAATATCCCGGCATAAAAATTATCGTCCATCCCGAGTGCTCGATGGAAGTAGTCGACAAGGCCGATGTAGTCGGCTCGACCGGGCGGATCATCCGCGCCGTTGAAGAAGCGCCGCCGGGCACAAAATGGGCCATCGGCACCGAATTGCACCTGGTCAACCGGCTCAAACATCAACATCCCGAGCAAGAGATCCACGTCCTTTCGACCATGGCCTGCGCCTGTGCCACGATGTCGCGCATCGACCTGCCCCATCTATGCTGGGCACTGGAGAATCTCGCCGCCGGCACGCCGGTGAATGTAATCGAAGTCGATCCCGAGACCAGCCGCTGGGCGCTGGAAGCGCTAAAACGCATGCTGGAAGTAAAATAATAGGCGGGGCAAAGATCTCTTTGCCTTTCTTGAATGTAGAGTATAATATAAAAAATCATGATTTATGGCAGATCTCATGTTGAGGGTTGATTTATGTCTTATGTTTTACCGCCGGATCTTGAGCGTTTAGTCCGAGAAGAACTTGCCACCGGCGTATATGCCTCGGAAGACGAGGTGTTGATGGAGGCCATGCGGGCGCTTCATGAGCGGGATGAAGCTATTGCCGGCATTCAAGAGGGCCTTGCGGACCTGGAATCAGGTCGGGTGCGGCCGCTTAATGCCGTAGATGCGGAGTTGCGAACGAAACACGCCATTCCCAGCGACGAATGCCCTTCAAAATAGCCATTACGGACCGAGCCGCCCGAGATCTCGACGAGGCCTATCGTTGGTATGCCGAACATGCCCCTGAAGCCGCCATCCATTGGTACAATGGATTTCTTAATGCCCTGGATAAACTCGCCACCAATCCCCAGCGTTGCCCTATAGCGCCAGAGAACAAAAAATTACACACTGAAATCCGGCAATTTCTTTATGGTCGGCAACGAAGTTATCGAGCGTTGTTCATAATGCGGGAACAGACGGTGATTGTTCTTCATATCCGCCATACCGCCCGCCGGGAGGCTTCACCGGAAGATCTTTTATAAGAAGCGGAAATAAAGAGTATCTTATTTCATGCACTCTATTTTTTCGGCTCGGTCTCTTCGGGCATGGATATATTCTGGGGGAGTTCGGGCGAAGGGGAGACTTCCGGCTTTTTTTCGCCCTCGGCCGCGCCTTGAGGTTTAAAGGGCGGGGCTCCGCCGGGGCCTTCGTCGTGGAGTATTAGTTTTTTGCCGTTTGGCAAAGTGACTTCGATAACCACGATTTCAGATTTACCGTTGCTCGTCCGGGATTTGACATAGGCCTTGCCTTTGCCCTTCGGTCCGGACAGATCCCAACGTATATCCAGATTATCTCCATCAATGCTTAGCACGGGGAACCAAGAATCATCGCGGATGGGTTGGCCAAGGGCCTCTTGTGCCTCGGGATTGGCTTGTATCTTTTGCATGGTTACAACATAAGGTTCCAAATGCTTTAATCCGCTTATAATAAAAAACCCAATCCCGGTCAAACAGCCGCCGCACATCAGTATCATGCACAGAAACACCGTAGGCACGAACCATTTCCAATTTCGCGACCACCAGCCGCGGGGTTTTTGCTCCGGTCCGGGAAATGTGGCTTCCATGGCTTTCGGATTGGAATAGTCAAAACTCATGGGAATTGCTCCGGATATTTGGTTTGCATGTCAACATTTATGAACTTGCTTTATCCACATCTGTCTCGGCCGGCTGTTCTGCGGCCGGTTCCACGGGCATGAGGTATTCCGGGTCGATGTCGTAGAAGGCTTCATCCGCTCCTTCGAATTGGACCAGGGCCCGGCCGTTGCAATTAAACGTTATTACATGACCGGGCACGTTGGCCCAGCGGGTCAGTTCCGGGCGCAGGGCCTCGATCATTACCGTCCGGCCGGTGTAGGTTTCTTTCAGAATTTCAAGTTCTTCAGGCGTCATTAAATGAAGTTTTCAGTTGTCAGTTTTCAGTAATCAGTTTTAAATGCCGACAGAGTATCTACACGCTACATCTCTCATCCCTCATCCCTCATCCTTTTTGCCCATATAGTTTACACCTGCCGGTTACCGACGCAAAGGGCTATTTTTCTTGGGTTTTGCTGTAGCGGAGATAGGCGTCTAGGAAGCCCTGGATGTGGCCGTCGAGCACGTCGTGGAAGTTGGTCACGCTATAACCGGTCCGGGCGTCCTTTATCCGCTGGTCGGGATGCAGGAAATAACTGCGGATTTGCGAGCCGAACCCGACCTTGGGCTTATGGTGATATTTGGCGGCCTGTTCGGCCTCGCGTTTTTCTTCCTCGACGCGGGCCAGCCGGGCCCGTAGCATTTTCAGGGCGATGGCCCGGTTCTTGTGCTGGCTGCGTTCGTTCTGGCACTGCACGGCTATGCCCGTGGGTATATGCGTCAGCCGGATGGCGCTGGAAGTTTTATTGACGTGCTGCCCGCCCGCCCCGCTTGCGCGAAAAACGTCCTCGCGCACGTCTTCGTCGCGGATTTCGATGTTGATCTGATCGGAGACCTCGGGCGCGACGTCAATGGCGGCGAAGCTGGTCTGCCGCTTGCCTTCGGCGTTGTACGGGCTGATGCGGACCAGGCGGTGGATGCCGCTCTCGCCTTTGAGATATCCATAGGCCATCGGGCCGCGCACGGCAATCGGTGGCGCTGTTGATGCCCGCTTGCTCGTTGTCCTGCCGATCGAGCAATTCGGTCTGAAAGTCCTGGTCCTTGGCCCAATTCAGATACATGCGCAGGAGCATTTCGGCCCAATCGTTGGCATCGGTTCCGCCGTCGCGGGCGTAGATCGTCAGCAAGGCCGGGTTGGCGTCGTAAGGGCCGTCCAACAGGGCCTTGGTTTCCAGCGCTTCCAGGACTGTTTCCACGCGGTCAAGTTCGCCGGGGACTTCGGCCGCCAGGCTTTCGTCTTCCTGGGCCATTTCCACAAGCGCGGCAAGATCGCCGGCCGCCTTGATCAACTCCTCCATGGGTTTCAACACGGCTTTAAGGGCCTTGAGTTGGGCGACGGTCTCCTGGGCCTTTTCCTGATTGTTCCAGAAATCGGGCGCGGAAAGCTGCTCTTCGATGGCTCGGACTTTCGACTGTTTGCCGTCGAAGTCAAAGAGAGTCTCGCAATTGCAAAATGCGATGCTTGATGTTTTCGGCCCGATCGATCAGTTCGCGTTCCATAAAATACTAATCTATTTGCTTGCAATTGAATCAATAATCCCTTTTAATGCTACTTGATAGTTAACGAAAAGACAACCCCAGTACATGCCCGCGACAAGCGTGGGCATGGCGTCCAATTGCACCGGGCATAAGTGCCCGGGCTATTGAGAATTAAGTATTAAATGTCGCATTTAATAGCCGGCGGCTAACAGCCGCCGGTGGGATTTCGCGAGTTTTCCGGCGGTCGTTGACCGCCGGCTAGCGATATTATTTATCCGAGTCCCAGTAAACATTTCTACTGATTCCCTATCCCTTAATCATTCTATGTCCCGAGTAGTTTTAGCCATGTCCGGAGGAGTGGATAGCAGCGTGGCGGCGTGGCTGCTCAAGGAGGCGGGGCATGAAGTGATCGGCGTATTCATGCGGCACGGATTGGATACGGATATCGCCTGCCCGACAAAGCCTGCCGCGCGGCGAAAACAGGGCTGCTGCAGCGCGGCCGACGCGGCCGACGCCCGCCGGGTGGCCGATACGTTGGGATTGCCGTTTTATGTGCTGAATTTCCAGCAGGATTTCGCACGCATCGTCGATTATTTCGTGGCCCAGTACACCGCCGGCCGAACGCCGAATCCTTGTATTGTCTGCAACACCTGGCTGAAGTTCGGAAAACTTTTCGAGTATGCCGACAGCGTCGGGGCCCAGTACGTTGCCACCGGCCACTATGCCCGGCTGGAAAAGCTTGGAGGACGGGCAAATTGCCCTTTGCCGCGGCCGGGATGAATCGAAAGATCAGTCGTATGTGCTGTTCGGCATTCGCCGCAAGCTTTTAGGCCGGCTGATGTTTCCGCTGGGCGATCGTCGAAAAGAGGAGATCCGCCGGATTGCCGCCGGACCTGGGTTTGCGCGTGGCAGGCAAACGCGACAGCCAGGAAATCTGCTTCATTCCGGACCAAGACCATGCCGGCTTTATCCGCCGGCGCACGGACTACGTTGACACGTCGGGCGAGATTATCACAACCGATGGAAAAGTGGTGGGAAAACATGGCGGTTTGGAACAGTTTACCATCGGTCAGCGAAAGGGGCTGCAACTGGCTTTCGGACAACCCCGGTATGTGATACGGATCGAACCGGATACGCGGCGGATCGTGATCGGCACTCAAGAGGAATTGGCCCGCAGCGAACTGACGGCCGCCGAGGCCAATTGGCTGGTCAGCGAGCAGGTTTGGAGTCATCCGTTGCCTTGCCAGGTAAAAATCCGCTATCGCAGCAGATCATTTCCGGCCTGTGTGGAGGCCATCGGAGCGGATCGATTCCGGGTTCAGTTCAAGGAGCCCTGTTACGGCATTGCCCCGGGCCAGGCCGCGGTTTGTTACCAGGACGACAGGGTTCTTGGCGGAGGGTGGATAGAGTAATTGAGTTAATTTAATACATATTCTTTTGCGGCAATACGCTAATTTCAGCCCATTATACCCCCCGATATGGGTTATCTAGGTTCCAAACTCTTTTTATTACTTTTACCAATACTGCTTGACAAATCGCTAAAACTTATTAAGTTGGAATAATGTAGGAAGACGTCACATTGAACAGTAGTCGAATAGCTTTTAAGGATTGATACTTATCGGGCTATTTGGCAAAGTATGTGAATCGAGTGTGGAGTTACCTTTTTTTATTACACCTTACTCATTTTTTAACATTACGGAGGCAGCGAGCAGCGGGTTCGTCACGAGGTTTCGGGCACTTAGGACAATTCGACGGTGGACAAGGATAAGCCTCTGTTGTCGCTTTTCTAAGTGAATTGTGCTTTCGCACTGATACAGTGATCGGAGGCGGAACGCCTTGTCGAGTCACTCGTGTACGGACTAGCCGAACGCTACGGCCTAATGGGAGTTAATCCCCAGCGGCCGGGAGAGTTTGCACCATGGGAGTGACAACTAGACCCGAACTCGGCATTCCCAATATTGTCAGCGCATCTCAGGTTATGTGCGACGTCGTTAGCCTTATCGACAAAGTCGCTGCCAGCGATTGTTGTGTTCTCATCGAAGGCGAAAGCGGCACGGGCAAGGAACTCATCGCCCGCCGTCTTTGTGCAAAAAGCCCGCGAAAAGACAAGCCTTTTATTCCAGTGAATTGCGCGGGCATCAGCGAATCGCTTTTTGAAAGCCAATTTTTCGGACACGTTCGCGGGGCTTTCACCGGCGCCGAACAAAACATGCTGGGACTGGTGCGTACCGCCGACGAGGGGACGTTATTCCTCGATGAAGTCGGGGAAATACCCCTGAATCTGCAGCCCAAATTGCTGCGGGTGATCCAGCAGCAAGAGGTAATGCCCATCGGCAAGCCCATTCCAATCACCGTGGACACCAGGTTTATCGCCGGCACGAACCGGAATTTACGGGAACTTGTCGATCGGGGGAAATTCCGCCAGGACCTCTATTTTCGCTTGAATATAGTCCGAGTGGTGGTCCCCCCCTTGCGTCAGCGAACCGAGGATATACCGCTTTTGCTGGATTATTTTGCCGCCCATTACGCCCGGCATTACAAGCGGGATGAAATTCAGATCTCGCCCGCTATTCGCTCTTTGCTGATGGGCTATCCCTGGCCGGGAAACGTCCGCGAATTGGCGGCTTGGGTCGAGCGACTGTATGCCACAGGCTTGGATGCCGAAGTCCTGGTCGAGGCATTGCTGATGGAGTCGGATAAAAAACAGGAAAAATTGCCCATCGACGGCATGACTTTGCGCCAATTGGAACGCTGCGCAATCGAGCAGGCTATGGACCGCACCGATTTCAATCAGCGTAAAGCGGCCCGCTTGCTGCACGTTCATCGCGCCACTCTATCGCGAAAGCTCAAGCGTCACGGGCTTAAATAGCTCCCGGTTCCCAGCAATCGGCAATCTTCATTCAACAATTCTGCATCGGCCATTCCGCGTTCAACTTTCACCACTTCCTAGTGGGCAATAAATTGCCCACCCCTCATCGTTCATCTTTTCCAAGTTGGCAATAAATTGCCCACCCCTTCATCCTTCATCCTTCATCCCTGATGGCCGCGCTTTGCGACCGGGTGGTGCCGCGCACTGCAACCCTTTTGTGAAGGTTGCCGTTTTCTATTAGTCCGGCATTTTGGATGTAACTATTGGAGAGGTTGCGACTTGGCGCGTGAATTTATTTTTTCCCGGCTTTAGGCACGGGCCTTGCAATTAAAGGGTATCGAATTATGTCGTTGCCATCCGCCGGGGCAAGACGGCAAAACGGCATATATTAAAGGGGAAATGAATTGAGAAAACCAATTAGCATGCAGACAGCGTCCGGGATCGTACTTTTTTATCCCGGCAGTTTGCTGGCGAGCCAAATTCACGACTGGGCCGAACAGCACGGTGGATGCCGGGCGACGGTTTCCTTCGAGAGATCGCTTCCCGGTATTCGCAGATGGGCCCGCCGCGCAGCGTTGGCCATAATCGACGCCTCATCGGATCCCGCACAAGGCACCGATGCGTTTTTGCAATCCGTGAGCATGCTGACATCGGACGCGGTTGCCGTATACACCGAAACAATACACGACGGATTGGAATTGCTGGTACGCACGTTTGGCGCCCCTTTGCTGCTGGGTCCGATGAGCATGGAAGAATGGGAGGATTTTTTAGAACACAGGTTTCCTACGCTTATTTCCCTGGAAGCAAGCGGCTTCTCTGCCGGGCAAGGCAAGGGAAAAATCCTGCGAAACTTTGGAGAACATGCGGGCAATCAAGTGGTTTATTACAGGCCGAATGCCGGCTAGAAGGAAAAAGGGGACTTTCCCCTTTGTCGGTAAATGGGATCCCCCCATTTCCGGCCCGGTTGGTCCCGGTTGGACAATTTAACTCAAGGATAAAAGTCGCCATGAAAGCGGTCATTAAAAATCTGAACAACCTGAACACTGATGAATTACAGGCTCTTAGCGAATCGATTGACCTGGAATTAGAGCGCCGCGAACAGCGGGTGGAGGAAATTCCCCAATCGGCCCGGCGGCGAGCCGTTTTGCGAGATCAAAGTTATCGCCGATCCACAGGTTCATCGGCGCCGCCCGTCCGTGCAACCGGCTTGAAGGAACCTCGCAAGCGTCGCCATGCGGCCTGATTGCGGAGTGAAAATGAAACGGCCCGCCTCCGGTAAATGGCGACTTCCGCCTTTTCCTGTACAAGTTACAGCGGATCAAATAATAATTGCAAAGATGAAAGGTCGAGTTATGAAGGTTTTATCAAGGCTCTTCGGCTGCTGCTGGGCATTGACGGTGTTGTTGAACGCCGAACTTTGCCGTGCGGATGGTGTGTTCTTGGCATCGGTTGGAAATATCCTGGTAATGTCCGATGTGAATGAGCCGTTAACTTCGCCTAACTTCGATGGCGCCGGATACGCGGACGCGATTCGCGGTCAAAAGCCAGGCATCATAAATTATTCGCCAAAGGAAAGCCCCGATAATAACGGATTGTCATACGCCGATTTAGCCTCTTCGCCGCTGGAAAATGCCGACGCGACCGGCGATTCACAGGGACGAAGCGAAAATGCCGATTCGCCGCTTGATCGTTATTTGCTGCTCGTTATTGCCGGCGGCGCCGCTGCATTAGTGTTGATCGCGGGGGGGATAGCTCAATTCTGGCGGCGGCGAAGTATTAGTAATTACTGGCTGTTTCCCGCGGTTCGAGACGACGGCGAGCCTGCCGCGCCGGGCGATTCATCGCCCGCCACGCTAATAGCAAAAAAACAAATGGAAACTCTACCCGAGGAAAAAATCAACAAGCATGCACATCGTCGTGCGGCTTAAAATAGTTGACATGAATGTTTTGTTTGAACATCTATGTTTTTTCAAATTGAAAGGAGGTAGCTAATGACTGCAATTCTGGATCGGCTGCGGCAACTCAGCGACGAGGAATTGCTGAGCTTGAGCGAAGCGATTGACGCCGAGCTCGAGTACCGCTTGGAACGCCATGACGGGGTTCCAGATTCGGCGCGACGCCGCGCAGTGCAACGCCAGAAGAGCTATCGGCACTCGCTGGGCTCGACGGCATTGCCCGTGAAAATCGCGGGCATGAAAGAAAACCGCCGTCGCCGACTTGCGGCTTAGCAACGGAGGTAATTATTCACGTGACCGCTGCCGCATGAAACGAGGATGGGCTTTTATGACCGGTCAACTTGAAAATCGAGCACATATGCTCGGTATGATTTATGGTTTAGATGAGTTGGTATATGCAATTATTCAGGATGTGTTTTTGTATTAGATCAAGGCTGTTCGGCCAACTCATCTGAGACATCGAGGGATTGATGCGCTCGTTTCCGGCATTAGAACATTAACGGGGTTTTTTGATTGCATTCAGGCAGTCTGAGCAAGAAAGGATCAAATATGAACTACAATCTGCCAAAGATCAGTAAGGTTATTCCGCAACTAAGCGTAATCGACGGGCCGGATATCGCATCTTCCGATGAGCTCAAAGTGGATTTTGAGAAGCAGCGCAAACAGCTTAAGGAACAGGCTGAGGTGGAAGAATATTGGGCCGGCCGCAACCTGGCCGCGCGAAATTCCACCCGCCGCGCGGCGTAAACGCTCCGTCGGCGGAGCTAATGTATTGAACCGGCCGGGAATGGAGGCGGCCATGTTTTTGGCGGAATATTTGGGAAACAACTCCCCATATATCACCCGCATACACACACGCGCTTTTTTTAGCGGGTCGAGCAAGTAGATCAATTGCGGCTGATGCACACACCCATGCCTACCATGGCCGCAGTTGCAAAATATAGCGGCTTGTTGTTATACCGGACAAGAACAATGCCTGCCTGTTTTGTTCAATCTTGGGAGAAAAAATGAGGCACTCCTTTTTTGTATAAAAGCAGAATGTTCCCGTTTACTCACCGTATACCATTCGTCCCCCAATTACATATATATTCACTCTTTTCATGAGGAGGTGTAAAAGATTATTTGCAAGTCACCGCAGAAAATCCTATTCAATCGGTGACAAAAAACTGTGTGGTCAGGCTATGTCTGACAAAATGTTTCGTGTTTTTCGTATCCAGTTATTTAACAAAGATTTTTTAACATCGGTAAAGGCGGAATAAATTTCCCGTCCTGCCAAAATAAGGGGAAACTAATTGAAAACTACAGTAAAAACGCTCAGTTTCAAAATGATTATAGTGCTCAGTGTGGCGGCGGTGTTGCTGGCAAACGGGGTAGCATCGACATGTATGGCGGAGATCACGATCCAAGTGATCCCGTCCTTGGCGCCGAATGGATGGGGCTCGTCGAATTTCCCGGGCTACCAAGACAACGCGATATATGCCATCGAAAATGGGCTAAGCGCATACGGAGATCCTGCTTCCCCCACTTACTACCAAGTCGCCTCATCGGTTTTGCCGATTTCCGCGAACATTGTGACAGGATTTTCCTCTTGGCTCGGTGTCGCGAACCCCGCTTCGCCCTTTGATGGTGAACTCGGAAACCGACTGACCTTCGGCCTGCACATTCTCGGCAACGGCACGCAGTTCAGCATTTCGCAGCTCTCCTTTACTGGGGTTAGCGGCGATTCCAACAACACGCTGGGTTTCAGTTACAATGAGGGCAACGATCCCAACGATCCGTACGACTACGGTGCCGGTTATGTGGGCATCAACTACGGCGTCGATGGCATCAAGGGCACGCCGGACGATGTCATAATCACCTCTGGTCCGAACACCCAGCTTGTGGACGAGCTGGTGGCGCGTGGCTCGGGAAATGCGTGGGATGTGTACGTGACCAGCCCAGGCACGACGAGCCAGGACAAGATTGATCGCGTAGCAAACGGCATGTGGCTTGATACCGATACTGATACGGACTACCCACTCAGCCCCCGCCCATTTGATTTCACGGGAACTTACACCTTAAATGGTGTAAGCGGTTCAGGCTCGGTGGAGTTCGTTCCCGAGCCAGGCACACTGACGCTGCTGGCCTTGGGCGGATTGACCGCGCTGGGGGCAATGTGGATTCGTCGTCGATGATAAATTAAAAAAAAGCCCGCAGATTGGCAATTTGCGGGCTTAATTTTTTGGATATCCAGTTATGATGGTAATTAAACTTCCATCCCAACAATTTATTGTCATCCTGGGCGTAGCGAAGGATCTCATTAGAAGAGGCTAGCGAGTTATAGCTGACCGCTGATGGCTGAAAGCTTAAGAGATTCTTTGCTGCGCTCGGAATGACATGTAAATCAGCGACGGCTTAATTCGTGAACCGCGTCGACCAACGCAATTACGTTTTCCACCGGGGTTTGCGGCAAAACTCCGTGCCCAAGGTTGAAGATGTGTCCGGGGCGTCCAGCGGCCTGATCGAGGATTGCCTTGACCTGCCGGCGAATCTCTGCGGGAGTGCTTAAAAGAACCGCAGGATCGAGGTTGCCCTGAATGGCCGTGTCGTAACCGATCGCCTGCCAGGCATCGTCTAAACGCATTCGCCAATCAATGCCCATCACCAGGTTTTTCCTGTTTCCGGCCGACTTCTTTACTAAAGGCAATAAAGCAGGGTTGCCGGTGGTAAAGTGAATGATCGGCACTTCAGGCGGAACAGACGCAATCACGGCTTGGGTGTGCGGCAATACGTAACGGCGATAATCGTCCACGCCCAGGCAGCCCACCCAACTGTCGAATAATTGCACCACTTGCACGCCGGCTGCGATCTGGGCATTCAGATACAGCGAAATTGCCCGCGACAGCCGGCTCATCAGCGAATTCCATGCGCCGACATCGTTGTACATGAAACTTTTTGTCCAGCGATAATCGCGGCTCGATCCGCCTTCGATCGTATATGCGGCCAAGGTAAAAGGCGCACCGGCAAAACCAATCAGTGGCAATGAATCCGCCAAAGCGGCGCGGGTCTTTCGCACCGCTTCCATTACAAAACCCAATGCTTCGATGTTTTCCAATTCCAGCAGGCGATCCGTGTCGGCGGGCGTCCGAATGGGATTATCTAGCAACGGCCCTTCCGAAGCGGTAAATTGAAGCCCGATTCCCATCGGTTCCAGGATCAGCAGAAGATCGGAAAATAGGATGGCGGCGTCGACCTTTAGCCGCTTTACCGCGGTGAGCATGATCTCCGCGCAAAGATCGGGATTTTTGCACAATTCAAGGAAGGGAACACGCCGGCGGATCGCCCGATATTCGGCCATGTACCGGCCGGCCTGACGCATCAACCAGATGGGCGTGCAATCAGATCTCTCGCACTGGGCGGCGCGCATCATCGGGCTGTCGTGCCAGGCAGGTCGCATAAAAGAGTAGGTGGTAGATAGTAGGTAGTAAGTGGTTGCTATTGCGTAAAGTAGTAATCGAAAAAGCAATGGCCCAAGCCCACGGGTTGCAATCCGCGAGCATATCTCGATTCATTCTATTGTACATTACACTAACTACCTGCAACATACTATCTACAACCTACAAAAATGAACAGGTCTGCCCAAGATCAAGCCTGGGCAGACCTGTTGTTTAGTTAGATTTTCTATCGATCGCGTTAGTCGCGGGCGACGCTGCGGCTGGTTTGATATAAGCCGCGGTTAATCGAAGCCGAGGGATCGGCTTTCGGGGCTTTCGGCAACGGGGCTGCTTCGCCGCCGGCCGGGGCCTTGGCTGGACCGGTCTCGGGGCGCCGGCCGGAGCCGCACCACCGCAACCGCATCCGCAGCCGCATGCTTGTTCGCAGCAGGCGGGCGCACAGCACTCGGTTCTGACTGCAGCAGCACTTCACTTGCAGCACAAGCTATTGAGCAAATCTAGCACTGGGTGGCAGCACTGTTTGCAGCAGCAGCTCTTTTCGCAGCAAGCCTTTTCGCAGCAGCCGCATGCTTTTTCGCAGCAGGCCGGAGCGCAGCAGGCCTTTTCGCAGCAACCGCATGCTTTTTCGCAGCAGGCCTTTTCGCAGCAATCGCATGCTTTTTCGCAGCAAGCCTTTTCGCAGCAGCCGCATGCTTTTTCGCAGCAGGCCGGAGCGCAGCAGGCCTTTTTGCAGCAGCAAGCCTTTTCGCAGCAGCCGCATGCTTTTTCGCAGCAGGCCGGAGCGCAGCAGGCCTTCACCGGGCAGCAGGGCTCGGGGCAGCATGCCTTTTCGCAGCAACCCGTGTTGCAGCTATTGCAGCAGCAATCGCATTCGAACAGGTCTTTGATTCCGCAAAACAGGTCGCGGACTGGGGTGGGCCGGCAGCAGCAAGTCTTTTCGCAGCAGGCTTTTTCGCAGCAAGCCGGTGCACAGCATGCCTTTTCGCAGCAAGCTGGTGCGCAGCAGGCTTTCACTGGGCAGCAGGGCTCGGGGCAGCATGCCTTTTCACAGCAGGCCTTGGCACAGCATGCATTGCACTCGCCGCAGCCACCGCAATTGTTCATCCCTAAGAGCCGATCAAGAAGTTCGAGGCCGAACCCCTGGCTGCATAGGGCTACGCTCACAAGGAGCGCTCCAAAAATTGTCTTGCTTTTCATTGAGCAACAACTCCTTTACAATGAACTGAGGATGCTGAAATTCCTAACTGACGACCTCTAACCGAAGCGTCTTTTTGCCTAATCCCTCATGGCGGAAGGGGATTCCGCCATAAGTGAAAATCGACTCTGGTGGGAGGTTGTAGGCGGGAAATTTGAGTCGAATCCCACAGTTCACACGGTGTACTGCGCCAGGGCCGTCGAGCCAATCCTTGGCTCGAGATACATACCCGATCCGGTTACCTGACGCACCCTCAACACGTGTCAACACGACACGCGTGAATCGTCTTGGGTCAGAATACCGTATCGGCTGACCGAATAAGCCGTCTTGAGCGAACGCAACGTATTTCCAGTAAACGGTTTACTACTCCCATTGCGCAAACATTTCCGGTAGTGCAACCCAGTAAAACCTTGCCGGTTTTAAGGGCAATCTCCTCATGTTTTTACTCCTTATTTTTTTTGATTTCAGAACAACTTGCCCATATTGTCAGAACTGCCAGGACTATTAGTCAGCTTATATTGTTTTATCTAATATTAGTTGGACAATCGGACATGGCCCAATGTCACATGGTTTGTTAAGATTTAACGGTTAACCGCGGTCCATGAATGAATATATGCTATAAAAACCTCATCCAAGGGATACAGGAGATCTTCTTATATGATCCTGCTTATCGATAATTACGATTCCTTCACTTACAACCTGGTGCAACGCCTGGGAGAGATCGATCCGGCGCTGGACCTTGAGGTTTACCGCAACGACAAGATCGCTCTGGAGGATATCGAAGATAAGCGGCCTACGCATTTGATCATCTCACCCGGCCCTTGCACTCCCGTCGACGCAGGAATTTCCGTGGCATGCGTCAAGCGTTTTGCAGGCAAGATCCCGCTCTTGGGCGTGTGCTTGGGACACCAGTCGATCGCTCAGGCATTCGGAGCCACGATCGTCCGTTGCGGTCGGTTGATGCACGGCAAAACCGACCAAATCCATCATGATAATCAGGGACTGCTCCGCGACCTGCCCAATCCGTTCACGGCCACGCGATATCACAGCTTGGTGATCCAGCCCGACACCCTCTCCGATGAATTTATCGTCAACGCCTGGAGCACCGCCCCGGACGGAACCCGGGAAATAATGGGCATCCGCCACAAAAAGTTTCCTCTCTTCGGCGTGCAATTTCATCCCGAAAGCTTCCTGACCGACTGCGGCTCCACGATCCTGGAACGCTTCCTGAAAGTCGGGCAATGAAAATCTTCTCCACGAAGTTCACGAATGGCACGAATCAATTAAAATAATCAAACAAATTTTAAGATAAAATGGGCAATGAGGAAATGACGGAGTTGTTATTCAAAGAAGAAGTTTATGCGATTGTCGGGGCGGCGATCGAAGTGCATCGAGAATTGGGCAGCGGATTTCTTGAGGCAGTATATCAGGAGGCGCTGGAAATTGAATTGCGGGAACGTCGTATCCCTTTTCAAGCACAACTGGAACTGAACATTATCTACAAAGGCCAGAACTTACAAAAGAAATATAATCCCGATTTTCTTTGTTTTCAAGAAATCATTGTAGAGATCAAAGCCCTGGATCAACTTTCCGGAAAAGAAGAATCCCAAATCTTAAATTATCTGAAAGCCAGTGGAAAACGCGTAGGATTGCTAATAAACTTCGGGAGTGCAGGAAAATTGGAATGGAAAAGATATATTCGTTGACAATTATCCACAAAGTACACTAAGTGCACTAAGATTTATTTACGATTGTTTTCTAGCACCTTTGAAATTATATAAAACTTTCAATCGAAAATGGGTTGTCTCCGAATTTGTTTGAATTTGAATTGTGAATTCAATAGTGAGAGCTTATCTTTTTTGTCAAAATACCATAACAGTTTTAGCTGTATTTTCTTATTATATAATAATATTTTACCCTTTATTTTCGTGTCCTTCGTGAACTTCGTGGATGATTGATGAGTTTCATGATATCAAGTATTTTTAAAAGTTTGACTTTTAGGTATGCTTTTCTCGGAGCGGTGCTGCTTTGGGCCGCTTTTCCGCCCGTGGATCTATGGCCCCTGGCGTGGATCGCGCCGATTCCATGGGTCCTGCTCATCCGGCGTGAAAAGCTTGACGGACCACGGCCGTATTTTATCCTCTGGCTTGTCGGTTTTGCCTTTTGGCTGGCCGTGCTGCACTGGCTCCGCCTGCCGTATTGGGCGACCGCTTTCGGCTGGCTGGCCCTGTCGTTTTACTTTGCTTTTTATCTGCCGCTATTTATCGCCCTCGAGCCGAACCGCCGTCAATCAACTCCGCCTGCCCGTGATTTTGGCCGCGCCGGTGATCTGGACCGGCCTGGAACTCGCCCGGGCGCATCTCTTGACCGGCATGACCATGGCCAGCCTAGCCCATACCCAGTATCGCTGGGTGGATTGATCCAAATCAGCGACCTGGCGGGCGCGTACGGCGTAAGTTTTGTGGTGATGTTCGTGGCGGCCTGCCTTGCCCGGGCGCTGCCCTGCGAAAATGCTGCCCGATCGTTCCGCCCGCTTCTCCCGGCCGCGGCGATTTTGGCCGCGGTTTTGGCTTATGGTTACGCGCGGACCGCCCATAATGAAACCACGCCAGGGGCAAGGATCGCCCTGATTCAAGGATCTCTCGATTCGCAATTCGACAGTAATGAAGACCCGGATAAAATGCTATCTGGATTTTTTAAACATTATTTTGAATTATCTCAGCAAGCCGTCAAGAAATATGGGCAATTAGATTTGATTGTCTGGCCCGAGACATATTTCGTCTATCCATTGATCACCTATGATGAAGATGCCGGTACAAAAAATCCAAAGGTTCAAGAAGGATGGACTACTATCGAGGAATATCATAAGGATATTCGAACTCGGGCTGAGAATTCACAATTGGCATTTAAAGACACAACTAGCATGCTCCGCTCGCCAATGTTGGTGGGATTGGAGGCATGGTATTGCAGTGCCGATGGCGTAAAAAGATTTAATTCGGCCGCATACCTGTCGGCCTCGGGAAAAGTGTTGGGCCGATACGACAAAATGCATCTGGTCATGTTCGGCGAGTATATTCCCTTTGCTGACTATTTTACGTGGTTATATAATTTTTCACCGCTTGCCATGGCCACATCGGCCGGCACACAACCGGTGGCTTTTCAAGTGCGGCAACAGTTCGTCATAGCCCCGAATATCTGCTACGAAAGCGTGTTGCCGCATGTAATCCGACGGCAGATCAACACCCTTCAGGCCCAAGGGAAAGAACCGGACGTGCTCGTAAACCTCACCAACGACGGCTGGTTTTGGGGCTCCAGCGAACTGGACCTGCACCTGGCCTGCGGGGTATTCCGGGCAGTGGAGTTTCGCAAGCCGTTTTTAATCGCCGCAAACACCGGTTTCTCCGCCTGGATCGACGCCGATGGCCGGATCATCGAAAAAGGACCACGCCGCGCTACTGCCACCCTGCTGGCCGAAGTCCGCATCGATCACCGCAAAAGCTGGTATCTCTATTACGGCGATTGGCCCTCTGGAATCTGCCTTGCCGGTTGCTGCGTTTTTGCCGCCGCCGGGCTTTGGAACGCTTTCGGAAAAAGGCTAAATTAGTCTCAGGAATAAATGATTAAAGCATCCAAAGTCAGCCTAGCAAACGAAGGATTCGCCATTTATGCATTCATTGATCCGCTATAGACTTAGATCAATAGTATAAACATATGCGGAAAAGAGCTAAAGGCTAATAAGACAAACCCTTTCCGCTCTAAATGGGGGTAAGCTGGTATCGCTTATTTGCATATTGCTGATATTAAGGTCATAAAATATCCAAGGACTTTCGCTGGCCACCCCAAATTATCTGGTTTATGGGGGTTCTGGTTGACATGAGAAATTGGGCGAAGTTATACTAAAAAGATAAAACTTGCGGGTTAACTGACCGAGGGGAAGCCGATTTCCATCAGAATCGCTCAATCAGGCCGCCTCATAAATAAGGCCGCGTGAAAGGTCTGGAATGAACCTAATCGGAAAAATACTGACGGTTGTGATCTTTATTTTAAGCATCATTTTCATGACCATGGTCCTGGCTGTCTATGCCACGCATAAAAACTGGCGCGAAGCGGTCATGACGCCGCCGCGATCAGGTCACCGCGACCAGACCCCTGGGCTTGAAATTCGCCCTTGAGGATGAAAACAAACACAACCAGGAACTTAAAGACCAATTGGATAAACTCAAACAGGAAAAAGACAAGGAACTCGACGCCAAGGTGCAAGCCCTGACCAAGCTGGAAAACGAAAACTCGCTGATGAAGGACCAAATCAAGCAACTCCAGGAGTCCATCGAAAAGTACGACGATTCCGAACGCAAAGCGGTGGCCGCCTTGCAGGCCACGCAAAAGGAATCGGCCGTTTTCCGCGGCGAGGTCGAGGGTCTGCGTAGCGAAGCCGAAAAGGCCCAATCCGACCGCGATGCGCATTTCAGGGAAGTCGTCAAACTCACCGACGAAATGCACCAGATGCTCAACGAGATGACCGAACTGAAGAACCGCAACACCACGCTGTCGGCCGACCTGGCCAAAGCCCGGGACGTGCTGCGGCACTTCGATCTTAACGAGAATACCGACATCTCCGGCACTCCGCCCCGCGTGGAAGGCCTGGTCGAGGCGGTGCTCGGCGGCGGATTGACGGAAATCTCCATCGGCTCCGATTCCGGATTGCAGAAAGGTCATCAGCTCGACGTGTATCGCGTCGCCCCCACCGGAAATAAATACGTCGGCCGGATCGAAGTCCTGAAAACCGCCCCGGACAAGTCGGTCTGCAAAATCATCCCCAGTTTCCAGCAAAGCGAAGTCCAGAAAGGTGACCGTGTCGCCTCCAAAATCGAGTAACAACCCCGGCGGAAACTTCCGCAAACCCCGGGCCGATCTGTACACCATTCTCCTGGTGATCGCGCTCTTGGCGATACTGGTGGCCATTCTTTTTTTGTACCTCCACATGCAATCCTACAACTTCGAACTCAAAGCCGGCCCGCCAGTGGCGATGATTGCCGCAAATCTTGGAGTTCGGGCGATCGGATATCGGGGATAGGGAATTGGGGAGTGGTTGCACGACTTTGAAAGTCGTCTTGCTAGAATTCGGAAATCGGTGATTGGTTTTCGCCTTCCGTTTTCCGTCTTCCGCCTTTATTTTGCATTCTTCATTCTTAATTCTGCATCAATTGTTCCGCTCTATCCGCTTATTTTCCATATTCTCTAATATTGCCATCCCCACATTTTTTATCCCCCCCCGCACCCCCCCCATTGACAAGTTATACTGTGGCTAGCTAGAATAGCGGCCTTGCTCGGAGGGGACATCTACGGCTCTTGTTTACGGGCAAAGTCGCAATCTGATTTCCAGAATTAGGAGAGGACATATCCGGCAAATTCAATCAGCGATGGTTTTCCACCGCGTGTCTTGCGACCCCTGATGCGACGATGGTGGCGATGAATATGAATAATCGTTGTAGCGATCATTGTTATGGGAGTGTGACCCGTCATTAACTTCTGAGATAAATCAATGGCGATTAGTATTGCATGCCCAAATTGCCGCCGCGTGGTTTATGCCTCTCGAAAAGAGGCGGGCATGTCAAAACCGTGCCCGGGGTGTGGGAAATTGTTGCCCATTCCCCCGCGTTCTTCCCGTGCAGCCGAAAAACCGACAAAACTTAATTGCCCGCAATGCAACTGCGTTCTGCGACTGGTTAAATATCTTCACGGAAAGAATGTACGCTGTAATAAATGCGACGTAATGTTGGCTGTCTCAACCTCGCCCTGGCAATTGTCGGTGGTTGATAGCGAATACTCTCCAGCGGCTGATGCTGAATCGCCGCAGCACATGCCAGCGCACTTTGAATCACATGCTAATGAATCCGAATCTCCAATAAGAGATCCTCATCGGCAAGAAACTTCTATCCCCTCGGCAAAATCCGATTTCGAGGCCAAGGAACTTCCAAGCTTGGAGTTATTTATCCGGCGCCTGATTGATAGCGCTCTTGATGAATGAAAATGAATGCCGGTCTTATCTCGAATTATTGCCCGAATCTGCATGTCCGCATACTTCCGAACAACTTGCCGAACTCTTGTGTAATCGAGGGATACTGACCAGGTTTCAGATAAACATGCTCTGCCAGGGGAAAATCCGCGACTTGGTCATCGGCAACTACGCGGTGCTTGACCGGCTCGGCAATGGCGGAATGGGCCACGTTTACAAGGCCAGACACCTCCGCATGGACCGGGTAGTCTCATTAAAAATACTCCCCAGAAACGCCACAAAATCGCCCTGGGCGGTTAAATGTTTCCAGCGCAAGGCGCGGGCGGCGGCAAAACTGGCGCATCCCAATATCGTCATGGCTCACGACGCTGATGAAGCCAATGGCATGCACTTTTTGGTAATGGAATACATCGACGGACAGGACCTCTGGTCCGCGATCAAGAAAAATGGACCCTTAACAGTGGCCGATGCGGTGAATTACCTCACCCAGGCCGCTCACGGTCTTGAATATGCTCACGGCAAGGGCATCATCCATCGCGACATAAAACCTTCCAACTTGCTCTTGGATAATCATGGAAACATCAAGATTCTGGACATGGGCCTGGCTCATATCAATGAAGGCATGGCTTCTTCTGAATCCGAGACAGATGAAAGTTCAGACAACAATGGCCATATCATGGGCACGCTCGAATATATGTCGCCCGAACAGGCCCTGGACCCAAATTTGGCGAGTGCCCGGTCCGATATCTATTGCTTGGGTTGCACTTTATATTTTTTACTCCTTGGCCGGCCGCCTTTTGGAGGCGATACAATGGCCAAAAAGATCCTGGCACACCGCGATCAGCCCATCCCTTCGCTTAAGGCCATGCGCAGCGACGTGCCCGAAGCACTGGATGTTATCTTCCGCCGGATGATGGCCAAAAACCCCCTGGACCGGCAACAATCGATGGCCGAATTAATTGACGAGTTGCGCGGGCTCAAAGTGCCGCATAACGACGAGCATGTTCGTTTAGTGATTCTACCTCGGCGCAGTTGACAAAAATAAAGCTCATAGAATCAACAAGTCCCCGGCAAACACCGGGCAAACTGCCGATGCCAAGGTAATCGAGCCTCCGTTTTCAAATAAACGCTGGTGGATCAATGTCCTCGTTTTGTCCTTATTGGGCCTCCTTACTATAGCGTTTGTATTAATTTGGTTTTCGTTTTTTTATCGTTGGTATTAATTTGGTTATCATTGTTTTATCGTTGGTATTAATCCTCCGCATCAAACTGTTTCCAAGCAAACCAGCCCCGCAGCAATTTAGATTTATTATGCACAACTTGTGGCCTTTGTGTTCTGCGTAGTGAAAAATAAGCACACATATTTTCCAACACCTTTTTTACCGGGAGGGCAATCATGTTCCGCAGTCTTTGCCGCAAATCCAAAAAATTCTCACGCATCAATTCTTTTTTCTCAGCCCGCACATTCTCTTACCCCACGTCCATCACCGCCGGCTGCTTCTCGGGCAGCTCAGTCTTTGTTGCGCTCTAGAAAGTATTCGGGCCGCTTACGCTTACATTACCGTTGACCACAACGCCATCGAGGGTAGTGTTGCCGCTGCCGCTGACGGGGTTACTCTGGATGAAGTTGCCGACAACCGTGGTAGAAACGAGAGTCAGCGTGCCGACGTTGGCCGTGCCACCGCCGATTACTTTGACGTTGCCATTGACTCCGTTGCCGTCGCCCTGGCCGTCGGTTCCGGTACTGGCCGGCGATCCGCCACCGTCGGAGACGCCGTTGCCGGCGCCGTTCGTGACGGTGCTGGCGGCGGAATTGCCGTAAATGGAACACGACGTGACGGTGGCGGTTCCGGAATTGCCGATGCCGCCTCCATCCACTTCGACGTCGCCGCCGACGCCGTTGCCGCAGTTATTGCCGCAGTCATTGTTGTTGCCGTCGCTCCGGCCGTCATTGTCGCCATTGTTCTTGCCATTGGTGATCGTGCTTTTGAGGGAGTTCAACCACAGGACGCAGTTGGTGACGGTCAGCGTCCCGGAATTGGCGATGCCGCCTCCCGCCACCAGGACGTCGCCGGTCACGCAATTGCCGTCGGCACGGCCGTCATGGGACTCCACGTCGTTGTTGCCGACGTTGTTCCCGTCGCTGTTGCCGTTGCGAATGGTGCTGGCGGCCGAGTCACCGAATAGAGAGGTGTGGGTAACGGTCAGCGTGCCGGCATTTCGGATCCCCCCGCCATGCACCGTAAGAGCACTGGCAAGCCCGTCGCCGTCGCCGTCATTGTTGCCGTCGGAGTCGCCGTTGTTGTTGCCGTTGATGACGCCGCTCATGGCGGAATTGACGGACACGACGCTGTAACTGAGTGTCAAAGCGCCGCCGCTGTCAATGTCAAGGCCGCCACCCGAGACGCTGACGGTCCCTACCACACCGTTGCCGTTGTTCTTGCCCTCATTGTTGCCAAGGCCGGCGTTGTTCTCGCCGTTGCCATCGCCGTTGTTGTTGCCGTTGGTGATACTGCTGGTGACCCAATTGCCGGACACGCTGCCATAAGCGATAGTCGCCTTGCCGTTGGTATCATTGGCAATGCCGCCGCCCGCAACGATAATGTTGCCATCGATGCCGTCACCATTGTCGTTGCCGTCGAAATTCTCGGTGTGAACACCATTGTTCATGCCGTTGTTGCTGCCGTTGGCGACCAAGCTGGCGGCGTAATTGGCGCTCGCGATGACGCCATTAGCGGTCAGCGCGTTGAAGTTATAAATGCCGCCGCCCTCCACGGTGACGTTGCCGGTGACGCCGTTGCCGTTGAGATCGCCATTGTTGTCGCCGCCGTCACCTTGACCGTTGTTATTGCCGTTATAGCTGCCGTTCGTGACGACGCTGCTGGCCCAGTTTCCCAAGACCGAGGCGTTTGCAAGAGTCGCGGTGCCAGCGTTGTAAACGCCGCCGCCTTCGACGGTGACGTTGCCGCTGATCCCGTTGCCATTGTCGTTGCCATTGCTGCTGCCGGCATCGGTGTCGCCGTTGGAACTGCCATTACCGATGTTCCCGGGAGGTGAATTGCTGCCATTGGTGACGGCGCTGGTGGCGGAGTTCTGGCCGACGAAGCTGCTGGAGGTGATGGACAAGCTGCCGGCATTGTAGATGCCGCCCCCCTCCACAACGACGTCCCCAATAAGACCGTTGCCATTGTCGTTGCCGAAGGCGTCGTTGTCGCCCTGGCCGGCAGCGTTGGTGAGACTGAACGCGGCGGAGTTGCCCTTCACGGTGCTGGCGACAATCGTCGCGGTCCCCGCGTTGTAGATCGCGCCGCCTTCCAATGTGTTTTGGGAGGCGCTCCCGGCGTTGTTGACGGAGTTGCCGGACAGGGTGACCCGGTTGAGGTTGAGCTTACCGCCACTTTCGACGAAAATGGCCCCGCCCTGGAGTGTCGCGCCAGTCGATCTCGACACATGGCCGTTTTCCAGCGACAAATTGTTCAGGTTCAACGACGCTCCAGAAGCCACGTCAAACAGGCGGAAAGCCGCATCGCCGGAACTGGCGCTGCGCTGGATCACGTGGCCGTTGCCGACGATGGTCAGGTTGTCGCCCGACTTGATGTACGGGAGCCCGTTTGGGCCGTCATTGGTATTGTTCGCGGTGGTTTCGTAGAGCGCGATGTTTGCGCCGAGGGTGATCGAGTTCGAGCCGCCCGCGGCGTTGTCGGCATTGATGGCCGCAATCAGTGCGGCTTGCGTGGTCACGCCTGAGAGCATCGTTTTGCCTTCGAGCTGTTCGAAGCCCAGCCGGTAGTGGATCGGCGTCCGCCTGTGCCGGCGCGAGCTGCCTCGCCAGAAGTTGCACATTGCGGAAAAGAGAGTGTCGAACGAACTCCGCGTCGAAGAAAACATAAAGTCTCCTTTCCTGTGCAATAAGGTTGCGGAATCCCTCTATTACTTGTACCAGTGTCGGGTTGCCATCCCGTGCTGTCGCCGACGCGGCGGCGAGAGAAAAGCAACCACCAATTGAACAGTGAATCCTAACGCCGGTCAGAACCTCAGTCAAGGTTCTTGGGCCGGCGAAGCTGCTCAACCGGCAAATGCGGGGATTTCCCTAGTTTGACTGTATCCGATATCAAACCGCCGCAAGTCCCTTCTGCAGTTGAACTAACGTCAACCTCGAACACGATTGGAGGTTCTTGCCGTGTTTGCCCGTCTCCGCCGTGGCTTCCAGGATTCTTCGAGAGACACGCAAGCTAGCATCTCTGACTGTACTATGACCCAGATAACAAGTGGAACGGCAATGAGCACTGGATCAAGTACGACCAGCTGGCTGTCACCGCCAACGGCAACATCACCTACCCATGGGACACCACCGGCGTCGCACCGGGCAAGTATTACATTGGCGGATTCCTCTACGACCACGCGACAAACACCCCCTACTGGTCGGAATCGGCCACGCCCATCACCATTGCCGCCACGCAAATGCCGGCGGCAGTGTTATCAACAGTCGATAATGTATTTACCGCATATACCCCAAAACAGTGCACCAGTGAAACCAAGGCGAACAGCCCGGAAGAAGAGGTTTATGTTCAAATTGACGGAAAGGAAGATGTAAAAGCGGTAGATCGAGTATTGCAGGGTCAAGATACTTGGCTTGAAGGGAATACCAGGTCCTTCATAGAGAATGTGTGACGGGCAATTCACGAGAGTGTATAGTAATTCCTTTATATTTCTGAAGGATGTTTCCCAAAGTATTTGTCTTTTGGGTTATTCCCTTCGATTTGCAGTGAATCCTATTTACTACATTATTGGGCCGTGCCGCCGGCCTTGTCGAACTGCGACTTTAGCCAGGCGTCGCGCTTGAGACGCAGCGGTTTATCGGCTTCAAGGTCCAGTGAAACGGTGAGCTTGTTGGGCAGTGTGGCCTTTTGGGTCTGCAAAACCCCGGCCTCGTTGGCGGCGGCAAAGCTTTTGATCGCCTCGCGCAGGGCTTTGTCTTCGGCGATTGTCCAACCATGCTTTTCGATCTTGCTTCGGACGTGCTGTGCCAGTTTTTCCTCGGCCCCATCGGCGGGCAGAGCGCCGGGCAGGGGTATGGAAGGATATTTGGTAGGATTGGCCATGATCTCGGCCAGAAACATGGCCCCGGCCGCCTTGCGCGAACCGACCGTCGGCATCTGGCTGTACTTATCCATCCAAGATAGCAGATATAGAAAAAATCCCCATCGCCGCGCCTTGGGCGTGCCGTAGTACAGGCCTGCAAGATGACCGCGGAATTCCTGGTATCGGTCCAGCCGCAGCTTGTCATCCCCGCTGCGATTGGCCAAAGCCTGCGCCGATATCTGCGACCAGACCATGGCTATGCCTATTGTGTTCCAGGCGCCCAAGTTGCACAAATCGCCTTTGGAATAACCGTGTTCTGCATGTTCCGGATTGTCCATATCGGCTACTGGCCAGGTCACGGAAAGGACCTTAACCGCCCCCACCGATTTCATTTCCACTGCATCCTTGCCCGCCGGATCGAACCAGAGTTTAAGCGTATGCCCCCAGACGACCGGTCTGATTTCCACCTTTTTCCCCTTCTTGCACTGATTCCACCAGGCCGTCTGGCATTGGGCCAAAACCCCGCGGACATAAGCCACGTCGGCCTGCTGCGCAGAACTCAGTGCCTCGATTTCCTTCGACGAGTCGCCAAGAACCTTTTCCAACTCGTCCCAGTTGCCGTCCAGATAGGCTTGTGAGATTTGCGCATATAGATCGTTGCTTTTTGCCCCCTCGCTCTTGGCCAAATCGCCGCCAAAGGCCGTAGTACAAATCAACGCAATTATCGCCCAACACAGCCATTTCGGTTCGTTTTTCATCATCCGCCGCTGGAAACGAGGAAACATTTTAACAATCATAATTGCAGGGATCCGGGATTTAAGCCTATCACATATCAAAAATGCCGACAAATGGTCGAAAATCACCTTAAAAATGTCATTGTTTTTTTAGGTAAGTAAGTGTACACTAACTAGCGTCGATCAAATGAAAGGCCTCCCATGAAATCAAACGGGAAATTATCCAGCGACCAGCGGCGGGCCGACATCCTCAAGGCCGTACGCAAAGTCTTTGTTGAAAAAGGATTCCACGAAACCACCACCCGCGAACTGGCACGCGCGGCCGGTGTTTCCGAGGCCCTTTTGTATAAACACTTTCCCAGCAAAAAAGCCATCTATTCCGCCATACAAAAATCGTGCTTCACCGAAGAGCGGGCAAAAATCATCCAAAGCCTGGAAGCTTTGGAACCCTCTACCCCAAACCTGGTGGCGCTCGTGCATTACCTGTTTTCACAACTCTTCGGCGAGCGATTATCGAATGACAATGTTCGTTCATTTATCCGCTTGGTCCTTCGCAGTTTGATGGACGAAGGCGAGTTCGCCCGCTCCGCCATTAAAGAAGGTCCCTCGCGCTGGGTTCGCAAGGTTGATGAGTGCATCAAGGCGGCGATTGCCGCCGGTGACGCCGTGAATGGGTCCGCTATGATAAACATGGCCGGCTGGTTTGCTCATCACCTGGCAACCATGATCATGATCAATTTATTGCATGCAAAGCTGGTCGTCGAATACAAAGTCTCGCGAAAGAAACTCCAAGAACAGGCGGTATTATTTACCTTGCGTGGCATGGGACTGAAGGAAGAAGCTATAAAACGATATTACAACCCTAGCAACATGAAGCCGTTTTTGATTTAACTTTTACTATTATGAATTTAAAGAGCAGGTTGTGTGCCACTGCTGGCTTGCCAGCAGTGTTTTCCCGGCACTTTCCCCCAGCACTGCTTGCAAGCAGGGCACCGACCGAAGGTTGGTTGTGGCACACATCATTTAATCAGACGTTTTAAGGAAATCCAAAAATGTCCTTGATCCAGTTGCGCGACATCCGAAAAACGTACTCGCTCGGCGAAGTCGAGGTAAATGCGACTGTGCGACGTTTCCCTCGACATCGAACGCGGGGAATACGTAGCCCTTATGGGTCCGTCGGGTTCGGGTAAGACGACGCTCATGAATACGCTCGGCTGCCTCGATCATCCCTCCAGCGGCAGTTACCTGCTCGAAGGCCAAGAGGTCGTGGACATGTCGAGCGACGATCGCGCACGGTTGCGAAATCAAAAAATCGGCTTCGTATTTCAAAGCTTCAATCTCCTCTCCCGCACCAGCACCTTGGAAAACGTGGAACTGCCGCTTTTGTACTCCACGCGGATCAAGGGTAAGGAACGCCGCGATCGCGTGCGTAAACTGTTGATGAAAGTTGGGCTCGAGTCGCGCATGGACCACCACCCATCGCAACTCTCCGGCGGCCAGCAACAACGCGTGGCCATCGCCCGCGCACTAGCCAACCAGCCTTCGATCCTCTTGGCCGACGAGCCCACCGGCAACCTCGACTCCCGCACCAGCCGCGAAGTAATGGAGCTCTTCCGGCAGCTCAACCAGGAAGACGGCATCACCATTATCCTCGTGACCCACGATCAAGAAGTGGCGAAAAACGCCCGCCGGGCCGTCGTCATCCACGACGGGCAAGTCATTTGCGACTCCAGTGAATTCTCGCAGGCTATTGAAGCCTTGCACGCAGAGGAGAGAAAAGCAGCATGAAACGCCTTCTTTTATGGCTGATTGCCGCGGTCGTTATCGTCGGCGCAGGGGCCGCCGGCTACAGCCGTTTCCATGCCTCGCAAAACGGGGCCGCCAACGGCAAATTCTTAACCGCACCGGTTAAGCGCGACGACATTACCCTCACCGTCAATTCCAATGGCACAGTGCAACCCGTCCTCAGCCTGCAGGTCGGCTCCTATGCCTCGGGCCCCATTCAGCAGGTTCACGTGGATTTCAACGATCTAGTAACAAAAGATCAAATCCTCGCCGAGATCGATCCCCAAGTCTACAAGGCCCAATGCCGGCAGGCCAAGGCCGCTCTTGCCCACTCTGTCGCCGATTTGGAACAGTTCAAAGCAAGGCTCAATCAGACGGAACGGGATTTTAAACGCGCTAAGGAACTTTACAAAATCACCGACATCCCGGGAACGGATCGCCCGATCAAAGGCATCGCCGACAGCGACTACGACCTGGCCAAGGCCAATTTCGAGATGGCTACGGCAAACGTCGAAGTCGCCAAGGCCACGGTCGAACAGAACAAGGCAACATTGGATATGGCCGAAACCAATCTGACCTACACCACTATCCGGTCGCCCGTGGACGGCGTGGTCATCGACCGCAAAGTCAACGCCGGTCAGACCGTGGCCGCGCAGTTCCAAACACCCGTGCTCTTCGTGGTCGCCCCGGATTTGGAGAAAAAGGTTTACGTCTATGCCTCCGTGGATGAGGCCGACATCGGTCTGATCCGCGATGCCCAGTCGCGCGGCCAGCCGGTCGATTTTTCAGTGGACGCCTATCCCAAAGACACCTTCCAGGGAAAGATATTCCAGGTCCGACTGAATCCTACCACGGTTCAGAACGTGGTGACCTACACGGTCGTGGTCGAATCGCCCAACCCGCAAATCAAGCTGCTCCCCGGAATGACCGCCAACCTGATCTTTCAAATCGAGATGCACGCCGGAGTGCCGACCGTCCCTAACGCGGCCTTGAGGTTTTATCCCAAGCCCGAACAGGTCCGCCAAAGCGACCGCGCGATTCTCACGGGCGTAGCCGCAAATGCCGGCACCGCCAAGGGAAATAAGTCTGCTCCGCCAGGCGCCACCAACCATCGATACGTCTGGGTAACCGACGGAGACCTGCTGGCTGCCGTCAAGATCGAAACCGGCTTAAGCGACAAGAGTTGCACGGAAGTGCTTTCCGGCAATTTGCGCGAAGGACAGGAAGTAGTGATCGGCATGCAAACGGACCAGGTAAAAACGCCTTGATTTTATTCCCCTCTCCCTTTGGGAGAGGGTTAGGGTGAGGGCCTAGTTGGATCACTGAAAATCGCTCCTAACCAAACTTACGCACGACTCCGTCCATGAATCTTCACGTCATATTGCGAGTGTCGCTGCGGTCGTTGTTGAAGAACAAGACCCGCGCCGGATTGACCGTGCTGGGAATCGTCATCGGCGTGGGGGCGGTAATTTTGCTGGTTTCCATCAGCCAATCGGCCGGCAAGATGGTCAAAGACCAGTTCCAGAGTTTAGGCACGAACGTGCTGTTTATTCTTCCCGGCAGCTACACGGGCGGAGGCATGCGCCTCCCTTCAGGCACCTTTACCACGCTCTTGGCCTCCGACGCCGACGCATTGGCCGCCGAGTGCCCCACTGTGCTGGCCGCCTCGCCCGAGGTAAGCGCAAAGGCCCAAGTCGTGGCCGGAAACTTGAACTGGGCCCCGGACTCGATCATGGGCGTCAACGAGACGTATCTGACCATCCGCAACCAGCAGGTCGAACGAGGTGAATTCTTTAGCGCCGCCGATATCCACGCCGCCGCCAAGTACTGCGTCATCGGCAAAACCGTGGCCGACAACCTCTTTCCCGGCATGGACTGCGTGGGCGCCACAATCCGCATCAAAAAAATCCCCTTCCGAGTGATCGGCCTCTTGGAGCCGAAAGGCGCAAACCTTTTCGGCCAGGACCAGGACAACATCGTCCTGGCCCCATTCACCACGATCAAGAAAAAAGTCAGCGGCAGCAATTTCAATAACGTCGATTGCGTCTTCGTCTCCGCCCGCTCCACCGATCAGATGAAACAGACCGAAGATGAAGTCACCAATCTCTTGCGCCAACGGCACCACATCCGCCCAGGCAACGAAGACGATTTCACCGTGCGAAACACCTCCGAAGTCGCCCGGGTCCTGAACATCATCACCATGGTGATGACCTTGCTCCTCGGCTCCGTGGCCAGCGTCTCGCTGGTTGTCGGCGGGGTGGGCATAATGAACATCATGCTGGTCTCCGTAACCGAGCGCACCCGCGAGATCGGTGTCCGACTGGCCGTGGGCGCACGCTCGCGCGATATTCTCCGGCAGTTCCTCCTCGAAGCCGTGGTGCTTTCCTTGTTGGGCGGCGTAATCGGCATCATTCTGGGCATTGCCGCCTCGGTGGCCGCCACTTACGTCGTGAACCTCTTTCTCAGCGGCACGCGCTGGCCTTTTACTATCTCCCTCAATGCCATCCTAGTGTCCCTGGGTTTTGCCGCATCGGTGGGCATGTTTTTCGGCTATTATCCCGCGCAAGGCCAGCCGGCTCGATCCAATCGAATCCCTCCGCTATGAATGACGGAATCCGTCGCTCCACCGCTTTTGTTCCTCACCGTGTCAACTGCAATGATCACTGTGCCGCCTACGAATAATCGCTCTGTCGCCAAATTATGAAACATCGTGCCTTTTCTCTAGAGCGCATCAACCATAAGTGTAGCGGGTGCCATGGCCACGCTTACGTGGCCATGCTTCAGTTTTCGCGGGTAAACATGCCCACGACGAGCGTGGGCATGGCACCCAACACGCTACACTTATCTGAGAAGTGCTCTAGCCCAGGCGTTTCACGCCTGGGATGAGATGATCCATCGCCCCTTTTTCCCTTTTTCCTCTCAGCCGCCTTCAGGCGGCGGCGTTTCTCCATTTCGCGCCAAACGTTCAACACATACACAATTATGGGGGGTAATAAATCGCCCTTATTTTTATCGCTTTCAGGGTATTTTTTTAGATAAAAAAACACACACGGGAATGCTGCTGTAACATCTCATGAATAAAAGACTTGCGTCAACGAAAACTTCCTGTCCGGCCATTGTGGAAATAGGGGTGAATAGATATATTTAGAGTCTTAATATAAATGAGTTGATATTTATTTCCCCTGAAAGGACTCGCGTTGTCTAACGATACAAATCTTCCCCCCGATCAGCCGGGACCTGAAAATATTCCTCCTTCCGAACAGCCGGCCGGCGACAGCAATGGCAATCCAGTAGGTCGGCTGTTGGAGATGCCCATCGAGGAGGAACTCAAGGGCAGTTATTTGACGTACGCCATGAGCGTAATCGTCAGCCGCGCCTTGCCCGATGTCCGCGACGGACTAAAACCCTCTCAGCGCCGTATCCTGGTGGCCATGAACGATTTGAACCTTGGCCCCGGGGCGGGCCGCGTCAAGTGCGCAAAAATCTCCGGCGATACCAGCGGCAATTATCATCCGCACGGCGAAGGCGTGATTTATCCGACCCTGGTCCGCATGGCCCAGGAATGGAACATGCGCCACGTGCTGGTCGACAAGCAGGGGAATTTCGGTTCGATCGCCGGTTTGCCAGCCGCGGCCATGCGATACACCGAGGCCCGGCTCTCGCCCATTGCCGCGCTGATACTGGATGATATAAAACTCGACACGGTGGATTTCATTCCAACATATGACGAGCGGCGGACCGAGCCGGTGGTGCTGCCTTCGAAATTTCCTAATCTCCTGGTCAACGGCTCCAACGGTATCGCGGTTGGCATGGCCACGTCCATCCCGCCCCACAACCTGGGCGAGATCTGCGACGCCCTGATCAAAGTCTGCGATGAGCCCGACGTATCCATCGACGAACTATTAGAAATCGTGCCCGGCCCCGATTTTCCCACCGGCGGCGTGGTCTGCGGCAGGGCCGGCATCCGCCGCGGGTATTATACCGGCCGGGGAAACGTCGTGGTCCGCGCCCGGGCGGCCATCGAGGAACACAACAACCGCTACCGCATCGTCGTCAGCGAGATCCCCTTCCAGCAGTCGCGCGACCGGATCGAGGAGCGGATCGCCGACGCGGTCAACGACGGCAAAATTCCCGGCATCTCAGGCTGCCGCAACGAAAGCGACCTGGACGAACCCGTCCGACTGGTCCTCGATCTTAAAAGAGACGCCGACCCGGAAATCGTGCTCAACCAGCTTTATCAATTCACCCCGCTGCAAGATAGTTTTTCCATCATCTTCCTGGCCCTGGTTGACGGCAAGCCTCGTGTTTTGAGCATCAAGGAACTGCTGGAAGAGTTTTTACGCCATCGCGAAACTGTAATCCGGCGGCGCACGCAATATTTGCTCTTCCGGGCAAGGCAGCGCAAACACACGGTCGAAGGGCTGCTTTTGGCCCACGCCAACATCGACGAAGTGATTCGCGTCATTCGCTCTTCTGCCACGCAGGCCGAGGCCAAGCAAAGATTGATGCAAATTCAAACTCCGGCCGCCTTGTTGCAAAGGGCCTTGGGCGACGAAGGTTTCGCCGTGTTCACGGCCGAGCACGGTCAGAGCGAAAACTATAGTTTAACCCCCGTCCAAGCCGACGCCATCCTGAAAATGACTCTCGGCCAGTTGGTCAACCTCGAGCAAAACAAGCTTTCCGATGAGCACCGCGCATTGCTCGCCGAGATAGCCGAATACAACCGCATCCTTTCCGATCGCAATAATATCCTCGAACTGATCCGCGAGGAATTACGCGAACTAAAACGCAAGCACGCCGAACCGCGCCGCACGGAAATCAGCGGCGAGGAAATCGGCGACATCAACCTGGAAGACCTGATCGAAGAAGAGATGATGGTCGTATTCGATCACCAGCAACGGGTACGTCAAGCGCACTCCGGTTTCGGCCTACCGCGCCCAGCGCCGCGGCGGCAAAGGGCTTACAGGCGCGAAAACCGAAGAAGAAGACCCGGTGCAACATCTTTTCGTGGCCAGCACGCACGCCTATCTCTTGTTCTTTACCAACAAGGGCAAGGTGTATTGGCGCAAGGTCTACGACCTGCCACAGCTTGCCCGCGACAGCCGTGGCCGGGCGGTCGTCAATTTGCTCAATCTGTCCGAGGGCGAACAAATCGCCGATTGCCGGGCGGTGAAAGATTTCGACCTGTCCGATCACTACCTGGTAATGGCCACCGCGCGAGGTTTGGTAAAAAAGACGCCCCTGGCCGCATATAGCCGGCCCATGAAAACCGGCATTATCGCCATTAAACTTCGCGAAGGTGACGAACTGGTCAACGTGGTGGTCGCCAAAACCGGCGACGAATTGGTCCTGGCCACGGCAAAGGGGATGGCCATCCGCTTTAAACAGTCCGACGCCCGGCCCATGGGCCGTAATTCCTCCGGCGTAAAAGGCATCAAACTCACCTCCGGCGACTTGGTCGTAGGCATGGTGGTGGCCGATCCCGAGGCCACGCTCTTGACTGCCTGCGCCAACGGCTACGGCAAGCGCACGCCCTTCGGACCGAATCTGGAAAGCAACTTGGCCGAGGAAGGCACTACGGTTGTTGAAGAATCAGAATCGGATGAAGACGCAGACGAGCACGAAGTCGAGCAGCCTGAAGCGGAGGGCGAAGAAGCCCGCGAAGGCGAAGAAGAGGAGCTCACCTCCGGTCATTGCTACCGCACCCAGCGGCGCGGCGGCAAGGGCCTGCGCGACGTAAAAACCACCGAACGCAACGGCCCGGCCATCGGCATCGTCTCGGTCCGCGACGAAGACGAGTTGTTCATTATCACCGCACGTGGCAAAATCCAACGCATCTCGGTCGCTGACATCAGCATCATTGGCCGCAACACCCAGGGTGTGAAAATCATGAGCCTCGATGAAGACGACAAGCTGGTGGCCGTCAAACGCGTTCCGAAGGAAGAAAACGGCGAAAAGGAAGGGCAGGGGAGCGTGGAAAATGAAGAGAAAGTTTAGGCATGGTCGGGGAGCGTTTAGACCCGGCGCTTGTGCCGGGAGTGAGTGCCGTGATCATGAATAATAATCCATTGCCCCGGCTCGACAATGGTTCGGAAATCCGAGAACGACTTCTGCCCTATTGCCGGCTCAAACCTGATGAAATCTGGCGCGATCCGCTCGAACGGCACTCCGTCGGCTGCTTGGACGCAACCGACTTCGGCGCCGTTGGCGAACTGCTGCAAGACCATCGGCCGGCGCTGGCCATTCAAGATCCGCCTTATAATCTGGCCGCCTTTGAAGTCCGCGACATCAATGAATACATCGAGTGGTGCAGGCGCTGGGTCCGCACTACGAACGCCGTATTGTCCCAGAACGCATCGCTGTATATTTGGCTGGGCGCCGATCAGAACGAAGGCTTTCAACCCTTGGCCGACTTCATGATCATGATGCGCGGCGAGCCGTTTTCTCCGCGCAGCTTTATCACCATGCGCAATCAGCGCGGCTACGGCACGCAAAAAAACTGGATGGCCGTTCGTCAGGAATTGCTTTATTACATCAAGGGAGACCCCACTTTCAACATTGAGGCCGAATATACCGACATTCCTAAAATCCTCCGCGGTTATTATAAAGAAGTCGGCGGCGCGCTAACAGAAAATCTTCAGCGCGGCAAGGCCGACACGATCCGCGCGGGCAACGTTTGGGTCGATATCCAACAAGTATTTTACCGCATGCAAGAAAACGTCTCCGGTTGCTACGCGCAAAAACCGCTCAAGTGCATCGATCGCATAATTCGGGCGAGCTCCAATCCGGGTGACGCGGTGATCGATCTTTTCGCCCATTCAGGCACTACCCTCCTGGCGGCCGAGATCCTCGATCGGCAGTGTTTTACCGCCGACGTCGATCCGCTGTTTTGCGAGATTGCAATCCGCCGATTGGAACATTTTCGCCGAACGGGTAGACTAGGGTGGCAAAACGGGCATCCCTTTGAAGAAGAATTTCCAACAGCAATCTTTGAATCCAATACAAGCCTTTCACCGGCCGGTTCAAATCAACTGTGAAGCAAATGACTCATATTAAAAGTGAATTGTGATTCATTAAGCGTGATTTTAAGGTGACACTTATGACTTTAGAAGAAATTAAAAAGGTTGCGGAGGCGGCCTGTTGTAAATACAGAGTAAAGAGGTTGGATCTTTTTGGATCTCGCGCTCGCGGCGATAATTCTTCTGGAAGTGATGTTGATCTGCTTGTCGAGTTTGAAGATCCCGATCTTCAACTTTCCAAAAGGTTTTTCGGGTTGCTGCATTATCTTGAAGATGCCTTAGGAAGCGAGATCGATCTGCTCACAATCAATAGTCTTAAAAATCCTTATTTCCGCCAAAGGGTATTCAAGGAGAGGGTGAAGATATATGAAGGATGACATTCTTAAGCTTCTCCATGACGTCAGGGAAGCCGCTTTGGCTATTTCTCAATTTGTTAGCGGTAAAAAATATGATGATTACAATCGCAACGAATTGCTTAGAAGCGCCGTTGAGCGAAAATTTGAGATTATTGGGGAAGCATTAAACAGAATCAAAACTGAGGAGCCTATTATACTGGATAAAATAAGAGGATACCGCAGTATTATATCATTCCGGAATATTTTAGCCCACGGCTATGATAGCATAGATGACCGAATTGTGTGGGGGATTGTTGAAGAAGATCTGGGTAATTTGCTGCAAGATATCGAGAACCTTCTAGAAGGGAAATATTTAATCTAAGGATTCTTCCGGACGTTATTCTCAAGGGGAAATGATTTAGAACCGGTTTTTGGCTCTCGCCCAGGACCATCCCAAGATGGGAATGGGTTGTGGAAAAGGAATTACTAAAATGAAAATCGTTGTCATAGGCGCCGGTTACGTTGGTCTGGTCACGGGCACGTGTTTGGCCGAGACCGGCAATAATGTAGTTTGCATCGATTGCGACAGAAAAAAAATCGACCTTCTAAATCGCGGCCACATCCCGATCTATGAGCCCGGGCTGGCCGAACTGGTGGTGCGGAACGTGAGCGCCGGCCGGCTGCACTTCACCACCGATCAGGCGGCCGCGACCAGCAAAGCACAAATAGTTTTTTTAGCCGTGGGCACGCCCCCGGGGGAGGATGGCGCTAGCGATCTGGCGTCGCTCTGGGCGGCGGTGGATGGCATCGCGGCGCACTTGAATAAAGACTGCATCGTGGTCTGCAAGAGCACCGCACCCGTGGGCACGAACGCGAAAATAACCGCCCGGCTGAAAGAACTTACCGGACGCGATGTCGACGTGGCCAGCAATCCCGAATTTCTCAAGGAAGGGGCGGCCATCGAGGACTTCATGAAACCCGATCGCGTGGTTGTAGGCGTGCGCCGGGCCGAAGTGGCCGAAATCCTCAGGGACCTGTACCAGCCCTATCTGCGCACCGAAAAACCGCTTTTGGTCATGTCGCCCGAAAGCGCGGAAATGACCAAGTACGCCGCCAACGCCCTGCTGGCCACGAAGATCAGCTTTATCAACGAGATGGCCAACATTTGCGAGCTTTTGGGGGCCGATATAAACGAGGTCCGCCGCGGCATGGGTTTTGACAACCGCATCGGTTTTGCATTTCTCTTTCCCGGCGTGGGCTTCGGCGGAAGCTGCTTTCCCAAAGACGTGCTCGCCTTGACGGCCATCGCCCGGCAACTGGGCGTGGATCCACACGTCCTCGAAGCCGTCCACCGCGTGAACCAAACACAGAAAAAACTGCTCGTCGATAAGATAGAACGGCACTTCCAGGGCAAATTAGGAAACAAGGCGATTGCCGTTTGGGGGCTGGCCTTCAAACCCGGTACCGACGACATCCGCGAGGCCCCGGCCCTGGCGCTGATCGACCGATTGCTTGAACTCGGGGCGAAACTCCGCGTGCACGATCCTGTGGCCATGGATAACGTCCGCCAGGCGTACGGCGAAAAATTGGTGTACTGCGAACGCCGCGACGACGCCTTGATCGGCGCCGATGCCTTGGCGATCATGACCGAGTGGAAGCAGTTCGTGCATCCCGACTTCGACGAGATGGGCAAGCTGATGCGTCAAAAAGTGATTTTCGACGGCCGCAATATCTACAATCCCCAGCGCATGCGCGAAGCCGGTTTTACCTACTACAGCATCGGCCGCCCCTCTGTAACGCCATAATGAATTTCTCCCCTCTCCCTTTGACAGATGGTTAGGGTGAGGACAGAATCGCAATGAATTTGTAATCTCTTGCTGTGATTGAAGTTTTATGTATTGGATAGGCTCTAAATGCGCTACACATGTAAGAACGCTATTCTTCGCCGATCTATGCAATTTGTTTTAATTAGTGGAGATTAGAGGAAATTAGCGTTCTAAAAAAATGCAGATGATTCTACCCTGTTTTCATTTCCGCGTCTCTCGAAAATGTTTCCAATCGATGCCCAGTTTGCGCATCTTGGCCCGCAGCGTATGAGGATTGATATCCAGCAATACGGCGGCGCCGTGTGGCCCTTCGATGCGTCCTTTGCATAGCGCCAGGGCCTTTTCGATGTTCCATCGCACAGTTGCGTTTAGCGGCTCGATGCCGGCGGGCGGGGCAGGAGACTGGGATTTTATTTTCTGGGCATCTGCGGCGGGTATCGCCCGTTCCGCACCTACACCCAGGGCCTTGGCCACCTCCAATGTCTTGCCTTCGCCTAGAATCGCCGCCCGATCGATCACCGCCGCCAGCTCACGGACGTTTCCCGGCCAGGAATATGACGCCAATAATTCCAAGTCTTGCGCGATGGGTAGCACCGGGGCCAGTCCGAATCGCGTGGCCGCGCGATGGGCGAAATGCGCAGCCAGCCGGGCAATGTCCTCCCGCCGCTCTCGCAAGGTCGGCAGGACAATGGGAAACACGGCTATTCGATACCATAAATCCTCGCGGAACCGCCCATCGGCCACCATGGCGGCCAAATCCCGGTGCGTGGCGGCCACGATCCGCACGTCTACGTGGATCGGCTTTTCCCCGCCCACGCGCTCCATCCAACCGTCTTGCAATATCCGCAACATGCGGACTTGTGCGGCCAAAGGCAAGTCGCCGATCTCATCCAGAAACAAGGTGCCGCCGTTTGCACGTTCAAACCAGCCGCGACGGCCTTCCACCGCCCCAGTGAATGCCCCGCGCTCGTGCCCGAAAAGCTGCGAATCGATCAACTCAGGTGGGATGGCCCCGCAGTTCACCCGGTCGAACGGCCCCGCGGCACGCCGCGACCGGGCGTGAATCGAACGAGCGATCAATTCCTTGCCCGTCCCCGTCTCCCCGAATATCAACACCGGCGCATCAGACGGCGCTACCAGTTCCACCCGCTCCATGACTGCCCGCAGACCCGCATCGGCCCCCACGATCGTATCGCCCAACTCTTTGCGCCCGAGTTTTGTCAAAAGCGAACGCTTGTCGGCCTCGGCCGCCTCGCGCAATGCGGCCATCTCACTTAGATGGTGATCGTTTTCCAGGGCGATTGAAAACGGTTCCAAAAGGAGCTCCGCCAGTGCCGCATGCTGTGGGGTAAATGATCCATGCAAACCGGCACACAACGCCAAGATCCCGGCCGGCGCCTGGGCCTTGCCCAATGAACCGACTAAGATGTCGCCCTCAAAACCGCTGGGCAGGAGAAAATCCCACTGGCCGGCGTTGGCCGCTCCTGGACTGATGCGGATAATCTCGCCACGGGCACACAATGTTAAAATGGAATCCAACTGATCGGCAGAGCAAACCGTCCGAACACGAGGAAGCGATGTCCCAGCAGGTTCCAAACCCACGGCCACGGTTTCCAGACTCGATCGCTCTAGGTTTAAACGCCGCACCAAAACTTGCTCCAACGGCATCCACTCGACCAGCATGGCGGCAATGTTCGTGGTGGACTGTGTAATTTCGATATGCCGGCAGGCCTCGCGCCAGACGCTCAATAGTGCGGCTTGGAATTCTTTCATAATGGACCCTGTCTTCCCTGCTGTGAATACACAACTAATAAATTATTATCAAATATCACGGATATTATACCAAATAATTCAGATTAAACTATCGTATTTGGCAGTATATTATGACTTTAATATATCACTATGATGATTGATATTGACATATATATCAGATTCCTCGATAAAAAACTAGTTCAATCATCCCGGCACAAGACTTGCCCTTAACACCGCAGCGAACTAGTTCAACTTGATTAAGGAGAAACACGAATGCTCTTGGAAAAAAATTGGTATCGTTTCTTGTTATTGATCGTAGGCTTTGCCTTGTTTGGCTATTGCCTTTCCGGGTGCAAACCTCAGACCCAACAACAGGGCAAGACTGTGAAGTTATTGAATGTCTCCTATGATCCTACCCGGGAGTTATATCACGATTTCAACGCTGCATTTGCCGACGAGCGGAAAAAGAAGACGGGAGAAATAGTTAACATCGAGCAATCGCACGGCGGTTCGGGCGCTCAGGCCAGGCTGGTCATCAATGGTTTGGCCGCTGACGTGGTGACGCTGGCTTTGGCTTATGACATCGATGCGATTCACAAGCATGCCGATTTGTTGCCCGAAAATTGGCAGTCGCGTTTGCCCAACAATAGCTCTCCATATACGTCCACGATCGTATTCTTGGTGCGCAAGGGCAATCCCAAGGGGATTAAAGATTGGAACGACCTGATCAAGCCTGGCGTGGAAGTGATTACGCCAAATCCAAAAACATCGGGCGGAGCCCGATGGAACTATCTGGCCGCGTGGGGTTACGTGCTCAAGCGCGAACTGGGCGATTTCGCCAAGCTCAAGGATCCCAATGCCGCCCCGCAGGTTGCCCAAGCACAAGTCAAAGCGCAGGAATTCGTCAAGGAACTATTCAGCAAACACGTACCCGTGTTGGATACCGGCGCCCGGGGTTCAACTATGACCTTTGTTCAGCGCGAGATGGGCGACGCGCTTTTGGCCTGGGAAAATGAGGCTCTTTTATCGATAAAAGAATCGGGGCCCGACAAGTTCGATATCATAGCCCCGCCACTGAGCATCCTGGCCGAGCCCACAGTCTCTCTGGTCGATGCCGTGGCCGATAAACACGGCACTCGAAAGGTGGCCGAAGCATATCTGCAATATCTGTATTCGCCGGTCGGCCAGACAATTGCCGCCGAGCATTATTACCGGCCGCGAAATACCGAAGGCGTGCAAACAGATCTGTTAAAACGTTTTGCCAAGGTTGAACTTTTCACTATCGATGACGTATTCGGGGGATGGAAAAAAGCCCAGGCCGAGCATTTCGACGACGGCGGCTCCTTCGACCAAATTTCAAAACCTCAGTAAATGTAAAAAATCATTTGTAATTGTAGTTTTTACAAAGAACACATCATTTTTTCATAAAGGGACGTTCAATGATTGAAACGATTTCGATTTTCAGCGGTCGCGGCAGGGACGGTCGGCAAGAGCCTTTCGACCGCATTGATCTTAAAATGGGTCAGGTTGTAAGCATCGTCGGTCCCACCGGATCGGGTAAGACCACGTTCATCAACGACATCGAACTTTTTGCCGACGGCGACACGCCCAGCGGGCGGCGAGTATTGATCGACGGCACGCCCGCGCCCGCCGAATTCCGCTGTAATCCGGCCCGCAATCCCATCGCCTTAATCACCCAGCACACAACCTTCCTCTCCGACATGCCGGTGCGCGATTTTTTGAGCACGCACTGCCGCGTGCGCTCCTGCAACGGCCAGACCGGGCAGATGGTTGCCGAGGCCATCGAATTCGCCAACCAATTGACCGGCGAGCCCATCGACATGGACAATCGCATGACCGAGCTTTCCGGCGGCCAGACACGCGCTTTGCTCATTGCCGACGCCTCGGTGATTTGCAGCACGCCCGTGGTGCTCTTGGACGAGGTGGAAAACGCCGGCATTCATCGCACTAAGGCCGTACAACTGCTCAGACGGCGGCGCAAGATATTCATTTTCGTCACCCATGATCCGCGCATCGCTCTGTTGTCCGACTTCCGCATCGTGATGCAAGGAGGCTCGATTGTAAACGTGCTTACCACCAGCGACGACGAACGCACCGTTTCCGTCCGCGTCAACCGGCTCGATGACGCGCTCTCCAGTTTGCGCGACAAGTTGCGGCACGGGTTGCGCCTAGGCGCCGAAGAATTGCTGGAGGTAATATGAGACTTGCCATTTGCGCGGGCCCGGCCACCACGGGCAAGACCTCGGTGCTACGCCACATGACCCGCAAACTGCTCCGCGCCGGTCACCACGTCGCCTTTGTAAAACTCGACGTGCAATACGCCGACGAAGATGAATTGCTGGCCAAGGAATTCAACATTCCCACTAAAAAGGTGTACACGGGCGAGCTCTGCCCCGACCACTGCCACGTCATGATCCTCGGCGACGCCCTGCGCTGGGCCGAGCAAAACAATGCTGATATTCTGCTGGTCGAGACGGCCGGACTCTGTTTGCGATGCGCTCCATACGTCAACGGCGGGCTGGGCATGATCGTGCTCGAAGCCACCAGCGGCATGAACTTGCCGCTTAAGGTAGGTCCCATGCTCTCCCTGTCCGACATCGCCGTGGTAACTAAAATTGATCGCGTGTCGCAGGCCGAACGCGAGGTCTTCAGGGCCCGCATCCAGGACGTGGCCCCCGAGGTCCTGGTCCGCGAAGTAAACGCCCTGCACGGCATCGGCATCGATCCGCTGGTGGCCCGCATGCTGGAAACGCCCGAGGTCACCGGCTCGCTTTTCCTGCGGGGCAATCCGCCGGTGGGCACCTGCACGATCTGCGTGGGCAAAAAGGAAATCGGTTGGCAAGCCCACTTCGGCGTGGTGCGGGCCCTGGAAAGCCAGACTTTTTACCGGGGAGAATAGACTATCGGAAAAGTCCTCTCGCCGGGCACCGACCGAAGGTTGGTCGGGAGAGGGTTAGGGTGAGGGCTAAATAGATGTGAATTTACAGTTACCATCTATTTTGTGATTGATCTTTTATTTTTTAGAATGGATTATAACTATGGCCCAGCGGATTTACTTCGATAACGCCGCCACTACGCCCCTGGATCCCCGCGTTTTCGCCGCGATGCAGCCTTATTTGCAACAGTGCTGGGGCAATCCCTCCAGTTTGCACTGTGAAGGCCGCGAGGCCCGCGCAGCCGTCGATCGGGCCAGATCTCAAGTGGCGCAATTGCTCGGCGCGGAACCGAACGAAATCGTTTTTACCTCCAGCGGCACCGAAGCCGATGCACTCGCGATCCGCGGCGCATTGACGGCTAATTCATTTCGCGGCGCCCACCTGATCGCCAGTGCCATCGAACACCCCGCGGTCTTGGCCTGCTGCCGGAGATTGCAGCGCGAAGGCGCATCGCTCACGCTATTGCCCGTCGATGAAGACGGGCTCGTCGATCCGGAAACTCTTAGCCGGGCATTGACGCCCGAAACTCGCCTGGTATCGATCATGGCGGCCAATAACGTGATTGGAACAATTCAGCCGATCACGGAACTTGCAGATATCGCCCACAGGCATGGCGCGCTGTTTCACACCGACGCAGTGCAGGCTGCCGGCAAAATCCTTTTCGACATGCGTAAACAGACGATCGACTTGCTATCGCTCTCCGCGCACAAACTGCACGGCCCCAAAGGGGTCGGGGCCCTGTACGTGCGCGACGGCGTGGAATTGGCCCCGTTTTTGGAAGGCGGCGGCCAGGAAAGAGGGCTCCGCTCCGGCACAGAAAACGTCGCCGGCATCGTCGGCTTGGGCGCGGCCGCCGAAATCGCCCGCAACGAGATGGCCGGCGAGGCCGCTCGCTTGGTGAAAATCCGCGAGCACATTATCGATTCGGTTGCGGAAATCATTCCCAATGCTTATCTGATCGGCGATCGGTATCAGCGGCTGCCGGGCAACATTTGCCTGGGTTTTGCCGGAATGGAAGGCGAGGCCATCCGGCTGCTGCTGGAATTGGACGCGGCGGGAATTGCCATCTCCTCAGGCAGCGCCTGCAGCGCATTGCACGCCGGCGAGCCTTCACATGTATTGGAGGCCCTGGGATTCGACGCATTTAAAGCCCGTGGTTCGCTGCGAATAAGTTTGGGACGTTTTAACACTCTTGAAGAAGTCGGGCGATTGTTGGATGTGCTTCCCCGAGCGGTAGGCTCCCTGCGATCGATTAACAGCCTCGCAAAGGCAAGTTGACAATCACATTTTTATTAATATGGAGTTACTTTGGCATGACGGAAATATCTGAAATTGAACTTCCTGGTTTGAATTGCGGTTTATGCGGGTATCGCACCTGCGATGAATTCCAGGAGCGATTGGCTTCATCGCCGGATATGATTCGGCGCTGCATTCATCTTTCAAAAAGCCGCCTCCGCTCCGAGTCCTCGGTCACAACGGCGGCTGAGCTTATGGATTGTCCCATCGCAGACAATACCTCCTCCAATCGCCGAATTGATGCGATTGATGACGATCCCGGTCGGTTGCCGATATATGCCGCCGGCACCAGCGCCAATACGAGTGCGAGTTGCACTGGATGTGCGGATGAGGAACAATTCAGCACTTGTGGAATTCGCACATGCACGCCCGGCGGCGCAAAAAGCCAATCGCACGAGCCCGATTGGCTCGACCATTTGGGACGGGAATTCGACTTTTACCTGGAGCATTTTCCCGAGGAGCCCGGCCCCCGCGAGATCATTCTGCCGCATAATCCGCTCTTGACCCGGGAGATGAACATCCAGGTCGGCGACATCATGATCGGCCGGCCCTTGGGCATGTCCTGCGGTTGTCCCATCACCCATTGCGGAGTGGCAATGGAGGTCGATCATCGCACCGGGGTCATCGTATGGTGCGTGACCGGTCCGCTGGGCCCCCGCGAAAAGGGATACAAGGACCTTGGCTATTACATTGCCGAGGGGTATGAAGGATTGGTCAAGGAAACCCGTTGCGAACTGCGCATCGGCATGCGGTACTTCTTCCAACCCCGGATGTGCATGTTACAATGGCGCCACAGCGGTTTGATCAATTACCTCAGCCGCAACGGCGGCCAATACCAGGTGCGGGTGGAAGGATTGTGGATTGGGTAAAAAATCCGGGGTTCAGGGTTCGAGGTTTAGATTTCAGCAATTGTTATACAACTATATTGTCCGATCCTTAAAAAAGGGTCGGAATTTCGAATCCTTTTAGGGGTTAGTCGTGCGAATCCAGTTAAAACGGCAAAGCGTCTTGCCCGGCTTCGGGCTGACCATGGGTTTCACGCTGCTTTATTTGAGCCTTATCGTCTTGATTCCGCTCTCCGGCCTGTTTCTCAAGTCGGCCTCATTAAACTGGTCGGAATTTTGGAAAACCGTGAGCGATCCCCGCGTCGTGGCCTCGTATCGCTTGACTTTCGGGGCATCGCTTGTAGGGGCCCTTATAAACGCCGTGTTCGGACTGATAGTGGCCTGGGTCCTTGTGCGGTATTCTTTTCCCGGCAAGAAAATTGTCGATGCCTTGGTCGATCTGCCCTTTGCCATGCCCACAGCCGTCTCGGGAATCGCCTTAACCATGATTTACTCGCAAAACGGCTGGATCGGGCAATTCTTCAAACCGCTGGGCATCAAAGTGGCTTACACTCCGCTGGGCGTGATCGTGGCTTTGACGTTTATCGGCCTGCCTTTCGTGGTCCGAACCTTGCAGCCCGCCTTGGAAGACATGGAGACCGGCGTGGAAGAGGCCGCCGCAAGTCTGGGCGCCAGTCGCTGGCAGACATTCATAAAAGTGATTCTGCCCATGATCTTTCCCGCCCTTTTAACCGGTTTTGCCCTGGCCTTTGCCCGCGCATTGGGCGAATACGGTTCGGTGATTTTCATCTCCGGCAATTTGCCCATGAAAACCGAAATTACCCCGCTTTTGATCGTTACCAAGCTGGAAGAATACAATTACGCCCAAGCCGCGGCCATCGCCGTGGTTACGCTATTGGCCTCGTTCGCCGTACTGCTGTTTATTAATCTTGTGCAATGGTGGAGCCGCCGCTACGCCGCATAGTGAGGGCCGGGCAATTTATTGCCCGGTTTAGAGAAATGAAAGATGAATGCAATCAAGAATGATTCAATAAAACCGCTTGCGGTTTCGCGATAACTACCACTGATCCTCCATCCATTTAAACTGTAAACTGTAAACTGATAACCTCATATTTACATGGCCGCAACAATCACCAAAAACTATCCCGCAAACACAAAAAGTCATCCCGGCTCGGCTGTCCTCGAGCCGTTTTGGGTCCGCTTATTGCTTATAGGCGTAACGATGGTGTTTCTCTCCCTGTTTCTACTGGTGCCTCTTGTGGCCGTTTTTGCACAGGCCTTTGAAAAGGGTTGGAAGGTGTATCTCGACTCGCTCCACGATACCGATGCCCTGGCTGCCATACGCTTAACCTTGTTTGTCGCTGTAATCGTTGTGCCAATCAACACGGTCTTCGGCGTCTCAGCTGCCTGGGCGATCAGCAAGTTTGAGTTTGTAGGCAAAAGCGTCTTGACAACTTTGATCGATCTGCCTTACAGCGTCTCGCCCGTCATCGCCGGGATGGTCTTTGTCCTATTGTTCGGCCGGCAGGGCTGGTTCGGGCAGTGGCTCGCGGACCGTAATATACAAGTGATATTTTCGGTTACCGGCATCGTATTGGCCACTTTGTTTGTCACTTTTCCCTTCGTGGCCCGCGAACTTATTCCCCTCATGCAGTCACAGGGCACTGAGGAAGAGGAAGCGGCCCGCGTTTTGGGGGCCGGCGGCTGGCAGATCTTCCGCCGCGTTACTCTGCCTAATATAAAATGGGGCTTGCTCTATGGCATTATCCTTTGCAACGCCCGCACAATGGGCGAATTCGGAGCCGTGTCGGTGGTGTCCGGGCACATCCGCGGCGAGACAAACACCATGCCCTTGCAGGTCGAGGTTTTGTATAATGAGTACAATGTGGCGGCGGCCTTTGCCCTGGCCTCGCTTTTGGCCATGTTGGCCCTGGTCACCCTGGTTCTCAAATCGCTATTGGAATGGAAGGGCGTCGGCCGCAGGGCCGCCGAAGCGCAAGCTTACATCGGAGATTGACCATGAGCATCGAAGCACGAAATATTTCCAAAACCTTCGGCTCCTTCATCGCCCTGGATAACGTCAGCCTCACCGTGGCCACCGGCGAACTTGTGGCCTTGCTAGGTCCTTCCGGATCGGGCAAAACCACGCTTTTGCGCATCGTTGCCGGCCTGGAACGGCCCGACCGCGGCAGCGGCCCCATCCTCTTCCACGAGGAGAACGTCGCCTCGCGCAGGGTCGGCGACCGCGAAGTGGGTTTCGTATTCCAGCACTACGCCCTCTTTCGACACATGACCGTGTTCGAAAACGTGGCCTTTGGTCTGCGGGTAAGGCCCCGGCGCTTGCGGGCCGTCAAAAGCGTAATCAAGCAACGCGTAGATCAATTGTTGCAGCTCGTGCAACTCGATACATTTTCCACTCGCTATCCCCATCAGCTTTCCGGTGGACAGCGGCAGCGCGTGGCCCTGGCCCGCGCCCTGGCCATCCAGCCCAAAGTCCTGCTCTTGGACGAGCCTTTCGGAGCTTTGGACGCAAAGGTCCGGCAGGAACTCCGTCGCTGGCTACGCCGCTTGCACGACGAAATCCACGTGACCAGCGTTTTCGTGACCCACGACCAGGAAGAAGCCCTCGAGTTGGCCGATCGCGTGGTGGTCATGAACGAAGGCCAGATCGAACAGATCGGCGCGCCTGATGAAGTGTTCCATAATCCCCGCACGGAGTTCGTCATGAACTTCCTCGGCCATGTAAACCTGTTTGGCGGACGCGTGGAAGACGGCAAGGTGCTTTTTTCCACGCTGGCCCTCGATTCGCCCCGACACGCCCAGTTGCCCAATCAGCCGGTGAAGGTTTTTATCCGCCCCCACGATTTAGAGGTAAACACCCAGGCCAACGGTCAAGAAAACATTCGGGCCACCGTTTCCCGCGTTCATTCGGCCGGCCCCAACGCCCGGCTGCAACTCGTGGCCGAATCGGGCGAAAGCCTCTCGGTGGAACTATCGCAAGAGCGGTTTCGCGACCTGGGAATCCGCACTGGAAGCCAAGTTTTTCTCACACCTCGCGACGTAAAGGTCTTTGTGGCAGATTATGTGATTTGAGGCGATAAGCAACAGCACTGGATATGAGGCGGCGGGGAATATCAAGGGGTGGGCAGTTTACTGCTCACTTTTACTTATATGCAATCAATGGTCACTTGTGTGAAATTGCATGCGATTTTCATCGCCCTTCGCCGGCCGGCCTTACAGGTATGAAACGTTCATCGGGCGGTACGATGGAAACGATGCGCAGGCCGAATTTGTCGCCCACTTTTACCGCTTCGCCGGAGGCAATCTTGCAATTGCTGACTTGCATGTCCAACGCCTCTTCGCAGGATTTGTCGAATTGCAGAATCTGACCGGGGCCTATCTCCAGGATTCGGCCAAGCTTTTGTTTCTTCTCGGCCAAGGTTACCGCCACGGGAACGCGCACTCGCAACAAGCTGCGGGTGTAAGGCGGAAACTCGCGTTTGCCGGCCTGGCATGGCGGGGTGGTAACCGGCTGAGAGGCGGTCTGACTATCGATATTCGATTGCCCCGAACCGGCTGATTGAGATGTTTTCTCCTCAGGTGTATCTGCCTGGGTGGCTTCCGGCTTGGTATCTAGGGAATTTGTGGCTATATCGGACATGTATTTGATATCGGGATAAACAGCCGCAAACTTTGCCTAGACGTTATAAATTTCACGTCTTGCATGAAAATATAGTAAATACAGGGGCTTTGGGGTGTGGTTTAACGATCGGGGATCGAGATTTTATGGGCCGTTTACTGGAGTCTATAGGCAATAGATTGTTTTCAATAAGGAACCATAAGTTATTTTAAAAAGTGTTCATTTCCGCTGGAACATCTGCTTAGATATCAAAATTAAATTCTTTATTTATCAATTTCTGGATGGCTTCTTTACCTTGAGGATTTAATTCTATCATCTTACGAAAGTCCTTTTTTGCTTCTTCTATATTTCCACGTCTCGCGTTAAAACCCCCTCTCCTCCAATATGCATCAACATTTTTAGGATCGACTTCGATGGCCTTATTAAAGTCTGAAATCGCTTTATCAGGTTCACCTAATTTTTCATAGGCAAGCCCTCTTTGCCAATATGGAGTAGAAAATTTAGGATTGAGTTCGATGGCCTTTGAAAAATCGGAAGTCGCGTCTGTATGAGCGCCTGAATTATCGCGTGCAGCGCCTCGGATACAGTAACCCGCGATCTTAATTGGAATAGGTGGATTCGATTCAATTACCATATTGGCGTCATTGATTGATTTTGCAAATTGACTCATTTGAGCATAGATATTTCCTCGAGCCAGATATGCTTCCATACATTTTGGTTCTATTTCGATGGCTTTGTCAAAATCTGAAAGCGATTGAGGGAGTTGATGCATTTTATCATAAATCACTCCTCGGCCGTAAAATGCCTTAAATGATTTGGAATTTAATTCGATGGCTTTAGTATAATCCGCAAGTGCTTGGCCGATTTGGCCTGACTCACCGTAAAGGCCTCCTCTATCCAAATATGCACCATCCAATTTGGGATTCAGTTCGATCGCTTTGTTTAAATCGGTTATTGCTGAGAGCGGTTGTCGTGAAGTTCTATAGATAACTCCGCACCAATTATATGCCTCGGCCAATTTTGGATTAAGTGCAATGGCCTTGTTCAAGTCGGGAAGGGCTTTGGCAAAATCTCCTAATAAAACAAAAGCCATCCCTCGGCCGGAATAAGATTCGGCCAAATTTGCATCAAGTTCGATGGCCTTGCTAAAATCCAAAACGGCCAAGGCATTTTGATTTGAATCGCTGTAAATTTTTCCCCTGCCCAAATATACCGTCGCCAATTTAGGATTCAGTTCCACGGCCTTGTTGAAATCTGAAAGCGCTTTATCGTATTCACGGTGAATGCCGTAGATCTTTCCGCGGCCGGAATAAGCGTCGCTCGCTTGGGGATTAAATGTGATAGCCTTATCAAAATCCAAAATGGCTTTGTTATATTGCCCTAAACTATCATAGGTCTTTCCTCTTCCGGAATAGGCCATTGCCAATTTTGGATTCAGTTCAATAGCCTTATTGAAATCAGTAATGGCTCTTTCATATTCAGACAGACTATTATAAACCATTCCCCGACTGCCATATGCCTCGGCTAATTTTGGCTTCAGTTCGATAGCTTTGCTGCTGTCAGAAATCGCCTGGTCCCTTTGACCTAATATGCCGTATAGGATTCCCCTGTATGCGTATGCCATGGCATATTTGGGATCGACTTCGATGGCTTTATTGAAGTCGGTCATGGCAAGGGACGCTTGACCTACAGTAACGTAGGCAAAGCCTCGACTAAAATAGGCCGGCGGAATTTTCGGGTTCATTTCGATCGACTTGTTATATTCCGCAAAACCTTGTTCATATTGCCCCAAATTTCGTTTGCTTATGCCTCTGTTAAAATAAATACAAGCAATAAGTCCTTTGAGATTGGTAGTCTGAAAGCGGCTTAATCCCAAACTTGAACGATTATTTTCTTCTTTAATCTCCCAGAAAACACCTGATTGTACGTACGCGTCCTTGAATCGAAATACATCGCCGTAAATCGAATATTTTTGCGTTAAATCCAATATCATCGCATTACCGTTGTGCAAGCCCACCATGCATGCCGCATGTCCTCCTTCTCCCGGAACGGAGAAGATTTGTGCCGCATCTGTAACAAGTATTGGATTGACAGTCAAGCCGATTGAATTGCCCAAGATGAAAAATAATTGCGTATAGCCAAGGCATTGCGATTTTTTATCCTTGATGATCAAAGATAACTCGAAATAATTTTCATCATATGTATTAATGTTCGTTTTTATCGTTTGAGCAAGTTGATGAGCTATTTCCTCTTCGACTTTAGCGTATTGCTCCCAAGTTGTTTTTTTCTTTTTTACCTCCTGGGCCGCTTGGCAAATCTTTTGATATGAAACGTCTAATTTCCAGGGTCGCACCATCCGAACAAAATCCTGAGCCAACTCCTCGGAATACTCTAATTCTTTAACTGAATTCAGAATTTTATTTTCAAAGTCGGCAGTGTATTTCGAGAGGGACGGAGAATTTATGACTGTCGGTTCTTCGGCGCGGGATTCTTTCCATAGGTCCGCGAGGAAAAAAGATTGTGCCAGACAGAGAATGAGTAAGAATTTAACGAGTCTGGATAATCCGAATTTCGGCTTCATAAGTAATTTCCGCCGGATGCAGAAGTCCTCCAAGCCTGCAATATATACTTTGAATTTAACTGCCTTAAATTATTTCGTCAACTACCTCAACCTCTCTCATCGCATCATCTAAATATTGTGACTGTATGTACAACAGCGCGTAACCCTACCCCCCCGCAGAAACATCGCGCGGTAAAAAAATCCCCGCTTAATGCAACGACGAATATCTCCTTAATGGAATTAGCCCCTGAATTCCAGAAATATACACTCTAATCTGTATTAAGGCGGAAGCAAAATCACAATATCCGTCTCGGCGAGATTTAACTAATGCCTGCCAACGCGCTTTTTCACAATTTAGAATTCGTATGAAAATACAATAAAAAGGGCGACGGTAAAAACCGCCGCCCTGTTGGCTGCTGCATTTTTTACAAATATTTCATTCTTTATTAAGTTCTTCGAGCAAGGCCGTCGCCTCTTGCCTCATGGTGAAGGGGCCAGGATTTTTCAACGCGTATTTCAGCAGATTCTTGGCGTCTTCTTTGCGATTCTTTTCGCTGGCGACCCGGGCCGCATAATATGCCGTGTCTTGAGATGGATTTCCGCCGGAGGCTTGAATGGCCATCTGCAAGGCTTTATCCGCTTCATCGAGCTTGTTTGTTTTGTATAAAACCCAGCCGTAAGTCGAAGCGGCTTCGACCTGATTGCTCGTCTTTTGATATTCCTGAAGGTCGTCCGTGGCATATCCAAGTGCGCTCCGCTTCTTGGATTCGTCCTTTTGTTCAACCAGGGCAATGGCAAGGTTATTCTTGGCGTCAAAATCGTCGGGTGATTTCAGGTGAGCGGACTCGAAGTATCGTTCCGCGGCGCCGAAATCTTTCTGAAACAAGGCCACCATGCCGCGAATTTTTTTGGCGTCCAGGGAAGCGGGGTTGATTCGCAACGCCGCCGCCGCCCGGTTTTGAGCATCATCGAGTTGCCCGTTTTGCAGGGATATTTGTGCGGCGACCAATTGAGTGTCCAAATCATCAGGAGCCGCCTTCAATGCCTTGGCCATCCAAGTCTTGGCAGTTTCCTTGTTTTCCTTTTTCTCCTTATCCGTATCGCCGGACTGGTCAAAATTATAGGCCAAAATGGCTTCGGGCGTCAAAACCTTGGGATCGACCGCTTTGGCTTCTTTCAGCTTGGCCAGTGCGCCGTTCACGTCTTTCTGCTTAAAAAGCACCAAGGCTAGCTGTTGCAGGGCCTGCACATTTTTGGGGTCCAATTTCAGCCATTGATCCAAATATTTTTTTGCCGTGGCCCAATCCTCGTGCGCTCGATATACCTGGACCAGACCATTGACTATCTCGGGAGATAATTGTTCCTTTCGCTTGGGATTCTTGTCAAGCTTGGGCAAAAGCGAGTTGGCTTTGCCCAAAAGCAATTCGGCTTCGGTTATGCGCCGATCACGCAATGCAATTCGAGCCAGGCTAACATAAGCCTCGGGATCGTCCGGATATTTTTGAATTCCCGTTTCCAAGGCCCCTAAAACACCCTGCTGCATATTGTTCACGCTGTAAATCTGGGCTAGAAGCACATAGGCTGGAGGCAAATCCGGATTTTTTTTGACTGCCGCTTCAAGTAATTTCACGGTGCCATCTATATCTCGATCTTTAAAACGCGCCATTGCATCGCTGATTTCCTGCATCTGGAGCTGCTTTTCCCCGCCGACGCCTGATTCACCAGTCGGGACCGGCTCCGCGACCGCGAATTGGGATCCGATAATTAAGCTGGCAGTTAATATAATTACTGCCGATACCGTGCGATAAGATAACAAATTCATGCTTCGATACCCTTTCTTAACGAAATTTTATAAACGTCCGGAACAAGGCCGGATCAAACCTAATAAACTAGTCTTTTTTAGAGTACGATGAAAAATCGACCTTGGCAAGACCCTTTAATCGTTCAATGGCAATTAAACTCTCCTCTTGGCCTATGTTTCCGCGGAATTTGACGTTTTCGGAAAAAAGTTGCTCCTGGACCCCACCCTTTTTTAGGGTGGGAAGCACACCAATAATCTCAAACTTGCTATTTATACGCATTAGGCGGATTAAATGATCGACTAAAATTTTGGGCAGTAATGCAAATACCAGCGGAATCCTTCACCCGGAGTTGATTTTTTAATATGATGTGGGTGGCTTATTTCCATCCAAAATGCGGATGCGGCTTTCAAGGAGGCGCAATAATGACGCGAACGGCACTTTTGCGTTTGATGTTTTGGGCTGGCATGACAACATTCTCGGCCGGATTGACGTGCGGCAATTGCCCTGCCTTGGCCGCCGATGTCAATCCCCTGACTAAAGCAGCCGAGAAAAGCAAAGTCCCCAAGGGCCGTTTGCCCCCTCATTATGCCAAAGTCGTCACAGAGGAGCAGCGCGAAAAAATTTACATTATCCAAGAAGAATACCGTACGAAAATCGAAGCCGCCCGCGCCCAATTAAATGCACTGGTTAAAGAGCAGAAAGACAAGATTTCTGCGGTGTTGACCGAGGAGCAGATAAAGAAACTCGAGGATTTTCAAACCCCTGCTAAAGCGAAAAAGGGAACGGAAAAAACAGATGCCCAAAAAGCCGATAACACCTCGCCTCTAGTTGATCCGGCGCAAGAAATCAAACATAAATAAAGCCGGTTTCCTGAAACCGGCCCCTTACCCCGGATTATTAAGACAAGCTAAAAAATTTAGGGCCCAAACAAATCACTAACCCTTCCCGCCGGCAGGCGCCGGAAGGTTTAACGCACCTATCCTCCCAAACTAATCGTTTTTGCGATTCGGCAACGGTCTACTGTGATCGCAGCCCGATCATGCGTTTGCGGCCGTTGTCTTCGAAGTTCAACTTGTCTTCTCTGGCAAGCCAACCAATAGCCTGCATCACGGCGTCGCGTGGTTCGCCGACCACTTTTACAAGTTTGGCAAGGTCCATCGGACCATTCTCGGACAATTGTTTCCAAACTACGCCGGCAGTTGCGCCAATTTCCGTAGTGCACGAAGTAGAAGTTATTGTAGCCATAATGCTACCTCTCATAAAATGGGTAACTTGCTGGCTGGGCAATCAACTCAGCCCTGCCAGATTATAACCAGTTTTCATTTCATTACTCAAGGGGCTGCACTGTAAATTGTAATGGCCTGTTTTTATGTGGTGATATAAGTCAAATAAATGATATAGGAGCCCTGGGAAATATAGCATGTAAAATTAAATAACGATTATTACATCAAAATCGGCAAATCTATGCTTATGCAACCCCCTTTGCATAAGTTCCCTAGTGCTTAAAAAAACCAAGGGCCTGGTGGGCCGTGCGGGCAACCAACCAAGCCCTTAAACCGTGAAAAAACGGCCTTATTCCCAAAGGAATCCTCATGTTGCACTGATAGCAACTTTACCTAAGATTCACGGTGATTTTTCATGTTATCCAATCTTTACATATGATATACAGTCAAAGACGCGAGTCAAAAAAAAGCAAATCTTTTACTTCATGCAATTGATGTTACGCATGCTCACCACAGTTGGTTGGCCGTCTTTCTTGATTTTTTCTAATCCCAGTAGCTCAGGTCTTTTAGACCATTAAGCAGGCTGATGGTCATTGCCTGAAAAACCCGTCCAATTTGCTCGAATTCCCGATCTTCGGCCTGGCAAAATATGGTGTATGTCGCTCGATTGCATTTTAAAATGCGAATTTGGGCCGTATTGGTAAAATCAAAAAGAAAAAAATTCAGATCGTAACCGGTCATTTCCCGGCCCGCAACAGTCTCGTCAACCTGTTCGACCTCAATGTCTTGATATTCCTTTTGCATCGCCTCAAGGGCCGCATTCGCCAGTTTCAAGGGCTCGACCGAGCCGTGATGAACTGCAACTGACCAAAACCCTCCTCCAGGACTATAAACCGTCACCGATTCCTCGCCCGACACCTCGTCTTCCTCGAGCGTCCAATTATCGGGATATAAGAAAGAAATGTCGGGTCTTTGAAATTGGGCCGGCATGCAAAACCCTGTATTAAAAGCCACTTTTACGATGATTCCTACTCATTCATGGTATCAGTTGAGTCTACCCGGGGGAATAGTCCGAAATCGCCGAAATCGGCATGGCAGCAAATGACCTGTTTTGCTAGTGTGCCTTATCCTCTTTTTTTAAAAAGTGATCGGAATAATGCTCCAAATCGGCCGAATTGTCTGGTTATGTGCCGTGCTGGCACTGCTAGCGGGCTGCCGTTTGCCGGGCCGGGACGGGCCGGTCTCGCAGTCCCTGGCCGAAAGCCGGAAATCTGTCGCGCCAAGGCGTGGCTGCCATGGAGCGCGGGCAACAGCAACAAGCCGAGACGCTTTTGGCAAAGGCGGTTAAAGTCTGCCCGTCCGATCCTGAAGCCCGCCGCAATTACGCCGAAACATTATGGTTGCACGGATCGCAAACCGAGGCCATCGCCCAAATGGAAGAGGTCACCCGCAACGGCTGCGAGGATGCCACATTTTGGACCCGACTGGCCGAGATGTATTTGGCTGCCGGGCGCGCCGATGCCGCCGAGCTGAGCGTCCAGCAAGCCTTGGATCTTGATCCCAAACTGGCCTCTGCCTGGGCCGTTCGCGGCAGAGCCATGCTGGCCTCCGGTCAGCCGCGCCAGGCCCTGGCCGATTATCTGCGGGCATTGGGATATGCCCCGGGCGATAGCAAAATCCTCTTGGAAGTCGCCGAATTATACCGCCAGTTGGATCAACCCGAACGGGCCCTGCAAACCCTTCAAGTTCTTGCCGATTCCTATGCCCCGGGCGAAGAACCTCAGCAGGTCCTGTATTTGACCGGCCTGGCCTACACCGCCTTGGGCCGGCCCGGCGACGCCGTGGATAGCTTTTCAGCGGCTTTGATCCGCGATAAACCCACCCCGGAAATTCTTTATCGTTTAGGTGAGGCCGAACTGCTTGCCGGCCATCAAGACGAGGCCCTCAACGTTGTCCAGCAAGCCCTGGCCATCGATCCCCAACACCAGCCCAGCCGCGATCTGCTAAACCGCATAGAGTTGGCCCGCCGCCCTCAACCCCAAGAAAAACTCCTGCGGTAATTCGTATCGCCGACAAACTACTTTCGGTTTCCCAATGAGCCGGTAATTCATATTGCCGACAAACCGCTTGCGGTTTCGCGATGAGCTGGCAAAATACCGTTTTTCTGAAATAATACCCCGAAAAACCGTTGCAATCGTTGCATCTGATCAAACCCACGCCTTGCGGCCCGGGGGCTTTTTCTCACGCGTGGAATATGCACTCAGGGCCATTTTTACACGCTAGACTTGATTGTAAGGCAACAGTGAGTTGTTTTTAGGCAAGTTTTTCCGGAGATCGCGAAAATGACCCAGATTATGGAATCACCCGTTGTGCAAACTCCAGCCCCGATGTTCGTGGAGCGCCGCAACTCCGCCGCCGTCGAGGACATGCCGATTTGCGAACGCCGCCAGTTCAGCAATTCGCACGAAGAGCTTTCCCCCGAGGCCGCCGAGTTGGCCCGCGCCATCGACCAATACAAGCTCTTCCACCGCCGCCGCTTTATCACCTTCGAGGAAATGCTCGGCGTAATCAAGTCCTTGGGCTACAGCCGCTAAAGATAAAAACGGAAAAACCGCTTGCGGTTTCGCGGTGCATTTAAATTAACCCCTCGCGGCTTCGCGATGAACACCCCGCGGAATACTATCCGCTTGCGGTTTCGCTATGCATTCAACTAATCCCCAAGTGTGCCACTGACTCTGCCAGTGCCATTCTTCCATTAAAGAGTCGAACCGCTTGCGGCTTCGCGATGCATCGATCTTTAATATCCGGCCTGCCGTTAATCGCAACACATTTTTGCCGCTCAGCGGCCCGTCATTCGCTCCAGCTTTTCGGGATACCGAGCCCCTTGCACCGTAATCTTCGATGCGGCGCTTTCGATGTCACGCAAATCGTCCGGTGTGAGTTCGACTGCCAGTGCACCGATGTTCTCATCCAAGCGATCGAGCTTCGTGGTGCCTGGGATCGGCACGATCCACGGCTTCTGGGCCAAAAGCCAGGCCAGCGCGATCTGGGCCGTTGTCGCCTTCTTCCGCTGGGCCATGCTGCCCAACAGATTGATGAGGGCCTGATTCGCCTTGAGCGCCTCCGGTGTGAACCGAGGCAGGGTGCTGCGGAAGTCCGTGCTGTCGAACTTCGCCTTTTCGTCGATCTTGCCCGTCAAAAAGCCCTTGCCCAGCGGGCTGTACGGCACCAGTCCAATTCCGAGTTCCTCCAGCGCCGGTATCACTTCCTTCTCAGGGGTCCTCGTCCACAGCGAGTATTCGCTCTGCAGCGCAGTGACCGGCTGGACCGCGTGCGCGCGGCGGATCGTTTGCACGCCTGCCTCAGAAAGGCCGAAGTGCTTTACTTTTCCTTCCCGAATCAGGTCTTTCACCGCCCCCGCAACATCTTCAATGGGCACGTCCGGGTCGACCCGGTGCTGATAGAGCAGGTCGATCACCTCGACCTTGAGCCGCTTCAGCGAGCCCTCGACTGCCTGCTTGATGTGCTCCGGCCGGCTATTCAGCCCCGCCGCACCCGGCCGCGTATCGCTACCACTCAGGTCGAACCCGAACTTGGTGGCGATCACTACCTGCTTACGCAACGGCGCCAGCGCTTCGCCCACAAGCTCCTCGTTTATAAACGGCCCGTAGACCTCGGCCGTGTCGAAAAACGTAATCCCGCGCTCCACGGCCGCATGCAAGAGCGACGTCATCTCCTTCTTGTCCTTTGGCGGGCCATAAGAAAAGCTCATCCCCATGCAGCCCAGCCCGAGAGCCGAGACTTCCAAGCCGCTTTTTCCAAGTTTCCGCTTTTGCATTGTTTCTCCTTTCAGGTATCGCAGTTTAACCGGGTTCATCCAACCACGGGCAATTAGGACATTATATACAGGAGGCCGGACATTCTTATCTGGGGGCAGGATTCAGTATGATATGAAAGAAAGGGGAATAGTTTCTTGGGGGATTTGGGATTTTTCTCCATGTACGGGTAAAACATTTTTTACGACCAATGGGGCAGGTATTAAGGGGTTGGAAAATAAGGGGTTGCGGCGACGGGTCGGGGCACTCTTAAGTAGGGAAGAAAAAAAGTTTTGAGTTGTGCGGGGGACGGTGTGCGCAAATACATTACGCGATAAAGAGTTGGAATTTTTCCACACGAGATTTTTGAAAATGAATTATTTCTGAAAAGTCGAAAAGATGATTTTCGGAAAAGCCACGTGGGGGGTTTTGGGTAAGTTGTTGGGTGGATGAGAGATGCGCGGAGCGATGGGGGTAAACACACTAGAAAAAAGTGAAAAGATGGAAATTGAATTGTTGGTCATTTTCGGTGATTTTCGATCATTTTTGGGGGATTTTGGCTGGCATAATTTTTCATGAAAAAGGGCAATTGTTGGACGGGCTATGCCCAGAGGGGGCAGAAAGAAGGATAAGGGATGAAGGATGAGGGATAAGGGATGAAGGATCTACCACAGAGGACGCGGAGTACACGGAGAAATGAAGTGGGTGGTGGGCAGTGGATAGTGGGCAATACCCGGTGGACAATGTACAATCGCCAGAAATACACTGCTGGACAAGCCAGCAATGGCACGAGAGCGGGAATCTGTGGCACATAATAATTTTCAAGGACGAAACAAGGGCAAATATGATTAAAAATTGAAATGTGCCCTCTTTTATTACTAATATAACTTTACAAGATCGAGTTGTGACACAATGACTACACTCAGAAATTCACAGCCAAACATAGCAGAACTCAAGGAACTCTGGAGAAGAGAGCATGAACACTATAAGAAAAGCGAAGTAGGTTCCGGTGTACAATCCTTTGTTTGGGATGTATTTCAGAGTCCCGATCTGTTCAACCTCAAGCGTGGGCTGAAATCGACTGACGATCACAACAGAAAAGGAGAATTTCTGCTTGAAGAATCGAACAGGGCTGGCCAAGCGGATGCCGTGATCTTCATGGATAGTGAAGTTATTATTCCCGTTGAAGTTGAAAAATTTGAGAAAGCACAATCAGGCGAATGGCAGATATTGAAATACAGAAGCGCCTTCGATAAAAAATATGGGGTCTTGACGGATGGATATGAGTGGCGTTTTTACTATGGGGACATCGAGGATAAGCAACACTATAAATTCACGATTAAAGAGATACTTGCAAACCCCGATGCTTCCGCACGTTTTGGGATGAATATGTAAAACCTAAGAACTACTATCTATCGTTCTTTGAGCAGGTGGGGCAGCAGAAAATGAAGTTTCTCGATCGGCGCCTGACGGTCGATGAACACCGGGAGAGATTCTTTGAAGATATTACGGACATCATCAGAAAACTCAAAGATAAATTGCTCAACGCGGGATACTTCAGCACCTTCACAGATGAGAAAGAACGGGACAAAAAGGCGACAGAGATTGCCTATTCATACATTATTCAATTCATTCTCTACAAAACGCTCGTCGATAATAGTTTCGATGATTTCGAGGCAGAATTCGACAAATTATCCAAATCTATTCATCAGAACCTCAAGAAAGAATCTTTTAACTCCGTTCTCATGATTTTAGAAGGGATGAGCGGGAAGATCTCCGAGAATATATATAAGCCTTTCAACAAGGAACAGGCAGAGATTCTCGCCCAGGTGCAAGAGATCGTGCATTCAGGTGAGGACAACATAATGAAAGTCTCGCCATTCCTCGATATCTTCGTCTTCATCAAGAAATATCACTTCGCGGACGTTCAAAATGACATTTTCGGTGCAATTTACGAAAACTACCTCAAGGAACTTTATGAAGAGAAGCAACTTGGCCAATACTTTACCGATCCTGCCGTGGTAAATTTCATGCTTGAGGAAATAGGCTACAATGTCGAAGAGATCAAGAAACGCAATCATGATAACATTTCCATAATGGACCCAAGCTGCGGATCGGGCACATTTCTCTATTCGGCGGTTCGTGAAATAGTGAAGTCAAGGGACTACTCGAAGAAAGAGGAATCGAAGAAAATCGAACAAGAAGTTTTGGACAATGTCTTTGGTTTGGATATTGCGGAATTTCCGCTCTATCTTGCGGAAATGAGTATACTCATGAAAATGTTGCCAATAATCATAGACAAGAAATACAACAACCCGATAGATAAGAAACTTAAACTCTTCGTGACGGAAGATTCAGTTGCAGAATTCGTAGGGGAAATTAGTGGTAAAGCAGGAGACCCTGACAATCAGATCAGAATGGATTTTGGATACTCGGGATTTATGCGCGACAAAGAAGACTTATTCGAAATGAAGCAAAGCTTAAATCCAGTTAAAGGTGGGAATAAATTGATCCCACGGAGACGATTTGATTTCGTCATCGGTAATCCACCTTACATTGGCTACAACGAATGCTCAAAAATGGGCATTAGAGTTTTTAAATTGCTCAAGAGAAATAAATCCAATGTCAGCCTCAATAATATCTACGGATGGAATTTGCATTCCATTCCAAACAATAGGAAGAAATATAGCCCAAAACCAAACCTGTATTCATTTTTTCTCGCTCTTGGCTTTGCCTTGTTAAAAGATAATGGGCGTTTCTGCTATATCATACCCCAGACGCTCCTAACTGCAGGAGATCTTGATGTCCTCCGCTATCATCTTTCCATAGAATACACCATTGAGAAAATCTATACCTTTGCGGGAAACCTCTTCATAGGGCGAGGGACTGAACAAAAAACAAAAGTACCGACTTCTAGCCTCATTATTGTTTGTACGAAGAAAAAAGCTCCGAAGAATCATAATGTCGAATGTGTTCATCTGCCTGATACTGATTTGGATATCAAAGATGTATTCCCTGCTCTCAATGCAAAAAGATTATCTCTTGCAAAGTCGTTTTTGCAAAAACAACTACAAGAGAATGTTGAGAACTGGAATTTTGTTAAATGGGATGCAGATTGGTTTAGGGTCTATGAAAAATACAAAATAAATTCAGAATCCTTGGAAATGTATTACAACCACAAGAAAGCGGAGGAAATATTCGGAAAGCGATTTTATTTTGATGGTGGCGCGCTTATCGATGAGAAAAAGATTATTGATATCAATAATAAAGATTTTGAACTGTTCAATTATAAGAAAAACGATTGGAAGAAGTATTATCTGAGGTGGACCCAATTGTCTAGACCACTGTTTACGATCAAAGGTTAGCAGCCCGCGAGACCTATACCAAAGGTCTCGCGCGGCTGCTGAGTTCACTATAAGGGGGGAATTGCCAATAAGCTATCCCCGTTTTGTGCGCGATTTCAAAACGATTTGGACCACGCATGTAAGTTTCTCTTTCATGCCGCCCGATACACGGCCAGCGGCGTGAGATAATCCAAGGCGCTGTGGATCCGCTCCTCGTTGTAGAACTGAAAAAACAACGCCAATCCTCTTTCCAGCGTCCGCACAGTCGCGTAATCGTGCAAGTAAAGGTCTTCATACTTCACCGTCCGCCACAAACGTTCCACAAACACGTTATCCATCCAGCGGCCGCGACCGTCCATGCTGATGGCTACGCCCGCCGCTTCCAAGCGGCCCGTAAACGCCACGGCCGTGTATTGCACGCCCTGGTCGGTGTTGAATATCTCCGGAGTGCCTTGCGTCAAGGCTTCTTCCAACGCCTCCAGGCAAAACGTCCCATCCAATGTGTTCGACAATCGCCACGATAACACGTAGCGGCTGTACCAATCCATGACCACCGTCAGATACATCCAGCCCTTCGTCATCGGCACGTAGGTGATGTCGCTGGACCATACCTGGTCGGGCCGCACAATCGCTATATTTCGCAGTAAATACGGGTATATCTTGTGTTCCGGATCATGTCGCGACAATCTGGGCTTGGGATAAATCGCCTCCAAACCCATCAAACGCATCAGGCGTCTGGCCCGTTTGCGGTCGATGCCCAAAATCTCGGCCATCTTCCGGCTGCCGTAGCACGGCGTCTTCAGGTATTGTTCGTCGATCCGACGCATCCATTGCACATTCTCCGCCGACTCGCCCGCCGACTGGTAATACCAACTAGATCGGTTCAAACCTAAAATCTCGCACTGCCGGCGGATGCTCACGCCAGGGCAGCGGGGCTCGATGCACTTTCGTTTGAACTCAATCGAGTCGGGCAAGTTTTTTTTTCAACCACGCCAACTCCATCTGCAAGCGCCCGATCTGCTCGTATAGGTCGGCAATCAATGCATCCTGCTCCTGGCTTTCACGCCGACGATCATCAGAGAACAGTTCGCCCGCTCCCTCCAACAACCGCTTCTTCCAGTAGCCGATCTGCGTCGGATGAACGCCGAATTGCGACGCCAGTTCGCCCGTAGTGCGGTCTCCCCGCACCGCCGCCAAGGCCGCCTTCGCCTTTAGCGAGGACTCGATCCTCCGTCGTTTCGCTCCCATCTCGGACTCCCTCCAATTGGACCATGAGTACATCTATTCTATCAATTTTCGTGGTCCAGTTTTTGGGGTCCAGTATAATCTTTCAACCAGTGCAATTTCATACCCCAAAAAAGAAAGACTATCTTTTCCGCAGGGAAGCCAAGGAAAGATTGTATTTGAACAGCGCTATAAAATTATTTGGCGAACCAAATTTGCAAATATATTTCAATTTTGTGATAGAGACATTTTACTGCAAGGCAATCAATCATTGCTCATATCTTCAGATTCAAAAAATGAAATCATATATTTATTTTCATGCTTAAATTCAAAATTAATCATGCAAGTTCTTGAAAATCTCCTTAGGAATGAAAATGAAAAAAACTATCTCTTAGCCATTAAATCAATTAAGCAATACGTTCGTATTCCAAAGATCACAACTGGAAATCAGAATATTAAGAACAATATCATACAATCAGCAGAAAAGTTATTAGAAATGGAAAAACAGACTGTCGCTGATTTAGTAGAACTCGATACTCTTATGCAACACTTTGATGATATATGCGTGAAAGGTAATAAGTTGCTCTTGAAAAGCGGACCAAAAGAATTACAGGCAGCAATCAGGCGCGGAGCAGAGAAGTTAGTCGAAAAAGCATTGGATATGCATTTTGGTCCTAAAAATCTACTCCTCGGTGAAAGGACAATATCACTTGCGGAACTCAAGGTACTTCCTGTGATCGATAAGGAAAAGCAAGTCAAAATAAAAGCAGATATTGATGAATTAGTATTCGATCTTTATGGACTAACGAAGGATGAGCGTATTTTGATACTTTCAGGGCGATAATAGGATTAGAAGCCGACTACCCCATTTTCGCTTGGCAAAGTGGGAAATGAGAAGTGGGAAAAAGGCATGAAAGTATAAGTACGGAATTACGAAGATGGGAAGGTGAGAGATAAATAGTACGGAGAACAGGGGAACGCTAATCTTCGCTGAACGGCGCTGATAAAAAAGTGGGTGGTGCGCAGTGGTTAGTGATTAGTGGTTAGTGATGGACCCTGAACTAGGAACCAGGAACCAGACGTTAGCGCGCCCTTTCAGGGCTTTGGAGTTTGGCGGGGAACTCTTACCCAGGGCTACGCTGCGCTCCGCCCTGGGCTATCATAGTACGCCGCTTCGCGGCTTCTGAACCCCGAACCCTGAACCCTGAACCTTAAGTAAGACGACTTTAAAAGTCGTCCTACATATCCCGAACCCTATTCATCGATCGTGGTTCGGCCGGTGGCGACGTCGAATTCGTAGATGGCGGGGATGAGCATGGCGGCGGTGGTGAATCCGTAGGCGAAAACCATGGCCAGGAACACGGCGAGCATGGCGCCTAGGAGGTAGCTGGTTATGGCGTAGAAGGTGGCGAAGGGGCAGAGGAAGGAGGCCACGCCGATGGCCGGGGAGGGATTTCTCACGCCGAGGACCCAGTACAGTCCGACGCCGCCGAGGACCATGTAGGCGAAGAAGGGGACGAATTGGGCATGGAACGATCCGCTGAAGGCCAGCATGATACGCATGCAGGCGGCCACGCCCACGGAAAGGAAAAAGACCGTGCCCAGGCTGACGGCGATTGCGCTGCCCGAGTTGGCGTAGGTTATTCCGGCATGGATGCCCAAGACGGCCACAAAAATATAGAGCACGGCCAGGCCGAGGATCAGAAAGACGGTGTTTTCCAGGCTGATGGCATTGCTTAGGCGGAGATACACGCACAGCAAGAGCGGCAGGAGGACAATTTCCTTGCAGTTGTATAAAACCCCGCCCAGCTTGCCGAAAACGATTTCCTTGGGCGTTAGATCGGTGACCAGGAGCAGGTCGAGGGCCTTTACGTCGCGCTCGCTGGTTAGCGAAGTGACCGCCTGGGCGTTGACGAGTATCAGGCTTAAGAGAAAGAGCGGGGCCAGGGCGATGGCTGCATTCGACGCGGTAGCAAGCTTGCCCTTGTCGGGCCGTCCAATACAGGCTTCCGGCTGCCAGGGCGAACAGCAACAGATAGGCCAGGCGGATGACTAGAATCTTGCGTCCGTAGGCCCAGGTGCGGATTTCGCGCCAGATTATGGGGTTATCCCAGACCGCACGGGTGCGGGCAGGGGCTGAAACGCTTTGCCACACTGCTGGACAAGCCGGGCACCGACGGAAGCATTGGCACGTGGCACCCGTTTTCAAGGGGCTGTTGGCCAGGGTTTGATCGGGTTGATTATCGTCCTCGAAGATGCTTTTTTGCGGCACAGACGATTTCCTCGGGCCGTGCCGGGGCCGATTCGCGGGATGGATTCCAGACGCGGACCATGGCTATGGCAATAGCGTTGAGCAAAACGGCGATGGTCACGGAGGAAAGCAGGTAGAGATTGATCGAATTGCCCAACACGCCCAGGGCAGGCTGCGGTGCGGATGTAAGGTTGGATGGCTTCGAGTATGGCCCGCCACGGGCTCATTCCGGTGGCCAAGACCTGGGCAGGGGATGCCTGCCGATAGTATCGCCCAGTGCGCCGGCGGCCACGATTTCCCAACCGGCCACCCAGAGGACCAGGACCAAGACGGTGAGTGCCAGGGCCTGGAAGGTTTTTTCGCGCCACAGGGCCAGAAGCGATCCCAGACTTCCGCATGCCAATACGCTGGTCAGGGTGATGGCAAACGTCCAGGCGATTTGGCTAAAGGAAATGCCGCCCAATAAGGTCGCCGCCATGAACAGGGGAAACGCGGCGGCGAGCATGACCAGCACGTTAAGGATGCTGGCCAGGAGTTTTCCCAAGACCAATTCGCTGTTGGAAAGATTGGTCAGCAAGAGGAGGATGAGAGTGCGGCGGTCTTTTTCGTGGGCCACGGCGGCGGCGGCCAGCATGGCGGAAAAAAAGGCGGCCCAGACCAATTGCAAAGGGGCCAGAATCTGAAACAAAATCGTGCCGAAGCGGGCCAGATCGCCAATGTCCTGGACGTTTTGCGTGCCGTAAAGGACCATCCAAGCCGTGAAGATGAGCAACAAGAGCACGGCCACGTAGGCGGTCCGAGCGATGAAAATCCGCGCCCGCCTGGGTGCGATTATGACCTCGCGTTGAAAAACCGGTCCGACGAACAACGCCGCTCTCCCATAATTGGGGGTGTTTATTGCATATCCTGCCTCTAATCATATCATAACCAGGCTGACGAGTAGAGGCTTATAACCGGTTTTCCATTGAAGAAATGCGGCAACTGGGCCGGAGGCCATAGACCGCAGAATGGAGCGAGAAGGGCAAAGAAGGAAGGCGGGAGATAAATGACGAATGACAAAGCAAAAATGACGAAAGAATGACGAAGGTATAAGCACGAATGACGCAATCGGATTGCTGATCGCGGATCACTATAATCTAGAGCGATGTTTGAGATGGAACAGCGTATTATTTTGCGGGAAAATCACCGGGAGCAAGCTCCCGGGCTAAACGTACGCCGTATCAACCTGAGAAGTGCTCTAAATCCTGAAAATTACTAACTGCTATCTCACTTTCCAACCATTATCGCTCGTAGCTGGCCGGGGTGACACCGTAAGGCGAGGCGGTGTCCGGAGTGGTGGCGATTCCGCTGGCAGTTGTGCCGGAATTACGCGGGGTGTAAGAGGATACGCTTCCCGGACGATAGGCGGTGGCATCGTTCGAGCTTCCCGCAGGCGCCGACGTGCTGGGCGGAGTGTAAGGGCTGGCCTGCGCCTGAGGGCGAGGCGCCGGAATTGCCGGGCGAGAAACCGGGACTGCTGCCGTATCCGCCGCTGCCTGATGGATTGGCACTGTCCAGCGATGTGCTTGGAGGAGTATAGCGGCTGGCAGTGGCCGGATCGCCGGCAGGGGCGTAGCGGTCGGCTGTAGCACTGTTGCCATAGACGGCCGAAGCGTTGGAAGCGTTAGAAGGCGTATATGGCGAGCTATCCGCGGAGCGCGAATCGCCGTAGCGATTATCGCTCGTCGATGCGGGCGTCGAGGCAGCGGCGTTCGTGCGATTGTAACTTGTGGGAGGCGCTATGCCCTGAACTGTGTTGCCGTAGCTCGTCGTGGATGCGGGCAGGGTCGAAGCGCTGCCGGCCGTAGCACTGCCGGTCGGAGAATACCGATCCGCGCTTGCGCCGTAGCTTGTCGCGGATGCGGGCAGGGTCGAGATGCTGCCGGCCGTAGCACTGCCGGTCGGGGCATATCGATCTGCACTTGCGCCGTAGCTTGCTGGGGCATATCGATCGGCACTGCGCCATAGCTTGCTCCGCTGGCGGGCTGAGAATACCGATCGGCGCTGGTGCTGCGGTCGGGAATGCTGCCGTAACGATCGCCGGAACTGCCGTAACGATCGCCGCCGGTGGAACCGTAACGATCGTTGCTCGCAGCCGGGCGGAATTGTGCTTGGCGGAATCGGCGGGCGAACCGGATTGGAATAACTGCCGTTGGAGTAACTATTATTCGCAGCCGTGGCAGGATAGCTGTTTGCAGGAGCACTTGGACTTGTGGGAGCGGCGCCTGATGATCCAAAAGGAGTTTGTTGCCTGCCGGTTATCGCGTCAGTGTATCCTGTAGATCCGTAAAGACCTTGCTGCGGCGTCAGAGAAGAATTGGCAGTCACGGAATTTCTCGCGCTGGCGGTAATAAGCCGGCGAGGCGGCCGAATTATTCGGCGTCGACGAATAGTAATTTGGCACCGTCGCCGGGGCGGCAGGCGATGTTGCAGTCGGAGTATAAGAATATTGCGGCACCGCGGCGCCGCCGGGCATTGAGGTCGTTGCGGTGCCTTGGTAACTAGGCGCAGTGGTAGTAGCACCCGATGAATTATTCGTCGCCAGGGCGGAAGGTTTTGCCGGGCCGTTGGCCGCGGGCGGATAAGTGCCGGCTGTCGCAGTATTTGAAGAACTAAATGGGTTGCTCTTCCAAAATGCCAGGTTGGGCATCGACCATTTGCCGCCGCTGTAGCAGCCTGAAATACCGATCGTCAATATGAGGACCAAAGCGCATTGTGATCTGGAAATACGCATAAAATTAGTGTCCTTTGCAAAGGGCGAGAAGAAATCCGTTCGGCCCGCGACCTCCATGTCATCCACCCTAAAAGGGCGTCCTCATCCATGAGGAAATCTTAAAATGCGACAAGTCGGATACTGTATAAATAGAATCGTATTACAGCATCTGATTGATTATTCGTTTTTTATCACGTTTGCGAATTAGGCAAAATATCCTGCTGAGAAGATGGGTTTTACAAAAACTTTGCCGGAGTTTAACCGCAAACGAGGGCGGATTTTATAGATTTACTGCCGTTTTGGTCAATGGCAAAGTGAGCGGAATATCTAATAAATGCATATTGTGGGCAGAATGGATAAAACAGCCAACGCAAAGCTTCATATAGCCTAGTGCGATAGATGACGCCGGCTATCGCTCCGCCGAGCACAAGCCATGCGGAATTAATGCGGTAACGAAGAAGCAATATCCCGCCCACAATGGCCAGCAGAATGGTCGTGAAGTCAACGATCGCCGCTTGTGCCAGGTTCCAAGTCACCACGGCCATGAGGGCCAAAGAGGCGACATTCACGCCGTCCAGGAACGCATTGGCAAGCGGCGACTGCCGTACTCGGGCAGTGATAGGTCCGCTGAGGGCGATAAACACAAAGGCGGGCAGAAAAATTCCCGCCGTGGCTATCAGCGCCCCCGGCCAATTGCCCAAAAGGTATCCGATAAAGGTCGCGGTCGTGAATACCGGCCCGGGCGTGACTTGCCCGACGGCGGTCGCATCCAGAAGTTGGCCGGCCGAAAGCCAATGCCAGTGGTTTACCAGATCGGTTTGCAAAAAGGCAAGCAATACATACCCGCTGCCATAAAGCACGGAGCCCACTTTGAGGAAATACAAAAAAAGCGAGTGCAACGAAAACGGCACTTCGGCCGAGTTGGTCATATTCTTGCTTATGGCGATCAAGACCAGGAGGATGGAGACGAACATAAGCATCAGCAAGATCGATCTTAGGCGGATTGGGCGATCCCGGATCAATCCCCGGCGAATGCCGGCCGCGGCCCCGGCAACCAGTAAAAGAACCAGTGGATCCGCTCCCAAAAAACTGGCGAGCATAATTAATATCCCGACCAGGGCCAGAAAGTTTGTTTTTAAGGCCGTGCGGCCTAATCCCCAAAGCGCCCGGGCAACGACGACAATTACCACCGGTTTTACGCCGTAGAGCAGGCCCGTCACCTGGGGCAGGCTGCCGAAACGCACATAGGCCCAGGCGATGGCCATGACCATGAACATTGCCGGAAGGATGAAGCAGGTACCGGCAACCGTCAGGCCTCGCCAGCCCGCCCGTAAATATCCGATATGGATTGCCATTTCGGTCGAATTGGGTCCGGGGATCAAATTGACCACACCCAGCAGGTCCAGGAATTTATCCCGGGAGATCCAGCGGCGTCGGCGGACGAACTCATCCTCCATGATGGCAATATGCGCGGCCGGCCCGCCAAAGGCCGTAGTGCCCAATCGCAGAAACAGCAGCGCCAGCTCTTTAAGGCTTGTCTTATCGGTGGGTTGCGGCTCCTGAGATGAATGTTGGGAATCGTTCATACATGCGGATCGTCGCGATAGCGGAAAAATAGGGCGTCGAGCGATATCGATCCAGCGCCGACGATCAACAGGAAAATTGCTCCTAAGAGCATCGCGAAATCGACCCGGGCTTCGTGGGCCATGGGCCAAAATCCATATTGGTTGAGCTTGGGAAGACTAAACAACCAATATCCATGTCCCAAGAGCATGGGAATTTTCGTGGATGCAATGGCGACAGTCATATTGATGATCATGGGTATGGCGGCCAATCGGGTCAGCAACCCAAGGATGATCAGGCTTCCGCATGCGATCTCGAATACGCCGACGAAGGGGGCCATGATCTCGGGATGTGGGATTCCGATTTTAACAAAACGACCGACTCCAAGCGCATCGGGAAAGAGAAATTTTTGGATGCCCTCGGATAGAAACACCGAGCCCACGATCAGCCGGATAAGAATGGTTGCCGCGGGCGCGCGGCTTGCAAAAAAAGACTTGAAAATTTTCATTATCCGCTCCTTAATAATCGGTAGCACTGGTTCTTGAACCGGTTGGGCAAAGTTCCAAGAGGTTTTTGTAACATTTTACAATTCTCACTGAACCTCTTGCGGCAAAGCCGCCCAGGTTCGAGAACCTAGGCTACCCGATTTGACTTTTGCAAACTGGGCAATAAATTGTCCAGCCCTATTATCCCTTATCGCGAAACCGCAAGCGGTTTCATCCAGCTTAATTTCCCCGGTTTCTCTGCTGGCGTTTGCGGCCGAAGAGGCCGGTGCGGCTTTTTTCGGGTTCGGTGTTGTAATCCACGAGTTCCAAAGTGCTGCGGCGGATCAGCCGGCCTGAAGAATCGAGTTCCTTGGAACTGTTGCTGACAATGCCGCCGGGTATATCGGGGCAAACGACGGCCAGGGTGTAGATCGTCCCCTTGGGGGTTTTTTGCAGGGTTTTAACGTATGCCGCGCTTCGCATGGCGCCCAGTATTTTACAGGGCATATCCAGGGCCTGCACCGAGACGTTGGTTTCGCTTAGGATGTTTTTGCCTTCCGGGTCGGTGGTCACGCTTTCCCGTTTTAAGACGTACGGAGGGGCAGTGGTCAAATAAATCGTGGTGGTTGTTTTGCCGTTCTGGTTGGACGATTCGATCTGGCGGACCTGGCAGGGAATTTTCCGTTCATCGATAGTCACCTGACCGGCGGCGGGCTCTTTGATTATCATGCCCGGTGATTGTTGTTCGCCGTAATAATTCTGTTTAATAGTTTGCGGTTCGCCGTCGAATCGCTTTCCCGCCACTTCCACGCAAACCCTCATTTCCAGGGTGACGCCGTCGTCATCGTTGTCCAAGAGGGTCGTCTTATAATCGCTCGTGTTGGTTCCCGCCGCGGCGCCTTGTTCGTTGAAGCTTTCGGTAACCACTCGGACTAGCTTCCAGGCGCCAGGTTCGAACTGGCCCCAGGGGTGGATTTGAGGTGGAGGGGGCGTTTCCTGGGCAACAGCCGGGTTTACAAGACAAAATACAACCGACGCCCCGATAAGAACGTCTTTTATTTTCGCCAAGCAGCCGAATAGCAGCCCGCACGATTCCTGCGAGGGGCCGGCACATGTTGTGCGCCGCCTCAATTGGGTAAGGCTCATGATTATGTCCTTATTCTGATACCGATGGAATTTTGCGATCCGTCACGGTTTGCTCAAGGCTTCCAAGGCGGAGAGCATCTCTGTATCTTGGCGGGGAAAGACGCTGCGCAGATCCAAAAGCAGGCGGTCTTCGCGGACCCGGCCGACAACGGCAGGCGCACCGGTCCGTAAAACAGCGGCCAATCGATCGACCGACCACGAGGCCGGCTTAAGCGCCACGCACCAGGTCGGCAACTGTTGGGTTGGGATCGAGTCGCCGCCAAGATAGGTAACGTCGCATATTGCCTCAGCCGAACTGATCAAGGTCCGGAGCGCCGCCATTTGCGGTGCTAATCGCTCGGCACGGTTTTTGAGGTTTTCCTCGGACGTAGTCAGGAGCCTTAGAAGCGGCACCGCCAGCCGGGCTTTTTCCGGATCGCGGTAAAGCCGCAGCGTGGCGGCCAAGGCGGCCAGGGTGATCTTATCGACCCTCAAAGCCCGGGCCAAGGGATGCCGCTCTATCTTTTCCAGCAAACTCTTGCGTCCGGCGATTATGCCGCATTGCGGACCGCCCAGCAATTTGTCGCCGCTAAACAACACCACGTCTGCCCCGGCGTGGATGCTTTCGCTTGCCACCGGTTCACCTCGGAGACCGAAGCGGCTGAAATCGACCAGCGCCCGGAACCGATGTCGTGAATTACGGGCAGCTTGTGTCTTCGCCCCAGTTCGACCAGATCGGGCAGTTCCACGCCTTCGGTAAAGCCCACGACCACGAAATTGCCGGGATGAACCAGCAACAACGCGGCGGTTTGCTCGCCGATGGCCAGGGCGTAGTCGGAAAGACGGGTTTTATTGGTCGAGCCGACCTCGCGGAGCACCGCGCCGCTGGCGGCCATCACTTCAGGCAAACGAAAACTGCCGCCGATCTCGATCAATTGTCCGCGCGATACGATCACCTCACGCGCGGCTGCCAGGGCGGCCAGGGTGAGCATGGTTGCCCCGGCGTTGTTGTTCACCGCCATTGCCGCTTCCGCGCCGGTCAGTTCCTTAAGCAGGTCTTCCACCGCCAGGCTGCGGCGCGAGCGCCGGCCCGTGGGCAGATCGACTTCCACGCTGGCATAATCCCTGGCCACGGCCGTCATCTCGGCAATCGCTTCGTCGGCCAGGGGAGAACGTCCCAAACCCGTGTGCAAAAGGATGCCGGTGGCGTTGATGACCGGCCTGAGCAAAGGCGTTTCGCTTTCCATGATCCGCCGGGCGATCCGCTCGGCCAGATCGGGGACGTTGGGGAGCGTCATTTCCGCGGCGGCTGTATGCACTTCGGTGCGCATCTCGTCCAGCACTTTTCGCACCGCGCTCACAACGGCGTTGCGACTGATCCGATCGACCAGGGCCTTTAAGGGCGGAGCGTCCAACAACTCGGCGACCGACGGAATATTGCGCAAGGGATTGGGCGACATGGGTATATTAATTCAAAAATTATCTGAAACTTTTATGTAAAATATCCACTACAGCGTTGACAATCTTTTTGATGGAAATGGAACCAGTACTACGGCGCCTGTTGTAGGTGAGACCATGCCTCATCCTCCTCGAGTCGGTTCCAGTCTTCAGCTAGCGATTGTTCACTTAGCAAGGCAGTTTCATTGGGTAAAGCGGCAGATACCTCATCCAAGATTGTTACCAATACGCGACTTGCACTCGGTACTTGCAAGGGTTCGAGCAAATGTACCTGCCCTCGTTCATCAATAATGGCTTCAACCGTTCTGATCATATTTAATCTCTGTTATTAAATGCAAGTTTTTTTGTTTAATGATATTATGAATTATGACATATTGTAGAGCCCTCGGGAAGTGCCTTTTTAAGTCTTATTGGACAAAATATGTCGATTTAATGGGCATATTTTGAGACAAAACCATGTCGGAAGATAAAACTTTTTGTCGTCTTATACCCGATATGACCGAGCACTAGTCAGCCGATCGGGAAAACACAGGTCAAAGTGGTTTTGTCCTGATTTAAGTTTCCATCAATGTCATTAATGTGGTCGATGGATTTGACCTCGTTGTGAGATTCGCTTTAAGAATGGCGGGTGGATTGCGGATCCGCAAGCGGCAGAAAACAAGACAAGGCTATTTTTACAGGCCCGCTTCTTTCGCCGTGGGGAATTTATCGGCCTGGACCTTGTCGCGGAGCTCGGCTTGTTTTGATCTCAGTCCGATTTTGGCAGGAAGGTTGCTAATGCCCGGCGGCAACATACTGCAGCCGGAATGGGTCAAGTCCCAAACATGCCGCCAATAAAGCGGAGACTAACAGATGTCTTGCCCGACGCCTGCCAGAACAGTTTGCCGAGCGCTCGAATGCTAATCATGCGGTTACTCCCGGCCGAAGCGGCGTTAAGGATCCAAACGTTTCTGATCCAGCCATTCGCTGGGAGAACTCGGTTTCTTGGGTTCTTCCTTTTGAAACATCGAGGGCAGCCACGACGGTTTTTGGCTGCTCCTTGGGCGGCTTGATCCAAGGATTGGTAGGGGTGACCGTCTTTTTCGATTCCGTTTTCTTGAATGTCAACGCATCGCCCACGCCGGTGAAAAACTTTTTCGTGCCGGTGCTCATCTTGTTCAGCAAGGAGGGCTGAGGCTTGGTTTGCGCGAGCGGGGTTTTTTTCGCGTTGGTTTGGCCGTCGGGAGATAAATTCGGCGGCGACGATCCGTCTCCGATTGCCGGTCGAATGACAAAGAGCAAGTTAAACGCCAACGCCAACATGAAAATTCGTGCAATTCGAATGATCATAATGAACCTCTTCGATTTGCTTTTGACAAGCACCTATTAATCGCAAAAAACCGAACGCCCGGCAATTTGGCCGGAGAACCTAATCATCAGGATAAGAGTAAATGAGAAGATGTTACGATGGATTTGCGGCGGAAGTGTCTCAAAAAGATGCGGGTATGTCCAGGTCGTTTTTTCGTGAAAAAAACATGCTAGATTTGCGTATTCTGCCCAGTTTAAGCACATCTTTTGAATTCGACCGCGCACTACTGTTTAATGGGGGGTAGGAGGTATTGATACTTCGGCCCATTGTCAGTTTTTATGTTTCTAATTATTATGGGAAAAGTTTACATATAGACCCTTTCAAACAGCGGCTGCAACATGTTGAAACAACGCATTGGTTTTATCGGCGCCGGAAATATGGCCACGGCCCTTGGGCAGGGGTTCGTCCGGGCTGGATTGACAAAAGGGGCGAATCTGCTGGCGGCCGATCCCAGCGAATCGGCCCGAAACAAATTCGCCCAGGCTACCGGCGGCGTGGTCGGCAACGATAACATCGCGGTTGCCGGTAAATCGGACGTGCTGTTTCTGGCGGTCAAGCCGCAATACATGGCTGCGGTGGCCGGCGAACTGGCCGGTAAAATTCCCGCCACCGCGCTGGTTGTCTCAATTGCCGCCGGCGTGCGTCTTTCGCGCCTGGCCGGCTGGCTGGGCGAAGCCGTGCGCCTGGTCCGGGTGATGCCCAACACTCCATGCCTGATAGGCGAGGGGGCCTGCGGATATTGTCTGGGCGAGCGGGCCACGCCCGAGGACGGCGAACTGGTCGGCAAACTTTTAGAGGCCGTGGGCACGGCCTGGCAGGTCGAGGAAAAAATGCTCGACGCCGTGACCGGCCTGTCCGGATCCGGCCCGGCGTTTGTCTACGTGATCATCGAGGCTTTAAGCGACGCCGGCGTGCGCGTGGGCCTGCCCCGGCATATCGCCGCCTCCTTGGCCGCTGAAACTATCCGCGGGGCGGTCGACATGGTGCTTTCCACCGGCGAGCACCCGGCGGTGCTCAAGGATCGCGTTGCCAGCCCCGGGGGAACTACAATTGCCGGCTTGCAAGTCATGGAAGAAGGCGCGCTAAGGGCCACGCTGATCGCCGCCGTCGAAGCCGCCACCGAACGTTCAATTGAATTAGGAATCAAGATTAGCGATATTCACTGAAAACCGTCAACAGAATACTGTAAACTTACATATCATGTCCACATTCGAAGACCATAATTACCGCTGGCGCGAGACGTATTTTGTCCTTTTCGACCTCAAAAAACGGCCGAAATTGCAGACCGTGGCTAAAACCATCCAGGCGCTGAACAACCGCTACGAACTGAGAAATCTTAGCGCCGACGATCATGAGCGGATCGAATCCTTGACCATAATCTCGCCCGAGGATTACGCCGCGCTGGACATCTGCTTTACCAGCGGCGACGAGGTGCGCGAACAGGTGGTAGCCCTGGTCGCGGATCTGAAAAAATCCGCCGGCGACGCGGGCTCTCAAATATCCGAGGAAGAACTCCTCTCCTATAACGGCCGCTTCGACGTGCTGCACTTCGAACGCATCGCCGAAATGTCCGAAGATGAAGACGACGAACTGCTCGATCCCAGCGCACTTTTGATCGTCCTGGAAACCCTGGCGAAACTCACCGGCGGCGTGGCAGTCGATCCGCAGTCGGGAACGATTTTAGATAATGCTGAATGAAGAATGCAAAATGAAGAATGATGAATGCTGAATGTTCCAATCAAACCGCTTGCGGTTTCGCACTGCTAACCACTGCTAACCATACAACTATGATACCTGAAATAACTGAAAACGTAACTGAAAACTACCATGCTTGCCAAAGACATCAAACGCGGACATATCGTGAACTACAACGGCGCCCCGTGCATGATCGAGACGATCAACGTGCAAAGCCCCTCCGCCCGAGGCGCGGCCACGCTTTATAAATTCAAGGCGCGAAACCTGATCAACAAGCAAAAGGTCGACATCACGCTTAAAGGCACCGATTCCTTGAACGAGGCCGATTTTGCCAAGCGCCCGGTGAAATACATGTATTCCGATCCGACCGAGGTGCATTTTCTCGACCAGGAAGACTACAACGATTTCATCCTGCCCAAGGGCGATTTGACCGAGGAGTTGCAATATCTCACCGAAAATCTCGAAGGCGTGATGGCCCTGATCTACAACGACCAGTGCGTGGGCATTCAACTGCCGCTGACCGTGGAACTAAAAGTCGTGCAGTGCGACCCGGGCATCAAAGGCGCATCGGCCACCTCGCGAACCAAACCCGCCACTCTGGAAACCGGCCTGGTCGTGCAAGTGCCCGAATATCTGGTCGAAGGCGAGACGATCAAAGTCGATACGCGCAACGGGGCGTATATCTCAAGGGCGTAAAACATTTCACCGCTCGTTCTCAGGCTCCGCCTGGGAACGAAATGATTGCAAATTGTCAATTGCAAAATGCAAATTGCAAATTGAACAATAAACCGCCAGCGATTTTGCAGGTGCATGCACGGGAAAGTTTAGCCCCGGCATTTAGTACCCAGTTTGATCAAGGTTGCTTTTTCCGAGATTGCATTTTGAGCATAGGGTCTGGAGGTTTTCCAGTGTAGTCTCTCCACCTTTGCTCCAAGGCACAATGTGGTCAAGGTGTAACTCTACACCTATTGTTGTTGCCGGACTTGCCCCGCATTGTCGGCATGAAAATCTGTCTCGCAACAAAACCTTAAAACGCAAACGGAGCGATGGATCTCTTGGTGTCCTTTTTATGGACGAGTCAGAAGTAAGCGATTCCGGGCTTTGTGGTATGCACTCCGAATCATTTGCGTACTTAACGAAACTCCCCAGGGCTGCAGTCCATGATCCGAACCGACGAATATAAGGGCCTTCTGAAAATATCGAGATCTTGTTTGTGAGATCTCTCATGCGAGGTTGCCGCCCAAAGTGCTGCCATATTTCGAGAAGATTCTCGAACAACCTTTCATCTGAGACTTGAATCTCATTCGATATTTCGAGCCCGGCAGCGATTAAGGCTTTGTTCCAAGAGCCGAAAGCGCCGTTTATACGTACTGCAATCGTACTTTCCTTCTTCTACATATTTCCTCAATGGCACTGTGTGGCTAGCGAGCGCAGTTCCAACTCGACGAAGATCTGATAGTAACTCCTCATCCGAGACAGGAGCATTTGGAGTTCTGGATAGTTCAAATCTTGTCTTTGACATAAAGCGATCTACTCCAAAGGCACGATTTTTCGGAGTTCTTGATGGGCGCACGCCCTATCCCAGTCGGCGAAGAGTTCTTGCTGGTGCAGCGTTGCCCATTCTATTACAAGGCCCATCACGCGCGGAGGCAGACGGCCTGAGAAAACCGATAAGTTGCGTATATCGATTTGCACCGATCGCCTTCATACTCTGCATGGAAGTGCGGAGGATTGTGATCATCCCAAAACATCTTAATTATGATGCCGAAAAAACGGCTAATCTCAGGCATGTGAGTGTTCGCGGCGTAATGCGGGAAAAATATCTTCCGGTTTTTTGCCGGTTACTTTGAGATACAGGGAATCCGGACACAAATCAATCCGTTCGTTCCAGACGAGTTCTCCGCAAGTACCAATCCGCACCTGTTCAAAGGCCTGGCGGTCGCGCCAAAAAGCGAATACGCCTTTTCCGACTAGGTCGGATAGGTCCACTGTCCCGGAAACCCCATCGTCAAACGTCAGTTCCAGGCAATAGTCTTGCAGAATTTTGACATTGGTGATCATTGGCATGATTGATATCCTCCTTCATCAAATGCTACCTTTGAGATTATCCACTATGTAATAAGATGTCAATTGGCAAATTATCTGTCCTCACCCTAACCCTCTCCCAAAGGGAGAGGGGACTTGGTTTATTCCTCAATTTTTTCCACGCGGCTGATGGATTTGCCGCGGGCGAAGCGGGTGGAGATTTGCTCGCCGGGGGTTAGCTCGGCGGCGGCGCGAATTACGCGGCCGTCGGACGGACGCTCGGTTATAGCTGTAACCACGTCCCAGTACGGCCAAGGGGCTGAGCGATTCCAAGCGAGAGGCGAAGGTTTCGGTCTGCTGCCGGGCGAGTTGCAGACTGTGGCGGATCGAGCGGTGTGCGCGGCCGGATAATTCGTCCACTTGCCGGGTAAGATCATAGATGAGTTGAAAGGGGCGGCGGAATGCATGGTGCCGCTGGATGGCGTCTAAATGCGATCGGGCTGTTAATGCACGGGAGCGCAAGGCGGCGGTCATGCGTTTTTGAATCTGGCTCAGTTCGGCGAAAAGTTCTTCAGCGGCCGGGGCCACCAGTTCGGCCGCTTCGCTGGGCGTAAGTGCGCGTACGTCGGCGGCCAGGTCGGAAAGGGTTATGTCGATTTCATGACCCACGGCCGAGATGACCGGAATTTGCGAGGCGGCAATCGCCCGGACTACAATTTCCTCGTTAAAGGCCCAAAGGTCTTCCAGGCTTCCGCCGCCGCGGGTGACCACCAGGCAATCGATGGGCCGGGCGAGTTGGTTAAGCATTTCGATTGCGGCGGCGATTTCCTCGGCGGCCCCTTCGCCCTGCACGCGGACCGGGGCGATGAGCACATCCGCCCGCGCCAACGCCGGCCCAGCACTTGGAGGAAATCGCGAATCGCCGCCCCGGTGGGGCTTGTGACAACGGCGATTTGACGCACGAAAGAGGGCAGGGGCCGTTTTCGGGCCGGATCGAAAAGGCCTTCCCGGCCAAGTTTCTCCCGCAGTTGCCGAAAGGCCAATTCCAACGCACCCATGCCCTTAGGCTCGATCTCTTCGATAATCAATTGATAATTGCCGCGCGGGGCGTAAACTTCCAAGCGGCCTCGGCAAATCACTTCCAGTCCGTCGTGCATCTCGAAACGCACGCGGGAGGCCACCGGCCGCCACATGGCCGCCTTGAGTTGTGCCCGGTCGTCCTTGAGCGTCAGGTAGCAATGCCCCGACTGCGGCCGGGACAAGTTGGATATTTCGCCAGTTACCCAAACCCGTGGAAAGGCCGCTTCCACAAGGTCTTTTATCTGGGCGGTCAGCTCCCAGACCGACAGCGGGCGGGCGGAAGTCAAATCTTCGAAATTAAATTCATTTTGCGACATGATGAATTAATCCGATTTTTTTCAACACGGAGGCACGGAGGACACGGAGAAACAAGATTGTCGGGAAGTTTAAGAGAAAGCATTATTGATCAACTATTGTTACAAAATTTTCATACCCATATCCAATTCAAAACAAAAAACTCAAAATTAACCCATAATATTACCCAAATCGGGATTATAACCACAATCTCGATCAATGATCGGACTATAAACATCCATAATCAATGATGTCGTTGCAGGCATATATCATACAAAAAGGATATCATTGGCACAGTAAACCCAGCAATTGGACCACCAACCCAATTAGCTAATGGAGATGAATCAACATAATCCCAATCAAAGGGGGCACATAGATATAAATATGGCAACAATGCAATGACCGTTATAAGATACAACACTATAGTCACAACTGGAGAAGTCCTTAAATATGCAATGCGAATTTTGAGCAGATAAAGTGCAATGATCAGAAGAAAAACATGTAAAAGAGATGGCGGAAATTGGATCGAGCATGCTAGAACGGCTACGATTAACATTAATGCAAGCATGTCGCGAATGCCAAATTGAAATGGATGAGAAGCGTTGTCGGGGATTTCAATTTGCTGCGACATGGTTGTGTGGCCTCTTTTACAGACCGGTTAATCTTAATTATCGTTCATCGCGAAACCGCAAGCGGTTTAATTTATCTCCGTGTACTCCGTGTCTCCGTGTTGGTTATTTTGTCCCGAGTTTAGCGGCGCACCGCGGCGCTCGACGTTCATCTGGCCGATTTTTCGCGTGTCGGACTCGGCCCATGTTTCGGCTTCGAGGGTGAGGCGATTTAAGAGTTGCTCGATTTTTTGACGGAAATATTCTATTCCATCGCGGTCCAGATTGGCGGGGATGAAGATTTCATGGCTGGGAACGGCCCGGGCGCGGGAAAAAGGGCGGGGAATGGCGAATCGGTCCCAGGCGCTTGTGACCCGCCACGGCCGGTCGTATCCGTAGCCCATCACCACCAGGGGCAGGCCGAGTTTGGATGCCAGGTAGATCGAGCCGGGGGCCATTTGCCTTCGCGGTCCGCGCGGTCCGTCCGGGGTGATGGTCAGGTGCATGCGGCGGCTTTTTTCCAGCAGTTCGCGAATGGCCGCCACCCCGCCGCGATTCGTCGAGCCGCGGACGAAATCGAAGCCCATGTGATGAGCGGCGTAGGAAAGGATTTCGGCGTCGCGATGGCGGCTTAAGAGCATGGCCATATTGCAGTGTCCGCGCAGATATAGCGGAAACAGGATATATTCATGCCAGAAGATGTAGATCTTTTGCCCACTGGCACTCGGGAAACACCGGATCAATGGCGCGATCGTAATAGGCCACTTTGTAATCCAGCGTGCTCATCCAATGTCGGATGGCGGTCGTCCCCAACAGGGCTGCGATCTTGTTCAAAAGCGGACTATTTATTTTCATGCAATACTTATGTGAAAATCGCCGGGCACAAGTGCCCGGGCTAAACTGCTGTTGGGGCAGCAGTTTAACTGCTGCCCCAACATAGTGTGATAAACTTATTTGTTCCATTCGCCGGAAAAAACTTCAACCGCTTCGCCGGTCATGTAAACGTGGTTGTCGGTTTCATTCCACTGGAGTTCCAAGTCGCCGCCGGGCAGATGGGCGATGATATTTCGTCCGGTGCGGTTGGTCAGTACTCCGGCGACGCAAACCGCGCAAGCCCCGGTGCCGCAGGCCAGGGTCTCGTCGGATCCCGCGCTCCCAGACGCGCATCCGCACTTCGCCGGGCGAGAGGACCTGGACGAACTCGGCGTTCGTGCGCTTGGGGAAATGCGAATCGACTTCGATGCGCGGGCCGATTTGCAGCACCCAAAGGTCCGTGGGCTCCTTGACGAAGGCAACGCAGTGCGGATTGCCCATCGAAACGCAGGTGACCGAAAGGATTTCGCTGCCGATTTTCAGCGGGACATTGACCACCGGATTGCCGGGCAGAGACGAGTTGCCTGCAAGGGTAGTGGGGATTCGCGACGGTTCAAGGATCGGCTCGCCCATATCGACCCGAACGCGCCGCACGCGATCGTCGGCGATCTCCAGTTCCAGGTTCAAAACGCCCCGGCCGGTTTCGATCCTTAGCGGCGAGCGGCGGGCGATGCCGTGATCGTAAACATACTTGGCCACGCAGCGGATGCCGTTGCCGCACATTTCGGCCTCGGAGCCGTCGGCGTTGAACATCCGCATGCGGGCGTCGGCCGTTTCACTGGGGCAGATCAAAATCAAACCGTCGCCGCCGATGCCGTAATGCCGGTCGGACACTTTTCGCGCCAACCCGGCGGCATCGGGCGGATAAGGTTCTTCAAAACAGTTTACGTACACGTAGTCGTTGCCGGCTCCGTGCATTTTGGTAAAACGCATGGGCGTGATTCCGTGTGAAATGAATATGGATTGAATGAAGATATTGTAGATAATTTGTCGCCGAATGGCAACTATACATCGTCTAGAAGATATTTACCGGTGGTTGTTCATCGCGAAGCCGCAAGCGGCTTAATTGTCGGCTGCTAAGACAAGCCGGAGGATATGCTTGAACGGATTTACAGCCACACGCTTGCAGATCTTGCTCGTACCTCATGCATCAGACCATCAGCCCGACAGATCGAGCAGATTGCCGCTTTCGCCGGTGGTGTCGCGGCTTTGGGGCGGTTGCTTGGAGGGATCATCGGCGGGAATTCTGCTTTTTAGGGGGGAATTCCCAGGGCCGGCGGCCGTCGGCGTCGCGTTCGTCGGTTTGGTGGTCTTCGCCGTCGGTTTCGCCGATGCCCGCGGCTGCCTCGGCTTTTTGTTCGTACACGGCGTTGCGATGCTGTGCGCCTATGTCCTGGCCGGCCCGTTCCACGTCGGAGCCCTTGGTCTGAGCCAACGGCGCGCCGGCCGCGCTGACGTTCACTCCGCCTAATGGTCCTACGCTGCTCATGAGAAATCAATCTCCGATTTCAAGCCGCCGTCTTGCTCCGTTTAATTATAGGTCATTGTAAAAGGCAAAAAATGATGTTTTGAAAAAAATCAGAGGCGGGGCATGTCACCCCGGCATTTCCGGGCCGACACGGCCCGGCTCTGATGAAATAACGCAGCATTACTTATCAAGCAATCAATAAACTTACCACTAACCACTATCCATTTTTTTACTGTTGCCTGGCGCCTTGCAATTGTTGCAGGGCCTGGTTGACGGCGGGAAAGGCTTCCTTGCGGATATCGGGATTTTGCAGGGTGCCGCCCACGTATATTTGCAGGATTTGCTCGCTGGCCCCGCGGAAGACTTGCTTAATTATCGGCAGATCGAATTCGCCGCGGCCGACGCGGGTGGAAAAGTTCAGTTTTACGTTCGATTGGAAATCCAGTTCTCCGCTGCCCTGCAGGCTGATGGCGTCGCCGTTGAAATCGATGCGATCCAGATATATATGCTCGCCTTCGATGTGGTAATCCATCGAGGCCGTGCTGAAGGCGTTGCGGTCTGGCGCACGGATGCTGAGGATTTTCAACAATGAAATCATCACCGGCAATTCGTAGATGTCCGCGTCGGATAGGGCCAGCGAGCCGCGGCCGGACAGGGCGTTGCGGCTTGTGCCGACGCCGTGCAGGTTTGACTTTGGCCATGATATTGCCTTGCAATCGTTGCTTGCCGTCGATGACTTCCTGGGCCATACGGGCCAGGTCGGCATGGGTAAGAACGGCATTGAGGTGGTAAACGCGGCTCGGCGCCCAAAGACACCTGCCCGTCGCCGGATATTGTGCCGCCGAATAGATTCGCCGAAATCGAACGCGGGGTGCGGGGCGTGCCGTCGGCATTCAAAAGCGGCGAGCCGTCCGCGGCCTTATCGACCAAACTGCCCAAGAGCACGCGCTGGTCGTCGATCCAGATCGGGCCGATTACATTGCTTGAATTGGTAGTCTTTGAAGTTCAAGGAATCGAGGATAAGATTCTCCGCGGCAGAAGAAATTGTTGTCCGTCGAATATGTCCCGAAAGGGTCGCGTCGCCGAAGATGTTTTCCAATTTCACTCCGCATTGCATGGCGCCTTGGAGCATGTTGATCCGCAAGTCGTCCCACTGCGATTGCAGGGGTTCGCCTTGACGGCCGTCGTGGATCAGATCGAGATTGCCGCAGAGATCGATACGGCCGGCGGGATTTAGGGTAAGCACGGCTTTTTTCAAGCGTTCGGGCAGGGCAAGAATAAGATCGCGGTCGATGGGGCCGATCCTTAGCCCGCCAAAGTGCATATTCCATCCGCCGTCGGGCAGAAAATCGCACGAACCTTCGGTGGAAATTGTTACCGGTCCATGTTTGGCCTTGATCTGCTGCAAGGTGACCTGCCCGTCTTGATACAGAAGCGCGCCTTGCAGTTTATCCATGCGATAAGGGAAATGCACCGGTTCGATGGAAGTCGTTTCGCTTTTGGGCACCACGCTCACGCCAAGGCTGAGTTGCTTTTGTTCCGATAAGTAGCAGATCTGGGCGGTAAGATCGACCATGCCTTGCGGCTTGAGATCGTTCCAGGCTTGATGAATGTTGGGGGCCAGCGCGTTGTGAAGTTCCTGGTCCAAGGGCACGTTATTTGCCGTGAGATTCAATACAAACTTATTCCCTTGCAGCGACGGCGTAAGATCTCCCTCGCCGGTGATTTGTGCGGATTCGTTCATGCCCTTCAAGTTTCTGAACGTCCAGAAGTGGTCTCTCATTTCCAGTTGGCCGCGAATGTTATTGATCTGATAAGGAAACTTGCTGTAGCGGATCGAACAATCGTTCGGGTTCAGGCGCAGATAGTGATGCATCGGCTGGTCGGCAACGTCGCGCCAACAGCGATACTCGAAGTTTATAGTCCCATGGGGATCGAGGGACTGGGCAACCTCTTGGGGCTTTTCTGGCAAGGCCTTGATGATCTCCTTGTCTATCTGGATGTCGTCGCCCGTGGCCCTGAACCAGCCGGTCGGCCCGTTAACGGCCTGTTTACCTCGGCCTTCATCCGCACCGGCTGGATACCGCTGTAGGCTGTAACGTCCAAAGTGAGCAGGTCGTTCTTCAATTCCAGCGAGCCTTTGCCGCGATCGACCCGGTAGAGGAATTTGTAATGCGTGAACGACATGTTTGAAAAGCTTATCGATGCCTGCGAGGTCTCCGGGCGCCAGTTCCGGCCGTCGAATTCCAGCGTCAAATCGGCGTCGATAACCCCGATGGGACGGTACTTTTGCCATTGTTCCTGCAAGTCTTCGGGCAAAACGCCCAGCAACTGCCGGTCCAGTTCCAATTGTTTGATCTCCGCGTGCAGCCACATGGGATTGTTCGCGTCGAAGCCCGCATGCCTAAGCGACATTTTCAACGTGGCCTGGTTGCTACTGGCGGTCAGCGAGTCGATGACCACTCCGCCGTTGTCGGCGGTGAATTTTTTGATCTTTATGTCTCTCAAAGGATGGGGCAGGCGCTGGTCGTCGATCCAGCCGCCGGTCAACTGCCCGGCGACTTGAAATCGCAGCGGCACGTCGGCTTTCGAGTCGTAAGCCAGGCTGAAGTTCATTTGCCCTTCGGCCCGCAACGCCCGCAGCGCGGCTAATTTATCGGCGATGGGTCCGGGCAACGATTCATGCAACTCGGGCGAAATCTGCAGGCCTTCCACTTCGCCGCTTAGAGAAAAAGCCGAACTGACAGGGTCGATGGTCCCGTGAAATTCGACCCGGCGGATATTATCGCCGGCCAACATGCCATGCACGTTTCGCTTGGGCGCCCCGCCGGGATCGGACGGCGACAGGGCGGCGGGGCTTGCGGTCATGCTCAGGTCCCGCAAAATCAACGTGCTGCTGCGCGGTTTCAGGGGATCGAAAATCTCGATCGTGCCGTTTTCGATCGACACTTCCGGAGACTGGTTGTCGAAGCGGGGCGGGGGAAAAAGCCGGGCCGCGCTCCATGTGCCGTCCAGGCGCCGCGTGACGCGGAGGGTCGGCCGCCTTATTGTCACATGGGTAACCTTGAGATCGCTGAGAATCAGCTCCTTCACATCCGATTGGCAAGCGATGAACATTTCCTCGATGCAGAGCCAACTCGGCGCGCGGTCCTTCCGCACCAGGTTCCACGATCGATATATTGTGGAACTTGATCCCTTGGCCCGCTACCAATTCAGCGGAACCGACGGTCGGCTTCAAGCTAGGGTAATGTTGAGCCAATAAATTTTCAAATCGGCGGCGCATCCCATCATCGAAGCAACGGTAAAAGTAAGGAACCGCCGCCACGGCCCCGATTGCGCAAACAACCAGTCCCCACTTGAAGAAGAACCAGCAGAAGTTGATCAATCGACCAACAATGACGAGAAACCCTCCATGGTTTAACGGTTATAAGTTTTCGGTTTACGGTTAACAGTTTACAGCTTATTGATAAAAAAAAAGATATATTTAGCCCTCGGTGAACACACCGGGGGCGCGCGGAGCATATTTTCCTCTCAATCCTCCGTGTATTCACGGCGGGCTAAATATCAATTTCAGGAAACCATATCTTGATTTGATTATCTCAAAAATCAACCAAGAGATATACGTGAAAAAGAAGTGATGGTTTTACCCGGCATCATAAAATGGGCGGGATATGGTACCCTGGTAAGGTTTTAAGGTCAAGATCGCGTTTTCAACAGGAAACGAGGGTGATATTTACGCATTCCGCGGGCGGCGGGTATACTTTTCGGCAAACGCACTGCTCGATAGCATTGCTATCTGACGATCTTTTCAAGGCTTTCTTGGAGGAGAAAACGATGTCGGCATTGCCTGATTACGTGGCTTCAGCCCAAAGTGTTCCCCAGGCCAATCGCGCCGCGTGGTACAAAAATACGGCGCCGACTTACGCCGGCATAATGCTGTGGTTTGTATTTTGGCACCAAGTGCCGATGGGCAGCGCACTTGCCCAGGACGAGCCTTGTAGCTTGTATGCGGGCGGAACCTTGGCCTGTGGCTTGGGATATGCTTTTTTAGGATTGATTATTGCCGCCTTGATCTGCCATTTTTTGTTTTACCTGGTTCCCGGAATGCTGGGCATGAAAACCGGTTTGCCGCTTTATATTGTGGGAACATCGACCTACGGCGTGCAGGGCGGTTTTTTGATGCCAGGTTTTTTAATGGGCGTGCTGCAATTCGGCTGGCTTGCGGTAAACGCTTTTTTCGCCGGTATTTTGCTGTGCGCACCTTTTGGTTTTGGAGCCGGCACGCTTCCTCATGCCCTGGTAGCGATTGTGTGGTCGATTGCGGCGGCTTTTTTAGGGCTTAAGGGCATTAAATACGTGGCCAAAGTGGCCACCTTTCTGCCGCTGATCCCCTTTGTCATCTTGATCATTCTTGCAGTTGGAACCATGGGGGGCGTGGGGAAGTTCAATCCTCAATCGCTTGTCGATGTAAGTCTCAAAACTGCCGTTGGCGTTAAGTACTCCACGGGAGCGTCAGTCACATTTTATACCCAGCAACCCTTGCCAATAAGCGGAGTGATTGCCTTGTTATGCACCTACGTGGTCGGGTTTTTCGCCACGGCCGGGGCCGCCGGGTGCGATTTCGGCATGAATAATCGCAACGCCAAAGACGTGCAACTAGGCGGTTTGGTGGGTATTGCCGGCGCGATCATCTATGCCGGCGGACTTTCATTATTGATCGTAGCAGGTGTTCATGGACTAGGTAAAGCGGCCGATCCCGCGGCTCTGCAAACCACGGCCTTGATGTCGAGCATCGTGGGTGAGAATACTGCCGCGGTAATGTGGTATCTCCTGGCGATAGCCGCTTTTCCGCCCGCCTGCTTCTCGTCGTTCATAGCGGCCAACAGTTTTAAAACCACTTTGCCCAAGGTTAATCCGTTCATTTCCTGCGGCATCGGCACAATTGCGGCCATTTTTCTGGCGGTCACCGGCTGGGCCGGCAATGCCATCGGTATGTTCAATTTAATTGGTGCTTCATTCGGACCCGTATGCGGAGCGATGGCGGCCGATTATTTGCTTTCCGGGCGGAAGTGGGCCGGGCCCCGGGCCGGATTCAATCCGGCGGGATGGATCTCCTGGATCGCCGGTTTTGCCGTGGGGGCCTTTAACCTGGTGGCAGATTGGATTCCGGCGATGGCCGATTACCGCGGCATGGTTCCGGTTCCGCCGGTGGCCGCGTTCATCGTGGGATTCGTGCTTTATTACTTGTTTGCCAAGTTGGGCTTGGAAAGCAAAAAACTGGAAATGCCCTCGACTATCACTTAGTGCTTCCAACAAAATGAAGCTAAAGAGAAAGATGAGTGCCACGACCAACCGACCATGCAAGACATGGTGCCCGCCGGTACCCGGCTTGCCAGCAGTGTTTTTCCGGCACTTCCCCCAGCACTGCTTGCAAGCCGGGCACCGACCAAAGGTTGGTCGTGGCACACGTCATTTGTTAAATGTTTTAAATGAAAAGTTTTCCCGGGCAACTTATTCTTTTTAATTGCCATATTCCGCATTGCCGGTAAGGTTTTTGCTGACCGACGCGCCGCAAGTCCGCCAGAGTCGGCAGGAGCATACCTTATATTGTTGCAACAGGGCAAGTTGGCATCAGTTCTTTGAACAAGCCGCCCGTTTACCCCGATATTTGATTTACGGAACGGTGCGGGGCCGGAAAGGAACGGCCTTGGACATCGTTCATGCCTGTACCGCGGGGGTGCCCTGCAAGGAGGTCAGGGATTTTACTGGAAAGCATAAAGAAGTTGGGTCGAATTATGAACGATCCGGCAGTCAAATTCGCTTTAGCGATCAGCGTCTTGATAGGCGGCTTGTTTATCGCCATTGTTTTTCGGCCGTTTTTTACCATGCCTGCCGGGTCAATCGCCGAACTGAATACTCCGCTTAGCGTGCAACATCAGAAGCAACTGCCGCTTGCCTCTCCTTCACCGGAAAAATCTCTAGTTTCCGCGTCATCGGTTGACCAACAATTCGCGGCCCGGTCAACGTCTTCGCAAGGTCCTACGGTTCTTTCACCGCTGGGTCCTCCGCAACCCGGGCCGAGTTTGCCGCCTCGTTATCCTGTTTACTCCTCGACGAACAGTGCGCGTTGGGGCATGCCGTTGGACATGATGCCGACCGTGGCCCGGCCTGCCGATGGGCCGCAGGTTCACAAGATCGTCGACGGCGACACTTTGGCTGATTTGGCCGCTAGATATTTGGGTTCGGCCGCTCGGGCGATGGAGATCTTCCAAGCCAACCGGGAAGTGCTTACAGACCCCGAATTATTGCCCATCGGCGTGGAATTGAAGATTCCCGCCCGCGGCGGCGGAGGAAGTAGATAGAAAGGATTCAGGATTCAAGGTTCGGCGGATAGTGGGGCGGAGCCCTGGGCATCGCGAAACCGCAAGCGGTTTCATATGGATTCGTCGCTTATTACTCATCTGTGATATCGCAAAACCGGGCAATAAATTGCCCGGCCCTAGCATCTCTCATCTATAATCTTTTATTCTCACTGGTGCGGCAATTTGCGTTCTTTCCAGGACCAGGTTTTCGCCGTATCGCTTTTTACCAGGCGGAGGTTGAGAAAAGCGGTTATGATTTCCTCTACCTTGAGATTTTTATCGGTAAGAAGATTGGCGCCTTGCAGTTTGGTTTCCAGGGGGGTGAAAAAAAGCGTTTGTTGATCGGCCTTTTTTTCAGGATCGGGTTTAGCACGATCGCGTTCAAAAACGGAATAAACTCGTTTTGCTTCGCTCAGCGATTTGTTATCGCCGTTGCCGACCAGGATCAGCACGGATATTTCGTTCCGCACGGCCGGATTTTGCACGGCATGACGTATGGAAATCCCTTTGAAGGAGGTCTCGGGCGAGATCAACACCAGGGCTTTAACGAACCGGCCGAGTTTCAAAGAGCCGTATTCAGGCGCGCCTTGATCGTAGCCCATGGCGTCGTACCAGGCGAACTCCAGGGCGATCGAGGCGCCCATTTCCGCGCCGACCACGCAGAGTTTGTCCAGGTTCAATTCGCCCGCATTGTTCTTTTCCCAAAGGAAATCTTTGACGGCTTTCAGATCCTGGGTGACCATCAAGTTGAATTGGTTGGGGGCCATGGTGATCGCGTCCAGGGTTTCGTCCTTGCCGTGAAGGGTTTTCAGCCGCGTGCTGTCGCCGTGACCGCGAAGATCGGGCACTATCACCGCGAATCCTTTGGACTGCAGATAGGGGGCCAAATACTTGGTATAGTCCGTGCGATTGTGTTTCCATCCGTGCAATAACACCACCGGAATGGATTCCTTGCCTTTGCCGCCGCGATAGTAGGTGGCCGCTAATTGCACGTTATCGCCGGTTTGCCTAGTAATGTCTTCCGGCCTCGGCAATTCCGCTTCAGCGGCCTTGGCCGGAACGGCTGCTTTTTGGGCGGGCTTATTGTCCTCGGCGGCAAAAAGCCTTGATGAAAAGACGCCGCATAAAAATAAAACGGCAAAGAGAATTACCACACGGGGGCTTTTTCTGTCGTTCAACCGCGGATGCAACGGCTTTATTGTCATGCACATAACTTTATATCCTCGGTAAAAAAATCGAAGCGTTCCCGGGGCAAAGGGATTTATACTTTTCCCCCCTTTATGTTAAATACGCCGTTCCCCGGAGTCAACGTTTCAATTGCATGCCGGACCAGCGGCAAGCACCCGCCATGGGCGGGGTGGGGGGGAGAAAAATTCGGTATGCAGGAGGGCTTGTAAGAAATTTTGTGTTAGTTGGTGGCACGGGCTTCCAGCCCGTGAAGAAACACGGCCAAGATGGCCGTGCCACTTGGGCACTGACACAAAAATACGTACAGACTCCCTTAAATCGCCGAAAACCCATTATCTAAGGGCCGAATTGTCCTGCCCCAGATCGGCATAGGGATCATGGCCGTAAAAATGCCGGGCGATTTGATCGGCCAGTACGCCCACAAACTCGCGGCGAAATTCGGATTCCTGCACGTCGGACGTCTGAATGAACGTGTTCGGCGGGTATAAGGTTTGGGGCAAGATTTTTTCAAACACCACCTTGCCGCCGTCCTTGCAATCGTAGACGCGAACCATCGCGTTGGCCTTGCCCTGGTACAGGGTCTGCGCTTGATAGATGCTGAACTTTTCCAGTTCCACGCCGACCACCACGTCGGCCTTCAAGGCCTTGCCGACTTCGACGTATTCTTCCCACGTGTTCTCGTCGCACCACTTGTTCACCTTTTGGGCGTCGACGACCTTGATCTTCGCCAACGTGCTCTTGGAGCAGCTTGCTCATTTGTTGGACAAGATCTTTGCCCACGGTGGAATTGGCGTAATTCAATCCGGCGGGCGGGCGGCAGACCACCGCCACTTTTTTGCCTTTCAGCCCCGTATATTCGGCGTCGACGTCATCGCCTTTGAACAGGTACATTGCGGTTGCAATTGCACTGCGGCAGCCGCTGGAACAGGATAAGGCCGCGACCGCAATAAAAACGGCCGCCACGACTGCAAATCGAATGGAGGGACGATCCATCGTTCTACCTCAATCAATTGAACGCGGGTTGATTTTATCTAAGGGCCGAGTTGTCCTGGCCCAGATCGGCGTTTGGATCATGGCCGTAAAAATGTCGGGCGATTTGATCGGCCAGCACTCCGATGAACTCGCGGCGGAATTCGGATTCCTGCACGTCGGAGGTCTGAATGAATGCATTCGGCGGGTATACGGCTCTGGGGTAAGATCTTTTCGAACACCACTTTGCCGCCGTCTTTGCAATCGTAAACGCGAACTACCGCGTTGGCCTTGCCCTGGTACAGCGTCTGCGCTTGATAGATGCTGAACTTTTCCAGTTCCACGCCGACCACCACGTCGGCTTTCATGGCCTTGCCGACTTCGACGTATTCTTCCCAGGTGTTCTCGTCGCACCACTTGTTCACTTTTTGGGCGTCAACGACCTTGATTTTTGGAACACGTTCCTGCAGCAGCTTGCTCATCTCTCGGACCAGGTCGCGGCCGACGCCGGAATTGGCGTAATTCAATTCGGTGATGGGACGGCAGACCACGGCCACCTTTTTACCTTTCAGTCCCGGATATTCGGGATCAACGTCGGTGCCTTTGATTAGATACATGGCCGTGGTCATCACGGCCTGACAACCGCCGAATGACGCCATGGCCGCGGACGCTGATCAGGAGGGCTGCGACCAACCGACCATACTGCGTATGGTGCCCGTCGGTGCCCGCAAATCGAATGGAGGGACGATCCATCGTTCTACCTCAAGAGATTGAAATTGGTGGAAATATTATTTGCCCAAAAGGCGGAATCCCCATTGGACCAGCGCTATCACTATTATCACCCCCGATACGTATCCCACGACACTGCCGTTGGGCCTCCAGATGAGCCAGCGGCCCCGGGCTGCGGAAATCATCAACCACGGAGCGGCGGCCATGGCCAGCACCGCCAGCAACACTCCCCCGATATTCGCCTGAAATGCCCTTATCAACTCTCCATGCATCAGATCGGCCCAGGCGGTTGTCATGCCGCATGTCGGACATGGGACGCCGAATAATACCAGAAACGAACAAGGCGGCAGACCCAGTTGCTGGTGCGTTCCCAGTTGGAACGGGCTCGGTTTCAGCATTGCCGCCACTGCCAACAAAAATACCAAACCCAACCCAATCGCACCAAGCAACAACCTAAGTTGGCCGGGAATTTCCTTTCGTTCGTTCTGATAGTATTCTGCCACGCCTATATACGGTCATGTGGGGCCAAAGGATAGCCGCAAACCCGTTGGCCCGCAATACGGATTTGTCCAGTTTATCGGGCTGAAAAATCAATAAGTTATTATGCGCAAACGGGGGAAAAGAGGAAAGGGGGAAATACGGGTAAAGAATGGTGCTCAGAGGGACCAATTTCCTATATTCCGCTTTACCAAATCACCGCGAGAGATTTGGCGGCAACAATCGGGCAGCGTGAATGATGGTGACTAACTCGACGAAGTCTTCGCTTACGCGATAAACAATACGATAGTTTTGAAATAATCTTTCACGTAAATCCTGGCGATTATACTCTGGTACAACCGCGCCTAATAGAGGTTGTTTCGCAACAGTTTCTATAAATCGAACAAGACGATCGGCAAAGAGATAGGCGTAACGGGGCGATTCGCGGGCGATATATTCACAAGCGTTATCCAAATCCTGCAAGCAGCGCGGCGACCAGATTAGCTTAACCATTTTTTCAGCCGTCGAATAGCTTCCCCGTGTTCGATGCCTTCACCAGCATCTAGTTGACGCAAACCTTCATCAACTTTTTGGCGAAGATACAATTCCGCCATGATGTCTTCGACGGAAATGTCTTCCGGCAATCTTTCGATCATTTCAAGGACGGCTTGTTTTGTAGTCATGGGAAGAAGATAACAACTAAGGCTGGTATACTATTGAAATAAACAATATTTTGGATTGACTTTTATTAGTATAACATTCAATTTTATTAAATCAATGTCCTTTGCAAGTTTGATTTTACACTTCAAACTTCTTTATATCGGTTTCGGTTATTGATATACGCCGAATGGCCGTTGCCCGGCCGGTTTGCGGATCGACGTCCACAATCGAGCCTTGCATGCGGACGTCTTTGGTGGCCACTTCGAAATGGGTGGGGCGGAAAGTGCGGGCGGTTTCCATCACCCTGTCTATGCGTCGGCCGAGGATGCTGTCAAATGGGCCGGTCATGCCCACGTCGCATTGAAAGGCCGTGCCCTTGGGAAGGATTTGCTCGTCGGCCGTGGCCACGTGGGTGTGGGTGCCCAACACGGCGCTTACGCGCCCGTCGAGTACTCGGCCCATTAGTTGTTTGTCGCTGGTGGCCTCGGCGTGGAAGTCCAGTAGGATCACGCGGACATCGGGCTGAAGGGAGGCCAAAATCCGCTCGGCTGCCTGAAATGGGCAATCCACCGGCGGCATGAACACCCGGCCCAGCAAGGCGAATATGGCCACGTTGACTTGTTGCCGGGTGCGAAGAATGGCCACATCCCGGCCGGGGGCCGAGGCGGGGTAATTTCCCGGGCGCACGATCCGCCGCTCGCTTTGCAAGATGGGAAAGATCTCTTTGCGCCGATACACGTGATCGCCCATCGTAATGCCGTCGATGCCGGCGGTAATGAGTTCCTGATAGATTTCCGGAGTCAATCCCGATCCGCCCGCCGCGTTTTCCGCATTGGCCACGACCAGATCGAGCCCTTCGGCCGCGCGCAAAGGCCGAATGGCTTGCAGGCAGATATTCCGCCCCGGTTTTCCCACAATGTCGCCGATAAAAAGAATTCGCACGGAAGTAAGTTTTCAGTTTTCGGTTTTCAGTTTTTATCGCGAAACCGCAAGAGGTTTATAAATATTAATCGCTCATTCCTAATCACACTAAACCGGGCAATGAATTGCCCGGCCCTCTTTATTTACCGGGCCATTTCCACGTGCCGGGTTTCGCGGAGCACGGTTACTTTGATTTCGCCGGGATAGGTGAGTTGTTGTTCGAAGGCCTGCACTATGTCGTGGCAGATTTTCGCCGCCGTTTCGTCGGTGGTTTCCTTTGCGCTGACCAGGACTCGCAGTTCGCGCCCGGCCTGGATGGCATAGGCCTGTTCCACGCCGGCGAATTTATTGGCGATGGATTCCAGTTCTTCCATTCGCTTGACGTAGCGTTCCAGAGTTTCGCGGCGTGCGCCGGGCGCGAGGCGCTGCAGGCGTCGGCTGCGGCAACCAGCACCGTATAAGGATTTTCGATTCTCAGATCGTCGTGGTGGCACAAGGCCGCGTGCACGACTTCGGGCGGTTCGCCGTAGCGTTTCAATAGGTCGCCGCCGATTTTGGGATGCCCGCCCTCGGCCTCGTGGTCGGCCGCCTTGCCGATGTCGTGCAGCAGTCCGCAGCGCCGGGCGAGTTTGCCGTCCAGGCCCATTTCCTCGGCCAGCATGCCGGCGATAAAAGCCACTTCCACCGAGTGCCGCAAAACGTTCTGGCTGTAACTGGTGCGGAAATGGAGCCGGCCCAGCAGGTTGACCAAACGCTCGTGCAGGTTGTGGATTTCGGCTTCCTGGCAGGCCGCCTCGCCGATTTTTTGAATGTGCTTTTCCAGTTCGCGCTGGGTGGCCACAACGATTTCCTCGATCCGGGCGGGGTGGATGCGGCCGTCGGCGATGAGTTTTTCCAGGGACATGCGGGCGACTTCGCGGCGAATCATGTCGAAGGCGCTGACGATGACCACTCCCGGCGTATCGTCGATGATCACGTCCACGCCGGTGGCTTTTTCAAAGGAGCGGATGTTTCGCCCTTCGCGGCCGATGATGCGGCCTTTCATTTCGTCGTTGGGGATGCCCACCGTGCTGGTCGTGGTTTCGGCGGTGTGCACGGCGGCATAGCGCTGGATGGCCGTGAGCAGTATTTCTCGGGATTTTTCCTCGCAAATTTCGCCCAGCATCTTCTCGTGCTTGAGGATGACCGCCCCGGTTTCCTGCTGGAGCTGCTGGTCCAGGATTTCCAGGAGCCGGCGCGTGGCTTCTTCCTGGCTTAGGCCGCTGAGTTCGTGCAGGGTTTGCCGCTGCAGGTCGAGCAGTTTGGTGAGTTCCTCCTTGCGGCGATTGGCTTCCTGGATGCGTTCGGTCAGTTTGCGCTGGGTGCTTTCCACCATTTTTTCCTGTTTGCGCAATTGTTCGGCTTGTTCTTCCAGGGCGTCCTGGCGTTTATCGAGCAGGCGTTCGCGCTCGTGAAGTTCGCCCCGCAGGCGGCGGAGTTCTTTTTCGCTCTCGGCCTGTTGCTGCAAGGCCAGTTCCTTGATTTCCAGCTCGGCCTCGCGGCGGAAATTTTCCACGTCTTGCTTGGCTTTGCGGACGATTTCCCGGGCTTCCGATTCGGCGTCTTTGCGGCGCAGCCGATCCAAAAGCCGGATCAGGAAAAAGGCCATCAAGAACACGGCCGGCACGCCGAAAAGAACTATAAACACTAGTTGTAGGGGTGTAATCATGGGATATACTCTCTGCAATTTACGATGCCGAGTGCCGTGGTCCCATCGTTTACGGACAAATTTATTTCGAACCGTCCATAGATGGACCATCAGCGGCCGAGCCGAGAAGTATCGGAAGCCCTAAACGCACCGTTTAGCCCCAAGCCCGGGGCGCAGGAGGAGAGTAATTTGAAGAAATAAGCGCAGTTTCCACCACAAAATAATCCGGTTGATAGGGATTTACGCGCAGATGGCCGCGGCTATGGGGTGATATAACGGCAAGGGCCGGACGGCGGCCCAAAAGGCCATTTAACTTTAAGTCTGCCAATATAAGGTTGACTTTCATTCCACCAATGCCGGAGCTATACACACCGTTCGTATCGTGACGGAAACGAATCCTTCCCGCTTCGCTTTGTGCGCAGGACCAGACTCTGCGGGCGACGGATTGGCCGCCGCCGTAAAATCCCACCAACCACCGGATGAGTATCATTATCAGGTGCATGGTTGCATGAACCCTGAAGTTGGGCGGTTCTTGCTGCCAAAAACTAATTGCGTCAAATTTCTCTTCCTGACAGTACGTTGACTTCGATCCCCCTCGCGGACGACCAAAGGCACTCGAACTACATTATTCACTTAATTTTGTTTCGCGTTTGCCAAAACCCCCCTATAGAGCAAAAAACCCCATAGATGCATGTTTTGGTCGCGAATGTTACATTACTACTTCTAATCTTATCAGAGTCTTAAGAAACTGCAACTAGTATGCATGCCAACCTCTTGAGATAATTTGTTTCAGGCCGTTGAATAAGCCGACTCTACCGACTAAATAACCATATAGAGGGGGAGTTGATGTATTTGTATTAGAAATGGAGAATTAAAACCTGCTTATAAACATCGTTATCATTCATTTTTTAATGATTAGAAATTCAATGCCCGTTTCCGCCTTGCACCCTTTCGAAACTACGTTTGGCCGAACTTTGGCCGCCTGAGCAGTGGCTGGATTTGACCGTGCTTGCGGCCGTTTCCGGCGGAGCCGATAGCGTGGCATTGCTGCGGGCGATGGCGGCGTTGAAAACCGGCGGGCTGGGCCGGCTTTGCGTGGCCCATTTTAATCATAAACTCCGCGACGAGGCCGACGACGACCAGCAATTCGTGGTCTCACTGTGTAAACAACTTGGCTTATCGTGCGAAACGGGCAGTTGCGACGTGGCACAATTGGCGACCGACACAGGCGAAGGGATCGAACCGGCCGCACGCCGGGCCAGATATGAATTTCTCAAAGAAACCGCCGGACGATTGGGCGCTCGCTTTGTACTGACCGCACATACGGCCGACGATCAGGCCGAAACGATTTTGCACCGCATTGTCCGCGGCACGGGCATATCCGGTCTGGCGGGCATGTCGCGATCGCGGCCCTTGGGCCATGTAACCCTGTTGCGCCCGTTTCTTAGTGTCCGCCGCCGCGAGCTGGAAGAATATCTCCACGATATCGGCCAATCGTTTCGCGAGGATTCGAGCAACGCCGATCGCCGCTTCACGCGAAACCGGATTCGGCACGGACTCCTGCCGTTGGTGGCTCGGCAGTACAACTCCGCGGTTTCCGATGCCCTGTTGCGCCTGGGCTCACTGGCTGCCGACGTGCAACGCGTTATTGACGACCTGGTCGATCAGCTCTACGAGCGGACAGTGAAGATTGAAAACGCAAATAGCGTGGAGATCGACTTTGCGCGTTTGGCCGGTCGCCAGCCGTATTTGTTGCGCGAACTGCTTGTACTCGTGTGGCGCAGGCAATCCTGGCCCATGCGGGCCATGGGCTTTTCGCAATGGGATCAACTGGCCCGGATGCTCGCGGATACGAATCGCTCATCACCGTCGGTTACATCCAAACAAATCTTCCCCGGCAATGTGCAGGCCGAGATTCGCGACGGCAAATTGCGGTTGTTGCGCGTGGAATAGATCGGCATGGTAAGATATAATGGTAGTTGAATGTCATATAAATAATGCCATATCCATCGTTTATTGGGTCTCAGGAAAAGAATACACATGAAAAGTCAGAGCCGGGGCGTGCCGCCCCGGTAATTCCGGGCCGACACGGCCCGGCTCTGATAGTAATAAACGACATTTATTGCATGAGGCTCAATAAATATTTTTTGAAAGCCAATAATGAACGAATCGGAACTAGAACAATCAATTTTGAACTTCATCGCCCTGGCGGAATATCGGCCCATGAAACCCCGGGCGATTGCCAAGCACTTAAAAGTGCCCGACGAGCAAATCGCCCTGGTGAAACGGGCAATCAAACGCATGGTGCATCACGGTCAATTGCAATATGGCTCAAATCATCTGGTGATGGCCGCCGACACGGCAGTCAAGCCGGGAACTGAGCCGGGCAAAACCCGCCCGGGCCGGATCGCGGGCGTGTTTCAACGCACGAAAAAAGGGTTCGGATTCGTCCGCCCTCACGGAGCGACTGCCGAGGACCGCGAAAAAACAGACATATATATACCAGCCGATCGGGCCGGCGACGCCTCGACCGGCGACACCGTCCTGGTGCAACTTCTAAAGCATCGGCCCGGCGAACCCGGTTTGCGCGGCGAAGTCGTCGAGATCATCGAGCGCGAGACGCATCAGTTCGTGGGCACGTATTTCGAAGCGCGGGCGCCGGGTACGTGCAGGTCGACGGCACGCTGTTCGCGCAACCGATCTACGTGGGCGATCCTGGGGCGAAAAACGCCCAGATCGACGACAAGGTGGTCTTCGAGATGGTCCGCTTCCCTTCGCCCGTTCATGACGGCGAAGGAGTGATTACCGAAGTGCTGGGTCCGGGCGGCAAACCGGGCGTGGATACGCTATCGATCCTGCGCGAGTTCGATCTGCCCGAGGCATTTCCGGAAGACGTTCTGGAAGAAGCCCGCATCGAGGCAGAAAAATTCAATGAGTCGATTCCCGCCGGGCGGCTGAACCTCAGCGGGGAAACTGTGATCACGATCGATCCGGAAGACGCCCGGGATTTCGACGACGCGATTTCGCTAAGGCGCCTGGACGGTGGCAACTGGCTGTTGGGCGTGCACATCGCCGACGTGACCCACTTCGTGCGCCCCAAAACGGCTCTGGACCGCGAGGCCCGAGAGCGGGCAACCAGCATTTATCTGCCCGACCGCGTGCTCCCCATGCTGCCCGAGACGATTTCCAACAGTCTGGCCAGCCTTCAGCCGGGCAAAGTGCGGTACAGCAAGTCGGCGATCATGGAATTTACCGAGGACGGCATAAGAACTTCAACCGAACTGCACACCTCTGCCATCAAAAGCGCCAAGCGATTGACTTACGAGCAGGTGGATGGATTTTTGAACGATCAGGAGGCCTGGCGAAAAAAACTGGGGGCCAAAGTATTCGCGCTATTGGGGCTTATGCGCGATCTGGCCCGCATCCTGCGCGGGCGGCGCATGCGCAATGGCGCCTTGGAACTGACCCTGCCCGAGGTAAAAATCGACCTGGATAAAAACGGCCGAGTATCTGGGGCGCACGTGGTCGAGAACACCGAGAGCCACCAGATCATCGAGGAATTCATGCTCGCCGCCAACGAGGCCGTGGCCGAACGGCTCCGCGACAAGTCAATTCGCTTTTTGCGCCGCATCCACCAATCGCCCAGCCCGCGGAAACTCAAGGCCCTGACGGAGTTTGTCAAGGAGTTGGGTTACGACGTGTCGAGCCTGGAGAGCCGTTTCGAACTGCAACGGCTGCTGAATATGTCCGCCGGGCGGCCGGACCAGCATGCGGTGAATTTCGCCACGTTGCGTTCGCTGCAACGGGCCGTTTACAGCCCCATGGAAGAAGGCCATTACGCCCTGGCCAGCGACTGCTACTGCCACTTTACCTCGCCCATCCGGCGATATCCCGACTTGACCGTGCACCGGCTGGTCGAATCGCTTTTGACCGGCAAGAAATCCCGACGATAGCATGGACGACCTTGTGGCCCTGGGCCGGCATTGTTCCGACCGCGAACAACGGGCCGAATCGGCCGAACGCGAACTGACGAAACTCAAACTGCTAAGCTACTTGAGCGAACACATCGGCCTGGAAATGGACGCTGTGATAACCGGCGTGGAAAGCTTCGGCATCTTCGTGCAAGGCCTGGAACTGCCGGCCGAAGGGTTAGTGCGAGTCGATTCGCTGACGGACGATTATTATCGCTTCGATCGGGCTAACCACACGCTGGCCGGCCACCGCGCGGGCAATTCATACCGGCTGGGCGATTTGCTTAAAGTCGTCGTCGCCAGGGTGGACATGGAACGCCGGGAATTGGATTTCCGTTTGGTCGAAAGAAAGAAATCCACGAAGATCACGAAGGACGCGAAGAAAGCAAAAGATATGAAGCAGGGAAAGCAAGTCGTGGATACGACAAAGGCAAAGAAATCCGGCCCAAAAAAATCCCGCCGCCGACGGTAAACTACTTAAAGTACCTGAGTCTGTTTAACCAGTTTTGTAAGAAGATTCCAGGCGGCGCCGGAGGCGAGGGTTTCGGCGGCGAGATGGGCGCATTTTTGGGGGGAGGGGTCTCGGCCGGCGGTCCATAATGCGGCGGCGGCGTTGGCTATGACGATGTCGCGCGGGGGCCGGGGCGGTTGTCGAGAATTTCGCGAATCATGGCTGCACTTTCTTCAGGCCCGGTTACTAGCATTGTTTCAAGACTGGCCGTTTCTAGGCCGAAATCGGCGGGCGTCCAATCGAAGTGTTTTAGAGTTCCGCCTGTGGCTTCGATTACATGAGTCGGTCCGGCCAGCGAGACTTCGTCCAGGCCGTCGGCCCCGTGAACGATGACCGCGCGTGTAGTTCCTAAAAGCAAAAGTGCCTCGGCCATGAGCGGCTGCAAAGCCGCGTGGCCGACACCCAATAGTTGGAATGGGGCGGCGGCCGGATTCACCAGCGGGCCGAGGATGTTGAAGACCGTGGGCGTGCCCAGCTTTTTGCGGACCGGGGCCACGTGCTTCATGGCCTTGTGCAAAAGCGGGGCAAAACAAAAGCAGATGCCCAATTCGTCCAGGCAGGCCTCGACGCAGGCCACGTCGGCCTCGATGTTCACGCCCAAGGCGGCCAAGTACGTCGGCCGATCCCGAGCGGCTGGTAATGCCGCGGTTGCCGTGTTTGGCCACGGGCACGCCGGCCGCGGCCGCCACCAGCGCGGCGGCAGTGCAGATGTTGAAGGTTTTCGAGCCGTCGCCGCCCGTGCCGCACGTATCGAGCAATCCGGTGCGGCGGGAACGGATAGGCGTCATCTGCCTGCGCATGGCCGCCGCCGCCCCGGCCACCTCCTCGACGGTTTCGCCCTTAACGTGCAATCCGGCAAGCAGCCCGGCGATCTGCGACTCATCGCACCGGCCGTCCATGATCTGGTCCATGACCGATTCCATCTCTTCCATGGACAGATGCCGGCCGGAGATAACATGTTTAATGGCAGAATTAATATCCATGTAATTTTTTTTCAACACGAAAACACGAAAGGACGAAATCACGAAAAAATAGTTTCAATATGTTGTTATTTCGTGATTTCGTCCTTTCGTGTTTTCGTGATTAATTATTGTTATATAGTTAAATCAGGCAGATTTCCGGCTTTGTCAAAGGGTAATTCACGCGGTTTTGTAAGTATTTCCAGATCATCGCGACGTTGGGCTTCGTCAAGATAAGCGGCGGAACATTCCACCTCGTCCAGATGCAGCGTATCGGCGATCCAAATTAGTTTGGCGTTTGACGGTTCGACCAGCCCGATGGTGCCCAGGGCCGCGGCGAGCATGTCGCGATCGGTTTCAAAATCCAGGGGCGGCATGGCGGCCGATACATGGCCGGAGACCAGGCAGTTAAGTCGCGTGGCGGCCGGATCGGCCTGGCGCAGGAATTCCGACTTGCAGAATTCGGCCATGCCCATGCCCGTGGCGTTGCCGTGCGATGCCGGGGTAAGGCCGCGCAGGCAAATTCTTCGGACCTTGGGCGATTCGCCTTCGACGGCCTTGTGATCGTTGAACTTTCGGCCGACCACGTTGGGATCGACTCCCACGCCGCTTATGTCTTTGCCCATGCGGTCGATCAGGAGCACGTCGACAAAGTCGAAAGGCAGCCGGGGCATCAGTTTTTTTGCCAGGACGAGGAGTTCCTTTTCCCGGGTTTCAAAATCATGCGGTCTTACGGCTTCAATCAGTGCGGTTTGGTCATAGGCGTTTTCCACAATCGCCACGCCGGCCAGGATGGGACAGGCGTTATGACTTTCTCGGCCACGCTGCGGACGATTTGTTCAAAGCTATGATCGAGGATTGCGCGGTGGTAAATCTTGGCCCCTTCGCAATTGCCCAGTCCGATGAGCAGCATTTTCATCAGCCCGCTTTCGATCGGGCCGTGGAAACCGGAGTGCGGCTTGACGCGGTTGCAGACCAGGACGTGATCGGCCTGAAATGCGAGGCGGTCGAAGTGCACTGGAAAGCCGTGGTCGGAGCGGCAGACTTCGACGGTTTCCAGGCTGGAGCGGATCGGGCAACCGACCAGTTCTTCGGTAATGCCGTATGATTCGATGACTTGGCGTTGTCCTTCAGCGGTTCCGCCGCCGTGGCTGCCCATTGCCGGCACGATAAAGGGCTTTGCGCCGAGATTTTTAAAGTGATCGACAATCGCCCGGGTAATTTCGGCGATATTGGCGATTCCCCGGCTGCCGGCGGTAATGGCCACGCTTTGGCCGGGTCTGACTTTTTCGCCCAAATTCAAGGCGGCAAGTTGCCGATGCACCTCGGCGGGCGCATCCTTTATGCACGCCGAGTCGAACCGCTGACGCAGGCGAAAAATTTTCGGAAAATCGCCGGAATTTGACATATCACACAATACGGGTAAAAGGGCAGGGCAGGGGAGTCTGCTCAGGGCATCACTGCTATGTTACAATTCTACTATGAAATAATTTTGGGCACTAAACTTGGATTTTTCCACGTTTGGCAGTTGCCTTAATCCGGTGCTTGGTGTTTATGTTTCGCTGAGTACAGGATTTTGGCAAGACTGATTGTAGCGAATTGTGCGGCACAATTTCAACCCAAAAAAATGGCCACTCGTTAGGATTAGATCATGGTCGGCGAATATTCCGGCGATTTTATTGATCGGTCACGGCATGCGGGAGCCCTCGGGCGCGAAGGCTTTTTTTGAAATTGTCGAGCATGTGCGACAGATGCTGCCCAAAATGCCGGTGGAAGGGGCGTTTTTGGAATTTGCTCGGCCGACGATTGCTGAAGCAGTCGCTCGATTGGCAGGGCAGGGGGGGACTGAGATTGCCGCCGTGCCCATGTTTCTCTCGGCAATGGGACATACAATGGATGACGTGCCCAAGGCGGTGGCCGAGGCGGCGAGGCAATATAACGAGGGTTCAGGGTTCAGGGTTCAGGGTTCAGGGGTAATAAAAAAACAAGATAAGCGGCTGTCCAAGAAAGTTTGGAGTTTCTCCACAGCCGGCCCTCACCCCCGGCCCCTCTCCCGCATCGGGCGAAGGGAGTAATTCCGCTAAGGTCAAAATTTCTATTAAACCGCATGTCGGCTCGCATCAGCGCGTGATGGAACTTTCGGCCCTTCGATACGGGCAATCATTAGAAGGCAAAAAAGAAATTCCGGCGGAGGATACGCTTTTAATCATAGCGGCCCACGGCAGTCATGAGCCGGAGGCCATTTCGGAGTTGGCCGCATTTCGCCGCCCGAAGAGTAAAACTAACACCGGTTGGCTCGAGTGGAACCATGTTTTGCGGTGCTGGGCAAGCCGAAATTGGCCGACGTGCTGATGCAGGCGGCCTCGTTATCCCATAAGCGGATCGTCGTACAGCCGCACTTGCTGCTTAAAGGCCGTTATCACGACTCGATTCGCGATCAGGTGGAAACCTTCCGCCGGGAATATCCTGATATCGATTGGATAGTGACCGAGCCGCTGGGGCCGGATCGGCTGTTGGCCCAAGCGGTGTTGGAAATAATAAAATCCGTGTGAATTTAGTACCCGGTACGCAGTAAGTTCGCGACCAACGGTCGCGGCTTTATGGAATAGCAATACGCGACCAATGGTCAGGGTTTTACATTTCCGCAATTTTGAATTTGCATTTGTTCTCACGCTCCGAATTTGCCGAGTTTTTCGGCGTGGGCGAGGGCCAGGGGCATGAGATAGACGGCTTCGAATTGGCCGAGTCCGCCCAGCAGGGCATTGCGTTCGCCAAAGGCTTGCTGGCCGTCGGGGCGGCAGGTGTCGGCTACCAGCAGCGTGGGCACGGGATGCCAACTGTGGCTGGCCAGCCGGGCGGGCGTGCTGTGGTCGCCGGTAACGATTAGCACCTTGGGCTTTAATTTCATTACCCGTGGCACTATGGCGTCGAAATGCTCGATCATTTTCACTTTCTCGGGGAAATTTCCGTCCTCGCCGCGGCTGTCGGTATATTTGAAATGGACGAAAAAGAAATCGTAATCGTTCCAGGCCTGTTCCAAGATGTCGATTTCCTCGGCCAGGCTGTTGGGCTTGCCGACTATCGTCATGCCTACCAATTGTGCCAGGCCCTTGTACATAGGATAGACCGCGATGGCGGCCGGTTTCAGGCCGTAGACTTGTTCGTAACTGGGAATGTGCGGGGCGGCAGAAAAGCCGCGCATGGTCAGGCCGTTGGCCTTGGGTTGGTCGATAAGGATTGCCCGGGCCTGGGCGATAAACTGCCTGGCGACGTCGGCGGTGCGTTGGTTTTGCAAATCGGCGGCCACGGGATCGAGGGGCGGAACGCCGGTTTTTTGCGGATCGGTGTCGGACACGTTTCCGCCCAGGCCGTCGCCGCGGAAGATGACGCAAAAGCGGTGCTCTTTGACCGGCTCGACAAAGACCTCGGCCTTGGGAATCTTTACCTGGCGGAGTTTGATTGCCAAAGGCCCGCTTTCCTCGCTGGGGATTCGTCCGGCGCGGCGGTCGGTTATGTTTCCCTGAGCATCGAGTGTGCAAAAGTTGCAGCGGACGGCGACGTCTTTTGGTCCCAGTTTGAAGCCTACGCCGGTGGCCTCCAGTGCGCCGCGGCCGATCAGATATTTCACCGGATCGTAACCGAACAGCCCGAGGTGTCCAGGGCCGCTGCCGGGAGTGATGCCTGGGGCGATGGGGATCGACAAGCCTTGCACGCCTTGCCGTGCCAGGGCGTCGAGATTGGGGGTTTGGGCGGCTTCCAACTCCGTCGGTCCGCCGGGTTCGACCGGCAGTCCGCCCAGGCCGTCGGCCACGAGCATTACTATTTTATTGTCGTTTTTTAGTTGTAAATCGCGGACAAGCGACTGAATATCCATTTTTTAAGCTCCTTTTCCGGTATTTTTCAGGTATTTCACTTACTCTTTCGGCTGAGCCGCCCAGGTTCAAGAACCTGGACTACCCGTCATTATTTTTGTGCCAGACAAGAATGTCCGGCCTCCTTTTATTATTTTCGCGAAGGGATAGAATTTCCCATTAGTAACAAAAAATCCCCGGAAGGCAAGACCATGGACACAAACGCCATCCAACCGATTATTTACGATTATTCGGGCCTGATCGCCTCGGATAAAGATCCGCCATTTGCCCGGCAGACGGGTTTACTGGCTGCCGATCTCAATTGTATAATCCCGCGACTGGATGCCATTCGGCGGGAAATGCTCTGGTACCTTGATCTTTACGGCAAAGGCGAGCCGGTCCCGGCCGAAAAACAACCGCTCGATGCCGGGTTCTACATGTTGCCCGAGCAATTATTGGACCAAGATCGGCAATTGCTCGACCAGATCATTGCCACTGCCGACCGTTTGGCAAAGGACGTGGATCGGGTAATAGTGCTGGGCATCGGCGGATCGTACATGGGGGCGAGGGCGTTGATGGAGGCCTGCTGCCATCCCTATCACAACGAGTTGTTGCGTAAGCGCCGCGGCGGCCGGCCAAGGATTTATTTCGAAGGCAATAACGTCGACAACGACGCGGCGCAAGGGCTATTGGATCTGGTCGAGGGCGACGACGACTGGGCCATCGTGGTCATAAGCAAAAGCGGCGGCACGCTGGAACCGGCCGTGTCATTTCGCGTGTTTTTGGAAGCCTTGCGAAAATCGTGCAAAGGCGACGAGGAAAAACTCCGCAGGCGGATAATTCCCATCACCGGCGAAAAAGGACGGCTCAGGGATCTATCCAATGCCTTGGGCTGCCCAACGATCTTTCCCATTCCCGACGGCGTGGGCGGGCGATACTCGATTTTCACGGCCGTGGGTTTGTTGCCCGCCGCGATCATGGGTCTGGACGTGGTGCGGCTGCTGGAAGGCGCGGCGGCGATGAACGTTCTCTCCCGCATCCCCATGCCTTTGGAAAATCCGCCCTTTGCTTATGCCGGCATTTCGCACTTGATGGAAACCGTGCGCGGAGCAACGATCCGAGTCCTTTCCACCTGGGGAAAAGGATTGGAGGCCGTGGGTTTGTGGTACGATCAGTTGCTTTCCGAAAGTCTGGGCAAGAACGGGCTAGGCGCCACGCCCCTGACCGTGATCAATACCCGTGATCTTCACTCCCGGGGCCAGCAGCATCAGGAGGGCCGCCGCGACAAACTGATCATTAACCTTATCGTCGACAAGCCGCAGCGCCGGATAATCGCCGTGGAAAAATCGAAATTCGATCAAGACAAGCTAAATGAGCTGGCGGGCAAAACCATGCCGGACATATTAAGCGCCGCCATCCAGGGCACGAACCAAGCATACGCCGAGGATTTTCGCCGCACGGCCTCGATTCATTTGCCCCAATTGGATGAATACTCGCTGGGGCAGTTGTTCCAGATGCTTATGATCGCCACAGTGGCCGAAGGCCGGCTGATGGGCATAAATCCCTACGGCCAGCCCGGCGTGGAGGCCTACAAAAGAAATATGAACGCAATTTTGAGAGGAGAAAGGATGAAGGATGAATTCTGAATGATGAATGATGAATGTGCAAATGAAACCGCTTGCGGTTTCGCAATAATTATTTAAAGTGGGCAGTGAACTGCCCACCCCTTACTGGGCACTGCTCACCGTACACTGCGCACTGTCCACTATCCGCTGAGAACCGACAACTGTGAGTTAAAAATGACAACAATGCCCGCTCGATCGGCAATTTACCGGCTTTTGGCCATCGATATTGACGGCACGCTGGTCAACAGCCGCGACGAATTGACTGCCGACACACAAGAGGCTCTGATCCGGGCGGGGAGGGCGGGCATTCAGGTCGTGCTGGCCACCGGTCGCCGTTACAGCCACACGCTGCACCTTGTCGAGCCGTTGGGCATCGACGTGCCGCTGATAACGGCCAGCGGGGCGCTGGTCAAAGATCCCAAGGATCATCGCACTTTGCATAAAACGACGTTTGATCCGCAATTGCTCCGGCAGATATTAAAGCTCATCGACCAGGGCGGATATGATCCGCTGCTCTGTGCCGATACATTCGCCGAAGGATTCGACTTTTTCCTCGCCAGGCAAAAGGTCAAGACTCCGGAATTGCAGGAATATCTGGATCTGAATCCCAATGACGGGCGGATTTGGCCGAACATGATAAGCGACCCGCCCCCGGACGTGTTTCTGGTTTTCACCATGGGCACCAAGGACCAGATGCTGATCATGGAACAGATCCTGCACGGGGCGTTGTCCGGCCGGATTTCCACGCACGTCCTGCGCAGCCCGCGTTACCGGGGGTTTCTGGTGGAGATTGCGCCAGCGGGCGTAAGCAAGTGGTCGGGCGTAAAACGGCTGGCCGAGAGTTTGGGGATCGAACAGGTGTCGATCTGCGCGGTCGGCGACGACGTGAACGACATCCCCATGATTCGCGCCGCCGGCTTGGGCGTGGCCATGGGCAATGCCCTGCCTGAAGTAAAAGCCGCCGCCGACCGCGTGGCGCCCACCCACGACGAAAACGGATTGGTGCAAGTTGTGGAGTGGCTGCTGGAATAAATTCGCTATATGAATTATCACCCGATACAAGTGCAGGGGCTAACTGACGGTTCCTAGGTTATTTCACCGTTGCCCCGGATTCGCACTCGCGATCGGGACGCAGGAGCACGACGCCTTGGGCGTCGCTGGCGGCCAGCAGCATGCCGTGCGATTCCTCGCCGCGGAGCACGACTTCCTGGAGATTGCCGACAACCACGATTTGCCGGCCGACCAGGTCTTGTGGCTGGTAATAGGCCCGGATGCCGGCCACGATCTGCTTTTCTTCTTCGCCCATTTTAATCGTAAGCAGCATCAGCTTATCGGCATTGGGATGTTCCCGCGCGGCCAGCACGGTGGCTATGCGAAGATCGAGTTTTGCAAAATCGTCGTAAGTTATTGTGGGTTTCATGGTAGGGGAGAGGAAATAGGGAATAGGAGATAGGGATTCACCGGGATATGGTAAGCGGCGATTCAATATAAGTCAAAGGGGGGAAGGATTGTGGAAAGCATAAAATTGGGATAAGGTAATAGTTAGTCCGTCGTGAATAAACGGCGGGGGAAATCAATAAATAAATATATCAGGCAAAAAATCGATTATAACATGCCGCAAGACGATCCAATTCGATCCAACCCGCCTGAATCGGCCGCGACATCCCAGGCCGTGACCCTGGCCGATTTTCAGTCGCTAATCCGGCGGATGTACCTGGAAAAAGACATTGCCAGGGGCGTGGAAGGGACATTCATGTGGCTTATGGAGGAGGTGGGCGAATTGGCCTCGGCGCTTAGAAACGGCACCCACGACGAGCGGGCCGGGGAATTCGCCGACGTGCTGGCCTGGCTGACCACGATCGCCAACGTGGCCGGGGTCGATCTGAGCGAGGCGGTAACGCAAAAATACGGGTCCGGTTGCCCGAGCTGCGGCCAGTTTGTATGCACTTGTCCGGATGCGGGAAAACCATGATTAGTTTTAAGTACTCAGTATTCAGTAATCAGTTTTCGTCCCTCCGGCCTCCAGCCTCCGGCCTCCAGCCTTTTGTTTTCATCCGTCATTCTTCATCCTTCATCCCACAAAACTGGGCAATAAATTGCCCAGCCCTCTCATCTTTCATCCCACAAAAGCGGGCAATAAATTGCCCGGCCCTCTCATCTCTCATTTTTTTTATTATTTTTGTTTTTTCCTTTACGGCCCCGGTTCGGGCCGAAAGCGTGCAGCCGCCTGAAATCGTGGGCGTGCGGGTAGGCATTGGCGAGCGGTGCAAGGTCGGGCTGTGGACTCCGGTGGAAATTACGCTTCAAGGCGGGAGTGAATCTCTTTCCGGCACGGTGAGCGTGACCGTGCCCGACGGCGACGGCATTCCCAGCCGGGTGCTTACGCCGCCCGACAAACCCTGCCAGGTATTGCCCGGCCGGCAGACGACCGTGCCGCTTTACGTCCGCATAGGACAAGTAACAAGCGAGATGAATATAGAGTACATTGTCGGCGATCGCCTGGCCGCCCGCAAATTCATGGATTCATCCTTTAATGCCGATCAAGATCATTTCATATATCCGCTTGAGGCGCAGCCGTTGGTGGTCAGCGTGGGGGCGAATGCACTGGGGATTGAGGATATTCCCCGCATAAAGGAAATGAATAATGAACATCGGCCGGTCGTGGCCCGGGTGGACGACATGGGCCAATTGCCGACGTCCTGGTATGGATACGAAGGGGTGGATGCCTTGGTGCTTTCCACGAGCCAGGCCGAAATTTATCGCAAACTCATGCCCGATGGCGCCCGGCTGGAAGCCTTGGACCAGTGGATACGCATGGGCGGGCGCTTGGTGTTGTGCGTTGGCTCGCGGGCGGACGAGGTGTTGGCGCCGGATTCGGCGCTTAAGCGATTTGCCCCGGGCCGGCTGGAAAAAATAGTCACTCTCCGTCAGACCGGTGCTTTGGAAATGTACTGCGGCAGTTTGGTTGGCGTGCCGCAAGAGGGCGGCAAAATAGCCGTTCAGGCGGCCAAGCTGGCCGATATCCAGGGGATTGTCGAAGCCCGCGAAGCCGATTTGCCGCTTATCGTGCGCACGCTGCGCGGCATGGGGCAGATAGTTTTCGTGGCCGCCGATTTGGACCAGGGGCCGCTGGGCAAATGGGGCGATCGCCCCTTGCTTTTGGACAAATTGCTGGACCTGCCCTTGGGCCGCGGCCAAGAGCCGACCGACAACGCCGCGCTCATGCACAACAGGTACACCGATCTTTCCGGCCAGCTCCGCAGCGCACTGGATGAATTCACCGGCGTGCGGACTATTCCCTTCTCGATCGTGGCACTTTTGATCATTTTTTACATTCTGCTCATCGGGCCGGGCGATTACTTTTTCCTGCGTAAAATTGTCCGCCGCATGGAATGGACGTGGCTTAGTTTTCCCATAATCGTCGTGGTTGTAAGCGGCGCGGCGTACATGCTGGCTTATTATTTGAAGGGCGATCAACTGCGGGTGAATCAGGCCGATTTGGTGGACGTGGACGCGGCCACGGGCTTTGTGCGCGGGGCGACGTGGCTCGACATATTCAGCCCGCGCATGGAAACCTTCAATCTGTCATTGCAACCGCGGCTGCCCGACGGCCGGACGGATGCCTGGCGCAATCCTGGTTCGCCTGGTTGGGATTGCAGGGCGGGGCACTGGGCGGCATGAATCCGCGCGCCGCCAATCCGACCCTCTGGCCCGAACATTACAGTTTCGCTCCCGATCTTCGCGCAATGCTGGGCGTGCCGATCCAAGTCTGGTCAACTAAAAGTTTCACCGGGCGCTGGTCTGCCTCGACCTCCGCCTTTCCCCGGGCCGAATTGTCCGACCAAGAGCAATCGATTTCCGGCTCGATTACCAATACGTTGAGTTTTCCCCTGAAAAACTGCCTTTTGGCCTATGACCGCTGGGTCTACGAATTAGGCACTCTGGCCCCGGGCCAGGCGGCCATATTGGATCAAAACGTCAAACGCAGCGAATTGAAAACGTTGCTGACCGGCAAAAAAGCCATATTCGAGGAAAAGTATCACCAGGAAATAACGCCTTACGAATCTACAAGCACGGACGTCGCTTACATTTTGCGGATAATGATGTTTTACAACGCCATCGACGGTCAAAGCTACACCAGAATGGACAACGAATATCAAACGTTTGTCGATCTGAGCGATCTGCTTAAAACCGGCCGGGCGATTTTAACGGCTCAGGGCCCTGATCAATCCATGGAAAAATATCAAGGCGCGGCACTGCTCCGCGATGACAAACTACTTGCCGGCCCGGCCGATAAGCATATCACTTTGTATCGTTTTGTTTTTCCCGTAAAACGCGAAGCGTCAACAACAGTAACTCCATGACCGTTATATTTTTAAAGGGGTAACACCGGTTCTTGAACCGGTGGGACGAAGTCCCAAGAGGTGCTGGCAGAATTTACATTTTCTGGTCAACCTCTTGCGGGCGCAGCCACCCAGGTTCGAGAACCTGGGCTACCCACTTGCGACAGAGCCGCCCAGGTTCGAGAATCTTGGCTACCCATGAACGCCCTTAACCCTGAACCCTTCCATGATCAAAACACAAGACCTCACAAAAGTCTACGGTGAATTGCGGGCCATTAACAACCTTTCGCTGGAATTGGTGGAAGGGGATTTGTTCGGGTACATCGGCCCGAACGGCTCGGGCAAGACCACCACCATGCGGATCCTGGCCACGTTGCTCCAGCCCACCTGGGGCGAAGCCACGATATGCGGGTATTCGATATATACGCATCCCAAGGAAATCCGCCGGCTGATCGGGTATATGCCCGACTTTTTCGGCGTGTACGACGACATGAAGGTGATCGAGTATCTGGAATTTTTTGCCGCGGCGTACCGCATCAAGGGACCCAAGCGCCGGCAGATTTGCAATGAGGTGCTGGACCTTGTCGACCTGGGCTACAAGCGAGAGGCCTTTGTCACCAGTCTATCGCGCGGCATGACTCAGCGCCTGGGCCTTGCCCGGGTGCTTCTGCACGACCCCAAGGTGCTGTTGCTCGACGAGCCTGCCAGCGGCCTGGACCCGCGGGCGAGGATCGAGATCCGGGGGCTTTTGAAAGAGCTTCGCAAGATGGGCAAGACGATCATGGTTTCCAGCCATATCCTGCCCGAACTGGCCGACATCTGCAACAAGGTGGGAATTATCGAGCGCGGCGAACTGCTGGTAAACGCCAACGTCTCGGACGTGATGAAGCAAGTCCGCCAGCGGACTTTGCTGGCCGTCGCCGTAACCGGCGACAACGAGGGGGCGGCCAAATTGCTCGGCCAGAGCAATCTGGTGGAAAGCGTGGATATCAGCGAGGGGAAAATTTTCGTCACCCTCAAGGAAAACATCGAAGACTACAGCGAATTGGCCACCGTGCTCGTCGAAGCGGGCTACAAGTTGAAATTATTCAAAGAGGATGAAATCAATCTGGAAACCGCGTTCATGGCCCTGACAAAAGGCATCACGGCCTGAAACCGAGATTTCTCCGCTCTAGCCCGATGCGCAAGCAAAGGTAATTAGTTACCTCTTGCGGCAAGAGCCGCCCAGGTTCGAGAACCTGGGCTACCCAGTGCCTCTTGTAAGCTCATTCACCTGATCGATGCGTTTATACAGCAACACTCCCAGCCAAATAACAACGCCCAGGTAGGTGAAATTCCGCAGTCCTAGGATAACGGCGGGCAATGTCGGGGGAGGCAACTTGAGGAGAAGAGCATCTATAGGAATAAGGGCATTCAGATTCGGATTCGATTCCGGACTGATGAAATTATACGGAAAGACCCAGGTTGTCATCACGGCCACGACAATTAATAAACCGGCGAGCACGAGCGGCCGTACGCGCCCTTCGGGGAATATCTCAATCGCTAATAGCAGCACGAGGGGAATGGCCCAGATGAAATACTGCGGCGAAAGCACGTTGGATAAAATGACCGAGCCGGGAATTACGTAGCAGGCAATGCGATAGGCGTCTTGCCGGGTATATCGCGACCGGCGAAGCAGGGCCCACAGGCCTTCGCCCGCTAAAAATCCAAGCAACAAGACCGTGGACAAGATTTTCATCACGTGCCACAATTCGCCGGACAGGTTAAACGCGCCATGCGAAAACGAGACGAAAACATTCGATCCGAAGGCCGAGGCGATCGACATCAGCGAGGAATACAACGATTCGAGATGGATTTCGCGCTCGGCGTGGAACTTAAATATGCCAAACACGCTGGGTCCGGTGGCCGCCCATTGGATTAAAAACGGCACGCTGATCGTCGCGGTCAAGACGATAATCGCCCAAGCCAATCTGATAAAACGCCGCGAGGCGTGAAAATCGGCAAACAGGAAAAAGGGCAGGCATAGCAGGGGTATTATTTTGAAGCTGATGCCCAGTCCGAAAATCGCGTATGCCAAAGTGGCCCAGGCGATCGACCAGTTGGATTCTTTTAGAGGCGATCCGAGAATAACTCCGGAGTTTTTTAACGACTGGCCCTCACCCCCGGCCCCTCTCCCGAAAGGGGAGAGGGGAGAATGGTTTAGCGACCGCGTCCAACAGTAGACTCCCAGCATCATCAGCATGAGCAGCACCACGTCGAGCCGGTCGTAAAGCACGTGTCCCAAGATGCACGTCGTAATTATATAAAGCAGTCCAGCCCAGAGAGCCATTTGCGGTCGCCGCTTGCGGGCAATCAGCAAAAGCATTACGAAGGACGTCAGATCGCAAACGAACATCAAGCTTCGAAACCCGCGGTTGTAATCAAGGTATATCGGCCCGACCTGTTGAGGATCATTGGGGCGGGTTATGCGCCGATCATCGAACATCCGCGGCACGCACGTCGTCCAGTATGCCAGCGGAGGGTATGGAACCACGAACTCTTCCGTGTAGGGCGTTTGTTGAAAGTCAATAGCCCGGACGGCATATTCAAAATACATTGAGACGTCCGAGATCATCGGGCTGAAAAAATACAGCAGGTAAACACGCGTCAACACAAACAGCACGATTATCACGGCAAGCAGCTCTTTGGAGGTCGTCCAAGTCCCGCCGGCCGGAACGGATGTCGATTTAACGGGCATGTTTTTTGGACGTTTGCGTGCCATGCATTGAGTCCTCAAAGGATCGATATTTTATTATCAATATAATACTTAACAAAATGATAAGCCGTTGACAATACGCATGCAGTCTTAATGGCAAACAAACACCGGGATTCCCAAAAGGAACCCAAAACGGCATAAAGTCTCAACCAAAACCCCCGGTGTGTTAACCGGGGCTAAATAATTAACATTTGCGCGAGTTGTTTTAGGGATTCGTTATATTCCCGTTCCAGGTATGGCCGGCCTTGGCAGATGCCGATGTGGTCCCAGGGCAGGGGGGAGGCGGCAGGGCAGGGGAGGTGCAGGATTTGTTCCACGTCCACGCCGGCGTCGGCCAGTGCACGCCACCACAAATCGGGATCGAGGCGTTCGGCCCAGGCGTCGAATCGAGCGCCGCGACGCCAGGCCAATTCGATGGCCGCGCCTACGCGGCGATCGCCGCGGGATAGCACGCCTTCCAATAGACTTGTTTCCACGTCGTGACATTTTATTTGCACGCATCCGAGGCGCTTGTATTGGCGGAGCTGGCGGTGGGCATTGTGAAAATACTCGCGCCGCTGCATGGCGTTCCATTGAAAGGGCGTGTGCGGCTTGGGCACGAAGTTCGATACGTTGGCCACCACCGTGGGAAAGCGTCCTGTCGCTTCTTTGCCCAATCGGGCGATGTGCTCCGACATGTCGATGATCCCGTCCAGGTCGATTTCCCGTTCGCCGGGCAGGCCGCACATGAAATACAGTTTTACGCGGTTAAAGCCCTGCTGGAAGGCCTTGCGACATCCTGCGTAAAGGTCTTCATTGACTATTGGCTTGGCGATTTGTTTGCGCATGTCGTCCAGGGCGGCCTCGGGGGCAAGGGTCAATCCGGAATGTCGGGCGGTGCCGATCAAATCGCCGACCATCTGCAATTCCTCGTTGATTCGCAGGCTGGGCAGCGAGATGCCCACGTCCAGCGGGCGCAGGGTCTCTTGCAGTTGCCGTAAAAGCTCGTCGAATTGGGGATAATCGCTGGAGGAAAGCGATAAGAGCGAAATTTCGTTGTACCCCGTGTTGCGATACGATTCCAGAACCGCCCGGATGATGGTTTCCGGTTTGCGAAACCGCAGCGGGCGTTTGGTGGTGGTGCTTTGACAGAACCGGCACTTGCCCGGACATCCGCGCATGATTTCCACGGCGATCCGCTCTTGGACGCACTCCACGTGCGGCACTACCGGGGCGACGGGCAGGGGAATGGATTCCAAATCGACCATGGCCGGCTGGATGCACTCGGGCAGGTCGGCGCGAGCCGGCCGAACCGCGATAGTTTTGCCCTCTGAATTCATTTCGGGCCGATAAAATCGCGGCACGTAGACGAAAGGAAATCGTTTCGCCATATCCAAGAGCATCGCTTCGCGGTCGCCGGAAGATTTTTTCAGGCGCAGCCACTCGTCGCAGACCGCGGGCAGGGCTTCTTCGCCGTCGCCGATGACGAACAGGTCGAAGAAACGCGACATGGGCTCGGGATGGAACGCGCACGGGCCGCCGGCTATGACTAGGGGATGGTCGAAGGTCCTGTCTTCCGCGGCCAAGGGGATACGGCCCAGATCGAGCATTGTCAGCACGTTGGCGTAGGAAAGATCATATTGCAGGGAAAAGCCCAGCACGTCGAATTGGCAAAGGGGGGTGAACGACTCCAGGCTGTAAAGCGGCAGTCCGTGCGTACGTAGCAACTGTTCCATGTCGGCCAGCGGCGTAAACGCCCGTTCGCAAGCCCAATTGCGGCGGTTCATCACCGCGTATAATACTTGCAGACCGTGATGGCTCATGCCGATGGAATAGGCGTCGGGAAAGGCCAGGCACATCGTGCCGTCCACCGTGCGATGGTCTTTGCACACGGCGTTCCATTCGCCGCCGATGTATTGACCGGGCGTCTGCACCAGGGGAAGCAAGTAGTTGACAATCCGGTTTTTCAAGTCTTCTTTGAGCATAATAACGATTATGGCAGAAATTCGCGGTGAAAAACAGGACTGCCCGTCCGCGCCGGTGGATTAAATCAAGTATAATCTGTGTAGGGTGCGTGAAACGCACCACAACCAATAAAAGGCGGTGCTTTTCACGCACCCTACAAAATCATGAAACGAAAACATTACATCGCCGGGGCGTTTATATTTATCCTGCTGGCCTGGGGCTCTATGCCCGATTGGCTCCTAGCCCAGAGCCGCCAGGAGTTTGATGCCGCGCGGAACAAGATGGTGGACCGGGAAATAGTCGACGCCGGGGTGAAGAATCCCCGGGTAATCGCAGCCATGCGAAGCACTCCGCGGCACGAGTTCGTGACTTTAAACGAACGCAAGAACGCATATCTGGACATGGCATTGCCCATCGGCGAAGGGCAAACCATATCGCCGCCTTTTATCGTGGCATACATGACCGAGACCATTGACCCACAGCCCGAGGACAAGGTGCTGGAAATCGGCACCGGAAGCGGGTACCAGGCGGCCGTATTAAGCCCCTTGGTCCGCGAAGTGTATACCATCGAAATCGTCGAGCCCTTGGGGCGCAAGGCCGGGAAGGTTTTGGAGCGGCTGCACTACGACAACGTACACGTGAAGATTGGCGACGGGTATCAGGGCTGGCCCGAGCACGCGCCGTTCGACAAGATAATCGTCACCTGTTCGCCGGAGAATGTGCCGCCGGCCTTGGTTGAGCAGCTCAAGGAAGGCGGCCGGATGGTCATTCCCATGGGCGAACGCTATCAGCAATCGCTGTACCTGCTGAAAAAGACAAATGGCAAGCTGGAAACCGAGGCACTGAAGCCGACGCTGTTCGTGCCCATGACCGGCAAGGCCGAATCGCAGCGCAAGGTGATTCCCGATCCCAGCAAGCCGGGAATCGAGAACGGCGGGTTTGAACAAATCTCAGGCGATCCGCCCGAGGCGGCAGTCTGGCACTACCAGCGACAGGTGAAAATCGTCAGCGATAAAGAGGCGCCTGAAGGCGGGCGATACGCCGTATTCAGCAACGCCGAGCCGGGCCGGGGCAGCCAGGCCTTGCAAGGATTTGCCGTGGATGGGCGGAAAGTGAAAATGCTTGACGTATCGTTCTACATCCGCGGGCACGATATCCGGCACGGTCCAAAGCCTGATGACGCTCCTGTCCTGTCGATCCTTTTTTACGACGAAAACCGGGGTGTCGCGGGCAGAGGAATAGTGGGCCCGTGGACCGGTACTTTTGACTGGCGGCGGGAAGTCAAGCGGATCGAAGTTCCGCCCCGCACTCGCGAAGCCATCGTTTGCATCGGATTGTTCGGAGCGGTGGGCGAAATCGCCTTCGACGATATCGAATTGAAAGCGGCCAAGTAGATAGTTTCTGTTGCGGAAAGTGACATTCGCGGTAGAGTGCGTGCTTGCACGCACGGAATTTTGCGGGAAAACACCGCGCGTGCGTGCAAGCACGCACCCTACTTGATGTTTCCGCAACGGAAGGTAAATAGGATAGGGAATAGGGGCGTATTATCTACGCATTAACCGACGAACGGCCGGCCGCGCCCATAGAACTGGATTCGTCGCTTCTGTTATTGGCCGGCTGGGCAGCTAGATATCCGTACTGAACCAGGTATTTTTTCCAACGCCGGCCGATTTCTGCGCGATTCTCCGGCGAGAGTTGGTAACGGTTAGTCTTGTAGTCTTTCTGACCGGCCAAGTATGTTTCCAGCGCGGGACGGACCGCGTCGAAATCGCCCAATTCGAGTTCATCGTAAATCCGCCGCATTTGCTCGATGGGATGGGAAATAAGATCTTCGTAACGGACCTGTGAAAACTGGCCGGGGGCGATCAAATGCCGATCGCGCTCGAAGACCTCGTACATCCGCTCGAAGGTGCGAAAGATGTACTCCTCCAAACCGACGTATTTCGGCATTTGAAGGCCTTGATCGCGATACAATCGCTTCCAGAGATTATACGTGGATGGGAAAAGCACGTATGGATCGCGAACGATATGCACAAACTTGGCCTTGGGAAAAAGCTCCAATAAAACTTTGATGCGGCATGTATGCGGCGGCGATTTGAGCACGATCCGCTTGGGATGCCGGAGCGCCAGGCATTGGAGAAACCAAAGCAATTTAGATTTCCAGCGATTAAGCGCACTGGGCGGCAGCCCATCGAGGTCCAGATATTCCGGGTATTGCGGAGGACGGTTGGGAAAAACGGCCGTTAAATACGGCGAAGGCAGGCCCATATTGCACAAGGCGAATTCGTCTTCCTGCGGCCGGTCCCAGCCCGCCAGCATGTTGTCGACGGGCCGGCGCGAGGGCAGCAGGAATTTTAGCATGGGTTTGAATAACCAGGCCGAAACTAAAAAATGGTTGGGGGCGAAACAAGCATAGGTATCGGGAAAGGTGTGCCTGCGGTCGAGCACCAATAGTTCGTGCAACAGGGTCGTGCCCGAACGCCAATGACCGATGACAAAGATGGGATCGTCTTTCAATTCGGTGCGCTTGATCCGCCGCCCGAAAATAAGAGCTTCAATGGCCCAAAGAAAAAAATTCATTATGCCGGTTGTTAACACGATTATCGACATCGCAATGCGGCGTGGCGTGATGGCGAAATGGTTTCGCGCCAATAGCCCAATCCATCCCGACACGGTCATTCCGTCCCAAAACCGTGGAATCCACGGCCGGTCCTTGGAACCTCCCGTGGACTGTTCCGGGGGATTGCCTTGCTGAGCGGTTTTCATATATATCCTTTTCAATGCTATTTGGGCGAGTGGCCTAAATATCCCAAACAACCCATGCTATTCAATTTTCCGTACTTGGACAATATATTACCAAACATAGCCCCATCAGGGCAAGATGACAATTTTCAAAGGGTTCGGTGTTCAGGGTTCAGAACTCATTGTAGGACTTAACTCTGAAGGGCAAGTCTTTGGGTTGCATTGCTCCAATGAGTTGCACTTACAATGCTCTTCGCTAGTTTGATCGTTTTCGGTATACTTCCCACCCTGCCCCTTGAATTCTCGGCACGTTTTTTCAAACAATAAAATCGCGGCCAATGGTCGCGGCTTTACAAATCCTTAACTCTTATCCCTGAATATGAACTCGGTAATCCAAACTTACGACATCGTCATGTTGGTCGTTTTGTTGGGCGCGGCGATTTTCGGTGCCTGGAAGGGCATGGTCTGGCAAATAGCTTCGCTGGCTTCGATACTGGTCAGCGCCGGCGTGGCAATTCATTTTAGCACCCCGTTAGCGCCGTACTTTAGTGCTACAGCACCATGGAATCGCTTTTTGGCCATGCTGGTGCTGTATATCCTCACGTCCTTGGCGATTTGGTTGGTGTTCAGGATGGTCTCCGGGATCGTCAACCGGGTAAAGCTCCGCGAGTTTGACCGGCAGATGGGGGCCATGTTCGGACTGGCTAAGGGAGTTCTTTTCTGCGTGGTGATAACATTTTTCGCCGTGACCCTTTCCGAGTCGCTCCGGCAAATGGTGTTAAAATCGTATTCCGGCTATGCCATTGCCCGGCTTACGCGGAACGCCAACCCGATATTGCCCGAGGACGTTCGCACGGTAATAGGCAAATACATCGATGAGCTGGATCAGAAACTCGATCCCAACGCGCAACCATCTCAAGCGGAGAATAAAAACATCGCGCAGGAAGATTTGAGTACCAGCGGCCAGGTGGTGGAATCGAAACTAGAGCAGGCGGGTCAAAAAATAGAAGAACTCGGTCGCCGGGTCGATCAAAAGCTGGAATCGTTGGGCGGCAAGGGCAACGAGGCCGTTGGCCCTTAAAACGTGCCTCGGGGCAGGGGGGGATGTAAGGAAATGTGATAGAAGGACGAACTGGACGAAACGGACGAAATTGATTGCACGGAATAGCCAATCCGGCCATCTAGTACATCTCGCTTGTGAACATTCTTTGCCCAGTGATCAACCGTTTTTTTGGTGTGGCAACACGCATCAGTCGTGGAAAAGGAGCGGCGATAAATTACGCACTCCAAAGTTGGTTACAGCCGGTTTAGTAATATTTCCCGGGGAAAACCATCCTTCCGACCGAACATAAGAAACATTATCGGACGTTGGAGGGAGGTTGATTTTATCCCTTTAAATGCTCAATTGTTCGAGTTTAGATACCTATAATATCTAAGCGGTCGTAACCGGTATGAAATCGCCATGGTTCATTCACGGCAAACAAAATCGACCACGGACAGGAGATCTGCGGGGGGCTGTCTGCACTGTCGTGCAAGGTGTATCTTATTGTAAACTAAGCGACAGGTCTCGCCCGGCGAATTCGTTCGCCGACTGAATGCGCGACTCAAGAGGATTCTCCACATATTTTCTTTCCCAAGGGGAGGATCATGCACGTTCGAGCGATGCAGACGCTGCTGGTGGTGTTTGTCCTATTTTCGTTCATAGGCGGTTTTGGCGCCCAGCTTAGTACGGCAAGTGCCGCTGATGGCGACCCGTCCACGCAGGCCGCGGCGGCGTCGGAGCGGAACTCGGTTGCCTCGCCCCTATCCGGTTTGGCAAGCGAGCGCGTCTACGAGGTGCATAAGAAAGTGAGTGATTTTCCGGATCGCGAAGATTTATCCACGCCGGAAGCGGCATTCGCCACGATCCACCGGGCCTGGGCCGCGGAAGGCGATGAGGGGCCCTTTTGGCTGCGTTTGAGCTCGCCAGAGAACGCGGCGCGACTGACCCAACAGAAGTTTTGCGCCGGCGTCAAACAGCCGTTGTCCAAGGAAAAAGCGGAACCAATTCTCAACGCCGAAATCCTGGAGGTTCATATTTGGGATGAAAACCGCGCGGCGGTCATCGTCCGAATGCCCCGCAAAGGCCACGATCTGCATCTTAACGCGTTTGAGTGTGTGAACGGGCGTTGGCTGAACGAAGGCAATGACCTTGCTGACACCGTCGAGGAGGCCCGTAAGATAATTGCGCAAGGGCGATCCTATGTTGAGACGAAACGCTTGCGGGATAATCGCCCGCCGGTGGCCGACCCGGCTGCCTATCTGCAACCCTTCGTGGATTTTCTCAAGGACGAGGCGAAAGACCCGCAACAATTCGTCTTGGATGCGATCGGGAAACACCGCGTTGTAATCATTGGTGAAATTCATCATCGGCCGCGCTATTGGGCGTTTGATGCGGCCCTGGTGCGTTCGCCGGAGTTCGCACGCCAGGTCGGGGTCATTTACATGGAGCTTCCTTACAACGACCAGCCGCTGGTCGAGCGGTTCCTCGCTGCCTCGAAGTACGATCCCGAAGCGGTCATCGAAATGCTGCGGGACGTGATGGTGGATGGCTGGCCGGACCAGCCGATGCTCGATTTCTTTCGCACGGTGTGGGAGGTCAACCAGGAACTGCCCGAATCGCAGCGGTTGCGGATCGTGCTGGTCAACCAGGCCTGGCCCTGGAAACAGATTCAGAATCGCGAAGACTTGCCGAAGTATCAAGTCGATCGGGATCAATTCATGGCGGAGAACATCGCGCGGGACTTGGAGGAACATGCCGCGGACAAGCGGCACGCACTGTTCATCGTCGGTTACGGTCACGCGATGGTGAATCTTACCCGGGCGGGCGGCGAACCGATGAAATCGGCCGCCTGGCATCTCCGCGAGAAACTGGGAGAGGCAAACGTCTTTTCGGTGATGCCACACGGCCCGGTACAGCCGAACTTCGGCGACGCTAACGGACGACGGGCCTTGGGATTGTTTGAGACGGCTTTTGCCGCGGTGGGGAACAAGCCCATGGCCTTCCCCTTGGATCATGGCCCGTTTGGCAAGCAGATCTTCGATGCCGACCTGGAAAGAGTGACCGCCGATCCCTATAGCAAAGGCTACTACGCTTACCTTTACCTCGGACCACTAGAGGACGAGGTGTTCTCGCCGCTAATTCCCGGCTTTTACTCGGACGATTTTGTCCAGGAATTGGATCGGCGTGTGCGCATCACGGATGGCAAAGGCATGGTCGAAGGCAGGCTTGTGAAACACCTCGACGCGGCCAGCGTCACTGCATGGTTTGGCGGCCATTGGGGCCGACCCCGGCAAGACTGGTCGGCCGATCGGCTCGGCCCGCTCGAAGCTTGGCACTACGGCAGCCATTATCGGGACGCCTTGCTGGAGCGCGTCCCGTCGCCACAAGCGACAACCGGGAAGGTGATCGAGCTATATGACATACGCTCTGCGCGTGAGTCGCTGGCCAATCTGGCCAAGGGAACGGTCATGGCCGCCGATTTCGAACACTTGCGAGGCATCGACCCTCAGAGTCTAGCCTGGCTAAGAGAGAACGGAATCGATTTGGTTGCGATTGCTACGCCCATTGTCGGGCTCCAGGGCATAGCCGGCTTCGAGATGGCGGCTGTCAAAATTGACAACAGCCGCTTCGACACTTTGGACATCGACGAGGCGAAGCAAGCACTGGAGAAGGTGGACAACAAACAGAACGGGGTTCCTGGAACGATCATGAGCTTTAGGCTCGGTCTGCCGATCACCTACGCGATCCGCACCCGCGATGGCTCGGTCGGCGTGCTCCAAATCGAAGACGTTCGGCTTAGCGAGACACCGGCCGTCTTCCGGCTGCGGTATAAGCTGTTCAAGCAGCCTTGACTCCGCTTGACCTTTGACGTCATTTTTTATTTATTAGGCTGGGCAGCGGGCGGAGTATCGGCTGCCGGAGTATTGGCCGCCGGAGTTTGATTGACGGCCGGAGTATCGGCGGGCGGAGTATTTGCGGGCGGAGTATCGGCTGCCGGTTTTACAGGGGACGATTTAGCATTCCTTAAGTCCACTTTTAGATAGGGAATCGCCTTTTTGAGTTTTTGGATTCCTTCATTGGTGACTTTCATGTCCTTGCTGAGTGAAAGACGTCCTAAGTTTGGCAAGGAAGAAAGCTCGGCCAATCCCTCATCCGTTACCTGGGTGCCCTCAATCAACAAAAAATTGAGTTTTGGCATTTTGGCAATTTTCTTAATCCCCTGGTCGGTTATACCGGTGCCGGAAAGGTTCAAAATGGTGAGCGTGGGGATTTTGGCGATGTTTTCCATTCCGTTATCGGTAATGTTGGTATAAGAGGCGTGCAAGGTTAGGAGGGCCGGCAAGCTTGCCAGATACACTAAGCCGGCGTCTGTTATGGGGGTTTCATTAATCATCAGGTTACTTAAATGATTCATATTGTTCAGATAAGCCAGTTGATTGTCATTGATTTTCACACCCAAAAAATTCGCCGTCGATAGGTGGCGGAGTTTGGCAATCTGTTTTCATATCTCGTCGGTGGGTTTTGGACAAGTGCTAAAGTTGATGGAGGTAACTCCTTTGCCTTGTTCTTCAATTACAAGGACCCCGTAATTTTTCAATTCCGCGGCAATCTCTTTTTCGGCTTGCGGATCACCCTCGCCAAAGAGCCAGTTGCCAAAGCCCTGGTCGGCCATGTTGCCCATCATCACTTGCCCGCTGGGAGTAAAGCATACGTACAAAACGGCGCCGATGCCAAGTAAAACTACGATCCAGATGATTAAGGAAACTCTGCTTTTGCACCGGCAGGTTTTTCCGGCTGGGGGCTGGGCTTGTTGTGATTGGTCGGTGCTCATAGAGATTTTCCTTTTGTGGCGCGTGATCGCGATAAAAAAAGTAAGATTGATAAATTTCCCGAATAAAGCACGGGCAAATGCCCGTGCCACACTATTTTGTTTCCGGGGTCGCCGTTTCCGCTTGCCGGTGCGGCGGATTGACTACACTGGTTTCACATGACGGTTGGGCGGCCGGGTCGCTGTTTCCTTCAATAAATATACCCATGCGACGGAACTTTTGGTATCTGTTCTCCACTAGTTGATCGAGCGAAACGGCGGCTAATTCGCGGAGCGTGTTGCGGAGGTAGATTTTCAGTCGGTTGGCCATGAGGTGGTGATCGCGATGTGCTCCGCCCAGGGGTTCGTGAATGATTTGGTCGATAACGCCCAGGCCGAGCAGGTCTTTAGCGGTCATTTTCAAGGCTTCGGCGGCCTGTTCTTTGAAGGCATGGCTTTTCCAGAGGATTCCAGCGCAGCCCTCGGGGCTGATAACCGAATAATAGGCGTGTTCGAGCATGGCTACGCGGTCGCCCACGCCCAGACCCAGCGCCCCGCCGGACCCCCCCTCTCCGATAACCACGCAGATGATGGGAGTCGGCAGCCGGGACATTTCGAACATGGAATTGGCGATGACCTGGGCTTGTCCGCGTTCTTCGGCCCCGATGCCCGGATATGCCCCGCCGGTATCGATGAAGCATATAATGGGCATGTGAAACTTGGCGGCCAGGTGCATTTTGGCGATGGCCTTGCGATAGCCTTCGGGATGGGCATAGCCGTAATTGCACAGGCTGCGCTCCTTGAGAGTCTTGCCCTTTTGATGCCCGGCAATCAACACTTTGAAGGTGTCGAGCTTGGCATAGCCGGTGCGGATCGCGCGATCGTCGCCAAAACACCGATCGCCGTGCAGTTCCACGAACTCGTCGAAGATCAGCTCGATGTAATCGGTGGTCATGGGCCGATCCGGATGCCGGGCGACCTCGACTTTTTCCCAAGGCCTTAAATTATTGTAGATCTGTTTAATCAGATCCACGCGCTCGCGGCGCAAACGACGGATCTCGGTGCGGACCTCGGGCGTCTGCTCGGTTTTTGTCTCGAGCTTCGATAGCCGGTCTTCCAACTCGTAGATCGGCCGCTCAAACGCCAGAGGTGGGTGATATTCCGGTCCTGCCATTAACCTATTCCGGTGCTTTGGGTTGAATTTTGAACATCCGTATCATGCGAAACTCGCCCAAAAAATCTCCCATCGAGTTTGGCCTGGCAGATGGGGTTTTGGACATGCACTTGCGAACCAGTTGGGCAAACTCCGAACTCACATTGCTGTTAAAAGCCTCCAGCGGCGGCGGCGGTACTCGCAGGTGTTTCATCAACAGGTCGTTCGAGTTTACACCCGTAAACGGCGGCTTGCCCGAGATCAACTCGTGCAACACGCAGCCAAAACTATATATGTCCGCGCGGAGGTCCTGTGTCTTGCCGCGAATCTGCTCGGGGGCCATGTAACTCCGCGTCCCTTGCACTTTGTTCCCTCTGGAAAAAAAATTCATCAATCGCGATTTATGTTTGAGTGCCAAGGCAAAGTCGATTAGTTTGATTTCACCCGCGTCATCCACTAAAAAGTTGTCCGGCTTTACGTCGCGGTGGACCCAACCCATTTTGTGAAGATATCCCAAGGCCTCGGCCGAGCGCTGGACAATCTTCGGCAGCATATAGGCGATTTTTTCAATGCCCGCGTTAATCCGCTGCTTCAGATTCGGGGCCGAGAACCACTCCACTACCAAGTAAGGGGTGCCGCGATCAATGTCAAGTGAAAACATCTCGATTATATAGGGGTGTTTTAAGGTGCGGCCAACGGCATATTCCCAGCGAAGTAGTCGGATTTGTTCCCGATCTTTAACGAATTTGTCCAGTAAGGTTTTAACGCCCACCATGCGGTCATTGGCGTCGTCGTAGGCCTGCCAAATCTGGCAGTTTTGGCCCGTGTGCACCACGTTCAACAACCGATACGGACCGAGATAACCTGGTGTTGCCTTTGCCACTGTAAAACGTCTCGCGCGAATGCCCTGCGCACGGCGCAAGTGCCGCGGCTAAACATTTATACCTCGTTTATGGGGTTCGGCCCGATAGCCGCTTGTCCATCAAAACGTCATTATCGAATACAGTTTAGCCCCTTGCCACTAGTTGGGCAACGGCTCTTTCACCCCCCAAGTGGATTGTGCGGAGTTTGGGGAAAGAATAGAATGTGATTACAGGGATTGGTGTGAAAACAATCGAGTTAAAAAAGGGGGCGGCCCCCTGCCCTGCTCTTCGATTGACTTTTTTCTGGCAAATTGGTTAATCTGGTTTTTTCAACACGGAGGCAAGGAGAACACGGAGAATGAATCCGCAACTAGTTGAAAAACCTTTTCAATTCACCTTGAGAACCTTGCTGTTGGGGACGGCAGTGTTCGCTCTGGTCATGGGTCTAACAGTCTCTTTTAAAATGCCTGAAATATTCGCTACCGCATTGGTCGCATTTATGGCCTGGCTAACATGGCGAATAGCAAAAGTGAATATCGTTGCAATTATATTATGGTTTCTTGCAACAGAATTGATGTTTATCCTGGAATATTTTGGAAGAACGGCGATAGGTTATGAAAAATTAAAATGGCTGTTAATGGTTTTATTACTTAGCATTTCAATTTTTTTAACGAGTTGCATCATGTTTTTTTATTCGGGAATTATGACAAACAAGAAAATCGGCAACATAGTTTGTGCTTTTCTTGTAATCCTAACCCCTTTCATTATTTTCCCTTGCATAAATGGAATTGGTCAAATTATAGATGTTTATGAATCCGCAGAAAACGCCCCGATAATGCAAAGTATTGTAGATGATGTGGAGACAATTCATAATCGCCTTGGACGTGTTCCTAACGATCAAAATGAATTAATTAATCTTCTTAAAAAACCATTGCCATGCATCCACCTGAGAAGTCAGAACTTATCAATGCATTATGAATGTGTTGATTCCGACAATTACATGATTTGGTTTCAAAATTTTACTGACGTGGGTAATGTATATATATTTACGTATGACAGCCAGAAACCCAAATGCGGATGGATTAGAACAGGAAATTAAAGGTTCTATGGATATCATCCTTCCTGTTCTTACCACAATCTTTATTTTTCCTTCATCATTTTCAAGATCAATTCGGCCAGTCGGGCTTGTTCTTCGGCGAGTTGGTTGTACTCTTTGCGCTGCTGGTCATTGGGTTTGCCATCCGGCCCAATCGTCTGGGCCAGGGTTGCCGTGCGGCGATTAATGTCTTCTTGGAGGATTTTCAGCAATTTCAATTCGGATAGATTTACAGTGGTTTGCCCTTGCTTGGGAATTTGATTGGCGTTGGCGGGGGGCTTATTTTCGGCGTTGGCCGGGGGGCTCGGCTTATTTTCCGGGGGTTCGGGCTTTAGGGCATCGAGGAGCAGGTCCAGGCGGCGCATGGCGTTTTGCTGGGCTTGTTGCGTTTCCGCGGCAGTCAGATGCCGGTCGAGAAATGCGGCGGCCTGTTCCATATCCCGGCTTGCGATGTCAAGCGCCAAGGCAAAAGCGGCCGAGGCTTCGCCGAGTTGGTCGCCCAGGTGCATGGTGTCGATTTGCAGCGATCGCTGCGATCGGGCCAGATCGAGTATGGCGGCCAACTGGGCCCGGGTAAACTGGCCCTGCGTTTGCCGCGATTGCTCCAATTGCCGCGTTTCATTGCCGATATTCTCCTGTCTCTCATGCAGAAATTTGACGGCATTTTCGAGCCGGGCGAGTTGGTCGGCAGTCAACTGCCGTGTGCTCTGGTGGATGAGAATATCGATGATCCGGCGGAGGTTCTCAATGATGGTTGATTGTTGTTCGGCTGCCTGGCCGATCTGATTTTGCCGCAGATTATCGCCGCAAGACCGCATTTGCCCGCCGATGCCCATGCGCCCGGCCTCGTCGAGCGCGACGGCTACTATTCGGGTCGCCAAAGGATCGGTGTTTTGCAACTCGGCGACGGAGCGGTCCATGTCTTGGAGGATGCGGTCGAGCGATCGGGCGTGATCGAATTGCCTGGAGGCGAGGATTTTCAAGTCGGCGGCGTCTTGAGGCGGCAGGTCTTTGAGTTCTTTGGTCAAGGTCCGTCGTCCGGTTTCGGCCGTTTGCTGGGCCGTATCTCGCTGCTCGCGGAGCAGTTGAGTTAATTCGCGCTCGAAACGCAGACTGATGTCCTGTTGTGCGAATTGAGCAATCAGTGTTTCCAAAGTTGCAATGACCTGCTCTTGATTTTTTCCAGCGATGTCCAATGCGGCGGCGACTTCCGGGCCGGTATTGGCGGGCAGCGGGCGCATCGCCAAGCGCGATTTCGGCCGATTTAACGGCGGAGGTCAATTCGCGGCCGATGACGGGCAAGTGATCGCGCTTTAGCCGCTCGATTTCATCGAGCACCAAATTCAGGCGCTGTTTTAGATCGGGATTGTCGATACGGTTGTTTTCCAAATCGGCCAGAATGGCGGAAACGTGCGAGGGAATGCCTTCGCCGGCGCCGGTAAATACCATGTCCGCCTGGCGCTGGCCGAGTTCGGCCGCGCGAAGCTGATCCAAATCGGGTTGATCCAGCCGTTTTGTCTCGTCCAGGCGGATTTGCACGGCTTCGACCTGGCCGCGGCCGGCGCGCTGCATCTTAAGCACTCGCTCTAGTTCGGATAAAAGCAGATTTTGTCGGCCGGCGATGCGGTCTTCGATCTCGCGCGGCGTGACAACGATCAAACGCCGCGGTTCGCTGCGAGTGGTTTGCGGCAAATAGTCGGAAGCCACGGCCTGAAATACGACTTGCATGCCTGGTACAAGACGCAGCGGTTCCAATTGCCAAAGATATTCGACAATCTGGCGCTGCCCGGAAGGAGCCGGCTGAGACAGGCCACTCGAGTCTTGCCTAGTTATTTGTTGCGGGCCGGTGTAAAGCGGGATGATCGTCTCTTGAGAGGCACTGCTGGGCGAGCCAGCAGTGGCACCCGCCAGCGTCTCTTGAGAAGCACTAGTGGGTGGGCCGGCAGAAGCACTGCTTGGCAAGCCGGGTACCGACCGAAGGTTGGTCGTGGCACCCAAGGTAAAAAATGCCACATTCACATCGCGGACTGCCAGATCATCCTTGGCTGTGATGCGCAGCGGCACAACAGCCCGCGGAGTAACATATAAATTGGCGGCCGGTTGCTCGATAGTCACGCTGGGCGGCGAGTCGGCAAGGGCGACGATTTCCCAGCGATCATTTTCGCCGCCTGTAAGTCCTTCGCGATCGGTGAGGCGGAACCAATACGATCCCGATTTTTCCACCACAAGCGCAGCGTCGTTAATGGCGATGCGAGTCCCGTCCGGGCTTAACCGGCCGGGAAATTCGCGGCCATCTTCCAGGCAAAGCACGGCGGTTTGCAGGGGTTTCATGGCTTTGGCGTCGATTTCCAAACGAGTGCCCACCAGGGCGCGGACGTCATTCTCGGCCTTTTCCGCGGGTAAGCCGGTATAAAACGGCGGGATCAAGCGGATCGATAGCGACTCGACGGCCGGCGGTTCGACCACTTCCACAGGGAACCAAGGCATGGAAAGATCGTCGCCGCCTTCGACGCGGTATGAAAACGGACGGGCGACGTTTTCCCGCCGGGCGACAGCCGTATTGTGCACCTGGTGCATCAACACGGATTCTTCGGTCATAGCGCCGTCGGCGGCGGGAAAACGATAATGGATGAAAACCTCGGCGGGCAGCGGGGCGGCGGCCGAATCGACGGCCTCGATCTCGAAGGCCCGGCCCCGGCCCACGCGATCCACGGGGTTGCGGATTGCAAGGTGGTTTTTTTGCGGCCAGGCGGCATTGCCAAGCGGATTGACCAGCCGGGCAAGGGCCGTTCGCGATGCGGCCGGATCGAGCATCGCCAACATCGCCGCAGCCGAACAGATAATTATCGATAGCAGCACGGCATGCACCATCGGACGCGGACTGACGGCCTGGTTGAAATTGACGTCGGCGGTCTCGGCCGTGGTCTGGGCAATGACCGATCGGCGCAGGCCGGGCGAGCCGGCAGTTGGATCGTCCTCGGCCTGGGCGATGAACTCCACCGCGCTGAGTAGCCGATCATCGAGGGCGGGAAAACGTCGCTGCAGCTTGACCGCCAGGTCGGCGTCGCGGAAGCGAACCACCGCCGGCAGGTAAAAAAAGCGGTAACAAGCCCAGCCAAATGCGCCCAAAAGCGCCAACGAAACCATCATCCGCAAGCCGCGATCTTGAAATCGCAAGGCATAATCCGTAAGTCCCAAAAGTATCGCCGCCCCAAGCGCGGTGCTTAGAATCGCGCATAGGCCGCGGATTATTACCAGCAGGCGCACGCGGCGCCGCAGGCCGGCGAGTTTGTCTATAATGGGTTGGGGCATTTTGGTATTTCAGTAATCAGCCGTCAGCAATCAGTTTTAAGGAGCATAGGAATACTCCGGGAGCAAGCTCCCGGGCTAAACTTTAATGGGACATTCATAATTATTTTACACCATTCCGCCGCGTTTTCGCAGCAGCCATTCGCCGATCAGCAGCGACAGGAACAAAAGCACCAGCGGCCATTTGTTCCAGAGGGGTTTGGGGGGCAGCGTTTCCACGGGCACTTGCCGGCCGGGAGGCAGATCGCGGAGCAGCTTGCCGGCCGTTTGGAAGTCGTAGTAGCGGCCGCCGGTTAGTTTGGCGGCCTCGCGCATTGCGGCTTCGTCCATGCGGACGTGGGCGAACTCTCCGGGCGGCGGAGAGACGACGAAATCGACAGCCGGCGCACGTCCTTCAACGCCGGGCGCAACAATCCAGGCATGATAACTGCCCGGCAAAGGCCGGTTAAGCAGGCCTTCGAAGGTTCCGCGGCCCATCGCAGCGCGGTGAAGTTGCAGGCGTTGGGTTTGTTGGCCCGGCTGCTCGACCATAACTGTCACGCCGTTGTCTTCGGCTGGAGCGAGGCGCTCGTCGGCAAATCGGGCGCGGAGTTGAACCGACTCGCCCTGGGCGTACTGCCGACGATCGGCGGTGAGAGTAACGTTGCCGCCGGATTCGGCCAATTTCGAGCGGCAGAGATAACGTATGGTTTGGATCCAATAGCGGGCGAAATACAGGTCGCCCACGCGCCACCGCCAGCGCCAGGTTTCATCGGTGGCATGGAAGAGCACTTTGCCGGCTCCCACGTATTGCATGATGAATATGGGCAAGGGGCGGCCGTCGCGCGTGGTGCGGGTGGGATGCTCGGCCAACACCCGGGCGCCCGGTTTCAAGTCCTGAGCCTCGGCAAACCAATACAAGTCGGGCAGGTTTTGCCAGATGGCTTGCGTCTCGGCCGGCGAATCGCCCAGTTGCATGGCCGGCCCGGCCAGCCCAAGTTCGGTCGGCTTGAGTTTGAAGCCTTCGGTAACGGGCTGATTGGGATCGGGCAATCGAACGCCGGCCGGATCGATAGGCATCAGCCGCGCCAAGGGCGTATCGCGATAAGCCAGGGGCATGTATTTTGGACCGGCGATGAGCACCAGGGCACCGCCTTTGCCCGGCTGATCGACGAACGCCGCCAGGCTTTGCATGGCCGATGCGCTTAACAGCGCCGGGTTAAGGTCGCCGAGGATGATCACATCGTAGGCGAACAGATCCTCGCGGCGCTCGGGAAACATGCGCAGGGCGGCCTTGTCTTGCTCGGCGTGTTCCAGGTCGGCGTCTTGAAGGACCGTGTGCAATTCGATGGTATCGTCGCGCTCGAGCACGTTTCGCAGGTAGCGGAATTCAAAACTAGGGCCGGCCTGGGCCAACAGCACACGGAGTTTCTCCTTGCGGACTTGGATGGTTCGCGATAGGCGGTTATTTTCCGTTTGCAGTTCGCCTTCTTGCGGCTCGACTTCGACCGTGTACTGGAATTCTCCGACCTGAGTGGGCCGATAGACCAGCCGGACGGGCTGCGATTGGTCGTCCGGGCCGAGAGTGACTTCAGTCTTTGCCAGGACGTTGGTTTTGCCTTTTTCGCGCAAGACGACCATGGCCTTGGTTCCCTGGAATCCGGTGGCGGAGATTTTGCACTCGAAATAAACGACGTCGTTGACGAAGACCACGTTGTCAACCAGGAGATCGCTGAGGGCCAGATCGCGGAGCGGCCGGCTGCTGCCCAATCCGATGCAAAAAAGCGGCACGCCGCGGCGCTGGGCATTGGCGGCGGCGTCGGCCAGCGACGGGCCTTCGGTATTGATGCCGTCGCTGAGGATTACGATTCCCGCCGGCATTGCCCCGCGTAGATCGTCGAGGATGTCGCGCACGGCCGCGCCGATGCGGCTGGCCTCGCCGTATGGTTTTAAGGACTTGATTTCTTGGACCGCCCCTTCCACTTCGGGCTGTTGGCTCAGGCGGAGGCCGGTCAGAAAATAAACCCGCAACTTGTATTGACCGGATAATTCCTTAAGCATGGCGGCATTTTGTTCGCAAAGCAGCGTGCGCACCAGATTCCAGCGGGTGATTTCAGTGTCTTGGGGCGATATTTTTTTTATGCGATCTTCCAATGCCTTTTGGATTTTGTCATCGTAGCGGTCGGCGATGCTCATGCTCTGCGAATCGTCAACTAGTAGTGCTATATAAGGCAATCCGGTGCGCTTCAGCAAAAGCGTAACTTGGACGGCCATCAACAGCACAAGTGCGGCCAGCGAAAGCCGGACCACGGCCAGCATCAGGCGATAACGACGGCTTGCGCTCCGGCCTTCGCGAAGATAAATCGCCACGACAAATATCACCGCCAGTACGGCCGCCAGCAGCGTTACCCAGGAAGGCCAGGGCCAGTAGTAATCCAGACTCCAGGCGATGCCTTCGCCAGAAGCCGTTTGCAGGCCGAACGATCGCTCGATCAAGTTACTCAATGTGCCGCTCATATAAACTGGGTTACTAAAGTGACCAGCCCTTCATTAATCGATGTACCGCTCATTTTGCGTGATATCCGAAACGCCAGGCCAAAAGAGTTTCCAGGAATAATAAACCTAATACCATATACAGCAATTCGACCTGCAGACCTGCGCCGGCAAGCGAGGCTCCGATAGCGGGGCGGCAGGCATTTTGCCAGGCGGTCTGGTGCAGAAACGCCACGCCCGGCCACACATCAGTTTGCAACTCATCGGGTGAAAGTTGCGCCAAGTCGCTTTCCGCCGTATCGACGTTGACCGCAAAAAGCAGGCTGCGATCCACCGGCGGGCCGAAGCGGGCCGCGTACACGCCGCTTTGGGTCGTGTCGGCAAATTCGAGCAGGCTCATGCCGTCTTGAGTTCGCTGCCGCGCCTGTTGGGTGCGTCCGTCGGGGGTTTGCATTGTCACCGGCACGTCGGCCGAGGCTGAAGGCGCGGCGCGGCGATTGGATCGCCCACTTCCAGATTGTGTTGTTTTACATTGCCGCTCAGACAAAACGCTAAAATCTCCTGAACCAGCGGCAGGAAGCTGGGCCAGAGCGGCATGGCCGTCCATGACGTGTCGGCCGTGGTGGCCAACAAAATTACATGCCCGCGGGCGATCTTCTCTTCCACCACCAACGGATCGCCGTTTGTCGCGGCTAAAACGACCCGGGCTGTGGAATTTTTCGGCACTTGCAGCTTGAAGTATTTGAAAACCGGCGTGGTGATAAGCGCGGTTTCGCCCCGGCCGCGAAAGGCCTGAAGAATCGGATGCCGAAACCCGAGCGGATCTAGGCGGAGTTGCGGCTGGTCAACGATCGGTCCCAATCGGGCTGGCAAGATGCGCCCCTCCCCTGCCCTGCCCTCCCGGCCGCTCGACGTTTTGCCGGCAAGCGCGCTGTTGTATCGCTCGGGCAGGACCTGATCGCCGAGGAAGATGACCACGTTGCCCCCGCTTTGCAAATAATTGTGGAGCAAGCGGACTTCGTGCGGGGTGAATTGGGCAACGTTGCAGATGAATACGCAATCGTAGGGCGCCAGTTCGCGCTCGACCAGGGTGGATTCGGCGGCAACCTCTGGTTTAATGGCGATTTGCCGCGAATCGTCGCCTTGCGGGGCCAAGGCCTCGACCAGGTAATCGGTCGCCCCGTGGAACGTTTGGCCGCGTGGCCGGCCATCGATGCACAAGATGCGAATCTCTTGCCGCACGTTAACGGCCAAAAAGCGGTGATTATCCTCCTCCAGGGCGTCGCCGGCGGCACGGATTTCCAGGGCATGGTCGCCCGGCGTTTCAAAACGATGAATAAAGTTTAAAGCGATTTCCTGGCCGGCCGGCACGTCGGTGAATTTTTGTTCGATCCGCCGCCCGTCGGCCAGCAGTTCCACAGGCTGTCGGGCGCGGGTTTGGCGGCCGAAATTTTTGATCGAGGTTGCCAGGTTTACATCTCGGCCGGCAATTATGATCGGATCACTGGGACTAAAGGCGGTTACAGCCAGATTTTCGGCATCCGGTTGGCCCACGTCTAGAATAACGATCTGGGCCGAATCGGCCAATGCGGCGATGGTGCGGCGGAATTCGGCCAATGCCGTTTGGCCCAATTTGGGCGACCATGTTACACGCTGCAAATCGGTGAGGAAATATATTTCATGCTGGGTAATTCGCGGATTTTCCCGCTGGGCCTTGGGAATAAGTTGTTCGATTGCCGCCAAGGCGCCGGGCAGATCGGCCGTGGTTTGGGCCGGCTTAAGGGCCTCGATTTCGCGGAGAATTTCCGCGTGCTCCGGGGCCGGCTTGCCGACGACGACCCGCGTAGGCGAGGACATTAAAAGCAGCGTGAAAACGTCGCCCTGGCGACTGCCGTTGACAATCTGACGGGCTAGTTCCTTGGCCTTTTCAAAGCGGCTTTGGTCGGTGGGCTTAAAATCCATGGATAACGAGCCATCGACGACCAAGATGCGATGCGCGGTTCCGCCGCTGCTTGCGGCCAGGCCCGGGCGTTGCCAATACGGCTCGGCCACGGCCAGCACCAGAAGTATGATTATGGTCATGCGGATTAAGAGCAACAACCATTGTTCAAAGAATATCCGCCGCGTGTGCCGCTTTACGGCCGCGAGCAGAAATTCGATTGCCGCCCAAGCCGTCTGCCGATAATGCCGCCGGGCCCAAAGATGGATCAATATGGGCGCGGATGCCGCCGCCAGCCAGCCCAGCATGGGCAGGTTGAGAAATCCAAAGGCGAATATCGGCGGAAACAGAAGCACAATAGTGGTTGGTGATTAGTGGTTAGTGGTTAGCGATTATCGCGAAACCGCAAGCGGTTTTTGTTATCGAATAATATTCAATGTTAATCTTTCATTTTTTTGTTCTAACTGGGCAATAAATTGCCCAGCCCTTTATCTGCGCGAGGCCAAATACGTGGATAATGCCACTTCCATCAATTGATCGGTCCGCAGCGGGACGTAATCAATTTGATGTTGGCGGCAGCCTTTTTTTATTCGATGGATAAAATTATTGAATTCATGGAGATATGCCTTTCGGATCGACCGGGGTTCGACAAGCACCTCGGGCAATTGTTCCAGGCCGCGGAAGAGCGTGGCTTGCTGGAAGGGGAAATCCACCTCGGCCGGATCGAGCACGTGCATTATGATTACTTCGTGGCGGCGGTGGCGGAAGTGCTTTAGTCCGGCCATCATTGCATCGACGTTGTCGAAAAGATCGCTGAGAATGATGACGATGCCGCGTTTTTTAAAGCGTTCGGCCAGGTCGTGAAAGATGGGTCCGGTGGCCGTTTTTTGCCCGCCCGCCGAGGTTTCCATGACTTGCAGGATTTCTTTAAGATGCGAGGGATTGCCGCCCGGCCGGACCAGTGCGCGGATTTCCTCGTCGAAAGTGACCAGACCCACGCTGTCCTGCTGATTGAGAATCAGGTACGACAAAGTGGCGGCTGCGGATTGGGCGTATTCCAGCTTGGACATCGCCGCCTGATCGCTTTTGTAGGACATGCTCTCGCTGGCGTCGAGGAGCAGGTAGCAAATCAGATTGGTTTCTTCCTCGAATTGCTTCAAATAGAATTTGTCCGTGCGGCCGAAGACTTTCCAATCCAGATATCGCAGATCGTCGCCGGGGGTGTATTCGCGGTGCTCGGCGAACTCTATGGAAAATCCGTGGAACGGGCTGCGGTGCACGCCCGACACGTATCCCTCGACGATCAGCGCGCGCGGAGTTGCAGGCCTTGCAATTTGGCAAGCATTTGCGGATCGAGGAGTTTTTGTTTTTCTGAATTATTCATAAGAATATTCAACACGGAGACACGGAGGGCACCGAGAAAACTTTAATCTATCAGCTTTTCAATATTAAAGTTAAAAGCATTATTTTTAATTTTTTCAAAGTTCCTTCATTCATTCTTCATCCCTCATCCCTCATCCTTATTGTTCTCCGTGTTCTCCGCGCCTCCGTGTTGTAATTTATGTTTTATTTCTCCGCCGAGCGAAATACGGCGGGAAATTTGCCGTCGGCGGCGTCGCCGTCGGCGGGGACGGTGTCCAACAGGCGGCGGATGACGTCGTCGGGCTTGATTCCCTCGGCTTCGGCGTTGAAATTGGTCATGATCCGGTGTCTGAGAACGGGGAAGGCGACCGAGCGGATGTCATCGATCCCGGCATAAAAGCGGCCGTTTAAAACCGCCCGGGCCTTTGCGCCCAGCACCATGTACTGGCTGGCGCGGGTCCGCGCCCCAGCTTACGTAATCGCGGATGAAATCGGGGGCCTCGCCTTTGTGCGGGCGGGTGAGCCGGGCCAGTTGCAAGGCATAGCGGACCACGTGGTCGGCGGCCGGCACGCGGCGGACGATCCTTTGCAGTTCCAGAATTCGCTGGCCAGTGAGCGTGGGCGTGACCGTGGCGGTTATGTCCGCGGTGGTCCGCTTGACGATGTCGAATTCCTCATCGGTGTCGGGATAATCGACGAACGTGTTGAACATGAACCGATCGAGTTGGGCCTCGGGCAGCGGATACGTTCCTTCCTGCTCGATGGGATTTTGCGTGGCCAGGACGAAAAACGGCTGATCGAGCGGGTGGCGTTTGCCGCCGATTGTGATCTGATATTCCTGCATGGCCTCCAAGAGCGCGGCCTGGGTTTTCGGCGGGGTACGGTTGATTTCGTCGGCCAGGATCACGTTGCCGAAGATCGGCCCCTGCAAAAACCGCAGTTCCCGGACGCCGGAAAGTTTGTCCTCCTGGATGACTTCGGTGCCGGTGATGTCGGAAGGCATGAGGTCGGGCGTGAACTGGATGCGGCGGAACTCCAGCGACAAGGCCCCGGCCAGCGTGCGGATCAAAAGCGTCTTGGCCAGGCCGGGCACGCCCACCAGCAGGCAATGACCGCGGGCGAACATGGCCACCAGCAATTCTTCGATCACCTGTTGCTGCCCTACGATCACCCTGGCGAGTTGCTGGGTGATCAAGCGGTATGCCTCTTTTAGCTCCGCAACGGCTTGGACGTCGTCTTGTGTGTTCATGGTATTTTTACTATCTCTCTTCGTTTTTCCTGGGGTGGATTACTTGTTTTGCCCAGTGCGATCAGTTCCCCATCGGTTGCTATGAGCAGGCCGAGGTTGGTGGCCAGGAGGTTGCCGCCCCGGGCTTCGCGGGGCAGAAGATCGATTGATTTTCGGGGCTGGGCGGTTTTAAGATCGAATACCAAAATCTGTTCGCGGGTGGGCCAGAGGATACATCCGCCGGCTATTACACCGCGTCCGAAACCGGGTTTGTCGTTGCCCTCGGGCCAGATGTGTTTGATGCGTCCGCGGTCTTCGTCTTTCAAGCCGATCCAATACAGTTTGTTTCCGCCGGCAATCAGGTAATCATCGGTGGCGCCTAGGAGATTTAGTGCATCTTCAGTTTGCTCGCCGGTTTGCCAAAGGATCATGCCGGTTTGGGCGTCTATGGCGAAGATTCGCGGACTATCGGCCGGGGCCACATAAAGCGTGCCCTGATGATACAGGCAGGGATTCAAGTCGCGCTGCCAATGCGATGCGGGCGAAGCAAGGTCGCCATGTCGGCGGCGAGGATATAGGCTGACCCATTGCAGGTGCCCGTCGTCGATATTAATCGCCGCCACCGCGCCCAGGTTGGTGTTGAAATAAATTGAATCGCCCGCCAGGGTAAGCAGGTCGTGGGTAACCTGGTACATCATGCCCCGGGCGGGCGTTTCGGCGCTTGCCACGAATTGCCGCCAGCGGAGGCGTCCCGATTGGGCGTCGAAACAGGCCGCGTAAGCGCGGGGGCGGATATCAATGCGCCGCATGTCTACGTACACGCCTCGGCTATCGGCCAGCGGCGAACCATCGAAGGCCCAGCCGTCTTCCGGAGCGATTTTCCACAGTAAGCGGCCTTCGGCGGCCAGGTCAAGACAGACCAGATAGCCGGGCCGAATATCGGCGGATTGGCCTTGCGGCAGGCCGGTAACGCCCGGGCCCATCAGGGCGTAGAGTTTATTGTCGAAGACGGTCAAAGTAAAACGCGGCGTGCCCAGCGTGCCCGGCGGCCCTTTTATATCGGCGGCAGTTTGGTCGATCGGGTCGCGAAAAATATCCGCGGAAGTGCGGCCCCAGGTTGGTTTGCCGGTGCTTAAACGAAGGGCCAAAATTTCGCGGGCCGTGTTGACAAGCACCAGATCGCCGACAATCGCGGGATGATAACTCAACGGAGCAGGGGCATGGGGAACCAGTGAAGCCCGGCCATCGGAAGCCGGCATTGCAACCTCGGGCAGCGGCACGCGCCATGCCACGCCGCCGATGTCGGACCTTTGCGGGGCAAGTGCGTTTCGCGCTGGCGATCCGGCAAAGGTGGGCCAGTCGAAATTTTGCGGCGACGCGGGCCAGGATGCGCTTTCGGACAACAGTGCGCCCAGGGCCTCGGCATAATTTACTTCCAGCCCGCCCAGCCGACCGCGGGCCTCGCCGTGCATGCGGGTGAATTGGTCGAGTTCTTCGCGTGCTTTGGTCGCCGATCCCTCCAAGATCAATGCCAGCACCAGCCGTGCACGGACGGAGGCCAGGTCGATATGGCTGTCCGGATATCCCGACCAGGTCGAAGATTGCCCGGCGGGCGGCGGATGAGGAATGATTCGTTCCCAATACCATCGGGCGGCCGTGTAATCGCCCGACTCCAAGGCCATGTCGCCCAGGGCCAAAAGTGCCTTGTCGCCCCAACTGCCGGCAAAGGCCTGCTCGACGACTTTTATGAGCAAGCGAGGCTCGTGATTGGCGACGCCATCTTCGTACCATTTGCGGGCCTGCGGATCGACTCGGGAGCGATAGAGTTTTAAGGCCTCGGGCGGCAACGAGGCGAGTTGCATTTGACAATACTCGCGGAGTCCGACAAAGCGATTTTCAGTCACGCCCAGCAATTTGCCCTCGGAGTTTTCCATTAACTGGCGAAGCGTTTCCACGGCCTCGTCCCATTTCTGATCGGCCAGGAAGGCTTTTACCCGTTCCAATTGGGCCGGCGCCGTGCCCTCGGCCCGATCGAGCTCGACGCCGTCGGCCAGATCGAACTGGGTGCCGGGCGCGGGCGTGATGATCTGAGCCCCGGCTATTTGGTAAAAAACGGCCGTAATTGCCACAAAGAGCAGGATGGCAGGGTTCAGGGTTCGGGGTTCAGGGTTCAGCATTTGATTGATATAAATGTGAGTATAAACATAATTAGCCCCAGGGGTATACATCCGGGGGAAAGCAAAGTGTCGCGTTGTATAACATACAATCAAGCCAAGCCCACGGGTTGCAACCCGTGGGCCTAAAGACATTCATTACCTGAGACTCAACAAACTATGAATATGACTCATCTATCAAATCCTGAATCCTGAATCCTGAACCCTAAACCCTCTTTGCTCAATGAGCGAACGTAATTTACGACGTGCCAGATGTCCTCGGGCGAGAGAGCGCCTTTTCGGCCCGGGGCCGGACCCGCGGCGGGCATGGGGGTGCCTTTGATGCCTACGGAAATCCGCCGGTAAAGGTCGATCGGCCGGTCTCCGCCGTGGAAAACGCCTTCGGTCAGATTTCGCGCCGGCAGCGATTGAAGGGGAAGTTGAAAACGGGCGGTAAAGGGGACAGTCCCATTTTCATTATCATGAAAATCGGGACAGTCCCCAATTTTCCGCTTGTTCCAATCATCGTAAAGATCGGTGCGTTGGCCGTCGCCTTTGCCGGTCCAGCCGTGACACAAGAAGCATTGCGCGCCCATGGTGCGAAATAGTTCGCGGCCGCGGTCGATGGAAACGGACAACTGATCGAGTGTATCGGCGCAGGGCGCAGGCGGCGGGACAAGTGACACGTCGGCGGGCTGGTCCCAAGATTTGGCCGCCGGACGTACGCCATCGGCCAAAACTTTTCCCTCGTCCAGCGGCAAGGCTGCATGTTCATCTACTACTGTTTGCAAAAGATATTGCTCGGTCTCTCCGCGGATGCTTAGATATTTCACGTATTCGACAAGCGAATTGATTTGCTCGCCGGGCAATTTGGCCAGCGACGGCATAGCCGTGCCGGGGATGCCGCTGCGCAATGTGCGATTCAAATCATCCCTGAGCGGTTTGGCCGCCCCGGCAGTAGAAGTGTATTTAAACACTCCGTTGCGAAAATCGCGGGGATATGGATCAAGATCGGCGGCGTTTGCTCCGGCGCCGTCGCCAGAAAGCCCGTGGCAGGCCAGGCAATGCTTGCGATACAATCCCCAGGGCCGGTCAGCGGCGTCGCTGCCAATCGGTCCGGCCGCCATTTTCAGTAAATCCAGGTTCAGATCGATCCCCTCTGGAACGGCCGGGTTGTCGGGCGTGCCGAAGAGTTTTTCCAAGGCGCCGGTGATCGCCGCGGCTTGATCGCGATTGATTTTCTGCGAATCGCGTCCCTCGGTATTCAAACCGAACTGGCGTCGCCGCGGACCAGGAACAACCGGCAAAAACAAGCAAGCAGCAAATTACATTAATCATATAAAGCCGCGACCGTCGGTCGCGCACATTCCGTTGGCGCTGATGTTGGGTAGGCAGTCCAACTGCCTCCACAACGTTAGTGCAAACAAAACGAGCGCGACCGACGGTCGCGGCTTTATGAACGATATCTCGCATATTTACTTCTCCTCGGAGGGCTCGATTTGCACGATATTTTCCCGGCGGACGAATTTCAAATGGGTTTGTTTTCAGCGCGGCCTGCAGTAATTCGTCCACGGTCGCATTTTTCACGCTGAATGATACCCGTTGGTCGAGCAAAGCGCCGGCCTGCTCTAATGCTTTTTTATCGATTTTTAATTCCAGGTTTAATTGGGGGACGAGTTGTTCGAGCAACGGGCCGATCGGTTGTTCCGTCACGGTGAGCGTGAATCGTTTGGAGGCCAAATCAGCGGTAGCCGGTTTAGTCATGCTCCGCTCGGTTTGTCGATGCGGCGAGGATATGCGTTCGTGGTCTTCGAGTGTGCCAGTGACGATGATTTTGTCGCCTTCGACTTGAACTCGGGCCTGCGGCGCTAGTGATGCAAAGTTTTTGGCGGTTTGCTGCGCTTGTCGCCCGGCCGGATAAGTTCGCAGCAGCTCGACGTGTTCCGGCACGGGCAAAAGCGTAAGGCGATTGCCGTCGGCGGAAACTTGGAACGTCAAATCGTATTGCCCGGCAATCAAGGTCAGCCGCTCGATCAATTCCAGCGGCGGCAGATCGGCGGCGGCCCACAGGTCGTGGGGAATCTGATCTAATCCGGCGATCTGGATACCGTTTTCACTGCCCAGTTTTTCCAACAGCTCGCGCGGAGCGGCCAGATCGTCCCAAGCCATTGACTTCTGCTCGAAGTATTTTTTCGCCGCGCCGGCGCAAGGCGGCGGACATCTTCCCGGCGCAATGCCACCAGCGTGCGCACGGTTCGGGCCGCCTCGGGCGGAGCGAAGTAAACCACCGGCCCGATCATGGAAATCCCCAAATTGTATTTTTGGGCAATCGCTTCCAACGCTTCTTTAAGGGGGGTTTGGCGGAGCGAAATTTCTATTTTCCGGCCGGGGTCTATCCGCCGGTCAAGCAGCACGGCCACATTTTTATTTTGAGCCACGCTTTCCAGGGCCTGATGCAATGGATTTTCGGCCAAGACGATATCCACTGGTTCCGCCAATATTTTTTGCAGCGCGGGGCCGGTAGCCCAGGATTCCGCACCCCAAGATATTGGGGTAATCGTCCCCCAAGATATAATCACGATCAGCGATATCCAGAACAGGGTTTTCATGGAACATCACGCGATGGAACTTCATGCTGCCGATTACGTTAGCTTATCAAGCCGGCAGCCTTGATTTTACCCTGCCCAGGGCCTGACACGGAAGGGCCGAAGAAAAATCAAACCACGTGGCGGTTAGTGAATATAAGCACTTTTGGCAAACTGGTTCGGTATCTTCAATCCGGCCATTTCATAGTTTTTTGTATTACTTGTATCGTTTGTGCGGCGGACATTGCCATCTCCGGAGGCTGGGCGAATCTCGGTATGTTGGGGCGGCAGTTGAACTGCCGCCTCAACAATAAAGCCAACAAGGGCGCATTTTCAACAAATTCGCAGGGTTCGATGCACTTAATCGAAGTTTGGGTTTTTTATTGGCGTTTTCCAAGAATCTTGATTACAATCAAAGATGTGCCAAGTTAACAAACATTGAGACGAAAACAGGCATTTTTTACATCCAACATTTGTCAGCCGTGTTTCGCGTTCTTATCGTAATTGGCCGGAGACTCAGGCGTGGATAGCGACCCAATTCGAAGTCCCCACTTATTGGATTTGTACGAGAAGTACCTGGACAACCAGGACTCGGCCGGCTATATCCGCCAGGTTTCCGCGCGTTATGAGCAAGGCACGCTCGAGCGTCTGGCGCGGCACCAGTTCCGCGAAGTCCGCCGGGCGGCCGTGTTGGCTTTGGGTTTTCTGGGCGATTACATGTGCAATCACACCATGGGCCGGTCGCTTTTGGACGACGACCGGACCGTTCGCACACTGGCCGAAAACGGCATACGTTCGGTTTGGACGCGGATGGGCGGCGAACAAGACCGCCAGGAATTAGCGGAAATTTTGCGGCTTGGCTCCGCCCATAAATTCAAGGAAGTCATCCTTCGCGCCAACAAACTGATCGAACGCTGCCCCTGGTTTGCCGAGGCATGGCATCAACGGGCGCTGGCCCATCACGGCCTGGGCCGGCTGGCCGACGCGATTCGCGATTGCCACGAGTGCCTGGAGATAAATCCTTATCATTTCATCGCCGCAACGAGCATGGGCCAGGCATATATGGAGTTGGAAAATCCGGTCTCCGCCCTGGAATGCTTCCGCCGCGCACTGAGGCTTAATCCCGATCTGGAAGTCGTGCGCAATCACGTAGTCCGGCTGGCTAAGATGGTGGAAGATAAATAGCAGGATGAAGGATGAGGGCAAAGTGAAACCGCTTGCGGTTTCGCGATGATATCTATCACATAGCAATCTACTCGCCCGCTTTTTCCATGAATTCGTGGTACTGTTTGTCCAATTCGGCGTATGCGGCGCCGGTGAGTTGGGCCAGGGTGTCGGGTCCGTCCCGGCCCGTGTAGACCGTGGTCAGATAAGATACCAGGTCGTCGCGATAATGGCCGTGGTCGTAATAAAGAAGAAAGTACGTCAGCCCAGCGGACTGGCTGTATAGCGTGGCGATTTTCGGGTCGCTTTGCAGTTTTTCCATGCCGTAGCCGGTCAATTGCTCCAGGGGCACGTAGAAGTGGTCGTGAAGCAGCCGGTAGCGGGCGGCGACCATGCGCTGGTCGTCGAAACCGCCCAACTCATAGTAGCCGTTCTCTTTTTTGAGCGATTCCATGTACATGGCGATGCCTTCGATGATCCAAAAGTTGCCTCTGCGTCCCACGTTGGGCGCCACCTTGCGCGATTCATGGAACAATTGGTGCGTGGCCTCGTGATACATGGTTCTGTCTTCGCTGCCGTTTCCGGCGAAAAAGTAGGCGGTTTTTACGGAATCGAGATATGCCCCGACCGAGATTCCCACCATGGGCATGATCGCCTGCAGCGCGTGGATGTATTCGTCATGATCGCGAAAGCAGACCACTTTTAGCTGAATCGGCGTTCCGTGTTGGATTCGGGCGCGGCCGTCGAACAGCGCGATCACGTCGGACTCAGAGGCGAAGTAACGGATAAACATCTGCTCCCAAAGGTGATACAAGTCCTCGAGTTTCGATCCCAGGGCCACTCCCGCCTCGATGCTGTGGTTCGTGCGTATGGAATAATGCTCGGTTTCGATGACCCAGCCGGAATTGATTTCCGTATGCCGCTGGGCATCCTCGGCGGCTGTGATCCACTTGCCATCGAAATACCGCTGGCCGTCTTCATAGCGGCGGACATTGGACTTAAGCAACCAGCCGAACTTGTCGTCCCACACCATGCCATGATTATATTTTTTCACCTCGTAGTTCGTGTGCCACTGGTTTTGAAATTTTTGATAGCCCAACAGCCGGCGCAGCGATTCGTTGTCCGGATTTGCGCGGACCGCTTCCAGGACCAGGTCCATGGCCAATCCCGCGTGGTGGGTCCGCACCAGGCGCTTGGCCATTTCGTAGAGCGCGGCGGCCTGATCGCGCCGCAACTTGTTAAACTTCTCATCCCACTGGGCCACGTCTTTCGATGCGCCATCGGGCAGTTTGGCTGGGCCGATGTCGTCGGACAAAATGGGAAGATAAAACTTCAGCGGATCGTGCGGGCCCAGCACGGCCAGGGTTTGACGCGCCTGCTCTTTCAGGCCCTTTTCTTCACACCAGGTGGCCAACTGTTTTATGTCGTCGGCATATTTGTCCTGCAAACTTTGCGCGGCGCGCTCCTGTTCGTCAGCGGCGGCAAGGCAATTCGATGCGCAAAATGTCAATGCCGCTGAACACGCAATTAAAAAGATGCAAACCTCTGATCGACGAATGCGGGATTTAAACCACATAAATCACAGTGATAAGGGCAAAAAATCGTTAAAGACGCTGTTCCGTTTAGCCCCGGCGATTGCACCGGGCGTTCTCTCTATATTGTAGCATGCAATCCGTAATGAACGCAAAACGGCCGGAATACGGAGGTTTTAAAGGGGAGGCGTGGTTCAAGATTAAGGGTTCAGGGTTCAGTGGTCAGGGTTCAGGATATATAGTTTAGAATTTATTTATATAGTGAATTTCTGAACTCTGAACCCTGACCACTGAACTCTATTGCTTGTCGAACGCGGCGTCGAATGCCACGCGGCTGGGTTCGAAGTCGATCCGTTTCACGAAATCGCAGGCCTCTTTCGCACCCTGGTCGCGGTCCATGCCGCAGTCTTCCCATTCCACCGAGAGCGGGCCGTTGTAGCCGGCGTGGTTCAGAGCGCGGATGATTTCTTCGAAATTCACCCCGCCCCGGCCCAGCGAGCGGAAATCCCAGCCCCGCTTGGGATCGCCGAAATTCAAATGGCTGGATAGTATTCCACTTTTTCCGTTGAGCGTCACAATCGCGTCTTTCATGTGCACGTGATATATCCGGCCGGGAAAGGCGCGGATGAATTCCACCGGATCGACGCCTTGCCACTGGAGATGGCTGGGATCGAAATTGAAACCGAACTCCTCGCGGTTTTCCACCGCTTCCAACGCCCGCTGGGCTGAATAAAGATCGAAAGCGATTTCGGTGGGGTGCACTTCCAGGGCGAATTTTACGCCGCACTCGCCGAATACGTCCAGAATCGGGTTGAAGCGTTCGGCGAAAAGCTTGTATCCGTCATCGATCATCTGCTGCGGAACCGGCGGAAAAGAGTAAATCAAATGCCAAATGCTCGAGCCGGTAAAGCCGTTGACCACCTCGACGCCCAGTTTTTGCGCGGCCCGGGCGGTGTTTTTCAGTTCCTCGGCGGCGCGGGAGTTGACGCCTGCCGGCTCGCCGTCGCCCCACACGTAATCGGGCAGGATGGCCTTGTGCCGGGCGTCGATGTTGTCGAGCACGGCCTGGCCGGCCAGATGGGCGCTGATGGCGAAGACCTGCATGTTGTTCTTTTCCAACAGTTCCTTCTTTTTGGCACAATAGGCGTTGTCTTCCAGGGCTTTTCGCACCTCGAAGTGATCGCCCCAGCAGGCCAATTCCAGGCCGTCGTAACCAAATCCCTTGCACTTGCGGGCCAAATCGGCCAGAGGCAAATCGGCCCATTGGCCGGTGAACATCGTTACTGGTCGTGCCATGACTTACTCCTTTTGATATATGTGCGGTCAACTTTCGATTGCTATTGTGACAAATTTATAAATTTTGTAAAGCCGCGACCATTGGTCGCGATAATTATCCCAACCTATTTAGATATTTCGCATTCCGGGAAACACTATATCGTCACGCGTGCTATAATTTCCCTAGATTCACCATTCAAGCAGGACCGTGCCGGTCCGGTTTAACCACTAAGTATCCGGGCCGACACGGCCCGGCTCTGCAAATCCCGGCTCTGAAAATCCATAATCTCTGATACACAAATGAACATTCACTATTATCTCATCTTGACGGCAGCGATGGTTTTTTCGATGACCGTGGATCCGGCAAAAACTGAGGCGGCCGGAGAGGTGCGATTGGTGTTGGTAAGCGACGCCCAGGGTACGGCCATGACCTTTCAGGACTGGGGACACGCCTTGGCCGGGGCCGGAATCAAAAACATCCGCTTTCGTTCGGCGACATCGGCCGACAAGGTGGGCATCGAAGTCGAAGGCACGGCCGAGCATCCGCTGTATATTGTCACCGGCAAGGTGATTTCGCGCGATGAACTGGAGTTGCCCGGCGCGAGGTTCAAACGCAGCGAAGTGAAGCGGCTTGCCCAATGGCTGGACGATCTGGCCCAAAACGGTCCGCCCGACAAACGGCCGAAAATCGTGGCCTTCGGTTTGACTGCGGCTCAATTCGAGAAGGTTAAAAAAGACCTGGCCGTGCCGGTTGTTTTTTCCACCGCCGGATTGGCGCGCCGCGAAACGGCGGAAAAAATCGCACGAAAATTATCCTTTCCCTTGCGCTATGAAGACACTATTCCTCAAGCGTCGGGCGAGGATAAAGTCGAAGACGAACTGAGCGAACTGAGTTGCGGCACGGCGTTGGCCTGCCTGTTGCGGCCTGCGGGATATTGCCTTGTTCCGCAATTGACCGGAAATCAGATAAAATATTCCGTGATGAAAGCTCAATCCAATATCAGGGAAATTTGGCCGGTGGGCCGAAAGCCGGAAGGCCCGCCGCCGGAAGTTTTGCCGGGCTTGTTCGAGTTCCTCAACGTGAACGTGCAAAACGTTTCCGCCGCAACGGTCTTGGATACGATCGGTAAAAGACTAAAAACGCCAGTTCTGTACGATCGGGCCGCCCTGGCCAAGTATAAAATCGATCCGGCCAAGGCCATGTTATCATTCCCCCGCGCGGACAAACTACAGCATGGCCCTGGAAAAAATGCTCTTTCCCGCCGGCCTTGAATTCGAAGTCCGCACGGACGATGCCGGCACGGCGTTTTTGTGGGTAACGACGGTTAAGCCGATTGATTAATTTCCGCTATAGCGGCAGAACTCGCACGCGACTTTTCGCCGGCTCGACGACAACCAGTGCTCCGATCGCCAATTCCCGTTCATATTGTTTTAGAGCAGCTATTACCGTCTGGCCTATATGTTCCGGCAAAACGCGCCTGCGCACGGACTTGGATTACGCTTGGCTTGCCCGCATGGGTCAATGCCAATGAGGTGCCAAAGTCAAGATCATGTGTGAAGACAGTATAGTCATTAGCCGATGCCCAAGCTATGATCGTCGAGTCGTCCGCCCGATGATCGCCAATCGTAGACCAATGGATCGCAGTCCAACCTGCCTGCTCCAGGAGCGGTATCCATTCCACTGATAGATTCATGTCGATGACGATACGCAGGCTCATCCGGCCACCAAATCCTCTTCGCGTTCTTCCAACCGCCACGCTGCATAGCTCAGGCATTCATCGAGGTCGGCCGGTTCGAGATATGGATAGGCTTCGAGGATACGCACACGTGATTCGCCGGAGGCTAATAGCCCCACAATGGTCCCAACCGTGACGCGCAAGCCCCGAACGCACGGCTTGCCGCCCATGACCGTCGGGCTATGAGTGATACGAGTGAACTTCACGGAAACCTCCAATCAGCACAAATTACCACACAACCATCGAAACTGCCATTATCTTATAAAATTACAACACATCAGTCAATTCCCCCGAAGTGCTATAAGCCGAAGTCACGGGAAGAAGCATTCCGCAAGAATCGCATTAGAATTTATTAGTGCGGAAGTTTTAGGATTTCTTTTCTCAAATTGATTACTGTTATGGGACATTCCGGCCAGTCATTAATCCAGCATACGATAATGTCGCATTGGTTTGGGTCGTGTCCGTGTTCTTGAAAATTTGATGCCTTGAATTCAAATTCTATCCTTGCTTTCGCCCATAGATTCTTCTTAGAGTCGTGAAGATATTTTCCTTCGCAATCCGGAAAACCTTGCTGAATTGCCTCGATATAGAATCCTAACTCGCGGCTTACCATGCCAAAAAGATATACAACACCTTGCTCATTAATCGGAGCATGCCGAAGTCCTCGAAACTCAATCGGTTCCCCGTAAAGTTGGGCCGGATTACCAATGCTTTTGGCCAAAGTAAATTTTTTTGACTCATTGATAATTGTTTGAGAATTCATTGCATCATTAGGGACTTGCTTGTTTTCAATATTGATATCTGTAAGTTCTGGACCTCTGCTGGACTTCCATTTGCGGTAATAGGAAAGTACGTCAGGCCATTTTCCAAAACGTTTTATGAATGGTTGTATCGAGTATTTACCTAAACTAGTATACTCTGCACCTGTAGGTTCGTGTCCGAGACTTCTCTCCACTTCAAACATCGAAAGAAATAACTCTTCTTTGGGTAATACTTTCCGAATCTCATTTAAATGTTCTGTAAGTGATTTTCTTTTAATCCCTGCCGCTTCGAAGGCATTTTTAAGTGATCCGAAATAATTACGAACTGTTGCAACATTAATTTCACCCCTAACATCTTGGTTTGTTAAAAATTCCTTGCCCAATCTCTTTGCAAGGTTTTGAAGTATTTGAATGATTGATTCTTTGGAGTAAGATTTTCGACTCATTTGGTTGCCTCCCGAGGCATTCATTCTATCATCGATGCTAACGGTCGTAAATCATAAGCAATAAGAATGTTAAATATGTAAAAAGGACCTGCATAGCATCAACTTTATTGGGATTTTATGCTCAGCCATACCCGCTCCCCTACGGGTCGCGGCTAAACGTACACTGTCAACTATCTATAACAACCCGTCCAGTTCTTCCACAAGTTTGCCGAAATGGGTTAGCGCGGTATCGACAGCGGCTGGTTTTTCTATATCAATGCCGGCGTCGCGGAGCAGGTCTAACGGGTCTTTTGAACAGCCGGATTTTAGGAAGTTAAGATAGGCTTCGAGTTCTTTTTTTCCGCCGTTAAGAACTCTGTCGGCCAGGGCGATGGCGGCCGACATGCCGGTGGCGTATTTGTATACGTAAAACGCCCGATAGAAATGCGGAATCCGCAAACATTCCAGGCTCAACTCATCGTCAAGGGTAAAATCCGGGCCGAAATATAGTTTGAGCAACTGGCGATAGATTTTCTGGAGTTTTTCCAATGTTAAGGGTTCGCCCGATTCGACCGAATTGTGGGCGATTTTCTCGAATTCGGCGAACATCGTCTGGCGGATGATCGTGCCGCGCATGGCGTCGATCTGGCGGTTGATGAGGAATGCACGTTCCTGATCGTTGCGGGCGCGGTCGAGCAGGTATCGGCTTAAAAGTTGCTCGTTGAAAGTGCTGGCCACCTCGGCCACGAAAATCACGTATTGATAGTAAACGTAGAGCTGGTTTTTGGCTGAAAGATAACTGTGCATCGAGTGCCCGGCCTCGTGGGCGAGCGTGAATACGTGATCCAACACGTCGGGCTGATAATTCATGAGGATGTAGGGATCGGCGTCGTACGAACCGCTGCTAAATGCGCCGCTCTGCTTGCCGCGGTTTTCGTAGCGGTCGCACCAGCGGCCCGCAAGGCCCTTTTCCAACGCGCTGCAATAGTCGCCGCCCAGGGGTTGCAACGCGGCAATGACGACTTCGACCGCTTGATTCCAGTTGCGCCGAGTTTGCAGGTCGGCCAATATGGGCACGTAGGTGTCGTAATGATGGATATCGCGGAGCCGCATTTTTCGACGCCTTAGGTCGTAGTAACGATACACGGCCGGCAGATGGCGATGGACCGAGTCGATGAGGTTGTCGTAGACCGCTACCGGCATGCGATCGGGAAACAAGGCCCCTTCCAATGCGCTGGGATAGTTCCGCGCCCGGGCGTAGTAAATATCGCGCTGGACCGAGGCAGCCAACGAGGCCGCCAATGAGTGTTGATGGCCGGCAAACACACTATAGTATTGATGAAAGGCCGCTTTGCGCACGGTCCGCTTGGGCGAGTGCAGAAGCGTGCTGAACGAGGCGTGACTGAGTTCGATCAATCGGCCCTTGTCGTTGCGGATCGGGCCGAATTTCAGATCGGCGTCGGTAAGCTGGCGGAAAATCTGCGAGGCGGCTTGCGACATCTCCGTTTGCAGGGCCAAGAGATGCTCTTCCTTTTTGCCCAGCGTGTGCGGTCTGAACCGCAGCAGCCGCTCCAGGAGCAAACGATAGCGATCCAAGCAGACATCGGCCATGAACTGCTTCATCTTGGCCGCGGGTATGGCCATGATTTCCGGACGGATGTAACTGGCGGCCTCGGCTGCCTGACCGGCGGCGTGTAGGAATCGGCCTTGCATGCGCTGATATTTACTTTGGGCGGTATCTTCGGCCGTTTTCAGAAAGGCATAAGTGCCCAGCCGTTCGCCCGTGCGGTCGAACTCCTCGTCGAATTGCAGACATTCGGCCAGCGTGCCCGGGCTTTGGGCCAGCATGCCTTGGAATTTCGAATAACCGGCGATCTGCTTTTCCCAAGTCAAAAAGGCTGTTTCCCAGGCCCGGTCGCCGGAAAACAGGCTGCTCAGGTCCCATGTGTCGGAAAGCTTGACTTTGTTACGCGCGGGAAGATTTTTCATATGGAACGTCCCGCTCCCCTTCGGGTCGCGGCTAAACGATTTCAAAAAAAGCAGCCAATTATTCCAACTATTGTTTCACCATCGCAAAAGCACGGTGCCCCAGACTAATCCGGCGCCGAAACCACTCAGTAGGATGTGATCGCCGCGGCGGATGCGGCCTTCGCGATATACTTCGTCCAAGGCCAGGGGAATACTGGCCGACGAGGTGTTGCCGTAGCGGTCCAGGTTGCTTATGACCTTATGTGAATCGATGCCCAGATCGGCGACGGCCGAATCGATGATTCGCTTGTTTGCCTGGTGGAAAATCACCAGGTCCAAATCGCCGACCGAAAGGCCGGCATGTTGCAGGACTTCTTTGGTAGTCTCGCGGAGCATTTTTATCGACCATTTAAAAACCGGGCGGCCTTCCATGTGCATATATTGGTCGTTGTTGTTTTCGGCCGAGGCGGAGAACGGCCGGCGCGATCCGCCCATGGGCCGATTTAGCAGGTCAGTGCCGGAGCCGTCCGAACCCACGGCGAACGCCAGCAAGCCTTGCGTTTTGTCGCCCGGCGCCAGAAGCACGGCCCCGGCCGCGTCGCCGAACAGGGGATAGGTTTGCTTATCCGCCGGATTCAACACTCGCGAAGTGCAGTCGGCCCCAATCACCAATGCCAGTCGGCTGCATCCGGTTGCGACGTACTGTGCGCCTGTAATCAGGGCAAAAATGAAACTGGCGCAGGCCGCTTGAAGATCGAAGGCCGGGGCGCGAAGCCCGAGTTTGTCTTGCACAGTCGAGGCCGTGGCGGGCAGCAGCATATCGGGAGTGTATGTGCCCAAAAGCACGAGGTCGATATCGCCCGGATCGACGCCTGAGCGTTCGATGCACCGCTTCGAGGCCTCGATTGCTAGGTCGCTGGTGGCCACCGCCGGCGGTGCGTGGCGTCGCTCGACTATGCCCGATCGCTGAACTATCCACTGGGCATCGTAACCCAAGACGGCTAGATCATCGTTATGAACGCGGTTTTCCGGCACGCTGCTGCCGACTCCGACGATTTGGACGCCCATCAGACTCCCCATCCGGGAGTTTTTTGCGGGGACAACAACTCCCTCGGGGTGGGCGGGTTCGCTTTCCATAAATGCTGCTTCCTGGAGTATTGGGAAATCTAAGCCTATGGGTTTCCATACGGATTCTCAAGGGCAAAAGGCAGTGGAACCGGGTTTTATCCCCCTTATTGGTGAACCAGACTATAGTCCATCTGAAGCAATGAGCAACAATCATTAATTGAGAAAAAAAACCTCGAATACGCAACTCGGGGGGTGCAATGTGTGTATTCCATCGGTTATGTTGATGGTTTAAGCAACTTCTATTCCACAAGGCAAGGAAGTATTCGAATTAGTTTATGTGTACGATGGCGATTTACTATCGTGTTGTTCGAGGCACGCCCATTCTTGTTGCGGCTAATCGGGAAGAGCGTTTTGATCGGCCCACGCAATATCCCAAGATTCAACCGGGTTCGCCCAGGGTGGTTTGCGGCATCGACCGCAAGGCGAACGGGACGTGGCTTGGCGTGAATCAGCACGGCTTGTTTTGCGCGGTGTTGAATCGTCCGAAACACCGCGTGCCATTGGAACCGCGTTCGCGAGGCTTGCTTTGCCGGGAATTGCTGGAGCTGCGCACGGCCCGCGAGGCCAGCGAATACGCCGAGAAGGAGCTTTTGACCGGGATATACGCCGGGGCGAATTACGTGTGCGCCGACGCCAAGTTCGCCGCCGTGGTGTACGGCGGAGACCAGATCGAAGTCATGGAAATCACTCCCGGCTTGCACGTGATCACCAACGGCAACATGGACAACTTTCGCGACGAGCGGCACGAGCTTGTGCACCGGATGCTTACCTTGCACACGCTCGATTCGGCGGTGACGTTTCTGGCCGTGGCCAGCCGCACATTTTCGCGCAAGCCGGACAGCTATGGACGGCGCGGCGTGGTCATGCTGGGCAAGGAATTCGGCACTGTTTCGTCCACGCTCTTGGCCCTGTCGCGGAAGATTCAGCACGCCGTGATGCAATATAGCCCCGGCCCGCCCTGCGATCACTCTTACGACGACCTTTCGGCCTTGCTGCGCCAAGTCCTATCTGCCGAGCGAAGCCGCAAAAACCGCGAGGCCGAAAAGGAAAAAGCCCGGGAAAAAGCCCGGCAACGCGAAGCCACCGCGATCAAGGAAAAAGTGAAGAAAAAGTAGCGAAAAAAGACACAGGGACCATTTTTTTTCATTAAGGTAACATTATCAAAAGTCAATGTATATATTCACGACGTTTGCCGACATCTTTTTTTAAAGTATATAATTCAATTATTAGGACTTTTGCAGGATATTAGCATGGTATCTGGAATTCTTTGGAATTCTGCGTTGGAGCGCGTTGATGCCTGAAATCAGTCGGTTTTTTGGGATTGTGATCGCCATGTATTATGACGATCATGCACCTCCTCATTTCCATGCTATTTACGGCTCTGAAAAGGCCGAAATTTGTATCGATCCTATCGGCGTTCTCAAAGGACGGTTGCCGCCCCGAGCATTGGCACTTGTGACGGAATGGGCGGCGATCCATCAAGCTGAATTGCTTGATGATTGGGGGCTGCGGGCGGGTGGACAAATACCGAATAAAATTAAGCCTCTTCAGTAAGGAGAAGCGATATGACGCAACTTTGCGCTACAGTCACTAACGTGCGAGTCCTCGAAGGATACCGCCTCGAATTGAAGTTCTCCGACGGTGTTTGCGGCGTGGTAGATCTTGCCAATCGCATAGTCGGACGCGGCGGCGTGTTTGGGCCGCTCGAAGATCCGCAATATTTTCAGCAGGTCGCAGTTGACAACGAGTTAGAAACAATCGTCTGGCCGAACGGCGCCGATTTCTGCCCGGACCTCCTTTACCGCTGGGCCACCGGAGAGGCCGTCCAACGTCCGGAGTCGGAAATCATCGCGTCGTGAGCATGGCATCGAAATGGGAATGGCGAGCGGCAATGGCGAGAGGCCGAAAAGGAAAAATCCCGGGAAAAGGCCCGCCAACGCGAGGCAACCGCGATCAAGGAAAAAGTGAAGAAGAAATAAAATAGTGGGCAGCGGGCGGTGGACAGAGGCCGGAAATACACTGCTTGACAAGCCGGGCACCGACTAAAGATTGGTCGTGACACCGGGCAAGAATGATATTTTGGGGAGGTATTCTATGAACGCAGCGAGAACGCTCGTTTTGCTATGTACTTTTATTGCCGTTGTCGCAACAAGCACTTTGGTTTTTGGGCAGACCGCAATTCCACTTGAACAAGCAGTGAAGGATGGCAAGGTCGAAGTGGAGATCAGCGGGATTGGCGGGTCAACTGGTGACGCAATCCTGATTACCGCCCGCCGCAAAGTGCCGGACGTATTACGGCTGACGCTAACGGCCGGCACTGTGTTCAAGAGTATTTCGGGCACTGTCCAGAATATGATGGGAGCGGGCATCAAGGGCGATCATATCGGGGAAAACTCATATCGACCGGCAACTGAAATCGTCCTTACAGACAATGATAAACACAGTTATGTGGTCGAAGCCTATTGCCTGGACTTCCATAAGGACAATCCAGGGCCGTCGGATTCATTCACTATTGCGCCACCGGATGAACGGGCAAACAAAATTCTAAAAGCAGGCAAAAATAAGTCGGCGTCCATCGGCGCTATCCAGAGTGCTTTGTGGATTCATCGGGAAGGATTAACGCCTTCCCAAGTGAAAGAACGGTTCCCAGTTAGCGATGATGATATTGCTATCGCTCGTGAATTACTGGGTGACATTAAAAAATCTGTGGGGCAATCGCCAGCCGGAACTTCCGAGCAAAGAAAATTGGCCACCGCAGAAGAAAAAACAATGAAGTCAGAAAACGCTGAAGATGCTCTAAAGAAAATGTACTACACAGTCAGCAAGTCGGATACGGGAAGCACTATAGTTGTGATTCACAATGCCCCAGGAGGTGACTACCGACATGAAATTGCCGCCGCCGACATCGGTGAGGGTAAAGGAGGTGGTGTCGCCGGATATAGAAAAGATGGAAATCACACAATCTCAATTCTACATTTTAACGGAAAGATCACCATTGTTAGTTGGGATCGGCAACCTGTTCCATCACTTGAGGATCAACCAGAAAAATCTAACAACGGTGCAATTCAGAAGGCCGACTCGACTGACAACCATACAGCCCAGAAAGAAAGTGTGGCTACAACCATACCCAATACACCCAAAGACAGCATGAGGAAATGGACAGACTCAACTGGGAAGTTTACAACCGAGGCTGGGTTTGTTGATTTCAAGGACGGACAAGTCCAACTGAAAAAGAAGGATGGTAAGACTATCACAATTCCTATAGAAAAATTAAGTGAAGTGGATCGGAACTACCTACAAAAGCAGGTTCATAAAAGCCGCACCTCAAACAACAATGATAAACCGTCCCCTGGCAAACCTCGCACTTCCGTAGTTTCACCTACCAACGAAGTCCTAAGTATGTTTGGCGAAGTAGATTTTTGTAGTATTCCGATGGACAAGATGGATATTGCATTGACCAGAAAAACTTTGGATTTTTTTAAGACTAAAAAGATCAAGATATCAGATATCAAAGAAGCTTGTGAATCCGCGCTTTCGATAAACCCAACTATTTCTGAAATCACTATTATCCCTTCACGTAAAGATGTGGATTACAAAAAAATCGTTGATGTAATTGGTAAATCAGATATAAAATCCGAAGGAAAGTTGAAAGTATCTGGTATGGAGCCTTCTTTCACTTTTGATAGCGTTATGGTTTGGCAGGAATATGAATGGCTGTCGTTTGCTATTGCGGATGAAAAAGTAATAGCGATCCGGGTGGATTGCACAAAACTGAAACAAGACACCATCAAGAAGCTATCCGAAGACAAACAAAACAACGCCACTGCTCATTTGGATGACGATGAGTTTGCTCGCCTCACTGCACGACTGTGGTTAGCAGGTGACCCGAAAAGCGACAAACTGAGTGTTATGATCCAGATAGCGGCCTTAAAGGTTACGGACAATGAAAAGACGCGAATGTTACTGAAGGCATCCAATATCACAGCAGAGGAGTTTCAACAGGAGTATAACCACCGCATGTTTACAGGTGACAATAAACTGAATCAAGTGCTTTTCGACAAAGTCATAGCTGAACTCAAGCGTACAGGTCAATAGGCTATGCTTCAGTAGCAAAAGGAGACAATATATATTTTTAAAAAGAATAATGCACCCCATATCCGCCGGGTACCACTGCTATCTGGTCCAACAGTTCTCGTTAGTAATGAAATAAAGGATGTAGTTTACATCAATTTTACTGTCCCCTGTCAACCGCCCACTATTATCTCACAAACTCCTCGATTAGGTCCAAGGCTGCTTCTAGGTTGGGCATACTGGCGGCGAAGGATAATCTGGCGTAGCCTTCGGCGCCGAAGGCGGAGCCCATTACCGAGGCGACGCCTTTTTTGGCGAGCAGTTCCAGACACCATTGGCTGGAATTGTCGATTTGCACGCCGTTGTACGGGCGTCCCAAGTGCGCCTTGATATTTATGAAGGCGTAAAACGCGCCGGCGATCTCCGAGCAACTTACGCCGGGGATTTTCACGATTCGATTGCGGACGAATTCCCTGCGCTTGGTGAATTCGGCGCACATCGTAGTGACGCAATCCTGCGGGCCGGTGATCGCCGTCAAGGCGGCGTATTGGCTTATGCTGCACGGATTCGACGTCTCCTGGCTCTGCAGATCGGCGATGGCCTTCGAAACGTTTAAAGGCGCAATGTTCCAGCCGATCCGCCAGCCGGTCATGGCGTAGGTCTTGCTTACGCCGTTGATAAGAATCGTGCGGTCCTGCAAGCCCGGCCGGACCGTGGCAAAACTGGCGAACTTGTGACCGCCGTAGATCAGCCGCTCGTAAATCTCGTCGGAAATAATGAGCAGGTTTTTCTCGATGGCCACGTCGGCCAGCGCGCCCAGTTCGTCCGGCGAGTACATGCTGCCGGTGGGATTCGACGGGCTGCACAACAGCAGGGCCTTGGTATTTTTGGTTATGGCCTTGCGAAGCATTTCTGGCGTAAGCTTGAAATTGTTTTCCTGCGGAGTATCGACAATGACGGGCACGGCCCCGGTGAGTTTCACCAGTTCGGCGTAACTAACCCAATACGGGGCGGGAATAATAACTTCGTCGCCCGGGTCCAGAATCACCGTGAATACATTGTGTATGGCATGCTTGGCCCCATTGGCTATGACCACCTGGGCGGGCGAGTATTCCAGGCCGTGGACCGACTTGTATTGATCGGCCACGGCTTTTTTCAATTCCGGAATGCCGCTGGCCACCGTGTAATGGGTGTGGCCTGCCTTCATGGCGGCGACGGCCGCCTGGCAGATGTGTTCGGGCGTGGTGAAATCGGGCTCGCCCACGCTCAGGTCGTAAACCTTCCGGCCGGCGGCCTTCAGTTCCTTGGCCTTTGCGGCCATGGCCAACGTGGCCGAGGGTTCGAGGGCTTGGATAATGCGGGAAATTTTAAGGGGCATTTCTGGATTCCTCTCCTAGTTGACGTATTGCATCGCGCGACCGACAATCATAGTGGCCTATGGGTTAATTTCCAAGGCGCTATACAAAATATTTTTCACAATTCTTCATAAAGAGCATTTCATGGCAAATCCAAAGATCGGTATCTGGCTCGTTGGCGTCAAGGGCGGGGTGGCGTGTACCGCAATCGTGGGATTGGCGGCCTTGAAAAAAAATCTCATCAAATCGGCCGGTCTTGTGAGCCAACTGCCCCAATTCCAGCATATCGGACTTCTGGATTGGAATCAATTCACCGTCGCCGGGCATGAAATCCGCCGGGCAACGCTGGCCGATGAAGTCCTGCGTTTGGCCGAGGAAAATCGAATCGTCACCGCGGAACTTATCGGACAATGCCGGCCGGAACTCGACGAGATCGAGCGGCGCATCCGCCCGGGAACGATTTTTAACGCGGGAGAGACGATTTCCGCGTTGGCCGATGCCGACATTCCCGGCCCTGAAACGCCCCGGGAAGCCATCGAGCGGCTGCGGCAGGACATGGCCGATTTTGTAGGGGATAAAGGGCTTGAGCACCTGGTCGTAGTCTATCTTGCCTCGACCGAGCCGCCCGTGGCCGCGGAATCGCTGCCCGAGAGCTGGGCAGAATTGGATCGGCTGCTGGACGATCCCCAAAACTGTCCCTTGCGCGCCAGTTCGCTGTATGCCATTGCCGCGCTGGGTGCGGACCATTCGTTTATCAATTTCACTCCGTCGCTGGGTTCCGGCTGCCCGGCAATTGACGAGTTGGCCCGGCGTTCGAACACGCGGCACTACGGCTGCGACGGCAAGACGGGCGAGACACTCTTAAAAAGCGTGCTGGCGCCGATGTTCGCCCGGCGAAATCTTGAAGTGCTGAGTTGGGTGGGTCATAATATTTTCGGCAACATGGACGGGCAAGTCTTAAACGACCCGGCCAATAAGACCAGCAAAAAGGCCAGCAAAGATCGGCTATTAGGCGAGATCCTCGGGTACCGGCCCAACACGCTGGTTTCGATCGAGTACCTGCCCGACCTGGGCGATTGGAAAACGGCCTGGGACCACATCCATTTTTCCGGATTCCTGGGAGTGCCCATGACGCTGCAGTTTATCTGGCAGGCCTCCGACTCGATCCTGGCCGCCCCGCTGGCGCTGGACATGGTGCGTTTTACCGAACTGGCCCGTCGCCGCGGCCACGTGGGACACATGACCTTCCTGGCCAGCTTTTTCAAAAGCCCTTACGGCGTTACGGAACATAAGTTTGAGCAGCAATTCCAGATGCTGGAAAAATGGGCGGAAGAAGGATGAGGGATAAGGGATGAGGGATGAAAATGATGCTTAATGAAACCGCTTTGGGTTTAGCAATCACAACATAGCGCGACCACCGGTCGCGGCTTTATGATGTGCTCCAATGTTCCGGATTTTCGGGGAACAGCGGGGTGTATTTCACGCTGTAGCGGGTTTCGGCCATCCAGTCTTTGACCGCTTCGGCCCAGCGGGCGTAATGGGCGGTGGCCTTGTGGGCCTTGGCGCCTGCTTCGTCGCGGTAAACTTCGTACAGTAAAAAGCGATTCGGATCGTCGGCCTGCTGGAGCACGTCGAAACGCAGGTTGCCGGGCTCCTGGATAGTATTTCGGGCATTATCCAAGATGGCGGCGATAAACGCCTGGCGATTTTCCGGTTTGACGTGCACGTGGACACAGGAGATGAACATGATAAAGACTCCCTAAAATGTTCTCAGTTTTTAGTTTACAGTTTTAAGTCTTCAGTATTCAGTACGGAGTACGAAGCCTTCATGTTTCTGCATTCATCTCTAATCATCCCTCATCCCCCATGCTAAAAAAAGATCCTCCACCGCAATGCCGTGGCGATGCTCATTTGTGAACCCGTTAATGATAAAATCGGGCAACCTGGACACCGGGTTGTGTGATCCGTTGCCAGCCGAAGCAGATCAACGGCTATACACGCGGCCAGTGTCTTTAAATCAGGCGCCCAACGGGCATTAAATATCGGCTCAGCAAAATAATTGCATCGGCAGCACGAACATGGTAGAGGACCACTTATCATTATCGTGTAAAAAGGAAAAAAGGCAAAGGGGGGAAAGGGGAATATGCAACGAGTATTTAAAATAATTTTACATCCCTTTTTCCTGCTTTTCCCTCTTTTTACACTTTAATGCAACTCGGCGAATTGCACTAAGAAATCAAAGGCTTTTTTTGCCGCCATTGGCGCTTCGTGACTATGACGGTTGAGCTCAACATACAATCCGCCGGCATAGCCCGATTCGGCCAGCGCGCGAATAACCGGGGGAAAATCGATCTGGCCTTCGGCGAACATTAAATGTTCGTGAACGCCGGCTTTCATGTCCTCGACGTGCACGTTGACCAATCGACCGGTCCAGCGGCGGATTATCTCCGCGATCGGCCCCTCGGCTTGACAGTGCAAATGACCGATGTCGAGCGTCAATCGCAGATTAGGCATATCGTTATGTTTTGAAAAATCTTTGAATCGCCTGGTCGTATCGATCAACATGCCCGGCTCCGGTTCCATGGCGATAACAACCCCCTGTAGGGCCGCGTAATCCAGCACTTCCTGCAAGCCTTGCGTGAGTCTTTTCAGGGCTTCGTCGGAGGAGATGCCGTCGTGGACCGCGCCCGACCAAAGCGAAACGCAATCGCTGCCCAATTCGGCTGCTAAGTCAACGGCGTACTTGTAGAATTCGATGCGGCGGCGCGGATCGGCTGAAACCAGGGTAGGCTCGTGCTTGACGCGGGGATCGAGCAGGAATCGCGCACCGGTTTCGATCACCGAGCGCAATCCCAAATCCTGCAGCATTTTTTTTAATCGGATCGATTTCCCGCCCGCTTCCCTTGTCCGGCGGCCAAAGCGGGCCGTGATCGATGGTTATCGCCACGCCGCGATAACCGATCTCGGCCAACAGCCCGACCGCCTGGAAAAGATCGTGATGCGCGAAGCCGTTGGTGTTGTAGCCGAGAAACATTTTTTAAAGCTTATCTGAAGACTTTTAATTTCATTGTAAGGAATATGTTGTTGGTGTATTATCTGCAATTCCGCCCTCACCCCCTGCCCCTCTCCCAAAGGTAGAGGGGAGATTCAAGTTAGTTCGATCCATTTTCCAAAAAACATGGCCGGCACGAGCAAGAGCAGGATCATGGCGGACCAAAAAACGCCGCGGATCGCGAAACAAGCCACGGCATCGAGGATAATCAGCGAAAGAATGCTTTGGGCCACGGCCGCTTGAACTTGGGCCGGACTGGGCGCGATAATCGCTCGTAAACATCGCCAGCCGATAAGCATTCCTAAAATCAAAATTAGCAGCCACCATCGCTGCGGTTCTACCTGCAAGAGTGGATTGATACGCTCGGTCCAATAAGGCAAGCTGCCTAAAAGGGCAATGCCTGACATCATGATAACCGCTGAAAGCGCCAAGTGCAGCCTAGAACTGCGGATGTTTTCGGTTTTGGCAAACCCGGTGATTCCGGCGATGTAAAGACCGATAGCGCCGGCTACGACCCAATGCTCGGCCGTAAAAGGCACCCCTGCCGCGCTCATGCCAAATAGCACGTTGAACATGCGGCAAGCGCCCATCAGTAGCGGGCCAATGGCGGTGAATTTCATTCCGGCGTCGTAGATCACGATGCCCATGACCAGTATGACGACAATTGCCCCCGGCAGAATACTGCCGATTAAAAACGCCGCCGTCCAGCCCAGCACGGCCCCGGCAAACAACAGACCCCAACCAAACCGCCGGGCCGCGCTCGGCGAGATGCGGCTGGACGGGATCGGCCGGTCGGGTCGCTCGTGCGAGTCGAGTTCCAGGTCGAAGACGTCGTTTAAGACCACGCCCGCAAGATATAATAGGCTCGATGAGGCCAGCAAAACAGCCAGCAGCCAGTAGTCAATCGCACCGGTCAATTCGCGCACGAATAAAAAACCCATCGCCACGTCGGCCATCGACGTAAAGACGTTGGGCAAGCGCATCAGCTCCAAATAATCGCGGAGCGTGGCGCCGCCGCACTGATCCGGACCATTATTTTCATCCTTCATCATTATCATTCATCACCACTCATCATATACGATGTCGCGATCAAAGCGCGACCAACGGTCGCGGCTTTATGATATTATATTTTCTGTTGTATTTCTTCCAAAAACCTCTTGGCCTCACGGCCGGCATCGTCGGGATTGTCGATGTACGGATACAGTTCCACCGTGATCCAGCCATTGTAACCGGTTTTGGCAATTTCACTCAACACGGCGGGAAAGTCGATTGCCCCGCGCCCGGGGATTAAATGTGCATGCTTTCGCGTGTCGGCGATGTCTTCGATATGATAATGTTTCGTGTGGGTGGCCATTGGGGCGATCCAGTTTCTGCGGGTCCTGGCCCATGCAAAACGCGTGCCCGATATCGAAGTTCAATCCCACCCAGGGCGAATCCAGCCGGTCGGCAAATTCCAAATACTGCTCGAAGGTCTCGATCAATAGTCCCGGCTCGGGCTCGATCAATAGAAAAACCTCAAGATCTTCGGCCAGTTCTACGCAGGGCATAATCTCGTCGTAAAAAACGTCCGTTGCCGCCCGCCGCGATTGATCCCGGGCAAGCGGCCCGCCCGGTTCGGTCTGCATCGACGGGGCCTCGAGTTCCTTGGCAAGGCGCAATACGCGTTTGGTGTGTTCGCGGCGGATGGCCCGATACTCGCGGTCGGGCTCGATCCAAGACGGATGCCAATACGGATTTCGCGGATCGGCAAGGGCGTTCATCATAAACCCATTGACGTTGGAAATGCTCAATCCATTTCGCTCCAAAGATTCGCGGATCACCCGTTTCTTATCCGTAGACAAATCGACCGGCCAGGCATGAGGCGCGTCGGCCAACAATTCCAGCCCCTCGTAACCCAAATCGGCGATTCGGGCGATGCTTTCCTCGATCGAGAAAGACATGTATGCGTTGGAACTGAAGGCAAATCGCATTTTTTTGTATGCAGTGGACGGTGGACGGAAAAAAGTATTTTTAAACGCCAGTGTGTTTATGTTCTTCCAAAACTTCCAATAATTTCGCAAACATGTCTTCTGTATGTCCGCAGGTGAGGCTGATCCGCAGGCAGGCCTCGCCCTCGGGCACGGTCGGCGGGCGGATGGCCGGCACAAACAATCCTCGTTCCATCAAAGCCGCCGATAGTACAATGGCCCGCGCCGGCTGGCCCACGATAATGGGAATGATCTGGCTTGCCGAGCGGCCGATATTCCAGCCTTGAGCGGCCAATTCGGCGCGAAGTCTATTGGCCCGGGCCAGCAGTTCCACGCGGCGTTGGGGCTGGTTTTCGACGATGTCCAAAGCGGCCATTGCCGCCGCGGCGTTTGCGGCCGGCATGGCCGTGGAAAAAACATAAGGCCGGGCACGATTTACCAGCCATTCGACGAGCGACCGACTCCCGACCACAAATCCGCCGATGCATCCCAGGGCCTTGCTCAGAGTTCCCACGCGAACGTGCACTTGATTTTCCAAATCGAAATGTTCGGACACTCCCCTGCCCTGTCGCCCGAACACGCCGGTGGCATGGGCCTCGTCGACCAATAGCATCGCCTGATATCGCTGGGCTAATTCAGCCAATTCCTTTAGCGGGGCCAAATCGCCGTCCATGCTGAAAAGCCCGTCGGTCACGATCAAACGCCGTCGGGCCCCGTGCAGGTCTCTTTCGGTCGATGATTTGGAAAGCAAACGTTCCAGCGTTTGATAATCGGCATGCGGATAAGTGCGGACATCGGCGCGGGAAAGCCGGCAGCCGTCGATCAGGCTGGCGTGATTCTTGCGGTCGGTAAACACTACGTCGCCCACGGCCGCCAACGCCGCCACGGCGCCGGTGTTCGCGGCGTATCCCGAAGTGAAGACCAATGCCGACTCGGTTCCCTCGAACTGAGCCAGGCGTTGTTCCAGGCGGCGATGCAGTTCGGCATGTCCGGTCACCAGTGGACTGGCCCCGCTTCCCCAGCCATATTCGTGTAATGCGGCCTCAACGGCCGCGGTCAAACGGGGATCGGAGGCCAGGCTGAGATAATCGTTCGAGCCGAAATTGATCGCCTCTTGACCCTCGATAACAATCATTGCCGATTGGGCGCCGTGGCGCATGGACAAGCGGCGGCGCAGCCCCCGCTGTTGGAGGATGCCGAGTTGTTCGTCTATCCAGTCCATGGGGTGCTGCGTATTATTCATAGGCAGTTATAAATATTTGTAATGCGGGCGTATGGCCTGCTAAAAAGCCGCCTACCGGCGTAAAACGGCGTGGGTATGGGGGGATGCTGACACCACAATAACCTATTATAGAATAACTACTTGCAACGCAATTCCACAAGACTCCCGCAAGATTCATTACCGTGTGGAAACCACTATTATGGCCATGACCGAGCCCAATCCTCGACGAAAGCCTGAGGTCCCCGCCGCCGGTAGATTCCCGGCAAGCGTCATTGATTGGCCTCGGGTCCTGGCCGAACACGATCGCTGGCTGCGCACTGTGGTTTACGCGCGATTGGGCGAACCGCAGGCCGTCGACGAAGTAATGCAGGAGGTGTCATTGGCCGCAGTGCGGCAAAAAGCGCCCATAAACGACCTTAATAAAGTTGCCGCCTGGTTGTATCGCCTGGCGGTGACGCAAACCCTGCTGTATCGCCGCAAGATGGGGCGGCAGCGGAAGTTGGTCGATCGCTTTGCCCAACGCAACCATCCAAGCGAACGAGACAACCGCCAGGCGGATCCATTAACCTGGCTGCTGTCGGATGAACGGCGGCAAAAAATCCGCTTGGCCATTAAGCGATTGGTGCGCCGAGACGCCGAAATTTTACTTTTAAAATATACCGAAGATTGGAGTTACCGAGACCTGGCCGAGCGTTTGGGCATAAGCGAAAGCGCGGTGGAAGCGCGGCTGCATCGGGCCCGCCAACGGCTGCGAAGCGAATTGGCCGTATTGGACGTGGTGGAAGCTGATGTGACGTGAAATCCGAATATTTTCAAAAATGATATACAAAGATTTAGAGAAAAGATCATCAAAGTGATTATGCCCTCACCTCCGGGTACCCTCTGGGTGCCTCTCCCAAAGGGAGAGGGGAGAAATTTATTATGAATCCCATACAACCCACTCCTGAATCGTTCGACCGGTTGGTGGACGGCGAATTAAGCGAATCGCAGCGCGCGGAGTTGCTCAATTCGCTGGACCAGGAACCGGACGGATGGCGGCATTGTGCATTGGCCTTCCTGGAAGCCCAGTGCTGGAGAAAAGAATTGGGCGGACTTCGGCAAAACATGCCGGCTGCTCAAGCTCCGCTTTCATCCGCGATTGCTCCGAGTCGGCGGCCTGCGAAGCGGCGATCGTCGCCCTTTGGACTTGCAGGCACGCTGACGGCCATGGCCGCCAGTTTTTTGCTGTTCTTGGCGCGGGCGTATTATGGCAGCACTCGGGCAATCGGCTGGGCAACTTTTTCACCGCCGCCGGCTCCAATCAAATAGCAAGCAACAAGGATGGACGGTCAATAACGCCGGCGGGCTCACAAACTGCTGTCGCTCAAAACGATTCACAGTCAAAAAACGCCTCCGCGCCCTGGCAATGGGTGCGATTATCCCCGGCCGGATCAACAGATTCGGACGAATCGGTGCGGTTGCCGGCACTGGAGCGCAACCGAATGGACCAACAATGGCTGCAAAATCTGCCATCGCCGATTCCCCAGAGCGTGGTGCAGGCCTTGGAACGCAGCGGTTACCAGGTGCAAAGGCAACAGGAGTTGATGCCCATGCCACTTAAAGACGGTCGCCAACTAGTGGTGCCGGTCGATAAAGTTCAACTCCAATATGTTGGAAACACTACGTATTAACATTTTTTAAAGGAGTACGTTATGAAAAAGATGTTTTGCCTGGGTTGCCTGGCCTGGATAATGTTAATTCCTTTTACGATTTCAGCCCTGGCCGGGGATGACGAACCGCAGGCCAACACACCGCCGGCCGAAGAAAAATCTCCGCCGAATCGCTTTCCCGAATATTGGCTTGGTGTGAGGTTACGGGTAGATGACCAGGGCATAATAGTCCAGGAAGTGGTGCCCGACAGTCCAGCCGCCAAGGCCGGCTTTGCTCAGAATGACGTAATAGTAAAGGTCAACGATAAAAAGATCACCGACGTTTCCGAAGTACTGCAAGCCGTCGAAGCCGCCAAAGATAAAGAGATGAAACTGGAAATAATCCGCGACGGGCAGCCCAAAACTATCGCTGTAACACCTGCCAAGCGTCCCGAGGAAGCCCGCATTCCAGTTCCGCCCCCGGGATCTGATTTCGAGGCCTTTCGCAAGTGGATCGAGCAGCTTCCGCCGGGGAGCGGGTTCGGGCAGCAGGGCCCGATGCAGTTCCGGTTTTTCAGGCCGGCGGTGATTCTGCCCCACGGCGCGCCGATCCACCCGCCGCTTCCGGAGAACATGTCGATTTCCATCACCAAGACCGGCGACAAACCGGCCGATATCGTAGTGAAGATGGGCGATGAAAAATGGGAAGTCAGCGAAAAGGACTTGGACAAATTGCCGGAAAAAGTCCGCCCGTACGTGGACCGCATGTTGGGCCTGGCAACGAGCAGCGGGGCCGGGGCGATGCACTGGATACCAGAAATGACGCCGTCGCCGTTTTGGTCGCCGCAACCGGGGGCGTCTGTGAATGTGCCGCCCGGCGGCAATCTTGAAAGGCGAATCGAAAAACGCCTGGATGAAATGATGCAGCACATCGACAAGCTGGAGAATGAATTGCACATGCGGCATCAAGATGCAAAAACGCCCGACCCGGAGCAAACCCCTGAAAAAAATAAAGAAGAACCCCAGGGGAAAACGGCCCTTTAAATCTTTTGTTATGAACGAAACCACATGGGACGGCGCCGACAATCGTCGCCGTCCTGTTTTTTATAGTCCGTTATGTTTTTATATTTTCGACATCCTGCTATAATGAATATAGTCCTGAACCCTGAAACGCCGCCTTCTGCCCACTCCCGATGCCCCTGACCATTCGCACGCTGCCGATTCTGGAAAATTGGGACTGTCACGGTTGCGGCATCTGCTGCCGCGGAGCGGTTGTAGTCCTCAACCAGCGCGATCTGGAGCGGATCCGCCGGCAGGGCTGGGACAAAGATCCAGATTATCGCGGGAAAAAAATCCTGGTGCGCCTTGGTTTATTCGACAAACGTTATCGCCTGGCCCAGCGCAACGACGGCACGTGCATCTTCCAGGACGCCGACAAATTGTGCCGCATCCACAAGCGGTTCGGCTATGACGCCAAACCGCACGTCTGCCGGATGGCTCCTTTGCAACTGGTGCCCTTGGAAAACATGGCCTATGTAACCTTGCGGCGATATTGTCCGTCCGCGGCGGCTGATAGCGGCAGCAGTCTCAAGGAACAATTAGACGAACTTCGCGAATTGCTCAAGCACAGCGGCGAGGAGCCTTTGCCGTCGCGCCCGCCCGCGCTAACGCGAAGATATCGACGCCCCTGGAAAGACGCCGAGGCGCTCAACGGCAGCCTATCGCGATTGATTCAAGACAAGCGTTTTCCGCTGGTTCGGCGCCTGGTTCACGGCCTGGAATTATGCAATTCGCTTAACGCCTGCAATTTACGCAATTTCAAGGACCAGCGGCTGGTCGAATTGCTATCGATGTTGGAAAAATCGGCGATTGAAGATAGTTCTTCATTGTTTAAAGAGCGTCACGAGCCCAATCGACAAACCGGCAAACTGTTCCGTCAAACCATTCTGGAATATCTGCGTTTGCATCCTGATTTTGTGGGCGAGTATTCCTGGCGCGAGCGCTGGCACTTGATTTCGGCGGCTATCAGGTTCGGCCGGGGAACCGGGGCCATACCCCAATTCCACCTTCCATTTCCTCCCGCCTCGTTTGAATCTCAGGAACGATCGCTCGGACACCTCGCCGAAACGGTGCTCAAACCGTTTAATTCCTATTTTGAAACGGCCGTCGTATCCTGGCGCTATGCGATGCTTAAGCGGTCCGGTTGGTCGATGGTCGAGGATTTTTGGGACCTGGCGCTTTCCTACTGCGTGGGAATGTGGGTCTTGCGCCTGGCTTGCACCGGGCAGGAACCGAACGTGGAAGACGTCATCCGAGTGGTGATGATGCTCGACCGCGGGCAAACGCATGCATCGCTGGTCGGATATCGCCATCGACTCCGAGTCCGCGCCTTGGCCTGCAATGATCAACTAGCACGTTTGGCCGTCTGGTATGCGCGGTAAACGAATATAAATGCCAGCTTCCACAACAGAACATAGATATCCACCCCCGGCATTGATCCACAGTTCATGGAATTGCCAGCGGGAACTTATATTACCCATCTTACTGTAATTAGTTATTCAAAGCACTAATTCTCGATTTTTCCAGCAAGGTTTTCCTTTCTTACTCAACTGCCGCGACCGGCACGACCGATATTATCGTCACAACCGGTATAAGGACGCTCCGCGCGGGAGCATCCCGGCGTCTTGTCCTTTGGGCGCATATCGAGGTGGGATCAAACTATGTTGTTAAACCGTACATTTTCGCACATGGCCGTTGGGTTGTTGATTTTGCTGATGGGTACTTCGGCGATAGGACAAGACCTCGAGGGGATGCAGCTTTTTGCCCCTGCCGATGTCAGTTCCTACGGCAGGGGACCGCAGCCCAACGAAGGCTTTTTTTTCGTATATGATTTATTGTACTGGACCATATCGAAGCCAAGGGTTTCGACTATCGGCAAAGAAGGGCTGACAACGCCTCTCCCATACATCGGGGGCAATCCTGCAATAGACCAGTTCGTACAGCCCAACGAGCTCGATACGGGAGGTCTACTGGAAGAGTTTGATCTAGGCAATCGAATCGAGTTCGGACGTATATATGATAATTGCGGCTGGATGTTAAGTTATTACCAGTTGACCGAGCAGAGTCAATCTATTCCCGCGCACGATATCGCCGTGGTCTTTAATCAGGTGTTTTCCGGTACGGTTGCTCCATATTTTCCGTTGGATGGTCGATTTGTGCGGGGCCGGGATCCATTTTACTGACACTGCCTGTAAACTTCACCAACATACTGTTGCGGGACGACGTGTCATCGTGGGGCGTAGAATGTGATTATGTAGGCCGGTCCAATCAATTACATGATGGAGGATTCTTCGAGTGGTATATCGGCCCGCGGTATATAGAATTCGACGATACCTTCCTGGTCAACGCCCAAGGCAGCAATACTCTTGGCAACAGCGATTGGATCACTGAAGCGCAAAATCACATCATAGCCGGGCAATTAGGCGCGCGGTGGTTCAAAAAACTCGGCCGCTGGATGCTTTCCACTGAAGGCCGCGGCCTGGTCGGGTTGAATTGCCAAAACGTCCATCAGACGGGTCTTCTGGGCGACGGTATTACTCCCGGCGGAATAGGATCAGGCCAACCATTTTACCTGGGCCCGACCGGCATTAACCACCACGAATTTATCCGTCAATTTTCGGAGGGCATCGAGCTGCGCCTGGAGGCCCGATACCAGATCACCCGCTCGGTATCTTTCCGTGCAGGCTGGAACGGCTTATGGTTGAACAACATCGCCCGAGGGTCCGAGATGGTCGATTACACTCTCGATCCCGCGCGTGGTTTTTTGGGCATCCTCCGCGATCATAATAAGGATAACGTGCTCATGAACGGCTTGCAGATCGGTATCGACATCAACCGTTAATCGCCCGCCGCGGACATTTGTTGGGTCCAGGGTAAATAATGTCGAAATTTTCATCGGAGCCGGGGCGTGTAGCCCCGGCTCTGATTTTTTCACGACATTCTTTTAGACTCAATAATGGCCGAAATCTTGCTGTCAGGCTGCGCCGGATTCTCGCTAATGGGCAGCTCGTGCGCCGCCGCCGGCGTCCTGCCTGCGCCGCGATTTAGCAGGGCATGTTGCCTGGTTACAAGACGCGGATCATAAAGAAGAACTAAATTCCCTAAACTAGCGCTTCTGGGGTTTTTTCTCGCGCATCTCGTTCAGTTCGCTCTCCAGTCGATGCCGTAATGGACTTTCCGGGCGCAATTCGTCCAGCAGACTCTCCGCGCGAACGAAAATTTCCTCGCTGAGCTTGGCATTACGGAACAGGCTCCGCCAATTACGTGTAATTTCTTGTTCAGTAAGCAACCCACACCTCTCCTTTTAGTTAAGACACTGGTGAACTACTTGGTAAGCGATACAAATATGCCGGATTTATTTTTTCCAATTCTTCGGTCATTATCTTCACGGTATACTGAAGCTCTTCGGACGTGTGCCCCGAAGTTATGAAAAACCGAAGACGGGAGGCGCTTTCCTCCACTGCCGGGTGGAGGATGGGCATAACGTCTACTCCCCGGGCGAGCATCAACCGGGAAAGCATCAAACAATGCGGCGAATTGCCCAGAATAACTGGTATTATCGGCGAACCCTTGCTCGTGCCGGTGTTCAGTCCGCGCTCTTTGCAGAGATTCAGGAACAGAGCCGAGTTTTCGTGTAATCGAACCAGGCGCTGCGGCTCTTTTATCAGCAAGCGAATGGCCGCCAATGCCGCGGCCGTAGTCGGTGGTGAAATTCCGGTGGCGAAAACAAAACTGGGCATGGTGTAGCGAAGATAATCGATCAGCGCTTTGCAGCCGGAGATATAGCCGCCGCAACTGCCCAAGGCTTTGCTCAAGGTGCCCATCCAGATATCCACGTCCCGGCGGTCGACGTCGAAATATTCGCCCGATCCGCGTCCGCTGGCGCCCAGCACGCCCACCGAGTGCGCCTCATCGATCATCAGCATGGCCCGGTGCCGATTTTTGACATCGATAAACTTGGGCAGATCGGAAATGTCGCCGTCCATGCTATACACGCCTTCGATGGCGATAAGCACGCGGCGATATTCGTGCCGGAATTGGGTGAGCAAGCGATCGGCCTCTTGCCAATCGTTGTGCGCAAAAGGCCGGCGCCGTGCCCCGGAAAGGATCGCTCCCTGAATTATGCTGTTATGAGCCAAGGCATCGTGAAGAATCAGATCGCCCGGTCCAAAAAGATGCCCTATGACCGATTCGTTCGTCGCATGACCGCTGGATATGGCAAGGGCGTCTTCCGTGCCCAAGAATTCGGCGATGCTCTTTTCCAGTTCCAAATGGATTGTTTTTTGGCCCGATACCAGGCGGCTGGCCGATACGCTGGTGCCGAATCGGTCGATGGCCTCTTTGGCCGCGGCCGCTACGGCCGGATCGCCGGACATGCACAGATAGTTAAAACTGGCAAAACTGATGACTTCCTTGCCGCCGATCAACGCGCGATTGTTCGTTATGCCTTCGTGAACCGAGAGAAACGGATTGCCAAAGTCCGAATGATCCATCAGGTCCAGGTTCTCCCGCAGCTTCTTGTACTCGGGAAATTGGTCGAAGCGATAATGTGCGGGGGAGATTTCCCAATTGTCGGGCCGGGCGGTTTTCTCCCGCGGTTCGCTGCCCAGGTGTTTAATCACCGCCGCGACCACCTGCCGGGCGGTTTCCATCTCCGGCAGCACTTCCTCGGGAAAACGTCCGCCAAAACGCTCTTCCAGCGAGGCCACGATCTCCATCCGCTCCAGCGAATCCATGCCGGTTTCCACAATCGGCGAGTCCAGGGTCATTCCCTGCACACGATCACGGGCCACGCGAATGATTTCTTCCAGGACGATTTGCGTAACGCGTTTCTCGATGGCGCTGAGCTTTCCGTTTTTCGAAGCTGCCATCATAAAAGCCGGGGTAACAGGATGTTTTACTGGTTCCCCGCCCGCGGCTTGCTCTATTTCCGCTTCCACGCCGCTTTTTACATCGCCGGCCGCGTTCCAGCATGCGACCTCGCTTAGGCTTCCGTCTAAAAACGCCTTGCGGCAGGCATGACGCTGGATCTTGCCGCTGGATGTTTTGGATATGCTGCCCGCCTTGATCAACACGATGGCGTCCAAGGCCAACTCGTGCTCGGCCGACACGGCGCGGCGAATGGCGTCGAAAACCGCGTCCCAATCGCCCTGCTTGCGGCGTTCGATCTCTTGAACCGCCACTAAATGCTCTTTGCCGTTCACCTCTACCGAAAAAACCGCGCCCGAATCGGGCCGCAGGCGGGGATGGCTGCGCTGTATGGTCCGCTCGATGTCCTGCGGATGATAATTCACCCCGTGGACGATGATCAGATCCTTCACGCGCCCGGTAATGAACAACTCCCCGTCCAGTACAAATCCCAGATCGCCCGTGCGTAGGAACGGGCCTTCGCTCGTGCCTTTCAATCTGGCTTTGAAAGTGGCCTTGGTGGCCTCCTGCTGCTGCCAATAACCTTGGGCCACGCTCGAGCCTTGCACCCATATTTCGCCGATTCTCCCCGGAGAACAAGCGGTCATTGTCTCCGGATCGGCAATCACGATCTTCTGGTCCGGTAAATTATGCCCGCAACCCACCATCGTTTTCGCGCCCTCGTCATCCGGATCGGCATCGAGGACTTGACCGCGGGCCATGGCGGCCGCGTCAAAGGTCCTTAGCACGGGCGGATTGCATGCATATCCTCCGGATACGATCAGCGTGGCCTCGGCCAGTCCAAAACACGGATAAAAGGCCGCGCGGCGAAAACCGCAAGGCTCGAATGCCGCGCAAAAGGCTTCGATCGTCTCGGCATGTACGGGCTCGGCGCCGTTGAATGCCACTTCCCAACTGCTTAGGTCCAGGGTTTTGCGCTGTTCCGGGGTAATTTTACGGACGCAAAGATCATAGGCGAAATTCGGCCCCCCGCTGGTTGTGCCGCCGAATCGCGAAATGGCCGACAGCCAGCGGTACGGCTTTTGCAAAAAACTCATGGGCGACATCAAAACATTCGGCCGGCCTACGTACAAAGGCTGTAAAATGCCGCCGATTAGACCCATGTCGTGGTAACTGGGAAGCCAAAATACCCCCTTGCACGACCGGGTGTGCTCGAATGCGTGGGCGATAAGCGCCGAGTTGTGAACCAGATTGGCATGACTCAATACGACCCCCTTGGGCGCGCCCGTCGAGCCCGACGTGTATTGAAAAAACGCCAACGTATCGCCGTGAACGTCGGGCATGTCCCATTTTTCTTCCAGGTCCGCCGGAACCTGGCAGGTCGCCAGCCAGGTCAGACTTTTCAGGTGCGGGGTCTCGTCGATCAATGGCATGACGCGGGAGAGCACGGCGTCGGTGGTCAAGGCCACCTTGGCGTCCGCGTCATCGGCAATGGCCTGAATCCGCCCCAGCGAGCGATTCCTGCGCGGGGGATAGACGGGCACCGCGATCACCCCTCCGTATAAACACCCAAAAAAAGCGGTAATAAAGTCCAATCCGGGTGGATACAAGAGCAACGCCCGCTCGCCCACTAAATCCTGGGCTTCCAGCCAAGCGCCCAAGGCCCGGGCTTGACGGTCCAATTCCGAGTAAGTCAAGTGGATTTGTTCGTTCTCGCCGTCGACCAAATATGTGAATGCGATATCGTCCGACTGACATCGCGCGCGGTGGCGCAGTAGCTCTACCAGGTTCGATGGTCCAAAGAACGTACCAGGCAGGTGATCCAAATGCACGGCGATTTCACTCCCACGTCCGGTTATCAAGGTTTTATCTTAACACATTTTATTTCTTTTTCCACCAGCACGCAACCAAACCCGACTTATGGGTTAAAGGCATGATATAGAAGCCGGTATTTTCTTTTTTCCGGCGGACTATGGTCAATACCATTATTCTTTGGTAAGCTTACCTATAGTCTCATCGGTAAATCAGGTGTGAATAGTGTGAATAGACTGGTAGATGTCGAGATTCTTCGCCTTTTTCTTGACATCTTATTATTAGTCAGTTACATTGTCACATTTGAGGCCGAAAAACACGGGGAGTGGAAATACCCATGATTCGCGTGGTTTGTCCAAGCTGCGGCAGCAAACTCAATGCTAAGGAAAAGCATGCCGGAGCGACCAAGCCCTGCCCCAAGTGCGGTCAACCGATTTATGTCCCCGTTCCCGAAGGGGTCGAAAGTCTGCCTGCAAATGTCGATACTCTGCCTTCAGTTCCGGTTGAGGAACCCCATCCAGCCCAATTCGGGCTGATTGGCAACAAACAGCGCCTGCAATCGCATGTTTTGGAGCGCCTGAACCGGCATAATCGCTATTGGATCTGCGATGCCGCGCATGTTCTGGCCACCTGGGCCAACGACGGCAAAGGCTGGCAGCTTAAAACAAACACCGGCATGGTCAGCATTTCCCGCTTCCGGGAAAAAGTGCCTTGCGAGGGAAATTTCGTGCTCGTGGAATTGAAGATGCAATCGGCCGCGGAAGGCATGAAATTGCAGGGAATCACGGCTTATAAACTTCCCCTGCGCTGGGCCATACCCGCCATTGCCGAAAGCGACGACGCCATCTGCGCCAAAATCGCCGGCTTTGGCGCGCTCTCGAAAGAAGTCAAAAGCGTCATCCGCCTGGCCCTGAAAGAACATTTCATGTACGAAATCTGGGAACACGCCACAAAAGTCCTGGATTTCCTCAATAGCCCCGATTTCCACACGCATAGCGTGGAAGATGCTTAGCGGCCGTCCAAAAATTACTTCGTGATTTAGGGAGCACGAGGGCGAATGGTGTAATTCCAGGATGGACAAATGGCATGGTAATGGATATTGAGTTGGGAAAAGTCGTAGTTGCTGACTTTGACTTTCAGAGGGTAGTGTTTATCGGTGCAAGAGGCTGTGACCTTCAATCCGGTTTCGGTGCGGGTGCCACGAATCAGCCCCAACATCTTGTCCAGACTATCCAACGGTTCTCCCGCCCAGTTGATACTGATCGGCCCGAACAAACGGTGTTCCACGGGATTCCATTTCGATGCACCCGTGGGGTAGTGGGCCACCGTGATCGCCAAACCGTCCTCATCGGCCCAGCGTTGCAGGGCATATTTCCACAGACGGGGACGGCAGCCGTTGCTGCCCCCGGCGTCGGCCTCGATCAGTAGGCGTCGGGCGTGAGGATACCACCAGCGTCCCCGCTGACGCCACCAGCGACGAATGGCGTCTACGGCAAATTGTGGCGTATCGCCATCCATTCCCACATGCACATGCCCACAGTTGTACTTCGGATCGTAGATCCCGTAGGGTGCGGCACGAAATAGGGCGTCTTGCTGGAAATCGTGGGCGTTCACCTCCCGGGGCGTTCTTCGCCAAGTGCGACCGGCGTTCTTGAACTCGCCGATCAGTTCCTTTTTCTTGGTATCCACGCTGAGAACAGGATCACCGCTACGCTGAAAGGCTTCTAGCTCACGCCGCAGATAGCGGAACTGCTTGTCCCGGTCCGGGTGAGGAGGCCCCGTAAACCGCTTCACGTTCACCCGCTGCGAAAAGCCGGACTTGCCCAACAAACGTTGCACAGTGCCTGGAGCCAAGTGCAATCGGCGTCCCAACTCCCGCAAGCCCAGCCGCACGAAACGGCGTCCTGTGGCCGGATCGCCTCCCGTTTCGGGCTCCACGATCTGTTTCAGGCGTCGCTCGATTTCGGGCGTTTTTTTTCCACCGTGGGCCGACCTGCCCCCGGCAGCCGGGCTTGGCCGGTAGGACGCCCCGCCAGCCCCGAAGACAACTCATCTTGGCCACGGCGGATGGTATCCGGATGTAGGCCCGTGACCAGGCTCAGCAACGCCACGCCGCCATGTCCCAAGCGGTTGGCCTCCCAGGCTGCGATCCAACGCCGCTGCTGCTCGTCGCATCGACTAAGCAAGAGATTCAATTGGGCATGCTGTCCCCGGTCGGGGTGACCGTCGCCTTGTGTACAGTGAGAACACTGACATCAATATATTACCGCATCCTGCATAGTTCGCTCTCCCATCCGTGGAACGGAAAGCTACTTATACAGTATTTAGCCGAAAAGTGGAAGTTGTTTTTGGACGGCCACTTAAGTGGGCAATATGTATTCTGTTGGGATTGCATATGATCCGCTGATACTTATGGCAAACTCATTTTGGCAAATCAAGCGTATTATGCCTTCATTTAATCTTGCCTATCTCCTATCGTTGACGGTTTTGGTATTGTTTATTCTCTGGATCTTCATTGATTGCTCATTTCGTTGGGTACCGTGGATAATCATCCGAGACTTTCGTCTGCTTTTTCTTGATGATCCTAATCTGAAAGAGATGCACCAATGGAACATTCACGGCTTTCGCTTATTGATCTTTGTTGTACTCGCATTGGTGGGTTTGACATCCACAGGAATTGTCTTCATCCGGATTATATTCGGCACCGAAACGGAACGTAGCATAAAATCAATGCTCTTCGCCACTGCATTAATAGCGTTCTGGCTTTCACTTTTCATGTCATATGATCGACTGTGGTGGTTTGCCTTTAAGTATCGCATTCTTCGTTATCATGATGCAATGAAAAAGAGCGTTGCATATCTTTCAGATCACTGGCCGACTGAAAACGTAGTATTGCCAGGCCTGGGGAGTTACGTTGTAGCTAAACAAGAGGCTGATCTACTTTATATTGATGGCTCTAGTTCTAATGGTCTTACAGATTTTGTTGAAAGTTTTGATAGGATTGGAAAAAACAATAAAGGCGAATATCATTTTGCTGTCGGATCATTTCCAGGGTGGTGGATCCATTTTTTAAAAGAAGGCCGTACACCTAAATCCCACACCCGGGACGTGATGGGGATTGAATTTACATGGGAAGTTCAAAAATACGAAGAACTCAGCGAAAACTGGTATCTGGTTTATTACAAGATATACAATAAAGACACGCCATCTATGAATAACGATCAACCTCAAAGTCCTAATGTGGCGCCTAAACCTAGCGACTGATGGCCGCTTTATTTAAATTTCCATCCATTAAAGTACTATAGTATTTTTTTAAAAGGCTATTTCATCAGTATCGATTCTGTATAAATTTAAAACCAAACGATCCACTCGTTGTTCTATCTCGGCACCCATTTCTCGATGCGCCGCTTCGCTGCAATTTGCCAATTCCTTATGCGCTGTGTTTAGAGGGTCAAAACGGCGGAGATTCAAGTATGTTAACATGCTCGGCGTGCCGAAACCCTTGCCGCCCTGCACGCTGTGCGATTGAACGATATAATTCACCAGTGAACTATTCAGCACTGCGCAAAGATAATGGGCTTCCTCTAGCGAATTACAGGCAATCATAACGCAGGTTTCCTGGGGGATAACCGGCCGGGGGCCTAAAAGCGGGTCATCGACCGACGTTGCCACGGCCGCATTCATGCGCCGGTCCATTCGCCGCCAAACCACTTTGATCGGCGCGGTTGTGTAAGGGCCGACGTTGTACATCGAATAAAACGGATGTCCATGCTGGTACCGCCGGTATGCCGCACGGTCACACAATTGGCTTTCAAAATGTTCTAAATATGCCAAAGTCAGGGGATATTTTTCCCGCATCAATACCGCATCTATGCCGGTGCGGGCAACACAATCCTGGGCCAATAGAAGGTAAAAGTTGGGCCGCGCGGCATAGCGGGCCGTATCGCCCCAGCGCAAAAGCGGGTAAAGCAGGTCCGGCTCGATGACTGCTTCCACAAGGTCCACGTGGGTCTTGCCCTTTTGGGGAATATTGCGGACCCGGATGCCATCGCCGGCACGGCCCAGCAATTCCAGCCAATAAATACCGTTCGCCCCGCCCGTATTAGCCCCCAGGTGTGCGATGTAGTCGGACGGTCCGATCAGATCCTCCATATTTGAGGAAAAACCTTGCGGCTGCAAAAACCAGGGCGATCCTGGCCTTGCCGCATCGATCGGCCGCGCAGAAAACGGAGTTGCAAATAGTGATCCTCCAATTCCAATTTGACAGACTTTCTTATTAGTGTGCCACTGGCTTTGCCAGTGCAGGTCCTGCCAAAGGTCCAAATCTGCACTGGCGGAGCCAGTGGCACCCGCGGCATTGGCAGAGCCAGTGGCACCCACAGAGCCAGTGGCACTCGCTAGGTTCCCAGACCACTTGAAATAAGGCACCGGATATTGCGTGGGCCGGCCTTTTTCCAGGACAATTGTACTCGTCCAGTTGGCGGCATCGCCGAACGGGCGCAAGGCCACAAAATCATCGACGCGCTCTACGTTGAGCCATTCACCTTGGTTTCCCAGGCGAAAGCGGCGGAATCCGTCGCCGGCCCCCTTGGTCTGAAATAGCGTTTGCGTGATGACAAAACCCAATCGGCCCCCGGATTTCAGATGCCGATCGGCAACCGCATATAGCATGAGCATGGACAGGTCTTTTTTTCCGCCGCCATGCCGGGCCTCGTTGCCCGAGAGTGAAAACAGGCCGTAATGTTCCCACAGCGGTTTGGTGGCCTCCCGATAATCGGCCGGCAGATTATCCCAGGCGATCCAAGGCGGATTGCCCACAATGAAGTCAAACTGTTCTCTGGTCAAGGCGGCGTGCGAGGGAATATCCAAGATCGAGTCGCCCAGATAAACGGGTATCTCCAGTTCCTCTACGGTATTCACCGGCGGCAGCAGGTCGCGGATGGCGATCAGATAGTTTGCCCGAGCGGTCATTACGGCCAGCGGATTTAAGTCGATGCCCGCGACATGTGAGAGAATGTGCTTGCACAGATCGGCTCTCGATGAATTCGGCAGGGCGCCGCCGTTTTGCGATGAAAGCCGGGCCGCACGAATCTGCGCGATGGCCGTCAACAGGAAAGTGCCCGACCCGCAAGCCGGATCCAGTAATCGCTGATTAGATCCGCCGCTAAAACCCAGTTGATCGAAGACGTGCCGGGCGAGCCAGTCGGGCGTGTAGTATTCGCCCAGCCGGTGGCGGAGCGCCCGGGGAAACAACTCTTGATACAAGGCCTTCAATAAATCGCCGCTTGAAGAGGCGTCGTCCTCAGCCTGCGAAGGGGAATATTCTTCCATAGCGGCGGATAAGCATTTTAGCTCTCCGGCCATTTCGGCATCTTCGGCCCACAAGCCCATGGAAAACGGCTCTTCGGAAAAATCAATTCTTGCCAGCCGTGGAAATTGCCTTACCAACAACTGCAATAAAAGTGCATAATAAGTTTGCAGGGCAAATAAAAATACGTCGGCCTTAAAGTCATCGCACTTAATGCCAAATTTGCGAGCACATGTGTGCAATGCCTTTTCCGATCGCTGCCAATCGGTTCCCAAAATCCTGCCAAACCGCAGTTTCCAACCGGCTAGCGCAGGATGGCCTGCCCGGAGAATGTTCAACAGTTTGGCAACGCACCGTTTGCTTATGGCCGAGCGGGGACCGAAATCCCGGACAAGATTATCCGGCAAGAGCAATTTCCCTCGGCTTGTGGCCGATTTTAAAAGCGTGTTCGGTTGCATCGCCGGACATTATCGTGATTATCCACTCACCGGCAAGTGGTCGAAAAATGCGTGCAGCGCGAAACCGCAAGCGATTTAATTGACGCCACTTTCAAAATACGAGGCTGCAAGCGGTTTAATCGGCGCCCCTTAAAAAAACGTGCCGCACCTTGACTCCGTGTCAAGGTGCGGCTGCTACCGGGGGGGAGCAAGTATTTGCATCCGAATTGTCCGCCGCACCACACACCGCACGGCGAACCGCGGATGCAATGACCGTCAAGCTTTTTTGACGGTGTATCCTTTGCCAAAGTCCGCGCTAAAGATCATTCCCAATTATTTATACGTATTGTCTTCAAACATGTTCCCGACACTTAAATTATTCTCTGGTTCGGATTAATGTCAAGAATAACAGGCAAAATCCTCTTCCTGCCCCGGAATAACCGTTTTTTAAAGCACAAGAAGACACATCAGGCCGAAGAACTCACCAATGTTTAATGCCATAGTCATGATTGTATGGCGAGGCAGAATGTCAAATCCATTCCAGGCCGGTTTCGCGTTTGATGCGCAATTCGAATTCGCCCAGCAGTCCGCCGATAACATCCCATCGGTCGGCGCGGCGGAGCTCGATGTCGCCTTGGCGGTTGATGCGGACCACGCTTTCATCGGTTACGCCCATCTGCGCCAGTTCATCGGGGTGCAGTTCATCATGGCTTAGCACGCGCATCAACGATTTTCCGGACATCTCAATGAATTTCATGACCGACGCCCTCGATATTCTCAAGTCGAGCCCACTAAAACCCGTACCATTTCATACTAATTACTGTGGGTGTCGGAGTCAAATGGCTGCCGCATTTTGCACTGCCCGGCTTAAGGCGATCATAGTTTCTACATCCAACTGCTCGGCCCGCAAGGAGGGATCGAGGTTAAGCCGCTTGAGAATTGCATCCACGCCGGGTTTATCGAGGCGATTCCCGGCGGCCAGCAGCAACTGAGTCCGCAGGAATTTACGCCGATGCTGGAACATGGCCCTGATAAAATCGTGAAAAAATTCCCGATCTCCGATCCGGTCGCGCAAGGGCTGATCCAGTGTAATCCGCACAAAGGCGGAGTAGACCTTGGGCCGGGGCCAAAAAACGCTTGGCGGCAACTCCCGCAATATGGCCGCGCGGCATTGGCTTTGAATCCAGATGCTTAAAGCGCCGTAATCTTTTGTGCCTGGCGCGGCCGTGATCCGCTGGGCCAGTTCCTTTTGGATCGTAACTATCATCGACTCGGGCGGGCGCTGTTCGGCCAGTAGATTCCCCAGAATAGGCGTGGCAATGTTATAAGGCAGATTGGCGACCAGTTTGAATCGTCGTCCCGGCGCCGCATTTAGATGCGAAGTTACGGCCTCAAGCACCTCCGGGTTCATGCGATTTTTGTTCTTTAGGGCATCGATCTCGAGCATGACCACGTTGCCTAGCGCGTGCAGTTCCTCGCCGGCAAGTTGGAACATCCGCTGGTCGGCCTCCACCGTAACCACGACTGCCGCCTTGGCGGCCAAAAGAGCGGTCAAGGAACCGGTTCCGGTGCCGATTTCCAGGACCACGTCGTCGGCGGTCAAATTGGCCGAATCGGCCAGTATTCCCAGCAGGTTCAGATCGATCAAAAAATTCTGCCCGAGCTTGGTCCGCGGCCTGATGCCCGCCTCCTCGAAGCGCCGCATCAAAAACGACAAAGTCTGTCTGGTTGTGGAATCGTCGGACATAAAAAGGATGAGAGATGAGGGATGAGGGATGAAGGATGAAAAAAACCGCTTGCGGTTTCGCGATGCCGTTGATAACCGTTTACTGATAACTGATCTGACAACTTAAAACTTACTTCCAATTATGCGCCTCGAAAAGCCGTTGCACGTATTTGGCCAGGATATCGGTCTCGAGGTTGACCTTGCCGCCGGCGGTCAATGGCCCCAGCGTGGTAACGTCCAAAGTGTACGGAATAAGCGCTACGCTGAAGCGATCCGCCTGGCTTTCGACGATAGTCAGGCTCACGCCGTCCACGGCGATGGAACCTTTCGAGGCCATTTGCACGGCCAGGCTGCGGGGCACGGAAAACCAGAACGTGGACCAATCATCTTGATCGATGCGTTCGATAAGCGAGCCCGTGCCGTCGATGTGTCCGGAGACGAAATGACCGCCCAATCGCCCGGCCACGGCCAGAGCGCGTTCCAAATTGACGCGGCTCCCTGGCTGCAACTCGCCGAGATTGGTGCGGACAAGGGTTTCCGGACCGGCCTGAAAACCGAACGTGTCGCCGTTTTGTTCCACGACCGTCAGGCAGCAGCCGTTTACACAAATGCTGTCGGCCACCTTTGTTTCGGCCGCGATCTTCGGCTCGCGGATAATAATGCGGCAGCCCGGCGGCTCCATGTGCAATTCGGCCACTGTTCCCAAGGCTTCGACAATTCCTGAAAACATAAATAAAAACCCTCATCCTTCAGAACAGCGATTCTTCTTCCTCTTGCCGGCGGTGCATTATTTTTCCCCAGGCCATTCGCACGGGACCGTAAAAAACAAAGACGCAGAAAATGATGGGGATGGAATAGTTGCGAATCACCATTATGGCCACGAAGGCGAAGATAACTCCGACAAGATGTCCAAAACTTCGCTGGCCGCGAAACACCTGGTTTACAACGTGCGGATAGGGAACCCGCGAAACCATGAGCAAGGCCAGCAAAACCCCGTAAAACGGTAAAATGTATTGCAATACGGCGTCAATTTCACGGGCGAATAGCAATGGATTGGTTACGTCGCGGAGGGTATAAAACATGATGGCGAATCCCGCGATCGAGCCCGCCGCCGACGGGCTGGGAAGCCCGTTAAAACTCAAGTGCTCGTCGTCATCGCTGGTCTCGACGTTGAACCGCGCCAATCTCAACGCGGCGCAAGCGGCAAAAGAAGCGGCGATCACCCAAACCGCCTGGTTGTGCAGGTAGGTAAACTTCGGGCACATCTTGACCAGTAAAAAACCAGGGGCAACGCCGAATGTAACCACGTCGCAAAGACTGTCCAATTGGGCCCCGAAATCGCTGGCCGTTCGAGAAAGCCGAGCGACATACCCGTCCAAACCGTCGAAAACCATGGCCAGAAAGATCAGCCACCCGCTTATCATCACATTCGTAGTGTCCTCAAATTTCCATGCGTTCCAATCGATCAAGTCCGGCTTTTCCACCCGTGCCGCGACTACTATGGCAAAAAATCCGCAAACCAGGTTGCCCAGGGTCAACAAGGTGGGAAAAATCGATACCGTTCGGATGGGACGCATATTAAAGGGTTCAGGGTTCAGGGTTCAGGACTCAGCTATTAGATTTTTAGGGGTGGGCAATTTATTGCCCACTTTTCCTGTTTTGTGTGGGGCAAGGAATAAGTATACATGCTCTATCGTCAATTACAAAGCCGTCTTACGTCAAGATATTTCCTTCAATTTCCCTTCATCCAATTCAAAACGCCGGGAAATCAGGGCCGCAAGACGCTCACTGTGGGTAACCACGATAAGCATCATCCGCTCCTGCTGTTGCAGGTCCAGCAATAAGCGGCCGATCCGCTCGGCGCTGGTGCGGTCGAGATTGCCGGTCGGCTCGTCGGCCAGGAGCAGAGTGGGCCGATTTATCAGTGCCCGGGCGATGGCCACCCGCTGCCGCTCGCCGCCGGATAGTTCGGCCGGTCGATGCTCCAATCGGTCGGTCAATCCCACGCGATCGACCAGCAATCGGGCCCGATCCATGGCCTCGGCCGTCGTCTTTCCGCCGGCGACCGTGGGCACAAGCACATTTTCCAGCACAGAGCATTGCGGCAATAGGTAATGATCCTGAAACACGAAACCGATCCGCCGGTTGCGAAACTCGGCCAAAGCCGGTTCGTCCAGCCCGGCCGGATCCTGGCCGTCCAACACAACTCGGCCGGCGCTGGGCTTTTCCAACGAGCCGATGATGCTTAGAAGCGTGCTTTTGCCCGATCCGCTGGGGCCGATAATCGCAGCGTTCCCCCCGCGTCCAACTCCAACGACACACCGCGCAGAACCTCCAGTGGCTCGCCCCGGGTGGGATATTGCTTGGCAACGTTATCGACAATTAATGCGGGCATAATATAGACGGCAACCGTAGGTTATGCTTTAGCATAACTCATTTTTTTTATCTTGCACAATGTTATGCTAAAGCATAACCTACTTCTTCTGACATTCAGCATTCATAATTCAGCATTCATCACTTTTTTATACCACTGAACCATTCGCCGGGCCATGATATCGGCATTGTACCGCGCGTGGACGATTTGTTTAGCCCTTTGTCCGCACTGGACGGCGAAATCGGGATTTTGGATCATTTGTTTTAATGCATCGGCCAAGGCCTGCGGTTTTCCAGGCTCAAAAAGCAGTCCCCCGCCGGTGTCTTCGACCATTTCGGGAAACGACCCGTGCGCGGGCAACACGGCCGGCACGCCGTTGGCCCAGGCTTCCAAGGCAAATAGGCCTTTGCTCTCGTGGTACACCGTGGGAACGCTGAACAGATCGAGCGACTGTAAAAAGGCGATCTTACGCGGCCGATCCAATTCGCCCAGATATTCGAAGCGGTCGGCCAATCCCCAAATTTCCAGTTGATGCTTGATCTTGTCCAGATAGGGACGCTCGGCCTCATCGAGGTAGCCTGCCGCCCGCAGCCTGACCGTGGGCAGGCCCTTATCGTCGGCCAGGATTTTTAAGGCATCGGCAAGTTGATGCAGGCCTTTTTCCGGGCAAATCCGGGCCAAATACCCGATGGTAATCGACTGTTTGGGCAAACTGTTTTCGACCTTTCCGGCCCCGTGTCCCTCAAGGTTCAAGCCGGGCGGAATGACTTCGATCCGTTGGCGTGGCACAGCCAGATAATCGGCCATGAAATCGGCGTAATAACGGTTCATGGCCACGAATGCCGGCAATTCGGCCGCCCGCTGACGCAGCAGAAGCCGGGCGGACGAGTAATAAGGCTCGGCCAGTTTTTCCAGAAAGATGTCTTCGCCAGATAGCGTGCACACCACCGGAACGCCCAACTTGTGTTGGATTTCCCGGGCGGAACCAATCAACATCACGTTATTCAGATGCACCAAGTCCGGCGCACCTCGCGGGCAAGCCAGCGCACGAGTTTTTGCACTTCCTTGCGCTGCCGGCCTTCCTCGCCCTGGAGCATGGAGACCGTTATGGCCCCAAGATGCTCGGGCCTTACGCTGGCGCTCCGCCGGGTAATCCAGCGCAAAAGTTCGGGCGAGTCGAACAAGCGATCGAGAAACCAGGGCGTATGGCGGAACAGGGCGAAGTGTTCTTGCAGGTACACGTTAATTCCGCCGAAGGCAATATGGTGGATGCTCACGTTTTTTTCGTCCGTGCGGATGGGCGTGTACATGGGCGCCAGAATCGCCTCTTCGCCCAATTTCTGTAACGCGGCAGCCAAGGTATTGCCGTACAAACAACTGCCGCAATACATCCCTCCAGCGCCGGCAACCAGGTGAACGATTTTCATAAAGGGAGGGATTAGGGATTAGGGATTGGGGATTAGGGATGAAAAAATGCTAAATATTGAATGCTGAATTCTGAATAACCAACTGGAAACCGCTTGCGGTTTCGCGTCGGGCGCCCTCAGGGTGGCTGAAAACTGTTTACTGTAAACTGATTACTGACTACTAGATCTATTGTCCCAGATATTTCAATAAGGCCTCGGCGGCCAGATAACCGCTCCAAACGGCCCCTTCCATGGTACCGGGCCAGCCCGTGGCGGTCCAGTCGCCGGCGAAAAAAAAGCCATGAGTGCTGTCTTTTGGCGGAATGCGATAGCGATCTACTCCGGGTAACATTGATAAAACAGCCCGAGGCATCATTACTATTCTCCAGTTTAATAATTTTGCCTGACGTGCATCTGGAAATACAGCTTCTAAATCTTTAAGAACCATCTGCAACAACTCCGCCTTATTTCGCTCGACCATGCGATGTGCGGCGCTTAAGACTACTTGGTAATAATACGATGTAACACTAGAGCCATCTCCCGACCAATCTTCGGTCGGTGCCCGTAGAGGGTCAGGGTGTGGGCTTTGATCGGATTGGGCGCCATGTCCAATCTTGCCGTGGGCATATTCTTCAGTCAACAATGTTTTATCAAAAATCCACTGGCTAAGTCGTCCAACCAGTGCCGCGTGCGGCAAATCAGTGATCGGCCTGTCAAACCATAAATGCACGGCGGTTATACCAGCCGGCTTTATGTTGTCAAAGATTTCTTGGTAGAACCTAAGCCAAACGGGCGAATTGAAATCCAGAGAATCCAAATCATACCACGGTATTGCGACAATAGAGGCTTGATATTCTTGCACTTCCCCATTTCCTGATATGATAGCGTTGCATTTATTTGATTTACGCGTTATTCCTTTAATGGGAGTGCCACGATGAATGTGCACTCCTTTTTGCTCCAGCCAAGCAGGCACGCGGCAGTCGAAGATATCACCCAGCGGAACTCGCGGCGTTATCAAATCATAAGCGTGCCGCGAGGAGCAAAAACCATCGGCAAACACTTTTTTCGCGGCTGCCAGAGAAGCGTAATCCACCGTCTCACTAAGAGCACTTGTTAGCACGACCGACCAAAAATGTCTTATTGCCGATTCTGATTGTCCCTGCCTCCGGAGCCATGTTCCGATTGTTTCTTGCTCATTTTCCTTGGATAGTTTCATGCGGATCAATTTTCTCAGCGTGCGAACGATGCTCCAGCATTCCCGCCATGTCAGAAATTTCAGCCGCAAAAGACCGGGAAGCAGATGAAACGGCGTGGGCAGCCAGGCGGAGGCGGTGATATCGGATTGGCTGCCGTCTGGGCCGATGAAATGCAGGGTTTTGTGCCTTTGGAAGCAATCTTCCACGCCTGTACGGCGGCAGAAATCTAAAAAACTTCCGCAGCAACCCATGGCCACGTGCTGGCATTGATCGATTACCTGGCCGTTCCATGGTTCTTGCATCGAACCGGCCCGGCCGCCCAGGCGGTCGCTCTGCTCGAACAGATCGACCTGCAATCCTTGTTCGCACAAGATCGCCGCGGCAGCCATGCCGGCCAATCCGCCGCCGATGATGGCCACAGATTTAGACGAACGGGCGACACTGGCCGAAGCGGCCGGCTCCAACTCGGGCAACGGCAGCGACTCGCGTTCCACGCTCTCGGATTGCAAAGCGGCAAACTGCTTTTCACTTTCATTCATGGTTCACCGCTTATCGCTGCGCGAGCATTTATCCGCCATGATTGATGGTATAAGCGTCCACGAGATAAAGTGAATGATCTGTTCGAGTTTGCCCAGTCTGACGGGACGCGAAAAAACCTGTCCCGGCCGTCGCGTGATTTTTTCCAACAGACTCCGGTACACGGACATCATCAGGCCGAATATCCGCCTGCCGTCGCGATCAAGGAAATCAAAAAGTTTCCACCCTTGCTGATATAGTTGCCTTGCCCGATTAATTTCCATCTCCATCACGCGATAAAACGCCTCATTTACTACACCCTTTTTCAGTTCTTCCACCGAATAGCCGCAATTGCGCAGATCTTCCAGCGGTAGATATACGCGATCCAGCGCGGCGTCGGCCTTGAGATCGCGGAGGATATTTGTAAGTTGCAGGGCGATTCCCGCCTGCCGGGCAAGTTCAACAGCGCAGTCGCCTTCCGGCGTTTCTTGTCCGCTAAATCCCCAAATATAAATGCACGCCAATCCCACGGCTGAGGCCACTCGCCGGCAATACAGTTGAAGTTTTTCAAAGGTTTCATAGCGGCCCGGGTCAAGATCCATTTCCACGCCGTCAAGAACCGAGTATAAGCACTCCGCAGGAATACGATATTTTTGCACGGTATCGACCAAGGCAGGCAATACAAACTTTCCAGTCGATTCGGCATCGGTAGCCGGTTCCATGGATGTATGGCTTAGATTGGAGAAGGAAGCCTTGCCCGCCAATGAGTTTTCCAACAAATCGCGCCAGCGAGATAGATTTTCTCGTCTCTGGTCAACTGATTCACATAAATAAAGATCGTTTCCCAAGCTCACCGGCGCTGCGTCGACCAAATCATCCGTATGCCGCATAAAGGCGTAAAGTGCATGCATGGCACTTCGTTTTTCCCGGGGCAAGAGCAAAAAGCCCAAGTAGAAATTAGATCCTGAGCGGCGGCTCAACCGCCGGCAAAAGGCGTAGCTGGCTTGAAGTTCATCACTCGATATTTTCATCATTCCTTTTCCACCAGCATTTGACAAACAATTTCAGTTTTTCCATTTTAGAAACCCTGGGACGCCGGGTCCAGACATCATAATCCTGGCGGCGAATAGCCCGCAAAATTGCCAGGCCTCCGTGGATGAAGAGCGCTACGTCGAGACACAAATCCCGGGGCATCTTCTTTATTAGCGGCAGTCCGGCACACAGAAAACCTTCCGCTCGATCCACTTGACGTCTCATCAGTTGGCGGAAAGCCTCGTTGTACTCGCGGCGGGCGAACATGGCCTCGGTATATTCGAAGCGGCGGCAATCGGCCTGGGGCAAATAAATCCGGCCCCGATCCCAGTCACTGGCGACGTCCTGGCAGAAATTGGCCAATTGCAGTCCCGTACAAATAGAATCGGCCAACTCGACGCGCTCGGCCGAATAACACTCTCCCAAATACAGCACCAAACGGCCCACCGGATTGGCTGATCGGCGGCAGTAATCCAACAATTGATCGATCGTCTCGTAACGGCTTACACGTTGATCTTGCCTGAAGGCAGACAACAAATCCAAAAACGGATCAATGGGAATTTTTAAGCTGTGGATGGTTTCGGCCAGGGCAATAAAAACCGGATGAACGGTCTGCCCGCGATAACAGTCGCGAAGTTGCGTTTCCCACCAATCCAGCAAAGCAAGACTTCGTTTCGCATCGCCCGTTTCGTCGGCCAGATCATCGGCCCAGCGGCAATAGGCATAGACGTTGTAAAAGTGTTGGCGCAGCCGCCAAGGCAGCAACCAACTTGCTACGGTAAAGTTTTCGTAATGCCGTTTTGCCAAATTCCGACAATACCGGTTCGACGCCTGCAAACTCAGCGGCGAGCCGGGCCGTGCATCGGGTCCAAAAAATTGAAAATCACGGGAAAACATGTAATATAAATGGGCAGTGGATAGTGAACAGGGTGTATCGCGAAACCGCAAGTGGTTTTACATCATTTGAATTTTGTCATTCTTTCGTCATTTGTGCTTCGACATTCGTCATTCTCTATTCATCCATCCCCTTTCACCTCCCTGTCCGCTTGGCCCTGTTCCCTGTTATTATGATGTTTTCCCAGCAACGAGGAAACCATGCATATAATCCTGGCAAATTCCCGGGGATTTTGTGCCGGCGTGAATATGGCCATCGAGAGCCTGGACCTGGCAATTCAGACATATGGCACGCCGATTTATGTGTATCACGAGATCGTGCACAACCGCTGGGTAGTGGATTACTTCCGCAAGCAGGGCGTGGTATTTGTGGATGAATTATCCCATGTCCCCCAAGGCTCCCATTTGCTGTATTCCGCCCATGGTGTTCCGCCCGATATTCGCCGACAAGCCGCCCGGCAAGGGCTTATAACTATCGACGCCACTTGTCCTTTGGTTACTAAGGTGCACACCGAGGCTATTCGTTTCGCCCGCGAAGGTTACACCGTTATATTAATAGGTCACGCAGGCCACGACGAAGTAGTGGGAACCATGGGCGAGGCCCCGGACTCGATTATATTAGTGCAAACACCCCAGGACGTCGATCGCCTTGAGTTACCAGACTCCGTCAAAATAGCTTACCTTACCCAAACCACGTTGTCCGTCGACGATGCCACGGCCGTCATCGGTCGCCTGCGGCAGCGATTCCCGCATATTGTCGGCCCGGCCCGGGCGGACATCTGCTACGCCACCCAACATCGACAAGAGGCCGTACGGATGCTGGCTCGAAAGGCGGACATAGTGATTGTCGTGGGGAGTTGCAACAGTTCGAATAGCCAACGTTTGGCCGAAATGGCCCGATCACAAGGCGTCCCGGCCTATCTGGTCGACGGCCCCGAGGACATAGATCTAAACTGGTTCACGGGCAGCAAAACCATTGCCGTCACCGCCGGGGCCAGCACCCGGAAGCCGTGGTTCAGCGATGCGTAGCCGTGCTGAAAGAACATTTCAACGCGACAATGGAATCGCTAGACACCAAAGAGGAAAAAATCCACTTCGCCCTGCCCGAACCGCTAAGAGGAATAAAAAAAGAGGATAGTGATTAGTGCTTGAAGATTTTTAAACAATATAATGCCATCATACCTATGATGAACCAAGCCCACGGGTTGCAACCCGTGGGCTTAAAAACATCCTTTGCCATTTGTCATTCATCTTTCTCAACTGACATGTCTGCATTTCGCCTGATCATCGCCGCTTTTTTGCATCACTGGCGGATGAATCTGGCAGTGGCCGCCGGGGCGGCGGTGGGCACTGCCGTGCTCGCGGGCGCATTGCTTGTGGGCGACTCGATGCGGGGTAGCCTCCGCTATCTGGCTTTGGACAGGCTGGGAAATATCGACGAAGCGCTCATAGCCGATCGCTTTTTCCACGCGCAATTGGCCGATGAATTGTTCCAGCAGGATGACGCCGGCAAGATAATCTCGACCGCCGTGCCGGCCATCATCCTTTCGGCGAACATGGAAAATCCCGCCCCCAACCGGCCGCTTCGGGCTAATCGCGTACAGCTTATCGGCTGCGATCAGCCGTTTTGGCAATTGGGCCCAAGTTTAAGCCCGGCGCCCTCGCTAAAATCGCGTGAAATCGTGCTCAACCGGCCTTTGGCCGAAAAACTGGCCGTGAGACCGGGTGACGAAGTGATCGTGCGATTGCCGCGTCCGGGCGCCATTGCGGCCGACAGCGCCTTAGGTCAAAAACGCGATACGGTGCAAAATTTCCGCCTCACTGTAAGCGGCATTATTCCCGCTGATGGTCTGGGACGCTTCGGTCTAAGTCCCACACAGCACCTGCCGCTAAATGCCTACATATCGCTCGAGTGGTTGCAAGAGCATTTGGAACAACCTGGCCGGGCAAACGTCATTTTTGTGCAATTGCAAAGCGGTGAGCAAAAATCCTCATCCGCCGCCGGTTCGAAGGTGCAGATTCTGCTCCGCCCGAAATTGACCGATCTGGGGCTTGGCATTGAAAAAACTCTACTGGGATACATCAATATCACTTCCAATCGGATGATATTGGAACCCGGCGCGGAAAAGGAAATACTGAAAGTACTAAAGATCTCAAACAATGCCCTCACCCCCGGCCCCTCTCCCAAAGGGAGAGGAGAGATTTTGTTAGAGCCCTTAAACAGCAAACTGCCGGAAGGGCTTGTCATCCAACCTGCTTTTACATACTTGGCCAATACCATGGCCGATGGACCAAAGTCAATCCCTTATTCTACTATCACCGCGATCGACTTTGCCGACCATGCGCCGCTGGGGTCGTTTATATCTACCGACGGCGAACCTTTGCCGCCGCTAAAGGACGACGAGATCGCCCTGAATTCCTGGGCGGCCGACGACCTCGGGGCCAAACCGGGCGATCGGATCTCGGTTACTTATTTTGAACCGGAGAGCGCCCAGGGCCAAATCCGGGAAACCACTAAATCGTTCCGCCTGGCTGCCGTGGTGCAATTGGCCGGCGCGGCCGCCGACCGCGCATTGACCCCCACGGTCAAAGGCATGACCGACGAGGCGACTATGGCCGACTGGGATCCGCCGTTTCCTTTCGATGCCCGACGGGTCCGCACCCAGGACGAAAAATATTGGGACCGGCACGGGGCCACGCCCAAGGCGTTCGTGTCGCTGGCCGCCGGCCAGCGCCTTTGGGGCAGCCGGTTCGGAAAGACCACGTCGCTTCGCATTGAACTGCCGGCGGGAATGTCATTGGAAGACTTGGAAAAACAATTCTCGACCTTGGATCCCGCGGCCTTCGGCCTGGTGTTCCAGCCGGTCAAACAGCAAGCCTTGGCCGCCGCTGCGGGCACAACGCCATTTAACGTGCTGTTTTTGGCCTTTAGTTTTTTCATCATTGCCGCCGCGGTGATGTTGGTGCTGCTCCTGTTCCGTCTGGGCGTGGAACAGCGTGCCCGGGAGATCGGCATTCTCTTGGCACTTGGACTGAGGCGCGGGCAAGTGCGGCGAATCCTGCTGGGCGAAGGTTTTGTTATCGCGCTGGTTGGAGGCATTTTTGGTTTGATGCTGGGCATCGGTTATGCCGCGCTGATGCTCCTCGGTATGCGCACCTGGTGGCTGGCCGCAGTCGTAACGCCATTTTTGCGGTTATACATAACCCCGCTCAGTCTCGGCATTGGCTTTGTAAGCGGAATCCTGATCGCCATGGCCGCCATCGCTTTTTCGGTCCGCGGCATCACCCGCATCGAACCGCGACGCCTACTGGCAAGACAAACGTCTCAAGAAACTTTATCTTTGAATTCTAGTAAGCTATCTCGGCGCAGGATGAACTGGGCCGAACTCGTTTTGATCCTGCTGGTGGCTGGATCTGTTTTAGTTTTGTTACTAGGCGGTCTGCGAGAAGATTATCAAGCGGCCGCCTTTTTCGGCGGAGGCACAGTCGTGCTCCTATCCTTGCTGGGACTGGTTTGGCTAAGGCTTCGATCCGGGCGGACCGGGCCGGCTGTGGCCGTGGGGCGGGGAAATCTGCTGCGCATGGCCTTGCGCAATGCCGCGCGAAATCCGGGCCGGAGCACGCTCACTGTATCGCTTGTGGCCGCCGCCTGTTTTCTAATCGTGGCCGTAAGCGCATTTCGGCTCGATCTTAAGCGGCAAACTCCCACGCTTGCAAGCGGCAACGGCGGATTTAGTCTCGTAGCCGAAACCGACCAGCCGATCTATCAAAACCTCGACACGCCCCAGGGCCGGGCCGAATTGGGTCTTTCCACTGAGGATGAAAAACAATTCGCCGGCGTAAGGGTTTTTTCTTTGCGAGTTAAGTCTGGCGACGACGCCAGTTGCCTCAACCTTTACCGGCCACGACAGCCGCGCTTGCTGGGCATTCCGCAAAGGATGATTGACCGCGGCGGTTTTGCCTGGGCCGACGCGCCACCTCAATGTGAAAATCCCTGGACTTTATTACATCAAGACCTTGGCCAAGGCCCGGACGGCGTGGCCCTCGTGCCGGTGATCTTGGAAAAAAATACGGCCAACTATTCCCTTAATTTGTGGGGCGGGCCGGGCGAAACTTTTGATATTTCCAATACCCAGGGCGAAAAAATCCGCCTGCAAGTAGTGGCCTTGCTGGCCAATAGCATCTTTCAAGGCGATCTGCTCCTGGACGAAGCGGCATTGCTCAAATATTTTCCCCAGGTGGCCGGATATCGATTCTTTTTGTTCGATACTCCTATTGATAAAACAAAAACAGTGCAAACCATCTTGGAACGCACCCTGAACGATTACGGATTAACGGCCGAAACCACCGCCCAGCGCTTGGCCACATTCCTGGCAGTGCAAAACACGTATCTTTCCACATTCCAGAGCCTTGGCGGGCTGGGACTATTGCTGGGCACCCTGGGACTTGCCGCCGTGCAACTGCGAAACGTAGTAGAGCGCCGCGGCGAACTGGCCCTACTCCGCGCCGCCGGTTTTCGCCGACGCACACTGGCCGGCCTGGTGCTTTTGGAAAATCTTGCATTACTTCTAGCCGGTCTAGCCTGCGGCATCATTTCGGCATTAGTAGCCATACTGCCCCATCTAATAACCCGCGACGCCTCGATACCCTGGCTATCGCTAGCAGTTACGTTAATTTTAGTCCTGGCAGTGGGTGCATTCGCCGGCCTGATCGCCTCCGCCCGGGTGTTGCGTGCGCCGCTGCTGATGACGCTAAGAGAAGAGAGATAGTTGTTATTTCAGCAGGGCTGCAAATCCGGCTTGTTCGAAATGATGATCTCCTGTGAGAGCCTCAGTAATCTGTTCTTCCGACATGACAACAAAAGAAATGCAGTCCGTCAGCGACCACTGCTTGTCGGACCGGGCATGGTAGAGTTCCACCCCTTTCTCGAATGTCTCCGCGTTGGCTGGTACAATCAGGTTTGCCTTGTTTGCCTCAAAGTCCTCGATAACGCGATGAAATACTTGGCGGCGTGGTGTATGGGCAAGCCCGTCGGCCACTTCTGTAAGCACCCAGGCGGTTGTGACCATCGGCCCCCGATGTTGGCGACCGAAATCGATCGCCTTGGAGTGTGCCGCATCGTGCGGATTTAGGATTGCAAAGAAAAAGTACGAGTCGGCGAAAATCCGATTCATCGCTTAGGCACTCCATGTAGATAATGGTCGTGTTGCTGGGCCATGTCGGGTGGCAGGTCGGGCACAGTCCCGATAATGTCGCTAAACTGTTCGGCCAGAGTCGGTCCTTCGCCCGCAAGCTTTTCGCCCCCGACAATCGGCTCGATGCGAACCTCCGTGCCCTCAGGCAATTCCGCTCCCTCCGCGATCACCACGACTCCCTTTTTCACAATGCCGCGATAAACCATATTTCGTTCCTCCTCTAGTAAATCTCGATATTTCGCGGGCTATTCCCGGCAACTATGCAAAGCACCATACCTTACACTGAATATATTTCACCATATAACCATTGGACACGCAATGCAACCCCATTAACTATACAGGCTGACAGGGTGTATTGAAAATATCAATTGGTGGGCAGTGGGCGATGGACTGTGGGCGGTGTATAATCATCAGGAATACACTGGCTAACAAACAGCCACTGGCACCCAATATATGATTTCTTTTAGGAAATCTCATGGATAAGCAATTTATACTTGCCGAAATCAATCGCACGGCCAAAGAGAATGATAACAAGCCGCTTGGCAGTAAAAGATTTGAGAAAGAAACAGGTATCAAGTATTCAGATTGGTTTGGCAAATACTGGGTAAAATGGAACGATGCTCTTCGCGAAGCAGGATATTTGCCAAATAAGATGAACACTGCTTATGAAGATAATTATTTAATTGAAAAGTTAATTACCCTTATCAGAGAATTAGGTCATTTTCCTGTCTCTGGAGAATTGCGTTTCAAAGAAAGAAATGACTCTTTATTTCCATCGCATAATACCTTCACACGATTAGGATCAAAAAAACAAAGAATATCAAAAATCATTGAATACTGCCAAAATCATATTGGTTTTGAGGATGTAAGGGAGTTATGTGAGAAGATCACGATACATCATGAATCTGCTGTGAATGAAAAAGAAAAATATGAACATGAAGAAGTCGGATTCGTTTATCTCTTAAAATCTGGAAAATACCACAAGATTGGCAAGACAAATTGTGCTGGGCGTCGGGAATATGAATTAAGAATCCAACTTCCCGAGGAATCAAATATTATTCACAAGATTAAAACCGATGATCCAACTGGGATTGAATTCTATTGGCATAAACGATTCGGATCCAAACGTAAGAAAGGTGAATGGTTCGAACTCAACCGTGAAGATGTTAAGGCTTTCAAACGCCGGAAGTTCCAGTAATGCATTCCAATAGCCGGCTGCCATGCCTATGCTTTCCGTGGGCATGTATGATAGGAGGGAATAAAAAACGGCCACGCAAGCGTGACCATGGCACCCACGGCGGTTTAGGATGGTCCAAGAGGACACTCAACGGGCTAAAGCCCCTCACATCGAGAAGGACCGTGAACGGCCCTAAAATGCAAATGTTTTCTGCACTCTTGCCAACCCGGCATGAGATGCCGGGCCTAAGACCGCTTGCGGCGGACAAGGGCCGTGAACGGCCCTCAAATTGCTTAGTTCGTTCATTACTCCAACTTCCCGCCGCCAAAAAATGGCACAATTTTTCACCTTGAAATTAGGTCCCGCACTTTGTTAAAATCTGCCGCGGAATACAGTGTGCGCCGGATCAAATAAGCGTAAAGAACAAGATGCAGACAGGGATAAAACGTGGAAAAATTGAGATTTGATGCCCAACTATTTTCGGTTTTATGTATGGGCGTTTATGTTGGCAAATAAATCATTTTCCGCGGCCGGGGCCGAACCATTCTACGTGGCGGCGGGGACAGAAGAGGAGGCTGTGCGCGGCGCAGTAGGGTTCCAGCCATTGGGTTTTGGCGGCTAGTTCTTCGGGATCGGTTCCTTGGGGCATGAGCATTACTCGGGCGCGGTCGATCTGCGGCATCGAGGTTAAATATTCTTCGGCCTCCTGGCAGTCGGCGGGCGTGTCGATGACGAATTTTATTTGATAGTCGTATTCTGAAATCAGGCGATTGACGACCTGCGGCCGGTGGCGGTTGGATTCGTGACGATGGGGCCAACGCGGATCGTACATGGAGGCACTGGCAGAGCCAGTGGCACACGGCGGATCGCACATGGAGGCACTGGCAGAGCCAGTGGCACACGAAAAAGGCGTGGAATTGGAGAGTTTCGGGCTGATCGACATCAAATCGCAGGCCACAGGCAGATACAGCGTGCCCGAGGTCTCGATGGTGATGTGCCAGCCGGCATTGCGCAAGGCCGTGCTTAGGGGGATCAGCTCGGCGAAGAGCATGGGCTCGCCGCCGGTAAGGACGACGTGGTTTGAGGTTGGAGGTTGGAGGCTGGAGGCTGGAGGAAATGATGAGGGATGAGGGATGAGAGATGAGGGATGAGAGATCGGGGATGATTGCTGAACCCTGAACCCTGAACCCTGAACCCTATCAATGCTGACGGCTGAGGGGTGTTGGACTGACAGATTCTTCGCTTCGCTCAGAATGACGTTTAATGGAATGACGTTTATCCGGTCGAGGATTTCATCGACCGAGAGGTCCTCGCCCTCGGGCGACCAGGAGGCGTAAGGCGTATCGCAAAACCCGCAGCGCAGATTGCAGCCGCTTACGCGGACAAACAGGCTGTCCACGCCGGTCAGGCGGCCTTCGCCTTGCAGGGATCGAAATATCTCGGCGATACGCATGAGTTTTAAGTTGTCAGTTGTAAGTTTTAAGTAAGTGAACGGTAAATGGTGGTCATCGCGAAACCGCAAGCGGTTTTTATTGTTTTATTTATAGATCAAAATTTTACACATTGCTTTAATAACCGGGCAATAAACTGCCCAGCCCTCATCCTTCATCTCTTATCCCTCATCCTGATATTTTACCGGATCTTTCAAACCGGCGTCTTGAAAACCTTTTCGGCGTAGTTGGCAGGAGTCGCAGCGGGCGCAGGCGATGCCTTTTGGATCGGGATCGTAACAGGAATGCGTGAGGCTGTAGTCGACGCCCAGTTCCATGCCGCGGCGGATGATTTGGGCCTTGGTCATTTCGATAAGCGGGGTATGGATTTTGAATTTCAGCCGGTCCTTCCACGCCCGCCTTGGTGGCCAGATTGGCCAACTGCTGGAAGGCGGCGATAAACTCCGCGCGGCAGTCGGGATATCCGCTGTAGTCGATGGCGTTCACGCCGATGAAGATATCGGCAGCGCCTACAACCTCGGCGTAGGCCAAGGCCAGCGACAGAAACACCGTATTCCGGGCAGGCACGTAGGTGACGGGAATGCCGTGGGTCATTTCCGCGGGCGGACGATCTTTGGGCACCGGTATCGAGCCGGTCAAGGCGCTGCCGCCGAATTGGGCCAGATCGACCTTTACCACGGCATGGCGTTTCACGCCCAGACTTTCACACACGCGCCGGGCGGCATCCAATTCGAAGCGGTGCCGCTGCCCGTAATCCACGGACAGGGCGTATAAATCGAAACCTTCTTGCCGGGCAATGGCTGCGGCGGTGGCCGAGTCCAGGCCGCCGGAAAGCAGGATGATCGCGGAGCGGGTCATACGAAGGGTTCAGGGTTCAGGGTTCGGGGTTCAGGGTTCAGGATTTGACATTCAATGTTCGAGATTCAGGGTTCGGGATTTACATGGGGTGGTCAGTTTACTGACCACTTTTGGGAGTTCGCATTGCGAAACCGCAAGCGGTTTATTCAGAATTCACCATTCATAATTAAACATTCGGCATTCGGCATTCTTTATTCATCTCCATCCCCTATCCGCCAACCTCTATTTATTTTATCATTACATAAACGGCAATGTAATGGAAGGAGTTTTCCGTGGATAAAGCATCTCAAGACGTTCTGGAGACGTTCGATAATCAATATCCGGGCCGGGACTACAACATACATATCGTGTGTCCGGAGTTCACTTCGGTCTGCCCCAAGACGGGTCAGCCGGACTACGGAACGCTCACGATCGACTATACGCCGGGGGCAAAGTGCGTGGAACTGAAGAGCCTGAAAATATATTTGCAGCAGTTTCGCAACATGGGAATATTTTACGAAACGGCGACCAACCGGATCCTGGACGACCTTGTCTCTGCGCTAAAGCCCCGCAAGATGACCTTAACAGCCGCTTTCAACGCCCGGGGTGGCATTACCACCTCGGTTACGGCGAGTTTTCAGAGGGAAGAATAAGGGAATGAACTGTAACGTGAACTAACTTAGACTGAGAATCGAAAATGCCACAGTCGCCACGAGTGCTTTTATCCGGATTTGCGGATGAAGCGGCCAATCGCAAGACGGCCGTCGAGCAGTTCGCCGTTTTTGCCGCACTGGGTCTGCAATATTACAGCATCCGATTCATCGACGCGGGTTCGGGCATAAAGAACGTGATGCGCTTAAGCGGCGGAGAGATTCAAAAAATCCGCCGCCTGCAAGATGAATACGGGTTGAAGGTCTCTTCGATCGGCTCGCCCATCGGCAAGGTAAAGTTGAAGGATGTCGATGACGGAACCAAGAACATTTATGTGCCTTTTAAAAAATATCTCAACAGCGAGGTAAAGAAGGCCTGCCGGTTGGCGCATGCTTTTGAGGCAAAACTTATCCGCGGCTTTTCGTTTTATCATCCCAAGGGGTCCGATCCGCGGGATTATATTTCGCAAGCGGCCGATCAATTGGGGCAGATCGCCGAGGTCTGCGGCCGGGCCGATTTGATATTCGGCCTGGAGGTCGAGGCGAATCTGGTCGGTTCGACCGGTCCGCTTCTGGCCGAGATTTACCAGCAGGTCGATCATCCGGCGATGGCGATGGTGTTCGACGCGGGAAACATCATTACCCAAGGCTACTCGGCGGCGGAAGTTTACGAGCAATATCTGGCCATGAAACCGGGGCTGGGCTGGATGCACATCAAGGATTACCGGCATCCCGGAGCAGTGCAAAAGGCGGGACACGTGGATGAGGACGCCTTGGCCCACTTTGTTCCCGCCGACATCGGGCAGAGCGGGCATGAAAAAATCCTTCGCGATTTCGCGGGCATGTTGCCGGCATTGGAAAAGAAGCTCCGCCGCCGCGGAGTGCCGGGCGTGTTTTTAGACCTGGAGCCGCACGTAAAAGGCGGTGGACAATTCGGCGGCACGAGCGGCCCGGACGGAATGGGCGTAGCCCTGCGTGGCCTGTGCCGCGTGCTGGACTGGGCGGGCGTGGCTTATCATCTCCGCGATTTCGCGGACATCGAAGCCATCAAACGTTTTTAAAATAGCGATAATTATCGGCCGTTTCGCTTTTCTGGGTTGATTCGCTCGCTTTTATTGCATCGGCCGGCGATTCAGGGTGTTCCGAATCTTTTTTTCCGGCAATCTCGGATATTGCATGGAGTTCGCCGGGCTTTTTTCCGTCCTGGTTCGTTTGATGGAATGTTTGTATTGAATCGAGGTTATCCGACCCGCTAACAAGCAATTTAATGGTCAGCAGCACATATTGGGCGCCCCAGATGATGGCCACGACGAAGCTCATCATTGCCGAAAAGAAGGTGAGGCTGTTTGTAAACCACATCCGCCAAACGCAAAGTAGTCCAATGCCGGTGAATCCGCCCAGCAAGGCTACCGCCAATTTTGAATACATTACGTGCATCATTAACCGCCGGGCGTGCGTGCCCAGCGCGTTATGCGCGGAATATTTAGCCAGGTCGCGAAGCAATGAAATGTCAACATGCTTTTCCGGGGCAACGGTATGAGGCGACATTTCCGCCGTCTCGCCGCGTTTGGCGGGCATGTGAAATGTCGCTGACGGCGGCGGAGCAGACGCCGTTTCTAATGGCAATGGCGCCGAGTCCGGCCGGCTGGGGGTCGACGCGTATGGATTACCTGCGCCGATATCCAACTCGCCTTGCGTGCTGCGAATTCGCTGCATAAGACGGACCATGTAATCATCGACCGATTCTTCCTCATGCGCCGCGGCGTGCTGGGAATCGGAAGACGCCGCGGTTTCATCGTCCGCGGAGCCGTCTGTTTTCTCCGGCTTGTCGATATCACGCCCTGAACGTTGAAGGATATCATGGGAATCGGCCGGCGATTCATCGGGTTGAGGCGGCAAAGGACCGTCCACGGCAGGCGCTTCGTGGGAAGGAGAAAGCCCCATGTCCGACGCTTGTTCGGCCGGTTCGGCTTCGCAAAGCTCGCGTTCGCGCTGCCAGTGTGCAAGTTGCCCCTGCCAATCTTCCATTTCGGCGTGGACCCGTGCTTGCAGGGTTTTCAATTGCTCAGCCTTTTGGTCCATTTCTTCTTCCCGCAGGGCAAAGGTTTTTTCCCGAGCTTTATAGGATTCTTCCAGTCGCTTGCGATCGGTTTCCAATTGGCTGCATTCGGTTTCCAGTTTCAAATGTTTTGATTCCAATTCCGCCGAGCGAGTTTGAAGATTGTCCGATTGCGATTGGAGTTCGGCCGATTGTATTTTCAATTCGCGGGTTTTAATTTCAAGTTCGGCCGATTGTATATTTACTTCGTGGATTTTGATTTCGAGTTCGGCCGCCTGGGCGTCGAGTTGGTCGGAACGCCGGGCGAGTTCCGCCGCTTGGACTTGAAGTTCGGCGGCACGGGCATCGAGTTGGACTTTGAGGGCGTCAAGCTCGCCGGATCGGGCGTTGTTCTCGGCGGTATGAGCGGCCATCTCGGCAGTCTGATCGGCAAGTTCTTTATTTTGCGATTCAAGAGCGGCCGATTGCACATCGAGTTGGGATTTGCGGATTTCCAGTTCGGCGGCCAACGAGTCTAGTTCAGCCGAACGCTCATTTAACTGCCGCTCCATATCCTGGAGTTTTTGCTGCGCGAGTTCCTGTTCGGCCCGCCATTGTTGTTGCTGTAGAGTCCAGTTTTGCCGCTGGGACTCGAGTTCGGCCGATTGGGCTTTGATTCGCGCGAGTTGTTCCTCCTCCGCTGCCGCTGTTTGCCGCGACTGGACCGAAAGCGAATCGCTGAGGAGATTTTCCATATGGCGGCGCTCATCATCCAATTTATTTTGTTCCGCCCTTAATGCGGCCGCGGCGTCTTCTAATTGTTTCGTCCGCTGATCGAGGATTTCTTCCTCTTCATGAATCCGCTGCCGGCGCGCATCGAGTTGATCCGATTCCAAATGGAGATCTTTCGGCGGCTCGGACTGGGGCGGATATTGTTGATATTGATCCTGATAAGATCCATCGGCGCCGGGCGAGGTGTCGTCAATTTCGCCCGTGGCGATGATCTCGAATTCCAGCGATCCGATGTTCAGCGGTCGCCGGCGGATAACTGCGCTTCGGTAAAGGACCGTCCGTTGAGTCGGGTATCGGGCGACCAGCGGCGGATTACAGTCGCATTGGGGCCGCGAAGAATCAAGCAATGGATTTGACTGATACCCCGCCCGCGCAATCTCAGCGTGCAATTCGGTCCTGAACCGATTGTGCATTTGGGCGATCTTAGCCGTAGCACCTGTCCATTATGGTTTGTTCCTCGAACCCGCAGCACGAGATCGCTAAGGGCCGAACCCAAAACACCGGCGTTAACAGTGCCTGTGACCATGGTTTATATCCTCACTGCCTACTGAATTTCGCAATCCATATACCCCAATGGGGTTGTACCATTTGGGCAAATAATTACATAAAATCCCACCTGCATTTAGCTTACGGCAAGGCGGCGGTCAAAATGGGAATGCTGACAAACATGGAGTAAATAGAGTTTGCTGAAAAACGGCTGTATATCTTTGACGGATTTGACGATTATCCGATAGCGACTTTGGATGCAGCAAAAAGGGCCTGATTTTTAAAAGGTTAAATGTCATTTTTCATGCTTTCTGAGTGTCTTGTTGAGCGAATTGCATCTACCCATTCAGAAGGGGCTGGGATGCGTCGCAAAGATACAGTTTAAGTTATTGATAAATAACGACTTATGGCAATTCACCAACTTACAGCCTCAAGTAAAAAAACAAAAAAGATTTTAGCCCGCACAAGGGCAATATACGTAGTATGATTTGGTTGCTACTGTTCAGTGGCTATTCAAAGTTTTAGTCTGGGTAGCGCCAGTCACCTAACCCAGCGTTGGAACCGAGAGGAGAGTTCGACAACGGCTTGTCTGAAGGGGGGCAACCTTCAGTGCGGCCAGGATCGGACACCGAGGTGAAGTCCTATGAGCCGCAAAGATGCTATATTAACAATTCGCCAGATCCTCTTGACGCGACGCGATGCGTTGCGCAAGGCACTGGCAGGGGACCTGAGTTTGTTGAGGGAATTGAACGCGCAGGCCTCGGGCGATCTGGTCGACGCGGCCCTGGATTCGGTCCAGGACGAGATCAGTTCCCAGCTTGCCGAGGTGGAAAGCCGCGAGCTTGCCCGCATCGAGTACGCCCTGGAGCGGATGCGTGAGGGTCAGTTCGGCATGTGCGAGGGTTGCGGGACAGGTATTCCCATGGCCCGTTTGCATGCCCTGCCCTATGCCACGTATTGCATAAAATGCCAGCGCGAGATGGAACGTCAGGGCGCCGCGAATTCTGCGGAAGTCGATTGGAGCCGGTTGCTGGACGTTTCGGGCAACGATGCGGAATTGTCGATCAACGACATCGAACTCGATGTCTCTTGATCTTGCGATTCGCGGAAGGCTGCCAAGGTTGGCCAGGGGGAGAAGTGTAACAAAATTGGGACTGGCCGGCGGTATTTCTTTAAAAATCGGCTAATATAAGAGCCCTGGGTGGCAAAGATGCCTTCCCGTATTTTGTTAAAGGCTCTTAAAAAATCTCATTAGCCCCCTCTGGCGATGGATGTAATCTGGATGCCGTCCCTTACCATAAAATTTCAAAAGCCCCCTCAATTACCGGGTATCTGTTATACTTGTTTATACATATTATTATATTTAACAGAACTATACGCAGGCGATGGCGTTTATTTAATCAAGGCGTTTGTTTGTTAATAAAATAGTTTTACATAAAGGAAAATCATAGTCCCCTCTCCGGGCACCGACCGAAGGTTGGTCGGGAGAGGGTTAGGGTGAGGGTTTTTTGCCGGCGTGTACGGCATAAAAAGTAATCACCGATTTTTTTGCCAAATTCCTGTTTATCCCATAATATAAAGGTAATACTGGGCAAGCCTTAAATAAGATAATCGACACATGCAACGATTCATGCACTTTCACGGCCTACCGCGTTGTTTTGCATTCCTGTTTGCCGCTTTATGCTTTTCGGTTTTCTCCGCGAGGCTGCCGGCCCAAAATACAATTCCGGCGTCTCTGGAACACGCCAAAACCCTAACGCCGGAAAGGCAAGCCGAATTGCGGCAGGAACTCCAGCGGCAACTAGTCGTGATCGAGGCCCAATCGGCCGTTATGAAAACCGTGGCCAAGCTGGTCGGCCCCTCGGTGGTGTTCATCGAATCGCAGCGCGGGCCGGATGCCTCGCGCAGGCATTTGATCCAAGAGGACGGCTCCGGGGTGATCATCCAATGGAAGGAAAAATTCTACGTACTGACTAACCGGCACGTCGTCCGCGATACCCCGGTTAGCGCGATTAAAATCGACCTTGCCGACGGCCGGCGCATCGCGCCCGATAAAGTTTTGGTCGACGAGGAGTGCGACGTGGCGGTCCTGGCCGTATCCGCGCCGGACCTGGTCGCCGCCCCGCTGGGCGACAGCGACAAACTGGAAATCGGCGACTTTGTCATGGCCATGGGCAGTCCCTTCGGCCTGAACCAGTCGTTTTCGCACGGCATCATCAGCGGCAAAGGCCGGCGGAATCTGAAGTTGGGCGAAAGCAACACCAAAAACGGCGAAAGCAATTTCAGAAATCAGGATTTCCTGCAGACCGACGCCCCCATCAACCCGGGCAACAGCGGCGGGCCGCTGGTCAATATGCGCGGGGAAGTTATCGGCATCAACACGGCCATCGCCAGCAATTCCGGCGTGAGCGAAGGTTGCGGATTCGCCATTCCCATTAACATGTTCATGTTCTCAGCCGGACAGCTTATCGATACCGGCAAGGTGACGCGGGGATATATCGGGGTGCAATTGAATTCTCAGTTTCGGGCCGGAAGCGGCCGCCGAGGCCGGGCTGCCGCGGTTGATGGGCGCTAAAGTAAACGCCGTAACGCCCCGCACGCCGGCCGAGACCGCTAAACTTATGCCCGGCGACATAATCCTGGAATTCAACCACATTCCCATCGACGACGACGGCCAACTGGTAAACGTGGTGAGCATGACCGACATAGGCGCGACCGTGCCGGTCTTGATCTTCCGCAACCACCAGACGCAGACCGTCGAGATCGAGGTCCACGATCACGCGAGATATCCGCAGTAGTTTAGCCGCGACCCGACCGGGTAGCACCGGTTTGACCGGTGAGACGGGAGCGGGTAGCATCGGTTCTTCTTATCGTTTACCGGGTAGCACCGGTTCTTGAACCGGTGGGACGGGAGTCCCAAGAGGGTTTGGCAAGGTTTTCGATTTACGTTCAACCTCTTGCGGCCAAGCCGCCCAGGTTCAAGAACCTGGGCCACCCAGTGTTGATTTACGTTCAACCTCTTGCGGCAAAGCCGCCCAGGTTCAAGAACATGGGCTACCCTGGGTTTACGGCACTGTAAAAAAATGGCCGTTCGAGAAAAGATCGTACAACGATTTTGGTTCCACAGTATACAAATCGTTTCTTACATGCTGATAAAATTGCAACGGGCCGGGTCCGGATTGTTTTCTCCAGATCTCGTATCTAGCCAATATCGATTTTGCTTCTCGATTTTTGAAATAGATATTTTCGCTGGTGCTCCACAATATCGGCTTTGGCGTTTCTAGATATAACGTTGGATTTATCCAGTGACTATAACCATAATTCCATCTATTTATTTCCGCGAGGGGAATTCTTAACCCTTCGGGATAATAAAGGTAGGGATCCCCGGAATATGGATCATTCGGCAACTGATTGAAGTAGGGCCCCACCAATTCGTCCAGGGTTTTGGGGAACGCACCGTGCTCAATTTTCCATGCTTTAAGGGCCAGGACTAGCATCGTTGCCCGGTGCCGGTTTATTATCGCCGCATATTCGTTTACAAGCCATTTGCCTTCTGGGCCATAATATAGCGGCGGGATATTGATGTCTTTGCTTAAAACATAGGCTGAATTTCTTTGCAACTCTATATACTCACTATATCTGTCAATGCACGGATATGTCTCTATGAATCTCGCATTGTCTTCGGCCTCGGCCTCGGCTTTATTCAACAGATTCAGTTCATCAAGTGCAATCAAATTCAAAAGTCGAATCGCCCGGGCGCGTTCCCAAGGTATTATTCGCCAAAAAAATGGCAAAAACTCGTCTTTCTGCGTGCCATTCTGGGTAGTTCTTTGGACAGATCTCTTGGAAAGCTGCTCTTTGACGAACAAATAGTATTTTTCGACATATAATTTCCCCGCCGGAATTTCCGGCGATATCTTTTCCAGTTGATCGATGGCGGTTTTGATATTTTTTGCGGTTTGTTTCGGCTCGGCCGCCCAATAGGGCAGGAGGAAATAGACGCGGCGTTCGAAATTACCCTGGTTCGTGGTTGCATCGTCCAAGCGGACTGCGATTCGCAAGGCGGCCATGTATTGATCCAAGGCCTCGTCGAGTTTTCCATCGGCCTGGCTTATTCTCGCGCTATCGATCAATAAGTACACAAGATGGCTATAATTCCAAATATCGAACGAGGGAACTCTCAAATTCCAATCTTTTCTGTCACCGATCTCCAGCAGGAGCGGGATGATTTTCTGGTTCGCCTTGACCTGGGCGATTTCATCGGCAGTCAAAGGCTCGGGCCCGTTGGGAGGAAAATTGCCGAGTTCGTCTTCCGAATTTTCCTCTTCTTTTGGCGGCTCGGATGCGGTTTGCGAATATGGCAATGAAACATATTGTTTCTTGGCCCGCTCCAGCAGATCGAACGTCTTTTGTTCTTCCGGCGTAGGCGGCCGTTCGTATTCGGAGAGCAAAAAACCGGGATCCACGACCGGGATCCCGGTGGCGCGATTGTATCCCACCGCCGCGATTAGCAATATGGCCGATGCACACAAAAGCATGACAGGCTTCCACCAGCCGCGCACTCCGCCGCGATCCAGCAGCCAGTCCGGGGCCCGCAGCCACGTTGCCAGCAAAAATAAAATGGGAATAGGCGCTGCCGACCACCACCAACTCAATCCCCAGACGTGCATCCAGTAGCACCAGACCGCGGTAATGAACGTTAAAATAAAGCCGAACAAACCTGCCAATAGCCCGGAGCGGAAAAACATGGAACTAAGTTGGCCCGCGCATATACTCAACACGACATAACCGAAAGAAAAGTCCAATTCCTGAAATAGGTTGGGCCATAGATTCCTTTCCATGTATAGTATTCTGGGCGATTGTAGGAGGAATATGACGATTAACAGCCCATACATGCAGGGCACGATAATCAGCCAAGGCCACAAACGGCTGAACCATATATTCGTGGGCGAAATGCCTCGCTCGGCGAAAAAATGATAATTTCTTTGCCGCTGATCGGCATGGAACGTACATGAGCCGATCAATGGCAAAACGAACACGCACAAAAATATCGTCAAGTTGATGAAGATTTCAGGGCGTGCACCATTCAACAGAAATAATGACGCCAACATCGCCAAGATGATAAAAGCGATCCAAAATGATTGGCGCCAATGTTGCCATGTCAGGCGCATTAACATCGACTTGTTTTGCGACCATGTAACACGTTCAACCAATACGGCTGTATTTGATGTTTTTTCGCGTCCAAGTCGTGCGACGGCAGACCACAACCGCATTTTTTCGTCAAACCACCGCCGCCCCAGCAATATATCCACGAAGGCCAATAATATGTTCAAACAGGCGAACACCGCCAATGGAGTCACCGATTCACTTGGAATGCGCAGGTGAAAAATGAATGAAATAAAAAATGGAATCACACCCACAGCGACCCCTGTCAGGACAGCGGCAAGCAGGGGACGTTTTATGAGCAACGATAAAAAGACGCCCCACACGATAAACGACCATGTAATAATAAGCATATAAACCCACATATCGACGGATTCGCTTAAGTATGGAAGCGATCCGCCCGCAAACGCCAGGGCCAATAACCAAAATACGACCAGCATCGCTATGAGGCTTACCACGGCGAAAACGATTTTGCTCCAAAATACGCCGGAAGCCGGCACGGGCTGCATCCGCTGAAATTCATAAGTCCCGGCGTCATGTTCGCCGGAAAACATGGTCGCTGCGCAGCCTAATGCATAGAAGGCGGGTATTCCAATAGCCAGCGAAAAATACCAGCGGATTGAAAGTATGTGATCGTTGTTGAACATCCAAACGCACAACACCACCAATATAAAAAACACGGCCATGGCGATCCAGAACGCCCGTTGCAGCCGGTATTCCTTCCACATCAAGCGCCAGAATATTGCCCGGTTCATAGTACGGAATCCTCCTTGGCGGCAGTTTGCTCCGCCGCGCCGTTTTCCTGTTGCATGTAGGCGATGAAGATTTCCTCCAAGTTTGTGGAAAGGATTTCCACCTCCCGGACGTTCTCGTGGCCCTTTAGCGCGGAGAGTTGCTCGTCGCTTAGGCCCCGGGCGATGATTTGCCATTGCCGCTGCTTGAGACGCTTGCTGAGAATCTCGCCGCCGAGTTGGGGCAGATCCATTGCGCCGTCTTTCATGGTCACGGTCAGCTTGCGGATTTGCGATTTCAGCTCGTCGAGCCGTTCGACCAAAATCAGTTTGCCCTTGCGGAGTATGGCGACGATGTCGGCAACGCGTTCCACCTCGGCAATCTGATGGCTGGACAAAAAGACCGTTTTTCCGGCCGCCGCCCGATCGACCATGCTTTCCAGAAACTCGCGCCGCACCATGGCGTCCAGCCCGGAGGTGGGCTCGTCGAGAATCAGCAAATCCGGCTGATTGGCCAGGGCCAGCGACAACAAGACCTTCGCCCGGGTGCCTTTTGAGAGGTGTGAAATCTTTTTCTTGCCCGGCAGACCGAATCCGGCCGTCAACCGCGCGTATTCGGGCAGGAATCCATTCGCCGTAGAATCCGGCGGTAAACCAACCGATTTCGTCGACTGTCATCCACTCGTACAAGGTGGGCCGCTCGGGCACATAACCCACGCGCCGTCGGATCTCGAGCCCTTGGGCGTCAGAGGGCAGGCCCAAGACCTCGGCCTGGCCTGAGTTCGCGTCGGCCAGACCCAGCATGATGCGGATGGCGGTGGTCTTTCCCGCTCCATTCTCGCCTAAAAGGGCAAAGACTACCCCGGAGGGCACTTCAAGGGAAACGTCGTTTAGCGCGACCTCCGCGCCGAAACGCTTACTGACGTTTTTTAGTCGGATGATCGGATCCATAATCATGCCTTTCTTGATGTGTAAAAAGGGGAAAGTGGGAAAATGAAAATAATTAATTACTTGTTTGGCTTAGCGGGTAACACCGGTTCTTGAACCGGTGGGACGGCGTCCCAAGAGGCATTGGCAAGGTTTCGGCCTCTTGCGGCAAAGCCGCCCAGGTTCAGAACCTGGGCTACCCATTTTATTCTTGGTTTACATTTTTATTTTTTATTGGGATTTGTTACTGATAATTCTCGTTCCACAAGTGCGCAAATCGTCCGGATCGAGCCGGCTTTGCATGGCTTCGGATAGGACCTGGGTCAGTCGGGCCCGGATCAGTTCCACGCGCTCTTTGCAGCAGCGCTCGGCCGCGCCGGAAGCGACAGCCAGGCCGGTGCCGCGGACCGGCTCGAGCACGCCGTCGGTCTGCAATTGGCGGAAAGCGCGGGCGACGGTGTTTGGATTTATGGCCAATTCCCGGGCGATTTCGCGGACCGAAGGCACAAGTTCGCCTTCCTTAAAATCCTGGCCGGCAATGGCGAATTTCACTTGGCGGACGACTTGCTCGTAAATGGGCAAGCCGTTTTGGAAATCAATTTGTAGAAACATAAACTGCTCACTGTACTAGTTACATAGTACAGTATACAGATTTAACGCGGCATGTCAAGTGATTAAAAAGCGGAATTATGCCTTTGGCAAAGCAAAGGGTTAATTCCAGGCAGCAATTATTTTATAGCCACTTCTTTGAATATTTAAGATTATGTTTATTGATGGCAAAGATTTAGTTCTTAAAGGGGGTATGAATATCCGATAAATCTTGTTAAACTCAAGGTATAAGTCAAGATTAACACATCTTAATTCAAGGAGATGCTATTATTGTCAAGGCTTATACTACCCGGGGAACCCGACCTGCTTCAGGAAAGGCCACGTAGGGGGATTGTTATTCAAACCCGCGCCAGCAATGATATACAAAATGACCAATCCAGGGAAATGTCTCTTAAAGATTGGGGCGAAGTTTTTGATGAGCAAAAAAAGTATTCTTATAAATACCCCGCTGCTAAACGCCTTGTTGGTCCATGTCCAGTTTATAACTGCCATGGTTTATCCTTTGCTTGTCGTCGATCAAATATTTTACCGGACGCAAATTTAGAAAAAATTATTGAGGATGACGAATACTTTCCAATTACAGAAAGAGATAAGCCTCAACCTGGAGATATTATTCTTTATTATTATCAGGATGATCCTGGAATTCAACACTCTGGAATTGTAGTTGGAATTTTGGAAATGACAGGATCATCACTTAATGTTCCATTAGTGTGGAGCAAATGGGGGCGCGGTTATGAATACTTACATCCTTATAATCAATGTCCATATCACCCTGCAATATATCGTTATTTTAGGCTAAAATCATGGCAACTACATCCATCAGAAATACAGATGATGCAGAATATACCATTACCATCGCAAACGACCCATATTTCCTTTTCAAGCGATTAAGAAGTGACTCAGTAGTTCAGGAAATAGCAGAGACTTTATCACCCAAAGAAATTGTTAGTTGGTTGAAGCAAAATGCTTCACAACCTCCCCAAACCAAAAAAGAATTGGCGCAAATATATATTCATTTAATTGCCCTCTCACTCTTTGACATAGATCAAGTTCTTCCCTTAATTGGAGACATCCATTTGCCACATATACAATGGGCTTCTTCCATTATCGCATATATTAAAAACTCTCTCAAATCTACGATTTATGAAAATATTACATTAGAACCGTTTCCCTCTACCGCATATAAATCGACAGCCGCAACATCCGAGACACAGATTGAAATATCGCCAAATAAGCCTTAAATATCCGGAGATGGACCGTGCCCCGAATCGTGCTTCTAATGTGTGCTCAGAATGTAATAATTGATCGCCTGACTAATACTCTCAGCGTTATTGAGGTTATTGATGAGATTTCGCCTCCAGCTTATCCCTTTTGGTTTCCTAAATTTACAATTGCATCGCTATTCAAAAAAAATCCTGATGAATCAGAGGACGTTTACGAAGCCAATTTAATAGTTAAAGTCAATGATCAAGAAATCATAAAACAGCCTGTAAAACTGGAATTCAAAGATAAGAAAAATTGCCGTCTTATTAGTGTTCTTCACGGGCTGCCCGTTCCCGCCCCTGGAATTCTTTCTATCCGATTGGAAGGTGAACTGATATCTGGAGAGTATAATATTATACTTAATCCACCTATCCAGATATCTGTTGCTAAGACAGAGCCTGCACAAACGCCAGAGCCTATACAATCATAGATTTTGAATAAAAAATCCAAATCCCTTAAACGCCGCCTCAAATGTCTTTCCCTCTATCCTCTCAAACTAGAAGAGGCATTAGAATCCTTTATGAAGGTTGATCCAAATAGAGTGGAAGCAAGGCTAAGGAAGGCAGGTTTAAAAAGAAAATAGAGATTTTCAACACAGAACATCACTTATTTTAAGCACTCTCTTTTGCTATCGTAAGTTTATAAATCAATCTCTTGCCTTCCGCTCCCTTAATTGCTTCCATGGCCCTCTCTCCATCATTTATTCTGCGTTCATCCCATCTAAAAGAGAATTCGTCACAATAACGATGAAGATGCGTCTTGGAGACATGGTGAAAAGTGCCGTGTACGCCACGCTTTAGCAATGCGAAAAAAGACTCGGCAGAATTTGTATTGACTTCACCACGGGCGTACTCGCCTTGACTGTGATTTACTGTATAGTGGCCACCCTCAAATTCCCCGCCGATTCCTTTGTAGGCGGCTAATTCATCAGTCATAATAATTGACTGTTTATTTACATTCTCTCGGATTGCATCTTTTAGACTACTAGCGTCAATGTTTTCGACTACCCTTGTTTTGACATTTCCATCACGTTCAACCAGGACCACCACGGGCGTCTTTTTGGTGCCACGCCCCCGCTTGCTTTTAACTGGATTGCCTAATTCGTCTTTTTGTCCCTTTCTTGGTTTGCCGCCTACGTATGTTTCATCCACTTCTACAATGCCTTGTAATTTGCTAGCAAGCGAATCTTCACACATTGCAAGCCGAATTCTATGGGCAAGGAACCAAGCAGCCTTGTAGGTATGCAAGCCAAGATTTCTTTGGAGTTGGAGGGCCGATACTCCCTTTTTGTGAGAACACATTGAATGAAAAGCCTGAACCCACTGCCGCAAAGTTATATGCGATCCTTGCATTACCGTTCCAAGCGTTATCGTAAATTGCCCACGGCAGACGTTACACTGAATAACGCCATCGCGTACTTTCTCAGACTTGGCTTGAATTCGTGTCACATCTTCACCGCCGCAATGAGGGCATACCGGACCTTGCGGCCAACGAATTGCTTCCAAAATAGACCGGGCCTCATTCTCTGTCAATCTACCCACGTCAATTGCGGCCATGTCGGAAAGTCTCGTGAATTTTGGGGGTGTGTATTTCATGATTTGTTCCCTTCCTTTATCCATCTTTATTGTAGCTAAACTATTGCGTCTGTCAATAGTTATAAGGGAACAAAATCGGAATTTTTTCAAAATGCGTCCGAAGGGGGGATTTATTGTTTGGATGAAGGCCTTCCACCTTTCCGAGGGATAGTCGCAAAGCGGTTTAACTCTTGCTCTGAAATGAGCGGACGGCCAGCAATTTCTTTGGCCTTGATTCTGCCGTCTTTGATTAATACCGATACACGTTGCCGAGTCAAACCGAGACGTTCGGCAGCCTGTGTCTGAGAAAGGAGGTCTAGTTTTTTCTTTGCCATGAATGTATATTATCATAAACTATTGCGTTTGTCAACAGACAAAATTACCCCCTCTTTTTATGACTGCTTTGCCAAAGGCATAATTCCGTTAAAAAGAAAATTATTAGCCTCAGAAGATTACCCCCTTAGAACCTTTGGGTGATTATACTATACTGATATCATGATGATTACACAAAAGAAACCCCCGAATCATTTTCATTGCCGAAGGATATCAGATTGACGGCAACTAGAAATTCTGAAGACAATACATTACCCTTTTCCGCACCATGATTTACGACTGACGCGTTAAAAAGTTAATTCCATAAGGCCTATCAACGGGAGACCTTTTATTTTTGGCAACACTTTAGGCTTTCCAGCAAACTGCATGGATCCATAATTATTTAACACGAAAAGACGAAAGAACGAAAACACGAAAAGAATTGAAGATTTAGATTTCGTTTTTTCGTTATTTCGCTCTTTCGTGGTGAAAATTGTCTGTGTTTTGGCTTCTTTCCTTGAAATAATTACTATGCTTGCAATTCGTAAAATTGAATGGTGGTATAATTTTTAGGCTAAAGGCTGTGAGTATTGGCTTGAAAGCCGATGGCTGTTCACTTATAGCTGAAAACTTAATTCGTAAAACTGATGACTGAAAACTAATATATATTTTTTCAGGAGCAAAAGGCCGTGACACAGCAGCAAATCGAACAGGCGCGTTACTTTCTGAAGGATACGATTCGCCAGTCAATCGATCTTTCGCAAACCGATCAAAACCGCGGGCCTGGACCCGCCCCCGCTGGAAAAGCCGTATCCGGCGGATGCCAAGCGGATCAATCTGGTTGCACCGGGCAAGTGGAAAAATATCGCCGCTTTGGATCTGGAAACGGCCATTCGTAACCGGCAAAGCCGGCGGCTCTTCCGCGAAGAAGCGATCACCCTGGACGAACTTTCGTTCCTGCTTTGGGCCACCCAGGGCGTGCGGCGCATGCTCGATCGCAGGGCGGCCTTTCGTACGGTTCCCTCGGCCGGGGCCCGGCATTCCTTGGAAACTTATATAGTCGCGATAGAAGTGGGCGGATTGGAAAAAGGGATTTACCGCTATTTGCCGTTAGAACATCAATTGCTCTTCGAATTCGATGAAAAACAAATCGAACAGAAACTAGTCGAGGCCTCGCTGGGGCAGACGTTTGTCGGACAAGCCCCTCTGGTCTTTTTCTGGACGGCCATACCGTACCGCATGGAATGGCGTTACAGCCTGGCCGCTCATAAGCTGATCGCGATGGATGCAGGCCACGTTTGCCAAAATCTTTATCTGGCTTGCGAGGCGATCCATGCCGGAACCTGCGCGGTGGCCGCTTATAATCAGCAGTTGTGCGATCAACTTCTGCGCCTGGACGGCAAAGAGGAGTTTGTCATCTACCTGGCGCCGGTAGGTAAAATATAGCGGAAAAGCGGATTACTCACTAAAATCGGCATTTTACGATTCCGGTCAAATCGCCTAATCCCTAATCTCCATATTTAATCTCTAATTTCTCAACTCCCAATCCCTTCCATCAATAATCTTTGCGCAACCGGTCGGGCAAACTAAATCGGCCCAGTTCGATTTCTTCGCCCATTGCCCCCCTGCCCTGCCGAAATCAGTAGATGAGGGAAAGTGGAGAACGGGGAGTGGAAATGGAGAGAAATATAAAACGGAAAATGCGGTCTGAAAAAACTGAAAACTGTAAACTGAAAACCAGATATCCCACCATGAAAACACTACAGTTCTTATGTACATTGAACTTGTGGATCGCATGCATGGCGTCGGCCTGCGTTTTGTCGGCTGCGACTCCCAAAGACGACGCCAAAGACGCGTCTGTTGAATCGCAGGGGAAAAGCGTTTCCATCGAGCGTGAATATTCCGTGCTTTCACAAGAGTTCCAATGGTTCGACGCCGGCCGATCGCGCCAGGCGCCGGTGAAAATTTATTATCCTTCGGCCGGCAAAGGGCCCTTTCCCGTGGTGCTGTTTTCGCACGGTTTGGGGCGCATCGCGCGAAGATTGCGCCTATTTGGGCACGCATTGGGCAAGCCGTGGGTATATTTCGGTGTTCGTGGAACATGCCGGCAGCGACGATGCCGTGTGGCGGGGCAAGGTCCAGCCCAAGAAGCATTTGAAAGAGGCCTTCGATGAATCCCGCGACCATGCGAAACCGCCCTCTGGACATGCGATTCGCGCTCGATCAACTCGAGCGATTGAAACGCGACGGCGATCCCCTGGCCCTGCGAATGGATCTTACCCGCGTCGGAGCGGCGGGCTTTGACCTGGGCGCACAAACCGTCTTGGCATTGGCCGGCCAGGTGTTGCCGGGCGGAATAATCGAAGCCGACAATCGCATCAAAGCGGTGATCGCCATGAGCCCGCCCGTACCCGTGGGCCAGGTGCCTTTGGATATCGCATACAAAGACATACACGTGCCTTGCCTGTTCATAACGGGCAGCGAAGACAACGGCATCGTGGGCACGACAAAGGCCTACCAGCGCCGCATTCCATTTGACAAAATATCCGGGGCCGATCAATATTTGGCGATATTTTATGGCGGCGATCACTTGATGTACGCCGGTAACCTGCGTCAGCGTGAAAGCGAAAAGGACGCCCGCTTCCAGCCATTTATCCGCGACGCCGCGACGCTTTTTTGGGACGCCTATCTTCAAGAAAAACCCGAGGCACTTGCCGCCATGCAGGGCATGGGCTTAAACTGCGATCTTGGGCTCCACCGCCTCGGTGGAAAAAAAGATTTCGACCGGCGATGATACTCAACTTGTCGGCCGCAACCGATAGAGTCGCTTGCAACCCGTGGGCTTGGCTTGACTTACCATCTACACCACGACATTATTGTCCCGACTCTCTATAGCCCGTCGAGAATATACTGCTGGAAAAAAAAGACAAACACTTCATGCGGCGCCCGGTGCATTCACCGGAGGCTAAATATGCCTATTTTTTAATCCTTAATTTCGGGATATCCTTAATTATTTATTTTCCGGTTTCGGGGGAGATTTGCGGTGCGGGGCAAGGGCATCTTTTAGCAGTTGAAGCTGCGTTTGAAGTTGATCAATTGCCTCGGCCGCGTTGCCCAACTCGCCCGATAGGCCGATTTGCTCGACGCGCATTGTGGCATCGGCGGCCGGCGAGGCCCCTAGAAAGACCACTGTCCCTTTAAGCCGGTGCGCGGCGCGGCCCAGCTCTTCGGCGTCACCGTTGTTGAGCTCCGTGCGCATTTGTTCCAGCAAAGAGTCAGACTCGTCGAACAGACATTCGACCATGTCCTGGAAAAGCTCGTACTTGCGGAAGCAGCGCCCTACCGCTTCGTCGAGGTTAAACACGTTTGCAGCGGGAGCCGGGGCCGGCTGCCGCGGATCAATGGGGTTTAGATCATCACCCGACGCCGATGAACGTTTGGGATTCGGGTTTTCTTCGGGGAAGCGGGCAAGGTGACGAATGGTATCGGCCGCCCCTCTGGTGGCTTCCCCATGGTTTCGGGCCTCGATTATGCTCGCGCTTAGCGCTTGTTCGGCCTGCTTGCGATCGGTGACGTCGCGGTTGCTGGCACGGCGGCCTAGGCATTTACCGTCCGGACCGAAAACGGATTGGCAAATATGCTCGATCCAGCGCGTTTGGCCATCCTTGGTTATGATGCGAAATTCCAGGGTCATTGGGTTTGGATTATCATGCGTTTGGCGAACGTGTTCGGCCCGGGCCTTGCTGTCGTCCGGGTGGACGATCGATTCCAAGAGATCCGGATTATCAAGGAATTCTTGGGCCGAATAACCGCTGATTCGCCGGCAGGAAGGCGAAACGTAGATGGGTGAGGTTCCGTCCGAATCGATCCAGTATTCCCAGTCGTAATTATAATCGGCCATAGTGCGGAAGCGGACCTCGCTTTCGCGGAGCGCTTCTTCGGTTTTCACATGGGCGGCGATTTCGCGTTCCAGGGCTCCCTTGGCGGCGGCCAGCTCGCGTGCATGGTCTTCCGCCATGCGCCTGGCATTAATGTTCCGTAGTCCCATGCAGGCGATATTGGCCAATTGAGCCAGCATGATCTGGTCGTCGGCCGTGAATTCGCCGCCGCGGGTTTTATCGGACAAAACGATGAGGCCCTCGGGCCGGCCGTCAAACGCGGTGAGTTTTGCCCCCAAAAGCCCGCGCAAAGGCGGATGTCCCGGAGGCAGATTCCACTTGTAGTAGCGGCGCAGAGCCTGCTCGCTGAGGCGGACAATGCCCTCTTTTAAGATAAGTTCGACATAAAGCACGCCTTGTCCAAGGGGGATTCTTTTTTCCGGCGCCTTAAGCATATCGCGGGCCGCGAGCGACGTGGCCCCTACGGTAAAAGAGCCTTCGCAATAGTTGTATCCGGAAACGATGAATTTTGCCCCGATCAACTCGTCCGCGGCGTCTACGATCAGTTGCAGCATACTTTCCATATCGGTTTTGGCCAGAACGGCCTGCGATATAAGCATGAGCTTTGTCAGGCTATCGACTTGTTTGCGATCGGTGATGTCGATGACCGCCGCGCGGCAAAGCGTGCCCTCTCCTTTGCGGTACAGGCCGGCGATGCCTTCGATGAGCACGTCGAGGGGTTTTACATCGATCAATAGTTTGATTTCGCAAGTTTGTTTGGTTTTGACCTGCATTACCTTTTTGCAAAAGTCGGCGAAGATCGGACGATCTTCGACGGCGACAAACTGCCCGAAGCGTTTCTTGAACGCGGTGCTTCGCTCCAATCCCAGCAAGATTGCGCCCGCCAGGTTGAGTTCGAGAATCTTCCCCTGCTCGTCCCACAAAAAGAATCCGGTCGGGGCAAAATCAAAAAGGTCCATGTATTTGATCGAAAGCTCATCCGCGGTGGCTCGGGCATCAAGCAGCTCCTGGTTCTGCATCTCCAATTCGATTTGGTGCACTTGCAGCTCGTGAACCATGGCGCGAGCGTCTTTTTCGGCCGGGATCTCGAGCGCTTGGATCTTTTTCTTCTTTTGCCATAGTTGTTCGGCCTTGCGGCGGAGCTCGGCACTCTGTGACTGTCTGCCGCTTGCCGACTCGGTCTTCTTCATGGCTTCACCCTGAATTGCTTGCCAGTTTGTGCCATTTCGTTGATTCCTTCCAACCCTTAAAGTTGCACTCAGTCCGGGCCGTGGCAGACCGGACCTGCAACTGTTTGGCTACGTGGCTACGTCAACTTGCCTCATGGGGCTTGTATCACCATGCGGGTCCCCTTGCCCGGCGTGGAATCCACCTTCAAGCTACCGCCCAGCACTTCCAGGCGCTGGCGGATGCTGGACAAACCAAAACCACCTCCACTCTCCGCGAGATTTTGCATCTTGTCGGGATCGAAGCCGACGCCATTGTTGCTCACTTCGATGTGAACTTGCCCCTGGGCGGTTCGCGCTATCTTGACCTGCGCACAATCTGTCTGGGCATGCTTGGCCACATTGAACAAAAGTTCCTTAACCACTTGATAAAGCAGAATCCGCACGCCTTCATTGAGCGGCTCGATCTCGGATTCCGCATGTACTGTGACTGTCAATCCATGCTTATCCTTCATCTGCCCTGCCAGCCATTGCAGCCCGGCCGTCAAACCCTTTTTCTTGAGAATCGGCGGACTCAGCTCCACAGCCAACGAGCGGGTCTCGCTGATGGACTGTTTGAGCAGGTCGTCGATTTGATCGATCGTTTGGCCGACCTGTTCGTCTACAACGCTGTTGCGCAGCACACCCACCTTCATGCGCGCGGCGAATAGCAACTGTTGAAGCTCGTCGTGCAGTAGCTGGGCCAGTCGATCTCGTTCCGTCTGCTCGGACTTTGTCAGTTCGACGGCCATGGCTCGAAGTTGTGCGGTTCGCTCCTGGACGCGGAGTTCCAGATTGTCGTGAGCCTTTTGAAGGGCCTCCTCCGCCCGCTTGCGGTCGGTTACGTCCTGAATTGTGACCAACACCTGGGGTTGTCCCCGGACGTTGAGTTTTGCGGTAGAAAGCAAAAACGTGATGTCCTGTGGTTTCCCTTCGATGGCGAATGGCAGGCTCGCTTCTATTTGGTGATGGTTACGACCGGTTTCAAACGTATCGAGGACCGTGCGGCGCACCGTGCAGTCCTGGCAGTGCGGTCCAAAGCCGCAGCCGCGCGGGTCATCGGGCGCATGCAGGCAGCGCAACGCTTCGCCGCCGCGCCGTCCTAGCAGGTCGGCGTTTCGGTCTAATCTCAGCAGGGCGGCCCCAGCCATGTTGATTTCGAGGATCTTCCCGCTCTGGTCCCACAAAAAGTATCCGGTCGGTGCGAAATCGAAGAGGTCGGCGTACTTGTTCGATAATTCCTGCGTGGCCGCCTGGGCAAGCAGCAGTTCCTCGTTTTGCATCTCCAATTCGATTTGATGCACCTGCAACTCGTGAACCAGGGCGCGAGAGTCTTTTTCGACCGGGATCTTGTCTTGCTTGGCTGTCTTTTTGCCCAAGTGTTGCTCAGCCTTGCGGCGAAGATCGTCCGCCTGGGGTGACTTGCCGGCACTTTCTTTGCTCGGTTTCATGGCTTCACCTTGGATTACTTATTTGTTTGCGCCGATTCGGTCACGTCTTCAATAGCGAGCAGGATTAAATGTGTTTGCTGGTCTTTTTGTGCTACCCGCCGTGCATTGAGCAACAGCACTTTATGGCCGATGGCGGAAAAATCATGCTCCACCCGAAAGTCGTCGAACTCGGTATTTTTGGGAAGAATGTCTTCCAGCAGTTGTCGCAAGGCCGGAATGTCCCAATGCCGCTGGCAAATCTCGTATAGGAATCGGCCTTCGATCTGGGCGGGGGTTACCTGGAATGTCTGGTAAAACGACGGACTCGCCGAGACGATCCGCAAGCGATCGTCGAGCACGACCAGCGGTTCCCGGATCGTGCCGATGATGCTTTCGGCGTAAATGCGGGCTTCCTGCAACTCGGCCTTTTGCCGCTCGAGCGATTCTTCCAACTGCTTAATCGCGGTAATGTCGGCGAAGGTGATGACCACGCCGTCGATCATGTTGTCCGAGGTGCGGTAAGGCAGGATCCGCATGTGGTACCAGCGGCCGTTGCTGCTTTGGACCTGCAACTCCTTGGGCACCAGTGTTTCGAGGACCTGATGGACGTCGTCCGCCAGCCGGTCGTATTTTAGATTCGTGACGATATGTGCCAACGGCCGCCCCAGGTCGCCTGCGATGAGGTTGACGATGCTGGTGGCCTGTGATGTGAAACGCTTGATGTTCAGGTCGTTATCCAGGAAGATGGTGGCGATGTCGATGCCGTTAAGCAGATTCTTCATGTCGTTGTTGCTTTGGGATAGTTCCTCGAGCTTCGACTGCAGCTCGGCGTTTACCGTCAACATTTCCTCGTTGAGCGATTGCATCTCTTCCTTGGAGGTGGTCATCTCCTCGTTAGTGCTCTGCAATTCCTCGTTGTTTGACTGCAGTTCCTCGTTGGCCGAACTGAGTTCCTCCTGGGTGGCCTCCATCTCTTCGATGGTATTTTGCAGGATCTGCCTGGTGCGGCGGAGTTCGTCATTAATTTCATCCGCCGGTGCGCCGGGCTGCAAGGGCGCCGGCTTTTTCTTGCCGGCCGTCTTGGATCGTCCCGCAGTCGTCTCCTCGAACACCACCAGGAGCATGCCCTGCATGGCGCCCGGTTCGGCAAGCGGCTTGACTGCCAGGTTGATTGTGGAATAACCCCCGTTGGTTTTGACTTTCACGCCGCTTACAATGACGTCGGCCTTCTGTTTAATAGCGTTGTGGATGGCGATGCTGAGATAGTCGCGCAGCCCCTCGCGGGCCATGGCAAATACATTAATGTTGACTTTGCCCGATGAGGGTTCCAGGTATTTACCGGTGTGGCCGTTGACATAGACGATGTCGCCTTCCGGATTAATCACAACGGAGGCGGGAGCGTAGGCGTCTAACAGTACCCGCTGGGCGGCGTAGAATGGGTTCATGTCCGGTTCTTTGGTTTTTTCTGGCATCTGTATTAAGGCGCGTTCGCGGGGCAACTGGAAGGCGGGCATTTCGATCACCGGCCGCTCGTTGGGCTCCTTGGCTTGGAAGATTTTCCACTTCTTTTCCAGGGTCGAGAAAAGGTGGCCGAATTCGCCGATGCTCTCGGCCGAACCCAGGATCAGCAGGCCCCCGGGACTAAGCGCGTAGTGCAAAAGCGGCAGGAGCTTCTTTTGCGTTTTGGCGCTGACGTAGATCAACAGGTTCCGGCAGCAAAGGATGTCGAGTTTCGTAAAGGGCGGATCGACGAGTATGTTCTGGGGAGCGAAGATGATCTTGTCGCGGATCTCTTTCTTGATCCGGTAGCCCTCGCCCTCGTGCACAAAAAAACGCTTCAGCCGCTGCGGCGATACGTCCGTGGCGATGCTCGCGGAGAATGTGCCCTGGTGGGCCTTGTCGATGGCTTCCTTATCGATGTCGGTGGCAAAAAACTGGATGGGGACGACTTCCTTGAGACTCATCTCCTCCAGAGTTTCGATCAACACGATGGCCAGGGAGTAGGTTTCCTCGCCCGTGGAACAAGCGGGCGTCCAGACACGCAGCGGCCCGCCCTGCGCCCGGGATTCAAGCAACCGGGGTATGGCCGTTTCCTTGAGAAAGTCGAAAAGGACCGGATCGCGGAAAAAGTTGGTCACGCCAATTAGAAGTTCCTTGTAGAGCAGATCGACTTCCTGGGGATTCTCCTGAAGGAAACGAACATACCGGGCGAGAGTGTCGAACTGGTGGACGTTCATGCGCCGTTCGATGCGGCGGTGGATGGTATTGTTTTTGTAGCAGGAAAAATCGTTGCCGGTGTGCGCCCGCAAAAGAATAAACACTTTTTGCAGCAGGGTGTGGGACTCCCCGTCTTCCGCGAAAGATCCCTCGGATTTTGCCGGCGCGTGATTAACGTATTGGATGAGTTTGGCAGGGAGTTCTTCCGCGCTGCCTACGTAATCGACCACCCCCGTGCCGATCGCGCTTTTGGGCATTGCGTCGTACTTGGCCGAGGCGGGATCCTGCACCATAGCCAGGCCGGAGTTCTCCTTGATGGCTTTCAGGCCCTGGGTGCCGTCGGTTCCCATTCCCGAAAGAACGACGCAGATCGCCTTTTCGTGCTGATCGTCGGCCAACTGGCGGAAAAAGAAGTCGATGGGCATGCGCAGGCCGCGCGGGGCCGAGGGTTCCAGCAAGTGCAGCGTTCCGTGCAACATGGACAGATCGGCGTTGGGAGGAATCACATAGATGCAATTTTGCCGGACTTGCATCCCGTCCTCGATCTGCACCACCTTCATTTTAGTGTGCCGTTGCAGCAATTCGGGCATGATGCCCTTGTGGGTCGGATCGAGATGCGGCACAAGCGCGAAGGCCATGCCGGTATCGGACGGCATGTTGGAGAAAAACTGTTCAAAGGCCTCCAAGCCGCCCGCCGATCCGCCCATGCCCACGATGCGCAACACGGCTTTTTCGGCCTCTTTAATGCGGCTCTTGCGCGGGGCTAAGTTAACGGGTGATTTAACGCGTTCTTTGGCGATATTTTTTTGGGAAACTTTTTTCAAACGATTCCTCCCGCTCCTCAGATTGCGACGACCTTGGTTTTTATTTCTAAAAGAAAGCCAAACATAGCCGCTCCTGTTCACATGCGATTATCACGGAACCTGGCGAATGTCGCAGTAGAAAATGCCGGTGTCCCTTCACCACTTGCGGAATCTGCAAGGAAAAAGTTAGTGTAAACTTTGCCGATACTGTTTGACAATAACCCACCAAGGTATTTTAGAGAGTGACTAGAACCCATCCAGAAATTTTTGGAGAGCTATTGGGTAGCATTTGAGGAAAAACCCAGGAGAGCGACTAAATTGCATTTTTTGCCAAGAGCTATCCCTTACCCCTCTAATGGATGTAATAAATATACGCTTTGTGGTATGTCTATAATGTTCAAGAGGTAATATTTTCCGCTGGATCGATGAAAAGAGTTCGGCATGGAATGCCGTGCATTCATTACCAAACGGTGGGCAGTAAACTGCCCCTTTACCGACCACTAACCAATTTTTCAATCCCTTTACATGCGAGCACAAGATGAACACCAAACAACTGGGAAACTCGGATCTGAATATCACTCCCATCGGCTTTGGGGCGTGGGCCATCGGGGGCGGGGGCTGGGAGTTCTCTTGGGGCCGGCAGGACGACAACGAATCCATCGCGGCCATCAAGGCCGCGCTCGATGCGGGGGTAAATTGGATCGACACCGCCGCGGTCTACGGTCTGGGACACTCCGAGGAGATCGTCGCCCGGGCACTCGAAGGCGTAACCAACCGGCCGTACGTTTTCACCAAGTGCAGCCTGGTCTGGGACGAAAAACGGCATATCGGGCACTGCCTCAAGGCCGAATCGGTCCGCCGCGAGTGCGAATCCAGCCTGAAACGCCTGAAAATGGATACCATCGACCTGTACCAGATCCACTGGCCCCTGCCCGATGAAGATATCGAGGAGGGCTGGGCGGCCATGGCCAGGCTCAAGGAGGAAGGCAAGGTCCGGCATATCGGCGTATCGAATTTCAAAGTCGCGCAAATCCGCCGTGCACAGGCAATCGCCCCCGTCACCTCGCTGCAGCCCTGCTACTCGCTCATCCACCGCGAGATCGAAACGGAGCTCCTGCCCATGACCGCCCGGGAGAACATCGGGGTGATCGCCTACTCCACGATGGGCTCGGGACTACTGACCGGCGCGATGACCCGCCAGCGGATCGCCGGCCTGTCGGCCGAAGATTGGCGCCGCGGCAGCCGCGACTTCCAGGAGCCCCTGCTTACCCGCTACCTGCGACTGGTGGAAGTGCTCCGTGCGATCGGCGCCCGGCATGGGCGCACGCCCGGCGAGGTCGCAATCGCCTGGGTGCTCCGCAATCCGGCGGGCGCCATGCGAAGCATGGTCACCGCCGCCATCGTGGCGCGCAGGCCCGAGCAGGTTTCGGGCGTCATCGGAGCGGCCCAATTCAGCCTAAATCAGGCGGAAATCGAGGAGATCGAGGCCTTCTTCAAAGCGAATTGAGGCCCTTGCCGAAATCCACCCTTTCTTGTAGGCTTTATTTCAATGGTTGACCAATCACGGGGACGTAGCTCAATTGGGAGAGCACTAGCTTTGCAAGCTAGGGGTCGTGGGTTCGAATCCCATCGTCTCCACTTTCGCAAGTTCAAAAATGACAACGATTTGCAACCATGGTTTTTTAGTAAGGTACGACATCGAGTGAACCATTTGCACGGTTCGTTGCACTTTTGAATACAGGTTTGGCGATCAAAAAGGGCTTCCCGTCCGGGTACCAGCCGGACGGAAAGCGGCAGCGGACTTTTCCAGTCCACCAGGTTGTTTTCATTAAAAACTACTGGATTGGGAGAGTCATTCATGGCACGCCAAGCACATCCTTGGTTCCGTCGCACTGACGGTTGGTGGTACGTTACAGTCAATGGCAAGCAACTGAAGCTTGCCCGGGGTCGAGAGAACAAGGCAGTGGCAGAAAAAAACTGGCATGAACTCATGCTGGTTCGGGCATCAAACCCGCCCGCCGATAGCGACGAACATACCGTTGCATCCGTCATCGATCTTTTCCTTACACATTCAATGCGGTTGTACGCTCCCGACTCGTATGCCAACCGCAATCGTTATCTCCAACAGTTCGCCGAAGCCCACGGCTTCCGATTGGTTAAAGATTGCCTGCCGATGCATCTCACTCTGTGGCTCGATAGCCACTCAAAATGGGTATCCGATTGGACGCGATCCAACATCATTCGGATTGTCCAGCGGGCATTCAATTGGGCCGCACAGCAAGGTATCATCAAATCCAACCCGTTCCGTGGCGTCACCCAGCGACAAGGTGAAGCCCGCCGTCCGATGACTGATAAGGACTTCTGGGCGTTGCTTCGGGCTACTGCTCCGAAAAGGCCGACCGGCCGTAAACCGGCCAAGCGCCGGCGCCGGCCGACACCCGGTGAGCGGTTCCGACAAGTGCTATTCTTTTTGCGATATACTGGGGCGAGACCGGGCGAAATGGCGGCGCTCACCTGGGACGATATTGACCTGGATACCGGCGTTATTGTCCTCCGTCGGCACAAAACCATCCGCACCCAGCGAACTCCCCGGCCGCGTGTAATCCAACTTGTGCCGCTGGTTATAAAATTACTCAAGCGAATCCATGAACAACAACCATTGGCAACAAAAAATGTATTTCTTACAGCCCGCAAAACCCCTTGGGATCGTTGGAACCTCGGGCATAGAATGCGTAAATTACGTGATACAGCTGATTTGCCTAACGACGTTAAAATGTACGGCATCCGCCATGCTTTCGGCACAAAATCAGTCTTAAACGGCGTTGATATAAAAACGTTATCTGAACTCATGGGCCACACCACTACTCGGATGACGGAACATTACATTCACCTTGCTGGCCGCCAAAAACACCTTGCCGCCGCCATGCTGCAAGCAGTTTCCAGATATCGAGACCCTTAAAAAACCAGCCTTATAATCGCTCCTTCCACCATTGATTTCGAAATATTATGATTGCCGACGGAAAAGGAGCGCCCGAATTTGCGCCTTGGAACTTCACTCTTCCACGAAGGAACCGGATTTCGCCCCTTAAAGCGTATTTATGCCACCATTCGGTGTCCGTCCGGGCAGGAACAAGGCAGACAACCGTTGCCCCCTTTTCTGATGCTTGAACCGCCTTTCGCATCCATTTTACGATTTCTCTACCGTAGGGCGGATTCATCCAGCATACGCCAGTCCATTTTTTTGACAGACCGTCATCGCGCGGAGAAAAGTAGTTTTTGCACTTTGCATTTTTTGGTAATGCACATACATCAAGGGTGAAATGAAACTCTTCGTTGAGTTTGTCGAATAGTTCTTGGGGGGTTTCCCAATCAAGCCTATCACTCTTGAAATGGACTGAATTTATTGATGCTATACAGTTTTGATTCATTGTCTTATTCCTTGGTACACACACCTTGCTGGCCGCCAAAAACACCTTGCCGCTGCCATGCTGCAAGCAATTTCGTTGCGTTGAGATTTTTGAAGGTGCCGCCAGATGATTGGAGTGGAGTTTTAATAGAGCTTGGAGACGCCGTGGTACAAGAAGCCGCATAATCATCCAGGTCAGCCATAGCAATGCGGATACTGCCGCCCCGGCTGCCAAATCGAAACGCCCTCAATTGACCGTTTCGGATAGCGTTACGGACACTGCTTTCACTGATACGAAGGAAGGCAGCAACTTCCCGAATGGTTAAAAGGCCCCCATCCTGAATGGATGGTTTATAAGAACTGTCCACATCTGCTACATGGCATTTAGCGGCCGTCCAAAAATTACTTCGTGATTTAGGGAGCACGAGGGCGAATGGTGTAATTCCAGGATGGACAAATGGCATGGTAATGGATATTGAGTTGGGAAAAGTCGTAGTTGCTGACTTTGACTTTCAGAGGGTAGTGTTTATCGGTGCAAGAGGCTGTGACCTTCAATCCGGTTTCGGTGCGGGTGCCACGAATCAGCCCCAACATCTTGTCCAGACTATCCAACGGTTCTCCCGCCCAGTTGATACTGATCGGCCCGAACAAACGGTGTTCCACGGGATTCCATTTCGATGCACCCGTGGGGTAGTGGGCCACCGTGATCGCCAAACCGTCCTCATCGGCCCAGCGTTGCAGGGCATATTTCCACAGACGGGGACGGCAGCCGTTGCTGCCCCCGGCGTCGGCCTCGATCAGTAGGCGTCGGGCGTGAGGATACCACCAGCGTCCCCGCTGACGCCACCAGCGACGAATGGCGTCTACGGCAAATTGTGGCGTATCGCCATCCATTCCCACATGCACATGCCCACAGTTGTACTTCGGATCGTAGATCCCGTAGGGTGCGGCACGAAATAGGGCGTCTTGCTGGAAATCGTGGGCGTTCACCTCCCGGGGCGTTCTTCGCCAAGTGCGACCGGCGTTCTTGAACTCGCCGATCAGTTCCTTTTTCTTGGTATCCACGCTGAGAACAGGATCACCGCTACGCTGAAAGGCTTCTAGCTCACGCCGCAGATAGCGGAACTGCTTGTCCCGGTCCGGGTGAGGAGGCCCCGTAAACCGCTTCACGTTCACCCGCTGCGAAAAGCCGGACTTGCCCAACAAACGTTGCACAGTGCCTGGAGCCAAGTGCAATCGGCGTCCCAACTCCCGCAAGCCCAGCCGCACGAAACGGCGTCCTGTGGCCGGATCGCCTCCCGTTTCGGGCTCCACGATCTGTTTCAGGCGTCGCTCGATTTCGGGCGTTTTTTTTCCACCGTGGGCCGACCTGCCCCCGGCAGCCGGGCTTGGCCGGTAGGACGCCCCGCCAGCCCCGAAGACAACTCATCTTGGCCACGGCGGATGGTATCCGGATGTAGGCCCGTGACCAGGCTCAGCAACGCCACGCCGCCATGTCCCAAGCGGTTGGCCTCCCAGGCTGCGATCCAACGCCGCTGCTGCTCGTCGCATCGACTAAGCAAGAGATTCAATTGGGCATGCTGTCCCCGGTCGGGGTGACCGTCGCCTTGTGTACAGTGAGAACACTGACATCGATATATTACCGCATCCTGCATAGTTCGCTCTCCCATCCGTGGAACGGAAAGCTACTTATACAGTATTTAGCCGAAAAGTGGAAGTTGTTTTTGGACGGCCACTTAGTCGCTAGTGCTTCTGCAGTGCCTGCTTTGCTACTGGCTTGCTTTTGGAATGCGAATGTAGGCATGTTAGGTAACAAAAAAAGACCACAAGCGCGGGCGCTTGAGGCCTTTTCGTTACCTGATTAAACTGTACCATAACATCAAATAATGTCAATGGCCTGGACAACATTTTGTAACTGTTCAGTTCCTATAACGCCGATGAAATCTCCCTTATAAAAAACAATCTCAACCTCCACAATGAGCGGCTCGACGTTATTGAAGAACGTGTTGGCCTAAGGTAGCACTGTTTCTTTCTCTATCCGTTAAAGGGGACAGCGAACTAATTTCCACGAGGACTTGTGCTATTGTTGCCTGCAAAACTTACATGATTTGCCACCTTGAACATTTTGCCACCCCTCCACAAGGGCATCATTATTCTCCTGATTGGAAAATGCTTTCATCAGATGAAGCAATATAAACTGGTGCTAAGCCACTATGAATCGGCAGCGGAGGAAATCACCCCGCGAGATCCCATCAACAAAAGCGAGGCCTTGCGACTGGCCGGCAAGCTGGCTCTGGCCTTGGGCAATCTCGACGCCACTGAAAAACACCTTTCGGCCATGGCAGCCAAGGATTTTTATATACAGTGACGAGCCCGCCCTCTGAAAAAGCTCGCACAGGCGCGTAAAAAGCAGAATACTGGAAATGAAACAGCTAGTGCTAACATTAATAACACCAATGATAATACTGGCTAATAATCAAATGAAGATTTTTTAATGGGAACAAAGGCCATGGTATTAGTCGCTTATTAAAATGCCAGGATTTGATCCAGATGGCTTATGGATCCATGTCATAGGAAAAGCTTACCCCCCTAATAATTTGGCAAAAACATTGCCTTATTGATTGACATTGAAATCGGTAACGGATAAACTCATAAATACTTCTTTGGCGGTACATCTATTGGTTTTCGATATTTAAGCGTGCAACCGGGGGGTCGGGTGCTTGATGTCGTCCACAAATGATAGCATACAAATAGCTCATCCGCCGAATTTTTTTCGGTTAGAGATTGGTCGATACACGCAACGTATGATGTTTTGCGGATCTGTAAACGTTCACAAACGTCTTTTAGTGTCGAATTATCTGACTTAATGGATCAAAAAGTGTGTCCATGTAACAGTTAAAATTGAAAAAAACTTTATTGCTAATATCCAATGAAGTTTTAAGTCATGCAAGTAAAAATCCGTCCAGTTCGTTTGGTTGTTACGTTTCTCATATTTGGCGTAGTTTGTTTTAGTCTAAAGATAACTCTAAAAAACATTGGCTGGTCGAGGCTGACAAGTCTTGACAAGTCAGCTATTAATTATGTAGATTTGCTTTCAGACAACCCGATCCGGATACATCCAGAACCGGTGCAAGTCGATCTGCCAATCAACCGTGACAAATTGGTACAGTATGCGGCATTGATCGCAACTACTGTTCCAAGCGAACAGGAAGGTTCGGCTCGTTCCCGTTTACTTCATGTCACCCGGCTGTACGAATTCGTGCCATCTCTATCGAATTGGCTGGAACGTGATAATAAAGGCATCATCACCCGTGTTTTGATTGACGCTAGTGCATTTTCCCCATCCTGGCGAGGCCTAGATATTGTCGAAACTGCGGATGGGCAGCTTAGTGAGCATAGAGACCAAATGCTCTCTTCGCTAGCGGAATTAGGAGTTCCCCTCAGTGCATCTATTGGCGCAGGCACCAAAGTCTATAAAGTCCGCGACCTCCTCTGTACATCAATGAATGAGTTTCATCTAAAACAACGAGAAATAGAATGGACTGCCGTTGCATATGCCCATTACCTACCACCTCAGTCACATTGGAAGAATCGATTCGGAGAAGAGTACTCGTTCGACGAACTCGCTGATGAATTGATGAAACGCCCACTGAATAAGGGGTCTTGTTGTGGTATTCATTTGCCAGCTTCGCTTACAACCATCCTGCTTTGCGACAAAGAGAAAGCTGTTCTTTCTGACGATATGCGGGATCGCATATCGTCACATCTTGCTCTGTATGTAAATGCCGCAGTCGCATCTCAACAATCTGACGGTTTATGGCCTCTTCGCTGGGCGCCTGAGGGCTATTATAACGATCAAGGCCAAGTCACTCCAGAATCAACGCTTGACACAAGTGTACTTGTGTCGGGCCATTTGCTTGAATGGTTTCATTGGCTTCCTAAACAGTTAAAGCCGCCAGACACAACCATACGTGCCGGATCGCTGGCACTTGTAAGACAACTGAATGCATCGCCACAGGAATTGTTAGCCAGAGAATTCTGTCCATATACACATGCAGTTTCGGCATTGTTTTTAGCAGTATCGCTTAAGAGTGACGGTGACAAATAACACCGGGGCGAGACTGCAAGTTACTTCTAGTAAGGAGGACGATTGTTATGTATCGTAATCTTGTTCTTGCGTTTGGATTCATGCTGGTTGCTGTTGTGGTTTTCTCTAATAATTGGAGCGAATCTCTGCCCGGCAAAGCAGTAAGTCCTACTATGGCAGCGGAACTAATTGGTGGGCGTTGTGGAGTTACTGCAGGTATAAGATGTGCTGATGAGGGTTGTGGTGCATCTGGCAGTGGATACCTTCCTGATTCAAAAAATGGTGTCAAATGCGACGTTATGGGTAGTAGTTGTAATAGTAATTGCAACATTTGGAATAATCGCACAGGCAGTTGTGCTGGCGGCTGATTTCTCGTATTGGAGTTGCTGTCACATTGGAGAGATGCCACCTCCATGTGACAGCAACTCTATACGATCCGTTGCGTGGCTTTTATAGCTTATCCATGGAGATATCTCAGAATGACTATGGTATTGATTATCTCTAGTAACGTGTGGGATATCAAGCGTGAGTGTGTAGCTCATTCGAGTTTAGCGCCATTTTATCATCATGATTGCACCTACCATAAGTCTGTTCTTACATATTTACATGGCCTCAGGATACATTTGCTTGTGTATACATTCCTGTTTGCATTCCTGTATTCTTTATTTTTGCCAGTTGCAATGGGGGAGACAAGCAAATTGATCGCCGAGCGAGAGGTTGCTGCATGTGGTGCACGAACGGTCTACCTGCTATTGCAAGACCTTGGTATCTCAGTATCATACGATGAAGTACACAA